>CAWIIJ010000001.1:0-64997 GCA_963836145.1 uncultured Acidobacteriota bacterium
CGTGGTAAGTCACGATGACCTGCCAGTGGTGATGCTTGCGCCGCCGGTCGTTCGGGAAATCCGGTTTCTTTTTGCTCTGGCGTGGTTTCAAGGTGGTTGCCGATCTCAGTCGATTGTCGAACGATGCGAATATCGCAGACCACGGGGTTAACGCAAGTATCTAGTTGATACTTAATACGATATTAAATACGGCGCTGCCGCCGGTCATGCGCCGGCGATTACGCCCAAAATGGCGAGGCGTGTCGCACGGGTGGCCCGGCGGATATGTCCACTGAGCAGAATTCCTCGCATGGCTGAAGAGTAGAGCCCGCGCTGGCCTGCCGCTATCGGTCCCAAGAACGGTTCGGGTACAGGCCTGCGAGATTGTCTTCGCGTCACGCCGGTACAGTTTCGATTCAGCAGCTCGCAAACTCGCTAGGCGAACCCCGGCAAAACCTCTACCATGACGAGCGTGAGCCAACCCAGCGTTCATCGCCGCGTTTTCGCCTCGACGGCCATCGTCATGGGCGGCATCCTGCTCAGCCGCGTCCTGGGATTTTTTCGCGAATGGACCGTCGCCCACCAGGTCGGCTCGAACGCCATGACCGACGCCTACTACGCCGCCTTCACGCTGCCCGATTTCCTGAACTATCTGGTCGCCGGCGCCTCGCTGAGCGTCACCTTCATTCCCGTCTTCACCAAGTACGCCGCCGAGGACCGCGAAGACGAAGCCTGGCGGGTCTTCTCCACGGTCATCACCTTCATGGGCCTCGTGCTGATCGCGTCTGGTGGTCGCCGGCGAAATCTTCGCGCCGCAGCTCGCGCAGCTGATCGCGCCCGGGATTCGGCCCGCAGGAAAAGCACCGCGTCATCTTCCTGACGCGCCTGATGCTGCCGGCGCAGTTCTGCTTCTACCAGGGCAGCATCCTGAGCGCCGTGCAGTACGCCAAGGGACAATTCGTGATTCCCTCGCTGGCGCCGGTGGTTTACAACGTGATGATCATTCTCGGCGGCGTGCTGCTGGCCTCGCGCATCGGCATGACCGGCTTCGCCGTCGGCGTGCTGGCCGGCGCGATCGCCGGCAACTTGCTGCTGCAGATTTATGGCGCCTACCGCGTGGACGCGCGCTTCACGCCCAATCTGAACCTGCGCCATCCCGGGTTTCAGGCTGTTCCTGCGCCTGTCGATTCCCATCATGCTGGCGCTGTCGCTGGCCTTCACCGACGACTGGATCATTCGCTGGTTCGGCTCCTACCTGCAGCCGGCCTCGATCACCTGGCTGAGTTACGCCAAGACGCTGATGCGCGTGCCGCTCGGCGTGGTCGGGCAGGGCGTGGGCGTGGCCTCGTTTCCCTTCCTCGCGCAGCTTTATTCCGAAGGCAAGCTCGACGAGCTGAACCGCCTGCTCAATTCCACCCTGAAGGGGCTGATCGCGCTGCTGGTGCCGATTTCCGCGCTGACCATCGCCGAAAGCGCGCCGCTGGTCTACCTGGTCTTCTCCCACACGCGCATGCGCGGCGCCGATCTGGACGCCACCGCCGCCACGCTGGTCTTTTTTTCGCTGGGCATGTTTGCCTGGGGCGCGCAGAACATCCTGGCGCGCGGCTTCTACGCCACGCGCAACACCTGGATCCCGGCCATTGTCGGCACCGTGCTGACCTTCGCCAATCTGCCCCTGTACTGGCTGCTGGTGCGCCGCTCGCAGCATCTGGGACTGGCGCTGGCCAGCTCGCTGGGCATCACCGTCTACACCGTGGTGCTGTTCGTCCTGCTGAACCGCCGCACCACACAACCGCGAGGCCGGCGCGATGATGCTGTTTTTCCTGAAGGTCTGCGCCGCTTCGGCGGCGGTGGCGCTGGGCCTGCCACCGGCTGCGAACTGCTTCTCGAGCCGCACTTCGCCTGGCACCGATTCACGGGCGCCTTGCTGTTGCTTACCGTGGTGACGTCGGCGGGCATCGTGCTGCTGCTGCTGCTGGGGAAGCTGCTGCGCATTCGCGAACTCGAAGAGCAGATCGCGCGCCTGTGGACTGCTGGCCAGCCGGCAGACCGCGCGAAAGTGCAGCCGTGCATCTGAAACCGCGAATCTATGACCAATCGGCGAAAGCAACTATGCAGCTTTGCGGCTTGCGCGTCTGTGGCCGGAACGCGAGCTTGCGCGGATCAGCTTGCGATTTCTGCGCGCACGCTGCGCTGGTAAATTCCGACCCGCTGACCACCGTGCGAGCCCGGCTCGGCAATATCCGCGGTGCGAATGCCCTCCGCCAGCACCTCGTCCAGCGCGCGCTCGATGATCGCGGCGGCCTCCGGCAGGCCAAAGCGCTCGCGCAGCAGCAGGCTGATGCACAAAATCGTCCCCGAAGGATTGGCCACGTCCTTGCCCACCAGTTGCGGCGCCGATGCCGTGAATCGGCTCGACCAGCGGCGGCCCGTCGCCCGCGCTCCACGACGGCACCATGCCGATCGAGCCCACCAGCGCCGCGGCCTCATCGCTCAAAATATCGCCGAACAGATTCGAGGTCAGCAGCACGTCGAACTGTTCCGGCCGCAGGATGATCTGCATCGAGGCGTTGTCCACGTACAGGTGATCGAGCGGCGAGTTCCGGCGCCTCGGCGCGCCATGCGCGTCACCGTCTGGCGCCACAAGCCGCGAAGTCGCCAGCACGTTCGCCTTGTCCACCGAAGTCACGCGATGCGTGCGCCGCCGCGCCCGCTCAAACGCAAAGCGCGTGATGCGCTCGATCTCCGGCACGCTGTAGGTGGCCACGTCGCGACGCGCGTTCGTCCGCGCCGCTGCCTTCGATCGTGTGCTCGCCGAAATAGATGTCGCCCACCAGCTCGCGAATGATCTCGAAATCGACGGCGGCATCCGGGCGCCAGCCGCAGCGGCGAAAGCGCGCGCAGCGGCTCGCGCAGCCGGATCGGCCGCACGTTGGCATAGACCCCCAGCGCGCGGCGCAGCGCCAGCAGGCCCGCCTCCGGCCGCCGGTCGAGCGGCAGCGAATCCCACTGCGGTCCGCCCACCGCGCCCAGCAGCACGGCGTCCGCTTTCAGGCAGGCGTCGAGGGTTTCCTGCGGGAAGCGGCTGGCCGCAGTCGTCAATGGCGATGCCGCCAAAGGGAAGTTCGATCAGCTCGACGCGAAAACCGAACTCGCGCGCGCAATCCTGCAGCACGCCAAGCGCCGCGCTGCGTAACTTCCGGGCCGATCCCATCGCCCGGCAGGACCGCGAGGGTCCACTGCTTCTGGCTCATGCCGCGTTGCCGCGCACGCGCCGGTGGCCACGGCCGCGTCCGCCACGTCGCGGCCGCCCTGCGCTTCTCGCGCCAGACGCAGCAGGTCGGCGTCGTTGACGTCCTTCTTCACGTCGGCCAGAGCCATCACCAGCCGGTAGCAGCGGCCCAGTTCTTCGTCGGCCAGCGTCACGCCCAGATCGGCCAGCCGCGAGCGCAGCGCGTTGCGCCCGGAATGCTTGCCGAGCACCAGCCGGTGCGCGGGAACGCCCACCGCTTCCGGCGAAATCACCTGATAGGTCAGCGGATTCTTCAGGATGCCGTCCTGGTGGATGCCCGCTTCATGCGCGAAGGCGTTGGCGCCGACCACCGCCTTGTTCGGCGGCACCGGCACGCGCGTAATCTCCGTCAGCAGGCGGCTGGTGGCGCAAAGTTCGCTCAGGTGCAGGCCGCGTCTCGGCCTGGTAATGGTCGCGGCGCACCGCCAGCGCCACGGCAATCTCTTCGAGCGCCGCGTTGCCCGCGCGCTCGCCGATGCCGTTGATCGGCGCATTCCACCTGCCGCGCGCCCGCGGCCACCGCCGCCAGCGAATTCGCCACCGCCAGCCCCAGATCGTTGTGGCAATGCGCGCTCCACACCAGTCCCGGCCGGTCGCCCAGCCGCGCGCGCAAGCCGCGAAACAGCGCGCCATACTCCTCCGGCGTGGTGTAGCCAACCGTGTCCGGGAGCGTTCAGAATCGTCGCGCCGGCATCGGCGGCGATCGAAAACGCCTGCGCCAGAAAATCCGGATCGCTGCGGCTGGCATCTTCGGCGGAAAATTCCACCTCCGGGCAGCGCGACGCGCGCAAACGCCACCATGCGTGCCGATGGATTCCAGCGCCTCGTCGCGCGAGATGCGCAGCTTGTGCTTCAGGTGCAGATCGGAAGTCGCCAGGAAAACGTGCACGCGCGGCTTGGCCGCCGGCTCCAGCGCGCCCAGCGCCGCTTCGATGTCCTCGCGCCGCGCCCGCGCCAGGCCCGCCACGGTGCTGCTCGCGAATCTCGCGCGGCCACCGCCCGCACCGCCTCGAAATCGCCCTTGCGAGGCGATGGGAAAGCCCGCTTCGATGACGTCCACGCCCAGCTGTCTCGAGTTGCCGCGCCAGGCGCAGCTTCTCGCCCGTATTCATCGAGAAGCCCGGCGCCTGCTCGCCGTCGCGCAGCGTGGTGTCGAAGATGCGTACCGTATCCATCGGCAGAAGTCCTCCCTGACCTATCCTAGTACACCGCGGAGCAGGCCTGCCTGTCCAATTTATACTTCTTGCGCTGTCTATAATGCATCGCTTATATTGCTCGCGCCGGAATTTCCGTCATGGACCTGGCCGAACTCAACGTCTTCCTCACCGTCGCCCGCGAGCGCAGCTTCTCCCGCGCCGCGCAGAAGCTCTTCCGCACCCAGCCCGCCGTCAGCATCGCCATCCGCAAGCTCGAGGAATGGGTCGGCGAGCCGCTCTTCGCCCGCGGCGCCCGCTCCGGCCAGCTCACCGACGCCGGCAAGCTCCTGGCCGGCTATGCCGAGCGCATGCTCAACCTGCGCGCAGGAGATCAAGCGCGCCATCGAGGACCTGCGCAGCGGCGGCCGCGGCGAACTCTCCCTGGGCGTCAACGAAAGCTCCATCCACGCCCTGCTGCCGGTGCTGGCGCGCTACCGGCGCCTCTATCCCGACGTGCGCCTGGCCGTGCGGCGCACCTTTTCGCGCGACATTCCCTCCGAACTGCTGAACTACCGCCTCGATCTCGGCGTGGTCTCCTTCGTCCCGCAGGAGCCGCAACTCGCCGCCGTCAAAATTTTCCGCGACGAGCTGGCCTTCGTCGTTTCGCCCGCGCCACCGGCTGGCCAAGCAGCGGCCGCGTGGACATCGCCGACCTGGGCGAGGAAGTCTTCATCGCGCACATCGTGGAGTCGCCCTTTCGCAATCGCGTGATTCAGCTCTTCGCCAAGCACCACGTGCCGCTGCGAAATGCGCGTCGAGATGCCCACCATCGAAAGCATCAAGCGCTTCGTGCAGATGGACATGGGCGTGGCCATCGTGCCGCGCATGTGCGTGCGCTGGGAGGTCGAGCAAGGACTTGCTGGTCGAAGTGAAGATTCGCCAGCTGCGCATGCCGCGCGACCTCTACCTGCTCTATCGCCGGCGCGGCCCGCTCTCCCACGCCGCCGCCGCCATGCTGCGCCTGCTGCGCCCCGGAGACGAAGCCTGGAGCGAAGGAAGAAGCGAAGGAAGCGCCGCTCGCTATCGAAGCGCCGTAACCGGGTACTGGGCTGTTCGAGCGAAAGCCCGCATTTGAGCCGAAGTCGCCGGCCACGCAGGCCCCGGCAAGGGGCGCTGCGGTCAGATCGTCGAGCTTCGGCGGTAAGCAAGTAAGGGGAGCTTTCGCGGTAAATAATGTTCATCGATCGCCCTGCACGACCGATGTTGCGACTTCTTTGAGCGATTTACTTCTTTTGCGGCTTTCCTCCTGCAGGATCAGCACCGCTCCGGCCTCGCTGATTCCCAGCGAGCGCTGCAAAACTCCCTTCGCCCGCTCGACCACGGTGCGCGTTTCCAGCAGGTCGGAAAGCTCGGCATTTTCCCCTTTTAGCTGGAGCGCATCAATCCGAGCGCAGCACACAGCCTGGAAGAAGGGTTGGACGAAACTCTCACCGTGCACCGGCTGGGCGTGGGAGGGCTGCTACGGCAGACGTTGGCTTCGAGCAATCCCATCGAGTCGTGCCTTTCCACGGTCGAGCGCGTGGCCCGGAATGTGAAACGCTGGCGAGCCGGGGACCACGCGCTGCGCTGGACGGCCACCGGATTACTTGAAGCGGAAAAGAAATTCCGAAAGGTGAAAGGCTTCCGGGAACTGGAACTCCTGCAGCGCAAACTGAATCCGTTATTGACTCAGCAGGAGCAGGTCGCATAAGGTGCCCGAAGTCGAGAGCCGCCACTTTCAACTAAACCGGGGACAATTTCCCGCAAGCCCAACTTCAGGGTGTACCACTTTGGCGCGTTGGAAACAACAATGAGTCGGAGAACGCGTGGGAGCTATTCAAGACAGTAGCCGAAAAGATAATTGAACGCACAAATGGCTAGCAGATTTCAAAAAAAGTTGATTGAGGATTTGGTGGGTCACTACCGGGACAACATCCCGGAGTTCAAGACGTTTGCATCCGTCTTGAGAACACAAATTTTGGGGTCTCCCCTGCTTCGAAAGCATATCCGATTTGTCCGCGTTCGAGTTAAAGACCCAGAGCACCTTCGTGACAAACTCTATCGAAAGTTAGAAGAGCTGCTCGGCAACGGTAGGAATTTCAGTTATTCTAAAAAGAATCTATTTACAAAAATAAACGATTTAGCTGGATTACGTATTATTCATCTACATACGCAACAAATTCTTCCAATTCGAGACAGTTTGCGTGCTCTTTTCGATGAAGAAAAGTATCGAGTGATTGAGGGCCCCACCGCCCGAATTTGGGACGAAGAGTACAAGCGGTTTTTCAGAGAGGCGGGAATTGCCACGAAGACTGGCAAGACGCTTTACACGAGTGTCCACTATATTCTAAAGCCCAACAGAAAAACCCCGATTACTTGCGAGTTACAAGTTCGGACGCTGCTGGAAAGAAGTGTGGAGCGAGGTAGATCACGAATTGAACTACCCGGACAAGTCAGACATTCTGGCGTGTCGGGAGGAACTTGCGGCGCTTGCCCGTGCGACTTGGAGTTGCAATCGGCTAATCGATGCAATCTATCGTACCAAACAAGAGGCCGACCAAAAGAATGCCCGGGATCATTAGCCCCAGCGGCCTAGTGGAAGGCGATAGACGACTGAGCGGCGACTCAATTTTTGGCACACTTTTATCGTTTTTAGCGTTTTCTGCGTGTTGATTCTAAACTAACTTGGGCCTTTTCAATCACCAAAGTTATTCCTTGACAAAGATTTGCGGAGCGTTTACCTACTGAGTGGGAGTTTTTTTGTGTGGCCATGAGCGAATCCGAAAAGCAGGAACCCTCTTCAAGTAGGGCGAGTAGGAATCGGTTGGCGGCAGGATGTTTCAAAGTGGCCCGGGATGCCGGTGTCGAGATGCCGCTCCGCCACGCTTCAAAACTAAGCCGTAAGGGCCTCGGGTAGACCCGTTTTTTCCTTCACCCGCGGCCGGGCCAAACCCTGGTTGCGGGCTTCCAGTTCAAAGTCCCCGCGTAACCAGCAACGAAGAACTAGGACAGGCTTCAGCCTGTCAGGTTTAAATGCGCGGCAAGCCGATATGAAACCGGCATAAAAGCCCGTTCCACGAGGGCCCTCGCATGGTTCCAGACCACAAGTCTCGGAATAAATGCATCCATACCCGACGCCCGGGAAAGGAGGATAAATGCTGCACGCAACCGATCTATTAGGCGCAGAGGCGTACGATCGCGACGGTCATTTCGTCGGCCAGGTCACCGAACTTTTCATTGAGCCCGCCGACCAGCCGAATCGCGTAGCCCGCATCCTTCTTGGCCGGGGAAAATATCTGCCCCTCATCGTGCGTTACGATCACATCGCGTTTGTCGCTGCCGGGCGTGATTCGCCTGAACGTGGAGGAGAAGTCGCTGGAGCATTATCAGTCCAACGAGGCCTGGCTGGCCATGCGCAAGGATTTGCTCGACCAGCAGATCATCGATACCAGCGGGCGCAAAGTGGTGCGCGTCAACGACATCGATCTCGCCGAACAGCGCATCAACGGCACGGTCGAACTGCGCGTCACGCACGTGGACGTTGGATTAACGGGAGCCGCGCGGCGCTTGCTTCACGGCGTTGCATCGCCCGGCCTGATCCGCGGCTTGACCACCAAGCTTCCGACCCGCGTCATCCCGTGGGAATTCGTCAATCTGATCGAGCCCGACCCCTTGCGCCGCGTGAAGCTGCGCATCACTCACCAGAAACTCGAACGCATGCATCCCGCCGATCTGGCGGACATCATGGAAGAGCTGTCGCCGCACGAGCGGCAATCCATCATCGCCTCGCTCGATGAGGAAACCGCCGCCGAAGCGCTCGCCGAACTGGACAAGCGGCTGACCACGCAAATCGTGGAGACTCTGGAGCCTCGAGAAAGCCGCCGACATTCTCGAGGAAATGGATCCCGACCAGGCGGCCGACGTTATCGCGGACATGACGCCGGAAAGTTCGCGCGAAGTTCTGAGCGAGATGCCCGGCGAAGATGCGCGCGAGGTCCGCGAACTCCTGAAGTTTGACGAAAATTCAGCCGGCGGAATGATGAACACCGATTTTATTTACGTTGGCGAGGCCGCCACGCGCGATGAGGTCGTGGACTGGATCCGTGAAATGGACGCTGGATCTGGAGCGCCTGGACACCGTCTTTCTCATCGATTCGAATGCCAAATTCTCAGGGGCGGTCGCTGTCGGGCGGCTGCTGTTTGCCGAGCCGGACGAACGCATGGAAGCCTTAAAGATGGAGCCGTTGCTGTCCGTACCCCCGGACGCCGATGACAAGGAAGTATTCGAATTGTTCGACAAATACAATTTGCACAGCTTGGCCGTAGTGGACGCTCTCAAGCCGCCCGATCGGCGCGATCGAAGTGGACGACGTCGTATACGCGCATTCGAAGCCGCTAGAGCGAAACGTATTCTGCGGCTTGACCGACCTCTGGCGACGGCAAAAACAATACTGGACCGTGCCATGGCGATACTTGGAAAACCCGAACCCGATAAACAGCAAGCGCCGGAAACCGCTGCGCTGACCGCCAGGTGGAAGCTCATTCCCGGCTGGGTGGAGCCGTGGCGCGTTCGCCTGTCGGACTGGGGCAGGCGGACCGCTTCTGGCGCCGACGCCTGATTCTGTTTCTCGCCGTTGTGGGCCCTGGCGTCATTACCTCCAACGTGGACAATGATGCCGGCGGAATCTCGGTGTACTCGCAAGCCGGCGCCATGTACGGCTACGCGCTGCTTTGGTCGCTCATCCCCATGACCATCGCCCTCTACGTCACGGAGGAAATGTGCGCTCGCATGGGGGTTGTAACCGGCAAAGGACTGTCGGACCTGATTCGTGAAGAGTTCGGTTTTCGTCCTACTTTCTTCCTGATTCTCGCCGGCCTCATCGTGGACATGGGAAACGTTGCGCCGAATTTGCGGGCGTCGCGGCCTCCATGCAGCTCTTCGGCATTTCGAAATATATTTCCGTGCCTATCGCTGCGCTGGCGGTCTGGATTCTGGTGCTCCGCGGGACTTACCGCCAGGTGGAGAAGATATTTCTTGCGGCATGCGTGCTGTATCTTTCTTATGTGGCCTCTGCGTTCCTGGCCAAGCCCAACTGGCTCCTGGCCGCGCGTGACACGGTGATTCCCACGCTTCATATGGACGGCGGTTATCTTTTGATGCTGACCGCGCTGATCGGCACGACCATCGCTCCCTGGCAGTTTTTCTACATGCAGGCCAGTTTCGTGGAAAAGCGCGTATCCGCCCGTCAATACGCGCAGGCCCGCATGGACGTCCTCTTCGGCAGCGTCAGCTGCATGGTGATTGTCTTCTTCATCATCGTCTGCACCGGAGCGACCTTGTTCGTTTCCGGCCATCACGTGATCAATGACGCCGGAGACGCCGCCCAGGCCCTCGTTCCACTGGCGGGCAAATGGGCCGCGATGCTATTCGCGTTCGGCCTGCTGAACGCCTCGCTGTTTGCCGCATCCATTCTGCCGCTCTCCACGGCCCATGTGATCTGCGAAGGCATGGGCTTTGAGGCGGGCATCGATCATAAGTTCAACGATGCCCCCATCTTTTACAGCCTCTATACCGGGATGATCGTGGCGGGCGCCGCAGTGATTCTGATCCCTCGGGCGCCGCTGGAAAAAATCCTGATTCTGTCCCAGGTGGGCAATGGCGTCTGGCTTCCCGTGGTGCTGATTTTCATGCTGCTGCTGATCAACCGCCGCGATTTAATGGGTGAATTCGTCAATACCAGTACGTTGAACGTCGTCGGTTGGACTACCGCCGCCGCCGTAATCCTCCTGACCCTGATCCTGGTCTACGTAACCATCCTGCATCCGAACGCCATGCCCGGAACCTCCGGGTAGCGTCAGACGGCAGGCTTCAAACGCGCAGCAACACGGCACAATGCCGTTCGGAACTTTTTTACGATTTGCCGCGAAGGTAACGGTTGGCGTGTTGCGCCCTGAGAGGCCCTATGTTAGCTTTTCATATGCTCGCGAAACAACCTCTGGCCACTCCATGGAATTCGCGGGAATAATCGCGTGAAAGTACCCGAAACTCTCATAACCTCCGACCGTCAGGAAGAACGGCTGCTCCGTGACATCGATGCGGACCGCCTCCCCCAGCACATTGCTATCATCATGGATGGAAATGGCCGCTGGGCGCAGCGTCGCCATCTGCCGCGCATCGCGGGCCACCGGGCTGGAGTGCAGTCGGCTCGCACTGCGATTGAAACTTGTGCCAGGCTCGGGATCCCCGCCTTGACCTTGTACGCTTTCTCCATGGAAAACTGGCGCCGTCCGAAGGCGGAAATCGATTTTTTGATGCGCCTGCTTCGTGAATACTTGCGCCGGGAGCTTCCCACGCTGCACCAAAACAACATTCGCATGCTGATCATCGGGCGTCACGATCAGTTGCCCCAGGAAGTTCGCGCGGACGTCGAGCGCGCCATGGAGCAAACCGCCGGGAACACCGGCATGACCTTGGCTGTCGCCCTCAACTACGGAGGGCGAGCTGAACTCGTGGATGCCTTCAACCGCATTCTTGACCGCGTGCGCAGCAACGGCCTGGCCAACGCCCGCGTGGACGAGGAAATGATTTCCCAGCATCTTTACACCGCGGGATTACCCGATCCCGATCTGCTGATTCGCACCAGCGGGGAAATGCGCGTCAGCAACTTTCTGCTCTGGCAAATCGCCTACGCCGAAATTTATGTAACGGAAACCCTTTGGCCTGACTTCAGCCGCGCGCAGCTCTATGAAGCCCTGCTCGATTTTCAAAAGCGCGAGCGCCGCTACGGCGGCTTGGCGGAAGCCCGCCGGCGGGTCATGGCCTGAAACCTTCTCGAGCCCTGATCGCACGCGCCACCACGCCAGACAGTCTAGGTTGTAACGATCCCGCGATGCTTTCCAGCGCGGAATCGTTTCTAAACGCGGCACACGCAAATAGATTCTCGATGAATCCAAGTCCGCAATGCGAGAAAGTGAAAGAAGCGCTCCATCGGATCTCGTGAATCAGAAATCGCAAGACGGTCTTCAGCCAGTCGGGTTTAGATGTTCGTTTGCCACGGATCAAAACCCGACGAGCTGGCCCCTGTCCACGGGCATAAGTAGCCAGCCATCTGAAAGGATCGAATGAATTCCGGAACCGGTCTGCGCATCCTGACCGCCGCGATTTTGATTCCCCTGGTCATCGCGGCAATCTGGTGGGGGCCCAATTGGCTGATTGCCGTCGTTTGCGCATTCGTTGCCATCGCTGCGATGCTGGAGTTTTTTTCCATCGCGGCTCGCCTCGATTTTCAGGCTTATCGGCTCTGGACCTGCCTCGCCGCCGCCGGAATCATCGCTCAACAGTGGTATGCATCGCGGATGGCGAGCATCAGCCGCCTGGGCGACCTGCTGGACCGCTCGCCGAGAATCACTCTTGAACTGGTGCTTTTTGGATTCGTTCTGGGCGTCGCGGCAATCGCCCTGTCCAGTCGCCGCCCGCTGACGGAGGTTTTGCCCTCGATTGCGGTAAGCGCCGCCGGGCTTGTGTTCGTCGTTCTTCCGTTCAGCGCGGTCGTCCGCCTTGACGGTGTCGACATCTCCGGACCTCGACTTCTTCTCTTCACCGTGGTCATCGTGTGGGCCGGAGATTCGGCCGCTTATTTCGTGGGTCGGTCCATCGGCCGATGGAAGATGGCGCCGCACGTTAGCCCAAACAAGACTTGGGAGGGAGCGATCGCTAATTTTTCGGGAGCCCTGCTCGTCGCTGTCCTGTTCGGCTACTGGACCAAAATCGCGCCCGCACACATGCTGGGCATGGCTGCTGCCGCCAGCGTGGCTGGACAGGTCGGCGATCTTTTCGAGTCCGCCTGGAAGCGCAGCGCCGGCGTGAAAGATTCCGGCACGATTTTGCCGGGTCATGGGGGAATGCTCGACCGCATTGACGCGCTTATCCTCGCGGCCCCCGCGGTCTGGTATTATTTTGAATGGGTAGTTATGAAAAAGTACTAACGCGAATTCGAGCGCCCGATCGTCGAGCGTTAATCCAGATCGGACTCTTCCAGGAAGTTGAGCGCCTGATTTGAAGCGAATTTCCATTCTCGGTTCCACTGGGTCCATCGGCCGGCAAACGCTTGCCGTCGTGGAAACCATGCCGGAAAGATTCGGCGTGGTGGCGCTGGCTGCGGGAAACAACCTCGAAGAGGCGGCGGGGCAAGTTCAACGCCACCGCCCCGAACTTGTATCAGTCGCGACACCCGCCGTCGCCGCCGCCCTCGCGGAGCGGCTTCACACCGCCGGACTTGCCAAACTGCCCGATATTCACCACGGCCCCGCGGGCATGATGGCGGTTGCAACTCACCCGTCCGCCTCGACGCTGGTTTCCGCAGCTGTCGGTGTTGTGGGCCTCGAAGCGACCTATGCGGCTGTGAAAGCGGGAAAACAGGTCGCGCTCTCCAACAAAGAAGTCCTCGTCGCGGCAGGTGAAATTGTGATGGCCGCGGCGCGCGCGGCAAACGTGGAGTTGCTGCCGGTCGATAGCGAGCACAACGCCATTCATCAGTGCCTGCGCGCCGGAAATCATGCCGAGGTCAAGCGCCTGATCCTGACCGCTTCCGGCGGGCCGTTCCGAAAAACTCCACTCGCGAAAATGGCCGCAGCCACTCCGGAGGAGGCATTGGCGCACCCGAACTGGCGCATGGGCCGGCGCATCTCCATCGATTCGGCAACGCTCGTGAATAAAGGCTTCGAGGTGATCGAAGCCCGGTGGCTCTTTGACATGCGCCCCGACCAGATTGACGTCGTCATTCATCCGCAATCCACGATTCATTCCATGGTCGAATACGTGGATGGGTCCATTTTGGCGCAACTCGGTCCCACAGACATGCGCATGCCGATCCAATATGCGCTAACCTACCCGGAGCGGGCCGCATCCAATGATGTAGCCCTCGACTGGAGCAAGCTGCGCCGCCTCGATTTCGGCAAAGTTTCTACGCGGCGGTTCCCTTGTTTAGGTTTGGCGCGCGAAGCCATGAAGAAAATGGGCGCGTATCCGTGCGCCTTCAACGCTGCGGACGAAGTGGCTGTCGACGCATTTCTGGAGCGGCGCATCCCGTTTTCAGGCATTGCCGAAGTGATCGAGCGAGTGCTTGATCGCACGCCAATGATCAAGTTGTCGGCCATCGCGGACGTTCTCGCGGCCGATTCCGAAGCACGGCGCGCGGCTCGGGAAGAAGTGGACCGCAAAGCCGCGCGAACCGCGGTGGCATGAACTAATTTGAATTGATGGCCAATCGGTAGGGAGAGAAGAACAGTGTCGGATTTTCTGATCATGATTGTTTCCGTATCCGTGGTGCTCGGCGTCATGGTGTTGGTCCATGAATGGGGGCACTTCATCGTTGCCAAGTCTTTTGGCGTGCGCGTGGAAATTTTCTCCATCGGTTTTGGCACGCGCCTCTGGGGAGTCAAGCGCGGTGACACCGATTACCGAGTGAGCGCGTTGCCTCTGGGCGGCTACGTAAAGATGGCCGGCGACAATCCATTGGAAGACCGCAAGGGCGACCCGGACGAGTTTCTGTCCAAGCCGCGTTGGCAGCGAGTCTTAATCGCGCTTGCCGGCCCGGCCATGAACATCGTTCTCTCCGTGCTCCTGGTGGCCGGAATCTACATGTACGGAAGCAAGCAGCCGGCCTATCTGGACAAACCGATGGTCCTCGCGGGCGTGCTTCCTGATTCAGCAGCCCAGAAGGCCGGTCTGCAAGCTGGCGATCAGATCACCAAAGTGAACGGCAAGAGCAATCCCACCTGGGACGAGGCCAGGCTCGAGCTGATGTCCACTTTACCTGGACATTCTCTGGCCCTGACCGTGGACCGTAATGGCCAGCAAGAATCGGTTAGCGTTCCCGCCAGCGAGTCCATGGAAGATATTTTCGGCTACCCCCCGGACCGTCTCGTCGTCGGTTCGGTTTCTCACGGCATGCCCGCCGAGCGGAGCGGATTGAAAGAAGGCGACGAAATCCTCAAAGTGGACGGCAAAGATCTGGCCAGCCCCGTGGAATTTCCATCCCTGGTGCAGGATTCTAAAGGACGCCCGCTGGCCCTCGATGTCCAACGCGGTGACCGTACCCTGCAAATCGACATTCGCCCCCAGCAAGTGAGCGTTAAGGACGGAGTCCCGCACTGGCAGATCGGCATCGGAATCCGCGGTGGTGATTTGGTCGAGCGGCGCCTGTCCTTCTTCCCGGCGATGATCGATTCCATCAGCACGAACGCGCTGATGGCCCGGCAAGTCGCCTACGTTGTGGTGGAGTTGTTCCGTGGCGGCATTTCGCTCAAGCAGTTGGAGGGTCCGCTGGGAATCGCCAAAGCGTCCGGAGAAGCAGCTAAGGAAGGACCCGCGGAGCTGTTCTCCCTGATGGCCATGATTGGGGTGAACCTTGCGGTTTTGAATCTTCTGCCGATTCCTCCGCTCGACGGCGGCCATATTCTGATGCTGTTCATTGAAGGAACCATGCGGCGTGACCTGAGCGTCCGAGTGAAGGAGCGCTTCGTTACCGTCAGCATGGTCTTCCTGTTGCTGGTCTTCGCCATCGTTATGTACAATGACGTTTTACGTCTGATTCCGCATCACTAGGCAGAAGTTGATTCAGAAACGATTTCGGAAGACGCGCGGAAGCCGTGTCCTAAGCGCCTGCCGTGGGTCGCGGCTTCGAACGTGCCATCAACCGGGCAAGAAGCAAGAGCTTTAAGGTCCTGAAGTCCATCATGTCCTCCACCGCACATCGAGTCTCGACCGGCGAACGCATCAACGCCCACGACCGCCCTGGGCGCTTGCAAGAAGCACTGACTAAGCGCGGCGTCCGCCTGACGCGCCAGCGTAAAGTCCTTCTGCAGGTGATGGACAACGCAGAGCGCCACCTCGACGCCGAGGCCATCCTCGACCGCGCCCAAAAACTCGATCCCCGCGTCCATCGCGTCACCGTCTACCGAACACTCGATATGCTGAAACGCATCGGCCTGATCGACGAACTGGACCTGCTGCACCTGCGCGGCGGCCAGCATTTCTACGAGAGCCACGGTCCCCGGGATCACATCCACGTCGCCTGCCTGAAATGCGGAACGGTTCGGGAGTTCGAGTCTCCCATCTACGAAAAGTTAAAGAAACAAATTGAGAAGGACTGCGGCATCGAGATCACCACGGCGCGCACCGAAGTCGGCGGCTACTGCGAAAAGTGCAGAAAAAAGTAGATTCGTAGCGGCATTGGCGCCCCTGCCGGTGCGGTTCTGAAGCCGCTGCGTGCGCCGCTCATGCGTGGAGAGTCCGAAACCGCCGCGCGAGAATTGAAACCACTTTAGACACCGCCGTCAGCGGCCAGCCAGCTCTCCCGCGAGCGGCCGCTCGAGAAAAAATCTTCGAGCCGTCTCAATGTCGCGCTCAATCTGCGCGCGCAACGCTTCGGCTCCCGAAAATTTCTGCTCGTCGCGAATTCGTGAATGGAAGCGAACTTCCATCCTGCCTCCAATAAGATTTTCGGTGAACGCGAACAAATGGCTTTCGATCGTAACGTTCGCCCCGTCAAACGTCGGTCGCGTCCCCACGTTGGTCACCGACGAGTACACCTTCCCTTTCACCGCCGATTCGGTTGCGTACACACCCAGCTTCGGCAGCAGTTCCTGCTCTGGAGCCAGGTTCAGGGTAGGGAAGAGAATGGTCCTCCCGCGTCCGGCTCCGGCGCGAATTTCTCCGGTCAATGAAAACGGCCTGCCCAGCAGCGGAATCGCCGCGGCGACATTGCCGCTTCCGACCGCGCCGCGAATCGCCGTGCTTGAAACAATTTGTCCATCGATCTCGATAGGCGCCACGATCTCCACGCCGAAACCGGAGCGCGGGCCAAACTCGCTCAGCAGCTTCACGTCCCCGGCGCCGCGGTGTCCAAATCGGAAATTGGCTCCCACCAGAATCGCGCTGACCTGCAAGCCCTGTACAAGAATCCGATCGATGAATTCCTCGGCCGGTACCCTGGAAAGTTCGCGGTCGAATCGCAATACAAGCGCGGCATCCAGGCCCGCTTGCTCAAAGCCGGCCAGCCGCTGTGAAAGCGTCTGAATCATGAGCGGCGCGCGTTGGGGCTGCAGCACGCGCATCGGATGCGGGTCGAAGGTCAGCACCGCGCCGCGCTGCCCGGCGGCCCGGGCGCGCTCTTTCACCGACTGCAGAATTTTTTGGTGGCCGACGTGTAGCCCGTCAAAATTCCCCACCGTCACGACCGTCCGGCGCGTATCGGTCGAAAGCGCCGACCATTCCTCGATGGAATTGAAAACCAGAAGAGCCATCAGACGCGAACCTCAAGTTGAAGTCCATCGTACGCCAGAGAAACCGTCGGATAGCCGGATGCCACGAGCCGCGCGTTCGTTTCCGCTTGCGGCAGTTCGTGCGCGATGTGCGTAAACCAGGCCCGCCGCGGATTCAACTCCCGGATCAGGGCCAGAGCTTGCTCGACCGTCTGGTGCATGGGGTGCGGCTCGTCTCGCAGGGCGTCCAGGATCAGATCGTCCAGATTCGTCAGCAGAGGCTTCGACGATTCCGGAAGCACGCTGAAATCGGTCAGGTAAGCCGCGCCGCCGAACCGGAACCCCAGCACGCCGCTCTCCCCGTGCCACGCCGGAATCGGCACAATCCGCGTGCCGATCACCTCGAACGGGCCGTCGATCGGATGCAGCGTGACTTGCGGAATTGTGCTGATCGCCGGCGAGTCCGCAAAAACATATGAGAACACATGCTTCAGCCGCTCAATCGTTTCCGCCGATGCATACACAGGCAGAGCGGATTTCTGTCGCAAATTAAACGGGCGTATGTCGTCAAATCCCAGAATATGATCCGCATGCGCGTGCGTGAAAAGAATCGCATCCAATCGCCCCAGGCCGGCGCGCATGGCCTGATATCTGAAATCGGGAGTGGTGTCGATCACCGCCGTCTGTCCATCGTGAACCAGCAGGATCGAAGGCCGCAGCCGCTTGTCGTGCGGATCCGTGGACGAACATACCCGGCAATGGCAGGTAAGCGTGGGCACCCCCATCGACGTGCCGGAACCGAGCACCGTTAGTTCGAGTACTGAATGAGGTGTTGCAGGCAGGGTGAATCCTCGATCAGGGATGGGACTGCTGAGCCTTCTCATGCTTCGCGGCGGCTTTGGCCATTTCCATGAAGGCCAGCTTCAAATTGCCAAGCACATCCAGCAGAAGATTGTCTTCCTCCGGCGCGAGGTTTCCGCGAGTCTTTTCGCGCAGTACGTCCAGCATGTCGATCATTTCGCGCGCGCCTTCCAAGTCTAATACCGGTTGGCCCGTGCGCGGGTCCGCGTAACCGCCTAGCAGCATGGCCGCATTTTGCCCGAGCGACCGGATCAGATTCTCAAATGCCGGGGAGCGTTTGGGAACATCCGCGGCGGGCAAAGTTTCAGGCTTCGCGCCCGGAACCTCCGGCTTCGCGGCGGATGAGCCCGCGGCCGTAGTGCCCGGCGCGGACTTGGAGCCGGCCGCCGCGGCCGCGGGTGCGGATTCGTGCTCGCGGTCCTGTTGCTCCGCAATGTCCTTGCGCAATTCTCCCTCTGGCGTGAACAACCGCCGGTCAACCACCTTAAAAGTTTCGTCTTGTTTGAATTCGGACAACTCAATCCCCCTCAGGTCGGCAAAGAACACCCACGTCGTTTGAGTTAGTAGTTTAGCATCGCAGCGCGCATGCGAACAAGTGCGCACCGATGCCCGAAAGCACGCTTCAGGCTGCGGAAAAATAGGGAGGACTTGTGGGCCGTGGCTTTAGCCGCGACATAACTTCTGCGATTCCTACCATGCTTTAGCCCTGACGGCCCGCTACAGACTGTTTCCGCAACCTTTGAAGCCTGTCGCTTCTCGGGCATGCAACCCCGGACCCAAAGCCGAAAACTACCCCCATACTAGCTGCCGCCGCACTTGTGAATTGTCCGCGCGTGCCGTAGAGTTTTGATTCATCCCCAGGAGACACTGTGCCTCCCTCGAAATCAAAACGCAAAAGGTCGGGCCGTTTGACGTCCGCCCAGAAAGGCGCAGCGAAGTCTGCGCGCCGACAAATTGACACAGCACAAAAAAGCGCCAGTTCGAAATCCGCCATCAAACGGGCCGGAAAGCTTTTCGAACGCCTGGTCGCGGTCCAGGCGCGCTTGCGCGCTCCCGGCGGATGTCCCTGGGATCGCGAACAAACGCACTTCACGCTGCGAACTTATCTGATCGAGGAGGCCTACGAGGTTCTGGACGCGATCGAGCACGGGAACCCCGAAGAATTAGCCGAGGAACTCGGGGATCTGTTGCTCCAGGTTTTGTTTCACGCCGATCTTGCGCAGGAAGCCGGGGCTTTCGACATTTCCGACGTGATCACCGGCATTCACGACAAGATGGTCCGGCGGCATCCGCACGTCTTCGGAAACGTAAAGGCGGAAACTTCAGGAGAGGTTCTCAAGAATTGGGCGCAATTGAAAGCCAAGGAAAAACAGGCGGCCTCGACGAAATCTGGATCGTCGCGAGTCTCGGCTCGATCTGTACTCGAAGGCGTGCCGCGAAATCTTCCCGCTCTACTTGAAGCCTTTCAGATGACTCGCCGCGCTGCCCAAGTGGGTTTTGACTGGGATCGCGTGGAGGGAATTCTTCAAAAATTGGAAGAAGAATCTGCGGAACTCCGCGCCGCGCTGCACGCCTCCGACGTTCGCGCCGTCGAGGAAGAAGTGGGCGATCTTTTGTTTTCGGTTGTGAACCTGACGCGATTTCTGCGCCTCGATCCTGAAGTGACGCTTAAACAATCCAATCTAAAGTTTAAGAAGAGATTTCAGGAAATGGAAAGCGAAGCTTTACATTCCGGGAAAAACCTCTCTGAATTATCGAAAGAAGCGCTCGAAGAATTGTGGGAGGATGCAAAACACAAATCCCGCGCAGCAATTTTGACGGAATCGGAATCATGAAGTCGCGCAAGGCAGCGAAGAGCGTCGATCGAACGGCCCGCGCGAACAAAATCAGCGATGACATCGTGATTCGCGCTTGCCACGGGATCGAGGAATTCGAAGCCTGCGTGCGGGTCGAACGCGCCGTGTGGAAGTCCTCGGATATCGATGTTGTGCCGATTCCTCTCTTCGTTGTAGCTTCGGAAACAGGAGGCCAGGTGCTTGGCGCGTTTCGCGGCCCGGATCTGGTGGGATTCACCTTGGCGATCGCCGGTTGGCGCAACCGCCATCCTTTTCTTCATTCCCACATGACGGCGGTTCTGGAAGGAAATCAAGACCGCGGCATCGGCCGAAAATTGAAGCTCTATCAGAGGGAAGATGCCCTGGCACGCGGAATCAACTTGGTTGAGTGGACTTTCGATCCTCTGGTGATGAAAAACGCCTACTTCAATTTTATGCGCCTGGGTGCCACTGCGCGCCGATATGTGCCAGACGCCTACGGCCTTACGACCAGTCCTCTTCATGGATCGCTGCCCACGGACCGACTCGTTGCGGAATGGCACCTTCTCTCCGAGCGCGTTTTGCGCGTTCTCTCCGGGAAACAACCCGGCGCGAGAATTCCCAAGCGGGCAGCGCGAATTACTGTCCCGTCCAATATAGACGAGCTGAAAAGCAATCATCCTTCGGGTGCACGCGAGCTTCAGTCCGAAGTGCGCCAAGCGTTTCAGGAGTGGTTCGCCAAAGGCTACACCGCGACCGCCGTCGTTCCGAGCGTGGGCGGTACGGACTATGTGCTGGAACCCGGGATTTTGGAATCTGGGCGTGAACCGTGAGGGTCCGGAAAATCACTCTTCGCGAAATCAGAATGCCGTTGGTCACGCCGTTTGAGACCAGCTTCGGTCGCGTCACCAACCGCCGGATGCTGCTCGTGGAAGCTGACGTCGACGGCGTCTCGGGCTGGGGCGAGTCCGTTGCCGGAGAAGGTCCCTTCTACGCTCCCGAAACGGTGGAAACCGCATGGCACATACTACGCGACTTCATCTGCCCGGTTTTGAAGGGCCGGGAATTTCGAGCGAGCCGCCGACGTCTGGGCCGCGCTCGAGCCGATTCGCGGGCACAACATGGCCAAGGGCGCCGTGGAAGCAGCTCTGTGGGACGCCGAGGCCAAACAAAAGGACCTGCCGCTGTGGAAACTGCTCGAGCGGCCAGCGCCACGAAATTTCCTGCGGCGTCTCCATCGGAATTAAGAAATCACTCGAGGAGCTTCTGGCAACCGTCGAGGGTGAATTGGCCGCGGGTTACCAGCGCATCAAGATCAAGATTAAGCCGGGAAACGACATCGCTCCGGTGGAGAACCTACGGCTGCGGTTTCCGCGCATTCGTCTGATGGTCGACGCTAACTCAGCATACAAGATCGAGGACTGGCCGCATCTGAAGCGTCTCGAGGCGTACTACCTGATGATGATCGAGCAGCCGCTGGGATGGGACGACATTTACAGCCACGCCGAATTGCAGCGCAAGTTGGAAACCCCAATCTGTCTCGACGAGTGCATCCACACGGAAGAGCATGCCCGCGCGGCCATCGAGCTGGGCGCGTGTCGCATTATCAACATCAAGCTGGGTCGTATCGGCGGCTATACTCCGGCCCTTCGCATCCACAATCTCTGCCGGTCGAGGCAAATCCCTGTCTGGTGTGGCGGCATGCTGGAGTCTGGCATAGGCCGGGCGCACAACATCGCGCTTTCCACGCTGGAAAATTTCTCGCTGCCCGGAGATGTAACCGCCAGCCGCCGCTATTGGATGGAAGATGTTATCGATCCGGAAGTGACGGTGTCTCCGCAAGGGACGATCCAAGTCCCCGATGGTCCCGGAATCGGCTACGTTCCGCGCGTCGACCGCATCGAAGCCATCACCGCCCGAAAAGAAGTCCTTGCACTGTAGAGATAGGCTTCAGCCTGTCTGGTTTCAACACGACAGGGACGTGAACCGAACCGAGCTGAGCCCGCCCGAACCGCGGGCTCGAGAGTCCCGTCCACCAATCGCTGAAGTTCCTTGGAATGCGCCCATGGTCCCAATCCACCGCTAACCATACGCAAGGCTTCGCGACTTACTTCGCGCTCCGAGCACCAGCAGCGCGCCCAGCACGAATCCCCCCACGTGGGCCCACCACGCCACCCCTCCCTGATCGCTCATACCGAGAGAAGCGACCCCGCTGAAGAATTGCAGGAAGAACCAGTAACCGAGCATTAAGTAGGCGGGAATGCGCACGGTGAAGAACAAGAGCAGCGCCGGAATGAGCGTGGTCACTCGCGCTCGCGGAAAGAGTACAATGAACGCACCCATCACTCCGGAGATGGCCCCGCTTGCACCGATCGTCGGAACCTTCGAGCCAAGGTTGAACATCGTATGCACCAGGGCCGAGCCCACGCCGCATATCAAGTAGAAGATGAGATATTGCAGGTGGCCGATAGTTTCCTCGACCGCCCCGCCAAACACCCATAGGAAGAGCATGTTCCCCAGTAAGTGCATCCACCCGCCATGCAGGAACATGCTCGTAAACATTGGCTCGATGGCCTGGCCCAGCGTGATGCCGTGCCTGGCAAACAGGAGTTGCTCGCGCGCCGGAATGAGTCCGAAGGTATAGACCAAGGCATGTCCCATGCGGGGCGACAGCGTCAGTTCATGCAGGAAGGCAATCACATTCAGCGAAATCAGCACCGCGTTGACGATCGCGAAGCGAGTGCGGAGAATGTCCACCCGTAGCGGAATCATCGGGTTACTCGCGCGGCTTCCAGCTGCTCCGGATTAAAGGCTGCAGTGCGGCGCGGTCCCGAGCGGATCAAGTCTTCAATTTGCTCGAGGCTGGCAATCCCGCCGCGCGCCCCCATGCCCAAGCAGGATAGGCCTGCGGCGGCGCAACTGAACTCGAGAGAGGCTGGAATCGCGTCGCCGCGCAATAGCGCATAGGCAAATGCAGCGTGAAACACATCTCCCGCGCCGGTCGTGTCGACGGGCTTCACATCGAATGCTGGAGAATAGTAGAAACGCGAGCCGTCCCACGCGAGCACGCCGTCTGAGCCCAGGGTCGCGGCAGCCAGGCGGCAGCCAAATCGCGAAGCAACTGCTGGCAGGGAGACAAGCGGGTCGTGCTCCCCGCATAGCCGGGCATGGAATTCCTTGGATGCGATCGCGTAATCCACATTCTCAAGTAAAACTTCCACTCCTCGGTACAGATTGTCGAGGTCGGCGGTCACCGGGATATGCGCCGAACGCGCCCACCGCGCGGCCGCCGTTGCGCCGGCGCAATCGTGCCCGTCCACATGAAGAAGCCGCGCTTCGACGACCCAGTCGCGCTCGATTTCGCACGGCAGGAGCTCAAGCCGGGGATCGCGTTTCCAGAGCACGGTGCGCTCACCGGTCTGCTCGTCGACCAGAATGAATGACGACTGGCTCTGACACCCCGGCGCTACCACCCAGTGCGCCTCGATCCCGCTCCTCAACATTTCGTTCTGCTGGAGGATTCCGTAGGAATCGTCGCCGATCTTCCCGACGTAGCGAGCTTTTAATCCCCAGCGCGCGCATGCGCTGACGGCCGTCGCGACTTGGCCGCCAGGCAGCGTTTCCGAGAAGCGGAATTCAACTTTGGAATTAAATGCGGGGAAGTGGGGCAGTCGAATAACGGTGTCGGTCGCGTTCAGTCCCACGCCGACGATGTCGACGATGCTGGAGGTATCAGGCACAGAGACACTCTACGGAAATAAGTTTCCGGCGCAAGAGAAAACGAGCAGAGGACTGCGTCTGATAATTTTTCGCGGCGCACTCCGAAAGTAAACATATTATTCGGAGGCGTGTAAGGCGCTCTGTTGCATAGGGTTTGCTTTGGCTTGTGCGGCCGCCCCCCTGACGAGACGCGCAAGAGGAAAGCCGGAGGGCAGGTGGCAGTCGGGCGGCTGGATGCCCTCACGAGGGATGGATAGAAATGGAAATCGAGCGGCCCTCGCCAACGCTACCCGATTTACCTTCTTTGTTCCTGCAGTGTCACAAGTGAGCGGAAGATAGCCGCCTGCAAATTCTTATCGGCGAACCTTGCGTTTATTTACGGTTGCCAATTGATTCGACTCGCGTGGTATGGTAAGTAACGAATTCAAAATTTCGTCGCATGAATCTGCTTGCGGGAAAGTCTCGGTCGGTCGACGCGCCGACACAGACAAAATGAATGCCGCTTAAGGAGTCCGAGGCCATTATTCTTCGCACCTTTCCTCTCGGCGAGGGCGACCGGTTGGTCAGTTTTCTCGATCGCCAGTCTGGCCGCGTGCGCGGCGTTGCGCGCGGCGCGCGGCTGCCGAAGAGCCGCTTCGGCTCGACCCTGGAAATGCTTGCGTATGTCCGCATCTGGTATTTCGAGCGCGAAACTCGAGAACTTGTTCGCATCAACCAGTGCGAATTGATTGAGTCGTTCATGGATGTCCAGAAGGATTATTCTTCTGGCTGTGGCTCTCGCGCTGGTAAGCGAAATCACTGACTCGGTTTTAGGTGAAAGGGAAGCGGCCGACGCGCAGTTCCGGTTAATTCTGCTCACCGCGCGCGCAGTCCGGACCCACGGGCTATCTCAAGCAATACTTGCATATTTTTGCCTATGGACTGCGAAGCTGGGCGGATGGCTTGGGGCGCTCGACCGGTGTTCAAGTTGTGCAAGAGTGATGAATCTCGAGACGGCATTTCACTCGGCCGGCTTTGCCGAACTTTTTTGCCCCGACTGCCGCGACGATTGGATGAAGCCGATATCTAAAGAAGCACTTTTAGTCGGACGCTGGGCGCTCTCGGGAACCCTGGAGCGATTGTTGAAACAAGATCCGTGCTACGGGCCCCACGAAGGAAATATTAAGTTACAGTTTAGATGTCCTAGAACATCACATCGAGCGGACGTTAATCTCAAGAAAAACATTTGAAGCGGGAGAGAGTGGCATCGTTGAAATCTAAAGTGAAATCGAAGGTTGCAAAGGGCCCTACGTTTCAAAATCTCATCCTCCAATTGCAGAAATATTGGGGCGATCGCGGTTGCGTAATTCAGCAGCCCTACGACGTCGAAGTCGGAGCAGGGACCATGCACCCGGAAACCTTCCTCCGCGTGCTCGGACCGGAACCCTATCGCGTTGCCTACGTTCAGCCTTCTCGTCGGCCCGCCGACGGACGTTATGGCGAAAATCCGAATCGACTTTTTAAACATCACCAACTTCAAGTAATTCTTAAGCCTTCTCCGGCGGATATTCAGAATTTCTACCTGAACAGCCTGTCAGCGATCGGACTCGATCTTTCCGCGCACGATGTCCGCTTTGAGGAAGATAATTGGGAGTCTCCAACCTTAGGCGCATGGGGAATCGGCTGGCAAGTTCTTCTCGACGGGCTGGAGATTACGCAGTTCACTTATTTTCAGCAGAGCGGTGGCGTCGATCTGGATCCGGTCCCCGTGGAGCTGACCTACGGACTCGATCGAATCTGCGCTTACCTCCAAGGGGTGGACAGCGTCTACGACGTTCGCTGGTCGGACGATCGCACGCTATGGGCAGGTAAGGCTTCTCGAAGAGCAGGAATTTTCTGCCTACAATTTCGAGTATGCCGATCCCGGGATTACCCGAAAACTCTTCGAACTCCATGAGAAAGAAGCCGGCCAGCTGCTGGACGGGTACGAAAAGCAGTGCCAGGAGCCGGCGATCGCCGCTTTCCGATTCTTGCCGCATACGATCATTGTCTGAAGTGTTCCCACCTCTTCAATCTGCTCGATTCCCGCGGCGTGATCTCCACCACCGAGCGCGCGCAGTTGATCGGGCGCGTACGCCAGATCGCGTGCCGCGTGGCAGTCGACTTCCTCGCGCAGCAAGCCGAAACGCGCAGCGCGGCCGCAGTTGCGGAGCCTCGCGATGATTCAACAAATAAGGTTTCGAAGTCGAAGATCAAGGGGAACCCGACGGCGGATTTCCTGTTTGAAGATGGGTTGCGAAGAAATCCCCGCAGGGATGCTTCCCGGAGCCATTGCAGAACTGAAGGTAATACTTGAGAAATATGTTTCCGCTCACAACCTGGCTGCAAGGCGCTCCCATTGTTACCTATGGCGGGCCGCGAAGGTTGGTGGCTTCGTGTGCCAGCATCCTCATCAAGCAGCCGGACGAGGTCAAGGAAATCACGGGTCCGCCCAAATCTGTGGCATATGACGCTTCGGGGAATCTCACGCGGGCGGCGGAAAGGTTTGCGGAAAAAATGAAGGTGCCGGTAACGCAGCTGGCCACGGTCGTGACCCCTAAAGGCGAGTATCTGTCCGCGAGGCAAGTGATTCTTGGCAGGCCCGCAAAAGATATTCTGGAAGAAATTCTTCCGCGCGCAGTCGCAGAGATCCCGTGGCCGCGCAGCATGTATTGGACAGGCGCGGAAGGCCTCCACTTCATTCGCCCGATTCGCTGGGTGGTGGCGCTGCTTGGCGGGAAGCCTCTGAAGCTCTCGCTTGGCGATGCCGTGGCAGGGAATTACACGTCCGGGCACCGCTTTCTGGGCAAGGACAGGATCGCGGTGACAGGCGCACAAGATTACATCGCAAAGCTTCGAGCCAACTTTGTTCTGGTTCGGCCCGAGGACCGCAAAAAGAAGATCGAAGGGGAACTTCGGCGTCTTGCGGCCGGAAAAGCTTTGCGAATTCATGAGGATAAATATCTCATGGAACTGGTGACATATTTGAACGAGTACCCGACGGCGATTCTGGGAGGATTCGACCCGGCCTACCTTGCGCTGCCAGAAGAAATTCTGGTAACGGTCATGCGCGACCATCAGAAATATTTCGCCCTGGAACGTAAAGATGGAAAGCTGGCGCCCAATTTCCTGGCGGTGATCAATCTCGATGGCGACAAGGCAGGTCTCATTCGTGCGGGACACGAGCGAGTCCTGCGGGCCCGGTTCGCGGATGCCCGCTTCTTCTGGGAAACCGATCAGAAATGTCGGCTGGCCGACTATTTGCCGAAGCTCGATGCCGTGACGTACCAGGAAAACCTCGGCAGCTACGGCGATAAGGTCGAGCGCATGCGGCAACTCGCTCGGTGGCTGTCGGAGCAGTGGTTTGCCGGCGGCATCTCTCACGCCAGCGTCGCGGTAGCTGACCGCGCCGCGGAACTTTCGAAGTGCGATCTGGTCACAGAGATGGTGCGAGAGTTTGCCGAGCTTCAAGGGATCGTCGGCGGGCTTTATGCAAAAGCTCAAGGAGAACCTGAGGAAGTTGCCTGGGCCGTTTACGACCATTACAAGCCGTCCGGCCTTGAGGATTCGATCCCCAGAAACATCGCCGGGCAAGCCGTGGCCCTTGCCGATAAATTCGATTCTCTTGTCGGGTGCTTTGCCGTGGGACTTGTGCCATCGGGTTCGAGCGATCCATTTGCCTTGCGCCGGGCGGCCATTGGAATTATTAAAGTTTTGGTTGAGACCAAATTGCCCGTTTCGCTTTCGAGGACAATCGCACGCTCCGCAGCCGCTATCGCAAGCGGGCCTCGGAAGATCGCGGTGACTCCAGAGGTGGAGCGGAAGGTTCTCGAGTTTCTGTTGGACCGCGCGCGTTTCGTTCTGAAAGAACGTGGGGGCTTGGCCTATGACGAGGTGAACGCCGCGCTGGCGGCCGGTGCCGACGACCTGGTCGACGCCATTCGCCGGATGGAAGCAATTCGCGCGATACGCAAGACCAAAAATTTCGAACCTTTGGCCGTTTCGTTCAAGCGTATCCGAAAAATTCTGGAGAAGGCCGGGCCGGAGGCGGCTTGGAAAACGCCCTTGGTACGCGCGGACCTCTTCGCCGAAGATGCGGAGCGGGAGTTGCACGCGGGCGCGGCCTCTGCGATGAAGGACGTGGAGCAGCATAAACGCGCCGGACGGTATCGCGAAGCGCTTCAAGGGATTGCGGCGCTGCGCCCGGCGGTCGACCGGTTCTTTGATGAAGTCATGGTGAATGCCGACGACGAACAGATCCGAAAGAACCGCCTGACCCTCCTTTCGGGGTTGCTTTCGGAATTCTCCACGATTGCGGATTTCTCGGAAATCGTAGCCACTACCGAGCTGGGAAGATAGCCGGAGATAGGGCTACGGAATGTAATTGCGTTTCCCACAATGCTTTTGAATTGCTGGAATGATCGGACGAATAGTTGCTGTCGGCGCGCCGACGTGCATTTTATTTCCTAGATCTAATCGAAGGGGAGGATAGTCGTGAGTTACGTATATTTTTTTGGAGCGGGGAAAGCGGAAGGTGACGGCTCGATGAAGGACTTGCTGGGTGGCAAGGGCGCGGGGCTGGCCGAGATGACGCGGATCGGGCTTCCCGTCCCGTCTGGTTTTACGATCACCACGGAATGCTGTGATTACTACTTAAAGCATGACCTTAAGTATCCGAAATCTCTCGCGGCGGAAGTTAAGAAGAACCTGTCGCGCTTGGAAAAGGTCACAGGGAAGAAGCTAGGGGATCACAAAGATCCGCTGCTTGTGAGTGTCCGGTCCGGCTCGGCGCGGTCGATGCCCGGAATGATGGAGACGATTCTCAACCTCGGCCTTAACAGCAAGTCAGTCGAAGCCTTGGCGCGCAACACAAAAAATGACAGGTTCGCCTGGGACGCGTACCGGCGATTCGTGCAGATGTATGCCTCGGTCGTGATTGGTCTTCCGAAAGAAGAACTTGAGGAAAAGCTGCGGGCCATGAAAGCGCGACGCGGCTTGAAAGATGATACTCAAGTACAGGCTGAAGGTTGGCGCGAGCTGGTCTCAGCTTACAAGGATTACTTCAAGACAAAGACAGGCAAAGATTTTCCGGAGGATCCGGAGGAGCAGTTGTGGGGAGCGATTGGCGCGGTTTTTGGTTCGTGGAACGCGGAAAAAGCGGTGACTTATCGCCGGGTCGAACGGATCACCGGGCTGCTCGGTACGGCCGTCAACGTCGTGCAAATGGTCTTCGGTAACATCGGAGATAGCTCCGGCACCGGGGTTTGCTTCACACGCGATCCCTCGACGGGGGAGAAGATCTTCTACGGGGATTTTTTGATCAATGCCCAGGGTGAAGATGTGGTCGCCGGCATCCGCACGCCCATGCACTTGAGCGAGATGGCCACGCGCATGCCAAAAGTGTACAAGCAACTGGAGAAGGTGCGGCAGCTCCTCGAAAAGCACTACCGCGATATGCAGGACATGGAATTTACCGTTGAAGAGGGCACTCTGTACATGCTGCAGACGCGCGTCGGCAAACGCACCCCGGCGGCGAGCTTCAAGATCGCAGTGGACATGGCCAAAGAAGGCCTCATTACCAAGGATGAAGCCATTGAACGGATCAAACCCGAGGACATCGACCGGCTATTTTATCCGATTGTCGACCCGTCGACATCCCGGGCAGACCTGACCAAGCGAAAACTCGCGGCTGGAATTAATGCCGTGCCCGGCGCGGCGGTGGGCAAGGCTGTTTTCAGCGCGGACGAAGCGGAAACGATGGCTCTTGCCGGTGAAAAGGTTATCCTAGTGCGTCGCGAAACGAGTCCTGAGGACGTCGGCGGCATGTTCGTGGCGCAGGGAATCCTGACCGCCACGGGCGGGAAGACCAGCCACGCGGCGGTCGTGGCTCGCGGTTGGGGCAAATGCTGCATCGTGGGATGCGAGCAGCTGGACGTGGACTATGAAGCGAAGGTGGCGCATGCCAACGGGAAGAGCATTCACCAAGGCGACTGGATTACCCTCGATGGAAACGACGGCGTGGTCTACCAAGGTCAAGTAAAGCTTTCAACTCCGGAGTTGCCGGAGGCTTTCGCTACGCTGATGGGCTGGGCCGACTCGGTTCGCAAACTTCATGTGCGCACAAATGCCGACACGCCCCACGACGCGCAAAAAGCCCTGGAAATGGGTGCCGAGGGGATTGGACTGGTTCGGACCGAACACATGTTCTTCAAGGATTTCGAGCATCCGGAGATGAGCATCGAGCGGCAGTTGGCGATTCAGGAAATGATCATCGCGGATTCTTCTCCGGCAAGGAAGAAAGCCCTCGAGAAACTGTTGCCGTACCAGCGCCGAGACTTCGTGGGAATCTTTAAGGTCATGGATGGGTTTCCAGTCACTATCCGGCTGATCGATCCGCCGCTGCACGAATTCGTTCCCCATGAGCCCGACAAGCAGAAGGAGCTGGCGGATAAGATCGGCGTCGATGTCGAGGTGATCGCCCGCCGGGTGGAGCAACTGCACGAGGCGAATCCGATGCTCGGCCACCGCGGCTGCCGTTTGGCCATCACTTATCCAGAAATACTTGACATGCAGGTTCGGGCCATCATTGAAGCGGCAGTTGAATGTCAGAAGAACGGAATCAAAGTGATTCCTGAGATCATGATTCCGCTGGTTATGGATCGCAAAGAGCTTCAGATTCTGACGGACAGGACGAATGAAGTTGCTCAACAAGTTTTTCGCGAAACGAAAGTAAAGGTCGAATACCTTGTCGGGACGATGATCGAGATTCCGCGAGCGGCATTGCTGGCGGACGAAATTGCCGAAGTCGCGGAATTCTTTTCTTTCGGGACGAATGACTTGACGCAGATGGGAATGGGTCTTTCCCGCGACGATGCCGGCAGGTTTTTGCCGGAGTACGTGGATGAAAAGAAAGCCGGGATCTTCGCCGATGATCCGTTTCAGACTCTGGACGTTCATGGCGTGGGCTTGCTGATCCGATGGGGCATTGAGAAGGGTCGGTCGGTCCGTCCGAAACTGGAGATTGGAATCTGCGGAGAGCACGGCGGTGACGCGGCCAGCGTAAAGTTCTGCCACGAGGTGAAAATGGACTACGTCAGCGCGTCGCCGTTCCGCGTTCCGATTGCGCGGCTGGCGGCTGCGCAAGCGGTGATCGAAGAGCGCGCGGCGAAGAAGAGCAAAGGAAAAAAGAAAGGCAAGAAATAGTGGAGAGGCAGATTCTGAAGCACTTGAAGTGATGCTTGATGGTGTCGCAAAGGGTGTCGTGGAGATCGTTTCTTCGCTGCGGTTTAGGCGTTTTCTATTGGACGGCTCCTCTGACTGTCCGCACGCCGGAGGCTACGGGTTCTAAGAAAATCATGGCGGCATTTTTCCGGCGTCGCGGGCGCGGCTGAAAATCGCGCGCCGCGCATAACGGTTCAACGTCGACTCGCCGACAGGATTGACGCGGACGAAACGGTTTAGGACAACGGGTGCCAAAACGTCTGGTCATCGGAATTTGCGGAGGCACGGGCTCGGGGAAGACTACAATCACCGAGCGGATTATTTCTGCGCTCTCACCCGAAAGCGTTCTGGTCTTGCAGCAGGATCATCATTACAAAGACTTCCCGCAGCTTCCGCTGGAAGAGCGCGCGCGGCAGAATTTCGATCATCCTGATTCCTTTGATACGCCGCTGCTGATCGAGCACGTGCGGCAGCTTCGGGAAGGGCGCACCGTCGATCGCCCCGTTTACGATTTCACCAAGCACCGGCGCGATTCCCGAACCGTCCTGCTCCATTCCTCTCCCGCGATGATCCTGGAGGGAATCCTTATCTTTGAGAACAAGGCGCTGCGAGAGCTGATGGACATCAAGATTTTCGTGGATACGGACGCGGATCTGCGGTTCATTCGGCGCCTCGGCCGGGACATTCGAGACAGGGGAAGATCGGTGGAATCGGTCGTGGAGCAATACTTGGCGACGGTGCGGCCGATGCACATGGAATTCGTCGAGCCCTCCAAGCGGTACGCCGATGTCATTATTCCCGAGGGTGGGCATAACGAAGTTGGAATTGACCTGGTCATTCAGAAGATTCGATCTCTGGTGGTGGATGATACTTTGGGAGTGTGAAGGGACGCGAACTCGCGTGACTTTCAATGGAAGATGAACGTATCGACGTCGCAGTCAGGGCCTCCATCTGCGACGATTTGCAATCTAAAGTATAACCTCAGCAGTGCATTTCCCGTTTCATCTAAGTAAATCTGAGTAATTCCTTGAAGTCTACATCTCTAGAGATACCTTAAGTGATGGGTCTCGTGCAGTGATTTGCCGGCGTGTTTCCTGCTGGGTCGTTGTTTCAATTATTGCCGAGGCATCAGAAAAACAACAGGCTGAAAGCCTGTTCTACTGGTGGCTACGTCGGCATTTTCAGGAAGAAATATAGTCCCAGGAAAGCGAAGACTGTGTCGGGGGCCCATGCGGCCAGGAGCGGGGGCAGTTGTCCTACGGCACCCATGGCTTCGGTGAGCGCCGAGGCGGCCCAGTAGACGATTGCAATTCCTACGCCCAAGGCCAAGCCGCCCACGGCTCCGCGCGTCCCCACCAGGATCGAGAACGGAATAGCGAGCAGGATGATGATCGGGGCGACTAACGGGAAGGAGAGCTTTTTCTGCAATTGCACGGAAAGTCGTGCGACATCGAAGCCGGCCTGGTGAAGATCGCCAATGTAGCGCTGCAACTCCCACCACGTCATCTGGTAGGACTGGCGGACCTCCCGGTTGAAATAGGAAGGCGGCTCGTTGAGTTCGTTCAGCGCGGTGGCCAGGAAGGGCGTATAGCTGGTTATGCTGGCCATGGTCGAAATCGCGGACCCAACCTGATTCCAGAATCCAGAGCCCCTGTTGACGCGTCCCAGTGAGCGCGGGCGGCATAGATGCGGCGCTTGACTGCGAAGGTGGCGGGATCGAGCTCGAAGACGTTAAGTCCTCCGAACAATTCATGGTCGGGATCGAAGAGCTCGTAGTTGTAGATTTTCGCGTTCTCGCCAAAAATCCACTGGCGGTTGGGCTGGTAATAGGTTTGCGCGGGGCGGCCCTTGATCTCATTACGCAGGGCGTCCTGCCGCTGATTGGCGTAAGGCAGGTAGGTATCGTCCAGCACGAGCAGGCTACCGGCGAGGAAAATACCGGCCGAGCAGAAGCGGGAGCGAAATGCGATACAGGCTGAGGCCACTGGCTTTGAACGCCACCAGTTCGTTGTTCTTGGTCATCACTCCGAGGGTAACCAGCACAGCCACAAGCGCGGCCAGGGGCGCGAGCTGGTAGAAGAGATAGCAGGCGAGATAAAGAAAATAGAGAACGACTTCGACGGCGCCGGTGCGATGCTGGGCAATGTCATCCAGCAATTCAAAAAATGTAAAGACCTCGAAGAGAAGGATAAATCCGACGGTCAGCAGCACAAAATAATAGACAAAGCTGCGCAGCAGATAGACGTCCAGCAACTGAGGAACCCCGGTGCGGCCCTTGGTTCTGGTGAAAATGCTTCTTCCGGCGGGGGAGCCGTTCTGAGCTGCGGGCGAAACGCCCGGCTCGCGTCGCGAGAAAATCTTCCAGACGCGCCAGCCGGCGATCCAGTCAAAAGCTGCAGATGTGCGGCTGCTGCCCGGCATGCGCTCCAGCCGCGGCAATAGAAATAATCCGAGTGCCGCCGTAAGTACGTTCGCCGACCAGATGCCCATCCAGATCGGAATCGTTCCCTGCCGCGCGAGTCCCGCGCCAAGCGTGAACATCAGATAGTAGCCGGTAATCAGGACCAAGGTAATCAGAAACCGGCAGCGCGGCCGCCGCGCCGGGGCCGTGCGCCAATCGGCATGGCCAGCAGCGCGAAGGCAATACATGCAAAGGGAAAAGAGAGCCGGCGCTGAATTTCCACGCTCGCTTCAGGCTGAGTTCGACGTTCTCTCCGTAGCGTTCTCATCGTCCGGCCGGGAATTCCAGGTTCGAAGACCTGGTCGCCTTCCGCCGATTTGACTTCCACGGGCAAGTCGCGCTCGCCAAAACTGGAAAGGGTATAGTGCCCGGGATCGGCGGAGGAAAACTCGTGAACGGTGCCATTGCGCAGGTGCAACTCCAGCTTGCCCTCGCCGCGGCCGGCAATTACAATCGCTTCCTCCGCCAATGTCAGGCGCGAGACACCCTGGTCGGTGGCGGCCAGGAAAACCCCCTTCCAGTGTGTGGCGGCGGAATCGATGTCGTTTACGTAGAGCACCATTCGGGGGAATCGTTCATCGAAGACGCGTGGGGCGACCTGATAGGAAGCCTGCCCGGCGCGCAAACGGTTTTCAAGAACGCGGAACGATCGGACGGATAACGGGCCAAGCCACAGGGTCATGGCGAAAGTAATTGCCGTCGCTCCTGCCGCCAGAATACCGACCGGAACCAGCAAGCGGCGCCGGCCCATGCCAAGAGCGCTCATGGCGATCAGTTCACTGTCCGCCGAGAGGCGCCCGAGCGCGATGAGCACGCCGACCAGAACACCCATCGGCAGCGTGAAGATGAGGATGTCGGGAAAAGTGGAGAGGAACAAGATGCCGACGGTTGTCCAGGAACCCGGGTGGCGCACCACCAGGTCCATCAGCCGCACGAGTTGCGGCACGAAAAATACGAACGAGAATATGCCCAGTCCCAGGAAGGCATGGGAAAACAATTGGCGGCAAATGTACCGGTCTATTAAGCGCATCGATCAGAGACGCTATTCTAGCACGCTGGAGATAAGGGCTCGCGCGCTTCGCTTTTTCATCCTGAAGCGTGACAGCATGACGCAAGGTTCGGCCCGCGCCGTTTTGATTTGTGGCGGAGGAAAATTTAAAGCGAACAGGCTGAAGACGTTCTTGCGGTCCGCGCGGGTGTCCCGGCGATGAACCGAGTACACCTGATGATGTTGTGGCACATGCATCAGCCGCAGTATCGCGACCCGTCGACGGGAAGATATGTGCTTCCGTGGACTCGACTTCACGCGCTCAAGGATTATTGGGGCATGGTTCGGGTGATCGAGGAATTTCCGCGCGTGCACGCGACCTTCAACGTTGTTCCGTCGCTGGGAGCGCAACTCGAGGAATACGCTTCCGGAAAGTTTGACGAGCCCTGGTTCACGGCCGCTTTTCGACCGGTAGCCAACCTGACCGCCGAAGACAAAGCTGAAATCATGGTGCGCGCCTTCCAGCTGAATTATGACAATCTTCTGGCGCGCTGGCCGCGCTACGTCGAACTTCATGGATGGGTGAGCGCGCAGGGGAGTGAGCGCGCCACGCAAACTTTCGGAGAACGCGACTGGCGCGATCTTCAAGTGCTTTCTCAGCTGGCCTGGATGGATGAAGAATACCTTGCCAGCGATCCGGTGGTGTCGCTCCTGGCTCGCAAGGGGACCAATTATACGGAACAGGACAAGGAACGGCTGGCGGAAAAGCAGATCGAGCTTCTTGGGCGCGTGCTGCCTGAATACCGCAAAGCGGCGGCCGCGGGACAAATCGAAATTTCAGCGACGCCTTTTTACCATCCCATTCTTCCGCTCTTGTGCGACACCGACATCGCTCGGGTGTCTAATCCAGGGACGCCGTTGCCCGCGCCCGCTTTCCGTCACCCGGAAGATGCCCGCGAACACCTTGCGCGCGCGCGTAACTACCACCAGCGAGTTTTCGGCAAAACGCCCGACGGCCTGTGGCCTTCGGAAGGGTCGGTATCCGACGAAGCCCTCTCGCTCGCGGCTGACCTGGGATTCAAATGGTTTGCCACAGATGAAGGCGTCCTCGGGCGGACGCTGGGCGTCGGCTTCGGCCGGGACGCTTCGGGCGTGCCGGACAATGCGGACAAGTTATATTCGCCCTTGCGCGTGCGGGTGGGCGCGCGGGAGATGGTTGGATTCTTCCGGGATCATTATCTTTCGGACCTCGTCGGCTTCGTCTACAGCCGGATGGATATCGCACGCCGCCGCCGAGGATCTTTACCAGCGCATCCGCGCGATCGGCGAGCGCGTGCGCATCGGGCGGCCGCTGACCGTTTCTTTGATCCTGGATGGGGAAAATGCCTGGGAATATTTTCCGGGCAACGGTCGCGAATTTCTGCGGCAGTTTTACAGGAGAATCGACAACGATCCGGATATCCAGGCCCTGACGGGAAGCGAAGCCGCCGCGGCGGCCGGTGAAATCCCGCGCAATAACGGAATATTCCCGGCGTCCTGGATCAGCGCGAATTTCGACGTGTGGATCGGATCGGGCGAGGATGTGACAGCCTGGGATCATCTCCGACGAGCGCGCGACTTTTACACGCAGCAGGCTGAAAACGCGGCCAAAGGATTTCCGAAGGCGCCCACGGCGACGCAGCTTTTGGTAGCCTACGAAGCTCTTCTTGCCGCGGAAGGAAGTGACTGGTGCTGGTGGTACGGGCCGGAGCACAGTTCCGCGAATGACGCGGAGTTCGACGCCTTTTACAGAAAGCTGCTCACCGAAGTATATCGATCCGTGGGCGCCGAAGCTCCTGACGCGCTGGCCGAACCCATCAAGCGGCAGCCGGTGCCCGCGGTTGTTTTGCCTCCGACGGCGTACCTCAACGTAAAAGTGGATGGCCGCGAGTCCACGTATTTTGAGTGGATGGGCGCGGGATTGTATTCGGCCGACCGGCGCAGCAGCGCCATGCACGGACGGCTGATGCTGCTGCACGAAATCCGTTACGGATTTGACGAGAAGCGATTTCACCTGCGGGTGGATGTTTTTTCCGAGGCGCTGAATGAACTGCGCGACGCGGAATTTCGGATCACCTTTCGCGCCGAGCAGGAATTGCGCGTGGTGGTGCACTTTGAGTCCGGACGAATGACCGGCTTCCTGGTCGAATCGCGCGACCTGTGTTTACTGGGACCGAATGACGTCGTGAAAGTCGCCTTTGACCGCATTCTGGAGGTCTCGGTCGCCAAGGAAATGTTCTTCCTCGGCAATCGGAAGACGATTTCCCTAGGCGTCGCCCTGTGGGAGGGCGGCTTGCCCATGGACCTGCTGCCCAGCGAGGGAATGCTGGAAGTTCAACTGGGCGAGGAAAACTTCGCGTGGAATTTGTAGTGGGCTGAATGCCGCAGCGGTTCCGGTATAAAATCAAAAGAGCAGAAATGATCGAGGCAATGAAGCTTTGGAAATAGATTCCAAGCGGCGGTGGCGTTTTTTCGTGTTTGGCGCAATTGCCTGCGCCGTGCTGTGGTTCATCCTGATGCCGGCCGCGACCGCAGGGCGCGCCCAGGCCGACGCTCCGCGCGCCGGAAGCCATTTTGCCCGTGTATTGATTATTGTTCTGAAAAATCAAAATTGCGATTCCGCCCGCAAGGATCCCTATCTGGCGCGACTGGCGCAGCAGGGCGCCGACTTCACGAACTTCAGGGCGATCACCCATCCCTCCTATCCGAACTATCTGGCCATGGTGGCGGGCACTTCGTTTGGCATGAAGAGCGACGCACAAGTGAATTTTCCGGATGACGCGCAGCACGCGACCATTGCGGACTTTCTAGACTGGAGAAGTTACGCGGAAAACTATCCGCAAGAGCCGCAGCCCTTCTTAGGCGATCACGGCAGGTACGCTCGAAAGCATGTTCCGTTTCTGAGCTTTGAGAAGATTCAAGAGAGCGAGGCCGATCACATCGTATCCGTGGACACGCACGACTCGCATAACCGGTTCGTCACCGATATCCAGAATTTCAGGAGCGATCCGGTGCAACATCCCTTGCCGCAGTACATGTTCTACACGCCGAATTTGGATGATGACGGGCATGATCCCTTCTACGATCCGGCGGAGGGCCTGCGAAAAGCATCGCGCTGGCTGAGCAATTTTCTAGGCAACTGGCTTCCTCTGGACGACCAAATGAAAGGAACCCTGGTGGTCGTCACGTTCGACGAGTCCCAAGACCACGAGAAAACGAACCACATCTATACTGTCTTTCTTGGGGACATGGTGAAACCCGGGGAAGTCGGAAAATTATATTCGCATTTCAGCGTGCTGCGGACCGTGGAAGACAATTTTGGCTTGCCCCCTATCCATGCCGGAGACAGCGACGCAGAACCGATCACGGGCATCTGGAAATAAGCTGGAGAATTCGTCCGTTCAATCCCGCCAACGTGTCTTTTTCCGGACCTGCTGAATTATCGTGGGCTTCCGGCCTCTAGGTGCAGAATCCAGTCGCAGACCCGCTTGAACGATCGTGAGGATGGCTAAAAACCAGCGGAAGTGGTGGATTACGGCCATATTCTCCAGAGTGCCGCGCGAGCTTCCTTCCGGAAGTAATCTCAAATAACTCAATCTACAAAAGTTAGAGATGAGCTGATTGTCTGGCAACTTTGGCACACCCGTTGCTCCTTACAGAGCGTCAGATTGAGTAGGTTAGCGCGGAGGAAGAAAGCAGCGGTTGCCGCGCTGGGATCGAGGAGGCCTCGATATGCGATATCTAAAGTATGCTCTGCTGCTCGGTATTTTCGTTGTTGCGGCGGGAACGGCGCACGCACAAGTTGCGGTTCAGTTTGGCTACGGGGTGCCGGCGTATGGGCCGCCGCCGGCCTATGTCGGCCCGCCTCCGGATTGCCCCTATGGCTACTACGGATATGCTCCCTACGCTTGCGCACCGTATGGGTACTACGGACCGGATTATTTTGACGGCGGCGTTTTTATCGGCGCCGGACCCTGGTTCCACGGCTTCTGGGGCGGTTCGGGTGATCGGGGCTATTACGGCCGTGGCTACGGCTACGGAGGACGAGGTTTCTATGGCCGGGGAGGCTACGGATATCGCGGTGAAGGCGGATATGGCGGCAATGGGTTCCGGGGAGGCGCGGGCTTCCGCGGTAGCCAAGGCTTCCGAAGCTTCCAAGGTGGCGGCGGATTTCGCGGGGGTAATGCGTTCCACGGAGGCGGAGGCTTCCACGGTGGTGGCGGAGGGTTCCATGGCGGTGGAGGCGGTTTCCATGGCGGTGGAGGCGGTTTCCATGGTGGTGGAGGCGGTTTCCATGGTGGTGGCGGATTCCACGGCGGAGGCGGTTCCCATGGGGGAGGCCACCGGTAATTGAGCGCATCCTTCCGTGCTGCCCTTAACGGCCGGCGACGAGAGTTGCCGGCCGTTTCGTTTCTAATTCTCAGTCCGCGGATTCCGGAGAATTAAAATAACTTAATGGCCAGGGATCGCGGGCCCTGTCCTACAGGAATCATGGTGATTAGGCTCTGCGTGCGCACGCGAATGACGGATAGGTCGGCGGAGTCTTCGTTAGCGACGAGCAGGAGATCACCGCTGGGATCGACGGCACACGGACCGGGGTGACTTCCGGTTGGAATTTGTGGCAAGAGGTGCCGCGTAGCCGTTTCGATGGGTGTGACATCGTTGGCCGCAGCGTCAGTCACATACACCAGGGACGCATCAGCATTCATGGTTCCGTCAATCGGCGCGGAGCCCAGGATCATGGATCCTGAAATTTCAGTTCTCCAGGTATCGATAATTTCGAGCCCGTGGGAGCTCGGAACGTTGACGTAAAGCTCTCCTCCATCGGGTTTCAAGAGCATGGCCGCGGGAGCGCCGGACAACCGCAAATTTGCAATCAGCACGCGCCGCTTCAGATCGACCGCGGAAATTTCATTCGAACCGGTCGCGGCAACGAAGGCGACGGAACTGTCCGGCATGACGACAACCTGCTCGGGATGCGAAGCGACAGCGATGGTCGACTCGAGGGCGAGCGTCGCGGCATCGAAAATCTGCACGGTAGAATCGTCGCGATTCGGGACAATCACCAGCTTGCCGTCAGGCGTCGCGCGCGCGAGCCATGGGCGGCGTCCGGTGCGGGCACGCGCCACGACTTGTCCCGTCCTGCAATCGATGGCGGCCAGAGTTGCCGAGCCCGAAGCAGCCACGTAGGCACGGTTTCCGTCAGGCGAAAAATCCAGAGCGAAGGGCGACGCGCCAACCGGAATGCGCGCCAGAACCTGGCCGGTAGCTGAATCAATCGCGAACGCATAGCCGGCTTCGGTTGAAACTCCCCAAATCTGATTGAACTTCGGATGCGCGAGCAAGCCCGATGGACTGGGACCGACCGCAATGGTGGCAATTTTGCTAACGCGAATCAGGTCGACGACGGAGACTGTGCCGTCCCCGGCATTGCCAACGAACGCGTAGAGACGCAAGCCAGGCCGCAGGAAGGAAGGACGGTGCTCGCGCGCGATTTCGATGGTGGCGGAGGCCACAATCAGAGTCACAGTGATCAATACTCGGTAGTTGATCCGGCGCGACATCAAGAGCCAATGATTCTGCCACAGAGCGGCACAGGCGGCGGCCAGAAACGAGGGCGCGAGGCAACAAGTCAGGCACCCCGAAAAATTCTTGTTGGTTCAAACGGATTCGCGGGCGCTGGTTCGTACTGATTCGGAGTGGTTTATCACCGACGATACCTTACTATTGGCGTTAGAACGAAAGCGCGAAAAATGCAGCCAAACCCCGGCGCGGAGCATCCAACGCCGTATGAGTTCCGCCGCCCCGAACCCAAGTCTTCGCCCGAGTGAGGTGCTTGCCGCCTGGGGAAGGATTTTAGCCGGTCGAGTGCCCATGCTGTCGATTGAGATCACGCGCGAGTGCCCGCTGAGCTGTCCAGGGTGCTATGCGTACGGTGATACGCATCTGGGCGGCGGGATTACGCTCAGCGAGTTGAACGATCTCCGCGGTGACCAGTTGGTGGAAGGTGTTCTGCGGCTGGTGAGGAAGCACAAACCCCTGCACGTTTCGCTGGTCGGCGGCGAACCAATGGTGCGGCATCGCGAACTAAGCCGGATTCTTCCCGCGTTGTCCGGGATGGGCGTCTTCGTCCTGGTGGTGACCAGCGGCGTCCTTCCGATACCCGCGGAGTGGATGGAGCTGCCGCGCGTTCGCGTGGCGGTATCCGTGGACGGACTCCCGGAGCACCACGACATCCGCAGAAAACCGGCCACGTACGAACGCATCCTGAAGAATATTGAAGGCCGCGAAGTGAACATCCACTGGGTGATCACGCGACCCATGCTGGAACGGCCCGGGTATCTCGAGGAGTACGTAAAATTCTGGAACGAGCACCGTGAAATGAATCGTCTCTGGCTGAGCGTCTACACTCCGCAGATCGGTGAGAAGAGCGTTGAAACCCTTACTCCCGCCGATCGCGGAACGCTGGCGCGGGAATTGCCGGCGTTAGCGAAGAAGTATCCGAAGCTTCTGTTCCATGACGGCCTTGCCAAGGCAATTCTCGATCCGCCGAAGAATCCGGACGATTGCCTTTTCGCAAAGATGTCGGCCAATTATTCGGCGGATTTTGAAACGCGCGTTGAACCTTGCGTCTTCGGCGGCACGCCCGACTGCTCGCAATGCGGATGCGCCATCAGCAGCGGCTTGCACTGGATTCGCGGAGTGAAAGTGGCAGGGCCCGTGAAAATCGGTCACTTTGTCGGCAGCTCCGTGAAGATCGGACTAATGATGAATCGCCTGCGGTCGCGCGCGGCCCGGCCCGCGCGCTGGAAACCTCCCGCGGCACCCCCGAGCAGCAAGGACGGCAAGCTCGTTCAAATTCAACCCTGAAGAACTTGCGCATAGAATCACCCCGTCGGGACAATCAACCAACCGGCAAGAGTTTCGCCGCAATCAAAGCAGACGCATGCCGCCGCCCGGGTCGCGTCCTACGTTTAATTGGGCATCTGCTCGGATACAAAGTGTCCGCCCGAAGGCGGAAGCTTAAAAAGGTGCCAAGTGTGAGTTCTCAAAAAGAACTGTTCAGCCCCTGAAGCTCTCAGGGGTTGAAAAACCCCTGATCGAACCATGACTTTTCGTCGGGGCTGAAAAACTCCGACCTCCGAAGGCGCGGCTTCAGCCAACATCCGGCCAATTAGGACGCTGCTGCTGCCCGGATGTGATTGCTGCTGGAGCAGGCATCCGATAGAATGGTTTCCTTAGCAGTCTTCTCGGCCTATCTTAGTGGATTTCGGCTCATTTGGTTTCGGCGATGATGGTAACGATGGCGCCTGAAGGCTTGCTGAAGGAATGGCTGACCCATTGATCAGCGCGGAACCCGCCTACGACGTAAGCGACGAATATCGTCCCGAACCTGCACCGATACCCCAGCCTCCCGCCTGGCAGGACGGCAGCTTCCGTATTGGTATTCACACTTCGATTGCAGGAGACATTGCGGGGGCGCTCGATATAGCCGCCAAGCTCGGCGCGAACGCGCTGCAAATTTTTTCCGCAAGTCCGCGGATGTGGCCGCGGGGAGGCTCGCGCATTGTGGACGTAGATGCGGCCAGGTTTCGCGCTCGGCGCGCGGAGCTAGGGCTCGGGCCGCTGGTGATTCACGACAACTACCTGATCAACCTCGCGTCGCCCGATCGAGTGATGCGCACGCGATCGATTCAGGCGTTTCACGATGAACTGGTTCGCGCAGTATCACTCGGAGCGGATTTCCTGGTCGCGCATCCGGGTTCCGCTCTGGGGAGCGACATGGATCAGGCCATCGCCGAAATCGCGCAAGGCATGCGCCAAGCCGCCAGAGGAATGAAACTCGGAGCGCTGCGAATCCTGGTCGAAAATACTTCGGGAATGGGATCGGCAGTGGGCGCGCGCTTTGAAGAGATTCGAGGGATCCTCGATCAAACTGGCGATTTGCCGATGGGAGTTTGCCTCGATACGGCGCACATGCTTGAGGCCGGATATGACGTTGTCACCCAGGAAGGACTGGAGGCGACGATTGCCGCCGTGGACCGCGCCGTGGGCCTCGATCGCGTCTACGTGCTGCATGTGAATGACTCGAAAACGCCGCTGGGCTCGCGCGTCGACCGGCACGAACACATTGGCCGCGGGAAGATTGGTCTGCAGGGTTTTGCCAGAATTCTGAATCATTTGCGGCTGGGACCCGGGCTGGAAGGTCTGCCCGGACGCGCGTTTATTCTGGAGACGCCGATTGACAAGCCGGGCGACGATCGGCGCAACGTGCGCGCGCTTTGGGAATTGGTGGGCGTCAGTGTGCAGCAGGCGCCGAAGGCGGAGAACGGGTTTTCAATGATGAAGGGGAAGAAGAAGAGGAAGCCGCCAACTGAGAAGGCGCGGCCAGCGAGGACAAAGAAAAAGACGAAGGGCGAAACAAAGAGGCGCAAGGTACAACCACGTTAAGGTTAAGAATGATTGCTGCAATATTGGCGAAGGCCGAGGGTAACTGCACCCGTGATGGAATACGACGCACAAGCAATTGAGAAAAAATGGCAGGCGCGCTGGAACGCGGACCACGCATTTGAAGCGGACGCCGACCCGTCGAAGCCCAAATACTATGTGCTCGAAATGTTGCCGTATCCTTCCGGCACGATGCACATGGGCCACATGCGCAACTACACCATCGGCGACGTCGTGGCCCGCTACCGGCGGATGCAGGGCTTCCACGTCATCCATCCGATGGGCTGGGATGCATTCGGACTGCCGGCTGAAAACGCGGCGATTCAGCGCGGCATCCATCCACGGGAATGGACAAACACCAACATCGCTTCGTTCAAGAGAGTCATGCGTCGGTTTGGATTCAGTTACGACTGGCGGCGCGAAATTTCCACTTGCGAGCCGGAATACTATCACTGGAACCAGTGGTTTTTTCTGCGAATGCTGGAAAAGGGAATCGCCTACCGCAAGCGCAGCCGCGTGAACTGGTGCCCGAAATGCGCGACGGTCCTGGCCAACGAACAAGTGGTCAACGGATGCTGCTGGCGTCACGAAGACACGCCGGTGGAACCGAAGGACATCGAGCAGTGGTTCCTGCGAATCACGCAATATGCCGACGAATTGCTGGACCGGCTCGACCAGCTCGGCGATGGCCGGTGGCCGGAGCGGGTTCTGGCCATGCAGCGGAACTGGATCGGGAAATCGCGCGGCACGCGCGTGCGATTCGCGGTCGAGGAATTCCCGGCACGTCGATCGAAGTGTTCACAACCCGGGTGGACACGATCTACGGCGCGTCGGGGCTGATCCTCGCGCCGGAGCATCCGCTAGTGGCGAGGCTCATCGAGGGAGTCGAAAGCCAAGCTTCTCTGGAAGAGGAACTGCAGCGCCTGCGCCGCAGGCTTACGCGCGCCGCGGACATCGCGACGGCGGAAAAAGAGGGATTTTTCACCGGACGCTATGCGCTCAACCCGTTCAGCGGCGAAAAAATTCCCATCTGGGTTGGAAATTTCGTTTTGATGGAATATGGCACGGGCGCGGTGCAGTGCGTTCCGGCGCATGACGAGCGCGATTACGATTTTGCGAAGAAATATGGATTGGCGATTCCGATCGTGGTGCAGCCGCTGGATGGAGCGCCGCTGACGCCGGAATCGCTGAGGGGCGCGTTCGTCGACTACGGCAAACTCGAAGATTCGGGACCCTACTCCGGGCTCACCTCCGAAGAAGCCATCGAGAAAATGTCCGCGGATGCGGAGGCGGGCGGATTCGGCAAAGGCGAAATTATTTTTCGGATCAAGGACTGGGGCATTTCGCGGCAGCGATACTGGGGCACGCCGATTCCCGTGCTGTACTGCGAGAAATGCGGGATGGTGCCGGTTCCCGACGAGGAACTGCCCGTGGTGCTTCCGCCGATGGCGAAATTTTCCGGGCTGGGCGAGTCGCCGCTGGCGAGCGTGCCGGAATTCGTGAACGTCAAGTGCCCAAAATGCGGCGGCGCGGCGCGCCGCGAAACGGACACGATGGACACCTTCATCGATTCGTCCTGGTATTTTTACCGCTACGCCGATCCGCACAACGACAACGCGCCGTTCGATCCGGTGCTGGTGCGCTACTGGCTGCCGGTCGATCAATACATCGGCGGGATCGTTCACGCGATTCTGCATTTGCTGTACACGAGATTTTTCTGCAAGGTGATGCGCGATCTGGGCCTGGTGAATCATGACGAGCCGGTGCTGCGACTGTTCACACAAGGTCTGGTGCTGAAGGGCGGCACGGCCATGTCCAAGTCCAAGGGCAACGTCGTGGGAGCGGAAGAGATGGCGGACCGGTACGGGTGCGATACGGGGCGGCTGTACACGTTGTTCGCGGCGCCTCCGGAGAAAGACTTGGAATGGAGCGAGCACGCGATCGAGGGCTGCTCGCGTTTTCTGCAGCGCGTGTACCGGCTGGTTTCCAAGCACGCGGAACGTCTGGCGCCGGTGCAGAGGGGCGGGGCGGCGGCGGGCTCGCTTGAATCGCTATCGCCAAAGGAGAAAATTTTGCTGCGCAAGGCGCATCAGGTGCTGCGCCGCGTCACGCATGATTACGAGACGCGCTGGCATTTCAATTCCGCCACGGCGCTGCTGATGGAACTGATCAACGAGATTCACGCCCAGGAGCCGCTCGAAGACGGAGTGCGCCCTGACATTGAGAAAGAAGTGTTCGAGCTGCTGACGTTGATGCTCGCTCCCATGGTGCCGCATTTGGCCGAAGAGCTCTGGGAAATGCTCGGTCACACGGACAGCACACTCGCTCATGCGCCGTGGCCGAAATTCATGCCGGAACTGGCGGCCGAAGACCAGGTGGAAATCGTGGTGCAGTTGAACGGGCGTGTGAAAGTCGAGAATGCTGGTCGAAGCGGGCCTCGACAAAGAGGCCCTGGCGGAACGCGTTCTGGCCGATCCGAAGATCGCGAAGCTTCTGGACGGCCAGCGCGTCATCAAGAAAGTCGTCGTGCCGGACAAACTCGTCAACCTGGTAGTGGGCTGACCCCATGCGCGTCGCATTCTTTGAAGTAAAAGACTGGGAGCGCGCGTATCTAGCGCAACGACTGCCGTCCGACGAGGTTCATTATTCCCCGGAAGTTCTTGGCGGATTCCGGCCGAGGAGTTGCGGGGCTGAAGCGCTTTCCGTATTCATCAATTCGCACGTCAAGCGCGAAGTTCTGGAAACGCTTCCCGAACTTAAATTGATCGCTACGCGCTCGACCGGATTCGATCACATCGACCTGGAAGCTTGCCGGAGCCGCGGCATCGCGGTTTCCAACGTTCCCTCTTACGGCGAAAACACGGTCGGCCGAGCATACCATGGCGCTCTTGCTGATGCTGTCGCGGAAAGTGCACCAGTCGGTGCTGCAGGTGCGCAGCGGCCGCGTGGACCTGGCCGAGCTGACCGGATTCGATCTGCAGGGCAAGACGATCGGCGTGATCGGCGCCGGACATATCGGACTGCACGTGATCCGCATCGCGCGAGGGTTCGGCATGCGCGTGCTGGCGTATGATGTCCGTGCGCGACCCGTTTCTCGCCGACCTGCTGGGCTTTGAATATGCCTCGCTGGACCGGCTGCTGGCGGAAAGCGACATCGTGACCCTGCATTCTCCGCTCACGGAGAAGACGCATCACCTGTTGGGCCGCGAGCAGTTGCGGCAGAATGAAGCCGGGCGCGATGATCGATCAACACAGCGCGCGGCGGGCTGATCGACACCGACGCGCTGGTGGAGGCACTGGAGAGCGGCAAGGTGGGCGGCGCGGGGCTCGATGTGCTGGAAGGCGAGGAACTGATCAAGGAAGAGAAGCAATTGCTCCAGCAGCCGCTCGACGTCGAGCGTCTGCGCACGGCGGTGCGCAATCGCGTGTTGCTGGCGCGCGACGATGTGGTATTCACGCCGCATAATGCGTTCAATAGCCGCGAGGCGCTGGTTCGCATTCTGGAGGTGACGCTGGCCAATCTGGATGCGTTTCGCGCGGGGCAGCTCTGCACCGGATAGATCAGAGCTGAGATTTAGAATTCAAGTTTGAGCTCGCAGTAACAAGGACACGATCCTATGGGGAACAATGAGCGAGCGCGGCGGCATCGTAGTACTGGATTTCGGCGGGCAGTACACGCAGTTGATTGCCCGGCGAATCCGCGAGCAACAGGTATTCAGCGCGATTCTTCCGTGCACCGCCAGCGATCGACCAGATTCGCAAGTACGAGCCTGTCGGCATGGTCCTTTCCGGCGGACCGAATTCAGTGTACGACGCCGGCGCGCCGCCTTGCGACCGGCCGTCTTGTCCTGGGCTTGCCGGTCCTGGGCATTTGTTATGGCTTGCAGTGGATGACGCACATGCTCGGCGGGCGCGTGGAGCGCGCGGAGCGCCGCGAATATGGGCGCACGGAGATTGGTGGTGAAGGATGGCTCGGCGCTGTTCGCGGGCCTTCCGCAGAAATTGCGAATCTGGAACAGCCACGGCGATCATGTGCGCTCCTTGCCGGCCGGATTCCACGTGACCGGAGAAACCGGAAACGCCGTTTCCGCCGCGGAAGATCCGGTGCGGAAACTTTACGCGGTGCAGTTTCATCCTGAAGTGCGCCACACCGATTGCGGCACGGAGATTCTGCGCAATTTTGTTTTCGATATTTGCCACGCCCAGCCGCTATGGAGCGGCGCGGCGTTCATCGCGGAAACCGTCGAATCGATCCGCAAGCAAGTGGGAGAGAGCGCGCCATCTGCGCGCTTAAGCGGAGGCGTGGATTCGGCCGTGGCCGCGGTGCTGGTGCATCGCGCCATCGGCGACCGCCTGACGAACGTTTTCGTGAATAACGGGCTGCTGCGGAAAAACGAGTTTCACGAAACGCTGGAATTGCTGCGCGACCGCATGGGCCTGCGGGTGATCGGCGTGGACGCGTCGAAACGCTTTCTGGCGCGTCTAAAAGGCGTGACGGACCCCGAGGAGAAGCGCAAGCGGATCGGCGCGGAGTTCATCGCGTGTTTGACGAGCAGGCGCGCAAGATGGCCATCGGGCCCGACCGGGCCGGCGTTCCTGGTGCAGGGAACGCTTTATCCCGACGTGATCGAATCGGTGGCCGTGCGAGGCCCCTCGCGACCATCAAGACGCATCACAATGTAGGGGGCCTGCCGAAGGATTTGCCCTTTGCGCTGATCGAGCCGCTTCGCGAGCTTGTTCAAGGACGAGGTGCGCAGCATCGGCCGCGAACTGGGCTTGCCCGAAGAAATGCTCACCAAGCAGCCATTTCCCGGGCCGGGGCTTGCGGTACGTTTGCTGGGCGAAGTAACTGCAGAGCGTCTTGCGCCTCTGCGCGATGCGGACGCCATCGTCGTGGAAGAAATTCGCCGCGCCGGGCTTATACGAGAAAGTTTGGCAGGCATTCGCCGTGCTGCTGCCGGTGCGAAGCGTGGGCGTGATGGGCGACGAGCGGAGTTACGGATACACCGTGGCCGTGCGAGTGGTGGAATCGGAAGATGCCATGACGGCGGACTGGACGCGGCTGCCGGCGGAAGTCCTGGAGCGAATCTCGACTCGAATCGTGAATGAAGTCAGCGGTATCAATCGCGTGGTATACGACATCAGTTCGAAGCCGCCAAGCACAATCGAATGGGAGTGAGACGTGACGGTAAAGACTCAGGTATTGGAACGATCGCGGAAGCAGATGTCGGCACAAATGCAGAGAAGGCATTACGGGCGAGGCCATGTCGGAATGCAGGGAGCGGTAACGCTTTGGCCGCGGCCGGGTGGCATTACTTTGGTAGATGAATCTCTGACCTAAAATGAGCCGTCCGGGCCTCTGAGCCGTATGACAGAGAACGCCGTCCCGGAGGATCGGAGAGCCGCTGGACCTAGCGGTTGGCCATTTTCTGAGCCATGTAAAGCAGGAGCCGGCGGTCGCCTTCTTCAATGCGACCCATCAGCCTGCGGAACTTGTTCAGAAGACGAGCTTCTTTCCCGGCGCTGCCCCAGACGATATCGTCGGCGCTTTTGCGCTTCGGAAGGTTGGGGAGTTCGGGGGGTTCTTCGCCGTCATAGAAGAGTTGATACAGAGGGACTTCCAGAGCGCGAGCCATTTTCTCGAGGGTTTCAATGGCCGGAACGGTATGGCCATTTTCGACGCGCGAGATATAGCAACGGAGCAGTCCGGTGCGCTTTTCGATGTCCCCTTGGGAGAACTTCTTTTCTTCGCGCAAGGCGCGAAGCCGATCGCCGATAATCATGTCGGCATTGTTCCATAGAGTTATAGTGCCTGCAAGAGGAAAATGTCCAGCGGCCTGGAATAAGTCGTAACCGGAAAGCAATGGCAACGTCACAAATTCAGGCATTCTCCGCGCGAGCGGAGGCCGCGAGCGCAACGGAGTCCCTGACGCCGGCGGAGCAGCAGAAAAGCGCTGGTGCGACGCGCGCAGGCCGGTGATGCCAGCGCGTATGAGGAACTGGTCCGCATTCACCAGCACCGCGTGCTGGCGGTTGTCGGAGGAATTCTGCGGGGCAGCGAGGATGTTGAGGACGTGGCGCAGCAGGCGCTGGCGAAGGCGTATTTTTCGATCCGGCGCTTCGATCTGCGGTCGGCATTCGGGACCTGGCTCTACAAAATTGCGGTCAACGAATGCTGGGACTATCTGCGAAAGAAGAAAGTGCGGCGGCTGGTGTACGAGGCGGACCTGAGCGAAGAGCAAGTGCGAAAAATGGAATCGCTGCCGGAGCACAACTACGGCGGCGCGCCGCATCGCGAAGACACCAGTCGGCGGCTGGAGCAGCGCCAGTTGGTCGAGCGGCTGCTGGCGGAGTTGGACGAGAAAGACCAGCTCATGCTGGTGATGAAGGAAGTGGAAGGGTTTTCGGTGGAGGAAATCGGAGAAGTTCTGGGTCTGAACGTGAACACGGTGAAGGTGCGGCTATTTCGGGCGCGGGGCCGGCTGGTGGAAATTTACCGGAAGCGAATGCAGAAGCGTTCGGCCGCTCCGGACGGGCTCAAGCAGCGAAGGAGCGAAAAAAGTGTCTGACAAACCGAATGTACCGGCGCACTGCCAAAAGTTTGAAGCACGCCTGGAAGATTATCTCGGGAGGCGTGACCAGATTCCGAACTGGACGAACCACTTGATCCACTGCGAGCGTTGCCGCACGGCGCTGGAAGATTCGCGCCTTGCCGGCAATCTGCTGCGCGAAGCCTGGGAGCCGGCCAGCGAACCGAGCCAGGCATTCCTGTCGGATGTGATGGCCAGGATCCGCCGGGAAGAAGCGCAGGCCAAATCGCCTGCGGCATTCTGGGCGCCGCTCGAGTTTCTGGCCTCCCGGCTGTCGTTGACGGCGGCCGTGCTTTTGCTGGCGCTCTCCGTGTATATGGTGGAATTTGCGCCGCACCGTACCATCTCTTTACGTTCGATTCGGACGGAACTGAGCGCCAGCGATTTCCCGCAGCCGCCGGTGGACCCGGTGAGCAACGAGGAAGTGCTGCAATCCTTGGCTGAGAGGAACAATGGACGCTAACCAAGGTAGCCGTAAGGCAATTTTGCTTGTGTTAGTGCTTTTCGTGCTGGGCATCGCCCTCGGCAGTGTGGGTACGTACGTGGTGACCACGCGAGTCCAGGCCGCGAAGCCGCAGACCACGCCGGCCCGCAACCATATGGCGATGTTTACGCGCGATTTGAACCTCAACCCGGATCAGCAAAGTCAGATCCAAGCGATCCTCAATGACACGCGTTCCCGATACGCGCAACTGCACGAAAAGCTCGATCCCGAATATGAGCAGGTCCGTCATGAAAGCCGGGAACGTATTCGTCAGGTTTTAACTCCGGACCAGCGGCCGAAGTTCGAGGAATTACTGCGCCAGATGGACGAGGAACGGCGCAAGCGCCAGGGCAATCCCTGAGGCTACGGCTCGTTCGCGAGCGTTCGCGCTACGCTCCGGAGAAAAACTCGGAAAAATGGCACGGCTCCCTGAAATTCTGAAAACTTTCTGGCAGCGGTCGATGATGCACCGGGCGCTGCTGGTTGCGCCCCCGGTGGCACTGCTGCTGTGGGTCAGTTACATCGCGGTAGGCACCCGCGCAACCGTCCAGTATTTCACCGCGAAAGTAGAGCACGGCGATATTTCGCAGGTCGTGCAAGCCACCGGCACGATCAATCCGGTCAACATCGTCCCGGTGGGATCGGTGGTTTCCGGCAACGTGGTTTCCGTCAGCGTGGACTTCAATTCCCAGGTCAAAAAAGATGACATCCTCGCGCAAATCGACCCCGTGCCGTTCCAACTCGCGCTCTCGCAGGCCCAGGCGGCATATCAGAATGCGCTGGCGAACGTCGCCAACCTGGAGGCGCAGATCGACACTTCCCGTGCCAACGTTGGGACGATGAAGGCCAACGCGGCCAAGGCGCATGCGACCACCATCGATATGGGCACGCAGCAGAAACGCACCAAGTTACTTGCCGAGCAGGGCGTGCTGTCCGCTCAGCAGAATGACGATGCTCAGGCCGCATATGACGAAGCCGTGGCATCCGAAAATGCCGCCAATGCCCAGGAAAAGCAAGCGGAAGCGCAACTCGCGGCTACCATCGCGCAGCGCGATCAGGCCAAGGCGCAGTTGCTGGTACAGAAGGCCTCGGTGGACTCCGCCAAGTTGCAGCTCAGTTATTGCACCATCCGGGCGCCGATCGACGGCACGGTGATCAATCGTACTGTGAATGTGGGCCAGCCGGTGGCGGCCAGCCTGCAGGCACCCAACCTTTTCAGTATCGGCCAGGACTTGAAACACATGCTCGTATATTCCAACACCGATGAGGCCGATGTGGGCCGTATCAAGGTGGGGAAGGAAGCGACCTTTCGCGTGGACTCGTTTCCGCGGGAAACTTTTAACGGAATCGTTTCCCAGGTGCGCATGAATGCCACGACAATTCAAAATGTTGTAACCTACAACACGATGGTGGCATTCGATAACCTGGATTTGAGACTTTTTCCGGGGATGACCGCTTATATTTCCATCCCTGTCGCGGAAGCCAAGAACGTGGTGAAAATTCCCAACGGCGCGTTGCGATTTAAACCCGATTTATCGGACAGCGAGCGCGCGGCCCTTTACGCCAAGTATGGCATACAGGACGCCTCACGCGCGACGGCAGCGGGGAGAATTGCGGCGACGTCCGCAGATAGCGGGACCTCGACCGGCTCGGGAGCCGCCGGCGGATCCGCGGGTCCCCAGACGCCGGGCGGACAGGGCGGGCAAGGCGGCGGCGCGCGCAGGGGGCAAGGCGGCTCCGGCTCCGGCACGAACAGCAAGCGGCAGGATTCCGGAATTGTATGGAAGCTGCTCCCCAACAAAACCTTGCAACCCGTGCAGGTCACTTTGGGCGTGACGGATTTCACTTTCACCGCGCTGGTAAGCGGCAATTTGACTTCAGGAGATGAACTGGTAATCGGTCAATCCGCGAACAAGTCATCGGATTCGCAGTCGCGCAGTCCGGTAGGCGGTCCCGCGGGCGCCACTTCGGGAGTGCCGCGCAGGTTCTAGTCAGGCAGGATTGATAACACGAAGCCGCGATGGCCGATCCAACCACGATCGCTCTTGAACCGAAAGAATCCGGGCCAGCCGGCAAACCCGTCATTCGTCTGGAAAATGTTTTTAAGACCTACGACCTGGGAGAAGTTCAAGTCCAGGCCCTGCGCGGAGTGTCGCTCGAAGTGCGCGAAGGCGAATTCGTCGCGGTGATGGGCCCGTCGGGCTCGGGCAAATCGACGATTATGAATATTCTGGGATGCCTGGATCGCCCGACCAAAGGGCGCTACTTCCTGGACGGAGTGGACGTTTCGGGAATGACGAAAACGGAGCTGGCTCGAATTCGTAACCGTAAGCTGGGATTCGTGTTCCAGCAATTCAATCTGCTTTCGCGCACATCAGCCCTTGAGAACGTGGAGTTGCCGACCGTCTATGCGGGCATAAGCCCCGAGGAGCGCACCAAGCGGGCCATGGAAGCGCTCACCCGCGTGGGACTCGCCGAGCGCGCTGGACACCACCCCTCGCAGCTTTCCGGCGGACAGCAGCAGCGTGTGGCAATCGCCCGCGGGCTGGTGAACCGGCCTTCGATTTTGCTTGCCGACGAGCCAACGGGCAATCTGGACAGCCGGACGTCGGTCGAGATTATGGAAATTCTTCAGACCTTGAACAACGAACAGGGCCTGACAATTGTTCTGGTGACGCACGAGCCGGACATTGCCCAATACGCCAAGCGCACACTCTTGTTTCGCGACGGAAAGCTGAAGCGGGACAGCTTAGTGGAAGACCGTTTGGTGGCGAGCGAGGTGCTGAAATCCCTTCCCACGGCCGAGGAGCAAGCCGCGGAGGACGCGGCGGAAGAGACCCAAAGGGCGACGAAGGCCGAGGCGGAGTAGAACAGGACTCAAGCCTGTCAGGTTTAATCGCCCGTCAAGCGCAAAAGAAAGCACACAGCCTGAGGCCTGTGCGACATGGACTTCATGAATACATTCCGGCTGGCCTTGCGGGCGCTGGCGCGCAACAAGATGCGCTCGGCGCTGACCATGCTGGGCATCATTATTGGCGTAGGCGCCGTGATCGCCGTGGTGAGCATCGGCCAGGGCGCGCAGTATCTGGTGCAGCAGGGCATTCAGGCCATGGGAACCAACGCCGTCTTTATCTCGGCGGGAAGCAATCGCGCGGGTGGCGTGCGCCAGGGATATGGCGGCGTGAAAACCCTCACCGTGGACGATATGAACGCCATCCTGAAGGAAATTCCGCTCATTCAGCAGGCCGCGCCGGCGCTCACCAGCCGCCAGCAGGTGGTGTACGGAAATCAGAATTGGAACACCACCGTCACCGGCACAAGTCCCAACTATTTCGAAATTCGAACCTGGCCCATCCAGGCGGGATCGGCATTCAGCGATGAGGAAGTGGACATCGCGGCTAATGTCTGCGTCCTCGGGACGACGGTTGAGAAGATCCTGTTTGTGGACGAAAATCCGATCGGGAAGGAGATCCGCATCGGAAACCTGCCGTTCCGCGTGGATGGCGTGCTGGAATCAAAAGGGCAGAACGTGACCGGGCAGGATCAGGATGACGTGATCTTCGCGCCTTATACGACGGTGCAACGGAAAATTTCCGGAATCACCTGGCTGCAGTTCATTGCCGCGTCCGCGGTTTCGCAGTCAGCCTCAGTGGCCTCCGTCGGGCCCATTACCAGCCTGCTGCGCGAGCGTCACCGCATACGTCCCGGTGACGATCCTGATTTTCTGATCCGCACGCAAGCGGACATCGCCGATCTGCAAAATCAAACGCAATCCACGATGACCTACCTGCTCGGGGGGATCGCGTCCGTTTCTCTCCTGGTTGGCGGCATCGGAATCATGAACATCATGCTGGTTTCGGTCACCGAGCGGACGCGGGAGATCGGCGTTCGCATGGCTGTCGGAGCCACGGAAGATGACGTGCGCCGGCAGTTTCTGGTGGAGGCCGTGACGCTGAGCATGATGGGCGGATTTGTCGGAATAATCTTTGGCTTGGTGGGGTCGGCGCTGATCAGTAATCTATTGTCCTGGCCGACGCTGATTTCGGGTAAGGCCATTGTTGCCGCGGTGATTTTCTCGGCTGCGGTGGGAATCTTCTTCGGCTACTATCCCGCGCACAAAGCCGCGCAACTGGATCCGATCGAAGCATTGAGATATGAATGAAATGTGGCGCGGGCTTCAGCCTGCTGGTTTCGATTTATGGCTGACGCTCATCTAAATCTGACAGGCTGAAGGGCCTGTGTAGCAATCCTGCCTCGAACATGCAAGCGGCTGAACAGGCTGTTGGTTTTTGGAGGTTGCCGGTACAAATCTAGACCAGACAGACTGAAGCTGTCCTACTTTCGGGTGGCCCGCTCTTTGACGAAGTCCACTATGTTTTGCGTCGATGTGCCTGGGAGGAAAATTTCGGCTACGCCCGCTTTTTTCAGGCCAGGGATGTCGGCTTCGGGAATCGTGCCACCCAGCAGCACCGTGACATCGTCCATTCCTTTTTGTTTCAGCAAATCGAGCAACTGCGGAACCAGCGTGTTGTGCGCCCCGGAAAGAATCGAGAGGCCAATCACGTCCACGTCTTCCTGAACCGCGGCGGAAGCGATCATTTCCGGCGTCTGGCGCAAGCCCGTATAGATGACTTCCATGCCGGCGTCGCGCAGCGCGCGGGCAATAATTTTGGCTCCCCGGTCATGACCATCGAGCCCGGGTTTGGCGATGAGCACGCGAATTCTCTTGTCAGGCATCGATCTCCGTCTTCTTGGGATTTCCTCAGCTCCCTCTGCGTTCTCTGAGTTGAATATTGGCATTCTTCATTTTTGAGAAAGCCATTATGCTACGGACGTTTCTTCGTACGTGCCGAAGACTTCCCGCAATGCATCGCAGATTTCCCCAAGCGTGGCATACGCTTTCACCGCGCTGTAGATATGGGGCATCAGGTTTTGGGTTCCGTGGGCCGCTTGGCGCAGGGCGGCAAGTTGCCGCCCGACTTCGTCGTTCGATCGCCCGGTGCGCAGTTTTTTCAGGCGCTCGGTTTGGGCGGCGCGGACGGATTCGTCGATGCGCAGGATTTCGATGGGCTCTTCTTCACCCGTAAATTCGTTCACGCCCACGATGATTTTCTCTTTGCGGTCGACCGACACCTGGTAGCGATATGCGGCGTCGGCGATTTCCCGTTGCGGGTAGCCGCGTTCGATTGCGTCGATCATGCCGCCCAAATCGTCGATTTTGCGAATGTATTTCACGGCAGCATCTTCCATTTCATTCGTCAGGGTCTCGACGAAGTAGGAGCCGCCCAGCGGATCGACCGTGTGAGCGACACCGGTTTCGTGCGCGAGAATCTGCTGCGTCCGCAGCGCGAGCGTTGCGGCAAATTCAGTCGGCAGCGCCCAGGCTTCGTCCAGGGAGTTGGTATGCAGCGATTGCGTTCCGCCCATCACGGCGGCGAGCGCCTGCACGGCTGTGCGAACCACGTTGTTGTACGGTTGCTGCGCGGTGAGCGAACAACCGGCCGTTTGCGCGTGGAAGCGCAGCGCCGAGGAGCGCGCCAGTTTTGCTCCGAAACGCTCGGTCATGGTCTTGTACCAGAGGCGGCGCGCGGCGCGGTATTTCGCTATTTCCTCGAAGAAATCGTTGTGGGCATTGAAGAAAAATGACAGGGAAGGCGCGAAATCGTCCACGGCTAGGCCGCGCCGGATGCCCCAATCGACATACTCGATGCCGTCGCGCAAGGTGAACGCCAGTTCCTGAATGGCGGTCGATCCGGCTTCGCGAATGTGGTATCCGCTGATGGAAATCGGATTGAACTTCGGCGTGTGGCGCATGCCGAATTCAAACGTGTCAATCACCAGGCGCATGGACGCCTTCGGCGGGTAGATGTATTCCTTTTGCGCGATATATTCCTTGAGAATGTCGTTTTGCAGCGTTCCGGTGAGCTGCTTCCAGTCAACGCCCTGCTTTTCGGCGACCGCCAGATACATGGCCCAGAGAATCGCCGCGGGGGAATTGATGGTCATGGAAGTGGAAACGCTTCCGAGAGGGATACGGTCGAAGAGCGCTTCCATATCCGCCAGGGAACTGATGGCCACGCCGCATTTTCCAACCTCGCCTTCGGACAGCGAGTGGTCGGAGTCATAACCCATCAGCGTGGGAAGATCGAAGGCCACTGAAAGCCCCGCTTGTCCTTGCGAAAGCAAATAGCGGAATCGCTGATTGGTATCTTGCGCCGACCCGAATCCGGCGAATTGACGCATGGTCCAGAGGCGGTTGCGGTACATGGCGGGATGAATTCCGCGCGTGTACGGGGGCGCTCCCGGTAAACCCAGGTCGCGGAGCGGATCCCATGCCGAAAGATCAGCCGGCGAATAGAGTTCGCGAATCGGATAACCGGAAACCGTCGTGAATTCGGATGGTCGCTGGGGCGGCTTTTGATCTCCGGGCGGCGGTTGGATCGGTTGTCGATTGGAGGGCATCGATGAGAGCTCAAGCCCAGCACATTCGGTTGCTCAAAACTTACGCCTGAGCGCACTTCGATTTTAGGCGAAGCGCAAGAGCGGAACAAGAAGAACCCATGTCAATGAACGATATTGGGCACTGCGCGTACCCGGTCCGTGATGGAACGCCGGCGTCGCCCGCGCCAACTGCAGCTACTTCACGGGATCGACGATCAGTTGGCCCGTTACGGACGTGCCGGGAATCAGGGAATCTTTCGCGGGCCGGCCCGACTTGGCGTCCGCGATGGTGATGTTATAAACCTCCAGGGTGCGAGCCATGGCGCGATCGAAATTCACTTTGCCTTCCACCAGATTGACGCGCGCGCGAACCTCGGCGGATTCCGCCGCCGCCAAAATATTCTGATCGGAGACAATATTGAATAGCGTGGACGCGCCCACCTGATATTTCTTCTGTTCAGCGTCCAGGGTTTGCTGGTCGAGGTCGCGGGTCTTGATGGCCGCGGCCAGCGTGATCCGGGCCTGCTCCAGAGTGATTTGAGCGTTGTGCACGTCGGTGGCGGCGTTATTCACGACCTGGCTGTAGTTGGCTTGGTCCGCGCGCTTGCTCAACGTCGCGATAATGTTGTTGGCTTGGGCCGTGCGGTTGCGAATCGGAATCGTCAAACTGATCTGGGCATTGTATTCCGGGTAGACGCCTGTAAATTCCTGGTTGAGGGAGGTGGCCAATCCGGTGAACACCTGCGGCGGAATGACGCAGGTGGTGGCGGGCGGCACGGGCGTGCAACTGGTCGCCAGACGGGTGTTGCCGGACAATCCTTCCGTTGCGTATTCCCCGGAAAGTGTCAGCGTGGGCAGAAGCGCGTTCTTGGTGACTCGCACGTTGATATCGTCACCTTTAATCTGCAGTCCGGCCTGCAGGACATCGGGACGTTTGGTGACCGCTTCCTTGATCAAGTCCTCCAGCGGTAGTTTCTCGACTTCGGGCGGCGCAACGTCCGCGGTATCCAGTGGAATAATCTCGACGGAGCGCAGTGCCGGAGAGTTGGGGTCCTTGGAAATCAGGTTTAACAGCGTGAGCTGGTCTTGCAGGACGGTGGTCTGCGCGACGATCACGGCCTCATTTGCCGTGGCGACCTGCGCCTCAGCCTGCACGATCTCCAGGGGCGCCAGCGTTCCGACGTCAACCTGCTTTTTATTATCGCTGTATGTTTTATCCGCTAGAGCCAATTCCTCCTTGGCCACGTCCACATTGCCGCGCGCAAAGACCAGTTCCCAATAGGCGTTTTCGACGGCGGTGATCGAGGTGATCACCTGCTGTATGAAGGTCTGGTCGGCGATGCTTCTGTTTACCTTTGCAATGCGGATGTAATGCTCATTGGAGAGAATTCCGAAACCGCTCAGCAACTGCTGGCTGGCCTGAAATACGAAGTTGGATTGCACGAATGGATCGAAAAAGCTGGTCGTGCTGTCGGTCGATCCTCGTACGTTATTGAACGCCGCTGAAAAGAAAGTTCCAGTATGAAACCCTTGAGAATACTGAAGGTCTCCAATCGCCGTGTGAGTGAATAGGGACGAAAACGTGCCAACCGCGGCGCTGCCGCCGGTTCCAGAGGCGATCGGGTTGTTTACAGGGATGTTGCGGGCGTCCAGGCTGAAATTGGAGCTGACGATCGGATCGAAGCTGATCGGCGGGGGGTTGCCGATGGCGTTGACCGTTCCCGAAAGAGGCTGAGCGCCGCTCAGGGTGCGAAGGACGTTGGCTTCGGCGATCCAGGGAGTGTAGCGCTCGATCACGATAGCCAAATTGTTCTGCAGGGCTAGGTCGACAGCGTCCTGCAGGCTCATGCGCAGCTTGCCGTCCTGCACCATCTGCTCGATGCGCGGGGCATCGGTCAGGACCGGTTCGGGTATCGTGGCCTGGGTGTACGGTGCAATGATGTTCGGAAACCAGTGCTTGCCGTAGCTGTAGTTCGGATTGGACTCCTCGATCGTACGGCTCGCAGGCCGAGGCTGCGCGGGCGGCGCGGACTCTCCCTGCTGTTGCGCGAATGCAGGCAGACTTGGCGCCATGGCGATCGCTAGAGCTAAATGCACAGCAAACGAGACACGGCAAAACCTTCCTATCATGTTTAGTTGTCCTCTCCGAACAGAAATCCGCTTTTTTCACCCGGCGATCAAGACGGTATGCAAGAGCTAAGTATTCTAAACGTCTGCCGGGATTGCTGTGTTTCAACTATATTTCCCGCAGTTGCCGAATCGTCGGGCGTGTTTCCGTCTTGGTGAACCTCTCGGAAGCTTCTGCCGTGAGGGAGCAGCCGCCATCTAAAGGCGGTCATTTTTTGGAGTCGCGCGGATGGCCCGCCGGAACGGCGAACGCTGCGCGGACGAAAACCGAGTTCTCGCGCTCACTCTAAAAAGCCCGAAGTATTGGACGCGAGAACGTCCCGAAGGTCAAGGCCCGATGTCGATTCATTCCGGGCGCGGATAAAATGGCTGCATCCGGGGGCTGCGCGGCAGCGACCTTGACAAATCTTGACAACGAGACTGGAGGCCGATAGTCTTGGCGCGCGATGAGACCTGACGCCGCAGTGCAGATTTTTGAGGAAGTGGGCGCGATCCGTCATGGTCATTTCCAGCTGACCTCGGGCCTGCACAGCGCCACCTACGTCCAGTGCGCTCTGGTGTTGCAATATCCAAAATATGCGGAACAACTGGGACGCGCTCTGGCCGCTGAGTTCATGGACCTGCGCGTGGATTGCGTCGCATCGCCGGCCCTGGGCGGGGTCATTATCGGCCACGAAGTGGCTCGGGCGATTCCTCCTCGCGCGGACGGCAAACCGATTCGGGCAATCTTCGTGGAGCGAGACGCGTCGGGAGGATTGACATTGCGCCGGGGCTTTCGGGTCGAGCCCGACGAGCACGTGCTGGTGATCGAAGACGTGTGGACCACGGGCGGCTCGACCTGCGAAACGATTCGCGTACTGGAAGAAGCGGGAGCGCGCGTGGTCGCGGCGGGAGCGCTGATCGACCGCAGCGGCGGAAAAATCGAATTGCCCGTTCGCACCGAAGCGCTGGTGGAACTCAAGATCGAGAGCTATGACGCCTCGGAATGTCCTCTTTGCCGCAGCGGCGGCGTGGCCGTAAAGCCCGGCAGCCGCTTTGCCCGCTCGGGAGTTTGAGTGGAAGACCCTTCCACGGACGCGCACGGGCACGGAGGCGTAAAGCAAAAAAAAGCAAAGCAGGATAGAAACTGGAAACGCGCTCGTTTCTGCCGGACGTCTAGCGTTTCCATTTTTCGCTAGCCTCTTTTTTCATCATCGCTTTCTTCTTGTCTCCATCCGCCAATACCTGCGGTTTCCGGTTTGCCCATGCGATAATGAGTATCCAACTTCATGCGAAACGTGAAATTTACCATCGCCTACGATGGCACCGATTTCAGCGGATGGCAGGCGCAGCCCGGTCAGCGAACGATTCAGGGAGCGTTGACGGATGTGCTCGAAAAATTGACTCAGCGGCGCCTTACGATCCACGCCGCGGGTCGCACGGATGCGGGCGTGCATGCCGCCGGGCAGGTGGTGAACTTCAAAACGCAGTCTTCCATGGACCCGGCGGAGTTTCAGCACGCCTTCAACGCCTTGTTGCCCCCGACCATTCGGGTGAACGCCGTGGAAGAGGTTGGCCCGGACTTTCACTCGCGCTGGGACGCCCTGGCGAAGACCTACCGGTACCGCATCTTTCGAGGCCGCGTTGTTTCGCCATTTCTCTGGAGATATGTGCAGCACGACGGGCGCGAGTTGAACTTTGACGCGATGGCTGAGGCTGCCGGCCATTTTGCGGGGCAACACGATTTCACTTCATTCGCGGCATCAACCGGCTCGGAGGAAGACGATCGTGAGCGCACCACCATTCGGACTATCTACCGTTCCGAATTCCTGCGCGTCCGGGATGGCGATTCCCACAATTGCGCCGAGGAATGGGTGTACGTGGTTCGCGGGAAATCGTTCATGCGCAATATGGTCCGAAAAATGATCGGCACTCTGATCGAGGTCGGCCGCGGGAAGCTCGCTCCCGCGGATCTGCCGGAGCTTTTTGCGCTGCGCGATCGCTCCAAATCCGGCGCGACCATGCCGCCGCATGGATTATGCCTTGAAAGCGTGGAGTATCGCGATCCGGAAAATTCGTTAGCGTCAGGGATCGTAGCGGAGTGGCACGGCTTCCGCCGGCGCTTTTGTAGACGCATCCAAATTCAGAAATACACGGGCGGAAGAACCGGCTGAGAACTCCGTTTTGGATCACGAAGCGCCCGCCTTCTGGCGGGCATCTGCTCGGTTAAAGTGTCGGCCTGAAGGCCGGCGCTACACAAGGTGCCAAATGTGAGTTCTCACACAGGTTCGCAATTCTCTGCAACTGCCTTTAGCCTTTTGCGCGAAGTCGCGCTTGGTATCGCGGGAAGGGTTCGAGTAAGATACAAACGAGCACGGAACGTGGCTGCAACCTGAAAGCGCAAACTGATCAGAGAGGGGAACCGACGAATGGCCGAGGAGACCGCACCCCAAGGGAATTCACCTGCCGCACCGCCCCCGGCGCCTCCCGCAGCTCCTCCTCCCGCTGCGCCAGCGGCAGCCGCGCCACCGCCCGCGGCCGTTGCGCCTCCTCCGCCGGAGCAAAGAATCAAGGTGCGCAAACCGAGGCAGCGCTCCTGCGACGAGAAAGATCCCAAGGGCAAGCTTTGTGCCGGACATCTAAAACGGTGGTACGACTATCCAAAAGAAGTGGAAGCTAAAATCGGCAAGGACGCGGAAATCTACCGCTGCGAGTTCTGCAAAACGCTCTACAAGCCCGACCCGAAGCAGATGCCGCACAGCTTTACCTTGCGCTATTAATTCGTTTTGCGGCTCGGTGAACACCGTTGAGTCTTGATGCTTCGGCAGGCGGGCTTCAAGCGTGACTTTCGCCGTATGTGTTGGCGCGGCAAAGATCGAAAGCAGACCGGCTGAAAAGCCTGTCCTCCGTGAGAGGTCCGATGTTCTGTAGCCACCGCGGCGCAGGTACCCGCGCCAACCAGCCTTCCCCGAAGAGGGCAAACGCCGGCCCGGCCGAGTAAGCCGTGAAACGTTTCCTCACCCTACTGATGCTGGGAGTGTTCGTGACGTCGTTTCTTCCAAGTTTCTCTCGAAAGGCCGCCGCGGCGGACACGCCTCCCGATCCGCGCATTGCGCGTGTGCTCGACATTCTGCGCAGCACCGCGGCTTCCACAACCGAGGAACAAATCCGAATTACGGAAATCCCCGCCCCGCCATTTCAGGAAAGCGCGCGCGGCGCGTATATGAAGAAATTATTCGCGGCCGCGGGCTTGCGCGTAGAAACGGACGACATTGGAAACGTCATCGGCGAATATCCCGGGTCGTCGCCGGACATCGTCATGCTGACGGCGCACCTGGATACCGTGTTTCCCGCGGGCACCGACGTGCGCGTAAAGCACGAAGGCGAGAGGCTTCTCGCGCCCGGCATCTCGGACAACGGGACGGGGCTCGCGGCTCTCGTGGCCCTGTCGAAGGCTTTCCGCGAGGCAAAAATTAAGACCAACAAGACGATACTATTTGTAGCCGACGTGGGCGAGGAGGGCGAAGGAAACCTTCGCGGCATGCGCGTTCTGCTGGACTCGTACAAGAAGCGCTTGAAATATGTGCTGGCGCTCGATGGCTCGGCCACCGAATACGTCACCACCGCCGCGCTCGCCTCCCGCCGCGTGGAAATTACCATCACGGGCCCGGGCGGGCACAGCTGGTCGGACTTCGGAACGCCGAATCCGATCCACGCGATGGGGCGCGGAATCGCGCGCTTTGTCGCCGCACGCGTTCCGGAATCGCCTCGCACCAGCTTCAATGTCGGCGAAATTTCCGGCGGAACGTCCGTGAATTCCATCCCATCGAGCGCCCACATGAAGGTGGACCTGCGTTCCGAATCAGAAACGGAACTTTCGACGCTCGAGGGTTTGCTGCGTGACTCGGTGAAAGCCGGGATTGACGAAGAAATGGCCGCGGCGCGCGAGCGCGGCATGGCGGGCAACGCGAACCTGCTGAATCTGAAGATCAGCGTCTTGGGAATCCGTCCGGCGGGCGAACTGGCCGAGAATTCACCCCTTCTCGCCGCTCTGCTGGCGGCCGACAACCAGCTCGGCAACCGTTCGCGCCGTGAACGATCATCGACTGACGCCAACATTCCTCTCTCTGTGGGAATCCCGGCCATTTCGCTCGGCGCCGGCGGACGAAGCGGCGGCGCTCATACGCTCGAAGAGTGGTACGACCCTACCGGGAGGGAACTAGGCCTGCAGCGCGTAGCCCTAACCGTGCTCGGCGTGGCGGGCCTCGAACCGTAAGCGTTTTGCCGGGTGTTCCTCATCAAGCAGCCCACCCGTGTCAGGCGACACAAGTGCGGGGAGATTCGAAGGCTTCTCCATTCCGCTTTCGCCAGCCCCAAAATAGAAAGTTCTTCGATTGATGAGCGGAAGGGACACGATCTCCGAAGCGTCTTTCGCCGGAAGTTTGATTTGATTGACGGGTGGGCGCCCGTTTTTTACGGGCGATCACTTTGCAGAACTTTTCAAGGCTGGCTGCGGAATTCCACGGCTTGCAGTTCGCCGTCCCACTCTTTCGCTGGAACCAGAAAGTAGGAAACCCGTGCGGTGCGGCCGCGAAGGCTGGCGCAGGTTGTGCCCTTTGCGGCGGAGGACGATCCCGCGGACTTGATTTCTACTTTCTCCAGGTTATCGGCGTGCAGCCTCATGACGATCGATTGCGATTTCAGCGTCACCCGGATTTGCGGGGCGCTTGAACAATTCACCTGCGTGATGGTACCCACCATCGAATAGATCCGAGAAGGTTCGGAGAAAAGCGGAGGAACCGGCGCCGGAGCAGGCGCTGCGGCCGGAGCTGAAGCCGGAATGGGCCTCGTGGCTGTCGACGTGGTGGAACTTGTCGAGGGCTTCGCTTCAGGCTCGGTTTTGCGTTCGATTCGTAGCGCGGGGTCGGATGTGGCTGGTCTTGCGGGCGCGTTGCCGAGCGCTGGAGGCGCTGCCGGTGTAGATGAAGGTGCTCCGACCGGCTGAGGCTTGGAGAGTCGCGCGACGAGGTCGCCCGCTTTGTCGGCCGTGGCTCGATCGGTAGCGGATTGCTGGACGCGAGCGGCTGTCTTGCGGGCTTCCTCGGGATGGCCCGATTGGTTCAGCAGGGAAGCAACTTGCAACTGGTAGCTGGAATTCCCAGGAGCGAGCTCCGCGGCGCGCTTGGCGTCGGCCACGGCTTTTGGCAGCGTTTCGTCGCGTTGCGCATAAATCACCGCCAGGTTGAACCATGCGGGAGCGAAGCCGCCGTTCAGCCCAACTGACTTTTCAAATGCGGCCGCCGCTCCAGGGGCGGCGCCGGGATTGCGTGCTTTGGCCAGGGCCACGAGTCCCTGGCCATAGAAATTGAGGGCGTCATTTGGATCCAGCTGCTCGGCGCGCTCGAAATGCTTATCAGCTTCGTCCAGGTCGTCTTGTTTCAACATCACGAAGCCGAGACTCTGCTCGGCTTCGGCGAGCGTCGGTTCGGACTTCAATGCGTCTTCGAGCTTGTCCTCGGCGTCCCCACGCCGGCCGCGCAGCGCCAGGAAGTCCGCCATGCGCGCTTGAATTTCCGGCGCGGAGAGCGTGCGCGGCGCGCCGCCGGGATCGTTCGCGCCATTGAGGGGAAGTTCGGCCGGCGCCCCGCTCACGTTTTTCACAAAGGCATCGAGCTTCGCTTGCAACTGGTTCAGGTCACCAAAGGCGTCCCGCGCCGCTTTCACGGAATCCGCTCCGCCCTCCACCGCGTCGACATACTCCGCCATTGATTTACTGCCCGCATATTGAGGATCGCTAATCAAGTAGTGGACCAGAACCCGGGACTCCGCGAAGTACACGGACTCCTTATTTCCCGGACTATAGAAGGGCGAGTTGCGATCCACGTGCAGAACCAGATCGAGCGGCAGGAGCGGGCTCTCGAACAAGACGCTCAGATCATCGGGATCGGGTCGGTCCAGCCGAATGCCGCGATCGGTAAACGTCAGGCTGCCGTACACCGTCGAGAAACCTTCCTCAAGCCAGAGAGGCAAATCGCGATAGCTGAGCTTGAGGACTTCACGCGCGTACGTCTGAAAAATCTCAAGATAAGGAAAACGTCCGCCGGCATTTCCGCGAATCGCGATGTACGCTTTCTCCGGGCCGATAACCATCAGGCCCGCCGGCTGGTCATGATCATGACGATTGTCGTATGGAAATTCAGGAGCCAGGCGGGCAAAGGATTCGCCGTTCCGCGCGACCAGAATCCTCACGGGGATGCCGTTGCTGACTCGCACATTCGGCATGGTGGCCTGAAATACGCGAAGCAAAGTTTCAAACTGATCGGCAACCCGGCGGGCCGTTTTTTCTCCCCCATCGCTGGCCACGATAAAATGGGCCGTGCGGATCTCTACCCAAGGTTCAAGCTTCACCGGTTTCTCTTTCTTTTCTTTTTCCGGCTTTTTGTCTTTGTCGGCGGCACGCGCGGCGGGGCACAGCAGCGCCGCGACAAGACACAGAGGCGCCAGAACGGCTTTGGCCCGATTGGGATTACGGTTCAGTGCGATCATTCTGTATGGCAACGACCCGGATCTCCGCCAGTTTACCAGAGTAGCCTTCCGGCCACCGCCGGAATCCTTAGTGATGCGATTCGATTGGCGACGCGCAGGTTGCCTTTGGCGAGCCGGAACCATAAACTCGATCCCTCCATGAGGCGCCGGCCGACAAAGCCTAATTCTGACGCGCATTTCCCGGTTTTCGGCCGGGCCCTGCTCATCCCGTGAGCCTCCGTTTCAAAGCTCATTCCGCGCTCCTGCTGTGTTCCTTCCTGTGGGGAGTGACCTTCGTGGTTGTGAAGGACGCCCTCATCGATATTTCCGTTTTTGCATACCTCTCGGCGCGCTTTGTTCTGGGCGCCCTGCCGTTGATCTGGTTCTATCGCCGGGACCTGCGGAAACTTACGCGGGACGAAGCCTGGGCCGGCGTGCAGGTTGGGCTCTTCATGGCCGGAGGATACGCGTTTCAAACCGCGGGCATTGCCCGCACCACGCCTTCGAAGGCGGCCTTCATAACGGGCGTGAGCGTGGTGCTCGTCCCCGTCTTTCTAGCCGCGTTTTGGCA
>CAWIIJ010000002.1:0-33153 GCA_963836145.1 uncultured Acidobacteriota bacterium
GAGCGGGACGGCCTGGCGCGTCTCGCGCCGCAGCGAGCGCTGTTTCCTAGATGGCCTCGATGGCCCGCGAGATTTTCACGACGCGCTCGCGGATGCAGCAGCAGTCAGTTTTCCAGCTTCTGCTCGCCGGGCCGCGCGTCCCGATTCCGCCGGCCTGCCCTGAAAGCTGCTTCACACTCCCGCAAGACGCCGGGCGGCACCGTAATTAACTTGTGCAGCTTCCACCTGGAGCTGGCCTTCGCGGCTGCGCGCGTGACGCGCAAAAATGTCGAGGATCAACTGCGTGCGGTAGATGACGCGGCATTCAGTGCCCTTTTCGAGATTGCGCAGTTTCGTCGGGGGTAAGATTCAGTCAAAACACCGATGAGAGCGGCGCGTCGTCTGCAGGCTTGCCTCGATTTTCACTTCCTCGATGTTACCGCGCCCAATCACGGTGGCGGGATCGATCTTGTCGCGCATTTGTGAAGATGCTTCCGCGACTTGCGCGCCCGCGCTGCGAGCGAGCTCGGCCGATTCTTCGAGCGACGCGCGTTCCGCGTCCCCGCGTCGATCCCGGCACATGCGAGGCCCGCTTCGAGGCCACGCCCACCGGAGCACGCGCTCGTGGCTTTCTGGGGGACGCTGTAGTCTTTCATTCAGCATAAACAATTGGGAAGGGAATCGGGAGAGAAAAATCGGTCAACTTGCGCGAGTGCACCCACTAAGTATACACCTGACAGAGGCCGGCACTAGAGCGCCACAAGCGTCAAGCCCCCGAGCTGCGGTTCGCGTGACGGCAGCTAACGACGGCGCAAGCGCCTTGCAGGCTAAAACGAATCTAGCGCATAATAATTTCTCCGATTTTGAATCTGCATTCGGCTCTCATAGTTTCTCGCGAATCGAGGCCCGGCAATGATCAAACTAAAGGTAAATGGCGCGGAGCACTCCTTCGATGGGGATTCCGCGATGCCTCTGCTGTGGTACCTGCGCGATAATTGGGGCTGACCGGAACAAAATTCGGCTGTGGGGTTTCGCTGTGCGGCGCCTGCACGGTGCACAGGGATGGCCGCGCGGTGCGCGCCTGCATGACTCCGATGGCGGCCGTCGAAGGCGCCGAAATCACCACCATTGAGGGCCTGGGCGCAGCGAATCACCCGGTACAGAAAGCCTGGATGCGCATCAACGTCCCGCAGTGCGGATACTGCCAGCCGGGGCAGATGATGCAAGCGGCCTCCCTTTTGAAACAAAACCGAAACCCACCGATGCGGACATTGACGCCGCGATGTCCGGAAACATCTGCCGCTGCGGCAGTTACCAGCGCGTGCGCGCGGCCATCAAATCCGCGTCGGAGGAGCTGGCATGAGCGCGATCCAGAATGTAAGCAGGCGCGGTTTTCTGAAAGGTCTCGGTTCCGCGGGCGTTTTTGTGCTGTGCGTGCGCTACTTCCGGACTCGCTGCACGCTGAGGGTTCGCCGGGAAATGCCGAGTTGATCACGCTCCGTTCCACCCAGACGTGTACGTCGGAATCGACGCCGACGGCACGGTTCATATCGTCGCCCACCGCTCGGAAATGGGGACCACCAGCCGGACTACCCTGCCGCTGATTCTGGCCGACGAACTGGACGCCGACTGGAAGCGCGTGAAGCTGGAACAAGCCATCGGAGACGAACGCTACGGCTAGCAAAATACCGACGGCTCCCACTCGATTCGTGAATTCTACCAGCCCATGCGCCAGGCCGGCGCGACGGCTCGCATGATGCTGACGCAGGCCGCCGCCAATCAGTGGGGCGTGCCGCTGTCGGAGTGCGCCGCCGATTTGCACGCGATCGTTCATTCCCCCTCCGGACGCCGCCTGGGTTACGGCGAGTTGGCGGCCGCGGCCGCTAAGCTGCCCGTGCCGAACGTCGCGGATTTGAAATTCAAACCGAAGAGCGCGTGGCGCTACATCGGCAAAGGTTCTCCGAGCTACGATCTAGCCGACATCGTGACCGGAAAAGCCGTCTACGGCATGGACGCCCGCATGGACGACATGGTTTATGCGGCCATCCAGCGGCCTCCCGTGCTTGGCGGCAAGGTGAAATCGTTCGACAACAAGGAGGCGCTGAAGGTCGCAGGCGTGAGCCAGACGGTTACCATCGATCCGTTTCAGGGGCCGTGGGGATTTCAACCGCTCGGCGGCGTCGCCGTCATCGCAAAAAATACCTGGGCCGCGTTTCAGGGCCGCAACAACCTGAAGGTCGATTGGGAGAACGGACCGAACGCCAGCTACAACTCGGACCAGTACAAGAAGCAATTGCAACAGACGGCTCGCAGTTCCGCGAAAATCGTCCGCAATCACGGAGATGTCGATAGCGCGTTCGCGAAAGGCGGAAAAATCATCGAGGCGGAATATTACGTTCCCCATTTGGCGCACGCCGCCATGGAACCGCTCGTCGCGGTCGCGGATTTTCGCGACGGTAAAGTAACGGCCTGGACGCCCACGCAGAATCCGCAGGCGGTGCAGGACACGGTCGCCAAGGCGTTGGAATTTCCAAAGACGACGTAATTTGCCACGTGACGTTTCTCGGCGGCGGATTCGGGCGCAAATCCAAACCGGACTACGTCGCCGAAGCGGCCATTCTGTCCAAAAAAGTCGGCCGCCCGGTGAAAGTTGTCTGGTCGCGCGAAGACGACATCCAGTTCGACTACTATCACAGCGTCTCGGCCATGTACCTGAAAGCGGCGGTCGATGACCAAGGAAATCCCACGGCGTGGCTGCAGCGCTCGGTGTTCCCGCCGATCGGATCCATGGGCAATCCCGCGCTCACCTACGGCGGCGACTTCGAGCTTGCCATGGGCTCCACAGACGTGCCTTTCAACGTGCCCAACTTGCGCGTGGAGAACGGCACGGCTACCGCCCAAGTTCGCATCGGCTGGCTGCGTTCGGTGGCCAACATCTATCATGCCTTCGGCGTTCAAACATTCGCCGACGAACTGGCGCATGCCGCGGGACGCGATCCGGTTGAATATATGCTCGATCTGATCGGGCCGCCGCGGGTAGTCGACATGACCAACACGAAGAATCCCAATTACGGCGGAAATTACGACGTGTATCCGAACGATACGGGCCGCCTGAGAAAAGTCCTGGAAATCGCCGCTGAAAAATCAGATTGGGGCAAGCGCAAATTTGCCAAGGGATCCGGGATGGGGATTGCGGTCCATCGAAGCTTCCTGACTTATGTGGCCACCGCGGTGGAAGTTCAGGTCACGGAGGACGGCAAAATTCACATTCCTCGCGTCGAGACCGTCGTTGACGCCGGCCTCATCACCAATCCTGAAGCCGCCCGCGCGCAGTTTGAGGGCGCGGCCGTTTTCGGCACGAGCATCGCGCTGACTGGCTCGATTACCGCGACGAATGGGGCCATCGACCAATCCAACTTCGATTCGTATCCCGTCGCGCGAATGAGGGAAGCGCCCGTGCAGACGAACGTGCATCTGGTTGAGAGCGATGCGCCGCCCGCAGGCGTCGGCGAACCGGGAGTCCCGCCGTTTATTCCCGCTCTGTGCAACGCCATCTTTGCAGCCACGGGCAAACGGGTGCGCGAACTGCCACTCAGTAAAACGAAGCTCGTCTAGCTTTTCGGTGAGAAAAAAAAACTCAGTCGGAAGTATCGCCACCGAGCAGGCATTCCAACTGGAGGTTACGAATCAGGCCGCCGCGCCGGATTCCAACTGCTCCGCCACCAATCGCTCGGCTTCAGCCGCAATGTCTGGATCGTCCCCAAAACCGGTGAGCCAGTGTACGAGTGGCTCCTTGCGGAACCAGGTCAGCTGCCGCTTGGCGTAGCGGCGCGTGGCTTGCGCGATGGCTTTGGTGGCGGTTGCCAGAGTGACGGTGCCTTCCAGGTGCGCTTGCAGCTCGCTGTAGCCGATGAAGTCGAAAGGCTTTGAATTTTGCGGAACGCCGCTGCCAACCAAGCGGGAAACTTCTTCCAGCCAACCGCGGTCGAGCATGGTGCGCGTCCGCCGTTCGATGCGGTCGTAGAGCGCGGCGCGCGGCGGTTGCAGTCCGATTTTGATCGGACGGTAACCCTCCAGCGGCGTTCTGCCCGCGCGATGCATGTCCTACACCGGACGGCCGGTCAGCAGACAAACTTCAATGGCGCGAATCATCTTGGGACGGTCGCGGGAGCCGATGCGCACCGCGGCTTCAGGATCGAGACGCCGCAAGACGCGATGCAGATATTGCAAGCTATGCGCGTTGGCCCCCGCCTCCAGGCGGGCGCGCAATTCCTCCGAACGAGCCGGCGCGTCGGCCAGACCTTCGAGCAGTGCGCGTAAATATAATCCGGTCCCAACTGTCAGGATCGGCAACCGCCCGCGTACCCGCAAATCCTCCAGCACGGCCAGCGCTCGCGCGCGATACTCGCCCGCCGTAAACGGGAAGCTTGGGTCCACCAAGTCCAGCAAATGGTGAGGGACGCCGCCACGTTCTTCGAGTGTCGGCTTCGCCGTTCCGATGTCAAATCCGCGATAGACTTGCGTCGAATCGCAGGCCAGCACCTCCCCGCCAAATCTGCGAGCGAGCGATACGGCGAGAGGCGTTTTGCCGGAAGCAGTCGGGCCCACGATCGCAACCAGCGGCAGCGAATCCCGTCCCGGAACGGCAGCTTCTTCGGATGTTTCGGGCATAGCTTTCAGTGCGGTGCTCATCACAGGACTTTCCAGTAGCGGACGACCAGATAGATCAAACACAGCAGAGCCAGTAACAGGAAGCCCGCCAGTTGTGCGCGGGATGGCTTCACTGGCCCGTCTGTGAATTCAAGGGAATATTATACAGGAATATGAAGCGAAGCTCGATGTAGGGGCCGCTGAAGGCCGAGGGGAGCGGTTCGAACGGGGTCGAAGCGCGTATGGAGGAAGCCGCCGCGCGGTCCAGGGGCTCCTTTCCGGAACTGCCCATCATGACCGGCTCCTGCTCCGGCACGACGCCATTGCGCATGATTCGAAATTGCAGCACCACCTTGCCCTGGTCTCCGAGGCGCGCGGATTCCGGCATCACGGAATACCAGTTGCGCTTGACGCTGGCGAGCACCCGGGCAATGTAGGTGGAAAAGTCCACGCCCTCGGTCGGCGTGAGCATCTGGACCGCTCCTCCGAGGTAGCCTTCCCCTCCGCCACCGCCTCCGCCGCCAATCCCGCCCATTCCAGGCGAGGGCCTTCCCGTCGGTCCGCCAAACGTGTCCGTTTCCGATCCGCCGCCTTTCATGGCTTCTTGCATGGACTCCTGCAACGCCCTGCCGGGAGAGAAGCGCGGCAAAACTAGGCTGGGAGTGGCCTCAGGTGGAGGGGTCGGCGTTGGCGGCCGGATTGGACTTTCCGCCGGATGCGGCTGGGACAAGGGAGCGGCCGCCGATGGCTTCGGGGGCGCTGGATTTTCCCGCGCCGGCTCAGGCGGCGCTGGGGCCGGAGCGGCCTCCATTTCGCGCGGTGGCGCCAGCCGGCGCAGCAGGCGCGGATCGATCTTCATGACCGGGCTTCGGGGCTGGGGAGACGACGGCGTTTTCGGAATGCGATTCAAGTCGGACGGTAAATAAAGATCAGTGATGTTTCGCGCGATTTCCGCATCCGAGGGCGGATGGTACGGAAAAATTTTGGGTGCGAATAGGATGAGCGCAATGACCAAAATGTGAAAGGCGATCGAAGCCACGCGTGCCACTGCATGCCAGTCGGTGGCGCGTTCCTCGACCGGGGTGTTCATGAGATTTACTTCCCCGGTGGTCAGGACATCAGGCTCGAGAACGTCAGGCAAATCCTGGATGGCAACCAAACTTTTCGGTTCAAGCTTCGCGGCGTGCGCATCCTTCGGCACGGCGATACGTGAATCCAGGATGGTTAGCGGCACGTACTCTGGCGTTTTACTGATCGCGTCAAGCGGGGTGTTCGGCATGTCACGGGGAACAACGACGGCGTCGCCGAGGACTTCCAGCTTGAAGTAGGACGGAATCGAAGAGTGCGGATCAAGTTCGAACTGCGGCAGGTCCGAGGGCACGAGCGTGCGCGCGTCCAGGTCCGAGCTCAATCGACGGGGCGGGGCGTCCGAGGCAGACACCACCGGCCGGGCATTCTTCGGGACTAGAAATCTCGGAATCATCGATTTGCCTGCGGGGCCGCAAAGGCTCCCAATTGGACGCGCCGGGCGTGTTCCAGGATGCCCGCCATTACCTGGTCGGCCAGAGCCAGGGCTCGACTGCCCGCAACTCCATCTACGACAGGTACTTGGCGCGTCCGCACAGATGCCAGAAAAGCCCTCAGTTCAGCCTTAAGGGGCTCTTCCCTCTCAGAAGGGAGAGGCGCAAAATCGAACTTCGGTTGCGGTCCAGCCTCGGCGACCCTTACGCGGAGGGCATCCTGACGCGTGAAATCCACGGAAATGTACTCGTGCTGCTGAAAAAAGCGCATCTTGCGCACCCGCTCGGTGGATACGCGGCTGGCGGTGACGTTGGCCACGGCGCCGGTTGCGAAATCCAGGCGGGCGTGCGCAATGTCCACCTTATCGGTTAGAACGGGAATTCCGATTGCTTTGATGTCCACCACCGGCGCGTCGACCAGCGCAAGCAGTATGTCCAGGTCGTGAATCATAACATCGTAGACCACATCGATATCCAGGCTGCGCGGCGTGAACACGCCCAGGCGGTGAACTTCAAAGTAAAGCGGACGGTTCAGCACCGGCATGACCGCGACGATTGCGGGATTAAATCGCTCCAGGTGTCCGACTTGCAGAATGCCGCCCTTGGCGGTTGCCGCGGACACCAGTCGATCGGCTTCGGCGAGCGAGGCAGCCATGGGCTTCTCGACGAGCACATCGATGCCCAGCTCCAGCAGGTGGCAGCCCACGCCCGCGTGCGCGACCGTGGGCACGGCCACGCTCGCGGCGTCCACCTGCCCGGCGAGCGATGCAATGTCCGGGAAAACTTTTGTGGAAAATTCGGCGGCGATTTGCGCGGCGCGCTCGCCGCTTGGGTCCACGATACCAACGAGTTCCGCGTCGACCAGTTCGCGATACACTCGCGCGTGATTTCGCCCGAAATCTCCGGCGCCTACGACCGCAACTCGGATTTTTTGTCCTGCCTGAATACCCAGACTCACCACTTCCCCTGTTTCGCCGGTCGTTCCGCCCCTCCGATGGCCTCCAGCGGAAATGCTTCGATGGCGATTCCCGCGGCGTCAGCGGCTTCGATGACGCGCGCGCGGTCAAACAGCAGCGTGCGGCCCGCATCCATCCCCAGCGCGGTCACTCGGGAACGCTGCATCACTTCGACGGTTTTGAGCCCGATTACGGGTACATCAAATCGCATGTCCTGACGCGGCTTGCTGACCTTCACGACCACCAGCGAAGCGCCATCTACGATGCGGGCGGCGCGCTCGATGGTTTCGTCCGTGCCCTCCATGGCTTCGACGGCCACGCAGGCGCGGTCGCGGATCACCACCGTCTGGCCGAGGTCCAGGCCCGCGATTTGCCGCGCGATTTCTCGGCCGTAGGCCATATCGTCGGCTTCGTGCGCATCCGGACCGCGTCGCGTCAAAACTCCCGGCGCCGGAACCAGAGGCTTCAAGAACGAAGTCGAGTCCACCAGTTGGACGCCTTCCGATTCCAAGACGCGCGCCACCGCCCCGATCAGCGAATCGGTGTTTTTCAGCGGCAGCGAGAGCAAAAGCTTGGCCAGCTTCCAGTCCGGGCGAATGGAGCTGAAAATCTTATTGTGTTTCACCTGCCCGGCCATCACGGCGCGGGTAACGCCTTCCTCGTGCAAGAGTTCGAGCGTGCGCGACAACTCGCCGAGGCTGACCCAATGCAGACGCCGGGCGACTTTTTCCAGCTCAGGCGAAGCCTCTTCGCGAATGGCGATCACGGCCATTTCGATGCCCTGGTCGCGCGCCGCCTCCAGCACCAGAAACGGAAACTGCCCATTGCCGGCAATCAATCCCCATCCGGCGATCGCGTCCGGAACGGACGCTGAGCGCGTGAGTGTCGAGGAATTCACTTGTGCAAGCCGCGCGCCGCCGATTCGATGAATTCCACGAGTTCCCGGACATCGGGCGAACCGTTCAGTTGGACGCGAATTCGTTCGATCGCTTGAGTGGTATTGAGCTTGGAGCGCAGAAGCAGCCGGAAGGCGCGCTCGATGGTTTCCAGACGCTGGCGATCGAAGCCCCTTCGCTCCAGGCCCACAGTGTTGACGCCGTAGCATTTCGTATCGCGCTCGGTGACCACGCGCGAAAACGGCGGAACATCCTGCGTGATTACCGTGCAGGCCCCGATGTAAGCGTAGCGGCCCACGCGGCAAAACTGGTGCACCGGGCTGAAGGCTCCGACGTTCACGTAATCTTCCACCGACACATGCCCGGCAAGCGTCGCGCCGTTCGCGAATACGGTGTGGCTGCCGACGATGCAATCGTGCGCCACGTGGGAATAAGCCATGAACAGGTTGTCGTCGCCGATCCGCGTCACCCCTCCGCCGCCGGTCGTGCCGCGGCTTACGGTGCAGAATTCTCGAAAGCGGTTGCCTTCACCCACCACCAGCTCGGTATGCTCGCCGCCGAATTTCAAATCCTGCGGGTCGCCTCCCACCGAACAGAACGAATCGAAGACGTTGTTGCGTCCGATGCGCGCGGGGCCGCGCACCACAGCGTGCGGCTCGAGCACGCAGTCATCCCCCAGCTCGACTCCGTCTCCGACCACCGCGAACGCGCCGATGCGGACCCGCTGTCCGATGCGCGCGTTCGGGGAAATCACCGCCTGAGAATCGACTCTATTCATCGCGCACACCAACCGCGTCGCCTGCCGGAGATTCGCTCGACGCCGCCGGCTCGCGGTCCACCAACATGCAGCGCAGGACGGCCTCCGCCACGACATCTCCATTCACGGTCGCCACCCCTTGCAGCTTGCAGAACTTGATTTTCCATTTCAGCACGGTGACTTCAATCCTCATCTGATCTCCGGGCACAACCGGACGGCGAAAGCGCGCCTCATCCACGGCGGCCAGGTAGAAGAGTTTCTTTTCTTTATCCGGAATTTCCGAAAGCAACAGAAGGCCGCCGGTCTGCGCCATGCATTCGATGATCAGAACGCCCGGCAAAACAGGCTTCCCCGGAAAATGTCCCTGGAAATATGCCTCGTTGATGGAAACATTTTTCAGGCTGACGATCCGCTTGAGCCGCTCAATTTCGATCACGGTATCCACCAGCAGGAAAGGATAGCGGTGCGGAAGAATTTTCTGGATACCCGCGTTGTCGAGAATCATCTCATGTCCTCAGTTTTCCCGGTGGGCGGTACGTTTCACTTTCACCCCGCATGGCCCAGTTTTCCGCATGGCAGCATGACCCGGACTCAAGGCAGGGCAGGATAGACAAGTGTATCCTACAGACCGGAATTATATGCGAAACGTAACGCATCGCAAACGCCGTCAATCCTTGAAGTTGCTTGATTTCAAAAGGAAGCCGGCAACAGTAGCGGGCTGCCGAGAAAGTCCCGGACGGCTCGCTTTTGGTGGCACCACTCCTCAATGTGCGGTTTTTTGCTGCTGCCCACAAGCCCGCGGCGCCCTGAGTAGCCGCACTGCTTCCACTTCACCCATGGAATTCATTTAAGAAAACGGAAGGGCATGGCGGGAGCTGTGGATTAGAACTCCCCTCAGTGCTCGGCCCGCGCCAACGCGGAATCGCCCGTGGATGCGGCAATCAGAGCCAGAGCCGTCTTTCGGGCGGTTTTGGCCGCGGCGCTGTCCGGACCGTCCGGATCGAGCAGGAGATATTCATTTAAGTCGCTGACCAGCGCGCGAAAGTCCCGCTGCGTGCTATGGATCTTGGCCAGAAGCAGATAAGCCGCGGCGAAGTCCGGTTTGCGCCGTAGCGCTTCGTGCGCGTCTTCCCCAGCATCGCCCAAACGGTTCAAACCGTACAGCGCCAGTGCGCGGAAATAATGGCCGGTCCAGGATTCGGGATCGAGTTGCAGCCCCTTCCCGGTCACGGCTTCCGCCTCGGCATATCTTTGCTGATCGTCAAGAATCGAACCCAGAGCGATCAGCGGGTGCGCGTATTCCCCGGCACTCACTTCGATGGATTTACGAAAGGCCTGCTCGGCGTCCGAAACGCCATATTTGAAGGTCGGCTCTTCCGATCATGTCGTAGGCCTCGTAATATCCCGGGTATTCGAGGACCGCGCGCTGGAAATTTGCCAGGCTTCCAGCAGCATCCTTTTTGTCGAAGCGCGTGACGCCCGCGTCAAACGCATGGCGAGCTTTGGCAGGAATGCTCAACTCCCGGACGGAAACCGAATAGCGGTTTTCAGCGGATTGGGCGCTCAAGTGGCGCGGCATGCACAAGCACGCGATCAGAAGGAAGCTGATTCGAACTGGCATCTTCATCGCATCAAGATCGCGTTCGGGCCATGGAACTTCGTCGCCGCTGAACCAGTCCCGATTTTGCACGATATTAACATTACTGTAACCGAATTGTAATAATCGTGTGATTCGTCGATTACCGTGCGTCTCCATCCCTGCGGCGATCTCGGCAGGTCGAATAGGGTTCAGAAACGAACGCGGCCGATCAGGAGCCAACGCTGCTACATTCCTAAATCGATCGCCTTCCGGAAATACCCGTTGTCCTCCAATGCACGCGAAAAGTTCCTGTATGCCGGAAGACAGACGCTTCAACGGTTTGTCTACGAAAGCGGGAAGACCAACGAAGTTGCTCGCGTTGCGTCGCGTTGTTAGCATAGCGTCGCGATGAACACATCTCCGCCGGTACGATCGCTGCGGCAATGGCTGCGCTCGCATGAAGCCACGATGGAAATGCTTCTGGAAAAATTCGTGCGCGCGGAGTCGCCGAGCGTTGACAAAAAGGCTGTGGATCGTTTCGGCGAAATTGTCGCGGCAGAGTGGAGGAGGCGCGGAGCCAGGGTCACGCGTCTTCGCCAGCGAGAGCGAGGCGATCACATCCGCGCGGAATGGAATCCCTCAGGCAGCCGGAGCCGCGGGCAGATTCTTGTTCTGGGGCATCTCGATACCGTATACGGCCTTGGTAGTCTCGCGAAGATGCCGTTTCTCGTATCGCGCGGCCGCGCGCACGGCCCCGGCACGTTCGACATGAAGGGCGGGCTAGTGATCGCTCTCGCCGCGGTTGACGCGCTGTCGGGAACCAAGCAGCTGCCGCAAAAGCGAATCGTTTTTTTGTGGACGAGCGATGAAGAAATCGGCAGTGGAACTTCGCGGGCAGCGATCGAAGGTGAAGCGCGGCACAGCGAAGCTGTGCTGGTACTCGAGCCTGCGGCCGGACTCGACGGCCGCCTGAAGACGGGCCGCAAGGGCGTCGGCGAGATTGAAATCGTCGCCACCGGGCGCGCGGCGCACGCGGGTCTGAACCCCGAGGACGGCATCAACGCAATCGTGGAAATCGCGCTTCAAATCGCCCGCATCTCGCGCTGGAATCGACCGCGCCGGGGTATTACGGTAAATGCAGGACTGATCGAAGGCGGAACGCGCACCAATGTGATTCCCGAGCAAGCCCGAGTGGTTGTGGATTTGCGCGCGCCTCGCGCCGTGGACATGCGCGCGCTGGAACGAAAATTTCGCGCGCTGCGCCCGATCCTGCGCGGATCGAAATTGCGCATTGGCGGCGGTTTCAATCGGCCGCCGCTGGAGCGCAAGACCAGCGCAGCGCTTTATGCGCAAGCGCGCATGCTTGGCAAACAAATCGGCATAAGGCTTGGCGAAGCCTGCGTGGGCGGCGGGTCGGATGGAAATTTCACGTCGGCGCTGGGAATTCCAACGCTGGACGGCCTGGGCGCGGTAGGCGAAGGAGCACACAGCCCTCGCGAGTGCACCGTGATCCGCGCGCTGCCCGAACGTGCCGCGTTGTTGGCAGCCTTGCTCTCGACACTCTGAGCGTCAAGGGTTCTGGGAGCAGGGCTCGACTGTACCGTGATGCAAATGGAATGACTCTTTACTTACCTGCTGCCATTTCTGAAAAGGAGAAACACATGACCACCTTGTCGGTCGCATGCATAGGTCTCGGTCGCATGGGCACAGGCATTGCCGCCAATATCCAGAAGCGCGGTTTCCCGCTGACGGTGTACAACCGCAGCGCTGAGAAAACCAAGCCGTTTGTTTCCGCGGGGGCGACATGCGCGCGCACGCCGCGTGAAGCAGCCGCGGCTGCCGAAGTCGTGGTCACAAATCTGATGGACGATGCTTCGGTCCTGGGTGTGGTGACGGGGAACGACGGAATCCTGTCCGGGATGCATCCCGGCGCGATCCACATCGGCACGACCACGATTTCGCCGAATCTGAGCGTCAGTCTTGCGGCGATGCATGCCAGCCACGGGAGCCACTACATCGCTGGCCCAGTCGCCGGGCGGCCCGACGCAGCCGCCACCGGAAAGCTCATCACATTTCTCGCGGGAAAGCCGGAGCCGCTCGGCCGCAGCCGCCCGGTGATCAGCGCGTACGCGGACCGGATCATTCCGATGGGGGAGGACCCCGCCATCGCGAACAGCATGAAGCTGGTGGGAAATTTCATGGTCGCCAGCATCGTCGAACTGATCGGCGAGGTCCTGGTCTTCGCGGAGAAACGGGGCGTCGACCCCGCGATCGTCACCGGCTTGTTCAAGCAGTTCATGCCCGCGACGTCCGAGTACGTGGACCGGATCAGCTCCCGCAATTTCAAGGACGCCGGTTTTACGCTCGACGCCGGACTCAAGGACGTCACGCTGGTCCTGGCCGCGGCAGCCGAAGTCCAGGTGCCGCTCCCGTATGCCAGTATCATTCGCGATAAGTGCATTGCGGCCCAGGCGCGCGGCATGAACCAGCTGGACTGGTCGGCGATGACGGAGATTTCCCGCGAGAATGCCGGCCAGAGGCGGGAACACGCATAATGTGTCACGCCGAACGAAAGCCGCCTGGAGGAACCGGGAGGAACTCCGGAAGTCAGCAGCTCCCCCGGGCGGAAACGCTCTCGGGATGACACCCGGTGTTTTTTACAGGTAGGCTTTGCGAAGGAATTGCACGGTGGAAAGCATTAACGCCGCGTAGTCGTCATTGAGCACGGCTCGAGTCGCATCTTCAGCGGACGAACCTACGGCCAGGCGCTCGAGAATCCGCTCCAGATTATCCATCCCGTTCACGGTGACGATCCCTTCGACCACGGCAAGCGACCACGCATAGGCATTCGACGCGGCGTCTCTGGGCAAATTCAGCCACGACGTTTCGTACGAGAGGAGAGAAAAGTCCAGGTGATTATCGTAGGCGGCGACCAGTGTGCGGGCATTCCCGCCGCTTCGCTTCCCTTCCATGTACTGCGCGATTCCCTCCTGCAGCCACACGGGACATCGGCCCCCGGTTTTCTGTGACACGAAGCTGTGGGTCAGTTCGTGCTTCAGAACGCGTGCCAGCTCGCCCGTCATCGAGCTAAGTCCCTCGACCGGGATGCGCATCCGGCCATCATTGAGCGCTCCCGTCCAACTGGGAGCGCGCGTTATGTCCATGAAGGTTTGATTGGTGTAAAGGATCACTCCGATGCGCTCGGGAGGAACGTAGTTCAACGTCGCGGAAATTTCGTCGAACTGGGACTCCAGCGTCTTCAAAACGTCCTGAGCGAGTTCGGGCGCCGCCTCACCGTTGTACTTGAGGCGAAAATGTTCGGTTTCGCCCTCGTGGTATTCGGCTTCTTCCTGGGCGTCGCGCTCAGCCTTTTCCAGGGCGTGGCGGGTCTCCTCATCGGGTTTCAGTTCCATCGCGCGCTTCCACTGCGTCACGGCGTCGGCAGCGCGGTTCAAGCCGTAGTAAGCCCAACCGGAGAGTTTGGCGACTTCGGGCGAGTCCGGATCGACGCGCCTAGCGCGTTCCAGGAAGTCCATGGCCGCGGAATATTCGCTCCGCCGCAGATGAAGATACGCAGCTTGCAGCAGCAACCCGATATTGTTGGGATCGAAGCGAAGGCCCACATTGTAGTGATCCACGGCCCGCTCAAAATCACCCACGCTGATTTCGAATTGCGCGGCGGCGCTTTCCGCGGCAACAACGCGCGCCACGGCCGTCGGACTTGGGTTGGCAGTCGCTTCGGACTCGAGTTGCGCCAGCAGATCATTGTCAATCGAACCGTCGCGCACAGCGGCTCTGGCGGCATCACCGGAGGGTTCGCCTAGCGGGCTGGGTGGCGCAATGGGCAGGTTTGCCGCGCGATCGAGGGGAGTTCCGGCAGTGGAAATCGGAGATGAATCGTCATGCACGACGCGGTCGACGATGGAAGCGGGGAAACTGAGCCGGCCGGCGGGAGTCTCGTAACTCACCTGTCCGTGTTCGAGAACCACGTGTGCGGCGTCGATTTTTCTTCCGTTCTTCAGATAGATCGTATCGGCAAGCACAGCTCCGGGAAGGGCTGACAATAGAGACAGAACGGCGAAATACCGAAGGAGATGCGCCGCGGAAAACCGCATACCCATATTTTACCAAGAGGTCAGCGCGGCAAGCGGCGCAGCTTGCCGCGCGATGCCCAATGTGGCTATAGCCCCATGATAAGCCGCGGATTTCGCCCGCTCCAGGGATTGAGGAGGCACGGGCGGGGCCACAGGCATAAAAAAGGGCGGCCATACGAGGCCGCCCTGAGATTCGAAAAATGAGCCGACGATTAAGGATTCGAAGGGCTAACAAGAGCGCGCCAAACCACGATGCCGGTAACCACTCCAACCGCTGGGATCGCGATCCACAGGAAACGGTTGCGCGCTGTGGCATGTGGAGCCTGCGGATTAGGCGCCGGTCCGGGGTCCTCGGTTTCTACTTCCAGCCGGTAGGAGTTGCCCGCTTCCAAGGTCTTCACTTCGTCGCCCATGGTGACTTCGAGCGTTCCGCGCGTGCTAGTCAGAACCAATTCCGTCGGGCTGATCATGGCAATCTGACCGGAGGTCGCGTCTGCGTTCGCTGGACGAACGGTCGCGCCGTCTGCGATTACCTGGAAAGTCTGTCCCTCAACCGAAGAAACCGCCACGGTGCCGGAAGCCAGATTCGCTGAGAAACCATTGGGGAAGGCATGAACATCGGCAATCGTGCTCTGGCGCAGGGCCAACTGCCCAGAACCGAACCGGACGCGAAGGCTCGATCCTACAGGTGTTTGCAGACGATCGCCATCATAAATTGTCGCACCAGTGCTGGTGATACCCGTTCCGACGTTAGCGTTTTCTGCGGCCACAACCACGCCCAGTGGAGCAGAGGGAGAGCTCGCGGGGGCAGCCATTACAGGCGCCTCGATCAACACTAGACTCAAGGTTGCGATCACAACAGCGGTAAGCAGTGTACGCACATAGGCCTCCCGGTACTTGCGGTACTAGATTAAGGAGAAGCCGTGTACGTGTCAACACGTAAATAGATGTAGACACGAAAAATGTACCCCACCCGGCACGATTATATCGTGGGACGAACTACTGAATGTCGGGCACCGCCCGGTCTCACGGAGCCACGCCTGCAGCCTTAAGCGAGGCGTCCCGGATGGCCTTAAATTCCGCGCTGGCCTTCCACTCGGGCATGTGCGGATCGTTGGCCACGAGGTAGCCAACCAGGAAGTAGAGCTGGGCATCCTGGACCGCGCCGCTCAGGTCCCAGTCCGGCTGTATCTTGTCGGCCGGTTTGTGGTAGCGCTCGGCCGTGTATTTTTCGCGCTGTTCGAGTCCCCAGCCCGCGGGTTTGCCGACGAAATCCACGCCTTCATCGGGATCAAATGCGGGCACGCCATTTTTGGCGAATTCGAAATGATCGGAGCGGTAGTAGAGACCCTTCTCGGGTTCCGGGTCGGACATCACGACGCGGCCCTGTTCGGCGACTGCCGCGTCGACGACGTCATCCAAGGTAGACGCCCCGCGCCCGATCTGCACGATGTCCGTCGTGCGTCCGTTTACGTTCATTCCATCCATGTTGATATCCAGCGCCGTGCGCGCGAGGGGATACAGCGGATGCTCGGCATAGTATCGCGAGCCGAGCAGACCTTGCTCCTCGGCGGTGACGGAGAGAAAAAGAATCGTGCGGCGCGGCGGCGTTCGGAGCGCTTTGTAAGCTCGAGCCATTTCCAGCAACGCGGCCGTGCCCGAAGCGTTGTCCACCGCGCCATGATAAATTTTGTCGCCGTTCACTTCCGGGCCGATTCCGAAATGATCCCAGTGAGCCGTGTAGAGCACGTATGTGTTCTTTAAGCCGGGATCGTTTCCGGTGAGCCTGGCGATGACGTTGTGCGAGTCGATTGTCCGCAACGTATTGTGAACGCTAAGTTTTGCGCGCATGCCGAGCGGAACCGGCTTGAAATCGCGGCGCGCGGCGGCGGCGATCAGTTTGTCGAGATCGTGCCCGGAGGCGCGAAACAGTTTGGTGGCGAAATCGGAGGTGATCCAGCTTTCCACGGCGAGTCGCCCCATGTTTTTGTCCGGCGTGGCCAAATCGAACTGCGTTCCACTCCAACTGTTGCGCACCACTTCCCAGGGATAACCGGCGCGATCGGTCTGATGAATGATGATGCATCCCGCAGCGCCCAACTGCGCGGCCTTTTCAAATTTGTAGGTCCACCGGCCGTAGTAGGTCATGGCCAGGCCGCCAAATATTTTGGGATCGAGCCTGGTGGAATCTTCAGGATCGGGCACGGGCGGATCGTTGATGAGCTCGACGAGGATTTTACCTTTCACGTCAACGCCTTTGAAATCGTCCCACTGAAATTCCGGCGCTTGCACGCCGTAGCCGACGAAGACCAGGTCGGCGTCAATCGCGGAAGTGTCCGTTACGCGCTTCGACCAAGCCACGAAATCATTCTGAAATTTCGGTTTGAGGGTCTGGCCGTGCCCCGATAGCATCAGCTCCATGTTGGCATCCGGCGTGATGCCTACAAGCGGCACGCTCTGCAAATACGTTCCGTCCGGATTGCCGGGTTCAAGGCCCGCCGAACGAAATTGGTCTTCAACGTACTTGATCGTAAGTTGCTCGCCTTTGGAACCGGGTCCGCGGCCTTCAAATTCATCCGAGGAAAGCGTGCGGATATGGCTGAGGATGCGATCCCCGGAAAAGGACGCCAGAGCGGCGGCCGGAGGACTTGGTCCGCGCGAGCAGCCCGTTAGTGACATGACAATCACGGCGGCTAGGACGAATTGAATCGGGTGATGCGAGATCGCCGGTTGCATGAGTGCTCCGCGCCCATGTTAGCTGGGTACGGGCTGTTAGACAACGAGCGCGGAGTTAGGACATGCCTCAGCGTGCCTGGATTTGGTGAATGCCCGACTTGCATCTAAACCGGACAGGCTAAAGCCTGTCCCACTCCTTCGTTTGCAATCTTCCGGGAACGGGCCCACAATTTCATTTGACGCGAGGTGAATTTCGGTGGCCGCACTTCAACCGGGACGTGCCGTGCGTGTGAATCTAGCCGGATTGCAGGCGGAGGCGTTTTGTTCCATGCGGCGGTCACCGCCGCAGTTGGCCACATCGTGCGCCAGACTTCCGAAAATCCTCCGAAATATCTAGTCAAACTGCTCTTTTCTTTTCGCGGGGTCACCGAGGTGGAAGTGCCGGAAGACCGCATTACAGCCGCATGATCCGCCGCCGAAATCCCGAAAATAACTTTTTACTTCGTTCGTCACCCATATGCCGCTTGGCCAGCTTCTCGGACCGGAGTGAGTTAGAATACCGGGGCGCTTTGGATGCGAAGTTGCGCGCGAGGGACACTTGATTCATCGGCTGATCTTTCACAATGACCGGATTGTTCCCGTCGACGAGGCGCGAATGTCGCCCGGGACAGGCGGGGCTCATGAACGGCTGGGGCCTGTTCACTACGATGCGAATTATTCAGGGCGAAGCGTTCGCCTACGAGCGCCACTGGCGGCGGCTGGAAAAGGATGCGGCGCGAATCCGGCTGCCCTTTTCGTTCGATCCGGCGCAAGTGCGGCGGCATCTCGGCGAATTGCTGGCCGCCAATCAAGTGGCCGAAGGCACGGCGCGAATTTACATGATCTATAACCGCGTCGGGTTCTGGCAGAGCGGCGAGGCCATGCCCGAGGTGGACTTGATCCTGTGCACCGCCGGGACTTCCGGCGTATTCGGCGGAGGCGCGCCTGGGCGTCGCTGAGCACGGCGCGACACGCGGCTTCGCCACTGGCGGGAGTAAAAACCACCTCGTGGCTGAACAATGTGTGGCACCTGGCCGAAGCGCAGAAGGCGGGCTGGACCGAAGTGATTCTGCTGAACGAGCGCGGCGAAGTGGCCGAGTGCACTTCCGCGAATATTTTTTGCGTGAAGAACGGCGCGGTTTTCACGCCGCCGCTTTCGTCAGGGTGCCTGGAAGGCGTGACGCGCAGCGTGCTGCTGGAGATCGCTCCGGGCGCGGGCGTATCCATGAGCGAGAAAACGCTGACGCTGGAAGATCTCTACGCGGCGGACGAAGTGTTCATCACATCCACCAACCGCAGCCTGCTGGGAGTGAGCGAAATTTCCGGGCGCCGCTACGCCGTCGTGACGGGCCGCTGGCGCAGAAACTGGAGCGGGCGTTCGACGCCAACATGCGGGAATACGTCGCGGCGCGGAGTACGCGGCTGCGCGCGCGTGAAGCCTGAGTAGCACAGGCTCACTCTATGGTATTTCACGGCGAGCGAGGATTCTGTAGAACTCGGAAAGAACTGCACGGACTGCAAACATGGGATCTTTGCAGGCTCTTCAGCCTTCTTAAAATCGCACAGACCAAGAGTGCCTGGCTACTTGAGCGTTCCATGCCTTTGGCTTCAGGCACCGCGACGGCCGGCCCGGTCATGAACTTCATCAGCGCTTTGGCCGCGGCCGGATCCTGAGCATTGGGCGCAACGCCACTGGCGAAATTGACGTAGCTCTGATACTCCGCAGGGATCGGACCGACGAGATCTACGCCGGGAAAGAACTTGATCTCCGGGATCAGCGAGATCACTAGTTCCATTTTTCCGCCGGCCACGTTCATCTGCGGGCGTCCGGCCTCGGCATCGAGAACCAGTTTGGGTTTGACTTCGTCCGTGATGCCCATCCGCGAAAACATATCGTAGGTGTGCACGGAGCTGGCGCCGGTTGGATTGAAGCTGATGGATTTTGCGTTCAGCAAGGTGCGTTTCAGCGCATCGGGCGTGCGGATATCGGGTTTCGGCGCTCCGGCGCGAACTCCCAGGCCCATTCCGGTGCGGGAAATTTCGACGCGCGTGGCGGCGACGATTTTTCCCTGCTTGATCAAATCGTCTAACACATCCGCGGTAAGGATTGCAGCGTCGAACGGCTCGCCGGCGTTAATCTTGTCCCGCAAATTTTTTGAGGAATTGAATTGCGCCGCGAGTTTGCATCCGATGGCACGCTCGATCTGCGGAGTGAGTTCCTCGACGACCGGTTTCATACCGTCCGAAACCATGACGTGAAGTTCCTTCGTCTGTGCCCGCACCGGACGGCTCAACCACATTGACAATCCCGCGCCGGCGAACAGGACGGCTACGGCGGCGGCGATGACGGCCTCGAATCTTCGATTCACAATTTCCTCCACAATTTCCGAAGAAGAAGCGCCGGCGCCCTTCGCAATGATTCAGGGTAACGAGGATGCCAGCGCCCGGAAGCCAACACCTTACAGGGGTTGATCGGGTCTGGCAATCGTTCGCCACATGTGGGCGACGGGATTACCGTCGTTTCCAAGGCCCTCTTTCGGCTGCTTGAAATGGCGGCCGATGATATCGACGTACGGGTCAATGGAGACGACGGCATTCGGATCGAAGGCGTACAGGTCGTTCACCGTGACCAGGCGGGCATCCATGTACCACGGGTGCTGGCGCACCATCTTATAAGTCGCTGCGATGTAGGGCGGCGGAACGTAATCGACGCCGAACAATTGCCGGTACAGATCCGGATATTCGTAACCAACCGAGGGATCGGGATAGTAGCGCAGCGCCTGGTGATAGCGAATGGCGAAGCTGACTTTTTCCGGGACGTAGGGCTCGAACAGCTGCGCGCCCCACCAGCCGTGGTCAGTGCGAATGATTTCCTGCACCACGTCGTGCAGCAGACAGGCGAGAACGATTTCTTCCGTCATGCCGTTTTTCATGGCCAGGCTGGCGCTCTGCAGAACGTGGTTGGAGGTGTCCATGAAACGCAGCTTGAAAAAATCATAAAGGGTCGCGTTCGCTGGCATGGGCGGAAGTCTTCTTACGTTTTCGCCGGTGCGCGGAACATACATGAAGCCGACGCCCTCGCGGTATTTTCGGGTCTCGATTTGCGCCTCGACTTCGGCCACGGTGGGATATTTTTCGGGTTTTATCTGGCCCCACGCGGGATCACCCGTTTTCGGACGGTTCAGCTGCGCCATCATGTGGGATTCCAGGGCGTCGGCTCGCGCTTCGGAGTCCATGCGGTTGGCAGCTTCCGGGCCGCCGAGGCTGTCGAGAAAGGTCTTTCGGTCGATTTCCATGGAACCTCCTGAGGCTAGATTCCCAAATTTTTTCTTCTATATAAAACGGTAAACCTGGCGGTTCGCGGTGTCAACTTCGGGTCGCTTTGCCGAACAGGATTTATATGCTGCGGAAAAAGTACTCGATATTGTCCTTCCGAGCGGAGCGAGGAATCTCTCCTGGGTTTAACTATCAGAAAAGAAAGAGAGATTCCTCGCTCTGCTCGGTTCACCGAGAACGTTCTCCATGAACGGAATCACAAACGCATCGGGCGACTTTTTCCGCAGCCTATTTAGTCTGAATAGTTCTGAGTATTGCGCGTGTGGGATCTAAACCGACAGGCTGAAAGCCTGTCCTACTTTTCTCTTTAGGCCAGATCTTCGGGACGGATCGGGAGGCGCCGTACGCGATTCCCGGTGGCCGCGAAGATCGCATTGCACAGCGCGGGGGCAATTGGCGGCAGAACGAATTCACCGGCGCCGGTCGGCGGCAGGTCGCTGGCAATGACATGCGCTTCGACCTCCGGCATTTGGTCGATGCGCAGCATTTTGTAGTCGTTGAAATTATGTTGCATAACCCGCCCGCCGTCGATGGTGATGGCGCTGTAGAGCGCGGCTGTCAGTCCATAAACGACACAGCTTTGCGCCTGCGCCTGGATGCTGGAAGGATTCACGATTCGCCCACAATCGAGGGCGCACACCACGCGGTGAACCCGCAGGCTGCGCTGCCTGCGATTGACCGAAATTTCGACCACGTGGGCCACGTAGCCGTCATACGAACTGACCAGCGCGATGCCGCGAAAGCGGCCGGCAGGCAGCGGCTTACTCCAACCCGCGTTTTCCGCGGCCGTTTCCAAAACCGCCAGGTGCCGGGGAGATTTCGTGAGCAGGCGTCGCCGCAGTTCGTAGGGATCCTTTTTGCCGGCGGCGGCCATTTCGTCGATGAAGCTTTCCAGGAAGAAGCCGTTTTGCGAGGCGCCCACCGACCTCCAGAAACCGATCGGAACGCCTGTGTTTACCAGTCGATAATCAATCAGGATGTTGGGGATCGCGTAGGGGACGCTGTCCAGGCTCTCCACGCTGCGGTGATCGAAGTTGTCCTTGAGCGGTCCGAAACGCGCCAGAAGCGACGGCGAAGAAACCCGGCTCTTCCAGACCACCGGCCAGCCGCCCGCGTCCAGGCCCGCCGTACATCGCGCATGCGAAACCATGCGGTAGTAATCGTGCTGCATGTCGTCTTCGCGGGACCATGTCACTTTGACCGGCCCGCCGATGGCCTTGGAAACTTCCACTGCTTCGCCGATGAAATCGGCCTCGAAGCGGCGACCGAATCCGCCGCCAAGAAAAGTAGTGTGGATGAAAACAGAACTCGGGTCCAGGCCGGTGATCTTGGCGGCGGTGTTCTGGGAACTCGTCTGCGCCTGCGTGGGGGCCCAAACATCGCAGCGATCGGCGCGAACGTGCGCGGTGCAGTTCATGGGCTCCATAGTGGCGTGCGCCAGGAACGGAACCTCGTAGTCCACTTCAAATTTCGTCGCCGCACCGGTGAGTCCGGCGTCGACGTCGCCTTCCTTGCGCGCCACTGGACCGGGCTGCGAAGCGGCATCGGCAAGCGACTTGCTTATGCTCGCGCTGGTAAGGTCCGCGTTCGGGCCTTCGTCCCATTTCACATCGAGCGCCCGGGCGCCCTGAATCGCGGTCCAGGTGTTATCGGCGACCACGGCGATACCGTTCGAAATCTGGATAACGTTTTTCACGCCGGGAAGATTCTTCGTTTTCGCCGTGTCAAAGCTGGCAACTTTTCCACCGAAGACCGGACACCGCGCCACGGCCGCGTAGAGCATGCCCGGCAGGCGCACGTCAATGCCATACTGCGCGACGCCATTCACTTTTAGCGGCGTATCGAGTCGCTTCAGGGGCTTGCCAATCAGGTTGTATTCGTTCGGGCCCTTGAGCGGCACATCCTGCGGCACGGGCAGGTTCGCGGCGGACTCTGCCAAGCTGCCGTAGGTCAGCGTCCGCTTGGTGGGATTGTGTACGATCGCGCCGTTTTCGGCGCGGCATTCCGACGCGTTAACTCCCCATTTTTGCGCCGCGGCCTCCAGAAGCATGGCGCGAGCCGTCGCGCTGGCCTTGCGCAGCGGGTTCCAGGACGTCGGCGTGCCGGAACTTCCGCCCGTGCCTTGCACGCCGAATCGCGGGTTAGTGTAAACCTTGTCGGCGGGCGCGAATTCGGTGCGAACCTTGGTCCAATCGCAATCGAGTTCGTCGGCGGCAATCATGGCCAGGCCGGTCAGGATGCTTTGGCCCATCTCGGACTTGTCGATCAGGATGGTTACCAGATCGTTACTGCCGACGTGGATCCAGGCGTTCAGCACAACGGAGGCATCCGCGGTTGCAGCCAGCGCATCCACGTCGCCGTGGAAATAGAAACCGACCAGCAAGCCAGTTGCACTGGCGGCTGCCGTCTTCAGGAAGCTGCGGCGGTTCAGGCCTTGCGCGTTGCGTGCCATGGTAACCTCCGGACGCTCGAACCTCTGAGGCAGGCGAAATTTCAAAGTGCGGTTCGCCAGACTGCGCGTCGTTTCGATTTAGTCGAAATCGTATGGCTGCGAGCGGATTGTGTCAACCGGGTAGAACTGGTTTCAGCCCGTATGGTTTCGATGCTCGGCGGCCACGAATCTAAACCAGACAGGCTGAAGCCTGTCCTACGGACTCTGCTAGAATCTGGGGCATGGTGGCGCCTGGACGGCTCGTGGTGGTTTGTTTTTTCGCGGCAGTCCTGAGCATTCATGCGCAGAATACGCCGCCGGCGACGTCCCAAGCTCAAGCGATCACGCGGAATCTGGGGATCGTGCCGAACCTCATGGAAGAACTCGCTAAATTCAAGCCGGTGCGGATGCCGTTTGACTCGGCTCACCTGACCACACGCGAGCGCGAGATGGTCGGTAAACTGGTTGAGGCCTGCGAACACCTCGAATCCATTTACTGGCGGCAGAGCGATCCGGAAGGATTGAAGCTGTATCACGAACTCGCCGGCAGCCATGATCCGCAGGATGTTGCCGTGCGGCGTTTTTTGCGGATCAACGGCAGCCGCTTCGATCTGATCGACAATAACGCGCCGTTTGTCGGATCCGAGCCGTGGCCGCCTGGGCGGGCCCTCTACCCTGCGGACTTGACGCACGCGGAATTCGATCGCTACGTGGAGGCGCATCCGGAACAGAAAGCGGCGCTGTATGATCCCTGGACTGTCGTTCGACGCGAGGGTACCGCGCTCGAAGCGATCCCCTATCACGTAGCCTTCAAACAGTGGGTCGATCCGGCGGCGCGAACGCTCCGGGAGGCCGCCGAACTCTCCGACGATCCGGACTTTGCTAAATTTTTGCGCCTCCGTGCCGATGCTTTGCAGACGGACCAGTATTTCGACAGCGATATTGCCTGGGTCAGCCTGGTCAATCCAAAATTCGACGTAATCTTTGCGCCGTACGAAACTTACCTGGACGATTTTCTGGGCGTGAAAACTTCCTACGGTGCGGCGATCCTGATTCGCAACGACGCCGAGAGCAGCAAGCTGGACGTGTTCCAGAAATTCGTGCCGGACATTCAGGACAGCCTGCCGCTTGCGGCCGAGGACCGTCCCTCCAAGCGCGGGCTTTTTTCCCCGATGGAAGTGATGGACGCGCCGTATCGGGCGGGCGATCTGCGGCACGGCTACCAGGCAGTGGCCGATAATCTGCCGAACGATCCGCGCATCCATGAGCAGAAAGGGTCGAAGAAGATCTTCTTCAAGAATTTCATGGACGCGCGTGTGCAATACGCGATCCTGCCGATCGCCCGGCGCCTGCTGCTCGCGAACGATGCGGCGCTGGCTTCGGCGGATGGTTATCTGGCCAGCACCATGATGCATGAAATTTCGCACGGTCTGGGCCCGGCATTCGCGCGCACTCCCGGCGGACGGACGGATGTGCGCGAAGCCATCGGGCCAACCTACTCGGCGCTGGAAGAAGCCAAGGCCGATATCGTGGGGCTTTACGGATTGAAGTGGCTGGTGGACCGCGGCGATCTTCCCAAGGATAAATTAAACGGATACTATGCGTCCGAAGTGGCGGGAATTTTCCGCACGGTGCGATTCGGCGTGGCCGAGGCGCACGGGCGGGCCGAAATCATGGAATTCAATTTCTTTTCCGCGCGCGGAGCGATCGCGCACGATGCTGCTTCGGGACGCTACGTTATCGATTTTGAGCGCATGCCGGAAGCGGTCGCGGCGCTCGCCAAGGAACTGCTTGAACAGGAGGCCACGGGAGACCGCGCCCGCGCCGAAGCCTGGTTCGCGAAGTATGGCGCGATTCCCCCGGATCTGGCCAAGGCCCTTGCAGGCGTTTCCGACGTTCCCGTGGATATCGATCCGATTTTTTCATTCCCCGAACCCATGCGCTAGAACTTCCATTCGCGACCGAGAGGACGGTGAATTTAGATGGCCGACCAAAAAACGCAGAATCTGCAGAATCACACGAGGGTGGTGCCTCCGTTTCACATGTTCGTCCTTCCCGTATTCATGCTGAACGCGGGCTGGACGATTTACCATGTGGTTAAGGCCGGCGTTTCGTTTGAATCGGTGCTGGGCGTGCTGATGGCCTTCGCGCTGCTTACTTTCGCGCTTTTCGCGCGAGTTTTTGCGCTGACGGTGCAGGATCGCGTGATTCGCCTGGAAATGCGGCTGCGTCTTGCGGAACTCCTGCCGGCGGATTTGCGGGCGCGCATTCCGGAGTTTACGGTGGCGCAACTAGTGTCACTGCGCTTTGCCGCGGATGCGGAGCTTCCCGCTCTGGCGCGAAAGGTTCTGGACGAAAATTTAAGCAACCGCAAGGCGATCAAGCAACTAGTGAAGGATTGGCAGGGAGATTACCTGCGGGCCTAGTAGCACAGGCTTTCAGCGTGCGTGCCTTCGCTGATGCAACATTCGCCGGCTGACGATTCCGTGAGCCGTTCGTGCCGGTGCGCACCGGTTCTGTTGAACTCTAAACCTCACAGCTGAAGCCTGTGCTACTTCGCTTCCGTGTTTTCGGCGAAGCACCAGTGCACGAAATCCCCGCCGTAGCGAGCGGTTACCGATTCCGGAACGTCTTTCTCTTCCAGCTTTTTGAACTCGAAGTTGATTTCGCCGTTGGGTTGCACCGTGCCCAGTAGGGCACCGTAGACATTGCTCACGGCGATGTGCGCGTCGGCGGAATTGGGCGGCAGCGCGTAGCGACGGGCTCCGCCCGTGCCCACGATCCAGCCGGGCAAGACACCGCCGTGCTGCTTCCAATACTCGGTGTTGAAAATTCCGTCCATGAAATAATGCGAATGGCTGGCCAGCACGTAGACGTGCTTGTGCGCTTCGTCACGCGCCCGCAGGAGATCGGCGTAGACGCGCCTCCCGGTTTCCGTGCCCGCCGGCGATTCGTTCATGCTGTGTCCGGCGGAAATGCTTTCGGGGAGCGCCTTGTGCATTCCCGCGACTATAGTCAGCACGGACGGATCGGCGAGGTCCTTGGCCAGGGTGCGTTCGAACCAGCGCAACTGCGCGGCATCAAACTCGTCGGCGGTGGCGCTGTCCAGGAAATAGAACGCCACGCCGCGGTCGATCCAGTGGAAATAGGTCTTCACGCGGTGGTCTTCGGGATCGTCCTTCATGCGCTGGGCGCGCAACTCCGGAGTGTCCAGCCAATCGGCAAATTGCAGGATGAAATCCTCGCGGGTCTTCAGCGGGGGCACCGTCTCATGATTTCCGATTCCGAGATAAAACGGGATGGAGCCGAACGGCTTGACCTGGTTGTTGATGAAGTCAGGCCATTCGATGATTTCGTACTCGGCGATGGAGAGCGGCTTGGCAATGTGGTCGGGCTGATGCTGGATGTCCTCATCGAAGTTGGTGGTCCAGCGCAGATCGCCCAGATGCCAGTAAAAGGAGACCTGATTTTTGCGCGCGGTCTCGGCGATTCCGGGCATGACCACGTCGCCGCAATTGCGTGAGTCGCCCGAGGCCAGGAAACTCCATGTTCCGTTTGAAGATTGCTGGGCGCTTGCGGGTTGCGGCGCGCACGCCAGCGCGAAAGCCGCGGCCACGGCAAACAAAACACTTCGATTCATCATCGTTGCTACCCTGAACCTCACGGGATTATGGCGGCGCTATTCGGCAGCCGCGCACGCAGATAAGATTACACCGCCTCCCGCGGTTTCTCATTACAGTTTGATGACTAGTTGGCGGCGCGCTCGCCGCAAGGGGCTTTTTTTGCCCCGCGTCGATGCGACGGGCCTTCTGCCCAGGTTCGCGGCCGGATCGGCGTAGCCCGCGCTACGGGCTGGGCGATTTGCGGATGCGGTAAACCTCCAGCGGGCCGGAGGTGTAAATGCGCTCGCCGATGGACGCGAGCGGCGCGGAAAAGCGCGGGACGTCGTAGGCCCACACGTAATCGTAGTCGCTCTGGACTTTCTTCCAATCCGGAGGCTCGTCATAGACGAGGTTCCAGAATCCATCGGGCGTGTAGGAATCGTGGATGATGCGCATGGGCGTTTCGCCGGGAGCGTCCATCAGATAGGGAGAGAACCAGCCGCGGCGGATGACACCGTAAGCCCAGAAATGGGTGAAGGGGCGCTCGATGGGATCCTCATCTCCCTCGACGATGGGCAGCACGAGCGCGTCGCGCGGCACGGCGTCGAACGAGCGCGCCAGCCCAGCGAGCACGGGCTGCGCTTCCCGAAAATGCCGCGTCACGCTCACCGTGCGCGCGGCAAACAGCAGGAGCGGGATGGCCGCCAGCGTTTTTGCGCGCCGACCCACTCGCGCCGTCGCCAGGATCGCGACGAACAAAAACGGCAGCACGCGGATATCGAGGTCCGAGCCTTCTCCCCACATCCACGGGATCACCCAGAACAGAGCAAAGAAAAAACCGGCGATGGCGATCCACTTGCGATCCCGGCGAAATTCGGGATTGCGCCACCAGGCCGCAAGGAACCAAGCGGCCAGCGCCGCGAGCGAAATCCAATCGAGCCACGGCCAATAGCCGTGCAGGATCATCCCCAGCGAGTCCAGTTTGTCATCCCACCCGTGAAAAATAATTTGATTTGCGCCGAGGCCCACGCGCGAGGAATGCAGATAAAAAGCCACTCCCGGCACGGCCAGCGCGCCGCTCCACAACCAGTCACGCACCGGACGCCGCGAGAGAGCCAGCCACGCCACGACTATCAATCCCGCAATGGCGAAACCCAGCAAGTGCGTGAAATATAGCGCGGTGAACGCCACGAGCGCAGTAATCCACCGCGCCGTCCCCGGAGTCGCAAGCCAGCGCAACCACACTGCCAGCGCCAACAAACCAACCGCCAGGCTCAAATCGAAATTCAGAAACCCTTCCAGAAAGAAAACGTTGTAGGCGATCAGCAGCGACCACAGCCAAGCCGCTTCCGCATCCGGCTGCGCTTGGCGAAGAAAAAACCAAGCCGCGGCGGGAAGCGCGAGGACACAAAGGCTGAGGTAGACGCGTCCCGCCGTCTCAATCGGAAACAGGCGCGACAGCACGGCCAGCGAAGCGTCCATACCGAGATAGGGATATGCGCCCCAATCGGCCCGGTAGAACTGCTGGAAGTGAAAACGCGGATCGTTCAGGTGCGCGAGCACAAACGCGCGCGCCAGGTGATTGGGATAATCGAGCAACGGAGGAAACGCGACGCTCCAGATGGGCGCAAGAAGCATAACGGCGACAATTACGACGCCGGTCCAGCGAAAAATCGCGCCGGCGGAAATCGAGCGAGCCGGCTTGGTGTCCGATGCGTGCACGGCGCGCAACTATCGCATGATCCAGATCAGCGGCAGCAGGCCGATCGCCGTCAGAGCGAGCATCAAAATCAGACTCTGCCTCCCGGTTTTGGGATCGGCGAGCGCGAGAGCAATGAACGCCTTAGCAAAATTATTGCTGGCCGCCGCGACAATGGTCGCCGCGACGGCCAGAATCATCGAGGTGGTCGCCCCGGCGGTTTGCGTTAGCCCCAGGATAAAAGGATCAACAGGCGCGAGGCCCGAAATCACGGCCATGCCGTAAATTCCGCCGCGGCCCAGATGAATCATGGCGAAATTCGTGGCCACCAGCACCACGACAAACACCATGGCCAACAAAAACGCCGAGCCCAGCTCGAGAGGATTCCTGGTCGAAAAGGCATGCTTGGTCTGACCTGCGGAGGCGTCCGGCAGAGTGGACCAGGCCCATCCGGCTGCGCAGCCAATGGCGCCCAATGCGAGGAACGGAAGCAGCAATCGTTCCATCATCTGTAAATTAAAAATGCCTACCAGCACAAGAAAACGGAAATACATCACTCCGGAGGCGATGACGATGGCTCCCGAATACGTGTGCGGCATTCCAGTGGTCTTGGCTTCCTTGGCCATCACCGCCGTCGTGAACGTCGAGGAATACAATCCTCCGAGAACAGCTGAGAGCCGTACGCCGCCTTTTCCCCGGGCTAGTTTCTCCAGCAGGTAGCTGCCATAGGACACGCCGCTGATGGCTACGACAATCAGCCAAGCCTTGAACGGGTTGATGGCAAACGGCCCGAAGTCCCGGTCCGGAACCACCGGCAGGATGACCAGGGTGAGCAGCAGAAACTTCGTGAAGGTCAGAATTTCCGCGGCTGGAATTTTGATCGTCAGGTTCTCGAGAAATTCCTTCAGCTCCAGCAGCAGCATGCTGACGACGGCGATGGTCGTGGCGATCCACAACTGCTCGCGGGCGACGAGCGCACCGATCACGTACGTCACCAGCCCAGAAATTTCCGAGGTCACTCCGGCTTCATTGTACGTTTCCAGTTTATGCCGGTAGGAAAGCCAGAGGAACGCGCCAATCACGCCGAATCCAAACGTCAAAGGAAGCAGCTGTGTTCCGGACAGCAGGGCCATGGCGTACCCGGTCAGCCCGATCAGCGGAAACGTCCGCACACCGCCGAAGCTGTAGCGCTGGCCCGCGGCGCGGCGCTCTTCGCGCTCCAGGCCGATCAGGAAACACAGGAAGAGCGTCACAAGAATCTTGACGCCGTCCGGCGGCAATATTTGCAGCAGCTTGTCGGTCACAGAATCTTTTCGGCGGCCCCTTTTGCCAACGCGAGAGTAGCACAGGCGCTCTTGCCTGCGTAAAGCGCCTGTGCGGCAACCCAGCCTCGGACAGACCAGCCGCTAAACCAGTTTCGATTTTGCATTCTTTACGGCACGGCAGAACTGGTGCGGAACTGGCTGCGGAAAATTCCGCCCCAATCCATTTGTCATTCCGAGCGGAGCGAGGAATCTCTCTTTCTTTTTCGGATAGTTAAACCCAGGAGAGATTTCTCGCTCCGCTCGGAACGACAAAATAGATTACTATTTTACGTAGCTACCAGCGCGTGCACTACAGAGATTTTGTGGTTGGCACGCGGCTCAAAGGGTGGGTGCGCGCTACGTGGAAGACTCGGCGAGCGGCAGCCACACCTGAAACAGCGTGTCGCCGGGCTTGGAGGTGACTTGAATCGTGCCGCGGTGCTTCTTCACGATGCGTTGCACGGTGTCCAGGCCCAGGCCGGTTCCCTCTCCGACAGCTTTGGTGGTGAAGAAAGGCTCGAAGACGTGCGTCTGGACTTCGGGCGCGATCCCCGGTCCGTTGTCGCCGATTTCCACCACCACGCAGGAATCATCGCGGTAGGTGCGAATGCGCAGTTCGCCCTTGCCGCCTATGGCGTCAATGGCGTTGTCGATGAGGTTGGTCCATACCTGGTTGAGTTCGCTGCCGAACGAATTCACGAGCAACGGGATTCGTTGATACTCGCGGTGCACGTTTACTCCGTGCTTGAGCTTGTGATTCAAAATCGTCAGCGTGCTCTCCAGGCTCTTCACGATGTCCACGTTTTGCACGGGCGCCTGGTCCATGTACGTGTATTCCTTGATCGCGAGAACGAGATCGGAAATGCGCGAAGTGCTACTTTCGATTTCATCCAGCAGGCTCAGGACCTCGACCAACGCACCGATTCTTACCAGCGCCGCGCGGGCCGCGCCGGGATCAAGCGCCCCGAACAACGTTTCCAGCACATCCGGTTGGATGTTGCGGTGGGCAAGGCCGGCCGCAAGCTGCCACAAATCATTTTGGCCATGGCTTCTCAGCAACGAATCCAGTTGCTCTTCGAGGTCGGACATGGCCAGTGTATCGGGCGGGGGTTCATTGTGTTGCGTAAGGAAGGCTTCCAGCTTTTCGACTTCCGCTTTCTGCGTGGGAGTAGCTCGCGCCTCCCCAATTCGTGGCTGGCGTCCTTGATGCGCTTCAGAATATCGCGCAACTGGCTCGCGGCGCGTTTGGCGGCGGAGGCGGGATTGTTGAGTTCATGAGCGAGGCCGGCGGAAAGTTTTCCGAGAGCAGCGAGGCGATCGCGCTGCTGTTCGCGGCGGGTCGTCTCGCGGACGCGGTCGGTCATCATGCCGACGAGGCGCTCGGTGAGCTCAGGCATTTTCTGAACGAGATCATGGTACTTGGCTGCCGGGAATCGCAGGATATGACAGTCGGTCAGCGCGCGCGCGCCGAACGTGAACGTTTTCATTCTGGAAAAAGGCAGCCGCCCGGTCACCTGTCCGGCCTCAACGGTGATGATCATCGTCTCGCCGGCGAATTCGCCGCGCGCCTGGAGCTGGCCTTCGAGAAGGACAAACATGGCGTCGGCCGGATCGCCCGGAGTCATCAGAGGGTCGCCGGCCTTGAAGCGCAGACTCTGGGCCTGGGCAAGGAACCACTCGATCTGATCTTCGGGCAAGTCCGCGAAGACTGGGACTTTTAGCAGTTCGTCAGTTACCGTCATTGGAGTTCGCTTAGATATCAACTATGGAAAAATAGCGCGGGCTTCAGACTGCTCCGTTCACATGCGACAGTGTTCCGGGGTGCTCCGACCAACCCACGCAAACTGAAGCGTGCGCTACTCACTGCACTTTGCTCAAATACTGGTGAATGAACTGCACGGCTACCGAGCCTTCGCCGACGCCCGAAGCCACGCGCTTCACCGATCCGTGCCGCACGTCGCCCACGGCAAAAATGCCGGGCACGTTCATTTTCGAGCAGGTAAGGATCGCGTTCGAGCGTCCAGCCCTTGGGGCGCTGCCCATCGGCAATCAGTGCGGGGCCCGTCAAAAGGAACCCGCGATCGTCGCGCTCGACGACGCCCGCCAGCCAATCAGTTTGCGGCAAGGCGCCGATAAAAATAAACACGGAGTTTGCCGGCACGCGCTCGGTCTTGCCCGTGTCCGAACACAGGACGGATATTTCCTTGAGGTGCCTTTCGCCGTGCACTTCGACCACGCTGGCATGCGCCCAGACCTGAATCTTGGGCGTCTCCTTGATTTGATCGATTAAGTATTGCGACATGGTGCTCGACAAGGAGCTTCCCGCACGAGGATGAACACTTTCTCCGCGTACTTGGCAAAGTTCATCGCCGCCTGTCCCGCGGAATTCGCGCCGCCCACCACATAGACCGTTTCACCGACACAGGAAATTGCTTCGTCGCGCCGCCGCCATAATAAACTCCCGCGCCCTGCAGGCGGTCGATCCCGGGCGCATCGAGGCGCCGCCATTGGACTCCCGTGGCGATCGTCGGGCGCGTAACAGGAAAACTCGCTTCCGTCCGCGAGTTTGATCATCCGGTAAGGACCTTCCCGTCCCGAATTCCCGATGCTTCCGCAGCGATGATCTCGACTCCAAATCGCTGCGCCTGCACCACCGCGCGCCGCGCCAGATCGCCGCCGCTCAGCCCCGACGGAAAGCCAAGGTAATTCTCAATGCGTGAACTCATGCCCGCCTGGCCGCCCGGCGCTTCGCGCTCGACAATGACTGTGTGCAAACCTTCCGAGGCTCCATAGACTGCGGCGGCGAGGCCCGCCGGACCTCCGCCGATGATCGCCAAATCATAGAAGTTGGTTTGCGCGCGCGTCCGCAGGCCGACTTTCTGCGCCACTTGCGCCGGGAGACATTCGAGAAGGGCCATCCCGTCGGGAAACAGAACGACGGGTTGACTTGTTGCTTCCCGGCCCCAGGCCCTCCAGCAAAACCTTGGTCTCCGGATAGAGCTCGCGGAAATTTCCGCATCGATCCATTGGTAAGGGATGTGGTTGCGCGCGAGGAAATCGCGCAATTCGTATAATTTGGGCGACCATCGCGTGCCGAGAACGCGGATTCCGGAATACGCGGGATGGTGGGAAGCCTGCCAGTCTTCGAGCAAATCATCCAGTTGCGGATAGAGATGTTCGGTGGGCGGGTCCCACGGCTTCATGAAAAAATAATGGATGCTGGCCTGATTGATGGCGCCGATCGCGGCGGTCGTGTCTGCGTAAGCGGTGAGGAGCGCGCGCTTGGCATCAGGAAAAATCCGCATGGCCTCCTGCAAAAAGTGCACGCCATCCATGCGCGGCATGCGCTGGTCGGCCAGAAGCAAGGCCACGTTGTCGCTGCGGAGATTCAGTTGCTTCAGAAGATCGAGCGCGCCTTCGGGAGATCCGCTCCCGAGAACGCGATAGTCGCGCGCCGTACTGCGACCGCAAGTCGCGTTCAATCGCCCGCAAAACATCCGCATCGTCGTCTACGCTCAGTAAGATTGGTTTCGCCATGGTCGGTCTCGGTTCGATGATGGAGCCAATTTTAAGCTGCGTGGCACCAGAACAATCTGATTGGATGCTCCGGGAAACCTTTGGTCGCAGTATTATGC
>CAWIIJ010000003.1:0-375596 GCA_963836145.1 uncultured Acidobacteriota bacterium
GGTGTTGGATACCAGGCTGAGACCATCGTATCTCCAGCGGTCGTACGTTCGTCTCGAATTGCCAGTCCACCACAAAAACCGTCACGTTCCTTATTCCAATCCGCTGGAGCGCCGAGGGTTCGAGTCGAGTTCTGAATATAGCCTGCGTGCATCACGCCCTCATTTCATATGGTACGACTTCCCGCCAAAATCCCTTCAGGGATAAAGGGCCTCGCCGTCGCGGCCTTGCCATATCTAGCCTCTTTCTCCGTTTGTCGATAGTGGTGCCTGCAAGCGTAGCCAAAACTATCCCCCGGGTGACTGTAAAAATTGTCCTCCACCTCGGACTTGAGCACCTCCTTCTTGTTCATCTCCCAACGCCAGCCGCCCTTCAGCGCACGGATCAGGATCGGACACTGCTTCGGGTCGATCAGGAGGGCCGGACCAGCCTCCACGGACCGCGTGGCGAAGTGGTCGATCGCCTCCAGGCGCACCGGCAGACGGTTGTTGGTCTCGACCTTGACCTCGTAAATCTTCTTGAACACGTCGACGACCGAGCGCTCATCGGTCTCGACTTCGGTTGGCTGCGGCCGGGTCCGGCGCGATGATGACGCGAGCGTTGGGAAAGCGCAGCTTCAGATATGGCTTCAACCGCTCCTCGATCAAGCGCGACGCTCCCATACCCTCCTGCACCAACTCGCCGAAAACGAGAAGGCGGCCCCACATGTCCATCTGCGTGAAGATGAAGGCGGAACAGGTGACACCGGGATCGAGACCCACGACCAGAGGGAGAAGCGGGTTGAACTTCAAAGGCTGAGAGGCGACATGCCGCCTGGCTCGAAACTGGAAATCACCGGCTTGCCGGCGGCCGAAAATCCCCACTCGGCGTCGATGAACTGCTTGCGCCAGGCGTCGGACTTTCCCTTCGCGAGGTTGATGTAGTAGCTCCTGCCCCCCGGCAGGTGATCGAGGTTCTCCGCGCCGGGAGACAGGCCGCCCGGCTGGAGGAAATAGGCGATCACGCGCGTTACCCTCGATCTCCTCCAGGCCGGAAGCCATGAGCCGCGCTTTACGCTCATCCTCGGTCTCCCAGGATCCATTGGATAATAAGCGAACTCCGGGGACTTGTAGAAATAATCGTACCACCAGCAGTCCTCCGTGTCGGCGTTGGAGGACCCCCACACGCCCCAGTTGGTCGCGCCGCCATCCTTTTCGCTGGGAAAACGTCCCACGCGCCCGGAGAGAGCCTCGACCACGGCTCGAGGTATCTGCACGAACTCATCAATGATCGCGAACGTCACTTCCAGCGAGAGAACCCGCTCCACGTCGTCCGGCGTGTCCAGCGGGCGGAACATCACCTCGCACTCGACATCATCGAACCGCAGGATGAAATTCTTCGGAGTCGCCAGCCATTTGCCGGCCTCGCCGTCCTTGAACCAGAGGTTCCAACTCTTGATTGTCGTATCAACCAACTGGCTGGCAGTGTTGCTCACAACCACAGCCGCCGTTCTTCTGATGCCATCCTTGCCTGGTTGTTGTTTCTTGGCCAACCAGACCAGCTTGAAGAAGTTGGCTGTCGTTTTGCCGCTTCCGAAGGCTCCCACGATCCAGCAATAGAAAAGCTCACCTGGGGTATAGTGCCTGATGAACTCTCTGATCGTCTTTGGAGGTTTGTAGTTGACGACCTCAGTCATTTATTATGTTTTAAATAGGTATTAATCCATTCTTGCTTAATAATGCTGAGTTGACCAATCGCCCGAAATCTTATCCCTGGCGTGCTTGAACGCGCTGTCCTTGCCAATATCTTCGCGGAAATCAGCGGGATCAGCCGCCGCCGATTCCCCGACGACATAGAATCCACTCTTCAGTACGAGACAGCAAACAATCAGCGCCGTGCCCTCAAATCGATGGAACTTAATATCAGCAATCATGTTGTCAATATCGGCTGGAGTCAATCGTCTATTGGTTGGGTTCGATGCCTGAATACGCGTCTCGATCTCGGTCTCACCCTGCAGCTGCCTACTGGCTCCAGTAGGAGCTTGCGATATGTCTTCGGCTGCATGCACCATAGTTAACTCCTCAGACATCGGACTCTATAGTAGGTGTTGCCTTACGTAGTTGAAGTGCGGCGATCACGTCATCCAGCGTGTCGTTCGTCTGAATCAAGTCCCGACTGCCGTCAGAAACAGACGTCGCCCGAACCACTACGGTAATCTTCACCGGCGGCCTGAACAACTTCAAGATGGCGTCCATATGATCGGCGATGATCTCACCGACCTCCTGAACCTGAGGGATGGGGTGTCTCACGTCCTGAGACTCTTCACCATCGAGGACAACTTGTCCGGCTTGATTGGTCCCATCATCATCTTACCAGGAACCTTGGATATGCCCTTCTTCTCCCCGAGGACCTTGTTGGCCTTGGCGTCTATCTTGGCCTTCTCCGAGGGAGAGGCGAACTGCGCGGCGCGGGCCTTGGCGTTCGCGGCATGAGCACGGTCGGGATCGGATACGATCTACTGCCAGGCTCTCCAAAGTCAGAGGATGGCAGCTTCTTACGCTTCGCAGCGGTCAACTTGACCATGTTGTGGGCTCCCTGTACGGCCGGCGGAATGCCGGCCATAGTGGTGACGGCGCTCAAGTCTTCTTGGCGACCAGACCGGACGTCTCCAGCATCTCGAGGGCGACTTCTCTGGAGCCTGAGGGCCATGCGCGCATCGTACTCCTCCTGCGTCTCGCGCTTGCCATGACCAACGGAGACTCTGTGTCCGGAGGGCATCGGCTCCAGCTTGACCAGGGCGGCCTTTTCGGTATTGCGGCGGGGCCGATCCCTCGGGGAGCGGCGTGACCTGGGCGTGGATGTGGCCGGTATTCAGGTCCTTGGTCTCGACCACGCGCTCCAGGAAGATAGTGGGCTCCGGCGTCGGGTGGTGGATGATGGTCTTCTTTATATAGGTGGTGGTTTGCAGCATGTTCCTCTCTCGATCATAGCCGTGTAAGCTCTCCCGATCGCGGTCAGCTTATATCGCTTCCCCACCACCATGCAAGTTCCAGCAGGAACTTGCGATATGCACCGTCAATCATCCCCCATGACTATGTTAATTTGTAAAGCGTTGCCCGGTCTCGCGCCAGCCTCCTCCCCCAGCGACCCGTCGAGACCGGCGGCTTTCCAAGTGTCGCGAATGAGCTGGGCCTTCACGGGAGGAGCCACCACGGCGTTCGGCGCATGCACCAGGTCCCAGGCCGTGGTGAGATAAGCCTCGGCTTGCAGCCTCGCCTTGATCTTGAAAGCTTTCTTTTCGGGTCTTGCAATTCTTCTGCGAGACCCTCCAATGTACGGATGAAGAGCGGGTCATGGCGGATACGGTTCCACTCTTCACGAGTGATGTCGTACATCTTGCACAGTTCCGGGACCGGCTTGATGCGCATCACCAGGTCGATCGGAAACTCGGCGGGAAGGCGACGACGCTGGCGGGGTTTTTCTGGAGGGCGGTGGACATGGGATGAGACATACCACGATCTCATATCACAAGTCCACGCTGGGTCCAGCGTGGACTTGTAGCGTGCACTTCCTAGTATAGGTCTTTCTCGGGCCAGTCCAGCGTGCGGAGAACAGCGCCTCGCCAACAGGGCCGGCCATGAGACCAAAACGGATAGCGGGCACCGTGACGCCGGCACGTGCGGCAATCTCTCCGATCGTCAGCATCTCGCCGGCCACATCGTACCTTCTAGCTGGCCGATGCGAGCCGCCAGGGATCAACTCGGACCGATCTCTCCAGGTAAATGCCGCCAGGACAATCGATGATGCACATCCTGTATGGTCCCAGCAGTGACGCGGTACCTAGCGCCGATCTCCTGATATGGCCCCCACTACCTCCTGACAGATGCGGCGAATCTCAATCACTGCTTCATCAGTCAACTTCGCAAATGCGTTACGCTCTCCGCGCGCGTGTCGATCCTTGGCCACCATATCATCTACGTTCTCTTGATTGGTCGCCTCAGATAAATGATCCAACTTGACGCAGCTCCTGACGTCACAACTATGCATCAGATACTCTGGCCAATACCCGTGCTTGATGAACCATGAGACGTGATGAGCGCGCCTACCGTCGCACCGACCGTAGCCCTTTTCATAGGTTGGCCCGGTCCACAAAATGCAGCCTGAAGGATCCGCCGCGATCCTAGAGAAAAATTTTTCATGGAGCTCGGGACTACCAAACATAACAATCTCCTTTTTCCGAAATTCTTATATGGTTGTGGGACGGTTGTCAAGAAAGAAATGCTATTTTGTGCCGTGCTGTGGGACCGATCGTGAAACGCCCCGACCGCGCACGATCGAAACCCCTCTGGGGGTCTCAAACCGGAAAAGAATCCTTTTCCCAAAGCAAGCTCCGACCAACTTAGTTCATTCATGATCTATTAATTATATCTCGAGAGTTCACTTGCGCATCTTCGCAGGTTGTGAGATGTTTGTCTCATGGGCAATCATGCTCGATTGAGGATCAGTCATGCACACCTTCGTCAGTCTCGAACCATATCCCTATACGCACGCCGACTTTGGCAATATTGGAATTGTTATCTACAACATATATCCGACAAGCGCGCCTGCCCAGCATCGCTGCATCTGGATCGTACCAGCGCCGGAATATCCTGCACTCTGACCGTTGCGCGGGGCTGGCCCTGGCCAGCCTAGCGGAGCGATCGTGCTCCATCAGAGGATCAGTCAAATGCGCAAGCGTACCCCTAAGCCCTACTATGAGCTTACCAGAGCTGAAAAGCTCGCGGAGCATACAGGCGCGATCGCCCGACTCGAGTTGACGCTCAACACAGGCCAGAATCGTTACGGCTCATACGGTGACAACGTGCGCGCCGCGATCAAGCGCCACAAGGGCGCAATCGAGGAGTTGAGCAAATGACCAAGTTGATCAACTATCGCCGCCGCGGCGGCCTGCGCTTCGTCACTATCGGTCGGCTCAATGTGTCGTGGAGCGTCAAGCGGTGGCGTCCGACCGTCGCCAGGCCGATCGGATGGGACGAGCCGCTCATGTCCGCCGAGACAGAGGCGCATGTCGACGCGCTGTTTACGCAGCTGCGGAGGGCGTTGTGAGCAGGACAACTAGCTACACTGTCGTGCATACCTCTCAAACCAAAGTAGGCATGCACGACGCGAGCCGACCGTGGGCTGTCCTCGCAGAGGAGCACGGCTCCAGCTACAGATCAATCAACTCAACCCATGTAGTGGACCGTTACGCCACGCGCCAGCAAGCAATGCGCCGCAAGCGTAACCTGGAAATACGCTAGAATAAAATCTAGGATTTTATTCTAGCGTAGACGCAACCCAGAGTTCAATTCCACACATAAACCAAGGGCGCTACAACTTAGCGCCTCCTAACTTCAACCGGAGATTGAAAATGTTCCACACGTTTAACTTTAACCGCGCCGCGCCACTCGCGCCGGAGGCGAGATTTACCAGCACGTTAATGCGGGATAGGCTATCAGATAACACGTTGATGATACTCCACCATCGTGAAAAAATGCGACGAAAAATAGAATACTATGCATCGTTTATATCGAATCTAACGGAATTCTAATTTCCGTTAATTGGTCTTTAGGTTGTGTTTACATATGAACACAACCTAAGGTTTGATTGTACCAGGAGTAATGGGCGATATTAGGCCAAAACCGCCGATATCGGATACACGTTTAAAAATGTAGAATACTGCTTTCTCCCAGGAAACCGTAAAGAGATAATTCAATATATAAATCGTTTTGTAAAAAGAATATCTCTTAATAATGTTGGAGGTGGGTATCGACCTCCCTGGTTTTGGCGCGCCCGTTCATCTTTGTGCTCGTTTGTTCTTTTCTTCTGATTTTCAGAAATCTGCACTGGTACACCTTCGCCCACATTATTAAGAGAATCAATCCCAAAATGTTTTATACATTGAACGCTGTCCCCTGGTTTTTCTAATAAAAAGGTACTATCGTACACAACTCACTGGTTTAATGAAGTCGGCTAGCAATCCTGTAACCCATTGATATTGCGCGCCAGCTGATTATATTTAACCGGATATCTTGACTCCATACAGTAATGGGGTTATTTTTAGCTTGAGGTGCAACCATGGCTAAAGGCAACCGTAGCCGACATATTCGCGATGATTGACGCAAAGCGTCTCAAAGGCCGCGTCTTGCCGCCGGCAACACCGCGGCCCTTCGCTATCGTGAGCGCTCGGGGAATCACCCATGCCAAGCGGGCTACCTTGCTGGGGGCGCTGCGTTGCGCCAGGAATGGAAGTTGACCCGTTTGTCTTTCCATGTGGTGGAAATTGCCACCGGAGTTGTTCGCGCCGATCTCATTGGCGGCGACGGCGACTGGCGCACCGGATCCTTCGAACGTCCGCTGGCGAGGTCATACCGCTAAAATTCGCGCCCGCATCGACCCTGGCAATCACGCCGGTTCCTCTATCGCCTGTTCAATCTGCTGACGCGCCGCTTCGAGGCGTGGACTGTAGTGGAAATAGCTTATTCGTTGCGCACCATATCCAAGCCGATACAGTTCCCTCGAGAACTGGTCCGAGGAAGACGTGATGCAGCCCATCATAGATCATTGGCTGAAACTGCCGACTATCGCGCCGGTAGGGCGCTGCATAGACGCTTATGGGTAGACGACCCGAAAACCATGGGACCGTCCGGGTAAACGTGTCCGCGGTCACGACGTGGCTCGCTGGCAACTCTTCCTGACCACGTCCATGCGCCGGCGCTCATCGCCTTGCCCCTGATTGGTGCGGATTCTTCGAGCCCTGCTCTCGCGGGATCATGGGCTTCGAGAGCGAGGAACAGCGACCCAGGCGTTCCGCGCCGCTCACCCTGGGCGTGGCCCGGGCCGACCGAAAGTGGTTCGTTAACCACATTTCATAAACCCTATATTTTACGATTGACAACGCCGCGTCTTTGGCGCTCTTATCTCACAGAGAGAATAACTACAGGAAACTCCCTCATGAAACTTCGCTCTATCCTGCGCCTCCGTCGCCCTGTTTACCGGCGCATGCGCTCTGTGCTTGCCCTGCCGCTCGCGGCGGCCTTCGCCGTGCCAGGCCCGCCATCGCGCCTATCCTGTAGTCGCAGCCATTGCAGCCAGCCAGCGGGCTTCCTGATCAATCCGTAACCACCCTACGGCTAGGCTTGCGCGATATGCAAAGGAAAATGTGAAATGCGCTGGTGAATTTATCGAGTGCAAAGTCGCGGAATACGGCGCGTCGGCGCGCCCCATGGGCCGCGATCATTGTTCGCGTCGAAGGCGGATTTAAAGCTTTCGAAAGCATGGCGGACTATCGGACATGGAGGAGCTGGAAATGACCGACGAACTCGAGGGAATGACGCAGGCGCGCTGGAACGCCTTGTCGAAGGGTGAGCGCAGCGCCTTGGTGGACAATTCGCAGTTGTCGCCGCAGCTGATCGGCTTGGAAGGTTGGCGCGTGGTCGCCTGCGACGTGGGGAGTTCTGACGCCACGCCGGTTTATCGTCGGCAAGTCGACGGGATGGCGGCCTATTCGATCTGGAGCTGCCAAACAATAGGCGCTCGATCGGTGGTGGTCAAGCCGCTAAGGAATACGCGTCGATCTATAAGCTTGAAGAGGTGCGCTGATGGCCTCGTATCGTGTCCGGCGACAAGGTTCGACCTGCGATCCGCGGGGTAACGGCCGTGCTGGACGCTCGACCGACAAGCGGTCGGGCAGGGAGTATTTCTGTCAGGGCGACGACGCGGCCGATTTCGAGCGGGAAACGCGACAACGCCGAGGCGGCCTTCCCGGAAAGTCCAAGAAGAAATTTTGGCTTGGAAATGATGGATTTACTATTACAGTGACGCCGCGACCGAATTGATGCAGAGGAGACTGGATCATGAACGACCTCAAGACCTGGAAATATTCTCATGACACAGCCCATGAGATAATCATGGGGCTATGGACGGCTAAGCCGAAGCGCATGGTCGCCGTTCGATCAAGCGACGGTTCACAGTACAAGACGCGTGCGATTGTCGTGCTCGAGGCTTCAAGCCTTACTATTCGCACCGGCTCGGTCAACGTCGTCAGCCATGCCAAGTTCGCCAAGTTTCAGATTGAGATGGACAAGAAAGGCATCAACCAATGACCAGCTACAGCAATCCGAGAATGCGCGCCGTCATAGAGAACTGGCCCGCCAGCGGACCAGGCGAAGTCGACCGCGACCTTTGAAATCGAGGTCAGCTCGAGAGGCGAGCGCGCCTGCCGCACCACGACAGGAGCAACTAAAAAGTTACCTATGCGCGCAAGGCGCGGATCGTCGACGGCGACGATGGGCGGACCTACATCGCAAACCTCTCGACCTACGGCTTTGTCACCATCATGCGCGGCGACATGCAGTACCATCATGAGACCGTCCATTCCGACGAACCGCGCTTTCCCGAGCTTTTGAAGTTGTTTGAGGAGAATCGGTCATGAGTTGGCAATCTGGCAATCCTGCGCCGCGTAAGACGCACGGGATTAAACAAATCTTCGACAACGCCATGTGCGCGCACGTATGGGCGGCGCAGACTCAGAGCGAGGGCTGTAACCACGGGGGCTCACTTTATTTCCACGATAAAACCATATATTCATATGGTTCGCACTATGCCGTGGGACGGGATCGAGGGCGAGATCGCGTTCGTCAACTCATCGTCCGATAGCCCAACGACGGAGGTCATCGCTACGACGCGCTCAGCGCCGTCGCGCATAAGACAGTGGTGCACGTCCCTGATCTTACTTCGCTGATTCCCGCGTTCGATGACTTCGACCGCGCCAAGGATACGCCCGCCGATGGGTCTTACGATCATCGGGAAGGCGTCAGGAAGTTCGAGGCGTGGCGATCGGCGAATGCTGACAAGGCGGCTCACCTCGGTTACGTCCTCGCTCATTTCCGCGACGCGCCCGGTTATCCCCAGAAGACAGAGGATGAAGTGGCGAGCCTCCCCGTGAAGCTAAGGCGGCGAGCAAACAAGCCGAGAAAGCTCGCGACCTCGAGCGCGATCTTCGCGAAGCGAGGCATGGGATGGCCGAAGGCTTGGCGGAGATTTACCGTAAGTTGAACGATGCGCGCGATGATGAGTATCGGCTTAATCGCTATAACAAGCAAGCCGTGCGGGCGCGCAAGGCGGCGCTGACGACGGACGACAAGCCGTTGCAGGCGTTTACGCTGAACGTGTTGCGACACGTCCGTAAGCTGACGCACGCTCATGCCAAGCGCCAGAAGATCAAGGCGCGCAATGCTCAGCTGACGGTCGCATCGCCGTGATCGAATGAGTACTTCCCCGAGACTGGGGTTTGTCCCGGCTGGCCGGCGTTGAACGGGCCGAAGTGTCCCGCTGCTTTGATCTCGCCTGGCGGCGCAGGATTGCGCAGGCTCACCCGATAAGACATTCCGGCCTTCGCGCTCACATTTTCCAGGTTGAGCTCATGAATCTCGAATCTCGTCGCGGGCCTGCGGTCGGCCCTGGCGAATTCGATCAACGCACCGTTGGCGAACAGTTCACCGATCGTCGTTCGTGAATCCGTGTAGCCGCCTCGAAAGGCTCCCACATTCGTGAGCGGCGGAACCTGAATGCGCAGGCCATCGAGGTACACCTTTGCGATGTGATGCGGACGCCACACAAGGTCGGCGTAGCTCCCCTGGATCGCTAACTTCTGGATCGTAACCAGCGCTTGCGAGCCGGTAGGATTCGATTTGGAGCGAAATGTAACGCCCTCCGCCCGGCAACCGGGGCGAGGAAGATAAACCTTTTCAAAACGATCGATCGAAACCAGGCTGGGAAACGTTTCCTGCAAGGATTCCGCAACGTTTTTCTCCGAAAACGGAAAAAAGCGCAGCAAAAGGACAACCGCGATCGTGGCGACGCCTGCGGCGGCGATCGAAATCCACACGCGCGCGGAATAGGCCACGTGCCAGACACCGGGCGCCACGGACTTTGATGGAACCGGTAGTGCCGGACGATCCGCGTTCGCCACGAGGCCCTCGCTGGACGGGTGATCTGCAAGCTAATTCAGGGTCCGTGGTTAGGGGTACAAAGTCCATCGGGTCGAAGCGGTATTCAGACCTGCGGGCGTGGACGAAATATCTCGTAATTTCGGCGATTCGGTAATTCATTAGGTTGAGTGGAGTGGGATTGGGCTAGCCGTGGCCAAGACCGAATACACCCTGAGGCGGCTGCGCCAATCGGCGCAAAGCGTCTGGATTAAGGTTCAAGAAGGATCCGGGGAAAGTACGGCGCGGATCAGCGGGAATTAATCCGCATCTCCTTATGTTTCTGCATCTTGGGTGGATTTGAGGAGGTGGCTCGCCACTTTTTTGCCTTGACTTTTTTGCAATTCGGTGTATTATCGTTGTTAGTCCGTGAGCCAATCTCTCAGTTTCGGCGCCTGCGTCTGTTGTCGGTGCAACAGAGTGCCGAAGTGTGGAGGACTGGCGCGATAAGCAATTAATTAGACTCGAAGCGCAAGGTACCCACCTCGGTGATCAAGCCGACGGTGGGTTTTTTGTTTTTTGGGCTTCCCCTAGCCGGGGAGCGGCAGGCTGTCAAAAATGATGGAGGCAAAGTTAGATGAAGGTCTCGAACTCTTCTTGGGCTGAGCGACTCGCCGGAAAAATTTCTGCGAGCCTGGCACGTGAAATCGATATCTTTGAAACGGAAATCTCCCTGCGAAAACAGGGCAAGATTGACGAGCGCGTATTTGCTGAAACGCGCCTTCGACGCGGGGCCTACGGCCAGCGCTACGATAACGGGCAGCGGCACAACGGCAAGACCATGCAGCGGCTCGGTTATCCGTCCGGGGAACTGACCAAGGGCCCCAACACGATGTGGGATGCGCCGGGCATGCAGCGCATCAAGATTCCCGCGGGAGGACTCAGCGGGGAGCAGCTGGAAACTCTGGCCGACCTGGCCGAGGAATATTCCGACGGCATCGCGCACGTGACCACTCGTCAGGACGTACAGCTCCACTATGTGCACATCGACGATACGCCCAGCGTGATGCGCCGCCTGGCTGCCGCGCAGATCACCACGCGCGAAGCCTGCGGAAATTCCGTCCGCAACGTGACCGCCTGCCCCTATTCCGGCGTGTGCCCCGATGAAAAATTCGACGTGACGCCCTATTCCCGCGCCATGTCGAAATTTCTGATGGGCCACCCGGACACCCAGAACTTCGGGCGTAAATTCAAGCCGTCCTTCAGCGGCTGCTCCCAGCACGCCTGCGGGCTCGCGAGCATGCATGACATGGGCATGGTCGCCGTTACGCAAATTGAAAACGGACAAGAAAAGCGCGGCTTTGAAGTGCAAGTCGGCGGTGGACTTGGCGCTGTGCCCTATCAAGCCAAGCTGTTCGACTCGTTCGTTCCGCCGGAAGAATTGCTGCCCCTGGCGCAAGCGATCTCCCGTGTTTTCGCCCGGCTGGGCGAAAAGAAGAATCGCAGCCGCGCGCGCATTAAGTTCCTGATCCAGGATTTAGGGATCGAAAAATTCAAGGAACTGGTGCTCGAAGAGCGCAAAACACTGGTTCCTGACCCGCGCTGGACGGAGCTTATCGAGGACGCCGAAAAAGATCGTGAGGCGCCTTTGCGCCCCGGGGGCCGGGCGCCCCTGCTCGGGTCGGAATCGTTCCTGCGCTGGATGAAGTCAAACACGCGTCCGCAAAAGCAGGAAGGCTACACGGTGGTCACCATCGCGCTCCCGCTGGGGGACATTACCTCGAATCAACTGCGGTCCCTTGCGGAGATCGCCCGCCGCTTTACAAGGGAAACGATCCGCACCACCGTGGAGCAGAATATCGTCCTGCGCTGGGTGAGCCAAAGCGATTTGCTGGAATTGCACCAGGCCCTGGTAGCCGCGGGGCTGGGCGATCCCGGCGCTGGCAGCATCGTGGACATTGCCTCCTGCCCGGGAACGGATACCTGCAAGCTGGGCATCTCGTCTTCGCGCGGCCTGGCCGCGGAACTGCGCAAGAGGCTTGCGGAGAAAAATTTCCAGTTGGACGACTCGATCGTAAAACTGCACATCAAAATCAGCGGCTGCTTCAACAGTTGCGGCCAGCATCACGTCGCCGACCTGGGATTTTACGGCGTGAGCCGTAAAATGTCGGGATACGCGGTGCCGCATTTCCAGGTAGTGCTTGGCGGCGAGTGGGAACACAACGGGGCATCCTACGGCCTGCCGGTCATCGCCATTCCGTCCAAGAATATTCCGGAGGTTGTTACCCGGCTGACGAACCGCTACGCGGCGAATCGCACGAACGGCGAGAGCTTCAGGGAGTTCATCGCGCGAACCGGCAAGGTGGAATTGAAAAGAATGCTGGAGGACCTCACGCGTCCGCCGGTGAATTCATCGGACCGCTCGTTCTTCCAGGATTGGTGCGATCCTCGCGAATACACGCTTGCGGATTTGGGAGTGGGAGAGTGCGCGGGAGAAGTTATCTCTTCCGTCGAATTCGATCTGGCCGCGGCCGAGAGGGAATTGTTCGAGGCTCAGGTGGCGCTCGAGGACAGGCAAGTCGACCACGCGGGAAAGACGGCCTATCGCTCGATGGTGCTGGGCGCCAAGGCCCTGGTGAAGATCGAATCCTCCAACGTCGCCGACGATCCGGCGCAAATCGTTCGCGAATTTCGCGCGCGGTTTTACGACACGCAGAAATTTTTCGATCCGTTTGCCGGCGGCAAATTCGCCCACTACCTTTTCGACGCCCATGAGAAATCAGACCAGGCTCACACGCGGGACTCGGCGCGATACCTTATTGACGAGGCGCAGCTCTTCATTGACGCCGCCCACAGTTGCTATAATCGAATCTCGGCCCCGGCGCACGCCTAGGCAACGGCAAAAAGGATCCCGACGCATGCAACTTCAGCACGTGAATGTAAAACTGTTTGTCCAGGATCCCGGCGCGGCCGGGCTCGAGCCTCTAATTCCCGTATTTCACGGCTGGATTGAAAATCAATCGGCGGCTGACGAGTTGCTGATCGACGTTGCCGATTACACGCACGTTCCCGCCGGCCCGGGAGTTGTGCTGATCGGACACGAGGGAAATTACAGCGTCGACAACGCCGGCAACCGACTGGGCGTTCGCTACAACCGCAAAGCCGTTCTGGACGGCAGCAACCAGGATTGCCTCGCGCAGGCGGCGCGCGCGGCTCTGACGGCGTCGCAGCGTCTGGAATCCGAGCCCCGGCTGGACGGAAAATTCCGCTTTAATGGGCAGGAAATCGAGATCTTCATCAACGACCGACTGGTTGCTCCCAATACGCCTGTAACGCGCGAGGCATTCGATGCGGACTTCCATCTCTTTTCCCGGAAACTCTTCCGGGGAGAGGAGTATTCTATTTCCTACGGCACGGACCCGCGAAGTCTCTTCACCGCCTATTTGAAGGCGGCTCGGCCGTTTTCCGTGACGGAATTGCTCGCAGCGCTCGCTTAAATTCCGGCTGAGTTTTGCCACAGGAGAAACCCCCAATGGGAAAATTAATTCATGCTTCAAAAGTGAAAATTTCCAAGGAACCCGGAAAGAGCAAAATCAAGCGCGCTGAAATTCAGGGTTTTCCCGGCGCCCTGCGCATGGGAATCCACGGCGGGATCGCCCAGTACTTCAAGCTTTCGCCTGAAGAGCCCATGGCCTCAACGCTCGATTACATCGTGGCGGCTGTCGGCGGCTGCATGACCGGAACCGTTGCCGGAGCGCTCGAGGCGCGCGGCGTAAGCGCGAATCCCGATAAGCTGGAAGTCGAAGCCGAAGGCCGCATCGAAGAGGTGGATGGCAAGATGATTTTGACCGGCATCAAAATGCATTACCGCTTAAAAGTCCCCAAGGAGAAGCGCGCCACCGTCGAGCGCGCGCTGGAACATCACGAAGGACTCTGCGCGGCATCCGAAAGCGTCCGCCGCGGCATCACCGTGGAATGGGACAGCGAAATCGTGGAAGAGTCCGACGCCGATACGAACCAGAAACCAGCGGCGACCGCTGCGGCCCGCGGTTCCGATTAGTTTTTTCGGCGGACGGAAATGTGCCTTCGATTATATCCGACGACCCGGGGAGCCGTGATGAAGTTTGTAACAAAAGTTTGAGGTCTGCAGCAAACGAATTGCCCGCCGTCAACCGGACGACCTGCCGGCACCAAGCGGCCGCTCCGGCTCATTCCGCATCGAGCGCATCGCTCGAGACCAATTCAATTGTCGGTGGATTCCGCAGCTTAAGGGGCGCCGATTCACGCGTGGCGACCATCGCCGCAACACCTACAACCATCGCCACCGTCCAGTACCACGCCGGCGCAAGCGGATTGCCAGTCGCCCGAATGAGCCAGGTGACGGCGTACTGAGTCGTGCCGCCGAACGTCGCGATTGCCACGGCGTACACGATGGCAACGCCAGCCGAGCGGATCGCCGCCGGAAAAGACTCGGTCAGCCAAATGATCATCGGGCTGGTGGTGAACGTGGCCAGGATCGATAAGACCGCGACTGCTCCGAGCAACGTGGTCGTGGTTCGATAATGCGAAATTACGTAAAACCCCGGGAAAATCGCGGCCAGCAGCAGCACGCCCGGAACGAGCATCATCGGTTTGCGGCCAAAGCGGTCGGACAACGCGCCGCTCACCAGATCGAAGCAAACGCCGCACACCCCGGTCACGATCGTAGCCATAAACGCGACGGTTGTCGGCATGTGCAGCGTGGCGATCGCATATGTGGTCATATAGGTTCTGAGGTAGGCGCCGACTGTTCCGCACGCCAGCAGGAGCAGACCGAGCACTGCGACCGGCAAGTATGGCCGCAGCGGGATGTGTTCGCGCTTGCCGCCATCGGGGGCGTGAAGCGTCTCCGGCAGACTGCGTCGCACCATCAACCCGAAAGGCACGATGGCTGCGCCAATCAGAAAAGCGATGCGCCATCCGTAGTCTTGCAATTGCCGCTCGCTCAGCATCCTTGCCAGCCCAAAGCCGACCAGGCCGGACACCAGCACCGATAGGTTCTGGGTCCAGGCCTGAAAAGACGTGTAGAAGCCTCGTTTCTCGATCGGCGCCGCTTCCAGCAGGAAGGCGGTCGTGGGGCCGACTTCGCCGCCGAGCGCAAAACCCTGCAGCATGCGGAAGAAAATCACCAGTATGGGTGCGGCAATTCCGATCTTGTCGTGCGGAGGCGTCAACGCAAGTCCTACGATCGCGATGCCCATGAGCGAAAACGACAGAACCATCGCCGGCTTGCGTCCCGCGCGATCACCCATCCTGCCAATCACCACGCTTCCAATCGGCCGGGTAACGAAACCTACGCCGAAGGTCGCGAGAGACGCCAGCAAGCTTGCCGTCGGGGAACTGGAAGGAAAGACGGCCCGGCCGATGTACACGGCGAAAAACGCGTAGGTCAGAAAATCGTAAAACTCGAGTGCATTACCGACTACGACGGCAGCGACGTGGCGCACGGGAACCGAGCGGGGCGGCTCCGGGATGGTTTGTATTCGGTCTGGGGCTGCCATCTTGGCCTCGTAGGATGGGCACACTTATACACCCGGGATGTTTTTTTGCTGTCGTTTTTTGTTGGAATGGCTTCCGCCTGTGGGTTTTGGTGAAACTCAACGGAAGGCACACAGGCTGAAGAATGTGCTACGGCTATTTCTTCTCATTTATATCAATGGACGCGCGAGTCGTTTCCCAATCCAATTTCATGGTGCAGCTGGTGGCTGCTTGATCGAACGAGATTGTGAAGTTTTCCAGCGGAGACGGGAGCTTTGAAACCTTCATCTCCATTCGCGCAAAATCGTATTGTTCGCCGGGATAAGGGATGCCCCACTCGCCGGTTTGTTTGCTGACGATCAGCGTCCATTTGTTTGGCGTGGGCAGCGTGAACCTGCGAGTGATATAAGGAAGAAGTTAGAAAGCATGCCTGCTCGCCGATCGCCAGACTTCGCCGAACGGAACCAGATCCCCGAAAATCTTGCGCCCGCGCATGCGGGGGCTGGAGTACGTCACTGCAATCGTTTTTCCGTCCGCGAACTTGCATGCAGCTTTGGCCCGTGGGCTGGCAACCTGGGCATGGCCCGGACCGGAGCCGACGGTAACCGCGGCGACGAAAATCCCGAACAGTAGACCATTTTTCCGCATATTGGAGCTTCGCCTCAACCGTTCGCCATTTCACTCGATCCAAGCATTTTATGCCATCCCACGCTATGCCCACTATCTCCTATTCATTTTTTCGATGCCAGTGAGAAAGTTTGTTGAAATTTCCCGTGGGATGTATATGATGTGCCGTTCAGGCACTACAAATTGGTTTCGTCAGGCACGAACGGTCTTAGGTACAAGTTTCGAGCCGCGTTCGCACCGGCTCGGAAGACCCCTGGAGCGGAGACGATGCTGAGTAGACGAACAGAACGCGGTTCCACCTCGGTTGCCCTTGCCTTTGCTGTGTTCCTCACGCTCATGACGCTGGTATCGGTCTACTTCTTCTGGGCGAAAGTGTGGTGGTTGCCTCCGGCCATCAATGACATCGGCCACCAAATCGACGCGCAACTCGGCCGCACGTTCCTGATTACCGGGATCGTTTTTGTGGCCGCACAACTCGGTCTGGCCTATGCGATTTTCAAGTTTCGCGATCGTGGCCAGAAGGCCGCCTACTTTGAGGGCAACAACACCTTGGAAGTCGTCTGGACCCTGGCGACCGTCGTGCTCTTCGTGGGACTGGGACTGTACGCGCGGAATGCCTGGGCGGAAGTGCATTTCATGGGTGCAGCGCCGGGCGCGCTGCAAATTGAAGTCACCGGCCAGCAATTCGTCTGGAATTTCCGCTACGCCGGGCCGGACGGAAAATTTGGCCGCGAGAAGCCGGAACTGGTCAGCGCCTCGACCGGCAACCCGGTGGGACTCGATCCCACCGATCCGGCATCCAAGGACGATATCGTTTCCCCCGTGATTGCTGTTCCCGTAGGTCGTGAAGTCGAGCTGATCATCCGCTCGCAGGACGTGACTCACAGCTTCTTCGTTCGCGAACTGCGGCTGAAGCAGGACGCCGTGCCGGGAATGGAAATTCACACCCACTTCACGGCCAATGAGCCGGGCGACTACGAAATCGTCTGCGCGCAGCTCTGCGGGCTGGGGCACTACCGGATGCACAGCGTGCTCAGCGTGATGAGCGAGGAAAATTTCGAGAAGTGGATGAAGGACCAGGAAGCAGCGAACCAGTAGAGTCGAGTAGAATCGAGTAGAACAGGCTTCAGCCCGTTGGGCTTACAGAGCGCGGCGCGATTGAAACCAAACAGGCTGAAGCCTGTTCTACCGACGACCCAGGAGAGCCTCAATGGTGACACACGAAAACGGCGGCGGTCACGAGCAGCATCACCCTCCGTCCGGTTTCATTCGGAAATACGTGTTCAGCATCGATCACAAAGTGATCGGCATCCAGTATCTTTGCCTGGCGCTGTTCTCGGTGTTCGTCGGCATGGTCCTGTCCCTCCTGATGCGCTTGCATCTGGCCTGGCCCACCGCGCACTGGTTTTTCTTCAAGGGCGGGCTGATGACCCCGGAGCAATACCTGGCCCTGGTGACCATGCATGGAACCATCATGATCTTCATGGTGCTGACCACCGCGCCGCAATCGGGTTTCGGAAATTACTTCCTTCCCATCCAGATTGGCGCTGCGGACATGGCGTTTCCGGTCCTGAATATGATGTCGTTCTGGACGACGTTCCTGTCTCTGATGGTCATGATCTGCGGCGTTTTTTGTGGCTGGCGGCGCGCCGATCGGCGGCTGGACTTCCTATCCTCCGCTGAGCGCCCTCGGCGAACTGGCCGGCCCCGGACAAGGCGCCGGCGAAACACTATGGATTGTCGGCCTGGCAATCTTTTGCGCGGCGTCACTGATGGGCGCGCTGAATTTCATCACCACGCTGATCGATCTGCGCGCCAAGGGCATGACCCTTGGGCGGCTTCCGCTGACTTGCTGGACGTGGCTCGTGACCGCCGTGCTTGGTTTGCTCGCTTTCGGCGTTCTTCTGGCCGCTTGCATCTTGCTGCTGCTGGATCGCCTGGCCGGTACGAGCTTTTTCATTCCCGGCGGGTTGGTGATTACCGATCAAGTGATCACCTGGCACAAGGGCGGTTCGCCGCTCCTGTGGCAGCACCTGTTCTGGTTCTTCGGGCATCCCGAGGTGTACATCGCGATTCTTCCGGGCATGGGCGTGGCGTCGCATCTGCTCTCGACGTTTTCGCGCAAGCCGGTATTCGGTTACCGGGCGATGGTCGCGGCGGTGTGCGCCATCGGCTTCTTGGGCTTCTGCGTCTGGGGCCATCACATGTTTATCAGCGGCATGAGCCCGTATTCCGCGTTCGCGTTCTCGATCCTGACGATGACCATCGGAGTGCCCTCGGCGATCAAGACATTCAATTGGCTGGGGACGCTGTGGGGCGGCAAAATCCAGTTCAACTGCGCCATGCTTTTCGCTCTCGGATTTGTGTCGCTGTTCGTGAGCGGCGGACTTTCGGGGTTGTTCCTGGCGCAACCGTCCTTGGACCTGTACCTCCACGACACCTACTTCGTGATCGCGCACTTCCATTTGATCATGGGAGTCGCGGCGATTTTCGGGATGTTCGCCGGAATGTATTTCTGGTTCCCGAAAATGTTTGGCAGGTTCCTGAATGAAGGCGTCGGCAAGGTTCATTTCTGGCTTACGTTCATCGGCGTCTACTGCATCTTCATGCCCATGCACTTCCTCGGATTGGCCGGGCATCCGCGGCGTTACTTCGACGCCAGCGCCGTGACGTTCCTGCAGAAACTCCAGCCGGTTCACGTGTTCATCACCTATCGCGGCGATCATCACCATCTCGGCGCAGCTGATCTTCCTGTTCAACTTGATCTGGAGCCTGATTGCCGGCAAGGAAGCGAAGGAAGAGAATCCCTGGCATGCGACGACGCTCGAGTGGTCCATCCCGTCGCCGCCGCCGCACGACAATTTTGGCGGCCTCGAGCCCGTCGTTTATCATGGACCGTATGAGTTCAGCGTGCCGGGCGCGGCGGACGATTACATTCCGCAGCATCTCGCGCCGAATCTGGTGCGGAAGGCATAGCGCTTCGGCTTATGGGTAAAGGGTAGAACTATGCCAGGAACAGTCGTCGACGATATCGAGATTAATAGATGCCGGTCACGGCGGCGGCACTGGCACGCCCGCCGGCGGCGACGACGATGGAGGTTCTTCCGGTAAACGCCGGCCCGTTCCGCGACGCGCCTATTTCACGGCGCTGCAGCTGGGGCTGGCCGCCATCGTCATGTTCTTCATGGCGCTGGCCAGTTCCTACATCGTGCGAAAGGGACTGGGTATGGACTGGCAGCGCACACCGCTGCCTCCGGTGCTTTTGTTCAACACAGCGATACTGCTCGCAAGCAGCGTCACGATTATTGTGGCGCGTAAGAAGCTGGAGGGCGGCGAGCGCGAGGCTTTCCGAACCTGGTGGTGGGTGACCACCGGGCTCGGAGTGCTTTTCCTGACCGGGCAGATCGTTGCCTGGCGTCAACTCGCCGCCGCGGGGATGTTGCTCGCGACCAATCCCAGCAGCAGTTTTTTCTATCTTTTGACGGCCGCTCACGGCGCGCACCTTGCCGGCGGAATCCTGGCCTTGTTTTACGTCATGTTCCGGCACTGGAAGCGTTCGCGCATCTCGCAGGCGACGGCTGCGGAGTTGACTTCGATTTACTGGCATTTCATGGATGGGCTTTGGGTTTTCCTGTTCGCACTTCTGACTCTGGGACGGTGAATCGTGCATGACGTAAAGACCGAGGCGGCGCTGGAATTCGCCATGGTCCGGCGGCAAGTCTCCCTTTGCGATGGGCTCGAAGAAATTGGGGATGTGGCTGTTCATCATCTCCGACACGCTGACGTTTTCGGCGCTGCTGATCACCTACAGCTACTCGCGGCTCACGAATCCCGACTGGCCCCGGCCGTTTCCGATCAATCCCGCCATTATTTTCTCGACGACCATGACGGTCGTGCTGCTGGCCAGTTCGCTGACGATGGTCATGGCCGTGATGGCGGCGCAGCGCAACGACCGCAAAAAGACGGTCATGTGGATGATCGCCACGATGGTCGGCGGGCTGCTCTTTACCGGGTTGCACTTGACCGAGTGGTTCAACATGATCACGAAGGAGCATTTCACGATCACTGGTAACCCCGAGGGCACGCCGCTCTTCGGCGCGGTTTTTTTCGGGATCACCGGCCTGCACATGACGCACGTGATGATCGGCGTCATTTACCTTGGCATCGTGGCCTTCGGCTACGGGCGCGGCAAGTTTTCGGCCGAGGACGTCGAAGTCAACGGCTTGTACTGGCACTTTGTTGACCTGGTCTGGATGTTTGTGTTCCCGTTGATTTACTTGATGTCGGTGAAATACTAAGACGCGATTCGCACGGGGAGAAGAAGAGACGATGAACACAGCAGCGCACGCCGAGGAAACCCACGCGGGAGCCAGCGTGGGACTGAATATTAGCCGTCTGGATGGGCCTGGTCGCGATCACCTTCCTGGAAGTGTTCCTCGCCTACATGCAACTGCCGCCGTCGGTGATGCTGAGCATTCTGGTGGTGTTGTCGCTGGTCAAGGCCGCGATGATCATGTCTTTTTTCATGCACCTGAAGTATGAAAAATTCTCGCTGGTGCTGCTGCTGATTCCGGCGACGATTTTCTGCATTTGCATGATGTTCATCTTTTTCTTCCCGGAAGCCTTCCGGTTGCTTCAAATGAGGCCGCATTGAGAGTAGAATGATAGCGCGGGTAGCGATTTAGCGGGTTCGGCGGAGGAGCTGAAGATGCGCGCAAAAACAATTTTGCGCTGACACTGATCGCGATTCTGGCATTGGCGACCGGCGCGTCCGCCCAAGGCTGTGCGCTCTGCTACACGACGGCTTCCGCGCTGGGCGCATCCGGCCAGCGCTCGCTCGATTACGGGATTCTCACGCTGCTGGCTCCCGCTCTGATCTTGTTTCTCGCCGTGATGTTCATGCTCTACCGCCGCGCAGTTTCCGCCGCCGCATAGCACGAACATCGGATTGCTTTCCAGTAAAGTCCCCCCATCCTCTTGTCATTCTGAGCGGAGCGAGGAATCTCTCTTTCTTTTCTGACAGTCGAGCCCCGGAGAGGTCCCTCGCTCCGCTCGGAGTTACAAAATCGAGTACTTTTTCCGCAGCCTCAGAAACCGGTCCTACTCCAGCGCCGCTTTACGCACTTCCTCCGCGACGCGTTCGACCTGCCCTCGCGTAAGTTCGGGATACATCGGAATCGAAAGCACTTCGCGCGCCGCGCGCTCGCTGACGCGCAACTCCCCGGGCTTGCCCCCAAGCGTGGCATAGAGCGGCTGCAAATGGAGGGGAACCGGATAATAGAGCCGTGCTCGCGATCCCGCGCTTCTGGAGCCGCTGCTGCACAAGATCGCTTCGCGCTTCATTGCCCCGGTCGCCCGCCCGTGTGTATCCGCCGGCGCGATTTTCCACGCGAATCGTATACAGATAATAGACGTGGTCCCGTCCAAGGGGCACGCGCGGTATGCCGATCCCCGGCACATCCTTGAGCAAAGAATCGTACACTTGCGCGTGCGCCTGTCGGGCGGCGGTCCATTCGTCCATATGGCGCAATTTCACGCGCAGGACCGCGGCCTGCAGTTCATCGAGGCGGCTGTTCCATCCCCGTTCGGTGCTGAGGTATTGTCCCGTCTGCCCGTGGTTGCGCAACGAGCGCAGACGTGCGGCGAGCTTTTCATCGTTCGTGACGATCATTCCGCCATCGCCATACCCGCCCAGATTTTTGCTGGGATAAAAACTCAGGCAGCCGAGCCGTCCCATTGAACCTGTTTTCCGTCCGCGATAGGTTGCGCCGAAAGACTGCGCATTGTCCTCAATCACCTGAATCCCGTGCTTTCCGGCAATCGCGAGAATCGGATCCATGTCCGCTGAAAGCCCGAACAAATGGACCGCCACGATTGCGCGTGTCCGCGGCGTAATGCGCAATTCGATCTGGTCGGGATCGAGGGCGAATGTTGCGGGCTCGACATCCGCGAAGACCGGGCGAGCGCCCAGCGCGCTGACGGCGCTTCCCGTGGCAATAAACGTAAACGCCGGCACGATCACTTCGTCCCCGGCCTTCACCCCGCATGCGTGCAGCCCAAGTTCAAGCGCTTCGGTTCCGGAGGCGACTCCCACGGCGTGGCCAGCGCCGCAAGCTCGAGCAATTTCCCGTTCCAGAGCTTCGCCTTGTGGGCCAAGCACGAACTGCTGCGCCGTCAACACGGATTCGACGGCGGCGCGAACCTCTGGCGCGATCGTTTCGAACTGAGCGCGCAGGTCGAGCATCGGAACGATTTCCGCGGACGGATGCGCAGGGTCGGTCATCGTGAATTCGAATGGTTCCGGCAGGTGAAAAGAAATTTCACGGCGCGAACATGGTATCACGCGCCGCGCAGACGCGGGTCACTTGCACGGACGCGGCGGAATCGCGCGCGCCGATCGCAGAGCGCGCGGGCAAAATCGCAGGCAAGCGAAGGAACTCGCGCGTTGATTCTCACTAGCTGAACTTCTTCGAGTAAGTACCTATCGCAGGCGCCCGGGCGGATCGGCCGAAGGTGGAATGGACGGGGTAGCTGCAGGTGACCCCGCGTTGGCCGACACCTTGGAGGGCGCCGGTTGTGGCAACCCGATCCCAATGTTCATCTCCAGGTGCTCTTTGGCGCAGCGGGGGCAAAACGATTTTCCCGTATCTTCGTCGCGCAGGCTGGCCAGTTCGTAGCAGCCATGGATGCAGTCGCAGTATCCCGTCGTAGAAGCCGTTTTAATCGGCACCAGAGCCATAGTGTTTGTGTCCTTTTCTGCAGGATACTACAAGCGCGGCCCGATTTCCAAACAGTAGGACGGACTTCACCCTGTCTGGTTTGGACTCGTGGCGGGCGAAAATGGAAACCGGCAGACTAAAGCCTGACCTCTAATAGAAAAGCGCTCAAGCGGGCTTTAACTGGGAGAGGCGGTACGGCGTGCCAATGTTCTCACGCAGTTCGGTCCAAAGCGTGGAGTGCATCTTCAGGAAGACTTCCACCACCTTTGGATCGAACTGGGTGCCCGAGCAACGTTGGATTTCTTCCTGGGCATGCTTGATGGACAAAGCTTTGCGATACGGTCGATCGGAGATCATGGCATCCAGAGCGTCAGCCACCGCGAAAATTCTCGCGCCCAGGGGAATCTGCTCGCCGCGCAGTCCGCGCGGATAACCCGAGCCGTCATAGTATTCCTGGTGAGAAAGGACAATCTCCGCGGCTTCCCTCAGGAAGGGAATGCGCGTGACCATGTTGTACCCGATTTCGCAGTGAGTGCGCATGATGTCGCGTTCTTCGGGCGTGAGCGGGCCGGGCTTGCGCAATATCATGTCTGGAATGGCCATCTTACCGATGTCATGAAGAAACGCGGCGCGGGCGATTTGCGGCAGCAGCGCCGGTTCGACATTCATGGCCTTGGCAATGGCGATCGTGAACGCAGTGACCCGTTTGCAGTGTCCTTCGGTTTCGGCGTCTTTCAGGTCCAGCGCGCCGCCCAGGGCCTCCAGCGTGTCGTCATAGGAACGCTCGAGCTGTTCGAGCGCGCCCTGGAGCTGGGCCGTGCGCTCTTCGACCAGCTGTTCGAGATTGCGCTGATAATTGCGATTTTCCAGCACCAGGCGGCGGTGTTCGAGGGCGCGCCGCACGCTCAGATAGAGCTGGTCTTTTTCAAAGGGTTTCAGGATGTAGTCGTAGGCACCGCGCCGGATGGCCTCGAGCGCCGTCGAGATATCGTGCATGGCAGTGACCATGATCACCGGGACGTCAGGCTCGGCCTTGCGCAGCCATTCCACGAGGCTGAGGCCGTCCATCTCCGGCATTACCATGTCGCTCAGGACCATGTCGACTGGATGTTTGCAGAGGAATTCCTTCGCCAGCCGCCCGTTGCTTACCGAGGCGCACTCGTAGCCCAGCGCCTCAAGGAGAGTTGAAACAACCTCTCGAATTGCTTCTTCGTCGTCAACGATTAGTATTTTGGTTTTGGGCACCCAACGCCTCGGTAACGCCAATTATACGGCAGGGCGGGTTTCCGCAAAGAAGCAACGTATCCAATGAAGAAATGAAGTGCTAAGTTTATAACTAGCCAGCTCGCAGCAGCTGAATCACCGGCAGGGCTTCTCCGCCCGAAATTGGGGCGCAAACTATTCCGTTCTAGGCACTTAGGCGGTTGTGAACTTGGCTCGCGGACAGCGCGGTGATCGTCGACATGGCCTCATCCATGCGCAGCGCAAGCCTTCCCACCAATCCGGTCAGATGTCCCAGCTGCTCAATCGGTAAATTTCCGGTCGATAGGCGCAACCAGACCAGCGAATACAGAACTTGAAATTTGAGGCTCAGCATCAGCCGTTCTGTTTCCTGCTCGCGGCTGACTTCGGGGGAAAGCGAAGCAATGATTCTGCCCAGGCGTGCAAGATTTGTAAAATCTTCATTCAGCCCCTGCAGGAAACGCCGCGCGACCTGGCGACGTTCGCGAAGCGCCTGCAGCGCCACGTGGCCTGGCGCATTTTTACTGAGGTATTGAGAGTCCTCCACTGACAGCGCTTGTCGAATCTGAGGAAAATACTGGTAGTGTTTCGCGGCCGGAAGCGACTCGTTCGAACTTGTCGGGAAGGATGTTGCGCTCGCCTTCGATGATTTGCCCCTGGGCACCAGCACCCACACCAGAACCGCGGAGAGGGCCATCACGAGGATGATCACAAGGCTTAGATCGTTCATGGCTTCAGCAGCTCCACCATCCGGTCGTTAAACGTGGTCAGGCGCAGGTTGATAGCCGGCGACATTTCCCGATAGACCTGGGCGGGAAGGAGCACGGGAGTTTCTGCCGGCGCCGCTACCGGCTTTCGAAGCGCGTAGCACCATATCCCCATGGAGAACATGAAAGAAAAGAGATGAACCGCGTTCCAAGTGTCCCGGACGCGCTCGAATTGGGGCGTCAATGCGGGCCACAGTGCCTTCTGGCTCATCGAGAACCAAGCGAACAGAGAACCCGTAAAGAGATTGTGGAGAATCGTGTTCCCAATCACATCCACGGAGCAGATCAGGCAAATGCCGATCGCAATCGCCCTTTGCAGCGGTTCGAGACTCAAGCCATAGTATCTGCGGATCAGCAACAGAACGGCGAGAATCACGATCGAAGCGAAGGCCAAGTCGCGATCCAGGGTGGCGCCATAAATTGCAACCTTGTCGGGAAGGCCCCACGCGTCCATCGCCGCGCGAGCGAGCAGAAGCACAGACAAGGCTGTCAGCACGCGCCAAACCAGCGCCCAAATGCCGCGATAGGCGCGCAGACCGTAGCGGCACAACTCCCCGATGGCGAGACTTCGTACGGTCGCGTTCAAAAGTACGGAACCCCAATACGCATAATACGCAGTCAGGGAGAGGAATCCGAAATACTGGTACGTGAGCCAAACTCCAATAGCGCCGGCCAATACTACGTACGTGTAGGCGGCGAAAAACGGAAGCAGCCTGTGCACTTTTCGGATAAAGACAAATCCACAGAGCATTATTTCGAAGGATAATGTGGACCAAAAAAGAAAGCTTTCGAGATGGTTCATGAGTCCGGACCGAGCGCCCTCACTATATCACGAGGATGACTTCACTTGCAGGGCAACATTCGGGTGCGAACGTGCCCGGTCCGGACTCTAAGAGCTCAGTGACCTCCGCCACCGCCGGGCATAGGAACGCCGCCTTGGAAGTGGCCTCCGCCACCACCTGGCATGGGAACGCCGCCCTGGAAGTGGCCTCCGCCGCCGCCGGGCATGGGAACGCCGCCCTGGAAGTGGCCTCCGCCACCACCTGGCATGGGAACGCCGCCCTGGCGCAGTACGGAATGATTAACCGATGCAGCGTTGACTCTCCCCGCAACGGGGAGTAGCATTGTCAACGCGAAGAACTGCTTGAGAAACGATGTAGTGATAGTTTTTTTCATGGTGGATGACCCTCCAGAGTCGCCACTTAGATACACTGCAAGCGTGTGCGTTCGCATGGATGCGGGCTAAAAGAGTTCAGAAATCAGAACAGGTGAAGTTGTGGAGTCGTTGGAGCGTTTCCAGCAGAGTCGTGCGGTCATCGAGGACTTTTCGTCGCAAACGTTGGCGGCGATTTCCAGCGATTTTGGGCGCCTCTATTATGTGAGTTCACTGAAGGATTCGCAATCGGGCAGGTACGAGCACGACGGTCTTATAAGACTTTATCCCGAGAATGCGGTCCAGGCGGCTCTTTCGCACTGCCATGAAGAGTTATTCTCGAGGATTCTGGAGACGCCTCTGAATGAGCAGGAGCGCGACTTGCGAGCGTGCCTCGGCGTCGCTGGCGACCACTATTGGGAGCTAATGGAAAGCTGGCGTGAAAACCGCAGTTTCCGCGAGATGTGTCCGGAAGGCTTGCCGGATTATTTAAGTGACTTGTTTTGTTCGAACCTCGGGGCTCTGTTAGCGATGTTCTCTTCGAACCGGCCTAACTAGGCCCCAGCCTCATAGCAACGCCCACCACCTGGCCAATAATCTCGGCTTCCTCCGGGTAGCGGTAAACCTCTGGCGCACAAGAAGATAATGGATGGGGCATCAGAATGATCTTTCCGCCCTCGCACTGGCACCAGCAGCACCGGAACTCGCCATGAAGCTCGATAAAATAGACCGGGCGCTCGTATTCGTTGGTCCACCCGGAATTCTTGACCTGCCGGAGACTTGGGTCGACCAGCACCAGGCTTCCCGGACGTAGCAGAGGATGCATTCGTCGGTCATCCACTCCCACGTAGCCGTACAGGTATCTGGACGGCTGATTGAAAAATGTCCCCTCCAGGTCTCCCCAGCGTTCTACCATCCGCGTTAAGAATTCCGTGCGTCGCGGGTCGAACGCAGGGTCAAACCGGATGGGCAGCCGTAGCTTTGCCGGTGGGGCTGCGAGGTGCGTGTTTGGGGCGCTAAGTTGAATGCCGTCTGTGAAATGGCCCTCGAAGGGTACCTCGTACCACTCGCAAACCTCTTTGGGGTCCAGATGGTAGATCACCGCTAGGGCATAGAGCTTATACAGACTGGGCGTCACATCGCGATTTTCGATGTCCGCCAAGCGGCTGAGGTGGACAATGAAGTCCGGACGGCCACGCTGGCAAGCCAGTTCGTAGCTGGCGCGCTCTACGTCCCTATAGGTGAGTCCGAGACGCTCGCGCGACCTGCGCAACCGCGTTCCGGGCTGCATGTCTGGGGCCGGAAGCTCTCCGGGATGGCTCAAACTTCGAATCGCCATGTGCTAGGTACCTTTCTGTTATGTTTCCAGAACAAACTCGCTTACGGCAGCAAGTGATTACGGCGCGCAAAAATTTCCCGCGCTGCTTCTTAAGACAAATGAGAGCTAGAAGACATCCGAAATGGATCTTTGCTGGAATCGGGACGCGCGGCGATGGGGAGCGTTGTTGACATTACGCATTCGGACTCCGCACACGCGTGCATATGAATACTGGGGATAGTCGATCGCATAAAAAAGGAAGTGTACCGCACCTGCTTGCCCCCCCGGCCCGTTGCGTCCCAGGCAAAGAGTGTATTAGAGTCGAGGCCCAAATGAACCCTATTTTTTCTGGTTATCGAAAAGTTTATCCGGAGGCCCGGCCCCAGCGGAAAAGGGGCTCGTTGCTCGCTGGAGTAGTCATCATTGGTGCCATTCTGTCGACGATTCGGGCGCAGGCGCAGAATGGCGCCGATCCGTCCGCGGAATTCAGGCGAATTTCCACCGAGCTTTCAGCGGACCGGCTGGGCGGCGGAAACGAAAACCAGGCCGAGATGGAGAGAGCCCTCGGCTATCTGGATTCCATTGCCATCACCGTTCTGAACAGCGCGGCGGAACCGAACCTGGATAGCGCCAATCGGGACTTGGCGGGACTCGTCTCCCACATGCCGCCCCTGGGCGAGAATTACCGGCTGGTGAAGCTGGGTGGTGCCCCCGCGGCGTATGCCATGGCGATTAATTTTGGCCAGGGCGGACCGGCGGCCGTGCGAATCTATGCGAGCGCGGCGGGACGCTACGCACTGGCCGCGCGGATCGATCATTTTACGCAAAAGGATTTTTTCGACAGCGATGTTGAGCTGGTGCCCCCGTCCAGTTCCGATCCTGTGTTCGTCACGATTTCGGGGCGGACGGACGACTTATCGACGGGCCTGTTTTCCGCCTGGCGCCTCGATGGGCAAAGGGTCATAGCGCTTTGGAGTTCGGATTTAGTCCAGCAATCCAGCTACGACGCCGGCGTGGACGGCTTGCGTTTGGCCTATTGTTCCCAAGTGGATGAGGATCATCCGTCCGAATGCCTGAAGATGTCACGCGACCTGTATCGCTTTCAAGCCGGGGAGTGGAAACGCATCGAGACAGTGGAGCTGGCTTCGCCAAAGCCGCCTGCTAAGCCGGAGTAGCATCCAATCCGATTGTGCGGGTGATCAGAACCGGTCCATCCGCAACATCCAATCGTACGGAATCCACATCAAAATGTTAGTCTGGATATGGCGCTCAATAGGGAAGGGAACTGTCTCGTGAAACGAATCCTTGCCGGCATCGTCGCCGTGCTCTTTGTGGCCTTGGGAGCCGCGGCGCAAAAAGCCGATCCCCCCGCTACCCTGCCTCCACCCGCGGCCGCGCAGAGCCAGGAATTTTTACAAGCGGCCGATGAAGTGCTGGCCGAAATGAGCAAGCTGGTTTCACTGCCCATTCTTTCACCCCTGAAAAAGAGCATGCGCTCGCGAGAGGAAATCAAAGCCTATCTTTTGCAGAAAATGAAAGAAGACAAGGACGCCGACAAGCGCTACGCCGATCAGAAGACCATGGAGAAATTCGGTCTTCTTCCCAAGGACTACCCGCTCGACCAGGTGCTTGTGAAAGTGCTCACCGAACAGATCGCCGGGCTTTACGATCCCGATAGCCAGGAGTTTTTCATCGCGGACTGGACTTCTCCGACCGATGAACGGCCCGTGATGTCGCATGAGCTGACACACGCCCTACAGGACCAGCATTTTCATATCGACAAGTGGACGGACGCGGCCAAACCGAACGACGATGCGGAACTCGCGCGTGATGCGGTCATTGAAGGTTCGGCGATGGCCGCGATGCTGGACTATGAACTAGATGGAAAGGGAAGCATCCGCGACCTAGGCGATTTCGATCCGGGCATGCTGATGGGGGACATGGACAGCAGTCCGGAGCTCTCCAAAGCCCCGAAGGTGCTGCAGGATGAACTTCTGTTTCCGTATCTCGCGGGAATCCGGTTTACCCAGCAGCTGCTGAAGGCCGGAAACGGCTGGCCTGATTTCTACAAAGTGTTTGCGAAGCCCCCGGCCTCCACCCAGCAGATCATGCATCCCGAACTTTACCTGCAAGGCGTGATGCCCGCGAAGGTCGAGCTGCCGTCGACGAGCGGCGTCGTGCCGGCGGAATGGAAAAAGCTGGACGAAAACGACATGGGCGAGTTCGGCGTGCAGGAAATTTTAAAGCAATTTTTGCCCAAGGAACGTTCCGCCACTCTCGCAGCCGCCTGGAGCGGGGATCGCTATGCGATCTTCGAGAATCAAAAAAACAAGCGAACCATGCTGGAATTCCGGATTCGCTTGGCGAGCGACGACGATGCGGCGCGCTTTTTCGGGGCGTACAGCGAAATTCTGGAAATGAAGTACGACCAGCGCAGCAATTTACTGCGGCGGCCGAACTTCTTTTCATTCGATACGCCGGAAGACGGCGTCTTCGTTCGGTGCATGGGCACCGATTGCTTTGTTCTTGAGGGCGGTAACCGGGCCATTTTCGATCGCTTGACGTCGGAAATCGGATGGCCGGCGGGGCCCGTTGTGCCCATGAATCCCGCGGGACCGCACATTAACCAGACGTCGTTTCCGGTTTATCCGGGACTCCTCGCCGATGCCGGTCGGCCCAGGCAGCCCACGGCACCGTGATCCAGATCGCCAGCGCGCTCCAAGCCAGGGCCGAAACGCTCGGGGGCGGCGGCCCGAACAAAGATGCAGGATAGAGCAGGGCAAGAAGCCCGGCGAGCGACCAGAAAGCCAGTTTCCCGGTGGTGTCTTTTGGGCGCGTCGAGCGAACGTAGAGAACGATTCCCGCGGCAAACAGCACGTACTCCACAGAAATCGTCAATGGAATCGAGTTCCACATGCCCAAGCCGTACTTCGGACCGCCCGGATAAATCGGCATGTCCGGCCTGTGCGCGAAGAAATCAAGTACCCAGTGCGTGGGTACAAGGCCGGCGAGGATCAACGCGCTCCTGCCGTCGCGATTTATGGAGAAGCTGATAGCACCGAAGAGCGCTCCCCACACCAGTTGAGCGGCGAGGCTGTGTGAAATCGGGTAGGAAGTAAAATCGAACGGTGACGCAGCCAGAAGGCCGGGCACGATGCGCACGTGTTCGACGCCGGCAAGCAGAAGGATGGGCCAAAGGAGATCCGCGAACTGAGCGGCCAACACCAGCGCTCCCAACGATGTTTTCGGCGTAGCCTTTTTTGCGGCAAATGCGAGTCCAAAATGGCCCAGGAACATTTTTCTCCTTCCGAGCTTCGCGGCTTGCAGCGAAAGCGCGTCCTCATCAATTGCCCGAAAGGACTTCTGTTTCGCTCCCAAGCGCCCGCAGATTGGTGCCGGGGAAATCTTCTGACGGACTCGGGCCCGGCAATGCCGGAAGGCCGAACCATATCCTGCCGATGGTATGTATTTGCGCGCGCGGTACTATGGCGCCGACCAGATGATATTTCCCTTATCATCGAACATACGCAAGGAGGCGGCTTTGGATGTGAGGCGTTGCCCGGTTGCCTTGGCAATGGTCTTGGAAACGCCGAGCTGGACACTAAATCCCTGAGCATCCGCGAGATTGAGAAATGGTCCGTCTTTCCCGCCGTAGAGCACCGCCGGAAGATTGTTTTGTGAATCGCCGAAGCTAAGATGGTCACCCAGCAAAAGAACTGTGCGGCCCTCCCGATCCTTGATGGACATCCCATCCTTTTCTTTCGTTAAGAGCGCCACTCCTGCGGCGCCTTGGGCGTCATTGACATAAACTTCACCGCCCTCCGCGGTGCCCGTGAGGTTGATCGCACTTTTCAAGAGATCTTCGGGGCCGGACAGGGAGATGTTCGACTTCTCCGGCTCGGCTGAGAGCTGAATGCCTCGCGGCTTGTTCCCAGCGGTTCCGAAGGACGCGTAGGTGCCCTTCGCGTTCGCAGTCAACGCCAAGGCGGGCGTGCTGGCGATGAGACCCCCTAAATTAAGATTGGCTGAGCGGTCCGCCCCGTTTGCAGCGAGCGTCGCCAGGTCGTGCTCTCCGGCCGAGTCGTAGAATGTCAAGAAAGCCGCGGCGGGCGACTTCGTCGGTTTCGGGCCAAACCAAAGCCGCGCGCGAGTATGGCCGGCCGCATCCCTCAGGACGAATTCGTTGGCCACCACAACTCTGTTCGCTTGCGGCTGGGCCACCGCAACTTTGTTCGCTGGCGCCTGAGTCGCCACAATTCCGTTCGTTTGCGGTTGGGGCACCACAACTTTGTTCGTTTGCGCGTGGGCCATGACCAGGAACGCGACGGGTAACAACAGGGTTACGAGCGCGGCGCGCTTCATCCTCCGGTTCTCTCGCTCAACCTTTGCGATCCGTGCAATCAGGGCGTCGTAGCCAGGGACCTCAGCACTCATGGACTACCTCCATAGAATTGAAACCCGGATTGTATACCGTATGGGCCGCTGTCGCCGCCGTGGATTCGCCGGACTCTGGAGCGGTGCGAAGTGCAGCTGATTTTAGAGATATGCGAAAGGGGGTGCGCGTGGACCCCAGGGCCGTAGGCGGAAAATTTGGCTGCTTAGCTTTCCGCGGTGTCGAACGGTCCATTGGCGGCTGGCGAGCCGCCAACATCCAGGGCTTTCGTGCATCGCCGCTCTAACCGCGCGAGGCGGCGCGCAAGACGCGCGTCAATTTTTTGGGCGCGGTCGCTCGCGAGGATTCCGTCGCCTCGGGCGGCTTGCAGTTCGGCGATTGCCGCGCGAATTAAATCGAGCGCGCGCCGCGGCTGCTTGGCGCGATGCTCGTAATATATGGCGAGCTGCTCAGCGGCATCGACCGCGGATTCGAGCGCTCTGCGAGCGTCTTCCGCGAGCAGAGGCTTCTGATCGCGGTGGCACGCGCCCGGCGTCTCGCGCAGCGCAACCCAGAGTGAAACGGCGCGAGTGTAATCGAGTTCGCGTCTGGCCAGCTGAGCCAATTCTTGCTGCGCCAGCCGTTCCACGGAACGGGGCAGCCCGAAATTCAGCGCGGTCTCGTAAAGTTCGCGAGCGCGCGCCGAGTGGCCGCGCTTGCGCAGGAGGCGCGAAAGACCCAAAACGTCGATGGGATCGTGCGTCCCGGCGTCCACTGCGTTGGCGATGCCGTTGCCGCTGTCCAGCATGGCCAGGATTTTTACGGCCAGCGCTGCCAAGCCGCGCAAGTCCATCTGGTTGTGGCGGAAAACTCCCACGAGCGGCTCGGCCGCGCCTCGGCGCAGATAATCGAAATACATTTGCGGAATGAGCGAGGAATCGATGTCATCCTGGCGTGACCAATCGAGGGAGCGGGCATCGCCGCCCAAGACCCGGTGTTCCAGGTCTTTGAGACGCACGGAGCCAAGCCGCAGCCTCCACAGCTGCCGCGCGGGATGCAGCAAATCAAGATGGAGCCGGGGAGCAAATCCGTGGAACGATCGTGTCATGCGAAAGCGGGTATCGAGCAGCGGCCAGTCAAAACTTTTTCCGTTAAAGGTTACCAGCACGGGGCGCTGCTTCATGCGTTCGGAGAGCTCCAGCAGCAGCGAGTGTTCTTCATCGAGATCGCGCATGAAGAACTGCTCGACTTGCAAGCCGCCTGAATCCCACCAGGCGATGCCGACCATAAACGCATAGGTACCGGTGCCGCCCGCCATGCCGGTGGTCTCGGTATCGAGAAAAAGCCACTTTTCGGGATCGACCGCGGCTTTCACTCGATCTTCCGTGTCCGGGGACTGCGGGAAAAGCAGCGCGAGGGAACGTGGATCCGGCGAGCATTTTTCGGGAGTGGCGTACCACCGCTGCACTGACAAGTGCTCGCCGTAATGGTTTCGATTGATGCGCGCGCCGAGCAGATCCGCGAGGTGATCGCCTCCGCCGGCAGGTTCCGAGACGGATGAAGCGGGAGCCTCGGCTCTACGCGCAGGACGCAGCGCGGCGATGCGCGCGAATTTGTCGTCTTGCATCAATTTCGTGGCACGTCGGCCGAAGCCAGCGACGAATGCGGATCTATGCTGATATCCACAACCAAACAATCATGCCAGTCAAAACGCAAAAGTATTTTCCCTTCCACGCGCTTGCGCATTTTGCATTTTCCTTCTTTCAGCGGCGTTCCTCCGCGTTGGTCTGTGGCGCGCGGCCTCTTCCGTTTCTTCATGCGCCGAGACGCGTCAGGATGGCCAGCGCCGCCTCCTTGGCGCGTTCGCCCCGCTCGCCTACCGGTCCCACGCAGGACGGGCAGCCAGTTTCGCAGGGGCACGCGGCGATCAGTTCGCGCGTTTTGGAGAGCAGGATCGCGTGCGTCCGGTACAACGGCTCCGAAAATCCGATTCCGCCGGGATAGGCGTCGTACAGATATAGATTGGGCTCGAAGAATTCTTTCTCCCCGAGCGCCGCGAGGTTGTCTGGGCCGGCCGCGTCTTCCCACTCGATCTCCGAACCGGGCGAAGGGGGGCGCTCGTCGATCGCGGTGCCTAAGTCGCGCGCGTCACACATCAGCAGCAGCGTGGCGATCGATTCCAACGCGTGCAGCAGGCCGAACATGCCGCTCTGGCGATCGCTCACGGAGAAGGGAAGCGATTCCAGCAAGGCGCGCTCGAGAGTCAGCCAGAAGGCCGTTGTGTGCATCTCGTTTTCCGGGAGTTCCAGCTTGCCGTCGCCCACGTTTTCATTGGTGAAAAATTTAATCTTCTTGAAGCCGATGACCTGCGATCGGACCAGGACGTCGCCGTGAGAGCGCGCGGCCGGGGCGCCGGCTGCGCCCGCGCCGACGCGTTCGCTCGCCGCGCATTCCAGCACGCGGACCTGCGTGTAGCGGATGGCGTCCGTGTAATAGTCTACATCGACGCGCTTCACGTACGCCTTGCGTTCCTCGAAGTTGAGCGCTTCCACGTGAAACTGTTGCCCCTGGTGCAGATAAATCGCCTTCGGGTGCACCGTGGTGAGCGCGCTCGTGAAATCCACTTCGCCGATGACCTCTGCGGCTTCGGTGATGTTCACGATTACGAAATTGTCGGACGTCACCGAGCGCAGGCTCACGGCGTCCGCGGGGTAGGCTTCCTGCGTCCAGTGCCAGTGTTCGCCGGTGCGATGCAAAAAGCCCGCTTCGGCCAGACGCTCGCAAAGGTCGGGGACGTCCACGCGTCCAAAAGTTTCGCCCGCGCCCACCGGTAATTCAAACGCAGCGCACTTCAGGTGGCTCACCAGAATTTCCAGATTGTCGGGCTGCACAAAGGCATGCTCAGGCGAGCGGCCGAAAAAGTAATCGGGATGCTGCACGATGAATTGATCGAGCGGGGCCGAAGACGCAACCAGCACGGCGCAAGAGCTTCCGCTGCGCCGCCCGGCACGCCCGGCACGCTGCCAAGTGGAGGCGATGGTCCCGGCGTAGCCGGCCATGATCGTGGCGTCCAGCGAGCCCACATCAATCCCGAGTTCCAGCGCGCTCGTCGAGACCACCCCGCGAATGCGGCCGTCGCGCAAGCCATGCTCGATTTCGCGCCGCTCGCCGGGCAGATAGCCGCCCCGATAGCCGCGAATCGCCGGCGGCCTTCCGGGCTGCACCGGGTTGGCCTGCTGCAGATAGGTCAGCAGAACCTCGGTGTGCAGCCGTGAGTTGACAAAGACGATGGTTTGCAGGTTGCGCTTCAGGAATTCCTGGGCCACGCGCGACGATTCGTTGATATAGCTGCGGCGAATTCCCAAAAACCGGTTCACCACCGGCGGATTATAAAAGATGAAGAATTTTTCTCCCGCAGGCGCGCCGTTTTCTTCGATCACCTCGAAATCGGTCTCCGCTAGGCGGGACGCGAGTTCGCCCGGATTCGCGATGGTTGCCGAGGAGCAGATGAATTGCGGGTCCGAACCGTAGAAGCGCGCGATGCGCCGCAACCGCCGCAAAACGTTGGCCAGGTGACTGCCAAAAACTCCGCGATAGGTGTGTAGTTCGTCCAGCACCACGTAACGCAGATTCTCGAACAGGCGCTGCCAGCGCGTGTGGTGCGGCAGGATCCCCGTATGCAGCATATCCGGATTCGACAGCACGATGTGCCCGCGTTCGCGAATGGCCTTGCGCGCGTCGGTCGGCGTGTCTCCATCGTAGGTGAAGACGCCGAAACCGTGCTCGAGACGCGTGGACAAGTCGTGCAATTCGGCGAGCTGATCCTGCGCCAGCGCCTTGGTGGGAAAAAGGTATAGCACCCGCGCGTCCGGATTTTCCAGGATCGCATTTAGAACCGGCAGGTTGTAGCACAACGTTTTTCCGGAAGCCGTCGGCGTAACCACCACAACATTGCGCCCCGCCTTGACGGCTTCCACGGCGAATGCCTGGTGGCTGTACAACTGTGTAACGCCCTTGTCCGCATACGCGCGGGCCAACTCCGGGCGCACCCATTGGGGCAGGGGCGCAAACTTAGCTTCACGCGCCGGAAAATGATGCACGGCGGTGATGATTTCGCCGAGGCGATCGCGCTCCGAAAATTGCGCCACGATTTCGCGCACCCGCTCGAGCGTAACCGAGTCATTTGCCGCCCTCACTGCAAGAGAATGAGCCACCGGCGACCTCCTTCGTTATTCGCCTTTTCTTCGCTAAGCTAGCACGGCGGCGTTCACTGCGCAACGATCTTTCTGGGCGACCTGAACTAAGTAGAACAGGCTTCAGCCTGTTTTCTTTTGACTTCCCCCACGCATACCGAAACTCAAAATCACGCAAGCAGTCCATCGCAAATTTGAGCATAAAGAACCGCGCTGATAAAACATCGAATCTTTTGCCGAGAACGACTTCCGCTTCAAGGGTTTATCTCTCCCTGTCCGCTTGGCCAACCTTCACCTGTCCGTCGCTATTCCTTTTGCTCCTGTCCCTCTTCAGTCCCAACGACCAGTCGAGCAGCGAAGTGGGAGTGACCTACTCTGCACGCAGGTCAGAGCACTGAAATCGAAAACGAAGTGAGTTTTTCGAAAGTCCTCTGAACGGCGAGCCAACTTGGGGGGCCCGGAGCCAGCAGAAATCGGGAGAAGAAAATGCAAATTGCCGGGAAAATCCGAAACATAATTCAGACCGCCGCTGCAGTCACCGTCTTGTGCGTGTTTTCGACCGCGGCGCACGCAGGTCCAAATGTAAGTCCGTCCTCCATCAATTTTGGCAGCCAGGCGGTTGGCTCGACCAGCGCCTCACAAGCCGTGTCCGTAACGAATTCCACCAGACGCAAAGTCGCGATCGTCAGCACTTCCATATCGGCCGGGCAGTTTTCGGTTTCGGGCGCTTCTTTGCCCATCGTGTTGTATCCGGGCCAGACTACGACCGGTTCCGTGCGATTCATACCGACGGCTGCACAGTCCTATTCCGGCACACTGAAAATCTACCTATCCAATGGCTCAGCGCTTTCGGTCTCGCTGAGTGGCTCTGGCTCTGGTACTGGCCTTCCGCAAAGTTCGGGCAGCACGACGATCGCACCAACGATTTCATCTCAACCGGCGAGCGCCAGCATAAAGGCCGGACAGACGGCGACATTTAATGTGGCCGCAATCGGAACCTCGCCGATGACGTACCAGTGGAAGAAAAACGGCACGATGATCAGTGGCGCGAATTCATCCAGCTACACCACTCCTCCGGCGACGACCGCGGATAACAATTCGCAATTCACCGCGGAAGCCATGAACACCGCCGGCACCGCGACGAGCTCTCCCGCGATGTTGGCCGTGGCCAGTCCAACAGTCGCACCAGCGATCACCTCCCAGCCGTCCAGCCAGACCGTGATTGCAGGGAAGACAGCTTCCTTCTCCGTTGCAGCTACCGGCACCTCGCCGATGACCTACCAGTGGAGCAAGAATGGCGCTGTGATTTCCGGGGCTACAGCATCCACGTACACCACCCCGGCTGAGACCACCGCCGATAACAATGCCCAATTCGCCGTCACGGTGAGCAATGCCGCAGGAAGCGCAAGCAGCAACAGCGCCGTCCTGACCGTTACCAGCGCAACTGTGGCCCCGGTGATTACGACGCAGCCCGCCGGCCAGTCAGTGATCGCCGGAAAAACTGCCTCGTTCACGGTCGCGGCCAGTGGGACAGGGCCTCTGACATATCAGTGGAACAAAAATGGCGCAGCGATCAGCGGAGCGACTTCGGCCACGTACACGACCCCGGCGGAGACGACCACGGACAACAACGCCCAGTTCACCGCAACGGTGAGCAACAGCGCCGGAAGCGCCACCAGCAATCCGGCGGTGCTCAGTGTGAGTGCGTCGTCCCTTCTTCTTAACTCGAGCGCGTCGTCCATGAGTTTCGGCAGTGTGAACGTGTCCAGCAGCAGCACCAAGTCCGTGACGCTCACCAATGCCGGCAACTCCACGATCACGGTTTCCAATGTCACAGTATCCGGCGCGGGATTCACCGCCGGCGGCGTCTCTTCCGGGCTGATTCTGAACCCGGGCCAGACGGCCACCTTGACGGCGACGTTCACACCGGCTTCCGCAGGCAGCCTGGCGGGAAGTGTTTCCGTCGCCAGCAACGCCACGAATTCGCCGGATTCGATTTCGCTTTCGGGTACCGGCACGGCGGTCGTGAATCACTCAGTCGCTCTGAACTGGTCGCCAAGCGCCTCCACCGTGGTGGGCTACAACACCTACTCGTCGACGCAATCGGGCGGCCCTTACACCAAACTTACCGGCACGCCGGTGGCTGGGACTTCCTACACCGATGCTTCGGTCCAGTCCGGACAAACGTATTACTTCGTTGTGACCGCGGTCGATTCCAGCAATGTGGAAAGTGCTTACTCGGCTGAGGTCAGCGCGCTGATTCCGTAATTCTCAGAGCAGGAAAAAGCGGGAGCCGTGAACGGGGTCGTTCACGGCTCCTTTCTTTTGGATTCGTCTCTGGGCCTAAGAACTCGATGTTGCATCGGGATGGAACGCTGCGCCACGCTTCATAGCCCACCCGTTCCATAGTCCACCTGGATCGCTGGTGCCGGCTCATTTCCCGGGCTCCCGACTGATGAGCCACCCTCGCGTCCGGGAGCGGCTCAGCTCTTGCCTTCCTCCGCATGCCAAATGACATCGGCGACCTCGCCTGGCTGCCAGTCGTTTCCGGGCCACATGTTCGCCACCGTGCCGTCCGGCGCAAGCAGGATCGTATTCATGCTGTGGTTGATTTGGCCGCCGTCGTCGGAGTAGTCCAGGCCAAAACTCCCCACCAGTTTCTGCAGATCCTCCGGCGTGGTCGAAACGAAATCCCAGTGTTGAAAGCCCTTCGGGTCGTGATCCAGATAGGTAAGGCCGTAGGCCCGCAGGATGGGCGGTTTGTCATAGTTCGGGTCCAGGCTGATGCTGATCAGCTGCGATTTTTTGAAGTCCTCGGGGTTCTTGGCCAAATCGTTCTGGATACTGGCGAATTGCCTGCTGAGCAAAGGGCAATAGTCGGGGAATGGGCAGCGCGTATAGATGAACGTGAGCAGGACGGCTTTGCCCTTGAACTGGCTGAAGTGAAGCGTCTTGCCATCCTGATCCACGAGCGGCACGTCGGGAGGCTTTTCGCCGATCATCAGGACGTGCGCGGTTGAACCTGGGGATGATGTGCTGGCTGTGCTTTTTCCGATTATAGCCAAATGCTCCAGGTAGAATTGGTTTGACGGTTCGACGACCACATCTGCGCGAATCAGGTCCGACGGCTGGACGTTCTTGAATCCGTCCGGGTCCTTCACCGCGTAAGGCATGGTCATTGCAGGCATAAACCCGGGTATATCGTCATTGTGGATGATGAGTTGCTGCGTCGAGGGCTGCTTGCTGATAATGCGTCCGGTGAGGACGTAGCTCTTCTGTGAAGTGCCGCAGCTCTGCAGAACGAGAAAAGCGCAGGCCAGCAGTCCGAAGCGTGCGAGTTGAGATTTCACCATAAGTATTCTCCTTACCAGGCCCTGGAGTTTCCGTACTGACTGATCCGTGGGCCGCATTGCCTTCAAAGTTCGTCTCGATTGCCGGGAGACATCCCGGCATTTCTCAATAATGAAACCGGTAGCGCAGCTCGACGTAAACTTCGCGCGGATCGTTCCAGTGGAATCCGCCGAACGTCAGGCTGTCATCCAGCATTACTCGCCGGTTGCCCAAATTCAGGCCGCTTGCAGAAACCGTGAAGTTCTCGCCAAATTCCTTGCTTACGGAGAGATCGACTGTCGTGTGCGCGGGCAAATAGTCCAGGGCGGAGCAACAGGGAGCAAGCCCCAGCACGGCCGGACCATTGCCATTGCTGAAGCCCGAGCCGTAATAAACATTGCCGGAAATCGATGTTCTCCATGGGAGCGTGGCCTGGGCTCCGATGTTCAGCGTGTTCCTCTGGTCATGATCCACTTGGCCATAATCGGCGCTCGGGGCATTGTCCGTCGGGATGAGCCCGCCGGTGATGTCTCCCCGGGATTCGGCAATCTGGTTGGAATAGGCCAGATGAAGGTCAGCCCTTTTCCACAGACGCGGGGATTGCAGGGTCAATTCCCAGCCGCGGATCAGCGCCTCGGTCAGCGTGACCGGGATAAAAACGTTGGATTCGCCTAGATTGTTGTGATCGAAGAAATTGTTGGCGCGCGTGCGGAACGTGTCGGCGTCGAGGTTCCAGCCCTTGTAGGGTATGGTGACACCGAATTGATATTCCTCGTCCCGTTCGCCGCGTAATGATCCAAACTCATAGCCTTGGCCATTTGCGGCATTCACGAGCGCCGGTCCCGAGAATGTGAGCAAGGGCGGGGCCTGGTAGAAGTGCCCGTAGAAGCCGTGGAATACCCAGTCGATTTTCGGAATGCGAGCCGAGATCCCAACGCGAGGACTGGTGGCGTTTTCGGTTATGCCCCCTGAAAAGAATGACTGCCTCAGGCCTCCGCTCAAAGTCAGCCACGAAGTGGCTTTAAATTTATCTTCGAACCAGAACTCCTGCAGGTTCCCTCCGATAATCTCCCGATCGGGGGAAAGGTTCGGGGCGCTGCCATCGGTATAGGTAATCGCAAAGAGCTGATTGTCGTGCTGGTAGAAGCCGTAGTAGCCGGCGCTGATTGTATTTTTCGCAACGGTTGCGCTGAAGGTGACCTGGGCCCCGGCATAAACCGACGAGCGGTTATCGGTAGTGTCGGTCGGGAAGTCGCTAGCATTACCGACGTAGTCCGCGCTATTGAAATGAAAGAACGGGGAAACCGTCAACAGGGCGTTGGGGTTGATGGTTCGAACCCAAGAAAAATTCAGGAAAGTGTCAGCCTCACGCTGGCCGTCATACTGATCGATGCCCCCTTGAGGATTGCCGCTGCTATCGACGCAGGCCGATGGGGGCGAGCACGGAGTCACGGAGATCGCGCCGGGTTCGCCCGCGATTTCGGTGATCACTCCGGGCGAAACAGGAATCTGATAAAAATCTCTGCGGGAGGATATGACGAAGCGCAACTGGTCTTTGGGATCTACATTGTAGATCAGCGAGCCGAATCCGCCGAAGCCGTTTTCCGCGTCATGAAGAACGGCGGGCGTCGGAGGCTGAAGGCCGAGATTGCTGCGGTTCCCATTGGCGCTGCCGTAATAGGCAAACTTTTCCGTGTGGCCGCCGCAACTGATCTCGTCGTTGGTCTGGTAGAAGTTTCCAAAGCTGGCAACCACGTCGCATTCCTTGTCGCGCTCGAATCCGGTCCGCGGGACGACGTTAAAGACGCCGTAAGTCCGATCGCCATAGTCCGCGTCGTAGCTGCCTCGCTGAACCTCCATGTAATCGATGTCCTTGGGATCGAACTGCGGACCCACGTTGCTGGCGATATTTGTGTTGGGAACCGGAACGCCGTCCACCAGCCAACTGACCTGATGGCCCCCACGGATGTGAAGCTGGTCATGAGTAACATACGAACCCGGAACGTAATCCGTGATCATGGCCATGCTGTTTGAGCGGTCGGCCCCTGGAGTGTCTCGAATATCCTCGCGGGTCAGAAGCGTTGTGGGCGTAACGGAATCCAACGTTGCGGTAACGGGCTCGGCGATTACCTCTGTTTGCTCAGAGACGCCGGCTAACTCCAATGGAAAGTGAAGAACGGGGCTCGTTCCCGAAATGACCACGACGCTTTGCGTTGCGGACTGAAAATGCGGGGCTGTCACGGTGACGGTGTATTCGCCCAGCGGCACGGCGCTGAACTCAAATTCGCCGTCGGGATTGGATTTTTGATTTTGCATCCAGTCCGAGTGCTGCGCTTTCAACTCCACATCGGCATCCTGAATGGGCCGGTGCTGTGGGTCGTGCACGATTCCGTGCACGCTGCCAAAAATTTCCGCGCGTACGGACGGAGAAACGATCGCCGCTGCACACACGACAAAAGCCAAGCCTGTTCCAATCCTGCAAAAAAGCCTCTTCAAAGTCATTTTGGTGTCCTCCCAGGTTGATAGCCAGACGCCGACACACGGACCAGCGCGTCATCCGGTGAAATTCAGGATTCCAATTTGGCTGATTCGGTCAGCTGGGGAGGGTACGAGGCGGCGGAGTCGATGGGTTCGAGGCTACGAATGGGAAGAACATTGCCGCGGACCGGAATGTGGCCCCCGCAGGCGCGGGACCTCGAAGGATGATGGGCGTTACCAGCACAAGCTCCGCGGTTCCAACCGCCGGATTTGTGGTGTTATCGCAAGCCCGGACGGAGGAACCGCTCTGCGAGGGTGTCCCCATGCCACCGCACTGGACCTCGCTATTTTGGGCACCGTTAGCCTGGCGATGGCGCATCGGGCAATAGATCGAGTTGCAGCAGGGGGGCAAATCGGCGGCAGCCAGGCTCTCCGCCAGCGTGGAAAGAGCCGGGAGGAACAATGCCAGAAGAGCGGCCACGGTCGCGAGTTTGCGCAAGGCTTGAAGCAATTTAGGACGTTCCCTCAATTCCAGAATTCGCACCGCTAACTGTACCTTATAACCTTTATCGCCGCGAGAGACAAGCGCCATGGCACTGTCCTAATTTGCAATTTTCTGTCTTTCGGAGCTTCAGCTCGGACATGCAGGGCTCCGGGCAGAGTTCTCACGCCTTGACATGTCTTGACACATCTTGACACGGGACGCATGGCCCGCCAAGATGCAGGGATGGCACACTCGTTTTTAGTTTTTGATTTTGGCGGCGACGAAACCACGGCGCAGCATGCGCGCCAGCGAATTGCCGGATGGAAGCAGGGGTTCCGTCTCGACAAAAAGCTCGAGGTCAAATTTGAACGCGCAGAACCGCGAGCGAACGCGGATGGCGATTCTTCCCCGGAAACGAAGTCGCAGGAGGAATCCCCCGCGAAGGCCAAAAACAAGCCGGGCTCAAAATCAAAAGCCGGGAAGGACGCGGCATCCGATCCCGATTCGGCGCCCTCTGACTCCGCGCATATTCGCTTAATCGTTCGCCTTGATTTTTCCGACCACGAAAAGCTTTCTCACCAGCGCTGGATCGAACGCATTCCAGCGGAAGAGCCGTTCAAGAGCGCCAGCCCAAAGGTAGTCCGGGCGGGCGAGCCTGAGTTCAAATCTACTTCCGATTTGTTCGATTCGTTGGATTAAATCTTACCGGCGGATTCGAACGGCGGGTCTTAACTGCGGGAGCCCTGCAGAGTCTCAAGCGAAGCAAATACGCGCGACAAGAACTCATCCTCGCGAACACGCTCGCCCCGGCGAATGGCAGCGCCTACGGCCACTCCGGTTACCATTGCTGCGAGCGACCACGAAATTAGAATTTTTAGGATCAGAATCCCCATTTCCTGCCTCCCTGGCAACTCCCGCGCACTTATCTGGGTGTGGCAAAATAGCGGCCAAACAGCCGGTTTCAATCCGATTCTCTAAGTATAATATATTCTTACGGATAGAATAGGCTAGCGTTACCTGCGACCGGGCCTCCGCAGGATTTGATCCGGTAAAGTCTATACTCATGGGGAGAAGTTTACACACCTCGATGGCAATATAACTCACAAAACGCAGGGCTTGTAGCGCTCTGAAGATTTTTCGGCTCCGGCAATCCTCTGCCTTCTCCTGTCGATTTCGCTGCCTGTCCGTCGGGACGGCGATTTCTCCCATCCCAATTCTGTCCCTTTGGCCAGCGTTTTTTTCGCTCTCAGGCCGATAGGCTTATCTGTGGGCCTACCGTCGGCGTGCCGGAAGTGTGCGGCAGGGTTGTCGTCAGGCTCGGGCGGTCGCAAGTCGCTCGGCGCGTCATCGGTCACTCTTCTTCAGGCGGGTTCAGATGGGCGAAACCATAGCCGACGTCGCCAACGAGTTTTAGCAACGCGCTGGCGTGGCCAACAGGCGGCCCGCAGCGGATCTATCGAGATTGCCTGCGCACCTTCGCTGCCGCGATGATGTGCGCTCGCAATATGTCGGCGCTCATCCCCCCGGTTGCGCCGCCATGCAACGCGGCAGAGCGTTCTCATCCCAGCACCACACCCTGGGATGAAACGCTCGCCGCGGTTTTTTTGATTGGCACGTGCCGCGGACGAGAACGGCGTCATCGATGCACAAGCCTAAAGAAAAACGCGCTCAAGCAATTGATGCGAGCCGATTCGCTCACCTTGCTGTTTTTCCCTCATTGCGTCATTTTCTGATCGGTGTTACCTGTCTTCATCTGTGGTTTCAAACGCGTCCCCTTTCGATATAATGAGACGTAGTTCCGAAACTAGCTGCCCTAGCTCAGCTCAAGGTGATTCGGATGCCGGTACAGGCGCGCCATAAGACGGCGAAATTTGACTCCAGTCAATACCAGGGCCTGTCGCGGGAGGACCTTCTTCGAATTTACCGCACGATGTATCTTTCGCGGCGGATCGACGACCGCGAAATCCAGTTGAAGCGTCAGAACAAGACTTTTTTCCAAATCAGCGGCGCGGGGCATGAGGGCGTTCTGGCTGCCGCGGGGCTGATCCTTCGTCCGGGGCATGACTGGGTCTATCCCTACTATCGCGATCGCGCTCTGTGCCTCGCTTTGGGCGTCACGCCGCTGGAGATGTTTCTTCAAGCGGTGGGAGCCAAGGACGATCCCAGTTCCGGAGGGCGGCAGATGCCTTCGCACTGGGGCATTCCGCGGCTGAATATTCTCCCGCGTTCCTCGGCGACGGGAATGCAATACACGCAGGCCGTGGGCATGGCGGAGGCCACGCAATATTTCGAGAAGTTTCCGCGCGCATTGGAGCGGGCCCAGCAGGCGCCGCTCGGCGAACACGTGCGTTACCAGGCGGACGAAATTGTGTACGTTTCAGGAGGCGACGGCTCGACGAGCGAAGGCGAATTTTTCGAGGGCTTGAACTCCGCTTGCCTGCGCGAGCTTCCCATTCTCTTTTTGATCGAGGATAACGGCTGGGCGATTTCCGTGCCGGTGCGGTGCCAGACTGCGGGCGGGAACATCGCCAAGCTGGTGGCAAATTATCCGCGACTTTTTCTGGAGGAATGCGACGGCAGCGATCCTCTGGCGAGCTATGCGGTACTTCAGCGGGCCGCCGAGTATTGCCGGGCGCGAAAAGGGCCGGCGCTGGTGCACGCTCAGGTCACGCGCCCCTATTCCCATTCGCTCTCCGACGACGAAAAAGTCTACAAAACCGAAGCATTGCGGGAGCAAGAAGCGCGTCGCGATCCCATCCCCAAGTTTGGGCTGTTCCTGGTGCGCGAAGGGATCGTGGACGAACGGGGATTGGAAGCTATCGAAGCGGATGTGGACCGGGAAGTTCGCGAAACATCCGACCAAGCTCTGGCGGCCGAGCCTCCTTCCACGGATTCCATCCTCGTCAATCAGTATTCTCACGACATCGATCCGCGCTCTTCGCGATTTGAATCGGCGCCCCGATTTTCCGGCGAACCCCGAACCATGGTGGAGATGATTTCGGTTACGCTGGCCGACGAGATGGAGCGCGACGCGCGTGTTGTCGTGCTCGGAGAAGACGTTGCCGATTGCAGCAATGAGGAAGACTTGAAGCACGTGAAGGGCAAGGGCGGCGTTTTCAAGGCCACCGTCGGCTTGCAGCGCCGCTTCGGATACGCGCGCGTCTTCAATACTCCGATCGCCGAGGCTTGCATCGTGGGCAGCGCCCTGGGAATGGCCGCGCGCGGTTTGAAGCCAGTCGCGGAGATCCAGTTCTTCGATTACATCTGGCCGGCGATGATGCAGTTGCGCAACGAGTTGTCATTGTTTCGATGGCGCTCCAACGGGGCATTCAAGGCGCCCGCCGTGATTCGCGTGGCCACCGGCGGCTATCTTACGGGCGGAGCCATTTATCACAGCCAGAGCGGGGAAGTGCTGTTTACGCACACTCCGGGCATCCGCGTGGTGATGCCATCGACCGCGCTCGATCTGTGCGGGTTGTTGCGCACCGCGATTCGTTGCGACGATCCGGTCCTGTTTCTCGAGCACAAGCATCTCTACCGCCAGCCGTACAACCGCTCGCCCTATCCCGGGCCGGATTACACCGTGCCGTTCGGTCGCGCGCGTGTCGCGCGGACGGGAACGGACGTGTGCATCGTCACATTCGGCGCCGTCGTTCACCGCGCCGAAGTGGCTGCGGCGCAACTGGAACGCGAGGGCGTGTCCGTAGAAATCATCGATCTTCGTTCGCTCTCGCCGTTCGATTGGGAAGCGATCTGCGCGACGGTGCGCAAAACCAATCGTGTGATTGTGGCTTACGAAGACATGCTTTCCTGGGGTTACGGCGCGGAAATTGCCGCGCGCATCGCGGACCAGCTTTTCGACGAATTGGATGCTCCGGTGCGGCGCGTGGCGGCGATGGATACATTCTGCGCCTACCAGCCGATACTCGAGGATGCCATCCTTCCGCAGAGCAGCGATCTGGTCGCGGCCGTCCGCGATTTGCTTGCCTACTAGCCCTTGCCGTCCTGATTCCGTTTCGTCCCGGGTCCTCATTGCAAAGCGAATCTTCGGCTGGTAGCTTGCTTGGGCGCTCTATGGGCCTTCTGTGGGAGGGATGCGATTTTAACTTGCGAGAAATGCAACGCGGAGATTCCGGAGGGGACCAGTGTCTGCCCCCGGTGTGAAAACCCCGTGAGCGTGGCGCAGATCGGGCCGATCTACGTTCCGCAGAGCCCCCAACCCCAGCCCGCGACGCCCACGATACAAGACCTTGCGGCCCAGCCGGCCCGGCCGGTGTTCGCGGGATTTTGGCTGCGCGCGATCGCCTACCTGTTTGACACCATCCTGATTTCCCTGGCGTTCGGTTTGATCGCGTCCCTGTATCCGTCCACTTTTATTAAATTCCCGGACGCTGCCACGACTTCGCTGGCCTCTTTGCCGCAGCTTACGCCCATCGCGTTTGCGATCACGCTGACGGCGACCTGGCTTTACTACACCATGTTCGAGGCTTCGAGCTGGCAGGCGACGCCGGGAAAGCGAGTGATGAGGATTTACGTCGCGGACCTGCATGGCCAGCGCTTGACATTGGCCCGCGCCGCGGCGCGCAATTTGGCGAAAATAGTATCCAGTTTGACGTTCCTTGTAGGCTACCTGATCGCCGGATTTACGGAGAAAAAACAAGCGTTGCACGACATTCTAGCCAGCTGCCTGGTTCTGCGCAGACGGTAGGAAAGGCTTGAACCTGTCTTCTTTTGGCTTCTTCCCGGAATGCGAAAAGACGAAATCAAAAATTCAACAAAAGTCAAAACCAAACTGGCTGAAACAGGTTGCGAAAAAAATTATCGATATTGTCATTCCGAGCGGAGCGAGGAATCTCTCCTGGGATTAACTATCAGAAAATAAAGAGAGATTCCTCGCTCCGCTCAGAATGACAAATGGACGGGGCGACTTTTTCCGCAGCCCCGTGAAACCCTGATTCTATCCTTGGCCAGCCTTGATTTTCTTGCCCGTTTTTCGCTGGGACTCGAACGTAAATGCGTCGATGGAGATCAAGCCAGCGCCCGTCGTAACCAGCGCGAAGGCCATGGCGCCCAGAAGCAAAGGCAATTCGTATCGCTCGAATGCGTAAATTCCGACGGCAGGAATCACGGTCCGGCCGAGCGCCACTCCCATCTCCACGGCCAGCAGCAGCGCAATGCCGCGCGTTAATAATCCGGCGACGAGCAAGCCGCCGCCAAACACCTCCAGTATTCCGGAAATGTATGCAAAATAGCCGGGAAAGCCGTATCCGGAAAATAATTTCATGGCGTGCGCCGGATCGTGCAATTTCGGGTAGCCGTGGCAGATAAAACTTGCGCCGAGCGCCAAGCGCAAAACAAGCAGTCCCAGCGGCTTCAATTTTTCTAAAACTTGCATTCCGTTTTTCTCCAGTCGCGCGCAATTCTAGCAGAGTTGCGGTGGTAAATTATTTCGCAGATGTGGCGGAGTTGTCCTAATTTGAAAAATCGCGGGCACGATCCCGAAACGGCAAGCGCCGGAGCCTATTCGGATTGGAGCGCGAAAGATTCGCAAATTCTCTGTAGGGCCCGCCCTCAGGCGGGCATTTCGGCTGGTAGCCGATTTCGCGCGAAGGCGAGCGCTACACGTCTTCCCAAAGGGGAATGTTTTTGCCCATGCCCCGCGCGACCGCCATTTCGTATACCCGCACGGCCGCCGCCAGGTCCCAGGTTGCAATCCCATTGGATTTGAATAACGTGATTTGATCGGCGCTGTTTCTTCCGGGCGCTTTTCCGGCGACGATTTGCGACAGCTCCTGCACAGCATTCCACCGCGATTGGTCTTCGCCGAATGCCAGAATCAGGTCTCCTGCTTCCATTTTGGATTGCTCGACGGAATCGACCACAATTTTCGCGGCGCGATCAACTGCCGCGGTATCGAGCTCGCGTTTTTGCGCCCAGTTCGCGCCCATCGCATTCACGTGCATCCCCGGTGCGAGCCAGACGCCTTCCAGCACCACTTTCGTCGCGGGAGTCGCGGTGATGACGATCTCGGCACCTTTCACGGCTTCCTCGCCGGAAGCCGCCGATTCGACGGCGACGCCGATCCGCTCGCTCATCTCGCGGCAAAACTCTTCGCGCCGTCCGTGATCGCGTCCAAAGGCTCGGATGCGCTCCAGGCGCCGCACGCCGGCGACTGCTTCAAGCTGGGTGCGAGCCTGGTAGCCGGTGCCGATGATTCCCGCGGTCCGCGCGCCGGCATTGGCAATATATTTCGTGGCCACGCCGGTGGCCGCGCCGGTTCGCAGCTGGCCTAGCCCATCGGCCTCGATCAACGCAGCCATCTCGCCGGTGGTGGAACGGAAGAGCAGCACAACGAAACGCGCGGCGCCCCGCACCACGGTATAAAGTTTCATTCCGATATATCCATGCACGGGGTCGCCCGCCGCCATGTAGTTCAGAAGCGCATTGTCGGGAAGCCTGATCCTGCGGCGCGGGTGCAAAACCGTCTCACCCTCGCCCTGCTGGCGTAAGGATTCTTCCACAACTTCGAGCGCGATGGGCATTGTCAAAAGGGAGCGAACGTCGGCTTCGGTGAGAAGTAGTGTCATAGGGGCTCCTTCGCGTCAATGTGCATGCGAAACCGGAAAATTTTCGGAAGGGAGGGATCGAAGACCAGCAGCTCGGAGTGAGGCGTGACGACGATTTGCGGCGCGGCAATTTTGCCCAGGCTCGCACTGAGATCCGAGTCCAGTTTGTGCTGACCGTCCGTGGTCCATACGCGAATCTCGCTGGACGAAGCCGCCATGGTAAATACAAATTCTCCCGTCGCGGCAAATCCGCTGAGGGGACCGGATTCCCCCGATGCATCCTTTGACGCGGTCCAGGAGGCCAGCGGAGATCCGTCGGAAGAAAATTTATCGATCCGGCCGGTGTTGAAGTAGGCCACGAAAACGAAGTTGCCCGGCGCCGCTGAAACCCATGACGGACGCTCGGCCGGCGATGTCGGTTTTTGCGGAACGGGCCAGGATTTTACCAGGCGGCCGCGATTGTTGATTTTCAGAATGCGCGAGTTAGCCGCGTCGGGCACAAAAAGCGTGCCCTCTTCATCCGCGCTGAATCCCAGTGGGCCGGAAAAGTGCCGCTCGGGGGCGCTCCGCCAGGATTGGAAATATGTTCCATCGGGGAAGAAAACATGAATGCTGCCTTGCGGGGCGTCCGCGACGTAAATGGCGCCCCCGGCGTCCACGGCGATCCCCGATGCGTGGCGGATGCGCGGATCCTGGAAGGAGAGCAGTGGAGTGCCGCCGGATTCAAATTTGTCGACGAAGCCTGCGGACGGGTCGGCGAAGAAAATATTTCCCAGCGCATCCACGCTGAACGCCACCGGCGAGTTCAGCTTACCCGGGTCCTCGCCTTTATCTCCCCAGGAGTTCAGGAACTCAAAGGGCGGAGGCGGAGGCTGCTGCGGTTTGGTGGCGGGATTCGCGCGGTTGCCGCACGCAGCGAGGAAAAATACAGCCGCCAGCAGGATTTGGGAAAATCTGTATCGCGGCCGATCGAAATGGTTGGGCATCATGCGGCAAACTTACGTTCGAAGATCATGCGACTTGATTGGGTACAACTCCTCAGCCTTTTTCTGCGGAAAAAAATCTTTGTCATTCCGAGCGAGGAATCTCTCCGCGGATTTGAGCAAATCAAAAGCAAGCGAGATTCCTCGGGCAATGGCTGCCCTCGGAATGACAAATAAATTAAGGTTTCCACAGCTACTAAAGTCGTGCCCTGCCTTGTCCCAGCGTCCCCTACAAGCCCCAAAAGATCCGGAAAAATATCCGGAGGTTGTGACACGGGTTCTAAAGCCAATCCTACTGGCGATCCTTTACCCGGCGGACGGTAGTCTGGAACATGGCGTACTTTCTCATCGCGCCGCCGTCGTCGACGTCAGGAAACTGAAACTCCGGTCCCCTGGGCCCTTCCGAAACCTGAATGGGCAGTTTTCCGCATACATCGCTTTCGACGTACGCAGTTTCATAGCGTTTGCGCGCTGTTCCCCACGTGTATACGCGCAGCATCGTGAAGTCGCAAACCTGCCCCTCCGCTCCGCGCGATCCCGCGACCAGGTACTGGGGCGTTTCGCCGCCGGAGCCGTCCGGCACGCGATTCAGTTCGAACCAGGCCACGACATGCAGATCCGCTGAGCTGGCGTAATCCTTTACCGGGTCCGGTAAATCGAGTTCCACGAATCGTGCTAACACCCAACCCGCGACCGGACCCCCCGGGGCCGACGGCCCCGTTGCGTCGGTCTGCGCAAGCCCGGACCTCCGCTCACGGTGTCGCCGGTTGCCGCCTTCATTTGCGAACCGGTGCCGGGCGAGGATGGTTCGCCGCTCTCTGAAGAACTCACGGCGCGCAGAACCAGAAGCCAGTCTTCCTGCTTGGATTTTTGTCCGTCCGCGGCGGCGGGGGATTTATCTTCCTGCGAGTTTTCCTCGGGGCCTGGGCGATCCTCCGTCACGGCCCGCTTCAAGACCAACACCGGCGTTCCCCGAAGGAACTGAAAGATGCGCTTGCCGTCACGCCCCGGTTCGACACGCACGTTGCTGACGGCTTTCATTCGACCCTGCGCCTGGACGGGAAGCACGCGCGCTTTCTCCAATAAGGAGGCGCTTTTTCCCCACAGGTCGGAGTCCATGATCTGCCGCGAGTCACGCATCCAACCGATCTTGCCCGAAGGCGTACGCACCTGGACCGCCGGCCCTTCGACGCGCACGACTTCCAAACGGTCGCCGTAATGGACTTCCGCCACCGATTCGCGCACCTGCGCGAGCGTGTTCCAGAGAATGACGTCGCGGTCGCCCACGTAGCCTACCGAAATCACCTTCGTGGAACTCGGATGAAGCTTCCAGTACAGCAGTGCGGCCAGGATCAGGAGGGTAGGAATAAAAGCCCGGCGCACGATACTCCAAATCATTTATTGATCTCCGAACGTGATGCCCACAGCCCGTGCCGTGCGCACCATGCTTCCCTTGGGGTCCACAAGACGCACTTCACCGACTGCCTCGTCAAGCGACACCGATTCAATTTCGCCCGCGCGAAGACAAACCATTCTTCCGAATTCGCCTCGCGCCACAAGCTCGACGGCTTCGACGCCAAAACGAGTCGCCAGAATGCGATCGAACGGGCTCGGCGATCCGCCGCGTTGAATATGGCCGAGCACGGTGACCCGCACATCCTGTTTTAAGTGCGTGTGAATGGCGTCACCAATCAGGATGCCCACCTGGCCGGGACGCGGCGCGGGAAAAGGTTTTCCGCCGGGGTCGTGAAGCGGCAGCTTCACGCCTTCCGCGACCACTACCAGTGAAAATTTCTTGCCTGAGGCGGTGCGCTCGCGCAGCCTTTCGCATATTGTTTCAATCGTGAACGGAATTTCCGGAAGCAGGATCACGTCCGCGCCGCCCGCAATTCCAGAATGCAGGGCGATGAATCCGGAGTCCCGGCCCATGACCTCGATGACCATCACGCGGCCGTGCGATTCCGCTGTGGTGTGCAGGCGGTCGATGGCGTCGGTGGCCACGTGCAGGGCGGTGTCAAAGCCGAAGGTGACTTCGGTGGCGGACAAATCGTTGTCGATCGTCTTGGGCACTCCCACGATGGGAATTCCCAAGCGCCCGAGATCACGGGCGATGGTCAGCGTGCCGTCCCCGCCGATGGCGATCACCGCGTCCATGCCCAACTCACGCGCATTCTCGCAACACTTCAGCGAGTAATCGCGCGTCACCCTTTTGCCGTTCTCGTCGACGGGATAATGAAACGGGTTGCCTCGATTGGTGGTGCCCAGGATCGTGCCGCCGCGCGGCAGGATTCCCGCGATCGATTCCACCGTCAGCGGCATGGTGCGTTCGGGCCAGATCAGGCCGTCGAATCCATCATTGATGCCGATGACCCGCCAGCCGTGCCCCAAAATCGCCGAGCGCACTGCGCCGCGGATCACCGCGTTCAGCCCGGGACAGTCTCCTCCCCCATTCGCAATGCCGATGGTTTGGATGGTTTGAGCCATAGGTCCTCTGTGAGCGGCAGGCTACAGGGCCTGAAGCGCAAGCGGATATTCTACAACATTTCGAAATAGCGGCTCTGAGCTCAAATCGATGCGCGATGCGTTTGAAGCACGAGCGGGAATACCGATCGATGCTGCTTTTACAGACGAACTGCCTTAGTTGGCCGGCAAGCGGTAGGCGATCAGCTCACCCGGGTAGTTGGGGCCACTCACAGCGACCACGATGTATTGCTGCCCGTTCAGCATATATGTCATGGGTGAACCGCTCTGCGGCGCGGGCATGTAGACTGCACCGGCATCCTTGCCGGTAGCCTTGTCGTAGGCGCGTAGCATCGCGCCTCGCGTGCCGGACGGCGTCGTTCTGTTCACCGCTTCGCCGGCAATCACCAGCGTTTTGGTGGTCAAGGTGCCGATCAAGCCTGCCGCGCCCGTGCGCGGAATGGTCAGTCCAGCGAGCGCCGGGTTGTTTCGAACATTGTCCGGCGTTTCGCCGTGCGCTACCTGCCAAACGATTTCGCCCTGGTCCAAGTCGATTGCGGTGATGCGCCCGTAGGGAGGCTTCAACAGCGGCAAGCCGTGGATCGTCAAAACGGGTTCGCCGCTTTCCGGATTCGGCGCCGGGATGGGCGGCGCGCCCATGGGTCTACCCGGGTGAGGATAAATGCCCGCGGTGCCCTGGACATACTCCATGTCGGAAAGTTTTGGATCGGGCGAGGGAACCAGGCCCAGCGCGGCAATGTCGCTGCGCGAATATACGTACAGGATGTGCGTGTCGGGGTCGTAAGACCCGCCGGGCCAGTTCGCTCCGCCGAGCGCCCCCGGTGAAACGATGGTAGCGAGGGGTCCGTCAGCCTTGCTCACCGATGGCGGCGTAAACAGCGGGCCGATTCTATATTTGGAGACCAGCTTTTCGGCCTCGGCGTGCAATTCCGGTGTGAAGTTGATCAGGCTGTCGCTGGACACGCCCTGGTTGTCGTATGCCGGCGGTTTCGTCGGAAAAGGTTGAGTGGGTGAGTACCATTCTCCGGGCACGTCGCCCTGCGGGACCGGGCGCTCGACGATCGGCCAGATCGGTTGGCCGGTCTCGCGATTGAAAACATACAGGAACGCCTGCTTGGTTGGCTGCGCGACGGCTTTCACCGTTCGCCCGTCGATGGTGATGTCCGCGAGAATTGGAGCGCACGGGATGTCCATGTCCCACAAACCGTGATGCACCAGTTGATAGTGCCACTTACGCTTGCCGGTTTCTAAATCCACCGCGACTAAGCTTTCTCCGAACAAGCCGTTTCCGGGTCGATCGCCTCCGTAGTAATCGCCGGTGGGCAATTCCACCGGCAAATAGACGAGTCCCAGATTTTCGTCCACCGAAATTTGTCCCCATACGCCGGTATTTCCGGTGTAGGCCCAGGACTCTTTGAGCCACGTGTCATTGCCATATTCAGTGGGCAAGGGAATCGTATGGAAGATCCACAGGCGCTTGCCGGTGCGCACATCGAATCCGCGCACGTAACCCTTCACGTTTTTTCTGCTTCTCGGCACGCCCCCGGTCAGGTGAGCCGCGCCGACGATCACCACATTGCGCGCCACAACGGGCGTCGAATGAAGGCCGACTTCGCCGGTGACCAGATCGATGCTCTGATCGTCGTCTTTTTTCAGGTCAACCGCGCCACCGACGCCGAAGGTGCGTACCGGGATGCCCGTTCGAGCATCCAGCGCGATCAGTCGGTAACCCGGCGTGACATACAAAATCCGCTCTTCCTTGCCATCCGTCCAATAGGCCAAACCGTGGCCCGAAAGCTGCCTCGGAGCATTCGCGCCGCGATCGCCTTCCTCCTCGCGGTGCATCCAGAGCAGTTCACCGGTTGCCGCGTCCAGCGCAACCACGTCTCGGCGCGATCCGCCCGTCGAATACACGACTCCATGAACCATCAGCGGCGTCGATTCGAACTTGAATTCGGGCCGCGGCCCAAGCGAATCCGTCTTGAATCGCCAGGCAATCTGGAGCTTGTTGAAATTTTCGGCATTGATCTGGTCGAGCGCCGAGTACCGGGTGCTGGCGAGGTCTCCGCCGTAGGTCCGCCACTCTCCATTTTTCGCGCCGGATTGCGCCCTTGCGGGCATTGCAGCGCAATACAAAAACAACACCGGAGCGAAAAGCACGGTCCATCGAGCGAGCCGGTTCATCGACTTCCTCCTGGCCAGAGTGCTGCTTTGTGTTTACGGGCGTGTGTTGAGCAGCGCGGACTTCGGCCTGTGCGGGTTGCGCGCGCCAGGACTGAAGCCACACGGGCCGGAGCCTGTGCCACTCAAGGGCCGTTTCGCTGTAGCGAAGGTCGCCTTATTCTGTGCCCATTTTCGGTTCGAAACAAGAATTTACGCGGGCGGCTAAGTCGTCTTGGAATTGCGGCGGAAGCGCTCGAGGAGCGCGGAGTGCAGTCGGTTGCGAACGTCTTCGGGAAGCGGGACAGGTTCGGAGTTGCAAAAAATCTGGATGGTCTTGCGGCAGGTGTCGACGACCAGGCGGCAGTCGGTGCAGCAGGAGAGGTGCTGCTCGAGCTCGGTTCGCATGCTGGAATCGAGAACGCCGTCGAGGTAGTTCGTCAGTTCGAGTACGACCTTCTTGCAGTTCACTGTGTTTCGCTCCGTCGAAAGTACTTGTTCAGTTTTTGGCGGAGTTTCAGCCGCGCCCGCAAGAGGCGCGATTTTACGGCCGCCACAGAGATTCCCAGGATTTGGGCGGTCTCTTCCGTGGAAAGCCCTTCCACGTCGCGCAACAAAAAAGCGACGCGGAAGATCGGATCGAGTTCGCCTATCACGCTGTTGAGAATTTCGTTGAGCTCGGTCTGGGCGAATTTCTTTTCGGGAGAAGGACCCCAGTCCTCGATTTCGCGAAACACGGAATCTTCGCCGTCGTTGGCGGTAAGGGGTTCGTCGAGGGAGACCTGGTTCGGCCGCCGCTTGCGCAATTTCATCAGCGCTTCATTGACTGCGATGCGCACCAGCCAGGTGTAAAAGCGGGAGTCGCCCTGGAAGCGGTCCAGATTCTGGTAGGACTTCATGAAAGCGTCCTGCATCACGTCTTCGGCGTCCTCGCGGTTTTGCGTGATATTCATACCCAAGCGGAAGATCTTTCGTTCGTAGCGATTGACCAGTTCTTCGAAAGCGTTTGTGTCGCCGCCTTTGGCCGCGGACACCAGCGCGGCTTCATCGTCGCGGACGATGGTCGAAGCGAGCGGTTTGGGGTCGGTAGCGCTCAATATCCAGTGTGCTCCAGGCGGTAGCATGCAGATGCCAGCCGCACTCATTTGGCAGGGTACCATAGTTCTCCTTTGCATTACCTGCCTGTAGGACCCTGCAAATCGGATGCTGCGTCAAACCCATGCGATGCAGTTTTTTTTAGTTTTCTGAGCACAAGGTAAAAAGGGCCTACCCTGTTCCAGCCGCGCCGAATGGTACAATGGGCCGTTTCAAGTGAAGCTCGAATCCTGGGACTATGGGGGCCGGCGCAAAATAGATGCGGACGTTACCAGATTATCTGCGCAGTGGCATGAAACTTATCATCGTCGGGTGCAATCCCGGCGACCGTTCGGCTCGTGTGGGGCACTATTACGCGGGACGCGGAAACGAATTTTGGCCGCTGCTCTACGATTCGCGCGTGATCCCTGAACTGCTGGACCACCGCGATGACAAGCGCATGATCGAATTCGGCATCGGCCTGACCGATCTTGTGAAGCGCCCCACGCGCGAGTCCGCGGAACTCACGCGCGAGGAATTTGCCGAGGGCCGCATTCTGCTGGCTCAAAAATTGGAGCAATTTGCGCCTCAGGTGATCGCCTTTAACGGCGTGAAGGTATTTGAAAATTTCGCGCAGCGGCCCTGCAAGCCCGGCTTGCAAAAAGCTCGGCTGTACGGCGCCCAGGTATTTGTGCTGCCGTCAACCGCTGAGAAAAATGGCACCAGCCGCGGCCAAAAGCTCCGCTATTTCCGCCAGCTTGCCAGGCTGCTCGACAAATTACAGAAGTAGGCCGCCGGGTTTGGCTGGGTGAAAATATTGCAGGCCCGCCGGCCGGCGCGCCATACTGGCCGCTTCGTTCCGGATCAGGGCGAGCATCCTTCAATATGGTTTCAGATTCCTTCTCGCTTGGGGAGTTGATGGTGGCTGCGGCTGCGCGCGAAATCCGCGATGGCGAGGTCGTCTTCGTCGGCATGCGCTTGCCCATGATCGCTTTTGCGCTTGCCAAGCGGACGCACGCGCCGCAAGCGACCGGCCTGTTCGAAAACGGGATCATGCGCAACGAGCCGGCCTCCACCCTGCTTTACACCATGGGCGATCCCGCCAACTTATTTCAGGCCACCTTTTGCGGCGACATGATTTCCGTGATGTCCCTGCTTCAACAGGGCCGGGTGAACGTGGGCTTTCTAGGAGCGGCGGAAGTCGACCGCTTCGGAAACCTCAACACCACCTGGGGATGCCGAAACGGGCAAACAGTCCGCCTGCCTGGTTCCGGTGGGGCGTGCGATATTGCCTGCCTGGCGCAACGAACTGTGTTAATCCTGGCCCACGACCGACACCGCATGGTCTCGCAGGTCGCGCACATCACTTCGCCCGGAAATGGGACAGGGGGTCAAGGTTGGCGGCTGGCGCACGGGCTTCCGGCGCATTCCGGCCCTTCGGCGTTAATCACGACCATGGGCGTGCTTCGATTTGGCGACGACGGCGAAGCCTATCTAGCCTCAATTCATCCGGGAGTTGGGCTGGAGGCAGTACTGGCCAACACGGGATGGAAATTGCGCGTGGCGGAAGATCTAAAAGTCACGTCTGCGCCCACGGAAAACGAACTCACCGCCATCCGTCAGATAGACCCCGATCACTTTTGGACGAAAGCATGACCGCCGCGATCGCCTCAAAATTGGCTTCCATGCGGCAGGCAATTGCCGAGCACGTGCCGTCCGGATCGTCCATCCTTATGGGCGCGGCGCTCGAACAGATGATTCCGTTCTCCGCAGGACACGAGATCATCCGCCAGGCGCGCCGCGACCTGACCCTCGTCGGCCCCATTTCCGACATTCTGTTCGATCAGATGATCGGAGCGGGATGCGTTTCGCGCGTGATGGCGGCTTGGGTGGGCAACGCCTCGGCGGGCGTGGGCTACTGTTTTCGCCGGGCGGTAGAGCAGGCGATTCCCCGCGCTATCGAGACGCTGGACTACTCGAATTTTACGATGGCCATGGCGCTGCATGCCGCCGCGCTGGGAGTGCCCTTCCTGCCTACCTATGCCACGCTTGGAAGCGATCTGCCGATGAACAACCCCAATCTGCGCGAATTTTCTTCGCCCGTCGATGGAGACCGCCTGATCGCGGTGCGCGCCTTGCGGCCCGACCTGGCCATCATTCCGGTGCAGCGCGCGGACACGGCGGGCAATTCGCATCTTTGGGGGAACTTTGGAGTGGCCATTGACGGGGCGCGGGCGTCGCGCAAGGTCATCGTCGTCGCCGAGGAGATCGTTTCGCCCGAAGCGATTGCCTCCGACCCGAATCGGACGCTGATCCCGGGAATGCTTGTCAGCGCAGTCGTTCATGAGCCGTGGGGCGCGCATCCTTCGCCGGTTCAGGGTTACTATGGGCGCGATCATGCGTTCTTCAGCGAGTATCATGAAGAGTCGCGCCAGCAGGCGGAGTTCGAGCGCTGGCTGGAAAAGTGGGTTTTGAAAGTTGCGTCGCGAGGCGACTACATGAAAGTGCTCGGCGAATCCCGGACCGCGGGTCTCACCGTTCGTAAACACGCTTTTACCGCGCCGGCGGATTTCGGCTTTTAAGGAGAAAGAAGCATGGCCAAAGCGACAATCAAATTTCTGCAGAAGCCGTCCTGCACCACCTGCCGCAAGGCCAAGGCGTTTCTGGAAAAGAGGAAAGCGAATCTGGAGCTGCGCGACCTTGGCAAGGACCGCCTGACGGTCGACGAACTCGACCGGCTGATCGGCAAGCGCGACTATCGCATGTTCCTGAATACTCGCAACGAACTCTACCACGCGCGTAAAATGAAAGAGAATCCGCCGTCGCGTGAGGAAGCCCTGGAACTGATGGCGGGCGAGCCCAACCTGATTCGGCGTCCCGTCGTCTTGCGCGGCGCGCAGCTTGTTCTGGGGTACGATGAAGAAGCGCTGAACCAGATTGCGAAGTAACGCCGGAATTGCGGGACGAAAACGAGTATGAGCGTCAGTGGGAAAATTATTCTCCTGCAAGGCGACCTGACGGAAATGGACGTCGACGCCATTGTCAACGCCGCGAACAACGATTTGCAATTGGGCGGCGGGGTTGCCGGCGCGATTCGCCGCAAGGGCGGCGAGTCCATTCAGCGCAAGTGCGACGCCATCGGCAGCATTCCGGTGGGCGGCGCGGCCATCACCACAGGCGGCAACCTGCGCGCGCGTTACGTGATCCACGCGGCCAGCATGCAACTCGGCGGAGAAACAACGGCGCGCGCGCTGAAAAGCGCGACGGCGCACGCGTTGCGCATTGCGTCGGAGCAGGGATTGCGCACCATCGCATTTCCGGCCGTGGGCACGGGGATCGCCGGCTTTCCGGTTCCGGAATGCGCCTGCATCATGCTGCGCGAAGCCGTGGAGCATCTGAAGAAATCCACGTCCCTCGAAAAAATCTATTTTGTCCTGTTCGACGCGCCGGCGCTTTCTGAATTTGAAAAGGCGCTGGCGGAAATGGCCGCCGCCGGGGAATTGCAGGGCGCACGCCAGACGGAACCCTGATGATCGAGCTTGTGGAAAAAGTGCGCGCCGAATTGCTGCAATACGAACACCCGCTCTTCGTATTTGACGCGCGCCCGGCAGCCGAAGGCGTCGAAGTCCTAATCCAGTATTCTCCGCCCGAGCCGCAAGTCCACACCTACGTGTTTCTGCTACGCCCGCGTGAAATTGAGAGCAAGCAGTTTCCGTGGATCTTCCAGAAGCAGCTCTACGATTGTCTGCACGATTTCGTCATCGAGATGTTCACCTGCAACCCGCAGCGCCAGGACGTATGACCGTCCGACCCTTGTCCGGCTCGGCCGCCGCGGGCGATCCGCCGAAGCCGGGGAATCACGCGCGCGCGCTTTCGGAAATTCTTGCGGAACGCATTCGCGCCGGTGGCCCTATTCCGTTCGTCGAATTCATGCGCGAGTGTCTGTACCATCACGCGCACGGCTATTACTCGCGCGCGAATCCCGCCCGGTTCGGCGACTACTACACGAGCGTTGACGTGCATCCGGTCTTCGGCCGGTTGCTTGCCCGGCAATTCGCCGAAATGTGGGAGCTGCTGGGGTCGCCTCGCCCCTTCATCCTCGTGGAGTCAGCCGCCGGAGTCGGACGTCTTGCCGGGCACATCCTGGATTTTAGCGCTCAGGCGCTGCCCGCGTTTTACACCGCGATGGAATATGTCGCCGTGGAGCGCTCGGCCGCTCGCCGCGCCGAGCACGCGCCGCGATTGGCGGCTCACCTGGCGGCGAAGCGTTTTTCCAACGCGATGGAGATCCCGCATTCCATTTCCGCCGGTTGTATTTTTTCAAATGAATTGCTGGACGCTTTGCCCGCGCACCGCGTGATCATGAAGGAGGGCAAGCTGCGGGAAATCTATGTCGGCCGGGAGGGTGGGGAATTCATCGAGGTCGTTGATGAGCCGTCCATGCCGGCGCTCGAACAATATCTTTCCGAGCAGGGTATTACGCTTGAAAACGATCAGCAGGCCGAAGTCTGTTTTGAAGCCTGCGACTGGATCGAGGGCGCGGGGCGGGCCCTCGGACGCGGCTTCGTCTTAACGATCGATTATGGCCACGAGGCTCGCGTTTTGTACGATGAAAATCATAACCGCGGCACTCTGCTGGCCTACCGCGATCACAGCGTAACGGAGAATCTGCTCGGCGCGCCGGGCGAACAGGATTTAACCGCGCATGTGAACTTCACCGCGCTGGACCTGTGGGGGCGCCGAGCGGGGCTGATCCGCACAGGCCGGGTCACGCAATCGGAATTCCTTGTGGCGCTCGGCCGAGGAAACGAATTCGCCGATTTGTACGAGCCGGGACAAACGGAAATGGAGAAGCTGCGCGCGCGTCTGTTGCTCAAAAACCTGATTCATCCGGAGGGATTGGGAGAAAAATTTCAGGTGCTGATCCAGCACAAAGGAATCGCGAACCCGCAACTGACGGGACTGTCCGGGTATTAGGCGGCTCAGGCGCCAGCCTCCGCGATTTTAGCCGGTGCAAGACAAAAAACACCCACGCCGAAGCCGATGCTAACGGAGGGCGCCTCTCACGAACCCGCTTCCTTGTAGGCCTTTTTCAAGGATTTTTCCGCTTCGGCTTGCGCCCCGCCCGTGTCGTCGGCCGTTTGTTTGGCCTTGCTGTATTCGTTGACGGCCCGCGTCCGGTCTCCCTGTATGTCGTAGATGCGGCCCAGGTAAATGTGCGACCACACCTCGGTCCACTTGGTGGTCAAGTCGGTGGCGCCATCGAGCGCATCGCGGAACGATTGCGCGGACGCCGCATAATTCCGCTGGTAAAAAAACGCCTCGCCCATGCGGAAGTCGGCCAGGGCATTCTGCCGGTCTTCTTCGAGGGCCTTCTGGTACTGGATCACCGCATCGTAGTAGCGGCCCTGTTCGGCAAGCGACTCGCCGCGCGCGATGATCCCTCGCACGCGCAGCCGCTGGCTGGATTTCAGAATATAGTTGTGCGGGTCAAGAATAATTCCATTGGGTTTGGGCCGGCCGAAGGTCTCTACGGTGAAGGGAGACTCTTTTCCGGAAATGCTGATGGTTTTGAATTCCGGATTTCCCTCGGTCTGGACTTCGAGCTCCACGTCCATGTGGAAGACGTCGAGATTCTGCTTGGCTTTCCCGACTATTCGGAATCCCTTTTTGGTGCGATAGACCACGTAATCCAGGGTGAATTCGGGCACTCCCGTCGAATGCAGCCACTGCGTGAAGAAGGGGCGCAAACTGGTGGGCTGGTCGGACGCGGCGGGAGTGTTACCCATTTTAAATTCCGCCGGCGCCGGTTGAGTCAGGCGAGCCTCAGCCAATTGCTCAAAATCCTGAATCCGCGCCGTCTTGCGCGCGAACCGGGAATAAAAATCTTTCAAGAGGGCGCTGAAATTCGCGTCGCCGATGATCGAGCGAAGCATATGAAACACCATCGCGCCTTTGTTCACCACCACCGATTGATATTCCTCAGACCCTATCTCCAGCCTTCCGGCGTCGGCAATGGGAGCGGTATCGTCGAACATCAGCGCGCCCACGGCGTAATCCTCGAGCGCCTTGTTCAGCGCGTCCTTGCCCAGACTTTCCTCGACATACATGCCCTCGGAGTAGCGCGAGAGGCCGTCCGTAACCCAAACGTCCGAGGGCGATGCCGCCAGCACCTGCTCGCCCCACCACTGGTGAGCAGCCAGATGCGCCAGCAGGCGATCGTTCGGCTTGGCCGTCCACTGCCGGGCGCTGACCAGCAACAGTCCCGGCGCGGCAAAGCCATCGACGGTCCCGTCGGGAAGTTGCGCGACGGTCAGTCCTGGTTCGGGCAAAGCGCCGAAGGTATCGTTGAAAAAGTCGAGGACGTGCGAGATGGAATCCGCGTAGGCCGGAGCCGTATCGGCCTGTGCGGGCGGCGTGTAAATCGAATAGGTGGCCCCTTCCGCGTGTTCCGGGCTTAGCTGTAGTGGTCCGAACACGAATGTTCCGGCGGCTTCCGGCTTGTCCACTCGGAAGGTGTAGAGCATGCGTTCGTTTTGCAGCGGCGGAGGCGCAGGGGCGTTCCTGGGCGATAGTGGAGCGCCGTGGCGTCCGTTGCCCAGCGCGGGGGCCGCAGCCGGAGACGCCCCCGAAGAGGGCGTGACCGTAGCCGGAGCGCCGGTGGATGTCCCCGTGCCGACCACGGTCATATTTCCCGGCACTTCGATCTGAAAAATTCCGGTATATCGATTGGAAGGAAAATCGGTCAGCGGAAACCATCGCGACGGAAGCAGCAAGTATCCGCCGTCTTTGCCGATGTAGGCCATGCGCATATTTTCATCGGGATTGCTCATGCGGCTGGAAAGCGGCCCGCCGTAATCAAATAAAAGCGTGACCGTTCCTCCTGCGGGCACGGTATCGTCGAGCGTGATATGCAGTTTCAGACCGGAATTATCGTCCCGCTCGTAATTCACGGGTTTGCCGGATCCATCACGCACTGAGTTAACTCGCAGGTTCTGATTGAGTTCCACGTCCACGACCCGGCCCGCGTCGCGTGCTGCGAAGTCAACCTTGGCCTGCGCGTTCATAACCTGTCCGACTGCGTCGAGCGAAGCGCGGACTTCGTAATCGGTTGCACGAAATGCGGCGGTGGGGATGCTCTGCACCGGGGCGACTGGGCGGCCCGGTCCCTGCGGTTCCCCGGGAGTTTGCGCCCAGGCGGGCGCGACAGCAGCTGAAAGGCCTGCCAGAAGGAGCAGGAGTGGAAATTTCGACATGAGTTTCAGGTGCCTTTCTAGTTGCGGCGAAGGCGATCTGACACAAGCATCTAACACCAGTAGGATACCAACTTGGCGCGATGAGTTGCCAGTCCCCAGCTTGCGAGAGTCGTTCGTTACGTCTTCGACGGGGCTGGCTAGTGCCTGCCCCGGCAAAGCGGACGGCCTCTAGGAAAGCGTTGCGATCGCTTCAGGATTGTTTCAGCAGATCCGCAATCAAGCCCGCCGCGCGGTCAACCGCGCCGGGAGGCCCGAGCTTTTCGCGAACTTCAGTGAGTCCCAGGCGCATCTCGGCGCGCGATTCCGGCGAATCGAGCAAGCGCATTGCTTCGCTCGCAAGCCGCTCCGGAGTGAAATCCTTCTGCACGAGCTCCGGCACAACCCGCCTGCCGGCAATCAGATTGACCATGGCAAACATGGGCGTGCGCACCAGCCACCGGGCCAGCGCCGCAGTCAGCGGAGCCAGGCGATAGACGACGATCATCGGCGCGTCCATTAGCGCAGCTTCCACCGTAGCCGTGCCGCTGGAAACAATAGATAAGTCCGCCGCGCCCAGCGCATCGTAGGTCGCGTCCTCCACTACGTGCATGGAAATCGCGGGGCTCAGGTAAGGCGCGATTTGAATCTTCGTGACGCCGGGCGCGAGAGCCAGCACGAACTGCACGTCGCGGTCTTTCTGGATCAGGCGGCAAGCCTGTACCAGCGTGGGCATGTGATGAGCGATTTCTCCGGACCGGCTTCCCGGCAGCAGCGCCAAAATCGGCCGGGCTGGGTCCAATCCACAGTCCGCGGCGAACTGGGCGCGGGTTCTCTTCGCCGTCACGTTTCCGACCAGCGGATGTCCGATAAATTCCGCGTTCACGCCGCGCGCCCGATACCACGGCTGTTCGAACGGAAAAATGCACAGTCCCAGGACGAATCGCCTGCGCACCAGATTTGCCCGCCAGGGGCGCCAGGCCCAGAATTGCGGGCAGACGAAATACACGTTCCGCACTCCCCGCCGCTTCAAGGCACGCGCCAGGCGCAGATGAAATCCCGGGAAATCGGTAAAGATTGCCAGTTGGGGGTTGCGGCGCTCCGCCTCGTCCAGCAGGCGTCTCCAGACGCGTTTCAGCGCGGGGTATTTCTTCGCGATTTCGACGATACCGACGAGGGAAACTTCCGAGCAGTCGGCTACCAGCTCGACTCCGGCGTCGCGCATTCGCGTGCCGCCCATGCCGAAGAGCTGAACATCTGCTCGCGCTCGAAGCGCCGTCGCAAGACGCGCCGCATACATGTCCCCTGAGGCTTCGCCCGCGGAAATGAGAATTTGTGTGGGTGGCATCGTGTAGCGCCGGCCTTTCAGGCGGGCACAGCGCTTGGGTACCGATTGCCCGCCTGAAGGCGGGCGCTACAGTCGCGTTCGGCTAGTCATTCCCCGGAACGGACGTACCCGCTCCACTTTCCGCGGGCTGAAAGGATGTGCGCAATTCCTGGTCTTTGTATTGGAGCTGGTACAGGCGGTAGTAAATCCCGCGCAACCCGAGCAATTGCTGGTGCGAGCCTTGCTCCCGCAACCGGCCTTTGTGGAAAACCAGAATCCGGTCGGCATGCTGGATGGTGCTGAGCCGGTGCGCGATCACCAGCGCGGTGCGGCCCTGGAGCAAACGGTCGAGCGCCTCGCGAATCAAAATTTCGGTCTTGGTGTCGACGCTCGAGGTGGCTTCATCGAGAATCAGGAAGCGGGGATTGTGCGCCAGCGCGCGGGCGAAGCTGATCAACTGGCGCTGTCCAACCGAAAAGGTCGCGCCGCGTTCGCTGACGTTGGTCTCCACGCCTTCAGGCAGCGAATCCAGCAGGGAACCCAGGCCGACTTCGCGCAGCGCGGACTCGACCCGCGCGCGGCTGATGTCTTCATCGCCCAGGCGCACGTTCGATTCCAAAGTTCCGCTGAAGAGAAATGGATCCTGCAGCACAATGCCGAATTGCCGGCGCAACTGGTGCACTTCGAGCTTGCGAATGTCCACACCGTCGAGCAAAATTTCGCCGCGCTGGATTTCGTAGAAGCGCAGCAGCAGTTGAATTAGCGTGGTTTTTCCCGCGCCCGTGTGGCCCACGATCGCCAGACTCTGTCCCGGCGCGATGTGGAAGGAAACGTCGCGCAAGACCCAATCATCTTCCTTCGGATTCGCGCCGCCGTGGTAGGCGAACCACACATTGCGAAATTCGATATCGCCGCGCGGAGCGTCAAGAGACAGCGGCGCTTCCGCGGGCGGCGCGGGCAGCGGTTCGTCAAGCAGCTTGAAAATGCGCTCGCAGGCGGCCATGGCTGATTGCAGGATGTTGAATTTTTCGCTGAGGTCCTGGATCGGACGGAAAAACATCTGCGCGTACTGCATGAAGGTGATCAGCGTTCCGACGGTCACCGCGCCGCCGAACGAGAGCAGTCCGCCATACCAGAAAACGACGGCGATCGCCGTGGTGCTGAAAAGCTCGACCGCCGGAAAGAAAACGGCGAAGGCGGTGATCGCGTCCTTGTACGCCTCCATGTGGATGCGGTTGAGTTCCGCGAATTGTTCCCGCGCTTTTCGCTCTCGGTTGAAGATCTGCACGACGCTCATGCCGCTGATGTGTTCCTGCAAAAACGAATTGATCCGCGCAATGGCCGTGCGAATGCGCCGGTTGGCATCCCGCACGCGGTCGCGGAAAATCCAGGTGGCGATCATGATGAGGGGCAGTACCGCGAAGGTAGCCAGGGCGAGCCGCCAGTTTTTCGCCATCATCACCGCGCCGATGCTAAGCAGCATGATCGCGTCGTTGGCCATGGCCGCGATTCCTGCGGCGAACAAATCGTTGAGCGCGTCGACGTCCGTGGTCACGCGCGTTACGAGGCGCCCGACCGGACTGCGGTCGAAGAAGCTCATCGGCAAGCGCTGCAGCCGTTCGAAGATTTCCTTTCGCAGATCGTAGAGCGTTTGCTGCCCGACGTTCTGCATGATCCGGACCTGCAAATACTGCACCGCGAAGCTCAGCAGGAGCGCCGCAAGCGACAGAAGCGAAACGAGGCTGACGCCGCGCAGCGCGGTGGCCCAAGGAAGCGACTGGTCCAGGCCGGGGACGATATATTTGTCGACGGCGAATCCGAACAGGTAAGGGCCGACAACCGTGAGAGGACCGACTAGCAAAGTCAGGATGACCGCGAAGATTACACTCCACCTGTACGGCTGGAGATAGGTCATCAGCCGCCGCAACAGTTGCGAGTCGTAAGCCTTTCCTAGAGCTTCCTCTTCTCGGAAGTCGCTCATTCGCGCGCCAACTCTTCCTCGAGCAATTGTTTGTTGTACAAATCCGCGTAATATCCGCCGCGTGCCAAAAGTTCCTCGTGCGTGCCTCGTTCGACGATGCGACCCTCCCGCAGGACCGCGATCTGGTCGGCGTGCTGCACCGTCGAGACGCGATGCGAGATCAGGATGGTCGTCCTCTGGCGCAGAATCGCATCCAGGCGTTTCAGGATGCGTTCTTCCGTGCCCGTATCGACGCTGGAGAGGGAATCGTCCAGGATCAGGATCCTGGGATCGCGAATCACGGCGCGTGCGATGGCGGCACGCTGTTTCTGGCCCCCCGACAGGGTAATTCCGCGTTCGCCAACCATCGTATTGAATTGCCCGGGAAACTCCCGGATTTCCGCGGCAATGCTGGCGACGTCGGCCGCCTCGTGAATTTCTTCGTCTGTTGCGGAATCGACTCCAAACGCGAGGTTTTCCCGCAGCGTCTCGCTGAACAGGAACGTATCCTGGGGCACATATCCCACGGCCCGCCGCAGCGTTTCGAGTGGCCATTCGTCGATCGGGCGGCCATCGACGAACAGCGTCCCCGCGGGCGCCTCCCACAATCGCGCGATCAGAGAGGCCAGCGTGGACTTTCCGCTTCCGGTCGGGCCAACAATCGCGAGGATCGAGCCCGCCGGAACGCGCAGGGTAATGTCCTGCAGCACGGGCTTGTTCGCGCCAGCTGAACCGTTGGATTTTGCCCCGTCCGTATCGCTTCGCACGGTTGGATACGTAAAGGTCAAGTTGCGGAACTCGATTTCGCCGCGAATTTCCCCAACTGTGTTGCGGACGGCCGAATCGCTGATTTTCGGTTCCGAGTCGAGAATGTAGTTCAAGCGGCCCATCGAGGCGCCGCCACGCTGAAAAATGTTGGTCACGAATCCAAGCGCGATCATGGGGAAGATCAGGCGCGTCATGAATGTGTAGAAGGCCACCAATTCGCCGAGCGTGATTCTATTTAGGATGACCTGCCGCCCGCCCTGCCACAACACCAGAATAAAGGTCAGCCCGAAGAGCATCTGCAGCAGCGGCATGAACATGCTCCAGAAGTAGATCAGCCGCAGGTTGCGATCGATGTATTCACGGTTGGGCGCGTCGAACCCGTGAATCTCCGCTTCTTCCTGCCCATAGGCGCGCACGACGCGCACGCCAGCCAGATTTTCCTGGGCCTTGGCCGAAAGCACCGCGAGCGAGGCCTGAATTTTTCCGTACAGTGCGTGGATCTGGCGCCCGAAGAGCCATACGGTAACGGCAACCACCGGCACCGGAAGCAGCACGTATACGCTCAGCGTCGCCGAAATCCAGAACATCAGCACCACGGCGAGCACCATGGTGGCAATCGTGTTGGCGCTGTACATGATGCCCGGGCCCAGCACCATGCGCACCGAATTCAAATCGTTTGTGCAGCGCGACATCAACTCGCCCGTGCGATTGCGCACGTAGAATTCCGGCTCCATCAGCACGAGCTTGGACAGCAGGTCGTTGCGCAGATCGAATTCGATATCGCGCGAAAGCCCGATCAGGATTTGCCGCGTGGCGTAGGAAAAGACGCCTTGAACCGCGCACACAATCACCAGCGCTGAGCTAAAGACCGCCAGCGTATGCGGATCCTTCGGGTGGTAGTAGGGAAGCAGCGGACCCAGGGTGAATTGGGTTAACCGTCCGAGCTGCGCCAGCGGCGTCTCGGCGCCCTTGATGCAGTCTGTGATCGCGCCGAGGAGTAGCGGCAGAAGCGTTCCGGTAATCCCCATGCCGGCCTGCGTGAGAAAGCCGATCGCGACTTCCGTTTTGTGACGCGTCACGTACGGGTACAACCGCCTAAGCTGCGCCCATCCGGAAACACGCTTGTGCGCTGTTTTCGGCGCCGATCCTGACAGGGTGTTGGCCGCTGTGCTCATCGAAGAATGGACTGTGGAGTCTCCAGTGACGGGATCTCGCTCAGATACCTTTCATGAGACTGGTCGAACGCCTGATAGCGTTTCGCATTTTTGTTCCAGCGCACATCGAACGTGGGGTAAATTTGCTCGGAATCTTGCTCCGTGTTCCCGTTCGTCCGATTCACGTTTTCGGCGGGCGTAAATTTCATTTTCATCCCGACTTTCGCGTCTTGCATGAACTCCAGACGCCAGCCGTTCACGCGTCCGGCCGGCGAGCGTCCAAGATAGCCATAGGGGTTTTTCAAGTGCTCGTCGCAAAGCAGCACCTCGGACCACCTGCCGCCGTCGCGTTGAAGAACCGCCGCCCGCACCACGAAAACCGCCGCAGATTTTACGCCGTCCGCTGCTCCCGGCGAAAACCGGTTGACGACCAGCACTTGCTCCAGCCCGTTCAGCGCCAAATCGCCCTGGGCGAGAATTTCCGCCTGCTTGCCCAGCGACTTTTCCGCGACTCCCCGGGCGTCGCTGGCTGCACCGGCGGTTTCCGCCTTCACCGCCGCGCCTTCGGGCGACACCTGCGGCTCCGAGCGGCAGCCGGCAAACAATAACGACGCCGCGCAGAGCATCATCCCCACAGCCGCGCGCAGTCCTCGTAGTCTCATAATCCGTCGCGCATTATAAGCTGGGGAACGCCAGCGTAATCTCCACAACCCGTCCCGTGTCCCGGGCGCACAGGACCTCCATCACCTGAGGGACGTCGGACCCGGCCCAATCGAATTGGTAATACATCAAGACGAGGTCCTGTCCGTTTTTAGATGCCGGTCCGCTGGAACTCGGCTCACCATATAAGCCGACCACACGATCCTGCGAATCGCCCATGTGCAGCCCCAGTCCAGTCAACCAATTCCTGGGATCCAAAAACTCGGGCCGTCGGTCGCCGCACTTTCCTTCCTGCGTGCCGAGCGTGGTGATCGTGACAGTCTGGATCACAGACTTGGCGTCTACTTCCAGGTGGATGGAGCGGCCCGAACAGTCGTCTCGCCATTCCTTGGAATTTGAATTCGGCTCCTCGGAAAGATTCTTGGCCTTGAATCGCTTTTCCGCGACGGCAAAGGTGTCGCGGCCAGGGCGCAAACCCGCGAGCATCGTCTCATTGCCATAGTGCACGGCGCTCTGCCCTGCGCCGGAACTCGAGATGCGTGTGCCCGCCGCCACGGCAGGTCCCGCCATCGCGAAAACCAGGCTAGCGCACAGCCAGAATTTCATCGAGCCGCGCTTCAAAGTTTTCTTCTCCCTCGGACCACAGGCGGAAGCGCTCTACGGGCAGGGCTTCCTCCACCGCGCGCATCCAGCCCATCAGTTTCTGGATATTCTCTCTCGTTTTTTCCTGGTATTCGCGCAAATTTTGCGGCTGCGACATCCACATCAGAAACCGCGCCTCTTCCGGGTGCTGCGGCTGCGCGATACGCCCGTTTCCCGCGGTCAGCAGCCCCGCATGCCCCGTGAACAGATTCTCAAAGCCGAGATCGGCCACGAAGTGCCCCGATTCGGCAAACACACCGCCGTCGTATTCGGGCCCATAACAGAAGATGTCCAACCGCTCCGGCTGCAATTTCCAGCTGGCGGTTTCCTTGTCGCGAATCCAGAGATCCCAGCGCGCCGCCACTTCATAACACACATCGCCGGAATGGTGTTCCTTTGCCAGTTCGACGACCTCCGCAGGCGTCGTCAGGTATCCGCGCAAATCGTATTCTTCAAGCGGAGTTTCGGCGAAGTCCACGGCCCGGATGGTCAACCCCGTAAAGCCCGGAGGGGCGGAAGCCAACGGCACCGTGGCAAGAAAATGCTCGAAGTGCGAAAGCATGTTCTCCGCGCTATAGTCGCGCACCCAGACGCTGGCATAGGCACGGTTCGGCATCCGAGTATTATACAGGTAACCACCCACAGGACTGAAAGCGTCGGAGAACAGGAGGGATTCCTAAAATTTTTAGACGCCCGGCTGGATAGGTCCGAAGCACAGGAGGTTTTTTGCTGCGGCGTACCTCAAAAGCAGTGCGAAGAAGGGTTGACAAATCCATAACCAATGGGTTATGAATAGCCATGCTGGCGATGTCCGGAAATGTCTTCACAGCTCTTGCTGATCCCACTCGTCGGGCGCTCTTCGAACGCCTCAGCCGGGAGGGGGAATTGACCGTGCGCGTGTTGACCGACCGCTCCGGCGTGTCCCAGCCGGCAGTATCCAAGCATCTGCGAGTTCTCAGACATACGGGGCTGGTCAAAGCCCGGCATAAGGGACGCCAGACCCACTACAGCGCCCGTCCCCGAGGACTTGCGCCCCTCGTTGATTGGTTGACTTTCTACAGCAGCTTCTGGCAAGACCGGTTCAGCCGCCTCGAAAACCTACTGGAGAGGATGGATCCATGAACAATCCCACGACTCGCTCCCTAGTTGACTGTAACAACCATTTATAGACTATAATCGTGTCCATGAGAGATGCGATTACGTTGACGAATTCGGAGCTTATGGAATTGACTCGGCGAGCCAATAGCCGGACGGATCGGGCGGAAGATGCGCGACGGGCGCGGCTGATTTTGCTGTTGGCCGAGGGCCGTACGTGGGATGAGGTGTCCGAGCGCATCGACTGCAGCCGGGGTTTTGTGGCCAGTTGGAGCAAACGGTTTACCGACCAGCGTATCGCGGGACTCTACAGCCGGCACTTGGGACAGGTTGCTACCGTGCTCACCCCGGAACTGGAGGCGCGGATTCTGGAGGCGACACGGCGTGCGCCGACCAGTGGAGCAACCCACTGGAGCACGCGCAAACTGGGAGCGCATTTGGACGTCAGCCACATGATGGTGGCACGGGTGTGGCGTAAGCACGGACTCCAGCCGCATCGCATCGAGCGTTACATGGCCTCGAACGATCCGGATTTTGAGAAGAAGGCCGCCGACATTATTGGGTTGTATCTGAACCCGCCAGCGCATGCCGCCGTGTTCAGTGTGGATGAAAAGACCGCCATTCAGGCCCTGGACCGCAAGGATCCGGTTCTGCCGCTGTCCCCAGGACGAGCGGAACGGCACGGCTTTGAGTACTTTCGTCACGGCACCTTGTCGCTGTATGCCGCCTTCAACACCAAGACCGGCAAAGTGTTCGGCAAAACGGCTGCGCGGCACACCTCGGCCGAGTTCGTCGCGTTCCTCACGGACATTGTGATCGATCAGCCCCGCGGCAAAGAAATCCATGTCATCGCCGACAACCTCTCCGCTCACAAGGGCAGGCCGGTCACGGACTTCCTGGCGGTGCATCCCAAGGTTCATTTGCACTTCACTCCGACCTACTCTTCGTGGCTGAATCAAGTCGAGTTGTGGTTCGGCAAGATCGAGCGCGACGTTATCGCACGGGGCGTATTCACTTCCGTTTCCGATTTGAAGAGAAAACTCATGCGATACATACGTCAGTACAACAAATCGCCCCGCACCGTGAAATGGAAATATGCCGATCCATCACGCCATATCAGTACACAATCAGTTGGTACAGGCCACTAGTCATTGAACGCGAAATGCCGCATCCGCCGGAGAAAATCTGGCGCGCTCTCACGCAAGGCGACCTAATCAAGGATTGGTTGATGGAAAACGACTTCCAGCCGGAGGTGGGCCGCAAATTCAACTTCCGGGCCACGCCGATGCCCAATTGGAATGGGGTTATCGACTGCGAAGTCTTGGCGGTCGAACCCAATCAGCGGCTGTCCTACACCTGGAGCTCTCTCGGTTTGGAGAGCGTCGTTGCCTGGACGTTGACGCCGACAAAGACTGGCACACTCGTGCGTATGGAGCAGTCGGGTTTCCGTCCGGACCAGGAACACTACTATCAGGGTGCGCACTACGGCTGGCAGAATTTTATCGGCGGCCTGGAAAAAGTGGTCGCCGAGCTGAAGTGACCAGCAACATCGGTAAACGCTCTATGACACAGTTTCTGTAGCTATCGCAAATTCCAATAATACACAGCCTCTTACTGTCGATAGAACGACTCGAACTTTTTGTCCTTCCCCGAGACATTGGCGATAAAACGACTCGCATGAAAAAAGGATAGGAATCTGGGGTATAAGGTTCTAATGAATCCATCGGAACTTATCGACCGGCTGATCGCAAAACTCCCAGATTGGCGCGGCAATACGCTCGCCAGCATCCGCAAGAACATCCTTGCGGCCGACCGGAAGATCATCGAGGAATGGAAGTGGATGGGAAGCCCGGTGTGGTCTCGCGACGGAATAATCGCGGTCGGCAACGCCCACAAAGATAAAGTGAAGCTTACCTTTTCCCACGGGGCGAGCCTCCCGGATCCTGACAAGCTCTTCAACGCAGGCCTCGGAGGCAACGCCTGGCGAGCGATCGATTTTTCCAAGGGCGATAGGATCAATGAGCGCGCTCTAAAAACCCTCGTCCGCGCCGCCGTCGACTACAATCAGAATAAATTGAAGAGCAAGGCGCCCGCGGGCAATCGAGCGAAAGTCCATAAAAATAAAAAGTGATGAAACGACAGCCAGCAAACAGCTGCGAAAGTAAAAGACGCCAGATTTGAATGGCGGAGAGGGTGGGATTCGAACCCACGGTCGAGTTTCCCCGACACACGCTTTCCAAGCGTGCTCCTTAAACCGCTCGGACACCTCTCCACGGAAGGAAGCTGAAACAGACTAGCACAAACTTCCGGTCATACGAAGATTGGGGACCGACTATGTGTACCCGGGACGCTTCGTTTTTTGAGATGATTTCTATCTCGAAGAATGAGGACACGGTGGCTATGCTTTTTCACTTACGACCCGATCCCGATTCGGGATTGCCCATCGATCCGGGTTCGGGCATGGGGGCCGGCGGCGCTCTGCCGAAACTGCCCGCGCATCCTGTAGAATCGTCATGGAGGGCGAAATGAATCCGTGGCAAGGCAAGTGGGCATTGATTACGGGTGCGAGCGCGGGGATCGGAGCGGCGCTGGCGCGGGAACTTGCAGCTGGAGGAACGAATGTGGTGCTGACGGCAAGGCGGCACGACCGCCTCGCGGGCTTGGCATCGGAGCTTGCCGCCAAACACAACATCCGCGCGCTAATATGCGCTGCCGATCTTGCGCAGCCGCTCGGCCCGCAGGAGATTTTTTCGTTCACCGAGGAAAAAAAGATTGCGATCGACCTACTTGTGAACAACGCGGGCTTCGGCGCGTACGGAGAATTTCACAAGGTGGCCCTGGAGCGGCTGGTCGAAATGACGCAGGTCAATGTGACGGCGGTGGTGCACCTCACGCATCTCTATCTGGGCGGAATGATCGCGCGCGGCGGCGGAGATATTCTGATTTTGGCTTCCACGGCGGCATTTCAGGCGGTGCCTTACATCTCGACGTATGCCGCGACCAAGTCGTTCGACTTGCACTTTGCGGAAGGGCTCGCGGAAGAAGTGCGGCCGTACGGCGTCCGCGTATGCGCGCTCTGCCCCGGCTCAACGGCGACGGAATTTTTTCAGGTTGCCGGGCAGCGCAACCATACGCGGCGCTCGGCGGAAACGCCCGAGAAGGTCGCTCACGTCGGGCTCGTGGCGCTGGCGGCCGGAAAGACTTCCGTGATTTCCGGATTCACGAATTGGCTGGGCGCGGAGAGCGTGCGGGCCTTTCCAAGGCGCACGGTGGCGCGAGTCACCGCCGGAATATTCCGTCCAAAGGAAACGCGCGCGTGAAGGATTGCGAGGCTCGGGCAAAATGGCTATTGACCAAAAATCGTTGGAGGGCCAGCTGCGCACGGAAGGATTTCTTCATACCTACATCTGGCAGGATGGTCCGAACGCCTTTTACGCAGACCATACACACGCCGGCCCGACGGCGCACATCATCGTCGAAGGTGAAATGACGTTGACGCAGGGCGGCGAGACGCGCAGGTACCGCGCCGGAGAACGCTGCGACGTTCCAGCCGGCGCCGTCCATTCCGCGAGGATGGGCCGCACGGCTGCAAATATTTAATCGGCGAAAAGTAGCATCCCCTTTTCAGCCGGCGCGCTTTTAACTGCGGCACATCGAAAAACCCGACAGACTGAAGTCTGTCCTACAATGCGATGGCGCGATCCAGCAGTTCGATGACGTGCAGCACTTCCTGCCCCGTGGAATGAATTTCCGCCCCGGCGCGCATTTGCAGGAGGCAGCCGGGATTTGCGGTAACAATGAGCGGCGCGTTGGTGGCGCGCGCGTGCTTCATTTTTTCGGCTAACAGATCGAGCGAAGTTTGGGTTTCGGTGACGTTGTAAGAGCCGGCCGAACCGCAGCAGTAATCCGCCATGGCCATCTCGACGAGTTCCAATCCGGGGATAGAGCGCAGCAGCTTTCGCGGGGCCTCGCGAACTTTTTGACCATGGAGCAGATGGCAGGAATCCTGGTAGGTGACTCGCATCGGTGAAGTGGCAAGGCGGGCGGTAAGTCCGAGATCGGCGAGATACTCGGTGACGTCCCGCATCTTTTTGCGGAATGCATGCGCCTGGTCGTGCTCCTGGGTTCCGTCCGCAAAAAGGTGCTCGTACTCTTTCAGTGTCGATCCGCATCCGGCCGCGTTGGTGACCACGGCGTCGAATTCGCCGCCAAGGAAAACTTCAAGATTGACGCGAGCGAGCGAACGCGCGACGTCGCGCACGCCGGCGTGCGCTGCCAGGGCGCCACAGCAGGTTTGTCCCGCGGGGACGACGACTTCGCAGCCGTTTGCGGTCAGGACACGGATGGTGGCCTCGTGCAGCGCCGAGAAACTGACTTGGGCGACGCATCCGGCAAACAGCGCCACGCGCGCGCGGCGTGGTCCGACAGCGGGGTAGGTGCATCCGAGTTGGGAGAAGAAAAATTTGCGGTCGATCGGCGGAAGGAGCTTTTCTTTCTCCGAAAGTCCGAACAGGCGCAGAATTCCGCTCGCGCGAGCAAGCGATTGCAGGCCGGAGCGCTGATAAATATAAAGAAGCCGCGCCAGAACGGCGATGCGCCGCGGATGCGGAAGCAGGCCGCGGAAGACAAAATCCCGAGTGACACGCGAGAAAAACGGCCGCTGATAATGCTCCTCGATCTGCGCGCGCGCGGCTTCCACCAGCTTGCCGTATTCCACGCCCGAGGGGCAGGCCGTCTCGCAGGCGCGGCAATCGAGGCACTGATCGATGTGTTTTACAAAGGAATCGCCAAGCGGCAGGCGGCCCTGATCCACCAGCACAATCTGGCGAATTCGTCCGCGTGGCGAGTCAGCTTCCAGGCCCCAGAGCTTATACGTCGGGCAGTGATTCAAACACAGGCCGCAGTGAACGCAGTGCGCATAGTCGTCATAAGCTGGAATGTCCGGTCCGGAAAATCCGCTATGCGGTTTCGACGCGGGAGTTTGTTCGGCGGAGGTGACTTGATCGGTCATGATTTCATATCCCGCCCGCGAAGCGTCCCGGAGCCAGGACGTTTTGCGGATCGAAAGAATGCTTCACGCGGCGCATCAGCTCAAAATCCGGGCGCGGCGGACCCCAAACGACATCCGCGGAAGTTTTCAAATCCGCCGGGCACCATTCCAGCATGGCGGAGGCCTGCAGCTCGGCTTGTCCACAGATGCGAAAAACTTCCGCGACGACTTCGGGCAAAAACGCGGGCGTTTCCAAGATTTCCATTTGAGGCAGGAAAGCGGCGTAGAAAACTCCCGTTGCCCGCCCGAGCGAAACGAAATCAAGCTCCCGCTGCGCTGCCACGACGCGGAGTTTTCCGAGCAGCATGGCCGCGGCGCCGGGTACGGCGCTGACGCGGAAGATTGCCCCGAACGGAGCTCTCTCGGTCATCAGCCTCGGGAATTCCCGAATCTTCGCCAGGACCGCGTCCGCTTCGTCCTCGGTAAGCGGAAGGAACTCCTCGGCGTTCGCGGGACCCGCGAGGTGGCCGAGTTCGCGCTCGTGGCGTTGGACGACGGCGGGTTGACCTGCGACGGATACGATGACGGACCAGGTTCGCGGTTCAAGGCGCGCCGAAAATTCACCGGAAAAAATCAGCGCGGCGGTGCCGGGATTGGCAACCTCCACGATTTGCGGCGTCAGCACGGAATGCGAAACCGCGCGGCAAAAATCAAAGGCCGCCTCCACCGACGAAAAAGTAGCGACGAACGTCCCGCGCTCCTGCGGCATCGGGAATGTCCGGAAATTCACGCGGGTAATGACCGCAAGCGTGCCCAGCGATCCGATCAGCAATTTGTGCAGGTCGTAGCCCGTCACGTTCTTAACCACTCTCCCACCGCTTTTGGCCTGCGTTCCTTCGCCGGTTACAAATTCCATGCCCAGGCAAAAGTCGCGGACGGCTCCGTAGGCGTGACGCAACGGCGAGCTCGAATTCGCCGCGGCGATTCCGCCCACCGTGGCGCGATCGAGGAATGGAACCGCGAGCGGCAGGAACTGCTTTTTCTCCGCCAGCACGCGCAGCAGATCGACGATGCGCACGCCGGGCTCAACTCCCAATGTGAGGTCGTGAGGATCGTAGGCCAGCACGCGATCCATCCGGGAAAGGTCGAGCGCAATGTCGTAGCGCGCGGGCCGCGAGCCGATGCTGAGTTTCGTGCCGCCGCCCGAGGGGATCACGGCTAATTTTTCAGCGGCGGCAAAACGCAGGACTTCCGCTACCTGGGCGGCCTCCGCGGGCCGAACGACGACCACAGGGCGCGTGCCACAAACTGCGCGCGCGGCAAGCTCCGCCGCGCCCGTAACGACGTGCGAGCCGCCAATCATTTCCTCGAGGCGTGTGACGGAGGCTGGCGCGGGACGGCTCATGTGGAAATTGCCGCGGTGGCCGGCGGGACGCGAATTTCGCCGCAGGCCTTGCCCATGGGAAGGACCTTGCCGGGATTCAGCCGTCCGGCGGGATTGAACGCGGCGCGAACGCGCTCCATCAGGGCCAGATCGGCCGACGTGAAAATCAGCGGCATCAGTTCGTTCTTTTCCATGCCGATCCCATGCTCGCCGGTAAGCGCGCCGCCCACTTCCACGCAGTGGCGCATGATTTCTCCGCCCGCGGCAACCACGCGCGCGAATTGCTCGCGGTTGCGCTCGTCGAACAGGATCAGCGGATGCAGGTTGCCATCACCCGCATGAAAAATATTGCCGATCTGCAGATCGTATTTGCGGCTTATTTCCTCGATGCGGCGAAGCGTCTCGGGAAGGCGCGTGCGCGGGATGACTCCGTCCTGCACGTAGTACATCGGCGAGATGCGGCCCATAGCGCCGAACGCTTCCTTGCGGCCTCTCCACAATAGATTTCGTTCTTGATCGTTACGCGCCGTTCGCACCTCTCGAGCGCGATGCTGGCGGCAAACCTCGGTGATTTCGGCGGCCTGAGCTTCCACCCCTTCTTTGAGCCCTTCGACTTCGATCAACAGGACTGCGGCACAGTCCTTGGGAAATCCCGCGTGAACGTAATCCTCCACAGCGCGAAGAGTGAACCCGTCCAGCATCTCGCAGGCCGCCGGAGTGATGGCCCGGACGGTGATCTCGACCACGGATTCCGTTGTGTCGTCCAGCGTGTCATAAACCGCCAGCAGCGTTTTCACCGCTTCCGGCTTGCGCATCAACCGAACGGTAATTTCCGTAACCAGCGCCAGCGTTCCCTCGGATCCGACCAGCAGGCCGATAAGGTCGTAGCCGGAGGTCTCGATGCTTTTGCCTCCGATGCGCACGATTTCGCCGTCGGGCAGCACCAGTTCCAGTTCGGTGACGTGATTGACCGTCACGCCATAGGCCAGCGTGTGCGGACCTCCCGAATTTTCGGAGACGTTGCCTCCGATGGTGCAGGATTTCTGGCTGGAAGGATCGGGAGCGAAATAAAGGCCCAGGTGCTCGACCGCGCGGGACAAGTCAAGGTTCACCACTCCCGGCTGCACAACCGCTCGCAGATTCGCGGCATCGATTTCAAGGATGCGGTTCATGCGCGAAAAGGCGATTACGATGCCGCCGCTGCGGGCAATCGCGCCGCCGGAAAGTCCCGTGCCCGCTCCGCGTCCCACAATCGAAATTTCGTAGCGATTTGCCAGACGGACAATTTCCGACACGTCGCGCGCGGACCTGGGAAAAACGATGCAGCGGGGCGATCCAAGCTCAACCGAACCGTCGTATTCGTACAGCATCAAATCTTCAGCAGCAGACAGGACCGCATCAGGTCCAAGGATCGCTTCGAGTTCGCGGATGAGTTGCGGCTGCATGGGAGTATTTTAAGAGCCCTTTGGCCACTATAGTCTGTGCCTTTGGGCGGAGTCAACGCGCGGCCGGACCTTGCTTGTGACAGCGATAACAGGCCGCGCGATCCGAAAACAGGAATTTTTTCGCAAGGCCGATTGAAGGGGTTAAGATTGTCTCCACGGTCGGGCGAATTCATCGGCAGGCTCGCGCCGATGACCGAAACAGAGATTCACCTATATTCGATGAATCGCACGGATATATTTTAAGAGTGGGGATCGGAAGTTATGGGATTGCTGTCCAAACTGTTCGGCTCGAAGAATGCCGGCAAGGGCGCTCCTGTGGAACAGGAAGTGGAGGTGCATTTCGAGTACGGCTCGACCAACTTTCAATATGTGTATGCGCTGGGAGACCAGATTCAGATGGCCATCGCCGAGGCCAAAGTCGGCGAGTACGACGGGCATGCGCTCCCGGCTGACGGCAGCGAAGGGCGATACTTTGTTTATGGACCGGACGCGGAAGCGATCTATAAAGTGATCGAACCGGTGCTGGCGGCCTCTCCGCTGATGCGCAACGCGACTGTCACTCTGCTCTATGGTCCCCGCCGGTGGGGAACTCCCAAGCGAGTGATCAAGCTTCCGTGAGAATTTGATTTTGCGCGAATTCCCGGCTCGAAAATTTCCGCATGAATTGTTTTTCGGCCTGACGTCGTAGCGCTCGGCTTCAGCCGAGCACATCCTTAAATTTACGGCACTCGCCTGCAAGCGGCGCTACGGAAACCAAGACCATGTGTTACTCTCCCCATTGAATTTTTAGCGCAGTTGGTTTTTTGACCGCCGAGGCAACGAGTGAGTAAGCCGAGATTATTTTCCACGCATGTTTTGTTTGAAGAGCCGCGCAGGAAACTCGGCGAGCATTTTGACGTCGACTATTGGACCGGCGAGGAACGGCCTTCTCGTGCGGAATTTCTGCGCCGCGTTGCCGGCAGGGACGCGCTCATCAGCCTGCTCACGGAGAAAATCGATGGCGAGGCGCTGGACGCTGCGGGGCCGAATCTGAAGATCGTGGCAAACGTGGCCGTCGGCTTCGACAATATCGACGTGCCCGCCTGCACCGAACGAGGGGTCGCAGTGACCAACACGCCGGGCGTTCTCGACGAGACCACCGCGGATTTCGCCTGGACCCTGCTGATGGCGGTTGCGCGCCGCCTGGTCGAAGGAGACCGCCTGGCGCGCTCCGGCTCCTGGACGCGATGGAACCTCGATCAGCTGTGCGGCACCGACGTCTGGGGTAAAACGCTGGGCATCGTGGGGCTAGGCCGAATCGGACGCGCCGTGGCTCGCCGCGCTTCGGGATTCCGCATGCGCATTATTTACCACAGCAAGTCGCGGGCCCCGGCGGAGATCGAAAAGGAACTCAACGCGGAGTACGTCACGCGCGATGCCGTCTTCGAGCAGGCCGATTTTGTGTCGCTTCACGTTCCGCTCAACGCCGCCACGCGCGGATTGGTTGGTCCGGCAGAACTTGCGAAGATGAAGCGGACGGCGTTCTTGATCAACACGACCCGGGGTCCCGTGGTGCAGGAAGCGGCGCTGGTTGACGCTCTGGAACGCGGCGTGATTGCTGGGGCGGCTCTCGATGTGTTCGAGCGTGAGCCGCTTATTCCGGACGGTTTGCGGCGCGACAATGTTGTGCTCGCGCCCCATCTTGGATCGGCGTCGATAGAGACACGCACGCGGATGGCGCTGATCGCCGTTGACAATGCGATCGCGTTATTCAGCGGAAAGCGTCCGCCAACGATCTTGAATCCCGAAGCGCTGCGCTAAAACTGAAATGGCAGCGCGGGAGCGGCGGCTTGGGTTGATGTGGAGGGTTGATGCGGAACTGGGTTCCGCTGTTTGGGTTCAAGGCTCGCTTGTTTTGAATCTACACCAACAGGCTGAAGCCTGTTCTACTTTGGGGGGACCGGGAAGTTCGATTTACTATTCAGGGGGAAGACCATGGCTCACGTATCGTTGAATCATCCGAAACTTACGCTCGAAGGCGCCGAAGCCATTTTGGCCGCGGCCAAGGCCCAGGCGGTTCGCATGAGCAAGCCCATGAACATCGCCGTAGTGGACGATGGAGGCCACTTGCTGGCATTCGCCCGCATGGACGGCGCGAAGCCCGCATCGATCGATATCGCCATCAATAAAGCACACGCCGCGGCAATCCGGCGCCAGAACACGGGACCCGCGCGCAGCGGCGATGAAGTGAGCGTTCTGCTGTCGCTGGGCCTGGCCATCGGAAGCCGCGCGCACCAGACTCCCATCCGCGGCGGACTCATGCTCGAGGTTAACGGAGAATGCGTGGGCGGAATCGGAGTGAGCGCGGGAACCGAGGACGAAGACACGGCCGTCGCTCGCGCCGGCGTTGCCGCGTTACAGTAGGACAAGCTTTACAGGCTGCGGAAACAGTCGCCCCATCCGATTGTCATTCCGTTCACGGAGAACGCTCTCGGTGAAACGAGCGCAGCGAGGAATCTCTTTTTTTCTGACAGTTAAGCCGAGGAGAGATTCCTCGCTCCGCTCAGAATGACAATATCGCCTACTTTTTTCGCGGCCTGTTCAGCCTGTCACGTTTAAATTCGAGCGTGGCAAAAATTCAAAACCCAGACAGGCTGAGGTCTGTCCCACGAAATGCCCAACCTCAAACAAACCGCGTTGCAAATTTTTCGCCAGACGCTCGCAACGATTGACATCCCTACAACGATGCTGCGAAAACTTGCCCGTTCGGGATCGCACATCTCTGTAAATGGCGTGTCTTACGACCTGCGGGCGTTCCAACGCATTCGCGCCGTGGCCATCGGCAAGGCTTCCATCGCCATGGCGCGCGGCCTTGCGGAACTGCTGTCACCCGATTTCCGCGCGGAGGCGATCGTTGTTGCGCCGACCGTGGCATCGGGATTGCCGGAAGATTTTCAAGCGATCGTCGCGGGGCATCCCGTACCGAACGAGGCAAGTTTCGCAGCCTGCCGCGCGATTCTTGAGCTGCTGGCGACCGTCGATTGCAAAACCCTGGTGTTCTTTCTCTTGTCCGGGGGAGGTTCCGCGCTCGTCGAGCTGCCGCTCAATCCGGACGTCACGCTCGAAGACATGCAAGCGATGAACCGCGCTGTGGTGACCTGCGGCGCTTCGATCGATGAAATCAATGCGATCCGCAAGCATCTTTCCGCTGTGAAGGGCGGCCGGCTGAGTGTGGCGGCTGGCGAGGCCATGAAAATTACCCTCGCCGTTACCGACGTGCCCGAGGGGCAAGAGTCCGCGCTGGCATCCGGTCCCACCCTCCCTGATCCGACGACGGTTTCGGACGCTTGCGCGATGGTTCGCCGGTATGACCTGTTCTCAAAAATGCCTCCGCGCATTCGAACGTTCTTCGAACACCCGGAATCCCTTCCCGAAACTCCGAAAGCGGATCATCCCGTATTTGATCCGCGCCGCGCGGTGTTTCAGATCCTGCTGGGGCGCCACGATTTATTTCACTCCGCGCACCACGCATCCGAATCCCACGAGCTCATCACGATTTGCGACAACACGACGGACAATTGGCCGGTTGGAGAGGCGGTGGATTTTCTTCTGGCGCAGCTGCGGGCGCTCAAGCGGGCCAATCCCCACAAATCGGTGGCCGTGATTGCGGATGGAGAAGTCAGTTCACCGGTTACCGGAGACGGAATCGGAGGACGGAATCTGGCGTTGGTGCTCGATTGCGTGGCCAAGATCGCCGGCCAGAAAATCGCGGTTCTCAGCGCCGGCACCGACGGCATCGATGGTTCCAGCCCGGCGGCGGGCGCGGTTGCGGACGGCGAAACCCTGGCGCGCGCGCAATCCTTGCGCCTCGACCCTGCGGATTATTCCCGGCGCAGCGATTCCTATTCCTTCTTCCGAGCCCTCGGCGACACGATCGAAACCGGTCCGACAGGAAACAATCTGCGCGACCTGCGAATATTCCTTGCGGAGTAAATTCCGCTGACCCCGGGGCTCGAGCGAAGTCGCAGGGCGAAGCGTGTCTGGCTTGAATCGCACAGGCGCTACTGCCTGCGCACTTCTGGCGCAGCCGAGCGCGCTTTTAAATTGCGGTGATTGAGAAAAGCGGACGGGCGAGAAACTCTATGTTGTACTGCGTTGCGTCAATCGCTCTTGCTTCCGGGCAGAGACGCCTCGACCCGTCGCAGCCGGTCATTCATGTCCGTCAGCTGATGTTCGAGATGATCGAGCCGGTCGAGAACCGCTTGATTGTTAGTTGAGACGGCCGCATCGCCATTCTTCTGCTCCGTCGCAGTGGGCCCTTTTTGCGGCGGGTTTTGGCCCTTCAGTTGAGCAATCAAGTCCTCCACGGCGTGGGGAACGCCAATGGACAACTCTCCGGTCTTGAGCAGCGCCTCAAGAGGCTCGACGGCCGTGGGATCGCCGCGCCGCCCCAGCGCAAAGATGCATGCAAAGCGGATGTCGAATGACGGTTCACTCAAATAGGAAATCAGGCGCGCCGTGATGTCGTGGTTTTTCAAATCCACGCGCCCGAGCGATCCGATGGCGATGCCGCGCAATGCGGATGGTTTCCCCGGCGACGACCATTCCAGCAGCGTCGGAACCACGGAATTGTCCCCGAGCGAACCCATGGCGCGAAGCGCCGCTCTGCGCAGCACATCGTCGGGCGAGGAAATCGTAAGAGTCTTTTCCAGGATGGGCTCCGCATTGGGAGCCTTGTCCGACGCGAGCGATTGCAAAGCCGCGCCGCGCACCGAATACGCTTTGTCGTCCTTGTAAATATTTTGCAACCGCTTGGCGATTTCCTCGTCACCACGATAGCGGCCCATTTGTTCGACGGCGACGGCGCGCACCCACGGCTGGTCGTTGGAAAGCGCGGACAGAATCTGCTTGCGGGCAGGCTGCGAGTCGATGCGTCCGAGCGCGCGCAGCGCCTCCTCGCGAACTCCCCAGAATTTGTCATGTTGCGCGGCCTCGCCCAGGGCGCTCGTAACCGCGTCATTATCGCGCAGAGTGCCGAGCGCCACAGCCGCATCCGCGCGGTCCGGGACGTCCGGTGCGGTCCGCAGCTGGCGGATCCATTCTTCGGGAGACTTCTGAAAATCGACCGACTTCAGAATTCTGTCTTCCTTATCGAAGAGCACCATGAGCGGCGGTCCGTCCACAGAGAAGGAAAACGTCTCATCCGCCTTGGAAACCTCGATGGGAAAAACCTTCTCGCCGCTGGCGGTAGTTACGGAAATGTCGATGGGCACGCGGAACACCCCTACGTGTCCTTCGATCCGTTGCGTCTGCTTGACGATAAGATTGACCTTCTTGGCCGTATCGTCATAAGCCGAGCGCACGAAGAAGCGCGGAGCGCCGGCGCCGTAAATCCACTGGTCGAAGAACCGATCGACATTCGTGCCGGACGATTGCTCGATGGCTTTGGACAGATCCGCGCTGACGACCGTCTGAAGGCGGTTCACTTCGAGATAGTGCTTCAGGGCGCGGAAGAAAGCGTCGTCTCCCATCTGTTCGCGGAGCATATGAATCACCCAGCCCGCTTTGTCGTAGACGTTGCCGGTGTATTCCACGGAATCGTCGATGTCGCGCGTGACGATCGGGATGGGATAGAGCTCCCGCGATTGCATCCAGGTATTCTGATCGCGCCAGTAGCGATAGTCGGACGCATCGACGCCGTAGTAATGCTCCTCCCACAGCGAGGCTCCAAATGTCGCGAAGCCCTCATTGAGCCAGGTATTGGTCCAGTCCTTGCACGTGACCAGATCCCCGAACCACTGATGCGTCATCTCGTGGGAAATGAGCCCGTCGGCCGCTTCTGGCCTGTCCGAAGCCAAGTCGGCGTGGACCATGTCCCGCGCCGCCAGCGTCGTCGCGCTGACGTTCTCCATGCCGGAAGCGACGAAATCGTCGACTGCTGTCTGCGCATATTGGTCCCACGGATATGGCACGCCGAAGCGTTCCGAAAAGAAATCCAGCATTTCCTTGGTGTGCCGGAAGGTTGGCTCAATCGTGTCTTCCATCCCGCGCGGCACGTTGTAGGTGACGGGAAGGTTGTGCCAGATGTCTTTCTTTTCCGTATATTCACCGGCAACGAAAGAAATCAGGTAGGTCGAAACGGGCAGGGATTGACGCCAGGTCCACGTCTTCTGGCCGCCCGGCGCGTCCTGAACGCTCACGAGCCTACCGTTGGAGACGGTGAGCCAATCCGCGGGCACGGTGAGAATCATTTCAGAGGTGGTGCGGTCATTCGGATAGTCGTAGATGGGAATGTAGTGATGGGTGTCTTCGGCTTCTCCCTGCGTCCAGATTTCCTTGGCGCGATTCGGATCGTCGCGGTCAGGCAGGATGAAATAAAGTCCGGAGGTCGGCTTGCCCTCGTACTTCAATTCGACGTCGAATTTCTCACCGGCTTTTGCGGGCTGCGCCAGGTGAACTTCGAGCTTGTCATCGCGAAGATCGAAAGGCGCGTCCTTGCCGTTTACGCGCGCGCTGGAAATCGTCAGTTCGGCGCAATCGAAATCCAGATGGGTCAGGCCGTCACGCAGTGTGGACAGCGTGTGCGTCACGTCCCCAAAAACCTCGCGCTGAGCGAGATCGAAGTGAAGCGCGATGCGCACATTCTGCAAGTCGTAATCGCGGCTCGGCGCGTAGGGCCGGTCCGCGCGTGCGACCGCGCTCAGTGGCACGACCACGCCCAGAACCGCGGCCGCCAGCGACACGCATGGACGTAACTTTCTCAGGGGAAATTTCATTCCAGCCTCGCATGGCAATCTGCGGCGCGCAAATCCATCCAACCATTATACCCGCACGGGCCGCGCCGAATCAGGGCAGCTTCCAGGCCATTGTCCTTAGACGCGTATGCGGCCCGGACGTTTCCCGGCAGCACTCCCCGGTGACTGGCCCTATTTGCGAAGGTACGAATCGTCTTTCCGGATCCAGTCTTCGCGGCGCGGGGCGAAGATATCGACGTCCACGGTATCTTCGAGCGCCACCGCGGCGTGCGCCGCGTTGGGAGGGATCACCAGAACGTCGCCCTCGCCGACCAGAACTTCCCGGTCATCGAAAATGAACTTCAGCAGGCCGGAGATGATCCACGAGTACTGCTCATTCGTGTGTGAATGCCGCGGAACCGTGGCGCCCTTTTTCAGCACGAGTTGCGAAATGGTCGCATTCTCCCCGGAGATCATTTGGCGTGTTAGCTTGTCGTTCAGTTGTTCGACTTCCATGGTCTTCCAGGATGACTTTTCAACGGCGCTCAATAGTACACCTCCTCGATTCTGCCGGGCTGGGAGAGAATCGTCCCCGGAAACCTGTGCGGCGTCAACCCCGATTGAAACCGTGGCCCGGCCGCCGAAGAAGAAACATGTTCGTTTCGGTGCCCGGCCACCGTCCCTCGAGTCTGAAACACGCCCCAGCCGTACAAGGCAGTCCTGCTTGTGCGATTTTAACGTCGCGAACATGCCACGTTTGCCGTAACGTGAACCGGTGTTTTCCGTTTATGGAATTCGCGGCTGACGCGGAAGCAATCGAGTCGCCTAACATCTGCTAAGATGCCTAGCGCTTGAAATGGCGAATAAGTGAGGCTCAAGGATGGCCGCGGTGCCGAACGTTGCGGGGATGGCGCGTCTTCTCTACCTGGTGGCGGGCGCAGCCGCAGCAAGCTGGGGATTATGGGGCGCAAACCAGGGTTGGGCGCAATGGTCTTGGCTTGTGTTGGGGGGCATTCTTCTGGTTCTGGGCCTAATCGGCTACTCGCCTTTACACACGGTGTTCGGGAAGAAGAATCAGAAAGCGAGTTGAATGCGTTTTCTCCACGGCGTCGCCGGTTTCGTTCTTTTCTTTGAATTACCCATACCCATCTACTGGTTCATCATTCATCCGTTTCATTCCTTGTGGAGAAGCCGAGTGCGCGCCGCATTCTGGTTTGCGGGCCTCACGGCATGGGCTTCGGGAGGAATTCCGCTGTGGCTTTTCCGGTACCGGCTGCTGGCGTCCACGCGCCCGCCGTGGCTGGCGATAGCCCTTGGGTTCGCGCTCATTGCCATTGAAGGATATCTCTTCGTGCGCGTCGAGCAGGAACTTGGCGGCCGAAGACTCGTCGGCCACGCGGAACTAACCGGAACCGGCGAAATGTTTTCAAGCGGCCTGTACGCTCGCGTGCGCCACCCGCGGTATGCAGGAATGTTCAGCGCGGTACTCGGCGCGGCTCTGCTCGGCGCGACTCCGCTCCTCTGGATGGTTCTGGCCGTTTGGTTTCCCTTGGCGCTTTTGGCCATCCGCCTCGAGGAAAAAGAATTAGCAACTCGCTTCGGTCCCAGCTACGAGTCCTATCGCAAGCGCGTACCCGCTTTTTTCCCGATTAGCCCGCGCACGGCGAAAAAAAAATAGCTTCGCGCACCAGCAGAACAACAGTGAGACCCTAAATCGTTGCCCCGCCGTCACTGCTCCGTTAGAATGAACCAACAGTTGCGGAGAGGTGTCCGAGCGGTTGAAGGAGCTCGCCTCGAAAGCGAGTGTCGGGGAAACTCGACCGTGGGTTCGAATCCCACCCTCTCCGCCATATCATAAGTAGTCCTATCCTGTAGTACTATTGCCATCTGTGCTACATAATGCTACATATTTTGTGGCAATTGTAGGGCCTTGCACAGCCTTGCAGCGAGGAAAACAGATGGCCATTCAAACTGTATATTACCGGCAGAAGATCGCGGGAACAGGGTGGCGGTATCGCCCGCTCACCGTGGGTCGCCGCCCTGAAGCTGCCAAGAACGGACCCTACTTCATTCGCGTCCGTAACGGCGCCGGGAAGTATCAGTGGGTTAAGCACCAGACGGAGCAGGCCGCGGCGAAGGCTGCCAAGGCCGCTCCGGTCGCCCGGCAAGCGCAAGAGTTGGGCCTGAGCGTTGACGACCTGACGAACGAAGAGAACACCAATCGAATTTCGATCAAGACCGCGGTCGAAAACTATTTGCAAGACCGCCGTTTCGGCCGGCCGCGATCGATTGCCGCCTATGAGAACGCGTTTGACCAACTGCTGGCGAACTTGCCCAGGGGCGTAAGGTTCATCGATCAGCTGGCAGCCCCGCGCGCATTGAATGCCTACGTCGAGTTCTTACGCGGGCAAGAATACAGCAACAAAACCATCACGATTCGAATGGGTTTTGTGTTCTCTCTCCTGAAGGCCCACGGTGTCGCCAAACCCTCAAAGCTAATCAGGCTCCCGAAGGTTCAGCGGACCCGTATGAAGGCATACAACTCCAAGGAACTAACGAAACTCTTCGCAGCAATGACGCCCGAGGAATATCTGCGGTATCTGTTCTTTGTTCGTACGGGATGCCGCGAGCAGGAAGTCCAATATGCCACATGGAAAGACCTCGACCTAGAGGGACTCCGTTTCGTGGTGAGCGGCGAGGGCAAGTCGGATGTTGGTTTCCTCTCGAAAAATCACGAGGAACGGCAGGTCCCGCTCACTAGTGAGCTGGGTGCGCTTTTGATCGAGCACAAAAAGCACGCGGTGTCCGACCGGTGGGTTTTCACAAACGAGGACGGGAAACCTGAAGGTCATTTCCTTCGCAAATTCAAATCGATTGCAAAGCGTGCGGGACTGAATTGCGGACAGTGCAAGTCGACGATTCGGGAGGGCCGGTATGACAACCGGCACGAAGCCGAGGTGACGTGCGAGACTCGCCCAGTATGCGAGGAGCACTACCTCCACAGACTTCGGAAAACTGCGGCTACCAACTGGCTGCGCTCGGGCTTCGACCTGATGAAAATCAAGACCTGGCTCGGCCACAAGTCACTCGAAGTCACTCAAATTTATCTCGATTCGGAAATGCACGATCCCGAGGAACAGAGGAAGCTCGATCGCGCGGGTAAGTTCTAACTGAATATGACCCGACGCGGAATCTCCTCCAGTTGCCAGGTAATCGATATCAGAGCCGTGGGTTCGATTCTCATCGCCCGCTCTAGTCATATTGCTTCCTACTGACAACTTAGCGAAGTGTCGCGGCGGGAAAAGACGGAAATAAGAAAAAATGTGCTTATCCGTTTAGCTCCACTGGGTAATCCCCCTGCGTTTGGACCTGTGAACACTTTTCGATTCACACCGAGGGCAGAAAGGTTGGGATTTAATATCTGACCGTGTCATTTAATTCCAATCTGATGTAGGACGTCGCCTCCCAGAACCTAGCATCCGGTAGACGATTTTTCATTAAGGCGCCGCAACTTTTTAGGCTTGCCATCATTTTTATCGGAAAGGACTTCAGAATGTCGGAGATTGAAAATAAGCAACCGTTTCGCGGAGTAAAACGTCTTTCCTGTAGGCGCCGATTCCTTTCTCTCCGCTCATAGCACGTTCAGCACTTGAGCACGAGAACGGAATGACGCCCCTGGCGCGCGTGCGGAACGTTTGAGTGCGAGGTCGAATTTCATGTTCGTTGTGAGAGGTGCGGCATTCTGTCCTTCAAAGGAGGTGTAAAAATTAGGATGATGCCGAAGATGCGCTGCGTTTCTTCGGCCTTGAACTGCTCAGTCGCAATCTCGATAGGATCATAGGTAACCTGCATCGTGGTGTTCTGAGTTGCGATGCGAAGTGAGATGCCTCCAAGGAGCTTAGCTTCTCCCAGCTCAAGGGTAATCACGGGCGGGTCCACTTGGCAAAGCCATCCGCTTTGATGGTGATCTATGGAACACGCCGAGAGGGAGCCCGCGCCGCAGTAGATTGGCTCATTTCAAATCAAATATTAGAATCGGAAGCGCCGCCTCAGCGGATTGGCCAGAACCGCTACGCGCGGCCGTTCGCGCACACGGTGCGGTACCCGCCTTCGTTGTGCGCCGTAGGATCGCGAGACCGACGGCACTGTTGGCGCCGGTGATGATGATCTTCATCTCGACCACGACCGTTCGAGACTCGAAAGATGTGAATGGTAACTGTTGCCGGAACTCTCAGTTGAGGATATTTCTTGGCCCTGGCCTTGCCTTGTACGGGTTCTTTCCGTCAATCGCTCGTCGCTATCGATGGTGCACCGTCACTGACAGCGTGAAATATCTGGACCGAGCCATTTGCGGGAACCTTCAACTGAGGATATTTTTCCGATTTGACCTGGAGCACGCCTGCTATGACTGCCGGATCGGTAACGTGGGTCAAGGTGCAGTCATACAGTTGATTGCCGATCTTAATGCGCACGTGAGGGTCTCGAGAGACGTTTTCGTTCCAGTTTCGCCCGTTGGGGTATTGCGCCCCTCCGCGATAAAGCGAATCCACATATAACTGGGTGTTATAGACGACAAAATTGGTTGTTACCGAATGCGGGAGCAGGTACCAAGTCCTAGTCTGAATTTCAAGAGTACGATAATTGCCGGTGAACGACCAATCGGAAACCGGCTGGGCAACCAGGTGCCCGTTCAGCCACAGACCGGGAATATCCCCGTGAGGTCCAAATCCTGTGAAGCGGAGAACCACCAGCAATAAGACGAAACAAGCCAGGATTGCAACCACTGCTTTCAATATCGTCTTCATGACTGCCCCCTAATGCCTCGGCAGCGTCCATATTCGATCGTGCCAACTCAGACTTGACGATAGTTTTGAATATACCGCCTTTTGAGGATGCGGGGGATGATCTTTTTGCCTCCTCTCGCTGTTGCATCTGATGAGTATTACATAATGTGGTGACGTTTCAGACTAATTCGGCTTGTTTCCAGAACGCAGTTACTAGCGTCGACCTCCGACGTATCCGGCGCAGCGCGTCGCGGGCGGCGGTGCTGGCTGCCACCGTGGCGGCGGTTGGTATTCCGGTCGCATTTCTCGCACGTTGCGCGAGGGAATTGCCCGGTTGGACGAGCAAATACCCCTTGTTGACGGCCTGACCCACGTGATGGACGAGGGCGCGACCATAGACTGGAAAGCTGAAACATCTCAGCTACTTAGTAAGCGGATCGTCAGCAAATCGGGAGCAACTTGAAGAAACCACTTCCAGATCCGGGATACGCCTGTGATTGTGAATGAGATTGGTTTCACGCGCGACGGGGACGAGCCGTCCGGCCAGACGACGGCGGGTCTCTGATAGAGTGCAACATCCGAATCGGGATCGGGTGCGCCTCAACGCATGTGCTCACGAGGCAGGCGCTCCTCCTCTCATTTGCGGCCCCCAGCTTGGCAGGCGAGGTAGGCAGCTGAGCGACAACCTCGTAAACATGGGCGAGCATTCGACCCAAAATATTCGGATTAGTAATCTGAAGTCTTGGTGCTTTATCGGAAGCGCGCTTGCTCTAGATGGGATTACGGTGGCAGGGTGCTCTGGCGCGCTTTCGATAAAGCGACTAAGCACGGCTAAATTGACGCGAGCCACACGGCAATACCAATCAGGACAATACCTCCCGCTGCTGCTGCTGAGACTCCGAATCCCGGCGAGCGGCGATGAGCGTCTGGCAACAGGTCGCCGGTTGCAGTGAAAAGGAAGAACCCAGACGTCAATCCGAGAACGACCGCAAGCTGGCGTGACGACATGGCCGAGATAACGACGAGCGCGCCGCCAACGACTGGTGCAATCGCGTCTGCAGCCAGGAGAGCAAAATCCGTTTTCCCCGGTGAACCGCCGCGCGTCACCAACAGAATTGTGTTCAGTCCATCGGTGACGTCGTGAACGATGATGCCAACTGCGACCACCAACCCTGCCCGCCAGGAGATCATTGCGGCAGCTGCGATTGAGGCTCCGTCGATTGTGCTGTGCGCGATAAGCCCAAGCGCACTCATGCGGCCTACGCGCCGGTTAGCTTCGCAGTCTTTACTCGGACACGCTTGCAGCGCAAGAAATCGTTGGCCGAGGTAAAACATCAGGAAACCACCCACTGTCAATGCAAGCACTCCGCGACTGGTCCAGCCGCGTTCACCTGCGGCTTCGATGGCCTCAGGCAGCAGGTCAAAGAATGTTGCACCCAAAAGAACGCCCGCTCCGAAACCAAGTAGCAAGTGAATATAGCGGCGAGCACGAAGGGCGAGCCAGCCACCGCTTAGAGTTGAAACCGCCGCCAACGCCGTCAGCAGCATTATTGATCTCTGGAGCCGAAATTCCACTCTTGACAAACCTCCATCATGCCTAGCTTCGGACAGTTCTTCCTGTCACTGCCCGGTTCGGTGCTGGGACAAAAGAAAATCGAACACTTCAAAAAGGCGTTCCTTCGACCTGTTCCGGTATTTCTGATTATATCGACATTAGATGCACCTCGTGCTCGATGCACTTAAGCTGGCGAGCGCCGTGTCGAGGGCCGAGGCCCCCTCGGCTTTGGCGGTGCGCGCGTCCTTCATGGCTTGTATGGCAATCCGACTGATTTGGTGCAGGAGTTTCCGAATCTCCACTTCCAACTGGCCGCGTCTGTCTTGGACCCGGGCGACCACATCGGATTGGACGCGCGGGCTGTTCGTATCCATCAAATGACCCAGAAGCGCCTGGCATCATGCTCGATCGGGGAAAAGCCCCGAACCACCCCAACGAAAACGTCCGCGAGATATTGCTATGGAGATGCCGGCGGCGCCACATGGATAAGGTCTTCAAACGTAAAGAGCGATGGAACGCGGAAGCCCTTGTTCGGATCCAAGACATTTGGCATGCCTGCGAGTTCGGGACTCCCGATTCGGATATTTGCTTAAGGAAATTACTCCCGATGTTGACAAGCCGCGACTCAGCTTTTCTATGCAATCCCCAATATAGCGGAGGGAAATGGTGGTTTAATCTCACGCCGTTTGCTATCCGTGGAAGCCTATAATTTGACTTCACATCGGCTAGTCGCTGTGTCGCCTTAGCGCGGGATTTCGTGGCAAGCTCAGCAGGTTTGCAAACAATCGATAGGCTCCAGGCACACCTTCCGGCAATTGGCGATAGAGCGCCAACGCGACATAGACGTAAACTCCACGGCCGTATTTTGCATACAACAAGCCGCCTTTTTGCGGGTCCTGTTCCGGATCATGAGTCTCCAGCGGCGCCTCATAACGATTGTCCCAAGAAGCCAGAAATCCGTGGCCGCGTTCTTCGACCCAGCCGGTAAAGTCCCGTTCGCCAATCTGATTTGGCCAAGTCAAAACTGGGCTCTTCGGATCCAGAAAGGTAACGGGAGAGTTTTCGTCCACGACTCTCTCAGCGGTATTCGGTAGGCTATAGGGGTAAGGTCCGTAGTTGTGGTCGTATTGCGCGGTGTTGTACTGGACGACTAACGTACGCCGCCGTTCTTCACATAATCCAGAAGCCGTGGGTTATGCGTGGCAAGTTCTGGCCGAGCAGCATAGGCGCGGACTCCCAGCACGATGACGTCATATTTTTGCAGGTCGCCCTGCGCCAAATCCTGCGGGCTCAAGAATTCAGATTTGACGCCAATGCTTGCAAGCGATTGCGGCACCGCATCACCTGTGCCGGTGACGTAACCCACCCGCAATCCCGGCGCAACCTTGCAGTCTACCCCGGAGACCCGATACGTTGCCGGCATATAGAGGTTATAAGGGCGTAACCCTGGGTAGCCGACCGTAGTGAAGCCCTCGCGATATTCATGTCCCGCGAATTCAGCCACCGCGGTGACCGTGTAGGTCTTTTGCTCAAGCTGATTTGGAAACACCTGAAAATCAACGTTCTGCTCCTGGCCGGCTCCGCTGTATGTCAAAAGACGCAACGGGAGGCTCTGAACGCCAACCGGCCGGCATCTCCAACCGCACAGTGCCCTTCGCCCCGCTTTCTACTTCGGTATGAACCAGTGCCGATACCGCAAATGACCGAGCGCCGAGCGCCATGATTCCTGCTTGCGGCGCGATCCGCACTGAAACCGCAGGCGCCACCATTAGGGGATCAAGCACTGAGCCTGGTCCGTTTAGCTGCCGCACGGTTTGCACGGACTGTCCGGCACGAATCTCGGCACCCTCATAGCTAAATTCGACCCAGGCCGTAAGAGGGTATGGTGGGAGCGGTAGATTCAAATAACGTTCATCCACAATGTCGTAGTACGGCTGCTCATCATTCGGTCGCGTGAAATACGGTCGAGTGGCCGCCGCGTTATTCGGAACCCGCACGTCAAATCTCTGGTCGAGCTCTTGCCGGGCAGGAAGACTTGCCGCAACCTGCGATTCAGGCGTGACCGTCCAATTTTCGCCTTCGGGGGGCTGAAGCCAGACGCGATCAAGCTTCAACGCGCCAGCGCCTGGATTGTCGAGGTGAATCTTCACTGCAAAGTCCTGGCCGGGAACCGCATAAGCAAACGTTTCCGTGGGTCCCCCTCCGAAGAAGTTCGCCCGAGCCGGTTCGCGCTTTGGAGCCACCGTCGCTTCCAGCGAAAATCCTAGAGACTCGACGATAGCCCGCTGAAACTGATCCTGCTTGATCGCGAGTTCATGGAGAATATTGTATTTTGTCTGTTCAGAAAGCTGGCTGGCGGAAACTTGCGACTCAAGAGCATTGGTTTCCTGCAGGCCTTGTGCTAGCGAGGGCGCGACTTTCTCAGGATGATCCGGTGAAAATTCGTGGATCGCTTGCCCGACAGATCCCTCGACGCGCAATAAGCCCTCTTTAAGAAATGCATTCGGCTGGTCCTGCGCCAAGTCCGCGATTCCTGCCAGCGAGACATCGATCCCATCGAAGAAAGAGTCTTCTTTGCCGCTCGCCGGAACGCGCGAGCCATAACGATGGTAGGGAATGTTCACAGGGCCCGCATAGGGAATGCCGCCCCCGCCATTTTGCGATTTTTGAAGGGCTAGCCCCTCTCTCGCTACTTGCAGATAGGACGCACCCAAGACAGGGTCGAGATTCCCTTCCGGAATTTCAACATCGACCGAAGGCATTCCGTCCGACCAACCTTTGTGAATGTAGTCGTAGAAACGCACAGGGAAAAATTTCCCGGTAGCCGAGTCGCGGATTCCCTTGGGGAGTGACCGAAAGAGAAGGAACTCGGGCATACATTTTCAGAGGCGACCAAGGCCGCAGTCCGGCGCGAATCTGTTCTGGGAACATGTTCGGATCGCCAGCGGCCGTCAAAGACTTCCTGTGCGATCTGCCCAGCCACTTGATGATGCCCGTGGCCATCTGTTGGACCGCCCACAAAAACGGAGGTAACCACCAAAGGCCGGGTTGTGCGGACAACTCGAACCGCGTCGGCGAGGACTCGGTCATGGCCCCACAGGGTAAGCGACTCCTCTCGAGTCTTCGAGAACCCGAAGTCGACGACGCTGCTGAAGAACTGCTGCACGCCCGAATAGCGATCGGCAGAGAGAAGTTCCTGGGTTCGCACCAATCCCAGGGCATCTTCAAAATCCTCGGACATCACGTTCTGTCCGCCCTCCCCGCGATTAAGCGTCAGCATCATCGTGCGCGCACCTTGCCCTCGTGACTCCAGGGTCAGCATCCCGCCGTCTTCGTCGTCCGGATGCGCCACAACCATCAGCAGGCTCGCGCGGGTGTCGAAGTTTCAGAAGCGCCTGCCAAAGCCCAACTGCGCCCCGGTCGATCTGCAGTGGCCGGTCATCCGGAGTGGCCGAGAGCGTCGCAGTATCAAGAGAGTGCGGTTTCGCCGAAGCCATGGCGCCAATGCCTGCAATGAGCAACGCGATACCGACTGACAGCCCGCAACGTTTCAGGAGCCTCTTCAACTCGGATGGATTTCGTACTAGCGTCATATACAGGCCAATCTGCAACCGCCGGATACCGCGTTTCCCAAACTCTTTTTCGAATTCTCGGCACGTCTGTTGGGGCTCATTTTAAAAGGAATAGACTCGCATCGCCGTCGGTCGAAGACGGGTTAGTTTTTCGTTTGGGTATTTTTGGTCCCGGTCCGCCCTGCTGAGACCGGCTTAGTTCAGCTGTTACGGGATCTCTTCGAAAACCATTAAATGGGCTTCTTCTGTGATCCAATCGTGCATGCCGTATTCGGTTGTGGGCATCAGTTGAATAAAGTGTTTCGGAACCGCCGCGTAATATTTCTTCAGTTCCGGGATCCAGATCCCGGACTTGGCGATTGCCCCTGTCGGCACTTGACCGAGAAGCTGGAAATGGTTCGGATCGTCCTCATGGAATACGTCCAGAGTCCCGGTGCTTCCTGAGAAGTAAATTCGCTGCGACGGCGCGTCAAAAAAGATTTCGTCACCGCCGCCGACGGCATCCAGCGTCTGAACCACCTTTCCAGTGTCCGTGTCCATGACCACCAGCTTTCCGGGTTCCACGTTATGTCCGCCCCCTAGCCGGCTGCCCATAAACAAACGATGATGGGCCGCGTCGAGACCTGCGACATGGGGCTGCGGACCTCCCGCGGTGGACCACGCAGCCACAATCGCGCGCTTGCCCATGTCGACGACTTTGACGACGCTCTCGCCGTTTACTACATCTCCCATGCCCGCGTACAGGCGATTGGCCACTGGGTCCAATACGATGCCAGCAGGTTCCTGGCCCTCCATCGGGATATGTCCCACAAGCTTGCCCGCCTTGGTGTCAATAATCTCGATCGAACCTCCCTTGCTCCCTTTCTGCGTAGTTCTGACCGCGACATAATATAGGCCTTTGGCAGCGTCGAAGGCTGCGTTGTCAGGGTCCCTTCCTGGAGCATCCTTTCCACCCGTCAGCGCGATCGTCTTGGCGACCTCGAACGTGGTCCCGTTTATGGCCACAACGGTGTTGTCTCCAAGATCCACCCAGAGTTCGTTCGAAGCCGGAACGAAGAACGGCTTGCGCGGATTTCCGCCAACCTTAATTACATGAATTACTTTCCCAAGTTTCATATCCACGACGACGACTTCTTTGTTGTTCTCAGCCGAGAGAAAAAGGTGCTCATTCTTCAGATCGTAGCTGAGATGGTCCATATAGCCTTCGGTTGGTAGCGGAATGGTTTCGACCAGCCTCAAGAGGCCGGACATGTGCACCATGGGCGCCTGGCGATCGACGTACCCCATCGACTGTTGCTGAGCCTTTATCTTCGAAACGAGGGCCGCGCAGAAAAGCAGCATGACCGCCGCATAGACTCCGATCTTCCCTTTCGTCAATCGCATTTACGATTCTCCTTTTCGACTGGGGAGCTGATCACCGAATAAAACAACACTAAGACTATTGCGATTGCTCATAAACTCGCTGCACTTCTCCAGCGATATTGTTGGGATTCGGCCAATCCGGGTACTTGGCGCGGAGCTCTATCGTCATCTGTTTCCCGGCATCTTCGGCTGAAACCCCTTTTCGCTTAAGTTCCAGTGCGCGCGCCTGCAGGGCCAAAAGATACTCGCGCTCCTTTCCGATCTGGGACGCGTACACAATCGGTTCGCCGTGATCGGGCACGATCAGGCGCGGATGCAGAGCCTCTATGCTATCCAAGTTGGCGAGCCATCCCTTCACGCTCGCGTCCGGATTCGGCATAATTGGAAAAATATTCTTCTGAACGATGTCTCCCGGCAGCAGAACGCCGTCTTCCTCAACGAAAATCAATTCGTCCCCAACGGTGTGGGCTGGTCCCAGCCAAAACAGGCGAGCCGTCACGCCGCCGAGGTCAACCTTCGCTTCGCGGTCGAACAGTATGTCCGGTGTTCGGAATTTGACTTCCTGAAGCAGCCCCTCGTTTTGGGCTGACATTTTTCGGAAGGCATCGAGATGAGCGCTCACTCTTTTATCCATCTCTTGTTGCTGCACAATCGGTCGAATGATGATCGTGCTTGCCGGAAATGCCTGCTCGCCCGACGTGTGCTCGGAGTGGTAGTGCGTGGTTGTGAGGTACAAACCCGGACCCTTCGCCAGTTTTTGTGCGGTACGCAAGACAGTGGCTCCGTTGCGCTCACCCAGCCCCGTATCGACGACCAGTGTCCCGCGGCTCCCAACGACAATTCCCACATTCGGAAATCCCACGAGAACGAACACGTGGTCAGAAACTCTCGTCATGTTCTCTTCCGACATGAGCGGCTGCGGGAGTTGGGCCTTTGTTATTTTCGAGGTCCAAATTGCTCCCACGAGAATGAGCAAGGAAGCTGCGCCTAGTTGCAACCACCTGTTTGGTCGTGGCATCGTCTGGCTCCTTTTCGTTCCGGCGCCTAGCAAATGTTCAACAGGGGCGCGCCGCACCCCAAGAGAACACATGGACCAGCGCTGAATGAATTTCGCCGACCGTTCGTGGCGTGGAACGCGAGATACACTGCCCCTCCGATGCGCAAATCAAAACGTTGATTCCCGCGCCCCGGCACTGTCATTGCGGCGCCGGCCCACGGATAATCTGGACAAATCCATCGGGACGGACCCATTTATCGAAGGCGGCACGAACTTGATCCGCAGTCATCGAGAAATACAGCTTCGCGCCCTGCAGGGGTTCGTCGAGCGGCAGGCCTATCTGCGCGCGTGCGAGCAGTCCTCCCGCGACGCTGTCTTCACTCGATTCCGTCAGCGGAATCTGCCGCAACAGCAGTGCTTTCGCTTGCTGCAGTTCGCGTGGAGTCACGTTTTCTTTCTGCATGGAAACCAAATCGCGCTGGATCAGTTCTCTGGCTTTCGACACATTCTTTGGGTCGCAAGCATATGTAACGGTATAGATCGTTCTCGTCTTCTGTGCGTCCAAATGGACGTCCACGTTGTATACGTAGCCGTTGACCTGCCTAAGGTCATGGTAAAGACGTGTGGCGTAAAAGCCCCCTCCAAGAACATGATTGGCAAGCTGCAGAGGGTAATAATCGGGGTCAAAACGCGTAATCTCGATCATCTCCGAAAGGTTGACCGAATCTTGCAGCTCGCTTGGATCGGGGACATTCGCTGCCGTTGATTTGTTCAGTGGCACGCGAGGAAGCTCAACCTCCGGCTTGGGGCCCGTAGCCTTCCATGCTCCGAACCATTTCTCGATCACGCTTTTAGCTTCTTCGGGCGTGACGTCGCCGATCACCACAATGGTTGCGAGATCCGGCCGAATCGCCTTGGAGTAATACTGCTTTACGTCGTCGAGGGTCAGGGAGGAAACCGTCTGCGGCGTTGTCTCCCGAAGAGCAGGATCGTCTGCAGGAAGCAAGGCTATATTCAGGGCGCGTCCGGCACGGTATCCAGGACTTTTCATTCTGCCGGAGACGAACTGTGCGGTTTCCGGTTTGATCACGTCGAACGCATCGCTGGGAAGCGCGGGATTCAATTCGTTGTCCGCCAGCAATTGAACTCCTCGCGAGAAATCCGGTTTCAGGACCTGCAGGGAGAAGTTGAATCCGGCCGATTCGTCAGCCGCAATATCATCGAGCGCCTTCTGAAATGCCAATCGGTCCAAGTTCTTCGTGCCATAAGAAAACAGATCATTGAGAACATCACTGACCCGGTCCTTGCCAGGCGCCGTTTCGACTTGAGGCTCGTGGTGGACGCTCCCGAGCACCGTGATTGTTGGAGTGATATTCAGCGTTCGAACGATCAGACGGATGCCATTGGGCAAAGTCATATCGGCGGACGGAGGTGGAGGCGCAGGCAACTCGACGGTCAGAAGACGAGAGCCGGCCCACGAGGGCAAGTCAACCGGCTTCGAAGGTGCGGACGTCAATTGTTCGCCGCCCCCGAATCCCTTGGAAGCCACGGCCTCGCCGGATGGAGCCGGCTTCAATTCCGCCGAGATCGAGTTTTGCTCGACAAGGAATTGTTTCGCAACCCGATTCACATCCGCCGCCGTAACGCGTTTCATGGCCTCGACATCGTCGTCAGGGGAGTTGCGCCCCTCCGCAGCCAGAGCGTCCGACCACTCCGCTGCCAAGCCGGGAATGGAGTTTCGGCGAAATTCTTCGCCAGCGATCTCTCGGCGCTTCGCAGCTTCCACCAGCTCCGGCGGCACACCATTTGCCGCGTAATCCGCGAGAATCTTGCGCATCTCCGCCATAACGGGCGCGGCGTTTCCGTCCGCAGGTAAAACAGCAGCCGAATACGCAACGCTAGCCTTCGCATATGCTTCCGCAAAGCCGAATTCGGTCTCCAGCGCTTTCCCTTGGGGCACGAGCGCATATAAATTGCCCCGCTGGCTTGATAGAACGTCGCCCAAAATTTGCGCCGCCGCGAAATCCGGACTATCGGTCCCAGGCATCCGGAAAGCGACAAACGCCAGCAGATAGGGCAGATTGCTATCCAACGTGAATGATTCCGGCTTTACGGGTTGCAGGTTGATCGCGGGCCGAGTTGGCAGCGACTTCCCGGGTATGCTCCCGTAGTATTCCTTGACCTTCGCCAATGCCGCGCTCGGATCCACATCGCCGGCAATCACCAGTACCGCGTTGTTGGGGGCATACCACTTCTTGTAAAAGTCCTTCAGCATATCCCCGGTCGTCGCGTCGAAAGAGTCCTTCGTGCCAAGTGCGTCATGGCTGTAGACAGTTCCGGAGAACATGTCTTCATTCAAACGCGTGGTGAATTTGTAAGTGGGATTCGACAAATCGCGAGCAACTTCCTGTTCGATGGCGGGCTTCTCCTGGGCCCAGTCGCTCTGTGCATCCTGAATGTCCCGCATGCAATCCGCATCGACTCGCAAAGCGATGTCGAGATCCGCGGCCGGAATGGTGGAAAAGTATTGAGTGATGTTTTGCTGCGTGTCGGCGTTGCCGAATCCCCCCAGCTGGGCAAATATCGCGGAAATCTGGTCGGCGGACAGCGAGGAACAACCTCGAAACGTCATGTGCTCCTGCGCATGCGCCATACCCGGGAATCCGTCGGGAGTTTCGTTGGCTCCGACCACGTAGTTCTGTTCCACGGTAACAACCGGAGCAAGCGGATCGCGGACGATGATTAATCGTAATCCGTTGTTGAGCGTCGCGCGAGTAATGTTGGTGTCGCCCACCGGCTTCTCCTGCGCGAACAGCAAAGACACTGTGATGAGAGTGGCCGCTAAAACCTTGAACGTCGAAGACAACTGAATACCTCCAGCCATCGGCAATTAGTCTTCACTCCTTCGCCGCATCGTGGCCACAACATGTTGTACAACTTCGACAAAGACGCCGATTCAACCAATGTCAACCCGCAACCATCGTGGCCCAGAGGCCCGCAGACAGTGCGTTGTGGCAGAACCTTTCAGCAGGCAAATTCCAGTCATAATGGCGAGGATGCCCGCTACTGTGACACCCACGGGCCGGCATCTCTTATGTAGCGCGATACCGCCTCGGTGCGCCTGAATAGCAACAACCGCGGCGATCAAAATCATGGTCCAGTCAACCCATGCGGAGTCGAGCCACGCCAGCACCAGCGCAGGCAAAGCCATCAGGATTAACGGCAGAGCGGTGCAATGCACCGCACAAGCAATCGAGGCCGTCGTCCCCGCCCGATCCAGAACTTCCGGTGTTTTTGCGTGTTCCATTCGTGTCTCTATCCTTCGTGGATCATTAAAGTCAGCGCAACAAAACCTCCACCTTCCTGCCCACAAACCGGGCTGTGCGACATCAAGTTTTGATTTCCGAGGCAGTCACCGCATTGACTCCATTGTCCGCGATCGGCTCGGGAGCTCTCGGGCGGGTCACAGGCCGAACCGCCTCGTCTTGGTTCGCGAAGCGCAATATTCGAGCGCTGTTGGCAACCACCGCGAACACGGCCAAACTTTGAGCCAGTGCTCCCGTCAGCGGATCCAGGATTCCCCGTGCGGCCAGCGCAATGAGCACCACCGAAAGCCCAAACGCGAGCCAAACGTTTTGGCCGATGATGCGGCGGGTTGTGTCAGACAGGCCAATGAGCTTTGGAAGTCGTCCCAAATCTGTCCCGAGAAGGGCAACGTCAGCGCCTCCGAGAGCAACTTCGTTCAGCTCGGCGCCGATGGCCACTCCTACATCAGCGCCGCCAAGGGCTGGCGCGTCGTTCACTCCATCGCCGACCATCATGACGGTGTGCCCCGCCGCCTGCTCCGCCCGAACCATGTCAAGTTTTTGGGCAGGTAGAACTTCGGCAACGACTTCGTCCATTCCAAGCGCCTTGCCTACCTCCTGCGCCGCCGCCGCTCGGTCACCAGTAAGCAGCACAAGCCGATCAATTCCCAGCGCCCTCATTGCGGCAAGCGCCTCACGTGCCTCGGCGCGGGGTTTGTCTCGAAGCATAAAGCGACCAAGGCAGCGCCCGCCGAAGGCTACCCAGACCTGTGATATATCCTCGTCGGCTTCCGATCTGACAGGAATGCCTAGGTCTTCGAGCAGGGCTCTGCGGCCCAGAACCGCTTGCTGACCATCAACCAGCGCGACCACGCCGAGCCCAGGCTTTTCATGGATCTCTTTCGGGGGCATACTGACGATTCCGCGGGCCAGAGCTTCAGCCACAACGGCGCGAGAAACAGGATGCAAGGAACCAAATCCGCATGTCGCCGCCACGGCGAGCAGCCTCTCCACAGATTCGCCCTTTGCGGGCTGGATATGAGTAACAGCAGGCGCACCGACCGTCACGGTCCCGGTCTTGTCGAGAATCAACGTGTCAACATCAGAAGCGCGCTCAAGGAAATCCGCGCTTTTAATGAGGATGCGGAGCCGGGTCGCCACGGTCATTGCGGCCACCACCGCAGCTGGACCAGCCACCACAAGCGCTGTCGGAGTTGCCACGACGAGAACCGCAATGGCGCGCGAAAGTTCATTGGTGAAGAAAAGGGTGGTTGCCGCTACGGTGAGCACCAGCGGCAGCCAAACGCCTGCGCGACGCTCAAACAACCGCAGCAAAGGAACCGAAGTCCGCTCCACGTCGGCAAGGAGTTGCACTACTCTTCCGAGAACGGTGTCGGCACCCGCCCCGCGCACGCGAATCTTGAGCAGTCCGTCAATGGCCACAGTCCCGGCAAAAACGGGACTCCCGGGGCCCACATCCTCATGCAGGGCCTCTCCCGTGATAGCGGATTGATCCACTGCGGCGCGCCCTTCAATGACGGTTCCATCCACCGCTATTCGCTCCCCGGGCCGGACGAGGATTTCGTCGCCCGGCACGAGACTGTTCGGATCGACGCGCTCCTCCGTACCGTTACGCCACCTAACGGCTTGGCGCGCAGCAAGAGCGCGGATTCCGTCGATGGCGGCCCGCGCACCGAGAGAACTTCTCTCTTCAAATATGCGGCCCAATTCCAGGAACAGCGGAATTAAAGTAGCGGTAGCGAAAGCCCCACTCGCAGCTGCCGCGAGTATCGCGATAGCCACGAGCTGGTCAGTGGCTCGGCGCGTGTCTCCGGTAACGATGCCGCGAAGGCCCGATATGAGCGTCGGTACACCCACGACGGCTGCCGCCAAACCTCGGCAAAGTTCTCCCACTTGCCACTGGGCGGGCATCAGGCGCGCCAAAAGCGTCCCCAGCGCAAGGAGCCCCATACCCACGAGTCCCGCCCCAAGCCTCGTGGTGATGCGGCGGCGCTCATCAGGAGCGAGGCTCGCCGGTAGACCTTCATTGTTCGGTAGGGTTACATCGAGTGCGAAATCGCTCATTACTCACGGACTCCCTTCCTGGCATTACTCACCAACGGCTCAAGGTCCGCCACCCGACGGGCCAATGGTGATGCGCATGCCGTGGTAGCTTCCTCCCACCGGGGGCGGCACCCATCGAACCTTGCTGGCATTCTTGAGCGCCTGGTCGACGGCATCCCGATAAAGGCGCTCGCGGACCACTCCAGGATTGGCGCGATATTCCCGATCCAGAGCCCGAAAGGCCTCCGAATCGCCTTTAGCGGTAGCCAGATCGTACGAAGCAGTACCGCGAGCAGCCTGGAGCATGGCATCGGCAGCGGACTGGGCGGTAGGGATGACGCTTTCGGCGTAGGCCTGAGCATCTTTCTTACTAGTCTCTGCTCCGATGAAAGAACTTTGCACAGCATCAAAATCATCTGCTAAGGCATACGGTGGACTCAGTCGCGTAAGCTCCAGCGACGATAATTCCAAACCCGAATGAGAAGCATCCAGTCCGGCTTGTGCACGACGCGCGGCGGTGGCAATTAGATCTTTACGGCCATCCGAGAGCACGCGATCAACGCCCATCTCGCCGAGCGAACGAACCATCGCCGCCGATACCTCGACGCGGAGCACATCCTCAGATTTGGGCCCGTAAAAGGCCCACTCGGCGGGGTCGCGCACCCTGTAGCGGGCGACCATGTCCACATGGACGATGTTCTCGTCACCAGTGAGCGCGTAGCCTTGCGTTAGCGGATCGAGGGTTTCTATACTGACTGGGGTCGCCCCGGCTTCGTCATCTTCATCTTCGCCCTCAGGCACCGGTCCCCCTTTGGGAGTCTCGCTGGTCGGCGCCGAGTATGAGCCTGCGGCAAGGGTGGAGACTGGAACCTCCCAAACACGTTTAATCTGTACACGCACGACTTCGTCCACGGGCCGCGGAAATGCGAACAACAAGCCGGGTCCGTGTTCCTGCAGTGCGGGCACGTCCCCGACGAGGTGTCCCCAACGCAGGATGACCGCCACTTCATCGGACCTTACGACGGTTATCCCCGACAGAAGGTAAAGAACCGCCATGATGCCGACCCACCAATGCATCCGTTGCCACGCTCCATCGAGGAGGCGGGAAAGGGGCGCGACGAACTGACCGACCTCGGACGGAGATTTCCGCTTTCTCATTTGCCTTCCTTGTTTTGCAGAAGCGAAAAGGGCTCGGAGTCCGTTCTCAGAATTAGCGACGTGTTGCCGGTAACGAGTTTGTCGAGCGAATCAAGCGAGCGCGTGAAACGGTAGAGTTCCGGATCGATCCGGTGTGCGTCGGCGTAGACCTTTGCAACCTGCGCCGCTGACTCGCCGAGGATACGTGCCTGCTCTTCGGCGCTTTTGGCGCGGATGCGGGCGGCTTCGAGGTCAGCTTCCGAGCGAATGCGGCTGGCATCGCGTTGACCCTCGGCGTCGAACTTGGCGGCGAATTGACGCCGCTCGGCTCGCATTTGCTGGAACACTGCCGTGACATTCTCCTCGGGAAGCGCAAGCCGCTCGAGTCGAATCTGCTCGATAGCAACTCCGTAGTTCCGCAGCGCCATCGGCTCCGTCGATGCCAGCAACTCGGATTCGATCTGATCCACTTGCAGGTCGCTGGGATTCGTCGATACCAACGCTGACAAGTCATGTCCGCCCAATGTCCCGATGGCCGCGTTGGTCATCAGGCCGTCAAGCTTGCCTTCGGCAGCGCCCTCGTTACCTATGGCTTGTGTGAAAGTGAGTGGGTCTCCGATCCGCCAGACCACGAAAGTCCGTGCGATGATGTTCTTCTTGTCTCGCGTGAGCATCTCCGTCAGACCTGTCTCATACACGCGTCGACGCATGTCGAGCGATATCTCCGCGTCGATCGGCCAAGGGAGTTTCCAATGCAAGCCTGCCTGGGTGGCCGCCCGTAGGGGACGTCCGAAACGCGTAATTAGTACCGCCTGTCCCTCTTTCACCACCACTGCGGTTGCACTAAAGAAAATGGCCGCGAGCGCTAGCGTACCGACGACCGCGCGCAACCATCGTTGCGTTCTCATTGCGTCAACCAAAGTTCACCTCCATCGCGCTGAAAGCGGGAATCAATCACGGTGAATCTCTTGTCGGCGAGGCCTTGCTCAAGGGTCTCGAGGCGTCGGCGAAAAAAGTATTCTCCAGGCGATGCCCGATATTGCGATTCGAGAGCGCGAAAACTCCAAGCCTGACCTGCCGCCAAAGCGAGGTCAGTCGCGCCCTTCGCTTGCGCCATGTTTTCATTCATCAAGGCGGTGGATTCTGCGCTCGGCACCTTTTCATTGCGGTAAACTTGGGCCTCCACAACACTTGTGACCTTCCCGATCTCCGCGGAGACAACGGCCTCATAGTCAGGAGCCACAGGAACAGGCGGATGCATTCCACCAAAGGTGAATGATAGGATCTGGACGCCTAAGCCCATGGCATCGGCGCCCCTCTGGATCATGTCGCGTATCTGCGAGGTCATCGCCACCTTGTTCTCCGATAGGGCATCAGTAAGCGTGCGATCTACGGTGTTTCTCATCACCGCGCGATAGGCGATAGCTCTAAGCGCGACGGCGGGATTTTGCGAGTTGTAGAGCCAAGCTCTCGCATCGGTAATGCGATACTGCACGTCCGCGTCTATGGTGACGAGGTCCCGGCCATTGCCCAAGACCAGCGTGTATTCGTTGGGGGCATGTTCCACTGCCCACAGCACATTTTCGGGTCCGCCTCCTTCTTCTGCCTCTTCTGGATGGCCAACTGGCATTGCCTGCACGCGTAACACGGGAATGCGAAAGACTTGATCCACAGGCCACGGCCAGTGCAGGTGAAGGCCCGGCTGAAGGGGTTGTCCCCCGACCGGAACACCCAAGCGCTCAATCAGACCCTGCTCGTCCACACCGACTATCGTGAACGATGTAGAAAGCCAGCCCAACAGGAACAAACAAATAATGAGAGGTTCCAGAGCCTGACGCACAACGGCGAGAGCCCAGGTGGAACGTAGATCGATACCGAGTTTCCGCTCCGCTGAATCGAGGATGCTTCCCAGAATATTCGGCCTGCTCCCAAGAGTTGACAGAATTCCTAGATCCCCAGGAAATACGACATAGCCGTCCAGTCTCGCAACCCTTCCCCTGAGGAGGCCATAACAAACTGCGGCATTTACCGCCAAGACCAGAAAATGCAACACTTCAAGAATTACATTCTGCTTCGCCCACTCCACGCCTATCGAAACCGCGCCCGACACAAAGATCCAAGCGATGACGCGCGCGCCCCGACACAGCCAAGGGGCTTCAGGAAGGCGATCGGCGTCAACGCGTGCGAAATAACGTGCTCCCATCGCGGCCAGTCCGGCCGCTCCGAGGCAAACAGCTGCGGCGATCGCTGCAACGATGGGAGGCGGCGGTAGTTCCGGAAGTGTGGGCTGTATGATGAAAAGCAGGCCAGCGACACCAGCGCTTGCCACGCCCATCTTAATAGTCTCAATCAGGTCAAGCTTCCGGATGCGTTTCAAGACCCATGCGCGAGCCGCCGTCAGTCGTGGGCTCACCTTCGCGGGATCGTATCTCGGCGAGTCCCCTGGAGTCGCAACCTCTTCGGAGTCGGCAGGAGGTCTAGGGCTTGAAACTTCCTTCACTCTTCTTGGCGGCCTTGCGCGAACGGTCTGCGCTACGACGGTGCCGATAAGGATGCCGGTTGCGAGTCCCAGTGCCACCGCAGTGTCCATTAGCACTGGGTTCATGAGCATATAGCCGCCAACGAAAGCGACGACCAGACCGGCCACCGCCAGCAAGAGTAGGGCAAACAGGACGACGCGGTACGGGTCGGGGTTCGCACCTGACGGTAGAGATGGCCGATCAGGGATTTCAACCGTAGCCAATTCGCTGCCGCGATCAGACGGCATTGGTGAAGTCGAAATGGTTCCCATGAGACGATCCTTCCTTTTGCGGGTTCGGTGACTAAAGGCCGATTCAGACCGAAAGATTCGGCCGAATGGCCAGCTTGTTAGCTTGTCGATTGACTCGCGTGCGCGGATCGATCAGTGCGAGGGAGGAGCGCGGTCTTGATTCAGAGCAGGCGAAGTGAAGGCTACCCACAAACTCTTCGGAGCAACGAGGAAAGGGGTCTCAATTGCCGTAAAAGACAAAGTGATATTGGGTACGGCGACAACATGCGTTGAGCTGTGGACGGCCATGCAGAGCGGGCAGTGGGACTCATCAGCCGATTTGGCGTCGGTATGACCATGAGCCAGCGCAAGCGTTGAAACCGCCAGAAAACATAGCGTCGCAAGCACGATTAAAGCTTGTCGAGCGAATCGATTCCAGGCGGTATTCATACCCAGTCGGATCATCTGATAGGCGCTATGGGCGCTCACGGATACTGAATGCTTGTTCCTTCGATTGTCAAGGATAATTTTGCCGCTCTAAAAACCAGTGCCATGCCGGAGGATTATTATAATCAATTACAACCCGACGCTTGCTCACGTGGAGAACCTTGGGAACTTTAGTTTCCTGAGACCTTTTGAGCAGCAACCACTACCAACTCGTTTTGTTCCTGGGCATCCGGTGGATTGATCACAACGCGGTCCGCCACATCAATTCCTTGTAGCACTTCCACGGAATTTCCGAAGTCCCTGCCAATCGTGATTTTCTTCAAGCTGGTTCGGCTGTCGGGCCCAACTACCGCGGCCATGGGCCCATCTGGGCGAAAGAGGAGTGCGTTAATCGGAAGAGAAAGGAGTTGGCCGGTTACTTTGATGTCGAAATGCACCTCCGCGTATGCCCCGGGCAAGAGGGCCCCCGAAGCGTTCGGGACATCAACTTCGGTTAGGAGAGTTCGCGTGTTGGGGTCAATCGAGTTCGCGGTTCGTACGACTTGGCCGCAGAAGCTGCGCTGCCTGAGTTCCCGCAGAGACAGGCAGACCTTCAATCCGGGGTGGATCGAGGGAGAGTAGGCCTGCGGCACCGCTACGTACACGCGTATTGGATCAATCTGAGCAAGATCGAACATTTCTTTTGTCGCTGTTCCGCCGTTGCCGGAATTGATCAACGTTCCGGGGTCGACGTTCCGCTGCGTGATAATTCCGATAAATGGAGCATACACGCGCTTGAAAGATTCCATTTCATCGAGCCGCTTGACGTTGGCTTCAGCCGATTCAGCCATGGCTGTTCTAGCGGCTAGGTCGCCGTTGGCGTTGTCGAGATCCTGCCGCGAAACGGAATCTGATTTGATCAACTCCTGGTAGCGCGCAGCCGTTAAATTAGACAAGCTTAGATTCGCCTTCGCCGTTACCAGATCCGCGCGTGCTTGGGCAAGTTGCTGGTCGATTTCAGGCGTATCGATCTCGGCCAGTATTTCGCCCTTCTCAACGCGGCTGCCAATGTCTTTGTACCACTTCACTAGATAGCCGTTGGTTCGCGCGTAAATGGGGGACTCGATATAAGGTTTGAGGGTCCCCGGGAGCACCATTTCGGAGTCGGCATCGATGGGCGTGGCGTGAATCACTGAGACGTGTGGGACAGCCATTTGTTCCGTTCGCTGCGCGAGAGCTTTATGTTCGGTCACGCGTTGGGAGAAGGCGTAGATTCCAGCAACCAGAAAAATCAAGAACAAAATAAGTGACCATCGAAGCAGCGCGCCCGGCCCTCGGCCTGAACGTCCCCGGTTGTCGGTAAGTCTTGAAGCGTCTTGCTGCTCGGCTACATTTTGGGATATTTCCGATTTGGCCACGGAATTCATGCCTCCATTGGGAAGGGCTGAGCCCTGCTGCGGGGTGCGCTGGCCGCCTGGATGCCGCTTGTGAACCAGGGAAAATACACACGGCACGAAATACAAAGTGGCAAATGTGGCGACGATCAGCCCGCCGATCACGGAACGGCCCAGCGGAGCGTTCTGATCGCCGCCCTCTCCGAGACCGAGCGACAGTGGCAGCATGCCAATGATCATTGCCAGGGCGGTCATCAAGACGGGACGCAGGCGGACAAAGCCGGCTTGAAGTGCCGCCTCGGCCGAACTCCGTCCCTCGCTCAAACGCTCGCGCGCGAACGAAACCATCAGGATGCTATTGGCCGTAGCCACTCCCATGCACATGATCATTCCGGTCAAGGACGGCACGCTCAGTGTGGTATGCGTGAGCAAGAGCATCCAAACGATCCCGGCCAGGGCACCCGGCAGCGCCGTAATGATGATGAAGGGATCAAGCCAGGATTGAAAATTCACGACGATCAGGAGATAGACGAGGATAACCGCGACGCCCACACCGGCGGTGAGGCCCGCGAACGACGAGGCCATTGTCGCCACTTGCCCACGCAGTTCAAGAAGCGAACCGCGTGGAAGTTTGCTCCGAAATTCGTTTAGCACGTTTTCGATGTCCGCGACTACGCCGCCTAAATCGCGGCCTTCGACAGAGGCGTACACATTGATCATCGGCTGGGCGTCATAGTGCGAGACCACGGCAGGCTCGACGTTCAGGTCCAGTGCCGCCAGATTTCCCAAGACTTGCGGAGTTTTCGTTGATACAGATGAGACGGGAATGTTGTTGAGCGCCTGCAGGGAATCGATCTTATACTGCGGCACCTGCACCGTTACATCATATTCTGTGCCATTGGCCGGGTTGACCCAGAACGAGGGATTGATCTGAAAGCTCGAACTCAGTGAAAGCAAAACGCTGTTGGCGACGTCTTGCTGGCTCAGCCCGACTGACTGCGCCTGCGAACGGTCGACGTCCAGGAACAACGTCGGAGATGAGCGCAACTGGTGCACATGAACATCCACGGCTCCAGGAATGAACTGGAGGCGTTTTGTTATATTTTGCGCCAGTTGATAATTGATTTTTTCGTTTGGTCCGGTGAGCTGGATGTCGATTGGGGCGGGTACGCCAAAGTTCAAGATTTGGCTGATCATGTCCGCGGGCTGGAAAAAGAATTGCGTTCCGGGGAATTCCTCGGCCAGATGTTCGCGCAACTGGTCGACGTAGTATCTGGTTGGCCGCTTGCGTCCGGGCTTCAGACTGATAAGGATTTCGGCGTCGGACTCGCCGATGACCCCGGAGTTGCTGTAGATCATGTCGATCGTGCTGTTAAACCCAAGTTATGCACGCAATTTGACCTCAGTGGCTGCGCAGTGAGTTTTGGCTGTCACGATCTTTTTTGAGTTTCCGCTTGATGGTCTCTGTCTGCGTTCTCCCGATGGTGTAAGTTGTTAGAGATGCTTCGTTTGGCGTGCATAGAAAACTATGCACGATGGTCCATCAGCAACGGAGAGCTGTGGGTACGACAGGTGCGAATCCGTTGACGCCATCGGTGATGGACCGCAAGCGATCCATCAGCCGTTGAAAGATTCCTTTCTCCTCGTAATGATCGCTGTAGCTGACGCCCACTCGTCCGGCATGGCACCAGATTTTAGCCGCCAGAAATAGAAAACGTAGTCGCGCCGTCGACAGTCGCGTATGTTTCATCTCGGCTGCGTCCGCTGTCTTTTCCCGGTTGAACAGCAACAACCAACAGTTCAGGTTGTAGGCCAGCATGGCCAGTTGAAAGTGAACGCAGTTCATGGCCCAGCGCTGGGAGGGATGCGCAGCTAACCCGGCATCGTTGTTGGCTTCCTTGATCAGGTTCTCCGCGGTGGCCCGCTGACGGTAAAACCATACCAGCACGTCGATCGGGCCATCCATGCTGGTCACAAAGACCCGATAGGTGTACTCCGAGGTCTCGAACAACTGGTATTGCTCTGGTTCTTCCTTCTTTTTAGGTTCTGGCTTCTTCTCGTAGCGCAGGGCGATGAACCGATACGCGCGGCCCCAACCTTGCGGCTGATACCAAAACTCGCACTGCTGGTCGGCATCGGTGCGCGGCGACCGCTTCCAGTGCGCCCATTTCAGCTCTTCCAATAATCGCGGTGTTTTTTGCGCCACCACGATGAACTGGCAGCCGTATTTCTGGTAGACCTGAATCGCTTCCCAGCAATAAAAACCACAGTCGGCTCGCCCGTAAATCACCTTCACGCCGTTCGGCACAGTCGTCATCACATATTCCAAATGCTTGGCGATCTGCATCCCGGTGGGACGATCTCCGTTGTGCAATTCTCCGCCTACGAACTCTCTGGTTTCCGCCAGAAAAGTCAGAATGGGTTGAAAACTTTTCTTGCCCTTGTTCTTCGGGTTGTAGCCCTTTCGTGCTCCCATCTGTTTCCCGTATACCGTGTGTACGGTCGTATCCGTGTCGAAAGTCACCGAAGTCAGCCGGACATTGGCGGCTTCCCATGCTCTCTGCCGCATCTGTCGCTGCACTTCGAGCAACTGCTGCGCGACATGCAAATGGAGCGAGGCCAAGAAACGCCAGAACGTACACTGCGGTGGCAACTCCAGCACCTTTAAGATCCCCATCAACATCGGCTCGCGGGCCAGAAATCGCAGATGGTTCAACCGAGAAAATCCAACGTACAGAGCCAGCACCATGCCCAGCACGAATTGATACATGGGCATCGCCCGGGTTACGCGCTTCACAGTGAGGGTCTGCTCGACCAGTTGCTGAAACTTGAGCTTCTCCAGCATCGTCGCCACCGGCAACAGGCCACCGTAGGCCGTCAAATTCTTCCCCTCGAAATCAAAATGTGTGGATCCGTTGATTTTTATAGGCTTGGGGATATCCTCTGCGAACCCTTGTTCGGCGGGCTTCTTCGCGCTACGCTCCTTAGCGCTTATCACCATTTGGGTGACCTCCTGAGAATTGGGCCGTGAAGCGCTCACTTCGCAGCCTCACTGGTTTTACACCAGGATTCTCAGGGTCCCCAAATGTCTCCCTCCTCAGACCTTCAGCCTCCCCCCAAAATCCGTGCATAGGTCAGGTTAAACAGTCCAATGTTGTCGAGAATGTTGCCGAGGTCCCCCGGAGGAATCAAACGTCGGATCACACGATCCACCTGATCTGTTTCACGGGCCGTCTGTTCCACTCGCTGGCCCGCGCGAGCCCGCATGTGCAGCCGAATTAGGCCGGCGTCCACGCTTGGAAAGAAGTCACGGCCCAGCGACGGAATCAGGAACATGGAAGCCGCACAAAACGCGAGAAACAAAAGCACAAAAAGCAACGCACGCTCCAGACAGAAGGCCAGCGAATCGTGATACCCGCCGCGCATGCGATCGAATCCGTGCGTAAATGCGCGCTGCACGCGCGAGAAAATATCGTTCCCGGTGGCATGCTCTTCGCCATGCTGTCCCTTGAGCAGATACATGGCCATGGTCGGCACTAGAGTTCGCGACAAGAGGTAAGACGCCAACACGGCGAAGACAACCGCCTCCGCCAACGGAACGAACAGAAACTTCGCGACTCCCGTGAGGAAAAACATGGGGACGAAAACAATGCAAATCGAAAGGGTCGACACGAACGCCGGAACGGCAATTTGCTGCGCTCCCTCCAAAATCGCCTGAGTGGTTTCTTTCCCCTGCGCGAGATTGCGGTTGATGTTTTCAATCTCTACGGTCGCGTCGTCCACCAGGATACCGACCGCGAGAGCCAGACCGCCCAGGGTCATTAGATTGATTGTCTCGTGGAGTGCGCTCAGCGCGAAGATCGAGACGAGAATTGAAAGCGGAATCGAGATGGCGATGATCAGCGTGCTTCTCCAGCTCCCCAGAAACAGCAAAATCATGAGTGCGGTCAAACAGGCGGCAACCAGCGCCTCGCGGACCACGCCCTGTACGGCAGCCCGAACGAAGACCGATTGGTCGAATATTGGCGTGATCTTCAGCTGAGGGGGCAGGAGAGAAGCAACATGCGGTAACTTCGCATAAACCTTCGAGACTACATCGAGCGTAGAAGCGCCCCCAATTTTATAGACTGCTATCAGAACGCCACGCTGTCCGTCCATGCGCGCGATATTGATCTGCGGTGAAAAGCCGTCGCTAACATAAGCGACGTCTCGAACATAAATGGTCGCGCCGTTGTTGGTCCGGATCGGCAAGTTGTTCAGCGCCGAAATCGTGTTCGTCGAGCCGTTCATCTCGACGTTGTACTCGGTTGGACCCATCTTGATGGAACCCGAGGGTAGAACCAGATTTTGCGTGCTGATGGCATTAATAACATCCACAGGCGACAGTCCCTTTGCCTGCAATGCTGGGATGTCAATGTTCACGGACACCTGGCGCGGTTTCCCGCCGAAGGGAAAGGGGACCGCGGCGCCCGGGACCGTTGCCAACTGAATACCGACCGTATTAACCGAAAAATCGAATAACTGCTGTTCGGAGAGCCCCTGTCCGCTCATGCCAAGCTGAAGGACTGGCACGGCCGACGCTGAGTAGGTGACGATGATTGGAGGGGAGATGCCGGGCGGCATAAGTTTAATAATAGACTGCGACGCCGCGGTGATCTGTGTGAGTGCGACGTGGACATCGGTCCCCGGCTGGAAGAACACCTTGGTAACGGACCGGCCCGCCACCGTCTGAGATTCGACGTGCTCGATGTTGTCCACGACCTTGCTCATAAAGCGCTCGAAACCTGTGACGACCCGGTCCTCCATTTGTTGAGGGGGCAATCCGGCGTAGCTCCATGAGACGCCGACAACCGGGATATCGATATCAGGAAAAATGTCGGTGGGCGTACGCTGCAGGACGATCGGAGACAGCAGCAAAATGACCAGGGCGGCCACGATGAACGTGTAAGGCCGCGTCAGCGCAATCCGAACAATCCACATGCGTCTGCCCTCAAACTGAATTTTTGTACTCGTCGCTAAAATGCTCGCTTGCCTGCTTCTAAGCGGTCCTACGCTTTCGGTGACACTAGAGCGTCGTCTGAACTGGACGTGGTCCGCTGCAGTTGAGCAGCTTTTCCAAGCGCCCATTCGTATAGCACGGGCAATAAACAAAGGGTCAAGGCGGTGGAGCTGAAAAGGCCACCGATGACGACTGAAGCAAGGGGCCGCTGTACCTCAGCGCCCGTGGAAGTCGACAACGCCATTGGAATGAAGCCGAAGCTTGCGACACATGCGGTCATGAGAACTGGGCGCAGTCTTCGCCTGGAGCCGAGCCAGTACAGCTCGGCGCGGAGTCTCTCCGGCACCGCGCAACTGATCAATCGAGCTGACAAGAACAACTCCGTTCAGCATGGCGACGCCGAAGAGAGCGATGAAACCGATCGAAGCCGAAAGGTTCAGGTTCATTCCGCGAATCCAGAGCGCAGCGATGCCGCCGACCAATGCAAACGGTATATTCGCAATGATCAAGAGCGCCTGTTTAACCGAGCTGAAGCTCAGGTAAAGAAGAATGAAAATCACGGCAATTGCGACCGGAACGATGAGCATGAGACGGCGAGTGGCCCGCTGTTGATTTTCAAACTGCCCTCCATATTCAATGAAATAGCCGGGAGGCAAGGCGATGTCGTGTTCGAGCTTGGAGCGGACTTCGGCGACGAAACTTCCGAGGTCGCGACCACGGACGTTCGACATGACGACGATTCGCCGCTGTCCCTCCTCCCGTTCGATTTTTTCAGGCCCTCGTGTTACTTCGATCTGGGCGACCCGGTCGAGCGCGACCTGTTCGCCGCCCGGCGCGCGCAAGAGAATACTTCGCATGGCATCGGGGTCTGTCCGGTAGCGCTCCGGCAAACGGATGGCTACCGTGTATCGTTTCTGGCCGTCGATCACTTCGGAGACGATGTTCCCAGACGCGCCGGAGGCAACAGCTTCTTCCACGTCAGAGACGTTCAGTCCATAACGAGCAAGCGCGGCGCGGTCCGTACGGACCGAAAGCTCGGCAACCCCGGAAGTAACTTCAATTTGCGCGTCTGCAGCTCCCCGGACCGTCGAAATCGAGCGCAGCACCTGTTGCCCTAGGGTGTCAAGGGTGCGAAAGTCATCGCCAAAAATCTTGATAGCCAGATCAGCCTTGACCCCCGAAACGGTCTCGTCGATTCGCATGGCCATGGGCTGGGTAAAGTCATAGGCGATGCCAGGGATTGTCGCCAATTCCTTATCCAGCGCAGCAATCAGGTCTTCTTTCGTGTGAAATCGCTTCCACGTGTTCATTGGACGCAGCTGGAGGTAGGTATCGCCTTCGTTGATCCCCATGGCCTCGGTCGCAAAGTCTGGGCGGCCGATCTTGATTACTACGTCTGCGATTTCCGGGAAGGCGCGCAGCCGTTGTTCGATCCTCTTGCTGATCTCTATCGAATCGGTCAGCGAAACGCCCGGCAGCTTGCGCGTTTCGACCAGAATCGATCCTTCATCGAGCCGCGGCATGAACTCCGTGCCGATGAAAAACAGAGAACCAAGCGCAATAGCCAAGGCGATAACAGCCGATCCCACCGTGAGGGAGCGATGGTCGATCAACCACTCCAGCAGACGAGAGTAACCGCGTATTGAGCCTCTCCATCCAATGTTGCTCTTCCCTCCTCGCGCAATGCTTGGCGATACACCTTTGTGAAAGCTGAAAGATGCCAGCATGGGAATCATCGTCAGAGCCAGAAGGAGTGAGCCAAACAAGGCCGCACACACAGTGATTGCCATCGGACGGAACATGCGTCCTTCAAGCCCCTGCAAGAAGAGGATTGGCAGATACACCGCGATAATAATGGCTACCGCAAAGGTCATGGGCCGCGCCACTTCGTGCGCGGCATATCGCACTGATTCCAGAGTGGACTCCTGCCCATGCATTTTCCTCCAGGCGGTGGACGGAATTCTCCATCATCACTACCGCGCCATCGACGATCATGCCGAAATCGATGGCTCCCAGACTCATCAGGTTGGCGCTGATGCCGAACAGCCGCATGCCGAGAAAGCTGATCAGCATGGAAAACGGGATGATCGAGGCGGTAATTATCGCGGCGCGGATGTTGCCGAGAAATAGCAGAAGCACGACGGTGACGAGAACGAAACCTTCCAAAAGGTTCTTCTCGACGGTGTGAATCGTTCCATCGATGACGGTCGATTGATCGTAAAACGGAACGATCTTGACGCCCGGCGGAAGGCGAAGCGCGGCGATTTTCTCTTTAACTCTCTCAATGAGCCGTTTGCCGTTCTCGCCCTTGAGCATGATCACCATGCCCGACACGGTCTCGCCATTGCGTAGAGTCGCGCCCTGCGCAGGCGCGGCTCCGATCCTGCACTTCGGCCACGTCCCGGATCAGCACGGGTGTGCCGCCTTTGGCCGTCAGCACAATATTCCCGAAGTCAAGTCGATCGTGTTAACGGCCCGTCCCGCACCGCGAATCGTGTACTGCTCGGAAGCGTGCTCGATGTACCCGCCGCCAAAATTGGTATTGTTGTCCTCGATGCGCGTAGCCACGTCGTGTAAGGTCAGACCGTACTGTTCGAGCAGCGCGGGATCGACGATGACCTGAAACTGTTTTGTCTGGCCGCCCCATGTGTTGATTTCGCTCACGCCCGGAATCGTGCGCAGCTGGGTCTTGATCACCCATTCCTGCAAATCCTTGAGTTCCATCGGACTCATGGGGCCGGAAAGCGTGTATTGGTAAAGCTCGCCGAAAGCTGTCGATGGCGGCCCCAGAACTGGTTGAATCCCTTGCGGCAATTGTGAAGAGATCTGTTCCAGGCGCTCACTGACAAGCTGGCGCGCAAAGTACATCGGCACCGAATCATCGAAGACAACCGTCACCATGGAGAGCCCGAGCTTCGACAGGGAGCGCACTTCCTGTTTGTTCGGCAGTCCGAGCATGGCTCGTTCGATCGGGTAGGTGACGAGCTGCTCGACTTCGCTGGGCGGCAAAGATGGCGCGTCGGTGACTACCACAACCTGATTGTTCGTGAGATCGGGGAACGCCTCGACGGGAATGGTGTAAAGCGCGTAGCCGCCCGCAACCAGCAGAGCGAGAATGCCGAACAGCACGAGCCAGCGGTAGGCGAGGGTGAAGTCGATGATGCGATTGAGCATGGTTACTCCTACTCGCTTTCCATGGAGGACTTTAGGAGCTGCGACTTCAAGACAAAGCTTCCCCGGACCACGATCTGTTCCCCAGGCTTGAGTCCTTCGAACACGTGGGTCTTGCCTTCCGCCGTTTCCCCGATCCGCACAGGACGAATCGCAAAGCGGTCGGCCGCAGTTCGCACAAAAATCACGTCCTGGCCGTCGATCTGCTGGATGGCATCCGAGGGCACGAGCAGCGCCGGCTTGCCTTTGCCGACCGGAATCTCAGCATTCGCCAGCATTTCCGGTTTGAGTTTCATTTCGCGGGTTATTCAGCACAATCCGAACCTTCATAGCGCGGGTCGTTGGGTCCAGTTCCTGGCCAAGATTAGTGATTTTCCCTGCGAAGCGCTCACCGGGCACGCCGGGTAGGGTCACCGTCGCAGGTTGACCTATGCGCAGACCCGCAAGGTTTTCCTGGCGAACCGATGCGAGCATCCAGACCTGCGATAGTTCGCCGATGAGAAACGTATCTGTCGAAGGCTGGACCGTAGTGCCAGGGGTGACCTTCTTATCCAGAATGTAGCCGCTTCCGGGAGCAAGGATTGGGATGAGATCCGCGTTTTCATCGTGCTCGTCAGAGGGGAGATCGGCAGGGACTCCGAGGTTGTCTTCGAGGTGGATGCGATCGCGATTGACGGCAATCTGGCCGTCATGCAGTGCAATCTGCGCATTCAATAAATCTTGCCGCGCTTGTTCCGTCTGTTGGATTGACGCAGCTTTGAGTGTTAACAGGGTCTGCATGCGATCATAATTTCTTTGAGCGAGCGCCGCCGCGGCTTGAAGACGATTCAATTCGGATAGCGAAGTCTGATATTGCGCGCGGGCATCATGCAACTCGTGGCTGTGCATACGGGCAAGCACCTGCCCTTTTTGCACATAATCGCCGAGACCGGCATAAACAATTTCCACTCGGCCCTCGGTGAGGACCCCTACCCGCCACGTTCGATCATCGGCTAGAGCGATTCGGCCCCGCGACGCGCAGGATGTCCGGTTCTTCACTGAGCGCCACTGCCTGCGTTTGAATGATGCCTCCCGCCTGCTCGCTCGGCGGAAGCACGATTTCATCCTTGTTGGTTCGAGCGACATGTTCCGGTGCGGGGGCGCTTGAGGTGCCGCTGCCGCAGGCGGTCGCCAGAAAGGACGAACTAATGAGCAGTATGATCACTCCGCTTTTCATCATGGGGCAACTCCTTCGGCGGCTTGCAGATTGGAAATGCTCTGCTGGTATTCAGTCATTCCCTGCACGTAGGCGAGTTCGGCGTCCAGCCGCGCGCGTTCCGCGTCCAGCAGACGGAGCAAATCCGTGCCCCCTTGTGCGTAGGCCGCTTGCGCGATTTCAGAAATCGTTCTGGCGTGCTCGCGAAGCGGCTGAAGAGTTTCAACCACTTCACTTCGCCTCAGTTGGTATTCTTGGAGAGCGCCAAAATAATCCGCGCGCACATCCGCCTCGGTGGCCGCAAGCAATTGTTGCTGCCTTCGGACTTCCGCACTTGCAGCTGCCCGGTTTCCCTGATTTCTGTCCGTGAACGGGAGCGTAATTTGCACACCAGCGGTGGCGGTATTCACCCCACAGGTCGTATCGACCAACTGGGTTCTTTTGTAGCCATAAAGGACGTTCAAATCAGGTCGGGCGGACACGTCCTGAAGGCGCGACTTGGCTTGCTGCTTCCTCGACAGCCGCTGTGGCGACTTTAATTTCGATTCGCTGGGTAAGCACCTGCCCGATATCGATAGGTTCGATGTCCGAGGGATTGGCGTCCAATGGCTCGGTGAGCAGCACCGCGGAGAAATCCGTTTGGCCCATCTCCTTGAGCAATTGCACTCGGGCCCGGGTGGCTTCGATGACCGCCAGATTGGCGGCAATCTTCAAGCGTTCGCCCTCCAATTGAACTCGGAGGAGGTCCTGTTCCGAAATGGCGCCGACGCTGAGCTGCGCGGATTGGTAATCAATGATCTTCTGGAAGTTCTCGACCGTGGCCTTCAACAAATCCCGCTTCTCTTGCGCTCCGCGAGCTTCCCAATAGGATAGTTTTACGCTCTGCACGATTTGCCGCTTGGTGAGCTCGTATCCTGCTTGGGTTCGATTAACTCCTTCTTCAGCTACCGCGATTCGCTGTTTTCGTTTTCCGAGCACGTCGAGCGGCTGGGTGAGGTACGCATAAGTGTCCACGTCTCGCGTATAGGTCTGGCCCAGGCCGAAGATTCTGATTTTCAAACTGGAATACCGGATTCGCGATGAGCTCGGATTGCTTCTCAAGTCCCTGAGCAATGGAAACCCGCTCTGCCTCGGCTTTCAGCGACGCGCGGGATTCGAGCGCTTTGTTAACTGCTTCCTGCAAGCTGAGCCTTGACTGTGCACGGCAAGGCGTTGACACAAACAGTAGTAAAACTGACAACGAAGCCAAAATGCCAGATCCATGTCCGGAAAGTTTGACTGACGTTTTCACGAAGTCTCCTCTCGCTTACGGCATCCTTCCGAACTGGGCAACGGGCAACATCACTGCTTTTCGAAAGCCCGGCACACAGTCAGGGCAAGTGGGCCAGCGTCGGGCGACCCCCACAGATCAACTGGGTCTCCGAGTTTCCGCAAACCTACTGTTTCTTCGCTGTGAGCGCGACGGCGGTTCGTCGCAGGTTGTCAGTCACTATCAAATTCATGGTGCTACCGTCGTCGGGAGACCCCATGACGCGCTTGACCCTGATCGCCTTCCCGCCGTGTTTATCGGTTTCCACGAAAGTGTCTTTTCTTTTCCTAAGCGCATCACTGAAACGACATCGATACCGGGATCGCCTTTATACGGCGCGTCTGTGCCATCAAGCTTTGCAGCGTAGGATTGCCCGGTCGGGCTCGTCATGTTCAGGCTGTCGCCTTCAACCCTGGACGTGAACGTGAGCCCATTGTCGGAGACACTCTCCAGCTTAGAGGTTCTCCACGAGCCCGAAATCGCATTTGCTCCAGCCGGGTGCTTGGACTTGGCCACCCTAGTCATGGTTTCCTTGCCTATGACTGGCTCAGCGTTTGTGTTACTGCTGTCGGTAAATTCGAAGGTGGCCGTGTTCCCGTCGAGAGAGACCATCATTTTTGAGGTTGCGATACTCTTCCCATTTTTCTTCTGGGCTTTCTCGATGCTCTGATCATCCAAGACCTTGATACTGATCGTGTCGTAGTATGGATTTCCGGTGACACTGTGATCTTCGCCGTCCGCTTTGACATTAATGGCGGGAACGCAGGTCTTGCATTGGTAGTTTCCGTTTTGCAGGAGGAAAACATCAGGCTCATTGGCATTGGGCATCACCGCTTTGCTGAGATCAACCTTCCACGTGCCATCGAAGTTGCTCTGCGCTCTCGCCAGTACGGCGCGTGTCAACGAGTTTGAGACCACTGGTCATGGAATTTAGTGAGCATTTTCATCTGCGTTGAGCGGTTTGTTGATCCAGACCTCGGTTGGAACCGAGAGTGGTTTCGGCGCCTGGCGCACGAAGCGTTCGGGATGGACGCGATAGGCGGCATCGAGAACGGCTTGACGCTGTTCGAGGATGAGCGCGGTTTGGTTGTAGTGAACCATGGCCGGGGTGAGCAAGCCCAACCCGGAGTGGCGGTGTTCCTGGTTGTACCAGCGGAAAAATCCCTGCGAAAAAGCGCGGCTGTCCTGAATGCACCCGAAGCGGTCCGGGAACTCCGGCCGGTACTTCAGGGTGCGAAACTGGCTTTCCGAATACGGGTTGTCGTCGGAGACGTGCGGGCGACTGTGGGTTTTCGTGACACCCAAGTCGGCCAGCAGGAAAGCTACCGGCTTGGAACTCATCGAGGTGCCGCGATCGGCATGTATCGTGAGCTGGCCGGGCTGGATGTTTTGTTTCGCGCAACTCTCCCGGATCAGTCGCTTGGCCAACTCCGCACTCTCGCGGTGCGCGACCATCCAGCCGGTGACGTAGCGGCTGAAGACATCCAGGATCACGTAGAGGTAGAAGTAGGTCCACTTGGCCGGTCCGAGCAGCTTGGTGATGTCCCAACTCCAGAGCTGGTTGGGAGCCGTCGCCAGTAGTTCCGGCTTCGTGTACGGCGGATGAGTCAACTGGTCACGTCGTTCGCGGGATTCGCCCTCCTGTTTCAGGAAGCGATGCATGCTGCGAATCGAGCAGTAATAGTGGCCTTCATCGAGCAACGTCGCATACACAGCGGCTGGGGAGCGATCCTGGAAGCGTTCTCCGTGCAGATGCGCCAGGACCGTTTCGCGTTCTGCCGGACTCAGGGCACGCGCTGGTCTGGGTCGCAAAGCGATCGCTGTAGGGACAAAGGCTGCACATCGATCCCGGTAGTAGGAAGCGCGCGACGCAAACAGCGCACGGCAAGCGGCGCGCGTACCAACAGTCGTGGCCAACTCGGTGACGGCAGCCATCAGGACTCTTCCTCCGGCTCCTGCTCCGGAATCGGATGACCCAACAGCGCAGCCACTTTTTTTTGGACATCGATGATGATGTGCGCCTTACGCAGATCTTCGGTCAAACGTGCGTTCTGGAGGCACAGCTTCTGGTTCTCCTCATCCATCGGATGGCGCTTGGACTTCGGCCCGCGCCTCTGCGGAGTCAGCGCCTCCAGGATGCCGTTGGCCCGCTCGCGCCGCCAGGTGGCCAGCAGCGACGAGTACAAACCTTCCCGGCGGAGCAGAGCGCCGATACCGCCTCGTGTGGCAGCGGCGGCCTCGGCTTCCTGCAGGGTGCCCAGTTTATATTCTGCGGTGTAAGTACGCCGCTTGGGTTTGGCGACCACTTCGGGATCAGGCCGCTAGGTCAGCACCGGATCGCCGCCCGCTTGGGCTGCCACTGCACTCCGCTTCGGCTCGCCAGGCTCGCCTCCGCTCCGTTCCGTGGCAGCCCAACTTGCAGAAGAAGCAAAACCAAGAGAATTCCCGTTCATCTCTCCCTTTTTCTTTCTCGCCCTGCTCATTAATTAAGAGTACTAAAACGGTCTCAGAGATGTTGGCACGGAGGGGTATGGGCGTCAACAATCCCGTCAGAGTTCCAACCAGAAGTAGCTTTTTCATTTGTTTCACTTCCGAAACAACCAGACACCAGAGTGTTGTGATCGTGCGAACGCCTTTTCCGCCCCGAACAATGCGGACAGTCAGTACCTAGTCTTTGGGAGAGACGAGACTATGCGGAAAAGGCCAGAGGAGGGGGTCGCGGGCAGGCAAAGTCTATTAAAGGTGGAGCGTGTGCGTTTACCGCTGGTTCCGAAAATGTACCTTCAGCACTAAAGGCAGGAGCAGAAAGACGCATTGGTTGTGGAATAAGGGTTGGAACCGCTAATGCGTGCGTTTCGATCGAACTGTACGCATTAAAGTAGGCTGCCGCGCCGCTGGCGCCACTAAACGAAAGACCTGGTGCCAAGGGACTCCCGCCGTGCACATGTCCTACGATTCCGAAGTGTATATGGACAACTGTTTCTCGGTTCGGGCCCTCTCCTTGGTGCACGTGGATGTTGGGCCCAACGACGAGGGCCACGAGTAGTGCCGTTACAGCGACCGAAACTTGGATTGCACTCCGCACGCGCGGGGATCGTACCAAAACAATCGACCAGGCACGAAAGGTGTTAAGGATGGACAATCCCAAACGCGGCCGCCAACAACCGTGGTGTGACCGGTGTTTCCGGGCTCGGCAGTCACTATACGAAATGCGCGCAGCTTTCTTCTGCACGGTCAGCATGTTTGAACCCGACCCTCGGCTTGCTGTTGCGTCCGACTTTGCCTCTACTATACTGGGTTATAGTACAATCAGGATCATGGCTCACACAAGCAAAAACAAAGAAAAGCTTCTTACTCGGGTTCGGCGCATTCGGGGGCAGGTCGACGCGATCGAGAGAGCGCTCGACTCCGAGCAGGAATGTGCCGGAGTCTTGCAACTGATGGCCGCTTGCCGTGGGGCGTTGAACGGTCTAATGGCCGAGGTCATGGAAGGGCACGTGCGATTCCATGTCCTTTCTCCCGAAAAAGGCAAGAACTCCCCTCAAGCCCAGGCCGCTGAAGAGTTGATCGATGTAGTCCGAGCCTATTTGAAGTAGCAGCGCGAAATCGCTAAGAGCGGTCCGACACGGGAACCTTTATGACTCAGAGCAAATTGCACGGACTGGACACCAAGAAGCCGGCTGGAACTGATCTAAAAAATGGTTCACGTCAACACACCGACCATGAAGATGATCACAACCATGGGTACGCACTAACTTGGCGGGAGATCAATCGCATCGTGTTCGTCGCAGCCGCGGCAGGAGCCGTCTGGTTTCTTCGTGGCGCTCCGAACCCCTAGATCACTGCGCTCGGTGTGGCGTGCACTTTTGTTGGGGGCTTTCCAATCTTTCACGAAGCCTACGAGAACATCACTCAGCGGCGCATGACGATGGAGCTCTCGATGGCCATTGCGATCATTGCGGCTCTTGCCATTCGGGAAATCTTTACCGCCCTCATCATCACGCTATTTGTCCTGGCGGCGGAGATTCTGGAAGGGCTGACGGTCGGTCGGGGCCGGCGAGCGATTCAACGCTTGCTTGATTTGCTGCCGAGCAGCGCAGTCGTGCTCCAACGAGTGGAAGGACGTTCCAATCCTTGAAATCACCGTAGGCGATGCGATTCTTGCTCGGCCAGGTGCCCGCATCCCAGTCGACGGAAAGGTTGTAAGTGGGCACTCCTTTGTTGATCAAGCGCCGGTTTTGAGGTGACCACCGAGGTCGATCTCTGAAGCGAACTCGGGACGCAACAGAGCGGCGAATTCTTGTGTCGTAGCGTACAAGTCGGTGATGTATGCCGACTATCGGAAAATATGGGGCCAACTTGGAGCCAAAATGCGCTCCAATTGGTCCCTCTTTCCTTAGTCAGGAGCGCAAGGGCAACCGAACCAACGAGAGTTATGGAGCGGGCGATGGGATTCGAACGCACGCCCATGATTCTGAGTCGTTAACGTGTCAGCCAGCATCCCCAAAAAATCCGGAACCGGATCAATGCGATCGAGCGCCCGTTTAATGTCTGGACGCCGATAGCCGCAGCGACATCGAAGTGTCTTTGGATTGAATCGGTGCGCGCTATATCGGGGGGATTTAGGGACCTGCCTCGGCCTGCCGCCTAATTTCCCGTTCCGACGCGCTGCGGCAGCTTTAGCCCTCGTCTTTAACTTGCACCTATCTCGCCACCTCGACTCCCTAACTCAGCGGCAACCTTCATGATAAACCCATAGCGGCATGGCCAGTCAAGCGCACCTAAGTCTAAACCCTGATTACAGTTCCAACCCGAATGCGTGGTTTGTATCACCTGACCTATGCACGGATTTTGGGGGGAGGCTGAAGGTCTGAGGAGGGAGACATTTGGGGACCCTGAGAATCCTGGTGTAAAACCAGTGAGGCTGCGAAGTGAGCGCTTCACGGCCCAATTCTCAGGAGGTCACCCAAATGGTGATAAGCGCTAAGGAGCGTAGCGCGAAGAAGCCCGCCGAACAAGGGTTCGCAGAGGATATCCCCAAGCCTATAAAAATCAACGGATCCACACATTTTGATTTCGAGGGGAAGAATTTGACGGCCTACGGTGGCCTGTTGCCGGTGGCGACGATGCTGGAGAAGCTCAAGTTTCAGCAACTGGTCGAGCAGACCCTCACTGTGAAGCGCGTAACCCGGGCGATGCCCATGTATCAATTCGTGCTGGGCATGGTGCTGGCTCTGTACGTTGGATTTTCTCGGTTGAACCATCTGCGATTTCTGGCCCGCGAGCCGATGTTGATGGGGATCTTAAAGGTGCTGGAGTTGCCACCGCAGTGTACGTTCTGGCGTTTCTTGGCCTCGCTCCATTTGCATGTCGCGCAGCAGTTGCTCGAAGTGCAGCGACAGATGCGGCAGAGAGCATGGGAAGCCGCCAATGTCCGGCTGACTTCGGTGACTTTCGACACGGATACGACCGTACACACGGTATACGGGAAACAGATGGGAGCACGAAAGGGCTACAACCCGAAGAACAAGGGCAAGAAAAGTTTTCAACCCATTCTGACTTTTCTGGCGGAAACCAGAGAGTTCGTAGGCGGAGAATTGCACAACGGAGATCGTCCCACCGGGATGCAGATCGCCAAGCATTTGGAATATGTGATGACGACTGTGCCGAACGGCGTGAAGGTGATTTACGGGCGAGCCGACTGTGGTTTTTATTGCTGGGAAGCGATTCAGGTCTACCAGAAATACGGCTGCCAGTTCATCGTGGTGGCGCAAAAAACACCGCGATTATTGGAAGAGCTGAAATGGGCGCACTGGAAGCGGTCGCCGCGCACCGATGCCGACCAGCAGTGCGAGTTTTGGTATCAGCCGCAAGGTTGGGGCCGCGCGTATCGGTTCATCGCCCTGCGCTACGAGAAGAAGCCAGAACCTAAAAAGAAGGAAGAACCAGAGCAATACCAGTTGTTCGAGACCTCGGAGTACACCTATCGGGTCTTTGTGACCAGCATGGATGGCCCGATCGACGTGCTGGTATGGTTTTACCGTCAGCGGGCCACCGCGGAGAACCTGATCAAGGAAGCCAACAACGATGCCGGGTTAGCTGCGCATCCCTCCCAGCGCTGGGCCATGAACTGCGTTCACTTTCAACTGGCCATGCTGGCCTACAACCTGAACTGTTGGTTGTTGCTGTTCAACCGGGAAAAGACAGCGGACGCAGCCGAGATGAAACATACGCGACTGTCGACGGCGCGACTACGTTTTCTATTTCTGGCGGCTAAAATCTGGTGCCATGCCGGACGAGTGGGCGTCAGCTACAGCGATCATTACGAGGAGAAAGGAATCTTTCAACGGCTGATGGATCGCTTGCGGTCCATCACCGATGGCGTCAACGGATTCGCACCTGTCGTACCCACAGCTCTCCGTTGCTGATGGACCATCGTGCATAGTTTTCTATGCACGCCAAACGAAGCATCTCTAACAACTTACACCATCGGGAGAACGCAGACAGAGACCATCAAGCGGAAACTCAAAAAAGATCGTGACAGCCAAAACTCACTGCGCAGCCACTGAGGTCAAATTGCGTGCATAACTTGGGTATCACTTTGTTTTGGGAGAATCCTATATCCAATGGGGAATTGAATTTCACGCGACTTTTTCAAAATACTTCGTAGTGAAGCTAATCAAAGACGAGCTTGAGGATCGGGTAGAAAAGGAGACGTAATGCGAATGAAGAGAGTTGGTCTGCTTGCCGCATTTACAATGGGTTTTGCACTTCTATTTGCGTCGATTGCGAGTGCCCAAAAAACAAAATTCGAAGCGACTCTGTCCGGGAAGAACGAGGTTCCGGCGGTGAATTCTCCGGCAACTGGAATGGCCACGTTTCAGCTCAGCAAGACCGGGAAGAGCCTAATGTACACGCTTTCCGTAAAGGACATCGAAGATGTCAAGATGGCTCACATCCACATGGGTGAACCAGGCCAGGATGGCAAGCCCGTGGCTCCGCTGAAAATCTCGGCCACGGCTATGAAACCGGGGAAAGCAAACGGCATAATCGCCAAGGGCGTGATCACGTCAGCTAGCCTAATTGGCGAACTCAAAGGAAAGACGATCAGCGATCTAGTGGAAGCGATCCGGGCGGGCAAGACATACGTGAACGTGCACACCGCGGCGCATCCAGGCGGGGAAATTCGCGGCACGATTGAATGAGCAGGAGCGGACGCTTTAAGTTTGGAGCGGCGTAGCCCCGCGCTCTTCTCCAAAACCGACTTGACACTAACCAGCCTTCTCTTTAGGGCTTGGCCGCCAAACCTTGCGATTCCTGATAGGGACTCACCCACAGCAGCAAATACTTTGTGTTGAGCCCAAAAGAACCATTAGGCGACGGAAGCCAGTTAACCCTCCCCGGCGCTGACTGAAGGCGCGCACCCGGCAACTTGAGAATGGAGCGAGCTGTGATGATGATCACCAGCGCATATGGCAAACGTCACAGCAAACGATTGGTTAAGGGAATATCTTTCATGCTACCAGTGTGATTCGAAATATCCAGCGTCATTTCAATTTTAACGGTTGGTCGGCCGTGCGAATGCACCTGGGACGATCGCTTGGAAAAGATGCACGAAAAATGTTCCCGTCTGTTCGCTTCCTGATCCGAGCGTGCATATACGCCTTAACCCTGTTCTTTGCGGGGGGAGTCCCCCTTAGCGCGCAGATGTCCGGGAGTTCCGAGGAGACGCCGGTCATGAGGCCCATGCCGCATTCCGTACACACTCCCCAGCACGGCGGAATCTTCTTTATGGCTTTGGACAATGAACATCATCTGGAGGGCGCGCTCCTGAAATCCGGAGTTTTCAGAGTCTATCTCTACGACGTGTTTACGAAACCCCTGTCCACCGCAGAAGTCCGGGGAGCCAGCGGGTTCATTCAAGTAGGAGATTCCGACGACGCTCCGAAAATATCTCTACGAATGGGGAAAAACGGGCACACTTTGGAAACTTCGCTCGGTAAAGACCTGAAACTTCCCGTGACGATCAATCTTTTTCTGCACTTCCGAGGGTCAAATCCAAACGATAGGCCAGAAGTTTTTACTTTCCCTTTCCGCCACTACATCGAGGAGGACACACGGACTCAGCAACCCGTCTCGACGGATACACGCCTCCTGATCTTTTTCATCTACTTCTGCATATTCCTTGGTGGCGGAGTGGGCATCTTGATCGTCAGAGACCGCATGGTCATGCAAACTGACCGGAGATTCACCGAGGATAAAAATATTCGGGGCGCTCTTCCGTCGAAAAATTCATTTAAATTCCGCGAGACGGTCCAACTGTGGCGGGTCCACAGAAAATTCTTTCCTCATAGCGCACTTCGGCTCTCGTACATGGCACTCTGGGTTCTCACGCTGTCCTGGTTATTTTTTGGACTCAGTCTTCTGCGCCACATAAATCTTCAGTAATCGAATTTGCGGTCCGCGTTATTCCTATTCCACCCTGACCGTAAAGTGAGTGACAACAATTTTGCTCCCGGAGTTGAATTCGCCAAAAATATGATAGACGCCTGCCGATGGAAAAGTGAAATCTGATGCCTCGATATCCGGACCGAATTTATCGGGGAGGAGAAGATGGGAAGCGTGGATGCTCTCACCCAATAGTTTGCCGGTGAATGAAACCGGAAGCAGACCGTGGATATGGAGAAATACCATCAGATCATCGCGAATGATGCTGATATGCATGGGAACGGCGAGGTACGGGCTCATCTCCGTAAAAGGCTGGCCATTCTTTTCGATGTGGTAATCGAGAGTTGCAGCCGCGCCCGCCTTCAGTCTGGTCGGCGACGTTTCGAGCGTCACGTCATAGCCATCCACATTTTCTTGAAACGAAAAGGATTCGCCCTTGGGAGCGCTCATCTTGTCCGCTGCCCCAATTTTAAGATAGAACTGATCGGAAAAAAGATAGGCCCTTTCGGAGTAGTCCACAGAAACCAGATATTCCCCCGGTTTAGGAAAAGTGTAGCGCGTGCTGAACTCCGCGGTTTTCAGCATTTCAGGCGTGATAGGGCCGAGATCTTCCGCATGAATGTGCGCGAAGACGGAGAAATCCTTGCTCGCGATCACCACGTGAAGGATGCGATTGTGATCGAGAACAAGGTCCTGGACAGGATTTCCCTGGGCATCGCGCACCGTAAAGGTAAGCGTTGTCGGAACATTGGGTTCGAGAGTTTCTGGCGTCGTCGCCAGTTGAGCCCTTGCTCGCGCAGGCCGCACAAAGTAGGCAAATTCGCGCGCGTCCACAAAATGAAATTGGCCAAGCCCGAGGCCGACCGTGCAACCGGGCAGCGCGAGGTCCGACGTTGCTTCTCCACCGTGTTCGGGAACGCTCTCGTGCCACACGTTCATGATGTTGGTCTGCTCGCAGGATTGCTGAAATGGACTTTCCAGAACGCCGCTAGACACTGCGGGAAATCCTCCGCCTAAGTATAAGAAGCTGACGATAATAATCAGTGGAGGAATCCAGGCCACTCGTTTAGCGAAGGTCAACGACACGCTTAATGCTGGCACATCCGACTCATTGACCACGGATCGATTCAATTTTGTACTCTGGCGATAAAGGAAAATGGACGCGATAAGAATTATGAGCGCACCAAACAGATGAATCACTTCAAAAACGCCGAACGTCCTATCCGTCGAGTGCGTATCGCTCTCGTTTACTTCTTGCGGGTAATTCACAGGGAAGGATGCGGTGGAATCGTAAGCACCCGGTCTTTGTACCGCGACGTCTACCGACCAGTTTCCTGCGGGCGTAAGTAGATTTTTCGCGAATACATATCCACCGGCAAATCTCTCTTCGAGTGGAGCAGTAATCGGGCCTACGCCCGCGGACTGGTTCGTAAGTGTGACGACCATATTGTTCACACTGGCGCCGGAATTCGTTACGGGGTCCGCGGCGATGACCAGAAATTTGCCGCTTTCGGACGGCTGCTCACTAAGCGAGATCGACAATCCCTGGCTCACGGCACGCCGCGCAAAACTGTAATGGGGAGCAAGTGGCGGCGTGGTGATAATCAGTAGCGACGTTACGGCCAGGATGGCAATGGCGATTGCCGCCTCCGTTGGCATCGTGAATTCGAGCCACGAAAAGAGGCGGCCCAGCCGCGCCTCATCACGTCTTCCGATGGCCTCCGCGATCCTTGGCTCGCAATACAATTGGGAAAACAGGCGCGCCATGAGCAGCACCGCTGCAAACGCCGAAAGAACGGCGAAGCGTTTACCCCAATCGGTTGTCAAAATATAAGAAAAACTTTTGAGGTGGAGCCAAACGACATAGACTCCCGTGACTCCCGCAATGCCGAACGCGATACTCGCGATTCTTGAGAACGAAGTGAGCGCGAACGCGGGCACCCGCGAATCTCGCGCTTTTTCGACTAGTGGGGAAAGCAGCACCACCAGCGCAATGATGCCGCCGATCCACACGTCCTTAAAAAAAAGGTGTACAAAATTCATTAGCACGCCGAAAGCTGGCGCGAAGGTGGAGGCGGCGGCATGGCTGACGCGCGCCCGTGAAAGATCGATCAGCGCCAGCGCAACGAAAAACGCATATTCGATATTCGAAGTCCGGTCGGCCGAAATAAAGCGTTTCCGCATCGCCAGGAAGGCAGTCAACAAGAAGGCCGCGCCAACCATTCGGTAAACCGTGTAGATCGCCGAGGTGGTTGGAAGGAAAGAACTCCACGCTGCTTGAAAAGTTGTTTCCTGAAGCGAAGCGAGATCGTTCGCCTTATAGATGAGGTACGCAATGCCGCCAGCCACGGCAAGAATACAACCGAAAATGAAAAGAAACTGAAATCTGCGAACGAACAATGGCTCATCGGATTTCAATTCAGGAAAATATTTGCGCATCGGCCGCCAAATAAAAGCGAACACGATCAATGCGCCCAAAATGAATGCGTCTCCGATCAATTCGACAGCGAGGGTCAGCGCTTCGGGAACGCTGGAACTATGAACCGTCTGAAATCGACCGGCCTCCGTGGCTGCAGTGGATTTCTCTTTTCCCACCGAAAAGATATATGCGCCTTTCGTGAAGTGGCCGTCATCCGACGAAATAACTTCCCATGAAACCGTGTAACTGCCCGTGCCTTCGTCCTTCAAACCCACTCGGAAGATTCTGGGATCAGCGGGGTCAGGTCCTGAATTGGAGAGATCGGCGCGCGAGCCGTCCGGAGCAAGGACGATAATGCTGGAGGCGTGAGGCTCGATACGTTCGCTGAAATGGATCTGCACTTCCGCGGGCGCTTTAGAAAGTACCGAAGATGCGGCGGGAATATATTGAACAGGTGTCGCGTGCGCGAATGCGAGGTCGGCTATTAAAAAAATTACGATCGAGAAAAAGAATGCGCTTAAGGATTTATTGAATCTTGTCTGCATAACATCAGTCAAAGCCCACGAAAGATCGCTGGAATCAAATGCAGCCGGAGGCAAAGGAATCCATCCCGCTACGTCATCCGGCTCTTTGCCTGCGCGCTGCCCAAAACCCGACCACGAGTCCCAGGAGAATGCTCGCCAATAATGCGGCAATGTACAGTGCTCTGGTATTGCTTTTGGGCCCCGAAATGGTAAGTGGAAACGATGCGGTGGCCAGTTCTTGCTTCGCGCGTTTGCTGTCGAAGAACGTTACTTTCAACGTGTAATTGCCGCTTTCCGGAAACGTGTAATAAAGAAACGTCATCGGCTCTTCCGCAATCAGGTCGCAGTTCACCATCGATTTTCCGTTGTGGCTGATGTCGATGCCCACGCTCGTGGCCAGCGTAACCGGCTCCCGCGTGTCGCTTTGCAAAAGACCGAAGTCAAATTCGATGGCTTGCCCCGCCACGGGAGTCGAGGGTTGATCCGTGCCAATATCGACAATTAAATCGCCAACGACTTTTTCAAGCCGCTCGCCGCCCAGGCCGTTCGCGAATGCGGCTTCCGCCAGCATGCATGCCAGTATGAAAAAAATAATGCGCTTCAACTTGGGAACACCTACTTTCGTTTCAACGCTATCCCTGCAACCGCAAGTCCCAAGAGTCCGCTTACGATCCCGGCGATGCCAAAAGCTTGCGCAGTCGATGCCCGATTGCCGGCGGCCTCGGTACCTGCCGTCATGCTCTGTATGCTCTGGTTTAGTTCGTAGGAAGACAGCGCCGGTTCGGGAAAGCCCAATGTTTTTCTGGAGGTCGGGCAGCCAAACGCGCCAATTTTACGAAGGCGGGTAATCGTATTGGAAACCTTCACCGGAGAATTATCTTCGGCTGATTCCGAAACTTCACCAGTGACGCACGTAAATGTGAGATCGACGGGACTTTTATCGATGGTCCCGAAGATGCGATAGCTGTAGGTCGTCTGCACCGTGGGAATAAAGTTTGCGGCGTAAGACCCAAGGGCCTTGTCAGAAGGGTCGAACGCAAGCGTTTCCTTTTTATCTCCAGCGGCAAGCTCCACTTTTAGCGTTCGGTCGAGTCCTGTAATAGGCGTGCCTTTGCCCGCAGCATCGCCTGAAGGTCCGGGGAGCTGCGCCACGCGCAGGTCAACTCCGGAAATGTTGTCCACGATGAATGGTTCGTTCAGCGAACCCACGGTCAGGAGATAATACTTTTCGCCAATCTTAAAAGTATCGCGCTCGTGTGCCGCGGCCAATGGGGCAAAGTTCAGCAGGACGACCGCCAAAACAGCCAGGCGTAACAGTAAAAATTGTTTTTTCATGATGATTTGGCGCTCATGTGATCAGACGTCGATGTGAAAGTCATTTTGGGGCGGCAAGGCGCCTGTGCCTGAAAAGAATTTGAAGTTCTTGAATCGTAATTTCGAACTTAGCTGATTTTCTGTACCATGGTACGCCTCGCCTGCATGTGACACAATGAGTAGTCACCCGAAAGCGTTCCCGGTAGTTCGCAGAACCACCGCGAGTCATTTTTGTCCATCTGAAGAACGATCCCAGTTGCGATGCCCTCCATTTCTCTGACACTTTTTCACCCTCCTTCGCTAACACAGAATTTGTAAGATCCATCCTGCAGCTCATCGGCTCTTCTGTCGATCGAGCGGAAAACTGAAGTTTTGCGCTCACCTCCATCGGACACAACGCAGAGGGGGAACCAGGTGGCATTGTCGGAACTCATTTCATCTCACCTTGAACTGTGACATGTGTCACAGAGGCCATGTGATGCTCCGACTAGAGTAATACGCGAGGATCATAAATATGAAAATTGCACTTGCGATTGATGACTTAAAACCCTCCCAGGCGGTTCAGGCAGTGATTAATCAGGCGCGGCCACAAGACACAGAGGTGTTGGTCCTGCATGTGGTGGAGCGTCCCTCATTGATGATTGGGCGCGAAATGCGAAGTCATAGTCCCGCGCTCAAAGCCCTGTGGCAGGAAACAGAACAGCAGGCGGAAGCAATGGTAAAAAAGGTCGCCCAAGAGTTGAGCTCCAAGGGTTTTACGGTGAGACCGGCGGTTGAGAAAGGCGATCCGAAATCTCGCATTATTGATTTCGCGGTCAAGCGAAAAGCCGATCTGATCGTACTCGGGAGCCACGGGCGAAAAGGTCTCGAACGTTTCCTCACGGGTAGTGTATCTGAAGCCGTGACCCGATACGCACCATGCTCGGTGGAAATCGCAGAATTCGGCCTGCAGCGCGACAGCGTTAAGGAGCACACCCCGAACGCCATGGACGGCATATTTCGCAACAAAATGCAGACGGAAGTACGGACGTTCTCTGCGCGGATGCATTCGGTTTCTCTGCTGAGCGGTGGCCTGCAGACCTAATCGTCGTCGGTTCCCGCGGACGAAAAGGCGTCACCCGTGTCCCGGTGGGAAGTGCATCCGAGGTTGTGGCCCGTCATGCTCGATGCTCGGTTGAAGTTGTTCGAATTGGCTCTGGCCACTGAAACCCCAAATCGGGAAAGGGCAGCATGGACGCTAGAAGGATTGGCACAATCAGAGAGGTTCATGGACCGGTAGTCACGGTATTCTGCGACGTCCTTCCTCCTCTCCGTCAAGCCCTTGAGGTACATTCCGACGGCGACCGCTACATTCTGGAAGTGTACCAGCACGTTGACGAAAAACACCTACGGGCAATCGCCTTGCATCGAGCGACTGGCCTCAAGCGTGGACTCCCAGTTGACGATTTGGGCGCTCCAATCCGCGTTCCGGTATCGCCGAAATGCCTGGGACGATTGCTGAACATTTTCGGTGAGCCTCTCGATGATGGCCCTGCCCTCTCGACCGAGGAATTTCGAAATATCCTTGGCAGGCCTATTCCCCTGTATGAGTCATCCTCCAAACGCGAAGTATTGGAAACAGGCATCAAGGTCGATCGATCTGATGTGCCCGTTCATCCGAGGTGGAAAAGCCGGCCTTTTTGGGGGCGCCGGCGTGGGAAAGACTGTACTGATCATGGAATTCATGCATTCCATCGCCAAGCTTCATCGAGGCGTATCCGTTTTCGCGGGAGTCGGCGAACGCATTCGCGAAGCACACGAACTCTGGCACGAGATGCAATCCATCGGAGTGATGCCTCAGACGCTTCTTGTTTTCGGACAGATGGACGAATCACCCGGCGTGCGGTTCCGCGTCGGACTATCCGCGCTCACGTATGCGGAATACCTGAGAGATGCGCTGCATCACGAAGTCCTGCTCGTAATGGACAACGTGTACCGATTTGTGCAGGCGGGGAGTGAAATTTCGGGACTCCTTGGCAGAATGCCGGCGGCAGTGGGCTATCAACCGACGCTCATGACGGAAATCGCGGAACTCGAAGAGCGAATTCTCTCAACGGAGCGCGATGCTGTGACGTCCGTCCAAGCTGTGTATGTTCCTGCCGACGACATGACGGACCCCGCCGTGAGCGGCATTCTGAGCCATCTCGACACCACCGTGATTCTGTCGCGTTCGCAGGCCGCCAAGGGAATTTATCCGGCAGTCGACGCTTTGCAATCCAAAAGTAAATTCATGGACCGCTTATTTCCTGGGAGACCGGCATTACTCCGTCGCGCAGACGGTTCGCGAACACATCGCGCGATACCGGGAGCTCGAGGACATCATCACGATGCTCGGAATCGAGGAACTCGCCCCGCACGATCGGCTGATCGTCGAGAGGGCCAGGAAGCTGCAGCGCTATCTCACGCAACCCTTTCACGTCACCGAGGAACATACAGGGATCAAGGGCGTTTCGGTGCCGCTCGATACGACGGTGACGGATTGCGAGACCATCATCGCAGGCAAGTTGGACAAGGTTTCCGAGGACCAGCTTTACATGCGTGGATCGATCGCGGGGCTTACGCGATGAACACATTCCGGCTCCATCTTATGAGCGCGACGCGATCGGAATGGATTCCGGACGTCGTCCGGTTCGCTGGCCGCGATGCGTCTGGCAGTTTTGGCATACTCGCAAATGCCTCGCGACGCATGACCGTTCTGGTTTTCGGCCTCGCGCACTTGCAAGACGCAGCTGGTAATGTCGAGTATCTCGCTTTACCCGGAGGAGTCCTCTATTTCGTGAACAATGAGCTTCGCATTGCGACGACGAAGTTCGTTCGCAGTTCCAAACTCGAAGAAATATCCGCGGCGTTGGACAGTCAGCTCCGAAAAGAGGAGGAAGGACTTCACGACATCAAGCAAAGTCTCCATCGGCTGGACGAGGAGATCATGAAGCGGCTGTATGAACTCAAGCGGAAGCCGGGATATGAAGGGCGACATTGAGAATGAGAAACTCAAGGCAAGCGTGCAGACTCAGGTCGGCCGCATCCAGAAAGCCGCGAAAGCGCGGCGCACGCTTCTTGCAAATACGATCTACCTGGGAACCCTTGGGTTGATTTTTGTGCTCCCCGTCGTCGCGGGGGCCTATCTCGGCAACTGGCTGGATAACCGGATCAAAGGCTATTCCTTCAGTTGGACGGTGACCCTGATCGTGCTCGGTGTTTTTGTCGGCGCAATAGATGTCTATTTGTTCGTGCGGGAAGGATGAGATGAATTCACCTAATCTCCTTGGCGCGCTGCGGTCCCTTGAAGGGTTCACAATTTCGGGGAGCGTGATCACGTCGTGGGGAATCATGGTAACTCTGGCGCTGGTCGGCTGGCTTTCCGCGCGCAAGCTTCGCGAAAGCCCCGGTAATTACCAGATCGTTCTGGAAGGGATCGTCTCAACCATGGAAGATGCCATCGAATCCGTATTGCCAGGAAAGTGCGACCTCGTTTTTCCGTTTATCGCGACATTGTGGATCTTCATCCTCATTGCGAACGTGACTGGCATTATTCCCGGCCTTCACTCTCCAACGTCGGACCTTTCGGTCACGTCGGGTCTGGCCGTTCTTGTATTTCTCTCGGTTCATTGGTTTGGCATCAAGGCGGAGGGTTTGACCGCATACCTGAAACACTATTTGAGCCCAAGCCCGATCCTGCTTCCGTTCCATTTGATCAGTGAAGTTTCACGCACGCTAGCTCTGGCCGTTCGTTTGTTCGGAAACGTGATGAGTCTTGAAATCGGCTATGCGCTGATTCTCCTGGTGGCGGGGTTTCTGGTTCCCGTTCCGCTGCTGATGCTTCATCTGGTCGAGGCGGTCATTCAGGCGTATCTGTTCGGCATGCTCGCATTGATTTATATCGCGGGGGGCATTCAAGCCCAAGAACTCCGGCGAGAAAAGGAAAGAGGTGCAAATTGAAAGACATCAATGGGTTCGTAACAATTTCCACCATTGTCGCAGGCCTCGGAATCGTGCTCGGGACGATGCTACCGGCCCTCGCCATGGGGAGAGCCATCAGCAAGGCCCTCGAAGCCCTGGCGCACCAGCCCGAAGCGGAGAGTTCGATCACGCGTGCTTTGTTTGTGGGTCTAGCGATGATCGAGTCGCTTTCAATCTATTGCCTGGTCGTTGTTTTGATCATTCTTATTCCGCAATCCGCTGATTCAGTATTTGATCAAGCCGTAAGACGGGAGCGCAAGTGGAACTGAGCTGGACCACCTTCATCCTTGAAGTCATTAATTTCCTTGTGCTCGTGTGGGTGCTCAAGCGCCTTTTCTACATTCCTATCAAACGCACGATCGCCGCCCGCAGAGCTGCCGTCGAGAAAACGCTCCGAGACGCGGAGTCCACAAAACGTGAGGCCCAGGACCTGCAATCGAAGTATGACGGCCGGCTTCGAGGATGGGAATTGGAAAAGGAGCGCCAGAAAGAAGAGTTCCGAAAGGAACTCAATGAGGAACGAGCCAGGCAACTAAAATTGATCGAGAGCTCGGTTGCGCAGGAGCGCGAAAAGATGGAAGCGCAGGAAGAAAAGAAAGCCGCCGAGCGCCGGGAAAACGAGGAACGGGAGGCAATGAATCAGGCGCTCGATTTCACATCGCGGCTTCTAAGCGACGTGGCCTGCCCTGAACTCGAGGGAAAGATTGTGGAGTTGGTCACGAAACAGCTTTCTTCGACGCTAACCGAAGCCCTTCGTCCCTCCGCCCCGCGATCGGGAGATCCGGAATGGCTCAGTGTGTGTCCGATCCGCATATTCCTTGGCCCAGCCGCAACAGGCGGCGTTGACCGCCGTCCTCAACGACGCAATTGGAAGGGAGACTCCAATCGAGTTCAAGGTGGATCGGAATTTGCTCGCGGGCCTGGAAATTACGATCGGGACATTTTGTTTTGCGGGCAAATCTTCGGGACGAACTCGAATATTTTTCCGGCGATGAGAAATCATGAGTGACGCAAAACGCGGCGTGTTGTCCGAATCTTTGCTCGAGAAGCAAAAGGATTGGCTGCAGGGCTACCGGTTCAGCTCCGCGCATGGTGGAACGGGGGAAAGTTCTTTCGGTAGGAGACGGAATTGTTTGGATTGAAGGCTTGCCCTCGGCTTCAATCGACGAGGTGCTTCTGCTCGAAGACGGAAGCCGGGCAATGGTCTTTCACCTCACTGAGGAGCTGGTCGGGGCAATTCTCCTGGAGCAAACAAGAAAACTGACTGCGGGAACCGTCGCTCATCACTCGGGGATTCGCCTGAGTATCCCATGCGGCGACGTGCTTCTCGGAAGAGTTGTGGATCCACTCGGCAAGGCCTTGGATGGAGGACCTGAACCGCGATTCGAAATCGAAGGTGATCTGGATGTCTGCTTCTCCGCCGATTGTCGCCCGCGATTTCGTGAATCGTCCTCTCCTGACCGGGAACAAGATCATCGATACCTTAATTCCAATCGGAAAAGGCCAGCGGCAGTTGTTGATCGGCGACAACGGGTTGGGAAAAAGTTCCCTGGCCGTCGATGTCGTGGTCAATCAGTGCGGGAAAGGGGTGCTTTGTGTGTACGTACTGATCGGCCAGAAGCGTTCCAGCGTTCTAAATACCATTCAAATGCTGAAGGAGAGCAAGGCGCTGGAGCACACGGTCCTTCTCGTTGCCGAAGCGACAGCGCTCCCGGGCCTACAGTATCTCGCGCCATTCGCCGGATGCGCCGTGGCCGAATACTGGATGAGAAAGGGCTGGGATACACTCATCATCTACGACGATCTGACGGCTCACGCGAAAAGCTACCGCGAACTTTCGCTTCTGCTGCGCCGACCGCCGGGCCGCGAAGCATATCCCGCGGATATTTTCTTCCTGCATTCGAGGCTGCTCGAGCGTTCGACTTGCCTCGCAGCAAAGCATGGCGGTGGCAGCATGACCGCGCTCCCCATCATCGAAACGAAGGAAGGTGAAATCGCCTCATACATTCCCACAAATCTCATCTCCATCACGGACGGCCAGATTTACTTTGATTCCTCGCTCTTTTCTTCCGGATTTCTCCCCGCCGTCGACGTAACCAGGTCGGTTTCACGCGTTGGGGGGAAAGCGCAACCCCCGGCGATCAAAGAAGAAGCGGGAAGGATGAAGCTCGATTACCTTCAGTTTCTCGAACTAGAGGTCTTTACGCGCTTTGGAGCCAAGCTGGAGCGTTCGATGCAGAAAAAAATCGAACGCGGGCGAATCCTGCGCGAGATCCTGAAGCAGGATCGTCTGACCCCTGTTCCCATCGAATGTCAAATGGCGTGGCTAGCGGCTTTCAATGATGGACTTCTGGATGAATTCAAACCGGAAGCAATTCGCCCGGCGCTCGTAAGCCTGTTCAAGTGGACATCGACTTCCGGTCTGACGCTGGCGACCGCCCGCGATCACTGGCGGACTGCGCTCGAAACCTGGAGAAACCAGAGTGGTCTCGCGTGAGCAAGCTCGCCGATCTCCGATCCCGGATGCATGCGCTCAAGGATATCGAGGGCATTCTGAATGCCATGAAAAGCCTCTCCCTGGTGGAAATGACAAAGATTTCGCGATTCTACGTCACGCAGCAGGAGTTATTGCACGCGGTGGAGGAATCCCTGGCCGATTTTCAACATTTCTTTGGCGCGCCGACCGAACCCAAAGGCCCTGACGCTGCACCGCTTTATGTTCTGATCGGTTCGGAGCGTGGATTTTGCGGCGGATTCAACGAGGCAATCCAAAAAACATTCACGGCTCAACCGATCGACACACCCCCAAAACTGATCCTCGTCGGCCGAAAACTGGCTTTGAAGTTTCTTCACGACCAACATGTTGTAGCGTCGCTCGATGGGCCTAGCGCCGCCGAGGAAATACCATTCGTGATTTCACAGCTCGCCGATACGCTATCGAAAATGCCTTCGGCGAACTGGAAGATCTTGCACAACAGCTACACCAATGCGGGTACGAGAGTGGAAATCACGTCCCCCTTCGAGTTTCCAAAGATTGCGACCGCCAGGGAATTCCAGTTCCCGCCGCTCCTCTACATCCCTCCAGCGGATCTGCGTCCACAATTGTTCGAGCAATATCTGTTTGCACTTTTCTACGGAATCTTCTATCAGTCCTTTATGGCTGAAAATCACGAGCGGCTTCGCCACATGGATGGCGCTCTCAGCAAACTTCAAGAAGACGAGGAGCGCATGCGAAGGCTGTCCAATTCACTGCGGCAGGAAAACATCACGGAGGAACTCGAAATCATCATGTTGAGCGTTGAAAGTGAAACCACGCGCCCGGGTGGCTGAAAAGATGGCTCCGCATTTTGTATGCTGGACGAATGCCCCGATCGGAATATCCTATTGATCGCGGAAGGAAACGCGAAGAGCTTAGGCACCTTGCGTGTGATGACTGAAGGCAACAGGAGTTGGTAAGGGACAACCAAGCGATGCCCGAACAATCCATTCTGCGGCGCGAGCATTTTGATCAGCTGCTCGAAGCGCTTAAAAAGCGCGGGTATCAAGTCATCGGCCCGACCGTTCGCGATGGCGCGATCGTGTATGACGATCTGAGCTCGGCAGACGATCTGCCCGTGGGATGGACAGACGAGCAAAATGGAGGCACCTATCGGCTTCGGAAGCGGAACGATTCAGCCTTGTTCGGTTATGTAGTCGGTCCCCACTCATGGAAACGATTCCTGCATCCTCCTGCAGTGCGCTTGTGGCAGGCCGATCGCTTGGGGACGAGTTTTCAAATCGTAGAAGAAAAGCACACGGCTCCCAAAATGGCTTTCCTCGGGGTGCGCGCGTGCGAGCTGCATGCGATCGCCGTTCAGGACAAGGTTTTTATGGGTGGGTCCTTTGTGGACTCGCATTACAAAGCGCGTCGCGAGAGCGTTCTGATCGTCGCCGTGAACTGCGGTCAGGCCGGGAACACCTGCTTCTGTTCATCGATGAATACCGGACCGAAGGCGGCCTCGGGGTTCGATCTTGCCCTTACTGAAGTCATCAACGGCAGTGCCCATTACTTTGTGGTGGAAGTCGGGACGCCCGCGGGTGCGGAAATCCTTCACGAGTTGCCGCACCGGCCTGCGGAACCAGCAGAGCTGGAAACCGCAGCAGCCATTCATGCCAAGGCGGCTCAAGAAATGGGCCGTGCGATGGATACGGTTGACATTAAGGATCTTCTTTACGGAAATCTCGAGCATCCTCGCTGGGAAAACGTCGCGGCGCGATGTTTGACCTGCGGCAATTGCACAATGGTTTGCCCGACCTGTTTTTGTACCACAGTTGAGGACGTCACCGACCTGAAGGGCGAACATGCCGAGCGCTGGCAGAAATGGGATTCCTGTTTCACGACGGATTTTTCGTACATTCACGGAGGCACCCTGCGGAGCTCCACCAAGAGCCGCTATCGCCAGTGGATGACGCACAAGCTGGCAACCTGGATCGATCAGTTCGGAACGTCGGGATGTGTCGGCTGTGGGCGTTGCATCACATGGTGCCCGGTGGGGATTGATATTACGGAGGAGGTCTTGGCCATCCGGACGGCGGACCTTCGTGCCGGGACCAAGAAGAAGGGGGCTGACAATGGAAACGTTGGAACCAATCCTGGCTGAACATCCGTTCTCGAGGGATTTGGATAAGCGCTATCGCGAACTCCTCGCCGGCTGCGCTGCCAACATCCGGTTTGAAGCAGGCGAGTTTCTTTTTCGGGAAGGCGAGGAAGCAAACCAGTTTTATCTGATCCGCCATGGGTCTGTTGCCGTTCAGATTTTCGCCGGCGCTGCCGGACAAATAACAGTGACCACGATCGGAGAAGGTGAAGTGTTGGGCTGGTCCTGGCTGTTCCCGCCATACCGATGGAAGTTCGATGCGCAGGCCGTCGAGCCGACCCGGGCCATTGCCCTGGACGGGAAATGCCTGAGGGTGAAATGCGAAGCCGACCACGATCTGGGCTACGAACTGCTGAAACGATTCGCCTACATGGTGGAACAGAGGTTGGACGCGACTCGCTTGCAACTGTTGAACGTTTATGAAAACCACACCTGACACCCTATGAGCCCAACGATTCCGCATCCGATGACGCCATCGCCGTTTCGGGTTCGAAACGTGCGGCGGGAGACGCGCGATACGTTCACTCTGGAATTCCGGCAGGACGATGGAATCGGCCGGTTCCCGTTTTCCGCGGGGCAATTCAACATGTTGTATGTGTTTGGCGTGGGAGAAGTTCCGATGTCGATTACGGGGGACCCTGGAAAACCCGATTCCGTAATCCACACCACTCGTGGCGTCGGTGCCGTGACGACGGCCATCTGCAATCTCAAGCGCGGCGACACGGTCGGAATCCGCGGGCCTTTCGGGACTAAATGGCCCGTGGAGGAAGCGGCGGGAAAGGACGTCATCATCGTGGCTGGCGGAGTTGGACTCGCTCCCCTGCGTCCCGCGATCTATCAAATTCTGGCGGACCGCACGAAATACGGAAACGTGGCGCTGCTCTACGGGACACGCACTCCCGGCGACATTCTTTACCAAAAAGAGATCGAGCTGTGGCGATCCCGTCTGGACACGCGCGTGGAGATCACTGTGGATCGCGCGCCTGCCGCCTGGAGGGGCACGGTCGGAGTGGTTACGTCCCTGATCCCGAAAGTCTCATTCGATCCCGCGCGAGTCGTGGTGATGATTTGCGGGCCGGAAGTCATGATGCGTTTCACGGTCCGCGACCTGGAAAGCTGCGGCGTCGAAACAAACAAGATTTACGTTTCGATGGAACGTAACATGAAATGCGCGGTCGGCTTTTGTGGCCAGTGCCAGTTTGGACCGCAGTTTGTGTGCAAAGAGGGCCCCGTGTTTCGCTATGACCGCATCGCGCCTTTTCTTGCGGTCCGCGAGCTCTAAGATGAAACGAACCCGAAAACCGAAACTCGCCGTATGGAAATTCGCTTCCTGCGACGGATGCCAATTGAGTCTCCTTGATTGTGAGGAGCAACTCCTGGCTGTCGCGGAGGAAGTGGAAATTGCACATTTCCTTGAGGCTTCCCGGGCGGTCGTAAGAGGCCCCTATGACCTCTCGCTGGTCGAAGGGTCCATCACGACGCCACACGATGCCGAGCGGATTCACCAGGTGCGTCGGGCGTCGAAATTTTTGGTCACGATTGGCGCGTGCGCTACAGCCGGAGGAATTCAAGCGCTGCGGAATTTCAAAGACGTAAAGGAATTCATCTCGATTGTCTATGCTCATCCGGAATATATCGAGGCCCTCGGCAAATCCACGCCGATTGCCGACCACGTCCGCGTCGATTTCGAACTGCGCGGGTGCCCCATAAACAAGGACCAACTGCTCGAAGTGATTCAGGCCTTTCTGCGCGGCCGGAAGCCGTCCACGCCCGCCTATAGCGTCTGCATGGAATGCAAGAGGAGAGGAACCGTTTGCGTGATGGTGGCCGGCGGCACGCCGTGTCTTGGGCCGATCACTCACGACGGGTGCGGCGCGATTTGTCCCTCCTACGCGCGGGGCTGTTATGGTTGCTTCGGCCCTAAGGAAACGCCGAACACCCGGTCATTGACCGCCTGGTGGAACGACCGTGGACTAAAAGACCGGGACGTCCTGCGAGTCCTTCGAAACTTCAACGCATGGGCCGAGCCATTCCGCCGCGAAAGCGAGGCTTATGAAGACAAAAACAATTCGGGTTAACTACCTGGCGCGCGTGGAAGGCGAGGGCGGGCTTTATGTAAAGATCAGAGGCGAGACGGTTGAGGAGGTAAAGTTCAAGATTTTCGAGCCTCCTCGTTTCTTTGAAGCCTTGCTTCGCGGACGAAGCTGCCTGGAGGCGCCGGATATTACGTCGCGCATCTGCGGCATCTGCCCGATCGCCTACCAAATGAGCGCCGCTCACTCGATCGAGGATGCGCTTGGAGTGAAGGTGGAGGGACAGTTGCGCGCGCTGCGGCGTCTCGCGTATTGCGGCGAGTGGATTCAAAGCCACGCCCTGCACGTGTATTTACTGCACGCTCCGGATTTTCTGGGCTATTCCGACGCCATCCAAATGGCACGAGACCATCCGGGCATCGTCCGGCGCGGTTTAAAGCTGAAAAAAGCCGGGAATGAAATCATTCGTGCGGTCGGCGGCCGGGAAGTCCATCCCATTAACATTCGCGTCGGTGGCTTTTACAAGGCTCCCGCGAAAGACACGCTACGCGCGCTGGCCGAGGAGTTGAAGTGGAGCCGCGACGCGGCACTCGAGACGGTTCGCTGGGCCAGAAGCATGCCCTTCCCAGATTTTGAACAGGACTTCGTCTTTGTCGGATTGCGTCACGAAAATGAATACCCTTTCAATGAGGGGCGGATTATCTCCAGCCGAGGTCTCGACATCCGCGTCCATGATTTCGAGCAGCACTTCACGGAGGAGCACGTTCCGTACTCCACCGCGCTGCACGCAACTCTTGACGGCCAGGAAAACTACCTGGTCGGTCCTCTGGCTCGCTATAATCTGAACTTTGACCGTCTCTCTCCGCTGGCCCAGCAGGCGGCGCTCGAAGCCGGCTTACAGCCAATTTGTAAAAATCCATTTCAAAGCATTGTGGTGCGAAGCGTCGAGATCCTCCAGGCCTGCGACGAAGCTCTACGCTTGATCGACCAATACGATCAGCCCGAAAGCCCGGCGATGGAAATCCGCATGAAGGCGGGGACAGGATATGGATGCACGGAGGCTCCGCGCGGGATTCTTTATCATCGTTACCGGTTCGATGAACACGGCACAATCCTGGATGCCAAAATCATTCCGCCCACTTCGCAAAACCAAAAAATGATCGAGAGCGACTTAAAGCAATTCATCTCCAGGAACGTCGCGCTACCCGAGGAAGAGCTTCAGGGGCGGTGCGAGCAAGTCGTTCGGAATTACGATCCTTGTATTTCCTGCTCCACGCATTTCTTGAAGCTGCGGATTGAACGCCTTTGACGGGGGAACTACCGCCAGTGAAGGCCGCGCCGGACGTGCTTTTGATTGGAATCGGGAACTTCTACCGCGGGGACGATGCAGTTGGAAGGATCATCGCTCGTCAGATCAAATTGCGGAAGTTGCCGCGTCTATTGGCCATCGAACACGGAGGTGAAGGTACTTCACTGATGGAGCTGTGGAAGGACGAGGCTCAGGTCATTGTGGTCGATGCGATATCTTCGTGCAATGTCCCTGGAAAGATTCACCGCTTTGACGCGCATCTTCAGCCACTCCCAGCCCAGATCTTTGGCGTCTCAACCCATGCTTTCGGACTCGCTGAAGCTGTGGAACTGGCGCGCGCCCTGAAGCAACTCCCGAATCGTCTAATTGTTTTTGGAATTGAAGGGAACCAATTCAAGATCGGCACACAACTCTCGCTCCCAGTGCAAGAGGCCATTCCCCATGTCATCGAGCGTATCCTCGATGGGGCCGCTCGGGCTGGAATATCTCAGCGCGAAAGACGATCCGCGAAACATGAACTCTTAGGAGGATAGTGCACGACTTTTTATAGGCCCCAAAAACGAGTTTTCCCCGCTTTCGGGAGTCATCTTTTCGGGGACGGACGCGCTGTGGAAAACCGATGCACCAGAACGGGCGAGGCCCGAATCTCATTTGATGGGCAAGAGTCCGCCCCTGAACTAAGGCGGATGAGGGCAACACGGAAAGCCACAGAGTTTCACATCGCAGCGAAAGGAGAAATGACAATGGCGACGACAAAACACGCGGCAGTGCCCAGCTTGATCAAGGCGGTTCGGATCGCGCAGTACGGCGGCTCCGATCAACTGAAATACGAGGAAATACCGCTTCCGGAGATCGGCCCGGACCAGGTGCTCGCGAAAGTACGCTACGCGGGCGTGAACCCGATCGACTGGAAAATCCGGGAAGGCTACATGAAGAATTTCCGGCCGGTGAGCTTTCCGCTGACGCTCGGCCAGGATTTCGCGGGAGAGATCGTGGCGGCTGGCCGCGACTCGGGCCCTTTTCAAACGGGCGGCCGGGTGTTCGGGTTCGGCGATGGGACCTATTCGGAGTTCACGGCGGCGGCGATTACGGGCATCGCGGCGATTCCGGGGAAAATGGAATTCGCGACGGCGGCGGCGCTGCCGACATCGGGGCTTACGGCCCTCCAGGCAATTCGTGACTATGTGCAGCCCAAGCCGGGAACCCGGATTCTGATCCACGGCGCGGCGGGTGCCATAGGCTCGTTTGCAACCCAGATCGCCAAACGCTGGGGCGCGCAAGTAATCGGAACGGCTTCGGGCGAAGACATCGTGTACCTGCGCTCGCTAGGTCACGTTCAAGTTGTGGACTATAAGCAGGAGCGGTTTGAAAGCGTGGGGCAGGTGGATGCGGTGCTGGACCTGGTCGGCGGAGAGACGGCGACGCGCTCCTTCGCTGTGGTGAAAAAGGGCGGCGTGATGGTTTCGACGGTAGGCGCGGCGAACGCCCAGTTGGCGGCGCGGGCGGGGATTCGCGGCGTGAACATGGTGTCGAAGGGAAACGCCGCGGATCTGTCGGAGATAGCAGGCCTCGTGGAACGCGGCGACGTCAAGCCACGAATGGGCGAAGTGTTTCTCCTGCAGCAGGCGCGTGAGGCTCAAGATGCGAGCCAGCAAGGCCGGGCCAAGGGAAAGATCCTGCTGAAGGTCGCATAAAGTAAAAAATCCGACTTAGGGGGCGATATGGCGGTCACCACGGAAATCGCGCCGAACATTTATCGCATCTCGATCTTTGCAGAGTGGGCCAATCTGCAGTTCAATCATTTTCTGGTGAAAGACGATGAACCGCTGCTGTTTCACACCGGACTGCGCGGAATGCACGCGGAAATTCGCGAAGCCGTCTCAAAGCTCATCAACCTTTTCGAGTTGCGCCACATCAGCTTCAGCCATTTTGAGTCAGACGAGTGCGGCTCGCTCAATGAATGGCTAGCCGCTGCGCCCCGGGCCGACGTGATCTGCAGTCAGGTTGGTGCACTCGTGAGCGTGAACGACTTCACTGGGCGGGAGTCACGCGCCCTCACCGACGGCGGAACCTTTGCAACGGGGAAGTGCCGATTCCGCTACTGCCGGACTCCCCATCTGCCCCACGGCTGGGACGCTGGTGTCCTCTTCGAAGAAACGCAGGGAACACTGCTGTGCTCGGATTTGTTTCATCAAAATGGCAATGCCGAACCGCTCACCTCCGCCGATGTCGTGGGCCGCTCGCATCAGGCGATGAAGGAATATCAAGCGGGCATCCTCGCGGAGTATGTCCCGTACACGCCGCTCACCGCGCAGAACTTGAAAAAGCTCGCCGGCCTGAAGCCCAAAACGCTCGCCATCATGCATGGCTCAAGCTTCACAGGTGACTGCGCCAAAGCGCTCGATGACCTCAATGTAATGTTACGCGAGGTCTTCGGCCGCCAGAAGTAGGGGCGGAATTGTCTAATAAAACGATCATCTCTAATTGTTGAGGCGGCGGGCCAAGACGACTTTTTATGAATGGGAGCGGGACTCGGGACACTATATTTGTAATAAGCACCGTACCGAAAGGAGCCATCAATGAACGCGGTACAAGTCGAACAGAAGAGCTACGAGATGCCCCCGCGCGAGGGAATCAGCATCGCGCATTTTCTCACCGTCGCCGACGTCGAGCGATCGGCTCGCTACTACGAAAAGGTCTTCGGCGCTCGCATTCTGACCATGGGTGACGGCAACGCGCCTCCGTACCTTCAGCTTGCGAATATCTGGATGATTCTGAATGTGGGGGGCGGGCCGACCCCGGACAAGCCCACGGTAACGCTCAGCGTGCCCGACCCGAATCACATCAACAGCTTTATGAATTTTCGCGTTGCGGATATTCAAGCGTGCTACGAATTGTGGAAAAGCCGGGGAGCCGAGTTCCTCACGCCGCCGATTCCCAAGTATGGCGAGATCCGCTGCTACATCCGCGACCCTGACGGTTACATTATCGAAGTCGGACAGAGCACCGATCTCAAGTACGGTTAATCGAAAGGAGCACCCAATGAGCGCCACAAATGGATCGAAAGAGACCACGCGCGTGGCCGCGCCTGTCGCGTCGAACTCGCTCAGTGTGAACGTTTTTACGGCCCCGGGAAAGACTATGGTCGGCGAGCGGCCAAAGCCCTTCGGCGAAGCGCTGGGCTTTGACCCCATCACGTCGACTTTAATCTTCGGCGAGTACGACGCTGTGCTGGTGGACGCAATGGGGACGGTGGCTGAGGCCGAGGCTCTCGCGAATTGGATCGCTCTGCACAACCGCAACTTGGAGACCATCTATATAACGCATGCCCATTTCGACCACTTCTACGGCCTGAGCATTCTGCTCGACCGTTTCCCGGGCGCTCGGGCGATCGCAACGCCCAAGACGGTGAACGCCATGCAGACGTCTTTCACTCCCACCGTGGAGCGGTTAGCCCGCCGGATGTTTCCCGGGCAGGTGCCCACCAAGTTGGTTCCACCCGAGCCCTATGAGCACGAAACGTTCACTCTCGAGGGCCACGAATTGCGCATCATCGAGCAGGGCCGCACCGACAGTCCCGATTCGACGTCCCTATACGTTCCATCGATCGGCCTGATCGTCGCGGGCGATGTTGTATACAACCAATGCCGCATGTACGTCGGCGACACCACCCCCGAGAGCCGAAAGAATTGGATCGCGGCGCTGGACCGGTTAGCGGCGCTGAACCCGTCGATAGTTGTCGCCGGTCATAAGAAGACTGGCGCGCCCGACTCGCCCTCGACAATCCAAGACACCAAGCGTTACCTGCAGGACTTCGATCGGCTGCAGAAAATCGCGACATCCGAACAGGAGCTGTTCGATCAGATGACGGAGCTGTACCCGCATTGGGTAGCCAATCAGTCGTGGTTGATGTTCGGATTCCCGCAGCCATAAAGGTCGAGCGAATATTTCGAGAAACAGATTCGATTTCAGAGAGGAGAACAATAATGACAACAAAAGGAAAAGTCCTGGTGCTAGTCTCGAGCGGTCACGGCTTGCCATTGAAAGATGGCAAGGTTTATACCGGCGCCGGCTACTATCTCAACGAACTGACGGTTCCAGTTCGCGCTTTGATGAAGGAAGGCTACAAAATCACTTTCGCCAACCCCAAAGGCAACACGCCGCAATTGGATGTCCATTCAGCTGTCCCCGATTTCTTCGGCGGGGACGCGGCCAGGCTTCAGGACTATCTAAAATTCCGCGACACCCTGACTGGGCTCAAAAATCCAACTCGCATCTCGGATGTCATCGCATCGGGCCTGGATCAATATGACGCTGTTTTCGTCCCCGGAGGCCATGGCCCGATGATCGATCTTCTCGATGATCCCGACGCTGGCACGGTGATGAGACACTTTCATGAAACATCTAAGCCTACGGCGGTGCTCTGCCATGGCCCGATTTCACTTCTGTCAGCTCTTCCGAATTCGACGGAGGTGGTCGGAGCGCTGGCGGCGGGCGATGCCGCTGGAGCGCGGGCAAAGGCTCAAGGATGGATTTATTCCGGATATAAGATGACCATCTTTTCGACGGCGGAAGAGCAGCAGCGGGAGCCGCTTGAGATTGGCGGTAAGGTTCTCTTCTACCCGGACTTCGCCTTGCGTACGGCGGGCGGTGACGTAAGTGTGCTCGCTCCATGGAAGAGCTACGTCCTTCAAGATCGCGAGTTGATCTCAGGTCAGAACCCGTTCTCGGACGAAGCGCTTCTGAAACTTCTTCTACCAGCTCTCAGCGGGAGAAGAAGTAAGGGGGCTGGCGCATCCTCTGTTGGATAGAGTCTTCGCTACTAACGCAGCCATAACTTTTTTTGCGACAGAAGACAAGAAGGAAAAACCGGAAAATGAGCAAGGGTCTGCGCGGAATCAATCCCGCTTCGAAAGCTAGCGGCAATGGGTGTGTGGAGTACCTGGCGTCAGCGAATGGCTGGTGGTTTCACCTTCGCCGGTGCGCGGAGTGTGGGCACATCGGTTGCTGCGACAGTTCTCCGAGCCAGCACGCATCCAAGCACGCGGCAGCGACAGGGCATCCGATCATTGCCAGCTTCGAGCCGGGTGAGGATTGGTTTTTCGATTACCGGACGCAAGGGATGATCGAAGGTGTGCCGCTGATTCCGCCGCATTCGCATCCAAAAAATCAGCCCGTTCCTGGGCCGGTAGGAAGGGTACCAGCCCAGTGGGAATCGCTGCTAAACGACGACGCTGAATGAGTGGCGATGGAACGATTCCAGCCGGACGCTGGACTTCGACGAGGTACGAATGCCGAGATTGCTTTCACTAAATGTCGGTCTTCCACGCGACGTGACATGGAACGGCAAGACTGTCCGTACCGCGATCTGGAAATCTCCGGTGACGGGGCGACGAATGGTGCGCAAGCTCGATATCGATGGAGATGCGCAAGGCGATCTCGCCGGTCATGGTGGGGAGCAGCGCGCCGTTTTTGTTTATCAGATGGATTCCTATCACTACTGGGAGCAATTTCTCGGACGGAAAGACTTCATTTTCGGCCAGTTCGGAGAAAACTTCACGGTCGAGGGACTTTCCGATGACGAGGTCTGCATTGGCGATCGCTACCGCATCGGTGGCGCTGCATTTGAAGTGACGCAGCCGCGCGTAACGTGTTACCGCGTCGGCATTCGCATGAATGAACCTCGGATGCCAGCCCTGCTCGTAGCGCATCACAGACCAGGATTCTACTTTCGCGTGTTGCAGGAAGGAGAAGTCGGGGCGGGCGACGACATTGTAAAAATTAGCGACGGTCCAGAGCGAATCAGCGTGGCCGAGGTTGACGCCCTACTGTATTTGCCGGGACATTCTCGCGAGCAATTGGAACGAGCGCTTCGGATTCCTGCACTGAGCAAGGGTTGGCAGGGTTCTTTCCAAGCGATGCTCGCGCAAGAGTCGAGCCCGAAACCCGTCGAGGGAAATCCGGGACTCGCGAATGAGGAACAATCGCCAGCATGGCCCGGATTTCGACAGATGCGAGTCGCGAATATACATAAGGAAAGCGATAGCGTAACTTCCCTCATTTTGGCGCCGATCGATGGGCAGCCTATTCCTGTCTTCCAGGCCGGCCAATTTGTCGTTTTGCGGCTGCTCGTCGATCCGGGCAAACCGCCCGTTCTTCGCAGCTATTCGTTGTCGGATCTGCCCGCAGCCGATCATTTCCGCATCAGCGTCAAAAACGAATTGAATGGGATTGGAAGTTCATTTCTTTGCAACCGTGCGCGAGAAGGCGATCTATTGGATGTCAGTGCGCCGCGCGGAAGCTTTACTCTGCGTCCCGGCCAGAATCCTGTGGTTCTGCTGAGCGCGGGAGTGGGCGCGACGCCCGTGATGTCGATGCTGCACTCACTCGCCGCTGAAAGATCGCAACGGGAGATCTGGTGGATCTATGGGGCGAGCAATCGAGTCGAGCATCCATTTGCGGAAGAATCGCGTTCTTTACTAAATCAGCTCTCTCGCGGACGGGGATATATCGTGTACAGCAGGCCCGCTGCCATCGACCACGTCGGGGAGGACTTCGATGCTCCCGGGCACATTGACGCAGCTTTGCTAGAGAAAATTGGCGTGTCACAGGGTAGCGACTTCTATCTGTGCGGTCCCGCTTCTTTCTTGCGGAACATGCGCGAAGGGCTGGGAAATTGGGGCGTGCCCCCAGAGAATGTGCACACGGAAGTTTTCGGTTCTCTCGATGCGATTACCCCTGGTATGGCGCAGGATGTTCACACTCCTCACCTGCCACAAGGGCCGCCCGGATCCGGCCCCCCAGTCTCATTCGTGCGTAGCGGGATTACCGCCGCTTGGGATCGTAAATTCGCGAGTTTGCTTGAACTGGCGGAAGCGTGCGACGTTCCGGTCAGATGGTCGTGCCGGACTGGAGTGTGTCATACCTGCATGACCGGTCTGATCGGCGGATCGATTAGTTATAGCCCTGAACCGCTGGAGAGGCCCGCTCCCGGGAACGTGCTCGTATGCTGCTCCCAGCCCAACGCGGGTGTCACTCTGGATCTTTGACGGAAACGGGATCGAGGCGCAATTGCTGACCTAATCCACAGGAAAGGAACATCTCATGGAATACCCGACTCTTTATCGCACGAAACTGATCGACGGGTTGTCCATTTTTTATCGGGAGGCCGGGCGGGAAGATGCGCCGACGCTTCTGCTGCTGCACGGACTTCCGTCTTCATCGCGGATGTTCGAACCTCTCTTTGCGAGGCTTTCGGATCGTTATCACCTCGTCGCGCCCGATTACCCCGGCTTCGGACACAGCGACTGGCCGGACTCGAAAAAATTTGCGTACACGTTCGATCACTATGCTGGGATCATGAACCATTTCACGGAAGCGCTCGGGCTGCCGAGCTACACGCTTTACATGCAGGATTATGGCGGCCCCGTGGGCTTTCGAATGGCCCTGGCCCATCCGGACCGCATCGAAGCTTTGATCGTCCAGGATGCGGTGGCGCACAACGAAGGTCTTGGAGCGAATTGGGCGACGCGACGGGCGTTTTGGGCTAATCGCGCGGCTAACGAAAGCGCGCTTCGGACGAATCTTCTCTCGCTGGCGTCGACTCGGACGCGCCACGTGGGAAACGATCCTAATGCGGAACGCTACAATCCTGACCTCTGGACCGATGAGTTTTACTTCCTAAGCCAGCCAGGCCAGGCCGAAATTCAAAGCGATCTCTTCTACGACTACCGCACGAACGTCGCTGCCTACCCCGAGTGGCAGGCCTGGATGCGCGAAAAGCAGCCTCGCCTTCTGGTCCTTTGGGGCAACTACGAACTCTCGTTCGACTCCTCGGAGCCGGAAGCTTATCGCCGAGATGTGCCGGCGGCTGAAGTGCATCTCGTCGATGGCGGGCATTTCGCGTTGGATACCGCCGCCGATCGAATCGCCGAATTGGTTCGAGGTTTTCTGGGTTCTGGCGTTGAGGGTTCCCGGACACAGGCAGCCAACTCTTGAGGAATTCAAATTGAAGAGTTCAAATGCGATCCGACATTGTTCCAATGGGCTTAATTATCAGAAAAGAAAGAGAGATTCCTCGCTCCGCTCAGAATGACAACAGGATTGGGGCGATTTTTTTCGCGACCTCTAAATCGGTGACCCATAAACCGATTTATGAGATGGCTAGATGGTTTCGAGACCTCCAGAAGCGAATTCGTCGGCCACTATGCACGATCGCAACGGAGGCAAGGAATTGACACAACTCAGGAGGTGGCTATGAGCACGAACGTAGTTCGGAGTTACGATACGAGCGTTGCGAGAGTTGACATGAAGTTCGAAGCGGTCGTCATCCCCGTCTCGGATGTCGATCGGGCGAAGGAGTTCTACAAGAGGCTGGGTTGGCGGCTTGACGCCGACTTCCGTTTCGATAATGGTTTTCGGGTCGTCCAGTTCACGCCGCCCGGATCCGGGTGCTCGATCCAATTCGGCACGAAGATCACGTCGGCTGGGCCTGGCTCGGCTCAGGGGTTGTACCTGGTCGTCTCCGAACATCGGGGCTGCGCGCGACGAGCTCGCCGCACACGGCGTCGAGGTCAGCAACGTTTTTCACGCCGGCACGCCCGGTGCTCAGTTCCAGCCTAACGACGCGCGCGGCCGCGTCAGCGGAGTCAGCGCCCGATCACGCCACCTACGGTTCCTTCGCGACGTTCAACGACCCGGACGGCAACGGCTGGCTGCTGCAGGAAATCACCACGCGGCTTCCCGGCCGAATCGACTCCGGCGAGACAACGTTTGCGTCGGTGGCGGACCTGGCGAGCGCGCTCAGGCGTGCGGAAGCCGCTCACGGCGATCACGAGAAGCGAATCGGTGCGGCCGACCCGAATTGGCCCGCCTGGTACGCCGCATATATGATTGCGGAGCAAGCCGGAACCGAGTTGCCGAAGTGAAAGACGCAAAGGCGGTTTCGTCACCATCAAAGGAGTTCACCCATGCGTTCTGATATCGCGCCCGGAGGCACTTTCCCCGACTACGAGCTGCCCGATCACACCGGCACACCCCGCAAACTCATCGAACTTCAGGGCGACGACCCGCTGATCCTCACGCTCGCGCGCGGCCACTACTGTCCGAAGGAGCACCAGCAGCATCTGGAGCTGGCCGCGTTCTACCCGAAGATCGCAGTGGCGTACACTCAGATCGCCACGATCGCCACCGACGACCACCACACAATTCAGGAGTTTCGTGCGTCGGTCGGCGCGCAGTGGCCCTTCCTCTCCGACCCTGAGCGAAGGGTTCAGAAAGACCTCGACATCCAGGAGTATACCGACCCCGAGCACAACCCGATGATTCCGCACACGCTTGTGCTCAAGCCAGGCCTCGTGATCCACCGCATCTACAACGGCTACTGGTTTTGGGGACGCCCGTGCATCGCAGACCTTTGGCACGATCTGCGCGCGGTGACGAGCGAAATTCGTCCCGACTGGGACCTGAGCACGCCGGGACTCCGCGAGGCGTGGAACGCGGGCGACTTGTCGCGCTTCCACGGCTGGAGTAAGCGTGGCGCAGCGAACCGGTCCTCTCCAGGACAGAAAGCGTAGCTATGACTGCCAAGGGACGAGCCCCGTCCTATGGGCGGCGCTTTTCCGGAGGATTTCCGCTAAGCCGAATCGTTGTCGAATAGACTGGGCGGCGTAAGGGAAATCCTACGTGGACGATCTGATTGAATTCGAATCGCGAGTCAATGATGTATGGGAGCATCATGACGACGCGGTGGTCTGCACCTATTATCTTGGGAAATTCGGCGGGGACACCGTGATTGAAGAATGATCTTAGAAAACCGCCCGCAGTGGTGAGGAATTTTTTCGGAAAGCGCGCGCTTACGGAGCTGCAAGGCCTGAAAGAGCGTTATGCGTGCCTCACGCCTCGCGAACAGCAGGTCATGAAGCTGGTCGTTGCCGGGCTTTTGAACAAACAGGTGGGCGGAGAGCTGGGGATCAGCGAGATTACAGTGAAGGCATACCGCGGAAAGGTGATGCAGAAAACGAAGGCCGATTCTCTCGCGGAACTGGTCAAAATGGCTGCCAAGCTCCCGATGAATCGCACTGCGAAAGCATAGGCCGAAGGGCTGGCGCGACTCGCTCTGTCAATCGGCTCCCTTGGCACGCGCGGACATCTCGCCTTTCGGTTCGGTTTGGCCGGTAATCAGGCGCGCGCCGCGGCTGAAGGTAAGATCCTGAAACGCCCAATGGATGAACACGATAACGCGGCTCTGAAACTGCACGAGGTTCATCAGGTGGACGAAAACCCACACCAGCCACGCGGGCATTCCCGACAAGCGAATGCCGAACACATCCGCGACGGCCGCCGACCGGCCGATGACCGCCAGATTTCCTTCGTCGAAATACTTGAAAGCCGCGAGCTCTTTTCGCCCTTCTACTTTCCGGCGAATATTTTTGGCCGCGAAGGTCCCTTGCTGCATGGCCACTTGCGCCACGCCCGGCAACGGTTTGCCGTCGGAGCCGATGGATAAAGCCAGGTCTCCAACGACATAGATGTCCGGATACCCGGGGATCGTCAGTTGAGGCGTCACCTTGATTCGCCCGCCTTTGTCCGTTTCCGCCCCGGTGCGCTGCGCCAAGATCCTTCCAAGCGCGGAGACGGTCACCCCGCCCGCCCAGATAATGGTCCTGGCGCTCAAACGTTCCATCCCGTCCCGGCCCTGGAATGTGAGGCCACCTTCGTCAATTTCTTTTACCATCAGGCCGGTTTTGATCTGCACGCCGAGCTTGTCGAGCGATCCCACCGCCTTCGCGGCCAGGTCTTCGGGGAACGGCGGGAGCACTCGTGGGGCGCCGTCGACCAGGATGATTTGAGAGTCTTCCGGGTGAATGGAGCGAAAATCGTGCCGCAGCGTTTCTCGCGCGATCTCGGCAATGGCGCCGGCCAGTTCGACTCCGGTCGGTCCTGCTCCCACGATCACGAAAGTGAGCCAGGAGCGGCGCTCATGGGGATCGGACGTGCGCTCGGCCATTTCAAATGCGGAAAAAATCTTGGTTCGGATGCTGAGCGCCTCTTCAACGCTCTTCAGGCTGGGAGCCGTGTCTCGCCAAGAGTCGTGGCCGTAATAGAAGCTTTGTGAGCCGCTCGCGACGATCAGAAAATCGAAACCGAACCGCGCTCCGTCCTTTAGCAACACGTAATTCGACACCGGATCAATATCACTCACTTCGCCCAACAGAACGCGAGTGTTCTTCTGGCGGCTGAGGACGCTGCGCAACGGAGACGCAATCTCTCCCGGGGAAAGCGAACCGGTCGCGACCTGGTAGAGCAGGGGCTGAAACAGGTGATAGTTGTGTCGATCGATAAGGGTTACGTCTGCAGGCGCGGACTTGAGCGCGCGGGCCGCAGCCAAGCCCCCAAATCCGCCTCCAATGATGACTACCCGGGCATGGTCGCTCATAGGAACCTCGCTCCGCCGCGAATTTGGCAGCTGCGCTTGGGCGTTCGCGTCTTTCTCCTGCCTCAAGGCGGACGCCACGACTCACCTCTTTAGCATGATCGGAATCGGGGATTTCGTCCACCCCAAGAATGCTGGATTTTTCGCCTATCTTCTTAAGCGATCCTAAGGAAGCGGACTAGGGACATCAAAGAGCATGGCTTGGACTGCGCCGTCCGGATACTATAAGAAAATCGGGCTCCAGCCCGGTGTGGGTCTGATACTTCTACCAGGCAATTTTGTGGGAAGAGATTTAGCGAGCCGGGCGAATGCCGAAATGAGGATTGAACTTATTCAGGTGGGGCGATGAGTCAGCGAGCGTGCGTTGTGGGAGCAGGCCCGAATGGACTGTCGGCGGCGGTGGTTCTCGCTCAGCGCGCCCTGCAGGTGGACGTCTTCGAAGCCGAAGCGATCCCCGGAGGCGCGGCGCGCACACTCGAACTCACGCTGCCCGGCTTTCATCACGATTTTGGATCGGCGGTTCATCCGCTCGCCGCGGGCTCTCCCTTCTTCTCATCTTTGCCGTTGGGCCAATACGGACTGGAATGGATCCACTCACCGGCTCCGCTGGCCCATCCGTTGGACAACGCCAGCCCGGTGATGCTGGAGCGGGATTTGAAGGACGCGGAACTTGCCTTGGGCCAGGACGGCAAATCCTGGCGAAAATTAATGGAGCCGCTGGCGAAACATTGGCGCAAGCTTATGTCGGAAGTGCTGCACCCACAGCCCGCGATTCCCGCGCATCCTCTTCTGATGGCCAGGTTCGGATGGAGCGCGCTGGCTTCCGCCCGGGCCACCGCGAACCGCTACTTCCGCGGCGAGCGCGCCAGGGCGTTGTGGGCGGGTCTCGCGGGACATTCTTTCCTGAGGATGGATGAGGCGCTGAGTTCGAGTTTTGCTGTCGTGCTGGGAGCAGCGGCGCACGCCGTAGGCTGGCCCATCCCGAGCGGCGGCTCGCAGACGATTACCAGCGCCCTGTGCCAATATCTCTCCACCCTCGGAGCCGTAATCAAAACTTCGACGCGCATCGAGAGTTTGGACGAATTGACCGGGTACCAAATAATCTGTTGCGACGTGACGCCCCGGCAGTTATTGCGTTTGGGAGAGCGCCGCTTGCAGACCGCGTACAAGCGCCGGCTGGCGAAATTTTCCTACGGGCCCGCGGCTTTCAAGGTGGACTACGCCTTATCGGAGCCCATCCCGTGGAAAGACTCTGAATGCCGCCGCGCCGCGACCCTGCATCTCGGCGGCACTTTCAATGAAATTGCCGAGTCGGAAAGCGCGGTGCGAAATGGAAAGCATCCCGAGCGTCCGTTTGTGTTGCTGTCCCAGCCCACGCTTTTCGACCCGGCCCGCGCACCGGCCGGGAAACACATCGCCTGGGCCTACTGCCACGTGCCCAACGGATCGGACTTCAACATGCTTGACCGGTTGGAGTCGCAGATCGAACGCTTCGCTCCCGGTTTCCGCGAGTGCGTGCTGGCGCGCAACGTTTGCGCTCCGTCAGTGCTCGAGAAAATGGACGCTAATCTTGTCGGCGGCGACATCAACGGTGGCGTGCTGAATCTGGCTAATTTTTTGTTTCGTCCGACGTGGCGTCACTACACAACCTCGGCGAGGGATGTATACATCTGCTCGTCCTCAACCCCTCCGGGAGGCGGAGTACACGGAATGTGCGGCTATCACGCGGCCAACCTGGCGCTCTCCCGGGTAAAAATCCGAGAATAGCCTGCCGGCCATGTTTGTGTCGTTTATTGAGCGGCCTGTTTAACGTGTCTAGAGCACGCGCCGCGGGTGACCGTCACAGCTTGTCGGGCGTAGCGTGGTAAAAGCGATTCGACGTAAATCATGCCGTTCCGTGCCGTTCCCTTATTGCTTTTCCCCCTTCCGCCGGTGCGCGTGCCTTCATAAGATTCTGGCGTGGAGCCTGCTTTCGCGCTGCAACTTTACATCGAATGGAATTCGAGGCTGGTCTTGCACTTCGTGATACAAACTTACGTCTGAGAACGTAGTTGATTTCAGATGAGCGCGGGCTTCTCCTTGCCTACTGAGCGCTTTCGCGAACGCACCCGTCAGGAGTTCCTGTGAAAAGGCTGGCGATGATTCTTTTGAAGGCGGTGGCCGGGCTCCTGGCGCTGGTCGTGGTCGCTGTTATCGCGCTCGATGTTTACCTCTCCACGCGGCGCGCGGCAAAAACCATGAAAGCGGCGGGCGTCATCTCCATCCCCGTTTCGTTTCGGATAGGCAGGCCGTTCATCGACTACATGACCATCAACGGTCCACGGCTGTACGGGGGATATGCGAGCCGTGGACTCGTGAGTGTTGTGGATACCGGCTCGAATCAACCGATGGCCACGATCGACGGGCTCACCAGGGTTCACGGGATCGCGGTGGTCCCGGACCGCAATCTCGGATTCGCATCGTCAAGCGGAGACAACGTGGTCGGCGTGTTCGATCTGAACACCAACAAACTGCTGCAAAAAATTCCGGCGGGCGATGATCCGGACGCGATCATTTACGATCGGAAGGCCGGTATGGTCTACGTGGGAAATCACAACGGCAAGACGGGCATGTTGATCGATCCCGCGACGCGCAGCGTAGTGGCCACAATTGCTCTCGGCGGAGAGCCTGAATATCCCCAGGCCGATCCGGAGACCGGGGTGATCTATCAGAACCTGGAAGACACGAGCGAGCTGGTAGTCATCGATCCTGAGAAACAAGCGGTCGTCAAGCGCTTCAAACTCGATCCCGGGCAAGAGCCCACGGGCCTGGCCCTTGACGCCGCCGATCATCGCTTATTCAGCTCGAATGGGAACAGGAAACTCATTGTTCTGAATTCGGAAACCGGAGCGATTGTCGATGTTCTGCCCATTGGCGCGGGAGTTGATGGCGCGGGGTACGATCCCGTTTTGCGTCGCGTTTACACGGCGAACGGTGTGGGTACCATGACCGTCATCCAGCAGGAATCGCCGGATGAGTATCGCGTGCTCGAAAATGCCCCGACGCATTTCGGCGGGCACTCGCTGGTCGTGGATCCCATGAGCCATCGCGTTTATGTGGCCTACTTCGGATCGATTGCGGCATACGATCCGCTGCCCTGAGGGCAGATGCACTTCCGTTGCCGCGATTGATTTCCGCGAGGCGAAGTTTGAGCAAATTTCCTCGAGCGGCACGCCTATCGTATTTTCATCGCGGATGGCGGTGCAGGACGTGCGTGGAGATGTCGGGCCAGAACTCGCGAAAGATATTGGTGGCGGCGTCGCGCAACAACGCGTAGCCGTATTTGGTCGCCAGGGCGCCGGCGGTGCGCGTATCGCTCGGATAATACGCCGCGGAAATGCCCTGCGACAAGCCGCGGCCCAGTAATTCTGAAAAATTGACGCTGGGCTGGCCCCGATAGTCGGGCGTGATCATGATGCGCGTCGAAGAATACGCGAGCCGCTTCAGAAAGCCGCCGTGGCCCTTGGCGTAGTAGCGTTCATCCTGACGAAAGATCGTGGGAAACAAAAAGACCACCATGTAGTTGCCGTCGATCTTGTCGACAAAACCCCGCCAGTAGTATCGCCCGAAGCCGGCCACGCCTTCGCCGAGTTGCTTGTGAGCATCGGTTCCCTCCGCAAGAAGCGAAGTGATTCCCACAAAAACGAATGAGGAATAGTCGAAGCTGTTCTCGGTGGCGATCCAGAAGGCTTCCTTCGGAGTGGGCAAGGGCGGCACGCTGCCAGCGCTTACCGCACGGAAGTTGGGCATCACGCCCAGGATTCGCTTCGGCTGTTGCTCCGAGGGGGAAACGGCGCCATTTGCGGGGTTGTTCGCCGGCTGCTGCGGTTCCGCCTGATTGCCGGCACCGGGCTGAATCGGTTGCGGCTTTTCCGGCAGGCTCTGCGGGTCCGGGCTGGCCTGGAGGGTTTCCCCCGTCGTTCGCGAGCCTGCCGGAGCGGGCATCTGCTGCGCGAATGCACAGGTGGCGAGACTTACGATCGCGAGCAACGCACAATAGCGCAAGAACCAACTCCCAACTTTTTGCTTCGAAATAGTAAGTGACGCGGTGCCGCTTGTGAATACTCTCTCTCCCCTAGCTGAGGGTGGCGTTTGATGAGGAGTTCTCGCGTCCCGTCGTTTCATTTTTCGCATAGCAGTGCATCCCGAAGGCCACGCTATTGGACGGCAACCGCCAGTTACGCTAATCTATTCTGGCTCTATACTATTCCGGGGTAGTGCAATTGGTAGCACGCCAGCCTTTGGAGCGTAGGCAGGGGTTACGAAACAAAGAACTTGCAGGAAAACAAAGGGGTTTACGTGTTCGTCCGTGTTCATGAATTACGATGTGATAGGTCAAGTTTAGGTCAAGTCAAAACTCAGGTCGCCCATCCATGGAAAAATATGACTTGCAGTTTATGGAGGAAGCAATCAATTGGGCAGAAGGCTGTAAACCGAATAAGCCCAGCATCCCCCGGGTGGGAGCCATTATAGCAGTGAAAGACAGGGTGATAGGTCGCGGACGCCGGGGCACAGACGTAGAGGGTGATAAGGATCATGCCGAATTGTTTGCAATAAACTCCGTCAAGGACGAGGACAAGTCAATGTTGCCGGAGGCCACGCTTTACACAACGCTTGAGCCTTGCACAGTAGGAGTTCGAACCAACCCTCTGGAATGCTGCACAGAGTTAATTTACCAACACCAGATTAAAAAGGTGTTTGTCGGCATTCTAGACCCCAACCAAGGAGTTACCGGAAAGGGTCTGTTGCGGCTCCAAGATTTGGGTGTCGAAATTGCTCTCTTTCCACACGATCTTGCGGAGAAGATTAAGGTTCAAAATGTGGCTTTTACTCGCACTCAACAGACACTCGGGGCCACCATCATCTCACCAAAAGATGGCGTTGAACTCCGAACGTACGAGAGTGCGGGAAAGCATGCAATTCAGTTTGTGTTGGCTCAGCCTGAAATGGAGAGGTGACGTTTTCCGTTAGTGAAGATTCCGCCCCTTCGGGGCGGGGATTTTCAAGGCATAAGGATCTATCGTCCGATGCCTGTTTCTGGGTGCGCAGCGCGAGAGGATCAGCTCCCGCGCTGAGTTGCATCGGCTCGATGAGTCCTACCAAGTTATCCCTCAGCATGGTTGCATCCCTGCAGAGCCCGCTTCTGTTTCACATGGCGAGGTCATTGTAGTCGTGTTCGAAAAATGCGCAAGTGATTCTGCCGTCCGTCGCAGCTGCCGCTGCTGACGTGCTTGCTCCAGCTTGCGATCGCGCGCCGCGTGGATCTCCGCCTGTCGGCCGGCGAGCAGATCGTGCGGGGTCACATAACCGATGGCGCTGTGCAAACGCACGGTGTTGTAGTGATCCACGTAGGTTTGAATCAAGCGCAGCGCATCTTCCCGGGTCAGCGGTGTGCCGGGCCGGATGCATTCGGATTTCAGCGATTTGTGCCAGCGCTCCAGCTTGCCGTTCGATTGCGGATAGTAGGGCGACGTTCGCACGTGCGTCATCCCCGCGATGCGAATGAACTCTTTGAAATCCCGTGCGATGAATTGCGGCCCATTGTCGGAGATGATCCGCGGTTTCGCTTCCGGGTATTTCTCCCGCGCTCGTTGCAAAAGGACTTCGATTTCCGCTTCGGTCATCGATTCCCGCAGATCCCAATGCACGATCGCACGGCTGTAGCCATCCAGAATACTGCACAAGTAGTAGAAGGTGCCGCTCACGTTGATGTAGGAAACATCGATGTGCCAATGCTGGTGCGGCTGCGGTGGCTGCTCGAAACCGCTACCCTTGCGCGACGGCTTACCCTTCCAGCGTGAGAGCAACCCGGCCTGTTGGAGGACCCGCCAAACGCTGGAGGGGCTCACGGCTACCACGTCCGCGTCCAGCATCATGAAGGTCAGTCGTCGATAGCCTTCCAAGGGATGTTCCTGGTGGAAGCCGATGATGGCTTGCTTCTCCCACGGCGCCAGCCAGAAATCCCGGGGGACCCAACCGTTGTGTTCATTGACGCGCCCGTAGCGCTCTCGCCAGTCGTAGAACTTGCTGGCACGCACACCCAGCCAACGAATGAATCGTCCGGCGCCGATCTCGGTCTTTTCCGACCAGCACCGGACGAAATCCACCACCAGGTCCCGCACATCGTGCGGCACCCACACCTGGGTCAGAGCTCCCCAAGACTTTTTTTTAAGGCGATGTGCTCGGCCATCAGTTCGGCCAACACCTCGTCCTTGGTCTGGATCTTCTTTTCCAGAAATTCAATCCGTTGTTGTTCGGCTTGATGGTCCGGACGGCTCTTGCCCTGGAAGGCGGCAGCACCGTTCTCAAAGAATTCTTTTTGCCAGCGGTAGAACACCGTTGGTTGCAGCCCCAGTTCCTCACACAGGTCCGACACCGGCACCTTATCCAACAAGTGCCGTCGTAGAATGGCCACCTTCTCCTCTGCGGTGTAGTGTTTTCGCTCTTTTCGCATGCGTCCTCTCCGTTATCTTAACGGAAGAACGCCCTCTCCAGTTCCAGCTGAGGCGGCACAAGTTCACATGCCTCAACCCACCCGGCTCTGACACATATTTGTTTACATACAGAGGCGGATTATACTGGCCGCAACCGGGGCCTTTTCGCGAAATTAAACAGGGGGTCTGGGAAATAGATGCGCACTTCGGCAGCACTGGCGAGCATGTGATTCAATTGGCAACTGCAAATGATCTTGCCAGTGCTTTAATTCGGTACTATCGAAAGGTTACAGAACAAAATCGCAGCCGCCGGGAAAGGTTGCGCGATAAAATTGACGTGTCACTGTTGGGAGGAGATTACCCGGGGATTGAGATGAACGGTCTTCCGAAGGGCCTTCGGCTTGAAGCTTCGGTAAAAGTAATGATTGCGAGAAACCCCCTGCAGCAATAAACGTGACCGAATAGCCCCAAGCGGGCTCATTTGAATCATCCGCTCGCCCCTGTACCGTGCGGACAAGAATAATCCTGCCTTAAAACAGGATAGTCCGCTCTCGCTCCGCTAGAGCGATCTCCGTCTCCCAACGTCTGGAGTGCGATTAGTTGGTCCCTATATGGCCAATCTCAATGGTCACATTCACGTCTCGCACATTGCTTCCCAATACTCGTGTCGTCATGACGCTGAATGTTTTTGGACCGCAGCGAAAAATGCTTTGTGAAACTCCGCCGCCAGTTCCGTGCGCTGAATAGTTTGAAACCGAGCAGGTTTTCGTTTCCATGCTATCCACAGCACCTGCGATTTCTTGCGCTAAAGCGTCAACATTGCGGGTGATGGGCATTTCGTATTGCACATAGATGGCACGCCCACCTGAAAAGGTGATTTGTCCCCCGCTGTCACCTCCATCTATCGTCAAAGTTCGCATCGGTGGCGCTTCATCGCGAATAAATTGAAAATGCTGCCCAGCATCTGTCAAAAGTTGTTGTGCTTCCTGTACGGTCATTCCCAAAGAAATGTTGGCAGACCCGAAGTTTAGTGATGGTTGCTGCGCCCGCTGTGCCGCTAGGGCCAGAGTAGAGGCCAGAATTGCCACTCCGAGCACAGCCGAAAGCGTAGATGGCTTCTTGTAATTCGCCCTCCGAGCTAATGATCTGTGTGTGAAAACTTGAGAGGCTGCAACCCGGTCCATCATTTGAGCACCTCCCGCGCGGAATATACGGGAAGTTGTCCCGCCTTTAGTTGAAACCTGAAGAAGGAAGTAGCGGCTCTCGGCCCGGACTCGGATAGAGTCCGGGATGAGAACTCTTTTTAGAGAGGAGAGCCGCTATGGCCGACAGATACCAGAGCAGTGGGAAGAAGTCCACGAAGAAGTTCGAGGTGCTGGGAAGCAAAGAAGTGGCGGTGCGGTTACCGCTGCCGCTGGTGGAGGTGTGGGAGGAGTTGCAGCCAGAGGTCGAACACCTGACCGGGCTGGCGGGGTTGAAGATCATTCGTGCCGTGATCGAAGATGAAGTGATGCGACGCGTAGGGCCGCGCCACCAACCGGATGCGGCGTCGAGTTGCTTGCGATGGGGTCAGCAATCGGGCTACGTGGTGTTTGCTGGGCAGAAAGTAGCGGTGCAGCGTCCGCGGGTGCGCACGCGTCAAGGGGAAGAAGTGCAGCTGGACAGTTACGCGCGGCTGCAACACGACGGTCGACGGCAGCGGGCGGTGCGGGAAGGGATCGTGGCCGGGCTGACCTCGCGGAACTATCACCGTGCGGTGGACAGCGTGCTGGAGGGCTACGGGATCGAGAAGTCCAGTGTGAGCCGCCAGTTCGTGGCGGCCAGCGCGGCACAACTGAAAAAGCTCTACGAGAAAAGACTGGAGGAACTGGATCTGGTGGCGATCTTGATCGACGGGATTCATCTGGGCAAGCAGGTGTTGGTCGTGGCGCTGGGCATCGAAACGAGCGGGAAAAAGCAGGTGTTGGGACTCTGGCAGGGCGCGACGGAGAACACCACCGTGGTCAAAGAACTGCTGGAAGACCTGGTAGCACGGGGCCTAAACCCAGAGAGACGCTACTTGTTCGTGATCGACGGGGCCAAGGCACTGCGCGCGGGGATCGAGCGGGTGTTCGGCAAACGGGCCGAAGTGCAGCGCTGCCAGATCCACAAGCGGCGGAACGTGAAAGAGCATTTGCCCAAGAGCGCCCAGGGAGATACGGATCGAAGAATCCGCAACGCCTACGCGATGACCGGCTACGCGGAGGCCAAAGCGGAACTTGAAAAAATCTTCCGGCAACTGGAGCGCATCAATCCGAGCGCAGCACACAGCCTGGAAGAAGGGTTGGACGAAACTCTCACCGTGCACCGGCTGGGCGTGGGAGGGCTGCTACGGCAGACGTTGGCTTCGAGCAATCCCATCGAGTCGTGCCTTTCCACGGTCGAGCGCGTGGCCCGGAATGTGAAACGCTGGCGAGCCGGGGACCACGCGCTGCGCTGGACGGCCACCGGATTACTTGAAGCGGAAAAGAAATTCCGAAAGGTGAAAGGCTTCCGGGAACTGGAACTCCTGCAGCGCAAACTGAATCCGTTATTGACTCAGCAGGAGCAGGTCGCATAAGGTGCCCGAAGTCGAGAGCCGCCACTTTCAACTAAACCGGGGACAATTTCAATATACGGTACTCCCGCTACATAGAAATGACGAAGCCCTCACCTTAATCAAGCGTCGTGTTCGGGCCAAAACTGAACGCAGTAAGCACAAGCGGATTGACAACCATTTCTGTGCGATAGCGGCGTCCGCTCAGGCTTTCGTAGGTGACAACGCATTTCCATTCAGCGTCTCGCAAAATTCCTTGTGGAATAGGAGGTTGGAATTTCTCTCCTTGTCGCAACGCCATAAGATAGCCTGTCGGCCTCGCTACGGTTGAAGCGGGGTCGACTGGGGCCAATTTATATCTCACGTTCACCGCTGGACCGTAACCCGAGTTTTCCAACTGCGCCAGTCCCTGCGGACAAAGTACTACCATCGCCCCGACCGCCCCGTTGATGCGGCCAAGCACCGCGTTGGCCGGTTCTCTGGCCGTGGTAGAAAATGACAAGCACGGCTTCTGCAACGTTTCGATTTGTTCAAGCGTAGCGACTCGGATGCTGCGGGTTTCGAGCGTATACCAAACCAACCCAATGAGGAGCAGGCACTGCACAGCAAAGCCTGCGTAATCCAACCAATTGTGACATGGCATCGAAGGTTCTCCGGGCGCGCAACTCACCGTTTGCGGCTCAAGTGATTGCCTTGCCCGCGTACTCCAGTGCGCGCGTCGAAGCGGTGGCGAGTAACGCGATGATCACAGACGTTTCGGTCAAGCGAGCATGCCCGCATTTTGTATCGTTTTGCTCCTGAACCGCGCGGTCAGTTCGGACGCGACTGGATTCACCTCGGTAGTTTGCCCCCAAATAGTTTTCTCGCGACTTCAGGCCACGGCTTGCCCGCGACATCGTTTTTGTGGCTTTCACAAACCAGCTTTGAAACGCGGGGCCATCGGGCACGATACTTTGCAGGATTCACGCATTTCAAAACTTCGCAGATACCCTCACGTAGCGGTTCGAATATTGGACGGTCGGCCATACAGCACCTCCCTGCGCGGATTCTACTACAGTCCCGGGCGCGCGCGGGTGCGCGTGGGTTGGTAGGCGCAACGGGATATAGTATGATCTTTTCCGCAGGACGGCACGTGGGCTGCGAAGTCGTGCGGCCAAAAATCAGCAACACTGGAGGCAATATGAACGTTCATTTAATTTACCAAAGCGGGCAATCCTACTCGGAACGTCTGACTAACTTCGACGTAAAAATCTCACGCCATAACGTTAAGCGCGTACACGTTTCGTTTAGGGAAAAACAGACTGGCAAGGGCTACGCGTCATTCTCATTGCCATTCGAGAAGGCCCAGCAGCTCGCCCACGCAATTCTGATGGCCTCTGCGGGTGACGTGAAACCGATTGAGTTCACTGTTGAGGAATCCGTGGGGGCCAAGGTCGCTGCGGCGTAGCTAGTCATTAAAAACTGATTTCACAGGGCGGGCCTATTCTAGCTCGCCCTTCTCATTTTATTAGCAGAGGTTGGTTTCGTGCGCTACCAACGGTCAGAATCATCACTGCAGTTCGGCTGGGACGAAATCGATCCCGGCAGCCGACGGTCTTGCAAAAACAATCGGTTTCACTTGTTCTTTCGCCCAGTATTGACCCATCGTAATATTGGTGCCTTTGTTGCCTTCAACAGGGACGAACCCCCAAACAGGATCAGGCTGAACGATCACAACTGGTACGACCTGCCCCTTTGACCAAACATTACCCGACAGTATATTAGCACTCTTGGTTCCGTCTACTGGGATAAAGCCCTGTAATGGGTCAGGCTGAACCGTCAACATAGGAACTATTTCAGCCTTCGCCCATGAAACCGTGAGCTGTGCGTACAGTGGCAGCCCCACTAGTGCGCCCACAACAACTCCGGCGCAAAAAGTGAAGTTGTCCCGCCTTTAGTTGAAACCTGAAGAAGGAAGTAGCGGCTCTCGGCCCGGACTCGGATAGAGTCCGGGATGAGAACTCTTTTTAGAGAGGAGAGCCGCTATGGCCGACAGATACCAGAGCAGTGGGAAGAAGTCCACGAAGAAGTTCGAGGTGCTGGGAAGCAAAGAAGTGGCGGTGCGGTTACCGCTGCCGCTGGTGGAGGTGTGGGAGGAGTTGCAGCCAGAGGTCGAACACCTGACCGGGCTGGCGGGGTTGAAGATCATTCGTGCCGTGATCGAAGATGAAGTGATGCGACGCGTAGGGCCGCGCCACCAACCGGATGCGGCGTCGAGTTGCTTGCGATGGGGTCAGCAATCGGGCTACGTGGTGTTTGCTGGGCAGAAAGTAGCGGTGCAGCGTCCGCGGGTGCGCACGCGTCAAGGGGAAGAAGTGCAGCTGGACAGTTACGCGCGGCTGCAACACGACGGTCGACGGCAGCGGGCGGTGCGGGAAGGGATCGTGGCCGGGCTGACCTCGCGGAACTATCACCGTGCGGTGGACAGCGTGCTGGAGGGCTACGGGATCGAGAAGTCCAGTGTGAGCCGCCAGTTCGTGGCGGCCAGCGCGGCACAACTGAAAAAGCTCTACGAGAAAAGACTGGAGGAACTGGATCTGGTGGCGATCTTGATCGACGGGATTCATCTGGGCAAGCAGGTGTTGGTCGTGGCGCTGGGCATCGAAACGAGCGGGAAAAAGCAGGTGTTGGGACTCTGGCAGGGCGCGACGGAGAACACCACCGTGGTCAAAGAACTGCTGGAAGACCTGGTAGCACGGGGCCTAAACCCAGAGAGACGCTACTTGTTCGTGATCGACGGGGCCAAGGCACTGCGCGCGGGGATCGAGCGGGTGTTCGGCAAACGGGCCGAAGTGCAGCGCTGCCAGATCCACAAGCGGCGGAACGTGAAAGAGCATTTGCCCAAGAGCGCCCAGGGAGATACGGATCGAAGAATCCGCAACGCCTACGCGATGACCGGCTACGCGGAGGCCAAAGCGGAACTTGAAAAAATCTTCCGGCAACTGGAGCGCATCAATCCGAGCGCAGCACACAGCCTGGAAGAAGGGTTGGACGAAACTCTCACCGTGCACCGGCTGGGCGTGGGAGGGCTGCTACGGCAGACGTTGGCTTCGAGCAATCCCATCGAGTCGTGCCTTTCCACGGTCGAGCGCGTGGCCCGGAATGTGAAACGCTGGCGAGCCGGGGACCACGCGCTGCGCTGGACGGCCACCGGATTACTTGAAGCGGAAAAGAAATTCCGAAAGGTGAAAGGCTTCCGGGAACTGGAACTCCTGCAGCGCAAACTGAATCCGTTATTGACTCAGCAGGAGCAGGTCGCATAAGGTGCCCGAAGTCGAGAGCCGCCACTTTCAACTAAACCGGGGACAATTTCACGGACTTGCCAGCCACCCGCGTATGCGAGAATTATCAGTTGGCGGTATGGCGAGTCACTCGTTGGTTTTTGCTTGTAGAAAGCGGCCATCATGGTGATTTGCTCCAGTCCGCCGAGTATACGCTCAATGCGAAGCACAAGTGGAAATCATTAGCCGGTGTTGGCAATCTCTACTGGTTTCTTCATTTTTGGAGGTGAAAGCGACCGGGTCAGTGGAAAAACGACCCTAGGATCGACCGAATCGCGACCAGAGTTCCGTATATTCAGTGCGACAATCATTTCAAGGCGGCGGTTCTCCAAGGGATAGTCTTTTAGCAAGTAGCGTGCACGGTAAGTATAGATATTGACGCAGACCGCTCTCAGTTCGGCCAAAGGGACTTTCAAGGCCGCGCTTTCCCCGAGCCGGTCGAGGTCGCGCAGAATTGCGGTACCGATCTCTTTATGCTTTCCGGCTCGTGGCCGAGGAACATCCGTCATCGCCATCGTCTTGAAATGTGGCTTCTTGCCTCATGCGGCGGATTCTGCTTCTCGGGACTTGGCGCAGTCAACGGCATAACGCACAAGTACTTTCGTATTGATGGCCATTAGCGTTGGTGGTATAACGCCGTTGACGGGCAATTGCTATGCGAAACTCACCTAGCAAATTGGCAAGTCCTCCTAAACCGCGATGGGCGACCTCTGTTTCCGATTTACGCCGTAGTCTCAATTTGAGTCAGACGGATTTTGGCCAACGGCTTCACTCCTCGGCTATGGGCGTATCGCGTTGGGAGCGCGGCGACCAGGAGCCGAGTGCGGGAAGTTACATTGATCTTGGCAATCTCGCCGGTGCCCCGATTTGTTGGTATTTTTGGGGCCGAGCAGGTCTCCGTAGCGAAGACTTCTTGCGCGTCATGCCCGAACTCCGGACACAATTCAGTCAAACCGAACCCACAGAGTTTCAAATTGCACTCGCGAGCAGCGACGGTGCATTGAGCACGTCGCAGCTCGTCGCGATTCCGTTACTGACGGTAGAGGTCGCTTCCGATGGTGGAAAGGGTGACAGCACGGCGCTATTTCACAACGCGCCGGTCGAACGTATGATTGCGGCTCCTAAGGAGTGGTGCCCGAATCCTTCTGCGACAATCTGCTTGCGAGTACGAGGCAATTCAATGATGCCACTGATCTACGATGGCTACATCCTCGCCGTGGACTCTGCGCAAAGGGGCCTCTCAGAGCTACGCAATAAAGTCGTGATTGCATGGCACAAAGACATGGGGCTGATGGTGTCCCGCCTCCAGCAATACGAACATACTGAGGTTCTGCAGCCAGAAAACAAAGAGTACGAGTCAATTGTTATCAGTAATAAAAACAAATGGAGAATTTTGGCCAAGGTTCTCTGGTGGATAGGGAAAGCGCCCTAAATGATCTACAGTGTCCATCCCATTGACCGCTTGAAACATCGGGAGTATGTTGGGGTAGTTCAGACACGATAGCGACCCCGTCCTTCCGATGAGCCGCTTCACCGGGCGGCCCATCTGACGGTTCCCCGCGCCCGGTGCTTCTCAACTGGAAACTCATTCCGCAAGCGGAGAACAAGTTTTGCAATCTCGGGGCGTACCTGTTCCACTGAGGAGGCTAAATGCAGCAACATCCCGATGTACCCCAGACCCATTTCCACATTCTCTGGAACGACCAAGACCACTTAGATTGGGAATGCTTCGATACCATTGCGGGAGCGAGTAAACGCGCTGGGGAACTTGCCCGACCTAATGAGGTATTCACGATTCAAGCGGTCTCCGCTGATTGCTCACTTCGGAGAGCAAAGAGCATGTCGGCAGGAAAAAATAGTTTCGTTGACTTCGCCTAACGAAGAGCGGAAGATTTCCGGACAATGGACAACCTGAACTACGTGAGTTAAACGCCGCAACGCTCTTCTGATATGCAACATAGTGCTGGCCCGGCACACTAAATCCACATTTCATTCTGAACCCAAAAGGAAATACACATTGAACGCTACCGAACTTGCCCGCAATAAATTTAACGCTCTCTTCGCGGATGATGATGCCAAAGGTTCGCGCAGCCAAACAGTCGCGACAGACCCCATTGAAGACAGTAAAGAATGTAGGCAAAAAGTGACCCTATTGAAATGCTGCAAATGTGGAAAGCGGACACGAAAGTTTACGCAGGTCTGCCAGAACTGCGGTCATCGGTTCTGCAAGCTGTGCAAAGGTGGTAACGGGTGAACAAGGCTTATGCTAGGCGTAATCTCACCAGAGATGCTCGGACTTCCCCTCCACTCTTGTCAGGCACAATCTCTAATTCAAGTACTCTGACTTCCGAGAGTTCGACCGCATAGTCTTCCGTCTCCCGGACTGAGTCCGGCGGGCTGAAATTCCACTGCTGGCGGACAATTTCGCGAAAAGAACTCTTGATATTGGTTGACCACCGAAGGATGAATTCCTGTGTCCGGCTGTTTTCGGTATCCGCAAAGTCCAGCAAGACCCGCTTTAGTTTTTGCGGTTCGTCGAAGATCAGACGAATTGTCTGCGTCCCAGGGTTAGCGGCACGCCAGCCTCTCTGTCCTTCCGGCAATAACGCAGATTCAATTGGATAATCGGCGTCTTCCGATGAGACCTCAACCGAAGCGATACGGTCCACGTCCAGCCACACGTCATCGCGGAGTGGAGCAACCTGCGGAATCCGTGCAATCTGGCTCTTACGCACAATACGATTTTACCTCCAGTTTTGGAAGTTTTGGACCAATTATCAACAATTGAGCAAACACAGGCTATGCACGCGTGACCGTCTCATGTGCCATGAACATCAAAAGTTTCCGCTCACTTTCTTCACTAGTGGATGACCGCGCCACCGCAACAGCGCTTATATTTCTTCCCGGAACCGCTCGGACATGGGTCATTCCGTCCAATCTTGTTCCTTGTGTACGGAGTGTCAGGTCGATGCGACATGGCGGTGGGCTTCCCCTGCTGCTTAAAGTACCGATATGCCGCGACCAGTCCAGCGGCCATAGACTCAATGATTTTTTCGCGTTGCTCTGCACCGATTGGCTTGGGGCGCATGGCCGGATCTTCGTCCTGCTCGTGGTAAAGCATCAACATGGGGACCAAGCATCCAACGTGGTCGTCATCGGCCAGCAATTCGTTCCAGCCATTGTGGCGCAAACGGGTTCCCCGGATGAAGCCGCGAGCCCCGTCGGTCGATATCGCTACTGACTTCTAGGTACGCGCTAGCCGCGCTTGTGAATGATCTCATCGATCAGGCCGTACTCCTTGGCCTGCTGAGCTGACATGATAAAGTCGCGGTCAGTGTCCTTCTCGATTTTTTCGATCGACTGCCCGCTGTGGTCAGCAAGGAGATGGTTGATCACCGACCGCATCCGCAGAATCTCCTTCGCGTGGATGTCAATATCGGTCGCCTGGCCCGAAAGATCGGACATCAAGGGCTGGTGGATGAGGATGCGCGAGTTGGGCAGGGAGAAGCGCTTCTTGGGAGCGCCTGCGGTCAGCAGCAAGGCGGCCATCGAGGCGGCTTGCCCAATGCAGGTCGTAACCACGTCAGGCCGGACGAACTGCATCGTGTCGTAAATGGCCATGCCAGCGGTAATCGATCCGCCCGGCGAATTGATGTAAAGCTGGATGTCCTTCGCGGGGTCCTCGGCTTCGAGGAACAGCAGTTGCGCGGTCACTAGGTTGGCGACGTGGTCGTCAATCTCCGTGCCGATGAACAGGATATGATCCTTCAGCAGCCGTGAATAGATGTCGTACGCTCGCTCGCCCCGTGTGGTCTCTTCGACCACCATGGGGATGATGCGTTGTGGCGCGAGGGGCTGGTGCGTCTGAATATTTCATCTCTATGTCGCTTTCAACGGGCCAACCCAAAAAGGTATTTGTGGGGCTTTTGAGCAAGCTCATTGCAACGACAATATGGCATTTACATTCACTTGCCAAGCGGCATGTCGAAAGGAAATCCGTTTCGACACGGGACAGTTTGCAGGGCGCAGATGTAAAATGTGCGAGGATCGGAAAAGACTTGTTCTGTTTGGCCCGAGATCATGGACACTAGACACCTACAGCGATACGGGAGGCTGTTGCTCGCTAAGCGGGACGAATTATCGACGGCGCGAGACGCGGCGACTTCTCTCGTGCCTCCTGCGGGCGGGGCAGAAGGCGACCTTATAGACAGCGCCGGAGCCGATACTGAAGCGGAGCTTCAAGTCCGCTTACACCAGACCGACGGGCCACTCCTCAAGGCGATTGAGAATGCGCTTGCGCGGATCCGGGCGGGATCATTCGGCGTCTGTGAAACCTGCCAGCAACCCATCTCCAAGGCTCGTCTGGAAGCTGTACCTTGGACGCGACTCTGCCGGGAGTGTAAGGAGCGGGAGCGGTCAGCCAGCTGACGCAGAGCCGAATCTCGCGCAGCAAAAGGGAACCGTTCCGGCACTGCCCAGAATCCGCGTCAAGGTCACCCCCTTGGAAGAGGTGGGCCCAGACTACTCTAGGATTTCCAACGTGAAGCGCTTTCGCAGCTTCATGCCCACCGCACCCAGGATGGTGCGGATGGATTCGGCCGTTCGCCCCTGGCGGCCGATCACTTTCCCGAGATCGCTGGGATGGACGCGCAACTCGAACACGATGACCTGTTCACCTTCGATCGCACGGACCTGAACCTGGTCGGGGTTATCCACGAGCGCCTTTGCAATCGCCTCTATCAGCTCCTTCGTGGTCCACCTCCGTGTGCGCACCGGTATTGGCAGGAAGTCGAGGGTGTTTGGACTGAATCCTCATTCTACTACTCAGCATGAAACTACGCCGCCCGATTCGAAATGATAGGTCGTCAAAAATGGGATCGAATGCGTGCGGAAGTGCAAGGGCTCTCAAAGTTCGGAACTAAATGTTCCCAGTCCCCATAATGGGATGGTCCCTCTTGCGATCTGTATTCGTCCGGGCAAAACGCTCACCGTCGCGATAGAAGATCGTCGCCAACCAATGATGGTGCTTCTGCCGTTTGTCTTTTCCAAATTTCGTTCGTTTTCGGTGTGCGTTCATTCGGCGGATTTTATCACGGCCATTGGCGAACGGGCGACGATACAAAAGGCGTAAATCTGCAGGGCGTAAAACAGCAACGATGGTAGAATCCCGCAAATGGAGAAGTTCGAATGTCTGAAGCAAGCACCGCTGTAATCGCCTTTGGAAGCGCAATTGTCGGCGCAGTTCTCCACGGCATTTACCAGCACTTGCGCGATTGGTACGGGCGTCCACGGTTGCGGATCGATTACCAAGGCACGGTCGGTGCCAACTACGTCGATTTGGACTATCACAGGCAAGGAGAAAATATTGCCGAGATTTACATCCGAGCTAGGATTCGGAATATAGGAAGGCGGCCAGCGAAGAACTGCCTCGTTTTTCTGACTGCTATTAGAGAAGTCCACCCATCGGACACAACGCAGGCATCATTTTATGATCCGACGGCCGTGGCTTGGGCGGGCTCGAAGTTCTCTCCACGGGATATCCCACGAGGCATTCCATTTTACGTCAATGTCGTGAAGGTTTCGAAACATACGTCCGGCTGGCTGATCGCGGTGGAAAATCTTTACGGCAACGAAGAGAAACTGAAATATTACCGTGGCACTTATCGTTTCCAGTTAACAGCAACGGCGGACAACGCCGAGCCGATTACGTATGAAATCGATGTTACGTACAACGGAGACTGGCACAACTTGCGCGCTGTGCCTCACACGAGATAAACCGGGACTGCCGGATCAAAAATATGAAGTTCTCCGTTCAACTGAAGGGTCAGGTAAATACCCTCGAAGCTGTAGCACCCTGCTTCCAGAGTGACCGGATAAGAATCGTAAAACGAGATGAATGGTTCCTTGAATCGTCGGCTTTCGATCAGTGTTCGACCGGAGGTCAGGTCTTTCCGATTGCAGACGATATCCTACGACTGGTCCACCGCGTTTGTTTCCTGTTTACGAGGCTTATCGCAAGCACGCAGGAGCGAACGTCGCAACAATCAATCGGAACCTCGGACTGCTGCGCCGCATGTTTAAATTGGCTGGGCCGGATAATCCGCTGTTGAAGGCTCCGAATTTTTCCGCCGTACATTTCAAGGAAGACCATGTGCGCCAAGGATTCCTCGACGCGACGCAGTTCGATAAACTGCTGGCAGCGATGCCTGTTCGGTTGCGCCCATTCGTTCTGCTCCTGTACACTACTGGCGTCCGCACGGGCGAGGCTCGCAAAATTCAGTGGCCGCAAGTGGATTTCAACGAGGGTGTGATTCGCCTTAGTGGACGACAAACCAAGAATGCGAACGCCCGCGTGCTGCCTATCGACGACGAACTGGCGAAGATGTTGAAGGCCGAGCAGAAATCATCTGGCCCCGTGTTCGCGTTCACAACAATACGCAAGGCGTGGCGCAACGCGTGCGTGAAAGTCGGACTCGGCACACTTGACCGGACAGGAGAAAACAAAAAGTTGAACGGCGACTACGGCAAATATGACGGTCTCATCCCTCATGACCTGCGCCGCAGCGCGGTGCGGGACATGATTCGCGCGGGCGTGCCTCAAACAATCGCGATGCGTATTTCCGGTCACAAAACCGATTCAGTTTTCCGACGATACGACATCACCGAAGACAAAGACCTGCTCGCGGCGAAGAATAGTCTGCGCGATTACCGCGTGCGGCTTAGGTCAAGGATAGGTCAAGCCAAGAACGTAGTCACAATGAAAAGCGCGAAATAGCCTTTGTAAATGCACGTTTCCGGGGTAGTGCAATTGGTAGCACGCCAGCCTTTGGAGCTGGTTATCCTGGTTCGAGTCCAGGCCCCGGAGCCATACCTTTTGCATGTGCCGCCTTTATGAACCATCCTGACCTTGCGCTCGGCGCGATCTGGTACCTGGTTTTTCTGTTTTCAACCACCTGCCACGAGGGTGCGCACGCGCTGGTTGCCAAGCTGGGCGGCGACCCCACGGCTGCGCTTGGCGGGCAGGCCAGCCTAAACCCGATCCCGCACATTCGCCGCTCCCCATTTGGGATGGTCGTTGTGCCCGTTCTCTCTTATCTGCTGGGCGGATGGATGATCGGGTGGGCCAGTGCGCCGTTTAATCCTGCCTGGCAGCGGCAGTATCCGCGCCGGTCCGCGTACATGGCGCTGGCGGGTCCGGTAGCCAATTTTTCGCTCATGATTCTTGCGGCGATCGCCATTCGAATCGGGGTCACCGCCGATTATTTCCGGGCCCCGGAGTTCATCCGCGGGTACGCCAACCTAGTGATGCCAGCGAATGCGGGCGATCCGACGTTTCTCACCTCCGCTCTGAGCATTCTCTTCATCCTCAATTTGCTGCTGGGAACTTTCAATCTGCTTCCGGTACCCCCGCTGGACGGCTACGCGGGAATCATGGTGGCCATGCCCGAGGGCCTGGCCCAGCGCTACATCGCCTGGGTGCAACATTCCGCAAATTTTGCGCTGCTCGGTCTGATCATTGCCTGGACGATGTTTGACCGAATTTTCCAGCCTGTCTTTGTCTTCGCGCTGCACGCGCTCTACGCCGGGGTCGGCAATCGCTGATCCGCGGCGAACCCTGCTGGTTTTCTCGATTGAGAAAAGTTGATCCCGGAGCTCTTGTGTTTCAAAATTGCACGCAAATTTCAATTTATTCACCCCCGGCCACCGCACGGATCTGGAGACTTTGCGCTAAATCCTTTTGTTTCAGTGCATGATGAAATTATTCCGTCTGGCCCATCGTCTGCATCAGATAGCCGCGGGAGCGTGAATTCGATGGGTGGCTCATTCCACGATGTTCCGGGCGATTACCGGATTGAGATTTCGGGCTGGGGGCTGGACAACAGCTTTTTTGCCGAAAGAACCGATTTGCAGTGGACGGGAGACGGCGAAAAACAGGTGCGCTTGCACCGGGTTTTGCCGGAGGGCGCCATCGTCTTCATACGCTTGCTGGCTTCGGAGGCTTCGAGCGGGTCCGTACCCGCGGCCTATCGGGTGGACGACGTCGTGCCCATGGATTGCAGCGGGCATTGCCGCATGAGACTAACGCGATTGCACCCGCGGTCGAAGGAGTTAAAGGAATCGAAGGAATCAATAACGAGAAATTATGCATCTAACAGTTTAGAGGATTCACAAAGGGTATACGACGTGCAGGAACCCGGCGTGGAGTTGCAGCACGAGGAGATCCTCCAATGAAAACAGATACCACGAAAACAATCACCGAAGACCGGCTCGCCACTTACGAGGAAGTCCGTTGCGCAACCTTGTCGGATCATGACAGCGTGCTCGACCTTTGCCGCACGCAGGGCAATTACTGCCAGATCGATTCGGATCTCGGAGGAATCATCCGATATCCCGCGGAAGAGTTTGAGTTCTTTGCCTACTTGAGCGAGATGGACGAAAGCGTAGCGAATTAACGCGGAGTCCCGCTGCGGCAATTCGCATTTGGGACTTTTTAAAGGCCATCTTTCCCAAAATGGAACGGGTTATTCTGGGTCGCATCCGTCGATGCGGTGCTGGTCCACCTGTTTCTCGAAGACATTCCCGCCAACGGCGCACTTAATCGATTGTTTACAATGGACTTACGGCGAGCAATGCAAGCATTCCTGACGCCCGGACGCTGACGCATGGGCGCGATTTTTGCGCAGGCATTTTGGCACTGGCCGTGCCAATGATCCGTCATGGACACACTGACTGCACCAGACACGGCAGGGCGCTTCGTTCCCGGAAGTTCAGAAGATTCCATGACGGTCTGCGTTCTGGACGACGAACCCGCCATGGTTGAGATGCTGCAAGAATCGCTCCGGTGCCTCGGGTACAACTCGATTGGCACAGGAGACCCGCAGTACGCCCTGGGAATGGTGGAGCAGGGGCGCGTGCGCGTGGTGATGTCCGACATCAAGATGCCTGGAATGGATGGCCTGCAGTTCCTGGAGCAAGCCATTCGCATCGATCCGGGCGTGTATGTGCATGCTGATGACCGGGCTATTACTCGCTGGACAACGCGGTGGCGGCCATCAAGCGGGGGGCCTACGACTATATCCCAAAACCGGTCGACCGTTCGCGTCTCAAAAAATCGCTGGACGAGCTTGCGGAATCGTTCCACAAGCGCAAGCGAATCCGCAGCCTGGAGCAGCAGTTGCTCACGGACCTGGAGTTTCACGGCGTTGTGGGCCGAAGCCCGGCCATGGTGGAAGTGTTCGAAATGGTGCGCAAAGTCGCGCGGCACTATACCAACATTTTGTTGATCGGAGCGACGGGCGCGGGCAAGGAACTGATCGCCAAGTCCATTCATCAGATGAGCCCGGTGTCGCAACAACGCTTTGCGGTATGCAATTGCTCGGCGATGGTCGATACGCTTCTCGAGAGCCAGCTTTTCGGCCACATGCGCGGGGCCTTCACGGGCGCGACGGACACGCGTCCGGGCTTGTTCGAATACGCAAACGGCGGCGCCGTCTTTCTGGACGAAGTGGGAGAAACATCGCTGGCTATGCAGGCGAAATTGCTGCGGGTGATCCAGAACCGCGAAATACAGCGGGTGGGCTCACCGGAGGTGCGCCACGTGGATGTGAGGCTCATTGCGGCAACCAACCGCGACTTGCGAGCCGAAGTGCTGGCGGGGCGTTTTCGCGAAGATTTATTCTATCGCCTCAGCACCATCCAGATCCGTGTTCCCAACCTGTCCGAACGCTTTGACGATATCCCCTTGCTGATTCAATACTTCCTGAAAAAATACAATGAAGCCTACAGCAAGCAGATCCGGGGACTGACGCGGCGAGCCCAAACCATTTTGTATCAACATCCCTGGCCCGGGCAACGTCCGCGAACTGGAGAACGTGATCTCCTGCGCCTGCCTGACGTCGGTGACCGACTTCATCGACGTGGACGATTTACCGGAAAATCTGCAGAAGCCAGCCTCCCACAGCGGCCGTGGCGGCGATAACTGGCGGCCGCTTCCGCTGGAGGAAGTCCGGCGGCAGCACATTCGTCGCGTGCTGGAAGCCTGCGAAGGAAATCGCGTGCGGGCAGCCCAAATGCTGGGGATTGGGCGCACCAGCCTGTACCGCTTCCTGAAACGGACAGAAAAGCAATCGGCGAAGCCGGCCGTGCTGTAAATCAGAATTCGCCGGAAGAAATTCTTGCGGGCTTGGCAGTCCTGTTTCAGGCCGGAAACGACCGATCGTAGTGGCGCAGTTCGCGGAAGCGTCAGCGACGCGTCCTCAACGCTAAGTTGTAGAGTTTGAGCGTTCAAAATAATCGTCTATTGGCACCGTAGTCGCACTCCAATATGCCGTGGCTCGCGACGATCGTCGGGAGATGTTGGACAGGAGTGACCAGCGGATTCCACGGAGCAAGCGACGTTACGCAGCCAATCGAATTCACGAGTCCGAGATTTCCTTCAGCCCATTGCTCACCATCCCATCGCCTGCCAAATTGCCCTGCCAGAATCCGCCCGCGGCGCGCTAGAACCTTTTGAGGGCTGGCGCGCCACACCTTCCCTTGTGTTGTGTTGGTGTTCGATTACGCTTGTTGTGAAAAGTCTTTCGGTTTGCGGGTGATTTTTTGACGCGCTGCGGTCTAAACCGGGCAGGCTGAAAACCTGTCCCACTTCAGCATCCGTGGGACTTTCTTGGTCTTCTTCTTTCGCGCTTGCTGCTGTGCTAGACTTCGTTTGCAGCCGCTTCCGAGTGGAGCGACTGCCGATGCGTGGAACTTCGGGCTCCGTGCGACGAAGTCCCGCGAACCCCGCCAGGCCCGGAAGGGAGCAACGGTACCGGGATCGCTTCGAGTGCCGCGGAGTACCCGAAGTTCCTCTCATCTTCATTTAGCGCGTTCGGAAATTTACATGCGATTCAGGGATTCAGAGCTGCGGTTTTGGCCCGCGTCTTCGGACGCGGGATTTTCATAATGGCTGGACCAAAACTTCGTCTCTGAAGGGGCGAGCCAAACAGAATGAGCTACCAGGTCATCGCGAGAAAATGGCGGCCGCAAACGTTTGCCGATGTGGTGGGGCAGCAGCATGTCACGCGCACGCTTGCGAATGCCATCCAGTCCGGGCGCGTGGCGCACGCCTACATTTTTTCCGGGGCGCGCGGGGTGGGCAAGACGACCACGGCGCGGATACTGGCCAAGGCGCTCAATTGCGCCAAGGGACCCGCCGCTGAACCGTGCAATGAATGCGATTCCTGCCGCGAGATTGGCATGGGAAATTCGCTGGACGTGATTGAGATCGATGCGGCCTCCAACCGCGGCATCGATCAAATCCGCGAGCTGCGCGAGATGGTGCGCTACGCTCCGGCCGGCGGCCGCTACAAGGTCGTGATCCTCGATGAAGCGCACATGCTCACCGCGGAAGCATCGAACGCGCTGTTGAAAACCCTGGAAGAGCCTCCCGACAAAGTTATTTTCGTGATGGCCACGACCGAGCCGGAAAATCTGGCCGATACCATACGCTCGCGGTCGCAGCATTTTCATTTTCGCGCGCTGTCGTTCGCCGAGATTGCCAATGCGCTGGAACAAATTTGCATGAAGGAAGGTCTGACCGCGGAAGCGGGCGCGATCGGCGTGATGGCTCGCGCCGCCGAAGGCAGCCTGCGCGATGGGCTTTCGCTTCTGGAGCAGGCGCGAGCATACTGCGGCACGAACATTACCGACGCGCAGGTCCGCGAACTGCTGGGCGTGGTTCCCGGAGAAATTCTGGACGAATTGACCGGGGCGATTCAGGAGCGTTCCGCGGATCGCGTGCTCGGGCTTGTGCACCGGCTGCTGGCCGAGGGCCAAAACCTGCAGCATTTCTGCCGGGAAGCCATCGGCCATTTCCGGAATCTGCTGGTGGCGCGCGTTTGCGGCGCGGATTCCGAACTGATCGCCGCGCCCGCCGATGAGCGGCCGGGATTGAAAAAGGCCGCGGAATATTTCAGCGAGGAAGATCTCACCCGTTTCTTCCAGATCCTTTTGCACACCGACGAAGATCTTCGCCGCAAGCCGGATGCGCGGCTGCATCTGGAAATGGGCCTGTTGCGCATCGTGAATGCAGCGCGGCTCGCGCCACTCGAAGAGCTTCTGGCCGAACTCGACGGCGGAGCTCCGGCGAATTCCGCGCCGGAGTTGCCTCGGGCAAGTGCCGCCGTTCGCGAGCAAGTGCCGCCGTTCGCGCGCGCCGGCTCGCTCGGCCCGTTTGCCGCCGTTACATCGCCGGGCGCTTCGGCGGCGGCCGCCCCTGCAAGAGCGCAGACGGACGCGCCAGTGCCGCGTGTGGAACGCTCGGGTCCGACTCCGGCCATGAATGACGATACAAAATTTTCTGGGAAGGGGACGGAGGCGAGGACCGCCGCGGACGCGAATCTTTCGCCAGACGCGCCGCAAGCCACGGTTGGCGCCGGAACTGCTGAGGCGCAAATCGAATCCATCAAGGCCGCGGTCATCGCGCAGGAAAAATTCCTGGGCGAACTTGTGGGCCACGCGTCGCGCTGGGAAATGAGCGGAGGCGAGGTGCGACTATTTTTTCCGACCGAGAGCCGCGCGCTCGCGGAGATGTTGCAGGCCCGCGACCCCATGGAACGTTTGCGCAACGTTGCCAGCCGCATCGTGGGTCACGCCATGCGTGTCTGTGTTAAACTGGAAGCCGTCCCGGTGGGGGGAACATCGCCCAACGGCACTCGTGAATTGCGCGCCAAGTTCGAGCAAGATCCGATCGTGCGCGCAATGGTGGAACGATTCGGCGGTCAGATTTCCGACGTGAAGCGACGGGGCGAGGAGTAGACCATGGAAGTGAAAGCGCTGCAGCAGATTCTCACGCAGTTTCGACAGATGCAGGAGGGCCTGCAGAAGCAGGTCGAAACGGTGCAGGTGGAAGCTTCGGCCGGCGGCGGCATGGTCAACGTCAAGATGAACGGACAGAAACAGCTCACCGAGATACACATCGATCCGGAAGTGTTTGCGGGAAAAGATCAGGAATTGTTGCAGGACCTGGTGCGAGCCGCTGTGAATGAAGCCAGTCGCCGGGTGGATGAAGAGCTGACCAACCAGATGAAAAGCCTGACCAGCGGGATTCCCGGCATGGCCGGCCTGAAGATTCCCGGCTTGTTTTAAGCAGCAACCTCAACCTTTGAGAACTTTTTTGAAGCCCGCCTTGCGAGTAAAACTGGAGTTGCTGGCCCGCCTTGCTCCGACACGGAGCAAACCTCATGCCTGATTTCGCCGAGCCGGTTGAGCGGCTGATCGATCAACTGAAACATCTTCCTGGCATCGGCGCGAAAACCGCGCAACGCCTGGCGTTTCACATCCTGCGCAGCGAAACCGATAGCGCGCTGGCGCTGGCGGACGCGATTCGCGACGCCAAGCTGAACATGCGGATTTGCTCGGTGTGCAACAACATTACCGATGTCGATCCCTGCCTGTACTGCACAAGTTCGACGCGCAACCGCAAAATTATTTGCGTGGTGGAAGAGCCGCACAACATCATGGCCATCGAAAAAACGCGCCAGTACGGCGGGATGTACCACGTGCTGGGCGGAGCGCTCGCGCCGCTGCGCGGCATCGGGCCGGACCAGTTGCACCTGAAGAGCCTGATTGAGCGGCTCAAGGGCGGAGCGGTCGAGGAGATTATCATCGCCACGAATCCGAACGCGGAAGGGGAGGCTACGGCCATGTACCTTTCGAAGCTTCTGAAACCGCTGGGCGTGCGGGTGACGCGCATCGGCGTCGGGATTCCGGTGGGCGCCGATCTGGAATATGCAGATGAAGTGACGATGATGAAAGCGATGGAAGGACGACGGGATCTTTAAGTTGAGTTTTTTGTAGAAGAGGCTCTCAGCCTGTTTGGTTTTGATTTATGGTGGGCTGACATTTAACCCAAACCGGCTGAAGCCTGTCTACTTTTCTTCAGTTCTACTGTTCGTCAGTTCTGATAACCTTCAGCCAGGATCGTGTTTGCCATTGTGTCTGCTTTTTTAATTTCCTCCAGGGCTTCCGCGTTTCTTCCCATTGCCGACAGGATCGTGCTGCGAGTCACGTGCGAGATCGGACGGTCCGGCGCGACCTCCACAGCTATCTCCGCCTCCGCGAGGGCCTGATCGAATTTCTGCTCGCGGAGCAGTTGCATGGCCAGGTTTTCGTGGGTCAGGGCGGACACCTGCGACAGGTCGACTTTTCCGTCGTACATAAGGATGGAATCCGCAATCAGCGCGGATGGCGGCATTTTCTGAAACGGCAGGTAGGGGTTAATCCAATCCGCTCTCCAGAACGTGCGTGAAACTTCCGTGGCGCTGATGAAGACCGGTTCATCGACTTGCGGCGGAACAATCGGCATGGGGGCTTGAATCAAGTCGGCGAAAGCAGTGGGCAGAACCTTGCAGGGGATTCCGTAATAGGAAACGTCGACGATCAATTGACCGAAATAGCCGAACCAGCAGTTTTTCATGTGGTGCTGGTCGATATACTGTTTCATCGCCATCAGGCCCTGCCCCCAGTCGACGTTGGAATCGGCGAGAATTTCATGCGTCTTGGATGGCCCGCCCCACAATTCATTGGCATAGGGAATGTAATTCGGGAATGCCCGAAGCGAAGAGGCGGCGTGCGCGACGACGAGAACCGCGACCATGGCGGCCAGCGCGCGGTGCCGTTCGCCCAGTTTCCACGCGGCAAAGGAAACGAAGACAATTAGAAACGGAAACATCGGCAGAAGGTGACGCACTCCATAATTGATGCCCGAGGACATGGCCACGGCGAGATAGATCGCCGGCGGAACCGCAAGAAAAAGAATCTCCCTCCGATGCTGCTTGCCGCCAAGCGCGGCGCCGAGCGGCGCGAGACAACAAAATATCAGGAACGCCAGCGTCGATTTCACGATAAAAACCGACGGAAAGTAGAACCATTGCGCCGACGGATAATATTTTCCAAAGATGACCGTGGGAATCGTTCCGGGCGAAGAGATGTCCACAACTCCGTACAAGTACGATTCCGGGAGCAAGCGCCAGCGAGCGATCTGCAGGACAACGGCGGAAGACGCATGCCCCATGTACTTCGCAAATTCCGGAAGGGCAGGATTGACGCTCAGCCCGGCGGGGCGCGCCGCATAGCGGAATCCGTAAAGGGACCACAGGAAGACGAGAGAGATCGCCGTGATTGCCGCGAGCGAGACGCCCAAGCGCAGCGCCTGCTTCACAAGGCCGGGAGTAAATTTTCGGGTGGCCGAATTCCGCAAGGGAAGCAGTTCGGAGAGCGCCAGCACGAGCAGCATGGGAAAGAGCAAGACTCCAGAGTGTTTGGTCCCCAGGCAGATGCCTGCGGCTAGGCCCGCGCCCGCGAGCCGCAGCGCGGAAGGTTTTTTCAGATAGGAATAGAAGCTGCCAACGCCGAGAAACAGCCCCAGCGACACGCCGACGTCCGTGGTGACCAGCGCGCCATGCGCAAGAAAATTCGGGTCGAAAACCAGCAGCGCCAGGGCCAGGAAAGCCGGACCAGCGCCCCACATGGAATTCGCGACCAGGAAAACGGCGAGGCCCAGGCAGATCGTAAACGTGGCCGCGGCCATTCGCGCTCTTCCAAGCAGCTGAGATGCGTTATTGCCATAGAGGAAGTCGCGCCCGGTTCGGTATTCCACCATTTTAAAATCGGCATCGGGAATGGACGGTACGCGAAGCGGCAGACGCAAGAGCGGGAGAGCAGCCACCAGCTTGACGAGTGGAGGATGCTCGGGATTGGCTCCAAAATCGAAAGTTTTCCAGTAGCGGTAGCCGGCGAAAATATGCACGCCCTCATCGAAAGTCTGGGACTGCTGCCGGGCCGAGAGTGCGAGTTCCGTGGCCATGACGGCGAGCAGCAGCGCGACTCCGATCACGAGCCAAACGGGACGCGTAACGTTTGAATTTTGAGCGGTCATGAACCTTGAGAGTGAAGGAAACGATAAATTTGCAACGCGCAATTTAAAACTTATCATGGCGCTGCGCGGACTCGGCCGAGAGGGATGGCTCGAGTTTCCTGAGCGGAACTTGGGCGAACGGGGACGGTTGGGTAACGCTGCGAATCGCGAATGGAATATTCTCAGTCCGAAAACAAAACCCAAGGCTGAAGCCTATGCTTACTTGTCACAACTTCGGGCTAAGGTGATAAAGTAAATGCTTTAAAAGGATACATTCATTGGAGACGGAACAGCACAAGAGGCTGCGGGCGTCGCGTCGCGCGGTCATCAAGCTGGGCACCGGAATTGTGACGAACGGCGACGGCCAATTTAACGCCGCGCACCTCGGTCCGGTGGCCCGCACCATCGCCCGCCTGAAGCAGGAAGGCCGGCAAATTGTACTGGTGTCTTCGGGCGCCGTCGGGCTGGGACGAGGGCGGCTGGGCCTGCATCGAGACAGGTTGAACGATATGGTGTTGCGCCAGGCGTGCGCGGCTGTTGGACAGAGTTTGCTGATGCACGAATACGAAAAGCTTTTTCAGGCGCACGGCGTGGATCTGGCGCAGGTGCTGTTGACCGAAGGAGACTTTGTCGATCGCAACCGTTATTCCAATCTGCGGCAGACGATGGAAGCGCTGCTGAAACTGGGAGTCCTGCCGGTGGTGAACGAAAACGATACGGTCTCAACCGCCGAGCTGGACTATCTGAACATTCGAGCAGGGGAACGCATCTTCAGCGATAACGATCGACTGGCAGCGCTGGTGATGAGCCACATCGAGGCCGACGCGCTGGTGCTGTTGACCGACGTGGATGGACTGATGGAACTTGGGCCGTCGGGCTCGAAAGAAGTGGGCGCGAAAGTCATTCCACTTGTAGAAGAAATTACCGCGGATTTGAAATCGCTGGCGCTTGGTCCTTCCGAAGGCGGGCGGGGCGGCATGTTGACGAAACTGGAAGCGGCGGAAATTGCCATGCAAGCCGGCGGCGTTGCGGTAATTGCAAATGGCACGAGGCCGGAAACGCTGGGGCAAATTTTTGACGGCGAGCCGACGGCCACGGTGTTCCTATCGCAGACGCGCATGGCCGGGAAGAGGCGCTGGATTGCCTATGCCGCGGGAGTGCGCGGGCGCGTGATTGTAAACGCCGGGGCGCGCGAGGCGCTCACCGGCGGCAAGGCCAGCTTGCTGGCATCGGGGGTCGTCGGACTGGTGGGCGAGTTTGACGCCTCGGAAGTGGTGAGCATCGTGGACGCGGACGGCTTCGAATTTGCGCGCGGAATTTCGGATTATTCGCGGGCCGAGGCGCAAGGTATGATTGGCAATGGCTCGCACGCGCCCGAGGGATCCCCGCGGGTGAGCAAGCGTGCAAGCGTGCTGGTGAAGCGCGATAATATTGTGTTACTGGATCGCAAATGAGCGTCGTGCAAAAACAGCTGGAAGCATCGGACATCCGTCATCTGATTCGCCGCGCGCGCCGCGCCGCGCACGTTCTGGCGACGCTTTCGGGCGAGCGCCGGAACGCGGCCCTGCACGCGGCGGCCAATGCCATCGAAGCGCGCGCGGAAGAAATTCTGGCCGCGAACGACAAGGATTGCGTGGCTGCGCAGCAGGCCGTGGAGCGCGGCGAATTGTCCCGCGCGATGTTTGCGCGCCTGCGAACCACCGAACGCGGCATCGCGGAAATGGCCGCGCGCGTGCGCGAAGTCGCAAATCTGCCCGATCCTCTGCACCGGCGCCTTTCGACAATGGAATTGGACGACGATCTGGTTCTGCACAAGGAAACCTGCCCGCTGGGCGTGGTGGGCGTGGTTTTCGAGTCGCGGCCTGACGTCGTTCCGCAGATCTCTTCTCTGGCGCTGAAGTCAGGAAACGCTGTCTGCCTGAAGGGCGGCGCGGAAGCCGCCGAGAGCAATGCCGCGCTCGTTGCGGTTTGGCGCGACGCGCTGTCCGCTTTTCCCGAGATTCCGGCTGATTCCGTCGTGCTGATTCACACGCGCGAGGACGTGGCGCAAATTCTGACGTTGCATGAAGAGATCGATTTGATCGTGCCGCGCGGTTCGGACCAGTTTGTCCGCTACGTCATGGAGAACAGCCGCATTCCGGTGCTCGGGCACGGCGAGGGCATCTGCCACGTGTACGTGCATAGCGACGCGGACGTGCAAAAAGCAATCGACATCGCATTCGACTCCAAGGTGCAGTATCCCGCCGTGTGCAATGCCATGGAAACCTTGCTGGTCCATGAAGAGATCGCTCCGATTTTTCTGCCTCCGATGATCGTGGAATTCCGAAAGGCCGGCGTCGAGGTGCGCGGCTGTTCGAGAACGGCGGAATTTGCAGACGGCCAGGAAGTCATTCCCGCGACGGAAGCGGATTGGAAGAAGGAATATTCCGACCTGATTGTGTCGATCAAAGTCGTGGACGGAGTGAACGAGGCGATCGAGCATATCAACCGGTACGGCTCACGCCACACGGAATCCATCGTGACGGAAAATCACGATGTCGCTTCGCGCTTCATGGAATTTGTCGACGCGGCCAACGTTTTTCAAAACGCGTCCACGCGCTTTTCGGACGGCTTCCGTTACGGCCTGGGAGCGGAGGTTGGGATCAGCACAGGCAAGCTTCACGCGCGCGGCCCGGTGGGCCTGGAAGGCCTGACCATCTACAAATATAAACTGTTCGGCAAAGGCCAGACGGTGGCCAGCTACAGCAAGGGCCAGCGCACCTTCAAACATCGCTCGATTCCGAGTTAATTCAGTCAATCGCCGCGCGCCTCTGGAAACGGCGTGGGCGCCGTGCCCGGCAACCATCCCTCTACATCTGACAAGCCAAAAGACGCCGCAGCATCACGGCTTCGACATGCCGTGTTACGCAGCCGGCGGGCTAGCGCCAGCGGAAAAGTTTTAAGGCCAGCGCGAAGCAAATCGCCAGCCAGAAGACGATGATCGCGATTTGCGGCGCCATCTGTCCCAGCGTCGAGCCCTGCAGCATGTTCGCGCGCAAAGCATCGATCACGGCGGTCAAGGGAAGCACTTTGATAAATGGCTGCATCACCCCGGGAAATTTGTGAGAGGAGAAAAATACGCCGGAGGCGATCCACATCGGCATCATTACGACATTCATCAGGCCGGAAGCTGCTTCAATCGTTTTGGCGCGCGAGGCCAGCAACAATCCGAGGGCGCTGAAAGAAAGCGAAGCCAGGAGACACACAATCCCAAGATCCACCAGCGAACCTCGAACGGGCACGCGGAACAGCAGCACGCCGAATCCCACGAGCACTCCCACTTCCACCACCAGCAGCAGGATCCGCGAAAGCAGGAATGAAAGCAGGTAGTAAGGCCGAGGCATGGGGCTGGCGACCAGGCGCTTCAACAGTTTTTTGCGCCGCGCATCGACAATCGCGAAGCCCATCGACCAGATCGCGCTGCCCATCAGATTCATGCCCAGCAATCCGGGAATCAGGAAATCGATATAGCGCGATCCGGTCTCGCGCATCAGCCGGTCGGAGGTCGCCACGGGATCGACGCGGCCGGCCGCTCGCTGGATCGCCTGATCCGCGAGCATGCGGGCGGAGCGGCCTTCGGGGTTGGTATCGTCATAGCGGAATTCGACCGCGCCATTGGGTCCCGGTTCGACGAGCAGCGCGACTTTTCCGGTGCGCAATTCGCGGTCGGCGGATTCCGGATCGAGTTGCTCGACGTTCAGGAGGTTTTCTTGCCGCAGGGATTGCGCAAGCTCTGGAGTCACCGCGGCGATGGTCAATACATCCGGAGGGCGATTGCGAAAAGCGATCCCCAATCCCGCCGCGAGGAGAATGGGAAACACGAAAACCCAGAACAGGGCTTCCGGTTCACGAATAAACTCCAGAAAGCGCACCAAGGTGAGCTGCACGAGCGCATGATCGGCGAACGAAGTTCCGCCAGGGGATTTCTTTTCGTGGGCTGCGGCGCGAACATCCTCGCGAACGGCGGGAATTGTATTTTCACTCATCGCGTAAATGGCGTCCGGTTAAGGTTACGAAGACGTCCTCCAGGGTGGCCGAGTGCGTTCGCAGTTCGGTGAGCGCAACATTCTGACGCGTCAATTCCGCCAGCAGGGCGGGGACCGAGGTGTGGAGTTCAGCCACTTGCATCAGCACGGCGCCGTTTTCGGTTCTCACTTCACGAACGCCCTGGATACGGCGCAGCGCCGGTACGTCCAGAGTTTTCAAGGCGCCGCCCGCAGTAAATTCCACCATCTGTTCGGCGCAAGTGGAGGCAATCAATTCGCGAGGCGTGCCTAGGGCGATCCTCTTGCCATGGTCCATGATGGCCACGCGATCGCAGAGGCGCTCGGCTTCATCCATATAATGAGTGGTCAGCAAAATGGTCCGGCCGGATTCTCTGAACTCCTCGATCAAATCCCACAACTGGCGGCGGGCCTGGGGATCCAGTCCCGTGGTGGGCTCGTCGAGAAAAAGAAAGTCGGGATCGCCGACCAGGGCGCAGGCAAGCGCCAGCCGCTGCTTCTGGCCGCCGGACAAGTCGCCTACTCTTGAATTTTGTTTTTCCTGGAGCTGCACGCGGGCAATTACGTCAGAGGCGTCGGCGCCTTGCCGGAAGAAACTGCGAAACAGGCGGACCGTTTCGTGGACAGTGAGTTTTTCGGAGAGCTGTGTGTCTTGCAATTGAATGCCCAGGCGCTGGCGCAAATGCTCGGCATCCGACTTCCAATGCATGCCAAGCACTTCGACTTCTCCGGAATCAGGCGCGGTTAAACCTTCGCAGATTTCGACAGTAGTCGTTTTTCCAGCGCCATTCGGACCCAGAAGGCCGAAGCATTCGCCCGAGTGCACTTCGAGGTTCAGGCCGTCGACGGCCAGCACGTCCTTGTAGGATTTGCGGAGATCGCGAACGCGCAGGGCGGCGAGGGATGCAATTTCCGGCATTGCGCCAGTATCGCGTCACGCGGGCGCACATTCAAGGCCTCGATTCAACGATGGCTCGATGTGACGAACGATATGGCAAGAAGATGAATATTTGAACTTCGGCGCGCCCTTCGGCATCGCTCGACCGAAAGTTTAGCCTGTCAATCTACGCCGCGGGATCGCTTCACACCGCGCACTCACGCGACAACCTCTTCAATCTCACTCGCGGTTCTAGTGAACAGACTCCTGCGGGAGCGCCATCGGCGCGAAATAGCGCCGCCGAAACCAAAGCGCAACATTCACCAGTGCGAGCAGGGCCGGCACTTCCACGAGCGGACCGATGACGCCGACGAAAGCCTCTCCTGAATTGAGTCCAAAAACGGCCACCGCTACGGCGATCGCCAATTCGAAATTGTTGCTCGCGGCGGTGAACGAAAGCGTCGCTGTTTGCGAGTAGTCCGCTCCGAGCTCGCGCCCCATCCAGAAACTTACGAGGAACATGAGAACGAAATAGATCAACAGCGGGAAAGCAACCCGAAGCACGTCGAACGGTAGACGCACGATGAGGTCGCCCTTGAGGCTGAACATCACCACAATCGTGAACAAAAGAGCCACCAACGTTACCGGGCTGATGCGCGGAATAAACCGAGTGCGATACCACTCCTCTCCCTTGGCGCGCAAAAAAACGAAACGCGTGAGAATACCCGCAAGAAATGGCAGGCCCAGGTAAAGGAAGACGCTTTGGGCGATCTGACCGATTCCAACATGGATCGCGCTCCCCTCCAGGCCGAACCATTTGGGAAACACGGTGATAAACGCCCACGCATAAACGCTGTAAAAAAGCACCTGGAAGACGCTATTGAATGCAACCAGTCCAGCGGCATAGTCGGTGTCACCGGCGGCCAGTTCGTTCCAGACGATAACCATCGCGATGCAGCGAGCGAGCCCAATCAAAATAAGGCCGCGCATGTAGGCAGGCTCCCCGCGAAGAAAGGTAATCGCAAGGAAGAACATCAGGATCGGTCCAATGATCCAGTTCTGGAGAAGCGAAAGCGCCAGCACGCGGCGATTGCGGAAGACTTCGGCCAATTTTTCATACCGTACCTTGGCCAAAGGAGGATACATCATGATGATGAGACCGATAGCAATCGGAATGTTCGTCGTACCGACCTGAAAACGTTGCACAAAATTCGCCGTCCGCGGAATAAAATGGCCCAATCCAACGCCTATCGCCATCGCCAGAAAAATCCACAATGTTAAGTAGCGGTCCAGGAACGACAGGTGGGCGCGCGGCATCGGCGCGCAAACCTGGCCTCGAGCGTAAGAAGTCGCCATTTTCACCTCAGTAAAAACACGCGGTGCGTATCATCGGTGCTTCTCATTGTTTACCGATTCGGTCGATCTCCTTCTTGATCGCCAGCTGGCCAAGAGTGGAAAGAGGCAGGCACAGAAAGAGCGAGATTCTGCGGTCGAGGATCATGAATGCTTCGCGGAACGCGCGCTCGATCTGATCGGAACTGCCCTGCACGACGGCGGGGTCGGGAACTCCCCAATGCGCGGTCATGGGCTGGCCCGGCCACACCGGGCAGACTTCTTTGGCGGCATTGTCGCAAACAGTGAAAACGAAATCCATTTGCGGCGCGCCGGGCTTGGCAAATTCGTCCCAATTCTTGCTGCGAAAGCCTTCCAGGGGTATGCGCGCCAGCTCGATTTGCCGCAGCGCTTCAGGACGCACCGTCCCTGATGGATGGCTGCCCGCGCTATACGCGACGAAGTTGGGCCGGCCCCTGCGGTTGAGAATGGCTTCGGCCATAATCGAGCGTGCGGAATTTCCGGTGCACAAGAAGAGAACATTGTAGCGTTTGTCCATCGAGATTCCTTTCTCAGCGATGGTGCGGCGTTCAGGGAGCGGCGGGCGCGCAACAATCGGGACCGCAGCACGATTTTTCTGCAACCGGCTTTTCGGGGAGGTTGTCTTGCAGAACGGCAAACACTTCCCACTCGTTGCCGTCAGGATCGCGAACCCAGGCTTTGTCCTGCAGGGCATAGCAGCACTCGGTTTTCATTTCATCGCGCGGAAGAAGGCCTCTCTCCTGCCAAGTCTTGCCAACCGCCAGAACATCGGCTGTCGAATCGACCTGAATTCCAAGATGCGAGAGCGCGCCGTGGCCGGCTGCGGCGGACTGATTCAAGGTGAAATTAAGCGGCGGATTGGCGACGTCAAATTTTGCGTAGTCGGATCGCACTTTGCAGGGGTCGATTCCGAAGAGTTTGCGATAAAAGTCGGTGCTGGCGACGACGTCTTTCACCAGAATCGAAACATGGGCCTTGCGGGCATTTACGGTTTGTGTCGGCATGGGACCCTCCATAGGACCTGAAAATATATACGCATCCGCGTATGCGTTATACGGTACGGTCATTGATCGTATCTGTCAAGCCATATATAATTTCGAATCATGCCTCACACGCAAAAGAAGTTCCCGATCGAGTTGCTCTTTCGCGCCCTGGCCGACCGCACCCGGCTGCGCCTCCTGAACCTGATCGCCGGCAAGGAAATTTGCGTCTGTTATTTCGTGGATATCCTGCGGATGAGCCAGCCGAAAATTTCGCGTCATCTGGCCTATCTCCGGCGCGCCGGCATCGTCGCGGCGCGGCGTCAGGGACGCTGGATGCATTACCGCCTGCTGGTGCCCAGGGATGCGGTTGCCGCCGCGATCTTGACAGAGACTCTGGCCCACCTGCGGCAAGTACCAGAAATGAAGGGAGATGTGGCCAAGCTGGAGAACAGTTGTTGCCAGGGAGATTTAGCCGGCAGGCCGCCCCAACCCTCGCTCGTTTCCATTGTGAACGAAAAGGCAGGACCAGCTTCAGGCTGTCAGGTATAGGCCATTGTCGATCGAGGTCAAAGCCGACGGCAGAAGCCCCTACTACGCGGAGCGTAACTGTTACGAAATTGACTCTACCTGCAACTCGACGCCCGAGCGGCACAATGTTAGGCTTAAAAATCGAGCGTAGGGAGAGAAAGTGTCCGAATCGAATCGTCGACCCGACCAAGAGGCGCAAAAACGGCGCAGCACTCGCATTGTGCAAGCCGTACCGCTCACTGTGATGGGCGTGGATGCGCTCGGGCGCCCATTCCAGGAACGCACCTCTACTCTGATCGTTAATTGCCACGGGGCCCGCTACCAGTCCAAACACTACGTCCTGAAAAATATGTGGGTCACGCTCGAAGTGCCCCACAATGAACCCGGGCACGAGCCGCGCACCGTGCGGGCCCGCGTCACATGGATTCAGCGCCCGCGGACAGTCCGCGAACTGTTTCAAATTGCCGTAGAACTGGAAACGCACGGAAACGTTTGGGGCATTGCTTTTCCGCCCAGCGATTGGTTTCCGTTCTCTGAGCCGGGTTCTACACCTGCAGCCGAGCTGAAAATTCCCATCTCGGCCGAAATTCCCCAACCTGCTTCTGAAGAACCTCATTGGGCGCCGGAGGAAGTTGCGCCAGAGGAAGTTTTCACGGCCCCGGCACCTGAGCCCGCCGAGGACAATCTTCGCGTTCTGCCGTCGCCCGGCTCGGGAGATGCTTCCCAGCAACTGGCAAGGCAGGTGGCACGCTTGGTCGCCGATGCGAGGCAGGAAATTCAAACCACCGTTCGCGAAAGCGCCACTCAGGCAGTGGCCGCGGAAACTCGACCGCTCCTTTCCGCTCTGCAGACCCAGATGAACGAAGCGGCGCAAAAATCGGTAGCCGCGGCCGTCGCGGAACAAATTGAAAAGTCTCAGCGGGAAGTCGCGGAACGCATGGAGCGCGAGCAAGACGCGAACCTGGCGTCCATGCGCGAGAAATTAGCCGGCGAAATGGACCTTCGGCTCCGCGATGCCCGGCAGCAGTTTGAGTCCCAGTTTGAGGAAGTGGAGCGCAACCGGCGCGCGGATTTCGAGCAGCAGCTTCAGAACCAGCTGCAGGCGGCCGTTCAGAGACTGGAGAGCTTGAGCGGGAGTATGGGCTCAAGCCAGAACGAAGTCCGCGCCGCCATCGATCAAATCAGGGAAAGCTCGGCCAAGGCCGCGGCCGAAGAGCTTCGCCGCTGGCAGGAGCAAATGGACCTGCGGACCGCAGACGCTCAGGCGCGCTTGGTGCAAATGGACCAGACGGCAAGAAGGCTGGGAGAGCAGATTGCCGCCGCGACCGCGATCGGCGAGGTGGGATGGCGTGGGAATCTCGAATCCGAACTCACCGCGGCCAGCGCTCGTTGGCAGGAAAAGATGGAAGCTTCGATGGAAGATGCATCGCGGCGGGCATCGGAATTGGTCGCGCGGAACGCGGAAACCTCGGCACAGCAAATTGAGCAACAGCTTCAACACCGAATCAGCATGCTGGGTAACGCGCATTCGGAATCTGCGGCGCAGGCGGAGAACGCTCTGCAGGCGCTGCGCGCCGAAATCGACAAGGAATCCGCCCGGAGCCAAGAAACGATTTCGCGGGTGCAGGAGTCGGTCGCGCAGATGGAAGCGAAGGGCATCGAATTTTCAGCGCTTCTGACCGCATCCGAAGACTGGGCCCGCCGCAGCGAAGTCCAGCTGGAATCGCAGAGCAGTGAGTTGAACCGCCATGCGGAATCCGCGGGCCAGGAGACGCTTGAGAAGCTGGCCGGCGAGCTTGAGCAGCGCCTGGCCCCGCAAATCACCCGCGCCACGGAACTTCTGGGCCAGTTGCAGCTGAACCGGGATCAGGTCGAAAAGGCCGTGGCCGATCATCGACAATCGATCGAAGATGCATCGCGGCGAGCAGCGGAATTGGTCGCGCGGAATGCGGAAACCTCGGCGCAGCAAGTTGAGCAGCAGCTTCAACAGCGAATCAGCATGCTGGGCAACGCGCATTCGCAAGCCGCGGCGCAGGCCGAGAACTCTTTGCAGGCGCTACGCGCCGAGATCGACAAGGAATCCGCCAGGGGCGAAGCAGCGATTTCGCGCGTGCAGGACTCGGTCGCGCAGCTGGAAGCGAAGGGCGTCGAATTTTCAGCGCTTCTGCAGGCGGCATCCGAAGACTGGGCCCGCCGCAGCGAAGTCCAGCTGGAATCGCAGAGCAGTGAATTGAACCGCCGCGCGGAATCCGCGGTTACAGGGATGGCGCAACGCCTGCAGCCCCTGCTGGAATCCGCGGGCCAGGAAACGATTGAGAAGCTGGCCGGCGAACTTGAGCAGCGGCTGGCCCCGCAAATCAGCCGCGCCACGGAATTGCTGGGCCAGTTCCAGGTGAACCGGGACCAGGTCGAAAAGGCCGTGGCCGATCATCGACAATCGATCGAAGATGCATCGCGGCGAGCAGCGGAATTGGTCGCGCGGAATGCGGAAACCTCGGCGCAGCAAATTGAGCAGCAGCTTCAACAGCGAATCAGCATGCTGGGCAACGCGCATTCGCAAGCCGCGGCGCAGGCCGAGAACTCTTTGCAGGCGCTACGCGCCGAGATCGACAAGGAATCCGCCAGGGGCGAAGCAGCGATTTCGCGCGTGCAGGACTCGGTCGCGCAGCTGGAAGCGAAGGGCGTCGAATTTTCAGCGCTTCTGCAGGCGGCATCCGAAGACTGGGCCCGCCGCAGCGAAGTCCAGCTGGAATCGCAGAGCAGTGAATTGAACCGCCGCGCGGAATCCGCGGTTACAGGGATGGCGCAACGCCTGCAGCCCCTGCTGGAATCCGCGGGCCAGGAAACGATTGAGAAGCTGGCCGGCGAACTTGAGCAGCGGCTGGCCCCGCAAATCAGCCGCGCCACGGAATTGCTGGGCCAGTTCCAGGTGAACCGGGACCAGGTCGAAAAGGCCGTGGCCGATCATCAACAACGGATTTGGCAGGTTTCAGACCTCAGCTTGCAGGAGACCGCGGCGCGCAGCAAGGAACTTCTGGCCAAGATCGAGCAGGACTTCGGCGAGTCCGCGCGCGCCACGTCGGCACGGTGGCTCACCGAACTTGAAACGAGCGCCACGGAAACTTCCCACAGCACGTTTGAAGCGCTTTTCAAATCGGCTGACTGGTACGAGAAAAAATTTCAGGGCCAGATGCAGACCGCGCTCGAAAAGGGGATCGATCAGGCAGGTTCGCGCCTGCGGGAAAAGGCCGCCGAAATGTCCGGCCTGTTCGCTAGCGAACTGGACCACTACAGCAGGAGCTACGTCGAGCACGCCAAAAATCAGATCAAGGAAAACGCGCGCGATGCCGCCGAAAACGCCAACGCCCAAATCGCGCAAGCGGGCGACGCCGCCGCGGCCAGGTTTACCGAACGCGCAGCGCAACTCGGGCAGGAACAACTCGATTCGTACGCTTCCAAAACCAAATCCGCATTCGACCAGAATGTCTCAAACATGGAAGCGCACACCGCGCAGATTCGCTCCAAGCTAGAAAGCGATACGCGGGGTTTCGCCGCGGAGTTCCAGCGCGCGCTGACGCAGCATTCGCAGCAGACGCTTGCGCTCGGCAAGCAAGAGCTGGAAATCCAGGTTGAGCAAGCCAAGGACGCGCTGCGGATCGAGTCTCAGGGCCTGGAACGCCAGTTCCAATCGGCGCTGAATTCCCAGGGCGCCGTGGCCATGGATGAGTACAAAGAACGCCTGGAGAACGCCTCCAATTCCTGGCTGGTGACCACGGTGACCAAGCTCAATCAACGATCCGAAAGCCTGATCGATGAGCTGGCCGCATCCGCCGAGAAACGGCTAAAGGCTGTTTGCGGAAACGTCTTCACCGAAATGGGTGAGACCCTGCGCCAGCGCCTTGCCGGGCTCACCGCAGCTTTTGGACCACCCGCGACGCCGGGCTCAGCGCCGGCCGCGCCGCCTGCCAACCCGCCTGAAGAACAGAAGAAGTAAGCCCTCCCAGCGAGCGGGTTCCGTGCCAAGAACCGCTACCAGAAAACGATCGTAGTGCTACAGACGATCGGGCAGCCAAATACAGCGTTGCCTTCATTGTGACAATCTTCGGGTCATAGGAACATGCGGAGCTATGGGGACGCTGCAGGAAAACAAGAAACTCATTGCGCGAAAGGAGATTTTCTGATGTTGCTGCTGATCATTCTGCTGGTTCTGCTGTTAGGAGGAGGCGGCGGTTACTACGGATATTCCCGCTGGGGCGCCGGCGGAGGTCTTGGCATTGTCGGAACCGTTCTGCTCATCGTCCTGGTGGTGTATCTGCTTGGCGGCATACGTTAGGCCGCAAACAGTGACTCGAATTTTTTAAAAGGAGCGGAGATGGCCAAAGAGAGCACCAAAGACCAAGTGAAAGGGAAAGCCCACGAAATCAAAGGCAAAATCAAGCGCAAGGCTGGCCGAGCCCTGAATCGTCCGGACATCGAGGAAGCAGGAGAAGACGAACAGACCGCGGGGACGATTCAGAAGAAGGTTGGGCAAGTAAAGAAAGTGTTTGGAAGCTGACGCAGACCAGTTGGCGGCCGATCGCCCTCGCGGGGACTCTTTTGGAGCGAAGGCAACGGAAATGTTTTGAAATCCGCCGAAGCTTCAATTCGCGGTTCGACAATCCGAAGGTCGATTCGGCCTGCGGCGGCGGATCCGCCACCGCAGGCCGAATTGCCATCGCAACGACCGCGCCTGCATTAGGTCGAGCACTAGCTCCAGGAAGCAGGCTTACGATCTTCCACGGTTTCTCCACGTTCCAGCAGCGCCTGCAGCCATCCGAGCAATCTCGGCCAGCCCTGGTAGCTCTTGCCAAGCTCGGGGTGGGCGGCGAGCCCGCTGTGGCGAATTCGGACCAACGTTCCTTGACTCACCGGCTCCAACTCCCAGCGAACCGTCGTTTTCACATTCCCCGTCCATGTTGCCATCCATGACTCGACCAGCAGACGCGGCGGAACGATTTCAAGATACTCGCCGGAGATTTCGAAGCGGCGCCCCTCGCGATCGAGGCCGGCGTTAAGCCACTTTCCACCCGGACGCAGATCGTTCTGAAATTCCGTGCAGCGATAAATTCCGGTTTGCCCCCACCAGCGCACCACCTGGCTCGGATCGATTAGCGCTTGAAAGACCCGCTCCGGGGGCGCCGCGATTTCGATCTCACTGACAATCACATCCGGATCGGGAGACATTCCTGAAGCCATGTTCTATTCTCCTTTCGCGTTTCTGTGGATCGTTTTTCTTCCCGGTTTCGTTTTGATTCGGCGATCGGATTCTTCTTTCCTGTGCTCGACTTCCACAAAGGACTTCAGGTCGGCGAGGTTGGCCCGCCAGAAAATTCTGTATTGCTCGAGCCAGGAGTCCAAGGTCCGCAGCGGTTGCGGATCGAGCTGGTAGACTCGGCGGCGGCCTTCGCGGTGTTCGCGTACCAGGCGGGCGCGGCGCAGAAGCCGCAGGTGCTTGGAAATGGCCGGGCGGGACACGGGAAAGGCGCGGGCAATCTGGCCGGCGGGGAGGCTGCCGCGGCGCAGCAGGTCCAGAACAGCGCGGCGGGTGGGATCGGCGATGGCGCTGAAGACTGCGGCGGAATGCGTAACGTTACGGTTACTCATAATATGTAACCATGCGGTGTCGGATAGGGAATGTCAAGCGCGTTTTCTGGCGCCTTTTCCGCCGCCCTTTTCCGGCTCCGACCCGGAGAAAGATGGACCCGCAAAGCCCTCACAGGTTATGGTGGGCAAATGGAACTGCGATCGCTGCCCAAAATTGAGCTGCACCTGCATCTGGACTGCTCGCTGAGTTATCGGGCGGTGTTCCGGCTCGCGCCTTCTGTCACGCATGAGGAATATTTGCGTGATTACATCGCGCCGGCGCGCTGCACCAGCCTGGCCGACTTTCTTTCCCGCGCGCCAATGGGCTTTCAGCTGATGCAGACCGAAGAGTCACTCGATCTTGTGACTGAGGATCTTTTCCGGCAGCTCGTCGAAGATGGCGTCATTTATGCGGAAATCCGGTTTGCGCCGCTGCTGCACACCGACGGGGGATTGAGTTCGGCGCGCGTCGTAGCCGTGGTGGAGCGTTCCGTCGAGCAATTGATTCGGGAAACGGGGTTGCAGGCCAACCTGATCCTTTGCACGCTCAGGCACTTCACGGCGGCGCAGAGTTTGCAGACCGCGAAGCTCGCCGAAGCGTTTCGCGGCAGCCGCGTGGTGGCGCTTGATCTGGCGGGGGATGAAGCGGGTTATCCTTTGGACGCTCACGTGGAAGCGTATCGTCTGGCGCGCGAGCAGGGCCTTTATCGCACGGCCCACGCGGGCGAAGGGCTGGGCCCCGAGAGTGTTTGGGAGACGCTTCGCCGGCTTGAGCCGCAACGCATCGGTCACGGAACGCGCAGCATCGAGGACCATAAACTCGTGGAGCACCTGCGCAGGGAACGCATTCATCTGGAAATTTGCCCGTCGGCCAACGTCCAGATCATTCCTACCATCGGAAGCCTGGAAGAACATCCCATCGATCGCCTCTACCGCGCTGGCGTTCCTCTAAACGTGAATTCCGACAGCCGCATGCTCACTCCGACGACGTTGACAACGGAGTACGAAAGGCTGCAACGCGTCTTCAACTGGAGCGAACAAGATTTGCTGGAGACCAATCTGATGGGTCTGGACGCGGCGTTCGCTGATGACGAGTTGAAGCACCGGCTCAGGAAACAGCTTCTGGAATCGTACGATCAAGCCGATTTTTCCGCCGGCCGGCCGTCGTAATCGCATGAGTTTTCCGGCGAACGCGGCGCCGCAGGAATCCATCGTCACGATCTTCTGGGTGAAGGTTCGCGCCGTGTGTGCATGCGGAAATAGCTGTACAGATTTCTCCGGCTCCGCTGTTTATGATCAATGGTGGAGGAGTCATTTCTTATCAAGTTTATGCCCAGTGAGATTAAAGACTACGCGCTGATCGGTGACTGCGAGAGCGCGGCCCTGGTGGGACGCGACGGCTCCATCGACTGGTTGTGTCTGCCGCGTTTCGACTCACCCGCCTGTTTTGCCGCGCTCGTAGGATCCCCCGAAAATGGGCGCTGGCTGCTGGCGCCGAAAGACAAATCCAGCGTCAAACGCCGTTACCGTCCGGACACTGTGATCCTCGAAACCGAATTTCGAACCGCTCGCGGAACCGTGATCCTGACGGATTTCATGCCGTTGCGGGAGTCGCATCCAAGAATCGTACGAACCGTTCGCGGCAAGCGCGGCACAACGCAGATGCAAATGGATCTGGTCATCCGGTTCGACTATGGATTGACGGTTCCCTGGGTCACTCGCGGGCCGGACCATTCACTGATTGCAGTGGCGGGTCCAAACCGGCTGGTGCTTCGCTCGCCCGTTCCGTTGACGGCCAAGGGACTTCGCACGACGGCCGACTTCACGGTAAAAGCCGGAGAAACGATCCATTTCGATTTGCAGTATGGGGATTCTTTTGGGCGCCGCGCTTCTCGGATACATCCGAAGCGGGCTGAAAAAAAGACCGAAGTATCCTGGCGCCGTTGGGCCTCGCGGTGCAAATACAAAGGTCCAAGCGCGAATGCGCTGCGCCGCTCGCTGATCACGCTGAAGGCGTTGACGCACGCGCCGACGGCGGGCATCGTGGCCGCTCCCACCACCTCATTGCCGGAGCGGGCCGGGGGAAAAGCCAATTGGGACTACCGCTATTGCTGGATACGGGACGCGACCTTCACCTTGCTCGGATTCCTGCATGCGGGATATCGCGACGAAGCGCGCAAATGGAAGGAATGGCTGGTGCGTTCCGCGGCCGGCAGCGCCGATCAGTTGCAGATCATGTACGGAGTTGGCGGAGAACGGCTGCTGAGAGAATGGTCGGTGCCCTGGCTGGCGGGTTACCGGCAAGCATCTCCCGTTCGCGTCGGTAACGAGGCCAGCGAGCAATTACAGCTCGACGTATTCGGAGAGCTCGCCGACGTGCTGCACCAGGCTCGCGCCGCCACGGCTAAAAACGGATCGGATTTCGATCTTCAGATTTCTCTTCTGAGGCATCTTACGACGATCTGGCGTCAACCCGATCACGGCATCTGGGAATTACGCGGCAAGCCCCGGCAATTCACCCATTCCAAAGTGATGGCCTGGGTGGCGCTCGATCGCACGATCCGCAGCGCGGAGAAGTCCGGCGTCGAAGCGCCTCTCGACGAATGGCGAGTGGTTCGGAAGGAAATCCACGACCAAGTCTGCCGCAACGGATTCGATGCGCGACAGGGGAGTTTTGTCCAGTCTTACGGCTCGTCCAAGCTCGACGCCAGCCTTCTTTTGATTCCTCTCGTCGGATTTCTGCCACCCTCCGATCCTCGAGTTGTAGGCACCGTGCGCGGGATTGAACAAAAACTGATGCGCCGCGGATTCGTCATGCGCTTCGCACAGAGGGGCAACAAATCGAGCAGGCGAGAAGGAGCTTTTTTGCCCTGCAGCTTCTGGCTGGCGGATTATTACGAACTCGCGGGACGCCACGCGGACGCCAAACGGCTTTTGAACCGGCTATTGAAGATCCAGAACGACGTCGGATTGCTGTCCGAGGAATATGACGTCGATAAGCGGAAACTCGTGGGTAATTTTCCCCAGGCACTCACCCACGTTGCCCTGGTGAATACGATCATTAACCTCAATACGCGCCGAGGCCCCGTGCATCAGAGATCCAGCCTCAGCGACGATCAGGCTGCCCAAAAGCATTAATCCTCTCTTTGCTCGCGGCGCCTGAGGCGGAAACCCCGACTCATTCGCTTGAGAAATTACCCCACACGTATTCCGAGACTTCCGGATCGCGCGGCAGCCACAGGTCCACGAACTCGCCCGCGATTTTGATTCGCCTTAGACGAAAATGCAACGCCTACAGCCTCTCTTGGTTTTTTCTGATGGGTACCCGGTATAGACGCGTTGAATTACGGGGCCTTACATTGTGGCTTCACAATAATCCGCGTCGACGCATCGCGAGGGGCAACTCCAGGCTTCTTTAGTCGGCGTGCCAAGCACGGCTGGGAATTCTATGGACTCTACAGGCACGCCCCACAGCTCAGGAGAAATCGCGCCGGTTATCGAACCCGGTTACACGATTTCAACAGTCTCCGACAAGATCAGCTCGATCGTTCTGGAGGGCAGGACTCGAAAGGGCTGGTTTCTCGGATTCACTGTGTCGTTCCTGATGCTCCTGATGCTGCTGTTCGCAATCTCCTATTTGTTTGCCATTGGAGTGGGAATTTGGGGCGTCGGAATTCCCGTCGGCTGGGCCTTCGCCATTGTCAGCTTCGTGTGGTGGGTTGGAATCGGCCACGCCGGAACCCTGATCTCCGCCATCTTGCTTCTGCTGCGCCAGAAATGGCGCACCTCGATCAACAGAACAGCGGAGGCCATGACAATTTTCGCCGTGCTTTGCGCGGGAATGTTCCCGCTACTGCACTTGGGGCGTCCCTGGCTTTTTTACTGGCTTTTTCCGTATCCGAACACAATGTGGTATTGGCCGCAATTCCGGAGCCCGCTGGTGTGGGACGTCTTTGCCGTTTCCACGTATTTGACCGTATCGTTGCTTTTCTGGTTCGTGGGGTTGATCCCGGATCTGGCCACGATTCGCGATCGCACGCGCAGCCGCTTCAAGCAAATCGTCTACGGAATTTTAGCGATGGGTTGGCGCGGCTCGGCGGTGCACTGGAAGAGGTACGAAACGGCTTCGCTACTGCTTGCGGGGCTTGCGACGCCCCTGGTTGTTTCCGTGCATACGGTGGTGAGTTTTGACTTCGCGATTGCAATTTTACCCGGCTGGCACACCACGATTTTTCCCCCATACTTCGTAGCCGGTGCCATCTATTCAGGCTTCGCCATGGTGGTGTGCCTCGGCATACCGCTCCGATATTTCTACCAACTGGAAGACTTCATCACCATGCGCCACCTGGACATCATGGCCAAGCTCTTGCTTGCCACAGGGCTCATCGTTGGCTACGGATATCTGATGGAAGCCTTCATGGCTTTCTACAGCGCGGACATTTTTGAGAGATATGCGACCGTGAACCGGGTCACCGGGCCTTATGCCGCCGCGTATTGGTGTCTGATCACTTTCAACGTTTTGATTCCGCAGGCATTATGGTCGAAGCGGGTCCGCTCGAGCGTCCTGGCAATTTTCATCGAAGCTTTTCTGATCAACTGCGCGATGTGGCTGGAACGTTTCGTGATCATCGTGACTTCTCTGCATCGCGACTTCGTTCCGTCCATCTGGCGCATGTATGCCCCGACCCGATGGGACTGGATGACGCTCTTTGGCTCGCTCGGACTGTTCATGACCCTTTTCTACCTGTTCATCAGGTACTTGCCGATGATCTCAATTTACGAAATGCGGGAGCTTGTTAGCGAAACGCCGGAAGCAAGAAAATGAGCAGTTTCATTTCAAAATAAATGCAAGCGCTGAACGCTCCCTTGCTGGATAAGGCGATGCCCCAGGTATTCAATCACAGCACGAATCTCATCTCGCGATTAAGCGTTTACGGCGGATTTTTGTTTATCGCTATCGCTGGTTTCGTTCCCTGGCTGATCGACCGGTCTCCCTACGTGACCCAGCAAAACGTTCCGCGCGAGCAACCCGTGCCCTTCAGCCACCGCCATCATGCCGGCGAGTTGGGCATCGATTGCCGGTACTGCCACACTTCCGTCGAGAAATCGGCCTTTGCCGGACTTCCAGCAACCGAAATCTGCATGACGTGCCATTCACAAATTTGGACCAACAGTTCCATGCTCGAACCCGTCCGCGCCAGCTACCGCGACAACGTGTCCCTTCCATGGACCAGAGTGAACGCCCTGCCTGAATTTGTGTATTTCAATCACAGCATTCATGTCGCCAAGGGTATCGGGTGCACCACCTGCCACGGCCCCGTTGGCAGCATGAACCTGACCTGGGCGGCGGCCGAAATGAAGATGTCCTGGTGCATCGATTGCCACCGCGCGCCGGAGCGATACGTTCGTCCGAAGGCAGACGTGTTCAGCATTTCGTATCAGCCGCCGAGAGATCAGCTCGCCCTGGGGCGGCGTCTCGTGAAGGAGTATCACATCTATTCCCTGACCGACTGCGTGACTTGCCATCGATAGACGGAGGAATGCGTGAAACCGGTTGATGATTTCGGTGCTGGCCAGCAATGCGCGAAACCCCTCTCGCGCAGGTTGCCGGATATTCCAGCGATTCAGGCCGACTTGCAATCGGGCAACAACGCAACGCGACTGTGGCGCGGTCTGGAGGAATTGGCCGGAACTCAGGAGTTCGAATCGTGTCTTCATAACGAATTCCCCCACGATCCCGCAAGCGAACCGCAGGAATCCAACAACGAAATTCGCAGGCGCGATGTTCTAAAACTGATGGCCGCCTCAGCGGCACTTTCGGGCCTGACCTCCTGCACCAGGCTCCCCACGGAAAAGATATTGCCGTACGTAAAGGCGCCGGAACAGATCGTTCCAGGCGTCCCGCTTTTCTACGCCACGTCCATGCCGGCAAACGAGGGGGCGATGGGACTTCTGGTCGAGACCCATATGGGACGGCCGACCAAGGTTGAGGGCAATCCGCTGCACCCGGCCAACCTGGGAGCGGCCGACATCTTTTCGCAGAGCTCAGTCCTTTCTCTCTACGATCCCGACCGCTCGAAAGCAATCTTGCACAATGGGCGAATCAGCGACCCATCGGAGTTTCAAACTGAGCTGGGCGATCTTCTGAAGGCCCTGACGGCCCAGCGCGGCAGCGGCCTGCGGGTTTTGATCGAGTCCACGATCTCGCCATCGCTGGGGGCACAGATCCAGGCGCTCACCAGACAATTTCCCGAAGCGAAAGTTTATGTTCACGAGCCATGCGGGCCATACAGCGCGCGCGAAGGCGGGCGGCTGGCGTTTGGGAATGTTGTCAATAGCATGTACCGGTTCGATCAGGCTGACGTGGTTGTCTCGCTGGACTCGGATTTCATCGCTACGGGCTCGACGTGCGTTCGATACGCGCGGGATTTCGCCAGACGAAGAAACGTCGAGGGCCCGCAATCCGCGATGAATCGCCTCTACGTCGTGGAGAGCACCCCATCGAATACAGGGGCGATGGCGGATCATCGCCTGCCGGTACGCTGCGGCGAAATTCAATCCGTTGCGCGCTCACTCGCGGCGGCCGTTGGCCTCCCGGTTAGCGGAGGCAGGGAAGCGGTGCCCAAGCCGTGGCTCGATGCCCTGGCCCGCGATCTTCAGAATCATCGCGGTTCCAGCCTGGTTATCGCCGGTGAATCGCAGCCTGCGTACGTCCACGCCCTGGCGCATGAGATGAACAATAAGCTCGGAAACGCGGGGAAGACCATTGTCTACCTCCCGGCGATTGAGGCGATTCCACAGGGTGACACTCTGTCGGACCTGGTGAAAGAAATCGATGGCGGCCAGGTGCGGGTCCTGGTCATCGTGGGTTCGAATCCCGTTTACACCGCTCCCGTAGACCTGCAGTTCTCGGAACAATTGCTGAAAGTCGGGCTGCGCATTCATCTGGGATTGTACGAGGACGAGACTGCGGAGCTTTGCCATTGGCACCTTCCCCAGTCTCACTTTATGGAATCGTGGAGCGACGCCCGCGCGTATGACGGAACGGTAGGCATCGTGCAACCGCTGATTGCGCCGCTCTACAACGGCATGTCCGCTCATGAAATGCTGGCATTATTCAACGGAGATTCAGGCACGTCAGCGCACGATTTGATTCGCAGTTATTGGAAGGGACAGAAGTCTTTCAGTTCGGACACGGAGTTCGAAAAGTTCTGGGAAACCACGCTGCACGACGGCGTCATGGCCGGCACGGCCTTATCGCCGCTCAGCAATCCTTCGCATTTCGATTACGCCCAATTGCCTCCCGAACCGCCTTCTGCCGCGGAGAGCATTGAGATTGTCTTTCGTCCCGACCCGACGATTGGCGACGGCCGGTGGGCCAACAACGGCTGGCTTCAGGAATTGCCCAAGCCGATTACGAAGCTTACCTGGGACAACGCGCTCATGTTGAGCCCCATGACCCAGTGGAAGCTGGGTTTGACGGACGGCGATATCGTCAACCTTTCGGCCGGGCCGTGGAAAGCTTCCGGACCAGTCCTGGCCATGCCGGGCCACGCCGATGATTCCGCCACGTTGCATTTGGGCTACGGCCGCCTCCGTGCCGGCCATGTTGGCAACAAAATCGGGCTGAACGGCTATTTGCTGCGAGCCTCGAACACGCTGCAATTCGGCCAGAACCTCAAAATTGAAAAAACGCCGCAGACATACCTATTCGCGGCGACGCAAATTCACCATCCCATCGATCAAGACGGCGAGCAGGTGGAAGAAGAAAGCGTGAATGCCTTCAGGCGCGACCTGGTGCGCATCGCCACCCTGGCTGAGTTCCGCGGGAACCCCAACTTTGCGGCCGAGAAAGACAAGGGAAATGTCGAGGGCCTCTCGCTTTACGAGCCATACAAATACGAAGGCTACGCCTGGGGGATGTCCATCGATCTGAATCGCTGTACCGGATGCTCCGCATGCGTCACGGCATGCTACGCCGAAAACAATATCGCCGTGGTGGGGAAGTACGAAGTGATGGCTGGCCGCGACATGCAATGGATTCGGGTGGACAACTACTATCGCGGCGACCTGAAAAATCCGGAAATGTACTTCGAGCCGCTCCCCTGCATGCATTGCGAGCAGGCGCCCTGCGAACTTGTGTGCCCCGTCGGCGCGACGCTTCACAGCTCCGAAGGGCTCAACGAAATGATCTACAACCGCTGCGTCGGCACACGCTATTGCTCGAATAATTGTCCTTATAAGGTACGGAGATTCAATTTCAAACTGTACTCGGATTGGAATACGCCCAGCTTGTACGGTGTTCGCAATCCGAATGTTACCGTGCGCAGCCGCGGCGTGATGGAGAAATGCTCGTACTGCGTGCAGCGAATCAACGCCGCCAAGATCCATTCGGAGATCGAAGGCAGGACCGTTCGTGACGGGGAGATTCAAACGGCGTGCCAGCAGACTTGCCCGACCGAAGCCATCATTTTTGGCAACATCAACGATCCCAACAGTCGCGTGTCCAAGCTCAAAGCATCGTCCCGGAACTACAGCCTGCTGGCGGAGCTAAACACCCGCCCGCGCACGACCTATCTCGGAAAACTACGAAATCCAAATCCTGAGATCAGCGGCGCCTGAGACGGTCCGCGGGGCGTCGCGCTCATATGGCCAATGAAAAGAAAAAACATTTACGGGTTGGTGGCCGAATTTGAAACACCGGAAGCGGTGCTGAATGCGGCGCAAAACGCCCATCGCTCGGGTTACCGGGCGATGGATGCGTTTACTCCCATGCCGGTCGAGGGCCTCGCCGAAGCCGTGGGATTCGAGAAGACGCGTCTGCCGCTCCTGGTACTGATTGGCGGAATTTTCGGGATGCTGTTCGGTTTTGTTCTCCAGTACTACGCGAACGTGATCAGCTGGCCGGTCAACATCGATGGCAAGCCCCATAACAGCTGGCCTGCATTTATCCCCATCACGTTTGAAATGACGATCTTGTTTGCAGCGCTTGTCGCCACGTTTGGAATGCTTGCCCTGAACGGGTTGCCAACACCGTATCACCCGCTGTTCAACGTTCCGCGCTTCGCGCTGGCCACGCGCAGCCGGTTTTTCCTGTGCATCAAGGCGCGCGATAAGAAATTCGATCTCGCAGCCACGCGGGGCTTTCTGGAAAGCCAGAAGCCGGATTTTGTATATGAAGTTGAAGTCTGAAAAATTCGCAAAACACCCGGGGATGTCGCGATTGCTCGCCATTCGCGCTTCGCTCATCGTCTTGTCTGCCGGCGCGATTCTGCAGGCGGGCTGCCGCCTGGACATGCACCTGCAGCCCAAATATAACCCTGAAGTTCCCAGCAACTTTTTCACGGATGGAAGGTCGGCCCGGGAGCCTGTTCCTGGAACGATCGCGCGCGGAGAACTGCATGCGGACGAATTGCTTTATACCGGACGCATCAACGGGAATGTGGCCAATGTTTTTCCGTTTGCCATCACGCCGGAAGATCTGAATCGGGGGCGCAAGCGATACAACATCTATTGCTCGCCCTGCCACGACTATGCCGGGTATGGAAACGGAATGATCGTGCAGCGGGGTTTTCCGGAACCGCCTTCCTACCACATCGATCGTCTCCGAAACGCGCCGGTCGGCCATCTTTTCGACGTCATAACCAGCGGTTACGGAATCATGTACAGCTACGCGGCGCGCATCCCGGCGGAAGACCGCTGGCGCATCGTGGCCTACATCCGCGCGTTGCAGCTGAGCCAACACGCCGCAGTGCAGGACGTGCCGAGCGAAGCCGCTCAGAATCTGGGTATTCAACCATGAACGAATCGCTGCGCCTGAAATGCGATCTTTTCCAGCGCCGGGCGCTCACCGCCGGCGGGATTCTATTGGCTCTCGGGCTGGCCGATGGATTCAGAGTCCCCGAGCAATTTTTCCGTTCCTATCTGCTCGGGTTTGTGTTCTGGATCGGTTTTCCGCTGGGCTGTGCGGCGTTTTTGATGATTCATTACCTTACGGGGGGCAACTGGGGATTGTCCATCAAGCGGCCGCTGGAAGCCGGGGTGCGAACGTTCCCCATCATGGTTCTGTTTCTCGTGCCGCTTCTGTTGGGAATTACGCGCCTGTTTTCCTGGAGCAACCCGCGGGAAGTCGCATCCGATCCCGTCCTGCAGATGAAGCACATCTATTTGAACGTGCCGTTTTTCCTGGTCCGGGAGCTTATCTATTTTTCGGTTTGGTTGTGGATCGCCTACCGTTTGTCTCACTGGTCCGCTGAACTGGACCGCACCGGAGATCCCGCGTTTGAAGACCGCCTGGAAGGCATGAGCGGCCCGGCGCTGGTGGGCTACGGGCTGACCATCACGTTTTTTTCGATCGATTGGGTGATGTCGCTGGAGCCGCACTGGTTCTCGACCATATTCGGAATGATTTTCATGGTGGTGCAGATCCAGGTGGCGATTGCCTTCGTCACGGTGGTCGCGCGGACGCTGGGCGCCTACGAGCCCGTTTCCACGGCCATTTCCGCTCTGGGGTTCAACGATCTGGGCAACCTGCTTCTCACATTTGTCATGTTGTGGGCCTACCTGCAATTTTCACAATTCCTGATCATCTGGGCCGGCGATCTGATCAAGGAAATTCCCTGGTATGTATCCCGGTCCAAGCATGGCTGGTCGCTGATCGCTCTCTGCTTGATTATTTTTGACTTCGCGGTTCCATTCGTTCTGCTTCTGATGAGAGATCTGAAACGTCGCGCCACGGTTCTCGCATGGGTGAGTTTCGCGCTGGTGGTTTTTAATTTCGTGGACATCTTCTGGTTGATCGTTCCGTCTTTTTTGCCCAAAGGGCCGCGATTTTACGCTCTGGATTTTCTTTTGCCGGCGGGACTGGGTTGCGTATGGCTCGCTTTTTACGTGTCGAAGCTGAAGAGCTATCCGCTATTGCCGGACAGCGATCCCCGATTCGCAGGAGTGCTCAAAAGTGGCGACTGATCCACTCGCGCAATCGATGCAAGCGGGGTACGAGGAGCGCGACGTCAATACGCGTAAGCTGCTCTATTTTCTCCTCGTGATTGGCGTGATTCTCATGCTCTCAACCCTGGGAGTGCGTTGGCTGTTTGGGCATTTCGAACGCGCGGATCTCCCCGAATCGCGCGTCGCGCGGACTTTCGAATACGACCGCCCGTTGCCCGGCCCTCCGCGCATCCAGGCCGACCCGGCATCGGACATTAGCGACTATCTGAATTCCCAACGCGACACGCTGACTACCTACGGTTGGGTGAATCGCACGCAGGGAGTCGTGCGGATTCCCATCGACCGCGCCATGCAACTGATATTGCAACGAGGCCTGCCGACGCGCACGACCGGAGAGAATCCGGCGACTGCACCCGCCGCAAAAACGAATACGCCCGCGGGCCGCAAGCCATCCTCGAACACGGAGACGAAACCATGAACCAGCCTGTTTGCACTTTTTCCGCATGGATTCCTAAAATCGCGGCTCTAGTGGGGGTCGCGCTCGCCCTCGCTCTCAGCGGATCAGCCGCTCAGCTTACCGACGATCCGGAACAGACCGTGGGCGTCAACCCCTCGCTTCTGCGCCAGGTTCATTTGGACCAGAAGCTTGGCGACCACATTCCGCTGGATTTAACGTTTCGAGACGAGCACGGTCAATCCATTCGGCTCAGTCAATTTTTTGGCCACGGGCCCGTGGTGCTCTCGCTTGTTTACTACCAGTGCCCGATGCTCTGCACGGAAGTGCTGAACGGACTGGTACGTACGTTGCGCCAGTTGCCGATCGAGATTGGACGGGATTTCACAGTGGTCACCGTCAGCATCAATCCCAGCGAATATCCGGCGCTGGCTGCGGCCAAGCACGCGATGTACGCCGGAATGTACGGCCGTCCAGGCGCGTATGCCGGCTGGCACTTTCTGACCGGCGATGAACCGCAAATTGAAAAGCTGGCCCACTCGATCGGATTTTATTACGCGTATGACCCGGCTTCGCACCAGTACGCTCACCCCAGCGGCGTCTTCGTGCTGACGCAAGACGGCAAACTTTCCCAGTACTACTACGGCGTTTCCTATTCGACGCGGGACATGCGACTGGGCCTCGTCCAAGCCTCGCAAGACCGCATCGGATCGCGCGTCGATCAGATCCTTTTGTATTGCTATCACTATGACCCGCACACGGGAAAGTACGGCCTGATGATTTCGCGCCTCATGCAACTCGGCGGCGCGGTCACTCTGGTTGGCTTAGTGGGTCTTATCGCCATTTTATTCCGCCGGGAGCACTACGGTTTTCCGGATTCAGCCTCACGGTAACGCCGCGGATCAGAGAGACGCATGAACCTGACACTCATTTCGGCTGCTCTTTTTCAGAGGGGATTCCAACTCATCCCCGAATCCGCGTCCAGCATGGCGCCGGACGTCGATCATCTATTTTTCGCGCTGACGGGTATTGCTGTCTTTTTCAGCGTCCTCATATTCGGGATTATTTTTTATTTCATGATCAAATACCGGCGCCGGTCGGACGAAATTCCGGAACCCACCCGCCAGTCGGTGCCTTTGGAAGTGACGTGGATCGTCATCCCCGTGTTGATCTGCGCATTTTTGTTTGTGTGGGCGTCGCGGGTCTTCTTTGAATATCAAAATTCGCCGCCGGGATCCATCGAAGTGCTGGTCATCGGCAAGCAGTGGATGTGGCAACTGCAGCACCCTGAAGGTCCACGCGAGATTAACGAGTTGCATATTCCGGTTGGCGTGCCTGTGAAGTTGACGATGACCTCACAGGACGTCATTCACGATTTCTACGTTCCTGCATTTCGCCAAAAGATGGACGTGGTCCCGGGACGCTACACCAGCGAGTGGTTTGAGGCGACCAAAACCGGTAGGTACCACTTCTTTTGCTCGCAGTATTGCGGCACTTCGCATTCGCAAATGATCGGATGGGTCGACGTCATGGAGCCGGAAGATTATTCAGCCTGGCTGCGCTCGAACTCAACCGGACTACCGGTTGCGCAAGCGGGCCAAAGGCTTTTCGTGCAATTCGGATGCGCCGGCTGCCATGTGCCCGACGGCAGCGGAAGCGGCCCCTCCCTGTCGGGCGTGTTCGGAAAGCCGGTCTCCATGCAGAATGGCGGCACTAGAACCGTTGACGATGAATTCATCCACCAGATGCTCCAGAATGCCGCGGTGCTGCCAATCGCCGGCTATCCGCAAATCATGCCCATTTTCCGTGGGGAACTGGACGAGGAACAGATTATGGATCTGATTGCCTACATCAAGTCGATTGGTGGGGCGGAAGAGCGAGACGCGCGATGAGCACCATGATGACGGAAATCCCGGCCGAGTCCCGTGTCCACTACCTGAACGTCGACTACGGCATAAAGTCCTGGCTGTTCACCACCGACCATAAACGAATCGCCCTTCTTTACATGGGATCGATCACCGTCATGTTTTTTATTGGAGGGATCGCCGCCGCGCTGATGCGCATCAACCTGCTTGAGCCGACCGGAGCAATCGTCCAGCCGGAGACTTACAACAAGCTCTTTTCCATGCACGGTATCATCATGGTGTGGTTCTTTCTGGTTCCGTCCATTCCCGCGACGCTGGGAAATTTTCTGATTCCTCTGATGATTGGAGCGGAGGACGTTGCCTTTCCCAAGCTGAATCTGCTGAGCTGGTACATTTTCATCGCCGGCGCGTGCTTCACTCTCTACTCCGTGATTGCCGGCGGCGTCGATACGGGCTGGACGTTTTACACTCCCCTCAGCAGCCTTTACCTCACGACTCACGTTTTGTCGGCCGCGGCGGGAATCTTCATCACCGGATTCTCCTCCATCCTCACGGGCCTGAATTTCATCGTCACGATTCACAAAATGCGCGCGCCGGGCATGACTTGGTACCGGCTGCCACTGTTCATCTGGTCGATGTACGCCACCAGCGTGATCTTTGTGCTGGGCACGCCGGTGCTGGCCATAACGCTCCTTTTGATGGGCCTCGAGCGCGTCTTCCACGTGGGTTTTTTCGATCCAAGAATCGGCGGAGATCCGATCCTGTTCCAGCATTTGTTCTGGTTCTACTCTCATCCGGCGGTCTACATCATGATCCTGCCGGCGATGGGGGTGGTCAGTGAAGTGGTGACCGCATTTTCAAGGAAGCGGATCTTCGGCTACAAGCCCATCGCCTATTCGAGCATGGCCATCGCGCTGATCGGATTTTTCGTGTGGGGACATCACATGTTCGTAAGCGGCCAGTCGGCTTATGCCGGAATGATTTTTTCCGCGCTGAGCTTTGCGGTCGCCATCCCTTCCGCGATCAAGGTGTTTAACTGGACCGCGACGCTTTACAAAGGATCGATTTCCTACGAAGCCCCCATGCTCTACGCGCTGGGGTTTATCGGCCTGTTCACCATGGGCGGCCTGACGGGGCTTTTTCTCGCCTCCATCGCCGTGGACGTGCATGTCCATGACACCTATTTCGTCATCGCGCATTTCCACTACATCATGGTCGGCGGCGCGGTGATGGGATATCTGGGCGGCCTGCATTTCTGGTGGCCAAAAATCACCGGACGGCTTTATCCCGCCGTGTGGGCTCGCCTGTCCGCTTTGATTATTTTTATCGGATTCAACTTAACTTTTTTCCCCCAATACATCCTCGGATATTTGGGAATGCCGCGCCGCTATGCCATGTATCCGCCGGAGTTCCAGGCATTGAATGTGCTGTCCACGGCCGGAGCCTCCATCCTCGGCGTCGGATACCTGATTCCATTCCTGTATCTCGTCTGGTCGATCCGCTATGGACCCATCGCCCCGGCGAATCCGTGGGGCGCCAAGGGACTTGAATGGGAGAGAGCGCCATCGCCTCCGCCGCGTGAAAACTTCGAGGAAATTCCGGTTGTGACGGAAGAAGCATATATGTACGGGAAGCCGGAGTCCTACCATGCCTGAGAACGAGAATACCGCCGGCACTCCGATGAACCTGCCGCCGCACCATCATCCCCATCCGGCCCTGCATTCGCATTTTGAGACGATTGAGCAGCAGCGGGATTCCGGCAGCCTCGGGATGTGGATCTTTCTCGCGACTGAGATTCTTTTCTTCGGCGGATTGTTTGCTTCGTACATTGAACTCCGCGCGCTGCACTTCGCCGGGTTCGATGTCGGCAGCCACCTGCTGGAGCGCAATTTTGGCGCCATCATGACGTTCGTCCTGCTGGGCAGCAGTTTCACGATGGCCATGAGCGTACACTCCGCCCGCTTGGGCCACCGTAAGCTTCTGATTATGTTCCTGGTGCTGACCATGATCCTCGGCGTCGTATTTCTCGGCATCAAATTCACCGAATATTCGCAGAAGTGGCACGAGAATCTGCTGCCTGGCTTTAATTTTCATCCTACTGCCGCGCAATTGAACGGCGCGCCCGCCGGCAGCGTGGAGATGTTTCTGTGTTTCTATTTTTTTATGACTGGATTGCACGCTGTGCACATGATCGTGGGGATAGGACTCCTGACCGTTCTGACCATTCTCGCGGCGAAGAACAAGATTTCCGCGGAGCACTATCACCAGGTTGAGGTCAGCGGATTATATTGGCATTTTGTCGATATTATTTGGATTTATCTGTTCCCACTCCTGTATCTGATCGGAGGACGCTAGCCATGGAACCGATCGTTCCTATCCGAACCTACGCGATTGTGTTTGTCGCTTTGCTCATCCTGGCGGGTTTAACGACCTGGGTAGCTTCCTTCGATCTGGGTGTGTTTAACACGGTCGTGGCCCTGGCAATCGCCGCGGCCAAAATGAGTCTCGTCGGTCTTTTCTTCATGCATCTCTGGTACAAGCCGGGACTGACACGAATCGTCGTGGTTTGCGGATTCTTTTGGCTGGGTTTGCTCGTAGCCCTTCTGCTCACGGACGTCTTCACCAGGAACTGGATTCCACACGGAACCGGATGGGGAGTAGGGAATTGAAGGAGAATACGCCGGGCGGCCACCGAAAGATGCCGTCGCTATCTGTGCTCATGTATCGATTGAGTTTTTATCCGAGACCGCCCACCGCGGCGCTCCCGCTGTGATTCGCGTAAATCGAGCGACGCGGCGGGCTGCGACCAGCCCCGGATTCTCAGGCCGATTTTGCCTCGACCCGAATCGCTTTTGCGTGTGGGGCTTTCGGAAGATCAACGGTAAGAATGCCGTCCTTCAAGCTGGCTGTAACCTTGGCGGCGTCGATGTCCGCCGGAAGGTCGACAATGCGCAGGATTTGATTGGCGCAGGATTCGCACTGGATGGTCTTGCCGTTTTTTTCTTCCTTGGCCTCACGCTTGCCGGCGATTTTCAAGCGCCGAGGTTCGACTTTGATTTCGAGCTCCTTGGCGCTGAATCCCGGCACTTCGGCGCGAACCGTGAAGTCGCTATCCGACTCCGAGAAATCCAGGTGCAATGGATGCAGGAGTTCGGCCTCGGCGCGGAGCCAGTAATCCAGGTCGCGCTGCAGCGATTGACGGTCGCGTTCGGAGATTTCGAACGCCCTTCGAGCGATCGAGTCATATACAGCCTCGAATTGCTCGAGCAAATCTCCGGGACCCTGGCGTACGGGTACCGATCCCTTGGCGGGTTGCATGGCAGTTGCCGATTGCGCAGTCATTTTATGTTTCCCTCCAAATTCATTGAATGTGTGCGGTCGGAGAACGTCGTGGGGCAGACACCGGAAGCGCCGTCTTCTGTATGGACGCTACGACTTGCGAATGCGCTGGGCGGTACGCTTGAGGATATCCTGGTGCATTCCTCTGACCAGTAAGAGAAGTAAATCAGGACTACTGCAACGGTCAATTCGTCGTAGTGCGTAGCGGGTTGTATAGCCTTGGTCGTAAGACAGGCGATTGCTTTCCCGCGGAAGTGTTTGGTAAGGTGGAAAGTGGGTATTGTTAGGAGTTCACGGAAGAAGTTTCCCCGGAAGGCCGTCGGTATGTCCTCTGACGAGAGACTCGGAAGACGCGTCTTCGGCGCTTTTGCAATTGGCGTATTCGTTGCCCTGGTCGATTTCGTCCTGGATGTTTCCCTGGTCCATTCCACCAACACGCCGGCCACTACGGTTCTGAATGATTTGATCATTGGAGCCGCCGCTGGATTGTTTGCCTATTTCTGGATGGCGCGCCAGGCTGCGAAAAATGCGCGGGAGCTGGCTACTCAGAAACTCATGGAAGAGACGGTTCAGAAAGAGCGCAAGCGAATCGCCCTGGATCTCCACGACACGGTTTGCCAGGCGCAAGCCGCGGCAATCATGCAATTGGAGTGTGCCGGCGATTCCCTGGACGATCGCTCACGCGTTGCGCGAGAACAAGTTGTTCGAGCTCTGCAACTGCTCCGCGGCAGCATGACCGAGATGCGCTGCGCGCTGTGGGATTTGTATCCCGAGGAAATACGGAAGGTTCACCTGAAGGGCGCTCTCGAAGGCCTGATCAAGGATTTGACCGCCGGAAAGGATCTGACCGCGCGCCTTTCCCTGGGGGGAACCATGCGCGAGCTTCCGCCGGAAATCGAGAAAGGCTTGCTAAGAATCAGCCAGGAAGCGCTTTCCAATGTCGTGAGACATGCCCGCGCTCATGAAGTTCAAATCGAATTGATTCTGGACCCTCAGCGCGCGCGCCTCCGCGTGAGAGATGACGGACTGGGATTTCATCCCCACGTCCAGCCCAGAACCTTCGGTTTGGCATCGATGCAGGACCGCACCAAAGCTCTCGGAGGAGTATGGACGATCCACAGCGAGCCTGGACGGGGCACGGAGGTCCAGGCGTCCATCCCTATTCCTCCGGCGATTAATTGAGATTGAACGGGGAAGGCTGAACGGGAAAAGCGATCGCGATACGCAAGGCAGAGGAAGGAAACTGAAATGAACCAGACACGCTCCATTCACGTTGTCATCGCCGACGATCATTCCATCATACGAGAGGGTTTAGCCGCGGTTATCAATCGCGAACCGGACATGGAAGTCGTGGCGCAGGCCTGCGATTGGCCTGAAGCGGTCCAGTATGTTCTGCAGAACCATCCGGAAATCGCCGTTCTGGATCTTCACATGCGAGGAATGGAGCCGGTCGCGGGCGTCGCGACCCTTCGCGAAAAATTTCCGGCTACGCAGATCATTATCTTTTCCGCGTTCGGTACGGATGAGGACGTATTTCAAATTCTTCGCGCGGGCGCGCGCGGCTATGTTCTGAAGGGCGAGTCGGGCCGGGAGGACTTGCTTACGTGCCTCCGCTCGGTTTCCCGAGGCGAAATATGGATTCACCCTGCCGCGGCCGCGCGGCTCGCGGAGCGCCTGACGACGCCAACTCTGACCGATAGGGAATTGGAAGTCCTGCGACGGATGGCGCTGGGCAAGTCCAACAAAGAAATTGGGGCCGCGCTTGACGTAACCGAGGGCACAGTGAAAGTTCACGTCAACCACATACTCTCGAAACTCGGAGTGACCGGTCGCGTGGAAGCCATCATGGTTGCGGCACGACGCGGACTTATCTCGCTGGCCGAAAGTCAGGCCTACCCGGGACGCAGCGCTGCACGCGATGATAATCGCGCCGGGAATCCCTCCAGTTTAGCGATGGGATACAAAGCCAAGGCCGCTGGTGCGGGAAGTTCCTCGAGCCAAGGCCACGTCAAGAAATGAGAGACGGCCGCTCAAAGTGATCGTGCGAATTCGTTTATCGTTCTGAGCTGTTCGCAGCGGCAGCGTTGGCCCGGGTAGCAGCGCAAGCACTCTGGCCGTGCGGTGTTCCCGTCCACAGCGCATTTACAGCACTGCCGGGTGCGTCTCCACCGCACGGGCCAAGAATGTCCGTGCTCTTGATTCTTCACGAAGCGTTACGAACCCTCAGGTTAACCTGCGAGTCCGCGGAAAGCGTGGTCTCCCGGCGAGGCGAGTAGAGAAATTCGTGCCCGCTCGAGAAGCCCGGGTAGAACCATTCGCGCAAGGCATCGGGCCGGTTTAGGCCTTGTTTCGCTGCCCTTAGCTCAGTCCGGGAGATTCCACTTGTTCGGAGGGCCGGAATAGCTTGGACCGTTGCGACCAGTCGAGTCCGATCGGCGTTAAAGATATGCACAATATCGGGCCTGGCGCCAGCGGCGCTTCCCGGGTACACAAACCAATAACTGCCCGCCGGAAGTACAACGTTGCCCGGGACCTCAACGGCTTGGCTGAACGTAAACCGCGTAGCCTGCGTCCACGCATCCGCTCGCGCCGGCGGCGCAACCGCTGCTAGCGTGAGAACCAGAACAACACCAAACACAATTTCAAAAATATTTCGATTCATATTTGGCTCCATTGGAATGGCAAACAACGACGTGAAGGAGTGGGAGAGGAAATTCTTTCTCGGCCGGGGGGAATTTTCAGGATCGTCGTGCCATCATTCTTTCATTAGTTCACCTAACTATTTGATGAAGTACCCGCCGCCGAGGTTGGACGAATTCATCCTCCTGCGCCGCCGCAGACGGACTAGAGCTTTCTACAACTAAAGTCATAGCATCCGACCAGCGGCGTGGGTGCGGGACGATATCTCAGAACGGATTAAGGACGCGCGAGGAGAAAACGAAGGCGATCGCAACGTTCGAAGTCACCGGCGTGCCGTTCCGTACGGCCGGCTGGAATTGCCAATTTCTCGCGGCTCGAACGGCCAAGGGCACGAAACCGCCGCTCATGGGGCGCACGATCTTTACGTTGCCGACCGCTCCGTCAGCGCCTACCGTGACTTGCACCACCGTGGCGCCGGCCGCGACTGTGCTGGGGGGATACTCCGCGTATGTCGCGGAGAATATGCCGGGAGGCATGTACCCCGATTGTTCGGTGGAGGCAAAGACAGGGTTGAAAGCAGGCGGATTCCATATTTTAACCGCGTGCCGAAATACAAAGGCCACCATCATCTTCGACGGTTCGGGCGTTCCCCGCAAAGAGGCGGGAGAAAATTTCCAGGATTGCAGCGACGATCTAGCGACCGCAGTTAGCGGAGGAGTGTCGGCCAGGGTATTTATATTGGTGATGGTTCCCCGAGCGTTCAACGAGACACTGAAAACGATAATGCCGTCCGCTGTGGTATCGAGCGGATATTGCACGTCACTCGCGGAGCTCACACCGGCGGGAGTGAACGATCGCGGCTGCGGGTCGGAGACATTCTGTTGCCGTCCCTCGGCGCCCGGCGCCGCGGAATCACCCGGATTCCGCTCAACCAGAGAATATTTTGAAGCGCCAAGGATCGGCACAAACAAGAAGCTTAGGACGACGGAAGAAGCCGCCATTTTTAAGGAGGTGGCTATGCGACGCGTGCGCATACTTGCGACCCGGTTTTCGCAAAATCCGCTACCCGCCGGGCGAACTGTCCCTCGTTCGTGAGGAAGTTTGGCAGCAGTTACGCTTTATCCGTAATCAAGCCTAATGTAAAAAATGTAAGCCGGCAATGCCAGAGAGCCCGTATTACATCCTGCGGCTTTGCCGTAGATGGAAACCCTTCTGAATCTCGCCTTACCCGGGCTGCACCCTGAAGGCAATCGTCGGGAATCGGACACTACAGGCCAACATTTATGCGGGAATGGATATATCCGTCTTCTCCCTCGGATGCTCCGCGAACTACCCCGCAAGAGCAAGGGTACCCACTGCCGATTGGCAAATTGACCGCCGCTCTTTTTTAACTCTAACATTAACATGCCAGCTTAGTGATGTGATTGGAATAAGAGCATAGAGGAGGAAAGAAACATGAAACTTCTAAGAGCGATGGCTCCGATCTTATGCCTCGCGCTGCTTGGCTCGCTTGCGGTGAAAACAGCCAAGGCCGACGAATACAACAAGAAAACGATCTTTACATTTAGCGCTCCCATAGAAGTTCCGGGATACCGAGGGCCGATGGTACTTCCCGCGGGAACTTACATGTTCAAACTTCTGGATTCGGCCGGCGATCGCAACATCGTCCAGATTTTTAACAAGGAGGGAACACACCTGTACAGCACCGTTCTAGCAATTCCGGACTATCGCGCGAAGCGAACGGGAAGAACGATCGTCAAGTTTGAAGAACGCTCCGCCAACAATCCGGAAGCCTTGAAAGCCTGGTTTTATCCTGGCGACGTGTTCGGCCAGGAATTCGTTTATCCGAAGGCGCGCGCGACGGAGCTGGCCAAGAATTCGAACGAGCCGGTTCTTTCGATGCCGGACAAAGCGGCTTCCAATATGGCCGAGCCCTCAAACTCAGCCAAACAAGCCAGCGTAGCGGCTCTTGAGAATACGCCGGTCAAGGCTGAAAAGCCCAACGGACAAGAAGTAGAAATGTCGCAGGTGGTAACGACCACGCCGCCGGCAACGTCAGCTGATTCGGCCCAGAATAAAAACAACAACAATCTGGAGGCCAAAAATAACGCCAAGAAGGAACTGCCCAAGACGGCCAGCGAAATGCCGCTGCTCGCGTTGATGGGCCTGCTTCTTTGCGGTGCAGGTGTCGGGCTTCGAATGTCGTCAAAACGAACGGCCTAAGCATCGAGAAGAGACTCAGGTCGCTAAAGTCCATTCCGCACGGAAGGAAAGGAGACGGATGGGATCCCATGACGGCAATCTTGCGTCAAGACACAAGCTACTGCTCATCTTGCCATTCTCGCTGCTGCTCGGACTGTGGCTCCCCGGATCCCTCCGTTCCCAAATCCAGACTCCGCTTGACAAAGATCAGGGAGCAATATCGAGAGAGGTCGATCTCGTCGTTTTGCCGGTCAGCGTGACGGACCATAAAGGCCGCACGGTTGGCGGCCTCACCGCGGATGACTTTCAAGTTTTCGATGACGGGCAACGGCAGAAAATCGCGCAATTCAGCCACGACGACGTGCCCCTGACCGTGGGCTTGGTTGTCGATGACAGCGACAGCATGCTGCCAAACCGCCCCGAAGTGGTCACGGCCTCCAGCGATTTTTTGCGTTCCAGCAATCCCGGGGACCAGGTCTTTGTGGTCAACTTCAATGAAGTTGCCTCACTGGGACTTCCGCCGGGCATTCCCTTCACCAGCGACGTGCAATCTCTCGAGAACGCCGTATTGCACGGCCCCACCAGAGGCAGGACCGCGCTTTATGACGCCGCCTATTTAGGACTGGAGCACCTGGAGTCCGGTACGCAGAACAAAAAAGCGCTGGTGATCATCAGCGACGGGGGCGATAACGCCAGCCACCACGATTTCCAGCAAATTTTGAATTTGGCGCAGCACGACAATGTTCTGATCTACACGGTTGGAATCGTTAGCGAGGACGAATCGGACGTAAATCCGAGACGCCTGCGCAAACTGGCGCGCGACACGGGAGGACAAGCATTTTTCCCAACCGCCGCCTCCGACGTCCCGGGAATCTGCCAGGAAATTGCGCGAGACCTTCGCGAACAATACACCCTCGCTTATGTTCCTTCGAGCGGTCTCGAAGGAGGTAAATACCACGCCGTTCGTGTCACCGTGCGCGCTCCAGGACGCGGCAAGCTGATCGCCCGCACGCGAGCCGGCTATTACGATCCGGTGGAGGCAACGTCCTCTCAAAAATAAAAGGACCCGAGCCATGGACAATTTTAAAAAGGCGCGCCGATCGAGGGCAGGAAGGCAGCAGATCCTGCGCTGGGCCTCGAACGTTTGCCTGATAGCGGGAACGGTTGCGCTGCTTATCTGCGGATCGGTTTGGGCCGAGGCGCACCTTTTCCAGGCTTTCGAGAGCAGGCGTTTTGATTCGCAAGCCGCCGTTTTAATCACACGCGCGCGCGGCACCTATCAGACCGCCTCTCCTGCTGATTTGACAGCAGCCCGCCAGCAGCCAAAAGACGATTCCACGATTGGGAAACTGGAAATTTCGAGGCTAGGGATTTCCGTAATCGTTTTGCAGGGAGACGGTGACCATACGTTGCGAATTGCCGCCGGCCACGTTCCGGGTACAGCGCTGCCCGGTGATCGCGGCAATGTGGGAATTGCCGCCCATCGCGACACGTTTTTCCGCCCGCTTAGAAACATTCAAGTCAACGACATCATCACAATCATTACCACTGCGGGATCGTACCGGTATCAGGTCGATGGCATCTCGATCGTGGGTCCCGAACGGATTGATGTTCTGGATCCGACGCCGCGCCCCACGCTTACCCTGGTCACTTGCTATCCCTTTTACTACGTGGGCGCAGCCCCCAGACGCTTTATCGTCCGGGCCCACCAGATTCTGGCTGACTCACGCGCGGCGCCTGTCCCAGAAAATTCCGGATGGCGGGAAAATCGCTTCGATCTCGCGGATGCCGGACTCGCGATGGCGGTTCGCTGAAAGGACCAAGACGGCGTCCATCGCACTTGCGGCCTTATCTCCACCCGGGCGCGTCATGCCAAAGAATATAATCCGCCTCCAGAGGCACCGATGCGCCGGTCCGCTGCGGAATCAATCGAGGAGTATAGTCCGTGGCGGGCCGGGTATTTGGAACGGTTGTGGAATACACGAAGCCCGCGGCGGGAACGGAAAGCCGCTCGCCTCGACTCATCGCCTGACGGAACGGAGCGCCGCCGTCCCGCCCTTCGGCATACAGCTCCACGACCACGGCTTCGGGATCGAGCTCGCCCAGATAGACCTGGACGTTAAATAAATCTTCTTTAACCTTCCTTTCCAGAGTCGCGGAGCCGAATCGAAGCGCCGGCCAGTGCCTGAAAAATTCCTGTTGCCAGCGGAGAAAATCCAGACCGAGCTGGCCGTGATTTGCCGCCCTTGCGGAGTAGCTGGCTGCCGCCGGCAAATAATGTTCCTCGGTATATTGGCGCACCACGCGATTGGTTGAGAATTCGGGAGTCAGCCGCGCCATGCTCTCCCGCATTTTGCGGACCCACCCGGTAGGAATTCCCGTCGCATTGCGCGCGTAAAATTCCGGAACGATGGCCCGTTCCAGCAGGCCATAGAGCGAATCCGCCTCCGCCCCGTCCCACGATGGATCGTTTCCACGTTCCCGTCCATCGCCGATGGCCCAGCCGACTTCGGGAGAATAGGCTTCCGCCCACCAACCATCGAGCTCGGAAAGATTCAGGCCGCCGTTGACCAGCACTTTCATTCCGCTGGTGCCGCTCGCCTCCCAGGGCCTGCGAGGAGTGTTCACCCAGACATCCACTCCCTGCACAAGGTGCTCGGCCATCAGCGCATCGTAATCGCTCAAGAAGACCACGCGTGAACGCACTTCCGGCTGGCGGGCGAATTCAATCCACTGGCGTATCATGCCCTGACCTTCCAGATCCTGCGGATGAGCTTTCCCGGCCAGAACCAACTGTGCGGGGCGCTCCCGATTCGTCAAGATCCGCGTCAGCCGCGGCGGATCGTGCAGAAGCATATTGGGGCGCTTATAGGTCGCAAACCGGCGCGCAAAGCCGAGCGTCAGCGTATTGCCATCGAGCACTTGCGCGGCCTGCGACAACTCATCGGCGGATGCGCCGCGGCCGGCAAGCTGTCGGCGATTTTGTTTGCGGACATATTCGACCATGGATTTCCGCGCGCCGGTCCGCATTTGCCAAAGACTTTCGTCCGGCGCGCCGCGAAAATCCGTTTCCAGCCTCGCTGTTGATCCTCGCCATCGTCCTTTTCCACAGGAATCCTCCCAAAGGCGATCGGCCTCGGCGGAATCCCACGTGGACATGTGCACGCCATTGGTCACGTGCGTCACCGGAACTTCGATCTCCGGCCATCGCGGGAAAAGTCCCTGAAAAATTCGGCGGCTCACCTGTCCATGGAGCCTGCTTACGCCGTTTACGGCGCCGCTGCCGCGCACCGCCAGGTAGGCCATGTTAAAGGGCTCGCGGGAATCGTTACGGTCGCGCCGTCCCAGGGCGAGCAGGTCCTGAAATGAAATGGAGAGCTCATCTTCCGCGTATTTTTTGAAAAATTGTTCCATCAATTGAGGCCCGAAGAGATCGAAACCAGCCTCCACGGGTGTGTGCGTGGTGAAAAGGTTTCCCGCTCGCGTAATCGTGAGGGCCAGATCGAAGGATTGCTTGTTTTCCTGCATCCAGGATCGCGCCCGCTCCAGGACCGCGAATGCGGCATGGCCTTCATTCAGGTGGCAAACTTCCGGCTGCAAACCCAGCGCACGCAGCAGCCGCCAGCCCCCGATGCCCAGAACCAGTTCCTGCTTCAAACGCAGCTCCGGGCCGCCTCCGTAGAGTTCACTGGTAATGCCTCGATAGATTGGAATATTTGCCGGGTCGTTCGTATCCAGCAGATACAGTAATCTGCGGCCGACTTGCACTTGCCAGGCGCGAATCCAGAGCTTGCCGCCCGCGAAGTCGATCGCGAACCGCAGCCACTCCCCGTTGGTTTCGCGCAGCGGCGTGATCGGCAACTGGCCAGGGTCGTTGAACGGATAGAGGGCTTGCTGCTGGCCCTGCGCGTCGATTTCCTGCCGGAAATATCCCCGCTGGTACAGCAGTCCCACGCCGATCACGGGAACGCCCAGGCCGCTTGCGGCTTTGAGCTGGTCACCCGCCACATTTCCGAGACCTCCGGAATAAATCGGCAGCGCTTCGCTCAACATAAATTCCATGGAGAAGTAAGCGACTGTTTTCAGTGGCGAATTGGGGTGAGCTTTCTCGAACCAGGCATTCGACTGCGCCGCCATCTGGCGCTCAAGATGAACTCGCGACAGCAGTGTCTGAAAGCCTGGGTCTGTCGCGACGCTTTGCAGCCTTTGTTTGGAAACGGTTTGCAGGACAACCCACGGGTTGTGGGTCAGGTCCCAAAGCTCTGGATCCAGTCGCTCCCAAAGTTTGTCCGCGGAATGATTGTAGGACCAGCGCAGGTCCAGAGCCAACTCTGTCAGGGCGTCCGAGACGCCTGTTTCTGGTAGTGGATTGCTGAATGCCGGACTGCTCATGAAGGACTCCTCTCCGGGCTTAGCCTCCTGCGGACGCCGCTCTGTGCGCGAGCGTGTCGCTGACTATTTTTTGAGCCTCGTCTTGAATCTGGCGAAGGTGGCTCTCCCCACGGAAACTTTCCGCATAAATTTTGTAAATCTCTTCGGTGCCGGACGGCCGCGCGGCGAACCAGCCGTTTTGCGTAATGACTTTAATTCCGCCAATGCGGTTGCCGTCTCCTGGGGCAGTCGTCAGAATTTGCAGGATCTTTTCCCCGGCAAGTTCACCGGCGTGAATATCGGCCGGTGACAATCTTTCGAGAACCGATTTTTGTTCCGTTGTGGCCGCGGCCTCGATACGCTCGTACAGCGGATTGCCCATTTCGCGAGTTAGCCCCGCATAGATTTCGCCGGGATCGCGCCCAACCCGCGCCGTAATTTCAGCCGCCAGCAGGGCGGCGGTGATGCCGTCTTTGTCCGTGGTCCACACGCTGCCGTCGCGACGCAGGAACGACGCGCCCGCGCTCTCTTCGCCGGCAAAGCCCAACCGGCCCTCCAGCAGCCCTGTCACGAACCACTTGAACCCGACCGGCACTTCATAAACCTGCCGCTGAAGACTGGCGGCGACGCGATCGATCATGCTGCTGCTCACCAATGTCTTTCCGACCGCAACGTCCCGGCCCCACTGCTCGCGGTTGCGAAACAAGTAATGAATGCAAACCGAGAGATAGTGGTTGGGCGGAAGCAAGCCCGCGCTCTTGGCGACGACTCCGTGACGGTCGTGATCCGTATCGCAGGCGACGCTGATATCGAAGCGGTCTTTCAGCCCGATCAGCGTTTGCATCGCGTAAGGGGAAGACGGATCCATGCGGATCCGGCCGTCCCAATCGACGGTCATGAATCGAAACGTGGGATCGATGGATTCATTCACCACCGTCATATTCAAACCGTAGTGCTCAGCGATCCGCGGCCAGTAGTGGATTCCGGCGCCTCCCAGCGGATCGACTCCCACGGAAATTTTGGAATCGCCGATTAACTTCATGTCGACTACGTTTTCGAGATCGGCGACGTATGACTGCAAATAGTCGTGCTGGTGCGAGGTCGAAGCTCGAAGCGCTTTGGCGAACGGCATTCGCTGAACGCCGGTGAGGCCGTTGCGCAGAAATTCGTTGGCCCTGGATTCAATCCACGCAGTGATCTGCGACTCGGCTGGGCCGCCATGTGGAGGATCGTATTTAAACCCGCCGTCGCTCGGCGGATTGTGAGATGGCGTGATGACGATGCCGTCCGCGAGTCCGGTTTTGCGGCCCTTGTTGTACGTCAGGATCGCGTGGGAAATCACGGGTGTCGGGGTGTACGGACTTTTCTCCGCAAGCATGACCTCCACACGGTTCGCGGCCAGCACTTCTAGAGCGCTGGCGAATGCAGGCTCGGAGAGCGCGTGGGTGTCGATCCCCAGAAACAGGGGGCCGTCGATCTTCTGCTGTTTGCGGTGATCGCAAATCGCCTGCGTGATGGACAGGATATGCCGTTCGTTAAACGCTCCGTCAAACGAAGAGCCGCGGTGGCCGCTGGTTCCAAAGGCCACGCGCTGGCTTGGATCGTTCGGATCGGGCTGGATCACGTAGTAATCCGTAACAAGCTTCGCGACATTGACCAGGATCGCAGGATCGGCCGGCTTTCCGGCCATCGGACTGATCTTCACGGCTTACCTCGCTGTTGGTTAAGGGACCATCGAATCGCCGGGAACTCGATCAAGGATGAAATTATATGTTCGTTGCAATGAGTGATTCCCCGGCAAATTCCGGTCGGGGCGCAGCACCCGCCCGGGAGTCTGCGAATTTTTCACTGCGCGACCGGGGCCGTCTGGCCAATCAGGCTCTTGAACGTCTCCGCGTCCAGCGTTTCGCGCTTCAGCAGTTCGTTCGCTACCAAATCAAGTTGGGAACGATGCTCCTGCAATATTTTCTTCGATTCCGAATACGCTCCATCCAATATTTTCTTCACTTCTTTATCGATCTCGCCCGCGGTTTCCTCGCTGCAATCGCGCTGGATTTGGCCGTCGACGGGGACGCCCCCGAATGCGTTGGGGTTTTGCGCGCAGTAAGTCAGCCCCACCGACTCACTCATCCCGTACATGCAGACCATCTGCCGGGCGAGAGCCGTGGCATGCTCGAGATCGTTCTCCGCGCCGGTCGTGATTTCGGCGAATACGATTTCCTCCGCCGCTCTCCCGCCGAGCAGGCCCTTGATTTTGTCGATCAGCCCGTCATAGCTCACCATATATTGATCCGCTTCGGGGAGTTGCAGCGTATAGCCGAGCGCCGCGTGCCCCCGCGGAATAATGCTGATTTTGCGGACCTGGTCTGCGTGCTTGCTGTACGCTGCGACCAATGCGTGGCCGCATTCGTGGAACGCCACCCGGCGCTTGTCTTCCTTGCTCAGCCTGCGGCTTTTCCGCTCGGGACCCGCGACTACTTTTTCTACAGCGTCTTCCAGATCTTTCTGGTCAATCGTTGTTCCGTTGTGGCGAGCGGCGAGAAGCGCCGCTTCATTCAGGACGTTGGCAAGGTCAGCGCCCGAAAATCCCGGCGTCTCTTGAGCGATCCGCTTCAGGTCAACGTCCGGGGCCAGAGGTTTGCCTCGCGCGTGGAGCTTGAGGATTGCATCCCGCCCTTCAAGATCCGGCGCATCCACCACCACCTGACGGTCGAATCGGCCGGGCCGCAGCAGGGCTCGATCGAGCACCTCAGGGCGGTTGGTGGCCGCCAAAACCACCACGCCGAGGTTGGGCTCGAAGCCATCCAATCCGACGAGCAGCTGATTGAGGGTCTGCTCGCGTTCGTCGTTTACCATGCCCATGCGAACGCCGCGCTGCCTTCCCACGGCGTCCAGTTCGTCGATGAACACGATGCACGGCGCATGGTTTTTGGCTTGTTCGAACAAGTCGCGGACCCGTGCCGCGCCTACGCCCACGAACATCTCCACGAACTCGCTTCCGCTAATCGAAAAAAAAGGAACTTTGGCCTCACCGGCCACCGCGCGCGCCAGCAGCGTCTTGCCTGTGCCGGGCGGCCCCACGAGTAGGATGCCCTTCGGAATTTTGGCGCCCAGCGCCTGGTAGCGTTCGGGATGTTTCAGGAACAAGACCACTTCCTGCAATTCGTACTTGGCTTCTTCGCACCCGGCCACATCGTCGAAGCTCACCTTGATGTCGTTCTCAGCGACGAGCTTCGCGTGGCTCGACCCGATGCTCATGATGGATTTTCCCATTTTGCCCATCCGCCGGGACAAAAACACCCACAACAAAACCATCAGCCCGATCGGAAGGATCCAGGCCCACAAGAAAGACGATAAAAAGCTGGGCGCGACGCCTGTGAATTTCACGCCCGCTTTTTCCAGGTCGGGAATCAATTGGGGATCGTCCACGCGCACGGTACGGAAGGCGAAAGACTTCTCGGCGGTAGCTTGTTTTTCGCCGGGCTTTTCGTTCGATGGCGCGTCGGATTTGGCCGAAGATGCGGAGTTCTTGTTGGCTTCGGGAGCGGGCTCAGAGGTCGCTTTCGTTTCAGATGCGCCGCTAGCCGCCGCTTCTTTCGAATTCGTCTTTGCTTTCGGCTGGATGATCCCGTCAATTTCCGTTTGCTCGACCGAGCATTGTGTCACTTCGCCGTTATGGACATCGTCCTTGAATTCGCTGTAGGGAATTGTGCGCGTGCCCACCTGCCGCGGTCCCTCTTGCCAGAACCAGACCATGGTAAGAGTCATAAGCGCGAACCAAATCCAGGTGCTCCATTGCGCCGGCGGCATGCCGGGCTTCTTCATCCCGGGCTTTTGGAGTTGATCCACGCTGTCCTCCCGCAAGCATCCCCACCCTTATGTTATCTCGTATTTGAAGCGTTTCAGCGTTTTTCGCTCTCTAGCGCCGCAGCCGGCCGGGCTTCATTCGATTCGCCGGTCATCTCAGACTTTCCAACTTCCAGAAGTCCAAGTCAATACGGTAGCGACCGGTTGGCCTGATCCGGCTGTTCCACGACCGGCACACTCGATTAGATGCACGCCACGCGCAGATTCAGACGCGTTGCGGAATAGCTGTGAAGCCTCAAAGCCGCACGGTTCGCACGCGGTGTCAGACGCGTCTGCCTGTGGGGGCGACGGTCGTCACGACCGCGCAAGCGAGGGTGCCCGTGTCACGAGGATCTTATTCCTGCAAGGGTCAGGCGGGTGAGATACGAACGAAGTCTTTTTTCGCGAGTTAGAAGTCCGGCGGGCGTGCGTTTCCGCAGCGGCTGGAGACATCCTGTTGTAGGCTGGCGTCCATCTGCGCTCCCCGAACGCCGGACGCTGAGCAAACTTGCGCAGCCGTCAGTCCATCGGCGCCGCGCAGGTCCGCGCCTTGTAGGTTTGCGCCGGTGAGGTCGGTGCCCTGCAGAACAGCGCCGGCCAGGAGCGCGCCGGACAAATCCGATTTTCGCATGTCGGCGTCTGTCAGGATGGCTGTGGAGAGGTTCGCGTTCTTCAAGACCGCGCTGCGGAGGCTTGTCGAAGCCAGGTAAGCGCCCTCCAGATTTGCCATCGTCAGATTGGAATTTTCCAGATTGACCTCGCGCAAGTCCGCTTTTTTCAAACTCGCTCTCTGCAGCGAAGTCGAATGCAAGTCCGACTTGTAGAGGTTCGCGTTGTCGAGCCGGGCGTCGAGAAGCGTGGCTCCAGAAAGGACTGCGAACGACAGATTCGCATCCTGCAGATCCGCGCGGTCCAGGTTGGCGTTGCGCAAATCCGACTCCGGCAGATCCGCGCGGGCCAGTTTTGCGCGGTCCAGTACGGCGGATTGCAGATCAACCTGCCGCAGATTCGCCTCTCTCAAGTCCGCTTCGGAAAGGTAGGCATTGCGCAAATCGCTGCGCCAGAGGCGGGCTTTTACCAGGAATGCGCCGTAACCTTGAATGTAGCGCAGGCGAAGGCCATTCAGGTTGGCGCCTTTGACTCGGGCCATTTCACTTTCCTGTCCGGTCCAGCCCCAGGGTCTCGTCGAAACGTCCGCTTCGGTTACTTGCGCGAACGGGTTGTAGCCAACCGTCCACAAAATGTCCGGCGCCCATGCCCTGATTCCGCGAGCCGAGGATTGGGCCGTGGCGCGAGAGTCGTGCGGGACTCCGAAAAACGTGCCGATCGAGACAAGAAAGAGAAGAAGCCCAATGACCGCCGGGCAGAAGCGAAGAAACTTTGCGATTCTCCTGGTAGTCGGCTCCAGTTCTGCTGCAATTCGACGCGGCGAATCGGGCACAAATGATTTCCTGGCCATCCGGGGAAGGTTGACAGCCGCGGCAACCGCTCCCACAATCAGAAAGATGTGCAGCGTCGTGCCGCGCAGATCCTCAAGCGTCAAATACCGGCCCCAGAACAGGACCACGGTAACGGGCGCGACCCAATACAGCATCAGTATTGCGATGGCCCCTTCGAGAAATGCCAGCGGGGATTGCGAGTATTTCAGCCACTTGAAGTGCCGGCGCGCGGACCAGCGGGCAAACCAGGGAAGACACGCATCCAATCTCTGTCCGTCCGGAAAAATTGCCGGTAATTGGGCGCTTCCATCCCAAAGCCGCTGAGCGTAGAGATGAAAACACAGGTACAGGCTGAGAATCATCACCGGGCCGAAGAGATAAAAAGGAATGTAGGGCAATGTCGACTGCACCCTGGAAAACGGCAAGGCGGACGAATTGGTAATGAGTTGAGCGTCCGGAGTCGTGAAAATCCTCAGCCAGACCAGCCCGTTCAGCAACAACGTCAAGATCATCAGCCAGCCGGCCTTGCGCGCCACCGCGCGGACCAGTTGTAATCCATCCAGAGGCGAAACGTCTTCAGGAAGAAGCGCGCCGAACAAGTTCGTTCCCGCCAGTTGCGGGCCGAGGAGTCCGGTCGCTCCTCGCAAGTCGGCAGCTTGAAGATTGGCTCCCTCGAGGTGCGTTCCGAGCAAGGTTGAATCCGCCAGATCTGCCTGGACCATACTTGCTCCACGCAAATCCGCCAGTGTGAAGTCGGCTCCCTTCAGAATTGTCTTGTGGAGAATAGCGTCGGGCAGCCGGGCGTCGACCAGATCGGCACCGGCTAGATTCCTGGCTGAAACATCGGCCTGCTCACCGCTTTCACCGGCGGAATCGAGCCAGGAAGAGTGACTCTCAAGGACTTCCCGCAAATCCTTGCGTGTGAGACGGCCCATGCCGCCCTTCTCCGTGGCCGAGCGATTTTCATGTTCCGTGGTTGTAGCCATTCTCAAACCTTCATGCACTCGTACGGCCATGGCATGGACAGGTGTTGCCCCCAAGTCGAAGCGGCACTTCCCGGGTGGGAACCATACTGAACTAGAACTACCTTTCCGCCTACTTACCCATAGGTCCAGAATGAGTACAGGTGATCCAGGAATCCAGGTAGGTGAGGCCTCACCCGGTGTGCTTTTTTAGCGTGCAAAATTAGAATCAGACAGGCGGAAGCCTGTCATGCGTTTCTTGCCGGGCAGGGCTTTTTTCGGGGTAAAGCTATGTGCCGGAGTATATTCCCGGATTATTGTGCATCACGATTCGTATCGCGACGCCCCATCTTTCTTCGTTCAGTGACTCCACCCGCACCACGTCCCCAATTTGTTCGCGGTGGATCGGGTCATCCGGTCCGAAGTTCAGCGATACCACAACGCTCATTCCGACAAAATAATGATTTGTGGGCGTCACAAAGTACAGACCGCCGCGCGAAACATTCGCCGTGGTGCAGACTTCCTCTGGATAGATTGGGTCGCAGGGGCGAACCAGAACAGGTTCGGACAGTAGCTCTCGAGGGGCTAAGCGACACTCTTTCGCTGCAGTTAGCATCGTGTTGATTCCTGTCCCCTTAGACTGGAGGGAAAATCTAAGGATTCTTAACGACGTCGCATACAAAATAGTGCGAATAGCTCCAAGAGTCCACGTCCATATCCAAGCTGTGCTTTTTAAGCCAATACCACCTTTCGTGTAGGAACGGGCAAGAGCACCGCCCTGAATGTATCCAGCATTGGCTCAGCCTGCGCCCTGATTTCAAACTTCGAATTTGCGGATTTGAGGCAAAAAAAGAGAGGCGTCGCATACGCGGCCGCCCCTCCCCGATAAACCTGTCGGAGGAAGGTTTATCGTGTGACTTGTATTACTGCGTGCGCGGGAGATCGTTCCAATTTATTACATCGCATTTCAGGCGAACAGCAGGCGAACAGCGGGCGAACGGGCGCCAGCGCACACGGCAGTTGGAGGCTCCCGCCGCCAAACAAATCGGGCAGAGGGTTGTGCGAATTCGGCTCTAGGCGACGGCGGCCCTGCCGCGTCGTCCCATCCTGGAAATACTTTGAAGAGTACTGTGCGGGGGCGCCAACGGAACGATCTTTCCGCTCATCAAATGCATGGCGTAAAACTGATTCGAGGAGCGCCGGGCAAGATCGAACATATGCATCCGCGTGCCGTGAAGCCCAACCACGCAAGCCCGCCAAAGCGAAGAACCATCGGGGAACTTTTCGAACAGATCGTATTTGTGTTTCATCGGAGTCCCTTTCCGGCGACTCTAGATTTTCAGTGATAGTAGTCCTGTGCGAGTCCTATGTCCAATCGATGTGTTTAATGGTAACTATCAGAATCCTGATTCTAAATCCCGCGCGTTCCAGCTGTATGCATTGGGGCGAACCGCACGGTTGCACGCTCTTCGCACCGGCGGGCTGGCATAATCGGGCACATGCCATACAATAGGAAACTCGTGCCGTCTCCCACGGAACTGAAGCGCCTTCGCGTCGTTCTGGTCGCTCCGCGCAACCCGCTGAATATCGGAGCGGCGGCGCGGGCCATGAGCAATTTTGGTTTCGCGTCGCTGCGCGTGGTAAATCCCTACGCGCCGTCCTTTCGCGAAGCGCGCTCCGCCGTTGGCGCTTCGGCGATCCTTGCGAATGCCGAGTCACATGGTTCCGTGGCCGAGGCCGTGAAGGATTGCACGCTGGTGGTTGGAACCACTGCGGTTCGCACGCGCGACCTGCAGCATCCCGTGCGGCGCCCGGAATACGGAGCGCGGCTCATTCGTCAGCGCCTGGCATCCAGCAATGTGGCCTTGCTCGTTGGCTCTGAAAAGTTCGGGCTTTCGAATGACAGCCTAAGCCACTGCCACTGGCTCGTCCGGATTCCCACGTGCGATCAGAATATTTCCATGAACCTTGGGCAGGCGGTCGCCGTTTGCCTGTATGAGCTCATTCGGGATTCGAAATACGAACGCTCAGCCGAGAAATGGAAGCCGGCGACGGCCGAGGAACTCGAGCGCATCACCACGCTGCTGCTCGAAGCGCTCCAGACCAGCGGATTCCTGGACCGCCGGCGAGTGTCCGACGCCGATGAAAGAATTCGCCGCCTGGTGCGCCGCTTGCGATTGCCGCAGCGCGACGCCGTGATCTGGCTGGGAATGTTGCGCCAGATGCTCTGGAAGATGCACCACGCAGGCTGAACTGTTCGCGGAAGAGGTGGAAGGCATGGCCGCCAGACTCTTGCCCGTGCGCCTTTTAACGTATTGATTGTGCGGCAGGGGACTCACGGCCAGGAAAAAACCGCGCAGGCAAGAGTTCCAGTGCTGCAAAGAGTCTGGGCCAAAAATAGCTCGAAGAAATAGATGAATTGCTGAGAGCATTTCCCGCCAGTTCAGCGGCGCCCGGTGAAAAACGACTGAAGCAACTTCACGGACTCCGCGGCCAGCACGCCGGAAACGACCTCCACGCGATGATTCAGCGCAGGCGCATCCAGAACCCGCATGCAGGTGCGAACGGCGCCACCTTTCGGTTCATCCGCGCCATAGATTAAGCGGGCCACGCGCGCCTGGATCAGGGCCCCGGCGCACATCGCGCAAGGCTCAACGGTCACGTAGAGCGAAGCCCCGATAAGCCGATAATTGCCGGTTTTCTGAGCGGCGTCGCGCAGGGCCACGATCTCGGCATGCGCGGTGGGGTCGCAATCGGTGATCGTGCGGTTGCCAGCCGCGGCTACAATACGATCGTCCAGCACCACCAGCGCGCCCACGGGCACTTCTCCGCGGAGCGCCGCGGATTGCGCCTGCACAATCGCCAGATGCATGTATTCAAGATCGTTCACGGCTGCGGCGGAGAAGAGGGGATCAGATATTCCACGACCATGACGTCGTGAAGGCTGTCATTTAACCGCGTGTGCGCGGAGTGGCGGCCCACCTCGCGCCAACCCGTAGCGCGGCACAGCACCAAGCCGTCCTGATTTTGCGCTAGGATTCGGCCGATCAGTTTCCGGTACCCGAGTTTGCCGGCCGTTTCCTGAATGGCGCGCATTAACTGGCGGCCCACTCCATAGCTGCGGAACGCGCGGCGCACGTAAACGTAGACCTCGCCGATATCGTCGAGCGCGATGCGGTTGTCATAGGGGGTAAGCGCAACCCAACCCGCGATCCAGTTTCGCAATTCGGCGACCAGAATCGGATGTTTCGGATCGTGTTCGGCTGCGGCGATTCGCAAGTGCTGATCATCCAGCCCGCGCGCCTCGGATTCGAATGTTTCCAGATGATCCTGAACGGCTTCGTTAAAAATCTCGCAAATCGGGGCGGCGTCGTCTTCCTGGGCCGGCCGAATTTGAAGTTGGGGGCGCGCGCTAGCGGTGCTCATCGACGGGAATTCTACCACTTTAAAAGCTTCGCCGGCGCCGGACCTCGAAACCCTGTATTAGCAATGAACGAGCCGGCAAGATTCGTCGGCGGAATATCCGTCTTTTCCGACGTCCAGCCGACCTCCGTGTGACCCAACCCGGCAATACGCCGTTCAGCTACAGATTTGGCAGTTCCCGGCCATCCGGCATCACGATTTTTTCCAAGCGCATGAAAAAAGTTCCATTCTTCGTGCGATGCCCGTAGAACGTAATCACGTCACCCACCTTGATCGTGTTGCGGTCCCATCCGCCGTACCGGGCCAGCATCGCGGGACTCCGGGCTTCGCCCGTCCACTTTTCGATCTCGCCCTTATCGTTCTTCACATCCAGGGAAATTTGCACGTGGGGATTGACGAACTCAAACTCCGTCACTGTGCCTTTTACGGAAACGGTCTTTTCCGTGTCGTAGTTGGCCTCTCCATGGTGCGCCAGCAGCGGCGCGGAGATAAAAACAACACAGAATATCGTGGCCAACAACAGCGCCAGCTTCTTCATGCGAATCCTCCTGAAAGTACCCTGGATCTGGACAGCAACTGAAAATATGGCCGGCCTGCCTTGAGAATCCGAATTGATAAAAATATCTATGCCCACGCCGCTTATGTCAATCCCAAAATCCGGGCCCGCCTTCCCGCTGCGCGACCGCGGAATCGCCATGGCCGAACCTACCTACTTTTCCGGCGATGCTTCCTTCTTTTCCAGCCCCGTGAAACTCTCGGCATCCTCGCAGAACTGCTCGGTCAGTTTCCACGGCCTGAGCTTGAATTCCAGGCGCGCGGTCCAGGGTTTGGTATATGCCTTGGGATCGTCGATGGTGATGTCATCGATCAGGTGGTCCGGGGCCGTCCGCCGGAAGCGCTCGATTACGTGCAGTTGATCGCTATGCGGATGGCCGATCCGGTCGAGCCAGGTCCGATCGTTAAAATTGTCGGTGTCGACCACCAGGGTGTCTCCGTCCCAGTATCCAATCGAATTTCCCATCCACAAGGGCACCAGGCTCGGGTCATGCGGCGACCCGTCGGTATAAATTTCGCGCCGCAGCGAATCGACTTCGAACAGCATCACGACTTCGCCGGGCGTCTGAATAATCTGAAAGGGAAAAGGGTGCATGTAAACGCGCGGTACGCCCGGCGGAAAACACTTTCGCAGGACTGGATCGTTTGTTTCCTCAAGCGGATACATGTGCGATCCGAAGGAAGATTTGGCCGCTTTGAATTGCGCCAGGCCCCAGGGCGTCATGGGAGGTTCTTCCTCGTTGAGCTCGTAAATCCAGTATTGCATCGCAGTAGCCGGAGGCGCGTCCCGCATCCACACGCCCGACAAGTCCGGCGTTTGGCTGGCATTCATGTCCTTCGCCGCAGCGGCCGGCTTGCTGCCCTGGGCCGAGGCGCTTGCAGAACCGGTCAATATGATTGCGAGACCCAGGATGATGCCAAGCAAAAGATTTCGCATTCGAAACCCCTCCGCGCGTTGGACATGGCTGTTTCGGGTTAGCTTTGGCCGGAATTATACACTGCGGGTCAAGCCGCGGTCCGAGGAAAAATTCGACCGGCGCGCCGCCTAAAGGACCGCGGCAGCTTCGAATTACAGCCACATGGGGTACCGGGTTTGAAACGCAAAGCAGCTCTCAATGATTCCATCGTGCGACTCAGCACCAGAAGCAAACCCAGCCTAGGGGATCGCTATCAACAGGCCGCCGCTTATGCCCAGCGATTGCTCATGGCTGCTTCCAAAGTTGTACTCGTAACCCGGCTCGAGGTACCAGCCGAATCGATGCTTCCTGGAAGGCCAAAACATAAAATCCAGCACGGCTTCGCCACTGACGGAGTTCGTTGTCGCGCCGTACTTCGTCACATGAACCAACTCGGGACCGGCGCCCACCATAAATTCCACTTTCTTCGAGATCGTCCACGGCTTTTTAAACAAAAGGTCGGCGTCCCATTCTGTCGAGTGACGCGTAAAAAGCGGTGTAATTCCCAGCTCAAGCTCCAGCCAGTTTTCTATGGGCGTCACTTCGACCGCGGCGGTGGGGCCGAAGCTCGACCCGCCTTCTGTAATGCTCCCATTCGCCGCTCCTCCAAGCTCAACGACCGCAATAGGCTCCTTGTCGCCGGACTGAGCGAGCAGGCTTCCCGGGCACAGAAACAAGAACGCGATTAAGATGGAGTTTATCGCCTTCAATCGGTGCCTCCCTGCATTGCGACTATCCCTGGCGTTGAGAGAAAAATAGTATCATCGCGCGATTCCGAACGAGCCGGCGAAAATGGCTGCCCCGTACTGAAACTAAGCACAACTCGAGAGGCTCAGCCTTGACAGCCCAAATGACCGACCGTAAGCTGTTAGCTAAACCGTAACGGTCGACGGAGACGCCCGGATGAACCGCTTACTCGTCTATCTATTCCTTGCCGTTGGTGTCTGCCTTTGCGTTCCTCTCCATGGACGCGCGCAGACAGGCTCCGCAACATCGGCTGGCGGTGCCGCACCATTCGCGAGTTCGCTTCCTACAGTCGATCAGATCGTCGAGCGTGCGATCCTGGCCAGCGGCGGCAAGACGGCATGGTCAAAAATCAACAGCATGTATGTAAAAGGAAGCGTGGAGATCCCCGCCGGCCATGTAACCGGCACATTCGAGATTTACAGCCAGGCGCCGAATAAATCCTACGAGAGCATTACGCTCGGCGGCGCGGTGGTCATGAAGCAGGGCTTCGACGGCGCCAATGCATGGAAGATAACTCCCGGCCAGGGCGTCGTGGAGGTTCGGGGCGACGAACTCGAAGATGCCAAACTCGATTCCGACTTCTACAGCGAGATCGACTTGACCCGCATTTATCCTCAAATGGTTCTTCAGGGCGAATCGACCATTGCGGCTCGGCCTTGCTACGTAGTTCTGGCGACTCCGCTGCACGGAAAAGCTAGAAAGCTTTATTTCGATAAAACCACGGGCCTGCGGGTAGGAATGTCGACGGAAACGACCAGCGACGGCAAGATCATGCGCAGTGAGACGTACTTTGAAGATTTCCGAACCGTCGACGGCATTCAAGTTCCCCATGCGGTCCACGTCGTGACGCCGGACGTCACCATGGTCTTTCATCTCCTCGCCGTTAAAACGAATATTCCCATTCTCGATTGGACTTTTCTTAAGCCGGCTTCCAAAGCGGTTTCCGCGAAAACGGCGCCTTCCAGCCCCTCAACCGCCTCCGCGGAGGTCGATACGGGCGGCGTTTCCGGAAACACTTTCAGCAGCAGCCAGTTCGGTTTCATGTACACATTTCCCGAGGGATGGACGGCGCATGGCTCGGCGACCAATCGCGAACTCATGAAGGTGGGGAAAGAACTGGTGGCCGGAAACGATCCCGCGCGGAACGCTGCTTACGACGCTGCCGAGACGCGCACCTCCCAGCTGCTTACCGTCTTTCAGTATCCGGTGGGCACTCCGGTCCCCTCCAATCCTTCGGTCCAGGTGATTGCCGAAAGAGTTGATTTCGCGCCCGGGATCAAGACCGGAAAAGACTATCTGCTGAATTTAGAGGCCGTCATGAAGCGAGGCACGCTCCAGGTGGAATTCGCGGATGAGATTACGGAATCCGTCGTTGGAGGAAAACAATTCTTCCGCCTGGACGATCAATTGCATTTTCCGGCCGCCGTCATTCGCCAGTCTGTCTTTTCCGCGAAACTCGGCGATTCTGTGGTGAGTTTTATTTTTACGGCCAAAACCCAGCAGGAACTGGATCTTCTGTGCGCCACGCTGGACTCGCTGAAATTTGATGCCGCTTCGCAGTAAAGTCTCGCGGCCGGAACTTCCATCTCGTCTGAACTCGCGTTCATAAATTCGTTCGCAGTCTCGCGATCCATCTTTCCGGTAGTGGGTCAGTTTGAAAACTCTCGCTCTTGACGTCCATGCTACGCTCGTCCCACCTATTGATGATCAATACTTGGGACCAGCCTTATGCCGCGCCGTCCAACTTCGTGAAAATCAACGGCGCGCATCGCATGACCCCTGCGATGGCTGCTGGCGCCGAGTCCCGCCTTTGGGAAATTGGTGATATCGTGAGGGTGCTCGAGGCGTGGGAATCCGCGCTGGGCTAGTTCGATACTGCAGGGAACTGGTGCGGAGGTGTGAGAACTTGGCGAAGCTCATATTCGGAATGAACCAGTCCCTGGACGGCTACGTCGACCACTTGGAAATGCGGCCAGGCCCCGCGCTCTTTCGTCACTGGATAGAGCACGTGCGCGACCTGACCGGCAGTGTGTACGGTCGCCGCATGTACGAGGTCATGCGTTATTGGGACGAAGACCGTCCTGAGTGGAATGCGGAGCAACACGAGTTCGCGGCGGCGTGGCGGCGCCAACCGAAGTGGGTTGTGTCGCGCTCGTTGAAGTCAGTCGGCCCCAACGCCACACTTGTCGAGGATGACATCGAGGCGGTGATACGTGACCTGAAGGCTCGGCTTGTTGGGGAGATTGCAGTTTCCGGACCAGACCTAGCACGGAGCCTAACCGATCTAGGTCTTATTGATGAGTATCGACTCTACTTCCACCCCGTCGTGCTTGGTCGCGGCAAGCCATTCTTTGCCGGCCCGAGGCCTCCGCTCCGCCTTGTTTCCACCGATCCCGTTGGCGAGGACACGGTTAGGCTGACGTACGTCCCCGCCTGATTGCTCTACTCCGCCGGTCCGGTGCGGTCGGTTTTGTCTCAAATCACCGCCATGGCCCTCACAAAATGCTTACCGCTTGCGGCTGTCGATTGAGTGGAAGAATCAAACTGACCCACCACCATCTTTCCCGAGCCCTTGACTTTCGGTCCCTTCCTCGACAGACTAAGCCCATGAACTCATTCATGAAGCGGCTGTTCCTGGCGGATTTCTGGAAGGGCATGATGCTGACGTTCCGGACGCAGAATCCGAAAAACGTCTATACGGAACAGTATCCTCTGGAGCGCCCGATGGTGGCGGAGCGGTATCGCGGCGCGCCGCGCCTGAACATGAATCCGGAGACGGGCGAGACGCTTTGCATCGCCTGCAATTTGTGTTCTTTGGCCTGCCCTGAGAATTTGATTGTCGTCGGCTGGCACCGCGACGATGCCACCCGCCGCAAAGTCCTGACAACCTTCACCTACGACACTTCCCGCTGCATGTTCTGCGGACTTTGCGAGGACGCCTGCCCGACCGACTGCCTCGAATTGACCCAGGATTTCGAGATGGCTTCCTATTCGCGCGAGGGCGCGATCTGGGACCGGCACCGCCTCGAGGAAGGCCCTACGCCGGCCCGCTATACGCGATAACGGCTTGCGCTCGATGAACGCGGCCGCCCCAACCGGACCGAGTCGCCGGCTTAAATCCGAAATCTTTTTGGCGCTGGCACCATTCCAATTTGTAATTTCCATTCGAATGATCCCTTCTGCAATTCGCTGCATTGACTTAGAATCTCCTGATGGAACTTCGTAAAGATCCCATCACGCGCAGCTGGGTGATCGTCGGACACCGGGAAAATACCTGCGCGACCACGGGCGGCTGTCCGTTTTGTCCCGAAAAAACGAATTTCAGAAATCCCCTGCTTCGCTTGCCTCCGCAAGGACCGGCGCAGATGATCGTATTGCCACATCCCGATCCGCTTTATCGCGTCGAGGGCGATCCCCAGCGGCGAGCCGACGGAATCTACGATCAGATGCAGCCCGTGGGCGCGGACGAAATCGTTATCGAGACGCCGGAACACAATCGCAAGCTTGAAGATCTGAGCGACGATCAAATCCTGCTGGTCTTGGAAGCCTGGAGACAACGCGTCGAAGATTTGAAACGCGACCTGCGGTTCAAATATGTTTCGATCTACAAGAACTACGGTCCTCTCGCCGGCCAGGAAGGCTCGCACTCCCATTCGCAAATTTCGGCTACCACCTTCATGCCCAGGCGCCTGCTGTACGAACTGCGAGCGGCCCGCGATTGGTATAAGGAAAAAGAACGCTGCGTATTCTGCGACATTGTGAAGCAGGAAGAGCGCCAGAAGAAACGCATGGTGGACACGCAGGGGGATTACATTGCCCTGTGTCCCTACGCCTCGCGCGTCCCCTACGAAGTCTGGATCCTGGGTCGCAAGCACAATTATTCGTTCGAGAGGCCGCGCCCGGGGTCAAATCGGAAGCATCTGGCGGCGCTGCTGCGCCGCATCCTTCGGCGGATTCGCCTGATCGCTCCCGCCTATCACCTGGTGGTGCACACTTCGCCAAACATCATCCATCCCAAGGGCGAAAGCTCCGCGCTTTACTGGAAGACCATCGCCGACGACTATCACTGGCACATCGAAATCCTGCCCATCGTGGATACTCCGAGCAAGTCCTACACCATCAAGGAAGTCTATTACAACGCCATCATGCCCGAAGAGGCCGCTGAACGCCTGCGCAAGCTGGATCCAATCGCGTGAGACGCGGGCAGCAGGGCGGCATTTTCTTTCGACTGTTATCCCTGACGTCTTTAGTCGTATTGTTGGCCGTCGTCTACGTGGCCCGGCACCCGCTGCTGCGCCTGGGCGGACAGCTCTGGGTGGTCGACGAACCCGTTGCGAAATCCGACGCCATCATCGTTCTCGGTGATGACAACTATGCCGGGGATCGTGCCTTTCATGCGGCGGAGCTTTATCGCGAAAGCGTGGCGCCCACGGTCGTGGCCAGCGCCCGAATGCTACGCCAGAACGTGAGCCTTGCCGATGTGATGGAGCACGACCTGGAATCCTTTGGCGTGCCCGCCGCGTCCATTGTCAAGCTGACCTACCGGGCCGACAACACGCGGGACGAAGCCGTAGAGGTCGAGCGGCTGATCGAGAGCCGCGCATGGAAGCACGTCATTATCGTCACGTCCAACTATCATGCGCGCCGTGTAAGGTTTATCTATGGCCGGACGCTTCCGTCGGCCGTAACCTGCCGAGTGAGCGCCGCTCGCGACTCTGAGTTCGATCCCTCGAGCTGGTGGCAAACGCGCCGCGGGCGGAAATTGCTTTTAACGGAATTGGCAGGATATCTGATTGCAAGATGGGAATTGCGAGGCAGGCCCGCCCCGGAAAACGAGACGGCATTCGCCATTGCGCCGGACCGGCGCGCGAGGCTCGTGGAATCCTCGAAACTGTACGGAACCGCTAAGTAACCCTGGCCACTCCTCCCGTATCATATTGGGAACATTCCGGGTCTGTGGAGTTCGCCCTCGCGCCCCTGTCCATACTATAGTTCGCAAGTTACCGTCCTCTCCGGGCTACTTTGCAACACCCCAGCCTTGCGGCCACGGAGTTTTCGGTGGGGGATAAAAAAATACATGTGGCGTAAACCAGAAGAAGCGAAACCCGCGGCGCCCGCCGCCGAAGTGCCGGCTGTTACACCAGCGGCGACAACGACACCGACAACGTCGGCGCCTCCGCGAGTAGAGCAGCCAGCCGTGCGCAGCGTCGCCGGGCTGACCGCCGAAGTGGTGCAACCTTCCGGCGGAATTGTTACGTCGACCTTATTGATTAAGGGCGAAGTTCGCGGCAGTGAGGACCTGTACATCGACGGCGAAGTGCAGGGCACCATACATCTTACCAATGGCCGCGTTACCGTCGGACCTCACGGCAAAATCTCGGCGGACGTAGACGCCCGCGAAATCATTGTCCGTGGAAAGGTCCAGGGGGCTTTGCGCGGCCGCGAGCGCGTGGAGATCGGATCCACGGGAGAAGTCCGAGGCGACATCGCCACGTTGCGGATTGCCATCGGGGAAGGCGCGCAAATTCACAGTAAAGTCGAGATTGCCCGCGCCGACAGCTCGCAGAACAACCGTCCCGCGGCGAAAAGCTCCGGCGGCACCGGGCAGCAGGTTGTGGCCATGAAGGCAAGCGGAGAAACCGGGAACTGATATGAATTTTTTCGGCAAAACGCGTCCGGGAGCCCTGCCGGCGACGCCGCAAAGGCCATCGCCGCCAGGCAATGTACATCCTGCCTCGGCGGTGGCCGTCGCAAACACGCGCACGGCGTCCGCCGTCCCGGGCGCCGCGCCAAAGGTGGGGCGCCAGTCCAACGGGCTCAAGGAATTTCTGTGGCAACTGGACGGAATCGGCCACGGCCATTTGCTGGATCTGGGACCCGCGCGGCAAACCACGATCACTTTTTTTATCGAGCGCGGATTTAAAGTCTACACCGAGGATTTGCTCTCCACCTTCCAGTACTTTCTCGACGAGGAAGCTCGGCAGGCGAAGTCACAGCCCGGCGGAGCCAATCGCGCAGAGATGTCTTCCGAGGCTCGCGCGGAAAAGTTCCTGGAATCCACCATGCTCTATCCGGACGACACTTTTGACGCCATCCTGATGTGGGATATTTTGGACTATCTGGACAACGATCTGATGGCCAAGCTCGCCACTCGCATCACCTCGCTGCTGCGCGATGGCGGGGTTGTGTTCGCCATGTTCCACACACGCAAGCCGATGCTCTTTCATCGTTACCGCGTGCTGGACGCGCAAAGCCTGGAATTGATTCCATCGACTTGCCCCTTCCAACCGCAGCGGGTTTTTCAGAACCGGGAAATATCCAACCTGTTCGGCCGCTACCGCTCTTCCAAGATGTTCGTCGGGCGCGACCAGCTTCGTGAAGGTCTCTTCGTCAAGTAATCCCACCGCATTTGACACCGCAAGTGAACCGCGATCGGGCAGCCGGCGGAGCGGAATTGTTATGCCCAATTCGTTAGCCGAAAAAGATGCCAACGCGCGCTTGCCAAAGGTGTGCGTCAGGCGTACAAGAGAATTGTAGTTCGAAAAGCCACGGAGGTGGAGTATGACTCCACCGGGCTTAGAACGTAAAAAGCTAACGCCACACCGCGCATGCGGTGCGTACCGCCTAGGACGCTGACCAGCGTCTCGGCGGCGAAAAAAAAGCGCTGAAACGGGGAGCCGCCAGGCCCCCCGTTTTGGTTTAGATTTAAATAGGACAGGCTTTCAGCCTGTCTTCTTTTGACTTCTTTCAGTCCAGGGAATACCAGACAGGCTGAGCAGACTGCAGAAATTGTCACTTTGAGCGAAGCTAAGTATCTCTTCTGGGTTTAACTACCAGAAACGAAAGAGAGATTCCTCGCTTCGCTCGGAATGATAAACGGATGGGGCGACTCTTTCCGCAGGCTGTGAAGCCTGTCCTACTTCTTGTGCTTCCGATTCACTTTCGCGTGGTGAGCTTTCGGAGCCTTTTTGTTTTTCTTCGGCTTGTTTTTTTCTTCGCCGGTGAAGCGGCCGCCGCGGAAACATTCGAAACGATCAGACCCGCCGGTGCCATGGAAACCAGCGCCAGGACCCACAAAATCAAGCTGCCGAAATTTTTTCTCACAAAATCCTCCACGCCGCTCCGGGCGACTTCGCAGGAGTTAGAATACATCCTTTCGCGCGATGATCGTCCGGCTGCTCGCCAAAACCGCTGCAGTATAAAAAATGGGCGGCGCAGTAGCTACCGCGCCGCCCATGCTCATTCCCCCCGGTAGGGAAAGAGTTAACCCATCGGTTCGAGTCCGTAACCCGCGGATAACGATTCCGCGGCGTCAAACCATAAATATCGACCGCGCCACGCCAATTCGTAGAGGCTGCGGCACATCTACCTATGGCAAGACTCGGGCCATGTCGCGCCGAGCCAGTGAAATTCGCAAACTTCTTTCAGCTGTGTGGCTTAAGCTGTTGACCGGAGTTTTGCGTTTCCCGGGATTGCCTAAAACTGGCACAAAAAGGCCCGGCCGTTGCCACTGTGTGAAAACAAATTCTTCGAGCGGTTTGGGCCCGTAGCTCTACGACTGGCCGATAATATTTAGGATTTCTTTGTTCCAGCCGGCCGCGCCGCTGGTGTCCCCCATAACGATAGACCTCGCCCGGCCCGGCGTATCCCGGGGAGATGAGTCCGGAAGTCCGGCGGCTTCCCCCGGATCAGGCAGAAGAATGGCATGGTCCACGGCGCGGAGCCACGGCAGGTCTTGTTCGCCGCCCCCGATTCCTATGAGACGCAGCTTGATGTGCGTGGCATCCCGGAACAACCGAGAGAGGGTTCGAACCGCGCGCGCAGGGTCGCACTTGGCGGAAAAATGCCAGAACGTCGGGCCGCGGCGCGCGTCGAAGCCGCGCTCGCGCGCCCTGTCCACGAAGCGGGCAATGGCCGTTTCATCCGCCGAGGTGAAATAGAACGGTTCGTCGAATTCGCGGGCGCGCGCCAATTCGGCCGCGCGCGGGCGCAAGCCGGTGTTCTCGGCAATCTCGCGAAGGCTCATGTGGTGAAAGCCTGCCACGCCGACGGCGCACTCCTCGGCGATATCGTCGAGCGCCTCGCAGACCTCGGCGTACGGCCGGCCCTGCGCAATGCTCAGATAGCGCGCCGTGCGCACAGAGCCCGGAATTTTGATGCTGAAGTACCCGTCCGGGAAAAATATTCCGCCGCCATTTTCCGTTACAAAGGGATGATTGTGCCCCAGCTTTTTCCGGATGGGCTCGATTTCCTCGCGGGTGCGCGCGGTCAGCAAAACGAAAGCGATTTTTCGCCGCTCGAGTTCGAACAGGGCTTCTTCCGCGCCTGCAAAGGAATCCGTGCGCGGATCGACCAGGGCGCCTTCCAGGGCCGTAAAAATCAGATGACGAGAGGCAAGCAAGACCTTAGGAGTGTAACGTGAGATGAGGGTGGGTGGAAGTAGGGTAATGATTCAGGCGGCTGGCGCGACGGCCATTGAGGCAATTCCAGTTCAAAGCGCAGATCTTAAATTTCACGGTCCCCTAAAACGCCAGCGGCGGGCAGAGCACCCCCGCGCTCTGCCCGCCGATAATGCGAGTCCGGACGCCGAAGCACGGCCGGACGTTACTCAGCCACGCTAGTCGCTCGATGCGGATTGAGCGCCGTTGGCTTTGGGGACGCTGATGTAGCCGGTAACTTTGTCCTTGGCAACGGTGTTGACGACCAGTTCCAGGGGGCGGCGATCGCTGCCCTGATGGAAAAAGATCGGCTCGTTGACCGGCAGATTCTTCTTTTCGATGCGGGAGTCATCCACAATCAGGGCTACGTTGTAGCGCTTCTTGTTGGGATTGGTGCCGCGCAGTTCGACGACAAAGGCGCCAACCTTCGTTGGTTTGTTCTTGCCGTCAATCGTAAATTCGATGTAGTCGCGCTCGCCGAGGCGGCGGAGTTGATCGACGTCTTCATGGTTGCGCGCGATCAGGGTTCCCAGTTCGCTGCGCGCCATCTTCAGATCGTTCTGCGTGCCGGAGAGGTCGGTGCGAACGCCGTCGACTTTACCGTCGACGCTTTTAACATCGTCGGTAGAGGCCTTGGTGGCCAGCTCGGTCTTTGCAGAGGCATCGACTTCGGCAATCTTCTGCTGGTCCTCGGTGCGAATCTCCTCCGCTTCGTCGCGCGCCTTCTTCAGGTCACTCTGCGTGAGGCGGAGGCGCTTGGTGACCACGGTCAAGTCGCTCTGCAACCCGGCATTGGCCGTATCGACTTGCGCTTCATGCTGCTGCAATTGGGCGATCTGTCCGGTCAAGTCAGCTTGCACAGCCTTGACTTTGCTGTCAAAAGCCTGCTGCGCCGCCGTGGTTTGGGTCGAGGCGTCGTGCGCCATGACCAACCCTACAATAGCCACTACCCCAAGGACAGCCACCGCTGCGATCACCCACCCGGGTACGCTGCGGTTGGTGCTAGCGGAATCCATCTCGTCTGCCATTTTTCCCCCTTTGAGATACCTGCTCTACCCGAGGAATAAGCACGCCGACCGCCAAGCGGCCAGACGCCCTGAGCACGCGTATCGAGATGAAAATGAACGGGATGCCAAAAAAGAGCTTCTCCGGGCGGGTTCCGGGGCCATGCAAAGTTTACGCGCTGCAGGAGTTTTCTGGATGTTGACTACGAGCGCAAATCGGGCGGCCGAATGTCGCGGCCTGTCTCGCAAACATTTACAACATCGCCCTCTTTGGCAATGATGAAATAGGGCGGTATAGAAATGCGGGAGCGGCCAGTGCGGGAAATCGTAACTTGGGACTCTTAAGCGCCCCACAACCCCAGGCGCGCGAATTCGGCTAAAAGCTCGTCCGGACCGGTAAAGTGAAAGGCGTTGATCCCCAGGCTCGCCGCCGCCATTACATTTTCGCGCATATCGTCGATGAACAAGGCTTCGTCCGGCATGGCATCGACTTCGCGCAGCGTATGGTGAAAGATCATCGGCGACGGCTTGCTCGTTCCCACGCGGCAGGAATAGACGCGCACGGGAAAAAAGCTCACGAATGAATACGAAGCCTCGAAGTGCGCCACGTGAATGGGATCGGTGTTGGACAGCAGAGCGAGACGGCATTTCGCGGAGAGGCGTTCGAACAACTGGTCGGGCAGAAGCGTTTCGGGTTCCAGGACGCTATTCCAGATGGCGCAGAATTCTTCAAAACTGTAGGAAAAATGAAGCTTCCTGCCCAGGTGCTGGTGCCAATCTTGCGGCTTCATGCGGCCTTCCTGCCAGTCGGGCCAGCGAGGGTCCGCTTCCAATTCCCGCAAGACCTGCAAATGCGACAATCCGTGACGCATCCCGAGCGATCCCATGGAACGGGAGAGATCGACGCGAATGATTACCCGGCCGATATCGAAGATGATCGCGCGCGGAGTTGCTTCGATGGGAGGACCGAGAAACGGCACGGCTAGTCACGCTCGGGCGGCGCGGGTTGAGGAAGGGAAGATGGTTTCGCCGAACTCGAGATTCTGGAGCGCAACACGCCGATGATGGGAGGAAGGAGCGACAGGAAAATCACGACGGCAATGACGTAGTGAATATTGTCGCTGATGTTGGGAATCTGCCGGCCGAGAAAATATCCGCCCAGAACCATCCCTCCACCCCACAAGAGTCCTCCGGCGACGTCATAAGCGAAATAACGGCCGTAGGGCATCTGCGCCGCGCCCGCGACGGGCGGGCAAAATGTTCGAATGATGGGCACGAAACGCGCGAGGATCACGGTCTTGCCGCCATATTTTTCGTAGAACTGGTGCGCGCGCTCCAGATGGCTTTTGCGGAATACCAGCGAATCTTCTCTCCGGTAAAGGGCCTGGCCCGCCTGCCTGCCGATCCAGTAGCCGATCTGGTCGCCCGCAATCGCGCACAGCGGCACCAGCACGGCAAGCTCCGCGATATGAAGCTGGCCGGATGCTGCGAATACTCCGGCGGTAACCAGCAGGGAATCCCCGGGAAGAAAAAATCCGACAAAGAAACCGGTTTCAATGAAGACGACGGTGCATACCAGCAGCGTGCCGCCCCACGCGATCAGGCCTTTAACATTGAATAGGAAGTGAAGTAAGTGCTGCAGCGTTCCGATCATTTGTCCCGCGTCCACTCCGACGTCATCTAACTACGCTGATCTATCCCGTATCCTGAACTATCCCGGCGGGCTGCAGGCATACGCTAACTGCGACGCTCGCAGAGTCTCCCGAAGAAGTCGCGCGCAGGCTCCACTCCTATACGGTAGCAGAAAATGACCGGATCTTCGCTGCAGAGTTCCCACTCCAGCGCCAACATGACAATGAGCGTCCGCATGATTCGGGAAGCTCTCATAAAACCAACCCTCTTTCAGCGGCGGGAGCCACGGCGGCAGCCGGGACCACGGAGGAACGTCGCGCAAGCAATTCGCGCACAAAAGGCAGGGCGCGCCGTGCCGCTTCGACGCCGGCCGCGAATGCTTCGTCGACGCGCGAGAAATCGTTCCAGTCGATGTCCTGTACCCGGGGTTCCAGCAGAATGTCCGCGTGTCTGGTCCAGGAAGGCTCCAGGATGCCCCGGCGCGACGCGCGGAAGACGCGATCGAAAACCTTCACCGTGTTTTCGGCCGCTGGCGATTCCGGCAAACCGGCGCTTCCCGATGTCGAACTTACGCTGACTCCGACCACGCACCCGCAATTGAACCTGGCGGCGATTGCCGTGGGCACCGGCGCAACGATGCAGCCATCCGCGAGCAGCCGGCCGGCGTGCTGCACCGGTTTGACCAAGCCCGGAAACGCGCAACTCGCGCGGATGGCGACTTCGATGGGTCCTCTCGCAAATACAAACGGCGCGCAAGTATCGAGATCGGTGGTCACAATCGCGGTGCGAATGGACAGCTCTTCCAGGAGGTTGGCATGAAACCATTCGTCGATGAACTGGCCGATACAATCGTGCCGCGCGCCCTGCCCACCTTGATGGAAGCGAAGAAAATCACGAACGCGCACGCGACGTCCGATTCCGCAAAGATCATCCACGGAAATTCCATCCGCGTATGCCGCGCCGAGCAGCGCGCCGATGCTGGTGCCGACGATTGCGGAGACTGGCACGCGCTCTTGTTCCAGAACGGCCAGCACGCCCAGGTGCGCAAAGCCCCGCGAGAAGCCTCCGCCCAGGGCCAGCGCAATTCCAGCGCCGGTGTTGGCGTCGAGCGCTCCCGGCGCTTGCGCCGCGCAGAAGGAACGACGATTGAAACTCCCCTGGGGATCGCGCGTGGCCGTCATGGGCCCAGTGTGCCGTGGCGCGCTGTCTGCCGCAATGAAGCCCTGGTGCCGGTTTTTCGGTACTTCCGTACTCGCCGCGCACCGGCGCGAGATTTGTGCTTCAACGGCTAACAGTACTTCTCTCCTATTCGATTGTGGCCTCCGTACCATTGGTGGCAGCGCCTACGAGGCAGAACATTGGCATTGTCAGCACGGAACCTAATCGGTCTGAGGGGGAAACGCAATGCCAAGCGCTTATGCATCCTGGGTAGGACAAGCGGTGATCCTGCAAGTTGCAGCTGGAGATTTGCGCGTGCCCCTGCGGGGAATCATTGTGGGCGAATCCGACGGCGCAGTCCGGTTCCGAATCGGCGATACCTGGGACATCGACATCTTCAAGACCATGATTCTGGCCGTGGAGCAGGACAATTGGGCCAGTCTGGTCATGAACTAAACCGTCGCCCAGGGAGACCGGACATGATGCTATTTAATGAGCCAGACCTGATGGAAAACGAGCCGGTCCGAAGAGAAATTATCGACGAAAACCGGGCCGCTTACTTGCTCGGCTTGCCGATGGACCAACTGCGGGAAATTTCAGAGATGTCCGGCCTAGGACATTTCGAGCAGGGCGCCACTGACCTGCGGTTTGTTTTCACTTACGAGGATTTGTACCGGTTGTGCCGCTTGATTGTGGGCCCAAGCTCATAGCCTGATGTCGCGGCGCGATCCGCGGCTTACTTCGAAATTGGACTTACTCCGGCCCCGCTTCTGTTTCAACCCCCCGGCCCCGGGTTTGCATCCCCCTGACGAACCCGGGGCCTTTCCTCCCCCTGAAACGAGAACCCTGTAACTCCAAAAACTAAAATCTAAAAACCTAAATCTGAAAACCTTAAATCTTAATTTTCTCAGGCTCGAACGTGTGTCGCCCCTCCGGGGCTTAGGTTTGTTCGGGACCGTGCTGTTCCCGCCGTTTCACGGTTCACCGTGAACGGTGGGCTACGATCTGTCGTCCCTGACGGGACTCGTGGAGAGAACCAAGGGGGCTTGCTTATCCGGGGGTGGGCCAATCACGCGGGAGATTTACGTATGTCTGGTCCAGTTCGCTGATCGACGCGCATCCCAACAGTTTCATGGTGCGTTCCAAATCCGAGCGGAGGATCGAGATGGCTCTGGTGACGCCGGGGAATCCGGCGGCGGCCATGCCGTAGGCGTAGGCGCGGCCCACCAGCACGGCGCGCGCGCCCAAGCAGAGGGCCTTGACGATGTCGCCGCCGCGACGTATGCCGCCGTCCATCAGGACTTCGATCTGGCCGTTCACGGCGTTCACGATTTCGGGGAGAGCGCGCAGCGTGGCCGAGACGCCGTCCAGTTGGCGGCCACCGTGGTTGGAGACAACCACGCCCGCGGCGCCGATGTCGATCGCGCGGCGCGCGTCGTTGCCGGTGAGGACGCCCTTGGCGACGATTGGGCCGGGCCACACTTCGCGCAGCCAACCGAAATCCTGCCAGGTCACCACAGACTCCGCCAGCGCTGCCGCGACGTCGATGAGCGCCATGGGCCCTTCGCCGGGGATCACCACGTTCGGCAATCTGTGCAACCCGCCGTCCATCAAATAGGACGCCACCCACGCTGGGCGGGTAAAAAATTGGGAGAGATACGGAATTATGCCCAGCCAGTTCCCGCCCATCAGTTGCCCGGTGCCGTTGCGGATGTCGCGCTCGCGCATTCCCGCCGTGCCCGTATCGATCGTGACGAACAGCGCGGAGAAGCCCGCCTTCCAGGCGCGGTCCAGCGCCGCTTCCGCGGCTGCGCGGCCTCCCAGCAAGTAGAGCTGATACCAAACGGGACCGTTGGTCGCGGCGCGCACGTCTTCGAGTTTATGGCCGGCGATCGTGGAGAGAACGTATGCGGTGCCCGCCGCTCCGGCGCCGCGAGCGGCGGCGCATTCGCCGTCCGGATGAATGAGACGGCTGTAGCCGATGGGCGCAAGGATGGCGGGAAAGGAGAGTTCCGCACCAAGAACTTTTGTTCGGAGGTCGCACTGCGGCACGGCCATGGCGTTGCGCGGGCGGAAAGTCAGGGACTCAAAGGCGCGGCTGTTTTCGCGCAGCGAAGTTTCGGTCTCCGCGCCGCCGTCCAGATAATCGAAGACCGCCCGGGGCAGACGGCGCTCGGCCCGTTCGCGCAAATCGGCAATGTTGACGACGTGCGGAGACGAAATGGAGCGCGGCCACTTACTCATCGTCCGACATTTCCCGCGCGCTCCGGCGGCACGCTGTTCAGCCGGTCTCGTTTATATTTTGCGCCAACGAAAACACAACGGCAGGAGCCTGTGCTACCAAAAGCACGTCCACAAAATTCCGGAAGTTTTCGATGCGACATGGCGGGAGGCATTGTACTCCAGCAAACTGCCCTGCGATCACGCGCGATTCGATTTTCGTTTGACACATGCTCTGCTTGCAACGACACTTAACAGCCGATTCCTGCAAAAGAGTTCCGGTAGACCGGCTGCAGCCTGTCTGGTTTAGACATGATTTCGACGTCCACCAAAACCAAACAGGCTGAAGCCTGTTCTACCCGATCGGATTCACCGCGGCCGGACGATTCATGACACTGACGCTACTCGATTGGGCCGTGATCGCCGGATACCTCCTGCTGATGCTTCTCCTGGGAATGTATTTTCGCCGGCGCTCCGGCACGAACACGGAAGAATATTTTGTGTCTGGGCGGCAGGTGGCCTGGTGGCTTGCGGGAACTTCCATGGTGGCGACAACGTTTGCCGCGGACACGCCGCTGGTTGTCACCGGGCTGGTATATTCGCAGGGGATCGCGGGCAACTGGCTGTGGTGGAGTTTTCTGCCGTCGGGGATGATGACCGTGTTCCTGTTCGCGCGACTGTGGCGGCGCTCTGGATTAATCACCGACGTGCAGTTTGCGGAGATGCGCTACGCGGGACGCCCCGCGGCATTCCTGCGCGGATTCCGCGCCGTTTATCTGGGCCTGCTGATGAATTGCCTGATCCTCGGGTGGGTGACCAAGGCCATGACCAGCATCGTGGGGTCGGTGCTGGGAAAAAGCGAGTCCGCCAGCCTGGCCATCTGCATTTTCTTTCTCATTCCGTTCACCGGATTTTATGTTTCGCTGGGCGGGCTTTGGGGCGTGCTGTGGACCGACCTGTTTCAATTCGTTTTGAAAATGGGGATTGTGATTGCGGTCGCGTATTATGGCGTAAGGGGAGCGGGCGGGCTGCACGCGATGCTGGCGAAACTCTCGGCGATGCAGAATCTTGCGGGCCCCAGGGCGTCGCGCATCACCGCGATGCTTCCGGATTTTTCGCGCGGGCTCACCGGCGAAGCCTTGTGGACGCTGCCGGTGCTGACATTTCTGGTGCATCTGGGAGTGCAGTGGTGGGCGTTCTGGTATCCGGGAGCGGAGCCGGGCGGCGGCGGGTACATCGCGCAGCGAATATTCAGCGCGCGGAATGAGCGGCACGGTTTGCTGTCCGTATTGTGGTTTAACGTCGCACACTATGCGCTGCGTCCATGGCCGTGGATTCTGACGGCGCTGGCCGCGGCCGCGCTGTATCCTGGATTGCAGCATCCCGAATCGGGCTACATGATGGTGGCGACCACATTCATGCCGCACGCGCTGCGCGGAATTCTGATCGCCGGGTTCATGGCGGCGTTCATGTCCACGATTGCGACGCAGCTCAACTGGGGGAGTTCGTATCTGGTCGAGGATTTTTACCGGCGGTTCATCCGGCGCGACGCGACCGAAAAGCACTACGTGAATGTGTCAAGGATCGCCACGCTGCTGCTGGTGGCGGCGTCGGCTTACGTTTCGGCGCAGCTTGCGACGATCGGCCAGGGCTGGGAAGTGGTGCTCGAAGTGGGCGCCGGCACGGGCGGAGTCTACCTGCTGCGCTGGTATTGGTGGCGGATCAATGCCTGGAGCGAAATTTCGGCGATGGCCACGGCGCTGGCCATGACGTTGATTCTGCATCACTGGCCGGTTTTTACGGGCAGCGCGCCGGTGATTTTTGCCAAGACCACGCTCGCGACTACGGCTGTGACTACGGCCGTCTGGGTTGCGGTGACGTTCTTAACGCCGGCCGAGCCCGCGGAAGTTTTGCTGCGCTTTTACCGGAAAGTGCGGCCGCACGCTACGGGCTGGCGGCGGATTGCGGCGCTCGCTCCCGACCTGCCTGAAACGCGCGACCTGGGCGCGAATTTGCTGGCGTGGGTCCTGGGCTGCGCCATGGTGTACGCGGCGCTGTTCGGCATCGGAAAGCTTTGTCTCGGCCAGACCGGCGCGGGACTTGCGCTCCTGGCCGTGTCCGCGATTTGCGCCGCGCTTCTGCACCGCGATATTTCGCAGCGTGTGACAGCCGAACCTATGGGAGGCACCGTTGTTTAACAAGGACCGCGACACCGGAGTGGCCGGCCTTTCAAGCTCAGGCCAGGCTCACGCGGTAACCGCGTCTTTTCTTGGATGGACGCTCGACGCGTTCGACTTCTTTGTGGTGGTGTTTCTAATCAACCGACTGGCCACGGAATTCCATGTCGGAAAGGAAGCGATCATTGCCTCGTTATTCGTGACGCTGGTGATGCGTCCCGTCGGCGCCCTGATCTTCGGGCTGCTGACCGACCGCTATGGCCGCCGTATTCCGCTGATGGCCAACGTGGTTTTCTTTTCCGTGGTCGAGCTGGCCTGCGGTTTTTCGCCCAATCTTCCATTTTTCCTGGTGATGCGCGCGCTCTACGGCATTGGCATGGGCGGCGAGTGGGGCATCGGAGCGTCGCTGGCGATGGAGTCCGTTCCGCCGCGGTTGCGGGGAATACTTTCCGGGATTTTGCAGAGCGGCTATTCGATGGGCTACATCCTGGCGGCGATTGTGGCGCGTTTTGTCCTGCCCACCTGGGGCTGGCGGCCCATGTTCTGGCTGGGTGGATTGCCCGCGCTGCTGGCTTTTTATATCAGCGCGCGCGTGCCGGAATCGGAAGCGTGGAAGCAGCATCGCGCGCCATCGACGGGCGCGGTTCTGCGAATCGTGGCCACGCAGTGGAAGAGTTTTCTCTATCTCGTCTTGCTGATGACGTTCATGATGTTCCTGTCGCACGGGACGCAGGATCTGTATCCCGATTTCCTGGGCACGGTGCACAAATTGGGTCCCGCCATGCAATCGTACATGGCCATTCTTTACAATATCGGGGCCATCGTGGGCGCGATCATGTTCGGGCAATTCTCGGATAAGCTGGGCAGAAGAGTCACGATGATCGCCGCGCTGTCCCTGGCCCTGCTGGTGATTCCGTTCTGGGCTTTCGGCTCGTCGCTCGTGGTGCTGGCGATCGGCTCCTTTCTGATGCAGGCCGGCGTGCAGGGCGCCTGGGGAGTCATCCCCGTTCACCTGACCGAGCTTTCGGCGGATGAAACGCGCGGACTCGTTCCGGGCCTGGCGTACCAGCTCGGAATCCTGATTGCCGCGCCAACCAATTCGGTGGAATTCATGCTGCGCGAGCATGTGGGCTATCAATGGGCCCTTGCGGGATTTGAGATTGTCACCATCGCCGTGCTCATCGTGACCATCGCTCTTGGAAAGGAACGCAAGGGGCGCAGCTTCCATCGCACAGCCGAAACGCCTGTCTCGACGTGATCGTAGCTTCCGTCAGCCGGCGGTCGTCCTATTTCCGTTTTTTCACATCCTTGAAGTCGCAGCGAACCTTTTCAATTTGTTCGCGGTAGGCCACCGCGTCGCCGTAGGGAAGGAAATGCGCGTAGCGGTCATGGGTATTTTGAACGCGCCGCGCGTGCTTGATGGGGCACCAGTGCTGTTCGGTGCGCCCGGCGATTTCCACGGCATAGGCCAGCACCCCGTTGCCGTACGAGCAGTACAGGCAATTGAAACCCTCGAGCGCATTCAGGTACCTCAATTTCTTGCGGTCAATCGCGATGTAATCGCGCCGCCGCGCTTTGGGGATGCCGTAGACCGGGAAGCACACGGTCTGATACACGGAAACGAACAGATCCAGCAGAACGAACGGAATAATCACGGCATAGATGAAAGGCGCGGTGGCGACGGCCAGAAACCGCGATCCCAGAATGTAACGCGCCAGCGAAGTTTTCAGCCGGCGGTGCTCTTTCTTTATTTCCTCGGAAAACCAGACTTTGCCGTCGCGCAACTCGTAAAAGCGGGACTTTGCCTCGTCCTCTAGTTTTTCGACTTCAGCAAGCTGGGCGAGAAGTTCGGATTTCTTGGAGCGCTCGTCGGCCACATTCACCTCGCACAGTATCCAGGATAAAAAGCCAGCGCCGATCACTTCTACACTCCCACCGCCGCCTTGCCAACCGGAAATTCGGCACACCGGTATGCCGGCGGGATTGCACAGGCACGATGACTTGCGGCATTATGGCACCCATGAAAAATGACGAACCGCAAAACAGCTTTGCCGGGCTGCGGGTCCTGGCACTGGAAAGCCGCCGCGGGCCGGAAATGGCCAAGCTGATCGCCAACTACGGCGGCAAGGCAACGGTCGCGCCGTCCATGCGCGAGGTTCCGCTGGAAAGCAATACCGAAGCGCTGGCGTTTGCCCGAACGCTGTTTGCTGGCGGATTCGATCTGGTCATTTTTCTAACCGGCGTCGGGACGCGCGCGCTCGCGCGGGTTGTGGAAACCATCGCTCCGCTCGAACAATATTTGGCCGCGCTCCGCAACGTCGCTGTCATTGCGCGCGGGCCGAAGCCGGTGGCGGTCTTGAAGGAGTGGAACGTTCCGGTCACTCTTACCGCGCCGGAACCGAATACCTGGCGCGAGATTTTACGAACGCTGGATGAACACGCCGCGAACGTGCCTTTGCACGGACGTCGCGCGGCAGTGCAGGAATACGGAGTTTCGAATCCGGAGTTGATAGCGGGCCTGGCGGCGCGCGGCGCGCAGGTCACCTCCGTTCCGGTTTACGAGTGGGCCTTGCCTGAGGATGTGGGCCCACTGCGCTCGGCAGTCGCCGCGATTGTGCGCAATGAAATAGATGTGATCCTCTTCACCACCGCGACGCAAGCAGATCACCTTTTGCAAATTGCAAAAGAGATGAACGAAGATGAGGCCCTGCGCCGGGCGCTCTCGCGGATGCTGGTGGCGTCGATCGGCCCAACCACCAGCGAGAGACTTCGCGAGTTCCAGATCGCTCCAGACGTGGAACCGGAGCATCCCAAAATGGGATACCTGGTCAGCGAAGCGGCGCAGCGCAGCGCCAGCCTTCTGCAACAGAAGCGAAACTCTGGAAAATAGCATTAAGCTCGCTTGTTCGATCGATTCAGAGATTCCGGCGTGACTGCCGCACTCTTTCTTTTTCTTTACCCGAAATTCAGGATCTCCCTTAGTTGTCCCTCGATCGCGGGCGGCATTTCCGCCATTTATGAATGTTCGATGACTCTGCGCAAAGACTGATGATTCGCATCCATAGGACGAATTGGACAGTCTCGACGCGCGCGCTTAGCCTTGAGCTGTGGATACCGAAATTTTCAAACTTGCTATGACCGATAACCCCGAGGTTGACTTCATCCACAAGATGGCCAGCCGGATGGCTGCGGCAGATCCCCTGCACGAAGTGCTCTCGCAGATCGTGGAATTCGCGGCCTCCGTGGTGAGCTGCGACTCCTGCTTTCTGTACGCGCTCGAAGAGGGAGAACTAATTCTGCGTTCGTCAAAAAATGCGCATTCCGATGTGGTGGACCGCCTCAAGTTGCGTCTGGGCCAGGGCATCACGGGCTGGGTAGCCGAGCACGGCAAGCCCGTCGCCGTGGCCGTGAACGCGTCGCAGGATCCTCGTTTTCAGCTCTTCAAGGACTTGCCGGAGGACAGGTTTGAGGCGTTCTTGTCCGTGCCCGTGATGTGCCGCGGGCGCGTGGTGGGCGTAATCAATCTACAGAACCGGGAGCCGCATGAATACTCGGAGCGCGAAATTATGCTGGTCTCGACGATCGGATTTCTGGTGGGAGCGGAAATCGAAATGGCGCGCCTGGAGAGCGAGAACCTGCATCTCTCCGAAAAGCTTGAAACGCGCAAACTGGTCGAGCGCGCGAAGGGGATTCTGCAGCGTGAACTCAAGATCACCGAGGAAGAAGCCTATCTGACTATACAGCGCCAGAGCCGCCAGCGGCGCAAGTCGATGAAAGAAGTGTCCGAAGCCATCGTGCTGAGCGAAGATGTGCGCCGCGGCTTGGCGGAGCAGCCTTAGTAGAACAGGCTTCAGCCTGTTGGTTTCCGGCAGAATTGAGACCAGATGAATGCTGGGACGGCGGTCCGCAATTCCGCATCGGCGTGGCGGATCGGAGTGAAGCGCGCTCCACTTTTCGTCATTCTAGCGCCAGGGCCTTGACATTTCGCGCCTACCTGCGTATTCTCGCACTCGTAATGCATTCACGGTATCATTCTTGGTTCGCCTTTACGTACCGCTTCCCATGGTCGGGAAGCGGCCAGGGGCGGATCGCGCGCGAGTCGAGGTAAAGAGAAAAGCAAGATAGCGCGAAAAGATTCCCAAACTGGCCGCGAAACCCACAGGGTTCGCGGCTTTTTTTATTGCCCTGAGGGTCGGGTTGCGGGACCTCGATTGGAGCCCGCCAGATAGCAGATCGCCAAAGGAGATTTTCCATGATCGTCAATATGTCGGCAACAGCGACTCCCGAGCAGATTCAACACGTCGTGGACCGGATCAAGGAATGCGGCTTTCTTCCGCACCTGATTCAGGGCGCGGAACGCACCGTCATTGGGGTGGTGGGAAAAAATCGCGGACGCCGTGCCGAAGTCGAAGCCCTTCGCGTTGCGCCGGGCGTGGACGAAATCCTGATCATCTCGCAGCCCTACACGCTGGTCAGCCTTGAGCTACAGCCGCAGCGCACGGTCGTGGACGTAGCCGGGGTAAAGATCGGCGGGCCGGAGCTAGTGGTGATTGCCGGGCCCTGCTCGGTCGAATCGCGCGAGCAGTTGATGGAAACCGCGCGCGGAGTAAAAGCGGCGGGCGCGCAGCTTCTTCGCGGCGGCGCCTATAAGCCGCGCACTTCGCCTTACGATTTCCAGGGCCTCGGGCTCGAAGGACTGAAAATTCTGGCGGAAGCGCGAAAGGAAACCGGCTTGCCCATCGTGACCGAAGTGATGGGCGTCGAGGACCTCGATGCGGTTGCCGAATACGCGGACTTGATGCAAGTGGGCGCGCGCAACATGCAGAACTATCCGCTGCTGCGGCGTCTAGCCACGGTGCCGCGACCCGTGCTGCTCAAGCGCGGCCCGTCGGCCACGATCAAGGAATGGCTGCTGGCCGCCGAATATCTTCTCTCCGGCGGGAATCCCAACGTCATCTTGTGCGAACGCGGAATCAAGACCTTTGACTCGGAGTTGCGAAACACTCTGGACCTCGCGGGCGTCGCCCTGGCCAAGGAACTTTGCCACTTGCCGGTAGTGGTCGATCCGTCGCACGCCACGGGACGCCGAAGCCTGGTGCCGGCCGCGGCGCGCGCGGCGGTCGCGATCGGCGCGGACGGCATCATTGTCGAAGTACATCCCTGCCCGGAGCGGGCGCTTTCCGACGGCCCGCAATCGCTCGATTTGCCGGGATTCGCCGCCATGATGGCAGGACTCCAGCCCGCTATCGCCATGGTAGCCGCAGGCCGGTAAAGTAGCACAGGCCTTCAGCGCCTGTGGCCGTTGAATTTTGCACCGGCGAAAGCCTAAATTCGAAGCTCCCAAGCTAAGGCACGCACGCGGGAGCGTTAGCTGTAGAGCGGTGCATCTCCGTCTCTCCCACGCTCTCCCCCTCGTTCTCCCCTGCTCTCATTGGCACTCAACCGGTGTGGATTTCCCGGAAACGCAAGAAATTCCATTGCGTCCATGGCAAAATTATGTTCCTTTGCCATGACCGCGATGTAAGCTGGGATCATGCGGAACAAGGGCCGGGGTTGAACATAAATCCAATCACGGCGAAACACTCTCCGGAGATGAAAAAATCCGCAAAATTGAGCCGCGCCTTTCTGCTGAAGCTTGAACTGCGCAGTCATCCCACGCTGCTCTGCGTGATTCGCGGCGCGCTGGAACCTCTCATGGAGATGCTGGGATTTTCCGAAGAACAAAACCGCGCCATCATCCGTGGGGTCGACGAAGCCGTATCCAATATCATGAGACATTCCTACCACGGCCGCCTGGACCAGCCCATCGAAGTCTATTGCAATCGCCTGCGGCGGCGCGCTAACGGAGAAACCGAACAGGGCGTGGAGATCCTGCTCTTCGATTGCGGGCCCGCGGTGGACACCACGAAGATCGCGGCGCGCCCGCTGGAAGAGATCAGGCCCGGTGGCTTGGGATTGCACATCATTCGCGGGAGCATGGACTCGGTCCAGTACCGGCGCGCCGGCCGGCTCAATCGGCTGCGGCTGGTAAAATACGCTGGAAGTTCGCCTGGGGGCTGCGGCGGATCCTCGCAGGAGAAGACGCCTTGAACATAACCACCCGCCGGGTCGGCAGCGCCGCGATCCTGGAAGTAACCGGAAACATCGACATGTCAAATTCGCCGGAAGTCAGGAAAGCCTTGTTGAGCGAAATCCGCGATAAGGCAGTGACTCGGGTCGTTCTGAACTTAACGAGCGTGGACTACATCGATAGTTCGGGCGTGGCCTCGCTGGTGGAGGGGCTGAAGGCATCCCGCGATGCCAGTTCGCGCTTTGTCTTGGTGGGACTGAGCGACGCCGCGCGCGAAGTATTGAAAATTTCGCGGCTGCTAAAGCTCTTTGAAGTCTACGACGATGAGAGCCAGGCTATAGCCTCCTAGACGCCCTCCCCATGACGGGATCATTTTGACGGAATAATTGAGTGGGCAATTGCCGCGGAAAACGTGATGGAACCTGTCTCTGAAATCGGCGCCGGCGTCACCGATAGTCTTTCCTATCTGGGCGCGCTGGCCATGCTGGGAAGCCGCGCCGCATATTACTCCTTTATTGCGCCGTTCAAGGGGAAACCCCTGCGCCTGCAGAACGCCGCCTCGCAGGCCATGGAAGTCGGCGTGCGTGCGCTGCCGATCCTCACGCTGATCGCATTCTTTATCGGATTAATCCTGGCGCTGCAGAGCGCCTATGAACTGAACAAACTTGGCGCCATGAATTTAGTGGCCAAGGCCGTGGCGTTGTCCATGTCACGCGAACTGGGCCCCCTGATTACGGCCATCGTGGTCATCGGCCGTTCGGGCTCCGCGTTCGCGGCGGAGATCGGCACGATGAAGGTCAGCGAAGAAATCGATGCGCTCGAAGTGATGGCTATCAATCCCGTTTATTTCCTGGTCGCGCCGAAATTTCTGGCCATGACCATCATGCTGCCGTGCTTGACGATCTGGGCCAACGCGATGGGAATTCTCGGCGGCGCGCTGTTCGGAGTTACGCAGGCGGATTTCACCTGGGGACGCTACGTTCAGGCCTCCATTGAATCCCTGTATCTGCGGGACATTTTTTCGGGCTTGGTCAAGAGCGTGATGTTCGGCATCACGATCACTGCGGTCGGATGCCTGGAGGGACTATCGACCAGCGGCGGCGCGGAGCAGGTGGGGCGATCCACCACCAGGGCCGTGGTGATTTCCATCCTGCTGGTTGTGGTCGTGGACCTGGTCTTCACCGGGCTCTTTTTCTTTCTTGGAAATGGCTAGCTGCGTTGAGTCTTTTATGGAAAACGAACATCCAAATTTGGGTACGCCCCAACCGGCCATCTCCGTCCGCGATCTCCACGTGAGCTACGGGGAACAGGAGGTTCTGCACGGAATTGATTTTGACGTGAGGGCCGGGGAGACACTGGTCATTCTGGGCGGTTCCGGCTCGGGCAAAAGCACTCTGCTGCGGTCGCTGGTGGGCCTCGAGAAACCGAGTTTCGGGCAGATCTGGATCAATGGCCGTGATATTGCCGCCATCTCGAATTCCGAGTTGTACGAGATCCGGAAAAAGACGGGGATGTCGTTTCAAGGGGGCGCGCTTTTTGGTTCGATGACCGTGGGCGAAAACGTGGCGCTGCCGTTGCGGGAACACACGAAACTCGAGAACTCCACTATCGAAATCATGCTGCGGCTGAAGCTCGAGCAGGTGGGACTCGCGGGATTCGAGTACTATATGCCCTCCCAGCTGAGCGGTGGCATGAAAAAGCGCGCGGCCGTCGCGCGAGCCCTGGCGATGGACCCGGAGATTTTATTTTTTGACGAGCCCTCGGCTGGGCTCGATCCCATCATCGCCGCCGGCATTGACCAGTTGATCCTGGAGTTGAAGAAGGCGTTTCGGATGACCATCATCGTGGTCACACACGAACTGGCCAGCGCATTTCTGATCGCCGATCGCATGGTGCTGATCGATAAAGGGAATATTGTGGCTATCGGGACAGCAGCGGAAATGAAATCGAGCACGCAGCCGCGTGTGCGGCAATTTCTGGATCGGGTTCCCGAGCCGGACGTGGAAGGGGAATTGGATTATCTGCAGACGCTCACGGAACAATACAGGCGTCACCGCTGAAAGCGTCTTGAAAATCGCGGCGAGCAAAGCAACCGCGGCTCCAACCGCAACTTAAGGATAGGAGAGGCCGAAAGCCAGGGAGACGATGAATCCAAAAACCGAGCAGACGCTTGTCGGGCTGTTCGTCCTGGCTGCCGGGGGCATTCTCCTTGCGGTGGTGTTCGCGATCAATGGCGCATTCGGCACTCCCGGTAAAACCTACCACGCACATTTTCAATTTGCGGGCGGCCTCGAGCCGGGCGCGACGGTTCGCTATTCCGGCGGACCGAAGATCGGCCGCGTGGAAAGTTTGCGCATCGATCCGCAGGATCCATCGCTGATCGATCTCACCTTTAGCGTCCAGCCCGATGTGCTCATCAAAACGGACAGCAAGGTGAAGATCATGAGCCTGAGCCCGCTCGGCGATAATCATCTGGAGGTTCTTCCGGGATCGCCGCAGGCCGGCGCCGCGCCGTCGGGATCTCTGCTTGCTTCCGAAGCTTACGTTGACTTCAATGTCCTGACCGATGAAATCAACAACGTTGCACCGCAGGCGCAGGAGCTCATGCATACGCTGGACGCGCGGGCTACGGAGCTGAAAGTGACGCTCGATCGCGTCAACGAATTGTTGAACGCGCAGAATCGAGCCAATCTTTCGGCCACGCTGGCCGAGACGCGCGGCTTCATTACAGAATCGCGGCCGCAGGTGCGCTCGGCGCTGCAACACGTAAACGATTTGAGCGAAAAATTGGGTCCGCTGATCGCCGATCTCCGAAAAACGTCGTTACAGGCAAATGAAGTATTGACTCACATTGACTCAGCGATTGGCGAGACTCAGCCGGAAGTTCGCCAGGCCATCGCCCAACTCCGCGGCACGCTGAAGTCCCTGAACGAGTTGACCGGCCAGCTTAACCAGACGCTGGATGTGAATTCGGAGAACATCGATCAGCTTCTCGACAATTTGCTTCACGTCACCGAGAACCTGAAGGAATTTACCGAGACGATCAAAATGCGGCCCTATTCACTGATTCGGTCCGCCAATCCCCCAGAGCATAAGACGGGTGAGCGGTAGAAAGGCGATGATTTCCCGGTGACTCGTGGCAGACGAATCTCAAATCATGACGCGGGGTCCGCTTCAGCAAATTTCCTGTCGCCGAGTTGGCTAGCAATCATAGCGCTGCGCGGAGCCGCTAGTCACCATAGAGGAACTCCATGAACCGCAGATTCATCTCGCTGGCTGCTCTGGTTGCCGGACTTCTTACCGGGTGCGGAGCGGCGCGGCCGAGCAAGTATTATCAGCTTACGGTTCCCGGTGAAGCTTCGACGGTGACGCAGCACGCTACTTATCCCGTGTCGCTGCTGCTCGGTCCCCTGCGCGCGTCGCACCTGTACAGGGAAGATCACATCGTATACAGCTCCGCGAGCGAGAGCATGGGCACGTACGAATACCAGCAGTGGGCCGAGCCTCCTACCGAAATGCTGGTGGAGGTTTTACTCCGCGAATTGCGCACCTCCGGGAAGTTCAAAGCAGTGGACATCCTGCGCAGCAATTCCCGCGGCGACTACATTCTCTATGGCCGACTGTACGATTTTAAGGAAATTTCCGGCCCGCCGCTCATGGCCCGGCTCACCATGGATTTGGAATTGCGCGACTCAAAAACGGACGCCATCGTCTGGACTCATTTTTATTCGCATGACGAGCCCGTCAGCGCCAAGAACGTTCCCGCGGTGGTCGCTGCACTGGACCGCAATGCCCAGCGTGCCATGGATGAGGTAAAATCAAGTCTGGAGCAATACTTTTCAAATCGCTCCACGGATTAGGAATGGAACTATGCCTGCGCAAAACAACGATGCAACCACGAGCGCCGCATCCGGCCAGCAAATGTCGTGCATGGAAGTCTGGGGTGGAAGCCAGCTGACCACACGCGGCGTGGAAATGGGTGGCCTGGACGCCTGGGTATACAGCAAGCCCTTCGGCGACGCTCAGCGCGGCGGCGATGTGTATTACGCCTCCAGCTGCGCTACGGGCCGCATCACGCGACTCTTATTGGCGGACGTTTCCGGCCACGGAATTTCGGTGGCCTCCACCGCCGCGAATCTCCGCACGCTGATGAGGCGCTTCGTTAATCGCCTGGACCAGACGGAATTTGTGCGCATGCTCAACCGGCAGTTCACCGCACTGTCCGAGGCCGGCACGTTCGCGACGGCCATCGTCGCCACGTTTTTTGCGCCCACGCAGCGCCTCATCGTTTGCAATGCGGGACACCCGCGGCCTCTCTTGTTCCAGGCGGCCACGAATGAATGGACCCTTCTGGGCGCCGATCCGCTGGAAGAGGATCCCTCGCCGAACAACATGCCGCTCGGTATCATGGACGTGACGGAATATGAGCAGTTCGATATGGAGCTGGCGTCAGGGGATTGCGTGCTCAGCTACACCGACGCGCTGATCGAATCGCGCGACGCCGACGGAGAGATGCTCGGCGAGGCTGGACTGCTGCGGATCGTGCGTTTTCTCGGCGATGTCGCTCCGCAACGCCTGACCAAGACGCTGCTGCGCGAGATTGGCGACCGGCATCCCGGCAATCTCACGGAAGACGACGTGACGGTTCTCCTCGTTCGCGCGAATGGCCGCAAGCCGCGCTTTTCGCTCAAGGAATTCCTATGGGCGAATATCCGCTTTCTGGGATCGGTAATTCGTGGGATCAACCCCTGGGCCGAGCGCCCGCCGCTGCCCGACTTGAACATGGCGAATATCGGCGGCGCGATTATTCCCGCTCTCGAACAGCGCTGGCGCGCTACCGGCTCGGCGCGCCACACGTCGAATCAACAGTAGAGCAGGCTTCAGAGGCGGCGGAAAAAGTGCTCGATTTTGTCATTCCAAGCTGAGCGAGGAATCTCTCTTTCTTTTCTGATGGTTAAGCCCAGGAGAGATTCCTCGCTCTGCTCGGAATGGCAAGAGAATGGGGCGATCTGTTCCGCGGCCTGTTCAACCTGGTTGGTTTAAATTTCAATTCGCTCGAAACGGCAGACAGCCCGACGAGTGTCCACGTGAAAGGCCGCGCATGAAGCAAAGATTCGCATTGATTCTTGGTTTACTAGCCATTCTCGGACTTGCAGCCGGATGCGGCGGCAAATCAGACTCGCCCAGTTCCTCCGGCCCGATGAAAGTGACCGGACAACCGATCACAACTCCCTCCGGTCTGCAGTACTGGGACATTGTTGTCGGCACGGGCGCGACCGCCGTGTCCGGAAGCACGGTCAAAGTTCACTACTCCGGCTATCTCACGACCGGCGAGAAATTCGACAGTTCGCGGGACCGCGGCGAGCCTTTTTCTTTTTCCCTGGGAGCAGGACAAGTGATCAAAGGCTGGGATGAAGGCGTCGCCGGAATGAAAGTCGGCGGCCAACGGCAACTCCGAATTCCTCCCGATCTTGGGTACGGCGCCACGGGAGCCGGCGGAACAATCCCTCCCAACGCGACGCTGATTTTTGATGTCGAGCTGCTCGGGGTGGAAAAATAGATTCGTGTCACGTCGTGCCGGTGTGCATCCGCGCCGCAAAAAAATGCCAACCCAAAAGTTGGCGCCGCAACGTACCCCGAAATCGTTCTCAAGAAGATTACGGTTTGGGCTCTGCCGGACCGCCGTCGCCGGCGGTTCCGCCAAAAATTCTGCGCCCATCCGGCAGCGTCACTCTTCGAGCGTCGGCAAGCTTGGAACCGTCTCGAGCTGGGTAGCCGCCGACGATGACCTGATCTCCCACCTTCAGCGAATCGCGATTCCAGCCTTGCCGGTGGAGCGATCCCGGACTCGCGGCTTCGCAGCCCCAGTTGGTCGTGGCGCCCTTATCGTCCTTCACGTCAATATAGAAATAAACGTGCGGATTCGCCCATTCAATTCTTGTCACCACGCCACGCAGTTCGATCAGTTTTCCGCCATCGAACTCCGCCGAAAAGGAATGGTGGGCGAGCGCGGGCATCGCCAGCGCCAAAGCGATAAATGCGGCAGGAAGGGCGATTCGTTTCCTCACGACGCGCAATCTATAACAGCGAAAGTGAGCGGTCAAGCGTGGGGCGGCGTCGGGTCAATCGCTCCGGTGCCCGTACTGCCTTAGCATGCGTGAAAGCCGCCCGTTTTCCAGGGACGCAGTTTTTCTCCGCGTGCGGCCGTAAACGCGTATGCGGCCGGGCGGCCTCGTTCCTTGACACCGTAAAGGCGTTCCGCTAGTTTACGCACGTGCAACTGCTGCCCACGACGGTAAGCCGCTTTTGTCCGCCATCATTCTGAACTAGCTGCACCGGGGGTTGAACTGAGGTTGAACTGGGGCTGAACTGTGGCGAAGGTTCTTGTTCCCGCGGCTGATTCTTACGACGCAACATTTTTTTCGGCGCCAGCCGTGATCGCCAGGTCGATTCCCATGACGGATAAATTCGGAATGGCCATCTCGTTCTGGAAACCGGGGACTTCAGCATGACGCGATCTGCCATCGCACGCTTCCTTACGACCGGCAGCGCCCTCGCGGCAATGTTTTTGGCGTGCCAATCCCTGCGCGCTCAGTCGCCGTCCCAGGAAAACCCGTACAAAGAACTTCCCAGCGAGTCCGGACCGATCAAACAGCCATCAGGCCCCGCAAAACCCACGCCGCGCATGGCGGACGGTAAGCCGGACCTGTCCGGTTTTTGGAAAGGACCTCTCATCATCGGCGGCATGTTCAAGGACGTAGGAGGACCGCCACTCACGCCCGCTGGAGAAGAAGCCTACAAATATAACCTGACGAAATCGATCAATCCCGAATCCCTGTGTTTGTTCGCCGGAATCCCGCGCGCCAGCATCAGCGGCGTGCCGTTTGAGATTGTGCAGAATGCGAATCGCATCGTGTTCCTTTACGAACTGATGTGGACGTTTCGCACCATCCCCATCGATGGCCGCGGACACCCCAAGGACATTGAGCCCTCCTTTTTTGGAGACGGAGTCGCCAAGTGGGACGGCGACACGCTGGTTATCGATTCGATCGGATTCAAGGATAAACTGAGCTGGATCGATGACGACGCGCATCCGCACAGCGATGCCATGCACGTCGTCGAGCGCTGGTCGCGCCCGGATGCCGATCACCTGGCCCACCAGGTGACGGTCGAAGATCCCAAGTTTTACACCAAGCCCTGGACATTTTCGCGGGTATTTACCGCCATGCCGCCCGGTGACGAGCTCTATGAATTTGCCTGCGATGAGAACAACGTTGACCGGGACGGCGGCCACCTGGGATACGGCCCGCTCAATCTGAAGTCGTATCCGCTGAATCCCGCCGCTCCGAAAAAGTAGTGGCCGCGGCGTATGCGCCCGGCGGGAGACATCCTTCGCTGCAAACGTTAAGGAGGAACCGGAGATGAACTCACGACAGCATCCTCGTTATCAATCGCTGACCCTTGCTGGCCTTGCGCTGGCGTTCGCGCTGGTCAACATTCCGCAGGCGCACGCCCAGCAGGCCGCCGCTGCCGGCTCCGGCGCTTCCACGATCGACAAACCCTATATGGTCGAGTGGGTCTACAAAGTGAAGTGGGGCCACGCGGATGAATTCTGGCAGATTTTCAAGAAGTATCAAATCGCGACGCTTAACCGCGAAAAGGAACTGGGCTACGTGACATCCTACACGGTCTACCGGCCGGGACATCACATGGGCGAGGATTCCCGCTGGGAATACCGCATCGTGATCACCTACAAAAATATAAGCTCATCCGTGCACGGCAGCGAAGTGGAAAAGCAGGTATTCCCGGACCAGGCCACCATGAAGCGCGAAGAAAATCGCCGCTGGGAACTGACCGAAGCGCACTATGACCTGCCGATTCACACCATCGATCCAAACGGTGACGGCACCGAATAGGGTGCCGTTTTCTCGCATATTGCCCTTCGCGCCTCGATTTTCCATAATAGCCTCACGCAATCGCCCGAGAGTATGCCGGCGCGTTTCTGCATTTGTCCCATTGGTAAGGAACCGATGGAGAGAGGCTAGATTTCCATGTCGAGCAAATCATCGAAAGCCGCCACTAAAAAATCAGGGGTCGCCGTGCTTCCCACGGGTAAAGCGCTGGGAGCTGAAATACAGGGGGTGGACCTGCGGACAATCGACGCCGCGGATTTCTCCGCCATCTATCAGGCCTGGCTGGACCACTCCGTTCTTCTTTTCCGCGGGCAAAATCTGACGGATGACGATCTCATCGCCTTCAGCGAAAGATTCGGAGTTCTCGATTGGGCCCCGATTCAAGAGTCCGGGCGCCGATTTGTTGAGGGCCATCCCGAAATTTACGTGGTGTCCAACGTGATGGAAAACGGCGTGCCCATCGGAAGTCTAGGCGCCGGCGAGGCCACTTGGCACACGGACATGTCATACCTCGAAGACCCGCCGAAGGCCAGCATCCTCTACGCGCTGGAGATCCCGTCTTCCGGTGGTAACACCTACTTCAACAGCATGTATCGCGCCTACGAATTCCTGCCCGAGGCGGTAAAAAAACGGATCGAAGGCAAAACGTTGAAGCACGACGGGACCTACAACAGCGGCGGCTACGTACGGCAAGGAGTTTCCGCCGTCGATGATCCGGTCACATCTCCCGGCACGTATCATCCTCTGGTTTGCACGCATCCGGAAACCAAGCGGCGCGTCCTGTATCTGGGCCGCCGGCGCAACGCGTATATCGAAGGGCTCTCGCTTTCGGAGTCGGAGTCTCTGCTCGACGAACTGTGGTCTCACGCGAATCGCGAAGAACTCGAATGGCACAACGAGTGGCGCGTGGGCGATCTCGTTTTGTGGGACAACCGCTGCACCATGCACCGGCGCGATCCCTTTGACTCCAGCTCGCGTCGCGTCATGCACCGCACTCAAATCAAGGGCGAAACGCGCCCGCGGGCGTGATGTGAGCGTGAAATCAGCCTGCTCAACGGTTTGCGCTTCAAGGATCCGCTTTGCGATAAAGAATATCTTCCGTGCGGCGGAGTATGACCACGCACCCATTCGCAGCGAGACGTCTCAATGAGCTCGAAAAAACTATCCATGGCCATTGTCGGAGCCGGAATCGGCGGAATGGCCGCCGCTGCCACGCTTCGGCAAATTGGCATCGACGTACGCGTCTACGAACAGGCGCCGCGTTTTGCACGTATCGGAGCCGGCATCCAGATGATGCCGAACTCGATGAAGGTCCTGCGCCGGATCGGCGTCGAGCAAAAAGTCCTCGCTACATCCTTTCAGCCTTATTCTCACCTCAACCGGAAATGCGATACCGGCGAAGTGATGCGAGAGCTGCCCATGCCGGAGAGCCTGTTCGGCGCGCCCTATCTCTGCATGCACCGCGCGGACCTGCACACCGCGCTCGCAGAAGTTGTGCCGGAAGAATTCGTGCACCTCGATAAGAGACTGGTGGGACTGGAACAGCGCGCGGGACACGTAGCGCTGGCGTTCGCCGACGGAACTCGCGCGCAAGCGGATGCCGTGATTGGCGCGGATGGGGTTCACTCGGTGGTGCGCGATATGATCCTGGGCCCCGACACGCCCATCCACAAAGGACGCATCGCCTACCGCGCCATCTTTCCTTCGGCTTTGCTAAACGGAATGGACATCGGACCGTCGCGCACCAAGTGGTGGGGCCCGGACCGTCACATCGTCATCTACTATACGAATGCCACTCGCACGGAACTCTACTTCGTAACCAGCGTTCCCGAACCGGCGGAGTGGCTGACGCGCGAATCGTGGTCGGCGAAAGGCGACGTCAAGGAATTGCGCAAAGCCTATGAAGGCTTTCATGCCGATGTTCGCGCCGTGCTCCAGGCGTGCCCGGACTGCCATAAGTGGGCGATTCTCGAGCGCGAGCCTTTGCCGCGCTGGAGCGATGGCCGCGTCGCGCTGCTGGGCGACGCTTGCCACTCCATGACTCCCTACATGGCGCAAGGCGGCGCCACAGCGATCGAGGACGCCGCGATCCTGGCGCGCTGCCTTGCGGCCTGCGGCCACGAAGACTTCGAAGGCGCGTTCCAACTCTTTGAGGCGCATCGCAAACCCCGCACCTCGCGCATCCAGGCCATTTCCAGTGCCAATACCTGGATGAAAGGGGGAGATGAAGACACCAGTTGGCTGTACGGCTACGACGCATGGACCGTGCCTCTGACTCCCTCGGAACCCTACGTCAGGGCCACATAAGGAAATTTCCGGTGCCCAAAGCTCATCTCCGATTGGACTGCGAGATCCATTGAAGCCCATTGAAGGCCCGGCCAGCGCCGGAGCGCGTGAGAGTAAGCGAGCCGGTCGCAGCGCCAGCGATGCGTCAAGCCTGCTGCTGCGAATGGAGCGGGTGCCATTCTCGCGATGGCACATGAATGCGCGCCTGGTCATGGGCAGCGCCACGTTCTTCGATGCGTTCAACGCGTTGTCGCTTGCGTTTGCGCTGCCCTCGCTGATTCGCTTGTGGCACATCTCTCCGAAACAAAGCGGGTTTCTAATCTCGGCGAGTTATCTCGGACAACTCGCCGGGGCATTGGTGTTCAGCGCGCTTGCCGAAAAAGTAGGACGCATTCGCGGCACGACGGCCGCGATCGCCATCATGTCGATTATGAGTTTCGGTTGCGCGCTGGCGGGGAATTTCGCCGCGTTGCTGGCATGCCGCCTGGTGCAGGGCGTCGGCGTGGGCGGCGAAATGCCGGTGGCAGCCACCTATATCAACGAATTATCGCGCGCCCGCGGACGGGGAAGATTCTTCCTGCTGTACGAAATGATTTTTCCCCTGGGTCTTCTGGCCACCGGGCAGATTGGCGCGTGGATCGTTCCGGAATTCGGATGGAAGTTTATTTTCCTCCTGGGCGGGATTCCGGGATTGCTGATTACTTTTCTTGTGGCGCGGCTGCCGGAATCGCCGCGGTGGTTGATCTCCAGAGGCCGCATCCAAGAAGCGGAGACGATTGTTGAGCAGATTGAGGCCAGCACCAGCCGCAGAGTTACGCTCGTTCGAGCCTCACCCGCTGCATCGGGCGCCAGCCTCACGCAACGCGGGCACTGGAGCGAGCTACTTTCCGGTGTCTATCGATGGCGCACGCTGGTCGTTTGGGCGCTGTGGGCCAGCGCGTTCTTTGTCGCCAACGGCCTGAACAATTGGATGCCGAGCTTTTACAACACCATTTACCAGTTGAGCTTGCGGCAATCCTTGCGAGCCGCTTCGATGACCAACGTTGCGCAAGTGGCGGTCCTGCTGGTCTGCGCATTCAGCATCGACCGCATCGGCCGCAGAAATTGGACGGTCGCTGCTTTTTTGTTCGGCGGAGGAACGCTGGCATTACTGGGCCTGATCGGGTCCCAAAAAGTGCTGAGCGTGATGATTTTGGCCACGCTCGGTTACGGAATCATAGGGTCGATCAACGCGGTTCTTTATCTTTACACGCCGGAAATTTATCCCACGCGCATTCGCGCCATCGGCACCGGCCTGGCGACTTCCTGGCTGAGAATCGCCTCCGCCGCGGGGCCCGCGCTCGTCGGATTCATGGTCGATACCAAGGGAATCCATTCCGTATTTATTATGTTCGCGGTGGTGAGCGTCGCCGGCGCGGTGGCCGCAACCTTCATGGTGGAAACCAGCGGCAAGCGGCTTGAGGAAATCGCTCCCTGAGAAACAAGGACTTGAGCCGCTGGGGTTAAATTCTATTCCTCGAGCATCTAAACCAGACCGGTTGAAACCTGTCCTACGTCTACATATTCGTGCCGGTCGGACGCGAAGTGAATCGCGCGGCGAATGCGAACGCGGCGAATCCTTTAGCCTTGAGATAAATCCGTATAATGACGATAATCGGGCCCATACAGAAAGCACGAGATCGCCCGGCGTTCCTTTTTGCGACTTTTCCGCAGGGGTACGATTTCGTGCGCGGTTCGTCCCGTCAACTTGGAGACTTCTATGAAAAACGCCGTAGGCGCGACTTGCTTCATATTCGCGGCAGTTCTCCTGGCCTGCGCCCCTCTCTCAGCGCACCACGGTACTGCGGCCTACGACATGACCCGCACCCTCACCATGGACGTAACCGTGACCCAATTCATAATGGGCAACCCGCATTCCGAGCTGCTGTTCGATTCGAAGGACGAGAAGGGGAATGTGATCCATTGGGCCTGCGAGTTGCAGTCTCCCTCATATCTCCTCAGGGTGGGCTGGACCAGGAATACGATCAAAGCTGGAGACCATGTAAAAATTTATGTCAGCCCAAATAAGAAAGAGAACGCCCACACCCTCTTTCTAATCAAAGTCATTTTGCCCGACGGCGAAGAGCTTCTGAATTCCGCGCCTCAATAGCGGCAGCAGCAGGAAATTGGAACAAAGTCCGCGCGATCGAGCGAACGGGAGGGAATGCGGAAAATGCGAAATCGTCGACTTTCGAGTTCAATCGTGGCGGCTCTTATGGCGTTGGCGTGTTCTTCCATTGCGCATGCCCAGACGGCTGGCGGTTCGCAAGCCGCACAGAACCAGCCCGCCGCATCCAGCTCGCCAGACGACCCACATAATATTTCGGGAATTTGGTTCATCAAGCCTCTTCCCGGCCACGCTTCCATCGTCAACCACGAAGACCTTCAGGAAGTTCTGGACATCAAGCAGCGTCCTCCCATGACGCCGTGGGCGCAGGAGAGATACAAAAACAACATCCCGCACGGCGGCCCCCGATATATTGCCGGGAAGGAAAACGACCCGATTTTGCGTTGCTATCCGGATGGCGTGCCCAAGGTTCTATCCGTTCCCATGCCGATCGAAATCATTCAGATTCCGGGCAGAATTTTGATTAACTATGAAATTCACAGCCTTCGCCGGGAGATCTGGACGGACGGGCGGGAACTCCCGAAAGATCCGGAGCCGACGTACATGGGTTACTCGATTGGCAGGTGGGAAGGAGACACGCTGGTCATCGAATCGAGCGGTTTCAATGACATCACCTGGCTGGATTTCGACGGCAGCCCGCACAGTGGAGATTTACACGTTACGGAGCGATACCGACGGCTGGACCACAACACCCTGGAGCTTACCGTATCTCTTGAAGACCCCAAGGCGTATACGAAGCCTTGGACGGGGAACAGGCCTGTGACCTTTGGCTTTGAACCGAACTGGCAACTCATGGAGCATTTCTGCATCATGGATGAAGAGAAGAAGTATGAGGACTCTCTGAGAATCCCTGCGGGCGGCGAGCCGGTCGTGCCCACGCAGAATAAATAGCGCCGCTCGCGGCTCGGCCATCGTACTGACTTGGATGTACGCCAAACAGCTTAGCGTGTCCGAAGGCGGTATAATTTCAAGGGCCGGCTTTATATTCTGGAGTGACTGGACCATGAGAGATCTTCTGAAACGCTACGCGAAGTTAGCTGTGGGACAGCCGTTCTCTCCGGCGTTGCTGAACATTCTGGTAACTTCCGTATGCGACATGCGCTGCACGCACTGTTTTTTCACCGACCAGCTGGATGACGTCCCGCGTAAGAAGCTGCAAATGACCACGCGCCAGATCGAAATGATATCCGAAACGCTGGGTGGAAACCTTGGCGTGCTGGTTCTTGCGGGCGGCGAGCCTTTCACGCGCAAAGATCTGCCGGAAATCGCGCGCGCCTTTTACACCAACAACAATCTCGAATCGGTCTACATCACCACCAACGGCCAGATTCAGAAACGAATTTCCCCCGACGTCATCCGGATGCTGGAGGAATGTCCGCGACTCAACGTCACCGTGGCCTTGGGCATCGACGGACTGCGGGAGCAGCATGACAAAATTCGCCAGGAGGCCGGATCCTGGGACATCGCGATCGACACCGCGCGCCAACTCCAGGCCATGAAGAACAAATATCCGCGCCTCGATCTGCAAACCTGCACTTGCTTCATGAACTCCAACCAGGACTCCATTTTTGAATGGTACGATTTCCTGAAATTCGAGTTGAAACCCGACAAGGTGAACTTCAACTACATTCGTCCGCCCGCTGCGGACTCCAAGGAATTGGAAATTGACGACGCGCGTTATGCCCGCCTGGCCTCCATGATCGACGAAGATTCCCGTAGCGGCGCAATCAAAAATCACTATGCCGGCGACATCGGATTCTTCAAGGCAGCCCTGGATGTCCACATGCACGGCCTGATTGCGAAAACGCAGGAGACGCAGAAAGCTCAGCTGACCTGCTATGCCGGAACGGCCGGTGGCGTGATCTACGACGAAGGAACCGTTTCTTCCTGCGAAAACCTGGAACCCGTGGGCAATTTGCGCGATTACAATTGGAATTTCCGGAAGCTATGGTTCTCCTCGGCCATGCGGGCACGCCGCAAGCAGGCCGCGGACGGATGCTTCTGCACCCACGAATCGAACTGCTACTATCCGTCGCTGCCCCTCAACCCGAAACACCTGATCCAGATCAAAAAGCTGGAAAGCGAAATGAAAAAGGCCTGGATCGGTACAACCCGTGCTGAGACAAAAGCCAGTGAAGTGGCGTAGCCGAACCCGTTCCTGCATCTGGCTTCTTCAGCCACACGGTCCTTCCACCGCGCAGGCAATGTTCCCGAAACGTAGACAAGACCGCGTATATAATCCAGTGTCGCATTCTTAATCCGCCATGCCGATATCGTTCGTCAATTCGTAACGGAAGGAACAACGAATCGCGTGCCCGAAACCCAGGTGCTTATCGTCGGCGCGGGACCCGTGGGCCTCACGCTCGCGCTAGATTTGGGACTTCGCGGCGTGCGTTGCACGTTGATCGAGCGCAACCAGACGTCCATTCAGCTCCCGAAAATGGAACGCTGCAACGCCCGCACCATGGAAATCTACCGCCGGTTGGCAATCGCCGAACGGTTGAGAGACGCCGGCCTGCCGCGCACCGCTCCCATGGACGTTTTCCTGGCGCTGTCCATGGCCGAACCCGCTCTCGCGCACCTGCCCTATCCCTCGGTAGCCGCGGCCAAGGCCGACATCGCTGCACATAACGACGGCGGACTGCTCGAGCCCTATCAGCTCATCTCGCAGTACACGCTCGAACCGCTCCTGAGAACGATTGTCGAATCCATTCCCAATGTAATCGTGCGCTTCGGCTGCGAACTCATTTCGTTCGTGCAAGACGCGGGCTCCGTGACCGCGACCGTGAAAGCGAACGGCGGCGAGAATGAAACGATTCACGCGGCCTATCTTGTCGGATGCGACGGTGGCTCCAGCACGGTTCGCAAGCAGCTTGGAATCCAGCTGCAGGGCGAAGGCAACATTCGAAAGCTGCGCCAAGCGCTGTTTCGCTGTGACGATCTTTACGAGCGAATTCCAATGGGCAAGGGCCGGCACTATCACATTGCGGAGGGCCCCCTATTCCCATTCATCATTCTTCAGGACAGCACTCGTCACTGGACTCTGCACGCTGCCGCGTCCAGCGATGCGGAGATGGCCGAAATCTTCCGTAAATCGCTGGCCATGCCCATCGCGTTCGAAACCTTATCTGTGAACGAGTGGACGCAGCATCTTCTTTGCGCCGAGCGCTACGCCGACCGCCGCGTTTTCATCGCCGGAGACGCGGCGCACCTGGTGATTCCCACCGGCGGGCTCGGAATGAATACCGGCGTCGGAGACGCCATCGATCTGTCCTGGAAATTGGCGGCAGTCCTCGCCGGATGGGGTGGCCCCCACCTGCTGGAATCCTACGAATTGGAGCGGCGCCCGATAGGTATTCGCAACGTCAAGGCTTCCCGCGCTGCCATGACCGGAAGGCTCGGTTGGCGCGCCTCTTATGAGTCTAACATCAGGGACTACACTCCGAAAGGCGCGGCCACTCGCGCGAGAATCGCGGCGCTTTTTAATCTCGAGCAGCGCAAAGTAACGGAGATTTCGGGGATCGAGGCGGGCTACCGCTACACGGACTCTCCGATTATCTGGCCGGAACCCGGCGACGGCCCCGATCCCGATAGCCCTCTGTATTCCCCTACGACTTGGCCTGGCGCCCGCCTACCGCACGTTTGGCTGGACGACGGCACAGCGCTGCACGATCGCCTGGGCTCCGGCTTTACCTTGCTCAAGCTCGGTGCCACTTGCGTCGATACGACCGGTCTGGAACGCGCGTTTCGAGCGACCAGTGCTCCACTCGATGTCCTGGACATCGCATGCGCCCGAGCGCGCGAAATCTATCTCTACGACCTCCTTCTCATCAGGCCCGATTTGCACGTCGTCTGGAGGGGCAATCATCTTCCGGAGGACGCAGGCGAACTGGCGCGAATCGTTACCGGACGGCTTCGTCCCCGTTGAGCCGCAAGTCCCGCGGGTCTGTGTCTACGGTAAACCGATGATTTAAAGTAGCTTAATTTCAGTCAATCTGGGCGCGGTTCGTATTTACTCTGTCTGAAGACTTGGCGCTGAGAGTACTAGCCCGTTCGTAAGAATGTATTGGTGCTTCCCGTCCATTGTGGCACCCATCCCCAGTTGAGAACATCGGGTGTAGGACGCCGCTACGATTGGTCGTGAGACCAAGTAACCCGCCCGGGAGGATAAGCCAATCCATGCAAGTCACACAGGTTGAGGTAAGGCCCGAAAGTCAGGCCAAAGAAAAGCCCGCGAAAGTTTCGAAGTCCAGTTTCAACGACTCCGAATACAAGCGATGGTCCGAGAATCTCCGGAAGCGCAGCCGTTCCAAAGACAAATAACCAGCACCATGAGTGGCGATTCGATTTCTTCCCTGGGGCGCTCGCGGGTCGAACGGCTCCCCAGGCGCGCACGCACCTTTCTAATTTTGCGATTTACAGGCGGGGCGGAAATGGCTCAGCGAATTTCCACCTCGCCTGCGAACAAATCTCTCTCTCATTTTTCAGATTTGAATATTCCGAACGTCGTCGACTCCCGGAGCGAACGTATAGAATACCCCCGTCGAGCCGGGACCCCTGGCCGCCCATTTCATAAATTCAGCCTATCGCCTAAAGCCTCTCGAACCGGAACTCGTGGTGAAACTGAAGTCCCCGGAGACCGCCCGAACACCGGAGGCGTTTGTGCTAATCACGCGATAGTGATAAGCGTGGCCACCGGAGAGGCCCGTCAACATTTGGGAATGGCTGCTAGAAAACGTGGAATTGAGCGCTGACCAATGGCCGTACGCCGTTGTTGTTCCATACTGGATTTGAGTGGTGGCCGCTTGATTCGTGGTCCAGCTGATGGCGGCGCTCGTAAAAGTGATCGACCCGGCCGCCACATTGGAAATCACCGGGGCGACAACTGCCGGCGCCGCCGTCTTGAATGTCGTATCCGCTGAAACCGACGAGCTCCCCGAAGCATTCGTGCTGTGCACCCTGTAGTGATAGAGCGTCGAACCCGCAAGAGAAGCGAGCAATTGAGAGTGAGCGGTAACGTCGCTCGCGTTAAGCGGCGTGCTGTACCCGTAGCCGGTGGTTGTGCCGTATTCGACCTGACTGGAGGATGGCTGATCGGTAGTCCAGGCGATCGTCGCGCCGCTTGAGGAGATCGATCCAGCCACGATATTGGAGATCACGGGAGCGACGGGTGCCTGCGCGGCAGTCGTAAACGTCAGATCGCCCGAAGTTGCCTCGCTGCCTGCGGCATTCGTGCTGTGGACCCGATAATGGTAGAGCGCTGAAGCGATGAGCTGGCTGAGAGCCTCAGAATGCGCCGTCACATCGGCTGTGTCCAGCGACGTGATGTTGCCGTAGGCTGTGCTTATTCCGTACTCGACCTGGCTGGTGGACGGCTGGTCGGTGGCCCAGGTGATGGTGACTCCGCTGGAGGTCAGCGATCCGGCCGCCACATCCGAAATGGTGGGCGCTGCGGAAGCGCCGGACGCAAGACCAAAATAGAATTGAAGATCGCCATCGGTTCGATTTGTCACTCCCCACTGCGTCCATCCCATCCAGGAGCCGCTTGAACTGAACTGAGCATAGCCATCGGGAAAGTAAGTCGCGCTGCTGAAACCGTAGGCCATTCCTTTACGAATGGGGAAAGCTTCGTACGTGGAGCTGGATGCGGCAGAGAATTGCAAATAGTAGCTCTGCCCCAGGGCCAGCGTATGTGCCGATGAAAATGTGTACGTGGCCCAGGCGTAGGACGCGGGGCTCGTCAGCGGGAAGGAAGTCGCGGGAATCTCTCCCTGTTCGATCACCGTTCCACTGGAATTGAGCAGCGTTACGGTGAGCGGATCCGATCCGCTGACGCGGGCCGCGCGAATGGACACGCTGGAAACGGATTTCGAATCGCCCGACACCGTCATTGTTTGCCGGATTTCGGCCGAGCCGGAAATATTCTGCGGCGCTCCGACCCAAACTTCCATGTATCCGTTCAGCTCCTTGTACCCGTCTTCGTAGTCGAGTTGCAGAATTGGCGTGTACCCCTTGCGCGGCGCCCACGTGCCTCCCGGCCCGCCCAGCAGTTCGGCGGAATCCAGATCGCTGATCGTGGGTTGGGAAGGTGTCGTCGGGTTCGCGTAGTAAAGCGCGTCGACGGAGATATAGTTCGCGGTTGGATTGGGGTCCACATTGGCGAAGACGATGTGGTAGAGCTGACCCTCAACGAGCGACGGCGGAGCGGTAAAAACAAAAATCGGAAAATTGATGGACGGAGTAGCCGCCAGCGGATTGCTGAGCAAATAGGAGGCCAGCACGGAGCTCGACGGATTGTGGGCCGCGGTCCCGTCGTCCGTATTCACCGTAACCTTGAGCGATCCACCCGTGCCAGCCGAGTATCCGGTATGATTGGGTATCAAATAGACGTGAATCTGCTGAAGCGAGCCGGTATGCCCGGCGCGAAACCGGTAGCTGACGATATTGCCGGAGGGCCCTCCGACCACGGTATTTGCCAAACCATCCGAGCCCAACCCGGGACCGTAGCAGCCTAAGGAATCTGAGCAGGTCGCATGGCCAGGAATTGCACCGAGAAGAACGCTTATGCTGAGCAATGCGAGCGCGTGTAGTTTGCGAGGTCCCATGTTTTTTCTCCTCAAATAAACGAAACGAATGCGCGAGGCATTGAACATGGGGTTGGCTGGGGCCAGCGAGGGGAGCCGTTTGCCTGCGACGTCAGGTATTCTATGCAGATTGGGATAAGGCGATCAATGTACTTCGATGGGAGGGAGTACTGTATGCGTTACCCGTACGCACGCCGCGTGTCGAATTATTCTTCCGCTGGAATCGACCGGAAAAAACTGGGCTGGCCGGGAGCTGCCGTACGGGCCAGAGGCATGAAAAATGTAGGTGGACTTTCCGCGCCAAAGGGGGAAACGCGCGGGGCTAAGGGTTTCCCTACTCCTGGGGGGACTGCTGACCATGGGAGGAATAATCCATCACCGTCAGCGCGGCGCGCTGGGAAGCGCGAACGCCGTGAACGTCAGCCCACCGTGGTGACCACCCATTGCCGGCCATCCAGCATGTAGGTAACGGCGGCCGAGCCCCACACCGGCGCTCCCACTTGAAACCTCCACAACTCTTTCCCCGTCGCTCCCTCGAACGCGTAAAAGTATCCGTCGTTGTCGCCGGTGAACACCAGTCCGGACGCCGTTGACATCAAGCCGCCAGTCAAATCGAGAGAGACGGTGGAAGGGTACGGGCGGTAGCGATGTTCCCAGCGCCGCTGGCCCGTGGTCGGATCGATCGCCCGCAGCGCGGAGAATTGATCGCGCCCCTCGACCAGGCTTCGGCCGCCGCTCGGGACGCGCACTCCCATGCCGATCGGCTCCGTCGGCTTTATCTCCCTCCCAGGTGGCGCAGGTTTCGTGAGCTGTTACAAAAAATAATCCCAGGTCCGGATCGAACGTCGGCGGCTGGAAATTCGTGCCGCCATGATTGTCCGGCAGGCATTTTTCCGCGGTGCCAATGTTGTCGAGAACGATCGGCCGTCCGTCCTTGCCGATTTCCTTGGCCCAATTCGATCCGTCGATGAACGGTTTGGCGACCAGCAGTTTTCCGGATTCGCGGTCGAGCGTGTAGAAAAAGCCGTTGCGGTTGGCGACCATGATCACTTTTCGAGCCTGGCCGCCGATTTTCAGGTCGGCCTGCACCGGCACGTGCGCCGAGTCCCAGTCGTGCACGTCGTGCGGAGTGAATTGGTAATGCCAGCGCAGTTCTCCGGTGTCGGCATCGAGCGCCACGAGCGAGCAGGTGTAAAGATTGTCGCCCTCGCGATCGTCGCCGTAGTAATCGGGATTCGGATTGCCCGTGCCGTAGTACACGAGGTTGAGCGCAGGGTCGTAACTGCCAGTCACCCAGACGGCTCCGCCTCCGCGCGCGGCGACGTCGGCGTTCGGCCACGATTCGCTGCCCGGCTCTCCCGGCATGGGAATCGTGTTGAAGTGCCACACGCGTTCCCCGCTTTGCGCATCGTAGGCGTCGATGTAGCCGCGGCTTGAGAAATCTCCGCCGGCCACGCCGATGATCACTTTATCTTTGACGACCAGCGGCGCCGCCGTGATGGCGTTGGCTTTCTTGAGATCGCCGACCGCCACGTCCCAGATGACTTTGCCGGTCTTCCGGTCGAGCGCCACCAGGTGCGCGTCCAGCGTGCCCATGTACAGCCGGTCGCCGAGAATCCCAAATCCGCGATTGACCGGACCGCAACATACCGAAGCAATAAAATTCGCCGGCAGCCTGCGGCGATAACTCCAGATCGGACGGCCTGTCCGGCCATCGATCGCCCAGGCCTGATCGTTGTTTCCGGTCACGTACAAAATGCCGTCGACGACCAGCGGCGTGTTCTCAATGCCGCGCCCGGGAAGGCCAGGGATATCGGTTTGGAAAATCCATTGCGGGACAAGCCCGCGACATTTTGCGGCGTCAACTGTTTCAAAGGGCTGTGCCGCTGCCCCGTGTAATCGCCCGAAAACGTCAGCCAGCGCGAGGGATTTTTCAAGCCCCCGAGCAGGTCCTGATCGGTGATCTGGAACCGGCGCCGATTCCTGCTGCGCGGCGAATGCGAGTCCGCCGATCATAACGAGCATAAAGAGAAGCGCCGCAAGAACAGCGGTTTGCTTTCTGATCGCAAATTTTCTCATCGGTCATCTCACTCCCGCGTGAGCGGAGCGCCGGTCGCGGAGTTCACTTTTCGTTCTAGAGAACAGAATCCCACCAGGATCGCCGGATCGAAATTCTAACTGGCGCATCGTACGCTTCCGCGGCGCCCGGCACAATCACTTTGCCCGCGCGGCCGCGGCGCGGGCGGCTAAATCAGGATGCGCTCCCCGATGAATGCTGCCGGTCCTAAAAGCGGGCGGACCAATCCGCGGCTATGGTAGTCTTTTCCGAGTTGCTTCCCTGCGCGCCAAAAAAGAATAAGAGGAGCGAGAGATGAACAAAATGTTCCGAGCCCTCGGCCCTATTTTTCTGCTTCTATCTTTCGCCGACGTTGTTTACGGCGGAGAGATAACCGGCACGATTAAAGGACCGGACGGGACAGCCTTCAAAGGCGCTTTCGTGCGCGCGCAGAGCACGAAAACTAAAATCACCGTGAACGTTCTGTCGGACCGCACCGGCTCCTACCGGATCCAAAACCTCGATCCCGGCGAGTACCAGATTTCGGCCAGCGCCATGGGCTACAAGAGCGATCCGCGCAGCGCGGTGAAGGTCGATGCCGACCAAAGGATGTCTCTGGATTTTGCTTTGCAGAAGGGAACTGTGCGCTGGTCCGATCTTTCCATCCACGAAGGACAGGTGCTGCTGCCCGAAGGCAGCCGGCAAGCAGCTGTTGTTTTACCGGTGCATGAGTTGCCATGGACTGCAGACCAAAATTGCCGCGGTTCGCCGCGATGAAGAGGGCTGGCAAGCCTGTGTGGCGTTGATGCGCGACCGCGCTAACGGCATTGGCGATCAGCGAATTACCGAAGCGGACGGCGCCGCCATCGCCGCGTATCTTGGCAGAACCCTCGGTCCCGATTCCGACCTTCCTCGTTCACCCGCGGATCTCCCGGACTTCCAGAAAACCAGGCACGCCGAGTTCAGCGACGAAGCGATGAAAATCGTTTACGTCCTCTACGATTTGCCCAAGCCGGGCCGCATCCCCTGGGTCGCCTATCCTCAGAAGGATGGCAGCGTCTGGATGCCCCATTCCTGGACCGCCGACCAAATTGCCAAAATGGATCAGCATACCGGTCAAGTCCAGGAGTTCGATCTTCCGCCGGGCACCAGAAGGGCGTTGCACTTGCACTCCGTGACCGAAGCTCCGGACGGAATGGTTTGGTTTTCCGAGGACGCCGCGTGCAAAATCGGAAAGTTCGATCCGGAGACGCAGAAATTCACCGAGTACCAGCCGTCTTTCTGCCGGCCGAGGGATGACGATGCTAAGACCGGGCGCGGGTCTAACTCGATCGGCCTGGGAAGCATTAATTCAATTCGGCTGGACCGCTTCGGAAACATCTGGGCGGGTGGATCGATGCTGCTGCGTTTCGATCCCAAGAAGGAAGAATTCATGGAGTTCCCCGAAGCGCGCACGCCGTACGGCATCGAACTCGATCGACAGGGCAACATCTGGTTCGCGGAGTTTCCCCGCGAAGGCATGATCGGAAAGATGGACACCACGACTCTGAAGATCACCAAGTGGACCCCGCCCACCACCGAGAAACTCGCGGCTCTGAACAAGAACCAGCCCGATGAAAACTATGGCAACAGCGCCACGCATCCCAAGACTTCGGGGCCGCGGCGCATCACCGTTGACTCGCAGGGCATTGTGTGGTTCGGAGAATGGTGGGGAAATCAGATCGGGCGCTTCGATCCTAAGACGGAAAAATTCCAGGAATTTGCGCTGCCTGATCCCGATCCCACGCCTTACGCGATCGCCGTCGATCGCAACGACAATATCTGGTACAGCTCCTACGACGACGATATCCTCGGGCGGCTCGATCCAAAAACGGGCGCGGTGGTCGAGTTTCCGTTGCCGTTTTCGGGCAATGGCCTGCGGGAACTCATTCCCGATTCGCAAGGACGAATCTGGTTTGGCACGCCATTCAACAACAAAGTCGGCTACTTCGTGCCGCCAGAGCAGCCGAAATCAGCGCAGCGTTAAAGTAGGGCAGGCTGAAAGCCTGTCCCTCGGGTGCGCGGCACCATAAATCTCGCGAGGACGGTGGATGGATAAAGTAGCCAAAGAAAAATCAGGCCCGCTCGACGGCCTGAAAGTTATCGATCTTTCGCACATCATGGCGGGCCCCACCTGCTCAATGTTGCTGGCCGACATGGGAGCCGATGTCATCAAGGTGGAAAAGATTCCCGGCGGGGACGACGCCCGGCGCATGGTCCCGCCGACCGTAGCCGATGAATCCGCGGCATTTCTGATCATGAACCGCAACAAGCGCGGCATCGCCTTGAATCTGAAAACGGAGCAGGGGCGCGCCGTGCTGACTCGTCTGCTGAAGGACGCGGATGTAGTCGTCGAAAATTATCGGCGCGGCACCATGGAAAAGATGGGTTTCGGCTACGAGACTTTGCACCAGCTGAATCCGAAATTGATTTTTTGCTCGATCTCCGGCTTTGGCCGCACCGGACCTTACGCCGATCGCGGCGGATTCGACCTGGTCGCTCAAGGCATGACCGGATTGATGAGCATCACCGGCGAACGCCCGGGCGCGCCACCGATGAAGGCCGGAGCGCCCGTGACCGACATTACCGCCGGTATTCTTGCTTGCGTCGGGATTCTGGCGGCGCTGCACGCTCGCGAATCCAGCGGCCAGGGGCAGATGGTGGATACTTCACTGTTTGAAGCGGGCATCACGCACACCTACTGGCATTCGGCGATCTGTTTTGCCACGGGCCATGCGCCCGGACCGATGGGGACCGCGCATCCGTTGAACGGTCCGTATCAGGCATTTCCCGCGTCCGATGGTTGGATCACGGTCGGCGCCGCGAATCAAGAAAATTGGACGCGCCTGGTCGCCGCGCTCGAAGCGCCGGAACTGGGCAACGACCCGCGCTTTGCGAATAACGCCCAGCGCATGCGTAATCTCGCGGTGCTGACTGCGGCGCTCACTCCCCTCTTTCAGCGCCGCACCGTGGCCGAATGGCTGCGTCGCCTCGAGGAATCCGGCGTTCCGGCTGGGCCGGTGCTGAACATTGCCGAAATGCACCAGGATCCCCAAGCGCTCGCGCGCGAGATGATTGTGGAAACTGTGCACCCCACGGCTGGCCCCACGAAAGCGATCGGCCTGCCGATTAAATTTTCGGACACGCCGGGCGGCGTGCGGCGCTCCGCGCCCCTGTTCGGCCAGCACACGCGCGAAGTGCTGCGCGAGCATGGTCTCTCCGATACCGAAATCGATGAAATGGCGGCGCACGGCGCCATCCAGATTCCAGACACCAGCGAGAAAGGCGCGAATCGATGAGCCAGGAAATTTTGTATGAGGTAACGGACGGCGTCGGACGCATTACGTTCAATCGCCCCGAGGCCCGCAACGCTTTCACATTTCGGATGTATGAGCGCCTGGCGGAAATCTGCCGCGAGGCTCCGGCCGACCCATCCGTCAAGGTCCTGGTTCTGTCGGGCTCGGATGAAAAGGCCTTTGCTGCGGGGACCGACATCGCCGAGTTCCGGAAATTTTCCACCGCGCAGGACTGCATGGACTACGAGGAACGAATTAACGGCTTGCTCGATGCTTTTGAGCGCATCCCCATTCCCACGATTGCCGCGATTTCCGGCGCCTGCACCGGCGGCGGGACGACCATTGCCGCCTGCTGCGATCTTCGCATCGGAGCGGCGAATGTCCGCATTGGCGTGCCGATCAGCCGCACGCTCGGGAACTGCCTGTCGATGGCGAACTATGCCAGGCTGACGGCTCTGCTGGGTCTGGCTCGCGTGAAGGACATCATCTTCACCGGAAGAATGATCGAATCTGGCGAGGCGCGCGCGATCGGCCTGCTGAGTGAAGTGCTGCCGGACTACGCCGCCCTGCAGGCTCGAGCGGATGAACTGGCGCGTACGATAGCGACTCGGGCACCGCTGACCCTGCGCGTCACGAAGGAAGCCTTGCGCCGCATCAAAGAAAAAATGATGCCCGAAGAGGATCGCAGCATGATCCTTACGTGCTACATGAGCGACGATTTTCGCGAGGGCCTGGACGCATTCCTGAATAAGCGCAGTCCGAAATGGACAGGGACGTAGACTTCAGTAGGACAGGCCTTCAGCCTGTCGGGTTAGATTCGTGAAGACTGACCATTCAAACAGGACAGGCTGAAGCCCGTCCTACAAAAATTTAATTCGCCGTCGCGCCCACGGGAATCTCTTCCGCTCCCATGCCGTCTTGCGCCGCGGGCCGGGTGCGTTCGATCTCGATGTGGCCCTTGAAATAGGCGCCTTCCTCGATGCTGATTCGCGCCGTGGTGATATCGCCCGTCACCTGGCCGTCCTTTTTGATCTCGATGCGCTCGCCCGCGCGGAGATTGCCGGAAGCGTTTCCATAAACGACCACTTCGCGAGCGTAGATTTCAGAATTCAACTGCCCGGACCGGCCCACCGTCAGCCGGTGTCCGCGAAGTGAAATGGGGCCCTCGACCTTGCCGTCGATTTGAAGGTCTTCGTCGCTGGAGATTTCGCCCTTCACCACGATGGTTGAACCCAGGCATGCCAGCGGGCGCGCCGCGGGGACGCTCGCGCGATTCGCCACCGGCGCATTCGCTGGCACGCCGGGAATTCTCGAGTCCCTGGATGAAGATGTTCCGGGAACCTCGGACTGCGCATCTTTATTCCACATTTTTCCTCCGGAATTTCGCTCGACTTGGATTTGGTTTGAATGACCGGCCTATGGCTCACTTTATGTGCTTCGGCTGACGGAGGCCACAGCTAAATGCCGCCGCAATGCTCACCTTGGGACTTGTCCGTTAGGACAGGTCCGCTCGCAGGCCGACGTCACATTTCAGCAGAGCTGAATCAGCCGCAGCGCATACGAGCACGTTCCTGGCCGAACCAGCGCTGGCAATATTGGCGTCGACGCCGGTCAGTCTTTACCTTGGAATTCAAGCGGCGCGAGAGTTACACGAGAGCCAATGGCGTTCGCTGGTCCGGAATGGAACACTTCTTGTCCGACTAGGCGCGAAAATCGCTGGTTGGCTTCGATGCTATTCCACAATGGAATAAAGCTCTATTCATAATAGGCCGGGGCGTGTTTCAACTTGTCGCTTTGAGTTTTCTCATGATTGATCCATAGCTGCGCATGATAGAAGGAAATCAGGTCGGCCATGCGCTGCATGGACAGCTGCGTCTCCATTTTCTGTTCGGCAGGCATGGTAATGAAATACGGGATGCGGCGATTGTCCCAATTGTCCTGCAGGTGCACGGCGTCCCCGCTGAGTAAAATCCAGCCGGTCTTCGGAAGTTGGACCAGGCACGATTGGTGTCCCGGTGTGTGGCCCGGAGTATAGATGATCATCACCGAACCGTCGCCGAAGACGTCCAGATCTTCCTGCACAAGCTTTACCGGATGGTCCTTGAGGAATGTAGGCCGGGGATCCGAGGGCGGCTTGGCGATGCCCGTTTTGCCTGGCGCAAAGTAGTATTCGTATTCCGCTTTTTGAATGAGGAACGGCACGGTCGCAAACAGCTCGGCATTGCCAATGTGGTCGGGATGGGTATGGGAAATTCCCACGAATTTGATATCCGCCGGTTTTACGCCAATCGCGGCGAGCTGAGACTCGAGCGTCTTGGCGCGTGTCCAATGAATGTCCGTCGCGGGGTTATTGGTTGGCAACCAGCCGTCGGGCATCGCGGCGACGGCGTCGGAAATTCCGGTGTCCCAAAGAAAATAGCCGTCCGCGTGGTGGATGAGGTAGCAACTGTCGGAGATGTCGATCGGCCTTCCGACATTCACGCCCACGGTCCATCGCGATTCATCCATGGCGTGGCCCTGACCGCAATCGAGCACGTAGAGCCGGTCGACGCCTTTTGCTGCGGGCTGAGCCCATGCAGCGCTGGCCAGTAAAAATTCGCCGGCGGCAAAAACGATCAAAACCGTAACGACACGCAAACTGAATCGCTTCATTGGAAGACCTCAAAAAAAACGATCTTTGGATTTCGCCAGTGAACCGTGACCCTTTCGCCGTGGAGGGCCGGGTTCCAGCCCCGCCATCGCCCAGTTCTAGAACCGGCTATAAAGGCTGCGGAGAAAGTACTCGAGATTGTCATTCCTCGCTCCACTCGGAAAGACAAACGAATGGGGCGACTTTTTCCGCAGCCTGTCTAACCGCCAAAGCTGCTTTTTGTGCAACGACCCGCGCCGCGGCCGCATTTCAAAAAAGCGTGCGAGGCGTGGATCGTCTATTTGTCCGGTCCGCCGGGACAGCCCGAGTTTGCGCCGTTGCAATCGGCGGCCACATGTTCCGGCAAACCTTTTCCGGCGACCTCGGTCCTCATCCCCGCGGGATCGTGAATGGACCATCCATATTTACTATCGGGCTGGGGCTTGTAACCGCGCCGCTCCAATTCAGCCTTGGCCGCCGCCTGATCAAAATTTTCTACCGCCATCGCGAAGTGCGCCACGTAGGGCTTGTTTTCGGGATGCGCGCTCTTGCGCAAATAGAAAGTATTCTCGCCGAACTTGAGAAAGCAAATGGGGCCGCCCGCCGCATCCACGCCAAAGACATCGCCCGGCTTGTAGTAAATCACTTTCATTCCCAGCAGATCGCTGTAGAAATCCCGGCTCTTGTCAACGTCCCGGACATTCAAGACCAGATGGCTCACCGCGTAGGCCTTGAAACCTTTGCCGTCCGGGCCGGGGATGGAGCTGAGATTCCTCGTGCCGTCCGATTCCTTCGCGGTGGGCGCGGCGGCGCCGGGAAATACGCCGTGGGTCGCGCAGATCTGAAGCGTGATGCCGTCCGGATCTTTGATCGACCAGGCGTAGGCTCCATCCGGTTTGGGTTCGAGGCCGCGGCGCGCGAGTTCGGCTCGCACGGCGTCCAGTTCAAAATTTTCGATTGAGAATGCAAAGTGATCCACGTTGCCCGTGCCCATCTGCGCGTCCCAGTTCGCGCTGCGTCCCGTGCCGGCCGGACGGTCAAGCGGCTTGGTGAGCGGACGAATGTAAATCGCGTTCGGCGGGTCTCCGCATTCGACGGAGCACTGCTTTCCGTCGTCCCAGACGACTTTCATGCCGAACAAATTCACATAGAAGTCGCGGACTTTCGCGTAATCCGGAACCTGGTAATTAATATGATTGTAGGCCACCGCCTTCAGCGCCATGCCGCTCACCTGCATTCCGGTTTGCGCTCCTCCGGCGGCAAATGCCGCGGTTTCCTGCAGCGTGCCAGCGCTGAATGCCGCCGTCGCCGTTATTCCCAGCGCCTGCATGAGCTGGCGCCGGCTGATCTTTCCGCTCTCAAACGCCCTACGGAAATTTGCAAGGTTTGGGTGCATCGCTGGCCCTCCCGGGAATGTCCGCGCTCTATCGACAGCTGCAGTGTCGGGATTGTATGCCCCTTCCAATCCGTATGGCACTTATTTTTGCAAGACAGGCTTCAGCGTGTGGCCCGTGCGCGCGAGAAGGCACGACCCCATTCAGGCGGAAGCATGCGCTGAAAAAATCTACTTCAATAGCGGGTTATCCTTAGCGGGAGTCGGATGCGGGCGCGACTTCAGGTAGGCATAAATGTCAGCCAGTTCCTGATCCGAAACGACCTTGGCTGTATACGGCGGCATTTCTCCCGTAGGTTTGCGCACGTAGTGTAAGAGGACGTCGAACGGAACCGGGTCAGGCGCGATGCGTGGACCGCTCATGGTCGAGCCTTGCCCTTCGCGGCCGTGGCATTCGTAGCAACCGATTTTGGTGAAGATTTTCTTGCCGTTCTCGGCATTCCCGGCGGGCGTTTCGGAAGACTTGGCATCCTGGGCCGCAGTCGCGGGTCTCGCGGGCGCGGCGCCGAAACAAATCGCCACCGCCAGAGCCGCGATAGCTGCGCAAGTATGCCCCCGAAATGTTTTCATTTTTCGCTCCTTCGCGACCTTGCGTGACCTGCCGCACCTTGATTTCCACCTGCGCCAGGACGCGTCCTACCGCGGCTGCGTGACCACATCCAGCAGCGCGGGTTCGCCGCGCTTGACCACCGCGATCGCGCGCTTGAGCGCCGGAGCCAGTTCGTTCGGATCGGTGATCGGCCCCTCGGCGTAGACTCCCATGCTTTGCGCCAGCTTCGCGAAGTCCATATTCGGGTCTTCGAACGTCGTGCCGATATGCGCGCGGTCGATGCCGCGGTTGTGCCGGTCGGCCATGCGCTGCACGTGCATCAGCTCTTCGTGATACGCGCGGTTGTTGTGCATCACGCTCAGAAGCGGAATGCGATGATGCGCCGCGGTCCACAGTACCGCGGGAGCAAACAGCAGATCGCCATCGTCCTGAATGCTGACCGAAAAGCGGCCGTGTTTTTTGTTGGCCAGCGCCGCGCCCACGGAGGCGGGAGCGTTGTATCCGATCCCGCCGCCGCCCTGCGTGCCGATGTACTGATAGTGCTTATCGAACGGCCACAGCCGCAGCGGCCACCAGCTGAAATGCCGGAGAATCGAAACCAGCGACCAGTCTTCGTCCTTGATCTGTGCCCACAGCTCGGCGCACACGCGCGCCGTGCTGATCGGGCTGGCGTCCCAGGCGTACGTCGCGTCGCGTGCGCGCCTGCTCAAGCGCCTGATCGTGCGCCGCCGCCAGCTTGGCCCCGCGATCCTGCAAGGCCCGCTTGCGATCCGCCGTGAGCTGCCGCTTGGTCTCCTCGATCAGCGACGGCAAAGTCGCTTCCGGATCGGCGGCCATGGCCAGATCGACTCCGGCGTAGCGGTAAAAATCCTGGTAGTTGGCTTTGGTGTAGAGGTCGCCCGTGGTGATGCTGATCAGTTTCGCGTCGCTCTTCATGATCGGACGCGAAGTGCGGTGCACCTGATCGTGCATGGTGTTCAGCGCGCTCCAGAAGTCCGTGGCTTCGAGGCCCATGATCACGTCGGCATTGGCGACCACCGCGCCGCGGCGCGACGATTGGTTGAGCGGATGCCGCGTGGGGAAATTCATCCGTCCGGCCTGATCGATCACCGGCGCCTGCAGCGTTTCGGCCAGCTCGACCAGCTGATCGATGCCCGCCTGCGTCCGCGCGTAGCGGTCCACAACGATCACCGGATTCTCGGCCTGCACCAGCAGCCGCGCGGCCTCCGCCACCGAGCCGGAATCGCCTTGCGGAGGCGTGGCCAGCGTCAGCTTCGGAATGTGCAGCGCCGCGTCCGCGGCGAATCGGGTTTTCCTGCAGTTCGCTATCGGCCACCAGCAGCACCGGCGCCATCGGCGGCGTCATCGCGATCTTGTAGGCGCGCACCGCGGATTCGGCGAAATGCTGCAGCGAGATGGGCGTGTCGTCCCACTTCATGTAATCGCGAACCATGGCCGCGGCGTCCTGCACGCTATGCGGCCATTCGCCGTACGCGGCGTCGCGCATCGTGGCGTCCAGGTTGTTGCCGATCACGATGTAAACCGGCACGCGATCGCAGTACGCGTTGTAGATGCGCCATCGCGGCGTGCTGCAAGCCCGACCGTGCCGTGCGCGAAAATGCACAGCGGCTTGCCCTCGATCTTGGCGTAGCCGTGCGCCATGGCCACCGACGACTCTTCATGGCAGCAGGTGATGAACTCCGGATTGCTGTTGCCGCCGTAGTTGATCACCGATTCGTGCAGCGCGCGGAAACTCGAACCCGCAACCGCGCAAACGTATTCGATGCCCAGCGATTTGATCACGTCGACCATGAAGTCGGAGCCGGAGCGGTCCAGGGTCAGCACTTCGGCGTCCGCGGGCGGATCGGATTCGACGACCGGCGGCAGCAAGGGCATGGCGTGCAGCGGGAGTTGCGATTCGGCCGGCGGTGACGGTAAAGCCGCGGCCGGCGTCGCCAGGGTCGCCGCTCCGGCAACCACGCTTTTCAAAAAATCTCGACGGCCGGCAGGTTTCTTGGATTTCGCCATGATGTTAACCCCCGCCTGAAACTGGGCTGAATAAATTTATTTGTCGACGCCATTTTCTGGGAAAATTCGATAATCATGCGGCATCGCCAGGATCCGGCCGCCGGGCAGCCAGCACGCAAATCAGAGCAATCACCGCCAGTACCGCCGCGCTATAAAACGCCACGCCGTAATTGCGGTACCTGTCAAAAAGTACGCCGCCAATCGTCGGCCCGAGAATTCCTGAAAATCCCCAGGCCGTAAAAAGCGTTCCGTAGTTCGCGCCGGCATGCCGCGTGCCCCAAAAATCGGAAACCGTCGTGGGAATCACCGAGGCCTGCGCCCCATAACAGAAATACACCACGAAGATCAGTACATAAAGCGCGGCCAGGTGCGCGCCCACCCAGTACAGCGCGGGCATGGCGACTGCCGATATCGCCAACACCACTCGCAGCGTGTTGAGCCGGCCTAAAATGTCTGAGAGCCAGCCCGACAGCACCCGGCCGGAAACATTGCCGGACGCGCCGATGACGAGTCCCAGAGTGGCGAGCGTCGCGCTGGCCATTCCTTGATTATTGGCAAAGGGAATGAGCTGGCTGATGACCATGAGTCCCGCCGTGGATCCAAGTCCGAAACCCAGCCACAGCAGATAAAACGTCGGGGTGCGCAGGATTTCTTCGGGAGTGAATTGATGACGCGACACCGTAGCCAGTACACCCGAGGCATGAGCGCTTGGCGGGTCGATGGGCGGGGGATTTTTCAGCAGCACGGCTGCCGTCATGGTCATCGCCAGAAAAATCGCGCTCAGGACCATGCACGACGCGCGCCAACCAAATCGAGGAAACAGAAACAGATTCGCAAACGATCCGAAGACGGCGGAACCTCCGCCAAATCCAACGAGCGCCAGGCCGATAGCCAGGCCCGTCCGGTCCGGAAACCATTTGGCCATTACCGGCACGACCGTGCCAAAGCCAAATCCCAGCCCCGCGCCGCCCAGCACGCCGTAGAAAAAAAGAGCGACGCCAAGCTATAGGTGTAAGCAAAAAGCAAAAAACTAAGGCTGACGAGCACACTGCCCGCCAACGAGATCCAAAACGGCCCGAAGCGGTCTTGCAGTTTTCCGGCCAGCAGCAGCGATGCCGCAAACATGACCACGGCGAGCGTAAATACGGACGAAGTTTGCGCGCGCTTCCAGCCGAATTCGTTCTCCAGAGGCTTGACAAACACGCTCCAGGCATACAGCGTGCCCAGCGCCAGGGTCATCAGCACGCCGCCGAAGAGCCGCCACCAGCGGCTGATCGGAATCCCCTCCGCCGCAAGCCCCGCCGGAAGAGCGACGGATCGCTCGGAGACACCGCTGTGCGCGCGCGTTGCTGTCATCAACCCTCTTCCGGTCATGCCTTGCGAGATTCGATTGTCGGGGCTTCAATGCGCTTGGGAACGTGCCCGCGCTTGTAAATCATGACCGTGCGCTTGAATTCGATGACCACGGTCCCATCTTGTTTGAAGCCCGTGGATTTGAAGCGCACGATTCCCACGTTCGGACGCGATTTCGATTCGCGTTTCTCCAGAACCTCGCTTTGCGAGTAGAGAGTATCGCCGTCGAAGAGCGGATTCGGGAGCCGCACTTCGTCCCAGCCCAGGTTGGCCATGGCATTTTGCGAAATGTCGGCAACCGATTGGCCGGTGACCACCGCAAGCGTGAAAGTGGAATCGACGAGCGCGCGGCCGTATTCCGTTTTTGCCGCGTAGGCGTGATCGAAGTGGATCGGATTGGTGTTCATGGTCAGCAGCGTAAACCAGATATTGTCCGTCGCCAGAACCGTGCGCCCAAGTCCGTGGCGATAGATGTCTCCCACTTCGAAGTCCTCAAAAACGCGGCCGGTCCAACCCTCTTTAATCGCCATGATCGCCTTCCTTCACCTGTGGAAAAATCCTTGACATCGTTCGCCATCGATTGGTTCCCGGAAATCAGATTATTTTTTTGCGCCGCCAGCCGGCAATGGTTTCGGAATCGAAACCTAATTCCTGCAAAATCGCATCGGTTTGCTGCCCGAGGGACGGCACTTCGTTCATCACCGTCTCCACATTTTCCATGGTCACCGGCGGAAGAAGCGCGGGTAGCGGTCCGGCCGCTGTATTGACCTGGCCCCAGCGGCCCCGGGCTTTCAATTGCGGATGCTCCATAAACTCCTGCATGGTATTCATTCGGGCGTTCGCAATTTGCGCTGCTTCGAGCCGCGCGATGATTTCCGCGGCGGTCAATTTATGGAAAACGTCCCGCATCGCCTGGTCGAGTTGCGGCCGGTTCTGAACCCGCCTGGCGTTGGAATCGAATCGCGGATCCGCGGCGAGTTGCGGTCTCTGCAAAACCATTTCGCAAAACCGTTTCCACTCGCGTTCGTTCTGCAGGCCGAGATACACCGCCTTGTGGTCGCCGCTCATTACCGGCCCATATGGAGCGATGGTGGCGTGGTTTGCGCCTGAGCGCGGCGGCGCCGCTCCGCTAAAAGTGTAGTACGCTGCATAGCTCATCCATTCCCCCAGCGAGTCCAATAGCGAAGTTTCCAGCGCCACCCCTTCGCCCGTCTTCGCCCGTACCAGCAGCGCCGTCAAAATGCCGGAGTAGGCGTACATTCCACACGCGATATCGGCAACGGAAATGCCTACCTTGCAGGGAGTTTCCGGCGTCCCGGTAATCGAAATCAAGCCCGCCTCCGCCTGGATCAACATGTCGTACGCCTTCTTGTCGCGGTAAGGTCCCGACGACCCGTAGCCGGAAAGATCGCACACGATCAGCCGCGGATATTTTTTGCGCAACTCCGCGGTGACGAGGCCCAGCCGCTCGGTTGCCCCCGGCGCCAGATTCTGCAGAAAAACGTCGGCCCTCTCGATCAGTCGCTGCAGCACCAGTTTCGCTTCCGGCTGTTTCAAATCCAGCGTCAAGGATTCCTTGGACCGGTTGAGCCACACAAAGTGGCTGGACAGTCCGCGCACCGCCGCGTCGTAGCCGCGCGCAAAGTCTCCAACCTCGGGTCGTTCGATCTTGATGACTCGCGCGCCCAAATCCGCCAGTTGCCGCGTGGCAAACGGCGCGGCAACAGCCTGCTCCAAGGACACCACGGTGATCCCCTCGAGCGGCAGCATCAATAGGACCTGGGCAGACCCAGAACGTGTTCCGCCAAATAACTCAGAATCAGGTTCGTGGAAATGGGCGCCACTTGATATAGCCGCGTCTCGCGGAATTTGCGCTCGATGTCGTATTCTTCGGCAAAGCCGAACCCGCCGTAGGTCTGCACCGCGACATTCGCCAGCTCCCAGGAAACGTCCGCCGCCAGCAGCTTGGCCATGTTCGCTTCCGGGCCGCAAGCCTTGCCCCCGTCAAACAAGCTGGACGCGCGCCCAACCATCAAGCGCGCCGCTTGCAGATTGGCGTATCCGCGCGCGATCGGAAATTGAATGCCCTGATTTTTCCCGATGGGCCTGCCGAAAACCACACGCTCGTTGGCGTAACGGCAGGTGTGCTCCAAAAACCAGCGCGCGTCTCCGATGCATTCCGACGCGATCAGAATCCGCTCGGCATTCAAACTGTCCAGCAAATAGCGGAAGCCCTGACCTTCCTCGCCCACCAGATTTTCCACGGGGACTTCCAGGTTATCAAAAAACAATTCCGTGGTCGCGTGGTTCATCATGGTGCGAATCGGGCGAATCCGCAGCCCGTGACCCACGGCCTGGCGCAGATCGACCAAAATGGTGGAAAGGCCCTCGGTCCTTTTTTTCACCTGATCTGCGGGCGTCGTGCGGGCCAGCAGCAGCATCAAGTCGGAATGTTCCGCGCGCGAAATCCAAATCTTTTGCCCGTTGATCACGTAACGATCGCCGTGTTTCACGGCCATGGTTTTCAGCTGCGTGGTGTCGGTCCCGGTATTCGGCTCGCTCACTCCAAATGCCTGCAGCCGCAGCGAGCCATCCGCGATCCTGGGCAGATACTGCCGCTTATGGGCTTCCGATCCGTGGCGCAAAAGCGTGCCCATGATGTACATCTGCGCGTGGCACGCTGCCGCGTTTCCCCCCGAGTGATGGATCTCTTCGAGGATCACGGAGGCTTCGGTGACGCCTAGTCCCGCGCCGCCATACTCTTCGGGAATCAGAGTGGCCATGTACCCGGCCGCGGTCAGCGCCTGAACGAAAGCTTCCGGATAGGCGCGTTTTTCATCCAGCTCGCGCCAATATTTATCCGGATAGTCCCGGCATAATTCGCGCACCGCCGATTTTAATTCCGCGTGCGATTCATCGATGAAGCTATCGGTATGATCCAATGGAAGACCCTCGTCCCGGAGCGAGCGCTAGCGTAAACTCTGTCCCGAAGGATACGCAATGGCTTAAATTCAATTCGTGCGAGACGGCCGGATAGAAGAAACGAATTTCTGGAGTATCTTAACGAACGGCCGGCGAGGGCATTGAAACGTGAATCACGCCTTGACCGAAGGCCCGCCTCTGCGGGCTGAGAAATTGGAGTAATTGTGTCAGCCACAACGCGAGCACTCGTCTCCTATGTTCACGCGCTCAGATTCGAAGATTTGAGCCGCGAAGTCGTCGAGCGCACCAGATATCTGCTGCTTGATTATCTCGGCGTGGCCATCGCCGGCTCGCTCACGGATTCTTCCCAGCCGATTTACCGCATGCTGGCTCGTTCGGTGTCCCCGGGTCCCTGCACAGTGATCGGCACTGCATCGAAAGTCTCGCCGGAGTATGCAGCCCTGGCAAATGGTACCTCGGCTCACAGCATTGAACTGGACGATACGCATCAGGCCGGGTCCATCCATCCGGGCGTGGTGATGTTTTCAACAGCCATCGCGCTGAGCGAATCGGATCCCGGGATTGATTTCGACCGATTCGTGGCCGCAACCGTCGCCGGATACGAAGTCGCCACTCGTCTGGCCATCGCGCTGCAGCCGAAATCGCATTACGAATTGGGATTTCATCCCACCTCCACCTGCGGCGTATTCGGCGCGGCCGTGACCGCGGCCAAGCTTCTGCGGCTTGGCGAAGAGCAGATGCTGTCCGCCATGGGCATCGCTGGCAGCATGGCCGCCGGTTCGCTCGAATTCCTGGCGGATGGCACATGGACCAAGCGGCTGCATCCCGGCCTCGCCGCGCAAAATGGAATCCTGGCCGCTAGGCTTGCCGCCGAAGGTTTTCGCGGCCCCGCGACAATCCTCGAAGGCCGCGACGGTTTTTTGTCCGCGTATTCGCGGGACGCGAGGCCCGAGCTGGTTACGCGGAATCTGGGGAAAGATTTTGAAATCCTGCGCACCAGCGTTAAGCCCCATGCCTGCTGCCGCTACATGCAGGCTCCCATCGACGGCCTGATCGAGCTGGCCGTCGCGCACGATATTGCCCCGGATCAAATCGAACATATTGAAGTCGCCGTCCTCGAAGCAGGATGGCCGCTGGTTTGCCAGCCGGCGGTGCGAAAATACTCGCCGGCAAACATTGTGGACGCGCAGTTCTCCATGCCCTACGGCGCGGCCGTGGCGCTCGCCAATCGCGCGGCCGGACTCAATCAATTTGCCGCCGAAAATTTGCAGTCGCCGCAAATCAAACGCCTGATGGCCAAAGTGCTGCTGCAAAAAGATGTCCGCATCGAAGAAAACTTTCCGGTCGGAGTGGCCCGCCGCGGTCGCCGTACAGCTCACCAATGGCAAGCGATTCGAGAAATACGTTCGTTTCCCGAAAGGCGACCCGGAAAACCCGCTTAGCTGGGAGGAGTTATCCGCCAAATTCCGCTCGCTCGCGTCGCGAGTGCTTCCGGAAACTCGCTGCGGAGAGATCCTGGATGCCGTCAACAATATGACCGGGAGCACGGCACTGGGCGGCATATGGAAACTGGCGGCTCGTCCAGTGTTGCTTTCGCAACCCGCAGATTGATGCCCTGCGATTTGCAGCGCGACAGGCAATCTTGTCTGTGCGGTCGTCGCGATCGCGGCCGGATCGGACGATTCGCAGCCTGCGACGCATAAAATGGCGCAGCCGGGAATGGCTGTGCTACTCAACCAAGGAGAAACACGCCATGCCAGGTCGCCTGCAAGGCAAAGTAGCCCTAATCACCGGAGGCAACAGCGGAATCGGCGAAGCCACCGCGCGCCGCTTCATACAAGAAGGAGCGAAGGTAGCCATTCTGGCTCGTCGTGAAACGGAGGGTTACCTAGTCCGGGACGCGATCCGCGCCGAAGGCGGCGATATTACTTTTTTTCCCTGCGATGTCACCGACCGCGCGGCGGTTGAAAAGGCGGTCGCGCAAACCGTGGCCGCTTATGGCGGCCTGGACGTGCTCATCAACAACGCCGGCGGCGGCGCCCGCGAAATGTTTCCCGACGAATCGGATGAAACATGGGAGCGCGTTCTGCGAGTGAACCTGACCGCATGTTTTTTCACCTGCCGCGCCGCCTGGCCGCACCTGATCAAGGCCGGAGGCGGAGCCATCGTCAATGTATCTTCTTTAGCCGCGGTTTCGGGCGTGACTCCAGCTGTGCTCGATCGCTTTCCCACTATGCCCTCGGCCTCGTACACTGCCGCGAAGGCCGGCCTAGAAGCTTTTACTCGCTACATCGCCAGCCTTGGCGGTCCGCACAAGATCCGAGCCAACTGCATACGCCCCGGACAGATTCTCACGCGTCGCCTTACCACCTCAGCCGGTGAACACGTCTTCGCCCGCCACTTTGAGGTCTGGCAGTTGTTGAAAGGTCCGGGCTACGCGGAAGACGCAGCCAACGCCATGCTGTTCCTGGCGTCCGACGAGTCGCGATTCATCACAGCGGAAATCATGAACCTCGACGGCGGAGCCGCGGCAAAGCTGTAAGGAGCAAAAGTAGGACAGGCTTTCAGCCTGTCAGGTTTAGATTATTGGCAAGCTCGAATCTAAACCCGACATGCTGAAGCCTATCCGACACGAGCCTCGGCACCCGCCGCTCGAAAACTAATCGCCGTGATAGCCCCACGAGGTGTAGAATACCGCCAATCGAACGCGGTTCAGACGAACGTCTCAATTCACGGAGAACGAAATGAAGACCTTCTGGCTTGGAGCGGTAGCAGCCTTCGCAATTCTAATTGCGCAACCGGCAGTCCTCCGCGCGCAATCGGCGCCAGCTTTGCCCATACCGAGCGTCGACGCGGCCACCGATTTCCCGAACGAACACGAAATGCCCGATCCGAGTTTGACGTACAAGATCGTGTTTGATATCGGCAAAGCGGCCCCGAAGGTCGATGACGTGAATCCCGGCCTGGTCACCATTTCACGCTATTTCAATACGCTCGCCAAGGGCGGCGTCCCGGCCGATCACCGGAAATTTGTGGTGGTATTTCATCAACAGGGCACGGAGATTGCCCTGAACAACGCCGCCTACCGCGCCGTTAAGGACGGGCACGACAATCCCAACATTGCCTTGATCCACAGCATGAAACAGGCCGGCATCGACTTCCGCGTCTGCGGCCAGGGCGTAATAGCCAGAAAAATCGACGTAGCAACAATCCAGCCCGACATTCAGGTCGACCAGTGGGCCATGACCACCATCACCACACTGCAACTCCGCGGCTACATTCGAGTAGCAATGAATTAGCCCACGATAGAACAGGCTTTCACCCTGTTTAGTTTAGATTTCAATCGATACCGGCAAAGGCAAACAGGCGAAAGCCTGCCTCTCCCACAAAATTCTCAGGCCGCGCGTTAGACGGAAGCGACCTTGTGTCAACTACATAATCGCGCACTCCTGCCCGTGCGGTTTGGAGATCGCTCAGCCGGCACATGGATGCGCCGCGACTGCGAAACCCGTACACTCAGGAGCCCCTGTGCAGTTACTTACGCTTCCGCCCGGCCCCCGATAAGTCCAGATTATTTATGTCGTTGACAGCCACTTGCCTGCCGGAGTATACCCATGCAAATCCTTTCTCAAGGGAGTTCCGATGGCTGACCACGAACTAACGGACCCCGGCTGTTCTGCTTCCAACAAAATTTCCAGGCGCGACGTCATCAAGAGCGTCATTGCTACGGGCGTGGTGTCCTCCACCAGCTATTTGTTCCGCGTATCCAAGGTGTGGGCGCAGGCCTCGGCGCCCGGCGCGGTCGACCGGCTGATCACGCTGAACGTTAACGGACAGCAGCGCCGCGTGGACGTCATGAAGCAGGAAACTCTGGTGATGACCCTGCGCTACAAACTTGGCCTTACGGGCACGAAGATCGGCTGCGACCAGGCCGAGTGCGGCGCATGCACTGTGCTGATTGACGACGTTCCGTATTACTCCTGCTCAGTGTTCACGCATACCGTGCGCGATAAAAAAATTCAGACTGTCGAGGGCCTGGCCAAACCCGACGGCACGCTGCATCCCGTGCAGCAAGGCGTGATCGACGAACAGGGTTTTCAGTGCGCCTTCTGCATGTCCGGTTTCATGATGGCCACCGTCGGATTTCTGAAGACCAATCCCAGCCCCACGCGCGCGGAACTCGCGCACGGTATTTCCGGCAATCTCTGCCGCTGCCAGGACTACGACAAGATTCTCACCGCCATGATGCGCGGCGCCGAGAATCTGAGGAAGGCGTAACCATGCCAAACGTAACGCCCCCCAGCGCCAAGTACAAATTAATCGGCAAGAACTACACGACGGGCGACCTGCACGCCAAAGTCACCGGCCAGGCCAAATACGCCGAGGATTATCGCGCCGATGGCATGCTCTTCTGCAAGCTGGCGTTGAGCCCGATGCCGCACGCGCGCGTCCGCAGTATCGACGCGAGCGCGGCCCTGGCCATGCCCGGAGTCAAAGCCATCCTCACGGCCGACGAACTTCCCGCCCCGGCCAACAGCATCAACGATAACGGCACGGTCATCCTGGCAAATCCCAGGGGTTACCAGGCGCTGACCAATGAGCCGTTGTTTCAAGGGCAGCCGATTCTGGCTGTGGCTGCGATCGATGAGCTCACCGCCGCCGAAGCCATCGAAAAAATCAAAATCAATCTCGAGCCTTTGCCGTTTGTGGTCGATCCTCTGGCCAGTTTGCGTCCCGGCGGCCCCAACGCCAGAACGGACGGAAACGTGTGGGTGCGTGTGCCGCCCCCGCCGCCGAAGCCCGGAGAAAAACCGACCGTCACGCCACCCGAACTCCAGACCGTGAAGTGGACCCGCGAGGATTTTGAGGAAGCGGCGCAAGGCCGTTTGCCGATGGGCAAACCGACCGAGGAGTGGCATGTCGGCGACGTCGACGGGGGTCTGAAGAATGCGGCGCTGGTCCTGGACGAAACGTTCGTCACGCCCAACACCAGCCATCAGTGCCTGGAAACCCGCATCGCGATGGCGTACTGGCAGAACGGCAAGGTCTACGTGCACACCGGCACGCAGAGCACCGCGCAAACCGTTCCGGCAATCGCGCGCTGGCTGGGCATCGACGTCAGCAACGTGGTGTTCATCAGCGAGTATACGGGCGGCGGTTTCGGCAGCAAGATTACCGGCGACATCTCGCTGGTAATTCCCGCGCTCCTGGCGAAGAAGACCGGCGCTCCGGTCATGATGCGCATCACCCGCGAGGAAGAGCACTACATCGGCCGCGGCCGCCCCAGCCTGCACGGCCGCATGAAGGTCGGATTCGCGAAGGACGGCCGCATCACGGCGCTCGATATGTACGTCATCTGCGACAACGGCCCGTACGACATGGTGGGCGATGCCATTTCTTCGGGCCGCATCGTCTCGCTGCTGTACCAGCCGCAAGCCATGCGCTGGCGCGCGTGACGGTCCTGACCAACACGCCGCCGCGCAGCTGCGCAGAGCTCGCCCGGCGGCATGCAGGGCATCGCCATCATGGAGCCGGTCCTGGCGAAGGCCGCGCGAAAGCTGGGTGTCGATCAGGTGGCGATCCGCCGAATCAACGCGCCCGGAAGGCAAGGCTCCGTTCGGGCCGCTCGTGGCCGGCAAGCAGCAATATGCCACCAGCGCGTTCATCAAGGAGGCGCTGGACCGCGGCGCCGAACAGTTCAAATGGAACGAACGGAAAGCGCAACACCGGCAAGCGCAACGGCTCGAAGGTGCGCGGCGTCGGCGTGGCGATCAGTTGCTACTCCGGCGGCTCGACGGGATTTGACGGCCTGTTCGTGATCAAACCCGACGGCCGCGTCTACATCCAGTCCGGCATCGGCAATCTGGGCACGGAATCGTGGACCGACGTGCAGCGCGTCGTTGCCGAAATTCTCGGCGTGCCCTGGGAAAAGTGCGATATCACCTGGGGCAATACCTCGAAGAATCTTCCGTGGACCTGCCCCTCGGGCGGAAGCCAGACGACGCACGCCATGACGCGCGCCGCCCACGCCGTGGCGAGCGACGCCATCATGAAGCTGCAGCAGATCGCGGCCAAGGACCTGGGCGGCAAGCCCGAGGATTACGTGGTCGCCAACGAGCGCGTGTTCCGAAAGGGCGGCGGCGCCGGCATGACCCTGGCGCAGGCGGCGCAGCGCGCGATTCAGCTCGGCGGCACTTACGACGGTCACGAACTGCCCCCGGACATCAATAAGTTCACGGTGGCGTCCGCCACGGCCCTCGCCGGGCCAGGGACTGATGGCGGTTGCCAAGGATAAATATCCGCACGACGGCAACACATTTTCTTTCGTGGCCGGCTTTGCCGAGGTGGAAGTCGATGTCGAAACCGGCCAGTACCATATCGTGGATTATCTCGCCGATGCCGACGTCGGCACGGTGCTCCATCCGCGCGCGCTCGGCGGCCAGATTCTCGGCCGGTCGATCCTGGGCATCGGTCACGCCATCGGCCAGAAGTGGGTCTACGACCAGCAATACGGCTTGGCCGTATCGCAAGCGGTTCCACCACACCAAACCCCCGACGATTCTGGATGTCCCGGACAAGATGGATTGGGCGGCGGTCGACATTCCCGATCCAGAGACGCCGATCGGCGCGCGCGGCATCGGCGAGCCGCCGGTGGGTGGCGGATGCGCGGCCATCCTGAATGCGATTTCGGACGCGCTTGGCGACGAGATTTTCCGCCGCGCGCCGGTCACCGCGGACGTGATCCTGGCCTCTCTGGAAGCGGGCAGGCCGGTTCAGGACCGCTGCGGTCCAACATCTAAGCGTGTACGGAGAGCGTGCCAGACCGTGCTCGACAAGCGAGGAGAACGAAAAATGGCTGTGATTCATGACGTAATGCCGGCGTTCGAACTCTTCCAGCCCACGTCAGTTGACGACGCGCTCGCTTTGCAGGCCCGCCACGGCGCAAAAGCCTGGGTGCTGGCCGGCGGCCTGGACAGCTTTGACTGGTTCAAGGATCGCATCAAGCGCCCCGAAGTGGTTATCGATCTGAGCCAGGTGCGAGAGTTGCGCGGCGTGCGCCCGAATGGCGACGGCGTCGAAATTGGTGCGATGACCACGCTCACCGAAGTGGTTCATCACCCGCTGATTCGCGAGAAATTCGGCATTTTGCCCAGTGCGGCGGAAGCGGCTGCGTCTCCGCAGATTCGGAATCAGGGAACTATCGGCGGCAATGTTTCTCAGGATGCCCGTTGCTGGTATTACCGAGGCGGCTGGCCGTGTTATCGAGCCGGCGGCAACATTTGCTATGCCGATACGCCGACGGGCCTGAATCGCGAGCATGCCATCCTGGGCGCTGACCGCTGCGTGGCCGTCAATCCTTCCGACACCGCGCCTGCGCTGGTCGCTCTCGATGCCAAGTTCGTGATTCGAACGCCCAAGGGCGAGCGCGTGGTCGACGCCGAAAAATATTTCATCGGCCCCGGGATCGACATTACCCGCATGACGATTCTGCAACCCGGCGACCTGCTCACCGCCATTCGAATTCCATCCGCCTGGGCGGGCGCGCAATTCTATTTCGAAAAGGTTCGCGACCGCGCGGTGTGGGATTTCGCTCTAGTGAATGTGGCTTCGGCCATGGTGATGTCCGGAAACACCATCCAGCGAATCCGCCTGGCCGCCAACGGCGTGGCCGCGCATCCCGTCCGCTTAAGCGCGGTCGAAGCCGCGGTGGTGGGCAAACCGCGCAACGAGGAGACGGCGGAGATGGCCGGGCAACTCGCGATTCAAGGAGCGCAGCCGCTGCAATACAACGGCTACAAGGTGCCGCTGCTTCGAAACCTGGTGAAGCGCGCGATTCGTGGCACGGCGGCGTAGATCCGAGTAGCGCGGGCTTCAGCCTGTGTGGGTTTCGCGGGTTGATCCAGGCCGCAGCGCGCCTGCGATCCACGAAGCTATCGGTCCGAGATTGGCCGTACCACTCGCAGTAGGAGGGAACTTGAACCTCATTCAATGGGCGCAAAATCCGTGGGGACAGCAGGTGCCCACGCACATTTCCTGGACCCTCCTGTGGGTTTCCGCAATCGGGGGATTGCTGTTTCTGATCGCGCATGCTCTTTACGTGAGCATTTGGGCCAAGCCCGCGCATTCCGTGGCCTCCGCTGCCCCTTCGGGCGCGATGGCCAGCCGGATTCCGGAGCGCGTTCCCCGGCACAATCTCAGCGCGCGGTTGTTTCACGCCATCATGGCGCTGGCCATGCTCGCGCTGCTCTTCACTGCGTTTCTCCCCAAAGTGGGCGTGCAGTTTCCATGGGTCACTTACCACTGGATCGCGGGAATCGTGCTTTCGATCTCCGTGCTCTATCACATCTTTGACGCCTTCCTGGGTCAAGATTTCTGGTCGATTTGGCCGGACAGAGAAGATATCGAGGATGCGGGGCGGAGAACCAAGCGCGCTCTGGGGCAAGCCGCTCCCGAACCGCGAAAATTCGCCAAGTATCCGCTGGAGAATAAGCTGTACCACCTGGTGGTGATGCTGGCCGGGCTATCCGTGATCGGGACGGGCCTTTTCATGATGAAGCGCGTGCGAACGCCGTTCTTCCCGCGCAATCCGTATCTCTTCAGCGATACGACCTGGGGCTGGATGTATGTGCTGCACGGGCTTGCGGGTGTCGGATTTGTCGCGTTGGTCACAGTGCATATCTACATGGCGGTCCGCCCGGAAAAATTCTTCATCACCAAGTCGATGATCTTCGGCTGGATGAGCCGCGAAAAGTACCTGGAACATCACGATCCGAACCGCTGGCCCGTAGCCGAACCGGTTCCCGCCACGACGCGGACGGAATCCAAGAAAGCCCCCGCCTAGATGGGACGCGAAGACGTCAGCGCCCGCTGCAACGCCGTCGAGGAATGTTACGAGTTCATGCTGGCATACGCCGGCCAGGGGCTTTCCGGGAAAGAAAACAGTCAATCCAGCTCGCAAGTGCGCGAGTTTCTGAATCGGGCCGTCGATGCGCTCTCGGGCCTGGCGGAATCTTACGCGGAAGCGGCGCGGCAGGGAAATTTTCAGCCCGCCGAACGCTACCTCGCATTTCTGTCCGTGCTGGAAAATGACGCCAGAAATTCACTTGCCGCGATTAACCTGGTCCTCGCGCAGCCCACAATTAGCTCGCAGTTGGTCGACAATCTCAACGCTTCGATCCATCTGCGGGCGCTCCTCACGGATTTATTTCTGATCGACGAAATCCTGAAGCCGCAGCCGCTGGCCGCAAATCCATTGATTACCAACCAGTAGCACAGACTTCAGTCGGTGGATATCCGTAAATGATCCGGGAATGGCTGCAGCGTGCCGGGATCGATGTCCTAACTGCGGGAAAAATAGCTCACCTTGTCATACAATCAAAAGGAGCGAGGACTCTTCCTCGGCCTATGCGTGTGAAAAGAAAACTCAAAAGTCCGTAGAAACGCAGCGCAACCCCACAGACTGAAGTCTGTGCTACTCACCTCACGACAGCGCAGCCTTCGCAAACGCGTCCTACTTCCACTCTTCGCGACGCGAGCGTTCCTCGATCGCCTCGTGAACGGAACGACAAAAGTGCGGGTGGCTTTTTCCCCAGCTTGTGAAGTGTATGCGTCAGAGGAACGCACCTATTTTCCGGGAACGAGTCGTGCTGAAGTGGAGGGATGAGAGAAAAACAAGGGAATGGGAGAGTTCAGCAACGACGGAGGCGGGGCGAGGTAGAGCAGCTGTTGGACGCGTTTGAGTCCAGCGGGATGCGGCGGCGGGAATTTTGCCAGAAGCATGAGGTAGCGGTGGCGACGCTGGATTTCTGGCGGAAGAGACGGCGACCGCAGCGGGGCAGGTTCGTCGGCCATCGACGGGGAGCACTCCAAGTGCCTGCCGAGACAGAGGCGACGAGCGGCAGGCTGGTGGCGGTGGAATTAGCGGGAACGGGGAGCATCGGCAGGCTGGCAGTGGTCCTGGCGCGAGGGCGGCGAGTGGAAGTCTCTGCGGGGTTTGATGCGGCGACGCTGGAGCGCTTGCTGGCCGTGTTGGAACAGGGGTAAGCCGTGTTTGGACTGGGAGCGGCGACGCGGATGTATCTGGCGGTAGGAGCAACGGACATGCGCAAGGGATTCGACGGATTGTTTGGATTGGTGCGTGACCGCTTGCAGAGCGAGCCGTTGAGTGGTCATGTATTTCTGTTTTGCAACGGGCAGCGCAATCGGGTGAAGCTGCTGTTCTGGGATGGAAGTGGGTTATGGGTGTGCGCGAAAAGATTGGAGAAGGGGAAATTTCGCTGGCCGGAGGTTAGCGGCGAGCAGAGCAAGGTGCAGCTGAGCCACGAAGAGTTGGCGCTGCTGTTGGGCGGGATTGATCTGCGGCAGGCAAAACGGCGGCGGTGGTACCGGCGGGAAGCTGCTGGGGAACCCGCGGCATAAAGTTGTTGCAGAAATTTTACGGTAAGCCGCGAGAATATGATTGCAGAGTGGTAATCAGCGTGTTATTTAGTAAGTTATCGTGAGTGCGAACCCTTCCGAGCCTCCCTTCGACGAACTTCTCAAACAATTAAAGAGCGAGTTGCCCGAAGCGTTGTTTGCCACGGTGAGCGAGAAGTTCCTGGCGCTAAAGACTTATCAGAACAAGTTGCAATATGCGGAACTAAAGATCCAGGTCCTGGAAGAGCGCCTGCGGCTGCAGCGCATCCAGAAGTATGGTCCGGGCAGCGAGAAGCTGAGCAACGAGCAGTTGGAATTGCTGGAATGGGAACCGGGAGTGAGCACCGCCGAGGTGCAAGCGGAGAGTGCGCGCGGACCGTTGCCTGCGCGAGCGGTGGAGAAAAAGGTTGCTCGACATCCGGGCCGCCAAGCGCTGCCGGCGGACCTGCCACGGGTCGAGCGGGTGATCGCTTGTACGGCCGAGCAGTGCGTGTGCGGCGGTTGCGGCCGTGAAACCACGGTGATCGGCTACGAAGAGAGCGAGCAGTTGGATGTCGAGCCGGCCAAGTATTTCGTGGTGGTGACCCAGCGCGAGAAGCGCGCTTGCAAGAGTTGCGAAGAGCGTGGCGTGCAGGCGGCGCCACTGCCGCCACGGATTATCGAGAAGGGTTTAGTGAGCAACCGCGTGGTGATTGACACCGTGGTCGGCAAATACGCGGATCACTGTCCGTTGTACCGGCAAAGCGCGATGCTGGAGCGCGACAGCGGCGTGGAACTGAGCCGCCAGACGCTCGATGGCTGGGTGATGCGGGTGGGCGAATTGCTGGTGCCTCTCGCCCAGGCGGTGCGGCAGGAGTTACTTCGCGGAAGTTACCTGCAAGCCGATGAAACGCCGGTCGGCGTGCAGATGCACGATGGAAATGGCAGCAACCATCTGGCGTATCTATGGCAATACGGGCAGCCGCATGGGGCGGTGGTATTCGACTTCCGCATGGGGCGTGGGCGCGAGGGCCCGAAACATTTTCTCGGGAATTTCGATGGTCTTTTGCAAAGCGATGGATATGCCGTTTACGATTCGGTGGGCGGACCGAAGATGGTGCACGCGTGCTGTTGGTCGCACGCCAGGCGAAAATTCGTGGAAGCGATGAAGTTGCATCCTCTAGATGCAGAGGCGGCGCGCATGGTCAGGCTCATCGATAGGTTGTTTGCCATCGATGCCGAAGCGCGCATGGCGAACCTGGACCATGCCGCGCGCCACACCCTACGCAGCACGAAAGCTCCCGCGCTACTCGAGGAGATCAAAGCCGCAGTTACCACCGCACGTGCCACGTCATTGCCTGCCAGCGCCCTGGCTAAAGCCGCGAACTACACCCTGTCACTTTGGCCGAAACTCACACGCTTCCTGGAATACCCGGAACTCGAGCTCAGCAACAACCTCGCCGAAAACTCTATGCGACCCGTGGCGCTCGGTCGTAAAAACTGGATCCACATCGGCAGTCAGCAAGCCGGACCCAAAGTCGCCGCCATCCTCACGGTCGTCGAAACCTGCCGACGCATCAACCTCCCCGTGCGCGATTACTTGGCCGCGCTCCTCCCCGGTCTCGCCGACACGCCCATCCATCGTCTCGCCCAACTCACCCCTACAGCCTGGGCCACGCACAACCTCTACCCGCGACTGTCAACCATGTCGTTGCTCTGACGCTTACTGTGAAGTCTCTGCCACCAAAGCCTTCGACTACTGCGCCAGAATCCGCGACACCATGTCCGCCAGCGCGCGTCCGAGCGCCGCATGCTGATCCGCATCTAGGTGAATGCCATCCACACGGCTGCTGGAGGTCGCGGTTGCCGCGTCAAAGAAATCGCAGCCCAGTTCGGAGCAGACTTCGCGGTACGCGCCGGAGAGGCCGCTGCACTTTTTATCCGCGCCGGAAAATTTCGCGGCCAGCACGCCCTGGGGAACGCCGACGGGCGGAGGACAAACCACGAGGATCGGCGGCACCGGCATCCCCGGCTCAATCGGCGCTTTCCTGATTTCATCGACCAGCGCGGCGATCCCCTGCGCCGCCGACCACGCGTTGTTGTACGGGTGAGAAAACTGAAAATCATTCGTTCCCAGCATGAGAATCACGAGCGCCAGCGGGGAATTCATCTCCATGCATTGCGCCAGACCCGACAAGCCATTGCGCCCGGGCTTGAAAGGGTCTTCCCAAACGGTGCGCCTGCCGTTCAAACAATTTTCGATCACGCGCACGCGCGGCCCGGTGTCGTTCAGCTTGTTTTCCAGTATTCCCGCCCAGCGTTCGTCGAACGGAAATCTTTTGCGCGTGTTTGGAATGATTCCCCAGGTCAGCGAGTCGCCGTAGACGAGAATGTGGTGCATGCGGTTTCCTCCGGAAGGGTGGGACGGCTGCTGTGGTTTGGGGTGGCATTTTGTAGCACAGGGTTGATCCCTCCTACGTGTTGCGTCCGCAAAATTCAAAAGCAGACAGGCTGAAAGCCTGTCCTACAAGGCTACCGCTTTCTGAATGGTGGTCTCTTGCCGGTGGAAGAGCTGCCAGCGGCCGTCGCGCTTCACCCACACGCGGATCACATGGTAGGGCGGCTCTCCCACAGGCTGGTGATCCGCGATGATGATGGCCGCGTCGCCGAAGACAAACGCCTCGCCCCAGAGCATCCTGGGCAAGACCACGTGATTGGACACGACTCCGATTTGCCCCACGCGCCCCGCCTTGGTGTCCGGCGAACCCGTGTAGCGCCGGCCGATGCCCACGAACTCGTCGGCCACGTGATCGGCCCAGGTTTTTGCGTCATGCGATGTCACCGCTGTTTCCACATCCTGATAGGCCCTGACGACTTCCGCTTGCTGCGCTGTTTTCGGTTTGTAGGGAAGCGTGCGGCACGGGTTTTCGCAATTTGTCGAATCCGGGCCGGCCTTGCCGGCGGCAGGTGCCTTTGGCGTTGGCGAATCCTTGGCCACGATTGGCGTGTCCTGATGCGTGAGCAGCAGCCAGCCCGCCGGCCGCTTCACCCAGATGCGTGCAAAAAACGTGGCCGTGCTTCCCTGGCGGACTCCTGTGCCGGTAACGATCGCGAGTTGTCCGTAATCGCGGGACTTCAGATCCCTGTAGTCTGAATTGCGATCGGCATCGCCCGCCGCGGCTTCGCGCAGAAATTGCGCGCTTTTCCGTGTCTGCCCGGCGTCGTTGGTCCAGGTGAAGTCTTTGTCAAGCAGCGCGCCCGCCGCCGTGGCGTCTTTATTCTTGAGCGCCAGTTGTAAATTGTGGTCAGCTTGCATGGCCTCGGCATCGCCGCTCGCGGCAGCCGCCAATGCGATAGCTTGGTTTGCCGTCCAAATTGCGCAATAAATCGCTCCGACAAGGAAACAACTTGCGAGGAGTCGTCTCATACGCACCTCCCTGGTGGGCACCCTTATACACTCAAGCCCATTTCAATTGAACCAAATTAATGGGAAGCCTTCCCTGAGTTATCCGCGGCTGGCAGTGCTGTGTTTTCGCCGCGAACTCAAATCGATTGACACTCGGGACTGGCAGCCATAGCATTCACCCTACGCGTCACCTGTTCTTCCTGTTGCGGCCAATTCAGTTGAAGGAGAACGCGATCATGTTCTCATTCCGGAATCGCGATAGATTCACGGCGCTCCTCATCCTCCTGCTGGGAATTTTGAGCGCGACCACGGCCGCCGCTCCCAACGACATGCAGGAAACGGCTCCCATGGGCCACAATCAAAGTCAGCCCGTGCCGCTGGTGCAGGAAAACAAGACCATCAAGGTCTCCGAACACGTCTACGTCATCCCGGATGGGCGCGTGAATCTTGTGCCCAACATTGGCATCATCGTCGGAAGCCGCGCCACGCTGATCGTTGACGCCGGAATGGGTCCTAAGAATGGCGAGACCGTTCTCCGCGAACTGAACAAGGTAAACAAGAATACCGCGCTCTATTTCACCACCACTCATTTCCATCCCGAGCACGTCACCGGCGGGCAGGCCTTTCCCGCTAACACCATCGTGATTCGTCCCGCGGCCCAGCAGGAAGAGCTGGATCGCAAGCAGCCGGAGTTCATCCGCAATTTCAGCAAGCGCACCCCGGAAATGAAAGCGCTGCTGCAGGACGTCAAGCCCCGTCCGCCCGATATTGTTTTCGACAGGGAAGCGAAAATCGACCTTGGCGGAATCACCGTGCGCCTGTTCTGGCTGGGGCCCGCGCATACCAAGGGCGACAACTTCGTTTACGTGGAGCAGGACGGAGTGCTGTTCACGGGCGACGCGGTGATCAACCGGTTTTTCCCGATTTTTCCGGATGCGGACGCCAGCGGGAAAAATTGGCTGTCGATTCTGGATCAGCTGGACGAAATCCGGCCGCGCACCGTCGTCCCTGGGCACGGGGAGGTCGGAGACGCTTCGCTCATCAGCGCGGAGCGTACCTACCTCAAGTCGCTCCAGGCGCGCGTGGTGGAACTCAAGGCGCAGGGGAAGTCCGCGGATGAGACGGCTAAGTTGCTGTCGGTGGAATTTCGAGCGAAATATCCGACCTGGGAGAATCCGGGTTGGGTTGCGGACGCGGTGGAGCGGTTTTACGCTGAGGCGAACTGAACGATTCACGTGTCGGAGGCTTGGAGGACGGACTTCACGCTTTTTGGCTTAGATTCTGCCTGGCGCTGAAGAAAAGCGGCAGGCTGAAGCCTGTCCTACTTAAGGCATCGGCAATAGCGGCTTGTCCTTTGGCCGGACGTGCTGGTCGAAGGCGTTCAGCAGGATTGAGGTCGAAGCGTAATCTCCCATCAGCGAAACGATATCCACGAGTTGCTGCTTGCCGTACAAGTTCAGCGCACGCGCGGCGGTAGCAGAGCTGGCATGGTGTTTGCCGATCGTCTCCCGGGCCAGGTCGATAATCACCGCGTCTTTTTCCGCAAGCCCCGTGGTCGGCTTTCCATATCGGACGACGTCGATTACCTCCGGCTGCAACCCGGCCTTCAATCCTTGCGGTTCATGCGCGGTCCAAACATATTCGCAGTCGAATTCGCGCGCCGTAACCAGAATCGCGAGCTGCACGATTCGAGGGTCGAGCCCCGATTTATATCGCAGGAAGTCATTGACATGGTCCATGTCTTCCGCGACGGTCGGGCTATAAAGCCGAATTGCGCCGGGCCCGAAAAAGTCCGCTGTCCCTCGGACGTCGAATTGTTTCTTGCCTGCGTCGTCGAGCAAATCCCTGCTGATCGCCGGCAGCCGGTTGCCCGTTTGCGGATAAACATCCTTTGGAAACGCGGTCGCGGATGATTGCGAAGTCTCTGCTGCGCTGCGGGCGGGCGTTTGCGCGAGCCGACCCCTGAGCGCGCGTCCGGCGGCTACGCTGGTTGCCATCGCAAGGATCAGTCCGGCCACCAATCGAGATGGTTTCACGCGACCTCCTAAAAAATTTGCAATCGCCAATCTCAATTCGCGGGCGGCCATTGATGACAGGTGGAACAAACCGTGGGCGCATTGTGAGCCATGTGGCACGCGAGACATACGCCCATGGTCGTCACGCTGGTCGCTTCGGACATTCGATCCATCTGCGCGACCTGTCCGTGGCACATCTGGCATTTCATTCCGGCCTCGAGATGTTTGCGATGCGTCCAGGTGACGCCGGGAAGAACTTTGTAGACGCGCACCCAGGGAATCGGCTGCTTCGATTTTGCGTAGGCCGCGAGTTTCTGGATGGCCGGCTTGTTCGTGGCGATGGAAACGTGACACGACATGCAGGTGCTGGTGGCCGGAAACGTCATCATGATTCCCGGAGCCGGATTCGTGTGGCACGTCGAACACGGCAGGCCGAGCGCCAGGTGAGTCTTGTGGCTATAGGGAATCGGCTGCTCGGGCGGCGTGTGCTCGGTCGGATTGTCGGGAACTTCCTGTTTCACTTCCGGAGCTGCGGCTGCCTGCTGTGCCCGGGCATCTGACGCCGCGCAAAAGAGCGCCGTGAATAGAACTGCGTTCAACGCTACAACTGTGAATCTCGCGATCGCTTTCAAATGCCCACCTCCTGGGTAAGCCTGGCGAGTTCAGCGAAAAAGAAACTTGTCCCGCACCGCGCTCTGTTAAGACGTCTTGCCATCTTTCTTGCCCACGACTTCCTCCAAACTGGTGCCCAGGTCCTTGAGCATCACCATGGCGGCGTTGCGTCCGGGCTGGCCCGTTACGGAGCCACCGGGAGCGGTCGTCCCACCCGTTTGATACAGCCCCGGAATTGGCATTCGATATCCTGCCCAGCCGGGCATCGGCCGCATGGCGCCCGATTGCGAAGGACCGGAACCTCCGGCATGGCAACTGCCGTGCCAGTTGTGCGGATTCATGCGCTCCAGATCGAGCGGGCTATGCGTAACGCGCTCGAGGATCTTGTCATTGGTCAGATTCGGCGAATAGCGCTGGATGAATTTCAAGGTCGCGTCGGCGACTTCCTCTTTGATGTTGTCCCAGTGGTGCGGACCTTCCTTCAGATCGTAGGGATGGTATCCGACCACCTTGATCGTGTGCATGCCGGCCGGGGCGCGCGTGGGATCCACGACGGAAGTCTGGATGATGTGCACTGGAGGATCTTCCAGATTCACGATTCCCGCCGTGTAGTCGTAGGCGAAACGCAGCGCGCGCTCGGGATTGACCAGCAATTCCGAATGCACGGGCATCAGCGGGCCGTCCGCGGTGGGATACTTGATGGGCTCGCTCGTCGCGTAGTTGGTGCTCATCATCTGGAATTCCGGCTGCCAGGTTTCCACGCCGTCGACAAAATCCGTGCCCCACAAATCCTTCGGCGCCATATCCACCAGATGCTTGATGTGAATGGTCGAGAGCACAGCCTTGTCGGCGTGGAACGCGCTGCCGTCCAGGCATTCAACGCCGGTGCACTTGCCGTTTTCGATGATCAGGCGCGCGACCGGCTTGTTGGTTAAAATCACGCCGTCATGCGCTTCGATGAATCGCGCCAGAGCTTCCGTCAGTTTTCCCGAGCCGCCTTTCGGAAGCGGCCGGCTGTGGCGCTGCTGGTTGAACGCGGAATAGGCCACGCGCCCGGTCATCGGAAATTGCGGCGGTTGTTGCGACCAGGGGCACGCCATCATGAAGGAGCGGCAATGCACGTCCTCGAAGTTCATGCGGAGAACGTCCCAGTAGGACATCGCCAGGCGCCGCTTCCAGAATTCCGTTTCCGGCTTGATGTTTTCGGACTCTTTCCACATGCGCCAGTAGGTGTCGCCGTCTTTCTTGTTGATTTTGGCGAATTCCGCGCGGGTGCGCTCCGCATCGCGCCACTGCGTGATGTACGCGCCGTCGAGGAAAGGCATGTGAAAGACGGGATCGGGGAAAATATATTCGAGGCCATAATTCTCGAGATCGATTTCCTTGTCACGGATCAGCGGGTTGTCCTGGATGCCGTTATGGGCGGACGAACAGGTGTCATGAATGAAGCCGCGCAGCGTGAATTGCGCCGATTTGACGTCGCCGCCCACGGTGGGCCGGCCTTCGAGCACCACGCAGCGGAAGCCGGCTTTCGCCAGGTACGCCGCGGTCACCAGGCTGTTATGCCCGGCGCCCGCCACCACGATATCGAAACGATCCGGCGTGGCCGCCTGCCGCGCCATGGTGCTTAACGGCGTCAGAGCCAAAGGAGCGAGCGCCGCGCCCTTCACGAATCCACGCCGTGTGATTCCGGTCATATCGTGCCTCCTGCTGTAAATCGTCTTCAGGTGGGATGAAATTTATTTGTCTGCTGCTGAGCTTGTTGCACAAAAAAAGTTTTGTCAACGATATTTGGGCGCACGCTAGCACGCGCTTCTGCCCCTCATCTTTTGACTCCGCCAGCCCATCGAACGCCAGAACCAAACGGGCTTCACAGGTTGCGGAAAACGTCGCCCCATACGTTTGTCATTCCGTTCACCGAGAACGTTCTCCGTGAACGGAATGACAAAATCGAGTGCTTTTTCCGCAGCCTTTGAAGCCTGTCCTACAAGATCGAACTGGCGTATGATTGCGCCGCAAACTTTCTCGATATCGCCAGGAATATTGTTTCGGTTCGGAGGACACCATGCATTTTCCCAGGCTCATCGCGGCCCCTCTGATTTCGCTGGCGCTCCTGACTGTGACCGCTGCGCCGCGCGCCGGCAGCCAGGAGAAGGGCACCGAAGCGGACTCCTCAGCGATCAAACAGGTGTGCGCCGATTTCTCCGAAAATTTCAGCCGCCACGATGCGCACGGCGTGGCCATGACGTTTGCCGAGGACGCGGACTTCACCAACATGCGCGGAAGCCACAGCCACGGCCGCTCGGACATCGAAAAGTGGTTCGCGGCGCTTTTTCGCGGCAACCTGAAGGACTCTCTGCGCACCGACACCGTGAGGAGCATCCGTTTTCTTCACTCCTGAACTCGCCGCGGTCGATGCCGACACGGTTATTACCGGAACGAAGGCGGCGGATGGGTCGGAAATTCTCCCGCGCAAGGGTCTGATGATCGTGATGGCAACCAAAGAGAACGGCCGCTGGTTCATCGGAACATTTCACGAGTCGGAATACCCGCCGTCGCGAGGCTGCTCGCAGAACGCTGCGGTCCGGCAATTCGGCGAAGTGACCGCGCCTCCACACCCGGCAAGCGCGATCTTGCCGGTCCTTCACGCAAGCCGGTCGCTCTCTGCGACAGCCTACCTTCCGTAAATCAACAAGGTAAACGTGCCTGGAATCTGCGACGGCCGCGGTTTCGGATTCTCGGGCGTGGCGGCGGGCGGAGGACCGAAATCCGACGTCACGGTGAAGACGCGATGACTTGAAGTATCCAGCGCCATGGTTCGCGCGCCGCGCTGCGTTGAAATCGTGTCCACCACCGTGTACTTGTCCGGCGAATCCTCGTGCGCCACGGTGATCGTGCCGTCCCCGCAAGAAGCAAACACAAAACCGGTCGCCGGATCGAATCTCGCCGCGTCCACCCCCTCCCCGATGGGGAAGCTGGCGACGACTTTGCCCTCATAGTCCGCGACCAGCAGCACTTTGCTGTGGCAGCCGATGAACAGCCGCTTGTGGGCCGTGTCAATGGCCATTCCAGTGGGTTCCTCGCAGGTCGCCAGCGTCCACGTATTCAGAACCTTGAATTCCTTGGTGTCAAATTCCTGGAGTTGACCCTTGTCTTCGATGTTCACCCAAGCATGGCCCTTGCCATCCGCCTGCGACGCTTCCGGCTTGCCGGCCAGCGGCACGGTGCCGGCCACTTCTCCGGTGGAGGCATTCACCGCGGTCGCGTCGTGGCTGCGCGCGTTGAACACGAAGACGCTTTTCGATGCGGGATCGTACATGAAACCGTCCGGGCCATCCGCGGCCGGCAGTTTCACTTCCGTTATCGGCGCCAGAGTCTTCAGGTCGAAGATGGTCACCGAGTTGGCGCGCCCGTTGCTGGAAAAGCCGCGGCCAATTTCCGGCACGAGCTGCGCGCCGTGAGTTCCTTGCAGGTTGGGAATATCGCCGACCACATTGCCGTCGGCGTCCACAACCATGATGTGCGTGCCGCGCGAGATAAACAGACGGTGCGAGACGGGGTCGGCGGACAGATAATCCCACCCGCCTTCGCCACCCAGCGTCAATTTTTTCATTTGGTGATAGCCCGAGCCATCGGGCGCGGGCGCCGCCGCCAGCCCCGCGAATGGGGCCGCGCACACCAGAAACAGAGCAGCCAAACTTGTTTTTCGCATCGTTCACCCGCCATTTTGATATTCAGATTTTTGTTTGGCCCGTTTCGTGATTCGTCGCAAGCTAGGACGACGCCCGCAGGCGCGAGGTTACATCTTTCTAACTCCACGCGGGAACAGCTCAGATAGCGCCCAATTCCGGCGGATGTTCGCTTGCTTTCGGAATGCCACCCTGAAGGTTGGCGCTACATACTCTTCTTCTCATTCGCGGTTTCCAGCCGGGCCTTGATCCATGGCGTGATCACTTCTTCGGCGATCCTCGAATTCGGCCACTCCTGCGAGCGCCCCGTGTGTCCGCCATCCGGATTCACCCAGGACCATTTCGGCGAGCCCCCAGACTGCATCAGCATATAAAGGTCGGAGATGGGCACCTGGCTGTCTTTTTCCCCGTTCAACACCAGCATTGGCGCCGACGGCTTCCCTAGAAATCCCTGCGTTTTCAGCGACAGTCGCGGGCCGTAAGCATAAAACTCGTCCAGCGATTCAACGCCGTAAATCGCCGCGCGCGCCGCGAATAAATCGAAGAGATATTCCGGCGTGCCCAGGGATTTTTTCTGCCACTCTTCCGTGTAGTAGTCATGAATCGGCCCGCCCTGCACGACGGCGCCGCGCAGCCGGGCCTTCTCCACATACGCGAGGTTCGCGGCCCAATGCCCGCCGTAACTCACGCCCCACACCACGATGCGCTTGCTGTCCACATCCGGCCGCGTGGCCAGATAATCAAGCACGCGCGAGAAGATCCGCTCCGAGCCCACATCGGCTTTCACCGGAGACTCGCCCGTGCCCGGCATATCGACCGCCACTATGCCGATGCCGCTGCGGAAGAGCGAATCGCGTCCCTGCACCTCATCTTCCTTGCGCGAGTCGGTTCCGTTGATCATGAAAACCAGCGGCGCCGGCCCGGAAACTTTTGGCAGCCGGATATATCCGGGAATTTCCTTGCCCTCAAACGGGATGTGCAAGGATTTCGACCGGCGGATCGAGGAAGCGCCCGTAATTGCGAAACGCGGCCAGCGCATTCAGATAGGCTTTTTGCTTGCCCGAGGAATTCGGCACCGGCCAGCGGGCCACGGTGTAATAGCGGAAGGCCCAGAAATAATCGTCGCGCGCCGCGTCGTTGTTCTTGTCCGCCTCTTCGCTCTTCGCGCGATTTTCATACCGATCGCCGATGGCGCTCCAAGCCGCCGCCCATTCGTCGCGGTCCAGACTGTGGATGTTTGAGAGCGCTTCGCGCGCGTCTTCGGACTTCAGCCCGCCCACCGGTCCCAGGTTCTTGTCCACGCGCCGTTGCGTTTCCTGCTTTAGTTCTTCCCATGTGCGCGTGGGCGCCATTTGCGCCGCCGCGGCAATCGCGGCGAGAAACAAAATCATCAGCGGCTCGGCGATCTGACGAAAATGAAACCAGCGCTTCAAAAAATGCATGGGATTCCCCCTTGGTTTTACGCTGAAGGATTGCACAACCTCTACCCCGTAGCAAGCAAAGAACTCCCGGGGCTGAATCCAAATTGTGCGAAGTCCCGCGTGATCCCGGACTGAGGTTAGCAGGCAGGCGATTGGCAGGCAGGCGATCGGCGCGTAGACGACCGGCGCGGGCTGAAAATAGCCCTTCCAGCCCCGAAGTTTCCCGGCCGCGAAACTTGACCATCAGGTCCGTGTCGCGTGTATATTAGGCAGCGGCCGTACAGTCCTCCAGTCGAGGATGCGCTGTCCCGCAACCCCGGGGCGACTGCCGCAGCCTTGCGGAGCGGCATCCGGTTCCGCTTCCGTTCGCCACGTTGCGAATCGATTCCAAGGAAAGGGGATTGGGATCTCGCTGGCATGCCGGGCACGAACGACAAATTGCCGACCAGGGAGCAGATCGAGCGGCGAGCGCGCGAGATCTATGTGCAACGCGGCTGTTTGGCTGGCTTCGAGCAGGAGGATTGGCTCACGGCCGAAAAGGAACTGACGGAATCGTTGAACGCCGGTGAAGAACACGCGGATACCCTTTCTTCCGCCAGGCCGCAAAAGTACCCGCTGATGACTATGTTTCTGGAATTTTTCGGTTTACGCGAACAGCCATTTGGAATGACTCCAGATCCGGCGTACCTCTACGCCAGCAGGACTCACAGTGAGGCTCTGGAGTCGCTGTCCTTCGGCATCGAGGACAATCGCGGCTTTTTCGCGTTAATCGCCGAGCCCGGCATGGGCAAGACCACTCTGCTCTACCAGCTTCTGGAACAATTGCGCGACACCGCGCGCAGCGTCCTGGTCTTCCAGACCCAATGCACCTCGCGCGAGTTCTTCGAATACATCCTTCATGACTTGGGCGTAGATACCAAGGGCCTGGGCCTGGTCGAAATGCACGGCAAGTTGAACGAAGTTCTGTTCGGAGAATTGCTGGCCGGCAAGCGCTTTGTCCTGGTGGTGGACGAAGCGCAAAATCTGGACGACTCCGTGCTCGAAACTGTGCGCATGCTTTCCAATTTTGAAACGCACAATACCAAGCTGCTGCAAATCATTTTAGCCGGACAGCCTCCCCTGGCTGCAAAGCTCGCCCAGCCCAGCCTCTCGCAATTGCGCCAGCGCATCGCCGTTCTCAGCCGCCTGGTACCTTTCAACTTGGAGGAGACCGGCCTGTACATTCAGCACCGCCTCAACGTGGCGGGGCATTCCGGCCAGCCGATCTTTGACCCTCTGTCCGTCGTGCGGATCGCGCGGCACAGCCAGGGCATTCCACGGAACATTAATAACCTTTGCTATACCTCGCTGCTGCTGGCCTATAAGGCCGAGCGGCCCACGGTGACGGCCGATATCGTTCAACAGGCTGTGGCGCGCCTGGATATGGAATCCCTCGCTCCCGCAAGCGCGCCGGGTGTCTCTCTCGTAGCCGAACCCGCGCCCTTACCCGCGCCCGTTACGCCCGTTGCGGTGCCCGTTGCCGCGCCCGTAACCGCGACACTGGCACCCGCGGCGGTATCCGCGCCCGGAACCGCACCCGCACCCGCAACCGCGCCCGTAATCGCGGTAATGGCCGCTGCGGCCGCGTCCGCGACAGGGACGAAGCTTCCCCCGCCACGAGCCGCCACAGCTGTCGCCTCAAATTCCAATCCGAAAGACCGTCCTGCCAAGGGATATCTTTCCTACGACACGGGCCGGAAAATCAGTTTTCCGAAATGGCCGGTGCGGTCGGCAATCCTGGCGGTCATCGTTTTGTCCGGCGGTTCGCTGCTGGCGATCCTCGGACGTTCGGAGCCCAGGCAGCCCCATTCGCGCGCAATCTTCGACCATTCCTCTGCCGCCATCGCGCTGCCTAAGCTCACCGCCGAGCCTTCCGGAACGCCGGAGAATTACGACGCCGCGCCCCAGGAAACAGAAAACGGCCAGGTGCTAACCGTGGTTGCCGGTCCTCAGCAAACACTGGAAAACCTCGCGCGGAGATATCTGGGATACTTCGATAGCGAACTCTCCCAACAGATTCGCAGCCTGAATCCGGACCTGAAGGATCCCAATCACCTGGAAGCCGGCCAGCTGATCCGCATTCCATTGCCCCCCGGCGCCATGAAAAAAATAAACGACACCGCCGAAGGGCCCGCGCCGGAGCCTTCCCAAAGTCTCTTAACCAGGTTCACAGCGCTCCTGCGAGACCGCAAATAAAAGCAAGCCAAAGTAGGACAGGCCTTCAGCCTGTCGCTCTAATTTTGCGCCCGCCGAAAATTTAAACCCGACAGGCCGAACAGCCCGCGAAAAAAAGCCGCCGATCCTAGTGTCATCCGCCGATCCCTGCATCATTCGCCCATCCTCGTGTCATCCGCCTATCCCTGTGTCATTTGCCCATCCCTTTGTCATTCCGAGCGCAGCGAGGAATCTCTCTTTCTTTTCCGATACTTGGGCCCAGAAGAGATTCCGCGCTCCGCAAGGTTCCCCGAGCACGTTCGCCGGCCCATCGACGCGGAGGGAAAATCCCGCGCCACCCGAACCAGCATTTTCTCTTCTCCAAACCGCGCCCCGAGGTTACTATATTTCGAGCACTTTCCTAGAATGCGCCCGTAGCTCAGCTGGATAGAGCGTCTGGCTACGAACCAGAAGGCCGGGAGTTCGAATCTCTCCGGGCGCACCATTCTCCCACTAAAGACGCATGTTTATGAAAATGCCGCTGGCAGCGGCGTGCCTGATTTGCCGTAATCTTACCAGCGAACTGAGTATCTTTCCGCTTTATAGTGCGCATTCCGGTTTAAGAAACGTGGAAGCGTGCCTTGTGCTACCATTACCGCTCGGAGCGATCGGATTGAAACGAGGAATAGGGCCACAATGCTTAAGAAATTGCACGTCGAAAACTTCCGCAGCATAGAACAGTGTGATGTGGATTTTGGTCCGATCACAATTTTCTTCGGGCCTACCTCGGCCGGAAAATCGACGCTCTTCTACGCCCTGTTGGTCCTAAGAAATTTCATACTCAATCCGAATCAGGCTCTTGACGGATTGTTCAACTTAGGCTTTCAAAATCTAGGCGGCTTCGACGCGTGCATCTTCAACCACGTCTTGTCAAAATCGCTCGGTGTCGCGGCTATATTCGAACATAGCAGCTATGGCGCGTCATTTCGAAAATCTGATGCAGATATTATCGAGAACAACGAATTCGTACCCCTGATTGCTAAAGTGCCCATTCCCTACGGAGCCAATCAGGCTTGGGCATTCACGCACACCGAAAAAGATGAGGAATTTACGATCAACTGGAACGGGTTTGCTTCCACCGTCGCCTCCAAATCCGGCACACCAGGGGCCCAGACCAGAGCCGTTAAAATGGCCGAGGCTCTGAATGCTCCAGTGGAAGGAATCAAGCGAGTTGACGTATGCCCCCATCGCCGTGGATTTTTCAAGCCAAGCTATTCTCCTTCTCCGCTGACTCCGACGCCAACCAGCGAGGATGAGGTAGCCACTCTCATCATCAGCGATCAAAACAATCCGCCTCGCATTTCGATCAATACGGTCGAGATTTTTGATCGGGATTTCAGGACGTTTACCCCGCCGGGGACGGCTACCACGTTCTTGCAAACCACAGAACAAACGGGTGCTCGGGTTCCTGGGCTACTTGTGAACGACGGGTTTGGCGTCAACCAAGTTGTCTATATGCTCGCGAAGATTCACAGATCGGACGTTGAGACTGTTTTGATTGAAGAACCAGAGATACATTTACATCCGACGGTTATACGAAAATTCGCGCGAGTCTTGACTCGGCTGGCGACCGAAGAGAACAAGCAACTCATCTTCACTACTCACAGTGAACAGTTTCTCCTGTCGATGTTGGCTTGCGTGAAGGAAAAATTGTTGCGGCCGGAGCAACTTCGCTGCTACCACGTCACCCGAGAAAAGAAACAGACAGTTTTTAATCATGAGCCCGTATCAGCCGAGGGGCAGATTTCTGGTGGGCTCTCGTCCTTCATGGAAGGCGAACTTCAAGACATCAAATCTTTTCTTTCCGGCACCGAATGACGGATGGCGGTCTTCGTCATAAACGAGTGGTTGTGGGCCGATTCGTCAGGTCAAAACCTTCGCCAAGCCCAGCGTGAAACCTTCAATTTCATTTCTCAATTGCCCAGCTCTACTCATCAGATTGTATTCATCGAGGGGAGCGCGTTCGACCAAAAAGCCTGGGCCCTTTGTAAGAGCGCCGATCCGATCGTCGCAGCGATTGCAAGCGCGTTCGTGCGTAGCGTTCGGATCAATTCCGACCGGTGCCTAATATTGAAAGCCGAAACGGTGGCAGTCGCTATACCCGAGAACCTTGCTGCCGAGACGAAGCCAGATGACCACTATTTGCTACGGGCGATGCTCTGCGTGCGCGACTCCATCCTTGTCACGACCGATGGGCCTCTTCGCGAAGCCGTGACTAAGGCTGGCCTACCTTGCCTCTCTAGGGAAGAATTCCTGCGCACCTATTTCTGAGCCGATGCCGAGGACTAGAGGTCTCGGATGGAAAAACTTATCCAGATGCCAAAACCTTTCAGGCCGGTCTCGATGAACTAGCCGTCACGATTGCACTTAAGGTCCAACGCGAAGGTTACAAACATGGAATCAAGCCTGTTTTTGTGATTCCCGACGTCTACTTCCTGCTCCGCCAGTCCCATCGAACTTACGACCTATTTTTTTTCATCAACGCCGACAAGCGAAGACAAAAGGACCCGGACTACAATGTCGCACACAGCGTGGTGTCCCTTCCCCTAGTGCGAACAATGATCGACTGCCTCTATAACATCACCGCGATCTTGAAGAGCCCAGGCCCAAAGGGTTACCAATCCTGTGAGAGCGGATTAAAGCAAATATTGCGAGCTCTCGACGCCGATCAAGAAAGGTACGGTGGAGACCCAAAGTGGGATGATTGGATTGCGAAACAGCGAAACTACATTGACGACGAGATGCGAAGAAGCGGACTGAATGAGACCGAGGTAAGAGCGGCAACGACTTGGCCTACACTCAGTGCCTATTTTCGTGGGAAGACGAATGTTCCCCCTACCGCTCACCAACGGTTTTTGAAGAGGCTAACCTATGGATTTTGGCAAGAGTATTCCGGAATTTCACACGCCACTTTTCAAGGCTTGCTCCCCATCGCTGTTCAACTGGCGCCCAAGGACTTTACCGCATGAGTTCCAGCCGATGATCGAGGCCCAATCAGAATCGCTCATTGGAATGCATATTCCACGCGTAGCCGCGATTCCGCTTCGCACGCTGACTGAGATTCAAGCGTATTTTCGATTCGATGGCGCTCACATCAATCAGCGTCTACATAAAATCTGGGATGAGCACCGCATCGTTCCCGAAATCAAGGAGCTGTACGACGAACGCTACGCCAAGCTGATGCAGGACCAAGGCATCAATCCAGCGTGACCTCCGCTCGAAATAGCCCCACCTGTCCGCGCCAACGGGCGGGTGGTAGACCCTCCCCTCCTTTTTGTCCCCTTGACGACTCATCGCCTCTGGATAACGCCAGAGCGGTATGTTCATGCCGGGTGATGGGTTTGCTTTTCCGGGGTGGCTGACACTTTCGGGCTTAAAGAATCGGGTTTTAAATCCTACTTTTTACCTTTGTAATCCATGAACAGCTCAGGAAATTGCTCCTTCAAGGCTGCGATTTTCGGCAGGTCGCAAATCTGGATGTAATCGTTGTGGGGGTTTTTTATGGCGAAGTCCTGGTGGTACTCCTCGGCGCGGTAAAACCCCTTGAGTGGCGTCACTTCCGTGACGATGCGGCCGGGAAACACTTTTGCCGCATCGAGTTGCGCGATGTACACGTTGGCGATGCGCTTCTGGTCGGCCGTGGAATAGAAGATCGCGGAGCGATACGATGTGCCTACATCCGGCCCCTGCCTGTTGAGCTGCGTGGGATCGTGGGCCACGGAAAAGAAGATGCGAAGCAGTTCGCCGTAGGTCAGCTGTGAGGGGTCATAGATCACTTCGACCGATTCAGCGTGTCCGGTCGTCTCGGTAGTCACCTGATCGTATGTTGCGGTCATGGCTGAGCCGCCGGAATATCCAACCGTAGTATCGAGGACACCTTTAACTCGCTCAAAGACGGCCTGCGTGCCCCAAAAGCAGCCGCCGGCAAAAACCGCGGTCTGTTTGCCGGGCGCCGCCGACGGAGCCACGTCAACCTTGGCTGGCGGGATCGGTGTTTTGGGCGCCGCGACCGCACAGGAGGTCAACAGCAGTACGGCGGACATAAAAGCAAGCAGCGAGCCGAGCGAACGAGCGACCATGGTAGGCAACCTCTTTTGAGATTCTGTTGCAACCTCTCATTTTCCTTATCATACATCAGCAACCTTCGGTGTGCCCCCCATCATCCTTGGATGATTGGCCGCACTACGGCATTCGGCGGCCTAATGTACGGGTCCTGAATCAAGATTCATGATTGCCACTATGTTATTGGTTTGAAGGAGCCTATTAGCAGACGCTGCAAAGGTCAACCCCGGGGCCGCTCGTCGCCAGTCTTCGTCACCCTCAAGCTGGAAATCCAATGGCGGCGCGACGTGGAATTGGGAGCAGGTAGGCGACCTAAAACGGGCAGGGCTCTTAGCGCACGAATTTCAGGGCAATCTGCGCTACAGCGACCAGCAACAGAATCCCCAGGACCCCAAGCAGCAATCTTTCAATCCACGCGGGCTCTTGCATTTCCGGCTCGTTATCCGACGCAACGTCCAGTGTCCCGTGGGCAGGGCTAACAACAGGTAGCGGTTTGCCGCGCGCGTGTCAAGTGATTTAACGTTAACGAAGCGTCCGAGGTCGTTCGCCTGAGGATTTACGTCCGGCCCTCAGGCGAATACTGTAGGCCGATTTTTTGCTGTTGGCCGCCAATCGCTCGGCGATTCCGCTTCAGCTCGCCAGCCTGTAATTAAGTACTAATCTTACTAGTCCTCACTTTTGTGGCCCGCACCTTTGCGCGTCAATTCGGCCCGCTGGAAAAATAAAAAAAGAGCCAACTCCGGCCGCTTTTTTTGGTTTCTCTGATGGTTCTTGGATTGCACCACAACCCAGAGACGGAGGCAGCGCATCGAACACACGAAAGCGAAAGCATGAAAGTGAAAGGAGGACGGACAGGGGACGGCGGGTCCATGGCCTCACTTGTCTGGCCGGCATGTCGATCACACAAAGAATCGTCAGAGGTTTGAAAAATCCCCGGGTAGCGCTTTCCGTTCTACGGCGTCATATCTTGGTGGGCGGAATCCATGAAGACAGTGAATGCATGGACATGGTACGCGCGTGGAGCAGCGGCAAACTTCCACGCGAAACATTGCGCGACCTCTTCCCCGGAATTGAAAACTGCGAGTCGATTGTAGTGCGCAAGCCGCAAGGTCGCGTGGTCGGTTTTTCGCTCGATCTGCTGGAATTGGTGAACGTTGTTTCCATTGTCAGGCACAAAAAAGCCAGATCGATTCTGGAGATTGGCACCTTCGATGGATTTACGGCGCTGAATCTTGCCGCAAATATCGATTGGGACGGCAAAGTCTACACCGTTGATTTACCGAGGGATGCGGACAAGGACAATCCCAACAATATTTATGCCCCCTACCGCGTCGGCTCGCAGTTCAAAAACGAGCCGGAATCCTCCAAAATCGAGCAGGTGTGGGCCGACTCGACGAAGACAGATTGGAAGTCTTTCGGTGGTCCCTTTGACATCATTTTTATTGACGGCTCCCATGTCTACCCAGACGTCAAAAGCGATAGCATAAATGCGTTTAAGCATCTGCGGCCCGGAGGCACGTTGCTCTGGCATGACTATGGCCATTACCTGGGCGTGTCCAAGGCCCTCGACGAGCTTTCGAAGGATCATGCAGTCGCGGTAATCAAGGGAACTCGTTTGGCTTGTTTCCCCGGAGATGAACGAAGCGAGCGCCTCTCGAAAAGCGCGGTTGGTTCACGCGTTGTGATCCACATTGAGGGGGCTGAAAACGTCGTACGATCTAAGGCAACCGCTTCCACGACGGAGCGCACTAAACTGCACAATTAAGGAAGATCAATGCCGTTTCAAGGCCGTTAGTGTCCTGAATTCTGAACAGGAACTTCCAGATAACCGACAATTCCATCCTTGTCGACCTTGGTGGCGATGAGTTCGAATGGAGCCGTATCCGGCGACACCGCCAGTTCAACCACTTCGTATTGAAAGCGGTCCTTCACCTGGACGCACGATTCCCGCATGTAGACGCAAACGGTATACTTCTGGCTCTTTTGGTTCGAAGCCTTTAGCGCAATCCGCACGGGCCCCACGGGTGCCGGAGTATCGCCCCGGCGCAGTTCAAAGCTAAAAGAAGAATGCGCGGTCTGTCCCAGGAAGCGGTTCAGTTCGTCCCGGGTCTGGATGATTTGCCCGTGCTCGGCGCCCACCTCTCCCGCGACCTCCGCGAGCCGGTCTGTGTTCGCTTGCCAGGCCTCGCGATTGGACGTTGTCTGCTCCTGCAAGTCCCCGATGCCTTGCTGAAGCTGCGCCAACTTCTGTTCCGCGGCCGGATCAAGCTGCCTGGGCTGAGCAGGTTGCGGAGGAATTTGCAGCGCGGACTCAGGCAAGATCTGGAAATGGGGGCGCGCAGGGCGTGCAGTGCTGTGATCGGCTGGAGCGGTAGCTTCCGGCGCTTTTTCAGAGGACGGGCCCTTCGCGGCCTGAGCCCTGGGACGATTTTCCAGCAACTCAAGCCGCATCTCCATGCCTGTCAGCTGCTCTTGTATCTGCACCAAGATCTGGCTGTCTTCACGGGCCGCAGTGGCGTCGGCTTCTGTCGAACGTGTGTAAACCAGATATCCGATCAGTGCCGCCGCAGCCAGCAAACCGACCACGAAGGCCACTAACCGAGTCCACGCACTCGCAAATTCGGACATGATCACTCCGATCTATGCCAATCATTTCCCCAGGGATGAGCGGGCCGAAACTCTGGTGGGAACGCCGGGCGACAGCGCCACCGCAACCCGCTGCGTCTCGTTCGGCAAAAGGCCTACAAGACGTTCTCCAGCGCTCTCCTGCTCGTCGCGCATTTCCACCTTGTATTTTCCCGGCGCAACTGTCAGCTGCAGGGGAGTACGTCCCACGAAGGTGCCATCCAGATAAACGAGCGCATCGCTGGGCACGGATTCCAGGGCCAGTATTGCGGCGTCTTCTCCCGCCCGTTGCTGCAGCGCTTTCCGGTTCATCTCACCCAGCGACGCCTCGCTTTGGCCGCCCGTGACCGCTAGGCGATTCTCTGTTACCGGCTTCTGCACGTCAGAAGCGAAATACTCCGAAGGTCGCCCGACCGTTGCTTGCGAACCGACTGACGCGCTTCCCATCGCGAGCGTGACGCTTGATGGGTAGCGCGGTACCAGCTTCAGCGTGAACTGCTGTGTGGCGCTCGGCGAAAGGTCAATATCACGCTGCCCCAATTGTTCGCGGGGTCCGTGCATCGCCACATTGTACTTTCCCGGCGGAATGATCAGCAGCAAGGGCGTTCGGCCGACGAACACTCCGTCGATCTGAATCTGCGCCTGGCTGGGTATCGACTGCAAAAGCAATTTCGCGGCATCCTTGCCGGCACGCTGCTCCAGAGCTTTTCGGTTTATTTCATCCGGAGTGGGGCCTTTCTGGGTGGGAATGAACGCTGAGGCGCCGGCTGCCTCCGGGTGTGAGAACGCCGGGGGCAGAACCCGGCCAGCGCTTGCGGCCGCTCCGGCCGAAACTGAATTTGCGCCCGCGGCCTCGACCGCAGCTTGGCCTTGCGAAGGCGCGGGAGCAAGGCACAGAACCAAAAGGATGGCTCCTGCCAGTAAGCCGCGCCATACTAAAGTCGTTCCGTTGGAATTAAGTCTAGGCATCTCAAGACCTTACATATCGTGCAGGCAAATTGGCTCCTGCCTCGCCCCAAACACAACGCCCCAAGGGGGCAGAGCACATGAAAGCCCATTACTAACTATTGCCGAGTCGAAGAATAATTCTATGTCGGCGTGTCGCTTACACGTTTTATTGGGTGGAATCTGGTCTAGCTCGATTCAGATTTAGATACAGTATCCGCAGCCGGATGTAACCGAATGGAGACCACACTCCAGTTTGGCCGGATACCTGAGCAGGCGAGATTCGGAAACAGCCCCAGGTTCTCGGGTAAAACGAGCATTTTCAGGGAACGAACTGAGAAATCGAGCCGTCTGATTGGGCGATCCACTGGCCAAGAAAGCGAAAAAATCCGCATTAAGAATGAGTTAGGACCGTCCGCCGGTTGAACTCTCGTCCGGGCAGAGTTTCAACCGTCGCGCAGCCGAATACTTCTTTTCCTTCAACGTTCGGAGAAGAAATTGCTCAAAGACGGCTGCTAGTTGATAGCCGCGCGCCTTTCTTCGCTCCACGGGTGCGCACCTGGCGCCTCGCTTGGGGAACTCAAAGCTTGAAACCGTTCGGAAACTGGCTCTTACAGCGCCGCGGACGTGGCACAGACGGAACGACAAATCGGGCCACGAGTTTCTTCTTCGAAATCGAAGACATTTGTGATAGGTAGAGAGGTCCAATTGCCGGAGGGCCAAGCTTCAAAACCAGGTTTGAAAGGACCCATGCACCGGAGTTTCATCGACCGGCTCTTGCTGCCGTTGATCGTAGGTCTCAGCACCGTGGTCGGCGTGCTGATCCTATGGCAACGCTTGATTACCAAGCAGGGCGCCGATATCGAAACGGCAACTAAAGCGCAGGCCGTATTTGTAAAGAGCAAGATGGAGTCCGATTTGAATGAGCGCATCCTCCCGCTCGAGCTTCTGGGAGAGCGTTGGCAGCTTCACAGCGCGGATGGTAACGCGGACTTGCAGTCGGACGGCGCGCTGGTGATGAACCGCTACCCGATGTATCGAGCCATCGCCTGGATGGACCCGTCCTTTAAGGAACAGTGGGTATCGCCGTGGAGAGGAACCGACAGCAACTTCGGCAGGGAGTTGTGGGCCGACCCTCGGACGCGTCTAGCGCTTCAGGCCGCCGCAGATGGCAAGGGAATCACCGTAACGCGCACGATTGATTTGCCGCATGGCCAGGCCGGTCTGCTGGTTTGTGTGCCGGTGTACCCGGAGGAAAAACTGGCGGGCTTCCTGGTTGGCGTCTTGTCCTATCGCGAGCTATTCGATTCCATTTTGCAGAACGTGGCGCAAGATTATTGGCTGGCAGTGTACGACAACCACCGGGAAATCTATCGTCGTGGTGGATCGACCACCCGTGGCGACAGCAGCTGGGTGGAAAGCGCGGACATCCAATTCCGGCAGCTCTCCTGGCAGGTGCAAGTCTGGCCGAAACCGGTCACGCTGGCTTACGAGCGGTCCCCGCTCCCGCGTGTGACATTTGTCGGTGGCATCCTGTTGGCGGCTCTCCTGGCTTTTGCCGTTTTCATGGCGGAGTCGGCCCAGCTTCAGGCCCGGAGAGTGGAAGCCACGAACAAGGAACTCAACCGGGAAATTGCCAACCGCAAGCAAACCGAAGAAACACTTCGTCAGGCGCAAAAAATGGAGGCGGTCGGGAGGCTGGCCGGGGGAGTCGCGCATAATTTTAATAACCTGCTGATGGTGATCCGCGGGCACGCGGCGCTATCGCTGAATCGCATCCATCCAGAACATCCGCTCCGCGGGAAGCTCAATGAGATAGTGAAGACCGCGGACCGGGCATCTTCGCTAACCCGCCAGCTCTTAGCCTTCAGCCGCAAGCAGATGCTGCAGATGCGCGTGTTGGATCTCAATACCATGGTAAACCAGATGGCCGAATTGCTGCCGCCTGTGCTTGGCGAAGACATTCACCTGGTCATGGATCTCGATCCACATCTGGGCCGCGTGAAGGCTGACTCAGCGCAGATTGAACAAGTCATCATGAATCTGGTTTTCAATGCGCGCGATGCCATGCCCAACGGCGGCGACCTGACCATCACGACTTCGAACGCTGATCTAGACGACGCCTGGGTGCGCGACTACCCCGATGCCAAGGTTGGCAGGCACGTTGTTCTGGGTGTCCGGGACACCGGGTTCGGAATGGACAAGGAAACGCAGGCGCGGATGTTCGATCCTTTCTTCACCACAAAGGACAAGGACAAGGGCACAGGTTTGGGCCTCTCGACTGTTTACGGGACGATTAACCAAAGCGGCGGCAGCATTACCGTGTCCAGCGAGCCCGGTAAAGGAACGGCGATTCGCATTTTTCTGCCTCGCGTTGAAGAAACTGTCCAGGCGGTTGAACCCGTCGAGGAAGTTCCAGGACCTTCGTTCGGCGAAGAGACCATTCTGGTCGTCGAAGACGACGACGCTGTCCGCCGCATGACGCGCGAGTTCCTGACCATCAAGGGCTATACGGTAAAAGAAGCGAGAAGCGGCGCAGAGGCCATCGAATTCGTGGGTAATCCCACGGAATCCATTGACTTGGTGCTCACCGACGTCATCATGCCCGGAATGAAGGGGGGAGAATTGGGCGGCCGGCTGGCGGCCATGCGCACCGACATTAAGATCCTTATACATGTCGGCCCACACGGAGGATACCGTCATGGACCTTGACATGATCGCTCCCGGGACCGCGTTCATCGAAAAGCCATTCAGTCCCGAAGAACTGGCGACCAAGGTGCGGGAAGTGCTGGTGTCCAGCAAGGACGCACTTGACCCCGGACTAACGAGCCGCGGATAGCGGATTTTCCTGGCGGAGTTTTGAAGCGGCTCCGTGCGCTCTCTTGCTATTGGCTCCCTTCCATGCCTTATGTTCACGCCTCGGTTGGCTCGGTCGCGGTCGATCGCACGGACGACTCGGTATCCTATTTTTGGTAACGGTTGGCCCGAAGAATCGGGGAAATTTCATCGTTTCGGACTTAACGCCCGGGATCCCATGCCGGATAACTGATGCCCTTGCAGACGATTGGACTCGGTCTTATCGGCGCGTTTCGGCTGTGGTTTCGATCTTGCTCACTCGATCTCGCTCAGTTGAGCGCGGAGAATCTCGGGCGCGCATTCAAATGCCGCTGAAATAGGATCAGCAGGAACCGTAACGGCGCCGGCATCGCGGTCCAAGCGTTGAACGGCACGGCGCTGAAATGGCAGCCTTGTTTTCGAATGAGTTCACGAATTAAGAAAGTTCCGTAAAAACGCAGACGATGGATCATACGGAATCCACCCTGGCCGGAAAACTGGCGTCACCGCTTCGGATTCCCGAGTGCGTCGCGGACGTGGGTGTCCACAAAAGCGTCCTCGAAGATCTGGCGACCAAGACCCTTTATCTCGCGGGTCCGTCCTCCATTTCGCAGCTCGCCCAACAGATTCGCCTTCCTTTTACCGTGGTGGACGAATTGTTTCGCTGGCTTCGCAAAGAACAGCTCTGCGAAGTTACCGGCACGGATTCGGTTGGTTTTCCCAACTTGGCGATCAGTACCCAGGGCCGAGCGCGGGCGATTGAATTGTTGTCGCTGAATCGTTATGTGGGCCCGGCGCCGGTTTCGTTACGGAGCTACATTCAACAGGCGAGGGCGCAGAGTGTGCGGCACATCGTCGTTCGCGAGCCGGATGTCGAGCGCGCCTTCGCCGATCTCGTTCTGGATAAGAAAATTCTGACGCAGATCGGGACGGCGGTGAATTCGGGCGGCACAATTTTTCTGTATGGGTCGACAGGCTCGGGAAAAACCAGCATCGCTGAAACGATGGGACAGCTATTCGCGCAAGATCGGGTGTGGATACCGTACGCCGTGGAGGTCGATGGGCAGTTTATCGTGGTATACGACCCGCTGATTCACCGGAGCGTGCCGGAGAATGAAGGATTGGCAAAACGCGATGCGCGATGGGTGCTGTGCGAGCGTCCCACAGTGATGGTAGGGGGCGAGCTGACCGTCGAGATGCTCGACCTGGAATATAATCCCGCCACCAAGTTTTACGTTGCGCCTGCCCAGATGAAAGCCAACAACGGAATTTTGATTATCGACGATTTCGGCAGGCAACGGATTCGTCCGGAAGACCTGCTGAATCGCTGGGTTGTTCCGCTGGACCGCCGAGTCGACTTCCTGACCCTGGCCGGCGGCAAGAAGATCGAGATTCCCTTTGAACTCATCGTGGTGTTCTCGACGAATCTCGATCCGGCCGCACTCATGGATGCCGCATTTTTGCGAAGAATCACAAGCAAAATTAAGCTCAACGTCGTTACACCGCAGGACTTCCACGAAATCTTCCGTCGCGTTTGCGGGCGCAGCGGACTTGAATATAGCTCGGAGCCCGTTGACGAGGCGATTCAGATGATCGTCGCCAAATTTAACGAGCCGCTGCGCGCCTGTTATCCGCGGGACATTGCGAATCAGATCTGCTGGGCGGCGCGATATGAGGGAAAAGATCCGGTCCTGGATCACGACTCCGTGAAGCGGGCCGTGCATAATTATTTTCTGTCGGCCGCTGATGACTCCGGCGCCCCGCAAAGCTAACGCCCGCGAACTCCGTTTTCATCTCCGACTTTATCTCCATCTTCATGACCGTCTTTACAATCCCGCGCTCGTTCCCGGTCTGCGAATTTGCGCTCAGCCGGGGAGTTTCTGCGGGTCATATCGGCCCGCCGGGGGACGATAATTTTTCAGGCGTTTCAGGACGTCTCGGATCGAAAATTGGTTGGCGGCACGCACTTTGTCAGCTCCTTCCACTCAAGGGGAACCGCCACGGGAGCGCCGGGGCGAGCGCGGACCGCAAAATCGGCAATGGCTGTTGCGGTGTAGTCGTTGCGGAAGTAGTCGATGAAGATCTTTCCTTTGCGCTTGGCCTTGCTCATGGTGGCGACGTAGGCGACCGGAACGTCACGACCATTTCTTCCGCGATGGCGGCTCCGAAGGCCTTCACCTGTTCCCAATTATCTTTTTCGGCTAGCGGGGCCGTGACGTGAAGGCCTTTCCCGCCCGTGCATTTCAAAAAACTTTCCAAGCCCTTGTTTTGCAGACGTTGCCGCAAATCCCTGGCCGCCAGTTTAACGGCGTCGAAGGGGACTCCCTCATCCGGATCGAGATCGAAAATCAGCCGGTCCGGGTAGTCGATTCGATCGGCGCGCGCCCCCCACGGGTGCAGCTCGATGGCGCCCATTTGAACGAATTCGATCAGGCCTTTTTCATTTTCGATGTACAGATACTCGTAGGATTTTCCCTTGTGTTTCCAGCGGAACGGTTTTACGTCGGGGCCGAGGCCTGTGCCGGGACTGCGCTGATAAAAACAGTCGCCCGAGGTGCCTTCGGGGCAGCGAAGCAGGCTGACGGGATGCCCCGCGATGTCCTTCAAGATCCACGGGAGCTGCGGCGGCGTAAAATTCGCGCCAGTTCGCCTTTGGTCACTCCGACGTCTTTGAAGATCACGCGGTCTGGATGGGAGATAGCGACGCCCAGGACGTCGATCCGGTCCGCATTTTTCTGTTCGGGGGCGTTTCCTGACCGTCCTTCTGACGCTTTTCATCGTTTTTGTTCTTCGCTGGCTGTGTATTACTGGGCTTCTCAATGGTGACGTCGTGTGGATTTTTATCTTCCCGCAGGCCCTGGAAGGCGGGCTGGCGAATATGGCCGTCGCCGGTCCATTCGGTAAATGCCACTTCACAAAGCAGCTCGGGTTTCACCCAGTTGCGCCGCTCTCAGCATGCTTCGCGGCAGCCCTTTCACAGGCGGCGTTTTTGTTTCCAGCTTGACGAGTCGGTCGTACAGGTCCTTGGCAAACTTCATCCCAAAACCTGTGCCGACTTTGCCGGCGTATTTCATCTGGCCTTTTTCGTAGTAGCCAAGATGCAGGGCCCCAATCGCGCGGCGGCCCGGTGCGCGCCGCGGTATAGCCGATGATCACGAATTCCTGGCGCTTGATGCATTTGGTTTTGAGCCAGTTCTCTGACGCCCGGCGCGATAGGGCGAATCGGCGAGTTTGGAAACGATGCCCTCCAGGCCCATGGCGCATGATTTTGCAAACATTTCGGCGCCATGCCCGGCCACGTGATCGCTGTATTGCAGGTATGCCGCGCCCGATTTTTTCAGAACGGTTTCCAGAGCTTTTTTGCGCGAGGTCAGAGGTTCGCCCGTGAGGTCCTTGCCGTCGAGATGCAGCAGGTCGAATACATAAGCTTGGATAGACTGGCGATCTCCGCCGTCGCCCAGCGCCTGTTGCATGGCCTGGAAACTGCTTTTCCCGGCGTTGTCCAGGACCACCGCCTCCATGTCCAGCACCGCGGATTTCACTTTCAGCTTCGCCATGGACGCGTAAAGGGACGGGAATTTGTGTGTCCAGTCATTGCCGTTGCGCGTGCGGAGCCGCACCTCGCCGTCGGAAACGAAACGCCAGGAGACGATAACCGTCGAATTTTATTTCATGCAGCCACGGGTCGCCCTCGGGCGGCGCGTCCAAAAGAGTCGCCAGTTGCACATCGGGATAGCGCTTCATCAAATCGATTAAATCTTTGCTGGCCTTTTGGTTTTTCGCGCTTGCGGCCGGGGCGTCAACGGCGATTTCGTCCATGGAGCGGTTGGTGGCAATGCTGGTGACTTCCTTTTCCAGAAGTTTCGCGGCGGCGTCGTCGCCCCCGGCCGCCTGGTCATCCTTGCCTTTGATCAGCAGCCAATTTTCCCGCTTGTTATCTCCGCGCGTGCCATCCGTATGCATGCGCACCAGATTCCATTCCCCCTTCAGGCGCTTGCCGTGCAGGGTGAAAGCCAGATGTCCCTTTTTCAGACCCGCGTGCGGATCACCCTTCGGTTCCCAGGTACCTTGGTCCCATAGCATCACCGTGCCGCCGCCATACTGGTCATCGGGAATGGTTCCCTCAAATTTTCCGTAGGACAGAGGGTGATCCTCGGTGCGCACCGCCAGGCGCTTATCGTTGGGATTGAGGCTGGGTCCTTTCGGTACGGCCCAGCTCAACAGCACGCCGTCAAGTTCCAGCCGAAGATCGTAATGCAGGCGCGTGGCATCGTGCTTTTGAATGAGATACGAAAAGCCGTTTCGAGAGGCAGGCTTCTCCGCTGACGGCTCGGGCGTCTTGCTGAAATCGCGCTTTCTTCGGTACTCCGTCAGAGCCATAACGCTGATCCTGCGTCCCTCGAATGGCTTTTGCCTGCAATCCGGGCCGGTGAGCTGTGCGCCACTGCTATATGGCATCACAGATGGGTTGCCAAAAGGAATACCGTTAATTCCCCAAGACCGCAAGGCTCCCATGCGATGGCCACCGCTGCTGATACGGGCCTCTAGGCAACCGTGTTGCTGATTAAACACATTTGCAAATTGTTGCAAGCGCGGCAACCGCTCGTTTAGACGAGAATGATGGCACAGGGAATTCATTTTTAGTCTGTGCGCTCATTGGTCGCTGAAGGCGTCGGAGTTTCTCGCTGCTGTTCCTCGCGCACCCACTCAAGCTCCGGTTCACTTGACGCTGCGATTGTTGAGCATTGGCTGGCATGAAGACAACTGCTGAGGAAGCCCCGAAGAAAAAAGTACGCGCCCCGTCCGGCGTCGTGTCTCCAATTTCCAATTTGAAAGGCACGAATAACGCAGCCGCTGTATTTCAGGGTCTTCTGGATACGGCTCCGGACGCGATCGTCACCGTAAACGGGAATGATGAAATCATACTCGTGAACACGCGAGCCGAGAGCCTGTTCGGCTATAAGCGGGATGAGCTATTAAATCGGCCGATCGAAATTCTCGTTCCCGAGCGCTGCCGACCTGAGTACGCCGCGCGACGCAGCGAATTCTTTGCCGGTCCTCGCGCGCGGTCGGTCGTTGGAGAGCTTGGAGCTGTTTGGCCTGCACAGGGACGGCTCCGAATTTCCAATTGAAATCAGCCTGACGTCCTTTACCACGGGACGAGCCACGCTTGTTTCAAGCGCGATTCGCGACATCACTGCGCAGAAGCAGGCTCAGCTGGCGCTGCGACGCAGCCAGGATCAGTTCCGCCTCCTGGTGAATGGCGTGAAAGACTACGCCATCTTCATGCTGGATCGAACCGGACACATCGTCAGCTGGAATACAGGCGCGGAGAGAATCAAAGGCTACCGGGCCGAGGAGATTCTCGGCCGTCGTTTCTCCTGTTTTTATCCTCGTGAAGATGTCGAAGCCGGAAAACCCGCCAGCGAACTGGAAAGCGCCGCCGCGAACGGCCGCATGGAGGACGAAGGTTGGCGAATCAGGAAGGATGGTTCGAGGTTCTGGGCCAACGTGGTCATTTCGGCGCTGCGCGACGAAGCGGGAAACCTGCAGGGGTTTGCCAAGGTTTCGCGCGACACCACGCAACGCAAGCGCGCGGACGACAAATTTCGCGGCCTGCTCGAATCCGCGCCGGATGCGATGGTGGTTGTAAATCAAGAGGGCAAGATCGTGCTGGTCAATGCGCAGACGGAGAAACTCTTCGGCTATTCCCGGGAGGATTTACTCGATCGATCCATCGAAACCCTCATACCAGAGCGATTTCGCGGAAGGCACTCCGGCCACCGCGCCGGGTTTTTCACCGATCCTCGCGTCCGCCCGATGGGAGCGAACCTCGAACTCTTCGGACTGCGCAAGGACGCGACCGAGTTCCAAGTCGAAATCAGCCTGAGTCCGCTGGAGACCGAGGATGGCGTGCTGATTTCCAGCGCCATTCGCGATATCACGGAACGCAAGAAGATGGAGGAAGTCAGAAGACAGAACTCGGATTTGGAACGGCGTGTCGCGGAACGCACCGCGGAACTCGCGGCGGCCAATAAGGAACTGGAGGCCTTTGCCTATTCCGTGGCGCACGATCTGCGCGCTCCACTGCGCCATATCGACGGATACTCCAAGCTGCTCGCTGAACAGCTCGGAAACGATCTGGACGGAGATGCGCGGCATTATCTCGGATCGATTCAAGGAAGCACGCGCGACATGGGCCTGATGGTGGATGACTTGCTCAACCTGTCACGCGTCTCCCGTAAGGAGTTGAACTCACAGGTCACCGGGCTGAGCGGGCTCGTCGACGAGGTTATCGGCGATCTTCAGCCGGAGCTGAAGGATCGGGAAATCGAATGGAAGATCGCCAGCTTGCCTTTCTTTGAATGCGATCCGGTCCTGCTGAAGCAAGTTTTCGCCAACCTGCTTTCCAACGCCGTCAAATTTACCCGCACGCGCGCCCGCGCCGTCATCGAGGTCGATCAGAAAACGGTCGAGGGCCAGCAGGCGATTTACGTTCGGGACAATGGCGTGGGATTCAGCATGAAATACGCTCACAAGCTATTTGGCGTTTTTCAGCGCCTGCACCGCCAGGAGGATTTTGAGGGCACGGGCGTGGGGCTCGCCACGGTCCAGCGTATTGTCCACAAACACGGCGGGCGAATCTGGGCGGAAGCCGAACTGAATGTGGGCGCGGCCTTCTACTTCACATTAGGAGCGCCGTCCCTGTCGACGGAACCCTCAAAGGGAGGCCAAGCGTGAAGGTAGACGAAGCCGAAATTCTTCTGGTGGAAGACAATCGCAAGGATGTGGAATTGACTTTACTGGCCCTGCGAAAGGAAAACTTGTGCAACAAGATTCATGTCGTTCGTGACGGCGAAGAAGCACTCGAATTTCTTTTTTGCCGCGGCGCGTACAGCAGCCGTTCCCCCGAGCATCCGCCGAAACTGGTGATCCTGGATCTAAAGCTGCCCAAGGTCGATGGAATGGAAGTGCTGCGGGCCATCAAGAATGACGAACACACCAGGGCGATCCCGGTGACCATCTTGACGTCCTCGAAAGAGGATCGCGACCTGGTGGACGGCTACAAGCTGGGCGTCAACAGCTACATCCAGAAGCCCGTGGACTTCAATCAGTTCCGCGACACGGTCAAGCAGCTGGGGCTGTACTGGCTGGTGGTGAACCAGGCCCCGCCCCCGAGCGCGTTTTAGAAAGGATCTTGCGGGGAAAAATGGAAAAGAGAACGACACAGCAAATGCAGGCTCGCGATAGCTCGACACCCCTGCGTCTCCTGATTCTGGACGACGACGCCCTGGATGCCGACCTATGCATTCGAGAATTGAAAAAAGCGGGTTTCACGCTTCGGGCGGACGTGGTGGACACGCAGGACGGATTCGCGGAAAAACTGCAATCTCGCGACTACGATCTGATCTTGTCCGATTTCCGGATTCCCACCTGGAGCGGCATCGGTGCTTTCCGTCATCTTAAGGAAAGCGGCAAAGATATTCCCTTCATTCTAGTTACCGGCACCTTGGGAGAAGAAGCGGCTGTCGACCTGATCAAAGAGGGCATCGCCGACTATATCCTGAAAGACCGCCTGGCCCGCCTGCCGCTAGCGGTCGAGCGCGCTCTGCAAGAAAAATCGACGCGCGACGAACGCGAACGCGCCATCCAGTCCCTGCGCGAGAGCGAGGAGCGCGTCCGGCTGCTGCTCGATTCCACTGCTGAGGCGATCTACGGCATCAATCTCCTGGGCAACTGCACTTTCTGCAACGCCTCGTCGTTACGCCTGCTCGGCTATGAAAGCCCCCGCGACCTGCTGGGGAAACAGATGCACTGGCTGATGCACCATACACGACCCGATGGCACGCGCTACCCGGTCGAGGAATGCCAGATTTACACGGCCTTTCGCGATGGCAAAGGATCGCACGTGGATAACGAGGTCCTGTGGAGGAGGGACGGCTCGAGTTTCCCGGCGGAGTACTGGTCTTACCCGGTCATGCGCGACGGCGAGCCTATCGGCTCCGTGGTAACTTTCGTCGATATCACCGCGCGCAAGCAAGCCGAAGCAAACATCCGCAGGGAACGGGATCGGGCGCAACAGTATCTGGATATTGCCGACGTCATGCTGCTGGCGCTCGACGTTGACGGGCGAGTGACGCTGATTAACCGCAAAGGACGCTCCATCCTGGGCTGGGAGGAACACGAATTACTCGGGCGTAAATGGATCGATACGTTCCTTCCTGCGAGGACCAGGGACGCCCTCGGCGAGTCTTTCCGCAGCCTGGTTGCCGGAAATCTCCTGCATTCAGAGAACCCCGTTCTCACCAAATCGGGCCAGGAAAGAATGATCGCCTGGCGCAACACCGTGTTGCGGGATGACGCCGGACAGGTCATTGGGACGCTCAGTTCGGGTGAGGACGTTACCGATCGCCGGCGCGCCGAGTGCGAGCTGCGAAGAAGCGAAGCCAGGGTCCAGCAGCTGGTGGAATCCAGCATCATCGGCGTGGCCATCGGCGACCTAAGCGGGAAGCTCATCGACGCAAACAGCGCTTTTTTAGCGCTTCTCCGCTACACACGGCAGGAACTTTTGTCGGGTGCCTTGCGCTGGGACGCACTGACGCCTCCGGAATTTCAGGATTCGGACCGGCATGCGGTCGAGCAACTCAAGAGCGTGGGAGTGGCCACTCCGTGGGAAAAAGAATTGATTCGCAAAGACGGAACACGTATTTCCGTCTTGATTGGTATCACCGCGCTGGCAGCTGCCGACGGCGAAATCGAAGGCGTCGCATTTGTCCTGGACATCAGCGAGCGAAAACAACTGGAGCAGCAGTTCCGCCAGGCGCAGAAGATGGAATCGGTCGGCCGGCTGGCGGGCGGCATCGCTCATGACTTCAACAACCTCCTGGGAGTGATTATTGGCTACAGCGAGATTTTCGAGGAAAAGCTGGACCATGAGGACCCGCTGCGGCCAAAGGTCGAGCAGATTAAAAAGGCCGGCCAGCGCGCGGCCTTATTGACTCGCCAGCTTTTGGCCTTCAGCCGCCAGCAGGTGCTCGAGCCCAGAGTTTTGAACCTGAACCTGGTCGTGACCGAAACGCTGGCGATGCTTCGTCGGCTGATTGGTGAGGATATCGAACTCACATCGGTCCCGGACCCGGAATTAGGGCTGGTCAAGGCGGATCAGGGACAAATTGAACAGATCATTCTGAACCTGGCGGTGAACGCCCGGGACGCCATGCCACAGGGCGGAAGACTGCGCATCGCCACGCGCAACGCGGAACTCGACGAAATTTATATGCGCCATCATCCGCCGGTAATTTGCGGCTCGTACGTGATGCTGTCGGTAAGCGATACGGGCTGCGGCATGGACCACGCCACCCAGACGCGCATTTTCGATCCGTTTTTTACCACCAAAGAGCAAGGCAAGGGAACAGGCTTGGGTTTATCCACCGTCTACGGAGTCGTGAAACAGAGCGGCGGCTACATCTGGGTCTACAGCGAGCCGGGACTGGGAGCTACTTTTAAGATTTATCTTCCCCGTGTAGGAGGGGTCGTGACGCCGTCAAATCCAGCGCAAAGCGATGAGAATCTTACGCGAGGCTGGCAAACCGTATTGCTGGTGGAAGATTCCGAGCCGTTGCGCGAGCTGGCCAAAGAGCTTCTGGAAGACTGCGGGTACAAAGTACTCGAAGCCGCAAGCGGTGACGAGGCGCTCCGCGTGGCTGAAAGGTTTGAACAACCAATCCACCTCTTGATGACCGACGTGGTGATGCCTGGACTCGACGGCCGGGCATTGGCCCGGCGCCTGACGTGCGAATGCCCGGAAATGAAGGTGCTGTTCATGTCCGGTTACACGGACGATGTCATCGTCCATCACGGCCTGCTGGATGCCGGTGTTGCTCTCCTGCAGAAACCCTTTAGCCGCGCCGACCTGGCCGGCAAAGTGCGCGAGGTTCTGGGAGGGGAGACGGTGCAAGAAGTCGGTAGTTCGGGGGGCGTGCGAGAAAACAGAAGTTAGCGGCCGCCCAGTTCCCGTGTTCGGTTGCGTCGAATGGGAGCGGCCGCGTTGCGCAAGATGAATTCTCGGAGGATTCCTCCGGAAGGGTATTGTTCCTCATGGACGACCGCACAACAGCAATCGCATCGTCGCCAGTGCAGCGGCTCGACGAGCTAAAATCTGCGGCGCTGGACGCGGCGGCCAACGCAATCATCATTACAGACTGCGCAGGAATCGTGGTTTGGGTGAATCCGGCTTTCCACAAACTGACCGGATACAGCAGCGAAGAAGTCGTCGGGAATAATATTAATCTTCTCAAATCCGGCGTCCAGCCGGTGTCATTCTACAAGGCCTTGTGGCAGACAATTCTCGCCGGAGATACCTGGCAGGGGCACATCGTCGATAAGCGTAAGGATGGCAGCTTGTATGACGAAAACATGACCATTGCCCCGCTGCGAAACGCTCAGGGAGCGATCACTCATTTTGTCGCGGTCAAGCAAGACCGCGACAAACAGGACCGCGGCGACGAACGATCCACCATGCTCGCGCAAGCCGTGCAGAACAGCTCCGACCTGATCGGAATTTCCAACCGTGCCGGGGAATTTATTTTTGTCAACGAAGCCCTCTTGAAGATCACCGGCTACTCCAGCCAGGCGATCATTGGAAAGCACTTCGGCATGATTCTTTCACCGAATAATCCTTCGTCCGTACTGGAGGGTATCGGCGTGCAGGGTCTTGAGAGCGGCGGGTGGCACGGGGAGGTGCTGGTCCGGCGGCGCGACCAGACCGATTTCATCAGCTTCCTGAATGTCGGTCCGGTCCGCGACATCGAAGGCCGCGTCACCGGGATGCTGGGTATCGGACACGACATCACCCAGCGCAAGAAGGTGGAAGAGGCGCTGCGAGCCAGCGAAGAGCAATTCCGGCAACTGGCCGAGAACATCCATGAGGTATTTTTTGTGGTCCAGACGGAACCGGCTCGCATGCTGTACCTCAGCCCGGCTTATGAAGAAATCTGGGGAAGGTCCCGCCAGGAAGTCTATGACCGGCCCGCGGCTTGGATCGATTCGGTCTATCCCGAAGACCGCGAACATGTCGGCCGTTTCTTTGCCCAGTCGATGCAAGGCGTGCAGACAGAAATGTCCTACCGCATCCTGCGTCCCGACGGCTCACTTCGTTGGATTGACGCCCGCGGTTTTCCGGTTCGCGACGAGCAAGGCAGGTTCGTCAGGGTCGTTGGGATTGCCGAAGACAGCACGACGCGAAGAGAAACGCACGAAAAGCTCAGCTCTGCGATGGCGGAACTGAAAGAGCAGACCCGCGACGCGGCCAAACTCGCCGAGTTGGTGGATATCCTGCAATCCTGCCAAAGCGTGGATGAAGCCCTCGGAATCACCGGCAACGTCCTGCAGGGGATTCTGCAATCCACGGCAGGCGGGCTGTTTATAACCAGTCCCTCGCGCGACACCGTGGAACTGGCGGCCAGTTGGGGAGATATCCGTGGTACCGAGAAGGTGTTTCGCTTGGACGATTGCTGGGCCCTTCGGCGCGGCAAACTTCACCGGGTGCAGAATCCGGACTCGCCGCTGCGCTGCGCGCATATTAATAAGTCCGCGGGCAATGAGAGTCTCTGCGTGCCATTAATGGCGCAGGGCGAGACACTCGGTGTCATGCACGTTGAGAATATTTCTGATTCAGTCGGCTCGAGCGCGGCCACCGCGACCGACCGCGGGGAAGTTCTGGAGCGCCAGGCAAGGGCGGTCGGCGAGCGCATCTCCCTGGCGCTGGCAAATCTGCGGCTTCGCGAGGTGCTTCGCAGCCAATCCATTCGAGATCCGCTGACCGGGCTCTTTAACCGCCGCTTCATGGAGGAATCTCTGGAGCGGGAGCTGCGGCGAGCCATGCGCGGCGGGCAGCAGGTCGCGCTGCTGATGCTCGATATCGACCACTTCAAGCAATTCAACGATACGTTCGGTCACCAGGCCGGCGACGCCGTTTTGCGCGCCTTGGGGAATCTGCTGAAGGAGACAACTCGCGGCCAGGACGTTGTTTGCCGTTACGGTGGAGAGGAGTTTGCATTCGTTCTCTCCGGCGCGTCCCGGGAAGCCGCCCGGCGAAGAGCGGAGGTCGTGCGCGAGGAAGTCAAGAGTCTCAACGTGCGGCACGGCGGGCAGTTGCTGGGGGCGGTGACTCTCTCCGTCGGTATCGCCGTATTTCCCGAGAACGGCGAGACCGCCGAGCGCCTGGTGAAAGCCGCCGACGACGCCCTTTATCGTGCCAAGGAGGAAGGGCGCGACAGAATTGCGAGCGCGCAAGCGCTGGATCAATTGCGATAAGAAAACAGGGAATTGGCTACGCGATGTTTCCGGCGGGCTCGGAAGGAACTTTCCAGCTTTTGGGCCACGGACTGACAGCCCAGAACTCGGGCGCGGGACGGACAAACTCAACGGCCACCTGGGTCAATCCGCCGAACGGCGGACCGAACCGCACGACGCGTGCTTCTCGTTGATCCTGAGTGCTCGGATTTACCAATTGCAGGACCTGCCCGATCTCCACCCGTTTCGCCAGAATGATGAGCGCGCCGTGGGCGCTCACGGAAATCGTGAAGGTTTCGTCGGCGAACTGCGAATCGCCGTCGGCCGAGGCTCCGCGAACAACCAGCGACATGTCCGAAATCAACCGCTCACTGCGCCGGCGCTCGGGACCGCTTGCCGCTCTATCCATGGGTGGGTGAACGTGCAAACCTTTCCTCAGCTTGTCTTTGTATAGATCGCCGTCCGCGGCCAAAAGCAATTTTTCGAGCGTGCTTGCGTCTTTCGGGTACAGGGCCTTGCCAATGCTGACGTCGATGGTAGGCCGTTCAAGGCTTTGATGCAACTTCCATCTGATCCGTTCAGCCACGCTCAGGGCGTTTAAGTCGGTGGCCTCGACCAGAAGAACCGCAAATTCATCTCCGCCATATCGCGCGGCCACGTCAATCGAACGGCAGGTGCTCTTTAGGACGCTTGACAACCCGCACAAGGCCCGGCTTCCGGCGACGTGGCCGTGGGTGTCGTTGATCTTCTTCAACCCATCCACATCGATCAACAGAAGGCCGAATGAACGCCCGGTGCGATCCGAGCGGCGGAGTTCCGCGTTCAGCGCTTCCAGAAGCGACCGGTAGTTCCACAAATCGGTTAGGGGATCGTGCGTGGCCAGATGTCGTAGCCGGTCTTCGGACTTCTTGCGCTCGCTGATGTCACGCGCGATCGAGCAAACGCCAAGGATGCGTCCCCGGGCGCCCAATATAGGAGACATGGACACGGAAACGTCAACCGGAGTTCCATCTTTTCGGATCCAAACGCTCTCGTAATGATCCACGCGCCGCCCCTCTTTCAAGGCGCGCATCACGGAACGCAATTCCCCGCGGAGTTCAGGCGGGAAGAGCAGAGTCATGGATTTGCCGATAACTTCCTGCGCCGAGTAGCCGTAGTTGCGTTCGGCCGCCCGGTTCCACTTAACGATAATCCCGTCCAAAGTTTTGGCGATAATTGCGTCTTCGCTGGAGTCGAAAATCGGGGAATACCGCTTCCCGAGGAGTTCAACGAGGGCGCGGTCACGTATGTTGGCCGCCGCCAGGACCGCCGCGGCGAGCGTGACGCGAGCGACGTCTTCGTGGCGGGGGTTCGAAGTCATGCGGCGTGACGACATCGCATTCAATCCTTTGTCAATCCTATCGTTTATGAGAATCGATGGCTATTATTACCGCATTATATGTCTCGCAACAGTTAATAGTAGGGGGTCCGCCTGTCACGCTTGGTGTCATCGTGAGCCGATCTTGGTTGAAGGTCTCGTGGGACTTGGGATTGGCGGGTGTTGATGGCCTTTTTCGCATGAGCGCGAACTTGCCCGTGTGGTTAGCGGGCCGGGCGCAGGCCGGGTCACTAAAGGGCATGCTTGTATGTGGTTGAGGGGGTATTTTCGGAGCTAAACGGGCGCTGGTATGCATTCACCCGGCATAGTCCGTGTCGCCTCGAGCGTCGTTCCCCGGTCTGTACAGGGTAAGTCGAGACTGAACCGGCCGAAATTAGCTATAAACCTCTTTTCATCGTTTGCCGGTGTTCATTGAACTTTGGTCTGACCGGGGCCGCATTCGATTCTGGCGCGCTTACAGGGACGTCCGCTCCTTCGCCTTCCGTTCCGTCGAGCATGCGATATAGCGTAGCCCGGCTGACGCCGAGCAGTTCAGCGGCCCGCGATTTGTTTCCGGTGTGCTCGACGACGCGACGCACGTAGCGCCGCTCGAACTCCTCCAGGGGAAGAATGGCATCGCCTCCCGGGAGCGCGGCGGCAAATTTCTGCTCGCGAAAGCGTTCCGGCATGTCGCGGATGTCAATCACCTCGCTCTGCGCCATCATGCAAGCGTGGCCCAGCACGTTCTCCAGTTCCCGAATGTTTCCCGGCCAATGGTAACGGCCCAGCAGCGACTGCGCCCGGCGCGTCATCCCGCGAATCTCTTTTTTGTATTCCGTTGCAAATGCGCGAATGAAGTGGCGCTCAAGCATGCCGAAATCGTCGAGCCGCTCGCGCAACGGCGAGACCTGGATCTCCATCATGGAAAGGCGATGATAGAGGTCCTCGCGGAACGTGCCCTGCGCGACCATGCTCCGCAAATCCCGGTGGGTCGCGGCAACCACGTGGACGTTGACCTTTCGCACCACGGGAGAACCGACCCGCTGCACTTCCTGGTTTTGTAGAATTCGCAGCAGCTTTACTTGCACCGCCAGCGGCAAATCCCCGATCTCATCGAGCAGCAAGGTACCGTTGTTGGCATACTCGAAAATCCCAATCTTGTCCTGCACTGCGCCGGTGAATGATCCCTTCACATACCCAAAGAGCTCGCTTTCAAACAGTGATTCGACCAGCGCCGAGCAATTGCAGACCACGAACGGTCCGGAATGGACAGGACTCAGCCGGTGCAAGGCTTTGGCGACGAGTTCCTTTCCCGTGCCCGTTTCACCAAGAACCAGGGCCGTGCGATAGTGCGGCGCGACCATTCGGATCTTCCGAAACAGATCCAGCATTTGGGGGCTGCGTCCAACCATGCCTTCAAATTGGAACCCGTCGAGCAACTCGGTATCGAGTTGCAGCAGGTGTTGTCGCTGGCGGCCAGCCTCGATGAATTGACCGATTCGATCGCGCAATTTTTGGACGGACAGCGGCTTGGTCAGAAAATCGCAGGCGCCTTTTTGGATGGCCTCAACAGCCAATTCCGGCGAGTAGTGACCTGTGATCAAGATAACGTCGATTCCGGGATCCATCTCCACGATTTGTTCGAGCATCTCCATCCCGGTGAGCCCCGGCATCATGTAGTCCAGAAGCACCAGGTGGGGATGTTTCTGCCGGACGAGCTGAAGTCCTTCGTGCGGATCGGAACTTGTGAACAGTTCGATTTGCTGGCCCTCGAGAGAGTCGCGGACCAGATCGAGATTCATCGGCTCGTCGTCGACGATTACTGCTCTCAAGACGAAATCGCTTAGCCTAGTCATGGTTTTCCAGGCTCATCGTTCCAGAATCCCGCGACGGCCATTCAGACGCGCCCGCCGCGCGAGTGCTTTATTTTGCGAGTCATTCGATAGCGGTACTGTACTATGAATGATATTCATCGGGACTTAATTTTACGGTTCAGTTGCTACAACGTGATGTCAAGATTCGGGTCAAAACCGGCTTCCCGGGCGCCACCGCTGGCATAGAGTGCGTGCCTCGCACGCTCCACAAGCCCAAGCATCTCGCAACATCCTGAATCCTCCTGTAACAAATCTGAACGATCGTCTCAATGGCGTACGACATCCGGGCTCCCATAACCACGGTCGCGGCTGGCCCGATTTCAGCGTCGGATAATGCCCGTATTTTCTTCGGAGTAAGGGCTGACGCGCCCCGAGACGATTCGCAGGTTTGGCCACCTCCTTGCCCTAGGGATACGGTCTGTACGCGAGCTTTAATTCGACACGGGAAAGAGCCGGGGGCAAAATGCAAATGGAAATCCAAACGCGAAGCACAAACCACGAACTGCTGCCAGAAGCAAGGCTGTGGCAAGCCGTCCTCGTTACCACCATCGAGGAATGGGTATCAGGTCCTCTGCGCCGCCGGCGTGAGGCGGAGCAGTTTCTCTTCGCAAACAGCAGAGATTTTCAGCTAGTGTGCGAATCCGCCGGGATGAATGCCGAAAACCTGCGGAGCCGGCTTGAGAAACTGCGGAACAAATCGGAGCTCCCGAACCGGTTCCGAGCTCGCCGCGTAGCTTCCGCGCACCACATCGATCGTTTCAGCAATCTCCCGCCAAACTTGACGGTGCTGAACCGCCAGACTAGTATCGTCGTTTAAAGAGCGCGGCCGAAAGATTGCATTGTTTTGAGGCCGGTCCGCGCAACATCAGTTCAGCCACATGAAAATTGCCTATTTCGATTGCTTTTCCGGAATCAGCGGCGACATGACTCTTGGAGCGCTGCTGGACGCAGGGTGCAACCTTGCGGAGATCGAGTCCCTTTTGCGCCGCCTGCCGGTATCCGGCTGGACCATTACCTCCGAAAAAGTAGTGCGGCGGGGATTCCGCGCGACGCGCGTGAAAGTCGAATTCACCGATCCGCAGCGGCACCGCTCGCTCTCCACGATCCTGCAGTTGATTGAAAGCGCCGGGCTGCCGTTGCCGGTTGCCGAAACGGCGTCCAGCATCTTCCGGCGGCTGGGGCGGGCCGAGGCCCTGGTCCACGGCTCGCCGATTGAAAAAGTGCACTTCCACGAAGTTGGCGCGGTGGACGCCATTGTGGACATTGTTGGATCCGCGGCCGGATTTGAGCAGCTCGGAATCGAGGAATTTGTTTGCTCGCCGCTGAATGTGGGCGGCGGGCGCGTCGACACTCAACACGGCAACCTGCCGGTGCCGGCTCCGGCGACCGCGGAGCTGTTGCGCGGCGCGCCCACGTATTCGAGCGGAATTCAACGCGAGTTGGTGACCCCGACCGGAGCGGCGATTGCCGCCACCGTGGCATCGCGTTTTGGTCCGCAACCGGCGATGACCGTTGCCGCCATCGGGCTTGGCGCGGGCAGCGCTGAACTCGCCGAACAGCCGAACGTGCTTCGCCTGTTTGTCGGGGAGTCTGTTTCGCGCGGAGAAGATGCGACGCCCGGAGAGGCGGTGCCTATGGGTGCCCCGCTGGATGAAGACATTATCGTCCTGGAAGCGAATCTCGATGACATGAACCCGCAAGTCTACGGTTATTTTGCCGAGCGCGCGCTGGAAGCCGGCGCGCTCGATGTTTTCTCGATTCCCGTGCAAATGAAAAAGAATCGCCCGGGACAGCTGGTCACGGTATTGTGCAAGCCCGCTGATCGCGAGAAGTTTTCCGATCTGTTGTTTCGCGAGACGACCACGCTGGGCGTCCGGCAGTCGAGTGTGCGGCGGCGCACGTTGCAGCGCGAGAGTATTTCGGTGGAAACCTCACTCGGATCCGTTCGCATGAAGGTCGCGCGCCTCAACGGGCATGTTCTGAACGCCGCGCCGGAATACGAGGATTGTCACAGGCTGGCGGCGGAACGCGGCGTTCCCCTGAAGCAAGTGCTGGCCGAAGCCGCTTTTCAATTTCAGAAATTAAGTGGCGCACGCAAGTAGACTGGAGCGCAATGCCAAGCCAGGAACAATCCGGCGCGATCGCCGCGCGCAACGATCCGGGCGAGAAGCAGGACAAGTTGCTCGCACGCCTCCGGGAAATTGGATCGATCATGGTCGCTTTCTCGGGCGGTGCGGATTCAGCGTACCTTGCCTGGGCGTCGCATAAGGCGCTTGGCGAACGCGCCCTGGCAATTACCGCCCTTTCGCCCAGCTTTTCCGCCTATGACCGGCAGCAGGCCGAAGCATTTGCCCGCGACGTAAATCTGCGGCATGAGTTTGTGGCCACGCATGAATTTGAGAATCCTCTCTACGTCGTGAACCAAGCCGATCGCTGCTATCACTGCAAGACGGAGCTTTTTGCCACTCTGGCAGGCTTGCGCGCCACGCGCGGTTTTGCGGCGGTAGCCTACGGAGTGAATGCCGATGACCTTAGGGATTTTCGCCCCGGCCATCGCGCCGCGGCGGAATGGGGAATTTTGGCGCCGCTCCTCGACGTCGCGCTGACCAAAGCGGAAATTCGCGAACTGTCACGACGCGCGCGCCTGGCGACGTGGGACCGGCCGGCGTCCGCGTGTTTGTCATCTCGTGTTCCGTACGGCACGGCTGTCACGGTGCAAGTCCTGTCGCGCATCGAACGCGCGGAAACCGCCATGCGTGAATTCGGATTCCGCCAGGTCCGCGTGCGCTCGCACGATCAGCTCGCCCGGATTGAAATCGCGCCGGACGAATTGCCGCGCGCGCTGCAACCCGCGATGGCGGAAACGATTGTTGAACGCGTCCGCGCGGCGGGCTTCAGGGACGCGGTGTTCGATCCGGAAGGATACCGCCAGGGATCGCTGAACGCGGCGTTAAAAAAGACCTAGCCCGCCAGAGCCGAAAAGAATGGACAAACAGGATATCCAACAGCTCTTGGAAGAAGTGCGGGCCGGAAATTTATCCGTCGCGCGCGCCGTTGAGCAATTGCGGCACATGCCGTATGAGGACCTGGGGTTCGCTAAAATCGACCATCACCGCGGCTTGCGCCAGGGCTTTGCCGAGGTCGTCTACGCGAAGGGCAAAACTCCGCAGCAAGTCGCGGCCATCGTGCGCGGAATGTTGCGGCCGAGGACGAACCATAACATTCTGATCACGCGCGCCGATGCGCGTGTTTTCCGCGCGGTGCGGCGACTGAGCCGTCAGGCGGAATTTCATCCTCTTTCGGGAACGATCGGCATTCGCCGCAATCGCAAGATCGCAAGCCAGGGCACGATCCTGGTGGTCGCGGCCGGCACCAGCGACATTCCCGTCGCGGAGGAAGCGGTGGTGACGGCCGAGATCATGGGCAACAAAGTCGAAAGTGTGTATGACGTGGGCGTCGCGGGACTCCACCGCCTGTTGCACCACCGCGAAAAAATCGCCGCGGCGCGCGTGATTGTCTGTGTCGCGGGGATGGAGGGAGCGCTTCCAAGCGTTGTCGCCGGTTTGGTGGCGGCCCCGGTAATTGCCGTGCCAACGAGCGTGGGCTACGGCGCAAGTTTCGGCGGGCTAGCCGCGCTTTTAGGGATGCTGAACAGTTGCGCGTCCAACGTCTGCGTCGTCAATATCGATAATGGATTCGGCGGCGGTTATGTGGCCAGCGCGATTAACCGCAGCTGAGCGAACGGCTGAGCGAGCGCCGAGCCCATCTTTAACCGCAACGGCAGTTCGATTCATCCGATTGATTCGAATCAGGCGATTCAGGGGGGATGAATTACTGGCAGTAGTCGCCAAGCCTGGGCTGGTAACCGCTTTGCAGCGCATTGCTCTGGGCCATGATGGATCCCGGCTTTAACTTTCCAAAGTTTGAGCTGTCCGCGCAGTAATAGTAACCGGTTCTCGCGTCCGTCCACACCGAGACGCCACCGAAAGCCTGGCCCGCTTCAGCGGTATCGTCAATTCCAAGAAACGATTTCTTAAACACAACCAGCCAGGGAGCCTCCGGGGTTGGGACTGCGTTCTTCGGTGGATTGCGAAGCGGGTCCAAGGTTGACAGCCAGCCGCTTCGAGCAAACCGCGCGTTCAGTGCCTGCGTGTCAGTCAAGTTCTGGAATGATGCTTCGGCGGAAGGGTCCGTTGGATCGGTTGCCAGCTGGGCCGAGACATTCTGCCCCGCTGCCGCGTCGGAATTCTGACTGGTGGAGTTTTGGAAGTAATTTGTCACCAGCATGAATAGTCCGAGGACCATGCAGAATGAGGTGAGACCCACGAGGAAAAACCGTCGGCGATACAGCAATTCTGCCGCCGGGGACAGAGCTGGAAAGCGTCGGAATAACCCTTCTTTGAATTTCACCGTGGCTGGAGAAAATAACGAGGAAGAATTTTCTGTCCGCTTGCCGTAGACTTCCCGCGAATGCGCCGATCGGCTGGAAATCCCCGGCGGGAATGTCGCTCCTCGTGGTAGACCTGAAAAAGCATGGTGTGGCTCTGTCGGAGGCGCACCGAAACTTCCCGCAGTCTGAAAGGTGCGCGTGTTCGCTGCTGAGAAAGAAGCGGATTCGGGTTCACCGCCGTCGGACTCCGGCGCAATTTGGCCCAACATCACTGCGCTCGGGAGGCGTGTCGTTGGTCTCGCGTTCGTCTCCGCGGTTGTCCCCTCCGAGTGTATTTGCCCGCGATCGATTCGCGTCGGCGGAGCAGAAGCCGGGCCCGCTACCCGAGACTCCGGTGCCGAAGCGGTCTTGGAATTCTTTGCTCCGGAGGGATCCTTCTGCTTCTCGATCCACTCTAAAATCTGACTGTGGAAACTGTCAGGAACGTTACGAAAGCGAATTCCAGCCTCTTTGTGCGACGAACCGAGCCACGCCACGGTTCCTTTGATTTGGATGGTTTCCTTGCAATCGGGCAACTTGAGATCTAAAACCAAATTCTGATCTCGCCGGAGCGGGGAAATGGCCTGAAATGAAAGGCCGCCCGTCCCCAGATCCAGCAGGATGCCACCGTTTTCGTTGTCAAGCTTGACGCACACGATCACGGACATTCTCTGGCGGACGTGCCGGCGACGTTCTATATAACTGGCAACCGCATCAGAAGTAGCGACAGTCATAGCCTCTAATTCATATGCAAACTAAGGACCACTTCCACCGCAAGGAAATCGGGGTAGGCCCTCGAGTGCGGAGCAGCCGATTTTCTCCGCGTTAACGCCTGTTTTGAAGTGTAGTTTAACTTGTCTATTCGCTGCAAGAGCCGCATTCCATTCTCGGCGCGGTTGCGGTGCGCGGACGGCGGCAGAATTGCTCAGCCGCCACGCCGTAAGCGCGCTTAGTGCAAACTATTGCAGTGTTTGATGAAATGTTTTCAGACCCTTGGGCGGCTCGAAAGCTGTACGCGGACAAATGTGGTTCGGCAACTGCCAAGAGCCCAGTCAAACGCTCGGGGTCCGCTGGCAGAGTGTTCCTCCGGTCCACGCCATAGAAAATGCCACAAAGATCCAGTTTTCTTGGCGGCGGAGCGGAACACAAGCACATCACAGAACAAATGAGAATACGAGACGACAGCATTTCGCGCTTACTACTCCGAGTGTTTGGATGATTCGCACCCGCGTTTTCGAGGTCTCCAAAAGCAGGCGTCGTGGCGCATCCTGTGTCCCCGATTGGTGACAATCAACCTAGATGGCGACGCCAAAATCGGCACAAACTGTTTGGCGGAGCACTGGAGCAGATGGCCAATAACGTGCATCGCTTCAGCGGGCAGGGCTGCATGAAGCGTGTCACGAAAGGTCTCCACCGGCCACCGCCCGCGACCTAAAATGCCGATCCGAGCGCAACGATTTCTCGTTCCCGTTGAACCATTCTACTCAGCTTGTTGGAGCTCTTTTGCCGCGCTCTGGAAATCCCCGGACCCGTCGATTTTTAAACAATCAGCCTTCTTGTTTCGAAGGACGGTTTCCGGACGTTCCCGAACGCGCGGGAATCCCTTCCTTGGTTCTGTTCTCCTGCATGTGGCAGGCGTCTTCTTGCTTTTGCGGGTGGCCGATGCGGATATGGGCATGCGAAAGTCCGTGCGAGTGGCGCGCGCGGATCAGGAAGTGATCTACTATCCGATCCCTCGAGTCCGAGAACCCAAGCCCATGGCCCGGATCGCTCCGCGAGGGCCGGGCGGGAAGCCGGGGCGTCGCGCGCCGGCCGAGGATGCGCCAAAGCTTGGAAGCACGACCTTTCGGCCCGATCTCACGGTGGTTTCGAATCCGATTCATCCTGACAACAACCATCAGACGATCATCCAGCCCACATCTCCTCCGGATTTAATCATCAAGCAGGATTTGAAGTTGCCTAACGTGGTCTTCGGCACTCCTATGGCGACACCGAAGAAGCCGCTTCAGTATTTTACGGCGGCGGTGAAACCAGTCGAAACACCTCGAACGAAGGTCGATGACGTTGCTGCCCCTCAGGCCCCGGCGGCCGATCCGGACCTTAAGCTAACCTCGCTTACCGCTACAACTTCGCAACCTAAGCTGCCCGTTCCCCTGGCCATGGCCGCAGGGACCGCTCCAGTTGCTTCGGCCCGATCCGCAGCTGCTGCCCCGCCCAGCGTGCCTGGGAATATAAATCCCGGCGGCCCTAATGGCCTGCTGATTATTGGAACCGACCCGGTAGCAGGCGGAGACTCGGTCGTGCTGCCTCCCGGAAACAGGTATGGCGCGTTTTCAATGTCGCCTTCCGGCGGCCAACCCGGATCCCCGGGTGGAGTTGCCAACGGGGGCGGCGGCGGGATAGGCGGTTCAGGCAGCGGGGGCGACGCGAGCGCCGGAACGGGGCCGGGGAACTCGGGCGGCGGCGGGAACCTGTCGAGCGAATCGGCGCCCGTCAGCATCACGGGACCGCTGACTGCGATTGTCGGCGCTCGGACGAATTTCGATGCCATGCTAGCGGCGGGTTCGATTTATCCGGTGATTTCCCCCGCGCGAGCGCGCAGGAACTCCATGATCATCTCCGCCAGCGCTGCGGGAGGAGGCGGGCTTGGCATCTATCAGGCCTTGCCATGCGGCAGGATTTACACCATTTTCATGCCCATGCCGACCGTCAGTTGGACGTTGCAATATTGCCAGCAGGACGATTTGAAATCCCGGGCCAACGCCGGCGCGTCGGCGGATTCTCAGGTCATTCATATGGAGGCGGGACTCCTTCCTCCAGACCCCGTGCAGGAATTCGACTTTCGCAGATTGGCCTTTCCCCCAGACCAATTGAACAAAATCATTGTGCTGAAGGGTACGATCCGTGAAGACGGCGTGGTAGACGACTTGAAAATTTATCAGGGCGTATTAAAGCAGATGGACGAAACCGCTCTGGCGGCCTTCAGTAAATGGAAATTCACTCCCGCGCGGCGCGGCGGAAAAACGGTAGCCGTGCAGATCTTGGTCGGAATCCAAGTTTCCAACGCGGTCGCCCGCTGATACAGCCCAAGGGAGGCAGGCTGGCTAGGCTTTCCACCCGGTCCTAACCACCGTAAGAAAGCCCCAGACTGGGGTCTCTTGGAATGCGTATTGCATACTGAGACTGGTGGAGTGCGCTGCGTCGCGAGTGCGATTTGGAATGGCGGGCGACGCCTGCGGCGTGAGGTCTGCCGAACGCATGGCAAGTCCTTTGTTTGTAGCGATCTGAAAGGTAGCGTGTGTGCGTTGAGCCGGTTTGCTAGGGACCTCGCCTACGGGCGAAGAAAAAAGTGTAGCGGATTGTTAACGCTTGCAGTACCATGCCGTCCCTATTCGCGTACACCGTCTGCGTCGGGAGAAGTCCCCCCGCCTGACCTTACGGGTACCAGTTCTACAAGTCTGCACGGACCAATGAGGAAGACCATGACGAGAAACAAAGAGTCGGGACAGGCCCTCATTTTCGGCGTGCTAGTGCTGGGCCTGTTGCTGATCGGTTTTGCCGGGCTCGGCGTCGACGTCGGATACCTGCGCTACGAGAAGCGGCTTCAGCAAGGCGCCGCTGACAGCGCGGCAATTGCCGGGGCATCCAATCTTCCCACAGCTTTTGGGGGCGTAACCGCCGCGGCTAAAAATGCCGCCTCCGTGAGCGGTTTCTCGGTAGCATCCGCCAACCTTGGCGCCTGCCCTCCGACAGCGCCGGCCGCTGCTATCGGCAGCGTCTCCTTGACCGTCAATCATCCGCCCTGCTCGGGTCCCCATAACGGGGACTCCAACTATGTGGAAGTCTACGTGGCCCAGGTCCAGCCCACCTATTTCATGAGGGCGCTTGGAATCACGAGCGAGACGGTGACCGCGCGGGCGGTTGCCACCGACGTGGGTGGCGGCACAAACACTGGCTGCCTCTACACGTTGGGCAGCCCAACCAGTTCCCCCGAAGGCGTCAGTGTTACCGGAAGCGCTGAGATCGATGCTCCTTCCTGCGGAATCGTTGACAACGGCAACTTCAACACCACGGGAAAAGCATTCGACGTCTGCACCGCAACTCTCTCCGTTGAGGGTTCTTCCGGTTCGGGGACACAAGGAGCGTGCGGTTCGAAGGGATTGTTCTGCACTGCGCCGGGAGCATGCCCGGCCACCGGCGCTCCGGCCGCGGGCGATCCCTTGGCCTATCTTTCGGCGCCCGCGCAACCGGCCAATTCATCGAGCTGTCCCAAACCTACTGGGACGTGTACCGTCAGCACGAATGGACCTAACAACATTCTTCAGCCTGGAACCTACAGCAACATTACTTTTGGGAGGAACTCGACGACAACCCTGGCATCGGGCCTCTACTATATCAACGGGACCCCTGGTGTATCCTTTGGCGGGTCCGCCACTGTCCAGGGCACGGGTGTTACGTTCTACTTCACTGGGGCTGCAACCATCGATGCCACGGGTGGCGGCAATAAATTGGACATGCAGGTGTCCGCGCCCACAACCGGCACGTACGCCGGCATCCTGTTTTACCAAGACCGGTCCGACACGGCTTCGGCTACCTTGGGCGGCGATAACAGCACGGCGTTTACAGGCGCAATGTACTTTCCGTCGAGTCAGCTCACGCTCTCCGGTAACGCAAACCTGAACGCCAGCTCGGCGTACAGCATCATTGTCACCAAGGCGCTCTCGTTGACCGGGAATCCAACCGTTTTCCTGAACGCTGACTACTCCAGCCTTCCTGGTGGCGTAAGTGTTATCAAGAACGCCATCCTGGTGGAATAACATGAAAACGACAAATCAAAAAAACGGTAGCGGGAAGCCCGGCATGAAGCGCCGCCGCAGATTTTCCTCCGAGTCCGGGCAAAGCCTGGTCGAGCTGGCTCTGATCACTCCGGTCCTGCTTTTGATGCTGGTCGGCTTCGCGGAAATGGGCCGCTACACCTACCTCAGCGTCCTGGTCGGCAACGCCGCCGAAGCGGGTGCCGCGTATGGGGCGCAAAGCCTTGGCAACTCGGTGGACGCGGCCGGCATTCGTACTGCCGCGCAGAACGATTTTCAAGACGGCCACGGGTTGTCCGGTTTGACCGTCACGCCTTCCACAAGTTGCGGGTGTGATAGCTCGGGAACGACGACGACGGCCGCTTGCACAGGAAGCACGGCAGGAACCTGCGGAACGGGCCATTGGGTCGTCAATGTGCAGGTCACCGCCAGCGGGACATTCACTTCTATGTTTAACTATCCTGGCGTGCCGGCTTCTCTGACCATCGTTCGCACGGTGATCATGCGCGTGAAGCAGACTTAAGCCGGCGCTGCCAACGAAGTTCGACGGCGCATCTAGAAAGCTGGAAAGGGAAAGGAGGATCAATGGGCCGGATTCGCGCGGCACTAAACGAAGAAAAGGGAAGCGGGCTCGTCGAGTATGCCGTCATCACCATATTGTTCATGACCATGCTGCTTGGCATTGCCGACTTCAGCCGCGCCGTCTATGCCTATCACTTTGTGTCGAGCCAGGCTCGCGACGCAAGCCGTTACGCAATGGTTGGAGGTTGCGCCACGATTACGACGGAGTGTCCCAAGCAAATCCAAAAAAGCGACATACTGACCTTTGCGAAGAATGTGCCGTTGGGAATTGACGCCAGCAAGGTGACTGTGCCTACCGCTTCTCCGTACTCATGTCGCAATCCGGGATGCGTGGTTACGGTTGAAGTGGACTACGCATTTACTTTCATGTTCCCGTTCGTTTCAATATCAACGCTAAATTTCAGCAGTACTTCGAAGATGACCGTCGCGCAGTAGCCCCCCAGAACCTCATCTCCGAGTGTCATGATCGCTGGAATTGAGAATCTGCACCGACTTCAGTCGCGGGGATACCGCAGCCAAACCCAATAAAAATTGAAAACGAGCCCGATTGCGGATGGAGAGGCGCGTGCCGTGGAATCTTACGTTGGCCGCGGGAATCGGCTGCGACATCCGGGATTTCAAGTCGATATTGGCACTTCGGCTTTCACCGGGGGACGCGCACTCTGCGATGAGGAGGAAATCTCCAGCCGGTCTCCGACGCGAGTTCCCGTGCGGTAGATCGTATGAGGAGGCAGTTCCAGGACGCTGGCTGCTTTTAAGGTAACTTTGGAAACCCGGAAAGGGCGCACATACTCCTGAACGTGAACAACTTCCTTGTCCTTGCTCAAGAAAAGTAAATCGATAGGGAATAGCATCCCGATCGTGTGCACGCCTTGGGAGGGCACGATCCAGAGTCCCGCCCCAAGGCGCGCCCAGCGCTTGGTCTTTCCGAGCAGGCCGACCAACCGGCGCACGTAGCCATCCGCGACGACAGCCTCTGTTGCCACAAAGGTCTCTCGTGTTTTGTTATAGACGTAAACAGCCCTTCCGTTACGGCCATTGTTCATAGTCGCTCTCGTCGCCCCTGGGATCGATCGTCAACCACTCCACCCGCGTTCTGTTTCTTATTCGATGGCCTTGCGGCGCCGCCGCCAAACGATAATGCCCAGTACAATCGCGAACAGGAATCCAGCCACCACTCGAATCGTTGTTACGCCGTCCATTGTTTTGCTCCTTTATTTTTGAAATCAAACAGCTGTTGACTCCCAATATCACTTGCCCAAATCGTCGTCACTTGCCCAAACCATGGATGAATTGCCTCATAATAATCAGGATGGCCGGCCCGATGATCACCACCATCAGAGCCGGGAATATAAACAACACCAGCGGCGGCACCATTTTGACGGTCGTCTTGGCGCTCATTTCCTCCGCGCGTTGACGCCGCCGCGTCCGCAGATCATCGGAGTGCACCCGTAGGGATTGCGAGATGCTGGTCCCGAAACGCTCCGTCTGAGCCAGCATGGCCACGAGGGCTTTAATGTCATCGAGTCCGGTGCGCCGCGCCAGCTCTCGCAGCGCTTCAATCCGGGATTTGCCAACCCGCATTTCGAGATTGACCAATTGCAGTTCATCGCTCAGCTCGCGATGTACGACCTTCAATTCCTGCGACACGCGCATCATCGCCTGATCGAGTCCCAGCCCCGCTTCCACGCAGATGACGAGCAGATCCAGAGCATCGGGCAACGCGCGGCGCAGGCGATGCTGCCGCACGCTGATTCGCCAGAAGAGCCACAACTCGGGAATCACGATCCCGAGCCAAGAGCGCGCCGCCCAGGAACGCCATCGGGTTGGAGCGAGAGAACCCGAAAAATAGACTCCACCGATGAATGCGATCGGCAAGAGAACCTTGAGTCCGCGGATGACCAGTATTGCGTTTGCGGTTGCGGTACCCCGCGCGGGTCATCATCAGTTGAGCGCGAGACGCGTTGCCGCCCGGGCATCATTTTTCCGACCGAGACAGCAGTTCCTCGACTCGCTGTTTTTGCTTTTCCGCGAATGTCTCCTGGCTCTCGGCGTCGTGAGGCTCGGCCAATTGCTGAAAGGCGGCGAATGATGCCGGGTTCGCCGGGATTGAAGGCATAATAACACGGAGAGACACACGGTCAAGGTGGCAAGAAACGTTCCATGCGTGACGGCCCAAATCATTTTGTCTCTCCTTCCTTAAACGTCGATATGAACGATCTTCCAAAGAATCAAGGATCCGAAAATCTGCATGGCCCGCGGCGCCCATGAGCATTGTCCGGCCCGTGGGATCATCGAAAAGAATTCGCACATAACTCGGATTCAGGGCGCTCAGCGCCATCAGCATGAGCAGCGGCAGCGCGATCAGGATCGCAGCGGTCAGTTTCCCCTGCGCGGTTTTTACACCGACTTCGCGATACAGCCGGAATCGTTCCCGAATGACCCGGGAGAGTTCGTCGAGTATTTCGGCCAGGTTTCCGCCGGTGTCTCTTTGAATCAGCAGCGCCGTAACCAGCAAACGGACATCCACGAGCGGAATCCGCTCGGTCAGGTTGAGAAGGCTTTCCCGCAAGGGAAGACCCAGATTCTGTTCTTCAAAAGTGGTTCGAAATTCACCGCCGATGGGTTCGGCGCACTCCTGGGCGATCAGTTCCAAACCCGTGGTGAACGAGTGTCCCGCGCGAACGGCGCGGCCCAGCAAATCGAGCGCTTCGGGCAGGTGTTCTTCGAACTGGCGCAACCGTTTGTTGCGCATCCAGGCGATTACCGCGAATGGCGTTGCGGCGACTGCCAAGCCGGCGAACAGGCACAACACGGGCTGGACGTGGAAGAATCCGAGAATATAGTCGGTCGCCAGACCGGCAACCGCGCTCGACAAAATAATCCTGGCCGGTTTGGTGTGCAACCCCGCCTGGCTCAGAAAATTCTTGAAGCCGATCGTCCAGGACCATTTCATCATGAGCCGGTTAATCAGCGGCACGGCGCTGAGCAATTCGTCCCGGAGAATTTGCACGTCATGAGAAACATTTCCGCGGCGTTCAACCTGCCTCACGGCCTCCAAGCGTTCGCCGACGATGTCTTGCTTCGCGCCGCCGCTTACCGCCAGCCATGCGGCTAGCACGATGCAAGCCACAATCAAAAAGGTCAGCACTGAAACCAATAGCGCCATACCGGACTCCTTAACGCCCGTGCGAAACTTGAAACATCGATGCAGGAAGATGAATTCCCGTGACAGCAAGCCGCTCTGAAAATTTGGGCCGAATTCCCGTGGATTCGAAGTCGCCGAGCACCTCGCCGTTTTCCCGAATCCGCGCTTTCGATAGGTAGAAAATATCCTGCATGGTGACGATCTCGCCTTCCATGCCGGTGATTTCCGTAAGGCTGATTACTTTGCGCGTGCCGTCGCTCAGCCGGGAGACCTGCACGACGACATCGATCGCCGAGGCAATCTGCCGGCGGATGGCGGTATCCGGAAGGTTCAGACCGGCCATGGCCACCATGGTTTCCAGGCGGCTCAAGGCGTCGCGCGGGGTATTGGCGTGGATCGTGGTCAGCGAACCGTCGTGGCCCGTGTTCATGGCCTGCAGCATGTCCAGCGCTTCTTCGCCGCGCACCTCACCGATGATGATGCGGTCGGGACGCATGCGCAGCGAGTTGATCATCAGTTGCCGCTGATGCACGGCGCCTTTCCCTTCAATGTTGGGAGGGCGCGTTTCCAGTCGCACGACGTGTTCCTGCTTCAACTGCAGTTCGGCGGCGTCCTCAATGGTCACGATCCGTTCCCGGTTTGAAATATAGGACGATAGCACGTTCAGGAACGTCGTTTTGCCGGCGCCCGTGCCGCCGGAAATCAAAATATTGAGCCGGGCCTTCACGCATCCTTGCAGAAGCTCCAGCATCGGTTGCGTCAGAGAATTGTTTCGGATGAGGTCCAGCGTCGGTGAGCCGGTCGCTGCCGAAACGCCGGATGGACAAGCATGGGCCGTCCACGGCCAGCGGGGGGAATGATGGCGTTAACGCGGGAGCCATCCGCCAGGCGGGCGTCCACCATGGGCGAGGATTCATCGACACGCCGGCCAATGGCCGCCACGATGCGGTCAATGATGCTCATCACATGCGCATCGTCGCGGAACTGGATGGATGTGCCTCCAAAATGCCGCGACGCTCGACATAAACGTGCTTGTAGGTGTTCACCAGGATGTCCGAGACGGTCGGATCAGCGAGCAGCGGTTCCAGCGGACCCAGTCCGAAAACCTCGTCCAGAACTTCCAGAGCCAGCCGCTCGCGCTCTTGCAGGCTCATCGGAGTCGATTCGCCAACGACCAGCGATTCCAGAATCTGGCTCACTTCGCGACGAACGTCCTCGCGTTTGATTTCATTCAAGCGGGTGAGATTCAGCTTTTGAATCAGCTTGCGATGAATCGCGATCTTTACCGCTCCGAAATTCGTGCTGCGCGCCGGTATGGTGTGAATTGGCGCTGTGGACATTTCGATTACCTCTTCCCTGGAAATGAAAACAAGCTGCTGATTCCGCTTCGCTTCGGCGCCGGGGCCGAGTTCATTCCCGTCAGCAGCGACGCCAGTTGACGATAATGATTGGTCAGCACATTGTTATGGTTCTCGATCAGTGGCGTTCCCATGTTGACGGACGTGCTGGCCTTGCTGAAATCGTTGGGGAAGAAACGCGAAAATCGGGCGCTTGATGTTTTTCTGCAGGTTGTGCGAGGGTTTCCTGATCGCCTTTGTGCCAGCGATTGACCACGATCCGAATTTTCTCCGAGTTGATTCCCAATCCCCCCAACGCCAGCAGACGGCGCTCGAGATTCCACAGGGCCGGCACATTCGTTTCCGTCACCAGCAGAATCATTCGCGCCGCATCGAGTATCGGCGTCCAATCGGAACCGAACTGCGAGCCAAGGTCGGCTAGAACCATATCGAAGCTGGACTGCGCCACATTCGCGACGCGATTCAGCAGATCTGGCCGGAATGGTTTGCCACTGTTCCGGGTGCAGAGCTCCGGCTAGGAGATGAAGCTTCGTGCTGTGGGTGGCCAAAAGACCGTCGAAAAAGTGGCTGTCGAGCCGATCGATATTTTCGATGGCGTCGCGGATGCCAAATCGCGGATTTAAATCCAGCAGCAGGTGGGCGTTTCCAAGGGGCCGCGCGAGGTCCAGCAGGACCGTATGTTTATGCGCGAACGTAGAGAGCTGAACGCCCAGATTCACGGCCACGGTCGTGGTCCCCACTCCGCCCTTCGCGCCCATCAGCACGATCAGCTTGTCCGCCGATTTACGTTCGACCGCCTGCCCCTCTTGAATGAACCTCGCGAAAATTACCTGAAGCTCTTCTGGGCCGGCAGGTTTGGAAATGAAATCCTGAACGCCGCTGCGCATGGCGTCCAGCAGCAGCTTTTGATTTGGCGGGTTGATCGAGGAGCATGCAATTAATCTCACCGTCGGCCGTAATCGCCGTATCAGCGCGCCAAACGTGAGGAACGGTTCAGGATCGTGGCCCAGGTCCAGCAGGACAACATCCGGAATGCCTTCGCCGGCCTCGATGCGCTCGGTTGGAATCATCCACTGCTTTATCGAGGACACCAGCCCGGTTTGTTGCACGCTGGCCAGCAACTGCGCGGACGTATGTAGATCGCTGGTGGCAATTGCCGCGGTCAGCATTGGCCCCGCTTCCCGGTGCTCGTATTTGATCGATACGTCATAAGCAACAATTTGACCGCCTTCTCCTTACTTCAGTCCCGCAGCTTTCGATTGCGCCGGCTGGGTGGGTCCAAGAAACGAGTTCGGAAATGCGGGGCCCGGCGGCACCTGTCCGGCATTCAGCGGCTGCACGAGACGCGGCGTTACGAGCACCAGTCAATTCATTTCGGCTTTTCGTGACCGATCGGCTCTGAAACAGTTTGCCGAGGATCGGGATGTCTCCGATTCCCGGAATCTTCTCAAGAAGCTCAGTGTCGCGGTTGTCCAGCAAGCCGGCGATGGCAAAACTTTGACCGTCTCTGAGATCCATTTCGGAGACGATCCTGCGCGTCGAAAGCGCCGGAATCGTGAATCCGGAAATCGTCAGGGCGTTGGCAAAATCAAGCGAGCTGACTTCCGGGCTCACCTTCAAGTGAATCGAGCCGTTTGCCTCCAGCGTGGGAGTAAACGTCAGGCGCACGCCAAATTCTTTGAACGAATGGTTATGCCAGCGGCTCCGCCGGTGCCGACTCCCTGCAGAACCGGGAACGGAAACTCGCCGCCCGCCAGGAAGCTGGCTTCCTTTCCCGACGCCGTCAGCAGGTTCGGCTCCGCCAGGATCTGCAGCACATCTTTTTCCTGGAGCGCCTTGATCGTGGCGGCCAGGTTGATGTCCGGCCGGTAGATGAAAATGTTCAGCAGATCGCTTAGAGAAAAGGAAGAGTTCACGCCTGAAGTTGTCGTTGTGGTGCTGGAATTCGTGGTGGTGATGCTGGCTCTGAAGCGACGGGGGCGATACTGCTGCGTCCCGATCGTGCCGATGTTCTTGGCACCGGGCAGGCTCAGGATGTTCATGCCAAACTGAGTCAGCGCGGTGCGGTCGACTTCGGCAAATTTCACTTCCAGCAGAATGTCACCCGTCGGAGGCGCGGGAACTTCCATCAAGCTGGTCACTTTGGGCGTGGCGTTTTTCACAAAGTCGAGGATCTTTGCCGCGACATCCGCCGACGAAATCTTTCCGGAGATCATCACAACGCCGTGCGACGCTTCGAGCTGACCGGCTCCGTCGGGAAACACCTGCCGGAGTTTTTCGCTCAGACTCAAAATATCGACATCCACGGTGACTTCGAAAATCTGGTTCTGTTCATTTTCGTCCCAGATCAAAAGCGAGACCGTGCCGGGAGCTTTTCCGTTCAGCACCACCTGGAACGGGCTTACGACAATCGCTTCGGCAACCGATGTGTCCGCCAGCGACACTCGCTTGATTCGCGTCGGGGAGGTAATCACCAGCGACCGGCCCACCAGCAAATGCAGCGACTGCGGCCCCTCGGCTTCCTGCTGCGGCACGGCCGCGGGAGCGCCCAGGATCGCCTGAGCATTTCCCGCAGGGCAACGACGCTTGCGCCGGCGCGCTTGAAGCCGGGAGCTGTCTGTGCGCTGGCGCCGGAGACTCCCAGCGAAATCAGCGCCACCAGCATCGCCAATCGCCTGAAGCGGTCCCTGCGGGTCGCACTTTGCCGGTCTGCCATTTTTTCTCCCGTGGTCGTTTCACTCATTTGGAAAACTCTTGTTTTCGCGCTTCCCGCCCACAATGATTTCCACAGTGTAGGGAGGCGGTGGGGCGACGGTTTGTGCGGCGACGATGTGCTTACTCGGCTGTCTGCGCAACCGGCGGTGGCGGCGCGCCAGAGCCAAACACTGCTGCCTGAAGCACCGGTACTGGCGATGGGGTCTGCCGTCAATCGTGTTCCGCAGCGCTAGCTGGATTTTGCCCTCCGTGCTGGCCATTGCCAGTGTGCCGGCATCCTTGGGAGTGACCAGCAAGGTAACCACCGGAACAGTCTGAGGTTTGCCGTCCTTGTCCTGCTCGATCTTCTGGCCTGCGGCGAGGACTCGGACGTTCTCAAGGATGGTCCTGGTGACGAATTCGGCGCCGCTTTGCGTGGCGCCGGGAATCTGGCCGGTGACCAGGACATCCACGCTGGTCCCCGGCGTCACGAAGCCGGCCACCCCAATCACTTCATTGACTGCGACGGAGATCGCCCTCATTCCCTCCGGGATGGTCGCCGGAAGGCCTGCGCCAGCCTCCCTCGGCGCCAGCTTGCTTTCCAGGATCATCTCGTTGGCAACCACAGGTGTAAGCAAAGCGCGGCCGTCGGCGGCTTGAACGCTCGTCAGCATTCCGGGAACAGGACTGTCGCCGGGCCAATTGATGGTTTTAACGTTACTGGAGTCCAAGCGAGTTCCGAGCGGTAGGGACTCGTCCGCCACGACGACTTGTTCCGTCTTGACCGGCCGAACGGCGGATGCCTGCTGGAACGCGCGATAGACGTAAACACTCAGCAGTAGCGCGACCACCAGGGCCACTGCCAAGCCGATGACCGCCCGATTTTTGTTCATGAACCCAGTCTCCTAGAATTTCTAATCACCGCGCCCATCGGCTGGCAATAAAACAGATCAGCGTCGCTAGCGCCGCAGCCACCCCAAACGGCAATTTCAGCAGGCCCGGATTGTCGATCGTAAATTTCGGATTCCCGCGCCATCCGAAAACAAAGAAGCCCTTGATCAGCGCGACGATGTTGCGCAGCGTGGTGAACACTCGACCGGCCTGCATCATGGCCACCACGGCCATCGCTCCGGTTACCATGACGCTTACGAAAAGTACCACCAGCATGGCCCAAGGTCCCAGGAGGGCGCCCACCGCTCCCATCAGCTTCCAGTCTCCGGCGCCTAATCCACGGAGCAGAACCAAAGGGAGCAGGATCGCCAGGGCCAGCGCCACGCCCTCGAGGCTTGTGAGAGCTCCATGCCATCCCATGAGTACGGCGCGCACGCCGACCCCGGTGACGAACCCGGACACGTTCAGCCAGTTGGGAATTTTGCGCGAACGCCAATCGAGCCAGGCTGCCCAAAGTGTCAGGGTCAGCGTAAGGCCCCAAATCAGCAGCGCGGCATTCATGGCCATGTCAAAATGTGTGTGGGTCATTGATTTCGTCTGCCGGATCGCGCCTGACTGGTCCAGGGAGCCTGCGTGAGCGCCTCGCTCCCCTTCGGACTCGAACAACGCACTCCTCAGGTTGAGGTTGAACTCATATTGGCCACCGCGTTCGTGAATGCACTCGTTAGCAAGCCCGCCACGCTATTCAGTGCCGCGACGGAGGCCAGCCCAATGAGCGCCGCGACCAAAGCATATTCAACCAGGTCCTGGCCCTGTTCCTCTCGCCACAACCTTTTCATCACCGTGCCCATTTGCTCACCTGCGGCCCGAGTCAAGTCAATCCACTCGGGCCGCGCCCATTGCGCGTTACGGATATTCAATCCACGTGCAGAAGACGCACCCCGAAGCACGCAAATGAAACCCGCTTCTCGCCCCAATCAAACTAGGTCGCCACGGCGGTGAGAGAAGTGCCGAGGTGCTCGAACTCGGTGTTAATTGCGGCCGCCAGGGAGTTCATGCCGACAGTCGCCGCGAGCGCAACCAAGGCCACGAGGAGGGCGTATTCAATGAGGTCCTGCCCGTCCTCTTCCTTCCAAAGACGCTTTAGGAGATTCATGTCTTGTTTCCTTTCGAGAGTTTTAGATTGGCGACATGGACGAGTGCCGCTCGGCCAACGATATGCACTTGAGTCGCCATCGTGCTGAACTTCGCAGGTTGCATTAAAGTGTTTTGTTTCTGGCAGATAAGGGCTTGATCGGCCGAACCGGGGAAGCGCTCGAAAAAGCGCGCCTCAAACCGTTACCCTCTGTGTACACCCGCCTGTTTCTTTCAATTCGGATTGGTGACGCCTGGGGTGAGACAACTGAGGAATGGAACGCCTGGTGGCCTAGGAGTGCCCGCCAAGGCCGGATGTTTCGATTTGTCCCTGCAGCTCATCTTGACGCTGGCGTACGAACAAGACGCTGGTATTGTCCGCATAGACTTTCCGCCAGCCTGGAAGGGCTTCGAGTACCTCGGCCAGCGGCTCGTCGTGCCGCAACAGACACGATTGGATTTTGTACTTGTCCAGCAAAGCCAAGGACCCGGGTTTAAGGTTCTCGAACGCGGCCTGATCCTGAAACACGCCCGTACGTTCATACACCTCGGCCCTGCCGTCGATAAAGACCTTGTGTTCCGGACCTCGGGACCACAGCAGGTACCCTCCGAACTCGTACCGATTGTACATAGGGCCTGGCACGGAGTGCGTATCGAGGTACTGAACCGCCCCAACCGGGAATTTGCCGGCCACCACGCGCGCGTAATCGCTCTGCGACGGAAAATACCACAGCATAGCCGCCAGCACGCCCACGATGATCGCGGCATTCAATGCGTACGCTTCCTTGGCCCGGTCATACTTCGGTATCCAGCGCGCAAGAACCGTCACGAAAAACGGACTGAAAAACGCCACAAAGAGCAGGAGAAATCGAAGGTGGGTGAACGCCATCACCGTACCGAAGAGCAATAGACTGAACTCATCCAGGCGCCACTTGGGGCGCAGGGCCACCTGAGCCAGCAAAAGCCCTAAGACTAATCCCAGGAATAGCTTATCGCCCGGCTGGATAAACACCATGGAGTGCCACTCTTGAACATTGGCGATCCCGGATGGCAGTGAGCTCACGATGAATGGAAATTTTGCGAGTCCATCGCCGTAGGGAGTGATCAGAGTCGCGAGGATTGACATTAAAAATACCATCGTCAATTGGCGGCGATCCGCCGAGTTCCAGCGCTTGGTTTCCAGGTTCCCGAGGCGAATCTGCACCAGGCCGCAGGTCAGGTATACGGCGATCGTTCCCGACCCAATGATCCACAATCCGTGGGTATTGACCCAAACAAGCATCAATAGGGGCAGGAGCCACAGCGTGCCGCGTTTGCCCTGGCGGAAGCGTTCCAAAATGATCAGCGCGAGAACGAGGAACAAGTAGCTCAACATCTGCGGCCGTAAGTTGAACGTATTGGCCAAGTTGATGAGGATTGCTGTCGCCAGGAATCCCGCTTTTGGATTACCGCATCGAACCGACGTGTAATAATAAAGCGACAAGGCAAATAGGCTGCCCAGGACGATCAGCAGTGCGCCTAAGCCGCGCAATCCGCCAGCCTGATAGACCGCAGCCAGCAGAACATCGCCCAGCCACTCATAGGCCAACCAGTGTTGACCTGCCACGGTAAACGAATAGGTTTCCGTGACCGGCCAATGATGCGTGGCCAGAATCATTTGCCCGTACTTGATATGCCACCAGAGATCCGGGTCGATATCGAACGAGCGCAGCGTGAAAAACATCCGTGCGACAAGACACGCACCCAGTGTGGCCGCGAACGAGAATGCAACCTGGAAAATGGACGCGCCGGCGAATACCTTCGGAGAAGGCGCTCGTCCCGAGGCGTGCGACAGCTCCAGGGCGTTCGTCGAGGTGGCCGGCGAGCTATCCATGCCGCGTTCTCCGCGCCATCAGCGCATATTGGGCTCCCGCGGGACACCAATTCAGATAGCGTTCGAATTGACGAAGCCACGCCAGGAGGCGCGGAAAGAACACGATGTAATCTCGGCGCAAGAGTTCCAGGCCGCCATGCACGAAGTAGCCGTTCGCCTCGGATGAAGGAAGCAGGATGGCATCGTCGTCGAACGCGCAGTTCGCTACGGCCCAGCGGGTCAGCGGGTTCAGCGGATTGTGCTCGACGATGATTAATATTCCGGGCGGCCCCAGGCGATCTCGAAGCCGCGTGATCACGCTCTGCCGTTCCGGGGGTGGCACGTGATGCATCACGTTGGTGACGACAATCAAGTCGTAATGGCGGCTGACCTCGCTCCAGTCGCTGGTGAACATTCCCCCGGCTCGAATCTTGGGGCTCACTTGGGCGATGCTGCCCTCTGAGGGATCGAAGCCATCCACCGTGGCTTGGGGGAACGTCTCTTTCAGATAGCTCGAAAGCAGGCCCACGCCACAGCCAAAGTCCAGGATTCTTCCCGAAAACCCCACGCCGATTCGACGGGCAATGTAGCGGGCCTTATATTGCGCGAAATACTCGGAGTTTTCGCCGGTCACCCGAATGTTTTCGGTGTGGACTTGCCGGTAGCGATCCGCGAATTGGTCGAAATTACCCATGGAATCTCGATGGTTTCCGGCGCGAAACGCTACCGTCCGGTTGCCGCCATCCCGCTTCTCGGCCGCAAAGCGCCCGCGGCGTCGGTACCGTCAAATCCCATGCGTTCGCGGACGACGTAGAGCGGTCGGCGCTTGGATTCGCCATAAATCCGCCCCACATATTCGCCAATGATGCCCATGCAAATGAGCTGCACGCCGCCGACGAACCACACGGCAATCACCGTGCTCGTCCATCCGCGAACGAGCCCATTCGTGAAGAGTCTGTCGTACAGGGCGATCAGAATTTCAACGAGCGCGATGCCCGAAGCTGTAAAGCCGATCCAAGTCGCTAGCCGCAGAGGCAGCGTGGAGAAGGAAACGATGCCGTCGGTTGCGAACCGCAGCATTTTGAACAGCGAGAATTTGGTATCGCCCGCGAAACGCGGCGCACGCCGGTAGGGAACCGCAACCTGCGAGAAGCCCAGCCAGCTGACCATGCCGCGCACGAAGCGGTCACGCTCCGGCATCGCCAGCAATGCATCCACTACGCCGCGATCCATCAGGCGAAAGTCTCCGGTGTCGAGGGGGATCGCGGTGTCGGAAAGGCGGTTAATGAAGCGGTAGAAGAGTTTCGCCGTTCCACGCTTGAAGGCGGTTTCACCTTCCCGCTCCACGCGGACGCCGTAGGCCACGTCATGTCCGTCCAGCCATTTTTGAAAAAAATCGCGAATCACTTCGGGAGGATCCTGCAGATCGCCGTCGATGACGACCACGGCGTCCCCGCGGCTGTGCTCGAGGCCCGCGGTAATCGCGATCTGATGACCGAAATTCCGGGAAAATCGGACGGCGCGAACCCGGCTTTCGTGGACCTGCATTTCACGCAGCAAATCCGCGGTGGAATCGGTGCTGCCGTCATCCACATAGATAATTTCAAATTTTGGCGTGATTCCCTCGAGCACGGCGACAAGACGCGAATTTGTTTCGCGCAATCCGTCCTCTTCGTTGAAGCAGGGCACCACCACGGAAAGCACAGGACGAGGCTCGCGGGCTGTCGAATCATGCGACAAGGGCGCTCGGACGCCTGTCATCGACTGCTGGCTCATGACCATTCCTCCTGGTTCCGGCGCGAAACATCCATCGCCGCGAATGCCGCCCCGCGCAGCGGCCTTTTTGCTCGATCGTTACGATCCGACTGAGCTGCCAGTTTCAAATCCCGCTCCCACTCTGCGGACTCGATCCGGAACTTTGGGCGCGAAGGTCCGCGGGCGATTCTCGGCGCACAAAAAGAATGCTGGTAGAGTCCTCGTAAACTTTTTGCCATTCCGGCAGCGCGGCCAGCACCGTCGCAAGTGGCTCATCGCGGTTGAGAAGACACGACTGGTACCCATATTTCTGAAGAATGGACAGCGCGTGCGGCCCGATGTTGGTCAGCTCAACATGATCTGGCAAAACGCCGCCCCGCTCGTAAAGCTCGCTACGACCGTCCATTGAGACTTTGTGCTCCGGTCCGCGCGAAAAGATCAAATAGCCCCCAAATCCGTAGGAGTTGAACATCGGCTCGGGAACAGAGTGGGTGTTGAGATAGTCGACGGCTGCGACCGGGTAGGTTTTTGCAACGTTACGGCGCAAATCCGCCTGCGAAGGAAAATACCACGCCATGATTGCCAGAAGAACGCCCATCATGGCCGCGTTGAGTAGCGGCCGGTCGTTCGCTCGATCGTACCGTGGAACCCAGCGGCTCAATACGGACGCAAGAATCGGGGTGAAAATCGGAACGAAAATCAGGAGAAAGCGCACGTGCATGGTAGCTTCGGCGGCCGCGAAAAGGAAAAGCAGAAGCTCTTCCAACCTCCACGAGAATTGATACGTAACTTGCATGACGATCGTTCCCAACAGCACAACCAGGAACAGCTTTCCCATCGCCGAACCGAACGGAATTGGCTGCCACTCGATGACATTGGCTACGCCCAAAGGCAGGGAAAACGCCACCTCAAACGGATACTTGGCAAGCGCAGTGCCGTACGGCGTGACCACCGTGGCGCAGGCGCTCAAACCGAGCACGCTCGCCAGCTGCACGAGTTCGGAGGAACTCCAGCGCCGGGCTTCAATATCGCCGACGTGGAAATTCACTAGCCCACTCGCCAGATAGACACCGATCATGCCCAATCCGATAATCCACGATCCGTGCGCGTTTACCCACAGCACCATGAGGGCGGGAATCGCCCACAAGGCACCGCGTTTGCCTTGGCGGAATCTCTCCAAAGCAATCAGTGTGAGCAGTAGAAACAGATATCCCAGCATCTGCGGCCGAAGATTGAAGGACACCGTGGCCATGACGAATGTCGCGGACGTGGCTACGAATGCTGCCTTCGAATTCCCGCAGCGAAGCGTGGCCAAGGCGTACAGGCCCAGCAGAATCGATGCGCCAAGAAGAATCAGCAACGCCTCGAGGCCCCGCATTCCCCCGAGACGGTAGGTGCCCGCCAGCAGCACATCGCCTAGCCACTCATAGGCGATCCACGGCCTGCCTGTCAGGGTCAACGAATAAATGTCCTTGGTGGGTACATGGTGCGTCGCCAGGATGGCCGAACCCTGCTTGATATGCCACCAGACGTCGGGATCCAAAAAAAACGTCCGGGCGACTGTGGCGACCGCGCCTACGATCAGCATTCCCAGCAGCGCGGGGAACGAAAACACGCGCTGCCCTAGCGCGACGAGCGCGCCCGGTTGCGAGGACGCATCGCGGTCTACCGCGCCGGCGTCCCTGGCTCGCTCAGGCGGGAAAATCGCGGTGTTTTCGGGGATTCGAACGCCAAAGCCGGATTCGCTCATTCATCCCTCGTGAATCTCTTGCGACTTGCAATCGAGTTCGCGGGAAGATTCCGCTTGTATCCAATTGGAGACAGGACCTTATTGCTTTGCTCCCAGCGCGTCCGGGCCGGCCGAGCGGCCCAAAGCTCGCGCGCGCAGTGAAACGAGTGTCCACAAACAGATACGAAATCGGCGCTAAAAACAGAATCCACAGAAGTTAAGGGCAATTTTGGTGCCAAAGGACGCCGTTCAGTTTTGTCTCAGGTGGCGAAACTCGTGGACGACTGCGAAGGGGTTGCGGACGCTTTCGATACTCTCCCCGAGCTGGCGGATTTTTTCGGGATCGATATGCCCCAGCAGCGTGGCGGCTTGGGCGATGTGTTTGACCTTTTCGGGCAGCAGGCCCATCACGCGAGCGCAAGTGGAATCCACCGCTACGGGGTCATCCCCCAAAATAAGAACTCCGGCGGGTTTCAGCACCCCCTGGATCGGGCCGTTGCCTTCCATCCCCACGATGCCGTCAACGATGGCGAAATCCGGCCGTACCGCCGCGTTGATATCCAGAATCGCGCGGTCAATACCGGCCCAGTGCAACACGTTCTTGGGCCATCCGTAGCACGATCCCGGAACCGCACCGAACATGTTTTTGAGCGAGAGGGTAACGCCAGCCCAGTGGTGCGTCTTGAGCTTGGGCATGGAGACCACGAAGTCGGCGTGCAGAATAACTTTGGGGAAATACAGCTCCTTCAGCCGCGAGGCGCGAGTCTTCAAAAGCACGCGCTCGACGTCAACCACGTTCAGGTCGAGGAAAGTCTTCGCCAGGGGGCCGGTAAACTCCCGCATGCGCATGGATTCGAGCACCGCTTGGGAATCCCGGTCGATCCCCGAGCCGTCTCCGATCAGTACTTCCGAGGCTCCCAGTCGCAGAAACGATTCGCGCGCGGCGGCGATCACGGCCGGACTTGTGTTGGTGATCCCGTGGGGATCCAGGGTGATCAGATTCGGCTTGAGCAGCACCACTTTCCCACGCACCGGTGGGTCAAATTCCCGCAACGTTTCGTAAAGTGTGGAACCCAGATCAGCCTGGTAGGTTTCCACGCGCCGGATAGCCACGCGCGAAACCGGCCGCGAAAACGGGGGAAGCAGCGCTATGGGTTCTCTTGGCATAGGTCACGAGCCTGCGCTGGACGACACATTTAGCCACTGGGAGGTTGCGCTGAACGCCAGCGCGGCCCAGGACGTGGCCGGGACGCTCCACGGCACAGTTTCGAAATCGGCGAAGCCCTGCAACTTCTCTGTCAACGTTGCCGTCTGTCTGCCATGGACGCTGAGACCAATTTCCGCCAGGGCGAGCGACTCCGGGCTTTGGATGTCGGTTTGGACGCCCTCAAGCCAGTCGAGGCTCTGGCCGACTTCAGGGCGCTGTGAGTTTCCCCGCAGGGCGATCAGCGCCCACACGGTCGGACCAACCTGCGGCTGGCCGGCAGCACCGTAAACCCTTGGATTGCCGCAGTTCCAACCTCCACCCGGACACATGCGGTCGTACAGCATGGCTTCAGCGATTTTCAGCCTGGGTTGCAAGTTGGCCAGGGAGGCGGCCGCTTTGGAGCGTAGGGCCATCAGGGCATAGCAGGTCGGCTCAACCCAGCTGGCGGTGTGTGGCGTCCAACTCCAGCCGTTTAGTGCCGAGCTTTGATCGTTGATCCGCCGGCGCTCGGTCAGCTTTCGCGCCAGACGCCACCAAAAGCCGGAGTCACGAGGCCGGTCGGCGTTCAACCAGCTCATTCCGCGGAGAAGGCTTGCGACGTGTTGGGGATGCTCCAGGAAGGCCCAGCAGGCCAGGGAAGTGACCCAGCATCCTTCGGACTGGCCTGGCGCAGAGGCCCAGGAGCCGTCCGTGAGTTGCGCTGCGACTAGAAAGCGCAGCCCGCGATCCAGCGTTTCGTGCACGGGAAAGGAAGAGGCGAACTCCTGAAGAGCTAGCAGCGCCCAGGCGGTCGGCTCGACGCGGCTGGCGCATCCGGCATTGAATCCCCAGCCGCCATCCTCATTCTGAAGGAATTGCAACCGAGCCAGGTATGGGTGCACGTAGGAAGTAGCCGGAGCAAAATCGTTCATTGAGCTCGTCTTGGCGTCCCCGCGAGACCTTTTGTCGAGGGTCCCGACAGTGCACTACATTACTCTTTTTTGGTTCTGAGGCAAGGGAAGTTCGTTGGACATCAGCGGATTGGGCTCTTCCGCCTCGCGAATATCGAGCTGGTTGATAAGCCGATGCAGGTAACCTCGTGCGACGCCCAGGGTGCGCGCGCTTTCCGCTTTGCTCCAGCCGCATTGCCGCAAGGTGCGCAGGATGAGGCGGCGCTTGAATTGCCGGACCTCGTTCTCGTAGGATTGCGAGAAGCTCAAGGCTTCGCCGGTGCCGCGAACCGAGGTTGGCAGGTGCCAGGTTTCGATGGCGTGGCCGTCGCAGAGCGCTGTGGCTCGCTGCACGACATTCTCGAGCTCCCGGACGTTCCCGGGCCAGGCGTACTCGTCAAGCGCGTGTAGCGCGGCTTTGGAGAACTTTCGGACGCGCTTGTTGAATTGCTCGGCGGCTGCTTGCAGGAAATGCTGCGCCAGGAGCTGGATATCGTCGCGCCGGTCACGCAGAGGCGGCAAATGCAGCTGGACCACATTCAAGCGGTAATACAGATCTTCGCGGAACTCTTTTCTCTGCACCATTTCCCCGAGGTTGCGATTGGTCGCGGTGATCAGGCGGACATTGACGCTGACCGAAGTGTTGCTGCCCAGGCGCTCGAAACTGCGCTCCTGCAGCACGCGCAGCAGCTTGGGTTGCAGGCCCAGGGTTAGATCGCCGATCTCGTCGAGAAACAAGGTGCCCTGATCCGCGGATTCCAGCCGGCCGCGGCGATTGGCAATTGCGCCGGTGTAAGCTCCCTTTTCGTGGCCGAAAAGCTCATCGTCGATCAGCGTTTCAGGCAAATTCGTGCAGGAAAATGCAACCATGGGGCGGGCGGCGCGGGAGCTCATCTGGTGGATGGCGCGGGCCAGCAGTTCCTTGCCGGTTCCCGTCTCGCCGGTGATCAGGACGCTGACGTCGCAGGGCGCAATCGTTTGGGCAAAGGCAAATAGCTCCTGCATCACGGGCGAAGCCCCCAGAAGCTGGTGCATGCGTCCTGTGCTGCGCGCGGCGGCCCGCAGGGCCTCGAGTTCACGATTGGCGGCATGGGCCTTGTGCGCCCGCCGCAGGAGATGGCGGAGATCGGCGATGCTCAAACCGTCCGTGATCGTGTCGTAGGCGCCATGCTCCATCATGCTGGCGGCAAAGGAGCTGCTGTTTTCGTCGCAGAATACGATCATCGGCGGGCGGGAAGCGCTCTGCTGAATGCGTTCCATCAGCTGGATTCCCGCAGTGAGGTTGGCGCCGGAAGAGCCTGCCCGGATGTCGAGGACCACCACGTCGCACCACTCCTGCCAGTCATCCCACTGATCCAGATCGAGATCGCTACGATGGCGAGTCTCAAATCCAGAGTCGAGGGCTCTAGCAATGGCGTCCGCAAGCCCGAACTCCTTGCCCAGCAAACAAACCCGGATGGTGTCTTGGTGCATTACACGTCTCCCATGGTTTCATTCAGCAAGTCAGCGCACATCATAGGGAATATCAGAAAGCTACCGACGTTCCTGTAGGGGCACGCTAGGGTCCAAACAGTACGTCACCAAAAGGATTCAGTGGGCTGGAAGTAATTCATTCGACACACGATGCAGCGACGCGGGACGATGTACTCAACGAGGCACATGGCGGAGCGCAAAAGTTTGCAGAGTTCGAGCAAAGATATTCCGAGATCGTCCACGCGACGGGGCTTGCCCGCTGGCTCTGAGTTCGAGTTTGAGCCGCTTTAGGCTTAGGACGTCAAGGCCATGGCATCCTCTAGCGCGTGGCTGGGTGTCTGGGGCAGACTTTCTTCTACATACTGGCGCGAACGGATCGCGCTGAATGCTATCAACAGCAAAGCATACAGATTCGGAGCCCAAAAGAGGACGTACGTCATGCGCGGAGTCAGGGCCCCGGGCAGGATCACCCATAGCGGGATGCAGAGCAACACGCATCCAATCCGCGTCCAGGCGTCCATGGACTTTCCATAAAGGACGGGAATCAAAAGGATTGTATATCCCAGCCAACTGATGGGACCGGCAAAGAGCGAAGCCAGAATCCCGATCTCGGAGACGTACAGAGCGTCTGGCTTTGCGAGGAAGATCCAGACCGTCACGGCCATCAGCATTAGAACGGTCAGCACCAATCCGGACGCAGGAACGCCGGCGCGGGAAAAGAAGGCCAGCAGAGACGCGTTTCCGGGCAACTCGTAGCCGTTAAAGCGCCGGCAAGCAAGGAGCCATTGCCGGTAAATAGCCGGGCCCTGGGTAATTAACGGAATGGCGGAAAGCACCACGGTCGTGGCGAATGCGGTAAAGCCGGTTTTCTTCGATCGCCCGACAATCAGGAGCCCCGGCCAAACCAGAAAATTGGGTTTAACGGCGCAAAGCATGCCGATGAAAATTCCGGCGGCGACCCATTTTTGTTTGCGGAGGGCCCACCAGGCGAGCGTGGTACAGAAAAGAAGGATCATATAGATCTGGCCCAACCAAAAGGTATACCAGACGCCGCCCAGCGCCAGGATCCACAGGACCCTGATTCGCAGCCGTTTAGCGGGATACATTCGCAAGACCAGCAGAACAGACGCGACGAACAACGCCCCTGAAATGTATGTCCACACGACGAAGCTTGTTACGGGTTGCAGCCGGGACAAGGGGCGGAACGCGTACAGAAGGACTGGAGGATTGAGGTTGATGGCGTTGACGCTTGTTCCCTGGAGGGGCGTGTCGGGCCCATGCCTATTAATATCCCGAAGATGAAAAACCAGAGGATGATCGCGATAGGGGTTCACGTGCAGGTTCGCCAGGCTTGCCGAGGCATAGAGCGAACCGTAATCGGTTAGATTGTATCGAGCCCGGACGTTGAAACTGACGTAGGCTTGGAAACAGATAAGCAGCAAACATGACAATGCGCAAAACCAGAAGCTGGCTTCGTCGATTTGCTCGTCCCACGGAGCCGAAGGTCTCGCAGGCCGAGGGAACGCCTGGAGATTAATCTCCTTTAGCAGGATGCTCCGAAGGCTGCGATTAGCACTTGCCAACCTGTGCTCCCCGACTCGCAAAAACACCGATTTCGGCGAGATCCGAAAGCCAGGCATCGAGCAGAGATAGTTCGAGTGGCTCGACCAGGCTTAGCGCGGCCAGCACTTCGTAGCACTGGCGCAAGTTGTTGGGAATGTTCTCGATGCCGGGCGGCAAGGGCAGAGCTTCGAAGCGCTCGGCGATGGTGCGATTATTCATGTAGCCGCAGATTTCGTCTTTGAAGTCGCGCATCAGATTGTGGGCATTGCGCTCTTGATAGACGGTTGGAGAATGGAAAAGAAGGTTCCAGCCGTTAGCCCAGGCGATGCGCTGGGCGACGAAACCGCGCCAGATATCGGTCATTCGAATCGAACAGGTGCCGGGCAGGTAGAGCAATGGAAAAGCCTCAGGCCACCAAGTGGTGTTCTGGCTGTTGAAAGGGCACCATGCGTTATTGGCCAGGGCTATGCTCTTCCCATCTTGAAAGTCGATGGGCAGAGGGCTGACCAGGCGGTAGATGGCGTCGACGTCCGGATCGCCGTTGCAAAGGCCCTGCTGGATGGGGCAGTCCGCGTCCTGAAAAGGAGCATCGGAAAGAGGCGGAACGGCCAGCCGTACGGAATCGAGTGGAAGGCCGCGCGGCCAGATGTTGGCCTTCGAAAAGTAGGCGTAAATATTCAGCCAGCCGGCATTTTCGAAGACGTACGCCGGCTGCGTGCGCCGGCGTTCCGACCAGAAGCTGGCAAGGGGATAGTTATCGTCGTCGCTCTCGACGATAATCTCCGAGCCGCCGGCAATGGAGATCAGGTAGCCGATATTCTTGCGGGCGTAGTGCCGCAAGGGCGCGGCGGAGGCGTACTGAAAGCCCGTATCGAGCTGACGCTCAACGGAATAGTAGTCGCAGCCGTCCAGGGCGAAATCGCGCGGAGTGATGGAGTCTCCGACCACGACGAAGTCGATTCCGCGCTGCTTAGTCTCCGCCGCGAACTCGTACATCGCCCGCGTAGGGGCCGAGATTGTCGTTATGATCAGGCTGGTCTTCATGCAATCCTCGCAGTTGAGCGGAAAGCCGCATGGCGAACAGACGGCCAAGCTGCCGGAAGGCGTCTGTAATGGCGCTGGACTTCATCCGTGGGCTGGGCGATTTGTAGTGAATCGGGACTTCCGTAATCTTGAGATTTCGGCAGTAGACCTTGATTTCGGTTTGGAAAAAGTGAGCCCTTGAGCGTATCCCCTCTTCGAGAACGTACTGGAGCGCCCTACGGGAGAACATTTCAAATCCGCTGGTCATATCCGCCAGGTTGGTGCCCAGCAAGAAATTCGACAGCACGGTGCCCATGCGGCTGACCAAGTAGCGTTTGGGGCTGCCGTCGCTGATTTTGCCGCCCTTCATGAAGCGGCTGCCGAATACGCAGTCGTAGCCTTTTTCCATCTGATCGAAGAATTGCGGGATATCCGAAGGCTGGTGGCTGAAGCCCGCGTCGATCTCCAATATCCAGTCGGCTTTCCGCAATAGCGCTTCCCGGTAGCCGCGCACGTAGGCATCCACCGCGCAACGATTCTCCGGAGCCCAGATGACTACCACGGAAGGGTTGGTGCGGGCGAGACCCTCAAGGATCTGGCGAGTGTTGTCCGTGCTAGCCTTATCGACGATCGCCAGAAACGTCACCGACCGGAATCCGGTGCATTGCTCAAGCGTGGCGCGAGCAAAGGCCACGGCATTATCGCCCTCGTTGGCCATCGGACAGACGATTGCCAGGTTCCTATCGGCGCGCTTACGAAGAAAAGCAATTGGAGGTGTAGGCGTCATGAACTTAGCTCCCAACGCGGCTCGGCTAGGGTCGAGCGACGCGGACAGGAACGGCTGAATGGCAGTTAGCAATCTAACCGCCAGAGACGTGTATGTGTTTTCAGCAACTTGCAGGGGCAATCGTCACCGACCGTACCCTACGCTTATCTATCGTGCACGGGACGTGTATCCGGTCGGAGACAGGTACTCGGAATCGCCAGTGTGCGCCTGCCATCCGCGTCCCGGTTGGGGTCCTAGGGATAATCTCAACTTGACATCACGGTTTAGCTGCCGTAAGGTCAGCGCAAGGATATTGGAAATCCTGGACTCTAGCCCTAGCTCACATCTGAAAGCGAAGACGCCTATGAACCTGGACGACACGGTTCGGTCAGTCTTGAAACAGAAGGGCCAGAACGTTTGGCATGTTTCGCCGGATGGGTGCGTCTACGACGCGATCGAAATCATGGCGGACAAGCATGTAGGGGCTTTGATGGTCGTGTCCGAGGGGAAATTGGTTGGCGTTGTTTCCGAGCGCGATTATGCGCGAAAAGTCATCCTGCAAGGAAAGTCGTCCCGGCAAACGCAAGTTAAAGAAATCATGACCAGTCCCGCGATTTTCATGACTCCGGAACAGACGGTTGAAGATGGCATGAGAATCATGACGGAGAAGCACATCCGGCATCTTCCGGTCGTTGAAGACGGGAATTCTGTTGGGCGTGGTTTCAATCGGTGATTTGGTGAAGTGGATGATTTCCGCTCAGCAGCAGACCATCTCGCAGCTGCATAGTTACATCACCAGCCAGTATCCGGGTTAGCCCCACTGCGAAAAGAAAGCCCGTACGAATCAGCGCGGCTTCCCGCTTGCCTGAGCCGGTGTTCACTGAATCGAATTTAATTCCGCTCTAATTTCGCCTGACGATTTCTTAATTTCCGGGTTGCTTGCTTACGTCTTCGCCGGCATCGTTGCCCGGATCCACATCGAGCTCCATCAGCCGTAGTTGTATGTTCTGCTCCCAGGAGGAAGACTCACCCGACGCCTTTTCCACAGTCACTTTCGCGGCCGAGGCAACCACCACTTCAGAAGTTTCACGATCATGACTCTTCGTCACTGTTCCGGAAACGATGGCGGCCGGTCGACGGTGACCGTCACCTGTGGCGCGCCGGGACGGACGTCGTACAACGTGCTGCAATCGCGGATCGGCGGTGGCCACCTTGACGATCTGTTGCGCGACATCGTTCAGCTTGTTGTAGTCAAAGCTGCCGCCCACAACTCGGCCTGCATCTGGAAGCCGCCGGCGTTGCCGATCCCTTGGATCGGCGGCGGCGCCAGCACAAAGAGCCTGCCGTCGGGAGCCGAGTTCAACCCATTCTGCAGACGTTCAGCAATCGTCAGGATGTCCGTTCCTGTGGCCTTACTGCGCTCGCCCCAGGGTTTGAGAACGACAAAGCTGACCCCGGCGTTGGCGAGATCGGCGAAATTATCGAGCGCCGACAATCCGGTAATCGCGATGACATGGTCGACCCCCTGCGTCGCCGACGCCAGCTTGGTCGCCCGATCGAGCGCCGCCGTCGTGCGCCCGAGTGCCGCCCCTTCGGGCAGTTGCGGCGCGATCATCAAATAACCCTGGTCCTCGGGCGGGATCAAGGCGGTCGGCGATCGAGGATGCCCCATACGGCCACCGCCGCCAGCCCCACCCCGATCAGCACGATCAGCCCGGCGTGCCGCACCATCTCGTAGATCAGCCCGGCATAGCCGTGCTCCGCTCGGGAATAGATGTGTTCGAAGCCGCGAAAGAAGAAATTGCGCTGCGCGACCGGCTTCGGCGTCGCAGCCATAGCGCACATTGCGTCGGCTTCAATGTCGCGGCGTTGACCGCGCTGATTAGCGCCGTCACCGCAATAACCAACGCAAATTGTGCGAACGTTTGCCCACTCAGACCGGGCACAAAGGCAGATGGCCGAAATACCGCCATCAAAACCAGGGTGATGCCGATGATCAGACGAACAACTCGTTCATCGCCCGGATCGCGGCGTCGTGCCCGGACATGCCCTGCTCGATGTACTTCGACACACCCTCGACGATGACGATCGCGTCGTCGACGACGATGCCAATCGCGAAAATCAGCGCGAACAAGGTGGACAGGTTGACCGTGTAACCAAGTGCGGCCATGCC
>CAWIIJ010000004.1:0-658602 GCA_963836145.1 uncultured Acidobacteriota bacterium
TACTTGCCGAGCCGATACCCAGGCAAGGGATCAATCGAACGCTTTCGCGTGTGTCCGTAAACCCAAGAAACTGGCACCTTCAAGAGTTTGGCAGTCTCCTGAACCGTTAGAAGTTCGGTGTGTTTTTCGTCTCCTTTGTTCATCACTGTGGCCTCCTGCTGCGAATGCTGCGCGGACAAAATACTCTGCGCGGTCACCGCGCAGTTGGGCTGGAGCGACCCCACGAATTACTTTGGGCACGGAAACGTGCACAAAAGTGGGGTCGCTCCAGCCCAATCCGGTGTTTTGTCCGCGCCCAAATTGATCGTCATGCCATGCGCAACTTCTTCTGCTTTGGACGCTTCCGAAAATCCTAAGGTGAACCGAAAGGTGACCGACAGGGTGATCTGTGTCTTTCATGCATCGTTTACCCTCGGAAGAAGAATCCCGGCGGGTGTTTAGAAAAGCTGTATGAGAATGGGGTGCTTCTGGCGCGATGACTTCGCGTGCCTGCCGCGAGGCCGCAAAACACACTCCATTTCTGCTGTCGGAATTGGGACCACGAAACGCGGCCACAGAAGAAGAGCTGAGAAACGCCAGGGGAAAAATGCGCCCGAACCTCACGACGAAAAATGGGCCGCGAGCTGCACGCATTTCTGAATGGGAAAAATCAGGCGTAGATTCAAGCTTCATTTCCAGCGGCTGATCTTGGCACACAATTTCACCGTGAAAGAAGGCCCGGCGACTCCTGACATCGGGCATCCCAGCCATATCTGCCAAACCACGCATCGACAAAGTTCTCCTACTATATAGAGGGGAAAAATCCGCCAAACCTCACCGGACAAATCAAAAAGCCCGGCGAGAGTGTCCCCTATCTATAAAGAGGCAGAAAAAGGGGAAAATGTCAGCGGGGAAGTTCATTTTTCTTTGATTTCCAGGAACTTTCTATAGCCTCCGTCATTGCATACTCAGGAACTGCTTCCTTCTATGTACCGTATATGGTACACTCTTCCTGTGGGCAAGAAACCCAAATCCCCGACGGGCATACGTACCCAGCCTGAGGCGCTCGAAAGACAAGGGAAACGCGTTCCAGCAATCTTCTTTCGGACTGAAGGCGGTGGAGAGCCCATACGGGAGTGGCTGAAAGGACTTCCACCGGAAGATCGGAAGCGCATCGGAGAGGATATTAAGACCGTGGAGTTCGGCTGGCCGATTGGGATGCCCGTTTGCAGGCCAATGGGTGGCGGGATCTATGAAGTGCGGTCGAGCTTGGCTCAGAACCGAATCGCTCGAGTGCTTTTTTACATCGACAAAAAGGGCCGAATGGTCCTGCTCCACGGATTCATCAAGAAAACGCAGAAGACGCCGAATGAGGATTTGGACCTGGCGCGCCGCAACAAGAATAAGCATCAAAGGGGACTGCAATGAACGTAAAGAAAAATCGCAAGAAAATGGACCACAGCGGATCAACGTTCGATAGCTTCCTCGAAGAGGAAGGAATCCGAGAGGAAGTCGAGGCGGTCGCAATCAAGCGGGTGCTGGCGTGGCAACTGGAACAGGCCATGCAGGAACAGCAAAAAACAAAGCAGGCGATGGCGAAGCAGCTTCATACCAGTCGGTCACAACTGGATCGCCTGCTTGACCCAAGCAACGTGTCGGTGACGCTCGATACGATCACTCGGGCAGCCAGTGCGCTTGGCAAGCGCGTAATCATTCGCGTAGCAGACGTGAAGGCCAAGCGCGCGTAGTGAGTCTGACGGACCGCAGTTCGTGTCAGAATAACGAGCCTTTACTGTTTTTTGCTAAACTCGGGCCACCGGAACGAGAGGAGGAACCATGGATCCACAGCCGCACGGCTTCGAAGACCTACAGTGCAGGGTCGTAAAGTTAGAAAAGCAAAACCGCCGATTGAAACAACTGGGAGCTGCGGCACTAACTATCCCCGTGTTTCTACTTATTATGGGGCAAACCCCTTCAAGGAAAACCGTCGAGGCGAATGAATTCATACTGAGGGACGACAGCGGCAATGTACGGGTGAGATTGGCCATCAACCCAGCGCGCTCGGGTGGTGCTCCCGAGATGTTTTTCTTTGATGAAAAAGGTAAGCCACGGCTAGAGCTAGATGGCGGCCCTGGAAGGAGTACCGACGGGGGTGGAACCTTTTCTGTTTACGATGGGCAAGGCCTGCCACGCGGTTTATTTGCAGCAACGGTCTCCACCGGCGCGCTTGTTTCAATATTTGATCCTGACAAGGCTCATCCGCGTCTAGGACAAGCCGTATTGGGACCGGGGCGGGTAAGCGTGTCCGATGACAAGGGATTTAGCGCGAGTTTCGGCTCAGAAGAGCTTGTAGCACCACAGACCGGCGAGACCCGTACTACCTCCGCCGCTTCTGTCGTCCTCTTTGATAAGAACAAGAATGTGCTTTGGAAGGCACCGTGACGACGGATTACCCTCGCAATTTGGAGCGGCGCTCAGCCAAGCCGGATTCTTCTACAAAGATCCTCGGGACTTGGCGTAACGAGTCAAACGCAGCTAGGTCGCAACGATCGCAGGTGCCGATCCCTCGTCAGCCATCAATAAAATGACATGCTCATGGAGTTGTTTGAAGTACGCGGAGCCAGCTTGGGTCAGGAAGAACGCGGTCTGCTTACTCCAATCGGGCGCACCATTCAACTCCGAAGTTGCCTCCCGCGCGGCACGCATTAGTGCCTGAAAGCGGTTCAGAGTCATCCAGGCTTCGAGTGCTGGTCGATTCTGCTGGCACCAAGTTTGAACTCTGTGCATGATATCATTCATCCTAGCCGCCTGAGGTGGATGGGTGAGTCCGTAGAGGGTGCGTTCGTCAAATGCGACTGGCGGGAAAACAAAGAGGACAGCGGCAACGGCTAGGATGAACGATGAGAGAAGGACTTCGTCCACGGAGTCATCCGGTGCCGCTTGAAGTGCCAGAAGGGCCTGTGTGCCATGGCGCCGCTGGCCTATCATCAAGTGGGTCAAGACCAGATATACAGCCCAACCGTCAGCATCAATCTCCCGCGCTTGTTCCTCCAGTGAACCGGCTGCATTCGCAGCAGGAATTTCCTTCCAAAGGTCCGTCGAAAAATTCAGCTGCGAAAAATGTCCGCGGTCGTGATGCGCAAATTCATGACCAACTACGAATGCCAACTGAGTGGTGAACAGTACGGCCAGAATCGCCTCGCGTTGCTGGTCTGTCGCTACGGTCCTGAGAATTTCCGTCACCATTACTGACTTGCATAGCTGGTTGCACATGTGCCATAAAACTTTGACGAGGGGCATAGTGACGACGATGAAGGCATAGCCTTCATGTTCGAAGGCTAGAGCGTTCGGGCTTGTCGCGTCCACATAGTCGAAGTGAAAGTTATGATGGTGCCCCTCCGCAAAAGTATTAGTTCGCTGGCGCAGTGCGGCGTTGAGAGTGTCTTGAACATCGGCTAAAAGTGATCGTAGACTTGGCTCCAGGGACAGCAAATCTTGCTTTCCCCTATAGGTGGCGCGATCCACCTGACTACGTTGATCGCTCTTCAAGAATCGATCGAGAAGGACCTCTGGGGCAAGCGCCATGCTTAATTTCTCCGCGATTGCAATAAAGCATCATAACAAGAAACTCGGCGGCCAAACCGCAGACGTTGCGACCGCGCCTGCCTGCCGTCTGCCTGATCGCAAAGAAAAACTTGGGTCCAACTTGGGTCCAACAACTGCCAAATTAGGTCCAAAACCGTGTACCATGACGTAGAACAAAGCTAGACGGACCAACAAGATAGATTTTTTGCAACTGCCTTGGGCGCAGGAGGTCTGGAGTTCAAATCTCCACGCCCCGACCAACTTCTTCAACAGAATCATTGGCTTAGCATCCGGCCCGTTTCCGCTCCTGCTGCATTGTGGTGCAAATTGGGAACAGTTGGGAACAATACCTCGCCCAATTTTGCGACCGCATCGCGTTCGGATTCAGAAACGGGATGGGTGTAAACGTCCATCGTTGTTGCGGCGCTCGAATGCCCCAGGAGAGTCTGTTGAACCTTGACTGGTGTTCCGAGATCGTGCAGCAACGTGCTGTACGTGTGGCGTAGCGTGTGCCAATCGATCCGCCTCACTCCCGCACGCCGACAAGCCGAAGCGAGACGTTTCTTCCGCAGATTGTCTGCCGATAGCGGTTCGCCATCGCCATCACAGAACACGAGTGCATCGGCGGAATTATCCGAGCACCGAGGTCTGTAAGCTTCAAGGGCCTGAACGACGACTGGCGCAAGCGGCGCGCTTCTGCGGCTGGCCTTGGTCTTCGGCGTGCCGAACACGCCTTTGTAGCAGAGTTCTTCGATTTCGACCGTACGGCGGTCGAGATGGACTCTGCCCCAGCGAAGGCCAAGTATTTCTCCAATCCGCAAACCTGCTAAGGCCGCAAGCATTGTGATGGTTCGTTCCGGCTCATTCATTTTAGAGAGGAGTTTTCGGAGTTCCTCAATCGAAAGAGAACTGCGTGGGCGTTTGAGTGTGCGTTGAGGCATCTCAACTCCCGATGCAGGGTTGTCCGGTAGGTACCGCCATTCTTTTGCGGTGCCCAGGACTTTACTGAGAAGGTGCCGCATGTGACTTGCGGTTTCCCATGCGTAACCGTCCTTCAGCTTTCCGAGAATAAACCGTTGCACCTCGGGTGTGGTTATATCGGCCATAGCTCGCTCACCGAAGTGAGGGAGTAGATGTTTGTCGAGCAGGAGCGAATAGATTTCCTGCGTCGCAAACTTCAGGGTTGGGAGAACCAACGGTTTGAATTGATCCTCGACAAACCGGCGGAAGGTGACCATAGATCGAGGAGGCGTCCGGCCTTCGTTGACGGGCCGGAGCCGATCCTCAAGCAGATTCTGTGCCTGGCGCTTCGAGAGTTCACTCACCGTTCCCAGAACCTCGGAACGGAGAACCGTAGTCATGCTGCCTTCGGAACCGACCACTCGCTCTCTCCAGCGCGCGACCCAGACCTTTGGGCGTTTACCGCGAACAAACAAACAGCCGAACTGGTATCTGCGACGAGCCATATTTCCCTTTCCGTTGGCCCGTCCAGTCTTTCGCGCATCGACACTCAGTTTATCTTGCGAGTCAAGCGGCTGCGGTACCGCCATGCCGGTTCTCCTCAACCCAAGCCTTGATGTCGCTGAGCCGAAAACGCCAGTATTTGCCGAGTCGGAAACCGGGGATGCGGTCTCTCGACCGGCGTCGAGTGCGCTCATAAACCCACGAATTCGGAACACGAAGAATTTCGGCAACCTCTCGTACGGTAAGCAAGTCTTCATCGGACTGGTACATTCGTGTTGGCTCCTTCTATGAGCCCGCTCGGCGCGCTGGGCTCCTGCGTTTCGTCTCCTGTCTCTATTTTGTGAATTGCGCTTCGCTCTAAGGCTGCCTGTGCTTTCAGAACTGTATGTTGTGCGTAGTACTCTGGATTTGGTTTCTCTTCGGCCCGGAAATCGGCGATGCGCTGGATAACGAGTGCCGGATCATCGCCGCGTGCGAGAGCGCGCTTGGCGTAGGCCCAATCCTGCTCGGACTGGCTCCTGTGTCCCTGCGGAATTCTTCGTCCCACTTCGTCGCCCAAGTGACGAGCGGTGTCGGGCGAATCATCCTGAAGCAGGAAGTCGCGCGCGTGGTAAATCTGACTCGATTCCTGGTGGGCTTCGACGATGAATTCCTCTCCGTACTTTCTGTTGGCAGAAACTGGGCAGGCGCAAAACACGAGTTGAGTCTGTGGCTGCCGGATCGCCGCCAAACTGATTGGCCATCGCTCGCAACATGGATTCAGCTTCTTGTTGGCCTATGCCTTCGACTTTCCAGACGACTTGATGTTTGCCGGGGGACGTGTCGAGAACGAAGTTCGGCGCGGGAATCTCGGATGAATTGCGAATGGCGTCCAGCGCGTCCCGCCCGCCAGTATCGAGGTCCAGATAAAGATGGCGAATTTCGCTGATATTAGGCTTCGTCCGAGCATCGGCTCCCTCCTTGATCGGGTTCATTCCGATGAAAACGTCTGCGCCTCCCGCGTTCTCGCTCCTCAGCCAGGACTGGAACTTTGGACCGGCTAAGGTTTCCGCCGATGTGATCCGTTGCACCGTCCGGCCCGTTATGCGATTGCGCGCCAGAACAGCGACGTTGTCCGCAGGCTCGAAGAGCGCGAGGACATACTCTGATGCCGACAAGTGATTTCGTCGAGAACGGCGATTCCGATGTCATGGCTGTTCTCGCTTTGCCAGGTAGACAGCGCCGAAATCGTAGAATCGGCATCGGGATCGTAGCTATTGATTTCAAGGACTTCGGAGATGAAACCGGCGTCCCGGCCTGCGCTCGACCTGAACAATCACATTGAGCGAGTCGCCGATGTTGGTTTTGATGGCGCGATAAGGCAGGTCCACTCCACTCTGGAGCACGCAACTCGTGAACCGCGCCAGGCCTTGCTTGGCTGAGTTCGCATGGATGGTGGAAAGCGTTCCCGAATGACCGGTATTCAGAAGCTGCAAAAGATCGAATGCCTCCCCTCCGCGAATCTCTCCGAGAATGATGCGATCAGGGCGATGCCGGAGAGCCGCTTTCAGAAGGTCGCGGATCGCCACTGCCGGCATTCCGCTCTGCGCTTGTCGGGCCTCGAACCGGACCAGGTTCGGCTGGGCCATCTGAATTTCGGCGGTGTCCTCAATGAGAAGGATTCGTTCGTCCTCTGGGATGAACTTCCCGAGGATATTGAGGAGCGTGGTCTTTCCGGTTCCGGTCCCGCCGCTTATCAGGATGTTTTTGCGAGCAAGGACATAATCTTCAAGGCGGTTGGCAAGGTCCGCGGTCGAGCGTCCCGGCATGAATGAGATCCTCCATTTCAAAGTGCCGGGCATTGAACTTGCGGATGGTGAGCGTAACTCCGCGCAGGCTGCACGGCGGGATGACGGCGGCGACGCGGCTGCCATCGGGCAGGCGCGAGTCGAGGATGGGTTTCGATTCCGAGATGTCGTCACCCAAACGTCGGGCGATATTCTTTACGGCGACCATGAGCGACTTCTCCCCGAGCGATACGCCTTTGACCTGCTGCAGGAAGCCTGCTTTCTCGATGAACACCTGGTCCGCACCGTTCACCATGACTTCGCTGATCGAGTCGTCGAGAATCAGATGCTCGATAGGCTTCAGAAACGGCAGAATCATTTCAAATCCATTCATTGCTGCTACTCCGTTCCAGCTCGTCATAGCTCGCCGTCTGCGACCTGCCGGAAATAGGATTTGTTCGGGTCGTTGAAATAGGGCTTCAGGTAACAGAACATCGGCGGCATCGGATTGAATCCGTCATAGGCAATCGTCACCGATTGCGCGTTGCGCAACTCGGTGAACGTCTTCATGTCGAAGCGGTAATCGCTCTGCGTGTTGTAACTCTTCGAGGCGGTGATGTTGGCCTTGTGGGATACGGCCTTCCCGGTGAGCAGGCTCACGCGGGCATCGTGGCCGCTTTCCGAGAGGTTGTAGCTGACTTTGAGCTTGTCCTCCCGCCCGCAGAGTTCGCTTGCGGTGCGCGCGGAAAAGTCATCCGAAAGCGCCAGGAAAATCTTGGTGCGGAATGTTTGCAGGAGCGTCCGCCAAGTGTCGCCCGGCAGGGCGGATTTGAGCGAACTGACGCTTTGCGTAGCGATGATCGAAATGCACTTGGGCTGCCGCGAGAGACTGAAGAATTTCTCGTCTCCTGTGGGATCGTTCTCGCCTACCGTTGCAAAGTGCTGGTATTCATCGCAGAGGAAGAGAACCTGCCTGAAGTGCCGCTCCGGGTGGGCTTCGATCTCGGGAATGCGGTTGAGCGTGGCGCGCTCAAAATCGAGCTTCATCATCACGCCGAGAGCCTTGGCCAGTCCTGGGTTCATTCCGACCGGGAAATTGAGGGCGCAAACCTTGCCGTTTTCAATAAGCCAGGAAAAGGAAGGCAGAGGCTTGCCGAACTGGTTGTTCACGTTCTTTGCCGGGTCGTAGCATTCCTTCCTGGGGCAAAAGACTCTCTTCACTTTCGGGTTGTCGTCGAACAGAGAAAGGAAGACGGAGATTCCCTCAACGATGGACGTGCGCAGCTTAGGCTCGATGCGTTTCCAGTCGTCTTCAAACCAGCGCTTGACCGCTTCGAGTTGTTCAAGCTTTTCGGGATCGGCCTGCGCAGGGTCCTGCACGCTTCGGGACTCGAAGCCGATGCTCCGGTTTTGGAGCGTCTCACGCAGTTGCGGAGTGGCGGGAGCGAGATAGCGGTCTTCTTTCGGATCGTGGACGAATCCCAGGCCCGCGAAGTCCGCTGCACGCGCGCCGTAGACATCCGGCTTGATGGCGACGTAATGGCGTCCCATGACGATGTCTTCCGCCTCGCGAATCCTCTCTTCGAGAAGCCTCGGCGAGATGGCGCACTGGTAGACATCGAAGAGGGTGACGTAGTCGTAGGCGACCTTATGAAGAAGGATGATGAACTTGACGAGATTCGTGTACGCCTGTTGCCAGAAGGGTTCCTTGCCACGGCCAAACAGGTTGTTTAATAACGACGCGATGCTGAACGCCAGCGCGTAGGCGTCAAGGTCGTTATGGAGAGGGTTGTATCGGTACTCGGAATCAAGGCTGATTTCGATGTAATCCTCGCCCCGCTCCATGCCGGTCGAGAATGGCCTTTACCTTGCGGCAGAAGTCGCCTTTCACTTCGAGAATGAGACCGCCGACGCGCTTCTCCTTATCGGCGGCTTTGTAGGCCAGAATCTGCTCGGCAAACGGGTACATGCAGCAGCTCGTCTTGCCGCTTCCGACTGCGCCGAAAATCGCAGATCCCGGTGAACAATCCGCGTTCGGGAATCATGAGCCATCGCGGCGTCTCGGACGGTCCCGGTTTGCGGGGGTTGTGGACCTCACCGACCATGAGATAAAGCTCGTTCCTCTTGCGCGGGTCGGGATACGGGGGGAGATAGCCTGGCGAGATGCGCTGCCGCACTTTCAAAGTGAAGATGTAGAGGGCCGAGAGTACGGTCGAAAACGACCATGAACGGCGTTGTGAAAAGGGCGACATTGTAGAGGCATTCGAAGCTGAGAAAAGCGCGGGGAGCGCGCAGTGCGATCACGCGCAGGAATATCTGGTCTGTGGGAAACGGGTGCGTGTAATAAAGGAAGGCTCCCGTGCCCATTGCCAATAGCGCGGAGACGAAGCCGCGCGAGTGGAGAGTGCGCTGGATCATGCCTTTGGCCTCGGGTCGCTGGATTGCGGTCTCTCAAGTCCGCTGCGGCGCTGGTCCCGCCACTTGCGGTAGTCCTGGTCACGCGAGAGGACTTTCTTCAGCGCAGCATTGAGAACGTGATCGGGGCTGCTTTCGATGAAGCGGGCATAGTCTTCGAGCAGCTCGTTGACGGGTTCTTCGAGATGAACTTCGCGCGTCTTGATTGCCGGTGCTTTCTTGATGATGGACATTTCATTCCTCCTAAAAGCCGTTCATCTTTCTTTGCGGGGCCTCTTGTCACCGTGGAAAAAACACGCGGCACTGTCATCTGTGCCGAAGGGCGGGAGCGACCCCATGAACTTTTTGGGCGGCTGAAAGCCGAAAAAGTGGGGTCGCTCCCGCCCGATTTTGCGTTTTTTCCACGGTGGCTTTGCTTTTCATGGTCTTTCCACCTGAGTCTGGACAAAGGAGTTCTGTTCCTCGGGCGGTGCGGAACCTAGTGAAGACGGCGTTGTAGGTCTGATTTCCGCGCTCTGCACCCTCGATTCGCCGGTTTCAGTGCTTGCCGGAGCGATTCGCGGAAGGATTTGCGCGGCGAAATGGACCGTGTGCGAGTGATCGTCACTTCCGAATTCCTGACGGATATTTGCTTCTGTCAGTCGCCCCGCCTTCCAGGCACGATAAAGATTCTCGAAACGGTTCCCTGGGAAACGCGTTTTTGCGCTGTTACGGAAGATCAGGTCGGCTTCGCTCAGCGTGCCGTACTGTTTCAGGTCCCAAGCCTTGCGGATTTGGAAGTACCGAACGATGTCCGCTGACGGCGTCGGACTGAAGTGGAATCGTGACCAGGGAATCGAACAGTTCCTTGGCCGCATGGAAGTGCGAGTCCACGCGTGCCAGATAGAGAAACCGAAACTCGGGACAATTGCCGAAAGAGTGGAAGATAAGCTTCGCAGGTGATGAACGAACTCGGCCATGCTTGCCTCGCTGCCTTGCAGGAACGTGAACGTCACCACAGGAGAGGTGAGAGCCCCATCACCCAGAAACAGAGGAAACTTGTCCACGAAATAGCGGGTTGTGGGCTGGGATTGCGGCTGCCCGCTGATAGGTTTTGGCGGGCAGGAAGTGAATTGGAACTTCTCAGTTGGTCCCTGAAAAACCCGACCTTCTCCGGTTCGATTTCAAGATAGCGATACTCCTGATTCGCCAGCACAAAATCGAGCATGGCAATGCGCTGGCGGATGAACTCGATCTCATGCTCGCGGCGGTTGCGAAGATTCTCGCGTCCAATCTGCCGATAGAGCTTGCGGGAGAAGAGGTGATAGATCACGCCGCTCTTCGGAAAGGATTCGGTCCGAGCATGTTTCTGAGCGTGGAGTTTGGCCCAGAACATGGTCGTCCGCTTGCCCCAATGAGCGCCGGTAAATCCAAGGAACTGGCGGGCGACAAAGTAGCCGGAATGCGTGGCGACGAGGTACAGGAAACGCGCTTCGGGTTCGGTATAGCCGAAGGCTTTCAAGGCATCGAGATGGGATGGCGAGGTGGTCATAGCGAAAGAATTCCTGCGGTGAGGTCCTGGTCGTCCAGAATGCGGCGCAGACGCGAGGCGTCTTGGGGGTGGCTGTAGAGGGAGAATCCGGCTCTGGCTTTCGCCGCCAGCCCCTCGCGGGCGATAATGCCGCGTCGCCAACTCCGCGTCGATTCGCTCCAGTTCACCGTGGTCGTTTTCATACTCAATGCGAAGGTCGGGTAGTTGGAATTTTCCGCTGACCACTGGAAGATGGTGCTTCTCTGCTACCGCTTGCTTAATCTCGGGATCGTCTTTTTGAGGGCCAAGAGCCTCTAAAGCGCGGTTTAGATCGCGCTTAAGTTCGTAATCGAGAATGACGCGAAGCGGCCTGCCGCCCGCGTGCTCAATTCGTGCGGCTTCTTTCTGATAGAGCCGGTACAGATCCGCATCGTGTTTGGCTTCTTTGGGTTTCCGCAAACCGTGATAAATCTCCTGCTCGTCTGGGATTCGATTCGTGCTGCGGAGGAGCTTCGCTCCTTGTTTCGTTAGCGTGACAATGCGAAGCGCCTTTCTGCCGGAGATTTCCAGAGTCTTTTCGCTCAGCAGCGACTGCTCTTTGAGCCGCCGAATATCCCGTTCCATTCGTGCGCTGTCTCCGGCGTAGCCGTATTTGGCGAGATCGTGCGGAGCTACAACGCGGAAGCTGCCTACTTCAGAGAGCGTGCAAATTTCGGATTCGCGAAGCAGGTATTCGCGGTCGCGCAAATAATAGGCGCGCGGCGAATCCTCGCGGTCGGGCTTGAGTACCCTTTGCTCGCGTGCTTCCGGCTCTTGGCGGTCAGGAAGCCACGATCCTCCCGATCCTCTCCCTGATGGGCTGTGCCGTCCTTCGCTCCCGCGATGGTGACTCGGAGTGCGACGAGCCTCATCGCGCGTGTCCTGGGGATTGTCGGGATAGAAGTCGCGGGACATCTCACTTCCTCTCCTCGTCCTCGGAAGGAGCCGGCATCTCGGCTTGGCCGATATTGAACTGCTTGTCGAGGTGAGAAAGCTTGCGGCCCGTGTCTTTCAAAAAGAATCGGCGGTTGATGGCCAGGAAGGCGGCAAAAACGTTTAGGAAAAGCACGGCTGCCGCAATCAGAAGCACACTGCCATAGGCATGGAGAATGACGGCTTTGTACGAGGCCATGAACTTCAACTGGTCCATCAGCCAGAAGCCGTAAGCGAGCAGCACGGCAATCGTCAGAAGTAGTGCGTTTGCGATCATGAGCCTCAGTTGAACGCCTCGTCTTCGCGGAAGTAGGTGATGGTCAGCCCCAGAGGGTTCACGGGGATCAATTCATTTGGGACTTTGCTGCGGAAAATGAAAACGAAATCGGCGGTGTAGAGCTCTCGCTTAAGCTCGCTGTGGTCTACGGGCGAGTAGTACACCATATCGAAGTCCACACGGGCGCGATACGGAGGGTTCTGCAAGCCTTCAAGGGCGACGTTCTTAACGTCAATGTCGATCTCGGGCGCAGAAGAATTCGCAAGAAAAGTCTTGATGATCGCGCCTTTCTTGTAGGCATCGAAGACGCTATTCGCCAGGCTGCTGTCGAGGAAGTAGAGCGACTTTGAGAAATCGTCCTGAATGGTGTAGCGGTTGCGGCGGTAGTAGAGCGTGCAGAATTGCGTCAGGAAATAGCGCACCTCGGCGTCCTGGGGCTTGTAATCGAAGGTGTGATAGTCGAGAGCTTCGGCCCGTCCCAACTGGTCAATCCGGATCACCAGTGGGCGGAAGTTCTGAAACGTCCGAATCGTTTTCAGGTCCACCAGACGCGAGGCCGATGGCCACAAGGGAGAGGAGCACCAGCGCAATCTTGAGATAGGTGTTGGTCACCATCGGATCACCGTACTGTTCGAGGTAAAGCTGCTTGGCGTTTTGAAGCTCGCATCGTTGTTCATCCGAACACCTTTTCGAGAATGGCCGCAGATGAACTTCCCGAAGTGCCGCTAAAGACGTGGTTGGTAAGCGCCGGAATCTTCAGCAGCGCATAGATCGCAGCCAGGAAGGTGATGAAAAGGACGGGAAAAGCTTCCATGAGTTGAACACGGAAATCGTGCCGGTAGGCTCAAGATCGAGGATGCCAAGAATGAGGTTCCCAATGATGTACACGACGGCTGCGGCAATCACTTGATAGAAGGCATACTGGATGAACGCTTTGAACCATCCCCAGAAGAGCCACTCCAGCTTCGGAACAATAAAAAAGGCACAAAGATGGGCCAACCAGAACACACACTGCGGTGGCAATAAATCCGTAAGCGATAACAACAATCGCGATGGCCTGCGCCGCCGCAAGAAGGATCGTGATGACTACGTATTCCGCCGTTCCGAAAATGTCGCCGAATGTGGAGAGTTCATGCGGACTTCAAAGTCCGCGACTCGCTCTTCAACGGTTTGCAGTTCGGTCTGATTGATCTTGTTCGATAGAAATTGGGACTCGTCGGTGATAAGGTTATGGAAACTCCTACCGATGCCAGGAATGGGCGTGCTGTAGTAATTCACCATTCCAAACCCAAAGCTGATGGTCAGCAGGAGTGCCGCGAAGTTGTCGAAATGAAGGAAATGTCTGCCGCTCGCGGCGGAGAGAGCCGACTTCACGCCGTACCAAACGACGAGAATCGTTGCGAACATCCGAAACAGGTTCTGGCCCATCGCGTCGAAGAAGCCGAGGTTTTGCGTGAGGAGATTGTTGATCGCCTGAAAGATAAACTGAAGATAGTCGGTCTGCATGGCTGCGGCTCCTTCGACGCGGAATGAGCGGTAGATCTACGGCATCTGAAAGTTCTGAAGCGAACTGGTGAGCGTGCCGGTGACCTGACTCATGTTGCTCGCGAGGTTTGTCGCCGCTCGATGTCGGCATTGATGGAGTTGGTGGTGGCTTCACGTTGCTGCTTAGCAAGAATGGTCTGCTCTTCAAGAAGCGAGGCCAAAAGCTTGTTCGAGTCCTGAAGCGTACGAAGTGTCAAAACACCTGCCGCGTTAATCTTGTTGAGCACGCCAACTTCGGTATTCAGATTCGGGTCGGAAGAAAAGGAATCCTGTTCGAGGTTGTTGATCTGAGTCTGAATGTCCTGAGAATCGCCGCGGATCGAGCCAATAGTCGCCATCGCCGTGACATTTGCACCGTCCGAAAGTTCGACGGAAGCGTATTGGGACTGCACGCGATTGAGTTCGTCCGGGGTCATGCCGCCGAGTTGGGCGGAGCCGTACGGAAGCAGAGGTAATGGTCGCCTGCTGGTAGCCGTTGTTGATCGTGGGGAGCAGCGCCGGAATTGATGCCGCTGACCCAGGACCCGTATTTCCGTAGGTATTGTGCGAAGTCACATAGCGCCACTGGGAGAAGGGCGCGATAACGCGCAGGCATGTTCTGGATGAACTGGGCCATCTGGAAGCGCGAGGTTGTACTGCAGTGACAGCTTCGCGTAACTGTTTGAGTTGCACAAGTTGCTGCTGGAGTTGGTAATACCGGAGCAACGCGTTGCGTAATTCGTTGGGTCGTAGACGATTCCAAGCCGAATTGCGCCGAGGCGGTGCCAACGCATAGCCCGCATCACGAGCAAGAAGACAGAATTTTCTTTTTCATCGAGGCTCTATCCTTTCTCGCCTTCACAGATTGGAAGGCATTTGGTGTTGTTGTAGTCGGGCAACGCGAGATCGCCAGAGATGTAGACCTTCACGCGGTGACCCTTCGCGAATCGTCACGGTTGGGAGAATATTCAGGAAGCGGTCGAGAATCTGTTCGGAGGACTGCGCCATGCTGGACGCGAACTGCTGGCGCATCAGGTCGCTTCCCGAATCCGTGAAAACGCGCTGCCGGTGCCGGTTTCGGCAACGGCTCCCAGAGCGCCGACGGCGAGCGACGTTCCGAAGATGCGCAGATAGTGGTTGTTCACCTTATCGCGCAACCCGGTGTCGCCGATCTGGTCAAGTCCCTGGAACTGGTCGAGGCTCACGGAGAAGCCGTCCGGCATAATGAGCCGGTGGAAGGCGACAGCGAGGCGTGTCTGCCCGAGCGCTTCAACCTTCTTCGCCTCTCCGACAATCCTCGTTCCCGCTGGAATCAGAAGATGCTGGCGATCATGCGAATACACGTCGTCGCTGAGCAGGCACTCGACAGGACCAGCGAACGATCCGTCGAGCCGGTTCATGAGGACGCCTTCGAGAATCGTTCCTTCAAAGACGATGTAGGTTTTCCCTGCCGCCACGCCCGCTGTGCCGGACGGCGTGGCGGCAGGCTTGCTCACCTCCTTGGTGTCGGGGTCGGCCTCCCTCTTGCTTTGAACGGAACTGCTGCTCGCAGGAGGCGCGACGCTGGATTGAGGAGGGGCTGGGACTTGTGTGGGCGGCTGCATCTGTTTCAACAGTTGAGCGATCTGAGCGGTTGAATCGAGACCATTGCCCGAGGCTGTGGTGGTAGAGGAATTGGCGTTCGGTCCAACTGTTCCGGTGTCCTGGTCGGACGAAACCGGATTGTTCCGATAGCTGAGAGCCACGTTCGAAGCAAACAACGAGAGGTATGCGCGCTTCTTCTGTTCGGACTGGATGGGGTCTTCGGTACGCGCCGGGGCATCCTCGGATTCGACCAGTTGAGTGGGTTGTGAATTAGAAGGTGCGCTGCCCAGCACCTTGGTCTGCTCGGCCAGTGCATTCTGTGCGACTAATTCTTGTCTCTGCAATTCCGCAATGTGATTTTGTAGCTCGTTGATTTCGGTCTGATTCACCTGCATAGCTGCGGGTGGCTGAGTGACTGCAGTATTCGACTTGGCCTGCGGCTTCTTCGGACTGGTCAGCCACATAATGACCACCATCAAAAGGGCCAGACCCACGATGAGCCACGACTGGACGTGTTTGGGCAGTAAGCCGGGCGGCTTTGGGGCTTTCTGTTCAATGGGTTCGTTCATTGTTTCGGTCCCTCTGTGAGTTGCGGCGCGCCGTGCCGCGCAAATGAGAGCTTCTTTTTGCCGACCGCGAGATAACCGTTGTCGAGAATCTTCGGAATGACGTACGTTCCGTTCTCGAATTGAAAATTGATGAGGTTCGGCTTGCCGTCCTTGACTTCGTAAACGGTGGGCTTCTCTTTTGCGGAGCACTGGATATAGGTGAAGGCACTGTCGTGATAAATTGCCGTCACGAGGAATGGGGGCTTCGAGCCTTTCGTGTCGATTTCGTAGTCGAAACGCAGTTGCTCGGGATATTCATACCGGAATTTATCGATCTGCTCTTTGGCCTGGGCCTGCGCTGCCGTTACTTCAGTGTTTGCCTGTTCGCGGATGGTTTGTATTTCCTTCCGGTAAGCCTCGGCTTCACTGGCCGGCACATAGTTTTGAAAAGGAGCCTGCCCTCCGACGCTGGACTGATCTTTGGGTTCGATGAAAATCTTCAGGTCTGGCTGAGCGTTCGGTTCGTTGCTGATTTCGTTCAGCAGGAACGAGTAGACATGGCCGCTCGCCGTAATGAGATTCAGATCGGTGCTGATACCGGTTTGTGCGGGATGAATAAAGCAGAGGTTGTGGACGCCGTTGACGATCCAGAAGTCTTTGTCGCCTGTTGTGAAGTCGAGAATCTCCTCGCCTTCCGGGAGCACGATCAAAGTCGAAAAGTGGACCTTTGCCCGCACGGACACGATGTCGTTTTGCGAATACCTCACGACACGCGCTCCTGTGTTGTCGGCGCGAAGCGGCAAAGCGGACCAGCAGGTAATGCAAAGCAAGGTGAGAAGCGCGGCTGTTTTGAGCGAGCAAACTGGTGGAACGCGGAAAACGATCTTCATTTCGTTTCTCCTCCATCGAAAGAATCTCTGCGGGATTGGGTCTTGATGGGCCTGACCCTGGAGTCGTATCGAAATAGAATCAGGACAACCGTCACGAACAGGACTCCGCTGAGCGTGAAAGCAATAATCGAAAAGAGTGCTGCGGAAGTCCGCGAGACAAGGTCCGGCAGAAGGATGGGGCCCGGAAATAGCGGATTCATCGCGCACCTCCTGCCAGGGCTTCGAGCCCCTTCTCAAAGCCGTACTTCTCGAACGCTTCCTTGCGCTTGCGGTTGTCGTAGGGATCGTTGGTGTAAAGCCAGTAGCTCTTGGGATCAACCGTCAGATTTGCGACTTTCGCCAGTTCTGGCGTCTTGATTAAAAATTGTTGTTTCGGAATCAGGCCCGCGATCAGGTCGACTTCGTTTTCATTCAAGTGGAACTGTCGGCGGTACAGATCCCGGTCCATGTCGGGATTAGCAAGGAAAATCTTGGTGGCGCAGCTTTCGATGATTACGTCGAGGATGTCCGACCGGCGCAACTCGTCAAGAGATTGGGTCGAGAGCACCATCGCTGCGTTGTGTTTGCGCCAGGTCTTGAGCGCCTCGACTACGTAACGCTGAATGCTCGGGTTCTTGAGAAAGACCCAGGCTTCATCGATGAAGAAGGCTTTGAACGCAGATGTGATCTCTTTATCGGCGATAACCGCATTAGCCCGATGGAGAATGTAAAAAAGCAGCGGCTCCAGAATCTCGGGATACTGGCTCATTTTCTGGAAATCGAAACATTGAAACCGGGAAAAGGAGATCGTGTCTTCAGCGTTGTCGAAGAGAAATCCGAACTGCCCGCCGCGCGTCCACTTTGCCAGGCGTTCGGCCAATCCATGCCCGAGAATGTTCGACAGCACGCTGAGAGTGCGCAGTGCCGGATCAACAGCGTAGAGATTTTCGATCTGGTGGTAGAGGTCGCGCTCGGTCGCGGGATCAAACTCACCGGCTCCCGAGCCTTGCATCAGCACCTTCAGGAATAGCGCCAGAAAATCGAGGTTCTCCTTAGTGCGCGGGAGCGAAAATGGGTTGATCTTGAAGCCTTCCGATTCGAGGCCCACCTGCACGTAAGAGCCGCCGAACAGATGCGTAAGGCTCTCGAAGCTTCCGCCCAGGTCGAAGATGAACGTGTAGGGTGCATATTTCTGGAGATTCGTAATCAGGAAATTCAGCAGGAATGATTTCCCTGCGCCCGTGCGACCGAGAATCATCGAGTGGGCTACGTCGCGGTAATGGAGGTTCAGGAAGTACGGCGTGTGGTTGTTGGTTTCGAGGACAGCGAGATACTCCTGCCGAAGTTGCCTGTTGCGAGGCTCGCCAGAGTGAAGGGTAAACAGAAATGAGAAATCGGCATAGTTTGTGTTCAGCAGATAGAGGTGGCGAAGATTGAAGGCGTAGTTGCCGGGAACGGCTGCCAGGAACGCATTCAGCAGGTTGTATTTCTCTTCGTAAAGCTGGGCGTCATGGACGCTGAACACTTTGTAGAACTCCGCGCAGGCCCGGTCCACCTTGGCTAAATCGAGGTCATAAATCGCGACCGTCAGGGAGAACTGTCCGAAGTAGTTACCCTGAAGCTCGATCTGCTGGACGGCGTCGCCCAGCTCCCGGACCTGCGATTCTTTCGAGTCGTCGGTCAGCACGTCGCGCTGCGGTGTGTCATTGAGATTGATCTGGCCGAAGAACGAATGCTTGGTGTTATGGAAGTGGCGGCGCTTGGCTTGAATGAGCCGCCGCGTTTTGCCGGAATCCTCCTTCTTCCATTCGGTGACGACGTAGTAGTTGGCTTCGACTTCGAGCAGGCGCTGAAAAATCAGCGGGAAGCTTTGCGCGGACGGTTCTTTGAGCGTCAGAATCTTGACGTAGTAATCGTCGAGGCGCAGAAAACCTCGGTGACATTCGAGGTGCGATTCGCAGAGATAATAATCCAGGAAAGTGTCGTGCTTGAGTTTGGCCCGTTCGAGTTTTAGCGGTGCGAAATTCAGCGTCTTTTTCAGGACGCGAAAGGCTTCCTGTTTATCGAGCAGATGAACGGGCAGGAAATCGCTTACCTGCAAGATGAAGCTTTCAATCTTCTGAAGGAGCGCCGCCTGAGCTTTGCCTATCTCAGTGGCTATCAGCACAACCTGTTTTTTGGTCGAGAGGCTTCCTATCAGCTTGCCAAGCGTTCTGCCTGGGTGCGCTGGTAATTCCTGAAGGACATTGCTCAAGCGGCGTGATGGTCGGAACCCCTCGAAGAGAACGACGTAAAAAATGGACAACGAAAAGAGTGTGTCAGCCTTGCTCGCCAGATACGCGATCCGGTTCTGAATGGCCGTGTCCACGACTGGATTGCCGTAGAGTTTGTAGGGAATGGTTTCGTTGTTGCGTTTAAAGAGATACTGGTAGACGCGGTAGTGTTCATCGAACAGCTTCAGAGCCGATTCGAGGCGCTTGGTGAGAGCATCAAGCGTGGCTCCATCGAGGCATTCGTAATCGACTCCGCGCACTTCGAGAATGACTCCGAGGTCGCCAGTTTTGGTCAGGAATACATGCTCGTCGATGAAGCCGTATAGGTTCACCAATTCATTGAACGAGCCGGTTTCTTCGTAATTCTTGAAAATGCGCTTGAGCCTAAGCATGACTGTCCCTGCGGATCGAAGCCGGACTCAATTTTGCGGGATCGTATTGCGCGCGTAGCTTTGGAGCCATGAGTAGAAAGCGCAGAATTTGTGGATCGGTCTTGGTCGCCCAGCGCGCAACCATGTAAAGCAGCGCGAATATCAGCACTCCGCCAAGTAAGCTGTCGAGCAGGTTGAACGTCCCTGCGCCTATGCACATGGCAAAGAAAAACAGTTTCCGCTCGGCCCCCAGAATCGTGAGGGGCTTCGAGAGCGAACGATGTACGGCGTTGATCCTTCTGGCTTCTGCCATGGTCCCCTTGCCTCGTGTCAGGAGCCTGGGAACAGCCAGGCGAGGAAGTTCACGGCGGCAATAGCCATGCCGACTCCGAAGAGCACGCCTGCGAGAACGCGCTTTGAACCGCCTTCGCCGAAAGCGAACGTCAGCCCGGATACGACGATGGCAACGAGAGACAGTCCGCGCGCGATGGTGCTGGTGAAAGCCGTCTCCAACACATTGACCGCGTTTTCCCAGGGAGAATTGCCGGTAGCCTGGGCGAATGCTGGCGCGGCGAGAATTAATCCAGTCACCGCTATCAGCAGATACCGCGACTGCCGTTTGAATCTGCGTGCTTTTCTCCAGAGCTTTCTCATTTTCTATGTCCCTTTTCGGTTGGTCGGGTGGAGCTCTCGCCGGACCATTGGCGGTCACGAAGAGTCCAGGCGAAGGGAGAAAGCGCTTTCTAGCTCGTCTTTACACACTTGGAGCGGGCGCTCTAACCAGTGGGTTTCTGCCTTCGCGCCCGGTTCGTCGTTACCAGCCGTGCGCGATACCTGACGGCGGACCGTTGTTTCCCGGTGCCGTCGTATCGTGGAGAGTGTCCGGCGAGAACTCCCCTCTATCTATACAGAGGCTTTTTTTGAGCAAAAACCAACCGACAAAATGCAACTTTGTTGAACTTTTTTACGATTGCGAGGCTTTTGCGGAACGGACTTTCGGTTTGCGATGAGGGCTCTTCACTGGAGCCTTCCCGAGAAAATCGCCGAAGAGGTTGTAGCACGGGGAACATAGGGTGATGTGGTTGAGGGTTTCTTCACTCATCTGGGCGGGGTGCTCGGCTGCCAGCTTCAGCACGCTATCTTCGGGGCATCCCTGGCGGGTCGGATTGGGAAAGTCTTCGGCCAGATGCCTGTTGCCGATTGCGAGGAAGGCTTTATCGGAAAGTCTCCGCTTTCTTGCGCCCGATTTTCCCTTCGCGCCCGGCAAGCGTGAGGCCCTCCTGGAGGGAACATTCACTTTTGTATTCTGAGGGTTTTTCTGGCGCGGTCAAGGGCTTTGCGATAACGAGTCTCCGCCGCGTAGGGCGATATGCCAAAATGCCTGCCGATCTCGTCCCAGGACTGATCTCGAAGCCGGAGCAATATGATCTCTCGCGAGACCTGATCGCAGGCGGCCATGATTTCGTTTATGAGTACCGCAGTCTCCGCTCTGCCTTCTTCGGTCGGGGTGAACTGAGTTTCTCCGTATTCCTGAATGGCATCCTCGAAACTCATCTCTCTTTGCTTGGCCTTATCAATTAGGCGAATAAACGTGCGAAAGAGATACGCGCCGATATCCCGCACGCCGGGCGCTCCCATCCGCTGCTTTTCTGCGATTGCTGCGGATACTGACGCAGCCGCTTCCTCAAGGCACGTGACCGCGACGGCGGGATCGCCAATCAACTCTTCAGCGTAGGCTACAGCGCGAGGGCCAATTTCTCGCGCGACTGACAAGACTTCAGGCGCGATGGGTCTGCCTAAATGATCCACCTCGTTCAGCAGGAACAGAGGGATCGGCTTCGTCTCTCGCATAGAAGGCATTGATACCTGCGGCGGAACTGAGTCGCCTCACAAGAGCCGCCAATCAGCACTCTGAGAGTGATGCCATTTTATGCAAGTCAGAATCACGTTGTCCGGCGTCCCTCAGAGACGCGCCCCTTAAGATAGTGGGCCATGAAGAATAGAGGGTCAGCAATAGCGCGGATGGTATATATCGAAAGATATGGGCCAAACACGAGATACTAAGAAAGTTGAAACGTCCCATGCCCAAGCAGGCAGGTTGAAACACACATCGCGAGGCTGTGTGGTGATGGATAGAGTAAGAATCAGAGTAAGTTCTTGCTAAGACCCTTTGTTATGGCTCCTGTTCGAGAATTCGCACCGAACTTCGACAATATGTTGTGCACGTGGGCCTTCACGGTGCCTTCACTGATCGAGAGCATCACTGCTATGTCCTTATTCCGCATGTCGGCAGCGATTAAACGAAGCACTTCAAGTTCGCGTGCCGTCAAGCCCATTCCGTTGGTACGTGTTGGGGGACGCTGTTTCGTTGGGATGTAGCTGCCGCCTTCGTAGACTGAACGAATGCAATCTGCAACCTCATGAAGAGTGGCATCGCTTCTGAGCACTCCTTTGACGCCGGAATTGACCCAATGTTTTATGACGCCAATAGTCGGCGACGAAGCAATAATAACGAAATGGCTCCTTGGACATTTGGCGCGAAGGGCTCTGATAGTAGCCAACAAGCTAGTTTCGGACAGCGACAAATCCACAAAAGCAACATCCGGTTGATGCGCTACGCCAGATGCAATCGCGTCCTTCCCATTCTGGGCCGTTACGATAAGAACATCGGTTAGAGGAAGCTTCTTCGCTAGCCGGGCCAGCCGATTTTGTGCTGACGAGCTGTTGATTATCAGTAATCGAATTGGGCTGGGCTTCCGCACGCAATTATTCTCAACCGACCTTTAAGTCCGCCCTCATGATGTGATCGAGCATTTCCGTGTCGATAGCGCCCCGAATCCAATCGCTCAAGCGCTGGAAGTCGTATGTAGTGACACTGGTCTCGGATTGAACCGGAAGCCAGCCACGGCGTTGACGTAGGGTATTAAGGACGTAGCAGCGAAACGCCGGCGATTCGAAAAGTCCGTGCAGGTAGGTCCCCCAAACCAAATCATCGTTGGACCTGGCTCCGTCTAGACGGTTTACACGCTGCCCTAACTCCTCGGTTATGTGAAAAAGGGGACGTTCGGCGCTTTGTCCAGTCGTTCGCCCATTGTGAATTTCATACGCAGAGACTTCACACTCACCAACGATGGAAGTAGCCTGAATCTGTCGAGTCGTCTTATCAGGAGCGAAAGTTGTCGTAACGTCGAGAAGGCCCAGTCCTTCAGTCCTGGCGGTCGATGACTCGACACACAATGGATCTAATATTTGCCTGCCAAGCATTTGATAGCCGCCACATATACCTGCTATGAGGACATGGGCTTCGCGGCAACGACCGATGTAGCTGGCAAAGCCAGCAGAATTAACATAGGACAGGTCCGCGATTGTGCTTTTGCTGCCCGGCAATATCAGGAGATCAGGGAGAGGTTCGATAGGAGCCGGTGCCTTTGAGAGAAAACGCAAAAATACGTCGGACTCCCTGTCTAAGAATTCAAAATCTGTGGAATTGGAAATATGCGGCAGGAGAACGACTTCAATTTGAAGCTTTTGGGGATCGTGGATCGTTTTGCATCGCCACTTCGATTCCGGGATGCTATCTTCCTCCGCAACGAGCAGGTCAGGGACAAAGGGCAGCACACCAAGAACGGCTTTGCCCGTTTTCTCTTTGAGGAATCGCAGCCCATCGTCCAAAAGTGAAATGTCCCCGCGAAATTTATTGATCAAGAGTCCTTTAACGAGCGACTGTTCCTCCTCGGTGAGCAATTGCAATGTGCCCACAAGCGAGGCGAATACTCCTCCTAAACTAATGTCGCCGACAATCAAGACGGGCGCGGCTGCCATTCGAGCTACGCACATGTTGACGATGTCATACGGGCGAAGATTGATTTCGGCGGGACTACCTGCCCCTTCGATCACAACAACGTCGTGTTCTTTCAAGAGGTGGGTCAAAGATTCCTGGATGGTTCCGAGAACAACCGATTGATACCGGTGGTACTCGCGAGCGGTCATCGTCGTCACTGCCTTCCCGCGTACGATCACTTGCGAGCCCGTTTCGCTTGAAGGTTTCAAAAGAATCGGATTCATATCCACGGTAGGTTCAACGCCGCCAGCCAAAGCTTGGAAAGCTTGAGCGCGGCCAATTTCGCCACCGGTCACCGTTACGAAGGAGTTGTTCGACATGTTCTGTGACTTGAACGGAGCCACGCGAAAGCCCATCTCGTGAAAATAGCGGCAAAGCGCGGCGGTGATTACGCTCTTTCCCACCCCTGATCCGGTACCCTGAACCATGATTGTTCGAGCCGGCATTGTTATTTCTTCCCGCGCACTCTCCCGCTTCTTCCGATTCGATTTAGCTCGATTAGTAGTCGCCGGTTCTCCGCCCGAGGACGCACCGCCAAGCGAACATGCTTCGCACCCAGACCACGAAAGTCGTAAGTGTCGCGTATCAATATGTTTACCGTTTCGAGCTTTCGCTTTAGCGCTACCGAACTGAGGCGCAGTTCTCGAATGCGGACCAGCAGAAAATTCGCCTTTGAGGGGTAGGGATGAAGCCAACCGAGCTTGGCTAGTCCTCTAGATAAATAGTCGCGTTCCGCTTGAATCAGGCGCAGCGATTTCTGGAGATATTCCGAATCGGAAATACACGAGACTGCTGCGGAAAGCGCTAGCGTGTTGACAGACCAAGGTTCAATGGAAGCCGCAAGCCCTTCGATGACTGAGCGGTCCGCCACTACGTATCCAATTCTTAAACCGGGCAGCGCGAAACACTTTGTGAGTGATCGAATGACTATCAAATGACGCAAACGCGCCGCACGTTCAACCATCGAAACGCCCAGCGTTAATTCAATGAATGACTCATCCAGGACGAGGTCGATGCCGTTTCGCTCGCAGAAAGCAACTGCGCGAGCTATTTGCCGTTTGGGAATCAAGGTCCCAGTTGGATTGTTGGGATTTGCCAAGAACACTGCGTCTGGCTGCTCCCGATTCACACTTTCGACGAAGGTGAGGGGATCAAACGTGAAATTCTCTTTGGGTTTCAAAGGGAAAACTGCAATTGTGGCTCCACAATTAGAAAGCGCTGCTCGATATTCGGAAAAAGTTGGCTCTACAATTAGCACCTTTCGATAACGCTTAAACCTCGGAATCAGGTGGATTAAATGCGTAGAGCCATTCCCGAAAAGAATGCAATCCCGCGCGATATTGCTGCGGGAAGCAATCAAAGCCCGCAGTTCGGTCTGATCTCGATCTGGATAGTGCGAGACAAGATCGATATCGGAAACCAACCTCTTTTTTGCTTTGGTTGAAAGCCCAAGCGGGTTGATATTCGCGCTGAAGTCAAGGAGCCGCGAAATGGCAACACTTCGCTGCTTTGCGACTCCCCAAATATCGCCGCCATGCCGTCGAGGATTCATAAAAACCCTCGGGCGAATGTGGCGACGGCGACAGAAGCCGCCAGAGCCAACATGGACGTTGTATATAAAAGCTGGCGCACCTCGGGGTACAAATCAGTTGTTAATCTCCGCTCGGGCTCCCCGAGATGGGCTTTGTTACTCTTCCGGCCTCGATAGAAGTTAGTCCCGCCGAGTTGAACGCTGAGTACGCCTGCAAAAGCAGCTTCAGGATATCCACTGTTTGGGCTGGGCTGCAGATGCGCGTCTCGTAACACGATTCGAAACGCCTTTTTCCATCTCAAATGGAGAAATCCCGATGCCAAGATCACAAAGGCGGCAGTAAGCCGTGAAGGAAGGAAGTTAACGAGGTCGTCGAGCCGGGCGGCAACTCTTCCAAAGTAAAGATACCTGTCGCTCTTGTAGCCAATCATAGAATCCATTGTGTTGATCGCCTTGTAAGCGAAAGCTGCGGGGATTCCGCCGACAGCGAGATAGAAGAGCGGTGCCACAATCCCGTCCGAGGAGTTTTCGGCCACAGTTTCGACAACGGCACGGATGATTTCTTTTTCGTCGAGGTGTCCAGTATCGCGACCCACAATCATGGCAAGGCTGGAACGTGCACAGTCGAGTTGGCCGCGCTTCAAACACTCGATAACTTCACAACCCGCTTGATCGAGACTCCGCAGAGACAATGTGGAATAGGCCAAATACACTATTGCCATGCTGCCAGCCAGCGGCGACCACCTTGTGACGGTGCTCACAACAAGCCAAGCGCTCCCGCTCGCTAGAAAGGTGACCGCGACTGCGACTATTGAACCCGCGATCAGCAACCCTCGATCTGATCGAGCTATGACGCGTGAGGCTTTCTCCCCGACAGTCGTCAAGAAGCCAAAGAACTTCACGGGATGTGGCATCCATTGAGGATCTCCGCAAACGATGTCTGTGATACCAGCGAGCGACAGTTCAATTCCTGTCATGTACAGAATCCTCATGTGAGCGGCACAAAGTGTTCGGACATCCGTTGCGACTCCAAGCCATAACCCTTGTCCCATTCGAGCTTGACTGCCGAGCCAATCGGAATAAGCCCTGAAAACAACTTCGGTTGAAGGATTTGAGCGAGAATCTCAAGTCCAGTAACAACTCGCGGACCAGGGCGGCTAAAATAAGCAGGACTGTCGACGACATAGACCCGCCCTCCTCGCACAGCCGGCAGATCCATCCAATGGGGCATTGAGGCGAGTCGGTCAACTTCTCCAAGCGTCCTCGCGACTTTGTAGCCGCAAGGCATGATGACGATCACTTCTGGAGCAGCATCGATAAGCTCGGTCCACGGAACCGGGCGTGAGTGTCTTCCATGACGGCCGAAGCAATCGGTTCCACCGGCCAAGCGAACCATTTCTGGAATCCAATGGCCGCCTGCCAATAGCGGCTCCATCCACTCCATGCAAAACATTCTTGGTTGTGTCTGGATAGTGGAGGTAGCCGCGCCAATCCGCTGAATTCGACGCTCAAGTGACTGCACTAGCGCTTGCGCTTCGGCCTGACGCCCCGTCACCTGAGCGACAGCCGATATGTTTTCAAGAATCTGCTGAAGGTTGGTGGGTTCGAGAGAGACTATGCAGCAAGTCCCGGTCAAAATCCTCGCCGCATCGCGTACCTGAGCAACGGGAATCGCGCATACTGTACAAAGCTCCTGAGTGAGGATTACGTCAGGATCGATCTGCTTCAGCAGTTCGTCATCAATCTCATAAAGGCTATGGCTGGAATGTTCATGTTCGCTGACAACGGAGTTAATCTCCTCACTGCGCAGAGTCGTCGAAAGGTGACTCGTCGACACAATCGGCTTCGTTCGAGTCTCATCTGGGTAGTCACACTCATGGGATACGCCAACCAATTCATCACCAAGACCAAGCGCATAAACAATCTCCGTGGCGCTAGGAAGCAAGGAGAGAATTCGCATGTACACCTCCAATTGCACGGCTACGATGCTGAACGATGGCGATAACTGACAACCAATTAGGCTGTGTGTCGCGAAGCTCGCCAAGCGTGGTCCAAGACAGAGTTTGGTCTGGCAGAGTCAGCCTTTCGCACACCAAAGCTGGCATTTGAGAATCGATTCCGTGGTCCACAAGAAACTGCGCCGCGCGATTGGGACGCAGTTCTTCGCCAGCGAGCATGAGCAGATGACGCCCACGTCGCAGAGCATCAAGCATGAAGTTCTTTCGTTCTTCGATATCGCCAGATTCGTGGAAAGTAATCACCACAGATTCATCGATATTGATTCGTGCGAGAGACGCAGTCATCTGGACCGAGCTAACACCGGGCACAACCTCAACTTCATAGCCTTTGAAAAGCTCCAATAAACCGGTTAATCCCGAAGAGATACAGGGGTCTCCGACTCGAAGAATTGCGACCGATTTATCGGAATCCCGAAACTGCCCAGCCACTTGTTCCACAATTTCCCGGTAGTTCTTGACGTCTTGGAGATAGACCTGCTTCCCCGTTAACAGATCTTGTGCAGGCAGCAAGTCAAGATCCCATCCGACAATAATCTGGGACCGAAGAATGCGGTCCCGGGCGCGAGCGTTGAGGAGATCACTCGAACCGGGCCCGACGCCGACAATGAACGCGTGTGGTCTCATTTTTTCCTCTCAGAAGCTATTGAACAAGGGATAGGTAGGACGACGGGCGAGTCTCCGGTGGATGATCCCCGCACCTCAATTGGTCCTCCATATACATTTTGGAGAAAATCAGATTCAAGGACTGCTGCCGGCGTACCATCCGCCGCTATTGAAGAGCGGTGTAGCATCACGACGCGCTCGAAGTAGCGGGCAGCGAGACTTAGATCGTGAATGGCGGCAATGACCGTGGTTGCTTTGCGAGCATTTGTCCTCGCGATCAAATCCAAAATGTCGCCCTGGCGCGAGATGTCCAGTTGTTGGGTCGGCTCATCGAGCAGAAGAAATTCGGGTTCTTGGGCTAGCGCCATCGCGATCATTACGCGTCGACGTTCACCGCCGCTAAGTTCATTAAAGATACGACCAGACAGATGACCTACGCCGGTAGCCTCAATAGCCTGCGTTATGAGTCGATGGTCGGCCGAACTGAAATTCCCGAACCTCCTAAGATATGGTGTGCGCCCGAGTTCGACGATTTCCCGGACCGTAAAGGAAAATGGAACGACAACGTCTTGTGGGACCATTGCGATTCTGCAGGCCAATTCTTCCTTGGGAATGCTACTTGTGTGGCGTCCGTCGAAAAGCACGGCACCTGCGGAAGGCGTGAGAATCCCACAGATGAGTTTCAAGAGAGTTGATTTCCCGGAGCCATTGGGTCCGAGCAAAGCGATGCACTCTCCTGGGGCGACCTGAAGCGAGACATCTGCCAGCACCGGGTGCCCGTTATAGGCAAACGACAGCTTGTTCATGTAAATCCCGTCCATCGTCAAAACCTGTACTCCCGTTTGCTGCGCCGAAGGAGGTAAAGGAAGAGAGGCCCTCCTATGAATGCCGTTAATATTCCGACGGGCAGTTCGTTAGGAGGAATGAGAATTCGGCACAGAAGATCGGCGATTACCAGAAACACAGCCCCTGCAACGGCGCTTAGCAAAAGTAAGCGGCTGTGCTCCGGTCCAAAAATCATCCGCAACGCATGGGGAACGATGAGTCCAACGAATCCGATTAGCCCGCCGCCAACGACCGCGATTCCCGTCAGCATTGATCCCAACGAAAGAAGAGCCGCTCGGTGCCTTTCAACCGGCACTCCAAGCAGCTGTGCGGCGTCGTCGCCCAGCGACATAGCATTGAGACTCTTCCCGAAAGCCAAAGAACTCCCGCCAGCTAGAAAGACCAATACCGCGATGACTTCCACCTGAGTCCAGGATGTAACGGAGACGCCGCCAAGAAGCCAGGAGTACAAAACGCGCAGATTCAATTGGAGCCGGTCGTTGAGGATCAAGAGAAGCGACATCGAGTAACTGAGGATCACGCTTAGAGCAAAACCAGCAAGGAGAAGGGTGACAACCGGAGTGCGGGCACCTGTCCGAGCGAGCCAGTACGCCGCAGCGACAGCGCCGAGTGCTCCGCAAAAAGCCAGCGCCGGTACAACTCCAAAGCCAAGGATCGAAAAATGGGCCGAAAGTAGAAACCCGAGCGTGGCACCCAATGCGGCACCGCCGGACGTACCAATCACATAGGGGTCTGCTAAAGGGTTGCGAAGAAGTCCCTGAAATATTACGCCAGCAACCGAAAGGGCCGCCCCGATGAGAGAAGCCGAGATAACTCGGGGCAGACGAATTTGCAGGATTATCGTTTCGGTGCTCTTAGGCCAAGTCAGCGGGCCACGGGAGATGCCGATTCGATGTAAGAAAATTGAAAGAATTATTTTTACTGGAATAGGAGCGGCACCATAACTAGCGGCCAAGAGGACAGCGATGCAAAGAAGCAACCCTAAAATTAAAAGGCCAAAATAGAACCGGCCATACGAAGTGCGCCGAACGTTCGTCAGGCCCTCGCATTTCAATTCTGACTCTGAAGGGATATCGACCTGATTAAGCCTCACCGTCGCACCTCTCGCCGACTGATTTATCGCGGGCCCGTTCGACCAACTCCGCGATTAGCTCAAGCCCCTGCACAATGCGAGGGCCAGGTCTAACAATGAGCCGATCATCGATAACAAAAACACCTCCCGTGCGCACGGCATCAATGTTTTCCCATCCAGAGCGCTGTTTAATTTTGTAGGGACTAATGCGACCGAAGCTGCCAGGCCAGGAAACGATAATCAACTCGGGATTCGCGCGAATTACATCTTCGGAACAAATCTGTCGCTCACGGCTGTGAATATTAGCTGGAAATGGAAACACGTTGATTCCGCCAGCCACATCGACGCATTCGGCTTCCCATCCTCCAGCTGGAATCAGTGGGTGGCCCCATTCTTCAAAATAAACTCGCGGTCTGCGGAAGAGAGAGCTGCCGCGATTTCTAACAGCATCAATCCGGGCCCGCATTTGACTCGCGAGCACTTCTGCTTCGCGTTTGCAGTCAACCAATCGTCCAATCGTGGTTACCATATCTACTACGCCGGTTAGACTGACCGGGTTCAACGAAAGCACACTGATATTCAGATCGATTAGCCGTGCGACGATATCCCGTTGAAGGTGGGACTGCGTCAAAACAAGGTCAGGGCGGGCGTTTTGAATGGCTTCATAATCGGCCTCAATGAAAGAGCCGACCGTCGGTTTCTCAAGGGCTGCTGACGGATAGTCACAATACTTGCTCACTCCGACCAGCCAATCCCCGACTCCCAACGCAAAAAGAATCTCGGTGCCGCTGGCGGCAAGCGAGATAATTCGAAGTTGACCCCGTGCGGGCCTGCCAATATCGAATTGTGCCGCCATTTGTGTGCCGCTCATCGAAATGCCTCTGGATGGAAAATGCGAGCTAGCAATTCGATCCCATCGACGAATCGTGGGCCGGGACGAAAAAAGAAAACGTTGTCTACGCTGACTACAGCACCGTTTCGTACCGCCGTGATGCCGCCCCAGCCTTGGCGTTTCAGCACATCCTCTTTGCTCTGTGGATTTATGGGGTTCTTCGAATCAGTGAGCACTATAATTTCGGGGTCTTCAGCCACAATCGCTTCAAGGCTGATCTGGCTCGACGGGGTTCTAATATCGTGGGCGATGTTCCAGCCGCCTGCTGTCCGAATCATGTCGCCAATAAAGCTGTGCGGTCCTGGGGTGAAAGGCCGCAACGGATCGGTGCCGTCAAGCTCCACGAATACCCTAGGCTGAGGCAATCCTTTTACCCGTTCTTTAATCTCAGCGAGCTGGTGATTCATTCCCGCAACGATTTCCTGTGCGCGTTGCTCCGTGCCAGTAACCCTTCCTAAGAGCAGGATCGTTTGCAACACGTCGTTGAAGTCTTTGGGGAAAAGCCGGACTGCGGGAATCCCCTTCGCCACGAGTGTGTCTACTTCCTGTTCCTCGACGAGCGCAACCACGAAATCCGGTTGCAGAGCAACAATGCGCTCTAGATTAGCGCGCTGACCGCCGCCAACTTTTGCTCTCGACCTAGCCTCGGGAGGGTAATCCGAATAATCGTCCACTCCCACAACTCGGTCTCCGGCTCCCAACGCGAATAGTGTTTCTGTGTATCCAGGCGTCAACGACACAATTCGTTGCGGAGGACGCGTGAAGCGGAAAGTATGCCCGAGATCGTCTGTGATCTGAACCGGGACAAAACCCTGAGCATGTGCTGATGGCGCAGTAGTTCTTTGCTCTGCAGCGCGAATCTGCTCAGAATGCGTACTAACGGCGACCAACGCGGCCAACAACAAGCCAATTGCACATGCCGTGCAAGCCCGGACCCAGACAGACGCGTTCTTATTCGCAGTGCGGAATATCATTTTGCGGACGGTGCTCCGTATTTCTCGCCTGGTTTCGTACCCAGCGGTCATAGAGAATCTTTATTGCGGGAGCGAAAAGGTCGTAGCTTGCTGCATCGAGCCACGCTACTTCACTTATCTCGCCTTGAGGACGAGCGACGTTTCGCCATCGCGCTGAAAAACAGAGTAGTTCGACATTTCCGGCCCGGTCATATGCTGGACCGACAACCGTAAAGTTCTCTTTTACGGTGGCTGGATTGATCTCGATACCGAGTTCTTCCTTTAACTCGCGCGAGAGAGTTTGAAGGGGAGTTTCTCCAGCTTCGATCTTTCCCCCAGGCAGGTACCAGTGGCGATTGCCTCGCACACGAACAAGCAATATCTTGTTCTCTCTCTGAGAAAAGAGGCACGCGCATTTCAAGGTGTCCATTACGCAACTCCATCAGATTTGTGCTGCATGTTCGCGCCTGCTGCTTTCAAGGCGCAGCGGACAGCTTCAAGAGATGCACGACCGATCATCTCTCCCCACTTCGTGTGCTTACCGCAAATCTGGTACCGGCGTTCGCTGCCGGAAGCGACGGCGACACAATCAGTTCCTGTTCCTGTAGCAGGCTCGGAAGTCTGTTGGCTCACAAGCCCAGCCTCTTGGACTGCTTTCACCTTTGCTTCAGTTGAAATCGCGAGCGCTTCTAACATCGCTTCGTGCGTGAAGCGATAGTTCACGGCAACGATGAGATTGATGGTGCCGACACACAGCGGCGAGGATTCGCCTTCGATGAAATTGCCTCGCTCGCCGACGGTAGCCAGATTGCTACACCCGGCTGTCGCTAACGCAATCGTTTGCAAGTCTTTGTAGGAGGCATGTGAGAATGAATGACGGCGGACATCTGCCCCGGTCATCAGGCCGATAACCGTGCCTCGCAGCCCGAGACGGCCTACAATCCTCCTCAGTGTTTTGCGGGGAGGCTCCTGAGGAGCGGGGCTTTCCGTATGATGGTTAACGATATGGGTTACTCCCTGCCGGAGCCCGCCATTCAAAAGAGCCCAACTGATTACTTGGACAGGGCGTCGAAAAGAGACCACCAACGTTTCACCAAGAACGGTTGCTTCGAGGAACGAATCCTGTGCGACAGTCATTTGTGTTTCCATTCGTTGCCTCCGATCACAAACTTCACCCCGGCGCGGAACGTAACGGGTAGGGACGGAAAACCGAATGCTGCTGTGTAGTGCTCGTCTAAAACGTTTTCCGCACTTGCAAAAAGCGTGACCACGGAATTGATTCCGTATGTTCCGCTGACATCGATCTTTTGGTATCCGGCGTTGAGGTTACGGTTGGGAAGAAGCAAAGATGTTCCTCCAAACTGATCCGTGAGAAACGTACTGTCGTCAGAGCGGCTCACGAAGTAGCCAGTGGCCGTAATCCCAACGTGCCTCTTCGAGTAGTTGATGAACAAAGTCCCGGAGTGAGGAGCCAAACGAAAAGGCCGTTCTCCTGCTAGAGGCGCTTCGGCTCCAATGGGAATGCCTGGAAACGCAGGATTGAAGACCGGCGTGCTGGCAAACGTCTCCGTCACAACCGGGTCCACGTACGTATAACTGCCACCCAGGAGAAATCCATGCCCGGGACGGATTTCGATGTGTGCCTCAGCACCAAGGGCGCGGTAGGACTCAGAATTCACGGTCGCGCCTCCGGGGGCGCTTGCGGCTACGGCGCTAACTACTTGTTGTGGAAAGCCCAACAGCGGAAGGGCACTGCTGCCGAGGAATTGAATCAGATTGAAAAACTCGTTATGGAAGAACTCAACGTTTAGTCGAGCGCGGCGGTCCCACCATGTCTGTTCAATTCCAAAGTCATAATTAGTACTTTGCTCAGGTCCTAGGGGGCCGATACCAAACTGCGAAATCAACGAAGCGCCTTGCGGTAGCGCCGATAGGACCGAAAACAAGGATGACCCGGCATCGAAGATGCTCGGCTCCTTTATGCCTTTGCCATAATTGAAAATTAACTTTGTATCGCCGAGGATTCCGTTCGCTGTCGGTCTACGGAGGTAGTACGCCAGCGATGCGCGAGGAGTCGCAGCAAAGCCAAACACGGCGTTGTCTTCAAGCCCGACCCCCGCCGTCGCATATAGCCGCCTAAACAGGTCCCCATGGGCCTCCAAGAAATAACTGAAGTTATTTCGCTCTGAAAAAGGACTGTCGGCAAACCCATTTTCATTTTCATAGCGGAAGCCGGCGGTGACGGCGAGGTTTTCTGCGACCTGATAGTCGGATTGAGCGTAAATAGAACGGCGTGTCGTTTTCGAATCAAATGTTTGAGGAAAAGACCCGCCGAAATCGAGGATCGCCCGACCTGTCACGCTGAATCCGTTCGCACCTCGGACGGTGACTACATTTCCGATATAGTTGCCGTCAAACAATGTTCCTGCGGGCGCAGGGTCCGCGAAGCCAAAATTCAAATCAGTCGACGCATATCGAATCAGGTTGTGCCATGCCTTGGTTGTCTGGTTTTGGACGGTCAAGCCGAAATATGTGTCGTGCTCGTTCTGTGAGGAAAGATCGGGGACGCCGAACAAATCGATTGCGTTCGGATCGCCCAATCCAACTGCCGTGTGCCTAATCGTGAAGCGAAGGTCCGTCGTTCCATTAATCGCCCAACCGAAGTTCCCGGAATAGGTGGCATTGTGGAAGCCATTATTTGGGATATCGTTCTGGGTATCGAAACGGCTGAACTCCGAGAAATAATCGAACCGGCGAATCACCTCACCTACGGAAACATCATTCTGGTAAGTCCCGAGGTTACCTGCGTCTCCAGAGTATGTAAGTTCGGGAAGCGTGGATGTACCGCGAGGGGTGGTCATGCTGATCACACCCCCGAGGGCGTCGCTCCCGTACAGGACGCTATTTGCTCCCCTAAGAATTTCGACATTGTCGACGCCTGTCGTCGAAAGGTTGGCAAATTCGACGTTTCCGCCGATGTCGTTTATCGGAATTCCGTCAAGAACGACTTTATTAAAGTCATCGTTCGCCATCTCACCGCCGAGGATGGAAACAGACGTAGTCCCGCCGCGTTGCCCCGTTTGCACCACTTGAAGTCCTGGTACCGTCTGCAAGAGTCCCAGAACATCGGGTTTTTCCATGTCGGCTATTGCAGACCGGTCAATCACAGTGATGGAAGCTCCGACTTGCGAATCTGGTATTTCGCTCCCTGTCGCCGAGACGACGACGTGTTGAGAGATGACGCCAATTTTTAGGTTGATTTTGAGAATTGCAGAGCTGCCAGAGGCAACAAACAATGAGGAGCTGTCCTGAGTCTCAAAACCTGTAGCCTCGACACGAACGCTGTAGCGGTCGGTACTTGTTATTGAGAACTCAAACGATCCTTGCGAATCAGTCGTCGATTTCGCGATCGGATTGTTGTTCTGGAGGAGTGCTACGTTTGCGTTCGGCACCACTGCGCCGAGAGGATCAAGTACTGTGCCGCTTAGTTTTCCAGCGGTGCCAGCAGAACTGGATTTACAAAGACAGACGAATAGAAACAGAACTACTAGAAATGGAATACCAAGATGCAGAGACCCTTTCAAAATGTCCTCCTTCGCCCTCGGAAGAGCGGACTCGAAGATGTGCTGGCGGGACCGGTCTCCTGACTCGCGACGCGCTCTACGTTGGTCTGCACCTTCCCACCCGGATGGGCAGTGGCTTATCGCAGACCTTAGCGTCGCTTACAGTTGCGGGGCAGTGGCGGATTTTCACCGCGCTTCCCGTTCATCCCGTCAGCGAATTGTGAGTGTTACCTTTCTTGCCCTCCTACCTAAAACTCAATTCCTCTCTGAGCGCAGATGCCTTGCTCAAAGGGATGCTTGATCTGGCGCATTTCTGTTACGAGATCCGCAATCTCGATGATTTCAGGCTTGGCATCGCGCCCCGTCAGAATCACATGAAGCATCGGCGGCTTATTCTGTAAGAAGTCAACGATGCTCCGTGACGGGCAGAAAGCCATAACTGAGCGCGTAGTTGATTTCATCCAGAACCACGACATCATAATTCCCCGAAAGTATTTTTTCTTTAGCCGCTTGCCACGCCTCTCGAACCATCGCCTTATCGACTTCCATATCTTTGCTTTCCCAGGTGAAACCCTTTGCCCATCGGGTGGATTTCGAAAGTCCCGAGCTTGGGGGCGCTTCGAAGCTCACCGTATTTCCATTTCCCTTTGAAGAACTGAAGCATGATGACTTTCATGCCGTAGCCACACGCACGAAGCGCAAGCCCCAGTGCGGCCGTGGTCTTGCCCTTGCCATTTCCGGTGTGGACGATGATCAGACCCTTTTTCCTTTTGGCGATCTTGCCGGCCCGCTCAACCGTAGTCCTCATTTAGATTCCTGACTCATCCTCATTGCGTGTTGGGAGTTCGTGCTGTTTTCACGTGCCGCACAAACGCTTCCGCCGTCCCTGGGGCGGATAGCAAGTGCAGATGAATGTAGCTCGCTAGGACATTGCGGAGTCGCAGGCCGTCGGGTTGTTCGCGCCCTGTCATGCAGTTGCGCGCTAAATAGACGTATTCCAGGGGTCCCGCTTGAACAATCTCCGAGCAATGGAAGCTGTGACCTCGCAACCTAGTTCCTGCGCAACCGAGGATGCAGTCGGCCCTTAACGAAATCTCGGTGTAGCCGAAATTTACGAGGCGGTCAGTCATGCGAACGCGAATCGGCAAGATCCCCGCCATCGCAGTAACGTTTCCGTCGCGCCCGACGATCTCTTGCCCCAGGTACATCAAACCTCCGCACTCGGCATAGATCGGCAACCCTGCATCTGCTGACTCACGGATGGCGGCGGTTAATCGACAGTTTGCATTGAGTTGTTTGGCGAATAATTCCGGGTATCCTCCCCCGAAGTAAAGGGCGTCAATCGCGGGCGGCAAAGACGTGTCTTGAAGAGGACTGAATTCTAGAATTTCTGCGCCTGCTGCACGTAACGCATCAAGATTGTCGTCATAGTAGAAAGAGAAAGCCTCATCTCGTGCTACTCCGATTCGCACGGTTCCGTTTCCAAGCGTAACTGAGTGCCTTGAGGCATCAAGCGTGCCGGCGAGTTCTAGCAGCCTGTCGATGTCGATATCTGCTTCTGCGAACTCGGCTAGCAATGCTAATGCCTCGGACGATAGCGCACCCTCGCTGGCGGTAATTAGACCCAAATATCTTTCTGGAATCTTAATTCTGTTGTCAGGCCGCAAATATCCCAATGGAACCACATCACTATTGCTGCTCACTGCGTCCCGTAGGAATCGATAATGATTAGGACCCGAGACCTTGTTGAAAATCACGCCAGCCAGGTTCACCTTCGGATCAAATGTTCTGAACCCATGAACAATCGCTGCGACGCTTCGGGCCATTGAAGACGCATCTACTACAAGAATGACGGGCAAGCCAAGCGATTTCGCAATTTGCACTGTGCTGCCAGATTCCGAAGAACTGTCCACGCCATCGAAAAGACCCATTACGCCTTCCACGACGCATACGTCTGTTCCTGCAGCAGCGCTCGCAAAACACTGCTGGTTGGTCTGGGCGGAAAGCATCCATCCGTCTAAATTGCGCGAGGCTCTCTGACAAGCTCTCGCGTGATGACCGCCATCTATGAAATCGGGCCCGCACTTGAACGGCTGGACGAGCATCCCCCGCTTGCGGAGTGCCGCCATCAGAGAAAGTGCGACAGTCGTTTTTCCCACCCCACTTGCAGTTCCGGCCACGACGAATCCACGCGCAGATTTAGCCATTGATGCACCGTACGATCGTTTCCGTCCGAAAGTGGTCGATCACACTTATCGAGCAGGGGTTCACGGCGATACGGAAAGCATTTCGCAGGTGCATTCCCAGTGCAGTTGCCAAAGCGACGCGAATCACTCCTGCATGCGTGACAATCAACACGCACCGGTTAGGATTGACTTGGACGATGGTGCGTATTTCTCGCCGGACGCGGCGTACAAAAGAATTAAAAAGTTCAGCACTGGGAATCGGTCGGCGGACAAAATCATCCATCCAACGCTGCGACAGCCGCGGATATCGAGTGAGAATTTGTTTCCATGAAAGGCCCTCCCAATCTCCAAAATGCATTTCGCGAAGTCCACGGCGGTTCTCGCAGTGCTTGTGCAATCGTCGGGCGACCGCATCGGCTGTTTGGTGAGCGCGGCTCAGATCGCTTGAGAAGACCGCACGAATTGAATAGCTGGAAAGGCGGCGAATTAGACCCGGCAATTGACGCCGGCCGTTGGGAGCGAGCGGCACGTCGCGTTGCCCGTTAAATTGGCCGTTTTCTTGCGCTATCGCGTGTCGCACAAAGATAACGCGGCATGGCTGTATGCGTTTTATCGAGCTACGTGGCACTTTTCTGCCCCCAGTAATCCGAAAAGATCAGATCATCTAACGGCAGTCGCTGTAGCCAACCGAGCGTTTCTAATTCAGGCTTAGCCAAAAACTCGCGGACATAACCGATGCACAAATACGCGACAGGTATGATGTGGTTGGGAATCCGTAAGGCGGATCGCAATTGGTCAGGGTCGAAAACACTGACCCAGCCAATTCCAATACCCTCCGCACGCGCCGTCAGCCAGAGGTTTTGGATTGCGCAGCAAGTGCTGTATACATCGGTCTCTCGGATCGTATGTCTCCCCAGAACATACGGACCGTTACGTGTTGGATCGCAGGTCACGCATAAGTTGACCGGAGCTTCCAAGATGCCCTCAAGCTTTAGCCTGGAATACAGCTCCTTCCGCTCTCCTTGAAACACCTCCGCTGCCTTTTTATTAGCTTGCTCGAACAGGTCTTTAACTATCTGCTTTACGCCTTCTGCGCGGATCACGATAAAGGACCACGGTTGCATGAATCCGACAGACCCCGCATGATGTGCCGCATCTAGCAGTTTGCGTAGGAGACGGTCTGGAACCGGCGCTGGCAGAAAATGCCCGCGAACATCGCGACGCCTGTATATAGCCTTATAGAGGCCCGCTTTCTGGGAACGCGAGAATTCTCGCAGTGGGGATTTCTGTGCCTTGCTTCTCATCGCAAGATCACTCCCACGAAGTAAACGGCAACTTCTGCGATCTGGTTCGTAGCGCCCAGACAATCGCCGGTTATGCCGCCAATGCGACGGTGATAATACGCGCCGGTAGCCGCAACGACTGCGATGGTTGCACCGATGGCGTATACAGCGTGCCATTTGAGAAGAAATGCGGTAATCCCTACACAGAGAATCGTTCCCAGCAGAAAGGAGGATGTGCTTACTCTGTGTGCGATACGACGGCCTTGTCCATCCTCGGGACGTGCTGCGGCGAGAAACGATGCAAGTGGCAATGCAGACCATCGGTTCAGAACGTGGGCTGCTATGAAATAGCTTATGAACCGATCCGCAGACAAACTCGAAAGGAGCACGAATCTAGATAACAGGCCAAGAACGATGGCAACCGCACCGAAACTTCCGATGCGGCTGTCCCGCATGATTTCCAAGATCCGTTCGCGGCAATACCCACCACCGAATCCATCAGCGGCATCGCCCAAAGCATCCTCGTGTAACCCCCCGGTCACCGCTGCCAGATAGATCAGAATCGCAACCGCCACAATGCTTGCGTTTGTGTGCGGTAACAGAATCCAGCGCAAGAGGCATCCGCCCGCACCTACAATCATGCCGATAACCGGGAAGAACGCTGTCGAAGAAGCAAGGGCATCCGCCGAGAAGCTGTCAGATGGCGAGACGGGAAGCCGAGTCAAGAATTGTGTCGCCACGAGAAATGAGTTTGCAACGCCCCTCATGCGACCGCCCCACTGACGCCTGCCGAGGAGAAGGTCGCCATTTCGTTGAACAGTTTCGCGGCAGCTTCTATTACGGACATTGCTAAGGCGGAACCAGTGCCTTCACCTAGCCTCATTTCCAAATCGAGGAGCGGTCGTTGGTGGATAAAGTCGAGCAGTGCTGTGTGACCTGGCTCGCTCGAACGGTGCGCGGCAAACATGAAATCTGCGACGCGTGGCTGAATGGCATACGCGAGGGCGGCAGCAGCAGTAGAGATGAACCCATCCACGACAACCGCTATTCGACGCGCTGCCGCACCGAGGATCAATCCTGTGAGTCCTGCGATCTCTAATCCCCCGAGTTTTCGCAAGAGGTCGAGCGGGTCTGAAGCAAGTGGCCGGTTGATGGCAATTGAACGCTCGATCACTTCGATTTTTCGATTGACGCCGGAGGCATCCAATCCCGTGCCACGCCCGGTTATCTGAGCGACCGGCTTGCCCGTCAGGACGGCAGTGATTGCGCTCGCGGAGGTTGTATTCCCGATGCCCATTTCTCCTGTCCCGATGAGAGTGCGTCCCCTCTTAGCCGCAGCGGTTGCAAGGTCGATCCCCACGTTCAAAGCCGCAACGACTTCCGCCTCATACATCGCAGAACCACAGGCCATGTTTCTTGTGCCGTTCGCTATTTTTTTGCGCAGGAGGCGACCGGCGGTGTCGATTTCACCGTCCACTCCGATATCGACAATGACGACTTCGATCCCAAACTGCCGGCACAAGACATTGATTGCGGCCCCTCCCGCTAGAAAATTCAGGACCATTTGTTTTGTAACCGCCTTGGGATAGGCGCTTACGTTCTCCGCTGCAACGCCGTGGTCCGCTGCTAGGGTAAAAATCGTTTTGCCGGTGCAATCTAGAAACTCCTTCGCTTGTATCGCTGCGAGTCTTACCGCAATGTCTTCGAGACGCCCAAGACTGCCAAGCGGTTTGGTCAACGTTGTTAAGCGATGAAGGGCCAGTTCACTCCACTTCGATTCAGTGGTGGGGACGAGGTCAGCGAGTTCGCTGATCGAGGTCTCAGCCGATTTTATTCTGCCCACGTCAGACATGGCCCAGGTCCTCCACTTCAACAATTCGGTGGCGCTTTATCCGAAAGACATAAGCGCTGGCGTTGGGCTGGGGAATCTCCCATATTTCCGCAAGGGGTTTTGCGAGTGCGGCGCACAACAACACAGCATTTACGACGCCGTGGCTTACAATCACAACGTCATTGCGACAATCCGTTTGCAGAACTCTTGCCAGGACACGTCCTGCCCGACCATAAACGCTGCGGAGCCGCTCTCCGCTGCTTGGTCGAAACGAATCTGGTTCATACTTCCAAGCGGCGTGCTCTTCGGGAGATTCCTGCGCGATCTCTAGAGGCGTCATTCCCGTCCAATGTCCGTGATCGATTTCGCGCAAATCGTTCTCGACAATTACAGGCACGTGCTGTGATCGCCTTATCGTCATGCCAGTGACTCTCGCTCGCGAGAGTGGGCTTGTAATAATTGCCGCAAGTCGGAGACTTCGGAATCGTCTTGCCAGTTTGATAGCCTGCATGACACCCACACTATTCAGGCCGACATCGCGCAGACCTTGAAGGCGACGGATACCGTTCCAGTCAGTTTCGCCGTGACGAACTAAGTAAATTGCCAATACAAACCTCACATCTGTGTCTTCTTTATCGTGACCGGAATGCCTGCGACCATCAGAACGACGTTGTCCGCGATCCGCGCGATTGCCTGGTTCATTTGGCCCAGCAATTCTCGGTAAACGCGTCCGCTGCGATACTCAGGAACAATTCCGTTTCCGACTTCGTTTGATACTGCTATGACGGAGCTGTGTGCAGTTCGGATCGCATCACCCAGTTCCTGGATGTGTTTCTGGTGTTCGCGAGCGCTGTGCTTCGCTACAGTCATCAGGTTGAATGCATGAAACGTTAAGCAATCCAGAAGAAGGACATCCGCAAAGCGTGATTCGGAATCGATTACGCGTCCGAGATTTCTCTTCGCTTCGACTGTCTTCCAATTGCTTGGTCTGTCCCGACGGTGCTGGTCAATTTTGTTCCGCATTTCCGTATCACCGGCCCGCGCGGTCGCAATGAAAGTGACTCGCTCGAAGCCAGAAGCAAGCTCCTGTGCGTAACGACTTTTTCCGCTACCAGCTCCTCCGAGCACGAGCGTGATCGACTTCTTCCTGTTCTTCACTAAGGGCAATGAAAGAGCTAATTCAGACTTCGGAGGGTAAAGACACCACGACGGCTCTCAAACCAACATCAAAGCAGTTGGACCAAGGACATCGCCATCGACTCTCCCATCGAAGTCGATCGACTAATTGTTGGCGGTTGGCCGGTCTCCTGACTTACGCATCTTCAAATTCGAGATGCCTTCCCGGGCGATTCGTGAAACCCAGCCCTTGCGGGCGTCAACCCAGTGGCGTTATTTCTCGAATTCTCCGCGTTTACAGTTGCGGGGCAGTGCCGGATTCTCACCGGCTTCCCAAACTACACCAACCAGCATCGCTTATAGAACACGGCGGATGCCAAGTCAAGAATGAAGAAGGTCTATATCCTTGGATATATCGGAATCGTTGAAACATTCCGAAGCCTAAGGATCGCGAGTAACCAGATCCCTTGCGAGTTGCTCGCAATTCTGACGAATTGCCTAGATGACGTGCAAGCGACGCATCTTTGCCGCTAAAATTGCACCGGGTCGCCATTCACGCGGCCATAGGCCGGAGCCGGTCACGCGCAATGTCGCAATACGTAGGGTCGAGTTCGATGCCGATGAACCGACGGCTCTCCAGCTTCGCCGCGAGCAGCGTTGAGCCGGAGCCGCAGAACGGGTCAAGCACGAGGTCGCCAGGACGCGAGAAGACCTGAATCAGCGGCGTGAGAACGCATAGCGGTTTCTGTGTCGGATGCAGCTTGTTGCCGGAATACTTCCATTCGAGCACGTCGGGAATGCGCTGCGCGGGCGGCTGCGGATTGCCCTTCGCGAGCAAGTATGCGTTCTCGTGCCGATATTGCAGAAACCGCTCAGTCGAAGGGTATTGCTTCGGGAACGTCAGGTGTCCGGCCAGCCGGAAACCCGCCTCGCGCCACGCGGCGATGAATTTGTCCGCCTGGTGCCAGCCGTAGAAACTGATGCAGAATGAATCACGGCGCAACACACGGAAGATTTCAGCGAAGGCAGGTTTGAGCCAAGCGGCATCGCCGTCGTTAGCAACCCGGCGACCGTCGCGGGAGCAATAGTGCGCGAGATATGGTGGATCGGTGAGCACGAAATCGACGCTGCTGCTGCGGAACCCGCGCATGACTTCGATGCAATCGCCCTGCACGACTGTATTCGCCTGTGGCCCGCTGAGGATTTGCTTGCTCTGCTGCTGAATCATTTGAGTTCTCTCTTCGTGTCGGAATTTGGTTCCTTCACCCGAAGCCGAGGAACAAATCCGACACGGAGGGAACTAGCTGCGGAGCCATTGCTGTTCGGGAGGCTGGAGCGGATCGCAACGCGAGTGACAGGAGCGATGTTTGCGATTGGAACGAGAGGTTGCTAGCGGAGGCCCAGCGCAGAGCGTGACACGGCAGCGTCGGAAACAGCAACCCGCAGCACTGCGTCCGGCAGAACGAGCAAATCAGCGCGGCCAGTTAAAAAGCAGGGAGAGAGTGGTCCCGCGATTGCGTCCTGGCGAACAGTGAACGAGAAAGAACACTTAGCCAGCGATTCGCTGCAGCTCAGCATGCCGCTTGTGGGAAGACATCAGGCCCCTTCTTGGGCAAGAAGGCCGGGAAATTCCTTCTCGATCAGGTCTCGGAGAGCACTTTCTGCAGCCGCCTTGGAGGGACTCGAAAACTCGACGATATCGTCCGCCCCTTCGGGCATCCCTCGAACGATTTCCCACTCCTGATTGTCAGGATTGAAATTCCAGGAGAAATTCGTCGGAATAGCCCCTACCGCGATCTGCGACCTGAATTCCGGTCCCGCCCAAGGGCGAGTGAGTTTATTGTTCTTGGTCATGGTCGGCCTCGGTCACAAATAATGAATGTCAATTTCCTCTCGACCCGCCTCGAAGCCAGCCTGGATCGCAGTGTTGCGAGATTCAAACTCCCCAGCAAACGAAAAACCCCTGCGCGTATAGTCGGCGCCCGTTTCGCCACTTTGCACGTAAGGCCGCACGTAGAAATGGCCGTTCTTCATCGGATAAACTTCCAATACGACAAACAGTTCTTTGTAGAATTGCTCGACAGTCTCAAACTCGGGGAACGGTTCGAGCGCGGTAAAGATTGAGTTTCCGAGGCTGTCGTCACCCTCATAACGATATGCACGGTCTCCGACGCGAATACTTTCGCCAGTGCTCAATGGTTTCTCATGGCAGTTGAGCACATTGGCCCTGAAGATCTTGCCTTCCAAAGCGTCTCGGTCTTGGAGGCCGATACAACGATCAAACCGCATCCCATTTTCGAGGCGCACGGACACATTCTCCTTTACGAAGTTCGGCGTACGCTCTTCATCCAGTCGTCGATGTGCTGCTGCAAATCCCACGGTCCAAAGTCCAGAGACTTCGCGAGGCTGTCCCACCATTGAGGAGACAGTTCTTGACCGAGAGCGGTCTCGCCACGTCTCCAACGATAGACCTGACCTCCGGTGGTGACGTAATTGAGCAGCCGTGTAACGACGGACTCGTTCTCGTCAATCTCGCCCGTCCACAAAAGCCCGCAATCAGGACGGCGAAGGAAGCTGCCTGGGGTCCGTAGAGTTTCACAGGGGATGCGTATATCTCGCGAAGCGTTTCGTTTAGAGGTTCAAAAAGATCACGCACCGCCACGGATTTTCCTGCCTCGCAAGCAGCCAGGAAAATGATCTCGGGGCCAAACGGTTCTAACCAGTTTCCCAAAACCCGCCATGCGAAGGATTCGTTACTTGCTATTCGAATGCCTTCTGCATTGCTATGGCCTACGATTAGAACCGCCCGAAACCGTCCGTGTTGTTCGATAGCTCTGGCAAATTGCTCGCTGAGCGTTGATTTGGTCGAGGTTCTAAGCAGGATGATGGACTTTTTCGCCAAAAGCAGTTTCGCAATATCATGGTTCAGCAACTGAAAGAATGCAGAACCTAGATTGAGCCGCTGGGAAGCGAGGTTTTCAGAGTCGCACTCAATGATAAGCAGATCGTTGTCGGGTCGGGTCGCCACCGGAAAACCTCAGGTTAAGATTACCAGAACCTCGCGGCCCCACGACAGTGGCTGCTGGCCCGGACGTACCGTTCACAGCAGAACAGGGTTAAGAGACCACAAGGGAGATGCCGTTCTATACTTCGCTGATAGGCCCGCACATTTGTGATAGCACTATGCCTGATAGGAGCCCAGCCCCGTGCCGAAACCAAGAAAGAAAAGTGCCAAAACGAAGAAGAGGGTCAAGAAAAACTATGTGGTCGTCTCCAATTCAAGCTACGGCAAAGCCCTAAAGGGTCTACGTATCTATTTCGAAGGCAAGAGACCCACGCGGCTCTCGGACGATGGGCGCATCACTTTCGGGAAAAATATTCTTGAGATGCTTGGGAAGAAGTTCGGCGAACGGTTTCGCTGGATCATTACCGAAGAAAAGGACGAGATCACAGTTAAATATGGCTTCACCTACGTTCGCACGTCCCAGGTCCTTCTAAGCCGGATGTTCGGCGAGAATTTCGAGCGAAGCCGGGAAGTCAAGAACGAGATCGTGCAACGGAGATTTTTCTACGTGTTCCCGACGCACTTCACCACGCCACCTCCGTCGGCCTATGTTCCCGGCTCGATAGCGAAACTCCTTAGCCCAGATATCCTTCCCAAGCTTTCGTCTGAGGACAAAGAGGCCGTGAACCAAATTCTGCCGGAATTTCTCAAAGCGGAAGCGATGTCCTCTATTGCGATCAAAGCCGTTGAAATCGACAGTTTGAAGAGACTCGCGGCTGAGTTCAAAGCGGAGTTGAACAACCAACATCCAGAGAGCTGGTGGCAAAATTACGTTCAGGCTCGCATTCTGCTTATGCAGCAAGGGTATATCCGGCCCGTGGAAAAGATGAACGTCGCGATTGGCAATACCAAGTACCCTGACTTTGCGCTCGTGACCCACGACAACTATCTCGACATTCTTGAAATCAAAAAGCCCGATACGACAATCTTGAAAGAGGACAAGAGCCGGGGGAATTATCATTGGGACACTGAGATCTCGCGTGCGATCATCCAAGTGGAGAACTACCTGGAGCATATTGCCAATCAGGCAGCCGAAGTGCGCAGCTTCGTCAAAGATAACTATGCCCTGGAACTAAAAGTGGTCCGCCCCAGAGGCTTCATCCTTGCCGGGAATTCTGCGGAGTTCTCTACTCAAAAACAGCGCGACGACTTTCGGCTTTTGTCGCATGGGCTCAAGAACGTAACCGTCATTACGTACGACGAACTCTTGGTGCGTCTCGAAAATCACATTCGTGTCCTTGAAAAATACAGTTCGAAGAAGGGTGACGAGGTGACGCTGACGAGCGACGCAAAGGCTGGAGTTGTTGAACCACGTGGATGACACCCGCCGCTAGACGGGCGGCGCGGATGAATCGTCCGCGCCGATGGCGTTGAGTATTTGGGTTGCGGTTCGCTGAACGTATTCGAGACTCTCGCTAAGCAGCTTCGCATCGCCGCCATACAAGCCGATGTAATCCTGCGCGGCGCTTCCGGTGTCGAGGCCGATTGCCCTGCAAACGACGAATGCGACCGCCTCGGCTTCTGTCTCGCGGATGCACTTGGTCGTGCTGCCCCGGCGCTCGTCCCGGTGCATCAACTCGTGCGCGACCTCATGCGCGAGAGTCGCAAATTCCTCAGCCGGCGACTGGCCGGGCAGCAACGTGATCTTGCCGCCCGCCGAAGTGCCTCGTGCCGGCGCGATTTCATCGGAGTATTCGAGCGCGATGCCCTGCCCTGCGACAAACTTGCCAAGCCGCTCGCGATAGCCGCTCGGATCGCCGGTGACGCTGCCGATTTCGGGCAATGGCTGGCCGTCCGTCTGGCTGATGTCGAACACGTAGGACGCACGGAATCCGACTGCGACGGAGGATTCGTCCGGTTTGGCTTCGCCGTTGTTTTCGGCCTTCATCCGAATGATCGGGGCGAGAATCAGAATTCCTTTCTCGCCCTTCTTCACGAAGCGGCCCAGCTTGTGCCAGGCGTGAAAGCCCGCGACGTGCGTAGCGTTTGGCTTCTGCGAAGCAATGAGTATGATGTTGCCCCACGAATAGCGCCGGAAGCGCGCCATCGCCGCGAGATGGTCCTTGAGCCGCTCACTGTGGCCCGCTTCGAGAGCCTGCCGGAGTTGCTCGATTGCGTTGCTTGCGATCTGTTTTGCTTGTTCGACTTTCATTTTTCCTGTCCTCCTGTTTCGGGGAGTCCTTGCTCCCTTCACCAACAGCCGGGGGAGCGAGGACGCGAAACAGGGGACAGAAGCGAAGAGATTGGCGCGTCCAGGTCGGAACGGGCGGCACGCCTGAGTGACACCGCCGTTTGGTGGCGCGGAGCGTGCTAGTGGAGACCGGAGGCGGACGAATCATTCGCCGGGACGTGACAATATCGGAGCAGGAGAGCAACAAGCAGATGCAAACAGCGAAAGGACGTCAGGCGGGCACAAGATTTCAAGGACAAAAGGCGTGGCCAGAGGTATGCTGTTCGTAATTCGGGCAAGCAGAGGTGATCACATGGACTTACGCTGCCCACAATGCAACAGCACCGATCTCAAGAAGCTTTCTCTCGCCCACCAGGAAGGAATCTCTCACGTAAATGCGCGCACTCGACTGCACGGCGTGGTCGTAGGAAGCGACGGCCCTGATTTGATTGTCGGCAGCGGGACGACGAAGGGAATCCAGCAAACGCTTATTTCTAGAACCGTGGCCCCGCCGACGAAGTGGTCGTACGGGAGACTCGTCGGATGGTCCGTCTTGGCGTTTCTCGCGGCGGGTTGGATTGTCTTTTACGTAAACACCGTTACGACGAATTCTTCGTCCGTTTCTTCGGTTCCTTTGACGACATATGCTGTGCTCTCCGCCGTTGTCTTCATTCTGCTCTTCCTTCGGTATTGGAACCACAACCATTCCGTCTACCCTCGACAATACTCGCAGTGGGACCGATCCTTCCTCTGCCAGCGGTGCGGTGCAGTCATTCAACACGACCTCTCCGGCCCCTCCGTTTCCTGATTTGGGCAGGAAGTAGGCTCGGAAAGCTCAATGCGAATAAAGCCGCCGAGCTAACTGCTGCGCGGCAACAAGCATAGGACCGGAAGCGCAAAGGGAGTCGAGCGCTAGATCGCCGGCTTTCAGAAAGACTCAATCAAAGGTGCCAAGATGCAGAGGAGCTTCAGCATCGGGTCGAGACGTTTTATTTCAATCCCAAAACATCGGGAATCGCGAAAAGGAGCTTCACGCCAAGCGTCCATCGGAGCGCGCTAGAGATTTCTTCAAATGCTGGCTTCAGCGAGGCGTGTGCTAGCGCAAGCAGACGCCGTTAGAATTCACTCGATTTCTTGTGGTCGCGCACGTTGTCATAACTGACTGCAATGTGCTGACCGAGCTTGAGATCAGTGGTAAAGACAACAGATTTGCTGTCTAGCCATCCAAACACGAGTCTGTTCAACTCGTCGCAACGGTCCACTCTGAGCCACATCCACTCAGATTGGCCGCCCGGGTCATCTTTGATCTCGAATTTGACGAAATCTCCCGCCGCGAATTCCATGTTGAGACGTATTCCGAGGAGGATTCTACAACGTCGCATCGCAGAGCGCCTTCCGCATTGGACGATACTTGTGCGATGATTGATCGTTCCCGGCTCCGCGCAGGAAGATTAAATAGGCGAACAAAAGGCGAATCACCCGGTATACTTCGGTTGGATTTCTCAACCGTCGGAGTGGCCTGGGCATTTAGCTCTTGGACGCACGACCCGAGAGAATTCTGGCACAGATATTGATATCATGATTAACTCCTAAATGAATGAAAAGACAGCTCAAAGTTCCCTCCTTTGCTGGCCTGAAGGCTGCCTCACCTTTGTGTTCGCGAATTAAGAGGGCGAACACCAGTTGCAACACGCGCCATGAAGCGCGCTGCAAAATGAACTCTCGGGGCTAGGGCTTCGATTCCAAAGAAACGTCAGTGACATACCTGGTCGGCCAGACATCGTGTTTGCAAAAGATCATCTCGCAGTTTTTTGTGATGGTGACTTCTGGCACGGACGAAATTGGAGCGTTTTGCGGAGGAACTTGGCGAAGGGATCCAACGGAACGTATTGGCGTGCAAAGATCTCCAGAAATATCAAGCGAGACAAAGAGGTCACAAGCCTGCTGCGGAGGTCGGGCTGGAGAGTGGTGCGTGTTTGGGAATCCGACATCAAGAAGAATCCTCGCGGGGTAGCACTAGAAGTCAGAAAGATTCTGCGCGGTCGGCCCTGATGCTTTGCGGTTTTTGTTTTGCCGTTCCGTCTAGGGACTGGAAAAAGGCTAATGCGATTTATTGATTTATTCGCTGGCTTGGGCGGCTTCCACGTTGCTCTCAGACAACTCGGTCACGAGTGCGTGTTCGCCAGCGAAATCGAGGAGGGTCTTCGCGAGTTGTACTTCAAGAATTTCGGGTTGGTCCCACAGGGGGATATTCGCAAGGTTCCGATTGAATCGATTCCAAGCACACGATCTGCTGTGTGCTGGTTCGCCGTGCCAGCCGTTCTCTAAAGCTGGGGATCAATACGGCTTCGATTGTCCGAAGTGGGGAGATCTTCTTGAGCACGTCATCAAAATTCTCCGGCACCATAAGCCTCATTACTTTATTTTGGAGAACGTTCCGAAATCTAGGCCGACATGATGGTGGAGAAACGTTCAAATTCCTCCGTGCTCGGCTGGCTGCCGCCGGTTATAAGACCGACTACGAGTATTTGTCTCCGCACAAGTTCGGTATTCCGCAGATCCGAGAGAGAATCTTCATCGTTGGCTCTTCCGATCATTAGGCGCATTTCTCCTGGCCTCTCGTTGACAAAAAGGCAAAGCCTGCCCTGACAGACATTCTCGACAAGAATCCAAAGGACGCAAAGCCGATACCGAAACACCATCTAAAATCGCTTCGCATTTGGCAGCGGTTTTTGAAGGCGTCGCCCAAAGCAGTCGAACTGCCCTCCTTCCCAATCTGGTCGATGGAATTCGGCGCCACGTACCCATTCGAGGACAACACGCCACATGCTGCCAGCATTCGAAGCTTACACAAACTAAGAGGATGTCACGGCAAGCCACTGAACGGGCTTTCCCGAGACGACATCATGTTCTCGCTGCCGTCCTATGCCAGAACGAAGAGGAAGAAATTCCCCAAATGGAAACGGGATTTTATTCGCCAAAATCGCGAGTTCTTCAAGATCAATAAGAAATGGATAAAGCCCTGGATGGGGGCAATTCTGGAGTTTCACCCGAGCCTACAGAAATTCGAATGGAATTGTAAGGGCGAGAAGCGCGACATTTGGAAGTACGTTATTCAGTTCCGCGCTTCGGGTGTGCGGGTCAAAAGACCTTCCAGCGCACCTTCATTGATAGCTTTTACCACAACACAGGTTCCAATCATTGCTTGGGAAAAACGATACATGACGACCCGCGAGTGCGCACGTTTGCAGAGCTTGGATGAATTGAAGCATTTGCCCATTAGCAAGCACCCGCGCCTATAAAGCATTGGGAAATGCAGTCAACGCCGAGGTCGTTAAGAAGATCGCCGTCTCTCTGCTCGAACAGCCATCCAGACGAGAGGCGAAGTTGGGCACTTGGAACGAATCGCTCCGACGGGCAACTTCCGCATAACTCTTCTAGGTGACGAATGCCGCAGCATTGCGACGATGAACGTGTGACAAGAGCACAGTATCCGCACTCGTGGCAGAGTGAGAATCTTGTCCATGCCGCGCATCGTCAGCAGGTGAATTATGCCTGGCTCTAAACAGAATGAGGTGATTGAAAATCGCCGAGTCAACATTCGGCCAGGCGTAGGAATTCTTTCCGTGCTACGCCACTTGAACTACAAGCCCTGGTTCGCGATGGCCGAGTTTGTTGACAATGCGCTCCAAAGTTATCTTCAGAACCGAGAAGCCTTACACAAGCTCCACGGCGAGGACTATCGACTCAAGGTCGAGATTGAATTGGATCGCGGCGGAGATGAACTGAGGATTAAGGTCCGCGACAATGCGGCTGGCATTGCTACCAGCGAATACGCTCGAGCATTTCGGCCAGCCGAGATTCCAACTGACCGGACCGGGCTCAGTGAATTCGGAATGGGAATGAAAAGCGCAGCGTGTTGGTTCGCCCCTCGGTGGCGCGTGCGCACCTCAGCATTGGGTGAAACAGTCGAGCGAACAATCAACTTTGATATTGCGTCCATTGTCCGGGATTCGATTGAGGAGCTCGATGTAACAGAGACCGCGAGTGCTTCTTCGAGTCACTTCACAGAAATCATGCTTCTAGATCCGTACAACAAGCTCCTGAGCAGGACCGGAGGAAAGATCAAGGATCACCTTGCCAGTATTTATAGAATCTTTCTCCGTGAAAAGACTCTGGAACTGTGGTTTGAGGGCGAGAAACTCGACTATGAACTTCCGACAATTCTGACCTATCCGTACTACAAAACTCCTCAAGCGTCTCCGCAGCGCTGGTACAAAGAATTCAGCTTTGATTTTGGTCTCGGCTTGAAGGCTTCCGGCTTTGCGGGTCTCCGCGAAGTAGCAAGCACCTCAACAGCCGGGTTTTCCCTATTCCGTAGAAAAAGGTTAATTGAAGGAAGTTGGGACGAGCCTTATCGTCCCGATTACATTTTCGGTAGCGGGAATTCCTATCGAAAACAGCGACTCTTTGGCGAGATCTCACTGGAAGGATTTGAAGTCAGCCATACAAAGGATGGATTCAAGTGGGAGGATCACGAGCAAACGTTTTTGGAGTTGCTGCGAGAAGAACTCGAAACCACTACTTTGCCGATATTGTCGCAGGCAGAGGGATTCCGCGCACGAGTCGCGCAGCGTGAACTACGAGCAGAAGCCGATAAAGCGAACAGTCGCGTGGCTGAGACGATTCAAAAGGAAGCGCCTCCCGTGCTCGCGGCGCAGACTTCATCGAAGCCGGTCACTGAACCGCTCCCCACGACGATGCCTAGCGAAGCGACCGCTAGCCTGCGCGTGATCGAACTAGACCACCGAGGAGCGAAATGGAGAATTACGATTGTGCTTTCGATGGACTCTGGGGTCGATGATTGGCTGGCAATTACAGACAAGCCGCCTTCCAAGACTGGTCCTCGCGAGATAGCAGTTAGAATGTCGCTGGTTCATCCCTTCATGATTCAGTTTTGCCGGCCCGAATCTACAGAAATCGAAGCGTTGGCGAGAGTTGCTGCCGCCATCGGTTTGGCTGAGATCACTGCGAGAGATGCCGGCGTGCCACAATACGGAACTATACGAAGGAACATGAACCAGTTACTACGCGAAGCCCTGAGCAAAGCCTAGAGTGAGAGTTCTCCGATGAATCAAGTTAGACCAAATGCCGGCGAGATAATTAGCCCGCAAGATTCGCTTCCAGCGGGCAGTCTCTGGACCCCAGTACAGGGCCAAGAGGTCAGAGACTTGATTGCGCACCTGAAATTTGACCGCGAGAGTAGTGAAAGAATTGTGTCGGAAGCTGTCGGGCGTTCTGAGTAAGAGCATCCCCCCGACAGCGACACAACAATCCACAACAGGTTTAGTGCTCGGATACGTGCAAAGCGGTAAAACTTTGTCATTTACGACCGTTGCGGCCCTCGCCCGTGATAACGGCTATCCCCTAGTCGTGGTGATAACCGGAGTCGGCACAAATCTTCTCGGTCAATCTACAAAGCGATTGGAGGACGATCTACAACTCCAGACAAACCGAAAGTGGCGACTTTTCCAAAACCCAAAACCAGAAGAACGTCAGAGTATCGCTGATGTACTTGCTGATTGGAAAGATCCGAGACTGCCGGATCAGCGCAGACAGACCGTCCTAATTACCGTACTGAAAAATACCACCCATCTTCGGAAACTGATCGCCGTGTTGCGGGAACTTGATCTTCAAACGGTCCCGACGCTCGTCATAGACGACGAAGCTGACCAAGCGGGTTTGAACACTCGGGTTGTTCAGGGCGGTCAGAGCACGACGTACCAACGACTTGTCGCTCTGCGGCAGTGCCTTCCCCATCATTCCTACTTGCAATATACGGCGACCCCCCAGGCTCCATTGCTCATTAATCTGATTGATGTCTTGTCTCCTCGCTTTGTAGAACTGCTGACGCCTGGAGAAGCGTATGTCGGGGGCGAGACCTTCTTCGAGGAGCAGCCCGACTTGGTCCGAGTAATACCAGCGAACGAGGTTCCGAGCCGTACCAACGTATTAAATGAGGTTCCCCCAACGTTGATTTCTGCTCTACGATTGTTCTTCTTGGGCGTCGCCGCCGGATTCGTGTTAGGCGACGACCAACGCACTGGCAGTCGAAACCGGTCGATGCTCGTGCATCCGTCTCGCGAAACACCGGGACACAGTCAGTTTTTTCACTGGATTTCGCAAATTAGGCAACAATGGCTTGACATTCTGAGTCTACCGGACAGCGATCCCGAGCGAGAACAGTTCCTTGAGGAGTTTCGGCCTGCTTTCAATGACTTGAGGAGAACTGCGACAGACATTCCAGATTTTGCCGCTCTTGGAACGGCTTCCCGTACTCACTCAGGAAAACCAGCGTCCTAGAGGTGAATGCCAATCCTCGATTGGGCACTCCCCAGCCCGACTGGAAAGATACCTATCCGTGGATTTTGATCGGTGGGCAAGCAATGGATCGTGGCTTCACTGTAGAAGGTCTGACGATCACATATATGCCGCGCGATATGGGTGTAGGGAATGCTGACACGATTCAGCAGCGAGCGCGCTTTTTCGGCTACAAGAAGCGTTATCTCGGCTATTGCCGAGTCTTTCTTGAACAGAGTGTACGTGACGCTTTTGCTTTCTATGTGGAGCACGAACGGGACATACGTAACCGTCTGATGGAGCACCGTGATCGCGGTAGGCCACTAACCGAATGGCGACGCGCCTTCTTTTTGGACAGCGGCCTGCGCCCGACTCGTCGCCAGGTATTGGACCTTGGGTACCGGCAGGATACGATCTCGGACAACTGGTTTTGGCCGAAGGTGCCGCATGGCACGGATGATCTGCTGGCAGCAAACCGAAGGGTGGTCACCGAATTCATCGGGAAAATGAGTTGGGAAAACGATGAAGGCGATAGCCGTAGGACCGCCGACCAAGTCCATCTCGTCGCGGAGAAGGTCCCACTTCGACGAGCCTACGAAGAACTGTTAATCCACTTGCGTCTGACCGACGAGGGTGATTCGCAGGTGTTCACTGGCCTGCTTCTGCAGATCGAATCGTTCTTGGAACAGCATTCGGAAAGGACGTGCACCGTTTACAGGATGAGCAAAGGAAAAGAGCGCGCCCGGAGCGTCAATGACGACGAAGAGATCCCCACACTCTTTCAGGGCGCGAACTACGCTGATCCCGGACACAAAGACATGGTCTATCCGGGAGACGATGGGGTCAGGGCCGATGGCGGGCTGACGATTCAGATTCACACGCTCCAGGTTCGGCAAAAGGACAGAGGCTCAGTCATTGCAAGTGATGTACCCACGATTGCGGTTTGGGTTCCTGCGGAGATGGCTAACGATTGGCTCGTTCAGGAGCGACGTTGAAGGAGGGTTGGTGGCAGTTGACCTTGCATCACTATATGAGTCTCTGGTTCTGCCTTTAGGACTGCCTTCTGGAACTAACCTCTCCGCAGTGCCGATTCCCGATTCTCAGACGCACAGGCTCGCGAAGGATTCAAGCGGATCACCATGTCTATTGCTGCGGCAGCCAATTGGGGCGACCCGACCGGCTCCAATTCGGCTGCAGAATCTTTTCGTTTCCTACGACGTTCCTTGCACGATCACAGATCCGTCAGGGAGGCAGGAGGGCGGGAACTTCACAATCATCAAATGCTCGAACGCTGATCCCAACCTCTTTCCTCACTTTCTGAGAATTATCTCGCCAATGGTCGTAGCATTGGGGCCGACGCCGACCTCAGCGGCTGTTCGTCGCGCAATCTCGGGGCTGGTTGATCTCTTCCAAGCGCTGACAGTTCCAGCCCAGAAATCGATACAAGGCATTTGGGCAGAGTTGTTTCTGATTCGTACATCAACAGAGCCGAGAGTCGTCGCGGGTGCCTGGCACAAAGCCGCCGAGGAACACTTTGATTTCGCAGCCGGTCCGCAAAGAATTGAAGTCAAGAGCAGCGGAAACTCGCCGCCGAGAGCACTATTTTTCGCTTGCACAACTCACGTCATCAGGTCCGTCTCGAATTGTCATCGCGTCAATATTCGTCGAACGGGCCGGCGGTGGCGTCTCTTTAGGAACGTTGTTTGGCGAAACGCGACAGCTACTGTCGAGCGATTTAAATCTGACGGTCCAGTTTGACGCGTCGTTCTATAGCGCAATTGGCGCCGGCTGGAATGACGCAATGGATGAGGCTTTTGACTGGGAGCTCGCGCAAGAATCATTGGCGTTCTTCGAGGCGGGATTGGTGCCCAAAGTCGACGGCATCCCTCCCGCTGTGTCAGACGTTCGATTCCGATCCGACCTATCTGGGCTAGTTCCGCTGGAACAATCTGCTCTTCTGGGTTTAGGGGGGCTTTTGGCGGCAGCTAGGCAGGATCAAACATGAGAATCATCAGACGAAGCGGCTCTGAAAGGACAAGGAAGAGCCAATCAGAAGTTCGCAAGTTCGATCTGAACATCGAGAAGATATTGGAAGGATGGGAGCTCCGCCACGCTATCCGGGAAGTGCTTGCCAATGCTATGGACGAGCAAGCGTTGACTTCTAGTGCGGAGATAAAGATCAACAAGGATTCAAAAGGCGTGTGGCACGTGCGGGACTACGGTCGTGGCCTTCGATATGAGCATCTGACGCAGAACGAAAACAAGGAGAAGCTGCGCCAGGAAAGTAAAGTCGTCGGAAAGTTTGGGGTGGGCCTAAAGGACGCTCTCGCAACTCTGCATCGTCGAGGCACAAGTGTCGTGATTAAGTCGAAGCACGGAGATATCGAATTGGAAATGACGTCTAAACATGGCTTCTCTGACGTCGCCACACTCCATGCTGTGATTTCTCGACCCGGCGATCCCAAGCAAATCGGCACTGATGTTGCATTCAAGGGCATCTCAGATAGCGACATGGCCGCCGCCAAGAAGTTCTTCCTTAAGTTTTCTGGAGAGAAGATCCTCGGCAGCACTCAATACGGACAAATTCTTCGTAGAACTCAGGGGGGCAAAGCACGGGTGTACGTAAAAGGACTACTCGTGGCAGAGGAAGAGGACTTTGCTTTTTCCTACAACATTACATCTCTGACTGCTGCCATGAACAAAGCGCTTAATAGGGAGAGAACAAATGTCGGTCGCACGGCGTATGCGGATCGCGTCAAAGCTATGCTCCTGGCATCGGATTCCGACGAGGTCGCGGAAACTCTCGCCAACGATCTCACGCGCATAGAGCAGGGCACCAATCGGGACGAGGTGAAATGGGTCGATGTTGCTGTCCATGCGTGCCAGATTCTGAACGCGAAGAGGAAGGTCGTCTTTGTCACCGCTGACCAAAGGACGCAGGCCTCCGACGCCATCGACCATGCCATAAGCGATGGTTACAAGGTGGTGACGGTGCCAGAAAACATTCAGGAGCGCCTGCACGGGGCGCGCGACATTCTCGGAAACCCCGTCCGTGATCTCGAAGTGTTTCAGACGGAGTTTGCCGCAAGTTTCGAGTTTGCATTTGTCGATACAGAAAAACTATCGGCGGCTGAGCGCCGTGTTTTCGATTCACAAGCGGAGCTAGCGAAGCTCGTTGGCGGTCTTCCTCGCGAAGTGAAGGAAATCAGAATCTCAGAGACGATGCGACCAGACTTCGCTTCTAACTGCGATGCCGCTGGGCTTTGGGAGCCTCACAAGCGACGAATCATTATCAAACGCTCCCAACTTCGGTCCTTGGAAGGGTTCGCAGGGACTCTGCTGCACGAGATAACGCACGCTCGATCCGGCTGCGAAGACGTGACGCGTGAGTTTGAGAATGAACTGACGGTGACATTGGGAAGAGCCTCAGCAAAAGCGATCAGCACCTTAAATGAGTTCAAAGAACGGTAAGGACGGTAATGACAAACGAATCCAAAGCAAAACAATTTATCAGCACACTTGAGAACGATGGCTTTTACGCGGAGTGCCCAGCTTGTGAGGGGACTGTCAGGTTGAAGGAATGTGGCTTGTTCCACTTGAACTCGTTTCCTAACGGTGCCAGGGAAGTGTTTGACGGCTTGAAACGCGAACAACGGGAGAGAGCGGACGAGTTGACGTCTCGCCGTAAGTCAATCTGTGCTACCTCCGAAATCGGAGCACAAGCCGTGAATACGGGCTTGATTTTGGAGCGTCTAGCTCCCTGCATGCCCTCGTTTCGCTTCGAAAGGGGCGACTGTCGTTCCTTGTTTGACCCGATTGACTATCTGATCTTTGAGGGACTGAGTACGAAGGGCGTTGTATCAAAGATTCTGTTTATGGAGATCAAGACTGGCGGGTCGTCGTTGAAGCCGAGTCAAAAGCAAATCAGATCGCTTGTGCACTCGAAGAAAGTCTCGGTGGCAGTTTACGAACGGAAGCATAGTAATGAGTAGCGACATCGTCCGGTTCTTTGCAGTCCAGAGGAGTATTTTTGGCCTGTGTCCCTGCTGCGGCGAACTCTTCCGACTCAGCGACACTAGGGTCTTCCTTAAAGCAAGGCCAAAGAAGGATTGGATGGACATTTTGCGCGCCAGAGATACTCGACTGGATGGAGTTGAGGAGCAGATCGATAGCGCTGAGGAGGCCCTTCGAGAAAAAGCGCGAATCGTCGGGCGGCGCTCGGCTAGACTCGCGGTTCGGCGAATAGACCCGGTGTTCGCGCCAAGACGGCTAAATGCCGACGATGCCAAGGTGCTCTTCCATCCGGTGGATTATGTCGTGTTCCGGGGTATGAAGGAACAAGCAACAATAAGAGAGATCATCCTGCTCGACGGAGAGACAAGAGCACCAGATAGAATTCGCGTGCAGAAAAGCATAGAAAAAGTTATTGAGATGGGCAACTACGAGTGGCTCACTGTTCGCGTCCAGGAAGATGGCAGTGTGGTCGAGGAGTGATCATCGGCGACACGCGACTCGGAGGTGCGAGACTCTCAGGTGCTGACTCTGCGAAAATGGAAGCGTGTGGGTGGGCCTGAAACATGGTCCAAATACCGAAACGAGCCTTCATACGTGAAAGCAGCTTGAGGATGTTCGTACTTTGACTTCCGGTAGAAAAGTAGGACCTCCAAATCGGACATGGAATGTTCCGCGAGCAATTTATCTTTACGACCGCTCTTTTGTCCTTCGATGTAGAGATCGTCTCCTGCTAGTTCGTCTTCATATTGCGTGCGGTCCGCAGTCTTTTCCTCCGTGACGAATAACCAGATCCTCAATGGTCACCTCAAAAGCGGCCAACGGTGGTCACTTCAAAACCGGCCAACGGATGTGGCCCGGGACGCGATGGTTTTACGCTAATTTCTCCTGTTCAGGCAAGTCTGTTTTTGTTCGCCAGCTCCGTGGGCCGCATTTGAGAACGTGACCGTGATGGAGGAGGCGGTCCAGCATGGCGGTGACGGCGGCACTGTCGCCGAGCAGTTTGCCCCAGTCCTCCACAGGGCGGTTGGAAGTGAGCAGCGTGCTGGCCCGTTCGTATCGGCGCATCACGATCTCCAGCAGTTCCTCGGCGGCGGTGGTTGGTATTTTGAGCATCCCCAGATCATCGATGATGAGCAGCGGCACCGTGGCGAGGTGTTCCATATGCTCCTTGCGCGTTCCATCAATGGTGGCTTCAGCGATTTCATCCAGTAGGGTATGCGTCTCCCGGTAGAGCACGCAGTAACCTTGCTGGATCGCCGCATGTCCGATGGCCTGGGCGAGATGGCTCTTTCCCGTACCCGGCGGCCCTAAGAACAAAGCATCTTCGTGTCGGGCGATGAACGCAGCTGTGGCCAGATCGAAGATCAGACTCCGATTCGTCTTTTTGTTGAAGTTGAAATCGAAGTTGTCGAGCGTTTTTTGCGCGTCCCGAAACTGTGCCTGTTTCCTCCGTCGCTCCAGCAGCCGCTCGCTCCGGCGCGTGAGTTCATCCGAGACCAAACAGGAGATGAAATCGATGGGTGTCATCGGTTCGGCCTGTGCTTGGTGGAGGCGTGTCTCCAGCACCGCGGCGATACCGCCGAGTCGCAGTTGTCGCAAAGCACGATTTAATTCGATCAGATTCATTCTGGTTGCTCCTTGATTTTCAGATTGATGAGATCGCGATACTCCACGAGCTCACGGATCAGGGGATCGACTTGCAGTAAAGTCAGTTGCGGACGGCGTTCCAGATAACGGCGAACGAAGCGGTATTCAGGCACGCCGATCTCCAGAGCGGCAGAACAGGCATCCTCGACAGCTGCCGTACCGTATTTCTTGGCCAAGGAGAGGATGCCCAGGATGCGGCGAATCCCCACTTCTCCTTGCTGTTGATAGATCGCGTTACACAGTGCCCCGATCTGGGTTCCCGCTCGGCCCGCTCGCCCCAGCAGGTGGGCCGTACTGAACGGCATTCTGTTGGGATGGTCCTCGTTTTTGATCCGATACCAACCACGTTTCTGCCGGGTATGCTCGCGCAGTAGTTGTCCCGTCCCAGGATGCATAATCCTCACGTGGAGTGCATCCCACTGCACTTTGACGAGCCGTCCGATCCAGCCCGGCGGCAGTCCGTAATAGGCCGCCTCGACTTCGACGCAAGCGTCCAGATGCACCGTGCGCTCGCCGTATTGGTAGTAGCGGAAGGGTTCGATGGGCAGAGGCAGCAAGGACGGCTTTTCTTCGGCGAACATAGCTGCGACTTGCCGTTTCGTCGTGCCGTGGATGCGCGTGTCCGCCCAGCGTTGTTCCCAGTGATCGAGGTAAGCTTGGGCTTCCTCCAAGCTTTCAAAGCGCAGTCCTTTGAGCGGTGTTTTTTGTGCGTGTCCGACACCGGCCTCTACTTTCCCTTTGCGATCGGGATCTTTGATCCGGCAGGGCATCGCCACGGTACCGTAGTGCGCCAGCACGTCCTGATAAAGGGGATTGAGCTTCGGATCGTAAATGTCAGGGGCGATCACGCCCTCGCGTAGATTGTCGAGCACCACGACGCGCACACTCCCACCGAGCCTGCGAAACGCTTTCTCGTGTAACTCAGCCCAGATGCGTGAACTGGAACGAAAGACCAGCAGGCGCACGGACTTGCGGCTATAACCAAGCGTCATCACGAATAGTCGTGTTCGTCGATACTTGCCGCTCTGCGGGTCACGGACCATGGGGCCGGTGCCGTAATCGACCTGCGCTTCTTCTCCGGCAACGGTGAGGATGATTCCAGCGGCTTGAGGCAACTGAGATCCGCGAAGCTTGCGAATAAACCGCTTCACCGCCTGGTAGCCGCTGGAGAAGTTGTAGTCGGAAACCAGATCCTGCCAGATGGCCATGGCATTGCGCCCACGGCTCAGCCCCAGTTCGACGGCCTCGCGATACGGCTCACAGGTACTGGCTGATGGATCCTGACTCGCAGACTGGAGTTCGTGGTTTCCAAGAGGCTGTCCGCCAAAGTCGGTGGTCACCTCGTTGGCCGGTTTTGCTGGTGTCCGCCGTCCCCATGCACCCGGTGGTCGCACGGCGATCCCGACCGCTTTCAGGTATGTGCCGGCTGTTTCTCGGCGTACACCCGTGGCTTGCTCGATGCGTCGCAGAGACCATCCGAGCCGTCCCAGTGCTATGACTTGTTGTTTCTTCTCTTCGTTCAAGACGTTGCTCATGCCGACGGAGCCTATAAGGCCTCTCGTCGGAGTCAACGTCCCGGACTTTATCGTTGGCCGGTTTTCAGGTGACCTTCATTGGCCGGTTTTGGGTGACCACTGAGGACCAGATAGATTCATGGCCCTTTGGCATGAAGATTCTAGTGAACAATGTAGCATCTTTGATTCCGAACTTCTGCGCCAACGCTTCTCGACTGTACGTCGCTCCGACCGTCAACTGAGATGATGTTTGCATGGCATTCGATTTGAGGCGACTCTGTGCTAAGACTCCATCCGGGGCAATGCTGCAACCCTTGGCTTCGCCCAAGTAATGATCCTCCTCCTTAAAGGGGCAGAAACCCAGCTTTCCTTGTGCGTTGCCGCAGACAAGAGGCGATATCGGTCAAGAAGCATGCCCTTCACTTTATTGCAATTTCTGATGAAGTCGGATTCCGAGAATGCGAATGGTGTCGCGAACGCACGATGAGGCATGCCGGCGAAGTCGATAAGCTTGTTCCATAGATCGAGATCCGGTGTCTTCAATTTGCGGGTCCAATCCGCGCCGCTAGCGCACTGAGTGAGATAAACCGGTATGCCGACTCGATTGTCCGAAAAGGGCCGATAGAACACGAGATCGAGGCCTGATTCGTTGGCGGCAGGGTCGCCCCATCGGGCAATATTTCCGGTGGTTTCGCCCAGACGTTCAGCAACGCCTGTCGCCACAGCGGCGAGTTTTACCGCGTGTGTCCTAGACCAGCCGGTTTGGTGAACCTGCCATCCGACGAATTGCGTTTGGATGGACTCCTTAGTCAGCAACTCGAATAGCTCCCCTTGCTCACTATAGTTAGCGCCAAACTGTTGTCCCCATTTTCGATGCCATTTAGCGAACGCAAGGAGAATACAAAAGCTGTGGGCGGGGTCTTGCCGCCACGAGTGCTTTCTGCTCACTCTTTGTCCATGCACGGTGAAGGACGCACGTTCCGCGACACATGCCTCCCGACGCCTCAATTCTGACCAGGCATCGTCGACAAGCTGCGCAGCCATATCCTGGTTTGCGTAAATCCCATCGCAGAGGGCATCTACCACGTCACTTGCAGACAGCCTGTCCGCATCGAATAGGACATTCAGTTCAATCCAATCACAAAGCACATCTAAAGCTACGTTGTGACTGTCGACGGAGCGGGCGATGCCGCTGGTTGGGAATTGCAACATTTAGGCTTCGACCTGGACGACCTTGACCCGAATTGCCGGAAAAATGCTAAGCAACTGCATAGCGTCTGCTCCAAGTCTCTCGACGGCGATCCGCAATTTTTTCGATTTCGCATAAAGGTGCGCACGGGTTAACGCGAGTTCGAGGTTGTCAGCAGCATCCTCGACTAATCTCACGATTTCCGGTTCGTCACCTCCGGCCATTCTCAGCGCAACCTCAAAACTTGGCCTAGAGGTTCGCTCCAGATACTCAACAGCTTCTCCACTTTCCAGAATTCGACCGAAATTATCGACTAGACGTGAGTCGCTGAATAGAGGCGGGTGTTTGTCATCACCGAAGAGCCACAATGCGAATTTTGCCAGTGCCTTTAGATGCGAACGAGGTACAGGGTTTTTGGCTCTTTCAGGGTCTGCCTGAACGTCGATTTGAAGGTATTTCTGTACTCCTTCTGTTCGGAGTGAGAGATACATCACGCTGAAACGTTCCTCAAAATTTTCGGGAGGGATATTCTCGGCGGAATCTTCGATCTGGAGGAGAAGACGGTAGGAAATGTAATTCTGCCGAACCGTCGCAGTCTTGCTGCCAATCTTTCGCATGACTTGGACGTAGTCCATTCCGCGATCATCGACTAGCTTTGCTATATACTGTGCCTTTTCAGCGGGTCGCCATTCTTTGATCCCTGTGACGTGACGAAATCCGAGGAATGCCTCGATGTCCCGTCTGGAGTCAACTTCGATGTACGGAATTCGCGTGAATAGGGTCTTGGCCGGCTTTCCGCTTTTTGCGATCTCTGCCCATTTTTTCGATGCAGGTTGCCCGTCAAGCGCGTCGCGCAAAAACTTGAGGGCCGCCAACCTCCGATTTCCTTCAACAACGACCAAACGCTGACGACCATTGAGATCCTCATGTGTGACCAGCAGAGCCTCGTGCACCCAGAAGCCTCCGCTCTCCAAAAACGAAATTGCTAGTTCATCGAGGGTCCAGTCACTCATCAGATCAAGAATTTGTTTCTGAGTGAGATTCTTTCCCGTCTCCTCGCGACCGAGGCGCGGGTTCTTGGGGTCGAGATAAAGATCGTTCAAATCCGCGTATTGAAGCTCGGTTCCTATAGCCATCTCTGACCTCTTTCTCGCGCGATTCTCGCGCAAGCGAGCACAACAGTCTCTTTAGGACCTGTGACCACTATAACCGCATTACCTGTATACAAAAGCCAACGACGACGGTCAACGTTAGCGAAGGGGAGCCAAGAGGCGGAGCTTTCGAGAGACCCCTTCTAAGCACTCACAATTCAAGAAAAAATAGCGGCGCAGGCACGATATTGAGCGCCTGTTTTCGCAGGCCACCTACCGAAATTTAAAGTACGAACATCCTGAAAAAGTTGGGAACGTTTGGGAACAATTAGCCCCAAAAACCGCCTAAAATCGTGATACATGATGCGCGAAAGTGCTAGACGAGACAACTACTTAGCTTTTTTGAGTTTACCTTGGGCGCAGGAGGCCTCCGGTTCAAATCCGGACGCCCCGACCAAACTTTTCAAATACTTAGCCGAGTGCTCCATTAGTTTATCCGAGCCTCTGTGCCCATTTTTGTGCCCACTGCTTGTTCGCTGGCGGCCTCCATTAAACCGTTGATGCGGAATGTCTCCAGCTTCGCGGCGGCCAACCGCTCCTGCTCTGCTGCTTGTTCGATAGCGGCCAGCCGCTCTCGTTCTGCTGCTTGTTCACTAGCAGCCACCATTAAGCCGTTGACGCGGAATGTCTCCAGCTTGGCTGCGGCTAACCGCTTCTGTTCTGCTGCCGGATGAACGTATCGCATGGTCATCGTTATTGAGGTGTGTCCCAGCATTGCGCTCAGCGTCGGGAGATCAACCCCTGCCGCAACCGCTCGCGTTGCAAATGTGTGGCGCAGGTCGTACAAGACGAAATGCTGCTTGATGGCAGCGCGGCGTATTGCCGCATTGTGTCCCTTCCGCACGGAGGCTATGGGGCGATCCGTGTGTTTCTTAGATGGGAATACATAACTTCCCTTCGCAGTCTTAGCTCGTCGTTTCAGCGCTGTCCATACTGCTTCAGTCATGGTGACGGTCCGGCGCGCGGCTTTGGTCTTGCCAAACGGGTTGAAGATGGTGCGCGCGGCAAAGTCGATGTTCTCAACGCGAATCCGAAACACTTCCTCTGGTCGCAGCCCGGTGTCTAGAATGGTCTGCGCGATGTCTCGCAACGGCTGGCTGGCTTTTGAAAGATACGTCAGCTCCTCCTGGAAGCTAACGACCCGAATGCGACCCGCGGACTCTGGCAAATAGGCAACGCCACGGACCGGGTTGGAGACGCCAAAACCGCATTTCTCGGCTCGTCCAAACATCAATTTCAGTGTCGTGAGTGAACGATTGACCGTTGCTCCGGTGACCTTGCTGCCATCGTCGGCATTGCGACGATCTTCTTTTATGCGGTCAGATTTGTAGTTCTCGACCGCGGCTTGGTCGATCTCATCCAGCCAATGGCCTTTGAAAAAACGCTTCAACGTGTCGCAGTTTGTAGTGTGCAGCGCTGTCGTCTTTGGCCTGTGGTGCTGCTTGGACCAAGCCAAGAACACCTTCACGTATTCTTCAAATTTTGGTGCGATCTTTTTCTGTGACAGGCCAGCGCGCCGGTCGAGTAGATCCGCCTTGTGCTTCGCTTCAGCTCGCAGCGCAGCGGTTCTATTTGTAAACTTCGTAGGTTTTCGAATCGAGCGTCCCTGAAATTGGAATTTGTACCACCAGAGATTCCCGCGTTTATATACCGCCATTAGCTCTACCTCCGTTCTGTTGTTGCGCCAACATCAACCGACACTATGCGCTCTTCAAGCCAGTGGTCAAGATCAGATTGACGATATCGCACGCAGTTACGGCTCACTTTGACGAAAGGAATTCCCCGGCGCTGACTTCGCCACTGCGCCAATGTTTCGATTGAGAGGCCCGTAATCTCGGCGACCTCACTGGGAGTGAGTAGATGGAGAAAAGAGGATGGTGGACGGCCTGTTTTTTGAAGGGACGTTATCATGGGCATAGGCGCTTCCGAATCAGTGCTTCACGTCGATTCTCTCCTGGATTTCGGGACCAGGATTGGCCGCACTTCTCTTTAGCTCTTCTTGGGCTTTGGAGACGGTGAGGCGAGCGTAGTATTCAGGGTCGTGTTTATCTTCGGAACGATAATCTGCAATTCGGCGGATGACTTCCTCAGGGTCGTCGCCACGAGCTAGGGCGCGTTTGGCGTAGGCCCAGTCATGCTCCGATTGGCTTTGCGACGTACCCATCGCGTGCTGTGTGCGCGCTGTTTCTTCATTATGGTGTCGGGGGGCTTCCTGTGAATCAACCGGAACCTTGAAATCCCGAAGATGGTATATCTGCGTCGATTCCGCATGGGCCTTCACATAGAAATCTCGGTCATATTTCTTATTGGCAAAGCCGGGAAGTCGTAACACCCGCGTAGAGTCCGTCGCTGCCGGATCACCGCCGAACTCCCTGACCATTGCGTGCTGCAAAGCCTCCGCTTCTTCAAGCGTGACCCCTTCAGCTTTCCAGACAACCTGGAACTTCTCGGGTGATGTGTTCAGTACGTAATTCGGTTGCGGGACTAGATCGGAATTCTTAATTCCTTCGAGAGCTGCGGCCCCATCGTGGTCTAGGTCAAGGTAAAGATGGCGGATGCGTCTCGATGTCGTCTTTGGTTCGAGTCGAAGCATCTTGTTTCAGCGGATTCATTCCAACATAGATGTCGGCCCCGTTTGCATTCTTGTATCGAAGCCATGCCTGGAATTCGAGGCTAGCCGCCTTCTTTGCTGTGGTGATGCGTTGGGTGATTTCGCCCAGATTCCTATTGAGGACGAGGACTGCGATTCGGTCGGAGGGCTTGAAGTTGTCGTTGATGTAGTCCGACGCGGTCGGAGAAGCACAAGTTGGCTTTTCAAAGTGGTTCATCGAGATTCCTCGTGCTTCTGATAAATTGCGCTGAATTCGTATTCGTCGGCATCGGGGTCATAACAATGGATCGCGAGGACTTCGGAAACAAAGCGTCTGCCAGGTCGGCGGTCGAGGTGCACAACAACGTTAAGAGAATCGCCAATATTGCTCTTGATGGCCCGATACCCGTTCCGCCGCTAATGAGGATGTTCTGCCGTCTCTCGACGTAGTTTCTTAGCCGTTCAACAAGAATTGCATCAAGGCTTCCGCATTTCACCAGGTCTTCAATCGTGAAGTGGCGAGGCGAAAGGCCCAGGAGAGATTCAAGCAAGACATCAACACGGAGATATTGGTTGCCACGGACGCGGCAGGCGAAGGCATCAATCTCCAGCGGGCGCATCTGATGGTGAATTACGACCTGCCATGGAATCCAAACAGGCTTGAACAAAGATTTGGACGCATCCACCGTATCGGCCAAACAGATGTTTGTCACCTCTGGAATCTAATTGCCGAAGAGACGCGAGAGGGTGCCGTCTATAAGCGCTTGCTCGAGAAACTCGATCAAGAGCGTACTGCCCTGAAGGGCGGAGTATTCGACATCCTTGGGAAGTTGTTCCAGGAAAGCTCCTTGCGCGACCTTCTCATTGCGGCGGTCAGATACGGTGACGACCCAGAAACAAAGGCAAAACTATTCAAGGCCGTAGACGATCTTACAAATACGGAGAGATGTAAGGCCCTCTTGGAGGAACGGGCCTTGGCGCACGGAAGTCTCGACACTTCCGAGATTCAACGTGTACGTGCTGAGATGGAGCGGGCGGAGGCTCGACGACTTCAACCGCACTTCATTCAATCCTTCTTCCTTGCAGCCTTTGCCAATTTGGGGGGGACGGTTAAAGAGCGAGAATCGAGACGTTTTCAGATTACTTATGTTCCCTCTCTGGTCCGGCATCGGGATCAGCAAATTGGAAGCGGAGAACCGGTCCTCTCATCCTATGAGCGAATTACATTTGAGCGCTCACTTCGAAATATTCCGGGTAAACCATTGGCCACATTTGTGACGCCCGGCCATCCACTCCTGGGGGCGACGATTAGTTTGAATGTATAGGTCGAGGGAGGAGCGTTTGGTGTACAAAGACTGAACTCAGCACCGGCTGATTCAGATACACCAAGGAGGCTCCCCCATGGAATCTATGTATTACATTGGGCTGGATGTGCACAAGCGAATGATCAGCTACTGCGTGAAAGACAGCAGCGGCAAGATTCATTCTGAAGGATCGATTCCCGCCACGCGTTTGGACCTGGATTGCTGGTTGAAGACGCTTCCGCAGCCATGGACTGCAGCGATGGAAGCGACACTGTTTAGCGGCTGGATTTACGATCACCTCAAGCCGCATGCGGCCGCGCTGAAGGTGGCCCACCCTCTAATGCTGCGCGCCATCGCCGCAGCGAAAAAGAAGAATGACCGCATCGATGCCCGGAAGATCTGCGATTGTTTGCGATGTGATTTTTTGCCGGAGTGCTACATGGCTTCGACCGAGATTCGCGAACGGCGACGTACACTGCGGTACCGGAACTTGCTTGTCCGGCAGATGGTTCAGATGAAGAATAAGATTGCGGTCCTGCTGATGGCGGCCGGGGTGAGCTATAACAAGCAGAAGCTGCACCAGGCCGGTTACTTTCGCGAGCTGCTGGCGACGAACCCCGACGTTGATGAAGGACTGTGCTCACTGCTACGTGTATGTCGCGAGACAGTGGTGCGTTTGCAGCGCACCGAGAGTGCCCTGGTGCGCTCGCTGGAACGAGATTCGTTGTTGAGGGAACGTGTGGAGCGCTTGATGACCATTCCCGCCGTCGGTCCGATCACGGCGCTGACCTGGGCACTGGAGGTCGGTGATGTACAGCGCCTCTCGTCCATCAAGAAAGCGATTAGCTACTGCGGGCTGTGTGGAGCGGAGAGAAGCACCGGCAACACCGTGCAACGCACGCCGTTGTCTAAGCAGCGCAACAAACACCTGCAGACGACACTGATCGAAGCAGCGAAGATGGCTCCACGAATCAGCTCGGACTTGGCGGCCCTCTATGATCGAGAGAAACAGAAAGGCAATGCGAATCGTGCAACTCTCGCTGTGGCGCGCAAGCTGGTGGCATACCTGGTTGCCGTCGATCGACGTGAGAAAGGCTTTCTGGTAGTGAAAAACGAAAACCGCACTGCTGCGTAGGCTTGCGGAATAGAAAGAATTTTATTCAGCGCGCCGCCTGCCAGGTCTCGCCGTAAGCCGACTGGGCGAAGGAGTGAATGCTCCCGATGCTCCCATTGATAAGTTTCGAGGCTGGCAGGAGTACATCAACTCAATCTTCTGGGCAATGAGAATCACTGCGCCAGCAAATGGAAGTCTGGTTCTAGAACGAAGAGGAACCACTGCCGCGAGGCAACCGGGCGAGCTGAGGAAGTTCACAGAAACCGCACCCGCGCTCCTCCCGAGCGCGTCGGAGGAGTTTTTGTCCTCTTGACAAAGACCTATCATGGAAGTCTGCTTCTGGAGCGGCACCTGCCACTTCTGCGGAGGGGAGCATTCCTCGTAGACAAAACAGCTGCGTCTGAAGATCTTCGCGTTCTCTTCTATCTTGACCACTCTATTCAAGACGCTCGGGAGAATCCCGATGGCACGCGCCGGGTGATATCCAGAAGGCTTCAGTTCGTCGAAATCGACGCTCACGGAACTGTGCGCAATGGTGGCTACGCCCCATACCTTGCGGAACGCGATGTTCGCCGCCCAGACACAGGCCGAGCGCCTGAGCAGACTGACGACCAATCAACAGGACACAGAGGTCCATGTAACTGTGTTGAAGTTCAAGAGCGACATCCTTTTGCTGGCGCGGGAGCTCGAAGCCACCAACCTCGATCCCGAACATTTCCGACGGCGGCCGGTTTTGCTGGCGGATTGGATTCGTCAGCTCAACCTAAGATACAGCGCCGTGTACATGCCCGTGAATCTGCGACTCGTGGACGAAAAGGTTACCGATCCGCTTCCGCCGAGATTCGCTTGCAGCAGGTCCAGCCGTGATTTCGATGCGCCTGTGGTGCCCTTCATTGCGAAACGTAACGCCTCGGCGAGTGTCGATTTGCCGCTTCCTCGGGGTCCAATGATGCAGGTCAAACCCTGCGGCAACGCGAGCTTAAGACCTGGCAAGAATCCCCCGTTAATTTCCAGCTGCTCGATGGTCCACATGTGTTCTGCTCCTTGCGTGTCGTATTGCCAAGATCCACGCACTTCAGTGAAGGTAATGAAGCGATTCCGAAAATTTTTAGGCCAGAACTCTATACACGTACTGCTCTCTGCCGGTCGCGGACGATCCCTTCTCGCGACGCACCAATCCCAGGCCAGTCAGTTTTGCGAGCCTCTCGTTCATGGCCGTCAAATTCACTTGGAGTGTTTTGCTGAGGGCCCCGGCCGAAACCGCCCCAGCGTGCACGAGTTCGGCAAACGTCTCCTCATCGGCGGGATGAACCTTTCCCAATAGCCGGGCTGTACCTTTTCTTCGCTCGATCATTGCTAGGTTCAGGCTTTCGAGACTCTTCGAGAGGTTTTCCCGAATGTAGTCGGTAAGATTCTCGACGACCAAGAAACGACCCGGAAACTCGACACCCAGTTTCACTAGCGTCTTGCCGAACAACTCGTCGGCAAATGAGAAATCAAACGCTTCCACGGAGTCCATGTCAACAGCCAGTACGTCGCCCGGCGAGGATTCGTCGAGCACACTGGCGATGCGCGCGCGGATCTGCCGGCCTTTCTCGCGGCTCCAAAGCGTTGATCCGTAGCTCGCTAGTTTAAATCGTCGTTCCATCACGTTCAGTGTATGTAATGAATTACTGTGTGTCAAGAGACTTTAAGGCTGAGCCTTTTCGTCTGGACTTGGCGAAGAAGCGACCGGCGTCGGGACAGGAGGTTTGAGGTCTTTGGGGAAGAACACTCTCCATTCCGAGTCAAAGGAGGGTTCTTTGAGGCTGTGGGAAAGATAAAAGTCGAACTTGATCTGCTCCCGCCTCGCGAGGAGCTGATCTGCCTCCGGGTAGCCGGCGCGGTTGAGGTAGAAGCCGATGGATTGATGGTAGGGATAGGTGTAATCCAGCTTGCGCAGGATGGCTGTTAGTTTCTTGACAGATATTTGATTCTTGGCCAACCGGAAGGCCTCGAGAACGGCGGGAACGTCTCCGGCGTATCCTGGGCGAACGGTGATGTCAATGAGTGTTCTTTCGAGCGAAGTGACGTCGACTTTGTGGCCCGAAGGCGCTGTGGCGGATATGACTCCGTTTCGGCTTGTATTTTTCCCGGCCAGCACGGTAATGGTGGCCTGATCAAATTTGTAGAACAGCTTCGAACGTCTCTGTTTGTTTCGAAATGCGCGGTGGATGGACTCTTGAGAGAGCGTAGCAGAGTTCGGAGCTTTCTCGGATTGCTCTTTGTTCAGGAAAATATTCCTGTTGTCTTCGCCTACTCCGTGGATCCACATCGCGGAGGCGTGAGAAAAGAATGCATCCTTCTTGATGATGGAAAGGGCCACTGAGAAGGGAGACACGTTGTTTTGCCCGGTGTACCGGATCAGGGAAGAATAATGAGGGGAGTGAAGCCGGAGTTCTCTGATTTTGGTGTTTTTGAGTAGCACGCGAATAAAGGGTTTTAGCGTCATGCTGTGCGGGAGATTCCACTCGTCGGAATAGTCCGAGCAGAGGAACTCCAAGTCGGATAATGCAAAAACTTTGTCGGCGTGGTCCTCAAAGTATTGGGCTAGGCGCGGAATGTCGATTTTTGATTTTGGCATGGGCGATAGGATCTGAGAGAGCCACCTGCTTGGTATATATACCAAGCAGGTGGCTGTTGCCAACATTTCTTCAAGTGATGTCCTACGGATGCCAAGGTATATATACCTTGGCATCCGTACATGCTTGTAATGAAGAAGACCCTTGCTACTATAAGCGAGGGGCGTGCTCCTGTAATCACATGAAAACAAAAGCATATTTAACAGACTGGCCATATTTAATGTTGCTGTAAATATAGGCATCGGATAAAATAATGTGATGCGGAAACATTCTCCCATCCCGCTTTGGCTTTACCGTACGCTCGATCAAATACAAGGCCTTAAACTGACGAAAAATGAAGACGATACTTTGACCATCGCAGTTGGCGGGGACAGCCGTCGTCGGACCTTTGAGGTCTTTACCATCCCCATCCTTAGCAAGGAAAAGGCCACCGAATTTATCAGCGGACGGGAGCGCTCTGCGAAAGATCCCGCGCGCGCGCCACTCATAGCAACTCGCCAACTGGGTGATCAAACTCGGGAATTGCTTCGAAAGTCAGAAATCTCTTGGGTAGAAGAACTGACCGGCGTGTGCCACCTTACAGGCCGCGGTCTCTTAATTGATACGAGGGTACGGGACGATTCGGAACGCAAGAAAAGAAGCGCCGTCCAAGCTAAGCTACGCGCGCGCTCCGGTTTGGTGGTAGAGAACATCGTCACGTTCTTTCGGCATGAACCGATTTTGATAAAAACAGTTGCCTCGCGGGCTAAGGTGTCCCCGGCGCTTGTCTTTAGAGTTCTATGGCGGCTTTCGAGGCTGAACCTCCTCGATGTGCACGGCAGTGGACCAAACCGATATTGGAAACTGACTGAAATCGGAGGAGTTCTTGATCTTTGGGGGGCCGAGGAAGAGCCACCAGAGCGCATAACGAATCTATACGTGTGGAGCAGGTCTCCGCAAGACCTCCTCCGGAAGCTCCCGGAGTTAGACCGGCTCAATCATAGGTGGGCCGTTGGTGGAACCGCTGCCGCGAACCTGTACGCGCCCACATTGACCAGCGACCCGGAACCAACAGTCTGGGTCGACGCTCGTTTGCCTGCCAGGGAAATCGCGTCGGCGTTGGGTGGAGAGGTGGTCGATAAGGGATCCAATCTGCGGATATGGCAATCAGGCGACAACCTATCTCTCAACCTAGCCACCGTAGGAGAAGATTCGAAATCGAGTGCATCTGAAGTTGCCTCGAATTTACGAATTGTCTCGCGCGCGCGAGCGTATATTGAAGCTGTAACCGCCGAAGGGCGTGGTCCGGAAGTCGCACAGAATCTGCGTGAAAGGATTCTTGCTTCATAAGCATCATGGAAACCAAACCGAATCCGCAATTGCTCTACACACCCAAGGCGCTTGAAGCTTGCGAAAAAGCTTTGAGGACCATCCTGAAAAAAATAGGACCCTGGGGAACTCAACTCGTATTGATAGGCGGCATGACTCCTAAATACTTAGTTGGCAATGCTCCCAAGGAAATCAAGGAGCATGTGGGCACCACCGATCTCGATGTTGTTGTGGGCGTCAGCCTTTCGACAGAAGAAGAAGAGGCATATCGGACGCTTCAGCAAAATCTAAAAGACAGTGGATTTGCACCGGGGAAAAACCCGGAATCTGGCCAAGATGAAACGTTTCGATGGGAGCGCAACGTTGATGGAGTAAAAGTTGCGCTCGAGTTCTTTTGTCCCGTCGGCGATGGGGTCGCCGGAAGACTGTACCGGAATCCCGGAAAAAATGTCGGCTCAAAAATCAGTGCCATCAGGATCAGAGGTGCTGAACTTGCGGGGCAGGACAATTTCACCGTAATTCTCAGCGGAGAGACTCTAGATGAGGGAGGAATCAAGGACGGAGTGCCGGCAAAGGTTGCAAACCTCCTTCCGTTTCTCGTCCTCAAAGCCTTTGCCATCGAGGAACGCGACAAGGCAAAAGATAGTTATGATGTGATTTGGACACTTAATGCGTATAAGAGCGGCCCTCAATCCGTCATTGAGGAAATGGCTAAGAGCCCCGTCCTCGGTCACGCCGACGTCGCAGTGGCGATCGGCTACTTGCGAAAGAACTTTGCGACTATAGATCATTCTGGACCTGCGCAATACGCCGCATTCGAACAATCCGGCGGGGGCGATGATGAGCGCGCGGCTTTGCGCCGATACGCGCACGGAACCATGGCGGAATTCCTAAGACTGTGGGATGAGAGGAAGCTCCCTTCGTGAGGTTGAGTAGAAAAATCGTCTAGTTGAGCCAGCAGAACCTTAGAGGTGCCCTTGGGTGCATCGTCGAAACACGACGTGGAACCGACAGGAACTATACGAAAAGGTGTGGCAGTATCCCCTCCGTAAACTCGCGGCCGAATACGGCATCTCGGATGTTGGTCTAGCGAAGGTGTGCCGCAAGCTTGAAATTCCACTTCCTGGCGTAGGGCACTGGACAAAAATAGCCTGCGGGCTTCCGATCGAACGTCCGTCCCTCCCTGAAATGGAGAACGTTCCGGCTTTAGTCCGGAAGATCCGCGAACCGCAGACTCCTGTATTACCTCAGGACACCCCTGAGTTGGAAAGAATCGATCGCGTTGCCGCAGCAACAACTCCAGCCGTGACAAAGTCGATGCTGGCGCATCCTCTTGTTGAAAAAACGAAGCTAGCTTTGACTAACAGTAGGTCTTCCAATCGCGGAACCTTGTGGGCAAGTCGAGAGGCCGGATGGCTTGATCTGCGCGTCACCAAGAACTGTTTGGCTAGGGGGTTGCGCATCATGGCTGCGATTATTCATATGCTGGAACGAGAGGGCTTCGAGTTAGTCGTCGAGAAGAGCAAATCGGAATCGACCAGTGTCACCGTTTACGGGGAGACGATTCGTTTCGGACTGATTGAGAGGTCGCGTCAGGTGAAACCCTCTCCCAAATTAAACGCTTCGTCGATTTCTTCCTACAATCCCATCCGCCTTGAACCTACCGGAGTGCTGTCCATCGAGATCTGGAACTATTACGGTGGAGGACTGCAGAAAACCTGGAGAGATCGTGAGAGTGTCCGTCTTGAGGAACAGCTTTCCAAATGTGTGGCCGGGATGATGAGGATCGCGCTTAAGGAACGTGCTGAACGAGACAAACGAGAACGAGAGGAGCTAGGACGACAGAAGCGCATCGATGAAGTTAGGGCACAACTTAGGCTGGTCGAGAAAGAAGAGAAGAAAATCAAAACACTGGAACGCGATGCCATCCGTTGGCATCGGGCGGAGCGGATTCGGGAATACATCAACGCGGTGCGAAATGATGCGCTCAAAAAGGCAGATTCAGAAGACCGAGCGGCGCTATTGGAATGGGTGACATGGGCTGAACAGCAGGCCGATCGAATCGACCCCTTGAAGCCAAGCCTTCCTTCCTTACTGGATGATAAGGGCAAAGTAATTCGCCGGCTTCAGGCGGTCGAGGGATGGTGGTGGGCGGGGAATTCTCCGGAGGAGGAGTCCGAAGCGGGGCCCTGCGAGCCATAGCTAATGGAACTGTGAAGTGGTGGTACACACTGTTCACCGTACATGATCTCGAAGAAATCCTACTATGTACGAACTTTGTAAGAGTGCATTGTTTTCAACAGATTTGGGTTAGCTTTGAGCGAAAAGCAGATTCCCCGATTTGTTGTAAACGGAACGAGGTATTGGATGCGAATGTCCGGCTCTTGACGAAGTAGTATCGCGCAGGTGAGCCCCCTGTGCCAAAAGTGTGCCAGAATGCGATGTTTTTCGTGCCATTGGGGTTAGCTTTGAGCGAAAAGCAGATTCCCCAAATTACTGAAAACACAGGGAAGTGAAAGTAGTTGATGGAGCTGTTGGAGTCGGATAGTGCGCGCCCAAGGCAGGCCGGCGCGTGTCAACGAGTTTGAGACCACTGGTCATGGAATTTAGTGAGCATTTTCATCTGCGTTGAGCGGTTTGTTGATCCAGACCTCGGTTGGAACCGAGAGTGGTTTCGGCGCCTGGCGCACGAAGCGTTCGGGATGGACGCGATAGGCGGCATCGAGAACGGCTTGACGCTGTTCGAGGATGAGCGCGGTTTGGTTGTAGTGAACCATGGCCGGGGTGAGCAAGCCCAACCCGGAGTGGCGGTGTTCCTGGTTGTACCAGCGGAAAAATCCCTGCGAAAAAGCGCGGCTGTCCTGAATGCACCCGAAGCGGTCCGGGAACTCCGGCCGGTACTTCAGGGTGCGAAACTGGCTTTCCGAATACGGGTTGTCGTCGGAGACGTGCGGGCGACTGTGGGTTTTCGTGACACCCAAGTCGGCCAGCAGGAAGGCTACCGGCTTGGAACTCATCGAGGTGCCGCGATCGGCATGTAGCGTGAGCTGGCCGGGCTGGATGTTTTGTTTCGCGCAACTCTCCCGGATCAATCGCTTGGCCAACTCCGCACTCTCGCGGTGCGCGACCATCCAGCCGGTGACGTAGCGGCTGAAGACATCCAGGATCACGTAGAGGTAGAAGTAGGTCCACTTGGCCGGTCCGAGCAGCTTGGTGATGTCCCAACTCCAGAGTTGATTGGGAGCCGTCGCCAGTAGTTCCGGCTTCGTGTACGGCGGATGAGTCAACTGGTCACGTCGTTCGCGGGATTCGCCCTCCTGTTTCAGGAAGCGATGCATGCTGCGAATCGAGCAGTAATAGTGCCCTTCATCGAGCAACGTCGCATACACAGCGGCTGGGGAGCGATCCTGGAAGCGTTCTCCGTGCAGATGCGCCAGGACCGTTTCGCGTTCTGCCGGACTCAGGGCACGCGCTGGTCTGGGTCGCAAAGCGATCGCTGTAGGGACAAAGGCTGCACATCGATCCCGGTAGTAGGAAGCGCGCGACGCAAACAGCGCACGGCAAGCGGCGCGCGTACCAACAGTCGTGGCCAACTCGGTGACGGCAGCCATCAGGACTCTTCCTCCGGCTCCTGCTCCGGAATCGGATGACCCAACAGCGCAGCCACTTTTTTTTGGACATCGATGATGATGTGCGCCTTACGCAGATCTTCGGTCAAACGTGCGTTCTGGAGGCGCAGCTTCTGGTTCTCCTCATCCATCGGATGGCGTTTGGACTTCGGCCCGCGCCTCTGCGGAGTCAGCGCCTCCAGGATGCCGTTGGCCCGCTCGCGCCGCCAGGTGGCCAGCAGCGACGAGTACAAACCTTCCCGGCGGAGCAGAGCGCCGATACCGCCTCGTGTGGCAGCGGCGGCCTCGGCTTCCTGCAGGATGCCCAGTTTATATTCCGCGGTGTAAGTACGCCGCTTGGGTTTGGCGACCACTTCGGGATCAGGCCGCGAGGTCAGCACCGGATCGCCGCCCGCTTGGGCTGCCACTGCACTCCGCTTCGGCTCGCCAGGCTCGCCTCCGCTCCGTTCCGTGGCAGCCCAACTTGCAGAAGAAGCAAAACCAAGAGAATTCCCGTTCATCTCTCCCTTTTTCTTTCTCGCCCTGCTCATTAATTAAGAGTACTAAAACGGTCTCAGAGATGTTGGCACGGAGGGGGCGCGCTACCAGGCTGCGCTACGCCCCGACATGAAGTGCGCTGCAATTCTAAGATACTTCTGTATGCCGGGCTACCCCAATTCGGAGGAGAAAGCGTAGGACACGCCTCCGCCTGACTGATTTAGATTCTTGGCATTCGAAGATTTGAGCTGAAGTTGCTGCAGCCAGTTAACAGAATCGAGCGTTGCGTGCCGCTACTTCCGTTTCGAACGGCTCGTTTTCGGCTTTTTGCCCCGGTCTTTCGTTCCTGCCGGAGATTTCAACATGTCGCCGATGCCAAAAAGCCTCACCCGTGCCACGCGCGCGTTCTCCTTCACACGCAGTTGCAGGACTCCGACGTTCAGCAGCAACTCCACCGGGTCCACGTGCCCGCGCACAGACAGGGGCGCGTGCCAGGCTCCCGCGCGCAACAACCGGTCTTCGGGCTCGATGAGAGCGATCTGGTCGGGCGCGAGGTTGAGCGTTTCATTGCACTCGACGAAATAGCTGTCCCGGTCCAATTCCCACCACAGGTATTTGTCGTCCGGGCGCAGTTGGTGCGTCGGCATTTCGATTCGTCCGGCGGGCGCGTATTCGCCGCCGCCGAAGTCCAGCTTTCCCGCCGGATCGATCGCGTAAATCTTCCGCACGGTGAGATGAACCGAGAATCCGTGCACTTGGTATTTTGGGTGGAGAATTCCGGAAATGTAGGTCGCTGAGTCGTTTCCCGAAAATAGTTGCATGGGGGCGACTATATCGAAGCGGGCGCGACGCGTCCACGAAGTGCGCGAGCCGATGCGGCGTAAAGGACAGCCCTCAAACTGTTTTGTCTTTCGAATAGCAGAGAGATTCCAGATTGCACTCCACGCATTTCGGTTTGCGCGCCTGGCAGACCCGTCGGCCATGCCAGATCAGCTGGTGGGAAAATAGAATCCATCGTTCCTGTGGAATCACTTTCATCAAGTCCTGTTCGATTTTTTTCGGGTCGGTGTTGCGGGAAAGATCGAGCCGATTGGAAAGTCGGGTCACGTGGGTGTCTACGACCACGCCCACAGCGATGCCAAAAGCCGTTCCGAGGACAACATTCGCTGTCTTGCGCGCCACGCCCGGCAAGGTCAGCAATTGGTCCATGGTGCGCGGCACCTGGCCGCCGAATTCTTCCACGATTTTTTTACTGGCGCCCATGATGGACTTGGTCTTGTTGCGGAAAAAGCCGGTGGGCCGGATTTCCTGCTCGAGCTCGGTCGGATTGGCGTAGGCAAAATCCTTGGGCGTGGGATATTTCGCGAAAAGTGTTTTGGTGACGCGGTTCACCGTCTCGTCAGTGCATTGCGCGGAAAGAATCGTGGAAATCAGCAATTCAAACGGGTTCTCATGCACCAGCGCGCAAGTCGCCTCCGGATACGCTTCGTCCAGCCTTTGCAGAATCGCGCGCACGCGCTGCGGATCGGTTCCCCCTGCCCGCGCAACTTTTCCGCGTGTCCGAGAGGGTTTCGCTTTCGTCCTTGCGGAGGCTGCCGCGGCTCGTTTGGCCGATCGAGGCACGGTCTTTTTGGTTTTTGATTTTCGCTTATTCATTGGATGAAGTTTCAACGGCTGCGCAGATTCCGGTTCGACGCTTGAATATAGCACGAGCCGACCCGACCGGCCGCAAGGAGCACAGGCTTTCAGCCTGTGTGGGGTTGATCCTTGTACGTGCTAAAACTCACACAGATGGAAACCTGTTCTACACAATCGCTTCTCCGCGTCGCAAGACGCTGCCCTCCACAAACATCTTTCTCGCGGATGCTTTCGACGCCTACATTCAAATCCAGCCGGTCGCCGGGAATCATGCTGCAGGCGCATCATTGCCGGCCAGCAGAAAATCCAAAGCCTTGCGAAACGCTTTCCCGCGATGGCTGTGCAGGTTCTTTTCCTCGCGTGATATTTCGGCGAAAGTTTTTCGCAGCAGTGGAAAATAGAAAATCGGATCGTAGCCGAACCCGTCACGTCCCCGCGGCTCTTCCAGCAGAACTCCTTCCGCCGACGCGGAAAAAAGGCCACGCACCTTTTGCGATTCGGCCACCGCCACCACGCACACGAATCGCGCCCGCCGCTCCCGCTCTTTTTTCTCGCCCATTTCGGCGAGCACTTTTTGAACGCGCTCCTCGTCCGAGGCGTCAGGCCCCGCATAACGCGCGGACAGCACCCCCGGCGCGCCGCCCAACGCCGGGACAACGAGGCCGGAGTCGTCCGCGATCACCACTCCCTCGGCAAACCGGCTGTAGTGCAGCGCTTTTCCCGCCGCGTTCTCCGCGAAGGTCGGCCAAATTTCCTCAAAAACGGCAATGGAATCGAAGATCGGAATGAACGCCAGATCGACGGACGCGGCAGCCGGTCCGGCCAGCGCGCGAAATTCGCGCAGCTTTCCCGGATTCGACGATGCCACGAACAAGCGCAGTGGTTTACCTTGCACGCACACGGAAATCGGTTTGCACAAGTTTGGATTGATACTCGGTCATCCGGCGAATCCCGGCCGCCGCCAGCGCCAGCAGGTCCTGCAGCTCCGCTCCGCCAAACGGCTGCCCCTCGGCTGTGGCCTGGACCTCCACGAATTTTCCGCTTCCGGTCATCACCACGTTCATGTCCACTTCGGCGCGGGAATCTTCTTCGTAGGCGAGGTCAAGAGAAGGAACTCCATCCACCACGCCGACGCTGGTGGCCGCCACGGAGTCCAGCAGCGGAATCGTCTTCAGTATTCCTGCCGCCACCAGGCGCTCCATGGCCAGCGCCAGCGCGATGTACGCGCCGGTAATCGAAGCCGTGCGCGTGCCGCCGTCCGCTTGAATTACGTCGCAATCGAGCCACACCGTTCTTTCGCCCAATCGTTCCTGGTCGATAATCGCGCGCAATGATCTGCCAATGAGCCGCTGAATTTCCAGCGTGCGGCCCGAAGGCCGCCCGCGCACCGATTCGCGCGCCGTGCGCTGCTCGGTGGCCCGCGGAAGCATGCCGTACTCGCCCGTGACCCAGCCTTTTCCCTGGCCCTTCAGAAACGAAGGAACGCCGTCATCCACGGTGGCCGTGCAAATCACCCGCGTGTTGCCGATCTCGATCAGCACGCTGCCTTCGGCGCTGGTAATGAAATCCGGCGTCAGTTTGACCGGGCGAATCTGATCGTGCGCGCGTCCATCGCTTCGCAAGTTTCCTCCTCGTAACATGGGTTGGATTCTGACCGCCGCTCGCGCCAGTGTCAACACAGACCGCAGATGCTGGTGTCTTAATCGCGAAAATCCTGGCGTGAAATCGGTCCGCGGGATGCTCCGATTTTCTGCGCGTTGTCGATGACTTTGCTCCAAAAAATTGATATTGTTCAAGTCAGTTCGAACGACATCCAGAAAACATCGGTTAGTTACCCGGAAGGGAAGCGATCACCATGACGAAACACGATGCATCTCGCCGCGCATTTTTAGTGCGAGCGGCGGTCGGCGCGGGAGCCGCCGCGGGCGCCGGCCTCGTGCCGGACGCCATCGCCCAGAGCCACGAGCAGATGGAGGGCGGCCCGGCAGCCTCCGGCGCGCAGCATCCCAGCGGCAGCGAGCACGGCGCATTTTTCAATCACGCCGATGCCGCCACGGTCGCCGCGTTCACGGAGCGGCTCATGCCCAGCGCCCCGGGCAAACCCGGAGCGCGTGACGCGGACGTCCTCAACTACATCGATCTGGCGCTCGCCGGAGCGTACACCGAACTGCAGGATTTTTATCGCCGCGGCCTGGCGCAACTCGAAGCCTACTGCCGCGGCACCTATAAAGAACCGTTCGTGCGCCTCAATGCGGAACAGCAGGACGAAGTCATCACCGCGCTCGAAGAAGGCAAGGCCAGCGGCTTCACCTACCCCACGGCCCGCGAATTCTTTGGCACTCTTCGAACGCATACCATGGAAGGCATGTTCGCCGACCCGCTCTACGGCGGAAATCGGGACTTCGCCGGCTGGCGGCTCGTTGGTTTCCCCGGCGCGCAGGCCATATTCACTCCGTCGGATATGCAAAACACACAAGCGTTCACGCGCGAACCCATCGTCGGCCTGCAGCAAATCGCCAAGGGCCCGGCAGGGAGGGCATAAGCCATGGCCATCGAAAAAACGGATGTTGTGATCGTGGGAGTCGGTGCGGTCGGAGGAATCCTGGCCGCTGAGCTCGGCAAAGCGGGAATGAAAGTAATTGGCTTGGAGCGCGGCCCGCGCCTCACCACCGCGGATTTCAATCCGCACGACGAACTGCGTTACTTCCAGCGCCAGGACCTTCGTCCGAACGTGAGGCGCCAGCCGGTCACCTGGCGGGCCAATACAGGCCTGCGCGCGCACCCCATGCCGGTGCTCAATTATGGCAATCAAGCCGGCGGAGGCACCGTGCACTACGGCACGCTCTCCTGGCGCATGCATGAGGACGATTTTCGCGCGCGCTCGCATACCATCGAGCGCTACGGAGCCTCGGCCATCCCGCAGGATTCCTCGCTGGCCGACTGGCCGGTAACGTACGCTGACCTGGAGCCCTACTACGACAGGGCGGAATACGAGCTGGGCGTCTCAGGCAAGGCGGGCAACCTGCAGGGGCGCAAGATCGACGGGGGCAACGTATTCGAAGCACCTCGCAGCCGCGATTACCCACTTCCACCGTTGCTGGCGGATCAATCGGGAGTTCTGTTCGAAGCCGGGACACGCAAGCTGGGCTACCACCCATTTTCCTCGCCGCGCGCAATCATTTCGCAGCCGTATCACGATCGCCCGGGCTGCACCTACTGCGGCTTTTGCCAGTCGTTCGGCTGCCATGTGGGCGCCAAGTCGAGCATCCTGGTGACCAAGCTGCCGGAAGCGGACGCCACCGGCAATTTTAAATTGCTCACCGGCTCTGCGTGCCATCACGTGAACACCGACAACAGCGGGCGCGCGACGGGCGTGTCCTACTACGGACCTGACGGCTCGGACAACACGATCGAGGCGGACTTGGTCATCCTGTGTCCGTTCATTTACGACAACACGCGCCTGCTCCTGCTATCGAAGACCGACAAATTCCCGAATGGCCTAGCCAATTCGAGCGGGCAGCTGGGCAAGCACGTCATGGCTCACATCATGGCGAAAGTGTTTGCGGCGTACGACGACCGGTGCGTCAACATCTACATGGGCCCAAGCGCGCAAAAGCATACCATCGACGATTTCAACGCCGACAATTTCGACCACAGCGGTTTGGGCTTTATTCGCGGCGCGCAAATCTCGGTGGCTCCGGCCGATCTGGAGGCCGGGCCAATCGGCACCGCCATGAGCATGGATCCGCCTGCAGGCACGCCGAAGTGGGGCGCGGCGTATCGCGATTTCCTGGCCAAAAATTTTACTCGCTATGCGGCCATCAATGCGCAGACCGAGAATCTCGGTTACGCCGACCAGACCATCGATCTCGATCCGGATCTGCTCGATCAGTACGGCATGCCGGCGCCGCGCGTGACCTACGACTGGCGGCGCCCGAACGAGCGCGCCCGGGTCGAATTCCTGCTGCAGAAGATGGAAGGGATCGGCCACGCCATGGGCGCGTCGCGCGTGTGGCGCGGGAGCCTAAGTCCCGGCGCTCCCGGGGCGCATCACGAGGGCGGCACGCGCATGGGTAATGATCCAAAGACTTCCGTCGTGAACCGCTACGGCCAGACCTGGGACATCCCCAATCTCTTCGTGATCGGCAGTTCCACCTTTCCGTCCATGAGCGGTTTTAACCCGACGCTCACTATCCAGGCGCTCGCCTTCATGAGCGCCGACGCCATCACCAAGCGGTACAAGAGTCATCCGGGCCCCCTCGTCTAGGTCGCGAAAGCGGCACAGGCTTCAGAGCCTGTCTGGTTCAGATTATTGAACGGAGCAATAAATCAGCGATGCCCCGCTGCTGCTTGTGACTCCGGTTGATCGGGATCAAAACCTGACAGGCTGAAAGCCTGTCCTACTCGAGGCCAAACGCAATAAGCGCATCCAACTTTTTGCCGGCTTCGCCGGAATCTATGGACGCGGCGGCGAGTTGCGCGCCCTCCAGAAAATCGGTCGCCCGGCCGGAAGCTACAATCGCGGCGGCCGCGTTGGCGACGACGATATCCCGGCGCGGACCTTTTTCCCCGGAAAGAATCGCGCGAATTAGGCCGGAGTTGTGCGCTGCGTCCCCTCCGGAAATCGCTTCGAGCGGCGCGCGCTCCAAGCCGAAATCTTCGGGTGCGACTTGATAGATTCGCACCACGTCGCGATGCACGTCGCCGACCGTCGTTTCACCGGACAGGGAAATTTCATCCAGGCCGCCCGCGCCGTGAACGACGAATGCCCGCTCGACGTCAAGCTCGCTGAGCACCAGCGCCACTTTCTCCACGACTTGGTCCGAAAAAACGCCCGCCACCTGGGCCCGCGCGCCTGCCGGGTTGGTCAAGGGTCCAAGCAAGTTGAATGCGGTGCGCCCCAGCCGGCGCCGGGCCGGCATGGCGTGCCGCATGGCTGTGTGTAAAGCGGGAGCAAACAGAAATCCGATCCCGATCTCGCGAATGGCCGCGCCAACCTGCGCAGCCGGAACATCCAGCGAAATCCCCAGCGCCTCGAGAACATCCGCCGATCCGCACTTCGAGGAGATCGAACGATTGCCGTGCTTGGCGACGTGCACGCCCGCACCTGCCGCGACAAAGGCAGCCGCCGTCGAAATATTGAATGTCCCGGAAGAATCTCCTCCCGTGCCGCACGTGTCCACCAGCAGTTCATCGGGGCGCGATCCGTCGGTGAAAACAGGCGTTGCGTGCCGCCGCATGGCGCGGGCGAAGCCCACGAGTTCACCCACCGTTTCGCCTTTTGCGCGCAGCACACTCAGCAGCTCGACGATGGTCTCCTCGCTGGAGCGCCCGGAAAGAATTTCCTCCATCGCGAGTTCGGCTTCCTGGCGCGAAAGGTCCGTGCCTGACTCGACCTTCTTGATGAGCGATTGAATCACGCGAGTGAGAACCCCGGTAGGACAGGCTTCAGCCTGTCGCTCTCTGTCCGCATCGGCGCATGCGCGGAAAAGCGACAGGCTGAAGCCTGTTCCACGGGCGCACATTTCGGACGCGCCCGGTTCCTTTCGCCTTGCCCGCTTCGAGCGTTCCCTATAAACTCTAAAGTTTCCAATGTAGCTAAATTCTAGCACTGATGGACGGACGATGAAGATCCACGAATATCAGGCAAAAGAAATTTTCCGGCGATTCGGAGTGCCAACGCCTCGCGGCGAAATGGTTACAACGCCGGAGCAAGCGCGGGCCGTGGCCGAAAGGCTGGGCACAAAAATCGTGGTCGTGAAGGCGCAAATCCACGCCGGGGGCCGCGGCAAGGCGGGTGGCGTGAAGCTGGCGAAATCCCCGGCCGAAGGGGCCGAGCTGGCCAAGTCGATCCTGGGCATGAAGCTCGTAACGCCGCAGACGGGGCCTGCAGGGCGCATCGTGCAGCGATTGCTGATCGAGGAAGGGTTGGACATCAAGCGCGAGCTTTACCTCAGCATTCTTGTCGACCGCGCTGTCGCCGCGCCCGTGATCATGGCCAGCACGGCGGGCGGAATGGAAATTGAGGAAGTGGCGCACAAGAATCCGGAATTGATTTTGCGCGAAACAATTCTTCCCGCCACCGGATTGCAACCATATCACACGCGGAAGCTGGCTTTTGGCCTGGGTCTTTCGGGCGACGCTGCTGCCGCGGCCGGACCGTTCCTGCAGGCGCTCTACCGCGCGTTTCTGGAAACCGACGCGTCGCTCGCGGAAATCAATCCGCTGATTGTGACGGGTGACGGCAAACTTGTGGCGCTGGACGCCAAGATGGCGTTTGACGACAACGCGCTGTTCCGGCACAAGGACCTCGTCGAGTTGCGCGATTTGAACGAGGAAGATCCGCTGGAAGTCGAAGCCTCGACCTACAAGCTGAACTATATCAAGCTCGACGGCAACGTCGGCTGCATGGTGAATGGCGCGGGGCTGGCCATGAGCACGATGGACATCATCAAGTTGTCGGGCGGCTCGCCGGCAAATTTCCTGGACGTCGGCGGCGGGGCTTCGGCTGAGCAGGTGAAGAACGCATTCAAAATTCTGGTGAAAGACCCCAGCGTGAAGGGCGTATTCATCAATATTTTCGGCGGGATTCTGCGGTGCGACGTGCTGGCGTCAGGCGTCGTGGCCGCGGCGAAAGAACTGAATCTGAAAATTCCAGTCGTCGTGCGCATGGAAGGGACCAACGTGGAAAAAGGACAGGAAATTCTGCGCGATTCGGGCCTGGGGCTGACGATCGCGAAAGATATGAGGGACGGAGCGGAGAAGGTCGTCGCGCTGGCGGGAGGTGCGCGATGAGCGTCCTGGTAAACGAAAAAACGCGCGTGGTGGTGCAAGGTCTCACGGGCCGCGAAGGCAGCTTTCATGCTGGCCAGATGATCGAGTACGGCTCCAAGGTGGTGGCCGGCGTTACGCCGAACAAGGGAGGCACGAAGCATGAAGGCGTGCCGGTATTCAACACCGTCTCGGACGCCGTGCGTGAAACGGGCGCTGACGCCTCCATCATTTTCGTGCCGCCGCCGTTCGCGGCGGATGCCGTGCTCGAAGCCATCGACGCGGGCGTGCCGCTCGTCGTGTGCATCACGGAAGGCATTCCCACGCTGGACATGGTCCGCGTGGCCGCCGCGCTAAAAAATTCCAAGACGCGGCTGATCGGGCCGAACTGTCCGGGAATTATTTCGCCCGGAAAATGCAAGATGGGGATCATGCCGGGACGGATTCACAAGCAGGGAAACATTGGCGTCGTAAGCCGCAGCGGGACCCTGACCTACGAGGCCGTGCATCAACTGACGCAGCTTGGGATCGGCCAGTCCACCTGCATCGGCATTGGCGGCGATCCGATTATCGGCACGACGCATATCGACGCCATCAAGCTGTTCAATGAAGACCCGGAAACCGTCGCCATCGTAATGATCGGCGAAATTGGCGGAGACGCGGAAGAGCAGGCCGCCGCCTACGTCAAGACCAACGTGAAAAAGCCCGTCGTTGGGCTCATCGCCGGGCAGACGGCGCCTCCGGGACGCCGCATGGGCCATGCAGGCGCGATCATCAGCGGAGGAGCGGGCACCGCCGCCGAGAAATATAAAGCCATGGCCGCGGCAGGAATTCTTACCATTCAGAGCCCGGCGGACATCGGAGTGACTTTGGCTGCAGCGATCAAGAAGTAGCACAGGCTTCAAGCCTGTCCTACTGGCTCTACTGAGATTGCTCGTAAACCCGCGCCACTTCTCCGGCGACGTTGTTGGGATTCGGCCAGTCGGGATACTTGGCCTTAAGCTCCGCCGTGATGGTCTTGCCTGCTTCTTCCACCGAGACGCCCTGCTTCTTTAGTTCCAGCGCGCGGGTTTGCAGGGCGATGATGTAGGCGCGCTCGGTCCCGATCTGAGAGGCGTCGACAATCGGCGCGCCGTGATCGGGGACAATGAACTTCGGATGCAGGGTTTCCACATAGTCCAGAATCGACAGCCAGCCCTTCACGCTCGCATCCGGATTCGGCATGATTGGAAAAATATCTCTCTGGACGATGTCGCCGGGAATCAAAACGCCGTCTTCCTCGACGTAGGTCAATTCATCCCCCTTGGTGTGCGCGGGCCCGCGCCAGAACAGGCGGGCGGTCACGCCGCCGAGATCAATCTTGGCCTCCTTGTCAAAAACGACGTCGGGCGGGCGAAACTTTACGTTCTGCAAGAGCTCCATGTTTTGGGCGGACATTTTTTTGAAGACTTCGATGTGCGCGGCTACACTCTTGTTCATTTCTTCCTGCTGCACGGCGTTGCGGATGATGATCGTGTTCGAGGGGAACGCCATTTCACCGGAAGTATGTTCGGAGTGGTAGTGCGTGGTGGTGAGAAAGAGAATAGGGCCCTTGGCAACCTTCTGTTCCGCGCGCATGACGGTGGCGCCGTTGCGCTCGCCTAGCCCGGTGTCGACCACCAGGGTCCCGCGGCTACCGACAACGATGGCGACATTAGGAAATCCTTCGATCACATAGACGTGATCGGACACGCGCTTCAGATTGTCTTCCGACAAGAGCGGCTGCTTGAGCTGGGCACTGGCAACAGCGGGGATCAGAATTGCCCCCGAGAGAATGAGCGAAACGGCAAGGCGCGCACGCAACCACGTATTTAGCATCGACATGGGGTTTCTCCCTTTCGCGATCGAGATCCGGCGCACATAAAACTGGCGCCACCCGTATAAATCATTGGAGCTATGCACACATCGTATCATACGTCCCCCGCCAAGAATCGCGGGCGATTCTCTCCAGCGGGAAACCCATGCGAGCCGTCTGCATCGATTTGATTGCGGCGGAAGCAGTCCGAGCGGCATTTCTGATCTGGCCACTGATTTCAGAATTCATGGTAATGTCCCGGAGCATTGGAGGAAAACCATGGGACAGAACGGGAAATTCGTTCGTGGTCGTGCAGTAGCATTATGGATGATCGCAGGAATTGTGGCCGGTGGATTCATTCAAACTGGCCAAGCACAGCAAAGCCCGTCCGCGGCCGCAGGAAACGACACCAATCAGCCCTCGCAGGCTGCTCTTCCTAAGGACGTCTATCCGGACTCCACGTTCCGCCTTCCGCTGCCGAAGCGGGATGACTTGGACGACCTCGGCAAGAAAATATACGACGGCATCGTGGGCCCCAATAACCCCACCACTGCCGGGCTGCGCGGGCCTTCCGGAATTCTGCTCTACGATCCGAAACTGGCGCAGCTTGAAATCACGCTCAATCAGTTTCTCCGGTACGACTCCGGACTGAGTGAGCGGGTGCGAGAGTTGGCTATCCTGGTAACGGCGCGCGAAGCGCACAGCCAGTTCGAATGGGCAGCGCATGAGCCTCTGGCCCTCAAGGAAGGACTCGACCAGAAAAGCATCGACATCGTCAAGTATGGGAACAGCAGCAAGGGGTTGCCGGAAACGGATCAGGCGGTCATCGATCTCGGCCGGCAAATGTTCCAACAAAAGAGGGTGGACTCGGAAACCTTCGCGAGAGCTCAGAAACTATTCGGACCACGGGAGTTGGTCAATCTTGTGTCGCTGATGGGCAATTACTACGGGACTGCGGTACTTCTATCGACCTTCGATATGCAGTTGCGGCCGGGGCAGACGCCGCCGCTGCCGTAGTGCGAAGCGCGTCTCCAAGAAACCCGCGTGCCGGCAAACTCAGTTTTGCAAGTGCGGCACGACCAACTGGAACAGTTTCACGGGCCCAGTCCCGGCGTGCTTGATTGTGACGGCTTCCGACGGCCCAACATATACGCCGGAGCCTTTCCGCACGCTGTGATCCTTGGAGTCCAGCGTAATGGTGGCCTCACCGTCCATCAAGTACACCAGTTGATGAGTATTCCTGTCCGAACGCACATCCAACTTCTCCCCCGCCCGGAGCCAGCGGAGAGAACCGACAACGTTCTCGGCGCCGCAGAGTTGCTTATTCAAAATCTCCGCGAACTCACCCGAACCGGACTGCTTGACGTGCGGAATCTTGTTCGTATCGATGAAGGTCAGTGACATTGCCAGTCAATCCTTTCGATTTCTCATTCCAGTATTCAGGCGCATTTCGTATTTCAAAAATTCGACGCGCGATTGCACGGCCGCCAGTCTAGCTTTGAATCCAGATCCCACCGTCCACCCGGTCCCACTTGAGATCGTCCGGCGTGCCCTCGAGGATGGTGGTCTGGAAGCGATTGGGAGCCTGAAACTCGAAATAAAAGAGCGGGTCGAGCGCTCGCAGGCGATGCTTTTCTTCGGCCGGGATGAAAACCATCGTGCCCGGACCGATTTCGCGAGTTCCTTCCTCGGTCTGCACGGTGGCTCTGCCTTCCATGATGAAATAAAAATGCTCGCAATTTTTGTGAAGGTGATACGGAGACGCTGCGCCCTGCTTGTAATACATGATCCCCGCGAGCATATCGTCTATCTTCGTCAGTTCCTTGTTGACGAAGAAAACGCGCTCGCGGCCATTGGACAGCAGCCTGGGCAGCTCATCCTGATTAAAAATGTATGCCATGACTCGGCCTCCCGTAAAAGTCGACTCGCCCCACGCATGCAAGCTCGATTGCGGGCGACAGCGTCACCCGGCTGCGCCGTCTCCGCTTTTCAGCGATCGAATGCGTACATGCTAGCAGCTTTTGCGCGGCGCCGCCAGAATTGCAGCCGTTCGCCAAAAGTTCATGGATGCGGGCTCGCGCACCGATCCCGGTTTATTTTTTTGGAAGTCCGAAAATCGTCACCGTGGGATTGCCTCCCTTGATTTCAGGGAAATTCTTATTCCCGATGACGTTGCCATCGCCCGAGGTGACGGCGACATATTGATTGTTGTGCGCGGAATAGGTGATCACCCCGCCCTGGATCGAATCCCCCAGATCGTAGTGCAGCAGGACTTTGCCGGATTGGGCGTCGACCGCGTCGAAATAGCCGCCGGTTTCACCCGTAAAGATAAGGTCGGACGCCGTGATGGCGATCCCAGCAACGAGCGGCGTGGGCGCTTCGTACCGCCAGCGTTCCTTGCCCGTGGCAGCGTCGAAACCGGTCAAGCGGCCGCGCGCGCCACTGAATGCGCCATGATCGATGGGCCCACCGAAATAGCTCTTTTCTCCGGCGTTGGCCTTTTCAATACTCGGTGGCTCCGGATCCTTCATATTCGTCGAACACCATTGATCATTGGCGGGCACGACAATCAGGCTGAGCTTGGAGCTGTACCCTCCGCTGTTCCATTCGTCTCCCCCAAGAATTCCAGGGCACACTTTCAAGGGCGAGGTGGTCAGCGGCTTCTCCCCATTCAGCTGCATCGCGAACGGAACGCTGTAGACGATTTTGTGGGTGTCGCGATCGACCACGCGAAGGATGCCGTCTTTGCCGCTCGAAGCGATTAAATTGCGCGAGCCGGACTTGAAGATCGGATTGACGTGCGTGATGTCGTAATCGTCGACGTCGTGGGGGATGAATTGGTTGTACCAGAGGAGTTTGCCTGTCTTTCCGTCGAGCGCCAGCATGGAATTGGTGTACAGGTTAATTCCGGGCCGCGCATTGTCGTAAAAGTCTGGCGCCGGATTTCCTCCCGGAACGTACAGGATATCCTTCTCGGCGTCATATGAGATGGAATTCCAGAGCGCGCCGCCAGCGTGCTTTCGCGCTTCGGGATCGGGCCCCCAGGTATCGGCTCCGGGCTCGCCATCTTTGGGAATGATATTGAATTTCCAGACGGGCTGGCCGTCGCTCAACCGGAACGCGCCGATCCAACCGCTCCCCGCCCTCTCCGATCCCGCCGGGCCAATATAAATCAAGTCGCCATTCACTAGCGGAGGCATGCTGATGAAGTAGCCCTCCTTGGGATCGGCGATTTGCTTGGCCCAGAGCAGCTTTCCACTCTCGGCGTCCAGCGAAATAAGATAGTCGTCGCCGGTCCCGCGGATGATCTTGCCGTTGGCCAGCGCGGCGCCGCGAATCGGATGGACCTGATCGCGGTCGCGCGGCTGCCACTGGTAACTCCAGAGTACACGGCAGTCGGCGGCATCGAGCGCGACCGTATAGTGGTCAGTGGTCGCGTAGAGAACGCCGGCGGAGACCAGCGGAGCGGACTCGGAAGGAACTTTTTCTGGAAACGTGTAGGAACAAACTTTCGCCAACTGCTTCACGTTTCCCGCCTTGATGTCCGTCAGCGGGCTATAGCGCGTCCCGCTCATATCGTGATCCACGTAGGCCCAGTCTCCGTTATCCGCTGGTGCCGGACCCGCGGCTAGAATCAATCCACGAAAGCCGCGGGCAGTCCCGAAAGAAAGGGCCAGCACCACAACTAAAAAGGAAATCCCGGCGATCGGCCGGAAAGCTGTTGCTCGAACGCACGAAGCGACTTTACTCATTTTATTCATCCTCTGTCGGAAATCGGAAGCGCGGTTGGAACCGCTGCGGTCACTTTCTTTCGATTGCGTCCGTTTGTCAAGTTTTCCCGATCTCCCTTCTGCAAGACCGATTTGATATTTGGAATTCGGCGCTTATAATGACTCAAGACTTCTGGAATGAATCGCGCGGCTACCCCGATCATTCGGCGAAGAAAGGGTGAAAATCCATGGAGCAACCGAAGGAACCAAACACTTCCGACCCGAAAGCGCTCGTAGACCGGCGCGATTTCCTGGGAGGCGCGACCGCGCTGGCGGGAACTTCGCTGCTCGGACTCGCTTCTCCGGCCCGCGCTGAAGCTGCGCCTGCCGAAGGGGTGGCCGATCGCATGCCTCCGATCCCGGCGGACAAATGGACGGAAGCGCAAAAGAAAGCCGCCGAGGAAATTACCTCGGGCCCGCGCAAGGCATTGGTCGGGCCTTTTATCCCCCTTCTGCGGAGCCCGGAATACATGAGCCGACTGCAACGAGTGGGCGAGTACCTCCGGTATAACACCAAGCTGGGATCGAACATCAGCGAGTTCATCATCCTGCTGACCGCGCGCCAATGGACACAGCAATTTGAATGGTACTCGCACCAAGCCTTGGCTCTGAAGGCCGGCATTAATTCGGAAACCATCAAGGCAATTGGCGAAGGGCGCCGCCCCGACGCCATGACGCCGGACGAGCAGATGATCTATGAATATGTGAGCGAACTTCATCAGAACCAGAGCGTAAGCGATCCCACTTACCAACAGGTAGTGAATCGGTTCGGCGAGCAGGGCGTGATCGATATTACGGGGTTGTGCGGCTATTACACCCTGCTGGGCATGCTCATGAATGTAACGAGGACGCCCCTGCCTCCGGGAATAACACCTCTGCTACCTACGTTTCCGCACTAACAGTAGAACAGGCTTCAGCCTGTTTGGTCCGATGCGCGCGGCTGTACCGGCCATCGCTTGCGCAAAAGACACACAGGCTGAAGCCTGTGCGAGTCGGACTTCGGGGACAAATCCGATGCGGCTGGTGACGTTTCAACAGCAGGGCAACCGGGAAATCGGCGCCCTCACCGAAGCGGATTCGAAAATCATCCGGTTGCAGGCCGCCGAAGAAATCCGCAGCGGTAAACCAGTTCCCTACTTCCAGACGATGCTCGCGTTCTTGCGCGGCGCCAGTGCGGCTCGGGACGCCGCGCAGCAAAGCGTTGAGTTCGCAATTTCGCAGGGCCCGGATGGCGCGGCGATCGATCGCGCGAGCGTCGAAATTCTATCCCCCGTTCCTCGACCCGAATCGATTCGCGAATTTATGGTGTTCGAGCAGCACGTGGTCAACTGCACGCGCCGCTTCGGGATGCCGCGCTGGGCGGCGTCGCTCGATCGCGGCGTGGAAAAGCTTCTGGGGCGCAAGGCGACTCTGGCATACCGTCTAATGCGGCCATGGTACGAGCGCCCCGTCTATTACAAGGGCAACCGCATGAACGTAATCGGCGACGGCGCCAGCGTGACGATTCCCAGTTACACAAAAAAGTTCGATTGGGAATTGGAATTTGGAATTTTCCTGTGCCGGCAAGGACGCGACATCGCCAAGGAAAAAGCGCGCGAGTACATTGGCGGTTACACCATCTTTAACGATTTTTCCGCGCGCGACATTCAAGGGCGTGAAATGGGCGGGCGCCTGGGCCCCGCCAAGGGAAAAGATTTTGACGGTGGCAACGCTATCGGGCCCGTGCTCGTCACGCCGGATGAAATACCCGATCCCTACAACCTGGCCATGCGCGCGCGCATAAATGGAGAAGAAGTTTCGCGCGGACACACAAGAGGCATGCGCTGGACGTTTGAAGACCTGATTGCGTACGTCTCGCAGGACGAAACCTTATATCCCGGAGAATTTTTTGGATCCGGCACCGGAACGGTGGCCGAGTCCGGCGCGAATCGCTGCTGCTGCGGCCTCGAAATGGGAAGGTTCCTGAAGGCGGGCGACACCGTGGAGCTCGAAGTCGAGCGCATCGGAAAATTGACCAATCACGTTTTGGGACAGGCTGCAGCCGGTCTCGTTTAGATTCTCCGCGGCACAAAAGAAAACCAGACATGCGGAAGTCCGCCCTGCGTAACTGAGGACCGATGCGAGATCCGGAATCACCCGGGCTCATTCACGCGATGGGGCGCTGGACTCTTACAGCGCTGGTGATCAATTCAATCATCGGCAGCGGCATTTTTGGTCTGCCGTCGGTGGTGGCTGGATATCTGGGCAAGCAGAGTCCACTCGCATACCTCATCGCGGCGGCCGGAATCGGAGTCATTATCGCGTGTTTCGCCGAGGTTGCTTCGCAATTCGGCGCCGCCGGAGGCCCATATCTGTATGCGCGCGAGGCCTTCGGGCAATTCATCGGCATTGAAATCGGCTGGTTGCTGTTGCTGGTGCGCCTGAGCGCAGCGGCAGCCGCGGCAAATCTCTTTACAAATTACCTGGCCGAATTCTGGCCCGGGGCCGAAGGGCCCGTCGCGCGTCTCGTGGTTCTCGCAGCCCTGATCGGATTCCTGGCCGCGGCAAATGTTCGCGGCGTCCGGTCGGGAGCTGCGGCGAGCAACGCGTTCACCGTAGCTAAACTCGTGCCGCTGATTGCGTTCGTGGTTGCGGGCGGAATCTTCCTGGCGCGAGAGCATCCGACTATTTCTGGAGCGCTGCCCGGCGGAGCGCTGTTTCCCGCGCGCAATTGGGCGGAAGCCGTGCTGGTCTTGATGTTCGCGTACGGGGGATTCGAAGGCGCGGTCATACCGATGGCGGAAGCTAAAGACCCGCGGCGCGACATTCCATTCGCTCTTTTTGTCGCACTCGCCGTGGTAACGCTCTTGTTTTCCACCATCCAATATTTCGTCGTCGCCGCGCTTCCCGCGGCGGCGATGACGGAACGGCCTCTGGCCGATGCCGCTCTCCGCTTCCTGGGCGCATCGGGCGGGATGCTGATCTCCGCCGGCGCGTTGATTTCCGTCTACGGCTATCTATGCGCGCAAATGCTGGGCACGCCACGCCTGTTTTTTGCGATGGGAGAGCGCGGCGACCTCCCGCGTTTCTTCGCCCGGGTTCATCCTCGCTTCCGAACACCTGATGTTTCGATCCTTGGTTTTGCCGGCATCATTTGGTGCCTGGCCGCGGCCGGCAATTTCAAGTGGAACGTGATTCTCTCCTCCGTTGGAAGACTGCTCATTTACGGGTTCACATGCGCTTCGCTTCCGGTGCTTCGGCGCAAGCATCGCAATGCGAGGGCGTATCGCCTTCCGGCGGGAGATGAATTTGCCGTACTGGGAGTGGTCTTGATGGCCTTGCTGGTCTCCCGCATAGGTCGCAGTGAGGCGGTCATTCTCGCGGTGACAATGGCGATTGCCGTTGCAAATTGGTTGTGGGTGCGTAAACGTATGGAGTGATCGTGCGAGGGTTCAACGGCCGGTATCACGTTGTGCGGAATATTTCTTGGGTGAATGACGAACTGCTTCCAGCGGTACGAGGCAAACGAGATGAGGTATTTTCTGGGAATTGCAATCCTCCTGGCTATCGCGGCGGTGGCGCGGGCCCAGGCTCCCGACCCTGCGCTCATGTCGGAAATTCGCAAGATTCGCGCCATCGATAACCATTCGCACCCGCCGCGCATCGTGGCCGAGGGCGAGCGCGACGATGAATTTGACGCTTTGCCCTGCGATCCTCTGGAGCCGACCGAGCCGAACGCGATGACCCGTCCCGAGAATCCCGAGTATCTGGCCGCGTGGAAAGCCTTGTGGGGATATGAATACAGCGACCGCAGTGACGCGCACATCAAAGAACTCCTTGCCGCAAAAAACAAAATCCGCCAGGAGCAGGGGGATCATTATCCGGCCTGGGTGCTCGATCGGTTGGGCATTGACGTGGAATTCGCCAACCGCGTGGCCATGGGGCGCGGCCTCGATGCAAAACATTTTCGTTGGGTTCCCTTCGACGATGCCCTGCTCTTTCCACTCGATAACGATGCACTGGCCAAGGAAACGCCGGACCGGAAATTTTTCTTCGGCCGTGAAAACACGCTGCTCGCCCGCTATCGCCGCGAGCTCGGCGTCCCGGCAATGCCGGCGACTCTTGCCGAATACGTCTCCCGCGTGGTGACGCCGGAACTGGAGCGGCAGAAAAACAGTGGCGCGGTCGCCGTCAAGTTTGAGGCGGCTTACTTGCGCTCGCTCGATTTCGCGCCAGCATCGGAGCACGATGCCGCAGACATCTACGCCAAATACGCGCACAACGCCTCACCCGCGAAGGACGAATACAAGCGCTTGCAGGACTACCTGTTCCGCTATATCGCATCGGAGGCCGGCCGCCTGGGCCTGCCGGTGCACATTCATACGGGAGCGGGTTGCGGAGGCTATTTTTACTTGAGCGGGTCGAATCCTCTGCTGCTTGAGTCCGTTCTGAACGACGCGCGGCTGCGCAAGACGACCTTCGTCTTGCTGCATGGCGGCTCGGGACCGTTCACTGGCGAAATTTGCGCGCTGCTCATGAAGCCGAACGTGTACACCGATATGTCCGAGCAGACTTGGATGGAATCGTCTCACCGCCTGGGGGAAGTCCTGAGAGACTGGCTGGAGTGGTATCCCGAAAAAGTGTTATTCGGAACGGATTTATACCCCGGGAGCGGCGCTTATGACTGGGAAGAAATAGGCTGGCAAACGTCACAAACCGCGCGGCAAGCGCTGGGAATTGCGCTCACCGGCATGGTGGAAGATGGAGAGATTACCGTCAAGCGCGCGAATGAAATTGCACGCATGGTGCTGCGCGAAAATGCCCTGAAGCTTTATCACTTACCGGAGAATCCGTAAAGCGCGGCGCGCCGGCCCGGCATCCAGCAAACGCGGAGGGTCACCGCGGAGATTTCAAGTCGTCCTGCCCTGATTTTCTGTTTAGGACTCAGGGCAGGACAACAATTCGTTACCGCCGAACGCGGTTACATTCCCGAAGAAAACTCGATGGCCTTTGATTTTCCGGATACCTGAATTTCCGTGAGTTGGTCGTGATCGACGACAAAGGTTGTTTCGTTGATCTTGCCGTTAAAATCCTTCAGGGTGCACGGTACTTCAGCCACCACCTTGCTGCCCTGTTCAAACTTCGCCTTGCTTCCGTCGGCGACGACCTTGTAGTTGCCGGGGGCCAGCTTCGTTGTGCCGACCGACGTGGGAGTCGTCAGCTTTACGCTTGCTGTAATCGTATCTCCTGAGTCATTTTTAGCCCAGAGCGAGACACTCATCGCAGTGAGCGCCATGATCGCAAGTAAAATTGGTAACGAACGTCGAGACATAACGAAATGTTCTCCCTTTTGGTTTTGGAATTGGGCCGCCGAGGCGTACTGATCGAAACCTGAAGAACAACTGTTAACAGGTACCGGGGCCGCACTGATCCTCAGCGTGCTTCCTAGAGGGTTGGATGCGACGCGGCAACGGTGGGTTACATTTTGTTTTACTCTCTCTGGGAATGGCAAAGGCCGGTGCAGTGCAACTCAGGCCTAACTTAAGCGCAGCAGACCCTACTTCCAATTGCCCAGAAGACGCCGAACCGTCAGCACTTGCCCCAGATGGTACGCGTTATGGTCCGCAACTAGCAGGGCTTCGCGCAGAATCGTCTGTCCGGTGCCGTGAGGAATTTTCGCGAAGAGATCGGTTTTTTTGCCGGCAACCAGTTTCTTCATCCCTTCCAGATCCTGCGTGAACGCTTTGAGGCTGTTGTCCCAGGCCTTCGTATTCGGCGGCGCCGGCGTGGCCGGCCAGTACCCGCCCGGCCAATCCGGCGAGGCATGCTTGGCGTCGCGCGAAAATTCCAAAATGTCCCACTGCGCGATGCGCATGTGCTCGAGCAATTCCCACAGCGAATACGGCAGACCATCGGGACGAACGCCTCGCAGTTTAGAGGGAATACCGCGAAACGAAGCCTTCCAATCGAGGTGAGCGCCGCGTCCGGAAAGAAGCTCCAACAAATGTTCGCGCAACGATTTTTCGTTCACGGCATCCTCCGATATTTTCCGTCGCCGATTCAGTTCGCCGGCGAATCCCCGTCCGCCGCTCGAGTGGCGGGTTGAGCCGTGCATGGCTCCGCCGGAATAGCGCCTTCCCAGGCTTGGAGCAATCTCTGCCCTTCCGCATTGATTTCCTCGACCGGTCGCGGCGTTCCGTTTCCGGAGCCCGGAAACACAAGATACAAGATGCCTCTGCGCGCGCCGCCATTTCGCGCGTCCGATCGCACTCCCAGATTTTCGGCCAGCGCCATGGAACCTTCGCCAATCCGGTCATACGGACCAACATCTCCAAAAATCGCGTAAGAACTCCTGCCGTTTCGGCGATTAAAAACGACCGCGAAGTCTCCAGGTCGCGCTCCCACTTCGCGCGCCATGCCTCCGGGCAGCACCACAAAAGGTATCCTGGAGGCATCGACGTAACGAGCGGGATCGTTCAAGGCCTTGGAACGGTCGGCCAGCGCGGTCTCCGAAACGTAGTAGCCGGGGAACGGATCGTTCGGCCCCTGAACGATGGGCTCGCCGTCCGCGTCCTTGGCCAGGCCTTCCCACCTTCCGGGTGAACCTGCGTTGGCGAGATCGTCCAGGCCGGAATTGTCCGGATGATAGGCGTTCGGCGCGCCGTCCGCATCGATGGTCATTCCCGATTCATAGAAAAATGCCGAGGTTCCCGGCAGCCGCCCGATTGGGATATCCTGCTCCGGCTCTCCATCGTGGCGCATCTCAAAATTCAAAAGCAGTTCGCCGGAACATGCTCCCTGCGAATCTTGCGTGGGCGCCTGCGCGTCCACAGCGAGGATGCACTGGCCCAATTTCGATTGTTCTCCCTGTAGAACTCGCAAATCCCGATCAAGATTCACGGGGCCAGGCGCCGCATCCGGCGTCTCGGATTCGCCGGCTGGAGCAAATTGCGGCTGCGGTGCGCGCTCGTCGCGGCCGGGCGCGGATCCAGTTTCGTGTTGGGCGATTAAGTCTGGGTTGCACTCATGCAATGCATTTGCCGATGGTTCCTTCTGGGAAGCGGCCGGCCCGGAGGAAACTTGATTGCCAAAAGCCGCCGACGAGCAGCACAGGAAAACTGCGGCCAGGAAGGAAACTGCCTCGTGTCGCATGGCCCAAACACCTCCACCCATTTCCGAGCGCGGCCACAAACAATTCGCTGGATCGCTTACCTATTGTAGACGAGGAGCGGAGACTCCGTGTTACATCATTGTCAAAATCAAAGGCCTCCGCCGGCGGCGCTTTGCAGAGCGGCCGCGCAAGCTCAAAACGAGAATCTTTCTTGGTGTTCGCGTGTTACTGTTTGAGTGATTGTATATGTGATGCCATCGAATATTTCCGAGGAGTGTGCCCATGTCTACTTCCCCAGGAATCGGAATCGTTCACCTGAGCAGCCCTTACCCGGTTCCGGAAACGCTCCAGCGGCTGGAAGCGGTTCTGCAATCGCGCGGCCTGACGATATTTGCACGCGTCGATCACAGCGGCGCGGCCGCCAAAATCGCCATGAACATGCGCCCCACGCAGCTGATCATTTTCGGGAGTCCCAAGGGCGGAACGCCGTTGATGGTCGCCTCTCCCACGCTGGCCATCGATCTGCCGTTGAAAGCCCTGGTGTGGGAAGATTCGGAAGGGAAAGTTTGGGTTTCCTATAACACGGCCGAATATCTTCAGCAGCGCCACCGTATTCCAGATGAGCTACTGAAAAACATCGCCGTTATCGGACCTCTGCTGCAGAGCGTTGTCGCATAGTTCGTGTGACGTCTCATCGAAACTTCACTGATTTTCCGCAGGAGTCTCGCGCTCCGAGGTTTTCATCTCTTTCAGTGTAACCAGATCTACCTGGATGCGCTTCCAGGTTTTCGCGTCTTTCTTCGTGAAATTGGGAGCCTCCGGGTCGGCATAAAAATCCAAAATATTCCGGCGCAACCCGGCTGGTATCGCCCGGTCAGGCCGGGAAGCGATGCGGTCCAGCAGTTGCGCGTAAGTTTCGTCCGTCAGACGATAGGTCCCGGGTTTCACCGCTTTGCCGGTGTCGAGATCGAGGTTTTGAAGTGCCAGTTGCCCCGCCGCGTCCGAGCGCAATCGCGTGAGAAATTTCACATAAGAATCCAGGGTCCGGTTCACGCTTTCGACATAAAGATGTTCCGTCTTTATTTCCGGTATCTTAATCGCCAGCAGCGAAATCACTCCGACCTTTGGAAGGATCTTGACGATAACCGCCAGGACGTGCGAGCCGAATCCCGGACCGTCGCTTTTTCCGGTTCTCCAGTGGCGCTCGTAGTCAGCGCGTTTCAGACGATCCGTGAATTCCCGGTATTCCGCATCCGGGGTGTCCTCCGGAAACTGGCGGCGATGCAGTACAACTTCCGCGCCCGCAAACACCGGAATGAACGTGCGAACCGAAGTGCGATAGCTTCGCAGCGCGGGTCGTGTTTTGCCCACCAGTTCCGGAAATTCGAAGCCGTAGGTTTCGCGGAACACGCGATCGAGGAATGTCCGCGGCACCTTAAAGCCGATGTGACGCATGTAGGACGGCGGCGCGAAGGTCTGCTTAGAAAGCTGGTCGATGTCAAAGGCAAATTCCGTGCGGATATGTGCGTCAGGGTCTTGATCGTAGGCGACGCTCGGCCCGTACTTGCGCTCGAGTTTCGGAAAGGCAACGGGCGTGCTCAGGTTGATCGCTTCGGAGTGGCCGATCGAATCTCCAAAATAGTGGGAAAGAGCGCCGATGGCGAAGGCATATTCATCCAAAGTGGAGGCTTCGCTCAACAGTTTCGACACGAAATCTCCGGCCCTAACGTAATGCGTAAGATTGCTGAAGAAATTCTTTGCGAAGGGGTAGTAACCCATATCCTGAATGGCGCAGCCGCCATACGCATAGGCATGGGCTTCACGCAATTGCTCGTCGGTCGAGCCGGGAAAACGGGCCAGGAGCAACGGACGGATCGAGCCGCTCCAGGCAAGGTCAATCAGTTCCTCGTGGGTAAAAACGGAGTACGCCCTCACCCGCTCCACCGACCCGGCCAGGAGAATTGCCGCTGCCGCCGAGAATGCGGTGAGAGTCCGGCTCCAACGGCGCGGCGTAGTCAATGGCGGCTCCCTTTCCCAGAAGCCAATTTTAAATCGCCCGTTTTGATAAGCCACTACCCTGAAACCTGTAACCGCCCAGGCCGTGAAAACCGCACAGGCGAGGGCCCCGCGATGAAAAAAAGGGCGGCTCACTCGTTCGCGGCGCGCAGGTTCGGAGGGAAAATCGATCGATCAATCGCTCATTCATTCTGCGGAAAAACGGGCTTCAGCTGGCTCTCTTTCGTTCGGCAACGATGATCACCCGAATGTCTCTTGCTTTCTGAACCACCCGCAGAATGAGGTCACTTCCGAAAAGGTGGCTCCATGAGCTATGGTCGCACCGGCTAAGAAGAATCTGCGTGATCTGATTGCGGCGCGCAAAATCCACGATAGTTTCCGCGGCGTCATCGCCCTCCAGGATTCGCGCTTCGATATGGAGATTTCTCGCGAAATTCAGATGCTTTTCGATGGCTTCGCGGTCTTGCTTTGGGACGCGCCCCTGGTCCCGAGGCATGACCGAAACCGCGAAGCAATCGGCGCCGAGATAATCAGCCATTCTTCGTCCGCGCCTGATCAGCATCGCCGTTGACGAATCGGCGCTGACATAGATCAAGATCCGATCCGTGGTTGCTGCTTGCGCGATGAGGGCGAAATGCTGAGACGGTTCCTGCTGTGGTCGGCTGCCTATCCGATGCGCTGGCGATTTCCCGCAATTCAAGTTCGTGTGCGGCCTGGCGCATGGCGAGTTCCCGCAGCGCCGTGAGAGTCGATTCCTTGAAGAAATTCTCCATGGCCTGCTGCGCTTTTTCCGGGGCGTAGATGTTTCCCCGCTTCAGCCGGTTCAGAAGCGCTCCCGTTGTCGCGTCCACCATCACAATTTCCGTGGCGCTCTTGACAAACCAATCCGGCACCGTTTCGCGCACGCGAACGCCCGTGATTTGGAAAATCTGATCGTTGAGACTCTCAAGATGCTGGATGTTCATATTCGTCATCACATCAATTCCGGCATCCAGCAGAACCTGAACGTCCTCCCATCGCTTGGAGCGCTGCGAGCCGGGCACATTGGTGTGCGCCAATTCATCGACAACGCATATGGCTGGGCGCCGCTTCAGGATGGCGTCGGTATCCATCTCCCGAAACGTGCCGGCTCGATAATTGATGGTGCGAGGCTGGGACCATCTCCAGGCCGGCGGTTTTCGCGATGGTGTCTTTCCGCCCGTGAGGCTCAAAGTAGCCGACCACAATATCGATTCCCTGTCGTATGAGCTGCTGCGCTTCCTCCAGCATGCGGTAGGTCTTGCCAACGCCCGCGGCATACCCGAGGAATACCTTCAGCTGGCCGCGATCGCCTGGGCTGCGGATCGCCGCCGGAGTCTCCGCTAATGGGGGTAGACGACGACATCAATTCCTTCCGCGGAGCGAATCAGACGCTTTGATTGAGTTGCCCCAGAGCCGGCGCCATCCGCCCTCCGGCATGCTGTGCCCGACAAAGATTTGCGTGATGCCCTTCTGCGCGCGAACTTCAGGATCGCTTCTGTCGCGTCGAGCCCACTTAGGACTTCCACTTGAGCCCCCAGTTGACGTGCGTAGTCCAGGTTCTGTTGCAGGACTTGCCGGTCTTGTTGCGAAAGGACCGGCTGTTGCACGTAGACAACATAAAATTCGCCTTGAAAGCGGTCCGCGTTGCGCCGCCCGCTTTCCAGCATTTCTGTGGCGTTGGAGCGGGGCGTGACACAGACGAGGATACGCTCCTGTACGCCCCAGGATCGAATCCATCCCGTGCGACCGCAAGTAGCTCTCGAGTTGGCGGTCAATTACGCTGGCCGCGACCAACAGCGCCAGCTCCCTCAGCCGGGAAAGTTTGTGTTCCTCGGCGAGCACGGCGGCGCGATCCCCGGCCGCGACCTGGCGCGAAAGACTTTCCGTGGCCGGAGCGTCGACGACAACGATTTCGTCCGCGCTCCTGTCCAGAAATCCCCGCGGGATGGTGCAGGAGACACGTTTGCCGGTAATGCGTTCCACCTCTTCGCGAAGTTTTTCCAGGTATTGCAGATTGACCGTCGCGACGACTGAAATGCCCGCTTCCAGCAGTTGCTCGACGTCCTGCCAGCGATGCGCGTTCATGACAGTCGGAGGGATTTTCATAGGCAAGCCCGTCGACCAGCGCGACCTTGGGGCGCCGGCGCAGCACCGCCGCGACGTCGATCGCGTCTCCCATCGGCCGTCTTCAGCGTGGGAATAATCTCAAGCTTCTGCAATACTTCCTGAACTTCAGGCGGGTATTCCGGCTGCAGCGCGCAAACCACGACGTCTTCCCCGCGCTCCCGCCGCCGGCGGCCTTCGTCCAGCATCTGGAAGGATTTGCCGACTCCACCGGCATAGCCGAGAAAACTTTCAGCCGACCTCGGCGCTCCCGGCGCTCCTCAAGCTCGATTTGCGCGAGCAGTTGCTCGGGTGTCGGGCGTTGTAGTGGGTCGTTAGCCATTGATCATCGTCTGTCGTTCAGTATCGCGTCGGTTCAAAAGCAAATTGCCGGATACGAAGCATTCGCTCGGATTCGAATCAACGGTCGGCAAGCCACCATCGTCGTACGGCAACCACAGACCAGACAGCCTCCACCAATCCGAATGGCCAGGCGCCCTGCAAAAACCCATAAACCGACCCGAGAGCACACGCGACGGCGAAGCCCAGACTGAACCAACTGCTGCGGTTTTCGAAGGCGTAGCATACAAGCATCGCGGTAACTGCGAACAGTCCGAACAGCGCGAGTGGATTCATTACACATCTTCCCCCGGTTCTTGTTCTTCAATTCATGAAGCGATGTTTCACACGCGCGGCTATGGTTTGCGTGCTGCGATAAGCCACCAATTTTCATTCAATGGATCCTGCTCAATGAAGCGATCCTGCCGCCTGTCGATCGTGAAGCCCGCTTTTACCAAGTTCGCTTTGAACATGATCGGCTGAGATCTCATGCTGCTCAGCCGCGGACTGGGCGGAACTTGTCGTTTCCGGTTCGGGCGCGCGATCGACAACCACCAGCCGTCCTCCGGAAACCAACAAATGATACAACGTGACCAAGAATCGGTTGCGCGTCCGTGAGTTCGTGATAGGTATTCGCGATCAGAACGGCATTTATGCGGTACTTTGCAAGTGAGGGTCGTTCGGCTCGCCAAGAACAACACTGACGTTGTGTTGGCCTCTTTGAATGTCCTGATCCATAGAGAATACCAGCGGCAACCTTCGGATGTCCTCCGCGATCACACGTCCAGTCTTGCCGACTGGCGACGAAAGCTTCAGTGTGAAGTATCCCGAACCGCATCCGAGGTCGACGAACACGTTTCCGGGCTTCAAATCCAGTGCCTGGATTACATCGGATGGCCGTTGCCACTGGTCCCGTTCCGCTTCGACAACGTTCAAACGCGAAAGGGTATTGAGACCCTGGTAAGCCGTGTCGACCAGGAACAGGACCGCGATCGGCGCACAGAAGAAAGGAGAACAAGTTTGACGCGGTAGCTCAATCGGCTGGAACTCACGTCGCAGTCGCCGGTCTGATTCGTATGATTCGTGTCGTCGCGTCCGTCTTATTCTCTGCTTACTTCTGCACGACCGGGAATTTCTGATCGAGAGCAATATTCAACATGAGAACATTGACGCGCGGCTCGCCGAGAAACCCCAAGTCGGCCCGATCGGTAAACTGCGGGATCAATTGCTTCACCTGATCCGCGGAAACGCCCCGCGCCTTGGCGACGCGCGCGGCTTGTGATCTCGGCATTCGCGGGACTGATGTGCGGGTCCAGGCCCGAGGCCGAGGCTGTCACAGCGTCCTGCGGAATCGGCGCCTTCGGCGTGAACAGCAACGGCGTCTTGTCGTCATTGAAGGCCTTGATCAGTTTTACGTCATCGAGGTCGCCGTGCGAATCCTTGAACTGATCGAGCGGCACCGAGGATTCGTAGGGGATATCGTTATCGACGCAGTAATGCACGATGCGAAGGCTGATGCCGTCGAAATCGACGACCTCGTTGTTCTTGTCGTCCATTTTGGTCGTGCCGTGCAGCAGCTTGGCGCTCGTGGGGCCAAGGTTGGAGCCGCCGGACTGGCGGTCGCGTCGTAGCCGTTGCCTGCCGCCGACGGCCGCGGATGAAAATATTCCGGCTTGGCGAAGGGCTGGCCGATGAGGCTCGAGCCGACAACCTTGCCGTTCACCGTCACGAGGCTGCCGTTCGCCTGCTTCGGGAAAATCAAGCTCGGACACGCCGGTCATCACCGCGGGGTACAGCAAGCCGGTGAGAATCGTGAAAATCAGCGTCAAACGAAATCCAGGTCCAAGTTCCTTCAACATGTCCTACTCCTTTATTCTTGCGGGCTCTAGGTTGAGCCCGCGCTCTTACGCGAGATGCAGCGCAACGAGCATCTTGTCGATCAGCCAAATGCCGGGAAACGGCACGATGATTCCGCCCAGACCGTAGATCAGCAAGATTGCGCGTCAGCATCTGGCCGGCGCTGACGGGCTTGTACTGCACGCCGCGCAGGGCCAGCGGAACCAGCGCGATGATGATGACCGCGTTGAAGATCACCGCGGCGAGCACCGCGCTCTGCGGCGAGTGCAGCCCCATGATGTTCAGCTTGTTCAACTCGGGATAGATCGCCGCAAACATCGCCGGAATGATCGCGAAATATTTCGCCACGTCATTGGCGATCGAAAAAGTGGTCAGCGAACCGCGAGTAATCAGCAATTGCTTTCCGATGGCCACGATTTCGATCAGCTTGGTCGGATTGCTGTCGAGATCGACCATGTTGCCGGCTTCTTTCGCCGCCATGGTTCCGGTGTTCATGGCCACGCCGACATCGGCCTGAGCCAGCGCCGGCGCGTCGTTGGTTCCGTCACCGGTCATGGCCACCAGGCGGCCCTGCGCCTGTTCCTTGCGGATGTATTCCAGCTTGTCCTTCGGAGTGGCCTGCGCAAGGAAGTCGTCCACGCCGGCTTCCTGCGCGATGGCGGCGGCGGTCAAGGGATTGTCTCCGGTGATCATCACCGAGCGAATTCCCATGGCGCGCAGCGAGGCGAGCCGTTCCTTCATTCCGCCCTTGACGATGTCTTTGAGATGAATGATGCCGAGAACTCTCGATCCATCGGCCACCGCGAGAGGCGTGCCGCCATTTCTGGAAATGCGGTCGGAAGTCTCCGACAAGAGATTGCGGGCACGTTGCCGCCCGCCTCCTTCACGAACTGAGCAATGGCATCCGTCGCGCCCTTTCGCAGCTGCCGGCCGTCCATGTCAACGCCGCTCATGCGCGTGTAGGCGGAGAACGGAATAAACTGGGCGTTCGTGCTCGGCGACTTCGCGGCCGCGCAGGCCGTATTTCTCCTTGGCCAGCACGACGATCGAGCGCCCTTCCGGCGTTTCGTCGGCAAGGCTGGAAAGCTGGGCGGCATCCGCCAGTTCGCTTTCGCTCACTCCGTCGACGGTTATGAATTCGACCGCCTGCCGGTTGCCCAGGGTGATGGTTCCGGTCTTGTCGAGAAGCAGCGTATTCACGTCGCCCGAAGCCTCCACCGCCTTTCCGCTCATGGCCAGAACGTTGTGCTGCATGACGCGATCCATGCCGGCGATGCCGATGGCGGAAAGCAATCCGCCGATGGTCGTCGGAATCAGGCACACCAGCAGGGAGACGAGAACGGCAACGGTCGGGAGCGGTACCGCTGCCGACGGCTTGAATCGCATATTTCGCATAGGGCGGCAGCGTCGCAACCGCCAGCAGGAAGATCAACGTCAGACCGGCGATCAGAATGTTGAGCGCGATTTCGTTGGGCGTCTTCTGGCGCACTGCGCCTTCGACCAGGGCGATCATGCGGTCCAGGAAAGTTTCGCCGGGATTCGAAGTGATTCGGATCTTGATGTGATCCGACAAAACCTTCGTGCCGCCGGTCACCGCGCTGCGGTCGCCGCCGGATTCGCGAATGACCGGAGCGCTCTCTCCGGTGATCACGGATTCATCGACGCTGGCGACGCCCTCGATGACTTCGCCGTCGCCCGGAATCAGATAGCCGGCTTCGCAGTACACGACGTCCCCGGCGCGCAAATGTGACGCCGGCACCATTTCGAACTTGTCGTTCGGCAGAAGCTTCTGCGCGATCGTGTCGGTCTTGGTTTTGCGCAGAGCATCGGCTTGCGCTTTGCCGCGCGCTTCCGCCATGGCTTCCGCGAAATTGGCGAACAGGACGGTAAACCACAACCAGAGCGCGATTTGAACGCCAAACAGAAGACTGCCGGCGCCCGTGATCGCGTCCTTGATGACGTAAATCGTCGTCAGGGCCGCGCCGACTTCGACGACAAACATCACCGGGTTCTTCGCAACCTTCATCGGGTTGAGCTTCACGAACGACTCTTTGGTCGCGCGCCTCACGATTTCCGGATCGAACAGCGGGCGCGCTCGGGCGCCTTTGGAGATGAGCGCCGCAGCCTTCTTGTTTCGCTTCCTGGCTTGCTCTCCACCGGAGGAGACGTGACCGTTGACATGTTCTAGCTCCTCACTGGCAATGACATCAAAACAGTTTCCCGTTCAGCATCTGAAAATGCTCGACAATCGGACCGAGCGAGAGCGCCGGGAAATAAGTAAGCGCGCCCACAATAATGACGGTTCCGATCAAGCAGAACCACAAACAGCGAGCCGTTCGTTGGCAACGTGCCGCTGGTTACGGGGATCAGTTTCTTTGCGGCCAGGCTTCCGGCGATTGCCAGCGCCGGGATGATGAAGAGGAATCTTCCGACCAGCATGTCGAGGCCAATCGTCAGGTTGTACCAGGGCGTGTTGGCGTTGATTCCGGCAAAGGCGCTGCCGTTATTTCCCGCGCCGCTCGAATACGCGTACAGAATTTCGGAGAAACCGTGCGCGGCCGCCGTTATTCGTATTGGCGGCGGCCGGTCCGGGCGCATTCCAGTAGCCGCCCTTCGCAAACGGCGCCACGGAACTGATGGCGGTGAACCCGAGAATGCACAAGGAAGTCGCCAGGATCGCGATGATCGCCATCTTGACTTCTTTTTGCTCGATCTTCTTGCCCACATATTCGGGCGTGCGCCCGACCATCAGGCCGCCGATGAAGACGGCGACGACCGCATAAATCAACATGCTGTAGAGGCCGGCGCCGACGCCTCCAAAGATCACTTCGTCGGTCTGAATGTTGAACAGCGGAACCAGCCCGCCGATCGGCGTGAAGCTGTCGTGCATGCCGATCACGGCCCCGCAACTGGCGTCCGTCGTTACGGTGGCAAACAGCGCCGTCATCGGATTGCCGAACCGGACTTCCTTGCCTTCCATGTTGCCGCCCGGCTGGCTGCCCGTATACGCGTGCTCGACGCCCATGTTGGTCACCATGGGATTTCCGCGCTGCTCGGCCCAATAGCAGATGAAAGCGCCGGCGAGAAACATCACGGACATGGCCGCAAAGATGCGCCCAGCCCTGGCGCGTATCGCGCACCATCTTGCCGAACATGTAGGTCAGTCCCGCCCCAAGCGAAAAGATCAGAAACATCTGAAGCAGGTTCGCCAGAGGCGTCGGATTCTCGTAGGGGTGGGCGGAGTTCGCGTTGAAGTATCCGCCGCCATTGGTTCCCAGCATCTTGATGGCTAGCTGCGACGCCAGGGGACCTTGCTCAATCACCTGGGCTGGCGCCTTCCAGAGTCGTTGCGGTGGCGGGCCCTTTGAAGTTCTGGATCGATCCCTGCCAGACGAAAAACAGCGTCGCCAGAATGCAAATGGGAAGCAGGATGTAAAGCGTGCAGCGGGTAACGTCCACCCAGAAATTTCCGATCGTCTTGGCGGTGTGCCGCGCAAATCCGCGGATCATGCGCAACGGCAACGGCAATTCCCACTGCGGCGGAAACAAAGTTCTGGACGGCGAGAGCCGCCATCTGCGTCAGGTAGCTCATCGTGGTGTCCGGGGAATAGGCCTGCCAGTTCGTGTTGGTCATGAAGCTGACGGCCGTGTTGAACGCCAGGTCCGGCGTCATCGGCGTGGCGCTTGAGGGAGCCTGCGGCGTCGAAAAGTGCATCGGGTTCAGCGGCAGATGTCCCTGCAACCGCTGCAGCAGGTACACAAACAGAAAGCTGAAGATGCTCAGCGAGATCATGGACGCCGAGTAACGCACCCAGGATTGCTCCTCATCCTCGCGGACGCCGCCAAGCCAGTAGATCAGGCGTTCCAGCGGGCGAAAAACGGGATGAAGGAATGTCCGCTCGCCCTCGAAGACCCGATACATGAAGACGCCAACGGGCTTGGTAATGGCGAGCACGATCAGCGAAAAAGATCACGATCTGTGCAATACCGAGTAAAGTCATTTCACCACCTCAAAATTTTTCCGGCCGAAGCAAGCGCATACATCAGATAAACGAACAGAAACGCCGCGACAATTCCCGCAATCACGTATTCCATCGAATCCTCCCTAAAGGCGATCGGACGCCTTGGTAAAGCCCCACAGCAGAACAAAGAAGACAATCACAACACCGACATAGAAAAGATCCAGCATGATTCACCTCGCTTGCTTCGAGCGCATCGCTGACTGGCTTCGACCGGGAACTCGCATACGAACATGCATGGTGATGCGACCCGGAGTTCACGAAAGATGCGCGCGACGATATTCACCTCCATGCTGAACACGCGAGTGGACCCGCACAACAAAAGAAGCTGCGACGTTTGGTCGTATCCAAAAACGCGGCGTCAAGCCGCGGAAGACGCGAACCTCGAACCACAGTTGCACCGGGAAGGCTTCTTAATGCCGGCAAAAGTCCTTCCAGAAGACAGCAAAGTGGCGCTTCGCAAGTTCGTCGCCAATAGAACTGCCGTCCGAAGCACCGCCAGAACATCCTCAAGATCGCCGCAAAAACTGGCGCCCGCGATCGGCGATGAATTCTGGCAAAACACCGCTCGCTCCGGACGAAGGCACACTCTCGGTCGACGGACCAGCCGGGCGAATTAGAGTTTCGGCTCTTCATCGAAGATCCGATTTCTCTGCCCTCTTCAAGCCGACAAAAACAACGCGATGGCCTTTGGATTGAAGTTCTCGTGCCAGTCGGCGCTCCGCGCGTGGGCCACCACCGCTTCCGTCCACCGATGACGACCAAGGATTGGGGCTTCAGTACCTGCGTCAGGGCCTCGACTCTGATCCCGGCACAGATAGAGACGAGCCGTTGGCTCGAAATTGCCTTTCTGCTCAAGCCGGCAAACCAGATTGGTGAGAAGGCGTTCGATAAAAGCCACAGACACCGGGGGCTGGTCAAGAGGCAATGGGTACGGCACTGCGATCGCCGCGTGTATTCGAATGCATGCTCCGAGATCCCGTGCCAGGGAGCCAGCGGTCTTCAAGGCCGCGGCCGTGGCGCATGGATCGGTAAAGATCACGTTTACCTCGAGCCGTCGCTGCTCCGAGTCCTGCAAGCGTTTCCCAGTTTACGGATGGCCGCGCTGGTTGTGTGACTGCGCTGTTAAATTGATCTTTCATTGTGCCCATCCACTGCGGATTGTGCGGTGGCGCGGCATAAACAGCGCATAAACAGCTTCTAACAAGCGACATAAATCAGTTATCTGGCGCCGATTGCAGGTGACGCGGATCACGCGCGGGAGAAGCCGTGTTCCGGAAACGCGTTCGAAACGCGTCTCTTGGAAGGGGGGAGCTTCAGTCTGGGAGGTGAAAGCGGTAGCCAGCCCAGGCATCGGTAACCAGGAAACGGGGCTTGGAAGGATCGGGCTCGATCTTCTTGCGCAGCCGGTTGACAAAAACTCTCAAATATTCCAGTTCGTCGCCATAATCCGGGCCCCAGACGCTTGCAGCAGCTCGCGATGAGCAATGGTCTTGTTGGGCCGTGCGAGGAAGTACGAGAGCAGATCGAACTCCTTGGCCGTGAGGCGGGAGGTGCGGCCACGCACGGTTACCTGCCGTGAGGGAAGATCGATTTCCACGCCTTCCTAGGCGAGTTGTCGCAATCCCGCATCATCCGGGGCCTGCGGCAGGCGCCGCAAACGTCGCGCGAATCCGGGCAAGCAGTTCCGGCATGCTGAAGGGCTTGGTTACGTAGTCGTCGGCGCCGGCGTCGAGCGCTTCCACTTTGTCTTTTTCCGTGTTGTTGACGGTCAGCATGATGATGGCAATGTCGGAACTGGAGCGAATCAGCCCGCACGTTTCGATTCCGCCGCATCCCAGGCATATTCATATCCAGCAGCACCAGGTCGTAGGTTTCCGAGCGCAGCTTTTCCAGGGCTTCTTCCCCGGTGCGCGCGTCGCTAACTTCATAATCCGCGAGCGGTCAGAGTTGCCTTCATCGCCCGACGAATCTGCGGGTCGTCGTCCACAACGAGGATGCGGCCTGCGCTCATTCGGCTGCCTCCTGCGGGTGCGATCGGCAACGGAAATGCAAAACTCCGAGCCTTGGCCCGGGCTGCTCTTGACCGAGATTTCCTCACCATGCGCGCGAATGATTTCGCGGGCAATCGCAAGTCCCATGCCCGTGCCTTTGAGGTGCTGCCCGTTGCTGCCGCGATAGAACTTATCGAAGATCCGGATTTGTTCATCTTCGGCTGATGCCTGGTCCTTGGTCGCTCACGTGAATGATCACGTCTTTCTCCTCCGCTTGTGCGCCGATCAAAATGGGGCTGCCCGGAAGGGAGTACTTCACCGCGTTATCGATCAGATGCGCGATCATCAGCACGATGAGTTCGGCATCCACGAACACCAAAGGCAGGTCGTCCGCGACCTGCACAGTGAGGTCCCTGTCCGTCCGTCAGAGACTTCGTCTGCCGAAGGGCTGCGGAAAGCAAGCGAGCTTGGAAAATGAATTCCCCGATTCAATTGAAACTTGCCGCCCTCGATTCGCGCCAATTGAATCGCTTCCGTGACCAGCCGGTCCAGACGGTCCGCTCCTTCATCCGCAATGGTCGACCAATCCGCGCTGTTGCTGCGAAAGCGATTCGTCGGGATTCGAGAGCAAGTCCGTCGTAACGGCTTTGATCGACGTAAGCGGGGTCTTGAATTCGTGCGCGATCGCATCCAGAAGAGTCGACTTCAGCTCCTCGCTCTGGCGCGCAACTTGTGCGCGGTTGACTTCCTCCTGGGCACGCGCCTTTTCCAGCCCCACAGCCACGAGGTTTAAGAGGGATTGCAACGCCGCATCAGACAGAAAGGTGTGCGTCAGCGCCAAACTGCCGATGGGTTCTCCTCCAAGCCGGATCGGCGTTATCAGAATTTCGTTCCCTTCTTGAAACACGTTGGATTGGATTGCCGATTCACGCAGCTTGTTTTCGATCGCATTGGTGTCAGGGAACGCCTCGCGGTCTGCCAAATAGACTTCGCCAGTCTTGCGGTCATAGAGCGCCACTGCTGGACACTCAAACGCTTTGGCGATTTGGTTGGCGATTTGCTTCGCGGTGGGTTGCGTGGTATCAGTGAGCAGTATGGCGCGACTGAGCGCATACAACCGCTCCATCTCGCGCTGCCGGTTCAGCGCCTCGCTTCGTTTGCCGTTTCAATCGAGCCGAAAGTTGACTGGCGGTAAGAGCGGTAGTCAAGAAGGCAAACAGGGCCACCCAGTTTTGCGGGATCGGCGATGGTGAAGAGTCCCGATCGGCGGGAAAAAAAAGAAATTGAAGCACAGCATCGCGATAACGGAGGACACCGTGGCTTCGATCAATCCTCCGGCCGTGGCGATCACCAGGATGGCGACAAGATAGAAAAATCCCACAGTCGTGGCGTTCACGTGGATCAATCGAAAAAACACAAACGTGATCGCGGCGACCACGCCCAGCGAAAGCAAAAGGCGCAGCAGCAAGTATCCCGCGTGGCGCGCGGAGTCGGCGGGCACAGACTTATTTGTCGGTCCCGTTGAAGCGACCATGGATTCCGAGATTAGAACACAGCTTTCAGGATTTTAGTGGTTCGGCGGAGGGATGGCTTGCTCGACGGGACTCCGCGCACGGCCCGGCCGTGCCGGCCTGGGATTCCAAAAGCCCTCACTTGTGCCGGGCAGTGATCAGCATCAAGAAGAAGATGATCACCGGAATCATGGCATACATGGCATAGGTCAAAATCAATTTCGGCCCCGAAGCACGCCGCGATTTCCAGTCCTGCAGCTCGACGCGTTCGGCCACACCCACGGATTCGGGATTCCTCAGATCATTGGCAAACTCGCGGGCGCTGGCATACCGGCTGGCCGGATTCCGCTCCAGGGCGCGATAAATGATTTCCTGCAGTTGCGGGGAAATGGCCGGATCGAGCTCGCGCGGCGGAACCGGATTGTTAATCAGGCGGTCGTTGATGACCGCCAGCAGGTTCGGCCCTCCGCCCACTCCATGACCATATACATTCGGCTGCGTTCTTCGTCGTGCAATCCCTTGATCACTCCGGAATGACTGAGCTTTCTCCCGATTTCCTCCTCCCGTTTAAACCGGTCATGGAAAAGCGGATCGCTTTCCGCTTCAAAGCTCGGCACCTTGATCGCCACTTCCCGGCCGTTTCGCAGGTCCGTGGCGCGGTAGACGCAGGACATGGCGGTTTGCGAGGCCAGGCTCTCAATGCGGTAGTGGTCGAGTTGTTCGCCAGGTTGGTAAGGAGGCATTGAACGCGCCCCAAGCAATGCCTCAAGGTAGACTTGCATCCCTAAACAGGGCATAAACGCAGCCTGAACGCTCCGTAAATAGACGGGTCGCTCTCTTGTCGCCGGATGGGCTCCGTTTGCTCGTTAACTGAATGGTTGATGAGCCGCTGTCCCTCCCACCGGCATCCAATGTTCAGACTCGCCAAAATCTAGGCTTGCGAGCAGCCGAGCGGGAGGTTGTTATGCCCTTTATCCGTGCCTGCGGCCACTGCGGACAGAAGAACCGTATCCCGGCCAAGCACGTTGCCAGCAGCGGCTACTGCGGCAAATGCAAGTCGCCCCTGCCGCCCATCGCCGAGCCTCTCGCGGTTGACGAGACGCTTTTCGACGAAATCGTCCAAAATGCTCGCGTTCCCGTTCTTGTGGATTTCTGGGCGGAATGGTGCGGTCCGTGCCGCTCCGCTGCTCCGGAAGTCATGCGCACGGCCGCGGACATGGCAGGCAAAGCCGTCGTGCTGAAGGTCGATACCGAACGATATCCCCGCCTGGCAGGTCGCTTCGGCGTGCGCGGTATACCCAACTTCGTCGTGTTCGCTGGTGGCTCCGTAGTGATGCAGCAGGCTGGCCTCGTAGGACATGATCAGATGGAGCGATGGCTCAGGTCCGCCGCGGCTTCGGGGATGAGCCTCTAAGCTCCTCCCGCGCAAACTAGCGGTGCTTTAAGGCCTCAAGTTCTTCGAGCGTCCGCGGCCAGTCTGCCCCCAGCAGCCGGGACAAGCCGCGATCGGCGAGAACTCTTCCGCCGGTTTGGCATCGGGCGCAATAGTTTGTTTCGTTGTCCGCATAGCGTATCCGCTGAATTTTCTCGCCACACCCTGGACAAGGCTCTCCAAATCGCCCGTGAACCGCCATGCCATTCCGAAACGCGGTCACTTTTTCGGGAAAGCCGGCCCCGGCTTCATCTCGCAGACGGCCGATCCAGAATTCCAGCGTATTCCGCGTCGCGGAAAAAAGCCTTTCCCACTCCTGCGGATTAAGTTTGCGCGTGAGCGCAATCGGCGAGAGTTGCGCCGCGTGCAGGATCTCGTCGGAATAGGCATTGCCGACGCCGCTAAGCAGACGCGGATCCGTCAGAGCCCTCTTCAGCGTCCGGTTTTCGGCCGTGAGTGCGGCGCGAAAGGATTCGAGATCGCTTGCGAAAACCTCGATCCCTCCGGGATCGACGGAGCGCAAGCCCTCCTCCCCTGCCAGCACGTGCAACGATGCGCGCCGCTTCGTGCCGGCTTCCGTGAGCACCAAAGAACCGTTGGGAAAATCAAAGGCTGCCAGATTCTGCCGGCCAGACAGCTTCGCCCCCGGCGGCCGCCAGTGCAAGCGGCCGGCAATCATCAGGTGCAGCACCAGCCACAGCTCGCCATCCAAGCCGATGGCGATTCGCTTGCCGATTCGCCGCAATTCGCGCACAACGCGCCTCTCCGCGCCCGCAATGGGCGGCTTCACGGTTCGCAGCAGAAAAGGGCTAACCAATCGAACGCGTTCGAGCGGCTGGCCCACGATACGCGTCTCAAGGGCGCCGATGTAGACGGTAATGTCCGGCAGTTCAGGCACGCCGATCAGCTTGGAGTGGGAGCCTGAATTTTGCAAGATTTTGATGCGGGTTCCCGGGCTCTGGCGCGATTTATAAAGGCTCAGATTTGTGGACGCTGACCGGAGCAGGGCGGCCCAGGCCTTCATTTCTTGAGCGCTTGTGCCCTCGATCAGGAAGCCAGCGCCTCGAAATTGGCGTTGCTGCCGGTGGCAAATGATTTAGAATCGATAGGGTCCATGCGCCCGTAGCTCAGTTGGAAAGAGCGTCTGCCTTCTAAGCAGAGGGTCGGGGGTTCGAATCCCTCCGGGCGCGCCATATTTTTCGCGATGCTTTGCTTGCCGCACACGGCTGCGATCCGCGCACCGCGAGCTAAGCCGATCCGCGGCCAACGAGTCCTGCCTGAAGCCTCCTGCTTATCCGGCGCGTTATAACATATTGACAGAAAATTTATGGGCCGATACCTTGATCTCTAAAGGCGTGGAACGTAATTTCGGAACCGATCGTGGCGGCGGTTGATCCCGGATGCTCTTGCTGTTCACCGGTCCAGTTGTCGGGAGGCCTCTATGGCCTTGGGTTGCGATCACAACAGTAGCTCGGTTGGAATCCCTACGGAACCGATCGGAAGCATTCCCCGGCCGTCCGCCTTAATCGAGGCGATTGCCCAAGCAGGAGACATCTCCAACCCGCGTCTGGATACCCCAGAGGAAGAACGCGACCGCATCCTAGAGGCCTCCGATTTCATCCCACTCGACCATCTCCACACCACGGACGATTGCGGATTCTCGCCCTTCAGCGACGTCACGTCCACGACCCGCGAAAGGCATTCGCGAAGATTCGCGCTCGCGTTCAAGGCACTCGGCTGGCCGAAGAAATCTTAGGAAAACGCTAATGCCCCGGGACGAAAACGAAGACGAACTGATCCGCTCGGCCGCGCTGCAAAATGTCCAGGCCGTTCTGCTGGCCCGGGAGCGCGCCGAGCGCGAGCTGATCGCGGCCAAGGAAGCCCTGGAACGAAAGGCGGCGGAACTTGCCGAGCAGCGCGAGTTTTTTCTTGTGACCCTGGCGAGCATCAGCGATGGCGTGATCACCACCGGAGTTGACTCCAGAATCACATTTTTAAATCCTGTCGCGGAAGCGATGACCGGATGGAAGTCGAAAGAGGCCATCGGCCAGCCGATCGAGAAGGTATTTAACATCGTCGACGAAGAAACCCGCCAACCAGCTCCCGATCCGGTCAGCAAGGTTTTGCGCGAAAGCTCGGCGGCGGAACTCACCCGTCACACCGCGCTCATTTCCCGCGACGGAAAAGCAACCGCGATCAGCGACAGCACCGCGCCAATTCGCGACGCCGGCGGCAAAATCGTCGGCGTGGTGATCGTGTTTCGCGACGTCACCAGGCAACGGGAGGCGGAGAACGCTTTGCGCGCCTCCAATCAGTTGCTGAGCCAGACGCGTGACAATCTCGAAATGCGGGTTCAGGAGCGAACTTTCGATCTCAACACGGCCAACGAAAATCTTCGCGACCTTTCCGCGCACCTCCTGCGGATGCAAGATGAAGAACGCCGCCGGCTGGCGCGCGAACTGCACGACAGCGTCGGGCAGATTCTCGTCGCCCTGGCCATGAACATCAGCGTGGTGCAGTCTCAGGCCCATAAGCTCGATTCGGCTGCCCAGAGAGCGATTTACGAGAATGCCCGGCTGGTGCAGCAGGCTTCCGGAGAGATTCGAACCATTTCTCATCTTCTTCATCCTCCGTTGCTGGAGGTGGCCGGCCTGGCCTCCGCGCTGCGCTGGTACGTGGACGGCTTCGCCGAGCGCAGCGAGATCAAAGTCGATTTGGAAATCCCCGCCGATTTCGACCGGCTGCCGGGCGACATTGAGCTGGCTATCTTCCGCATCGTTCAGGAATGTCTGACCAACATTCACCGGCACTCCGGCAGTTCGAGCGCGGCCATCCGGATCGAGCGGAAAGCAAATAGTCTGATGTTGCAGGTGCTGGACCGCGGCAAGGGCATATCCAAGGAAAAACAACGTGAATTGGCAGTCTCCGGCCACGGCGGCGTCGGATTTAGCGGAATGCGAGAGCGGTTGAGGCAGCTCGGCGGCACTCTGGAAATTCAATCCGACGAGAACGGAACTACGGTCAGAGCGTTCCTCCCATGACATGACCGACTGAGGGTCTCAGGCCAACAGGGTCACGGTCTGCGCCCTGGGGAGCCCGGCGCCGACCGGGATCGCGTCGGTATCCAGATACAAACTCCGCTGTATTGTTTCGTCCATTTGCCTGTCTAACTATAGAAGTCGTTCTAGGTGCGATCCGGTCGGCCCTGGCGCTCGCTGCCCGGGTCGAAAACGTGACGCCGCAAGGGTTTTCTCATCGGAGGCGTTCATGGGCCCAGCCACATCGGCACGCAAGACGACGGAGGTAGCGATCCCGATCATCAAAAAAGAACAGGAAAATAGCCAGGAGTTTGAAAATAACCTGCATTCTCGCATCGCCCAGCGGGCGCACCGACTCTACGAGCAGCACGGCGCCGAGAGCGGACACGACCTGTCCCACTGGTTGCAGGCCGAATCCGAGCTGATGTCCCGGGTTCTGGAAGTGAGGGAGTCCGGATCGTGGCTGACGGTGAACGTCCCGCTGCCGAACGTGCCTCCTGACGCGCTTAGCGTGCTGATGGAGCGCGACCGGGCGTTGATCTGCGCGGAGACGCGCGAGGCCCCGGCCGGTTCCGAGCCAGAGTATTCCCAGCGCCGCTTTTTCTACCACTGGGTGAAGTGGCCAAATGAAGTGGATCCCTCGACGGCCAGCGCCTATCTCAAGGACGGAGTGGTAACGCTTACCGCAAAGAATGCATCTCCCGGAGATCTCAAGCCCGGCAGCTAAGCGGCGCGACAAGGGCCGGCAATAACTTTCCTCCCCGCGCGCACCGCACTGAGGTGGATAAGTTAGAATCTATGGCCATGACCGGGGAATTTTCGGCGCTTCATCATCCGCAGATGGAAGCTTCGATCTATCGGATTCCCGGCGTGGATCGAAGCGCGCCGCAGGATATTCCTCTGGGCGCCACCCGGCGCTCCGCCAACGAATGGCAATTCTCCGTTTGGGCGCCGCAAGCGAAAACAATCGAAGTGCGCATCTTCGGCCATCATTCCCGCTTCGTGCCGATCGAGAGAGACACATTCGGCTATCACACGGGCTCAGTCTCCGGACTAGAGAGTGACGCCCGCTATCTATTTCGCCTGGACGGCCACCGGGAACTTCCCGACCCCGCATCCCGATTTCAGCCCGAAGGCGTTCACAAACCTTCACAACTCGTGGACGATGCCCAATTCGCGTGGACGGATGAAAATTGGGAAGCTCCCAGCCTGGAGAAAACCGTCTTTTATGAATTGCACGTCGGCACTTACACACCGGAAGGAACGTTCGACGCCGCCATACCTTATCTGGACGAACTGAAGCGGCTTGGAATCACGACAATCGAATTGATGCCCGTTGCGCAGTTTCCGGGCGCACGGAATTGGGGCTACGACGGCACATATCTGTATGCGGTTCAGAACAGCTATGGCGGTCCGGAGGGTCTTCGCAGGTTCGTAAATGCCGCGCACCAGCGCGGACTCGCCGTGGCGCTTGACGTTGTCTACAACCACCTCGGGCCCGAGGGCAATTATCTCGGCGAGTTCGGCCCCTATTTCACGGACCGGCATCGCAGCCCGTGGGGCCAGGCCGTAAACTTTGACGGCGCCGGGAGCGATCATGTCCGGCGCTTTTTCATCGAAAACGCCATTTCCTGGATCGCTCGCTATCACATCGACGCGCTGCGGCTGGACGCAATTCACGGAATCTTTGACGCCAGCGCGCACCATTTCCTGGCCGAACTTCATGCGGGAGTCCAGCGCGCGGCAAAGCAGCTAAGCCGAAAGGTTCAAGTGATCGCGGAGAGTGACCTGAATGACGCCGGGATTTTGGCCGGCGCGGATCGAGGGGGTTGCGGACTGGAAGCCCAATGGAGTGACGACCTGCATCACTCGCTGCACTCGCTGCTCACGGGAGAGAGCCAGGGTTACTACGCGGACTTCGGGACGGTCAATCATCTGGCCACCACGCTGAAAGACGGATGGTTTTATTCCGGCCAGTATTCGAAATTCAGGCGTCGCCGCCACGGGAATTCGCCGCGGGGCCTAAAGAGTTCGCGCTTCGTGGTGTTCGATCAGAACCACGATCAGGTTGGCAATCGCGCCTTTGGCGAACGCCTGACCAAGCTCGTGGATTTCGAGGGCCTGAAGCTGGCTGCCGGCGTGATTCTGTTGTCTCCTTTCGTTCCTCTTCTCTTCATGGGTGAAGAGTATGGCGAGACTTCTCCGTTCCTCTATTTCACGAGCCATGGCGATCCCGACCTGGCGGAGGCCGTGCGCAACGGGCGTCGCCAGGAATTTTCTGAGTTTGGTTGGCAAGGCGAAATTCCCGATCCGCAGGATCAAGCCACATTCCAGCGCTCGAAGCTCGACCATTCCCTAAAGGACAAGGAACCGCATCGCACATTACTTCGCTTTTACAGCGAATTGATTCGGCTGCGAGCCCGCTTCCATCTGGGGAGCGACGCGGAGCTCCAGGTTACGCAGAGCGAAAACCCTACCGCGATTACCGTGCTCCGGCGCGCGGCGAACTTGAAAAGGCTTCTAATGATTCTCCATTTCGGCCGGGAGGTTACGTCGATGGATCTTCCGCTCCCGGTAGGGCGGTGGACAATCCTGCTGGATTCAGCGGATCCATCCTGGTCCGGCTCCGGAAGCCGCGTCCCTAAAGTTCTGGAGACCGGGACTTCGGCCATCCTGCAACTTGAACCCAGGTCCCTCGTAGTCATGGAGCACACAGGCTCTGAGCAATGAGCACCCGATACGTTTGCATTCATGGGCATTTTTACCAGCCTCCGCGCGAAAATCCCTCGCTCGAAGCCATCGAATTGCAGGACTCGGCCTATCCCTATCATGACTGGAACGAGAGAATTACCGCGGAGTGCTACGCGCCAAACGCGGCGTCCAGGATCCTGGACAACGAGCAGCGCATCGCTCAGCTCGTGAACAATTATTCGCGGATCAGCTTCAATTTCGGCCCCACTCTTCTTTCCTGGATCGCTGACAAAGCGCCCAAGGTCTACGAAGCGATCCTCTCGGCCGACACGCTCAGCCGGCAGCGATTCTCGGGCTGTGGCTCCGCGACCGCTCAGCCCTACAACCACATGATCCTGCCCCTGGCCAATCATCGCGACCAGGTTACCCAAGTCCGGTGGGGCATCCAGGATTTCGAATACCGCTTTCGAAGGCGCCCGGAAGGAATGTGGCTTCCGGAAGCGGCCGTCAACCGGGCGACGCTTTCCGTGCTGGCCGAAAACGGAATTAAATTCACAATTTTGGCGCCCCGGCAAGCCCGGCGCATCCGGCGCAGGGGAAGCCGAACCTGGGAAGACGTAACGGGAGACCGCATCGATCCCAGCCGGGCCTATTATGTGCAACTTCCCTCCCGCAAGAAGATCAACATTTTCTTTTACGACGGTCCCATTTCGCAATCCGTCGCTTTTGAAGGCGTTCTGAACGACGGGCAGCGTTTTGCTGAACGACTAATGAGCGGCTTCTCAGACGTTCGGGATTGGCCCCAGCTGGTGCACATTGCGACCGACGGGGAAAGCTACGGGCATCACCACCGCTACGGAGAAATGGCGCTTACCTATGCCTTGCAATACATCGAGGAAAATAACCTGGCCGAATTGACCAATTACGGCCAGTTTCTGCAGCGCCATCCCGCCGATCATTTGGTCGAAATCGTGGACGATAGTTCGTGGAGCTGCGTTCACGGTATCGAGCGCTGGCGCACGAACTGCGGCTGCAACTCCGGCGGGCATCCGGGCTGGAACCAGGAATGGCGCGCGCCGCTGCGTTTCGCGCTGGAATGGCTGCGCGAACAGGTCGCGCCCGTCTTCGAGGGAAAGGCGCGCGCGTTACTCAAGGATCCCTGGCGCGCCCGTGATTCGTATATCACTGTTGTTCTGGACCGTTCCGACGCCAACGTCTCGGAATTTTTCGCCAATCACGCCCTGCGGCTGCTCACCGAGCGGGAGCAAGTCACCGCGCTTAAACTCCTGGAAATGCAGCGCCACGCCATGCTCATGTATACCAGCTGCGGTTGGTTCTTTGACGAACTCTCCGGACTCGAAACGATGCAGGTAATTCTCTACGCCGGGCGCGTCGCGGAACTTGCCAAGGAGTTCGTGGATTGGGACATCGAACAGCAATTCGTCGAGCGTTTGCGCGCGGCCAAAAGCAATCTGCCGGAACACGGAGATGGCGCGCAAATTTATGAAAAGTGGGTGAAACCGGCCTTTATCGATATCAACCGGGTAGCCGGCCATTACGCCATCACTTCGCTTTTTGAAAACTACGGCGATCAGACCAGAATCTATTGCTACAACGTCCAGCGGGAAGACTTTTCGCTGGAAACAGGCGGTAAGCAGCGGTTGGCGACGGGCCGCGCGCGGTTCTGCTCCGAGATCACGCGCGAGTGCGCGGATATCAGCTTCGCCGTTCTTCACATGGGAGAACAGAACATTGCCGCCGGCGTGCGACCGGCGGACCCCGCCGCCGATGCTCCGCTGTGGATGAAATTGCAGGACGCATTTGCCAAGGCGGACACCACCGAAATCATGCGCATCATCGACGAGGAATTCGGCAAAGACATGTTTTCGCTGCGCTCCCTGTTCCGCGACAAGCAAAGAGAAATCATCAATCTGATCCTGAACGATGCATTAACCTCAACCGGCGCCGCCTATCGCGAGATCTATGAACGGCAGGCTCACCTGCTCCGCTTCCTGAATAGTTTGCAAATCCCTGTGCCGCCGGCGATCCATTCCGCAGCTGAAATCGCAGTGAATAGTGAATTGCGCCTGGCTCTGGAGCGCCCCGAATTGAATGTCGAGGCCATCCACAATTACGTGAAAGAGGCGGGCATCAGCCGGATCGGTCTGGACACAACCACGCTGGAATATTTGATGCGCAAGCGTCTGGAAGGCAAGGCGGAAGAGTTTGCTTCCAAACCGGACGACATCCGTAACGTCGAGTGCCTCAGAAAATCCCTGGATCTTGCGGCGTCGCTTCCTTTTTCCGTGGTCCTCTGGGAAGTCCAGAACATATGCTACGGCCCGATCATCAAGAGAATCAGCGAGTGCAGCCCGGGGGCCGGTAACGGCAATCCGGACGCGGACCGGTGGCTATTCGAGCTGGGTCTTCTGCAGGATCAGCTGCACATTCGTCGCACGGTGGCATGAGATGACGCCTTCCAACCGCATTCCGTGCGCCACCTATCGCTTGCAATTCAGCCGGGATTTTCGCTTCGCCGACGCCTGCACGATTCTCGATTATTTGCGTGAACTTGGCATCACCGACATCTATGCCTCGCCGATTCTCCGCAGCCGGCGCGGAAGCGCCCATGGATATGACGCAACCGACCCCACGCGAATCGATCCGGATCTGGGCTCCGAAGAGGAGTTCTCGCGTTTCCAGAACGAGCTGCATCGGCGAAACATGGGTCTGTTGCTGGACATCGTCCCGAATCATATGGCCGCCAGCCATGAAAATCCCTGGTGGATGGACGTGTTGGAATACGGCGCAGCGTCCGCTTACGCGCCCTATTTCGATATCAACTGGCATCCGGCCTCGCGCAGCCTGAACGGCAAAATACTCCTGCCGTTTCTGGGGCGCCCCTTTGGCGAGGCGCTCGACTCCGGGGAAATCAGGCTGCATTTCAGCGAAGGCCGCTTCTCCCTGCAATACGGCGACTCCATCTTCCCGGTGGTGCCCCGGTCCTACCGGCGAGTGCTTCAGGACAACGGCGAACATCTGAAATCGATCTTCGGAGAGGATTCGCCTTCGTACCAGGAATACGCCGGAATTATGTCCTCTCTGGCGGCATATTCCGAAACCCAGCCCGCGCTCCCTGACTCGGTCGCCGACCGGCGATTGAAGTTTGACGCCATCAGGGAAAGGCTCCGTGGCCTGGTCGAAAACAGCGACGACGTTCGTGTATTCATCGAGCGGAGCGTAGCCCGCTTCAACGGCACGCCCGGAGACCCCAGCAGCATGTCACCCTTAGGGCAGCTGCTCGACGAGCAAAACTACCGTCTGGCCTACTGGCAAACCGCGAATGACACGACCAACTACCGCCGTTTTTTTACCATTTCAGACCTGGTGGGCATCCGAGTGGAGGACCCGATTGTGTTCGAGGCCACCCACGGGCCCGTGTTTCGCTGGCTGCACCCGGATGTGTTCTCCGGATTGCGGATCGACCATATTGACGGATTGCGTGATCCGCTGGCTTATCTGAATAAGTTGCAGCAGACGGTGGTGCGCGATGAGGCCGCCGGCGGGAGCAAACCTTACATCCTGGCGGAGAAGATTCTGGCTCGCGGTGAGCAGTTGCCATCAAGCTGGCCGGCCAGCGGAACGACCGGTTACGACTTTCTCGATTACCTGAACGGGCTCTTCGTGTGCTCTCCGAATGGCGCCGCCATGGAGCAGATTTACAATGATTTCACCGGGCGAAAATCGGACTTCGCCGATATTCTTTACGAAAAAAAGAAGCTGGTCATGAATTCGTTGCTGGCGGTGGAAATGCGCTCGCTCGGCCGCGACCTCGCGGAGATCGCCGCAAGCGATCGCTACGCCCGGGAGATTTCGCGCCTGTCGCTGCTCGATGCGCTCGTCGAGATCACGGCGTGTTTGCAGGTGTACCGCACCTACATCCGCAGTCTGGATGCGCCGCCCGAAGCCAAGGGATATATCGACTGCGCGGTCAAGCGGGCCCGCGTCCGCAAACCGAATCTTAACGCTGCTTGTTTTGATTTCGTCGCCGATGTCCTGCTGCTTTCCGACAAGCCGCACGTGAATCCCGAGCAGCGCGAAGCGAGGCTGTCGTTCGTTATGCGCTGGCAGCAATTTACCGGGCCCATCGTCGCTAAAGGGCAGGAAGATACCGCGCTCTATGCGTATTACCCGCTGCTCTCTCTGAATGAGGTCGGCAGCGATCCGCGGCCGTCCAGCGCGCCTTCCGCCGACGCATTCGTTCAGTTCATCCAAAACCGGCAGGCCAATTGGCCGCACAGCATGAATTCCACCACAACTCACGACACCAAGCGCAGCGAAGACGTCCGCACCCGAATCAGCGTCCTCTCCGAGGTTCCCGACGAATGGCGCTCCCGGCTCAGCGCCTGGGCGCTATGGAACGCGCCCTTCAAAATGCATCTGAACGGCCAGAGCGTGCCCGACCGTAACGAGGAATATTTCATCTATCAAACATTGCTGGGCATCTGGCCGGAGAACGCCGGCGAAGTTCCCTCGATGCTGGAGCGCCTTCAGGAACATCTGGTCAAAGCCACCCGCGAAGCCATGATTCACACCCGGTGGACCCAGCCCAACGAATCGCACGAAGCAGCCCTCAAGATGTTTGTATCCTCGATTTTGAAGTTGCCGGAAGCCTCCGATTTTCAAAATGACTTTCTCGCTTTCCACGAATTCATCGCTTTCTTTGGACGGTTGAACGGCTTGAGCCAGGCCCTTTTGAAAATGACCTGTCCGGGCGTGCCTGATTTCTATCAGGGCTCCGAATTGTGGGACCTGCGGCTGGTGGATCCCGATAACCGGAGGCCGGTGGATTTCGCGGGTCGCCGGGAATTGCTGGAGAGCTTGCGCGGAAAGATTGGGCAATCGACCGGCGATCTTGCCCGGCGACTCCTGTCGCGGAGTCGTGACTCGCGAATCAAGTTGTATTTGATCCAGCAGGCGCTCGATTACCGGCGCGCGCATCCGGAGCTCTTTGCCGAGGGGCGCTTTATGGCCCTGCGCGCCGACGGACCACAATCTGAAAAAATTCTTTCGTTCGCGCGTAGCAGGCAAGACGACTGGTGCCTGGTCCTTGCGCTGCGCTGGCTGGCGCGCGGACGAATGCAATCGCAATCTTTCGAGATCGATTGGCAAAATACCCGCGTCGCGGTGCCGCCCGGCGCGCCGCGCGCGTGGACGAATGTTCTCACGGGATTGGCGGCGGAGGCACGCCCGGAAAATGAGGAGAGCTATCTGGAATTGCGCGAGGCGCTCGGGGATTTTCCGTTTGCTCTGCTCACACCGGCGGGTTCCCCCGCATGAGCAAATCCCGACACCGCGCTTGGGGCACGCTTGAGGCGCGGCGAATCGCCGGAGGTGCGATCCGCGCCACCCGATTACCCAACAGCCGCGGCGCTCTTCGGGCGGAGTCGCGAGGATGTTCGAGGCGGGAAACTAGCCGGCAAAAGTTCTGCGGCTTGGACGTCGATCACGAAAAATTCGTTTTCAGAAAATTCCGCAAACTCCTGCACCTTTCGTTGTGTCTCGTACCGCCCGGACACGCAGGCTCGCCAAAGGGTCGAACCATCGGGGAATTTCTCGAAAATGTCATAGTCACGCCGCATGGGATATCTCCCTGGGTAGCCGGAGAGTTGAATTTGTCTACCAAAATCGCTAAACCGCTTCCGATACACATGAAAAAATAAGCTATTCCCAGAAAACGAAAGGCGTAATACCGTAATTACCGTACAAATTTTCGGAGCGCGCAGATTGCTCGCTCGCGGAAACGGGCCGGAGTAACTCTTCCGGCTATCACCGGGATGGAAACCCAGCGCGGCCCGCGAACTCACTGGAGGATGACCGCCGAAGTCAGATCTGATCCAGCTCAGACCGGGCAGGTGCGACCATCGGGGCGTCTTGCTCTCCCAGGGCGACGTGACGGGAAGGAAACCTTGGCGGCGGCCGCAGATCTTGTGCTTTGTCCCGCGGGTTGCGCACGGGCCTTCGCGGAAGGCGCTACCGGTACATGAAAACAAGCCGGCGAATACATCGAATCCTTGAGGTCGCCCGAGCCCGCGATTGCCCTAGCATGCCAGGGAGAACAGCACTGGAAGATAATTCTAGAGGTATCTTCCGACTAATTGCATTCTATGAGAGGGGGGCATGCGCGTGCCGGAAGACCAAATTGACGGACGGCGTCGTGTCGTAATCGAGCAAGTTTGGCCTCAAATCGATTGCGGCCGATTCCCGATTAAGCGCGTCGTTGGAGAAACGGTGGTCGTGGAAGCGATCGTATTCGCCGACGGCCACGACCAGGTCGCATGTCAGCTTTCTGTACTGGCGGGAAAATGACAAGGCGCGGTGCAATATTCGCCCATGATGCCGCTTGGCAACGACCGGTGGCGTGGCGAGTTTCCGGTCCAGAGCGTGGGGCGGTACGAATATACGGTGGAAGGCTGGATCGATCGTTTCGCGACATGGCGCGCGCGATTTGATCAAGCGAATCGACGCTGGGCAGGACATCCGACGTCGAACTGCTGATTGGGGCGCAGATCATTGAAGAAGTGGCCGCGCGAGCCGCGGGCGCGGACGCTGAACTCTTCCGCCGGTTCGTCGCAGCGCTTGCGTGACGAAAAAAGATCAAGAGTCGCGGTAACGAATTCCGCTCTTGACGCAGAACTTGCTCAACGCCGTTCAACGCTATCCGGAGCGCGATCTCGTCACCCGATATGAAAAGCAATTGACTGTGGTGGTGGATCGGGAGAAGGCGCGATTCTCCGCCTGGTACGAAATATTTCCCAGGTCATGCTCGCCCGAGCCCGGCCGGCACGGAACGCTCCGCGATTGCGAGGCCAGGCTTCCCTACATCGCCTCCATGGGTTTCGACGTCGTCTATCTTCCGCCCATCCATCCGATCGGGCACACATTCCGAAAGGGAAAGAACAATTCGCGTCTCGGCACGAGCCGGACGATGTTGGCAGCCCCTGGGCGATCGGCTCCGAAGAAGGCGGCCATACTTCCATTCATCCGCAACTGGGAACGCTGGAGGATTTCAAGAAATTTGTCGCCGGCGCCAACGAGCTATGGGCTTGAAGTCGCGCTGGATATTGCGTTCCAGTGCACGCCGGATCATCCCTACGTCAAGGAGCATCGGGAGTGGTTTCGGACGCGGCCGGACGGCACGATTCAGTATGCCGAGAATCCGCCGAAACAATATCAGGACATCTTTCCGCTCGATTTTGAAAATCGCCGAATGGCGCGCGCTGTGGATCGAGCTGAAGGACGTTGTTCTTTTTTGGATCAAGCAGGGAGTGCGCATCTTTCGCGTCGATAATCCCCACACCAAACCCTTTGCGTTTCTGGGAATGGTTGATCGGCGAGATTAAAGGAGCAGTATCCCGAGTGCTATTCCTGGCGGAGGCGTTCACCAGGCCTCACGTGATGTACCGGCTTGCCAAGCTCGGTTTTTCGCAGTCCTACACCTATTTCGCGTGGCGCAACACCAAGCAGGAATTGACGGAATATTTCACCGAACTTACGCAGACCGAAGTGCGGGAATACTTCCGGCCAAACCTCTGGCCCAACACGCCCGACATTTTGCCGGAGTTTTTGCAGGTCGGCGGGCGCCCGGCGTTCATGATCCGCTTGATTCTGGCGGCGACGCTGGGCGCGAGCTACGGGATTTACGGGCCGGCATTCGAGTTGTGCGAAAACGCCCCGTACCAACCGGGAAGCGAAGAATACCTGAATTCGGAGAAGTACGAACTCAAGCATCGCGATCTTGATTCGCCCTGGAGCTTGAAGGAATTCATCGCCCGGATCAACCGGATCCGCAAACAGAATCCGGCGTTGCAAAGCGATCGCAATTTGCGCTTTCACGGCACGGATAATCCCTCATTGATCTGTTACAGCAAGGCGACCGAAGATCTCTCCAACATCATCATCGTCATCGTGAATCTCGATTCGTTCCACGCTCAGGCTGGCTGGGTGGATCTCGATCTCGATTCGCTCGGGCTCGACGCGACGCACGCCTTTGAGGTCCACGATTTGCTGGGCGAAGGCCGCTATCTGTGGCAAGGGGCGAGGAACTATGTGGAACTGCATGCCGGAAAGTCTTGCCGGCGCACATCTTGCAAGTGCGCCGATGGGTTCGCACGGAACAGGATTTTGATTATTACCTCTAGAGGGAGCTGCATCAGCCCAGTCGCGAGTACGCATGAGCGAAAGGAGGTAACGTGTTGCAATCGAGCTTGAGCGAATTCGATCTGTATCTCCTCGCGGAAGGCACCCATACTCGCGCGTATGAGAAGCTGGGCGCTCACCTGAGCGAGAGAAATGGCCGTCGCGGCGTGCAGTTTGCCGTGTGGGCGCCGAACGCGGAACGCGTTTCGGTGATTGGCGACTTCAATCAGTGGAATCCGGCAGCCGACCTCATGCGGCCCAGTTCGGCGGGCGTTTGGGAAGGCTTCGTTCCCGACATCGGATCGGGCGCCGTCTACAAGTATCACGTGGAATCCCGCGACCGGCCGTATGCACGTCGATAAGGCCGACCCGTATGGTTTCGCCGCCGAAATTCGCCCTCGCACCGCCTCTCGCGTGTGGGATCTGCGAGATTATTCCTGGCAGGATCAGGCCTGGATGGCGAACCGCGCAAAAAATAATTCCCTCAACTCTCCAATTTCCATTTACGAGGTGCACCTCGGCTCCTGGAGGCGCGTGCCCGAGGAGGGCAACCGCTGGCTAACCTATCGCGAGATGGCTCCGCTTCTGGCCGATTACGTCCACGACGCGGGTTTTACGCATGTCGAGTTCCTGCCCGTCATGGAGCATCCCTTCGATGGTTCGTGGGGATACCAGATCATCGGCTACTTTGCTCCGACCAGCCGGTTCGGCACGCCGGCGGATTTCATGTATCTCATCGACTATCTTCATCAGCACGGCATCGGCGTCATCCTGGATTGGGTTCCCGCGCATTTTCCGAAGGATGAAGCCGGCCTCGGCTATTTCGACGGGTCGCACCTCTACGAGCATGCGGATCCGAGGCAGGGGGAGCAACCGGACTGGAACACTTTCGTTTTCAATTACGGCCGCAACGAAGTGCAGAATTTTCTGATCAGCAATGCCTTGTTCTGGTTCGACAAGTATCATGTCGACGGCCTGCGCGTCGATGCGGTGGCCTCGATGCTGTATCTCGACTACGGAAGGCGCGAAGGCGCAATGGATCCCGAATCGCTATGGCGGCAAGGAAAATATCGAAGCGATTCATTTCTTGCGAGCGGTGAACGAGCACGTCTACGAGGCTTTTCCCGACGTGATGATGATCGCGGAAGAATCGACCGCCTGGCCGCAGGTTTCGCGGCCCACCTACCTCGGCGGCCTCGGATTCGGCTTCAAGTGGAACATGGGCTGGATGCACGACATGCTGGACTACATGTCGCAGGACCCGGTCTTTCGCAGCTATCACCACAACCAGATCACGTTCAGCCTGGTCTACGCGTTCACGTGAAAATTTCGTCCTGCCTTTCTCGCACGACGAAGTCGTCTACGGCAAAGGCTCCATGCTGCGGAAGATGCCCGGCGACGAATGGCAGAAATTCGCGAACCTGCGGCTGCTTTACGGCTTCATGTTCGGCCATCCGGGCAAGAAACTTCTATTCATGGGCGATGAATTCGGGCAATGGTCGGAGTGGAATCATGAAGCCAGCCTCGAATGGCATCTGCTGAAGAATCCGCTTCACGCGGGACTGCAGCGCTGGGTGCGGGATCTCAATACCCTTTACCGCGGCCAGCCTTCGCTGCACGAATTGGATTTCGAATCCCGCGGGCTTCGAGTGGGTCGATTGCAAGGACTCGCAGCGAAGCGTCATCAGCTTTCTCCGCCGCGGACGAAATGCCGGATGACCAAATGCTTTTCGTGTGTAATTTCACGCCGGTCGTGCGAGAGAATTATCGCGTGGGCGTTCCCGCTGGAGGGTTACTGGAAAGAAATCTTGAACAGCGACGCTCCCTTGTACGGCGGCAGCGGCCAGGGAAATTTTGGCGGGCTGTCAACCATTCCGCTGCCGATTCACGGCCGGCCGTTCACGCTGAACATGACGCTTCCTCCTCTCGGGGTCGTGGCGTTCCAGCCGGATTCTCACAGCTGCAGAATGAAGCGAGCGAAGAAAGCGCATCATGGCAAAACGACCGGGCAGCGCAGCGGATCCTCTCTGGTACCAGAACGCAATTATTTATGAGCTGCACGTTCGCGCGTTCAAGGACAGCAACGCCGATGGCATCGGCGATTTCCCGGGCTTGCTGCAGAAATTGGATTATCTGCAGGATCTGGGCGTCACTTGTCTGTGGCTGCTGCCGTTTTTTCCTTCTCCGCTGAAAGACGACGGCTACGACATCTCCGACTTACCTGAACGTCCATCCGATGTACGGCACCATGGAGGATTTCCAGACGTTTCTGGAAGCCGCTCACGACCGCGACTTGCAGGTGATGATCGAGCTGGTGGTGAATCACACCTCCGACCAGCACCCGTGGTTTCAAGCGGCGCGCCAAGCTCCTCCCGGCTCGCCGGAGCGCGACTTTTACGTGTGGAGCGACACCGACAAGAAATACAAGGACGCCCGAATCATCTTCACCGACACCGAAAGATCCAACTGGACCTGGGATCCGGTGGCCAAGCAATATTACTGGCATCGCTTTTTTTCCCACCAGCCGGATTTGAATTATGACAATCCCAAGGTCGTCGAAGAAATCGTCAAGGTCATGCGCTTCTGGCTGGACATGGGCGTCGACGCGCTGCGCGTGGACGCGATTCCCTACCTGGTCGAGCGCGACGGCACCAGTTGCGAGAATCTTCCGGAAACGCACGCCATCATCAAGCAGCTTCGCCGGGAAATGGACGCGGGTTATTCCAATCGCATGATCCTGGCGGAAGCCAATCAGTGGCCCACCGACGTGCGTCCGTATTTCGGCGATGGCGACGAATGCCACATGGCCTTTCATTTTCCGCTGATGCCGCGCATCTACATGGCGTTGCGCCAGGAGGACCGCCTGCCGATCACCGACATCATCGCGCAAACTCCGCGCCATTCCCGATACCTGCCAGTGGGGCCTGTTCCTGCGCAATCACGATGAACTGACGCTCGAAATGGTGACCGATGACGAGCGCGACTACATGTATCTGGCCTACAGCGCGGATCCGCGAATGCGCATCAATCTGGGCATCCGCCGGCGCCTGGCGCCGCTGGTGGACAACAATCGCCGGCGCATCGAGCTGCTGAACAGCCTGCTGCTTTCCTTTCCCGGCACTCCGATCCTCTACTACGGCGACGAAATCGGCATGGGCGACAACATTTATCTCGGCGACCGCAACGGCGTGCGGACTCCCATGCAGTGGAATGCCGACCGCAACGCCGGCTTTTCCACGGCCACGCCCGCCCGGCTTGTACAGCCCCGTCATCATGGATCCGGTCTGGGGCTACGAAGCGATCAACGTCGAAGCGCAGCAGAGCGATACCTCTTCGCTCCTGCACTGGATGCGCAACATGATCGCGTTGCGCAAACTTTTCCGCGTCTTCGGGCGCGGCACCATCGAGTTTCTCAATCCGGCGAATCGCAAAATTCTGGCCTATCTGCGGCGCTATGACGGCGAACAGGTTCTGTGCGTCGCCAATCTCTCTCGTTTCGCCCAGCCGGTCGATCTGGACCTTTCCAAACTGGAGGGCATGATTCCGGTGGAGATGCTGGGCTACGTGGAATTTCCGGCCGTCGAGCGTCAGCCGTACCGGCTTACGCTGGCGCCCTACAGCTTCCTTTGGCTGGAGCTTCAGCGCAAAAATGAAGCCGGTCGAAGTCAGCCGTCGCGGCTACCGAACACGTGCCGATTGACGTGAGCGACGGTTGGGAGAGCCTTCTCGAAGGCCCCAGCCGCGAGCGGCTGGAAACTCTCGATCTTCCGGAGTATCTGCCGAAGCAGCGCTGGTTTGCGGGGAAGTCTCGCCACATCGAATCCACCACGATTATCGATTCGGCGGATTTGGACGCATCGCATTCGGCCCTGGCGCTCGTGGAAGTGCAATTCGATGACGGCGTGTCGGAAACGTATCAGTTGCCGCTGGCCATGACGTTCGGAGAGGTCGGCGAAGAATTGCGAAAGGCGGCGCCCAATGCAGTGCATCTGCCGCCATCCTGTCGAAGGGAGTTGGCGGGCTGCTGCACGATGGAATTTTTGACGACAAAGCGTGCGCCGAACTCTTCTCCCTGATCGAGAACTCCGCCAAACTGCCGGCGCGGCACGGCCGCATTCAAGGCGCCCGGGGCAAGGCCTTTCAGGAAATACTCGGACCCGCCGAAGCGCCGCTGCAGGTGCGGCGCGGCTCGGCCGAGCAAAGCAACACTTCAATTTTCTTCGGAGACCGCTTCATCCTCAAATTGTTCCGCCGCCTCGAACCTGGCGTGAATCCGGATTGCGAGATTGGCAGATACCTCACTGAGACAAGCGGGTTTCGACGGCATACCGCCGTTTGCCGGTTCGATCGAATACACGTCCGCGGCGGGCGGCGAGCCGACGACCCTGGCGATGCTGCAAGGTCTCGTGCGCCAACGAAGGCGACGGCTGGAAGTGGACCGTCGAGGAACTCGACCGCTACTACGAAACTTGCTCCGCCGCCGAGTTCCCGGAAAACGCCGAGCGCCGAACTTGCCGATCCGCTCGAGCTTTCCGAACGCCCCGCTTCTCAACTCGCGCGAGACCACGTGGGCATTTATCTCGATTCTGCCGCCATGCTTGGTCGCCGCACCGCCGAGCTGCACCTGGCCCTTGGCTTCGCCCACCGACAATCCGGCATTTCTCACCCGAGCCCCTGACCGCCGAGGATCTGCAGGCCCAGCTCGCGGAAGTTCGCCGGCACGCTGCCGGAGTCTTCGACGTGCTGAAAGAGCGCGTATCGTACCTGCCGGATGAGATCGTGGAGATTGCCGCCTCGGTCCTCAGCCGCCGCCGCCGGATTTTCGATTATCTGGCCAATCTGAAATTCGATGATTTCCAACCCAGCGGATCCGAATTCACGGTGACTACCACCTCGGACAAGTACTTCGCGTAAAAACCGATTTCGTGATTCTGGATTTTGAAGGCGAACCAGCGCGCCCCCTGGCCTACCGCCGTATCCAAGCAATCCCCGCTGAAGGATGTGGCCGGAATGCTGCGGTCTTTCAGTTATGCTGCCTACGGAACGCTGATCAATTACACCACCCGGCACTCCGAGGACTTGGCTCGCCTGGAACCCTGGGCGCAGCTTTGGGAGCGCCGCGTCGCGGCGGAATTCTTGCGGGCTTATCGGGAGACCGCCAACGGCGCGAACTTTCTGCCCTCGAATAGCGCCAACTTTCGCAAATTGCTGGACGTCTTTCTGCTGGACAAGGCGCTCTATGAAATACTCTATGAATTGAACAGCCGGCCCGGATGGATGCGCATCCCAATGTTGGGAATGATGTCGCTCCCGCTTTGAATCGTTGCCGCTCCCGGCACAGGCCGGATCAATAATGGAGCGAACCGAACGGATCGAGGGCTAAATAGTGGAAGTGGATTCCATCCCGCAACAAACGCCGGAAAAGATCGCGCCGATCGAGAGCGCTGATCTCGTGGTGGGCCTGCTGGCCGATCTGGACGGCGACTCAATCGTGGAGCTGTGCGACAGGCTCGAACATCTGCCCGGAACCCCGCGCATCGTGGTCCTGCAGCCCGATTCCGCCGGCCCGGCCCCCGCCGCGGCCGGTCCGCGCATCGTTGAAGAGAACTCGCCCGTGTCCTTGGTGTCCTGGTCCGGATTGGGAGCGGATCCCACCGGCCCGATGCAGAGCATATCCGCGGCGTGCCAATCTCTTTTCGCTGCCACCGAAAGGCTGGGAGCCCGGGCTTGCTGTCTGGTCGCATCCGAGACGGAAACCGCGGCGCCGCAATGGATCTGCGAATTTATGCAGCCACTGCTCGAATCGGATCCGGATCTGGTAGTCCCCTACTACGAGCCGCGAAGATATACAGGGTTGCTGAACAGCAGCATCGTCTATCCGCTCACGCGAAGTTTATACGGAAAGAGAATTCACAATCCTCTTGGCCCGGACGTCGGCGTTTCGCTGCGGCTCGCACAGAAGTTACTGCGAACCACGCGCAACACGAACGGCGGAGCGAGCCAAATTCATCCTCTGGCCTCGCTTGCGCCCATCGCTGTCTGCGAGAACCTGCAAATTTCCCAGGTGCGTCTTAGCGCGCGCCGCTATCCCCCAACCGATTGGGTGAACATGAGCTCCCTCGTCGCCCAGGTCCTCGGATCGGTGTTCGTGGAGATGGAGCGCAGCGCGGCTTGCTGGCAAAGAACCCGCGGCTCGGTTCCTGTGCCTGTGCGCGGAGATTCCGTGGTGCCGTCCGAAGACACTGGCAGCATGGATCTGAATCGCATGGTGGAAACCTTCCAGTTGGGCGTACGTGACCTGCAGGAGATTTGGAGCCTGGTGCTTCCGCCCGCCACTTTGTTCGAACTTCGCAAGCTCTCCCGCCTGGCGCCAGAGCACGTCACGATGCCCGATGAATTGTGGGCGCGAATCGTTTATGACTTCGCCCTGGCGCATCGGCTGCGAACAATCAATCGCGATCACCTGCTGCGGTCGATGACGCCGCTGTACCTGGCATGGGTCGTTTCTTACGCGCGGGAATTACAGGCCGCCGGGCCGGCGGCAATCGAGCAGCGCATCGAACGGCTGTCGCTGGCCTACGAAGCCGCCAAGCCCTACTTGATCTCTCGTTGGCGGTGGCCGGACCGGTTCAATCCGTAGTCTTTTGAAACGGAGGTTCTGTATGTGGGAACAAGTAAAGCAGGCACTGGATCAGTCGACAACGAAGTTCCTCACCGAACTCGCGCATCTGCTGCCAGGAGTCGTGGCCCTGGTCGTGGCGCTGCTGGTCTCCTTTGTGCTGGCTTGGATCCTCGCGATCGTGGTGCGCCGGTTGCTCGCCAGCATCCGCTTCGACGATCGCTTGACCGGTTGGGGCTTCGCGTCCATCGCCGAATGGTCGCCAATGAACAGCCCCACGCGCCTGGTTTCCCGGACGGTCGCCTTTCTGGTGATCATTACCGGATTTCTGATCGGAATAGCGGCCTTCGATGCCGAATCGACTTCCCTGCTTGTGCGCAGCGTCTTCGCCTACATCCCTAATGTAGTCGCGGCAATCTTGGTGTTGTTAGTAGGCAATCTGGTGGCTCGCTTTCTGGCGCGAAGCGTATTAATCGGAGCCGTCAACTTGAACCTGCAGTATGCCCGCTTGTTAAGCCTTGGAGTCAAGTGGCTGGTGATGGTCCTGGCCGTGGCCATGGCTCTGGAACACCTTGAGATTGCTCCCGGCATCGTTAAACTCGCCTTCGGAATTCTCTTTGGCGGCATTGTGCTTGCCCTGGTGATCGCGGTTGGTCTTAATTCGAAGGAGCTGGTCACCAAATCGTTGGAACGCGACGGCAAAGAGCCGTCCCGCGAAAGCATTGAGGAGGAACCATTCCGTCATGTGTAGCCGGGAAGCGGAGAAGCGTCCCAATTGTCAGTAGGCCGAGTATGGGCCGGTGCCTCCTGGCGTGCTTTTTCCCTCTATAGCCACATAAACGTTGCGGCCAAAAAAGAACGGCAGTCCGAAATCGAACGTGCCCGGGTTGGGGCCGGCCAGGCTGTTGATCGCGGCATTGTTGCATTGCTTAACAAAATATCCGCATTGCCCACGGTGAAACTGGTTGTGCCATTCGCCCCATTCGTCCCCGCCTCAGCCACGTTCAGCACGGAGAATGTTTGTGTCGAGGAAGGGCAATACAGAAAATTTATATCGTTACAAACAGGCAGAGCTGTGGCGGATGAGTTGAGAAAATAGATCCCGTTCGAGCCGCTATCCATAAAGCTCGGATACACATTATTATTGTACGTGGTGTTGAAATCGCCATACGGATCAGTCCCAAAAACTGTTGCTCCTCCCAGGCCATTATTCGACTGTGTGCCAATCCCAAAAATAAGAGAACCGCTGAGGCTAGCTTCGGGAGCTGAAACGACCGGCAGCTTAATGATCACTCCATTATTATCCGTTGCGAAAGAGGCCACTGGGTTTTGCACCTGTTGCGCGAGGCTCTCTGTGGCGTCCGTGCAACCTGAGGACGGACAAGATAGTAGGCTCCCGCGCTCGCGGCCCGCTTTACGCACAGGCGCCCACAATCCTGAATCGATTGCCCCAATCCAAGCAGGCCATTAGCCCCCAGAGTATGCCAGATCGTTTTCAGGTACGCCTTGGTCGCTGCAGTCGGCGGGAATGGTCGGAAAACTCGGTGATCCAATCACTTGAAGCGGAATGAACTTGCCTTTTCCCCAGCGATTTCCACATCGGCTGTTTGCACCGGCCCCCAGGTAATGCCGTCCTCGAACACGGCACATTCGGCGACCGCATTGCCGCTGGATCGTCTGCTGTGGCAGTGAAACCGTAAGTGCTGAGGACAAAATTCTCAGGCCGGAGGAATCCGGTATCAACCAGAATTCCGTTAATCGTCTGGCAGTTGGTGAAGCTGCCCGGGGCGCACACGGTCACGCTGGTGAAAGCGCCATCGATAATAGGTCGGGGCCAGTCGCGGCGCCAGGACCGGTATTAACCGTGATGGTCTGCACGTTTGATACCGCGGTCGGGGTCGTAGGCGTGGAGGACTGCACGGACTCAGAAGTGGCGGGAGATCCCCCACATCCAAACGCCAAAAGGTAAATCAGAGGCAAGGAGAGAAAGAAAAATGATCGTGAGGGCCGCGCTATCATCGAATGTCCTCGGGTCGAACTGATGCCGGCATAGCTTGCGGAAGGTAGGCTCGTCCGCGCAGCGAACGCATGTGTCCGCCCGTTTGCACAACCAAGCCGGGCTCCTGGATCAAGAGCGGGCCATGGCCATGGCGCTGGGCGCGCTGGGCCTGGACGGCGCGAACGAACAGGGCATAATTTGAACCGAGTACCTGCCGAAGGTCGGGATGAGTGCGCCCGCTCCAGGCGACGCCGAAAACATTTCCCGCGCGCGAGGCATATTCCCTGACCACCACTCCGTTGGGCGCCTGGATTTCATGCACATCATAGGATTCCCCGCTGGTTGTCTGTAGAGTGCCCTGCATCTTCGCCTGGTCGTCGCGCACAGAGGCCATATCCCCGCCCAAGGAAGCCCGCGCGCATTGGCCGGCGCCAAGGGCAATGGCCATGATTCCCATTGCAGGCAGCAGTCGAAGCTTCATCGGTTGGATCCCATCCCAGGCCGGGCCGCCCCAGCCAGATTTCTCCATGTAAGATGCCAAATTGCGAATCCACGCCAGCTTGCACCAAAACAAAAACGAACGAATCTGCGTCCCAAGCCGGGCTGAAAACCACCACCCTGTGCGCGAATTCCACCGGTTGGCGTGCAAAACCGGATGGCCAGGCGCTTTGCGGCAAATGGATAACTCATTGATTTCACATCGCTTATCAAATTAATCACTCTGCGGGACGAACTTGGCATCGGCCATGCATGATCAGGTGTCGAATGTACTGAAAACGAGGAACAGGAATTGATGAAAGGGAGATCAAAGATGACTCGATATTGGAAATACGCCGCGATGACTATTCTGGCTTTGGCGATTTTTGTGCCGGCTGCTTCCGCGCGTCCCGGTATATTCATCGGTGTTGGCCCGGGCTTTTACGGACCAGCCTATTACGGTTGGTATGGACCTGCGTACGCGGGGCCCTACTATTATTATGAGCATGGACCGAACACCGGCAAGGTCAAGATCGATACCAAGATGAAGGACGCCAGCGTGTACGTTGACGACGGATACGCGGGCACGGTGGGGCAGCTGAAAACCTTCTCCCTGCACCCAGGCACTCATAACATCGAGCTCCGCTCGCCGTCCGGCCAGACAATTTTCCAGCAAAAAATTGACGTCCTGGCTGGCAAGACCACCAAGCTTGCCGTCTAGTGTCCTAACGTCGTCGCACCGATCAGGCAAGTTCGCGGCGGGCTAAACTTTTAGCCCGCCGTGAATTTTCTCGCAGGGAGCGCAGGTAATCGTAGGATCGTTCGCCTCCTGAATTATGGCCCGTCCAGCATGGCAATCCGCCTTCGCTCGCGCACCCGGTGGCCTCAGCTGGCGCACCCTTCGTCCCTCACGGGAATTTCGGAAAAACAAACGCCAGCATTGGCAAGGCCCCGCTTGGGCAACTGATTGCTTGGAACCGAATCTGGAGTGATTTCCATGCAAAGAAGGCCGGATTTTTTCTGTCAAATCTGAAAAATAGTTGCTTTCCTTTTTTCGCGGCCATGCGTCATAAAGAGGGAGTGCCGGTGTGAGCGGGCGCTCAGCTCGCGACTATCGCGAAGAAACGTAAACGCATCTTGAAATAGTAAGCACCCGGACGGAATTGCCCCGTCTGTCTCTGCTCAAAATATGCGACGGGCGGCGTATCCTGAGGATTGACATGGAAGAGCAAGGTTCATAAGATTGTTCTTCGCAAAGTAAATCTGCGACTGTGGAACCATCTCGATCCCGTATGCGTCTGTTTCAAAGAGAATCCCTATGATTACAGTCAATGGACTTACCAAAAGGTACGCTCGCAATACCGCCGTCGACCACATCTCCTTCGAAGTTCAGAAGGGCCAAATTGTCGGATTTCTGGGGCCTAACGGCGCCGGTAAAACGACCACCATGCGCATGCTCACTTGCTTCCTGACGCCCACCGGCGGCGCGGCCACCGTGGCGGGCTTTGACATTCTCGAGCAGCCGCTGGAAGTGAAGAAGCGCATCGGCTATCTGCCGGAAACTCCGCCGGTTTATCCCGAAATGCGCATCGCCGAATACCTGGCCTTCGTCGGCCAGCTCAAGGGCCTTGCCGGATCCGAGACTTGCGCTCTCGCGTGGATTATGTCTCGAGCGCTGCGCCGTCGCCGACGTCCGAAACAAGACTGATCGGCAAGCTTTCCAAAGGTTATCGCCAGCGCGTCGGTCTGGCGCAGGCCATCATTCACAATCCCGACGTGCTGATTCTGGACGAGCCCACCGCCGGCCTCGATCCCAAGCAGATCAACGAGACGCGCGACCTGATCAAGAGCCTGGCCGGCGATCACACCATCATTCTGAGCACGCACATTCTTCCCGAAGTCAGCCAGACCTGCGAGCAAGTCATCATCATCAACAAGGGCAAGATCGTGGCCACCGATTCGGTGAGCAATCTGCAGCACCGCGCGCGTTCGGGCGAATCCGTGCTGGTCGAAGTCGCCGGCCGCAACGGCAGCCTCGATCCCGCGGCGGTGCAGCGCAAGCTCGAACAGGTGGCCGGCGTGAGCCGCGTGATTTCCAAGGCCGACGGGCAGAAGCGCGCCATCTTCGAAGTGGAGAGCCAGCAAGTAGCGCGGTCCATTCGCGGCGACGTGGCGCGCGCCGTCGTCGAATCCGGCTGGGATTTGAATGAACTTCGCGCCGCCGCGATGAGCCTGGAAGAAATTTTCCTGCAGCTGACCGGAACGGAAGCGCCGGCGGAAATCGAAGCCGTGGCGGCACGGGAGAGCGAAATGAATGAGAAACATCTGGATCATCTGCCGCAAGGAACTGCGCAGCTATTTCGTTTCTCCGATCGCCTACATCCTGCTGGTCATGTTCGCCGTGATCTTCGGCTTCTTTTTCTGGAACTCTCTGGGCTATTTCGTGAACATGGCCATGGAAGCGCAGATGGAGGGCGAACAATTTCCGATGAACATCAACGAGCAGATCATTCGGCCGCTGCTCGCCAACATCAGCGTGATCGGGCTTTTCTTCATTCCCTTGATTACCATGCGCCTGTTTGCCGAGGAAAAGCGCACCGGCACGATCGAACTGCTGGCAACTTCGCCGATCAGCGACCGAGGTGATCCTCGGAAAATGGCTGGCCGCCGTCGTGATGTACGGGCTGATGTTGCTCTCGACGGTTCTGGATATTCTGTTCCTCTTCCGATACGGCAATCCCGACTGGAAGCCCATGGCCATCGGATATCTGGGCCTGCTGCTGCAGGCCGGAGGGTTGCTGGCCATCGGCACATTTATTTCCACGTTGACGAAAAATCAGATCATCGCCGGCGCCGTGACGTTCGGCGTCTGCCTGCTGCTGTGGGTGCTGGGCTGGGTCAGCGAGTATGAAAGTGCCACCTGGGCGCAGGTGCTCTCCTACATGTCGCGTGATCACTCATTTCGATTCGTTCGCCAAGGGCGTGATGGATTCGAAGGACGTCATTTTCGACGTGACGGTGATTTTTCTGGGATTGTTTTTTACCGCGCGCTCGATGGAATCCCTGCGGTGGAGGTCGTAAGTGAATCGCCGGTGGATCAAAGCAAGACAAACCAAGTACGCGGCGTACGTCACAGTCTATATCCTCGTGGTCCTTTGCCATCGTTTCGGTCGCCAACGTTCTTGCCGACCGCTACAACAAGTCCTACGACTCGACTTCGAACAAGCGCTATAGCCTCTCCGACCAGACCGCCAAGATCGTGAAGGGGCTGACGCAGCCCGCGACCATCACCTATTACGACAAGACCAGCGCTTTCCAGACAGGCCAAGGATCTGCTCGACCGCTACGCGACGCTTTCTCCCAAGGTCCACCTCGATTACGTCGATCCGGACAAGAATCCCGCAGGCTGCGCGCGCCGCGGGCAGTCACCAAGTACGGCACCACGGTCGTTCAAATCGGCGCCAGAAAAGACGAAGCCAAGAACATGACCGAAGAGGACATTACCGGCGCCATCATCCGCGACCTGAAGACCAACACGCGCACTGTCTGCTTTGTCACCGGCAGCGGCGAACACCAGATTGACGACGCCGATCGCCACGGGTTTTTCGCACTTCAAGGATGTATTGGGCAAGGACGAATACACGGCCAAGTCCATCAACCTGCTCGAAAAGGCCGAAGTGCCGGCCGACTGCACCGTAGTGGTGGTCGGCGGCCCCAAGAACGACTACCAGCAGCCCGAAGTTGACGCCATCAAGAAATATGTGGAAGGCGGCGGGCGCGCCCTGTTCTTGCTCGATCCTCCGCTGAAAATCGGGCGAGCCACGGCGGATAACGACTGCGCTGGACAATCTCCTGCAAAGCTGGGGCGTCACCGTCGACAAGGACCTGGTGCTGGACCTGAGTCCGGTCGGTCAGTTATCGGCGTGGGGCCGAGGTCGCGCTGGTCTCCACCTACGATCCGCAGCCGATCGTGAATGAAATGAAGGGCACGGCCACGGGATTTCCGCTGGCGCGTTCCCTGACCGTCAAGAACACGGACAAGACCACCGTGCAGAAGCTGTTTGAATCTTCGGATTCAAGCCTGGCGACTGACAAAATGGACACGCCCAACGTCAATCCCAACGACCCCAGCAACAAGAAGGGCCCGATGACGATCGCCGCCGCGGGCACGCTACAACACCGGCAAGGAAAATTCCGAGGGACGCTTCGTGGTGGTCGGCAGTTCTTCCTGGGCTGCGAATTCCTTCATCTCGTTTAACGGCAACAGCGATCTGGCCATGAACGCGATGAACTGGCTTTCCTCGGATGAAGACTTGATCTCCATCCGGCCGAAACCGCCGGAGGACCGCAAAGTCAACATGACCGGGGCGCAATTCAATTGGGTCCGCCTCAGCAGCCAGTTTCTGCTGCCGGGAGCGCTCCTGCTTGCGGGCCTCTCCGTGTGGTGGCGGCGGAGGTAGCAGCGGCTCCGGGTTCAATTTCATTTACGCGAGAAAAATCATATGGTAAAGATGCGACAGCTTCTCGTTGCGACCGTGGTCATGGCGGCGCTGGCCGCGACGCTTTATTGGTCCAACCATCGAAAACCGGCGACGGACAGCGTCAGCGCCAGCCCCAGTTCCTCGAACATCAAAGTGATTTCGCTCAATCAGGGCGACGTTTCCAAACTGGAAGTCAAGAAAAAGGGCGGCGATGATGTTGTCCTGGACCGCGCCGGCGCCTCCAACTGGAAAATCACTTCGCCGAAACCTCTGGTTGCCGATCAGGATTCGGTTTCGTCCCTTCTCTACAATTTGTCACCGCATGGACGGCGCGACCCTAATCGCGGATAAGCCCACCGATCTGAAACAATTCGGGCTGGCCGATCCCGACGCTCAAATCTCCGCCACCGAAAAAGACGGCAAGACGCAGACGGTTTTGGTGGGAGACGAAACTCCTACGGGCGATTCGGCCTACGTCATGGTTTCCGGCGATCCCAAAGTCTATTCCGTCCCCAAGAATACAAAAACCAATCTGGATAAGGGCTTGAACGACCTGCGCGACAAGCGCCTCATGCCCGTCGATTTTGACAAGCTCACCAGCATGCAGATCAACGGCTCGAAATTACATTTGACGTTTGCCTCGGAAGACGGGCACTGGACCGTCAAGAGTCCCGCGAATTTGCGCGGGGACACCTCCAAAATGGAAACGATAATCGAAAAGCTGCGCACCGCGACCATGGATCCCAGCACTCCCGAAGCGGACATCAAGAAGGCCGCTGCCCTGTACGCCTCCGGCACACCGATCGCGACCCTGAAGGGCACCGACGCGTCAGGCTCGCAGGAGCTACAAATTCGTAAGACTAGCGGCGGCTACTACGCAAAAACGAGCGCGATGAACGGCGTGTATAAGGTTCCGGCCGAGCTCGGCGACGCGGTCGACAAAGACGCCGAGGATTTTCGCGAGAAACGAGTTTTCGATTTCGCCGAACAGGATCCCGACAAGGTGGAAATGCATGAAGGCGGAAAAGGGTATTTCCTGACGCGTAGCGGCGAGGACTGGTGGTCGGACGGAAAAAAGATGGATCCCGTAAGCGTCGAAGAATTCCTCCGCTCGATTCGCACGCTGACGGCCACGAAATTTGCCACCTCTGGATTCTCCAGCCCGAACATTGCCCTGGTGGTGACGTCCAATGACGGCAAGCGCGTTGAAAAAGTGGATATTGCCAAGAGCGGAAGCGAGTACCTGGCGAAGAGAGCGGATGGGGCGGCGCTTTTTGAGCTGGACTCCAAAGCGGTGGATGATATTCAAAACGCGGCAACCGGATTGAAGCCCGCGGAGATCCCGCCCGCCAAAAAATCATAACGCAGCAGGACGGCTTCAGCTTGTCTGGCTTAGGTTTGTGCTGCAGTTGCGTCTAAACCTGACAGGCTGAAGCCCGTCCTACCGAAACTAGCTGGCCTTGTTGTCCGGGTACCAGTTCAGCAAACGTACGTCGATTCCCGTGCCTTCCAGGTCTTTCTTGAAGATGGTCGTATCCTGCCCCTTATAGTGATACGGGATGGCGACCTTGGGATGAAACGCCTTGACCGCGTCGGCGGCTTCTGCCGGCGTCATGGTGTAGGGCAAATTCATGCAAATGAACGCGACGTCGATATTTTTGAGCGCGCGCATCTCCGGAATGCCTTCGGTGTCACCCGAAAAGTAGAATCGCTTGCCACCGTAAGTGAGCACATAGCCGTTGCCGCGTCCCTTTTCGTGATACACCATGCCCGGCTTGGGGCCGCGCGTCGGCGTCGTGTTGTACATGGGAATGGCTTCGATCTTCCAATCGCCCCAGGTTGTCTTTTCTCCGTTGCCGATGACCTTGGCGGTCGTTACGGTCTTGGCGACCGCGGCGGGCGCGATAATCTCTGTGTCCGGCTTGCTCTCGGCCTTGATCAGCTCCGGATCCAGGTGATCGCCATGGATATCCGTGATTAAAATCAGGTCGGCCTGCGGGAGGCCGCTGAAATTTGCCGGCTTGGCCGGATCGATGATGATGAACTTTCCCCCCGCTTCGATCTCCAGCGACGCGTGGTACACGGGCGTAATTTTCACCGGCCCCTTGGACGTGTCGAAGGTCTGCACGGGGCGGTCCATCTGAGCGCGCACGCCCGCGGCGAACGACAGCATGGCGGCGCAGGCCAAAACACTAACAATGGATTTCATATTTCACTCCTGTCGGGTTAATGACGTTCAGCGACGGGAATGTTAGCACGCGAGCCGCGCCCTCTCAAACCTCAACGTCCCGGAGAAGCTGCCCGTAAGTTCGCCTTCCAACCGGGAACCAATCCTTCCCGGACAATTCTGTCGCGGCAGCATCTCGCCGGACACCGGCTGCACTCGCGTGCATGAACACCTGTACCACCGGCCAGCTGGCTCTTTCGCACTCGTTCGCAGGCCTTTCGGCGCGCCGCCCGCCCGCTGCGTACAATGAGTGGAATGGGTCCTGGGTCCAATCGTCCAATCGTCATCGGAGCTGGAAAAAACCATGAGCGACACATCCTTTACGGTGGCTCGATCGACTCCGCGCTTTGCATTTATTGCCGAAGCGGAAATCGATGGGATGAAGGACTGCGCGCGTGTTTCGGAATTAAGCGCGCGCGGCTGTTATATCGATTCGATTAACCCCCTTCCTAAGGGCACGGATGTGCACATTCGCGTTCGCTATGGCTGCAGCAAGTGCGAGTTTTCCGGCACGGTTATCTATACGCATGCCGGATTCGGCATGGGCGTGGTGTTCGGAGAATTGACGGCCCAGCAACGCTCCACGCTGGATGTCTGGCTGGAAGAGTTAGCGCGAAAGCTCGACTGACAGGTCCCTACGGACGCCGCGCCCCCGTCACGGCGCGCAGGGCGCGCCCAAATCGAACTGACCCGCTCGTGAAGAGCCCCTCCGCTTGACGTTCGCATTGGCCATCCGATACTGTTCCCCTGCTTTCAAAACAATCGAGAAAAAATCGCTGTTCAGTCCAGCGAAGGAATAATTCGCCATGTCACAATCGATTCGTGCTGAACACGTTGGCAGCCTGCTTCGTCCGCCGGAGTTGCTCGAGGCGCGCGCGGCACACGCGGCAGGCGCGCTTCCCTTGGAAAAACTCCGCGCGGCGGAGGACCGCGCGATTCTTCAGATTCTCGCAAAGCAAAGCGACTTGGGACTGCATGTCGTGACTGACGGAGAACTCCGGCGCGGTTCCTGGCTCACGGACATGGCCGACGCGGTCGAAGGCTTCGTGTCCGAACGCGTCCCTCTGGAATGGAAAGGGCCTGGCGGAGGCGTGGAAGGAAGCACAGCGCACGCCGCTGGCGCGAAACTCCGGAAGGTCCGAAAGATGACCGGTCACGAAGTTCCCTTTTTGAAGCGGCACGCGGGAGCGCCGTTCAAAGTTACGCTGCCCGCGCCATCCAATTTTATGCTGGCGAGCTATAAGGCCGGCGTAACCGATAAATTCTATCCGGCGCACGCGGACCTGCTCAAAGATCTCGTGGAAATCGTTCGCGATGAAGTGCAGTGGCTGATCTCTGAGGGCGTTCAGTACATTCAATTCGACGCGCCTTATTATTCCCATTATCTCGATTCGCGGCAGCAGGCGCGCATGCGGCAAGCGGGCCTGGACCCGGAAACGGAATTGGAGAACGCCATCAGCGGCGACAACGCCGCGATTCGCGACGTCCCGCGCGGCGGCGTTATCCTTGCTTTGCACGTTTGCCGCGGCAACAGCCGAAGCCGGTGGTACACGGAGGGCGGCTACGACGCCATCGCGGAAAAACTCTTTGGCCTGCTGCAAGTGGATCGTTTTCTTCTCGAGTATGACACCGAGCGCTCCGGCGGATTCGAGCCGCTGCGCCGGGTTCCCAAAGGGAAAAGCGTGGTGCTCGGCCTGGCCACCACGAAGGAACCGAAACTGGAATCGCAGAGCGAGATTCGGCGGCGCATCGACGAAGCTGCCAGGTTCGTTGCGCTGGAGAATCTTGCGCTCAGTCCGCAATGCGGTTTCGCTTCCGTGGCCGCCGGAAATCTGCTGACCATGGACGAGCAATGGAGCAAACTCGAGTTGGTGGTGAGCACCGCGCGGGAAGTTTGGGGAACTGCCTAGCTCGTTTCTGGCCAGGCTCGCGCACCTGAGTGGCTGGCATGCCGGAACGAGTGCTTTCCGGCATGCCAGCCTAAGGCCGTGCTAGAGCGAACGCAGAAAGTCCAGCAAGTCCTGCTTCTGCGTTTCTGACAGACCGTTGAAGATTCGAATCACCGAGTTGGCTTCCGAACCTGGGCTGGCGTGCTCCTCGATGGCTTGCATCAGATCGGAAGTTCTGCCGTCATGCAGGAAGAACAACCTCTGCCCAAGTCCCCAAAGCGGCGCCGTGCGAAATTGATCCGGACCCGCGCCTCCCTGTGAAATTCCATCGGCCAGGCCCGACCCCATGTGGTGCACCAGCAAATCCGAGAACAAATTTGCTTGCACATTGCTGAGCGCCGCCACGTACGACGAGCCCGTGGTCATGCTGGGCGTGTGGCAAACGGAGCACTTTGAAACATTGATAAAAACATTCCTGCCATTCTGGATTGCTTGCGAGCAACTAGAACCCGTGCAGGACGGCTGGGGCTGATCGAGAAAGCGCATGAAGTCCGAGAATGCCACGACGTCGCTTGGACCCGCCACCGTGGAGGTCACGTCGAAATTCGTGGTGTCCTCAGGAGTCGGGTTGAGCAAGCAACTTGGCGGAATCGGGCTCGATGGATATCCACGCTCGTTCGGGAAAACTTCGTTGGTGATGCCCATTTCCACGTTGTACGCTTCTCCCGCGAACATCATCAGGGATTTGTTCTGTGCCTTCCAGCCGAAACGCGTGATCGAGCCGTCGTTCCCGCTACGATTGGGCACTCCAGCGACGCCGAGGGCCTCTTTCAGAGTGCCGTTCGCGAATTGATTAGCGATGATCGTGTCTTCGCTGATGCTTTCGACCAACCCGCCACCGAAAACGGGTGTTGGGATTCGAAAAGAAAGGTTGTTTTCGTTCATCATGCGTTCGAAGTTCGGCTGCGCCATCCGGCAATTTCCCGCATCGCTTCGTCCCGCGATAGTGAAGACGCCGTGCACCCCGCCATCAGGAGTACCGGAGACCCTTCCGCTAGCGTCGGTCACAAACTTGAAACGCGCTTCCCGCACCGGGCCGTTCAAGGTAATAAACGGCGGGATTGAGTTGGTCGCGCCGTCCAGATTTGCGACTGCCATTTGGGGGTTCACCGCCGGACTTGTGCCCCCAATTCCCGGTTGGGCGTGGCAACTCGAGCAGGAATTGGAATTAAAGGTCGGTCCGAGGCCGTTGTTGGCGCCGTTTTGGACGCTCTCCACTTCCTGGAACCTGATCTGCCCGTCCTGGAAATAAGCTTGCTGCGAAGCGTTGAGCCCGGCAATAAAGTTTCCCGCGCCGGGCGCTCCTGTTCGCGGCCCCGGGTCGTGCGCCCTGTTTTGCCCTTGCAGCACGAAGACGGTGGTGAGCAGGAGAGCAGTCAACGACAAACCACGCAGCAAAAACATTCGCTTTGAATTCCGGTCGGAGCTCGCAGCTGGGTGTGCCGGAAATTTCGGCCATGCTTTAAACTTTAATTTCATGAGTTTCTCCCTTTTAATTGCGAGCTGGGGTGTTGCAATCGACGTCTAAGACTCGGTTTGTAAAATCCTGTTGCGCCTCTTTTCCGGGACCGGCGTCGAAAAGATCGAAATCACGGTCCCCCAATTTGTGTTCAATCAAAGTTCGAAGTTTCTGGTTCGCCGATCCGCATCTTGAAATCTCTCGCTTGAAAAGAAGAAATGCCCTTGAAAGCGAATGTGGCATTCTCGCCCCGGGTGGCGATTATTCGAAGGCAAACGGTAGTCCTTCTCGTGACGCAAACGTAGCTGTACTGAGGGACAAAATCGGTAGGGGGCTCGGGCCAGCTAATTAGTACTATCGGCAACCTGTCCGTTTCCTGTACCTGGCACGAACACTGTCACGGCCCCACAAAACAAGTTGGAGCAATTCGGAACACTCGACAGGATTCACCCGCGGCATTTACACTAGAATTCGTTTGCTGCAGATCGTATTCGAGGGGGTTTCTGATGCCCAGCGTGACGTACGTTTCAGCAAGCGGAGCTTCACGGCAAATTGATGTGCCGTCCGGGATGTCCGTGATGCAGGCGGCATTGAATCACCGGATCGAGGGGATTCTGGGCGAATGCGGGGGGAATACGATGTGCGCCACCTGCCACGTTTATTTGGACGTTTCGTTTTTGAGTCGCATTCCACCTGCAAAGGAGAATGAGAAGTTCATGCTGAGTATCGCGGCGGAAGGCCCTCAACCGAACAGCAGGCTCAGTTGCCAGATTCGAATGACGGAAGAGCTCGACGGCATCGTTGTCCGGCTCCCCGGAAAACAGAAGTAAAACGCAGGGCAAAATCCAGCAGGAGGGACACGGGCCATCATGAAGATACGCGAATTTGTGAAGCCCTTTCTGATTGGGGACGGCTCGAATTTCCGGCTCAAGGGTTTCGATCCGGCCGAGACGCTCGGCTTGAGGTCCAAGGAGAACGCTCAAAAGACGCTGGAGCGTGGTATCGTGCGTCTCACCGAATTGCAGGGAAAACTATATGCTCAGAACCGCTGGGCGCTTCTCCTGGTATTGCAGGCGATGGACGCCGCGGGAAAAGACAGCACCATCAAGCACGTGATGTCGGGTGTGAACCCCCAGGGCTGCCAGGTGGATTCGTTCAAAGCGCCGTCCAGCGAGGAATTGGAACACGATTTTATGTGGCGCACATCGCGCTCGGTACCTGAACGCGGCAGGATCGGCATTTTCAACCGGTCGTATTATGAGGAGCTTTTGGTCGTCCGCGTGCACCCCGAATTGCTCGCGCACGAGAAGATACCCGCAAAGCTGATGTCGAAAGATATCTGGCAGAAGCGATTCGACGACATCAACGCGTTCGAACGCTACCTCTCAAGAAACGGGATTGTAGTGCTGAAGTTTTTTTTGCATGTATCGAAACAGGAGCAGAAGAAGCGGTTTTTTGAGCGGCTGGACGATCCGAACAAAAACTGGAAGTTCTCCATGAATGACGTCCAGGAGCGGCAGTACTGGGACAAGTATATGCAGGCCTACGAGGACATGATCCGCAACACCAGCACAGAACACGCTCCCTGGCACGTGGTTCCGGCCGACCATAAATGGTTTTCGCGCCTTGTGGTTGCCGAGGCCACGATCGACGCAATGGAGAGCCTGGATCTATCGTTTCCCGCGCTCGACGCGGAAAAGCGCAAAGAGCTGAAACATGCGCGAGCCGCGCTCAAGCGCGAATCCTGATCGCTACACTTACAGTGAAACAAATCTTTTAAACATTCCTCGAAAACTTCCGCGGGGACAACTCCGTTCATCACGGAGGCATCAGAACGTATAATTGTGACGACGCGTGCTGAGGTCATCGTTGTCGGAGCGGGACCGGCGGGGATCGTTGCGGCGATCGCGGCACGCAGGCAGGGATTGTCCGTGATCCTGCTCGATGCGCGGACGCCCCCGATCGACAAGCCCTGCGGAGAGGGAATTTTACCGCAAGGCGTCGCCGCGCTGAAAACGCTTGGCATCCCTTTATCCACCGATAGCGGCCTTCCGTTCCAGGGAATCAGCTTTGTGGACGAAGACCATTCAGCGCGCGCGGATTTTGTGGGCGCGACAGGCTTTTCGGTGCGCCGTGTTTCGTTGCACCGGTTTCTGGTCAACCACGCGAGCGAGGCAGGCGTGGAGTTCCGCTGGGGCGCGCGCGTGCTGCGATTCGCAAACGACTGCGTGGCGACTGCAAACGAGAAGCTTTCCTACCGCTGGCTGATCGGCGCCGACGGCCAGAATTCACAAGTCCGAAAGTGGGCGGGCCTCGAGCCGCGGAAGGCCCGAAGGAAACGATTCGGTTTTTGCAGCCACTTTCAGGTCGCGCCATGGTCGGACGTAGCGGAAGTACATTGGACTAGCGGCTGCCAAATCTTTATCACGCCGATGATGGGACGCGAAGTTGGCGTTGCGGTGCTCTCGCGCGATCCCGGACTGCGGCTTGCGGGCGCGCTGCCGCGATTTCCGCTTCTCGCCAGGAAGCTCCAAGGTGCTACGCCGACAACGAAGGAATCGGGAGACACGACCAGCTTGAGAATCTTGCCGGCCGTTACCAAAGCTCGCGTCGCGCTGGTCGGAGACGCATCGGGCACCGTGGACGCGGTGACCGGGCACGGCCTGAGCCTTTCCTTTCAGCAGGCCATTGATCTCGCGGAGGCCATGAAGCAAGACGATCTGAGCCACTACCAGCGCGCCTACACTCGAATCGCCACGGTGCCGATCACCATGACGCGCCTCATGCTTCTGATGGGCGGCAACGACTGGATCCGCCGCAGGTGCATTCGCTTGTTTCAGCAGTCGCCTGCGTTGTTTTCCAGAATGCTCTCGATTCACACCGAGGCGGCGCCACTGTCTTCAGTCGGCTTGGCGGAAATCGCAGGCTTCGGCTGGAAATTTCTGTCGGCCTAGCACCCATGATTCGCATGAACCCCAAAACAATTTCACTTCGGCCGCTCTGGATTCCAATCCTTCTCGCGATCTTCGCGATCGTGGCGGCGCCGAACCTGGCGCCCGCGGCGCCCGATCACGATTACAGCGTTCAACTCGATCCCGCGCTGACGAAAATCCAATACACGCTCACCGACCCGCTGCATACCGTTCATGGAACGTTCGTCCTCAAAAGCAGCACGATCCACTTCGATCCGTTCAGCGGAAAGATCAGCGGCGCCATCGTGGTGGACGCAACCAGCGGAGAAAGCGGCAATAATAGCCGCGACAAAAAAATGCGTCGCGAAGTGCTGGAAAGCGCCAAATTCCCGGAGATCATTTTCATGCCCAGGCAGATCACCGGCACGGTGGCCCCGGATGGAGCTTCCAAGGTGGCCGTGGCAGGCCAATTCCGCCTGCATGGACAAGATCACGAAATGACGCTTCCGATCGACGTCAAAGCCGTGGGCCAGAACCTGCAAATTACAACTCACATCGACATTCCCTATGTGCAGTGGGGACTGAAGAATCCGAGTAATTTTCTTTTGCGCGTCGGCGAGAGCGTGGCCATCGACATTCAGGCCGCCGGCCACCTGCAGTCCGGTGGAAATCCTTAAGCGGATTGGATTCCCGCCGCCTGGATTGCTTTGTACGTCGCGCCAATGAGCGGCGCGTCTTCGTTCAACACCAGGCGAACAGGAATTTGAGCCAGTAGCGCGGCGAATTTTTCCTTGCCGCAGAATGCCTTGAAGAATGTGCCGTCTTCCATTTTCCTGCGGATCTTCACGGCAATCCCGCCGGCAACCCACACTCCCCCGCGCGCCAAAGTTTTTAGCGCCAGATTGCCGGCCTCGGACCCATACATGCTGACCCACAGATCGAGCGTCTGAACGCAGATCTGACAGCTGCCCTCGAGCGCCCGGCGCGTAATTTCCGGGGCTGCGTCCGATTCCGGATCCTCGAAGGAGGCGTGTTGCACGGACGGATCGAGAAAAGTGTGGATGGTGCGAAAGCCTCTTCCGGATAGAATCAGTTCCACGCTGACAAATTCGTTCAACTTTTTCATGTAGCGCAGAAGTTCAATTTCTTGCTCGGTTCGGGGCGCGAAGTCCGTGTGGCCGCCTTCCGTGCCGGCCACCACATACTGATTGCCGTCCCAGAAAAGTATGCTCTCTCCCAGACCCGTGCCCGCGGCCAGCAAGGCCTGCGTGGCTCGGGGGGCTGGAGTTCCGGCATTCAACGTGGAAAGTTCCGACGGCGTCATCAGCGCCAGGCTATGGGCCGTCGCTTCCAGATCATTCAGCAGGACGATGTGTGGCGTTCCGAGTTGCGCGGCCAGCTTGGCGGCGTCCACGATCCACGGCAAGTTGGTCGCTTTGACTCGACGATCGATGACCGGCCCGGCGACGCCGAAGCCCGCCGCTTCGATGGCTTCCGCGCCGGCGTCTTTCGTTTCGGCTCGGGTGTCGAGCAGAAATTTGGAAATCATTTCATCGAAAACGGGAAACTCGCGGCTTTCGTATCGATGTTTAGCAATTTTCCGGCGGGATTTGCCCTCGATTTCGTACAGCGCCAAATTGCATTTTGTGCCGCCGATATCTCCCGCCAGGATCACGTGCCTCTCCCCGTTCGGCCGCGGACCGGCCGGCTGGCCCTGGCCTGATGCGCGGTTTCATTAGGCACCGCGGGGACAAGAAGCGCCGCCGCGGACTTATCGACCAGAAACAGCTTTAGCCCGTGGGCTCGTGGCTGCACGAGTTGCGAGGGATACGGCGGATCGTGCTTTCCTTGCAAAACGGCGCGCAGGATTTCCGCTTTTTCCGAGCCCACAACCAGAAAGACAACGCGCAAGGCCGCATTGAGCACGGGCAAAGTCAGCGTCATGCGGCGCATATTCAGTTTCGCGACCAGCGGTGTGCTGACCCAACGCGACGTCTGAGTGGTAACGCGCGTGCCCGGAAACAGGGACGCGGTATGCCCGTCCGGACCCATGCCCAGTAAGATCAGATGGAATCGCGGGAATCCCCGGTCATCAAGGTCCAGATATTTTCGTAGGGTTTCTTCATATTCATTTGCGGCCCGGCCGATGCTCGGTTTTTCGGCTTCCATGCGATGCACATTGGCCTCGGGAATCGGCACGCGAATGAGCAACTCGCGCCGCGCCATTCCATAGTTGCTCTCGGGATTGTCGGGCGGCACTGCCCGCTCATCGCTCCAGAACACCTGGACTTTGCCCCAGTCCACCTGTCCACGGAAGTCGTCGGAAGCCAGAAGCTGGAACATTTGCCGCGGGGTACTTCCGCCCGAAAGAGCAACCAGGAACCGGCCGTCCTTGGCAATCGATTGCCAGGCATAATCGACAAAAAGCCGGGCCGCCCCGCGCGCAACCTCCAGCGCATTGGGGTACACGTGCACTCCGGGAAGAATTTCCGGTGGGACGTCCTTATGGGTTTCGCCAGTGTCGGCCATCGCGCTCCAGCAATTCATCGGCTTCGTGTGGGCCCCAGGTGCCCGCCGCGTAGTTGGGAAATTTGGGTTTGTGAGAATGAAAATAATCGAGAATAGGATCCACCAGGGCCCAAGCTGCTTCGACGCCGTCGGCGCGGTCAAAAAGCGTTGCGTCGCCGCGCATGCAGTCATTAATCAGCGTGGCGTACGCCGACCTTTCGCCTCCGCCGAATTCCACCTGATAACTGAAATCCATTGTAACCGTTTTCAATTTCATTTCCTGCCCGGGGAGCTTGGCATGAAAGGAAATGGAGATGCCTTCATCGGGCTGCACATTCAGCACCAGCGCATTGGACGACAAATCCTGGCCTCGAAAGACGAGATGCGGCGCGCGGCGAAACTGGATGGCAATCTCCGTGATCCGGGAAGGAAGGCGCTTGCCGGTCCGCAGATAAAACGGGACACCGGCCCATCGCCAGTTGTCGATCAGCAGTTTGGCGGCAACGAATGTTTCAGTTGTCGAATTCTTGGCGACGCCGGGCTCTTCCCGATAACCAGCCAAAGCGGAAGAATCTTCCGGCGAGTTGCCTGGACCATATTGCCCACGAACGATATCGGATTGGATGCTTTCCGGCGTAAATGGCCTGATCGATTGCAGAACCTTGATTTTTTCGTTGCGCACGGCGGTGGCGTCGAAGGCCGCGGGCGGTTCCATGGCCACGAGCGAAGTGAGCTGCAGGACATGGCTTTGAATCATGTCGCGGGTGGCGCCCGCGGTTTCATAGAACGCCGCGCGCTGCTCCACGCCCAGGGTCTCGCCCGCGGTGATTTGCACGTGGTCGACGTAGTTGCGGTTCCACAACGGCTCGAAAATGCCGTTCCCGAATCGAAGCACCATGAGGTTTTGGACCGTGTCTTTCCCCAGGTAATGGTCGATGCGGTAAACCTGCGATTCGTCGAACGACCGGACGACGGTTTTGTTCAACTTTCTCGCCGAGGCCAGGTCGCGGCCGAACGGTTTTTCGATGATCACCCGCGTCCAGGATTTTCCGTTCGGGTTTTTCGCCAGGCCGGCCTCGCCTAATCGATGGATGATTCCCGGATAAACCTCCGGCGGCGTGGCCAGGTAAAAGAGACGGTTTCCGTTCAAGTTGTGTTCCTGGTCAAGCTCCTCGAGGCGGGTCTTCAGTTTCTCAAAGGCGTCCGGTTGGTCGTACTCGCCGGAAACATAGGCCAGGGCGTTGGCGAATTCCTTGCACTCCTCTTCCCTGAGCGTGGCGGTATCGGCGAATTTCTTTACGGAGTCGATTGCGGTCTTCTGAAACGCCTCATCCGACATGGGCGTGCGCGCAAAGCCGATGATTGCAAACCGCCGGGCCAGGCAATTCTGCGCGGCCAGGCCGTAGAGCGCGGGAACCAGTTTTCGGCGCGAAAGATCGCCCGAAGCGCCGAAGATCACGATGGTGCAGGGATCGGCCGGTGAAATGGATTTTTGTTTCGCGGGTTCAGGAATTTCGACAACTGCGCTCTTGCCCGGCGTCATGTTCGCGCCCTCACTTTTTTGCGGCCGCTTTTATGGCGTGGCCGCCAAACTGATTTCTCATCGCTGCCAGCAGCTTATCGGAATAGGAATCGGAATCGCGCGACGTCAGACGCTGCAGCAGCGACAGTGTAATCACCGGAGCGGGCACGTCCAGATCGATGGCTTCCGCCACGGTCCAGCGGCCTTCACCCGAATCCGCTACGTAGGGCGCGATGCCGGCCATCTCCGCGTTTTCCTTGAGCGCGATGCTCAGCAGATCCAGCAGCCAGGAGCGCACCACGCTGCCCGATCGCCAGATTTCCGAAACCTGATGCATGTCCAAAGCAAATTCATTTTTCTTTTTCAGAATGGCAAATCCTTCAGCGTACGCCTGCATCATTCCGTACTCGATCCCGTTGTGAACCATTTTCACGAAATGGCCCGCACTGGACGGACCCACGTGGCCCCATCCGAGGTCCTTGCCGGGCGCCAGCGTTTCCAGCAGGGGACGCAGGAAATCAACGGCCGCTTTGTCCCCCCCGACCATCATCGAGTAGCCTTCCTTGAGGCCCCAAATTCCACCGCTCGTGCCCACGTCCACATACTGAAATCCCTGGCCTTTCAGGCTTATTCCGCGGCGCTGCGTATCTTTGTAATTGCTGTTGCCGCCGTCAATCAGAATATCACCCTTCGAAAGATGCGGAATCAGCGCGGCAATCGTCTCATCAACCGGCGCGCCGGACGGCACCATGATCCAGATCGCACGCGGCTTGCCCAGTTTCCCGGCCAGGTTTTCAAGCGAATCGGCGCCGCCCGCGCCGGCCGCGGTCACGCGCGCGACCGCGCTGGCATTGGGGTCATAGCCCACCACGCGATGCCCGCCGCGCACCAATCGCTCGACCATATTCGCGCCCATCCGCCCTAGGCCCACCATTCCGAGTTCCATATTCGCCTCCGCTTTTACGTTTCGGGGATATTCACGCTGTTTGCTATCAGTTCTCGCCGCAACTGCGCGGCGTCCTGAAAATGAATTGTGCGCATCTGCAGCTGCTGGGCGCACTCCAGGTTCAGTTCCCGGTCGTCAATGAACAGGCATTCCTCGGGACTGCGCTGGGTCACTTCGAGCGCCAACTTGTAAATTCCCTCATCGGGCTTTCGAACGCCCAGGTAACAGGAACTGAAAAACGCTTTCAGCTCGCGCCGCAAATTGAATTCACGGATCCTGCGTTCATTCAGTTCGAGCGGTTCGTTGTTGATCGTCGCCTGCAGGTACTTCCCGGTAGCCGCTACATCGGAGAGAACCGCGCGCGCTTCCGGGTGTTCTTTCGATTGGGAAAAAATGAAATCGGTGAATTCTTCCCGGGTGAAACTTCGCTTGCGATAGAAGACCGTGCGCTGAAGATAGGTATCGAGGGTGATGCGCCCGGTTTCAAATGCGGGGCTGGCGAGTTCGTGGCGATCCTGAAATTCTTCCCAGTCGAGGCCGAACTTCTTCGAAGCTGCTAAGCGCGCGGCGCGGTCCCAGCCGTTGGACAGGATTACGCCGCCCACATCCCAAAACAACGCCGTGACGTCCGTCATCGCGCCCCCTCAGAGCCGCCTGCGTGACCTCCATATTGTAAGCGAAGCGGGCCAGGAAAACGCCGCACTCTTCGAAAATCATTCTAGCTGAGTCCCGTGACTACGGATTTCCAGACGGCTTTTGCAGAACACGCTTCCGCCTGTGTAGTTTATGGCGCGCAAGAAGCACGAGCACACAGGCTGAACCCGCGCTATCGCGCTCCCCTGTTTGGATTTCCTCGGGTCTTGCAGTATCGTAGAAGGGATCGATTGCCCAAGTTACCTGTGGAGGATGCAGATGGCGGATGATTCCTGTGGACCGACAAAGCCGGCGGCTCCAAGCGCGCCCGCAAAGCCCGGCCAGCGCATAGTCCATTGTGTGAAATTTGACAAGGATATGCCGGGCCTGGAACGCGTGCCGTGGAAGGGTGAACTGGGCAAACGCGTTTATGAGAATGTTTCCGCCGATGCCTGGAAGCTGTGGATTGAATACTCCAAGATGCTGGTGAATGAGTACCGGCTGAATCCGCTGGACCCGCAGTCGCAGAAAATCATGGAAGAGCAGATGGAGCAGTATTTCTTCGGAGAAGGCGCGAAGCTGCCGGAGGGGTACGTCCCGCCGAGGGCCAAAGGGTAGGTTCCCCAAAGCAAGTAGAAGAGGCTTCAGGGGCCGCGGAAAAATTCGCCCATCCTTTTGAGTACTTTTTCCGCACCCTGTGAAGTCTGTCTTACTGCGCCTGCACCGTTCCGGTGACAGGATGTTGCACCGGCAAACGCTCGGCAATCTCAAATTTCAATTGGCTATGCGCCTGGCGCAGTGCGGCCTCCACTTCGGCCGGCGACTTTCCGTGCGCGAAGAGGAATCCGAGATAGCTGGCGCCTTCGGGCCAAGCCACGATCGTGTCATGCAAGCGAGCCGTGATTTGCAGGTCTTCGATGCCGGGCGTCGCGCGCGCTTGCTCTTCTCCTTCTACTTTTTCAAGGGCGCCAGACTTGGGTACCGGAATCATCATCACGCCGGAGGCAGAATCTTCGCGTACCAGATCCGTTCCTTGCATGCCGAGCGCGTGGCGCGCCAGCAACTCTTCGAGGAAAATGCGATCGGGGCCGAATCGCAGGGCGCGCGAACACAAGCCGCCGATAGGCCTAGGGGCCGCTTCCAAGACCCAGGGCCCTTCGTCATTGAGGCGAAACTCGGCGTGCACAGGACCATGCGTAAGCCCTAAGGCATGAACAGTGCGTTCGGCGCATTCCAGCACGCGGTCGTAAACTTCGTCGGGTAGTCGCGAGGGCGTGATGTAGAGAGTCTCCTCAAAGTAGGGCCCCTCGAGCGGGTCGGGTTTGTCGAAAACCCCCAGAATGCGCAGTTTACCGCGAGTGAGCAATCCCTCCACAGCCACTTCCGCGCCGGGGATATAACGCTCCACCAGCAGGCGGTCCAGTTCCGCGTCGCGCGTGACTTTCACTTCGGGCGATTCCAGCAAATGCCTGATTCGCTCGACGGCGGCCTGAAATTCCTCGGCCTGATTTGCGCGGATCACGCCCTGGCCTGCCGCCAGACGCAACGGCTTGATGACGCACGGAAATTGCACTCGCGGAAGAATCTTCTCCACGCGCTTGTCCAGGCGGAAGGAAAAAAATCCCGGCACCGGAAGGCCAGCGTCGCGCAGGACTTCGCGCTGGCGTAATTTGCTGCGGCAATTCTCCACGGACTGGGGAGAGTTGTAAGCGAAGCCCAGCGCTCGCGCCGTGTACGCCGCAGTGACCGTAGGCGAATCGCCGAGCGCGATCAGCCCGTCCACGGGCCCCACCAGCGATTGCTTTACGATACGCCGGGCGGACTCCTCCGGATCGTCGAAGCGAACCGCAATCGCGCCGTCCGCCCAGGGATCTTCGAGTTGGTGGCAGCGATCGCTGCCAAAAACGACATCCACGCCCATGCGTTTCGCCGCTTCCGCGAAACTGCGTGTTTGGTAACCCAATTTGCTGGCAAGAATCAGTAGTCGGCTCATGGTGTTTTTTGCCGGGCCCATTGACGCACCCGATTTGGCGGCCTGCCTTTTCAGAGGCTGGACATTCTCGATCCGGCGGCGGAAAAATCCAGCGTCACAAGACCCCGGCTACCGCAAATCCGGGACGACCACAATTACTATGAAATTTGCGGACGCAATCATCCTCACACAAATTGATCCGCCTTGGCGACTGTTTCCTTCGCGTTCCCGATGGATACGAATTGCGCGTCCATGGGTTCGGCGCAGCAATACCAGGGCTCGTCGAGATAGGGCACCGGCACGCTTTTCGATGCAAACGGCGCGGACGACTCGAGCAGGCCGCCTCCGTTCGGCACGCGGCTCCCGGAGGCGGCATATGCGGAACGGCGAATGTGCGAAAAGATCTCTGTGCGCGAAAGTTTCAGGCCATCGCCGCGCTGCACGAGCTGCGATATTTCGCGCGCCAGCGCATCCACGCGGGCGTCTTGGTGCGTCCAGGGAAACACGAGCGCCGCGGAATCGAACGGGCTCACCATGGCGCTCATCTCGGGCAATTCCAGCAGGCGAGAACCAGCTGGAATCAGCAGGCGGATGGCGAGCTGTATGGGAGCCACGTTTTCGGTCAGGCCCTGTTCGGCGAGCAGGTCCAGCAAATCCGTGTAACCGGCGAGCGTCGTCCACGGCGTGAACGGCACGAACGTGGGCAAGAGCGTCATGCCCAGATCCCGGAAGCGCGCTATCACCGCAAGAAAATCGGCGCGCGTGTGGCCCTTATCGAATTTTTCGAGCACGGCGTCATCCACCGATTCCACTGCGCTGGTGACGAACAGGCATCCGGTGTCGCGCAGGGCCGGCAAAAGGTCGTCATGTTTGCGCAGATGTTCGATCTTGATGGTCACGTCATAGGAGAGTTGCGGGAATTCGCGATGCAGCGCGTCCACAATCGCTATCGCGTGCGCGGGGCCGTTGAAAAAATCCGGATCGCCAAACGTGATGTGCCGCGCGCCCGCCGCCGCCTGCCGGCGAATATCTTCGAGCACGATCTCGCGCTCCACGACGCGAAATGCGCCGTTATACACCGGCACGACGGGACAGTGCCGGCAAAGATGTTTGCAACCGCGCGTCGCTTCCGTCGAGCCCGTCACACGATGCTCGCCGCCGGGCATAACGACGCTCGCATATTTCGCCGGCTCCAGCATGCCCGCGCGGTCCGCAACCATAAATTTCTGGCGCGCGAGTGAAACCACCGGCTCCGATTGCTTCGCGGCGGCGCTGCCGTTTGCGCCCTGCTGCAAGCGTGACGCGAGACTCACCAGGCCTTCCTCAAACTCGCCCCCGAGGATCGTGCCCACGCCAAGACTGCGCAGGTATCCCTCATTCACCGGAGCGTAGAGCCCATAAAAACAAAGATGAGCGCGCGCATTCATGGACCGAATTTTTGAAACCAGGCCCGCCGCCAGCCTAGTGGCGGTGTGCATCGGCACAGAAAAGCAAATCAAATCAGCGCGAAGTACGGACGGTTCATCAAGCGGTTGGCGAGTCAGATCGAGACAGAAAACAGCATGGCCGCGAGCGCGCAGCCACGCGGCCGGCGAAGCCAATCCAAACGGCTGCCTGCCAAGCTCGTATGTGGAGATCAGAACGATGTCCATGCGGTTGAGCGTGCGCTCATTTTCATTCTAACCGAAGCCCATCGCAGGGGGAGACAATTACGGGGAAAAAGAACGCCTCGTCCCGGTACCGGGACGAGGCGAGGTTGAAATCGCAGGACGATGGAGCGGCGGGCCCTTGGCTCGCCATTCAATTCCTATGGGTCCTATGGGCAGGTGGCTGAGATGTGCTTCATCGCAGTCACTTTCATGTAGTGGGGAGCCTTCGGCACGTCCTTATTTTCCTTCATCGCTTCCGCTTCGGGTACTGCCGTGCCGGTGATCTCGACCTTGTGGCCGATGTGGGGCTTCAGATTAACCGTGGAGGAGACAATTCCCACCGTCTTGGGCCCTTTTTCAAGGTCGGTGAGCATATAAGTATCGGGCGCCTCGCCGGCTTTCAAACAGCCGGTCATGCTGTGAACTTTGGGTGCTTCCTGGGCGCGTGTGCCCATGGATATGGTCATTGCACATGCAACCACCAGAGCTGCGAGAAGCAATTTTTTCATGAAGATCTCCTTTTCGAGTTTGAAGAGGGGTCGCGGCACATCCTACCATAAATCCCCGCGGCAAAAGCGATACGGTTTTTCTGGTAGGGAGTTCCGGCGCTGATTTTCCATCCCCGGGGAGCATTTTCCCAAGGAATCTCTCCGAAATTTGAGCCGGCGAGAAGAGAGTGAGTCCTCGCTTTACTCGTTTCGCCGAGAACGTTCTCCGTGAACGGAATGATACAAATGATGCAAGGGTTAGGCTACTTTTTCGGCAGCGTGCTCAGCCTGCGGCGCTTCGTCCTTGCAAGGACCAAAACCCACAGGCTGAAGCCCGTGCTACTCCCTGGCTGCGCGGAGCATCGGGATGCGTTATGATTGAACCTCTGCGACATCAAAGAAAGGAACAACAGAAGTATGTCTCCCGCATCCAAAAATTCGTTCGGCACACGCGGCGCGCTGCAGGTTGACGGCAAATCGTTCGATATTTTCCGGTTGAACGCTCTTGAGAAAAAGGGCGTGGGGCATGTCTCCCGGCTTCCCTTCTCGTTGCTCGTGCTCCTTGAAAATCTTTTGCGTCAGGAAGACGGGCGATTCGTTCATCCCGCGGATATCGAAGCGCTGGCCGGCTGGAATCCAAACGCCGCGGCGCAGAAAGAAATTTCCTTCATGCCCGCGCGTGTGCTGTTGCAGGATTTCACGGGCGTGCCCGCCGTGGTCGATTTCGCCGCCATGCGCGAAGCCATTCGCGAGCTGGGCGGCGATCCCAAAAAAGTGAATCCGCTGCTGCCCGCCGAACTCGTAATTGACCATTCCGTGCAAGTCGACAAGTTCGGCTCGGACATGGCTTTCGCATTCAATGCGGAACTCGAATTCCAACGCAACGTCGAGCGCTACGCTTTCCTTCGCTGGGGACAAGAAGCCTTAAACAATTTCAAAGTCGTTCCCCCGGACACCGGCATTTGCCACCAGGTAAACCTGGAGTACCTCGCGCGCGTCGTGTTTGATGCCGCGGAAGACGGCAAGACGCTGGCGTTTCCCGATTCACTCGTCGGCACCGATTCGCACACCACCATGGTCAACGGCCTCGGCGTTTTCGGCTGGGGCGTGGGCGGCATCGAAGCGGAAGCCGCCATGCTCGGCCAGCCCCTATCCATGCTGATCCCCGAAGTGATCGGCTTCAAGCTGCACGGCCGCTTGCCCGAAGGGACCACGGCGACCGATCTCGTGCTGATCGTCACCGAAATGCTGCGCAAAAAGGGCGTGGTCGGAAAATTCGTGGAGTTCTACGGCACCGGCCTTTCGAGTCTGAGCCTGCCGGACCGCGCCACGATCGCCAACATGGCGCCCGAATACGGCGCGACCATGGGCTTCTTCCCGGTCGATGCCGAAACACTGTCCTATTTGCGCTTCACCGGGCGCAGCGAGGCGCGCGTGCGCCTCGTCGAGGAGTACACCAAGGCCCAGGGAATTTTCCGCACCGACGCGACGCCCGATCCGATGTACACCGACAAGCTCGAACTCGATCTGGCCACGGTCGAAGCCACGCTCGCCGGGCCAAAGCGTCCACAGGACCGCGTGCCGCTGCGCCAGTCCAAGGCCATTTTCGAAAAGTCGCTCGAGGGCACGGCGCAGAAGCACATCCCGGTGCGCAACAACGGCGACAAATTCGAGCTTTCCAACGGCTCGGTGGTCATCGCCGCAATCACCAGCTGCACGAACACTTCGAACCCTTCGCTGATGTTGGGCGCGGGACTTCTGGCGAAAAAAGCCATCGAGCACGGCCTGCACAGCAAGCCCTGGGTGAAGACGAGTCTCGCCCCTGGCTCGAAAGTGGTTACCGATTACCTCGAAGCCGCCGGCCTGGGAAAATATCTCAACCAGCTGGGCTTTCAACTTGTGGGGTACGGCTGCACGACCTGCATTGGAAATAGCGGCCCGCTCGAAGAGCACATTGGCGCGGCGATCAAAGACAACAGCCTGGTGGCCGTTTCGGTGCTCAGCGGGAACCGCAACTTTGAAGGGCGCATCCATCCGCTGGTGCGCGCGAATTATCTGGCTTCGCCGCCGCTGGTTGTGGCCTACGCGCTCGCGGGCCGCATGGATTTCGACATGGCCAACGAACCCCTCGGAAATGACACGGCGGGCCAGCCGGTCTTCCTGCGCGACATCTGGCCGTCGCCGCAGGAAATCGAATCCACCGTGCGCGAGAATGTCACCACCGGGATGTACCATAAGGAATACGGTGCAGTATTCCAAGGCGATTCCCGATGGCAAGGACTGAAGGTTCCGGTGGGCGACATTTACGCCTGGGACGCGCGCTCCACGTACATCAAGAATCCGCCGTTCTTTGACAAAATCTCCAAGAACCCGGCGCCGCTCACCGACATTCGCAACGCACGAGCCCTGGCCCTGCTGGGTAACAGCATCACGACCGATCATATTTCTCCGGCTGGATCCATTGGCGCCGACACTCCGGCAGGAAAGTGGCTCATCGAACAGGGCGTGAAGCCTTCGGACTTCAACTCCTACGGGGCGCGCCGCGGGAATCATGAAGTGATGATGCGCGGTACGTTTGCCAACATCCGCTTGCGCAACCAACTCGCACCGGGCACCGAAGGCGGCTGGACCGTCCATCAACCCGATGGCGAAAAAATGTCGATCTACGATGCGGCCATGAAATATCAAAAAGAAGGCGTGCCGCTGATCGTGCTGGGCGGCAAGGAATATGGCGCGGGATCGTCGCGTGACTGGGCGGCAAAAGGGACTCGCCTCCTCGGCGTGCGCGCCGTGATCGCGGAAAGTTTTGAGCGCATCCATCGCAGCAACCTGCTGGGAATGGGCGTGCTCCCGCTGCAATATCGCGCCGGTGAATCGGCGCAGTCGCTGGGCCTCACTGGGTTCGAGGAGTTCACGATCGAGGGCATTTCAAAACTCGCTCCCGGAATGGCCGTCGAAGTTCATGCGCGCGATAAGAGCGGCAAGGAAATCGTTTTCCAGACCATTGCGCGCGCGGATACGCCTGAGGAAGTGAACTACTACCGGCACGGCGGAATCCTCCCGTACGTGCTCAGGCAGATGCTTTGAGTCGCACAGGCTTCAGAGCCTTCGAAAAAAGTAATCGATTTTGTCATTCCGAGCGAAGCGAGGAATGTCTCTTGGGCCGGCCTGTTCAGCCTGTGAGGGTGAACGGCTGCCAGGACAAGAAGCACACAGGCTGAAGCCTGTGCTACCTAACCCGAGGTTCTACATGGCCCAAAAGCTGAATCGTCGAGAACTGGTGAAGGCTGGAGCAGGCGCATCGCTTGCCGCTGCCGCGCTCGGACCGGCGATCGCGCTCCACGCCGCCCAGAATTCGAATCCCGTGCCCCAGGAACCCGGCGTGGATATGTCCCACGAATGCACGGTGGCGGACCCGGAACACTACCACCTGGAATTCGAAAATGAATACGTGCGGGTCATCCGCTGCCGGATTCCCGCGCACGACAAAGTGAAAATGCACAACCATCCATTCGGTTCGGTGATTATCTTCATGACGGACCAGAATCTTCATCAAACGCTCGAAAACGGGAAGACCGAGGAAGCTCACAACAAAGCCGGGGTGGTTCTATGGGGAACCGGATCTCAGGCGCAACACATGGGTGAGAACGAAACCGGCCAGATGTACGAATACATCCGGGTGGATGTGAAGGCGGCGCTTCCCAAACGCTCGTAGCTCCGCGAATCTTTTTCGTATTCCGTGAACATTCCCGAATTCGAGGCGCCGGACAAAGTTCCTCTGGATTGCTCCGTCGCTTCCCACGGAAAACAATTTCTGGCAACATTCTTTCCCTCTTTGGTTCAGGAGCCCCAATGCGGTCGCGAATGATCCTGGTTTGCTTTGTGTTGTCAGCGCTGGTTTTAGTTTCCGGAGCGTTGTCGAATCTGGCAGCGCAATACCCGGTGCCGGGACCGGAATATGTCTACGCCATCAAGGCCGGAAAGCTCGTCGATCCGGAAAAAGGCACGACAGAAACGAATCAGATTATTCTGGTGCGCGGAAAAAAGATTGTAGCCGTCGGGCCCGATGTGCCCATCCCCGCGGGCTCGAAAGTCATCGACCTTTCAAAATCAACTGTCCTTCCAGGTCTTTTCGACGCGCATACGCATCTGTGCTTGACTATCAAGAAAGATCGCGACGGCGGGAATTATTTCTTCACCACTCTGCTGGATTCGACGCCCTACCGCGCCATTGAAGGCGTCGCCAATGCCAGGGACATGCTGGCCGCGGGTTTCACCACCGTGCGCGACGTCGGCAATTCGGGCAACTACGCGGACACGGCGCTGCGCCAGGCCATCGAGCGGGGACTCGTCCCGGGCCCAACCATGATCAATGCCGGGCGCATCATCGCGCCCTACGGCGGACAATTTCATCTGCAGCCGGAGAAGCGCGATCTGGCCACGCCGGAATACGCCTTCGCCGACACGCATGACGAAAAGATCAAGGCCATCCGCGAAAATATTCATTTCGGAGCAATGGTCATCAAGATCGTCGTCGACGACCAGAAATACATCTACAGCACGGACGACATCCGCTTCATGGTGGAAGAGGCGCACCGCGACGGCCTGAAATTCGCCGCGCATTGCTGGACGCGCGCCGGCGCGCATAACGCGGCCGAGGCGGGCATCGATTCCATCGAGCACGGCGAAATGATGACCAATGACGATTTGCAGTTGGCCAAGAAGAATCATGTAGTGCTGGTCGGAACGGATTTCACCGAACAGGCCGCGCGCGAAAACGGCTTTCCCGAACTTCATGCCGTGTTTGTCGACCGCCTGAAACGCGCCTATCAGATTGGCGTGACGATGGCATTCGGCACCGACATGTTCGTGTATGTCCCCGGGGAAACACGTGGAGAGTCGGCGGCGGAATACGTGGACTCCTGGGTCGAGGCCGGCGTGCCCGCGAAAGATACGCTGCGCGCCATGACCATCAATGCGGCGCGCCTGCTCGGAGTCGACGGGGAGCGCGGCGCGATCAAGGCGGGCCTCGCCGCGGATATTGTGGCGACGCCGGAAAATCCGCTCGATGACATCCAAGCGGTGCGCAAAGTGTCTTTCGTGATGAAGGACGGCGCGGTGTTCAGGAATGATTGAGACGCCTTGGCGACTGCGGTTCAGTTTGGAGCGCGCGCTACCGTCAGCGACTTGACCATTTCAACCCACCGGGCCGGCCGCTTTTCGTGCGGAGCGACAAGCCGGAACGGGCCGAGCGCGCCGGGGATGGGCGCTCCATCCAGCGTGTCCGCCAGGATAATTTCCGAGTCCGTGAAGCTGGAGTTCAACTCCGCCAGGGCAAAGACGACGCGGTAGTTGTCCGCCGCTTCCACCAAAACGTAGGTCGCCATGGCCGGGCCTCGCAATTGTTCGCCCTGCGGTACACCCGCCTTTTTTAATAGATCTTCCATCAGCACGCCTTCATACACTTCCGTTTTCTTCGAATGAGGATTCTCCACTCGCAGAGTCTTGCGAGGCATCGCCTTGAGGTCCGCGGCGGTCAAGTCAAGAGGCGTGGTTACCGCCCCGTCGATCTTGAAATCAGCCGGCCCGCTCGACGGCTTGGGAGGCGCAGCCTGCTGCGCCGCGGCGGGAAACGCAAACGAGAGGGCAATCGCCATCACAGCCAAGATACGACGCATCGGAACTCCCTTTCTGATAACCATGAACTGAGCCTGGCTTCCAGCATCAGCCCTTTTGCAGCATGACCTCGGTCGATTTGATCACCGCGGAAACGCGATCGCCGACCTTCAACTTCATCTCGTCCGCGCTGCGCCGGGTAATGACGCTTTCAATCAGGTTCTTGCCCACCTGAACGGTGAGGTGGGCCATGACGCCGTCCACTTCGAGTTCCACAATTTTCCCTTCGATCTGGTTCCTTGCCGAAAGCTTCTTGGCCATCGCAATCTCCTCAATTCCGGCGGCGTCCTCGCAGTACAGCCGCGTTCTCAGGCAAAGCTTCGGTCGTTTCCGCCCCGCTGTCAAATCGACTGAAATCGTCCACGGATCAGCCGTATCGATATGAATTCCGGGCGGCCAATCCACATGGCGTCATCCGGAGGGGGGCACGACTGAAGTCCTGATCCCCAGGCGGCGGAGTACGATTTCCCGCTCGAGGTCGTACCAATCCATATACTTTCAATTCGTATTGAGTCGATTTGACATATCGATTCTGATTGTATTAAATCAACCATCCATCGCGCTTTTCCTGTCGAAAGTTGCAGGGCTGTCTGATTACCGCCCTCTCCAAGGCGCCCAGGGGAGCTTTTCATGAGTCGCTTTGTTCGGCCAATTCTTCGCCGTAATGTTAAGCAGTCATATTTTCATTGCCTTTCTGGTCTTCTGCATGCATTCGCTCTGCCCTGTATCGCCATTGTTCTGCTCGGCGCGCCTGCAGCGCGCGCGCAAGTCTCCGCGGCCATCTCCGGAACCGTCACGGACCCGTCCGGAGCGACCGTGCCCGGAGCGACCGTAACCGCTAAAAATGTGCAGACCGGTGAAACTCGCGGGACGGTTACGGACCTTGCGGGCCATTACTGGATACCGTCTCTCGCCGTGGGCGACTACGAAGTGCAAGTCGCCAAGCAAGGCTTTCAGGAACTCGTGCGCGGCGGGATCCATCTGGTCGTGGGGCAGGAGGCCATCGTCGACGTGGCCATAAAAATCGGGCAGGTCGCGGAACAATTCAAGGTCGAAGCGGACGCGCCGGTTGTCAGCGTGACGGCGGCGGACATTTCGGGCGTCGTGGGCGCGCAACAAGTAAAGGACCTTCCGCTGAATGGCCGGAGCTACGACGAATTGATGACGCTGAATCCCGGGGTCGTGAATTTTACCTCGGAGAAAACCGGAGGGATCGGCGTTTCCAATTCGACGGCGGCAAACATGTTTTCCGTGGCTGGTAACCGGCCGCAGCAAAATTTATTCCTGCTCAACGGGATCGAATACACGGGCGCGGCGGAAAACAATATGCAGCCCGGCGGCACCAGCGGGCAACTGCTGGGGGTCGACGCGGTTCGCGAATTCAATTTGCTTAGCGATACGTACGGCGCCGAATACGGGAAGCATCCCGGCGGCCAGGTGTCGATCGTCACGCAGTCCGGAACGAATCAATGGCACGGGTCGCTCTTCGAATATCTAAGGAACAACGCGCTGGACGCGCCCAACTTTTTCGATGCGGGGTCCGCGCCGCCCTTCCGACGAAACCAGTTTGGCGGGTCGATCGGTGGACCGGTTCAAAAAGACAAGACCTTCTTTTTTGCGAATTATGAGGGGTTCCGTCAAAGCCTGCATCAGACCAGCGTGGCCTTCGTTCCCGACGCCAGCGCGCGCAGCGGCGCGTTTGTACCGCTGGGCTCGGGCTGCGTCGTTGCGAAGCAGGCGGTCTGCGCTGCCCAGGTCGCCTCCTTGCTGAACCTGTGGCCGGTGGCGAACGGACCGGACCAGGGTAGCGGCATCGCAATCGATTTAAGCAACCCGCTTCAGTCGATTCGCGAGGATTTCGGCAACGCGCGTGTGGACCATATTTTTTCCTCCAGGGACTCCATGAGCGCCGTCTACACGGTGGACGACAGCGCCGATCAGACCGCAACCGCTGTCAATCCGTACATGTCGGACGCGACCAGCCTGCGCGAGCAGGTACTCAGCGTCGATGAAACTCATGTGTTCTCGCCGACTCTGTTGAACACTGCGCGTGTCGGCTTCTCCCGCGCAGGCTACTATTTTACGGGAGAGCCAACGCCCGGAACTCCCGCGGCTTCGGTCGCGTCGTTCCTGGCAGGCGTTCCATTTGTTGGCGCGGTCGTCGTCGGCGGCAGCGCGGCCGCCAATCCGGCGGCCCAGATAGCGCTGGCCGGCAGCAATAACGGAAGCAATCTGAGCCTGCACAGGAATTTGTTCACGTACGAGGATCAAGCGTCCTGGACCAAAGGACGCCATCAATTCAAGTTCGGCGCCTGGTTTCAACGCTTTCAGTCCAACGAAAACATCGCGCTCAGCCAATATGGGCAGGCGACCTTTCCCAGCGTGACCGATTTTCTGGAAGGAATCTTCAACACGGTGCCGAACTTCAACCCGGTGACCGGCACGGGAACGGCTACGGCCACGGGAAGCTTCTTGATCGATCCGTCGTCGACGCCGCTGAGTTGGCGCTCGCTCTTTGGCGCGTTCTACGCGGAGGACGTCATTCGAATGAGTCCATCCTTCACGCTCTCGCTGGGCTTTCGCGACGAGTTCTCTACAGGCTGGAATGAAGCCGACGGCCGGGCTTCCAATTATCAGTTCACCAACGGAGTAATCAACACGCAACCAACAGTCGGCGCTAGCACCTTTACCAACAACAAGGCCTGGGTCCTGCCGCAGCCGCGCATCGGGCTGGCCTGGAGCCCGCTTGGCGCAACGACCGTCGTGCGCGCCGGATTCGGTATATACAATGATCTGCAGGATGCGCTGGGCTACCGCACCGATCAGAACGCGCCATTCAATCCTACGTACACGATCCCCAATCTGAACCTCAGCCAGTTCCCCCTGGGTCTTCCAATCGTCCCGCTATCTTCGGGCGCCGCGTCGCCTGCGGGCGCCAAACTCGCGCCGGGAGGCGTGCAGCCGGACTTGAGAACTCCGACTATCATTTCCTACAGTTTAAAAGTCGAGCAGGAAGTTTCGCCCAACACTGCGCTCACCATCGGCTACGTCGGTTCGCACGGTTACCACGAACTGGTCAGCCTGGACACGAACATTCCTCCGACCGTGACCTGCCCCGCAAAGTGCGCGCTGGCCAATCCTTTGCTGGCAAACACCTACAGCTGGTTTTCGGAAGGCGACAGCATGTACAACGCCATGACCGTCGACGTGAAGCATCGATTCAGCAAAGGCCTGACGTTCCGCGGGGCTTACACCTGGTCAAAAGCTGAGGACGATGGAGATTCCCTGAACGCCACTGCGGCCGCCAATGCCCCGGCCCTGATCTCGAATCCCGCGGATATCCGCGCCGACTGGGGCCCGGCGACGTACGATGTGCGAAACGCCGGCGTGATGAACGTGAGCTATGACTTGCCCTTCGGGAACGGCCAGCAGATGCTCGGCGGAGCGAGCGGCTGGGAAAATGGTTTCGTCAGCGGATGGACTGTGAACAGCATTGTCACGATACAATCCGGATTTCCCTTTACGCCACAGCTGAGTTTCAACCCTTCCAACGACGGAGATTCCAAAAATCCCGTTCGTCCATCCTGGAATCCCGCATTTTCGGGCCCTGTGATCCTGGGCGGCACGACGCAGTGGTTTAATCCGCAGGCGTTCATGGTTCCCCCGCAGGGCACGTTCGGCAACGTAGGACGAAACGTGCTTACGGGTCCCGGGCTCGCGACCTGGGACTTTTCCGTCCTGAAAGACACGCACATTTTTGAGAAATTCAATCTGCAGTTTCGCGCGGAGATTTTCAATATTCTGAACCGCGTGAATCTGGACACGCCCAACCTGATCGTGTTCACCTCCGCCACCGCTACACCCGCGCAAGCGTCTCCGGTCGCCGGGACGTTTACGCAGACATCCACGACTTCGAGGCAGGTGCAATTCAGCCTGAGACTGCTGTGGTAAGCGGGAGGTAGCGCGAGCTTCAGCCTGCGTGGTTTAGACTTCGCACGGGCAAAAAGCACGCAGGCCGAAGCCGGTGCCGCTGAAATCATGTGACGATGGACGGGTAAAGCCTCGTCGCCACGGCCACCAGCACGGCAAAGGCGATGAATTGCATCAGGAAGTCCTTCCCCAGACCGAACGAAGTGGCGCTGCCCACGATCATCAGGCTTCGCAGCGCATCCACCTGGTAGGAAAGCGGATTCACTTTGGAAACAGCGCGCAGCCAGCCGGGCATAAGCGTCAGCGGATAGATCGCGTTGCTGGCAAAAAATAGAGGCATGGTAAGAACTTGTCCGATGCCCATGAAGCGTTCACGCGATTTCACGAGACACGCCACGATCAAAGAGAACGTCGAGAAAATCGCCGATCCAAGCATCACGGCGAGCACCACGCCCGCCAGCGCCAGGACTCCGAACCGCAGCTGAATGTGCAGCAGATAGGACAGCATGTACACAAACACCATCTGGCAAAGGCTTCGAGCGGTCGAAGAAATCGCTCTTCCGAGGACCAGCGTGCTGCGCGGCGCCGGGCTCACCAGGAATTTCTGCACAATGCCCAGGTCGCGCTCCCAAATCAGCGAGATGCCGTAGAAGATTGCGCCGAACAATACGCTTTGCGCCAGAATTCCCGGCGCCATGAAATCCAGATAGCTGATGCCGCCGGTGGGGATTGCCCGCGTGCGATTGAAAACCTGCCCGAAGATCAGCAGCCACAGAACGGGCTGCACCATGCGCGTAAAAAGCTCGACGGGATCGTGAATGAGTTTGCGGATATCGGCTTCGGCCACGGCCAGAGTCTGCCGCAGATAATTCGCTCCCGGGAAAGGCTCAACCCAGGCGTTTAGATGTGATTCGTGTGCGAGCGACATCTCTCAGTTCGCCTCCCTCGGTAATCGTGGCGCCCGTAAAATGGATGAACACGTCATCCAGTGAGGCGTCCGCGCCCACTTGGGCCTTCAACGCCCCGGCGGTGTCCATGGCCGCGAGCACTCCGCGGTGCATGACAGCCACCATGTCGCATAACTGGTCCGCCTCTTCCATATCGTGCGTGGTCATCAGGATGGTTGTGCCGAATTCGCGGCGCAGTTCGCGGATCCTCTCCCACACCGATCGTTTCGCGGAGGGATCGAGTCCGACGGAAGGCTCATCCATAAATAAAACGCTGGGCCGGTGCAGCATGGACTGAGCGATTTCCAGGCGGCGAATCATGCCGCCGGAATACTGGCGCACAAGCTTGCCGCTGACGTGCGCGAGATCCATGAATTCCAGGGCTTGCTCGATCCGGCGTGACCGCTCCGCTCTGGGTATGCCGTAGAGTTTCGCGGAAATCAGCAAGTTTTCGTATCCGGTGAGATCGCCGTCCGCGGACAGCATTTGGGAAACGTAGCCGATTTTCTTGCGCACCGCTTCGGGATGCTCGATCAAATCGAAACCGGCGATTTTGGCCGTGCCCTCCGTCGGAGGCAGAAGCGTGGTGAGCATTTTGATCAGCGTGCTCTTCCCCGCGCCATTCGGGCCAAGCAATCCGAAAGTCGCGCCAGCCGCAACAGAAAAGGTCAGGTGATTGACAGCGACAAGCGGGCCATACCGCCGTGTAAGAGAGAGAACTTCGATGACATTGGTTTCCGGGGCGGTTTCCATGGACGCTTGAGTTTACCTCGTAAAACGATTTGATGCGATATGAAGGCGCGAGGGCATGCCACGGTGCATGGCACGCGGGAGGAAACTATTCCTGCCGACGGGCGTCTATTGAACGTAGGATGGAGTGTCTCTCAGCAATACGCTTGGCCGGAGTTCAACATGAAGCGTTACAGGATTTTCCCGGCGTTGGGGCTCGCCCTAACGATGGGCATCGCGGCAGCGGCGATCGCCGCGTCACCCCACGGCGGCGATTCACAAATCGTCGCAGGCGCCAACTCTCAGGAACCACGGATTCCCATCGAGCAATACACGCTGAAGAACGGTTTGGGCGTCGTGCTCTCGGAAGATCACGGGGCGCCCACGGTGTCTCTCTGCGTCACCTATGACGTTGGATCGCGGAACGAACAGGCCGGCCATACCGGATTTGCGCATCTTTTCGAGCACATGATGTTTCAGGGCTCGCAAAACGTGGGCAAGGGCGAGCACCTGATCCTGGTGCGCGTGAATGGCGGCGACGTGAACGGCACGACCAGCGACGACTCCACGAATTACTACGAGCGCGTGCCGGCCAATCAACTCGACATGGCGCTGTTTCTGGAATCCGATCGCATGCGGGCCTTGCGAATCACCCAAGCCAATCTGGACAACCAGCGCAGCACCGTCGAGGAAGAGCGGCGCCTGCGCATGGATAACCAGCCGTACGGCAAAACCGATGAAGCCCTCGAAAATCTCGCCTATGACAATTTCGCGTACAAGCATTCCACCATGGGTTCGATGACTGATTTGAACGCGGCGACGCTCGACGACGTGGCGCAGTTTTTCAAAACCTACTATGCCCCCGACAACGCGGTGCTAACGCTGGTCGGCGATTTCAAGCCGGCCGAAACCTTAAACAAGATCAAAAAATATTTTGAAGACATCCCTCGGCAGCCCGCGCCGCCACCCGTGGACATGTCCGAGCCCATGCAGACGGCGGAGCGCGGCGCGGTAATCGAGGATCCCTTCGCGCGCCTGCCCCGGCTCGATATCGTCTACAAAACGGTTCCCGCCAATTCACCGGATTTTTACGCGCTGGACATGCTCGGAGATATTTTATTTGGCGGACCGTCTTCGCGGCTTTATCAGGAATTGGTGAAGGAAAAGAACGTGGCTTTGCAAGTCGCCGGGGGAGTCGATTTCCGCCGCGGGCCGGCTCTATTTCAGGCCTTCGCCCTGCTGAAGCCCGGCGAGGAATCCGGCGAGGTCGAGAAACTGATTTATGAGGAGGTCGAACGCGTGAAGACCGGCGGCGTCACCGCCGCGGAAATGCAGAAGGTTCTGATTCAGGACCGCTTGCAGCAGGCCGAGTCCATGACCAGCACGATGAGCCGCGCGCGAACCTTGGGCCAGTATGCCGTGTACTTTCACGATCCCCAACTGATCAACACGATTCTCGCGAAGTACAGCGAAGTCACGCCGGCCGATATTCAGCGCGTGGCCCGCGAGTATCTGGGCGCCGCACAGCGTACCGTTGTAGTGACAATTCCAAAGGCTCAGTCGCAAGCGGCGCCTATTCATTAGGGGCGATGAGGAATTCAATGTAGCGCCCGCTGAGGGCGAAAAGGAATTCGATGAGACGCACTCTGAGTGTCCGGTTTTCGATGCAATCCGCGGCAACTCTAATTTTGGCCGCCGCGCTGGCGACCGCGGGATGGAGCCAGGCCGACGCGACCCATGACAAGTCGATCCCTTCCAGCAAGGTCGAGCGGCTGAATCGCGCCCCGGTGTCGAAAGACATCCTGAAAGTAAAGCTGCCGCGCCCGATCGAGGCCTCGCTTCCGAACGGAATCCACCTGATGATTCTTGAGGACCACCGCTTTCCCCTCGTTACGGTTCAATTTGACATCGATGGCGCGGGACCCATGTACGAACCCGCCGGCGAACCTGGACTGGCTGCGGCAACCGCGCGACTGTTGTCCGAAGGAACGAAAACCCGGACGAGCAAGCAAATCGCCGAGCAAGTCGATTCGCTCGGCGCGTCGCTTTCGGCGTCCGCGCCATTCGGCTCCGGTTCAGCCGTAGTGACGGCCTCGGGCTTGTCGGACACATTTGACGAGTGGTTCGCTCTGACCACGGACGTGCTCCTGCATCCGAACTTTCCCGCCGATGAACTTACGCAATACCAGGCGCGCGCAAAGTCCGCGCTCCTGCAACAACTCTCGCGACCCGGATTCCTGGCCAGTCAAACACTGAATCGCGCGCTGTACGGGTCGTATCCCGCGGCAGTGGTTTCGGCCACGCCTGAATCCCTCGACTCCCTGACTCCGGCGATGCTCGCGGAATGGCACGACAAACAGTACGCACCGCAGAACACGATCCTGGCAATTTCGGGCGATGTGCACGCCGAGACGCTGATTCCCGAGCTGCGGCAATGGCTTGTCGGGTGGAAGAAATCGAAAGTGTCCGTGCATTTCGCTCCCGGCCCCCCACCGGCGGACACGGAAAAGATATTTCTGATCGACCGGCCCGGGTCGGTGCAAACCACGCTGCTCATGGGCAACCTAGCCATCGACCGGACCAATCCGGATTATCCGGCGCTGGTGGTGATGAATGAAGTTTTGGGCGCGGGATCGGCCAGCCGGCTGTTTTTGAATCTGCGCGAAGAGAAGGGCTACACCTACGGCGTCTACAGTAATTTGATCGCGCGGAAATATGCCGGGCCGTGGACGGCGGGCGGCGACCTTCGCACGGAGGTAACCGACGGAGCGATGACGGAATTTCTGCGCGAGCTGAATCGAATTCGCGACGAGAAGGTTCCGGACGATGAACTGGACGCGGCCCGCCGCTCGGTGGTCGCGCGATTCGCGCTGTCGCTCGAATCGCCGCAGCAGCTCATTGCCTATGCGATTACGAGGAAGGCGTACAACTTCCCTGCCGATTACTGGGATAAATATCCCGCGCAAATCGTGGGCATTACCGCGGATGACGTTCAGCGCGTGGCCCGGAAATACATCAATCCCACGACGATGCAGGTGGTGGCGGTCGGCGACGCCGGCAAGATCAAAACAGTCCTCGAAAAATATGGACCCGTCGAGATGATGGATGCGACCGGCAAACCAGCGCCGGAAACGACCAATGAATCGAAGGATGCCAGCGCTCAGTGACGTTTCTACCGGCTGCATTTCGGTCAAATCATTCAATCACTTACGCGCAGCCGTAGCTGTGCTGCGCACGGCCAGCAACCAAAAAGCGCGGAGAGCAAGACGGGTTTATGGGGTACCGCGAGCGGCCCGAGAAAAAACTTCCTTCGTCGCCGGACGCAGTAAGTACCATAGCGCCAGCAAATCCACTACCAGGATCGACACGTTCCACAGCAACGCCACGTGGCTGTAGCTTAGCAGTGTAGCGATCAGTCCGAGGCACGCTCCGGCGGCGATCAGCAAAAACAAGAAGATCGTCAAGATGCGCGCGACGTTGCGCAGTTGGAAGATGGCCACCGCCAGCACGATCTGCAAGGCACCGAATAGCAAGAAGAGAATTCCTCCCGCGGCGCCCAGGGCTGCGATCACGGCGGCCAGTGCGCCATTTTCATGGGCGTTTGCGGAGGCTCCCGTCGATCCCACGAAAAAAAATGTAAAGCCGGCGGCCCCGAATCCGAGGCCGGCGAGAAACATCGCTGCGCCGAGGATTGTGATTCCGACGGGGCGTCGCATACGTGCGTCTCTCCTGCGGTTGGCGCGCACTTTTCCTTTATGCGCCGCGCGCAAAAAGCAAAAAACCCACACAGGCTGAAGCCTGTGCGACTGGGCCTGAATGGACGGTAAGCGAGCAGGTCTCAACCGTCAAGCGCGGATCTTTTGAGGGGGCTTCCTGCGGCAATAGATAAACAGCGCCACGCCCGCGATCACGGATACCGCGCTGGCCGCCTGCGCGTTGGTCAGCCCGTAGAACGAGCGCGGATTGATGCGAATCATTTCAACTAGAAACCGCGCGATCCCCGTAAGCACAAGATAGGCCGAAAAAATGATTCCGTTCGGAGCATGCGTTTTCAGGCCGCGCTTACCCAGACGCCATAGGATCCAGAAAATCAGTATGGCAACCAGAAATTCGTAAACCGGGGTGGGATGCACGCGCACAATTGCGTCGGGTGGCAGCCCGCCCACGTCGCGCCCATAGCTGGGCACCAAGGCGCCGTGGTCTATGGAAAAGAAATGGAGTATTCGGGCGCCGGGTTGCAATGGTTTGAAGGCCATCCCCCACGGAAGGTTCGTGGCGATTCCGTAATCGCCGTCGCCGGAGAGCAAGCAGCCGATGCGCCCGATGCCATAGCCCAGCGCCGCCGCGGGCGAAGCCACGTCGAGCATCAACAGCGGCGCGATGCGGAAGCGCTTCGCCAAAATCAATAGGGCGATGAATCCGCCGATGATCGCGCCCACGAACGCAAAACCCATGGTGCTGAACAGCTGCGGCCAAGGGTCAGCGAAAAACGCCGCGGGGCTTTCCAGCAAATGGTAGAGACGCGAGCCTACCAGACCCGCAAGCCCGGTGACGCCGATAATCGCCTCGGCGTCAGCGGAAACGCCGCGGCGCGCGAAATCGGCGCGCAGGATAAAAAACGCGCAAATCAGCGCGATGGCCACCATCAGGCCGTACGAGCCGAGCGTCAAGGGTCCGACGTGAATGAAGGGATACAACACAACTCCAGTGGCGCGAATTCTATTCGCCTGCGGACCGCGACAGCGTATGCAAGCCGGGAGCACGGACCTCGGTCTGACGGCTTCGCTCCCGGGAAGGTCGAAAGCCCGCGGACGGAAGTCTGTGCTGCCAGGCGCTTAGTGAATCGCCGTCTGCTCGCCGACGGCAGGGCGGTTTCTCCTCATGATCAGCAGAAACGGCACGAGGCAAAGAATGATGACGGCGAGAATGGCGATAACTTCCACATAGGCAAGCGTCGTCGCCTGTTGATCGATGATAAATGAAATCAGTCCGTAGGCCTGCCGCGTCGCCTGGACGCTACCGGCTCCCTTGCCCTGGAACGTTTGGGACAATCCGGCCACGAGGCTATCATACTGCGGCGTCCCGGGCGTCGCGTGCGCGACCATCGTGTTGCGGCTCCGCTGCGCAATGCGCGCGATCGATGTGGAGATGAGCGCGATTCCGATGCTGCCTCCGACGTTGCGCATGAAGCTGTTCATGGATGAGATCTGATTGTTCTTTTCACGGGGAATGCCCACGTAGGCCAGCACGTTCTGCGGCACGAAAACGAACGCCAACCCGAACATCTGCAACGTGCGCATCAGGAATGCCGCGCGAAAGTCCATGGTCAGGCTGAACAAGCTGGACATATAGTACATGGCCGCTGAAATCGACATGAAACCGAACGCCATCATTTTGCGCGGGTCGATTCGCGACACCATGGTGCCCACAAATGGCAACACCATGATCATGATGAAGCCGCCGCCCGCCAAAGCTTCTCCGGCGACCAGCGCCGGATATCCCAACTGCACCTGCAAAAATTGCGGAATCATGAAGGTCGTGCCGTACAGCACGATTCCGACCGTAAAGCTGAAAAACATGGCCGTGGCGAAATTGCGCCTTTTAAACAATCGGATGTCCACCACGGGGTTCGGGTGGTGCCACTCCCAAACGATCCACACCAGAAACACATAACCCGCGAGTATCACCAGCGAAGTAATCCACCGCGAGGAGAACCAGTCTGATTCCTGTCCCTTGTCGAGAGCAATCTGCAAACTGGCGATCGCCAGCGTGATCAGTCCGAGGCCCACGTAGTCCGCGCGAATGCCTCTTCTTCTCTCCTGCTCGCGCTTCAGGAACGGCGGGTCCTCCACCAGCCGGTTGGTCAGAAACAACGACAGCAAACCGATCGGCACATTGATGTAGAAAATCCAGCGCCAATTGTAGTTGTCCGTGATGTAACCGCCGAGCGTCGGGCCAATGGCCGGCGCCAGCACCACGGCCATGGCGTATACGGCGAAGGCCATGCCGCGCTTGGCCGGGGGAAACGTATCCGCAAGGATAGCTTGCTCGCTGGGCTGAAGTCCGCCTCCTCCAACACCCTGCAAAATTCGAAAGAAGATCAACACGCCCAGACTTGGCGCCAGCCCGCACAGGAAACTGCTTGCGGTGAACAGGGCCACGCACGACATATAGAAACGTTTGCGGCCGATAATCGTGGAGAGCCACGCGCTGATGGGCAAAATGATCGCGTTCGAAACCAAATAGCTCGTCAGCACCCAGGACGACTCCACTTGGCTGGCGGAGAGGTTGCCCGCAATATGCGGCAAAGACACGTTGGCGATGGAAGTGTCGAGCACCTCCATGAACGTGGCCAGCGTGACCGTCAAGGCGATCAGCCACGGGTTATATTTTGGCTTCCAATGAGCTTCATGTAAGTCCGACACGTTTTTCTTTCCTGGAGATTGCCCTTCACTCAGTTCGGGGTAAAAAAAGTCCTGGTTACCTGACCCAGACCTTGGGTACGACCGACATGCCCGGGCGCAGACGCTCAAGGCCTTGCTGGCCCGGCTTGAAACGGATGCGCACCGGCAGGCGCTGGACGACTTTCACATAGTTGCCCGTGGCATTTTCCGGAGGAAGCAGGCTGGTAATCGAGCCGGTCGAGCCGGGCATGGCTTCGACCGTGCCGTCGAAATCCTGATCGAAGGCGTCCACCGAAATCGTGACCGACTGCCCCGGATGCATGAGACGCAACTGGCTTTCCTTGAAGTCCGCCGTGACCCACAGATCGCCCAGATCGGCGAGCGTGACGAGGCGTTGACCCTTGCTGACGTGCTCACCGACCTCGACCGTTCGCTTGGTGACCACACCCGCCACGTGCGCGACGATCTTGCAGTAGCTCAGATCGAGTTGCGCGCGATCGAGTTGCGCCATCATCGCTTGCACGTCCGCTTCCTTGGATTGCAAATTCGCGCGGGAAATGGCGATCTGATTGGGCGCATTCACCGCAGCGGAAGCCATCAGGCTGCGTGCTTCATCCAACTGCGCCTTGCGCTGCTCCACCACCTTTTGGGCGGCCTCGGCCGATGCGCGTGCCGACTCGACGGAAGCCGCAAAAGCCTTGGCCTGGCTCACCACCTGATCGTAGTCGGAGCGCGAGACTTCGTTCTTGTCGACTAGCGATTTGTAGCGCATAACGTCGGCCTGCGCCTTGGCGTTATTGGCCTCCACCACTTCAACTTGCGATTGCGCGGCCGACTGGTCCCGCTCGGCGGTAGCAACGGCGGCTTCGGCATTGGGAACTTCGGACTTGGTGGTCAGCACGTTGGTCTGGGAAGTGTTTTGGATGATCGGAAGATTCGGGTTTTCCGCGCGCGCGTCGGCCTGCGCTTTCAGGAGTTGCGCCTGGGCTTGTTCCACCGCGACTTGGAAGTCGCGCGGGTCTAACTCGACGAGAGCGTCTCCCGCTTTGACAGACTGGTTCTCCTCAACGTAAACCGCTTTCACATCGCCGTCGATCCGCGCGGTGATCCCGTTCAGGTGCCCGTCCACCTGAGCGTCATCGGTGGATTCGTACCGGCGGGAATACAACCAGACCGCGAGCGCGGCAATCAGAATCACGCAGCCGACGACGGCCGCGAACAGCAGCGTCCTGCGACGCCCGTCGACATTGCTGCCGGTGTCGTTCGGATCGCTCGATTTCCCGGCTGAATCGGTAAGCCGGGACGCGCTGGGTTCCTGCAATTGGTCTACCGCCATGGTTATTGGCTCCTCAAAAGATCGCGCATGATTTTTTCGGCCTCGCCGATGGCGCGCGCGACGCTGGCCTTGGCCAGATTATGGGCATTCAAATCGGCGATGTAGTCGGACTCCGCGCTGGCCACCACTTCCTGGGCCTGCGTCACTTCGACCGTGTCGGCAACGCCGGACGCGAAGCGATCCGTCGACTGGGCCAGCTCATCTCGCGCGAGTTCCCGGCGGCTCTGGGCCACGCGCACAAGTTCCGCGGCGGCGTTGAGATCCAGATAGGCGTTCCGGACATCCGCTTCGACGCGGTCGCGGACGTTTTCATATTCGGCGCGACGCTGCTTCAAGGTTGCGTCCGCTTCGAGAATGTCACCATGCGCGTGGCCTCCCGCCCAGATCGGAAACATCAACTGGCCACTGACATCGAAAGTTCCGTGGGAATTAGCGGGGTTGATGCCAATCGCGCCGTAATCCGCCACGATGCCCAGCGTCGGGTAATGCTCCGCGACAGCCGCCTTCCGCGCGAATTCCGCGGCACGCACTTGTGCCTGCGCGGCTTTCAGGTCGGAGCGGTTTTGCGCGGCCAGCGACAAAGCCTGTTCGAGGCTGATATTTTCGAGCGGCGCGTAGGGCATCTTGTCCGCGAGCGAATAAGACTGGCCGGGGGAAAGCCCGATCAGGCGCGCCAGCCCGATTTTCTCCTTGTCAAAATCAGCCTGCTCCGAGGTCAATCGCTGCTGCTGTGTTTGCAGCTCGACCTGGCTGCGCGTCATATCAATTTTCGCGCTGAGGCCCGCCGCAAAGCGGTCCGAGGCCTGCTGAAAAATTGCCTGGGCGCTGTCAACCTGCACTTTGGCCGAATCGACGCGCGCCGCCTGGGCCAGCACCTGCAAGTAAGCCTGCGTCACCACATAGACCACGATTTCGCGGGCGTCCGACGCGGAAAATTCGGCGGCGCGGTCCGCTTCACGAGACGATTGATAGGAACGAACTGCCTGCACATCGGCGACGCGCTGCGACAGGTAGCCCCGCAAATCGAAAAAGTTGAACGGTCCAACGATGCTCGGAAAATGGATTCCCAGGGCCGGAGGAAATTGAAATTTGAAACCATAGGAAGCAAGGTCGATCTGTTGCACATTCTCGCGAAGTCCGCCGGAAAAGTTCGGAAAGAGCACGCTTCGAGTCGCGATGTCCTCCCCTTTGGCGCGCTGCGACGACTCATCGGCGGTAATCGCGCCCAGGTTATAGCGAAGCCCCATTTTTAGGGCTCCGTCCAGCGATAAGGACAACGGTTGATCCGACGGTGCCCCGGCGCTCGCGCTGCCTTGATACGCGCTGGTCTGCGCGAAGCCCGCGACGGCCGGCGCCAGCATGCCGAGGAGCGCGAGGATCGATTGGAACAAACGAAATCTGGGAATTCGCATGGTGACCACTCAATTCTTCGGGAATTGCCAGCCGCACCAGCCGCACTCGGCGTTTAGTGGCCAAGGAGGAGGCGGGGCGGATCGTCCGATTTTACAATTAGGGCTTGCGTGGCCGACGGCACCCAAGTAAGATACATACACGTATGTATCCTGTCAAGCGAAGCACGCGCCGGCCATGAGGCCCGTTTCCTTGTCCGCGCGCGGCAAAAGAGGCCGGGGAGGCGCTTCCGTCGCCGCCCAGGCCCGCACCCGCCAAGCCGAACGCACCCGCGCCACGCGCCGGAAGTTGCTGGACGCCGCCAAGCGTATCTTCGCACAGGATGGATTTGAAGCGGCCCGCCTCGAAGACATCGCCGCCGGCGCCGGCTACACCCGCGGCGCTTTCTACGCCAACTTCAAAAGCAAGGAAGACATCTTCTTCGCCTTGTTCGAAGAGTGGGTTCGGGAACGAATCGAATCGCTGACCAACGCCCTTCGCCGCCATTCCGACCCGGGCGAAAAGCTCGCGGCTCTGCGAACCCATTACGCGGAACTTGCCACCGACCGCCGCTTGGTCCTCATCTCCATGGAATTCAAATTGTTCGCTCTGCGCCATCCCGAGGCCCACGCCCGTCTGCGCAGCCGGCACCGCCGGATTCGGGCCTCCTTCTCCGAGCTCTTTTCCGAAATTATGGGCGCGCTGGGCCAGACCCTTCCGATTGCCTACCCGGCAACTTCGGCTTGTCTTGGCGCGGTGTCGCAAGGGTTGCTGCTGGAGCATCTGGTGGATCCCAAGACGCTGTCGGATGGCGATATCCGCCACGTTCTGGGCCTGTTTTTCGACTCGATTTTTTCCAGCTTTGCCCATACCGGTTAGGCGTTGGCGTGCGGCGGCCAGCCGGATAAATGTATTTGTAACGGGATTTTGCGCTGTCGCATCAGAAGATAGTACGGTGGAAGCGCCCCGGATGACCCCGGGGAGCGCGAGTTGGGGAATAAGAGCGCAGGCCGTAAGAAAACTTCAGTGTCGCCAGCGAAGACCGTATTTCAGTCATCGGAAATCGGACCGTATGGGCTATCGCTGGTAATCCGAACGGTGAATTTCGGGCTTGTGTCGGTAAAGTCCGGCGCAGGTCAGCCGAGGAGCTAGGAGCGGGTATGTGGATCGTCCGTCTAGCGCTGCGAAGACCCTACACCTTTGTGGTGATGTCTTTGCTGATCCTGATTCTCGGCGTTTTGGCCGTGTACACCACTCCCATCGATATTTTCCCGAATATCGATATTCCGGTTCTCAGCATAGTGTACGGCTATCCCGGACTTTCGGCGGAGGATATTTCAGAACGGCTAGTGGTCATCTACGAGCGCGGACTCACAGCCACGGTCAATGATGTCGAGCATATCGAATCGCAATCCTTGAATGGACTTGGTGTAATCAAGATTTTCTTCTACCCCAACGTGCGCATTGACATGGCTATGGCTCAGGTCACGGCCATCGCGCAATCCGCCCTGAAGCAGGATCCGCCCGGGACGACCCCGCCGTTCATCCTTGCGTACAACGCCTCCTCGGTCCCGATTATTCAACTGGCGCTTTCCGGCAAGAACCTTTCCGAGCAGCAACTGAATGACCTGGCGGCGAATTTCCTGCGCACTCAATTGGCCACCGTGCAAGGCGCGGTATTCCCGAACCCCTATGGAGGCAAGCAGCGCCAGATTCAGGTGGATCTGAATATTCCCGAACTCCAGGCCAAGGGGCTTTCCCCTCAAGACGTGGTCGGCGCGATCGGCGCGCAAAATTTGATCCTTCCCGCCGGGACCGTAAAAATCGGTTCCTTTGAAGATGATGTGGACATGAACGGCAGCCCCCAAACCGTGCAGGAGATGAACGACCTGCCGATCAAGACGGTGGGCACAAACACGATTTACATCCGCGATGTCGCCCACGTCCGCGATGGCAGTCCTCCCCAGACGAACATCGTGCTGGTAGACGGTCAGCGGGCCGCGCTCATGACCGTCATGAAGCTCGGCGCCACCTCCACGCTGGACATCATCAACAAACTTAAGGAGCGCCTGCCGATCGTTCTCGCGGGCCTGCCGCCGGATCTTCGAGTCCGGCCAATCGCCGACCAGTCCTTATTCGTCCGAGCTTCGATTAACGGCGTGGTTCGGGAAGCGGTTATCGCCGCCTGCCTGACAGGGATCATGATCCTGATTTTCCTGGGAAGCTGGCGCAGCACCCTGATTATTGCTGTTTCCATTCCCTTGTCGATCTTGACGTCGATCATCGTTCTCAGTGCCATCGGGCAGTCCATAAATATCATGACGCTCGGCGGCTTGGCGCTGGCGGTGGGCATCCTGGTGGACGACGCCACGGTGGAAATCGAGAACATCAACCGAAATCTGGCCGAAGGTAAGGAAATTATTCAGGCCATCCTGGACGGCGCGCAGCAAATCGCCGTTCCGGCGTTTGTTTCCACGCTGTCGATTTGCATCGTGTTCGTGCCCATGTTCTTCCTGACGGGCGTGGCGAAGTATTTGTTTGTGCCTTTGGCCGAGGCCGTCGTCTTTGCAATGTTGGCATCGTACCTGTTGTCCCGCACGCTGGTGCCGACGATGGCGCGGTACCTGCTGAAAGCGCACGTAGAGGAGTCGGCGGAGAGGTCCTTGCGCAGCTCCAATCCCCTGGTGCGGATGCAGGGGCATTTCGAGATGCAATTCGAACGGCTCAGGAACTTTTACCGCGGAATCCTGAGAACATGCCTGGGGCACACGATACTTTTCCCGCTCCTTTTTCTGGCGGTCTGCGTCGGTTCTTTCGCCCTGTATCCCTGGCTTGGCGAGGATTTCTTCCCATCGGTGGACGCCGGTCAAATCAAGTTGCACCTCCGCGCTCCGACCGCGACTCGCATCGAGGAAACGGCGGCCCTGTGCGACGATGTCGAGCGTTCTATCCATCAACTGATTCCGGCGAACGAAATTGAAGGCGTGATTGACAATATCGGCCTGCCCTACAGCGCTTACAATTATGTCTACAGCACCTCGGCGCCCATCGGCCCGGAAGACGCCGACATCATGATCTCCTTGAATCAGAAACACCACCCGACCGACAAGTACATTCACGATTTGCGGCTGAAACTCAACAGGGAATTTCCGGGTGTGATGTTTTACTTTCCGCCGGCCGATATCGTCAGCCAGATTCTCAATTTTGGGCTTCCTGCGCCGATTGACATTCAAGTCATGGGACGCGATGTCGAGGGAAACCATCAGTTCGCGGAAAACCTGATGAAGCAGTTGGAGACGATCACCGGCATCGCCGACTTGCGGATTCAGCAGCCGTTCAATCAACCCAAGTTGCATATTAACGTGGATCGCACCAAGACGATACAAGCGGGCCTAACCCAGAAAGATGTTGCCGGTAACCTACTGGTGTCTTTGAGCGGGAGTTTCCAGACCTCTCCCTCCTTCTGGCTCGATCCCAAGTCCGGCGTCAGCTATACGGTCGCGACAGTCGCTCCACAATATGACATCGAGTCGTTGCAGGACCTTGAGAATATTCCGGTGACCGGTGGCAGCAGCGCAGGAACGCACGTAGCGTGGCAACAACTCGCCAACCTGGGAACCGTTTCTCGCGGAGTGGGAATGGCGACGGTGTCTCATTATGACGCCCAGACCATGATCGATATTTATGGCTCGACGGAAGGACGCGATTTGGGCGGGATCGGCAAGGAAATTGAATCCATTGTGAACCGCAACCGTAGCAAGTTGCCCCGCGGGTCCCAGATCTTTATCCGCGGCCAGATCGAGACGATGCGCTCGTCGTTCACGGGCCTGCTGGCTGGCCTTGGATTTGCAATTCTGCTGATCTATCTCTTGATCGTTGTCAACTTTCAGTCCTGGCTGGACCCGTTTATCATTATTTCGGCATTGCCTGCCGCATTGGCCGGAATCGTCTGGATGCTGTTCGTGACCCACACCACAATCAGTGTGCCGGCGCTTACCGGCTCAATCATGTGCATGGGCGTGGCCACGGCCAACAGCATCCTGGTTGTCAGTTTCTCGAAAGAGCGCGTTCAGGAAGGTCTCCCGCCGCTGCAGGCAGCGGAAGAGGCTGGATTCACCCGTTTTCGCCCGGTCATCATGACGGCCATGGCCATGATCATCGGCATGCTGCCGATGGCCACGGGCCTCGGCGAAGGCGGCGAGCAGAATGCGCCCCTGGGACGCGCCGTGATCGGTGGGCTGATGTTCGCTACCGTCGCGACGCTGCTGTTCGTGCCGGCGGTGTACAGCCTGATTCACGGTTTCCGCAAGGAGCCGGGCAAATCGGCGGAGATCGAAATCCCGGGCGAATAGAGCAGAGCATGGATCATTAGCAGGACCTGTATTCCGGCGGGCTCCATCCGAGCCTGCGCCCGATTCTCGGAGGATCAGATGGAGGTTGTTTCGAATCAGCGGGACCAAGTGGAGGTGCCGGTCGGCGAAAGAGTGAAGCACGCCGCACCGCCGCCTTCGCCTGGTAACAAGTTCACCCGCGCCCTACTGCTGCTGCTCATGGTGATTATCGTCGCCATGATTGTTGTCTGGGGGATTTCGAGCCGCCGTGAGGCCGACGCGCAGCTTTTGCAGGAGACGCGCGAACTCGCGATTCCGACGGTTTCCGTTATTCATCCCAAGCCGGGCGCCCCGCAGCAGGAAATTGTCATCCCGGGAGATATGCAACCCTATACCGACGCCCCGATTTTCGCGCGGACCAACGGTTACTTGAAGAAGTGGTACGCGGATATTGGCGCCAACGTAAAAGCGGGGCAACTGCTTGCCGAAATCGATTCGCCGGAAGTGGATCAGCAACTACAGTCCGCGAAAGCCGATCTTTTGACGGCTCAGGCCAACTTAAATCTCGCCCAAGTAACCGCGGCGCGCTACAAAGATTTGCTGAAAACGGATTCTGTCGCGCAGCAGGATGTCGACAACGCCAATGGGAATTATGAGGCTCGCAGGGCCACGGTCGAATCCGCCCAGGCCAATGTCAAGCGGCTCGAGCAGCTGCAATCCTTCGAGAAAGTTTATGTCCCCTTCGACGGTGTGATTACCGCCCGCAACACCGACATCGGCCAGTTGATCGATTCCGGCAGCAGCGGCGGCACGGCGCGCGAGCTGTTTCACATCGCGGCCCTGAACCCACTGCGCGTCTATGTCAATGTCCCGCAGTTCGATTCCCCGCTCGTGCGGCCGGGGCTGCGGGCGGACTTGGTGCTCACCGAATTTCCGGGGCGACGATTCCAGGGAACAGTGGTCAGAAGTTCCGGAGCCATCGATAACGCGACGCGGACAATGCTCACCGAGGTCGACGTGAACAATTCCGCGCATTTGCTGAAACCGGGGGGATATGTCGAAGTCCATCTCAAGCTTCCCACTCCGCAGAACACTTTCACGCTTCCTGTGAATGCGACCATTTTCAAATCCGCGGGTCTGCAGGTGGCCACCGTGAAAAACGGCAAGACGATTTCGTTGATCCCGATTACGCCGGGCCGCGATCTGGGAACGGAGATCGAAGTCGTGGCGGGACTTAAAGGCGATGAGTGGGTGGTCCTGAATCCTTCCGATTCGCTGACCGACGGCACCGTAGTCCGCGTGGCGTCGCCGCCAGCTTCCCAACAGGGGAAGCCGTAATGGCCCTGGCAAAAGGCGGGGCAGGCTTCAGCCTGTCTGGTTTTCCGATCTCATCAACGTTCAAAGCCGCGAGGCGCGTGAGCCTATCCCCGTTCCTGCCGCTGGCGGTTCTCTTGCTTGCCGGCTGCACCGTCGGGCCAAAATATTCCAAACCTACATCGCAAATACCTCCAGCGTACAAAGAAAATGCCAACTGGAAGCCGGCCCAACCCGGCGACCAGGTACAAAAAGGAAATTGGTGGGAGGTTTTTCAGGATCCGCAGTTAAACGCCCTGGAAGACAAAGTTGACGTCTCCAACCAGACGTTGCGAGCCGCCGTCGATCGCTTTCAGGAATCGCGTGACGTCCTGCGTGAAACGCGATCGTCCCTCTTCCCGTTCGTATCGGCCAGCGTGGCGCCCACGCAGCTGCGCCAGTCTAAAAATCGAGCGCTGTTCGGCGCCAGTTCTCCTGTAAATTATTCGGACTTCACACTGGCGGGGGATGTCTCCTACGAAGTGGACGCCTGGGGAGCCGTGCGGCGCTCGGTGCAATCCAGCCGCGAATTGGCGCAGGCCTCCGCAGCCGATTTGGAAACGATCAGCCTCAGCCTGCACGCGGAGCTGGCCCTGGACTATTTGACGTTGCGCGGGCTGGACGCGCAGAAGCAGCTCTTCGATGACAACGTCGCCGCTTTCGAGAAAGCTCTGGATCTCACGGAGAGCCGCTTTCAGGGCGGCGTAGCTTCCCGGGAGGACGTGGACCTGGCCGACACGGAACTCGAACAAACCCGGGCCGAGGACATTGACATCACCTCCGAGCGCGACCAATTTGAGCACGCTGTCGCAGTCCTTATCGGACAGCCCGCTTCCTTGTTCAGCCTGAGCGCTGCCCCGTTGCCGATGATTCCGCCGGTGCCCCCTCCAGGGCTGCCGTCCGAGCTGCTGGAGCGGCGTCCCGATATCGCCGAGGCCGAAAGACGCGTCGCTTCCGCCAACGAACAAATTGGAATCGCTCGAGCGGCTTTTTTTCCGACCATCACGCTGGGGCTCGTCGGAGGCTTCGAGAGTGGACAATTTCCAAACTGGCTGACCGGGCCGAGCGCGCTCTGGTCCGTCGGCGGGTCCGCGGCTGAACTCGTTTTTGATGCGGGCCGCAGGCGCGCGATTTCCGATCAGGCCAGGGCCACCTACGACGAGATGGTGGCGGACTACCAGCAAACGGTGCTGGTATCGTTTCAGGAGGTCGAGGATTCCCTGTCCGATCTTCGAGTTCTAGAAGACGAAGCCAAAACTCAGGACGCCGCCGTGGCCGCCGCGAATCGCGCGCTCGATCAGGCCACCAACCGATACAAGGGCGGACTGGACACCTATCTCACCGTAATCACTGCCCAGGCCGCGGCGCTGTCGAACGAACGAGCCGGAGTAAGCATTCTAACTCGCCGCCTGACGTCCACTGTTCTGCTGATCAAAGCGCTCGGCGGCGGATGGGATGTGTCCAAACTTCCAGCCGTGGATTACAATGCCTCCGCAAAGTAACCTTTATCAGTCGCCGTTTCTTATTCAAATCTGAGGGGAACCGGCATGAAGGCATCTCTAAGAAGCGGCATGCGCCGCGCCGCGGCATTGCTGGCGCTCTGCTGCCTGCTCGCAACGGCCGTGACCGCCGCGGGCGCATATCGTCTGCTCAAAAAAATCCCCATCCCGGGGAACGGCGGATGGGATTACGTCGCGGCGGACAGCGATGCGCGCCGCCTGTACGTTTCGCATGATACCGAGATCGTAGTCCTCGATCTCGATTCCGGTGCCATTGTCGGAAGAATTACAGGCGGGCCGGACATGCACGGCGCGGCGATCGCATCGGAATTCGGGCGCGGCTTCATCAGCGAAAGCAATCCCGGCTCGGTGGTGATTTTTGATCTCAAAACGCTCGCCAAGATCGGCGAGGTGCGCGTGGGAGATGATCCGAACGGAATCATCTACGATCATTACACCAAGCGCATCTTCACCGCGGATCGCGGAAGCAAGCGCATCACCGCCATCGATGCGAAAACCGGACAAATCGCCGGCACCATCGATAACCTGGGGGGCCGCACCGAACATCTTGCCTCGGACGAAGCCGGCCACGTTTTCCTGAACATGCAGGACCGTAACACGCTCCTGAAACTCGATGCTGTCAGCTTAAAGGTGCTGGAGACATGGCCCACAGCGCCGTGCCAGGCGCCCAGCAGCATGGATATGGATCGCGCTCACAATCGCATTTTTATCGGATGCCGCGGCGCCGGCATGATGGCCGTGGTCGATGCGGCGACGGGCAAGATCGTCGCGACCAACCCCATTGGCGGCGGCGTCGATGCCGCGGAATTCGATCCCAAAACAGGGCTGGTTTACTTTTCGACGGGAGCCAACGGCGTTCTCTCCATTTTCCACGAAAAATCTCCGGACGAGTACGATCTGGTCCAGAATGTGCCAACGCAAGCCGGAGCGCGAACGATGGCCGTCGACCGAAAAACCGGTAAGGTGTATCTTGCGGTCGCGGAATTCGGCCCGCGCCCCGCTCCCAGCCCAGAAAATCCGCGGGCGAGACCCCCGGTAATTCCTGGAACATTTACGGTGCTGGTGGTGGGCACTGAGTAGTTGCAGGGTTAGGCCCGCCGGGTTTGATTGCGAGTGACGGAAGATTTAAACCAGACAGGCTGAAGCCTGTCCTACAGGTGGTTCTTGTCCCCGCCGCCGTGCATCGACTTACAAATCACGCACATTGTTGGTGGCTCGGTGTTGTCCACTATGTGATGGATGGGCTTGACCGTCTTCAAATACGCGAATATAGCTTTCAAGTCATCATCCGTCATTCCGCTGTAGGGCCGCCAGGGCATGATTTGATTGATGATCCGGGCTCGCACATATCCGGTTCGAATCACTTGCAGGAACAAAGCTTCATCGTAATAAGGAATGCCCGATGGATCGGGAGTCAGATTTGCGGTCGCGACTCTGCCCCAGGGCCCGTTGAATATTTGGCCGCCTGCCAGCTCCATGTTCGGCAGCGGCGCGCCGCGATCCATGGGCGTATGGCAATCCTTGCAGCCCGCAATCATTACCAGGTACGCGCCACGCTTAACCTGATCGGAAAGATCGGGAGCGGGCACTGGCGCCGTGATGGGCTGGGGAGTGCTGCGGATCAAATATTTCACGGGGAAAATAATTTCCGTTTTTGGCAACGGGTTTCGAACGGGGGGCAGCGAACGCAAAAACACGATGATGGAGGCGAGATCCTCATCCGAAAGATGCCGGTACGCCTCGTAAGGCATCATGGGAAACAACGCCCGGCCGTCGTGTCCGATCCCTTCGCGAATGGCTCGAGCCAGGGCGTCGTCGCTCCAGTTGCCGCTCCCGGTTTCCGTGTCGGGAGTGAGGTTGGGCGCCACGACGTGTCCCGGCAAACCCTGCATGATTGAGAAATCCTCGCCGGCGCCCTCCATGCCCTCAGGAATGGGACTGTCATGCTTGGTCCAATCGTGCGGAGAATGGCAGTCCACGCAGGCGGCTTCGTTCTCCGCCAGATACTTGCCACGGGCCCAGCGCTCGGGCGTTCGTTCGAATACGCGGTTGGTGAGCGACCGGGAGCGCGGGCCGATGAACGGCCGCCATCCAATCGTCGCCGTAATCCCCACCGCAAGCCCGGCAATGAGGCACAGTACGGTGATCAGAGATATCTTCAAGAACCGCTTCATGATCACCTCGAGAACCGCAGATTGATTTATTCAATCTCGGCGATGCGACGGACGTGCCGCCCGCCCGCGAACGGCGTCACCAGCCACAGCTTTACGATTTCCAGGGCCAGGTCCTCAGGAATCATTCTTTCGCCGAGCGAGAGAACGTTGCTGTCATTGTGCTCGCGCGCCAGCCGGGCTGTCTCCAGATTCCAGCAAAGCGCGCAACGGATTCCCCTCACTTTGTTGGCGACCATCGCTTCGCCATTTCCCGATCCGCCGAGAACAATGCCACGCTCGCACTCGCCGCGAGCCACGGCTTCCGCGGTGGGGCGAATGAAGAGCGGATAATCCACCGGTTCCTGGCTGAATGTGCCGAAATCCCGGACTTCGTGCCCGAGCGAAGTCAGCAGTGCCTTGATTTTTTCTTTGTACTCAAAACCGGCGTGATCGGAACCGATAGCGATTTTCAAGGGCCCCAGCATAGGGCGCGCGAAATTGAGTTGTCAAGCGCGGAGGGACGATTCGCCGGGCAGATTGAAATGCCCACCGTCGGGCAGCATAGAGAGGCACTGCAGAACGCCCGACAGATGCGGGCCTTAGAAAAATCCGTCAGGGCGCTTTGAATTCCGGCTTACTTCACTCTTCCCAATTGATAGTCCAAATTCGCGGTTTGGCTTTCGTAGTCGTACTGCGCGCTGACTTGCTCGACTTGAGCCTCGGTCAAATTTAACTGGGCCTGGCTCAGTTCGATAATCGAGCTCAAGCCCAATTGATAACGCCCCTGCGCCAGATTGAAGGCCTGCGTGGTCTGCTCCAGCAGCTGCTGAGTGAGGGAAAGGCGCTGGTACGCGGAGATCGCATTGAGCCAGGAAGTTCGAACATCCTGGGCGATGCGATTCTGAAGGTCCCGAAGGAATTGCTGCTGCGCGCGGGCCCGCGCGGTGGCCTCGGTATGTTCGGCGTTAAACAGACGCCCGTTAAAAATTGGAATGTTGACGTCGAATCCGGCCGCGGCATAGCGGCTGGGCAACGGGTCTTGCCGAACGGGAATAAGACCCGTAACGCCAGCCGCTGAAATCGTCGGGAACCAGAGATCGCGTTGCGCGGTGGCATAGCTTTGCGCCGACTTCAGGTCCAGGCCCTGGCTGATGATTTCCGGGCGATTCTGAAATGCCTCAACGATCAGCGGCGCAACGTCGGGAGGCGGAGGTCCGGGCAAAGGTTCGTCCGCCAGCTTGAACGGGCGCTGGTCCGAGAAGCCCAAGGCGTCGGAAAGTTGCGCGTAGGAGGATTGCAAATCATCTTGCGCTTGCACCAGCAGGAGCTGCGCCCGAGCCAGGTCCACATTGGCGAAGCTGACGTCCAGGCCCGACTTGAGATTGCTCTTGGCCAGTTCAGTCACCTGGTCGCTGACGAGCTGGCGTGCCTTCACCGTTTCCTGGGCGACTTGAAGCACAGCCTGGGCCCTTAACACCCCGAAATAGGAAACGCTGACGCGTAGCAGGACATCGGCGCGCGTCGTGACCACGTTCTCCTGCTCCGCCTGCGCGTGAAAGTGGGAGCTTTTGGAGAGCTCATGCGTCCGGCCGAAATCGGTTACCAACTGGCTCACGGAAACGCCATCGGCGAACTTGTCGAAGATCGACGGGCTGTTCAGAAACCCGGCAGCCAGGCGGCTGTTGTTTTCAGCGTAGGTGCCCGTGGCGGCGCCGCTCGCCTGCGGATAATAGAGGGATTGAACTTCTTTTACCTGCGCGGCCGCGGCTGACGCTAATTGAGCTGCCGCCTGAATCTGGGGGTGGTTTTGAATAGCGATGCTGTCCGCCTGTGCCAGCGTCAGCGGCTGTGCATTTTGATTCTGCGTCTGCCCTGGAACCGGGCTTGGTGTGGACATCGGAGTCGAAGCCGGAGCCGGGTTCGTATACGGCGGTGGAGTCTGCGCTTCGCACGGAACAACCGCGAGGCCTACGCAGGAGGCACACGCGAAGAGCAGCAATTCCCGGAAACTACACATTAGTGCGCCTCCCCTGCGATTGGGGCGCTCGCGGGTTGTTCACGCCGCCGGTAGATCAACAGGTACGCCGCAGGCACCACGAAAATCGTCAGGAGAATGGACGAAATCAAGCCGCCAATGATGGCGCGCGCCAGCGGCGCGTACGCCTCGCTGCCGGTTTCCAGCTTGAAGGCCATGGGGAGGAGTCCCACGACGGTTGCAAGCGAAGTCATTAGGATCGGGCGCAAACGGATGCGGCAGGCGTCGGCGACGGCGTCGACAACGTTGCGTCCCTCGCTGCGCAGGACGTTGGCGAAGTCCACGATCAGGATGCTGTTGGAGACCACCATGCCTTGCAGCATTACGATGCCCATCAGCGACTGGATGTTCAGCGTCGTTCCCGTGAAAACCAGCGTGATGATCACACCCACCAAACCGGTCGGGACAGCCAGCACGATCAAGAAGGGATCGGTGAAGGATGCAAACTGCGCAACCAGAATCAGGTATACCAGCAGGATGGCTAAAACCAGCCCAATCCCAAAACTCCGGAAGGAATTTTGCATCGTAACGACGAGGCCGCGGACGTTAATACGAAGGTTGGGGGGAAGTTTCGTGGCGGCGATTATCTTCGAAATCGCCGCGGCCGGCTTTCCCAGGTCTTCACCGGTGGGCGCGACGTAAATATCCATGGAGCGTTGCAGCTGATAGTGGTCCACTTCCGTGGGGGATTGAATCACGCTCACGTCGGCGACTTGATTAAGGTAAGTGGGCAGTTTCAGACCAACGCCACGCAGCGGCATGGCCTTCAGGTCCTCGACCGAGTGCAGCCGATTCTCCGGATACTGGACCGTTACGAAATAGTTATTCCCGCTGCGCGGATCCACCCAGTAGCCGGGAGCGATCATGGCGTTCGATGTCAGGGAAGTGATGAGGTTGTCCACGACTTCCTTCGGATCGAGGCCCAGCTCATTGGCGCGGGCCCGGTTCACATTGACCTGGAGCGCGGGATAATCCATATCCTGAGGAATATAGACGTCGGAAACTCCGGGAATCTCCCGGAACTGGCGGGCCAGGTCCTGTGCCACGCGATTGTCGCCGTTGAGATCGATTCCGCTCACCTGAACGTCAATCGGGGCCGGCGCTCCCTGGTTGAGCACCGCGTCCACTAGACCGCCGGACTGAAAGTACGTTCGCAACTCCGGAATTTGTGAGGCAATTCGCGTACGTACCTCGTCCATGTACGCGAAACTGCTCTCCTTGTGATCTTCCTTCAATCCCACCTGAACGAACGCAGTGTGCATTCCGGAGTTTGGCGTAAAGAGCGAAGAAAGATCGGGTGTCAGGCCGATGTTGGATACGATCGTTTCCAAGTCCGCAGGAGGCACGACTTGATGCACGATGTCCTCCACGCGCTTTATATATTCATCGGTCAGCTCAATGCGCGTGCCGGTTGGCGCCTTGACGTTAATGACAAACTGGCCGGCATCGGTTCGCGGAAAAAAGGAAACCCCCATGAGCGGATACAGAAGGAAACACAGGCAGAAAAATATCAGGAAGCCGACGACCACGGCGACCGGGCGTTCCAGCGCCATGCGGACCCACTTTTCATAGAAATTCAGCATGACTTCGAATTTCGCGTTGAACCCGGCATGGAATCTCTGTCCCCAGGACTTTTTCGCTCCCTCTTCACCGTGGATATGCTCGTGCACGGCTTTCAGATAATTCGCACAGAACAGAGGGACGACGGTTACGGCATCGAAGTAGGAAGCAAACAGCGCTAGCACGACGCCCAGCGCCAGCGCGCCGAACAGGTACTGGCTCACGCCAAACAGAAACGTGACCGGGAAGAACACCACGACGGCAACGAGCATGATGGCCAGAACGGCCAGCGCGACTTCGTTCGTTCCCTTCACGGCCGCTACGGCCGGCTCCTCGCCCATTTCCAGATGGCGGTAAATGTTTTCAATGACCACGACGGAGTCGTCAATCAGGCGCGAAAACGCCAGCGCCAGGCCGCTCAGCACCATCGCGTTAATCGATTTGCCGGCGCTATGCAGAATAAAAAATGTGATAAACACCGAAATCGGGATGGACAGGAACACGGCAACCGTGGCGCGAAAGCTACCCAGAAATATCAGGATCATCGCTCCAGTCAGCAAAATCCCGATTCCCCCTTCGCGCATCACCGTGGAAATGGCCTCTTTCACGAACACGGACTGGTCGAATGTGACGTAGGTGTGGAGCTGAGCAGGAATGTCGCGCAGATCCTTGATGGCGTTCCTAATTCCGTTGACCACCGCGATTGTGTTGGTGTCTCCGCCCTGCTTTTGCACCGCCACGTAAACGGATTTTTGGCCATTTACGCGCACGATGTTGTATTGCAGCGCCGAGCCGTCCACGGCTTTTCCAACATCGGAAACAAAAACAGATTTCTCTCCCTCGGTCTTGAGAGGAACTTCATTCAGGGCCTTGGCATCGGGAACCTGCGCGTTGGTGTAAATGTTGTAGTCAATCGGGCCGAGCCGCACGTCGCCGGCGGGCAAGATCAGGTTGGAGCCGTTCACCGCGCGGACCACGTCCATGGAGCTCAATTCATGAGCCTGCAGCTTAAGCGGATCCACATACACCATGATCTGCCGGTATTTGCCGCCATACGGGGGCGGAACGGTTGCGCCGGGGACCCCGGCGATCTGATTGCGAATCTGATATTGCAGATCGTCGTGTAGTTGTGTTTCGCTCATCCCCTGGCCTTCGACGGTCAGCAGGCACACGGGCAGGCTCGATGCGTCTACCTTCAAAACCACGGGAGGCAGCGTCCCCTGCGGAAGGCGGCGCAGGTCGGCCATGGCCAGGTTGGAAATTGATGTGACGTCGGCGTCCGCGTCCGCGTCCGTACCGGCCTGAAAATAAATTTTAATCAGGCTGACGCCGGGCAATGATCGCGATTCCATGTGGTCCACGCCGCTGGCCAGAGTGAAGAACCGCTCAAACGTATCCGTGATGTCCGCTTCGATCTGCTGCGGGGGCATGCCGCTGTAGAACGTCGCAACCAGCACAACAGGAATATTAATCGGCGGAAACATGTCGACAGGCATGCGCGCGACGCTGGTCAATCCCAGGACGACCACAAAAAGGCAAAACACAATGATCAGATAAGGGTGGCGGACTGCAAATGATGGCATCTATCTCTCCTGTTCCATGGGCCTGTTCCATGGGCCTATTCCAAGGGCCTGATCCGCGGCCTATTCCATGAGCGCCGGCTGAACGAGTTTCGGAGCCACAATTTCTCCCGGCCGGTATTGGCCCAGGCTCCCGAAAATTACGGTCTCGTTTTCTTGCAGGCCGGAGGTGATTTCCACGTCGGTGGCTGATTCCAGCCCTACGCCCACTTCTCGCCTTTCGATCTTGTTTCCCGGCCCCACCACTAACACGCTGCCCTTCAGTTCGCTACCCGCCTGGAAGGCCTGCAGCGGCACGGTCAAAACTTTCGCGGCGGTGTGAAGCGGAATTTTTACCGAAGCGTACATTCCCGGAACGAGCTGATATTTCGGGTTCGGGACATCCACTTCCGTGTGCATGGTTCGCGTGGTCATATCGATTTGATCGGAGAAGCGGATAATTTTCCCCTCAAAACTTCGGTCCATGCCGGAAACGTTTACAGCCACCAACTCACCAAGCCGGATATCCGCTACTGCCCTTTCGGGAACCGGGATAACGAGGCGCAGCAGATCGTTTTGGGAAAGGCGGCAAAGAGCGGAATCTCCTTTGCTGGTTGTCGAAGTCCCGGCCGGAAGCAATGCGCCGGTAAAAGCGTAGATCTGGGTCACGACGCCGTCGAACGGCGCCGTCATGCGCGCGTAATCGAACATGGCCTGATCCTTGCCAAGCGCGGATTTAGCAACCAGCAAAGCCTGTTCGGCAGCGGAGAGCGCAGCCTTCTGAGCGGAGACCTCGGCGTCGGCTTCCATGTCCTTGCCCTTCGAAACATCGATTTCTTCCTGGGCCACAAGTTCCGGACGCGATTTCTGGACGTCGGCCAGGCGCGTGTAGGTAAGGTGCGCGACGGTGTACGCCGATTGCGCGCGATTCAAATCCTCATGAGCGCGTGCCAACTCCTGTTCGCTGCGGCGAATGCTGGCCTCATCTTCCTGTATTTGCTGTTGCAGTTCGGGTATTTCCAATACCGCCAGGACCTGCCCCTGCTTGACGTGGGTTCCGTAATCGACATTCAGCTTCTTGATGTAGCCGGAAACTTTGGCATAAACGTCAACTTCCTGAAACGGTTCCAGTTCCGAAGCGATCTCTAGGTTGTCCGCGATATTCCCCCGCGTCACTTTCACCACGGGGGCCGCCGGCGCATTCGAAGCGTCGTCCGCAGCCGCTCGGTGCTCCTCGCCGCATCCGGCCAGAAGGGCCAAAGAAACCAGTAAAAATAAGACACTCAGAATCGGGTAACCACGTTTCACTGGGCGACCTCCACTATTTCGAATCATTGCCTAGCCTTGCTTTCAAGGCTCTTCTTTTCGCCACCAGCGCAGACACTTCCGAACGCAATTTCTCCAGCGTAAAATCGCTAGATTTGCAGAGCTCGATGATATGCCGCTCGTCTTGCAACATGTGCTGCGCAACTTCGGGAATCCTTGCGGCGATATCCATCGGAACCGTCTGGATGCCGTGCAGGTCGCCATGCAAAAGATCGCCGGGCCGCACCTGCATTTGGGCGACCCGGACAGGCCCGCCGAAATCGAATATGTGAGCGAACGCGTGAGACACGGAAAGATTTCCGGCGAACATCTGAAAGTCGAGGTCCCGCGCCGCGGAAATACTCCGGACGGCTCCATTGGTTACTACCCCGATGCAGCCGAGAGCCGCCAAGACGTTGACGTGCACATCTCCGATAAAAGAGCCGAGTCCAGGCCGATCGTCCATGTCTTCAATAACCAAAACCCTGGGCGGCGGTACGCTCAATACGTGATCCAGCCAATCCAGGCGGTAGTAGTAGCTGTCGCCTTCCATGGGCGGCTCGGCGGTGCGGATCCTGATGGTGGCCGCGAAACCGACCAAGGGCGGCAAATCATCAAAAATGCAGCGGACATTGGAGTCGGCGAATCCCGAGTTGCGCAGCCGCACGGCGAAAGATTCAATGGCGTTGGCCACCGTGCAGGAATCGAGTTGGCGCAATTTCTCAAGCAGAAGCGGCTCCAGATGATTCACGGTCATCGGATCTCCCAAGTCAGGATGTGGTTGCGCAAAATTCACGATCTGTTAAACCCGTATGCGCGCCCGGCATTAGGTCGGACGCCCGCTCCGACGCGCGATACGCGGCGGGCGGAAGGAACGCCCCGTCTCTCGGACATTCCGGTCGACGCCAGTTTTCAACGGGAATTACCGCAGGGACCAAGCCCTGTCTCTTTCTATGCGGAAGGTGGCGCGCGCAGGGGCCGATGGATAAGGGAAAAGTCGTCCTGGCCGGAAATCGGGGCATCCGGCAAGTGAACGAACCTGGACGCCTGGCTCCGCACGGCGATTCTCGTTGGAGCGGGACACGGATTCAGAACATCTCCGAACAGACACTTGAAAGGAGCGGCAAACTTCGATGAATGGCTCGCAGACATTTCCAGAACGCCAGTGGACAAAGCAGGTCCGCACTGAATTAATATCGGCAGAAAACTCCATTGGATTATGCCGAGAACCAGTACGCCAGATAATAGGAATAGGCAGACAATATTCCGGCGGCTTGAGCGGCGATTTGGTTTCATCTGTGGCCTCCGTGAACCTGCCGGAGGCTGTGCTAATCTATCGAGGCTAGCATCCTGCGAGAAAACGTGTCAAGAATTCAAGCTGAATACGTGACCCTCAGGGTACCGGCGCGAACACCACATTCTACCCAGTAGCTTTGACGTTTGGACGGGGAGTTTGGATGCGCGGAAATGTGCTTTTTGTTGAGGACGAACAGGCCTTGCAAATGACCGTGGGCGACCGCCTGCGCAAGGACGGTTACACGGTCGACTGTGCCGCAAACGGAGATGAAGGCTTCGAAAAAGCCACCCAGCTTCCGTTCGACCTGATTATCCTTGACGTGATGCTGCCCAAGAGAGACGGGTTCGACGTCTGCAAGGGCATCCGCGAAGCCGGGCTTATTACTCCGATACTGATGCTCACCGCGCGCGGGCAAACCAGCGATAAGGTCAACGGCTTGAAAATCGGGGCCGACGACTACGTCACGAAACCTTTCAACATGCTGGAACTGATGGCGCGAGTCGAAGCCCTGATGCGGCGCGCCCCCATGCGCCCGGCGGAGCAGTCCGGCGGCATCGATTTTGGATCCATTCATGTGGACCTTGTCGGAACGGAAGCCACCCGGGATCGCAAGCCGGTCAATCTTTCCGCGCGTGAATTTCAATTGCTGCGCTACCTGATCGAGCATCGCGGAGCGACCATTTCACGCGACGAGTTATTGAAACAAGTTTGGGGTTACAGCGCCGACATGTACACACGCACCGTGGACGTGCACATCGCCGGCCTGCGCCAAAAATTGGAAGATGACCCCAAGCAGCCAAAATTTATCCTGACAGTGCAGGGCCTGGGGTATAAATTCAAAATTTAGCCCGAACATCGAGATATGAAATTGCCGATCAAAGAGCGCGAATTCTCTACTGTCATCATTGTCCTTGCGGTAATCGTGGTGATCGTCCTGGGAGTTCTGCAATACCGCTGGAGCAATCAGGTCAGCGAAGCGACGAGCATTCGTCTTGCCGACAGCTTGCAGATGTCGATGATCAACTGGCATCTCGATTTTTTCCGAGTGTTCTCCGAAGTTTGCGTGGCCCTGCGCGTGGATCCGGATTCCAGCACGCGGGATGACTGGGACCAGTACGCGCGGAGATATACGGAGTGGAAAAAAACGACGGCCAACCCGAATCTCGTCGCGGGAGTCTACATCCTGCGTTTCGGGGAGATACCCGCCGCGCAGGCGCTTCGCCTGGCAGCTTCCGGCCAGCATTTCGAACCGAGCGACTGGCCTTCGAATTTCGGCCAGCTGCGCAAAGAACTCCAGCAGGCCGCGTCAAAACCTGGCACGGATCAAAACGCGGCTTCATCCTCCATAACAAACGGCCAGGCCGCGATGGATGCCAACGCCGAATTCGCGAATCGCTTCTATACGGGAGGGCCGCTGGCCGGTTGGCAATTTGAGCCCGGAATCCCCGCGCTGGTGCGATCCGTTCCGCACGATTCTTCCGCCTCCCCCGGCAGCCGGCATTCCGCGGCGGATTCTGTGGATTGGATCGTGATCGCCCTGGACCGGAATGACGTCCAAAACAATATTCTTCCCGCGCTCGCTCAGCGATACTTTCGGGGGACCGAAGGACTCGATTACCAGGTCGCGGTGACCAGCGACCGGACCGCGGCCCCGCCGCTCTATACCTCGGACCCGGGTTTCGGCAACGCGGAAATCGCCGACGCTGACGGCACGATGAACATCTTCGGACGGCTGCGCGGCAACGCGCTTAAATCTCCGATTCATATTTTCCATACGCCCTCCCAGGAAAATGGGCCGGCGGCGTCCGTCGCGGTTACCTGGTTTCCGCTGCTGCGTGACGCGGGGGCGGACCAGGACTGGCGGTTGATCGTCAGGCACCGCCGGGGCGGAGCGCTCGGCACGTTCATAGCGGATTCGCGCCGCCGGGATCTGGCGCTCGGATTCGGCGTGTTGTTTTTGCTGGTGATCAGCATGGCCATCCTGATTTTTACCAGCACGCGCGCGCAGAGGCTGGCCAAGCTGCAAATGGACTTTGTCACCGCGGTCTCGCACGAACTGCGAACTCCCCTGACCGTGATCAGCTCGGCAGCGGAAAACATTGCTCACGGCGTGGTGGAGGGAAAGCCGCAGCTCGAACAGTACGGAGCGGTCATCGGCGCGCAGGCGCGCAAGCTATTCGAAATGGTCGAGCAAATCCTGCTTTTCGCGGCAATCCGCGAGGGCCAGCAGCGCTATAGCCTGCGCCCGCTGGAAGTCACAGAGGTTCTCGATGCAGCGCTATCCGGCACGGCGGGCCTGATTCGAACAGCGCAATTTCACGTGGAGCAACAAATCGATTCGAACTTGCCGCGAATCGTGGGCGATCTTCCAGCCCTTTCGCAGTGTGTGCAAAATCTGATCACCAACGCGCTGAAGTACGGCAGCGAACAAAAGTGGATTGGAATTCAGGCGCGGCTCGCCGAGCACGGATTGGCCGGAAAAGAAATCCAGATCAGTGTCTCGGATCGCGGTATCGGCATCGCGCCCGAAGAACTACGACATATTTTCAAGCCGTTTTACCGAAGCCCTGCGGTGACGGCCGCGCAAATTCACGGCACGGGCCTGGGACTTCCCCTGGCCAAGAGCATCATGGAAGCGATGAACGGGCAAGTGACCGTGAGGAGCGCTCCCGGACGAGGCAGCACGTTTACGCTGCATATGCCGTTGGTCGAAAATACGGCGCGGCAGCTGGAGGCTAAGACGACCGCGGCAATTTCGTCTTAGTAGACTCTGAGCGGGACTGAGAAGAACGGCCTTCAGCCTGTTAAATTTTCCATCTCCGTCCATAATCTGAACCAGACACACTGAAGCCTGTCCCACTCCTGCTTTTTACAACATCCTTACAGCATGCCATTGCGATTCCACTGACAATGAAGCCATTCCGGGCAGGAATTCTGCTCACTGATCGAGGCTCCTTTGTGCTGAAGGAAGTCGCAGGTACTCTCCGTGCGGTTATATTTCTGTGTGCGATTGTGGCGTTCGGCGCGGTGCCGGCGCGCGGTCAAATCAATACGGGAGAAATCGGTGGTGTTGTGAGGGATCCTACGGGTGCGGTCGTCGTCAACGCAGCAGTCACTGCCGTCGAATCCGCAACGCAACTGAAATATACAACCAAGACAAACTCTTCAGGTGAATACCTGCTGGCGCAACTTCCCGTTGGAAAATATAACCTCACCGTTGCCATGGACGGGTTCAAGCAGATTGCGCAGTCCGGTACCGAGTTGCACGCCGGCGACCATCTTCGCCAGGAATTCACGCTGGAACTCGGAGAGCAGAGCGAGACGCTGACCGTGAGCGTCGCGCCCGCCCTGTTGCAGGTCGAGTCTGCTGCCATTAAAGACACCATCGAGCAGCAACAGGTGATCGACCTCCCGCTCAAAGGGCGCGATTTCATCGACCTGGTTGGATTGACGCCTGGGGTGACCATTCCGCCGGCCGGAACGCGCGGTGCGGCCTTGAATCAGACGGGAACCAGTTACGGAATCCTGGGCCAACGCAGCGGGCATAACCTGTACCTGGTGGATGGAGTTTCCGTCACGGACGAGGCCTTCAACAACCTGGTCTTGAGCCCCTCGGTGGACGATGTGCAGGAAGTGAATATCAATCAGACCTCCTACGACGCCGAGTTCGGCGGGAAGTCGGGCGGGGTGATCAACGTCATCACGAAATCCGGGACCGACAAGTTTCACGGCAGCGTATTTGAATTTGTAAGGAACGATATCTTCGACGCGGAAAACTTCTTCGTATCGCCGGGTACTTCCAAGCCCCCTTTCAGGCAGAATCAATTCGGCGCATCGATCGGCGGCCCCATCCAGAAGGACAAATCGTTTTTCTTCGCCGACTACGAAGGAGAACGGATCCGCCAGTCCCAAACGCAACTGTTCCGTGTTCCCACTGCATTGGAGCGCAATGGCAACTTCACGGGATCGGGCATTACGGTCAACATGCCGGGCACGTCGACTCGGTATCCCAACGACACCATCCCCAGCGTCGATCCGGTCGCCGCCGCCATACTGGCAAAACTTCCTCTACCGACTCCGGGGCTGACCGGCGTCAACAATCTGAACGAAACGGCGCTCAACACCACGGACGTCAATCAGTACAATGCCCGCATCGATCATACGTTCAGCGATCGCGACAGCATCTTTGTCCGCGGATCGGTTTTCGACGCCAATGGATTTCTTCCTTTCGGTTCATCGGCGCTGAACGAGGCTTTGTTCCCGGCTTTCGGATATAACCTGCGAACTCACACAGACAATCTCTCCGCCAACTGGAGCCATGTCTTCAGCACTTCCTGGCTCAATGAACTGCGATTTGGATGGATGTGGGTTGGCGGAGGAGAAACCAGCCCCAATGCGGGGACCGATTTTGCGGGCCTGACGGGACTGCAGGGCGCGAGCACAAATCCCCTGGACACGGGATATCCGGACGTGACGATTACCGGATTCTCATCGATGGGCGAACCGACGCAGTACGTCAGTCGCACGGACAACGACTTCGAATTGTACGACAACGTCCTGTGGCATCATGGGACGCATACGGTGAAGTTTGGCGGCTACTTTTTTCATCTGAGTTACGATCCGGTGAATGCGCAGAACGCTCGCGGGACGTTCGCGTTTACAACCACAAATACCAGCGGGCTCAGCACGGGCAACGCTTTGGGGAATTTTCTCCTGGGCGATCCGAATCAAGGAACGGTGGGAGTGCAGGGCCGCGGGGATTTGATGGGCCGCACCAACTGGGCTCAGTTTTATATTGAGGACGGCTGGCAGATTACTTCCAGCCTCAAACTCGATATCGGCGTGCGCTACGAATACAATCAGAACGTTACGGACACCAATAACAACATGTCGATTGTGAACAACCTCGTGCCGGGCGGCGAGTTTGTGATCGCCAGCAACGCCCAAGGTCAAATCTCGCCGGCGGCATCCGCGCTGCTGGCGGAGATTCCAATCCCCTATGTCACGTCGGCGCAGGCAGGTTGGAACAACAGCCTGCTTCAAGCGCGCCCTCTGCGGCTGGCGCCCCGCATCGGGCTGGCGTGGGCGTTGCCCGATCGCAAGACCGTGATTCGTTCAGGCTTCGGAATCTATACGAATCAAGCGGCGTACAGCATCATTCAAAATGCAGCGTTGAATTTGCCTTTTTATTTCGCGAAGACGGTGACCAACAGCGCAGCCTGCGCCACGGCTGCTGCCTGCGACACGGAAAATATTCTGGCTGCACCGGCAAACGGGTCGGTCAGCGCGAATAACGTCAATCACAATTACAAAATCGAGTACAACAACGTCTGGAACTTGTCCATCGAGCGCAGCTTGTCCCCCAACACATCGTTCCAGGCTCAATACATTGGATCGTATACCGTGCACGCCGATAACGAGACCTACCAGAACCTGTTCCCGGATGGCGTATTGGCTCCCGGGCCGTCTCACGTGCGTCCAATTCCCCAGATGAGCGGTTTTCCGAGCGTCACCTGGGATGGCTGGGAAAAGTACAATGCGCTGGCGCTCACTTTTACGCAGCGCATCTGGCATGGCCTGACCGTCAACAGCACCTACACATGGTCCAAGGCGCTGGACGATGCGTCCAACCCTGGAGCGGACAACGCCGAGCCTAATTTCCCGCAGGATCCCGCGAATCTGGCCGCGGAGAAAGGGCTTTCCGACTTCGATCACCGGCACCGCTTTGTCACGAACTTCCTGTACGAGCTCCCATTCCTGCGGAATTCCGAAGGCTGGATGCATAATGTTCTGGGCGGCTGGCAAGTCGGGGGCATTTGGACGCTGCAAAGTGGCGCGCCCTTTACGGTGAATACCTCAACCGACATCGCCAATAACGGAGAACCGTTGTCCGCCCCATCCCAGCGGCCGAATCTGACTTGCAATCCGAACAGCGGTCCAAAAACCCCGGCGGAATGGTTTAACACAGCGTGCTTTTCATTGCCCGCTGCGTTCACCTACGGCAACGCAGGACGCGACATTGTGACGGGACCCGGGCTCGACGACTTCGATGCCACGCTGCAGAATGAATTCGCCGTGCGGGAAAGCATGAAGCTTCAGTTCCGGCTGGACATCTTCGATTTTTTCAATCATCCCAACTTCAACGCGCCAGTCGGTGCGGGCAGGACCTACAGCACTTCCGCGAGTTTCGGCTCGATCACCAGCGCAAACGATCCGCGCGATATGCAATTTTCGTTGAGGCTGGTGTTTTAGTAGCACAGGCTTCAGCATATGGCGTTACCGCTGATGAAAACCAAAACCACGCACGCTGAACCCAGTGCTACTGATACGACTCAGGCGGCGTCGCTGCGCGCCGCCTGTCGCACGACGCGGGGAACCATCATTCGCATTCCCGGCGCGAGGATGTGGACGGAGCGCTGGAAAACAAATTCCAGAAACCGCCTCGCTACGGACAGTTTGGTATTGAGCGGGTCGCGGTCGCGGAAACCTTCGGCGCGAATCACCAGGAAACCCGCGGCGTTTTCAACATGCAGGCGGCGAATGGCGCGGTAGGGCTTGGCCTGGAACGCATTCGCGAGCCGCAAAATTGCCGCCAGCCGGATGAGCGACTGGCGCAGCGGAAATTCGTAAATCCTCAGCTTGCATGATCCGGATACGGCAACGCGCGGCGGTGGAACCGCGCGACCAGCGCCGCAAATTCAAGATCTCTCTTCGACCAGCCCGGAGGCGGATCGAGTTTGCGAATCATCCGGTAGGATTCTTTGTGGTATGCCTTCGTCTTCGTGAAGCGCCCGGCTTCCTGCAGCAGAGCCGCGGCATGCAGAATGAAGCGCTCCTCGATCTGTGAATCCTTTCCGATCAGGCCGCAATTCGCCAGGCCATCGTACAGTTGCAAGGACAACCGCGCAGCGCGGCGGACACGCGCGAAATCCGGCGTCACGAATGAGGCCCATTCCGCCAATCGCGCGAGTCCCGTGGCGCGCAGGTCCTTCTCCGCCGGCAAACCCTCGCGCCAGGTCCGCAGGGGAGAAGATTTTCCCGCCATCTTCGCGCGATATTGCTGAAACCGCGAGGCCCGCTCGTCCTCCAGTTTCTTGCGCCACGCTGTAAACGCGGGTTCTCCGAGCACACTGCGATTCTTGACGATCAGTTGATCGAGGACCGCAAGGTCGTGAATTTCGCCCAGCAGATCCTGCAGGAATTTCAGATCGGGCGCCCAGCCGGGATACATCGACGGCAAAAAATTTTCCACGGCGTAGCGGAATTTTTTGAGACCCACGCGCAGCCGGTGATAGGCGAGGAGGCTGCGGCTGCGCTGCGCGCGGCGATTCAGATCGCGCACATTCTCCCAGATTTCGAGAACCAGCGATTCGCAAGCGGCGCGGTCGGAAACGACATGGCGGTAGTGATTCGCGCATTCTCGTCGCCAGGCGCGCCACTGCTTGCGGTCAAATTCCCTGATGGCCGCGCGAGCCTCGGTCCGGTCCTGTTCGTGTCTCTTCTTCAGCACGTTCAAGAGCAACTCCGTGGAAGCTTCGCCCGGAGCGCCGAGCTTCTCGATCCATTCCATGAGCACCTGTGTATCGCGAAGCGCCCCGAAGCCGTTGAAAGATGCGCCGCGCCGACTTCCGCATGGATTTCCAGTCGCATCCCGGATCGAGCTCTCTCATGATCGTCGGCGATGAGGATGCATCGGCGCAGGGAAATGCGCAGGTCGTGCATCGGCTGGGCGGGCAAAGCGCCGCCGAGGTTTGAGTGTTCCTCAAGGACTCGGTCCGCCCAATAGGGAAGGCCGACTTTTTCTTCGGTAGCGGAATGAAGTTGTGACACGACGGAAACCAATACCCTTCTGGAGAGCTGTGGCCAGGGAGACGCTATTCTAGCCGCGAGGCGCGCAAAAGACAAATTTTGGCGAGGCGCAAAATCCTTTTACGACTTCCGGTCGGTACGCCACCTGCGGAAAAGCATGCGAGGCGGAATCTGGATCGCTGTCGCAGCTTCGCCTAGTCCGGCACGACTGACGCCTGTTCTTTGCGCACCGCAACTCTCCCCGGAACACGCGAAGGAGGCTTTGAAAAATAAGCGTAAACCCGCCAGCCCAAAAGTACGGCGATAACTGCCGCATATTCAAGGGGCAAGTGGATGTCCGATTTCACCAGCCAGAAGTAATGGATCACGCCGGCAATCGCGGTCAGGTAGATCAGGCGGTGCAGCATCTGCCAGCGTTTGCCGCCCAGTCGGCGAATCCATCCCGCCGTGGAAGTAACCGCCAGCGGGATCATCAGCACAAAGCCCGTGAATCCCACCGTGATGTAGCGCCTCTTCATCACATCCGCCCAGATGCCATGAAGATCGAACATCTGATCGAACTCGAGATAAATGCTGAAATGGCAGCAGCCGTAAAAAAAGGCGAACAGTCCCAGCATGCGGCGGAAGCGAATCAAGTGCGGCTGCCGAAGAATTTTCCGCAGCGGCGTAATCGCCAGCGTGATGGCACACAAACCGCAGCGTCCAGTCCCCCGTGGCATGCTCGAGGAATTGCGTCGGATTCGCGCCCAGTCCGCCGGTGAAACGCTTCCCAGATCAGCAAGCCCAGAGGGACCGAGGCAGAGCCAGAAATACAACCACCTTCGTCCATTTGTTGGTCAGAATGGAATTCATTGCATCCGTTGAATCGGTTCCGCTTAGAAATTCTTCCTCAGGTCCATGCCGGTGTAAAGGCTGGCCACCTGGTCCCCGTAGCCATTGAACATCAGGGTGGGCGTGTTCTTGAAAAACCCGGGCAGGCGGACTTCCCTGGCCTGGCTCCAGCGCGGGATGATCCACATGGGGGTTCACATTGGAATAGAAGCCGTATTCATGGGCGTTCGTAATATTCCAGGTTGTGGGCGGCTGATCCTTGACGAATTTGATTTTCACCAGCGACTTGATGCTCTTGAATCCGTACTTCCAGGGAATCACCATGCGGACCGGCGCGCCGTCCTGGTTCGGAAGCGTTTCGCCGTACATGCCCACGCACAGCAGCGCCAGCGGATGCATGGCCTCGTCGATCCGCAGACCTTCGACGTAGGGCAGCTGAATCCCGGCGAGCCTCCACAAGGGCATCTGCTTCATGTCGAAATAGCTTTCGAAGGCCACAAAGCGCGCGTTTGGCTTCGGTTCGACGAGTTTCGCCAGCGTGCTGAACGAATAGCCAATCCAGGGCACTACGATCGACCAGGCCTCCACGCAACGATGCCGGTAGATGCGCTCCTCCAGCGGCGCAAGCTTCAGGATTTCGTCCATCGTAAACTTGCGCGGCTTGGCGACTTCGCCCTCGACGGAAACGCTCCACGGCGAGGTCACGAAATTTTTGCGCATTCTTGGCGGGCTGGTCTTTTTCGGTCCCAAATTCGTAGTAATTGTTGTAAGTCGTCACGATCTTTTCGGGCGTCATTTTCTCGGTCGTGCTGAACGGACTCTTGACAGTACCTCGAAGCTTGGTGGAGGCATAGGCCCGGATCGAGGGGCTGATACAGGTCTGCCAGAGCTCTTCCCGGCCAGGGCCAGCCCGCCCGCTAACCCCATCCCGTACAGAAACTTGCGGCGATCCAGATAGACATCGCGGGGGGTAACGTCCGAATATTTCAAATCAGCGGAACGCTTCAAAAGCATGGCAAACCTCCAGGCATCGGCAAGTGCTCCTCAAATCTCATCGCTCCTACAACTTAATATACGCCAAAATGGTTGGATTGGATGAGGATGCGCAGCCGAAGAACAGTTGCGCTGTCGTACCGGAGTGTCGCCGGCAATATCGCTTACACCGACAAGTTCCTTCAGCAGAGACTGGCGCAGACGTTCCTGGTGCTCGGGCGTAAGCTTTCCACCTGCGGAGGTGAGGTAAAACACGTCGATCGCCGTTTGCCCTTCGGTATCGATCAGCGCGATGTCGATGTTGCAGTTTTGCTGGGAGAAAACGGAGCTGATCCGGTACAACAGGCCGGGCTGATCCTGCGTGATGATCTCAATCAGCGTGCTGTGCGCCGAGCACGTCATCGTCAAACTGAATCTGCGGCGTCCGGCGATCGTTCCCGGACTGGTCCTTCTCCCTTCAGAGGCGCTCGCGCAGCATGCGATTCATGTCCTGCTTTCCCGGAAAGGGCGTCGTGAACGGTGCCCTTGAAGCGCTCCCATTCCGGCAGATTCATTTCCAGCGTTCGAAAGCGGTCGGTGAAGGAAAACGTGTCCACGACCGTGCCGCTGGCATTGGAAAACGCTCCCGCTTTTCCGATGTTCATTCCGCAGGCGGCCAGCACTCCCGCGACGGTGGCAAACAGGAACGGGCGGTCCTTGGTCACGACGGTCAGTTCGTACCAGTGGCGGCTGCGCTTCAGCGCCAGCTGAACCGGATCCTGGCCCAGCCGGTTGGCCATTTCAAAGTGGCGCAGAATTTCGTCCACGGGATGCGTGCGAAGATATCGCCGCGGCAAACCATCGAGAAACGTCTGAAGCTTCTTCCCCGCCGCGGCGGCCAGCGAGCGAAGGTGATTCAGGACTTCATCGTTGGCATCCGCGTGCACGCGCTCGTCCACGCTGCGGTTCAGATAATTTGCCGTGCCGATGTAAAGCTGCCAGAGATCTTCCGCTTTCCACGGCGTAAGCGCTTCCGGATTGACGGCCTTGATGTCCGCATACGTGAACAGGCACAGCATTTTCAGGCGGTCCGGGGCTGCCGATGCTTTCCGCGAACTGCGCCACCGTGCGCGGATCGAAGATGTCCCGGCGAAGCAGTCCGCGCCCATGTCCAGATGATGCTCGAATCAAGAAATAGCACGGTTTCCCGGTCGGCATCCGGGAGTTCCAGGCGATCGAGGCAGCTTTTCGCAATCGCCAGGCTTGCCGGGATGTGATCCTGGACCGTGACGGCTTTGCCCGTGTCGTGAAGCAGGATCGCCAGGTAGAGCAGCTCCGGCTGGTCCAGTTCGCCGAGGATTCCCGCGTAGCGCTCGTCCCATTTGGATTTGGATTGGCGCAGGCGTGCAAGTTTTCAATGGCCTGCAGGGTGTGTTCGTCCACCGTGAAGCGATGAGAAACATCGCGCACGGCCAGCGCGTCAATGCCCTGCAACTCCGGCAGAAACAGCGTCAACAAGTGAAGGGAGTGCATGGCGCGCAACGCGTCCGCCGCGTGCGGCTCCGGCAAGATTTCCTGCAGAAATTTCCAAAAGTCGCTTCCGCTCGGGAGGCTGCTCGGCCAGCGCGGCCGCGCCTGCTCCAATTGATGCTCGGCCGTCGGGCTGAGCTTGAAACCGCGCTGCGCGATCAGGCGGAAGGTGCGAAAGAAAAGATCCGGATCGGACAGATTCTCCGGCTTTTGAAAAAAAATCAAGCCGTCCACAACGGAAAAATCCGCATCGGAAAAACCGGTTCGCCAGGTTTCCAGCTGCCGGTAAAAGAGAGACTGCGCCGCGGGCATTTCCTCGAGCAGTTGGCCGGAAATCCGGTCGACGGCGCGGGCATGGCCGAAATAGATTCGCATCCAATCGGTGGCGTTGCGGACATCTGGAACGTCTGGCGCGCCGACTTTCTGGGCCGCCGCATCGTCCTGCGCGTCCCAGGTCAACAGATTGTCGTCGCGCTTATTCCGGAAATGCAGAAAGCAGCGCACGGAGGCGAAGAATGCGAGACGCCGAGTCCATCGTCTGCTTGAATCGCCGGAGAAAAATATCGCTTCCGGATCGGGCCAGCCATGCCTGCTTTTCCATCGCGGACATCGCCGCCAGCCAGCGCGCCGTGACGTAGTCCCGAAAACCGCCGGGACCATCTTTCACATTCGGCTCGAGATGAAAAACCGTGTTGGCAAATTTGCGATGGCGGTTGCGCGTCATTTCCGCCAGGCGCTCGACCAGGACTTGCGACTCCCGGGCCATGACTTCGGGAATCAGGCGGTTCCGAAGCGTCGGAGAACAGATCCCGGTCGCCCGTCGAGAAATCGGCAAGTCCAGCAGCGAAAGGATCGACTCCGCGTTATCGGAATCGAATCGGCTGAATTCGGAGACACGTTGCAGCCGTTGCGTTGCACTTCAATCCAACCTGGCTGCATGCCTTGCGAGAATTGCTGGATCGGCATCCTTGAATTTTTCCGCAGCTTCGTCCGTCGCCGCCAGGAACACGAAGATCGATCTCCGAATAGGGGAAAAGCGTTTGCCTGCCGAAATCTCCGACCGCAGCGAAGACGATCTGGGAGGGCTCAAGAGCCGCGGAATCGACTAATCTGCGTCCCAGAGGCGGAGCACGACGGAATCCACCAGCGCCGATCGCTCGCGCAAATAGTTCAGCCCATCTTTCGTCGTGGAAAAATCGCGTTGCAACCGCGCGGATTCGGCCTCGTAGTGCTCCCTCAATTCGCTGCTGAGTGGGGACTGTGTGGGCATGCCGGCTCTTCTGCGATTCTCTCACCAGGAATCGCGCCCGTTCAGAATGGCACGACGCCCGCCGAAAAACCAGTAGCTACATGAAGTTTCCCAGTTATATCCTTCCTCGCCGTGTTGCGAAAGATCGAGCCCTTGAATTTCATGCTCCGGTGAAACGCGGAGGCCAATCAATCTTGTCCACAACGAACAAGATGGCCAGCGTGCCAACGATTCCCAGAACCCAGGCAATGCGCCACGCCAACCAGCTGATTCAAGAGTTGATGCGCATTTCCCTCGATCAGGCCTGAAGCCAGGGCATTCCCGTTCGAATCTTTAAAAATCGGATTCACGGCGCTGACGGCGAAAATTCCCGTCAGGATCGCTCCAATCGTTCCGCCCGCGCCATGAACTCCGAAAGCATCCAGGGAATCATCGTAGCCAAAGCGCGCTTTGACGCTCGCAACCATGAAATAACAAAAAATCCCCGCGATGAAGCCGATGACCATCGCGGGCATCGGCCTGACAAATCCCGCTGCCGGGGTAATCGCCACCAGGCCTGCCACGGCGCCAGAGATCGCTCCCAAAGCGCTGGGCTTGCCGCTGCGCTTCCACTCCGCAAGGGTCCAACCCGCCGCGGCTGTTGCTGCGGCGAAATGTGTCGCCACGAAGGCGCTCGTCGCCAGGCTGCCGGCCGAGAGAGCGCTGCCCGCGTTGAAACCAAACCAGCCCACCCAAAGCAGGCAGGCGCCAATAAAGCTCAGGACCACGCTATGCGGCGGTACGGACTCATCGGGATAGCCGAGGCGCTTCCCAAGGTAGAGCGCGCAAACCAGCGCGGAAACTCCGGAAGTGACATGCACGACCGTGCCGCCCGCAAAATCCAGCGTGGGAAACGCGCCGCCCAGAGCCGCGTTCAGCAGATCCGCCCTTGCCCCAAACCATGTGCGCCATCGGGCTATAAACCACCACGGACCAGAGAGCCATGAACACCAACATGGCCTTGAATTTCATGCGCTCGGCAAATGCGCCGGTGATCAGCGCGGGAGTGATGATGGCGAACATGAGCTGATAAATCATGAACGTCTGGTGCGGAATGGTGGGCGCGTAGTCGGCGTTCGGGTCCCGCCCACGCCGCGCAGAAACACATACTCGAATCCGCCGATGAAACTGTTGCCCGAGCCGAATGCGAGGCTATATCCAAATAGGCCCCACATGATCGTGACCAGGGACATCATGGCGAAGCTCTGCATCATCGTTGCCAGAACATTCTTCTTGCGCACCAGTCCGCCATAAAACAGTGCCAGTCCGGGCCCGGTCATCAGCAGCACCAGCGCGGAGCTCATCAGCATCCAGGAGTTGTCGGCGGAACTTTTCGCTTCGGCGAACTTTCTGTTCCAGCTCGGCGATGCGTTCCGCGTCAGTGTGAATGTGCGGCGCGACCAACGAATGCCGCGGATCGCCCCACGCCCAGTCGTGCTCGCAGAAACGCAGGACGGGCGAAATCAAGAGAATCAAAGCAATGCAAAGCAAAAGCAGTTTTTTAGTCGTTTTCATAGATTTGAGTCCGGAACAATATCAAATCCCCGGATCGAGCGCCACAGCCACAAGTAATTCTTAATATTGCCTTTACAAGGCTTGCTGCGGCGTCGTGCCGCAAGGGCTGCGCGCACTTCGCTGGCGTTCGGCGTGGCCGCCAGGAAATCTACGCGATATCCCTGGAACCCTACTCAACGAATTCCTGATGAGCTCCGATAGATTCTTTCGTACACTGAAACCAGCAGTGCTCTTGATAGAGTTGGTGCATGGCCTCAGTGCCTTCAAAGATGCCTTTACAGGGGCTATTCGGGGATTATCAGGTCGGGTCGTTTTACGACGAGATGTTCTCGGCGCCCGATCTGCCGCGCCCGCACTACGCCAAAATTTTTGAAAAGCTGGGCGGGATGATACCCGGCGCAGTTTGAGGAGCGCCGCCAGCACGCCGATCTTTCCTTTCTTCTCCAGGGAATTACGTTCACGGTGTACAGCGACGGGCGCGGAACGGAGCGGCTGTTTCCCTTCGATCTGATTCCGCGCATCATCCCGAATTCCGAGTGGCAGCGCATCGATCGCGGGCTGGCGCAGCGCGTCGTTGCGCTGAATTTATTTTTGCAGGATGTCTACGGCAAGCAGCGCATTTTCGCGGACCGCCAGATTCCGCGCTCGCTGGTTTATTCCTGCAAACATTTTTTGCGCGAAGTGATCGGCATCGAAGTGCCGCGCGGAATTCACACGCATATCTGCGGCATCGACCTGGTGCGCGATTCCAAGACCGGCGAGTACTGCGTCCTCGAAGATAATGTGCGCACGCCCAGCGGGATTTCCTACGTGCTGGAAAATCGGCTGGTCATGATGCGCACCTTCCCGGACGCGTTCCAGGAATATGAAGTTCTTCCGGTCAATCACTATCCCGCCGAACTGGCCCGGATTCTCCGCAGCCTGTCGCCGCGCGGAGGCAATGACGCGCAGATCGCGTTGCTGACGCCCGGCATTTACAACAGCGCCTATTTTGAGCACAGCTTTCTGGCGCAGCAGATGGGCATTGAACTGGTGGAAGGACGCGACCTGATCGTGGATGGCGGCATTGTCTACATGAAGACCATTCACGGACTGAAACGCGTCGACGTGATCTACCGCCGCGTGGACGACGAATTTCTGGACTCGCTCACGTTCCGGCCGGATTCGGTGCTGGGCGTGCCGGGCTTGATGGGCGCGTACCGCGCGGGAAATGTGGCATTGGCGAATGCCGTAGGAAACGGCGTTGCCGACGACAAGGCCGTGTACGCCTATGTGCCTACGTTCATTCGCTATTACCTCGGCGAAGATCCGATCCTGCGCAGCGTGGAGACCTATCTTTGTTCCAAGATAGAAGACCTCTCGTACGTGCTGGATCACTTGCCCGAACTCGTCGTCAAAGCTGTCGGCGAATCCGGCGGTTACGGAATGCTGATGGGTCCCTCCGCGGATCGCGAGCGAATTGAAGATTTCAAGCAGCGCATTAAAGCAGACCCGCGGAACTATATCGCGCAACCCGTGCTGGCCCTTTCCCGCGTTCCCTCATACGACCCGGCGCACGGCTCGGTTGCCGGCCGCCACGTGGATCTCCGGCCCTATTGCCTATACGACGGAGAGAAAGTCACGATCGTGCCGGGCGGGTTGACGCGCGTGGCGCTGCAACAGGGCTCGCTGGTTGTGAATTCATCCCAGGGCGGCGGAAGCAAAGATACCTGGGTTCTGTTCGGGGAAGACTAAGATGCTGTCGCGAATCGCGGAATCCCTGTTCTGGCTGGCGCGATACATTGAGCGCGCCGAGTATACCGCTCGCATCCTCGACGTAAATTTCCACACCGTGCTCGAGCAGTCCAAGGACAAGTACCGCCTGCATTGGGATCCCCTGATCGTGATGGCCGGCGAGGAGGAACGCTTCCGGTCATTGTACGGAGAAGCGGACGCGCGAGCCGTCTTTGAATTTTTGGCCTTCAGCAACGACAATCCGAGCTCCATCGTGCAGTGCATCACCAAGGCGCGCGAGAACGCTCGAACCATTCGCGACTATATTTCACGGGAAATGTGGGAGGACATCAACAGCTTCTACTTCACCGTGAACCGCTTTCATCCCGATGAAGAGATGGTGGCGGGCCCGCACCGGTTTTGCGACGCCATCCGCTTTGGCAGCCACCGCTTTCACGGCGTTACCGACGCAACGCTTCCGCATGACGAAGGCTGGGAGTTTCTGCGCATCGGCTGGTTCATTGAGCGGGCCGAAATGACGGCGCGGCTGGTGGACGTGCAGTATCATATTTTGTACGACGCGCCGGCGGAAATCGGCGGCGGCGACAACCATCAGTGGATGGCCGTGCTCAAGTCGGTAGGCGCGTACGAAGCCTACCACCGCAAATATCATTCCTCGATCGAGCCCGAAAAAGTGGCGGAGATGCTGATCATGCACCCTCTGCACCCGCGATCGATCCGCTTCAGCATGACGGAAGTGCAAGCCGGCCTGCGCGCCATCAGCGGCACGGGAGCGGGTTCCTATGCGAATGAGGCTGAGCGGCTGACGGGCAAGGTTCTGGAACGGCTGCGCTACGACCGGATCACGGAAATCTTTCAGCTGGGCCTGCACTCCTACTTGAGCGACATGCTGGAGATGTGCGGAGCAATCGGAGAGGACATTGCCCGAAACTATTTCTATTACGCGGTGGTCGCATGAACCGATACCATCTGGTGCACTCCACGGAATTTCGGTATGACGGCCCGGTTTCGGAGAGCTACAACGAAGTCCGCCTGCGCCCGATCCATGACGAAACGCAGAGCTGCCTCTCGTTCCGTCTTCTCACCGACCCTGTTTCGCGCGGTACCGCCTATCGCGATTCGTTCGGCAACTGGGTCCACCAGTTCAACATTCTGCCTGAACATCATCATCTCAAGATCGAGGCGGAGTCCGTGGTCCTGGCGCATGACGCGCCGGCTTTGCCATCCGGCGGATTGAAACTTTCGGAACTCGAGGACCATCGCGAACAACTGGTGGAAGAATTTCTCGACTTCATCGTTCCGTCAAGTTACGTGCCTCATGTGCCGCAGCTGGACGAACTCATCGAATCCGCCAGCCGCAGAAGCGACGGCACCGTTTCCGGATTCGTCAAGGAATCGTCCAACTTGATTCACGAGAAATTCAAGTACGTGAAAGGCGCAACGCACGTCAATTCCTCGATCAAGGACTCTCTGGCGGTCTGGGCGGGGGTTTGCCAGGATTTCGCCCACCTCCTTCTGGGAGTGGTCCGCAAAAACGGGTTGCCGGCCCGCTACGTGTCAGGATACCTGGTTCCCCAAAGCGCCGCGTCGCCGGATGCCAAATTGCAGGAAGTTGTCGGGGGATCGGCGTCGCACGCCTGGGCCGAAGTTTACTTGCCGGATTCCGGCTGGATTGGCCTGGACCCGACGCTGGGGCAGCCTCTAGGGTTGCAGCACGTGCGCATCGCATACGGACGCGATTATGGCGATGTGGCTCCGGTTCGCGGCGTGTACAAGGGACATGCGGGACAGAGGCTTTCGGTTGACGTCAGCGTGCGGCCCGCGATTGACGATGACGGGCGCGAGCAACTGAGTGAGAACAAGGCCCAGTCGCCCGAGCCTCCTGTCATTGTTGAACGAGCGCAACAACCTGCCCAGCAGCAACAATAGATCGCAGCTCCGTTGAAGTCGTTTCGAACGCCCCCGTCCGGGTTGGTTCAGGAATACGGCCAGGAGGCGCGCTCCGTCAGGCGACTACATCACGCGTTTCTTTTTGGCCTTTGCGCGGGAGCGCTTTGCGCGCAGGTGTCCTGTCCCGTTATGGTTCGTGCCGACGAGCGCCAGAATGCGCTTCAATTCCCGTTCCAGAGAGGCCTCGATCACATCGGATTGGCGTTCTCCGCGTGCGACCCGGCTCACGTAGGACGGGTCGACCTTTAATTGCCGAGCGACACGGCCATAAAGGCCCCGAATCAGCGATGCAAGATTTGTGGGAGTGGGTTTAAGAATAATTTTTGCGCGTGCCATGGGGCTCCTCTAAACGAGAAATCGGACGCTCAAAGGCCGGACCGAAAAACACCCTATTTAACGGCTATGTTAACTCACTCTATTTAAGGATGCAACCCATGTGTGGAACGAATGCTGTCTCGCCGCGGAGTCACTTGAGATGACCCTTCCCGCGCGGGTTCCCCGCGCTCGCCCAACTGAGTCGCTTTGCTACGGAATCAAAAGCAATTTCCCCGTGGTCTTTCTGCCTTCCAAATCCCGGTGCGCTTGCGGCGCCTCCTTCAAGGGATACAAATGCTCGATGCGCAGTTTCAGTTTGCCGGATGCGATCATATTCAATACATCGCCGGCGCGCTGCTGCAATTCGTTGTGGCTCGCGATGTGATGAACGAGCGTGGGACGCGTAATAAACAGAGAGCCCTTCTGCGCAAGCTTGCCCAGATCGAACGGCGGCACCGGTCCGCTGGAAGCGCCAAAAAGCACCAGATAGCCGCGCGGCCGAAGAACATTCAAATCCTGTTCGAAGGTGGTTTTACCGACACCGTCGTAAACGACGTTGACGCCCTTTCCGCCGGTCAGGCTCTTGGTCTCCGCCTCAAAATCCTGTCTAGTGTAAAAAATCACGTCGGCGGCGCCCGCTTCGCGCGCCAGCTTGGCCTTTTCTTCGGTGCTTACGGTGGCGATCACGCGCGCACCGAGGTTTTTGGACATCTGCACGAGAAGCAGGCCGACGCCGCCGGCGGCTGCGTGGATCAGAACGATGTCGCCCTTCTTCAGCGGGTAGGTGGTGTGCGTTAAGTATTGCGCTGTCATGCCTTGCAGCATGGCAGCAGCAGCCTGATGGTCCGATATGCCTGCCGGGATGCGGACCAACCGCTCCGCCGGCACCGCCTCAAATTCCGCGTAGGCACCCGTGATTCCCGTGTAGGCAACACGGTCGCCCGGCTTAAAATCCTTTACGTCGCTGCCCACTTCGCTGACCACTCCGCTGGCTTCCTGGCCCAGAATGAACGGAGGGGCGATCGGATAGCGGCCTTCACGAAAATAAACGTCAATGAAATTGACACCGGCGGCGGCGATTTTTACGAGCACTTCATTGGCCTTGGGCTTGGGCGTAGGAAGATCGATAAAGCTCAGAACTTCCACTCCGCCCGTTTTCGGGACCTGAATTGCTTTCATCTAAACTCCTCTAGGTATTGTGCTCGTAAGGCGATGGCGCAAATTTCGAGCCGGTATTTTATTCCATCCGCCCTGTGGAAAAATTGTGGAACGTTTTATTTCGGTGGGGACAGCCGTCGTCACGCGCGCCGGGCGCAGCTTGGGCGCGAGCACGCGCCCGCCGCGCCTGCCGCGTCCGCCGCGCATGGCCTGTGATTGGCAAACCAACGATAGCCCGCTTCGAGAATGCGCAGGACGCCTGGCAGCTTCGCTGCGGCGTAGAGCGGCCAGGCCCACCAGATTTGGCGGGCGAGGAAGACGATCGCTTCGGCACAGCTGTAAATGTTGCCACCGGCCGCGGCAACGCGTATCTCCCGCAGCAAATCCTGGGCCGGTAAAGCCAGGAGGGACTGCACGCGAGGGTCCTGCAGGGCCGCAAGGCCGAAGCCGCGCTTTTCGAGGGGGCGGCGGAAGCGCCGAGCCAGCGAAGTGCACACACGGCAATCGCGGTCGAAGAAGACCCAGCCGCGGGAGGCGTGCCTTCCTTTCGTATCGGTTATTTCTGAACTAAGAGAAATCATGGCGCACCAAAAAAAGGCGGTTGCCCGCCTTTCCTTTTCAGTCGCGCAGCAGCTTGCGAAGCCCGCCGCGGAGCTTTACAACTCCCTTCAGGGCGCTCGGCGAGAGGCTGCGGAATTCCTCGAACAAGGCGCTGAGGAGCACGATGAACTCCAGAAGCTGTTCCATCTGCTCGCGCGCGTAGGCGTCCGTCGAGCCGGATTTCTTGGCTTCCGCTACGCACTCGCGCACCACGGCGATCGTGGGATCGAATTCGCGCCGTTTGCGCTCCTCCAGGATCACGCGGAACATTTCCCAAAGGTCCTTCATGGACTCAAAGTGCTGCCGGCGATCACCGAACACGGAAACGCCGCGCACGATGCGCCAGCCCTGCAACTCCCGCAGGCTGGTGCTGACGTTGGAGCGCGCGACCGAGAGCGTCTGGGCGATTTCCTCGGCGGCCAGCGGGCGATCGGAAAGGAACAACAGGGCGTGGACTTGGGCAACGGTTCGATTAATGCCCCAGCGCGTGCCCATTTCGCCCCAGTGGAGGATGAACTTCTGGGCCGCGGGAGAGAGCGAATTGTAATTATCAGTCATTTCAGTCTGTACTGAAATTACAGGAATGTCAGCTCGTTGTCAAGGCTTCGTTACCCAGGGCCGCGAGGCCCGCATTCCGTGCGCAACTTGTCCTTGCGTCCGGCGGGAACGAACGAAGCCGAAACTTGGACACCTATTCAGCGCGGATTACGAACTGCTGGAGCGGCGGTCTCGAATCTTGGTCAGGTGTTGGCGCAGGGCGCACAGAATCTCCTGGCGCCGGCCGTCCTGGATGTTCTTGCGAAGTTCTTCGAGCGCGATGTGGACGACGTCATGGTGATGCAGCTCGAGCGGCGCTACTTCGTTGCTAAGCTCGAGCCAGATCCCGTGGAGCAGATCGATTTCCTTGGACGTAAGCCGCGGGGCGTGAGGACCAAGATAGAAAACCTTTTCCTGGCCATCGGGCGAATAAATTTCCAGGGTTAAATTGGGTTTCGGCGAAGGCAACGATTCCCAGGCCAAACCTGCAATACGAGCCTCATCCTCGATGTTGCGCCAGGAAGACAAACCCAACGCGATGGTGGACGACTGAAGATTTTGCGCCGCGCGCAGGATGCCTTCCCACTTTTCGGTCGCGGGCGCGACGGCCAGGTGAATAGACTTGCCTCGCTTCTCGGCCAGGGCCAGGGCGCGCGTGAACAATTCCTGCTCGTTCACGCCGAACAAGTCTTGCTGTTCGAGTTCGCTGCCGCCCGAGCCCGCGCGGCTCAAAACACGAAGGTGCAGGACCACGACATCTTGCTGATGAGGATTGATCCTGTCCAACACGGCGCCCAGGTTATAAAGCGCATTGGAATTGCGGACCATGACCAACTCGTTGCCGGGACGCACGCCGAGAGCGGCCGGGCTTAATTCCCCGTCCGACTCCAGGTTAAACATGTCCAACTCCTGGTGCTTCGCGCCATGCTTCAGGGTGATTTTTTCGGAGATTTCAAACACCGTAAAGAAGATCAAGGTGAATGCCACGCCCGCGATCGTGGCCACCTGTTTGGTAAAAAGATTCATGATGCTCAGGGCAAACAGAGTCAGCGTAATCAAACCCAGACCGACGGGGACTTCCATTTTGCCCACGGTAAAATTCAGTGGAACGCGAAAATCGCGCTTCCCCGGCTGCTTGTACCGAAGCACGAGCACCGCCAGCCCCTTCATCGAGAAGCTCCACATCACGCCAAACGCATAAGCTTCACCGAGGACGAAGATGTCTCCCCGGCTTAGAATGATGGTAAGGAGTTGCAAGCCCACGACGAGGTTGAGCATCCGGTAGGAAGTTCCGAACCGGGGATGTGGACGGCGAAACCAATGCGGGAGGATGCCATCTTCGGAGACGCGATTCAGAACTCCGTTGGAACCCACGATCGCAGTATTGACGGCTCCGGCCAGCATCAGGACGCCGACGAGCACGACAAAGCCCTCGAAAGCCAACTTCAAGGTGAAGGGCCCCACAAAATTCAACGCCAGGCCGCTGATGAGGTTTCCAAAATACTGAGGGCGAATCGCATCCGGAATGATCATCGAGGCGAAGAACGATACGCCGGCCGTGAAAATCAGGCTGTAGACGAAAATCACGAGTCCAGCTTTTTCCAGGTTGGGGAGCTTCGGGTGCTCGACTTCCCGGTAAACCTGGGCCAGCGTTTCTTCACCGCTCATGGCCAGAACGGAATGCCCGAGCCCGATCAGAATTCCAATCACCGCAACCGTGTGCGGCAGGCTGCTGAGGCGCAGCCAGCCCAATGCTTCCGGCGCAAACGTCAGATTGGAAGGCGTGGGAAACGGCGGAAGATGAGCGCCGCGCACCCAAATCGTCAGGACGCACCAAACAACCATGACGACCACCATGACCGTGGTCACGTACATGATCCGCAGCGCCTTGCCGCTGGACTCCGGAATCCCTTTGATGTTCTCCCACCAAAAATAAACCGTGACGGCGATGGCGAAGATTGCAGACGTCGAATTGATGGGAAGAACCAGATTGAGATGAATGCGGACGAATAGTTCATTGAGGAAGCCGGTCAGATACTGGCCCGCGGATACGCCGCTGATAGGTCCCGTCAAGATGTAATCGAACATCAACGCAGATACGGAGAATTTCGCGAGCGTGCTGCCCATGGCCTCTTTAACGACGCGATAAACGCCGCCGCGCACGAACATGCTGCAGCTCTCGATATACATGGATCGCACGGCATAAGCGAAGAGCATAATGGCCAGAATGAACCAGGGAGCGGCCTTGCCGATGGCCTGCTCGGCGATGGCACCCGCGTAAAATGCCGACGATCCAAGATCATTCAGTACGATGGCAGCCGCCCGCCAAAAGGAAATGAAGGAAAGCATGGCGGTCGTGGCGACCACGACTCTGGGTAGAGCGGGTTTTGAGACGGTATCGGTGGGCTGGGGAATTTGGTTTGTCGACATACTATTTAGACTGGAAACCTCTGCAACGCGTCGGGGCGCCGCGGGTGCTTTTCTCCTTTAGCTGTTATGAGCCGAATGCGCCCGGACCTCGAGTTTGCAGAAGCGCGGCGAGTGGCCGACCGATCCTTATAATCCGAAAGATCTCCAGGGTCTCGGCCCGGCGCGCTCTAGACAAGAAACGACCTTCTCCGACAACGTGGTTGGGATTCACAGCATAAAAAACTACATCAAATTTCATAAGGAACACATAAAGAGACCTAAAATTCCTTCGTTATAGATCGGCCCGTCAAACCTTATGTGCCCAAGCCATTGAAAAAGCATCGCTTGAGATTCACTCCACGCTCGGGCACGTTACGCTTCGCTGTCCGAGATAGCGCGATCGTGCGCGAATCGACACGCCTTCAGATGCGTCCGTTTGCACAATTCGGGTAGCAGTTATATAGTTTATGAACTCGCAAACTTTGGCGTGCCTTCTTTGCGAATCGGCAAGCATTCGCTTGCCTGCGGCTTAGGGAGCCGCGGACCCGATGACGATCATGCAGGCAGTATTGATTCTGGTCTTTGCTTTCGCTTTTGGCTGTGCGGTGCTGCTCTTGTGGCGCAGGAGCCAGCGGAAGCATTTGCGTGAGAGGGACGGCGGTCACGGCTTTCGCCCCAGCATCGGCTTTACCAGGCTGGATGGAATGGCTTCACTCTCAGTGTTGCTGGACAATCGCGGCACGGAAAACGTCTGGGCGGAAGAGATTGAGGTTTTTCTGAGCGATCTTCGCGCCAGGGACCAGACGGCCGAACCTTCGTTCCGCAGCATTCAGAAAATTCGGCAGATGGTTCTGCCGGGAGACATGCTTACGGTCAGTCTATCCGAGGTCATCTACCGGGCGGCCGGCGATCCTCAGCGAAAATATACGTGCGTCCTGTCCTCGGTTGTGCGCCATCGCATCGGCACAGAGCGATTTGAAAGAAAAATGGAAAACTACCGGCTGCAAATGCTGGGGCTCACGGTTTCCAGCGTGCATCGCGAGCGCAAGCCGGTGGCGCCTTTTCCCGAGATTGAGAAATCCCCTGGCGTCGCCCCGCAACAGACCATCGTGAAATAGATCAGGACGCCGGAACTTTGCCCGGCTGGCCGATCAAAGTTGCAGGATCCGCGCCTTCCCGGGCCTGAACTTTTGAGTTCTTACTCCAAAGGTTGCCACCGCATACAAATTGCCCTCTGAACGCAGGACAGACTTGAGCCTGTCTGCCTTTTCCGTTGGGCCACACAAGATCGGAACCGGATGGACTGAGGCCTCTCCTACGCGAGGACCCGCGCTGGCGAAGCGGACGCCGCGCTAGGGAGCGACTTTCATTACGCGCAGGCGCAGCCTGGTCGCGCGAATGTATGCATTTACGAAGTCGCGAAAATCGGGGTACTTATCGGGAGAGACTCGGCTTTGTGCAAAGGAGACCGTCTGCGTCGCGACCAGATCGTTGCCGTTCATCGAATACTCGATGGCTACTTCGCCAAACTCCGACATAATCGACGTCTTTTCCGGAAGGCGCTCGACTCGCATGCCGCCCGGGAGCTCCAGCCGATAATCACACTTCACATGGTAGGGTGTCCCTACATCCAAGGGAAGCTTGCGGGGCCTAAGGGGAACTTCTGGAACGGCGATCCCGCTGAGAAACAAGGGCTGAAAAAACCAGCTGTCACCCGAAGACGCCGTGGCAAAATTCCCGGCGAATGAAAATTGCTCGGTGATCTGCTGGCGATTGTCGTCAATGCCCGAAATGGAGGCCTGGCGAAACGATGCCTGGTTCACGTAGCGGGTCACGCGTTCCTCAAATGCCCTCAGGATCTCGTCCCGTGATCGCCCGCGATAAAAATACTGCCGGCTGGCATTGGAAACGCCGAAGTATTTGGAATCGACTTCGGCGGTGCCGGTCCCATCCGGTTGCAGGTGAACGTTGACCGCGTATTCGTAACCGTTTTGCGCCGCGGGCGCCTCCGGGATGCGTTGAAGATCGCCGCGCTCCGAATAGACGATGAGGGCGAAAACCCCTTGATCCATCTCCGGGAGCTGGCCGAGCGGATCAAACTCGGAAGTCGGATCCATCCAAAGAATTTGATTGCGCGAATTGTACGCCGGAAACTTTTCGACCGCGGAACGCAATTCGGCGGGAACCGGCAAGGCCACAATCATATGATCGAACGTCGCCAGCGTGGGAGCCACGGGGTCCGCTTCCACATCACGGCGAGTTCCCACCAGAGCGGGATAACCCCGCAGTCCGATTTTAGCGAGCATGGAAATCAGCAGCGTGGCCTTGTCCTTGCAGTCGCCGTACTTGTTCTTATAGACGTCGGCGGGAAGGTGCGGCTGGAATCCCCCAACTCCAATTTCAATGGCCACGTAGCGGATCTGGCGTGAGACGTACGTATAGAGCGCATCGATCTTGGCCAATGCATCGGATTGCCCGGTCGCGAGCCTCTCGACTTCTGAGGCAATTTCGGTCTCGGGCTTTTCACCGCTGTCGAAGAGGGTGTGATACGCGTGTCCAGCGTCTTCCCAGGATTGCAGCGCCGCCGGTCCTTTCGGGTCGTAGTTAATAAAGACCTCGGCGGCCAGCGATGTGAAAGGCGGCGCATCGGACTCGTCCGGAATCGCTGGACGGTTTTCCGTTCGAAAGGCGGCTCCGTTCGACGATTGATTCAAGACCTGTACCCGGTCCGGATGATTCACAAACCAGCGCAGCGAGCCGGAAGGCACGGAAACGCGCAATTCCGTCAGTCGAATGGGGATTTCTTCCTCCATCTGGAATCGTTCTCCGTTGATGGGGATGTGTCCCTGGGTCACAATTTCGTAACCGACCAGGGCTCCATCTTCCGCGCCCGGAATGATGATTTTTTTGATCCGGTTATCGGAAAAGACTTCGAAGCCCGGATACCCAGCTTCGTTGACCAAATCGTTCTTGCCGGACTGGGTGACGCGTCCAGCGGCAGAGATCGCCCAAGTCTGAATCGAGGTGACTTTCCTATCGTTGTTTTCGAGCCCGACCGCTTGCAGATACGGCTCAGCGGCTCGCCGGTTCAACACACGCAGTGCGCTGCGCTCCGTTTGGACAAATTTTCCCGTGGCGTCGACGCTGAAATCGGTCCAGTTCCCGAGGATGACCGCGGCACTGCCCTTGCCGAAGTCGCCGAGATCCGCGCGGCCCGCGGCCGCGAGCCATTCCGGCGCGGAGTCAGCACGGCTGATCGACCGGTCGGTCGGACAGAACAATAGCGCCGGGCCCAAAAGCAGGCACGCGCAGGCCGCGAACTTACTACTCGCGGAGGACGATGACTTCCTGGTCTTGCTTGGCAATATCATCGAAAAATTTCTTGGCATTGAGATACTCGACGTTGGTTTTGAGCAGCATTTTTTTCAATGAATACGTCCGAGTGCAGGTCACCGTATTTCCACTCTGGGTGCAGGAATGTGAAAAACCGCCCAGGTCGCTTTCAACTTTCACGTCCTTGGGCAATTGCTCGACTTTGATCTCGGGCGCCAATTGCCAAGTGGTCGTCATGGTCCGGGATTCAGGATTGTAGAACCGCACGGCTGAATGCCTCATGGTTGCCTTGAACCGCGGCGCTTCGTACTGGTCCTCAAGCCAGGGATTGAGGAGCAATCCGCCCTGCCCGATTTCGTTGGTCAGCGTCGCTTTCAAATGGGCCTTCAGCACCAGGGGCTGAGAGGAATCCCGAAATTCGGGATGCGAGATCTTGCTAACCTCGGTATCCGATATCCCGTGGGCAAAATAGTCCGTTAATGTCTGCTCCAGTTTTTCGGGGGCTTCATCCATCAGGTCGGCGCGAAACTCGATGGCCTCGGCGCCTTTTAAGGCCAGCTCCTCGTCGCCTTCAAGCGTCCAGTCTTTGGCAACCGCCATGCCGCACTTTATGTTCGAAACATTGTCGTCCGCCGTTCCCAGGGGCATCATGACAGGCTGTATCTTGCTGCCCTTGATCGCCAAGCCGTCGATGCCCCGCTCGAACCAGGGCAATTCACCGAAGGGCGCGGCGGCATCGGCAGGATCGGCAAAGACAGGACCTTCCTTCAGGTTCACCTGCGTGATGGCCCTGGAAAACTGGCTGCGGTTGGGAAACGAACGAATCAGGGTTTGCCAATTTTGCGTGGCCAGCAGCACCAACTGCGCATCGATTTTTAGTTCCTTCAGCATCAGGATGTAAACCGCATTGATCTCGTCGGGATCGCCGCGCTTCGCGGCGAGAATTTCATCGGCGGGTCGCCCGAGGGCAACCCCGATCACGTTACTTGAGGTGATGTTCTCCTGCAGGTAGGTATAGACGGCTTCGGCCTTCTTCCGCGGATCGCTGATTTTGTCCGCTAACTCTTTAGCCTTGTTCCTGGTTTCCTTTTCAGCTTTTTCCATGTTGTCCATTTCCTGCTTGACGCGGTCGCCGACGTCGTCCCATTTCGTGATGATTGGATAGACGTCCCCGCCAAAACCCAATTGTGTCGGCGTGAAGAGCACCATCGTGGCCTGATCGCGAAAAGGCGGAGCAAAAGGCTCGTTCTGGATCGGGCGCAGATTCTTGACCGTGAAATCGATCTGTGTTCCTTTTACCGTCTGGTTTTGGCTGACCGATATTTTGCTGAGCGTGGACTCGAGAGGAAATTGCGACATGTTCAGCCGCGGGCCGATAATCACCTGCAGCGACGACTGAAGAGTTGCAACACCCGCCGTGTCGAAGATCCACGGCGGAGGATAGAACCAATCGACGTATTCCTCGATTTGATACTCAATGATCGAACCCGGCACGACGGAAGGGAGCGTGAAGTTGGTGGACAGTATCGCGAAGTTTTTCCCTTCCTTGAAAACGGTTCCTTGAAACACTTTGGAGGAATCCAGCGGAATAATTTCGCCCGTGGGCAAAATGGTGCGCCCTTCGACCTTGGAGAGACGGAAAAACTTGTCGTGCTCGGCGGAAACATTGGCCATGTCGCGCCCCGCGTCGTTGAATACCTTAATCCGGACGTATGTCTGAATCCGGGTGGTCCAGAACAGGCTGGAGCGCTCCAGGACTTCCACGTTGCCGCGCTTGAACAGCACCACCGCGCCAGCCCCGGGATCGAGCGGATTGGAATTCATGCTCTTTTCAGCATCCGTCACCGGGTCCCAGTCAAAAGCCGCCGCACGGGGAACATAAGCGATAATTGCCGCGAAAATAATCAGCGGCCAAATGGTTTTCCGGCCCACCATGGCATCCTCCAGCGACACACGGCAAACGTCGTCCGCAAAAAGGACAACTCAGGCTGAAAAAGCGATCCGACACATCCCGAACTTCCGCGCAAGGCGATCAGGGTTCCTGATGAGTTACTATTTTAGAAGGTCCGATGTCAAGTTAAATATCAGTGGGCTTGGAAGCAAGGCCGGTGAAGAATTCCATCACGCAGGCTTCCGCCCAGAAGCGCGCGTCTCCCGGGTGACGCGAAATAAAAGAGCAATGGCCTCCGTGCCCTGGCGCGACCACACGGATGTTCGGGTTGCCGGCCAGCGCGGGATCGGAAAAACTCGCGAATGGGACGAAGGGGTCATCCTGCGCGGTCACGATCAACGCTGGGACTCGGAGGTTGGCCGCGACACGCAAGGCGCTGGACTGAGAGTAATAGTCCGTCGCGTCGCGGAAACCGCAGTATTTCACTGTGATCACGTCATCGAATTCACGCACCGTTCGCACGCCGGCCATGGGGCCGAGATCGAATTTTCCCGGATAGAGCGCGGCCTTGCGCTGCATGCGTCTCTTCAGACGGCTGACGAAATGATGCTCATAGATAAAATTACCGGGCAGGGCGATAGCATCGGCACACGAGGCAAGTTCTACGGTCGGGCAAACGCCCGCAACCCCTCGCAGCTGGCTCGGCGCCGCTCCCGCAAATTCTCCGGCCATCTTCAGCACCAGATTGCCGCCCATGGAATATCCGGCGAAGAAAATTTCCGGAAGTGAATCGGTTTCGATCAGTTCGGCGAGGACGGAGCGGTAATCCCCGGATAGCCCGGAGTTGTAAAGCGTAGGAGTCAAAGACTCCGTCCCTCCGCAGTTTCGCTGATTCAGTCGCACGGCATTCCACCCAGCCACAAACGCCCGCTCGGCAAGCCCGAGCATGTAGCCGGACTCGCTCGACCCCTCCAATCCATGAACGAGCACGAGAGTTGGCCGCTCTCGCGGGTTGACCTGCCAGTGGCATTGCCCACGAATTCGAGTGCCGGGCTCGACTTCGAAATCGCGGGTCACACTGCGAGGCAAGCGGGGAAATCGCCGGGGCAGGAATGTCGCCGCGAGGGTCTGCGCGTGGGGATTGTGCAGGAACGGATGGGGTTCGAAGGCCTTCATTCGAATCGCTATCTTACGACAGAACGCAGGCCGGCTGAGGAGCGGGCTGGCAAAGCACGCCCGCATCGCCAGGAGCCTGCCAACTCCCTCCCAGCCCCGCCGGCGCGAAATCTTATGTCCGAGCTAAAGCTCGGACCGCGGAAACAATCTCGGCTCCCTCAAGCATTTTCTAAACCTGGACGTCTTGAACGCCCAGTCGCGCCCTGGCGCGCTTGATTTCGCGGGTTGGCGCGCATAGAATAAAAATTCACTCATGAAACTCAGATGTCGCGTATCCTTCCGTTTCGTCCGCCCAGCGGCCGGCCGCTGGGCTGCGTTGTATTTGGGCGCTGTTTTTTTTTACCGCTCTCTTATCGCTGAAGGAGAAGTGAATGGAAGGACCGATCCTCGAAGGATTGACGTTCGACGATGTGCTGCTGGTGCCGGGAAAGTCCTCGGTGCTGCCCACCGAAGTCAACACGCAGACGCAGCTGACCCGCAAAATTTCCCTGAACATTCCGCTGGTATCGGCGGCGATGGACACGGTCACCGAATCCCGACTGGCCATTGCCATGGCGCGGCAGGGCGGGCTCGGCTTCGTGCACCGGAGCATGACCGTTGACCGGCAGGCGGAGGAAGTGGACCGGGTGAAACGCTCTGAGAGCGGAATGATTGTCGACCCGGTGACGATTCCGCCCGAACTTTCGGTGCGCGAGGCCATGGACATCATGACCAAGTATCGCGTCTCGGGATTGCCGGTGACGCGAGGTCCGCTGCTCGTGGGCATTCTGACCAACCGCGATCTGCGCTTTGAAAAAAATCTCGATCAGCCCGTCAGCGGCGTGATGACCAAGGAAAACCTGGTGACCGTGTCGGTGGGCACCACGCTGGAAGAAGCCGAGCGTCTCCTGCAGAAGCACCGCATCGAGAAGCTGCTGGTGGTCGATGACAATTTCCACCTCAAGGGGCTGATCACGGTAAAGGACATTCAGAAAAAGCTGGAGTTCCCGAGTGCCGCCAAGGATGGACAGGGGCGACTGATGGTGGGAGCGGCCATTGGCGCGACCGGAGATTTTCTTGAGCGGGCTGTGGAACTCGCCCGCATGAAAGCGGATGTGCTGGCCATCGATACGGCGCATGGACACTCCGCTCGAGTGATGGAGGCGATTCGCGCTGTTAAGCAACGGCTGCCGGAAATGGAGCTGGTTGCAGGGAACGTCGGAACCTATGAAGGCGCGCGCGACCTGATCGCCCTCGGCATCGACGGGATCAAGGTGGGCATCGGCCCGGGATCGATTTGCACGACGCGCGTGGTGACCGGCGCGGGAGTTCCGCAGATTACCGCCATCATGGACGCGGCTCGCGCCGCTAAAGGAACCGGCACGCCGGTGATTGCCGACGGCGGAATCAAGTATTCGGGCGACATCAGCAAGGCCATCGCGGCGGGAGCCGCCGTCACGATGCTTGGCGGACTATTTGCGGGGACAGAAGAATCGCCCGGCGAAACGATTCTTTATCAAGGGCGCACCTTCAAATCGTATCGCGGGATGGGTTCGCTCGGCGCCATGCAGGCGGGCTCGGCGGCCGCGGATCGCTACGCGCAGGAAGGCGCGGCGCGCGGGAAATCCGTGCCCGAGGGCGTGGAAGGCCGCGTCCCGTACAAGGGCTCGCTCAGCGCTCTCGTCGATCAACTGGTGGGCGGGCTGAAAAGCGGCATGGGTTATTGCGGCGTGGCCACACTCGCGGAATTGCAGGAACGAGCCCGCTTTGTACGCATCACGGTGGCGGGACTGCGCGAAAGCCACGTGCACGACGTGATCATCACTCGCGAAGCGCCGAACTACCAGGTCGAATAGTGGCGCTCCCGCCTCGCATTAAAGACTGGCTGCCGGCCGTCGCCTGGGCGTGCCTGATTTCGATTCTTCGACGGATTCTTTTTCGAGCCAACACACTTCCCGCTTCATCATTCCGGCGCTCCACTGGCTGTTTCCTCGCGCCACCGCCGAAACCCTCGAGTTGATGCACGTGGTGATCCGGAAGTCGGCGCACGTCACGGAGTATTTCATCTTCAGCATTTTTTTGTTTCGGGCATTGCGCGGCGACCAGCGGGGCTGGCGGCTTCGCTGGGCGCTCTGGGCGGTGGTGATTGCAGCAGGATATGCGGGGCTCGACGAATTTCATCAATCCTTCGTCCCCAGCCGGACGGCGACACCCTGGGATTCGCTAATCGATACGGTGGGAGCCTCGGTCGCGCAGGCGGTCGTGCGGGTTTGGTACAGGTTCAAGTACGGACAGGCTCCAGCCTGTCTGGTTTGGTTGTTCGGATTCCGAACATTTAAACCAGACAGGCTGAAGCCTGTCACTACCGAAAGCTAGTTCAACGATTTCCCTTTTACTTCTTCCTTAATTTCCTCGGCGCTCTCAGGAGCGGAAGTTTTTTCTTTCTTTTGCTTTTTCTTGAGCTTGGAGCCAAGCAGTTCGAGGATGGCCAATTGCGCGCCATCGCCAATGCGAAAGCCTGCGTGGATAATTCGCGTGTAGCCCCCCGCGCGATCGGAAAAGCGCGGGGCGATGTCGGCGAAAAGCTTCTTGGTGGCTCCGGGCGTCATCAGGTAAGAGGCGGCCTGGCGGCGGGATTGCAGCGTGTCGCGCTTGCCGAGCGTGATCATGTTCTCGACAAGCGGCTTCGCGGCTTTTGCGCGCGTCACGGTGGTGGTGATGCGCTCTTTCTCGATGACGTTGGTCACCAGGTTGCGAAGCGTTGCGCGGCGATGCGCCGGCTGGCGTCCGAGTTTCGATCCATAGTTGCGGTGTCGCATACTTGAGTGCCCCGGGCGCTTACAGACCCGCGGTTTCCTCCGGCGTCAGGGGTGCGGTCTGGCTGGGGAGCGGCGGCCATATGATGCGGCCGTGCTCGTCAAACTTCATGCCCAGGCTCAGGCCCATCTTGTTCAGGATTTCCTTGATTTCGTTCAGAGATTTGCGGCCGAAGTTTTTGGTCTTCAGCATTTCGTTCTCGCTCTTCTGCACGAGCTCGCGAATGGTCTGGATGTTGGCATTCTTCAGGCAATTGTAGGAGCGCACGGAGAGTTCGAGTTCCTCGACGGAGCGGTCCAGGTGCTCGACGCGCGGATCGTTGTAGGACTCGACGGACTCTTCGATCACTTCGGGCTGTTCCTCAAAGTTGATGAAGATGCTCATGTGGTCCTTGATCAGCTTGGAGGCCAGGCCGATGGCGTCCTGCGGCGTGATTGCGCCGTTGGTCCAGACTTCCAGCGAGAGCTTCTCGTAATCGGTCATCTGGCCGAGACGCGCGGCTTCCACCGAATAGTTCACCTTGCGCACCGGCGAGTGAACCGAATCCACCGGGATGTAGCCGATGGGCAGATCTTCGTCAAAGTTGCGGTCGGCGGACACGTATCCGCGGCCGTTCTTGACGCGCATTTCCAGCTGCAGCTTGCCGCCTTCGTTCACCGTGGCGATGTAGACTGTTTTGTCGAGCACGGCGAAGTCGGAGTCTTCCTCGATCATGGCCGAAGTCACCACGCCCGGATTCTCGACGTTCACGAAGATGGTCTTGGCCTGATCGTTGTTGAGCTTCAGCGGAACCTGTTTCAGGTTCAGGATGATGTCGGTCGCATCTTCCACGATTCCCGGGATGGACGAGAATTCGTGAAGCACGCCTTCGATCTTGACGGCAGTGATGGCCGCGCCTTCAATCGAGCTCAAAAGAGCCCGGCGCAGGGAGTTCCCTACCGTGGTGCCCCATCCGCGCTCAAACGGCTGCGCGGAAAATTTTCCGAACTTATCTGTCAGCGACTCGAGTTCGGTCGCCAAACGCTTTGGTTTCTGAAAACCTTTCCACATCTGTTAAGTCCTTCCTCCCCGCGCGTGCGAGGCCTTCGAATCTTTGTCCGGAAACGAAAATTTCAGTTTTGAAATTTCAATTTTGAGACGGGAGATGTTCCCTTCCGATCTCTCCATTTTTTTCGCCTTACTTCGAGTACAACTCGACGATGAGCTGCTCGGTAATCGGCGGCGTCTGCACGTTTTCGCGCTTGGGCAGAGCGGCCACGCGGGCCTTGAACGTGTCCCGGTCGATTTCTAGCCAGGGCACGGCGTTCTGGCTCTGGGCCACGTTGCGGGCTTCAAGAACCATCGCGTTCTGGTGCATTTTGTCCTTGAGCGCAATTTCCTCGCCCACGTCCACGAGGTAAGAAGGAATGTTGACCTTCTTCCCGTTGATGAGGATATGGCCATGCAGGACGATCTGACGCGCCTGCGAACGCGAGCTGGCGAAGCCTGCGCGCCACACCGCGTTGTCCAGACGGCGCTCCAGCATCACGATCAGGTTTTCGCCCGTGGGCCCCTGTGCGCGTTCGGACTTTTCCACGTAGTTGCGGAACTGCCGTTCCAGCAATCCGTAGGTGCGCTTCACTTTTTGTTTTTCGCGCAATTGCAGGCCGTAACCGGCTAGCTTCTTCACGCGCCGCGACTGGCCGTGCTGCCCCGGAACGAAGTTGCGCTTTTCGATGGCGCACTTCTCCGTGAAACAACGCAGGCCTTTTAGGAACAGCTTCTGCCCTTCCCTGCGGCAGAGCCGGCAAACCGCTTCTCGATGACGTGCCAAATTCGTTTCTCCTTCGCTGTTGCTTTCGGAACTTTCTCGCTTCTAGAGCTCGGAAAATTCGCTTCAGACGGTTGATATAGCCGCACGCTGCAAAACTCACACGCTGAAACCTGTGCTACTTAAGGACCGTCAGACTCTGCGGCGCTTGGGTGGACGGCAGCCGTTGTGCGGGATCGGTGTGACGTCCTTGATGTGCACGATGTGCAAGCCGGCCGAGGCCAACGCCCGGACCGCGGACTCGCGCCCGGAACCCGGGCCCTTCACACGCACCTCGATCGATTTCATACCGTACTGGTCGCGCGCCACACCCGCGGCGGAGATCGACGCCTGCTGGGCGGCGTAGGGCGTGCCCTTGCGCGATCCCTTGAAGCCGATCGATCCGGCGGAAGACCACGACACGGTGCGGCCGTCCGGCCCGCAGATCGTGACAATGGTGTTGTTGAACGTCGCCTGGATATGCACGACGCCGTGCGGGACGATGCGCTTCTCCCGCTTCTTCTTGAACTCTTTTTTCTTCTTCGTTGATTTTGCCGGCGCCTGTACGCCTGCGTCCTGCTGCGGCTCTTTTGCCAAGTCGGTACCCTCGCTTGAAACTTGTCTTGATCCTTCGTAGGCCAGGCTTCAGCCTGTCGCTTTTAGGCCCCGGTGCACTTAAATCTAAACCTGACAGGCTGAAGCCTGTCCTACTTACTGCGCTATTTCCGCGCGGCTACTTTCTTCTTTGCCGCTACCGCGCCCTTGCGCGGTCCCTTGCGGGTGCGCGCGTTTGTATGCGTGCGTTGGCCGCGTACCGGCAGATTGCGCCGGTGGCGCAAGCCGCGGTAGCACTGAATTTCGATCAAGCGGCGGATATTCATCTGGACCTCCTTGCGGAGATCCCCTTCGACGCGGCCCTCGGATTCAATGGCCTGGCGCAGCCGGTTGATTTCTTCCTCGGTCAGGTCCTTGATCTTCTTGGTTTGTTCCACATCCGCCTTGGCGCACAGGGCGCGGGCGCGCGGTTGCCCGATTCCGTAGATCGACGTCAGGCCAACCCAGATGCGCTTTTGCGGCGGTAAATCCACTCCAGCGATACGTGCCATGCTTGCTCCTCAATTTCCTGCGGGCTCCCGTGGAGCTCGCAACCAAACCGTGCAGAATTATCCCTGGCGCTGCTTGTGCTTGGGGTTGACGCAAATGACGCGCACCACGCCGCGCCGGTGTATCACCTTGCACTTGTCGCAAATCTTTTTTACCGATGCCCGGACTTTCATTTCCTGCTCCTCTTCCCGCTCCTGGCCATTCTTCCGGCGAGCTCCCAGTAGAGCCCGCACCCGAACTATTTGTAGCGGTACACGATGCGGCCGCGTGTCAAGTCGTAGGGCGAAAGCTCCACCGCGACTTTGTCTCCGGCCAGGATGCGAATGAAATTCTTGCGCATCTTTCCGGAAATATGCGCCAGCACCTGATGCTTGTTCTCGAGCTCCACCCGAAACATAGCGTTCGGCAGCGGTTCAATCACGGTGGCCATCACCTCGATGGCGTCTTCCTTGGGGTTGGACGCGTCCGCCTTGCGCTTTTCCGGTTCGGGTCTCTTGCCCATGTGCCCTCTCGCGCCCCCTACCAAGACGGTCCCTGCATTTCTCGGGGGCGCGTCAAAACCCAGGGTCCATTCGAGGTCACCGCGACGGTGTGCTCGAAATGCGCCGACTTCGTGCCGTCGGCCGTCACCGTGGTCCAGTCGTCATCGAGCACGCGGACCTCGGGTCCGCCAATATTCACCATGGGCTCGATCGCAAGGACCATGCCTTCCTGCAGGCGCGGGCCGCGGCCCGGCGCTCCATAGTTCGAGCACGTTTGGCTCCTCATGAATGTGCGTGCCGATGCCGTGACCGCAAAGGTCCCGGACCACGGAGTAACCGTTCTTCCGCTCGACCCACTCCTGGACCGTGGCGGAAATGTCGGAAAGGCGGTTACCGACGCGCACCTTTTCGATGGCCTGATCCAAGCGATTCGCGAGTTACTTTCAACAGCCTCTGCAATTCCGGAGTAATCTCCCCGACCGGCACGGTCACGGCCGCGTCGGCGTAATAACCTTCGCATTCGACGCCAAAGTCGAGCGAGATGATGTCGCCTTCTTGAAGCACCCGCGACTTCGACGGGATCCCGTGCACCACCTCGGCATTGACGGAGGTGCACAGCGTAGCAGGGTATCCCCGGTAATGCTTGAACGCCGGACGAAGCTTCCGCTCCGCCGTCTTGCGCTCCGCGTATTCGTCGAGAGCCTTCGTGCTCACTCCCGGACGGGCCATCCCGCGCAAATCGTTTAGAACTTCCCAGATCACCAGGCCCGCGCGATGCATCTTTTCCAGTTCCGCCGGTGATTTGCAGACAATCATTTCAGCGCCTTCGCTCCATCCAGAATCCTGGCAATGCTTTCGGTCACCGTGTCGGCATCCGCCATGGCGTCAACCGGGTTCAGCAAGCGCCGCAGAGTGTAATACTCGACCAGCGGCTGCGTCTGCCGGTCATAGGCCGCCAGGCGTTCGCCAATCACGGCTTCAGAGTCATCCGGGCGGTGAATCAGCTCGCTGCCGTCGACGTCGCAGATGCCTTCGCGCTTGGGCGGGCGGTCGTAGATATTATAGATGTGCCCATCCGCCTTACAGATTCTTCTGCCCGTCAGCCGGCGCATCAGCAGGGCCGGATCCACAACCATGTGCAGCACGATGGTGCAGCGCAGGTGATGCTGCTTGCAGATCCGCTCCAGGTCATCCGCCTGCTGCAGGGTGCGCGGAAAACCATCGAATACGAAGCCGTTGGCGCAATCCGGTTGATCGATGCGGTCCTCGACCATGCCCAGCACGATTTCATCGGGAACCAGCTCGCCGCGCTCCATCAGCGGTTTGGCCTTGCGCCCCAGCGGGGTATCGCGATGAATATTATCGCGAAACATATCCCCGGTGGACAAGTGCGGTAAACCGTACCGCTGCGCGATGCGCTGAGCTTGCGTCCCTTTGCCGGCCCCAGGAGGGCCCAGCAGGATTACCGCACGCCCCAGTCCCTGTAAAACGCCTACCCTGCCGCGCTCAGCCGTAACGTCGGCCACGCAGCTTCCCCTTCTTGACAAAGCCTTCGTAGTTCCGCATCACCAGTTGGGCCTCAATCTGTTGGACTGTATCCATCGCCACTCCGACAACAATTAATAGCGAGGTGCCGCCAAAATAAAAATTGACCTTTAAGCCTTCCAGGACGAAGCGCCACATATGATTGTCGAACCACGTGCCAACTACGGGCAGATGCTGCAAATGGACTCCGGCCATCAGCCATTCCGGCAAGAGACAAACGGCCGCTAAATAGACTCCTCCCACAAACGTCAGCCGGCGAAGCACGCGATCGATATGATCCGAAGTGTTGCGGCCGGGACGTATGCCCGGTATGAATCCGCCATACTTCCGCATGTTGTCGGCAAGCTCGGTGGGATTGAAAACGATCCCGACGTAGAAGAACGCAAACAGAATAATCAAAGTGATATAGACCAGAACGTACCAGGGCTCGCCCCAGGCCAGGTTCGTCGCCAGCCAGTCAAAGGCCTTGTATTTGCGCCCGAGGAACAGGTTGATCGTGCCCGGAAACGTCAGCAGCGAGCTGGCGAAAATCGGCGGAATCACGCCGCCGGAGTTGACGCGCAGCGGAAGATAGGTCATCTGGCCGCCCATCATGCGGCGTCCCATCACGCGCTTGGCATACTGCACCGGAATGCGGCGCTGGCCACCCTCCACAAAGACGATGACACCCACCACGGCAATCATCAGGGCGATCAGCAAAATCAGGGCCAGACCGGTAAACGGTCCCCACTGCGCTGTCCGGAATTTATCGAACAGGTCGCGACGGCGCGCGGAAGACCCACAACGATTCCGGCGAAGATGATCAGCGACATGCCATTGCCAACGCCGCGCTCGGTGATCTGTTCGCCCAGCCACATGATGAACGCCGAGCCGGTCGTCAGCGTCAGGATGGTCATCAGCACGAAGGCGATGCCCGGGTTATAGACCAGGGGCTGATTGCTCGGGCCGCCGGTCTTTTCCAGCGTCACCGCAATCGACAGCGACTGCACAACGCTGAGAAGGATGGTCAGGTAGCGCGTGTATTGCGTGATCTTGCGCCGCCCGAGTTCGCCTTCTTTCTGCAGCTTCTCGAGATACGGCCAGACCACCTGCATCAATTGCAGGATGATGGAGGCGGTAATGTACGGCATGATGCCCAAAGCAAAAATCGTCAGGCGGCGGAAGTTGCCGCCGCTGAACAGATCGATAACGCCCAGCACCGAGCCCTGATTCTGGGGGAAAAATTGCGCCAGCACGTCGGTATTGATTCCCGGCGTGGGCAGGAACGCGCCCAGGCGATAAACCGCCAGCATCGCCAGCGTAAACAGACAGCCGCTTGCGCAGGTCCGGAATCCGGAACATGTTGGCGAATGCTTCGAAGAACTGGTTCATGACAGAAGCTCGACCTTGCCTCCGGCGCGAGTAATTTTTTCCTCGGCCGATTTGCTGAATTTGTGCGCCTGCACGGTGAGCGCAATTCGTCAGTTCGCCGTCGCCCAGAACCTTGATCCCGGCGCGCGGCTGGCGGATCAGCCCGGAGGCGATCAGCAGTTCGCGGAGTCACCGTCGTCCCCGCCGCGAAAATGTTGAGCATTTCGACATTCACCACGGCATATTCGACGCGCGTCGGATTGTGAAAGCCGCGCTTCGGAATCCGGCGGCGCAGCGGCATCTGGCCGCCCTCGAAACCCGGCGCGCCGCGAATAGCCCTTGCGCGATTTTTGTCCCTTGTTGCCCTTGCCCGCCGTCCTGCCGAGCTTCGAGCCGATGCCGCGTCCCACGCGCACCTTGCGGTGCCGCGATCCGCGCGGCGGCTTCAGATTGGAAAGATTCACAGCCATGTTGTCCTCAATATTCAATCTTTTTACTTTTACCGCTCGCTGCCGGCTCTACCGGAATCAATTTCCAGCGGACCTCAGCGCCGTCCGCCTACTCTTCCACGACCACCAGATGCCGGACCTTCTGGATCATTCCGCGGATCGGCGGGCGTATCCGCACGCTCCACCACCTGCTTCATGCGGCGGAATCCCAAGCCCGCGAATCGTCTGCCGCATGTCCCGGGGGCAGCCGATAAAGCTTCGCACCCACTTGATTTTCAGTGTTCCCGATGTTTTTTCGCCATAGCTCGTATCCGATCCCCGCGCGCCTTAGCGCCCGAGTTCCTCCACCGTCTTCGAGCGCAGTTCCGCGACCTTGGCAATGTCCTTCAGCCGCAGCAGCGCGTCGAACGTGGCCTTGATGACGTTGTGCGGGTTCGAGGTGCCAATCGACTTCGTCAGCACATTGGAGATTCCCGCAACTTCCATCACCGCGCGCACCGGGCCGCCGGCAATGATTCCGGTTCCGTCGGGCGCGGGCTTGAGCAGCACTTGCCCCGAACCGTACAGACCCAGAACCTGATGCGGAATGGTGGTGCCCTTCAAATTCAGGTGAATCAGATTCTTCTTGGCTTGCTCGATGGCCTTGCGGATGGCCATGGGCACTTCGCGGGCTTTGCCCATGCCGAAACCGGCGTGGCCGTGCTGATCGCCCACCACCACCAGCGCCGAAAAGCTCAGATTCTTTCCGCCCTTGACGACCTTGGTGACGCGCTGGATGGCCACGACCTGATCCTTCAAATTATTGGCGTTGACCTCGATGTTCCGCCGGACCGCCAGAGTTTCTCTGCAGAATATGTTTGGACATAAACTTAAAATTTCAACCCCGCTTCCCGGGCCGCTGCGGCCAGGGCTTCCACACGGCCGTGGTACATGTATCCGCCGCGATCGAACACCACCTGCTCGATTCCGGCGGCGCGGGCGCGCTCGGCGATCTTTTTTCCAATCATTTTGGCCGCCGCCACGTTGCTGCCGCCCTTCAGGTCCTTGCGCGTTTCCTTGTCGATCGAACTGGCCGAAACCAGCGTGCGCCCGCTGCGGTCGTCGATGACCTGCGCGTAGATGTGGCCGTTCGAGCGGTACACGCAAAGGCGCGGGCGCTCGGGCGTGCCCGACAACGCGCGTGCGCACGCGCAGGTGAATCCGGCTGGCGATGCGCGTTGCGCGAAATTTTCGAACTGGTTCTGTTGCCACGATGATCTCCTTGTTCCCCGCAAGCTGCTGCTTCCCGGGAGCACGCGCCGCTTTAGGCGCCCGTCTTGTGCGGCGCCGGCTTTTCCGGCCTTCTTCTTCAAGCGCTCGCCGGTGATGCGAATGCCTTTTTGCTTGTACGGATCGGGCGGACGCAGCGCGCGAATATCCGCGCAAACCTGGCCGACCTGGCCGCGATCGGCTCCCGACACCGTCAGGTGCGTCTGCTTCTCGACCGTGATCTGAATGCCCTCGGGAATCGTGAAACTCGACCGGATGCGAATAGCCCAGCGCGAAGCTGACCATCTTGCCCTTGAGCTCGGCGCGATACCCGACGCCCACGATGTCCATATCCTTCTTGAACCCTGTCGTGACGCCGTGTACGGCGTTGGCCACCAGAGCGCGCGCCAGGCCGTGCAGCGCCGCTTGATCGTCGGTCTGGCGGATGGCGTGCAGCTCCGCGCCCTTCTGCTCGAGGGTGATTCCCCGGGGCAGATTTACGTTCAACTTGCCCTTGGGCCCCTGCACTTCGACCGAACTCGGCGCGATCTGAATCTTCACTCCCGCGGGCACGGCAATCGGTTTTCGTCCAATTCGTGACATACTCATGACTCTCCTGCCAGACTTTTACCGCACCTTTTTCGAATCCCGCGTGACTACCAGATCTCGCACAGCACTTCGCCGCCGATGTGCGCTTTGCGCGCCGCGCGGCCGGTCATCACGCCCTTGGGCGTGGTCATGATGCTGATGCCCATCCCGCCAACCACGGGCCGAATTTCGACCGAGCCCACGTAGCGGCGGCTGCCGGGCTTGGAGATGCGCTTCAGGTCGGTAATCACGCTGCGTTTGTCCGGCGTGTATTTCAGGAACAGGCGCAGCGTCTTGCGAGTCTTGTTTTCCTCGACCAGCTTGTAGGTGGAGATGTAGCCCTCTTCCTTGAGGATTCGGGCCAATTCGACCTTCAGTTTCGAGGTGGGAACGTCCACGCGCGCATGGCGCGCTTTGGCGGCGTTGCGAATTCGCGTCAGCAAATCGGAAATTGGATCGGTCTGCATAATCGTTTTTTGCTTTCTAGCGAGCTCCAGGCCCGCGTGCGGCTCTTACCAGCTGGCCTTCACCACGCCGGGAATTTCCCCGCGCAGGGCGTGCCCGCGGAAACAGATGCGGCACATTTGAAATTTACGCAGGTAGCCCCGCGGGCGGCCGCACAGGCGGCAACGGTTGCGCACGCGAATCTTGAACTTCGGCTTCTTGCGCATCTTGGCAAATTGCGAATTTCGCGCCATCGTTTCTCCTCAAACCCTCGAACTTCCTTCTCAAACTTCCCAAACAGTTCCGGACCTAAGCCTGCGGGCGCAGCGGCACGCCCAGCAGCCTCAATAGTTCGCGGCCTTCTTCGTCGTTCTTGGCCGTGGTCGTCAGCGTGATGTTCAGGCCCTTGATCTTGTCGACCCGGGTGTAGTCAATTTCCGGAAACACCAGCTGATCGCGCAGCCCCAGCGTGTAATTTCCGCGCCCGTCAAAAGCGTTCGGAGGCAAGCCGCGGAAATCGCGCACGCGCGGCAGCACCACGTTGCACAAGCGGTCCAGAAATTCGTACATGCGGTCGCCGCGCAGCGTGACGCAGCAGCCGATGGGCATGCCCTTGCGAATCTTGAAATTGGCGATCGACTTCTTGGCCCGCGTCACCACCGGCTTCTGCCCGGCAATCTGCCCGAGCTCGATGACCGCGACATCCAGCAGCTTGACGTTCTGACTGGCTTCGCCCAAGCCAATGTTCACGGTCACCTTGGCAACCTTCGGCACCGACATCGGATTCGTGCGCCCAAAGCGCTTCATCAGCGCGGGAACCACTTCTTTGCGGTAGCGATCGTGCATTCGGCTCATCATGGTTATGCTTTCATCTCTTCTTCGTTCGCTTCTACGTTCTGTTCTTCCCTGCCTGGTCGGCTCGCCTTTCGCGCGCGCGGGCTTCCGGCGTTAAAAGCCGGCTCGGAAAAGCTACTTCTCGAGCGTGTTGCCGCAACGCCGGCAAACGCGTTCCTTGGTTCCGTCCGGCAAGAGCTTGTGCCCGATCCGCGTCGCCTTGTTGCAGGCGGGGCAGAGCAACTGCACATTGGAGACCGGCAACCCGGCTTCGCGTTCGACGATGCCGCCCTTTACGTTCTGCGACGGATTGGGACGGGTGTGCCGCTTGATCATGCCGGAGTGTTCCACGGTTACGGTCCGCGACGACGGGTTGACGGCCAGCACGCGGCCCGTTTTTCCGCGATCGCGCCCGGTGATCACGCGCACCTGGTCGCCGCGCTTGATCCCGGCGGTGGTTGGAGCGATTTCCACACGCTTTCTGACAGGCATTACCAGACCTCCGGCGCGAGCGATACGATCTTCGCAAAATTCTTTTCGCGCAACTCGCGCGCCACCGGCCCGAACACGCGCGTGCCCACCGGCTCGTTAGCGTCATTGATCAGGACCGCCGCGTTATCGTCAAAGCGAATGTAGGTGCCGTCCTTGCGGCGATGCTCCTTGCGGGTGCGCACCACCACGGCTTTTACGACCTTGCCCTTTTTGACCTGGCTGTCGGGCGCGGCTTCCTTCACCGCCGCGGTAATTACATCGCCCAGGCCTGCGCGGCTTCCCGCGTCGCCGCCCAGCGGCAGGATACATGTCAGCTGGCGCGCGCCTGAATTGTCGGCCACCGTGAGCCAGCTTCTCATCTGAATCATGGCTGTTGTCCTTTAACTCTGACTGGCAGGCTCCGAACCAGGCCCGCTCCCGTTTCATTTCCGCTCACGCTAAACCGCCCGCCTGCTGCGCGCCACGACTTCCGCGAGCCGCCAGCGCTTCAGCTTGGACAGCGGCCGGGTTTCGATGATTCGCACCGTGTCGCCCAGCTTGGCCTGGCGCTCCTCATCATGCGCGTAAAATTTCTTGGAAACCCGGATCACCCGCCGGTACAGCTTGTGCTGCACCATGCGAGTAACCTTCACGATTATGGTTTTTTCCATCTTCGCGCTGGTCACCACGCCGGTTACTTCCTGGCGTTCGTGGCGCGCGGGCGTTGCCGCGGGTGCTGTTTCACTTGCCATTGGCTGTCCTCAATTCACGCTCGCGCAAGAAAGTCTTGACGCGGGCCAGATCCTTGCGCGCCGTGCGCAACTTGGTAACGGCTTCCGCTTGTCCGGTCGACAGCTGGAAGCGCAGCCGGAAAACCTGTTCGGCCAACTCGTTCTGCCGCTCTTTCAGCTCGGCGGTATCCTGATCGCGCAATTTTTCATTTCGCTTGGCCATCACAGCGCTCCTGCCCGGCTGACGAAGCGCGTGCGAATCGGCAGCTTGTGCGCCGCCAGTTGCATGGCTTCCTGAGCCGTCGCCAGATCCACGCCGGCCATCTCGAACATCACGCGCCCGGGCTTCACGACCGCCACCCAGCGTTCCGGCGCGCCCTTGCCCTTGCCCATGCGGGTTTCCGCCGGCTTCTTGGTGAACGGCTTGTCCGGAAAAATCCGGATCCACAATTTTCCGCCGCGTTTGATGAACCGCGTAATCGCCACGCGTGAAGCTTCAATCTGGCGGTCGGTAATCCAGGCGGGCTCCAGGGCCTTTAGTCCGTAATCCCCGAACGAAAGTTCGCTGCCGCGCCAGGCTTTCCCGGCGCGCCTCCCGCGCTGTTGTTTGCGATACTTCACTTTCTTTGGCATTAGCATCGTCGTCGTCCCTCAAACCTTTTGCCCGCTCGCCGGCCCATCGCCGGCGCGAGTCTCCGCTATACGGCCACTGCCGCCTGCGCTTCGGGCTTCTTGATCCCGCGCTGCGGTACATTCTCGCCCTGATAAATCCAGCACTTCACGCCAATCACGCCGTAAGTGGTGTGCGCTTCGGCCGTGCCGTAGTCAATATCCGCGCGCAGGGTTTGCAGCGGCAGACGGCCCTGCAGATACCATTCCTTGCGGGCGATTTCCGCTCCGTTCAAGCGGCCCGCCACGCGAATCTTGATGCCCTTGCAGCCGAAACGCAGCGCGGAATCAACCGCCTTGCGCATGGCGCGGCGGAAGGCCACGCGCTTTTCGAGTTGCAGGGCGATGGACTCGGCCACCAGCGTGGCATCGAGCTCCGGCCTGTGCACTTCCTGAATGTCGATATGCACTTCGCGCTTGGTGCGCTTTTGGATTTCGCCCTTGAGCTTGTCGATTTCCGCGCCCTTGCGCCCGATGATGATTCCGGGGCGCGCGGTGAACAGGCGAATCACCAGCTTGTTCGCGGCGCGCTCGATGTCAATCGAGCTGATGCCCGCCGATTTCAACCGCTCCTTCAACTGCACCCGCAGCTTGACGTCTTCGTGCAGCAGGTCGGCGTAATCGCGGTCGGCATACCACCGCGACTTCCAGGGCTTGTTGTAGCCGAGCCGAAATCCGTATGGATGTGTCTTCTGTCCCAAAGCTTCCTCCGCTACTTCTTTGACGACTTTCGGGCCGGCTTCTTCTTCCCGGCAAGGGCCTGGCGAGCCTTCTTGACCGCTCCGGCCATGCCCTTTTGCGACTGGGCTTCGGCCGTGGCGGCGGCGACGCGCTCTTTCGCCGCAATATGGTGCTCGGCGACCCCCACAACGATGTGCGCCGTGCGCCGCTGGTAGCGGAACGCGCGGCCCATGGGCGCCGGGCGCAACCGCTTCCATCGCGAACCTTCGTTCACGTAGCAGTTCGACACGAACAGGTGATCGACGTCCAGCGACGCGCCGGCGTCTTCCGCCTTGCGTTCGGCGTTGGCGATGGCGCTGCGCAGAACTTTTTCCACGTCGCGTGAGGCCCGCTTCATGGTGAAGCGCAGAATCTGCAGCGCGTCTTCGGCGCGCTTGCCGCGAATCAGATCGACCACCAGCCGAATCTTCTGTGGCGACATGCGCACGTGCTTGGCCATCGCGACTGCTTCAATTGCCGGGGCGTGCAAAGTTTCATTGGCCATGGGTTATGCCTTCGGCGCAGGGGCGCCGCCTCCGGCAGGTGCCGCTCCGCCCGCGGGGGCGCCCGGCGCTCCCGCAACTCCGGCGGCGCGTTCCAGCGCTGCCTTCACCGCGTGGCCTTTGAACGTGCGCGTCGGGGCGAATTCCCCGAGCTTGTGGCCGATCATCTGTTCCGTGACATACACCGGAATGAATTTGCGTCCGTTATGCACGGCGATGGTGTGACCGATCATGTCCGGCATGATCGTCGAACGGCGCGACCACGTTTTGATCACTTTCTTTTCGTTGCGCGCGTTCATGCCTTCCACCTTCACTCGCAGGTGGTCGTCGATGAACGGACCTTTTTTAAGCGAACGTGCCATTGTTTCTCCCCACGCCTCGACTCTTGGTGCTTCTTGGCCGCCTTATTCCTCGACCCGGCGGCACTTGACCCACTGCGCGCGCCGCAGTTTGCGGAATCCGCGCACCGGGCCGGGCACGCGGTGCGATACCGGACAGAACGGGCACACAAATCGGGTGCCCTGCGCGTTCGGCGTCTTTTCCACGGTGACCGCCCATCCCGGCTTGCACAGGCGGTACAGCACCTGCACCGGAACCACGGGCGTAAACCGGCTGGAAGCCTTCACAGGCTTGGCTGCCGGGCGTCCGGGACGCTCCGCGCGCGCGGGCTTGCGCCTTCGCGCCACCCGCCGTGCCGCTGTTCGTGAACCTCGAGTTCTTGATGCGCTCATCATCGTTGTCTCAACTTCCCCTCAAATACCCGCCGCGCCAGGCTGAGTATTTTTGCTTCTACCGCACAAAAAATCTTCTTTCACAAAACCGCTTACGGCTTGCGGCGCTGCACAATCTGGCGATCGGAACGCCGGTTGCGCCGCGTCTTCGCGCCGAGCGTGGAGAATCCCCACGGGGTTTGCGGATGGTTGCCCTTCACGCGGCCTTCTCCGCCGCCGTGCGGGTGATCCACGGGATTCATGGCCACGCCGCGCACCGTCGGCCTCCGCCCGTGCCAGCGCGTGCGGCCAGCCTTGCCGTAAGTCACATTCTCGTGATCCAGATTTCCAACCTGGCCGATGGTGGCCATGCAGTCGAGCGCAAACTTGCGAACTTCGCCCGACGGCAGCTTGACGAGCGCTATGTCGCCTTCCTTGCTGAGCAGTTGCGCCGAGCCGCCTGCCGAGCGCACCAGTTGCGCGCCCTTGCCGGGCTGCAATTCCAGGTTGTGCAACTGCGTTCCGGGAGGGATCGCCCGGATGGCCATCGCGTTTCCCGGCAAAATGTCCGCTCCTTCGCCCGTCGACACCGTCATGCCCACTTCGAGTCCGATCGGATGCAGGATGTAGCGCTTTTCCCCGTCGGCGTAATGGAGCAGGGCCAGCCGCGCCGAGCGATTGGGGTCATACTCGATGGCCGCCACCTTCGCCGGAATGCCCTTTTTCTCGCGGCGAAAATCGACCGAGCGGTATTGCTTCTTGTGTCCCCCGCCGCGGTGCCAGATGGTGATCTCGCCGTGGGCGTTGCGTCCGCCCGAGCGCTTTTTCGGCTCCACCAGCGCCTTCTCCGGCGTCTCCTTGGTGATTTCGCTTTTGTCGAGCATCGTGATGAAGCGTCGCGATGCGGTATACGGATTGAAAGTTTTCAGTGCCATACGATTGACTCTCTTCCTCAGGCACGCTCCGCAGGCGCCAGCTGGCAGGGTTCCCGCCTCCAGGATCGCAGGCGCCCGCCGCCAGTGCCTCGGGCTACAGTCAGGTTACAGGCTACAGATTGTCCGCGTACTCAATCATCTTCTCGCCGGCGGCCAGCTTCACGTAGGCCTTCTTCCAGTCCCGACGAAAACCTTCGGCGCGGCCGCGGCGGCGAAACTTGCCGTGATAAATCGCCGTGCGCACGCCCGCCACTTTGACCTTGAAAATCTTCTGCACCGCTTCACGGATCTGCGTCTTGGTCGCGGCCGGCGCGACCTCGAAGACCACCGTGTGCTGGGTCTCCTTCACGCCGAGACCCTTCTCGGTGATGATCGGCCGCCGAATCACTTGAAATGCGCTGAGGCTCATAATCTCGTCCTTCGCTGACGCCAGGGATTACCTGCCGGGCTTACTTCTTGCCCTTGCTCTTGTCTTTCACGGCCGGTTTCTTGGCCGCCGCTTTCTTTGCCGGAGCCTTCTTTTCCTTGGCCGCAGGCTTCGCCGCCCGGGGCGCTTCAGCGGACTTGGCCGTTTCGATCGTTACAACGTCCGGGGCAGGTGCCGCCGTGCGCGGACCTAATCCCAGCGTTTCGCCCAACCGCACCGCCGCGTCCTTCGAGAGATACAGCCGGTCATGCCGCAGCAAGTCATACGGCTGCAGAGCGTGCGGAGCCACCAGCTTCACGCCTTCCAGGTTGCGGCTGGCCAGTTCCAGGTTGCGATTTTCGGAAACTTCCACGAGGAGCATGGTTTTCGTCCCGTCCAGGCGCCCGAGCGCCTCGCGAAACGTCTTGGTCTTGTGCGTTTCCAGATGCCAGGCATCCACCACGGTCAACTTTTCATCGGCGAGCTTGGCGGACAGCGCCGAGCGCAGCGCGCCCAAAGCCATTTTACGCGGCAACTTGTAGGCGTAGCTGCGCGGCACCGGGCCGTGCACCGTGCCGCCCTTGCGCCAGATGGAGCTGCGGATCGAGCCCACGCGCGCGCGGCCCGTGCCCTTCTGCTTCCAAAGCTTTTTGCCCGAGCCGGACACTTCGCCGCGGCCCTTGGTCTTGTGGGTTCCGGCGCGCTGCGCAGCCTGATACCAGCGCACGGTTTCGTGCAGCAGGTTCGGGTTGACTTTCGCGCGGAACACGGCGTCGGGAAGATCCAGCTGCCCGACGTTCTTGCCCTCGAGATTCTTGATGTCCACTACCGCCATCGTCGTCGCGTCCTTAAAATTCCTGACAAACTCTTTCGTCAATTCTTCGGGACCAATTCCATGCTTCTTGTCCCTTACTTCTTCGATTTGGCCATCTTGCGAACCACTTTGCGAATGAGACAGTAAGTGCCCACCGGACCCGGCACGGAACCGAACACCAGCAGCAGATTTTCATCCGCGTCGACTTTCACGACGCGCAGATTTTTCACGGTCACGCGCGCGTTGCCCATGTGTCCTGGGAAATGCTGTCCCGGCCAGACGCGCGACGGGAATGAACTGCCGCCAATGCCGCCCGGAGCGCGGTGGTGCATGGAACCGTGCGTGGCGTCGCCGCCGCGGTAGTGCCAGCGCTTGACGCCGCCCGCAAATCCCTTGCCCTTGCTGATCCCGGTCACATCGACCAGTTCGCCGGGAGCAAAGCGGTCGACGAGCACGCGATCGCCCATCTTGGTTTCGTCCGCCGAATCGTCGAGCCGAACTTCTCCCAGGCGCCGCATCGGCGCGACATCCGCCTTCTTGAAATGCCCCGCCATCGGCTTGCCGACGCGCTGCGGCTTGATGAATTCCACCAAGCCGAGTTGCGCGGCGTCGTAGCCGTCTTTTTCCTTGGTGCGTCGCTGCACCACGACGCACGGGCCGGCTTGTAAAACCGTGCAGCCTACCGCCTGGCCCTCGTCGGTGAAGACCTGGGCCATGCCCAGCTTGATTCCGAGTATTCCGTTGACAGCCATCGAAGTCGCCCTGCCTCTGTTTTTCTTCCCTGCGTCTTTTTCCCGTTTCCTTGCTTGCCGGCCTCTTTGGTTCGGCGCGTTTAGTGCTTCGTGTTTCCCACTTCCAATCTCAAACTACGAACTTCCAACTTCGAATCTCAAGCGCCTACTTGCCGCCATGCTCGCGGCCGAAGGCCTTGATCTCCACGTCCACGCCCGGCGGCAGATCGAGTTTCATGAGCGCGTCCACCGTGTCGGGCGTGGGCTCGAGGATATCGATCAGGCGCTTGTGCGTGCGCATTTCAAACTGCTCGCGCGACTTCTTGTCCACGTGCGGCGAGCGCAGCACCGTCCACCGATTGATGGTGGTGGGCAGCGGGATCGGTCCGGCTACGTTCGCTCCGGTGCGCTTGGCGGTCTCGACAATCTCGCGCGTGGACTGGTCGAGAATTCGGTGATCGTACGCTTTCAAACGAATGCGAATTTTTTCTCCGGCTGGCATAAGTTACTCGATGATCTCCGTTACCGCTCCCGCGCCGACGGTGTGGCCGCCTTCGCGAATCGCGAAGCGCAACCCCTTCTCCAACGCCACCGGCGTGATCAAGCTGATTTCCGCGCTCACATTATCCCCGGGCATCACCATCTCCACGCCCGTCGGCAGCTTCACGTCTCCCGTCACATCGGTGGTGCGGAAGTAAAACTGCGGCCGGTACCCTGTGAAGAACGGTGTGTGCCGCCCGCCTTCTTCTTTCGTCAATACGTACGCTTCCGCCTTGAACTTCGTGTGCGGCGTGATCGACGCCGGCTTGGCCAGCACCTGCCCGCGCTCCACTTCTTCCTTTTCCGTCCCGCGCAGCAGCAAGCCCACGTTGTCGCCCGCCATGCCTTCGTCCAGGAGCTTCCGGAACATCTCGATCCCCGTCACCACCCGCTTCATCGTCGGACGGAAACCCACAATCTCCACTTCCTCGCCAACCTTCACCTTGCCGCGCTCCACGCGCCCCGTCACCACCGTGCCGCGTCCCGAAATCGAAAAAATATCCTCGATCGGCATGGCGAACGGCTTGTCCACATCCCGCACCGGCTGCGGTATGTACTTGTCCACCGCCTCCATCAACTCATCGATCTTCTTTTCCCACTGCGGCTCCCCGTTCAACGCCCCCAGCGCCGATCCGCGAATCACCGGTATGTCGTCCCCAGGAAACTGGTACATCTTCAGGAGTTCGCGTACTTCCAGTTCCACCAGTTCCAGCAACTCCGGATCTTCCACCGCGTCGCACTTGTTCATGAACACCACGATCGACGGCACGCCCACCTGCCGCGCCAGCAGAATGTGCTCCCGCGTCTGCGGCATCGGCCCGTCCGTCGCCGCCACCACCAGAATCGCTCCGTCCATCTGCGCCGCGCCCGTGATCATGTTCTTCACGTAGTCCGCGTGCCCCGGGCAATCGATGTGCGCGTAGTGCCGGTTGGCCGTCTCGTACTCCACGTGCGATACGGCAATCGTAATTCCGCGCTCGCGCTCTTCCGGCGCGTTGTCAATCGAATCGAACGCCCGGAAGGCCACCTTCGGATTGTGCTTGGACAGCACCTTGGTGATCGCCGCCGTGAGCGTGGTCTTGCCGTGATCGATGTGCCCAATCGTCCCGATATTCAGGTGCGGCTTGGTTCGCTCGAATTTTTCCTTCGCCATTGCTCTCTGCGCTCCTCAGCTTGTGCGTTCGCTTGATCCAGCTTGATCCAGATTGAACCGGCCCGATCCAGCTTGACCCGGCCCGATTTAGCATCCATCGTCTTTCGCCTGGCGGGTTCGGCCGTGCCGGTTCGGCCGCGCTAGCGAGTCGCCCTGCCCGTCGATTTCGCGATTACTTCCTCGGCCACCGATGCCGGGGCTTCCGCGTAATGCGAGAAATGCATGCTGAAACTGGCGCGGCCCTGCGTGCGGCTGCGCACGTCGGTGGCATACCCGAACATCTCGGCCAAGGGGACTTCGACGCGAATCACGTTCGCTCCGCCGCGGCTTTCGGTTCCCTGAATCTGGCAGCGGCGCGAATTGAGATCCCCGAAAACCTGAGGCATGTACTCCTCGGGCGTAACCACTTCCACCTTCATGATCGGTTCGAGCAGCACCGGCTTGGCATGGCCGCAGGCTTCCTTGAAGGCCATGGAACCCGCAATCTTGAAGGCCATTTCCGAGCTGTCCACATCGTGGTAGCTGCCGTCGATCAGCAGGACGGCGATATCCACCATTTCGTATCCGGCCAGGATGCCGTTTTCCATCGCTTCGCGGATACCCGCGTCAATCGGGGCGATAAATTCTTTGGGAATCGAGCCGCCCACGGTCTTGTCGATGAACAGCATGCGATGCTCTTTGTCAAAGCGCCATTTGCCGCCCGAGCCGCCAACTTCCTTGGCCAAGACGTCCAGTTCATCCACCGACATTTCATGCATGTTTTCGTGCACGGAGGAAGGCAAGGGCAGGACGATGATTTCGCAGTGGCCATATTGACCGCGGCCGCCGGTCTGGCGAATGTATTTGCCCTCGGCCTGCGCCTGCTTGCGAATCGTTTCGCGGTAGGCGACCTGGGGGCGCCCGACCGTAGCCTGCACGCCAAACTCGCGCATCATTCGGTCCACGATAATTTCCAGGTGCAATTCGCCCATGCCGGAAATAATGGTTTGCCCGGTATCCTCGTCGCTATGCACGCGGAACGTGGGATCTTCCTGCGCTAGCCTCTGCATGGCGCCGCTGAGCTTGTCCTGATCGGCCTTGGTCTTGGGCTCGATGGCCACGGAGATAACCGGCGCGGGAAATTCGATGCTTTCGAGCACCACGGCTTTCTCTTCATCGCACAGCGTGTCGCCCGTGGTCACGCTCTTCAGGCCCACGCAGGCGGCGATATCGCCCGCGTAAATGGCGTCGATTTCCTCGCGCTTGTTTGCGTGCATGCGCAGGAGACGCCCGACGCGCTCGCGCGTCGCCTTGGTCGAGTTGTAAACGTAGCTGCCAGCCTTCAACACGCCGGAATACACGCGGATGTAGGTGACGTGCCCGACAAACGGGTCGGACATGATCTTGAACGCCAGTGCCGAAAAAGGCTCCTCATCGCTCGCGCGCCGCAGCACCACTTCATCGTTGGCGTTGGTGCCCTCCACGGGTGGAACATCCAGCGGCGAAGGAAGGTAATCGACCACGGCGTCGAGCAGTGGCTGAATGCCCTTGTTCTTGAACGCCGAGCCGGCCAGCACCGGAACGAGTTTCAGGGAGATGGTCGAACGGCGAATCGACGCGCGCAGCTCGTCGGCCGAAATCTTTTCGCCGTTCAGGAATTTTTCCACCAGCGAATCGTCATGCTCGGCAATGTACTCGACGGATTTTTCGCGGTGCTCTTTGTAATAGGCTTCATCGAGCGCGGAAAACTTCAGCGCCGCGGCAATGTCCGGACGCGTGGCGATAAATGCCGGGTCCCACAACTTGTCGACCTCGAACACTTCGTACTTCGCGCCCAGCGTTTCCTCGAGCCAGATAATGGCCTTTTCTTCCAGGAAATCGATGACGCCGATGAACAGATCTTCCTTGCCGATGGGGCATTGAATCGGCACGGGGTGCGCCGCGAGGCGATGGCGCATGGTCTTGATGGCGTGCTCGAAATCCGCGCCGGTACGGTCCATCTTGTTGATGAACGCGAGCCGCGGCACGTGATACTTGTCCGCCTGGCGCCACACGGTTTCCGACTGCGGCTGCACGCCGGCAACCGCGTCAAAAATGGCCACCGCGCCGTCCAGAACGCGCAGCGAGCGCTCGACTTCCACGGTGAAGTCCACGTGGCCGGGCGTATCGATGATATTGATCAGAAACTCTTTGCCGTTGCGCTTCCAGGACGCGGTGGTCGCGGCCGAGGTGATGGTGATGCCGCGCTCGCGCTCCTGCTCCATCCAGTCCATCGTGGCGGTGCCTTCGTCGACAGAACCAATCTTGTAGGTCACGCCCGTATAGAAAAGGATGCGCTCGGTCGAAGTAGTCTTGCCGGCGTCAATATGCGCCATGATGCCGATATTGCGCGTGTCTGCGAGTTGTGCTTTCCGTGACATTTCCGGATTACCGCGACTTTCTCCCCTGAGCTAGAAAACCACCCAATGCTCCCTGATGCCCCAGCCAAAAACTTTTTTCGATCCGCAGGCAGCCTGTCCCGCTTACCAGCGATAGTGCGCGAAAGCCTTGTTGGCTTCCGCCATGCGGTGCACGTCTTCCTTCTTTTTCATGGCCCCGCCGCGAGCGTTGGCCGCATCCATCAACTCTTCGGCCAGCTTGTCGGTCATTGTGCGGCCCGAGCGCGTGCGCGCATACAGCAGCAGCCAGCGAATCGCGAGGGATTGCCGCCGGAACGGATTCACTTCCACCGGAACCTGGTAGTTCGCGCCGCCCACGCGTCGCGTCTTCACTTCCAGCACAGGCTTGACGTTCTCGATCGCCTTCTTGAACGTCGGCAGCGGATCGCCGTTGGTTTTCTGGCCAATCTGTTCCATCGCGCCGTAAAAAATACGCTGCGCCGTGGAGCGCTTGCCGTCCCACATCATCGAATTGATGAACTTCTGCACGAGGTCGCTACCGTACACCGAATCGGTGGTCACTTCGCGCCGTTGAACGAATCCTTTGCGTGGCATTCGCCTGCTCTCCTGGATTCCTTATTTCTGCGCGGCCTTGGGCCGCTTGGCGCCGTATTTCGAGCGCCCCTGCTTGCGGTTCTCGACGCCCGCGGCGTCCAGCGTTCCGCGAATAATGTGATAGCGCACACCGGGAAGATCTTTCACGCGGCCGCCGCGCACCAGCACAATGGAGTGCTCCTGCAGGTTGTGGCCGATCCCGGGAATGTAGGTGGTGACTTCAATGCTGTTTGTCAGGCGGGCGCGCGCAACTTTTCGCAGCGCGGAATTGGGTTTCTTGGGCGTCTGCGTGTAAACACGGATGCATACGCCGCGCTTTTCCGGACATCCCTGCAGCGCAGGAGACTTCGTCTTGGTCCGGATCTGATCGCGCCCGGATCGTACCAGTTGTGCAAACGTCGGCACGGCTCTCCCTCAAACGAGCTAGATTTCACTTCACTTTCCACGGCGCAGATTTCCGCGCAGCGGCGTGTCGTGGATTTCACTTAAAGAAAGGGTACAGGTGCGATTCCGGAGCACCCGACAACAATCTCGCACTACTCCCAGTGAGCAGATTCTACTTTCTGGTCGAAGCGGAGAGGGTTACTCGGCTTTGCGGGACTGGCGTCCCATTCCGGCCGCTCTTCTCACCCCGATCCGTCCTACATTGTTCCGGGGCTTGAAGACTATCCCTTTCACTACAGGGCAAAACAATCCCTGACGAAGCCGTAAGTATAGGCAAAAGGTAGGTCTATGTCAAATGCAATTCCCGAAGCCCAGTGGAAAAATTATTTCATGCATTTGTTTTAAGAATCGACCTGCTCCGCGAACAGATTTCGAGCCGGACTCAGCGTCACACTGCGCTTGGAATATATATACGCATCGTATATACTTCGACTCAAGTGAGGTCGCCATGCGTAAAGCGCGTATCTTTCAATCCGGCAACAGCCAGGCGGTGCGCTTGCCTAAGGAGTTCCGCTTCGACGTGAAAGAAGTCGAGATTTTCCGCCACGGAGACGAAGTTGTCCTCCGGAAACGAAAACGGAATCTGAAGCGGGCGCTGGCAATCCTGCGCGCGTTGCCCGACGATTTCATAGCCGACGGGCGCGAGGACTTGCCGCCGCAGGAGCGCGAGCCGCTTTGAGACGCCGCTATATGCTGGATACGGACATTTGCATTTACCTCGCTAAGGGCCGATATCCTCAGGTGACCGCTCGTTTTGAACGCCTGCAACCCGATCAGCCGGTCATGTCGGTAATTACCTACGGAGAACTACACCATGGCGCGAATAAAAGTTCCGACCAGGCCAGGTCTCTCTCCTACCTGGCGGAGTTGATTCAGGACATTCCGGTGGAGAACCTCACCGCGTCCGCTGCGGAAGCGTATGGAAGAATTCGCGCGACGCTCCAAAAACAAGGCCGAGTAATTCGGAGCAATGACATCTGGATCGCAGCCCATGCGATGTCCCTGAACGTCACCCTGGCAACGAACAATGATCGGGAGTTTCTTCGCGTCACTGGCCTTTCCGTGGAAAACTGGACGAAATAATCCGCCGGGCGACTACTTCACTTCCAAAATCTCCTTTTCTTTTACGGCGCAGAGGTCTTCGATCTTTTTGGTTTCCGAGTGCGTCAGCTTTTCCAGTTCCTCAAGCGTGCGCTTCTGTTCGTCCTGGCTGATTTTCTTCTCTTTCTCCAGTTTGTCGACGGCTTCCTTGATGTCGCGCCGGATGTTGCGCACCGCCGTGCGGTGATTTTCCAGCACTTTATGAAGATGTTTCACAATATCCTTGCGGCGGTCTTCGGTCAGCGGCGGAATCGGCACGCGCACCACCTTGCCGTCATTCGTGGGATTGAGGCCCAGGTCCGAGGTGCGGATCGCCTTGTCGATCAGCGGGACGGCGCCCGGATCCCACGGCGAAATGACGATCGAAGTAGCCTCCGGCACCGAGAGCGTGCCGAGCTGATTCACAGGCATCGACGTGCCGTGATAATCCACGCGTATGTGATCGAGAAGCGATACGTTTGCGCGGCCCGTGCGCACGCTGGCCAGCTCCTTGCGAAAATCCTCGACCGCTTTTTCCATCCGGGTGCGCGCCTGCACCGCGGCTTCCTTGCTATTGGAAATCGTGCTCATCGTTTCGAGCCCCCATTTATTCGGCCGTCACCGTGGAACCCACTTTTTCGCCCATCACCGCGCGGCGGATGTTTCCCGGCCGGTTCATATTGAAGATGATGATCGGCATGCGGTTGTCCATGCACAGCGAGATGGCCGTGGAGTCCATGACGGCAAGACCCTTTTGAATGACGTCCAGATAAGTGACCCGTTCAAACATGGTTGCGCCGGGCACCTTTTCCGGATCGGCGTCATAAATACCGTCCACGCGGGTCGCCTTCAAGATCACGTGCGCCTTGATCTCCATGGCGCGCAAGGCCGCCGCCGTGTCGGTGGAAAAATAAGGATTGCCCGTGCCCGCGGCGAAAATTACCACGCGGCCCTTTTCCAGGTGGCGCATGGCCCGGCGGCGAATGAAGGGTTCGGCCACCTGCGCCATGTCGATCGCGCTCAGAAGACGGGTGACCACGCCCTGCTTTTCCAGCGCGTCCTGCAGCGCGAGGCCGTTGATGACCGTTGCCAGCATGCCCATGTAGTCGCCGGTGGCCCGGTCAATCGCCAGGGATTTCTGACGGGCGCCACGGAAGATATTCCCTCCGCCGACGATAATCGCCATTTCGATGCCCAGGTCGCTGACTTCCTTCACCTCGCGGGCAATGGCGTGGACGGTTTCGGCGTCAATGCCAAAACCCTGCGAACCCTGGAAGGATTCGCCGGAAAGTTTCAGGACAATGCGTCGATAAATGGGCGCGTGGGAGCCGCTCTTGCTTTTAGGTGTTCGGTCGTCTTTGCTCATGCTGTCGGCGGGCATTCTAACAAAGATTCATCTCCACATTTCCAAGAATTTCGCGGCGCGCGCCGAATTGGGGTTTTATGTCAAATTCTGGAACCTTAGCGCGGAGGACGCGGAGAAAAACGAGGCCGCGGAGACGCCTCGATTTTCGGCCAGTGGCCCGCCCCCACGGGAGCGCGGCTAGCTCGCGGCTGCCGCGGAGGGCGGCTCTTCCGCGGAAGTGTTGGCGCTCTCGCCGACTTTAAACCGCACGTAGCGCCGGATGGAGATATTCTCGCCCAGCTTGTGGATCATCTGGCTGACCATCTCGCCGACGGTCATCGATTCGTCCTTGATAAAGTGCTGCTCGTAAAGGCAATTTTCCTCGTAGAACTTTTCCATTTTGCCGTTGACGATTTTTTCCACCACGGCTTCGGGCTTGCCCGTGGCGCGAGCCTGCGCTTTGTAGATTTCGCGCTCGCGATCGAGGATTTCCGGGGTCACGTCCTCGCGGCGAACGAAGCGCGTGTCGAGCGCGGCGATATGCATGGCCACGTCGTGGCACAGGCGCTGAAAATCCTCGGTGCGCGCCACGAAATCGGATTCGCAGTTGATTTCCACCAGCACGCCGATTTTTCCGCCGGCGTGGATGTAATGCCCGACCAACCCTTCGCTCGCCTGGCGCGCCGCTTTTTTCTGCGCGGCCGCCTGGCCTTTTTTACGCAGGACGTCGATTGCGCCTTCGATATTTCCGTTCGCTTCGACCAGCGCCGAGCGGCAGTCCGAAAATCCCGCGCCGGTGCGCTCGCGAAGTTCCTTCACCAGTTGCGCGGAGATATTGACCGGTTCGGTTGGTGTAGTCATGGCTCGATGGCATTCCTTTATAATTCAAGCAAATTCAATGAATTCAGAACACGGCCGTCCGCGCGGTTCCTCCGGCGGAGCCCGCAATTCGATCCTATTCGGCGGCTTTAACGGAATTGTTGGACTCGGGTTCCGGCTCAGGTTCGGGCAGGGGTTCGGCAAAGGGTTCCACGCCCGGTTCGGCGAAATCGCCTTCCTGCTTTTCGTACGATTCGTATTTGCTGGTGTCCACGTACTCGACGTTGTCGGCGGCCGCGGCGGCATCGGTGGCGGCCTTTTCCTGGGCGATCTGCGACCGCTCGTAGGCCTGGCGCCCCTCGATCACGGCGTCGGAAACCTTGGAAGTGAACAGCTTTATCGCGCGCAGCGCGTCGTCGTTACCGGGTATCACCCAGTCGACCTGGTCTGGATCGCAGTTGGTGTCCACGATGGACACCACGGGAACGCCCATGCGCCGCGCCTCGCGAACCGCAATCGCTTCCGCGTTGGAATCGATGACGAACATGGCATCCGGCAAAGCCGACATATTCTCGACGCCCGAAAGATTTTGCTTCAGGTGCTTCATCTCGCGGTCCAGGCGCGCGGATTCCTTCTTGGAAAGCTGCGCCATGCGGCCGTCTTCCGTCATGGCCTTCAGCGTCTTCAGCCGCTTGATGGATTTTTGCAGCGTGGACCAGTTGGTGAGCGTGCCGCCCAGCCAGCGATGGTTGACGTAGAACATGCCGCAGCGATTGGCTTCCTCGGCGACCGCTTCCTGCGCCTGGCGCTTGGTGCCCAGGAAAAGAATGGTCTTGCCGCTGCCGCTCTGCTCGCTCACGAAGCGCGCGGCCTCGCGAAACAGCTTCAAAGTCTTTTGCAGGTCAATGATATGGATTCCATTGCGTTCGCCGAAGATATACTCCTTCATCTTCGGATTCCAACGGCGGGTCTGGTGGCCGAAATGAACTCCAGCCTCCAGTAATTCCTTCATCGTTATTTCAACTGCCAAAGTTCCTCCTCAGGAGTATAGATGTTTGCGCGCTCCGGACGGTTTCAAAATGCTGAACGTCCGGAACCGAACACCCTCTTGCCGGCTCCTTGCCGGCCGTGAATTTGTCCCGGCCGTCCGGGACATTGCTGGAGCGGGCACGCAACGCGCCCGCGCAAACCGGTTAGCGCTTGCTGAACTGGAAGCGCTTGCGGGCGCCCTTCTGCCCGTACTTCTTGCGTTCCTTCATGCGCGAATCGCGCGTCAGGAAGCCGTTTTTGCGCAAACCCGCGCGCAATTCGGGATTAAAAACCGCCAGCGCGCGGGAAAGCCCCATGCGCACCGCGCCGGACTGGCCGCCGACCCCGCCACCTTTCACGGTTGCAACGATGTCAACCGAGCCCGACGTCTCGGTGAACTTCATCGGCTCGACGGCGCGATTGCGCCAGGTCACGTTGCGGAAATATTCATCCGGGGTGCGGCCGTTGATGGTGATCTGGCCCGTCCCGAAGGTCAAAAAGACGCGCGCAATGGATTCCTTGCGCCGGCCGGTCCCGTAAAATTTCTGTTTCGCACCTTCCACTGGTTGCGCGCTGGAACTCAACTTTCCTCCTCAAAATCCAAAATACGAATGGTCCAGATTCACCGGCGTTTGAGCGACAGCCGGTGCGGGCTCTTCTTTTGCGCTGAACGCAGGTGGGAGTCCGCTAAAGGTTCCGCAGGTTAAAGAGCAGCCGCTTGTGGTTTTTGCCCGTCGTGGCGGTGCAAGCCCTTATCGTCCAAATAGATCCGCAGCTTTTTCGCGCGCAGCGCCCGCAATTTATTTTTCGGGAGCATGCCCAGCACGGCTTCGCGCAGCATCCAGTCCGCGCGGTTCGGCCGCAGGCGCTTCGCGGGAACTTCCTTCAACCCTCCCGGATAGCCGCTGTGATGACGATACACCTTTTGCTCGAGTTTGTTGCCGGTCATGCGAATCTTGTGGGCATTGATCACCACCACATGGTCGCCACAGTCAAGATACGGCGTGTAATTGGCCTTATCCTTGCCGATCAGAATGCGCGCAACGCGCGTAGCCACACGGCCCAATACTTGCCCAGCGGCGTCCACGATAAACCATCCGCCGCCCTGCTCGATCTCTTCGGTATCCCGTCCCCGGGGAACATACGTGCGCATGAGTTCAGTCACACCTTTCCATGAATAGTCAAACGTAGACATTATCGGGTATGCGCGCTTTTGTCAATCGCAGCGTGCCCCGAAGCATTTGGAGTCAGAGCGGGTCCTCAATATTACCAATGGCGAGAAACAACTGAAAAATGGGAGGCCGCCGGAGATGAAAATGACGCGAAGAAACATGGATATCGACGACCTGACCGAAAACGACCTGATCGAGCTGAAATCACAAAATCGTGACCCGGCTGCGATTTCTGAGCCAGATGCGCACACAGAGCGGCATGCTCGATTTTCGAATCGGGCAGCGACTGAAATTCCGCCCGAGCGGGCGGCCGGAAGTCTTTGGTGCGCTGACGCAATGCAACAAGAAAACTGTCACGGCGGTCACGCATTCCGGAGGGCATTGGAAAGTTGCTCCGGGATTGTTGACCAAAGTGGAATCCGCCCAAGCCGAACCTGCGCAAAAAGTCGGAATGAAGGTCGTGCCTGATTCCAGCCGCAGTAGCCAGCAATAAATACCAAGAGCCAATAAAACGAGGACGCGACGCAGGACGGGGCGCAGGAAGGATTGGCAGGGCTCGCGACGACGCCCATCGCCGCGCAGTGTCATGCATCCAGGCACGACACCGCGGGCGGGCGCTGAAAGCGGAGTTGCTTAGCTGTTTGACTTCGTCGCAGACACGTGGGCCGGAGTCGCTGCGCCGGATGTGGCAGTCCGACCGTACGTGGACTTGTCGGCGTCGTGGTCGCTGCTCGCGGTACCGGTCCGGTCGATCTCAATCGATCCCTTGAAGTACGCCCCGTCCTCAATCATGATGCGCGCCGTGGTCAAATCTCCGACCACCGAGCCATCCTTCTTGATTTCGATGCGGTCCCGGGCGCGCAAATTGCCCTTCACGCTTCCGTAGACGACGACTTCGCGCGCCACAACGTCGGCGGACAGCTTGGCGCTGGCGCCCACGGTGAGCTTGCGGTCTTCGAGCTGGACGAGCCCTTCGACGCTGCCGTCAATATGCAGATCTTCATTGCCCGATATTTCGCCCTTCACATGCAAGCTGGCGCCTAGCCGGGCGGTTGAACCGGACGGCGTGGAGCTCAGCGGGCGCATGGCATCAGTGCTCATGGCTATTCCCTCCGTTTTGGCCGAAGCCGGCTTCGCTACCGGTGCTGGTGGTCCCGGAGCTTTGGCGGTCGTCGGTTGCGGTGTGTCTGGTTTTTTGTTTCCCCACATTACCTTCTTGGCCGCCTCGGTCAAAGGCACCCTTCCGAACAAACGAATGGTGCGAGACCGGGGTGGGAATCACTGTATCTCCCTGATCAAAAATGGGACAAGGGAATTACGGGCGTGGTGTTCCTTAAAGTAACACGGGCTGGGGACCCGGCAGTGCGGGCCAAACACTATAAGAATGCAAGCCAGAGCGCAACGGAAACTTATTGTTTCAAAATGGGAAGGAAATCAGGGGCCGTCACGTTCTGTGCGCCCCTTTTCAGACAGCCCGCGCATGTTAATTCCCGGTTCCCGACACCCCTCAGAAAATTAGAAATTCGCAACGCGTCCCGCATCGTGACACGTGAGATGCAGAGCGGCGGAGGGATCTAATACTTGCGAAGCACTCCCACAACTCGGCCCTGGATCTTCACATCCGAGGCCGAAACGATGATCGGAGCCATCTCCGAGTTGGCCGGTTGCAGGCGAATTTTTCCTCCTGCCTCGCGATAAAAGCGTTTCAAGGTGGCCTCGTCATTTCCCACCAGCGCTACGACAGTTTCGCCGGGATTGGCGACCTGCGTCGGCTCGATGACCACGTAATCGCCGTTCATGATGTGGTCCTCAATCATCGAGTTGCCCTTCACCTGCAGGACAAACGATTTGTCCGAACGCGCGAATTCGCCAAGCGAAAGCGTCTCCCGCTCTTCCACCGCTTCGAGCGGGCGGCCGGCGGCGATGCGGCCCATAGCGGCAACTCCACGGTGTGCCGGTCGAGCACCTGCTCGCGCACCGGCTTCGGAAGTTGCGTGACTTCGATCGAGCGGCTCTGATTGTATCCGCGCCGTATGAAGCCTTTGCGCTCCAGCGTCGTGATGTGCTTGTGCACGGTGGCCAGCGAAGTCAGTTTCAGCGAGCGCGCCATTTCCTCAAAGCTCGGCGAATAGCCGTGCTTGTTGTGGAAGCTGACCAGAAAATCGAGAACTTCTTTTTGCCGTTTCGTTAGTGTCATGGCGCGCTCCTGCGGTGCGCCCTTATATTAGGCGAAGTAAAAGCGAAAAAGCAAGCAAATCATTCGAATGATCCTTATGCGCAAGGAAGACCTCGGCACCTGCCTCGGGAGGCAGGCGCGATCGAACGACTCACCGCGTCATTCGAAGCATTGCCACGGCCCGTGCCGTCCCGCCTTTTTCGCGATGCTTCGACATTTACAGCGTGAATCCGTTCACCACTCGATCCATGAGCAGCAAACCCTCGCGAAACTGGTGGTGAAACCGCTCCGTCGAACGAGCTCGCCGACGAGTGCCGTTCCTCTTTAGGTCATGCCGCATAGGCCACACGGTTTTAGCTCCGCGGCATTACAAGCCCGGTTCCATTGTGTTATGCTTGGTCATTGGAAGCCCTCTATGGAACTTCGTAACCGCGGGTGATGGTCCTTAGGGCAAACCGGGTGGTTAAAATTCATAATTAAGAATTGGAGCAATTCCAAGCCATGGCTACGATTACGGACCCAGTCGTCCGCGCACACAAGCGCGAAGTCATCGAAAAGGCGGTCTTGCGGTTCTGCGGTGACTCCGGCGACGGCATGCAGATTACCGGCAACCAGTTCACCAACACAGTTGCGCTTTACGGAAACGACCTGGCCACATTCCCCGATTATCCCGCCGAAATTCGCGCTCCTGCGGGAACCCTTCCGGGCGTCAGCGGTTTTCAGATCCAGTTTTCGTCGGCAGATGTCTTTACGCCCGGCGACTCCGTGGACGTGCTGGTGGCCATGAATCCCGCCGCGCTACGAACTAATGTTAAGGACCTGAAGCGCAACGGCATCCTCATCGCAAACAGCGACGCGTTTACCGACAACGATTTGCGCAAGGCGGACCTGACCGTCAATCCTCTGGAAGACAATTCTCTCGACGGCTATCGGCTTTTCCCGGTGGGCCTCGAACGCTTGACGCGCGCAGCGCTCCAGGACCTGGGCCTCGACGCCAAGTCCATGGACCGCTGCAAAAACTTCTTCGCGCTGGGCATGTGCTATTGGCTCTACAACCGCTCGATGGACCTGACCTACAAATGGATTGAGGACAAGTTCAAGACCAAGGCATTGCTGGTCGAGGCCAATAAGCTGGCCATGCGCGCGGGTTACAACTACTGCGAAGCGACCGAGGCATTTCAAGTCAGCTACGAAATTCCTCCCGCCAAGCTGGTTCCCGGCACCTATCGCAACCTCAGCGGCAATCAGGCCCTGGCCATCGGCTTTGTAGCGGCATCGCAAAAGGCCGGCCTTCCGCTCTTCCTGGGTTCCTATCCGATCACGCCCGCTTCGGACATCCTGCATGAACTTTCCATGTACAAAAATTTCGGCGTCATGACGTTTCAGGCCGAAGATGAAATCGCCGCAATCACCTCCGCAATCGGCGCGGCCTATTCGGGAGCCTTGGCGCTGACCACCACTTCCGGCCCCGGCATGGCCCTCAAAACCGAGGCGATGGGTCTTGCCGTCGCCACCGAATTGCCCCTGGTGATTTGCGATATTCAGCGCGGCGGACCATCCACGGGCTTGCCGACCAAAACCGAGCAGGCCGATCTGCTGCAAGCGATGTTCGGCCGCAATTCGGAAGCTCCGATCCCGATACTCGCGCCGTCCACGCCGGGCGATTGCTTTTGGGTGGCCGTCGAAGCCTGCCGCATCGCGCTCAAGTACATGGTGCCGGTCATCATTTTGTCCGACGGCTATCTGGCCAACGGCGCGGAACCGTGGCGCATTCCGAAGGTCGAAGAAGTCCCCGGCATCAAGGTGAATTTCGCTACCGATCCGAACGGCTTCCATCCGTATTCCCGCAACCCGGACACGCTAGCCCGCCCGTGGGCCATCCCGGGCACTCCAGGACTGGAGCACCGCATCGGCGGGATCGAGAAACAGGATGTCACCGGCAACATCAACTATGAGCCGCTGAACCATGAAAAGATGGTTCGCCTCCGCGCCGCCAAGGTCGAGGCCGTTGCCCAGGACATTCCGGACCTGGTTCCGGCCGGCGATCCGGATGGCGATCTGTTGATCGTAGCCTGGGGCTCGACGTACGGCGCGATCACCGCAGGCATGAAGACTATGCGCGCCAAGGGGCATCGCATCGGCCACGTTCATCTGCGGCACCTCAACCCGCTCCCGCGCAATCTGGGAGAAATCATGGGGCGATACCGCCAGGTGCTGGTCCCGGAGATGAATTTGGGCCAGCTGCTGATGCTCTTGCGCGCCAAGTACCTGGTGGATGCGCAGGGCTACAACAAGATCCAGGGGCAGCCCTTTAAACAATCGGAAATCGAATCGAAGATCGAGGAAATCCTGGCCTAAGGCTCCCTGACGGGGGGCAAGCCCGAAAGGAATTTGGAGAAAAGACCCATGACTACGGCATCGATTCCAGTACTTACGAAGAAGGATTTCCAGACGGACCAGGAAGTCCGCTGGTGTCCCGGCTGCGGAGATTACGCCATTCTCTCCGCGGTGCAATCCGTGTTTCCTGAGTTGGGCATTCCTCGCGAGAAATTCGTGGTGATTTCCGGCATCGGCTGCTCGAGCCGCTTCCCGTACTACATGAATACCTTTGGATTCCACACCATTCATGGCCGCGCGCCCGCCGTTGCAACCGGCGTGAAGATTACCCATCCCGAACTGGAAGTTTGGGTCGCCACCGGCGACGGCGATTCGCTGGCCATCGGCGGCAACCACACGATCCACATGCTGCGGCGCAACGTCGGCATCAAGGTGCTGATGTTCAATAACAAGATTTACGGTCTCACCAAGGGCCAATATTCACCCACTTCCGAATTCGGCAAAAAGACCAAATCGACTCCGTTCGGCAACGCCGACCGGCCCTTCAATCCGCTGGGCCTGGTGATCGGCGCGGACACTTCATTCGTCGCGCGTTCCGTGGACGTCTTCCAGGGACATCTGAAGGACACGCTAAAGAAGGCGGCGGCGCATAAGGGCTCGGCCTACATTGAAATCCTGCAGAACTGCAACATTTTCAATGACGGCGCATGGTTCGATCTCACCGAGAAAGAAGCCCGCAGCGAACACGTGGTCCAACTCGAGCACGGCAAGCCATTGATCTACGGCAAAAACCGCGACAAGGGCATTCGGCTGAATGGGATGGAGCTTGAAGTCGTGCACCTCGGGAACGGCAACGGACTCACGGAAAAAGACGTGCTGGTCCATGACGAGCATCATCCGAATCCCGCCTATGCCTATCTTCTGGCGCAGATGGAAGACAAAGAAGGCTTCCCCACTCCTATTGGCGTCCTGCGCTCCTGGGACCGAGACCGCTACGAGGATGTGATGTCCAAGCAGATTCAGGACGTCATCTCCAAGCGCGGCCCGGGCGACCTCGCCAAGCTGCTGAACGCGGGCGATACCTGGGAAGTGCGCTAGGCTCCAGCTGATTTCATACTTGAATGTAAAAGAAAAGGCGGCCCGGAATTTCGGGCCGCCCTTTTTCTTTTCGGAGAGTTTCTGTGGCGAACTTGCGTACGCGACGATTGCTACTGCTGGGTTCCGCCGGCTACCACTGACGTCCCGGATTCGCTGGGCCGCGCGGCAAAATAATTTTCGTCATTCAGGCGGCGATAAATGCGTCCCGCAACCCCGGCCGCCATGGCGCCCTTGATCATGTGGCTATGGCCCCGCATCAGAACCACCAGAACAATCTTGGGATGCGCTTGATCGGCGTAAGAAACAAACCACCCCAGACGCGAGGCGTTGTCCGAGCAGGTTCCCGTCTTGCCGAGCGCCTGCGCATCATCTGAAATGTAGCTGGAGCGCGCCGTGCCATACAGGACCGCGGCAAGCATGCCGTCCCGCACTTCCGGCAGGAGCGCCTCAATATTGAGCTGCCGCTTGATGCGCGGCGCGAAATTCGCCCGTTCCTCCGCCGTGCGCGGATACTGCAGATAATAGAGCGTGCCGCCATTGGCGATGCTCGATACCAGCGCCCCAAGCTGCAGCGGCGTCATCTGAATGCCTTGCCCGAAGCTAGACATCCGGGCCACTCCGCCAAATGTCGGCGGCTCAGAGGGAAATCCTCCGGGATGTTCTTCGGGAATCTGATATCCGGCAAGTTCGCCAAGACCCATGAGACGCCCGTAGTGGGATACGGTGTCAAAACCCATGCGCCGGCCGAGTTCCTCAAAAAATGCGTTATTGGAATGCGCCAGCGCCTCTGTAAGGTTCAGGTACTTGCGGGGAGCGACGCGAATCATGGTGTCGCTGGTGACCACGCCTTCCTGCAGCGCCGCAACCGCAATCACGGGCTTGATCGTAGAACACGGAATGAAGCCGGCGGAAAATGCCAGATTTTGATTGACGATCGTGAGGATGCGGCCGTTTTCCGGATTGATGGCCACGACCGAACCATTGTATCGTCCCAGCGCGTTGACGGCGGCGGCGCGCACGACGGGATCGTCGTAAGCCGCGACGTCGCCTTTCTCAGAGTCGGTAAAAGTCGGGACGCCATACCGCGAGGAAGTGCTTCTTCGGACCCTAATCGAAGCATGGGCCGCGCGCGGTGTACGAGCCGAAAGGGCAGGCAAACTTCCTGCAAGCAAAACGCCGAGGAAACCGGCAACGAAACGTAGGGAGCTGGGCCGATACGTCATTCTAGTGTTCCAATCTGGACTAGTTTTGCGCCCCGAAGCGCGTATCGAGCTGAGCACTGATTCTAAATAATTTGTTTGCTCCAGCGCAATAGCTAATCTCGACTAAAACGTACTATCACGCACGGGGCCGTTTCGAAGTACTTTCGTACTAGATTGAAAACACATCGAATAGGAGTGGAAGGCAGATTCACTGCATGTATCAGGAAGCAACAGATGTTCAAAAAGAAGCCATAACGGCGCAGGAACCCATACTCTTACGTTAGATCGTGGCAGCCAAATGACCGGGAACACGCGACACAGGCTTCAGAGGTTGCGGGGAAAGTGCAGGGTTTGCCATTCCGTTCACGGAGAACTTTCTCGGTGAACCGAGGAGAGCGAGGGATCTCTCCTGGCCTTCAGTGTCAGAAAAGAAAGAGAGATTCCTCGCTCGGCTCGGAATGACAACAGGATCGGGGCCTATTCCTGGTGCTACCGTTACTTCATGGGACGCGGTTTGCCCGCGGCATTAGCAGCGGCGGCGGCGGCCTGAATTACCGGTTTCTCCAAACCCTTTTCGGCCGACGCCTGCGCGGCGGAAGACGCCTTGCCATTGGCCGAGCCGGGGATCGGAATATTCATCTTCGCTCGCAGCTGGTTTTCGATTTTTCCGCGGATGTCGGCGTGTTCCTTCAAAAAGAGGCGAGCATTGTCGCGCCCCTGGCCCAGCCGCTCGCCGCCGAAAGAAATCCAGGTGCCGGATTTTTCAAGGACGCCCTTTTCCACGCCGAGGTCGATCAAGTCGCCTTCGCGGGAAACGCCTTCACCGTAGAGGATGTCAAACTCAGCCTCGCGGAACGGCGCGGCCACCTTGTTCTTGACCACTTTGGCGCGCGTGCGCGAGCCGACCACGCGGTCGCCCTCCTTGATGGACTGGATGCGGCGGATATCGAGGCGGATCGAGGAATAAAATTTCAGCGCGCGGCCGCCCGTGGTAGTTTCCGGATTGCCGAACATGACGCCAATTTTTTCGCGAATCTGGTTAATGAAAATCAGGCAGGTATGCGACTTCGAGACAATCGCCGTGAGCTTTCGTAGCGCTTGCGACATCAGGCGCGCCTGCAGACCCATCTGCGGATCGCCCATGTCCCCTTCGAGTTCGGCGCGCGGCACGAGCGCCGCGACCGAGTCCACCACGATTACGTCCACCGCGCCGGACTGAATCAGCTTCTGCGCGATCTCCAGCGCCTGCTCGCCGTTGTCCGGCTGCGACACCAGCAGGTTGTCCACGTCCACGCCCAGCTTCCGAGCGTACACCGGATCGAGCGCGTGCTCGGCGTCGATGAACGCGGCCTGGCCGCCCATCTTCTGCGCTTCGGCGATGATGTGCAGCGTCAGAGTCGTTTTCCCGCCGGATTCAGGCCCGTAAATTTCGATCACGCGGCCGCGCGGCACGCCGCCCACCCCGAGCGCCGCGTCGATCGAGAGAGCCCCCGTGGGGATCACGCTGACCGGCACCAGAACGTCGCGGCTGCCCAGACGCATAATGGCGCCCTTGCCGTAATCCTTTTCAATCTGCGAAATCGCAGTTTCCAGCATTTTCGCTTTATCGTCGGTCATCGTCCACCTCAAGCAGAATTGTCACGTATCGTGACTGCGCGGGCTCTTTCGGAGTCTACTACAAACCGTGGCGCGCGGCGCAAATTCATTTCGACAGGCAAGATACCACATGGCGAAGAAAAAGCAAATACTATTTCGCGACATCCGGCGCACAGCCATTTCCGGGCTGCCCGCCGGTCAACCGGATCTCGAACTGTCAGCCGGACTTCAATGCGCGGCGCCGCCCAGGCAAGAGCGCCGGGGCTACGCTGCGCAGATATAGAAGCCGCGCCCGGTTTTGCGGCCGAGCCAGCCGGCGGCGACCATTTTTCGCAGCAAGCGGGCAGGCGCGATATTTCGGGTCGCCGAAGCCCTCGTACAGCACATCGAGAATATTGCACGCAGACATCCAGGCCGATGAAATCGGCTAGTTCCAGCGGGCCCATGGGATGATTCATGCCCAGCTTCATGATGGCGTCGACGGCTTCCGCAGTGGCGACGCCTTCCATCACGGCAAAGGCGGCTTCGTTGATCATGGGCAGCAGGACGCGATTGGACACGAAGCCGGGCGCGTCGTTCACGGCCACAGGCTTCTTCTCCAGGCGTTCGCATAGCGCCATGGTGGCGTGAAAGGTCTCATCGCTCGTTTGCAGCGCGCGGATCACTTCGACCAGGACCATCACCGGAACGGGATTCATGAAGTGCATGCCGATGAAGCGGTCGGGGCGGCCCGTCGCGGCGGCGAGCGTCGTCACCGAGATCGAAGAAGTATTCGATGCCAGGATCGCTTCGGGGCGCAGGAGTTTGTCCGCTTCGCGCAAGACGGAAAGTTTCAGGTCCAGGCGTTCGGGCACGGCTTCGACCGCAAAATCGGCGCGCGCAATTTCAGAAAAATCGGTGGTGGTGTGGATGCGCCCGAGAATTCTGGGCTTGTCGCCCTCGGCGATTTTGCCCTTTTTCACTTCGCGGTCGAGGTTCTTCGAGATGGTCTCGCGGGCGCGCTCGAGAAAGCTTTCTTCGACGTCGCGCAGGATCACGTTGAAGCCGCAGCGGGCGAAGACGTGCGCGATGCCGTTGCCCATGGTGCCCGCGCCCAGCACGGCGACCGTGCGAATATTGTCTGGCGTCATTCGGTCCTCGCGGTGAATGGACAAGTAGCACAGGCTTCAGCCTGTGCGGTTTGTTGCGGGCAGGGTGTGGCTTGTTGAGGACAAGCCGCGCCGGCGAAAAACTTACACACCCAAATGCGTGCGCTACCCGGCAGTCACTCCGGCGGGCTCGCTTCCACAACTTCGCGAACGATTTCGCGGGCCCGCGGTTCCTGCTGCGAACGAACCACCACGCTCCAGCGGCCCGCTTCGCAAAGTTTGTGCGACGCGATCCCAACTTCGCGCAGGCACACGCTCAAAGTATCCGCGAACTCTCGCGTGCTGCCGGCCCATACTTCGGCAATCGGATCGTCCTCGTCCCAATTCTCGATCGTATCGGCGGGATCGCTGTCCGGCTCGTCTTCGTCGGGACCGTCGGATTCGGGCAGTTCCAGCGCCTCGCGTTCCTCATCCGTCATTTCGTGCGGATCGGCCCATACGCCCAGGTCCAGCAGGACTTTTTTGGCTCCCTCGACATCCGCGCTGGAAACATAAATTTCGGTTTTCGGCCGCATCGAAGGAAAAATGAAGTGGCCGGCCGCTTCCTGATCGATCACCGGAATCCCGGCTTTTTCGAGCGCGCCTTTAATCGTGGCGCATTCGCCGGGATCATTCCCCTCCCAGACCGAGACGATCCCGGACTCGTCCGAAATCTTGGGCGCGGAGGAATCGAGGGCATCGACGAGCGGAACTTCGCACTCGGCGCATTGCGTCACCCCGCGAATGTATTCGGTTTTGCAATTAGGACAGATCATAAGGAGTGCATCTTACCGCTGGTACGAAACGGAATCTATCCTCCCGTGATCTCTCGCACAATTTCTTTGGCGCGCCGAAGATCTTCCGGACGCACGCAAAGGCGGGCGCGATGCCCCAGCTCATCCGGAATGCGGCTGGGAACTCCGTTTTCCCGCAACGCGCTGGCCAGGTATTCGGCCATGGATTCGTCTTCGCCCGACCAAACTTCCGAGGTCGCCTCACGCGAATTCCAATCGCGGGGCAACGATTTTATTGGATCGAGCGGGTCCTGGTCGGGGAACGACGAGCCGCTGGAAACATTGGGACCGCTTTCCTTGCTCTCCACCCACTCGAGCGCCCCGTTAGCCCGTTCCCGGTCCGGCGCATGAACTCGAATTTCAAAGCCCGGAGTCGCTTCCAGATAGTACGGGCGCGAATTGAGGAAACCGCCCGCCGGATCGTAGACCTGGGTCTGCCAGAAAGGGATCGCTTCATCGCGCAGAGCGGCTTGCAGCGCGGTGAATTTCGCGGGATCGGAACCGCGCCAGAGAATTTCGAGAGAATCGTTGGTCATGGTTATTGGATTGGGCTTTGACGCCAGCAACCGATTTCAGTTTCTCACAACTACAAGGCGCGAAAGCGCCGGTAGACAGGCCTTCAGCCTGTCTGGTTTTGACTTCCGCCATGACTGAAGAAATCAAAAGCGACAGGCTGAAGCCTGTCCTACTCTACCGCTCGACCGCTAGCGCTACGGCATTTCCGCCGCCGAGGCACAGCGCGGCGATTCCACGATGCACGTCGCGGCGCTGCATTTCGTAAAGCAGCGTCGTCAGGATCCGCGCGCCGGAAGCGCCGATGGGATGGCCGATGGCCACCGCGCCGCCATTCACGTTTACTTTCGCGGATCGAGATGCAACTCGCGCGTCACGGCGATTGCGGCGGCGGCAAATGCTTCGTTCAATTCATACAGATCGACGTCGCGGTCGCGATCCCATCCTGTTTTTTCCAGAATTTTTTCCACGGCGTAGATGGGCGCCATCATGATCCATTTGGGATCGACGCCGCTTACGGCCTGCGCCACGATGCGCGCCATCGGCGTCTTGCTCAGCCGCGCAGCGTTGCGTTCGCTCGTTACGACTAGCGCGGCCGCTCCATCGTTGGTGCCCGGCGCGTTGCCGGCCGTCACGGTGCCGTCCTTTTTGAAAGCCGGGCGCAACTTGCTCAACGCTTCCAGCGAAGCATCCTCGCGCGGCGACTCGTCATACTTGATCACCACGGACGGGCCTTTCTTTTGCGGAATCTCCACGGGAACAATCTGCGACTCAATGAAGCAGGATTTCCTGGCGCGAACGGCGCGCAGGTGGCTTTCCAGGGAAAACTGGTCCTGCTCCTGCCGGGTGATGCCGAATTTCTCCGCCACAAGCTCGGCCGTGATGCCCATATGAAAATCGTTATACACGTCCCACAAGCCGTCGCGCACCATCGAGTCCACGACTTCGGCATTTCCGTAGCGGTAGCCGGTTCGCGCTCCCGGCAGAAGATAAGGACAGTTGGACATGGATTCCATGCCGCCCGCGACCACGATTTCAACCTCGCCCAACATGACGCCCTGAGCGGCGAGGCCCACGGCCTTCAATCCGGAGCCGCAAACTTTATTGATAGTCATGGCCGCGACGCGCAGGTCGAGCCCCGCCCCCAGAGCCGCTTGCCGCGCCGGATTCTGTCCGAGCCCCGCCTGGACAACATTGCCCATGATGACTTCGTCGACAGCCTGGGGCTCGATGCCCGCGCGGCGAACAGCTTCGGCCACGGCCTTGGCTCCGAGCTGCGTGGCGGAGAGCGGCGCGAGCCCCCCTTGAAATTTTCCGATGGGGGTGCGAACTGCGCTGAGGATAACGGCTTGGTCCATGGTAGCTCTCCCCGAGCTTGAAGAAAGGGGTCCGCCACAAGGTTGGCGGGCGCACCATGGCCCAGTATAGGAGGGAGTCGGAGTCGGGTCAATTTCACGCGGCTCGGGCCGCGCGTGACTGCCGATTCGTATTCACTCGCGGGGGCGGCTTGATTTTTCGCTTGAGGTGAAAATACAGCCGCTCCTGCGAAGTCATTTTCCGGCGCATTACCTTTCGGAAGATGCGCTCAATTGGCGTTTCGGTCGTGGCGCGAGCGCGGATTCGATGAGACATTTTCGTCTCCTTCTGTCTCGATCTGCATTCCGTTCTAAATCTTCGCTGGCCTGGTGGAGAACAAGTGACGAGCACGTTACCATAGTCGAACGTTCGAAGTAGAGGTATTTGTGCTATGGCGTAAATTAACAGAGACGTTATCTTGATCGACGTTAATTCCTCTCACGCGCTCTGTGCTACTGTGGTTGCGGCACCGCTGCTGTTTCGTGACTGTTGTTCCGCGACTGTTGTTCTGTCACTGTTGTTCTGTTAGAAGTACCGGTGAAAACTTCCTGATGGCTGACCTGTTCGAGAATATCGGAAAAACCGGGCCCGGGTTTCAGCTGAACCCCGAGCAACTGGCTGCCGCGCAGCACGGCGAGGGACAGCTCGTGGTGGTCGCGGGCGCGGGCACGGGCAAGACCCGCGTCATCACCGAGCGCATCCGCTACCTCCTTGACACGCATCCGGAACTTACCGGCAGGGAAATCCTGGGGCTCACGTTTACCGACAAGGCTGCCGCGGAAATGAAGCACCGCGTGGTGTCCGCGGCGCGCGATCGCGGAGAATCCGAGACGGAACGCGCGGAAGCCGTTACGCTCAGCACGTTTCACGCCTTCTGCAACAGTCTGCTGCAGGAAATCGATCCAGAACTCAAGCCCGTCGATCCAATCGACCACTGGATTCTGCTTCGCCGCAATTTGCCGTTGCTCCAACTGGAGCACTACCGGCGCCTCGCAGAGCCGGGCCAGTTTCTGGGCGACTTCGTGGAATTTTTCTCGCGCTGCCAGGATGAGCTGGTAACCCCGGACGACTATGAGCGCTACGCCGCAAGGCAGGCGCAAGACTTTGAGCGCGTGCGCGGCGGAATGCCGGATGATGAGCTGCGCATCCGCGAGGAGGAAATCGCCAGGATTCACGAAATTGCGCGCGCCTACCGAGCCAGCGACCTTCTGCTTCGCGAACGCAAGCTGGTCACGTTCGGCACGCAGATCATGGACGCCGTCCATCATCTCCGCACGGACCAGGCCCTACGGGAAAAACTTCAAGAGCGCTACAAATACATTCTGGTCGACGAGTTTCAGGACACCAACATCGCGCAGCTGGAATTACTCTGGCTGTTGAGCGGCGAGAATCCCAACCTCGTCGTGGTGGGCGATCATCGCCAGGCGATCTACCGTTTTCGCGGCGCATCGTTCGGCAGCTTTACAATTTTTCTGAATCGCTTCGCGTCCGGCGCGGACTCGGCCGGCGCCAATCTGGTGCGGCCGCTCACGCTGAACTATCGCTCGGCCGGACGAATCCTGCGCGTTGCCGGTCAGGCGATCAGCCACAACGAAAAACCGGCCAACATTCCCGAATACCCGCTCACGGCGTTCCGGGAGGATGGCGAGAAGGTGCGGATCGTCACGCACTCGTCGACGCTCGCTGAGGCGCAGTGGGTTGCCGCCGAACTCGAACGGCTGCATCGCGCGGGCGCCAAATGGCGCACCTTTGCGGTGCTGTATCGCAGCCATGGGCACCGCGACAAGCTGGTGGACGAACTGAAGGCCCGCAAGATTCCATTCGTAATCAAGAATCTCACGATCCTTTCGCACCGGCTCGTGCGCGATGTCATTGCGTATCTACGGCTGATCGACCAGCCCTCGGATGATGTGGCCTGCGCGCGCGTGCTGGCCATGCCGGCGTGGGGGCTGGAACCCGCCGACCTGGCGCGGCTGATCGAGCGGGCCGCCAAGGGCAAAGGCGCTTCGCTGTGGGACACGATGCAAGCCGCCAAAGATGAGGCGCCCTTCTCGGGCGGCGGGCGCGATCCGGGAACGCTCCTGGAACTCGTCAAGGATCTGCGAAAGAAATCCCGGCAGTTGACGGCGGCGGAGTTGTTCGACGAACTGGCCAGGGCACTCGAGATCGGCAGTGCCGCGGCCGCGGAGGACCGCAAGTACTTCGATCGGCTGGCGCAATTCATCCGGGAATGGCAGCCCAAAAGCGAAACGCAGCGTCTCAAGGAACTTGTCGAATACCTGGATTATTTCGAGCAGGCCGGCGGCGCGATCAACCTGGAGCAGGAATCCGGCGACGCCGTGCAGTTGATGACCGTGCACGCCGCCAAGGGCCTCGAATTCGAGCACGTCTACGTTCTGCGCCTGGTGCAACGCGGATTTCCAGCGGGAGAAAAACCGCGCGTCCTCGAGTTCCCCGCGGAACTGATGAAAGAAGAGCAGCCCGTGGGCAGCTTTCACATCCAGGAAGAGCGCCGGCTGTTCTACGTTGCCGTGACGCGCGCGCGGCAACGGCTCACGCTAAGCACGGTAGAGAGCAAGCGCTCCAAGCCCTCGCCTTTCCTGGACGATATTCTGATGGATGCGCAGATCAAGCGGCGCGACGTCGAGCAGCTCGCGCCGGCTCAGACGAACCCGAACCGGCCCGCTGTTCCGGTCGCCGAGGCGGAGCCGCTACTTTTCGATCTGGGCCGGAAGCGTGCGAGGATCGGCTCGCAAATCGGCGAATGGGCTGCGGCCTATCGTCCTCCGGTGCCGGAGCCGCTGAAAATCAGCCCGTCGGCGATCGGCACTCTCGAATCCTGCCCTCAAAAATATTTATTCAATTGCGCGTGGAAACTTCGCGGCGGTCCCGCGGCGGCGATGAGCTTTGGGAGCGTGATGCACAACACGATCAAATATTTCATCGGCGAACTGGCGAAGGGACGCGTGCTGCCGTTCGAGGAAGTCGAACGGAAATTTCAACTTGAATGGACCTCGGCAGGATTCGAGGACGACTACCAGGAACAGGAGTACAAGAAAGACGGCCTGGCGCAATTGCGCGCTTTCCACGCCAGCACGCTGGCGTCGCCGCCAAACGTAATCGCGCAGGAAAAAGTTTTCGATCTGCCCATGGACAACAACGTGGTCCTGACCGGGCGCATGGACCAGGTCAACCGCCTGGGTCCCGGCGAAGAAGAGATCGTCGATTACAAAACGGGCAAGCCGCGCAGCGAGGATAAAGCAAAGAAGGATGTGCAGTTGAGCGCCTACGCGCTGGCGGCCCGCGAGGTGTTCGACTGGACTCCGGCCCGGCTAACGCTGTACTTTCTGCAGACGAATCATCCCGTGAGCGCCACGCGCAACGATAAGCAGCTGAAAAAAGTGCGCGCGGATATTCAGCAAGCGGCCGCGGACATTCGCGCCGGCGAGTTTCCCGCCAATCCAGGCTTCGCATGCAGGTTCTGCGACTATGAATCCATCTGCCCCGCGCGCGAACAAGGCGCGGCGGCCAGCGCTTCGGGTGAGGAGTAGCACGCCAATCCCGCCGGCCCGGTTTTGTGCAATTGTCACGACCTCGGCTCGCTGTGCGTGCGCTCCTGCCTGCGGAATAATTTTTTGGGGTTGACCGGGCGGCACGCGCAAAAAAGGCGGTCACTCGCGTGACCGCCTTTTTGGAAACGTCGTTTTCTTAGACCTGTCTCGGTATGATGCGTTTCCTTGGGCCCGATTCGCGCAATCGCTCCGTAAACCGTTCTCCCCTCGGAGCAGCGAGTCATTCCATCGCAAACCCGCTATCGTTCTTTTACGAGTGTGCGCGCCGGAAGTCAAGAAGAAATTCCAGAACTGCACGCTGAAAAAATATTTTGCGTTTGGGATCCGCGCCGGAAACAAAAGAGTAGGACAGGCTTCAGCCTGTCGGGTTTAAATCTTGCCTGGCGCAAGAGAATACCAGACAGACTGAACAGTCTGTCCGGTAAATACGAAATCGTTGGAGGGCACGGCTTCAGTGGCTGCGGGAAGATTAATTTATTTTGCCATTCCGAACGGAGCGAGGAACATCTCCTGGGCCTCACTACCAGAAAAGAAAGAAAGAAAGAGAGATTGCTCGCTCCGCTCTGAATTACAGGAGCATTAGCGCGACTTTTTCCGCAGCCTGTTCAGCCGCTTGCATGTTCGAGGCTGCTTGTCACTCACGCTCTGAAGCCTGTCCTCCCTACGGCGTGGCATTCAGGTAATAGCCGTCGCGCGTCAGCAGCGTCAGGCCCGGGCGCTTCACGCGCACTTCAATCGCGTGATAGGCCTTCGAGCGGTCCGTGTGCACGCCCGAATAGCCGATCGTGTACTGGTTCCGCGCCTGCTCGGAAACGCGAGCGTAAAGTTCTTCCAGATTTTCCCGGCTCACGCCGCCGTAAAAAATATCGCCGCCCGTCGAGTGGGCGTATTTCGACAGAATGTTGTTTCCCAGAAACGTAATCCCGCGATTCATGTTGGCTTCACCGACGCCTACGGCGTAGACGGAGATGTCGGCGGACAGCAGCAGCTTGAGCGTCTCGTCGTATTTGTGGGTGTTGTTCTTGGCGTTCTGGCCATCGGAAATCAGAAAAATAATCTTTCGATTTTCCCGCGGCCGGTCCTGCAACTGCTGCGCGGCGGCATAGATCGCGTCGTTAATGTGTTTCGTGTTGGGATGCCCGTTGGCTTCGGTGGGCACCTTGGCCGGCCCGGGAGGCTGCGCCGTGTTGACGCGCGGACCGTTGGTCATCGTGTACGATCCGATCCCGGGAAAAGAGCTGCTCAGATCGATGCGCTTGAGCTCGGTAAGAAGCTTGTCGTTGTCGGAGATGAATTCCTCCGAGATTTGCTCGGGCACTTCATCGAATCGCCACAAGGAAACCTCGTCGGAAGCGCTGAAGGCGCCGCCCAGGGTTTCCAGCGTCTTCTGAACTTTTTCCGCCGTCCCTTGCTTCAGATCGTCGTCGATCAGAATGGCGGCCGACAGAGGAAAGGCATCCACGGAGAACAGCGCGATCGGCTCTTCAATTCCGTCCTCAAAGACGCGGAAGTCGTTTTGCTGCAGGTCGGTCACCAGTTCGCCACCGCTATCTTTCACCGTCACGGGCACGACCACCAGCGACACCGTCGTGCGGATTCGTGCCCGGGGATCCGGTGCCTGCGCGGTTGCGTCCTGGCTGGGGCTACGGCCAAACGCCCTCTCCGGCCGTGGGGCCGCGACGGAAGCCAACATCAGGCTGAAGATCACACTTCCAACCAGCAATTTCCTTGGACATTTCATGACTGTGCCATCACTATTTTCAAGCGGGCAGCTACCGGTTGCCGCGCTCCTAGCATCTTACCGTTCCACCGGAGCATCCAACATGCGATCGCAGCCGGAGGAGAGTATACAATGCGGATTCGCGTCATCCTTTCTTATCTATGCGTCGCTTCGCTGGCGGGCGGACTGGCCCTGGCCAATCCCCCCGCCCAAATCCGCGTGGAAGTAAATCTCGTCAATCTTTTCGCCACGGTGCGCGATAAGCACAAGGCAATTGTTACCGGCTTAAAACAAGATGACTTTCAGGTCTATGAGGATGGCCAGCTTCAGGAAATAACCAACTTTTCGGCGGATTCCAACGTGCCGATTACTCTGGGCATTCTGATCGACACCAGCGGCAGCGAGTATTACATGCTCTCGGCTGAGAAAGAGGCGGCCTCGCGCTTTCTGGCTCGCGTCATGCGCAAGGGAGACCTGTCCATGGTCATGACGTTCGATACGGACGTCGATCTTCTCGCCGATTTCACCGATGACCGTTCCATGCTGGATCGCGCCATTAACCGCGCCCAGATCAATGCCCCAAGCGGCGGCATGATCGCTCAGGGCCCGCTGCCCTCAAGCGGCTCGGGTGGCACGAATTTCTATGATGCCGTTTACCTCGCCGCGCATGACAAACTTTCCAGCGAGGCCGGCAGGAAAGCCATCGTGGTCCTGACGGATGCGGAGGACACAGGGAGCAAATTGAACCTGCAGGACGCCATCGAAGCCGCCCAGCGAACCGACACGGTCGTCCATATTCTTCTCGTAGCCGCCGACGGCGGCGACCAGAGCGTTGCGAGACGCCTCACGGACGAAACCGGCGGTCGCATGATCGTCGTACGCAGTGAAAGAAACCTGGAAGAAGCATTCGATGAGATCTCCGAAGAACTGCGTTTTCAGTACACCATCGGCTATACGCCCACCAACAAAAAGCACGATGGAACCTACCGCAAGGTCAAAATAGAAATGAAGAACAAGGATTACTCCGCGCTGACCCGCCGCGGTTACTACGCCCCCACCGACTAAAGCAGGAGAAGCTTCACAGGCTGCGGAAAAAGTACTCGATTTTTTCATTCCGAGCGGAGCGAGGAATCTGTCCTGGGCTTAACTATCAGAAAAGAAAGAGAGATTTCTCGCTTCGCTCGGTTCACCGAGAACGTTCTCCGTGAACAGAATGACCAACGGACACGGGACTTTTTCCGCAACCACTTCAGCATGTCTGGTTTGAATATTCGTGCGAATCGAGAGACAGCCAAATCGCGGCCCGGGGGGCCCGTCCTACTGGGCCCGGCCATTCGCGGCAATCGGAACCGAATAGTAGCCCTTGCGCGCGCGAACAATCACGTCCTTGCGATCGGCTTGGATCCGAATCGTGTGGTATTTTCCGTCCGCCGAGCGCCCGGCGGGGCTGTAGGCCAGCGCATACTGATGCCGCAGTTCGTCCCCGATGTCCAGAAACGATTGCCCCAAATCATCGATTTTGTAAGGGAAAAATGAGCGGCCGCCGGTTTCGTTCGCGAGTTGATCCAGGACGCGATCACCTTCGTTTTTTTCGTACTTGCGATTGATCTGCTTGGAAGGGTCCGTTTCCTCGTCGGCCGTGGCCCATTCCGTGCTGGTGCTGATCGAATAGATGATCACGCCGGCGCGCTGCGCCATTTCCACGGACTCGCCGCGGGACCGGTTGCTGCTGTTATCGTCGCCGTCGGAAATCACCACCAGCACCCGGCGCACATCCGAATTCGGCCCGGGAGGCATCGGCGAATGCTTCAACAGGTGATCGCTGGCCGCGTACACCGCGTCATAGAGGGATGTGCCGCCCCCGGCCCGCTGCTTCAGGATGGTATCGCGCAAATCGCCTGTATCGCCGGTGAAATCTTCGATCAGTTGCGCGCCGTCATCGAACGTCATCAGGAACGCCTGGTCCTTGCCTCGACGCAGCGCATTAAACAGAAAATCAATGGCGGCGTCCTGCTCGAATTTCAGGCGCTCGCGTATGCTGTTGGAGGTATCCAGCACCATGCCGATGCGCAGCGGAAGATCGGTCGGCTGGCTGAAATCGGAGATTTCCTGCGGCACATTGTCATCGAATACCTTGAAATCCTCCTTATTCAGATCGGTGACGAGCTTTTCGTGTTTGGTCACCACGCTGAAGAGAACTTCCACGAGGTTGACGTTGCGGACAATCGCTCCCTGCCGGTCCGCCGCCGGAGGCGGAGTTGCGGGCGCGGATTGTGGCGGCGGGGGCTGCGCCTGCTGCGCGCTCACGACGCCAACCGTCGCGAGAAATCCAAGAATTGCGATCCAGAGAGCCCGTTTTTTCATGATTGCGATGCGTATGGCGCCAGCGCGGCCTCAATCTCCGCGTCGCGCCAACCCAAAGATGCTCCCAACTGTTCGAAGTATACTCGCAAATCCTTTGGCAGCGGCGCGCGAACTTCCATCCACGCGCCGCTGGAGGGATGCGTAAATCCGATGCGGGCGGCGTGCAGGAAGTTGCGCTCCAGAAGCGCGAATTTCCGCTTGCCGGCGCGCAATTCCTGCGGCGCGCCGTAAAGCGTGTCCCCCACAACCGGGTGACCGATGGCGGAAAAGTGCGCGCGAATCTGGTGCGTGCGCCCGGTGTGAAGCACGGCTTCCACCAGCGTATAAAGGTCCAGCCGCGCGACCACCCGCCAATCCGTCCTGGCGTGCCGCCCTTTTTTTGCGCGCGCCGTCATGCGCGTGCGCCGGCGCGGGTCCCGTGAAATCGGCAGCGTAATCGTGCCGGAATCATGCGGCATTTTTCCATGCACTAGCGCCACATAGATTTTCCTCACGTTTCGCGAACGAAACTGCTCGGAGAGATGCTGGTGCGCTCGATCGTTTCGCGCCACTACCATGGCGCCCGACGTTTCCCGATCAAGACGATGCACGATGCCGGGCCGCAGCGCGCCGCCCGCAGCCGAGAGTTTTCCCAGCCGGTGCAACAGGGCGTTTACCAGAGTTCCGCTGGCATGGCCCGCGCCCGCATGGACCACCATCCCGGCGTGCTTATTCACAATCACGAAATCGTCGTCGACGTACAAGAGCTCCAACGGGAGATCTTCGGGCAGCGCTTCCGGCGCCGGCCGCGGCGGAACTTCCATCTCGACATTCTCGCCGCCCGCCACGCGGTGAGAAACCTTCGCGCTTTGGCCCTCCACGCGAACGTGGCCCTCGCGAATCAACTCCTGAATGCGCGTGCGACTAAGCTCCGGGAAATGCTCGGCCAGAAACAAATCCAGCCGCCGCCCCGCGTCTTTCGACGTGGCAATCAACTTTTGCTGCGTTCCGGAATTTTCAGACATGACGCAAGCATTCCCAGCCGGATCACTGCCGACAAAAAACTGAAACCGCGGACCGGCCCCGGGCTTGGCACCGAGTATCCTTAGAGATCAGGCTGCAAGAGCCGGGTGCGGACACGCCTGTTTTTAGCCGCTGCATCCGAAACCAGACTTTAGCTCAATTACTCCCATGCTCGACGGAATCAGCGCGCCGTTTCCCGGCAAACAGTAGTTCGAATAGCACCAGCACCGCCCCAATCGTAATCGCCGAATCAGCGACGTTGAACGCGGGCCAGATGTACGTCCAGATCCGGACTTCCACGAAATCCGTTACGCCGCCATGCATCAACCGGTCCAGCGCGTTCCCCGCCGCGCCTCCCAAAATCAGCGCAAGCCCGCATTGCGCCAATGCGCCTCCGGCCCGGCCCGCGACGATCATCCACACGAGCAGTACCATCACGGCAACGGAACTCAGAATCAAGAGCGGAGAGAGCCACGGCGAACTGGAATTGGAGAAAACTCCGAACGCAACGCCGGGATTCTGGCTGTGAACCAGGACCACGATGTCCGAAACGACGGACTGGCGAAAGAACGGACCCGTGTACCGTTCGATGGCAAATTTCGTGGCGCGATCCGCGGCCAGCACGGCCAGCGACACCCACAGCCAGCGCGCGTCGCGCATCAGGACGTGGCCCCTTGTCCTCCCGCATGGCCGGAAGCCGCCAGCGTCTGTTCAATTTCGGTTAGCGCCTTCACGCAGCGCTCGCACACCGTCGGGTAATCGGCGTTCTCGCCCACGTGCGTGGAATAATTCCAGCAGCGCTCGCATTTCGCGCCGGCGGCGCGTTGCACGGCAAGGCTTAATCCCGGAAGCAATTCCGATTTTTGCTCATCGGCCGGCGGCGCGGCGCTGAGCTCCACTTGCGAAACGATAAACAGAGCCGGCAGCCAATTCTTGTATTGCTCCAGCAGGGGGGCCAGATCCGGCGTGGCGCTCAAAACAACTTTGGCTTCCAGCGCGCCTGAAATCGTTTTTGCATTTCGCGCGGCCTCGAGCGCGCGGAGCACCTCGGTGCGGACCGCCAGCAACTTTTCCCACTTGGCCGCTTTCGTGGGGTCAAGCGAGGAATTCAGCGCCGCGGATTCGGGAAACAACGCCAGGTGCACGCTCTCGGGATCGGCGGCAGCTCGAGGAAAATATTTCCAGATTTCCTCGGAAGTGAAAACCATGATTGGCGCGGCAAGAGTCAGCAACGCTTTGGCGATTCGGTACATTGCCGTCTGCGCCGACCGGCGCGCGCGATTTCCCGCTGCGAAGGTGTAGAGGCGGTCCTTCAACACGTCGAAATAAAATGCGCTTAGATCCACGACCGCAAAATCGTGCAGCGCATGAAAGACGCGGTGAAATTCAAATCCCTCATACCATTTCCGGCATTGCCCGACGAGTTCCGCCGTGCGTGAAAGCATCCAGCGGTCCATTTCTTCCATTTCGGCGTCGGGCACCAGGTCGCGTGCGGGATCGAAATCGGCAAGGTTTCCCAGCGCAAAACGAAACGTGTTGCGCAGCTTGCGATAAGCCTCGGAAAGCTGCGTCATCACGTTGTCGGACATGCGCACGTCCGCCGTGTAGTCCTGCGAAGCTACCCACAGCCGCAACAGATCCGCGCCCCACTTCTCGCAGATTTCCGTCGGCAGCACGACGTTGCCGAGCGACTTCGACATCGGCTGTCCCTTGGCGTCCAGTGTCCATCCATGCGTCAGTACGTGCCGGTACGGCGCGCCATTGCGCACCGCTACCCCCACCAACAGCGAGCTGTGGAACCACCCGCGATACTGGTCCGGCCCTTCGAGGTACATGTCCGCCGGCCACGGAAGTTCCTGGCCGTCGGCGTCCAGGCGATCGAGCACCGCCAGATGCGAAGAGCCCGAATCGAACCATACGTCCAGAATGTCGGTTTCCTTCCGCCAGCTCGATGCGCCGCACGAGCAGTGCGTGCCCGCGGGCAAAAGTTCCTCCACCGAATGCGTGAACCAGGCATCCGCGCCTTCGCGCGTGAACCACTCGCGCACCAGCGCGTGCAGCGCTGCATAGTCGTCAAACTGCTTTTTGCACTGGTCGCAATACAAAATCACCAGCGGCACGCCCCAGTATCTCTGCCGCGAAACACACCAGTCCGGCCGCTCCGCGATCATGGAATAAATCCGCTGGGCGCCCCACTCCGGCGTCCATTGCACCTTGGAGATTTCCGCCAGCGCGCGCGACCGGATCGGTCCCGCGCCGGTCCCTTTGCCGTCCAAGTCGATAAACCACTGCTCTGTGGCGCGGAAAATTACCGGATTGTGGCACCGCCAGCAGTGCGGATAACTGTGCGAGAGCTTCTGCTCGCCAAGTAGCGCGCCGCGATCGCGCAGCAGCGCCACCACAATCGGATTGGCCTCGAAAACCGTTTTTCCTTTGTATTCCGGCAGACCCTCGAGGTAACGGCCCTGATCGTCAATCGGCGCGTAGGCTTCGATGCCATATTTTTGTCCGGTCTGAAAGTCCTCAATGCCGTGGCCCGGCGCGGTGTGCACGATTCCGGTGCCCTGATCGAGCGTGACGTAATCGGCCAGCACCGCGGGAACCGCCAAATCCAAAAACGGGTGCCGGAATTTCAAGTCCGCGAGATCTTTTCCCTTCCACGGCCCGCGCACGCTTCCTGCTTCAAGTTTCAACGCGTCGAGCGCCGGGCCAACCAAATCGGCAGCCAGTAAGAGAGCGCCGCCGGAAGTTTCCACCACCACATAGTCATAGTCAGGATGAAAGGCCAACGCGCGATTGTGCGGCAAGGTCCAGGGAGTAGTCGTCCAGATCACGGCGCTGACTCCCGCGCCCAGTTTCTCCGCCGCAGGTCCCGCCTCAACCGCGAATTTCACCCAAATCGACGGGCTGGTGTGATCCTCGTACTCAACCTCCGCTTCGGCCAGCGCCGTGCAATCGACGATGCACCAGTACACGGGCTTGAGCCCGCGATACACATAGCCTCGTTCGAGAAAGGTGACAAAAGCGTCGGCGATCGTCGCTTCGTATTGCGGGCTCATCGTCAAATAGGGGTCTTCCCATTGACCGAAGACTCCGAGTCGTTTGAAATCCCGGCGGTGCTGGTCCACGTAGCGCGAGGCAAATTCGCGGCACATGCGCCGGAATTCCCCGGGCGGCACGCTGCCCTTTTTCCCGCCCAGTTCTTTTTCCACCTGCGTCTCGATCGGCAGTCCGTGGCAATCCCATCCCGGAACGTACGGCGCGCGGAAGCCGGCCATCGTCTTGGACTTCACCACCATGTCCTTCAAAATTTTATTGAGCGCGGTACCCAGATGGATCGTGCCGGTAGGGTACGGCGGACCGTCGTGCAGGACGTAGGACGGCGCGCCTGCGCGAGCCTGCTGGATGCGATGATAGAGCTGGTTCGCTTCCCATTCCGCGAGCTGCTTGGGCTCGTTCTGCGGCAAGTTGGCCTTCATCGGGAAGGCCTTGCCCGGCAAGTTCAAAGTGCTTTTCAAGTCGGCAATTTTGGGCATAAGTTCGCTTCAACTACGGAAAATATCCTTTTGTTGCTTGCGCGGGATGCTTCACCCCTGCGGGCCTGATATGCAAGCGTGCTGCTTGCCGAACGATTGCGGGAGCCCGGCAGAAAAGTATTGGTTCGTAGTGTCGCGCCGGCACCGCACCGTCTGGAAACCATCTTCCTCGTGTTAACCTCCCAATGTTACAATGGATTTGGCGGTGTGTCAGCCGCGCGCGATGCTGGGCATCCATTCGCGTGGCTGGGGAATCGTACTGCGAGAGACATTTTTTCGGAGCCCGAGGCAAAAGTATCGTTGAGCACCATTGCACCAAAGTGGAGTGATCCGAGCACGCCACCTCCCAAGGTGGTCTTGCCCGAAGGGAAAACTGCGCCTCGGCTCGGTGGCTCCCAGAAACCGCTCTCCCGCGGATTTCTGTCCAACCTGAAGGACTTCCTCACCGAGCGTCCGATCAAGATTCCCAAGAATGTGCGGGGAGGTGTTTTCACGGTCGATGAGTACGGCGGCGGACTTGCCGACAATCTAAAAGAATGGTTCAAGCCCACGCCGAAAGCCGTGTCCTCACGCATGACAGTGGACTGGCAGCCTTCCTATAAAATTCTGTGGCAGAACTTGCGCGACCTGATTTCGCCGCCCAAGCTGCCGCCGCTGAGGGTGACCAGCCAGCCCGTCAAGGTGAAGGAAATCTGGTCCAAGGACAAAGCCTTCGGGCCCTCGCAAGCGATTGCGCTGGCCGTCCATATCGGCATTACGGTATTGATCTTCTCTCCTTTGCTATATTCGGTGGTCCAAAAAGCAACGGCGCACCCGGTCGATAATTCGCTGGTCACGCCGATTGATATTTCCGACTACACGGCAAAGCTTCCCCCGGGCAAGGATAAAGCGGGCGGTGGCGGCGGTGGTGGCGAGCGCAACCCGGCGCCGGCAACAAAGGGCCGAGCCCCGAAGTTCAGTTTCAACCAGATTGCGCCGCCCATGGTGCATCCGAAGCCCGAGTCCAAGATTGAAGCGACTTTGCTCGGGCCCCCGGATCTGAAGATTCCCAGCCCCAATATGGATAACTACGGCGATCCGCTTTCGAAGTTGATGAACGATTCCGGAGGACCCGGCGGCGGGAGCGGAATCGGAAGCGGCACGGGCACCGGCATTGGCAGCGGTGAAGGCGGTGGCTTGGGACCGGGCTCCGGAGGAGGGACGGGCGGAGGCGCCTATCACCCTGGAACGGGCGGCGTCGGTTATCCCTCCTGCGTCTACTGCCCTGACCCGAAATATTCGGAAGAAGCGCGCAAGGCCAAATACCAGGGCACAGTCGTCCTTCAGGCCGTAATCACCCCGGATGGCCGCGCAACGGAAATTCAAGTCGTTAAGGGCCCTGGCCTCGGCTTGGAAGAAAAGGCGGTCGAAGCGGTCAAGCAATGGCGCTTCAAGCCCGCCAGCGGGCCGGGTGGAAAACCCGTCCCCGTCATCGTACCCATCGAAGTGACCTTCCGGCTGCTCTGAGCAGCTCCGCCTGAAAGATCTTCTGTCTCGTGACATCTCGCGATTTGCCGTTTTCTTGTGCATTGATTACGATTTGAACGCGAGGTGCCAGCCGTGAAGCTGAAACTGACCCGCACCGCAAGCTTGTTTCTCGCGAACTCGCAACAGTTAATCTCCAAACAGAATCTCCCGCACATTGTGAAGTGCCTTCAGGAACTCACCGAAGACGAAATATGGTGGCGGCCAAATCCAGCCTCCAACAGCGCCGGCAATCTAGTTCTTCACTTATGCGGTAACGTTCGCCAGTGGATCATCGCGGGCCTCGGCAGTGCTAAGTACCAGCGCGACCGCGACAGCGAATTTTCGGAGCTAGGCCCCATCCCGCGGCAAGCGCTCGTTACCCAGCTCCGGCGAACCGTCCGTGACGCGTGCCGCGTGCTGGCCAGGCTCACGGACGAGTCACTTTCGAAGAAATACAGGATTCAGGGCTATCACGTGGCTGGACTGGACGCGATTTTCCACGTGACCGAACATTTCGGCTATCACACCGGCCAAATCATCTACATCACAAAACTCAAGCGCGGCTACGATTTAAGATTCACAAGGCTGCCGCCCATCAAAAAGGCCGGGAGCGAATGAGTGGGAGCCGGGGCCGGCGTGACACGACCTCAACTCCGCCGAGGGCCAGGTGAGTACCTGGCGGAAACACACCCTCGCGGAATCATGTTCAATCGTCCCGGCGGCGAGGTACACTTCGCCATGAGATTAATGAAGACCACACTGAGCATTTGCGCCGCAACCATATTCGTGGCGGCCCTGATCTGCCTGCATCCCGCGAAACTCGCGGCGCAGTCCACGGGAAGTATCGAGTTCACAGCGAGCGTCGCGCCCTCAGGAGGGCAGCCCGAGCCGGTTCGCCAATTGACCTTTTATCTTCTGCGGAAAAGCCTGGAGGACATTCGCACGGAGGCCCTGCAGAAGGCGCCCGCTCTCGACATGGGAAAATTCGTCGACGAACTCAGCGTTTCTCCCGAATTAAAAGCGTGGATGAAGAAACATCATTCCGTACGGCTATCCGGCGACGAATTCATCAAGAGCCTCAGGCCCGAAGATATCGTGGCTGTTCCCGAGTTCTTCAAAGCCTACATGACGCACAACGAGGCCTATCGCGGACTCGGCTTCCCCGAACCGAAATACAAGCAGAAGGACCGCTCCTCCGATGCCGCGAAGTACGACGCCCAAAGGGAAGAGTACCTGGCGGCCGTTAGCAAATTCATCGGCGCCGCGCCCGATACCGTGAAGGGAATGGACCTCGAGCTCGTCGATATCGATCCGTACGCCAGATGGGCTGCACTCGAAAACAAAGAGCGCAAGCTGGGAGACAATCGGGCCTTCCAATTGGCCGAGGAACGCTACGTTGTCGCGCGCACGGACACGGATCTCGACGGCCACGCCTCCTTCTCGGGCATCCTTCCCGGCAGCTACTGGATCGGGATGTTCGGCGAAGAAGCGGTCTCCGGCGACGTGCATTTGCGCTGGGACCTCCCCGTGACGGTCCGCCAGGGCGAAACCGCCCGAGTCGAACTCTCCAACCTCAACGCGGAGAGAGCCGAAACGACGGCACAAAACTCCGTAAACTAAGGATTCCTGCGCGGTGACTCGTTTAGACAAGAGCGGCGCCTAGATGGGTACCTGGCCGCTCTGGATCGCCTTTAACGCCGGCGTCGCGTTCTTCCTGATCCTCGATCTGGGATTGTTTCACCGGCGCGTCCACGCCATCACCATCCGAGAAGCAGCGATGGAGAGCGCCGGATGGGTTGCTCTCTCCCTCGGTTTTGGTGCCTGGATTTTCATTGCGCATGGCCGCGGGCCCGGGCTGGAATTCTTCACCGGCTACGTCGTCGAAAAGTCGCTCAGCCTCGACAATGTTTTCGTATTCCTGCTGATCTTCCAGTATTTTCGCGTGGATTCCCGTTACCAGCATCGCCTGTTGTTCTGGGGAGTTGTCGGCGCACTGGTCCTGCGTGGCGCGATGATTGCCGCGGGCGCTGTGCTGATCGAGCGATTTTCCTGGGTCGTCTATGTCTTCGGCGTGTTTCTCTTGTACTCAGGATTTAAGCTCTTCGGCGCGGACCACGCCGTGCACCCCGAGAAAAATCCGGTGGTGCGCTGGGCGCAAAAATTTCTGCCCATGTCGGATTCGGCCAGCGGACAGAAACTGTTGGTGCGGCAAGCGGGCCGTTGGCTGTTCACACCGCTCTTTCTGGTGGTCATCGTGATCGAAACCACCGATCTGATTTTAGCCGTGGATTCCATTCCCGCGGTCTTCGGGGTGACCCGCGATCCTTTTATCGTCTACAGCTCCAATGTTTGCGCGATCCTTGGCCTCCGCGCGATGTATTTCCTCCTGGCCGGAATCCTGCCATACTTTCAATATCTCGATGAAGGCCTCGCGATTGCCGTCATGTTTATCGGCGGGAAAATGCTCGCCGCCCCGTGGCTGGATATTTCCACCGGATTGTCGCTCGCGATCGTGGGCGGCATCATCGTGCTCGCGATGCTCATTTCCATTATCAAGGCGAAACTCAAGATGAAACCTGAGCCTGTAAAAGCCATCGCACGCAGCCGCGTTCCGATCGAGGTGACCCCGGAATACATCTCCCATCTCGCGGACAACGATCCCGCGGAGCGCGCCTGGACGGCGTCTCAAGTGTTCGGCGCGGGCCTCGCGCGCGTTCTCGATTTCTTGCAGGACTGGAACCGGGACGAGGAGTTTCAGGCGCTCATAGTCCGGGAAGAAGTTGAAGCTGCAAAACCTGGGGCTCCGTTCGGAGCGAGAATCACGGTCGGAGTCGCCGTCATGGCGGAAACGTTCGAGAAAATCCGCGTCGCCAACGGTTCTCCCGGGCTTTCCGAGGCCCCGACTGACCATGACGTATCGGAATTTGAACTTGAGTTTTCAACCAGCGGATTGGCTCACGTGCGCTTGGATATCTTGACCACTAAAGCCCCAGGCGGCCAGGGAGCAATCGCCCGCTTTCTTGAGAAATTCGGCGAAGGAATCCAGCAAGTAGAGCTTGACGTTACCGACGTCGACCTCGCAACGGAAATCCTGCGCACGCGGTTTAAACTCGATCCGATCTTCCCCGCCACACGCCCCGGAGCGGACGGCACGCGCGTGAATTTCTTCCTGGTCCCGACGCCGGACGCAAAAAAAGTCCTAGTCGAGTTAGTTGAGAAGCCGCACCAGTAGAACAGGCTTCAGCCTGTTTGGTTTAGCTTGGAGTTTGGCGCTGATTTAAACCCGACAGCTGAAGCGCGTCCTACATCTACGTCTTCCCATAAACCGGAATCGCCGCCCCGTGAATCACCCGCGCCTCTTCCGAGCACAGAAACAAGATGACCCCGGCGATTTCTTCCGGCTTCGGCCATTTCGCAAAGTCCGCGTCCGGCATCGCTTTGCGGTTCGCGGCTGTATCGATGATGCTTGGCAGAATGGAATTCACATTGATGTTGTAGGGTTTCACGTCTGCCGCCAACGAATCGATCATGGCCAGCGCAGCCGCCTTCGAAGCAGCATACAGCGCACCTCCCGCCGCGTGATCGAAGGCGGCCTTCGAAGCGACGTTCACAATCCAGCCACGATTTTGCTTGATCATTTGCGGCACAACGGTCCGCGCCAGGACAAATCCCGCCTTCAGATTCAGCTGCATCATCTGGTCATACGTTCGCGGGTCCACTTCCCACAGGTTCCCGCCGCCCGCGTAGCCGCCCACCGTGTTCACCAGGATATCGAGCCGCCCCTGCTTGGCGACAATTTCACCAATAAATTTCTGGACGGCTTGGGCGTCGGTGACGTCTACGCGCGCGCCCTCAGGCGGCACCGCGCCGATCCTCTGCGCAGCAGTGACGACGGCGGCGTGTTCTTCCATCACCTGATAAGTGACGATAACGGTTGCCCCCGCTTCGAGAAACGCCATGGTGACTTCGCGGCCCAGGCCTCCCGTGCCGCCGGTGACCAGAACGACTTTGTCATAGAAATTCAAGTGTCCCCCAACTTACCTACTGACCGATAATTTTCACCAGAATCCAGGCCTGAAACTATTTCCGGCGCCTGCGCGCGCGCCATTCATCGGCCGTAATTTCCCAAATCTCCGACGGGAGGCGCCCGCAAACATAGTCGCGCTCTTCCACGGCCACCACCCTCATTCCCTGCTTCTCCGAAATGCGGCGCGAGGCCACGTTGGCAATGGCCTTTGGAACGCGCAGAGTGGAAAATTTCAGCGTGTCGAACCAATAGTCGGTCGCCACTTCACAAGCTTCGCTGACCAACCCCTGCCCTTGCCACGGCAACCCCAGCCAAAACCCGCGATTTTCCTCGCCGCACATCAGGCTGATGCTTCCAATTAATCCGGCGGGGTCGCTCTTCAGCCTTATCGTCCAGTGCCATTGCTCTCCCCGTTCCACCGCGGGCAGGGCCACGTCACGATAGAACGCGTAGGCCCCGTCGGGCGGATAAGGCCACGGCACTCGGTTCGCCAGGTAGCGCACAATCTCCCAACGCGGGAAAAGTTCCTGGACCTGCTCGGCGTCAGCAATTTCCAACGGGCGAAGGAGCAGGCGTGACGTTTCCAGCGCTGGAACCGTCTTCACACCGGCGCCCATGGATCGCGACTGAAATTGAATCTGCAACACATCTACTCTCCCGTTTGTTCCAGAAGCTTGGACACCAGGCCCGTCCATCCCGTCTGGTGGCTCGCGCCCAATCCCACTCCGGTATCCCCGTGAAAATATTCGTAAAACAAAATCAAATCGCGCCAAAAGGGATCGGTCTGAAATTTTTCGTCAGCGCCATACACCGGCCGCCTTCCATTCTCGTCGCGCAGAAAAATATGTGTCAAGGATCGGGAAAGTTCCGCGCTGACATCCCAGAGCGACATTTGCCGGCCCGATCCGAGCGGGCACTCCACGCGAAAATCATCGCCATAATAATAATGAAATTTCTGCAGCGACTCGATCATCAGAAAATTCGTGGGAAACCACACTGGCCCGCGCCAGTTCGAGTTCCCTCCGAACAAGCCCGCTCTGGGATTCGCCGGGTTCGTAGTCCACGCGATACTCGTTGCCGTTGACTTCAAGAATGTAGGGGTGCGCCGCATGATATTTCGACAGGGCGCGAATGCCGTGCGGCGAAAAAAACTCATCCTTGTCAACCAGGTAGCCCGAGAATCCGCACCAGCTGCTTGCGGTCCACCAGGGAAAGAAGCCGCCGCGGCCCGTTCGGCGAAGTCTGGCTGCAGTCCACGCGCGACGCAAATCCCGGCATATTGTCGAGGAACCACTGCATGCGCCGCTGAAAACCCGGCAGGCGCGCGATCAGTTCCGGCTCCAGCGTTTCCACCGCAAAGAGCGGAATCAGACCGACCATCGAGCGCACTTTCAGGTAATGTTGATCGCCGTTCGGAAGATGCACCGCATCATAGAAAAATCCGTCTTCTTCATCCCAAAGCGATACGCCGTCGGACCGCGTGCGTGTTGATTGCATCCGCGATGTGCACGAAATGCTCGAAAAATTTGCTGGCGACGTCTTCGTATGCGGGATCTTCGCGCGCCAGTTCCAGCGCGATGGCCAGCATGTTCAGGCAATACATCCCCATCCAGCTGGTGCCGTCCGATTGCTCGAGGTGTCCCCCGGTCGGCAGGGGCTGCGAGCGGTCAAACACGCCGATGTTGTCGAGTCCCAGGAAGCCGCCCTGAAACACGTTCATTCCATCCGGATCCTTGCGATTCACCCACCACGTAAAGTTCAAGAGCAGCTTATGAAACACGCGTTCCAGAAAGCCGCGGTCGGCGCGCCCCCGAACTCGCTTTTCAATCTTATACACGCGCCATGCCGCCCAGGCGTGCACCGGCGGATTCACGTCGCCAAATGCCCACTCGTACGCCGGCAACTGCCCGTTCGGATGCATGTACCATTCCCGCAGCAGCAGAATGAGCTGTTCCTTGGCGAAGTCCGGATCGACAAGCGAAAATGCCACGGTGTGAAATGCCAGATCCCAGGCCGCAAACCACGGATACTCCCACTTGTCGGGCATGGACAGCACGTCCGCGTTGTACAGATGCGTCCAGTCGCGGTTGCGCCCCAATTTCCGTTCCGGCGGAGGCGGCGGCTGTCCAGGATCCCCGTCCAGCCAGACCCGCACGTCATAGTGATAGCACTGCTTGGACCACATCATGCCCGCCAGCGCCTGGCGCATCACGCTGTGCGCGTCCTCCGAGCGTTCCTGAGGAAAGCGATGCGCGTAAAATTGGTCCGCTTCGCCGCGGCGCAGGCCGAACATCTTTTCGAACGCCCCGTCAAATGGATTTGCCGTGTCCTCGGCGGGTTCCACGTTTGTCAGCCGCAATCGAAGCGTCACAGACTCGCCCTGCGCGATTTGGAAACGACGGCGCGCGGCGCATTTCGTCCCCGTCTGCTCGGGATTCACGGCCGCCTTGACACCGCCGATCACATAATCATGGAAGCTGTCTTTGACGTAAGGTGAGCCCGCTGGAAAATTGAACACACGTTCGAAATTTGTTTCGTTCTCGGTGAAAAGCATCTCGGGCGTGCCCTCGACCAGCAGCCACCGCTTGCCATAACGGCTTTCCTCGGCCGCCACGACTGCCGCGCCCATGAAATCGGGATCGCGCCATAACCGGGGATGACCGTGCTTCTCGCCAAAGGACCATATGTTTCGAAACCACAGCGTCGGCAACAGATCGAGTTGCGACGTGTCCGGCCCGCGATTCCAGGCCGTAATCTTGATCAGAATGTCTTCCGGCGCGGCCTTGGCATATTCCACGAACACATCGAAATAGCGGTTCTCGTTGAACACCCCCGTGTCCATCAGTTCATATTCGGGCTCGAGCTTTCCTCTCCGGCCATTTTCCGCGACCAGCTCATCGTAAGGAAAGGCAGCCTGGGGATACTTGTACAGATACTTCATGTAGGAATGCGTGGGCGTCGAATCCAGATAGAAGTAATACTCCTTCACATCCTCGCCATGATTGCCTTCATGCCCGTTGAGTCCGAAGAGGCGTTCCTTGAGAATGGGATCGCGCCCATTCCAAAGCGCCAAAGCGAAGCACATTCTCTGATGCCGGTCGCAGATCCCGCCGAGCCCGTCTTCTCCCCAGCGATAGGCGCGCGAGCGCGCCATGTCGTGCGGAAAATATTCCCAGGCCGTCCCGCCCGGACTGTAATCCTCGCGCACCGTTCCCCACTGCCTCTCGGCGAGGTAGGGCCCCCAACGCTTCCAATGCTTAATCCGCTGGTGGGATTCGTCCAGGCGCTGTTCCTCGGCTGTCATCGTGCGGTTCCTCGCAATTGAAGGGGAAACAAAAGGGTAGCACAGACTTCAGTCTGTGGGGTTTTGACTTTCCTGCGCGTAGAACCGATTGTGGCGAGATGTGAAAAACCCGCCGTAAAGGCGTTTGAGCGTTGGCGGCGAAGTGCCAAGCAAGGACGCCATTCTCACTGGCAGCCGGTTCTGGGGATCAATGAATTTCTATGACCCGCGCCTGGCGGACGGCCGTGATGGCCCGCAATTCTCCGAGAACTTCAGGCGGAACTTTCTGGTCCACGTTGACGATGCCGATGGCTTCGTCCGAATTCTGCACTCGGCCAAGCGCGAAGTTGGCGATGTTGATTTTGTGCTTGCCGAGCAGCGTGCCGACGCGGCCGATGACGCCGGGGACGTCCTGGTTGCGAAAGAGCAGCAGAAAACCGTTGAGCGGCGCGTCGATGTCAATGTTGTTCACGCCGAGTATGCGCAGCGCGTTGTTCAGGCCGATCATGCCCAGAACGGAAACGGTTTCACCGTCGATGCGCAGCGCCACGCCAAGCGAATTTGTATATTGGCCCGGCGCGCGCTGCGCACTTCAACCACTTCGATCCCGCGCGCTTTGGCGAAATTTCCCGCGTTGATCAGATTGATTGATTCGGCCAGAATCTGCCCCAGGACGCCTTTCAGCACGGCGTTTTTCACCAGGTGCGTGTTCGAGATCGGCCAGGCCGCCATCATAGCTGATCGAAACTTCCGAAATCGGCTTCTCCGTGAGTTGCGCGACGAATGCTCCCAGCTTTTCGCCCAGCTGGAGGTAGGGCTCAAGCTTCTTGAATTCCTCAGGCGAAACCGACGGCATATTGACGGCATTCTTCACCGCGCCGGTTAGCAGATAATCGCGCAGTTGTTCCGCGATGCGCGTGCCCACGACTTTTTGCGCCTCTTCCGTCGAGCCCGCGATGTGCGGCGTGGCGATCACATTGGGGTGCTGCACCAGTCGCGGGTCGGCGGGCGGCTCGGCTTCAAACACATCCAGTCCCGCGCCCGCCACATGCCCGCTTTCGAGGGCCGCGAGCAGCGCCACTTCGTCCACCAGTTCGCCGCGCGCGCAATTCACGATGTGCACGCCTTTCTTGGTCAGCGCCAGCGATTTGGCGTTGATCAGGTGCGCGCGTTTCCGGCGTCAGCGAGCAATGCAGGCTGATGAAATCGCTGGTTTTCAAAAGTTCTTCGAGCGGCAGCAGGCGAATATTCTGCTCGGTGGCCAGCACTGTGGAGACGTAGGGATCGAACGCGACAACCTTCATCTTATGCGCCTGCGCCAGGCGCGCGACTTCCGTGCCGATCGTGCCGAGCCCAATCAGGCCCAGCGTTTTGTCACGCAATTCACTGCCCGTAAATTTCTTTTTCTCCCACTTGCCCGCCTTCATCGAGGCGTCGGCCTGCGCCACGGGATGCGCCATGGCGAGCAGCAGCGTCATCGTGTGCTCGGCAACGCTGATGGCGTTTCCGCCGGGGGTGTTCATGACCAGCACGCCCTTGCGCGTGGCGGCGTCGAGGTCGACGTTGTCGACGCCCACGCCGGCGCGTCCGATGACCCCAGGCGTTTGGCGGCGTCGAGCAGTTCGGCCGTCACCTTCGTCGCGCTGCGCACCAGCAGCGCGTCGGCGTCGCGAATTTCCTCCGCGACCTTGCCCTTTGTCTTGGGAAGATTCACGACATCCCAGGAAGGATCCGCCTTCAGAATTCCGACAACGCTTGTCGGGAACGCTGTCTGCGACAAGAATTTTCATTGTTTTTTTTCAATTAGTTCGCCTCATCGGAGGCGAACGTTTACAGTAAAGTTGCAAGAAAACCTGTCAGTCGAAAGACGCGGCGCTACAGAAACCACCGAGCCTCGCCAAAATCGCCGTTACGACGACTGCCGCAGGTACACGTTCTGCGCCGCGCGAACTCCGCTGCCCAGTTCCACCTTGTGGCCGACTTTCTGCAACGCGATTTCCAGCGCTCCGAGCACGGCCAGCAGATCCAGAAAATCGTAGTATCCCAGATGCGCGATGCGGAACATGTGGCCCTTCATCGAGCCCTGGCCATCGGTGAGGATCGCGCCGAATCGCGAGCGCATCTCCTTCACGACCTTGGTGGATTCGATCCCCGCCGGCGCGTTGATCGAGGTCACCGCATTCGCCGGGGAACTCACCGCAAAATGCGTGAGTCCCAGCGCAATCGCAGCTTCGCGCGTGGCTTCGGCCAGCAGCGCGGCGTTGCCGATCAGATTTTCGCGGCCCAGCTCCTTGATGTAATTCAAGCGCCGCGTGCAGACTCACGACCAGCGAAGTCGCCGGCGTGTAGCTGGATTCGCCCTTGGCCAGGCTCTTGCGTTCCTTGGCGTAATCGAAGTAATAGCGCGGCAGTTTGGATTTTTCGATGGTCTTCCACGCCTTTTCGCTGACGCTGGCAAAAGCCAGGCCCGGCGGAATCATGGTGGCTTTCTGCGATCCGCCGATCATGATGTCGATGCCCCACTCGTCCGGGCGCAGTATCGGTGGTCCCGAGACCGGTGATGGCGTCCACGACAAAGCAGCATTCCGGCAGCGCGCTCACAGCCTTGCCGAGCGACTCGACGTCGTTGCGCACGCCCGTGGAGCTCTCCGTCGCCTGGATGAACACGGCGCGGAACGGCCCGCTCGATTCGAGATGCTTCTTCATTTCACCGATGGGAACGGGATGGCCGTAGGGCGCTTCCACGACAACCGATTCGATGCCGTACGCTTTCGCGAGCTGCACCCAGCGCTCGCCGAATTTTCCCGCCGTCCCGATCAGCACGCGCTCGCCGGGAGAGAGCAGGTTCGATACCGCGCCTTCCATCGCGCCCGTGCCGGAACTGGCAAACACAATGACGTCATTCTTCGTGTTGAAGTAATAGCGCAGGTTATCGAGCGTCTCGCGCATCAGCGCCCGGAAGGCGTCGGTGCGGTGATGCAGCGTCATGGTCAGCGCGCGCAGCTGCGCTTCCAGCAGCAGCGGCGTCGGTCCGGGCGTAAACAGTCTTTCCTTGATGATTCCTGGCATATCCGTTTTCTCAGTCCATTCTTTTTAGATTAGGAAAAAATTATTTGGGGCACACGCAGTCCGGATTGGGCCAAATCGATTTCAAGGGCATATCCGCCTTTGCGATTCTGGTTGCAGGCAGGAATACAGGTTAAGGGATGGCAGCAAAATGGTCAACCTATCTAGGAGCCATCTAGTCATCTCATAAATAGGTTCGTGGGCCGCGGCTTTAGCTGCGACATCAGAACCTGCGCGATTCCCGGCCTTTAGGCCCTGGCGTTTCAAGGCTGCGCGCCATGACAGCAGTTATGAAGTGGAACGGCACCGCTATGGTTGACAGGGCGCCCAGATTGCGCCGCGCTACCGGTGAAGCCGCTCGCCGGACCTGTCGGCCTTGACTGCGGTTTGCCGAGGATTGCTATTTTCCCTTTTGAATCCAGGCCGTACAATCGAAAGATAGAACTCGGCCAGGCCATTCGGTGCCATTTTGCAGCGCTCGTCAAGCTAAAGGAAATCGAGCCATGCGTGAAAAGGTAAAAGTTGTCGATGTTACCGCGCGCGACGGATTGCAGAACGAACCGAAGCCCGTCTCCACGCGGGACAAGCTGGCGCTCATCGAGAAACTGGTTCAGGCAGGCGTTTCCCATATTCAGGCCACCAGCTTCGTTCATCCCGCGTGGGTCCCGCAATTGGCCGACGCCGAGAATGTCGCGGCAGGGCTGCGTAAATTTACAGGCGCAACATTTTCCGCCCTGATACCGAACCTGAAGGGCTACGAGCGCGCCGTGGGTGCGGGACTTCGCCACCTCGAATTCGTGATTGCCGCGAGCGAAACGTTTAACCGCAAAAATCTGAATCGCAGCATGGCCGAATCCCTGGAACTCCTGCGGCAAACCACTCGCCTAGCCGAACGCGATGGCGTGGTCCTGCGCGTCGGCTTTTCCACCTGCTTTCATTGCCCCTTTGAAGGAGGGATTTCGAGCCAAGCCGTAGTGAATGCAGCCCGCGCCGCGCGCGAGATTGCTCCGTGGCGCATCGCGATCTGCGACACCGATGGCATGGCCTTTCCCGATCAAGTCAAGGAAACTGTCGGCCGGCTGCAGAGCGAATTGAAAATGAACAGCAGTGACCTGGTGCTGCATTTCCATGACACCTACGGCCGGGGACTGGCCAATACCCTTGCGGGACTCGAGACTGGCGTGCGCGTATTCGATTCCTGCACCGCGGGACTCGGCGGCTGTCCCTACTGCCCCGGAGCAAGCGGAAACCTGGCCACGGAAGACCTGGTCGATTTTCTGGAAGGCATGGGCTATGACACGGGAATCGATCTGGAGAAATTGCTGGACGCCGCCGAATTTGCATGCCGCTTCTCGTCCCGGCCCTATCACGGACATCTACTGCGCGCGCGCCGCGCCGGCGCCTGCGGCGTGACGCCAGCCGTATCAGCACAAAATGGACGAACGCAACCGTAGGACAGGCTTCCGGGCCCGCGGAAAAAGTACTCGATTTTGGCGTTCCGAACGCAGCGAGGAATCTCTCCTGCGCTGAACTATCAGAAATGACAAACGGATGGGGCGACTTTTTCCGCAGCCTGTTCAGGCTGTCAGGTTTAACTGCCAGGACGCCGGGGCCGCGAACGGCAGGCAAATCGCGTCCAATCAAAGCTTCTATTGACGAACAGATTACTATAATTAACAGTAATATAAGATTAAGCGTGACAAGGAATCACACAAATGCCGCTCCCACTCCAAGGCATCCGCGTGCTGGACGTAACCAACGTCCTCGCCGGTCCTTTCTGCAGCTTTCAGCTGGTGCTTATGGGCGCCGAAGTCATCAAGATCGAGCATCCGGAAAAAGGCGACCTGGCCCGGCGCCTCGGCGCGGACCAGAGAGCCGACGAACGGCTGATGGGCGCATCGTTCGTTGCGGTCAATGCCGGCAAACAATCCGTGACCGTCAACCTCAAATCCCCGGAAGGAAAGGAGATATTCCGGAAACTAGCGGCGATTTCGCACGTTGTGATCGAGAATTTCCGGCCCGGCGTGATGTCCCGTCTGGGACTCGACTACCCGGTGCTGGCAAAGGTCAACCCGCGAATCGTCTATTGCGCGATCTCAGGCTTCGGCCAGGACGGCCCGCTGGCGCTGCGGCCCGCCTATGACCAGGTGATCCAGGGCATCTCGGGCGTCATGAACGTAACCGGTGACGCGCAAACCGCTCCCCTGCGCGTGGGCTATCCGATTTGCGACACTATGGGCGGCATTACGGCCGCCATGGCCATCTGCGCGGCGCTCGTCGGCGCGCAAACGACCGGCCAGGGCCGCGCGATCGATGTCTCCATGCTCGAATCCACGCTAGCCTCCATGGGTTGGGTGGTTTCGAATTACCTCAACGCCGGTGTCGAACCCGTCCCCATGGGCAATGAAAACTTCACCGCCGCGCCTTCCGGCACATTTCGCACCGCGGACGGTTTGCTGAATATCGCCGCCAATGAGAGCGCGCAGTACGAAAAGTTGTGCGACGTCATCGGCCGCCCCGATCTCAAAACCGACGATCGCTTTGCCGATAGGGAAACTCGCAGGCAAAACCGTCCGGCCATCAATCGGGAAATCGCGCCGGAACTGATGAAGCGCAGCGCAGCCGAATGGGAGCAACGGCTGATCGCGGTCGGCGTCCCCGCCGGTCGCGTTCTGAGCGTCCCGGAGATACTCGCCCACTCGCACCTGGCGGGCCGCAATTTCGTCTCTCAGTTCGAGGGCGCCGCCGGGACGCAAAAAGTAACCCGCGGCGGTTTCCTGTTTTCCGGCAACGAGGAGACACCCTTGGCGCCGGCTCCCGTCCTTTCCGAGCACACCGAGCGGTGGCTGGGCAAACTGGGGTATGATGCCGAAACGATTCAAAATCTGCGGCAGAAACGCGTCATATAATTAAAGATAGAAGTTAGAGTGTAGGTATAGACGATTGAAGGCTTATTAGACTTGATATTTTATCGCTGGCCACCCCCTTAACGTATTCTAACTCCAGTCCTTAAGTCGGTTTTCGGACGATTCCATCGTGATTCGATACAATTTTACTCCTCTTATATTTCCGGCTCTGCGCGAGTTCGATTAGGATCCCGCGCGCGGCCATCGCTCAGCGGCACGCAACCGTCACAGTTTAAGACGGAACCTGAGCCGATGTCGGCGGTTTCTCCGACGCCGGAAGTCATTGTAGGTACAGTACTTGCTTTGTTGTCCCGCAACGATTCCGTCGATTTATCTAGAAAGCGCTTGACTTCTGGCCGTCCGGGTAATTAAATGCCCGCAAGTTGGGGTGTTCTAACTCAGATTGAGCTCGGAAATTCGATTTCAGATCGCACGCGATGACCCGAAAGGGCTCGTCCAGGAGGCGTTGCATGGGTGTGGGAAGTTCTAGAAAAATCTCTACAAGTTTTGCAATTCTCTTAACTTTGTTGTTCAGCTTAATGGCAGGCGTGGTCGCGCACGCCCAGGTCACCGGCGCAACGCTTGCCGGGACCATCACCGACCCCTCGGGCGCAGTCGTCGCCGGGGCGCAAATTTCCGCCAAGAACACCGCCACGGGAGTCGTCCGAACAGCCACTTCGGACTCCGCTGGCTTATACACTCTCCCGAACCTGCTGCCTGGAGACTATGAAGTAACGGTCACAGCGACGGGATTCTCTACCGCGGTGCAATCGAACCTCTCGCTCGCCGTTGGGCAACAGCAACAGCTGAACTTCGCGCTGAAGGTGGGCAATACCACCACTACGGTCCAGGTGACTGAAGCCGCGCCGCAAATCGATTTGACCTCCTCCGCTCTGAGCGGTCAGGTTGAATCGCAAACCGTGCGCGAACTGCCCCTGAACGGACGTGACTGGACTTCGCTCGCCGTGCTCCAGCCCGGCGTCAAGACCATCGAGACGCAAATGAGCTATTCGACCTCCGCTCGCGGAAACCGAGGCTTCGGCGGCGAACTTACCGTCTCTGGACAGCGATCTACGTTCAACAACTACCGAATCGATGGTATCAGCGTCAATGACTACGCCATGGCCGCCCCAGGAAACGTGATTGGCGTCGTCCTCGGCGTCGACGCGATTCAGGAATTCTCGGTGCTCACCGGCGGCTTCCCTGCTGAATACGGCCGGGCCACCGGCGGCGTTGTGAACGCCATCAGCCGCTCCGGGACCAACAACTTCCACGGATCAGTGTACGAATTCCTAAGGAACAGCGCCCTCGACGCCAACGACTACTTTACGCGGTCGGCCGGCAGCCCGATTCCTCCGTTCAAGCGCAATCAGTTTGGAGTTTCGGCTGGCGCGCCGATTATCAAGGACAAGCTCTTCATTTTTGCAGACTACGAGGGTTTGCGTCAGTCCAAGGGCATCCCGACTACAACAACTACATTTTCTAACAACGCGCGGCTTGGTATCCTCGCCGATCCTGCTCATCCGGGTCAGAACCTTCCTGCGAATACCTTGCCTTGCCCCGCAGATTCATCAATGCTGAGTCCTGCAGCGGCGATCTGTGTCAATAACTACGCTGCTCAACTGTTGCCGTTATTCCCGACATCCACCCTCGTTAAGGCTTCCAATCCGGATGCGGCGACCTTCGTTTTCGGCGGCATCCAGGCCGTGCCCGAGAACTTCGGCACAACCCGCGTGGATTACAAAATTGGCAACAACGACAGTATTTTTGGCACGTTCCTCAGGGACGAAGCGGCGTACACGCAACCCGACGCTTTTAACGACGTTCTCACCGAATCCAATACCAGCAGAACCACCATCGCGGTGGAAGAGAGCCACACCTTCGGTTCCAGCTTTGTGAACGCCGCGCGCGTTGGATTCAACCGCGACAACGTCATCAACCAATTCACGCCATCGGCCATCAATCCTTTGGCAGGCGATACTTCGGTGGGCGCCCTGGCGGGTCAAAGCCCGCCGCGTCTTTCCGTTCATGGTGGCATCTCCGACTTCTTCGGTGGAGTCAATGCCGGATCGCACTACCTGCACACCTGGAATTCCTACCAGTACTACGACGACGCTTTCTGGACCAAGGGCGCTCACACCATCAAGCTCGGCGGCGGAGTCGAGCGTATGGATTACAACGAACATACATTCCAGGAACCCGGCGGGCGTTATCAGTTCGCCAGCTACCAGAACTTCTTGGAGGGTGCGCCTAAGTCCTGGGAAGCCGAGCCTCGCTGAATATCGTAGACAACCCGAGGGAATTCCGGCAGACCACTTTCAGCCTGTACCTCAGGACGACTGGAAGATGAAGTCCAACCTGACCTCAATATGGGGGTCCGGTATGAACCGACCACCGTGCTGAAAGACGCACAGGGCCGGATCACCGACCTTGCCACGATCACCGCCACTTCGCCCACGTGCGGAGCGCAATTTACCGCCCCGATCCCCGCACAACCCGGATCGAGTCTGCGGCGGCGTTGGTCCCTACTACAAGAATCCCACGCTCCGCAACTTTGAGCCCCGCGTCGGCTTCGCATGGGATCCCTTCAAAGACGGAAAGACTTCGGTCCGCGGCAGCTTCGGTATCTACGACGTGGATCCGTTCGCCGGATACTTCCTCCTGCAGCAAAATCAGGCCGCGCCATTCCTCATATTCAAGAGCGTCACCGGAGCGGGTAACTTCACCCCGGCCGACTTTGCACCAGGAGCGGGCGGAACGCAGCTGGAGACTGCAACCTCCAGCAAACTGGCGATGTCGACCATCGAAGGGCAGCCGCATCGAAACTACGTGGAAGAGTGGAACCTGACCATACAGCGACAACTAACGACGACACGTCGCTCACGGTCGGCTACGTCGGTTCGCACGGCGTCCACCTGATGATGCGCGGTGACGACGGAAACATGTCGGGAGCACCCGGAAGCGCGGCCCCGGAAATGCTCACGCCGTACGGATACCTCTTCCCATGCGGCCCCGATGGGTCCGGCGCAACCTGCGTTCCCGGCTTAACGCCCAGTGGCGCAAGTGCCCAAGTCAATCCAGCGCTCGGAACGATCCGCTACATCTATTGGAACACGAGTTCCAACTACAACGCCCTGAACGTGAACCTTGAGAAGAAATTCTCTCATGGCTTCCAGTTCCAGGTCGCCTACACGTTCTCGAAGTCTCTGGACGACGATTCCCAAACGATCGCCGGCGACACCTTCGCCAACGGCATCAATTCGCCGTGGTGGTTTCTGCCAAGGGCGTTCTACGGGCCGTCTGACTTCAACATCGCTCACACACTCACCATCAACGCTCTTTATACGATTCCCACGCCCAAGGCTTGGAGTGGATTCCGGAAGGAGGCCCTGGCGGACTGGGAAGTGGGCGGCATCTTCACCTACAACAGCGGCGCTCCGACCACCCCGATCAACAACGGTGATCCGTTGGGCTTAGGGAACGGTGGAGCGGACCAATTCGGTCCGCTGGTTAGGCTCAGTGGATGCAATCCGGTCGAATTTGTGATCGGTGGCCCGACGCCGCAGTACATCAATACCAACTGCTACGCCGAACCGAGTGTGCCGAGTTCCGCCCTCGGGTCATTACCCTATGGCTGCGCTCCGTTCTCAACCAACTCAGCTTTCGCAAACAATCGCTAACAACCCCGCGTTTCGACCCGACGAAGCCAAACTACTGCGCCAACTTGTCCCCGACTCACCGTCGGCCGGAACAGCATTACGGTCCGAAATTCGTCAACATGGACTTCTCGGTTCACAAGACGTTCCCGATCACGCGCATCTCGGAAGCATTCAACGTCCAGTTCCGGGCCGAGATGTTCAACATCTTTAATCATTCCAACTTCGTTCCACCGCAGCCTTGCAGCGGCGATTGCAACGCGGGACTCTTCAACACGGACGGAACCTCTGCAGGTGTCGGGAATATGGCCGAGCTTGCGGGACTGCCCCGGGAAATCCAGTTCGCCCTCAAAGTGAACTGGTAGTCTCGAGCAACCGCGTTATGTGCAACGGCCCGTCCGCTTCGGCGGACGGGCCGTTGTGTTTTTAGCGGCAGCGAATCGCAGCAGGATCGCCTTCGAACCAGCCACAAAGCAGGCTCGCTAAGAAGTTCGCACCACTTCCCTCCCGCGACTCCGCGCCGGCAAAATAAGTCCGCTCCTTTCAGGGAATCTTCAGACTGCCGGTATTATAGTCACCGTTCATCCGTCCAGATTCGAACAGGATGTCTTTGCCAAGCCCGGCCGGCTCTGATAACGTGTGGGCACAATTTCGCTTGAGTAGGACAGGCTTCAACCTGTCGGTTTAAACGAAAAACAGGTACATCCCTAAACCGGCATGCCCAGGCCCGTCCCACGGAAGTCCGCAAAAAATCTCAAAGCGGCCCAAGCCGCGGACGCAAATCGTTAAAGGGAGAAATCAATGAAGGTTTCCAGTTACGCAAAACTCGCGCTCGCGTTCTCAATCGTATTGTCCGCGGCCTGCGTGCTCGCGGGCTCGCCGGCGGGAGGTTACCACCTGATCAAGAAAGTTACCTACGGCGCCGCGCCCGGGATTGGCGCCACCGGGAGAGTATTTCGATTACGTGGTCCTGGATCCTGCCGCGCGCCGCATCTACTTGACCGCATGGCACGGAAGTTGCACGTGGTCAATGCCGACACCGGCGAAAAAGTCGGCAGCGGTGACCGGAGACTGGAAACGCATTCACGGAGTCGCTCTCGTGCCTGAGACTGAACCGCGGATTCATCACCGACGGCGACGCCGGCAAGATCATCATGTTCGATATGAAGACTCTCAAAGTCACTCAAGACGATCAAAGGCGAAGACGACGCCGATTGGATCCTTTACGATCCGGCGTCGAAGCGCATCTTCGCATTTAACGGGGCTCCCAAGTCCGCCACGGTCATCGATCCCGCGAAGGGCGAAGTGATCAAGACCATTCCCCTGGGCGGCGCGCCCGAACAAGCCGTCGCCGACGGCAAGGGAATGATTTACGACAACCTCGAATCCACGAACGAAGTGATCGCCATCGACAGCAACGACCTCACGATCAAGTCGCGATGGCCGGTGGCGCCTGTCCGGGCAGCCCGTTTCCATCGCCATGGATCGCAAGACGCGGCGGCTGTTTGTCGGCGGGCGAAATCCCAAGATGCTGGTCATGATGAATGCCGACACCGGCAAAGTGATCGGCGAACCGTTCCCGATCGGCGACCGCGTGGACGCCAACGTTTTCGATCCCGCCACGAATATGGTGGCGTCGGCGACGCGCGAAGGCACGCTCCACATTTTCCACGAAGACTCACCCGACAAACTGTCCGTGGTCGAGACGGTGAAGACCGAGTTTGGCGCCAAGACCATGGGGTTCGATCCCAAGACCCACAAGCTGTTCCTCACCACGTCGGATTTTGGTCCGGCTCCGGCCCCAACGGAAAAACAGCCCAATCCGCAGCCGGTGGCTACTCCCGGAACGTTCCGGCTGTTGATTTACGGAAGTGACGAAACGCTGCACGGTCAACGCTTCGGGCAAGATTCGATGGGTAAGTCGAGGCAGCGAATCTTGCGCGCGAATGCAACCTTCCCTGCATCGAAAATCGGGATGAGCGTCACGAATCGAAGGTCGGAATTGAACCGGATTTTGAATCGCAACGGAGGCTCCATGAAACGAATGAAATGCTGTTGAGTATTGCCGCCATGATCCTCGCGGCGGCCGTCGTGGCATCCGCGCAGGGGCAAGTGACCGCGGTTCGCGCGGGCAAAATGTTCGACCCGAAGTCCGGCACGAATTTGGCCAATCAGGTCGTGCTGATCACCGGCGACAAAATTACGGACGTCGGTCCGGCCGACCAAGTGAAGATTCCGGCTGGCGCAAAAGTGATCGACCTCAGCAATGCCACCGTGCTGCCGGGATTGATCGACGGCCACGTTCACTTGACCGACGCGCAAGGGAATCTGCAGCACCAGATGATGGTCGCGCTGTTCAGCGCCACGTCGAGCCTGAACGCCGGCTACACGACGCTGGTGGCCATGGGATCGCACGGCGGCGGGTTCGCCGACGTGGAGCTGAAGAAGGCCATCCAGGCCGGCCTTGTGAAGGGTCCGCGCATCATCACCGCCGGGCCGATCATCAACATCACCATGCCGGGCAATGCGCCTTTTCCGCTCATGTACACCCCGAAGGAGCCGGACATTGAGGTGAATGGGGCCGATCAAATGCGCGGCGCGGTGCGCGAACTCGCCAAGTACGGCGTCGAGCACGTGAAGATTCACACCACCGGCCCGTTTTATTTCGACAAGGAAGGCAAGATGTACAACCAGCCGCTTCCCACGCGAGAAGAACTCGGCGCCGTCATCGACGAAGCGCACCGGCGCGGGATGTGGGTCGCCTCGCACACCTACGGAGGCGAAGGCTTGAAGGAAGCGATCGATCTCGGCGTCGACAACATCCAGCATGCCACCGCCGCGACCGATGACGACATCCGCGAAATCGTGCAGAAGCACTTGCCCATCACCACAACGATTCTCGACCACCGCCAGGATGAGCCCGACGATCTGAAACAGTGGGCCCCGTACAGCCGCTGGCGCCTGGTGCGAAGTCACCTGGAAGAAGATGCTTGCCGCCGGCGTGATACTCGGCTGGGGCAGCGGCTCTGCGCCGCCGCCTGGCCGCGTCTATAACACCGAGTGCAACTGCTCGCACGGCGTGCAGGGCGAAATGTTCCCCATCTTCGTGAAATGGGGAGCCAGTCCGGTGTACACGCTGCGCATGGCCACCACGGTGAACGCGGAAATCATTCGCATGTCGGACAAACTCGGCACCATCGAGAAGGGCAAATTCGCCGACATGATCGCGGTTTCCGGCGATCCACTGCAGGATATTTCCGAAATGCAGCACGTGAAATTCGTGATGAAGGGCGGCGCCGTCATCAAGAACGATCTGGCCATGGCTCCGGGAACCATGACTTCTTCCCGGTAATCGCACGCTCGGAATCGAATCGAAGCGGCAGTTGCCCGCAAGCGCTCTCGTAGCGCGGGTTGCTGCCGCTTCGGTTTTTATCCATCCCCGATTTGAAAAATCCCCATCGCACTAAACTGGCCCCGGCAACTACCCGCGCCCATGAATCTGCCGCCCGGATGTGGCACTATGATCGATGTGGGTTGCAAGCGCGGCGTAGGCGCGCTTGTCTGCGCCGATTTCGCGGCCAAGGCCGCGGTCAGGCGCCACGGCGCGAGCCACAAAATCGCGTCGCCCGAAGAAATCCAACTCCATGACTCCAAAAAGCCGCAGCATCGAACTCACGCAAGTCACCCAATGGGAAAACCGCCAGACCACGCGCGCCACCGACTACCTGGCTGCTGAAGAGCCGCTCGAAATGCGCGCGGGAAAACGTTCCCTGGGCGTCACACTTCGAACGCCGGGCAATGACGACGAACTTGTCGCCGGCTTTCTTTTTTCGGAGGGCATCATCTCCCGGAGAGAACACCTCCGGGCGCTGCGCTTGCCGGGCGAAGGAGATTTGGAACGCAACATCGCGCGAGTTACCCTCGATCCCAAAGCAGGCGTCGCGCCTCGCCGCGCGGACCGCAAATTCTCCGCCGGGTCGGCTTGCGGCGTGTGCGGCAAAGCGTCCATCGCGCAATTGCGGCGGCGTGGCATGCGCCGCCCTGACGAATCAGTTCTATTCGATCCGGAGCTTCTCTGTGGGCTTCCCGAAAAGCTGCGCGCGGCTCAGGCCGTCTTCGGTCGGACCGGCGGCTTGCACGCCGCGGGGCTTTTCAGTTCGAATGGCGATCTGCTCGCGCTGCGGGAAGATATTGGCCGGCATAACGCGGTGGACAAGGTGATCGGCTGGGCGTTTCTGGAAGGCCGCTTACCCCTCGATGGGCACATACTGCTCGTCAGCGGCCGTGGTGGATTCGAAATCGTCCAGAAGGCGCTGGCCGCCGGCATTCCGCTGCTGGCATCGGTCTCTGCGCCTTCGAGTCTCGCCGTGCAGCTGGCGCGCGAGCTTGGTTTGACATTGGCAGGTTTTCTGCGAGGCCGCCGGTTCATCATCTATTCCGGCGAAGAGCGCATCGTCGTTTCCGCTCCCGCGTCCGCGGGTGGAACCGGCCTACGAAAAACCATTCTTTAAGCTACTGATAGTGGCCCTAAGGAACAGACCTTAATCTCGTGAATTTCGTGTCAGGCCAATCGAAACTAAAGACTCGCCATCGCCGCGTGACCGTCTCCGTTATCACAACCGAGGGCCGGCTAGATGAGTGTTTCTAAGTCGTATCGATAGGATTTTCGCACTCCTTTAGCCTAGCCGCGACGGCGGTGTTTTGCGCTCGAACCAAGAAAAGCAAGCTGCTGATTTCAAGTGGTTTAGGCCAGTTCGTTTTGTAAAATTGCGTTCTAGGTCTCCCCTAATCTGCCAAGGCAGGTCTACATCAAAGAGCGCCGTCAACCCACGGAACAATTGGCACGTCTAAATACTTTTAAATTAACGGGTGCGGCATACGCCGGATACGCGACTTTGCACATTTCCGGGAAAGAGGATTCTTCCTCGGCTCTGTCACGAGAACCGCAGTGATGAACGCTATCAATCTGATCCTTGGGACGAGCCGGAACTATTCGGAGGGTTCTTTCGTCTGGATGCGACAGCGGCTGCCACGGGCAGGTCCTGGGAAACCACTATGACGAACGCAGCTGACGCACCATTGTGCATCGAATGATGCATTACAACGGCGATTCCCTTATTAGCCCTACACCGCCAAAGATCGCTGCGTTCGAAAACGGACTCGATCCGAACGATCCTCGCCGCCTGCGCACAGAGGAAATGATTGTGAAGTTCCTGACTCGAGTTCGCGGGCCAGATTCTAAAGACGGGCAGTTGCAGATTTTCCGGCGCCCACGCGGTGCGTCAACCCGCGTCGTAATCACCCAATATTTCCTGGCACGAGTGATCGAAAGGCCGCACGACGTCGCTGGCGACTCGAATGGTAACAGCTGGCTCATAACCCACCGAACGCGCTACATCGGCAAGCTCGATCCGAAAACAGGAATCATCACTGAATATGCTGTGCCGCTTACTCCGGGCGCACTGCCCGAGTCGCACCGGATTACCGTCGCAAAAACGATATCGTCTGGTTCTCCGAGGTCTGGGCACACAACCTAACAAAGTTTGATCCGAAGACAGGAAAGTTCACTCAAATTCCGATCTACTCTTCGGTGACCGATCAACTCTCCTGGCTTCAACAATTTTGCTCTCGCGCCTGACGGGTATTAAAGCGAATTGGAACCGCTGAGCGTGGATTGTCGCGGAGACGTGTGAGTGGCTTCGAATTTTTCTGGGCAAATTGGGCGCTGAGCGCACACCGATAAGCAGCCGCTGTCTTAACTTCATTTAAGCACCCTTCGGTCTCGCGGGCGGTTCGACAAGGAGACGTTGGACAAAGCCAGAGCCCTTCTTCTTGTAAGTCTCCGAACCTGCCTTCAAAAAGGGACTCTGGGGCCTGCGCGAGCTCTATTCTGAGAATCTCGGCGAGAAATTAATTGCTGAAGACATTTAGCTCCTTCCCTTCTGTATGACTCTAAACCTTCACAACGAAAACTCCACAATTTTGCGGCTGAATCCTACTCTCCTGCTATCGATCGGCTCCGCTTAGACTCGTGCTCAGCAAGCTTTTCCTTAAGAATATTGACAATCAAGTTGGATAGGCTTCGATTTTGTTCTTTCGCAAGTGCGTACAGCTTGGCTTTCAGGGAGCGCTCAATCTTGAATGAAATTGTAGTGTCCTTCATCGCCGTTCTCAATACTACGACGCCTCCGTAACAGTTCGCAACAAATCACCAACCACGATTCGACCCTTGACATAGCGCGTAATACGTAGTAATACTAAGTAGGTCTACATATTACTCCAATTGTGAACGTTAGCTAAGGAGCTATGCGATGACCTACAAACGACCCAAGACGGCCCGAGGATCCATCCAAGCACCGAACCATGAACTCGACAGGTTGGTAAGTGCAAACCTGAGCGCTGCCACTGCTGCTTGGGGTCGCCTTGAAAAGTCATCCAAAGAAAGGCTCAAAACGCTGACGCGAATGTATACGCTGAACGTGGCGGCTGGAGAACTGTGCCTCCTGGATGGCAGATGGTATGTTACTCATACCGGCCTCCTCCGCCTCGCCGAACGACGCCACTGTTCTGGAATCAGATCGATCGTCGAAAAGAGCCTTTGTGCTCCGTCCGAGTCCCGCTGGGTCTTTAAGGCAACGGTCTACAAATCTCCTGGCTCTCGCGGGTTCGTCGGCTACGGAGACGCTGATCCGTCCAACGTTTCTTCCCTGGTCCGTGGCGCCGAGATGCGCGTCGCCGAAACGCGCGCCGTCAACCGCGCTCTCCGCAAGGCTTACGCTATCGGCCTCTGTTCGGTCGAGGAACTTGGCTGGGCACCCAGATCGAATGCTCCGGCACCGTCCGATCCGCGCCAGTCTCCCACCAATGGAAAGAATGGGCACCGGAATGGTCAGCCCCGCCTCCGCGACCGTTTCTGCCTCTTGATTCGCCAGCACCAGCTCGATGCCGGCCTCGTGAAGTCCTATGGCGCCGACTTCTGCGGCACCGCCAGTCTGCGGGAGGCCACCCGAGATCAGGTCGAAGCTTTCATTAACCATCTTGCCGAGCGCGCCGCTAAAGATCGCGATGGTCTGGTCTGCCAGCTCAACAGCTATTCCAAACAGGAGTCGGAGTAGGGATCATGATTGCTCACAACCCCCTCCACGGATCCGGACAAGCGGCACTACCGCATCCGGCTCTTGCCTCAGGTAATGACGCCCATGCGACGCAGGGGATAGGGATGACAGACAGTAGGCACTGGCAACCAGCGGTTGATGAGGCGCCCCATGCGATCCCAAGGGATGCGACCGTTCTGGCTGCGCCGCGACAGCGCGCGATGCCAGAGCCAGCCCACTTGGGACCGAAACAGCCACAGCGCCGCGGTATTCATGGGCACTCCGTAATACCGGATATGTCCACGCACCACCGCTTGCAACCACTGACCCAGTTCAGGGATGGGTTCGTGCATGCGCAGCTGAAGGTTAACTTTCACCTCCTTCAGCTTCGCTTGCAACCTTTTGCGGATCGTCTGCCGCAGCACCGTGAATCGTCCATTACTCCTCTTCTTTATGCAGATGTGCGTAAAGCCGAGGAAGTTGAACGTCTCGGGCTTCCCTTCTCCACGCATCTTCCGATTCGCGGCCGCGCACGGCCCGAATTCCAGAAGGCGCGTTTTCTCGGGATGCAGTTCCAGGTTGAACTTCCGCATTCTCTCGGAAAGCTCCGCCCGAAACTGTTGGGCATCCGCTTCGATCTGAAAACCCAGGACGATGTCGTCAGCGAATCGCACCATGATCACGTCCCCGTGCGCACGCTTTCGTCGCCATACTTGGGCCCACAGGTCGAAGACGTAGTGAAGGTAGAGGTTGGCCAGCAATGGCGAGGCACTCCCGCCCTGCGGTGTTCCTTCCTCCACGACTATCCGCTTCCCATCCTCCAACACGCCGGCCTTCAACCATTTCTGGATGAGCCGCACGACGCGCCGGTCTGCGATCCGATGCTCGACGAATTTCACCAGCCATTCGTGAGAAATTCCATCGAAAAAGCCTTTGATATCCAAATCGAGCACCCAGTTCACTCTTTTCGTCAGCAATCCCGTATACAGAGCGTCCAGCGCTTGATGCTGGCTGCGCCCTGGCCGGAACCCGTACGAAAATCCGAGAAAGTCCGTTTCGCAGATAGCGTTCAGCACCTCGACCGCCGCGCGCTGGACGATTTTGTCTTCCAGCGCAGTCACTCCGAGCGGCCTCTGCCGCCCGTCGGCCTTGGGGATGTACACCCTCCGCACCGGCTTGGCTCGGTACGCTTCTCGCTTCAGCCTTTCGGAAAGGTCCTGGAGATTCACTTCCAGTCGTTCACCGTAGTGCCGCCACGTCTCCCCGTCCGCGCCTGGTGCGGCTTCCTTCTTCAGACGAAAGTATGCCATCCGAAGCGTCTCGAGGTTATAGATGTGGTGCAAGAGCGCCGTGAACCGCAACTTCCTATCCTTCTTTGCTGCTTGACGTACCCGCTCCAGCGCACTGGGCGCGTTGCTCCGGCTCGGTGTCCGGGACGCGTTTTGCTGTGGCAGGTTCCCTTTGGCCAACCCCCTTCCCTCCGCCCTCTTCGCCGCCGGTTGCCCGGCATTGTTCGAGGGCTTCTCAGGTACTACGGGGCGGTCCGACTTCCCAGGTCCGTTCATCATCGGCGTACGTCCTTAGACTTCCCGATGCGGCCCAGGGCAGCTGCGGCCCTGGGCGGTCCTGGGATCTCCCGGTTCCCGCGCAAGGTGTTTCCGTACGTGCACGGGGTCTCTGACCGCGCAGGACTCTGGCACACCTCGCGATATCGGTGTGCCCGATTTTGCCTTCCGCCTACCTCCACAGCGTCGGCGTCCCGGAGGGTGATTCTTACGCGGCTCAATACCCGGCCCGCACGTTCCCCTGTCAACGCTTCGACGCCGCCCTTACAGGCGGCTCCGCATGACTCGGGGCCGATGTGGGTCGCTACACCACTTTCGTATGACTTTTTCATTCACTACACCTCGCCGGTTTGCCGGCGCACGGAGGTTCGCTCATGAAGCGGCATATCCCAGGTTTGCATGGTCAATCTAACCACCCCGAAAACATCTTGGAGGGGGTTTTCCTGGTGCGCGTCGATCGCGTTTTCTACCGCTGGCATCCCGAGCGACCCTTCTACGTCCTGCGGCTCGTCATTCTCGAACCAGGAGAACACCAAGATCGTTCCCTTAACGGTCGTCTTTACTGCACTCCCAAAGCGCTCTGGAAGCTTCGCTGGTTCCTACGGGACTTTGGCTATGACCCTGATCTCTTAGGCCGGGACGAAATTGACGAGAATGCCCTGGTCGGTCTTCGAGGAATCGTGCGCATTTCCCGCACCACGCTGAACGGTCGATCATTCCTCAATCTTGGTGGGTTTGCCCCAACCAGCGAATGGGAAGAACTGTCGTCCTCCGTGGGGAGCAACCGGGAGGTGGCCCGTGACCTTTAGCTATACCCAGGTTTCGCAATACCTGCGTTGCCCGAGAAGCTATCGTTTCCGGTATCTGGACGGCTGGAAGGAGAAGGAATCTCGGGCGGCGCTGTGCTTTGGGCGCTGTTTTGAAAAAGCCATCGCGGCCTTCTTTGAGGGCGAGGATGCGGGAGCGGTGTTGTTCAAGGAGTGGGGTGCCTACCGCGATGTTCCGCTCGAGTACTCCCACGGAGACGACTGGGAGCGCTTGCTTCGCCAGGGGATCGCGCTGCTGGAGCAGTTTGGTCGGGATAACCGCATCCGCATTCGCCAACCCAAATGCAACCTGCAGAGGAAGATCGTCCGCGCCCTGCCCAACGGACATGAATTTGTGGCCTACATCGATGCCATTGGCGAGCTGGACGGCCAGCAGCGTTTGCTGGAATGGAAAACCACGAGTGCCCGGTTTCCGGACCAACCGGAAGGGCTGACATCGCTCGATCTGCAACTCGTTTGCTACTCCTGGATCACAGGCATCTCCGATGTTGCCATCGTGGCCTTCGTGCGAAAGCGCGTGCCGGAGATTCAGTATCTCTTGGCCTCGATCACGGAAGAGCAGCGGCAGGAGTTTGGCCAGCTGGTTGAGGCGACCGCCCATCAGATCGAAACGGCCCAATTTCCTTCGCACCCGGGAATCCGCTTCCCGCAGAACGGGTGCGTCAGCTGTGCGCACCTTGGCCTATGCCTCGGGAACGAAGCACTGGCCGAGACCAAACTGATTCGTCAACCGGGAGCGAGCGACCTTGATTGGCTTGACGTGCTTGACGACTAACGGAAGACCTTTGATGGCTCCGAAGCTCAATCGCCGGCGTGCCGTGTTCGTGCTCTCGAAGATCGACGAGATCTTGTGCTGGGAGCGGGCCACCGAGCGCGAGCGAGATTCCAAGTTTGTCGAACTGGGCCGTTATCTGTGCGAGGTGCGGGCCGGGCAGTACTGGCGGGTGGATAACGCCCGTTCGTTCGATGAGTTCCTGGAGAGGAAGTTCCCGGAATCCCGGCGCAAGGCCTACTACCTGATGGCGATCCATGAGCACCTGACCCCGATTCGCAAGAGGGAGCTGGAACAGATCGGCTGGACCAAGGCGAGGGAGCTTGTGAAAGTGGCACGACGGGACCGGCAGGAGTTCGAAAGTGCACCCTGGGTGCACAAAGCCAGCACGATGCCCCGGGAGGAATTCAAGCGCGAGGTTGATCGTTACCTGACGGGCAAGGACACGGAGCCCTGGGAGATCCTCTATTTCAAGGCATACAAGAGCCAACTTCCGGTAATCGAGCAGGCTCTGGAAACGGCGGGATTGATGCTGGGGAGCAACAAGTCGCGCGGCTATTGCCTCGAGATGATCTGCGCGGATTTCCTGGCAGGGGTGAGTTTGGAGATGGGCGACGGAACGGCGTTGCTACCTTGTCTCATTCGGCTGGTCACCGAACTTCCCACGTCGCAGAAGAAGGAACTTATGGAAACGGTGCAGGTGACGCTTTGACACAGATTCGTACAAGACGGCGGCCACGCTTGAGACTGGAGCCCGAGGAGTATCGCCAATTGTGCCAGGAAGTTCTGCAGCGAGACAATTGGCGATGTCAGTGCTGCGGTCGAATGGAGGATCTTCAAGTCCATCACATTGAACCACGGAGCCGGCTGGGCAATGACGACTCCGAAAATCTGATCGCTCTTTGCGCACACTGCCATCAAAAAGCTCATCGGCCCGTTCGCAGACCGTTCCATAACGCACCCCGATCTTTTCGGCGATCTGCCGCAAGCTAAGGCCGTAGGCTTTCAGTTTGAGAAGTTCCTTGCGGTCTACTTCACGTTTCGGGCGGCCAAGCGTCTTCCCGTTTTCGCGCGCATTCCGAATCCCAGCACTCACCCGTTCCCGGATCAAATCGCGTTCAAGCTACAAGTGATTGATTCCAAAAGATTGGCTGGGAGGCCTGGAACAAAACCCCTGAGTCAAAAAGCCAATTAAAACTGCTGTTTCCTGCCTAAAGCCTTTATTTGCGTCTATGCCAGTGAAGTCCGGCGAAGTCCTCCAAGGCTCACCAGCATCCTTTTAGTAGGCCGTTAGTAGGCGCTTTTTAGATAGCGCAACGCCCTCCCAAAAGTAAAGCGAAAAAGTAGGCCGCGAAGTCTCTCAATAATGAATGAGGGCTGGCAAAACCGGGTATCAGGTTAGAAGGAGCTTCGGGGCCGCTAACCTTTCGTGGGGAACCGTCAGTAGAGCTACAGCATGAGACTTTTTAACGTTAACGAGACTGGGGAAAAATTGGGCCTACACCCGGTTACCGTGCGAAACTGGGCGCGGGAGGGGAAACTCCGGGGCATTAAGACTGGCCGTCATTGGAAATTTGATGAGGACTACCTTGAACTGTGGGTTAAACAACAGCCTCAAACCGCAACGCCTTGGTCCGCCGCTCGTCGTGCTGCCTACGAAAAGTCTCTAGCAGCCTAACTCTTCTTGATCTTTGGCCGCTTACTTCTCGTTTTCGCCATCTCCGCCTTATCTATTTCCCAATGAGCTTTTTCGGCTTCTTTAGCAATCTTGGCGTTTGCCTTAAACCGGGCACGTTCCTCCGCAGTGATGATTCTCATCTCTTTGATGTACGCCGCCCGCGCAGCGTCTATACCTCGTATCTGCCTAAAGAGGCGGCGGTGTATCTTGGCTTGAACGAACGCACCGTTCGGCGCTGGCTCCAGGCCGGACGGCTGAAATGGTATAGACCTGACGGTGAGAACTGGCAACTTGACCCTACGCATGTTGCTACCTACATCCACGAATGCGCGAACTGGTAAATGAGCGTCGCGCTTAAAATACGGTGCAACCCCTGATATTTCAGTGACCGCCGTTTGAACTGACATTAAGCCCATCAGTTCCAGGGCCATAGCCCCCGAAAACCGCGCTCCGTCGGCAAAAGTGCCTATTGCACAACTGTTAACCTTTTAGGACGCCTGAGCGATTTCGCTCCAGACGTACTATCCCTCCGCTCGGTCCTCGCGTTCACGATGAACAGCGGAGGATTGTCCATGAGCGCCACCACTCTTATCGCCCCGGCCTTGGAAGCGGAAATAGAGCAGTTAAAGGACGAAATACGCGAGCTGTACCCCCGCTCGCAAGCCATGCGGCTAGAGATCGGCGCGAAGCTGCTGGAACTCCAAGACAAGCTCGCCCATCACGGCAATGGCACTTTCATTCAAACCATCGTCACGGAATTACACATTCCTAAGAGCACATGCTACGAACTCATGGAATTTGCACGGGTTAAGGGAGAGTTAGAAAGTTTGTCCGGCGATGAGACAAACTTTGATGAAGGGCCGGAGCATTACCCGGAGAAGCTCACCAGTAGAGACAAAGAACCCCGCCAGTACGACAAGGTTTATCCGCGCAAGACCCAAATCCACATCGCGGTCTCCGAAGCCACCCGCGAAAAACTCAAAAAGGCCGTAGCAAAAGTAAATGCTGCCGGACCAGAGGCCGTCAAGCAGTTGAGTGAACGCATAACCCGCGAGGTGTTCCGTGCAGCAGCTAAGCTTAAAGCGTGAAGACGCAGAACGTCTCCTTCTTCACAAGCCAAAACGCTCCCACTACAAGCACCTGATACGCGAAGAGGCCATCGTCTACAAAGAGGACGGCAGCGTACTGGCACGACTGGTCAAAGACGCTGTAGACCCGATGGCCTGTGAGGTCGCGTACCGCTCATTGCGGAGGGTCGAAGGGGCTTTATCGGCTCGCGCCTCAGTGCTTGGCACGAAGTTAGTTCATAGGGTTCGGAGCGATGGAAGTCAGGGCAAGACGATGATCGTGGCCCCGGAGATCGTTGAACGGGCCAGAAGGCAGGGAACCAGGGCGGATTTCTTGGGTTATTGGGAGAAGGAACCACGTAACCAGTTTTGTCGGCAGACAGCTTGGACACGCAAGAATCCCGAGGTTTTGCGGGCCGCAATGCCTTTGATACGTGCGGCGGACTGCATGTTCAAGATTGAGTTCCCAGATGAGTGGGAGAGACAACACGACCACGTTAGTAAGGCTCCTGACTATCGTATTGGGGACACGGCATTTTCGACATTGACAGTAAACAAGAATCTGCCGACGACTTACCACCGTGATGAAGGCGATTACCGACAAGGCTTCGGTGTAATGCTGACTTTGGGAGATTTCACCGGAGGTTATCTGTGTTTCCCGGAGTACGGCTTGGCCGTGGACTACAGGCCTGGAGACATCATTTTTGCGGATGTGCACAGCATTCATGGGAACCTCCCGATTCAGGGAAACCGGGTAGTTTGCGTGCTGTACGCCCGCGAGAAAATCAGTGATTGCGGCTCAGTTGAAGAAGAATGGGAAAAGGCTGAGGCAAAAATCTCTGCGTTTCAAAAAGTCAAGCGGAGCAACAATCTGTATCGGATCTACAGAGAACCCAAAATAACGATCAGTTAGAGGATGTGATGAAAACTCTTATCCACATTCTTGGCCCCGGCGCGAGTGGGAAATCAACCCTATCCCGCAATCTCTTGGAGGAGTGTTCCGTCGTTGAGGTCTCAACCGCTATTCAAGCCCTTGACCAGCATAGCGGCGTGACTAAGGCGGAGAAGGTCAAATTCACACTTTCCGGGAACGGGATCGCTCTCGCTGGCAACTTGAAAAACGGGAGTGACTCAATCAAGAGCATGGACGCCCTGTCTCAAGTCATTGAATTGTGCTGGCAGGAACGGGATACGGTCATCGTAGACCCGGTCCGCTGCTCCAAGAAATTCGTGGACTGGATGCGGAATCGCCCCGAGCCGCTGGCTGCCCTGTTCATTTATCTGGATATTTCGCTGGAGGAAAATATCCGTCGTCTTCTTGCCCGCCGTCGGGCCAACGTACTCAAGAAGGGCGATGTTCCCACCGAGGAAGCACTCCCTGAGAAGACTTACGAAAACATGCTTGCCTTTCGTGACCGAGCCAAGGGCGTCTGGGAGCATGCTTGCAGCACCTACGACCGCTTCCCGAAGCAATGCCTCGTGATACCCGAACGGTTGTCAGCAGCAGAGAGCGCGGCAGCGGCGCGTGAGGCTTTGGAACAACTTCACAACGGAACTGCCGAGGTCACGGAAGCCGTATGAGTGTTGAGCTTCAATCCGGCATGGATTTTCGCGAAGCCTGAATACAGGCGCGAGGTCTTCCTGCGCTTCTACCAGTTTCACACCGAGTTCAAGCTTCACCCCGGCCTCGTCTATTTGCTCATCCCTTATCTGCGTGAGCGCCTCGATTGGAATCTTGAGCAACTGTTGTGGTTTTGCTTCATCAACGGGAACACGCAACACCCGCCGACGTCATGGCTTATCTTCAAACGGTTCCCCGACTTCGCGACTCTGGACACCGCTGCGTTGATTGAGTTCTTTAATAACGAGTGGGCACGACTCGAATTTGACACGGATCGCCGTCACCAGAAGCGCGACTTTCCCAGGGCACTCGAATGCTACAAGGACGCTATGCGGCGACAGCCAGGAAGAATATTTCGCCGGATTCGTCAATGGCTCAGATCAGGAGCAAAACTTCCGCTCCGCCTGGGCGACGGTACGGCGCGACTTCTACGGCTTCGGTCGCATGTCGGCATTCTCTTACTTGGAATATCTCCGCATCGCTCGTCTCCCGCTCGTCTGTGACCAGTTGTTCCTCTCCGACATAAAGGGCAGCAAATCTCATCGCAACGGTCTGTGCAAGGTACTCGGACGTGACGATTGGGATTGGCACGACGACAACCCCGTCATATACACGCCTGAAATGATCTCGCACCTTGAGGACGAGGGGGCGAAATTGCTCGCTGATGCGCGGGACCGTTATCCGAGCTTTGACACTAACTACTTCACTTTGGAGTCGGCTCTCTGCGCTTATAAGAATTGGTTCCGTGGGCGGCGCTATCCAGGAATCTACGCGGATATGTTTTACGAACGCGTGACAAAGGCGGAGCGTCGTTGGCCGGAGGAAGACTTCGGGATGTTTTGGGATGCCTACCGCACGTTGCCCGATTACGTTCAATCCGAAACGGGAGTCAGCGAGGAGAAGCAGACGCGGTTCCGCGATACCGGGCAGGTAATCGCGATGGGAAATGTCTGGGATTGCTTTATGGAGCAGGTCAATGTGGCATGACGCTATCTACGATCTGACGCCCGTCGAGAAAATCGGCGACATCTGGTTCAAGCGCGAGGACAAGTTCTCGCCGGACGGAATGCATAACGGCTCGAAGTTCCGCCAACTGATCTGGTTGTTCAGCAGGGCGACAGTTCCCCGGAGTGCGTCAGCGGTGCTGTTACGGGCAGCCCGCAGCTTCCGATGGTCGCGGCTTGCGCCAAACATTACGGCATGAAGTGCGTTCAGTTCACCGGGGCGCGGAAGAACATGGCTCTGGCTGGGGAGAAGCTCGGAGCGAAGACGATCCTCGTGAATCCGGGCTTTGCACCGTTGCTCAACAGTCGGGCAAAGGACTACGCCGAAAAGCACGGTTGGCTTCGCATTGAAACCAATATCACCGTGACCACCAGCGATGCCGATATTGAGGCTTTTCATCGCGTCGGCTCGGAACAGGTGCGGAATCTGCCCGAGCACATGGAGACGCTCATCATCCCCGCTGGATCGCGCAACAGCGCGGTTTCAATCCTGTATGGGTTGCACCGCTATCCGCCCAAGAATTTGAAGAAAGTCATTTTCATGCACATCAATAAGAATTTGGCGAAGCACGAGAACGAGATGTGGGCACGGCTGAACGCTTGCGGTGTGGACGCCCTGCCCTACGAATTCGAAACCCACGATGTCTTCGCGAACGGCTATACGAATTACGAAAAGCTGATGCCTTTCACTTACAAGGGCCTCGTTACACATCCCCGCTATGAAGGCAAGTGCATGAGCTATATCGCCGACCATCCGGCAGCGTTCACACCCTACATGAGCGGAAACACGTTGTTTTGGATTGTCGGGAGTGAACCCAAATCTTGCGTAAAGCAGGACATCCCCCAAGAAGCAGAGCTTATCTTGCAGGCGTAACTTCAAGCGCGTTCCTGAATTGTCTGAGTTTCAACCTCCTACCTCTCCGGCCCAAGGAGGCCGTTCAAAACCATGAGTGTAATCGTGAATGTCCGGGGCACGAATGGCTCCGGAAAAAGCACCGCCGTCACCCGCTACATGGAAGTCATTCGCGTGGAGGAAGAACTCAAACAGGGCGGCGGCAAGACTTGGGCTTATCGCCTTCGCAATGGGGTCTTGGTTCTCGGACGCTACACCACGGCCTGCGGCGGCTGCGACACCGTCAAGACTTTCGCCGATGTGAAGGCTGGCGTAGCGGAGCTTGCCAGCCACGGCCCTGTACTTTTTGAGGGCGTCCTTTGGTCCACATGCTTCACACCGAGCGTTGAACTCGCGCAAAGCCTCCCACAGCATCACTTCATTTTCGCGATGATAGACACCCCGGCAGACGAATGTCTGCGGCGGGTCCTGGCACGAAGGAAGCAAGCCGGGAACGAAAAGCCGTTCGACCCAACCAAGCAGCAAAAGAAGCACCTGACCATAGCGGGTATACAGCGACGCCTTACGGCAGCAGGGTATGACGCTCGGATATTGCCTCACGCCAACGCCTTTGCGACGCTTGAGGAATGGTTCCGGGGATCGCAAGAGCAGATGCCTGATCTTGACGTTGTGTTGACCGCGTAAAACTGAACAACAACAATCGCCGTATCTCAGAATTCCGAGTATTTATATGAGTGAGCCAGCCGGAGCGGTAGCAAGGCTGGTGGCGTCCTGATCAGATAAGACAAGACGCGATAAGACATGACAAGTTGAGAGCCGGGTACGGAGGGTTCCGTACCCGGCCTTTTTTTGCGTTTCCCTCCACTGGTCCAACGGGCCAAATCACCTCCGGCCACAAATTGAAGTGGTGCGCGGCCCGAAATCTAAAATTGTTTTGCAGAAATTAACCTTTCTAGAGAGTTCTTCGCAGAATAAGAGTGAAGAGGAACTTATGAAACGCATAACAATTCGCACCAACAAAATGCCAGAGGGATTTAAGAATCTGGCGGCATTGCCCGGTACGAGAGCGCGTCAATATCTGTCCGGCCAATTAGACCCCCGCAACCTAACCGAAGATCCCGAGCTTTGGTTCATCTGCAATGATGGCAAACCGGGGCTGCTCTATGGTTTCAAAGATTCCAGTTCTGTTGTGTTTGACCCGGTGCTCCAATGACCCGCAACAAATGTTTCAAAGTCAGCAGACAATTCGGCGGAAAGATACGCGGTGGCGTGGGTGGTTGGTTTGATTGTATTGAGAGCGTCATCGTTGAGGCTGAATCCGCCGAACAAGCCATTACGCTTGTAGAAGATGAAAAGTTCCCCAACGCTGGAACCGATTACACAGAAGAGTATTGGTCCGAGACGCGTGATCTTGACAATCTCGCTAAGGGCGAATACTTGGACACCTGCGTAACTCTGGATTACGAAGTGGAGGTCCAATGACCGCCGGACTCAAGTGGTGGCACGCGCTATGCCGAGAAGAATCAAAGCTGGCTGCGAATTTTGTCATGAGCATGCAATATGAGCGACTACCACAAGATTGAAAGGACAGCATCTATGCACGCAAAAGAAGACGTAAAGAATGTTCTGTCTCACATCACCGTTGACGGCCAAGTCGTCTACGGGCGATACGTTACCGTAATCTATCCACCCGAAGGATTCTCCACTGCGAAAACGATAATCTCCTCAAAACCCTTGAGCGACGAAGAAATCACTTCGGTGCTCGACCAAATGGTGCACACAAACGCACAGAGAATGCTGGAGGTAGCGTCACGTGAAGGGTTGACCCGCGTGGTTCTACCCCCGGCTGTAAGCGAAGCTATAGCGCGGCAACGGGAAGCCATCACCGCCAAGACCCGCAGCAAGGCTGCTAAGGCCGCAGCACAGGACCGGAAGGACCGGGGCGAGTTGCCCGGATTTATGCGGAAGCGGAAGTAGGCAGTATTAGAACATCAGAGCAATGGTGCGTGGTGGGTAGAAGTTCTTAGCGGGACCAAGCCCACCCCGCTGTTGCCAAAGTTGGTCCCGCGAACAATCAGAACATTTTGGCTGCGCGGGAATTGAAGGAGAGTTTATGGAAATCACCGAATGTGGCCGTCATGCCGTAACGTCCCTTGCCTTCCGGCAAGAGCTACGGAAGATATTGCAGGAAGCAGGGCCAGAGGAAGCTCTGGTGCTCACGAGTCTTGTTCTCTGCGCTAATTCCGACGGACTCATCGCGGTCCCTGACGAATTGGATGAACTGACGGACGAGCTAAGAGAGTTCAGCCGAGTTCACGCCGCATTTATTGCGGAGATTTTCAATTCTGCTGTTGAAGCCAATTGAGGGGGCGATTGTGGGCCAAGAGAAAACGCCAAAAACGTGAGCTTTTGTGAGAGTACCTCTAAGAGTGGTCTAAGAGTCACTCTAACGTCTTTAAGGCTTTAAGGGTTTGAAGGGTTAAAGATTTTATGGGCTAACGGGTCTACGGTTTCAAAGCTCTAACGGGTCAACGGCTACAACGGGTTTACGGGTTTTGGGTTTTCAAGGGTTTTGACGGGACCTAACGAGCAGAGGCGTAAACGCTTTCGCTCGTCAGGTCAGATCAAGACAATTCTTTCAGGAGAGATATATGGGTCATCTTAAACAGTCAGCTAAGGAAGAGCTTATCGCTTCGTTAGTCCTACCAGCGGTTTGTATCCAATTCTTCGACCACTATAGCTATTGCGCGGCGGCTATCAGCAGGTCCAAGAATCCAGTCAAGGCAGCGATGACGCTGCTCGCCAAGGAAAACATCCAGGAGGAGCTTCAAAAGTTCGTGCTGCGGGTTCGCGCTCGCCAAGCAGCCAAACCCGTTCTTCCAGACGAGATCCTTCCGCTCTTGCGCGGCCTCGGTGTAGATACCAGCGAGCCGTATCACGAAGTTGAAGACCCCGAAGACTCGGATGAGCCTGAACACGACCCTGAGGACCCCGGTGTTCATGGTCCTTTCGGTAGTCACGAGCCGGACGGCTAAAGAATGACCTTCCGTGAAAACGCCGAGAGGATGGCAGCGGAGCTGAAAGTGATCCGCATGAAGCGGGCGCTGCGTGCTGCCAAAATGCTGGGCAAGCATCACACGGCGCGGTATTAACGAATATGACCGCAGGACAACTCATAGAAAAACTTCGGAAGGTTAAACCAGAGGCCGAGATTTACATCAGTGTCTGGGGGATTGATATAGCCGCAGCCGTCCAGATAAACAATGGCGACCAGATTGAACTGATGAACGAAGAACTCGCTATTCACACAGATTCAGAGGACAAATTGTAAGGGAGAAGATTCTACAGCGGCTACGCTCAAGTGTTCTCTCCTTTACGAATAATAACGACCACGCGAACAGACCAACACCTGATTCCACACTTGCTCTCCTCGCCAGCCTCCGCCGTCACCAGCCCATAACCACCAGCTACCGGAATCGTTCCCGCAGAGAGTACGTCTGAGGCAGCGTTGAACACTTCTGAGCGTGGCGCGATCTGTTCGGGTGTTCAAGGCTTTCTGATTCTATTTATGACTTCGTCAAATTTCTGCTCAACTTCGGCGTTCGATTTTGCGCCCTGCTGACTATAGTGCCAAACCCAGGCAACTTTTATATGTTTCGGGATATGGGGTTCGACGAACGGCTTGAAGCTCCCGTCGTACGTTCTCTTGCCAAAAACGATAATGGCTTTTGGTTGTATGATCTCCACTTCTTGAAGCAGAAATGGTAGCCATTTTTCTATCTCCGTTTTTGTCGGTCGTCTTGGTATGTCCCTGTCTTTTACGATGTCGGTAATATAGCTGCCAGCGACGCCGCATTTCGTCATCATCTCTTTCAAAAATTCACCGCGATGCGCTCCCGCACTATAATTGGGATAAAACACAGTCGAGTTTTTAGGCTCACTCATTGACGGCATTTCCGCGACAAACATTAACTCAAACTGCTTCTGACAGCCTTCCGGCACAAACTCGCCGCCCAATTCATGTGGAAATTTCAGTGATCCCTTCAGCTCTTCCAGTCTCTGTATTTTATCGTCCATGTGCCTACCTTTATTTTGTCAGGACTGTCGTCACAGTGATACTCGCCAATTCCCAGTTCTCAAGCACCTTCACGATATCGCCCATTTCCCAAAGTTTCGACGTGACACCAGCGGCCATCGCTCGCGAACCTTCAAACTGTACCACTACCCCATTTCGGGGTGTGGTGTGGCGCGATCTGGCCGCATATGCCAGCGTTCTTCTTAGCCGCCGCTGGAAGTTCCCGCCAAATCGAAGCCGTGGAAGGAGAACCGCACGATTGATGTACGTCACCCAAATCTGGGAGCGGCTGTTTCTTGGCAGTTTGTATAACCCGCCGTGTCCGGGGCTAACCGTGCCGAGCGTCACCAAGCGCCGCCCGGATTGCGCCATACCCATGCGATTCCCCGTTCGCCGATGAATAAAGAATATCCGCTCCCGTAACCAAGTAAGAGTGTAATTATGAAAAGACAAGACAGAATGGCTGCGAGAGCACGAGTCTGGCTCCCCGAACAACTGAAGGACTATCCGATGCAGGCTTGCACACTATTTGAGAAAGCTGAGGCCGCCGGAATCTCTCGTCATGCTCTTTGCCGCATCCGGCAAGAACTCGGTGTACAGACGGCGCGGCGAGGCGGTAAATGGTGGTGGTATGGAGAGGCTCATGCGAACTCATTCCGTGTGAAAAAGCCGAAAGAAAACCCAACCGCAACTACGGCTCCGATAACGGAGTTGCGCATCGTGGACTTCACGGCTCCCGGAGGCTTCAGGATATTTAAGTGGAGGTAGTGTTCAGCCCGCGCCAACGCCCGCTTTCTTCGCCATCTGCGTAATTTCCGTTCGATAGTGAGCGTCCCAATTTTTTCGAGGTGTCTATGAGCGACGAAGCAAATATGTCCGAAGACGAGCGTGGTTACGAGTGGCACCTGGCGTACCCTTACACGCCCGGAATGCCATGTCCGTTTCCGATCGTTCCGGCGGGAACCCGCCCCAAGCACGATGCCGTTGGTCATCTTTGCCCCGACGGCACTGTTCACGTCTTCCACACTGGAATTATCGAGCGATTGGTCCGTGCTGGTCTGCGGGCGCGTGTGTCGGCGTGTGTGTCGGGAAATGAAACCGTGTGACCGCTAGCATGCGTACGTTTCCGCAAGCTAGAAAGCGGCGATTCCCCCTCTCCGCCCTTCTCCAACATCGCTAGCCCTACCCGTCAGTCGCTGTACTCGTTCCCGCAGAGAGCGCCTCTGAGGTTGCGTTGACCATTTCGGGACTTAAGCGGGCCGGGAGGAATCGTCTGCGAGGCAGCCGCCCTTCTGGCTTCGGCAGCTTCAGTTTCGTCGGGCACGCTTTTCACCTGGTACTCATGTAGAGGTCCGCAAACTCGCGGCAGTCAATCGTCCTCTTCCTCTTAACATTTTTGAGCAGCGGCGGAGGGAGCTGCGACCGTTGCTCCGCAATTTCCGCAAAAGCGGGTAGCTCCCGCTAGTGGCTTCCCACAGGCTGCGCAGAACGTATCAGGGCGCTTACTCATGTTATTCGCCCTGTTGTCAAGCAGTGCCCCGATTCCGAAGCCAAGCATGCTAAAAGGAATGCCTATGAAAGCTCCCCACAAAAGCCCAGTGAAAAGGGCCTCTCCGAGACCATCGTATTCAGAGAATTTGATCAACACCGAGGAAAAAGCTAGCAAATAACCAATACCAAATCCAGCAACTAGTCCAATGTATCTGCGCCTCATCGATCCAATCTTCCTTTCCGTCTCAAAGTGCCGAAACGCAGGGAGTCATCGCGGTTCCCCTTCCTCAAACAAGGCTCCAATCGAGTAACCTAGAATCGCAAGTGGCACGGGAGTTTCAAGCCAAAAAGCACCAAAATTGCTTACATTCCACGCCAATGCGAAACCGACTAGCGTACCTACGATTGCGCCTACGTATTTCCGTTTTCCTCTCATCGCGTTCCTCCCTATATATATATTCGGTTCGTTGCACACCGCATGCCCTCGACGCCTTGGTACTAATCAGCGTCATTGAATCTTCCTCTCGTCTTTTATTCTTGTCTGTTCAGCTTGTTTCTCTTGTTGTTCCTTCGCGCTTTGCTCTTTTGCCTGAAATCGATTCCACCACTCGTCATGTATCTGCATGAGATATGCGTTTGGTATGTACAACAGAACTAATTCGTCTGTGAAACCGTTCGTAACTTCTTGGAGCAGGTAAATTCGAGTATTCGTGTTGCCTCTCTGATACAACCTCCCAACGAACACACCATCTACATGCGAACCGTGTGAGTTCAGTGCATCGTTTGAGCCATTGCCCCAAGTGTCAGCGCGAATCTCATCCCGCATTTGGTATTTTGTGTCTAGCTCAGCTTCCACCTGACGGTAATCACCGCCCAACTCAGCGACTATGTACGCAAGCTTTCCCCCGTAATATGCATACATTGTTCTCGTCTGGTCATTGAAAAGGTAATTGAACGTGGGGCTAGAGTCTTCGTCTACGTAATAAAGGAGTTCACCATTTGGGTCTCCGACGTATTGACCATACCGATCCGCGTGACCGGGCGCACCCACGATCTTCTCCAAATTCCGTCCGGGCTGGTGTCCTTCCGCTTGTTTCGCCGCTGGGTTCGCGGACGGAGGGCTGCCCCACGCGAGGCCGTCGTACCCCTCGGGGTCGTTCTGCTCCGGCCCGAACTGGGAAGCACCAGCCGCCTGCTCCTGCCGCATGTGGCGTGTTTCCTGAGCTTGCTGTTGATGCCTTTGTTCGGCTCGCTCCAAATCAGAGCGAACGGGAGAAGTCGTACAACCTACAGTTAACGCGAGCAGTCCAATAATCGGCAGCCGATTCAACATCCATCTTGGAAAAACAAGAACTTCCATTCCCGGAACTCCATCGCACTATCCCAAATCAGGAGGCCCACTCAGTTGGACAGACTGCAAAGGAACAGCACTTCTGTAAGTATCGAGGGCTTTATGCCAGAAACCAATGGCACTGTCGTTTACTTGATGACAAATAGATAATAATCAACAGTAGGTAGTAAAATTGAGGAAGGCTCGGACGGGAGTGCGGGACGCCCTCGCGTTACCTACCACATTGTTGGTTCGTTCCTTCTGTGAGCACCTCCGAGGCCCCGTTGACCATTTCGGAGCGCGGTGCGGATCTGTCCTGCGCCCACGAGCACGGAATCCCCCGACTTAACCCTTGTCGGCTTCTCCACGTAGATTCCTTACATGACTTGCCAATGGCAGCGCACCGCTTCAAAGAACGGCGACACTACCCGCCTTTGCGGTAAGGAAGGTCGCCCGTTTTGTAAGGAGCATCAGTTCATTGCGGAAGTGCTCGAAGAAACCGAAGCTGTTACCCGTGAAATGCGCGGACAACGGGAAACGGCCCTCTCCGCTTGGCAGGCAGAAATTCATCAATTCCGCCTTCTCGCGGCGCAAGCTGACGATTTAACCCCCGCAGCTTTTGTGAAGCGGATACACGAACTCCTCCCGGAACTTCACCAGGCGGCTATGGCGGCGGTTGTCTACACCTACGTCACCAGTGGCCGGAAGGGGGACTGAAATGAAAACCTACGACAGCCAAAACAGACTTGTTGGGGAAATCACCACGATCTTCAGGGCAGACGGAAAAGTCATCACCACCAACACCATCTACAACGCGGATAACGGCCAGGCCATCGCTCAGCACATTTCCATCCGTGATTCGCGGGGCAAGGTCACTACGCAGAACACGATTGGCGGGAAGCTGCTGCCCTAAGGGGGCACAAATGCCTTGCCGCTGGGTTTATCTCGCTTCCCGCACCTCGCCACAACGGTTTTGCGACAAGCCGGGGTATCCGTATTGCCCGGAGCACCAGCGGGAAATTGACGCGATGATGCAGTCCGATAAGGATTGGGACGAAATCCTGGCGTCGCTCCAAGCTGTTTGCGAGGAGCTAAAAGAAGAGCAGAATCTCTGCGCCGTATGCGCCCGCCGCCCGGTTCATACCGATTGCCCGGTTCACGACGATTGCGCCTACTGCGAGGAATGCTGCGCGGATGACGCCTTGAACTTGCGAGGGACGCAGGCGTAGAGTGCCCCCGCACAACGAAACGCCTTTCGCCCTCCATTGGCAGATGAGCGGGAGAGGGGCGTTCACGCGGTGATGGTGCTTTGCCATATAATGTCTGTTTGGCGAATTTTACCACACCTTAAATACACATTTGGGTTCCGCAGGTACTCACTTAATGCTAGAGTTGCCTGAACATCGGAACATTATCTAGGTCTTAATCAGCGGAAGAGGAGAGACTTCGCGTGAGAGCGTCTCCCATTCTCTCGACAGTTTTTCTTCTCAGCATTTTCTCCGCCACGGCGATGGGCCAGACCGCGAAGCAGGACAACGGCATTGAATCCCTTAAGCTCAAAGCTCGCGTCGAACTGAACCAGGGCGTAACCGCCTATCGCGATAGCAAGTACGATGAGGCCATCAAGTTCTTCAAGGACGCAAAGGTTGACGATCCGACGCTTACCAACGCCTCCTTGTATCTTGCCACGGCTTATGCGACGGAGTACGTTCCCGGTGCGCCGTCGGCAGACAACATCCGCATGGGCCAGGCAGCGGTGAAGGAATTTCAAGACTTGCTCGCCGTTGATCCCAACAACATCTCGGCGATCGACGGAATTGGCTCCATTCTCTACAACATGGCCGGGACGCCGTACACCCGATCCCGTTTTGAAGAATCGAGGGCCTATCACAAGAAGCATATCGCCCTGAAGCCAGAAGACCCGGAACCGTATTACTGGATCGGCGTGATCGACTGGACGCTCGCCTATCGCTCGAACTTGGAAATACGTGGCGCGTGGCGTGTGGCACACCCAGACAGGCCCCTCACAGATGACGACCCATTACCGCCTGATGCCCGAATAAATTACGTGAAGGAAAATGGAAAGTTGATCGATGAGGGGACGACAGATTTGCGCAGGGCCATCGAGCTTCGCCCAGACTACGACGATGCTATCGCCTATTTGAATCTCACATTTCGCCGCAAGGCTGACGAAGCTGCGGGTCCCGACGAACGAGCGTCGATGTTGAAGCAGGCCGACGAGTTGGTGGACAAGGCGAAAGAGATCAAACAGAGGAAGATGGAAACACCTGCTGCGACCGCAACGGAAACCGATGCCACAATCATCACCAGCATGACTTCGATTGAATTTCAAGAAGTTGTGCAAGCGATGGGTTTTGAGTGCACGAGGGGCAAAGATGCAAAAGGCAACGATGATCCATTTTTCACTTTTCGTGCGGAAGGCTATAAGGTGGCCGCGTTCACTAATGATTCGAGCTACCTTCAGTTATATAATGGATTTACGGACGTTAGCCCCACACTAGCCACTGTCAATCAGTGGAATCAAACCAATAGTTTTTCCCGCGCGTACGTAGACAAAGATGGAAACGCTGCCCTTGAAAGTGACATGATCCTCACTGGCGGCGTCACACGCGACAATATCGAGATGTTTGTCAAAACCTTCAGAGATTCTGTATCACGGTGGGCGCGTTTCGCCCTAGATCATAAGAAATAGTGGTGTTTCAAGTATGTTCTGCAACTACTGTCGCGCCGTTAATCCAGATGATGCAATTTACTGCAATTCGTGTGGGTGCACGATTCAAAAACCCGCAGAGAACAGTAGTGCGGAGCAGTCAGCGAAGCCCGCGACCGCTGATTCTATTCTAAAGAGCGCCACACCTCCCGAACTACCAAATGACAGCGAGCGTCAACTTTCTGAGGTGACAACAGATTCGGTCGAGGAGTTAAGTCCATCTCCAATGTCCAGCGCGGACTTGGATTCTTCTGTCTCTATCACTGATGCGGCGTCAGATACCAAACCGGGCTCGGTCGCTACGTTGACTTCTGAACAATCAGCGACGGGGACGAGCATCGTCTGTCCCCGATGTAAGCTTACCAATCCCGATACGGCGCAACGCTGCGACTGTGGTTATGAATTTGGGGCCGAAGCAGTTAATGATGGCTCAAACTTTTTTCCGATCTATGCAACGATGGGTCAACGCTTTACCGCCTACTTTGCAGACCTCATCATCGTCTACCTTATCGCGATTCTAGCCTACGTCGTTTTTGCCGCACTTCAGATTTCGTTTTCTGAGGATGAGGGAGTGAGCAAGTTAGTTTTCTTTCTCGTTCTAATGGTCTATATGGTCATCGCACAAACCGCATACCACACTACCGTTGGCAAGTATGTCCACGGCTTGGAAGTATGTTCAGTGAGACCTGATCGAAAATATCCCCCGTTTTGGCGCATTCTTCTACGAGAAACAGTCGGTCGGCTGGTTTCATCGTTCTTATGGGGCGCGGGCTACTGGACGGCCATCAAGAAACCGAAGAAACAGGCTTGGAGCGATGAGATCGCGCATACGGTCGTTACGACCCGGCCAACCAATCGGGTTTTGGTTAGGGCTCTCACGGCATTCGTCTTCATCGCACTCGTTTTAGATGTCGGTCTCGTAGGATATGGCTACTACAAAGAAGACCGAGACAAGCAATATGCAGCCTTCACGAAAGAGATTGGAACCGCAGTCGGAGGTTTTGAAGCCGCTCGAAGTACCGTAAACCAAAAAGTGGAGCAGACAAAACCAGTTGGTAACTACGCTGAGTTTTTGCTTTGGCAAGGCAGAATGAGGTCCCTTAGCACAGACTTGGACCAATACGAAAGTCAAATCCAGCGAGTGCAAGGGCTACTTCAACGTGGCATTACGGACAATTTAGCTGCGTCAGAGGCAGAAAGAGCCCAATACGCAACGCTGCGAAAAGTCTATGATCTTCGGAAAGACCAAGCAGAGAAGCTCCGGCAAGAAGCCGACTTGGTAGTTAACTGTGACGGAACGGCTGCTTCGATGACGAGTCTCCGAAGTGACTTGGTACTTCTGGACAGCGATATTGAAGGCTTAGAACATCAAGCCTCGGACCTATTGGGTCAGAGCGGTTTGAAATGACTGAGTCAGGAGCCTGTGGGCATTGCGGCGGATCGCTTTCAACTGGGGCGCGTTTCTGTCCATCCTGCGGAAAACTGATCACTCCCGGAGCAGCAAATTGGCTTGAACGTCTATGTGCAGCGATGTTGGATATTTCAATATTTGTTGGTTGCACTGCGCTTCTTATCTGGCTCGGCATGAAATGGTGGATTGCCTTTCCAGTTTGGCTTGCGCTCACCGAAATTGGTTACCAATTGAAAGGCGGGATCGGAAAGAGTCTCATGGGTCTTTCGGTCCCGATTACTGGCCGTTCTCAGTATTACCTACGGGAGACTATCGGCAAACTAGCGTCTGTTGCGACCTTCGGGATCGGTTTTCTGATGGTGTTCAGCAAGGAACGTCTCGCGCTCCACGATCACATGAGCAAGACCGCAGTTTTTCGTGTTGGCGGCATTCCACGAATTCGGACAGCAATAGTAAGCGTAGCCGTGATTTTTGGACTCAGCAGTCTTGCATACTTGTTTTTGCGCACGAATAAAACCGACCGATCAATCCCATCGTCTGCTCAAACGGAGCCGACATCGCTAACCACCATTACCAGCCAACTGCCCGCCGTGGCGACGATATATGTCTACGACAGTCGAGGGAAACCTGTTGGTCAAGGGAGTGGTTTTCTTATAAACGCCGATGGTCTTTGCGTGACGAATTTTCACGTCATTCAAGATGCGTTTTCAGCCGACATAAAACTCGGCGACGGTCGTTTGTATCATCTGCTCTCTGTGAGCGCATACGATATGGAACATGACTTAGCTATCGTCCAGCTTGGTCGAAAGACCAGTGGCGGCATCGAGGAAGCTAAAGACTTTCCGTTCCTGAGGTTGGCTACAGACAAAGCGCAAATTGGAGATCGTATTGCGACGGTTGGGAGTCCAGAGGGCCTTTCGAATAGCGTTGCAGACGGGTTAGTGAGTGCCATACGTGACGAAGACGGAAGTCAATTCCTCCAGATAAGTGCTCCGATCTCTCCGGGTTCATCGGGCGGTCCAGTCTTCAATTTCAAAGGGGAGGTTGTCGGTATTTCTAGTTTCCAACTAAAGGAGGGGCAAAATCTCAATTTTGCGATTCCGGTTGACGAAATATCGAAGCTTCGAGGACAAACTGCGAACCTGTCCCTCGAACAATTATTTTTGCAAACACATCTCTCCGGTGGTGCGGAGACAGCTGCGAAGAGTAAAGTGCGCGACACTGGTCGGTCGGAGGAAAGGTCGGCGGCGCTCGCCCCTTTGAAAGGCAGTTTTGTGGGCACGGTCCATAATTTGACCGTGGATTCGACTGCAAACTTCGAAATCCTGGTTCAAGAGAATCAAGGGCGGATTTTCGGTTGCATGGGTGTTCGCGAACCGCTTTACGGCAGCGGCTCGCTTACGGGTTCTGTTAGCGGCCCCGACGTTCAATTCAATGTAGACAGCGCCGGGTTTCACATCGAGTTTGTGGGGCGACGAAACGGCAACGATTTGTCGGGTACGTACCGCGCTTTTCCGCAAGGTGGGGCGGCACAGCGCGGCGATTTTTTACTCGAAAGGGAGGATTCCAAAGGACTACCCACGAATTTCGAACCCGAGAAAGATTGCCCATCAGACGCAGAAATGAATCGCTGAGCAAAGATTCTTGCCAACGTGTCCCTAACTCCACGATTATGCCGCGCGGCGCAAACCACCGCCGAGACGAAAACACCAATAGTCAACCATTCATATCATGCAGGTTGGCTCTGGGTGATAGTGACCTGCGATCGCTCTGCTCCGAGGAGACGTTTTTGCCAACGTCTACAAACATAGGCGATGCCAGACCAGAGGACGAGCATGATGCTACCCCACGTAAGGCCAAATGAATTGTGTTCAAACGCAATCGCGAACAACCCGATGAAAGCGGCCAGAACTGAATACCAGAACAAAAGCGCCGCCCAGGTCTGCCGCCCGAGTTTATATGTATGACCGTGTAACTTGATGTTCCAGCGGATGCTGTAAAATAAACCCACGAACCATAATAACATTCCAACCAATTCGCCAATCGCGCCTGCTACGTCACCTTGGCGGCGCGGACCTTTCCCGGCTTGGCTGGTCACAGCGATGATCATAAATGTGAAGAGGATAATAAGGATCGTGGCGAGCGTCTTCTTCATAGAACCTACTTAGATTTAGGGTTGCACGGGAGCTTTCCGCCTTCTTCGTAGCCCAAGTCGAACGCCTTCGACATCACAGCCAAATTTTTGCTGTACCAAGTCCGCATTTCATCTTGCTCGCTGCCGGACAACTTGGAAACAGAGTCTCCGAACTTGGGGTCATTCACGGCCTCCATTAGCACCTGAGCCTTTGATTTGCCGCCGTCGTCAGCCCCGAGGTAAGCCAAAAAGTACGCACCGGATGCCAAGTCCTCAGTGGTATCTCGGAAGTCCTTGTCCGAGATATTCTCGGCGTCAATAAAACCGTCAATTCTGGCTTTCAACTTTTGATATTGCGCAACGTTCTGCATAGGCGAAGGTCGGTTACATTTCGCAATTTTTTCAGGCTCGGTGCTGGGCAATCCGACATACCATTTCGGGAGGAATCCCTCATCACCCTTTTGCGTCTGTAGCTTCGTCCAATCACCCTGATGAACCAAGGGAACTACGCTTTCCCCACACCCTAATGACGTCGCCATCGCCTCCTGATAGTCTGGGGTTGAAAAAAGCTTCACAGATTTAAGTTTATCTTCGCACAGAATTTGCTCAGTCTCGTGCTTTGCCGAGGCATTGGCAAAAGTTGCGGCGACGCGGTGTCTTTTGGTGATTGTTCGAACCGCAACTAATACCAGTGCGGCTGCTGCGACCACAGCCAAAACCTTAAGTAACGGAAACCTCGGCGCTTGAGGAAACTCCGCCGCTGTTCCCGCCCCCTCAAATTGGTACAGTGCGACGACATAACTGAAAATGTTCTGTAGGAAGTAGATTGGTGCCACTATCGCGGACAGCATCCCCCACGGCCCGAGGACAACATCCAAGGCCTCAAATTTCCAAAACTGCTTATGAACGCAACTCTCGCAAAGGTTCCCCATGATCGTGTATGTCTGTCGTCTGAAAAGCATCCCAACATTGCGGTAGAAGGCTACAAACTTCGTCATGCGCATCTCTCCGCATGACTGACAACGTTGCATTGTCACTCCACTGGGTTTGGCGGCGCGGCCTACACCTCGGAAAACTGCCGACAATCCGGCTACAACGGCGCTGGGAAACCGCTTTGCAGCCGTGAGGATTCCCATAAGGGCTGGCCCTCCGTGCGCGGATTCTACCACGTTGGCAATTGCGGTTCGTGATACAACAGCCGGGGAGGTGCGCTATGAGCACCGAGCTTATTCTCGCCTGGGTTGCTATCCTCATCGCAATCGGCGGCGTCGGCGTCAGTGTATGGGCGGTGTTCGATGTCAGGGGGCAAGTGACGCGGCTAATTCAATTGGAACGCAAAAGGGTGTTCACCCAGATCCGCAACGATATGGTGTGGATGTTCGTCAACCCCACGCAGCAGTCACATACACCCGAAATTGCGAAGGGTTTGGAACAGTTCGCACTGGTGTCTATGGAGCTAAACCCCCAACATACGCCTGACCTTACCAATAATGCAGTGAATAACGAATCTCTAAGGTTTGCCGATGACTTGGTGAATAATGAGTTCGCAGTTTGGAAACCGGGTTGGGACAGGGCGAAAGTAAAACAGGCCCTTGAAGATTGGCAGAAAGCCATTAATGCGAACCGTCTTAGAAATATCCTGGGCGAGGAACAGGCGAAGAAAACGCTCTTTTAAGCAGAAGGAATTTGCCCGGCCAAGAACAATGTCTCGACTTGCTGCCTTTCCAACCGATAGCTCGAGACCGTTATGCGAGAGCAGAACGAAGAAAAGCGATAGCAACGCCGTCTCTCAGTCAACGATGGCTACCAGAAGTCAAAGATCGAGATTTCTAAAACTGGGACGCTGTTTCCGATGTGACCGGAGCATTACACGGGAAGCCAGAAAACGGACGGTCATCACGATCACATGTTGCGGAAACGCAACAAAGGTTTTCCTTGAACGTATAGCGAATTTGCATGTACATTCCTTATCGGTTTCGTCCATCTGTTGCTAACATCTGCTTATTCTTGAGGGAGCCGCCTAAATGCCGTACAGTGCAGAGATTAGCCGTTCAAATCCGACGTGCTTTCTATTCCTTATTGACCAGTCTGGTTCGATGGCAGAGGCGGTACCGAACACACCAAATCGCAAAAAGGCAGACGCAGTTGCGGATGCCATCAACCGACTTTTACAGAACCTAGTCATAAGATGCGCTAAGGAAGAAGGGGTTCGGGATTACTTCTACGCTGGTGTAATTGGATATGGAACGACAGTCGGTCCGGCTTTCAGTGGCGCACTTGCTGGAAAGGAACTCGCGTCGATCAGTGAAATTGGCAATATGCCCGCACGAGTCGAAGACAGGACTAAAAAGGTTGATGATGGTGCGGGTGGGATCACGGAACAATCCATAAAACTTCCGATCTGGTTCGATGCGGTCGCAAATGGTGGAACTCCTATGTGTCAGGCGTTAAACCTGGCGCAAGGCATTCTCCAAAAATGGATGGCCCAACACCCGAGTTCATTCCCACCTGTCGTGATCCAAATTACTGATGGTGAGTCAACGGACGGCGACCCGACGAACGCCATGAAGGCCGTTAAAGATTTGTCATCTCAAGACGGAAGCGTTCTAGTCTTCAACGTTCACATCTCAAGCGACCCCAAGGCGACTCCCATTGCGTTCCCAGATTCCGCAGCACAATTGCCCAATGACCCAGCACGAATTTTGTTCGAAGGATCGAGCGTGCTGACACCCTTCATGCGGTCTGCGGCTAACAGTCAGCACGGGCTGAATCTGACCGACGGTGCCAGGGGTTTTGTTCTTAACGGAGATATGGTCCTTGTTGTCCAAGCTCTTGACATCGGTACGCGTCCTAGCAATCTTCGCTGATAAATACCTCAATGCGAGTTTCCGTTCAGGGTTTCTGGGCGTCCAAGTCAGGTAATGACGAATCTGAATACGAAGACGATTTCTGTCCACGCCCTCGGATGATCAGCAAGAAAGATAGAATATTTCGATTTGCAGTGGCTGACGGCGCGACGGAGACGTCCTTCTCCGGGATTTGGGCCAAACAGTTAGTCAGGGCGTTCTGCAAGGGTTGGCTTGACGGACCGGAATTTTCAGAGCACATGCGTTCTCTTCGCCAGCAGTGGAATAAAGTCGTGTCCCGAAAACCGTTGCCGTGGTATGGGGAAGAAAAAATTCGTAGTGGGGCCTTTGCCGCAATCGCGGGTCTCGTATTGGAGGAGACAGATTCTCTAACGGGTCAGGGTAATTGGAAGGCGATGGCGTTGGGTGATAGTTGTATTTTTCATCTCAGGAGGACAAAAGTCCTTGAATGCTTCCCCGTGCAGAAATCAGAGGATTTCAACAATTCCCCACGGCTCCTAGCAAGCAAAGCAATTGTGGGAGAGGCCGAATTGCCGGAACTTCCAGCAGTGTCGGGTGTTTGGCTCGCCGGGGATACCTTTTACCTGATGACGGATGCTATCGCTTGTTGGTTTTTGACGCAGGCTGAGAGCAGCAAGACACCAGCGCGTGAATTACAAGACTTGACTGATGGTATTGGGAATCCCTTCAAATCATGGCTAACGACTCTCCGCGAGAAGGGGCATTTGAGAAACGACGACATCACGATTCTGAGGGTTGAAATCGAGAATATTTAACTTTATGGCGTGGCCCAGTCCCCAAGATTACAGCGAAGCCGTACAGAATCCCAAGACAGGATTCTTTGAGCAAGATCTTCGCGAAGGTCGTCCTGAACTTAATCAACTAGGATTACCTCGGCCTCGGAGTGGTTCCTTTGCGACAGTTTACAAGATTCTTGGCGCATCGTGCCATTGGGCCGTGAGATGCTTTCTGAACCCGGTTTCTGACCAACAAGAACGATACTCTGAAATAAGCGCACATCTCGCAAGAATAAATCTCCCCTACCTAGTTCAATTCAGTTTCCTGGCTCAAGGCATAAAGGTTTCGGCAAAGGCTTATCCAGTTCTCAAGATGGAGTGGGTAGAAGGTGAGCCGCTAATCACTTATATCGCGAAATCTCTCGGAAACAGTGCGGCCTTGCTTTCGCTGGCCGTTCGATGGATCGAAATGATGAATGCGCTCAGGAACGCTTCTATCGCTCACGGCGATCTTCAGCACGGCAACATACTTATCGTTAATGGCGAATTTCGGCTTGTGGACTATGACGGGATGTTTGTGCCTAACCTTTTGGGAAAGGCTTGCCCTGAACGCGGGCAACGCAATTATCAGCATCCTCAGAGAACGGAGTTTGATTATGGTCCAAGCCTGGACAATTTCTCTTCTTGGGTGGTTTATGTTTCGTTGGTTGCTTTAAGCGTTCAGCCCGAACTGTGGCATCAATTTCGCGGGGGTGACGAGTGCTTACTTTTCCGCCAGCCAGATTTTGAGTACCCTGAAAAATCCGCGATCTTCAAGGCTCTAGAAAACTCAAAAGACGACCGGGTTCAATCTTTGGTGGGATTGTTTCGCTCTCTTCTGGATTTGCGACCTCAAGATGTTCCGGCACTTGACGGCCAAATCGTGCCTTCGCCTAGCGCCTATTCCAAACCCTCTACAAGTCCAAGCTGGATCGATGATTATGTTCCCCGTCAACGTAAAGAAGACAAAACGGCTACCGCAACTTCGGCAAATGCCCCCGAACCCTCGCCCTCATGGATACAGGACTTTACAGAGCCTGTTTCCGTCACAGCGCATCAATTTAAGAACTCACCGAGAACGGAACGGATAGTTTTAGGAATCTCGTTGTTTTCCATAGCTCTTGCCATCCTTTTTGTATTTCTCGGATTTACCTCTCCAGTTGTTCTCGGGTTTGTCCTCTTACTCATATCACTTCTGAACTATGGAATCTGGTCCTTCAGTTTTCGTCGCGATGCGAGTGTCGTTGCCAAGAAGGCGGTTGCTAACGAACTGAAAACATCTGAAGACAAAGTGGGAATGCTTCGCGCTGTCGTTCAGTCCAGAGAAGCCGACAAGAAATCCCTGCTGGAACGCCATTCATTTGAGCAGAGCAAAGTCGCAAGACAATTGGAAGCGGCGCGACAGGATGAACAGAGAGAACTCAGTGCCGTGCAGACTGCGTTTCAATTGGAAATGAATTCCATTAGCAACCGTCGGAGAGGTCTTACTCAGCAGGAGACAGACGCTCTTCAAAAGATTTCTAGCACACTGGGCGCTCAACTGGGCAATCTGAATCGGCAAATCTCAGAGTCGGTCCAAGCAGAAGCATCGGAACTATCCAGGACGCTCGCAGCCCAACAAGATCAATATGTCACCAATTATCTCCGTGGCTGGCACATCGACGCAGCATCACTGACAGGAATTGGACCAGGATACAAAAGCCGATTGCGGATGGCAGGGATAATAAGCGCAGCGGACATAGACAATAGAGTTTATAGTGTAAAGGGTTTTGGTGCCGCTCGATCAGCCGAACTTTTCCGTTGGCAGCGACCACTAAAAGCAAAGGCAATTCAGAACATGCCCAAGGCACTTTCCCCACCGGATACGGGTGCGATCAAGGCGAAGTATGGGAGTAAACGGCAGGACCTTGCGTCCCAAAAGGAAGCTGCTGAACAGAGGGTGAAGAGCGCAGAAATCGCAGTGAGAGCGCAATACAAGAGCTGCACGAGAGCCACTTGACAAGGAAGAGTTAGTTGCACGGGGCAAAATGCAACCAAAGAAAGAAACGATTGAGGGCAATTACAGGGAACGATACAAATCGATCGCCAGCATTCGCACTAGCCTCGATGAGGATCTAAAACGCACTGTCGCTGAACTAGAAGAAAAATCTACTAAAGAGCGCCGGAATCTGTTCGCGTTGCATTGGGAGCAAGAGAAGATTAGGCGTCGCGTGATGGCATTCAAAGAAATTCGCTTCTCCGTGTACGTGAGGAACATTGTTGGGTTGTAATGTAAGGAAGGTGCAGTATGGGATGGAGATTCCGTCGAACCTTCAGTCTAGGCGGGCTGCGCTGGACCCTTTCACCGCGAGGGATTGGATCAAGCTGGGGCCTGTTTGGAATCTTCCGGTTCGGAGTTGCCCCGGATGGCCGTCGTCACATGACCGTGCGCGTCCCCGGAACTGGAGTGAGTTGGGTTGTGTTGGCTCAGCCTGAAATGGAGAGGTGACGTTTTCCGTTAGTGAAGATTCCGCCCCTTCGGGGCGGGGATTTTCAAGGCATAAGGATCTATCGTCCGATGCCTGTTTCTGGGTGCGCAGCGCGAGAGGATCAGCTCCCGCGCTGAGTTGCATCGGCTCGATGAGTCCTACCAAGTTATCCCTCAGCATGGTTGCATCCCTGCAGAGCCCGCTTCTGTTTCACATGGCGAGGTCATTGTAGTCGTGTTCGAAAAATGCGCAAGTGATTCTGCCGTCCGTCGCAGCTGCCGCTGCTGACGTGCTTGCTCCAGCTTGCGATCGCGCGCCGCGTGGATCTCCGCCTGTCGGCCGGCGAGCAGATCGTGCGGGGTCACATAACCGATGGCGCTGTGCAAACGCACGGTGTTGTAGTGATCCACGTAGGTTTGAATCAAGCGCAGCGCATCTTCCCGGGTCAGCGGTGTGCCGGGCCGGATGCATTCGGATTTCAGCGATTTGTGCCAGCGCTCCAGCTTGCCGTTCGATTGCGGATAGTAGGGCGACGTTCGCACGTGCGTCATCCCCGCGATGCGAATGAACTCTTTGAAATCCCGTGCGATGAATTGCGGCCCATTGTCGGAGATGATCCGCGGTTTCGCTTCCGGGTATTTCTCCCGCGCTCGTTGCAAAAGGACTTCGATTTCCGCTTCGGTCATCGATTCCCGCAGATCCCAATGCACGATCGCACGGCTGTAGCCATCCAGAATACTGCACAAGTAGTAGAAGGTGCCGCTCACGTTGATGTAGGAAACATCGATGTGCCAATGCTGGTGCGGCTGCGGTGGCTGCTCGAAACCGCTACCCTTGCGCGACGGCTTACCCTTCCAGCGTGAGAGCAACCCGGCCTGTTGGAGGACCCGCCAAACGCTGGAGGGGCTCACGGCTACCACGTCCGCGTCCAGCATCATGAAGGTCAGTCGTCGATAGCCTTCCAAGGGATGTTCCTGGTGGAAGCCGATGATGGCTTGCTTCTCCCACGGCGCCAGCCAGAAATCCCGGGGGACCCAACCGTTGTGTTCATTGACGCGCCCGTAGCGCTCTCGCCAGTCGTAGAACTTGCTGGCACGCACACCCAGCCAACGAATGAATCGTCCGGCGCCGATCTCGGTCTTTTCCGACCAGCACCGGACGAAATCCACCACCAGGTCCCGCACATCGTGCGGCACCCACACCTGGGTCAGAGCTCCCCAAGACTTTTTTTTAAGGCGATGTGCTCGGCCATCAGTTCGGCCAACACCTCGTCCTTGGTCTGGATCTTCTTTTCCAGAAATTCAATCCGTTGTTGTTCGGCTTGATGGTCCGGACGGCTCTTGCCCTGGAAGGCGGCAGCACCGTTCTCAAAGAATTCTTTTTGCCAGCGGTAGAACACCGTTGGTTGCAGCCCCAGTTCCTCACACAGGTCCGACACCGGCACCTTATCCAACAAGTGCCGTCGTAGAATGGCCACCTTCTCCTCTGCGGTGTAGTGTTTTCGCTCTTTTCGCATGCGTCCTCTCCGTTATCTTAACGGAAGAACGCCCTCTCCAGTTCCAGCTGAGGCGGCACAGGGTGAAGTATTATAGACAGCCCGGTTCCGTGCCTTCTGGACCGTCGAGTGCGCCAACTTTGCCACCGCCGAGCACCCCAACTCAGCAAACTCCTTCTCAAAGCAATTCGAAAAGTCAGCCCTGGTGGAAGCAGAAGGGCCTAGGACCATGATCTTTCTCGGAACTTTTTTCAGTACTTCTTTGGTTAGACGATTCCACACTGTCTTCAAAACACCACAGCCTGCATCAAGAACTGTTAACCCATCGACCATTCCCCCAAGGTTGTCCTTGCGCGATTGCCAGAACAGGTGAACCAGCACGTCGAGTGCTTCAGCCTGCTTTGCCGTCAATTGCGGGATGGTGGTCATAATCACGTTCGCAGAGGAGCGCCGCCCATTTCTCCCAATCCGACCTCCGATCAGCCGCCAAACTATTCATCCAGCCGCCTCTTGATTTGCCTTCCTCATTGAAGCGGTAACAATAGCGGCCCACCTCAATACATGTCGCGGTATCAATGGGGAGGACGGCGTACTCAATCCCGCCCAGCTCCAGCTTGGCGATGAATTCTTTATCGGTTACGTCTTGTGATTTGCTGAAAACATCGGCCAGAAGATTTAGCACGCGCTTTCTCCTCAGCCTGAGTTCTACTGGCCGTATTGGCAGAGGAGCTAAATGCGGTGGTTGCGCCGTGCTCGGAGGTAAGAGAGCGCATTGAGCGGAAGTGTTAGCCTTTCCGCTCACCACTCCGTAGAACATATTCATGAGAATCGGAATCTATGCTCGTGTCAGCACCAAGGATCAAAGCTGCGAGTTACAAGTACGCGACCTGCGGGCCTACTGCGCCGCCCGAGGATTTGATCTGGTCCGCGAATATGTTGATGTGGGCCAGTCGGGCGCAAAAGACTCCCGGCCCGAACTAAACAAACTCATGGATGACGCCCGAAAACGGCAGTTCGACGCGATTGTGGTGTGGCGATTTGATCGGTTTGCTCGCAGCACTAAACACCTGCTTTCTGCGTTGGAGGAATTTCGGTCGCTCGGTATTCAATTCATCAGCTATCAGGAAAACATAGACACCAGCAGCGCGTTGGGGCAGGCGCTTTTTACAATCGTGTCGGCGGTCGCGCAGCTTGAGCGTGATCTGATCCGTGAGCGGGTGAGTGCTGGGATTCGGAATGCGCGGGCAAATGGCAAGAAGCTTGGGCCGCCCAATGAGGGCCGTGGACCCGGACCGGATTCTGGAAATGAGAGCGGAGGGCCAGACCTTGGAACAGATCGCCGAAAACCTGGGAGTCGGGTACGGGACGGTCCGCGCCCGGCTCCAAAATACAGTAGCTAAAAACCCTGGCGAAAAGCGCCCGCAAGAACGGCTAATAAAGGACACTTAGCAGGGGTGTTTCTAGTGGCGGCAAATACTGGATTGTCGCTAATCGTTTGCGATGTTAACGCTGCGACGAAAACGGTTTTGCTCCGCCGGAAGGCCCTCTGGTGTATAAATGTGATCATCCGGGAAGTCAAAACGGAAATCCCAGATTAAGCGACGAACTCGGTCTCCTTAGGACTCCGCCTCGCTTCCTCTGAAAGAGCGCATCGATGAACCCCTTCGCTGAGCCTAAGAATTACAACGAGATGCTTACGAAGATCATGCTCTTTACTTTTGGCATTTCCCTGGTGTTTGTTGCGGTGGTCGCGCACGCATGGCCCGCGCTTTGGAATCTCCTCCACCCAACCTGGCTGACGTTTAACGTTGATGTACTTGGTCTGAAAGATGTTCCCACGGCGTACGTTATTGTTGCCTTCTTGATTGCCCTAGCAGCCCGCATCAGCAAATTGCACGACAGGGTTTCCGACGTTTTCGGAATCCGCGAACGTTTTGATCTACATGAAATCTTGACTCCGCTTGCTGGGGGCGTTCGAATCCCGCTTGATTTCACGCTGCGTGATCGCCTCATTCAGCGTCGTGACGAGATAATGGGCGATGTTTTTTACAGGTACGCTAGTTCCACTAATCCCGCCATCGATAAGCATCTCATTTGGACGGCCTTGGATAAATGGTCGTGGTTCTGGGTTTGTATTGAGGGCACGACCGTAGGCGCATTCGCGTTCATACTTTTGCTTGTAGTTCATGCATTCCGAAGTGCTTCTTTCGTTGGCGCAGTCATCTTTGTGACCACTTTAGCCGCTACGCAGGTCAATCGTGCATGCGCGTCTGCGGCACGCAGCGAAGTCCGCGAGATCTTGAAAGATGCTCAAAGACGCACGGATATCGAGGCCGCCTTGCGTGCGCTATAAATTCAAAGGTTTCGAACTGAGAACGGAGAACGCTGCTAAACCATACCGACAGGCAAGCAAGTGGCTGATTGACCAGATTTCCCAAGTCCTCCCGGATGCCGTGGTCCTGGATTATGGATGCGGAAAGTTCCGCTACACGATTCCCCTATCGCGCAGAACGAAGCATGTTTGTGCAGTTGACTCTTCGTTTCAAATTGACAGGGAGCAGCAGATTGCCCGCAATCGTACAACCCTGAGGAACTATGCCAGAAAGCACCTCAAGAACGTCGCTGTTTACGAAATATGTTCCGATGCTTGGCGACGGAGGAAATATGATTTCATACTCTGCGCGAACGTGCTCTCCGTGATCCCGCATAGATCGGAGCGAATAAAAGTGCTGCGCGAACTCGGGCGAGTTCTAAAGCCAGACGGGCAGATTTTGGTCTCAACGCAGTTTCGGAACACGCATTTCAGGCATTGGCAGAACAATTCCAATGCCACCTGGGTTCGGGACGGCTGGTTCGTTCAGGGCTTACGCGGCGCGTCCTTCTACGCAATCATCTCTCCGAAGAAGCTGGGGCAACTTTGTCGCTCGGCTGGATTATCCCTGGTACGTTTGGAATCGAGAGGCGAGACTGCCGTCGCCTTTGCGATGCGAGGTGTGAGGCCCGTAGCCGTTGTGCGACCGAGGGCTTCGGAGTATGAGGTCGCGTCTAGACCCCGCCGCTCGCGGCCAGCGCCGTATCGAACGCGGGCCGACAGCCTTACGCTCTAGGAGACGCCTGGGAGTCGCCGATGCCGAAAACCGGATACGAAGCTTTTGAAGCCCTCGACCCCTTCTTTGAAATCGTCATGGAGGGCTTGCGTGGACTCGTTGACGGCGAACACTATTTCGACACGTTCGCCGATGACGCTGTTTTCGAATCTCGCTATCACTTCCCCGGCTGGCCCACGACGATTCGAGGACGCGCCAATCTGATAGCTAGCTTCTCCGGATACGGCAAGACGATCAAGCTTCACTCCGGCGACGCACTTGTAGTGCACCGCTGTCAAGTTAGTCGCGTCGTGATCCTTGAGTACGACGTGCACGGCAAGATTCTTGCGAGTGGGGCACCCTACGACAACAGGTTCATTTCGGTCATCACGATTGAGAAAAGAAAGATCATCCATTGGCGAGACTACATGGACTCTCTGGCTGCCTGGACGGCGTTGAACAGCGGCTCCTAAATCTCTGTTGAGGTGGGGCGAACTTTCGCACTTGCGACCGAGGGCCTGTCCTGTCTCGCTCATTTTAGCCAAACCAGTTGTACCGGGGTCTCAGGCAGAGGCACATAATATCAATATGCCTGCTGAAGAGAACACCGCCCCGCCGGAAGTGTTGCAGCGTGTAATTTGGATTCAGACGCTGACGCTTATCTGGATGAGCGCGGAAGCAGCGGTGTCGTTGGGAGCAGCTTGGATGGCCCGCAGTCCAGCCCTTCTGGCCTTCGGGGGCGATAGCGCGGTCGAACTTCTCTCAGCGGCTGTTGTGTTTTGGCGCTTTTACTCGCCGTCTCATCAAGAGCATCGGGAGGAGCGAGCGGGCAGAATTGCAGGCGGCTTGCTGTTCGTCCTAGCAGCTTTTATTGCGACTACTTCAGTTCTCACTCTCTCAGGGCACGTCGAAGCCCGGCCTAGTCCTATTGGGATAGCCCTGCTCGTGCTTGCTGCAATGATCATGCCGTGGCTTGCAGCACAAAAGCGGCGGCTCTCAACCGCGACGGCCAGCGCCGCGTTGAGGGCCGATGCTGCCGAGTCGGCGGTCTGTGGCTATCTGGCCTTGATTGCTTTGGCGGGTTTGGTCGTCAATGAGGTTTGGAAAGTGAGTTGGGCAGACCCCGTTGCCGCACTAGCTTTGTTGCCGCTGATTGTCCGCGAGGGATGGGAAGCAAGGAAAGGTAAACCTTGTTGCAATTGAAGCGCCTGCCCATTCCCCTCACTTTGCTTTGACGCCGAACACCACTGCGTGCAACTCCTCGCGGGTAAAAGGCGCAGGAAGCATCGGGAAGTGATAGCCCTGCGCCGCCAGTTGCTCTAGCGTCTCGGGCAGGAACCGACTCTGTAACGAGGACGATCTTCGTTCCGGGACAGATTTCCAGCAACTTGATAGCAGCTTCAACACCGCCCATCTCTGGTATCACGACACCGAGGAGAGCGACATCGGGTCGGAATGTGGCCGCCCGGCGAATCGCGTCTGTGCCTGTATGTTCGACAACCGTTTCACAATCCCACTGGCTAAGGAGTGTTACGTAATATTGGGCCAGATTAGCGGTCGTCTTCCGCCACCAAGATTTTGAGCATTTCTTTCCTCCTGAATGTTTCAATACTCTTCGGGCAGCAAAATACAGGTTGATGAGCGGTCGGCTTCGGTGATCACCCAGAGCTTGTCACCCGCGCTGGTGCGGTAGGCGCTCAGGAGCCGGAAGCCGTGCTTCAAACTGAACTCGTTTTCCTTGATGTCTTCGGGCGGAACTTCTCCCCAATCACCACTGACATGACGAGCAAGAAAATCCCCCGGCTGCTGGCCCGCCTTTTCAAGCGCGGCCAGCGCGCCGGGGGTGGCGACCACTTGACCGAGTGTGAAGAGAGGCTTCACGCCGTAACGCGACGCCAAGTGCTTTTCGTAGCGTTCCTGGACAGCGGCGTTCTCGGGCTTCGCCATGAACGCATCGCGCTCCTTCCACGTCATCGCGGCGAAACGGCGGCATTCCTTCCCGCCAATTTGGTTGAAGATGACCTTGGTGAACTTGCCTTCGGCTGTGCGCCGTGCGGCTTTGGCCCGAACTCCGGTTGCGACCTTGGCTGTGGCTTTCGGTCGCTTGACCGCCGCCTTTGCCTTCGTTGCTTTCTTCTTCTTGTTCTTCATCGATAGCGTTCCCTCCTTTGGACTGGGGCGCTACCATACGCGTGTCGAGAGAGAAAGCTAGTGCTAATTTAGTGGGTACTGAGGTTCAACGGGGCATTCTGGAAAAGCCGACGAGCGACTAAGTGCTCGAAGCACTCTTCTTCTGATCACCTACAGCGAGCATTAAATACGCTCGCGTAATCTCTTGATGTGCCTCTTGCATCGCTTCATTCGTTGGGTGTTTGCGGATGCCAATTTGTGCCAGTTCGCTCAGGTTTTCGATCTCTGCCGCCAACCTCGGCGATTCACTCACCTTCAGGTATCTATATTTATGGGTGATAAGGGCGGCATAGGGATACGCATCAATATCCCCACGTTCAGCAATCTGTTCGCGTAACAAGTCCTCGCCTAGCTTGAGATCGGCCTCAGCGGAGGCTAGGTTCTCATCAAACCGTGCCCTCTTGAGATATAACACGCCCAAATTATGGTGTGCTTGGAAGTTCCCCGCGTCTCGGATCGCCAAAGACTGTTTCAAGTAGTTCTCAGCCACGGCAAAGTGATCGAAGTACACCTCCGCACGCCCGAATTGGAGCCAAAAGAGAAAGTCGTGCGGATAATAGTCTTTGAGTTCATTATAAATCCCTCCAATGATCTCGTAATCTTCTCCGAATAACTCAAGCATATTGTCGAAGTTTATGATGCCGCGATACGCAATGAACTCGGGAGTTCGCTTAGAAATGTTAAGGGGCGTGATGTCCCCGCTCATCAGAGTCAAAAATGTAGTAGCAGCGAGCGCCCTAATTCCGACGGGAGCGGACTCTGTGGCGACTTGCTTCGCTATAACGCGATGACGCGGGACGAAGAGGTCGTCATATTCATTCCATCGGACGACTACCTCGCGCAAATCGTGTGCGAGAATACTTGCCTTTTCAATATCTGTGCCACCCATTGCAGCAAGTAGATGCCTGCGGCGAACGGGAGCACCGTGCATATAGGCTAGACAGGCAATCGTATACGCGATGCGAGCGTTTTCTCCAGACAGGCTCTTAAATTCGTTTTCGAGAATGGTGTTGAATCCTATCCCTGATGTTGCTTCCTTCATCGCCACAAGTAGCTGCTTCCTTGATCGGCCAAGGAATTGCCTCAGCTGGTCCATTTGAGACCTGCCTTGCAAATCACCCAACTTCCCGAACTGATCCAGTTTCTGAATAATGCGTTCGCAATCCGGCTTTTCTAATGAAGGCATCTCTAGTATCGTGGGCTTGACCGGAAAATACCTAAGCCTGGGATATACAATATGAGGTCTTTCACCCAGGACAAAAGTTACATTTGTTTCCATTCTCAAGGCTCGGGCGATTTCACCAACTGCTTCGAACTGGATGCTCGCATCATCCAAAAACAAAAACGCATGCCTTTGTCCGAGGGATTGGATAAAGTTTAGGACGGGATGCTTTTTAATTACTTCGTCTGCTTTGCTGAAGTAAACGGTCTTCCCCTCTGCCGCGAGATCAAAGGCCATGCGGCGTAGAACGGTGCTTTTGCCGGAACCTGCATGCCCGACCACAACAAATGACTGAACACCAGTTTCACGCTTCTTGATCTCCGCAAGGAACGAGCGAGTAGCGTCCCGCTCTGCGTCCAGACCAGCGGCGATATCCTCCCAGGTAGGCTCCGCGCCCTCAAAGAACATTTCACGCCTTGGCATCCTAGTTCTCGGTGGGACTTCACGAGGCCCCACTATCACAAATTGACGGAGCAACTCAGACTGGGTATCCAATAAGCCAGCGTTGATTGCCGCAATCTGGTGCGGGTAGCGATTTTTCAATAGATCTATGCGCGTCGGAATCATTCCCTGGAGACGTGCGTGTATGCCCTCAAAGAATTCTTCCGCTGTGGCTTCAACAACGACATACCCTTGATCGCGAAGTTGTCGCGCTCTGATCGCGCTGACTGCGGGGGTTACAACGAAAGCTCGTGCCCGAACCTCTGTAGTCCCTTTTGATCTCTCGGCACGTAGGGCCATGTAGTGATACATCGGGGGATCGCTGAGCCGACTGCCTACGAATATGACAGAATTTGAGTACATGTCATCTACGAGTGACTGATACCAAGCATTTGGAGTTGCCGATTGCACCCCGAACTCGGCTGCGGTGAACGTGAGGCCTTTTTGCAAATCAAAGACGGACCCGTGGAGGTGAACTCCTTGTACGTGCTCATACCATACATCTTGCGGCTCAAAATCAGCCGGACAAATAATCGGACCCAGGCGCTGAACCGAGCCAGATTTATAAGAGTTTTCCAGAACATCATCAATATTGGTTGTATAAATTCGTGACCAATAAAGGAGAGGAACGAAATGATGCCATCGTGCGGGTGCGCAATCTTTATATAGGCTACAGAGGACGCTATTCAGTTCCTTAGACCCGAGGTGTTTTTGGGCCTGTTCATAGACGATTCCCAGATCGTCTCCCTCATACTTCCATCCACACTCCTGAGCCAAGATTTCAGCAAGTTGGCCGCCAAGCGGGGGTTCTGTCCCCTTCAGATTTTTGGCACCGAGCGAAAAGCCTGCACCCGCGAACAATACGACGTTGCCTTTCTCAAACTGTCGCAACAACAATTGTATTTCTTGAGAATTGAAGTCTATGGGCACGATCCAGCTCCTAACGAATTCTAGCAATTGTGGGCCAGTCATTGGACTTTGGTCAACACTAACAACATTTGGAGAATCGAATCGTCAGCTGCCGCTTCGCTCAGTTAAAAAGAAAAGAGCCGCCCGATTAAGAGCGGCCCTTATAATCCGGGTCAAGTAATTTTTAGACTTTCACTGCCTGTGCTACTCGGTTCGCATAATTGCGATACTGAGGCTTCTTCATTTCAATCTTCGCCGCATACCGCTTGAGGGTGGTGAGGTCGCAATGACCCAACCATTCCTGAACTACGTGAATCGGCACTCCGTTTGCGAGCGCGTTTGTGGCGAAGGTCCTGCGGAACTTGTGAAGCGACCATTCGCCGAGGAGTTTCGCCCGTTTAACGATAGCCTTCAGCTTGCCCAAGAAGTGACCCTCCGGGCCGCCGTGCCTATGCACGAAGATAGTTTTGCGGTCAGGGTACAACACCTGATAGGTCTTGAGAGCTTCCACCAAATCGTCTGAGAGAGGAATCTCCCGCGACTTATGATTCTTGATCGTGAAGCCCATCTTCGGTTTCTCGTTCACCGTGTAGGTTGAGGCTTCCTGTTCCTCAGCCGATTTTTTCTTGTCGTAATCCGCGAAGTGAATATCCGCCCAGGCCGCAAACATTACTTCCCGCTCACGACACCCGGTCCGCAGGAAAAACTGATACCGGATACGCTCTTCTTCATCGCAAGCGGCGAAGAACTTCGTCAATTCTTCCTCGCTGTAATAATCAACTTCGGGTTCCACGTACGCCGGAATGTCACCGCCTCTCCGATGGCCGACCTCCCGAAAAACGAAATTCACGTCATGCTTGCGGTTGGTGAGAAATGTCCCCAGTGACTGAATCCGGTTGAACACCGTCCGAGGCTTGCTCTTCAGCTTGTTCTGATAGTGGCGAATCAGCTTAAAGATGTCCGCTCGGTCCACTTCATCCAGCCAAACCTTCCCACTGACCTTGTCAAATAGCTCAAGCTCCCACTTCCATCGAGCCAGCCCTCGGGCATCGGTCTGTGTAGAACGCTCCGCGAGAAACGCTTCTATGGCTTCTGCGAGGGTGGGCCTATGGACTGGAGATCGTTCCTGAGAAGGGACGCTTTCTCCTGCGAGGACCTTCTCTTGCCGCATCTGTGCCAGAAGAGCAGCAGTCGGGTCCGTACCTACGGCCTTCCAGACCTGCTTCTTTCCGGCATACCACCTTAAGTAGAACGTACCGTTGGGACAGGCAATTTCCCGACGCTTCTTGCCAGTGCCGACGGTCCCAATACCTGGCTTGAGGCGGGCCTGCCCCGCATAGGCTGCTGGGGAGGTCCGGCGCTTACCGTTATCGCGCCAGCAAATGACGATTGAAACTGTGGTGTTCATAGCTCTCCTTTTGATACGGCCCGGAGAGCAAATGTAGGCTTTTTAGTAGGCCGGAACAGTAGGCCGATGGTCCCGCGTTGCTGGTACCATCGTTTTTATTGGCTTTTTTAAGAGTTGGCTGGGAGGCCTGGACTCGAACCAGGATAGTCAGCTCCAGAGGCTGATGTACTACCGATTGTACGACCTCCCAGTCGCAGGTTGCTGGATATTGCTTACTACTCTATCGGGAAAATGTCTTCACCTTGCTGGATCTTCTGAGCTGATCCAGGCGTTGGTCTGCAGTTTGCGCCGAGCGTTCGCCGGGTGGGATGGTTCTGGCCTCGATTCATGACCTCCGCTGCACACGGTAATCCTTCGTACCTTACAACTTTAACAATCTTACTCAGATCTCGATCGCTAAACGTACGCGATTGCCTACAGTTGCCCAAGTATACCGTCAAACCCATTCCGCATCAATCCTCTCGATACCCTGTTGCGGGCGGCACGTCACGCGCCTTGGAAATTACTTTCAATTCCACCAGATCGGCCTTCCAATACAATTCTGGTTTGGCCCGCTCGCGGTTCCAGCATTTTTCCCTGTATATGCCGCAACGCTCGCGTGGATTGATCCCCTTCCGCCGGCGGTCTATGAATCAACAAAATCGATCCTGGCCAGCGGACTTTTGTACTTGAGCTAGGCGACCCTGCCCAGTACCATCCTCTGCCAGTGTTTCGCGCGATCGGGGACACTCACAATATCAAGCACGCTCAGGGGGAGCCGCTCACAATGCCGCCCGCGGTCAGCGAATGGTCAAACCTCTTTCTCCGGTGGATTCATGTGCTCGCCGGCATCTACTGGATTGGCCAGACGTACTACTTCACGAAGCTGGAAGGGCGCATGGGCCTGGACGAGGAAATCGCGCGAAACGCCGGGCGTCTCCCCCAAGTCTGGCTGGTGCACAGCGGAAGCTTCTCCCTCGTCGAAAAGCAATCCGCACCCAAAGCCGTGCCGGCGAAATTCTACTGGTTCCGCTGGGAAGCGTTGATCACCTGGATTTCAGGCTTTTTGCTTCTCGGCCTTCTGTATTACTCCGGCGGCTTGCTGTTGGATGACAGCGTTTCGAACATCGGACTGGGCACGGGAATCGCGATTGGCCTCGGGACTCTGATTGTAGGATTTATGGTGTATGAGGCGATCTGGATGTCGCCACTCGGGCAGTCGCCGCTACTGGCCGGAACGATTTGCTATCTGCTGGTCGTGGCTCTGGCCTACGGGCTCACCCACGTGATCAGCGGCCGCGCGGCGTACATCCATATAGGTGCGCTTTTTGGCACCATCATGGTCGCCAATGTTTGGATGCGCATCCTTCCCGCAACCCGCAAGATGCTCCGGGCCATTCGCGAAGGCCAGCCCATCGATCTCAAGCTGTCGGAGCGGGCCAAGGGACGAACCATCCATAACACCTACATGACCGTCCCGCTGATTTTCCTGATGATCAGCAACCATTTTCCGACAGCCACCTACGGCGCGAACTACAACTGGCTGATTTTGTCCGTACTGGTGCTCGCCGGCGCTATCGCAGCCAAGTTCATCTACAGAGCTTCCTAGCCGGGATACTTCTAGAAAATAAACTTCGCATCCGTCGCGAACCGAAGACAGGATTGCCCGGACCGAAAACACGAGTCGCGCCGGCCGGGAAAATCCCCAAGCCGGCGCCACTCGTTATTTTCATGCACACTCACTACTTCCCAGCTGCGATCGGGAACGCGCTCGCGCCATGTTGCTAGTGACCGTCGTGATCCCCGAAATTGAACAGATCCATCAGATCGCCGATCGCCGGACTATTCTTCGGCACATAGGGATTATCCGGATCGACTTTCGGATTGGGGAAATTGTCCCGGCTCCTGTTGGTGATGGGGCCTAGGAACCAGTTTTTTTCGATGAACTTCAGGATGGACACATGATCGGAATAGACGTGCGAGATTTTTCCGCCGGTGCTGTACAGAGAAACCACGATCAGCGGAATTCTCGTGCCATCGCCGAAGAAATCCAGCGGCTGAACGTAACCGGAATCGTAGTACCCGCCGCCTTCATCCGCCGTGATAAAGATCGCCGTACTCTCCCACAGCTCCGGATTACTCTTCACTTCCTGGATGATCTTTCTGGTAAAGCCTTCGAAGATGTCCCACTTCGAGGAGGCCGGGTGGCCGTCTGCCCAGCCGCTCGGCTTGACGTAGGAGACAGCTGGAAGCGTCCCATTCTTGATGTCGGTATACAGGTCCGTGGTATCGGCGAGGTGCGCTGTCCGAACCGCGGAGTCCGTCATGATGGAGGTCGCGTACTGGAACGGGTTGCAGATGTTGCAATACTGGTCGCTGTTCGGACCGACCGTTCCGTAGTTGAGTTCGTACTTGTCCGTGAGATATTGATTCCACTGATCTCCGTAATATTTCCAGGAGATATTCTTCTCAATCAAGACTTCCCCGATGTTTCGTTGGCTGCTCGGGGGAATCGTGAACGGCGTGTTGTAAACGTAGGTGTCGGTGTAGGCGTTCGAACCGTCGCCGAAATAGCCCGGATTGTAGTTATTCAGCAGATAGTAGCGGCCTTCTTCGCAGTTCGGATTGATCGGCGGATTCAGGGATCGCAGGTAATCGCGGATCTGGTCCACGCCGGGTTGCGACGGGTCCGCGCAATTGCTGTAGGAACCGCCGCCGTAAACAGCAGAGCCATAACCGCCGCCGCCGTACCCATCCTCCATCCACCAGTTGTTCGTGCCGGGAACCGGGTTGGGATTTTCGATTTCGTCTACCGTGCCGGCGTTCGGTGTGCCGCTCCAGACAAGTTCGTTGTGGGGGGGCGTCGCGGGGTGGCCGTTTCCGTCGCTGAACCACATGGCGTCGCCATAGCCCAGATAGATGTGATTCGCGCCCGTGCCACCCATCGCCGCCTGGTGATAGTTGTCGCTCATCGAATAGCGGTCGGCGAGTTCCTTGAAATACGGCATGTCGCCCTGCTGGACGTTATAGAAGCCCATGGTCGTTGCACCCTCGCCGGTGGTGCTGGCGGTAGGTGAATAATTGATGCTGAAATTTGACGCTTGCGCCACGCCGTTGACGTTCGAGCCGACCGTCACCTCGGTCCAGGTAAACAAATCGGCCAGGCAGCCGCTCGGATTCCTCCAAGTCGCATGGCGGACATCGCAGTCCTCCTGCTGCCACATCTGGTAGAACCGGTGAACAGGGCTATTGGCATAGGCGTCGTACGAGAAAGTCTTGGAATTCGTAAGTTGGAAAGGTCCCGGGGGCAGCGTGGAGTAGGGCGCCGAGTTGTGCACCCCATCGATACGAGAGTCGGGCACCTTGCCTGTCAGGCCCGTGCCTCCGGCGGTCAGGAACTCGTAGTAGTCAACCGGGCTCGACGAAAGTCCGTCTTCCGACGACATGGCATCGGCCAGCGAGCAGATGCCGTTGTTCTTGCAAACGTCAGTGGGCCCTCCGTTAAGAGGAGCGGGGAGGTAGGGAAAAAGGGACTTATGCTTGGGGCTCAACTGAAACACGCTGCTGCCGGTGACATCCGCGGAAAATTGATGAGCCCGCCAGTAATTCGGACCGGGTGTGCCGTCCTCGTTGACGATTCCTTCGGAGAGGAGATTTTCGATGCTCTGGCCCTCCTTCGGTTTGTAGGTAGCGAACAGGTGATCAAACGTTCGATTCTCGCCGATGATCACGATGACGTGCTTGATCGGAGTCCTGGTTCGCGTGTGTTCTTCATCTGCGTGCGCCGGGACGGCCAAGAGGGCGCCGAAGCTGAGCTGAAACAGTACGATCGAAGCCAGGCTGATTCGCAGGCACTGAAACCACTTCGCAAACGCATATTTCATGGAATTCTTACCTCCGTAGGCCGGTTACAGGCGTGAATTTCAAATCCGGCCAGCGGAATATGCCTCGCGCACATTACGGAATAGTTTTCGGCTTGTTAAATCTTGTGAATAGACTGTGACGATTCCTCTATTCTTCAAAAATGGACCTCGCCATAGTTCGCGCGGCATTGAAGGCCGGCACCTTTAGGCTCCAGCTTGTGCCGGGACGGATGGGAAGCAATGCGGCAGGGGTGCGGATCTTGAAGGTGTGAAAAATCACCTTATGTTTGGCGGGATCTGGATCGTCTCAACTGCGTCCGGAACGAGGCGTCACCGGAATCATTCGTCCCTTGTCCAGCGTGAAGGAACTTCCTCGCCACTCAATCCGGTTCATTCCGAAGCTCGCCAGCCAGACGAAAAATGACAGCAGGTCACGCACCGGCAACAACCAAATCCGGCGGCGCAAGACCGGATCGTGCAGGCCCCACACGCCGACGGTCCAGGCCATTACGAATCGCAATATAAAATAGGCCCCGAGATAGGCCGCAGCCACCATGGCAGATGGTGCGACGACCGCGGCCGCGATCGCCCAGGGAAGCCCGTGCGTAAAGACCATGCCGAAATGCCCGCCCGGCCGAATGTTGCGGATTCCGATGGCCCAGCGCAATTCGTGCCGCAGGTACGCGCCGAGCGTCTGCGAGGGAAACGCCATCCACACCGGTCCCGGCAGCAATTCGATGCGATAGCCGCGAGCGGCGATTCGCCGTCCAAGCTCGTAATCGTCCGAGTGCAAGTCCACCATGGCCTCGAAGCCGCCGATTACGGCGAGCCGTTGTTTGGTCGTGGCCATGGTCGAACCCATCATGAATTTCAAGCCCTCCAGTTCGCGCGCCACGAGCGCCGCGCCGCAAAACGCCGCCGAGGAACCTACGCAATCCATGGCCGCCACGAATTCCAGGTTGTCCCGGCCACGATAGAGCGCCGTTACGCCGCCGACTTCAGGATCGCGGAACATGGCCGCGACGCTTCGCAAGTATCCGGGCTCGACCCGCACGTCGCTATCGGTGATCACCAGCAGATCGTGCCGCGCCTCCTGCACCAGGCCGCACAGGTTGGAGACCTTGGTGTTCGGACCCAGCCGCTCCGCGATCACTATCAGCCGGATGGAGCAAGCGGGAAAATCAGCGATCAATTTTTGGATGACCGGCACGGCCGGATCATCTGCATCGTTTACCGCAAACAGGATTTCACACCGCGTTTCGAATGCGGGGTAGTCCTGGCGGCAAAAGCTCGCGAAATTTTCATAGGCCTCCGGATCCAGTCCGCGGACCGGTTTTAATATGCTGACGGGAGGGGCCGCATCGATCGGGAGCGACGGCTGGGCTTCGCCGCGATGCGCCACCCGGAAGAATCGCCATGCGGAATAAATTCCAACCGCATAATAAAACAGCGGACCGAGCGCCAGGACCAGAACGGACCACCGCAGGACCGTGAGCGCGGAAGGAAATTGCACGGACGCCGGCAGGTCATCCACCCAGGCCATGCTCACACCGGCGCAAATCAAAAAAATTCCCGCCCAGCGCGTGCTGTTCAGCTTCTCCCCCAGGAATAGTTTCGCGCCGAACGCCCCGGCTACGTAAGCGAGCGACGTCGCCGGAATCACGAAACTGACCGGGAACCACGAAAGCATCGCCAGAAACGAAAAGAACGATGCCGCCATCAGCAGTACCGCAAGCCATAGCCATCCGACGCGCAGCGCGCGCAATATGAACCTGGCAATCGCCCGCGGCCGGAAATCGTGCACTTCCCCCAGCAGTTTCATGGCATGCGTCAGGCAAATTTCTCCCCCTGTCCCGGTCAAGACCACGAAGATCAGGATGGACGCGGTGCGCATGTCAGTTCGTTGCTCCCGGCGCGGTCGTGCGGTGCGGCGTGCGGTTGATCAGAACGACGCCCAGAACAATCAGCCCAATTCCAATCCAGCGCACGGTGGAAACCTGTTCGTGCAAAAACAGGTAGGCCAGCAGCGGAACCAGAGCGTAGGCAATCGCGGAAAACGGCATCACGAAACTATAGTCGGCCCAGGAGAGCACCAGCATGTGGCACACCATGAAACCCAGCATCATGGCGATTCCCAGCCAGATGGTCCCGCTGGTCAGAACTCGTGTAGCTCCTGCAACGATCGACGCAACATGCGAAATGTCCAGGTCCGCCGCATCCTTCATTCCTTTGCTTAGTAGCGTGTTTCCAACGGAGCCAAGCAGGACGAGCAGGAAAAGCAGCACGTAGGTTTTGGTTTTGTGAGTTTGCGCAGCGGTCATCGCGGAAGCAAATCGTTGTAGCGCCGGCCTCCGGCAGGAGGTTTTAAGCACACGCGAAAGAAAACTCGCTGCGGCGTCCCGCTAGCGCTACCCAAGCATCGTAGCAGGAGCCCGCCGATCGCGCGCCTGCGGCGAACAGTTCAGCTAAAGAAACCAGTTTAATCCCCGGCGCTCGAAGCTGTCGCCGCGCCGGACTGCGCCATTTCGCGCGCCGTTTCCTTGCGCTCGTGCAGGAACTTGAAGAACTCCACGCCCTCGCGGGCGCGCCGCTTCATCACTTCCGGATCGCGCAGCATCCCGCCAAACAACGAGAACATCTTTCGTGGGCGGAAATAGAATTTCCGGTAAAGCTCTTCCACGGAATTGAAAATAATGGCCGAACTGAGCTTCGGATAATTCATGGCCGCCGTCTGGATTCCGTGCGTATCCACAAGCTCGCCGGTCTGAATCTGCAGCCAGCCTTGCTCCTGCGCCTGCCGGTACAATTCGGTGCCCGGGTAGGGCGCGGCCAGAGAGACCTGGATCGTTTCGGGATCGATATCGCAGGCAAACTTGATGGTCTGTTGAATCGTTTCGGGCGTTTCGCCCGGCAGCCCGAGGATAAATGTACCGTGAATCTTGATTCCCAGGTCCCGCGCGTTGCGCGAAAATTCGCGAGCGATGTCGATGCGCACGCCCTTCTTGATATTGATCAGAATCTGATCGTTCCCCGATTCGTACCCGACCAGAAGCAAGCGCAGGCCGTTATCCTTCATGATTTCGAGAGTCTTGCGCGGCACATTGGCTTTCGCGTTGCACGACCAGGTCATCCCCAGCTTGCCGAGCTGCCGCGCGATTTCCTCGGCGCGCGGCAAATCGTCGGTGAACGTATCGTCGTCGAAAAAGAATTCCCGCACCTGCGGAAAAAGCTTCTTGGCATGCGCCATCTCCGCGGCCACATTTTGCGGGCTGCGCGTGCGGTAGCGGTGCCCGCCCAGCGTCTGCGGCCACAGGCAAAACGTGCACTTGGACCGGCATCCCCGCCCCGTGTACAGAGAGACGTACGGATGCTGCAGGTAGCCGATAAAATAGTTCTCAATCGTCAGGTCCCGCTTGTACACGTCCACCACGAACGGCAGATCGTCCATGTTCTCGATCGTCGGCCGGGGGGGCGTAAGCGTGACGCGCCCGTTGTCGCGGTAGGCAATTCCGCCGACCTCTTTGAGGGGCTTCCGCGCCGCGATTTCCGCGCAGATATAGTCGAACTCACCGAGCGAAACCCAATCCACGGCCGGCGCCAGGTTCATGGATTGCAGCGGCAAAACGCCGACGTGCGCGCCCACCATCCCGATCATGATTTTCGGATTGATTTCCTTCAGGTGTGCCGCAAACTTCGCGTCATTGGGAAACGATGGCGTGCTCGTATGCAGCACCGCCAGCTCGTAATCCTTGGCCAGCGGGGCCACTTCGTCCACCGTCAACCCATCCGGCGGTGCATCGATCAAGCGGCTGCCCGGGACCATGGCCGCGGGCTGCGCCAGCCAGGTCGGATACCAGAACGATTTGATTTCGCGGCGCGCCTGATAGCGCGCGCCCGCCCCGCCATCGAAACCCTCATAGCTCGGCGGATTCAGAAACAGAGTTTTCATCACTTCCGGCATTCTTCTTTTCCCCTGATCGAGTTCCCGGCCCGGCAAGCCGCTCGAAAGGAATATCTTACCTGAAACCCGCCCAGCCCCGGAACAAAACTCTGGCGCCGGTGCTGTTACGATTGGCAACCCGCTTATTTGCTTGAGAAGCGAATAAGCGAGCCCGAAGTCCAGGTCGCACAAAGACATTCGACAACACCGAGCCTCAGACCCAACTCCATTGCTACTGCAGCACTTGCGCCAGCTGCCCGGTCGTGCGAAGCAGCTCCAGCTGCGCCAGCTGCCGTGCGTAATTCGCGTCCAGAAATGCCAGCCATTTATCGTTTTCGTCGATGTGCGCGGCTTCCAGATCTTTCAAGCTGCCGCGGCCCTGGTCAAACTGCGCTTGCAACACGCGCACATTTTCCTGCGCCAGCTGCAATTCCAGCCGCGCCACATCCCCGCCCAGCTCCGCCTCCCGCACCAGCCGGGCTTTGCGGCGCACATCCAACGAAAGCTCGCTGCGTTTTTTTTGCAGAGCCAGATTCGCGGCGTTGAAATCAGCCCTCGCAAACGCAACGGCCGACGAAGTGTGGGAAGCGATGATCGGGATCTGCACCTGCACACCAAAAACCACGTTATTGCGCGAAAACCTGTCAAAATAATTCGTATAGTTATTGATCTTGCTCAGCACATTGTACTGGCCGATCAGGGAGAACGACGGCCAGCGCCCGCCCTGCTCCCCTTTCAGTTTGAATTCGCGGGCGCGCAGCTCGGTTTGAGCCTGTTTCAGTTCCACGTTGTTGGCCAGGGCCTCGGCGACCACGTCCTTGGAGACTTCCGCCGCGGCTCCAGGAATCTCCTCGGTGGAGACCTCGATCGTCTCGTCGGCGTCCAAACCCATCATGTCGCGAAGCTCCCCGGAAAGGTAATCGTCGCGGTCCTCCATCTGCGCGATGCGCTGCTCGATTTTCGCCGTCGTCAACTGCGCCCGGATCACTTCGATCGGGAGCTCACGTCCGCTCTCAGCCCGCTCGCGCGTGGCGTCCAGAATGCGTCCGGCGCTCAGGCGTTCGCTGTGCATCAGGTCCAGGGCGTGCCGCACTTTCGCCAGTTCCAGGTAGTCGAGCGCCGCGCGCGAAATGACCGAGTCACGCACATCGTCCACCGAAAGCCGCTGCTCCTCGGCTCGCTGTTCGGCCGCGTGCTGCTCTCCCTTCAGCGGCGGGTTGAAAATCTGCTGCGTATAAGACAGCGAAAAAATTGCCGGGGCCCCGCCGCCTTCCAGGAGTGGAAAGCCGCTGGTATACGCGACGCCAGTGCCCGTATAAAGGTTGGGGAGAAACGCCGAGCGCGCTACTCCAATTTGGCGCTGCATCACGCCGTACTGCAGGCGCGCCAGTGCCAAGTCGCGGCTGTTGGCCACCGCCAGATTCACCGCTTCTTTTAGCGTCAGCTTGCGGGTTAGCTCCGAGTCCTGAGCCTTGGCCGTCCGGGTGCCGGCCAGACCGCAAATCGCCAGTCCGGCGGCGCAGGCTACCAGCAACCAGAACCCCCGACCTTTTCGCGAGTCGTTTCGTCCGCCCATTTCCCTGCACCTGCCTTCCATCGGCCTCAGCTCTAACCGTATGATGCAATACGATGCACCGCCGAAGTTAGCGTCCCTTAACAGATCCGCGCCGGGCCGATCCAGCCGCCACTACCACCCGCCATTACTCGTACCGCAACGATTCCGTGGGCTGCAATTTCGCGGCGCGCTCCGCCGGCAAATACCCGAAGAATACGCCCACCGAACAGGAGACCAGAAACGCCAGAACCACCGATTCCCAGGGTACCGGGACGCTTATATACGCGGGAAGCCACGGCCGTGCGATCACCGGAATCGAGACCGCGATCAGAATGCCCAATACCGACCCGAACCCGCTGATCATGAAAGCTTCCAGCAAAAACTGCCACAAAATCTCCTGGTGCCGCGCGCCGATGGCCTTGCGAATCCCGATTTCCCGGGTCCGCTCCTGAACGGTTACCAGCATGATATTCATGATTCCGATGCCGCTCACCAACAAGGCGATGAATCCGATCAGCAGCAAAACAATGGTCAGAGCCAGCGCGATTCTTCGCGCGGCGTCTAGGATGGAACTGAGGTTCTGCACCGAGTAACGCGCCCGCGTGGGATGGCGGCTGGCCAGCAGCGCTTCCAGTTGACGGGTCACGGGAATTACGGCCTCGGGTGTGCTGGCCTGCACGTACAGCATCTCCAGGGATGAGTCCCCCAGATAATATTTCATGAGCGGAAACGGAATCAGCACAGAGTAGTCTTGAATTTCAGAGAGACCGAAAGTTTCCACCCGCTCTCGAAATACTCCGATCACCGTGAAACTGAGTTCCCCGACCCGTAAACTCTGTCCGATGGGATCGGTAAAAGGGAAGGCGAAATCGGCTAGCTTGGTGGTGATCAGGCAAACCCGGCTGCGCGAGGAAATATCCTCGGCGTCCAGGAAGCGCCCTTTCAGGATCAGCAAGTTGCGAATCTTCTGGAAGCCTTCCGTGACGCCCACCAGATTCACATTTTTCTCGACGGAGCCCACATTCACGGTCGCCGGATCGCCCCGCGTGCCGGCCACGGCCACCACGCCGGGAATTCCGGCCTTCGCCGCATTCATGTCGTCGATGGACAATTCGTCCTGCAGCATGATGGGCTGGTTGGGATCGATGTCCAGCCGCGCGTAAACCAGATTGGAACCAACGCCTTCAATCTGCTGGATGACGTAGCGACGCCCGCTGAGCGCCACGGTCACCACCAGAACGATGCACGCGCTGCCGATGACCACACCGAGCGTGGTTAAAAACGCCCGGACCTTATTGGCCCATAGCGCGTCCAGCGCCACCATCCAGGTTTCGTTGCGCAACATCATGAAGGAATCCCGCGGACTCCCGCGAACCGAGAGAAGACCTCTTGCCGAGCCGGACGCCCCTACTTCTTTTGCACCCGCTTCAATCCCTCTTCCGCGGACTTGTCGTGCGGATCGAGAGTAAGCGAAGATTGGTATTCCTTCGCCGCTTCGGAAAAACGTCCTTCGGATTCATACAGTTTCCCAAGCCATCCCCGCGCGGTCGCGTGCGGCGGCAGATCGGAATTGTCGGGAACAGTGGCGAGATAGGATTTCAACAGCATTTCCGCCTCGCTCGGGCTCTTTTTTTCCATCACCAGCAGAACACCTTCGTAAAACTTGATCCGGCGGTCGTCGGGATCGAGATGCTCGGCCTTCTGGGTGGCCTCGCCCATTTTTTCGGCATTCTGGCGATCGCGGTAATAATCGGCTACCTCGAAATAAACTCCCGGCCGGTCGGCATTGGACTCCAAAAGTTTTTCGAACACCGCATCCGCTTCGGGCATCCGTTTTTTCGTTGCCAGGAACTCCCCGCGCGCCAGCTGACCCTGGATCGGATTGATCTTCTCGAGCGCGTCGATGTATTTCAGCGCCTTGTCGTCCCCGCCCCCGACGACGTTCGGAGCGTTCATGTCATAGCGGATCAGGTCGCGCTGCCCTTCAAAATTATGCGGGTCCAGCTCGACGGCAATCTCAAATTCCCGGTGCGTTTTTCGCGCCCAGCTCATGGCGCTCAGAAACATGCTCTCCTCGGCCTTGCGGCCGTACGCTTTGCCGAGCCAGTCGTGATATTCGGAATTTTTTGGAGCGAGCTGCACGGCGCGCTCCAGGCTGGCCACCGCGCGCGGGAATTCACGAAGCTGGTAGTAACTTTCCCCCAAAAGAAAATGCAAAGTCGGATCGTTGGGAGATTTTTCAATCGCGCTATTCAGCATGTCCACGGCGCGATTATAATGTCCGGAGTTATAGTCATTTTGCGCATCAGCCAGGGGAGTCTGTCCCGCGCGGGCCGCTGCCGCGCTCCATCCACAGGCCAGAATCACCGCAGTGGCTGCAAATAGGAACCGCCGTGTCATTCCTGTCGCACCGGTATGATGCGCAAATTTTGCTTCAGGGCGACTTCGCCGGGCAGCGCCACCTCATCGCCCTCGCTCAGACCCGAGAGAACTTCGATCATCGTCGGATTCGCTATACCTACTTTGATGATTCGCCGGTGCAGCCGGTTATCTTCCACTTGAAACACATACCGTTTGTCGCCATCGATGAAGACGGCTCCGCGGGGTACCACCAGCGTCTCCGGCCGCTCGCTGATGTGGATTCGCACGTCCACGGTGGTGTTGGGAAGCAGGTCCAGCCGGTCATTGCTGACCGAACAGATTAATTCCCCGACGCTGCGCGTGCCGCGCGTCACCACCTGCTTCGGCAAAACTTCCGTTTTCCCGGTCCACACCAGATCGGGATGCGCGTCCCAGTGAATCTCCACGGGCTGGTTCACTTGAATTTGCCCGAGGTCAGGCTCGTCGACGAATGCGCGGATTCGTACTTTATGCAGGTCGGCCATTTCCGCCAGCAGGTCGCCGGCCTTTACGAAATCGCCCTGATGTATCGGCAGCGAATACAAGGTGCCGTCGAACGGCGCTATCCCGTGGGCCGACTCCACTCTCTCCTCAAGGTCCTGCACCGCGACGCGCGCATGTTCCACCAGCAGCGCCAGTCGCCCCTGATCCAGCTGCGCCTGCTGCTCCAGAGTTTGTTTGGTCTTCTTGAAGGACTGCACGTCCGCTTCGGCCTGGGTCAACTGCAGCCGGTTCTGCTGCAACTCCTCCGGAGTCGCGGCTTTCTCCGCAACCAGTTTCGTCAACGCCGCGTTTTCGCGCTGCAATTCGTCGCGGCTCGCTTCCGCCTTCTGCAAATCGGCGGTGGCTTTCGCGACCTGGCTGGCATGGCCGCCGGCTTTGGCCACGTTCAATGCCTCGGTCTGGGCCGCCAAGTCGGCGCGAGCCTGCGCGAGGTCGGCCCGAACTTCCGTGTCGTCCAGGGCAAATAGATTCTGGCCCCGCTTCACCTGCTGCCCTTCGACCACAAAGACGCGCTCCACAAAGGTCGGGTAACCGGCGCGAAACGTCCGCGGCATGATCGGTTCGACTTTTCCATTCGTGGAGACCACCGAACTCATGTTTTCGCGCACCACGTCCGCGACTGCCACCCGCGCCGTGGACCCTCTCCCGCCGATAAACACGAGGAAGGCGATCAGCAACAGCAGGCCGCCCACAAGTATCCACAGTCTTCGGCCCAGCGCCGATGTCATTTCTTCCTCGCTCTGCCAGATTTAACTGGCGGGATTGGAACATGGCATTTTAACAAAGTCTCAGGCAGCAAACGACTTGGCCGACGGCGGCTTGTGCAACTCCGACTGCGCCCGTTATGATGCGCCCACCAGCGCCGGGGATGCCGCCGCTGGTCTGGCCCGGCACGGGTGTTGCGAAGCTCACCGGTATGATAGAATTTGGCTTATGACAACTGAACCCGCCCAACCCCAAGCCCATCCGGCAAAACACGAAGCTCCGGCCCCCGGGCAACCTGCGCTTCATCGTGTTTGCATCCAGTGTAACAACATGTTTCGAGTTACGCCGGAAAATTTTGACGCCAAGCAGTGCCCTAACTGCCATAAAGGCTGACTTCTAAGCCGCATTCTCCGCATCGGTCTTCGTCCTGTATCCGATTGGATACTCCGTCCTCCTGCAAATTGCTCCGCCAATCAGCTACAATCTGCCCGCATCTTCGCGAAACGAAACGGCGAAATGAGATGGAATGATTGAGGCCCATGGCCTGGTAAAACGCTTCCGGGACAAGAAACGCGGCACCGTTTGCGCGGTGGACGGAGTGAGTTTTTCCTGCCGGCCCGGAGAAGTTTATGGGCTTCTCGGCGCGAATGGCGCCGGAAAAACCACTACTCTGCGCATGCTCGCCACCATACTGGCGCCCACGGAAGGCACCGCCATCGTCGCCGGATATGACGTCGCCCGGGACCCGCAAATGGTCCGTTCCTGCGTGGGATTTCTCTCCACGGCCACAGCCCTCTACGGCCGCCTTTCGGCGCAGGAAATGGTGGAATATTTTGGCCGCCTTCACGGTCTCGACGAACCCACTTTGCAGCGGCGCATCGACGGAATTTTTGCCCGGCTCGAAATGGACGACTTCCGCGATCGCCGCTGCGACAAGCTTTCCACCGGAATGAAACAGAAAGTTTCCATCGCCCGCACGCTCGTACACGACCCGTCAGTGATGATTTTCGACGAGCCGACGGTAGGCCTGGACGTCATGGCCGCTCGCACCATCGTCGGATTCATCCGCGAGTGCCGCGACAACGGCAAAACGGTGGTGTTTTCCACGCACGTGATGAGCGAAGTCGAGAAACTCTGCGATCGCATCGGAATCATTCGTGACGGCAAACTGCTCACCGAAGGGACGCTTCCCGAACTGCGCGCGCGGTATGGCGTTCAGGATCTCGAGGAGTTGTTCTTGAGGGTGGTCGAGCCATGAGCCTGCGCAATGTGGGCATCGTCTACCGCAAGGAGCTTATCGACTCCCTGCGCGATCGCAGGACTGTCATATCGATGATCGTTGTTCCCTTGCTGGTCATGCCTCTGCTCACGATTGGAATGGGCGTTCTCTCCCTGATCCTGGTCGGCCACGCCATGAAGGAAGTGCCCAAAGTGATGATCCTGGGCGGCGAGGATTCGCCGGACATCACAGCGCAACTCCGCCAACTCAAGGACTTGCAGATCGTGCCCGCCAAGCCGGACTGGGCCGAGGAAATTTCCAACAAGGAAGTTCGCGCCGCCGTGGAAATCCCCCAAGGTTTTGAGGCCAAAATCGCCGCCGGAGAATTATCCACCGTTAAAATTTACCTGTATGAGGGAGAATTGAAGTCCGGCTTTGGCGCTGACCGCCTGCAACGCTTCTTCCGCGATTTGCGCGACCGGACGATCCGCGAGCATCTCGAGGCGCGCCAACTTCCGCAAACCCTGGCCCGCCCATTTGACATCACGCAGAAAAACGTCGCTCCGCCCGGAAAGGTAGGCGGCGCGATTCTCGGCGGCATTGTTCCTTACTTTGTAATTCTGTTGTGCCTCACTGGAGCCATGTACCCCGCCATGGATCTGACCGCCGGCGAAAAAGAGCGCGGCACGATGGAAACGATTCTTTGCAGTCCGGTTTCCCGCACCCATCTGGTCCTCGGAAAATTTCTAATGGTCGTCACGGCTTCCATCGCCACGGGCGTTCTGGCAATCGCATCCATGGCGGCTTCCTTCGGCGTGGGCAAGAAGATGCTCCTGGCCTTCACCGACGGGATCGCCGATACCGCTCTGCAGGTCACCATCACGGGGAAAGCCATGGTTTCCATTTTCTTCGTGGTGCTGCCGCTGGCGGTTTCCTTCTCGGCCATGCTTCTGGCCCTGTCGTTGTTCGCGAAGAGCTTCAAGGAGGCGCAGAGCTATATTTCTCCATTGATGATTGTGATCGTGCTTCCGGCCGTCGCCGCGCTTTTGCCGGGCATGGAATTAAGTCCCGCGCTGGCCCTTGCGCCCGTGCTGAACGCCAGCCTGGTCAGCAAAGAAATTATTACCGGAACCTATCACTGGGACTTGATCGCGATTATCTTCCTGTCCTCCAGCGCCTACGCCGCGGTGGCAATCGCCATCGCCGTAAAGCTATTTCAACGCGAAGACGTGCTGTTCCGAACCTGAGCGCGGGCGATCGTCGCAGACGAGCAAGCTAAAGTTCCGGCGACGGCGCCGGTCAATTTCTCAGGTGATGGTTTCTTATCGGCGTTCCTTCAGGCGGGTCTGACGGGCTCGTGATGCTCGTCCCAGGCGTTCGAAAGCCGCCGGACGGTTTCGCGCAAGCGTACGGCCAGCCCCGCGATCGTTTCCAGCCGTTCGACGGCGGCCGGAGGCAGCCCGTCTCGGCGAGCCAGCAGAAGTTCGGTGTTGCCAAGAATTCCGGTCAGCGGATTATTCACTTCATGCCGCAAAATTTCGCCGAAATCGCCCGGCAATTCTTCTCTCGGTGACTGAGCCATTCCGGCGGCCCCCTCCGCCATCCGCACGCGGCGATCCAGCATGCCCGCGACCAGCGGCACAAATTCATTCGTGCGCGCGACAAAATCCACCGCCCCCGACGTGATCAGGTAGGACAAAACCGCCTGCTTTTCCGGCGACGCCGCCACCACAACAGGAGCCGCTTCGGCCAGCGCGGCGGCCGCGGCTTCCAGCGTCTCGCCCCCAGGCTCGCCATCCACGGCCGACTCGTCAAGAAATATCGCCGCCGGAGCCCGCCGCCCGATCCTCTTTTTTGCCGCTTCCACCGTTCGTACCGCCACGGTTCGGTAGCGTCCGCCGGTCCCGGCGATTTCCTCAAAGCATCGCTGGGCCAGGATAAGATCGCCGCTGATGATGAAAATAGTCCGGCTGTTCACATTCATGGGTCTCTCTTCTTTTTGCTGGCCTGGCTAGGCCGGCATCGTCCCGCCCCAGGCGCTGTTACCGTGCCTCGCGTTCCGCACAGGATTCGCCGGCGCCTGCGGCTGGCCCTTCTTCCCCCGCGTGCGCCTCGTCCCCCTCATGCGACTCTTCATTCGCACGGACGCCGGCAAGAGCTTGGCGCACGGCGTCTTTCAGCTCGTCCACCAGGAAAGGTTTGGCCAAATACGGCAAGCCGCTGGCTTTCAAAAATTCGAGCGTGCGCGGCCCCATGGTATCGCCCGTGACAAACAAAACCCGGTGCCGCATCGGGTTTTGCCCGCGGACCAGAGCGTGATAAATTCCTGCGCCGTCCAGGTGCGGCATCTTCAAATCGCAGATCAAGAGCGAGTAGTTTTTCTCCCCCAGCCTGCCCAGGACCGCCCGGCTGTCCAGCAAGGTCTCGGCCTCGTGCCCCTCCTCGGTCATCACGTCGGCGATCAGCTCCGCGACCGTCGGTTCGTCCTCCACAATCAAAATTTGTTCGTGTGCCGCTGGAGGTCCGTCCGCTCGAAAACGAGCGGCGGCCGCGCGCCCCTCGGAAACCTGTTCTCGCCCAGCTAAATCAAAGCCGGAAACGGAGAGCACCGGGAGTTCCAGGGTTAGCATCGCGCCGCGACCCGGATGACTTTCGACGCTCACTTCCCCGCCATGCTCCTGCACAATCCCGTAAACAATCGAAAGCCCCAGACCCGTTCCGACGCCCGGGGCCTTGGTAGTAAAAAAGGGATCGAAAATGCGCGCGATGTTTTCGGGCGAAATTCCCGGCCCGTCATCCGATATCTCCATCGCCAGGCGATCGCCCTTCAGCCGCTGCGTGCGAATCAGAATCCGCCCGCCCCCGGGCCCGTCTCCGCGCGCTGAAATAATGGCTTGCTCCGAATTCACCAGCAGGTTCAGCACCACCTGCTGCAGCTGGGCCGCGTCCGCTAGCGTTTGCGGCAGCCCCGGATCTAAAACAAGCTGGACATCGATGTTCTGCAGTTTCAGCTCGTAAGCGCGCAGGGAAAGCGTTCGCTCAATCACCTCGTTCAGGCGCGCGGGGCGCCGCTCGGGTTTGGTCTCCCGGGAGAAAAGTAGCAGGTTCTTTACGATGCGCGCGGCGCGCTCGGCCTCCTGCAAAATGCGCAGCGCGTCTCCCGAGCGGTCGGGCCCGGACCCGCGGGCCAGCAGAAGCTGGGCGTAGCCCTGGATGCTGGTCAACGGATTATTCAATTCGTGCGCGATGCCGGATACCAGTTGTCCGAGCGCGGCCATCTTTTCCGTCTGCAGCAACTTGGACTGAATCAGCCGCTGCCCGGTGATGTCGCGGTAAACCTCCAACCAGCCCAGCCGCGCGCCATCCGGCTTGTACAGCGGCCTGGCAAACCGCTCCACGATCTTTCGCGAAGGTCGCACGCATTCGAATTCATCCCAGCTCGCTTCGTCGCCCTGCCGCACCCGCTCTTTCCAGCGCGCGGCGGTTTCCGCGGGTTGACGAAAAAGGAATGCCAGGTTGTCAATCAGCGCATCGATCGTTCCAAATTCGCGCAGGCGCCGCGATTCAATTCCAAAAATGGCCGCCAGCCGGTCGCTGGCCATCAGAATCTTTCCGCCGGCGTCGAGCAGCAGCACCCCCGATTCGATGGAGTCAACAAGGCCGGCCATCTGCCCCTGCAAGCGCTCTTCTGCCTGGCGAAGCGTCTCACGCGCTTCGAGGTCGTCCACTTGAATCAGCCAATTCGCCGCACCTCGGCCTGTTCCCGTAACCGCGCATCGCGCCCGCAGGCGAATGGTGCCGCCCCGTTCCAGAGCGGCCTCGAACGCGGGAGGTAGAAATTCGGCCTCCGGCAGCGGTCCGGAGGGCGGCGCGCGGAAGCGTTCTCTCCATTCGACCGCCGCGCTGCGGACCGCGGAGACGAATAATTCCTCAACGGCCATCACGCCCGCCCGGGCCCGGGTTGTAAACAGGAGTGTTGCAGCGGCCTGACTGGCTTCGAGAATTCTTCCTTCACCGTCAATCAGGATCAGGCATTCGCGGCTTTCTGCGATGATCTTTCGCAGGCTCCCGTTCGAAGCCGTGCGTTCCTCGCGCGCCGCATGGCGATCGAGCGCCGAGGCCGCCAGTAGCGCATACGTTTCCAGTCGCAGCAAATCCTCTTCGGAGTCTTCCCGCCGCGAAAGCCCTGCCATCAGAACGCCGCGCTTCGCGTTGCCGGCCCCCGCCGGGATTGCCACCACCCGATCGAGCGCCGCAAGCCCGTCATCCGCCGGCCGCTTGCCGAACTCTTCCCCGGCAATCTCCGATTCGCGGCCTTTTTCGAAAACCTGGCGCCAAAGTTTGGTGAGGCTCGCCTGCTGAAGAACCGCCAACCATCCCGGAGCTCCGGCCCAGCCCTGCCCCGCGATGGGCGGCGCATCTTCGCCGCCCAAAGCGATGAACTCCGCCTGGGCGTAGTGGCGCGCGGCGCGCGCGATCTGCGGAAGAATGGAATCGAGCGACACCCCGCTCAAAATCGCCCGCCAGAGGCGCATCTGAACGCTTTTTTCTTCAGCGGCCAAATCTGTCCGGCGGAAATTCCGGTGGTGTTGCACGGCCAGAGAAATTTCATCCGCCCGGGCGCGCAACGCTTCCAGGTCCAGCGATCCGCGCGGCGCCGCGTAGCCCACCATCGCCAACCCGAACGTCCGGCCGCGCTGCCGCAGGGGAATCCAGACCGCGCTGTGCAGTCCAATGAGCGGACCGAGGCGCGGACTTTCCTCTCCGGCGTCCCCAGGCGGGAATTCCACTTGCAGCGGTTCGGAACTTTCAAGGGCCGCCCGCAAAAATGGCGTGGTGACATCCAGGCGCTTCCATTCCCTTGGCATCGGGCCGGGCACCGCCTCCGTCACACAGCCGGCGCCCGACTCGCCCTTCCGGTCTCCGGCGAGCCATAGCCCCGCGCGATCCGCGTCCGCCGCGGTCAACAGGGCGGGCGCACCCAGTTCGAGCAACTGACTGAGCGGTTCTCCTCTGGCTGCCGCCAGGACCGGCGCACTCGGCCGATCCCCCTCGCGACGCCTGCCACGCCACTTCCGCATCCATTCCGAAGTTGGCATCCCGTCCCTACAGCCTGGCCCACAGAATCAAATAGCCCAGCAGCACAGCCGTGCCGATCGTCAATATATTTGCGAACGCCCCTTGGACCTGGCGGTAGTGTAAAAGATAGGTTCTATGGATCATGACAGCCTCCTGTCAGGAGTTGTCTTGCACCGCGGTGGCCACTGGGAGTGATCGAGCAAACCGCTCAGAATTAGCGAGATGCAGAGCAAGTGGAAACAATGAAGGGTCCAACGTTCCCATCTCGAAACTCAGGATTGGTGCGATTCCGCGATTGGAAAACTCGGCGCGTGCGCCGGCGGGCCGGCGGCAGATAAAAGATGTTCGCTCCGCACAAACTCGAATGCACTATTTTTGCGAGTCGAATCGCATAGGAAGGGCGAGCGTTCCAACCTGCGGCCGATTGAAGATCACGGGGGAAGATCAGGCGCGAGGGAAGATTACAAGCGCGGAGTTTCGCATTCGTTGCGGGTCGTGAAACGCAGGGCTGATTTAACTATTGCCGCGGCCCCGGAGATCGAGGACCCGGCCGCGATCGGGAACTCGGCGTTTGCAAAAGCCAACCCGGCAACAAGTTTAGGGTTGGGCCTGCGCCGCCCCCGTTTCGTACTGCTTGAGCTTGCGATACAACGTGGTTTTCCCAATGCCCAGAAGGCGCGCGGCCGCCAGCTTATCTCCGGAGGTTTCCTGCAGCGCGCGGAAAATGGCTCGTTTTTCCAGGATTTCCAGCGGCACGAGTTCATTCGTGTCCGCGGCCTTTTCCGACGAGGCGTACTGCAGATTCGAGGGTAAGTCGCCCACATGCAGGATGGGCCCCGAGCCCAGCGCCACGGCGCGCTCGATGGCGTTCTCCAGTTCGCGAATATTTCCCGGCCAGTCGTAGGACATGATCCGGAGCATGGCATCCTCCGAAATACTATGGATGGGACGCCCGGGATCGGAAAATTTTTCTAGGAACGTATTGACCAGGAGCGGAATGTCCCCCCGGCGCTCCCGCAGCGGCGGGAGCTTGATCTGCACCACGTTCAGGCGGAAATACAGGTCCTGGCGGAATCCTCCCGTGCGAATGGCGGATTCCAGATCGCGGTTGGTAGCGGCAATCACCCGCGCGCGGATGCCGATGCGCTCATTCGAGCCTACGGGTTTGATCTGCCGTTCCTGCAGGGCGCGCAGCAGTTTGGCCTGGAGGTCGATGGGCAAATCGCCAATTTCGTCGAGAAAGAGCGTGCCGTCTCCTGCGGCTTCGAACAAGCCCTGCTTGGTGTGCTGCGCGCCGGTGAACGCACCCTTCACGTAGCCGAACAGTTCCGATTCGATGAGCGTCGGAACCAGCGAAGAGCAGTCCACGGGAGCAAAGGGCTTATTTTTGCGCGGACCGGAAAAGTGAATCGAGCGCGCCACTAGTTCCTTGCCCGTGCCGCTCTCTCCGAGAATCAATACTGGATAAGTGTGCAGCCCCACTTTCTGGATCAGTTTGTAGACGCGCTGCATGCGCGGCGAAACCCCGATCAGGCCGTCAAACCCGGGCCGGCTGCGCAACTCCTCGCGCAGCAACCTGTTTTCCTGATCCACTTCGATGGTGTGAATCACACGATCCAGCTTGGCGCGCAATTCGTGCACGTGAAAAGGTTTGGTGACGTAGTCAGTGGCGCCGAGCCGCGTGGCCTCGATGGCCGTGGCGATGGTCCCATACTGCGTCAGGACCATCACGGCAATTTCGGGGTTATTGGCGCGAGTTCTCTTCAACAATTCCAGCCCGCCCATTTGCGGCACTTGCAAGTCGGTGACCACGATGTCCACCGGATACTGGTCGAGAATTTCCAGCGCCGCCTCAGTCGTCGCCGCGGTGTACGCCTTCAGGCCCGCGTCAACGGCTACGTCCCGGCATAAATTTCGCGTGCTCACTTCATCGTCTACGACCAGAAGGCTGAAGGCGCCATTTCGTGCCGACAGAGATTCGATAGTCGTTTCCTTGGTCTCAGTTTCCGTCTTGGCTTCCATGGCCGGCCTCTTCTCAAAATAGAAGCAACAGTCGTGCCAAATCAGGAGAAAGTCATAATGCGCGCCGCTTGTGTCACTTATAATGACACGTACCGGAATTGGTTGATGATTCTATTGCCGAATCGGGAACTAATGCAAGTTAATTCCGCGCCCTTTCCAAATAATTCCTTTTGCCAGCAGACAAAGCAGGAATGGGAATCACCTGGGCCTCGGAACGCATAAATTCTTTAAACGGGACGAGCGACAGGCCCCAAGCGCAGACGGGCAGTAGCAGAATGGCTCAGTTTCGTTCTGGATTGGAAGCGGCTACACCCGCGGCTTGCGCGGCACCCGCACTACCGGGCTGCAGTACGTTTGCTCTCGCTTCCCGTACTGGCCGTCGAGCGCGGCCATTGCAGCCGGTACAGTCCCTCGGTGGCAGAGGCCGCGAAAATCGCGCCGGAGTCCCCGGCAGGTGCGACAGCCTCAAAAACTCCGTTGGCCGGCGCGCCCCCGACGCGGACCCAGGTCCTTCCGAAATCCATGGAGACGTACAGCCCGCCGGCGCGCAAGCTAGCCACAAACATTTCGCCGGCCGCGGCAAAATCGCGCACTGGGGCAGACGGCAAGCCGGCAGCGGCCTGCTGCCACGTGTTGCCCGCATCGCGCGAAATGTACAACCCTTTACGAGCGATTGCGATCAGCGTGTCCGGGTCACCGGTCGAGGCATCCAAAGTGAGAGCGCCGCCGGACTCCAACGGTAAATCGTGCCAAGTCCAAGAGTTCCCGCTGTCATCGGTAAAGATGAGACCTCCCGCCGAAACCAGCCTGATGCGCGCACCGTCGGAGGTAACGCGCACGGATTGCACCGGCGGCGACGCCAGCGACCCGACGGGATTCCACGCCCAATTCGCGCCCTTGTCGGTTGACACCAGCAAGCCGCGGCTAGTTGCCGCATACCACTCGTTTGAACTAAAGGCCATGTCCGCGACCACCTCCCGCAGCTGCCGCTGGCCATGCGCAGGCTTGCCGTCCGCGGAACGGCGACGGGCACGCGGAGCCCCCACGGACACAGCGTGCCGTGCACTGGTATCTGCAAACCCGTCACCCGTCCCTTCCACCTGTGCCGGGTCGCCGGTAACCATTCCTACCTGAATCCAGGCATTCTCCCCGGCGTCGTAGCGCAGCAGGCCTCCCCGCGCGAGCGAAGCCCACCAGTCGCCATCGGGAGCGGCATACACGCGCTGTACCTGTTCAATTGACTGCTCATTCGACTGTTCAACCGACCCTTCAACCGGGAGTCCCGGCCCGACCGCGGACCATGTCCGGCCGCCATCGTCCGTTGCCAGGATGGGCTCGGGCGCGTGCGCCAGCACAGCAAGCAGCCGGCCGGGGCGTTTCGGGTCGATTCCGAGCGCCAGAATCTGCCGGTGATTGAAACCCGCGTTGGAATCCCTGAAGTGTTCTCCGCCATCGTCGCTTGAGAGAACGCCCCATTCGTCGGTGCCGATCAAGACATGTCCAGGGGTGTCGCCGGCAATCACCACGGTGTTAACCACCCACGACTCAGGCGTGATGCGCCGCCAAGTCATACCTTCGTCAGCCGTCTTCCACAGTCCTTCCGACGTTGCCGCGTACACGCTTCCCGGCCGACTGGGGTCCTGAGCGATGGCGTAGGTGCGGCGGGCGGTATACGGAACACCCTGGATCTTCCGCCACTGCGCGGCACGGTCGTCGCTGCGATAGATGCCCGAACAGGAACTGGCGTAAATTCGCTGCGGGTCCTCTTCGTCGATCAGAAGACTCATGACGTCTGAGTCATCAATCATTCCCGCGTGAATCGGACGCCAGGTGCGCCCTCCATCAGCGGTCTTCCAGGGAAGATGAAACGTGCCCGCATAAATAGTTTGGGGATCGCGCCGATCGATGGCCAGGGAATCGAGGTTGCGCAATCGCTCATCGTGTTCGGGAGAAATGCGTTCCCACGACCGGGAGGCGTCGCGCGAACGGTAGACCCCGTCCACCGTGCCCGCGACGAGCACGTCAGGATCGGAAGGAGCGATGGCCAGCGCGCGCACGGCCAAGCCCGCAAGGCCCGCAGGAGTCCAAGTTCGGCCACCGTCGGCGCTGCGGAACACGCCGCCGCCTTCGGCCGCGTCCCGCGTCCAGGAAGACGCGAACAGAACGCTCTCGTTCCGCGGATCCACGACGATGGCCGTGATTACCGTGTCAAGCCTGGAACTGGCGCGCCCCAGCAGCGCCCACTGCGCGCCGGCATCCTGGGAACCGAAAATGTGACCGTCCGCCGTCCCAAGAAAGATGCGGGCAGGCCGCGCAGGGTCGGCGGCAAGGACGCGAACATCGCCTCCCGCTGGACCAAGCGGCTGCCAGGTTTGGGCCCGCGATACAGTGGCCGCCAGCAGCAGAAAAACGATGAGGACCGGCTTAATCACGGCGGGCTTACTCGCGGCGGAATATTTGTTTTCGTGCCCCCAGCGCATACCTGCCCATTATAAAGCGGTTGGTCGGGGCGTGACCGGCGAGAATGCCTGCAAGGCTGGCGCGCCGTCTCGCGCCGCAAACCCGAAGATTCGAACCAATCCATTAAAGCTTGTGCCACGGCTAGCGACGCGCCGGATCCCAGAAGAGCAAGGTGTATCGTGAGTTCGTAATCAGAGCCTACATACCTCTGACGTTCAGTGAACTTCGCTGAACTTTTATTCCTGCATACTGGAACGTCGCTACAATAGCGTTTTGGTCTGAACTAGTACGGACGTACCAGCCGCCTAATTAAAGTTCCCGGCTAAAACTGTTGCTGCGAGCCGAGCACCTGCGCGTGAGCAGGGCTTGTGTTCGAAATCCTGAGGGTCAGGTTTTCCCTCTCAATCTAAAAGGTGGAAACTTCATGAAGGCATTAAAGAAGGCACGGCTGATTCTGGGCGCTTTGGCACTGGTGCTCACTATGAGCCAAGTCTCGCATGCACAGCTCAACTCGAATAACGCCACGGTGAACTTGAACGCCGTTTTGGCGGAATCCCTGACCGTTTCCGCAGGACCGGCGACGGTGAACTTCACCCTGGCAGCCAACGGCCCCGCGAGTGGCAGCGCTCCGGTCAGTATTACAACCGCGTGGGCACTGGGCAAGACCCGCACCAGCGTGAAGCTCTACGCCTATTTCACGAGCGCGAACGCGCTGAACGACGGCGCGGGCGACAACATCCCAACTTCCAAGGTCACCGGAAGCGTTAACGGCACCGCTGCGGCTCCCTTTACCAGCGCCACGCCATTCGGAGCGAACGGCATGACCGTCTTCACGTCAGCGATCGGCGGAGCGGGCACGTTCAACTCCAGCCATGGCCCGGACACGATTGCCCTGACGATCGACACGACCGGTTTGGCGTTGCCGGCAGCAACCTACACGGGAGTGCTCAACATAGAAGCGCAAGCAATCTAAATCCAAGGCAACGGGCCGGCGATTTCGGTATTCCGGCTGAACCATGGCGGGAGTTGCGGTTCGGATGCGGTGTGGCTTCCGAACCGCTTTTCGTCGCCTTGTGAAGATCGTTGTTCGTCTTCAGCGCGATAGCAAGGGCTGGGCTGTTGAACGGGAAGGAGAAACGTTGGCATGATGTCCAGACTGGCAGGCAAACCGGCGGGGGATGCCGTCCGTATCTTTCTGCGTATTCTTGTATTGGCGCTGGGCGCCGTGGGAGCGTTGGTCGCGGCATCGCCGGCCGGAGCCCAACAGAATTCCACGAGCACTGGCGTCAGCCTTAACGCCAATTTGGCGACGTCTCTTAGCGTGAACGCTTCACCCGGCCTGGTGAATTTCACACTTCCGGCGAGCGGTACCGCCACGGGTAGTTCGGCGATCACCGTAAACACCAGTTGGACGTTGCGCCCGAATGTCGGCGCCGTCACCACCTACGCCTACTTCATAAGCGCCACGGCAGCCTTGGCCGACGGCGGTGGCGACAACATTCCGTCATCGAACGTGTCCGGCAGCGTCAACGGAGGGGCCTTCGTAGCCTTCACGGGTGCAAGTCCATTCGCCGCCGGAAGCAGCATCACGTTGTCTTCGACAAAAATCCTAGGCAACAACCGGTCCGCCAATCACTCGGATACCGTGAATTTGAGAATCAGCACCGTCGGACTGGCGTTGCCCGCCGCGAGCTATACGGGAGTGTTGAATATTCAGGCGCAGGCGCTGTAAATGGGCATCGAATGCAGTGGAGCGTACGCGCCGATACCGAGACTCTCGGGACGCTGCGGACTCGTGCTCGCATGGCTGGTTATGGCGCTTGCTTTTGCCGCACCGAGGGCCGCCGCTCAACTCAAAACCAACCCCGCAGCCGTGAGTCTAAATGCAACACTGAATAGCGGCATCACGATTACCGCGGCGCCGGGTCTCGTAAACTTTAACTTGGTCCGCAATGGCGCCGCGACCGGGAGCGCACCAGTAACGATCATCACCAGTTGGCGGCTGCCGCTAATCTTCGGCAATATCGCCGAGTACGCTTACTTTACGAGCCCCGCGGCGGCCTTGACGGACGGGGCCAGCGACAACATTCCCTCCGCAAGCGTGTCCGGGAGTTTGAACGGGGGAGCCTTCACCGCCTTTACGGGCGCCAGTCCGCTGGCCGCCGGAAGCAGCATCACTCTCTTTAACCAGTTTTTTTTCATTCTGTTTACGAATCCGGGAACGCGGACGGATACGCTGAACTTGCGGATCGATACGACCGGGCTGAACCTGCCGGCCGCAACTTACACCGGCGTGTTGCACATCCAAGCGCAAGCTAACTAGCGCGAGAACGGCCAGAAACTTCGGACCGGGCACCAAAAAAATATCTCTGGGGGGAAACGTGAAACGCATTTTCTTGGCGGTAGTTTGCTTATTCCTTTTTGCGCGGCTGGCTCCGGCCCAAACAATCTCTCCTGTCATCGTCGAATACCAGGATAAGGCGAACGGCCGCTTTCAGCTTTACAACGACGGCGACATTCCGATCACCGTGGTCGTGGAAGCGCACAGTTTCTCGGTCGATTCCACGGGTAAGGCCACGTTTCGCAAGCTCGATCCCGGGTTGCACGTCGAACTTTCCTCCACCAGCTTTCGGCTCGGGCCCAAGCAAACGTATTATGTTTTTTACAAAGCGACCACGGAAACTTTTCCGAACTGGTTTTGCATCTACGCCACGGTCACCGGCCCCACCACGCCCAGCGGTTTGAAGCTGGCGCTCGAATTGCCCCACACCGTGTACTTGCTCGGCCATAAATCCCTGGATCAATCCCAAATCTCGTGGAACCGCGCGGAAATCGCCCGCAAGGGTGACAAACGCCTGATTACCGCCGAAGTAGAGAATCACAGCGGCGAGTTCAGCCGCGTTCAGGAAGTGGAAATTGTGTCCAGTTCGGGCAAACAGACCTTCGGAGGCTTTCCGCTGTTTCCAGGCCAGCACCGCGAAATCGAGGTGGACTGGGACCAGTCCGGAGTTCCCGAACAAATTGTGCTGAAATTTCCGCATTTCAAGGTTGAATCCAGCCTCAAAGACGCGACGCTCAACCAATGAATGAATCCGCACCACGGCGGCCTGGCGCTGCGAAGATCTTTTCAACCGTTCTGCGAATGGCGGCCGCCGCTGCGCTTGCGATGCTCTTCAACTGGCCGCGTCCGGCTGCCGCACAGGTTTTTCAGCTGACCGGGGGATCGTCCTCGCTGCTGAATGCGGAAGGCGGATCGCTCGAGATTCGCGCCGACGATTACACGGCCAGAATCGACCTCGGCTATCTTGGCCGTCCAAGCTTGGGATTCTTCCTCTCGCGGCCCTTCAGGGGCTTGATCCTCGGCGCGGGGGACCAGCAGATCCCGTTTGTGCTGCCCACGGATATCTTCGACCGGTCTTTTTATTTCCTGGGCCGCGGTGCGAGCCTCACGCGGAATGTGGGCGACTCCCGCCTCTTCGTCTTCGCCGGAGCCACAACGCAGGGATATTTCGCGCCGTTTCTCACCATCGCGAGAAGCGATACGCCCTCCGGCGCGATTTTCTACGAAAAACAGCTTTCGCCGACCCTGCGGTTTTTCTCGCGCAATGTTATTTCCGACCGGCAAACCTCCATCCAGGCGATTGAGTGGGCCGCGCGGAAAGACATCAAAATGGCACTGGCCGCGGGCATCGGAAACAACCAGCCGTACGGCTCTTCCAGCTTCTCAATGGACAAGCGCTGGGTGCTGCTGGACGCGAGCTACGCGCTATCCGGCCCCAACTTTCAACGTGTGCTGGTGGCGACGCCGCAACTCGCCGAAAACGACCGGGAAAATGTGCGTCTTGAATTGCGGCCGGCAAGCAACATCCGGATCGTCATCAGCCGCAACAACTATCTTTCGTCGTTTTCGCCCAATCAGTACGAACGGGCCATGGTCGAAGGCTTCTCCGCGGGCGCCGCGCTCGCCGGATTCGAGTTGTCGGGATCCTTATTCAAGTCCGCCACGACGGTCGGAAACTCTTCCGCGCTGGATCTGAGCGTGCGCCGCATGGTGACCCGACACTTCGAGGCTGGCGTGGACTTCCTGCGCGGCAGCTATTCGAAGGATGCGCCTACGCAGTCGGTCCTGGGAACGCTGCGGGAAATATTGAACTCGCGTTTCAGCATCAACCAGGTGATCTCGCGGAACAACGGACAGACAACCGTCGACTTTGGCGGCAACTTCATTTCCAATTTCGCCACCGTGAGCGTCGACTACCAGACCTTGTTTCTTCCCTTCGTACCGAATGCCGCCGGACAATTCAAACAGGTCATGGTGCTGGGTTTGCACTTCCAGCTTCCGCACGGCGTGCAGTTCAACATGGATACGGACGTCACGCCGCTCGGCCAGGTGCTTTACACCGCCTACGGGTCCACTTACGAGTACCGCGGAATGAAAAATACATCTCCGGGAACGTCATTTTCCGGCGCCTTCTTTCAATACATGGTGCGCGGCGAAGTTCTTGATCCCGAGGGAGAGCCCATTCCCGGCGCAGCCCTAAAAATCGGCTCCGAACTGGCCATTACGGATTCCGACGGAAATTTCATGGTGCGGATGAAGAAGCCCGGTGAAGTGAGCCTGAAGATCGCGTTCGAAGAATTCACCGCTCCCGGCAGGTACGTCATCGTCCAAGCGCCCCAGACGGTGAAGGCGACGCGCAAGGAATCCGCGCTGGAATATTCGATCGTCATGCGGAGGCTTCCCAATGGAGTGACCACCGCGGATCCGTCTCACCAGCAGGATCTGCCGGACCAGCCCCTCAGGCCCAACTGAAATACTCCGGCTCGTTGAGTTGCGCCACGAGAATCGCAGGGGCACGGCACGCGTGCCCCTGGAGAAGTGCCTCGCAGGCGCTAGTAGGTCGCGCCTTCCGGCACCCAAATCACGTCGATACGCCGATTGTCGGTCGCACCAGCCTGCCCGCTACCGGTCCGGGTGGTAACCCGCGAGGGGTCAATGCCCCTTTCGCCCAGATACTTCACCGCATTTGTGGCGCGTTCGCCGGCGATCTTCTCGGGCCGGCGCTCTTTGAGATCGGAATAGCCGATGATTACGGCGCTGCTGCGTGGCTCATTCTGCAAGCGCAGCGCCACGTCATCGAGGATGCGTTTGCAAACGTTGTCAATGCGGGTGCTGAGCGGCTCGCCGAACGCGCAGTCGCTGATCTTGCTGGCTTGCGGCGGCGGTGGCACGGGTTTCACATCCACGGTCGAAAAGCAGTCCGCAGCCCCGCCGCGGCCGTCGTCCACGCGCACCGTTACCGTGTAAGTCCCCGGCGCAAGGCCGGTAGTATCGAAGTCCACCGCGGACCCGCTCCCGACGACCTGTCCGCCATTGGCGCGCCAGGTGTATGTGAGACGGTCGCCGTCCGGATCGCTGGCGTTGGTCGTAATGTGAACCTTCTCCCCGGAAAGGACCGAGGTTCGGTCCGCCGAGCAAGTGATGGTGGGAGGATGGTTGGGCTTGGTCTCGACGCCGATGACTAGATTGGAGCTTGCCGAGCCGCCGCGGCCATCGTCCACTTTCGCAGTGATGGTGTACGTCCCGACCGCCGTCCCGGCCGAAAGCCAGCGAACATCCGCTCCGCTGCCGTCCACTTTGCCGCCGGTCGACGACCACGTATACGTCAGCGGGTCGTTATCGGGATCCGAAGCCATGCAGTGGATCGGAACCGCGTCGCCCGAGCCCACATACACCGAAGTCTTCTCCTCGGTGCAGGAAATGGTCGGCGGATGGTTCACCGGAGGCGCCTTCTCGGGCCAGTAAGCGGTACCCACTTTTATAACAAATCCGTGGCGATCGTTGAGGTCTCTGAGGTTGAGCATGTAGCGGTAGCCGATGTCGATCCCCAGATGCTTCCAGGGATACATGCGCAAGCCCCAAATTCCGTCGACCGGATCGCGGGCCCCAAACGAGTTATCCGGCGGGGTGTTGGGAGCGCGGACAAAGACTACACCGTTGTACTCCATCATCGGCTGGAAGCGGCTTTCGGGGAAAAAGAGGAATCCGACACCGGTCCGCAGCTGATCCGGCATGTCGAAGAGATTATTGCTCTGGCTATCGCGTGGGGCGCGAACGAACATGTATCCGAAATTAAACGTTGCGGTAGCGATGTTGCTCCATTGCTTGCTCGCAGCGAGAGAAACCATGTCGCTCAGCGGGCTGGACTGCGTTCCGTTGGCCAGAAGCTTGTTGACATCCGTCCGGCTTGAAATCACCAGGTCGTTGCGCACCGAAAAACTGAAAGGCGCGCCTTGCCGCTCGGACAAGAACGCATACTTCAGGCCCAGCGTGACGTCTCCAATGCCGCCGTTATTATTCGAAGCAAACGGATAGTCCTCCACATATCCCGGAGCGCTGCCGGCCACCGCCGGGAAAAACGAATCGGACACCGGGATGCCAAAAGCCAGCGGGGCGCAGGTACCGGATAAAGGAATCGACCGCAGGCTCAACTGACCGGGGCATCCGACATGCACGTGCCCGTAAGGATCGAAGCCGGCGTATACATTCAAATTGTCGGTGATCCCGTAGCTGAGATCGGCCCCAAACTCCAGAATGGTCACGCTTCCCGGCATGCGGCCGAATTTATTTCCGAAGCCAGAAAATGCAAAGCCGCCCTTTGGAAGCGTGTCGGCCGTCTCCAGTGTGAAGAGCCCAATGGTTCCGGTCGTGGCCAGCATGGGCGTAAATTTCGGAGCCGGCTGGTAATTGTTGGCGTCTTTTTTCTGGCTCGGCGCGTTTTGCGCCGGCGCAGCGGGAGCGACGGCGGAAGTTGGATCAGGCGTCGAGGAATCGGTGGCATTCGCCGTACCCGAAGAAGCATCGGCGGCGGAAGACCTAGCGGATGCTGTGTCGTCCGCTTTCTTCAGGGCCTTATCGGTGTTGTCCGCCGGAGTCTTCGGAAAGGCGGCCGGAACCATTACAAAACACAACAGCAACAGCACCACACCGCGTAGGATCGGTCGCAACATTGAATATTGCCTCCAAAATTATAAAGATAAAAATGACACAGAATGGCCCTGAGTATCGGACCATTGGTATGATTTCACTCCCCGGCAAAAGTTCTTGCGGCGCCGATCCCCCTTGCCACTTCAAGCATTCGGAGCGCGAGAGGCGGGTATTATATATTGGCGGAGGTCGTTTTTTTTCTCCCATTTATCCGGTAGAGAACGCCTCAAAAGGACCCGGCTCTCTCCAGGCCACCCCGAAAGCACGATTGCCATCTGAGTAGGACATGCCCCGGCTCGCGTGTTTCTCAAAATGGCAAAATGCCGCAGGCTGAAGTCTGTGCTACTACAGCTGTGCTACTACAGGGGATTCGGCGATGCTTAAAGATTTCCCGTTTCGGGTAACTGGTGCTGCGGCAGTTTTGTTTCTATGCGGAATTTTCGTGTGCTTCACGCGCACTGCGGCTGGCCAGAACGCAGGCTCAGCCACCTCGCGGACGCCCGATTGGGTTCAGGATGGAACCCATTTTCTTGTACGCCTCGATCAGGAGATGAACACGGGCAAGGACAAGGTTAGCAAACGATTTGCGGTGAGAACGCTTGAGCCCCTGCAATCCTACCGAGGCTACCTGCTTCCCGCGGGTGCCAGAATCGTCGGGCACATCAGCCGGATCGAGCCGGGTAGCCTGACGGGACACGCGCGCCTGTGGCTGACCTTTGACGAAATCGATACCGGCCGCGGCACCCTTCCGATCGTGGCCGAGGTTTCCAGCGTTCCCGGCGAATTCAGCGTGCGGCAAGGCCAGAGCAAAGAAGGAGAAATCGAAGCGCGGAGCGGCGGTCGAAACGAAGTACTGGAGGCCACGGCTGAGGCCGCCGCGATGGGCAGCGCGGCGGGCGCTTCCAGTCACAACGCTGAAGCAACTGCCGTCGGCGCGGCTGCCGGTGGCGTGGCTGGATTCCTGGCGTCCTCGGGAATTGGGCAGGAGATCGATTTGCCAAAAGGCACGAAGCTCGAACTCGTGCTCGACCGGCCGTTGTATTTTTAATCCTTATTAAGATTAAGGACGAGTCCGTCACGCTCGCGTTGGTCCTCCCGCTCTGCTCCGAATCCGTATTGCAGCATCTGGCGCTGGGAACCTTGGAGCGCTCGGCACTCGGGATGGAAAAACCACAGGCTGAAAGCCTGCGCTACTGTGCTATTTCCATGCCGCGTAAACGGGCTTGCCTACGAGCAGGGCTGGATTGGCGCCGGGGCGCGGGCGGAATTTTTGCGCGCGGCCGTTGCCGACTTCGGCGACGTAGAAATTTCCTTCCTGATCGACGCTCATTCCGTGGGTGTTGAAAAGGCCTCCGGGCCACTCAGCCAACGTGCCCCATGCGTAGAGCAAATGTCCCTCCAGGTCATACTGCAGAATTTTTGAATTTCGGTCATCCGCGGCCCACAGCTTGCGATCGGCGGACAGGTACAGAAAATTGATGGACGAATATTTGTCCACGGGCCACTGGTCCACGAATTTTCCGTTCTCGTCGAACACCTGAATGCGGTGATTGCTGCGATCGACAACGTACACGCGGTGCGTGACCGGGTCCGCGGCGATTCCGTGAACGACATTGAAATATCCGGGGCGCGTCTCATTCGGCGGGACGCCTTTTTCTCCCCAGGCCAGCAGGAACTTTCCATTTTTATCGAACTTCGCGACGCGTGTGCCGTTATAACCATCCGACACGAACATGGTGCTGTCGGGCAACCAGGTCAGAAACGTCGGGCGATTAAAATGCGTGTCGTCGGCGCCGGATTGGTCGATGGTGCCGATGGTCTGCAGCAACTGCTTTCCGTCGTGGCTGAACTTGAAGACCGCTTCTTTATAGTCGTCTACGACCCAGACATTTTTCTGCGGGTCATACGGATTGATGTATACGGCGTGCGGCCGCTCGAAAAAGTTGTCCCACTTGGTCCAGTCCTCGGAGATGTTTCCGTTGGCATCCACCACAACCAGCGCATGTTCCCAGCGCGCGTCCACACCCTTCTTCCCGCTCCATTTTTTATCGGCATCCTCCGGACGGTCGCCCGGAGCGCCTCCGCCGGGCAGGCTGGCCACCGGCCCCTGCGACGCGTTGCGGAAGGGGACTTCGGCGGTGGGGAACGACAGGCTCGGGCCGAACGCTGGAACCGGCGTGTTTGCCGGCCGCTTCAGCGCCGGCAATTCGCCGCGCTGCGCGATGAACACGCGATTGGGACTTTCCGCGTAAATTCCTTCCACCGCACCCCAGGTCCAATTTTCATGGCCGGGCAATGAAGTGAGAGGTTTCGGCCAATCCAGCACGGGCTCGTACGGGCCGGTAATATCTTCGCCACCCTTTTGTCCCGAAACCGCAGGGAAAGCGGAAGCTCGACCCAGTCTGCGCCTGCACGTGTTGGATTTTGCTTTCGAAAAGCGCCCCGCCCGCAAAGCCGCTGACGGCTGTCACGAGAAGCGCGAGCACGATTGTTCGATTTCGCATTGATCCTCCTTGCAGAAGTTCGAACCTCCGGGAGGGCCTGGGAGTCGACGGCCTGCCCATTTTAATTCCCGCCGATTTTGCTTCCTGTTTGTGGCGAATGTAACGCGACAGAATACTACCCCGGTATCACGGCGCGGCGGCAAGAATTTGCGGCTTCCGATTCTGCTGTGCTTCATGCGTGTTCACAGCAAGACTTTTGTGCCGGCTTTCACCGTCGGCAACCCCTTCGCTTCCTCGAACGCGGCAGTTGTGGCTTGGAATGACGGGTGTTGCCGCTAGGGAGCGTGCACCGCGCATCTCAGCTTGGCATTATTGGGGCGGTACTGATAGATTCAAAGTGAGGCGGCACCCCTAGGTCCGAGGCACCGCTCGCAAACTGAATGGCTGACGCGACCCGATTTGAAACGACGAAACCTTCGCCTGACCGCATCCTGATAGTCGAGGACGAGGAAAACGCGCGTCTCGGTTACGAAGCGCTGCTTACGCCGGTGGGGATTTGAAGTACTGGGCGTGGGCAGCGCAGAGGACGCCCTGGCAAGATTTTCCGAGTTTGCCCCCGCGGTGCTGATTGCCGACGTGGAGCTGCCGGGAATGAATGGACTTGATCTTCTGGCGCGGCTCAGCGAGGAATTGCAAACGGTTCCGGCCATCGTAATCACCGGCAAGGGCAGCGAAGATCGCATCGTGGCAGCGATTGAAGCGGGCGCGTTTTGGTATATCGAGAAGCCGCTGAAGGGCGCGGTCCTGCACGTGCTGCTGGACCGGGCCCTGGGCCGCGTTCGCGACCGCAAGCAGGTTGCGGCGCTCACCCGGCAACTGCGCGAATCCGGGAAGCTGGGCGATTTAGTTGGGCAGTCGAAGACCATGCAAGAGGTGATGCGTCTCGTCGAGCAAGTGGCGCCGTCGTCAGCTTCCGTACTGATCACCGGCGAAACCGGATCGGGCAAGGAGATTCTGGCGCGCACGATTCACCGTCTGTCGCCTCGCACCGATCGCCCCTTTATCGCCATCAACTGTTCGGCAATTCCGGAATCGCTGATGGAAAGCGAAATTTTCGGGCACGAGCGCGGGGCTTTTACGGGCGCGGCCGAACGGCGCCTCGGTTGTTTTGAGCTGGCCGACGGCGGCACGCTGCTGCTCGACGAAATCGGCGAGATGCCTGCGCCGACGCAGGCGAAATTGCTTCGCGTGCTCGAGGATCACAAGGTGCGGCGCCTGGGCAGCAAAGTGGAAACGCCGGTGGACGTGCGCGTGCTCGCCGCGACGAATAAAGAGCCGGAACAGGCCGTGGCCAAGGGCGAGCTACGCCAGGATCTTTATTTCCGCCTGAATGTATTCCACATTCATCTGCCGCCGCTGCGCGATCGTAAAGAAGACATCCCGCTTCTGGTGGAACATATTTTGCGCGACATCAATGCCAAACACGGGCGCCAGGTCCGGGGCGTGAATCCGGAAGTGATCGAACTGTTTGCGAGTTATTCATGGCCGGGCAACGTGCGCGAGCTTCGCAATGTGCTGGAACGCGCCGCCATCGTCTCCGACCGCGATTTGATCGGGCGCGCAAGTTTGCCGGCGGATTTCGGCCACGCGCCCGCGGCGGCGGCATCCGATCTGGCTTCGCTGCGCTTTCCGCTGGGCACCACTGTGGAAGCGGCCGAGCGCGAACTGATTCTGCAAACGCTGGCTTCCACCAACAACAAGACACGCGCCGCGGAACTGCTCGGGATCAGCCTGAAAACCCTGCATAACAAACTGAAAGAATACGAGGCCGCAAAAGCTCCCTCGAAATAAGGCGGGAAGGCAACTCATGCAACTTCGCCTGAAAACGAAGATTACGCTGACCACAGCGCTGCTGGTGCTGGCCGTCGTGGGCGTGAATTCAACGCTCTACGTGATGAATCTTTCGCGGCAAGTGATCCGCCAGGCGCAGGAGCGCGCCCAGCTGGTTTCCAAGCAGGTTTTTTTTGAGGCCAACAACGCCCTGACCGAAGCGGCCAAGAGGGGGCAATCACCCGCTTCGAATAGTCCCGAGGATCTGCGCGCCTACGCTCAGCGGGCCTTCGACGAGAGCGAACCGCTGGCGTCGTCCATCGACGCCCAACTGGGCTATTCGCCGCTGATCTATGAAGTATCCATCTCCGATGCCAACGGCACGGTGCTGATCTCCAGCGACAAGTCTCTGCGCGGCAAGCCCATGCCCGTGCGGGCCGGGATCCAGCAACTGGTTTCCAACGGATTCGTGAACCAGCTGAAAGTGCTTTATGGCCTGCTGTACGGGCCGCCCCTGCGCGCCTACGAGGTGACTTATCCGTTCCAACTGGGCCCGATCGGACACCAGATTCCGTTCGGAGCCGTTCGTGTTGCGGTGCAGACCGGCCTGTTGCGGGCAAGTATCATGCCGGCGTTGCGCTCGGCGGCGCTGCTGGCGCTGGCTTCGGTCATTGTCTCTGTATTGCTGGCGGCAATTGTCAGCAGCATTTCGCTTGCTCCCTTGAAACGCATCACCGCTCAACTGGACCGCATCGCTAAGGGCGAATTCGACCAGAAGCCCCTCGATCGCGAGGATGAATTCGGGCAGGTCAGCACGAAAATCAGCCAGATCGGGATGCAACTGCGCGGGGTGCGGGAAATTTTCAGCAATTTGCGGGAAAACATCGACCAGGTTCTTGGCGGCTTGGATGACGGCCTGCTGTTGTTCTCCGTCGATGGCCGCGCAGTCATGGTCAGTCCGGCCGTCGAGCGATTCCTCTCCACGCCGTCGGACCAGCTTCTGGGGCGGCGCGCGGAAGACATTTTTCCACCCGATCATCCTGTCCGGGAAGCGATCAAGCTGCAGAATGGCGAATTCGAACCGGTAGGATCGGCCGAAGTGGTTCTGTCGGGCACCGACAGTCCGGCTCGACGAGTGGGCGTGAGCGTCGAAGTGATCGGAGATGGCGACGCGCGTATGGGCACGCTCGTGAAATTCAAGGATCTGGAATCGCGGGAGCGAATCAGGACGCAACTGCAGGTATCCGAACGTCTCGCCAACCTCGGACGAATCACCGCCGGCGTGGCCCATGAAGTGAAAAATCCGCTGAATTCCATGCGCATCTGGCTGGAAAATCTGAAGGCGAGCCTGCCCGACGTGGAGGGGATGCCGCTGCAGGCCGTGCGCGTTCTGGACAGCGAAATCGACCGGCTGGACAGCGTCGTGAAACGTTTCCTGGATTTCACGCGCCCGCCGGAGATGCACCAGGAAGAATCGAGTCTGAAGGGAATTCTGGAGGAAGTGCTGGCCGTCGAGGGGCCCGAATTCAACAAGGCCAATATCAAAGTCGATGCCCGCCTGGACCACGACGTGCCGAACGTCCTGGTGGACAAGCTTCTGCTGCGGCAGGCATTTATTAACTTACTGGTTAATGCTCTGGAAGCCACGCCCGCCGGAGGACAGATCTTCGTTTCCCTGGCTCGGCGGGGAGAGCTGGCCGAAATCGAAATTCGCGACACCGGCCGCGGCATCGCTCCGCAGCACCGCCAGCGCATCTTCCAGCTTTTCTTCACCACGCGCCCCGGCGGGAGCGGGATCGGACTGGCCAGCACATTCCGAACTGTACAACTGCACAACGGTTCCATAGAATTCGAGTCCGAGGTTGGACGCGGCACCACGTTCAGAATCGACTTGCCGCTGGCTCATTCGATGGAATCCGCACTTTCCCGCCCGAGGGACCCGGGCGCCGCTGTGGCGAGGAGTCTCTGATGCGGAAAATCCAGCTTCTCGCGCTGCTTTGTGCGGCGTCCGCGACCTTGGTGGGGTGCGCCAGCAAGCACATCGTGCGCGCCGCTCCGCCGTCCGTCAGCACGCCGCCGCCGGAAGTAACTTCGCCGATGCCCGTACCTGAGCCTCCGCCGCCGGTGACCACCACGGCGGAACCTGCGCCGGAAGTTCCGTCTCCCGCGCCGCCGCCGGCGCCGGGCAAACGTCCACCGGCGCCGCGACGCCCGGCGCCGCCCGAAACAGCCGAGTCGACGCCCGCAAAGCCGGCTGCGCCGCAGATTTCTCCGCAACTCTCGGCCCGCGACCTCGAAGCGACGAAAACAAACACCACCGCAAACATCGCCACCGCGGAACAAAATCTGCAGATGGCCAATGGCAGGCAACTCAGCGCGCCGCAAAAAGACCTAGTCGAGAAAATAAAGGGATTCCTCACCCAGTCTCATGAAGCGATCACGGCGGACGACTGGGTGCGCGCGCAGAACTTGGCGGAAAAAGCGCGCGTGCTTTCGGCCGAACTCGTGAAATCTTTTTAGCCTCCTCCCGGAGATCAATCCGCAGAAGCCTCTGCCGATATTGTTTTCGTTTGATCCCCTGCAGGGACCAAACGACAGAGGCGGAAGCCTGCGCTGCGCAATGCTGATAAGATAACGTCGTGAAAACATACGATGTCGTTATTGTGGGCGGGGGCATCATTGGAGGAGCGATCGCCTTTGAGTTGGCGCAACGCAACCTGCGCGTTGCCGTGCTGGACCGTCAGGAACTCATGCACGAAGCCACCTGGGCGGCTGCGGGAATGTTGTCTCCCGCTCCGGATTGTCCGGCGGCGATTCCCCTGGTTCCGTTGGGACGAGCCAGCCTGGCGCTGTATTCGAAATTTATCGACGCCGTGGAAGACGCATCGGGCATTCGCACCGGATATCGTACGGGAGGCGCGATGGAAGTGATCTGCCACGGCGACCCCGAACGAGAATTGAGCACGGTTGTGGCGCTGCACCACGGACTGGGCCTTGCCTGCGAACCGCTGTCGCTGGACGAGGCCCGCAAAATGGAGCCGGCGCTCGGGCGCGACGCTCGCGCAGCGGCATTTCTTCCCGACGAATGTTCGGTTGAACCGCGGGCACTGGCCGCCGGAGTGCTGGCCGCCGCCGATTCCGCCGGCGCGGCGCTGTGCCCGGGCGTCGAAGTAACTTCGCTCCTGCTCCGCGGGAAAAAGTGCGCCGGCGTGAAAACCTCGAGCGGAGAAATTTTTCAAGCGGGCGTGGTGGTGCTGGCCGCGGGCTGCTGGTCTTCGCAAATTGCCGAAGCCGCGCCGTATGCGCCGACGCTTCCGGTGCGCGGTCAGATGGCCGCCTTGCGGCATTCGGGCGCGGCCATCCGCCACGTGCTGCGCTCCGAGCACGGCTACCTCGTGCCGCGGGGAGCGGAAAGCCCGCAAACGGTTGTGGTGGGCAGCACCATTGAGAACGCGGGTTTTGAAAAGCGCGTGACCTCCGGCGGCCTGGAGAAAATCCTTTCGGCTGCGAATGAACTGGCGCCCGAACTCGCCAAGGCCGAAATCGCTGAGACCTGGTGCGGACTGCGCCCCGGCACGCCCGATCAACTGCCCATCCTGGGCCCCGCGGAAATCGATGGCTTGGTCTACGCCACCGGGCACTACCGCAACGGAGTGCTGCTCACGCCCATCACGGCCAAGCTGATCGGCGAATGGATCACCGAGCGCAGAACCAGCTTGGACTGGGAAACGTTCAGCCCGCTTCGTTTTCGCGCGGTCAGCGCGGACCAATCCGCTGCCGCATCCCCACCGCTATAACCTCGCGCAGGGCCATGGCATCTATTCGATCGGGTGGAGTTTCACGGCTGAAGAAATAAAATCCGAACGCGCCGGTTCCTTGAGTGAGCCGGACGGAAAGGCAGGCGCTGCGATGCAGCCTCGAATCGATTACGCAAAATATGGCCAGGAAGCCTTGAAGAGCATGCTCGGACTGGAAAATTATATTTCGGAAAGCGGGCTGGACCGCGGACTAGTGAACCTGATGAAGATGCGGGCGTCGCAGATCAACGGCTGCGCCTATTGCATCGATATGCATTCGATCGACGCTCGGGCGCTGGGCGAAAGCGAGCAGCGACTCTACGCGCTCGATGCCTGGCGCGAGACGCCGTTTTTCAGCGACCGCGAGCGGGCCGCGCTGGAGTGGACAGAGGCCATCACGCGGGTATCGGAATCGCACGTGCCGGACGCGGCCTTCGAAGAGCTGAAGAAATATTTCAGCGAGAAAGAAATCGTGGATCTGACCGTGGTCGCCACCACCATCAACATGTGGAACCGAGTTGCGATTTCCATGCGCGCCGTGCCGGGGCATTATCATCCGGCCAAATCCGCAGCTGCGAATTCTTAGGCTTTCGTTTCGCGGTTTGTTCGGCAAAAACCAAACAGGCTGAAGAGGCTGGGGAAGAAGGGCTCGATTTTGTCATTCCGATCGGAGCGAGGAATCTCTCCTGGGTTTAACTATCGGAAAAGAAAGAAATATTTCTCGCTCCGCTCGGTTCACCGAGAACGTTCTCCGTGAACGGAATGACAAACGGATGGGACGACTTTTTCGGCGGCCTGTGAAGGCTGTTCTACTGAAGAATCACAGCGGCGAGCGGCTGCGGGTGGGCTCGCGGTTGGGCGGGCCGGGAAGCGCCGAGGCCCTCCCTGGATCGGTGAAATTTGCGCGGCTGGCGTCGAGATACACGGGGCGATCGAGGACCACGTCTACCGTAGTGCCTCGCGGCAGCTCGAGTTCGGGTCCGCGGGTGAGCAGCACAGTCGCAAGTCCCACCGCTGCCCCGGCGCCTGCGCCGATGCCTGCGCCCTTGGCGCTTTGCGCAGCGATCGCCCCAACGCCCGCGCCGATTCCGGTGGTTTTCACAACCGTTCCAACGTCGCCCGCTTTATCCGTGTCGCCGTGAATGTTGCCTTCCTTATCGGTCGATTCATCGCCACCCGTACCGGCGTTGGTGGGGATGGCATTGAAGTCAACCGTGTAGCCGTTCGGTAGAATCATGGAATCCAGGCGCAGGCGGATTTCGCCCGTGCCTTTTACTTTTCCGGGGCGTTTGGCTTCCAGAATTTCGCCTTGAACATAGGATCCCGCGGGAATCAAAATTCGGTTGTCGATCACGATCGGAAAAAGGGTTTCCAGATAGACAGGATCTCCCGGCTTGGCATTTCGCGTGGATACAGCGTTATGCAGGATCAAGGGCAAACGCGTGCCCGAAGGAACCACGTATCTTCCCGCGGCGGCCTTTGGAGCGGATGCCGCCACGGCAGACGCTTGGGCGGCAGGAGGTTCGGCGGCTTGTGCCGGCGGAGGTTGCTCCGCGGGGGCTTGCTCGGGCCCCGCGGGCATTTGGGCAGCGACGCGAGTTCCGCCTGTCCATAATCCCGCAGCCATCAAAAGAACGGGCACGCCGATTTTCATCTGTTTTCTCCGATCCAGCTGAGATGCGGATTCGCGAGCCAGGGATGCTGGGATTATACGCCTCGCCGGGCGGCTTGAAGCGTCGCCGAGCGCCGCGATTCGACGGGCAGGCGGTCCCGTCGGAGCTACGCGAAGCAAGGCAATGCAATCAACACCAGCCCTTGTCGGCGTGCCATTCCAGCCGGAGGACGGCGGACCGGTGGAGAAGCTCTTGTTGACATGTTTTGGCGCGTAACTTACTGTTTTGGGCAATAGCTTGGGACATGTTGTAATTAATCCTGGTTGGGTCTGCCTGAATCGGATGGCGAAGGCGCCGCAACCCTGCTGGCACAAGGAGAATTCGAATGAAAAAATTGATTTTTATACTGGGTTTCGCGATGTTGATCCCAGCGCGCGCTTCCTGGGCGCAGGTCGACGCTCCAAACGCGGAGGGCGTATCCATGGGCCACGTTCATTTTCTGGTGCCGGACGTAGAGGCCGCCGCGAAGTTCTGGACAGCCATGGGCGGCATCCCTGAAAAACTGGGACCGAACGAAGTGTTTAAGTTTCCCGGAGTTCTGATCCTGGTGCGCAAAGGCGATGGCACGACGCCCACCGTCGGATCGGTCGTGGGCCACATCGGGTTTCATGTGCCGGACACGAATGCGGCAATCGCCAGGTGGAAGGCCGCCGGACTGAATACGGAAACCGGCGTTCCGGGACAGGGTTTTGTTTGGACGCCGGACCATTTGCTCCGCGTCGAGATTCTGGAGGACAAAACCCAAACCGTCCCCATCGCATTTCACCACGTGCATTTCTACGTCGCGGACACTGCGGGCAGCTCTAACGTGCTGGAGATGCAATCCTGGTACGCCAAGATGTTCGGCGCGAAGCCCGGGATGCGAGGCAAATTCGACGCTGCGGACCTGCCCGGCGTGAATCTGACCTTCACCAAATCGGACACGCCGACGGTAGGAACCAAGGGCCGCATGCTGGACCACATCGGATTTGAAATCGTCGGACTCGAGGCGTTTTGCAGGAAGGCCGAGGCCAACGGAGTGAAGTTTGACGTTCCCTTCACCAAGCGGCCGGACCTGGGAATTTCCCTGGCATTTATAACCGATCCATGGGGAACGTATATCGAGCTGAACGAGGGTTTGGACAAATTGTAGATTTTTCGGATGCGGCCGCCTGATTCTCTGGAACGAGTGATTGGCGACCGCTTTCGGCAACGTTCAAAATCATTCACCGCTTCGTTGCGTCTCCAGCCTCGAAGCGGTGAAGTTTTTTTCGATCCTTTTTCCTTCGCCATTCGGAGCGTCCGACCGCCCTCATCCCAATTTGACGCGCTGTGCCACCGAGCTTAAGCTTGGATTTTACGAGGAGACACGATGGCCAAGCTGGCGCTGGTTTACGGCATGCGATTATTTCCCGCGGATGAGTTGGGCGAAGTGGGCGATGCGGCGGTCACGCTGAAAGACGGGCGCACGGGGCGCGTGACGATGCACCTGATTGAAGGAAGCAAGGAGCAGATCGAGGAGACGCTGCGGCAATCGGTCGAAGCGTTCTTTGAGATGTATCCGGAAATTTGAGTCGAGCCGAATCGGCTTTAGCCTGTGGCGTTAACTTTTGCGGCTGAGGGCGGATCGCAATTTTGGAATGCTCAATTGATTTTAAGTGCTTCAAAAACTGACAGGCTGAAAGCCTGTCCTACTGGCTGATCATCGGTTTCCAAAATTTTCGGGATCGAAATCCGCCGAGCCCGGGGTGGCCACGTTCGACGTCACCAGGACCACGCTCTGGCCGGTGAGTTCAAAGCGTTTTCGGCACTTGCGGCAGGCGACCAGTTCATCGACGCGAACCATGTAGGAACGGGCCAGCGCGAAACGCTTCTTGTCTTCTTCGCCCGCGCCGCGGGGCAGCTCGGTCTTTTTCGTGCGCACGATCCAGCGAATGGGGTAGTTGTCCTCCTTACGGCAAGCAGGGCACGTGAGAGGAATGGTCTTGGTCTCCTGCTTTTCGACGTAGAACTGTCGCTCGTCCATGATGTCCCTGCTCTCTTTCTCTCCGAGCCGGCGGCCCGCGGGTAGAGCGCCCGGTGGCGGCATGAGGTCAAGCCTCGCGCTCATTCGCGAGGGCTGCCCGCGCCCTCCGAACCCGCTACGTCAGATGAATTGATTGTAACAAATTCCATGCCCGCATCGCGCCAGCGCGGCAGCCAATATTCCAGCGCGGCGGCCACGTGCAGGCGGTCGCCGCCCAAAGCGCGGTGATCGCCGTCGTGCAGCAGGACGATGTCGCCCTTGGCCTTGTCGGGCCGCGCGACGCGCGCCAGCCTCTCAATCACGCGCTGCGGCGGCTGGGGCTTCCAATCCCAGCACAGTTTGGACCACATCACGACGCCGCGCATGCCCGCGCGGCGAACTTCAGCGTCCAGCAACGGATTGCGGTAACCGTAGGGCGGGCGCATCCACAGCGGCGGGTCGCGTTTGATGGCGGCCGCGATCGCGTCCTGGCAACGCGCCAGCTCTTCGCGTATGCCGAGCGGCGACCGCAGAAACAGGTTAGCGTGCGTGTCCGAATGATTTCCGAGCAAATGGCCGTGCGCGAAGATTTCCTTCACCAAATCGGGGCGGGCGCGAGCAAATCTCCCAATCAGAAAAAATGTCGCCCGGACATTGTGGCGGTCGAACAATTCGAGAATTCGGGGCGTGACAGCAGGATTAGGGCCATCGTCGAAGGTGAGCGCGATCTTGCGGCCGGAAGCCGTGCGGCGCACCGTCGGGCCGAACAACTCCGATGACGGCGACACCGCTCCCCAGGCAGCGATTCCCGCCGCGGCCGCGGCTATCGCGCCACCCGTTGCAATCGCGGGCCAAAGGTTCAATTGGTCTCCAAGTTGTCATTTTCGCACGGCTCGGAGCCGCGCACCAGACGCGGGGTAACCCTTTGAGAGATCATCCCGTCTAAGAGTGCACGCAGGGCGCAAAGGTTGAAATTGGCTTCCCCAGCCGCGAATATTGGAACCCGGAGCGCGCAAGAACGGTATCTTCTAGGAACTCTAAGGGGCAGGAACCCTAAGGCGTAGGGACTCAAAGGGGTAGGAACTCGAAGGGGCGTGAAAGTTGTCGGGTAGAAGACTTGCAGTGCTGCTCGCGGGGCTGTTCTTGTTCCTGGTTGTTTTTGGAGTTCCACTCGCCGCTCAGGAAAATCCCAGCGAAAATGAACCCGCGGATTCGCAACTGGCGGGCGCCGTTCATGCTCCAGACGGCACGCCGGTGCCCGGCGCGAGCCTTCGCGTGATTCAAACCTCCACTGGAAAGGCATGGGTGACCTGGACCGACGAGAGCGGCAAATTTGAATTCCCGGCCCTGCCCGCGGGCCACTTCCGCGTGGAAATATCGCAACTTGGCTTTGCGCCGGCGACGAAAGAAATCGATCTGGCTTCCGGCGCGCCGGCGCCGCTGGATCTGAAACTTGACGTTGGAACGCTCGCGGCGGTCGCGCCTGCTCCGGCTACCCAGAATGCCGCGAACGCTGCGGGCGGGCCGGGCGTCAAGGAGCCCGCGAAATCCGGGCCTTCCGGCGCCCCACAGGCCGCAGCCGCAGCTGGCACATCAAACCCAACCGCGTCGAACCCAACCGCACCCGCGGCGAATCAAAGCCAAGCGGCATCGCCTGCCGCAGGGAATGGCGGCAATGGGACCCAGAGCGCCGCGGCCGGCCGCAATCAGCCACAGGGCGGCCCAGGCAATTATGGTCCGGGTGGAGGGCGCCGCGCGTTTCAGCAGCTAGGACTGAACGGCCAGAATCTCAATCCCGCTGAACCCAACTCGGAAGACCAAACGATTGCCGAGGCCGGCGGCCAGTTGGGCTCAGCCGCCTCGGCAGACGCCGTTCAGATGATTGGGACCGTTGCGATGGGCCAGTCCCCAACGGGCGGCTTTCCTCAGCCTGGCGAACCCGGGCCAGGCGGCCTCGATACACAAGGCGCATTTGGAAATGGCGGCAACGCGATCCCGGGCCAGGCCCCGTCCGCGGGTCCTGGGGGCCCGGGCGGCCCGGGCGGGGGCAGGTTCATCATGCGTGGTGGCGGCGGAGGCGGGCGCGGGCGCGGACCGCAGGGAGGCCCGCAAGGGATTGACGCGCTGTGGGGCGCGCAGCGCGTCATGCGCCAACGCATCAATCGCATACACTACAGTTTCTACGACACGTTTGGAGATTCCTCGCTCAACGCGCGGCCGTATTCCCTGTATCAGGCCAATCCGCCGAAAATTTCGAGCTGGACCGAATCCGCCGGAATGAATATTGGCGGGCCATTGAAAATTCCCCACATTTACGACGGCAGCGACAAAACTTTTTTCTACATCAATTTTGGCGGCGCGTGGTCGCGAACTCCCGTGGACCAGTTCGCCACCGTGCCGACGATCGCGGAAAGAAATGGGGACTTCAGCGCGGACAATGTGCAGCTTTATAACCCGTTATCGAATCTGAACGGACCGAGAGCCTTGATGCCCAATGCGGGCTGTTACCAGGCCACGCCAGGGTCGCCGCTGCCCGCGGCCGGCACCTGCATTCCGACCAGCATGATCAGCCAGCAGTCCATCAACCTGTTGAATTACATTCCTCTGCCCAACATTCCGCTGACGGATGTCGCCGGACAGAGTTTCAACTATCATCTGCAAACGAATGTGCCGGGACTCAGCAACCGCGTGAACGTCAACGTCACGCACCAGATTTCCTCGAAGATTAGCCTGCAGGTGAGCTACAACCTCAGCAATACCACCTCGCACGCTCTGAGCAGCTTCCCGGGAATCGAATCGAACATGTTCGCGCGCGGGCAGACGGCATCGATCGATTTGACGCAGAACTGGACCAAGACGTTCCTGCAAACGTCGCAATTGTTTTTTTCGCGCAGCCGGACGCTCGGACTGAACGAATTTTCCGATGTGACGGACATCGCCTCGCAACTGGGCATCACCGGAATTTCGTCCAATCCCCTCGATTACGGCTTGCCGAACATCAGCTTCACGAATTTTACGGGACTCAGCGATCCGATTTTTTACCTGGCGCGAAGCCAGACCTACCGCTACGTTGATAGCCTTCGCTGGATCGAATCGAAGCACACCATCACCGTGGGCGGCGAAGTTCGCAAGATGGACATCAATCGCGACACCGATCCCACGCCGAACGGCCAGTTTTCCTTTACCGGATTGATGACCAGCCAGTTGACCGCCGCGGGGATTCCGCTCGTTTCCCCTGTCAATTGCCGGACCACTACTTCCTCCGGTCCGTGCATCGGAAACGATTTCGCCGATTTTCTTCTCGGCTATCCGGCAAACACAAGGGTTCAATTCGGGGACACCGCGACATACTTCCGCAACTGGGGCTTTGTAGGCTACGCCACCGACGACTGGCACGTGTCCCCCAAATTTACGCTGACCTACGGGGTGCGCTACGAAGCCTTCACTCCGCCCACCGAAATCAACGGGCACATCGCCAATCTCTCCGTAAGCCCCGGATTTACACAGGTGCAGTGCGTTACGCCCGTGGCGACGGGAGATTGCGTCGCGGGTTCCACGCCGTCGCTCTTTAGCGGCCATTACAATAACTGGGCGCCTCGCGTGGGCATCGCCTGGCAGCCTCCGGGAAAATGGTTTTCCGGCCAGCATCAGATGACCGTTCGGGCCGGGTTCAGCATGTTTTACGTGCAGTCGTATCTGAATACGCTTTCCGCGGAAATGGCCAATCAGCCGCCGTTTGCAACCGCGAGCACGCTGACGCAGCAAGGGGCCACAACCGTGCCTCTGAGCTTTCAGACCAACCTGTCCACGGCTCCCCCCGGCACGCTGACGAATACAGCTGGCGTAAATCCGAATTATCAGGTTCCCTACGCGATGATCTGGAATTTCGGAATCGAATACAATCTGGCGCGCAACACGTTCCTGGAACTGATGTACACCGGCACGCGCGGCATTCACCTGGATGAGCTTCTAGGATTCAGCTCCGCGACCAACGGAACGGCGAACGCGGCCGGGTTCACCTACGACACCAGCGGGGCGTTCTCCAACTTCAATGCGCTGCAAGTGCGCCTGCAGAAGCGCATGTCCCACGGACTGATGTTCATGGCACGCTACACCTATTCCAAATCGCTCGACGATGCCAGCACCATTGGCGGCGGCACACAAATCGTGCTTCAAAACAACGCCAATCCGCTTGGCGATTACGGGCTTTCATCCTTCAACATGACGCACCAGTTTCTCGGCATCTTCAGTTACCAATTGCCGTTCGGAGACCGCCAGCGCTTTGCCACTAAAGGCTGGCAGAAGGCCGTTTTTGGGCAGTGGCGGGTGAATGCTTCGTTCACGGCACATTCCGGCACGCCGTATACGGTGCGGGTTTTCTCTAAAAATCAAGCCTGCCAGAATATACCGGGCACGAATTCCGAGCGCGCCGATCAGTCTGGCAACACATCGCTTTCCGATCCGACGGTGACGGAATGGTTCAACACGGCCGCGTTCAGCGTTCCTACTTCCTGCTTCGGCGATGCCCCGCGCAATTCCGTGATTGGTCCCGGAGCGTTCAGCATCAATTCGGGGGTCACCAAGACGGTTCCATTCGGGCGCGACGGCCTGCGTCGCCTGGACTTCACTTGGAACACTACGAACCTGCTCAATCATCCGAACTATACCGGACTGTCAACCGTGCTGAATTCGATTACCTTCGGGCAAATTACCAGCGTCGCGTCCATGCGAACGATGGCATTTACGACCAGGTTTAATTTCTGATGCGCAGGCAAAAGACAATCCGGGTCCGCATCTTGACCGCGCTGGCCGCCGCGTCTCTGATCGCCGGGCCGCTCGGAGCGCAATCCGCTCCGCCGCAAGCGCCGCAACCGCAGGCGGTGCCCGTCAATCCGCGCAAAGGTCCGGCCGCGCCGCCGACGAACAAGCCCGCGCCCGGCGGCAAGGCGACCATCCGTTCGACCGTCAACCTGGTGGAAATCGATGTTCAAATTACGAATCGCGATGGCAAACCAGTAAAGGGACTAAAGCAAGAGCAATTCAGCGTGACCGAAGACGGCAAGCCGCAGAAAATCTCCTCGTTCGAATACAACGACATCGAGCGGGTCGAAACCGCAGGAACCGGGGACCAGGCGCCGATCAGCGTCCCGCTCGGAACGGTAACGTCGCCCGAGGCCATCAAAGCGGTGGTGCGCGATCACCGGATGATTGTGTTGTTTTTCGATCTGACGTCGCTGCAACCCGACGATCTGCTGCGCTCGACGCGCGCCGCGCAAAAGTATTTGCAGGTGCAAATGACCCCGGCAGACCTGGTCGCGGTGGTGGCCTTTGGCGACACTCTGAAGGTTGTGGCCAATTTCACGAACGACCGCGAACTGCTCAAGCAGGCCGTGGACGCCGTAGTTCCCGGCCACGATGCAATGCTGGCGCAATTGGCCGACGCCGCGACCGCAGCGGATGGGGAAACCCCCGTCAGCGAAGACACCGGCGCGGCCTTTACGGCGGACGACACAGAATTCAACATCTTCAACACCGATCGTAAGCTGGCTGCGGTCGAAGCGCTGTGCGAAGTCCTGGAGGGAATTCCCGGAAAGAAATCCATCATTCAATTCACCAGCGGCATCACGCAAACCGGCGAGGACAATCGCTCGGAACTTATCGCCGCGACCAATTCCGCGAACCGCTCCAACGTCTCGATCTACAGCGTGGATTCACGCGGGCTGTTGACGGCCACGCCGGGCGGCGACGCCAGCACGGGCGCGTCCGGCGGAAACGCGATGTTCACGGGAGCGACCGTCGTTTCCCAGAGTCAGGCGCGCGAGGATTCGCGCGAGACCCTGGCGACGCTCGCGGGCGATACCGGGGGCCGCAGTTACTTCGACGTGGGAGACTTCGGCAAGGTGTTTCAGAACGTGCAGAACGATACGTCCGGGTATTACTTAGTGGGCTACTACAGCACAAACGCAGCGAATGACGGCGCCTGGCGCCGCGTGCACGTGAAAATCGATTCGCTCCCCGCCGGCGCCCACGTTCGCGCTCGCGAGGGTTACTACGCGCCTAAAAATTTCGGCGTGTTCACCACCGAAGACCGCGAGCGTCAACTCGAGGAAGCGTTCCAGTCGCAGACTCCGGAAGTCGAGCTGCCGGTGGCCGTGGAGACCGCGGAGTTCCGCTTGAACGCCAACCAGGTATTCGTGCCGATCGATGCGAAGCTGGCGCCCAGCGCGTTGCAATGGGCGCAGAAACGCGGCAGCCGCGAAACGGCGTTTGATTTCGCGGCTGAAGTACGCGACGCAAAATCCAATCGCGTCGTGGGCGCGCTGCGTGACACCGTGTCGGTAAAAATCGACACGGAACATTTTCAAGACATCCAGAAGCACGCGCTGGTCTACCAGGGCGGAATGATTCTCGCGCCGGGCGAATATAAGCTGAAATTCCTGGCGCGCGAAAACGAGTCCGGACGAATCGGCACGTTCGAGCAAAATCTTTCCATCCCGCCGCCGCAGTTTAATCGCCTGCAGGTCAGCTCACTGCTCCTTTCCAGCCAGGTGGAAGCGGTGCAAAATTCCGCGCAGATCAAGACGCAGGCGCTCGGCCAGGACGCCAAAATGAAATCCTCGCCGCTCGACGTAGGAGGCGAGCGAATTATTCCCAGCGTGACGCGCGTCTTCACCGGCGACCAGACGCTGTATGTTTTCTTTCAGGCCTACGTGCCCCAGAAGGCGGATGCAAGTTCGCTTCGCGCGGGCCTGGTGTTTTTCCGCAACGGGCTGCGGCTGTCCGACACGCCCATGGTCGCGCCCACGGAATACGACGAAAAGAGCCGCACCGCATCTTTCCGCCTCAGCCTTCCGCTAGCGGCGCTTTCCGCCGGCCGCTACACCGTGCAGGCCGTGATCGTGGACGCAGGAACTCCTTACTCCGCGTTTGCGCGCAATTACTTCGCGCTTCGTCCAACTTCCAATCCGGCCCCGCTGACGGCCGTCCCTGCGCCGCCCGCTCCCAGCAATTGACCGGGATTTTGCGCGGCAGTATCCTGATGGCCGCGCTGGCATGGAAAGAACTTGCTGGCTACAACGCACGCTCAGTTCTCCCAGCCCCCATGCAACAGCGCCCCAAGGCGTTGCATCTCTAAAGAGACGCGTTGCCGGCGAACGGTTTCCAAGGACGCCCCTTGGCTGACCGAAACGCGCGCGAATTCGCGGTGACACTCGGAGAAGCACGGAAAGGACCATCCCCATGCGCGCTATCCCGTTCGCTGCCGCCCTGATTTTATTTTCCAGCGGCGTGATTTTCGCGCAAGCGGATCGACAGGCTCCTTCGCCGGGCGCTCGCGAAACGCCCGGGACGATTTCGCTGGAGGTGCCCGCGGGAACGCCTCTGCCTATCGTCCTTGATAAGGAAGTGCGCATCCGCAAGGCGGGCCAGCCGATTCGCGGCAGGATCGCCGAACCTGTTTACGCCTTTGACAAGCAAGTGGTGCCGGCAGGCAGCGAAGTCACCGGCAGCGTGACTCTCATCGGCGGGGTTTCGGCGATGCGGCGCACACTCGCGGCCCTGGACGCGAATTTCTCGCCTTTCCGCGACGTGCAGATCACTTTCGACGCGCTGATGTTGCCTGACGGGCACCGCGTTCCAATCCGCACCCAGGTCTCTCCCACATCTCAGGGCGTTTTGCAATTCGCCACTGCAACAGACCTCAAAAACGAACCAAAAAATGGCAAGGGAAACGCTGCTGGGAAACTCGCTTCCGCAAAAGTCAACGAAACAAAGCAGGAAATTAATCGCGAGTGGGAAATGGCCAAGCAGCAGGTGGCCTCTCCGGGAAAATTGCACCGGCTGAAACGTCTAGTGCTTGCCGAACTGCCGTACCATCCCCAGTATTTCGACGCAGGAACCCGCTTCAACGCGGAACTCCTCGACCCCTTGAACTTCGGAACGGAGGAATTGACGCCCGAGAAGGTTCACATGGTCGGCACTGCTCCTGCGGCGGGCAGCGTCATCCACGCGCTGCTGAAGACGCCGCTGAGTTCAGCGGTCGTGCAAAAGGGCGACCCGGTCGAAGCGGTTATGACCGAACCGCTGTTTACGAACGATCAGCTTGTGCTTCCCGAAGGCACGCTGCTGAAGGGCTCCGTCCTGCAAGTGCAGCCGGCGCGAAGGTTGCACCGCAACGGCCAGCTTCGCATTGTGTTCCATCAGATCGTGCCGCCGAAGTCGACCGAGCAACAGGTCGAAGCCAGCCTCGAAGGAGTGGAAGTGAAGAACGATGAGAATTTGAGCCTGGATTCCGAGGGCGGCGCGCAAGCAACAACTCCCAAGACAAGATACCTGTCCACCGGCATCTCGTTGGCATTGGCGGCGACTTCCTTGTTGCCCGATGCCGATGCCGGCGCCACGGGGCAATCCGTTTTTGAAGTGGGCGGACGTGCTGCCAACGGCGCTTCCGGCTTCCGGGCGGTCGGTTTCGTCATCGCCGCGTTGGTTCGTTCCAGACCTCTGGCCTCCGCGTTTGGGACCTACGGAGCCAGCATGTCCGTTTATGACCACTTTCTTTCGCGCGGGCGCGACGTCGTCTATCCGAAGGATACGGCCATGGCCATCGGCTTCGGTTCGCGCGTCACCGGCGCCCCAAAAGCTCCACCTCACACTTAATCGCAGCGAAACTGAATCCTTGAATTCGATGAGAACTCAGGGTTCAGGTTTGCCCATTCAGGAAATTTCGTAACCGCAAGTTTCGCTTCGGCACACTCCACTGGATTTTTTGCGGCCTCGCCACAAACATTTTCTTTTCCCTAAACCCACGAAGCGCAGCGAACGATATTCGAGATGAGTTCCATGGTGTCGCGATTGTCGTCGCGCTCCGTCCATCCGCGCCCGCATGCCGATCAAGGAGTAAGGAATGAGTCCCATCCTCCGAAATTTTATACAGCTCATCAATAATGCTTTGCTGCTGGCTATCGTGTCCGCGGCGGTTGCTGCCGGAATGGTTTTGCTGGTCCTGTTCCTGACGGTGCGGCGCGCGTGGCAAAATTTTCGAACCCGCCGGTTTGACGCCCTTTCGTTCAAGATTCACGCGCAGTGGCGCGGCATCGTGCGCGGCGAAATTGTGGCCCAGCAATGGCAGAGCAGTTCGCTGCAATGCGAAATCGTGCAATCCATTGTGATCCAGGAAATCGGGGCGGCAACCGATAAGGACCGTGTGGGCCTGCAGCAGTTCCTGCGCTCGAGCGGCTTGCTTGATCGCTGCATCGAGCGAGTGCAACACGCACGCGGATGGCCCCGAAGGCGCGCGATGCTGGCGCTCGGCTCGATGCGCGTGCCGGAGGCGATTTCCCCGCTCGCCGAGGCCCTGGATGACCGGCAACTGGATACGCGCATGGCCGCTGTCTACGCGCTCGGCCGCACGGGCCTGGCTGAGGCGGCCGAGCCGATTATCGAGGCCCTCACGGCGGGCGGCCTGAAAGTGCCGAGCGATCCGGCAGCCAACGCGCTGGTGCATTGCTATCTGGATCGTCCGGAAGCAATCCTGCCCTACCTGCGCGAGTCCAAGGGCGAACCGCGCGAGCTTCTTGCCCGGGTGGCCAGCGAATTAGCCACGCCGCAAATGGCGGACGAAATGATTCTTCTGGCGGGAGAATCCCAGCCTGAGCTGCGGGCTTGCGCCGCGCGCGCCCTGTCCGTCGCGCCGCTGCCCGTGGCGATTCCGGCGCTTACGAATCTGGTCCGCGACGATGTGTGGTTTGTGCGGCTGCGCGCGGTTTCGACGCTCAATCGAATCCAGCACCCGCGCGTGATCCCGCCCCTGCTGGAAGCGGTGCGCGATTCGAACCGCCTGGTTCGAGTTCGCGCGGCGGCGGCTCTGGCCAAATTCGAACACGAAACCGCGGCCATACTGAAAAGCATCGTCAATTCGCGGGACGGCTACGCTCTGCAAGCCATGATCTCCGCGCTGGAATTCGGCGGCGGGTTCGAAAAGGTGTTGGCGCAGCTCGCCGATCCCATGCTGCACGATGAGGCGGGCGCGATTCTGCTACACGCACTCCGCGAAGCCGCCGCGGGCCTGTGGACGACGCGTCCGGCCGATCAGGTAGTGGGATCTGTGTTTCCGTGAACAGGTAGGACAGGCTTTCAGCCTGCCTGGTTTAGATTTTGCCGGGGTAATAGAAAACCAGACGGGCCGAACAGGCTGCGGAAAAAGTCGTCCCGTGCGTTTGTCATTCCGTTCACGGAGAACGTTCCCGGTGAACGGAATGACAATATCGAGTACTTTTTCCGCGGCCTGTGAAGCCTGTCCTACGAAAATCATTCCGTCTTGCGTTCTGACTGAAGATCGATTCCCAATTGCTGGCATTTTTTGTAGAGGTGGCTGCGCTCGAGGCCCAGGGCGCGGGCCGTGTTGGTCATGTGGTGGTGGTTGCGGCGCAATTCGGTGAGCAATACTTCCCGCTCGAAGTGTTCGAGACGCTGGGTGAGCGGTCCGCTTCCGGCTGCGGAGGCCGCTTCGCCATTGCGGGCTGCGGGCAGCGCCAGGTTCACATCCTCGGCCGAAATCGTCTCCGCGCTGGAAAGCAGCAGGACGCGCTCGATCACGTTGCGCAATTCGCGCACGTTTCCCGGCCAGGCGTAGCGCTGCAAAATCTCCAGCGACTCCGGCGAAAAATGCCGGGCACGCCAGCCGTTTTGCGAGGCGACTTGCTCGGCGAAATATTCGGCGAGCACGGGAATCTCGCCGGCGCGTTCGCGCAGCGGTGGAAGAACTACGGGAAACACGTAGACACGGTGGAACAGGTCGGCGCGGAACGATCCTTGCCGGACCATGTCCTCGAGATTGCGATGCGTGGCGACCAGCACCCGCGCATCCACCGCGATCGGCTTGTCACCTCCGATGCGTTCAATCTCTCCCTCTTCCAGCACGCGCAGCAGCTTGGACTGCATGGCCAGCGGCATGTCGCCGATTTCGTCCAGAAACAAAGTGCCGCCCGCGGCCTGCTCGAATTTTCCGACGTGGCGCGTGGCGGCTCCTGTGAACGAACCTTTTTCGTGCCCGAAAAGTTCCGACTCGATCAGCTCCGCGGGCACCGCGGCACAATTGAGCGTCACGAACGGACCGGCGCGGCGCGCGCTTTTCTGATGGATGGTTCGCGCAACCAGTTCCTTCCCCGTGCCCGTTTCGCCCTGAATCGCAACGCGCGATTCGCTGGCGGCCACGCGCTCGACCTGCGCCATCAGCCGCTCCATCGCCGGGCCGGACCAGATCATCTCGTGCTTCCCGAGGCGGCGGCGCAAATCGCGGTTCTCATCTTCGAGATGCCGGAGCCGCAGAACATTTTCCATGGTGACGAGAAGCTTGTCTGTCGACAACGGTTTTTCCAGAAAATCCACGGCGCCCAGCCGCGTGGCGCGGACGGCCAGTTCCACGCTGGCCTGCCCAGAGATCATTACCATCGGAGTCGTGACTCCCGCCGCTTTCAGATCTTCGAGCAGTGAGATTCCATCCTTGCCGGGCATGACCACATCCGAAAAAATCAAGTCGAATCGCTCCGCGCGGATCAGTTCGAGAGCGCGCGCGGCGCTGTCGCACACCGTGGCTTCGTATCCGGCCAGGCGAAACGCTCGGGAAAGCGAAGCGAGCGTGTTGGGATCGTCGTCGATGAGCAAAAGGCGTGGCTTCGGAGCTGTCATGGGTGATTTTCCCTATCAGGCCGCGGTAATAATGGGTGGATCGGCCGCCCGGACCTCGGCAGGTTGATTGGCACCCTCCACGGATAGCTTTTGTTCCAGGGGCAGCTCGATGCGGAACGTCGCGCCCGCGCCGGGCGCGGATTCGACTTCGATTCTTCCGTCGTGATCGCTGACCACGGATTGCACGATGGCCAGCCCAAGGCCGGTGCCGTGCCGCTTGGTGGTGTAATACGGAGTAAAAAGGCGCGCGCATTCTTCGGGCGTCAAGCCCTCGCCGGTATCGGTGACTTCCAGGCGCACCACGCCACTGCGCTGGGCGGTTCGCACGGTGAGCGTGCCGCCCGCAGGCATGGCGTCCACGGAATTTAGAACCAGGTTTTCCAGCGCGCGGCGCAGCAGGACAGGATCCGCTTGCGGGCGTGGAAGGTCTTCATCCAGGTAAAGCTCGGGCGTGATGGGCGGACGTCCCACGGGCGCGAGCTGCGGCTCGAAAAGTTTGATGGTGCTGCGAACCAGTTCGTTCACGTCCACGGGCTCAAATTGCGGCGGCGGCATCTTGGCAAAATCGCTGAAACGGCTGACGATTGTTTTCAGGTTCTCAAGTTCCGCGCGCAGCGTGCCCGTCGATTCAAAAAACACTTCGTCGAACTGCTCGGAGGTCTGCTCGCGGGCGCGCTGCAAATTTTCCACGGTGAGTTGCAGGGGAAAAAGCGGATTCTTCAATTCGTGGGCCAGGCGGCGCGCCAGTTCGCGCCAGGCGGCCACCCGTTCGGTTTGCACCAGGCGCTCGCGCTGCTCGGCAAGCTGGCGCGTCATTTCGTTAAACGCTTCCGCCAGCTGCCCGACTTCATCGCGGGAGTGCACTTTCACGCGCGCTTCCCAGCGCCCCGCGGTTACCTCGCGAGCGCCGGCGGCAAGCTCTTCCACTGGACGGGTTACGCGCGCGGAGACCCACCAGCCGAGAACCAAGCCGAGCAGAATCACTCCGCCGCCCACGAGCAAGGCCAGGCCGCGAATGAAATTCAGCATCTGGACAAGGCTTTCCCGGGAACTGCCGACCAGAAGAACGCCCAGCAAATTGCCGTCCCGGCCGAGGAGCGGTATGGCGTTGAAAGTTTCCGAACTGGCGTTGGGCGCGGCGCCCGACGTAACTGTTCTTTGCAATTCCCTCTTGCTGCTTTCAACTTCGGCGATCATCGGAGAAAACAGCTCGGGCTGGCCCACAGGCCCGCGCGGATCGGTCAACTGAGAAGGTGCAAATCCTGAATCCAGGTTTCTGTACAGCAGCGCGCGCATTCCTTCCGGAAGCACCAACGTCGCCAAAAATTTCTGATCGAGGCGTTGCCCGCCGATGAGGAAGAGACGTTTGTCGCCAACCGCAACCGTGCGAACCGCAAGCAGCCCGAGATCCACCGCGTCGGGCATTTCCACGCGGCGAAGAAAAGCCCCTTTCGAGTTCCAGTCCTGTTCCGCGCCCGCCCAGTCGTTTTTGTAGCCGAAGCGCGCGGGCCATTCCGAGGAGGAGATCAGAGTGCCGTCATCGGCCACGATGTCCAGGAAATCGAGTTGCTGCGATTCGGCGACGGCGCGCGCGTCATTGTAATACTGCGAGGCGTCGGCCTGCGGACGGTTCAGGTCCATGGCCATGCGCAGGGTGGCCTCGGCATCGGCAACGCTCTGCACGCGGTGGGCGATCTCGTCGCCGCGCTGCGCGTATTCGCGATGAAACTGGGCCACCAAGGCATCGGTCCGCTGGCGGTCAAATTCCTCGAACGCGCGTCGCGTATAAACCGATACGCCCCAAGCCACCATGGTCACCGCGGCTGCGATGGTCACCACGAAGAAAGCCATAATCTTGGTGCGGAAACTCATCGCGAGTTTTCCCCCGCGGCGGGCGGCGTTGCGAGCCAGACATCCGCCAGCCTCCATCCGCCCCAGCGCGGCGCCATCCAATCGCGCACCTGCGGACCGAGGCCATAGCTTTCGGAAACGTGAACAAGCGGAATCACGCGAAACGCGTCGATCGGCGAGCGCTCCGCGGCATAAATTTTCTCCGGCGTTTCCATCTCCGTCGCGGTTTCCCCAAGCGAACTTAAAAGTTCAGACAGCGCCGCCGCCGGATCCGGCGCGACAAAGCGGTGACGCACAAGCCGCATATCGGCTGCGGCAGGCTTCATTTTTCCGGCCGCGGCCGTCATTTGTTCCGACACCTTCACGATGATCCCCGCCTCACGCAGGTTAACGGCCACACGGTCGGCCACGGCGCGGGCTTCAGCATCGCCCGAATCATAAATCAGCACAAGGGGCATGGAGCGGGAAAATTCGCGCCCGGAAGCCACGACGAGGCTTTTCGCTCGCGGCACATCGACCGCGACCGGAAACAAGTGCGCGTAACCGGAAATCCAATTTGGCAGCAAGCCTCCGGCCGGAACGCCCTGCCTTTGCAGTATCACGTCCGCGATCGAAGCCCGGTCAATCGATAGAGAGAGCGCTTGCCGCAAGCGAGCGTCCGCCACCGCGGGACGTGAAATGTCAAACGCCAGCGCAAAAAGCTCAACGGGATCGCTCGACACCGTGCGAATGCCGCGCTGCGCGGCACGACGCACCTCGGAAGCGGACAATTCCACAATGTCGGCCTGGCCGAATGAGATCGCGTTGGCCTGCTGCTGAAATTCCACACCCATCATCAGTTCAATTCTGTCCACGAAGGGACGCCCGGCCCAGCAAGTATCGCTCGCAGCGAAAACAGCTTTCGCCGGCTCTGCTGTCCCGGGCCACACGGCCACGCGAAACGGCCCGGTGCCCTTCACGGAATCGTCCTCGCCAACGCGAAACACAAAGTACCGGCCGGTGGCAAGCTCCTCGGGAAGATCGGACAACGGGCGTTCGCTCTGAATCACCACCGAATCGGAATCAGCGCTCACATCGAATGCGGCGCCCAGCAGTTGTTGCAGGGCCATGGCCACATCGGACGCGGCGAGCGGCGCGCCGTCGCTGAATTTCACGCCACCGCGCAAACGAAACTGCCAGCGCCTGAAGAGCGCATCATGCTGCCAGGAAATCGCCAGGGCCGGCTGCGGAATCCCGTGCGCGTCGAGCCTGGCGAGGCGGTCAAACACCAGCGAGTCGGTTCGCTCGGCCGCCGCCGCCTCGGCGGCTCCCGAGGGCCATTGGCGCGGATCGATCGTAGAAAGGCGTTCCCTCATCTGCACGCGAAGCGTTCCGCCGGTCTGCGGCCGCGTCGAGGCCGCCGCGCTCGGCGCAACTGCGCCGGCCAGCAGCAAAAGGAAAACCGCCGAAATTGCCGGCAGGCTACTGCCCGCACGAAAAGGCCAAACGATAAGCTTCATAATTTCCAGTTGTGAGATTTCGCACCACCGCCCTGGGCGCGCCCGGCGCGGCGTGCAGAGCCGTGATGGGCCCCGGGAAATCCAATTCGCCGCTTGCCGCGACGCTGCCGCTCGGCTCGGTCTGGAACACCTGCAGCGTGTCCGTTTGTGTGTAGTCGCCCGCGCCGGTCGCCAGGAATTGGCTCGCGCCGCCGCAAACTGTTTTCATCTCAATTTCCGTGCCTTTGCCCGCAGGCCGGGGACCGGAAGGGGCAACGTCAAAAATCAGGGCCGAGGGCTTCGCGGCGGATGCCACGGCCGCTCCCTCCGCCGGTGAACACCCGCTCAATTCGCGCGTTTCCAGGTTCAAACTGCAGACTCGCGGCGCAAGGAAAAACCCAACGGTATTTCCGAGCAGCTCAACGTTCAGGTTTCCCCACGGATCGCGGCTGGCACTTTGATTCGATGCGATTTCGATGGTGCTGGCCGAACCGGATTGTCTGTCTTGAAACAGCACGCCACTGGGCAAAAGCAGGACCAGCCAGGATTTCCCGGCGCCATTCGAAATTTCTCCCGCATCCAGAATGTGCTCCAGCCCCTCCCAGAATTTTTCACTGCGGATCGTTACAGGCATCGCGTTTGAGAAACCACGATTCTCCGCCGGCCGCTGTAAGGTAATCATAACTACGCGTGAGCGATCGCCCTCGCGAATCTCGCCGGTCCAGACAAAATCCTGAAGATTTTCGGACAGCGTGACGATTACAGCAGCCGCTTCGCCGCCATTCGAAATACGCATCCCCTGATTTTGCAATTCAGCCTTGAGCGTCTGCTCGACTCGGGCAACTTCATCCGCCGGCAGGGATGAAATGTTTCGAACTTCACAGGAGATGTTTTCACCCGCCGGCAAAGCGGCCGAAATTTCCTGCGCGAGCGCCTTGGCCGAATCCTCGAGGGCGCCGCAGCGACCGGCCATCGGAATTGCCATCATAGTAACTAGAAACAGGGTCACGCGGCAGGAGATTCTGAGTCGATTGGCGGCCATCATAGGCGTGCTGCTCTCGGCCACGCGTCCGGCGCGGAAAAACTCGGCATGGTGGTCGAAACCACACAAAATCATAGCATAGCCCTTCGCCGGCGCCGGCGGCCGCATGAACCGAATTGCGCAATTGGTAGCACAGACTTCAGTCTGTGGAGTTCCATTTGATCTTGGCGGCGGCGTGCGCCCGGGACGATTGACAGAAATCTACAGACTGAAGTCTGTGCTACCAGACCCTCCAAACGCGCGTCCGCGTCCCGACTGAGTCGGGACGCGGCTGGCGCACTGGCCACCGGCCGGGTGGCGTTGGCATTCGGAAGCCCTTCGCAGGGGCGGCAGTCCCTGTCCCGGATTCCGGCAAACGGCCCGCAAGGGTTTTGGCCGGTGGAACTCAATCTCATTTCGTCTTCATGATTTGCGCCTGCTTGCGCGCCGGCTCGGCGCCATCGGGGTACAGCGTTGCCTGCTGCACGCCGGAAAACTGGCTGTTCCGTATGCCGCCCGAGCCTTCCGGCACTACGGCGATGCTCAGCGCCAGGAGCAGCGGCGCCCAGGTGGAACGTTTCGCGGCCAGCGGCCAGCGGATAGGACGGCGTGTCCCCGCCTTTTCGGCCGGCTCGGGCTCCTCCGAGCCAATCAGCCTTTGGAACTGCATGGCCAGATATGCGTCATAGGCCACCACACCCGCCGCCGTGCCAAACATGGCCACGCCGGCAGCCATCAGCAACCACTTCAGCGCAAACATGGCTTGCTCCTCTCCGTCGAACGCTTTGCGGGCATCAACGAGAACAGTCCGCGCAGCCCCAGCCAGGTCATCCAAACGGCCAGCAAGAACGAGAGCAGCGCTCCATCGACCATCACTGTGCCGTTCATCAGGGTTTCCATCGCGGTCCTCTCTTTCCCTTCGCGGTAAGAAATGGCACGCGGCTGGCCAACTTGCCGGGCGCTGATAATGCGAAGGTTACGCGGTGGGTTCGCTGCAACAGGCGTGGCCCGGGGAACACGGTGTGTTGATTTGCGTGGGTAGCTTTCGTCTGGATCGTTTCGATTTTTGGCTCCGAGGATCTAAACCTGACAGGCTGAAAAGGCTGTCCTACGCAATCGCGATGGGAATGCTTGGGCTATACTGAGGGAGAGGGGTAACCGCGGCGCAATGCGCAAAGAAGGCATCCAGATCGGGAGAATCTACGGAATACCGATCTACCTGCACGCCAGTTGGTTCATCATTTTCGGACTCATCGCGGTGTGGTTCTATTCCGGATTCGACGCCCTGCACCTGAATCTTCCCACTTCCCGGCTGGTGGGATTGGGGCTGATGGCCAGCGCCTTATTTTTCGGTTCGCTGGTGTTTCATGAAGTGGCACATAGCCTTGTGGCCAAACTTTATAAGATACCCGTGGTTTCGATAACCCTGTTTGTGTTCGGCGGCGTATCGCGGATCGGCCGCGAACCGGATCGCGCGATGGAAGAGTTCAACATCGCGGTGGTTGGGCCTATCTCCAGTTTTCTTATTGCGGGGGGATTCTGGTTGGTTGCACGGCAGGCCGGTTCCAACGCGATTTTGAGCAATCTTGCCGGGTCGCTCGCGGAAATCAATTTCATGATCGCGGCGTTCAATATGATCCCCGGGTTTCCGCTGGACGGTGGGCATATCTTCCGGGCCATCGTTTGGGGTTTCAACAAGAATTTTGCGCGCTCGACTCGGATCGCCGCCATCTCTGGGCAGGTGATCGCCTACGCCATGATCGCAGCCGGGGCGGTGACGGCGATCAGCAACTGGGCACCGCTCGGTGGCCCGGTCGGAGGATTATGGCTGGCGTTCATCGGGTGGTTTATTTTGTCAGCGGCAAAACAGAGCCAGGCGCAGGCGGAGGCGCGCGGGGCGCTCGAGGGGCTGTGCGTGGCCGATATCATGTCGCCGGAATTGCACACCGTCGGGCGGGAGATTTCCCTGGAGGATTACGCCCGCGAAATGGTGCGTACCGGGCGCCGAGCGCACCTGGTCGTGGCCGGCGATCAGCTCGTCGGGCTGGTCACGGCCGAGGCGCTCAACGCCGTTCCTCAGCACGATTGGGAAGTCACTTCCGTGCAGGCGGTGATGCTCCCCAAAACCAAACTCCACTGGGCTGCGCCGGAAGAGCCGGCGCTTTCCCTGCTTGACCGCATGCGCACGATCGGGATGCAGCAGATGCCGGTGATCGCGGGGGGAAACGTCGTGGGGGTCGTCACGCGCGACTCCATTCTGCGCGTGCTGCAGGCCCGCCATGAGCTGGGGTCTTTCGCCGGGCGGTGAGCGGGACGGACTTTCGCATGAGAGTTTCGCCTCAGACTTTTGCCTCAAACTTCCGTTTGAGATTTTCGCCTGTCTGATTTTACTTTTATGCCCGCGGAAATTTAAACCGGACAGGCTGAAAGCCTGTCCTACTTCAGAAGTGAACCCACTTTGCGCATCTGCTTTGAGAAATCATTGGGATTGTAGTTCGAAGGATTTTCCAGCTGCTGGAACAGGGCGTTGATGGCGGCGCGAACTTCGGCGGCGTTGGCGACCTTTTCCGTGCGGGAGTAGGCGATGAACAGCGAATCGAGCGCCATGGCGGCCTGCTCAGCGGCTCGCTCGCCCTGATTCGAAATCTCCTCTGCCTCATCCGAAATTCTTTGCAAGAGACGCTGCGTCATTGCCGCGTCGTAGGGCTGCTTCTCGATGCGCGCGGCGAGCTGGTTCGAAAGCGCCGCGGCGCCGGCCGCTGCCGCGGCCACGGTATCGCGGTCGGGATTTAGCTGGCTGAGAGACTTCGCAACCTGCGCGATCTGATCATCGAGGCGCGTGGCCACATCATTGTCCACTTGATGCGCCAGCTCGCGAAACACCGCATAGCGCGCACCGTTCCACGGCGGATCCCCGGGGCGGCGTCCCGCATAGCCGCGCTCCTGTCGCCAGCTTTGTTCAGGCGCCGTCAGCGAATGATGACAGGCGAAACATTGCAGCTCGGAATATTCCGGCCAATTCTTGGCCTTGGCGCGCCACGCTATGCGTTCCATAGACGCGCGCAGTTGCACGGCCTGCCCAGCTCCCCATTCGCGCACGCCCGACCACGGGCCGGTTTCCACCGGAACGCCGGGAGCGCTTTCGCGCGGCGTCTTCCAGTGGCGCGGCATCACGGCTGAGAAGGAATCCAGTTCGAAATAAAGATCGGGGTGCCCGGCGGCGATCATTTCGTGGTCGACGAATTTTTCCTGCGTGCCAAGATGGCAGGTCAGGCACTTTTCCGTGCGAAGGGTAAGATCGCGCGTGTCATACATGCCCGCCGCGACCGATTGCTCATGCGTCCAATTGCGCGTGGTGTGCGGGCCAAGCCACGCGGATGCCGGACCGTGGCAGCTTTCACAACTGACTCCGTCGCTCAGATCGAAGGTTTTGGCGCGCGCCTCGGCGGGCACATCGAGCGCGTGGCAGGCGAGGCATCTGGCGGCCTGCTCGGATTTGCCGAGGTTCAGGAGCCGTCCCATGCGCTCGCCGATCGGACCGGTGAGCGCGTCATAGGCCCTGGCATGCTTGTCCTTCACCGCCCAGATGCTGTATTCGTTCTGGAAAATGCGATCGTCGGCGCGGGGCTTGACGCTGCCGTGGCAGCTCGTGGAACTGCAGGAACCTGGCCCGGTGTATTTGCCGGTGTCTGCCGGAGGATTCGCGCCGCGCGCGGCGTTCAGAGAAGCAAACGCGATCGCGCTGAGCCCAACCGCGGCACATCGCAACGTCAATCGCCTGGCCTCAGGCCCAATATTCATCGATCGCTCGGATGGATCCCCGACTTGATCGCGCGCCGTGGAGCCGGCCCGCGCCAGAAGTTTTATACGGCGCGTGAATCGAAGTCAACCGACGCGAGACGCCATGTTTCCGTAGCTGCCATGGAAAATGGCCGCTCCGTTAGCATGGACTGGAAAGCTGAGGTCTGTTATATGAACTTTGGCATGGAAATGTTCCGGCGCTACGGGTGGTCATTTCTCCAGGAGCAGCGGCTTGCTTTTTGAAGAGTTGAAAGACATCCAAAGGCAGCCCGACGGAACGCCCGTGGCGGCCGAGAATCTTCTCCAACTGCCCGTCTTCAAGGATATCTCTCCGCAATTTCTCAAGAAAAACGCGAATGCCACGGTGTGGCGGCATTTCAAGCGCGGCGACATCGTGTGTCGCGAAGGTGAATTCGGTTCGACCGCGTTTTACATTCTGCAAGGCAGGGCCAGCGTCTCGCTGGCCGCGCCTATCGCGCACGTGAAGGCGCAAGGACGTCCCGGCGGCTTTTTTGCCAGGTTGACCAGCAAGCTTGCCAGCCGCCTGGCCGCGCGCGACGAAGATCGCCGCGAAGACGAAGCGGACCGGCGCTCGATTCCGATCGACGCCCCGGTCGACCTGGCCTACGACCATCCTGTCGCCGAGCTCGGAGCGGGAGAACTCTTCGGCGAAATGACCTGCATGAATTATTACCCGCGGTCCGCCACCGTGCGCGCGGAAACCGATTGCACCATGCTCGAGATGCTGCGCAACGTGCTCGACATGCTACAAAAGAGCAAGGCATTCCGCGCGCAACTGGATGAAACCTACCGGCGCCGCGCGCTCGATTCGCATTTGCGCGATGTGTCGATCTTTCGCGGCCTTAAACAGGATTTCATCGACCGTTTGCGCGATCGCGTCGAGCTGCTGCGTTTTGCGCCCGGCCAGGCGATCTGCAAGCAGGGAGATCCCGCCGACAGTTTCTATCTGGTGCGGCTCGGCTTCGTGAAAGTATCCGAGGGCTATCCAGGCGGAGAACTGGTGCTGGCCTATTTATCGCGCGGAGATTATTTCGGCGAAATCGGATTGCTGGGCGGAGGCACGCGCACGGCTGCCTGCACGGCGCTCGATCACGTCGAGGTGGTGCGAATCTCCGCGGACGATTTTCGCGCCATGGTGGAAATGTATCCCGAGGTGCGCAGCGGCCTGGAACGCGCGGCCCGCGAACGCCAGGCGGCCAACCAGGAACGGCTGCGCATGGAGCGCAGCGTGCCGCTCGAAAGTTTCCTGGCGCAGGGATTGATGGAGGCGCAGAGCCTGCTGGTGCTCGACCTTGACAAAATGCACGCGCTGCGACGCTTGCGTAACGGCTTGCGCCGATTCGCATGACGGCGTGACGCGCCTGGTGCGCGAAGGACTGCGTTTCGAGAATTTTCTGGTGGCCACTTCCTGCCGCCAGTGCCGCGATCCGCTGTGCATGGTGGGCTGCCCGGTTGGAGCGATCCGGCGGCGCAATTCGCTCGAAGTCATCATCGAAGACTGGTGCATCGGCTGCGGCCTGTGCGCGAAAAATTGTCCGTACGGAAACATCAACATGCATTCGTTCGCGGCGCAGGCCGGACGATCACGAGCATCCGGGACACAAGAAAGCTGTGGTGCAGAAGAAGGCCACGACGTGCGATCTGTGCACCGAGCATGAGGAGCCCAGCTGCGTATACGCGTGCCCGCATGACGCCGCGCACCGCGTCGAGCCGCGCGATTTCTTCGCCGGAACGCTTGGGCAGCGAGTCGGAAAAACGGCAAGGTCCGAGCCATGATTCAGAGGGCGGACTTGGGAGGCTCTGGCGGTTCGGCGGCAAGGAGAATGATTCGTGCAAATTGATCGCACGCACAAAGGCTGGCTGCTCGCGTCGCTGGCGATTCTCGGCGTATCGCTGCTGCTTTACGCGGTCTATCGCGTCCCATTCGCGGGCCGATCGATGGGCGGCACCGTGACGGGATTGGCGTTCGGCAGCGTCGGGTTTGCATTCATGATTTTTGCGGCGCTGCTCGGCGCGCGTAAGAGAGTTCCGGTCTGCCGCTTTGGCCGCGCGCAAACCTGGATGCGCGGGCATCTGTGGCTCGGCCTGCTGAGCTTGCCGCTCATCTTATTCCACTCCGGATTCCGCTACGGCCACGGCTTGACGGCCTGGCTGATGACGCTGCTGATTATTGTCGTCGTCAGCGGCGTCTTCGGAGCCGCGCTGCAGCATTACATGCCGCGGGTGATGACGCGCGAAGTGACCATGGAAACCATCTACGAGGAAATCGGCCACGTGCGCGCGCAACTCCGCGAAGAAGCAGAGGAGTTGATCGAGCAAGCCACCGGTGGAAATAAAAAAGAAGGGGATAAAGAAGAAGCGGCAGTTTCCGGCCAGCAAGCCTCCGCGGAGACGGCCGTCGCGGTGGCGGATGAGACGGCGTCGCTGCGCGACTTTTACGCGCGGGAAATGAAACCGTTTCTCGAAACACCCGGGGCGCGCGGCAGGCCCTGGGCGACGCGGCGCAAGCGCGCAGCGCATTCGCCCAATTGCGAACGCTGGTGCCAGCTCGCTTCACACGACGATCGAGGATCTGGAAGGAATCTGCGAAGAGGAACGCCAACTCACCCTGCAGAGCCAGTTGCACATGTGGCTGCACGGCTGGCTGCTGCTGCACATCCCCCTTTCGCTGGCGTTGCTCTTGCTCGGCGCGGTGCATGCCGTGATGGCGCTGCGATATTGACGGGCACCACACCGATTGCCGGGCGGTCGGTGCGCGTCCAGCGCGCAGCTCGATCGCAGCTTTGAAGGCCTTTCGAATTGAGGAAAACGGGGACCGGAACTTTTGCCGCGCACACGCACAACCAAAAAACTGGCGCAACGCATCGATCTCGACTATTTCAAGAGGCCGAATCCGCTGCGCCGCTGGCGATTTTGGCTTTCCGTTGCGGCGCCCATTCTCGCCGTCTTTGGCCTTGCCTGGTACGGCCTCCGCAGTGACCGCCGCGTGTACTCGGCCGGCGGATTGTCAACCGCGCACGCCGTTCTCACCAGGCAATGTTCGGCGTGCCATGTATCCAACCTCGGTTTTTATGACGCCAAGGTCATCGACCAGAAGTGCCTGGCCTGCCACGACGGGGCCGTGCATCACGTAACTCAGGCGTTCACGCCCTCGTGCGCTTCCTGCCACGCCGACCACCGCGGGGCGATCCGGCTGGCCGCGACGAGCGACGCAAACTGCACGCAATGCCACGCCGACCTCACGGCACGCGGGAGTTCCGTCATTTTCGCCCGCAACATCGGCAGTTTCGAACGCAATCATCCCGAGTTCGCCGCAGTGCGGTCGGATCGCCGCGATCCGGGAACGATCGAGCTGAACCATTACCTGCATCTGCAGCCCAACCTTCTTGGGCCGAATGGCAAGCATGTGCAAATGGTTTGCACCGACTGTCACCGTTCGGCGGCGGATTCCAGCGGTCCGTGGACGTACGGAGATTCGAAAATCCCAGACGACGTTCGAAAGGACTTGTCCGCGGATGACCCGAAGAATGAGACCAGCATTTCCGCGACTTCACGCGCCTACATGGCGCCGGCAACGTATGCGCGCACTTGCGCCGCATGCCACGAGCTGCAATTCGACAAACGGCTCGCGGATGCGGTGCCGCATGACAAGCCCGAAGTGATTCACCCGTTCATCGTGGCCAGATTGGCAGCTTATATTGCGGCGCATCCGGGCGATCTGCGTGTGGCGCGCGATCCGAACCGCAACGTGCCGGAAAAGGCGATTCCCGCGGACTATCGAGTGCTCACACCGGCACAGTGGATTGCGGAGCGCAGCGCCGCGGACGAAGAGCTTCTGTGGCGCAAGACGTGCAAGCAATGTCACACTCTGGTTGCGGAAACCGGCGCAGCGCTTCCCGAAATCGCGCCGTCGAATATCACCGCGCGCTACATGCCGCACGCCAACTTCGACCACTCGCAGCACGGCCTGGATGACTGCACCGCCTGCCACCCGGGCGCGAAGACCAGCCAGCAAAGTTCCGACGTCTTGCTGCCCGGAATTGCAACCTGCCGCGCGTGTCATCATGCCGGAACGGAAGCCGCGGAATCGCGCTGCTTCGAGTGCCACACCTACCACGACCCCACGAAGCGCAAACCCAACCACAGCACTTTCGCTCTAGCGTTACGGTAGAACAGGCTTCAGAGGCTGTGGAAAAAGTATTCGATTTTCTCATTCCGTTCGCGGCGAACGTTCTCGGTGAACCGAGCGGCACGAAAAATCGCTCCTGGGCTTCACTGCCAGAAAAGAAAAAGAGATTCCTCGCTCCGCTCGGAATGAGAAAGGGATGGGACGAACAGCCTTTTGTTTTTAATGAAACAGCGCGCGATCGTCCAACGATTTCGCGGACGAATCCGTGACCGAAAACGGCTGCGGCGGACCCGGAGGCGCGTCCGTGACGGTGTAAAGCTTGCCGTCACGCAAGTAGAGCTTCCCGGCCTCGGCGCGGTTGAAGGGGCGCGCCCCGCGGCGACCGAACACGGCCAGCTGGTTGCCACTTTCGTCGACGGCGCGATCTCGATCGATGCCGCGTGAAACGGCCAGCGCCGGCCCGCGCGTGCGATAGGTAGCGATCAGTTTCGGCGCGGGCCGGGGGCTGAAGCCATACGATTCGTGCGAATCTTCAGGGGACATCACTTGCAAAATACGCAGCCCGTTGCGGCCGTCGGCAACATAGGCAAAAACGCTGGCATCGACGGCACCGATCTTCACATCATTCACGTCGTTCAGCTGACCGCCCGTGAACGTTTGATCGAGGAACGGCCGCTCAGGCTGCTGGACATTGACGAGCGCGATTCCGTTCTTGCCTGCGGAGACGTAAGCATACGTCCGCGACACCGTTACGTTGCGCGCGTCGTCTAATTTCACGAATGCGCCGGGCACCACGCGCGGATGCGCGAGGTCGGTTACATCCAGCGTCTTCAGGCCCTGGCGGTCTACGACGAAGGCGTAGCGGAATTGCACGGCGATGCCCTGCGGTTCCGAAAGGTCGGACGCGCCAAATTCAGCGGTAACGCGCGGCGCGAGCGGGTCGTCGAGGTCCACAACCACCAGTCCGCGGTCGCAAAGAATGTACGCGTAGGTGCCGGCAATCGTGATGCGCCGGGCTCCGTTCAGGATTCCGCCGGGATTGAACGTGGCCGCGCGGCCGATGAAATTGTTTTCGGGATTTCCATCCAGCAGCGTGCCCACGCCGGGATTCTTGCTCTTTAAATCAGGATTGCCGATGACGATCAGGCCTTCATATTTGTCGGTGACGTAGAGAAATCCGTACATCAAATGAATTTTCTGTTCTTCGTTGGCAGGGTCCTGCGTGCGCAGCGGATCGACAGCGAGTGTCGTGGGCGTGGCGACGGCTGTTGCATATTTTGTTTTTACATAGAGACGCTGGCCGAGCGGTGAAACAGGGGACGTCACCATGCGTTCGGAGAACCCCTTGTTGTCAATATTAGCGACGTCAAAAACACGGAAGCCATCGCCGCCCATGGCCGCGTAGGCGTATTCCCCCCGCAGTTGAATGTCGAGGACGTTCCCGCCGTGGCCATAGGCGGTGGTCAATTCGCGCTGGCGTTCTTCGTGCTTGCGGAAATCATCGGGATAGGCCATGCGCTGCAAATCGCTGCCGAGGACGGCCTCGGGCTCATCGTGTTCCGCGGTCACCACAGCCCCAAAGCCCTTGCTGCCCGTGGCCACGTAAACGTAGCGTCCCATGAAGTTCAAAAAATTCGTGCCCTGCAGCAGGAGCATGGACATCCAGGCATTGTTGTCACGCGCGGCGGAAACGTGGCAATCGGTGCACTGCTTGGTTTCCCGCGCTCGCACGGTGTGCGGGACAAAAGTCGAAAATGCCTGGCCGCTGAAGCCTTCGGCCGAGACGGTCTGCTGCGTGTTGTACAGCCATTCGCGATTGGCGTTTTGCGAACTCACCAGAATCGCGCAGGAAGACCGCGCCGGCGCCACGCGGTGTCCGGTGACCGTGCCGTCGACGGCAAGCATGTACCCGTCATCGCGCAACACCTGGAAATTGTATGCGGTCCAATTGCGCGTGGTGAGGCCTTCGTTGTGCAGCATGGGTCGCTTTTCGTTCGCGGTCATGGACAGGTGGCAGCCAAAGCAGTTGGGCGTCCACGACGTGTGGCAGGCGTAGCAGGTCATGCTGCTGTTCGAGTGCGCCAGCTGCGATTCATCCTTCGGGACGTCGCCCCAGGTCACGCCATCCACGCGCATCGTTTTCGCCAGGCGCGATTTCTCGCTGTAGTGCGGGTTTCCCGGAGTGATCGAGTCGAGCGTCTGCACCACTTCCCATTCGAGATGCGGATCCATCATGGAGCGCTGGATCAGCTTTCCGTTGCGCCATTCGAATTGCCGCTCTTGCCACGGCGTGCGCAGCGCCGCCAGGCGCGTCCCGCCTCCCGATGCCGCGGGGCCCGAGGTGACCAGCGTCGCGGGCTGCGAAATCGTGCCGTGGCAGTCGACGCAGTCCATCTCGATTGCGGCGCGCGATTCGCCGTACAGTTTTCCGGTGCCGTGGTTGTCCTGTTCCAGGTGGCAATCGACGCACTGCATGCCCTTTTGCAGGTGAATATCCGCGAGGTGCGCGGCTTTCTCAAACTTCCTGGCGTCGTTCGCGGGGACGGCGGCCCCTTTTTCATCGAGCAGGTGGCCCTGGCGATCCCGCGCGAAAACCGCGCGGAAGAGCCAGCCGTGGCTGTGAAAATCGGCAAACTGGGTGTCCTGCAATTTTGCGTTGAACTCGGCCGTGCCCGTTTGCGCCAGGAAGTTCACGTCGGACCATAGCCCGCGCACGGCCGCGCCCTCGGGATTGCGCTCGGAAACCCGGAATTTTTCTTCGTCCGAGGGATGGCGCTGCACATTCGGATACATGGCGGCGCCGTCGGATTCGTTGTCCCACCAGGTATAGCCGAAATAAGTGGTCATCATGTTGGTGCCTGGATGCACATGGCAGACCATGCACTGGCTGGATGGGATCGAACGCGTGAATTCGTGGCGAATGGGATGGCCGGACTCTTCGCGCGGAATCGCAGGATCGAGCGTCGCGCTGAAACCGTGATTGCCGAACGGAGCGTACTGCGCGGAGTGCTCGATGGAACGGTCGTTGGCGTAGACCACGTGGCAGGCCGCGCATCCGCTCGCGCGATAGTCACCCGGCTGATCGTTGGTGCCGGGCAAGGAAAGCAGCGGGTCAAGCAGGCGGGTTTTTTGGAGGCCCAGAAACACGGGATCGGTGCGCAAGAGCGTGCCGAATCCGCGGGTGCTCAGCTTGCCGTCCGGCTTTCCCGCAGTGTCCGGATCGCGCGAAGGTTCGCCGACTTCGCCCTTGGGGCCGCCACCCCGTTCGAATACGCGCAGGACATTGCCGGGTTGAGATATTTCCCAGCGCTCCAGCGGCGTGATCTCCGGCAGAATGCCCTTCGTTCGCGTTTCGTCCACGGACGGCGGGGGAATGGTTCGAATCGATTGCGGCGCGCCGTCGCGCGCGTAGCTTTCGCCGAATCGCGTGTCCTTGTGAGGATACGCGCCGTTGTTGTAAAGCGCCGCGCCCCACAGCATGCCGCCTGTGGTCATCATGCTGGTGGCAACCGCGCGCACCTCGGAGGCATGGCACCCGGATTGGCCGCAGGTTTCCGGAGCGACGCGAAGGTCGCCGGGATTTACGAAGCGCACGTATTCAGGACTTTCCCGCAGCCATTCCGTGTACAGGCGTTCGGGATTCGCCGACCGGTCCGCCAGCTTTGGATCGCGCGGTCGCGGATGAGCCTGCCTTTTTACTTCCTCATATTCCGGGGACGCGGAAGTTTTGCCCGAAGCAAGCTTCACGCCAGCGTTTCCGCCATGACAATCGGTGCAACCGAGGCGCAACGTGCCGGTCGTGTGCATGGTCGGCTGGTCCGTTTGCGTATGGCAGGAAATGCATCCGGCGCTTTTGCGGTCGGCTTCCTGCTGAGTCTGGCTCATCAGGTTGGGCCCGGACTTTTCATCCGCGGCGCGCAAGGAAGGCGCGGGAATCCGCGCGACGAGCACGGCAGCAAGCAACAGGTAGCCTCTCCACGGCCTTTCACACATCGAACCGCTCGCTCCAAAAAAGAATCATTTTTCTTCAAAACTGAAAATGCACATTTGCGAACACCGAGAACTGCGTGGTCCCTGAAAAAATGTCGCGAAATCCCTGGCCGGGAAACAGGGCCGCAGCGCCCCCCGAGATTGAAATGTTTTCGGACAGTGGAGGGCGGTACTGAAAGCCGACGCTGGTGTCCACGCCGATCGTATTGTGAATAGGCGATTCAAACAGGAGCAGTGCGAGAGGCGCAGTGCGTTCAAATCGCAGGTAATTCACGTTCAGGAAAGCTTTGAGTTTCGGCGATAGATCGAAATTAGCGCCCGCGTTGACCAGGAAAATTCCTGGGTTCACGAAGTTGGCTTGGCCTTCTTCCTTGCTGGTGCGCATGCTGGGCAAGAGGCTGTCGCCGGGCGTGAGCGCGATTCCCGTGCCGGGCAGGCGAAGCTCCTCGCGGTCCCAGAAACTGAAAATTCCACCTGCAAAGGATGGATCGTCAACGATGGTATCGAAGCCCGTGGCGCGGCCGTCGCGCGGATTGCCATCGCCCGAAGCATAAAAAGCGGAAAGCTTGTAGCGCGCCCAATCTTTGTCGACTGAAATTTCTGCGGCGGCCATCTGCGCGTTGATCGTGACCGGCCGGCCCGCGATCGGATTGAGACTATCGCTGCCCAGCGCCTCATGGAATGCATGAGTCAGATTGATGGGGCCGAAGTGGCCGTTGCCGGTCCAGCCGAGATAAGCGGCGCGAATTTCGTGCGGCTCAAAAAGACCGATGGGCGCGGGCCGCACCAGAAATCCGTTGTCGTCATACTGGACGCTTCGATCGTCTTTGTTGTAGTGCACGCTGAATTCAGTGGTGTAGCCGGGCTTGATGAAATCCTGCATGTAGAAATTCGCGATGATTACTTGCTGGTGGCGCTGCTCGAACGTGTTGAGGCCGCTGTTGGTGTCTTTTTCGAGGAGGTTGAAATACGCGGCGTTGTATTCCCAGCGGTCCGAGTGCAGATTGCCGAACACGCGCACGCCCGGCTGCTCATCGACAAAAATGAATCCGCGAAAATCGCTGGAAAAATCCTGAATCCCTGCCCGCACGGAAACGAAATCGTAGTTGTCGCTTAAATCGTGAATCTTGTATTCCGCAAACGCTTCTTGAAGGCCGGCATGCGCAGCGAGCCGGCTGGTGCCATCGCGCAAGTCGACGTTGACGATTCCAAGCTCGCGAACATTCAGATAGCTCACGTTGACCGCGGGAGTCACCTGGAATCGCCAATCGGCTGGACGGAAGGAAGCGTCTCCGTGAAACAGGTCGAAGGAGAACCGGAACGTCTGGCTGAGGTCGAATTGCTCTCCTCGTCCAAAATAATCGCTGCTGCCCGGGCGCGCGGAGCTGATGTTGCTCATCGACGGCACCCGGCGCTCGTCGATAAATGTATCGGACGTCCCGGTGAAGTCTAAAAATGTCTGCTGGCCAAAAATCGGAGTGTCGCCCTTGATGCGGTTGCGGTTGAAAGGGTCCCACCAGTGGCTGGCGCGCACGTAGGGATATTCGCCGCCACGCCCGTAACGATTCCAGTCCGGCAAGACAAGGCTCCAGCGATCCGGCGTCTCGAGGAAAACTTCCTGGGAGGGCGGCAAAATCTCAGGGCTGGCGATCTCCGTTTCCGGCTCGGCGTCCGGACGGCGGAGAAGCTCACGGTGGGGCCCGGCGGCTGTCGTTGGTGCAGGCGCGGGAGTGAAAGAGCCGAGTTCTGGAAAGCGCGGCAGGCGAGAAACAGGCGCGGCCGGCGGCGCGGAGAGAGCAATCGTCAGTTCGAGCGTCAAGACGCCGCCGGCATCGAGACGCAGGTTGTCGCGAGTGAAGCTCTTATGGCCGTCGTCTTGAACCACCAACAAATAGGTTCCAGGAGCGAGGTCGGCGAAGCGAAAGACGCCGTCCGCGTCGGTCAAAGATGTTTGCGTCAGTCCCGTGGCGCGATCGGTCACGGCGACAAGCGCGCCGACGATTCCGCGCTTCGAGGCGTCTTGTACAATTCCTTGCACGGCCCCTGTCTTACGCAAGCTTTGCCTGGGAATTCTCTGCTCGTTTTGCGACGGAAAGGCGGGAAGGGGCAATCCGGCCGATGGTGCGGCGAAATCCCTGGATGGGATGCGCGCTGATGCCAGCATGAAAGCAGGCGCGACGGGACGAAGCAAACGGAAGCGGCGCGCGCCCGCGTTCGAATGAGCATGCTTGGTTGAATTACGTGCATGGCCCCGCCGCGCGAGCGTATCCCCGCCGAAGGTCTTCGCAGACAGCGGCAGCGCGGCCGGCGGCAGCAACGCCAGCAAGACGCCCAGGCAAACCCTCCGGATTGGTTCGGATGCTCGCCGCATCCAGGATTTTTTGTTTCTCCTCGCCGCGAGACGCGCTTGCCAGCCGCGAACTAGCTAACAACAATCTCCCGGCAGCGGCAAGAGGTTTTGGCCCAGCGTGCGGCGAGTTTGAAACATGCTGGCCGCGGGGCAGGGCGAAATCGATTTTCTCCGTTCCCACGACCCGGCATTAGCCCTTATGCTGGCGGAGCGAGGATTTTTCCCATGCCAAACGAGCGGCTCAAACCTGTTCTGGCTTTCGATGTGTACGGCACGTTGATCGATCCATTTCACATGAAGGAACATCTGCGCGCCGCGTTCGGCGAACGCGCGAAAGAAGCGTCCGAGCTTTGGCGCAGCAAACAAATCGAATATTCATTTCGCCGCGCGCTCATGAAGAAATACCGGCCGTTCGACGCCTGCACGGCGCAGGCGCTAAGTTTTGTGAGCGCGCAATTGGGTATTCCTCTTTCCGAGGAGGCGCACAAAGCGTTGATGTCGAAGTATCTGCAGCTGCCGGCGTTTCCGGACGTGACCGCAGCGCTGGCTGAACTCACGGCGCAGGGATTTACCATCACCGCGTTCTCCAATGGAACCGAAAGCGCCGTCCGCGCCGTGCTCGACCACGCCGATGTTTTAACGCGTTTCAGCCGGATTGTGAGCGTGGATCCTCGTCGCACCTTCAAGCCGGATCCCGCGGTCTACGAATACCTCGTGGCCCAGTTGAGCGTCCCCAAGGAATCGGTGTGGATGATTTCCAGCAACCCGTTCGATGTGATCGGCGCGAAGGCTTGCGGCTTGCACACAGCGTGGGTGCAGCGCGACCTGAAACGCATTTTCGATCCCTGGGAGTTTGAGCCAGACTTGATCGTTCGCGGGCTGGCACAGTTAGGACGCGGGCTGGGTTCGTAGAAACTCTTTTGCACGCGCGGGGTTAATTTTTTTTCCCCTCCACCTAAACCTGACAGGCTGAAGTTGCTGCGGAAAAAGTGCTCGATATTGTCGTTCCTCTCACGGAGAACGTTCTCGGTGAACCGAGCGGAGCGAGGAATCTCTCCTGGACTTCACTATGAGAAAAGAAAGAGAGATTCCTCGCTCCGCTCGGAATGACAAACGCATGGGAAGATTTTTCGCGGGCTCTGAAGCCTGTCCCACCGCAGTACTTGCAATTCTTGAACAACGCGTTGGGCTCGCTTGAGTGCCGCCGGGCGATGTGATAACTAAGCAGGGACCTGTCATGGGCCCTCACGATCGCGAAATCACGCCGCCCGTTTTTCTACGCGAGAATTTATTGACGTTTGATTTTGCGGTGCTGATGTTAGGTTTTGCGGCGATAGTGGCCGCGCTGGCTGCCGGCTGCGGAAACGCAGCCGGCCCGCTGACGACCGTAACTCCCCCTCCCACCGTGCAAAGCCTCACGGCCGCACACGTCACCGCGCTCGTGCAATCCGCCGCGCAAGCCGCCGATCCCAACACCATGGTGATTGCCGTCGTGGATCGCTCCGGAAACATTCTGGGCGTCTATCGCAAGCCGTCGGCGCCCACGCTGGCCACAGGAAATTTCAGCGCGCAGGTGGACGCCAACGAACTTGCAGTGTCGCTCGCGCGCACCGCAGCATTTTTCAGCAATGACCAGGCGCCGCTTTCCTCGCGTACAGTCCGCTTCATCAGTGGAATTCATTTTCCGCCCGGAATCACGAACACGCCGAATGCGCCGCTCTACGGAATCGAAACCACCAACCGTGGGTGCGCGCTTTCCACTAATTTCATTGCAGGACAGTCCGTGCCGCCGGCGCGCTCGATCGGCGGCGCGACGCCCAGCCTGGGGATCGCCACGGGCAAAGCGGACGTGAATGACAGCGATCCCACGGCCGTGAATCCCGGCGGTGTCCCGCTGTTCCGAAACGGTTCTCTTGTGGGAGGAATTGGAGTAGCGGGGGTTGCGCCTGACGTTGCCGAATATGCAGCCTACATGGCAGCAACCTCCAACGGTTTTGGCCCCACACCCGCCGCGCCGGGAGTTGTTTTCATTAATGGCGTGGCGCTGCCGTTCGTGAATCAGACGAAGTTGCCGGCGGGAACGAACGCGGGAAGTTTTACCGGGAGCTTTGTCGTCGGTCCATCGGCGAGCCCGGGAACGCCGCCGGAAGGCATGCTTGTCGCGCCAGCCTCCGGCCCGCTCGGCGGTCTGGCCGCGTCCGACGTAACGCAAATCATCAACGACGCCATCGCCACAGCCAATACCACGCGCGCTGTGATTCGCCTGCCCATCGGTTCCTCCGCGCGCATGGCCATTGCCGTCTCCGATCTGGATGGCACGATCATCGGGCTTTACCGCATGGCGGACAGCACGGTGTTCAGCATCGACGTGGCTGCGAGCAAAGCCCGCAACATGGTGTACTTCAGCAGCGCCGCGCGGTCGGCCGCAGATTTAACGGGGGTGCCGGCGGGCACGGCGGTTACGAACCGCACCATCGGGTATGGCGCGCAGCCATTTTTTCCGCCCGGGATCGACGGCAGCTCGCCCGGCCCATTTTTTAATCTTTACATGCAGGACCTCGCGAATCCCTGCACGCAGGGATTTGAGCCCGCGGGACCGAATCAAAGCGGGGTTGTTTTTTTCCCGGGGTCGGTGCCGCTGTATCGCAACGGAGTGCTGGTGGGCGGACTCGGAGTCAGCGGCGACGGGGTCGATCAGGACGACTTTGTGGCGGCGGGAGGGTCGGCAGGGTTTGAAGCCCCGGCCGGGATTCGCGCCGACCAGGTGGTGCTGCAGGGAGTGCGCTTGCCCTATTTGAAGTTCCCTTCGAATCCGACAAATTAGATTTTGGTAGAACGGGCTTCACGGGCCTCGGAAAAAGTACTCGATATTGTCGTTCCTCTCACGGAGAACGTTCCCGGTGAACCGAGCGGAGCGAGGAATCTCTCCTGCGCTTAGCGATCAGAAAAGAAAGAGAGATTCCTCGCTCCACTCGGAATGACAAACCCTGAATTTCGCCGGAGTGCTCCGTGGCAAGTTGACGCTGGATGGCCTTCGTAAAGATGACGCATAGGGCGACTTTGTCTGCGCCCTGCTCAGCGTGTTTGGTTTTGACTTTCGCGCGCGTGTCACGGAATCCAACAGCCAACGGGCTGAACGTGTTCCGCTTAACCCTCGCGCATCTTGTGGCCGGCTAGGTTGCCCAGGCCATCGTACGCAGCGTACTTGTAGAGCTCGGACAGCGTGGGGAAATTGAAAACGAGTTCGATAAACGTGTCGATGGCGCCGCCGGATTCCAGGACCAGCATGCCCAGATGGATCAGCTCGGTGGCGCCCTCTCCGAAAATCTGGACGCCCAGCAGCTGCCTGTTTTCAGGACGGAAAATCAATTTCAACATTCCCGTGGACTCACCGATGATCTGCCCGCGCGCGTTGTTCGCATATTTTGCGCGGCCCACTTCGTACCTGATTTTCCTGATCTCGCAGGATTCCGCGGTTTCACCCACAGCGGAAATTTCCGGAATCGTGTAGATGCCCATGGGGAGTTGCGACGCCAGGCGCTCCGTATAGGGAAAGCCGAATGCATGGCACATTGCCACGCGCCCCTGCTCCATGGAAGTTGAGGCCAGCGCGGGAAATCCGATGACGTCTCCGGCCGCGTAAATGTGCGGCACGTGGGTTTGGTAGCGATCGTTCACGTCCAGGTTGCCCCGTTCATTGATCGCGAGGCCGGCGCGCTCGAGGCCCAGTCCCTCGACGGCGCCGCGACGCCCGGCGGCAAACAGCGCCGTCTCAGCCGCCACCACTTTTCCGGAGGCCAGCGTCATTCGAACTCCGCCCGTGACGCGTTGCGCCTCCTTGAGTCGTTCCTGAAAGTAAAATGTGAGGCCAAGACCGGCCAGACGCGCGCGCAACAGCTCGGAAATTTCGGCGTCCAGAAACGGCAGTAGGCGTTCGCGGCCATCGATGAGCGCGACTTCGACGCCCATGGCGGTAAAAATCGAAGCGTATTCGCAGCCGATCACGCCGCCGCCCACGACGACCATGCTTTTCGGCAAACGGTCCATGCGCAGGATCGAATCCGAATCGAAAATCGTTTGGTCATCGAATGGAATTTCCGGCGGACGGTGCGGCCTGGAACCTGTGGCGATCAAAATCACTTCACCGTACAGCAAACGGGACTCGCCGTTGCGGCCGGCGGCCTTTATTACGTGCGGCCCTTCAAAGCGCGCCGCTCCGGCCACCAGTTCGATTTTGTGCGCGGCAAGATTGGACGCAATCTTGAGCCTTTCGGCCGACACGACGGCATCTTTGCGATGCATGAAGCCCTGAACCGTCAGCCCTTCGCGCAAGGAATAGTCGATGCCGTAGAGCCCGCGCTGCCGCAGCCCCGAAAAATAAAGCGCCGATTCACGCAGCGTCTTGCTTGGCACCGTGCCGGTATTTACGCCCGCACCGCCAAGCTCAGCGCGCCGTTCGACCAGCGCGACGCGCTTGCCAAAGTAGGCCGCTTGCGCCGCCCCCTTCTCGCCTGCGGGACCCGAGCCGATTACCACAAGGTCAAACGATTCCACGTCGATCGCCTCTCTTCAAATCAACAGCTGTGCGCCTGATTGTAGTGGAAGCGCAGCTTTCGGGGGTGGGATTCTGAGCCGCTTGCCGAAAACGTCGCGCGGTTTCGGCGCGTAGACCGGCAAGCAGCATACAAGCCGACTCCGGGAAAAAGATTCTGTGGCTCTTGGCAAAAAACTACAGCGAGCGCCGCGCGCTCGAAGCAAGTATCCGCCTCTCGCAGAAAGACTGCCCGGCGCAAAAGTACTCTCGTACCAGCCGGCTATTACCTCCGGACCATTTGCCTCGTGCTCTTGGCTGGCTAACCTCAATGGAGCGCCGTGCCCGCTATGCTTAGCTCGCCTACCCTCGAACGACCCGTTAAGAATAAGACTCCGCGTCGCTTCGAGCGTCATCGAGTTGACTCGCTGATGTATGTGGGGCTAGGCCCTGACAACGGCGGTTTCCCGATTAACATCAGCGAAGGCGGGATGGCTTTTCAAGGCATCCGGCCGCTGGAAATAGACCAGGAAATTTCCATCACCCTCAGATTAGAAGGCGTCGCCCAACCGGTGACCGCGACAGCCAGAATCGTGTGGCTTACGGCGTCACGCAAAGCCGGTGGCCTGCAATTCCTCGATCTGCCGGAAGCCTCCCGGAGGCTGATTAAAGCTTGGGTATCGGGCCAGCAGCAAGGTGGCGGTTCTAAGAACGGCCCAGGCGCGGCAATCTCGCCTGATGGGGCCAAGGGTAGACGTTCCGCTGCTCCGACCGTTCCTTTGCCCGCCGATGGCGGCAAATCAACCGTTCGGGCCGGGACCGTCGCCGCGACGCAGGCGTGCAGCCGCTCGCTGTCCGTACCCGACGCGGCCCCGCTCGTCGCGCCGGTTGTCTTTCCCGTTGTCACTCCCAAGGCCGAACTGGAAGTCACTGCGAGATTGTCGAAACAAACGTCTCCCGCTACGGCGAAGTTGATACAGCTTTCTGTGGGCCAAACCCACCTCAAGGCAAATAAAAAGACGCATTCACGGATTGGTTGGTCCGGGTTCGCGTGGGCTACGGCTGCCTCGATTGCAATATTGATCGGTTCCAGCTTGATCGTCCGGCCATTCCGTAAAGTCCTGCTCGTTCACTCCGATCGCACGATTCCGGCGCAAACCGATGCCGCGCCTGTATCAGTGCCGGATCCTCTTCCGCTCCCGGAACCGCCTGCTGCACTTCTCCCTTCGATTGAGCCGGCCGATATTGAGTCGCCTCTCCCGGCTCCGCTCGCGAGCGAGGAGCATCACGCGATCAAATTAGATCTGTCGAACGTAAAGATCGGCGTTTTGAGCCACCCATCAGAAATCCCGGCGCCGCGTGCGCCGCAGAACAGTCTTCCGCATGAAGTAACGACAAAGGTCTCGGCCTCACCGGCCCTCGACGCTCGTCTCGCGCTCCCCGCAACGATCCCTGCGCAGAGTGACGAGCGAGCGACCCCTCAGCTGCCTCAGCCGGTTTCGGGCGGCACGACCCAGCTTTCAGATGCGGGCGCCGCTGAGGGAAAGGCCTCTTCGTCTCCGATAAAGCTGCCGGAGAATTCCGTGCTTGCAGCCGGATCAATCGAAGCGATTTCTGATCCCTATCCCTCGATTCGCGTGCCTGCGGATTCGCAGAAACGGCTGTCGCAGCCAGGGACTAGCCTTCGGATTGGACGCCTGATTTCCAAGATCGACCCGGTTTACCCGCAGGAAGCGCTTCGGCAGCGGCTCGCCGGGACGGTGAAGGTGCACATCATCATTGGGCGGAACGGAACGATTCAGAAAGCTGAGCTGTTAGACGGTCCTTCCTTGCTCGCGCAAGCCGTGCTTCCGGCCGTTCAGCAATGGCGTTATGAGCCTACGATTTTGGGCGGCGAAGAAATCGAAACCGAAGAAGATATCACCATGGTATTTCGAATCACGACTCCGCCGCTTCCCTCAAAATAGTCCCCGAAATCAAGGTCGCCGATTCGAAAAAATAGCCTGCGGAATCGCGCTCCCCCGTTCACTGCGGCTTCGTTCACGGAGACATCGGGCTGACGGGTTGATGGTTTCCTCTGAAGATAAGCGCCGCGGTAGTTCCTGCCGCGACTCCTCCCCCGGCCAAACCGAGATAGATCAATGTTCGGTGGCTTTTTCCGGGAGCCGGCGCGGGCACTGGCGAGGACGCGGCCACCGCTGCCAACTCACCTGTCGCTGAAATACGCGCGGACTGGCCGGCCTCGAGAAACAGGCCAGGCGCTTCCTGCATCGGGATCACCCCAACATTGCCCGCCAAACAGGCGATGACCGCCGAGCCGTCTGCCTTTCGATTGATGGTTGCGATCGTGCGCTCGTTCCGGTTGGTCGGCACGATCACGAAGTTTCCCGCGCGTACGACCGCGCCGCTCGCTCCGGCCGCCGATTTTACGGAAATTGTTCCCGAGCTCAATTCAACGAAATAACGCGGATCTCCGGTGAACACCACCCGGCTCAGGGGGGAAGTCTGGAAAGAGGTATTTCCACTGGTCGTGAGTATCGCTGTGCCGGTTTCACCTGTGCGCACGGTGTCATTCGGGAAAATAGTCAGTTCGGAAGGCGCCGGCGATTCATTTACAAAGACTTCACCCACCGAATTCAACGAGCCGAGGCTTTGCCGCTGCGGATCCGTCGAAGCAGCCTGGCCATGCGCCAGTCCGCACACCAATAGCACAAGAATGGCTCCCAACGCAGGATGCACGGGCCTGACACATACCCCAGTTCGAGTTGACGTTCCGCGTTTGAGCTCCAAGTCGCAGGAAGGACGCCCCACCGTTCGGATTTTGGAGACAACCATTTTAAGGAAGGTTGCGAGGACCGCAGGCATGCCTAGAGCGTACTATAGCCGGATTCTTTTCCGACTGCCGCATTACACTCGGATACTAATCAGATAACAACGCGATTCTAGGACGGGCTTGAGGGGCTTAATTTGCCGGTTCTAAATCCGGGCACGTACTGCTGGAAGTTCAGGATCGGGGACTCCAGGCCGGCCCACGATACGCCGGAGATCACGGTTACGATCGCAAAGCTTACCAAACCCGTAAGCGCCGCGGAGTGGAGATGCCGCCCAACCAGAATAAGTATGGCCACGTGGTAGAGATAAAACGTATAGCTGACCTGCCCCAGGTAACGTAGGTGTCTTTCGACCAGAACGCTGTGAATCAGGCCCTCTTCGGTGGCCAGAACCCAGATCAGCGTCCCGCCGAAGATCACGACAAACAGCGAGTACCCCACGGTATTGAAAAATATCGTGTTGTCGTTGTGGCGGAAATTATGCAAGGTCGACAGAGCGGCTAAGACGATTCCCGCTGCGATGGCGCAAGCGCCAGCCGCGCGGCGATGCAGCCGGATCCACGCCGGGCTCTCATATTCCGACAGGGCGATGAATGCTCCGCAAGCCAGAAGATCGGCCCGAAAGGGAGTAAGCGTGTAAATGGGGGCATTTGATGAAAGAAGCGGCGTCCAGATCGCCCTCAAGATGGGCGCTCCGATCATGATGGCTAGACACAGGCGCTTCAAGATTCTTGGGCCGGCAAGAAACACAATCAATGGCCAAAAAAAGTAAAACTGCTCTTCGACTGCCAGGGACCAGAGCGGGATCATCGCGCCGATTGCGACTTTATGAAAGGCATTCGCGAAATTCGCGGCGAACAGGGCATACCAGAACCAGATATGTCGCCAGCCCACGTGGAAAAAAGCGCTGACTACAAACAGAAAGCCCACGTAAGGCGGAAGGATTCGCAGAGCGCGCCGGAAGTAGAAAGGCCCGAAGAAGCTCGAAGCCGCCGTGTCCCTGTTTTTTGCTTTCTCCTTCAATCGAAGCAGGATGCCCGTAATCAGATACCCACTTAAAACGAAAAATAGGTCCACGCCGGACCACAGCAGCGGAGCATTCAGGGCGTGGTAGACGAAGACCATGAGGATGGCAACTCCCCGAAGCCCGTCTAATTGGAGAATTCGTTTCACCACCACTATCGTGGAGCCCCGCTCTCTCCAGCCCTATAGTACAGACGTACCGTTTTGCTTGGCTTTTGGTCGCAGTACTGCCCGGCGACCACGGGGGCAGCGCCATCGACTCAGGCCTCCGTTGACAACGCCTGCTTCCTCCGACATTCTAGGCGCACAGGTCAGGGTGAAAAGCTGGATTTGGAAGCTGCCTCGGGCTTGAACTTCCTTGCGGAGATTTGCCGAAATGTCATTGCCCAGCGAAAAAAGTTTGTCCGCACTGCTCGATGAGCGCCGCACATTCCCTCCCTCGAAGGAATTCAAGCAGACCGCTAACTGGAAGGATCCGGAGATTTACGATCGTGCGGCGAAAAACCCGGAAGGCTTCTGGGCGGAGCAGGCCAAGAACCTGGACTGGTTCACACTCTGGGAACGCGTGCTGGAGTGGAACGCTCCATGGGCCAAGTGGTTCGTCGGCGGGAAGCTCAACGTCACCTACAATTGCGTGGACCGGCACGCGCATTCAGCGCGCCGGAACAAAGCGGCCATCCTTTGGGAAGGCGAACCCGGCGACACCCGCGTGCTGACGTTTGGAATGCTGGAACGCGAAGTGAACCGCTTTGCCAACGCCCTGAAAGCGCTGGGCGCGGCCAAAGGCGACCGCGTGGCGATTTACATGGGCATGGTTCCCGAACTGGCGATTGCCATGCTCGCCTGCGCGAAAATCGGGGCGGCGCATTCCGTTGTGTTCGGCGGATTTTCGGCTGAGGCTCTGCGGGAACGCATCAACGACGCCAAAGCCAAAGTACTGGTTACAGCCGATGGCGCCTGGCGGCGAGGCACCGTCGTGCCGCTCAAGGCCAGTGTGGATGATGCGCTGACCGGAACGCCGACCATCGAAAAAGTGGTGGTCGTGGAACGCGTTGGAAAGAACACCCCAATTTCCATGAAGCCGGGCCGCGACCTGTGGTGGCACGAAATCGTGGCCAACGCCTCGGACGAATGCGCGGCGGAGCCCATGGACGCCGAGGACATGCTGTTCATCCTCTACACCAGCGGCACCACGGGAAAACCGAAGGGTGTGGTGCACACGACCGCCGGCTACCTTGTGGGAGTGAGCACGACGCATCGCTACGTTTTCGACATCAAGGAAGACGATGTCTACTGGTGCACGGCCGACATCGGCTGGGTCACCGGCCATTCCTACATCGTCTACGGGCCGCTCGCCAATGGCACAACGACCATGATGTACGAGGGCACCCCCGACTTCCCCGACCGCGGCCGCTTCTGGGAAATGGTCGACAAATATGGCGTGAATATTTTTTATACCGCGCCCACTGCCATCCGCACATTCATGCGCTGGGGCAAGGAATTTCCTGCCAAATACAAACTTTCCTCGCTGCGCCTGATCGGAACCGTGGGCGAGCCCATCAATCCCGAGGCCTGGATCTGGTACAACGAAACGATCGGCCACGGCCGCTGTCCCATCGTCGATACCTGGTGGCAGACTGAAACCGGCGGCATCATGATCTCTCCGCTGCCGGGAATCACGGCCACGAAACCCGGGTCCGCCACGCGCCCGCTTCCAGGCATCGTGGCGGAAGTGGTGGATGTGGACGGCAAGCCGGTCGGACCGGGTGGGGGCGGATATCTAGTGCTCAGCAAGCCTTGGCCCTCGATGCTGCGCACGGTGTACGGCGACCCGGACCGCTACGTGCAAAATTACTGGTCGCGCTATCCAGGAAAATATTTTACCGGCGACGGTTGCAAGCTGGACGAAGACGGATATTTCTGGCTGCTGGGCCGGGTGGATGACGTGATGAACGTCTCCGGCCACCGCATCTCGACCTACGAAGTGGAAAGCGCACTCGTGGACCATTCCTCGGTGGCCGAAGCCGCCGTGATCGGGAAAACGCACGAAATAAAAGGCCAGGGAATTTCCGCCTTTGTAACGCTGAAGGAAGGCATCCAGCCGAGCGATAAGCTGAAAGACGAACTAAAAAACCACGTCTCCACGAAAATCGGCTCGATCGCCAAACCCGACGATATTTTCTTTACCGCCGAACTGCCCAAGACACGCAGCGCCAAGATCATGCGCCGCCTGTTGCGCGACATCGCCGAAGGCCGCGTCCTCGGCGATACCACAACGCTCGCCGATCCCACTGTGATCGCTAAGCTAAAAGAGCAAGCGAAGGACGAGTCATAAGTATGATTTTGAAAGCCACGTCGGACGAGCAGATATTGGCTACTCGCGAGGTCATGCGCCAGTTGCGACCAAACGTGCCGTTCGATGAATATCTGGCCATCCTGAAGAGGATGAACGAGACGGAAGGATATCAACTGGTGGCGCTTTACGACAAGGACGACGTGCGCGCGGTAGCGGGCTACCGGATTATGGAAACGCTCCACGACGGCAGGGTGATGTATATCGATGACCTAAACACGGACGAACGCTACCGCTCGAAAGGGTATGGAAAAACTTTGCTGGATTGGCTCAAAGCGGAAGCCAGAGCGCAAGGTTGCGGACATCTGCATCTTGATTCCGGAGTTCAAAGGGCGCAAACCCACCGATTTTACTTTCGGGAGGGATTGGACGTAAATTGCTTTCACTTCCATATGGCCCTTTGACGTGTCAGAGCGGGCCATCCGATTCTGTGCGGTTCCCTACGATTCAGTGCGGTTGACGGTCTAAGTAACCCGGCCTAACATAGTGGAATGCTTCCCCGAGATCCCACCGGGTCTGAGGTGTCTCCGAGCGGCGTGTTAGCCGACCAGCTTGGCCGTCCCCTGCGCAGCCTGCGCGTCTCCGTGACCGACCGGTGCAACCTGCGCTGCAACTACTGTATGCCGCAGGAGGAGTACGTCTGGCTGCCGCGGCAGGAATTGCTTACCTTCGAGGAGATCACCCGCCTGGTCGGGGTGTTTACGTCGCTGGGCGTCGAAGACGTGCGCCTTACGGGAGGCGAGCCGCTGCTGCGGCGCGATCTTCCGGAATTGGTTCGCATGCTCGCGGCGAATCCCCGGATTCGCGATCTCGCGCTTACGACCAATGGCGTTTTGTTCGCCGAACAGGGCGAAGCCTTGCGCGCGGCGGGACTGCATCGCGTGACGCTCAGCCTGGACACGCTGCGCCGGGAGAGATTTTCCAAGCTGACGGGGCGCGACACGCATGCGCAGGTGCTCGAGGGCATTGCGGCCGCGCGGCGGCTGGGCTTTCCGAAACTCAAGCTGGATACGGTGGTGCAGCGCGGCGTAAATGACGATGAGGTCGCTGACCTCGTCGAATATGGCCGCGGCCTTGAAGCCGAAGTGCGCTTCATCGAGTACATGGACGTGGGCGGCGCGACGGATTGGTCGCTGGAAAAGGTTTTTACGCGCGCCGAAATGCTCCAGCAGCTTGCGAAACGCTACGGAACGATCGAGCCGCTGAACGAAAATACTTCGGCGCCGGCCGAGCGTTTCCGGCTTCCGGACGGCCTTGTGTTCGGCATCATCGCTTCGACCACTACTCCTTTCTGCAGGAGTTGCGACCGCAGCCGCTTGACCGCCGACGGTCTGTGGTATCTGTGCCTGTACGCGCAGGCGGGGATCGATCTGCGGCGAATGCTGCGTGCGGGCGCTACACCCGAGGATCTCGCGGCACACATTTCTTCCATCTGGCGCGCGCGCACGGATCGCGGCGCGGAGTTACGCGCCGCTACGGGCCAGCGTGGCGTGCTGGTAGGGATCGAGCAGCTTCGCAAGGATCCGCACCTCGAAATGCATACGCGCGGCGGTTAGGCCGGAGTAGAACAGGCTTTCAGCCTGTTGGTTTTCTGTTTGGCTTGCTGTTTCGTTTGCTGTCTGGCTTGGTTTGCTGTCTGGTTTGCTTTTTTGAGCTCGCCGCGGAGTGCAACACGCTGAGGGCCTGTTCTACCAAACCTACACCATCACAGTATGAAGCTTGTGTAAATGGATGTGCGGACGGCGTTGGTGTACAGGCGATCGGCCCAGTAGCGTCCGAAGCGCCAGCCGATTTCCCAATGGTTGCTGACCCTCTTGACTTTGTAGGCCATGGCCAAATCCAGCTCGTTGCCGTAGTGAACGTGAGGGAAATCCGAGTGATAGTCGTAATAAATCACGGTGCCGACCGTTCCGTCCAGAAAACGGATCGGTCCGCTGGCCGTCACGTAGCGGGCTTCGAGCCCGTTGCCGGCGGCCTCAGTCGGATCGTTGAAAAACAGGTCCGTCCAGCCGTTGCGAGGCGGCGCAAGCGGCGTGGTCAATAAGTCCGTGGCGCTGCGGCCCCCCAGAAAAGCATAGCCGCCCTTAAACGTGAATCCGCGCCACCCCGGGCCCAGTTCGCCGAGATAGTAGTTCTCGTTTTCGTGGTTCGGGTTCGTGCCATAGTTCAGCTGCTTGGCGATCTCCGCGGCATAAACAACACTCCAGTCTGCATTTAGTTGGTACGGCCCGTTCGCTCGCAAGCCGTAGGTCTGGGTGGACATCGAAAATTGGGCGGGAGCCCGGTAGTCAAGCAGCAATCCATACAGCGCCACGGTGACCTGCCCCGGCCTGTTCCAGGCCAGATTCATCACGTGGGTATGCATGGCCGGGTGCCCATCGGTTGCGTCATAACCCACCTCGCGGTAGAAGCGGTTGATGAACGCGTAGGTAAAGGAGAAATTCATCGGCAGTTCCGCGTCCACTCGGGCCGCATCGAAGCTGCCGTGAATCTGACGCCAGTTCGAAGAACTCAGAAACCGCCCGTCGTTGAACGAAAGCTCCTGCCGCCCGAGTGTAACCGTCACTTTCTTGTGCGGCTCGCCGTGCGCCCATCTCAGGTAGCCCTGGCTCAATTCCAGGCTTTTGGGGTCGAGGATCGCCGGGAGATTGGGGCGGTTCTGCGAGGGAAGAGTGGGATCGCTGTAGTCCGCGGGTCCGGTGACGATCACAGACTCGCCCTGGGCAAACAGGGAAAATCCGCGATACTCAGGCGTTTTGTACCCCAGCGCCAGCCGGAGCGTTGGAGCATAGGCGGTGGCTGTAAATGGCGCGCCATCGCGTTCGAAACCCTCGACGCGAAACCGGGAATCGAAGGATATTTTTCCTTCCTTGAGCCACGACCACAGCCAGCGGGAGGCCGGTTCCTGCGGCCTCTGCGCCGGAGGAACCTGGTCCTGGGGCGCCGGAACTTGAGGCTGAACCTGTTGGGCCTCAACCTGTGGAGCCTGCTCCTGCAGCGCCTTATCCTGCGGCGCCCGATCCTGCGCAAGCCCAGCAGCGGGAGCAACGCCCACAGCGAGGCCGCACAAAGAGAGCGCAATCAGTCCCGCAGCCCGCTTGATCGTCATGATTGCTCGGCCGTGCGCGGCGCGAGCGGCCACCACTTCAGAAAAAACACTTCCGGCGACGTCAAGCACACGCACCGATACCGCAGAGCAGACTTTCCCAATTTAAATTCACCCGTACCCATATCCTACATCAACCCACCACATACATGCACGGTAGCGAGGTTCACCAAGTAGAACAGGCTTCAGCGTGTTGCTTTTATCTCTAGATTTAGTAAGGATGCGCCGAGCAACCGGACCGGGGAAAGCCGAGGTTCAAACAGTTCTTCGCGGATTCACCGGAAAGTTTTCGATCTTCTGATCCTGAATTATTGGGGGGATCACACAAGAACGGGGATCGATTGGGAGAATCGCGGGTCGTTCAAACTACCGATTCCACCGCCCAGGCCGATACGCGGTCTCGCCCCTCGCGTTTGGCACGATACAACGCCTGGTCCGACGCCCTCAGTACATCGCCCATCATGATTCCATGGTCCGGAAAAACAGCCACGCCCATCGAAATCGTGACGGCGCCCAAAAGCTGCCCGGCATACTCCACGCTCATTTGCTTCACCTGCTGGCGCAGAATTTCGGCGCGTCTCGAGAGCTCCAGCTAGATTCGACTCGGTGAGCACCAGGGCGAACTCCTCGCCGCCGTAGCGGCAGGCAATATCCTGGCCCCGCGTGCTTTTTTTCAAGAGCTCTCCGAACGCCCGAAGAAGCGCGTCTCCGGCCTGATGCCCAAATGTGTCGTTGAACCGTTTGAAGTGGTCCAGGTCCATCATGACGATTGCCAGCGAACCTTTGTTGCGAGTCGCCCGGCTGAACTCGCGCTCCAGCGATTCTTCCATGTAGCGGCGATTGAAGAGGCCCGTCAGCGGATCGCAGATGGATTGATTCTTCAGACTCTCCTTCAGTTTCAGATTCCCGAGCGCCAGCGCCACCTGCTTGGCGAGCACGCCTGCCAGCTGGCGTTCGGCGTCACGCGAGGATCGCGGCGCGGAATCCTGCTGATCCGAGCTGGACTTCATCCGCAAACAAACGATGCCCAGCGCCTCGTTTTGCGCCATGAACGGAACGCATAGCGACTCGGCCACTTGAGTCGGATCGATGTGGCGGCACGGCGACATCTTTTGGCTCCGTCGGAACGATTGCGGCTGCCCCTGGCGCAACGCCCAGCAGTCGTCCGGGGCAAACACTCCTTCGCCGCCACTGACTTTCCCCCAGTCGGCGACCGTTTCGACCGCCGTTCTGGAAGGACTGGTAATACACAGCGAACCCGACCATTTGGGAAACAGTTGTTCCGCCACGTTGGCAATCTCGACGTAGGCTTCCTCCGCATCCTTGCAGGTCTGCAGGCGGCTTCCCATTTCGCTCAAGAGATTGATTTCCTTGGAACGCTGCTCCAGTTCCTGCACTTTTTCCGCCAGGTCGCGATTGGCGTTCTGCAGCTGGACTTCCACTCGCACTCGGTCGGTGACGTCCTGAACGCTTCCGACCAGCTTGAGTGGTTTACGGGTCTTCGGATCGAAAATAATGTCGCCGCGCTCGTGGATGTTTCGCTCCGCGCCGTCCGGACGGATGATTCTGAAATCGATAGCGTATGGTTTGGCTTCACGAAGGGCGTAGTCCAGCGACTGGCGGACTTCATCTTTCTCATCCGGGTGCACGATGCGGAAGAACGCATCCCGCGACGGTTCCACCACTCCGGGCTCATATCCGAAGATCCGAAACACCTCGTCGGACCAGCGCACCGGATTCTTCTCCGGTTCCTGGAGGTTGACAAGATCAAGCTCGACGCTTCCAAAATGAGCGATCCGCTGCGCCGCCGCGAGATTCGCCTCGCTTTGCCGCAATTTCTGCTCGGCTTCTTTTCGCCGGGTGATGTCCCGATGCAAGCCCACAATTCCCACAACGTTGTCGGCACGGTCGATCAGGGGGACTTTTGTCGTGTGCAGGGTTTTCAGATTTCCGTCGGCATCGACCGTCGTCCGTTCCGACTCCATGGTCGACCCGCCGGATTTCATGACGTTCAGGTCGTCCGCATGCAAGGCGGCGGCACGTTCCTTGGGAAATAAATCGAAAGCCGTTTTCCCCAACAAGTCGTCGGGGGATTTCACTCCATGAATTTTAGCGAAGGCTTTGTTCGCCAGAAGATAGCGCCCCTCAGTGTCCTTGGCAAAAATGCTGTCCGGAATGTTATCGGTCACGGTGCGGAGGACGTTGCGCTCCAGAGCCAGCTTTTTCTCCGCCAGGGCATGCAGCGCGAGAGCCCGGTCAAGCCTGCGCGTGGCGTAATACGTGCCGACGACCGCGGCGATCGTGCCGGCGCAAACCGTCACAGCCTGATGCTGCGCGGAATTCAGGTGAGGAAAAACCAGATGTTCCAGTTTTTCAAATCCGGCCAGGCCGACGGAGACCAGCAGAGTCAGCCATACCAGGCCCGCCCAATCGGTATCGCTGACCGAGCGAGCTGCGGCTTCCGGATCCGACAGAGCTGCTTTGATCGTTTCTGGCGACTCGTTCTTTGTCATAAAACCCGAGACACAACACCGCCTGCTGGCAGTCACGGTCTTAACGAGGGAAGTACGCCCTTTTAGAATAGACCTCCTAACGCCGTGCGGAACAGAAACCCTCTGCGGGTGTGATTAAACAGCTAATCATCGCGAAACACGGGGCCGCCAGACGAGCGGGTCCATCGGGACAGAGCGTGCATGCAACTGCGCTGGATTTGGTCGCTGCAAAACGCGGGCCACGGGCGCGGCAGGCACGATGGAATCTGTAGTGGGTTCAAAAGCGCCGCAAATCGCTGTATAGTCTAAAAATGCCATTCAGCACAAAAACCAGGAGACGCTTGCGTTCCTGGCGCACCCGTGCGCGCGAAATGCGCGGCGTGGTCCGCGGGTTGTTCTCGACCCGGCATCCGTTGCTGGTACATATCATTCCCATCCGGCGCTGCAATCTGGCCTGCACCTATTGCAATGAGTTTGACGATTTCTCCAAGCCCGTGGACACCGCGGAAATGAACCGGCGCATCGACCGCCTCGGAGAACTCGGCACGGCCGTGATCACGATCAGCGGCGGCGAACCGCTGCTGCACCCCGACCTTGACCAGATCATCGCGCGCATGCGCACGAACGGAATTCTTTCCGGGATGATCACCAACGGATATCTCCTCACCGCGGAACGCATCGAGCGGCTCAACCGCGCCGGGCTCGAATACCTGCAGATCAGCATCGACAACGCGGTTCCCGATGAAGTGTCGAAAAAAAGCCTGAAGGTGCTCGATCAGAAGTTGAAGCTGCTTGCCGACCACGCTGTGTTTCAGGTCAACATCAATTCCGTGCTGGGCAGCGGCGTGAAAAATCCCGAGGATGCTTTGCGCGTCGCTCGCCGTGCCCAGGAACTCGGCTTCACCAGTACGGTGGGAATTCTGCATGACGGCCAGGGACAACTAAAACCCCTCGGCGGGCGCGAGATCGAGATTTTTGAAGAAATTATGGGCATGGGGAAACGCGGATTTTCGCGCATCAACGGCTTCCAGCACAATATCGCCAAGGGCAGCGCCAACGACTGGCGATGCCGGTCCGGCTCGCGCTATCTGTATATCTGCGAGGACGGGCTGGTGCACTGGTGCTCGCAGCAGCGCGGGTATCCGGGAATCCCACTGGAAAAGTACACGGCGGAGGATCTGCGCCGCGAATATTTCACCAAAAAACATTGCGCGCCGCTGTGCACGGTTTCCTGTGTGCAGCAAATCGCAGTGGTCGACAACTGGCGCGGCCCGCAGACGCTGAAGCCGGTCGCCGCACCGCCGTCCTCGCCGGAATCGCTCGTGCAGTTGCGCTAGGGCAACAGTGGGACAGGCTTTCAGCCTGTCTGGTTTAAATGCCCGTCACGCGCAACTCTAAACCAAATGGGTTGAGAGGCATGCACTACGATTGCGCTCCGGAATGAGGGGTGTGAACGCGATGTTCCGAGCGGGCGGCGCCGCCAGCGTCACTCAGCTTTGGCGACGCCGATGGCGCTCTCCACAACCACGGACGCAGCACGCGCTTCCACCACATCAGCGAGCCAGTAACGAATAAGGCCGCGGGCGTGAGCCCTACGCCCGTCCAAATGATCTTCACCCACACGCCCGCGAATCGCCCAAAGTGCACCTGCGCCAGCCAGTACAGCAGCTGGTCTCCAAATCGCAGGCTCCTGCGCGCAGCATTCAACGGCTCCAAAAAATCGACAGCCCGGTTGAATACGCTGGGAATTGACAGGTAAATTCCCGAAATCGCCCACATCGTGAAAAAAGCCAGGCTCCAAAATCCGAGCGCGCTGTGCAGCGTCCAGTTAGACCCTTTGGGATTTGTCTTCCACCGGAAGCTCAGGCTGCGGCGCCAGGAGTCGATTCCCGGCCACCAGATGACCGCGCCCGTCAGCCCCACCAGCAAGGTGAATATTCCGCCGGCGGCGTTGAGCAAGCGGCCCGTCTGCGCCACCAGAAGATTGTCGTGAAGGTCCACCAGCCAAAGCACGAAGCGAAATCCAGACCGCACGGAATCGCCCAAATCCGCGCCCGTGTACGGATTGAAGAGCCTTTGCAATTTCCGGTCGCGGCGTTCGAGCCAGACCTCGGCAGCCTGGTCCGGATTCTTGCGCAGGGACACGCGAGTTACGTCGTAGCCGGGATAGGCGCGTTTCGCAGCCAGCTTGAGCTCATCCTCGCCCATGCGCGCGGCCGGGCCGACCGCGACACGCGGCTCCCGCGCGAGACTCCTTGCCAGTTCCCGCCGGAAAATCAGCGCCGAGCCCGTGACGCTCATCAGCAAAACGTACAGGCCCAGGCCGATTCCGGTCCACAGATGGACTTGGAAGAGCGCCTTGCGCAGCCAGATATTCTGCGGACGCCTTTTCCACTTTTCCCAGCCGCTCATGCGCCTGGCACCATGACGCGCGTATTAGATCACACCCGCGCGGGTAGGACTTAGTGGCGGCGGAAAACTTAGTTCATCTGTCATTCCGAAGGCCGCCTTTGCTCGAGAAATCTCTCTTTCTTTTGACTTGAGCAAAACCGCAGAGAGATTCCTCGGGCAAAGGCGGCCCTCGGAGTGACAAAACGGGTTGGGTGGTTGCCCTTGGAGTAGTGGTTGATTCTGGAGTAGTGGCAGTTTCTGGAGCGGTCAATGACTTTGGAGCGATGTTTGCCCTTCGAGCGGCGGAAGCCGTAGGCGCAGTGGTTGCCGTTGCGGCAGGGCTTCCCTTGCGGCAGAACTGCTCGCGATCCGGCAGATTATTTATTCAGCAGCGGAATGTCCTTGCCTTTGGGGGGCATGGGGATGGATTTCAGGTACGCGTAAATATCGGCCAGATCCGCGTCCGGAAGCGCTTTGGCCGTGTACGGAGGCATCTGATTCTTGGGGCTGCGAGCGTAACTCTGGAATCCCTCGTAGGATAGCTGCGGAGGGCCGATGCGCGCGGCTCCGGTTTGCGCCGCGCCCTGGCCCATGCGGCCGTGGCACTCATAGCATCCGTCGGCCATGAAGAGCTTTTTCCCATTCTCCGCGTTGCCCGTCGGGGCAGATTCGGAAGGCTGCTGCGCCCGCGCCGCCGGCAGGACAATCAAAAGCGCGGTAAAAGCTGCTGCAATCAGGGCCGTTCTCATCGCGCGCGTCTCCTCTTTGCTTCGCGTTGTTTCGATCCTGGAACTGTACGGCCAACCGGAACAAAAACCGCACACGCTGAAGCCAGTGTTGCTTGGGCTTTAGCGCGGCTGCGTTACGACGTCCACCAGTGCCGGTTCGCCGCCCTTGACCACGTCGATGGCGCGCTTGATCGCCGGTCCAAGCTCCTTGGGATCCGAGATTGGCCCTTCCCCGTACATGCCCATGCTCTCCGCGAGCTTGGCGTAGGAAACGTTCGGGCCGGTGATTGTCGTGCCCGTGCCGCAATTGGAGATGCCGCGGCTATGGCGGTCGGCCATGATCTGGATCTGCATCACTTCCTGATGGTAGGCCCGGTTGTTGTGCATGATGTGCAGCACCGGAATCTTGTGATGCGCGGCCGTCCACAAAATTCCAGGAGCGAACATCAGATCTCCGTCGCACTGAATGTTAACCGTCAGGCGCCCGTATTTGCGATTGGCAAGCGCCGCGCCCGTGGCGGCCGGCGCGTTGTAGCCGATTCCGTAGCCGCCCGCGCCGCCGATGTATTGGTAATGCTTGTCGAAATTCCACAACCGCTGCGGCCACCTGCTCACAAACGTAGTGGCGCCTACCAGCGACCAGTCGTGATCCTGAATTTGCGACCACAGCTCCATGCACATTCGCGCCGTGCTGATCGGGCTGGCATCCCAGGCAAAAGCCGCCGCGTCCTTGGAGCGTTCCAGCGCCTGCATGTGCGAGGCCTTGAGACGCACTCCGCGATCCTGGAAGGCGCGCTTGCGGTCGTCGGTGGTAAGGCGCTTCACGGCCTCGGTCAGTGAAGGCAGGGTGGCTTCCGAATCGGCGGCGATGGCAATATCCACTTCGTTGTAGCGCTGGAAATCCTGGTAGTTCGCTTTGATGTACAGATCGTCGGAGCTGATGGTGACGATCTTGGCATTCGGCTGGATGCCGGATCGCGAGGTGCGCTCGATCTGATCGCGATACGTATGTGTGATGCCGTAAAGATCGGCAGTGTCCAGGCCCAGGATCACATCCGCTTCGGCGATCGCAACTCGCGCGCGGTCGGATTGGTTCAACGGGTGACGCGTGGGGAAATTCATCCGGCCGGTCATATCGATCACGGAACATTGCAGAGCTTCCGCCAGGTCGACCATGCACGCCAGTCCCGCCGGCGTTCGGGCCGCGCGATCGGCCACAATCACCGGATTCTCGGCCGCGACCAGAAGCTTTGCCGCTTCGTTGACCGATCCCGTGTCTCCCACCGGCGGCATCTCCGTGGTCAGCTTCGGAATGCGGATCTTCAGGTCAGCCGGAATCGGATCTTCCTGCAGCGTGCCATCCGCCACCAGAACAATGGGCAACGTCGGAGGCGTCATCGCCACTTTATAGGCGCGCATCGCGGATTCGGCGAAATGCTCGAGTGAAATCGGCAGGTCGTCCCACTTCGTGAAATCGCGCACCATGGCGGCCGCATCCTGCACGCTGTGGTCCCACTCCACGCCCGGCACGCGCTTGGTCTCATCAATGATGTTGCCGAGGATCAGATAAACGGGGACGCGGTCGCAATAGGCGTTATAGATGGCCATGGCGGCGTGCTGTACTCCCACCGTGCCGTGCGCCAGCACCGCCAGCGGCTTACCCTCAATCTTGTAATAGCCGTGGGCCATGGCCACCGAGGATTCCTCGTGGCAGCAGGTGATGAACTCCGGATTTTTGTTACCACCGTAGTTAATGACCGATTCGTGAATGCCGCGGAAACTCGATCCCGGATTGGCGCACACGTACTCAAAACCCAGCGACTTGATCACGTCCACCATGAAGTCCGAGCCGGTGCGATCCGCGGTCAGCACCTCGGTGACCGACGGAACCTCGGTCTCGGCCGCCGGGGACATCGGAGGAGGAGCGGTTCGCTTCATTTCGGCCGGTGCCGGCGGCGCGGCAATGCTGGACGGAACGGCTGCCAGAGCGGCAGCGCCAACGGCTGCCCCCTTAAGAAAATTCCGGCGGTCTACGACGGGCTTGGTTCGCTTGGCCATGGATTTGCACCTCGATTTGGCGGTGGTTTGTCCTTTATATCACACGAATTGAATCGGATGCCACCCCGCGATACTTGATACGACGCGTCAGAACCCGCCGGGCAGCGGTCCGCCATTGCTATCCCGGAACACTGTACCTCAGCGGCGTTGACGCTCAATTCCCGGGAGGCTATCTTCGATAGGAAGCTCAACAGGAAGGACGTGCGACGTGCCAGCGATTCCCCCGGAGCAAGACTCACCCGGCGCTGGTGGGATTTCAGCACGGCAGTATATACGCCAGTTTCGCGCTTGTACTGTTCAAGAACCGGGCCGACTCGGCCATTGACCGGGTTGAGTGCGCCCGCGCGTCAAGACACGTGACCACCCTGACCAAAGCCGGCCGCTACGATCTCCGCGAAGAACTGGGCCGTGGCACCATGGGCGTGGTGTATCACGGATTCGATCCGGTGATCGGGCGAAACGTGGCGGTCAAGACCTTGCACCTGTCCGAAGCGGGAACGGGATTGTCACGCGAGGAATTGATCGGCCGCTTTCAGACGGAAGCGCGCGCCGCGGGCCTGTTGGCGCACCCCAATATCGTGGTGGTCTTCGACGCCGGCGAGGAAGATGGCGTCTTCTACATCACCATGGAATTCGTGGAAGGGCGCAGCCTGCAGTCGCTGATCGATTCGCGCCAGCCCTTTCCTGTCTCCCGAGTTCTTAAAGTGATGGAACAGGTTTGCTCGGCGCTCGATTTCGCGCATCAGCATAATGTGGTGCATCGCGACATCAAGCCCGCGAACCTGATGCTGACCGCGGACGATGTGGTCAAGATCACCGATTTCGGCACCGCCAAAATCCTGCAATTTGGCACGGCGCAGACCGCGCACGTCATGGGCACTCCGTCCTACATGTCCCCGGAACAGGTAAAAGGCAAACCCGTCGACGGCCGCTCGGACATTTTTTCGCTCGGCGTGATCCTATACGAATTGATGACCGGAGAGAAGCCCTTTCCCGGCCAGAACATCACCACAGTTATCTACAAAATCATTAACGAAGAGCCGGTGCCGCCGAGGTCGCTCGATTCGTCGATTCATCCGGGGCTTTCGGCCGTCATCAGCCGGGCCCTGGCTAAGGATCCAGCGGCGCGTTTCCAAAGTTGTCATGAATTATTGAGCGCCTTGAAGAGCTACCACGAATTGGCTGGTCCTGACGCCACCGCGAGAATGGCTCCGACCGGTCCCAAGCTTGCTTCAGTGGTGAACCGTCCGGCGGCCCAAACTCCGCGCGTCGCGCCGGTTCCGGCCAGCGCAACGCCAAATGAACCGAGCCCGGCCCCTCAAATCATGCTGGCCGTGGGAGATCTGCAGGAGCCACCCAAAAAGCCGGCCAGTTTTTTGCTCACGGTTCTTTTGCTCGGCATTATCGGATATTCAGCCTACCGAGTCTATCCGCCCGTCATGGATTTGTGGCGGCGGGCTCGCGCTGCGGAAGCCCCGGCCGTTCCTCCCAAAACGGATCCCGCCTCGGGTGTTTCGAACGTCGATGGCAGCGCAAATCCGGGAGTCCAGCCGGTCGACAGTTCGCAGGCCCCTGCTTCGACGCCCGCGCTAGCTCCGGCTCCAGCGCCAGCTCCGGCACCCGCGTCGGCTTCAGCGCCGCCGGATAATTCCTCCTCTGCTGCTGCGCCACAGCCGCCAGCCGCCAAGAGTTCCGAGCCTGCCGCCGCGAGCGCCAGCCCAACTGAGAATGCCGAGGCAGCGCGGAAATCGGTTCCTACTGCAAAACCTTCTGCGGCGCATCTGCTCGAAACCAAATTGCGTTCGGAGCTAGCCGATAGTCCGATCGCGGACAAATTAGACATTCAGACGACGGCAAACGCACTTACCCTCTCGGGAACGCTGACGCTTGCCGAACATCGCGAACTTCTAGGCCTCTTGCACGCGGTTCCTGCCGGAGTCCGGGTGATCGACGACACGGACTTCAGCGAGGGCCAGACTCCAACGGCCGCGCCAGCACAGTAGGGCCGCTGCTTTCGTTTATCCTCCCTTGGACTCCGGAACTCCTCCGCGCGACATGGTAACGCACTATAGATTCGCCTTCCTCCCCTGTGTCAATTCTACCCAGAGCGCCGAGGTAGGTTAATTCATAAGCATCCGGCGGGCGGCAATTCCCTTTATTTCATGGGCCTGGAGGCGCATTCTCACGGCATGCGGCGTGCTCTCTATCCTGTACTATTCGCATGCCCCGTCGCGCCGGGTGCTATACGGTCCCGCGTCTTCTAGCTTGATGAGTGCCGTCTGACTACGTGTTCGGTCTTCGGAATGAATCTCAGGATGAAAGTTCTCGACAATTCGAAGATCCGAATCCGGCAGGACGTTCCGGTCGTGAACGCCACGCCGCTGTCCGCTCGTGAAGTAGAGTCCGCGCGCGCCGAAGTGATCCCGGTTCGCCCGGCATTTTCGAATGCCGAAACGGCCATCATTTTTTTCCTCCGGCAATTTCGGGTTCTGCTGGGCGCGGCCCGCCTGTACCAGCGAAATCATCCTCGGCTGATGGAAAGTCTAGCCTCGACCGAGCAGCAGTTGCGCATCGCGCTCGCGGCGCGATCGCCGCTGGTGGTGGCGGTGGATCGAAACGGCATGCTCCTGCCGCGGCACGAGGGCAGCGCCACCGAACTTCTGCATGACCCGCGCGGAGAATTGCGAAGCTTGGCGGAAGAACTGCTGCGAGCCGGGATCTGCTCGCTGTTGTTCACGCACCCGATCAATGTCGGTGAGCTGGACTTGCTGGCGCACGAAATCAGCCGCGTTCCGCGCAGCGCTTCGCCGGGCGATACCGCGTCGCGAAAATTGTGGGACAACTGGATCAAGAACCGCGGCGTCGCTGGCATTCGCCTCAATGTACCCACCGAGCGGCGCGACTCCCTGCTGCTGGCGAGCTTGATGTCCGCCGTTCTGGCTTACGACAACACCGCGCAACATTCCTCCGCTTCGCGCGCCGCCAGGACGATGCCGGAGGCTAGCTTTGATCAACTTACGGCCACGTTGAGGGTGCTGGCCAAATTGGCGCCGCCCAACGATCCGGAAATGCAGCCATCGAGCGAAGACCTCGCGCGGCGTTTTCACGCCGTGGTGTCCGGAAGCGAGCCGTCCTGCATTTCCCTGATTGTGTTCGGCGTTTCCAATATCAAGCCGCGTGAAGGCGAGACTCTGGGACCGTATCTGGAGCGGCTGACGGACGAATTAGTGCTGGCGTTCGTCAAGCGTGAGTTCGACGCCGGACGCATCACCGGGCCGGCGCTGGTACCTCTGCTGGTGCGCCTGGACCGGGAGCGCGGCCAACCCGACAACACCGGAACGACCCACATTGGAGGATCGCAGTACGACGAATTGCGCGTGTCGGTGCTCTGTGAAAAATTCTGGAACGCGCTGCCGGCCCGGATCAAGGGCAAAACGCTGCGAACGCCGGAAGCGTGGTGCGTGCCCGCGAGCGTGGTGGCTCGCTTCCTTGAACCCCTGGCCGCAGCGGCCGAGAAAAAGAAATCAGATGCGGCGGCTCGCGAGGGTCGCGCGCTGCTGATGGCATACGCGCGCTGCCTCGAATCGGAGGAGAACAAAGCGCGGCGCGCCGTGGCGGCGGGGCTCGCGGAAATTGCGCCGCAGATCGAACGACTATGGCCTCATCCGTCATTGCCGGACTTTGGGCGGGGAATCGTGCAGGCCCTTCTGGCGGAAACTTCGCCCGGAATTGCCGGCCTGTTGTCCGCGGCGGTCGAAAAGATGGCGCGAACTTCACTGTTGAAGCGCGGATACGCCGAGTTCGAGCGCATCCTGGAAGCGCTGGAAGCCGCGCCCCGCGATGATGAACACGCGCATCTATCGACCCTTGTGGGCCGCATTCTCAACGACGAGCAGTGGCTCTATCTGGTGGATGAGGCCCTTTCGCCTCAGCCGCTCAATCCGGTGGTTCCGCGTTTGTTGAGGCGGCGTCCGGAACGCCTGATCGATCGCCTGGGCTTGCTGCTGACCGGGATTGACGGAATGAATTTCCTTCCCGCGATGGTGCGTTTAATTCATGGAACGGGCGAGCCGGTGCTCGGCGCGCTGGAAACGCGATTGTACGAGGCGCGCAAGCAGCGCACGGCGACCGCCATCCATTTGCTCGCTTCGGCTGATCCGAAGCGCCTTGCCGGCGCTTTGCCGCGAGCCCTGGCCAGTTGGGAATGGAGCTTGCAGGACCTGGCCGCGACGGAGCTCATGAAGTGGACGAATCCGCCGGTGGCGGCGGCCACGGCCCAGGCATTTCTGGCCACTCTGGCGGAAGCGCATGCGATGGTCGTGCCCTGCATGATCGATCATCTTGGAATCGCGCATGAAACAGCGGCGGTCCCCACGCTGCTCCAGATCGCGGCGGGCGAGCACCCGATGCTGCGGGATATTTATTTGCGGATCAAGGCCATCGAGGCCCTCGGCAGGATGCGCGTGCAGGAGGCGGCTCCACTCCTGCTGAAAATTGTGAGGCTGCGGAACGGCCTGGCCCATGACGAACCGGCTGCCTTGCGTTCGGCGGCTGACGAAGCCCTTGCTTTGCTCGAAAACCGGCCCGCGTCCGGACGCGCTCGAATCGCGCAAGCATCTCACGCGAAAACGAGCGTGGCTCATTCGCGGCCTCGCCGGTACCCGCGCGGGCGCCCGCAGCCTCCATTGCCCGCGGTCATTACGGGAACACGCGGCGGCTCATCCCGGGTCCGGGTTTTGGCGCTTGGGGGAGCGTTCCTGGAAACCGATCAGCGTCTGGTGGTCGGAGATTCGATGAAACTGGAAATTAAAAACGGGCTTCGCAAAATCCAGACGACGGCCGTCGTGCGCAACGTTACAGCCATGGGAGCCGGGGTGGAATTCGTCCACCTGAATCCCGGCGACCGCGAACGTCTGCGGCGTCTGGTGGCGCAGCTGATCGCGTAAAGTCGATTTAGCTGGATTTCCGCATTTGGTGAATTGCGGCGGTACGGGCCTCAAGCTTTTAGGTTTTCTTTCCGGCTACGAAAAGCCACAGGCTGAAGGCCTGTGCTACTTTTTTTTGCGCTGCGGCGCTTCATTCCTTTCGGAGGTTCCTATTCGTCCTCGGGAGTCGGGGTCGATAGCAGCGGGCGCGGAAACATCTCTACTGGATCCAATTCGGGGACGTCCTCGTTGCCGACTCCCATCTCTCGAAACTTGCGCGCGGACGGAATCAGGCGGCTGTCGAACGACGCCACGGCGCTGTTGTAAGCCTTGCTGGCGCTCTCCAGTCCCTTGGCGATTTTAGAAAGATGATCGGCGAAGGTCACGACGCGGTCATAAAGGTCTTTGCCCAGGTCCTTGATGCGCTCCGCGTTTTCCGCCACGATCTGCTGCTTCCAGCCATAGGCGACCGCTCGCAGCAGCGCGATGAGGGTTGTGGGACTGGCCAGGACGACGCGTTTGTCGATGGCGTCCTCGATCAACGTGCGGTCCTGCTCCAGCGCGGCGCTGAAAAAAGATTCCCCAGGAACGAACAGAACCACGAATTCCGGCGTGGGCTCAAATTGCTTCCAGTATTCTTTTCCGGATAAACCTTTGATGTGATCGCGGACCAGGCTGGCGTGCTGCACCATGGCTTCGCGATATTCCGCGTCCGATTGCGCGCTCACCGCCTTGAAGAACGCATGCAGCGGAACTTTGACATCCACGACAATTTGCGAGCCGCCGGGAAGACTGACGACCAGGTCGGGCCGCAGGCGGCCTTCTTCCGTATCGACAGAGAGCTGTTCCACAAAATCACAGTGTGGAGACATGCCCGCCAGTTCCACGACGCGCCTCAATGTGAGCTCACCCCACTTGCCCTTCACCTGGGGCTGCTTGAGCGAATTGACCAGAGTTCCCGTTTCCTCGCGCAATTCCTTGTTCGTCGTGGCCAGGAGTTGCACCTCGCTGCGGAGGCTGCCGTAAGCTTCCTGCCTCGCGGACTCGACTCGGGATACTTCGGAACGCAGATCTTTCAAAGCTGTTTCCAGCGGGTCCACCATCGATTGAATGGCTAGCTTGCGGTGCTCGAGATCGCCCTCGGCTTCCTTCTGAAGTGAATCGAATTTGGCCTTGGCGAGTTCCATGAACTGGTCGCTGCTGGCCTTCAGCGCTTCGCCCGCCAGCGACTGGAACGCTTCTCGCAGTTTCATTTGAGCATCATCGAGCAGGCGCCTCTGCTCAAGGAGGTTGGAGCGTTGCGCCTCGGCGTCTTTTTCCGCGGCGGCGCGCAGTTTCTGTTCGTCTTCGATGCGCTTCTGCGATAGCCGCGCTTCCTGCAGCAGGGCTTCGTTCTGTTTCTTCAGTTCTCCTACCGTGCCGTCCAGACTGGCCGCTTTTCTCTCCAGGTCCAGGCGCGCCGCGCCCGCCGAGGAATTTACCCACGTCCAGGCGACGGCGAAACCCACGGCCAGGCCAGCGATGGCAAACAGGATTCCGGTTACAGTCATAGCGGCGCCCTAAGCGACGATTTGGCGAAACCCGTACAGGCCAGATTCTACCACGGGCGCGTGAGACGAGATTGTGCGCTGCGGTTTAAATTTTCGTGGCCATTACTTTAGACGTGAAAGGCAGAAGCCGTCCTACTGGCTGGCTAGATTGTCGTTAATTCAGCTCTCGCCAGGCGGAGTTTAGCAGCGACGCGAGGGGCGCGGCGGGCTTGTCGTCCAGTATGCTTTTGAGCTCGGCGCGAATTTGCTGCACATCTTGCGGCGTCCGATCGAGATTCAGGAGAACCTGGTCGATTCGCACGGACCATTCCGCGGAGGCGATATTGCGCGCCTCGATCAGCCGCCTGCGGGCCGATTCCAGATCGGGCGGGCTTGCAGCCGTGGAGAGAAGGCTCGCCAGAACCGCATAATTCCCGCCGGTCACGAATTTTACGGCGACAGGAGCAAAATTTTCCTCGCCCCCGGATGTCTTGAGGCGCTCCACGTTTCCATTCGAAAGCTGGATCACGCCCGGCGCGAGGTTGCGGACTTCCACGGCCAGCGGCTTAGCCGTGCCGTGCACGTGCACGACCAGTTGACCGCTTGAGCCGGCATCTACAGCTTCCGCAGGTCCGCTGATTTCAAGCAGCACGGCCGAGACCAGAAACTGCCCTGCGTCAACCCCGCCAACGGTAACGTGAAGGTTGACGTCACCCACCGGAACGCCTGGGCCAGGCAGCGCCACAAGAGAAACGGGCGAAGACGCCACAATAAGGCAAGGATCGTCGTTCAAATAGATGTGATTAGAATCGGCCGCCCCACGGAACCCTGCCCCCTCCAAAGTAAACCGGTCATGAACATTCACGATATGCGGGTATGAAAGTACCGTAGCGGGCCCTGGCGCTCGTTCCGTCGGCTCACCTGGCGACTGACCCGGCACAGCTTTTGGACCTGCATCCCCGGCGGGCACAATCGCCGCGGATGCGGAGACGGCGTGCCCGGATACGGTTGCCGCCAGCGTGCCGAGCTGGTTGGGGGCTACGAACGCCGCTCGGCCCGTCGCATCGGTCAGCACTTTCTGGCCGCCTGACAGTTCGACTTCAATCTTTGGCAAGAGGCGTCCCTGGAAATCGAATACGGCCAGAGTGGCCGGGGCTCCGGCAACCACTCGGGACGGCAAAATAATCGTGCGCGGCGCGGGAGACGCATGCGGTTTGTGCGCTTGCTGTGCGACGGCGGGCGCCACGCACACCCCCAGCACAACTGCGAAAGCCAGGCAGCAGCTCGGGAGCTTGTGACAAACGCGCGCAAGCGCCATGGCTGGGATTCTACCGCGACCCGGCCAGCAGAGAGAAATCACGAACAAGATGGGGATACGGCAAACAGGATGCTTCGGAAGACAATCTTTAGTTCTTGTCCGCCAGATGGAAAATTTTTGCTTCCAGGAAGAGACGGTAGAGTTCCGGATCCAGCTCCTGATTCTTCACGGACGTTTCCAGGATATCGAGCGCACGGTCGGCGGCGACCGCTTTCTTGTAGGGCCGGTCCGAGGCCGACAGAGCATCGAAGATATCGCAAATCGTCATGATCTTCGCTTGCACCGGGATTTCCTCGCTCCGCAACTTGTAGGGGTAACCCGTGCCATTCAATTTCTCATGATGAGCGCGGACAATCCGCGGAATTTCGCGGATTTGCTTGGTCCACGGAATTTGCAGCAGGAAATTGAAACTGTGAACGACGTGGGATTCGATCTGCTCGCGCTCGTCGGGACTCAGGCTTCCCTTGGGAATCGACAGATAGCGGACCTCGTCCGGCGTGAGCATGGGCTTCTCCACCCCTCGGGGGTCGCGATAGGTCTGGCGGGCAATTTCGAACAGGCGATCGAATTTTCCTTCCGGAAGCACGGTGGGCTCATTGGCCCGGAGGATGGCCTCGAAACTCTTTTCCATCCGTTCCCGGCAGAGGCGATATTCATCTTCCAGGGCTGCGATGCGGGTCAGCGCCTGCGGCCGGTCCATTTCCAGAAGGATGCGGACCTTCTCGCGCTCCAGGCGCGCTTCCTGCTCGGCGTACATATAGTCGAAGCGGTGCGCGATGAGCTCCATTTGCATGGGGTAAAGCTTTTTGGCCTTGACCAAAATGTCTTCGCGCACGCCGACTTTTCCGAAATCGTGCAGCAGCGCGGCATAGCGGATCTCCTTGATTTGCTCGGTGGAAAAACGCACCCCCGCATACGTGCCCGTAGCCACACGGTCCACGATCTGCGCAAGCCCGACGGTCATGTGGGAAACCCGAAGGGAATGGCCCGAAGTCGTCGGGTCGCGCTGCTCGATGGCCTTGACCGAGGCCTGCACGAAACCTTCGAACAGTTTCTCGATGTCCTGGTACAGATGTCCATTTTCGTAGGCCACGGCCGCCTGCGAGGCCAAGGAGAGCGCCAGCCGGGCGGCTCGATCGGAGAAAGGCCGCACCTCGCGCTCCACATCCTCCGGCGTGCGAAGGATCGCGTCGGAATGAAGCTTGCAGTTAATGAGCTGGAGCACGCCGATCACTTCCCCGCGGCCATTCTTCATGGGCAGCGTCAACAGGGACCGCGTCAGATAACCCGTTTCTTCGTCAAAGCGCGGATTGAAGCGATAAGGCCGATTGCCGGGAACATTCCGGGCATCGGCCAGGCTGATGACCTCGCCGTGCAGCGCCGTGTAGCCGGCCAGGGAATTTTCCCGCAGCGGAATCTCAATTCAGCAAACGGAAACTGAACGCTGTCATTTTGCGTGAGTTTGAATCGGAGACGCCGGTCGCCCTGGCCCGCAGTCAAAACATCGGGGCGCGTTTCCTCAACCAGATAAAGAGATCCGGCATCAGCGCCGGTGATCTCCCGGGCCTTGGTAAGAATCATCCTGAGCAGCGCTCCGACTTCATGAGTCTGCGAGAGGGCGATGCCGATGCGGTTCAGTTCCTCCATTTCGCGCTCGGCCCGCGCGAGATCCGCGCGTGCCGCGCGTTCCCGCAGCGTTAGCTCAATATTGGAAATCGCGGCCTCCACGGTCTTGCGAACCAGGGAGGGAGACGCTTTGCGCGGCAGCGTTGCAAAGCAGCCTGCGGCGCTGGCACTCGAACCGCTGCGTGACACGCCAATTAGGCGGACGCGCGGTGCGCGTCTCACCAGTCGCCGCACGGCTGCCAACTCGCTCGCGTCCAGGTCGGCCAGGCACACCACGGGACAATCGCCCTGCTCGGGAGCGAAATTCGGCCGGGCTATCAAGGAAGGAGACAACGCCCGGACCAGGAACCGGCGGCTCAGGAAGCGTGCTAGAGGAGCGGCCAGAGAGTCTTCAAAATACCAAATTTCGGCGCGCCGCGGCATGGGAGAGGAGTGCGGGTGCTGCAGGGGAAGGTATCTGCGCGAACCCGCTAGTTGCAGTATATCGAACTTGGCTCGGAGGGCCTAGAGAGGCAGCATCAAAAAGTGTCGTGAAAGGACGTAACTACTTACGTCACAGGCTATTGTGGTCTTAAAACCCGTTTGCTAGTCTGGTTTTCATTGGAATGCGAGCCTCGGAACAACCGAGTCTCGACCTGGCACAGGCTCGGGGTGCGATTGCAGGGACGCCGGAACGGCAGGCGACCGCGCCGCCGGCCAAATGAGGCCCGTCTTGCAAATTCAAGCTGGCGCGCGCACCGACCTTGGGCGCGTCCGAAAAAACAATGAAGATTGCTACTTGCTCGATCCGGCGCTGCAATTGTATGTGTTGTCGGACGGCATGGGTGGAGAAGCTCACGGCGAGGTAGCGAGCACGCTTGCCGTTCAAACGGTGCTGACACATTGCCGGCAGGCGGAGAACAGCCGCACCACGCCCACCTTTGGCGAATCCAGCCCGGACGTTTCCGAGCGCACCAACCGACTGGCCAGCGCAATCCATCTGGCCAACCGGAAGGTTTTTGAAACGGCTTCTTCGAATCCCGATCAGGAAGGCATGGGAGCAACGATCGTAGCCGCCTGGATCGAGACGCAAAGACTTTCGCTCGCGCACGTGGGAGACAGCCGCGCGTACCTGCTGAGGTCCGGCTCCCTGGAACAGCTGACCGCCGATCATTCCCTGGTTGCCGAAAAAGTGCGCATCGGGATTCTGACTCCGCAGGAAGCCGACGCCAGCGAAATGCAAAGCGTGTTAACACGCGCCGTGGGAACGAACAACACGGTGGAGGTGGACACCGACGAGCAAGTTTTGCTGGCCGGGGATTCGATCCTGCTTTGCTCGGACGGGCTGACCCGCATGGTCACCGATCCGGAAATTGCGAGCACTCTTCTGACCAGCGCCACGGCCCAGGAGGCGGCGGACCGTCTGGTCGATCTAGCGAATGACAATGGGGGAGTCGATAACGTCAGCGTGATTGTTCTACGCTTCGACGAGAAATCGGAAGGCGTATTTAACCGCCTGAAGATCTGGAAGCGTAACTCGGGATAAGGGTGCGCCGGCATCGAGCGGTAGAAAGGAAAAACTCTGGACTGTTTCGTTTTGATTTCAGTCCTCGAGAATGAAATCAAAAAAGGACGGGCTGAAAGCCTGTTCTGGCTGGTTCCGGAGGAGAAGAGTGCATGTCGAGATTGGTCCTGAAATTTGAGAACTCCCAGCTGAAAGAAGTTCCGCTGGGGACGCGTCCGGTCACCATCGGGCGGGCGCCTGACAACGACATTCAGATCGATAATTTGGCGGTTTCGAATTATCACGCGCGGGTATACGTGGAAGCCGGCTCACTGGTGGTCGAGGACCTGAACAGCCTCAATGGATCGTTTTTGAATGACATCCGCGTGGAACGGGCCATGCTCAAGGACGGCGACGCCATCCTGATCGGCAAGCATGAAATCCTGGTGGACCAGGCGCACGATGCAGCCGATCCCGAGGACGGCTTTCGCAGAGCGCCTGCGCCGCGCGTGAATGAAACAATGGTCCTGGACACCCGCGAGCGCCGCAAGATGCACGAGCTTGCGGTGGCGGCGGGCGAGCGTTCGCAACTTTCACCCGACCGCGTGCGCATACCAACGCTTAGCGTGTTGCGCGGCCGGACGGATCAAAAGGAGTACCGCATCGCAGGCAAACTGACGGTGATCGGCCACTCCCCGATGGCCACGGTGCGTCTCCGCGGGTGGTTCACGCCCGAAGTTGCCGCGCAAATCAACAAGCACGAGGACGGCTACTACCTGGGACGCGGGGATCGCATTCCTAAAATCAACGGAGTCAGCATTACCGGCCTGACAAAACTCAAGGACGGAGATCTGATCGAAGTGGGCCGCGTGCGGCTCAATTTCTTATATCGCGATTAACCTTCCGCCGCGCCCTCCGATACAATGCCCGCGCCATGCCAGGAAATTCCTCAGACGGTGAATCGCCTCACGCCTTGCAGTTGCCGCGCGAATGGTTCCGGGCGTGGTGGCGGCGGCGCGTTCCGTTTGCGATCAGCGTGGGCCTCACCGCTTTTGCGCTGACCATCTATGCGTATACGTTTATCGGGGACCGGCCCACGGCCGTGTTTTCCTTCATCAACCGGCTGGAACTGGACGCGCTGGACTTGCGGTTTCGACTGCGGCCTGAGGGTTACACGCATCCCGACCCGCGCATTATCATTGTGGACATCGACCAGCGCTCGCAGGAAGTTTTGGGACGCTGGCCGTTTTCGCGCACCTACTTCGCGCAAATGCTCGATGCACTGCGCGAGGATAACGCCAAAGTCGCGGCCTTCGATGTCACCTTCAGCAAACCGGATGAAACCGCGGCGCCGATTCGCGAGTTGCGGCAAACGGTCCTGGAGCGCCAAACACAAGGAGGCCGGACCGATCCTCGCGTGATCGCGGACATCGACCGCCTGGCGAAGGAATATGACGGAGACGAACAATTCGCGCGGGCCATCGAGCGTTTCGGAAATGTGGTTCTTGGGAATTTCTTTCTGTATTCCGAGTACGATTTAAAGGGCGTTGATGACAAGGCGCTGAACCGCTACGCCAATATCCTCTCCGATTTTCCATTTCCGCAGGTGCGCGCGGCAAATCCGCAGACCGGCCAGCGGGATCTTCAGCATCTGATTCAGGGCTTCGGCGCGCCTTACGCCTTGGTGCCAAAAGGCACGCAGGCCAATATTGAAATTCTGAGCGACGCGCTTCGCAAAGGGCACGGCGCGACCGGATTTTTCAATGTCGAGCCGGACGCCGACGGCGTGGTGCGGCATTCGTTGCTGGTGCTGCCGTACGGGCGCGGGAAAAATCTGGACGACTGGGACCTTTACGGCTCGCTCGATGTGCAGGCCGTCCGGCTGTTTCAGGGATTGAACGACCAGCAAATGGTGCTGGATTTCAGCGAGACGGGCGTGACGGCCCTGGAGTTCGGTGCTTCGCTAATTATCCGGCCCGACGCCGTCGGCAGGATGATGATCAACTATGAAGGCGGCGTGGCGACGTATCCTTACGTTTCCATCGCCGACGTCGTGCGGCACAAATTCACTCCCGGAACATTCACAGGAAAAATCGTGCTGGTGGGCGCGACGGCGACCGGCATTGGCGATCTGCGATCGACTCCGTTCGGCGGGATCAACTATCCGGGCGTGGAGATTCACGCCAACGTAATCGACAACATCCTGAACCGGTATTTTCTGCTGCGCGGGGCGAATCAGGTGGCCGTGGACTTGCTTCTGATTCTTCTGTTCGGCGTGCCGCTCGGATTGTGGCTGGCGCTGGCGCAGCCGCGGTCCATGCTCTTCGGCCTGTTGCTGCTTGTGCCGTTCGGGGTGGGGGTGTGGTACGCGTTCCTGCACGGATGGTGGCTGAACTTCATCGTTCCGGCGGGAACGCTGGTGGCCAACGTGGGCTTGGTGGCCATGTACCGAGCGCTGGTCGAAGAAAAAGAAAAGAGGCGGGTGCGCGGGGCGTTCCAGCAGTATCTGAGCCCGGAAGTGATTCGGCGTCTTCTGGAAAATCCCGATCTGGTCAGTCCGCGCAAGACGAACGTCACGGTAATGTTCAGCGACGTGCGCGGTTTTACGAGCATTTCCGAAAAACTGGATGCGCAGGAACTCGCCGCGCTGCTCAACGAGTACCTGACGGACATGACGCAGATCGTCTTCCGGCACAACGGCACGCTCGATAAATACATTGGCGACGCACTGATGGCTTTCTGGGGCGCGCCGTTTGAAGTTCGGGACCACGCCACGCAGGGCTGCCGCGCCGCGCTCGAAATGATCGCGCGGCTGAAGGAACTGCAGAGAAAATGGAAATCGGAGGGCCGGCCGGTGCTGGACATCGGCGTCGGGCTCTGCACCGGCGTGGCCTCAGTGGGGAACATGGGGTCGGAACTGAGATATGGGTACACGGCGCTGGGTGACACCGTGAATCTTTCCTCGCGCCTCGAGGGGCTGAACAAGGAATATGCCACGCACATTCTTTTGAGCGACACGACGCATGCGGCCGCGGGAGACTCGCTGTTCGTTTTTCGCGAACTCGATCTCATTCGGGTGAAGGGGAAATCCCAACCGGTCACGCTCTATGAACTGATGGCCGCGCGCGGAACGCCGGAAGGCGACGCGTCGGACCTGGAGGAACGCCTGGAGTACTTTGCGCAGGGGCGGGCGTGCTACCGCGAACGCCGCTGGCAGGACGCCCAAATCGTCTTTGAAAAATTACTGGAGCGCTGGCCGGAGGATGGGCCTGCCCGCGTGTACCTGAATCGCTGCAGGGAATATCTGGTCGTGGGACCGCAGGAAGATTGGGACGGAGTTTACGTGATGACGCATAAGTAGGTTTGTTGGGGCACGTTTTGCCTGCTTAGTTTACATCCCGGTTGGTTCGCATCTAAACCAAACAGGCTGAAAGCCTGTTCTACTGTTGCTATCCCGGGGGCCAGCGGAAATCGCGGCCGCCTAGCAGGTGCAGGTGCAAATGAAAGACGGACTGGCCGGCGCCACGGCCGTTGTTAAGGACGGTGCGGTAACCGGCGGCCATGTTCCGCTCGGCGGCTAGTTTCGCGGCGACCAGTTGCAGCTTGCCGAGCATCGCGGCGTCTTCCGCGGTAGCATCCGCCAAAGAAGCTAGATGCTTTCGCGGACAGATGAGGATGTGATGGGGAGCCTGCGGTTGAATATCCTCGAAGGCAAACAGATCCTCGTCCTCGTACACGAGTTTCGATGGGATTTTTTTGTTCCCGATTTTGCAGAACAGGCAGTCTTCCATGGGGCGCACTCCGTGATGAAGCGTTTGGAATTCAGAGTTTACAGTTCCCGGCGGAGAGTTGGAAGGGGTCTTAGGTAGCACAGACTTTTAGTCTGTGGTTATCCATCAGCGCTTTCGGGCTGCTCCCCCGCACTGTTTGCCTTTCGAGGAATGCTGTTCCGAACGGTCATTGACGGCGAACCTCGTGGGCACGCCAGCCGAGATCAGATGGAAATTCACAGACTGAAGTCTGTGCTACTTGATGCCGAGGTCGGCGGGCTGGTCCAGGCGCATGACGAATGTCTGGAATCCGTCGCTCTCCTTCAGTTGGAAACCCAATTGCTGCGCGGCGTCCGGCGTGGGAACCCGTCCGACGCGCACGCGATAGAAATGCCCGGCCGGCGTGTCGTACTCCTGAATAAATATGGGTTGATAGTGAGCGAGCAAGCGGTCGCGCAACCGCTCGGCATTTGCGCGGTCCGCAAACGCTCCTACTTGCACGGTAAATTCGCCCGACGCGGAATTCGGTCCGGAGAGCAATTCGATGCGCACGGGAGCGGTGCCGGTGCCGATCATGCCCAGGGCCACGGCCGCGGCGCGCGCCAGATCCAGAATGCGATTGCCCACAAATGGACCGCGATCGATTACGCGAACCTGCACCTCGCGCCCATTATTGAGATTGGTGACGCGCAGGACGCTTCCAAAGGGCAGCGTGCGGTGCGCCGCCACGAGCGAGTTCATGTCAAAGATTTCGCCGTTCGCCGCGCGGCGCCCGTTAAACGGGATTCCGTACCAGGAAGCCATGCCCTCTTCGACGTAGACGCCCGGGATGAACGGCGAAGTTCGAGTGGGAGGTTGTGGCGCGTTTTGGGCTGATGGGGGCCGCTCGGGAGCGGGAACGGGTTCCGGCTGGGATGGTGGAGGAGCAGGAGGAGCGGTGGTGACCGGGCGGCGGCCGGCGCAACCTACGAGAAGGAGCGCGGCGAAAAAGAGGACGATCGTCCAGCACGGAGGCAGGAGAGTGAAGCGCCGTCCGGAGAGACGCTCAATCAACCTGGGCACCGGTTTTTTTGGGCTTTTGCAATGAACTTCCTTTCTGGTTTCCTGTGGTTTACCGCAAGCGCGATCGCCGTGCTCGAACGCTTCGGATTTCGCGTCCGCTCGCGATTCCGGCTATTATAGGCAGGCTAAATTTTTCGGGCAAGGAGACGACGTGCCGCTTCCCGTACGATGGCGCTATAAAGTGGACCGCTGGCGCAGCCAGATTTCGGCCATGTTTCATTCCGAGCCGAAGATTGCGCGCCCGCGCCTGTGTCCGGCTTGCGGAACGCTGGTCGGCTCGACGGCCACGAAGTGCCATCAATGCGGCGCGAACATGACGTTTTCGCTGGCTGCGGCAAGCAAGTCCCTGGGCCGCTTTTTGCCGCAGACTTCGCCCGTGACCTACGTGATTCTGGCCATCTGCTGCGTGATGTATGCGCTGTCGTTCATCATTACCATGAAACTAACCGGCGGCGAGGGTCTCGGCGGGGGAATCATGGGGCTCGGCGGAATCGCCACGCAGGTGAACTACCGGCTGGGCGCTTCGCTTCCACTGGCCTACAACCTCAGCCAGCCCTGGCGATTTGTCACGGCAATTTTCCTGCACGGCGGGCTGCTGCACATCGGGTTCAATATGTGGGTGCTGATGGATATCGGGCCGATGGTCGAGGAAATGTACGGCTCGGCGCGATACTTGTTCCTCTTTGTCGTGACAGGAGTGATTGGATACCTGCTCAGTTCCTTTGTAGGGCACTTGAGCGTGGGAGCATCGGGCTCGTTGCTGGGCCTGATTGGCGTGCTGCTCGCGGCGACCACCGGAAGAAAGACGACGGCCGCGCAAGCCTTGCGCAGCGCCTTGATTCGCTGGCTGATTTATATCGCGGTGCTCGGATTTTTGTTTAGCGGCACGGACAACTACGCACACTTCGGCGGGGTCCTGTCCGGGTATGTGCTGGGGCGGCTGATGCCTGACCGGACACCGGCGGACTTGCGAGAACGGCGGATGGCTAATTTTCTGGGGTGGGCCGCGGGGATTGCGATTGTTGTGAGTTTTGGATTTATGGTAGTGAATTATTTGGCGAATTCGTGAGTACGCAGGACAGGTTTCAGCCTGTCCTACTGGGTCGTGGGCTGCTGGTTCAGGCGGCGGGCTACTGTGAAGCAATAGTGGAAGCCGGAAAAGACCGTGAAGCCGGCGACCAAGTATCCGATGACGTTTCGCACGGCCTGCAGCCAGGGCCACTCGGTCACCGCCAATAGCACGACGGCGAACACCAGCAGGATTTGCAGCGCCGTAGTCGCCTTGCCGTAAATACTCGGTGGAAACGGGCGATAGCCGACCACGACCAGGATCACGGCGGCGGCCGTCAGCAGAAGGATGTCGCGGCTGAGCACCAGCGTGGCAAGCCACCAGCTGATCTTCCGATTGAGGGCCAATACAACGAACGAAGAGGACAACAGCAGCTTGTCAGCGATGGGATCGAGGTACGCGCCGAGCGCGCTCTTCTGATTCAGCGAGCGGGCCAGCAAGCCGTCCAGCCCGTCCGTGAGCCCGGCGCTGATCAAAATCGCCAGCGCGATGCCGTAGCGGTGGTAATGGATGGAAATAATAAAAAACGGCAAAAATCCAAGGCGCAGGAAGGTGAGCTGGTTCGGGACGGTGAAGACGCGAGAGGTCATGTTTTGAATTTCGGTTCCGCTTAGACGAACAGCGCGAGATAGTCCCGCAAGGAGCGGCCCACACGCTGCTCGAAGCGCTCAGAAAGCGAAGGAATCGATCCGTGCGGCTCATCGAGCGCGATTCGTTCGATGCGTTGCATCGGGAAAAACAGCGTGGGAAGACCTATGCGCTCGCCCTCCGGATCCATCACCTGCCGGATGAAATCGTCAAACGAATTGAGATCGATGCCGCGCAGAGTGACGCCCGAAGCGTTCATGGAAACGAGCGAGCCCCACAGTTTTTCCTTGGGCGTATGAAGGCTCACGATCACGATGGAGTTCGGTTCCAAGGATGCGCTCGCTCTGCCCCGGAATTGCGGGGCCTCTAGTATCTTAAGTCACAATGAAAGGTCAGACTGAAATCGTTTTCACGCTCTCGGCAAGCAGCAATTTCGGCTCGGTCAATTTCTGAACGTCCGCGGGCGTCAGGCCCGGGGCCACTTCGCGCAGGAGCAACCCTTCGGGCGTGACCGCGATGACCGCCAGATCGGTCACGATCAGGTCCACGACCTCCACGCCAGTGAGCGGCAGCGAGCACTTCTTCAGAATCTTGGGCTGGCCGTCCTTCGTGGTGTGCTCCATGGCGATAATGACGTAGGGTGAGCTGGCGACCAGGTCCATCGCGCCGCCCATGCCCTTAAGCATTTTGCCGGGAATGGCCCAGTTGGCGAGGTTGCCTTTTTCATCGACCTGCAGGGCGCCGAGAACGGTCATATTCACGTGGGCGCCGCGGATCATGCCGAAGGAATCGGAACTGGAAAAATAACTGGTGCCGGGAATTTCGGTGACGGTTTCCTTGCCGGCATTGATCAGATCGGCGTCCTCTTCGCCTTCGTAGGGAAATGGGCCGACGCCAAGCATGCCGTTTTCCGATTGCAGCACGACTTCCATTCCCGCCGGAATGTAGTTGGCGACGAGGGTGGGCGTGCCGATTCCGAGATTCACATAGAATCCATCGCGCAGTTCCTGGGCCACGCGCTTGGCGATCATTTCCCGTTTGCTGTCTTCGGACTGTGCCATGTTTTCCCTTTGCTGTTCGGCGCTTCATCGGGCCCGGTTCATCGCCTGTCCGGTTTACATTTTAGTCGGACATTTGGACATCAAGTGCAACGGCTGAAGTCTGTTCTACTTCCCGCGCTTCCTCACGGTTCTTTTTTCGATTTTCTTGTCGTAATTCACGCCCTGGAAAATCGCGTTCACGAAAATTCCGGGCGTGTGGATGGACTCCGGAGCAAGCTCTCCGAGTTCGACCAGCTCTTCGACCTCGGCAATCACGTAATCCGCGGCCGTGGCCATCACCGGATTGAAATTTCGCGCCGTCTTGCGGTAGACCAAATTGCCCCAGCGATCGCCTTTCCAGGCCTTGATGAAGGCGAAATCGCCGCGCAGGCCGCGTTCGAGGATGAACTTGCGGCCGTTGAATTCGCGGACTTCCTTTCCTTCGGCAATCATCGTGCCCACGCCTGTCGGCGTGTAAAACGCCGGGATCCCCGCGCCCGCCGCGCGCATGCGCTCGGCCAGCGTGCCTTGAGGGTTCAACTCGACTTCGACTTCTCCGCTGAGCACCTGCTGCTCGAAGAGTTTGTTTTCACCGACGTAGCTGGCGATCATTTTCTTGATCTGATGGGTCTGCAGAAGCAGGCCCAGTCCGGCGTCCATGGTGCCGGCGTTGTTCGATGCCACCGTAAGATTTTTCGTGCCCTTGCGGCGCACGGCGGCAATCAGGTTTTCGGGAACGCCGCAGGTTCCGAACCCGCCCGATAGGATGACGGCGCCGTCAAAAAGTTTTTCAATCGCCACATCGGCGTTGGCTACGCGTTTATCCATCGAATCGGGCTCCCAAGTAACTTAAAGGTATCCAGAGTTTGGCGCCAACAGTTTACTGCAAATCGCGCAGAATCTTGTACAGTTCTCCGGCGGCGGAAAATTCGTCTTCGAGCGCGCGGGTTCGCAGATCGCCGCGAATCTGCTCCAGCGCCTGGATCATCTGATCGAGGACGCGCTCCAGATTGTCGCTATTCGTAAGAATAATATCACGCCACACGGAGTAGGGACTCCCGGCCAGCCGCAGCGCGTCGCGAAGTCCGCGGCCGGCCAGCGTGACCGGCAAGCCGGTTTCGTCCGTCTGGCTGCGCACGACCCCAGCGAGCGCCACGGACAAAAGCTGCGGCAGGTGAGACACGACCGCCGCGGCGCGATCGTGCGCTTCCGCGTCCATCCAGACTTCTTCGGCGCCGAATTGTTTGATGACGCCAACGAACTTCACGACTGCGGGATGACGTTGCGTAACGGAATTTTCCGCCGCGGATGCGCGCATCAGCGCGTACTTCGAGCCGCGAAATAAGTTTGCGTCGGCAGCCGCGATTCCGGAGACTTCCTTTCCCGCCATCGGGTGGCCGCCCAAAAAATACGCGCCGCCTTCGCGGAACGATCCCGAGGCCGCCGCGCAGACCGCCCGCTTGGTGCTGCATGCATCCGTGACCAGCGCGTGCGGCGGGGCCAGGCGCGCGAGTTCCGGAAGCAGTTCGATGGCGTGTCCCACGGGAAGCGCGACGTAGATCAGGTCTGCACCGGGAATGGCTCCGGCAAGGTCGCCGGCCGCTTCGTGGATCGCGCCGCGTTCGAGCGCCTGCCGCAGCACGTCCGGTTTATCCCAGCCGGCGACCGCCGCATCCGGAAAATGCTTGCGAAGCGCGAGCGCGAACGAGCCGCCGATCAGTCCGGTGCCGACAATACCAACACGGCGGAAGGAGGCGCGACCATGGCTCAGGCGATGGTCCGGCCGACGGCGGGCGCGATGATGCGCAGCTCGGCCATGAGTTTGTCGAATTGGTCGAAGTAGAGCGATTGCGCGCCGTCGGAAAGCGCGTGCTCCGGATCGTTGTGCACTTCGAGGAGCAGGCCGTCGGCGCCGGCGGCGATCGCGGCGCGCGCCATGGGAGGAACTTTGTCGCGAATTCCGGTGCCGTGCGACGGATCGGCCAGAATCGGGAGGTGCGAAAGCTTCTTGATGACAGGAATCGCGGCGATGTCCAGCGTATTGCGCGTGGCGGTCTCAAACGTGCGGATGCCGCGCTCGCACAGGATCACGTTGTGGTTGCCGCCGGCCATGATGTATTCGGCGCTCAGCAGAAGTTCTTCAATCGTCGCGGACATGCCGCGCTTCAGCAGCACCGGCTTGCTGATGGTTCCGAGCGCCCGGAGCAGAAAATAATTCTGCATGTTGCGCGCGCCGACCTGAAAAATATCCACGTACGGCAGCATCAATTGAATCTGCGACGCGTCCATGACTTCGCTGCACACCAGCAGGCCGCTTTTTTCCGCGGCGTCGCGCATCATGATCAGGGCTTTTTCGCCGTGTCCCTGAAAACTGTAAGGCGAACTGCGCGGCTTGAACGCGCCGCCGCGCAGGATTTTCGCGCCGGCTTTGGCCACGCGATCCGCAATCACGCCGATTTGCTCCGGCGTTTCGACCGAGCACGGCCCCGCGGCAACCACGACTTCCGTGCCGCCAATTCGCACGCCCCGCGGCAAGTCGACCACCGTTCCCTGCGGGCGAAACGCGCGGCTGGCCAGTTTGTATGGCTGCGTGATGCGCACAACTTCGCGCACGCCGTCGAGCACTTCCACGTCCCGCGGATCGAAATCGGGGGGAACTCCCACGGCGCCCAGCACCGTTTGCGACGCGCCCGTCGAGCGATGAATGTCGAATCCCATCGACACCAGGCGGTCGATCACGTGCTGGATCTGCTCTTCTTTCGCGCCTTCTTGCATTACGACAACCATTTCAACTCCTGTTCACCCTTTGCAACTGTTCGCCGCCCAACCTCAATATCTACGGACCGCAAGCCGGCCCCACCAATTCCGTCTAGCTTTCCTTTTTCCCGTCGCCGCTGTGCATCACCGTGCGCTCGACCGAACGCGCTTCATCCAGAATGCGCTCAAACAGGCGGCGAATCGCGGCGTCCGGGAGCGGTCCGGGATTGGCCTGCGCTACGCCGTCGAGCACCTGCTTCTCCCGGTCCGGCTGGTAGAGCGCTTCGCCCGATGCTTGCTTGATTCGCCCGATTTCAACGACGCAGCGCGAGCGCTCGTTCAGCAGCTCGACGAGCCGCCGGTCGATTTCGTCAATTTTGCGGCGCCAGTCTTCCAGGCTCATGTCCGGCACGCTCATGCCTGTGGCTCCCGCCGGCTCATCCCGGTCACCGCCGCGCCTTTCAGCAGCTTGACGCGCGCGGCCAGCGCCGCAGCCGCCGCCTCCACGGTTTCGGCGCGCTCGATCTCTTCCACCAGGGCCGAACCGACCACGGCGGCGTCGGCCAATCCGCCGAGCAACGAAACATGCCCCGGCAGCGAAATGCCGAACCCGATGGCAATCGGAAGTTCGGTGAAGCGCCGCACGCGCCGCGCCAGGGCCGGCAATTCGTCCGCGAGCTGGTCTTTCGCGCCGGTCACGCCGGTGCGCGAAATCAGGTACAGAAATCCGCTCGTCGATTTGGCGATGATGGCGAGGCGCTCGTCGGTCGACGTGGGCGCGGCCAGAAAAATTGTGTCCAGGCCGCGCGAAGACATTGCCGCGCGATAGTCGACCGCTTCTTCGGGCGTGAGGTCGGTGATCAACACGCCATCGGCGCCCGCCGCCTTTGCCGCGTCGCCGAATTTCTCAAGCCCCATCTGCAAGACTGGGATTGAAATAGCTGAACAATACGAGCGGCACTTCGGTTTTTGCGCGCAGCGATTTCACGAGCGAAAGCACGCCGGCGAGCGTCGTGCCGCTGCGCAGCGCGCGTTCGCTCGCGCGTTGAATCACCGGGCCGTCGGCCACGGGATCGCTGAACGGCACGCCCAGTTCGATCACGTCCGCGCCCGCGTCTGCCAGCGCCAGCACGAATTGCTCGGTCGCGGCGAGCGTCGGATCGCCCGCGGTGAGATAGGCGACCAGGCCCATTTCGCCGGTTCGGCGCAGGTCGGCGAATCGCTGCGCGATGCGCGATGGATTCGTCACGGTTGTGGTCGCATGTGCCATGGAAAAATAAGTAGCGCAGACTTCAGCCTGTGTTGTCACTCCAAAACCGCATGTGTTAGTGGGGCACGGCTTCACACGCTGCGGAAAAAGTCGCCCCGATCCTGTTGTCATTTCGACCGGAGCGAGGAATCTCTCTTTCTTTTCTGATAGTCAAACCCTGGAGAGATTCCTCGCTCCGCTCGGAATGACAAATCGAATACTTTTTCCGCAACCTCTTCAGCCGTGCCGAAATGCGGCCTTTGTCATGGCGGCCATAGCCGCCGGCTCCGTCGAAATTCTATCGTACTCAGGGCGCTTCCGCCGCGGGTTTCAACCTCGCAGGGACCGAAACCCACAGGCTGAAGCCTGTGCTACTGAAACCCTACAGGTAGCGGGCGAGGATTTCCATGTCCTTGTCGCCTCGGCCTGATAGATTCAGGATCACAATCGCGTCGCGGGACATTTTCGGCGCGCGCTCGATCAATTCGGCGAGCGCGTGCGCGGATTCGAGCGCGGGAATGATGCCCTCCATCCGCGCGAGCGTGCGCGCCGCGGCGACCGCCGCGTCATCGCTCACGGCCGTGTACTCGGCGCGATGCCGGTCGGCGAGCCAGGCGTGCTCGGGACCGATCGCCGGATAGTCGAGGCCAGCCGAGACGGAATGCGTCGTCGCGATCTGGCCGTCGGGCGTCTGCAATACGTAGGAATACGTGCCCTGCAACACGCCGGGCCGCGCGCCCGAATATCCTGCCGCCGCCGCCATGCGCGCGGCGTGCTCGCCAAGCGTGGTGCCGCGTCCTCCCGCTTCGACGCCCAGCAATTTCACGTTCGCATCGTTCAGAAATGCGTGGAACAAGCCGATCGCGTTGGAACCGCCTCCGACGCAGGCGACGAGCAGGTCCGGCAATCGCTTTTCGGCTTCCAAAATCTGCGCGCGCGCTTCGACGCCGATCACGCGATGAAAATCGCGCACCATCATCGGATACGGATGCGCTCCCAAAACCGAGCCCAGCAAATAATGCGTCGTGCGCACGTTGGTGACCCAGTCGCGCATCGCTTCGTTGATGGCGTCCTTGAGCGTGCGCGTGCCGGAATTCACGCCCACCACTTCCGCGCCCAGCAAGCGCATGCGGAAGACGTTGAGCCGCTGGCGCTCCATGTCTTCGACGCCCATGTAGACCACGCATTCCAGGCCCAGTCGCGCCGCAACCGTCGCCGTGGCGACTCCGTGCTGGCCCGCGCCGGTTTCCGCGATGATGCGGCGCTTGCCCATGCGCACGGCCAGCAAGCCCTGGCCGAGGCAGTTGTTGATTTTGTGCGCGCCGGTGTGCAGCAGGTCTTCGCGCTTGATGTAGATGCGCGGCCCGCCCAAATGCTCCGTCAGCCGCGAAGCAAACTGCAGCGGCGTGGGCCGCCCGGCAAAATTCTTGAGCAAGTAGTCGAGTTCTTTTTGGAAACTCGGATCTTTGCGCGCTTCGTCGTAGGCGTGCTCGAGTTCCTCGAGCGGCGCCACGAGCGTTTCCGGAACGTAGCGGCCCCCGTAAGGACCGAAGCGGCCCTTCGCGTCCGGCCAGGTTTGTGTTGCGGTGGACAAGGTGCTTCCCTTCCATTTCAAGCGAATTCAAGCGGTCAGCGGCCGAATACGTTGCGGAAAATCAGCACCGGCGCGAAAGGCCGCGGGCCTTTCACCGTCTTCGGGCATCCAGAACGCGCCACCAACGCGCCGTAGACGAAATACAAAAGCATACAAGCGAGACTGCCTGCGCCACCAAGACGCCAAACTAAAGCCCGGCTGATGCGACTGCGGCAAACAGCGCGCGCAATCGCGCGGGATCTTTGCGCCCGGGCCGCGCTTCAACGCCGCTGGCCACATCGACGGCGTACGGCTGCGCGACGCGAATGGCCTCGGCGACATTTTCCGGCGTCAGGCCGCCCGCCAGGATGATTCGTCCATAGCGGCGCGCAGCTCGCGCCAATTTCCAATCCAGCGTGCGGCCTGTGCCGCCGTGCAATCCGCGCGCGAATCCATCCAGCAGTATCGCATCGGCAGCGCGGTATCGGGCCAGCGAAGCGACGCGGAATCCTCGCTTCACCTGCACCGCCTTGATCACGCGGTGCTTTCGGGCCAGTTCGTCCACTTCGGCGGGCGATTCCGCTCCGTGAAGCTGCACCGAACCGAGCCGCAGCGCCCGCGCCAGCGCATCCACCACCAGCGGCGGCCAATTCACAAACACGCCCACCGCTTCCACAAACGGCGGCAGTCGCCGAATGATGCTCCACGCCTCCGCCGGGCTGATGGCACGCGGGCTGGGCGGATAAAAATTGAAGCCGAGCGCGGAAGCCCCCAGATCAATGGATAAGCGCGCGTCGTCCCAGGTGGTGATCCCGCAAATTTTAACACGAGTCGGCATAGATTTTATGCTGCCCAGGCTTCAGCCTGTGGGGTTTGGTCCTAGCGAGGACAAACCCCCGCAGGCTGAAGCCTGCGCTGCTTTAGGCCCCAGCAATTTGCGCAGCGCCGCCGCGGGGTCCGGCTGCGCCATGAGGTGCTCGCCAATGAGGAACGCGTCAAACCCCGCGGCCCGCAAGACGCACCAAATCCTGGTGCGTGCGCAGACCGGATTCGCACACGGCGATGCATTCGTCGGGGAATGTCCGCGATCAATTCCGTCCGACGTTTCGACCCGCACTTCGAGCGTGCGCAGGTCGCGGTTGTTTACTCCCAGGATGCGCGCGCCGGCAGCCAACGCTCTCGTCAACTCCTCGTCGCGTGTGCACTTCGACGAGCGGCTCCATGCCCAATTCGCGGCCGAGCGCGAGCAATTCGCCGAGCAGCGCATCATCGAGTCCGGCCACAATCAGCAGGAAGGAATCGGCGTCCGTGGCCCGTGCTTCCCATACCTGCCAGGGATCGACGATGAAATCCTTGCGCAGCACGGGCAATCCGACCGCCGCGCGCGCGTCGCGCATGTATTTCAGATCGCCCTGAAAAAATTCCTCCTCGGTCAGCACCGAGAGCGCCGCCGCTCCCGCCGCCGCTAGGCTCTCCGGCCAGCGCCACCGGATCGAAGTCCGCGCGAATCAAGCCGCGCGAAGGCGAGGCCTTCTTCAGCTCGGCGATTACATTCAGGGAATCGCGCGTGAGCGCGGCTGCAAAATCGCGCACCGGCTTGGCGTGCTTTACTCCAAAACGCAGCGCCGTCTCGGGGACGGTTTTCTTCCGATGAGCGATCGCGGCGCGGCGCGCCTCGATGATACGGTCCAGCACAGTCCCGGATTTGGTTTCTGCGGCCATGGGCGCGGTTTCCGTCTCAGATTCGAAGCGGGAGCGGAAACCATCATGCTAACGTCCGGCTGCAGGGGAGTCAATCACGCGCCAGCCAAAAGCTGCCCTGGACTTTGCCTGCGGCAGGCGAAAACGGCGCGTGCATCGATGAAATTGCTTCACGAATTAGTCACACGAAATAAAAATCGGGTGCCGTCGAAAACCGCGCCTTGCTATCATTTCTAGACCCGCCCGAATTGAATAGGAGGATCAACGATGAGGCGCATAGCCTTGGGCCGCTGTCTGATCATTGTCAGTCTTCTTACGCTGATGGGTTGCCGTAGTTCGACGACTTCTCCGAATACTTCTTCCTCTCCCAGCGCGGCCACTGCTACCGCCGCGAGCGGGAGCCCTAACGCGACTGCGGATCCCGGAGGGCAGAATAGCCCGGAACCATCCGCGGCAGCCGCACCGGTTGCCCCGAGGCCTATTCCAGTGCCGGCAGGAACCTCGATGGTTGTGACGGTCGATCAGACCATTAGTTCGAGGGACAACAACCCAGGTGACCGTTTTGACGCCTCGCTGGCCGAACCGGTGGTGGTGGGCAACCGGGTGGTGATTCCCAAGGGCGCGAGGGCCAGCGGAACCATTTTGGACGCCAAGTCCGCGGGGAGATTTAGGGGGAACGCGGCGATCACAGTCGCCCTCACTTCCGTAAGGGTGAATGGCGAAGAATATCGGCTAAAAACATCCGAGGTGACGGAATCGAGCAAAGGCCGAGCTAAACGCACTGCTGAGGGCGCGGGCGGCGGGGCAGTCGTGGGAGCACTCATCGGCGCGCTTGCGGGAGGTGGCCGGGGAGCCGCGATCGGCGCCGGTGCCGGAGCTGGAGCGGGTACCGCGGGAACCGCGCTCACCGGTAGCCGCAACGTAACGATCGCGCCGGAGACACGGCTTCACTTCAGGCTGGAAGAACCTCTGAAAATCAACCGGAGCTAGGTTAAGTCTTTATGGGCCTGTAGCTTCGATGGCGGGGAGACCTTCACGGCGCCCCGCCATGCATTATTTATCCACAAGACTTCGGGAAGTGTGGTATCCTTGGTTTGCGCTTGATACATCGGTTGTTTGGTGCGGTTCCTCTGGCTTGAGTTCGATCTGAGATAACCCCGCCTTTTATTTCCTCCGTCCGTTTTCAGCGTAATTAAACTAGGACTGGCCATGCCAGTTGCGCGCCGACACGGGTGCGGGCTCTAATTTCACTTCGTGCGCTTCCAGTGCCGGAGCAAAGCCCGCCGAAACCAAGTTTCGTGTGCGCCGCGACGGCCCTGCCAGCAGAAAAGACAAACACAGAAATGCAGAATTTTTCAGATTTACAGATTTCCAATTACACCAAGGAGCGGCTGGCATTCGCCAAGTTTGCGACGCCCACTCCGGTCCAGGCCGCGGCCATTCCGCAGGCGCTGGAAGGCAAGGATGTTCTGGCGACCGCTCAGACAGGAACCGGCAAGACGCTGGCGTTCCTGATTCCGATTATCGAGCGGCTGCTGGCGTCAAAAACAAAAGGCATCGAAGCGCTCGTGCTGGTGCCCACACGAGAGCTGGCCATGCAGGTGGTGGATCAGTACAACGCATTGCGCGGAAAACAGTTGCTTCCCGCCGCTCTGGTCGTGGGCGGATTGCCCGAGGCCAGGCAGCTTGCAGCGATCCGCGCGGGAGCACGGCTGATCGTTGCCACTCCCGGGCGGCTCGAAGACTACCTTGGCCGCAACCTTTTCAATTTTCGAGCGCTGCAAGTGCTCGTTCTCGACGAGGCCGACCGTATGCTGGACATGGGTTTTCTTCCGGCGATTCGACGAATCGCCGCGGTGCTGCCCAAAGAACGCCAGACGTTGTGCTTCTCGGCAACGCTTGAGGCTTCCGTCGCGAATCTGGTGAAGGACTATATGAGGAGTCCCGTGCGTCTCGCCTTCGGTTCGACTCTGAAGCCTTCGGAGAGTGTGCGCGTGCAGGCCTTTGAAGTTTCCGGCGACCGCAAGCAGGATTTACTGCAACACCTGCTCGGCAAGGAATCGGGGCGGGTGTTGGTTTTTGCGCGCACCAAGCGCGGAACCGACAAGCTGGCTCGCAACCTCAATCGGGAGGGATTCGCCGCCGCTGTAATTCATGGCGACAGGTCGCAATCTCAGCGAACCGCGGCTCTGACCGGCTTTCAGCAGGGACGCTACCGCATCCTTGTTGCCACCGACGTCGCGGCGCGCGGCATCCACGTGCAGGACATCGCGCACGTCATCAATTACGACCTGCCGGAAATTGCGGAAAACTTCATTCACCGCGTGGGCCGCACCGGCCGCGCGGGCAAGAGCGGGGTTGCTTCCACGCTTTACGGCCGCGAGCAGCGGTCCGAGTTGCTGCAACTCGAGCGCACGCTGGGCATTCGCATGGAGCGGATGCAGGCGGACGGCAGCAGTTTTCCGGAAAGGAAGGAACGAAGCGTTGAAGTGGAACGCTTCCACTCCGCGCCGATCGCCGGTATGGTTCGGCTTCCGGGCGAAGTCTTGCAAGTTCAACTCGAGAACTAAGGTTGAGACCTAAGGTCGAGACCTAAGAAAAGATCGTTTTCATCCCCCTGCGGTCCGGATTTTCGGGCTTCAGGGGGATTTTCTAATTTCGGCTGTGTTTTGCGGACGTGAAGGTAGCACAGGCTTTCACCCTGTGTGGAGTCGGAACGACTAAACCCACAGGCTGAAGCCTGTGCTACTTGTGGTCTCCCAACAGATTTACGAAGTCCACTGCCCATGGCGCTGAACTTAGATTCAGCCGCGCCACCGTCACCGGCAAATCGAAACGCCGCGGTCCGGCGCTTCCTGGATTGAGGAAAAGGACGCCGCCTTGTTCCGTGCGAGCCGGTTTGTGCGAGTGTCCGCTCACGACGATCTGGAACCCGGCGGCGACCGGATCGAGGTCCAAGGCGTGAACGTCGTGGAGGACGTATATCGTAGCGGGATCGAGGTCCACGACTTCGGTTTCAGGCAAGGACATCGCCCACGGTTCGGTGTCCACGTTTCCGCGCACGGCAAAAACCGGGGCAAGCCGTTTCAACGCTTCAAGGATCTCTGGATTTCCTACGTCGCCTGCGTGAATAATTAAGTCCGAACCGTCCAGGGCGCTCAAAGCCTGGGGCCGCAGAAGTCCGTGCGTGTCTGAGATCAGGCCGATCGTCTTAGGATTCCGAAGCACCGATATTCAATATCACAAACGACTGCGGATGTTCGCTAAAGGATTGCCAGCGCGATTCTCCCTATGGAATCAAAACGCGCACGCGCGCCAGGGCCGTGAAGGCGAATAGCGTTGAACAACGGTGGCCGGGACGCGCGTTTCTGGAGTACGATTTACGAATTGACCGTGGGCAGGGTCGAACTTCGACTTGGTTTAATAAACGATTTAACCGCGAACGTAAGCGTGAGCGCCGGCAAGGAGCCTCGATGCAGCGAATAGCAAAACGACTGGCAGTGATTAGCGCAATGATTTTTGTGGCGACTCTTGCCCGGGGGGCGACGATTACGGGCACGGTGAAAGGGCCGGACGGCGCGGCGTTCAAGGGCGCGTTCGTTCAGGCGCAGAACTCCAAGACCAAGATTACCGTGAACGTGCTCTCGCACAGGGACGGCAGCTACCGGGTGGAGGATTTGCCCGCCGGCGAATATGTGTTGCGGATTCGGGCGGTCGGTTACCAGGCCGATCCGCGCATGGGCGTGACGCTTGCGGCGAATCAATCCGCGTCCATGGATTGGGCGCTGAAGCCGGGAGTGGTGCGCTGGCGCGATCTTTCGCTTTATCAGGGCGAAAAGCTGATACCCAATATTCGCGGCAAGGAAATGGTCTTCGGTCCCACGGCCAACTTTCGCGATGCGCCCTGCCAAATCTGCCACGGTTTTCAAACGCGCATGGCTTCGGTCTCGCGCGATCTGGACGGCGCGAAGGACCGCGTGGCCTACATGCGGACCCGGATGCACTACCTTCTTGGCACCATGGTGAACGACGAGCAAGCCGATCGCGTGGCGTCGTTTATCGCCGATGCCTTCGGGCCGGACTCCGTGTTGCCGAAATCTCCCGCGGACTTGCCGGAATACAAGAACCTGGTGCGCACGTACGACGACGATGCCATGAATATCGTCTACGTAGAATACGATTTGCCCGGGCCGAATCGCATGCCTTGGAGCGCCGCGCCGGATAAAGAAGGCAACGTGTGGATGCCGTACTACGGCGGCGCGAACAAAATTGGAAAGCTCGATCCGGAAACAGGAGCGGTAAAGGAATATGACGTGCCGAATGAAAACGCAGTGGGAATTCATTCCGCCTATCCGGGGCCTGACGGCAATGTATGGCTCGGAGAATTTGGGATAAACAAAATCGGCAAATTCGATCCCCGGACGGAAAAACTGACCGAGTATGCGGCCACGTATACGCCCGGAAAGGAAGGCCTCGTGGCGGGCGGCAGCAAGCACACGGTGCGAATCGGCCCGGACGACGTGGCCTGGTCGAGCGGGACGCGAGTCAGCCGACTGGACCTGAAGACCGGAAAGTTTACGGAGTTCAGCGAACCTACGTACGGCGTCGTGGTGGACAAGGACGGCAACTGCTGGTTTTCGGAATATAACGCCGTCGGGAAAATCGGAAGGATCGACGGAAAAACTCTGGAAGTGAAGACCTGGAATCCTCCCGGCAGCAACACGGTGTATTCACGAAGAATTCAGATCGATTCGGAAGGAATCGTGTGGTTCAGCGAGTCCGGCGCGGGACAGATTGGCCGCTTCGATCCCAAAACGGAAACGTTCAAGAACTACGCGTTGCCGGGGCCGAATCCGAGTCCCTACGCGATGAACCTGGGTCGCAACCACGACATTTGGTATTCCTCGGAGTACCAGGATGAAGTGGGCCGCTTGAATCCAGCAACCGGCAAGGTGACAGCGTATCCCTTCCCGCATTCCGAGATTACGTCGAGGGAGTATTTCCTCGATGCGCAAGGCCGCATGTGGTATGCGACGCCCTCCAACAACAAGGTCGGATACTTCTATCTTGCAGGACAGAGCGCCATAGCCAGGAACAGCGGCCAGTAGGAGGTAGTGGACTGTGGCAACTCAGAAACGAAGTTCCATTTTTATTTTTGGCGGCGCGGCGATTGTCCTTCTGCTCGTCGGCATATTTGCCCGCATGTCGTACGGCCAGTATGGCTATTCGAGATATACAAGCCCGCCGGCAAGCGTGGCGGCCACCATCGGAAGCAAAAAGATCAGCATCGACTACTACGCTCCCTCGATGCATGGGCGAAAGGTAATGGGGGGTCTCGTGCCGTTTGGCGAAGTGTGGTGTACCGGCGCGAACTGGGCGACCAAGATCACCACAGAAGCGCCCCTGCAGATGGGCACGCTGAAGCTTCCCGCCGGGAGCTACAGCATCTGGACGCTGCCGAATGCCAACGAATGGACGCTGATCATCAACAAGCAGACGGGGCAATTCCACAAGGACTACGATTCCTCACAGGACTTCGGCCGCACGAAAATGAATCTGAAAACGCTCTCGAATCCCGTCGAAACGTTCAAGATCAATCTGCGTTCAGACGGCGGAAACAAGGGCACGCTGGCGCTCGACTGGGAGACGACCGAAGCGTCCATTCCGTTCACGGTTCAGTAGGACAGGCTTTCAGCCTGTCCGGTTTAAATTTTCGCCGACTCCACGCCTAAACCAACAGGCTGAAGCCTGTTCTACTTAACCGCTTACTTCGGGTTTCCAAACGTTAGCCGCAGACCCGTGGAAAGAATCAGGTCATTGCCCTTGATGCCGGTCGGCGGGTTGCTGATAAAATTATCGTTCAAACTGAACTGCCAGCCGAGCCATCTGCTGATGGCCGTGGAAAGAACGCTGTTGAGTTGATACCGGTAACCGCTGGGGCCGGTGAAATTCGGAAAATAACTGAATGTCTCGCTGAAGGTCGAGCGGCTGCCGAGTTTCGTATCAAATTGCTCGCCGAGATTGGCTTCGGCATTTCTTTGCGTTACCGCAGGGAAGGCCAGAGTCGGAGGTGGCGGCGTGGCGTTTGGCAGTGTGTACGAGCCAAAAAATTCCTGGTCGTAACCTGCCCCGGCAAACACGTCGAACTGCGTATTCTTGTTCTTGATCAAGTGGGCCCCAGCGCCGCCATCGACCACGTTTTGAAGATCCAAATTCTGCAGAGCGTTGGAGTTGAAATCTGTCGCGGCAAACACGAACCATCGCGGATTGACGTTGATGTCGGCGCGAATGCCCCCGGTAATCTGGTGGGCGATCACTTGGCTTGGCGAGGTCGTATCATTCTTTCCATAGACAGCCGTGGCATAGGCCGTGATTTTGTCGCGATCCGTCTGGCGAACCGCCCTCGCCGCCAGGTTGTAGGCCAGGGTGGACGAATTTCCTCTCGTGAGGCTCAGGCCGGTATCGAGCGTTCCACTCCAGAAGTCAGCGAGGTGGGGATGCTGCAATCGCTCCATCGCCGCATCGTAGACGGCCTGCTCGGAATCGGAGCGGATCACTTGCACGGAATCTTTTGCCGCCGTGACCAGACCCGCGGTCTGCGTGGCGACCTGTATTTCTCCGTCTTTCGTGGTTACCGGGCCCACAACCATTTGTCCGCCCGCGAGGCCCACGTGCAGAGGTTGCGCGGAAGTGATGGCATCGATCGCGGGCCACTGAATGGTCACCTCTCCGGCAGCCTCCGTCTTCAGGACCAGCGTTTTCCCGTCAGACTTGACGATGGTACCGGTCAGGCGGTCTCCGTTCTTCAGGGAGATTTGATCCGCGAATAGCGCAGGACTAAGCAGAACGATGGCCATGAAGAGGAAAAAAGAATTTCGCTGTGTTGTTCTCAAGGTGTGTGTCCTCCTCCAAGGGAGCTCTCTAATTCATATCGCTGAGGGGCTAATGTTGGTCGTGGGCTGCGGCCAAAGCTAGATGCAAATTGTGGAGCGGGAATTCTCGTACTCGCCGGAACTTCTTTGAGTTGCCAGCGGAGGGATAATGTATACCTTGTGCCTACCCTGTGCAATGGCGGCGCAACGGGCGAGCGTGCTACCTGGAAGGTCAGGGAAATACTGTAGGCGCTCGGGGTTGCGTGAAGATCGGTTGAATTGGAGTCCAGAAAGCCATAAACCATCTCATAAATAGGTTTGTGGATCGCGGCTTTTACCCGCGACATCAGAGCCTGCGCGAATCCACGCCTTTAGGCCCTGGCATTGCAAGGCTGCGCGCCGAGACGGCATTTATGAGATGTTGGCTCCTAGAAATCACTCGCACTCCTCCGCATACGAAATTCGACCGCCAGCTGCCGCCGGCGACGCGGCAAAACGCATCACGAAAGATCGAAACATAAATCGGGCCGTTACTCACGGGGAATAAATTGCAAGGTATAAGCCGTCGCGGGATCGAATGGTTTGTCGATCACTTTCAAATCGACAAGTTGCTGGTACATGGTGGTCCAGCGTTTCGGGTCCATCTGGCCGACCTGCGCGCCGCTCGGATCGTCTCCCGTGACGAAGTGGCCGTCTCGCAATTGCTGCCATGAAAACTGCATCCACGCGGGGTTGAGCGCCGGATTGAGCTTGGCGATCATGGCGTTGGCGGGGCCGGGATCGAGCAGATACTCCTTCCAACCCTTGATGGATGCGCGTACGAACTTGGCGACGATTTCGGGATGTTGCCGCAGGTACGAAGCGGTCGTAAACATCACGCGGTAGGGGTCATATCCGGCGTCGCTGGTCAGGAGGACGCGCGTTTCGATTCCAGCCTGAAGCGCAAAAAAAGGTTCCGACGTGGCGAAGGCCTGTTGGATATATTCGGGGTTGGTAACGAAGTTGGCCACGTTCTGCATGGCCGGGACCTCTCGAACATTGTTGAGCTGAAAGCGCGTCACCAGGAATTCAAACCATGTGGAACCCGGCTTGACGGCGACGGTGTGGCCATTGAGGTCCGCAAAGGTGTGAATGGGCGAATCTTTTCGCACCATGATGCCTTGCGGGTCGCTCTGCATGGTTGCGGCCACGGCGATCAGCGGCTGGCCGTCGGAAACCGATTCGAGAGTCTTGTCAGACGATCCCATTCCAAATTGCGCGCCGCCCGCCGCCACCTGCTGCTCCATGGAAACGTACGGCCCGCCCGGCAGAATCGTTACGTCCAGACCTTCGTCCCTGTAGTATCCCTTCACCAACGCGGTGTAGAAGCCGCCATGCTCGGGTTGGGGGTACCAGTCCGCCTGCAAAACAACCTTTGTCAGTCCGCTGCTATCGCCCGAGCGACGGCATCCGAACGTGGAGAGGCAAAGGAAGAAAAGTACGGCTAGGGTAACGCTGCCAAAAGACCGCTTGGACATGTTCACGAATCCATTCAACGGACTGGAGGAAGAATAGCACGCTGCGTTTTGCGGAACGCGGCCTAATCGATCCCATGCAAAAAATGAATAGGCGCTCTGCGGCGGCTGGGGTCGCATTGTGCTAAATTGCGGCATGGTTTTGTCCGCTGCTGCACGGGTGCCCGCCGGCTCGATGGACGAAATGCGCATGCGGGAGATTTTTGAGTTCACCGCGCGCTCGCTGAAGACCACGCGGCCCGTGCCGTTTGGCGCGCTCATCGTCGAGACGCGATCCGGCGAACGATTGATGCGCGCTACCAATGCGGTGTTGCGCGAAAACGATCCCAGCGCTCATGCCGAGACGCGCACGGTGCGCCTGGCTTGCAAAAAACTGAAATCTCCATCGCTGGCCGGTTTTACGATGTATTCCACCTGCGAGCCCTGCGCCATGTGCATGGCCAATGCGCTGTGGGCCCGTCTCGACCGCGTGGTTTTTGGAGCAACGATCGACGATGCCAACCGCTACTGCCTGCAGATCCATATTCGCGCGAAGGAAGTAAGCCGGCGCTCGGACATGCCTCGCATCGTGGACGGTCCGGTGCTGCGGGAGCTGTGCAATACGCTTTTCACGCATCCGAACATGCAAAAGGCCTTTCGAACCTGGAGCACGAGCAAGACCAAGGCTAAATCCATCGATTCCTGAATCGAGTCGCGAGCGCGTGGCCATGGAGCCGAAGCACATCGCCGAACTTCGTTTGCTGGTCGGCGATGCTTCGCGCGTGATTACCAACCCGCAGATCGTCGAGCAGCTGTCGCGCGATTTCTACTGGTACTCGCCGGTGCTTCGCAAACAACTTGACGGAAAACTGGGCGAGGCCGTGGTGCAGCCGCTCAGCGCGGCCGAAATTCAAGGGGTGCTCCGCTACTGCTAGGCGAACAATCTTCCCGTAACCGCGCGCGGCGCCGGCACGGGCAATTACGGCCAGGCGGTTCCGCTCGAAGGCAGCGTTGTGCTGGACCTCAGCCGCATGGACCGAATCGAAGAAATCCAGCCGCAGGGCGTGGCCGTTTGCCAGCCCGGAGTTCGACTGGGCGAACTTGAAACGGAAGCCCGCAAGCAAGGATGGGAACTGCGGTGCTATCCCTCGACCATTATCAAGGCATCGGTCGGAGGATTTCTGGGCGGCGGTTCCGGGGGAATCGGCTCGGTAGCGCATGGCGGTCTGCGCGATTTCCAAACCGTGCGCGCCTTCGAAGTGGTCACCATGGAGCCGGAACCGCGCGTGGTGCTTCACGAGGGTGAAGCAGTTCACGAAATTCTGCATGCCTGGGGCACTAACGGAATCATCACGCGCATCTGGCTGGCGCTGCGCCGCGGTGGAATGGTCGCAGTGCGTCGTCGCGTTTGACAGCTTTGGCGATGCGTTCGATTTCAGCGAGAAAATTGCCGACGGCTCCGGCTGGACCAAGCGGCTGGTCACCGTGTTCGAGTGGCCGATTCCATCATTTTTCACTCCCATTCTAGCAATATGCGCCGGAGGGCAAATCGCTGATTTTTTTCATGATCGCTTCCAGCCAGCTTGCGGAGCTGGAAGCCGCTGCGCGCGAGCGCAGGGGGAACCGTCACGTCATAGCGGCAAGTATCCCGGTCTTGAATGCCAGGCCGCTGCTTTCCGATTACACCTGGAATCACACGACGCTCTGGGCCATGAGATCGGACGAAGCCTACACCTACTTGCAATGCGGCTTTGATCCGGATACTGTGCGCGAACAGATGCGGCCAATTGCGCGAGCGATTCGGCCAGGAAATTTTGTTTCACATGGAGTTCATGAAGAACGGCGAGGGACGCATGATTCCCGGCGCGATTCCCCTGGTCTATTACACGACGCGAGGAACGTCTGAACGAGATGATCGATTTCTGCCGCGAGATCGGAGTGTTTGTGGCCAATCCGCACGTGAACAACGTGGAGGGCGGCGGACGGTATCGCGCCGACAACGTGCAGCTGCTCGCCAAGCAGCGCTACGATCCGAAAGGCCTGCTGAATCCGGGAAAAATGATCACGTTTCATTCCGAATCCGCGGCGGCGGGAGCCGCGGCGAAATGAAAACCTGGATTCCGGACGCGCGCAATTTCGCCTATTTGAACTGGAAGCAGGTGGACGCGCTGCCGCGCGAATCCACGCTTGCTGGTGCTTCCGACGGCGGCGATCGAGCAGCACGGCCATCATCTGCCGCTGGCGACCGACACGCTCATCAACAATCTGCTGCTCGGACACGCGCTCGGCAAGTTGCCCGCCGAAATGCCGGTCTACGCGCTGCCGCCCGTGCACTACGGCAAGAGCAACGAACACATCGGATTTCCCGGAACGCTTTCGGTGAGCGCCGCCACATTCATGGCGGTGTTGCGCGATCTGGGCGCGAGCTTGTCGAAGGCCGGTTTCCAGAAGCTCGTTCTCTACAACACGCATGGCGGAAACACTCGCTTGATCGACGTGATGGCCCGCGACCTGCGCGCGGAATTCGGCCTGCGAACTTTTGCTCTGCATGGCTCCGGCGGAATTTCGTTCGAAGGCCTCGATCCGCAGGAACGCGCCTACGGATTTCATGCCGGCGAAGTGGAAACTTCCTTTCTGCTGGCCAGCATGCCGGAACTCGTGGACCGCTCCGCCTACACGTCGAATTACATCGCGGATATTTCCAAGCCGGAAATGCTGCTGCCGGAAAATGCTCCGGCTACGTTTGCGTGGCTCACGCGCGACATCGCGGCGAGCGGCGTGATGGGCGATCCGCGCCCGGCCACGCGCGGAAAAAGGCGCGCGCTGGCTGGAACAGGCGGCCACGCGCCTGGCCGCTGCGCTTGCAAGCGATGTCGCACTATCCGGAACGCCGCACGCCATGAACGAATCCGGCTGGGTCGATTGCGGCAACGGCGTGCGCCTGGAACGCGGCGTGCGCTGCCGCATGCGCGACGGCGTGGAACTGGTTTCCGATCATTACTATCCGCCGACAGTCCCGGTCCGCATCCGACTCTGCTGATGCGCCAGCCGTATGGACGCGAGATCGCGTCCACGGTCGTGTACGCGCATCCGGTCTGGTTTGCGCGGCACGGATACAACGTCGTGATACAGGATGTGCGCGGGCGCGGCGATTCCGAAGGCGAATTTTATCCCTTTCGCAATGAAGGTCGCGACGGCGCGGACACGATCGCCTGGCTGCGCACGCGCCGCGAATCGAATGGCCGCATCGGGATGTACGGATTTTCGTACCAGGGAATGACGCAGCTTCTGGCCGCCGCCGAACAACCCGAAGGCTTGCTGTGCATCGCCCCGGGAATGACGGCATGCGATCTTTATCACGGCTGGTTTTATCAGCAGGGAGCGCTGCGCCTGGCGTCGACACTCGGCTGGGGACTGCAGATGTTGAAGGAGGACGCGCGCCGCAAGAAGCTGCGCGAGGCCAGCGACCGGCTGGAGACAAGCCTGGGCGCAATCTCGCGTCGCAAACCAGCGTGCTGCCGATTCGCGCGCATCCCGCGCTGCACGGCGAAGGGTTGCCGCACTACGTGCTGGACTGGCTGGATCACGATGCGCCCGGCGAATATTGGTCCGCGCTCGACGTCAGCCAGCGCCTCGAGCACATTCGTGTTCCGGCCCTGCATATTTCCGGCTGGTATGACATGTTTCTGCGAGGGCAGCGTCGATGGTTTTCTGGCGCTCTGCGAATCAGCGGGCAGCGAATTTGCGCGCGAGCATCAATACCTGCTTGCTGGGCCGTGGGTGCACATTCCGTGGGGCGACCGCATCGGGGCCGCGGATTTCGGTCCCGAGGCGCTGGTGGATACGGACGCGATTCTTTTGCGCTGGTTCGATCACTGGCTGAAAGATTCCGGCGCATTTGCGGGAGCCGCGCAGTGCGCCATTTCGTGCTCGGAGAAAATCGCTGGCGCGAAGCGGACACTTTTCCCACGGAGGCGGACTATGCCCTCTATCTCCACAGCGACGGCCGGGCGAATTCGCGAAAGGGAGATGGGACTCTCTCCGCGGTGAGCCCGCAGGGCGACGAACCATGCGACATCTTCGTATACGATCCGGAAGTGCCAGTCGTCGCCCCCGGAGGGCCGGCTGCTGCGAGCGGCCCGTTCGATCAGGCAATCTTGGAGATGGGCAATAACCTGCTCGTGTACTCGACCGAGCCGCTCGAAACACCGTTTTGGGTTTTCGGCACTCCGCGCGTCACGCTCTACTGTTCCACGTCGCTTGAGACTGCGGATTTCACGGCCAAACTGGTTCGCGTCACGCCCGATGGCGCGGCGGATTTTTTTTGCATCGGAGTGGCGCGGTCCAATTTTTCCTTTGCCGGGAAGAAATATGCCGCGGACAAAATTCATCGCTGGGATATTTCTCTCGAGCCAACCTCATGCAGATTTGATGCCGGAGACAGGATCCGTCTGGAGATCGCCAGCAGCGCATTCCCGCTTTTTGACCGCAATCCCGGATCCGGCGTGCCTTCCTGCCAAGCGACTTCATGGGATTGGCGGCGGTCCACGCAGTCCGTTTTCCATGGGAGAGTGTGCCCGTCCGCGCTGTATTTGCCCGCGTACGAGGGGGCGGAATGAATGCCCCAACCTGCGTCCCGGAAATCGAAATCGATGGTGTCTCCAAAAAGTATGGCAATGCCCCGGCAGTTTTGGAATCCATTAACCTGACTGTGGCCAAGCGGGAATTCGTCAGCCTGATCGGACCCTCCGGTTGCGGAAAATCCACGATTCTGAAATTGATTGCCGGGCTGGCGGCTCCGACTTGCGGAACAATCCGCGTGGATGGGATGACTCCGCAGAACGCCCGGGAAACCATTTCGTTCGTGTTCCAGGACGCGACGCTGCTTCCCTGGCGCACCGTTAAGGAAAATATCGGCCTGGGACTGGAACTCGAGCGCGTGCCGAACGAGCGGCGGGAAAAAGAGATTGCCGGCTTGCTCGAACTGGTGGGCCTCGAGCATGTGGCCGCATCCTATCCTCGCGAGCTGTCCGGAGGAATGAAGATGCGCGTGTCGATCGCTCGCGCGCTGGCCACCAATCCGCGCCTCATGTTGCTCGACGAACCCTTCGCCGCACTGGATGAGATGTCCCGCGACCGCCTGAACGAGGAGATCCTGCGCCTGCGCGCGGAGCAGGATTGGACTGGTGTCTTCGTGACGCACTCCGTTTCCGAAGCGGTGTTTCTATCGGACCGGATCGTGGTTCTGGCGCCGAACCCGGGTCGAGTGTGGGCGGAGTACCCGGTTGATCTGCCCGCGCCGCGCACGTCCGCGGTCCGAAATTCGCGGGAGTTTGATGCCCTGGTCGCCCGGGTCTCGCACAGCCTGCGGGAGACGCTTGGCTCATGAAGCAGCGCTTGACCACCGCGCTCAATGCACTGGCCGTTTTCGCGGCGCTGGTGGTCTTGTGGCAGCTTATCTTGTGGGTGTTTCACGTGCCGCCCTTCATGTTGCCTTCGCCGTGGGCCGTTGTGCGGTCGTTCGGCGCCCGCTTCCTGCTGAATGCGTTGACGATTACGGCGGAAGAATCCGCCGGGGGGCTGGCGGCCAGCGTCGCGATTGGCGTCCTGGTGGCGCTTCTTTTTGCGCAATCGCGCTGGGTGCGCAAGATGCTTTATCCCTATACGCTGCTCCTGCAAACCGTGCCGATTATCGCGATCGCGCCGCTAATCCTGATGTGGGTGGGAGCCGGAATTCCGGCCGTGACGCTCATCGCCTTCATCATTTCCCTGGCGCCGATTATCGCCAACACCACGCAGGGCCTGATCAGCGTGGATCAAAATCTGGTGCATCTTTTTCTGATGCACAACGCATCGCGCAGGCAGATGCTCTTCAAGCTCAGGCTGCCCCACGCCGTGCCGGATCTTTTTGTGGGCATACGAATCGCCAGCGGAATCGCCGTGATCGGCGCGATTACCGGAGAGCTTTATGCGGGATCGAGCCGCGTGGGAGAAGGCGGGCTTGGATATTCGATTCTGTACGCTTCGTCCCAATTGCAGACGGATTATTTATTTGCCCTAGTGCTCGCGGCGACGGTGCTGGGCTTCAGTTTCTTCTTTCTGGTAATGTTTCTGGAATGGTATTTTCTGCACCGCTGGCACGAATCGGCGCGCTCCCCGGAGATGGAATGATGCCGCGGAATGAGGCGCGAATTGAGCGAGGTAAACCGACATGCTGCGACTCGAGACTGAAACCGGCTGGTGGCTCGTTACGCATCCCGACCACGCGCGGCTCGCTGGCGCTTTTGCCGAGCGCTGGGGGAACGATCTATTTCCGCCCCCGGAGCCGCGCGAACAGGTCCTGCGCGGAATCGCCCACCACGACGACGGTTGGGCCGCGCGCGATGCCGCTCCGCAAATCACGCGGCAGGGCAAGCCCAGCGCCTTCTCGACGGAACTAGTGGGCAAGTATTCAGGATTCGAGGAAATCGATCTTGTGGATTATCTGGCGGTGCGCGATCGCGCGGTCCGCGAAATTGCGGAGAAAGATCCCTATGCCGCCGCGCTCATCTCCATGCATACATACAGCCTACTCCACGATCACGCCGACCGCACAACCATCCTGTCCGCGCAGCTCCCGCTGCTCGATCGGTTTCTGGAGGGCCAGAAGGAGCTGCAAGCTTCCCTGCGCAGGCAAATCGAATCGAGCCCGGATTTGCGGTCCGAACACAAGAGCGCGGACGCAATTCTGGATCACTTTCATTTGCTGCAGGCCAATGATTATCTTTCCTTGCTCACTTGCGTTGATTTTCAGAAACCCGTGAGCCTGCTGCACGCTTTGCCCGCGCGCGACGGTTCTCATATTCCCATCCAGGCCCGGTCGGTCGGCACTCGCCACTTTGTCCTGAATCCGTATCCGTTCTCCGAGGCGTCTCTGAGTTTTGAGTTTCCGGCGCGGCACATCGAGGGGAAACTTTTTTCTTCGGCAAAAGATTTGCAGAACGCTTTCCATCGGGCTAAGGCCGAAACACTGTCGGTCGTAGTGAGCGCCCGGTAGGATAGGCTTTCAGCCCATCTGCCTTTTACTGCTTAAAACCGGACGACCAGGAATAAGTAATCAGCCGAAAGCTTGGCCTACGAAGAAAACCTCTGTTCCTTCCACGGATCGCCATACATGTGGTAGCCGTTTTCTTCCCAGAAGCCGGGCTCGTCCTTGGCTGTGAGAGTAAAACCTCGCACCCATTTCACACTCTTCCAGAAATAAAGGTGTGGAACGACCAGACGCAGCGGGTAGCCGTGTTCGGCTGAAAGCGTTTCACCATCATGCCGGAAGGCAAAAATTGTCGTGGGCTTCATCAGGTCTTCGAGAGGCAGGTTCGCGGTGAATCCGTGTTCGCCGCGCACAAGAGCAAAACGCGCGTCGGCTTTAGGGCGGACCAGTTTCATCACTTCGATGAAAAGCACGCCCTCGAAGCGATTGTCAAAGCGGCTCCAGCGCGTCACGCAATGGATGTCGCATTGAATTTCCGTCTGCGGCAACCGGTTGAACTCCGGCCAGGTAAGCCGGACCGGTTTTTCGACCAGGCCATCGATGCGAAAATCCCAGGTTGCCAGATCGGTGCGCGGAACATTGCCGTAGTGCAGCACCGGCCACTTCAGCGTGAGCGATTGTCCGGGCGGCAAGCGGCCCTCGCTGCGCCGCAGTTGTTCGAGTTTCTTGCGTTCGCTGCCTTCGCCGAAAATCATTCTGCCCGCTCCGCAGGCCGGTACCCGCATTGTACCTGAATCGCACAGATGCCTCGAATCCCGCGCATCATCCTGCGCATAATGAAAGGCGGCGTTCCCGCCTGCGTCCTGCCTCCGGAAAATGACCGGCGCGGTGCCCGTCGCCCGCGGGCAAATCACCGTGGTGGCTGTGCTACCATAATCATGTTTAGTGCCTTAGCCACCACGCAGGGAGCCCTTGTGCCGGCACGCATTCTCAGCGGCGTCGCAATTCGCGATCAAATCTACGCGGAGCTCAAGCAGGAAATTTCGGGCTTAGGCTCCGCCGGGATTCGTCCCGGACTTGCGGCCGTGCTCGTGGGTGAAAATCCGGCCTCGCAGATTTACGTGCGCAGTAAAATTGCCGCCTGCGAGCATTTGGGACTTGGCAGCTGGATGGAAACGCCTCCGACCTCGGTTTCGACCGACGAATTGCTGGCCCTAGTTGCAAGGCTGAACGCGCGGAATGAAGTCGACGGAATTCTGGTGCAGCTCCCCCTGCCCGCGCACGTGGACGCGAAGCGCGTGCTCGAAGCAGTCGACCCGGCGAAGGATGTGGACGGGTTTCATCCCGTAAACCTCGGGCGCCTGGTGTCGGGCCGGCCCGGCCTGGTGGCGTGCACGCCGGCTGGCTCGATGGAAATTTTGCGGCGCAGCGGAATTCGGCTGGAGGGCGCCGAGGCGGTCGTCGTGGGGCGCAGCGATATTGTGGGAAAGCCGATGGCGCTGCTGCTGATGCACGCCAACGCCACAGTGACAATTTGCCACTCGAAGACGCGTGATTTGCCGGGTGTGGTGCGGCGAGCCGATATAGTGATCGCCGCGATCGGGCGCGCGGCGATGATTGAACCCGACTGGGTGCGGCCAGGCGCCACGGTGATCGACGTGGGCATTAACCGCGTTACCGACGCGGCTGAAGCACAGCGTATCTTTTCGAACTTTCCGGCGAAACTCGCGCTATTCCACGAGAAGTGCTCTGTCCTGGTGGGCGATGTTCATCCAGCGGTCGCGGAAACGGCGGGGGCGATTACGCCCGTACCGGGAGGCGTCGGTCCCCTAACGATTGCCATGCTGATGAGCAACACGGTAAAAGCCGCGCGCCTGCGCCGCGCCGGCAGAGACGCGAAGCCTGGCAACTCGACGGGCGTCGCTGCGGCCAAACCCTGATGCTACGCGTCGGCCTTACCGGAGGAATCGCCACTGGCAAGACCACGGTGGCCGCAATACTTCGCGAACTAGGCTGCCGCGTGCTCGAGGCCGACAAGATCGCGCACCAATTGATCGAGCCGGGCGGCGCCGCGTATGAGGAAGTGGTGCGCGAGTTTGGCCGGGGCATCCTCACCCCCGAAGCCCTCGTGGACCGGCAGAAGCTTGGCGCCCTGGTGTTTGCCGATCCCAAACTTCTGGCTCGATTGAACGCCATTGTGCACCCACCCGTTCTCGAGGAACAGATGCGTCAGCTTGCCACCATCGAAAAAGCCGATCCGTATGCCATCGCCGTCGTGGAGGCCGCGCTGCTGATCGAGGCGGGCTTCGATAAGAAGTTGGAGTTCATGATAGTGACCTGGTGCACACCGGGACAGCAGCTGGCGCGCCTGACGCAGCCCAGTTCGGGCCGCGGGCTTACGACACAGCAAGCCCGGCAGCGCATCGCGGCCCAGATGCCGATTGATGAAAAGCGGAGCCGGGCCAACGAAGTGATTGATTGTTCCGGGACGCTCGAGCACACGCGTGCTCAAGTGATCGCGCTTTTCGCCAAGCTCAAAGGGATGGAAGGCGCGAAATCCAGAGAGATCAGGGAAAAGAGAACAGGCGTTTAGCTTTCCTTTGCACAGGCATGCTTTATCCGGGCCCTTGTGAGGGCTGCGCGCCGGGGTTTGGCAAATCACGAGGTTTGGCACGTCACAAGGTGAGCAGCCGCATTTTCGATTCAGGAAACCGCACCAGCCAGAAGTGGCTGTACCGCGAATCTATCCGCAAACGGCAACCTCTTGAATCACCAGACAAGCAGAGTTGCCGGACGCGCTCATCGTCGTGGGAGGAACAGCGTAATGACTGATGGAAAAGGCAGCCGCGGAATCCTGCGCTTGCTGGCCCTGGGCTCGGCGCTCGTACTGGGAGCGTACTGGGCGGGCAGCCGCTGGGGACAGCGGCAACCGCGAAGCGTCGAAGCTGTGCCCGTCAATTTCCCGGTGGCGAAACCGCAAGAGTTGCTCGGCGACGAAGCGATTTACGTCAAGATTTACAGTCAAGCAGCCCCGGCCGTGGCCAACATTGTGACGCGCACACTTGAATATGATGTTTTCATGGAGCCGGTGCCGGTGGAAGGCGCTGGCTCAGGCTTCGTGATCGATCCGCGAGGATACATCCTGACGAATTTCCACGTGGTGCAGGGCGCACAGGCGATTTCGGTCACGCTCGGCGACCGCTCGCACTACGACGCGAAGTTTATCGGAGCCGACGAGCGCAACGACATCGCCCTCGTGAAGATCGACCCCAAGGACAGAAAATTGCCTGTCCTGACGATGGGCGATTCCGACAGCTTGCTGGTCGGGCAGCGCGTCCTGGCGATCGGCAATCCTTTTGGCTTTCAGAGCACTCTCACCACAGGAGTGGTTAGCGCGCTCGGACGCACCGTGCAGACGGGCCAGAGCACGGTGATCGACGGCGCGATTCAGACGGATGCGGCGATCAACCAGGGTAATTCCGGTGGTCCATTGCTGAACTCGCACGGCGAAGTGATTGGCATCAACTCGGCGATTTACACGCCTTCCGGCACAACGGCCGGCATCGGATTTGCGATTCCCATCAGCACGGCGCGGCAAATCGCGCAGGACTTGATTACCGAGGGCCGCGTCCGGCGCGCTTCGATGGGCATTGAAGCGCGCGTGCTTACCCCTCCGGTGGCGGAGGCCCTGCACCTGCCCGTCAGCGAAGGCCTGCTGATCGAACGCGTCGTTCCCGGCGGGCCGGCAGCGAATGCTGGCCTGCGAGGCGGCGACCGTGAAGCCGTTCTGGGCATGCGCAGGATTCTGCTGGGCGGCGACGTGATGACGGCGATCGACGGGCGTCCAGTCTCCGGACAAATGGACCTGAACCTGGCCCTAAACCGAAAAAGGCCGGGCGACACCGTCAAAGTGGAGTTCTATCGCGGCGGGCAAAAGATGCAAACACAAGTGACGCTGACGGACGCCGGCCGTTAGGGAACTGCCGCCGGTAAAAGCCGACGTGCCAACGCGCGGTGCGCCGCCTTCGTGTCGTGGAGAGATCTGGGTTTGCGCCGAACCAAATTCAGGAATTCCAAATGTGTCGCTGGCGTTCCCGCTCTTCTTCTGTCAGCGAGAACCAGCTTTCGGCAACGTCTCGCAGGCGTTCCAGCGTTTTCTGCATTTCGTCCTGCTTCTTTTCCAGCCCCTCGTGATCGGTGTCTTTAGGCACTTCCAGCACCGGGGCCATAATCACAACGGCGCGCGTGAAAGGCTTCGGGATCAGCATCAAGTCCCAGCTCTTCCGAAGCGTCCAGGCGCGCTCCAGTCCAATGTGAAACAGAATAACGGGCCTGCCCGAGCGCCGGGCCAGCATCACAGGTCCGGGCTTGGCCACGTAGCGCGGCCCGCGCGGCCCGTCAATGGTAAAACCGGAATCGAAGCCTTCCGCCAAGCGGCGCGCCATCACCGCGAGTCCACGCAATCCTCCACGCGTCGAACTTCCTTGCGCCGTTCCATAGCCCAACCTCTCGATCACGCGGCGCGTCCACTGCCCGTCGAAATTCGTGGTGTTCATGAGTACGCCGTTGCGATTTCGGAAGAACCATGCAGCCGGGATAATGCAGCGATGCCAGAAGGCAAAAATATTCGGCGGCAGGTCGGGCCGGTAATGGCGCCCCGCCTTCTGCCCGCCGACAACCTCAAATCGAATGGTAGGCCCGAGCAAGCGAATGACCGCCCAGACAGTCCAACCGATAATTGGAATCAGACTCCGCTGAAGCAACGTAAGCTTCGGCAGCCTTGTGTCGTAGTGAACCACGAGGCGCTGCGCTTCCTGTCCAGGCGGAGTTTTTACTTGTTCCGGCATGCGGTTATAGTATAAGTCGGAGTTGGCATTAGGACAGCGTCACCACGAGCCATCAGGAAGCCGCAGGTAAATTTGCTTTTCTCGACGATCCCGAAAAAGAGTTTAGCCACCTGGACGAAGATTTTCGCGGTCGCGTTGCTGGCGACACTCGCTACGCTTTGCATCCGCAACGCACATATTTCCGCGCAGGATTTTCCGGCGGTGATCGGTCGCATTGAGGGTGATGATCTCGACGTCGTAACGACGACCCCGTCCGGCGTTGAAAAAGACGCCGCCCCGACCGTCGTTGCCAGCGGCAGCGATGTCACCCTGCGTTCCGGCCGCGCCCTTCTTCTGCTAAACGCCGGCGGCGAAATCAGCATCTGCGGTCCGGCGCACTTCAAGCTGATCAAGTCGTCCGGAGCGGTGACGCTGGCGCTCGATTACGGCCGCGTTCATCCCTCGCTGGAAAATGCCGACGAATTCACGATTTACACGCCGACGATCGTCGCCACGCCAATCGCAATTGGAGGAGGACCGCGCGATATGACGGTGGGCCTCCAGCAAAGCGGCGAAATGTGCGTGCTGACGGAGCGCGGCGCGTTGCGCGTCGAGCCGCAATTCTCCGATCAGAGTCTGATCGTTCCCCAAGGCGGCACGGTGAACTTGCTCGGCGGTCAAATTGATTCCTTGCACGCGGATGCATCCGCTTGTTCTTGCGATTTTCCCCGCGCGCGCATGGAATCGCCCAGGACTGCGCCGGTTCCGGTATCGTCCTCGGATTCCCGAACCGCGGCGGATTTCGGGGCGCTTGCCGCCCCCACGGCGCCTCAGCCCAAACCAGCCGAAAATGCGCCGCCACCTGCCGCTTCCTCCGAAGAGCCGGTGTACACCGTCCTCATGCCGCCGCTCAGCTTTAACGCCGGCTCGCCGGAACCTCCTCCCGATCCAGCGCCTGAAACAATTTTGCTGGTGCGCGAAGTGCGTGTCCGCCCCACCGCCGAGTTTCGCGGACATGTTAACCCCGCGCCTCCGCAGCCAGTTGCGGATCGCGTTTCGGCGCCCGAGCCCGCGCCAGAGCCGGCAGAAACGCCCACCGTCAACCGGGCCACGAAACCGCAGCCCGGCATCATGGACCGGGTAAGAAACTTCTTCCGCAAGCTGGCGGGCAAGACGCCATGCGCCGGCGCCGGCTGCGGCTAGAACAACTGTCATTATCAGTGACAATATTGATTGACGCTTGTTTGTGTCTTGTGCTATCTTCCGTTCAACTCTCTCCAGGAATTTGCACCGTCAGGCGGAGCCATGCCCAGCCCATCGGATCTGCGCCATTCCGAGCGCCAGCCGCTCGGTTTTTTCTGTAGAATATGTGAACGAGAATGGAACGGGTTTCGCCGCCTGCTCCTGTTCGCTTCTCTCTTTCTTTCCGCTGTCTGTGTTTCGTGCGGCGCCGTTGGCTCATCGCCCCCACCCCCAGTGGCGACAGCGAGCGTCGCGGTCACACCGAGTTCGGCGCAACCGTTCCCGGGCGAAAGCGTGCAATTCACCGCGGTGGTCGAAAATGCCGGGAGCTCCGGCGTCTCCTGGCAAGTAAACCAGACCACCGGAGGCAGCCCGTCCGCGGGAATGATCGATTCGAATGGACTTTACACAGCCCCTGCGTCGGTTCCGAGTCCGCCGACGGTAACCGTCACGGCAGTCCTGCAAACGGACTCGACCAAGACCGCATCCTCAAACGTTACAATTCTTTCTCTCAGTTCGGTCACTGGCCAGCTTATCGTCTCCCCCAAACTGTCGAGCGTCACCACATTCCAGACGCTGCAAATGCAAATTTTGACCACGGGCATCAGCAATACGGATGTGACTTGGGCGGTCGATGGAGGGACGATTTCGCCGAGTGGGTTGTTTACGCCGCCCAGCGCGCCAGGCGCATACACAGTTCTCGCGTCATTGCCCCACGCCGCCGGGACGGCAACCGTCGAGGTCACTAGCTTCCCGGGGAACCTGACCTGGCGAAATGACAACGCGCGCTCGGGCGTGAACAGCCAGGAGCTGGCGCTCGCTCCGCCGACGGTCAGCGCCACGACATTCGGAAAAATATTCCCCTGTCCGATCGACGGCTTCGCTTACGCGCAGCCGCTGTACGTTCCGAATTTGGCGATCGCCGGAATTGGAACGCAGAACGTCGTCATTGTAGGCACCGAAAAAGATTCCGTCTTCGCATTCGATGCGGACGCGGTTCCTTGCAAGAAGCTCTGGCAGACCAGCCTCATTCCCCCCGGATCGGAGGCCATCGAAACTCCCAGCTTGCAGATAACGAGCACGGATATCGTGCCCTTCGTGGGAATTACCGGCACTCCGGTGATCGGCGGGAGCCCACCCACTCTCTACGTGGTCGCTGCAACACAGACCATCGAGGAGAATCCAATCTTCAGCCAGCAACTGTACGCGCTGGATTTGACGGCGATTCCGCCGGCAACTCAACCCGCCGGAATCGAAATCGCCTCGCCTTCCGGCCAGACTTCCGGGTTTTACCCGATGGTCGAAAACCAGCGACCTGCGCTGCTCCTGAACAATGGGACGTTGTACGCTGCCTTTGGCTCGTATGGCGGAGAAGGCGACTACCACGGCTGGCTGTTCAGCTACGATACTTCCACATTGCAGCAAACCGGCGCATTTAACGTCACTCCCAGTGCCTTGCAGGGAGGAATTTGGCAAAGCGGCGGCGGCCCGGCCGCGGATTCGAACGGCAGTGTATTTGTCGTCACGGGGGATGGGCCATTCGATGCGAACCGAGCCGGGCCGAGTTACAGCGACAGTTTTCTGCGCTTTGGACCGGCCACCGGGCTTCCGTCGGTCGCTGATTTCTTCACTCCGTGCAATCAGCAGGCGCTTGAAACTGCCGAAGAAGATGTCGGCGCAACCGCGCCGGTTCTGCTGCCGGACTCCGCGGGTTCTCCGTCGCAGCAGCACTTGTTGATGGGCGGATCAAAAGCGGGATTTCTGTACGTCTTGAATCGCGACGCCATGGGAGGATTCGATACGAATTGCCCCGACTCTCCGGCCCGCGCGCAGACAATTTTCGTCGGCGCCGGCGGGATTTTCAGCACGCCGCTGTTTTGGAATAATTCCGTCTACGCAGCGCCCGGAAACGGAAGCCTTATATCGTTCCCGATGACACAAGGAATTTTGGCCACCTCACCGTCCGGTTCGCAATCGCCGGAAACCCTCGGCCCGCTGGGAGCTACGCCCGTTATTTCTTCGAATGGAATGAACAACGCCATTCTTCGGCTAATCGATTCGAGCGGGGCATCGGCAAATGCGCCGGCAGTCCTGCGGGCCTATGACCCCAATGACCTTTCGAACGAACTCTATAACAGCACTACCGCTGCAGGCATGCGCGATACCGCAGGCGCGGCGGTAAAGTTTAGCGTCCCAACCGTGGCCAACGGCAAAGTCTATGTGGGGACGCAGACGGAACTGGATGTCTATGGACTGCTGCAGTGATCTAAGTAGAACAGGCTTCAGCCTGTTTGCTTTTGAATTTTGCCAGCCTTATCTCTAACTCAGAAAACCAGATCAACCAGACAGGCTGAAGCCGGTCCTACTTTACATCCCCTCGTAATTCGGGCCGCCGCCTCCCTCGGGAGGCACCCAGGTGATAATTTCGTAGGGGTCGGCGATGTCGCAGGTTTTGCAATGCACGCAGTTTGAGGCGTTGATCTTCAGGCGCGGCTGGCCTTTTTCCTGGACCATTTCGTAGACGGCTGCGGGACAAAAATACTGGCAGGGATTTCCATATTCGGTCACGCACTTGGTGGCGCACACGTTCAGGTCGGCAACGATCAGGTGACAGGGCTGATCTTCTTCGTGTCGGGTGCTGGAGTGATAGACGTCGGTCAGCCGGTCGAACGTCAGCCTGCCATCGCCCTTGAACCGCTCCGGCGCGGGTCCCGACCCGTTCAGCTTGCGATACTCCTCGTGCCCTGGACGAGTGCGCATGGGATCGATGAGACCCCGGCCGCCGGTCCCAAATTGAATTCCGGCGTGAAACAATCCGGCGTAGAGTCCGTGCTGAAAACCTTGATGAAAATTTCGCACCGCCCACAATTCTTTCTTGATCCAGCTTTGCTCGATCTTGAGCGGAAATGCCGATAGCGTTTTCGACGTCGAGTCGCCTGTTTTGAGTGCGTCAAAAACTGTTTCCGCCGCGAGCATTCCGCTCTTGATGGCGATATGTATGCCCTTGAGGCGCTGCGAATTCAGGAGACTGGCCGAATCGCCGATGATCAGTCCTCCATCCACATATTGGCGGGGCATGGAATACCAGCCGCCATACGGCACGGCCTTGGCGCCGTAGCGCACCAGTTTGCCGCCTTCCAGAATGCGCTTGAGGAACGGATGCGTTTTGTATTTCTGAAACGCTTCATGCGGATCGAAACGGGGATCGTGATAATCGAGCCCGATGACCATGCCGGTGGAGACCCGGTCTCCCGGCAGACCGTACAGCCAACCGCCGCCATACATGCTGGAATCGAGTGGCCAGCCGAGCGTGTGCGCCACATAGCCCGGCTTGATCCGCCCGGGCGGAACTTCCCAGAGCTCCTTGATTCCGATCCCGTATACTTGCGGATTCAGGCCATCGAGTTTCAGGTGGTTCACCATTTCTTTGGTAAGGGAACCGCGCGGCCCTTCGGCCAGCACCGTCACTTTGGCGCGCAGTTCGTACCCCGGAGTGTAGTTGTCTTTCGGATGGCCTTCCTTGTCGACGCCTTTGTCCTCGGTGATCACGCCCGCGATTCCGCCGCCTTCGTAAATCAAATTGCGGCCGGCAAATTGCGTGAACAAATTCACTCCGGACTTTTCAACCAGGCCCCCGAGCCATTTGACCAGCTTGTTCAGGGACACCACATAGTTGCCGTGATTTTGCAACGGGGGCGGAGTGATCGGCAGTTTCCAGGCCCTCGCGGATGTCAGCACATAGGCGGCATCATCGGTCACGGGGGACTCGAGGGGCGCCGTTTTCTCCCAATCGGGAATAAGCTCAGCGAGGCCGCGCGGATCCATCACCGCGCCTGAAAGTTGATGCCCTCCAATTTCCCGCGCCTTCTCTAGAACATAAATATTGTCGGCGGAGAGTTCGGGTTTGCCGCCCGCGGCATTGTGCTGCGCAATCAATCGAGAGAGATGCAGCGCGCAGGCCAGGCCGGCAGGGCCCGCGCCAACGATCAAGACATCTGCGTCCAACCGCTCCCGTTCGACACGCATATGCTCATCCTATCAGAAGCGTCTGATTCCTCAGCCTGAGTCAATTCGTCGTGTCGCGAATCTTCCCAGCTCAGACGAGTTCTCTGCCTTAAGCCCCTAAACAATGTCCGGACAATAATCGGACGCGTCGAGAAAAGTAAAAAAGGTGGGCGTAGTGGAGACCGAGAAACAAGGAGCTCACCGAGTGGCGCGCTCAATGAGCGCGTCGATTGCTATTCTTTGGCGATTCCGCGTAGCGCCGCGTCCTGCGGCACCGGCTTCTCCGGGTTCGACCAATCGTAGAAACCTTTGCCGCTTTTCTTGCCGTACCAGCCGGCCATCACCATCCGCTTCAGTAACGACGGCGAGGCAAACCGTTTCTCCTTGAATTCATCGAACATGACATGCGTGATGTAGTAGGTTGTGTCCAGTCCGACGAAATCGAGCAATGTGAACGGGCCCATCGGATAGCCGCATCCAAGTTTCATCGACGCGTCGATGTCCGCCACGGAGCCCACGCCCTCTTCCAGGGCGCGAATCGCATCCATCAAATAGGGAACGAGCAGGCGATTCACGATGAAGCCGGTCTTGTCGCTGGTGCGCACCGGAACTTTTCCCAATTTTTTCCCGAATTCGCAGGCAGTTTCAAACGCTTCGTCCGTCGTGACGATGGTGCGCGCCACTTCCACCAGCTTCATGAGCGGCACGGGATTGAAGAAGTGCAAGCCCACAAATTGGCCGGGGCGTCCGGTCGCGGTCATAATTTCGGTGACCGAGATCGAGGATGTATTGCTCGCAAAAATCGCCGGCCGCTTGACGATCGGATCGATGGAAGCAAACATCTTTCGTTTTTCCGCCAGATTTTCGATCACTGCTTCCACAACGAAATCGCAATCGGCAAGGTCTTCCTTCCTTAGTGTGCCCTTCAGCCGGGAGAAGATGATGTCCGGGGATTCGGCGACCGCGCCCTTGGCCGCGAGTTTGTCCAGCGACTTGCGAATGGCCGCGAAACCTTTTTCAATGAATTTCTGCTCCACTTCCAGTACGGTCACATCGAACCCGGCCGTGGCGGAAACCTGAGCGATTCCCGATCCCATCAGGCCGCAACCGAGCACTCCGACTTTCTTAATTTCCATCGCTCCAGCCTCTTTTCGTATGGATGCGCGCGAGTCAGGCATCATCATAGCCCAGGAGCTGCCCAATTTTTCGCGCCGCGAGGTTGCTTTCGCCCTGACGCGATTACCGCCCCGACATATCCGGATTACGGCGGGCACGAGCTGCCGGGGGCGCGACGGTCACGCGGAAGAAAATCGTTGGAACGATTTGAACCGACGGTTAAAGGCTAAAAAAGCCAGCCCGTATGTATTTCCATCCGCACGGAAGTGGGTGTATATTAAACAGAAATCAGTACGATTAACGGTGGAGTTCATTCATTGCCATTGAACGCCAACAGATTCTGACCGACCCGTCGAGAAAGGAACCACACCATGGCGCGAATCTCGCTGAAAGTGAATGGCAAGTCGCGAGTCGTTGAAGCTAGCCCCGACACGCCACTCCTGTACGTCTTGCGCGACAACCTGTCGCTGCACGGCCCGCGGTTTGGCTGCGGCCTGGGGCAGTGCGGTGCCTGCACCGTGCTCATGGAGGGCAGCACCATGCGCTCCTGCATGCTTCCAGTATCTGCGGCGCAAAATAAAAGCATCACCACGCTCGAGGGACTCGGAAACGTCGCCCATCCTCACCCGCTCCAGGCGGCCTTCGTCGAAGAGCAGGCCGCGCAATGCGGCTACTGCATGAACGGCATGCTCATGGGAGCCAAAGCCCTGCTCGACAAGAATCCTCACCCGACGATCTCCGAAATCAAGCAATCTTTGAACAGCTACATCTGCCGATGCGGCACTCACCTGCGGGTCATCCGCGCGATCCAGCGCGTATCCAATTCAAGCGTGAAAGCCTAAAGAAGGAGAGCCGAACATGGAAACCAAAACCATCTCCCGCAGAGATCTTCTAAAGAGCACAGGCGTCCTGATCGTGGGCTTCAGCTTCTTTGGACCCGTCTCAAAAGCGCTGGCCCAGGGCAACGGCCTTTCGGTGGACGGCATGGACCCGACTGTGCTCGATTCCTGGATGGCCATCTCCAAGGACGGCACCGTTACGGTTTTCACAGGCAAAGTCGAACTCGGCACGGGAGTCGTGACGGCCCTGGCGCAGATTGTGGCCGAGGAACTCGACGTGGCCTTCAACAAGGTCTACATGGATTCGGGCGACACGGATAAGGCCGTCGATCAGGGAGTCACAGCGGCGGCTCGAACCGTCGAGCGGGGCGGCGTGCAACTTCGGCAGGCATCGGCTGCCGCGCGGCAGGAGTTGCTGAAGCTTGCCTCCGTGCGGCTCGATTCGCCGGTGGACAAGCTTACGGTTACGGACGGAGTGGTCAGCGTGGTGGGCGCCCCCGGGAAGAAGATCGCCTACGGTGATCTTCTGGGCGGCAAGCGCTTCAACATTAAAATCGTCGCCGCCGGAGTTGGCTGGGACATGAAGGTCGCCCCGAACGTCCCGGCCAAGAATCCCAAAGACTACAAGATTGTCGGAAAATCCATCGCTCGCGTCGATCTGCCTGCGAAATTCACGGGTGAATTCGTCTACTCGCAGGATGCCGGCGTGCCAGGAATGCTGCACGGGCGCGTGGTGCGTCCCGCGACATCGATTTCCGCGCCCGCCAGCATCGACGAAAGCTCAATCAAGAGTATCCCCGGCGTGGTGAAAATCGTGCGGGAGGGAACTTTCGTCGGGGTGGTGGCGGAGACGGAGTGGGCGGCAATCCAGGCGGCTCAGAACCTGAAAGTGACCTGGTCGGAACCGACGCTCAAAATGATGTCTGGCCCCAGCGAAGTTTTCGATTACCTGAAAAACACCAAGAGTTTTAAGGACAACGTGGTGACCAACCGCGGCAATCCGGACGCGGCACTATCCTCGGCGCAAAAGAAATATGAAGCTACCTATTATTGGCCCTTTCAACTGCACGGCATGATGGGCCCGCCGTGCGCCCTCGCCGACGTGCAGGGAGATAAAGTCACGATTTGGACAGGAACACAGGGCCCGTTCCGAACCCGCGATTCGATCGCCCGCATGCTGAATATTCCGCCAACGAATGTCCACCTGCTGTATCGCGAGGGCTCCGGCAGCTACGGGCGCCTCGAGAGCGATGATGTGGCCGAGGACGCCGCCCTGATGTCCCGTGCCGTGGGCAAACCGGTTCGCGTGCAATGGATGCGCGCGGACGAACATGCCTGGGACCCGAAAGGTCCCGCGCAGCTCACCACAGTTCGCGCCGGAGTGGATGCTCAGGGCAACGTGGTCGCCTGGGATTTCTTGGACCGGAGTTTTCCCTGGTCCGAATCGGAAGGCAATCCCCTGCTGGCTTCCAGCCAAATCGGCATGAAGCCGACGGGTCCCGGATTCTTGAATGGCGCCGGCGGCGGCGGGCAAATCTACACGTTCGAAAATCAGAAAGTGGTGGCTTCGGACATTCCCTGGGTGCAACAGGGCCAATGGCCCCTCAGAACCAGCAACCTGCGCGCGCCGGGAGATTTGGCGCGCGTCTTCGCCAGCGAATCCACAATCGATGAAATCGCGTCGGATCTGCGCCAGGACCCGGTGCAGTTCCGGCTGCGCTATCTCACCAGCGACAAACGCGTTTCCGATGTTCTGACGGCAACCGCCAAGAAAGCCGGCTGGACCGATCGGCCGGCGCCCGCTCTGGCTGCCAATGGAAGCAAAGCCGTAGGCAGAGGAGTGGCGGTTGCGAACCGCGCCAATACCATGATAGCCGCGGTCACCGAAGTTGAGGTTGACAAGGCGACCGGCGAAGTCAGCGTGAAGAAAGTCACGCTTGCCCACGACTGCGGCTTAATCGTTAATCCGGATGGCCTGAAGAACCAAATCGAGGGGAATATTCTGCAAGCGGTGAGCCGCGCCCTTCTGGAAGAAGTTAAATTCGACTCCACCGGCCAGAAGAATCTCGATTGGAACAGCTACCCGGTTATACGCTTCAAGGACATCCCGGAGGTCGAAGTCGTGCTGATCGACCGCCCGGAAATGCAACCCCTGGGCGGAGGCGAGCCGTCGATCGTGCCGGTGACCGCGGCAATCGCCAACGCCATTTTTGACGCCACGGGCGCGCGCTTGCGCCAGGTTCCGTTTACGCCGGAACGCGTGCTCAGCGCGATAAAGGCTTGAAGGGCTGCGCCATACGCCGATCCGCCGCTTGAGCACCAACCGTGACAAGCGTGCGGGCACCGGAAGCACATCCGGAATCAAACTGCTTTGCGGAATTTGTATTCTGATATATACTTTTACTGCTCAGTCTTCATTGTTCACCAGCCGCCTTGCGTTTTGTTGGCAATGATCTCAAGCCTGGAGGTTCCGACCATCATGATTATCGGCGACCGATTGCGAGTCTTGCGGGAGCAGAAGAGATTTTCTCAGGGCGAAATCGAAAAGCGCACCGGCCTTCTCCGCTGTTATATCTCGCGGGTCGAAAACGGCCACACCGTGCCGGCCGTGGAAACACTGGAGAAATTCGCGCGCGCCCTGGAAGTGCCTCTTTACCAGCTTTTCTACGACGGTGAGGAGCCGCCAAAACTCCCCAACCTTTCCAAGCGCAGGACGGCAGGCGCCCTGGCGTGGGGCGATTCCGGCAAGGATGCCCGGACGCTCGCCAAGTTCCGGCAACTGCTGAGCCGGGCGGATGAAGACGACCGGCGATTGCTGCTGTTCATGGCGAAAAAAATGGTCAAGACCAAGGCTTGAACGCCTCGGTAGGACACGCTTCAGCCTGTCTGGTTTAAATGTCCGCGATTGCGACTCTAAACCAGACCGGCTGAACCCTGTCCTGCAAAAAGCTGAAAAGCTAAGGCTGCTCGTCGCTGTCCGGCATCGCCACCAGCAGCAAAACCAGCCCCACAACCGTGAACATGTGCGAGGCTTCCTCGCGGCCGTTCCAGATTTTGGACTGCCACATCAGGAACCATTCGCTTCCCACACCCAGGAAGGCGATCAGCCACAACATCAAGCCCAGCCCCAGCGCAGCGACAGAAACGCGTTTGGCGCGATGAAATTCAGCGGCGGGTCCGCGTAGAGCCCGTGCCATCCGGACGCCTCCCCACCAGCACAAAAGCGCCGTTGCCGTTTCCCATGCGATGATCGATAAATAGAAAGCAGTGTGGAACAGCGGCTCGTGAATCGCGCGCCACATGCCGTGGTTTCCGGGATAGGTCGTGTCCATCATCATCACATGGCGCACGAACTCATAGTGGGATCCGTAGTCGGTGACGTTGTTGAAGACGACCAGCGAATAATAGATTGCCACGCCCAACACGAGCAGCGTCTTAACCGTGCGAAGTGTCATGGTTTTGCCGTCTCGGAAAACGCCCGAAAGTACGCGGTAAGCGCTGCCAGGGTTGCGTCATCGTATCCGGGAAATCCGGACATTTGCGCCTGCGGATTTTGGGCCAAGGGATTGCGAATGTAGCCGGAAAATTCCGCGGGTGACGACTCCGCCAGGCGCGAGAGCGACGCCCACGAGAGGCCCGATTTCCGCCCACCCTCGTTCCCGGCATTGTGGCATCGGAAGCAATTCTGCTGGGCGATGTGAAAGCCGTCCTGCACATCGCGATCCGTCGCGTGCCGGGCGCGCGGCGCGATCGCGGCAAAAACTGTTCTCTCATCGCGGAATTCGAGTCGCACAACGCCCCACGGAATTTCAGGTTCGTCCACATACGACCGGATTTTGTAGCCCGGCTTGAATCCCGCATGCGAAATCATGTACGGCCCCATGTCAAAGGAATGCTCCTGAGAATCCTTGGGCCAGCGGGAGGGCGGCTGCCCGTTCACTTCCAGCACCAATACGGGTTCATGCGCCGCGAGGTAGGCGCGCGAATAGTTTGCGCGGTAGCCATCGTCGCAGATCGCCACGATCATGTCGGCCCGGGAATTCCCGGCTAAATGCCGCGCCAATTCCTCGAGCCTCACGCCGCGAATCTTGGTTGGGCCTGTGAAGTTTGCATCATCGGCCGCTTCGAAGCTCACCTGCGGCAGGGTCTGGAGTTCGGCTCGGGTGATATAGCGGGTCGAATCGGGCGGCAGACCCGCGAGCACGCCGCTCACCTCAAGGTCGGATGGGAGCTGCCTTTTTTCGTGAAGCAGGGGAAATGACTGTGTGGCGGCGGCACCGAAAAATAGCGCCGTGCACGCTGCAATTGAGGTCCAGCAAGAGAGCCGCATGGCGGACAATCGTAACGCACGGCTGGAGGGAGGCAAGCGGAAATCGCGCGATTCTCCGCCTGCTGTCGACCTACCTCGCCTGAATCAACACCACGCGGGGACGCGCAGGCGATTCGAGCGCAGGCTTCTTCGCGCTTGACCTTGCCGGCTCGTTCAAAGCGTGGCATCCATCCTCAGTGCGAGATGACCTGGCCCGGTTTGGGCGAGCCCGAGCCTCCGGGGGGCACCTCCTCATGTGTTTCGCGCCGAAGCCTGCTGGAAGCAAGTAGGAAAAAAACAAACGCCACCACCAGAACAAAAACGATGGCGCCGATTTTAAACCATACCGGACTTGGCGGATGGCCCGGCGTTGCATTCGAAGAAGTACTCATGGCTTTGTCTCCTCACGTCATAGATTATCTCTGACCGGTATTGGCGGCATGATTCAGCTTCACCCTTTCACTGCGGCTTGAATCTTAGGTGACCCCACGATGGACGTTTTCACGGCCGCGTCGCCTGCCATGATATCGATCAGGGCTTGAGCCACTTGGTCATCCGTCTCGGAAGCACCGGAAAGGAGGACCGGATAACGGACGATCAACGCCATTCCGTCGCCGTTCAATTGAAATTTGGCTTCCGGCGTTGGAGCCTTGAGGACAATTTCAGCGCGATCGCCAATGGTTCCTTGCTGCCGCTCCATGATGTCCCGGTACTCGCCGTACACGGAATTCACGGCGGCGAGCACCTTGTCAAAAACGAGCTTGTGATTGCCCGCCGGGGCAAGGGCAATGGACACTTCGTGCCACGCATACTGTGTTCCCGGCACCTGCTTGAAGAGGGGCGTCGCGGGCTGGAACAGAACGGAGTTGGAAAAAACGGCAATGCGGCCTGTGGGGTACAAATCAACGCCGGTGCCGGCCAGTTCCATGATGTACAGGCGAACGAGCCCGACATCCACCACGTCGCCCGTGACACCCGCCACGCTGATTCGGTCGCCAATTCGAATTCCGTACCGGCCCACCACAAAGAAATAGGCGGCCACGGAAAGTAACACTGTCTGGAGCCCGACCGCGATACCCGCGGTAACGAATCCCGCGTAGGTGGCCAGCGACCCGAACTCGCTCACGAATCCCATCACAATCACCAGGATGAAAAAGAAACCCATCACGAAGCGCCGCAGGACCAGGAATTGCCGGCGCCGCCTCGCATCAGCGACGTAACGGAATGTCAGCCTTCTCCATACTTCGGAGAGAACCCAAACGATCGCCAGGGCGATCGCGATTGCCGCAACTCGCAGCAGCAACGCAATCAAGTCGCGCTTCGATTCGCTGGAAATCGAGCTGCGCCACTCTTGAAGATTGGAGCGGCATTGGTCCAGAACGATGAGCTCCTGGCTCAAGGGCAATAACGCGTCAGCCAGCTGGTTGAATTGCTTGGTGATTTTCGAATAATCTTCCGGCTTTGACGGCCCGTTCGCGGTGTTGGCCTGAGACGTGGTCTGCGGTTCCTGAGCAAGGATCGTACGAACGGAGGCGCGCAGCGGTTCGCGCAGGGAGGTGGCAATTTGCGAAACATTTCTATTCTCCGCGAGCAGGCGGTCGATCGCTCGCATGCTTTGCACTTGATCGTACAACGTGACAAGTTGGCCGATGATTCCGGAGGAGTTCTCGGCGAGGGGTGAGGCCGCCTGGCTAGCCTTTTGTGTTCCCGTCGACTCGGCCTGTTTTTGAGTAAAAACTTCCGGAACCGAATCCGCAAGTTCCTTAATGCTGCCATCGAGCCCCTGGGAACCTGAAGCGTTCAGCTCGACGAATTGGGACATTTTTTGTATGGCTTCAAGTTTGGCTTTATCGAGGGAGATCTGGCCAGCCAACGCGTCCCGTTGCGCGATCGAATCGTTCCTTTTCGCCCCGGACTCACCGGCAATCTGCTTGTTCAACGCGTCCAGCTTAGCTTGATTGCCGGCGATGCTTTGCGAAACCTGGGTTTGAAGCTGGGAGTAGTCCTGGGGCGGCGCGCCGTTGTTTCCCGCCGATCCGGTCGCCGGGCGACCGACCAGCGCCGCTTGCGCTCGAGCGGATTGAAATGCGAAGCGCACCGCCTCCGCCGCCAGCGTGCGGGTATTCTGCTGAAAGATCACATCGCTCGGCAATTCGCCGGGCTTTGCATTGGCAACAGCGTCGCGATACCAGCTGATGATGGCATTTAAATGGTTAAGTATCGCATCGCGGTCGGCGGCCTGCTGCGCGTCGGACACGAGAGCCGTTAGAATCGCACCGGCAGCAACGGTGGCAATGAAGATCAGGCGAACGGCGGTCGATGGTCGGTTGGAACGGGCAGGCAAGGAGTTTGTTCTCTTGACATACACGGGCAGCTCGGCGGGCCGTTCGCCAGTTCGAGATGCTACGCTGTTAAGATCGCACTCAACATACGTAGAACCCAGTAGTTTGATCCGGAAATTCCCCGATTTGAACCGGCAAGACGAAGATCTTTTACTGCCCTGTGCCAATTTATCGTTCCGAATTCGTTTATCTCTTCCTCAGTCTAAGTGCCGCCTGATTCGCAGTCAAGGCGCCGCCGGAAGACTCGCCTGGGCCGTATGCTAAACTTACGCGATTCTCTCCGGCGGAGGTCGCGAAGATTCATGGTTGCGAGTATTGAGACGAAGCTGAAGGAGTTGGGCATCGTTCTTCCCGTTTTGCCTCAGCCGGGCGGGAATTATCTTGCGGCGCGGAGCGTGGGGCCAATTGTTTATTTGGCCGGCGTCATCTCGATGCTCAACGGCGAAGTTATAACTGGTACTGCGGGAGCCGGGCGCACGATTGAGGAAGGGTATGCGGCGGCGCGCGCCTGCGCGATCACTCAACTGGCTGTGCTGGCGAACCACCTCGGCTCGCTCGATAAAATAAGACAAATTGTCACTGTGAACGGCTATGTGAATGCCATAGCCGGTTTTCCAGATTCGCCCAAGGTCATTAACGGAGCTTCCGATCTGTTTGTTGAACTTTTTGGAGAAGCGGGACGCCACGTACGCACCGCAATCGGCGTTCCGGCGCTGCCGCGCAACGCACTGGTCGAATTGCAAATGACGGTGGAGGTATAGGAAGGCCCATGGCTGAACACTCCCTAAACGCTGAGCCCGCACATTCCCGCTGGAATCGCGCGTTGCCGCCGCGGCTTCGCATTGCTTCCGGCGACACGGTTCGCCTCGAATGCGTGGATTCAAGCGGCGCCCAGGTTCATCCGGCGATGACGCTGGCGGAATATCTGAAAATCGACCGGGACCGCATCCACGCGCTGACCGGACCCATTTTTGTGGAGGCAGCCGAGCCGGGCGATGTTCTCCAGGTTGACGTGCTGGAAGTGGCTCACAAAGGTTGGGGCTGGACGAGCGTCGTGAGCGGGCTTGGTTTTCTGAAGCAACGCTTTGCCGATCCGTATTTCTTCATCTGGAAATTGGACGGCGCAGTAAGCAACTCAATTGCGCCTGCCGTCGTGCCATTGCGCCCGTTTTGCGGCGTGATGGGCGTGGCGCCCGCGGAAGGCGGAGAATTCCGCACCCGGCCGCCCGGCATTTTCGGTGGCAACATGGACGTGCGGGAACTGTGCACGGGCGCGACGCTGTATCTGCCGATCTTCAATCGCGGAGCGCTTTTTTCGGCCGGCGATGCGCACGCGGCGCAGGGCGACGGAGAAGTCTGTATCAACGGAATCGAATGCCCCGCGGATGTGACGCTTCGCTTTCAGGTCCACAAAAACCGCGCGCTGCCCGGGCCCATGGTGGAAACACCCGCGAACCGAAAGCAGGATTCCAGTTCGGAGTCCGGCGAATGGATCGTCGTCGAATCGTCGCGCGACGCAACGGAAGCCGCTCGCGCCGCCACTTCGCGCATGATCGATTTGCTTGCCGATCGCTGGGGCTTCAGCCCCGTTCATGCCTACCTGCTGTGCAGCGTGGCGATGAATCTGCGCCTGAGCCAGGTGGTGAATGAACCAATCTTCACGGTTTCCGCGGCGATCTCGAAGCAAATCCTTCCGCCGAGGAGGCTGTTTTGATTTTAGGCAGCGCGGGCTGCCAACAAGCGCAAACCACAATGCAAATCAACGATCCCGAAATCGTTGCCGAACTCCGGGCGCTTTATCCGCAATACGAAACCGCGCTGATGGCCAACGATGCTGAAACCCTGACCCGAATGTTCTGGGCCTCGCCGCAAGCGATGCGCTTCGGAGTGGCCGAAAATTTATATGGGATCGAAGAGATTGACGCGTTCCGCAGAGGGCGCTCACCCGCCAATCTGGCGCGAACGGTGCGGCGGCTCGACATCGTTGCATTCGGCCGCGACTTCGCCAGCATAACGCTGGAATTCGAGCGCACGGTAAATGGAACGACAATCTCAGGACGCCAAAGCCAGGTCTGGGTGCGTTTTCCCGAAGGCTGGCGCATCGTCTCCGCGCACGTTTCGGCGCTCACGTAAGTCCGGCCGGAGATTTTTCTTACTTGTTCGCTTTGCCGTGAGCGGCAGGCTCGCCGACAAGTTTCAGGTACTGGGCCTCCTCGGACGGCACGCAAAACTGCTCCTCAAAATCCTGTTTCGGAATCCATTTAAAATTGGCCTTGGTGATCACGAAGGGTTTCGTGTAGGTCTTCGGATCGTCAATCGTGATGCTCACTTCCAGGTTGTTATGATCGATGCGCGTGTAGCGTTCCTGCACACGCAGGTCAATGCTGTGCGGATGGCCGGCATTGTCCAGCCAGCTCCTCTCGTCACTGCCCACCGTATCCACTACGAATGTGTAGTCGTCTTCCCAGTGTCCTACCGAGTATCCGTACCAGCGCGGATCGGGCGAGTCGGCGGAATCTCCGCCCACATTCCTGGGAAGCGGGCGGCCGTCGGTCCAGATTTCGCGCCACACACGGTTGAACTGAAACATTTCCACCATCTTGCCCGGCATTTGCGTGAACGCGATCCCTCTGGTCATGAACAGCATGCTTCGCGGAAACCCGAGCGGATCACAGCCTTTGAGAGGGTCATTGGAATCCGCGACGGGAAACTTCGCGTTGGGCTTGTGGAGATGGAACTGCTCCACCCCCCAAGGCGTCATGGCAGGCACGTCGTTCAGCTTGGCTTCGACCATCCCCGCCCAAAACCCCGTCAGATCCTGGCGCGGCGCAGGGCCGCCGGAACCGGTGTCGCCCAATTTTTCCGATAAATTCGCCGGACCGCCCCGATTTAGTTTCGGGGAGTCCTGCGCGACAGCATGGGAGGAAACAAGCAGCACCGCTGCCAAACTTAAGATGCTTTTCTCAAGAAGATTCTGCATTTCGGCACCCCAGTTCGCTTCCGTTTAATTTGTGCCCCGCTTTGCTCGAGTGGCGGCGAACGCGCGCCGGGCCCGTCCGTTGCTTCGGCCTCTAATAGCGCGAGATCGAACCTCGATCTCCGCGAGGTTCATTCCTTAGTACGGCTCCGTCAGCGAGTACGATCGTGTCGAGGCGCCCGACATTGCTGTCGAACTTCGACGGATAGAGCCGAACGGTGACTTCATCTCGCGGCCGGAGCGAATTTTTCGTCCAGCCCAGAGCGCGAACGGCCGACGGACTCCCTGCTTCACCGGCCCAATGTGTCACCTTGCCCTGCCTATCTTTCACGTCAAACATGAGCATGATATGGGGATTGGCCCACACGAATTTCGTCACCGTGGCATTCCTCAAAACAACGACGCTGCCTGTCATGTAAGCCGCGCTTCCATGATGCGCGAACAAGGGACCGCCAGCCGTCAGGAGTCCGCAAAACAAAAATAACGATCTGAGCAGCGCGCGCTTCGATCGAAAAATCTTGAATTGGAATTCGAGGTAAGCGGTTTGCATCCTGATCCCGCAGCGCGGCCGCAATGAAGTTCTATGGTTCTTTTGGCTTGTCCCCGCCCAGCTGACTATCCCGTAACACTGTGCCGTCGGCCAATATCAGCTTATTCAGCCGGCCCACGGGATTGCCGGATTTCGCGGGATAAATGTAAACGGTAATTACATCCCCCGGCTTCAGCGAATTCCTGTTCCAGCCAAGAAGGCTGACTGCCGACGGACTCCCCGCCTCGCCGGCCCAGTGCGCCACATTTCCCTTGTCGTCCTTCACGTCGAACAGGACGATGGAGTGTGGATTGGACCAAACAAACTTCGTAACGGTGGCATCTCGCAAGACCACAACCTTGTCCAGATATGCCGCGGCGCCGTGGTGCGCAAATGCAGCGCCGCCCGCGGTTAAGACGCCAATCACCAAAGCAAGCGACATCAGCCGTATTCTTCTCATTTCGAGCCTCACCGTCCGGCGCTCTTGGTTGAATCGAATTGCCTCGCAGAGTATGACAGCCACTGCCGTGTGTCAATCGCGTGACCGCGACGGCATTGTCCTAAGGCATTGTCCTAAATTGACGAATCTGTTTTGGAGTTATGAGTTCGGAGGTCGGGGCTTAGCCCCGACGAAAAAGTGTATCGAATCTGGGGTTTTAACCCCTGAAGTTTCAGGTGCTAAAGCCCACAACAAAACGTAGCCTGAATGTCCGAGCTGAAGCTCGGACCTCCGAAAGACAGAAAATTGCAAATTAGGACAGTACCACCGCGACCGCCTGCTTGCAGCGGCGCCGGCGTACCGGCCGGCGCGTTTTTTCCCAGCCGCCGCAAACCGAAAATGCATACGGCGCCGTCGTTCAACCGCTCTCAATGCAGACGCGGTCAGCAGCGAAACTACCGTCCGCGCACCTGCGCCAGCACGCCAAGAATCACCTCCGCCCGAGCAAGGACCGGCCGATCCACCATCTTCCCGTCCACCGAAGTCGCCCCGCCGCGAGCCGCCGCGGAAGCCTCCACCACTCGCCGCGCCCAGGCCTCCTCTTCCGCGGTCGGAGTAAAGCATTCGTTGACGACCGGCACCTGTTTCGGGTGGATGCACATCTTTCCACCAAAGCCCAGCCGCCGCGATCGCAAGGTATCCTCGCGGATTCGTTCCGGCGAATGGATGTCCGTCGTGACGCCGTCCACGGGAGATTGAATGCGGGCCAGGCGCGAATCGAGAACAATCTGCGAACGGAAGTAGAGCAACTCGTCTTCCGTGGCGGCCATTCCCAGATCGAGTTGGAAATCGATGGAGCCAAACAGCAGGCGCTGCACCGGCTTGGCCCCGGCCAGCGCCAGGGCGTTCCGAAAGCCGCGCGCCGTTTCAATTTGAGGCAAAATCGGCTCCTCGGCTCCGAAACTTTCCGCAACCAGTCGAATCTCCTCGACTCGTTCGGCCTTGGGCAACAAAACCCCGGCGATATTCGGCCTCCCGCCCAGGCCCATGTCGCCGCCAAACCATTCGCTGTCGGACGTATTCACGCGCACCAGCACGCGTTGCGAGGAGCCTGAAAGCCAGGCCGCAACCTCCTCGCGCGCTTTCGATTTTTCCGCCGCCGCGACGGAATCCTCCAGATCCAACACCACCGCGTCCGCGCCGGAGGCGCAGGCCTTGGCAAAGCGATCGGGCCGATTGCCCGGAACGAACAAGTAAGAACGGGGATTAAGCAAAGGCATGGGTCAGCTCCAGACTCGACAATCCACGTCAATCTATACGACCGGAGCGAGTGCCGCAAGATTGCCCGTCGCGCGCGTCGCCATGCATGGCCCGCGCCTCGCGACTTTCACGCCGAACTCCGCCCGGGGTCGCGCCCGGCGCCCCGCCTGTTTTCTTTTATATCGCAATACGATATAATGAGCTTGGAGGTTGAGGGGGCCTTCAGCAATGAAGCCGGACGCACCCACCCGCGTGCGGCGAGAAACGGAGAACCGAAGTGGAATCACTGAACGTACATGCATCCCCACCCAGGATTTTCAAGCATACCTGCAACGTATGCGGACTGCCCTCCGAAGCAAGGATCTGCGATTCCTGCGCGATGAAGATTCAAATCGAAGCGCTGGCCAGGAAAATCCATGAGGAGAACGGCAGCGCCTGGGCACGATGGGAGTCACCCGAGCCGACGCACAAACGAAAGCATTAGGCTCCAGCCCGGCTCAAGCTTCTGCTGATGTTCATTCATGAATCGAGGCCGGTACTTGGGTGCGGCACCCTTCACGAAAATCGTGAAGGGTGCTTTTTTGTGCATCATCCCGAGTTCAAAAGCACGAAAGCGGGAAGAGTCGGCCGGCGGACCGAAACGCGCTCGCCGCTAGAAGACGAGACCTCTGATCTTCAGCCGCGAGGATAAATAGCCGAGAACTCAAACCCGACAAAACCCGTCTACGCAGCTTTCGTCGCGCTGTCTTTCAGAAGCCCGAGGCGCACCAGGCTCTCGCCCGTTGCGACAATGGCCTCCTCATTCGAGCGCGGTGTCCAGCCGAGCAAGCGCCTGGCCTTTTCGTTCGTGGCATTCTTCCTCTTGCCCAGCTCGGGAAGAATCTGCTTCACGGCCGGATCGCGCAACGCGGCAAGACGCACCAGCCAATTGGGCAGTTCTCTGGCCGGCACCCGTTTGGCGGACGCGCCCATGCGGCTCTTCAGCACTTTAGCGATGTCTAGGATCGACACAAAATCGCCGGCGGCAGCGATGAAGCGCTCCCCTTTTGCCGCAGGGTGAGTCATGGCGCGCACGTGCAGTTCGGCAACGTCGCGCACATCGACCAGGCCGAAATAGAGCCGCGGGCAGCCAGGCACAGCGCCGTCCAGCAGCCGCTGCACCAGCAAAATCGAAGTCGAATAATCAGGCCCCAGCACGGGTCCGAGCACGCCCACAGGATTGACGACGGAAAGCTCGAGCTGGCCGCCTCCCCGGGCGATGAAATCCCAAGCCGCGCGTTCGGCCAGGGTTTTCGATTTCACGTAAGGCAGGACGTCGCTTCCGTTGGGGTCGGTCCAGGACGTTTCGTCGAACGGCGATTGCTGCGGCTCGTGCCCGTAGCCGATCGCCGCGAACGAAGAGGTTAACACCACGCGCCGGACGCCGGCCTCGCGTGAGGCTCGCAACACGCGGAGCGCTCCGTCCCGCGCCGGCACGATCAACTCATCCTCGTTTTTGGGGACGTTCACGGGCAATGGAGAGGCGACGTGCAGCACGAATTCGCAGCCCGCCACCGCGTCCGCCCATCCCGCATCGCTCAAAAGATCGGCCGCAAAGAACGACAAGCGATCGCCCGGCTCCGCGCCGCCCGTCTTCAGCATGGCGCGTACGTCGCCCTCGCGCTGCAAGCTTCGAACCGTGGTGCGAACTTGATGTCCGGCGGCCAGAAGCAGCAAAATGCAATAGCTGCCGATGAAGCCCGACCCGCCGGTAACCAGAATGGTGCTCATTGCCTGCTCCTCATGGCTGGGCGATCAGCGCTCGCTGCCATCGTTCAGCGCCATTTCTCGTTCTCATCATTGCTCAATTTCATTGGATGCATATACGGGCAGAGCGGACGCGGCCGGACAAAGCCATCCGCATCGCGCCACGATTCGCATTTCGCACCGGGCCGGTTTACGAATCGAATTGTGCCGCTGGAGGAAGCACCTGTCCAGCCTGTCCGCCAGCAGTTGCCCTTTGTGGGGCTCAGTGTCCCATGATCCGAATGGGTGATCCGTATCACTGAGACGTCGCGTGGGAGCGATTAGATTTTTCCTGGAGGAGAAGAAAAATGAGAATCCTGCTGGCCATTGATGGATCCAGATTTTCCGAAGCAGCCGCCCAAGCCGTGGCCGAGCAATTTCAACCGCAAGGAACGGAAGTGAAAGTGATGAACGTTGTCGATTTGGCCTTGCCCATCCCCACGTCCGATGCCGCCGGCTACCGCAAGGTGAGTTTGAAGGAGGGCCATGAATTGGTGCAGCGGGCGGAAGACTTGCTGAGCAAGGCGGGATACAAGACGTCGACCGAGGTCGAAGAAGGAGACCCGAGGTCGAAAATCATCGAGCAAGCCCAGCACTGGAAAGCGGACCTGATCGTCATGGGATCGCATGGCCGAAAGGGCCTCGACCGTTTTCTGATGGGAAGCGTCGCCGACGCTGTCGCGCGCCATGCGCCGTGCTCGGTCGAAGTCGTACGCATCCCGGGGGCCTGACCGGCTTCGCGCGCCCCATCGATTCGCATTTTGCAGATGACGGGTAAAGCGGATTGTTGGAAACCCGCTCTTCGGTTGCACGGATAGAAATTCGCAGTCGTTCTGGCCCGGCGACGGGCGGAGGTGATTTGCCATGAAAATTCTTCTGGCAGTGGACAATTCCAGCTCTTCCGATGAAGCCGTGCGCGCGGTGATCGCGCAGCACAACGTGCCGGGCGTCGAAGTCCGGGTGCTGCACGCCGCGGAGCTGCCTATTCTGTTCGAAGCCCCCGAAATGGCCGAATATATTCCCCCGGAGGAGTCGACGGCAGAGGCCCAGGCACTCGTCGCCAAAGCGGCGGACCAACTGCACTCTGCGGGCATAAAGGCCTCGACTGCCGTCGTGCAGGGCGTGCCTAAATCCGTGATCCTCGACGATGCCAAATCGTGGGGCGCCGATCTGATTGTCCTTGGATCTCGAGGACGAAAGGGGCTGCAGCGATTCCTGCTCGGCAGCGTCTCGGAAGCGGTTCTGCGCCACGCGCATTGTTCGGTGGAAATCGTGCGCTTCGCCCATCAATAACGCCTCGCGAACGCCTCACGGCAAGCGAAGAGCGCCCGCGGACCTCAGGTTCGGCCAGGGAAAAGAAAACGCGCGGCCTTTCAAACGGCAAGAGCGCGGCGCCGAATTTTATGCCGGGTGTCCATCCGAATCGTCCAGCAGAGCTATCCATCCGAGCCGTTGCCAACCGAGGGAATCGGTTATAGATTGGAAGCCATTGGGCATCTCATGAATAGATTTGTGGGTCGCGGCTCTACAGGCTGCGGAAAAAGTAACTGATTTTGGCATTCCGAGCGGAGCGATGAATCTCTCCTGGGCTTAACGATCAGAAAAGAAAGAGAGATTCAGTTCGAGTTTCAGTTCGAGTTTGAGCCCAATGTTCAGTTGCGTTTCACTCGAGGAGGTTTCCATGAGGCTCCTGCGGCTCCCGCTTCGCGAATTGCCGGTCGCGCTGGCGCTGGCAATCGCCCTGCTTGCTTTCGACGCCAATTCCGCCGCCGCGAAGGATCTGCCTTCGGACGTTTGCGCGCTGCTCTCCACGCAGCAACTGCAGAAGACGCTGGGCGTGCCGTTCGACGCGCCCCAAAAGGCCGGCGCTCCGGCAGCCTACGCAGGCCAGCACACCGGCACGAACTGCCACTTCACCCAAAAAGGCGGACACGACGAAGTCATTTTTATCGTCTACATCGATAATTCTGCGGCGGAAGCCAAGTCCACCTTCGAGAAACTGTCGGCGTGGTACCCGGCAATATCGAAGCCGTCGGGCATCGGGGATTCCGCCTACATTGACAAGCACCACGCCATCCACGTCCTAAAAGGCAGCGTGCGATTTTTCATCACCGCCGCCACCGGCGCGTCGGATGCGGCGCTCGATAAGCAAGTGCAGGATTTGGCCGCCGCGGTAGCCGCGCAGATCTGAATCCGCAGCCCTCTCGATCGCCCGCCACCCGCCGACTTCCCCAATCGGGTGTCATTCTGAGCGAAGCGAAGAATCCCTCTGTCACGGTCCTTGCCACAGCGCGTACAATCGCGTGCGAGGACCCTCTCCGGTGAAAACCTACCATGTCTACATCATGGCGAGCGCATCGCGCGTTCTTTACATCGGCGTGACGGGCGATCTCCTGCGCCGCGTCACGGAACACAAAGACATGCGCGTCCCGGGATTTACCGCTCGCTACCGCGTGACTGAGCTCGTGTATTTCGAGGCCTTCGGAGACATCCGTATCGCCATTGCGCGGGAGAAGCACCTCAAGGGATGGTTACGAGCGAGGAAGGTTGCGTTGATCGAGTCTTTCAATCCGCGCTGGCGGGACCTGGCTGCGGAACTACAGTCGCCTACCCCCAGCCGGGTGTCATTCTGAGCGATGCGGTTCACCCGCCCAACTGCCCAAATCGGGTGTCATTCTCAGCGAAGCGAAGTTCGTCCCAAAGCCTGGCCAAGCCGGCCACCCCCCAACGTGTCATTCTGAGCGAAGCGAAGAATCTCTCCGCGGTTTTGCACGTGCCAAGGGCCGCAGCAGAGAGATTCTTCGCTTCGCTCAGAATGACAGCAAGTCGCGCTAGCGCCCACAGGACCCTCATTCGTCTGCGCTTTCATCAATGTCCCACACTTGAAAAATCGCAAGGATGGGGCACACCAGCGTTTCAAAAGAAAGGCGGGCCACCCGTCCCATCTCCGACCCTAAAAAGAAGCAGCCCGTCGCCGCACTCTCCACAGTTTTTGTGAAGGGTGCGTGTTTTTTGCGTGCGGGACGCCTTGCCGCGAAGAAAGGTCAGATCAGAATCGGCCAGTGGGAATGGGAGAATCGAGAATCAGAAAACCTGCATCCTTGAACACGACAAGGGTGTGGAGTAATGACCCTTCCTAATTGAGCTAGCCCTATTAGTACCGGAGAACGGGCCGGGTGCCCCACGCTTGCTGCGGCAAGCGGGAAGTACCGGGGACTTCAAACGCCACCCTAATAAATATCGTACTGCTCCCAATGCAGCGTCGGATCCGACTGAATAATGATCGTCTTCCGCGTGGTCCGCTCGAGATCCTCGATCAGTGAAGATTCGCGCGTCTTCAGCGCTTTGGCGATTTCCGGGTTGACGCGCAACGTAAGGTTTTGCGCGTCGAGGTCGGCGGCCATTTTTTTGGCTTCGGTCTGAATCTCGTAGCAGATCGTGGGGATGGACTTGACCATGCCGGAGCCGGTGCAGTACGGACAGGGCTGGCACAGGACGCGTTCCAGGGCTTGCTTGGTGCGTTTGCGGGTGATGCAGACCAGGCCGAATTCGTTGAACGCGAGGGCTTTTGACGGCGCGCGGTCCTGCTGCAGCGCTTGATCCAAAGACGCCAGAACTTTTTCACGGTTGCGGCGCTCTTCCATGTCGATGAAGTCCACGACGATTATGCCGCCCAGGTCGCGCAGGCGGATTTGCCGCACGATTTCCTTCACGGCTTCGAGGTTGGTCTTGACGATGGTGTCCTCGAGACGCGTCGAGCCGCGGCCCACGTATTTGCCGGTGTTCACGTCGATCGCGACGAGCGCTTCGGTGTGGTTGATGACGATGTAGCCGCCGGACTTCAGCCACACTTTGGGGCGCAGCGCCTTGTCCAGCTCCTGCTGGATGCCGAACTCCTCGAAGATGGGAGCTTCTTTCGTGTACAGCTTCACGCGCGGCACTAGCTTGGGCTGGAAGCGGCCCACGAATTCCACCACCTTGGTGAATTCCTCTTCGTTGTCCAGCCAGATGGCGGCGTAGTCTTCGCTGAGGTAGTCGCGCAGGATGCGCTGCACGAGGTTCAGGTCGCGGTGGAGCAGCGAGGGCGCGCGGCGCTGCTCGGACGTGGCGCGAATCGTGTCCCAGGTGCGGCCCAGGAATTCCACATCGGTGCGGATTTCGTCGTCGCTCGCTTCCGAGGCGGCCGTTCGAACGATGAACCCGCCGGGGAACGTGCCTTTCGCTTCGGTCACGACGCGGCGTAGGCGCAAGCGGTCTTCCGCGGAGCCGATGCGGCGCGACACGCCGATGTGATCGACCGTGGGCATGTAGACGAGGAAGCGCCCGGGCAACGCGACGTGGCTGGTGATGCGCGCTCCTTTTTTGCCCAGCGGTTCTTTCGCAATCTGAACGATGATTTCCTCGCCGGCCTTCAGCATTTCGGAAATCAGCTGCGGGCGGCGATGCGCTTCGTGCCTCGGATGGCCGTGCTGCGGCGCCTGGTGCGGGCGCCCACCGGGGCGGCGTCCGCGTTGCGGGCGGTTGCCGCCGCGGCGCATGGGACGCTGAAAGCGGGCGCGAGGCTGCTCGGAAACGCGCGCGCTGGTCGGAGGTTGGGATTCGCCCAGGTGCGGAGTTTCGGCGGCGCCGTGGAACTCCTCGCCGGCCGCGGCATGCAGTTCCTCGTGCGGTTCACCGTCGCCCTCGCGGTGCTCGTCTTCGTGTTCCTCGACGTGCTCGTCCTCGTGCCCTTCTAGCTGGCCCTCCGCGCTTAGCTCGCCGTGTCCCGCTTCATGCCCCTCTTCGTGTTCGGGAGCAGCTTCGGCGGCCAGGGCTTCCTCATGCATTTCGTCGGCGATGGCGTCGGCCTCCGCCGCCGCGCTTTCGTGTTCGTCCTGGTCTTCTTCCTGTTCCTGCTCGGCCTCTTCATCCGTTTCCAGCGCTTCCTGCAATTCTTCGAGTTCGGCGGGCTCGACGAAAGCCTCAGCCACGGCTTCGGCGGCCTCGGCGCGGTCTTCCGCATCGGCCTGCGCTTCTTCGTGCTTGGCTTCGGCCAATTGCTCGGCCAGGGAAGATACGTCTTCGTCCGAAAGGCCCGCGCTGTTGGCGACATGCGCGTCGGTGATTACCGCCGGACCTTCTCCCGGGTCCAGGCTGTCGAGGTCTCGGGCAATCTCTCTTTTCGCGTCCGGCGACGCCTCGGCATAATCCGGAACGTCGGAGATGGGCGCAGCCGGGTGATCCGCCGCGGGTGTGTCGTGCTCCGCGGGAACCCCAGCCGGAGGAACGGCAAACAGCGACCCCGGCAACCCCGCGGACAACTCCTCATCCGTGAAGGCGCGAGAAACGCCCGGCGCGGCTGAAGTTTGAGGGCCGGATGCGGAGCGTTCGCCTGCGGGCGCCGCCGGAGCGGTCGGAACACGATCCTTGAATTTGGAGAGCGACTCGCCCGGCAAAATGACGGGTTCGAAATCCGTGGCCGCAGGTTCGTAGGGTTGAGGCTCGCGAGGCCGGGCATCCGCCGGCGAAGCGTACTTCGAGGGCGGCAGATCGCGCCCTGGGCGGCGATCGCGCCCGCCGCGTCCCTGGCCGGGACGGCCCCAGCGCTTGTTACGCCCGCCATGCCCGCCACGATCGCGGCCAAAGCCGCCTCGCCCGCGGTCGCGGTCGTTCCGCTGCTCAAACGGAGGGCGCTGGCTGCGCTGCATGGGGGCGCCGGGCGCAACGCCGCCCTCAGAGGGAGCAGCCTGCGTGGCGGAAACCACCTGAATCGTTTCGCCCTCGAGCGGCGTGATCACCGGCACGGACTCAACCGGCTCGATATTCTCGCGCGGCGCGAGGTCCGATGCCGCAGCGGGTTCCGGGGCCCGCACGGGTGGCGGAACATGCGACGCAACGTGCGCGGGCACCACGCCGCCGTTGGTCGTCGACGGCGCGAACACTTCGCCGCTCTTCTGCTCGGGTCGATGAGGCTTGGCTCGGCGGGAGCAACATGGTCGTACTCCTCGAGATGTTCCAGGAAATCGCTGACGTACAGGAAGGCGTCGCTATCGAGGCCGATATCCACAAAGGCCGACTGCATGCCGGGAAGAACTCGTGTGACGCGGCCTTTGTAGAGACTTCCGACTAAAGCAAATTCTTTTTCCCGTTCGATATAAATTTCACAAAGCTGTCCATCTTCCACAATCGCGACCCGGGTTTCGTGCGGGGTCGCGGAGATCACTAGCTCCTTCGACATGAAAACTCCTCGGAGGGCATCGCCGCGATACGGCCTGGCGCACCGTGCGCGGGCTCCGCTTGGAGCCCGCAAAAAGGGTGCGCTGGATCCCGCGATGCGGGATGGCCGGGGAAGCTGTATTTGAGTTTGATCTTCCGCTGGGCACGCGATGCTGCCTCACTCCAAAATTTTCTGTTCACTTTCCGGCGGGCCGCTCGCTTGATTCACAGCGCGGCGCGGGCCGGAAAGCAATGCCACCGGCTTAGTTGACGAAACGCCGGATGCGGACGTTCATCACCAGCCCTAATGCCAGAAACACGAACAATGTGGCCGAGCCGCCGTAACTCATCAGCGGCAGCGGAATTCCGGTGACCGGCATAAACCCGATCACCATGGCCACATTCACCAAAACATGAAAACCCAAGACTGCCGCCACGCCCATGACCAGAAACATCCCCGCTCGATCGTGCGCGCGCTGGGCGTTCTGAACCAGCCGCAACAGCAGGAACATATACAACAGCAGCGCAACGAAGACTCCGGCAAATCCTAGCTCTTCCGCGAGCGCCGCCAGGATAAAATCCGAATACCGCACCGGCACGAAGCCTAATTGATTCTGGCTCCCGTTGCCAAGTCCCTTGCCCCAAAATCCGCCGGAACCCACGGCGATCTTCGATTGCAGGATCTGATACCCCGCGCCGCGGGGATCGTCTTCCGGCCGAAGGAATGTTGTAACACGTTCCTTTTGATAAGGCTTCAAGAAAATGATAGCCCACCGGCACCATGATCGCGGCCAGCGCCAGAATCGCCAAGGCATGTTTCCATTGCAAGCCCGCCAGGATACGCTCCCACGGCCGCCAGCGGCACACAGCACCAGCGCCGTGCCCAGGTCCGGCTGCAGCATGATCAGTCCGAGCGGCAAGCCTACCACCGCGGCGGCCTTGATCAAATCGGCCAGGCTGAGCTGCTCGGTGCGCACCTCGGAAAAGAAGCGCGCCAGCACGATAATTATAATCAACTTGACCAGTTCTGACACCTGCAAAAACCCGCCCAGGATCGGCAGCCAGCGCTTGGCGCCGAAGCGCGCATGCCCCAGGGCCAGCACCGCGATCAGCGCGATGATCGCGATCAGGTACAGGATCGGGCGCCTGATCCATGATCGGTGTGATAGTCCAGGCGGGACAGCAGCAGCATCAGCACAAATCCCAGGCCGACCCATTCCACCTGATGCGTGTGCATTCCCGCGAGATGGCTGGCATGCGTCGCGGACCAGATTTCCAGCACGCCGACGCCGCAGATGGCGAAGGCCGTGGCCAGCAGCCACCAGTCGTAATCGCGGATACTTGCCGCTCTTTTGCATCGGATTTTACCGGCTGGGCGGCGTCCTGGCTCAGGCGATCGGATCGCTTCCATCGAAGTCGGCACGATCGTCGGGCTGTGCCGTCCTTCGCCGTGTACGTCCTGAGATCTTTCTTGCCGTTCTTCTTGTCGTAATAGGCTTTGACGATGTCGCGCACGACGGGCGCGGCCGCGGTGCGTTCCCCATGTTCGCTGCTGCCCTGGACGACAGCGGCCACCACGATTTCCGGGTTGCGCCGCGGCGCAAGCCCACGAACCAGCCGTTGGTTTCCTTCCCTTTCTTGCCGAGTTTTGCTGCCGGCTTCGTAGCTCATCGATTGGGCGGTCCCGGATCTTGCCGGAGAAGTCGATATTCTGCAAGTTTCAGCTCGCTCCAGTGCCGCCCTCGTTGATGACTCCCCACATTCCCTGGGTGACTTGCTCGACGGTGTCGTCGGAGAGCGGGAAATGCTCGGTCTTCGCCGGTGAAATTTTTCAACAGGTGCGGCTGGACCAGAGTCGCCGCCGCTGGCGACGGCGCCGATCATGCGCACAAGCTGAATCGGCGTGACCATAACCGCGCCCTGGCCGATGGCAACGGAAATCGTTTCGCCCGCGATACCATTTGTGATGGTAGACGCGCTGCACCCAATCCTCCGAAGGCACCAGGCCGGGCTCTTCGCCCGGCAGATCGATGCCCGTGCGCCGGCCCAGTCCCAGGCCGGCGGCGTATTGTCGAATGCGATCGATTCCCAGAAGCTTGCCCGACGTTATAGAAGAAAACGTCGCAGGAATCCACGATGGCCTTGTGCAGGTCGACGCTGCCATGTGCCGCTGGTCGCCAGCAGTGGAAGGTTCGTCCGTAAAAGTTGGCGTAGCCGGGGCAAAACACCGTGAAATCCGCGGGAATTGCTTTGGACTCGAGCATGGCCGTGGCCATCACAATCTTGAAGACCGAGCCGGGCGCGAGTTGCGCCTGAATGGCGCGGTTGAGCAACGGCGTTTCGCGGATCGGAGTTGAGAGCCTGCCCATTCCGCGTTGGGAATTCGGACGGCAAAATCATTGGGATCGAACGTGGGCCGGCTGACCATGGCCAGAATTTCGCCGGTGCGCGCATCCATGGCGACGACGGCGCCTTCTTTGTCGGCCAAATCAGCTATCCGCAATGGCCTGCAGATCGTAGTCAATCGTCAGCTGGATCGGCTTTCCGGGAATGGCGTCCTGCTGTTCCAGGCGGCCCACTTCCTTGCCGATGCTGTTGACGATCACGCGCCGCATTCCGTCCGTGCCCATCAGCGTGTCGTTGTATTGCCGCTCCAGGCCGGTTTTCCCGACGATGTCTCCCGGTTTCAACTTGGAATCCGAAGCTTCCACTTGTTCCGCGCTGACTTCACCGACGTAGCCAATCGCGTTGGCGAGCATGTCGCCGTGCGGATAGCGGCGGCGATGGACCATCAGCATTTCGAGCACGGGAATGTCGGCGCGATGCGATTCGATGAACGCGATGTCGGACGGGCTGGCTTCCGGCTTGATCACGATGGGCTGGAATTTCGGCATGGCCCGGGACGCGTCGATCTGCTGCTTCACTTCATCGAGCGTCATGCTCAGGCCGTCGGCGATTTGCGGCAGAAGTTTGTCCACTTGCTCGGGAGCGTCGCGCAACAGCAGCACGCTGAAGGAAGGATAATTGTCCACCAGGACGCGGCCTTCGCGATCGAGCATCGAGCCGCGCGGCGCGATGATGGGAATCGAGCGCACGCGGTTGCGCTCGGCCATTTGCGAGTAGCGGTCGGAATCGATGATCTGCAGCTTCCAGAAGCCAAACAGCAGCAGCGCGATCATCCCGACAATGACATAGGAAACGACGGCCAGCCGCCCTTGCGGCAGCCGTTTATCATTCTTGTAAGGAGATTGCCACATCGACTCCGTGCGGCCCTGCAGCGCCAGCACACCCTGGCGGGTTTTCTCCACACCTAACCATCGTCCACACTAGCACTTGCACCATAGGTGTGCAAGATCGTGCACATCGTATCAGATAACCCTGATTCCGCCAATTTCAGCCCGAATTCACGAGGGCTTGCGGAACCGGTCCAGCAGCGGGAACAATCCCATCGCGATCACTGCATTGACCAGCGAGGCAATCAGGATCGGCGCCGGTGATGTACGCTTCGCTGCGTTGCGCCAGTAAGCCGCGGCTCGTAAGCGTAAACACGGCATGATGGAACAGGTAAAAACCGATGGTCAGCAGGAACCGCGCGATGGGATGCTCCACGTCGATGCGCGCCCCAATCGAGGAGCCCAGAATCCCACCAAGGTTTTCGCGATGCCGTAAAGTCCGAGCGGCGTGCGGCTCAGGCTGTCCTGCAGCAGCCCGACCACCATGCCCAGCAGCAACCCCGACGACGGATTGCGCTTGCTGAGCGCGAAGTAAAGAGTCACCAGCAGCGGCAATTCCAGATAATTGGCGCGTCCGGAAATAAACGGGGAAAAATGCCTGCAGCACCAGCGCCAGCAGCACGGCCAGGGGCACGACGCCGCCGTAATACTTGTGCACCTCAATATGCGGCTCAGGCCCGATGTAAACTTCGGTGTTTTCCATGCTGTCGTCCGCTCAACTTCCTGACAGAATTGAATCAATTGCGTTCGCCGGTGCTTTGCTAGCGGACGCCGCCTGCGGCGCCGCCGCCGGCTTGGGCGCGGCTGGAGCGGCTACCGGTGGACTGCCGGCATCCGCTTCTTTCTTCAATTCCAGCTCTTGCCGCGTCAGCAGGACCAGAACTTCCTCGAGGCGGTCCAGATGGGCGGCGGGCTTTACGCGAATCCGCATGAAGGGCGTCTTGCGGTCCGGCGTCGACGTCCACCACCGTGCCGACGGGAAGATCCTTGGGAAAGATGCGGTCCTGGCCGGAAGTGAGCACGGCTTCGCCCACCGATACTTTTTCATCATTGCTGATGTAATCTAGCGAAAGCAGCGGCTCGCCCGTTCCCTTCACGGGCCCTTGCGTGCGCGTGTCCGCCAGCAGCGCGCCCACGCCGCTTTCCTTGTCCCCCAGCAGCAGCACCTGCGAAATATCCGGATAGACCGCCAGAATTTTTCCGACCACGCCGTCCGGCGTGATCACACCCATGTCGCGCCGAATGCCGTCGCGCGAACCGCGGTCAATGTTTACCACCATGCTTCCGGAGTCCGGACTTCCGCCGATCACGCGCGCCGCGAGCATGGGCGCTTCGGGATGGGCGTTGCGAAAATTGAGCAGCAGCGGCCAGGCGGTCGGCTTCGAGCGCGCGGCTCTCGAGTTCGGCGTTGCGCACTTTCAGCCGGTCCAGTTCGGCGCGCATGGCTTCATTTTCTTCCTGCGCGCGGCGCAGGCCGATGTAGCCGCCCCATCCGTGCTCGAAGGCCGTCAATCGTCCATGAGCCGATGCGCTGAAGCGGCGAAATCAGTTCCACCGCCCACACGCGGATCAGCCGCACCTGCCGCTCGCGCTTGATCTGCACGGCCAGCAGCAGCACTTGCGCGATGATCACGCCCGCAAGCAATGTCAGCGAACTGTGCCTCGTGCGCGTGGCAATCATCGGGGAGTAGTGTTCGACTTTCAATGTTTGATCCCGCTAAAGCCGCGCGACGCGGAAGAAATCATCGCCTCCGCGCAGACCGCGCGACGCCGCGCAATTCTTTCCCGCTCAGTCGATCGAGACCAGGCGCAGCAGCCGGAAATCGCTGAGCATTTTGCCCGTGCCGAGCACCACCGAAGCCAGCGGATCGTCGGCGATGGAAACCGGCAAACCGGTCTCTTCGCGTATGCGCTTGTCGAGATTCTTCAGCAGCGCGCCGCCGCCGGTGAGCACGATGCCGCGGTCGCTGATATCGGCGGAAAGCTCCGGCGGAGTGCGCTCCAGCGCCACGCGGCAGGCATTCAGAATCGTGGCCACGCATTCGGAAAGCGCCTCGCGGATTTCGCTGTCATCAATCGTGACCGTTCGCGGAACGCCCTCGATCAGGTTGCGCCCTTTCACTTCCATGGTCAGCGGCTTTTCCAGCGGATACGCCGACCCGATCTCCATCTTGATCTGTTCCGCCGTGCGCTCGCCAACCAGCAGGTTGTATTTGCGCTTCAGGTAGTGCATCACGGCTTCGTCCATTTCATTTCCCGCGACGCGCACCGACCGTGAATATACGATGCCGCTCATGGAAATGACGGCGATGTCCGTCGTGCCTCCGCCGATGTCCACCACCATGTTTCCGGAAGGCTCTTCGATGGGCAAGCCCGCGCCGATCGCCGCCGCCATGGCTTGCTCCACGAGATAGACTTCGCTGGCGCGAGCGCGGTAGGCGGAGTCCTGCACGGCGCGTTTTTCCACCGGCGTGATTTCGCTGGGAACGCCGATGACGATGCGCGGGTGCACCAGCATGCGCCGGTTATGCGCCTTCTGGATGAAGTAGGTGAGCATTTTTTCGGTCACCTTGAAGTCAGCGATCACGCCGTCCTTCATCGGCTTGATGGCCACCACGTTGCCCGGCGTGCGCCCGAGCATGTCCTTCGCTTCCTTGCCCACCGCCACCACTTCCCCGCTGTTTTTGTTGATGGCCACGATGGAGGGCTCGTTCACCACGATGCCTTTGCCCTTGGAGTAGACCAGCGTGTTGGCCGTGCCCAGATCGATCGCCAGGTCCGAAGAAAACAAACTAAAGACCGAGCGGAGGTTATAACCGTTATTGAACATAGTTCCCTCAGTTCCGGGGCTGCCCGCGCGGCTGCTGGGTGCCGCGTCAGCGGAGGACGCCCGGATGCTCCTCCCCAAAATTCTCCAGCGGACTCTGCTTTGCGAGCCCGCAAAAATGCCCGGCGGCCGGTTATGGAATCACGATCTCGACGCGCTTGATGGCCGTGCCACCCCGCCGGTTTTGCCCGGTCAGGACGATGGTTTGGCTCCCCCGCGACAAGGGGGCCGTAAAATACTTGAACGTTCCGTCGGCCTGGATGTCCGCCACCTGTTCCCCATTGATGATAAGCGCTGCGCCGGGTTCCGTGCGGCCGGTAATCTCCACCACGTTACCATGCAACTCGGTGTTCCCGACCTCCAGCAACATCTCCTGGCCCTTGCCTTGTGTCGCGAGCGTAAACTTGAAGGTATCGCTCGGAGCGCTTACGCGCTTCTCCTGGTCAGTGGCCAGCACATCCCAGAAGTAGTCGCCCTGGTCAAGCCCAGTTATATCCACGGACGTACCGGTGATCTTGCGGTCTTGCACAATCCTGGAAAACATGGACGTGGTGCTCACCCGGAGCTCGTAGCTGACCGCTTCGGGCACCGGTTTCCATTCGAAACGTACCGGCGACGCGCCTGGGCTCCGGCACGATTAACGGCTGAAGATTCAGGGGCTGCGCAAGATCGGGAGGCGCGAGGACATTGGACTTCACGACGGTTCCTCCGCCCGGCGGCACCGTCACGCGCTGCCAGCGGCCGATATCGACGTGCTGGCGGCCGTCGGTGGTGGAAAGTTCAGCAGTTCCAGCGGATACCGTGATTTCACTTTCGCTTGTCTTGCGGATCGCTGCGCACAGCCGCGCGGCTGTTTTGCTGGACCGAAGCCACGGCATTGGAAAAGGAAACCTCAGCCTTCGATTTCGGAGAGTCCCAGGTGCCGGTAGCCAGGTCCACGGCGCCGGAGTTGATGTGCATGGCCACCCGCGTTTCGCTGTCCCGCCCCACCGAGTTTTCTTCCACCGTGACCAGGGTGTCTGACTGCACCGTGTACGTCGTCCCATCCGCAAAAGTGATGCGTGCGGCGGCGTCTCCGCCTGTCTGGATCAGGTCTCCCTTATCCAGCGCCATGCGGTAATCGGCTGTAACCCATTGCACCGAATTTACTTTTTTGACCTGCACGTGCCCGTCAAGATTCACGAACTTGGCTTCTTTGGCCGTCAGCTCCCCGGTTGCAGGCGCGCTCGCTCCGATTGCCTGCGAGACCCGGGCAATCATCCCGCTGTAGGCCTCGGGATAAATCAAATACAAAATGGCCATGACCGCCGCTAAAACCAGCATCAGGTAGACGATTACCGTGCGATAGGTAACAGTTTTCCAATAGATCTCCACATGAGAGATCTTTTGACGTGGCGGCGCTATCGGAGGTCTCTGAATCGACATCGTGCTTTCGCTAAAATTTCACCTAATACAAAAATCTAGCACGCCGATTGGCACGCGCAAACCGCGCTGCCGGAGCGAGTTTCTCGCAGCGCAATACACATATCGTAGCCGCCGCTCGGCGCCAGGATCGCAGCCATGCGGCTCTGGCCATGAAAGTCAACGGTTCATTTCCGGCTTGGCGGCTCGGGATTCCGCGCCCCGCGGCTTTTTAAATGGTGCGGGCGTTCTTCACCGCCGCGTCATTCTCTGCACCGGGCGAAACGAACGGAATTTCAAACCGGCGCATTGCCAGATCCGACTGAGAATAATGGAGTTGAGTTGCTATAAGCGAGCAGACTGCCGAGGGGCTTGTACGAGTGCGAAGAAACCGCGCCCTTTTATACCTCCGGGGCACGGCACTCATTTTCTTCCCAGCAATAATTTCCGCAGACTTCCAATTCGCTGCTTCTACTCTTTCGCCATTCCCAGCCAGGCATCCAGGGATACCCTGTTCTGCTCCAAGTGTATCAGCAAGTAATAATAAATGAAGCAGTAGGGTAGCTGCAAGCCCGCCACCAGCCAGTCCTGCGCCAGATTAGTGCCGATAACCAGAGCCGTCATGACCAGCGCGCCTACAATCAGCGCAAACCGTGAAAACAGACCCAGCACCAGGAGCAGCCCCAGCGTCGTTTCCACCCACGGCAGCACGGCGGCAAACGCCGGCAGCATGCCCGGCGCAATCAAATGGGCATGCTCGAAGTAGTGGTTCAAATAAGCCAAGAAAGCGGCCCGACCGTTCAGGAGGCGGCTCAGTCCGTGGAGAAGAATATTGGCCCCAAAGGACAGGCGCAGTATCGCGTAAGCGATCACGATATTGGAGGCTTTGCTCGGAGAAACTGTTTCCAATCGATTTAGCGTGCTGACGGATTGACTCACAGACCCTCCTGAAACTGCTGAATCGCGCCGCGTCCGCTCCGGGCGACGCAAAAACTTTATCGCCACTTCCCGTGACAGACAGAGCTATTCGAATTGGATCGTTTGGCGGTAGACGTTTTATACCACGCCGCCCTAGCTTGCAACACTTCCGTGGTAAGGGCTCGAGGCTGTGTGGTTTTCGCCCAGTCCGGCCATCGCAAAACCCTCAGACCGAAGCCGGCGCTGCGAACAGGCGTCAGCTCCGGAAAAAGGTTTGCAGCTCTTTTGTCAATTCCTCCGGCATCTGCTCGGGAAGAAAATGTCCCGTCGGCATGGCGTGTCCCTGTGCCTGAACGGAGCGGTCCCGCCAGGTCTGAAGCACGTTGTACATCCGGTGAAACGGACCCTTTTCCGACCACAGAACCAGCAGCGGGCATTGAATTTTCTTGTTCAGGTCCGCCTTGTCGTGGGCCAGGTCGATGGATGCGGCCGCCCGGTAATCCTCGCAAATCGCGTGGATCGTGGCCGGTTCACGGAAGGTGCGGAAATATTCCTGGAACACGGCGGGCTCGATCCATGATGGCATCGGATCGGTAATTTTATTGCCGCCCAGCCAAAGCAGGGTGCATTTCAGGAAATACTCGGCGCTGTTGCCGACCACGGTCTCGGGAAACGGCGGCGGTTGCACCAGCAGAAACCAGTGGTAAAAGATGGTGGCGAATTCCTGCGTGATGTCCTGATACAGCAAATAGGTCGGCACTATATCGAGAATCACGAGTTTCGTTAAAACTTCGGGATGGTCCAGCGCCAAGCGGTGCGCGGCGCGTCCGCCGCGATCGTGCCCCACGAGCGTGAATTTGTCGAACCCGAGGTGCTTCATTACCTCCACCTGATCCTGCGCCATGGCCCGCTTCGAGTACGCGAAATGATCCCCGCCCCCGGGAGGCTTGCCGCTGTCGCCATATCCGCGCAGGTCCGTCATCACGATGAAATAGTCCGGCGCCAGCGCCGGCACAACCTTGCGCCACAGCACGTGCGTCTCCGGAATGCCGTGAAGCAGCAGCAAAGGCGGCCCGTTGCGGTTGCCGCCGTAAAGGGTGTGGATGGTCGTTCCTGAAGTCTTGATGTCCTCGGTCTTGAAGCCGTCAAAAAATTCCGCGCGCGGCCGCAGGGCGGGATCGGACTCGCCCTGCAACCTGGGAGCGAACAGCGCGCTTTCGGCCGCGGGCGCGAGCGCGAGAGCCATCGAATTTTTCAAGAATTCGCGCCGGTCTGGATTCAACATGAGTGCCTCCGGTGTCTGAAGCTTTAGGTAGCTCGATTGACGCTAAGAGCAAGAATAGCTCTAAAAAATTCAAAAGTCGCGAGAGTGGGACGCATCCGGAAGACGATTCACTGATCGGATGGGAATCCCTGCTCATAGAGTGTGGCGGGCAACCCACTTATCAGAAGGCCGCAGAATCGGTAACGCTCCAGAGCTGTGAGGTCGAGGTACAATTCCAAAAGGGCCTGCCATGCTCAAGTTGAAACGTGTTTATGACGGGGCAGAGCCGTCCGACGGTTACCGTATCCTTGTGGACAGGCTCTGGCCTCGCGGCATGTCAAAGCAAAAAGCCTCAGTCGATCTCTGGTTGAAAGAGATTGCGCCGTCGGATGGCTTGCGGAAATGGTTTGCGCACGACCCTGATCGCTGGACGGAGTTTCAAAAACGCTATCGCACTGAGCTGCGGAAGCAAACGGAATTGACAAAAGAGATCAAACAGCTGGAGCGGAAGCACCACAGCATTACGCTGGTCTATTCCGCGCGGGATGAAGAGCACAACCAAGCCGTCGCATTGCGCGCATACCTTCTATGGCGCGGTCAAGGGCGCGGGCATCCCCCCAAATCGTCTTGAACGACGGTATCCAGGCGTCTTCAGTTCACACGGGCGAGTACGCGCCCGGCACAGTTTCGAGCACGGGAGCGGCCGGCACGGGCCGGTCGATCGAAAGGCCACGCCACGCGGCTTCGACGATGTCCTGCGTGCCGAGGCCGTAGCGGCTGAACAGAAATTCGCGACTGCCGGATTCCGCGAAAACATCCTTGATCCCGACGCGGTGCAATCGCGTCGCCAGACCCGCTTCCGCGATTGCTTCGGCCACGGCCGAACCCAAGCCCCCAACGATGGTGTGATTTTCGGCGGTGACAACGAATCGACTCTTTCGCGCCGCTGCCACGATGGTTGCGGTATCCAGCGGCTTGATGACCGGCGAGTTGATAACGGCGGCCGCAACGCCATTTTCTTCCAGCGTCCGCGCCGCCGAGAGCGCCGCCGGGACCATCATCCCCGCGGCAATGATGCAGACATCTGAATTCTCACGGCCCATTACGATCTGCGCTTTGTGCAACTCGAACCGGTGGTCAGGGTCGAAAATCGCCGGAATTTCGCCACGCTTCAGGCGCAGGTAAACAGGGCCTCGATGGTCCGCCACCGCCGAAACGGCTTGCGTAATTTCGAGCGCATCGACTGGATCGACAACCATCATATTCGGCAATGCGCGCATCAGCGTCACATCATCGATCGCCTGGTGGCTCGGTCCGCCCGGGCTCGACAGGCCGGGCATGAACCCCACAATCTTGACGTTTAGGTTTGGGTATGCCACAGCCATGGCAATCTGGTCGTAGCAGCGCCGCGTGCAGAAAACCCCGAATGTGTTGACAAACGCCGTGAGTCCCGCGCGGGCGAGTCCGGCGGCGATGCCAATCATGTTGGCCTCGGCCATCCCGACGTTGATAAACCGCCCGGGAATTGCGTCGCGAAAAATATCGGTTTCCGTTTGCCGTGTGAGATCCGCGCCGAGGCACAAGACTTCCGGCCGCTCCCGCGCCAACGCCAGAAGCGCCTCGCCGTAGGGCTTCAGCACCGTCTTGTAGGGAGGCTCACGCAAGGGCTGCCTCCAGTTCGCTCGTCAAAGCGCGCTCAAGAGCGGCGTCGAGCTTGATGAAGTGCCCGTCCGCAGAGGGCGGAATCGATCGCATCCGGCCAAATATGTCTGTCCGGACGATTACAACGAGCGGCTCGGCGCCAATTGAGCCGCCAGCGAACGCGCCTGAAAGCGCTGCTACGTCGTGTCCATCGATGTTGAGAACCCGCCATCCGAACGAGCGCCACTTGTCTGCTAGTGGCTCGATGGTCGTAACCGACGTGATCGAACCGTCGACCTGCGAGTTATTGGCATCGATCACCACGACGAGCCGGCCCATACGGCCGCGATGATGGGAGGCGAACATCGCTGCCTCCCAAACCTGCCCTTCTTCCATTTCTCCATCGCTCAAGAATGCGTATGTGTCGCGATCTTCCCTTGCCAGATGGCTGGCCAGAGCAAAGCCGATCGCTCCCGAAAGCCCTTGTCCCAAAGATCCACACACCATATCGACGACCGGAGTTCGCTCGGTGCCGATCGCTTCGAGCAACGCGCCGTCCATGCCATAGGATGCAAGGTCTGCTGCGCTTAGCAGGCCCAATTCAGCGGCCACCGCGTAGAATGCGATCACGTAGTGCCCGGCCGACAGCACAAAGCGATCCCGGCCGGCGCGAATAAATCCGCCGCCGAAAAGCACGGCGAAAATCTCCGCTGACGACAACGCCTGGCCGAGGTAGCCGAACCCCTGAATGGCAACCATCTTGGTTGCACGCAGACGAATCCGCGCGGCCAGCCTGCGCAGGTCCGATGATTGTCGTTCTTTCATGCAAGCTCCTTCGGGTATTGTTACAAGCTGGTTTCCACGAAGCTTCGCCCAAAATTATGGCCTGATTTTCGTGTCCGTTTTTATATGCCCGCTGGCTCCATCGAGCCGGAAAACGGCCTTCGACTGGGTCTCCGCCGGACGGGCATCAAAACACGGGCTGTTGGCCTTGCGCTTCGCGGCCGCGCCGCTGCGCAAGCTCTATTGCGGCATCGAAGCGAGAAGCGCTGGCGGACTGGAAGGCGTAGTAACCACCATTTGGTGAACCATAAAGCCACACATCGCGGTAAGTCCTGAACAGAAGTTCCATGTACGGGACAAGATCCTCGACCGTAGCCGCCGATGAGTCGCCGCACACACCCTGGGCTACCCAGTTCTTCTTGGCGGAACGGTCGCTCCACAGCGTCATCGTTCCCGCCAATTCCAGGATGCCGCGATACTTGCTCAAAAAAGGTCCGAAAGCGGCAGCCCGTTTTTCGATCGCGGCGCGCAAATCTTCGACTGACTTGTGGCAGTAGCCGAGGCCCACTTCGCCTCCGGACAAGACGCGCACAGGAAGGCGCCGCTTCTGAATCTGGTCCAGCAGGCCCTCCACGATGTAGGTGGCTGCCATGTAGTACGGCTGGCCGCCAATCATGCGGTAGTCGGGGCGGGTGAAGCCGGTAAAAAAGAACCAGAGCGTCGCGCGCGGGTACTCTTCCGCGGCAATGTCTGCCATGCGCGCGCCTAACCGCCTCAGAAGCTCCGCGACTTCTTGCTGCGGGATGGAGGTCATGCGCGCGAGTTCCGAGATGTCATAGGCTTTGTAGTTGTTGTAAAACTCCGGGTCGCAAACGATTCCGGGAACGTTGGTCTGGCGCGCAAGGCGCAGCGCGATCCGCCAATTTTCCAGAAAATCGTCGCGCGCACCTGCTCTGCCGTCCAGGTCCAGCCCCTGAATTCGCTGGAAGTACGGGACGTTGGCGTACCGATTTCCCTCGGCGACGTTTGCACCGATCATGCGGTTCAGATAGACCCACGGCCAGATCTGCTTATTGGTGGACTTTTTCCAATTCACGATTTGAGCTTGCATCGGGGCGGCCGCAGGCACCGGCGAACTGTCAAACGCATCCGCGAACGAAACTGCCAGCCCGTTGTACGGAGAGCGATCAAACTCCCCCAGTTTTGCAGCATTTATTTGCGTCGCCACGGCCGAGTTCACAAGCATCAGGTAATGGTCACCCAAGACTCGGCCATCGGGCGTCGCGGTTTCGGCGGCAAGCACCGTCGTGTAGGAGCTGTCCCGAGAAGCCTCGATTCCCTGCAAGTGACGAACTAAAATCGCAGGCCGAAACTCCGTCGCATGGCTCTCGATGAAGCCAGCCATAGATGCAGCTGCCAAGAGAAGCAACACACATGGCATCGTGGGTGCCCTGAGCGCCTTGCGAACGTTCGAAACTTTTCCCTGTGTACGGCACCGCACGGAGGGATGATATCACTGCCTTACGTTCACCTTGCAGTTATCAAAGCGAAATTCGCGGATGCCTTCTTTGGTTGGCGGCGTTTCGGGTGCTATCCTGCCAAACTTGCCGCGGCGGCCTTCGGCTGCGCGCGTGCGCCAGCTGCGCGCTGGGGGCCAAGACGTAAGCGGTCATTGCGAACTGGCCGTCGCAAGCACCGCGCGGCCGGGTATGCCTGAGCCGTCTGAAGCAGTGGAGGCTTGCATGTTGCTTCGCGAAAAAGTTGCGGTCATCACCGGCGGTGGCCGCGGGATCGGGCGCGCCATGGCCTTGAAATTTGCCGGGGAAGGCGCTGCGGTGGTCGTGGCGGCCCGCACTCAATCGGAAATCGACGGCGTGGCTCAGGAAATTCGCGGAGCGGGAGGCCATGCCGCAGCCGTTCCGGCCGATGTAGCGGACGAAACGCACTGCGAAAAGATCGTCCGCGAGGCCGTTTCCCAATTTGGGAAGGTCGACATTCTGGTGAACAACGCCGGCGAGTACGGTCCCGTGAAGCCGGTGGAGGAAATCACCCCCTCCGAGTGGGATCGCGTGATCGCCGTGCATCTGCGCGGCGCCTACCTGCTGATGCGGCTGGTGCTGCCGGGCATGTATGCGCGCCGGTCCGGCGTCATCTTGAATATTTCCAGCTTGTCAGCGAAGTCGGCGTTTGGATGGGGCTCACCGTACGCCGCGGCGAAAGCGGGCCTGCTGGGGCTGACGCGGGTTGCGGCAGCCGAAGCTGCGCGAAAAGGGGTGCGCGTCAATGCGATCTGCCCCGGCCCGGTCACGGAAACAAAGATGTCAAAGGATTTAGGCCAAACGCTTGCGGAACGTCTGGGAGTTTCGAAGGAAGAACAGCTCGGCGGCTTCCTGAACACGATTCTTCAGGGCCGCGGCCAAACGGCTGACGAAATCGCCGCCGCCGCGCTGTTTCTTTGCTCGGCCGCGGCCAGCGCGATTACTGGGCAGTCTCTGAACGTGGACGGCGGAGCTGCTTTTTACTGATCTCCTCGACCGCCACGAGCGCGCGCTTGGCCTGATGTCCAGCCTGTTCAAGACCCCAACGGCTGGCCCGATCCACCAGATAAAAGACCAGGGCAACCAGCGCGCAGAGTATAAAAACGCCGGTAAACAGCATGAAGGCCACCAGCAATTCCTGCACGAAATAGATCTGCAATGCAACAAACGCCGCAAGAGCGATCCACAACCATTTGCGAGCTTTTCGCTCGCGGAACACGTTAGAGATCGTCACCGGAATGGCCCCCTACTTCCCGCCGCGGAATTAGATGCAATCCGCAGCCCAGAAGAGTCAAGATCAGGTTAAATCGTAAGCCGTTCCTTTTCATATGGTACGTAAGTGGGTTTGACCCTGGAACTTGGGGACTAGGGCTACCGGTACGGATTAAGCCCGAGAATCTACGGGAATTGGGAGGTGGACTGTTGCATTTTTCATAGGCGTCTGGGTTCGCTGGAACAGATTTCGGCCTGTCGATTCAATTTGGATGGCTAAGCACCGGGAATTAGAACCAAACTGGCTGAAAGCCGGTTCTACTTACCGGCCTTCGAACGGGTAGCGATTGCCGGCTTCCACCGCGGCGCTGACGCGCTGGCGCATGGCGACGGTGTCGGCGGGCTCGCGCTTGAGAAAGCGCCGCAGGACGGCGAGTTGCGTGCGCAACATGTCTCCCTCGAGCAGAGAGGCGAGCGTCCGGCGAGCGCCGACCTCCACGCGATCGACGGCGTCGTGGAGAAACACGCGCGCCGCGTCGGCCATGACGGCGGTTGGCTCCGGGCCGCGCGCCGCTTGCGCCTTTTGCACGCGCCGCACCGAAGATTCAACCGCGTAGCATTCCATGACAATGTCGGAAAGCGCAGCGACAATTTCCTGCTGATCCGCCAGGCGGTCGCGGTATTTTTCCAGGGCCGCGCCGGCCGCCAGCAGAAATGCTTTCTTCACCCCGGCCAGAATGCGTTCTTCTTCCGCCCACTCCCCGGCGGCGGGCTCGTCGAACGACGGCCCGGCCATGATCTCCTCGCGCAACTTCGCGCCGGCTTGCATCAGCGGAAGAACGCCGGCCATCGCGCGCTTCATCAGCATCTGGATGATGAGCATGCGGTTAATTTCGTTGGTGCCCTCGAAAATGCGGTTCACGCGCGAATCGCGGTAGGACCGCGCCACCGGATAATCTTCGTGAAAACCGTAGCCGCCGAAAATTTGCACGGCTTCGTCGACCACATAATCGAGCAACTCCGACCCGTAAACCTTGCTGATCGAACTTTCGATGGCGTATTCCTCGAATACTTTCATCGATTGCAGGGATTTATCCGCGCCATTGCCGGCCGCCGCGATCGCTCGATCCATCAGGCCCGCGGAACGGTAAATCATGGACTCCACCGCAAAAATGCGAATGGCCATTTCCGCCAGCTTGGCGCGAATCAGGCCGAATTCCGCGATGGGTTTGCCGAAAGCGACGCGCTCTTTCGCGTACTTTGCGGCAATTTCGAGCGTGCCCTTGGATCCCCCGGTGCAGTACGCGCCCAGGCTGAACCGGCCGGCATTCAAAATGTTGAAGGCGACAATATGGCCGCGTCCCACCTCGTGCAGCAGATTTTCTTTGGGCACCTGGCAATTCTCGAAAAAAATGGCCGTCGTTGAACTGCCCTTCAGGCCCATCTTTTTTTCTTCCGCGCCCGCGGAAAAGCCCGGAAAACCGTGCTCCACGATGAAGCAGGAAAATTTCTCGCCGTCGACCTTGGCGAAAACGATGTACACGTCGGCAAAGCCGCCGTTGGTGATCCACATTTTCTGGCCGTTCAGAATCCAGTTGCGTCCGTCGGGCGAGAGCACGGCCCGCGTGCGCGAATTTTGCGCGTCCGATCCGGCCTGCGGTTCGGACAGGCAATAGGCCGCCAGCTTTTCGCCCGTGGCGAGCAAAGGCAGATACTTTTTTTTCTGCTCCGCGGTGCCGAAGAAGACGATGGGCAGGGTGCCGATGCTCGCGTGCCCTCCGTGGCTCACTCCGAAAGAAGCGTAGGCCGATAATTTCTCGGCCAGCTGCACGCTGGAAACTTTGTCGAGTTCGGAGCCGCCGTACTCTTCGGGCACGCCTCCGCCCAGCAAGCCGATTTCGCCGGCTTTTTTCAAAAGTTGCGGCAGCAAACCCGCCTTGTGCTGCTCGAGATCCGCGATGAGGGGAACCACTTCTTTGCGCACGAATTCTTCCGCCGTCTGCCCAATCAGCTTTTGATCGTCGGTCAGGTCGGCAGGGGAGAAAATGTCTTCCGGAGCGCAGGGTTCAACAAGGAAACTGCCTCCGCGAGATGCGGCCCGCGGCAACGACGTAGTAGCCATGGTCCCTCCTGTACGGCGTAGAAAATCTTCCGCCCGGCGGCAGCGATCAGCGCGCGATTGGGACGCGTTCAGGCGGCGATCAGGCCGCGCCGGCGGCGGACTTAATTTCGCCGATGTACGATGCCGGCAGGTTATGCTCGCCCGCGCCGTCCAGCATCGCTTGCAGGTAAGAGGCCGAGGGGCGCAGCCCTTTTTCGACTTTCTGCGCGATGTAGATTTGCGCCGGAACGGGTTGCCCGCCTTCGGGTGTCACCTGCACTTCGATGCGGCGATAGTGGTCGGGGACGCCTTCGTAGCGATCCAGCGAACGGAACGCGTTCTCCTCAATTTTGTAGAGCACGCCGTGGACGGTCTTTCCCTGCGAGGGTTGGATGTTGGCCCCGGCGGTGCCTCCGCGCACTTTCTTGTTGAAGCGAACTTCGTAATTCGGCAGCGAGGCGTTGTGTTCTTCCAAAATATTTCCTGCGCGGGAGAGCATCTGAGCGCGGTTCATGTTGCTGCCATACGCAAAATGCCAGACGGTTCTAGAAGCCATGGCGCCTTTCTCGATAAACGGGACGGATTGGGCAGGTGCGGAGTGAAGGCCCATTGTAGCGGGGTTATCGGACGAGAGCAAATGAACACAGCCAGGCGCGTACGGAGCGGAACGATGGCTTCCCGCGCTGCGGGGCGCGCACAAGCACGGACCTGGTATAAACTGAAATTGGACCGGCGTGAGAAGCCGCAGCAACACTGATTCGGACGGATTTCGAAAGGACTTCGGACGGGATTTGGGAGGGACGATCGATGCCCATGCCGCGCCTCAAGCGTTTTCGCTGGACTAGCATCGTTGTGTGCGCAATGTTGCTCGCTTTGCCTCAGTTCCCTGCCCCGGCGCGCGCCGCTGCACCGCAAGGCGCTCCCGAAGGGAACAACCGCGACGCGGGCGCGCCAGCGGCAAGTCCGCAATCGCAGCAGCAGTCCCAGATCACCAACGTGACGATTACCGGGTCCGAGCCTGCCGGCACGTTCGGCGGCGTCGCCTATAAACGGACCTGGGGCAATGTTTTCGGACTTGTTTCTCCCCGGGACGCAATCATCGGCTTCGACCAGTTGCCGCACGGCAACGACGGGAACTACGCCTACGAATGCGAATTTGAAATTGTTGCTCCGGAAAAGCCGGGCACGAATTCGGCGATTGTCGTGGAAGCGGAGAATCGAGGCATTCCGGTTTTCCTCAACACGCTGCACGGCAGCTCCGAAACCGGCCCGCCTTCGGCTACCACCACGGGCGGGGATCCGGGAAACGGCTTTCTTTTCGAGCATGGCACGTCTTACGCGCGGGTGCAGTGGCAAACCGGGATTGCCGCAAGCGTGCCGCCGCAGGCCGAGGGCGTTGGCGAAGTCATCATCCGCGACTTTGGCCGCATGCTTGCCGGTCGGGCCAAACTGAATGCCAGTCCGCCGGTGGATTTCGGGACGTACCATACGCTGATCCTCGGCGGCATCAGCCTCAGCGGTTTTTTTATTGACACGTTTCTCGCGGAGGGATTTAATGCCGATCCCGGCGATGGCGGCGCGGTCTACCAGGGAGCAATCGCCGTCGATGGAACGGGCAACTGGCTGGCCATCAACGAACTGGCAGCGACCGCGGGCGTCAAGGAATTTCCCTACCTTGTGCCAGATGGTAAGCCGCTGCGAATTTCGGAAATTTTGGGCGGCCACGCCAGCGATCCCTTTTACATTGACATCGCCAATTACACCGATTTCTACCGGCTTCGCGCCAGCCTGACCGATGTGGATACGAAAAACCCGCGCATCCGCCGCTATGACTGGCCAAGCCCGCACGCCCCTGCTCCGATCGATCAGAGCGTGTGGAGCGCGCGCGCCAAACGCTGCAACGGCGGCGTGCAGGTCGACCTCAATCCCATTCCGCATGCCGCCTTCCTGCGCGCGGTCACCCTGGAACTGGAACGAGAACTGGACGTTCCTTCCGCTCGCCGGGCGCCGCGGCTGCCGCCGACGAAACTCTTCACGCTCGACCCGGCATCCTCCCGGATGCCGAACTTCAACGCTTTGCCCGGCGTGCGCCTCTCCGTGCCTTTGGTCTACGAAGACGCGCAGCCATTGGGCGGCGTGCGCTTCCCGGATGTCGACCATCCCGTCGGCCGGCCTGTCCCCGTATCGATACCGCCGGTGGCGACCACCTCGATCGACGCAACCTGCGGAAACCTGGGCGGATGGCAGCAATTCTCGCCGGAAGAACTCACCAAGCGGTATGGCAGCGAGGCCAATTACGTCAAGCTGTACGCGGAATCGGTCGATCAGCTGATCGCGGAAGGCTATCTGCTGGCCTCGGATCGCGAAGGAATGCTCAAATTAGCAGCGGCGCTCTACAGCCGGCGCCCAGCGGTCAGCCAGGCTGCCACGGGACAGCATTAATTAGGATAGAACTTATCTTCTTTCCAATTCAACGAGCTTTGTGGGTCCCGGCTTTACACGGTGCAGAAAAGTCGCCCCATCCTTTTGTCATTCCGTTCGCGGAGAACGTTCTCGGTGAACCGAGCGGAGCGAGGAATCTCTCGTTCTCTTCTGATAGTTAAGCCCAGGAGAGTGCTTCCTCGCTGCGCGCGGAATGACAAAATAGAATACTTTTTCCGCAGCCTGTTTAGCCGCGACGCCAGAACCTGTGCGAATCCAGGCCGCCGGCGGCGTTTGGCGTTTCGGCTTTTGCCTCTCGCCTCAAATCATCTATTCTGTTGGTCGTGGATCGCGCAAACATCGTCATCATAGGCGGCGGCGTGGTGGGATGCGCCGTGGCGCGCGCGGTTTCGCGGCGCTGGAGCGACGTTTTTCTGGTCGAGCAGATGCCCAAGCTGGGCATGGGAGCGAGCACACGCAACAGCGGCGTAATTCATTCGGGCATCTACTATCCGCCAGGCTCGCTCAAAGCGCGGCTGTGCGTGGCAGGCAACCGGATGCTGTACGAATTTTGCGCCGCGCACCACGTCCCGCACCGGAATTGCGGGAAGCTCGTGGTGGCCTCTCACGCGAAACAGCAAGCGGAGCTGGAGCACCTGGCCGAAAACGGCCGAGCCAACGGTGTCCTGGGCCTGCGCCTGGTGGACCGCGCCGAGGCGCGCGCGCGCGAGCCGCACATCGAGGCGGCCGTCGCGCTGGAGGTGCCGTCGACCGGCATCATTTCCGCCGAGGACTTGATCAAGACGCTGGCGCGCATGGCCACGGCCGACGGAGCCAGCCTGTTGACGTGCACGAAGGTCGTGCGCATCGAGCCGCGTCCGGATTCGGTCGCCGTGACGCTCGTCGAGGGAGACCCCGGCGAGGGAGCGCAACATTCCGAAGAAACGATCGAAGCGCGCTGCGTGATCAACTGCGCGGGCCTGTACTCGGATGAAATCGCCGCGATGACGGGAAACCACGACCATCGCATTTATCCCGTGCGCGGAGAGTACTGCGAACTGGTGCGCGCCAAATCGTATCTCGTCAATAACCTCGTCTACCCTCTGCCTCACGCCGACGGTCTGACTCTCGGCGTGCACTTGACGCGCACACTTTGGGACACCGTGCTCGTCGGTCCCACGGCGGATTACGTCGCGGAAAAGAACGATTACGAGCGGAACCGCCTGCCCATCGAGGAATTCGTTCGCCGCGCAAAACCCATGTTGCCGGAAATCGAAGCCGCCGATTTGCAGCTGGCCTATTCGGGAATCCGGGCGAAGCTCATGCCGCCCGGTCACTCGGGCATCGCCGATTTTGTAATCGAGCGCGACAAAAACGTCCCGCGTGCGATCCAATTGATCGGCATCGAGTCCCCAGGCCTGACCTCAAGCCTGGCCATCGCCGACGAGGTCGTGGCGCTCGCCCAGGAAATACTAGAGTAGAACAAAAAAGTAGACCAGGCTCAGCCCGTCTACTCGATTCACTTCGCCAGATACATGTAGCCTACCGTGTTGTTCCCCGGCGACGCGAACCACATTCTTCCCTTGGGATCGTTGTTCAGTTCCCGCATGCCGTTGCCCACGTTCGGGGCGGGGTATTCAGTGATTTTTCCGGTGGCCGGATCCAGGCGCCCCACGGTGTCCATGATCCCGGAGGCGTACCAAACTTGATTGTTCGCGTCGATTCCAATGGGATAGGGTGAAGGCTGCTCGCCGGGGAGCTGGTATTCCTTGAACGCGCCCGTTTCCGTGTCCAGCCGCACGATTTGCCCGCGGTCATATTGCGCCAGCCAGCCAATTCCATTCGAATCCACTTGAAAGCGGCGTCGCGAGCCCGGCTGCGGCGGCGGAGTCCAGGTGGTAACTTTCGTCGTCTTGTAGTCCACCTTAAAAATCCGTCCCAGCCCGCCGACTTCGTCAAACCAGATGTTGCCCGACTTGTCGAGGTTCGCGCCGTAGGTGTTGGGAGCGTCTTTCACTTCCGAGTAGGTTGCTGTCTTGGGATCGAAACGATAGGAAAATGGGCTGCCGGAAGCCCACAGGATTCCGTTTGGATCTTCCCGCACCGTGTTCATCGTCTTGCCCGGGCCTTTGTACTTGGTTTGCTTGCCGGTTTTCACGTCGACCTTCACGAGCGTGCCGCCCTCTTCGACCACCCACGCCGAAACTCCGTCACGCGCCATTTGTGCCGAGCGCGTGCCCACTCGCGGCGACTGGCTCTCCCATAGATATTCCCGCAGCTCTCCCGTTTCCGGATTCAAACGCCCGACGCCGTTAACCGTCCCGAAGTACGGACACCAGATGTTGCCATCCTTGTCCGGGTTCGCGTCCCAGGTCATGCGGCCTGGCGGCATTTCGTACAGGACGTAGACGATCTTGAGCGCATCGTCGCTGAACTGCTTCATCCAGTCCACATAGCCGGGAAGATCGGCGGGAGATTCCGGCAGCGCGCCCGGGCCGGTGCCGAAAATTTTGCTGGCGTAAATAGCCAGCTCGTTGACGTCCTGGTCATTCTTGATCTGGCTGTAGACGACGCCGCCGCCGATGCGGGTCGACATCTGGTCCTTCAAAACCTCGCGCCATCCGTTTTCGTCGCGCCGGACGTCGATGAACTGCTGAAATCCGTGGCAGCTCGAACCGCAGTGGGAAAATTTGTCTTTGCCCGGACCGGCGGGGAACAGGTCAATCCCCTGAATGATGGGAATTTCGTCCCAGTGCACCATTTGCTTCTGCAGCGTCCAGTCAAAGGTCGCGTCCTGGTTCGCGGCGAGGACAATTCCGCTCTTCGGGTCGGATCGGTAGCCCACCGATTTCGCCAGCACCTGGTAATCGCCGGCCGGCAGGTTCTCAATGCGGTACGTTCCGTCGTTGCCCGAAAGCACGATGACCCTCACCCGGGTTTTCGAATTGCGAGCTTGTACAAACGCCGCGCGAAACGGCGCGCCGTCCGGCCCAGTCACCGTGCCGGTGATTGTCGCTCCAAATGCAATCGACGTCATGAGGCCGACCGCGCTCACCACACCGAGGATTCTAGGAATTCTAAATAGCTGCATGATTCCTCCTGCTTCAAGCGACAAAGGTAGATCGACCCAAAATATAAATTGCACAAAAAAATCACAGGCGAACAATTGCTGGCGAAAACAGGTTCCCTCGGGATCGCTGCTTGGTTCTGCATTTGCAAGTTCGATGCCGCTGAGGCTATCAAAGACGCGGATTAACTGTCTACCTGGATCTCTCGTTGCTCCATCCGTAGGGGGCAAGGAAGACGCCGCGGCCAGTGCGGTGGATACAAAATTAAAAATGCAGCATGGTGTCATGAAGTTGACTTCGGGTCGGCATCGGACAAGGCAAACGCGATCGCGCCGTAAAGTTCCTCGAAATCTTTCCGATGAATGTAGTCAAGACGACTTGATTTCGTCTTAGCGAAGGGTTGGAAGCCTGTACTGAACCTGCCCTCTGGACCAGTTGTTCGTATTGCATCCGGGTTTTCATCATGAAACATGCGTCGACTCGTGTCTTAACGACCGGTTCGTCCAAGTCACCCAGGCCGACCGAGCAAGTTCCCGGAGGATTCGAATGAAGTTGAAGCATCGGAAGACGAGTGTCGGTCGACGTGCTTTCCTCAACTCGCTGGGAGTTTCCGCCGGAATCGCGGCGTCCATGCCCGCCATTTCCGTCCTGTCGGAAGCGGTCAAGGTTTACGCCGACGATATCGGGCCGCAGGGCGGGCGCGCCAGGGCTGAGACGTCGGAAAGAATCCGCGACGAAGTAGCGGAGCGGGAAAGCGACGTGCGCATTCCGAACCACGACGATAACGGTGACGAAGCGAGATACCCGGCCAAAATTGGAAATTATTCTAAAAATCTGAAGCACGATCCCACCAGCGGTGAAGTCGATCCTGCGGCCTACCAGGCCATGATCGCGGCGATCTCCACCGGACGCTTTGCCGACTTCGAAGCGCTGGCCATCAACGGTCACTTCGGATCGTCGGATCCCACGATGCAACGCCGGCTGGTCAATCCGGGTTCCGGGTACGCATTCGATCTCGAAGGGACGGACTCGCATCAATTGAAGCTGCGTCCTGCCCCGGCATTCGCTAGCGCGCAGGAAGCGGGCGAAATGGCGGAGCTGTATTGGATGGCGCTGCTGCGCGACGTGAACTTTGCGGACTACGAATCCAACCCGACAGCGCAAGCCGCAGCTGAAGACCTCTCAAAAATGTCGGATTTCCGCGGTCCCAGGGAAAACGGCGTGGTCACCCCCAAAACGCTGTTCCGGGACCCTTACCCCGGCTGCACGGTCGGGCCGTACATTTCACAATTCCTGCTGCAACCGTGCAATTTCGGCGCGATGCGCGTCGACACCAGGATGGTTACAGTCGCGCCCGGCGTCGATTACATGACGGACTTTCCGAGCTGGCTCGCCGTGCAGAACGGAGTCAACACTCCCGCGATTCCCGCCGTGGGGCTTGCCTTTTGCCGCAACGGCCGCGATCTGACGCATTACGTCAATATCGACGCCCTATTTGAGGCGTACTTGGTTTCCTCTCTCAATTTACTCAGCAACGGATATTTCGCGAACAAGTGTAATCCGTACGGGCGGATTTACGATGGTGGCGCGGGCCGCCCGCGCAATTTGGACTTGGATCCCAACGGTTCGCTGGCGCAAGTCGGCTTCGGAACTTTCGGCGGGCCGGCTGTTTTGACCCTGGCGTGCGAGCCCGCAACGCGGGCGTTGAAAGACGTTTGGTACCAGAAGTGGCTGGTGCACAGGCGCCTGCGCCCCGAAGAATTTGGCGGCCGCGTGGACGTAAATCGCCGGGGAATCCGCAACTATCCCATCCACCACGATCTCTTGCATGTATCGAAAGTCCTGGACAACATTTTGAGCAAGTACGGATCGACCTTGCTGCCGATGGCATTTCCGGAGGGCTCGCCGAATCACACCTCGTACGGCTCCGGCCATGCGACGGTTGCGGGCGCGTGCGCGACCATGCTGAAGGCGCTGTTCGATGACTCTCAGCCGATCAAGAATCCGGTGGTGCCGAATCCGGCGGACGACGGGCAGACATTGATCCCCTATGTCGCCGCGCCTGGCGAACCGCCCATGACGGTTGGAGGCGAACTGAACAAGGTCGTCTCGAACATCTCGCAGGGACGCAACATTTCGGGCGTGCACTGGCGCAGCGACGCGAACGAGGCTAACCTGCTGGGCGAGGCCGCCACCATCAGCATGCTCTACGACATGAAGCACACGTTCAGCGAGCCGTTTGCCGGATTCTCGTTCACCAAGTTTGATGGAACGACCATAACAGTCTGAGGTTTGGCTTTCCTTCCACCGTTGCAGACGCCGCGCGACGATGTGCCAGCGCCGCCTGATCTCCTCAGCCATCCGATTCGTTTAAGACCGCGAAAAGATTTGTGGGCCCCCTCTAAAATTGTGCGCGCAGGTTGCCGTTGGTATAATGCGCGTCGACTGAACAAATCCAATTTGCAATCGGCTCGAAATACTCGGGGGAAACTCATATGCGGAAGTTTCTTTTTGGCATGGTATTCGGTTTCGTTTTTGTATTTCCGCTGGCGGCGCAGACCGGCCAGCAGGCTCCCAAGGATCTCTCCGCGTGGCTCCGCAATTCGTACACCATAAACCGGAAATTCATCGCGCGCGCCGCCGAAAAGATGCCGGAAAATCTTTACGGCATGCACCCCGGCGCGCAACTGGAAGTGCGGACGTTCGGACAGCTGATCGGACACCTGGCGAACTTCAATTATCGCTGGTGCTCGGACGCCAAGGGCGAAAAGAATCCGGTGGAAGAAACGGACTTTGAAAAAATCACGGCCAAGCCCGATCTCGTGAAGGCCTTGAACGACGCGCTGGCCTACTGCGACGGGGCGTATGCCATGCTGACGGACGCGAACTCCATGGACATGGTGCAGGGTACCCGGGACGACGGCACGAAAGTTCCGGTGTTGCGGATCAGCCGTCTGATCGTGAATTTCGCGCACAACAACGAGCACTACGGAAACATCGTCACATACATGCGGATCAAGAGCATCGTCCCGCCATCCTCCGAGCCGCGCTGACCTCAACGCAACCCCGACGCAATGCGCTGACATCCGCTTCGGATCGTGCTATGTTGCGCCGCAACGGCTGCACGCCGTGCCGGACAAGCAGGGAGGAAACGATCATGAGGAAACTCGCTTCTGGATGCCTCGATGCGACCGCGAATCTCAGTGACGCAGGCGCAACAACGTTTGACGCCGGCGCTTCGCGTAGAAAATTCCTGCGCGCCCTGGCCGTGGCCGGCGCCAGCGCGCTACTTCCGGGCAGCGGAATGGGAAGCAGCCTTGGCGGCGAATTATTCGCCCAGGCGATTTCGCCCAATGTCCGCGCCATGCCCGGCCGCGTCGACGTGCACCATCACTTTTTCCCTCCCTTTTACGTCGAGGCCATGAAAGATCAACTGGCCGCCAACGGCTTCACGCTTCGGAAATGGTCCCCGGCCATCTCCCTGGAGATGATGGACAAGCATGGAATCGCCACAGCGTTTGTCTCGCCTGTGCAGCGCCTGGTCATGGACTCCATGAGCGATCGCGACGAGAAAGGCCGCAGCCTGGCGAGACAAAATAACGAATATGGCGCTCAAATGGTCAAGGATCATCCCACGCGCTTCGGCCACTTCGCGGCGTTGCCCTTGCCGGACACGGACGGAAGCCTGAAAGAGATCGCCTTCGCCTTGGACGTATTGAAGGCCGACGGCATCGCCCTGTGGACAAGTTACCGGGACAAGTGGATGGGCGATCCGTCCTTCGCGCCGGTTTACGAGGAATTGAACCGCCGCAACGCAATCGTGTTTGTGCATCCCGCGCGCGCCTCCTGCTGCCGCAATCTTCCCGGGCAGTCCGGCATTATTGAGTAAGACATTGACACGGCGCGCGCCATCGACAGCCTGCTCTGGGACGGCACCTTGGCGAAGAATCCGAATATCCGCTTCATTTTTTCGCACTCCGGAGGAGCATTTCCGGTTTTGGCCGCGCGGATCATCGACGATTTTCCAAAGAGCCGCGCAGCGAACGCCCCGAACGGCGTGGACTATGAGTTCAAGAAGCTTTATTTCGACACGGCGCACGCCGGCCGCGCGCCGGCGCTGGACGCGCTGAAAGACATCGTTCCCGTCTCCCAGATCATGTACGGCAGCGACGCGCCGATCCGGAATTATGAGCTCACGGACGATTGGCTGGTCCAGTACGCCGGTTTCTCCGAAGACGACTGGAAGGCCATCAATCGCGGAAACGCAGAGCGCCTGTTCCCGCGGCTGAAAACAGAACGCGCCTCCTAAATCCAATTGAACCGCTATGCTTCGGCTTAAAGCGAGGAGATAAATTCAAGGGTCGGGTCGAGGCTCACTGCAACAGCTGGGAAGTGGCGCTAGGCAAAGCTTCGGCTGGAATTCCGACGTGAACGGCTCGCGCAATGAGGGGTGAGGAGCAGTTCTCGGGAATCGTTACCGCTTGGCCGACAAAAATTCGATTGGAATTTTGCAGTTTCGGGTTTGCTTGAGCAACGCAACTCCACTCATTACCATCCCCAAGGTGTACCCGAGCCAGTTTCCAAAGCGAGTCTCCCCGCTGGACGACGACTGTGTCTGGTGTGTTCGGTAGATGAGAATTCATGGCCTGTTCCGGCAGCTGTATGGCCATTCCGACTTGCAGACGCATTGGGTCTTTAGCCTGAGGGTTGCAGGCGGCAAGAACCAGCCAGTCTTTGCCGGCGCCCAAATATTTGCGCGCCAGGCTCCACATCGTGTCACCTTGCCGCACACGAATCTGGCGGCTTCCGGAAATCTCTGAGTGAAGCGCCGCTTCGCCGACTTCCTTTGGTTGTTCTAGTAGTTGTTCTTGCGCCCCTGTTTGGGTTCTTCGAGGGAGAACAACGCGGGAGGGTGACGGCGCAGCAGACGCCGGTGCAGCAGATGCGAGCGCAGCCGGTTGCGCAAATGCTGGAAGGGACTGGGTCATCCTTGGAGCGCTCGGCTGCCGTGCCTGTGCGTGCGCGCCGGACACCGCAAAGGTCGTCTTTACGATTTGCGTCTGCGCCACCGTTGGCGCGGCGGCGGTTGCACCTGCACTTGCTTTCGGCTCGCTCGTCGCGGTTTCGGCAGCAGACTCGTCAGGTGCTGGGGCGGACATTTTCTTGTTCGCCTCGATCCGCTTCTCGTCTTCCGGCAACAGAATGTGAGGACGCGCGAGGTCATCATTATCGTAAACGTGGGTCGTATGGCTTGGCTGCTCCCGTTTTCGTTCTTGCTCCTGGCGCGCGATGTCCCCGAGGCTCTGGGAATAAGCCGGCGCGCCCACGGAGAGCATGAGCAGAACGAACAGCCACGATCCTGCCGGCAGTCCGTTGTTCACCGGGCGACTTTTAAAATTGAAGGACACGTATTCGCTCGCTGGTGCCAATAGTAAACGAGCTAAACGTTTCTTTTTGGCACAATGTGATGCAATGGTTCGGGTTAGTAACGTTCCCAGATTCAGTAGGACACGCCTTCAGCCTGTCGGTTTTCGTCCTTGCAAGACCCAAAACCCGCACTTGACCAACCTTCACTTCGCCAACCCGCACTTCACGATCTGCGGAAGAAGTAATCGATTCTGTCATTCCGAAGGCTGCCTTTGCCCGAGGAATCTCTCTGCAGTTTTGACTAAGTCGAAAGCAAGAGAGATTCCCCCGGCTTGGTTGACAGTAGTTGCGCTCCATGTGTACCGTGTCGGTATGTCATCCAAATCAGCTGATTTTGCCGGCGGCACTGCCGCCACCGGGGTGGTCATCGAACGATCCGGCGACGTCCTGAACTTCACTTTGAACAATTCCGAGCATGGCAATGAAGTTTCCGGCGCGATGTTCGATGCTATGTTGGCCGAGCTTCGCCGTGAATCTTCCCATCCTTCCGCGCGCATCGTGCGTTTGAGGGCCCGCGGTAAAACTTTCTGTACCGGACGCGAGCGCGCCGGACACGACGCCGCGAGCATTCACCGCGAATCCGCGCGGCTCATCGAATTAAAGCGCCAGTTGCGGGTTTCACCCCTGATCAGCGTGGCAGAGGTGCAGGGCGACGCCTTCGGCTTCGGTTTCGGCCTGGCGATCGTGTGCGACTTTGCCTACGTGGCGGAAAACGCGGCCCTGGGTTTCCCCGAAATGAAGTTCGGTCTCGCGCCGGCCGCGATCATGGCCTACCTCGGAGAGTACGCGCTGCCGCGCTTCGCGTTTCCCCTGGTCCTGTTCGGCGATCCGGTCTCTCCGCGGCAGGCGCAGCAAATTGGACTCATCTCCCATGTCAGCCCCGCGAGCAGCCTCGCCTCCGATGTCGACGCGCTCATCGAGCGCATCCTGCATCTCGATCCAAACGCCGCGCGCAACTGCAAGGAATTCTTCCAGACCGCGCAGCAAAACTCCTTCGACCAGAACTGCCGCCTGGCCACGGAAGCCCTGACCGTGGGTAGCCTGGCCGTGCTCTCGAGGCAGAAGTGAGTCGGCCGTGACCGTGGACGCGGGAGCGCGACTCGACCGGTTGCCGCTGTCCTCGTTTCACCGCCGGATCATGTGGCTGATCGGCGCGGGAATGTTTTTCGACGGGTTTGACATTTATCTCGCCGGAATCGTTCTCGGGGCGACGGTCAAAAGCGGCTTTTCCACTCTGGGCCAGAATGCGGAGTTCGTCTCGGCGACGTTTGTCGGAATGATGCTCGGCTCTTTTGTAACCGGTTTCCTCGGCGATCGCTTCGGCCGCCGGTTCACCTACCAATCGAATCTCGCGATCTTCGGATTTGCGTCGATCGCCGCTGCGTTCGCGCCCACCATGCGGATCTTGATCCTGATCCAATTCGTTATTGGCTTTGGGCTGGGGGCTGAAAACGTAGTCGGCTATTCAACGCTCACTGAATTCGTGCCTCCCCAGTCCCGCGGCAAATGGCTTGGTTTCATGACGGTCTTTGTGGTTACCGGACTTCCGGTGGCGGCGCTGCTGGGAGTGCTCATTATCCCCAGTCTCGGCTGGCGCGCCATGTTCATTCTGGGCGGGGTTGGGGCGCTGGTGGTCTGGTATCTGCGAAAAAAGTTGCCGGAATCGCCTCGCTGGCTGGAATCCGTGGGGCGCATCGAGGAGTCGGAAGCTCTACTCCAGGCGATTGAACGCGAAGTTTCAGTTCAGCACTCGCCGTTGCCGGCGCCGAAAATTTTGCCGGTGGCCAAACATTCGCGGGACCTGTCTTCACTTTTCAGTCCCCTGATCTTTCCGCGCATGATTCTGGGATCGGTCTCACTTGTCGTGATCAACAGCTTGCTCTACGGCTTCGTCACTTGGCTGCCGACATTTTTCGTTCAGCAGGGGCTCAGCATTGCCCGCTCGTTCAACTATTCTTTGGTTATGGCCCTTGGCGCACCGATCGGCTCGGCCATCGGCGCGTTCACGGCCGATTCCTGGGGACGCAAGCCGACGATTATCGGAGCGTCTCTGCTGACCATCGCGATTGGAAGCTTCTATCCATTCATTAAAGATCCCGTTCTTTTGATGATGACCGGATTCGCACTGATCATTCCGATTTACATGCTGGTAGCGCTGCTGTTCGCGATTTACATACCCGAGCTTTTTCCGACGGAAGTGCGCTTGCGCGCTTCGGGAATCTGCAATACGTTCGGGCGCGGCGCGATCATCTTCACGCCCTTCGTCGTGGTGGCTCTTTTCAGGGCGCATGGAATCGGAGGCGTGCTCGCTTTCATGATTGGCCTTCTTGTTGTAGAGATCCTGGTGGTGCTCACGCTCGGCGTTGAGCCCAAAAAGCGCCGCCTGGAAGAAATCGAAACCGAGCCTTCCGCGAGCCCTTTTCCGGCCGAGGTGCGAAACCCATGACCGTCATGCCCGTCACGTACGACGCTCTGCTGTTCATCGACGGCAAGTTTACCGGCGCCGCAAACGGCAAGACGCTGGACATCGTCAACCCCGCGACCGGTGTGGTGATTGGAAGGCTCGCCGATGCCGGCGCTGTGGACGTGGATCGCGCCGTTATGGCGGCTCAAGGCGCCTTCGACGAAGGAAAATGGAGCCGCGCATCCGTCCACGACCGCTCCCGAGTGCTCAACCGCTTTGCGGACTTGTTCGAAGGCGACCTGGAAGCTTTCTACAAGCTGGAAACGCTCAACAACGGGCGTCCGATTGTCGAGACGCGCGCCCAAATCTCGCGCCTTCCGCAGTTCTACCGCTATTTCGCGGCCCTGGCCCTCACCCAACGAAGCGACGTCATTCCCGTCGAAGGCCCCTACTTGTGTTATACACAACGCGTGCCTCTCGGCGTTGTCGCGCTTATGACATCCTTCAATCATCCACTGATGATTCTCTCCAAAAGCCTGGCCCCGGCGCTGGCCACCGGCAACAGCGTCGTGATCAAGCCCTCCGAACAGACGCCGCTCACTACGGTCCGCCTGGTGGAGCTTTTGGATCGCGCCGGAATCCCCAAGGGCGTCGTCAACCTGGTGAACGGAGTGGGCGCCGAATCGGGCGCAGCCCTCGCGTCGCATCCGAAAATTCGAAAAGTCACTTTCACCGGCAGCACCGAAGTTGGCCGTTCCATCGGCATCGCGGCAGCGCGTAACTTCGCGGCAACCACGCTGGAACTTGGCGGCAAGGGCGCCGTTATTATTTTCGATGATATGGAGATGGAACGCGCCGTCAACGGCGCAGCCTTCGCGGCGTTCATCGCCGCCGGGCAGACCTGCGTGTGCGGGTCGCGCATCCTCGTTCAACGGTCCATGTGCGCGCAGTTCCTGGAAAGGTTTCGAACCAAGGCCGCATCGATCCGCATGGGTGACCCGGCCGACACGCAAACACAGTTGGGGCCGGTGATTTCGGAGAAGTCCCTTCGGCGCATCCTGGCGATGCTCGACCGCGCCACGGCGGCAAGCGCGAAATTGCTCACGGGCGGCAAAGCGGCATCGGGCAAATTGCCGTCGGGATTTTTCATCGAGCCGACGGTTCTGTGTGACGCCGACCCGCACTCGGAGATCGCGCAAGAGGAAGTTTTCGGGCCGGTGACCGTGGTCCTGCCGTTCGAAGATGAGGCCGACGCGATTCGAATCGCGAACAATACCAGGTTCGGTTTGGCTGCGTCCGTGTGGACGCGCGATGTTGCTCGCGCTCATCGCGTCGCCGGCCAACTGCTCTTCGGCATGGTTTGGGTGAATGACCATCACCGGCTGGATCCCGCATCGCCCTGGGGAGGCTTCAAGGACAGCGGCTTGGGGCGCGAGACCGGCGTCGAGTCATTCGATCAGTTCACCGAACTGCGCGCCGTGACCGTGAATACTTCGGGTGAGACGGTGGACTGGTACCGGAAAGACGGCGCGCCAAAGCGGCTCAACTGAACGGATCTTGAGGGCTGACGAAATGAAAATTCCGAGAGCGAATTTCATCCGGTTTGCGTTGCTCGCCGTATTTGTCTGGGCGCTGGTCCTGCCGGCGTGGTCTCAAAACGCCGACACCATCCTAGTGAACGGCAAGATATTGACCGTGGATAGCCAATTCTCGACGCGCGAAGCGGTCGCGATACGCGACGGCAAAATCACCGCGGTCGGCAGCAGCGCGGAAATCCGCAAACAAGCCGGCTCGAACACCCGCGTCATCGATCTCCACGGGCGCACTGTGATCCCCGGCTTCATCGATTCCCATATCCACGCGATTCGCGCTGGCCAGACCTTCACGACCGAGGTGAACTGGGTGGGCGCGGATTCCATCGTCGAGGCCACGCGCCGGATTCATGAAGCTTCGCTTGCCAAGAAGCCAGGCTCCTGGCTGATCGTTGCGGGCGGCTGGAAACCGGAGCAATTCAAGGAAAAGCGCAGGCCGACCCAGGCGGACCTGGTCGCAGCCGCGCCCAACAATCCCGTCTACGTGCAGCTTGGCTACGATTGGGAGGTGATGACGCCCGGCGGATTCAAAACCATGGGCATTACGAGCGAGGCGGACTTGCCGCATCCCGGCAAGTTTGAACGGGACGCGAACGGCAACCCGACGGGAGCAATTGTGAATGGCGGCGGTTTCGATGTGGCCATCGCGCTTTTCGACAAACTCCCCCATCCGACATTCGATGAACAGGTCGAGGGAACGAAGAAGTTTTTCAGCGAGCTAAATCGTTTCGGCGTGACCGGAGTCGGCGATCCGGGTGGCAATAACATTAGCCCAGAGAATTATCAGCCCATCTTCAAGGTTTGGCGGCAACATCAATTGACGATCCGGGTCGCTTACAGTCTGTGCGGCCAGACTCCCGGCAAGGAATTTGAGGAGTTGAAAAGTTTGACGCAAATGCTGCCGCAGGGCTTTGGCGATGACATGCTGAAGTTCAACGGAATCGGCGAGCGCATCACCTGGGGCATGAACGGGAATGACCATCCAACCGCCGATGACAAGGAGAAGTATTACGAGATTCTTCGCTGGGCTGCGCAGCGAGGAATGGCCGTCACCATGCACTGGCCCAAAGACGAAACCGCGGACACGCTGCTTTCCATTTACGAACGCGTGAATGCGGAATATCCCATCGCGAATTTGCGCTGGTCGGTCGCACATCTTACCAACGCCTCCATCCCCCATTTGCAGCGGATGAAAGCGCTGGGCGTCGGCTGGACGATTCAGCGCCCGAACGCCGCGTCGGTCGAAAATGCCAAAGAACTGGGCGTGAAGATGGGTTCAGGAACCGACGCGCACCGCGTAGCCTCGTACAATCCTTTCACCGCTCTGTCCTGGACGCTCATCGACAGCAAAAACGCCGGCGGCGTACAGCGCGGCCCCGAGCAAACGCCAACGCGTGAGGACGCGCTGCGAGCCTATACGATCGGCAGCGCCTGGTTTTCGTTCGATGAAGACAGGCGAGGATCGCTTGAGCCGGGCAAACTCGCCGATCTTGCTGTTTTGACCAAGGATTACATGACCGTGCCGCTGGACCAGATCGGCGGCATCGAATCGCTGCTCACCATGGTTGGCGGGAAAATCGTGTACGCCTCCGGCCCCTATGCCTCGCTCGAACAGGCTATTCCAGCTTTAAAGAACTAAAATAGAAGCATCGCCAAATTTTTGAGGAGAATAAAAAATGAAGACTTCGGACGCACCGGAAAAAGGATCGGCCCTCGGACGGCGCTATTTCCTGAAGGTCGGCGCCGGCGGCGCGATGATGGCCGCGCTGCCCGGAGGCGTGGCGGCGCAGACCAAAGAGCCCAAAGAAAAAGGCGTGGACTGGTGGGACGCGCGGCCGGGCAAAGGCGGCATCGGAAAGCCCGTGGCGATTGACTGCCACTCCCACTGGTCGCCTGAGCCCTACAACAAAGCCCTTGCTGACCTGGGACACCCGATCGCGAATAACTATCCGCTCAACTACGATCTTCCGAAGCGTGTCCAGTGGATGGACGAGCATGAAGTGCAGATGCACTGCCTGACGCTCTCCGGCTCGATGCCCTGGCAATGGACGTCCGCGAAACAGGGCGCGCAACTCGCCCAGGTGATCAACGACGCGGGAATTGAGGCGCACAAGGCGTATCCCGATCGCTTCGTCCTGGGCGTCGAAATGCCCATTCGCGATCCGCAACTGGCGTTGAAGGAATTAAATCGCGTCGCGGGGAAGCCTGGAGTGAAAGCCGTCCACTTGCCCGATTCGATGGACCGGCACGATTACATCATCGATCCCAATTTCGAACCGGTGCTGGCGCGGATTGAGGAACTCGGCTACCCGATTATTTTTCATCAGATGGATGGCATTGCCAATAATTACGGAGGCGACCGGGTTTCCGGGCCGCCCAATTTGGCGGCCGGACTCGACGCGCCCATCGATCACACGGTGCTGGCGACGAAGCTGATGATGTCCGGGCTGCTCGACAAATACGCAACGCTTCAAATGGTTTTGCCGCACGCGGGCGGGGCGTTTCCGTATCTCGCCGGAAGGATCGAGCATTTCTTTTCGCATTTTCCCAACCAGCACGTCACGCTGGCGCGTCCGTACCGGGAGTACTTGCGCCGGTTTTATTACGACTATCTGATTTACTATCCCGAGGCGTTCCGTTTCCTCGTTACCATGGTCGGTACCGACCGCATCGTGGTGGGCACGGATATTTTCGCCGCCCGCGATGTCGAGTATCCCAACGAAGTTCTCGACCAATTTCACTACCCGCCCGCGGAGCGCGATCTGATTTTGAAAGGAAACGCGATGAAACTTCTGCACCTATAGATTTAAGTAGCACAGGCTTCAGCCTGTGGGGGTTGGTCCTTCGAGCACAAAGCCCGCAGGCTGAAGCCACGACACTGGCGAATATTACTGTCCTGCCGCCAGCTTATATTTCTGAATCCGCTTACCCGTCCCCACCTCGCCCACGTAAAGATTCCCCTTCGAGTCCGTCGCCAGAAAGTGAATGTATGTGAATTCCCCAGGATAGCGCCCCACACGGCCGAAACTAGACAGAATTTTCCCAGTCGCCCGGTCGAGAATATCGATCTTCTCGTTATCCTGGTTGGCCACGTAGACGTACTTCTGCGCCGCGTCGCGAGAAAAAGCTACCGCCACCGCCGATCCTAGCGCGCCGGATTCATGCCCGGGACCGGGCGGAAGACTGGACATGGGTTCGAACTCAATCGGGATATTCTTTTGAAAGTTCCCCATTTTGTCGAATACCTGGATTCGATGGCCCCTCCTGTCGCACACGTAGACCAAACCGCCTGTGTCGATGGTCACGCAGTGCAACACCGGCACGAAGGCATCGCCGTCCGCCTCCGTGCGATGCAGGTCCCACTGGCGGAGGAATTGCCCGTTGCGATCGAAAACCGCAACGCGATGGTTCCCCCCGGGAGTTTCGCCGTCGGCGACGTAGACGTCGCCATCCTTGGGATCAATCTCGATGCCCGCGGGCTTGAAAAATGCCGAGTGGCTCGCGTTTAGAGCTTTCCCTTTGGTTGCGCCGTCGGAGGAATCCACGACGCCGCGCTTGCCGATTTGCAGCAGAACCTTCGACCCATCGTGCGAATATTTCTGCACAATACCGTCGCCCGTGCCGGTGATCCACACGTTATCCTCGGAATCGATGGCGCAGCCGTGCGGCGTGTTGGGCGTCGAGTCGGGATCGCCGAACGAATTCACCACATTTCCCTGGGCATCGAACTCAATCACCACGGGCGCTTGACGCCCGGCGTCCAGGTCGTTGTCCGTTAGATCGCGGCGGTTCAGGATGAACACGTGGTCGTGAGAATCGATACAGACACCGCCGATGCCCCCGGTCACCCAGGAATTCGGCAGCGGCTTGGGCCAGGAAGGATCGACTTCAAATCTGGGCGCCTTGTTTTGTGCGCGCGATGGGACGCAACACAAAAACGCCAACGCAGCAGCAAGCCCCGCGCATGCCATTGCCGTTCGAATCACACCCATTTCCATTTTCATATGGTCCCGTTTCGCGAAATCGGATCGGGAACAGCCATCCCGGTATCCAAGTTTCGTCTTTTGAAAGAATCTGCTTTCCGTTAATTGGCGGCCGCTGCAAATCATAACAGCATTCGAATGCTGACGCGTTCCGGCATGCATGAGAACAGCGCGTTCCGGTGTATATTCCCGTTCGTCTCAGGAACACAAAGAAGAACCGGGGATTTGGATTTGGAGGATACGTGAAGGCCGAATTCATCGCACGGACGAAGGGGAGGGCGTTCTCAATCGGGGTTTGTTTCCTTGCGCTCGGAATATGCGCTTCCGCGAACGCCCAGGCACCGCCGGCTTATACAATCGACGCTGCCTGGCCGAAACAACTGCCCAACAACTGGATCATGGGGCAAGTGGGTGGCATCGCCGTGGACGCGCAGGATCACATTTGGGTGCTGCAGCGCCCCGGTTCGAACACCAAAGACGATCTCGGCGCGGCGCAATCGCCCCCGGCATCGGAATGCTGCGTTTCGGCGCCGCCGGTTCTGGTGTTTGATGCCGAGGGAAATCTTCTCAAGTCCTGGGGCGGCCCGGGGCAGGGATACGACTGGCCAGGTACCGAGCACAGTATTTTCGTCGACCATGCGGGAAACGTGTGGATCACCGGGAATGGAGCGAAAGACCGGCAAGCGCTCAAATTCACCAACGACGGTAAATTCATCCTGCAGATCGGCCACCCGTCCGCCGCGCCTATGAATAATACGGACACTACGATTCTCGGCCGCCCAGCCGGGATCGACGTCGACGAAAAAGCGCGCGAGATTTATTTTGCCGACGGTTATCTCAACCGCCGCGTCATTGTGTTTGACTCCGAAACAGGGGCGTTCAAGCGAATGTGGGGCGCCTACGGAAAAGCACTCAGCGACGCTGGTCTCACGCCGTACGCACCCGGAGGCACACCCAGCCAGCTATTCAGAAATCCGGTGCATGCGGTGCACATTTCGCGCGACGGCCTGGTTTATGTTTGCGATCGAGTGAACGACAGGATTCAGGTCTTCACGAAAGAAGGTAAGTTTGAAAAGGAATTCCTGCTGCGGCCGCAGACGCTGGGCAACGGGTCGGCCTACGATCTGGCCTTCTCGCGGGACGCAGCCCAGAAGTATTTGCTCGTAGCGGACGGCGAAAATAACGTGATCTGGACGCTGCTGCGAAGCGATGGTTCCGTTCAAGGCACGACAGGCCACGCGGGACGCAACGCGGGCCAGTTTCACCACGTGCACGCCATCGCTTCCGACTCCAAAGGAAACCTGTACACCGGAGAAGTCGAAACCGGCCGGCGAGTGCAGAAGTTCACGCTCGCGCGCGGGAGCGCGGGGCAAAGTCGCTAGAGACATATTCTGCCGAGTTGACGTATAAAGGAAGGGATCACGATCTCAGCTAAAGGATAACTCCGTGCGCAAAATATCGAGAAGGTCGTTTGTAGAACATGCCGTCGTTGGCGCCGCCGCTCTTGGGGCCGCCGTCACCAGCGCCGATGCGCAATTGGTTTATAAATCGTCGGATTGGAAGCTCGCGGAATTCGATCGCCTGCTCAAGGATCCCTCGCGGGTCAAGCAGGTTTTCGATGAAATTCAAATCGGGGATGGGAGATTTCTGAATAACATGAAGAACTCCCTGAACGGACTGCGCTTCGGATTCGATGTCCCCGTGGATCAGATCAAAATGATCGGCGCCCTGCACGGTCCGGCAAACATGATGAATTTCGACGATACCGTCTGGCAGAAATATCGCGTCGGCGAATGGCTGAAGGTCACGGACCCGAAGACGGGACAACCCGCCGTTCGCAACATCTTCTATCCAAGCAAATCGGCGCCGGCACACGGCGCCACCGAAGATCCGAACGACGAGAACTCATCCTATCAGGACGCGAGCATTCAGACCCTGCAGGCTCGCGGCGTCCAGTTCCTGTGCTGCCATACGGCGACGGAAGAGCAGGCCAAAGCGCTCATCAAGTTGCAAGACCTCAAGCAACAACGGGAAGAAATCGTGAAGGACCTGCTTTCCCATCTTCATCCAGGAGTTCTTGTCGTTCCGGCCATGGTTTCGGCCCTCGCTCTGCTGCAGAGCGAGGGCCGCTGGACCTACGTCACCGTATGAACGTTGCGGAAGGAAATAGCCGGCGCGCGGTTAGAATTTCGCTAACGCTTTTCGCGATGTTACTCTGTCTCGCGTCGTGTCCTCGCAATTTCGCGCAATCCACGCCGCCCTGGAGCAGGGGCCGGAACGCCCCCGCGGAGGACAAGGGATTCGTTTTCTCTGTGCCGGATATCGACAACGTGCCGGACCTGCACGGCAATCCGGAGGGCGCGAAGCTGGTCCTGTTTATCGGCGGCAATCAGTTTTTTGTCCTGCCGGAACTGGTCGCGGCTTTTGAAACGCATCATCCTGAATTGCGCGGCCATATCTTCTATGAAACGCTCCCGCCCGGGGTGCTGCGAAAACAGATGGCGAGCGGCGATACGCTGACCCTGGGAAATCTCACCTTGCATGTTCAACCCGATGTCTATGCGGCAGGCGCCGAGGCGCTGGCCGAAATGGAAAAACAAAATCAGGTCGAGACGCCGGTGCGTTACGTGACCAATGACCTCGGCATTATGGTCGCCAAATCAAATCCCAAGCAGATTCAATCGTTGCGAGACCTCGCCAAGCCGGGCGTCCGCCTGGCCATGCCCAATCAAGAGTATGAAGGCGTCGCCCGCCAGATCGCGGAATCCCTCAAGAAGGCAGGCGGAGAAGAACTCTTTCGTACCGTGTATCAGGAAAAAGCGAAACGCGGGTCGACGTACTTAACGGAGATCCACCACCGCCAGACTCCCATGCGCATCATGAAAGGCGAATCGGACGCCGGCGTTACCTGGAGTTCGGAAATTCGATTCCAGGAAAAAATCGGAAATCCGATCGAGGGAGTCAGCATTCCAAAAGATCAAAACGCTACCGGAGCGTATGCCGCGGCCGTAGCGTCCCATGCGTCGCATTTGGACGCGGCGCGCGCATGGGTTTCGTTCCTCACATCATCCGAAGCGCAAAGCATATACGCTGAGTATGGTTTTGGCAGAGTGAAGTAAAGTCCCACCTAGTTTGTGGCACTCACAAACAAAATCTGCGCACGGACCTGCCGGCTTACATGTGGTCTTTCATGACGAACGGCGTGTGCGGCTTGCTGTGCACAAACGTCGCGACGTCGTAAGCTTCCTGAGGCGTGAGCGTATCGGGCGCGTTTTGCGGCATGTTATGTTGCACGAACGCCGCCATTTTGGCGATTTGATTCATTCCGGCTCCGTCCGTGAACGAATTCGGTCCCCAAAGCGCGGGGGCCACGGGAAGTTTTCCCGCGCCGTCGGCACCGTGGCAAACCGCGCACTGGTCGGTGAAGATTTTGCTTCCCCGCTCGGCATCCCCATTCAACTCGGGAAGATTGACGAGTCCGCGCCCCGGGAATGGATGACCGGTGGCCTGGTCCTTGGAAAGCCATTGCACGTAAGCGACTAACGCCGTCATTTCCGGGCCGTCATTCGGGAGGCGGTGCCCGGCTTCGCTGCGCTGGAAACACTGCTCGATACGCTCTTCGAAGGTGATTACCGTCTTTTCCCGCTCGCGATACATCGGGAAAAGTCCGGGCAGGCCGACCATGGGCATTCCCTTCGAGACCGTGCCGCCATCGATGTGGCAATGCGTGCAGCTCAATTTGTTGCCGACGTATTTCTCGGCATATTTGGGGGTGTCATTAAAAATCTGCAAGCCCAACCGGATGCTATCGCCCAGCGGCCCTGCCGGAATCGTGGCAGGTTCCGGCGCTACCCAGGCCCTTGCGGCGTCGGCGGATTGCGGCGGCCGCGGCGCGCCGAAGCTGACGTAGGCGGCCGAAAATAGCAGGGGCGTAGACAAGGCCAGCGCGGCAAGCAAGCCGCGGCGGTTGGCGAACCAATGAATCATGGACATCCTCCCCAGGCACGGCAAAGTTACCGTCTCATGCTGCATATTCTACCGCGTTCGCGTTTCCGGTGTGTAGTGCGATCGGCGGTATTGTCCGACGACCCGTGTCAGAGCTTCAAGGGAAGGCAAGCCCGGGATTCGCCGAGGGCCTGGCTTGTCACGCCGCGGGCGTGGGCAACGTGCTTACTCCGACAAGAAAGGCGCCTTCCTCAGGAACTGTGATATGGTTTGGCGAACGAACGGGGACGCCAATGAAACATCGAGGAATTCGCAGTGCGATTCTATTCGCCGCAGTGATTTTAGTTTCGCCGCTGTTCGCACAAACTGGCGGCACGGAAACCAAGGTCATGATTCGCGCGGTCGCGCGCGATGCCAAGGTCATCGGCACGCACGTGGGTGGCGCGCGGATTACGGTCCGCGACTTCGCCACTCGTGAAATTCTTGCGCAGGGGATGCAGCAAGGCGGCACCGGCGATACGAACGCCATCATGAAGCAGCCACGCACGCGCGGAATGGCTGTCTATAACACGCCGGACGCTTCCGGCTTCCTCGCTGTGCTGCATCTGGACAAGCCCACCGTCGTGGAAATCTCCGCGGAAGCTCCACTGGGAAACGCGCAGGCCACGCAGCGCACGTCCAAGACCATGCTGCTCGTGCCCGGCCAGGACGTCCTCGGAGAAGGAGTGCTCCTCGAGATTCACGGTTTCATCGTGACGGATCTCACGCCGAAGCCCGACGCCAAAGTGCCGGCGGGTTCGCCGATTGAAGTTCGCGCCACGGTCACAATGGCCTGCGGATGCCCAACGGAGCCTGACGGTCTTTGGGATTCCAACAAGATTCGGGTGGTGGCGCGCCTCGTTCGGGACGGCAAAGTGGAGTCGGAAATCCCGATGACGTATGCCGGGGTGCAAAACACGTTTCATGTTGATGTGCCCAACGCCGCGCCGGGATCTCTAGAATTGCAAGTGCTGGCAATGGATCCGGCCAGCGCCAATTTCGGGATGTCTCGCGAAGCCATCTCCGTCGTTCCTTAGAGTTATTCCGTAGAAGCCATTTCATCGACATAAACAGGTTTGCGGGTCGCGGCTTTTAACCGCGACATCAGAACCTGCGCAAATCCAGGCCTTCAGGCCCTGGCGTTTCAAGGCTGCGCACCCAGATAGCGTTTATGGATGGCGGATGGCTTCTCGAAATTATTTCGTGACGACTGCCCCGTAACGTAAGTTGCGTCGACGCGTTCGCGCGCCAAATGAAAACTCAGGATCTGAGCAGTCTGAAAAGGTATTCTCGCGCCGAAGTATTAGCATCGCGCCCATGACGAGCCAGGGTCCGGCTACCGTTCCCTCATGAAACAGTAGTATCCTCATTTCAATCGATCTTGTACGCCACGTCTGCCTGGGGAGATTGAATGGAGCGCGCTCCGACAATCAGCGAAGTAATCGACCGCCGGTCCATGGGCCGCTATCAGATCTGGACCATGGCCCTGTGCGGCACGGTGATTGTGCTGGACGGCTTCGACACGCAGAGCATCGGCTTCCTCGCGCCGTCCATGGCCGATACCCTGCACGTTCCGGTGAAGACTTTCGGGCCGATCTTCGCCGCCGCGCTCGTCGGCTTAATGATCTCGTCCATGCTTTCCGGCCCAATCGCGGACCGCTGGGGACGCAAATGGCCGATCGTCACCTGCACGCTAATCTTCGGAACCTTCGCGATGCTCACGGCCCGTTGCAGCACGTTTAACGAATTGCTGACGTTTCGATTTCTGACCGGGCTCGGCTTGGGCGGCGCGCTCTCCAACTCCGTGGCGCTGATGTCCGAGTACGCGCCAAAGCGCCTGCTCGCCATCATCGTCAGTATCATGTTTTGCGGGATGCCCACCGGAGCCGTTCTGGGAACTCAAGTGAGCGCGGTGATGCTTCCGCGCTGGGGCTGGCAATCGGTTTTCTACGCGGGGGGCGTCTTGCCGATGACGCTGGCCCTGCTGCTGATCTTGATCCTTCCCGAATCCGTGCGTTACCTGGAAGTTTCCGGCGCGAACCAGCAAAAAATTGCCAAAATTCTGGCGCGAATTTCCCCCGATCTTGCCGGCACGCAGATCTCCCGCTCTCCGCAGCAGGACCAGCGCAGAAAGGCTCCGGTGGTCAACTTGTTCACCGAGGGCCGCGCGGCTGGAACGATTCTGCTGTGGATCCCGTACTTCATGAATCTGCTGATGCTTTACTTCATTGTGTTCTGGCTACCGGCGCTGCTCCGGCAAACCGGCAAACCGATTTCCGCGGGCATGACGGCGATCATGCTTTTCAGCGTCGGAGGAATTGCGGGGTCGTTCGTAGAGGGCGGCTTTATGAATCGCTGGGGCGCTATCAACGTGTTGCTAGCGGAATTCGTCGGCACGACTTTGCTCATCGCTTCGCTGGCCTACTCGACTTCGTTTCCGCTGATGATGACGATTACGTTTGTCGTAGGTTTTGTTGTGCAGGGCGCGCAGGGAGGCTTGTCGGCCGTCGCGGCCACGTTTTATCCGATCTCCATTCGCTCGACCGGGATCGGCTGGTGCCTGGGAATTGGGCGCATCGGCTCGATTGTGGGCCCCATCCTGGGCGGGGTGATGTTGAAGCTGAATTGGAGTCCGCAGCAAATTTTGCTGGCGGGAGCGATTCCCGCGCTGTGCGCCGCGGCGGCCACCTTCACAAGCTTGCGCCTGCGGAGCAATTTGCCGGCGGAGCAAGACTCCACGATGGCAGAGGAGCCGGCAGTCCTGCACTAGCAGGGTAGGACAGGCTTTCAGCCTGTCGGGTTTCGGGTGCGCTATGCGGAATCTAAACGAGACAGGCTGAAGCCGGGCCTACTTCTGGTTCCAGAGTTTTCTGAATTCCTCGAGCGTGCCGGGGCCAAACCCCGCATAGTGATTATTGGCGAACGCCAGAATCTGAATTTTTCGTTCGCTGACTTTCTTCAATACCTCCACCCATTCCCGCAGGTCCGCCGTTCGATCGACGATGATTTTATTCCACGTTTTCGTCTGCGTCTCGATTCCCTTGCGGTCCCCCAGCCAGCGCACGTAGGCAAAATCGGCGGTCATCGGATCCAGGCGCGCGAAAAACTGTTCCGGACGCGGCATCCAAGACTGATCGATCAGCGCGAGGCACACGCCTCGTTCTCTCAGCGCCTCGATAAACGCCGGAACCAGCCAATATTTATTGCGAATTTCCACTGCGAATCGATATCCGCCGGGAAGCTTCTTCAAGAAGGGAGCCAGGCGCGCGAGGAATTCGTTCACACTCGCAAATGCCTCGCGATTGAAATAACCGAATTGAAATAGCAGCGGGCCAAGCTTTTCTCCGAGACAATCCATGGCCTTCAGGAATAGATGAAATTCCTCGTCGCAGTCCGCCAGACATTTTTCGTGCGTAACGACCTGCGGCACCTTGGCGGCAAACAAAAATCCCGGAGGCGTCTTCGCGTACCAGCCCTTTACCGTGGAAATTGAAGGCGTGCGGTAGAACGTGTTGTCGAGTTCGACCGTGTCGAATTGCGTGGCATAGAAACTCAGGTAATCCGCCGGCTTCATTCCCGCAGGGTAGAACGCCGTCTCCCAGCCCGCGGCAGTGAAAGCAGAAGTGCCCAGGCGAATCCCGGCTTCAGCGGCCATAGGGTCGTAATTTTAGCCCAACGTCACGCCCCTCCCAAATTTCGAAACCGTCTTGCAGAATGACCCACAAACTTCCGACGCGAGCCCTGATGTCCCAAAGGTTCCGTGAGAAAAAAGTGTCGCGGCGCCATGGTAGCGCCGCGACATTCCTTGAGAAGCGCCCGATTTTCAGGCGATGGCAGACGTTCAATTAGAATTGATACGTTACGGTGCCGTAAACCGTGCGTGGAGCGCCCGGATATGCATTGATGTATCCGTTGGTGGTTGTCCCAAAGTAACCGCCGCTGGAAATGTACTCCCATTCGTTGTACTGCGAGTTGCCCAGATTCATCACGTAAAGGCTCAAGTTGAACCACTTGATGGGCACTGTAAACGAAAGGTTCGCCGTAGTATAAGACGGCATCTTCTGGTTGGTCGGCGCGCCTGTCAGATTCGACCAGAGATACTGGGAGCCGATGGACTGGAACCAGAAACGTGGCTCGATCAGCACTCGCTCTTTGCGCTCGATGCCGTAATAGAATCCGGCATTCAAAGTAGCTCTGGGCACATAGGAGACGGGGAGGTTGTTGTACGTGGTGCACGTGAGCCCCTGTGCATTGCACTCCGCAAGGCTGGGGCCCCCTACGATATAGCTTGAGAAGTTTGCTGCTTCGCCCGCGAAGTTAAGGAAAATATGGAGATTGCGGAGTGGGTCGTCGTCGAAGAACGCGTCCACGCCGTGGTAAGTGGAGTTCCCGCCGCCGGAAATTTCTAATCCTGATGCCGTTTCGAAATCGATTTCCTGGTTAGTGTAATCCAAGTGAAAATAATTGGCTCCCACGATGAAATCCTTGAGCAGCGGGGCATTCCGGAAATGCACCTTGGCGCCAACCTGGCTATACGCGCCCTTGGCCAGCGTGTAGTAGGCCGGATCCACGCTCTGGAACATTCCTCCGCCACCACCGAGGGCGGGCGAACGATACGTCACGTCATAGCCGCCGTAGATGGTGAGCCACTGAAACGGCGTCACCCCGGCATCGATCGACGGTTCTACCGCGGAGCGGCTCTCATGCTCCGCGCAAAGCGAGCCCTGGTCATTGAGGTTCGGGACGCCGAAGAGGTCGAAGTACGGATCGATTTGCTGGCCTTGAGCGGGGGTAGATCCGCCTGGCGGGACCGGGAACAGTGAGCAGTGGGTGCGAAGCACGACGCCAGGGGCGAAGGTAAAGTCACGTTGCGCCTGGTCGCTATAGCTCGTTTCGAATCCAACAACGCGCACTCCGGGAGTGATGTGAATCTGGGGTATCGGATGAAAATCGTCCTGGGCAAAGAAGGAAACGTCATCCTGCTGGAAGTAGCCGGAGCGAATCTTACCCCCTATGTTGGCGATGCCCAGAGCGCCGTCGCCGCCTTGCGAGTAGTCAAAGAAATTGTTACGGGAGTTGTAAACTTCATGAAGGAGATAACCGCCTATTTTCGCGGTATTCCAGGGCAGGATTTTGGTCAAACTGACTTGGTCTCCAAAGATGTTGCTATGGGGATTGTTGTACTCGTCCACTTGTCCAGTTCCGCCGCTGCTGGGCAGAAAGTCGTCGTTACGCCGATGCAACCGGCGGATATGGTCGTACCAGGTCATGTTGGTGAGCGTGGTGGTATCGTTCAGTAAAAGGTTCTCGCGTCCATAAACCATGGCCAGTGCGTTGGTGTCGTACTTGTTGTAAGCGTCGAAGGGCAAAGAGCTGTAGAAACCGGTAGTCGCCTGGCTGAAAGACTGGCCATTCGGTTCTAGGACGCCTTGGTCCGTAGTGGGAATCACCGTTGGGCGATAGCCGCCCGCCTTGGCGTAGTACGCACCGAAAGCAAAACTTCCGGCGGCAAACGATCTGACCGTCTTACCGAATGCCGAGCCGTTACGAGTGTTGTTGGCAAATCCGTCCGGGGCCACCCGATAATCATCGCCGTCACCCACGCCGCCGCCCAACACTGTCGACCAACCTTTGATGTTGCCGGTGTTCATGACGAAAGCTATGTTTCTCTGGTTGAACTCCCCATAGGTGGCGGCGACGCTGGCGTGCATGCCTTCCGTGGGTTGAATGGGAGTGAATTCAACGCGTCCGCCGACGTCGGTGTACCAGCGGGCATCCGGGGACCCGGGCCCGTAGGTGACATCGAGGTTTTGCATCAAGAGGTTCTGCGGCACCGTTGCCGATTGCCACAACCCCGTCGCGGGATCGGCAACCGGAACGCCATCATAGGTAATGCCGAGAGAACCCGGGGCCGTAAAGCTGGTTGCCTCGCCCGCCCAACCTTGCTGGATTCCGTTTAGGAGGACCGTGTACTTCGTCGCTCCGGTCTCGCCGTAGCCAACCACGTTGGCGCCTGGCGTCGACGCCATCATCTGCGCGCCGCCTGCCACCGGTCCGGCCGCGTCCAATTGCTTACGATCGAGCACTCGAACGGTCTGGTCGGTCAGCATTACGTCGTCCCGGGTCGGCACAGGCTCGGCCTCGGGCACAACCGTCCCGCGAACCACTACGCTGTCCTCCAATGGCGCCACGGCCAAGGTGGCATTGACAGTCGCTGACGCCTGCGTGGCCAGCGAGATCCTCTGCGTGAACGAGTGGAAACCCGACTTCTCGATCATCACGAGTTGTGGATTGGGAGCTACGCCGGTGAATGAGAACTGGCCGTCCTGGCCGGTTGTCACGTGGACGATTTTTTGCGTTGCCAGATCCGTGAGGGTGACGGTTGCGTCCGGAATCACGGCCCCCGCGGCGTCCACGACTTTGCCGCTGACCGGGGCGGAATTTTGCGCGAAAACTTGGGAGGCGTATAGAACTAGTATTAAAGATGCAAGTAATAGCAGCTTTTTCACAGGAATGTTTCCTCCACTCAGATTTTGTCAACGTGTTGAGACACACTTCTACGTAACTTCCAGAAGTGACCTGGTGGAGCATAAATCTGGAGGGGAAGCAGGTTGGTATCTGAACGTTACATACGGGCTACAGCAGTGTGAATTATCTGTAATACAAGGCGAGCCGAAAGGTCGATCGAGACCGGCATAGGTTGTCTTCAGGCTGGGGAAATCCGCGCGCGACGGACACTATTGCTCCTGGCAATGGCTCGACTTCCACACTTGATCGAAGAACATTTGTGCGCTGGGATCGACCGGAAGATCGCCGAGATACATGGGTTGGTCGCCTTTCAGATCCACGACAACCTCTTTTCCGTTGTGATTATGAAAAGTGAATTGCAGAGCCGGCTGTCCATCGGCCGCGTCCACCGCGGCAAAATGTCCGTCCTGACAATGAAATCGCCCGCCGAATGCATAGCCGGCAAATCCTTTCGCGGCCTGATCGACGGGCATCGCGCCGGAGGGACGGTAGGTCAGGGTGTCGCCGCTCCAATCGAGAGTGCCGGACGCGCCGGAATTCAAGTGAAAGGTCAGCGACGCGACCACCTTGGGTGCCGAAGGCGCTTTTACCTTGTCCGGCAATTCCACATACGGAGTCGTAACCACGGGAGCCGCGGGTTGGATGGGCGCGTGCGCCTCCGCGATTTCCGCGGGAACCACGGGAATATCGATGGCGCCGGTCAATCCCGAGGACACATCGAGGACCACGAAGCGAATTCTCCGCGTGTCCACCCCAGGCATCAGCGCGATGCGCTCGGGAATGCCGTTCGATTGCCAGCTCCGGAACACATCGCCGGAAACGCTCTTCGCCAGTGTCTTCTCATTGAATTTAAAAACGGTATTCTTCTGCGCGAATTCACAGTCGGCAAGTCTGACGTTCAGGTTGTAGGATTTTCCGTCCTGGGCCGACGCCAGCCCCGCGGCCGAAATGAATAGGTCGTACTGCAGCCCGCCTTGCGGACCGCCGAGTTCGCCGGGTGCCAGTCTTTGCACCTTCAGCGGGATCGTCGTGGAAGGCAGTTGATCGGCGCAAGCCTGCCGCAGGTGATCCTCGGGCGGCTGTTTCTTCGCCAGCGACGCCGCATCGAGCGCATAGTAGCCGCGACGATAGACAAGCTTCACTCCCGGACGGGAAGTCTTCACCACAATCTTGTGATACCTTCCGTCCCAATTCACGTTCTGCGGATAAAACGAAATCTCGTAATAAGAAGAGCTGTCTTTCAGCGCCGTCATCACGCAGCCGGACAAATTATTGGTGTTCTTGCACGCTTTCCCGCCGGTGTCCTGAGCAAGTTCGTCCATCGTTCCCTGGTTTTCCTGAAGATCGACGCCCTCCACCGTCAACCGGCTGGCCACCGCCGGGCCGGTCATGCGAGCTTGCGGGAGACTCAGATTCTCGGAGGCCGATAGCGATTGCCGCGCCTGCAGACCTGCGATATCCATCGGATATACGGCCACCTGGGCGTCGGTCAGCACGTTGGCCACGAGCTTGACTTCGTCGCCGTACTCGCGCATCCCCGCGAACTGGTCATTGCCTGTATCCGGGTTGGGCGCGATGGAAATGGGAAACGATTCCGAAATCCAGATCAAATTCTTGCGCCCGGGAATCCCGCTCAGGTATTGCCCGATCTGGGCCAGCGCTCCCAGCGTTTCCTTGGCCCGCAGATCGACCGTCGAGGCATATTCTTCGTTCTCAAAATTCTGCATCTCGCCCACTTGAACCGCCAATCCCTGGTTCGAGCCCATGCCCGCGGTTGTATTCAGAATGTAGTTGGACGAGTTCTGGAGGTCGAGCTGCGGATCTTTCTGGATCGTGGAACCGGAAATCGACTGGCTGAGCGCCGCTCGCAGCAGCGCCGGGTCAGTGGTAAATCCCTGCAAGATTCGCAATGAGCTTCCCAGCAGGAAAACGGCAACCGGGGTATCCAGAGGGAGTGTGCGCAGCAATTCGATCATCCGGGCCCGGCTTAGCAACTGATTGGACGTTTGCGTATTGAGACTGTCCATCAGCACCACGGTCGGGGGTATTTTTAATTGATCGATCGGCAATTGATTGGATATTACGTTCGATGGCCCGGGATTCGCGGCCAGATTGCCCGGCATTCTCAGTTTTTCGAAGTATTCGAAGTGCTCGATCTTTTGCGGCGATTTATGTTCCTCAAAAATCTGCAGGTCGCCTGGCTTGAGGTCGCGCACTGGATTTCCATGCGAATCCGTGGCAATTAAATCGAGGGTCACGAGGCGGGTGGTGACCTTCAATACATATCCTGACTGCGAGGAGCCCGGCTGCGGCGCCTCCGATTGCGGTGCGGCCTGAGCAGGTTGTGCGGACGGAGATGGACCCTGCGCGGCTACCAACATCGCCGAACAAGAACAGAGAGCAACGAGTGCGACTAAGTGTTTCGTAGGCATGGCACCTCCGCTGCCGCAAACGCCCTGCGATGGTACCGGAGGGCTAATCTTAACCGACATGCAGCGGCCAGCGCCATGTTTCCGCGACGCGGCGTAAATCGGAAGCCCAGGTGATGTCCCGGTTTAGAAATTGTCCGAGGGCCAAGATTGTTTCGGAGGTCCGAGCTGAAGGCGGGCGCTACGTAATCCAAAACGGAGTTCTCACACAGACCCTGAAGCCCCGACTTCCGAAGCCATGTTCACGCCAGCTTCGGCCAAATTAGGACCCAGCCGGAATCCAGAAGTTGTAGCCAAGCGGAAAAATTCGTGGCAAGCTGTGTCCATGGGAAACAAAAACGCACCACGACCTGAAAAAAAGAAACCGAAGAAGAAAAAGGCCTAGTCACCTAGGACGTTAAGCAACTCGCAGTGCGCATCAGCGGCGAGCCCGCTGGTGAAGCGCGGTGGTTTCTCACTGCGGGTTACCCAGCCCTAACGTCCAAGAAGGTTCTGGCGCCCCACCCTTCGCGCTTTGCGAAGGGTGGTTTTTTTTGGCGTGCGCATAAGTTCCCGAGGTCAGTGATTGTGCCCCTCGCCCCAGTCTCTTGACAGGATTTCAAACGCCGGGGACTTTCTCAACTTCAAGCTGTGCGGAAGGCCGCGCGCTTCCGGCGCATCGTCCTGCTCCTCGGCCAACCCCATCAAAAATTCCTGCACGCTGAATCGCGCGCCATTCCTGAAGTGCGCCGCGCCGCCTGCTTTGCGCCCCCTGACGTAGGCTCCATCGGACAGCAAAATTCTGGCCTTCTCGGTGTCCGCAAGATACGGAGCCAGAACCATGCTGCAGACTTGCCGGCACAGCTCCGGGTCCTTCAGCCGGAACATCACTTCGACGCGTTCGTACAGATTCCGCGGCATCCAATCGGCGCTGCCCAGATAGACTTCAGGCTTGCCTCCATTCGCAAAGAAGAAAATCCGGCTGTGCTCCAGAAAGCGGCCCACGATGCTGCGCACATGAATCCGGCTGCTGATCCCCCGGATCCCGGGACGTAGCGCGCAGCCGCCGCGCACAATCAATTCGATTTGCACGCCCGCTCGCGACGCTTCATACAGCACCTGAATGATTTTCCTGTCCAGAAGGGAATTGACCTTCGCGACGATGAGCGCTGGCCGGCCCGCGCGCGCATGTTCGGCTTCCCGCTCGATCAGGTTCACGCAGTCTTTCCCCAGGTTGAGCGGGGCCACCGACAGCGGGCCAAACTGCGAGCGCTCGGAATACGCCGTGAGGTAGTTGAAAACGTGATGCACCGCCTCGGTGATCTTTAAGTCCTGCGTGAACAGGCTGAGGTCGGTATAAAAACGCGCCGTCGACGGGTTGTAATTGCCCGTGCCCAGGTGCGCGTAGCGCCGCACCTTGCCGTCCTTTCCGCGCCGAACCAGCAACGCGAGTTTGCAATGCGTTTTCAATCCCACCAGGCCGTGATAGACCTGCACGCCGGCTTCCTGCAGATTCTTTGCCCAGCGAATGTTGGAGGCCTCGTCGAAGCGCGCCTTCAGCTCCACCACCACGGTCACTTCCTTCTTGGCCGCCGCCTGCATCAACGCCCGCACAATCGGCGAATCCTCGCTCGTCCGGTATAAAGTCTGCTTGATCGACAGCACGTCCGGGTCATGAACCGCGCTCTCAATAAATTGCACAACGGTGGAGTACGAATCGTAGGGATGGTGCAGTAGCACGTCCCGTTTCCGCAGCAGGTCGAACATGTTGGCGAACGGCGGCCTCAGGCGGAACTCTTTCGGCGTGAACGGGCGAAACTTCAGATCCGGCCGCGGAGTCTGCTCGTAAAGATTAAAAAGCCGCGACAGGTTGACGGGCCCATCCACCTGGAAGACCTGCCATTCGGCCAGCGCGAAATTGGACCGCAATCGCTCGATGATTTCAGGATCGGCGCCCTGCTCAATTTCCAGGCGCACCGCGGCTCCTTTCCGGCGCAGGTGGATCTGGGTGTCCACCGAATCCAGAATGCTGCGCGACTCCTCCTCGCGCAGATAAAGGTTACTGTTGCGCGTAACGCGAAACGGCGCGGCGGAAAGAATTTCGTATCCGTGATACAGCCGGTGCGAAAAGGAGTGCACGATGTCGTGCAGGAACGCGAATTCGATCGCTTCGCCCTGCGCGGGCAAACGCAAAAGGCGGGGAAGCGCGCGCGGCACGGTTACCACGCCCAGATAAACCTCCGGAGCCTTTTTTCTGCGCTTCAAAAGAAAAGCCACGCAAAGCGCCTTATTGAGCACGCGCGGAAAGGGGTGCGCCGGATCCACGGTCACCGGCGTAAGAATCGGCTCGACCTGTTCCGTGTAAAACTTCTCGACGACTTTTTTTGCCTCCGGGTCGAGTTGGCTGACCTTGCGCACACGAACGGATTCTGCATCGAGTCCCGGAACCAGCTCCTCCCTCCAGCAGCTGTATTGGTCTTTCACAAAGCTTTGTAATTCCGCGGCAAGCTGCGGAAGGAGTTCGGCCGGCGTGAGCCCGTCCGGCCCGATTTCCCCGCGCCGTTGCTCCGCCTGCTGCAGGAGCCCGGCGACGCGGACTTCGACAAATTCGTCAAGATTGCTGGCCGTAATGGCCAGGAATTTCACTCGCTCGAGCAGCGGATTACGCGGGTCGGAGGCTTCCTCAAGGACGCGGCGGTTAAATTGCAGCCACGAAAGATGGCGGTTCAGAAAGTAACGCGGGTCCTCCAGCGAGGCACGGCGCATTCAAGTTTCCCCTAGGCCGCCCAACGTACTCCGGAAATGTTACGGGCAGGTTACTGCTCTCCAAGCCCTAGGCGGTTATCCAATTCACTATTCAGGAGATGCGGCCAAATTCCGCCTGGACAACTCCATTCCGCAGAATGATCATCAAATTAGCGGTAAAATACAGACGGATGGGTTTTAGGTATTAGGTATTTTTACCTGGCTATCGGGGGCTGGGAACGAAACGGCTAGGAGCACCAAAAAGATGATCCCCAAAGTGAACGTCAAGAAAAACCGGGTTCGCTTGAAGTCGCTGCTGATTGCGGGCCTGGGTCTGGCGTTTTGCGCGGGCGTCTTGCCCGCCGTCGCGCAGCAGAATCAGGATGACGGGTTCCACGCGACGATTCCGCCTCCGGATTCTCAGGATCAATCGCAGCCGGCGCCTCCCGCGCAACAGCAGCAAGCGCCAGAGAGCGCGCAGCCTCCACAACCACAAGCTCAGCCGGAGACGCAGTCACAGCCGAAAACAAACATGCCGCCGCAAGCGCCACCCGAGGCGCCGGCACAAGATCAGCCGTACGCGCAGCCGCAAGGGCCATCCAGTCCCCAGGCGCAGGGGCGCCCAAATCAGCCGCCGCTGCCGCCGACGCTTACTCTGCCTGCAGGGACAGTGATTCGAGTGCGCGTCGATGAATGGCTGTCGAGCGATCGCAACGTGATCGGCGATAATTTCAGCGCTGTTCTCGAGCAGCCGGTCGTCGTCGATGGCTGGGTCGTCGCCCGCCGGGGCCAAGCGGAAACAGGCAGAGTCACCATGTCCAAAAAAGGTGGGCACGGAACTTCACAACTTGGGCTTGACCTGCCAGACTTGACCCTCGTCGATGGCCAGCAATTGCCGCTTCAGACGCAGCTATTTCAGACTTCCGGAGGAACTTCACCGGGCCGTGACGCTGCCATCGTGGGATCGACGACCGGGCTTGGCGCGGTGATCGGCGCCATCGCTGGCCGCGGCGTCGGCGCCGCGATCGGAGCTGGCGTCGGAGCAACGGCAGGCATAATCGGCGTGATGTCGAGTCCGGGCAGACCCGCGACGGTCGCGCCAGAAACAGTTCTTTCCTTCAAAATGCAGGCGCCGGTAACTATCTCCACGCAGAACAGCCAGCTTGCATTTCAGCCCGTGAAACAGTCCGATTACAATTCGCGTTCCCCTCAGGAGCGTCCGCAGATGAGGCGCGCGGGGCCGCCTCCTCCACCTGCGCCCTATTATCCTTACCCCTATGCCTACGGGTATCCCTATGGATACGGCTACCCGTATCCATATGGGTATTATCCCGGGCCTTACATTGGCTTTGGGTATTACGGCGGCTACCGCAGGTTCGGCGGCTACTGGCGGTAAGGGGAGAAATTTTTGCGATCGCGATCGCGGTTGAAATAGCAAAACGGTCGTTACGCGAGTGCCCGCTAGTCTTAGTCCGCCGATTCCCTAAGTGTTGTACCCGGCTTTTCGTTTGCAAACGCGATCATCCGCCAGGCTCGCAAAGTCTCCGCAACCGTCCAGGCTTGCGCCACGCAGCCGTTCGCTGCGAACGGCGCGTCACCATCAAAAATTTCGCTTGCGGTGCCGAGCCCCGCGGCCCTGATGTGTCCAAGCATCGGTTCCAGGAAGGAGAGAGCCTCACCACTATTCCCGTATACGCGGAAGTGCGCGATCGCGAATGGACCGAGAAGCCATCCCCAAACTGTGCCTTGATGATAGGCGGCGTCGCGCTCTTCTCGAGAGCCCCCATAGCGTCCTCGGTACCCCGGTTCATCTGGCGCGAGGCTGCGCAGTCCGAAGGAAGTGAGAAGTTTGCGCGCGCAGACGTCGACGACGGCACGCTGCCGCTCCGCGGATAGGACGGTTTCGGGCAGCGAGACACCGAAGATCTGGTTCGGACGCAGCGCGGCGTCATTGCCGCCGGGGCTGGCGGGAGCGTCAATCACATCGAAGCAAAAGTGCTTTTCAGAATTCCAAAATCGCGCGAATCCGCTCCGAGCACGGTCCGCGAGTCCATCGTACCCAGCGGCATTGCGGCCCAAAGCCCGCGCGAATCGAGCCATGGAGGCTGCGGCATTCAGCCACAGCGCGTTCACTTCGACCGGCTTTCCAATGCGTGGCGTCACCACGCGGTCACCGACCTTGGCATCCATCCAGGTGAGTTGCACGCCCGCTTCGCCGGCAAAGAGCAGGCCATCGGCCGCATCGACGTGAATGTGATATCGCGTGCCGCGCACATGCGCGTCCATGATTCCGTCAAGCACGGGAAACAATTCCTGCAGCAGTCCAACGTCGCGGGTCGCTTCAAAATATTGGCGTACCGCCTCGAAATACCACAGTGTTGCATCCACCGTATTGTAAACAGGCGGCGCGCCCGCACTCGGAAACTGATTGGGAAGCATGCCTTCGCTTACGAAGCGGGAAAACGTGCGCAAAATGTTGCGAGCCAGCCCCGGGCGCCCGGTCGCGAGGCGCAGTCCCGGCAGCGCAATCATCGTGTCGCGGCCCCAGTCGTTGAACCACGGGTACCCGGCCAGGATGGACTTCGCATCGGGCGAGCCATCGAGTGGGCGCGCGACAACAAATTGGTCGGCCGCCAGAACGAGTTGCTGAATGGCTGCCGGAACCGTTTGCGGAGCGCCTACGCTCGCCGCGAAGAAACCGTCGAGCAGCGCGCCCGTTTCGCTCTGGCGGCGCGCCAGCGCGGCCTCGCCATCGCGCGACGGCCCCGCCGCAGTGCTGGCCACGATCGTGAGCGATCCCCCCGGTGCAATCGTTGCCTGAAATTCTCCTGCAAAAAAATGATCGGTGCGGTCTGGCAACCCTCGCGCGCGTTCGACAGCAAGATCGAAATTGCGGTACCAGACACCCGCAGCCGCCGCCGTGGCCGAGTCGCTCAATACGAAAAGAGGCGTCGCGCCGTCGAAGGCCACGATTTGCAGTCCATGCTTCACTGGAGTGACCGCCATCGGTTGTGTCCGCGCGGTGGTCACGCAGTGTTCCTCGCCATAATCCGCCAGCACTTTGATCGACAGCTCAATCGGAGATCCGCCCCGGACGTGCCGGTACAGGACGTAGGTGGTGTTCTCGCCCGATTGCATGAAGACGCGCTTCTCGAGCAGCGAATCGGCCAGCGCAAAAGTCCAAACCGCCGTCGTGCCTTCCAGTCGGAATCGCTCGATGTTGCGGTAACCCTCGGGCGCCACGGTTCCATCCGCCCAGCGATTCGTAGAAAGTTCGAATTCTCCGGACGCGTATCGAGCCGTTTCATCCAGCTTTGCGAGGAGAAGGGTGCGGCCAAGCGGCGCCTGAAGCGCCGCCACCAGGAGCCCGTGATAGCTCCGAGTCTGCACTCCGGCCACCGTTCCGAACGCATAGCCGCCGATGCCGTTGGTCACCAGCCACTCGCGCGATTCGGCGGCAGGCATATCGCCGCAAATTTCGCGGCCGAAGTCGACCTCGGAAGGAAACCTCGAAGCGGGATGATCGGGGGGCCGATTCACGTGGGAATCATGAAGTCAATTGGGGGCCTTCGGCCAGAAGAAAATTAAGGTAGGACAGGCTTGAAGCCCGTCAGGTTTAAACGACAGTCCGCCACAATTCGCGACGGAATCAAACGGCAAATCCAAGCTCCCCCGGGCAGCCACCCGCGTTTTGTAAATTAGACTTTCCGCAGCTACGAAAGCCGTACCCTATGGTGTCCTACCGTATGCTACACACACCCCACAAAGATTCGGAAAAAGATCCGGCGATTGTCACTCAGGCTTTTCCGCCTGTCAGGATTAAATGTTTGACCGCCTCAAATTTAAACCGACACACGGAAGCCCGTCCTACCGGGAGACTTTAGAACTCACGCTATGGGCGTTCAAACCCGCCAGATACTCGCGTAGCGCTGGGAGATCTATCGGCTTCGTAAAGCAGGTGTTGCAGCCGGCTTCGCCAATGCTCTTCAGATCCTTGAAGGAAGCCAGGCCGGTTACCGCCGCAATCGGCGTGTGCGCGAGATGCCTTTGTTTGCGAGCCCAATGCACGAGTGTCAGGCCATTCTTTTTCCCCAGGTGAATATCCAGAAGAACCACATCGGGCCGCGGCTCCGCCGCGATCCCCACGAAGCCATCTTCCAGGGTCGCCGCAAGGATCGCTTCGTGCCCCTCGGATTCAAGCCAGTGCTTCGTATGCGTCAGAGGAACGCACCTATTTTCCGAGAACGAGTCGTGCTGAAGTGGAGGGATGAGAGAAAAACAAGGGAATGGGAGAGTTCAGCAACGACGGAGGCGGGGCGAGGTAGAGCAGCTGTTGGACGCGTTTGAGTCCAGCGGGATGCGGCGGCGGGAATTTTGCCAGAAGCATGAGGTAGCGGTGGCGACGCTGGATTTCTGGCGGAAGAGACGGCGACAGCAGCGGGGCAGGTTCGTCGGCCATCGACGGGGAGCACTCCAAGTGCCTGCCGAGACAGAGGCGACGAGCGGCAGGCTGGTGGCGGTGGAATTAGCGGGAACGGGGAGCATCGGCAGGCTGGCAGTGGTCCTGGCGCGAGGGCGGCGAGTGGAAGTCTCTGCGGGGTTTGATGCGACGACGCTGGAGCGCTTGCTGGCCGTGTTGGAACAGGGGTAAGCCGTGTTTGGACTGGGAGCGGCGACGCGGATGTATCTGGCGGTAGGAGCAACGGACATGCGCAAGGGATTCGACGGATTGTTTGGATTGGTGCGTGACCGCTTGCAGAGCGAGCCGTTGAGTGGTCATGTATTTCTGTTTTGCAACGGGCAGCGCAATCGGGTGAAGCTGCTGTTCTGGGATGGAAGTGGGTTATGGGTGTGCGCGAAAAGATTGGAGAAGGGGAAATTTCGCTGGCCGGAGGTTAGCGGCGAGCAGAGCAAGGTGCAGCTGAGCCACGAAGAGTTGGCGCTGCTGTTGGGCGGGATTGATCTGCGGCAGGCAAAACGGCGGCGGTGGTACCGGCGGGAAGCTGCTGGGGAACCCGCGGCATAAAGTTGTTACAGAAATTTTACGGTAAGCCGCGAGAATATGATTGCAGAGTGGTAATCAGCGTGTTATTTAGTAAGTTATCGTGAGTGCGAACCCTTCCGAGCCTCCCTTCGACGAACTTCTCAAACAATTAAAGAGCGAGTTGCCCGAAGCGTTGTTTGCCACGGTGAGCGAGAAGTTCCTGGCGCTAAAGACTTATCAGAACAAGTTGCAATATGCGGAACTAAAGATCCAGGTCCTGGAAGAGCGCCTGCGGCTGCAGCGCATCCAGAAGTATGGTCCGGGCAGCGAGAAGCTGAGCAACGAGCAGTTGGAATTGCTGGAATGGGAACCGGGAATGAGCACCGCCGAGGTGCAAGCGGAGAGTGCGCGCGGACCGTTGCCTGCGCGAGCGGTGGAGAAAAAGGTTGCTCGACATCCGGGCCGCCAAGCGCTGCCGGCGGACCTGCCACGGGTCGAGCGGGTGATCGCTTGTACGGCCGAGCAGTGCGTGTGCGGCGGTTGCGGCCGCGAAACCACGGTGATCGGCTACGAAGAGAGCGAGCAGTTGGATGTCGAGCCGGCCAAGTATTTCGTGGTGGTGACCCAGCGCGAGAAGCGCGCTTGCAAGAGTTGCGAAGAGCGTGGCGTGCAGGCGGCGCCACTGCCGCAACGGATTATCGAGAAGGGTTTAGTGAGCAACCGCGTGGTGATTGACACCGTGGTCGGCAAATACGCGGATCACTGTCCGTTGTACCGGCAAAGCGCGATGCTGGAGCGCGACAGCGGCGTGGAACTGAGCCGCCAGACGCTCGATGGCTGGGTGATGCGGGTGGGCGAATTGCTGGTGCCTCTCGCCCAGGCGGTGCGGCAGGAGTTACTTCGCGGAAGTTACCTGCAAGCCGATGAAACGCCGGTCGGCGTGCAGATGCACGATGGAAATGGCAGCAACCATCTGGCGTATCTATGGCAATACGGGCAGCCGCATGGGGCGGTGGTATTCGACTTCCGCATGGGGCGTGGGCGCGAGGGCCCGAAACATTTTCTCGGGAATTTCGATGGTCTTTTGCAAAGCGATGGATATGCCGTTTACGATTCGGTGGGCGGACCGAAGATGGTGCACGCGTGCTGTTGGTCGCACGCCAGGCGAAAATTCGTGGAAGCGATGAAGTTGCATCCTCTAGATGCAGAGGCGGCGCGCATGGTCAGGCTCATCGATAGGTTGTTTGCCATCGATGCCGAAGCGCGCATGGCGAACCTGGACCATGCCGCGCGCCACACCCTACGCAGCACGAAAGCTCCCGCGCTACTCGAGGAGATCAAAGCCGCAGTTACCACCGCACGTGCCACGTCATTGCCTGCCAGCGCCCTGGCTAAAGCCGCGAACTACACCCTGTCACTTTGGCCGAAACTCACACGCTTCCTGGAATACCCGGAACTCGAGCTCAGCAACAACCTCGCCGAAAACTCTATGCGACCCGTGGCGCTCGGTCGTAAAAACTGGATCCACATCGGCAGTCAGCAAGCCGGACCCAAAGTCGCCGCCATCCTCACGGTCGTCGAAACCTGCCGACGCATCAACCTCCCCGTGCGCGATTACTTGGCCGCGCTCCTCCCCGGTCTCGCCGACACGCCCATCCATCGTCTCGCCCAACTCACCCCTACAGCCTGGGCCACGCACAACCTCTACCCGCGACTGTCAACCATGTCGTTGCTCTGACGCTTACAGTGCTTCAGGAGTTCGCGAAACTCTGCATCGTCGTCGACCACGAGTATCCGCTGCTTCATTCATGTTCCTTTGGTTCGTTCATGCAAAGAGTCGAGAGCCAAGTCGACAGCCGAATCGTGAGCCCAAGCGTGGGACACGCTACTCGCTCAACAATATCGACCGAAGAGAATTAAGACTTGAATCGGACCGCGGTAGGACAGGCATCAGCCTATCTGGTTCAAATGTTCGGCCGCCTCAAAATCAAACCGGCAGGCTCAGGCCCGTCGTGCCAGCCGTTATTTGGAAGCGGGGCGGGCCGCCGGAATCGGTTCCGCGCTTTCCCCAGCCGTTTCCAACTTGGCGGCCCACTGCGACAAATGATGGAGTGAGCTCTCATGCGTTCGGTCCAGATGCAACGGCGTGATGGAAGCGGCGCCGTCGAAAATCGCCGCGTAGTCGCTTTGCGGATCGATCCCTTCGATGTGCTCCTGCTCGAGGAGCCAATAGAAGCTGCGCCCGCGCGGGTCAGTGCCTTCCTGCAACACGTTGCGCGTCACCTTCTTGGACTGCCGAGTGGCGCGCACGCTGCCGTTCCAGACCAGCGGCACGTTCACGTTCAGAAGAACATCCTGCGGCAGGCCCTCGGCCAGCGTCAGCTGCGCCAGATCCCGTGCGAATTTTGCGGCCTGCTCAAAGCGAAACCCTCGGCCCTTGTGCGCCACGGACACGGCAATCGCAGAGATATGATTGATCGCCGCTTCCATCGCCGCGCCGACTGTCCCGGAATAGAAAATGTTCTCGCCAAGGTTCCCGCCGCGATTCACTCCCGAAATCACCAGGTCTGGCCGGTTAGGCAGCAATTTATTGAGCGCCAGGATCACCGCGTCCGCCGGGGTGCCTTCCACGGCCCATTCGCGCTCCGCCACCTGGTCCCAAAATATGGGCTGGCGCAAAGTCAGCGACTGCGCCGACGCGCTGCGCTCATGGCTTGGCGCGACCACGCTGATCGTCCCCAATCCTTGAACCGCCTCGACGAGCGCGCGCAACCCCTCCGCCTGAATGCCGTCGTCGTTGGTAATCAAAATGTGTGCCATGGAACCCAGTCGAACAGGCTTTAGCCTGTTTGGTTTTGCTTCGTCCTGGCTCGAAACGGCAAACAGGCTGGAGCCTGTTGACGCGCTGAGCAATGTGCCGGGAAACCGCGTCCATTCGCGGAAATCAGATGGTTAACCAAACCCGATGAGTCCGATAACGGCCGGTCGAGCCTATCCCACCCGCAGGTTCATTTTAGCAGCAAGCGCCCCGCTCCAACAACGCGCGGCCAGAAGCGGTTTCCTGATTTGCTATGGGAGAGAGCTGGCAGGCCCGAAGAGGAAACCAAGAGAAATGGTCGGGACGACTGGATTTGAACCAGCGACCTCACGCACCCCAAGCGTGCGCGCTACCAGGCTGCGCTACGTCCCGACCGATCGCTATAACTATGCTGTAGCCCGCCTATGAAGAAGCGGAGTTTTTCTCACGCGGGAGGGAAAACACCGCGTCTAAAGACGCGGGCTACAACCCCGCCAGCGTATCATTCGGATTCCAGAAGCGTCAACAAGGAGACGAGCGACTCACGCAGGTCCAGCAGCGTCTTCCGGTCCAGGGTCGCCAAGTGCGCGGACCGCGCCGGGGCTGCGGATTCTCGCCGTGGTTCGACGGACATCGCGTTCAATGCGCCGCCGTCCGTGCCGTTGTTTACCGCGGCATTGCGGGCGTCCGGTCCCTCATGCACGCTCTCCACCTGGTCCCGCAAATGTCGCCGCGCGCCGGCGATCGTAAAACCTTCGTCGTAAAGCAGCCGCTTGATCGTGAAGACGGTTTCAATGTCTTCGCGGCGGTACAGCCGGTGGCCCTTGGGGCTCTTGACGGGCTGGAGCGTCGGGAATTCCGTCTCCCAATAGCGCAGCACGAACGGCTTCGTGGAAGTCACGCGGCTGACTTCGCCGATCCGGAACAAGCTTTTGCCCGGAATCGCCGTTTCGGAATGTCCGTTTCCTTCGATGCCTTCCATCGCCAATGAGCCTCGCACCGCTCACGCATAATCCTAAACCGATTCTGGCGCGTGTCAACGCCGAGAAGAGTCGAACAGGCCTTCAGCCTGTTTGCATTTCGGCCGCGCCGCAGGAAAACCGAACAGGCTTGAAGCATGTCCTGCTTCGTTCTACGAAGTATCGCCGCCTACGTCGCTGTTCTTGTCCGGCTGGACGGACGGGCACCCCGCTCGCGTCTTTCCTTCAGGCGCTGCAGAAATCGAATGGGCGTGCCGATGAAATCAAAACTTTTGCGCAACAGATTTTCCAGAAAGCGCTCGTAGCTGAAATGCAGCCTCTTAGATTGATTGGTGAATAAAATAAACGTCGGCGGCGAAGTCGATGCCTGCGTCACGTAGTAAATTTTCACGCGGCGCGCGGCGGGCGATGTTCCCCGGTCCAGATCGACTTCCGAAACCCAGCGGTTCAGCTCGCCGGTCGAGATGCGCCGGCGGCGCGCGGCGGCCACGCGGTCAATCAGGTCGAATAATTTTTCCGTGCGCTCGCCGGTCTTTGCGGAGACAAAAACAATCGGGGCGTAATCGAGAAACTTGAACCGCGTGCGCACAATCTGTTCATAGTCGTTCACCAGCTGCGCGGGATCCACTCTTCCGGTCACGGCTTTCTTGCGCAGCACCGAAGTGTGCTTGCGGCCGCGCGCTTCCACTACATGCGGTTTCGTTTCCTGATGCTCCAGCTCGCGCGCGGCCTTTTCCGCCGCCGCTTCCAGCGCCAGGTCCCACTTATTCATCACGATGATCACCGAGCGCCCGGACTCCTCGGCGTACCCCGCGATGTTCGCGTCGCCGGCCGTCACGCCCAGGCTGGCGTCGACAATCAGCAGCGCCACATCGGCCTGTTCCAGGTGGCGTCGCGCCATCATCACGCTCATTTTTTCGGCCACCAGATTCGTCTTGCCCTTGCGGCGAATGCCCGCCGTATCCACGAAGCGGTAAGTCTGGCCGCCGCGCTGCACCAGCGTGTCCACGGCATCTCGCGTCGTGCCGGGAATATCCGAGACGATGGAACGTTCCTCGCCCGCGAGGCGATTGAGCATTGTCGATTTTCCGACGTTGGGACGCCCGATGATCGCCACGTTGATTTGCTTCCCGGCGGTTTCCTTCTCGTCGGCGGGCGCCTGTTCCCCCGGGGGCTCGGCGGGGCCTAGATGCGACGTGAGCGCATCGAGCAAGTTGTCAAATCCGTAGCCGTGTTCCGCCGATACCGGAAATACATCGTTCGAAAGCTCGTAAAACGGCGCCGCCAGGGATTCCTGCATCTGCGTATCCACTTTGTTGGCAAGTATCGCCAGGGGCTTGCCGGTGCGCCTCAGCAGGCACGCCAGCTCCGCATCGCGCGGCGTAAGCGCCGCGCGCACATCCACCACCAGCAACAGCTGCGACGCGCCCTCGATGGCGACTTGCGCCTGGCGGAGAATCTCTCGCGGAATGGCGGCCTTGTCGTCCGGCACGATTCCGCCCGTGTCGACCACTTCGAACGCGCGCCCTTGCCAATTCGCAATCCCGTAGATGCGGTCGCGCGTGATTCCCGGCTCGTCGGTGACGATCGAGCGCCGCGATGCCGTCAGACGGTTGAAAATCGTGGATTTGCCGACATTGGGCCGGCCAACAATCACTACCGAAGGAAGTTTTTCAGTCATTGTTCTGGTCACGGGGGACACAACGAACCTAAACGGGAGGCTCGGAAGCTTCCAGTCTAACCTAGCAGCCCCGGAAACAGAAGGAATTGGTAGGACAGGCTTCAGGGGCTGCGGAAAAAGTACTGGATAGTGTCATTCCGAACGGAGCGAGGAATCTCTCCTGGGGTTGACGATCAGAAAAGAAAGATAGATTCCTCGCTCCGCTCGGTTCACCGAGAACGTTCGCCGTGAACGGAATGACAAACGCGTGGGGCGACTTTGTCCGCAAGCTTACGGCAGGTTCTCGATTTTGCGTGCGTCGCCCGTCAACTGCAGGATGTGCATCCCCGTGTTGGCGCGATCAACGATGTAGATATAGCCGCGGTCGTCCACTTCCACGTTGTTGGTTTGGATAGCTACTTTGCACTTCGCGGCGTCGCCCGTGCCGACGCAGCGCTTGTCGGTTTTGTCGGTGATCGCCGGAATATAGTAGCCGATTTCCCTCGGGTTGTAGGGATCGCGAACATCGACGGCGCGCACGCCCGCGTTGAAGTAGGCCACGAAAACGATGCGCTTGTAAAAGACCGGCGTCATGCTTTCGTTCGTTGAGTGCGTGCCGAAGCGCCCGCCCCGGCTGCAGAAGTTTCCGCTGGGCTCGGGCACGTAATAAGTGGAAATGCCGAAGATTCTCTTTTCATCGGTAATGTCGAAGATGTGCATCATCTGTTCCATAGCCTGGCATTCGTTGTCGGTGGTTTCGCCGACGATCACCAGGAAGTCCCGCTTGCTGATCGCCGGACCGTACTTGTCAAGGTTCGGCACGTCCACTCCAATCATGGGGAAAGTGGTGTGGGCGCCCACATCGGGAGGCAGATCGAGCCGCGCGACCATGGGCGATTCGAGGTTCGCGTCGGTCGGCTCCTTCGGTCCGTGGATGAGTTTGTCGCGGTCCAGAATTTCGATGATCCCGTTCTTCGTCGTTCCGTAGCCCGCGTAAACGCGATTACCCGTCGGGCCGGTGGAGATCACGCCGTGCATGTCGGATGGCACCGGGCCGGTTGCGTCGGGCTGCTGGCCGGGGAGGCCGTAATTGCGAATGAATTGCGGCTCGGAGGGATCGGACAAATCGTAGACTTGCCCCATGCGTTTGGCGCGCCAGCTGGGCGCTCCGGAAACCAGGAAGGCCATGCCCGTATCGCATTCCCACCAGCTTTTGTGGGTATCGCGCAGGCCGCTTTCGACGGTTGTCAGCAGGCTGGGTTTCGCGGGATCGGTCACGTCCCAAATTTCGTGGGCAGCAGTCCCGCGCGTGCGCAGCAAATACACTTTATTCTTATCCGCGCGAGGCAAGTCGCTGCCGTTGCACACCCGCGCCATCTGCGCTCCGCCGGTTTCGCCCGGCCCGGGGACGCGCGGGTCACCCGGAATGTGCGCGAGATATTTAGGATTCTTGGGATCGGTCACGTCCACGATGGAAGTGCCGTTCGGTTCCACTTGACCCGTCAGAGGATTCAGAGCCGAGCCCCCGTGGTGCCCGATATACGCGATCCAGCGATTGCCCTGATGATGGATCGTCGGCTGATAAGCGCTGCGCCCCTGCAAATCGTTGTAGCCGACGAGAGCCATGTTCTTGCTCTCGGGCTTCGACTGGGCCAGCGCCCCCACGGCCCCATACCCTGCTAGCAAAACTACCAGCACAAAAATGCCGGCCCTTCCATTCCGCACGCGAGCATCACCCAACATTTTTCCTCCCGTTTCGAGTCCGCAGCCTGCCGCGCACGCGCGAAGAATTGCGCAGACCCATTTCATATTTTGCCGAATCGTTCATCCCACCGCGGGATTCCCGGCCTGAAAGTTTACACCCGAAGCGCCTTCCCCCGGACAACTTCGACTCTGATACAGTGCTCCTTGTCCGCTAGGACAGCTTCGACCTTGTCCGGCAGGACAGGCTTCCACCTTTCCGGTTTGGGTGTGTGGTGGCGAAAGTTTAAACCCGGCGGCCTGAAGCCTGTGCCGCTAAAACGCGCCGCAACATCGGACGCGCGGCCCATTCTCGGCGTTTCACCCATGAAATATTCGATGCCATTGCCGCGTAGTACTCAATGGATGCCAGGAGACATCCCGAGGCCATGAGCCCCGCCGAACAGGCCGTCGCGCAGGAGCGTATCGCGCAAGCTAAGTCCGGCAATGCGGAGGCTTGGGGCGAGATTTATCGCCAGTACGCGCCGGCGATTTTTCGATTCTGCCGGCGGGCCATGCCCACTCGCGAGGACGCCGAAGACGCCACCATGGATATTTTCGTCAAAGTCCGCCAGAAGCTTTCGCAGTATGACTCGAACCGCCCGTTCAGCGCCTGGCTATACACGGTAGCGGCGAATCATTGCTGGGACCTGCTGCGCCGGAGAAAATCGCGGCAGGGGCTGGAGACGGGCGAGGTCGACAACATTCCCCTCGCGCATCCCGATCCCGGCCAGCTCGAGCAACTTATCGAACGCCGCACGGGTCAAGAGGTGCGCCGCGCGCTGGACCAGTTGCCACCGCGTTCCCGCATGGCCCTGGTGCTGCGCTATTACTCGGACATGAGCTACGAAGATATCGCCGCAACGCTCGGAGTTCGCCGCACATTTGTGGGCGTGGTGCTGTTGCGCGCGCGCCACCAGTTGCGCGAGATCCTCGAAGGGCAAGGCGGCGCGAGCCTCGCCGCGGGAGGCGCCCGGTGATTCATTTTGACGAAATGGCGTGCCTGCTTTATCTGGAAGGGCAGCTGGACGAAGCGCGCTCCCGCGAGTTCGAAGCTCACCTGAAAGAGTGCGCATCGTGCCGTGAGCTGCTTTCCGCGCTTAAACATGAAACGGTCTTGCTTTCGAACGCCCTGGCCGAGGACACCGAACCCGTTCCCGCGCGCCTGATTGGCGGGCAGCATGCGAGTTTGCCGTCCTGGGCTTGGGCGCTGGCGTTCACAGCTTTCGCCGTGTCGGCGTACTGGTTCTGGATCTACGGCATCGGGCCCTGGTTCGATCAGTTGAGCAATGCGGGTTTCGGCGGCACGGATGTATTCAGCATGATTGTGTTCAGCGGAGCTTTTTGGGAAGGATGGAGCGACATGATGGACGCAATGCAGATCGGGGCCCTAATTCTGGTGGCCATCGCGGCAATCATCGCCGTCGTCTGGATCCGTCGCCGGCTGCGCCGTTCCGTGGCGATTGCAGTGGTCATGTCGGGGTTGCTACTCGCGCTGGCGCTGCCGCAGCAAGCCTCGGCGGCGGAAGTGCGGCGCGGGCGATCAATTCTGGTTCCCGCAGGCGACGTGGTTCACAACGATCTGGTCGCCACCGGACAGTCCGTTAGGATAGACGGCACGGTGGAGGGCGACGTCATCGCCTTCACTCGCAGCCTCAATGTGACCGGGCACGTCACGGGCGACGTCATTGCATTTGCCGGGGAAACCGTGATTGACGGCAACGTGGATGGAAACGTGCGTGTCTTCTCGCGCACGGCGATCCTGCAGGGAAACATCGGCAAGAATGTCACAGCATTTGCAAATACTCTCGACCTGATTTCCAAATCAACCGTCGGCGGGGGAATGATCGCGTTCGCGGCGGAAGCGGACCTGGACGGCAAGATCCAGCGCGATCTGCTGGGCATGATCGCCCGGACTGAACTCGGCGGCGTGATTGGCGGGAAAGCGTGGATACGCGGCGGAAGCCTGGACGTGGAGTCGACCGCCGAAATTCACGGGCCCGCCACGTTCGAGGGACCTCAACAACCTGTGGTCGAAGCGGGCGCCAAACTGGCCAGCCCGATTCAAACGGAGATCACCCAGTCTGCGCGTCAGACGAGGCGGTCAACAGGCCGCATCGCGGTACGCGCGATTTTCGGTTATGCGGTGGCGGTGGGCGTCGGACTTTTGCTGCTCATTATTTTCCCCGGGTTTTTCCGTGTGACGTTGCGTGCGGCGGCCAGCATTGGAGTGCCCATCGGAATCGGGGCGCTGGCGCTGATCACGGCGGCGATCCTGCTGGTTTTCGGAGTGCTTTTGCTGTTTGTCGGCGTGGACGCGGGAGTGGCGGGAGCGCTGGCTTACGCGCCGGTGGTTTATGTCGCGCAGGTGTTTGTGGGCGCATGGCTCGGGAACCGAATTATGGGCGAGCCGCCCGCGGCCGTCGGCGCGGCGATCGGCCGAATGGCGGTGGGCCTGTTGATTATCCGCGTGCTGGGACTGGTTCCAATTCTGGGAGGGCTGGTCTGGCTGGTCGTCCTGCTTTGGGGAACGGGAGCCGTCCTGATGGGTTTCTATCGAATATCCAAGGTGGAGGGCTCGCCGCTGCCGGCGTAAATGATTTCCGGATCGGCGGCGCCGCAAGCGGCACGTTTAGAAGCTATCAAGCCATCTCATACATGCTATCTCGGCACGCGACCTTGCAACGCCAGGGCCTAAAGGCTCGGATTGGCGCACGCTCTGATGTCGCGGCTAAAACAGGCTGCGGAAAAAGTCATCCCAACCTTTTGTCATTCCGTTCACGGCGAACGTTCTCGGTGAACCGAGCGGAGCGAGGAATCTCTCTTACCTTTCTGATCCTCCAAGCCGCGGCCCACAAACCCATTTATGAGAGGGCTTCTAAGGTTTTAAAACTACCTTAGTCGTGAGCAAGGTGCGATTGATGCCGCCGGTATTGAACAGCGGGCCACGCACGGAGACAACATCGTTGGTTATATCGGTTGTAGCATTAATGGACGTGTTAATCTCATAGTAAATCGTCGCCGGAATCACGGATGTCTGCGCGATGATCTGGGTCACTCCCCCGTGCCCAAAAAACAGCGAAGGCAAGTTCGTGAGATTAATGAGCGAGGACCCCACCGACTGCACGGTCGCGGTAATCCGGGACGACCGCAGGCGAACCCGATCGGCCAGATTCAAGCTGCCTGACGAGCCGCTATTTCTCCGGATCGAAACCTGTTGGCCCGCAACCAGGTCCGCGGGCCCCACAAAAGAAGCGGTGAACGACGAGGTATCCACGCTTGTATGGTCCACATGAAGGAAATCGACATCGAAGGGTGTCGGCAAGGTTGCCGAATACTGCACCGTGACGTGCTGGCCGATGGTCAATCCTGAGACCGGCGCGGACATCGTCTGAATCACCATGTCGAATTGTTGCGAGCCCGCGTTCGTGGCGGCAATCATGCCCTCGACTTCCGCGTCGCTGCCGTCGGCATCCTCGAACAGAATGTTGCGGGCAAGAATCATTCCGTCGGACTGAATGGCGATGTCCACGCTGGCGATTTGATTGTTCCGCAGGCATCCGAACCCCGGGGCTGAGCACACGCCGCCGGGAAACTGAAAATAAGTGGACGTACCGTCCGCTTTCAGGGAATACGATCCCGTGGCGTTCGTCAGCGTAAACGTATTGCTCGTTGCGTTGATGTTTCCAATTTGACCCACGACGTCTTCCGCGCCCACCGGGGGCGCTCCGATACCCGCGGGCGTGAAGGAACTCACGGAGGTTCCGGCGTTGAAGTCCGCTCCCAGGGTGGCACTCAGCAAATTGTCCAAGTTGACGTCGATCAGGAGCCCCGCGGCGGACGACGAACCGATCGTGAATGACGATAGAGGAATCGACGTGGACAGATTTGCCGTGGCCGTTGGCGATATCGTGCAGATGGCGCCCACGGCGCACGCGGTCCCCGAAACAATGAGCGATGGCGTGTCGTTTTCAATCGTGAGCATCGGATTTGCGAACGTCAGAACCAGCGACGTGTAATTTCCCGAGGGGATATTCGTCGCTGTGGCCAGATACGCGATGTCGGTTTGAAGGCGCGTCAACTCCACGGTCGTCGATCCGGAAAATAGAGAAACATTGCCCGGCATCAATGTCGCCCCGGTGAGCGTTACCTCGGCCGAAAGAATGCTTACGTTGGACGGTGGCGTATCGGTCATGGCTAGGACCACCGAGGAGTTCCCGTTGTTGACCACACCTGAACCGAATTGCGTTGCGCCGCGGCAGCCCGCCAGCGCGGCGCAGAGGAAAACAACGCAAATTGGCCAGATCGATCGAAATCGAACCATGATTCGCCAGTGACTTAGCATCAACTTACGGGTGCACACCACCCCTGCTGCGGTTTTCCCCGTGGGGCGTCCGAACGACACGTCCAAAGCTAGCACAGAGCGCGATTTAAGACCTGTAAATCGCATCGCAAGCGTGAGCAAAGAGCCTCTGTACCGAGGGTCAGGGTAGGACTGGCCTTCAGCCTGTCGGTTTAGATTTGTGTCCCACAAGCATCCAAACTGACAGGCTGAAGCTGTCCTACTTGTAGCGCTTACGTTTTATTGAGCCTGGCTGGCCGTTCGCAGCAAGAGCTGCGTGCCGCTGTCCAGGTGGACGTTTTTTGTACCGGAAACGATCAACGATCCTTGCGTGGCGCTCGAGGCTGCGGAGTCGATCGAAAGCCCTTCCAGACCGAATACGCCACTACTGTTTGAAGACAGCCGGCCCCTCGAGTTCAGCCCTCCCACGGCTCCCGAGGAGCGAAAGATCGAGCCGAGCGTTCCGCCGGTAGAGACGGGAACGGACGTGGCTGTGTTCACCATGGCGCCGGTCGTCGCGCCTACCGTCGAGCTCGCGTTCGAAACAATCCCGCCCGCGAGTCCATCTCCGCTCCGTGCCGGTCCTCGTGCGGTGCCCATCGAGCCCGCCGTATCCATTTGACTTCCTGCGTCGGCTGATGAAGCCATCATCGCGGATTGCGCGGATGCCACCGCCTCAATCTCCGCGCTAAAGGGCACTTCCTGGCCGTCTTTCAGAATGGCATGATCGAACGCGATGCCGAGCTGGGATTGAGTCTGCCCGCCGGCCCGCGCTCGCGCCTGTGTCACGTGTCCGACAAGATGCGCTCCGCGTTTCAGCACCACCTTGCCGTCCTGCTTGATGTCTTCCTCGGTGCGCACTTCCACGTCGTCGCCGGGTTTGCTGCGTTTGGCGTCAAGCGAAGTGGCCAGCGTAGCGTCGATCCTGGTGCCGGTGGGAATACTCACGGAACCGCTGCCTTCCTTGGCCGTCATTCTCGATGTCGACGCCGCTGACGGCGACGAACCTGATGTCGCGGCCGCGGCGTTGCCGGAATTCTGCGTTTTGTTATTCACGGCGGCCTGCAACTGCGTTGAAACGGCGGTTTGGCCAGAGGGCTCTGCGTATGCGAGTGTTGCCCACGTCCCCAACATTCCCACGGCAAACAATGAAAGCGCACGCTTCATTTTGAATTGCCTCCTTGACGTTGGTTGTGTTCCCTTGCGAGTGTCGTCCCCCGATTCTTGACGCCCGAATTATCCAAACCGAAGGTGCAATTCGGCCGCCATCGGATAACTACCTATTTATTAAATTTTTAGGGGTCCGAGCGGTTTCGACTCAAAGCCGAGGCGGGGTCATTTCTGGACCATTACGCAGTTTCGATAAAGGAAAACTGTTTTCCATTCGGGGGCGGAACGGCGCGCGAAAACCGAAAAAAGAAACTAGACCAGGCCCAAAGCACGGCCTGTTTGCGAAATAGTTTCGCAGGCGCGTTCCAGGTCTGCGCGTTTGTGCGTCGCGGAAACCATGGCCCGCAGTCGCGCCTTCCCTTCCGGGACAGTCGGAAACCCAACAGCAGGAATGTACACCCCGGCGTCGTACAGTCGGCGCGAGAATTCAAACGCTTTGGCGCCCTCTCCCACGTGGATCGGAGTAATGGGCGTCTCGGTCGTCCCGGTGGAGAAGCCCGCCTTTTTCAGGCGCCGCTGAAAGAATTTCGTGTTGGACCATAGTTTCGCGATCAGCTTCCCGCCGTCCGCGGAATCGAGCAGCGTAAACGCCGCTTGGCATGCGGCGATCACGGAGGGCGGATGCCCGGTCGAGTAAAGGAACGGACGAGCGCGGTGGCACAAGAAATCGATGAGCTCGCGCGAACCGCAAACGTAGCCGCCCATCGCGCCGATGGCCTTGCTGAGCGTACCCACCTGGATGTGCACGCGGCCGTGGCAGCCGAGATGGTCTACCGTGCCGCGCCCGTTGCGGCCCAGCACGCCGGAAGAATGCGCGTCGTCCACCATCATGATGCAGTTGAATCTTTCAGCGAGGCCGCACAATTCCGCGAGCGGGGCGATGTCGCCATCCATTGAGAAAACGCCGTCGGTGATCAACAGCTTGTGTCCCGGCCAGTTTTCCGTTTCCCTGCATAGCCGCTGGCAATCGGCAATGTCCCGGTGCTTGAACACCTTGATCGTGGCGCGCGAAAGGCGGCAACCGTCGATGATGGAAGCGTGATTCAGCTCGTCGGAAAGGATCAAATCGTCCTTGCTAAGAATGGCGGCGATGGTGCCCGCGTTTGCCGTGAAGCCCGATTGGAACACGACGCACGCTTCCGTTCCTTTGAACTTTGCAATTTGCTCCTCGAGCGCCACGTGCAGGTCCATGGTTCCGGCGATGGTGCGCACCGCTCCCGCGCCGACGCCGTGCGTGCGGATCGCCTCGATGGCGGACCGGCGAAGAGCCCTGTTGGTGGTCAGGCCGAGGTAATTATTGGAGCTGAGATTGATGACTCCTTTCCCGTCGAAATCAGCGATGGGTTTTTGCTCGCCGCGCAGCACGCGCAGGCGGAAATGCAGGCCGCGGGCGTCCAAGTCGGCGAGTTGATCGTGCAGGTAGGAGAGCGGATTGGGATTCATTGCGGCCTTCGTCCTTATTTTTTCGGTAATGACGGATCGATCCGGGGTGTTCAAATCCGCCACGGATTTTGCGGCATGGATTCCCGCGGCGGACGGGCTCACCGCAAGACACCGCAATCCACATCTTCTCGATCCACTTCTTATTGTACGCGCTCGAAGGAATAGCCCGAAGCCTCGAGCGCCGCGGTCAGGTCCGCGACGTGTTCGGGCCCGCGCGTCTCCATGGTGATGTCGATGACGGCGTCGCCCAGCACGACTCCGTAATAGGCGCGATCGTACATGGTTTCCACGATGTTGGCTTTCTGTTCGGCAATCACGCCGGCCAGTTTCTGCAGGGCGCCGGGGTGATCGGGCAGATGAATTCGCAGGCGGACCAGGCGGCCGTCCTTAACCAGTCCCCGGCGGATAATCAGCGAGAGGAGGGAGACATCGATATTTCCGGCGCTGACCAGGACACCGAGCGTCTTTCCGTGATTGGGAGTTTTGCAATTCAGGACCGCCGCGGTGGCCGCCGCTCCCGCTCCCTCGGCGAGCATCTTTTCTTTTTCAAGCAGCTGCAAAATGGCGCTGGCGATTTCTTCCTCATCCACGGTCACGATTTCGTCCACGTATTTCTGAACGAGCGGAAACGTGAGCGTGCCCGCCGAGCGCACGGCGATGCCATCCGCAATCGTTTTATTCGCTGGCAGAGTAACGATCTCGTGTTTGTCGAGCGCCGCTTTCATCGAAGCGAGCCTGGAGGATTGCACGCCGATCATTCTAATTTTTGGATTGGTTTCCTTGACCGCGCAGGCCACGCCGGCAATTAATCCGCCGCCGCCCACGGGAATCACCAGCGCGTCGAGGTCGGCGTGCTGTTCGAGCATTTCGAGCCCCAGCGTTCCCTGTCCCGCGATCACCGCTTCGTCGTCAAACGGATGAATGAACGTGAGGCCGAACTGTTTGGAACGGCGAACGGCCTCCTCGCAGGCCTCATCGTAATTGGCGCCCGCCAGAATGACTTCCGCGCCATAGCCGCGCGTGGCCGATACTTTCACCAGCGGGGTCGTCAGCGGCATGCAGATCTGCGCGCGGATGCCGCGCTTGGTGGCATGGTAGGCCACCGCCTGCGCGTGGTTTCCGGCCGAAGCCGCAATCACGCCACGGCGGCGCTCTTCCTCCGAAAGCAGGAGGATTTTGTTCAGCGCGCCGCGCTCCTTGAAGGCGCCGGTCATCTGCAAATTTTCGAGTTTCAGGAAAATCGAGTTTCCCGTCTGCTGCGAAAATTTTTCGGAGTGCACAAAGGGAGTGACCACAATCGAGCCGCGGATGCGCTCCCGCGCATCCTGGATCGCGCGAAGCGTCACCATCGCGAGGATTCCGGACTGGTTTCTGGACTGAGTTCCATCGTTTTCAGCAGCGTCATGGCTAAAGTCCCACCCGAGGGGAACCAGCAGAATATCAGATTTGGATCGCAGCAGGTTGGTGATCCGGCCGGATTTTCTCGCCCGTGGTTCGGAACTGGGCGCTCGAAGGCTACTTGGCGATTTTGTTTGCGGCAACCCTGAGCCAAAAACGCAGCTGAGGTGCGCTTCCGGGCAACTTCTCTTGTGCCTGGCGATTCTGCCTAGTAGGCTTTATCACAGACAAAAAATGTCCGGGACACAAGCACCCAGGAGCCTATTTTTCGCGGTTTTGCTCGCGGCGATCGCGCAGTGCGTGCACGATTTTCCGCTGCTGCCGGTTCGAATGGCCTCGCACTTCGCGGCCTCCGGAATGCCGAACGGCTGGATGACCAAATCGCAATTTTTCATTGTCTACGCCGTGGTGCTTGTGCCGGCCCTGGTCGTCGAATTCTGGGTGGGCACCCGGATTTCGAAGAAACCGGACGCCCAGCTCAGATTGCCGAACAAGGAATACTGGCTTGCGCCGGAGCGCCGCGCGGAAACGTTCGCCTATTTTCGCAGCTTCTTCGCATGGTATGGATGCGCTTTCCTTGTGATTGAACTGCTCACCATGGGCATGGCCATGCGAGCGAATTTCGAGACCCCGCCCAAGCTTCCAACCGCCCCCATCGTTTCCGCTTTGGCCGGTTTCATTTTCTTCAACATCGCGGCGGTAATAGCGGTGCTTCGCCGGTTTTCGACGGTGCGATAGATAGAAGGGAGAAATCCAGCACCCTAATCTAAGGTTATCGAGCGTTATCTGGCGCTCTATAGCGCGGCGCGGAGGCTTCCATTACAATCGCGCGCGTCCCGGCTGGCTCTGTGCACAGCCAATAGGGATAGGAGTTGAGTTTGAGCATCAGCCAGCGCTTGCGGGAAATTCGCAATGGCTTCGAACCGGCCTTCTGGGTCGCGAACATCAGCGAAATATTCGAGCGGCTGGCTTACTACGGCGCGTTTTCCTCGCTGGCCAATTACTTGCACGAATCATTGAGCATTCCGGTCGAGCAAACCGGCTCGCTCGCGGGCCTTTTTGGCGGAATGGTCTGGTTCCTCGCGGTTCTGGGAGGCGCGGTAGCGGACCGACTGGGGTTCCGGCGGGCACTGTCGCTCGCGTATCTGATTTTAGCGTGCGCGTATTTTCTGCTGGGTTCGCTGGGAGCCGCATGGATGGCGCCGGTGCGAAGCGCGGTGCCGCTGACGGGCCTGGTGGCGTTTGTTCTGGTGCTTCCGGCACTGGGCATCGCGATGGTCAAGCCGAGCGTCGTGGGCACGACCGCCCGCGCGTCGCGCGAAAACGTGCGCTCGATCGGGGATTCGATTTACTACACGCTTGTGAATATCGGCGGGGCGGCGGGGCCGTACGTCGCGTCGTGGGCGCACAGGCACCTGGGAGTTGAAAACGTTTTTCGTGTTTCCGCGCTGAGTGTTCTGCTGATGTTTTTCGCGGTGCTGCTGTTTTTCAGGGAACCGCGGCACGCAGGCGAAGCCCAGGCCGCCAGCCTGGCGGAAACGGCGCGGAATTTATTGACTGTTCTTTCCAACCCGCGGTTCATGCTCTTCCTGCTGATTTTTTCCGGCTACTGGATTGTGTTCTGGCAGCAGTACATTGTGCTGCCCATCTACATTCACGCGTACATCGATCCGCACGCGGACGTGGAATTGATTCTGATCACCGATGCCGCCACCGTGATTTGCCTGCAATTTCTAGCGACCTATTTGACCCAGAAAATTCCGGCTTTCCGGGCCATCACGATCGGGACGCTGATCTCCGCGCTCGGCTGGCTGATCGTCGCAGCGCATGCCGCTGTGTGGGCCGTGGTGCTGTCCATCTTCGTGGTGGCGATCGGGGAGATTGTGCTTTCACCCAGGTATTACGAATACGTTTCGCGCCTGGCTCCGTCGGGCCAGCAGGGAACTTACATGGGATTCGCGTTCGTGCCCATTGGAATCGGTTCGCTCGTGGGGGGATGGCTCGGCGGGCGGCTGATGCATCACTACGGAGAAGTCCTGCATCGCCCCGCGGAAGTTTGGTGGGCTATCACGGGAATCGGAATCGGGACGACGTTGATGATGTGGGTTTATCACCTGGTGGTAAAGACGGATCTGCCGGAAGTAGCGTAGCGCGCGCATCCGCTACGGGCGTGCGCTAGCGGTTGTGAACGCCCTCGCCGGTCCCAAAGTGCACCGTCCGACGCCTGTGCGTCCCGAGAAGTAACGAGAAGACGACATGCCGCAAATAAGCCCCGCGAGCTGGCCGCATTTCAACCGCATGATGGACTGGCATGAAGGATCGTTTCCTCGTCGGATTGCTGCTGGCTGCCGTGGCGCTGGTTTATGGAAACACGCTGGTGAACCAGTTCGCCATGGATGACGAACTGTACATCATGCGCGACCCGCAGGTGACCGATCCTTCCCTGCACCGGCTGTTCTCGCCGAACCAGGTCAGCGCCGTGTTTCGACCCGTCTCGTTCGCCACGCTGGCGCTAAATTGGTCGCTGAGCGGCGCGGAACCGCTCGCATACCACCTGCTTAATCTGCTGCTGCACGCGGGCGCCACCTGGCTGCTTTATATTCTGCTGCAGGGCTTGTTGGGATCTTCCCCCGATGGCAAAACCGTGGCGTTTGCCGCGGCGCTGTTGTACGCCGTGCATCCGATCCATACCGAGGCTGTGGCCTGGATCGTGGGCCGCGCGGAGCTTTTGGCCGCGGGATTTCTCTTCGCGGGATGGATCCTGCATTTGCGTGACCGGCCGATCGCGTCGCTGGCCTGCTTTGCGCTGGCGATGTTGTCGAAGGAATCGGCCGTCGCATTTCTGCCCCTAGTGCTGCTGGGCGATTATGCAACCGGGAAATGGAAGCCGCGCGTTCGCTACGCGCTGCTCGCGGGGCTCGCGCTGGTTTATCTCGGGTTGCTATGGAGCGTGCACCGCGGGCGTTTCGGGCCGGCGGAAATTGCCATGGCCGATAATCCCCTTGCGCAGCTTCCCGCCGGGTGGAGAATTTTGAATGCCTTGCGTGTCGCGTGGAAATACATCGCGCTGCAAATTTATCCAGCGGTGCTCTCGTGCGATTACTCCTTCAATCAGATTCCGGTTTTCCGCGATTGGCGCCACACGCTGCCCGCGGCGCTCGCAGCCGCGGCAATCGCTGGCGCCTGGGTGTGGGCTTTGCGCAAGCGGGAGCCGGGATGGCTGCTAGCGGGCGGCATTTATTTCGCCGGCTTTGCGGTAACGGCAAATATACTGACGCCCACGGGAACGATCATGGGAGAGCGGCTGGCGTATCTTCCTTCCGCTGGTTTTTGTCTTCTGCTGGCGCTAGGCTGGAATTGGCTTCGGCAGAGGAAACAGATGCCGGCCTGGGAGCTGCTGGCCGCGATTGTGCTGGTCCTTTCGGTGCGGTCGATGGTCCGAAACCGGGACTGGAAGGATAATTTTACCCTTTACTCTTCCGCGGTGCGGGCAGTGCCCGACGACGCAAAAATGCATTCCAACCTCGCGGGCGAATACTTCTCGCGCAATCAACTGGATTTGGCCTCGCGCGAATACCAGATCGCGTTGCGCATCAATCCGGACTCTCCGGACGCGCTGGCATCGGACGCTTCCCTGGAATTCCGGCGCGGCAACGATCAGCGGGCCGGCGCGTTGATGGAAAAGGCGTTGAGCATGAGTGGCAGAAACAATGTCAACTACGACTCGATGATCGTGACCTTTGCGGCTATCCTCATGAAAACGAATCACCCGGATGGAGCCCTGGAATATCTGGACCGCGAAATCATGGAAGCTCCCGGCTATGCGCCGGCCTGGTCCATGCGCGGCGAGCTTCACTACCAGCAGGGTCAAAGCGCGACTGCGCGTGCGGATGCGGAGACCGCGCTGCGCGTCGATCCCGGCGATTTGCAAGCGCAGGATCTTTTGCGGCGGCTGGACGTTGCCGTCCCTGCTTCGCCTCCCCCTCACCGCTGACGGCTCCGGAAATTCACGGGGCGATTAATTTCGCGGAACACGCATCTTGGGCTCCCAGATTGTGGATGAGAAAAGAAAACAGGCGCTTTTGATGTGCAGGCACGGGAAAATCAAGAGGAAACCAAACAGGCTGAAAGCCTGTTCTACTTAGTCTTCTTGGGCGGCGTCGCCGCCGGCATTCTAATCCGCTTGGTAAACGCGTCCTCTTCGTCCGGAATGCAGGGAAGCTCTTCCATATAGGCTTTCTTTCCCTTGAGCAATTTGTAGGTCTTCGTGTCGCCGACCCATGTCGCCGTGTAAGCCTTGGGATCCTCGACGATGAGCTGCAGCGTCAGAGTATCGCGGTCCACGCGTGTGAAGCGTTCGACCAGGTGAATGTCATCGCTGTGAGGGTCGCCATAAAAATCGAGCCAGCTTCTTTCGGTCAGTCCGACCGTATCGACGACGAAAGTGTCCCCGTCCCATTTGCCGATTGAGTCTCCCATCCAGGTGGGCTCGGGATCCTTGGGATGGCCTCGCCCGTCGGTCCAGATTTGCCGCCACTCGTGTTCGCGTTCGAAGAACATGAAGACTCGGTCGGGAGACTGAAAAATCTCAAAGGGCTGCGGGAAAAACAAGATGCGCGGAATGCCGGCGGGATAGCATTTCAGGATTGGATCGTTCCCGCCCGCCTGCGCTTTGGGGCCGTAACCCGGCTTCGCCAAATCGTATCTGGCTTTTGCCCATGGCGTCATGGGAGGCGGAGTTTTACTGGGCGTCGCGTAGATGCCCTGGCCGGGAAGCCCCAGGAAAAATTCCCACATTCCGGATAAATCGTGAGGATCGACGGGAGCGGGAGCGTTGGCGTTGGCGTTGGCGTCGGCGTTCGGCGTTCCGGATGGCGATGGCGAAGTAGGCATCTGAGCCCGCAGCAGGGCCGGCGACGCCGCGAACCCGGCAAGCGTTAAAACCCAGGCCACGATCTTCATGCGTTCTCGCATTCGGAAACTTCTCCCTTGCACCGTATTTCCGCATTCACTTCGATTCAATTCACTGCGCTTCACTTCGAGTTCGCTGGCGAACCGGTTGAACTATTTTTTGCGGGAGTCAGTTATCCAATTCCTGTAAACCCAACTCTTTGCCGCCGGGAAGCACGAGTTTGTGGAGAAATCCGACCGGCGAACCATTTTTCGCGGGAATGAGATTGATGGAAACCCGATCTCCAACCTTGACGCTGTCCTTGGCCCATCCGGCGCGCACCAGCTTGCCGGGGCTGTAGGTCTCCACGCTCCAGTGCACCGTTTTGCCTTTATCGTCCTTCACGTCCAGATAAATCTGGGCGTGCGGATTGGCCCACTCAAATTCCGTAACGACGCCGGTAATGGTGATGGGATTCTTGTCGTCATAGGCGGCATTGCCGTGATGCGCCCAGGCAGGGATTCCCAACATCAGGAGGGCGGCGGCCGCGATCAAATAGTTCACTCGATTCCTTTTCATTTCGCGCTCCGATATGAATTCGCTAACTCGCTGAAGTCCCGGCGGCGGCAAGCCGCCCCGCTTTATTTTTTTGTGCGTCGCAGGTGGGCCCGGTCCTTTTCGTTTTCCTCGCAGGAATACGACATGATCTCCGTATTCTGGCGCGTAATCGGCAGAGTAATCGACCACGGCGCGGTAAAAAACTTGGGATCCTCGAACCTCACAGTCCATTTGATGGTGTTATTGTCCACCTTTTGAAAGCGTTCGACCAGATGCAACTGGTCGCTGTGCTCGTGTCCCGCAGTATCCAGCCAGGTCCGGGCATCGATCCCGACCGTGTCCACGACCAGCGTATCGCCTTCCCATTTGCCGACGGAATCTCCGAACCAGGTTGGATCGACATCCTTCGGGTGGCTGCGTCCATCCGTGTGAATAATGCGAAAGGTGTGCTGGTTCTCGAAAAGAATGGCGAACACGGCGGGAGTCTGCACGACCTGGAAAGGCATGATTCCTGCTTGAATTCCTCGTGCCGGTCCGATTGGCAGGCACTTGGTCAGCGGGTCATCGACTTCATCCTCTTTTGCAAAGCGGGCCGCTCCGTAGGGCGTGAAGGGCGGCTGATGGCCCAGGACCTTGGAGATGTCCGGTGTGAACGGAGCGGACCACACGCCGTTGAAATCCGGCGGGGCAGCCGCCTGGGGATTTTGCGACGCCGCGCGGCTGCCGCGCGCTACGAAGAGAGGCAGTGAAAGAAGCAGGCACACCGCGCAAACGATTGGGGCGCGGCGAACAATTCTAACACTCGGCCTCGTTTTCATTCCTCGTCGCTCCCTGACTATTTCTTTTCCTCTGGAGCTCCCGCCGAGCCGTACGAATTCTGGGAGACTCCTCCCGACCCAGCGGAAACTTCGCGGCCATCGGGAAGTTTCACGGTTGAGCAGGCCGCGAGATGCGTGCCGTCCTTGGCACGAAAGCCCTTCACGGTGACCACGTCGCCCGGTTTCAACGTGTCTTTCCTCCAGCCCTGTCGGTAGATGACGTTCGGGGGTCCACCCTCGAACGCCCAGTTCACGACCTTGCCGTCCTGCCCTTTTACATCCACGTAGAAGTAGATGTGCGGATTCATGAACTCCATTTTGGTGACGGTCCCCGTCAGCGTGAGAGGACGATCCTTATCGAACTCCACGGAAAATCCATGATGCGCAACGACTGGCGCAGAGAAGGAGACGAAGAGTAAGGCTGCCCCAACAGCGATAGACGACATGGTCCTCAAGAGCGCACCTCGGAGAGCGATTGCAAGCTTGCCCACTTGTATAACTTAAGGATTCACTGGGTCAAGCAGGATGATTGGGCGATTTGATTGGGAGATGTACCGGCACGGATTTCGTCAACACCGATACCAGCCCGAAAATGAGTGGAGAGAAACCCGATCCGCCTCAACTGAAAAAATTACGAGGGGTTACGCCTCGGCTAAAAGAGCCGATTCGCGTCCGCATAGGGCAGGGCGCCGTCCGTCATCAGGGCGAACACGCCTTCGTCTTGGAGTTGTCGCGCCATGCGGCCGAGAAAACCGAGTGTAGCTCGCATCGGTCCTGATCCTATGCTCACCCGCGCGACGCCCAGCTCTTGCAGCTCCGCGACGGGAGGCGTGCCAGCTGTTGCGAGGATGTTCAACGGACCGGCAATCCCGCGGGCCAGTTGCGCGATAGTGTCGCGGTCCTTCACTCCGGGAGCGAAGAGGGATGGCGCTCCCGCCGAGTGATACGCGTTCAGGCGTTCGATCGTGCGCGCCATACGCGTTTCCGCGGCACCGATGCCGTATAAAAAAATGTCCGTGCGGGCGTTGAGCGTGAAGGGGACACCGGCGCTCAAGGCAGCTTCGACCACCGCACGAATGATTTCCTTCTGATCATTCACATCGGCCAGCACTTCCGGCTTTCCGTCGACTCCATCCTCAAGATTCATGCCGACAGCTCCCGCGGCGATCACTTCCCGCGCGGTGTCCGCCACTTCTTCCGGCGTGCGGCCAAAGCCGGCCTCGACATCGGCGGTTACGGGAACGTCAACGGCGCTCGCGATGCGATTTACAACGTCAAGCATTTCGCCGCGCGACATTTTCTGGCCATCCGGATATCCAAGGGAAAAGGCAACCCCGGCGCTGCTCGTGCCGATAGCGGGAAATCCCGCATCTTCGAATACCCGCGCGCTGGCGACATCCCAGGCGTTGGGAAGCACCAGGATCTTCGGTCCGCGGTGAAGTTCCAGAAATCGCCGGGCCAGCTCTGCTTGATTCGGTTTCATGGGAGTTCTCGTCGGTATTGTATACCGAAGCGCGGCGTGCCCGATTCACGCGATTTCTGCCAACGCGGTTTTCTGCGCGAGCCTTCAGAGCTTTTCGTGGTCCTTCACCTTAAAGAAACCTGAATCCGCAAATTGAAAATCACCAGGGATAGGAGCGTCCAGCGTGATAAATTAGCAAATAAAGCCATACGAAAATTGAACGGGAGGATTTGATGATTCGCGCGAAATTCATAATCGGAATATTTCTGGCAACGCTCGGATGCACGGCGGCTCTTCACTCCCAGACTCAGGCTCCGACAGTGGTCGCGGTTCGCGCCGGCCGAATGTTTGACAGCCATACGGCGCAGATTCTCACCAATCAGGTGATTTTGATCCAGGGCGAGCGCATCACCGACGTCGGGCCGGCAGATCAAGTCAAGATTCCCGAGGGCGCGCAAGTCATCGATCTCAGCCAGGCCACGGTCCTCCCTGGACTCATCGACGGACATACGCACATCTATGACAGCCTATCCGCGGGCGAGCGAGTCAACACGTCGCGGGAAGCCTGGACCGTGATGGCCGTGAAGGAAGCGCAAACCGATTTGCGCGCCGGCTTCACGGCGGCGCGCGACGTCGGCACTCACGGCGAAGGTTACGGCGACGTGGATGTGCGCAATGCAATCAACAAAGGGCTCATCGAAGGTCCCCGCCTGCAGGTTGCCACGCGCGGCATCGGCAGTTCCGGATCGGACTATATTGGAGTGCCCGGAATCAATATCACGGGTGGCAATCAGACCATCGACGGGCCGGTGCAGGCGCGCGAGGTGGTCCGCGAACAAATTCGCTACGGCGCCGACGTAATTAAAATATTTCCCGCCGGCGGATATTCCTTTAGCCCGACGGGCGAGTTGTTCGTCGAGCCGACGATGACGCTCGAGGAGGTGCAGGCCATTGTGGACGAGGCGCACCGCCATCATCGCCGCGTGGCATCGCATGCCTATGGCGGCGAAGGCCTCCGGGATTCTGTCCTTGCGGGCGTGGATACAATCGAGCACGGCCAGGCACTGGACGAATCGGAAATGACCATGATGATCCAAAAAGGGATTTATTGGGATGTCACGGGTTACCGCTATTCGCTTCCGGAAATCGTCGCGCATGATCGCAAAGAGACCGGCGGAAAATACGACTTGCCCGCAATTCTGGAGAAGACCTTTAAGATGGGCCTGGCGATGAAAGTCAAAATGATGTTTGGCAGCGGCGTTGACGGCAACCCCTACGCGCACGGGATGCAATGGACCGAGTTTGAGTGGCTGGTGAATCGCGGGCTGGCGCCAGCCAAGGTGCTACAAGAAGCCACGCTGGTGGATGCCGAAGCGATGGACTGGCAGCACGATATCGGTTCGCTGGAAAAAGGCAAGTACGCCGACATGGTGGGGGTGTCCGGCGATCCCCTGAAGGACATTTCCGAAATGCGACGAATCAAGTTTGTAATGAAAGGCGGAAAAGTCGTTCGCGATGACCTGAAGTGAAAGCGAATTCAACAATGGCCATTCGTCGGGGACGCACGATCTACACGGCTTCTGCAGAGGTGGAGCGCTTTGACCCGCGCAGCGAGATTTGTTTCTCATGATCTTGTTTCGGTCGCCCAATTTAGTTGACTTGTTTTCGGGCGCGCTGATATAAGGCCATGAAGTGCAGTTCATCGCCCGTTGATCGCTGAATGGTGTCGGAAGCGAATTGCCTTCGCGCTGGTTTGATCCGTTAGCAGCTGGACCGTGGTGCGATGAAATTCAGAGGGAGCCCGCCTCGTCTATGTGGAAAAAAACAGCAATCCTCTTATTCGCCTTCACGGCGCTTCTCTCCGCTCTTGCGCTCTCCGCTCAGAATAGCGGGCAAATTGTCCGGCTGGATCCGGCGCTGGACGCCCTGATTCCGCCCGGTGCCCGGATTGAAAAAGTAGCCGACGGCTTCGGCTTTTTGGAAGGCCCCGTCTGGATGCACGCAACCGCGCCCGGTTTTTTGATCTTCAGCGACATTCCAGCCAACGTGATCGACAAGTGGAACCCGCAGGATGGAAAAGTGTCCGTGTTCCTGGCTAAGAGCGGCTTCACGGGAAACGATCCGGGCGACGCGGGCTACCAGCTGAACAACGGCCACGGGATCGTCACCCTGTACGGTTCCAATGGCATTACCCTGGATAAACAGGGCCGGGTTACGTACTGCACCCACGGCGACCGCGACATCGTGCGAATTGAAAAGGACGGCAAACGCACCGTGCTTGCCGATCGCTTCGAGGGCAAGCGCCTCAACAGTCCGAACGATCTGGTCTATAAGTCGGACGGCGCACTTTATTTCAGCGATCCCCCGTTCGGACTTCGCAAGTTGGCCGAAGATCCCAAGAAGGAGCTGCCCTTCTCGGGCGTCTATCGCCTGGCGAAAGGAAAATTGCAGGTCGTCAACGAGGATTTTCAAGCGCCGAACGGTCTGGCCTTCTCGCCGGACGAGAAGTATCTCTATATCGACGACTCTGCGACGAAGACGTACTGGAGATTCGATGTTCAGGCGGACGGCAGCCTCACGAACAAAAAATTGCTGATCGATATGTCCTCGAGCCCAGAAGCGGGCGTGCCCGACGGAATGAAAATCGATAAAACCGGAAATATCTATGGAGCAGGCCCCGGGGGAATCTGGGTTTTGACTCCGGAAGGAAAGCACCTCGGCACCATTCGGCCGCCTGAAAACCCCGCGAATCTGGCCTGGGGAGACGCCGACGCGAAGACACTTTACTTCACAGCGGTCACCGGACTCTATCGCCTGCGTCTGAATGTTGCCGGCATTCGTCCTTGATTCCGTCAGCAACCCGATCCACCGGTACAGGAGATTTCGATGAAACGAATTTATGCCGCCGCTTTGCTTTGGACGCTGCCGTGCGCTCCGACCGCCTTTAGTCAAGCAAATAGCGCGGCGTCCTCGACCGCCGCGGTGGACTGGAAAGCCCTGGACCACAAGTGGCTGGATTCCGAAAGAAAGGCTGACCTCGATTACCTGGAAAAATTCTTCGCCGATAGCTATGTTCTCGTACTCGCCAACGGGCAGTCCTACACGAAAAAGGAATGGCTGGGGATCCTCAGAGGGTCCGATCGGCCCACGCTTGAGGTGCTCGATCCCGAGAATATTCAGGTTCATGTTTTCGGCGACGTGGCGATTCTGACCGATCACACGACCATCAGAGGCCACGACAGCAAGGGCAAGAGCATGGACGGTGAGTTCAACGTTTTTCGAGTGGTGATCAAGCAAAACGGAAGTTGGCGGGCTACCGGAGTGGTGATGAATCAGGACCTGTCGAAAAAATAAGGCGCCTTGGAAGTTCTCCGCCTGCCGAACTGCACTTATTGATCCGGGCGGCGTATCGGGCTTGCATGGACTTTTGTCAGGAGGATCCGCATGAAGCGCGCGTACGGTTTGGACCTGGCCATTCTTTTGATCGTCGCGTCCGGCGCTGTGGCGCTGGGCCAGACACCCAGAAAAACAGGGGGCGAGAATGTCGCGGAGACGGTCTCCATCCTTGACCACATCTGGCTGGACGCCGCGCACAACCACGACGGTGAAACCGCGGCCTGGCTCTTCGCGGATAACTTCGTGGAAATTCATCCCGGCGGGATTCTCGTCAACAAGCAGGAGCAAGTCGATATGATCCAGGACGCGCAGCGCGGCAACATCGACATTCAGTCCAAGGATATTCAAGTGCGCTATGCATCGGCCGACGTCGCGGTGCTGACCGACACGACAACCATTCGGGGGACGCAGGGCGGCGTCAAATATGACGGCCAGTATCGCGTCATGCGGGTTTTCGCCAAGATGCAGGGCCGCTGGCGCGCGGCCGGCGCGGGCATTGCGCGCCTTGCCGACGCTCCGTAGGGAGTTTCTGTCGTTGCGGATCGATTCACGCTGACCGTGGATGCATCCGATCCGTCGCCAAGAACAAATGAAGTCAGCAATCGCCAGCCGTATCTTGCTCCAGCCTCATTGCAATCGCGAAACACCCAGCCGATCGGCCACGTCATCCAGAAGCTTGCGCTGCCCGTCGCCGATCGGAACACCGCGCGCCATCCGCTCACGGTAAATTTGCTCCGAGCGCTCTCCGGGCAGCCGCACTTCGTCGAAACCGGGCAGCGTCGGGGACGATTTCATGACTCCCCAAACTTCGTCCACCTGCTGTTTGAATGACTGCACGTCGACAAACGCCGCGATGTTTACCGCGATGATCGATTGCCCGGTATTGCTTGGCGTCTTCGAGTCCACGGTATAGTCGACCACTTCCCGTCCAAACGCCGCGCCGTTCAGCGTGCCGGCGAGCAAGCCGATCATCAGCGCCAGCCCATATCCCTTCGGCCCGCCGATCGGCAGAAGAAAACCTTCGCTGGCGCGCTTCGGGTCGGTCAGGGGCTTTCCTTCGCGATCGATCATCCAGCCTTCCGGCATGGACTCGCCGCGTTGCGCTTTCAGGCGGATTTTCCCAAAAGCGGTGTTCGTCGTGGCCATGTCCAGGGAGATGGCCACATACCGCAAACCCGGCACCGCGAGGGCGATGGGGTTGGTGCTGAGCAATTTCTCAGTCCCGCCCCACGGCGGCAGCAGGTTGGTGTTGCCCACGCAGAAATACATCCCGATCATGTCCTGGGCCGCGGCCATTCGGGGATAAAGCTGCGCGGGCCCGGCGTGATTGCTGCGGCGCGTCCCGACCCAGGCGACCCCGCATTGACGAGCCTTTTCGATCGCCAATTCCGTGGCGCGTTTCATGACCAGGTGGCCTAGAGCATTGTCTCCATCAAGGAGAGCCGTGCCGGGCTGGTCTTTCAGGACGCGAATGTCCGGCCGCGGATTCACCGCGCCGCTCTGGATCTGTTTCACGTACTGCGGCAGGCGAAACACGCCGTGAGCGTCGCCGCCGCGTGCGTCGGATTCGGCCATCAGTGCTGCCACTTGGTTCGCGTCTTCCGGCGGTATCCCGGCCGCCGCGAGCGCTCGCGCGATGAACTCAACCAGTTTGTTAATTCCGACGAGCGAAGGGCCCGCCGCAGAAGGTGCAATTTCGCTCATGCCGATGCTCCTCGATCTGCGCGGGCTTCAGCCCGTGTAGGTTGAGTCCGATCACGAACCGAACTCATAGACCAAAGTCTCTGCTGATCCGATCCCCCATGTCGCGCGGTTCGACGGCCACATTGACATTAATGTACGCGAATAAGCGAGCCGCATGACGGCAAATTCAGTTCAACTTCCGAGGTTTAAGCCGCATTTTCAAAGCACGAAACGTCGCAACAAAGCTCCGTCGTACGAATAATCCCGCGGACGCCATTCGCACTCCCAATGCTGGATGGCGCTAAGAAATACCCGTCTGAGCGCTCAAGGCGATCTTCCATCCATCTCCGCGGTTTAGAAACACTCGCAGATTCCAGCTGGTGGGTTTTGCGTTGGGATTTCGGCCCTGAAATGCCTCCATGATCGCCACGTTGCCAAAATCAAACATGCGCATGGACAGTACCGAGGAACCTCCGGAGCCGCCGTTCTCACCGTAAAGTTTGCGCTCCTCAGCCAGTTCCTCGATGTGTTGCAATCTAGGCATGTCTGTTCGCGGCGTCAGGGTCTCGTGATTCTCGTCGGTATGCGCGGCCCAATCTTCGGGGTTGGGGTGCCACTCATCGTCCTTCAAACGGAACCAGGTCGCGATGGCTCCCTCTTCTGTTGCGTTTTCAGGCTTGTAAGGCAGTGTCTTGCAAGGATTATCGCAGGCCTTGTCCGCTTCGCTGGGGGCATTGGGCTGCGCCGTATAGTCCGGCCGATCCGCCGGAATCGGAATGTTCAGAAAGACAAACGCCTGCCAGCCCGCCGGATTCTTTACCCAAAGATGGGCAAAGCGTTGGTTGTGGTGCATTCCGAGCACACGCTCCACCTGGCCGAGGAAATCCACCGTGCGCACATCCAGCGCGCCCTCGTTGTCCGCGGCGAACTGGGCCAGATCGTCGAGGACCTGCGCCTTGGTGTGGATTTTGCCGTTTGCTTCAACCCATTGAAAACGGTCATCCAGTAGATCGCCAACTTGCTTGGCGTCGCCCTTCGACAAAGCCTCGGACAATGCCTTGTCCGCCTGCCGGAAGGCGGTCGAATCACCGGCGGCGGCAACTGGACGGCTGGTTAACGCTATTAAGCCTGCGACCGACAGAAGGCTGGTGGCAAGCGCGCGGGAAATGAAGCTGGTCATGGGCGATCGTCTCCTGGATGCAAGGTTCATCACGTCAGCTCTGGCCCAGCATTGAATCTGCTGGACTTTTGCTCATGACGATTTAAAACGGTCTGCTTTCAAAGCCGGATAATATCACTCTCGCGCGCGGACAGGGAGGGCTTGATCGACTTGATTCCGCTCCACAGCAGAGTAATCCGATTGCGGGCCTCTAACCTTTCGTTTAGCCTCCCGGCCTTGTGTTACTTATACAGTTAATACATTCAACGAAGCGTACCACTACGGAATACTCAGCACTTGAATCTGGTTTGGTAAAATTTGCAGAGCCGTGCGGCCATTGGCCGTGTGCCGAACTGAATCAATTGGAGATCGATCGTGCTCAAAACATTTGCCACTTTTCGTTTGGCGGTATTTGGACTGTGCGTGCTGGGTCTTTTTGGTTCACCGGTCTTTGGCCAAGGTAACGATCGACACAAAGATCATTCGGACGTGCATCCCAACGGAATCGTTCAGGACTGGAGCCAGCGTCATATTGTTTACCCGCGCTTCGGTCCGATTCACAATTTGATCGCCGTGCAACACGATCCGCGGGCGATCCTCAGCTGGCAGGCAGACGCCCGCGAGGATTGGCGCCGGGCGCGGAACTTCGGGCATCACCATACTCAACAATCCGGCTTGCAGCGTGACTGGAGCATCTCTCTAGGCGGCGGAACAACCGCGCCGGCCATGTATCCAGCAAAATATAATTTCGATCCGACTGCCAACCCGGACTGTGCAAATGATTTTGTGGTTTTTCCCGTGAATGTAACCGGCGGCAGTGCTCAACCGAACATCGTGGCCTTCAACAATCTGTACAGCGGAACGGCGGGCGGCACAGGTCTGTGCAGTTCACGCACGCCGGGATCGGGCATCACGGACAACGTGGATTCGGCCACGACATTCTGGTCATACGATGTCACGGCTGCGGGAGGCCAGGTTGCAACTTCTCCCGCTCTGTCGCTGGACGGGAAGAAGGTCGCCTTCGTCGAGACAGCAACGGGCACCACGGCGCACTTCCACGTTCTGGCCTGGAAGTTGGACGATGGAGTGGGTACAAATCTTCAGGTCGTTACGCCCCCCGTGCAGATTACGACATTTACAGATCCCTTGGCACCGGCGGCCGGCAGCGGAACGGCTTCCGACCTCGCTTTGGTTCCCGCGTCAGGGACCGCCAGCGACACGCTGTCCTCACCGTTTGTTGACTACAACCTGGACGTAGCTTACGTGGGCAACGACGGCGGCACGCTCTTCCGCATTAAGGACGTCTTTTGTACCGTAGATCCCGCCTGCACAGGCGGGACTCCGCCTTCGCCCAGCCTGGATACCAGTTGGCCCGCCACGGGCGCTACCGCGGGCACAGGCACGCTGACCGTATGTTCCGGGCGCCTGACCGGCGCGGTTGCCGGCGGAGCGGACGGAAACATTTTTGTCGGGTGCTCGGACGGCAATCTATACGGATTTGCTCCGGACGGAACTCCTCTCTCGGGTTCCCCCGTTCCGGTGGGAGACGGTACGGCAACGGGAGGCATTGTCGATCCGCCCCTCGTCGACGCGGTTAACAACTTCGTTTATGCCGCGAGCGGCACTTCCGTCAGCGGAACGTCCTCGGTGCTGGTCCAAGCCAGTGCGATCGACCTCAGTTCCCCGGTTACGGCGACATTGGGCGCCCCGGGACAATTCAGTCTGCACGCCCCGTCCTTCAACGCGGCGTACTTCTCCAGCACCATTTCCACGGATTGGATGATTTATGAATGGGGACTAAACGCCGCGGGAAACCTGGATACTCTTTACGGAGTGACCTTTAGCGCCGGCCATGCCATGAACTCCGGTGCGGCGGCGAACACCTTCACGGTTCTCGGTTCCACGTCTGCGGAGTTCTTGCCCAGCACTGAATTTTTGAACGGCATCGATCAGCTCTTTGCAAGCGCCCTCGTGGCGCTGACGCCGAATTTTGTAGAAGAAAACATCAACGCCTTCCCCACGGCTTTTTTCACTACGCAAACGGAGGGCAGCGGCACCAGTGGAATCATCGTCGATAACGACGCCAACACCACCACTTTCCCGCAAGCTTCCAGCGTTTATTTCGGCGTTCAGACATCGAACACCGCCGTCAAGCTGACGCAATCCGGGTTGAACTGACGATCGGCCATCATGCCTCAGTTTGTCATGTTAATATTCGGTGGCAACTCCAATGCGACCCAAGCTCGCATGCCGCTGAAAGAAAATCCATCCGTTGCTCGCGCAGGCCGTCGCACGTCCCAGATGTGAACTAGAACGGCGCGATGTGGAAAACCTTTTCCACTTGAGTAAGCGGGCACGGTACATCTATCTAAACGGCTGCCAATCTCCCCGGATGTTCTTACCGCGGAAGGATTTAGATTGCGCTTCTAACTTGTGGCAACGGAACCGAAATTGCTCTCCTATCCCGGGATGAGTTTCGTGTGTATATAAACGCGTATATATAATGAGTCCGCTATGAGTGTAGACGAGGTCACCTTCAAGAATGTCCAGGATTTTCCGGATTCAGAGGCCCTAATCCCCCGTGCGTTTCCATGGATCTTCTCTTCCGGCCAGCCGTACTTCGAGTGGCTTTGTGGCAATCGCGAAGTGGCGGAACAAACAGTGGCAAAGTGGATGAGGCAACCATCCTCGGAGGTTTATATCCGGCGCGTCCAGTTTCTTGTATGCGGCACGGAGATCGCCGGGGGCTTCATTGGGATCGGCGGCGCCGAGTTGGCTAAGGCCAGAATGGCGGACATCAATTCTTACTGGGCCTCCCTTGACGTGCCCGCTCGCAGCGCCTTAATCGAGAAGCTCTCGCATAGTGCGCAGGTATTTCCACCCGTCGGCGAGGATGAATATTACGTGAGTAAGGTGGCCCTAGACCGACAGTTTCAGGCGAAAGGGCTCGCCAAAGTGATGCTCCAGCACTGTCTGGACCAGGGAATCGCGCTCGGCTACACCAAGTTTCGCGCCGACATTCAAATTAATAACTTTCCGTCGCTTCGTTGCGCTAGGTCGCTCGGCTTCCAGATCTTTTATACGGGGGAATCGAGCGATGGTGCGCTCAAGTATCATGCATTGAAATGGGAAGCGAAGACCAAGCAAGCGTCGTAAGAACGGCCTCGAATTTCTACATGGGAGCTGAACGTTGGGTATTGCGATGAGCGACCTTGAAACTCCGGACCTGAATTGCTCTCCGGAAAGAACCATCTCGCGTTTGTTTCAGGATCAGGCAGCGCGTACCCCGGACGCCATCGCGGTTGTGTCGGGCAACGAGCGCTTGACTTATCGCGAGCTGGACGCCCGAAGCACCCGCCTTGCCCGCTATCTGCAATCTGCGGGCGTCGGCCTGGAGACCCTGGTCGGTTTGGCCGTTGATCGCTCCTGCGAGATGTTGACCGCCATGCTGGCCATCATGAAAGCGGGCGGTGCGTATGTTCCCGTCGATCCCAGCTATCCGAGCGCGCGAATTGCTCTGATGATCGAAGATTCTCATTTGGGTTTCCTGCTGACATCGGAGCGGATTCGCGCCGCGCTGCCGGCCAGCCACGCGCGCATACTGTCGCTGGACGGAGACGCTGGGGCAATCGCGGCGCAGAGTTCCGCGCCGATGGATCCTCCAGCGTCCGAAAGCAATCTGGCCTATGTCATCTACACTTCGGGATCGACGGGCAGACCCAAGGGGGTCATGGTTGAGCACCGCAATGTGGTCAATTTCTTTGCGGGGATGGACCAGGTTATCGGTGCTGAGCCCGGCGTATGGTTGGCCGTAACCAGCATTTGCTTCGACATTTCTGTTCTGGAGCTGCTTTGGACCGTCACACGGGGATTCCGGGTGGTGATCCACGGGGAAGGAAACTCGGACAAGATTCCAGCCGAAATTGCTCAGCACGGCGTCACTCATCTCCAGTCAACTCCGTCCCTGCTTCGCGCCCTGGTCTGCGATCCCGATTCGCTCGAAGCGCTCGGCAAATTGCAAAAGATCCTGATCGGCGGCGAGGCTTTGCCTGCTTCGCTGATCGCCTCGCTTCGCCAATCTTTCGGCGGTGAAATCTACAACATGTACGGGCCGACCGAGACGGCCATCTGGTCCACCGTTTATCGCGTTCGGGATCAACGCAGCAGCATCCCCATAGGGAAACCGATTCTAAACACGCAGGTTTATGTTCTCGACTCCGGGAATCAGCCGGTTCCTGCCGGAGAGATTGGCAACTTGCTCATCGGCGGAGACGGGGTCGTCCGCGGATACTTGAATCGTCCTGATCTGACTGCCGAGCGGTTCGTCAAAGACACCGTCCGCAACGAAGGCAGGCTCTACCGCACCGGGGACTTGGCGCGGTTTCTGCCCGATGGTAATCTAGAGTTCCTGGGCCGCGCGGACTTCCAAGTGAAAATTCGCGGCTTTCGAATTGAGCTAGGCGAGATCGAAGCGACGCTCGAGCAGCAACCAGGAGTTGAGCAGGCCGTGGTGGTAGCGCGCGAGGATGGCCAAGCGGACAAAGTTTTGGCCGCGTATTTTATTGCAAAGGCCGGCGCTTCAGTAGATCCGGACCGACTGCGGAGCGCGCTCGAATCGGCGCTGCCCAATTACATGGTGCCGTCTTACCTTATCGCGCTCGACAGCCTGCCACTAACCGCCAACGGCAAGATCGATCGAAACGCGCTTCCGGCAATATCCATTCCCGCCCCTGATCCGGCCGATACTGGCGCCGAGCCTCGCGGCGAGTTCGAACAAGCTCTAGCGAAGGCCTGGACCGAGGCTCTGGGTTTGCAGAAGGTCGGTCGCCATGACAATTTCTTTCATCTCGGCGGCCATTCTCTGGCCGCGCTGAAGATTGCTTTTAAGACCCAGCAGGAATTCCACGTTGAAATCCCACTGGAAATGTTTGCGCAGTACCCCGCGCTAAGCGAGCAGGCCAAGAGATTGGAAGAAATCGTTGTGGAGCAGGCAGATGACACTGTCCTGGAAAGCTTGCTGGCCGATATGATCAAAAACAGGGGAAGCTCGACTGCCACCTGAAAACCAATGACCCGATGTGCTTTGAGGGCGGATCAAGGGAAAAAGACGCAGTGAACCAGAAGAGCAAATTAGACAGCCTTTCCCCCGAAGAGCGCACTCAGCTTGCTTTGCGTTTGTCGTCGGCCAAGCGACAGGCGACCTCAAAGAAGGATGCCGGCCTTGCGCAGGTTCAAGCCGATTTGCAGAATCGCTTTGAACCCTTTTCCCTTACCGATCTCCAGCAGGCCTATCTGATCGGCCGGTCGGATGGGATTCAGCTGGGCAACATTTCCTGTCACGGCTATTCCGAAGTGGAGATGGAATATTTAGACCCGGAGCGTTTCCAGACCGCTCTGCAAGCGGTCATCGATCGGCACGAGATGCTTCGCTGCATCGTTCTGCCGGAAGGTCTCCAGCGGATTCTGCCCTCGACTCCCCCTTACAAAATAAAGATAAATGATTTGCGCAAATTGGATGCGACTGCGTCGGCCGCACTCCTGGACTCGACCCGGGCACGAATGTCTCACCAAGTTCATGCGTCCGACCAGTGGCCGCTGTTTGAGATCTGCGTATCGTTGCTGGACTCTAAAGCCAGCCGGTTGCATATCAGTCTCGATTTGTTGATTGGCGACGGCCGCAGCTTCGAAATTATATTTCAGGAACTGATGCAGCTGTATCATCACCCCGAAACGCCTCTACCCCCGCTCGAGCTGTCATTCCGGGACTACGTGCGCGCGCTTGGCTCGCTCGAAGACGCCGCAGCATTCCGCGACGCGCGGGAATATTGGGCTACTCGCGTTCCGACCATGCCGCTCTCGCCGGAACTGCCATTGGCGAAGAACCCTGCTTCGGTTACTCGACCGGAATTTAAGCGCCGAGCCAAGCGGTTCGAGCCTGAGCTCTGGCGGCGCCTGAAAGAAAAGTCCGCGCAATTCCAGTCCACCCCCGTCGGAACCTTGCTGGCGGCCTACGCGGAAGTGCTGGCCATCTGGAGCAAAAGCCCGCGCTTCACCCTCAACCTTACTTTGTTCAACCGGCTTCCTTTGCATCCGCAATCGAACTCCATTGTCGGCGACTTCACTTCGGTGAACTTGCTGGAAGTGGATAACGCCACGCCGCCCACGTTCGCTGCACGCATGCAACAGCAGCAAAAGAGGCTCTGGCAGGACCTGGATCACCGTTACTTCAGCGGAATTCAGGTGATGCGGGAGTTGGCCCGCTTTCAGCGACTGGGAGCGACGGCCATCATGCCGGTGGTTTTTACCAGCCTGCTGAATCTCGGCGAACAAGGTGACGGAGCCACCTGGTCCAGCCGCATGGGCCGCAGCGTCTATGCCATCACGCAAACGCCGCAAGTGTATCTCGACTTCATCGTCTACGAGGACAACGGCTACCTGCAGATCAACTGGGATGCGATCGAGGAGCTTTTTCCCGCCGGGCTTTTGGACGACATGTTCGAAGCGTACCAGCGGCTGTTGCAGGATTTGGCGGCGGACGATTCCGCCTGGCAGCGTTCCCTGGCCGAAAATGCCCGGCGGCTGATCCCCGCGGCGCAAATGGTTTTGCGCGATGCGGCCAACAGCACTGCGGCGCCCCTGACCGGCGATTTGCTTCATACTCCTTTTCTCAGGCAGGTTGCTGAACGCCCCGAGCATCTGGCCGTCTGTACGCCCAAGCGGCGGCTCAGCTATCGCGATGTCTACGGTTATGCCTGCCGGATCGAACAGGAATTGTTGCGCTGCCAGGTGCAGCCGAACGAACTGGTCGCGGTCATGATGGAGAAGGGCTGGGAACAGATCGTGGCCGTTCTGGGGATTCATTTGGCGGGCGGGGCTTACCTGCCCATCGATCCGGAATTGCCGGCCGAACGCCAGCATTTTCTGCTGGAGCATGCCCAGGTGAAAGTGGTCTTGACCCAGTCGGCCGTGCGCGACCGCCTGAATGTTCCGCCATTCGTGGAAGTTTTCGAGGTCGATCGGTTACAGCCGGCAGAGGCTGGCGCGCCCACGGACCGGCGGCGGCAAAAGCCGGAAGACCTGGCCTACGTGATTTACACCTCGGGCTCCACGGGAGTGCCCAAAGGCGTGATGATCGATCACCGCGGCGCGCTGAACACGGTGCTGGACATCAATCGGAGATTCGGGATCGGACCGGAAGACCGGGTGCTGGCCGTTTCGCGGCTCAGTTTCGATCTTTCGGTGTACGACGTATTTGGATTACTGGCGGCGGGCGGAACGATTGTGATGCCGGCGGCGGACCTGGCCTACGATGCCAATCACTGGGCCGAGATGATTCGCACCGAGCGCGTTACGGTTTGGGACACGGTGCCCGCGTTGATGCAGCTGCTGGTGGATCAGGCCGGCAAGCCGGCCCTGCTGGGCAATTCCCTGCGCCTGGTGATGATGAGCGGAGACTGGATTCCGCTGGGGTTGCCGGACCAGATTCGGCGCGTTCTGCCGAAAGTGAATGTGGTCAGCCTGGGCGGCGCGACCGAGGCGTCCATCTGGTCGATCCTTTATCCCATTGCAAAAGTGGATCCGAACTGGAAGAGCATTCCCTACGGCAAGGCCATGCTCAACCAGAGTTTTCAGGTGATGAAACAGGATTTTGCGCCCTGCCCCACCTGGGTGCCCGGGCAGCTGTACATTGGCGGCGTGGGACTGGCTCAGGGCTACCTGCACGATGAACAAAAAACCAGCGCCAGCTTTGTGGTCAATCCCGCGAGCGGCGAACGATTATATCGCACCGGGGATCTGGGGCGATTTCTGCCGGACGGCAACATCGAGTTTCTGGGCCGGGAAGATTTCCAGGTAAAGGTGCAAGGCTACCGCATTGAGCTGGGCGAGATCGAAGCGCGGCTGCAGGAATACGCGGGAGTGGAATTGTGCATCGCCATCGTTCGCGAAGATACGCCGGGAGAGAAGCGCCTGGCAGGCTACGTGGTGCCCCAGCCGGGAGTGACCATCGATCCGGCCGAAGTGAGACAGTACCTGCGCGGGAAGCTGCCGGAGTATATGGTTCCGGCGGCTATCGTCATCCTGGATCGTTTCCCGTTGACGCCCAACGGGAAAGTGGATCGCAAGGCGCTTCCGGCGCCGGTGCGCGCGACGGTGGAAGCGGGCGCGGCGTCCCGGGATTCGCTCGATTTGCAGCTGCTCAAGCTGTGGGAAAAAATTCTACAGGTGCGGCCGATTGGCTTGCAGGACAACTTCTTCGATCTGGGCGGAAATTCACTGGTGGCCGTCCGCCTGTTCTCGGAAATGCGGAAACTCTTTGGCCGCAGTTTTCCGCTGTCGATTCTCTTTCAAGCGCCCACGGTTGAAAAGCTGGCGGACATCCTGCGGAAAGACGGCTGGTCGCCCCAATGGATTTCGCTGGTGCCGATCCAGGCGGGAGGAAGCAAGCCGCCGTTCTTCTGCGTGCACGGCGGAGGCGGCAACGTGCTCATCTACCGTGAACTGGCGCGCCGCCTGGGCACGGACTATCCCTTCTACGGCCTGCAGGCACGCGGCCTGGATGGCAGCGGCAATTACCTGACCACCATCGAGGAAATGGCGGAAAGTTACCTGAGCGAAATCCGCGAATTGCAGCCCGAAGGGCCGTACTACCTGGGCGGATTCTGCATGGGCGGCCAGGTCGCGGTGGAAATCGCGCAGAAACTGGTGCGCGACGGCCAGCAAGTGAACCTGCTGTTCCTGATGGACACCCACAATTTCAACGGCATGCCGCCGAAGTTCACGCTCAGCGAAAAAGTGGGGAACCTCGGGGAAAAGATCAAGTTCCATTCCTCCAACGTCGCGCATCTGGAACTCAAAAGCCAGATCCGTTACGTCACTGAGAAATCCAAAATCGCCCTGCGCAGGGAAATCGAGCGGCTGCGCATCAAGATCGTCCACCTTTTCAAGCTAAATCCGCATCGCGATGTCTCGGGACCGGTGCAGGAATTCATCGAGGACATCAACGATCGCGCATTCCTGTCGTATGCGCCGCGCGTCTATCCGGGCAAGATCACCATCTGTAAACCAAAAAGGAACTATTCGTTTCTGCACGATCCCTACAACGGTTGGGGCGACATCGCCACGGGCGGCCTGAAAATCATCGACCTGCCCTCCGACCCCGGCGGCATCTTCATCGATCCTTACGTGCAGACCCTGGCACAGAGGCTCAAGGAAAAGATCGACGAAGCTGCTGCCAATCCGGCCAAAGTTCCCGACCCGCCGGAAGTTGTCTCGAGGTAAACAAAGCTCGCTGACGAAACGAGCTGAAAAACAGGCAGGAAATCGGACCGCAATGAATTGAATCAGGCGCCCGCCGCGCTGCCATCCGTGACTTGGGCGCACAAATTCCCGCCAGCCGGGCGCAGACCCTGAATCTGAACCAAGTTCAACTTCAACGATGAAGAAGATCGCGATGACGCGATCCTGGCCTTCATATTTTCGCTGGGGATTCCGGTGCGGGCGTAGGATTTTTCACAGTCCTGGGTCGAGGGCCCGCGCATGTTGCCCTCGAGGTAGGCCAATCCCGGGCAACGCGTGCAGGTTGCGCCGTGGGCGCATTGGGAGCAGGACGGCATGTCCCGCAGGGTGATGGAGCGAATTTCCTTGAACTGCGGGGAATCGCGCCAAATTTCCAGAAACTTGGCGCGCCGCACGTTCCCGGTGGGCAAAGGAAACTGCACACAGGGATAAACGTCCCCGTAGGGAGAGACATAGCAAGCGGTGTGCCCGGCGCTGCACGGCAGCATGTCCAGGGCCTCTTCGTCAACGCCGCGGGGTGGAGCGCAAAACTCCTCCACGTTGCCGATCAGATCTTTATTTCGGAATACTTCCCGCAACGCCGCCTGATCCACATTCAAATTCAGGATGGACCTGTCCCCATCCATCATGGGCGTAATCGTCGGGTCAATCGTGAACTTCGCGCCCAACTCGGCCGCCAGAGCCCGCACGCCTCGATAATCCTCGGCATTTTGGATCATCAGCACGTTGGCCATGGTGACGGTCAAGCCCTGCTTCCGCAGGAAACGCACGGCATCGAGCGACTGGCGGAGCGACCCAGGCATTTTTGTGACGGCATCGTGCACTTCGGGGCGATGGGAATAAATACTGATCTGCACGGCCTCGACGCCCAACTGCCGAAGGCGCTGCGCTTCCTTTTCTCGAATCAAAACTCCGTTGGTTTTCAGTTTGATGCAGAACGTTCTCAGACGCGCATGTTCGAGGATCTCAAAAAAATCGCGGCGCATCAGGATCTCGCCGCCGCTGATCGTGAGGTAGAAGACGCCCGCGTCCGCCATCTGGTCGAGAAGGTCCTTAATCTCCGCTGTGGTCATTTCTCCGTGATCGTCATGGTCAAGATAGCAATGGACGCACCGCTCATTGCAGCGATAGGTCAGGTCCAGCTGCACGCTCAGCGGAACATTCAGTTTCAGGGCCTTCGCGGCCATTTCCGCCATTAAGCCGCTCATGCACCCTCCGCGCGGAATTCGTTCGGGCGGACCAACGGCTCGTCCGAAACCAGCAGGATGCCATGAGCTGCCAGCTGCGCGACCAGCGCTTGCGCGTCCTTCAATGCCGCTTCCGGCGTGATGTCATATTGCGGGCAGATCCTGTTCGCGATGATCTGATCGAGGGGCGTAATGCCGTCCGCCGCCGCCCAGATGACGGACGCGACTTCGTCCAGCGTAAACAATGTGGAATCGGTGGCGGACATGATCATCGTTTCGTCGCCCAGCCGGCGCGCGGCAATGGCCGTGCTGCGGGCCACATAGCAACCGTTCTTCATACGATCAGCTCCCAGACCGATGGATTGGGGACAAACGTCAGACGGCGCACGGGAACACGATTGACGAAATCAAAGGCCGTGCCGAAAACCAGTTCCACAAACTCCGGATCGCGGGCAAAAAACAGAATATTCCCGAGTAATCCGCGCACCGCATCGGAGCCCACGATCGGCTCGATCGTATTTTCCGGGCCTTTGGCGAGCAGGTACAACGCCTCGATGGGCGCGGCCAGGTTTTCGCCCGCGCGCGAAAGCTCCCCGTAAAACGGCGTGCCCACGGCAAAGTAGCGGCCATCCCGCGGAATCACGTAGGAAATCTCATCGGTCAGCAGCGCAGCGTCTTGAGGCGCAAGCCGCGCCATGGTGGTCTTGCCCGCGCCCGAAACGCCGGAAAAAAGAAAGGCCCGCCCGTTTCTTATGGCGCTCGAAGCGTGCAGCAGGAAACCGCCTTCGCGGGCCAACAGGAGCGTGTGCACGATGCGCAGCACGCAGTCAAGCGAGTAGGGATTGACGGTCTGCTGGATGCGCCCGCGCGCGGTCGAAGGATTCCATTCGGCGCGAAAATCTCCGCGCCGCATCAGCCAGCGCCCCGAATCGCAAGTTACGCTCACGTCTTCGTCCCGGGATAGCGCGTCCGGCGGGGCCAGCTCAATTTCAAAATCGAAACGAGCATCGGTCGAAGAGCTCACGTAGCCGGAATAGCGCCGCTCAATCTGTTGCAGGAACGCGGGATTGTCGCAACGCAATCGGATAGGAAGGCCGCCAATCTCGACCACCACGCTGGAACTTTGCACCGCCGCTATAGCGCCTGGCACTTGGTTCTCCCCCAAAAAATGGAACGCCAGCATGAGGCGAGCCGCAAATAGAGAAAGGTCGCATGATCGGAAGCCTGCAGCAGTCGAGTAATCTGCCGATTCGATTGTGTGGCCGTTGCCTGGATGTCCCGATTGTTTCGCTTGATGGAAACCACGCGTCCCAGCAACTCCGCCGGCGAAACGGGAGGATCATCGTGCCGCAGACGATCGCCACGCGTGATCAAGCTCAGTTCTTCCACGCCCTGCGCCGCGAGCTCTATTTTTCGGCCCACAACGCGGTGAACAAATAGCCGGCCCTTTCGCGAATACAGAACAACGTCTCCCATCGAAATCTCTCGCAGGCCCGCGTGGTGAATCGAGACACAATCACCGGGCAGGATAGAAGGCGCCATGCTGGTTCCGAGGACGCGCAAACGGACCTCGCCGAACGTGCGGACAACTTCCGCCGTCAATCCACACGCTAGCTCGACGGAAGCCTTGGCTTGTTCGTTAGTCAACATGGCAGAGATTCGAACTACGAGGATTTCTGGACGAAATTGCACCCGCTTTGCGTGCTCGTAAGCTTGCCGCAAGCCAGAGCCGAGACTTCGAACACCGATTCGAACCGCATCGTAGGCGTCTTGTACGGCTTCTTGACTTTCGCCGGTTCCGCCGGCTTGTCATTTGAACAGTTATGGTCGTTCAACGATGCCTCCCCTAGCGCGTCTCCGAAAATGCCGCTTTTCCGGGCGTTCCTCCGCCGATCGCCCGGCCCCGAGCAGCGACGCCGTCAACCACGCAAATATAAGTCCTGTCCCGCTTGGAGAGTCGCGACTTTGTGGAAGGTCGATGCCATAAGCGTTAACAGGGGAATCTAATCTTACCTTGGCAATGTATTGGGTTACGAGCCTTTCGAGCGAGCAAGTCGCGAAAGATTCAACTCGAATCGCGTTGAAGTTTGCACACTGTTTACGAGGATCCCGCGAGCCGAAACGAAAGAGCGCACCCGAAGGCAATCTGAATTATGGAAGAAAATGGTTGAATCGCTTGCGGATCGCTTCTCGAATGCTGTTGAATCTTGTTGAAGACCAGGGCTTTCGCAGTTACAAAATCGACTACAGTTGCGTGGCTAGTTGTTGCAAGACAGCCGGTGCGCTTTAACTCGTCGTGGTGCCGATCGGCTGGAAGGAAAACCCGCATTCTTCACAAAAACCGCGAAGAGTGCGCCACCCGAAATTTCAAAACTGCCCTCAAGGAGCGGCCACCCGCGCGATAGAAACTGAATCAACCTTTTTCCCTAAATTCAAATTGTGCGATCTCTTGAAGCGTTTTGAATTTTCGCGAGGCACAAGGGTTCGGTTGAGTGGTCTAGGTCAATGCAAGCGGATCACGATGATCACGGCGAGACCAAATTGTGGCGAATCGCGTAGTGAACCAGGTCGGTCAACGAGCGGAGGCCAAGTTTCAGCATAATCTTGGCCCGGTGTGTTTCCACCGTCCTGATTGCGATTCCGAGTTCTGCTGCGATCAATTTGTTGGCCTTCCCCGCCGCTAGAAGTCGAATGATCTCGGTCTCGCGCGGAGTTGGCCGGACCTTGGAGCTCTCGGCTGGCTGAGATTCCCTTCCAGTGCGGAGGAAACCCTCAAAGACAATCTCCGATACTTTCGGCGTTAGATAAAATCTACCCTTCGAAACTCCTTCAACAGCTTTCACTAGGTGAACTGCCAAATCGGATTTCAAGACATACCCGCGAGCTCCGGCTTCCAGAACGCGCCGGACCATCTGATTGGAGTCATGCATTGTAAGGATGATTATCTCCGTATTCGGAGCCACTTCCCGGATTTGACGAGTAACCTCCAATCCATCAAACGTGGGCATCCCGATATCGAGGATAATTACGTCAGGTCTTAACCTCTTCGCTTGAATCACCGCTTCGGGGCCGGTGGCTGCTTCTCCAGCGATTTTCCAACGGCGCTGAGCGCGGAGAAGTCCCAAAATCCCACGCCGGACGAGCTCGTGGTCGTCAGCGACCAAAATCCGAAGTTTTCTTGGAGCTGTCTTCATTTACAGGGACCGTTACGCGTACCGTTGTGCCCTCGCCGCCGGATTTGATTTCCATTCGTCCGCCGATTTGTTTCACGCGCTCCTCCATACTTGGAATCCCAACTCCGGTTTTCGACCGGAACTCCCGACTTCGATTCTGTCTGTTACCCCGTACTCTACGCCCTTCATCGCTAACTTCAAGCATGATGCGCTTCGGGTCCCGTTCGATCCGTATTCTTGCTTTGCGGCTGCCCGAGTGGCGTTGGACATTGGTCAGGCTTTCTTGCACCACTCTGAATAGAGATAGCTCCATATCCCGCGGCAATCGACCCAAATTCCCTGAAAAATCCAGCTTTACCTTGATTCCGCTGCGGTCGGCGAAACCTTCAACGTAGTCACGAATCGCGTCTTCCAATCCCGACTCGTCCAGCATCGGCGGATGCAACACGTAAGCCAGAGTGCGGATTTCACGTATACATTGATCGGCCAATGCCTGACTCTTTGAAACGAGCTTCCGAGCTTTTCTATTCGACGAAGGAATCAAATAGCGGAGCTGCCCTAAGGTGGCCGCGAGCACGACGACAGCCTGCCCCGTCGAATCATGAAGGTCGCGAGCGATCTTGCGTCGCTCTGCGTCCTGCAACCTTAAAATGCGACCGGAAAGCCGCTGTAGTTCTTCCTGGGCTCGTGCACGTTCGGTGATGTCACGTACGATGAATATCGTGCCCCACCGCTTATGTTTATCGTCGAATAGGGGATAGCCCGATGCCGCGTACCAACCGTCAGAATTTGACAGCCTGGTCTCAAAGGAGACGGGTGGGGATTCCGGACGATGGTGATCACCGATTCCGGGCGATCGTGATCGCGGTTCCGGGCTGATCGTGATCACCGTTCCGGACGATGGTGATCAGAATTCCGGTGTGATCGTGATCAGTTTATCGCGATCACCGGAACGGTGATCACGATGCCCCGGAATGATTTCCACAGAGAATGGCGCTGGACATCACAGAAGGCAAGCTAGTCTCCGAGGGTAACTTAGGAGACCGACAGCGTGCCAACCAGGAGATTGTCCATGCGCAAGATCAAGGAAGTTCTACGTTTAAGATTTGAACTGGGGCTGGGGCAGCGGGAGATCGCCCGAGCCTGTTCGATCAGCCAGGGGGCCGTCCATAACTACCTGAAGAAGGCGGCAGGAGCGGGGATGCAGTGGCCACTGCCGGAAGGATGGGACGAGAAGCAGATTGCAGAAGCTGTATTTGGGAAGCAGCGTTCGATCGAAGAATCCTCTCAGCGAGCCTTTCCTGATTTTCCAGCCCTCCACCATCAGCTCCAGCAACATGCCCATCTGACATTGCAGTTAGCTTGGGAAGAGTATCGGGAGAAGAACCCGGAGGGGTATCGCTACAGCTGGTTCTGCGATTTGTATCGGCAGTGGCGGGGGAAGCAGGACGTGGTTCTTCGCCAGGAGCACAAGGCTGGCGAGAAGGGCTTCGTCGATTGGGCCGGAGCGACGATCCCGGTGCAGGACCCAGACACGGGAGAGATCTGGCAAGCCTCGCTGTTCGTGATGGTGCTAGGGGCCAGTTCCTACACCTACGCTGAAGCGACCCGCGATCAGCAGCTGAGCGCTTGGATCGGCTCTCACATCCATGCCTTTGAGTACTTCGGCGGAGTTCCTCGATTGCTTGTGCCCGACAATCCGCGAACGGGAGTAAGCCGCGCCTGTCGCTACGATCCGGATCTGAACCCCACGTATCAAGAAATGGCTATGCACTACGGCGTGGGTGTTGTGCCGGCGCGTCCGTATCGTCCGCGGGACAAGGCCAAGGTCGAGGTCAGCGTACAAATCGTCGAACGCTGGATCGTGGCCGCGCTGCGTCACCGGCAGTTTTTTCGGCTGGAAGATCTAAACCACGCGATCCGCGAACTGCTCGGGCGGTTAAACCAGCGGCCGTTTCGGAAGCGCGACGGATCGCGTGCCAGTCTGTTCGCTTCGCTGGAACGCAGTGCCCTACGACCGTTACCGGCCGAGCCCTTCGACATGAGCCAGTGGTCACGCGCCCGGGTGAACATCGATTACCACATCGCCTTCCAGGCCAATCTGTACAGCGTGCCCTACACCCTGGTTCAAGAACTGGTGGAAGTGCGAGCGACTCCCACGACCGTCGAGATCTTCCACAAGGGGCAGCGCGTGGCCTCACATCTTCGCGGGCGTGGCCGAGAGCAGGTAATCACCGAGCGAGAACATCGGCCCAAGAGTCACCAAGCGCATCTGGAATGGACTCCCTCGCGTATGGTGAACTGGGCGGAGCAGATCGGACCACACACGGCACGGTTATTCGAACGGATCCTGGCCGAGAAGCCGCATCCGGAAATGGGTTATCGATCCTGTTTGGGAATTATCCGGCTGGCTGAACAATACTCGGCGGGAAGGGTAGAAGCGGCAGCGGATCGGGCGCTGCGGGCCGGCGCCTACCGCTACCAAAGCGTGAAATCGATCCTGAAGAACTCCCTGGACCAACAACCGCTGACCGAACCATCTTCGCCTCCTCTCCCGCCTCTTCACGACAACATCCGGGGCGCCGGGTACTTCAGTGAGGAGGTCTGAGCGATGTTACAACAACCTACAAAAGAAAAACTGTACGCACTTCGACTGCACGGGATGATCGAAGCCATCGAACGGCAGGAACAAGATGAGGCGGCACGAGAGCTGGGCTTCCTGGATCGTCTGGCGCTGCTGATCGACCAGCAGTGGAGCTGGCGAGAGAACCAGGCGTTGATGCGACGGGTCAAAGCTTCGCGCTTGCGTGGAGCCGCTTGCGTCGAGGACATCGACTATCGCGCGGAACGGGGGCTGAATAAAAGTGTGATCCGTGGGCTGGCTCAAGAGTCTGGGTGGGTGAAGAATCACGAACACATTTTCGTGCTCGGGCCAACAGGTGTTGGCAAGAGCTATGTAGCTTCGGCATTGGCGCAGAAGGCTTGCCGGGATGGCTATTCGGTTTACTACACCAGGACCGCAACGCTGTTCCGGGATCTAAGCATGGCACGAGCCGATGGCAGTCTTCGCCAACTGCTCAAACGCCTGAACCGGATCGACGTGCTGGTGATCGATGACTGGGCCATGGCCCCGATGGTGGAATCAGAGCGCAGGGACTTCTGGGAGATCGCTGAAGACCGCTACCAAACACGTTCGATGATCCTGACCGCGCAACTGCCAGTGTCCCGCTGGCACGAGCAGATCGGAGATCCCACACTGGCCGACGGGATCCTGGACCGGCTCGTGCACAACGCCCATCGTATCGAGATGCGCGGCGAATCGATGCGGAAGCCTCGGCGAGAGAAGGGAGAAAAGTGACCAACCATGGGCGGGTAAAAAGCTGTGGAAAAGCCGGGCAAAAAGCGCCCTTGGAAATCGCTTCGCGATTCCCACTTTCCCACAGCTACGGCGGCGACCACACCTTTCCCTTGACGATCGTGATCACTTTATGCAAAATCCTCCGGCCAGCGTCGCTTCGCTCCGACGACTGATCACATCACTCCGGAATGCTGATCACGATCAGCCCGGAATCCCGATTACCTTCGCCGGAATCCCCAACGGGAGCTTCCGTTGAGGATATGATCTCCCAAGCCGAGGTTCCAGCTTGCTCAATCGACCCCCAAAAGACCTTGCGATAGTCGAGGCCGGTCAGATTTCCGTGGGTCGGCTCAAACCGATCTCGCATTGACCTATTCGCCCGAAGAATCGCACCAGACATATCTAAAATACAAAGGTAATCGGGAATGGCATCAAAAGACTGTTCCCACTCATCTCTGGCAGTTCGGAGCTCTCTTTCAACCACTTCATACTTCTGGATGTTGTCGAGCCATCGCTTGACTTCCGCCTCCGGCTGGTTTGGTTTGAGAAACTCATCAGGCGGAACGTAGTACGGGTTCTTGCAGACGTGACCGCCGTATACGACCAGCGGATGCGTGCGAAGTACCTGTAGGATCGTTGTCGGGGAAAACCGCTTGTTATTGTATTGACAGAGACAAACAGCATCGTATTCTCTCAAAAAGTGATTTAATCGGGCTTCGTATTCGATCAGGAGGTCAGTGTCAAGATCGCCTCCGAGCGCCCAGGTCATCTCGCCCGCGAACCTGTAGGCTGGAAACCCGGCTGCCTTCACCTCGGTGACAATTCTGGCCAAATAAAGGATCATCTCATTGGGATCGAAATGCCCCTTCCTTAGATATTCCCGCTTCTTGTTTGCTACCGCCAACATTCCCTTTTCGACCGGCCTGTCAACGTCCACACCTTGGTCTCTCATAGCGTCTAAAATGCTCGCAGTTGTATTCTCATCGGCCACATACACGCACTTTTCACCGCGAGCGAGACCTGTTTCTAAAAAGGGAACCGCTAGAGCGAATTGTTGCTCCCGCGTCTCATAAATCACACAAAGATGCTCGTGGACAGAGATTTCCTTGAGAACTTCTGAAAGGTCTGATCTATCGGGAGGTGGTTCGTTCATACATTTCCCACGATCCCTAATCTATTGAGAAGAAAAACCCACCGGCTTGGTCCACCTAGCGTATTGGTCAAATCCGACAAAGTCAAGTGCGGCAAACCACTACGTGTCTGGCAGTACGTGATATTCGGGATTGCGGCCGACCAATAGTCCAACGTCTCATAAATATCACCGCGACGCCAGCAGTTGATGGGGCATTGCTTCGCGAAAACTAAAAGTAACGATCTTGCTGCAGGAGGGAAACATTTTTACATTACTCATCGTGGACCAGGATGCTTCTTTCCGGACAACTCTTCGTGCGCTCCTAGAACAGGACGCCAGCTTCGACGTTTTCGTTGAAGCCGCAAGCGCCAGTGAAGCAATTGTTAGAGCAAAGCATTTTGTGCCAATCCTTGCGATCTTGGACTCTTCCTTTCCAGGGATGAACGGACTGCAACTTGCTCACGAACTCAGGAAGATACTGAATCGCTTGCCGATTTTCCTGCTGACCGCAGACCGCGATCTCCGCGCAGAGAAGGAAGCCCTATCCTGCGGAATAGACGCGGTCTTCTCGAAAATCGACGATTTGGAAGCTATCGTCGCAAATGCGGCCGCCGTTTCTGAGAACTTGCGACGCGGGGGGCCGAGATGAAAGAGAGATGTGATTTGGAAATGACTAAAAAGGGATTACGCAAAACTAAAACTCTCATCGAGCGAATATTTTTCGATATAGTCAAACGGGAAATGACAGAGGAGGAGCGCCGGCTTCTGCTCGCCAAGCGCAAGAAGAGCAGCAAGCGAAATTGATCCGACTGCCACATCCTGGTAAGTTTGAATGTATAGGTCGAGACACGAGCAGCCGGCGGGTGGCGCACCCATCCTTGAATTATCCTCTTGACGGCGCACAACGGTTGCATGATACCAGTTCAGTGCGTTAACGCCGAGAGACTAGCCTTGGTTTTCCGGGTTGCAGCCCCTTCGCGTTTTTCGAAGGGGCTGGGTTTTGGTGTTCCTACCTGAATCCGCAGCTCTATCAATCCAGCAGTAAGGGAACATGAAAAAGGAGAATTGGTCGGGGCGAGTGGATTTGAACCACCGGCCTCCTGGTCCCGAACCAGGCGCGCTAGCCAGGCTGCGCTACGCCCCGACGACACGCACTCAGGCGCGCGCGAGGCGGCCCGAATGGAACATTCAGAATAGCATAGCTCCGTAGCAGCGCCTAGAGTAGGGCAGGTGTTAGCCTATCCGGTTGAGACAGTCGCCTACGGAAATCAAAGCCAAAAGACGAAAGCTTGTCTCGCCGCCCGGGCTGAAACAAGCCACTGTGCTATAGTTAAACGCGAAGCCGAATTCCACCGCATCGAGCAGCTGATTCCTTAAATCGGGAGAGACGCGAACATTCGTTCGCGCAGACCAAGATGGCGTTGATCGACCGTATCCAGAAAGATTTAACCGCGGCCATGATGGCCAAAGATGAGCTGCGCCTGAGCGTCCTGCGCATGATCAAATCCGCGCTCAAGTACAAGGAAATCGAAAAGGTCCGTCCGCTGGAGGACGCCGAAGCCCTCCAGGTTTTGCAGACTCTGGTAAAACAGCGGCGCGAGTCGGTCGAGCAATTCGCCAAGGGCGGCCGCCAGGACCTCGCCGATAAAGAAACCAAGGAAATCACCATCCTCGAAGCCTATCTGCCCGCCGGGGCTTCCGATTCCGATATGGCCGCGGCGATTGAAGCCGCCATCGCGGAAACCGGCGCGAACTCGCCGAAATCGATGGGCGCGGTCATCAAAGCCGCCAAGGCGCGCCTGGAGGGCAAAACGGTCGATGGAAAAGTTTTGTCGGATCGAGTGAGGGAGCGCCTCTCCAAGATGGCATAAGCAAGCGGCGAGCTGCCGTTGAGAATCAAGCGAAGTCTGAGCCGCTCGCTCCTCTCCCGCGCCGCACGATTTCATGCGCCTTAAACGTCTCTCATATCGACTTTAGGGCCTCTCCGCGCGTATCCTCCCAGCGTGCCATTGCCGGAAACGATTCCCGTCCGCTACACCGAGGAAGAAGCCGGATACGTCACCGTGCGGCCTCTGGTGCGGCAAACGTTTCGCTTGGACGAACTCCTGGACATGATCCTGAGCGTGGCGGGCAAGGATGTGACCCGCGTCCGGCAACTGCTGCATTCCGGGACGGTCGTTTACCATTTTTACCGCTACTCTTGGGCTGGATTTGACGCCAGCGAAGAGGACCTGGCAACCGCCCTGGCGAAATTTCCGGACGCCGAGCCCTCACGCCCGTTCGATCCTGCGCAGTGCACGAACGCCGTCTTCGATTCGGCCGGCCCGAATCCACGGCATCTCTTGGATCTAGCCAAGGGACCAGCGTCCCGACGCCGAATATTTCGCGGGCATAGTTTCTGGGCGCGGCTGTTGGAAATTGCTTCCGAAGAAAAGCTCGTTTACCAGAATTATTCCTACGGGCGCCGAGCGGATCTTTACCGCCTCGATCTGGATGGAGAAAGCACTGCGCTGATCGCCGGCGCAGCGAATCGTTTAGCCACTGGAATGGTGAGATCCGCGATGCGCGTATTGCCCGGCGTCGTGAGCGTCGTGTTCGTCTGTGCGCGGCCGTCTCAATCCCCAGCGAAATGACGATTTGTTCGACGAAGCTGTGAGTCTTCCGCGACATTCCGGCTAGAATTCCCGCGAAGCCCAAACTTTTTGAGCCATAATGCCGTGCCATCGGCAGGACAGACTTTGGTCTGCCGGTTTGGAAGTACCGGTAATGGACGGAAAACCCACAGGCTGAAGCCTGTTCTACTGTGACCCACCGCGGAGGTGTTGGTTGGCCGAAAAATCCTGGAGCTCGACGGCGCCGCCCGAGGAGTTCCGTCCCTATGAGGACGCCTCCAGCACAATGACGGAGTTCAGCTGGCGGGCGGTGATTCTGGGCGCGATTTTCGGCGCGCTGTTTGGTGCGGTTTCGGTCTACGTCGGGTTGCGTGCCGGGCTTACGGTTTCCGCCTCGATTCCGATCGCCGTGCTCTCGATTTCCATCCTGCGCGCATTCGGCAGATCCACGATTCTCGAAAACAATATCGTGCAGACCACGGGCTCGGCGGGCGAGTCGGTCGCCGCGGGCGTGATTTTTACATTGCCTGCGTTGATCTTCATGGGTTTTTCTCTGAACACGGAATACTGGCGCGTTTTTTTCCTCGCTCTGATCGGCGGATGGCTGGGCGTGCTGTTCATGATCCCGCTCCGGCGCCAGCTCATCGTGAAGGAACACGGGAATCTGCTTTTCCCTGAAGGGACGGCCTGCGCGGATGTGCTAGTCGCCGGGGAGCGCGGAGGCTCGTTTGCCGGCAGCGTCTTTTGGGGCCTGGGCATCGGCGGCATTTATACCTGGCTGATGAACTCAATGCAGATGTGGCCGGGCCAGCCGGAATACCAGCCGAAGTGGCTGCCGGGCGCGTCTTTTCGCGCGGCGATCACCTCGGAATATCTCGGCGTCGGCTACATCATCGGTCCCAAGACCGCGGGCACGATTTTCGCGGGCGGCGTTTTTTCGTGGCTGGTGCTGATGCCCGCCATCCGGTTTTTCGGACAGAACATGACCGGGCCGCTGTATCCCTCGACGGTCCCCATCGAGCAAATGACGCCGGATCAATTGTGGTCGAGCTATGTTCGCCCGATCGGGGCGGGGGCGGTGGCCGCGGCCGGCTTGATCACGCTGCTGCGAACGCTGCCGACGATCGTCAGTGCGCTCACCGCTGGATTGAAAGATGTTCGCGCCCAGCGTGCCGGCACGGCCGCGCAGACGGACCGCCTGGAACGCGACCTGCCGATGAGTTTCGTGCTGATCGGCTCTGCACTGATCGTGGCGATGATGTGGGCGCTCCTGACGTTCAAGCCGATCCCCGGGGCGAGCACGGGAATATTTTCCAATCTGCTGGCTGCGCTCCTGGTGATTGCATTCGGATTCCTGTTCGTGACGGTATCGTCCAGGATTTGCGGACTGATCGGCACTTCCTCGAATCCGGTCAGCGGTATGACCATCGCGACGCTAATGGCTACTTGCGCGATGTTCCTCGTGGCGGGCTGGACGGGCGGCGCATTTGCGGCGCTGGCGATCACGATTGGCGGCGTGGTCGCGATTGCCGCGGCGAATGCGGGAGCGACTTCACAGGACCTGAAAACGGGTTACCTCGTCGGAGCAACTCCCGTGCACCAGCAAATTGCGCTGATCGTCGGCGTGCTGGTGGCCTCGTTTTTTATCGGCCTCACGCTGATCGGCATGAACAAGGGCCTCGAAAAGTACACGCCCAATGTGATGCCAATCAATCTCGCGCAGCTGCCCGACGGTGTGCAGGTCGAATCGCAAAATTATGAGCACGCGGGAAGAACATACGTGCTGGTGAACGCGCTGGGCTCCGAAAGTATCCCGGACGGAAAATATCTATACGACCCCGCGTCAAACCGGATCGAAATTCAGTGGGTCCAGGGAATTGGCAGCGAGGCCGCTCCGGCCCCGCAGGCGCGCCTGATGGCCACCGTGGTCAATGGCATCCTGACGCGGCGTTTGCCCTGGAGACTTGTAATGCTCGGCGTTTTCCTGGTGATCGCCATTGAGTTGCTGGGCGTGCGCTCGTTGTCCTTCGCGGTCGGGTCGTACCTTTCGATTGCGACGACGGCGGCGATTTTCACGGGGGGCGCGGTGCGCTGGCTGGTCGAGCGCAACAAACCCAAGAACGCCGAGACCGAGAGCGAAGTCAGCCACGGCGCCCTGTTTTCGAGTGGGCTGATCGCCGCCGGCGGCGTCGTGGGGCTCCTGGCCATCGTCATCAAGCTGATGGAGATTCGCGGGTGGGTCACGCCGGACAAATTCAATGTGGGCACAAAATGGATTGGCGCGCTGGCACTCAACGACTGGCTTGGTGTGGCGATGTTCCTGCTGCTGGCGTCTTTGCTGTTTGTTTTTGCGCGGAGGAAGCTCGAGTAGCACAGGCTTCAGCGTGTGGATTTCCGCTCGGTGGCGTGATGGCAACCCACGGGCTGAAGCCTGTGCTACTAAAAACCGCCGTGATAGACTCCTGCCCATGAGCGAAATGAAACCGACCCGCCGCGAAGTCCTGCTGGGAACCGCGGCTGCGCTTCTTCTGAATGGCAATCTGCCGGCCGAGACCGCCGAGTCTTCCATTTGTTTTCTGAGCGCCGTGGAAATGGCCGGGCTGATCCGCGCGAAGAAACTCTCGGCGCGCGAAGCGCTGGCCGCACACCTGAAACAAATCGCGCGCGTGAATCCAAAAGTCAATGCCATCGTCACGCTGGTTCCGGAAATGGCCGCTGCCGCCGCCGCGAAGGCCGACGAGATGCAGGCGCATAACGAAAAGTTGGGGCCGCTGCACGGCCTGCCCGTCGCCCACAAGGATCTCCTCGAAACGCGCGGTATCCGCACGACCTTTGGGTCGCCGCTTTTTAAGGACTACGTCCCCGTTGAAGACGATATCGTTGTGCGGCGGGTGGGCCGCGCGGGGGCGATCACAATCGGCAAGACCAATGTGCCGGAATTCGGCGCGGGATCGCAGACCTTCAACACGATTTTCGGGGCGACGCGCAATCCGTACGACTTGACCAAGACCTGCGGCGGTTCCACCGGCGGCGGTGCCGTGAGCTTGGCCTGCGGCTTCGCGCCCGTCGTCAGCGGCACCGACACCGGCGGTTCGCTGCGCAATCCCGCCGCATTCTGCAACGTCGTTGGCTTCCGCCCAACCGTCGGCCGCGTGCCGAATCCGAAAGCGGCGTTCGCCTGGTCGACACTCTCAACTTCCGGGTGTCTCGGACGTTCGGTCGCGGATCTTGCTTACGTGCTGAGCACGATTGCCGGCCCGGATTCGCGCGCGCCGCTGTCCATCGACGAGCCGGGAGAACATTTCGCGCGCCCGTTGGACCGCAGCTTCAAGGACGTGCGGGTGGCATGGTTCAAGGATCTCGGAGGCGTGCCCTTCGACCCAAGCGTTCGAAACGTTGTCGACGGCCATAGAAAAACGTTCGAATCGCTAGGCTGCATCGTCGAGCAGGCCGAGCCGGGCTTCGCCCCCGCGGAGGTCGCCTTTCGCCTCCTGCGCGCGCTAGCTTCGGCAAATGCACACGGCGCGCAACTGCATGACCACCCGGATGCCTTCAAGGACACGCTCAAGGGCGAGATCGAAGAAGGAATACGCCTGACGGGCCTGGACGTGGGACGGGCCGAAACTGGGCACGGACAGCTGTGGCGCAGCTTCCAGGCATTCCTCGAAAAGTACGAGTATTTCGTACTACCCACCACCCAATTGCCGCCCTTCGACGTGGACATGCCGTACCCCGCGGAAATCGCCGGCGTGAAATTTACGAGCTACATCGATTGGATGAAATCCTGCTGGTACATCTCGGCTACGGGCAATCCCGCAGCGTCCGTTCCGGGAGGGTTCACGCCCGAGGGATTACCGGTCGGCGTGCAGATTGTCGGCCGCAACAAAGAAGATTTTTCCGTGCTGCAAATGGCGCATGCGTTTGAGCAGGCGTCAGGGTTCGGAAAGAAGCGGCCGGCGATTGTTTAGCAATGCATACTCAGCACAGGCTTCAGCCTTTGTGGTTTGGTTTGAGCCTGCTCGCGGAAACCACACAGACGGAAGTCTGTGCTACTAACGACAATTAAGAATAATTCAGGATGTCTACCGGCTTGCCGGACCACTCGGCGTAAAGCTGCTCGTAGGTGCGGCCGATGGTGAATCCCCAGGAAAACTGCACATAATTCTTGTACCGGTCAGGAATGACGTAGCGCTCCGAGGCTTCTTCCACTGGGACGCCGGCCTGGTAGGATTTCTCCGCTTGTTCGGCGATGTCGTCAAAACAGGAGCGCATCTCCGCGACGCCTTCGAGGCCCATCAAATGGCCGTGGCCCGGGACGAAAAGCGTGTTTTTGTCGAAGGTCGCGAATTTAGCCAGCGTGGCGCGCCAAATTGTCGGATAGCCGTTGATATTGACCGGGAATTGCCCGCCGGTAAGCAAGTCCCCGGCGTAAACGATGTTTTGATCGGGAATGCGGAAGATCAGGTCCGTATCCGTGTGGCCGATAAAAGCTTCGACCGCCACGGTGACGCCGCCGAGATCGATTTCAATCGGCATTTTTGCGGGATCGAGCGGATGGCTGGGCAGCGCCAGAACGGCCTGGTTTACCGGAACGAACATCCCCGTCAGTCCTTTGACATCGCTCTTGGCGTGTTCGCGCTGGCTGTCGGTTTTGGCGTCGCTCACGCGCTTCTCCCAGGGAGCGAGGAACGTGGGGAGATCTTCGGCTTGCCACCTGGTGTACATCGCGGTCATGCGCGCCGGCACGTCCTTATGGGCCCAGATCGGAATCCCCGCGCCGCCGTAGACGGAATTTCCAAGGGTATGGTCGAAGTGCCAGTGCGTGTTGAGCGCCGCGCGGACCGGCAGCTGCGTAACGGTGCGCAGCGTTTCCATTTGAAATGTCGAGCCGGTGGTCGATTGAAATCCCTCAATGAGGAGCACGGCTTCGCGGCCGATCACAAATCCACCATTGCAGCGCGCTTGCAGTCCTTTCGAACGGTCGGCAACGGTTGCATACACTCCGTCACCAATTTTTCGAATGGAGGCGAAACCCTTGTCGGCAATTGGCTGCTGGGCGATGCGGGCGTCATCGAGTGGCGGCCGAGCCTTCGCGGGCAACGGCAGCGCGAATTCCGCGGCGGCGTACAGCGCACCCAGGGAACTTGCTCCCACCAAGAAACTTCGCCGGGAAAACGGATTCGAAAAATTTGTCATGGGGATCTCCAGCAAACCTTACGGCAGCATACTGGTTTCCCGGCTGCCAGACAACGACGATTCATGGCGCTGGGTTGCGCCGGGGGACTCTCGGGGGCTGCTTGAAACAACAAAAGCGACAGGCTCCACGGGCTGCCGAAAAAATCGCCCCAAGGCTCTTGTCATTCCGAGCGGAGCGAGGAATCTTTCTTTCTCTTCTGATAGTTAAGCCAGGAGAGATTCCTCGCTCCGCTCGGAATGACAATATCGAATACTTCTTCCGCAGCCTGTGAAGCCTGTCCTACTGGACTTGCGGGCGCCTGAACTTTTGCGGCTTTTTGATGCCGTCATAGAGAACGATCGAAAGCACAACCAGCACCCACCACGGGAACACACCCATCCCGGGAATGGCTTCCATCACGAGTCCCGGCAATAGAGCCCATCGCCGGCCAAAAATCAAAAAAAGAATCAGCGCAGTCGTCAAATCGATGGCCCACTGGAAAAGTGGCGAGAACGTCAGCCATATCGACAGAACATCCGAAACCGCGGCCACTCCGAACGCGATCGCCAGTTGACCGCGGGTATGGCGCTTTAACGGCAGGGCGGCGGGCGCGGGGGATAAAACGATAGTTTTGTTGGTTTCCATCGATTCGCTCTAACTGTGCGGTTTTAATCCGCATTACCGGGTAGAAATAATCGTGCCACGGCTGCGCCCGAACCGCAAGCAGGAGAGGCCGATTGGCGAGTTGCCACGGGCCGTGAAACCAAATTTATGGGCACTGGAATCATGGCCACGAACCGTGGAGCAGCCCTATACTTCCGATCGCAGAGGTTTCGCAACAACCGAGGATTTTTCAGGAGGTTGCTTGCCGGAAAACGAACTGACGATTCTGGAGCAAGAGATCACCAATTGCAGGAAGTGCCCGCGTCTTGTCCACTACCGTGAAAAAGTTGCGCGCACCAAGCGCCGCGCCTATCGCGAATGGACCTACTGGGGACGGCCTGTGCCGGCTTTTGGCGATCCCAGCGCTCGCCTGGTAATCGTCGGGCTCGCGCCGGGCGCGCACGGGGCGAACCGCACCGGACGAATGTTCACAGGCGACCGGTCGGGCGACTTTCTCTACGAGCAACTCTATCGCGCGGGCTTCGCCAACCAGCCACAGTCGAAAAGCGCGGACGATGGACTGATCCTCACGGACGCGCTGATTTCAGCGGCCATTCGTTGCGCTCCGCCTGACAACAAACCGCTGCCCGAGGAAATCCGCAACTGCCTGCCGTATCTCGAGCGCGAGCTTCAGTTGGTCCACCCGCGAGCGATTCTCGCCCTGGGCGGGATCGCGCTCAACGCCTATCTCGATTTGCTGAAGCAGCAGGGATTTATCGCTTCGCGCGCGGGATATGCTTTCGCGCACGGCGCAAGTTTTGCGATGCCGGGCGGCCTTCCTCGCCTTTTTGCCGCTTATCATCCCAGCCAGCAAAACACGCAGACCGGGCGGTTGACGCCGGCGATGTTTTCAAAAGTGCTCAAGAAAATCCGGAGATTTCTTGAAGGGTAAGCGGATTCCGGTAGCACAGGCTTTCGGCCTGTCAGGTTTAAATGTTAGCCAACCACAAATCTAAATCGACAGGCTGAAGCCAGTCCTACTTAGTCTGCTGGGGCCGTTGAGTGAGCGGCCGCTTCAACGGGCGTCCCATGCCCCAGCCGCTTGGCGAGGCGGTCAAACGCGAGGTACACCACCGGCGTCGTGAACAACGTCAGGGCTTGGCTGAAAATCAGGCCGCCAACAATCGCGATGCCCAGCGGCTTGCGCAGTTCCGCGCCGGTTCCTCCGCCTAGTGCCAGCGGCAAACCGCCCAGCATGGCCGCCATGGTGGTCATCAGGATGGGACGGAATCGCAACAGGCAGGCTTGATAAATCGCCTCGACAGGATTCTTGCCGCCCTTGCGCTCGGCTTCGAGCGCAAAGTCGATCATCATGATGGCGTTCTTCTGCACGATTCCTATGAGCAGGATGATGCCGATAAGCGCGATGATGCTGAAATCGGTGTGCGTGAGCAGCAAGGCCAGAAGCGCTCCGACGCCGGCCGAAGGTAGCGTCGAGAGAATGGTGATGGGATGAATGTAGCTTTCGTAGAGAACGCCGAGAACGATATACACGGTCACGAGAGCGGCCAGCACCAGGATCGGCTCATTCGCGAGGGCCGCCTGGAAAGCTTGCGCGGTTCCTTGAAATCCCGCGTGGATGCTCGCGGGAAAGCCGAGGTCCTGCTGCGCCTGTTTGATGGCGTCCACGGCCTGGCCGAGCGATGCGCCCTGCTTCAAGTTGAAAGACAGCGTCACCACCGGAAATTGGCCCTGATGATTCACGGCGATCGGGGTTAGCTCCGAGGAATATTGCGTAAAAGCGCTCAGCGGCACTTGCGTTCCGTTGGAGGAGTGCACGTAAATCTGCTTTAGCGCGTCGGGATTTTGTTGGAACGTCGGATTCACTTCCAGCACCACGTGGTACTGATTCAATTGCGTGAAAATCGTGGAGACTTGGCGCTGCCCGAAGGCGTCATACAACGTGTCGTCGATCACCTGCGGAAGGATTCCGAGCCTGGAGGCCGTGTCGCGGTCGATCTGTAGAGTGGCCTGCGTGCCGAGTTGTTGCTGGTCGCTGGCCACGTCGGTTAACTGCGGCAGATTTCGCAGCTTGTCGATGAGTTTCGGCACCCACACGGCAAGTTCCTGCGCGTCGGCGTCTTCCATGGTGTACTGGAATTGCGTGCGGCTGATGCGGTCTTCCACAGTCAGGTCCTGCACGGGTTGCAGGTAGAGCGTAATCCCCTTCACTTCGCTCAGGCTCGCTTGCAAGCGGCGAATCACGGCTTCGGCGTCATCCGTGCGTTCTTCGCGCGATTTCAGGTTGATTTGAATACGCCCGCTGTTCGGCAGCATATTCACGCCGTCGACGCCGATGAACGACGACAGGCTGACGACATCGGGGTCCTTCAAAATGACTTTCGCGAGCGCCTGCTGCCGCTCTCCCATGGCCGGGAACGAAATGGTCGGCGGAGCTTCCGAGATGCCGAGCAAAACGCCCGTATCCTGCACGGGGAAAAAGCCCTTGGGCATGATCAGGAACAAAAAGATGGTGAGCGCCAGGGTCCCGACCGTCACAACCAGCGTGGCCGGTTGATGCTTGAGCACGAATCGCAGAATGGCCGCGTACTGCTCGATGATCCAGTTTAAGGAATTTTCCGACGCGCGGTAGAACCAGCTCTTTTCCGATTGTTTCTGATGGCGCAGAATTTTCGAGCACATCATCGGCGTAAGCGTCAGCGACACCACGGCCGAAACCAGGATCGTCACGCTCAAGGTAATCGCGAATTCTCGGAACAGGCGGCCCACAACGTCCTGCATGAACAGCAGCGGAATCAGCACCGCGATCAACGACACCGTCAGCGAAAGAATCGTGAAGCCGATTTGCTCGGAACCCTTTAGCGCGGCCTGCAGAGGCGGGTCGCCCTCTTCAATGTAGCGGGTGATGTTTTCGATCATCACGATGGCGTCGTCGACCACGAATCCGGTCGAAATCGTGAGTGCCATGAGCGACAAGTTATCCAGACTGTATCCCAGCAAATACATCACGCCGAACGTGCCCACCAGCGAAAGCGGCACGGCCACGCTGGGGATGGCGGTAGCCGCCAGGCTGCGCAGGAACAAAAAGATGACCAGCACCACCAGCGCAACGGTCAGCATCAATTCAAATTGCACGTCCGGACACCGAAGCGCGGATCGTCGTGGTACGGTCGGTCAGGATGGCAACCTGGACCGAGGAGGGCAGCGAAGCCTTCAATTGCGGCAGCAAATTCTTGATGCGATCCACCACGTTGATGATGTTCGCGCCGGGCTGCCTTTGAATGTTGACGATCACCGCGGGCTTGTCATTCTCCCACGCGGCCAGCTTGACGTTTTCCGCGCTGTCGATGACGTTGGCCACGTCCATGATGCGCACGGGCGCGCCATTTTTGTAGGCGATGACGATGGGCTTGTAGGAGTCGCTGGTCAGCAACTGGTCGTTGGCCCAGATCGTGAACGCCTGTCGCGGGCCGTCCAGATTGCCCTTGGCCTGGTTGACGTTCGCCTGCGCCAGCGCCGTGCGCAAATCTTCCAGGCTCAAGCCATAGGAGGCCAGCGCGGTCGGGTTGGCCTGAATCCGCACGGCCGGCTTTTGTCCGCCGCTGATGCTCACCAGGCCAACGCCCGGCAGTTGCGCAATTTTCTGCGACAGCACCGTGTCGGCCATGTCCTCGAGTTTGGTCAGCGGCAGCGTGTCGGAAGTCAGCGCCAGCGTGAGCACCGGAGTGTCCGCCGGATTGGTCTTGCTATAAATCGGCGGGTTGGGAAGATTGCTCGGAAGGAAGGTAGTCGCGGCATTGATCGCGGCCTGCACCTGCTGCTCGGCCACGTCGATATTCAGATCGAGCACGAATTGCAGCGTGATCAGCGACGCCCCGAACGAACTCGTCGAGGTCATCTGATTGAGCCCCGGAACCTGGCCGAATTGCCGCTCGAGCGGAGTGGTCACCGACGAAGCCATCACCGAGGGACTTGCTCCCGGATAAAACGTGAGAACCTGGATCGTCGGATAGTCAACCTGAGGAAGCGCGGAAACCGGAAGCTGCCGGTAAGCCACGGCCCCGGCAAGCAAAATCCCGGCCATGAGCAGCGAGGTCGCGACCGGGCGCAGAATAAATGGCTTGGATGGATTCATCAGCTCTGCTTTCCCTGCTTTTTGTTTTTCGAACTGCCTGGAGGATCTCGGAACTTGTTGCCCTGCCGCCGGAGCGCTGCCGCCGGAACGCGCCGCCCGCGGGTCCGCTCGGCCGCGGACAGTTATGGACTTCCACGGGAGTGCCCGGACTGCAATCGGTCCTGCCCGTCCACCACCACTTGATCGCCGACCGAAACCCGCTGGCGATCAGGGAAATATTTCCTTGCGTCAAATCCACCTTCACGGGCTGCATCTCGGCCTGGCCGTTCTTGACCGTATACACATAGGAGCCCTGCGTCCCGCGCTGAATCGCGGCCAGCGGAACCACGATGGCATCCTTGCGCACGGCCAGCATCAAGCGGATATTGACAAATTGGTTCGGCCAGAGCGACAAATCATGATTGTCAAAAGCGGCCTTGAATCGAACTGTTCCGGTGGTGGGATCGATCTGATTGTCGATCGTCAGAGTTTGCCCGTGGCGAGCTTGGTCTGATCGTCGCGGCTATACGCTTCGACGCCCAACTGTTCGCTCTTCATGTGCTGGATCACTTCCGGCAGGCTGTCTTCCGGCAGCGTAAACAGAATGGCGATGGGCTGCACTTGCGTGATAACGACCAGCCCATTCGGGATCCGTGGCGTGAATCATGTTGCCTTGATCGACCAGCCGCAACCCGACGCGGCCGCTCAGCGGCGCCGTAATCTTGCAATAGACCAGTTGCAATTTCTCGTTGTCGATTTGGGCCTGGTCGGCGCGCACGGCGCCTTCCAGCTGCCCCACGGTGGCGTTCTGCGTATCCACTTGCTGCGGGGCGATTACGCCCTCTTTCGCCAGCTGGTCATAGCGCTTGAAATCCACGCGGGCATTGTCCAGCTGCGCCTGGTCGCGGAACAGTTGCCCTTCCATTTGTTCCAGCGCCACCTGAAAGGGCCGGGGATCGATCTCGGCCAGCAGGTCGCCTTCGATGCACGAACTGGCCCTCGGTGAAATTCACTTTTTGCAGCTCGCCATCCACGCGGCTCTTCACCGTGACGGTGTTAAACGCGGTCACCGACCCAAGGCCCGGAAAGATAGTAAGGAACATTTTGTTTCAGGGCGGGCGTGACGGCCACCGAGACGGGACCAAGCGCAGCCGCCCTGCCCCCGGCGCCGGCGCGGCCTTGCTCTCAGAGGAAGGGCGCGACTTGTAATAGTAATAACCGCCACCGGCCAGCACGATCAGCGCGAGGATCCATATCCAGCCGCTTTTTTTCGGCTTGCCGGCGTCACCGCCGGGCGGATGCAGTTCCGGTTGGCGCACCGCATCGTTTTGTTGCGGAGGAATCAGAAATAGCCATATTTGTCCTGTCAGCTTGTATGAAGTGAAGCCGATGCTAGTGCATCATTGACGTATTCGAACGGAACCCGGTTACGCCGTCCTCAAATCACACACCGATTTCCGAGAATGGTAGCGATACCGGGATTCGAACCCGGATTTTGGCCTTGAGAGGGCCACGTCCTAACCCTTAGACGATATCGCCGCATCCAGCCAAACGCATACGCCCGCAGGAAGTCGATGAGCTACGTCCATCCTGGAGCGATCGGCGCGGGCTGATGAGCGGTAATTTTCGCACGGACACATCACCGGCGCAAGCTGCGCCTGGAATTCGCTGCCGGTCAGTTTCCTCTAGGTTCCCGTGGGTTGCGGTAAGTTCCCGTTGGCTCCTGTGGGTAGTGCGAGCCGCCGTCTGCATCAAAATGGGCGCCCGTACAGAATCAGCGGAATCAGCGTTCCATCCGCCTCGAGGGTTTATTGCGCCGGGGTTGTAGCCGGGGTCGCGGCCGGAGCCAGGGTAGACGGCGCAGCAGTCGTATCCTTCGGGCCAAAGTTCTTGGCCAGGTACTGGGCGAGGGTGTCAACCTGATTGTCGGGAATATTCGCTCCCCGGTCAATCATGGTCTGGATTGTATCTTTCCAATCGTCCAGGCTCTTGTGCGCTTTGGTCAGGTTTGTAAGCCGGTGGCAGGCCTGGCAATTTTCCTCTGCAATGGCTTTCCCGGGGCCGTCCGGCAACACGACCGGCGCTGGCTGGGCCGTTGAGGGGGTGCCCGGCGAGGCGGAACTTGGCGACGGAGCCGAGGTGGCAGGAGAAGGAGCAGGAGAAGCCGGCGCATTCGTCTCGGGTGCAGCCGCGGGTGCATTGGCTGCGGGCGCGGCCGCTGGAGCGTTCGCCGCTGGCGGCGTGGCCTGAGGACCGAAATTCTTGGCGAGATAAGCGGCCAAAACAGGCACCTTGTCATCCGGAATGCTGGCGCCGCGGTCGATCATGGTTTGGATGGTGTCTTTCCAGTCATCCAAATCTTTGTGCGCTTTGGTCAAGTTTGTGAGCCGGTGGCACATCTGGCAGTATTCGGTGGCAATGGCCTTGCCGTCGCCTTCGGGTAACTCCACGGGTTTTGGCGCTGCCGGCGCCGCCGCGGGCGGAGTCGCTTGCCCGGCGTCCTGAGCGGTGACCGTCGGGATCGAGGCCGCTGCGGGAAACTCACGCAACCCGTGAACCAGCGTGCCCACCAAAGCGGATCGCGGCGTGGTTGCGCCCTGCGTTTCGCTGTTGGAAGGTGCGGCTAAAATTCCCAAGCCAAAAAGGCAAATCAGGCCGGCGATTAGGGCTGAAAAACGGGAAAAATAATTGGATGGTCTGCGCACTCTGCTATGTCCTCTCGCGGTTTTCGCGTAGGCGGCGGAATCGCGCTCCGATTCCCGCCCGCCGACTCCCGATCCGGCGCGCGTTCAAATATTCCAACCACGCAAATTCCATTCTGATATGAACAGCGGAAAGAATCAAGCGGCCGCCCGGCAGCGAAAAACGGAAAAGTCCAAGGTATTGCGGGCGTTTCACGTTTCCTTGGGCCGCGAAGGACAGCAGCAAGGCTTTCGATTGGATGGCCCAGTTATCCTTGGCTCACGAACGAGTTCCGTTCTGGTGGACGTACTTGATGACTTCCACGTCGGAGGTTGCAATCAGGCCGTCGCGAAGCATCTCATCCAGAAACGGAAGAAGCTGGCGAATTTTTTCGTCGGAATCGACCACACTGACCATGATGGGAGCGTCGGAAGAAAACGACAGCAGGTGGGCGCGGCGTATCAGCGTGCTGGCGCCGTATCCCTCGATTCCGCGAAAAACGGTGGCGCCGGCAATGTCTAGCTCCTTGCATTTTTCAACAATGGCCCGATAGAGAGGCTTCCCGTGCCACTCATCGCTCTCGCCGAAGTATAAGCGCAGCAATTGGGCTTTACCTTCGAGCTTCATTTGGTGTCCTTCGACGCGCTTTTCGGCGGCGTCACGGCGTGCGTGTACTTGACGATGTCCACGTCGGAGAGAACCACCAGTCCCTGCACGATCATGTCATCGAGTATGGGAGTGAACGCGCGCAACTTTTCCTCGGTGTCCACGATCGAGAGCATGATGGGCCGGTCGTGGGAAAGTGTCATCGTTTTCTGCTGGTGAATTCTGCGGTTGGCTCCGTAGCCCAGAATGCCCTGGTAAACGGTCACTCCGGCAATGTCGTTGGCGCGCAGGCTTTCAACCAGCGCCTGGTAGAGCGGCTTGTCGTGCCACTTGTCATTTTCGCCGATGTAAATGCGCATTAACTTGGCCGTACCGCTGCGCTTGGCGGCCGGAAGCGCCTGCTGCGTATCGTCCTGCTCGGCGGAGTGCGCGGGTTTGAGCACCGTGGTGTCCTGCACGTCAATCAAACCCGTGCCCACCAGGCCATGCAGCTTCGGCAGGATCTCGTCTAGTTTTTCCGGCGTCTCGACGAATTCTATTTTTACGGGAAGATTTTCGGTCAGGCGCAGGATCCGCGTGGTGTGCATCTTGTGCTCGGCGCCGAACCCCGCCATGCCGCGCACCACGGTGGCTCCCGAAACACCGCGGTAAAACAGATAGTCCAGCACCGCGGCATACAGGGCCTGGCCGTGATACTGCTGGTCCTCGCCCACGTAGATGCTGATTTTCTTGGCTGGTCCTTGTTTTAGCATTTCCGTTCACCAACGGTTGTTTGAAGCGGACCGCGCCTCACGGGTTTCATCCGAGCGTCCTCCCGGTAACGATTCCCAGCCATACCGCGATGAATCCGAGAGTCACGCTCAGAATCACGTTCAGGAACGCTATTAGAATTTCGCCTTCCCGAAAACTCTGAAACGTTTCCAGCTCGAAGGTGGAAAACGTCGTGTAGGCGCCGATGAATCCGATGGGAATCAGGTAGCGCCAATTCGCGTTCCAATGCGTTCGCTCGGCAAGCAGCGTCACGACCAAGCCGATCAAAAACGATCCGGTTATATTAATGACGAAAGTGCCGTACGGAAAGCGCGCTCCCATCCGCGTGCTGATGTATCCGCCCAGCCAGAATCGCGCGATCGCTCCGAGGAATCCTCCCAGCCCGACTGCCCAGTATTTAGTCATCATGAACTCTCGCTGAATGCCATTTTTGCGTCAAGAAAGCAGCGTCGATCGAGCCGGACTGAAACCCAAACGTGCGCGGAAAAGACAAACGCTATTCCGCCGCGCATTCCCTGCCGGGAATGCCGCCTGTGTTCTTCGAGCCCCAGTTCAGCTTTGTTAAGTTCATTGCCGGGAACATGGCTCCGCGACAAGGAACTTGTCAGGAGTCATCATCTGTCCGGCCAAAAGGACAGCGGTTATGAGGCGAACTCCATCGCCTTTGGTCATCATACGTTTCGCGATACGGAAGTCAACCTTCGCCTTGCGGAAAGTTCCGCACCTGAAAACGGCGCTAATGCAGGGCCGGGTGAGAGTGGGAAGCCGCTCTCGGTTCAACGGGCTCCGGCGAGGGTATGATGCGGCGATAGAGGCGAAACGAAAAAAAACGATTGCGGCATGGGGCGCAACGATAAGCGGGAACGCGAAGCAGGCGAAATACCCAGGCGAGCAAGCCCATCCCGTGATCGCTCGAGATGCGCTGCAAATCCATATTTCCGCACATCCCGCAGTGCACGAACGCCACGTATCCGACGGGAGCCGCCCACGCGTAGAAACGCGAGTCGCAGGCACGGCAGCGCCACGGGCGCAACCTGGCCACGCCCACGATGTAGTCCTTGACACCACGTCTGCGAGAACGCCGGGGACTGTCGCTATGACAGACAGGGCATAACAAATTATCTTCACCCCTGGGAAGTCTGACGAAAAGGATACGTGAAGAATTATAAATTTGGCAAGTTCCATCTGTGCTGGATTGCGGCGCCATGTACAATGGCACGAGAGGTGCCGGATGGCCGATTACACCGAGGAGCACGCGCGCGCGGGAATCAAAACCAGGCTTCCGCGGCTGGAGACGTGGCCGAACCAGTTTCCGGGATACCGTATTGTCACGCGCTATCCGGAGTACACCTCGGTATGCCCGAAAACCGGATTGCCCGATTACGGAACGATCACCATCGAGTACGAGCCGAAAAAATCCTGCCTGGAGCTCAAGGCCCTGAAAATGTATTTGCTGGCCTACCGCGACCTCGGCATTTTTTATGAAAACGCCGTCAATCGCATGCTGCGGGACATTGTGGACGCGATTCACCCGGCCTGGTGCGTGGTGCGGGGGGAGTTCACGCCGCGCGGCGGATTGACCACCACGGTCGAATCGCGTTGGCCGAGAAGCCCTGGTCCTCGCAAGTCGTAGACAACCCGCAGCGGCTCCGTGATAATCTCACGTCAGTACCGGGCCCGGCTCTATCTTTATAACCTGATTGTCCCGGCATGGCGGGGGCGTGTGGCCCGCGAGCACAGATCGGCGCTGCCGGTTCAGCACTGGCCGCCAAGGAGCGATGATGAGTATTTCCCCGAATGTCCCCGAACCGAGTGGAACCGAGCAGAATTTCTACGAAGCGGCTCCCACGCCGCGCTGGATCATCGTCGTGTTTGTCGTGGCCTTTGGCGCGATGGGATACTTGCTCTACGCCGGAAACTCCGCGAAGACCAGGCTGGATACCGATCTCGCACAAGCCAATTCAAAAGTGGCCATTCTTTCCGTGCAGATCGATCAGACGAATTCCCGCGTGGCTGACCTCAAGGGCCAGCTGGAAGTGACCACCCAAAAGCTCGGATTTACCCAGGCAGAACTCGCGCAGGCTCGTGCTCTGGCGCAGAACATTCGCCAGGCCCAGAAAGACTCCGACGACAAGCTGACCGCGCAGATTGGACAAGTAAAGCAGGACACCGATGCCAAGATCGGTCAAGTGAGCACGGACCTCACCGGCGCAAAGACCGATATCAGCGCGACGAAAGAGGACCTGGAAGCGACCAAGGCAAAACTCACCAGCACCGTGGGCGATCTCGGCGTGCAGAGCGGCTTGATCGCGCGCAACCAGGAAGAACTCGAACAGCTCAAACGCTCCGGCGAACGCAACATTTTCGATTTGCATCTCAGCAAGTCCAAGACGCCGACGCGCGTCGGCCCGATTCAAGTGGCGCTGACGAAAACGGATGCCAAAAAATTCAAATATACGCTGATGGTTATCGCCGACGATAAGACCATCGAGAAGAAAGATAAGACCGCCGACGAGCCTGTGCAGTTTTATGTCAAGGGCGCCACGCACCCCTACGAAATCGTGGTCTTCGACGTCTCCAAAAACAAAGTGAACGGCTACCTATCAACGCCCAAAGACATGGGCAGCGCACGCGCCCAGTAAAGAATTAAGTAAGTAGGACGGGCCTTCAGCCTGTCGCCTTTGACTTTTTCAAATAACAGCAAGCAGTAGACGGTAATTGATGAAGTAGAACACAAGGCATCAGCAAAAAAGCCACAAGAGAAAAAAAGAAAAATACCCTTACGACTCGAAAGACTTGAGGGTCATAGCCATTTCGTGCAACCTCCGGTCGACCCGCGCGTAGACCGTATCCACTTCATACGCTCCCTTGGAATCGCGGCACCCGGCCCTCACTCCCGTAAGAATTTCAATTCCTTCTTCCAGATTGGCAACCGGCAGGATATGAAACTTGCCGGCTGCTACGGCATCGATTACGTCATCGCGCAGCATGAGATCTTCAATATTCTCGGCGGGAATCATTACGCCCTGCCGCCCGGTGAGGCCTGATTTGACGCGGCACACGTCGAAGAATCCCTCGATCTTCTGATTCACGCCGCCGATCGGCTGGATGTCGCCTTGCTGGTTCACCGACCCTGTGACCGCAACATCCTGGCGAATGGGCAATCCGGACAGGGCGGAGAGCAGCGCGTAGATTTCGGTCGAGCTGGCGCTGTCTCCATCGACCCCGCTGTAGGATTGCTCAAAGCAAATGCTGGCGGCAAGCGAAAGGGGCTTGTCCTGAGCGAACTTGGTGCGCATGTAGCCAGCAATGATGTGCATGCCCTTGTCATGAAAGCTGCCGCTCAGATTCGATTCCCGCTCGATGTTGATCAGGCCCATCTTACCGAGCGCCGCCGAAGCCGTGATACGCACCGGCTTGCCGAACGCATAGCCGCCGATTTCCAGAACGCTGAGTCCGTTGATCTGCCCGACGCGCGCCCCTTCGGTCTCGATCAGCAGCGTGCCTTCTTCGATCATTTCGCGGATCTTGGTTTCGGTGAGGTTGTGGCGCTCGATGCGGGCTTCGCGCGCGCGGCGCACGTGAACTCCGTTCACCAGCTCCGCCCCTTCCTGCCGCGCGATGTAGGCGGCCTCGCGCGCCAGGTCGGCCAACTCCGGAAAACGCGCCGTCACCTTATTGCGGCGTCCGGCCATCCGCACGCCGTATTCCAGCATGCTGGCGACGGCCGTGCGGTCGAACGGCCCGATATGCTCCTGCTCAGAAAGCTGGCGCAGCCGGTTTCCGTAATGCCGCACCACCGCGTCACTCATCACCATTTCCTCGTCGAATTCCACGCGCACCTTGAAAATCTTTCGGAAGTCCTCCTCAAACTCGTACAGCACTTCGTACATGTGCCGGTCGCCGATCAGAATAATTTTCACATCGATCTCAACGGGCTCGGGCTTGAGGGCGGAGGTTCCAAACGGAAAAAACATTTCCAGCGGCTGAATCTCAAGTTTGGCATGATTCAGCATGCGCTTGAGCGTCCGCCACACGCCGGCCTCGCTCAGCGCGTCATACGCATACATCACCAGAAAGCCGCCGTCGGCGCGCAGCACCGAACCGGGCCGCAAATCCATGAAATCCGAATTCCACCCGCCGCGTGAATCGTAGCTGCGCTGAATGGTTCCGAAAAGATTGGTGTACGTCGGCGTCGTTTCAAAAATCACCGGCGAGTTGCCCTCTTCATCGTGCGCCAGAATCACGTTGACGCCGTACACCCGAAACGGATCCCGCTCGGTTGGGGTCGGGCGCGGGCCGCCATCCGGAGGAGGCACTCCGCCCGGCTCCTCCTCGCCCTCCCGCTCCTTGAACGGCTCCAGGTTGTCGAGAATGTTGTGGCGCACTTCCTCCAGATACTCGGCTACCACGTTGCCGGAATACTTTTCCTTCAATTCCTCGATGAAACCGTCGACCAGCACGGAAGCCGCTTCCTGCTCGAGATAGCTCAGTTCGCTGGCCAGTTCGCGCGAGAGCGTCAGCGTCTTGCGGTAAACGACGGTGAACTCCTGACGAAACTGTTCGTACTTGCGCTCCAGATCCTCGGCGACAATCGTTTCCAGCTTGCCCTCGTGCACCATTTTCGGAATATCCTCGATGGGCACCATCTGCCCTTCGAGCACCGGGAAAATTTCCGGCAGCGCCACGGCCCCCACCTGCATGTGTCCCAGCGCGAATTGCTCGCGCGCAATGCGCCGCGTGAAATCGTCCATCAATTCTTTTTCGCGAACGGTGAAGCGGTCCACAATGCGCGCTTTTTGCCGCTGGAACGGTTCGCCCTCGAACACTTGCGGAATCCGGCGCCGCAGAAACTCGACGCCGCTCTGCATGTCTTTCCTGAAACCGTTGGCCTGGCCACGCGGCAAAGCCAGTAGGCGCGGGCGGTCCGGGCTCTTGAAATTGTTCACATAGCAGCGATCGAGCGAAGCCTTTGCCGGCGGACGAATTTGATCGATCAAATGAGTGATCGTGCCGCCGCGGCTCGTTCCGGCAAGGCCGCACACAAAAATATTGAACCCGGGCGCGTTAAGCTCGACGCCCATTTTCAAGGCGCGCAGCGCGCGTTCCTGGCCGAGCAGTTCCGTCACCGGCTCGGCGTCGGCCGTGGTGGCAAACGGAATGGTCGCCGGATCGCATCTCCAACGAAGTTTTCCGGGAGGCAATCCGGCAAGCAGCGTGATGGGCTCAGTGGTCATTTTCGTGAAGGCAGGAGGGACTGGAGCCTGCCAGCTTCGATATTGCGAAATGCGCGCTAAAACGGCGGGCCGAGGCCTGCCGTGCTCAAGCGCGTTACTCTAGCACATGCCGGAGGGCCGGCACATACCGGGCCGGCCGGAATTTCCACCATCTGCAGATAATCCGCCCCGGCTTACAAAGCCGGCGCTTGCGGCGCACTCGCCTGCGAATCGTTTCCCGAATACACATCCAGAATGCCGACCGCGGTGGCGACGACAATCGGACCCAGCACGACTCCCAGAATGCCGAAGACTGTAATTCCGCCCAGCACGCTGATGAAAACCAGCAATCCGTTGAGCGAAGCGCGGCCGCCGAGCAGCAACGGCCGCAGAATGTTGTCGACCGTCGCGCCTAATGCCCCGCAAATAGCGATGAGGATCAGCGCGCGGCCCCAGTGACCTGTCGAGAACAGCCAGATGGCCGCGGGAATCCAGACCGGCCACGCGCCGACGACCGGAAGCAGCGACAGGAAACCCATCACCACTCCCCAAAAGACCGCGGAACCCAGCCCCACGATCGCAAAAGCTGCGCCGCAGATCGTTCCCTGCACGCCGGCGATCACCAGGCTGGTCGTAACGCTGGCAAAAATTAAATCGCGAGCCTCCGCCAGCATCCGGTCCGTCATCGCGCCCTCGAAGGGCAAGAACAGCCGGAAGCGCCTGACCATGGAATCGCCATCGCGCAAGACGTAGAACAATGCAAAGAGCATGACAAATAGTTCGAATAGGAAAACGGCGATGTTCCGAATTACCGCGCCCAACTCCGCGGCCATGTACCCTCCCGCGCGGCCAGCGGCCTGGCGGACGAGTCCTGGAAGATCGATGGCGATGCCTCCCGCGGCAATGTGGTCGGAGAGCCATTTCCAGTCGCGTCCGAACCGGCTGTAGCCGCCTCCCTGCATGGCGACCTGGATATTGACTGCGGCAGCGACCCCTTCCCGGACAAACATCACCGACAGGAGGAGGACCGGAATAATTAAGATCAAGGTGACGCCCAGCGTAATTAAGGCAGCCGATTGGGTGCGCCCCCACCTCCGTTCGAATTCCTTATTTAAGGAATAGAAAATCACCCCGAATACGGCCGCCCAGGCCAACGGCTCAAGAAACGGCTCAAAAACTCGAAACACCAGATAGCCGAGGCCCAGCACGACACCGTAGAACAGGATGTTGCTGAAGCGGCTTTCGGCGGTTTGAGCCAAGGCGAATCAGGTCCCCTTCCGTGCCCGGCATCAAGCGATTGCGGGCTTCCCCTTATAACTCAGGTCAGGATGTTTCGGGGGATCGATCGTCATGCGAGGCGCGTTTCGCTCACCCTCGCACATGCTATGATTGCAATCGCTCAGGAGCCATCCTCACAAGTGAACTACTATGAGTGCACTTCAATGAGTGAATTTCAGCAGCGAACCTCGAAGAATGATCCCGCTTCCTGTCGCCACGCGCACACGCAGCTCATCGCCAAGGATTCAGACGCGGAATATTTGGAATGCCTGGATTGCGGAGCGATCCTTGAATCGGGCGAGTTGCCGGAACCGACAGCGGGATTCGATGAATCGCTTTCGGATGCGTAGTTTTTGCTAGGACAGGGTGAAGCCGGTCCTACGCTTTACTGAATGCCGAGCAAATTAATAATCCGGATCACATCCGGCGCCGAAACGTCGTACAGCGGCCGCTCGTCTTCCTGCTCCAGCTTCTCGCGCAGATATTGCGCGGCAACGTAGCTTGCTTCGCGGTCGGAAATGTTCCGCCCCGATTTGGCCGTAAATTTCACCAGGCCAGGGTGAGACAGCCCCACGATCGCTTTTTCGCCGTCCACCAGGAATTTGGTGTCCACCGTGTCGCTGTGCCGCGTGGCGATGCCGTTCCACAGATGCGAAAACCGGCAATGGTAGGTCTTGTCCGTCAGCCGCGAGGTGACGTCAAATTCCCCGACGAACTGGCTCATCGCGCCGACATTTGCAAGCCCAATCCCTGTGCCCATTCTTCCTCGCTACCTGACTCTCGTGGCTACTTTCCGTGACCTACGGTGACCGGCTCGGCGTGCGCATAGCTGCCTGCCGCGGCTGCAATCCCAGCGCCGACCGGCAATTTCGTGCCTTGGTCCAGCAGGACTCGCTCGAGCGCATCCAGGAACAAAAGCACATTGGCGCGCTGGCTGGAATAGCCCATCAGGCCGATGCGCCAGGTCGTGGATTTAATTTCGCCGAGCCCTCCGGAAATTTCAATATTGAACTCGTTGAGCAGGCGCCCGCGCGCTTTTACCCCGTCGATGCCGCTCGGAACGTAAACAGACGTCACGGTTGGCAAGCGATCTTCGGGGTTCTCAACGAAGAGGCGTACGCCCATCGCTTCCAGGCCCGCGATCAGCGCCGCCTGGTTCTGCCGGTGACGCTCCCAGCTGGCCTCGAGCCCTTCCTCGAGAACAATCCGCAAAGCCTCGTGCAGCGCGTAAATCAGGGGAATCGGAGGAGTATGGTGATAGGTACGCTCCTTGCCCCAGTAATTCATCACCGTGGTGAGATCGAAATACCAGCTCTGCACCTTCGTTTTGCGGTTGCGCAACATTTCCTCGACTCGCTCGTTCACCGTAATCGGAGCCATCCCTGGAGGCGCGCTGATTGCTTTCTGTGTCCCGCTGAAGCAAATATCGATGCGCTGGCGGTCCACATCCAGCGGCACGCCCGCGAGCGTGGCCACGCTGTCCACCACCAGGAGCGCGCCCAGTTCATCGGCAACCTTGCGGAAGGGTTCGAGCTTGGTAACAACTCCGCTGGAGGTTTCTCCGTGCGCCAGCCCCACAAACTTGATCCTGCGGCCTTGTCCGGCTCGACGCACGTCATCCGGATCCACTGTCCGGCCCATCGGGGCAGGGACGCGGTGGACTTTGGCCCCAGTACGTTCGGCGATTTCGGCCATGCGAGCGGAAAATATGCCATTCACGCAAACGATGGCCTCGTCTCCGGGCTCCAGCGTGTTGACGACCGCCGTTTCAATGCCGCCGGTCCCGGAAGCCGAAATCGGAAAGGTGATATGGTTTTGGGTCTGGAAAACGCGGCGCAGGAGCTCCTGAACGCCGCCCATGAACTCGGTGAACCAGGGATCGACATGCCCGACCAGTTGCGTCGCCAGTGCTCGATAAACGCGGGGACTGAGGCAGGATGGGCCTGGAGTGAGCATCAGTCTTGTCGGCGGTCGCAATTCGTCCATCGGATTAATCATACCTTCAAACCTCAGCTTTCACGCGTTGACTTACCGTCCCGCCCGGTCGCATCCCAAAATTTTGTTTTAGGAGCTATGCATACACCATTGAGAATGGCGCAAGGGAGAAAACGATTGCCCCGGTTTCGCTCCGGGACATATTCTCAAATGAACTCCCGACCGCTATCTAGTTTGCGCGATTCTCCGTTCCTGCGCAACCGCCAAAATGGCTGTGTCGCATGAATCATCGATGGATCGGAACCTGCCTATTGGACACGTCAGGATGTGGCTTGCTGATTTCTCTCTGCGCTCGGCGCCGCCGTGTTGAAAGAATTGCAGTTAGGCCACGAAATATTCCGAACAGATTCTACCGCAACATAGATTCCCCAAGCGCTCCCGCGCCGTGCTGTGCTATCTTCGCGTGACACTGGAGGCCTGCGCATCGATGGCGGAAAAACTAGTCCTGGTCGGCGTACTCCCGGAAATCGTGGTGATTGGTCTGGATGAGCAGTTGGTCTGGCTCTCGGAGACGGGAAACCTGAAAGTTCAGTTCGATCCCAATCGTTGCCCGTTCCAATCGAACGTCTTCCAGGCCCCGCCGGGACGCCAACTGCAAAGCGGGCCGCCGCGCCCGGGAATCAACCCCGGCTCCTACAGGTACCGCCTCTGGCTGAACGACCAACCCATCGGCAACGGCGAAGTCATTCTGCGGGAAAAAAAGTAGGGCTTAATTGCCTGCGGCACTGACACGGCCACTATCGATGGATTGAGCCAATCCGCGTCGCACCGGCGCCAGCAAAACGGCCGGGACAGGCTTCTCCGGCGAGAGAGCCACGTTGGACGAGCGTCGTGGAAACTCAACCCTGCGGTCGAGTCGCAGCCCGGCTTCGCTTACCAATTCCCCGGAAAACTTAGGGTCATCCGAGTATTCGACTCCCCAAAACCACAGGCGCTCTTCCTTTTGCTGCAGGAACTGCAGCACCTGCTCGAGCTTGCGCATGGCACGATCGAAGGAGGAGGCCAGGAAATAAACGGGCAAAACCCAGGCCTTCCGCGCGAAAGAGGCTCGAATACGCACACAGTATTTTCCAGTCTGATTTATTTCGATCGTGCATTGATACTCGTTGCGGTGATTTGCTTTCCCCTGCATGGTGCACCTCGGTCGATCAGCATCATTCCGGTTTTGCGTGTTCCACATGAACTTCAGCCCTCTATCGTGCCTCTCTATGATGAACGCCTCATGAATAAACGCAGTCAGGATTGAAGAACCGAACTTGCGAGCAATACAATTACGTGGAGAGGCGACAACCCCGGGTCCTGGCCCCCTGGCGTAGGGCCAAGACTACGAATATGCTAGCTCACGGCAGGCGTGAAAGCAATACCGGGACACAAACATTTAAGTTATCTATTTTCTGGTACTTAGAAGCTACGCCGGGTTAATCAAGCGCTTCAAATTGTCGGCGTTATAACGCAGCTGGCCCTCTTGCTGGAGGCGCGTTTTCAGCGAAGTCAGGAACAAATCGTAAGCCGCTTGCCGTTTGCGCTGCAGAACCTGCTCTTCAATTTTGGATTTTTGCTTCTCGAAGTCAGCGTCGTTGACGGGATCGTGTTGCGCAACACGGTAGACCGTCCAATTCTGCCCCAGAGCAACCGGATTGCCGGTTTGTCCGACGGACATGGCGAACGCGGCGGAGAATTGCTTGGCGCTGCCGAGGTCGGTGATCGAGCCGGTTTGGGCGACAGGGTCAGAAGTCTTGACTTCCAGTCCCAGAGACTTGGCGACGGAGGCGAAATTCTCACCGGCTTTCGCGCGCTTGGCCAGTTCATCGGCTCGGCTTTTTGCCAGTTCCACGGCTTTTTCATGCCGGTAGTCGCTGGCCACCCGGTCGTGCACTTCGGCAAGCGTCGCGGGATGCGTGGCCTGAATGTCCTTCACGGAAAGAACGACGTAACCGATATCTGTGTGGATCGGGGCGCTATCGTCGCCGACGCGCTCATGAAAGATGGTATCCATCAGGCCGGGGGCGGTCCCAAGTTCGGGGAGCGGTTGATTCTGCTCGACCAGTTTCGCTTCGCCCGTGGTCATATTGAATTTCTTGGCCAGATCGGCAATCGGGATACGCCCGGCGCGGCGGATTTCGTCGGCGATCTGCGAGGAGATGTTTTCGCCCAGCTGCTCCGCTTTATCTTGCTGCAACTGATTGTCAATGCTGGCTTTGACCTCGTCCAGCGTCTGCGTGCGGGCCATCTCGCGGTCAATGACCTTGATGATGTGGAAGCCGTACTGGGTCTTCACCAGGTCGGAGATCGATCCCTTAGGTAAGCTGAAAGCCGCAGCCTCAAACTCCGGGACGGTCTGTCCCCGAACAATCCAGCCCAGGTCGCCGCCATTGTCCTTGGTCGTGTCTTCGGAGTATTGCTTGGCGAGGTCGGCGAAATTCGCCCCGTGCTTGGCCTTATTGAGAACGTCCTCGGCCTTTTTCTTGACCTCGGCGGCCTCGGCATCGGTCATGCCCACGGTCTTGAAGAGGATGTGGGCGACGTGCGCGCGGTCCGGCAGCTTGTACTGGTCGATGTGATCCTGATAATAGACCTTTTCCTCGTCTTCCGTTACCGGGGAGCGTTTGCGAAGGTCCGCGAGGCTCAGGATGGCGTAGTCCACGGTGCGGCGTTCGGGCACTACGTACTGCGCTTTGTTCTTATCGAAATAGGCGGCCAGATCGGCATCGGAAACTTCCACCTTGGATTGCAGGTCCTCGGGTTTGATCAGCACGTAATCGAGCTTGATCTTCTCATTCTCGCGGCGGAATTCATCGCGCACTTCGTCGTCGCTGGCGGTGATGCCATCGGTTACGAGTTGCTGGAATTTCTGTTGCAGCAGAGAAGTTTTTACAGCCGTTTCAAACTCCGGAACGGTCATCTGAAAGCGCGACTGCACTTCCGCGGAGTAACGATCCATCCCCACAAAGGTGTCGCCCGTGAAGGCCGTGGGGACCAGTTTTTTCAGCAGGTCGGCATGTTCTTCGTCCGAAACGCGCAGGCCCATGCGTGTGGCTTCCAATTCGAGCATCTTTTCGTTGATCAACTGGTCGAGCGCCTGTTGAGTGTAAGCCGGCAGGAGGGCGGGAGGAATCTGACCGCTGCGCGTCGTCTTGCTCAAGAGGTTCTGGACGTCGACGACGGAGATCGTCTGGTCTCCCACCTGAGCCACGGCGTCCGATCCGCTCAGATCATTGGTGCCCTGCGGCACGAGATACAGCAACATGCCAATCCCCAGAATCCCGACGACGACCCCGAGCATAATCCGCACGCCTAGCTTTTTTTCACGAAGAGCATCCCACACGTCCGAAAATCCTCCCGCGCCACGCTATCTGGAAACCTTGCGATTTGGAAAGCAGACAGACGCCGCACCCATGGCAAAACGAGACATTATAGAGGAGCCAAGCACATACACTCAATCTCTATTGTTATTAGACGGCATCTTCGGGCCGGAGTAAGCGATGACGGAGTGTTCGCTCGCATAGACCGGCGGGGATACGTCAATCAAACGTGCTTAACATTCAATCTGACCCAGCACCAAAAGGTCGCATAACCATCCCCGGCCGTGATAATCTAATATCGCATTTTTGAGGCTGCTACATGAGCAACCAGATGCAACAGTCAGACGATGGGAAGAGTTTAATCCGGGTGCGGCCCCGCGGTTTCTGCGCGGGGGTGGTGCGCGCGGTGGACATTGTGGAACTGGCTCTGCAGGCGTATGGGCCGCCCGTGTACGTGCATCACGAAATTGTGCACAACCGCTACGTCGTGGAGCAACTCCGGCAAAGCGGCGCCATTTTCGTCGAAACCGTCGAGGAAGTGCCGCTCGGCTCCGTACTGGTGTTCAGCGCGCACGGCGTTCCCCCGACGACGCGCGAAGAAGCGCGGCTGCGCGAGTTGCGCGTGATCGACGCCACATGCCCTCTGGTAACCAAGGTGCACCTCGAGGCGCTGAAGTTCGCGCGGGAAAACCGAACCATCGTCTTGATCGGACACCGCGACCATCAGGAGATCGTGGGCACTTCGGGGGAAGCTCCGAAACAGACCGTGGTCGTGGACAGCGTTGAGGCTGTGGATGCGCTGGGGGTAAAGGACGCGAATCGCCTGGCGTTCCTCACCCAGACGACGCTGAGCCTGTACGACACGCAGGAAATCGTCAGCCGGCTGCGCGAGCGTTTTCCCACGATCGAAGGTCCGGCGTCGGACGATATCTGCTACGCCACACAGAACCGCCAGGAAGCGGTCGAGCAACTGGCGCGCGAGGTGGATCTGATACTCGTCGTAGGTTCGCCCAATAGCTCAAATTCGAACCGGCTGGTAGAAGTCGCCAAGCGCTCGGGAGTGCCCGCGGAATTGATTGACGCCGCGAAGGATATCGATCCGAAATGGCTTCAAGGAATCCGGCGAGTGGGCCTGACAGCGGGAGCGTCGGCCCCTGAGATTCTGGTCGAACAGGTCAGCGAGCACCTGGCTGGATTGGGCTATACGAATCAGCGCGACCTCGATTTGATCCGGGAAGATGTGCGATTTACGCTGCCGTCCGAGCTCACCAACATCGCACCGGCTTCCAAGTAGCGAGCGCGCATTTTTACCGAAACGGCTATGCAGGTTGTCGGCGTTCAGGGGAGCCTGTCTCCAACTCCAGGGGAGCGAATTTGGCGGTCAAGATCACCCGTCAGACGAAGAATATTGCCCTGCTGGGTTCGCCCACCAGCGCAGCGGCGCTGCGGGCCGGGCACGAACGCGCGCCCGCAGCCCTGCGCGCGGCCGGGATCGCCGATCGGCTGAAGGCCGCCGGTTTCAGCGTTGCCGATCAGGGCGACACAGCGACATACGTTTCCCAACCGGATGAAGAACATCCCCGCGCCAGGAATGTCTCCGCGATTCTGAAATCGCTGAACGATCTGCGCCCGCGCGTCGAGGTGGCGGTGAAATCCGGCGCGCTCCCCGTCGTTCTTTCCGGGGACTGCATTTCCGTTCTGGCCGTGATTGCCGGGACGCGGCGCTACTATCGCAACGTCAGCCTGATTTATATCGATCGCGACGCCGATCTGAACGTCCCGGCAAGCACACCTTCGGGATGCATCGACGGCATGGTGATCTCGCAAGTCATAGGACGCGGCGCTCCGGAACTGGTGCGCTTCTGGGGCGAGCCTCCGCTGGTGCGCGAACCCGACATCGCTCTGTTTGGATTCGAACGGCTGGACGCACCGGAGGAGCAGTATCTGGTCGCGTCGCCGCTTCGGCGCCATCCGTTTCTGGAGGTGGCGGCGCTCGGAGCATCGGCTGCCGCTAATCTGGCCCTTGAGCGCGTGCACGCCGGCAAGCACGAATTTGTCCTGCATTTCGACGTGGACACGATCAACAGCGACGAATTTCCCTGGACCGATTTTCCCGGCAGCGGCGGCCTGAGTTTGAACGAAGTGCGCGACGCGCTGCGCGTATTCCTCAGCCAGCCGAATCTGGCCGCACTGGTCGTAGCCGGTTACAACCCGGACACGGACCCGGACGGGCAAGGCGCACGCACGCTGATCGATTTGCTTTCGGATGCGCTTGCGACCAGACTCGAAACGGTGTCGGGTGTTCCGACGGGTGACGCACCGGTCGCCGCGGATCCTGCGGCCGCTTCTTTGGCCACAGCCGAGCCTTCCGCCGAGAATCTTAGCGAAAGTTTGCCGGCCGGTACCGTGCCGGCAGAAACTGCGCCAGCCGCATTTACGTCTGCCGCCGGATCGGGCGCCGAATCAGGCACCGGTTCGGGCGCTGGATCGGGCGCCGAATCCGATCGCAGCGCTTGCGGGAAATCGACTGAAACGAATGAGCCGGACGCGTCCGCATCCTGAGTCCCGCTTTCCTGAGAACGGGCGCACGGCTCCTCTAACTTTCTAAACGTTCGCGCGCGCTTGGCTTGCCTGCCGTTTCGTTTGAGTCGTGTTTACGTCGGCGAGAAAGCGGCAGGTTGCGCCGGCCTCGCGTTTGCGCTACCGTTTTCGTGGGTCGCGGAGGGTTTTATGACCGGCAAACATGGGTCGCTGGCGATCGCCTTCACATTAACGCTTTTCAGCGTGGGCTTAACGCAACTGCGACCGGCGATGGGCGCCGAATGGAATACGCAAGATCAGCAGATGCAGATGGACATGTCAGGCCCAGCCGATCTCGGCATTCCCTCCTATCACGCCTATGCTTTGAAGCCGCCGTTTCCAGCGACGCTCGATCCGCGGCAATTTCCGGATGCGCTAAATCGCAACGTCTACGCGCTGGCCGCTAAAATCCGGCCGGTTCTGTATCAGCAGCCCTGCTATTGCTATTGTGACCGGCACGAGGGCCACAAGAGTCTGCTGGACTGTTTTGTGGGCACGCATGGCTCGGAATGCGATATCTGCCAGAAGGAAGCGGTGCTTTCCTACCAGTTGACGCGCAAAGGAAAAACTCCGGCGCAGATTCGCGCCGCGATCATTCGCGGCGATTGGCGGGCAGTGAACCTGAATCCGTATATGACGGATGCGGGGCCGCGCCCGTAGGACACGTTTTAGGCTCGGTTTTTCGCTTCTAACTGCTCGCATAGTCCGTTTAGGATCTAAACCTGACAGGCTGGAGCCTGTCCGACTGCTGGCTGATTGAAACGCGAGGTGGCACATGTCCAACGGCGGCAACTCCGCGATTGCCAGAACGCAGGCGGCAATTCTGGCGATTCGTCTGCTCGTGGGCGCAGTCTTCTTCATGGAAGGAATCAAAAAATTTCTGTTCCCGGCGCAATGGGGAGCGGGGCGCTTCGCGGGTTTCGGGATTCCCGCGCCGCAGGTGATGGGCCCGTTCGTGGGAACGGTCGAAATTATTTGCGGGCTGTTGGTGATCCTCGGATTGCGCACGCGTCTCGCGGCGATTCCTCTGCTGTGCGTCATCTCCACGGCAATTGTCGTCACCAAGATTCCGATTCTGTTTAAGGCCGGATTCTGGCGCATGGAAGACATCGGCCGCACCGATTATTCCATGTTCATGGGACTCATTTTTCTTCTGTTCGCCGGCTCCGGCACCCTTTCCCTCGATGCGCGGATCTCCGGCAAGAACACTCCGTAGGATGCCCGATCTCGAAAAAACCACGACAGAAGCTACAGGCAGCGCTGACCGCGGATCTCTGAAAGAGCTGGCGCTTTTTTTCCTGCGGCTGGGAGTCACTGCATTTGGGGGCCCCGCGGCGCATATCGCCATCATGGAACATGAACTCGTGCGCCGGCGCAAATGGCTTTCGCGCGAGAAGTTTCTCGACCTGCTGGGCGCCAGCAGCCTGATTCCCGGCCCCAGTTCCAGCGAACTTGCAATCCACATCGGTTATTTGCGCGCAGGCTGGATGGGACTGCTTGTGGGCGGAGTCTGTTTCATCTTGCCGGCGGCCGTTCTGGTGGGAATCATCGCCTGGGCGTACGTGCGTTTCGGGCATTTGCCCGCGGTGGCGGGGCTGCTGTATGGCGTCAAACCGGTTGTGATTGCCGTGATCCTTCAGGCGCTGTGGGGACTCGGGCGCACGGCGGTCAAGAACTGGGTTCTCGCCGTTGCGGGGGTTGCGTGCGTTTTGCTGAGCATTGCGCAGGTGAACATTGTCCTCATCCTGTTCGGAACGGGAGCCGTGCTGGCCGGGATACATGCATTGGTCCAGGGCCGGAAAGAAAATCCGAAAAACTCCGGCACGCTGGCTCTCATTTCCGCGTGGCGTGGCGCGTGGACGGGCCTGGGCCGAATTTTTCCGTGGGCCGGCGCAACCGGCGCGGTGGCCGTGATTCCCGGAATGTGGCCGCTGTTTCTGGTATTCGTGAGAATCGGCTCGATCGTGTTCGGCAGCGGATATGTTTTGCTGGCATTTCTGCGCGCCGACCTGGTGGTGCATCGCGCGTGGGTGACCGACGCGCAACTGGTCGATGCGGTGGCTATTGGACAAGTGACGCCCGGTCCCGTGTTCACCACGGCTACGTTCCTCGGCTACGTGCTGCGAGGACCACTGGGGGCGCTGGTGGCAACAGTCGGAATTTTCCTGCCGGCATTTATTCTCGTGGCCGTCAGCGGCCCGCTTGTTCCGTTGATTCGCCGATCCGCAACGGCGGGCGCTTTTCTGGACGGAGTAAACGTAGCATCGCTGGCTTTGATGGCCACCGTCAGCTATCAGCTCGGGCGCTCGGCGATCGTGGATTGGCTGACTATCGTACTGGGAGTGGCGAGCGCCGTGCTCCTGCTTCGTTTCCGAATCAATTCGGCGTGGCTGGTGCTGGCTGGAGCGGCCATCGGCGTCGCCGCGCGGCTGCTCCGAACCGGCTAGCGACGAGAATCCCTCAGGATTTTTAGATCGAGGGGACCTCGGGCTCTCTGGGCTTTACCCAGAAATCGAGCCCGAGCCAGAAACTGTAGGCGTGCCGCATGAACAGGAGCGATAGAATCACTGCGAAAGTCATCCACGCCAGAATTTTGGAATCGGTCGAGAGCGAAGAGACATCCGGAAATAAGAGCGACAAAAGAAAGATTCCCACGACCACAGCCGTGGTGGCCACGTAATTGATAATCATCGCTCCCACGTAGTAGCCCTGCTCGGGGAAATACGACAATCCGCACTCCGGACAACGGGGCAGCATGCGAAAAACACCGCGAAATAATCGCCCGCGCCCGCAGTTCGGACAGCGCCAGTGAGCGGAGCGTTTCACGATCAACTTAATCGAAGGTCGTAACATGATGGCCGTCACCGGCGGTCCAGTGTGGCACAGACTCGCAGGCCAGGACATCCGATTTCTTGGAACGCTGGTTGCCGTTCGCCGCGGCAATCGAGGCGGCGGATCATTCCAGCTTCCGTTTCTACCAAGCCCTGTTCTACTAAAACCTGTTCTACCAGAACCTGCCAAGCGGAAAAGCGTCGCGCATGCGCGACCCTGGGGAGAGGCTTGCGCGCGGCCGTGTAACGGGCCGCGCGCAGGTCGGTGGCGGGAAGGTGCGAGTGACTACAGTTGGAAGTTGACCTCAACTCTCAGGTCAACCGGCGTGGGCTCTCCATCGAGGATCGTTGGTTCATATTTTCTTTGTGAAACGGCTTTGAGCGCTGCCTGGACGAGCAAAGGATGTCCGCTCACGACCTTCTCTTCGACCACGTTGCCGTGCTCGTCGATGATCGCGTCAATCACCACGGTTCCGTGAATGTGCGACTGGCTGGCCAGAATCGGATAGACGGCCGCCGGCCCGTAGATCAAGTGCGGCGGCCTTACGTTTCCGCCGATGCGCACCGGCCGTTTTGGCCCCTCAGACACGGGCGGCGCGGCCACGGCCGGAGCCGCAAGGTTCGGCATTCCGCCGGTAATGCCACCGATCTGCCCGCCGGGCACGCCGCCCGGCACGGCGCCCATCCCTGCCGAGAGCGACATATCGGGAGGAGCGGTTTCGCCGGCGACCACGGGAACGGCCTTCGGAATAAAGGTTGGCGCCGTCAGTTTACCCGGCGTAAAAACTTTTGGCGCAACTCGCACCACATGAGCGGCCACGACTGGAGGAGGCGGCGCGGGAGCCATCGGCGGCATGGGCGCCACGAGAAGCGTGGTTTCAAGTTTTTTCATATCGATGCCCTGCGAAAAATAGAGCGGAAGAAACAGCAGCAACAGCAAGATGGCGAAATGGATAAAAAAGGAAAGGGCCCAATCCATCGGGCTCCGGCGCTGGCGCGTCGTGGAATTTTCCAATAACGCCTCGGCAAAGACGCGGTTGGGCACGGCAGCGGCCGGCGGCGGCAATATTACACTGCGCTTGGGCTGGCCGCCCGGATACACGTCCTCCAAAAAGAGATTTTGCTCGGTTAGCATGCAACCTCCTGAGAATATTTGCTTGCGGCAATCCTCACGCGAATGAAGAAAACCGCAAAGCTTTCTCAAATTCCGGTCGAATCAAATTTTTGCTTTCCAGGACACAGCGGGGTGTCTCAAACAGATTCACTTCTGCGGGAACGACTGGGGGCGTCCCTTTCGACGTGGAAGACGAAGCTCAATTGCGACGCTTCAATACCCTTTTCTCCCGATTCATCGTGCCTGAAGTGATGAGCGGAAGGCCAATCCAAAGATCGAATCGTTGACTTCCAAACCGCTGATTCACGATGCCGGACAGAACCGGCATGAGCCCGTCCGTCGCCATGCGCTTGACACTCGTACGACCCTGGCATAAGGTGGCGATTCAGGCACAAAATCGATCGGGACGTACAAATCTCCCTGCGAGATCAACGGAAGACACCATGCCAAAATCAAAAAAAGATGCCATCGGCCGCCGCAAATTTCTGAAAGGCGCCGCGGCCGGAGCGGCTGCGCTTGCGGCGATCCCGTCCGTGGCAAATGCACAGCAGTCCGAGGCCTCCCGGGCGGGCACCGCGCAGCCCATGCCGAAAGAACTCGAAGCCGGCACTCCGCCTGTGCTCGATGTCCTCACCGAGAACCGCTCCGGTTCCGACTTCATGGTGGACGTGATCAAGTCGCTGGGCATCGAGTACGTGGCGTCCAATCCGGGTTCGAGTTTTCGCGGCTTGCATGAATCGGTAATCAATTACGGCGGGAACGAGAATCCGGAATTTATCACCTGCTGCCACGAGGAATCGGCCGTGGCCATGGCTCATGGTTATTCCAAAATCGAAGGCAAGCCCATGGCGGTTTTTCTTCACAGCGACGTGGGTTTGCAGCACGGTTCGATGGCCATCTACAACGCGTTTTGCGATCGCGTTCCGGTTTATCTGATTGCCGGCAATGCCCTGGACATCAACTCCCGCCGTCCGGGAGTCGAGTGGGATCACAGCGTTCAGGATGCCGCCGCCATCGTGCGTGATTGCCTGAAATGGGATGACGTGCCGATATCGCTAGACCACTTCGCCGAGTCCGCCGTGCGGGCTTACAAAATCGCGACGACCCCGCCCATGGCCCCGGTGCTGCTGATTGCGGACGGCGAGTTGCAGGAAGGTCCCATCGCTGACGATGCGAAATTCCACATTCCCAAGCTGACCCATGCCATGCCGCCGCAGGGCGATTCCGGCTCGGTGAAGGAAGCGGCGCGCATGCTGGTGGCCGCGGAAAATCCGGTCATCTTACTAGAGCGCACCGCGCGCACGCCCGAGGGCCTGAAATACACCGTCGAATTGGCCGAAACGCTGCAGGCGCCGGTCGTGGATCTGGCGGCGCGCATGAATTTCCCCTCGCAGCACCCGTTAAATCAGACCGAGCGCTCACGCGCGATGATCAGCGGCGCGGACGTAATCCTGGGACTGGAAGCCCTGAATTTCTGGGGAACGATTCATTCTTACCGCGATCAGTTGCATCGCACGTCGCAGCCCATCACGAAGAAAGACGTCAAGCTCATCAGCATCACGGCCGCGGATCTGTACCTGAAAAGCAACTACCAGGATTTCCAGCGCTATACCGAAGTGGACCTGGCCATGGCGGCCGACGCCGAGGCGACTCTGCCCGCGCTGATCGAAGCTGTAAAGCTCCAACTCACCGATGACCGCAAGCGAATGTTCGAGGATCGCGGCAAGAGGCTCGCCGCGCAGCACGACGAATCCTTGCGGCGCTCCCGCGACGAGGCGGCCTACGCGTGGGACACCAGCCCCATCACCACGGCCCGGCTGTGCGCGGAAATCTGGGGCGCCATCAGAAATGAGGACTGGTCCCTGGTGTGCGAAGTTTCACCGTGGGTGAACCGCTGGCCGCTGCGACTGTGGAATTTCGACAAGTATCATCAATACATTGGCTCCTCCGGCGGATTCGGCGTGGGCTACGGCGCGCCCGCCTCGCTGGGTGCCGCGCTGGCCAACAAGAAGCACGGCCGCTTGACGGTCACGATTCAAAATGATGGCGACCTGATGTATGCCCCCGGAGTTCTGTGGACCTCAGCGCATCACCGCATTCCGCTTCTCAGCATCATGCACAACAATCGCGCGTATCACCAGGAAGTGATGCACGTGCAGCGCATGGCTGACCGACACAGCCGCGGCATCGATCGCGCCGGCATCGGAACAACCCTCACCGATCCCAACATTAACTTCGCGATGGTCGCAAAAGGCATGGGCGTCTATTCCGAAGGTCCGATCACCGACCCGAAGGACCTGGGCCCGGCGATCGCACGCGCGGTTCAAGTGGTGAAACGCGGCGAACCGGCCCTGGTCGAAGCCGTGACACAGCCGCGCTGACGCCGCCGGCGCGTCCGTAACGCGACCGTCGCGGGCACGCCGAGAATTTATCGATCGCTAAGTCGCTCGAATTGGCGACGGAATGCCGCTTTGGAAGGTTCCGCATCCCCCGGATTTTCCATTTCGATCGTCCGGGTACACACCCGCGAGACGCCGGCACTGCCGGCTCCGGCTATTCGTTGAGCAGCGGAATATCTTTGGAGGGCCGCGCCTTGGGCCGCGATTGCAGATACGCGTAAATATCGGCCAGGTCCTGGTCGGATATCACTTTGCTCGTGTACGGCGGCATCTGTCCGGTGGGCTGGTGAACATATTTCGTGAAGGCCTCAAAGGAAAGCTGCAGCGGCCCGATCCGCGGCCCGGCTCCCTCCGCGGCGCCCTGCCCCTCGCGCCCGTGGCATTCATAACAGCCGTCTTTTGTGAAAATCTTCTTGCCGGTTTCCGCATTCCCCGCGGGAGCCGCTTCGCTCTTGTCACTCTGCGGCGCGGCGTTTTGCGCCCGCGCTGCGGGGAAGGCGGACAAAAGAACAAAAAAGACCGCCGCGAAGACCGCTAGCCCGAGCTGGCGAAGAATGCAACCCCGGCCACGCTTGCCAGGATCCGCGAATGGAACGAACATGTTCAGAATCCTTTCGACGCCATTGTGCCACAGGAGCGGACCGGAACGAAATGCATTCAGCCGCTTGAGCGATTCCCTGGGGGCAACCCCCGTTTATTCCTTGACGTTAGTAGTTATTTCGATTACATCTTTTCAGTCGCACAATGGCCAAATCAAAAGAAGAATCCAAATCTCAAACAGACCTTGTCCGGCACTGGGAACTGTCGCCCATCGGTCGGCGTATCCTTCGGGAAGGCCGCCAATTCGCGACCGTGCGTCGCATCGTGGTGGCCGCACGGAAAGTGTTCGCGCAGAGGGGGCTGGCCGGCGCCCGGATGGACGAGATTGCGCGCGTTGCCGGCGTCAACAAGGCTCTGCCTTATTACTATTTTCGCAACAAGGAAGAGCTTCACCGCTTCGTCCTGGAAACGATGATCGCGCAGATTTCCGCGCAGATGGAATCCCCGGCCATGCTCGCGATGGAGCCCGCCGATCGCGTGCGCGCCCTGGTGAACCTGACCTTCGACTTCGTCATGCACAATCCCGCTTATCCCCGCCTGATCCAGCGCGAAATGATGGCCGCCCGGAGGCCCCTGCACTGGATGGTGGTGACGCATCACCGGCCTTTACACCAGCGGGCTGTAAAGACCATTCGCGAAGGCATCGCGCGCGGCCAGTTTCGCGCCGTCGATCCGGACCAGATGGTCTTCACGATTTTTGGAATGATTATGTATTACTTTGCAACTGGCCAGCTGGCCAGCCAAATCTGGAACCGCGATATCTGGAGCCCGCGAAACGTGGAGCAACGCCGCCGCGCGGTTCTGGATTTCCTGGAGCACGGGCTCTTCCTGACTCCCGCCGCGACAACCTAGTCTGCAATTCTCCCGATTTCCAGATTTTCAGAAGCACAGCGCTTCAGGCTGCGGCCTGTCGGGTTCGGATGCTCGCCTGCTCGCATCTACGCCGGACATGCTGAAAGCCTGTCCTACCGACGCGATGCGTCTTGACATGGCTTTCCCGCGAGCCTACACTTTGGACATCAAGTTTAAGTGAATTCTTAATTTTGTCTTTTATTTTTGCTCGTCGAATCCACAAAAGGAAGAATGCCGCAAATCTTGCATGCGTGATTGCCAAGGGGGACTCGTGATTCGCAAATCTTTCAGCTTCCTGATTGGCCTTGGATTCCTCCTGGCGATTGCTGTTCCGCTGCGCGCGCAGCAATCTTCCTCCGCTTCCTTGAATGACCAGCAAAAGGACGGACGGCGAATCTTTCAGCAGCGCTGCGCGGTGTGTCACACGCTGCCCACGGTGGTCAGCAAACGCTACGGCCCGGCTCTTTATAAGGAAATCGTGGAAGACAACGAAGACAACATTCGCGACGTGATCATGGAGGGACGCGAGGGGTTGATGCCCGGATTCAAGTACGGGCTTTCTCGCGCGGAGATCGATTCCATCATCGAGTATCTGAAGACGGTGAACCGCCCGGTGCGGCCCAAGAATAATCCGGATCAAAAGGCGGGGCCGGCAACCGCCGGGGAATAATTCCGGTTGGCGTGGAATGTGAATTTTGTTTTTGTTGCGCGCGAGATCTGTGTCGACCAAAGCGTGAGGAGGCAACCATGACTGGTGTGAAGCGATTCCGGGCCATCGCCCCGAGGGCGATTCTAATTGCGGTGATGACCGTGGGTGCGGCGTTGTGCGCCGCCAGCGCCAGGAGCGCTCCCGCGCAGCAGGCGGGCGCGCTGCTGTCCGGGTCGGTGAAGTCCGACAGCGGCGCCAAGATGGACGGCGTGACCGTGTCGGCCAGGGCCGAGGGATCGACAATCACCACCAGCGTGTTCACCGACGAAGACGGCAACTATTATTTTCCGCGCATGGCCGAGGGAAAATACCGGGTCTGGGCGCAGGCGGAAGGATTCGACCCCGGCAAGTCCGAAGTCACCCTGAACGGAAACGCCGGGCGGCAGGATTTCACGCTCGCGGCGCTCAAGGATAATCAGGAAATCGTCAAGCAGATGACCGGGCAGGAGTATGTGACTTCGCTGCCCGAGGACACACCCGAGCATCGCAAGATGAAGGATGTTTTTTATAACACCTGCACGGGCTGCCACGAACCGAACTACATTTTGCAGAACCGCTTTGACGAAAAAGGCTGGGAAGCGATTTTGAATCTGATGTCGCGCGTGTACAACGGCGGCGGCGAATATGCCGGGCCGGACATGGCGCCGTTCCCCGTGATGGCCTACTACAAAAAGGAATTGGCGACGTACCTGGCGGAAGCTCGCGGTCCTGGGCCGTCGACGATGAAGATCCAGCTGCATGAACGGCCGCGAGGAGAAGCGGCTCGCGCTATCATCACGGAATACAGCATTCCCATCGCCGATCCGGACGCCAATCCGAGCGACAACGGTTTTCCGACCAACGACGGAACGTTCTGGTCGCTGGGAACGCCTTCGGCACTGAACGGCTCGCGCGGGCTGCACGATTCGCAAGCGGACCGGGACGGCAACATTTGGTTCACGACGTCGGAACCGAACTACACGCGCACGGTCAGCAAACTGGATACGAAAACGGGGAAAGTGACGAACATCAAGGTTCCGGGTCTGAATGGACTGGCCGCGCCGACGCACGGCCTGACGATCGACCCGAGCGGAATTCTGTGGGCCACCATGATCGGCGATCCGCGAGGCGGCGGAGGAAATTTGCTGCGCGTGGATCCCACCACGATGAAGTATGACGTGATCGCGCCGCCCAAGGGAATGCGCGGAGCCAGCACCAGCATCGATGTGGACACCAAGGGCAACGTGTGGGCCACCACCGGGGTCGGGGCGTTCCGCTACGATCCAGCGACGCACGAGTTCCGGGAATTTAAATCGCCGACGCCGATCGACAACGGGCCGGGAGGATCGTACGGCATTACGGCGGACCGCATGGGTAACGGATGGTGGACGCAGATCAACATCGACCGTGTGAACCGCGCGGACATCGAGAGCGGCAAGACCCAGGAATTTCACGAGCCGCCGCGAGCCGCGCGGGCCGACGGTGCGATTACGGCGGATGACAAGAAGCTGTACGAACTGGCCGGCGTCGAATTGACCGACTTCAGCGCATGGTGGTCGCAGGGACCGCGCCGCCTCGGTGCGGACAAGAATGGCGACGTGATCTGGGTGTGCGATTATTGGGGCGGCAATCTGGCCAAGTACGACATGCGAACCCTGAAATCCACGTTCTACAAATATCCCACGCCGGAATCCGCGCCCTATGACGCCAGCGTGGACAAGGAACACAACGTCTGGGTAAACCTGACAAACGGCGATTCGGTGGCGCGATTCAATCCGCGGACGGAACAGTGGACCGAGTTTCCGTTGCCGACTCGGGGCATCGATTTGCGGCATATTTCGCTGGATGAGCGTGGCGGAGTGACGCGGATCGTGGTGGGCTACACGCGCAACAGCAAGATCGCCCGCATGCAGATTCGTTCGAAGGAAGAGTTGCAGGCGCTGAAGGCGCAAGCGCAGAGTTTGTCAGCGCAGGGAAGCAAGCAGTAACTGAAGCTGGACGAAAATCACTGCGACTTTCGGGGGTCTTCGCGTTCTCGCGCAGTAAGCGAGCGCATCTTTCTTGGGAGAATGTATGAGACACATAGGGACGTGGGGAGTCGGGCTGAATGAGAGACGATTCGCGAGGCGCAAATGTCTGGCCAGGGATATCGTCTCGGCTTTAACGATTGTTTTCGGGGCCTCATTTCTTGCTTTCATCGCTTCACCTCTCCGTGCAGCGCCGGCGCAAGAAGCGGCCAGTGTGGCCACGGAGACCATTCACTATGATTCGGGCGGCTTCAATATCGATGCCTTTGTCGCAAAGCCGGCAGGCGAGGGAAAACATCCCGCCGTTCTCGTAATTCATGACAATGAGGGACTGAACGATTCGATCCGGGAGATCACGAAGCGGTTTGCCTCAGAGGGGTTTGTGGCTCTCGCTCCGGATTTCACATCCCGTCTCGGCGGCACAAGAATGCCCGATCAGATGGCGCAGGCGGTACGTCAGTTGTCCCCCAATTTCAGCGTCCAGGACGCCCGGGCGGCATTCGCTTACTTGCAGAAAGATCCGGACGTGGACACGGCGAAAATATCCACGGTGGGATTTGGCTGGGGCGGGTGGCGAAGCTTTGTGCTGGCCATATCCGTGCCCGAGTTATATCGCGCGGTGATTTACTGCGGGACGACACCATCGGAGAGTTTCGACGCGGTTCGTGTCCCGGTACTCGCGCAATACGCCGAGTACGATTTCCGCACCACGGGCAACGCGCTTCTGACGGAAAAGATGATGACCGAAGCCGGTAAACACTTCACCTACTTTGATTACCCTCAGGTTTATCGCGGGTTTTACGCGCCGGGCATGCAATATAACGCCGAGGCCGCCAAACTCGCCTGGACCAGAACTTTGGAATTCTTAAAAGGTGCTTGATAAAGTTATTCGGCCTCAAAGGTCTACATTCTTTGGGAGATTTTTATGAACAGGAACGTCCGGCATCTCAGCATTCAAGGTTTGGGGGGAATCGGGATTGTCCTATTCGGCGTTGTCGCACTGCTGAACGTCGCAAAGGCGCAGCCGAGGAAATCTTCTGACATCGCAGGATTGGCGACCGCCTCAGGCACTGTGGACGCCGCTAAACCGTTCAAGGCGGCGAAGGTCTTTTTCCGAAACACCGACAAGAGAATCTTGTACATGGTGTATACGGACCGCGGCAAGTACCAAATCATGCACCTTATGCCCGGGAATTACGAATTCAGTGTTCAGTCGAAGGGTGAGGAGTCAAACGTTCAGAAGTTGGAAGTGACGGCAGGAGTTAAACTAACCGCGAATGCAACGATGCACGAGGTGAGTGAAGCGCAGTCGGCGAATGGCGTGCAAACCATGCCATACGACCAAATCTATCCAGTGGGGTCTGCTGGTAGGAAGATTGCCGAGAAATTGTGTATCCGGTGCCATGGCCCGAATTTCTTGCCCTCCAGGCAATGGGAAGCGGACCAGTGGAACTCTGCGATTGATTTCATGCAGGGAAATGGCAATCCTGCTGGTGCGCAAATTCAACCCACTGATTTGAGCAAAGAGGATCGCGAAGTTCTGGTAAAGTGGCTCGTGGAAAACTTCGGACCGGACAGCAAGCCTCGCGCGGTGAAATTCCAAACAGAGATGCCAGTGGATGAAACCAAGATCAGCAAGGCGGAGTACATTGAATACTATTTCCCGCTTGACCCTCCAGGTCAAGGCAGGCACTCCCCTGAGTATTCTGGTGTGCGCAGTCCATTTGGTGACAGACGGGTTAGCCAGGATGTCGTTTTTGACAACCACGGCAACATCTGGGTAACGGACCGCGGGATTCCCAACCGGATATCCAGACTGGATCCTCGGACGGGCGAGTTCCAGGATTTCATCACGCCGCGCCCGAAGGTTGGAATTCACGACCTGATGATAGACAACGATGAAGTGCTCTACCTTCCCGAAGAAGACGGGCGGAACATGGACGTCTTCGACACCAAAACACTGAAATGGCTCGATCCCATGCCGCTCGATCCCGACAAGATCATACCGGGAATGAAAAACGGCCAGTCTCTAGTTTTCGACTCCAAGCACAATATGTATGCGAATTTCATTGTGGGCAACGGAATGTCGCGCACGGACTGGGTCACCAAGAAAGTCGTTGTGTCCTCACTGCCAACTCCCAATAGCTTTCCTTACGGCGTTGTGAAAGACCATGAGGACAATATCTGGATCGCGGAATTTCACGGCAGCAAGATTGCAAAACTCGATGCGGAAACTGAGACGTATACGGAATACTCACCGCCCACCACTCCGGCGCTGATCCGTCGTCTCACCGTGGATTCGAAAGATATCGTCTGGTTCGGACTTTTCAGCGGGGGTAAGTTGGAACGGTTGGATCCCAAGACGGGCAAAGTCACGGAATGGACGATTCCGTTCGAGAACTCGCAACCCTACGACGAAAAGGAATCAATCGAGAGGGGCAAGATCTGGTTTAGCGATGGGGGCCAAGGCGGCGCGTTGATTCTGTTCGACCCGACGACGAAGGTGTTTACGATCTACCCCGGTCCGCAGCGATCGGACATGCCCATGATCCGCGTTGCGAACGACGGAGCGGTGTGGTACGCGCCGCGTTCAGGGAAAAACGGTGGTGTCGGCGTCCTCTATCCCGACATGACGAAGGTAACCTCGCTTGCTGGCTACGGGAATAACGACTAGACCAAATGGAAAACGAATGCCGGTAGAGCAAGGCGGTCGTCCTCCAGAAGGCATTGCACAACCTCGCTAAGTTAGGGGATTCCTTTGGGACGAAAATGGTTGTGGAACAGCTTTTAGCGTTTTCTGGAGCAATGAAACTTGCCCTTCCGTTCAAATCGCGCACTCATTATTTAGGCGCCAACACACACGAAATATACTCA
>CAWIIJ010000005.1:0-385709 GCA_963836145.1 uncultured Acidobacteriota bacterium
TGATAGTTTACCACGCGGACGCTGCGAGACCGTGACGCCCAGTGATAGGGCAGACTTGAAGCCTGTCCTACGGACGCCGCTTTCGTTGACGCGACAAACAAAACTATGATACGAGCCATAGCACTCCATCGAGCGGAGAAACGGATGAAGACGCTTCGTGTTTTGATGATCGCGATGGCGCTGGGTGTGCCGGCGCTGGCTGCGGCACAGCAGCCCAAGCAGGCCAATTTGGAAAGAACGCTTTGGGACGCCGATGAGCAATGGCTCTGCGACGGGCCCTATCAGAAGCCGTACGCGGAGTGCGTGAAATTCCGGGAGAACGATTGGGTGGACGGATTTTTTGAGGTTCAGTCGGGAGGAACGCTTCGCAATAAGCAAGAGATGGTCGCCACGCAGGCCGAGGCGGGTCCCGCCAAAGGCGTGCGCCCTTACGCATCCGATTTCAAGTTGCGAGCTGTTTATGGGGACGTGGCGATCGGCACGGATAATACCGATCTCCAGACGGCCCAGCCAGACGGAAGCTTTAAGTTCACGGCGGACAATCATTGCCTGCGCGTATTCGTGCGGCAAGCGGGAGTGTGGCGGCCGGCGGCTGCGGCGCTTGTTCCGATCATTCCGCCGACCGAGGCCAGCGCAAAGATGACCGGCGCGAAGAACACGAAAAGTCCGGACGAAAAACTGGAAAAAGAACTCGCAGAGATCGATCTGAAATGGACCGACGCGGCCCGCGAAAAGCATTTGGATTATTTGAAGGGATTGTTTGACGATCGCTGGGTGGAGATCGTCGGATGGAATCCCACCGTGGTTCTGAACAAGCCTGCGGCGATGGACGTGATGGCTAAGATGAGCAGCCAGGGCGGCGAGGGAGTATTTTCCGACCAGTTCAAGTTGATGGCCGTCTACGGAGATGTTGCGCTCGCAACCGATCGCCGGACACGGAAATGGAAGAACGATAAAGGTGATCTCGTGAGCACACCGTACCGTTCCATGTTGATCTATGTGAAGGTGAATGGGCAATGGAAATCAGCGGGCGGGGCGCTTGTTCCTACCGTCGTCGCCGAATGAAGCTGCGCCGATTGTTCGCGTTCATCGGCGGAACAGAACTGGGCTATGATGCATGGCCGGGCAATTAAATTCAGCGGAGGAATGGAATGACAAGTGTGCGCGTATGGATTGCGGCAATGCTTTTGGCGATGCCGGCTCTGGCTGCGGCGCAACAAGCCATGCCAATGAATCTGGAGAATACGCTTTGGGACGTCGACCAGCAGTGGCTCTGCGACGGGCCTTATCAGAAGACCTATCAGGAATGCGTGAAATTCCGGAGCAATTATTGGGTCGATGGATTTTTCGAGGTGCAGTCGGGAGGGACGCTTCGCAACAAGGAGGAGATGGTCGCTTCGCAATCGGCGGCGGATCCCGCCAAGGGTGTGCGGCCTTATCCCGCGGATTTTAAGTTTGTGGCCGTATACGGGAACATCGCGCTCGGAACCGACCACACCGATTTCAAAACGATCCAGCCGGACGGGAATTACGCGTTTACGTCGGATAGCCACTGTCTGCGCGTTTTTGTAAAGCAGGACGGCGTGTGGCGGCCGGCCGCGGCGGCCCTTGTTCCCGTGATTCCGCCGAGCGAGGCGACCGCGAAGATGACCGGGGCCAAGAGCACCAAGAGTCCGGATGAAAAACTGGAAAATGAACTCTCGGAGATCGATCAGAAGTGGATGGACGCGGTGCGAAACGGGAAGGTCGATTATTTGAAGAACATGTACGCCGACAAGTGGTTCGAGATACTCGGCTGGATTCCAACCGTGGTGCTGGACAAGCCGATGGCGCTGGACCGTGTCGCTCACCTCAATTTCAAGCCGGGCGAGGGATTGTTTGCCGACCAGTTCAAGTTGATGTCGGTGTACGGGGACGTGGCGCTGGCGACCGACCGAAGAATCAGGAAGATTGCGGACGCCCACGGGACGATTGTCAGCACGCCGCACCGTGCGCTTCTGGTTTTCGTGAAACAAAATGGACAGTGGAAAGTGGCGGCGGACGCGGCCGTTCCAACGATCGTGAAGGAATAAGAGCGATCGACCAGAGCTTGCCAGAGATTTTGGCGCTGTATATCCCGTCGGAATCCGCGGGCTACAGAGATTATCAGCGACGTGGTAATGGTTGTGAATAATGGCAGAATCGGGCTGAACCGCTTGAATGTCGCCCCGCGTCCTGAGTTTTTAGTAGCACAGGCTTTCAGCCTGTGTGGGTTTGCCCTTAGTCTGCACTAAACCACGCAGGCTGAAACCCTGTGCTGCTTCAGGCCGCTTGTGACAAATCGGGATCGGATGTATGTTACGGGCCATCGCTGGGCAACAAGAAATGGACACCCCAATGAAAAATATCACCGTGAGATTTCGATGTTTGTTGTTTCTGATCGCCGCCGCGTTTGCGGCGCTGCCCGCTAGCGCGCAACTCGCCCCGCCGAACAGCGAGGGCGTCACAATGGGACACATTCACCTGTTCGTGAAGGATGTCGACGCGCAGAAACATTTCTGGACGGCCACGATGGGCGGCACTGTCGTGCAAAACGGCCAGCTCATGCTCATCCAGTTCCCCGGCGTCTATATTATGCTCCGCCAAGCGGACCCCGCAGGGCCCCCGGCGGGCTCGATTGTGAATCACTTCGGCTTTGCGTGGAAAGATCTGCCCACCCAGCTCGCCAAATGGAAGGCGGACGGCGTCGAGATCGAGCAGACTGGAAATCCAAATCAGGGGTACGTGCACGGCCCCGACGGGATTCGCGTGGAATTCTTCGGCGATCCTTCCCTTCCCACTCCGGTGGCCATGAATCACATCCACTTCTATCCCGTGGACATTCCCGCGATGCAGGCTTGGTACGCCAAGACGTTCGGCGGGGTCCCCGGTAAGCGGCCGCGGCAGTCTTCGCCGGGATGGATCGAATGCGACGATATTCCGGGCACCAATCTTTCTTTCTCGCAGGGAACGCCGGGGCTGGTTCCGACGAAGGGCCGTTCGCTCGATCACATTGGTTTTGACGTGAAGGATTTGGAAGCCTTTACCAAGAAGCTCGAAGCGCAGGGGACCAAGCTGGATGAGGCCATTCGCCTCGCTCCCAACGGGACGACCAAGGTCGCCTACTTGACCGACCCGTGGGGCACGCGCATTGAATTGACCGAGAATCTGGCCCCAGCCGCAAAGTGATTCCAGTAGGACAGGCTTTCAGCCTGTCGGTTTAGATTCTCTATGCCCTGAAGAAATGCGACATGTGGAAGGCTGTCCTAGTTTTGCTTCGCAGCCTGCGCGGGGGCTTGCGTGGCTCGCGCCGACGCAGTTCGCAAAACTTCCACGCTGCGCTGAAATCCCTCCCGCTCCTGCCCGGACATTTCCGGTTCCAGAATTTGGCTTACGCCCTGGCGGCCCAGCACGCTGGGAAGAGAAATCGTGACGCCGTAATTGGGATTGAACGACCCGATGGGAACAGCGGCATGCTCGTCGCGCAAAATAGCCTCCGCGATGCGAGCCGTGACCATGCCGATTCCCAACTGGCTCGCGCCCGTTCCTTCGATGATTGTGATGTTGGCGAAACGCACATCCTGCTCGACACTCCCCCGGAACGCATCCAGGCTTTGACCGCCGCGTTCGAGCAGTTCCGAAATCGGTGCGCCGCCAACACGCGCCCCGGACCACAGGAACACCTGCGACGTGCCATGCTCTCCGACCACCTGCGCTTCTACATACATGGGATTCACTTTCAAGCGGCGGGCGAGATGTAAACGAAATCGCAGCGAATCCAGGAAGGTGCCGCTACTCAATACCCGCTCATGGCCCGCCAGCTGGCGAGCGAGATCGGCCAGGGGATCGGGCGGATCGGTGACCACCAGGATCACCGCCTGCGGTGCGACAGCGACGACTCCGGGAATGATGTCCCGGTAGACGCTCGCGTTCGTGTCAAGAAGCTTCAGCCTCCCGGCCGGATCGGCTCGATCGGTAGCGCCGCCGGTTTTTTCGTTGATGCCTGCGGTGACGATCACCAGCACGGCGTCGGCAAGGTCGTCGTAATCGCCGGCGCGAAGCTCGACGGCCGGCGAGAGAGTCGCCCCATATTGCAGATCGGCCACGACGCCCTCGGCGCGATCACGATTCTTGTCCAGCACAACAACCTGGCAAGCGATTCCGCGCATGACTAGAGAAAGCAAACTAGCAGAACCTACCCCTCCTGCTCCGATGATGCCGACTTTCATTGGCGCCCTCCTTACACTTTGATTCGCCAGGACGTCGAATCCGAATCAGGACGCGGCAACTCCCAGCGCGGGCTTCGCGTTTGCGGAGACTTGCGTGCGGCCCATCAGAAAGATGGCTCCGCTTCCAACCAGGGATGGAACCGCGCCGGCCAGGAAGACCGTGGTCAGCGGCAGATGCATTGTGAGCATGACGCCGCCAAAGATCGGGCCGACGATCGATCCGATACGCCCGATACCCAACGCCCATCCGACGCCAGTCGAACGAATATAGGTTGGATAGAACGAAGCGGCCAGCGCGTTGGCTCCCGTTTGTCCGCCAAGGATTCCCGCGCCGGCGCAAAAAGTGCAGGCCATGATAGAAATAATCGAGTGCGAGTGACCCAGCAAGGCGACGCAGACCGCGCCGAGAAAATAAGTGATCGTCAAAACTCGATACGAGCCGAAGCGATCGACGAAACTCCCCAGGGCCAAAGAGGCGACCACGCCTCCGCCCTGAAATACCGCGGTAGCGATCACCGAAAGCGAGAGCGTGATGCCCGCGTTGTGAAATACCGTGGGCAGCCAGCTTGTCAGCAGGTAGATATCGATCAGACTCATAAAGAACCCGATCCATAGCAGAATCGTCGCCAAGCCGCGGCCTTGCCGGAAAAGATGAACGACCGGCATGCCGGGCGCGCGCTCCTCGCGAACCACGAAATTCGCGTCATCTGCGAAAATGAGTTTTGGATTCACGCGCGAGAGAAGTTGCCTCACGCGTTCTGAATTTTCTCCGTGGATCACCAGGTGGCGAATGGATTCCGGCAGCATGAGCGCGAGCGCCGGAGCCAGCAGCAAGGGCATGATGCCGCCCAGAACAAAAACGCCTCTCCAGCCGTACGCGGGAAGAATAGGCACGGCGGCAAAACCGGCGATCGTGGCGCCGATGGGAAACCCGCAAAACATGATGGTGATCATCGTGCCGCGACGCCGCTCCGGCGCGTATTCGGCGGTTAAGGCGATGGCGTTGGGCATCACTCCGCCGAATCCCAGCCCGGCAACAAATCGAAGAACCGCCAGGCTGGCGCCGGAATCCGCCTTCGCCGTGGCCAGGCACACCAGACCATAAAACAAGGTGCAGATCACAATGATGGGCTTGCGCCCGAAGCGGTCGGCCACAGGTCCGAAGATCAACGCACCGAGCATTAATCCGACCAGGCCCCAGGCAAAAATTCTGGTGAGCGCCGCAGGACCGAGGTGCATGTCCCGCGCCACCGACGGTGCCACGTAGCCGATCATCTGCGCTGCGAAACCGTCCAACGTGGCGGCCAAGGCGCACAGCACGAGAACGCGGATCTGAAACGATCCGATCTTCTGCTCGTCGATCACGTCCGGAACATTTACGACGGCTGCGGTTGTCATCGCGCGTTGCCCTGTCTCCCTCGAGGTGTGAGGTCAAGTGGCACAGGCTTTTAGCCTGTGTGCTTTTTCTCCCTATTCATATCTTCTAGATCCGCCACAGAAAAACGCGCAGGCTGAAGCCTGCGCCACTAAAACCTGCATCGCACTTAAATTTTGTTCAGGATGTCCGCGAATTTAGCTGCCACCCTGGCGCGCAATTCCGGCGTCGCGCCCACCACCGGCGGAAATTCCTTCAAACGCTCGAAGGGACGGCAAGCGTCAATCAATCCGCGCGAACTGTAATTCACGGGCGAGCCATGCGGGATGATCGGGTCGAGCGGACCGCTCCACATGCGGCGAATGACCTCAATGTCCAACGCCGGGTCGCAGCGCGTCGAGATGGCCCAAACGACGTCGAACAAATCGGTGGGATCCACATCGTCGTCCACCACCACGACAAAACGGCCGAGATACGCGCCCGCCTGGCAACCCGCAGCCACTAGACCCACTTGCTTGGCGTGGCCCGCGTAGGCTTGTTTGATGGAGATTACGTTGAAGAGGCGCATCGCGCCCGCCTCGTGGCACCACACTCCCTGCACGCCGGAAATTCCCGCGCGCTCGACGGCATCCCAGATCATGCCGGACTTGACGATCGATCGCCCGAAGGACATATCCGACGGGGGACGCATGGGCGTGGCCATCGTCAGGATGGGATCGTTGCGGCGATAGACGCGCCGCACGCGAATGACGGACTGCTCGCTCGACGGGCTCGCGTAATAGCCGGTGAACTCTCCGAACGGCCCCTCGGTATGAACGTCTCCGGCAGTCACTTCGCCCTCTAAAATAATTTCAGCGCAAGCGGGCATGGGCAGGCCGTGAATCTCGCTCGGGATCACTTCGAAAGGCTCGCCGCGATGCCCGCCGGCGTAATCGAATTCCGATACGCCGAATTTAATTTCATTGGCCGCGGCTAAAAAGAGCAGCGGATCGTGGCCGCAGCAAACCAGCACCGGGCACGGTTTTCCCTGCTTGAAATATTTGTCGCGGATTTGACGACCGTGCTTTCCGGGGGACATCCACAGACCGGTGGTATTTTTGGAGTGAAGCTGCACGCGGTACGTTGCGGCGTTCACCCAGCCTTCTTCGGGATCGCGCATGATCACCAGGTCTTCGGTGCCGATGTAACGGCCGCCGTCCCGCTCATGCACTCGCGGCGCCGGCAATTTGTACAGGTCCACATCGTCATCGCGATCGATATTTTCCAGGATGGGTCCCTGCTTCACCGTGACGGGCGGAATTGGTTTGTGTTGCTTCATGCGATGGCGATAGGCTTGCACGACATCGATGGCCGTTCGCGGCATCGGGAAGCCCAGCATCAGCGCCATGCGTTTGGACGAATTCCCCGAACCGGATAGCACGCGAAACCCCTTGGGATACCCGGTAATCTCCTCGAACAACAAAGCGGGCGCTTCCGATTTCTTGTGGTTGACGATCTCGGCAAGAGCGCCCAGTTCGAGGTCCCAGTTCGCGCCCTTCACGCGGGTTACCTCTCCAATGCTTTCCGCGCGCTCCAGGAATTCGCGCAAGTCACGGTGAGGCCGGTCGTAGAGGCCCAGCCATTTGCGATCGATGGTCTGCGATTCAATCGTTTGCGGCATTTGCGATTCCTTCCCTGTCGGTCAATCAGCCTGCAAAACTTATATCACGTCCTGGCGCCCCCGAAGCGACCGGGAAATTAGCGTTTCGGCGAATCGGAAAAGTACCGCTGTGGGAGGCAAAACGCACGACGATTCGTCACCGCGGCTGGCACTCGGTTTTGATGACACCGCCGGTCATTTCCCCAACTCCCTGGAGAAAAATCGTCGGAGTGAAGTAAGATGGGCGCGCTTCGCTGGTGTTTTCTCAGGTCGACAATTCGTGAGGGCATCGTGACCAAGATAAATCGAGTGATCTTCGCGCTCGCAGCCTTCGCTGCCATCGCGGGCGGGGCGATCGAAGCGACCGTCCATGCGCAGGCCGATCCGAACTCCGCCCCCAATCCCTATCGTACCGTCGAGAACTGGGCAAAGTTGCCGCAGGGGCGAACGTGGGGCCAAGTGATCAGCGCGGACATCGATCGCGATGGCAAGAGCATCTGGGTGGTTGAACGATGCGGTGGAACGTCATGCGCAAAATCGGATCTTGCCCCGGTGCTCGAATTCGATCCGAACGGCGACCTGGTGAAAAGCCTTGGCGCGGGAATGATCGTGCGCCCTCACGGCTTGTTCATCGACCGGCATGACAACATTTGGGTGACCGACGGCGACGCCGAAAACGGCAAGGGCGACCAGGTTTTCGAGTTCGGCCCCAGCGGGAAAGTCCTGCTAACGCTCGGCAAGGCCGGAGTGGCCGCGGACGGCCCGGACACGTTTAATAAGCCAAGCGACGTGCTGGTCGCGCCCAACGGCGATATTTTCGTCGCGGACGGGCACGGCCCAGGCTCCAACGCGCGAATCGTTAAATTTGCGTCGGATGGAAAATTCATCAAGACGTGGGGAAAAGAAGGCACGGGGCCCGGAGAGTTCAACAATCCGCATTCCCTGGCGATGGATTCCAAGGGCCGCTTGTTCGTAGCCGATCGCGGGAACAGCCGCATCCAGATCTTCGATCAGAATGGAAAATTTCTTGCGGAGTGGCGGCAGTTCGGACGGCCCAGCGGCGTTTACATCGACCGGCATGACATTCTGTATGTGGCCGACTCGGAATCGAATCTGGCACGCAATCCGGGATTTCACCGGGGCATCCGGATCGGCAGCGCGAGGGACGGCAAAGTAACCGCCTTCATCCCGGATCCCGTGGCGAACCCGGGCCAGGGATTGGAACCGACGAATGGGACCGCAGCGGAAGGCGTGGCGGCGGACGCCGCGGGGAATGTCTACGGCGCGGAAGTCGGTCCGAGGAACTTTAAGAGATATGAAAAGAAATAGGCTGAAAAATAGGCTGAAGAAGTTTTCGGCTCGTTTTTCGCAAACTGCAAAGCAATGACGGCTTGGCTGCAAACCTTTCCTTTGAAATTTTAGTTCGCAGCAAGGAGGCGAAGGCCCATGAGGCGAAGAACATTCTTACGCGGCGCAGCCACAAGTGGACTGGCCGCCGCAGCCGCAACCGTCGTCGCCAGCGGCGCCGATGACAAACCTTCCCGGACGACGTCGCGGCTGCATGCAGTTTCAACCGATCGCGCTCCGAAACCGGTCGGACCATTCTCACAGGCGATCAAGGCCAAGGGATTCGTCTTCGTCGCAGGCATCACGGCGCGCGATCCGAAGAGCGGCCAGGTGATCGAAGACGACATCACGCGCCAAACGGAACTTGTCATGCAGAATATCAAAGCGATTCTCGAAGCCGCCGGCTCGTCTCTCGATCGGACGGTAAAGACCACCGTCTACCTGAAGGACATGAACGATTTTGACGCCATGGGGAAAGTCTACAGCCGCTATTTTCCAGCTCATCCGCCGGCGCGCGCCACGGTTGAAGTCGCGCGCCTGCACGGAGGCCGCGTCGAAATTGAACTGATCGCGCTGGCGTAATGGGACGTCGAATCTAGTCTGTATGCTCACGGGAGGTGCCTGATGTTGACACGCCGCCGGTTTTCTCAATTGCTGATCGGATCACCGCTATTAGCCTCCAAGGGCTTTGCTGCCGATGCCCTCGCGTTCCCCGCAGGCGCCGTGCAAGACATGGGCGCGGCGTTGTCACAAAGCCGCGATTTGTTGATCAAGGGCGGGACAGTGGTCGACCCCAGCCAGAACCTGCATTCGCTTGCCGACGTTGCGGTGAAGGACGGAAAGATTCTGCAGATCGCGCCGGATATTCCCGCGGATGGATCCCGCAGCGTGATTTCAGCCAAAGGCAAAATCGTCACACCGGGCCTTATCGACGTTCACGTTCATGTTTTCGAGGGAGTAGGGCCGACGGGAGTGAACGCGGATCAATATTGCCTGGGCCGCGGCGTGACGACGGCGGTGGATGCCGGTTCGGCAGGCTATTTTGCAATCGCGGGCTTTCGGCAATATGTGATCAAGCCCTTCGCCACGCGAGTTTTCGCCATGATCGATATCGGGGCTCGCGGCACGCTGATGGGTCTCGTCGGGAACTATTCCAATCTCGATTGGGTGAATCCGCAACTGACGGCGCGCGCGGCAGAAGCCAACAAGCCCGATGTAGTAGCCATCAAGGCTCGTCTGTCCAGGGAAATTACAGGCGCGAACGATTTGGAAGTTCTCAAGCGAGCGCTTGAGGCTGCCAAACTTTCCAACCTGCCGCTGATGGTGCACATTGGCGATTCCTATTCCCCGCTTCCTGAAATCCTGAGCCAGTTACGGAAGGGCGATATCCTGACGCATTGTTTTACCGGGCGTCCGCACGGTCCGCTCGATGCGAACGGAAAAATACTCCGGGAAATGCTCGACGCCCGGCAGCGCGGCGTCCTGTTCGATGTTGGCGATGGAGGTCCTCACCTTAGCCTGGATGTCGCTGAAAAATGCCTGCAGCAGAATTTCTTACCCGATACGATTGGAACGGACTTGGGAGGACTGAGCTACAACGGCCCGGTCTACGATTTGGTGACGGAACTATCCAAGTTTCTCCTTCTTGGCTTGAACGTCGATCAGGTGATTGAGCGCGTCACGCAAAACCCGACCCATATGTTCAATTTTGGCGTTGAGCTGGGCACTTTGCGTCCGGGAACGGTGGCGGACATAACGATTCTCGACGTGCGGGAGGGTTCGTTCATTTTTACGGATAGCACCGGGAGGAAGCGGACGGGCCGGCAGAAGCTCCAAAGCACTGTTACAATTCGCGCCGGAAAAACCTACGTAAACCGGAGCGATGATGCCGCGAACACTGGCCACCCGCGGCGCGGAGAAAACCAGGGCTAATAACAGATCGTCGGTCGATTCTAAATCTGCTCAGGGAGGAGTCCATGCGATTCCGATTTGCATTCGCACTGTTCGCGTTGTTTGCCGCGTGCGGGGGACTGACGGCGGCTGACGACCCCATGCTTGGCTCATGGAAACTAAACATTGCAAAATCCACATTCGGTTCCGGACCGGCCATCCAGGCCGAAACCAATGAAGTCGAAACTTATGAGGGAAACGGCATCAAGCTCACCGCGCAGATCACCAGGGCGGATGGAACCAAAGTAACCGAATCGTATGCCGGAACATTCGACGGCAAAAAATTTGCAGTCGGTGGAGACGCCAACGTGGATTCCGCCTCGCTCAAGCGGATTGACGCTCACACCATGGAACGCATCAATACCAGAGCCGGCAAACCGACTACAACGATGAGGTATGTCGTGTCGAAGGACGGAAAAACAAAAACCGTAACGATCGCGGGGACGACCGCCCAGGGAAATCCGGTGCACACGGTCCTCGTCTTTGAGAAGCAATAGGCCGACGCTGTCCGCGCTTTCAGAGTTCGCCGCGACTGTGTTGAATCTTTCAAAAACAATCCGCACACGCGGCCGCTTGCGCACCTCAGACCTAATAGGTTGCCGCCAGGGTTTGGATTTTCGATTTGTCGGGGTACAGGACGCCCAGAGCCTGATCCTTTGGATCCGCCGAGCGCGTGGTATACCAGATCGAATTCTCGCCCGAGACTTCGATCTTCGGCATGTCGGTCCGCTGAACGTACGGGTAATAGGTGAAGGCCTTTGATTTCTGATCGAATCTAATCAGCGCGCCGCCCTGGCCGGAATCCGCGATCCAATAATTCTGATCGTGATCCTGCTGGATGTCGTAGGGGAAAGACCACTTCACGGGGAGATCGTATTCGACGATCTTGTTCGTGTTGGGATCGAGCATGCCGATTTTTCCGGGCCACTCGAGCGCGTACCAGATCATGCCGTTGTGGTCGGCGAAAACGCGACGCATGGTGCAGGGCCTGGTGATCGGAGCATACTCGATCCACTGGCTGTCAGCCGGATCGAATTTCGTTACCTTGCAGCGCCACCAGTCCGCAAGCCACACCTTATCGTTTTTGTCCATCACCATGCCGTACGCGAAGCTGTTATCGGTCGGCGTTTTGTACAAGGAAACTTCGCCCGTGGTGCGATCCCACTTGGCAATGGAATTCGCCCACGATAGGGATTCCCAGATATTTTGCTTGGAATCGACGAACGGCGTATTGCCGTGCGGAGGCCGCTTGGCTTCAGTGTCATAGGGATAATATTTGATCGCCCCGGTTTTGCTGTCTACGCGTACGAACGCGGTGTGCCCGGCCATCCAGATATCGCCGCTGGCGTCCTGCGTGAGTCCATGCCCCCTGTACTGAGGCCCGGCGACCGGGTAGTCGGTCCAGGTGGCCGTGCGCGGATCCATTTTGCCGACCTGCAACCCGCGCGCGTCGACGTACCAGACATCGCCATTCTGGCTGAGGTGCGCATCGTGGAATCCGCGCTCGCCCTTCGCCAGCGGTGGGATGTGATACTCGATGAACATGGCTTTGCCCAAAGCTCTTTCATCGATTGGTTCGTCGGGAACCGCCAGGCCGCGCTTCTTGCTGTCCGGACCAAAATTTTTCACCAGGTAGGCGACCAGTTCCTCGCGTTCGCCGGGCGCAAATGTGCCGGGCACAAGGCGCGCGCCCGCATTGTCATTGGGGTTCTGCATCAGATCGATCGCGGCGTTCCATTGCGATTCATCCCACTGTTTATTGGGAAGAAAATCCGGGCCGTGGCACATGATGCAGGTGCGCTCGATCGTCTGGCGCGCGTGGCTCGGCGGATACAATTCGTCGTACGAAAGGAGTGGTTCATCCTTGGGCAAGCCGCTGCGCATCTGCTGGTTCGGCCTGTAGGTTCCCTCTTTCAGCGTAAAGTCCGCCGTGGCGTTTCCGCCGGACGCGATCGTGATTTTCTGCGCGTCGCTCCCGGTAAATCCATTTTTCGTTACGCTCACTTCGTAGTTGCCGGGAAAAAGATCCACGGCCTGAAATCGTCCGCCCTCGGTGAACACCATGTAGACGACATTCTTGTCCACATTCTTCAAGTAAACTTTGGCGGCTTTGAATTCCTTGGGAGCTTTGACCGTGCCGGAGATCGAGCCCAGCCCGGCGAGCGTGCTGCTTGCGCCGCCGCCCGCGCTCTTTTCGCTCTTTTCGCTCTTGTCGCCCGCGCGTACAGAAGTAGCCACGCCGAACGGAAGCGCAAAAGCGAGCGTCCATACGAGGCCCGAACACCAAAGTTTGCGGTCCATGTAAGCCTCCCTGGCTCTTGGTTGAATCCGGCTACAGAGTTGGTAGCAATATAGACTCGTCCTCCGCGGTAATCAATCCTGATGAATCCCATCCGTGAATTGTGAACTGCGATGCGCGAACAACGCGGCACCGGCGATATCCTCTCGAATTTCTCTGTGTTCCGTGCGTCCTCTGTGTTAAATCTTTTTTCGACGATCATCGATAAGTAGGAGCTGGGACAATGATTGAAGAAAAAGATGTGCTGATCCGCGTCCGCGACGGAATTCACATGGCCGCGCGAATTTACCGGCCCGACGGCGTCGGCCCGTTCCCCGCGCTTTTCGCCACCTCGCCCTATCGCTATGACAATAACTCGCTCCCCGCACAGCCCATGTTCCTGTGGCGCGAGACGGGGCCGATCGAATGGTACGTCGAGCGCGGCTATGCCTATGTGCACGCCGATGTTCGCGGGACGGGACGCTCGGAAGGCGACTTTGAATTTCTCGGCCTGCGCGAGCAGAACGATCTGTACGACGTGATCGAGTGGATCGGGACGCGTCCGTGGTGCAACGGCAAAGTCGGCGGCATCGGGCAGTCTTACTACGCCATGTCGCAGTGGTTCATGGGAATTCAGAACCCTCCGCACCTGGCGTGCATTGCTCCCTACGACGGATTAAATGATCCTTACCGATACATGGGCTACCCCGGAGGCATCGAGGGGGCGTTCCTCGCCTATTGGATGAACGCCAGTGTCCGCGTGCCCAATCTCTATCCTGCGAACGGCGATAATCCGCGCCACGTCACGCCCGATCTGTTTCTGCAAATGCAGCATCATCCCCTTTACGATGAATTTTGGGAGGAACGCGCGGCGTTCGAACAACTCCATAAGATCAAGGTGCCCTTGTTCTCGATCGGCGTGTGGGCCAAGCAGGAACTTCACCTCGCGGGCAACGTGCGCGGATATCAACTCGCCAGCGGCCCGAAGAAACTCGCGATCAGCGGCACAGCAACGCCGTTTTCCTCGCAGTCAGATTTCGCCGGCGTGGAATTTCACGCCAAGTATTTGCTTCCGTTTTATGACAAGTACCTGAAGGGACTTAAGACCACCTACGACGAGCGGCCCAACGTCGAATATCCGGTGCGCAACACGGGCAAAATCAGGGCCTTCGACAGCTGGCCACCTCCGGGAACGCGTCCGCAACATTTCTATCTGTCCATCGGCCCGACCGGAAGCGTGACGTCCCTCAACGACGGCGGATTGGGAACCGCTGCGCCTGAAGCGACTGGCGGCAGCACCAGCTACGCTTATCCGCATCCGTCCTGGGTGATGGGCGTTGTGCCCATCGGGCCGGCCGGGCCCGACCCCGTGCGCGGCGTGCTCACGTTCACGACGCAACCCCTCGAGCGGGATATTGAGATCGCCGGAACTGGAAAGCTGATCCTTTACGCAGCGTCAACGCGGAGCGACACCGATTTTATCGTCAAGCTTTCCGAGCAGTTCGAACAAAGCCAGGAAGAGCGCGCCCGGGGAATTCAGCCGCGGTCGTTCATCGTGACGAAAGGGTGGCTGCGCGCTTCGCACATGGAACGCGACCTCGAGCACAGCACCGAAGACATTCCTTTTTATACCCATGAGAAGGTCACCCCTCTGAACCCGGGCAGCATTTACAAATTTGAAATCCCGCTTCAGCCCATGGCCTACTTTTTTCGAGCGGGCAATCGGATCCGCGTGGAAATCTGCAACGGCGATTCGCCGGTTACCGATTCGCTGTTCTTCCACTTTTACCGGCCGGACAAAATCGGGATGGATGCTATTTTCCACGACGCGGACCATCCATCCGAGCTCGTTCTGCCGGTGCTTAAGTAGGACAGGCTTTCAGCGTGTCGCGTTTAAATTGCCGGCCAGCGATAACCTGAACCAGACCGGCTGAAAGAGGCCGCGGAAAAAGTACTCGATATTGTCATTCCGCGTGGAGCGCGGAATCTCTCCTGGAATTAATTATCAGAAAAGAAAGAGAGATTCCTCGCTCCGCTCGGAATGACAAACGCAAGGGGCAACTTTTTCCGAGGCCTGTGAAAGCCTGTCCCGTCAGAATCACGTGCGTTGCACGGGCGGGAGCTTTCCTCCGGAGATAAACGTTCCGATGCGGTTGCCCTTGGTGATCGGCAGCAGCAGGTGCGACGGGCAGCTGGCGTTGTGATGCACGGTCACTCGCGACGGGCTGGCGCTCGAAACATGCCCGATCCCGACCAGTTCGAGATAGTTGTTTGGGACTTCGTTATCGGCGCTCTTGATTTTAATTCCAATGCGCTCGCCGGGCTTCAGCAGAGTGCCGTAGGGGCGTACTTCAATATTAAATTCGTAAATCTCGTTCGGTTCGAGCGGTTCACGCGCGCTGTGCAGGTGCACCGGCTGCCACGGCTTCGATGCTGTGAGGTCTAGCTTTCGCTGCGATGCACGCAGCCAGCCGCGCGTCAGGAGCGTGCCCTGGCCATCCGCATCGAAATGCCATAGCGACACGAACCAAAGAATTTCCTTCCCCGTGGTGGAACCGTATAGATTAAGGACGATGGGGCCGCAGATTTCGGTATTTTCCACGATCGGCGGCGTCTTGAATTCAATCTCACCGTGATTGGACGGCGAGTCGTCGTAGCTGGACGAGCCATCGTCGGGCCAGAACTCGTGCTCGCTGAGAAGCGAGTTGCCATGCAGATAGAATGGAGTCCATTTCGTCTCCGGGAGCGGCCACTCGTGCGCCTCCTTCCACTCGTTGGCTCCTACGATGAAGAGTTGCAGCGGAGCTTCTTCGACAATTCCCGTGCCGATGCCCTTCAACCAATAATCAAACCAGCGAAGGGACTCGTACGCGTATTGATACAGAGGTCTGTCCAAATACATGGGCGGGCCGACGGTCAGTTTTTTCGGCCCCTTCCACTTTTCGATGGCGCGAATGTCGCCCGGCAAATGCAAACCGTATAGTCCCCAGTCCCCGCCAAAATAGGCCGGGATCGTGGACTTATCGAAGTTCACCGTCCGTTCTTTGTGAAATTCATTGCACAAATTGTTCACGATAATGTCGACCAGCATGGAATTCGCGCCAACGTCGGGATGGCTCAGCGCGTCGACAAGATACGGCACGGAAGAAATTTCCGGATCGGCCAGCGCCGCTTCGATGGCCTGGGAGTATCGCGGGTCGCCCCATTTTTCTTTCAGCGTGTTTTTGGTCCGGAAGTGAGGCCCGTTGGACTTCACCCAGTGGGACATGAAACCGTGGTTGAAAATTCCGCCGTGATAGTACAGGTCGCGGTACATGTCGGTCCAGCCATAGGGCGAGAAGATCGCGCGGAGATGCGGCGGATTGAGTGCCGCGACGCGTTTGGAGACGCGCGAGAAATGGGAAACGCCGGTCATGCCCACGTTGCCGTCGCACCACGGCTGCCGCGCGGCCCACTCCACCGCTTCGCACACGTCTTGAATCGACTGCGGGTCAATATTTCCGAAGATCCCGCCGGAGTTGTGAGTGCCGGTAATATTGATGATCAGAAGCGCGTATCCCCGGCGCACGTAAAAATTGAAGTCCCCGGTTTCCATGAAGCCGCGCGCGTAGGAGAAGCCGATGGGCATCAGTTCCATCGATTGCGCGGCTTTGGAGTAAGCATGGACGGCGAGCAAAGCGGGAAATTTGCCCGGCGCGTCCGGGCGAAAAAGATCCGAGTCCAGCGCTACGCCATCGCGCACGGGGATCGCCACGTCTCGCTCCACCGTGATCCCATATTGCCGCGGCGAGGTTTGCCACTTTGTCGAAAACAAGATCGTCCTCCAAAACGCAGCAGCAGGACGGGCGTCAGCCTGTCAGGTTTAAATTTGAGGCCGGCGGAAACCTAAACCCAACAACTCAAAGCCCATCCTACTTGAATCGAGGAAACAGTTTCAGTGCGTTGTCGCGATTGACGGCCTGTTTGATTTCGGGCGGCGCCTGAAAATTGTCCCAGCCGGCGGCCGTCGGAGCAACCGCGCGATACGGAAAATCGCTGCCCCACACAATCTGCGTGGTCGGAACAAGGTTCATCAATGCCGCCAGCGACGAATCATTCGTGGCGTTGGCAATATCGTAGTTCAATTTCCTCAACTCATAGAGGACGCCGTTGGGCACGCGCGAGGCCAGCCCGCTTCGGGCTTGAAAGAAACCGTTGATTCGCGCGGCCAGCACCGGCATGGTTCCCCCGGAATGGCAGAAAATGAAGCGAATATCCGGGCAACGGGAAAAGGTGCCGTTGATCAGAAAGCTGGTAATGGCGCGCGTGGTATCGAAAACAAACTCGATCACGTTCGACGGAATTCCGGGAATCAGGTTCACGCAGCAGCAAGGCTCCGTCGGATGAACGAACACGACGGCTTTGCGGCGATTCAGTTCGTCAAACACGCGAGCGAACGCGGGGTCACCCGGCCATTTATCGTCATAGCTGGTTTGCAGGTAGACGCCGTCCGCGCCCAGCGCGTCAAACGCGTAGGCGATCTCCGCGAGGCTGCCGTCGACGTCCGGCAGCGGTATCGCGGCGAACATGCCGAAGAGTCCGGGATAATCCCTCGAGAGTTGCGCCCCATATTCATTGGCGATTCGCGCGAGCTTCCGGGAGTTCTCCGCGCCCTGGTACCACGCGCCCGGCACCGGCAGCGACAGGATGGACGAGGCGATGCCGAACCGTTCCATCTGCTCCAGCGTGACTTGCGGAGTCCATTTGAGAACCGTGGTGTCGCCCGTGGTGATTTCCAGGATGCGGTCGCGGGTAAGGCTGGCATACTCGGGCGGCAGCATGTGGTGATGCACGTCGATTCGGCGAGGATTTGCATTTGCACCAGCGTGGGCTTCAGCATGCGGCGGATTTTCTGGGCTCATGCTCGATCCTCCATCGAAAGCTTGTTCGCCTCGTCCGATCGCTTCGGTTGGACGAGCTTTTCTCACCGTTCTCTTCGTTTCTCAGGTTCTCTGTGTTGTGTTGCATGACTTGACGCAGAGCGCACCGGGAAAACCGGGAGAGCCATGCAGAGCGAACACCGTCTTTCAATCCTTGGCGTCGACCAGCACCACGGCTACCTGGCACGGTTGCGTGCCGCGATTGACCCAGGCGTGGTTCGTTCCTCTCTGAATGACCACGTCGCCCTGTTTCAAGTGGATTTCCGAATCGTCCAGAAGCATGTCGATCTCGCCCGACAGGATTACGGCGTAGTCGACGGTCGCTGTGCGGTGCATCATTGGGTCGCGCGGCCGGTCACGGGACTCGCCTGCCGGGGCAAGGCCCAAACCTTGAACGATCCGCAGCCTGGTTTCATAGTCAGCCCTCACTTCCCGTCCCGGAGCAAACTCAACGACTCGGAAAATCGTGCCTCCGGCAGGAGGCGCCACGCCAATTCTCCTGTTCGCTGCGTCCACTGGGCTGGAAAGGTCGGCGGGGCTGGAATCGGTTACCCAGAGAAGCGTGTTTGTAATGCCGAGTTCCTCCCGGCGGTGCACCGAGGCAGCCGGAGCGTCGATGATCGCGACCGCCTTGCCGGTGGCGTCTTTTCCCGTAACGACGCGGCGAATAGGAGTACTCATAGATAACCCCCTGAATAGTGCAGCCACGTTACGCGGCCGCCCGCCCTCCGGCGGGCTCTCTAACTTGCAGTGGATGGTCACCTGGAGTCGGGCGCAGCACAAATCACGCCGCCGCTCCAACGCGCATTCAAAGTCCCAGGGCACGCTCCGCGTTGCCGTGGAAAACGCGTTCCCTGATTTCATCGCTGTAACCAAGTTCGTCCCACTCGCGCAGCAAACGCTCGTAGGGAATGCTCGGATAATCGCTGCCAAAAATAAGTTTATCTTTCAGGCGTCCGCGTATATCTTTTTTAAGCTGCGGCGGAAAATATTGCGGCGCCCAACCGGACAATTCCCAGAACACGTTGCCCTTGTGCAAGGCTACGGCGGTCATCTCGTCCACCCAGGGCCAGCCAGGATGTGCCGCCAGAATCGTCAGCGACGGAAAATCGGCAGCCAGTTCATCGATTGCAGAGGGATGCGCGTGGCGGATTTTCGCGCCCATACCGCCGGGCATTCCCGCGCCCATGCCGGTGGTGCCGACGTCGACCATGACCGGCACTTTCAATTCGTCGATGAGTTCGAACAGCGGGTAAAGACGGCGATCGTTCGCCGCAAAATGGCCCATGATCGGGTGAAAGTGAAACCCCAACATGCCCAGGTCCCGAATCGCGTGCCGCGCCTCGCGAAGAGCGGTCTCGCCTTTGAAAGGATCAACCGCTGCCCACGCTTGAATGATCCGCTCAGAGTGGCGCTTTTGCATGGCGGAAACAAAATCGTTCGAACAAGGGGGCGTGCCGATGGTCGTCTCAAGATCCAGAGCCACGAGAATCGCCTCAACACCCGCGGCCGTAAAATCCCGGACGACTTCTTCCTCTTGTTTCGGTACCCACGGACGATTCCAGTAGGCAGCCAGCGCGTCGACATAGGGCTGCTGGCAGGCGATCCACTCGCGCGTGTTCGGATAACAATGAACGTCAATAATTCTCATGAGATTTTACAAGCGCAGGCACTCGTGCCAGTGCGCGTTCCGCGGCTGCCGGCACGCAGACCTTCAGCCCGCTGCGTGCAATTCACAAAACCGCATACCCAGGAACGGCTGCGCCGCCGGTCTTCACCGGTTGTCACGCCGGAGTTACGTCAGCATCCTGGCGCTCGCCGGCCATTTTCCGGGTGATCGTCTCCGTCAGGGTCTTCTTCGAGACTTTGCCGAACGGGGAAAGCGGAAAATCCTGCATGATTTCCAGTCGCTCGGGGAGCTTGTACTTGGCGATTTCCTTGCCGAGTAGAAATGTCTTCAGTTCGTCGAAGGTCAAGGCGGCATTTTCACGCAGCAAAACGCAGGCGCACATCCGCTCGCCGAGCACCGGGTCGGGCACGGGAACGCACGAGGCGTTCTTCACCGCGGGATGCGAGAGGATGAGGTTCTCGATTTCCTCGGCACTTATTTTCTCCCCGCCGCGATTGATGAGATCCTTTTTGCGTCCCTCAACGATATAATTCCCCGACCTGTGCCGCCGCATCAGATCGCCTGACCGGTAAAATCCGTCCGACGTAAAGGTGCGCGCGTTGTATTCCGGAACACCAAAATAACCTCGCAACGTGTAGGGGCCGCGGCAGCAGAGTTCCCCGACTTCGCCGCCCAGAATTTCGCGGTCGTCGTCGTCCAGCAGGCGCACTTCGTCATCCGGACAAACCGGCCGGCCAACCGTTTCCTGGCTGACGTCCAGCGGGTCGTCCAGTCGCACGAACATCAAAAGGCCCTCGGACATTCCGAAATTTTCCTGCACGAAGGCGCTGGGAATGAGCCTCTTCGAGAGCAGGCGCACTTCCGGCAGCATGGATTGGCCGCCGCTTTGAATAATTTTCAGCGAAGAAAGGTCGTGACGGCCCACGGCCGGGTCGTGCAGCAACCGGATCAGCAGCGCCGGAACAACTTTGATGTGGGTGACGCGGTGCTTCTCGATTAGAGCGCAAACATCTTCGGGCCGCGCGCTGGTGCTTAGGACGGCGCGCCCTCCATTAAAAAGCGTGCCCTGAATTCCAGGGCAAGCCAGCGGAAGGTTGTGCGCGATTGGCAAGATGATAAGAACTACCGAATGCTCTCTAATGTCGCACACTTCGGAAGCTACCTTTGAGTTATACGCGTAATCGTTGTGCGTGCGTGGAATCAGCTTGGGAATTCCAGTCGTTCCGCCCGACAATTGAAAGATGGCCGGATCCACAGGATCGATACGGATTTCGGCCAGCGCCGACGCGGGCAGCCTCGCCGGATTCGCGATCATGTCGGGAAGCGATAGAAAGCCGGGACGCGCCGGTCCCAGAACGATGCCGTGGCGCAGCTTGGGAACTTTCTGCCGAATGCGGTCGACCATGGCGCAGAAGTCAAAATCGCCGTGTTGGTCCGGGACGACGCAGGCTACGGCTCCCGACAGCTCCACAAACTGGCTGATTTCCGCGAAGCGGTGCGGCATGAGCGCGGCAATGGGGATGCCCCCGATCTTCTGAAGCGCCAGGTAGAGCACAACAAACTCAGAGACATTCGGCAATTGCACAACGACCCGGTCCAGCGGGCGGAGGCCGATTTCCAGCAGCTTCAGCGCCAGATTGTCCGACATCCGGTCGAGTTCGCCGTAAGTGATGGTGCGATCCCGGTCCAGTAGCGCGACGCGCTTTTCATATTTGTCAAAAGCAATTCGGTATTCCTGCGCCAGGGACTTATCGATCCAGTAGCCCTCTTCGCGGTAGCGTTTGGCAAATTCCGGCGGAAATGGAACAACGCCTTCCAGCACGAGTTCTCCTCCGTTGGTCCTTTACTTCTCGCGGCAAAAAACCTGCGGGCACCGGCGCCACGAATTCACGTGGTTGCGGAAAAACCGCCGTCGATCACGATGATTTCGCCGTTCACAAAACGATTGCTGATAATCAGATTGACGATCACCTCGGCAACATCCTCGGCCGTGGCGCAACGCCGCAGCGGCGTGCTCTTCGCGCGCCGTGCCATCAGGTCATTGTACCGGTCCCCCAGCATGCGTTGCATCCAGTCGCCTTCCATCCATCCGGGAGCCACGGCGTTGACGCGAACTTCCGGGGCAAGATTTAGCGCCAGCAATTTGGTGAGGCTTACGACCGCGGCCTTGCTGGCCGCGTAGGGCAGCGGTTGCGGTCCGGGCCGCAGGCCGACGATGCTGGCTGTATTCACGACGCTGCCGCGCGCGGCTTTGAGAAATGGCGCCGCGGCGCGCGTAACCTGAAACATGCCCCGCACGTTTACGCCGAAGACGCGATCCCATTCTTCCGCGGTCATGCCCTCGAAATCGCCGGGCTTGACTTTCGAGGTTATGCCGGCGTTATTCACCAGGGCATCGAGCCGCCCGAACTCGCGTTCGACCGCTGACAGCATCTTTCGCACCGACAGATCGTCGCTGACGTCGCATTGAAAGAGCAAGGTCTTCGCGCCCTTGGCCTGCGCCAGCGCGGCCGTTTCGCGGGCCGCCAGTTCGCTGCGGCTGTAGTTGATCGCCACATCGTAGCCGGCGGAAGCCAAAGCGACCGCTGCCGCGCGGCCAATGCCCGTTGCCGCACCCGTGATCAACGCGACTGGCTTGCTTTGCGGCATTCTTATCTCCCTCGGGAAGCCGACCGGAAATTTCGACAGCAGCAGCGATGAGTCAACACAATAGTTTCCGACGAATTGTCTCCACCGTCAAATCTTTCGGAAAGATTGCCGGCGTAAAACTGAACATGTTCGTCTTTCGGATCGGCAACTCCCAGAAAATCGAAATCGCCCGCACACGACCATTCCTTGGCTCTCAAGCATGGACAGCGCTGGGAGTGGCCGCGAGTTCCCGCGATGGTCGGCGATTCGCGAACAGGATCGCGCAGGCGCCAACAAGCGAAGCCGCACCAATAGCCACGAACAGTCCGGCCGTGCCAGGCGTGCGCTGCTGCAACAGGCCGGTGATGAACGGGCCCAGTATTCCTCCGGCTCGCCCGACTCCCAGCATCATGCCCACCGCCGTGCCGCGCACTTCCGTGTCGTACGATGCCGCCGTGAAATTGTTCAGGACATTCTGCCCGCCGAGGATGCAAAACCCGGCTGCGGCCACGCAGATGATGTTCAGCACGTGCACATTCACCACAACCAGTATGCCGACCGCAACCGCGCCGCCGAACCACCACGCCGCCATCGCCTGCCGGTCCTTGCCGCCGCGGTCCGCAATGTATCCGCACAGCAGCGAACCGATGAAGGCCATGGCCTGGATCAATGCCCCGAAACTGAAGCTGGTCGCGAATCCTTCGCCGCGCTGCATCATGGCCGTCGGCAGCCAGCCCGAAAGCCCCCAGATGCCGAATAAAATGAAAAACGCCGCCACCCACACCGAAAGAGTCGTCCGCCGGTAGCGCGACGATAGCAGGAGCGACACCGATGCCGGACGATCGCTCGGCTCCGGGAACATGAATTTTTGTCCGTCTGCCGTATAGCGCGCGGCTTGCGACGGATTCAAGCGGCACAGGACCTGGACGATGCCCTGCCAATTGCCGCGCATGGCCGAAAATTGCAGCGACTCCGGCAACGCCACGTGGCAAACCAGAACCAGCACGATGGAAAGCGACGCGGCGTAATACAACGCCTGCCAACCGAAGATCGGCGTGAGATAAATCCCTATCGCCGCGGCGACGATGCCGCCCGCGGCCCAGCCGAGCGCCCAGCCCCACATGGAAAACGTATTGGCCAGGCGGCGCGGCGCGTATTCATTGACGTAAGTTACGCCGAGCGGCAAGAGCGCGCCCATCCCGAGTCCGGTGAGCAACCGGAATCCGCAGAAGGTCAGGAAAGAATGCCCGAGGGCAGCGGTCGCCAAGCTGAAGACCGTCACGATCCACAGCGCAACCAGGAGCGTGGCGCGCCGCCCGTAGCGGTCGGAAAATTTTCCCTGCAGCAGCGATCCAATCATGAAGCCGATCAGGCCACTGGATACGAGCAGGCCTGCCTGGCTGGGCCTCAGATGCCACGGTTTAGCGACGTAGTGAATGACGTAGGCGGGATTGAACGTATCGTAGCCGTCAAAGAACACCACCAAGCCGATCAGCAGGGCGAGAAAACGGTGATATCGCCCGACCGGCGCATTGGCGATTTCCTCGCGGACGTCGATCATTTCACGCGCCCCTGCGCGGAGCCGCCGGAAAAAGCTTCGAATAGGTTGCTGTGTCGCATCTCCGCCTGAGGCTGGTTTTTACGCGCCAACTGGTATGTTTTTGGACCTGCTCAGTGTAAACGCCTTCGCCATGATGTCAAGCCAACGCAAAGGGTTAAATGGGATACAGGATCGAACCGGGAGGCGCATCAGCGCTATGGATCGACTTGAGGGACCGTAGTCACGGTCGAGTCTTCGGCTGCCGGGCTGATTCGCGGCCACAGCAGCCCGAACACGAGCCAGACCAACCCTGCGGCGATTACAATGAGCATCAGCAGGCGCAAGGCCTTCGCCAGCGGCGCGGCGTCCAGCGCGGGCCAGCCAATCGGATACTGGCTCAACACCTGGTAGCGGTCAATCATCCAGTGCCATGCCGTATGGGCCACAATCGCCGACAGGATAATCGTGCCCATCCGTTCGGCCACGACGTACCGGAAGAGAAGCTCCAAGGCGGGAATCAGCAGCGCCAGCAGGAGCAGCTGCCCCAACTCCACGCCGATATTGAACGACAGCAGCGAGGCCAGCAAATGCGATCCCGCAAACTGCATGGTCTGCCGCAAGGCAAACGAAAATCCGAACCCGTGAACCAGGCCGAACCCGAATGTGATCATCCAACGCCGCTGCACCGTGGCGCCGCCCACGATGTTCTCCAACGCCATGTACACGATGGACATGGCTATCAGCGTCTCAATCAGCGGCGGAAACCAAAGCGCATCGGGCGCAAGGTTGTAAGCCGAGGCGATCAGCGTGATCGAATGCGCCACGGTGAACGCGGTCACGACCGGGATCAGCGCCCGGAACTTCCGGAATGGAATCACCAAACAAAACAGAAATAACAGGTGATCGGTTCCATCAAGAATGTGAAAGAAACCCAGCTTCACGAATTGCCCGGCGGCCTGGAACCAGCGTGGATCCAGATGAATCAGGCCGGGATCGCCCAGAAATTCGAATGCGCGGACCGCGCCGCCCGGCGGCAGGAATCGAAGCGCGATGACCACTCGCGCGGCCAGCCGGTCCAGGCCGGGATGGATCGAAAAGCGCGACTGGTCGGACTGAATGGGATATTCGAAGTCCACGTCCAGCATCAACTGATCCCAGAAGATCGCCGTTTGATTCGAAAGCTTCGGACCTTGCAGGTGTGCAATCGCCTGGTCATAGGAAGTAAACGAAGGATCGGACTCCAGCGATAGGCGCGTCTCGACGACACGCGGCTTCGGCAGCCGCGTGTTCCCCTCGTACACGTCTATAAAATCGGAGAGCCACAGCAAGGAGGCTTCCCGCAGGGACGGACCGACGCGGTCGAAATCCAGATAGCCCTGATCGCGCTCGGGAAATTCCACATCGCGCATCGTCTTGAGTGGCACGCGGATCAGAATATTAAGGTTATGTCCCGCCGGCTTCACGACCATCTGGACCGTCGCGTCACTGGGGATGTCGTGGGCAGCCAGAGGATGCGCCAGCGCGACAACCACAAACGCCGCCAGAGCAGCGATCCTGCGGCAAGCGGCAAATTTGCGGGGCATGGTCTGTGAGAGTAATCTCTTCGCACGCTCAATGACAAGCAAAATTCGCCGCGGCCGGAAACCGAATTGTGTATACTTCAGGGCGCTATCTGCGTCTCATCGGCAGTCATGCAAAATGGGTTCCGGGCCGCGGTCCGCACGCACGCAAAAAAACGGCACCTCGCTGGGGAGGGTTGGAATCATGAAGCGTAATTTGTGTATCGGCGCGGGTTTTCTCGCGGTCATCGCGGGACTCGGACTGGGATCCAGGGCGCTGCAGAAGAGGGCTGCGGTTGAGGCCGCCAGCATTCAGGTGCCCATGTTTGAAGTGGATCCACTGTGGCCGAAGCCTCTCCCGAATCACTGGGTCATTGGGCAGACGATTGGCGTATCGGCGGACGCGCAAGATCATATCTGGATCGTTCATCGTGCAGGTTCCCTCGAACCCAAGGAAACCTATTCGGTGCAGAATCCGCCGGCCGCTGACTGCTGCACTCCGGCGCCCCCCGTGCTCGCCTTTGACCAGGCCGGAAATCTGGTGCAACACTGGGGCGGTCCGGGACCCGGATACGACTGGCCAATGTCCAACCATGGCATCACCGTGGACTACAAAGGCAATGTTTGGATTGGTGGCAACGGAAACGCCTACGCGGGGTTGGGCGCCAAGCTGCAACACGATGACATGGTCCTGAAGTTCACCATGGACGGCAAGTTCCTGATGCAGATCGGCCACGTGGGCCAGAGCAAGGGCAGCAACGACACGGAAAATCTCAAGGGGCCCGCGAAGATGTTCGTCGATCCGGTGGCCAATGAGCTCTACGTGGCTGACGGCTACGGCAACAAGCGCGTCATCGTCTTCGATGCGGACACCGGCAAATACAAGCGGCACTGGGGCGCCTACGGCCACGTCCCGGACGACACCGACCAACCGAAATACGATCCCGATGCCCCGCTCGACCAGCAGTTCCGCAATCCGGTGCACTGCGCGCAACTGGCCAACGACGGCTTGCTCTATGTCTGCGATCGCGCCAACGACCGCATCCAAGTATTCAAGAAGGACGGCACGTTCGTGAAGGAGCAGATCATCGAGAAACGGACCCTGGGCGACGGATCGGTATGGGACATTGCCTTCTCCCGCGATCCCCAGCAGAAATTCATTTATCTGACCGACGGTGCGAACGAAAAGGTCCACATCCTGCTGCGCGACACGCTCCAGGTATTAACCAGCTTTGGCGATGGCGGGCGCCAACCGGGCGAGTTTTATGCCGTGCACAGCATTGCCACCGATTCCAAGGGCAATATTTACACCACGGAAACGTACCGTGGACAGCGCGTGCAGAAATTCGTCTACAAAGGCATGGGACCGATCACCAAAGAAGATCAAGGCGTCCTGTGGCCGAAATCTTCGAAGTAAAATAGGAAGCGCCCGATTGGCCGAATCTCGCGGCCGGTTTGGATCTGTTTCGAACCGGCCGCGGGTCACAATTCCGCATCATATTGTAACCTTGGATCGGAATCCTGGGAGGAGTCATCATGCGCAAGAGGCTTTTGCTTGCCATTGCGGTCGCGACTGCCTTGGCGTCGCCCGTTCTACTGGCGCAGCAGAAAAAAGCGCTGCAAGCTTATTTCATCGATGTGGAGGGCGGGCAGTCCACCCTGTTCATATCGCCTAGCGGGCAATCCTTGCTGGTCGATACCGGTTGGGCAGGCGCGCGCGATGCCGGAAGAATTGCCAGCGTCGCAAAAATGGCAGGAATCAGCCAGATCGATTACCTGGTCCTCACGCACTATCACGGTGATCATGCCGGCGGGGTGGTCCAACTCGCTGGGCTCATCCCGATTCGGCACTTTGTCGATCACGGACCGGCGGAGGAAGAGACTCGGAACGTTCCGCAGACTTACGCTGCCTATCTGAAGGTTCGCGGAGAGGGCGACCACATCCTCGCAAAGCCCGGCGACAAGCTTCCCGTCCCGGGCCTCAACGTCCAAATCATCTCCGCAGCCGCTGAAACCATCTCCAAGCCCCTGCCCGGGGCCGGGGAGGCCAATTCCCTGTGCGCTGGCTTCGTGCCGAAGGACGAAGTCGCGGATCCGCTCGTTGGCGGTGAAAACAAGCAGTCGGTCGGAATGGTGATTTCGCTCGGAAAATTCCGATTGGGGGATTTTGGCGACCTGACCTGGAACAAGGAACACGACCTGGCCTGCCCGAATAATCTGATCGGCAGGCTCGACGTTTACGTCGTGTCTCATCACGGGCAAGACATTTCCAGCCTGCCAATGCTGGTGCACGCGGAACAGCCCCGAGTGGCGATCATGGACAACGGAGCTAAGAAGGGCGGCGCCGTCGCGACGTTCGAAACGCTGAAATCCTCACCCGGTCTGGAAGACCTCTGGCAGTTGCATTACGCCGTCGATGCCGGCGACCACAACATGCCCGAAAAGTTCATCGCCAACCTCGGAACCGGCGGCACGGCCGCCACAGGCGTTCCCGACGAAGGAACCGTCTATTACATTCAACTGACCGCTCGTCCCGACGGCAGCTTTACGGTAAAAAACAGCCGAAACGGATTCCAGAAGGACTACCCCGCGAGGCAGTAGCCGCGCACGGCACACGATGGGGCGAAAACCGGGAAAATCTGCAAATTGACAAAAAAAGCGCCCCAATCCGACCCAAATACGCCCGATTGGCACATATTGGGACACCTCTCGCTGGCCATCGCCCCCTGAGAGGTGTTATTATAAGCCAATGAGCAAAGCCTACAGAATTGTGGTGGCCTGCCCGAAAGGCGGCCACAATATTAATTTGCAACGCAAATGTTCGAAGCCCACGCTGTCGGAAAATGACGCCATGAAGATCTTTGGCCAAGAGGAACTGACCTGCGAGAGCCCGCGGTGCGGCTGGCGCGGGAAAGTGTCGAAAACGCGGCTGCTGCGCATTCTGCCCTTTGACTGGATCTTTTCGCCCGCGAATTGATCGCGAATTACCCTGAATTGACTGGACGATACTGCCGGGTTCAACAGCTGGAACGATCTGGCGTCCTGGCTCGACTCTGCGCACCGCTTTCATTGAACTCAGGCAGGATAGTGTTAGGCCACGGCCATACGGCGTGTTAAGATCGAGTTGAGATTGTTGCTCTTGTAAACCTTTAGATCTCTTGGAGGCCTGCAAGTCCACACTTGCAGGCTATTTTTTTGGGCTGGATTGACAGAAGTCTGGCCGCTGCCACACCCAGGACGTTCCACGCAAGGAGGCATCTTGAAAGCTCTCGAAGAAGGCGCGTACATCAAGCATTTTCAGTACGGTCTAGGCGTGGTCACGGAATCCAATTCCGACCGGACTTCCATTGACTTCGACCTTCACGGCTTGAAGAAATTCGTGACCAGCATCATGGTGGTTGACGCCGCCGAAGGCGTGCCGCCGAAGCGTCGTAGGGCCAAGAAAAACAAGAAGTTGGCCGTCGTCCCAGCCGCTCTGGGCGCGGGGCTGGCGGCGGGCGCCAAGTGAGCCACGAAATCATCGTGCAATTCCTCGGATACGAGGTGAAGGATGTGGCCCGTGAGTATACCTTCACCGTGCGCGAAGCCTCCAGCGAGCCGCGCGAATTCACATTGACCATCCCCACCGAAGCCTTCAACGAACGCTTGTTGCGCATTCAAGATGCCCCCGACGTTTGCTCGCGCAAACTACGCCGCGAACTGGCCACGTACGCCAATCATCCTCCGGAGACTCACTTCGCCATCACCAATGCGGAACTGGAGGACTACCGCAGCGCGCGCACCCCGCAATCGCCGCGATCCCCGTTCAGCCGTAAACCGGTGGAAGATTACTGACTCAAAAGCGTTCGGTCACGCACGTTTCTTACCTCAACGAATCCGAAATTCTAGAAAAGGCATTTTCACACGCTGCGACCTTTGAGTAGCTGCCGCACGATCATGTTCAGCACGCTCAAAGTTAGTCCTCCCCAGAACGCCGGCCACAGACCGCGCACCACAAACCCGGGCACGAAGAACGACGCGAATTTCAACATGAGCGCGTTGATCAGCAACCAAAACAATCCAAACGTAAGAATCGTAAGGGGAAACGTGACAATCTTCAGCAGCAGACCAATCGTACCGTTTACCAGCCCGATGACCACCGCGGCGATCAACGCCGTGCCGAATCCGCTTACGAAGATTCCTGGAACAAATTTAGCGACCAGCAGCAGGCACAAAGCGCTCAGAATCCAATGGGCAAGTAATTTGACCATGATATTCTCCCCGACCGGATTGCGAATCTGTCCTCAGGACCGGCATCTGGATTCCCGGGAGGAAGATAGTACGCTTGGACGGCCGATTCGTATACCACTTCCGGTGTGCCCCGGGTAGAACAGGTTTCAGCCTGTTGGGTTTGCGCGCTCGATGGGCAAAAATCTAAACTCGACAGGCTGACAGCTTGTCCTACTGATTTCGGTTCCCGGCGAAAGGTTGCGGGTGTATAAGATGTGCCCTGTCGGGAAAGTCAAAGCTAAGATGATGAACACGGGGGTTATATGCGCGCTCTGGGAATGACTCTTGCATTGGCACTGGTCGCTGCGGCGGTCGTGATGGCCGCGAAACCGGGAGCGGCTCCGGCGGTTAGTTCGGCGCTGCCGGCCGCGGCGCCTCAGGCGTCTCCCGTTCAAGCCGACGCGGCAATCATGAGGACGTTTTCATCCGCGGAAGATGTCCAGGCGCTTCTCGCGAAAGCGAAAGCGGCACATAAGGAAGGCCAGGTGATGGTCGCCGAACACATTCTCACTCTCCCGCCATACACCGCGAATCTTGAATACCGGCCTCTCGACGGGGCGGTGGCGGTTCACGAGAAAGAAGCGGAACTCGTGTACGTGATCGATGGAAGCGGAACCCTGACCACCGGCGGAAAAGTCGTGGGCGAAAAACGAACCAACGCCACAAACCTTTCCGGCACGGCGATTGACGGCGGAAACGCGCAGGCCATGAACAAGGGAGATTTCGCGATCATCCCCGAAAACACGCCCCACCAGTTCAAGCTGATCAGCGGACCGCTGGTCTTGATGACTATGCATGTGCCGCGGCCGGTCAGCAGCACGCAGTAAGCAACCGGTTGTTGCCAACGCTTCAAACCGGCTGAAATAGCGCTGAAATCCGAGTCCGATCTGGAATTCGGATCGAGAAAAGGATCGGCATGAAATCGCCATTCGCGAAGACAGCTTTATTCATTGTTGGCATTTTGCTTGCCGCGTCCGCGGCATCCACGGAAGAGGGCGTTCCCGCGGCAGTTCACTTCATCCCCCACGATCAAGTCGCGACCGTAATGGCCAAAGGCGGTCCGATCGTGAGCGACCCGGGCCTGGTGGTACTCGCCAATCGACGGAAAGCCGGCGCCGTGGAATATCATGAACACACCAACCACATCTTCATCATGGTCGACGGAGAGGCCACGTTCATCACCGGCGGAACAATGGTCGGCGCGAAACGTACCAGCCCCGAACAGATGACCGCGACTTCGATCGAAGGCGGACAGACGTTTCACCTGAGCAAAGGCGACGTCATCACCATCCCGGCGAAAACCCCGCATTGGTGGAAAGAGCTCTCGACGAAAACGGTCGGCTACTACGCCATCAATATCGAGAGCAAGTAAAGACATTGGGAGCGAGTAGAAATCGGTGGGAGCGTGGATGGCGCATCACTTCAGTCGAAAGGTCACTTCGATCGGCACTCGGGTGGCAAACGGCTTTCCGTCCCTGCCGATTGCCGGTTTGAACTGCCAACTTCGCACCGCTTCGAGCGCCTGATCGGTCAGGCCGTATTCAAGACCATCGATTACACCAATGTTCTCCGCGGCGCCCTGCTCGCTAACGGTCAGCAGCAAGAGAACACGGCCTTGAATTCCGCTAGCTTTGGCTTCCGGTGTATAAGCGGGATCGGGACACTTCTCGCACACGGGACCCACTACGGTTGTGGGGCCGGATTGCTTGCCCCTGGGGATGATGAGGGAAACTTGCGTTGCCGGATCCGTGAAGACCAGCGGGTCATCGCCGGAACCGGGCACAGGGCGCTCGAGCTTGACCCGGAATTGGTCCAGCCTCCTGCCGCGGTTCGCGTCGAATACTTCGCTGCTCATCTCGTAGCCGTCACGCTGCCAGAGCAATGTGTCGGTTACCAAAATATCGGCCCCGGCTTGAGTGGCCACTGCTTTCAATACATCCGGGATGTACACGTCGAACGCGAGGAATCCCCTCCCCTCAAGAATATTGATAACGCTTTCTCGCCGGACGAAGTGGACGCCGGGAACCTGCTTTTCAATGTCGGCGCGCAGGGACGTCTCGAATCGCATGCACAGGTCCGGATCAAGCTGGCATTCTTCGAGACCGGAGATGAAGATGTGCAGTTGGTGCGTCTTCGCAACGCGCTCGGCTGTCCGGCCCGCAAGAGTCTCGATTTCCCCGGGAATCTGAGCTGGAACGGAAACGGAGAACAAGGACGTCGCGGCGGCGAGCAGAACGATGGTGAAAAGTTTCATCGTGAATGAACGGTTCATCGTGCTTCCCTTGCCCGCCGCACTCAAAGTGGAGCGCAGATTGTAGGCTGCGGAATGTTTTGTTTCAACCGTGGTTCGCTGGATAAAAAATCATTTGCGGGTGCTAAAATCCACTCTGGATATTCGAGCCGGGCCGCATTCGGAGGATCGCGATCATGCAGCATGCGCAAAAATTCACATTCGAGGCCGTCGTCGGCCTGATCCTGCTCGCAGTTTCCGGCGTGAGTGCGCGCGCCCAGGCCAGCTATCCTCCTCCCAACGACTTGCCAAATCCCTACAAAACGATCTCCAACTGGGCGCATCTGCCCGACGGCCGGAAGTGGGGAGCGACCTCGGGCGTAGCGATCGGCCCGGATGGTAACATCTGGACTTTCGAACGATGTGGCGGAAACAGCTGCGCCGGCTCCAACCTCGCGCCGATCCTTGAGTTTGACCGGTCAGGAAAACTTCTGAAAAATTTTGGCGCGGGATTGTTCATACTCCCGCACGGAATCTTTGTGGACACAGACGGAAATGTCTGGGTGACCGACGGGGTCGGAGGTACGGGCACGAGCGACGACGTTGGCAAACACGGAAAGGGCCATCAAGTTTTCAAGTTCAGCCCCAGCGGAAAAGTTTTGATGGTTCTCGGCAAGGCCGGAGTGCCGGGCGATGGCCCGGACACATTCAATCGCCCCTCGGCCGTGGCGGTGGCCCCGAACGGAGATATTTTTGTGGCGGACGGCCACGGTTCTCCGCCGGGTTCGCAAGTCAATGCGCGCATCGTGAAATTTTCAAAGGACGGAAAGTTCATCAAATCCTGGGGGAAATTAGGGACTGCTCCCGGCGAATTCAGTGGCCCTCACGCCCTGGCCTTCGATTCCAAGGGGCGGCTTTTTGTGGGCGACCGCTCCAATAATCGCATTCAGATTTTCGATCAGGACGGCAACTTCATCTCGGAATGGAAGCAGTTTGGCCGCCCCAGCGGCATTTCTATCGATAAGCATGACATCATGTATGTGGCCGACTCGGAATCCACAGATAAGCCGGGCTACGGATATAATCCGGGATGCATGCGAGGCATCAGAATCGGCAGCATCCGGGACGGCAAGGTGACTGCGTTCATTCCCGATCCCGATCCCAAGGGCTCATCCAGCGCGGCTGAAGGCGTTGCGGTGGATCGCCAGGGCAATCTGTACGGCGCCGAAGTCGGACCCATGGACTTGAAGAAATACGTCAAGAAATAACGTGCGGCAACGGGTGCACGCCGCGCCGTTCTTTCTCTGTAAATTCTGCGTTAGCCGATCGGAATTCACCGCAGAGACTGCAGAGACACAGAGGAAATTGAGGATGCCAAACCGCAATACGATGACGATGCGAAACTTGACCAAGCTTGTGGCGATATTTCTCTCGAGCGCGGCTCCCGCGGCAACCTTATTCCTTCTTCAAGGCACGAGCGCCTGGACAGTTCGGGCCGACAAGCGCAAGCCGGGCCTCTATTGGACGTTTGAAACCGATAAAGGAAATATCTCCTGCAAACTTTTCGAAGCGGAAGCCCCGGTCACAGTGCACACGATGGTGGGTCTGGCCATCGGAAAAATCTCCTTCGTGCATCCGGAAACGAAACAAGTGGAGCGCAAAAAGTTTTTTGACGGTCTCATCTTCGACCGCGTGATTCCCGGCGTCATGATTCAAGGCGGCGATTTGCTCGGCACGGGCGTCGGGCACCCCGAGGGTCCGGGCTTCCCTTACAAAAGCGAAATCGCGCCCAACCTCAAATTCGAGACGCCGGGGCGCCTGGCCATGGCCAACAGCGGTCCGGACACGAACGACACCCATTTCTTTATTACCGAGGCGGCCTATCCGGCCTTCAACGGGAAATACACGATCTGGGGGCAGTGCGAAAATCCGGACGTCGTGAAAGCGATTGCGCAAGTGCCGCGCGATGCCGGCGACTCGCCGGTAACGCCGGTCCACATTCAGCACGTGGTGATCGAGCGCGTGGGTCCGGCTCCAGTCGATGCTCCGGAAGCCATGCCGGCGGACGCGCCGGCGAAGTAATTCAAACCATAACCTCACGAACCGCTTCGCCATACGCTTTTGCATTGACAGAGCCGGATGGCGGTGGGATAGTCGCGCCAACTACGAGGTGTTCCGTGAAAATCAGACATTTGGCCGCCTTGGCATTGCTGGCGGCTGGTGTATTTATGGTTTCGAGTCCGGCCTTTGCGCACCACGGCGCTTCGGTCTACGACTCGACGAAATTGACCACGTTCAAGGGAACGGTCACGGATTTTCATTTCATGAATCCGCACACGGAAATCCTGTTCGATGTGGCGGACGCGAACGGCAAAGTCGAGAAATGGACCGCCGAAGCTCCGAGTTTGACGACCATGTCCCGGCTGGGATGGAATAAAACCCTATTCAAGCCCGGCGACCAGATCACGTTTATCGGCAACGTCGCGAAAAGCGGTTCGCACATCGTGCGTCTGCGCAAGGTCGTGTTTCCCAACGGCAAGGAAACGGTGATGGATCGCGGCGAGGACTACGCGGAGTAGCCGCCGCCGGGGAGTTTCCGGAATGCGCAATTGCTCATTGTGCGTAATGCTTGCCTGGATGGCGGTTGCGCTCGCGCATCCACTCGCGACGCCGGCGCAGACCGCGCCGGCGGGTGTCGCGAAATCCCGCGCCGCTACCGCGCCCGTGGACCTGTCCGGAGTCTGGAGAAGGTCACGACGCGCCCCGGATAAAACCCGCCGCTACACCATTTACGAGTTGGCGTTTTCGATTTCCAACGACGTGCCGCCGATGACTCCCTGGGCGGAAGCGAAATTCAAGGCCAATAAGCCGAACCTCGGACCGCGAGCTGTCTCCTTGTCTGAAACCAACGACCCGATCATGCAGTGTGCTCCCCCCGGTGTTCCGAGAATTTATCTCATTCGAGGGGAACCGGTGGAGATCGCCCAGATTCCCGGCCGCGTGCTCATGCTCTTTGAGTACGACCATTTTGTGCGCAACATTTATACCGACGGGCGCGAGCATCCCAAGGATCTGAATCCGACGTGGATGGGCGACGCGATCGGCAGGTGGGACGGAGACACGCTGGTCGTGGACACCGTGGGTTTCAACGACAAGACCTGGCTCGATAACGATGGCCGTCCGCACAGCGAGGATCTGCACGTTGTGGAGCGCATCCGGCGCGTTAGCCATGACACGTTGACCATCGATACTACGATCGACGACCCCAAGGCCTACACTAAACCCTGGGGCGGTCATGCAACCTACGAACTGAAGCCGACGTGGAACATCGGCGAAATGGTGTGCGAGGACAACATCAGCTACGGCGATATGCAAAAGAAATCGGAAGGAAATAAGTAGCACAGGCCTTCAGCCTGTGGGCTTTACTTCCCTCAAAGCGCGCGTTCCTATTTCGCTTTAGACTTATACTCCCCGTACGAAACTCCACAGGCTGAAGCCTGTGCTACCAGAAGCTCAATTCCCGTTGTTGGCTGCTAGTTTTGCCGGCGCGCTCACTCTTGCCGGAACGGCTGCGTTCGCTCCAGCCTGAATGCCGTTGGGGCCGACCGCCAGCAGCGACTTGTCGCTTGCCGGGCACGACCAACTGGAAACGCTGTTGGGATTGCCGCTTCCCTTGTAGTGGGCCTTCTCGGGGAACTTGCACAGCGGCATGGTGCGATCCACCACATCATTCGTCGAGTGTGTCGCGGGGATCGCGTCCGGCGCGATTCCCTTCTCCACCCATCGTTCGAGCGCGCTCAAGGTGTCAAACGAGTTCGGGCCCGCGCCGGTCACGCAGTGCTGCATGCCCGGTACCATGAAGAGGCGTGCGTTCTGCTGCAGTTTTTCGTAGCCGCCGTTTTCCTGCGCCAGATCTTCGTAGAACCAGATGCTGCTGTAGGGCGAAATAATCAAGTCGTCATATCCGTGGTAGATCAGCAGCTTTCCGCCCTTTCCGAAATAAGCGCCGTACGCCGACGGATCGTCGGGAACATCCGCGGCCAGGCGTGAATAGACCAGGTTCAGCGCATCGGTCTTCACGACGCCATTGCTTTCGATCGAGTTGTTCATGTCCTTGCCGGCGTCGTAGTAGCCGAGCTTCATCAGGATATTCTGTGCCAGTGACCAATTCGCGGGCACGGCGGCGGCTCCAAAGGGCTTGGCGGCCGACGGATCGGTCGGGGGCGTTTCCAGGTAATTTGTGGGCCCGCGAACGGTCATGTTGTCCTGTCCGAGGTTGCCTACGGACGCGCCGGGATAAATAATTTTACCCTGCTCGTCGCGAACCGGGCTCATGATCAGCTTCAGCGCTTCGGCTTGCTTTTTCGTCAGGGTTTCGGGCACCAGCGCATCCGGCTGGAACGCGCATTTCGCCGGATTCTGGATCAGGCCATCGGCCACTCCGTCCGCCTTGTCGCACTCTTTCACGATTGCGGCGCCGACTTGCTTGAATTTTGCAGGAGGAATGTAGCCATCGAGCAGCGCTTTGGTATTTTTCAAGCTCCACAGCGAGGTGCCCACCGGATCGAGCCACGGAGATCCCGAGATGATGCCGTCGAAATCGCTGGGAAAGCGCGACGCTTCGATCAGGCCCATCTTGCCGCCGTTCGAGCAGCCATCGAAGTACGAGCGGCGGATGGTATTCGCGCGGTAGTAATTCTTGACCAGCTGTTTCGCCGCCAGCGTTACATCATGCACGCCTCGGTAGAAGTAATCGATAATTTTCGGCATGTCCGGCGTGCCCGGCGCGGTGTATTCCCACGTGGGATTCGCGATCAGGTGGCCCGTGTCCGTGATCGCGGTGGCGTATCCTTTCTGCAGGAACAACGGCTGATCGGCGGGATTCGCCGAAGAGTTGAGCGAGCCGGCCAGGCCGCCGACACCCTGGAAGAGAAATTTTTGGTTCCAGTTGGTGGGCAGCATGATCTCAAAATTCGCGGAGCCCGGTTCCGCGCCGTCGCCCGAAGTGGCAACGCTGCCCTTCACGTCGCAATAGTCGGGAGCGGGCGGGGCCGCCGGCACAATGGTCGCGGACGTAATCGTCATATTGGGAGTGCCAAGAGCGCTCAGCGCTGCGGGATTGCAATCCGCTGCCCGCGTCGGAGTGCTTGCGAATGCCAAGCCGGACAATGCGGCGACCGCAAACAAAAAGGCAAAATGCTGAAACCGCCCAAAGTTTTCCACGCGAATTTGCATCGGCGTCCCTCCCATGTGTGTACGTGACACCTGCGGCGTTGAATAGGTGGTCAGAGAGTAGTCCGAAAGGGGTCCAAATGTCACTAGCCTGAATTTCCGGCGAGCTAAGCGGGCCTCCGGGCGGGATTGGGAAACTTCGCTCATTGCTTTTGAGACTGGCGATGACTTAGGATTAGGCCCGCATCCGGTCGCTGCCGGGCGTGCAATGAAAACGGCGAAGGCACAAATCAGTGAGAGGATAACCGAAAAAGTATGAAAAAGAATTTCTCGACATGCGGTGGCTACGGGATCCCGGGGACTTTGGCGGTTACAATTCTCGCGCTCGGCATCCATGCGCCGAGACTGCACGCGCAGGCCCCGGCCGCCGGTCCTCCGGCGCCCGCGCCAAAAGCGGCGGACATGAAGGGCAAGACCGCCGGGCAGGTCTATAAAAAAATCGAAGTATTCAAGGGCATCCCGGCGGAACAGATTCATCCCGCGATGGAATATATAACCACCGCGCTCGGCGTTGGCTGCGGCTACTGCCATATCATCGGACATTTCGATCAGGACGATAAGCGCGAGAAGCACGTCGCGCGCAGCATGATCAAGATGACCATGGCGCTGGATACCACGGTGTTTGACGGCAAGCGCGAACTGACCTGCTATACCTGCCATCGCGGAGTGGCCAAGGCCGCTTCGACTTTGCTGCTGCCTGGCGACAAACTACCTACAGACAAATCCGCCATGGAAGTCTTCCCTACCCTGGCGCTGAAAGATTTCTCGAATCTCGATCCGGACATGTCGCCGAGCAAAGCGCCGGCAACCGTAATGTCAGGCCCGTCGGCAGCGCCCGCGCCGAAACCGGCTGGCCCGCCGCTACCCTCGGTCGAGGAAGTTTTCAGCAAATACGAGCAGGCGCTCGGCGGCCAGGCCGCGGTCGGCAAAATTACGGCGCTCTCGTTTAAGGGAACGGCTGACATGCTTGTTCCTCCGCCTCCGGGACCTCCCGGCGGGCCACCGCCGCCACCGCCAATGATGGGAACCGTGCCGGCGGAACATGACGTCAAGGCCCCAATGGGAGTGATATCGGTTACCTTCCCCGGCAGGCCCACGGTTTCCATGGGCTTTGATGGAACAATCGGCTGGCACAACACACCGATCCGCGAAGATACGGGCGATGAGTTGCGCATGCTGGTCGAGTTGGGCGAAGAGTTTCCCGGCCTCGAATTCAGAAACGACCATACCAACGTTCAGGTCGACGCCATGGAAAAAATCGGCGATCGCGATACCTATCGCGTGGTGGGCACGCGCACCGAAGGCTTCCCGGTGATCGATCGCCTGAATTTCGACGCCCAAACGGGATTGCTCGTGCGCACCTACACGACCATGCAAAGCGTCATCGGCTCGTTCCCGGAAGATACATTCTATGAAGACTACCGGGACGTCAGCGGCGTGAAGGTTCCGTTTACCGAGCGTGTTGTGAGCGCGGAGGGGAACCGAACCTACAAGTGGGCGCAGGTGGACGCCAACGCTCCCGTGGAGGATGCCAAATTCATGAAGCCCGCTCCTCCGGCGCCAAAGCCGCCGGCAGATTAGCGGGCACGAACGCGAAACCGGATTGGAGCATGCGCCGGACATGCTCCGGTCCCGATTTTGTGCGAGAGAAGATTTGCGTTGCGCGGCGACGATGGCAGAAAATTCCCTTCCTCGAAAATCGGAGCGAGCAATCTCTCCAGGCCTTAAGTGCCAGAAAAGAAAGAGGGATTCTTCGCTTCGCTCAGAATGACAAACGCATCATGCGATTTTTTCCGCGGCCGGTAAAGCCGCGAACCACAAATCTATTCGCGACCCATAAACCTATTTATGAGATGGCTAGATGGCTTCTAGAATGTAAATTTCACGGCCAGCTGCATCAGTCGAGGCGGCGCCGCGCTCACGATCTGTCCGAAGAGGGGGTTGTCAACATTTCCCTGGACGGAAGCGGGGCCGAAGAATTGCGGATAATTAAAAATGTTGAACGTTTCCAGGCGGAGTTGCAGCGCCTTTGCTTCCGTGAGAGGCACGGTTTTCAGCAATGCGAGGTCGGTGTTGAACGATCCGGGTCCGTAGAAATATCTCCGTGAGGCGTCTCCCGGCGTGCCCAACGCGTTCGAGTGGAAAAGTGAAACATTGAAGTAATAAGATTGCCCGTTCTGAACGTAGTGACCTACATCCAAAGGCCCGGGAAGCACGTCCGGCAAATCGATGTAGCGATTATTGACACCGTTGGGATTGCTTCCCTGCAGAGAATTGTCGACGCTGCTGGACAGGGTTACCGGAAATCCGGTGCTGGCGCGGGTAATTCCGGAAATGACCCAACCTTGCGTCCAGCGATTGGAGCGCCCGGTGAAGCGTTCCACCGGCAACGTGTATTCATAGGTCGCGACGAAATTATGCTTCAGGTCGAAAGCCGACAGCGCCCGGGTCTGCTGAAAATTAAAGGGATTTACAACATCCGCAAGACTGGATGCCTGGTCGATGGACTTGCTGTAGGTGTAGGCAATCGTCAAGTTGAGGTTCTTGGTCTTGCGCTGCAAGGTGGCTTGAAACGAATTGAAGTTGGAGTTGCCGATACTCCCCTCGTAATCGTCGTTGCCGAACGCGCAGCCAAGACCCTGGCGCGTGCAGCCAACCGTCTGGCCAGCAAGATTCAGGTACGAGGAATTCTCACCGCCGGGTCCACAGCCGGGCAACGACAGGCACAGCGCCGGGTTCCCGGGGTTGGCCGAATACACGAGCAGCAGGTGATGCGCTTGGGAACCGACATAGCTCAGGTTCAGCACGGTGCTGGCATTCAGTTCGCGCTGGATCGAGAAGAAATAATTTTCGGTGTAAGGATACGTGTTCGACGGAGGCGGCGTCGTCATTCCGGCGATCGGTTCGAACTGCGAGTAATCGATCCCGGGATTCGGGTGCGACACCGACGCGTCGAGCGGAGGAAAATCCAGTGGAAACGGGTTGACGCCGGGTTCGCCGCTGGCCGCGGTAAAGGGCGTGGCGAAGAGCGGTGGAAGCGGACTGGTGTAACTCAATCCGTAAGGCGGTTGCGGCTCGTCAAACGCGATCGTATTTCCCTGAATCACCGAGTAAAAGATTCCGTAGCCGGCGCGTATGCTCGTTTTGTCCGGACCGCCAATAATCTTCCCCAGCCAGCCGTCGGTTCGATCCGGCGAGTAAGCGATTCCGATGCGCGGCGAAAAACGATTCTTCTGAGGCACCAGCGTATTCGGAACTCCCGGGTCGGTCGGGTAGACCAAGCCAACCGGCGCCGTGGGATAAACTTGCGACTGCTCTCCTGGAATGAAAGTCGGAATCTGGTTGTATTTTTCCGACCAGTACTGCATCAAGTCCCAGCGAAGCCCAAAGTTCAGCGTAAGGTTGGATTTAATCTGCCAGCTGTCCTGCGCGAATCCCCCTAGATATTTATGTCGAGGATAGTAGGACTGCGAGTCGGCCTGGTTGTAAAGATTCGGCGTCCCCACCAGGAAATCCACGAAATCCGAGCCGGTTTGGCTGCCGTTAAATGAGAAGCCGCCGTTAAATTCCGGGTCGGGGTGAACGTTGATCTGGTCGATAACGAGCTCGAGACCAACTTTGATCGTATGTTTGCCGACCACCTTTGTGAAATTATCGCTGGCCGTGTAGGTATCGTTCACTTGTGTCAGGTTGGTGGTTGGAGTGCCCATGACAAACGAATTGAAGATGACGTTTTCAATTCCTTCAATGGCCGGGTCCAGCGGAACGATGCCTTGTGTTCCCTTCCCGGTAACGAATCCCTGCGACGCGAGGCTTGGCCCGACTCCGCCTGCCGGCTGGCCGACATTGTTGTAACTCCGCATGTAGCTCAGATGAAACTCGTTCACGCTGGATGAACCGAACGACTTGGTGTCGCCCAGATTGAGCAATTGCGCCGTGCCGAGATTCAGGCCGCTGAAGCCCGGCACAGATGCGCCGCCCTGCCCCGTTGGATAAGGATTGTCCACATGAAAATTATCGTAAAAATAGTAGACGGAAAAATCGCCCCAGCGCGTGGTGCCGGTATCGACGCGAAAGCTGCCTTTGTCATCGCGCACCGCCTCAGAATCGCTTCCCGTGGAGAAGACCGAGTTTCCGATATTGGGCACGGGAATATATTGCAGAAGGTGCTGTGCCGGAGCGGACCAGGCGGCCATCGGAAAAATACCGTTCGGAAAAACGCATTGCGTATAGTTCGCGCACCCGGGCGTGTAATACGGCTCTCCGGAAAAAACCGTCACCGCGGAACCTGCCGCCGCAGACAAATTATTCGATAGCTGCGTCGCGAGACATGTGCTCGCGACATCGCATGGAGACACCGTGCACGGACCGCCATTGCACCCGGTTTCAAACAGTGCGGCTTCACCCAGGAGATTGCCGGAGCGGGCTGCGAGCGTCGGGACGGGAATCTGACCGGTGGAAATTCCCTGCGTCGTGCGCGTTCCCTGATAATCCGCGAAGAAAAACAACTCGTTTTTCACGATGGGCCCGCCGACCGTTCCGCCGAATTGGTTTTGACGATAGGTTCCCACCGTGGGATCGAAGAAATTCTTGGCGTCGAAAGCGGTGTTGCGCAAGAATTCGAAACCGCCGCCGTGCAGTTGGTTGGTCCCCGACTTGGTTACGACGTTCACGATGCCGCCGGAATAATTTCCGTATTGCGCATCGAAATTGTTCGTCAGAATCCTGAATTCGGAGATCGAATCGAGGTCCGGCACAATCAACGTGCCACCGTTCATCAATTCCTTGACGTCGCCACCGTTCACCAGAAAACCGTTGGCGTCCTCCCGCTGCCCGGAAATGGATTGATTGCCCGGATTCAAACCACCCGACGGAGAGATGGCCACGGAAGCTCCCGCCATCACCACGGAGTCCGGCGTTTGCGTGGACATCGGCACAATGCCGGGCTGCAGTGCCAGCAGGTCGGTGAAACTGCGCCCATTCAGGGCCACTCCGCTGATCACATCCCCGGTAACAACCTCGCCGACCTGAGTGCTTTCGGTCTCCACGTGCACCGCCGTATCCGAAACAACCACTTCCTCCGATTGTTGGCCCATGGAGAGAGCGATGTCGGCGCGGAGCTCGGAGTTGACATCGATTACCAAGCCTGTGCGTTTGTAGGGGTTGAATCCCTCGCGCACGACCTCAATCTCGTAGCGTCCGACGGGCAGCGCGGTGAAGTTATAAAATCCGTTGGCGTTGGTCTTGGTGGTGGTTACCACCGTAGTATCAAGATTGAGCGCGGTAACCGTAGTGTCTGGGATCACTGCGCCGCTCTGGTCCGTCACCGTTCCCGAAATGCTTCCTACGGTGTCCGCTAGCGCGGGTGTCGCAAGGCAGCAGAATATTGCCAATGTCAGCAGGAAACCGGCGCTCCGCGCCGCCGCTCGCAGCGCGCAATACAAAATGCGGCATGAAAACATGCAGGGGTCTTTATCCAAACACTCGCGCGAAGCCTCTCCGCGTCTCTCCTGTCCGATGACTGGTGACTTCTTATTTACGGACGTTTTCTCACAGCCTTATCGTGGCGTATTTCTTTGCCGTTGACTAGAGTCTTCAACGCGAAGCCGGGACCTGAGGTGATGCCAACTGGCGCGCCGTTCCTGGCCGGATGAGTCTCAATGCTGACCGTATCTCCCCGTTTCAAAGTATCTTTGTCCCATCCCCTATGGGTCATGGTGAATGTCGAAGACATTTCGAGAGTCCAGTGCCTGACGTGACCGTTAACATCCGTGGCGTCCAGGTAAGCCAGGCAATGCGGGTTGCTCCACTCGAACGCCGTCACCGTCCCGTTCAGCACGATGGTCTTCTTCATGTCGTAATTTGTGACGCCGTGGTGCGCGGATACCGGACTTGAAATCATTGCAAGGCTGGCAGCCGCAATGACGAGACTCGATGCCAGGCTTCTCACGTAGCACCTCCAACCCTTGCGGCGCGCGCGCCCAGTGCGAATCAGCGTGGGATCCGGGCGCTTGGCGCGAGCTCCCCGCTTCCCGGGCGCCTCCGTATCGTCCCGCTATACGTACGCGATCCAGCGGCCAGCGGCAACGATTCCGAACCACAACAGAATCGAAATCAGTCCCGCGGCGCGGGCGGCGAGCGGCGCGACCGGATCATTGTCCCACTTGCCCACACTCTGGTAAGAGATCTCGTGAAAGACAAGCGCATTGATCCCGGCGACCACGATCAGCAACATCTTGATCTCGAACCCGATATTCCCGTACATCTTGGTGGCCTCGGACGAAAAAAGCAGAAGTCCCGTGACGACCTGAACCAGGAAGCCGGCCCACGCCCATGGCAGAAAGCGCGTGGCCAGTTTGGAGACGGGCTCATCGCGAAACGTTAATCCCATCAGCCGCAAATCCAGAATCGACGTTGCGCCTACCAGCAGAATGATGCCGAAGATGTGCACGGTCTCGATAATCGGAAAGAGCCACAACGATTCCCGAACGGCCGAACCCACTTTCGTTTGCTCCAGCCACTGACAGATTGAATAAATGAAATGCATGTCTTAGGACCTTTCCATGGAGCAACTATTTGCGCGACCCCACCAGCGCGAACCAATACCGGAAAAACCGCATGGACACGAACCTGCAATCGCCCGCCGCCCGAACTCGGATTTCGTTCCCTTTGGCGGAACAATAGTTTCGATGCGCATTATATTCGTGCCGTTGTGGGCGGAAGGGCTAGCCGCGGCCTGCAAGCGAGGCGCCTCAACGAATGCGGTGTGCCATCCATGCGGTAATGGCCACGAGAGTAGAGGTTGCTCGTATCCGCGGTTCGGGCGATCTGAAAATGCGATGTCCGTCCAGTTCCCTGCCTACGCAAACGCCGGGGGCACACGAATCTGGCGCCTTTCTTGAGTTCGATCGACTCAATCTTGATCAGTCCAAGTTATCACCAGATTCATGAAATTACGAGAATAGAGTAAACCTGCAGCGCTCGACCGGGCACGTCTCAGCGATGCGCGATCTACCCACGGACGCTCAAAACCGGGCAGATGGCGCGGCTCACCACCTGGTACGCCGTCGCGGTTCCCAAGTGGGTTCTTGTTCCGGCAAGCGTGGAAACCGCTCTGATTCCGAGGACAATCAAGTCGACGCCGAGTTCTTCCGCTTCTTCCAGTATTTTCTCCCCAGCGTCCCCGGACTCGACAAAAGCTTTCGGTTCGCACCACAAGCCGGTTTCCGGCGGCACTAGCGCCTTCAAACGTGCGATCAGCGAAGCCTGTTCGGAATCGGCCGGCGGCGTTGGCGTAACGTTCATCAAGTACAAGCGCGCCTGATTCTCCTCCGCGAGCGATATGGCAAATGGAAGCGCGGCCAGCGATTCGGCGGTGAAATCGATGGGGCACAGGATTGTGTGTATATCCGCCACACTTCCCGGCTCGCCCGACACATTGGGGCCAACCGTCAAGACCGGGCACGCCGATTGCCGGAAGATTCTTTCCGCTACCGAGCCCATCACAAGCTTGCTGACACCGGCGCGCCCATGCGTTCCGAGAACAATCAGATCGACATTTTTTTCTTTCGCGATGAAGGACAGTTGCTCCCAAATATCGCCCTTACTCAGGATCGCTTCGTGAGGAATCGCTCCGAGCCGGCGCTCCAGCCCCCTCGCGGACTCATGAGCCTCGCGAAGCGCTTGTGCGGCGAGCGCTTGCACTTCAATCGTAGGAATTTTCCCCAACGGAGGATGCGCGAGCACATGCGCGGCGTAAATCTTGGAAGCGTACTTGTGCGCAATCGACAACGCAAATGGAAGCGCGACATTGGATTGCTTTGAGAAATCCGTGGCGAAAAGGATGTTGTCAAACGTGATGATCTTCGATGCCGCTTTCGATTCGGTTTGCATGGTCATAAGATCTCCCCGGCTCAGCAATATTCGCGATTCAAACTGCCCGAACAGTTATTGGGAAACTCTCGTCCGAATGCTCTGGCTCGCCAGTGTCCCTTCTCCGGCGCGCTGTTCCGCGCTGACCTGAAGCGCTCGGCTCACTTCCGCATCGGACACTTCCGAGAAATCCGCATAAAACTCCCCAACGGCGCTAAATATTTCAGGCGCCTGCAGGCAGACGAAATCGTCCACCTCTCGCCTCAGACGCCTGAAAGTCGAAACAGGAGCGACGGGAGACGCCAGCACCAGCCGGCCTGGGTTCAACTCCCGCAGCGCCGTGATTGCGGCCAGCGTGCTGGCGCCCGTGGCAACACCATCATCGACGAGAATGACCGTCTTGCCCGCCAAATTCAGTGGCGGACTGCCGCCGCGATAGACGCGTTCGCGTCGATTCAGCTCTTGTCTCTCCCGCGCGATGACCCGTTCAATTTCACGCTCGGAGATGCCTGCCTCTTCAATGATTTCACCGTCCAGCACTCGAACTCCGCCGGATGCGATGGCGCCGAAGGCAAGTTCTTCATGCGATGGAACTCCAAGCTTCCGGACCACAAACACATCCAGCGGAGCCCCCAGTTCGGCGGCCACCTCTGCGGCGACTGGAACACCGCCCCGCGGGATGCCCAGAACCAAGACGTCGCTTCGTCCGGCATAAGACTGAAGTTTCTTCCCCAGTTTGCGGCCGGCATCGACTCGATTCAGAAAGATCATAATGACCCTGCTGTCTCTCAATGTTCTGAGATCCGGGATACGAATGCCCGCATTCGGAACGTCTCTATTTTTGGCTGGCAACGCCCGCTGAGACCGTGACGCCTGTCACTTCTTGCTGTGATTTAGGCCACATGCGGGACGGCCGCATGCTGGGACCTGGATCACTATCACGCGTGACATAGCGCATAGCCCTTGCGATTCCCGATGGGTAGAAAGATTAGATGGAAATCGCGATTTCAATTCCCTGGGGCATACAACAGAACAACCGCCGGGACTTTTGGGCTCTGAGGCATGGGGGCATCATTTGAATTCGCTGCGCACTTCACTGCAAGTCACGATTCGCCATATCCTCTTTGCGACAGACTTTTCAGCCACCGCTGGCCGCGCGCTACCTTATGCCGTGCGGATCGCCAGAAGATCCGTCGCCACGATTCATGCCGTCCACGTGATTGCGCCGGACGCTGATTCTCCATCGCCCCTTACGGAACACTCCGCCGCAAGCGACGCAGAAGAATTTCGCGTGAACAAAAACAATCAGCTTGAATCGGATTTGCAGGGGATTCCGCATGAGATTCTGTTTCTGAGGGGCGATGTTTGGCAGAATCTCGAGAACGTAATGGAAACAAGGAACGTGGATTTGGTGGTGCTCGGCACGCAGGGACGGACCGAAATCGCAGAAGGGCTGCTGGGATCGGTGGCTGAGAAGGTATTGCGTCAAGCGCTGTGCGCGGTTCTGACCGTGGGGCCGGCTGCAACTCAGGGGACGAGCCATGCCCGCGCCCCGGAAATCAACTGCATTCTTTACGCGACGAATTTTAGTCCCGCATCGCTGGCCGCCTCGCGACACGCCATTTCCCTGGCCAAGGACCATGGCGCGAAACTTATCCTGCTTCATTCAACGGAAGAACCGATCGCAGACCACGATTCGCTCGCGCTCGAGACTCTGAAGAACGTGGTGCCCCTGGGCGCGGGCCTACCGTCTCAGCCCGCCTACGTTACGCGGCGCGGCGATCCGGCGGAGGCGATATTGGAAGCGGCGAAGGCGGCCCGTGCCGACTTGATTATTATTGGCGCGCGCCTCGTCGAAAAGCATGATGCAGCGGCAACATACTTCTCGAGTTCGATCGTCGGGAGGGTCGTGGCAAATGCGGGCTGTCCGGTCCTTACGGTTCACAGCTGACATTTTTGAGGAGCTTACGCGGCGCTAACGAAGCGGCAAGATTCTCCTGCGGATGCTTGTTCGTGGCGCGGTTTAATTCTTACCGTCATTCTCGAATCACACTCCAAGACAAAGAGAGAGACGCATTTTCCGCAGAGCCAGTAGTGCCTGATAAAACGGTCGCCTTCGGCGGCTGAACCGTTCTGCGGCTTTCGCGAGCACCGGATCAGCCGGCCCTCGCGATAGTCGAATGGAGTGTCGCACTCGGGATTGCAGCATTTCGCGAGCATTCCGGCCTCCGGAACCTGCTTGAAGCGATTCTCTTCAACCCGAACCGACGACGCCGGCGGACAGCGACTTGAGCGCCGCCCGCCGGCTTAACCGCTTGCTAGCTGACTGCCTTCGGTTCGATTCGCAGGCTTTTTGCGTGCGCCGCTTTGGGAAGTTCAATATTGAGGACGCCGTCCTTCAGCGTGGCATTGGCTTTCGTTCCATCCACGGCCGACGGCAGTTCAACCGACCTGAAGATTTCCTTTGCACACCGCTCAGAGTAAATTGTCTTTCCTTTGGCGCTTTCTTCCTTGGATTCGTGCTTGCCGGCGATGGTCAGCCTGTCACCTTCAACACGAATGTCCAGTTCCTTGGTTGTGAATCCGGGTACTTCGGCCCGAACAGTCAGGTCGGAGTCCGATTCGGCAATTTCCAGGTGGACGGGATGAAGAATTTCGGACTCGGCTTGAAGCCAGTCCGACAGCTCATGCCCAAACCACCTGCCGTTGTTGTTGAAAATATCGAAGGCTCGCTTTTCGATCGAATCGAAGACTTGCTCCATGCGATCCTGTACATTCTCGTTTTGCGAATGTTTGGTCGTGGCCGAAGTCTTGGAGGGTTGCATTGCGGTTGCGGATTGTGCGGTCATTTCGATTCTCCTTCAATTAGACGGGAGTGGTCAGCGTCGTTGGCCCAAGAACGGTGCAAGTTGCCGACGGGCCAACGAACGCGAATTCCCCGAGCGGACGTAACCAACTCTTGACGCGGCTTGATTCTTCTCCATCCTGCCCCTCGATTCTGTGACCTGCATCACAGTTCCGTTAAATTTACGTTACAGTAATAATTGGAGGATTGCTGCTCCAGACACGATCCGCGACACGATTTTCGACGATCTTGCCTTTTTCCCCAACAAAGGAATAGAGTATTCTCTTGGTTCCTTGCCGGACCGCGCCGAGGGGCGCTTACCCTTACCCGTTGTTGGATTTGCAATTGGATTTCTTCGGCGGACAAATTTGCCACAACCCCTAACTGCCCCTGACTTTCAGCTCCTTTTCCAGTCGGTACCGAGCCTATGTCTGGTTTTGGCGCCTGACCTTTCAATCGTCGCGGTCAGCGATGCCTACCTCCGCGCCACGATGACGAAACGCGAGGACATCCTTGGACGGAATATTTTTGAAATCTTCCCGGATAACCCCAACGATCCCGCGGCAACCGGAGTACGCAACCTGCGCGCCTCGCTGCAAAGGGTGCTGCGAGACAAGGTCTCCGACACCATGGCCGTGCAAAAGTACGACATTCGCCGGCCGGAATCGCTGGGCGGCGGGTTCGAGGAGCGTTTCTGGAGTCCCGTGAACGCTCCCGTTTTTGGAGCGAACAATGAGCTCGCCTGCATCATTCATCGCGTCGAAGACGTAACCGACTTCGTGCGCGCCAGTCAACAAGCGACGCAACGGCGAAAGTTGACCGAAGTTCCCCAGGCAGCGGCCGGACAAGCCGAAACTGAAATTTTCCTGCGGGCCCAGGAAGTTCAAGAAGCTAACCGGCGGTTAGAAATTGCGAACCGGGAACTACTTCTGAGCGAGGAGCGCTTCCGGGCCATGGTGGCAGGCGTAAAAGACTATGCCATTTTCATGCTCGATCCGCAGGGCCGGGTTTCCACTTGGAATGTGGGCGCACAGCGCGTCAAAGGATACACAGCGGAAGAAATACTGGGAGAACATTTCTCGCGGTTTTACACCGAGGAGGACAAGGAACGGGGCAAACCGGATTTCGAGTTGAAAACGGCTGCCTCCGTCGGTCAATTCGAGGACGAGGGCTGGCGCGTTCGAAAAGACGGCTCGCGCTTCTGGGCCAATGTGATGATCACGGCCGTTCGAGACAAAAATGGGGAGCTTCTGGGATTCTCAAAAGTTTCGCGTGACTTCACAGATCGCAAAAGGGCCGAGGAGGACGTCCGGCGCAGCGAGGCCCAGTTTCGGGCCTTGTTCGAATTTTCGCCCGACGCGATTATTGCCAGCGACCGCGACGGGCGCGTCACCGAAGTCAACGCACGCGTGGCCAGCATGTTCGGCTACCAGCGCAGCGAACTGCTTGGCCAGTCCATCGACATCCTCGTTCCGGAGAGGTTTCGCCGCACGCATCCGGCCCGCCGCGGGGAGTACGCATCCGCGGCCCGCGTTCGCCCCATGGGCGCAGGTCTGGAACTGTTTGGAAGGCGTAAAGACGGCAGTGAATTTCCGGCGGACATCATGCTTGGACCGGTGGAAACCCCGGAAGGACGCATCGTCCTGAGCGTGATTCGCGATCTCAGCGAAAAACGGAAAGCCGAGGAGGCCCTGCGGCGCAGCGAACTCCAGAAACGCTACCTGGAAGAGGAGCTGAACACCGACTCCAGATTCGAGGAAATCATCGGCGAAAGCGTGGGCCTGAGGCGCGTGCTGAAGCTCGTGGAAACCGTCTCCGCCACGGACGTTACGGTGCTGATCCTGGGAGAAACAGGAACGGGCAAGGAGGTGATCGCCCGGGCCATTCACCAGCTCAGCCCTCGCAACGAGCACGTGATGGTAAAGCTGAACTGCGCGGCCATTCCCACCGGCCTCCTGGAGAGCGAACTCTTCGGCCATGAGCGCGGCGCCTTTACGGGTGCGCTGGACCGCAAGATCGGCCGGCTGGAACTAGCGCACGAGGGCACGCTCTTCCTCGACGAAATAGGGGATCTTCCCCTGGAGCTTCAACCCAAGATTCTTCGAGCCCTGCAGGAAAAAGAATTCGAGAGGCTTGGAAGCAACAAACCGATCCCGGTGAATGTGCGCCTGGTGGCCGCCACCAATCGCGATCTGGCTAAAATGGTGGCGGCGGGCCAGTTTCGAAGCGATCTCTATTACCGCTTGCGAGTCTTTCCCATTCTGCTGCCTCCCCTGCGCGAGCGCCGTGAAGATATCGCGCTTTTGGTTCGCTATTTCGTCGACCGGCACGCCCGAAAGTTATACCGGAAAATTGAAACCATACCGGATGAGACCATGCGAGCCTTGACTCGCTGGGACTGGCCCGGAAATATCCGCGAGCTTGAGAACTTCATCGAGAGGGCCGTTATCCTCACCAAGGGGCCGGTCCTGCGAGCTCCGCTTGGCGAACTCGCAATGCCGGAAGAGAATAGTCCGACGGAGGACAGTTCTCTGGAAGCCAAAGAACGAGAACATATACTTCGCGTGCTGCGCGAGTCTCGAGGAAAGATCGGCGGCTCCGATGGAGCTGCCGCCCGCCTCGGCGTGATCCGAACCACGCTGAACTCCAAGATGAAGAAACTCGGCATCGAACGAAAAGACTACATGTAGTCAGTGCTGACGATTAGCCGCCAGTGATCCTCGTCACTTGCTTGCGTGCGCTAGCGCACACAAGACCTCCTTCCACCTAACGTGCTGTCTATAAAAGAGATACGCAAATCTCATCGCCTACGGAAACTTTGGCTCACTGATTGCAGCTAGGTACATGTACACACGAGGGGTAAAGCGAAGACGTGAGAGTGACGATCCAGCAATTGGACGGTGACGGCGTAATCATGAAAATCGAGGGAAAAATCTCGGGCGCATCCGTTTCGGCATTGGATCAAGCGTGGCAGGATTTGGCCACCACGCTGAAGCAGCGAAGGTTGTGGGTGGATCTTTGCGGCGTAACCCATGTCGACGGAGCGGGCCAAACCCTGCTGGCCGAGATTCATGCTAAAGCGGGAGCCGAGTTCCTGGCTGATACGCCGCTTACCAAATATTTCGCGGAAGTCGCGCAGCTTGGGATTCGAACGGGATCAAATCTGGATACTGAGTCGAGGAGGCTGTCATGAAGGGTCCATACGGATTAGATTTGAGCGATGGCTGCAAATCTTGCAAGATGAAGAGTTCGGGATTCTTCTGCCAGTTGCCGCCCGCCGCGGTAAAGGATTTTGACGCGATCAAGTCCACGGCGACGTATCCGAAAGGCGCTCTTCTGTTCATTGAAAAGCAGGAAGCGCGCGGAGTCTACGTCCTGTGCGAAGGCGAGGTGAAGCTCTCCATCAGCTCGCCGGAGGGTAAGACTCTAATTCTCCGGATCGCGCGGCCGGGAGAACTGCTCGGGCTGATGGCCGCCATCGGAAACCAGCCCTACGAAGTCACGGCCGAGACGATCCATCCGTGCCAGGTTGCATTTGTGCGCCGGGAAGATTTTTTGCGCTTCGTCGCCAAACATTCCGAAGTTTCGCAGAACGTAGTGAAGCAAATGAGCTCGCAGTATCGCGGCGCCTGCGAACAGTTGCACACCATCGGGCTCTCCAGTTCCGCGCAGGAAAAACTCGGGCGGCTTTTGCTGACCTGGTCGGAAGGCATGCAACCCACGAAAGAAGGCACGCGCATCAAGCTGCCCTTGACGCACGAAGAAATCGCCGAATTCATCGGCACCACTCGGGAAACGGTCACACGAACCTTGAGCGATTTCAAGGGTCGGCATCTGGTCGCTATACAGGGATCGACACTTATGATCCCCAACCGTGCGGCTCTGGAAAGCTTTGTCAACGTGTAGCAAAACCTAGCCGATTGTCGAGCGGAGTGGATTCGGTCGGAGGATCCACTCAGCATGACGTTGACCGTTCAGGACCCGCGCAATAGCAGCACGAGTTCCATCTTTTGCGGTGTCTGCGACAACCAACTATACAGTCCGATGGTTACGCGACTGAAAAACACGTTTTCCGGTCCCGGAAGATTCCCGCTCCTCCTATGCCCTCACTAGGACCGCTTGGTGGCGCTTTACTTCACCGCGCTGGCGGCGCGCAAAATCCTGAAGACGTCGGCCCGCGGACTTGAAAGCATCGCGGATCACCAATTCAAGGTCGGCGTGGGTTGATTTGGGCCGCGCATGGCCCGAAGCCGCTGCCTCTCCATTTACAGGAGCGCGATGGACCACAACGGGCTCGCGCCTTACGACGATTTCTTTTCCCGGCAAAGTCAGTTCGATGCAGACGTGGAGAGGCTTACCCTTCTTGTGGTGGCGGTGCGGGACCTCAACGGCGACGCGGCAGCCGATGATCCGATGGTAAAACGTTTCAAGTTTGTCGGTTTCTGAGCGAATCCAATCCTCTACTTCGGCGGAATGCTTCATGTTGCGGAATGTGATTTGCAGTGGAAGCGTCATGGCCTCTCCCTCAAGTAATTTCTTCCCAAAAGCTTCAAAACCCTTCGCGACTCCTTGCCGTTTTTCAATTGTGGCCGAAAACATGGTTTCCGATGTGACGAGCGTCACTTTTGCAAGTGACCCGACACACTACGCTCGCACGCAGGTCTGACGTAGACTGAAGACGTAGACTGAAATTGTCGCTGAAAAATCGTTCTGGCGCAGACCCGGCAATCGGAGGTTCCGATGAAATTTGGAGTGCTGGCACTGGATTATGACGGGACGATCGCCCGGGATGGCGTTTTGGATCCCGAGGTTCGTGCTGCTATCGCCGACGTGCGCAAGCATGGAATCGCCGTCGTCATTGTGACCGGCCGCATTCTTGCGGAACTGGAACAAATGGCGGGAGATCTTCACTTCGTGGACGCGGTAGTCGGTGAAAATGGCGCGGTGATGTGGTTCGCAAACGGCCACACCAGACAGCTCGCCTATTCAACTTTACCTCAGTTCCTTCGTGAGCTTGCACGGCGGGGCTTGGAGTTCAAGGCGGGAAAATGCGTGGTCGAGCTGGACGCGGCGAGCGCTCCTCAAGTGCTCGCCGTCATTCGCGAGATGGAAATGCCTCTCGTCATGCTGTTCAATCGCGGCCGGTTGATGGTCCTTCCGCAGGCGGTCAGCAAGGGCGCGGGGCTGCGAGAAGCGCTGGCCACGCTGCGCTTGTCCGTCCACAACGCAATCGGAATCGGAGACGCGGAGAATGATCATGAACTGCTGGCAACGTGCGAACTTGGCGTGGCCGTCGCCTGGGGAAGCCGTTTGCTGCAACAATCCGCCGACGAAGTTCTGCCGGGCGACGGGCCAACCGCCGTGGCGGCCTATATCAGGAACGCGGCGCGCGACCTTCGATTGCCGCCGGAAAAAATCGGCCAGCACCGGCTATCGCTGGGTACTGCGGAAGACGGGCATGGTCTGACGCTGGCCTTTCGCGGCCTCAACGCTCTGGTTGCCGGCGATCCCCGCTCGGGTAAATCCTGGGTCGCGGGACTGATGTGCGAACAGTTGATCCTGCAGGGCTATTCCGTGTGCGTGATCGATCCCGAGGGCGACTATCGAACTCTGGAAACATTGCCGGGAGTGGTTGTCTTCGGAGGAGAAGACCCGCCGCCCGAATTGCCCGATCTCGCGCGCGTCTTGCGCCACCCCGACATGAGCGTGGTAATCGATTTGTCACACGCGCCGTATCACGAAAAAATGAATTACATGAAGTCGCTTCTCCCGATGCTGGCGGCGATCCGGAGGACCACGGGCCTGCCGCATCGCATTGTGATCGATGAAGCGCACTATTTTCTGCACGACCCGAATGTCGAGGAATTGCTGGACCTGAAGCTGGGTGCGTATACCCTGGTCACCTACCGGTTGGCGGACCTCGATCCCAGCCTTCGCAACGCGATCGAATGCATCATCGTGAAAAAAACCACCGAGCCTCGTGAAAACCAGGTTTTGATCGACATGCTTCGGGCCAGAAGCGCCGGCTCCAGCGCCATGTCCGATCTGGCGTCGCTCGGCATGGATGAGGCTGTGCTCTTGCCGGGCATGCAGGAGGCCGGCGGGCAATGCGTGAGATTCAAATTGTTCCCGCGCTTGACGTCGCACGTCCGGCATAAAGCGAAATACCTCGACGTGCAATTGCTCGTGGATCAAGGATTCTGGTTCACCAATTGTGGACGGACGGTGGCAGGCCCGGCGAGGACACTTAAGGATTTCCTCGCGCTACTCAAAACGGTTACTCCCGAGGTGCTGGCCGGCCACGCGCAGCAGGGAGATTTCTCGCGCTGGATCGCCGATGTCTTCCACGATCACGCCTTGGCCTCGGAAGTTCGAAAAGTCGAGCAGCGTTTTCGCCTCGGACATATCCGCGATCTCACAAAATCGATCGCCAAACTGATCGAAGAGCGCTACGAATTTTCGGCGGGACTTGACAGCGAGCCGCGGCCGAATCCAGCTTCCCCCGGAGTGGAATCACAACATATTCTGGCAGCTCGTTCTGGGAGCGCGTAACGGAAGGAGAGGCTATGTAGCAGTCGGTACACCCTCGTCCGAGATCCCCCCAAAGCGCAAACGTTTACCGGGTAACACCGTTGTTCCTCGACACCGGGGTTCGCTACTTCTCCGATGCTGGTTGCCGAATTGCCAGACGCCCGGACGGAAACATGCAGTATGATTAGCGCCAAATGCGCATGCGCTGGGTGGTTGTCAGCCTCCTGTTCTTTGCGACTACTGTCAATTATTTAGACCGCGCCATTCTTGGCGTGATCCTTCCGGAGATCCGCGACAAATTTCACTTCGGCTTGCCAATCTACGGCACGATCCAAATGATGTTCCAGCTCGCTTACGCAGGCGGGTCGCTGCTGGGCGGACGGCTTCTGGATCGCTACGGCACGCGCGTCGGGTACGGCATAGCCACAGCCGTGTGGTCGCTCGCCGCCACGCTCAATGCCTTCGCGGGCAACGTGCTGCAATTCGGAATTTATCGCACGGTGCTGGGATTCGGCGAGTCCGCAAATTTTCCTGCCTGCAGCAAAGCCGCGGCGGAGTGGTTTCCTCCTGACGAACGCGCGACCGCCATGGGCATCGTGAACGCCGGCACAAATCTGGCCAACATTTTCGGGCCGCCGCTGTTCATTCTGATTGCCTTGACTTTAGGATGGCAGGCGTGTTTCGCCATCATGGGAGGACTCGGTTTCCTGTGGCTTCCGTTTTGGCTGCTGTCGTATCGCCTGCCGAAACAATCCGGCGAGCCAAAGGCGCCCTCGAAGCTCTCGATCAGCGAGGTCATGAAGTTCAAGCAGGCCTGGGGCTATGGCCTGGCGAAGTTCCTTACCGATCCGGTGTGGTGGTTTTACCTGTTCTGGCTGCCCACGTACTTGACCGACGTGCGCCACTTTACGCCGACAGAGCGCGGCACCGCTCTGATGATTGTCTATAGCATATCGGCGGTCGGCGCCTTGCTGGGCGGCATGGTCTCCAGTTTCCTGATCAAGCGCGGCTGGACCGTGGGGCGGGCGCGCAAGATGACGCTGCTGTTTTGCGCCATCGTGATGCCCGCGTGCACGCTGGGCGTGGTGGTTCACGACGCGCGATTCGCGGTGCTGCTGTTTGGCATGGCCACGGCGGCGCACCAGGCCTGGATGACCAACGTGTTCATCATGCCCGCGGATGTTTTCCCTTCTCAGGCCGTGGGCAGCGTCAACGGATTTGGGGTGTGCCTCGGAGGAATCGGCGGCGCGCTGTTTTCCGGCATCATTCCCGGAACCGTGATCCCTCACGTCGGGTATGTTCCGGTGCTGATGAGCATGAGCTGCTTTTACATCATCGCCTGGTTCATCATCCACCGCATGATGGGCGATCTCGAAATGGTCACGCTGGAAATCGACGAGCCCGGCACGCCTTCACTGGCTGCTTTTCGAGCCTGATTCCGCCTCGATTGGGATAATTCAGTTCGTTGCGGAAATCGACTGGGCGCCACGGCGCCGGCGCAAATTGGCAACCACCAGGCGAATTTCGTCGTAGGTGAAATCCTCGGGCAGGGCTTCCTTAATCGGAGAGAATTTCTCCAAGCCGAGCCCAGCGGTGACGGCCTCAATTTTTCTTTGTCGTTCCTGCTCCACCCAGCTCTCTTGAAATTCCAGCAATCCCCGCTCGACGAGATCGGAAACCATGCTCACGATGGTCGAGCGTCTCCGGCCTCGGATCAGGGCGATTTCATCCAACGTTTTGCCTGCTTCAACCAACTGAATGGTCTCTTCGCTGGGGGAGATTTTCTTGTCCGGCGCAGCGGCTCGAGCTCCATCGCGGAATCGCCTGAGCACATCGAGAATCTGCCGGCCGTACAATTCGGCTTTGCGCTCGCCTATTCCGCTGACCAGCAAGAGCTCACGAACCGAGCTGGGGCGTGCGCGGCAGATTGCATCCAGAGTGGTGTCATGCAGGACGACAAATGCGGGAATGTTCTGCTCCTTAGCCGTATCCCTGCGCCATTCGCGCAACAACTCGCGCAAATCCATGTTTAGTTCTTCCAGCGCTCCGCGCCCGGGCGCCGGTGCGGGAATCGGCCTTTGCCAGTCGCGCACCGTGACCGCCGAGAGGGGCGGCGCAGCCGATCGCGACCTGGAGCGCTTCCGTCCGGGTGAAGATCTTTCCACCGGCGCGGAAAGCCATGTGGGTTCGTACGCGCAGACGTCACAGGCTCCGCACGAGGCCCATTTCTTCTTCTCGCCGAAATGTTCGCAGATGCTCAAGTGGCGGCACACGTCCGCCTCAACAAAGGCTCGAATTTCGTGGTAGCGCTGCCAGGCCCGGTCCTTCTCTTCGGGATCGTTGATCTGGCCGATGAAGTAGGCGTGCAGGCCCGCATCTTTCTTTTGCCAGAGAAGGACGCAATCCGAGGGAAGGCCGTCGCGCCCGCCGCGTCCCGCCTCCTGATAATACTGCTCGATGGATTTCGGCAGCGAGAGGTGGATCACCGCGCGAACCGCGGCTTTGTTAATTCCCAGTCCGAAGGCGATCGTGCCGACCATCACGCGGACTTCGTCGGCCATCCAGCGTTCCTGGTTGCGCCGGCGGTCGGCGGCATTCATCTGCCCATGGTAGCCGATGGCGGGGATGCCATTTTCCTGGAGCAGGTCCACGGTGGACTCGACTCTGGCGATCGTGGGCGCATAGACGATGATGTTTTCGTTTCCGTAGCTTCGCATGGCGCGCAGCAGATATTCCGTCTGAGACACGGCGTCGCAGGCGCGCACGACGTAGCGCAGATTGGGACGGTGGAAGCTGGCAATGCATTTGTGGGGATTGCGCAACTCGAGCTGGCGAATAATGTCATGCCGCACGCGCTGCGTGGCGCTGGCCGTGAATGCGGCGATGGCGCGGTCCGGGAAATGAGCGCGCAAACGGCTGAGCAAGCGATAATCGGGACGAAATTCGTGGCCCCATTCCGAAATGCAATGCGCTTCGTCGATCGCGAAGAACAAGACGGGAACGCCCCGCAGCCATTCGTAAGTGTCTTCGCGCGCCAGACGCTCGGGAGAAAGATACAGGAGACGATAGGTCCCAGCGCGGGCCCTCTCGATCACCGTCGCCTGCTCTGGCGCAGAAATTGTGCTGTTTAGCAGCGCGGCCGGAATCCCCATCTGGCCTAGCTGCGCCACCTGATCTTCCATCAGTGCGATCAAGGGAGAAATCACAATCACGGTCTTCTCGGGAGACATTGCCGCAGGCAGCTGATAACACAGGGATTTTCCGCCGCCCGTGGGCATGACGACGCAACTGTCTCGGCCGCCGAGCAGGCTGCGCACAATGTTTTCCTGCAGCGGGCGGAAGCCGTCGTAGCCCCAGTATCGGCGCAGCGGTGTTCGCAAATCCAGGTCGGAACTCACGGGAAGAGTATAAAACTCAGAGGGCGTGGCGTCCACTTTCGTGTTGGCACGCTTTGTGACAATCAGATGCCGCAGGTTACAGACAGGCCGTAACGAGGTGCGGTTTTTCTGTTCTTTTGTCTTTGCAAAGACAAACCCCGACAGGCTGAAAGCCTGTCCTACTTAAAGGCTTAAAGGCCGGTGCTCAGCACGACTCGGAACCTAGCCTTTCCGCTTAGCATTCGCTCGTAGGCCTCGGGGGCTCGCTCCAGCGGGAAGACTTCGGTCATGGGCCGCACGCCGGTGAGCGCGCAGAAAGCCAGCGTATCCTGCGAGTCGATGGGCGAACCGGATGGCCAGCCGCTGATCGATCGGCGCCCAGCAATCAGCAGGCGGCCCGTAATTTCCAACGGCTGATCCGGATTGCCGACCAGGATGGTTTTGCCGTTGACGCCCATGCCGCCCAGGACGGCGTTGACCGCTTTGCCGCTCGTCACCGTCGAGAGGATGACCTTGGCGCCTCCCAGTTTTTCAAGTTCAGCGACGACGTTCTGGGACTCGCTATCGAGATAATGTTTCGCGCCGAGCTTTTTCGCAAATGCCTCTTTATCTTTTCCGCGAGCAATGGCCACCGTTTCAAAACCCATCTTCGACGCAAACTGCACGCCCAAGTGGCCGAGTCCGCCGAGTCCCAGAATCGCGACGAGATCGCCGGCTCGCGCGCCGCTGTTCCGCAAGGAATTGAAGGTGGTGACTCCGGCACAAAACAGCGGCCCTGCATCCGTGGCCGATATCTCATCTGGAATGCGGGCGAGAGCCGACGACGAGATCAGCATGAAATCGGCGTAGCCTCCGTCGCAGGTCAGGCCTGTAATTTGCCGGCCCTTGCTGCAGGTCACAAAATCGCCCCGACGGCAGGAATTGCAGTCGCCGCAGTGTCCGCCGTGCCAGCCGACGCCGGCGCGCTGTCCCACTTCCCAGCCGAGGACGCCCGGACCAACGGCGTCAATTACGCCCGCGATTTCGTGGCCGGGAACTCGCGGGTAAGTGATGCCCGGCCGCGAACCTTCTTTGGCGTATTGGTCGCTGTGGCAGATGCCGCAGGCCTGCACCTTGATGCGTACCGTGCCGGCAACAGGTTCCGGGATTTCGCGGTCCACAAGCTGAAATGAGCCTTTGGCGATCGGAACTTGAACGACGCGCATCTTGGGCATGGTCCCTCCGGCGTAAGCTCAATATGATGAGAAAAATAAACGGCAGATGGCACAGGCACTCGCCCGTGGGTGTGGGCGCGCGCAATGAATAAAGTCCGCAGGCTTAACAGGCTGCGCCACGAATTTATCTACGGCGTGACGCCTGTCTTTTCGGATTCGGCCTTGGCGGCAGCCGCACGCAGCCTGCGCAGTTCCGCGTGGAACACGATCACGCTCATCCACATGCCCAGAGGATGCGCGCCGGCTTTCACCAGTGGATGGACCGTGCCGTTGCGGAATTTTTCGATGTCCTCGTCCTGCAAAGTCTCCAGTACTTTCGCTTCCTCCAGCGGTAGACCATATTCGGCGGCCACCGAGGGAATATCGTTGATCAGGCGCACGCGAAGACTGGGCTTGAAGCGAAGGTCGTAGAGAATCTTGTTCAGCTTGTAGGCGGACGGCGAAGGATGCTTATAAAATTCGTAGCCTTCCGAACCCTTGAATTTGTATGAGGCAGGGCCTTTGGTGCCTTCCTCCGACAATTTTCCGGTTCTCTTATCGGGCAGGAAGCGCATCACGGCGTGGCCGTGGTGCCAGGTGGGCTGGTAGGTGATCAACTCGCCAGGCTGGTCGCCGATCATTCCGAACATTATCATCCAGGAGAGCATCTCCGTGTTTCCGACCACGTCCAACTGCTCGGAGGTCAGGCTCAAAAGCGCCTCATGGTTGCCCTTTTCCATCTGGGCGATGGCCCAGTAGTCGAATTCAAAATCGGGCGTCGGATATTTCCACGTCCCAGGGAAGTGCGACATTCCGCCGCTGGCGATCACCGCGACACGTTCCGGCCGGCCGGCAATCACTTTGGCGATCGCTTTCCCGAGCTGCTCGCAGCGGCGCGCGGTGGGCAGAGGCGGCAGGTAAGCGTTCACAAAAATCGGAACGACCGGGATTTTGCGGTCTTCGATGACCCATTCGTATACGGCCGCGAAAGCGTGGCCCAGGATAGCGTCTTGCGAATACGCCATATCAAAATCGGCATTGACCAGCTTGTCAAGCAGGTCTTCGGCCAGCCCCTGATGAACAGGGAGATCGTACGATTTGCGCGCAAATTCCGCGTGCGCACGCTCGCCCGACATGATGGCGAAGGTCGGCACCGAGGACAGAAAGAACGTTTCCATGTGATCGTTGCCGATGACGATTGCGACGTCCGGCTTGGTTTCGTCCAGATCCTTGCCGAGCAGCCGCATCGCCGCGATGTCCGCGTCGAGTTGGGCGAGGTCTTCACTCGGAGGGCGGACAAAAAGTTGTGGTGCGTGCACCGTGCCCATTGCCGCTACGATTTTGCCCATTTTGATTTCCTCGTTTTCAGCCGAACGCGCGTGCGTGGCCGGCGTTTGCCCGTCCTGGCCTATGTTTCGCGCGAATCGCTTCCGAGCAACGCCGATGGATTGATTGTGCGGAAACCGCCGGAGTTCGTCAAGGAGAACTGTTCCGCCACAACGGGCAAGTTTCAGCGTTTGCTTAAGGTTGGAAGCGCGAGAGTTGGCAGCGAACGACGCAACGCAGTGCACGCTCGAACGCGAGAGTCGCGGATCGAATTTTCAGAAATTTCTTGACAGTCTCGCAAGCAACCTGCCAACTTTACTCGTCCTGATCCTGCCGTTTGTTGTTAATCACGGGAGCCAAGCTCGATGCCGACTACTCCTTCCCAGGAATCATTCCGCGAACGCCTGGCCCGCCTGGACACCTGCGTGGTCTCGGATGCGCTGGATCGGCTTGGCCTTCCGGGAGTCGTCACCGGCATCCCGAGGCTCTCGACCGACCGCGCCATCGCAGGACGCGTCCTGACCGTTAAGCTCGAACGGCCGGACGATCGCGTGCCGGATCATCACAACGGCACGCTGGCCATCGAAGAGGCGCAGCCGGGAGACGTCATCGTCATTGAACAGCGCGCGTTTCCCGAAGGCGCCGGGTGGGGCGGCATTCTCTCCTTTGCGGCCAAGCTCCGGAACGTCGCGGGTGTAATCGTCGATGGCCCCTGCCGCGACATCGACGAAAGCCGCGGCGTCGATTTCCCTGTCTTCGGCCGCAGCGCCGCGCCCATGACGGCGAGAGGGCGCGTGATCGAGACCGGGTTCAATGTCCCCGTGCAGATTGGCACCGTAACCGTCGTACCTGGAGATTGGGTGCTGGCCGACGGCAGCGGAATCACCTTCCTTGCGGCGGCAAATGCGGAGCGTATTCTTGCAACGGCCGAAGAGCTCGCAGCGAAAGAGCGCACGATGATCGAAGCCATCCGCGCTGGGAATCCCGTGAGCAAGGTCATGGCCGGAAATTACGAGCGAATGCTGCAGAAGTAGCCCGAGCTTAAGTAGCACAGGCTTCAGTCTGTGGATTTTGGTTGCGGCAGCCTAGAGCCCGCCCGGCCAACCCCAACAGGCTGAATACCGCGCCACTGAGTCATCAAGGAAAGAAGGAGACACCATGATCATCGATGCCCACTCGCACGTTTGCGCCGCCCCCGAACTGTATGTGTGGAAAGCGTCCTTGCTCTCATCGCGAGGCACGCACGGTTATAAGTCGCCGAAGTTTACGCCCGAATTCGTGCGCGACCACGCGGAAACCAAAAAGAATCTCAGGATCATGGACTCGGTGGGCACGGACGTGCAATTTCTCTCCCCGCGCCCCTATCAACTGATGCACGGCGAAACGCCTGCGTCCATGGTCGAAGCCTACGCAGCGGCCATGCACGACTACATTGCCCAGCAAACGGTCCTCTACCCGAACCGCTTCCAGGGCATGTGCGGCATGCCGCAAGTGGTCGGCGAACCTGTCACCATTGCCCTGCCGGAACTCGAGCGCTGCGTGACGAAGCTTGGCTTCATCGGAACACTGATCGATACCGATCCCGGCGAAGGCGACAACAGCACGCCGATTCTCAGCGACAAATACTGGTATCCGCTTTGGGAAAAAATGGTGGAACTGGAGATCCCCGGCCTGATTCACTCGACGGCCTGCCGCGGGCGCGAATCCTACACGCAGCATTTCATTACCGAAGAGAGCCTGGCGGTTCTGTCGCTTATCAATTCGCGCGTCTTTGACGATTTCCCCACGCTAAAAATCATCGTGGCGCATGGCGGCGGTTCCGTTCCCTATCACGTAGGACGCTGGCGCGCGGACTGGGTCCTGTTCCACGCTGGCAAGGTGGAAGATTTTGACGCTCGCCTGAAACAAATCTATTTCGACACTTGTCTGCACGAGAAAAAATCGCTGGAGCTGCTGATCGCGCTGGTCGGCTCGAAGAATGTCTTGTTCGGCACGGAAAATCCCGGCTCCGGCTCCGCGATGAACCCGGCCACCGGACGTACCTTCGACGACATTAAGCCGACCATTGAAAGCATTGATTTTCTGACCGAAGAAGACCGCCGAAACATTTTTGAAGAGAACGCGCGCCGCCTGTTCCCGCGGCTGAAAATTCCACGTGGCGCGGAAACGGCGAGCAAGCAGTCGAGCGCCGCAGGAAGGTAAGTCAGGTTAGTTAGCGGGCGTCGGGCAGCAGGGTGCGGCGCTCGGCAACCGAAAATCAGCGTCTGAAATTCGGAAACGGCGTCATGCGCTGGCCGCTATTCCCTGCCTCTGAATCTGCTTCGCCAATCTCGGATAAACCTTTAGAGCGTTAGCCTCGAATATTTTCTTTTTGTCCGCGGCGCTCAGGATCGTTGATCCGTCGATATAGCGGCGGGTGTCGTCGAAGTAGTGGCCGGTTTCCGGGTCGATGCCCTTCACGGCGCCGACCATTTCCGAGGCGAAGAGGATGTTGTCCGCGGGAATGACCTTGGTCATGCAATCGATTCCCGGCTGGTGGTACACGCAAGTATCGAAGTACACATTGTTGAGCAACAGTTCTTTCAAAGGCGGGCGCTTCATGTCCTGCGCAATGCCGCGATAGCGGCCCCAGTGGTAGGGCACCGCGCCCCCGCCGTGCGGGATGACGAATTTCAGCGTCGGAAAATCCTTGAACAGGTCTGAAGTCAAAAACTGCATGAACGCGGTAGTATCGCCGTTGATGTAGTGCGAGCCGGTGGTGTGGAAGGCGGGGTTGCACGTGCCCGTTACGTGCACCATCGCGGGCACCTCGAGCTCCACCATTTTTTCGTAGAACGGATACCACCACTTGTCGGTCAGCGGCGGTTCCTTCCAGTAGCCGCCGGATGGGTCGGGATTCAGATTGCAGCCGACGGCGCCCAGTTCCTTGACGCAGCGCTCTAGCTCCGCAATGCAATTTTCCGGCGGCACGCCAGGCGTTTGCGGCAACTGGCAGACGGCAATAAAATTTTTGGGATAGAGATTGACGATGCGGTGGATCATGTCGTTGCAGATGCGCGTCCAGGCCGCGCTCAGTTTCGCGTCGCCCACGTGATGGCCCATGGCGGAGGCGCGCGGAGAAAAGATGGTGACGTCGGTGCCGCGCTCGCGTTGAAACTTCAACTGCGCGGGTTCCAGCCGTTCGCGGATCCGGTCGTCCGTGATCTTCGGCAGCGCCGGCGCGCTCGAAGAACCAGTGAATGCCGCAATTTGCTGTTTGCGGAACTCGATGAATGCAGGCGGCTCGGAAGTGTAATGCCCGTGGCAATCGATAATCATCATGTTCTCCGGTGAATTTGCGGGCGGCGCGAAAGCACGCGTGCGTCCCTCGGCCCGTCCATGCAACTTTTTGCGGCATAACAATGTAACACACAGGTTAGCGGCTCTTCAGTAGCACAGACTTCAGTCTGTGGATTTGTGTAAGAGCGAGAAGACGTAAACCTCACAGGCCGAAGCCTCCGCGGCCCGGGGCACGCATTGACATTGCCGCCGCGAGTCGACAGAATTCCCTTTCGTCATCCGTCCATAACTACAAATTCCAGCGGGGAGAAAATCGAGATGAAAGCTATCGTCGTCCACGAATTCGGAGCGCCTGAAGTGATGAAGCTGGAGCAGTTCCCCACGCCGAAGGCAGGCGCAGGGCAAGCCGTGGTGCGCATCCACGCGGCAGGCGTCAATCCGTTTGACACCTACATGCGCGCCGGAACGTATGCAATCAAGCCGCAATTACCCTATGTGCCCGGAGGTGAGGGAGCGGGCGTCGTGGACTCCGTCGGCGAGGGCGTTACGAAGTTCAAGCCCGGCGATCGAGTTTACGTCGGGCATCCCGTCACCGGCACCTACGCCGAATACTCCCTGGCGCTCGAATCGCAGCTGCACAGACTGCCCGATCGTACCGCGTTCAGCCAGGGCGCGGGAATTTACGTGGCCTGCGGCACCGCGTATCACGCGCTGCACCATCACGCGAAGGCGCACGCCTCGGAAACGGTGCTCGTGCACGGAGCAAGCGGAGGCGTGGGAATCGCCGCGGTGCAAATCGCGCGAGCCATGGGTCTGACGGTAATCGGCACGGCGGGCACGGACAAAGGACTTGAGCTGGTGCGGCGCGAGGGCGCGCATCATGCCTTCAATCACCGGACGGCCGGCTACACCGACGCCATCCTCAAAGCGACAAACGGACGCGGAGTGGACGTGGTCCTCGAAATGCTCGCCAACGTAAATCTCGCTGCCGACCTTAAGCTCCTGGCGCGATTCGGCCAAGTCATCGTAATCGGCAGCCGCGGAGACATCTCCATCACGCCGCGCGACCTGATGGCGCGGACGGCCTCGGTGCGCGGCTTCGTGCTCTGGGGGATTTCGGAAACCGACGAGGCAGACGTTCATGCGGGGCTCTATGCTGGACTGGAAAATGGCACGTTGCGGCCCGCGGTCGGCAAGGAACTTCCGCTGGGAGAAGCGGTGCGCGCTCACAAGGAAATCATGCAGACAGGCGCGCTGGGCAAGGTCGTCTTGATTCCGTAAAGGTCTCGGTGGGACACGCTCTTCAGCCTGTCCCACTGAATCTACCGGAATTGGATTCTGGCGATTTTATTTGTGCGATCGTAGGGCAACCAGACCGTCGGCGGGTTGGTGCTGGTGTCAACCTGGATGTGCCGGATCTCTGTGCCGCGCGTGGGCAGCACGTATTCCGTGAATTTTTCCGTGGCGGGATCGAATTTGGCGATGCGGTCCGAATTCAGCATCGTGATCCAAACCGTATGATCTTTTAGATCGACAGTGGCCCCGTACGGCTGGCTGAAACGGTGCGGCAGCGGATATTCGGTCACTTTTTTGGTGCGGGCATCGATTTTCGCCAGTTTGTCGGCGAAAAATTCGCAGACCCAGATGACGTCAGTGCCGCGATCGGCCGCCGATCGGCGCGGGCCCTTTTCAAGCGGCGTGGCCGTATTGGGCGTGAGGCCCAAACTGGCGGAGAGTTCCCGGTCTTTCGCCGTAACTTCATAATCGGGTGAAATCACGGGATCCAAAACCAGATCGTCGATCTTGCCCGTATGCGAGTCGACGATTTCCATATCGTTTCCGCCCGGCCGGGAAACCCAGATTTCGTCCTCCGCATCGGCAGCCAAATCGTAATTCGCTTTTCCCGGGCTCATCGCATAGTTGGTGTATTTCCCGGTCTGCGGATCGAGCTTGAAAGCTCCCTCGCGGTCGGGAGACCACACATTCCCCTTGGTGTCCAGGGTGATGAAATCACCGGAGAATGGAAAATCCTGCGGCCTCGGATACCTGAAAAATTTCCCTGTTTCCGGATCGAACTTCGTAGGGCTTCCTTCCGTGCCATTGGCAAACCAGATGTTGCCCACCTTATCGAACACCAGCGCGTGCGAGCTTTCTGCCGCGTTGTTCTGATCCGCAAGCATATATTCCGTGATGCGTCCCGTGGCGGGATCGAGCTTTCCGAGCGTGCGTCCCGGCGTCGCATCGTCGGCAAACCAGACATATCCACCCTTGTCGATCGCTACGTCGTGCGCAGCACGGCCATCCCAGCGGGACGGAGTTCCTTCCGACCAGTCCGTGCCATGGTGTTCCATGATCCAGCCCGGCATGTCGGGCCGCGACAAGTCATACTCAGTCACAACGATCCGCGCCGATTCGCCGGTGGGACGCGGAAGCAGCTTGAATTTAAGCGGCTCGTTCCCAGGGCCGCGCACTCGTCCCAAATATTCCGCAAGTTCCGGTTTATAGGCGTGGATGACCGGATTGCGAGTCGCATCTTCCGGGGCGTATCCGATGGAGAGCATTTTCTCCATCAGCGTCATCACGGCGGTCCAACCCGCGGCGTCAAACCGGTTTTGCAACAGAAAGCTGACTTGGTGGCACCCGCTGCAGTTGTTGATGAATACCGTCTTCATTCGCCGGTCGCCGGGAGTGTCTTCCGGCAAACTCGCCGCCCACTCGGTGCCGGAAAGCTGTTTATGGAAATCGGCGAGGGTCGCGAGCTTCAAGTCCAGTTGTTTTTTCGCGCCGCCGGCCAGGTCCGCTTCCGCTCTGGCAGGATCGAAACCAACCGCTTGCGCCCAAATCTTGTACGCACCGCTATCCAAGGGAGGAAACAGATAGTTCCCGGCTCCATCCGTGTACACGGTGGTGGTGAAGGTCGCGTTCTGGGCGCGCGCCGAAACGCCGACTCCGTCGAGGGACTTGCCGTCTGTTGACTTTACGGTCCCTGACAAGATGGTTTTCGCCGGCGCGGCCTGAGCAAATCCGATCTGCGCGCAAAGAAAAAATAGAAACGACGCGAATGCCGGCAATACGAAAGATCGGGCCTTCTTTCTGCGCACAGCTCGCCTCCACTCTTTTCAAACAACACCTACAACGTTTTCAGATACGCGATCAGGTCATCCACTTCTCCCGGCTCAAGCCCGTACTGGAAACCCGGCATGTCCGGCCCGCCTTTTAGGATAAAACCTCGCAAGATTTTCATCTGATCGGGAGCGGCGTCCTTGAACTGTCCGCTCAGACTCGGTCCAATCACCGCGGGCGATCCGAATTTGAGTTTCCGCGGCAGGTGGCATAGCGAGCAGCGTTGCAGAAACAGGCCCTCGCCGCGCCTGGCCTGCGCATCCAGCATTTCGTGGCCGGAAAAACTCGCGGCAGCCTTGTTCTGCGCCCTCGCCGGCGGAATCCCGTGGGAATAAAGAATCGCCAGCCCCAGCACCGCAATAATGATCGCTCTTACTTTCAAGGTGAACTTGCTCCCGGCCGCTTCGCGCTCGCTATCGAGCCGCGAGTGTGGACCGCCCTTCTGTACTGCGGGGGCAGTTCCCTGTCAAGAAATAAGATAGCTCTGAAGTTGGGGCGATCCCAGTTCCATTACAAACGATTGAGAAAACAAGTACCACCAATTTTCGACAAAAGTCATCAGATTTTCTACGAAGTGCGTGAAAAATATGGCAGTCTGTTTTATCGCGCCGGTTATAACGAGCGATCCGGCACGAAGGCGCACGCGTAATTCGCAAGAAGTGGATGTGGAGTGGATGTAGGAATCTGAAAAATTCAATGATCTAAATCTGGAGGGATCAGACCTTGATCAGAATCATACTCGCGGCACTCGCGGCTCTTGGCGCGGCTGGGGGCGTCTTCGCCCAGGATATCCCTAAGTGGGAATTATACGGTGGTTACTCGGAATACCTGGCCGGCGCAGGCATAGCTGGACAAAAGCAACTGCCGACCAACGGAGTGCAGGTCGAACTGGACAAGGTGGTAACCAGCTATTTCCGCGTTACGGGGCAGTTTAATGCGCAGTTCGCGGACCACGTCGTGAATATCGCACCGCTCCCTCCCGGCGGCGAGCATGTAAACAGCAAGGAACTGCTCGGCCTGTTCGGTCCGGAAGCTACCTACCGCGGTCTGAAAAGGTTCGATATTTTTGGGCATTATTTGATCGGGCTGGCCTACGGCCGGGACAACCAGGTGCCCGTGATACCTACAGCGACTTACACGACTTGGGCTTACGCCCTGGGCGGCGGTCTTGACATGAAGCTCGGTCCGCGAGTTTCCGCCCGCCTCATCGGCTTCGATTGGATCACTACCCATTTCCCAGTGAATAGCCCTGAGGCTCAGGACAACTGGCGATTAACCGGCGGATTCATGTTTCATCTCGGCAGATAGACCGCTCTTCGGACCCCATCCGGACGTAGGGATCGGAAGGGGAGGGCTAGTTCGCAGGTATGTATTCTCCCCAGCCGACGCGCAAGCCAAACGTATCGGTACCGGGGTTGAAGGATGTAATTTGTGCGTCGGAGATGTGAAAATATCGAAAATCGATGCTCCAATGATATTTGCCCCGCAGGATATTGACGCCGATGCCCCCGGTGGGGGTGAAGTTAAATGTTTCCTCCCCCAGGGGTATCGCGCGCGAGCTGATCAAGCCGCCGCCGCCAAGCTCGATATACGGTGAAATTCGCCTACGAGTCTCGAAGTTCCACTTCATGACCCAAGGATCGAAACCAAACCCGTACGCTTTGCCGCCGGGTTGAAACACCATCACCACCGGAAGCGCGTCGACCGCATATTCGAACCTGCCTCGCAGGTATGAAGGTCCATGCGCGTCCGTAAGGATCCAGCCATAACGGAAGCCCGCATTCCAAACGCTATTGCCAAGTGTAACGCCGCGGGTGCCTATAGGGTCGCCGCCCCCTCCAGTCCAAATCTCCCACTCCGTACCGCGTTCGGGTCGCCGGTCAGCGCTGTCCGGACTCGGGGCCGCCTGGGCCCGTGCCCACGGGACTTTCGAACATAAGAGGCTTAGAAAAAGCAGCATGCCGAGCCTGGCGCCGACGCGATGCCGTCGAAGGGATATCACTGCTGTCTCCTTTTTAGTCCGAGTTAACTCTAACACAACCCAAATCGGGTCCCTGGAATCCAACGTGATTATTGGAGGAGCTCGCCGGCGTCTAGTGTCGTGTTACCGAAGAAGGTGCCACACGGATGCGTTTCTTCGGGTTGGAATACGTCCAGCGAAAGGGCTGGGCGGTTCGGTTGTAGAGTCGGATGTAGTTCATGATTTGGTGGCTCAGGTCCGGGACCGAGTGAAAGATACCGCGACGGATGGAGTCGCGCGTGATCATGCCCAGCCAGATTTCCACCTGATTCAGCCAGGAGGAGTAGGTGGGCGTGAAGTGGAATTGGACCTTGGGATGTGCCCTCGCCCAAGCTTTCACCGCCGGGGTTTTATGAACCGCGAGGTTGTCGAGGATCACATGGATCGTTTTGCGTCGATGCGTGGCCACTGTTTCATCCAGAAACTCAACGAAGGCTTGGCTGGTGTGGCGAGGCGCGCAACGGCCGAGGACCTTCCCGCTGTGCACCTCCAAGGCCGCGAACAGCGAAACCGTTCCGTGGCGCACATACTCGACGGTGTGTCGTTCCGGGTGTCCCGGTCGCAGGGGCAAGGCGGGCTGCGTGCGGTCCAGCGCTTGAATGGCGGTCTTCTCGTCGATGCAGAAAACCGCTGCTTTTTCCGGAGGATGCAGGTACAGACCAAGAATGTCTTTCGCCTTGGCCTCAAAATCAGGATCGGGACTGGCCATGTAGTGCTTCAAGCGGTGCGGTTGCAGCCCGACCTTGTGCCAGACCCGCAGGACCGTGACGTGGCTTACGCCCCAGCGCCGCGCCAGACGGCGAGTGGACCAGTGAGTGATCGGCCCCGGCGGAGACGCTTGGGTAGCAGCCACGATGGCGGCCTCCTTGGCCCCGGTCATCTTCCGGGGACGTCCGGCACGCGGCGCATCCAGCAGGCCGTCGAGTCCCTTTTCCCGCCAGCGTTTCTTCCAGTGCAACGTACGGCGAGGACTCATGCCGGTCTGCGTCTGGATCTGACGCAGCGACACACCGTCGGACAACAGCAACATGGTCCGAGCGCGGCGGGCCAGTCCCGCCGAAACCCGCGTGGATCGAAGCAGTTGCTGCAAGTGGGTGTGCTCCTCGGGAAGCAATCGAAACGGCTCTTTCGCAGTGAACATGAGCCCTTGTACCATACCAAAGCTCATGTGTCACTTATTTATGTAACAGAACACTAGAGTTAGAAAAACGGTAAATATATACCATTTAAAACTTAGTCACGAATGCCGCTTGACAGGTTCCCTCTGGCTATTCAAACTTTTAGTAGGCGCTTGGGCAATAGCCGACGAGGTGAGCTGCGCAGCGTCTCCGGCCGCGAGTTGGCCGAAAAAGGAGGGTCAAATCCCTGTTCTGGTACGTCGGAATCATTCTCATAAAATCTTATTGGCCTCGCTCCTAACGCTGTTCTTGATTGTTACCGGAATCCTGCTGGAAGGTTTGCTCGTCAAGCTTCCAATTGTGTCGAAGGACAAGAAGGCCTACGAACGAGTCGGTGTGATCCATGTTCACACCAAAGCGTCCGACGGCAGCGGCACGGTTGCGGAAGTGATGGCCGCCGCCGAGAAGGACGATCTGTCCTTCATTGCCATTACCGACCACAATGTCGCGATGACCGAAAGCGATTTGGCTGAAGATCCACCCGACCTGCCCATCATCCCAGGAGTGGAGCTCAGCACGGACGCCGGGCATTTCATCGCCCTGGGTATCCCACCTTTGTGGGTCCAACCGAAAACCAGGGACGACCGCGAATTGCTGGCCGCGGCTCGCGCCGCCGGAGCCTTCCGGGTTCTCGCGCATCCCTTTCATCCTCATACTCCTTGGACCGACTGGAAGACGTCCGACTTCGATGGCATGGAGATCTGGAACGAGGATTCCGCCTGGCGCCGAAGCAATTTCTTCGAGTTGCTGGACGCGCTTCTTCTCTATAGCGTCAATGACCGCCTGGCATTGATCCGCCTGGCCAGCACGCCGACCGAGAACTTCGCCAAGTGGGACGAGCTTCTCCAGCAACGGCCGGTCGCGGGGATTTGTGCGGCCGACACGCACGCGCGGGTTCGCTTAGCGTTCGGCAAGGATTGGCGGTTCCCTGGTTACGTGCCATCGCTGAAGGTGGCGCGCGAGCATGTGCTGCTGCCACCCAATGCGGGCGGCGGCAACCCCGCGGTCGCCAGCGCATCCGAAATCATTGACGCACTGCGAGGCGGCCACTCGTTCTGCGGACTGGACTCCCTCTATCCTGCCGACGGGTTTTCATTTCGCGTTTCGAGCAACGGCGTTTCTCGCGGTCCTGGCGATCTACTTCACTGGACGGGCAGCGCCCGCATCCAGATTTCTACGCCTCCTACTCCGACGCTTCCGCTGATCAAGGTGTTTCGCGACGGGCGCGAGATTGACGAGCAGCAAGCCCAGGCAATCGACGAACCCATCGCCGGCCCGGGACATTACCGAACGGAAGTATTCCTGCCGCAGCCCGGCCTGAGTGGCGGGCGGCGCTGGACCCTATGGGTGTTTTCGAATCCGGTCAACGTTACGGCTCCGTGAGCGACTCGTTCGAGCAAGGTTTGGTTGACCGGTCACATACGATTTGCCCACGATGAAGCCTGCCGTTGGTAGGCGGAAATCATTCCCGAAAAGCCGTAGTCAAAATTTCCGGCGCAGGTTCGTCGCTGAATTTCGCTTTGTGTTCTGCCCCTTGCGGTATACTCCTGCCAAGACGCATCGCGGCGCCTATCGCTTCCGTCAGCGAGGTTCTGCTGGATGATTCAAGCTGATCGATTGCGCTGCATCGTGGCCGGATTCTCGTTTCCATGGAGACGCCCATGAAGAAGATCTTGTGTACTCCAGTCTTAGCGTTCCTGATCGCAACCTGCGCATACGCGTCCCCAGGAGGCCAGATTTCCGGAATCGTCAAAGGCGAGGACGGAGCTCCCTTTCGCGCAGCCTTTGTGCGAGCGGAAAATGTGAAAACCAACATGGTCATGATGGTTTTGACCGACAACCAGGGCCACTACCGCACGGATAGCCTCACTCCGGGAGCCTACGAGGTCTGGGCCACCTCGGCCGGCTACCGCAGCGAACCCTCGCGCCGCGCCGGCGTGATCGTGGAAGACGACAAGGCGACGTCCGTCGACTTCACGATGAAAAAGAGCTCGGTGCGCTGGGATCAACTGACCAAATATCAGGCCGGAATTTTATTGCCGGACGCCAAAGGCAAGGACGTGGTGCTCCAGGAATGCTTCAATTGCCATGCCATGAGCCGGCTCGGCGTGATGGGACGCGACCGCGAGGGCTGGCTCGAAGCGATCGACCACATGCGCCAGGTCGGTGTCGCCGATATTTCACCGGACATCGCGGGCAAGGTTTCCGATTACCTAAATAATGTTTTTGGCCCCGATGCCGAAACTCCTGCGTCACCGTCTCAATTGCCGCAGTACCAAAAGGTCAAGCAGGAGCACGATTATTTCGCCGATGACGCGCTGAATATCGTGTACGTCGATTATCAGTTGACCGGGGAGCCCAAGGATCGTCCCGGCTCCGGCAAACCGGACAAAGACGGCAACATCTGGATGGAAATGGGCGGCGGCTTATCGAAACTCAATCCCGCGACCGGCGAACTTCACACCTGGAGACTCCCGGACCCCACGCGCCCCTTTATTCACGAGATTCTGCCGACGCCGGATGGTTCGGTGTGGCTGACGATTGAAAAACAGAACGCCTTGGCAAGGTTCGACACGCGAACGGAAAAGTTTGAAGTCTACAAACAACCGTACGATGGCCCACCGCCCGTTGAAATGGAGCCCAATGCCCCGTGGCCCAACTTGCGTTACACCTCCGGAGATCAGACTTCAGACCCGCGGCGGCACACCGCTGTCGTGGACCTGCAAGGAAATATCTGGAGTTCCGGCCGCCCGCTCAGTAAATTCGATGTCGAGACCAAGAAATTTACTTTCTTCCCGGAAGTCCCCGATATCTATGGGATCGCCGTGGACAAGGAAGGCAACGTCTGGTTCGCCGAATTCAATTCCAGGGATCACCACAGCATCGGCAAGATAGATGTGAAGACTAACAAGATCACCAAGTGGACGCCGCCAAGTTCCGACACCAGACCGCGCCGCCTGAAGATTGATTCGAAAGGGATGGTTTGGTTCGGCGACTACTTTGGCGGAAACCTGACGCGCTTCGATCCGAAAACTCAAACCTTCAAGGAATTCAAACTGCCTGGCCCCATGCCCACCCCGTACGGGATCACCGTCGATCACAATGACAATCTTTGGTACGCGTCCATGTATACGGACGTCATCGGAAAGCTCGATCCCAAATCCGGAAAGGTAATCGAATATCCGACTCCCTACGGCGAACGCGGGACCCGGGACATGTTTGAAGATGCCCAAGGCCGCATCTGGTACGGCGCGCAACCGTATGGCAAAGTGGGCTACGTGCGCCTGCGACCCGATTCCGAAAAATCAGTCGCCCAAAACCAGCAGGACAGGCTTCACAGACCCTGAAAAAAGTTGCCCGATCCGTTTGTCATACCGAGCGTAGCGAGGAATCTCTCTCTGGTTTAAACACCGGAAATGAGAGATTCCTCGGCGCGCCTCGGAATGGCAAAATTTTATTTTTTTTCCCGCAGCCTCTTCAGCCTGTCAGGTTTAAACGTCAGCCCATCCACATGTAAAAACGTAAGCAGACGCAAGCCTGCTACGCCAAAACGACGCACCCGCGCTCTCACACATGCTGCGCAGCCACCTTCCTCTTCCACATCTCCCAGTCCTTCGGATAATCCACCTTACTCGTAAGTGCAGCCTCCTCCGGAGACAGAAACACCACTTTCTTGCCGAGGACCTGCACCTGAAGTTCCGAATTGATCTTCATGTACACGCTGCGCCCCACCGCTTGGTACAGTGAGTTTCCGGTGACCACCCCTCCGTGGCCGCGCATCAGCACCGCCGGATGATCCGCCAGAACCTTGACCAGGGCCTTGCCGCGAACCGGATCGGAAACGAGCATGTTCGTGTTGCCGATGGCCTGCCGAATGTCAAACACGGGAACGCCCGCTCCCATGTACCCGGTCATCTGATACATCGGCATCAGGGTCTCCCCGGAAATACCCATCAGGATCACCGCCGGAGCGTGCGTGTGCACGATCGCCTTGACGTCCGGCCTGCCGCGATAGACTTCTCCGTGAATGTAGACCTCGCTGTACAGGCGCGCCTTTTCGCCGCTCACCGGTTTGCAGTCAAAATCCACTTCCAGAATGTCATTTTCCGTAACCATGTCCGGCGCGAGCCAGCGGGAAATTAAAAAGTGTTCTGGATTGGTTGGATGCCGCACGCTAACGTGGCCGTAGCCGTCCACGACGCCTTGGTCGTACAGGATGTGATTTGCCGTGGCGAGATCGGCGCGCAGTGTCGGGACATCCTGAGGCGGCGGGGGTCCCATCGTTTGCGGTTCCATGGCCGCCGATTCCTCCGCGCGCGAGGAGGCCAGCACCGTTCCCGCGAGCAAAAGACCGGTTTGAGAAATAAAGCCGCGCCTCGTAGTTCCGGTTTTCGTCGTCTTGTTCGATTTCATCGTGATCTCCTTTTCGGATTTAACGTTGTCGATCTCATGGAAGCTTAAGAATCTATTTCTCGGGCGACTGTGAGGAGCTTGCCGCTTTGCGTGCTCCCAGGCTGTCCGCCGCCACGCAATAATCTTCGGCAAGCTCGTAGCCTTTTTTTGATTTGAAAATTCTACGCGCCGCCGTCCAGGTCTTCGTGTAGGCCCGGGGATCTTCGATCGTCAAAGACACCTGAAGAGTGTCGCTCCCGGTTTTCCGTAATCGCTCCACGACGTGTAACGAGTCGGAATGCGGATGCCCCGCGTCATCCAGCCAGGTCAGATCGTTCAGCCCGACCGTGTCCACCACCAGAGTTTCTCCATCCCATTTTCCAACCGAGTATCCCAGGTATGCTGAGTCCGGCGTTTCGGGAATCGCACGTCCATCCATATAAATCTGCCGCCAGCTGTGATCTTCCTGGTAAAAAATATAAATTTCGTCATCGGCCGCGACGATTTCGATCGGCTGGCTGGTGAGATCGGAGCGAGGCACGCCAAGAGGATCGCAAAACCGGTGTGGATCGTCGACCGCGGAGCCCGCACTTTTTTTCTTATGGTCTCCGGAATTTAGCGCTGCGAAATGCGCCTTGCCCCACGCGGTCATCGGAAGTTCGTGCTGCCCGCTCGGCAAGAGTGATCGCCCTGCGGAACCCTCCGCGACCCAAACGCCGGACAAATCCCGCCCGGCGATTGCCGATTTCGCGGCGTTGTTCAGGTCCTTATTCAGGACCTTGTCCGGGACCGTCTTGCTGGCGGCTTGAGCCCGCATCGTCGCGGGCCAAATCAGCAGCGCTCCGAGGAGAACGGCCGAAGCCACGAACCGATTTCGTTTCCCTGCCGCCGCCACAGCGGCCATACAGACCTTCATTCCGCCGCCCCCTGAATTCACACGGCTACCTTCATCATACAATTCTCCGCGCGGATCGCGTCGAACCGATCATGGAACTATGAGTTTTCGTGACAGCAAATCACACTGGACCACCGACTGTCAAATGAGTCAGACTAGGCGCTCCTTCAGGCCTCAATTCGGGAGCACAAAATGCGAGACCGTTCCGCAGGGTCGATGGCCGCGCTAATCGTGGCGCTAGCGTTTACGCCGTCCCTGCTCGCTCAAAATAACGAGCAGGCGCCGCCGTCCAAAGAGCCTCCCGCCTCTTCCGGCCTTTCTCACGACTTATCCGGAATGTGGATGGAGTACCCCGGCCCCGGCGCCATCGACGAAAAAGCGCGCCCGCCCCTCACACCTTGGGGGCAAGCGCGGTTCGATACCACTTATCCTCAACTCGGGCCCAGGGCCGTCCCCGGAAAGGAAAACGATCCTTCCGTCTACCGCTGCCAGCCGGAGGGAGTTCCGAAAGTCATCATTCATCCGAATCCCTATAAGGTCGTCCAGATTCCGGGGCGCGTCTTTATCTTCTACGAAGAGCATCACGTCTGGCGCACCATCTGGACCGATGGACGGCCGCTGCCTGAAAATCCCAAGCCCAGCTGGCTGGGATACTCAGTTGGCAAATGGGACGGCGACACGTTTGTGGTTGACACAATCGGCTTGAACGATCAGCCCTGGGTCGACTCCTACGGCAATCCACGCAGCGAGCAAATGCACATGACGGAGCGCTACCGCCGGCTGAACCACGACACGCTGGAACTGACGCTGACGTTGGACGACCCCAAGGCCTATACCAAAGTCTGGAACAACCCGCCCAAGCTTCACAAATTGGAGCCGACTTGGGATTTCTCCGAGTTTTTTTGCACCATTCAGGAAGAGAGCGCCTACGAAAATTCAGTCTCTAAACGAGCCGGCGGCAGTAATGCGCCGAAATAGAGCGCTGCCCGGAATTAGGTTTGATCCGGGCCTCGACGACGGCAAATCTGGCTCGAGTCTGAAGTTCAACGCGATAACAGGAGGACAAGGATGTTGCAGCACCTCAAGCGATGTTTTGTGTGCGCCGCTGCGATAATCGCTTTTGCCGCAAACCCGCTCGCATTGCTCTCGCAGGAAGTGATCATGCAAAAGGCGATTTCTCTGGACCTGGCGCATGCCATTGCCCAGGCGGCGCTTGACGATTGCCGCTCTCATAACTATCACCCGGCGATCGTTGTGATTGACGCCAGCGGAGCCATCAAGGTCCTGCTGCGCGACGACGGCAGCGGCCCTCAAAACGCCGGCACAGCTCGTCGCAAGGCCTTCACCGCCCTCACATTCAAAGGAAAATCCAGCGATCAGGTCAAGATCTGGGAAACGCAAAAGATCCCCAATATTGGACCGGACAGAGTTGCGCTGGCCGGCGGCGTGGCAATCAAGTCTGGCAACGATGTAATCGGCGCGATCGGGATCGGCGGCGCGCCCGGCAGTGAAAAGGACGAAGCCTGCGCCCTCGCCGGAATCGCGAAATATGCCGACAAGCTGAAGTAGTGAAGAAATCCAATCCGGCCGAGTGCGCGCGTCCCGCGAATCCGTCCGTGATGATTTGATGCTGGGGGAAATCTCCCGAGGAGCAAGCCCAATGTCCGCTTCAAAGTTAATTCGTCTAGGCCGATCGATTGCCGCCGTCTGCTGCGTGTGTGCATTCGCTTTCGGTGTCGCCATCAGGGCGCAGGAGGGCCCCAAGTACAAATATGACAGCACCTGGCCCAAACTTCCGCTGCCCAACAAATGGACATTTGAGAACGTCAGCGGAATGTACGTCGACAAAGACGATCACATCTGGGTTCTGCAGCGCCCCGCCGATTTCGATGCCGATCCCACCGAAAATTACGCTTCCCTGAATCCTCCCAGCGCGGAATGCTGCGTGCGCCCTCCGGCAGTCCTGGAATTTGACGCCGAAGGCAATCTGCTGAAGGCCTGGGGCGGTCTCGATACCGATCCGCACTGGAGCGGGACGCATACGCTTATCGTGGACAAGAAAGGCGTGATCTGGCTGGGCACCCCCGGCGGATTCCTGCGCTACACCAACGACGGGAAATTTATCTCGCGTCTAGGCGAAGCCCAGGCGCAAGCCATCGATCCGAAAACCCAGAATAACCAGATGCCGATTCTCTCCGGCCAGCCGGCCGGCGCGGACCTCGACGAAGATGCCCACGAAATCTACATCGCCGATGGCTATGTGAATAAGCGCGTGGTGGTTTGGGATTCCGATACCGGCGCGTTCAAACGCGGCTGGGGAGCCTACGGCGAATCTCTCGACCAGATCGACAACAATCCCGCTCCCCCGCATAATCCGGACGGCCCTCCCGCCAAGCAATTCAGAAATCCGGTCCATTGTGTCCGCATATCGCATGATGGTCTGGTCTACGTCTGCGACCGCGGCGGTGACCGCATTCAGGTCTTCACCAAGCAAGGCAAGTTCGTGAAGGAGTTTTTCATCGCCAACAGGACCTTGGACCGCGGCTCGGTCGGATCCATCGACTTTTCCGCCGACCCGCAGCAAAAATATCTGCTCGTTTCCGACATCATGAACAACGTCGTTTGGATCGTGAATCGCGGTGACGGCGCCATTGCCGGAAGGTTCGGCGGCATGGGCCACAGCGGCGGAATGTTCCACTGGCTGCACGTCGCGACCATGGATTCGCATGGAAATCTTTATACCGGCGAAGTCACCGGCGGAAAACGGATTCAGAAGTTTGTGCCGGTGCAGTGAAATCGGCGCCGTTGCGTTGCGGCTCCGTCGGGGAAGTAAATTTTGGCTCAGGGCCTGGATGCTCGTAGCCGAACGCCGCGCGTCTGCGAATTCTAAAATTACAAAGCCCCGGACGATCGGCTGGGAATCCTCATTTTTTGTCCGTAAAGATCGACTTCGCGATCATCATATGAACGCCCTTGTTGCCGTCAACAACTTGGGTGATGTGCAGATCAGCCGCCACGCTGGCCAGCATATAGGCGTCGTCGCGCGTCATGTGCTTCTCCTGCACCAGAAAATCGATCATTTCGCGGACCGCCATTTTGGTGGCCGCGGTGAGGTCTTCGTCTAGTCCCATGGTGATGTACTCCGTGGGCGTTTCGGCACGCGGCCAGCGCAGGCGCATGTCCTTGCGCACCACGAACTGAAACGTGCCCACCAGCGAAGTTTCCATCGCCGTAATATCCACTTCTCCGTCGCCCTGGCCGGCGTGGCCGTCGCCCGCCTGAAACAGCGCGCCCGGAGCGTGAATTGGAATGAACAGAGTCGTTCCCGCGACTAATTCCTTATTGTCCAGATTCCCGGCGTTCACCCACGGCGGAGCGCTGCTGATGCGTCCGGAGCTCGCCGGCGGAGCCACTCCCATGCTTCCGAAAAACGGATGCAGCGGGATCTCGATGCCGTCGGCGAACTGCGCGACCATGCGTTTCTCATCCAGAGGAATCACTTTTACGCGCTCGTACGGAAAATCTTCCGGCAAAAAACCGCGCCCCGGCGAAAACACGTTCAGCGCATAAGGAATCGCCAGGCGAATTTTCTGGATGCGGACTTCCAGGACGTCGCCCGGCTCCGCGCCTTCGACATAGACCGGTCCGGTCAAGATGTGAATGCCCGGACCACGATCCTTCACCTGTTCGTTAATCTCGCGCCACGCCGGCTCGACCCGGTCCGGCCACAGGCCTGCGCTCTCGAACCGCTCGCGGCTGGCCGTAACCAGCGTCCGAATTTCCACCGTGTCGCCGGATTTGATCCGCAGCGCGGGAGGCGTCTTCGCGTCGTAAAATCCCCACGTCACGGTCTTTGGCGAAGGTTTCAGCTGGTAAGCGGCGCGGGCTGAGGGCGCGGATTCCTGCGCGCGAACAGGCGCCGCGACGCACACCAACAGAAAAACTGCCGCAATCTGCCATCGTGCCATGCTCTGTATCTCCTCGCGCGAGGCGCTGTAGAATGTTGTGCCGTTTCGCCGGCGCCAACGAAATGCAATCGGCACGAATTATAGGGAGAACTCCATGAAAATGCACTCCAATACGATTTTCATTACCGGCGGCACCTCCGGGATTGGAAAAGGACTCGCGGAAGCTTTCCATCGGATGGGGAACCAGGTCATCATCGCCGGCCGCCGCGAAGATCGCTTGCGAAGCACCTGCGCAGCCAATCCCGGAATGCGGCATTACGTTTTGGACGTCACCGATGCCGGCTCTGTTCGGAACACTGCGCAAAAAGTCATCGAAGATTTTCCCGGCCTGAACGGCGTCTTCAACAATGCCGGCGTCCAGAGAAGACACGATTTCGCCGCCGGAAAAACCATCGACGATGCGGCCATGCTGCAGGAAATTCAGACCAATCTGATTGGGTTGATTCGCGTCTCAGCGGAATTCCTCCCGCACCTAAGGAACCAGAAAAACGGAGCGACGCTGCTGAATGTTTCCTCGGGGCTGGCGTTTGTCCCTCTGGCGGTTTTCCCCGTTTACTGCGCGACGAAAGCCGCGGTGCACGCCTTCTCTCTTTCGCTGCGGCATCAATTGAGAGACACGAGCGTTAAAGTCATCGAACTGATCCCACCCTACGTGGCGACCGAACTCGGCGGAGCCGCCAAGGCCCCGCCCGGCGCTCTCCACCAGATGCCGCTCGACGCGTTTATCGCGGAGACCACGAAAGAACTGGCGCTGGACGGAGACGAAATCGCCATCGGCGGCGCCAAAAATCTTCTCGTCACCGCAAGTCCGGAGGCAGTCAAAAACCGCTTTGCGGCAATGAACCATTGAGACCCGCGCAAATTCAGAACCGGAGGCGGAACCGAGCTCCAGAAACTTTCTGACTCAAAACAACCCGGACTCGCCACAGTGGCCGCGTCTACTTCGGCGGGGCGGCGGTCTTTAGGACGGCCGATCGCGTATCGGCCAGCATGCGGGCAAGAACGTCGCGCGGAATACTTTTCGTCAATGGGTCAATCAACCAGGCGAGAAGCGCGGGAACCGTTCGGGTCAGCGTGATCGATTCGTTTTGAATATAAACTCCCCCGTCCTTCTCTTCGATTCGCCAGTAACTATCGAGCCGCCACATATACCCGTGATCTTTACCGTCGGTGCGCTCGTGTTCGTCGGGAGTTCCCGGATCCACAACTTCCACGATCCGCGTCGAGCGCGACGCGCTTTCCTGGCGGTTGCCTCCGACCTGGGTGTCGGTGATATCGAAATAGGCATCCAGGACGACCGTAATGATCGACTTGCTGTAGAACTGAAGAAAAATCTTGGAATGATTTCCGTCCTGCTCCAGCAGTTTCGAGCGGCGAATATCAGGTTTGTAAATCGCGGGCTCATCGGCGTAATCGCTGAGCACGCCGATGGTTTCGGCAAGCGTAGCGTTGGGGATGAAAGCCACTCCCACCCAGTGGTGTATCAGGCCGTTGGGAATCGGGATCGGGTGATGATCCTCCTGAGTGTGCAATTCTTCAATAAAGGATTGCCCGCGCCGAAGCTGATCGTAGGCCTGCGCGCGCTGCCCCTCGGGCAGCCCATCGACGATCAGGAATTGGTTGAGCCGTGAGTCATCGTCCATCCGGGATTCGGTCGCACGGACGTAGCGATCGAACGCAGCCGCCGTCTCCGGTCTCAATTCCGTCCCGCGCGCCGAAGTCGCGCACAACCAAGGGAAAATACAGAGAAGTGAAACTACCTTTAGCAGCCATGCGGAAAAATGGGGCTCGCGCGACCGGCCTGGGGAGAGGCTCGGGAGATGGCCACTCAGTCTTGATAGAACTGTCTCCGTCGCGGCCACCTTCGAATTATGTCACAGTCCGCAATAGGATCGGACCGGCGACCCCGCCGGTGGATAGCGCCGTATAACCGACATCCCGCCAACGGGTCTCCAGCGGATTCAGACGCTCGATGTATCCTTCGAACGGTCCCACAGGTTTGGCAAGTCGGTGTTCGAATATCCGGAAACGAACGTCCTGCTCGTGCCATCCATCTCGTACACCGACCGGCGAACAGCTCCAATATTGGCCCCGTAGACATGGATGCTGGTGGACGGCCGATCCTTCAAAGCGTTCGAGACGCGATGGAAATCGCCAATCGCCGGCGAAACCGCGGTCACTTGACCTTGCTCGAGCCGAGCCGGCCCGCCGTGCTTCACGAAGCGGCCGTCGTTTTCGCGCGTGTAGCTCTGCTCCAGTTCCGCGCCGCGCAGGATGCCGACGATTCCCCACACCGTATGGTCATGGATCGGAGACTTCTGTCCGGGCCCCCAGACAAAGCTCACCACCGAAAACCGCTCGCGCGAATCCGCGTGCAATAAATATTGTCGATACCCGGCCCTCGACGGCTCGGCATATCGCGCTGGAAGCCAGTCATCGGCCGCGATCAGTTCTTTCACCAGGCGCGATCCCTCGCGCAGGACGTCCGGCTCGCCGCCAGCGGTCTCAATCAAATTAGTGAACGCAACGACGAAATCGCGCAGCCGCGCGATCCTTAGTAAACCCGCAGAAGAGGCTTTAGCCGGCCTTTTTTTGGATTTAGACATGAAAAAAGCGAGTCTGTGCCCGTCCCGCTCGACTCACTCGACATCCCACGAGTCCCGGGCCTGGTCATAATCTCCAGGAGTATTCATATTTGTCAAGACTTGCGCGCGCGGATCGACATGCCGCCACTCGTGCGGGTGGACAATGTCCATGCGAAACGCTTCAAGAACCTCGGTAACTTTTCGCTTGCCCCGAGCGAGGTCTCTCGCGATAGCCGCTCCGCATTCACGCCGGTAAACGGCGGCCAGCGGTTCCAGTCCGCGGCCGGACTGCGGAATCACGATTTGCGCGCGGGAGCCACCCGTTCGTGCGAGCAGCCAGTCGAGCCAATCTCTCGACAGATACGGCAGATCGCAGGCGACAATCAAGTTCCAAGGCGAGCGCGTGGCATTCAAAGCCGCGGCGATTCCAGCCAGCGGCCCCCGCCGAACGTCCTTCGACCCGCGTCGGGCGCCCTCTTGATCTGCGATCGCGCGGAGGCCCAGTGCCGCATACTGGCTCGGTGATCCAACCACCGTCACTTCAGCCACCAGCGGCTCAATCAGGCGCGCGGTACGAACGATCAGAGGTACGCCACCGAAGTCCAGCAGGCATTTGTTCCGTCCCATGCGCGAGCTTGCGCCGCCCGCAAGAATGAATGCTGCGATTTGGCGGCGGCGTCTCACGACTCTCAACCCATTCTACGGCTGAGCTCCTAAATCGCCGATCCGGCCACTGCGGACTTCAGTACGGAGAGACTCCTCGGGCAACCACGGCCCTTGGAATGACAAATAAATGGCAAATAAATTAAGCCTTCCGCAGCCACTAAAAGTCGTGCCGCCCACCGACTAGGGAAACATGTGATTCGAATCACCGAACTGGATGCACGTTCGAGATAGGCTTGGTTGTTCAACAGTATGCTGGCTTAGTTGCTGGCGCGGAGCAAGCGTGAAACCTGGTCATCATCCTCGAATACTGGCTTTGCTGGGACTGCTGCTTCTCGTGCCCCAAGGCGTGGGAATAGCACACGAGCAAGCCTACGGGGAAAGCACTACGCTCAGCTCCACTTCTTCCAGCGCCGCGCGGGCTCCGCAGGTTCTCTCGCCCGACGGCAGAAATATACGGAATGCGGCCATCGATTCCGCGGAGATGCCCGATCTTTATTGGCCAAATTTCGCGAGCAAACAGAAAGAGGTCAAAGAATTTTATACTGTATTCCACGGGGCGCTTCCGTGGATCGCCGAGGGGAAGCCGACCTCCCAGGCTCGCGAGATCATCCAAGCGCTAAAAAGCGCGGAGGACAAGGGCCTCAGGCCGGACGATTATGACGGTCCGAAGTGGGATGCGCGCCTCGCGCAGTTCGAGCGCGCGACGAAAGTCCCGGAGCCGGAACTCGTCAAATTCGATCTGGCCCTCACGGTAGCCACGATGCGGTACGTCTCCGATCTGCACATCGGACGAGTCAATCCTCGCTTGTATCACGTTAATCTTGACATCGGACGCCAGCAATTCGATCTATCCGATTTTTTGACGGAGAAACTTGTCCCCGCAACAAATGTTGCCGCTGTGCTCGAAACCGTCGAGCCCCCTTTTCCGATTTATCGCCGGACGGAATCCGCACTGAAAAAATACCGGAAACTCGCCCGCCTCGCCGATAATGAGCCTCTTCCGCTGCCTCCTCATGCCGTAAAGCCGGGAGACACATACGCAGGCGCGCCCCAATTGGCGAAATTCCTGGCGCTTGTAGGCGATCTTCCGGAGAAGCATGAGCAGACCGATACGAACGGAAGGTATCAAGGCGCATTGGTCGACGCCGTCAGAAACTTCCAAGAGCGTCACGGGCTCAGATCCTCCGGCATCCTCGACGCGCCCACCATAAAGAAAATGAACATTCCCCTGAGCCGGCGGGTCACGCAACTCGAGCTGGCAATGGAACGCATGCGATGGCTGCCGCACCAATTCAAGCGGCCTCCGATCGTGGTGAATATTCCCGAATTCCGCCTCTACGTCGTCAACGATGAATACCGCACCATCTTCACCATGAACGTGGTTGTCGGAAAAGCCTACGGACACCAGACGCCGGTGTTCGCGAACGAGATCCAGTCGGTGATTTTTCGCCCTTACTGGAATGTCCCGCAAAGCATCGTCGATGCCGAGTTGATTCCGCATCTTGAAAAGAATCCTTCCTACCTTGCGAAGAATAGCTATGAAATCGTGGACACGAACGAGCGAGTCGTCAGCGAAGGCGTGGTGAGCGAGGACATCGAAGCGCAACTCCGCTCCGGGAATTTACGAATCCGGCAAACACCCGGTCCGGAGAACGCCCTGGGCCTGGTAAAATTTGAGTTTCCCAACGAGTACGGAATCTACATGCACGGAACGCCGGTCCAGCAGTTATTCTCCCGGTCCCGGCGGGATTTCAGCCACGGCTGCATCCGCGTCGAAGATCCCGTCAAGCTCGCCAATTGGGTGCTTCGCGATATCCCGGATTGGACCGATGAACGCATCCGAGCCGCCATGAACGGCGATCAGCCGGTCGCAGTCCAACTTAAAAATCCGATTCCAGTGCTGATCCTGTATAGCACGGCTGTGATTCTAGAAGGAGGCGAGGAGCGCTTTTTTGACGACATCTACGGCTTGGATGCGGTCCTGGAACGTGCGTTAGCGCAAGGTCTTCCCTATAGCAGAACTTCGACGAAGCCCAATACGCGATAAAAGACTCACCAGTGGCGAACGCGGCCCACATCCACGTGCACAAACCGGGATTCGGGATAATAGCCTACTCCTCCGCGATGAAGCGTGAGCGCAACATCCCGCAGTTTGGAAATTGAAACGCCCGGGATGCGGATATCGATGGCTTCTCCCTGCATGTGCAGGCTGTGCTCGGCCACGCCCGGCGTCGTGCGGCGAAGGAAATTGTTACTCCAGGGAGTGCGATAACCGCAAATGATATCGATCTCAGAGTCGGGCCGCCCGACGGCAGCCGTCAAATCGTGAAGCAAGTCAAACACGCGCTGGTCCAGTTGAATCACGTCGCCGGTGCGATGGTCGCGCAGAAACCGGTCCAGCTGATCGATCGCGGAATGTATGTACATGTCGCCCACCCGGTACACCACATCGATGCGCTCGTTAGTGTGAAGGTGGTAAAGCCGCAATCGATAGGTCGCCTCGGGCTGCGCCGGCGCTTCGCCTGCTCTTGAGACGGCGGAAACGCCGAACAGCAAAATCAACACTCCCAATACATACGGAGCAAGTTTTTTCCAGTTCACGGTGATTCCTCCGCGGATGCCTGACTTGCGCGCGCCGTGCGCGCAAGCTCGTATTTTCTCATGAAAGACGCCCCGTTTATCACTGGTAATTTTCATCATTTGTGACTGTCATCACAAATCTTTGTGACAAACGTCCACGGCGGACCGCCAAGCCCACAAAAATGGATCTTGGGTTCCGCTGCCCCCGCAGCCTCCTATCGGCCCTGAGGAAATGTCGTGATCTGGATCACAGCCGCAGGCGTCAAGCTGCATATACTCTCGGGCTGGCAGGAGGGAAGATGAATTCGCTGGTAACGTTAGCGGCCAAGCGGAATTTGAGGGCAGCATGGATTTTCCAGCGATCGCGCCGCTCGGCTAGGTGACATCATGAAATCAAAATTTGCCATAGATTTTTCCGAGATTCGCAACATGGACGTGGCGCTGGTCGGGGGCAAAAACGCGTCCCTGGGGGAACTATTCAGCGCTCTGAAGCCCAAGGGCGTCGGCGTGCTCGATGGTTTCGCTCTAACCACCGCCGCCTACTGGCGGCTCCTCGAAGAACAGGGGCTGCGCGGCAAGCTGGAGAAAATTTTCGCGAACCTCGATCCAGAAAATCTGGAACAGCTCGCGCTCAAGGGCCAGGAAGCCCGTACCCAGATCCTGCAAACGCCGTTGCCCGATGTGCTTGTTTCAGCAATCCGCGATTCCTACCGGGCGCTTGTCGCGCGCATCGGCCGTGAAGCGGAAATGGCTGTGCGATCCTCGGCCAGCGCCGAGGATTTGCCCGAAGCGTCCTTCGCGGGCGCCGCCGAGACGTTTCTCAACGTGCGCGGCGAGCTGGCCCTTTTTCACGCTGTGCACCAATGCTTCGCTTCTCTCTTCACCGACAGAGGCATCAGCTATCGCGCGCGCCAAGGTTATCCTCCCCTGAAAGTAGCCCTCTCGGTTGGCGTGATGCCGATGGTGAGATCCGATCTGGCTTCCTCAGGCGTGATTTTTACGCTGGACACCGAGTCCGGCTTCCGCGATGTCGTCACGATCACCGGGTCCTACGGACTGGGAGAGCTGGTCGTTCAGGGCGTCGTCACGCCCGATGAATGGATCGTCTTCAAGCCGACGTTGCGCCAAGGATTCGATTCTGTAGTCAGCCGGCAATTAGGTTCCAAAGAAGTCCGCCTCGTGTACGCCACGAGTACGCGTTCTACCCGCAGCGAAGCCACATCCGCGCCGGACCGGGCGCGTTATTGCCTGACCGATCGCGAAGTCCTGCAGCTGGCGCGGTGGGCGAGCCTTATCGAGGAACACTACTCGGAGCTCGCCAAGCATTTGCAGCCCATGGATATCGAATGGGCCAAGGACGGTCTGACAGGCGAATTGTTTATCGTGCAAGCCCGGCCGGAAACGGTTCATTCGTCGAAGAAGCTTGAGGCCACCGCCGACGTTTTCCACCTGAAGGCAAAACCCGGGTTGCCTCTGGTGACCGGACAGGCAGTAGGCGAAAAGATTGGCGTGGGCCGCGCGCACGTAGTCACCGACGTGAGCAAATTGCAGCAAGTTCAGCCCGGCGAGGTGCTCATCGCACAAAATACAGACCCGGACTGGGAGCCGGTAATGCGCCGTGTTTCGGCGATCGTGACCGATCAAGGTGGCCGGACGGCGCATGCCGCCATCGTTTCCCGGGAGTTCGGGATTCCCTGCATCGTGGGCACAGGCAACGCCACGCGCGTTCTGTCCACCGGCAAAGACGTAACGGTCTGCTGCTCGGAAGGCAGCGAGGGCCACGTGTACGATGGGCGTCTCCCATTTGAAATCGAAAAAGTGGAAGCGAGCAAAATTCCGGAAACTCGCACCAAAGTGATGCTGATCCTCGGTGATCCGGGCCAGGCATTTCATTTGGCCGCGATTCCCAACGCGGGCGTAGGCCTGGCCCGAATCGAATTTATCGTCACCAGCCACATCGGGATTCACCCCATGGCTCTGGCGCTTTTCCCCAACCTGAAAGACCCGAAGGCGGTTAATGAGATTCGAACGCGGATTGCCGGAGAAGACCCGCATGAATTTTTCATCCGCCGCCTGAGCGAGGGCGTAGCCCGGATTGCCGCGGCCTTCTATCCAAAACCAGTCATCGTCCGGATGAGCGACTTCAAGACCAACGAATACGCGCGCCTGCTGGGAGGCGAAGAATTCGAACCCAGGGAAGAAAACCCCATGATCGGATTCCGCGGAGCGTCCCGCTATTACGATCCTCGTTATTCTCCGGGCTTTGCGCTGGAATGCGCGGCGCTCTCGCGTGTCCGTGACATCATGGGTCTCACCAATCTGAAGGTGATGATTCCCTTCTGCCGTACGGTGGATGAGGGCAGAAAAGTCATCGCCCAGATGGACCTCAACGGCCTGCGTCAGGGCGACAACGGGCTGGAGGTGTATGCCATGTGCGAAATTCCCGCCAATGTCATTCTGGCCGACGAGTTCCTGAAAATATTTGACGGCTACTCCATTGGTTCGAACGATCTGACGCAGCTGACGCTGGGGCTCGATCGCGACTCGGCCACGGTGGCGCACCTGTTCGACGAAAACAATGCCGCGGTCCGCAGAATGATCGCCAGCGCCATCCGCTCCGCGCGGGAAGCCAAAAAGCCCATAGGAATCTGTGGACAAGCGCCGTCGGATTTTCCAGAATTTGCCGAGTGGCTCGTGACGCAGGGGATTGATTCGATTTCCCTCAATCCCGACACGGCGATTAAAACCGCTTTCCGGGTCGCTGCGGCCGAGCAGCGCAGCGGCGCGCTGGCGCACACTGCGATTGTTTAGCAAATTGCACAGTCCACGTTCCTTAATGGGAGGGCTGCGAATATGCTTCCACCAGATTCAGTACCGGCCAGCCGGCCCGAAACGGTTGCGGCACCGGTTCTGAAAATCAAAAAAATTCTCCTGCCGCTAGATCTCGATGACGCGGAGTTGCCCGTTTCCGTCGTGCGCCAGGCTCTGGCGCTTGCCCATCACTTCCATGCCGAAATCCTGTTGCTCAATGTTGTGCGGCCGTTTACCTACATGTCCCGCGACAACACGGCTCGTGAGCAGATCGAACAGGACGTCGCTAATGAGCAACAAAAATTGCAACAATCCCTGGGATCCGAACTTACTGGCATCCCGGTTCGATACCTCCTGGTTAAGGGCGATCCCCCGCGCGAAATCGTGCGCACGGCTGCGGACAGAAAAATCGATCTGATCGTCATGCCAACCCACGGATACGGAACTTTTGAAAGCTTTCTGATCGGTTCGGTAACAGCGCAGGTTCTTCACAACGGTGAATGCCCGGTGTGGGCCGGCGCCCTCGTGGAAGAAACGCCCGGCAAGGCTTTCGCCATTCGCAATATCCTTTGCGCCGTTGATTTCAGTTCTCATAGCTCGAAAACCATCCAATGGGCGCGAAATCTGGCCCACGATTTCGGGGCAAAACTGACCCTGGCCCACGTCACCCCGGGCGTCGAAATCTACGGCCCCGGCGGGAATTACGTGGTGGCTGACATGAAGCAGGAACTCGTAAATGGCGCCAGGAATCAGATGGCTAAGATTCAGCGAGAAGTCGGCACGAATGCTGAAGTATTCATCGGCAGCGGAGACGTTCCCAAGGTCATGGCACAGGCAGCTAAGGAAACCACCGCAGACCTGCTGGTCGTGGGATGCCGCTCGCTCGCCCGCCGGTTTGGAAACACCGCTTACGGAATTATCCGGGAGTCACGCATCCCTGTTTTCAGCATATAAGCTTCTTCACGTGACAGCACCGCGTCTTGGCTCGCGTAATTCCCTTTCGGTGTCGATCGGCCGGCATCTCGCGCTCCTAAAGCTACTCTCTATCTGTATCTTCGCTGCGCTGAGTCCGGGGAGCGCTTCGTCATATCCCGCCGTGACATCGATCATTGCCGGTGCTCCTTCCACGGGATCGTTGCTGATATGACATTTACGGAATGCATCACCGAGAGAGACCCCCGCGTGAGGGGTATTCTTAGCCTTGCGTATAAGCTACTGGTTAGCCATACGGATTTTAGGACTTCGTTCGCGAACTTCCGTTTGCAAAATCGGCGTGCCGATAGTGTGCCGAAAGCCCTATGAGCAAGCAAAATGTGGAAATCGACGATCCCAAGTTGAATAAGGCAGACCGCGCACCGCGTCGTTCGAACATCCTGCAGGTTCTTTGGGGCCGCCTCAAGCTGCACCCGCTTTCGCGGCTCGGCCCAGGGCTCATCACCGGCGTGGCCGACGACGATCCCAGTGGCATAGCCACGTACTCCCAGGCAGGCGCGCAATTCGGCCTGAACATGCTCTGGACGATGCCGCTGGCCTTCCCTCTAATGGCCGCGATTCAGTCAATGTGCGCGAACATCGGGCGGGTTACGGGCAAGGGACTCGCGGCCAACATTAAGGCCGCCTTTTCGCCTGCCGTGCTGAAGAGTGTTGTACTTTTGCTGCTGATCGCCAACACACTGAACATTGCCGCGGATGTCGCTGCCATGGGCGAAGTCGCAGGACTGGTTACCGGCGTCAACCGGCATCTCATGACGGTGGTCTTCGTGTTTGGGACCTTGCTGCTGCAGGTCTTCGTTCCGTATCACCGTTACGTTCTCTATCTAAAATGGCTGACGCTGTCTCTGCTCGCCTACGCTGCGGTGTTGTTCACCGTTCACGTTCCCTGGGGCCAGGTAGCACTGCGGACGGTTTGGCCGAAGTTCGCCATGGACTCGACCGCCGCGGCGGTGATCGTCGGCGTCTTCGGCACAACCATCAGCCCCTACCTCTTCTTCTGGCAGGCATCCGAAGAGGTCGAGGACATGCGGGAAACCCCCGGGACCGAACCGCTCATCCGCGACCCACGCACCGCCGGCGCCGAGCTCAGCCGCATTCGATGGGACACCTGGAGCGGAATGTTCTATTCCGATCTCGCTTCCTACTTCATCATCCTGGCGACGGGCCTTACCCTGCACGTCGCCGGAGTCACGAATATTAATACCGCGGCGCAGGCAGCCAGCGCGCTTCGGCCGTTGGCGGGCGATTCTGCCTACATACTGTTCGCACTCGGCATACTGGGTGTCGGCTTGATTGGTGTTCCGGTCCTCGCGGGCTCGGCCGGATACGCACTTTGCGAAGCGATGGACTGGACTTGGGGCCTGGAACGCAAAGCAACCGACGCCCGGGGCTTTTACGGCGTTATAGCCGTAAGCGTGCTTGCTGCGCTCGTCATTCAATATTCGCCCATCAGTCCCATGAGGGCCTTGTTCTGGAGCGCCGTGATCAATGGGGTCGTCGCCGTGCCTCTCATGGTTGTCATCATCATCCTGGTTTCGAAGAAAGCTGTGATGGGCGATTTCACTGCGAGCCGGCCGATCGTCATCCTTGGCTGGATCGCGACAGCGGTTATGGGTCTGGCGATTGTGCGCATGATATTCCCCGATTAAGCTCGGGCTGGCGTTCATTCAATGTAAAACTAAACGGTTTTCGAATTTCCATAATCCGCCGCTATCTTGGACGCGATCAGGCGACCAGCCAGGTCCAGCCCTCGGGTGCAGACGGCTTCATGAGTCTGTGTGAGAACTCACATACGGCACCTTTTGTGCGTCCGCCTTCAGGCAGACACTTTGTAACCAAGCAGATGCCGCCTGAAAGCGGGCGCTACGTGATCCAAAACAGAGTTCTCGCACAGACTCTTAATGACCGGAGCGACGGTAGAGCATGAAAGTATAGCGGCCGTGCAACCAGCTCTCACCGCTCACGTCATCGTGCCGGCTGTCGACGGTCTCATTCAAAACGTGCGCACAGTTTCCTCCGAGCCGTAGAACCTCTTGTTCGAGACGCGCACGCGCTTGGGCCATGAGATCTTTATAGTACCGGTCCCACAATTCATCACGATGAGCCAGCGTGCCGGAGACTCGCGCGCTGTTTGCTTCGACCACGTGTTCACTCATGGGTTCAGCCTCCGGCGGAGGCAGTTCCCGGTGCCAATAGATGCCAACGGGATCCGTTAGCGCACCCGTCAAGCCGTTCTGTTTGCTGGCGGCGAACATGGTCATAAGCTGGAACCTCAAGTCCTGCTATAACTTGTCACAAACTAAAACTCTCGTATGTGACGCCTTCTACCCCTGGGCGTGACCTGCGTCACCGCGCTGCACCGTCGTCAAAGCGCGGCGGCGTTGATTCCGTCCACAAGCTCGGTAGACGCTTCTTATCCAACCGGTTGCCAAGGCAATTCATGGCCGGAAGTACAAATTTTCATGTATGGACGCCCGATCTTGCTGCTTTGAAGATGGTGATCGCAGCTAGCAAGCGGAAGTTCATGAGAGCGAACGATGCGGATTCGACGCAGAAGCGGCAGTCCTTGGTCTCCCTTGTTCTTCGCCCTTACCTGGCTCTCTCAGTTGATTTTGTGGGTCACGTTCGCGGATAGCGCTGGCGTTCGCGAACTACTGTTAGGAGGGTCGGCCGCCGCCATCGGCACCTATCTGGCCGCGCTATACGCCACCAGGGCCCGTCAAAGCTTCCGCATCCGGCCTCGATATTTGGTGCAGACGCTGCACATCCCCAAGATCCTATTTTCCGACACATGGACGCTGCTTGTGGCCGTCAAGCGTCAGCTGATGGGCCAGAAACTTTCCGGCGGAATTGTGTCGGTGCGCTTCCGCTTCGGAGGCGATAACTCCGTCTCGAGGGCTCGGCGAGCCCTGGCGATCACGTTCCTGACGTTGACGCCGAATACCCTGGTTCTGGGAATTACGGACGACCCGCAACAGCTTTTTTTTCACACGGTAATACCGAGGCCGCTTCCAAAGTTCATGACCGCACTCGGCGCTCGTCCGGGACACCAATCTTGACCGACATGAACTACTGGCTCTGGTCCGCTTTGGCCTTATTGCTCGCTCTTTTGCCATGTCTGTACGTGGCGGCCTCGAAAGGCACGGAAGACAGGCTTGCGGCGCTGGAATTCGCAAGCTGCATCGTGACCATCGAAATGGTTCTGCTGGCGGAGGGTCTGCACCGTCCCTCGTTCTACGACCTTCCGCTCACCCTGGCATTCCTCTCGTTCGGAGGGGGCATGGTCTTCGCAAGATTCGTTCAGCGGTGGCTGTGATGCATCACCCTGTGCTGGCATGCGTTTTGGTAGGCACGGCTGTGGCGCTGGCGATTGCTTGTTCGCTCGGGCTGGGAATTATGAAGGACGCGCTCGAACGGCTGCACTTTACCTCTCCTGTGACCTCCTTCAGCATAGGCTTGATTGTCCTCGCGGTCTGGCTCGACGACCCATCGTGGCAGGCCCGACTGAAGGCCACTTTGATTGGCTTAATCCTATTTTTAATGAACGCGATCTTAAGCCACTCGACGGCTCGGGCCATTCGCATTCGCCAGGCCGGGCATCTTGCGCCTCAGCCCGAAGAATCAATTCCGCCTATCACCGGCGAAAATCCCACCGGGTCGTCATAACCGCAATGAACCTGATTCAGATGGCGGTTCTGGCCTTGGTGGCGATCAGCGGCACGATTGTGGTTTTCACGCGAGACGTCGCGCACCAGCCCATCGTCGTCAGCCTGTTCGGATTGATCCTGGCGCTGATGTTCCTGGTCTTTCAAGCGCCGGACGTTGCCCTATCGCAGATTGTGGTTGGCGCCGTCGGACTTCCGCTGATGGTCTTGCTGGCCCTGGCGAAACTTCGGCGCGACGCGCAGTTGCTGGACCGCGAAGCCAGGCACAGCCGGAAGGGAGAAAAATGAGCGCGACGTGGCGAATGTCCCTGTTCTCCCTGGGCGCTCTCGGAATCGCCATTTTGTTCTGCCTGGGACTTCGCGGCGTTGCGCAACCCACCGATCTTCGGAACCGCTACGCGCAACAGATCAACTCGCGCTCGTTCGCAGAACGCAATATCACCGACGCGGTCACCGCCGTGAACTTCGATTACCGCGGATTCGACACCGTGGGCGAGGTGTTCATCCTATTCGTCTCCGTCCTCGGTTCCCTGGTGCTCCTTCGCATGGCTGAAGAGCACAAAGATGAACTGCTGGCTGACGCCGCCGAGCGCTGGCGCGACATCGGTCCGAGCGACGCCACGCGGCTCTGGATTCGTTCCATGATTGCCCCGAAGGTCGTTTTTGGAATTTACGTCATCACCCACGGACAGCTTACCCCCGGCGGCGGCTTCCAGGGAGGTGTGATCTTGGCATCGGCAGCGCTGATTCTTTACCTTGGAGAAAGCTTTGCGGTCTTTCGAAACGTCCTTTCGCACCGTCTGATTGAAGCGCTGGAAGCTGCAGGCGCCGGAGGATTCCTGCTCATTGGAGCGCTCAGCTGGTTCTGGGGCCTGCCGTTCCTGACGGACATCCTGCCGCTGGGAAAAGCCCACGAACTGACCAGCGGAGGCACCATCGCGCTGATCAGCGCCGCCACCGGAGTGGAAGTCGCGGCCGGATTTATTTTGCTTTTGTATGCGTTTCTGCAGGAAAACCTGGCGCCGGGCGGTGAGAACTAGTGGACGACCTGGTTCGCAACGTTGCCGTCAATGCCGTGGGATACGGCGTCGCCGTGTGGCTCTTTTTGATTGGCCTGTATGGAATCGTCACCAGCCGCCATCTGGTGCATTTGTGTCTGTCTCTGACCGTCGTGCAGGCCTCCACCTACGTGCTCCTGGCGGTGATCGGCTACCGCCCCGGTTTGCCGGCTCCCATTTTCACCGATGGCGTGCTGCCCGGCAGCGCCGCGGTCGATCCCATCGTTCAGGCATTGATGCTGACCGATGTGGTGGTGGAAGCCACCGTGGTCGCGTTGCTGCTGGCAATTACGGTGAAGATTCACCGCAACACCGGCACCACCGGTCCCAACGAAGTCGACGTGATGCGAGGTTAGCCGAGCATGCCGATGGCGCCGCTTCCCGTCGTAATTCCGCTGGCCGTGGCGGCTGCTCTGGCGGGAATCGGCGCGTTTCTTCCGCGCCGCGCGCTGGATCTAATCGCTCTGGCTACCACCGGAACGGTGCTGGCGATCTGCTGTCTCCTGACCATCGCATCGTCAAGCGGCGTAATCGTCTACTGGTTCGGTGGCTGGCAGCCCGCCGCCCACTCCCATTTTCCGGTGGGAATTTGTTTCATGATTGATCCCTATGGCGCCGGGTTGGCGTCCCTTGTTTCTCTTCTGGTGCTGGCATCTTTCACGTTTTCCTGGAGCTACTTCGAATCGGTCAAGGCGCTGTATCACATCCTGATGCTGACATTTCTTGCGGCGATGTGCGGCTTCTGCCTCACGGGCGATCTTTTCGATTTATTTGTGTGGTTTGAGCTGATGACCGCGGCTGCGGTGGCCCTTTGCGGCTACAAATCGGAAGAAAGCCGTCCGTTGCAGGGCGCGCTGAATTTTGCGGTGACCAACACGGTGGGAGCGTTCCTGTCGCTTGCCGGCGTGGCGCTTCTTTACGCCTTCACTGGTTCGCTGAACATGGCCGAGGTGGGCAAGACGCTGGCGTCAAACCCGCCGGGCGGGCAATTTGCGAGTGTGGCTTTTCTGTTCGTCATTGCGGGATTCCTGGTGAAGTCCGCGGTATTCCCTTTCCACTTCTGGCTAGCGGACGCTCACGCCGTGGCGCCAACCCCGGTATGCATCCTGTTTTCGGGAGTCATGGTGGAACTGGGGCTATACGCCATCGCGCGTATTTATTGGCTGGTGTTCGCGGGCAGTTCGCAGTTCGCGGAGGGACCCGTTCGCTCCGTGTTTCTGCTGGCAGGCTCGGCGACCGCTGTGCTCGCGGCGTTGTACTGCTTCGGCCAAAGGCACTTGAAACGGTTGCTGGCCTTTTCGACGATCAGCCACGTGGGCCTGATGCTGATCGGATTTGCGCTGCTTGACCCGCGCGCCCTGGCCGGAACTGCCGTTTACGTTGTCGGGCACGCGATGATCAAGGCCAGCTTATTCATTGGCGCGGGTATTCTGCTGCATCGCTTTCGCAGCGTGGATGAGTATGATCTCAACGGCGAGGCGCGCCAGATTCTGCCGATCGGCGTGATGATGTTGATCGGCGCGTGGGGACTGGCGGACCTTCCGCCTTTTGCCACCTTCTTCGGCCAGAAAATGATCGACCGTTCCAGCGCGGCGTTGCATTTCGGCTGGCTATTCGGAATTTCCACTTTTGCCGAAGCCTTTACCGCCGCGGCTGTGTTGAGATTCACGGCGCGGGCTTTTTTCGGATGGGGCCAGGGACGCGCAATTACGGCCCGCGGCGCGCCCCATATTCACATGGAAGCCGAAACGCACGGCGAACACCGGCGAGTCCCTGTCTTCATGTGGGCGCCAATGGCGGCACTGCTTCTGGGAGCCGCCTTGATCGCCGTTCCCGTGCGGGGCCGCTCGATGGCAGAACGCTTCGCTTTCGAATTCGAGTCCGGACACATCTACCAAGCCGCGGTACTCGATGGCAGAAATGAAAATGTGCCGCAGGCCGAATCCGAACAACTCCTCCTGTCCTGGAGCCAGGTTGCGGTCGTGCTGGCCATGTTGGCAATCGCCGCGGCCGCGCTGTTCCCCAAATCGAAAAAACTGAAATTCGCCCAACCGACCGGAGCGGCCCTGGCGAAACTTGTAGTGCCGCTTCGAACGCTGCAGAGCGGCCGCGTGGGAGACTACGTAGCGTGGTTCGCATTCGGCATAGCCGCGTACGGAGGAATGCTGCTGCTCATGCGCTGAACGCAGTCGCGTCTTCCATCATCGAACGAGCATGCTGTGGCGGCACCAATCGCTTCGTTTCTCAGATCCAGGACCCGGCCTGGCTTTCCGTAGACGCCGGAGCGGACCGCACAGCTTCAGTCGTACAGTCTTCTCAGGAGATGTTTACAAATTTCCCCCGATTCGGAGTTAACAAGCCGTCTCTCATAATTAAGTGGTCCAACCCCGGAAGGGAAACGCCAGCGGGCTAATCCCTTTTCGCGAAGCTGTGCCCGACGCCCGGGAGTAGATTCTCAAGGAAACGCGTGCGCGGTGGCAGAACGTAAATCGGTATGAAGATGAATAAGGGCTCAACCCGTGCTCTCCGGAACTTTGTTTTGACCGCTATCGCATCCGTTCTGGGGGGCTGCGGAACCCACTCGACGCCGAAGGTCACGCTCCCCTCAGTAGAGGTTGCCCGGGCTCAACGCGAACCCATATCCGAGATCGTATCGGCAGAAGCTGAATTATTCCCCCACCGCGAGGCCGATCTGGCCCCGAAAATTGCATCGCCCATTCGCGAGTTCCTGGTCCAGCGAGGGCAGCGCGTGCGGAAAGGGCAGCTTCTGGCGGTGCTGGAAAACCGCGACCTCATCTCGGCTCTGGGCGAAGCGCAGGGCGCGTACGAACAGGCCGAGGCGAATTACGCGACCACCGTTTCCGGAAGTTTGCCGGAGCAGCTACAGAAAGCCGAATCGGACCTGACTAACGCCAGTGCAAACCTGGCGGCGCAACAAAAGTTGTACAACAGCCGGGTAATCCTCTACTCGCAAGGAGCCATGGCGAAACGGCAAGTGGATGTCGCCGCCGTCGGTCTGACTTCGGCCAAAACGCAATACCAGGCGGCCGCAGCGCATCTCAAAACTTTGAAATCGATTACCTCCGAACAGACTGAAAAGTCAGCGAAAGCGCGACTGGATACGGCCGGCGCGAAACTGTCGGCTGCCAGGGCCGCCTTGCAATATTCCAGGATTCGTAGCCCGATCGACGGCGTGGTGGCCTTCAGGAATCTGCACGAGGGCGACATTCCCCCGGTCGGCACGCCGTTGATTACGGTCATGAACGTGTCGCACGTCATCGCCAAGGTTCATCTTCCACAGGATCAAGCCGCCCAAGTGAAACTAGGCGACCCGGCTACGCTTCGCGTTGACGGCGTCGATCACCCGATTTCAGGAAAGGTGTCGGTGGTTAGCCCCGCGCTCGATCCCAATAGCACCACGAGCGAAATCTGGGTCGAGGCCGCCAATCCAAATTCCGAATTGGAGCCTGGCAGCTCCGCCACCGTGGCAATCACGGCAAAGACTGTGCCGGACGCCGTCGTGGTCCCTTCCGCATCCGTTTTTAGGCAAAACAATGAGACTGAAGTCATGGTCGTGGACAGCCAAAACACCGTTCACCTCCAGCCGGTAAAAATTGGCATTCAGAACCAGCGAGCGGCCCAGGTTACGCAGGGGCTTCAAGCTGGAGCGTCAATCGTCACGAACGCAGCATACGGTTTGCCGGACGACACTAAAATCCAGCCGACCCCCACCGGCAACAATGAGGCTGAAAATTCCACCGGGAAGCCGCTTCCATGATTGATGCGGACCATGCCACACCGCTCGGCCCACGGCCATTCTGGATCGCGAGATATTCGAAAGCCGTAATCACGCTGATCGTTGCTCTCGCCGCGCTGGGCGCATACACCGCCCTGAGCATCCCACTAGCCGTCTTTCCAACCACGGACTTTCCCCGGGTCCTGATCGCGGTCGACAACGGCGTTATGCCCATTAACCAGATGCTGGTGAGTATCACGAGGCCGATCGAAGCTTCCGTAAGCAGCGTCGAGGGTTTGACTGAGGTGCGATCGATAACCAGCCGAGGCTCCGCGGAAATCGATTTGTCCTTCGACTGGCATGTCGACATGTTCAGGACGCTGGCGCGGGTCGGCGAGGCCATTTCGAGCGTGCAATCCTCCCTGCCCCCAAGCGTGAAAATCCAAGCGCATCGCTTGACGTTCTCCAGCTTCCCGATTCTCGGCTTCAGCCTTACCTCCGACACGATTCCGCAGACCAAGCTCTGGGAGCTGGCCAGTTACCGGCTGAAACCTCGCCTGAATCGGGTTGCGGGTGTCGCCGAAGCGATGGTGCAGGGCGGAGCCGAGCCCGAATATCACGTGGTGCCGGACCCGGTGAAGTTGCTGCGGACGGGCGTCACCGTCAGCGAGATTATCGACGCCATCCGGAGGACCAACCTGGTGGAATCTCCGGGCCTGATCGCGGACCAAAACGAGTTGTCGCTCGATCTGGTGGACGGGCAAGTCCACAGCGTGCAGGAGGCTCGCGGCGATTTCCGTCAAGACGACCTCCGGTGGAGGGGATACGCACATCGGCGACATTGCCACGGTTGAAGCGGCGACGAAACCCGTCTACACGATTGTGACCGCCAACGGCAAGCCCGCGGTACTGATCAATATTTTTCGTCAGCGCGGCACCAACACCGTTACCGTCGCGGATGCGGTGTATGCGGAGCTCACCAATTTGCGAGCTTCCCTGCCGCCGGGCATTCAGTACTCGGTCTTCTACGATCAGTCCCAACTGGTGAAGGCCTCCATCAAAAGCGTTCGCGACGCGATTTTGATCGGCATCGTGCTGGCCTCGCTCGTGCTGGTAATCTTCCTGCGTGATTGGGGCAGCGCCGTGGTCGCCGGCCTGGTAATCCCGGTGACGGTGGCAATTACATTTCTGGTGCTGAAGCTGCTTGGCGAGAGCTTCAACCTGATGACGCTGGGAGGGTTGGCGGCAGCGGTGGGCTTGGTCATCGACGACGCCATTGTGGTGGTCGAAAACATCGTTTTGCACCGGGACGCGGGCGAAGGCCGGATCGAGGCTGTTCACAGCGCGCTAAGCGAGATCACGAAAGCTCTGATCGGTTCCACGATAACTCCCGTTGCGGTTTTCTTGCCGCTGATCGCGATCACTGGCCTTACGGGGACATTTTTTCGCGCCCTGGCGATTACCATGGCATCGGCGCTGGTTACGTCTTTTGCGCTGGCGATGACCTGGACTCCGGCTCTGGGCAAATCCTTAATCAAGCGGAAAACGGATCCGGCTTCCCGATCGGACGATGAGGTCGAGAACGAAGGATGCCCGGAACGGTTGCTGGCCGCCGAAGAAGCGTCCATGAAGGGATTTATGGGGCGCATCATCAGTGCATACGAACGGCTACTGAAGCTGGCATTGGGGCACCGGTTATGGCTGGCAGGGTTTGCCGCGTTGCTGATCGTGGTCTCCTACCTGAGCTACAAATCGCTGGGATCGGATTTGCTGCCGCCGATGGACGAAGGCGGCTTCGTGCTGGACTACATCATGCCAGCCGGCTCAACGCTTCAGGCAACCGACCAGGCTGTGAGGCACGCGGAACAGATCATTCGAACGATTCCCGAGGTCGCCAGCACTTCGCGACGCACGGGTCTGCAACTGGGTCTTTCGGCGGTGACCGAGGCCAATACCGGCGATGTCTCCGTCAAATTAAAGAACAACCACCAACGCAGCACAGAGGATGTGATCGCCCAAGTCCGCGAAGAGGTTACACCGCAGGAGCCGCAGATGCACGCTGAGTTCATTCAAGTTCTCCAAGACATGATCGGGGACCTGACCAACGCTCCGCAACCGATTGACATTCAACTGTTTTCCGAAGACCCTCAGCTACTGCGTCACTGGGCGCCCATCGTGGCGGACAAAATCAAATCGATCACCGGCGTAGTGGATGTGCTCAACGGCGTTGAGAACACGATTAGCGGGCCGGCCGATGTATCGCAAGTGATGCCCGATGTCACAGCGAGAACGGGTTTCACGCCAGAAGAGGTGGCCACCGACGCAAAGGCGCTCCTGATTGGGGATCTCGCTCCCAATCCACTGGTTCTGAACGACCGCTCTTACGCGATCCGTATCCGTTTCCCACTACAGAATCGAAGTTCAATCGCGGCGATGAACGACACGCTTCTAAATAGCGCCTCCGGCACAGCCGCAACCCTCGGGACCCTGGCACACTTCGAACGTCTGCCCGGCCAAACCGAAATTCTCGAAGTGAACCTCCAGAGAGACGTGGCCGTCACCGCGCGGCTTCAAGGCACCAGCCTCGGTTCGGCAATTGCCAAGGTGCGGCGCACCGTCGCGGAGCTGCATCTGCCGCCAGCGATTCGGGTCGAGTATGGTGGAACGTATAAGACCGAACAAAGTTCCTTTCGCGACCTGCTCGTCGTTCTTCTGGTGGGGCTGGCGGTTGTGTTCCTCATTCTATTGTTCGAATTCAAAACGTTCTCCGCTCCCCTGGCGATCCTGTCATCGGCAATTCTATCCACGTCCGGCGTTTTCCTCGCGCTGATGTTCACTCGGACGACGTTCAATATCGCTTCATTCATGGGCCTGATTATGGTGCTGGGTATCGTGTCCAAAAACGGGATTCTATTGCTCGACGCGGATGACAAATTTCGGAGCGCGGGAATGCCAGCGCGCGAGGCCATGGTTCAAGCGGGGCGCCGCAGGTTACGACCCATCCTGATGACTGCGCTGGCTGCGGTCGCCGGGATGCTGCCGCTGGCATTCGCGCTTGGAGCGGGATCACAGATGCTGGGACCACTTGCCATTGCGGTCATTGGGGGCATTTTGATCTCCATGGTGCTCTCGCTGATCGTTACGCCTGCGGTGTACTTCTATTTGAATACCAAAGCGTGAGGAGAACGTTCGAACGCCGGGCCGCATAGCAATTGTCCTTTTTCCGGTCTAGTGCAGGGAGTTCAGGAGGACTCCTTCGCGGTCGATGCGCAGCGGCAGCAACGTTGCTCCCGCGGCGACGGCGGCTGCTTCCACGCGCTCCCGCGCGTCGGGATCGATCACGAGCGTGACGCAACCGCCGCCGCCCGCGCCGCACACCTTTCCGGCGAGCGCGCCCTGGCTGCGCGTCGAGGAAATCAACCGGTCAATCAGGGGCGTCGAGATGGTGCGAAGGTTGCGGCGGCGGAAATCCCATTCTTCGCGCATCAGCCGGCCGACGTCGCTCCAATCGTTTTGCTCAAGCGCGGCGCGCAAACCCCGGGCGATGACCGAAATTTTTTCTAGGTTACGCGACACGCGCGGGTCGCCGTCGATGTGCCGCTTGAAGACTTCCCAGTTGTTGATGCCGTGCTGCCGCGGTTTTCCGGTGTAGCACAGCAGCAGCCGGCGCTCGAGTTCGTCGAGATCGCAGCCCAGGGCTTCACGGCGCTCGCCGCCTGGCGCGAGCACGATCGCGGATGCGCCGCCGAACGCCGGAGGATAATGGTCCTGCGTCCCGGTGGGGACGCGGATAACAATGGCCTCGATGTCGCGGCTGATGTGGATCCAGTCCTCGCGCTGCAACCCGGCGCCCGTGAGCCGGTCGAGCGCGGCCGAAATGGCCACCGCCATGGCAGATGATCCGCCGATTCCCGCGCCGGCGGGCGCTTCGGAATCCGTGGTCAGACTGAATCCGCACGGCGGGCGAAAAAACCGCACGAGATGGGCAAGCAGCGGCAACTTGTAGCGGCGCGCGCGAAAGAGCGCATCGAGCGATGCAAACGACTCCTGGCGTCGCGTATCCCGCGACGCCAGAACAATGCGCCGGGAGGGTGAGGGCAAGGTCTCGATTACGCAGGAGGCGTAGCGCGTGATTGCGCAATTGACGGTCAGCGATCCTTCATGAAACAGGTATAATGGCCAGATGTCGAGCGTTCCGCCCGCCAGATCGATCCGTGTTGGCGCTTTCGATTCGATTCGCACTGGATGGTTTCCTTCTAACGCTTGAGTGGTTCGTTCGCGGCACGGACTGCAGAATGTATGGTTTGGATTCGGTGCGTCAAAACCACACAGGCTGAAGCCTGCGCCACTGAAATTCGGGTAATGATGTTGTGGGAAACGCGGCCCGGACTCACCATTCACATTGATGCGCGGTTCCGCGAAAATCATACCAGATGGATGCACACGCCCAATCCAAAACAGCGCCGCGTGATTCCGTACTTGCACGATTCATGCTCGGCTTCGATGGGCAATCTCTTTCTGCCGAACTCGCCGACTATCTCGCGCGCGGGCTTGCAGGCGTGGTTATTTATCCGCGCAATTTCACGAGCGCCGATGGCCTGCGAGATCTGACCGCCGCCATCCGCCAGGCTGCCGGACGCCCGGTGCTGATCGGCATCGATCAGGAGGGCGGCACTCGTTTTGCTCTTCGGGAGCCGTTCACCAGTTGGCCATCGGCCACCGAGCTCGGTCGATTAGAAGACCTGGAACCGGTGGAGCAGGTTGGGCGTGCCATCGCCATTGAATTGAGCGCCGTGGGTTGCAACCTCGATTTCGCGCCGATGCTGGACCTGCACGTAAATGAGGAAAGTCCGGTAACCAGGGATCGAAGTTTCGGCTCCGATCCTCACCTGGTCGCGAAGATGGGCGCCGCGTTTGCCCGCGGGTTGCGATCCGGAGGCGTCCTCTCGTGTGCCAAGCACTTTCCGGGGCACGGCGACGCCGCGGTCGATCCGCACTTGGATTTGCCGGTTTTCGCCGGCACGATGGAGCGCCTGGAATCGGCGGAACTGGTTCCCTTCGTCGCAGCCATTGCGGCCGGCGTGCCGCTGGTGATGACGGCGCACATTTTCTTGCCCCAAATCGATGCCGTAAATCCCGCATCGCTTTCCAGAACAATGCTCGACGGCGTCCTGCGACGCGGCTTACGTTTTGGGGGATTGATTCTTGCCGACGATCTCGGCATGGGCGCTATTGCCAAGCGATACGCTGCGGGCGAAGCCGCGCTGCAAGCGCTCGGCGCGGGGACGGACATCGCCATGCTGTGCCATGACTGGTCCGGCGTGGCTCCCGCGATCGCGGCCGTCACAAGGGCGCGGCAGGCGGGACTCTTCGACGAGCAGGAGTGGCGCGCCTCGCTGGATCGCATCGAGCGCGCCCGGGCCCAAGCGGACGCGCCGGCCCCCCTCCCGTCGATCGCGGTTGTAGGTTGCGAGAAACATCAACGGCTGGCAGAATGGATTCGGGCCCGTCTTCGGTGAATGCTTCACTCCTGCGAAATGGCCGGGAGAAAATGCGCTTAGGTGCGGGTGGTTACGTAACGGTCCGGGTTGCGGCTTTTGAGTAGATGCCGCAGCCGGTCGCAGGCTTGCTCGAGGGCGTCGTAAAGTTCCTGGACCTGCTTGGTTTCGCGGGACACTTTTCCAGCGTCGAGATCGGCGACCAGTTCGTGGCAAAGATTCGTGCCGCGGCGAAGACGGTCCGCCACCAGCATCGAAACCACTTCACTGGCGTCCCGGCCTCTAAGCTGATATTCGCGCAACTGCTGAACCGCCACGGCGGTCGTGCGAAGGGTTTCCACGGTGTCGCGGAATTCGTTCAGCAGGCGGAAGTCGATGCCTTCCGCTTCCAGCGATTTTTCGAGTTTTTTCAGTTCGACGCTGGTCTTTTTGACCTGCAGATTCACTCCCCAAAAGCTTTCGCTGGGGGTTATCAGTTCCACAATAATGCCGTGGGAGACGCCCTCGCGGGAGCTGGGAATCGCCAGCACGCGGGCTTCGGCCGTTTCGGAGGAAAGAAAGTTCGTGAGGGTGATGCGGCTGCCAACGCTTGGATAGACCGTCATTTCCAGAAAGCCGCCGTTGGCGTTCACCTGTTTTGCAATTGCTTGGACCAGAACGGGGACGCTCTCTTGATTGCGCCAGCTGGCCTCGATCGGTACGGCGACCGGAAATCGATAGCTTTTTCTTCGTTCCACCTTCGATCCGTCCGGTGTTGTTCCACGCCCGGTCATGATTCCGGCTTTCTTCCTGTCCATGGACCCCACTTTTCTCCGGCGACTTCGGCCGTAGTCTCAGAGAACCCATTCAATTTCAGCTTAATGACATGTCATGAAAATTACTACTGTACGTAAGGACAGTAGGCAGGAAACGAAAGTTCCAGTGCGTACACGAATGCCCGTAGTGACTCCCGCGCGGCAGCCGCCTAAAAAACTCCACGCGATCTATTGAACCGGCGAGGCGATATCCAGGCTCTCGCGCGCCGGAATGGGACGGTAGCCGCTGCGGGTGCGGATGCGGTACTTTTTGAATTTCGGGTCGGTGAGCTTTACGGTGATCGCGCGCCACCCGCGATTGGGATTGGGTTGCGGGTAGTAACTCATGAAGTAAAGGTGCGCCAGGTCTTCACGAATGGAACTGAAGGCGTCGCGCTGGTCCTTCCAGCTCTTCGCGAAGTAGGCTTCCCCGCCCGTGCTGGCCGTCATGCGCGTGAAAACGGCCGCGGAAGCGGCGTCCAGCTTAGCTTCCCGCGTGCTGATCATGTAAATCGGGACGCCCTCGGACTGCGCCAGTTCGTCGACATCTTCCGGGGAGACCATGCTGGAATTGTCGGGGCCATTTGAAAAGACGACCACGACTTTGCGCCCGGAATATTGGGCGGCATCCTTCAGGGTCATGAGCAAGGCGTTATAGAGGGCGGAATCGTCACCGTTCACGGTCTCGCGCACGCCGCGCAGCACCCGGGAACGGTCCGAGGTAAGCGATGCAGCGCGATAAAAGTCCCGGCTGTAGGAATAGAACGCCACTTGATAGGGATGATCGAGTGTGCGCACGAATTCCGCGATGGAGTCCTGGGCAAAAACAAAACCCCGGCCTCGGAACATGTAATTGCTGGTATCGAACAAGATAAAAACATTCGAGCCGCTCACCGCCGAGGCCACGCCTTCGAGCGAGCCCGGTTGGGTGCCGGCGCGCGGAGGATCCGCGCTGCGGTGATCGGCGACCGGGTCGCCGGGCGCCTCCTTCGGTTGCGGCTGGCCCGAATTCTGCGCGGCGTCCAGCACATTTTGCGGCCCTTCGTTTCCTTCCTCGAATGTGGCCACTTTTTGGGGAATGCCGTCTTCCGTAATATCAAAATCGGAAGGACGCAGGGTGGTGACGTAGTTTCCCTTCTGGTCGGTTACGGCCACGTTTAACTGCACCATGGACACGACCACGCGAATGACGCTGCCGCCATTGTCCTGCGCACGAGCCTCAGCCACGCGCCAAACTGCGAAGCCGAAGAGGAAAATGAGGATGCCCGCACATGGAAGCGCATATCGTTTTGCCATGGTTCCCTCGTTATGCTGCCGCTCTGATTCCCATAAATTCGACTTCGATTACAAAGCCACCAGCCACAGCCGCAGAGATTTTCATAGTCCGGCGGAAGGACTGCTCTTCGGCACTCCAGCAATCTTGCCCTCCCGGAATTCGTCTCCGGTCTCCCGCATGGCGCGCAGCACGGCGGACCAATCCTCGAGGTGCGAGGCGAAGGTTTGTTCCACCATCCGGCGCGTCAATTGGGGCACCAGCACGTTGAGCATGACAGGCGAATAGCCCATCTCATCCGCCAAGCGCCCCCAGTAAAGGTTGCCCGAGTCCCAGGATTCGGCCATCAGGCGGCTTGAATAATAGAGAAACGTCGGAACCGGCTTCATGCTCATCAGCTCGCGTCCATAACTCTCGGCCAGAGCAGGGTGAGGAACGCCGAAATCCTCGGAAATGCGCTCGACGCTGGTCTCGACTGGATAGCGGGCCAGAAGATCATCCAATTCTTTTCCGGCCGGACCCCAAAATTGCTTCTCGGCGCTGGACCTGCGCCGGTATTCGGCCGCGAGGTAAAAGCTCTCTGCCGGGGCGATGAGCGAAAGTGCGTCGTCCTGATTCCCGGAGCTCAGGGCGGCCTCAAGCTGCTCCAACCTTTGGGGGAGCAGGCGATCGGTAAGAATGCCGATGACGGCTCCGCGCAACTTCTCATCCCTCGCGGCACCGGTCACCAGCTCCTCGCCGGCGCGCTGGTAGAGCGCGACGGCGTGCAATTCGTTTCGGGTCACGGTCCACCAACGCGGGAGAACCGCGCTGGTGATCAGGCCTGGAACCAGATCTTCCCAGATCAGTGACTGCACGTTTTGCGGAACGATGAAATCCTGTTCCACGCGGGCGAGGGCGTATGGCAAATCGGCCATCGAGCCGATCAAATGAGCCCCGCCGCTGGCCGTCCATCCCCGGCCGAAGATGCGCGGCGAGCGCCAAACCTGATCGCTGGCTGACGCGGCTTCGCCCGAGTACTCGCCTCCGGAAAAATCATGGGATCGAACGAAGAGCGGGTTGTTATGAATCATTTGCGCCCCGGGCGGCTCATAATATGCGTAGTTGATGCCGACCAGGGTGTCCCTCAAGAAAGGCGTCAGCAAGGCGTGCGCCTGAGCCAATTCGGCAGGGCTGCTTGAGGATTTAAGAATTTTTATTAGATCGGTCCGCATTTGCAACGCCGTGTGACGGTTGCTGTAAAGCCCGGCGGCGAATTCCGTCCGTTCACTCTTGGTGAAAAGAGGTTTGGGCATCTCAAATTCCCGCAACTCTCCGGCGAGAGGCACGAGAGAGTCCCCGGTTTGCTGGCCCTTGGCCATTTGATCGAGCCCATCGCCCAGAGAGATTAGAGTGTCCAAAGAAACCAGGCGCTGGTCCTCCAACACCTGGCGCATTCTGCTGGCCATTTGCGACCTTAACTGCTGCCCCTCCTTGCTGTATTGCTCGGGCCCCGCGAGCAGCGCCAGGATCTGGTCTTGCTGCAGGTAAGCTTTTCCCGTGGAGGCGCGCAAAAGCTCTGCCAGCGCTGTGCGCCCAGCCTCATATACCTGTTCGGATGAATGCAGCGAGGCGAAACCGTTCAGGATCTTCTGCCAGGATTCGTTCAACCGGGCGTCCGGAATCTCGCCTTGCCGGGCCAGGATTTCCCAGAGACCCAGATTGGCTTGCAGCATTCCCAGCGCGTCGGTTCTCGCCAGACGATCGGGGATTTGATTCAGACCTTCGGCAACGGTCAGAAATCGCGAGATCGACTCGTTGCTCAGCGTGTGGAATTCAGTAAAGACCGTGTACTGGTCTCCGAAGAGCGGAAATTTTTCCGCCAGCAAGCGAGCCGTGGGAATATCCAGCTTTTCACCAGGGGCGCGGCGCCGGTCAATCTCCTCGAGCATCAGGAAGTTGTAGACCGGCCCCTCCGACATGGGGTATCGCGAAACGCCAACCATCCCTTCCACGACCTGCTCCGGATTGTTCCAGCCCGCGGCTTTCTGGCTCCAATCGTGTGTGAGTTTCGAATCCGTTTTGGCGCGCAGCACATCTTTCCAGACATCGATATTCCCAGGGATGTGCGGCTGGCCGTTGGGATCGATCTGCAGGCGCGCCTCCAGCAAGAAAAGCGCCGGGTCTGGGCGAAATGAATGTTTGGTGGGTATGGGCGTGACGTCGCGGCCGCGCAGCGCATCGTAAAAGCGCTGCAAACGCCGAGGCGCGGTGAAGTAGGCTTGCTGGGTTGGGCCCACGCGACCCAGGGTGTCGAAATATGCCGCCATCCAGCCGCTGTCCCTGGACAGAAGGCGGGAAACGAAGTCGGCAGGAGATCGCGGGCTCGCTCCGACCAGGTCCCGCCAGGCGTTCTCCGCTGCCGGTCCCCCCGGCACGAGAACTTCTCCGGAGCGAATGGAAAGCAGGCTGCCGTAGAAATCCAGCACCGGCGCGTCCGCGATCAATTTCTTCTCGCCGAGGGATTGCCACAAAAATCGTCCGGTTTCGGCGTCCATGCGGGACATGGCCCAGTAGAGGCGGGCAAGTCCGGGATCGCGCATGATGGAATCGACGACACCTCGGTTGGCGTTCTTCTTCTTCAGGACCCAGTCCAATGACTTGTAGAGAACGGGTACCCTGGTGGACGCGTACGGGATTTCGAACGGCTTGCCCTCGCGCAATGCCTCTTCCAGGTCTGCCAGTGGAAATCCGGAATCGATGGTTAGGAACGCCCTGTTCGCGTCGGCTGTTTCGAGCGCGGCATCGTGGCCGCAGCCCTGCTGGAGCCTGTAACCGAGAATGACCAGCAGGGGCTTGGCATCGTCGCAATCGATCGCGTGAATTACGTGGCCGGGGCCGGCCAGGTCTTCCAATTCACGGGCTTGATCCAGATACCAATTGACGAGGATCAAAAATTCGGTCGCCTTGCCGTTCTGATAGCCACTCATGACCACGTTGCGAGCTAATAGTGGAAGTACCTCCTGGGGCGTGATCTTCTGGCTGATGGCGGCCATTCGCAAAAATGAACGCAAAGGACCGGGGATAGTCGCTTCCTGCGGGAGCGACGATCCGTCGGAACCTGAGGATTGCGCCGCGCCTGCAGCCCCAGAGGAATCCGCGCTCCAAGATCGTTCCGAGAGGCCGGTAAGCGTGCAGAGAAAACCGCAAAGGAAAAGAAGAAACAAACTGCGACAAGATTTCATGGCCCAAACCTCCACCGACAGTTGGAGACGTTGACGTTTGAAACCCTGGCCGGTAGTGACGATTGCAACGATGCATTCCCGCTCGTACGACATTCGTGAAACTCGTCAGGAGCCGGCGATCCGTGCTCGCCAAAAACTTCGGCCGATATCTGAGTTATGGTTTTATGCTGGTTCCCGGCGGGCCCTCTTTCCTTGCGACGTGTGCGCTCTGTGGTGTGGCGAAGGATAAATCATCTTTCCTGCCCCAGTCAATGAGCACAACTTCATAACCGGTATCGGCAAAAAACGCGCGCAAGGCCAGCACAAACCGATCCGAACCCGCTCATTCTGGGGAAAATTGCAAAGCCGTGTCCATCCGCATTTCACTTGATTTTTTTCGGTATTGTTGACGCGAGAGTTGGACGGGAGTCGGCTTGTTTCCTTCTCGATCATTTTCGATCATTTTCCATCCCCTTCGACAATCGCTTCGACAATTGCCGATCATGCGGGATCTAAACCAGACATCCTGAAAGCCTGTCCTACTTGTTGCTAAAACCGCTTGGTTCCCCGGTGCCGAGTGGCTATGCTGGCGGGTATGAGAATCGCGTTTATCGGGTTGGGTCGCATGGGCGCGGGCATGGCGCGAAACTTGCTCCGCGCCGGATTTAGCCTGACTGTCTACAATCGCAGTCGCGAGAAAGCCGAGGCCCTTGCCGCCGACGGCGCGCTCCTGAGTACATCGCCTGCGGACGCCTGCCGGGAAGCGGACGTGGTGATGACCATGGTCGCGGACGATCACGCCCTCGAGGATATTGTCTTCGGAAACAACGGCATCGCCGGGGCGCTCAGGCCCGGATGCGCTCACCTTTCGCACAGTACGATCAGCACCACGATGGCCCGCAGACTAACCGCCGAGCATGCGAGGAGAAATCAGGGCTACCTCAGCGTGCCCGTGTTCGGCCGTCCGGAAGCCGCGGAAACCAAAAACCTGATCGTGGTTCCGGCGGGACCGGCCGAGCTTGTGGAGCGCTTTCGGCCGCTGTTTGACGCCGTGGGCCGCAGGACATTCGTGGTTGGAAACGAGCCCTGGCAGGCCAACGTAACCAAAGTCTGCGGCAATTTCATGATTATCGGCGTGATTGAAGCGCTCGGCGAAGCCTACGCCACGCTGCGCAAGGCGGGCGTCGATCCGCACACCTTCCTGGAGATCATGGACTCCCTGCTCGGATCGCAAGTCATCGCGAATTACGCGCGGATCATCGCGGACGAGAAATTCGAACCGGCCGGGTTCGCTCTGAAGCTGGGGCTGAAAGATGTGCGGCTGGTGCTGGCGGCGGCAGAGGAATGCGCCGCGCCGATGCCGATGGCCAGCTTGATTCACGATCATCTGCTGTCCGCGGTGGCGCAGGGACAGGGAGATATTGACTGGTCAGGCCTGACGCAAGTCGTTGCGCGCAACGCGGGACTGAAAGTGAAATCCTGAGCAGCTTCGCGTGGCGCGGGGCCGACATCGCTCGACGAACAACCAAAAGGAGAACCGATATGTCACTCGTGGACTTCGTCCCGGGTCAAAGATTCGAGGAATACAAAGAACGGTTCAAGCAACACTACAAGTTGGAGCGCCGCGCGGATGGCGTCATTCTGGTGCAAGCGCATACGGCGGGCGGGCCCATCCAGTTGAGCGTCCAAAATCACCGTTCCCTGGGGCAGCTTTTCAAGACGGTGGGCGCGGATCCCGAAAACGAAGTGATGATCTTCACCGGGACGGGCGACGAATTCATGATGGATGCGGACCCGGAAGGCTTCAAGCTCGAGCAGGACGATCTGCAACACTGGGCCTACGAGTACGCCTACAAGGACGGCCGGATTAATGTCAGCTCGCTGGTGAACGACCTGGAAATTCCCACCATCGGCGTTCTGAACGGGCCCGGTTTTCACACCGAAATTTGCCTGATGTGCGACATCACCATTTGCAGCGAGGACGCCATCATCTTCGATCTTCATTACGATATCGGGTCCGTTCCAGGTGACGGCATTCACAGCTGCTTCATGGAATTGCTGGGTGTGAAGCGCGGCGCGTACGCGCTGCTTACGGGCCAGGCGATCGACGCCAAGAAGGCGCTTGAATACGGACTGGTGAACGAAGTGGTGCCCCGGGAAAAACTGCTGGATCGCGCCTGGCAGCTTGCCGATCACATCATGACCCAGCCGCGCATCACCCGCCGCCTGACCACGCAGATCGTCCGGCGCCCCTGGAAAAAAAGAATTACGGACGACCTGGACGGCGGCTTCGGCATCCAGATGTTCGCGCATCTGGCCAAGAAGAAATCAATCCACAGCCGCAACCACATCGCGTCGTCCGTCGCCTACGTGAAGGAAGGCAAGGAAAACAACATTAAATAGCCGCAAGCTTTGCGGAAGCATTCCCCCGAAAAATTGCGGCCCGGGCGCCGCGTCAATCCTTTGGGTTGGTCGCAAAAATCGAAAGCTCGGGCGTGAAGCCGCGATCATCCATTTCCAGAATGGCTTCCACCATGTACGCAATGTCTTCGGCGCGGAGCTTTGTCTCATTCTCTTTTTGGGGCAACCCGGCCGTGGGATAAAAATTCGTCAGGACTTCGCTGGGGTTCACCAGAAAAACCCGTACGTTGTGCTGGCGCAACTCGGCGCGCCAGCACTCGGTCATGCCGCGCAGCGCGAATTTGCTGCCGTAGTATGCCGTGCCTTTCGGGGCGCCGCGCAGAGCTGCGGTCGAGGCGATGTTCACGATATTTCCCCGCTGCCGCTTCACGAAAAGTTTGGCTGCTTCGCGCGCCATCAACATGGCTCCCAGAACGTTGGTCGCAAACACGTCTTCGAAATCCTTGCGGTCGAAATCCACCAGGTTTTTGAACACGCCGCTTCCGGCATTGTTGACCAGAATGTCCAAATCGCCGAATTGTTGCTGAACTTCGCGGTAGGTTCGCTCGACATCCGCTTCGATGGACACGTCGGCATGAATCGGGTGCGCGCCAAGCTCCCGCGCCGTTTCCGCCAGGTGAACCTGGTTTCGTCCCGTGATGGCTACGCGCGCCCCGCTGGCGACCAGTGATTTGGCGATGGCTCGGCCGATGCCGCTGCTTCCACCTGTGACGAGCGCCACCGCATTTTTGAGGTTCATCTTCTTTCTCCCCTTGAATTACTTGATTTGCAAACCTTGGAATCTTGCCACAGTTGAGACCATAGCGTCCGGCAAACGTGGAGGTGGCCGCTGAAACCGAAAAACGAGTTGGACGCGCCTCCGCCCGTCTGGTTTAGATGCAAGCCTGTCTGGAGTTTGAACCAGACAGGCTGCTTGTTCTGGTAATCAGGAAACTTTGTAGGGCACGGCTTCAGTGGCGGCGGGAAAATTAATTTATTCTGTCATTCCGAGCGGAGCGTGGAATCTCTCTTAGATTTGAACTGGCGAGAAGAAAAAGAGATTCCTCGCCCCGCTCAGTTCACCGAGAACGTTCTCGGTGAACGGAATGACAAAAAAATTGGGAAGATTTCCTATTTCTCAAAGCTTTCAAAAGCCAGGTTGTCCTCGCAGACGTGCTCCAGGATGTCCCAATCGGGGAGGAGCTGAAAGCGCATGGTTGCGGTCCACGGCCGCAGGTAGCTCTTCGGGTCGTCAAATTTGAAATCCACCTGCAGTATTTTCTCGCTCACGCGATGAATGCGCTCGACGATGTGCATCTGTTCGCTGTCCGGATGGCCCACGCGATCCAGCCAGATTTTTCCGTTCAGGCCGACGGTATCCACGACCAAAGTGTCGCCTTCCCAATGGCCGATGGAGTGGCCGTTGTATGTGGGCGTCAAGTCGTCAGGATGCTTGCGCCCATCCGTGAAAATGTAGCGCACCATGTGATCGTATTCGAATATCTCGATGACTTCCTTGGGCGTCTGTACGATTTGCACCGGGAAAAGTTGCAAGTAGATGTAGGGCATGCCCGGAGGGAAGCATTTGTAAACCCTGTCCGTGGTTTCGGCGAGCGGTACGCCGCGAGGTCCCTGCGAAGGCTTGGCCGCTTTGAGCTGCGCCTCGCCCCAGGGAGTCATCGGCGGATCGCCCTTGCTGAACGATGCGGTGTCGTAGTCACTGCGCATCGCGTTCCAGACACCTGTCAGGTCGTGCGTGGCGGCCGCGTCGCTCGCGTTCGACGCGGGCGCCGGGGCCGGCGCGTGACTGCTGCCATTCTGACCGCGCAACGCGAAGGAAACGGCGAACGCCGCTGGGAGCAATAGCGTTACCACGGCTAACCGATTCAGCATCTGGAAATGCCTCCTCCGATTCGGTCGGAAAATAAAAATTTTTCAGATTGGAGCTTTGGTCAGCGCATCGTACCCCTCCCTGGCGCTCGATACAATAAATTTGCGCGGCGCAGGGAAAAGCAGTCGTGAAGCGTCCGCGGCCTGGCAAGCATGCCGGAGCACGAAGGGGTTGTTCGTCCGGCTAGGCGGAGAAGAACGCTGGAATTTAAAAAATGATCTCAATCGGGTTTGGCTTTACAGGCTGCGGGAAAAGCCGCCCCATCCGTTTGTCATTCCGAGCGGAGCGAGGAATCTCTCTTTCTTTTCTGATCGTTAAGCCTAGGAGAGATTCTCCGATCCGCCTCGGTTCACCGAGAACGTTTGCCGGGAACGGAATGACAAAATCGGGTACTTTTTCCGCAGCCCGTTTAGCCTGAGCCACGAGGGAATCTTCGGCTAGACCGACTATTTCACGGCACGCGATGCTTCATCATGTACCAAATGAAGAACCCGATGGCTCCAATGAGCACGATTAGAAACGGAATCCAGCGGGCCAGAAGGCTCCCGAGCGGCATTTTTCGCTCTTCGCGCTGGGCCGCGGTCCAAATGGTGAGATCGGCGCCGCAATGGGGACAGATTTCGGTCGCCTCATTGATCTCTTTATCGCACTCCGGGCAACTGGTCATAGTGAGTTTTCCTGTTGGCTCTCCGGAAAATCTCCGGGAATTTGCTCAACCGACTTGCCTGGTCAACCAAAAGGTACACCTGCCGATAGCGATCGGCAATCGGCAAAGCCCCGTATTTCCTGGAATTGACGGAACATCGTGCATTCAAGTCTACGTGCTACACTCCAGCGGTTAGCGGAAATCCCAAATGCGCTTACTCACCATCAAATCTTCCTTCTTACTTTGTGATCGCCGGAGGCTGCCCTGGTAAGAGAGGGCGAGCCGCGACTTCTGGCCGAGGCGGCGGTCCTGGGAGTCATCGGGGCGCTCGCGGCACAGCTTTTTAGTTGGGCCCTTAGGATCGGCGAGCGGTTGCTTCTGGTGGGGCTGGCCGGCTATCACATGCCCGGATTGCCGGCCGAGGGCGGGATCCTCAAAGAAGTCGTGGGAGCCCATGGTCTTTGGCTCATCCCGATCGCAACAACGTTGGGCGGATTAATCTCCGGTTTGCTCGTTTACAACATCGCGCCCGAAGCGGAAGGCCATGGAACGGATACGGTTGTTAAAGCCTTTCATCGCACCGGAGGATACATCCGGGCGCGGGTTGCCCCTCTGAAACTGATCGCCTCGGCCATTACCATCGGGTCAGGCGGTTCCGCCGGACGGGAAGGCCCGACAGCGCTGATCGGCGCCGGCATTGGCTCGATCTACGCCACCACGCTGGGCCATCGCCGCGACGAAGAGCGCGGCCTTCTCGTTCTGATGGGGATGGCCGCAGGGCTCTCAGCGATTTTTCGGTCTCCGATCGGCGCAGCCTTCTTCGCGGTTGAAGTTCTGTATGCCAGCATGGAATTCGAAGCCGAAGCTCTGCTCTATACGTTGTTGGCTTCGATTATTGCATACGCCGTCAATGGATTTTTTGTGGGCTGGCAGCCCTTGTTCTATTTCCCGCCGGATCGCACTGCCCTGCACCCTTTGAATTACATTTGGTTTGGCGTCTTGGGGGCAGCCAGCGGCCTGATTGCAACCATACTTCCGGTTGTCTTTTACCGACTTCGCGATCTGTTTCGCGCGCTTCCCTTTCCGCCGTCCATCAATCCGGCCATTGGGGGGCTGGGAGTGGGGCTGATCGCGCTCAAATTTCCGCAGGTCCTTGGCGGGGGCTACGGGTGGATCCAGGAAGCGATCGATGGTCATCTGGCCCTTGAATTATTGGGGATTCTGATCTTTCTGAAGATTCTGGCATTCGCCTTGACAGTGTCATCGGGAGGCTCAGGCGGCGTCTTCGCTCCCACACTATTTGTGGGCGCGATGCTGGGAGGATTTCTCTCATCCGCCGTGCACCTTCCTGCGTCAACTTTTGTGGTCGTCGGAATGGTGGCGGTATTCGGGGCAGCGGCACGAGTCCCGATCGCGGCGTTAGTGATGGTCACGGAGATGACCGGCGGATATCAATTGCTGCCGGCGGCGGGCTTTGCAGTGCTGCTCAGCTATCTGATTCAAACGCAGCTGGCACGCCATCTGAAATACGTCAGTCTGTATGAAGCACAGGTGCTGGGGCGCGGCCAGTCGCCGGCTCGTTACGTGGAGAATGTGGAGCTAGCACTGAATCTGCTGGGCAAGGTCCAGCTGCCGAAAGCAGCCAAGCTCAGCCATTTGGATTTGGTGACGCTGCTAGACTCGGGAGTGCCCGTTAATTTGCCGGGGCGGAGGCACCTGAACGTTGGAGTCTTGCACCCGCAGAGCGCTTTGTTGGGAAAAACGATTCAGGCTTGTTATGAAATGGCTGGAGACGCCCCGTTGGAAATTGTCGCCGTTTTGCGTGCGGGAAACATCATTCTTCCCAAACCGGACACCGCGCTGCAGGCGGACGATCGCCTGCTCATCTTTGGATCACGAGACGCGTGGACTTGCCTGTCCGAACATCTCGCCCCCGTGCCGGCCGCCAAAGCGCGAGCGAACTGAGATGCCGGCGTCCCGTTCCCCTCGAGCGGTCTCACTTCTCCGCGGTCCAGTATGGGGGCGAGCCGTAATATTTGTGCAGGCGAAGTTCATAGCTGCGGCTGACGGGCCGGTTGGGATCCCACTTCGGGCTGTTTTTGATTGTCTCGCGCGACATGTTCACGTGAATCGTACTATCCTGCCAGCTTGCACTTTTAATCCATTGAGGACGGATCAACACTCTCTTACCCGGCCACCAATTTCGCGTATCGACGATGGCATAGCGGATCTGCCAGCTTTCATCGTCGAACAGGAAGTCCTCGAGGTGCCCGATTTCGCCGTCCAGCGCCATCACGTGATAGCCGGCCAGTTCTCGAGTGCTTCGCAGATGCGAATCATCCGAGTTCTTCTTCTTTTTCCTGGAGGCCGCCTTGACGTGCGTCGTTCGCGCCATGGTTCGCGGGTCAGGCGCTGATCCCCAGACGCCATCCCCTTCCCAGTAGTACGGCCATCCGTAATGGTTGTGAAAGTTAATCTCGTGCTGCCGGGATACCGGCTTGTGCAGATCGAAGCCGGGGCTGCTCTCAACCTGCTGCCAGTTCAAATTCACCCAGATGTGCAGCGCCGTGAACGCGGGCTGGCGCAACGCCAGCGGCGAAATCAAGACTTTGTTTCCGGACAGGATGGCGCCGGTATCCACCACGATGTACCGAATCGTCCACGTCTCGTCATCGAAATAGAAATCGTAAACGGACCCAATGTCCGCGTCGGTTGCGGCGATTGTGAAATCTTTCAGATCTCGGATTCTGCGCAGGCTCATGAACGTGACCCTCGGCGCCGGACGGGCTGTGTATGCCTCACCATTAATTTATCACCATCGGCCGCGGCACGAGTGAATCTCCTGGCAAACCCCGCCGGGCCCCGGGCATTCATAAACCCCGGTCGGGTAATACCCGTATTGACACTTACCGGTCGCAGCGACAAGTTTAGTGGAGAGTTTTAGATATGCGCTGGGACGTGCCGCGCGGAGCCTTGGAGCGATGCGCTCACTCCGGCGGACTCGCATGCGTGCCCTTCTTATGTACAAGGCGCGCCGCTCAGTGAGTGATATGGAGGAGCGTTAAAGAGCCGCCTCGAACCAAATTCGATCTAAGTGAATTGCCTGCGAGCACCCAATCCTGCGCAGCGACACCGCGAACGGCAGCTCCAAGAATCGTTGACCGAGACAGCCCGCGGGCAATGAAGGAAGGGGAAGTCATGTTCCGCCACACCATTCCCGTTGGAAAAATATTCGGAATTACCGTTGATCTCGACTACTCCTGGTTCCTGGTGATCGGGTTGCTCACCTGGCTTCTGGCCGTAAGCTACTATCCCGCGGAATTCAAGAACTGGTCCGGCGCCGAAGATTGGTTGATGGGCGCCATTACCGCGGTGATGCTCTTCGTGAGTGTGCTGCTGCACGAACTGGGACATTCCGTGGTGGCGAAACATTACGGAATACCCGTGCCGCGAATAACGCTTTTCGTTTTCGGTGGAGTTTCCCAGATCGCCGAAGAGCCCGCGAGCGCGGGCAACGAATTTTGGATTGCCGTCGCAGGTCCCGCCGTAAGTTTCGCGCTGGCCGCGCTTTGCTGGGAGTTGGAGCCGCTCGTGGCTTTCTCATCGCCCTTGCTGGCGCTGGCGGAATACCTCGCCTTTTTGAACTTGGTCCTGGGTATCTTCAATCTCATACCCGGCTTCCCGCTGGACGGCGGACGAGTCCTGCGAGCCATCGTTTGGAAAGTCAGCGGAAAGTATCACCGCGCAACATCCGTGGCGGCCTTCACGGGCCGCTTCTTCGGATTCCTTTTGATTTTCATCGGCGTGTGGCAGGCGATCGGCGGGAACCTGCTTAACGGACTGTGGATAGCCTTCATCGGGTGGTTCCTGGAAAGCGCCGCGGGAAGTCAGATGCAGCAAGAGGCTCTGAAAAGCCTGATTGGCGAATACTCCGTCCTGGAGGCGATGAGGCGGGACTTTCCCCACGTTTCGGGAGACGTCACGCTGCAAGAACTGGTGGATAAGCACGTCCTGCCCGGAGGGGTGCGCTACTTCGTGGTGACCGATGAGCATGGTCCGGCCGGGATGGTCACGCTGGCAAGCATCCGCGGGGTGCCGCGAGCCGCGTGGCCAACGACGACGGCCGCTCAGGTGATGGTCCCAGTTCAAAAACTGGACACCATTCGCCCCGATGCGCGGCTGTGGTCGGCCTTGGAAAAAATGGGGCGTGACGGCGTAAATCAGTTGCCGGTGGTGGACGGCAACGGGATTGTTGGGATGCTTTCGCGGGAAGACATTCTTCACTATTTGAGCGTTCTGCGGGCGTTTGCCACCTAGCGCGGAACTGCACGGTCCAGCACAAGATCAGAACCAACAAGGGAGAACATTCATGCACAAGGTCACGGGCAAGACGCGTTTGCTTTTGGCGGCATCGTTCGCAATCGTAGCGCTGATGGTGGGTGGACTTTTGCGCGCGGGGCTTGTACGTCTGCCCGGACAGCCGGTCCATGCTGCGCCGAAGGTCGCCCTAAGTATCGCGACCAACTTCTCTCCACTAAGTTTAGGGGAATTCAACAACGGCTTTGCCTCGGTGATCGATCCGGATTTACCGGCCGTGGTGAACATTTCCTCCACCAAGGTCGTCAAGCAGCAAGTGATTGAGCCGGACGCTTTCAACGATCCCATGCTCCGGCAGTTTTTTGGAGATCAGTTAGGACCGCAATCCTCGAGTCCGCAAACGGAACGCGAGTCCAGCCTGGGATCGGGCATCATCGTGAACCCCGACGGCTACATCTTGACCAACAATCACGTGATCGACGGCGCCTCGGATATCGAAGTCCTGACGCAGGATCGCAGACAATTTAAAGCCAGGTTGATCGGCACGGATCCCCGGACTGACGTCGCCGTGCTGAAGATCGACGGGACCCGGCTGCCGATTCTTACGCTTGGCGACTCCTCACGATTGAAAGTCGGCGATCTGGTTTTTGCCATTGGCGATCCTTTTGGCGTCGGCGAAACGGCGACGACCGGAATCGTGAGCGCGAAGGGACGCGCGCTCGGCGGCGCGATCGAGCATTATGAAGACTTCATCCAGACCGATGCGGCGATCAATCCGGGCAATTCCGGCGGAGCGCTGATCGACGTGCGCGGAGATCTGATCGGAATCAACACCGCCATCATCTCCGGCGGCGGAGGCGGAAATCAGGGCATTGGCTTTGCGATCCCGATCAACATGGCGCGCAACGTCATGGAACAGATCGTCGATCACGGGAAAGTGGTTCGCGGCTATTTGGGCGTGACCATTCAGGGCGTCAACGCCAATATGGCCAAGGCTTTCGGATTGAATCAGGGCGGCGGCGCGCTGATCGGTGACGTCAGCCCAGGCAGTCCCGCGGCGAAGGCCGGACTCGAGAGAGGTGACGTCGTCCTGGAGTTGAACGGAGTGCCGGTCAGCGGTCCGGACGACTTAAGCGTCCGCGTTTCCGAGATGCAGCCGGGCACGGTTGCTCACCTGAAAATATTTCGAGCGGGCGCGTCCCACGACATCGATGTGACTCTTGGCGAGCTCAATGAAAAGCTCGCTGCCGCCGGAGCCGCTTCCGGATCGCCCGCCGTGGTCAATGGCCTGCAGGTCCAAAATCTGACGCCGGACGTTGCCAGGCAGCTTCATGTATCCCCCGCAACAACGGGCGTTGTGGTCAGTTCGGTCGATCCGACAAGCGCCGCGGCCGCGGCTGGTCTGCAACCGGGCGACATCATCGAACAGGTCAATCACAAGGCCGTTCAAAACGTCAACGAGTACCAGCAAGCGACAGCCGCCGCTGGGAATCGGCCGTTGCTGCTTCTCGTAAACCGCGGAGGCGTGACTCATTTTGTGGTAATCGAGCCGCAATAGGCTAAGGATCGCGGTGCGCGCCCCATTCGCGGCATTCCTGGCCGTGCCGGCCGTCAATGCCGGACGGCTGGGGACGTGGCCGCAAGACGTGCTTGGGCGGTGGAATTGACTAGAGTATCCAGAACGAGTAGGCCAGGTAGCAAAACAGAGCGCCAACCGCGACCAGCACAAGCCCGGAGAAGCGGCGCTTGTGGAGGAAAAATATCAGCGTCAGCCCGGTCAGCGATACCAGCGTCATCAAGACCGCCGAAAAATCGATGACCGCGGACCATTTCTTTCCGGTGTCCCGGCCCTTGTGAAGATCGTTCAGAACCGCGACCAGACTGAAGGGACGAAACAGCCGGCCGCGCGGCAACGGTTTCGTGAGCCGGTCTTTGCTGCGACGCCACGTGAGATGCAGGGGCAGCCGCAAGCGCCGCCCAGCCAGGGCTGCTGATCCTGTCGCCATTCTTCGTTACCAGAAGGTATTCCACTCCCGGCATTGATTAGACCAATCGAGCGCTCTCGTGAAGCCTGTCCTGCCTAAGGCGACCGGGTATACAATGCTGCACAATTCGCCGGCCCGTACTGCCGCCTGCCGACATGAGAGCGAGGTTCAACGACTATGAAACGTACCGCGATTCGGTTTTTCCTGGTTGCCTCGGCCGCAATTTTATTCTTTTCCGCTGCCGCGAGAGTTGCCGCTCAAACGGAATCGTCCCAGCAGCACAAAGCGAAGGCGTCTCGTTCCCTTCGCCTGTACGTATTCGACTGCGGCGTTCTGCACAACTCGGACATGGGCCGCTTCAATTTGAAGAACGAAGACGTCACCACCACGGACATGTCCATGGCCTGTTTTCTGATCGCGCATCCCAAGGGAAATCTGATCTGGGATACCGGAGCGGTTCCCGACGATTCCTGGACGCCGACCGGCAAGATGGTAACGCAGCACGTGACGCTGCCGGACGGACAAACACGCGACGCGGACGTGGATAAGACGTTGCGCGCGCAGCTCGCGGAAATCGGCTACTCGCCATCCGACATCACCTATCTCGCGCTTTCCCACTACCACTACGATCACACCGGCAACGCCAATGAATTTGCGGGCGCCACGTGGCTCGTGCCGCAACTGGAATACGACGTCATGTTCGGCAGCGCGAAACACTACGGATCGCTGTGGCCCGCGACTTTTTCGGCGCTGCAAAAAAGCAAGACGATTATCCTGAAGGAAAGTGAGTACGACGTGTTCGGCGACGGCCGCGTCATCATCAAGTCCGCGCCAGGACACACGCAGGGCCACCAGGTTCTTTACGTCAAGCTGGCCAAGACCGGCGGCGTGGTGCTCTCCGGGGACCTCTATCACTACCCCGCGGAGAAGACGCTGAATCGCGTCCCCACGTTCGATTTTAGCCCCGAGCAGACGCGCGCGAGCCGCGTGGCGATCGACGCCTTTCTAAAAAAAACCGGCGCGCAACTTTGGATCCAGCACGATTTTGAGGACAATGCAAAACTGAAGAAGTCTCCGGAATACTACGATTAGATCCCTGCGACGAAAAAGGGGATTCTGCAAGAGGTTATAAGGATGAAATAAGCGTCGTTCGTCTCGCGGGTGCTGAATCGCCGTCTTTTCCCATCGATTCGTTTTTTCTATTTTCCCGGAACGGATGCAGATGCTAAGGTATCGCGATTTATGTGCCGCTGCCACGTTGCAGCCCCAATGCGAGGTGGGCGGTGCCGAGCAAGAAGTTTGCGTTTGGAACGCAACGTTTTTCAGCGAACGCTGCTCACCACAATCTGGATGGGGGGATTCTCCGGACGATTGCGGCGGCGTTTCTCATGTGTGCGATGGGCATCCCGGCGTCGGGTCAAACCGCCGTCCTGACGCAGCACAACGATGCCTTGCGGACCGGCCAGAACATCACGGAAACCGTTCTTAACACCAGCAACGTGAACGTGAATCAGTTCGGCAGACTGTTTGTGTTGCCCGTCCAGGGCCAGGTGTACGCGCAGCCCCTGTACGTTCCCGGTGTTAAGATCGGCGGCAAAATACATAACGTGCTGATTGTCGCCACCGAAGCTGACTTCGTGTACGCCTTCGACGCGGACTCAAGTTCCGCTCCGCTATGGACTTCGAGCCTGGTCGACGCGGCGCACGGCGCCGGGCCCGGCGAAGCGCCTCTGAACAGCGCGACCACTCTCGGCTGCGCCGATCTTCAGCCGCTGATCGGCATCACCAGTACGCCGGTGATCGATCCCGCGACGAAAACAATCTATGTCGAGGCGAAATCCACCAACGGCCTGAATTATTTCCACCGCCTGCATGCGCTCAATCCCGTGAACGGCAATGAAATCGCTCCCGGTCCGATTCTGATTGCGGCGACTGTCCCGGGCACGGGTGACGGCAGCGTGAACGGCCAGCTCGTTTTTAATTCTCCGGCTATTTCCTTGCATCAACACGCGCGGCCGGGACTTCTGCTGATGAACGGCACGATTTACATTGCTTTCGCGTCGCACTGCGATTACGGACCGTATCATGGCTGGATGTTTGCGTACGACGATGCGACTTTTACGCGGAAGAGCGTTTACGTCACGACTCCCAACGGGGGGATGGGCGGATTCTGGATGTCCGGCGCGGGCATCGCGGCTGATTCCAGCGGCAACATTTATGTCACCAGCGGCAACGGTGATTTCGACACGGACAATTTGCCCGCGCGCGAAACAAGCGATTCGCTGTTGAAACTGGGAACCGGCAACCAGACTCTGACGCTGGTCGACTATTTTACTCCCGAGGATCAAGAGTCATTGAATGACAACGATTCGGACCTGGGTTCCGGAGGCACGCTCCTGCTGCCCAATCAACCGGGAGCCTATCCGCATGTTCTGGCCGTCGCCGGGAAAGAAGGTCGAATCTACGTCCTGAATCGGGACCAACTCACGACTGACGACTCCCACTACTGCCCGGGCTGCTCGAAAGACCCGGAGATTCTTGAAGAGTCGAGTTCCGGGGCGATTGGCGGCCTCTTCGGTACGGCCGCATACTGGAATAACAATATCTATTTCTGGGGTTATGGAGACGTATTAAAGTCCATTCCGATTGCCGGAGGCCTCCCGGACTTCACGCACATTTCGAGCAACTCCATTTCTCTTGGTTTCCCGGGAGCCACGCCGTCCATCTCGTCGAATGGAACAAAGGCAGGGACTGCGATTGTCTGGGCCATCGATTCTGCCCAGTCCGGCGCGCCCGGACCGGATGTCGTCTATGCTTTCGATGCCAACGACGTAACGAAATTGCTCTGGAGCAGCAAACAAGCCCCAAATAACCGCGACAAAGCCGGCAACGCCGTAAAATTCGCAACCCCGACAATTTCCAACGGGAAAGTTTACGTAGGAACGTCCAATGAAGTCGATGTCTACGGATTGCTGCCGAAGCCTGCGGCCACGCCGCAGACGAGCCGGGCTCCGAAGGCGTCACCTCCGCGGTTCAAGTGAGCGCTATCGACTACCCCAGAGCCGTTCGTTCTTATTTGCTGCCCTCCGGAGGTACCGAGGCGGCTGATTGAATGCTAGTCTGCTGGCTTACGGCCAACTGCCAGCGGCCGTCCCGCAGAGTCCAAACGCGGACGTTGTAATAGGGTTTCCCTCCGCGATGCGGCACGTGATGGGAGATCATGACGGCAGCGTTGTCCCCGAAATCGTGAATTTCCATGGCCGTGATCGGGTCGCCCGGCGCGCCCACTCCAGCCGCCTGCTGCTTTTCGGCGATGGCCACGCGTTCCGGCTTGTTGCGCATCGTGGTGTTATTGATGATCAGAAATTCGTTGGCAATGTGCATGGGCCAGTCTTTGGCGTCGGGATGCCACTCTTCCATTTTCGTTTTTTGCCAGTCGGCCAGAATGGCCTTGTCCATCGCCGTCTTCGGTTTATACGGCACGGTGCGGCAGGGATTTTCACAGTCGCCCTTGCCGGCGGCCGCTTCCACTGAAGCGGGTCCCGTCCTTGTCGATATCGGGGTGTCCAATTCCAGAAATTCACGCCAGCCCGCGGGACGCATCACCCAGATGCGCAAAAAGCGTTCGTTGTGGTGGGTGCCCAGAACGGTTTCAACACGGCCGTAGGAGTGCGTTTGGACGTTCTCGTCGCCCTGGTTGTCCGCCGCGTACAGCGGGAGATGTTCCAGCACGTCTTGTTTTTTTAGAGACTTGCCTTCCTTGTCTGTCCAGACGAAATCCGCGTCCAGCAGTTTTCCGGTTGCTGCTTTGTCGGCCGTTGCCAGGTGGGAGAGCAAAGACTGGTCGGTCTCCAGAGCGCCTTTTTCGGCGTCATCCGCGGCGGCGCCTCGCGCAGCCGGCGCTGCGGCCCTTACGCCGCCGCTAACAATTCCGGTGATCAAGATGATCAAGGCATTAGTGAAAATAGGCCGAATGATTGAGCATTTCATAGATCCCCCAGCCCTCCAAGTGCTTTGAGGCGAATTCTAGACCGTCAGAAACACAACGGCAACGCCATTCTTGGAGAGATAACCGGCTGCAGCCTGGCGGATTGTCGGAGACCGGCGGAAAAGCTCCATCCGATAAAGTTCAGACGGATGGCGACAAAGATCCTATCGACGCGGCCCGTATAACGGACTTGCTTCGACGCTAACGCTTAGCGCCGCTTAGCGCTTTGATCGGTTTTGCGTTGCGCCATTCTCTTTGCCGCGTAGAGCAAGATGCCTTGGCTTCTCTCATCTGTTCGAGCCAGGCAATTGCGAAATTTTGTCAGCAACCGCGCCTCTTTGCCCGCAGCGCCAAACGACCCGGAGTCAACTTTCCGTTGCTCCCGACGCACAGCCTTGGACGGGTTGTCGCCGTCATAAAACAAGCGGTACATCGGAACCCCGAGAGCGCGCGCAAACTTCTCAAGCGTCTCCACCGCCGGAACCGTATGTCCGTTTTCCACGCGTGAGATGTAACAGCGAAGTAGTCCGGATCTTTTTTCGATCTCACCCTGCGAAAAGTTCTTCTGCTCGCGCAATCTCCGCAAACGGTCGCCAATGATCATTTATTTTCTCCTAGGGATTCGAGGAAGATGAAATCGGGAATTGGTTTCGTCGTTTATTCGAAAAATCGAATAGTAAACGGGAGACTTTTGCATCCTCGGGGGCTCACGCAAACTCAAGCTCGGCAGCCCAATCCTTGGGCATTGCCCGGTCAAGCGTCTCCATCCTCGCAAAGTTGTCTCCATCTCGACGCCCAGTTGGTGCACAGGACAGATACACTTATATAACTGCCATTTGATAAGGACATATCCGTACGATTACTTACGAAGAATTGCGGATTGACGGGAAGAATTCTTGGCGACCGAACTGGCCCGGCGTAGCCGAACAAATACCACCGTGCGAATTACCCCTAAACAGTGACAATGCGATTGCGGATCGCGTAATAAACGAGATCAACGACTGAAGTTGCGCGCACCTTGGACATGAGCCTGGATCGATGGGCTTCGACGGTCCTAACGCTGATGGCTAGAAGGGACGATATCTCTTTGTTCGACTTTCCCTCCGCAAGGAGTCGAAGTATCTCCTGCTCTCGATTCGATAGAATCCTCTTCTCGCGGTCAACGGGGCTGAGCGCGCAATTACCTCGAATTGGCGTCGCCTGGGAGACCGGCCGTGCCGGAGGAGGATTCGGCAGCGGAGGAGGGCTAGTCTCTATGACGAAACATCCGACTTGCGCGATGCGACCACGGCCATCCCGCAACGGGAAAAGATTTTCAATCCAGTGAGCTCGATCGGACCGGCGGGGTAACTTCCCGGAGATTTCGAAGTTGGTTAAGGGTTGTCCAGTAGCAAGAACTCGTTCCCAGAAAGGCGCAACTTTCTCCGCGAAACTCCCCAGGACGTGGTGAAAGGAATGGCCCAGATGCCCCTTTACCGGCACATTGTGCATTTCCGCCACGCTTTGGCTCAGGGCTTTATAACGCAAACGTCGGTCACACACCACCACTCCGATTTTGGAGACATCGCCTGACGAGAGCAAGCCCTGAGCCGACACATAGCCGGAAGTGGGCGACAGAACCCCTCCTTGTTTGTCCCAAAATTGCATGAACCCCTTCACCGAAAAGGTACCGGAGGTTGCACTATGTTCGGACAGATCGCCGACTCCTGCACGCTTCTTTTTAACATGATCGGAAAGGAATCCGCCACGAAATCTTTCTTAGTCCTTTATTCATTATGCGTACCGACAATAAGCTACATAGAACGTACTCTGCGCTGGGATTCTGGGGGGAGTGCCCCCAGGCGAAAGGGACGGCCACTCGAAAAGCTAAACTGTCTCCCAGAATTGACCTGCTGGAGCTCTGGTAGACTTCGGGGTAGCGCTGGTCATATTCCGAGAATCAGTATTCCGGCCGCGTCCCTTGGTTAATGAATGGGCTAATTAACGTGGGGCCGTTATTAAGTATTGGTGCGGAAGTGGGGATTGCGTCTCAGAATTTTCCAGATGTCAACGATTGTTGAGATTTATTCGATTTACAAGGCTTTTTGCATGATTTTCAGCCGCTGAAAGTTTCAAGTAGTGTCAAGCAGTGTCAAGAAAATGGCCATTTTACGGGTTTACTCGGCACACTCGGCACAATGAATAAAACGATAAAAACGCTGGGAATAGCATGAAATCAGGTCCGAAACAGTATTCCGCACTTCTGAGGATTGAGAGGGTTAGAATCCGGGAAAATTCGGGTCTTCACTTCTCGCGTAGATACCGTTTCTGATCGTAGCGTTCAACATCCGCCCGCCGGAACTTTAGCCTGCCGTCTCTCTTGATGTAGGCCAGCTTTCTGGCCCTGATGTTCCGCAAAAGGGTTGACCTGCTGAATTGGAGTTTGGTGCAGACTTCCTTCGCGGACATTAGCTCGTGCGCGGGAACCGGTTCGGTAGGTTCCTCCAGGGTTTGTTGCCGATACACTTCCTCCTCCTCTAGTAGGAAGCGTTTCTCCCAGTCACGCCAAACCTCTGGGTCGGATTTTATTTTTATGGCCATGAATCCAGATTTTATCACGGCACGATCTCCCGACAACCCACCGGCCAGCGTGAAAGTGTTCCGGGTCAAGTGCCGTTCAGAATCAGGTTGTCTGAGCGAGAAGCATCGGCCTATGAGTACCAAGTCTTGACAATCGATATTGATTGGGGATTCCGGCGAAGGTAATCGGGATTCCGGGCTGATCGTGATCAGCATTCCGGAGTGATGTGATCAGTCGTCGGAGCGAAGCGACGCTGGCCGGAGGATTTTGCATAAAGTGATCACGATCGTCAAGGGAAAGGTGTGGTCGCCGCCGTAGCTGTGGGAAAGTGGGAATCGCGAAGCGATTTCCAAGGGCGCTTTTTGCCCGGCTTTTCCACAGCTTTTTACCCGCCCATGGTTGGTCACTTTTCTCCCTTCTCTCGCCGAGGCTTCCGCATCGATTCGCCGCGCATCTCGATACGATGGGCGTTGTGCACGAGCCGGTCCAGGATCCCGTCGGCCAGTGTGGGATCTCCGATCTGCTCGTGCCAGCGGGACACTGGCAGTTGCGCGGTCAGGATCATCGAACGTGTTTGGTAGCGGTCTTCAGCGATCTCCCAGAAGTCCCTGCGCTCTGATTCCACCATCGGGGCCATGGCCCAGTCATCGATCACCAGCACGTCGATCCGGTTCAGGCGTTTGAGCAGTTGGCGAAGACTGCCATCGGCTCGTGCCATGCTTAGATCCCGGAACAGCGTTGCGGTCCTGGTGTAGTAAACCGAATAGCCATCCCGGCAAGCCTTCTGCGCCAATGCCGAAGCTACATAGCTCTTGCCAACACCTGTTGGCCCGAGCACGAAAATGTGTTCGTGATTCTTCACCCACCCAGACTCTTGAGCCAGCCCACGGATCACACTTTTATTCAGCCCCCGTTCCGCGCGATAGTCGATGTCCTCGACGCAAGCGGCTCCACGCAAGCGCGAAGCTTTGACCCGTCGCATCAACGCCTGGTTCTCTCGCCAGCTCCACTGCTGGTCGATCAGCAGCGCCAGACGATCCAGGAAGCCCAGCTCTCGTGCCGCCTCATCTTGTTCCTGCCGTTCGATGGCTTCGATCATCCCGTGCAGTCGAAGTGCGTACAGTTTTTCTTTTGTAGGTTGTTGTAACATCGCTCAGACCTCCTCACTGAAGTACCCGGCGCCCCGGATGTTGTCGTGAAGAGGCGGGAGAGGAGGCGAAGATGGTTCGGTCAGCGGTTGTTGGTCCAGGGAGTTCTTCAGGATCGATTTCACGCTTTGGTAGCGGTAGGCGCCGGCCCGCAGCGCCCGATCCGCTGCCGCTTCTACCCTTCCCGCCGAGTATTGTTCAGCCAGCCGGATAATTCCCAAACAGGATCGATAACCCATTTCCGGATGCGGCTTCTCGGCCAGGATCCGTTCGAATAACCGTGCCGTGTGTGGTCCGATCTGCTCCGCCCAGTTCACCATACGCGAGGGAGTCCATTCCAGATGCGCTTGGTGACTCTTGGGCCGATGTTCTCGCTCGGTGATTACCTGCTCTCGGCCACGCCCGCGAAGATGTGAGGCCACGCGCTGCCCCTTGTGGAAGATCTCGACGGTCGTGGGAGTCGCTCGCACTTCCACCAGTTCTTGAACCAGGGTGTAGGGCACGCTGTACAGATTGGCCTGGAAGGCGATGTGGTAATCGATGTTCACCCGGGCGCGTGACCACTGGCTCATGTCGAAGGGCTCGGCCGGTAACGGTCGTAGGGCACTGCGTTCCAGCGAAGCGAACAGACTGGCACGCGATCCGTCGCGCTTCCGAAACGGCCGCTGGTTTAACCGCCCGAGCAGTTCGCGGATCGCGTGGTTTAGATCTTCCAGCCGAAAAAACTGCCGGTGACGCAGCGCGGCCACGATCCAGCGTTCGACGATTTGTACGCTAACCTCGACCTTGGCCTTGTCCCGCGGACGATACGGACGCGCCGGCACAACACCCACGCCGTAGTGCATAGCCATTTCTTGATACGTGGGGTTCAGATCCGGATCGTAGCGACAGGCGCGGCTTACTCCCGTTCGCGGATTGTCGGGCACAAGCAATCGAGGAACTCCGCCGAAGTACTCAAAGGCATGGATGTGAGAGCCGATCCAAGCGCTCAGCTGCTGATCGCGGGTCGCTTCAGCGTAGGTGTAGGAACTGGCCCCTAGCACCATCACGAACAGCGAGGCTTGCCAGATCTCTCCCGTGTCTGGGTCCTGCACCGGGATCGTCGCTCCGGCCCAATCGACGAAGCCCTTCTCGCCAGCCTTGTGCTCCTGGCGAAGAACCACGTCCTGCTTCCCCCGCCACTGCCGATACAAATCGCAGAACCAGCTGTAGCGATACCCCTCCGGGTTCTTCTCCCGATACTCTTCCCAAGCTAACTGCAATGTCAGATGGGCATGTTGCTGGAGCTGATGGTGGAGGGCTGGAAAATCAGGAAAGGCTCGCTGAGAGGATTCTTCGATCGAACGCTGCTTCCCAAATACAGCTTCTGCAATCTGCTTCTCGTCCCATCCTTCCGGCAGTGGCCACTGCATCCCCGCTCCTGCCGCCTTCTTCAGGTAGTTATGGACGGCCCCCTGGCTGATCGAACAGGCTCGGGCGATCTCCCGCTGCCCCAGCCCCAGTTCAAATCTTAAACGTAGAACTTCCTTGATCTTGCGCATGGACAATCTCCTGGTTGGCACGCTGTCGGTCTCCTAAGTTACCCTCGGAGACTAGCTTGCCTTCTGTGATGTCCAGCGCCATTGCTCTGTGGAAATCATTCCGGGGCATCGTGATCACCGTTCCGGTGATCGCGATAAACTGATCACGATCACACCGGAATTCTGATCACCATCGTCCGGAACGGTGATCACGATCAGCCCGGAACCGCGATCACGATCGCCCGGAATCGGTGATCACCATCGTCCGGAATCCCCAATTGATCGCCTCAAAGTAACCTCCCCGCAACTAGAGGACGTTATGAACCGCCTTCGTATCTTGGTAGCCGATGATCATGACCTGGTACGGCGTGGAGTAACTAACTTGCTTCTGTCTCATACGGGTTGGGAGGTCTGTGGAGAAGCCACAACGGGTCGTGAGGCAGTCGCCAAATCGGAAGAATTAAAGCCCGATGTCGTCATAATGGACATAGGAATGCCAGACCTGAATGGGTTGGAAGCAGCGAGAAGAATCCGAAACGCATCGGTCAACACGGAAATTCTCATTCTGTCGGTGCACAGCTCTGATCAACTGATACGTCAAATCGTGGATGCCGGAGTCCGTGGATACATTGTGAAATCAGATTCGGAGCGTGATCTCATCATCGCGGTAGAAACTCTCGCGAACCATAAACCCTTTTTCACTTCCCAGGCCACGGAGATGATCCTTGGCAGTTTCAATACGGGTGAACCTGTAAAAGAGATTCCAAACTTGGTCCGTGAGCGCCTCACTGCACGCGAGCGAGAAATCGTGCAATTAGTCGCCGAAGGCAAGAGCACCAAGGAGGTCGCTTCTTGGCTCGGGATCAGCGTTAAGACAGCCGACTCGCACCGTGCTAGCGTCATGCGTAAGCTGGGAATCCATACTGTGAGCGAGTTGGTGCGTTATGCGGTACGCAATCAAATCACCGAAGCATGAATGGGAACTTTCAAAGTCCTCGTGCCTTTAGCCAACGCGACGTAAATCCTGTTTCACAATTTAACCGGATTGGTAAAGGCTGTCCGGCAGTTAATGGGACAGAACGGGACACTTATCAGCAACGGTGCAGGTCCTACGCCGGAAACAGCCCGCGAATGATCGGAACGTAATCTTCGTTTAACACGACTGAGGCTCGGGCGTGTTCCACTATGCAGCGTTGTTCGTATCTGCACCTAACTATTCCGCTTGTTTCGGCACAACCGGGACGGGTGTTTTTGCACCTTGGTGACCATTCGACCTACTCGTCGAGAGATGGATCACGATGAAGGAAAGCATAATCGCCGCGATAAATCCCATGATGCGTACAGTCCAGACGTAACCTCTTCTCTGCAAGTTTTGAATCTCTTCTTCGCTAAGGCTAGCGTTTCGATAACTGCGTCTTAAAGCATGTTTGTAAAACTTGTCGGGCCATAAGAGGCACGCGATTGCCACTATGAGAAAAAACAAAGCCGCCGTGATTTCGACGATGAATTGGAAAGTGTTCAACATCAGGGTATCCATGTCTACGAAAAATAGCGCTGATGGCACCGGCGCACAAGGCCACTCCTCGTAGGAAGCTGATCGCCATCCTACACTGGGAACGGCCCGCGAATGATCTTATCAGGAAGTTTTACGTTGAAGGAATTGTTGCATCGAAAGCACAAAATCGTGTGCTCGTTCACCAGTGCGCTCGCAGCACTGACAGCGACATCTACCTTCTGCTTCGTCTTGCAGCGTGGACATTTCACCGCCATCGGAACGTAATCTTCGTCTGACATGACTGAGGCTCGGGCGATTCTACCATGCATCCTTGGCGTTTTAACTTGCGCGATAATCGCCCCGGTGCTATACAGGGATTGTGTCCGTGGTAAGGCCATCTAGTGCAAGGAGGCCCCCTTTGGCCAACGTCCGAACGCAGCCTAAGTTCCCTGACGTTCCGAGACCCGGGGGGCTCAGTGTCTGAGCATCTAACCACCAGTGCTAGCCGCCTCGTACAATACCCTGGAATGGGTATAACCGTCCTGTTGGCCGACGACAGCGAAATCATGCGGAAGGCCATTGCAAATTTGCTCGAATGCGATCCTGAAATCGAAATCGTTGCTGAATGCGGGAGCTTCGCTCAAACAATCGAGGTCGCAGCCAGTCTACATCCGCAAGTCATTGTCCTAGCAGTTTGTTGAAAAATGCAGTTTCTGCTGCAACTTTAATTCACAAAACTCGTCTGAAGTAAGAAGGTCCAAGGAGACGAGCGAATGCGCGGCGACGATAACCAGCAAGATGGGATGTTCAGTTACGTTTCTCCCGAGAAGCGAGTCCCGGCGGATCATCCATTGCGGCCGGTCCGCAAGATGGTGGATGAGATTCTGAAGGAGATGTCACCGCAGTTTGCGAAGTTGTACTCGGAGGTGGGGCGGCCATCGATTGCGCCCGAACGGTTATTCCGCTCCCTGTTGTTGCAGATCTTCTATTCGGTCCGCAGCGAGCGAATGCTGATCGAGCAACTCGAGTACAACCTGCTGTTCCGGTGGTTTGTGGGAATGGAGATGGACGAGAAGGTCTGGAATCACGCGGTGTACAGCAAGAATCGGGAGCGGTTGCTGAACGAAGAGATTGCGGAGGGATTTTTCCAACGGGTGCTGGAACGAGCCAAGCCGTTTATGTCGGACGAACATTTCACGGTGGATGGAACGTTGATCGAGGCCTGGGCCAGTCATAAGAGTTTCCGGCGGAAAGACCGGCAGGGAAAGCCCCCTGGGCCGGGCGGAGAGGTGAACTTTCACGGGGAAAAGCGAAAGAACCAGACCCATGAATCGACAACGGATCCCGAGGCGCGTCTGTTCAAGAAGTCCAAAGGAAGCGAGGCCAAGTTGGGTTACCTGGGACATGTATTGATGGAGAACCGCAACGGACTTTTGGTGCAGACCTTTCTGACTGAGGCGAATGGGAGAGCGGAGCGGGAAGCGGCGATGCTGATGGCCGAAGCGATCCCGGCGAGAAAGCGCGTGACGATGGGAGGAGACAAGAATTATGACACCCAGGAATTCGTAGGCGAACTTCGCGGGATGAACATCACGCCGCATGTAGCGCAAAACAATACCAATCGCAGGAGCGCGGTGGACGAGCGGACTACACGGCATGCGGGATATGAGGTGAGTCAGCGGAAGCGAAAACGAGTGGAGCAAGTGTTCGGGTGGATGAAGATGGTCGGAATGCTAAGGAAGGTTAAGTTGCGAGGGATCGACAAGGTCGGGTGGCTGTTTACCTTTACCGGAGCTGCCTATAACCTATGCCGATTGCGAAACCTGATGGCCAGAACCTGAAGCGGAGCTTCGATCCAGGCTCGCTGATTCGCTAGACCAACCAAAACTGCCCCTTCCGAGCTCAGCGATAACTCAAGGAATCAGAACGGAAGCTTGAAAAGCTCAATTCTTCAACGAGCTGCTAGACGTTCATCTGAGCGATGAACGCACCATGACTCCAGTGCAGATTAAATCCAGCTTAGTCGGTTCGCGCGTGCTGGCGATTTCTGTTTGGACGGACGGCGAAACAAAAACTGTCGCCGACAGCTATGGTGCGGTTGCATTGCTGGACAAAGCGAGATTAGCCGTTGATTTGATTCCAGCTATACGGCGGTGTGCGAGCGATCCTCGCAATTCACTCGTATAGGATGACGTATCCGCCTTCGTCACGCCGTGAGCCTTTGAACCTCATTCGCAAGGGTCGAGAGTTGATCTGTTTTTGATACGACCGACGTGACACCAGCATTCCGAGCCAGACGGCTCAGGACGGGGTCCTTATAGATCGTGAACAATATTATCGGGATGCTTGGCGACATTTCATGAAGCATCAGAGCTGCTTGTAAGCCGTTAATTCGGGGCATCGAGAAGTCCAGAATGATTAAGTCTGGCTTTAACGCCGCACCTTTTTCGACTCCTTCCAGACCATCACTTGCTTCCCCGCAAATTTCAAACCCGGGTCGCGATTCAATGAACGCACGAACTAAGCCCCTAATTGGTGCGCTGTCATCAACGATAAGAATGCGTTTATTCATAGGTCTCAGGGGGGCGAGCTGGGAGGGACGGGAAAATGACCTCTCTCCGAGACCGTATATCCGCTCGGGCAACGAACGCAATACGCCTATCCCTGTAGGGCGATTTGGGTACATAGGACAGCGCCGCAATGCCAGGCAGACTCGACGGACCTTTCCTACGGTCTGTTGTGCTTATGGTCTGCGGGGATTGCTTCGCTTGCGGCGTCTGCGGCCAGGGAGCAAGGTCTTGCGGCACGGGACGAATGGTTTCCAGGGCTTCGGGTCCTCAAATTCCAGCGCTTCGTTCGCTGCACCGACCATTGGACCCGCGCTCGACGGGACGTACTGCGGTCTTACTTTTTCGCTGTTCACTTTGAAAAGCGCCTTTTGGATTTTAATTTTGTGATGCACCGGCCCGGAGTGAGATTATCGCGCTGGATGAAAGGCAGCGCGGTCTCCTTGGGTTTAAAGGCCGGTGCACCGGCCCAAGCTTTTTTTGTGTGCGAGCCTTCCTCCAGTCACGCGAGAGGATGCGCGACGGTCTCAACCATGGTTTTACTCGCCCACGCAGACCATGGGAGGTTTTTAAGGCTTCGCTTTTTGTGCATGTTTCAACAACTCTTCGGTGATCCGCTTCGCTTCGGACTGAGGCACCAGGATGATGATTGTGTCGCCTGCCGTTTTCATGGCTTCTCCTTTTTTAATCGCTTGGTTTTAGATTCAACGTCACCGTTAAGAAATTCACGCCTGATGCGCTCAAGAGAGAAAATTCGATCACGGTTCCCGCTGCGAACGTCACGGTTGACCATGAGGCAGGATCGCCTTCGCTCGTTTGCTGCGCACTGAGATTCGGATAATTCCCGTTCACGATGCTCTGAGCGCCAGAGGGAAATGCGGCGAAGGTGGACGCCAAAATATCGAATTCCGCGCTACCTACTTGGTCGGCGATCAGTGACCAGGACGTGATGGTTGCGGCGAACGGCAAAACATAGTTTCCTTTTACACCGGCAGACGGCACTGAACCTGCGCCATCGCACACACAAACAAGGCTAAACGGCCTTGACGAAAACGCGGCAGGCGCAAGAACCTGCCAGTAGGGTGAAGTGCTTGGCGAGTTGCCGATATTTCCAGTCGTGCACAGCCATGAGAAATTATTGCTGTTTACGATTGCTCCCGCTGCGTACTCCACGACACCGGACCAATCCCCGGAGAACTGGATAGTGCTCGTAAATAGTGCACCGGTGTCGCCGGTGTCGCCCTTGGGACCTGCCGGTCCTTGCACGGGAATCGGCGTTGAAACCAGGAGCTGAACGAGCGAACCGTCACCGACAACGGCATATAGCAGTTTCCGATCCGTGGTGAAGTAGATGTCACCCACGGTGCCAGAGGCTGGCAGGTTCGCTGTCGTTACGGAGTGGAATGTATTTGTTGCGCCCATAGTTTTCTGATTTCAATCTTCAATTTGTTTTTCACAGCCGCCAGTGGATTCGTCAATCCACTGGACGGTGCCCCACGATTTCCTGCACGCTTAACAGGCGCTTTTTGAGGAGTGCCGGTGTCGCGTTCCTTATGACGCCATTTTCCAAAATGGTGACGTGCACCGATGCGCCGTACTCGGGTTGCTTTTTCGAAATGGTGATAAGCATATACGTGCCCCGGTGGGACTGTTTCCAGAATTCACCCACGGTCATTTGATTCGGGAAACTAACTGCGTTTAGCGTGCAGTTCAGGAAATCTTCGCCGAGTATTTCGGAAAGTTCGTCTCTGGAATTTTCGATTCGCAGCGTGGCTATGTTTGGTTCCATCGGGATTCTCCTATCAAAAGAATTCGGACGAGGAAGTTAAATGTCCCTCGTCCGATGGGAGACCAAACCTCACGAGTGACACTGAATGTACTGGAAAGGTGCGTGCGCGGCGTTCGGCGCTATGACACCAGAGTCCACGCGCATCCAGGACTCGAAGCCGACCAAACCGTATTGCACGAGCGTGGGATTTTGCCAGAATCTTCGGAGGTACATGGAACTGGGCACGCGCCGCTGTACGAAGTACAACGGATTTCCAAAGATGATTGGATTGGAACCGGATGCGATTTCCGGCATGCTCGGGCAGACCGCAACCGGTTTGCCCATGATGTACGGAATGTCGCTGTTATAACCCGTGAGACCCTTTCTGAAGCTCACAATAGGAAGCCCTTCCTTCGTGAGCAAGCCTTCTAGGTAACGGACGGTGTCATCGGTGCAATAAAACGCGGCTCCAGGACGGTAGGCGGGCTCCAGGGAGTGGTAGAGCTTGTTGATGTCCTGCGTTCCGATGCTCGTTGCGCCGGTCTCAGCGCCGCCAGTGTTTGTTGCGCTGCCGGATGCGATTGTTGGACTGACGCCGCTGGCCACCACGCCAGTAAGCAAACCGGTCGGTGCGTTTGTGCCGCTGCCGGTTACCAGGGCATTGCCGACACCACGTGCATGGCGTGCGGCAAAGACCAGTTCGAGAATGGAGCCGATTGGGAACTGACTATCGGTTAACAACTCAAGCGATACACCTACGATCTTGGAACGGAAAGCGTAGGAATTTAGTTGAGTGCTCGCAAACGAAGCGATGTCAACTTCACCGCCGCTCTGGACCGTTTCACCCACCTGGACGCTGTTATTATTTGTGTCATCAAAAACTGGAAATGGCATGTTGCTACCAGTGGCAGTTTCGAAGATGTTTGAAAACTGGTCATCGAAAATCGCGTCATACGTTTTCATGACTTGGAAGGCGCGATCCGCGAACCCCTGCGGCACGAAATATCCGCCAGGAATTCCTTCTGTGAATGAGAGTGTCTGACTCCCCGCTTCGTTTGCCCGAATTTCGCGCGGGTGCGGGATGAAGGTCTCGCGGCATTCGCCAGTGGAGTCCCATTTGTGCCATGCGGCTTCAAGGTCTGCGCCCAGCTTTGTGCGCGGTGCGTCTGGCAGACGTGAGAGACCGGCGGACTTGCGGAGTTCATCAATTTCCCAGTTCCTGACTTCGGCCAGGGTTGAACCGGCTTTCATAACGCTGATAATGGCCATGAGGCTGGTCATGCGCATGTTCTGGGTTTTCGAGGGACGCTCCAGGGCACTCAGCGAAGCGAGTTCCTGTATGTAGGGGTTCAAATCGTTTAGACGGTTTTCTACGGTGATCATTTCGGTTTCCTCTTTCGTTTTGTTGCGATTTTCTTTGGCTTGTGGGGCAGGTCGCCAAAGTGACCCGGTTAGCTGAGAATGAAATCAAGTAAACGGCGCGATGGCACGGAGCGCGATGGCACGAGAATGCGTGACCTAACCTCCAAGGGAAAGTTTTCCGGCACGCCGGTTGGAAATAAATTTCTAGGCCGCGTGGCAGAGAATTGAATTGCGGAGCATCGGCTGCGGAGACCGATGTGCTTTTGTAGGCCGGTGCTTGCACAACTGAAACGTCAAATAATTTGGCTTGTGAGACGGTGCGCAATCCAATACGTTCGCCTGTTTCGGGATCGTCGCATTCCGACCACGAATCTCCGTCCGCGCCGTCAATCTCGAATGCAAATGAACATGAGTCCACATCGCCACGCTTGATGAGAGAAAAGACATCGCGGCCCACGCTGGTGTTGGCAACGTTGCAGCGAAAACGCACACCCTTGCCGTCCTCACTGACGGTGAGCGTTTTGTTTTTCTTTCGGCCCAAAATGCCGTTAGGCGAATGGTTGAACAAGCAAGCAATATCCCGGTCACTTTGCAAGGACCTTTGAAAGCATCCTGGTGTCAATGTCTCTCTGAACATTCCTCTCATATTTCCCAGAGGTTCGCTGAGAGTTCCCCAGCGGGCAGCGTAACCGATGATTGACATCTCGTCGCCTTGGCTGGCCGCACGCAGTCCTACGGCTGGAATGAAACGTCGTTCCACCCAAGTTATGCACGCAATTTGACCTCAGTGGCTGCGCAGTGAGTTTTGGCTGTCACGATCTTTTTTGAGTTTCCGCTTGATGGTCTCTGTCTGCGTTCTCCCGATGGTGTAAGTTGTTAGAGATGCTTCGTTTGGCGTGCATAGAAAACTATGCACGATGGTCCATCAGCAACGGAGAGCTGTGGGTACGACAGGTGCGAATCCGTTGACGCCATCGGTGATGGACCGCAAGCGATCCATCAGCCGTTGAAAGATTCCTTTCTCCTCGTAATGATCGCTGTAGCTGACGCCCACTCGTCCGGCATGGCACCAGATTTTAGCCGCCAGAAATAGAAAACGTAGTCGCGCCGTCGACAGTCGCGTATGTTTCATCTCGGCTGCGTCCGCTGTCTTTTCCCGGTTGAACAGCAACAACCAACAGTTCAGGTTGTAGGCCAGCATGGCCAGTTGAAAGTGAACGCAGTTCATGGCCCAGCGCTGGGAGGGATGCGCAGCTAACCCGGCATCGTTGTTGGCTTCCTTGATCAGGTTCTCCGCGGTGGCCCGCTGACGGTAAAACCATACCAGCACGTCGATCGGGCCATCCATGCTGGTCACAAAGACCCGATAGGTGTACTCCGAGGTCTCGAACAACTGGTATTGCTCTGGTTCTTCCTTCTTTTTAGGTTCTGGCTTCTTCTCGTAGCGCAGGGCGATGAACCGATACGCGCGGCCCCAACCTTGCGGCTGATACCAAAACTCGCACTGCTGGTCGGCATCGGTGCGCGGCGACCGCTTCCAGTGCGCCCATTTCAGCTCTTCCAATAATCGCGGTGTTTTTTGCGCCACCACGATGAACTGGCAGCCGTATTTCTGGTAGACCTGAATCGCTTCCCAGCAATAAAAACTACAGTCGGCTCGCCCGTAAATCACCTTCACGCCGTTCGGCACAGTCGTCATCACATATTCCAAATGCTTGGCGATCTGCATCCCGGTGGGACGATCTCCGTTGTGCAATTCTCCGCCTACGAACTCTCTGGTTTCCGCCAGAAAAGTCAGAATGGGTTGAAAACTTTTCTTGCCCTTGTTCTTCGGGTTGTAGCCCTTTCGTGCTCCCATCTGTTTCCCGTATACCGTGTGTACGGTCGTATCCGTGTCGAAAGTCACCGAAGTCAGCCGGACATTGGCGGCTTCCCATGCTCTCTGCCGCATCTGTCGCTGCACTTCGAGCAACTGCTGCGCGACATGCAAATGGAGCGAGGCCAAGAAACGCCAGAACGTACACTGCGGTGGCAACTCCAGCACCTTTAAGATCCCCATCAACATCGGCTCGCGGGCCAGAAATCGCAGATGGTTCAACCGAGAAAATCCAACGTACAGAGCCAGCACCATGCCCAGCACGAATTGATACATGGGCATCGCCCGGGTTACGCGCTTCACAGTGAGGGTCTGCTCGACCAGTTGCTGAAACTTGAGCTTCTCCAGCATCGTCGCCACCGGCAACAGGCCACCGTAGGCCGTCAAATTCTTCCCCTCGAAATCAAAATGTGTGGATCCGTTGATTTTTATAGGCTTGGGGATATCCTCTGCGAACCCTTGTTCGGCGGGCTTCTTCGCGCTACGCTCCTTAGCGCTTATCACCATTTGGGTGACCTCCTGAGAATTGGGCCGTGAAGCGCTCACTTCGCAGCCTCACTGGTTTTACACCAGGATTCTCAGGGTCCCCAAATGTCTCCCTCCTCAGACCTTCAGCCTCCCCCCAAAATCCGTGCATAGGTCAGGTTCCATAAATCACCTCGTTTGTGTTTCGATTTTTTGCTGCCACTTTATCGCCAGAGACTGGCGATACAGGCCGGGCAGCGCGGCTTGTTTAATCGTCGCAATCGTTTTCGGGATCGGTGTCGTCGCAATCATCCGTGGGATCAAAAACGTCTTCGCCGTTTGCGTTTATTTTGCGTACGCGTGCGGGCGACGGACGGAAGCCAAAATCCGGCATGCTGCCAAGAGGATTGTTGTTGACCGGCCCCCGCCCTTTTTCCAGGTGATGATTCAATCTTACTAACGGCGTTGCAGTTCGTTGCTTCGTCATGCTGTCTCCTAAAAGTTTAAATTTCGAAATGTTTTGGTGCCTGTCGCGGTTGCCACGCTGAGACCGGCCCACATTGGTCCGTGGCAGCGTTCAATTCGGCCTGTTCACAGAACCGGGTGATAGCAGCCGGGCTCATGTGCTGTGCCAGGATCGTTGCTTTGCCCAAACCTGTCCGTGCGACGAATTCTTTTAAGGTTTCCTCTGGCTTGAGGGCGTGGCGCACCAGCTCACGGAATTCTGAATCGCCGTCCAAGTCAACCGTTCGGACCGGCGTCTTTCTGGCGATTTCGATCTGCCGCTGCAAAAAATCGTTCTCACGCATAAGTGGTTGACTTGCTGAATTTCGGAATAGTTCAGTTGCGTTATTTCGTGGCTGCATCTTTTCTCCTTTGATTTGTCGGTGCGTACATCAGTAATCCCCAGAAAATAGAGTTTGAGTTTCGGCGAACTCGTCGAGCGCTTTGCACGCGAGTGCGAATGCATCGCGCTGCTGGCGTCCGCCAAAGACTGGAGCGGATGAAGTTTCCGTATCGCCGGGCAATGCTTCCCGCTCGCTGCACGGCTGCTGCAAGACCTTTGCGGCGTCGCTGCTGCCTGATCTGGCCAGTGCTGCCGCACACTCGGGGCACGGCAATCGGAACTCGTCCAGTTTTGCGCTCGGATTTTTAATCAGGTGCGAGTGGTTTTTATGGGACACGGGGCACCAGTGATGGCATTCGAACGTGGCACACCTCGCGTTTAGATTTCCGCTGCTGCCTGCTGTGCTTTGAATGCTGCGTCCATTGTTTCGATGTCCTCGGGATGAAAATCAAGCAGCCCTTCATCCGGGAAACGAAACTCACCGTTGTTTCGGCGCTTCCAGCATAAAAATTCGATCATCGCCAAGAGTCGAAGGAGCGGAATAGGTTTTGCAGGGTCTGCAAATACTTTGAGCATGCGCTCCACGTTTTTGGAAGCCTCAACGTCGAGCACAAACTCGCTCTGCGCGGACAGGTCTTTGAGAAATCGTGTCGATAGTTCAAGCGCCCATGTGCCGGGCTTAGTTGGATCGTTTGCTACCTCTTGCGCATAATCGCGGCAGCGAGTTAGCAAACCTGGGTGCCAGTTAAAGATCGCTCCATGTTTTTGATAACCCGCTCCAGCATCTGGCCAGTCACAAGGCATGCCATACTCGCGGCTGAGAACTTCGCCCGCAACACAGCGGCGGCTGAAAGTTGTATTTTCGCGCTTGACCGCTGCCAGATAGGCGGTAAGAGCATCGGGTGTGGTGCGCTCTGCCACGGGCTCGATGGCAATCCGTGCGGGCGCTTCCTCCAGCAACCGCGCACGAATGCGCCCGGCACGGGCACCGGAGGCTCGCAGTTCTGCGGCTGTTTTCTTCGGGCGTCCCATGTTTTTTCTCCTTTGTGTGCAGACTTTAGTGCACTGATCGTATCCATCCCAACTTCGGGTTCTGCGAGGCTTAAGAAACCCATAACCCACATTGGCTCTATAACTTAGGATTTGTGCACGGAAATCGTTTCGTGCCGCGAGCCCGTAAGTTATTGATTAAAAATGTTTTGTGCACGAATACACAGTGATGCGCGCGTCACCGCTAAGCTACTGAAAATAAAAGCGATATGGGGTACCTGGTCTCGGGCATTGATATCTTGTTAGTTATCTAGCGTTCGAGTACCTACAGCCAATCCGAGAATCGCGGCCACGATGTACACGAGTCCACCTGACACTGAGAGGAGGCAGAACGCGGCCAGGATCGCGAGCATGATCACGAGTGTTTACCCTGCATTGCGACATGATTTGTAATCGCAAGTTCTATTTCCTTCGTTGCGCTGCGCAGGTTCGCACGCGCACAAGATTCGATCTGAGCCTTCAGCGACTTCGGTAGACGCACGAGTACCGCGTTGCGGATTTCCATTTTGTGATCCTTTCGATTTAGAGATTATGCTGCGATTCCTGCGACGGGGTGCCAGCGTCGAGGACGCCGGTTTCTCTTCGTCACTGGCCGCTTGGGAGCGACCGCTCCAAGTTCCACCAGCGTGTTTTGCTGGATGCGGCCAATTTCCCTGATTCGTTTTTGGTGAAAGGCGCTTTCGTAGACGAAAGCAGATTCGATATTATCTTCGGTAATCGATGCGTTTGGGCGCACCTTTCCAGGGGAACCAATGGTTTTCATTGGGCTGCTCTTTCAGGTAAGAACCGGTCGCCAAATTGTTTGTGAGACCCTGCTTGTTACTACATACAAGAGTCTAGCAGATTCAAATCACTGTGTCAACTGTTATTTCTGAAATAACAGAAATAAATGGCATGTCTGAAATACCTGCCATAGCACCGCCAGTGATACGGTCGCTTTGCGGCCTAGCATGCTCACCACGCGGCGCGGAAGGGGTCATTGTGGGATGTGTGGCCAGAGATTGGTGAGATCGTGCGCCAGGGAGTTAGGCTTCGGCCAGCAGTTCGCGAGTTGCTCTCAAACCTTCTAAGCAGCGTTCGGACGGGATTCGTGGTCCGTGCTCATTAGCCACTTCGACGATGATCGCTCTCTGCTCGTTCTCTTCGGCTTCAACTTTTGCCCAAGCGACCGGGTCAATCAGCGAGTTGATTTCATTGACGATGATGTTTTGGAGAACATCAGGGGCAAGGGCGTCAAGTTCCCACGCACCCTCTTCGAGTCCGCTCTCCGGCAGCGATTGAATATATTTTCCAGAGCGCGGGTCCTTGGTTTTCACCGGGTCGGACGGCAGCGGGTATCCGTCGCCGTATCCGGCGATAATTTGTGCGGGAGTCAATGCAATGTGTCGCACATCCACAGGGCGGTGAACGAACATCATTAGGTATTTCTTCAAATTTCTAACCATGTCCCATCCGGTCGCATCATGATCTGACAAGTGGATGACGACAGGAGTTCGATCACAATCGAGCGCGGCCAAGCAATATTTTCCTACGCCGTTTCTCAGGACCGACAGGCTGCCATAGCCCTTCAAAGAAACATATGGAACGAAGTAAACATCGGCGGCTCGCGCAACGATTGACAATGCCGCGTCTTTCTCGACCAGCACAATCGGTGCATACCGCTGATTCTTCCAGTGGTCAAGATGGTGCCCCGCCGCCGCGAGTCGCAGAGCTGATTCGACGGATTCATCGTTGTGCCATTCGTGAACATCGCGCGTTGGGTCTTCGATAGCATCCCATGGGGTCAAACCCCACAACCGGGAGTTGGCCAAGTCTTGGGTGAAGTGATCGTAGGAAAGTTTTGTGTTGATGTAGGTCTTATGCCGCACCACAAGTTGATAGTGAATCTGGCGTAAGGTCAACGGCACCAGATTCTGCGGAGCGTATTCTAAGATGATTCCGTTCGTCCACCGAACCATTGTGAAGAGTGACGCATACTTTTCCTCCTGACTGATGTTGATCGGCTCGTAGGCTTCGAGGTCGAAGCCGAAGCGAGCGATTTGCGTAGGCGACAGGATGCCGATAATCGAATGATCGGCCTGCAAGATTTGCCCAGCGCCAAACGTCCGCCACACTTGTCTGATCTCCGCCGCTACCTCTGGGTCAACCGGCCTGTCCGTCTTCTCGGCCCTGCGCCGACCCGGACAACCGTCGTGGGCAGCGTGAACCAAGGGGTTCGCGCAGACGCCGGAGCGGTTCCGCTTGGCTTTTAGAGGTTGCGCCGTTATCTGCCACTTCCTATCCTATCCTTCCTGCGGCACGCAGCACGATGGCATCGGGTAAAAATTACCCAATTCCCAGGGTTTCGCCCCAAAAACCCAGTTGCGATTTGAGACTTTTACGATTTGAGGCTACTTTCCCAAACTCTTTTCGCCAGGGATCGGGGAAAAGACTTTCCGAAAAGGCACTCAAAACGTAAAACTCTCAAAACGGAATGTCCGCCTGATCGGCGGTCCTAACCGCCTCGGCAATGCCTGCGTCGGCCTGTGCCCTACCCTGAGCGTTCAAAATGATGTTCAGATAGGTCCTGTTTCCGACCCCTTTGTGGGCTTCCACCCCAGCGACTTTCTGAATGCGCCGGGTAAATTTTGTCATGCCGAGAGTGTATTTCCCGGTTTGCGCCCAACGTACGAATGCCGGGTAAATCGCTGTCGAGAGTTCCCCATGCTTAGGGTCCGTGAAATGCTTGTTCCTTTGTTCGTCGTTCAATCCGCTTGGAACGGGCACCACGATGCAGCACTCATCCACGAACCTGCCCAGCGTATCTTCCTCCAAGAAGTAATCCTTCGTCGCGGCCAGCACGGCCTTGGGTGGTTCCAGGCGAAGCCCGCGCTTCACAAACTCAGCGCACCCTGCCAGCATCCAGGTGAAGATCCCGTCGCGCTCTTCCAGCAGCAGACTCATCAGCAACTCAAAGTCCATGCGCCCGCCAGTCTTCAGCAACTGGAGAATGTTCGCCGGGTCCGTCTCCGTCGAACGCAAAACCTCGCCCGCTTCGGAAATCGTCACGGACCACGGGACCAGGAGAAAACGACGGCGCACGGCTTCATCCATCTCGGCAAGTTTCGGTTTGTTGTTTGCCGCAGTCAAAATACGCGCGGTCGGAACAAAATCGAAGGATTCACAATAGAGCGGTCGGCCTTTCAATTCCTGTCCGCCCAGTAGTTTCTTAATGAAGGAAACATTCCACGATGCATCGGCCTGTTTTTCGTTGGTCACCAACAAACGTTTGCCGAAAATTTCCGCAACGTAGTTGAGGCCAACCTCTTTTTCGCCGCTGAAAAACAGTTCATCATTTGGTGTCGAGGCGTAATCGCCGCCCATGATCCGCCGCGAGATTTCCGAAAACGCGGTTTTGAAATTCGCGCCTTTTCCAAAATTGAAAATGAATCCATGCTCGGTCTGTTTCCCGATGAGACAGGCTCCCGCGAGACGCTGTAAGAACGCCCGTACTTCCGCGTCCGGTTGTGCGCGTTCCAGACAGACAAGCCAACGCGGGCAGACTGCTTCCGGGTTATAACTGGCGTTCACCTGACGCGAGATCATCTGATCGCGGTCACCTGATAAAAGGACTCCATGCTCCAGGTCGAAAATTCCGTTCTGCGTCCCGATAAGCCAGGGATTCGAATCGAAGTCCGTCGAGGAAACGGCCAGCTCGGGATACCTTGACAGCTCGGTCATGGCTCCCTTTACACCAGCAACATTCATCAGCGCGTCGCGAATCTTTCCTGCGAGTCTGCCGTCGCGCGTCTGGCCGATCATCTGATCTGCCTTTTTTTTCAGAATTTCTTGCGCGTCGTAAAACGTCCGGTGCATTCGGTCTCGCTGCCACACCACACCGCCCCAGCGCACCCACACACCATCCCTGCTTTCGTTTGGTAAAAATTTCAACTCGTCGCCCATCTCCGCGAACAGAGTTTGCGCGTTGGCATAGTCGGACAGATCGAGCGGGTCGGCCTTCGCTTGCCGCAGGTCCAACCACTCGGCAAGTTTGCGCACTACGCTTTTGAGCAGGTATTCTTCCAACTTTGTTAGTCCCGCGATATTCTTGTCCGCCGCGTCGAAATTTTTATAGGTCGCCTCGATGGTTTTTAACCGGTTGTCCACGTCATCACCGATCAGGCCGCACACGAGTTCGCAGAAACGCAAGGCGTCGGCCTTCGGCCAGTCAGCGCGGGCCATCGCTCCGCCTAAATACAACCAAGTGTGGTGCCGAATGCCGTGCGTTTTGGAATCGTCGTGCAGTTGGCGCACGAGGAGAGCACCCGCCGCGATGCGGCCCATCGCCTTTTTCAGTTCGGGGTACGTCCATTGCGCCGCGCTGGCTTGCGGATCGCCTTCCCAGTTCAGAGGCTCGCCGTTCGGATGAATGCTCGGCGGAATCATTGTTTGAAACCCGGAACCGTGGCGAATTTCGCACAGTGTGGTAACTTCAGGGTCCTCCGGGACATTCGCAAATTTGAAGGATTTGCTTTGCTCAATCAAATAAAAGTGATGTGAGTTGCGCCGACTCTGCCGTCCGAATCTCGCGTCGTTTCTTTTCAAATAGAACGGAGCAAACTTGACCGCCTCCATACAATCCAGATCGCAATCGGTAAGCGCATCGAGACGCAGACCGATATTGTCGCCGTCAGTGAACATCCCGTTCACTTGGTCCAGCGAGACGTTCATCTGCTGCCAGCCTTTTATCGCCGGGATTTTGCCGCCATTTGGCAGAGGAATCGGCACGCCCTTCTGTTCGATGATGGTGCGTGCCATCTTGCGGACTTGCTCCAGGTTGGGTTTGGTTTTCACGCTCATTGGCTCAACCCCGGTCGAAAAAATGTCAAGCGCATCAGGTCGGGTTCTTTCGGCGCGTGGTATGTCAGCTCGCTCAATTCGTAGCGCAATCCAAGTTTCGCCGCGAACGTAACAGCATCTTTCTGACAACCTAGACACTGGCGAATGTACGCTTCGCTGATCAAGTTTCCGGCATCGTCGCGCCCGGCGTGGTCCAAAAAACCGAAAATGCAACTCGGGTGCACGTCGAAGGACTTAATCAAAAAGCTGTCGATCAAGTCGCGGAAAACACTGGGGTGCATTTTTCGTCCGTCCGCGTCTCGATTGCTGAGACCGTATGCTCGAACGACAAGCGGGTAGAGCCACTGCGGCAGACCGCGAATCACCCGGCCCGCGCGTTTTGGTTTGATTTTCGACACGGTGCTCATGGGTCCTCCAATCGCCAGGGTACGGCACGCGACCAAGCGGGCACCGCACCCCAGCGTGCGCGGCATGCACCGCACCATTCGCCAGAATGACTCGGCCCTTAACCCCTGGAGAATGCGCGGCAGGGGCAAAGAGTATTCACCACGCCGCAAGCGGAAATAGCGGCAGTGGTTCGAATCGTGACTTCGCTTCTCGGAATCTGCCAGATTGAGGGAAGCTAAATCAGTTAAGGGTGTAACACAGGTACGGCAGCGTACACAAGCCAAAAAAGGAGACGGCGCACCCTATTCGGATGCGCCGTCATTCGACAGAACGTCGAACCGGCGTAAATATGCGGCTCTGGCAGAGACCGCGCCGGAGGATTTTAGTTAAACCTAGCTAGGCAGGTTTGTCAACGGAGAAACCTGCCGCACTAGGTTCCCCAGCGGCACGATGGCACCGGCTCAAAATGCCGCGATGCGGCAGGCTTAATCGCCTACACCCGAAAACATCGCCTTAACTTTTTTCCGCGATTGCTCCGTGGTCATTTCATCCGCCGCGATATAAGCCTGAGTAGTTTCGATATCTGAATGCCCAAGCCACACCCTCGCTTGTTCAAGACCGTACTCTTTTGCAACGATGCTGCCGAACGTCCGCCGGAAAGCGTGTAGCGTAATCCGTTTGTCCGAAATACCGGCCCGCTTTGCCACACGCTGAACGATTTTTATAAGGTGCATGTTCGGTCGGTCTTTTGATTCCTGCGGGAAGATCAGGTCTGTATCCTTTCGATTTGTACGCTCTTTTCTCGACTTCATTCGTGCAATGAATTTATCATCGAGTACGATGTCTTGCGCTCGCGCTTCGCCGTCCTTTGGAGTCCAACCGAATTCCGGCTTGGCGTTCACATTGATGGACCCCTTCGCGAAGTCAATATCGCTATACTTGGAAAAAGCGGTCTCTTCATCGCGAAAACCAGTGTTCAGAAGAAAGTGGATCAAATCCTTTTCATTTTCGCTCGCGACACGCAGCATCAAATTTACGATCTCGATGGAATAGCGTGACGGTCTGGCCTTCATTGGCTTTTTCATTTCCTGCATGGCCAGGGGAATTTTCAGATCAAAAGAATGAAAGAACACCGTTAGATTTCTTAGCCTGTTTCGAAGCGTGTGCTCCGGGTCACCATTTCGTTTCTTGATATTCGCTCTAAGAAACGACATGTACGTGATCACGTCCTGCCGGTCGATTTGCTCAATCGATTTGTCTGGGAACTGTGCCACGAAGTCATCAACGGCCCGGCTGTAGGCGTAGACCGTGGCTTTCTTCTTTCCCATTGCCACGATGTTGGACTTGAACTGGGACGCGCAGACTCGCAGACTCCGGCCCGTCTCGGAAGGCTCTGTTTCCGGCTTATGGATTGGATCGTACCCCTGACGAATGCGTGCTACGTCGCCCTCAATCTGTAGGAAGCGCGTGTAGGCTGCATTTGGGTCCTTGCCCAACGGATCGATGTGGGACTTTCGGTCTACGGAGTAACGTGCATAAAAGCCGATGACATCTGCCGGATGGAAGAGCCTGCCGTCCCTGCGTTCGATGGGAAACACGATGGCCCGTCGGCGAATCTCCACGGGGATACGTGGGAAGGTCCCTGTTCCATCGTTGACTCTGGCAACCAGTGCGGGTTTGGCCTTCATGTGACCACCTTCCGGTTGCGGAGGATAGCACACTCGGTACATCATTTGGTACAATTTACTATCTATTTTTTAAGTACCTCATTTATATCACGTTACAAGTTAGGTATGCGGAAGGGGGGATTCGAACCCCCACGCCTTACGGCGCCACCCCCTCAAGATGGTGCGTCTGCCAGTTCCGCCACTTCCGCACGGGGTGAGGTGAAAAGCAACTGCTGTTGCGCGGCAACCAACTGCACTGAAACGGTCAAGCGAATTTATTTCGACGGAGCAGGCGCCGCAGGCGGAGCTGCTGGAGCGGGCGCCGCCGGGGCCGACTTCGAAGTCTTCGAGAACTGCTGCAAGATGGAACTGCCAGCCGAAGCCGCAGCCGTGTTCTGGTGCATGGTCAAAGCCATGGACGTCAGCATGAACATGATGGCGCACCAGGTGGTGGCCTTGGAAAGAAACGTTGCCGCGCCGCGAGGCCCGAAAGCCGTTTGGCTGCCCGCGCCTCCGAATGCGCCCGCCAGGTCGGCTGCCTCGCCGCTCTGCAGCATAATCACAACAATCAAAACAGCGCAGATCGACCACGTGCAATACGACCAGCATGGCATAAAACTTCCAGCCGATCCAAAGCAGACCCAAACCCACTGCCAACGAAATCGCCCACTTCACTTCTTTTGGCATTTCTTGTCCCTTGCCTTCAGAAATTCACAATGGAGGCAAAAGCCTCCGCATTGAGACTCGCGCCGCCGACCAGCGCTCCGTCAATTTCCACCTGAGCCATCAATCCCTTGATGTTGTCGGGCTTGACGCTGCCGCCGTAGAGGATTCGCAATCCCGCAGCGCGTTCCGGCGTAAAATCGCTGCAGCCTGCTGCCGCAGGAATCGGTGCGCCTCGGCTGCCATTTCCGGCGTCGCCGTGCGGCCCGTGCCAATCGCCCAAACCGGCTCGTAGGCAAGAATAATACGCGAGAACTCCGCACCGGTCAACGCGGCGACTCCGCCCGTGAATTGCCGCGCCAGGACTTCTTCGGTCTTTGCCGCTCTCGCGCTCGGCCAGCAATTCGCCGACGCAAAGGATCGGAGTCAGCCCGGCTGCGAGCGCCGCTCTGACTTTTTGTTGGCGCGCTCGTCGGTCTCGCCGAAGAATTGACGCCGCTCGGAATGCGCGATGATGACGGCGCGGCATCCCGCCTCCACCAACATTGCGGCGGAGACTTCTCCGGTGAATGCCCCTTCGGCCTCCCAGTGCATATCCTGCGCCGCAATGGAGATCGGCGATCCCTTCGTCGCTTCCACCGACGCCGCCAGCGCCGTAAAAGGCGGGGCGACGATGATGTCGCAGTGACGTCGAGCCCGCACCAGCGGCGCAAAGCGCGAAAAATATGCGCGCGCCTCCGCCTGCGTCTTGTACATCTTCCAGTTCCCCGCGATCACCGGTCGCCGCATCGCGCCTCTTTCGGTCGACTGATCTCCGTGCCTTCTGTGATTTTCCTGGTTACGGATTGCAGACTGCAGGGTTTAAATCTCAGGACTTTTCCGTCAGCGCTTCGACCCCCGGCAATTTCCTGCCGCCCAGAAATTCCAGCGATGCGCCGCCGCCGGTCGAAATGTGCGAAACCTTGTCCGCAAGCCCAGCCGCATGGATCGCGGCGACGGAATCTCCGCCGCCGACGATCGACGTTGCGCCCTTCGGCCGTCGCGGCGGCGACCGCGCGCGCGATTTCCAGCGTGCCCTTGGCGAACGCCGGCATCTCGAACACGCCCATCGGCCCGTTCCAGACAATCGTTTTCGCGCGCGCGAGCTCCGCGCCGAAATTTCGCAATGGTTTCGGGCCCGATGTCGAGCCCCATCCAGCCGTCCGGCGTGGCGTTCACGCTGGTGGTTTGCGTCTTCGTGTCGGCCTTGAATTCCGCGCCCAGCACGTGATCGGTCGGCAGCAGCAAGCGGAAATTGCGCTGCTTGGCTTCGGCGATCAGCTTTCGCGCGAGGTCCAGTTTGTCCGCCTCCACCAGCGAATTGCCGATGGGCAGGCCTTGCGATTTCAAAAATGTGTAGGCCATGCCGCCGCCGATGAGCATGGCGTCGGCGACACGCATCAGGTTTTCCACCACTTCGATCTTGTCGGAAACCTTTGCGCCGCCCAGCACGGCTACAAACGGCCGCTCGGGATTGGAGAGCGCCTTGCCCAGATAGTGCCAGTTCCCGCTCCATCAGCAGGCCCGCGGCAGCCTGCTTCACGAAACGCGTGATACCCACGACCGAGGCGTGCGCGCGATGCGCCGAGCCAAATGCGTCGCATACAAACAAGCCATCGCAGAGCGCGGCTAGTTGGCGCGAAAAACTCTCGTCGTTGGCTTCTTCTTCGGCATGATAGCGAACGTTTTCGAGCAGCAGCACGCCGCCATTGGCGAGCGCGCGGCTTTTTGCTTCGGCGTCCGGCGCCAACACAATCCGCGGCAAATTCCACAGGAGCGCCCAGGAGTTCCGCAAGCTTTCGCCGCAACCGGCCGCAGGCTGTATTTCGGATCGGGCTTGCCCTTGGGCCGGCCGAGGTGCGAGGCCAGCACCAGCCTCGCGCCGCGCTTTACGCGCAAACTCAATCGTCGGCAAGGTTTCGCGGATGCGCGTATCGTCGCGTAACGCGCGCGCCGTCGAGCGGAACGTTAAAATCCACGCGAATGAAGACGCGTTTTCCGTTCATATCCAGGTCACGAATCGAAGTTTGCTCATGGCTTATCGCCAGATCCTGTATAAGGTTCGGAGACCGAGATGAGCAGTCAGCAACTCCAGAGGCCGCCGAGACGGTGCAAGGCGGATTGATCTACGAGCACAGACGAAGCGGCGAAAGTCACCGAGTCACGCTCCGCTACATCTTCGACGCCAGCAAGCGTAACCAAGTCCCGGCAGCGGCTGGAATATCCCCACTCATTGTCGTACCAGGCCAGAACTTTCGCGCAATTTGTTCCCACGACGCGCGTGTATCCGGAATCCACAATCGAAGAATGGGGATTCCCTTGAAGTCGGCGGAGACCAGTTCTTCTTCCGTATATTCGAGGATGTTTTTCATCGGGCCTTCTGCGGCGCTCTTCAGAGCCGCGTTCACTGAGCTGACGGTGACCGGCTTTTCCGTCATCACGGTGAGGTCGACCACGCTGACGTTCGGCGTGGGCACGCGAATCGAATAGCCGTCCAGCTTCCCTTTCAGTGCTGGAATGACCAGGTGCAGCGCTTTGGCCGCTCCCGTGGAAGTCGGGATCATGGAAAGCGCCGCGGCACGCGCGCGCCGCAGGTCTTTGTGCGGCAGGTCCAGTAATTTCTGGTCGTTCGTGTACGAGTGGATCGTGGTCATCGTGCCGCAGGAAATTCCGAACGTGTCATGAATGACTTTGGCCACAGGCGCGAGGCAATTGGTCGTGCAGGAAGCGTTCGAAATGATGTGATGTTTGGCGGGATCGTAGATTTGTCGTTCACGCCGAGCACAACGGTGAGATCTTCGTCCGTCGCCGGCGCCGAGATAATCACTTTTTTCACTGTGCCGCGCTTGTGCTTGGCCGCGTCAGCAGCCTTGGTGAACAGGCCAGTCGACTCGATCACGATCTCCGCGCCCACCGACGGCCAGTCGATTTCGGCGGGATCCTTGGTCTTGAAAACTCGAAAGCTTTTGCCGTCCACGGCGATCGAATCTTCGGTGTGGGTCACTTTCTGGTGCAGATTGCCCAGGACCGAATCGTACTTCAGCAAGTGCGCCAGAGTCTTCGAGTCAGTGATGTCATTGACCGCGACGAATTCAATCGCCGAATTTCCCAGCGAAGCGCGCACGATGTTTCGCCCGATGCGGCCAAAACCGTTGATTCCCACTTTAATCGCCATGAATCCTCCGAAAGAGTCTTGATAGCTCAATCACCGCGCTATCACCGCGCCAAGCGAGTCGCCGGGTCTCAGTCACTGCTCGATCCGCCTACCTCAGGGCCCATTTGCGCGCGCAAGAAAAACTGCGACAGCACTTAAATCGCCAGCCGCATTTGATGGAAGACCTCCGCAATCGCAGCTGACCTCACTTCAAGGCTGGGACGAGAAAACGCCGTTCTGTCATCGTCGTTCACTCGGCACGCAATCTGAAGATGCTAGGGTGGCCACCTCGAAAAGTCAAACCGATTCGCGATGGCCCGATATCAAATATCCAATTGCCAAGGATCAGTTTTGAGACGTTCTCCTCAGAATTCCCTGCAGAGCGCGGATCTTGCCATCGATTGCGCCGCTGCGCAATCCAAGGATCCGCGCGATCGAGCGGATAGACATCGACGTTTTCAAACGGTGCGACGCGAACGCCGGCGCGAATGTCGGGCCCCACGGCATAGAAAATTGCCTTCATGCTGGGCATCGTCTCGGGTCGTAGCCGTGAACCCCACGCGGTGGCGCCCTCGTGCCGCCATTCGAATTCGGATCGATGCGCGACGATGGCATACGGCCCCGTAGGCACCACGACCGGATCTCCATCGCGAGGGTTCGAATTGAAATGCAAACGACGCCGGCACTTGCGCGCGCCGGTACACCTGGAACGTATCGCTTGCGCCGAGGAGCGATTGATACGCTTTCTCGGCATCCTCGTCCGACCTGGCATAGAGCAGTGGTCCGGCCGTTTCGAACTGCGACAGGTCCGCCCATTTTTCGAGCATCACCCAGCCGCCCTTCAACGTCTCCATTCCGTGATCGGCAAGCACAATCAGATCGACCGGCAGTCCTGAATCCGCGATCCCTTGCAATAACCTGCCCATCATTTCATCAACGTGGCGGACAGCCTCACCTGTTTCCGGGGCGTCCGGCCCGTACACGTGGCCGGCATGGTCGGTATTCGGGTAGTAGAGCGTGATGAAATGGGGACGCTTTTCCGGCGGCAAGGCCAGCCAGGCAAGCACCTGGTCAACCCTTTTCTCGTCGGGAAAATTGTCATCGTATGGAGCGACATAGTAGCTGGGCCGTTTTCCCTGAATCTCCGCGTCCGACGCGGGCCAGAAAAAGCAAGCCGCGCGCATTCCCTGCTGCTCCGCCAGCACCCACAGGGGCGTGCCGCCATACCAGCTTCCGTCGCCGGTATCTTTCGGATTCGCGTAGGTGTAACTTTCCTTGCGAACCGGATCATAAAAAGAATTGGCGACAATTCCGTGGTGTTCAGGATAGAGACCGGTAACGATCGAATAGTGGTTCGGGAATGTCAACGAAGGGTATTCCGGGATCATTCCCTCCGGCGCGGTCGCTCCCCGGGCAGCCATCGCCAGCAGATTTTTTGCGCCGTATTTCGCCGCATAGTCGTAGCGAAATCCATCGAGTGACACGAGCACGACATAATGTTTGGACTTGTTGCGCCGCGGCGTTCGGCGGATTGGGGACTTCGATGACCGAACTGGCCGACTGCGCGCCGCAAACGGCAGCCGTGAAAACGACAAGCAGCAGAATCCATACTGCGCGAGCACACCAGCCCTGCACCTGAGTGCGCCGCACCCCAGCGCCCCGTTCTTGCCCTTTGTGCAGGGGCGGGGATTTTCGGCTCTCAACCATCATTCGTCGTTCTCCACATCGTCTCCGCATCGAGAGTGAGAGCCGGATTCCGCAACCTTCCTGATCCAGACACAAGGGATGAGAAATCCGCAGCCGGTTCGCTCATATGTCTGGAGAAATTTCAGTCGCGCGGGGACTATTGCGGATACTGGTGAACCTGAGTCACCTTGTCCCCTTCAAAGCTCACGAAAATTGTTTTTTCTGGAGGAGTCCCGTAAATCCAGTCTTCCACTTCGATGCCGTCCGGGCCTTTTTCGCGAACCTTGCGATCCGGGCGGCCAAGCGCCGCGAGAACCATGTCGTGATCCATGCCCACTACGGGCTGCTTTTCGGTGATCGCTTTCTGAATCTCGGGAGGCAGGCTGTCCACCCACTGGACGGCTGCGGAGCGCTTCTTTGAAAAATCAAGGACTCCGGAAAGATACTGTTTTAGATCGTCGGCGGTCATGTCCGGCAGCGGCCGGTCAAAATCCAGATAGATTGTGGCGCCCGCGTTTGTGTTTACGGGCGCATCCGGAATGGTCGTCATGGTGGGATCTCCGCCAATCTCCAAATGGATGCGGTCGCGCAGCCGCGTTTTTCCCTTACCGCCGCCATTGATGTCCAGGACGATTTCCTTGTCCTTGAAATCCAGATTGGTGATCTGGGCGTGATCGCCGGGATTGATGGCGGAGCCGGCCGAGGCCACCGCCATGCGCAGCGCATTCTCATTGAGAGGCACGCCTGCTTTCAGATGAAATCCCTTTTTCCCGGCCGGAATGGACCGAACCACCTGCACAAGTTCTCCGTCGATGTAACGGACGAGCGACAGGCGGGACATGGGCTGCAGCGGCTTAGACTGGGACTTCGATGCTCCATCGGCAGTGTCGCGCGAATCGGTCTGCGAGGCCACATCTCCGCCGGCGGGCGTGCCCGGCAACGGAAACAAAATTTTGTCAGAGGAAAACGATCGAGTCTGGCTGGCAGGAGGCGCGCACAATCCAGAAGCGCCCGCAGTCAAGACGAGCGCCGTGGCCGCCATCATCGGAACAAGCCGGTACATTCGGCACCTTCGCGAAGCATTTTAACACCAAACCCGTCCGGGTGGAGTACTTCGGAATTGGGATGATTGGCCGCGTCGGGCGGGCGTTCGGGTCTTTTTGGATGCTGGGGACATTTCACGTTTCCTTGCTTTTGGAGATATATTGACGTTGCGTGATCGCTGCAGCTAGGTGAGGCAATGACGACGTCCGAGATGGGGAGCATCACTGCTCAAGCAGCCGGGGATTTTGGTGAGAAGGCCGTCGAGAGTGAACTACTACGACGCAATTGGATGCCAGCGAACGTCAACGCCACCGTTAAGAATGCCGTGAACTTTGATATTTACGCCTTAAAACACATCAACGAATCGGACCGCGTGGTACAAATTCGGGTCAAGACGTGCAGGCCGAAGATGACGGCATTCTTATGCGGAGGCTTTCAGTCAGACAAGCCGATAAAAACCACTGGAATCAACGAAACCGATTTTACAATCATCGTTCGCATGGGCGAATCCCACAACGAGGACCGATTCTACATCGTGCCTACCGCTGTGGTCTGGCAGGAAATTAGCAAAAGGCAAGCAGAGCATAAGTCGAGAGGCGTAAAGGACATCGGAATGTGGCGTTTAAGCTTCAGCGAACGCAGAGATGGCCGGAACGAAGCGGGGCGCGGGATTGAGAGAAAATGGGCTCGACACCTAGATAGTTGGGAGCTGCTCGACGGAAAACCGCGCGCAGAGTGCTATTGATGCGATACGGGCTTAATTTTTTGGTAGGGGCGGTGGGGATCGAACCCACGACCTTCGGCTTAAAAGGCCGCTGCTCTACCACTGAGCTACGCCCCTAACTGATTAATAATCAATTGTACTGCGTTGCTAGGTTGAACCTGCTTCTGCCTCATTTGTCCCCGAAATGTCCCCGACTTTCTGGCTGTGGAAAATCTCGAGCTTGCGGCCGGCCTCGGCAACGTCGGTCGGGGACACGATGTTGTAACGATCGAACACGCTGCGCGTTTTGTGGCCGGAAATGTCCCGGGCCACTTTTTCGGACACGCCCGCGCGAACCAGATTGCGAACTCCGGTGCGGCGCAGATCGTGAAAGATCATTCCCTGGTAGATCATTTTTGCCTTCGGCTTGGAGCGCGGGCCGCGGGGTGTTGCGAAGAGCGACTCGCCCGTCGCGCCGTCAATGGCGGGCTCCATCTTGCCAAGTCCCAGCCTAACACAGCGCGATTCCCAGACCTTCCGGAAACTCCCAATCTTAGCAGCATGGCCCTTCCGGTCCAACCTGAAAACATACGTACGGACAATGCGGCTGGCGTTTCGCTCGTCTGCTCGATGAGCAAGGCCCGGAGTTGCGGAACGATCGGGACCGTCCGTGCCGAGTCGTTCTTTGTTTCGCCTGCCCGCAAGTTGATCGTGCCTGCAAGGAAATCCACTTGGCGCCATTCGAGCGCGAGAATTTCTCCGCGGCGCATCGCGGTGAAGTAGCCGAGCGCGAGAGGCAATCTCAAATAATCCGGCAGGGCGAGAGAGAGCGCGTCATATTGCTCGCGCTCGAAAAATCCCTGACCGCGGCGCCGATTCCTTGAGCATCGGAAAGTATGGAATGTCGCGGAGTTTGCCGTCCCGCTTCGCAATGTTGAACATACGGCGAAGTGCAGCTACCGAGCGATTGATGCTGGCGTTCGAGAGTCCCTTTGCTTGCTGCGCGACAATAAACTTGCGAATCAGGTCCGCGTCGATCTCCGATGATTTGAAACCTGAGAAAAAGTCATTCAGACGCGTGACTTTATCGAGATATGGAACTCCGTCCTTGTCGAATCGCAGCGACTTCCTGCCATTGGTCCGGTAATCGTCGAAGTAGGCTTCTCGCAAATCTTCGAAAGTGATCCGGCGAGTGTCGCGGTGAATCCCGGCCTCGACCTCGCCCAACTTCTTGCGAAGTATCCTTTCGACCCTCTTCTGGTCCGCTTCGCAGCGAATCTCAATACGCGTGCTCTCGCGGACCTGTCGGCCGTGAGCATAGTACTGTATCCACGCGGTTGCTCCGCGCATGAAAACTCGGCCAGATCCCCGGATACGTTTCTCGTTCATCGCGCACCTTCCTTTTTCGGCCGGCCTCGCTTCAATGTCCCTTTGAATTTTCGGACTCGGGCAATATCTGCCCTGGACCAAAAGCGAATGGATGCACCGCCTAGCTGAATCGGCTTTGGTGCCTCTACCAAGCCGGCTTCAATCCACGAATAGAGGGTCTGCCGCGAGACCCCAATTTGTGACGCGGCCTCTGCGGTTGTGTAGGCCTTTGCCATCGAGGACATTTGTACTATATTGTTGACGTGGTGTCAAGTATTTCGTAGAATAGGCTGTGCAAATTAAAAAAACCCCGGCTGCGAACCGGGGCCATGTCGGAATAGTGGGTTGAAATGTGAAACAGCAACGCCAGAAGACTACCACGGATCGCGACAGCCAAGGACGGCGGGAATTGTTTCCTGATGGCTGGTATGACCGGTTCGAAAAGAGCCTTCAGGTCAACGCCGGCACCAGGTTGCAAACGAAGATCTTGCCAAAGTGCGACCGGCCGAATTTGTGCAAGGTGGCCATGCTTCACATTCTTAACCTCGAAGAGTTCGCCATCGAGAGGACGCGGCGCAAAAAGGACATCACGCAGAAGTTGCGAGAGCGGGCCCGGCAGCTATCTTCCGAGGTGCCCAAGACCATGGTCGGATTCAAGTCCATAGAAGACTTTGTTGGCTCGATCGAATTTCAAAAACTCGCTGAATTCGAGCACATCAAGCGCATGCTGAATCGGGTTCCCGAGGCCTTCAACTCGAAACGCATGGGCGTTTTTCAGGACAACTCTTTGTTGTTTGTAATTCGGCAATATCTCCTCTTCAGGTCGGGGCTTGTTCCAAAGCCAAGCGAGCTCGCCGTGATCGTAAAGGCAGCCCTAGCCGGACTGGCCCGACCTCCCGACTACCAAATTGTTGATTCCGAACAGCTTCGGCAAAACCTGCATAATTTCGAGAAGAACTCCCCCGCGTTCTGCCAACTAGTCGACGGACCACGAGCAGCACAATTTGTTGAGAGCCCGTCCCAACCCCCGCAGTACTAGAACCGATTTCGATCACGAATTTGCGGCCTACAGGTGCGGTACGGTGCGCACGATGAGTGCGGAACCGCCAATCTTAATCAATAAAAAAACTGCGGCGGCAGCTTTGGGAATCAGCATCCGGACGCTGGAAAAGCTTGTTCGCCGCGGCGAGCTTGAGCCGGTCCGCGTCGGCGATCGTGTGCTCTTCTTGCGCGATTCGCTTGAGCGTTTTGCTCGGGCAAAACTCGGCAGAAATAATTTCGGAATTGTTGTCAGTCTGAATTAAAGCGCGAAAAGCCGGGCAGCAATCCCGGCTTTCGCAAAACGAAAGGTCATATATGAGCGAGAGGAAATTAGCACGTAAATCAGAATCAAGTCAATCACCCACAGTGACAGGGCGCGCGGTACGGCACCGGGCGAGGCAATTCCCTTCCTCGCGTGAACAACGCCCGCGCGAGATCGGCGCCGATGAACTGGCCAAAAGCCTTGAATGGTTTTTGAGAGATCATCCTCGATCGCTGCGCGCGGCCCGCAATCGCTACCGAAAGTTCTGTGTTGCCACGCTTGCTCAAATCGAGCGCGCGTGCCGAGTGCTTTGTGGCGCAGATCTCGAGAAAGCGGCATGACGCCTCTGCACACGGCCGAGACCGATCAACGGCTGTTCGATGTTGGCGACGCCGCGAAGTATTTGCAGTCCATAGGCGCAAAAACGGCCACGGTCAACTTCGTCAGAGGGCTGATCTCGAGCGGGCAGGTTCCTCATTTGCGGATCGGGAAAAAATTCTATCTCAGCAAGACAGGCCTTGATCGCTGGATCGAAACGCGCGAGAGGCGGTCCAGATGACGGCTCCGCAACGGAAGCCCGATCTGCAGGTCGTTTCATCGCATGACCCAGACGCGCCACTCCCGGAGGATTCACTGGCCGAAAAGACCGTTCTTGGCGCCGTGATTTGGGACAAGGTCGTATTGCCCCGATTCGCGAACCTGCGGCCGGTGTATTTCCACAATCAGAGGCACCAGAAAATTTTCGCCGCTATGTGTACGTTGCAAGACCGCGGCGAGGAAGTGGGATACGTCACCCTGTGTGATGAATTGCGTGCGCGCGGCGAACTGGATGCGGCCGGCGGGGACGCATTCATCACTGCCCTCGACGATGGCGTGCCAGAGATCAACCAGGCGAATCAGGCTGCAGAGATTATCCGACGCAAGTACAGGCTTCGCCAAATGATCCGGGTGTTCGCTAATGGGTCGGCGGAGGCCTACAAAAAGTACGCCGACCCCTCAGAAGTAAGCGTGTATGTCGGAGAGGAGCTTGGCGCGCTTTCCCAAGAATTCAGCGGAGCAATGCCAGCCGTTCCTGCGCTCACGATTCCCGACATGCCCGAAGCAGTCCTTGACGGCCGCTTGGGTGAGCTCTGCAAAAACCGTTTACTGTCCCACGGATTTCCTGTGGCTTACGGGTACACAGCACTTGTGACCGGTGCGGGTACGCTCGTTCCACCTACCTCGGGCGTACCCACGAACACTTTTTGCGCACTCGTCGGACCTGTCGGCAGCGGCAAATCACAAAGCATCGAATGCTCGAACGCGCTTCTCGGGCTCCGAGCACCACAACTGCAATCGGTGATGGCCGGGAGCGCGGAGGGCTTGGCCGCGAATCTGGAAAACGCAGCCGGCGATGGGCGCTTGATTTCAGTGGACGAACTTGCCCATCTATTTCTCAAGGCAACGATCGACAAGGCCAGCTTCCCTTCCATCCTGAATCGCGCTTACAGCAAAACCGAATTCGATATCATCATTCGGCGGGGAAAAAAGTTCACGTCAACTGCCGGCTCGGGATCATTGGCGGGGTTGTCGAGGATAACTTCCAAAATTGTTTCGGCGTTGCCACGACCGCAGGACTCTACGATCGCTTTGTATTCGGTCAGTGCCCTAAGCCTCACAAATTCTATTATCGGCCCTTCGAGGGTCCGGCCGAGCAACTGGATCCTTGCGACGTGAGGATTGACCCGGAAGTTTTCGAAGCGACGAAAGATTGGGTCAAAGAGAATTCCGCACTCGCCGAAGGTCGACCGATTGAACTGGCGATCCGATTCGCGACGATCGCGGCCGCGTTCTCCGGGCGATCTGTCTTGCGCACCGCACACCTCGGACCCGCTCGAGCTTTTGCCGAGTATCAGTTCCGAGTCCGCGCCTTGTTGAAGCCAAACCCCGGGCAAAACCAAGACGCACAATGCGCCTTCGCGATCCTTTCCACCTTAGACCAATCCGGCGCGTGGATGGATCAGCGCGACCTGGACCGGAAAATTCATGGGGCCCGCATTGGGCCCGGTGTTTTTCGACGTGCACTCGAAAATTTGGAGTTTAACGGGGAAATTCAACGCGCGACGGAAGGCCGACGCGCACGCGTTCGGAGGCTGAAATAAATGGTGACGCGTGGTGACAATTCGTCGTTTCTGAGTGTCACCAACTGTCACCACTCGCGCGCGAAGAGGGGGGGCAAGGGGTTATGTCTATACGGACGAAGACCTTATTTTTTAATTGTCACCACATGTCACCACACACACATCGTGCTACCCCCAGTAGCTATGGTGACACTGGTGACAGTTCGCGGGAATAGCCCCTGTCCGCGGACACCGATTCCGGGATCCGGAAATGCTTTTAGGTTCAGGGACAGTTCGGGGACAGTGAACACAATGCACTCGCAATGCATTCAAAGTGAAACTCTTAGAGCGGCGAAAATGAGGGCAACGGATTCACAATCCGACGTTCCACACTCATGAAAACAGCGACACAAAGGCGCTCACGGCACGGCTTAACGGCACTGAAGGCCCGGGTAGTCCTCAAGGGACTGTCTGCGATTGATGCGCGGACGGTAGCGGCACGTTCACTGATGCAGTGGCGAAGTGAGTTGCTTTGCGATCTGGGCGGTGAAGAAAACCTCTCGGCTCAGAAGATGGCGCTGGTCGAAGCAGTGACGCGGACCCGTTTATTTGTGGACCACCTGGACGCCTTCCTACTTGCGCAGCCGAGTTTGGTGAACCGGAGGAAGAAATCGGTTCTGCCGGCGCTGCGCGAACGGCAAGCGCTCGTTGACTTGATGGCTCGACTGCTCGGGCAGTTGGGCTTGAACCGTGTCGAGAAAGACGCCGGCGCGATCCCGCCCGAATGGATTACGAAAGTGCGCCCGGTCGACGAGCCAGAAGTGCACCAAAACGCCGCAGCGCCCGAACCTGGGATCGAGCGTGATGCCGACAAATCAGGTGGCCACGAATGAGCGCGTGGCAGGAGCGGCACAGGACGAGCGCGCAGCCGATACGAATCATGGAGAGATTGGAGGCATGGGGATGAAGAAATCCTACTTGGGCGACGGCGTGTACCTCTCGCTTCCGGAGGACCATCCCGGCTTTTGGCTTACGACGGAGGACGGCATCCAGACGACGAACAGGATTTTCATGGAGCCGGAAGTCTTCGCGGCGCTACTTCAATCATTGAAGGCGACGGAACAATCTGGTGACGGTGGCCACCGATGAACGCGAAATTGTTCCTTGGAATCGACCCGGGCCTGAGCGGCGCCGTCGCCATGATCGAAGACAATTCTGTGCGGCTCTATGATTCGCCGTCGTGGGCCGTTGGAAGTAAGAAAGGCGTTCGGCACGACTACAACATCGGCGGCATGGTGGAAATCATCACTGAAGCCATCGCGAGCGTTGAAAATCGCGGATCGATCATCGCCGGCCTCGAATCTGTCCACAGCATGCCGGATCAAGGTGTTGCCTCAAGCTTCAAATTTGGAGCGGGCCTGGGAATCTGGCAAGGAATCCTTGGTGCCTTCGGGATTAGGTACCAGATGATTCCCCCACAGCGTTGGAAGAAGGCGCTCATGGATGGAATGGGCAAAGAAAAAGACGCATCCATGATCGTGGCGCAGCGTCTTTTCCCCACTGCGGACATACACCTTCGCAAGCATCACGGCCGGGCGGATGCTTTGCTGCTTGCCGAATTTATGAAAAGGAACTGTAACGCATGATTCTCAATTGCGCAGTCTGCGGAAAAATCACGGCGCTCACCGATGCCGAGTGCGCGCGCATCAGGGCCGAGCTGTCACGCTCCGGTGTCGGAGCGGCCCACATATTCGAATGCGGGTGCGGGCGGTATCAGTTTGTTCTGCGTCTCACGCCAGAAATACCACGCTGGAACCTCGTGGAATCCAAATGAACAACGTGAAAATTTCGGGCACGGTTGCAGGCGATTCTGAACTGCGCGCGCTCGCCAACGGCCGCGAGCTACTGAATTTCGATTTGTCTGTCGATGGCCCCGAAGGTCGAGACCCTATAGTCCATATCGCCTTCTTCCCGCGAAGCGGAGACGTGCGGAAGATCGAGTCCGGCCGCCGTGTATTCGTGGAAGGTTCACTCCGCCATCGCTTTGATTCGCGGCTGTTCGTCGCGGCACGCATTGTTTCCTTAATCGATGCCACGAACGAAAAGGATTCGTGCCGGGAGGCGCCTCGTGCAGCTCACTGAAACACAGCGCCGCAAAATATTCCGTAAGTTCGGCGTGTATGTGAGAGAGAGTTGCGACCGGTGCGGCCAGATCCTCGGGCCGGTTCGATTCACCCGATACAGCGAACCCGGCGCCTGGTGCTCGCGAGAGTGTCGGGATGGAGTCGAGGCGGCCCGGCGCCACGATGCAACTAGAAAGGCGGGGCGGCCTAGGAAGTACAAAACAGATGCAGAAAGGCAGAGGGCGTATAGAGGCAGACTGCAGGCTACGGCGAGTGTTACGAAACTCCAATTTCCGATCAATGGAATCAATGACTTACAGACGCAAAATCGGCTCTCTGGCACTACCACACAAGGAAGACGATTCAGGCCCGCAAAACCACCGCATTTGCAAAGCGGCTCCGAAAACGCAGGGAGGCAGCCGTGCGTGATTTCCCGTTGCCCATGACTAGAGAAGCACTTCGCGCGCGATTGTTGGCCCGATTGTTGACTGATCGTAAATTTTTGGTGGTATCACAGAGCAAGCCGTGGCCAGCACGCCGGCTGCGAGCGAATGAAAGGAATAAATCATGCTGAAAATTCTTGATCGACTGACCAAGTTAGATCCGTTCGGCGGCCCGGACGAAGAAGGTATCGAAACGATGCTCGATACTGGCGTGCGAGTTTTTCTCACGAAGAAAGTCAGGCACGTGTTTTCGGAAAATGACCGCGTGGTGGTCCATGCACCGCAGCACTACCACGACGGCAGCCCTGGGAAAATCACTGATGCCCGAGACGATCGTCGCCTTCGGGTGAAACTCGATTCGGGCAGTGAAGTGCACGCCTCGGCAGAGGATTTGATTCCCGAGGAACTGGCGCCAGCCGCCGAAAGCGTGAAAATTCTAAAGCGCGCTCTCGACTCGGGCGCCGTCTCTATCCACGATCGCGTGCAAATCGAAACCTGCCTCGAAAAAGTCAGGATCGGCAATTATGCGATGTCACCGTTTGGTGAGACGCTTTGTGACTCGCCGGTCAGAAACCTTGAAATCTACGCGGAAAAGTATCAAGCCAGCGACACGAGCAACGTGCTCTCTAAGCGCGCGGGCGGCAGCGATCAATTCTCAATCGGCCAGTTGGTCAAGGAGAAGATGACCGGGAAAAAAGGCAAGATCACGCGCCTCGATGTCACTCACGCGGAGATCGACTTCGGGAATGGAACCACGGGAACGTATCTCCTAGGATATTTTGAGGCCGCGTAAAATTTCGGGCGCATCGGCGCCCACACAAGGAGAAAGCACAATGGCAACGACAGCACCGGCAATCACGAGCAAGAGCGAACAGGCAACTCAGTTGCGTGCGAGCGTCCAGGTGTTTACCCGGGAAATCCAGCAGCTTGAGAAGCAGCTCGCCGAGAAATCCGGCGTTATCGCGCAACTCGAAGAAAAAAAGCGCGTGCTTGCAGAGGCGGCCGCGAATGGAAAGCAATCGAAACCTGGCGCGATTGCCACGATCCATGCGGAGATAGCCGAAGCGCAGGCCCCCGTCGAAGTGCTCCAAAAAAGACTGAGCGAAAAACAGGGCGCCCTCGACACGGCACAAACCGCGCTCGAAAGTCTAGACAGAGAAATTGTGGCCGAGGCACGGCAGGCCGCCTTCCAAGCAAGATTCAGTGAACTCAAACAGGAACTCACGGTCTCTGCCGCTGTGATCTGCGAGAAGGTGAGAAGCCTCGTTGAAGAGGATTTACCGAGGTTCGATTTCGCGCGTGATGCCATGACTCGGGAAATAGTCGGCGGACAGTTTGCCGAAATGACCACTGCCGAGGGACATGAAGCGCGAGCCCTGATTCACGCGTCGATGCAAAGTTGGATGGACGGCTCGCGCCTCGCCGTCACACGCCGATTGTTGCAGGAGCAGCCGGAATGGAAAGAACGTGGTGACATCGAGATCATTATTTCGAATCTTCTCCCCCCAAAGCGCTGACGAGGCAATCGAGTGCTCAGTTTAGAAAGCGAGTCCATCGAAGTCGTGCGGGATGCAAAATTCTTCCGCCGCATGATTCGGCAGGGCAAACTCACGCTCGACGAGGCACGTGCGGAAATTCTGTTCACCGTCCGCCAAGTGCGAGTCATCCGCCAGGACCACGATGCCCGCGTCCTTGAGGGTGTACTGCGCCGTCGAGTCGAAACCTGGAATATGCTGATTCGTTTGCTTTCCACCGAGGCGAGACGGAAGCAAGCGCCAGTGGAACCCGCGACGCTTAAGCGCAAGGCGGCATCGGCGTCATGACACCGGATATTATTCAGGCGATGGAGACGGTTTTCGCCGCGACCTTCGAGCGCGGCCGGAACCGTGATACCTGGAAGGCGTGGCGCGCGTTTCTCGCAGCGACGTTTGCTTTGCCGATGGACGACGACGCCCTTGCCACCTACCGAAAGCACACCGGCCGCGCCGATCTCCCTACGACACAATTCCGAGAAGCTTTCTGCGTGGTCGGACGCCGGGGCGGAAAATCCGCAATCGCCGCGCTGATCGCTTGTTATCTGGCCACGTTTAGGGATTACTCGGAGGTTCTCGCAGCCGGCGAGACCGGCATCGTCATGCTGCTGGCTGCAGACCGGCGCCAGGCGCGAGTTCTGCTTGGCTATATAAATGGATTTTTCGATAGCGTTCCTGCTCTCGGGCACATGCTCGTCAATCGCACTCAAGAGGCGCTAACCCTCAAGGATCGTATTCGAATAGAAATTCACACCGCCAGTTTTAGGGCAATTCGCGGCTACACAGTCGTAGCCGCGATCTGCGATGAGTTGGCGTACTGGTCGGTGGAAGACAGCGCCAACCCTGACGTGGAAGTCCTGAATGCACTGCGGCCGGCGATGAGCACAATTCCGAATGCGCTGCTTCTGGCGATTACTTCGCCGTATGCTCGGCGGGGCGCCGTGTGGGAAACGTACAAAGAGAATTTTGGGAAAGACGGAGCGGACGTGCTCGTGTGGCAAGGCGACACCCGGAGCATGAATCCATCCGTCAGTAGAGCAGTTATCGCGGCAGCCTATCTTCGCGATCATGCGGCAGCATCCGCGGAATACGGCGCCGAGTTTAGGACCGACATCGCGGCTTTTTTGTCCTGGGATGTAATCGAGCGTCGAGTGATTCCTGGCCGGCTCGAGAACCCACCGATCGCGAGCGTCGAGTACTTTGCGTTCGTGGACCCTTCTGGCGGCCAGTCAGATTCAATGACGCTCGCCATCGCGCATCGCCACAATGATTTGGTTATTCTCGATCTCCTCGCAGAAAAGATTCCGCCATTCGGGCCCGAGGCTGTCGTTCGTGAGTTTGTTGCCACAATGATCCGGTATCGCATCCATAGCGTCACGGGGGACCGTTACGGCGCCGAATGGACGAGAGAGGCCTTCCAGAAATTGGGGATCACCTATCACGCGGCGGAACTGACGCGCTCCGAGCTGTACCTGGAGATGTTGCCCATGCTGACGGCCGGCCAATGCGAATTGCTCGACAATCAGCGATTCATCCGGCAGTTGCTCAGTCTTGAGCGGCGCACTTCCCGGCTCGGCCGCGATTCGGTCGATCATCCACCTTCAGGGCATGATGATCTTGCGAATGCTGCAGCCGGTGCTTTGGTAGGCGCCCTGGGCCACGAACCTCGCCTGGCGCTTGTTGAGTTCTACAAGGAAGAGCAGGCTGCCAGGGAGGCCGAGAGAATTGCGATCCCCGCCACTGACGCATGCCCACAGTGCGCAAAAGTTGGCTCCATCGTTCGGCGCGGCCCGATCTGCCATTGTACAAGTTGCGGCTCTGAGTCCGGACCTCCCAAACAGGTCGGGCCGCCGCCGCGCGCCGGTCTTTTCGAGAGAAATAGGATTTGAGTGGGGGTGTAGTCCACATTCCGGTAACCCCGTTTATCAGGCTGTGGGTTAAGTTCCGCAGCCAAAGTTTTCCCTGCCATGTAAACTAAGCCCAATGGTCCTGCTGGTCATTTGGCAATGCGAGTTGGCTTGAAGCTTAGATCAGAGCTAGCAGGTGAAGGAGTGCAACATGAAAGATGAAACCGCCGACGACATCGCGAAAGAATTGCGGCTGATAAGAGAAGAATTGCAGAAATTGACCAGCGCGGTAACATCCGTCGCCAATAGGTCACAGAACTCCAACAAATCTGGAAGGTCATATCAGGGGCGCAATTCCTTGCCGTTTGAGTCCGGAGCACCGGATCGAAAGCCGCAGGCGGTTCGACGCCCCGAAGACAAGCGTCGTCAATGGCACCTTCCGAGAGACGCAAAATAGTATTGTTAAGCCCCGGATGAAGATTTCACAAACCAGATTGGGTGAGTGGCGGAAGATCGGGAATTGCCTCGGGTACGAAGACCCAGTTTCCGGTAACGCCGTTTCACAGGACTTGGCTCGGCAGCTCGACAAGAGTACTCTTGGCCAATCATCGAGGATGGCTGGATTGACCCATGAGCCACCAACGCAAACGCTGTTTTTACAACAATCCAAACCGCAATGACATTTATGCTGTTCGTCCGTCCGAGGAGTACGCAACTACCTCTGTTGTTAGAACATCAACGGCTCCGTAGTGGATACAGAGGAGATGATCTCAATACGCAAGCACGGAATTCAGCATGTAATCGTCTTAGTGGGAATGCTTCTCATGGTCAGTGCTGCGGGCGCAGAGACTGACCCTGTGCTAAATGCGAAGTTGGAGGATACGATAGCGACTGTGCGGACGATGGCACGATCTAGGGCACGTTTCGATGCCGCAGCGGAACTTCCACATTTGACTCTTAAGGCGTCTCCTTCTTCCGTCTCTGACTCTACGGTGAATGATTTGATTTCACTTCTGGATGATCCAGATGATGCGGTTCGTTTGTTTACGGCTGCGGCCTTGGGAAACCTAGGGCGTCGGGCAAAAGTTGCAGTTCCAAAACTCTTAGCTCTGCTCCCTGAAACAGATTGCCTTGATGGAGATTTGACGTCTGCGCGTTCCATTCGACCCGCTCTTAAGCGAATGGGCGTAAAAAAACTGCCTCCTCGGCCTTCTTACAACGATTGTCACGGATCGAAATGAAGCAATTCTGCGATCCTCCAACGAGTCGCGTTGAACGGTGGAACTCCCAAGTCCTGTGAAGTTCTATAAAGGGGGAAGTCAAGAAAAAACACATCTCCGTCGGCCGGAGTTTTTCTTGCTTCGCCAGCCCACTTGATCGAGCGAGATCTGTTCTGAACTTCCGCGCCATGGACTCGGGTGCTGGGCACTGTGACCCAGCGGTTTGGGTTTTCTCTACCAGCGGTTTTCATCGCTTCTTCGCGACGAAGCCTGTCCGTTCCGAAACCAGCAAGCAGTACGGTGGTCAAGTGGCGACCATAGTTCTATCTGGGACTCGTGGCCTATAGCTTTTTCGGGTTATCCGAGAGGGCCTAGGGTCGGCTGTGAGACTGAGTGCCCGAGGCACATCAGCGCCTAACTTCACAGCTGAGACTCGCTCTCGAACCCGAGTGTCTCGAGAACCCGACGGCCACCGCCAGAGAAAATCCCCAGGATGGAGCGGATTCGGTCAGAGACACTCAAGCTGTTTGTGGTTTCAGATGTTGGGCGTCGAAGCACACTCCTCTCTTCCACACGATCAACACGATGGTGGCAATTTTCCTGGCCAAGGTCAGACGCGCCATCTCCGGCCGCATGCCCTTGGCCAATAAGGCCGCGTAGAACTCTTGGAACGGACCCGGCTTGGTCGAGGCGATGATCGCCGCGCCCTTAAACAGATTCTTCAGATCGTGATTGCAATTTTCGTTCAGCCCGCGAATCAATGCGGGCTTCTTGGATCGTTGCAGTTGCCCTTCGACATAGCGGTGATCGGCACTGCTGTACGTCTCAATGCCAAGACCGCCGAAGGTCCACAGCTGTCGCTTGGTGCGAAACCGATGCGGGGTCTGCAGGATGCCCAGCAACACGGCCGCCCGGATCGGACCGATCGAAGGAATCTGGCAGAGCAGTTTCCACGCCTGGTGTTTCTTGCTTTCCTCCAGCAGCTCGCGCCGAACTTCCCGACGCAAGGACCTCAGCGCGTCGAGTTGCTGGTAGTAAAACTCCGCCCGGCGGCGTACCCCCGGCTCGGTGATTTTCGCCAGCCACTCCGCACGATGCTGCGGTGCATAGACCTGCTTGCCGGTACAAGGAATGGCCCAACTGCGATAGATCGCCTTCACCCGCGACATGACCCGTCCGAGATCTTTGGTGATGGTGAGATAACTGCGCACCAGTTCCTTCAGGCTTCGTAGGCCGTGTTCGCCGTGATAGACGGGGTTGAGATGATCGAGGCGCAGCAGCTCGGCCAACCGGCGCGCATCGATCTTGTCACTCTTGTTGCCCTGTTTCATGGAGGCATTCTTTCGCGGATCGCACACCACCAATCTGGTGACGTGCGGCTTCAACAGGTCGTACAACCAGGCGGCCCAGGTTCCTTCTTCAAAGGTGACGTGCAGCTCTCCGCGCAGCCCATCAATAAACTGCAGAATGATGCTCGCTTTCGTCTCGACGACACATTCCAGCACGATCTTGCCGGCAGAATTCAGGACCGCGATGGAGATGCTTTCCCTGTGGACATCCATGCCGATATACTTCGTGTCATTCATTGGGGACGCTCCTTTCGGTAGGCGATGAGGCCAACACTCCACAACCTACTCCCAGGGGCGTCCCTTTATATTGCGTCGCGCTTATCGGAATGTGGCTTTCTGCGCCGCAAAGGGCTGGGCGGATCTCGAGGGATTGCGAAACTCGGGCCGATTCTACATTGCAGTAGTTGCGCCCACGAATTCGGCGGACCACCCAAGGAAATCGGGCCGCCGCCGCGCGCCGGTCTTTTCGAGAGAAACAGAATTTTGCTCGAAGCCTTGCGTACTGATCTAGGAGATTTTCGACGTGGCACGCTCGTACGCTGCCGGAAGCACGAGGAATATCCGCCACTGGCGTCGGGGTGCCGTTTTGAGCTACGATTCGAATTTCTAGACACTCCATGCGATAAACTAAAACTGATGCCTCCATATCCTTTTGCTGAGTGGGCTGCCGAACAGTTCCGTCTGACTGTGTTTCTGACACCGGGCACGAACGGCAATATTCCAGAACGTCTGGAACAGTGGTGGGAAGCCATAGTGGCTTCACCCCCGGATGAGACTTCTTCCAATCCGCGGAGAGGCTCAAGATCGCTGACGGGCACATTTGGTCCGGGCAAGTTGGCTCTTAAGCTTGAACCCGGTAGGATCGACTGGCTTTGGGCTCCGCCAAATCTTGAGCCGGGCGCTGTACCAGATGATCTTCCAATTATCGGACCGGTTACAGAAAGTCTGGACGCGTTCTCCAGGTTTGCGGAACAATGGCTTGACCGAGCCGATGTACCAGACATCGGACGCCTCGCTTTTGGTGCGATCTTAAAGCATTCTGAGCCTGACCGTCGCTCAGGATATATTCGACTTCCGGACTACTTACCGATTCGAATCGATCCAGATTCGTCAGACTTTTTTTTCCAGATCAACGTGCCCATGAATAGCCATACAGCAGTTGACGGTCTGCGCATAAATCGACTGAGCAGATGGTCTATCGCAGCGTTGGCTCATGTGTCGTTCGCTTTAAGGGCCAACGGAACTGCGGTTCCCCCGGGGGCTCCCGCAATGATTGTTCACGCACTCCGTTTAGAATTGGACATTAATACGGCGCCAGAATTCCAAGGTCCTCTGCCGAGAGCATGGCTCGTCGAGGTGTATCGCGAACTGGCTACGACAGGCCGGCAGATCGTGACAGAAGGGCTTGAGCATTAAAAATGAGTAGTCACGTTATCAAGGAGACCGCGGCGACTTCTAACGCCTCTGAGCTGAGGACTGACCAAACTGTTGCCACAGGTCATCCCTCGGAGGAGGGGGCGCTCGCTCTACGGCCGGGGGTGTTCCTCGCTGGACTCGTTTTGTGGGCTGCTTTGATCGCGGCTGGTTCCGCCGGAACAGCTCCGATCGAACGTTATGCCCGAAGAAGACGCGATGAAACTACTGCCGAAAGCAGTACTGCCGAAATCGAGCGCGATCCTGAGCTCCTTGACGAGATTCGAAAGCTCTTCGAGCAGGGCGCGTCCGAGTTTTTCCAAGACGGAATGTATAGCTCGTTTTCGCGCGCCCTGCTACTTATACTCGCACAGCACGGAAGAGCGGCTTTTCAGGCTATTGCCGAATACGTGTTCTCAGGCGCAGCTAACGCTGACGTAGTTTCAGAGGCGCTGAGATGGTTGGCTGACTTCAATAACCCCGCGACTCTGCCTCAACGCTGGGCTATTTTGCAACGCACATTACAGGACCGGTCCCCCCGAGTTCGCGATGGCGCTGTATTGGGTTTTGCTGCATTGGATGATCCTCGCGCACGTGAACTTCTTTTGGAAACGCAAAAGAAAGAAATGATTCCTGAACTGCGACGCTTAATTCAGCAAGTCATTGATCAATTGAATGCGACAGATGCCCATGCTACTTCGCACGGTGCGACAAAACCGATGGCTTAAGTCCGAGGCGGCTCCGTGGCTTGATAAGGGTGACGTGCCAGCCGACCCTCTGGCCGATGTGGCAACAACCCAAAATTGTCTTTCGGTCTGGGACGTTGCGGCCGATCGCTCGAATCTCGAAAGGATCGTGAGGGCAATAGTCTTGGGCCGGGACAAGATTGCGGATATGGGCTACGTCTTGTTTGATTCCTCACTTCTATCAACCGCGGGTATTACTCACAAGGCGGAAGGAGGAAACACATCCGACGAGGGGGCTAATGGGTGGCATCGCGACTTAACGAACTTATCAGGGAATCAGCTCGTTATCCTTACGAAATTAATCTTGGAAAAAGGGGAAACCGGCGTCGTGTTAAAGAAGCGTCTGTTCGAGTTAGTTGAAGACGGTATTCGACAGAAAGAATTGCCGGAACGAATGAATTCTAAGCTCGGCAAGTAGTTCGTGGGGCCCAGACATCGAAAAGTTCGCTGTCGGAGAGGGTTCCTCAGTTCACCCATTCTTGCAGGTTTGGTTTTTCGTTCACGATGTAGTGAAGCATTTTTATAATTCGTTGTTTGTCCACTTCAGAGATGAGCGAATTGGGTCCCCTGGCGCCGTAATGGGGTTCGGCCAAATACTGCGCTAGCCTTTCCTCGCCCGATCCAGGATCCGACAGAAACGCGTTGAGAATCTTTTGAGCTTCTTCACTAGGCGTGGCAGTGACTCCTGTACGCCAGCAAATGTATGCCATGCCCACTCGATCAACATGCATCCACAGTTGACCGGCGAGGTCACACGAGTACAATAACTCATGCCAATCGTGCTGCGTGATCACGGCATTATTTCCAGTGCACCAAAATGGTGCAAATTGTCCCCAAAATTGTCCCCGAATGACGTCAAAACAACTGAAAACAGTCAAACGGAGATGAACGCAAGAAAACGCTATCACACTTTGGAATGAGAGGTTTACTGATTTCGCGGGAGTTGGGATTTTCGTGGGTTCAGATTAAAAGGCCGCTGCTCTACCACTGAGCTACGCCCCTGCAAATGAATCCCAACATCTTACACGAAAAAGACTTACTGCATATGGGACGAATGAGGGTCGAAAACTGAATGCGCCGTCTGATTCTTGGTCCGGCGAGATCGAAGGGCGGGAGGCGCGAGTTGGCAGCGCTGAAGGCGGAGCAGGAATGGACTCTGGGGGTGAACGCGAGGCTGCCTCGTTTCGGCGTTTCTCCGCTTCACCGTTTCCCCACTTCGGCATTTCGCCGGGACGTTGCGCGACCGTCCTGGCTCTCCCGAAATCTGCAATTTCCATTTCAAAAGCTTTTGTGGAAGCGGACATCGGCGGCGTATCCGCCATATTGATCGCGCAAAACCGAGATCGAAAGATTTTTCTTCAATTGATACTGCACTTGAATTGCCTGGTTCTGGGTTGTAGTTACGTCCGTGCTGAAGGTCAACAGGATGTTTCCCGAAACGCGTTCCTGGATGGCGACCTGCGATCCGGGGTTGGCCTGGGTGCTGCCGGCGAGCGGATCGATGGTGAGTTGCGAGATGCCCGTCAATTGTTCGATTTTATTGCTGACCTGGCCGGCCACACCTTGCGCCAGGACGGATTCCGCGCCGAGCGCCGCGGGCGTGCTCGGACTGCTTGCGGCTTGCTCCGCCGTTTGCCCGAATGCCAGCATGTTGATGATGTCCGCGGAGGCCAGCGGCGGATCGGAAGTGTAATTCGTTCTCAGTCGATTTGCCGGCCCGATGAAATTGAGCGTGATGTTGTATTGCTGGACGGTGGTCGTGACATATAAATTCAGGACCGGAGTCGTTCGCACGGGATTCGCGAACTCGATTGTCCCGCTTTGGATTTGATACCGCTTGCCCATGAAAAACATGTCGCCGCCCGTGAGCGTTGTTCTTCCCTGGATTACCGGATCCGCGATCGTGCCAATCAAAGTGAGATTGGCGGTGCCCTCGACGCTGACCTTGCTGTTTGCAAGGCTGACCTCCTCCGCCGTAGCCACCACAACGTTCAATTTCATGTTGCGCTCCAACGGTGTCGACGGCGTGGAAGGAGTTTCAGTCGCAAATTGACCCAGAAAATTAGCCAGATCGAATTGCTGGGTCAAGGAAAGGCGGTCGACCAGAATTCGGCCGGTCAAATGCGAATTGGCCTGTGTTCCGTTGAGCGCCAGATTCCCGCTCAAAATCGAACGAAGCCCCTCCGGATAGCGGAGGCGCACGGATTTCAGGTCCAGCCCGAGATTGAAATTCGATGGCTCGCCGTAGGTCATAAATCCGTGCGCGGAGACCGTGCCGCCGCCGGCGGAACCGGAGAATTCGGTGACTTCCATTCGATTGCCGGATACCTGCAGAACCGCGTTTATGCCGTCCAATCCCACGGGGATGTTCTCGGCGGAAAGCCGGGCGTCCACGATATGAATCTGCCCTTGCATGGCAGGGTGCGCGAGTTCGCCGCGCACGGATAGGTTCAAGTCGATGCGCCCCGAACTGTGGAAGTCAGGCGCGAAAGTTTGCAGCAGCGAGAGATCGACCGTTCCGTTTGCCGAAACATTCAATGGCGCCGCGCTCTTTACCGGAATCGTGCCCGCCAGCGTAAGGGCCGTCCCCGTTCCCTTGAACTGCGCTTCGCGGATGGTCGCTGAGCCTTTCGCGTATTGCATCTGGAGCGGACGAACGAGCGCCAGGTTTTCGGACTGATAGGCAAGAGTTAACTTTGGAATGTCGACTTGCGCCACGATCGCGGACGGATCTTTCAACGGGCCTTTCAAGTTGGCCTGTAAGTCTGCCTCGCCCTGGATCTTTTGATCGTTGCGCAAAAATTTCGCCAAGACGACGGCAACGGGGATCGCACGGACATCGACAGACGCGGTAGCGGGATATTCGCCGGTGAGCTGTACGTTTCCCTTCGCCTGGATTGAGGCCTGCTCCGCCTTGGAGCTCAGGACGAAATTTGCGTGCCGATTTGCGCTGTTGAGTTCCGCCTGGATATCCGAGACGACCCAATCGCGAATCCGCAGCTGCGGAATTTGCAGATTGGCCAGCACCTGCGGATTGCTCAACGTCCCGTGGCCGGCCGCCGAGAAGGCCGCTGTACCGCTGACATCCAGAGATCGAATCTGGGGAGCCTGGAGCTTTTCGAGGCGTATGCCCGCGGATTTCAGGACGGCATCATAGGACTTCATCCCGGGCTCGTAGGTAAGTTCGCCGCTCAGATTGCCGGCGGGAACAGCGAGTTCGAGGCTGGCGCGGATCGAATTGCCGTCGCCCTTGAAATCCACCGCTAGATTGTTCAGCGGCTCGTTCCAGGCAGACGCGCGTGAAACCTGGAGAGAGCCTTGTCCTACCGGGTTCTGCTCCGAACCCTGAAGAGAAACGTTTGCGGCAAGCGTTCCGGTAACGGGATAGCTTGACTGCGTGAACTTCTGAATCGCCGCGATCGAAATATCCCTGGCCGTCAATTGCAATGACACAGGATTGGATGGCCCGAACGACCAGCCGCGCAAATCCGCGTGCAGGTTGAACGTAATTTGCCCGTTTTGCGTATCGTTCAACAATCCGTTTTGCAGGGAGATCCCGGCGGAGCCCGCGTCCAGATTCACGCGAAGCGCGCGCCAGCGGGTCTTTTGTATTTCAAGGTTGTTCGCCGAAAGTCGTCCCTGGACTCGAGGATCCGAAAGCGATCCGAGGACTTGCCCGTCAAAGCGCGCCGCTCCGTGTAGATCGGACAGCCACCGCAGAGTTCCCGCGTTTGAGCTCCCACTTTCAAATACTGACTCGAGTGCGCCCAATTCGTGGAGATCGGAAGTGGCGACTTCCGTGTTCAGGCGCGACTCGCTGCTCAAAATCCCTGTCACGGTTGCGGTCGTGTTTCTGGCTGTTACGTATGATTTTCCAAACGACGCATAATTGCGAGCGCCGTCATAGACAACGTCAATCAACCCGCTTAGCGGAATCGCGGCGCTTTGCGTAACGGGCTGACTGGGGTTGCTGATCAGCAGGCGCAATCGCACGACTCCATCATGAATGCGGGAGGTCCAGGCAGCTCGTATCGTTCCATTCACGCGCCCCATCAGCTGGACGCTTTTGAGGTCCGGCGCGGCGGCGGCATCATTCATTCTCTCCAGCGAGGCGTTTTCGACAGAACCCTCCAGCCGCGATGCGGACTTCCCAGCTACGTGCAGCAGTTCGTAATTCGCGGTGAGGCGTCCTCCGAGCGCGGCGGCCCCAATTTGGTTCACGCTTAAGTCTCCGTTTTGCAATCGATAATGGGCGCGCACGGAATCCGCGGTGACAATCTTTCGTCCCGCTGCCAGCCGGAGTTGGCGGCTCGTCAATGCCCCATCGAGATCGGTGTTTTCAGCCCAGGATTTATTGGCCTCCCGGTGAAAGGCGAACTTGCCGCTAACCGAAACCATCCCGGTTGCGACTGGCGCCCGATCCGCGATGCGCAGGACTTCGCCGGTTGAAATGGCGCCGTCATACGTTCCCGAAAAGTGCAAATCGTCGTAATTCGCCAATTTCGCTTGTGCGGTGAGCGTGGATTCGCGCATCGAAACCGTGATCGGATTCAGAACAATGCCGGATTGACTTGCGGTAAATGCCAGTTGGAGACGGTGCGCAACCGGCCGGAAATTCGCCACCACGATACGGCCATCGTCATAGGAAAGCGTCCCGCGATATTCGGGAACCAGCCGGTTGAAATAAATTTGGGATTGAAAATCGCGAAGTTCCGCCGAGAGCGGCACTTCTTCGTTATTGTAAAAAAAACGCCCCGAATTCACCTGCACGTGCTGAATGGCCATGTGGATAATACTGGCGAAACCCGATGCCACGGAAGACGAACCGGATCGCGGAGGCCCAGGCGGCCGAGGCAGATTCGAGTTTCCGCTTGCGTCAACGTAGATATGGGCAACCGGCTGGTCGAGCACAATTTCGCTCACCGCCACCTCGCCTCGCACGATGGAAACAATTTTCAATCGCACGCGCACGTTTTCCGCCGCGAACAACGGCGGCTGGGGGCTAATTTCCCGGCCCCGTAGCGTGACCCCGTAAAAATCGAATTCCAGGAGCCTCCAATCGATTGCCATCCTGCGAACGGTGAGCCGCGCTCCGAGAGTCGCGTCTACTTTCTCTTCGATTTGCTCGACAATGAAGCCGCGGAACCGCGCCGTGTGCACGACCAAGATCACTGTGGCTACCGCCGCGGTTAGCGCTATAACCGCCCCGGCAGCCCACATAAGAAATCTCTTCCACTTCATTTTTCATCCATTCTGTAATGCGCCCGATATCCTACTGCTGCATTTCGCCCGCGAATCAACCACCGACGCTTCATAGCTGAAATTTCAGAACGATTGTCCCAAGGTGACGAAGTATTGGGTTGCATTAACGCCCGGAACCGAAGTCAAGCGGCGTCCGATATCGAAGCGAATCGGACCCACCGGCGTTTGATAGCGGATGCCGAACCCCACGGTATTGGTGTAATCATCCGCAAACTGGCGAAGATTGATGTTCGAGTAGACATTTCCGCCGTCATAAAACACCACGCCGCCAAGCCCGCTCTTGAGCGGTATCGGAAAACGCGCCTCGGAATTGAAAATCGCCAGCATGTTGCCCCCTACCGGAACGCTGATCAGCGTGCAGGTGGATGGAATGGCGGGATTGCTGCAAACGCTGACTGGGCGCTGCGGGCCCGCCGCATCGACCGGAAATCCGCGCAGAGATTCCGCTCCGCCGGAGAAAAAGCGCTCGCTGAGCGGAACGTCCGCGCCGGAAAATGGCTTCGCGAGCCCGAGGCGAAAATTGTTGGCCCAGACCAGCCACGGCTTGATCGGCTTGTAGTATGACATCTGGCCGAAGAATCGAACAAAGTTTGAACTCGAGCCAATGACGGTCGGATTCACCTCAAAACTTGCGCTTTGGTAGATTCCGCGGTGCGCGTCCAGCGGCTTATCCCGGGTATCGCGGACATATTGCGCCGCAAAGGTCGAAAGACGGACGTGCTGATCTTCGGGCAGGACCAGGTCGGGAATCGTGATATTTGTGAGCAGCGTGTGTTGATAGCTGTAACGAAACGTCAGCGTTCTCGTGTGCCGGGCATCCAAAACTTTCTGCAACTGCGCGGAGCCCTGTTCCACTTCCGCCGTGTAGATTGAAATTTGTGTCGACCGTTCCGCCGAAAGGCTGAAAAGCGAACTCCAGGATGAACCGCGCAGCCGCGGATCCGAATATCCCAAAGTCGCGCGCTGGTCCAGCCGCGAGTAGGTGAGCCCGAACGACGCGGTCTCGGCCCTGCCAAACAAATTGTGCCTGGCGAATTGAAATGACGCGCGCGGCCCCCAATAGCTATTCTGGCTGGCCGTAAATTTTGTTCCGACCCCGATGGGGGGGATCCCCGGCAGGGCCACCGTGCCGACCGGTATGTTGCCGCTTCGGGGTATTACTTCCACGCCGAGGCCCACATCGATCGAATTCCGCGGCGATTCATGTACTTTTAGCAGCATTTCTTCCCGCGGCTCGGATTCACCCGGCGGCTCCAGGGGTTGGACGCTGGCCCAGTCGAAAATTCCAAGATTGTAAAGATCGCTCTCGGCCGTCAACGAATTTCCCAGACTCAGAGGTTTTCCTGGCATGACTTCTGATCCAGTAATTTTCTCGATGAAATTGGTCTTTGTGATTTGATTGCCGACCACCGCTACTTCGGCAACTTTCTCCTGTTGTCCCTCATTGATCGTGTAGGTGACGTCGACGAGATGGCGGTTAGAGGCCTGGAACGTGGCGCTGGCCTGAAACTGCGCATTCTCGTAGCCGCTGTTTTCGTAACGCGCCAGGATGCGATTGCGATCCTGTTCCAGCCGCGCCGTCGAATAGGGCTTCCCGGGCGAAAGATTCCACGGGCGATTTCCGGTAATGGCCTTCTCGGATAGCGCGTGATTACCGGCAAAGGACAACTTGCCGACTTTATATTGTTCGCCCTCCGCAATCTTGAAAGTGACCTCAATCCGCGGCTCGCCGGACACTATGGGTGTGACACTGACATCGCCAAAACCCGCATCCTTGTAGGCGGCCGTCAGGGCGTTCACGCTCTTCCGCACCACGTCCTGGCTGAAGTCCCCATGCGAAAAAAAATGCCCGAACACCGAACGGCCCTTTTTCACCGCGACCAGCGCCCGCAACTTGGCGTCCCCGAAATTTTTATTGCCGTCAAAATTAACGCTGGCGACCTCTTGCCTGGCTCCGCGGTCGACCCCATAGGTGACATTCACGGACAAGCTCTGCTTGTTCATCCGGGAGTCGATTTTCGTGTCGAAATAGCCCTTGGACTGAAAATAGGAACGGAGGTTGCGCCCGCCTTCGTCCACCAGGTCCTGATCCACGGATCCCTCTTCGTAAATCGGAACAAGCCTCCGAAGCGTGCCTGCAGATACGTGAGCGCCCATCACATGCACCGAGACAAGCGGCCCGGGTTCAACCTCGAAGCTCAGGTCGGCCCGGCCGGTTGCGGCATGAAAATTTGAAGACGCCAGACGCACGACCGGAGCGAGCCGGCCCTCGCTCTGCAGATGCGCGCGAATGTAGCTGAGCGCTTTGTTGATTCGCTTCTCCGAATATTTCTTTCCGGGTTTCAGCGACGCGCCCTTCAGCTTTGCCCACAGCGATCTGAGCGCACGCCGGATATCGGTTCCCTGGCTCTCGGACAAGCCCGAAAAGTTTATTTCGCCGAGCCGGGCCTGCCCGTTGAGTTGGCAATCAAAACGAATATTTACGATACGAAGCGGATCATTCGGCTGCACGTTCGCGGTTACCGCTGCCTCAAAGTAGCCGTTTTTCCGAAAAAAACGGGCCAGCGCCTGCGTTCCCCGTTCCGGAAGGTCGCTGACATAAGCGGATTGCTCGGGAATGTTCACAACCTGAAGTAGCTGAGGATAAGGAAAAGCTTTGGTGGCGCCGGGAAAATCCAGCACTCCTACGTATGAAGTCGGTTGCAGTATAAAAAGCACATCCACGCCCGATTCAGCGGGCGTGACGCTGACCTGAACCTTGGAGAATAGCTTCGCGTTCTGCAGTGCGGTAATGCTTTCCTGGATTGCGGGTAGCGAGAGCGGTTCGCCGGCCTTCTGCTTGATCAAAGGTCGAATTTTGTCCGGTGCGATCGCGGGATTGGCAGAAAAATCCACTCGGGAAACTTTCTGACCCGCGAAGCCCGCGTAATCTTCGGCCGGAGAATCCTGCGCCGAGATTCGACGTGCGCACGCCAGGGCAAGCACGAAGATTACGGCTGCGAACATCCGTGCGATCGGTCCCCGCTTGCAGCGCTTTACCGGAAAGGCGGCCTTTTCCCGCGTCACGCGAATACTCTTTCTTGCGTCAATTCCTTGATCGCCGTGTCTGTTTCCGCTCCGATGAGAAGCACCAGGCTGGCCATGTAGATCCAAATCATAAAAATAATGACGCCCGCAAGAGTGCCGTAAACCTTGGGGACGATCGACGAATGCTCGATGTAGAAATCCAGGCCGACAGATCCCAGGACGAACGTCACCGCCACGAAGGACGTTCCGGGAGTTAACCAATGCCAGGAACACTTGCCGCTCGGAAGGAAATAATTGGCCAGGTTGATCGCGAGCAGAATCAACACAAAATTGGCGATCCAGCGCAGCACATCCCAAAGAACTTTCGAGTCCGTAACCATCGCGTACCTGGATCGAGAAGCAAGAGCTGTGGCGATGTCGTGTCCCATCGAGGTCAGCGCAAAGCTCAATAGAAAGAAAACCGCCGCCGCAAAAGTTGCCGCAATCGCAACCATCCTTTTTTTCCAGAAGCCGCGAGTTTCTTTTGCCCCGTGAGCAATGCTCAGCGCCTCCATCAAACTCACGAAGCCCGAAGATGCGCTCCAGATCATGGTCAGAAGTCCAATGGACAAGAATTTAGTGTATCCGTAAGTCAGATCCAAAAAGACCGAAAAAAGCATTTTTCGGGAGCCCTGCGGAAAGTACGCCGTGATCCATGAAACCAGCCCATGCCAGAAAGTTGTGGAGAGCACCCACCCCATCAGAGCTGCAACGACCAGAAAAAACGGCACCAGCGACAGCACGAAATAAAAAGACATCTGAGCGGCTAAATCAATGCAATCGTCGGCCAGGACCCTGCTCAGCACACGCTTCAGGAGAAGCACGGAACACCACATGCGCCAGGATCCCATAGGTCCGTTCTCCGGACATACCGCGCTTCCAGATTTGCGCTCATGGCTGCGGCGTTGACAATCCATTAGCTGAACACGGCCCTCCCTTAGTCTAGTGCCGCAGCCGCGCCTATCCATCCCGCGAACCCTGTACGTGCCTCACAAGATGTCCCTGATCGGGCGAGACGCACAGCCGCTGCCGGCTGCGCGGGCTTCGCGATTTCCGCTGAGGGAAACCGGCCGGCATGGGAGTCGCCAAAACCGCGCGCGAGCGACCGTGGAGAGCCAACGCCGTCCGGCAATTCTCTCGCGGTCGTTTGATTTTTGATTATTGATGGCTGGGGCGCGGCACGGGCAGGGATCTCAAATACGCGATGATGGCGGTCGCATCCTCATGGTTCATATGATAGAGGTGCATGGGAGGCTGAATCGGCGCACCCGAAACCCCTTCGCCATTTTCAAGAACCCGGCGCATCTGTGCGTCCGTGTAATTGGGAAGCCCCGCGAGGGTTGGTGCGGAATCGGCCCAGTTCGGCGTTCGAACGACAGGCTGGATCCAGATCGGCGCTCCCTGAAGCCAGCGATCCCGATCCAGCTGGTTGTTGCGGTCGCGAGGTGTGTGACATTCAGAGCATTTCGCAACCTCCTCGACCAGGTACTTGCCCCGGGCAACATCCTGGGCGGACGGTTGCTGCTGCGAAGATTCAAGTCGCACCGCTGCCGCCAGGATCGCGATCGGAATGAGCGCAGACAACAGCAGCTGAACTGAAAATCTCATGGTGGGACCTCGCCGTATGATGTTTTTTGTTGCAAAGTCTCAAAGGCAGTGGCCGCTCGCCTGCGTTCAGCGACGCGTCTCTGATGGCAGGCGCTTCTTGCCACGCCGGGATTTCACAACGGCGGATTTCGATATCGTCATGAAATCGCGACGCGAGCCGCTTTTGGTCTCGGCGGAATCACTCTCGCGTTGCGTCCGGGGATCGTAGGCGGACGGTTCCGGACTGGATTTCTCCGGACCCGCAATTTTGTTTTTTACGACTGCAGAGCTGGTTCGTTGATCCGCGACTGCCTGCCGTGCGCTTCTGGTTCTGGAATTTGGTTTTCGTACCGGTTCGCTGCGCATCTTCCTTATCCAAATCCGAGGCCCGTTTACCGAATCGAGAGTCAAACTAACATTTCACCGCCAAAGCGTCACCAACATCGGAGCGAGTTTGTATTTCGCGAAAAATAACCCCTGAGCGCGAATCGCCTGCGCAGACCGATCGGCAAACGACCGTATTCGGAGAGGACGCCGGCATCCAGGTTGGAAAACAATGGCAGCGTAATGCAGGTACGGGTACTCCCCGGACTATGGATTCCCACAAATCCACAGTTTTTTCACATGATCGTGACAAGCCGGCGCATGAATATCGCGGTTCCCGCATGTACTTAACGTCTCTGCTATAACTGGGAACAATAGCGACACGCCTGGCTCTAAATCGAAAATACAGGCATCGCCGTATGTCCAATGGCCAGATCCAATGGCCAGAGTTGTCACTGTTTCTGTTTGCCGGGCTTTCGTCGCGCCCGGCGTTTGCGCAGGCGTTTCGACAGCAACGATTTCGCCCGTTCCAACTCGGAGCGACGTGAGGCACTCAGTCCTTTTCCAGCGCGATTAATAAAATAGGTGAGCATACGCATTCCGGATTGCGGACCCTTCGGTGAAACTCTTTTTGAGGCCAGTGTCGCGGCGATGGTCGCCGCTTTTTTCGTGAATAGGCCTTTTGGAGGATGCGTCGAATCCGTTTTTACGGTGCGTACCCATTTTTTCTTTGTGCGTTGAGGCATAAGCGTCTCGAGCAGATCGATTTTTGTCTTCCATTGAGGGGCGTCGCGGACGTTGCATGAATTCGTGACGGCTCCCCGATCCTAGCTAAAGATGAACGATAACGATGAACCTCGCGCCGGTGCAATACGGTGATCGCTGCATCGTGATTTTGAAGATCATTGCAGCGACTTTCATCAAGAATCGTTTTCTCCACGCCACGCAACGCCATTACCCGCTAAACTGGATTGCCTGTAGGCGAATCGATAGCTTAGCCACCGGCCGGTCTGAGTTTTCGGAGTTCCAGAAAAAGTCAAACCAGCCGCGCGACTTTCTTCAGATCGTTTACGAAACGTTTCATCTCTTCATGCCTGGTTTTTTCATCGGGCGCGCGCAAGATCGACGATGGGTGGACGGTGGCCATCACGACTTCGGCAAGCTGCGATTCAAGGAACTCGCCGCGATGCTGTGTCACACGAAATTCCCGGCCGAATAATGCCTGCGCCGCCGTCGCGCCCAGGCAGACGATCACCTTGGGCCGCAGGGCTGCAATTTCCGCGTTCAGCCACGGGCGGCACGCTGCGATTTCCGCGGCGTTCGGTTTTGCATGGATGCGCCGTTTCCCTCGCGGCTCCCACTTAAAATGTTTTACTGCGTTGGTGACATAAGCTTTCTCACGGTCGATGCCCGCTTCCTGGAGCGCGGTATTCAACAGTTTGCCGGCCGGCCCGACAAAGGGCTTTCCTTCGCGATCCTCTTGATCGCCGGGCTGCTCGCCGATCAGCATGAGCTTCGCGTCCGGTCTACCCTCGCCGAATACTGTCTGTGTGCCGCGCTTCCACAGCTCGCAAGCCTGGCAATCCTTCGCGGCCCGTCGCAATTCCTGCAGCGTGCCTGGGATTGGAATCAGGTCGCCTTGAGCAACGCGCTTGATCTTCTTCGTATTCATACTGGAGTTAGATGTGTGAGGGCCTCCACCGGCAACGGCTGAAATCGGATTTTCCACGGCCTTGACAAAATTCCCACGGCCATGCAGAATTCGTCTTAGGCGAATAAAAAGCGAAAGTTAACCTTCCGCTTTCCCGCCGCAACTCGCTATGCGCGCCAACCTTGCTATCTTACGTTCTCAACTCGAATCGGCCCTCGCCGGCCGCATCCCCGCGCCCTTTGCTTATCGCGACCGTCAGCCGGCCGAAATTGTTTCTACCGGCATCCCAGAAATTGACTCCCTGGCCGGCGGCCTCCCTCGCGGCAGCCTGACGGAAATCTGCGGTCCTCCCTGCTCGGGCGGCACGAGCCTACTGGTTTCGGCCCTGGCCGCGAGAACGGCCGGTTCCGAAGTGTGCGCCCTGATCGATGGATGCGACTCGTTCGATCCGCATTCCGCACAAGCCGCCGGCGTCCAGCTGCAACAGCTCCTGTGGGTGCGCTGCCGGAATATCGATCAGGCTTTTCGGGCCACGGATTTACTGATCCAGGGCGGCGGCTTCGGTTTGATCGCCCTGGATTTGAGCGGAATCTCCCCTGAAACCGTGCGCCACGTGCCGCTCAACGTATGGTTCCGTTTCCGGCGCGCCGTGGAAGACACGCCGGCAATTCTGGTTGTGCTCGAACAGGAATCGAACGCCAAAACGTGCGCGTCCCTGGTTTTGGAACTCGCGGCGGAGCGGGCGCATTGGCTAAGCACCCAGGATAGGCAAGCAGCCACTCCTTTGTGGCACTCGCCGTCCCGCCTGCTCGATCGCTTCGAGGTCCGCGCTGAAATCCTTCGGTCCCGTGTGAACATCTCCTCCCTGGACCTGAAGATGAACGAATTAAGGACGGGAACTTCCAACGAGACTTTCCCTTTATCAACTACGGCCTTCCACATGCCAAGCCCGAATGTGCCGGGAAAAACTTTGGAATCGTTCCCATCTTCCGATCGCCATGCAGTTTTTATCGCCAGATCCATTTGGAGTTTATCCGTCAGCGGATCTTCCGGACAGAAGGATAGGTAAGTCTTGATTGAAAATGGTCGCGTATTCCTTGTTCGAATTCGATTTTTGGAGGTCCGACCTTCAGGTCGGACGTTCAATAGCCATGACTGGGCCTTTAGGCCTGAAGCTTCGGGGGCCAGGACAGCGCCAAAAGAATAAAGCCAAAAGAATAAAGAATGACGATCGCTGACACTCCGCCAGGAGCATTGCTGGGAGCGCCGCGCCGGCCGAATCCCGGCTGGCAATTGAGTATCTATGGCTTTTGCTTCGATCCATATTCCGGACTTTTGGGTGCAATCCGTGGCGCGCTTCGAACGCGCGCTTCGCAACGGCGCCGTGGCGCTTGTGGATGGGATTCCTTCCCAGTCCAAAGTTGTTGCCGCAAACCCGGCAGCGTTACAGGCCGGAATCCAGCTAGGCATTTCCAAGTCTCTCGCGGAGCAATTTAAAAAGGTCGAAACTCGCCGGCGTTCTCCGGGAAAAGAGGCATCGTCGCATGCCGCTTTGCTGGACCTGGCATGGTCGTTCTCTCCGCGCGCGGAGGACACCGCGCCGGATACGATTGTGCTCGACCTGGCGGGCCTCGCTTCGCTCTTTGGTTCCGAAGAAAATATTGCCCGGCAGTTGACCGAGCGCGCCGCGGATCTCGGCCTGGCCGCGAACGTCGCCGTCGCTCACAACCTGGAAGCGGCTATTCTTGCATCGCGGGGGTTCGCCGGGATTACCCGCATCCCGCACGGCAAAGAACAAAAATATCTGGGCCCGTTGCCTGTCCTTTTTCTTCCCGCTTCCCAGGAAATTCTGGAAACGCTGGAACGCTGGGGCATTCGCGATTGCCAGGCGCTGGCGGCTTTGCCGCTTTTGGATCTATCGGAGCGCCTCGGGCAGCAAGGCGTTCACCTGCACGAATTGGCACGCGGCGCATGCCTGCGTTCGCTGAAGCCCGCCGAGCTTGGCCATTCGTTCGAGGAAGAAATGGAGCTCGAAGATGCCGTCGAGGAACTCGAACCGTTGGCGTTCATCCTGGGCCGCTTGCTCGATCAACTCACGGCGCGGTTGCAAGCCAGGTCGCTCACCATAAATTCCATCCGCGTGCAATTCGAACTGGATACCGCCTCGCAAGTCGAGCGATCCGACTTGAAACCGAATTCATCCGTGTTCAAGACCCGATACCAACGGCAAAAAGAATCCGCCGCAACAAAAAAAGATTCCGTTCCCGCTGGCGTAGCGTCCTCAGTCTCCGAGGAAAAGACCTACGAAAAAGTCCTCACTTTGCCTTTGCCAATACGCGACTCCAAAATGCTTTTGAAATTGCTGCGTTTGCAGCTGCAATCGGATCCCCCAAACGCTCCCATCCAAAAAGTCATGTTGGCAGCCCAGCCCGCGCATCCCCGCGCAACGCAAGGCGGCCTTTTCCTTCCCAGCTATCCCGATCCCGAAAAATTGGAGCTGACCATTGCGCGCCTTGCAAATCTGCTTGGCGATTCCAATATCGGTTCGCCGGAATTGATCGACACGCACCGTCCCGGAGCATTCCGCCTCCGCCGTTTTGTTCCCCCCGGCGACACATCCGGGGAAACAAAGCACTCGGAAAATCGCCGTCCGGCAATCGGCTTCCGCATTTTCAGGCCCGCGCCGCCCGCGCGAATGGAACTGCACCACAAGCGCCCCGTGCGCGTTTTCTTCCAAGGCAAGTGGGGCCAGGTGATCGCCGCTTCCGGCCCGTGGCGCACTTCCGGAGACTGGTGGCGGGAAGACGCCTGGAAACAAGAGGAGTGGGATCTGGAAATTATTTTTGAGCCTGCCTCCAATTCCGGCAGCCGCCATCAAAATGCAAATAAAATCCCGCAACGCGGCCAGCGGCGCGGCGTCTATTGCCTTTTTTTCGATTCGATCCGGCAAAGCTGGTTTGTGCGGGGAAGCTACGATTGATGTACACCGAACTGCATGCGCGCTCCGCCTTCAGCTTTCTGGAAGGCGCTTCCACTGCCCGAGGAATTGGCCGACAAGTGCGCCGAGCGCGGCATGGCAGCCATGGCCCTGCTCGATCGCGACGGCGTTTACGGCTCTCCGCGTTTTTATCTGGCCGCGAAAAAAATCTCCATCCAGGCCCATATCGGCGCGGAAATCACTTCCCCTTCCGGATGGCGCTATCCGCTCCTCGTCAAATCCCGCGCCGGATACCAGAATCTTTGCCGGCTCATCACGCGCATGAAACTCCGCGCCAAAAAAGGAGAAGGCCACGCTCTCGCCGAAGAAGTTTCCGAAAGCGCAACCGGGCCTGATTTGCCTCACCGGCGGCGATGAAGGGCCGCTGGCTCACGCGCTCACGCAAGGCGGCGGAATCGAAGCCGCCACGAAAACCGTCGAGCAACTCTGCGAACAATTCGGCCGCCGCAATGTGTATGTCGAATTGCAGCGCCATTTTTCCCGGGACGAGGAAGCGCGCAACCAGGCGGCCCTGGCCATCGCGCGAAAATTACAATTGCCGCTGCTGGCCACCAATGGCGTTTGCTACGCGCAGCCGGCGCAGCGCGAAATTCTCGACGTCTTCACCTGCATTCGCCATCATCGCACTCTCGCAACCGCCGGAACGCTTGCTCTCCCGCAATTCCGAGCGCCATCTGAAATCGCCCGCGGAGATGGCGCGCTTATTCTCGGATTTGCCCGAAGCCATCGCCAACACGCAGTCGCTTTCCTCGCGTTTGCAATTCACGTTGAAAGATCTGGGCTACGAGTTCCCGAAATATCCCGTCCCCGGGCGGCGAATCGCAAATGCACTTTCTGCGCGAGCGCACGCACGAAGGCATGCTCTGGCGCTATGGAAGCGACGAACGAACGCGCGCGCGCCCAAATCGAACGCGAACTCGCCATGATCGAAAAGCTGGACCTGCCCGGTTATTTCCTGATTGTCTGGGACATCGTTCGCTTCTGCCGCGAGCACAACATTCTCGTTCAGGGACGCGGCTCCGCCGCCAACAGCGCTGTTTGCTACGCGCTGGGAATCACCGCCGTCGATCCCGTCGGCATGGACCTGCTTTTCGAGCGATTCCTCTCCGAAGAACGCGGCGAGTGGCCCGACATCGATCTCGACCTGCCCAGCGGCGACCAGCGCGAGCGCGCCATTCAATACGTGTACGAGCGTTACGGAAAACTGGGCGCGGCCATGACCGCCAACGTCATCACCTATCGCGGCCGCTCGGCCGCTCGCGAAATCGGCAAGGCATTGTCGTTCGATCCGGAAACCCTGAATCGCCTGACCAGCTTGGTGGGCGCCTGGGAATACCGGGACGCCAAGGACACACTCGAGCGCCAGTTCCGCGATGCCGGCCTTGATCTACAGCCATCTGCAGATTCGCAAATTTTTCGATCTCTGCCTCATGGCCCAGGATTTGCCGCGCCATCTCGGGCAGCACTCCGGCGGGATGGTCGTTTGCCAGGGGCAACTCGATTCCGTGGTGCCACTCGAGCCCGCCACCATGCCCGGACGCGTGGTGGTGCAATGGGACAAGGAAGACTGCGCGGACATGGGCATCGTGAAAGTCGATCTGCTGGGCCTCGGCATGATGGCCGTGCTCGAAGATTCCCTGAAAATTATTCACCGAGGATTACGGCGAGGAAATCGATCTGGGCCGCCTGCCCGCGAACGATCCGGCAGTTTATGAAACGCTGCAAAAAGCGGACACTGTCGGCATGTTTCAGATCGAGAGCCGCGCGCAAATGGCTTTCTTGCCGCGCATGCATCCGACATGTTTCTATGACATCGTCGTGCAGGTTGGCATCATCCGCCCCGGCCCAATCGTCGGGAAAATGGTCCATCCCTATTTAAAGCGCCGCCAGGGCCGCGAAGCGCCCGATAGTCTGCATCCATCGCTTGAGCCGGTGCTCGCGCGCACGCTGGGCGTGCCGCTTTTCCAGGAGCAATTGCTGCGCATGGCCATGATCGCCGCCGGATTCACAGGCGGCGAAGCCGAAGAATTGCGCCGCGCCTTCGGCTTCAAGCGCTCCGCCGAACGCATGAAGGACATCGAAAGAAAATTGCGGCACGGCATGGACAAGCAAGGAATCGCCTCGTCCATACAGGACAAAATCGTGCGGTCCATCACTTCGTTCGCTTTGTATGGGTTTCCCGAATCCCACGCCGCCAGTTTTGCGCTGATCAGCTACGCCAGCGCCTATTTGAAGTGCCATTATCTGGCCGCCTTCACCGCCGCCATCTTGAACAATCAGCCCATCGGGATTTTATAGTCCCGCAACCCTCGTAAAAGACGCCCAGCGGCACGGCTTGAAGATCAGGCCCATCGATGTGACTTGCTCGGACTGGCTTTGCACGCTCGAGCGGATTGCGGACCAGAAGGAGTGCCATTCCCTTTCGACCTCTTCATCCGAAGCGTCTCCTGACAACAATGCGAAATTTGCCGTGCGGTTGGGCCTGCGCTTCGTCAAAGGTTTGCGCGCCGAAACTGCATCGGAAATCATCCGCCAGCGCGCCCTTCATCCCTTTGCATCGATTGATGACCTGGAACTGCGCGTCCTCATCGCCCAAAAATCGGAACTGGTAACGCTCGCGGAAGTAGGCGCGTTGAATTTCATCTCCGGCCGGGAAGGCCGGGCTACGCATCGCCGCGATGCCTTGTGGCAAATCGAGCGCGCCACGCGCCGCGCCGGACCGTTGCTCGAATCCTCTGACACAAGGGAGATGCGCGGTGAGGAGCAGAAGCAAAATCCCGTTGACATAAAAAATAGCGAGACCCCATCAATCCAGGAAGCGTCAAACGAAAATTCTTCTCCACTCTTGCAGATGACGCCCGAAGAAAGGCTAGTCGCGGATTTTCGAGGCGCTGGAATGACCATCGGCCGCCATCCCATGGCTTTTCATCGTCCGCAATTAAAAAAGCATGGAGTGCGTTCCGCCGCAGAACTTCCTGGCCTGCCGCACGGCACGCGCGTCTGCATTGCCGGAGGCGTGATTGTTCGCCAGCGCCCCGGAACCGCCAACGGTTTTGTCTTTCTAAGTATCGAGGATGAAACCGGCATCGCCAACGCGATCCTCACGCCGCAACTCTTCGACCGCTATCACACGCTCGTGGTGCACCAGCAATTTCTTCTGATCGACGGCGAGCTTCAGAATCTGGAAGGCGTCGTCTCCATAAAAGCCCAGCTCATTCGCCCCCTGCAAGTCACCCGCGCAAAAACCGCCTCACACGATTTCCACTAAAAATCAGCGCTCGCACAGGTAGGACAAGCTTCAGAGGTCGCGGAAAAGCACTCGATTTTCATTTCAAGCGGAGCGAGGAATCTCTCTTGGGCTTAACTTTAGAAAAGAAGAGAGATTCCTCGCTCCGCTCAGAATGACAAACGAATGGGGCGACTTTTTCCGCAGCCTGTTCAGCCTGTCAGGTTTAGACCCAGCCGATGCATCAGCCGAACCGGCAAGCGCAAGCTGCCCTACTAAACCCCGCGGCAATTCCGGCCCTACAGCAGGCCGTAGGCGTAGAATACAGTCGCTCCCGTATTGAGCGATGACCGCTAGAGGCACATAAGAAAAGGGTGGTTGCCTCGACCACCCCAAGACCTCCATGGATCATTTGGAAAACTTTCACGGCGACGATGTTCACAAAACGCCTGTAGGCGCCTACAACCCGCTGCGCGCCGCGGACACCTCCAAAACGCCATGTGAAATTACAGTGGACGGTGTTCTCTGCCCGGCGCGCGAAGGCGAACTCTTAATCGAGCTCACCAACCGCCTGGGTCCGGCGATCCCCCAGGTCTGTTACCATCCGCAACTCGGCCCCATTCAAACCTGCGATACCTGCGTCGTGGAAGTAGACGGCGTTCTTCAGCGCGCCTGTGCAACAGCCGTGAAACGCGACATGAAGGTCGCAACCCAAACTTCCGCTATCAAAGCCGCGCAGCACGAGGCCTTTGACCGCATTCTCGCGAACCACAATCTTTACTGCACCGTTTGCGACAATAACAACAACAATTGCGCCGTTCACAACACCACCATTCTCCTGAACGTGAAGCATCAGGGCATCCCGTTTCAGCCCAAGCCCTACGAAAAAGATTTTTCAAATCCCTTTTATCGCTACGATCCCGATCAGTGCATCCTGTGCGGCCGCTGCGTCGAAGCCTGCCAAAATGTGCAAGTGAATGAGACGCTCTCAATCCGCTGGGAGGACGAGCATCCGCGCGTCCTTTGGGACGGCGGCAAACCGATCGGCGAGTCCAGTTGCGTTTCCTGTGGACACTGTGTTTCGGTGTGTCCCTGCAACGCCCTCATGGAAAAATCCATGCTGGGACACGCCGGTTTTTTGACCCGCCTGCCCACAAACACTCTGAACGACATGATTGAGTTCGTAAAAGGAATCGAACCCGAGACCGGCTTCCCGCCCATCCTTCAGGTTTCCGCGGCGGAAGCGTCGATGCGCGAACAACGCATTCGCAGGACGAAGACGGTCTGCACGTATTGCGGTGTGGGTTGCAGTTTCGACATCTGGACAAAGGACCGACACATTCTGAAGATTGAACCGCTGGACGGCCCGGTGAACGGAATTTCCACCTGCGTCAAGGGAAAGTTCGGCTGGGACTACACGAATCATGCGGACCGTTTGCGCAAACCGCTGATTCGGGACGGAGAAAGATTCCGCGAAGCGAGTTGGGAAGAGGCGCTGGATCTGGTGGGACGGAAACTCTCGGAAATCAAAGCAGCGCACGGCCCGGACGCCATCGGCGTTATCTCATCCTCAAAATGCACGAATGAAGAAAGCTATCTTTCGCAGAAGCTGGCGCGCGCCGTAATCGGCACGAATAACATCGACAACTGTTCGCGCTACTGCCAATCTCCGGCGACGCAAGGCTTGTTTCGCACCGTCGGATACGGCGGCGATTCCGGTTCAATCGCCGACATCGAAAAAGCGAGCCTGGTCGTCATCATTGGAAGCAACACCGCCGAAAGCCATCCTGTCCTGGCGACGCGCGTAAAGCGAGCCCACAAGCTGCGCGGCCAGAAACTGATCGTCTCGGACCTGCGCAAGCATGAAATGGCCCGGCGAGCCGACATCTTCCTTCACCCGCGTCCCAGTACCGACATCGTCTGGCTTTGCGCCGCGGCTCGCTACATCCTGGACCACGGCCTGCAGAACACCGCATTCATCGATGAATGGGTGAACGGGCTCGAGGATCTTCGGAAGAGCCTGGACCCGTTCACACTGGAATTCGCGGAGCAGGTCACCGGCATTCCCGCGCAGACCATCGAAACCGTTGCGCGCACGATTGCTCAGGAAGAGCGAGTCTGTATCTTATGGGCCATGGGCGTGACGCAGCACTGCGACGGCTCCGACACTTCGACCGCAATCTCAAACCTGCTGCTGCTGACCGGCAATTACAAGCGGCCCGGCACGGGCGCTTATCCCTTGCGCGGGCACAACAACGTGCAAGGCGCGAGCGATTTTGGCTCCATGCCGAAATTTTATCCCGGCTACGAAAAAGTGGAGGACGAAGCCGCGCGCAAAAATTACGAGCACGCCTGGAACGTAAAGCTCCCGGCCGCCAAAGGTTTGGATAATCACGAAATGGTGGATGCGATTTTCGATGGCAAACTGAAGGCCATGTACCTGATCGGCGAGGACATGATCACCGCCGATTCCAATGCCCATCGTGTCGGCGAGGGTTTCTCCAAACTCGATTTTTTTGTCTTGCAGGATTGCTTCTTCACGGAAACTTGCCGGTACGCCGACGTGATCCTGCCCGCGAGCCCCGCTCTTGAAAAAGAAGGAACTTTTGTGAACACCGAGCGGCGAATTCAGAGGCTATATCAGGTATTCGAGCCGCTTGGCGAAAGCCTTCCCGATTGGCGAATCATTCAGGAAGTCGCGAACCGTCTGGGCGCGGGCTGGCACTACGAAGAGCCTGCCGACATTATGCGCGAGTGCGCCATGTGCACGCCCATGTTCGCGGGAGTCAGCTACGACCGGTTGGAAGGATATCATTCGCTCCAGTGGCCGGTGGCCGCGGACGGAACAGACCAGCCCCTTCTCTACACCAAGAAATTTGCGTTCCCGGACGGAAAAGCAAAATTCTATCCCTTGAAGTGGACTCCTCCCTGCGAAGAGAGCGGAGAACAATACAACCTGCATCTGAATAACGGACGCCTGCTCGAGCATTTTCACGAAGGAAACATGACCTATCGGGTCGCGGGAATCAGGGAAGTCGTGCCGCGCCAATTTCTGGAGATGTCCCCGCAGCTGGCAAAAGAGTTGAACGTAACCGACGGGCAGTGGATCGAGGTAACCTCTTCGTACGGCATGCTTCGCGTTCCCGCGCTCATCACCGATCGAGTCGCGGGTAAGGAGCTCTATTTGCCTCTCAATTCAAGCACCAGCCCTGTGAACGTACTCAGCGGCAACGAAACCGATCCGTACGTTCACACCCCGGCATACAAAGAAGTCGCCGTAAAAATAAAGGTCCTCCCTGAAAAAGGTCCGAGCCCGCTCCCCGCTTCCAATCATCGCTTCGGCCACCCTACGCCGCAACTGGGCGTCGAGGTAGAACGAAAGTGGAAGCGCTCCGATTATCGATTCCCAGGCTCGCGCGAACTGGTGCAGATTCAAAGCGGAAACGGGAGAAATAGCCGTGGCTAAACCTCTGCCTGTCATCCTTAAAGCACCCGAAATTTCTAACGAGAATGACATCCGCGAGGAACTGCAGCGCAAGCTTGCCCAGGCACCCGTCGAGCATGCCGCGGCCCTCTTATCGCTCTACGAACTCATACAGAAACTTCACGATAGCGGCACGCTGGATATCTTGCGCGGCTTTTTCGGCGCGAGCGGCAACATCATCGAACGCGTTTCCTCTGTTCTAACGTCCCTCGACCTCATCCGCTCCGTTAGAAATATGATCGCGCTGGCGCAGATTGTCGGAAGCGTCGATCCAAAGGTTTTCGAAAGCCTTAGGGATGCGTTTACGGAAACGGCCGAGAAAAGCAAGGAAACAAACGGAAAATCACCGCACCTCTGGACAATCCTCAAGCGCGCGGACAGCGAAAACAGCCTGCGCGCGCTGGCCGCAGCCACCGATCTTTTGGAAAACTTCGGAAAGCGCCTGAGAGCGCGGACGGATGGAGACGTCCACCGCTAACGCAATTCGCGCCCAAAAGATCGCACGTGGATCACAGATGGCCGGAACTTTGCAGTCCTCGATTGGACCTACGCAAGTGTCCCGGCGCGCGACCTCTTTCGTTTCCATTCATAGTCCTTGCGCACCAGGGCCTGATGTTTCTTGTATTGCGCGCAAATTTCAGCGAACGCTGCTTTCACGCTGGCGAGCACGTCGTATCCTTCCCCCGTGGCATGCAGCGTGCCCGTAGGAAGCGATAGCTTCACCGTGAATGTGTAGCTCTCCTTTCGCGGGTGCTTCTCGATGCCGGCGTGCAGCTGCACCAGATCAGGAGCGTAGCGCTTGAGCATTTTGCCCAGCTTGGCAGCCTGCCGGTGCGTTTCTTTTTCAACGGGTTCTCGCCATTCGTCATGAGCATTGCGAATCGTAAGTTTCATACCGGAACCTTTCCGATCCAAACAGGATAGGCTTTACAGGCTGCGGAAAAAGTCGCTCTATCCTTTTGTCATTCCGAGCGAAGCGAGGAATCTCTCTTTCTTTTCCGACAGTTAAACCCAGGAGAGATTCCTCGCTCCGCTCGGAATGACAAAATCGAGTACTTTTTCCGCAGCCTGTTTCGTCCGTCTGGTTCAGACCTACAACCAGCGCAGACCAAAGCAAACAGGCAGTCCTGTTCGATAAAATACAAAAGCGGGGAAGCGATTCGCGAATCGATCCGCAAACGCATAGGCAAATTCAGAATAGCAATTCAACCACGAGGTTGCAAATTGCGGATTTCGGGGCCGCAGCCATGCGTCTCGACGAGCGTACAAAAATTCCTGGCTGCTATTTCTTAAAGAGGTTTTCAAACGCCTGGCGGGCGTCGAGAGGCCGCGAAACGGAGCGCTCGGGCGAAGGCGAGGAACCCGCTTGCGGAGCCGAGGGCGCGGTATCTTTTTCAATCGTGGTGCGAAATTCGTAAAACGTGCACTCGTTGCGCTGGTCCTTCCGCGCGATCTGCTCGGGAATGGGCTTCATGCATTCAAAACGCGCGGCGGTATCGAAGTAAGCGCACTGCTTGCAGCAATGCAGCTCGAAACCGCACCGCGGGCACTTTCCTTTCGGATCGAAGCCCGGCTGCAGAACCGTGCCGCAATTCGAACAGCGCGCCCGAGTGATCGTGCCAACCATGCGCGGCGTCCGCGGTCCGATCTGTTCCTGCCGCGGATGGCCTTCGTGCGGACGTTTCTCTTTCTTCTGGGGCTCGTCGGAACTCTGGTAGCCCCTATGCTTATACTTCCGGTCCAAGGAAAACCTCCGGGGGGATGCCCGATCATACTCTGAATCGGAACTTGCGAATCGAATATTCCGGGAATCCGTTGAATATCTTTATCGTCGGTTGCGGGTCAAAACTCTTTAATGCGCTATCGCTTGAGATCCGCGGGCCCACAGGCGCGCTAATCCTTCCGCAGGTAAGTCCGGCTGCAAGAATTTCCGTGGCGTTCCGGCGCCGGAGAGAATTGCTTCGGCCGCCAGGTAACCGCTGCGAACAGCTCCCTCCATTGTGGACGGCCAGCCCGTCAATGTCCAGTCCCCCGCGAGAAATAATCCCGCCAGGGGGCTTTTCTGCCCCGGGCGCCAGCGGTCCGACCCCGGCCCCGGCGAAAACGTCGCGGACATCTCCTTCACCACGGTTCCCTTGACGAGCGTCGCTCCACGGATCGCGGGAAGCACTCCGCGCAATTCGTCGAGGCAGAGCGCAATAATCTCCTGCCGCGAACGGGAAGACAGGCTGTAGGACGCGCTGATCACCAGTTGCAAATATTGTCCGCCGTCGGATGCGCCGCCGCACAATTGCGTCTTGTTGAACACCCACTGCGTCGTGCTGTCGAGCAGCGTGAGAAATGGCTCGCTCATCACCGCCCGATCGAACCAGAGATGGACGCCGGTGATCGGCGATGTTCGCAGATTGCGAAGACCAGAAAACACGGGCTCGTGCTCCACGATTTCCGCCGGGAGCAACTCAGGCACGACGTCCTGCGGAACCGCGGCGAGGTAATAGTCCGCCGTTTCCACTGTGCCGTCTTCCCTCTCCACGCCCTCGATACGGCCATCCACCACCAGAAATCCGCGAACGCCCGCCCGCAACTGAACTTCCCCGCCTTGCCGGGCCAGCGCCTTGCGGCAACCCTCGTACAATTCGCCGAGCGGCACGCGCGGAATTCCGACGCGATATCCCGCGCGCGTTGACAAAAACGCCTTCCAAAAAACGTCGATTCCGTATCGCGCATCGATGCGGTCCAGTTCTTCGTCAAGCGCGCTGACTAAAATCACTTCCCAGAATCGCCGGATCGCGCGTTCCGTCTGGCGATGCTTGCGCAGCCACGCGAGCATCGTGAGATTGTCACCCGCGACGCTTGTCGAAAGGTCGGCGGGGCGCCCTCCGCAGCGCGCAATCGCCAGCAGCGCCTGGGCGATCGCGCGCTTATCCGCCCATCCAAGTAGTGGGAAAAATGCGAACGACGGGCCCATGTGCAGCGGCGCCGGCAGCCCGACGGCCGTAATCGTCCCGCGCCGCCCGTCCGGCGTGGCGAAAAGCAGCCGGTCAAAAAAACGGATCTGATTCCCGGCCCCGACCCGGCCATAAAAATCTGCAAGATTGGTGCAGCATCCCAGCGTCACATGCTGGCAGTTATCTACGTGCTCGCCGCCGGGCAGCACATAGGACGCCGCACGGCCCCCGAGATGGGGCCGCTTTTCGAGCAAACGCACGCGAAAGCCGGCTTCAGCCAGCGCGACGCCCGAGGCCAGTCCCGCCAGGCCGCCGCCGATCACCATCACGCTCTTCGAGGACATTTTTTTGGGAATACCAGCCCAGCCGCGCGCGCAACAGAATTCCGGTTTTTTCCGGAGCGCTCAACCGCACACGTTCGGAGAAAACATCGTACCCGCGCGCATCGATGCGGCGCAGCAGTCCGCTGTAAATTCGCACCAGCGCCCAAAGCGCGGCGCGCGCATCGGCGTGCACGAGCGGGATGAGTTCGACGCCCTCGCGGTAAAAATCCCACGCGCGCGCAGACTCGAATTCCAGCAGGCCGCGCATCTCCGGCGTGACCGGCCCGCGGGCAAGCATCTCAGGGCGAATGCCGAATTGCTCCAGATCTTCCAGGGGCAGGTACACCCGACCCATTTCGTAGTCGCCGCGCACGTCACGAATGATGTTGGTCAGCTGAAATGCGATCCCCAGTTTCTCCGCAAGATCCGGCGCGTGCGGATCGTCGAATCCAAAGACGTGCAGGCACGTGAGACCTACCGTTCCCGCCACTCGGTAGCAATATTCTCGCAGTCGGTCGAACGTGGGGTATTCGCCCACCGTCAAATCCATCTCCGCGCCCGAAATCAAATCATGGAAGTACCGCGGCGGAATATGGAAACGCTCGATGGTGTCAGCGAAGGCGGGAAGAATCGCATGACTCGAAACATCTCCCGCCGCGGCGGCGTCCAGCGCAGCGCGCCAGCGCACCAGTCCTCGCTGCTTGTCCGCGGTGCTACCCACCGTGTCGGACACATCGTCGATGAGGCGCATGAATGCGTACAGCGCGCACAGCGCGTCCCGCTTGGCTTGCGGCAGCATGAAAAACGCGTAATAAAAATTGCTGGCCGACGCCCGCGCCACGCGCCGGCACTCCGCATAGGACCGCGCCACTTCGTTTGGATTTTTCCGCAGCGTCTCGATGCCAGGGCCCGGCCCGCTTTCGACAATCGTCAGCCTTCCACGCGCGGCCGGGGGGGTGGGAACAATAGGCACGGCGGGCCGCGTGAACGAAAATAGCCGCAACGCGAAGGCTCGCGCCAGCAATGAAAACTGTTTCGATTTCGGAATCGAAGGCCGGTGCTCCAGCGTGTCGTACCCAATGCCTTCGATGGCCTCGAGCACTGCTAGACCGCCGCGGCTGAACATCTCGATATCGACGCGCAACCCGGCATCGACGCTTCGCGCCAGCGGCATTCCTTCCGCGAACAATTGCCGCGTGCGCGCCACCAACTCCTTCATCAGCGAAATGTACCGGCCGTCGAAGCGCCGCGCGGCGATGTCGACTTCCGAGAGCCCGTGCGCGGCCAGGGCTTCAAGCGGAATGTAAATTCGTCCTTTCTCCAGGTCGCGGGTAACGTCCTGCCAGAAATTCGCCAGCTGCAACGCCGTGCAGGTGGCGTCCGAAAGCCGCTGCCGCTCCGCATCCCGGTACCCGCACAAATAAAGCACCAGGCGCCCCACAGGATTCGCCGAGTAGCGGCAGTAACTGAAAACATCCTCCCAGGTGGAATACCGCTTCACGGTCTGGTCTTGCCGAAAGGCAATCAGCAGATTGGAGAAAGGCTCGATGGGAATATCCATCGCCACAATCGTTTCGCGTAGCGCGATAAAAACAGGGTGCGAAGGCTCGCCCGCATAACAGTCGCGCAATTCCTGGTCCCAGGCGTTCAGCAAAGCCAGCGCTTTTTCGGGATCGGGAACTTCGTCGCCCAGATCGTCGGCCCAGCGGCAGTAGGCGTACAGATTGTAAAAATGCTGGTGCAGCCGCCGGGGAAGCAGCCAGGACACCACGTTGAAATTTTCATAGTGATGCGTGGCCAACCGGCGGGTGTAGCTTTGCGCATCCACGACGGAACATCCGGACGGCGGCAACCCTCGGCCAATCTCTAGTTCAGCGGGTATTTGCATGCATTCTGGCTGGAGAGCAAGTAGCACAGGCTTCAGCCTGTGGTCGTATCATTAGCGATGCCGAAACTCACAGGCTGGGGCCTGCGCCACCTACGGAATCACCGCGACTTTCATTTCCCCGTTGCGATGCTTCATGTGTTCGAACATCTTAGGAAGTTCGGTGAGCGGAATTTCCGCATTCACGAAATCGCTCGAGCGAATTTCGCCGCGCGACACGCTTTCGAGCGCCTCCCGAATAAATCGCGGGGTGTGATGAAAAGTCGACTTGATGGTGATCTCCGAATAGTGCAGCGCGTTCGGATCGACGGCCACCTGGGTGCCCCGCGGGCATCCGCCAAAGAGGTTCACGGTGCCGCCCCTGCGCACCATTTGCAGCGCCCACTGCCATGTCTGCGCCGTGCCTACGGCTTCGATCACGGAGTCGGCGCCGCGCCCTCCCTCGGTCAACTCCCGCACGGTTTTCGCCGGATCGCTCAGATCCGGCGCGAGGAAGGCCGCGCGCGCGCCAAACTTTTCCGCCGCGCGAATCTGGTTCGGCCGCTTTCCAAGCGCAATCACCTTCACGCCGCGGTTCGAAAGCACGCGAATAAATTTCAGCCCGATCGGCCCGCACCCGATCACCACGATCGTATCTCCCGGCTGGATCCCCGTTTCGTGAATTCCGCGAAGCACGCAAGCCAGCGGCTCGACCATGGCCGCATCCTGAAACGATACGTGTTCCGGAATCACCAGCATGTTCTGGCGAACAATCCGGCCCGGGATGCGAATGTACTCCGCATAAGCGCCGTTGTTGAACAGCAAGTCCTCACACAGGTTGCTCTGCCCCTTGCGGCAAAACAGGCAAACGTTGCATGGAGCCGAATTCGACGGAACCACACGAGCGCCGACCTTCAGCCCGCCGTTCACGTCCGATCCCAACGTTTCGACGATTCCGGCAAGCTCGTGCCCGAAGACCGCGGGCGGGGTAATCATGCGCGCGTGGTATCCCCGCTTCCAGACTTTCAAGTCCGTTCCGCAAGTCAGGGCGACCTTTACGCGGATCAGCGCCTCATCCGCCGCGAGCCTGGGAATGTCCACGCTCTCGATCTTCAGATTCTCGCTTCCGTATAAAACCGCAGCGGTCATGTGACCGTTTTTGCCGCCGTTATTATGTTCGCTTCTGTTCAAGGATGGATCACCACTTTTAGAGAATTCCCGACTGGACGAGCCGCGAGTTGCAAAGCGCGGTCCATCTCTTCCAATGAAAAACGGTGCGAAATCAGTTTCTCGACGGGTAACTTGCGTGTGAATATCACTCGCGCTGCTTCATCCGCCCTGTCAATGGCGGCGCTATAGCTGCCCAATATTTCCTTTTCATCGACTCCGACGGCGGCCGCTGGAAACTCGATCTTCATCAGCGGATCGTTCTGAGCAAACAATAGCACGCGGCCGCCGGGCCGCGCGATCGTCAGCGCTTCCTTCAGGACGGCGGGAATCGGCACCGCCACCAGCACCGCATCCGCGCCTCGGCCATCGGTGCGCGATCGGATTTCTTCGGCCAGGCGACCTTCGCGCGGGTCCACAGCCAGATCCACGCCCAGCGAAACACTCTTGGCCCGCCGCTCCGCCATCGGATCGCTGCCAATCACGGTCGCGCCTTCCAGCTTGGACAGCATCGCCAGAAGCAATCCGATCGGTCCGAGTCCCATGACCACCGCAGTCTCTCCCGGGGCCACGCGCGCCTTTTCCACAGCCTTGATGCAGGTGTTTACCGGTTCGATGAACGAGGCTTCGTCGAAACTAATGTCATCCGGGATGGCCACCATCCCCCGCTCGGCGACCCAGGGCAGAGCGCGAACGTACTGAGCAAATCCGCCGCCGTTGGGATCGAAGCCCGCGGTTAGACCCACCTTCTTGTAGCCCGGACACTGCGAATACAACCGCCGTTCGCAATAGAAACACGCCCCGCACGGAACGTGATGAAAACTCATCACGCGGTCGCCCTTCTTCCACTTCGCAACACCTGGGCCAACCGCCACCACAGTGCCCGAAACTTCGTGCCCGAATATCTGCGGGGCCGCAACGAATCCGTGCTCAATCTTTTTCAGGTCCGTGCCGCAAATTCCGCAGGCTGCCACACGAATCAGCACTTCCCCAGCTCCAATGACCGGTACCGGAACGGTTTCGACCATGACCTTGCCCTTGCCGCGGTAGACCGCCGCCCGCATCGTCGCAGGAACAGAAAGCTCCGCGGGCTGCGGCTCGAGAATAATTCCTGGTTGGCTCATATCGCGCTCACGGCGTCTTGCTCGATGGGGATCAAGCGGTCGGCCATCGTTCCCGCATACGCGTCCAGAAAATCCGCGAGCCGTCTGGAGGCAAACCGCGAATCACGCGCCAATCTCAGCAAGTCCGGTAAACCGGAGGGCCTGCGCAGAACCTGCGAAACGACTCCCATCGTGCGAATCTGTCCATGGGCGTCGCGCGCCCGTTCGAAATCGTACGGCACATCGAAGTCATCCGTGTCGCTGATCGACCGAATGGCCACCGCCGGCACCCCGCACCGGGCCGCCTCCGCCAGAATCGTGTAGCTCTCCATGTCCACGGCTTCCGCCTGGCTCCCCAGCTGCCTCTTGCGCTCGGCGCGCGCGACCAGCGTTCTGGACGTCGCCATGCGCTCGATTTGCCGCGCCCCGCAATCGACGGCCACCGCAAGCAGTTCCCGATGGCTGGCCACCGCCACCGGCTCTCCAACTTCGCTGACTAGGCGCGCGGCCAAAATATCTCCGGGACGAAACCCGCTGCGCAGAGAACCCGCCAGCCCGGTGGAAATACAAATGTCGGGCCGGTAGGCGAGAGCACCCTTCGCGGCGTTCTGCGCGTGTTCCTGTCCCATCCCCGTCAGGACTGCGCGAACTTGGGCAGCGCCAAACTTGGATTCAAACACGAGCCGGTCTTCCGCCACGCGCATAAAATTTCTGCGCCGCCGCCACGGAGCGAATTCCGCTTGGACCGCGAATGTAACCAATATTTTCATGAATTCCGACGCCCATTTAAGCCGCGCGCGCACCGGCGACTGCCGGCGCCCGCCCTGCGGCAACATAACCATTCGATTCGTACCAGGCGACCGCGCGTCCGAGTGCGGACTCAATCGGTCCCGTCGCAAAACCAAGCTCGCGCTCGGCCTTCGATGCGTCCACAAACATCTTGTGACGCGCCATGCGCACGCCTTCCAGCGGAATTTGAGGTTCGCGGCTCAGAAGCCGCGATACCCCCGTATCCACACATCCAGCAGCATAGGCCAAAACGTACGGAAATTTCCATCGCGGCGCGGGACGCCCGCTGGCGGAAGAAAGAATATCCAGCATCTGTTTCAGCGTAAGGTTCCGCCCGCCCAGGATGTAGCGCTCGCCAACGCGTCCGCGCTCGGCGGCCAGCAGATGCCCGTGCGCGCAGTCCTCCACCGGAACGAAGTTCAAACCTGTGTCTACGTAACCGGGCATGCGCCCGTTCAGGAAATCGACGATAATTTTCCCTGTCGGCGTTGGTTTCCAGTCGCCGGGGCCCACCGGAGTCGTCGGATTAACGATCACCACCGGAAGACCCGCTTCGGCCGCTCGCAGGGCGCATTTCTCGGCTTCAAATTTGGAGCGCTTGTAATGCCCGATCATTTCATTTGCCGAAGATTGTGTCTCCTCGTTCGGCAAAACATCCTCGCGCGGAACGGCGATAGTCGCGACCGTGCTGGTGTAGACAAACTTCTCGACACCCGAAGCGCGAGCCGCGTTAAGCAGGTTCTGCGTCCCGGTGACGTTGGATTCGTGGATTTCCCGGGGATCGCGCGCCCACAACCGGTAATCCGCGGCCACATGAAACACACGCTGCACGCCGTCCATCGCGCGGGCCAGCGAGGCTCGGTCCCGCAGGTCGCCGGTGACGCGTTCCGCTTCAAGTCCCTCAAGCGCGCGCAGGTCGCTCGTCGGGCGCACCAGCACCCGAACGTCCTCCCCGCGTCCTGCCAGCGCGCGGGCGACGTGGCTGCCAAGAAAGCCGGTCGCTCCGGTAACCAGCGTTTTCATAACACTCGCAGTCTTCCGTCCGCGGAAATCAAATCGGTACTTGCCGGAGGCGGCATTAGCGTGGAACCCCCGCCGGAATGTCCGTTGGTCGGTGGTTCTTTGGGCCCGCTCCGATCCGGATTGCCGCCCATGTGTCCGCCCAATTGCCATTTCAGCATCGTCCAGGTGTCGCCCAACTGGCGCTTTGCGCCCAGCACCGGCGTCGTTTCGAAACCCACGTGCATCATGCAGTTGGCGCAGCGCGGGTCGTTGCCGGGGCCGTAGTTTTCCCAGGGAGTCTGATCGATCATCTCGCGGTAAGAGGCATAGTGATTGTCGGTAATCACGTAGCAAGGCCCCTTCCAGCCGCGCGGATTGTAGGTGGGCGTTCCCCAGGCGGTGCATTCCAGCTCGCGCTCGCCCCTCAGGAAATCGAGGTAAATCGGCGAAACCATCAGGTTGTACTTGTCCAGCAGAGAGACGGCCGCGCTGAATTTCGCGCGTATGTCCTCGCGGGTCATGAAAATGTCAGTGGTCTGAACGGCGGAGTAGCCATAAGCCGGCGCCAGCATGTAGCCGTCGACTCCCAGCGTGTCCAGGTAGGCGTAGAGGTCGGCAATTTCGTTCAGATCGGTCTCTTTATAGATCGTGGTATTGGAGCAGACCAGGAAACCCGCAGCCTTGGCCGCCTTGATTCCCTCGATGGCTTCGCGGAACACGCCGTCGCGCTCCACGCAGAGGTCGTGCGTTCTCTCCAGCCCGTCCAAATGGACGTTGAAGAAGAAACTGGAAACCGGCTTGAACTCGTGCAGCCGCTTGCGAATGAACATGCCGTTCGTGCACAGAATGATGTGGCGTCCCCGGTCCAGAATTTCCTTCGACAACTTGCCGATCTCGGGATAAATCATGGGCTCGCCGCCGCAAATTGAGACGATGGGCGCGCCGCACTCATCCGACGCCGCCAGGCATTGTTCGACCGTCATGATTTCATTAATCGTCGACTTATACTCGCGGATGCGTCCACAGCCCGTGCACGTCAGGTTGCAGGCATGCAAGGGCTCGAGCATCATCACCATCGGGAACTTCTTGGTGCCGCGAAAGCGCTGGGTAGCGACATACTTCGCGAGATTCGCGGTCATCTTCAGGGGATATCTCAATTCACTCTCCTAAGCCTTCTGCCGGTCGAATTCCTGCGGCCGCACCATCAATCCGCAGAACTGCGTGATCCGCGTGGCCACATTCCGGTAGCGCGACAGCGCGTACAACGGAAAATAATGCCGGTACAAATGATATTTCAAATAAAACACGCAGGGAAATCCGGTTCCCGTGAATTCCTTCTCGGCCCAGGAACCATCCGTTTGCTGTTGCTCCACCAGGTGCGTCACGGCGCGGGTAATCGCGGGATCGGTGGCTTCGGTTGCCGCCAGCAACCCGATCAGCCCCCACGCAGTCTGCGAAGCTGTGCTTGGGCCCTGGCCCTTTAGCGCCGGGTCGTAGTAAGACGCGATGGACTCGCCAAATCCGCCATCGGAATTTTGCACCGAGCGAAGCCATCCCACCGCGCGCTGGCAATAATCCCGCGCCGTAAGAGCGACCGTTTCCAGGGCCCGCAGCACCCCGCTCGTCCCATACACGTAATTTACGCCCCAGCGGCCGAACCAGGGCCCCTCACCGGTCTGATCTTTCAGCAAAAACCGTACGGCCCGCTCGATCACCGGGTGCGTTGCGGGCCACCCATACCGGCCAAGGCATTCCACGACGCGCGCGGTTACATCCGCGGTCGAAGGATCGATCATCGCGTTATGGTCGGCGAACGGAATCTGGCACAAAAACTGGCGGTCGTTATTGTGATCGAACGCGCCCCAGCCGCCGTCATCGTTCTGCATTGCCAGCAGCCAGGAGAGCCCGCGTCGAACGGCGGTTTCCATGCGCGCCTTGTCCGGATAATCCACGCGCTGCAGCGCCATCAGCACAAATGCCGTGTCATCAACGTCCGGATAGAAATCATTGCGGAATTCGAACGCCCAGCCGCCCGGCATAACTCCGGGAGTCTTCAGCATCCAGTCGCCGGAACCGCAGATCTGCTTCTTAAGCAGCCAGCTGGCCGCCTCAACGAGCGCCGGATGATCGGGCGGCAATCCCGCCTCTTCCAGCGCCACCATGGCGATCGCGGTATCCCAAACCGGCGAAACGCAAGGGGCCACACGAATCGTGTCGCCCTCTTCGATCTCAAACCGCGAAAATTCGTCAATCTCCCGCGCCGTGAGAGGGTCGTCCGGGGAATGCCCCAGCGCAACCAGCGCGAAAATGGCATTCATCATGGCTGGATAAATCGCGGCCAATCCGTCGCTGCGCTCCAGGTGCTCGAGCATCCATTCCCGGGCCTGCCGCAGCGCACGCTCCCGCAGAGGCTTCCAGGGCACGCGCTCGTACAATTTCAGGCCACGATCCAGGGCCAGGAAGAAATTTCGCCAGCTAAACAGCTCTTTGTCCCAACTGAGGCCCAGGGCCTTGCGGGAAGGATCGCGATACAACTCGTCCACGCAGAATCCGCCGGCAACGCTGAAGCGCGGCTTATGAGCGTAAAGAATCGTAAGAGGAATCACGATTCCGCGCGTCCAGGACGACATTTCATAGATATTGATCGCGAACCAATTCGGCAGCAACATCAATTCAGGAGGAATGGCCGGGACCATATCCCATCCGACCGCTCCCACCAGCGCCAAATACAGCCGCGTATACGAATTCGCCGATTCAAGGCCCCCAAGCTCATGTACGCGCTTGGCGGCTCGCCGCAAGTGATCGCCTTCCGGCGCATCCCCAGCCAATCGCAGCGCCACGTAGGCCTTAATCGTGGCATTCAGCTCGGATGGGCCGCCGTAATAAATATTCCAGCCGCCATCTTCGAGCTGGCGCCGCCGAACATAGTTCGCCAGCTTGGAAATTCGCTCTGGGTTGGCTTTATTGATGACTTGGAGATAGAAAATGTAATCGGACTCGAGCGTCGTGTCAGCCTCGAGTTCGCCCATCCAGTACCCTTCAGAGGCCTGCAAAGAAAGGAGATAATTTACGCCGCGGTCGATTGTGTCGGAAAGTCGTTCGGACAACGCCGCGAGCACACCAGCGGATCGGGGCTCGCCGGGCTGCTCAAATTGAACGCGTGTTCCTAGAGCCATCGTCTACGCCCCAACCTCACAGAAACTTTGATGCAAATTTAGTGGAGAGGGTTCTATTGAATACACCAAACCGGAAGCCCTCAGTTCGTCATAGATATGACTTGGGATACCTCGGACTACCCCTTCAATATGCCAGCCCGGTCCCCAAGCACCAGTACCTGGATGTCCCCACCAGTATTATCTTAGGTCTTCGAACGTGGGTCAACAGGGATTGCAATTCTTGTTTATCGCGAAGCTAGCCCCTTTGCTTTCAATGACTCATCCTCATCATTCGCTTTTCATTCGAAAACGGGCTTCGAGTTCCTTCACTCGTTCCGCCAATTCCGGCAGGCGGCTAAACCAGGCGAATTGTTTCTTGAACTTATCAAGCGGCCGCGCAGGTGTGCCCCAGACGATCTGTCCGCTCCGAACTGTCTTGCCTGTCGGAATCCCCGCCTGGGCTCCGACCACGGCGCTGTCTCCGATTTCGCAGTGATCGGCAACCCCAACCTGACCGCCGATGGCCACATTGTTTCCAATGGCCACGGAACCCGAAACCCCCGTCTGGGCCGCGATGACGGTATTCTCCCCAATGCTGACGTTGTGGGCGATATGAACCAGATTGTCCAGTTTCGTGCCTGCCCCGATTTCTGTGCGTCCCAGCGATCCGCGATCGACGGTTGTATTCGCGCCGATTTCCACGTCATCGTGGATTTCCACCTCGCCCACCTGTGGAAATTTCATGCGCTTTCCGCCCTCGGCGACATACCCAAAGCCGTCCGCCCCGATTACCGCCCCGGAATGAAGGATCACGCGGTTACCCAGACGGGCCCCCTGATATATCGTAACGCGAGGGAATAAACGGCAGCCCGCTCCGATTCGCGCCCCCCGTCCAACAAAACAGAAAGCCCCAATTTCGGCGCCCGCGCCGATTCGGACTTCCCCTTCGATGACCGCGAATGGCCCTACTGCGGCGCCGGGATCGATGCGTGACGTTGCCGCGATCACGGCCGTGGGATGAATTCCCGTCGCGATTGGGCACCGGGGCAACAGCCACTCCGCGGCGCGTGCAAAGAGCACCTTCGGATTCGCTCCGCGCAGCAGAATCTTTCCCGGCACGGAAAGTCCCGGCGCAACAATTGCGCAACGGGCCGCGGAACTCGAGGCTTGCTCCAAATGTCGCGGGGAATCCACATAGATTAAGTCCTCACCGCCGGCTGAGGCGGGCGAGGCCACGCCCGAGACACGTGCCGTGCCATCACCCTCCAACGAGCAGCTCAGATAATCTGCCAGTTCCTTTGTCGTGCGAGTCATGGACGGTTTCCCCTCCCTACGGTGTGAGCCGGTCAAGCTTTCGGACGCATTCCCGCTTCGACAACCTTATCGCTGTTTGTAAATTGGCGGTTCGCCCGGCGGTCGCGTTTTCCAGCGGCGGTGCACCCAAAGCCACTGGTCCGGATAGCGCCGAACGTAGTTTTCGATCACGCGCGTGAATCGCTGGGTGTTTTCGCAAATGTCCGTGGCATCATCGCCCGTGCACATTAGTTCCACCTGGGGTTCAAAACAGAGACGGTATTTGCGAAGGGCGTCGTCCCAATGGAGAAATCCCGGCACCACCGCGGCGCCCGTATGCAGGGCGAAGCGCGCCAGTCCCGCCGTCGTGCACGCCGGTATGCCAAAAAAATCGACGAACACCCCCTCAGTCCACTGCGTATTCTGGTCCGCTAGAATCCCTACGGTGCCATTCGCCGCTAGAACTCTCAAAACCGCGCGAGCCGACTGATTTTTGTCGATTGGCTGGTTGCCGCTCAAACATCGAAATCTGGTGATCAGTGCGTCCACGCGCGGGTTGTCGATCGGCCGGACCAGAAAATGAAGAGGGTTTCCAAAGAGCGCTTGTGCGAAGGGAGCCAGTTCCCAGGCGCTCATGTGTCCGGTCAGAAAAAGAACTCCTTTGCCTTTCGCCTGCGCTGTCGCGAAATTCTCAAACCCGTCAAGCAGCACAATGCGCTCGATATTATCCTTGGTGTAATCCGGAAAGTGGGCAAATTCGGCGGCCATCCATCCGAGTTGCCTTACCATGCCGCGAATTGCAAGACGCCTCTGTTTCCTGGTCCACTGGGGAAACGCCAGCTTCAAATTTTCTGCGGCGGCGGCTCGCAAGCCCGGCCTCATCCAGATCAGCAGGGCCGCAGTGCGCGCGCCGATGAACCTCGCGGCCGGCCGCGGCATCGCGCCAATCGCCGTGAGTAAGGCCCATACCACTGCATATTCCAGCCATTCCCGCACCCGTGGATTATAGTAGGACAGGCTTCAGCCTGTCTGCTCTTCCGCAACTCATGCAGAAATCTAAACCCGGCGGATTCAGCCTGTCCTACTGCAAACCGCCGCGTCAATGCTAGACTCAACCGTTTGAATTCCATCGTTCCAATCCGCTCGCGTGCACCGGAAGAAGGCAGCTTTCAAATTCCACTGTGGGCCCCTCCGCTTGTTCTCGTGCTGCTCTATGTTTGCCTGTTCAGCGGACTCGGCGCTCTGGGCCTCGCAGGTCCTGACGAGCCACGCTACGCCGCGATTGCCCGCGCCATGGCGGAGACCCACGACTGGATCACGCCGCGGCTGTGGGGCACGCCATGGTTTGAAAAGCCGGTGCTCTATTACTGGGCTGCGGGAGTCGCCATGCGCATTTTTGGCGTGAGCGAATTCGCCGCCCGGCTGCCGTCCGCTCTTTCCGCGCTATTAGCCGTCGTGGCGGTCGCGTGGGCGGCTCTGCGATCCTACGGCGTGCGTGCTGCCTGCTACTCCGTTGTGCTGCTGCCAACGTCTGTGGCGATGATCGGCTTCGCGCGCGCCGCCAGTCCGGATATGCTGTTTGCGGGACTGCTGACCGCCGCGATGGCCGTCGCCAGCGAGATGCTGCAAAGGCGGCAACCAGGAACGTTCCTGCGCGTGGCCTTCGGATTTTTTCTGGGCGCAGCAGTGCTGGCAAAGGGTCCCGCGGCCGTTATTCTTGCCGGCGGCGCGACATTATTGTGGGCGGCGATTTCCCGCCAGTGGCGCGCGCCATTTCGCTTCCTGCATCCCCTGATCATCGTGGCGTTTTGCGCGACGGCTCTGCCCTGGTACATCCTGTGCGCGATGCGCAATCCGGACTTTTTGCGCGTCTTTATCTGGCAGCACAACTTTGAGCGCTATCTCACTCCGGTTTTTGAACATCGCCAGCCATTTTGGTTCTTCGGCGAGATCCTGATCTTGGCGGTAGCTCCGTGGACACCGGTATTGGCAGCCGAGACGATCGAGGGATGGCGCTTCGCGCGGCGCTCGGAGTGGAGGTCTTCTCCCGGCGTGTTCTTCCTGGGCTGGGGCCTGTTCCCGGTTTTATTTTTCAGCTTGTCGCAGTCAAAACTGCCCGGTTATATCTTGCCGGCGATTCCGCCTTTTTTTGCGCTCCTGGGCCGAAGAGTCGCGGATTTCCTCGCTCCCGGCGAAAAGCGCACGATTGGGATTTGGACGATAGGCTGCACCGGCGCAATCTTCGCCGTGACGGCGCTGGCGACGGCAACGCGTTTTGTCTCGATCGGGCGCGACCTCGGCGTCGCCAGTTCGACGGCCATCAGTTTTGAAATGGCGATGGGAATTGGAGGATTGGTCGCGATTGGCCTGAGCGTTGCCGGGAGAGCCAGAGCGGGCGTGATCGCGATGGCACTGCTGGTGACAACGCTGGTCGGATTTACAAATCTATCGCTTTTGCCCGCCGCCGACTCCCGCATCACACCGCGGCGTGCCGCGCAGGATGCCTTACGCCTCGTTCCTCCTGGCCAGAATGTCCAAGTATTCGGACTCACTCGCAGCTGGAATTACGGAATGGATTATTATTTCGGGCGCGAATTGCCGGAATGGATGACAGGCAAGCCATTGCCCGAATGGCTGATGACGCCGGAAGCGGACGCGCCGAAAATCAGCCACGTTGAGACAGCGGAAGAGGCGAGTTCCGCGGGCGCGCCCGACGCTGTCCTTCTGCATATTATTCCGGCCGGGAGCCCGCCGCGTTAGGGTCACATTCCGCCTGAAGGCGGCATATACATGAGGAAGAAACTCACAATGCGGTTTTCGTAATTGCGCTTTTCCTCGTCCAGCATTCCGCCATAATTCCCTCTCTCGAGGACAACCAGTTCGTGGGGCGGCGGCGAGACGCGAAATAGCGCCGAAGTGGACGCGGCCAGCAGAGGTTCGTCCGGCGATTCGAGAAAGAGTTGGGCGACGCCCGAAAGTTTCGCGATGCGCGCAGTCAAAGGCGGCACGTTTCGGAATTGTGGATCGAGCCAGCTGAAAATCATCTCCGACATACTGGTGATCACCGGAACCGATCCCAGTCCCGCGCGGCTGACCTGTATCGCGACCATTTCTTGCGGACGCGAGTAGGGAGAATCGGCGACCACGGCGCGAACGCGATGGTCATTGGTTGCTTCGGCAAGAGCTACGTAGGCGCCCAGATTCATCCCCCACAGTCCGAAGCGGCTGGCGTCCACGTCACCCCGGTTGGCCACCGCATTCATCGCATCCTGCAACTCCGATACTTCCTTAAATCCGAGCGTTGAATGCCCTCCCGCCGACCCTTGCGAAGAAAAATCAATGACCAGGACGTTGTACTGCTGGTCCTGCAGGGCCGACGCCAGCGTGACAAGTTCTCCGCGGCCGGATCCGTACGCCGGACACAGGACAATGACCGGCGCGGATTTCAGGCCGGGGAAAAACCACCCGTCGCGAGGTCCCTCGCCTCTAACTGTGTAATTGATAATTTGCGGATGCCCTGGAAAATTTTGCAGGTCGATTTCCGAGTGGGTGCGGGAGGGCGTAATCATCCGATAAACTAAAAAGCCCGATACAGCCCCGGCGGCCAATAACAAAAAAAGGGCCACCGCCAAAAAAAGAATGGCGAGTTTGCTATACCACGTTGTCGGCTGTCGAAGTTCGGAAATGAAACCCATGCGCTCGGATTCGTGGCATTAATATTAGTAGCGAAGTTCCGTCCAGGCGGTCGATCCGCCGGAGAACGGCGTCACGCACCGCTCTGGTAGCGCATCGTAGCACAGATGGCAGCACGCGACGGACATGTGATCCGCCGGTTGTTTCCGAAGTACATCGGGTCGGTTCGCTGGGGAGTATGATAGAAATAGTTGTGCACACAGCGAGCCCGAGGCCGGGTACGGGGTCCATGCAGATTGTCGATCTGCGGCAGCTGTCCTCCTGGCAGCTCGAACCGTTGCTGGCCGAAGAGGCGCACCAGTGGCGGGATGAGCTGCGCTGGGATTACCGCGCCTCGACCGAACTGATCAAGAAATTCATCGATGCACGCTCTCTCACGGGATCGGCGATCCTGGAAAACGGCCGCCCGGTGGGTTACGCATTTTACGTGCTCGAAGATCACAAGGGATTGGTCGGCGGCCTATTCGTCTCGCCACGATTTTCGCAGCAGGAATTGAGCCAGCGCCTGCTGACCGACACGCTCACCACACTGAGCGGCATCCCCAAGCTGGAACGTGTCGAAGCCCAGCTGATCCCTTTCGGCTATCAACTGGACCCTGTCCTGACAGAGTACGGCTTTCGCCTTTACACGCGGCAATTCATGATCGCGCCGCTCGCGCCGCACCAGGGTGAGGCGCCTGACCTTCTTCCCGGGCTCATCCGCGAGGGCCCCGGAGCGGGGCTGATTCTCGAACGGTGGGACCACCGCTATTTTGAGGCTTGCGCACGACTCATCCAGCTAGCCTATGCCAATCATGTGGACGGCGAAATCAACGACCAGTATCGCAGCGAATCCGGGGCCCTGCGTTTCCTGAAGAACATCATCATCCTGCCCGGCTGCGGGCAATTTCAGCCCGAGGCTTCTTTCGTTTTGCGCGTTCCGCACGAAAATCACCTGGCCGGCGTGATCCTGAATTCGCGCGTCGCCGAGGGGGTTGGCCACACCACGCAAATTTGCGCCATGCCCGGCTACCAGGGCCGCGGCCTCGGACGCCGCCTGATGGAAGCGTCGCTGCAAGCGCTTCGCGTGCGCCACTTCACCGCCGTGTCGCTCACGGTGACTTCGGGTAATGAGCGAGCCGTGCACCTCTACGAAAGACTCGGATTCAAAACAGTTAAAAAGTTTGCCGCCGGAGTCTGGACCGCATACTGACAACAGGATTGGTCCGGAGCCGGAAATTCTACGGCGCCGGTAACCCCCGGGAAACTCTTCTGGCACGACGCTTGCCCACCGATTCCGGCCTTTGCCATACTTAGCAGCATGCGAGGCAGGTATTTTGTTCCGCTGATTGTTCTCTCGTTGCTGTTCGCGGCCGCGGCGGTCCGCGCCGATGAGATTCGCCTGAAAGACGGCACCACAATCATCGGCACTATCGTCGGCTTCGAAAACGATTCGTTCCGCGTCGAAACCTCTTACGGTTACGCCCTGATCCGAAAAGACAAGGTCGCGGACATTAACATCACCGCGAATACCACCGCGAACACGTCTGCGCCCAAGAAGTCCAGCGAACCGAGCGGCAAGTCCAGCACTCCGCCGCCAGCGCCGGTTCCGGCACAGAACGTGGTGCCGGCGGTCGCCAAGGAGCCTGCCGCACCCGCCAACATCGCACCCGAATCACTCGCCCTGGCGCCGATGCGCGCCCCGTCCAGCGCGGGAACCATAAACTCCGCCGCGAAGAGCGACCCCGTCGCGCCCAAAATAAAAACGATTGCGGCGGTGCCGCCGCTTCCGCCCGCGCCAGCGCCTACTCCGCCGCCCGCTCCCCAGCCGGTCGTGATCCGCGACGAAATTCGCGGCAACGAGTATGTGAACCTCACTTACGGATTCCAGATGTACAAGCCGCCCAGTTGGGAATTAATCCCGGACGCGCGCAAGGCCCTGCCCGACGCCGTGGCCGCTCTGGGAACCTACGACCAGACAACGCTGCTGGTGATCGGCCGCGAGCACGCCAAGGATTCTCTCGATGCGCACGCCGCCGCAACGTCAAAGGCGCTCGCGGACGCCTACGAGAATTACCGGGTGATTTCCACCAGCCGTCTGTCCGTCGCGGGCCTGCCAGCCGTCGAGCAGCGATCGCGCGGCACAGCGGACGGCCGCGACTGGTCCGTGGTCCTGCTGACGCTCTTCAAAGGCCCGGATGTTTACACCCTGCTGGGAATGACCTGGGCGAGTTCCGACCTGATTCAAGTGCAGGAAAACGTGATCGCAAAAACCGTGAACAGCCTGACGTTCGCGCCGCAAAGCAAATGAAAGGGAAGGCTCTTTCCAGAAAAGCGAAGCAACGGGACGGGGGTTCCTGCACCGATTATTCGGCTACAGGTTTATTTGGCTACAGAAATTGAACTCACCTCAATTGCGCTGTTGCTTTTTTCTCCGGTTACGACGACTTGTACTCGATGTTTTCTTGCCCATCTGCTGGATAATTTCAGCCGCTTTTGCGTTTCCGACCGAATAGAGTCACACGAATCGCTGCCAACAAAATTGCGGACTCACACCACATTCACCGTAACGGTATGATATCCGGTCGCACCGTCCGGCCATTCGCCGGAACGCGATGACGTCTGCAACTTGCCGCTGGCGTCGGTGGCGCGCACTTGAATCTCATGCTTCCCCGGCGACGGATTCGCCCATACGTAGCGCCAGAATGCCCACACCTGCGGAGGCATCGGATTGCTGAAAATCTGGCAGGGACTCCAGGTTGCGCCGCCGTCGGTTGAAATTTCCACTTTGGCGACGCCTACTTCATTCGTGACCGCCCATCCGGTTACCACAAAACTTTGCCCAGCAATCTGCGCGGCCTCGTGGGGATCGTCAATTACCGACTGCAACTGCCGCTCGCCCGTGTCCGACCAGCCCATCCATTCCCAGTAGCCGAGGTGGCTCTTGTCCACCAATTCGATGCGCGTCAGCCATTTCGGCGTCTTCATCCCATAGATGCCAGGCATGAGTACACGCAGAGGAAAACCGTGGATGCGCGTCAGCGGCTCGCCATCCATGGCATAAGCCAGAAAATTTGCGTGGCGCATGAGGCGCTCGATCGTGTGCCCCGTCGTATATCCTTCGGCGGCGTACAGAATAGCGAACTTTGCATTCGGTCTGAGGCCGGCGCGTTCCAGCAAGGGGCGCAGCAACGTGCCGCGCCAGTTGGCGGTATCGATCAGGCCGCCGGCAATTTCGTTTGAAATGCATTCCAGCGTGAGCGTGGTCTCGTACGGGGCAAGCTTTTGAATATCGTCGAAGTCAAAGTGCAGCGGGTCCGTCACCAGCCCGTCGATCGTCAGCGACCACTTGTTCACATCCACAGCAGGCTCGCCGTGCGAAGACGTGACGTAAAACTGGTCTACCGGGGCGATCGCGCGTAGGGCCGCCTCCGCGCCAAACTGTTCGTAGTCCTTGACGTTGACGTGCCCCGCGCCAAATCCATACGCCAACGAACGGTACACGGCGTAGGGCAGGAGAATTCCCAGCCCCGCGCCCCCCGCAATCGAAATGAATCTGCGCCGATCCATGTGGCTCTATTCGACTTTAGCACTCCTAAGATTCTACGGAAGAACAGGGAGTTTGGATGAAACAGCAGGATAGGCTTCTATCCTGTCCGGTTGTCTAGACGGCAGCTTCGAGTATTGTAGCGCCAAACGCGGCAAGAGGCTGCCTAAAACTTCGTAACTTCCGAGAAATGGAAATTGTGGACCTTCATTGGCGGGACGACCATTTCGAACGACTCTTCTCCGGCGGCGCGCACGGCCGGGCCCAGCAGCTCGACGTTCGAAAGCATTTCGAGGACGCTCTGGTTGAAGCGGAAATTTCGAAGGCCGCCGGCAAGCTTGCCGTCTCGCACGAGGAACGTTCCATCGCGCGTCATGCCGGTGAGAACTTTTTCGTAGGGATCGACATCGCGGATGTACCAGAGGCGCGTGACCAGGATGCCTCGCTCGGTCGAGCGGACCATCTCGTCGATCGAGGATTCGCCGCCGCCGAACACCAGGTTTATCGGGCGCTTCGCCCATATCGTTGGGCAAGGGGAAGCCGTGACCGGTGGGTTCGGCTTGCATTTTTTTGGCGCTGGCGCGCGAGTAAACCAGGTTCGTCGGCACTCCTTTATCCACGAGCAGAACTTTCTGGCGCGGCATTCCCTCGCCATCGAAGGGCGCGCCGGACTGCAGCGGGTGGTAGGCGTCGTCGTGCAGCATGATGTTTTCACCTAGGACGCGCTTGCCCATGCGCTTGTTGAAGCAGGAACGCTGGTCGGCCATGGCCGTGGCGGCAAAATCGTAGAAGAGAAATCCGACCAGGTCGAGCGCGGCTGAGGGTTCGAGAATCACGGTCCAGCGTCCGGGCGCGACTTCTGTGGGGTTGCGCGAGGCGGCTGATTTTTCGCTCGCGCTGCGCGCCAAGGCCAGCGGATCGATTCGATCGACGTCGGGCGAATTGGATTTAGCCCAGCCGGAGGAATCGGATTCGAGAATGGTGATCGAGAATTCGGCGCGCGTCTGGCGATACGAAGCGAAGAGGCCCTTGGTATTAACAATCGCCGATTGCATGACGCCGGTCGAAAATATTCCGGCTGCCGTTTGCTTGTTCTTGCCGGCCATCTCCGCAACTTTGACGACGGCGCGTGCGCGCTCCGCCGGGCGTCGCGTAGGCTGTGTTCTCAAAAAAGCGCGAGACCTTGGTATATTTTTGCGGGCCGGGCATCGGTAGGAGATCGGGATTGCGCGGCTGGCTGCGCGCCAGCGACTTGGCGGCTTCGACCACGCGCTTTAGCGATTCGTCGTCGAGTTTGTTGGTGGTGGCGCGCGCGGTGCGGCCGTCGAGCACGGTTCGCACCGAGACGGCCAGCACCTGCTCGGCGACGTTTTGATGAATCGTGTTGTTGGCGAAGCGGGTGAGCGCGTCCGAGACCACTCCGATTTCAACCTCGGTCTCGTCCGCGTCGCTGATCTTGAAAACTCGATCCGCGATGCGCCGCAGCTCCGAGTCGGATCGGAGATGAAGACCGGCGACGGCTCGCGGCTCGCCGGGAGCGGCGGAACCGGATTTGCGCTTCCCGGCGGACAGAACTTTCTTCGCGGATTTTTTCTTTTTTACAGGCACAAATTTCGCTCGACCATTCCCAGTGCCATAGGCTTCACAGGCTGCGGAAAAAGTCGCCCCATCCGTTTGTCATTCCGCTCACGGAGAACGTTCTCGGTGAACCGAGCGGAGCGAGGAATCTCTCTTTCTTTTCCGATAGTTAAGCCCACGAGAGATTCCTCGCTTCGCTCGGAACGACAACATAATCATTTTTTTCGCGGCCTGTTCAGCCTGAGGGGGGTTAATTGCGGCATGGTGCGCGCTCCCATTAACCCACCCCCACAGGCTGAAGCCTGTGCTGCTGGATTCCGTTTACGCTGCCGGCTCGTCACTTTGCGAATGCCGCTCCCAGTTTGATGTTCCGGAAGCGCGCGGGCGATGCGCCGTGGCCCGTGCCCATCGTCTGCATGGGCTGGCCCTTGCCGCAATTCGGAGTGCCCCACAGCGTCCATTCATCCCGTGAACAAACGGCATCGCAACTGTTCCAGAATTCAGTGGTGATGCCGCTATAGCTGGGATTTTTCAGCATGCGCGTCTTCTTGCCGCCCTTGATTTCCCAGGCAATTTCCGTGGAGAACTGAAAATGGTAGCGGCGGTCGTCGATGGACCAGGAGCGGTTCGTCTCCATGTAGACGGCGTCATCGGTGTCAGCGATCAGATCGTCGAAGCGCCACGTTCCTGGAAGAATGCTGATGTTGGTCATGCGGATGATAGGCAAGCGGTTCCAGGATTCCGTGCGCATGGTGCCGCCGGAATGCTTCAGGCCGATGGTGACGGCCGTCTCACGATTGGACAGGTAGCCCGTGAAGAGTCCGTCGGAGATGATCGAAGTGCACTGTGCGGGAACGCCCTCGTCATCGTATCCGAACGTGCCCAGGCCGGGGCCGTGCTCAAGCCTCGCGTCCGCTACTACGTTGACAACGTCGGAACCGTACCGCAGTTTGCCCAGCTTTTCGAGCGTCAGGAAACTCATTCCGGCGAAATTGGCTTCCATGCCCAGCACGCGATCCAGCTCGATCGGATGTCCGATGGACTCGTGAATCTGCAGGCCGAGCTGCGAGCTGTCGAGGATCAGCGTCTTCGCGCCCCCGGGCGACTGTGCCGCGGAATGCAGCGCGACGGATTCCTCGGCGACGCGCTGCGCATGGCCCACGAGGTCCAGCGATTCCACGAGTTCGTAGCCCGCAAGCTGATGTTGCCCGCCGAAACTATTGGGATAAGAACGTTTCTGAATCTCGCTCCCGGCAAAAGCGGTGGCGACTATTCCCGCGCCGGACTGCATTTTGATCTGGTGGATTGCCGAACCGATCGACGAGGCGAAAAATTGCTCGATGCGGCGAAAGCCCATCGAAGCCTCCGCGACCGTCACGCCCTTAACGCGCGACATTTCGCGGTCGGCGGCCAGCAGCAGATCCAGCTGCCGCTCGATGGGAATCTCGAATGGGTCTTTAACGTACGGATTCTGCCAGGTGTCCTGATAGGCATCGACCGGAACCATCTTCACGTCGTCGAGCTTGGCGAGCGCGGACGCCTTGGCAATGGCCACCGCCTCAGCGGCGCAGGCGTCGATTCCCTCCCGCGTCAAGCGGTCGGTGGACGCGAAGCCCCACGATCCCTGCGCGATCACGCGAATGCCGATGCCGTAAGATTCCGATTCGGCTAGCGTTCCCACCTCCCCGTTTTTTGTAGAGAGATCGCGGAGGCGGATATCCATGACGCGCGCGTCGGCGTAGGTTGCGCCGCGCAGCTTCGCGGTTTCAAGCGCCCAGTTGGCGAAGTCCCGCATCATGGACTCACATCTTATGTGGCACAGGCTCCAGCCTGTGTTGGGTTTGTGCTTTCAAGGACCAAGATCCACAGGCTGAAGCCTATGCTACTGGTAAATCAAAACCTTTAGGTGCCTTCGGACCAGGAGGCGAGATACAGCTCCTGCTCGGGCGTGAGCTTGTCCATCTGCACACCCATCGATTCCAGCTTGAGCTTGGCGATCTGACGGTCGATGGCTTCCGGCACAACGTACACTTGCGGCGTCAACTCCGACGCGTGTTTCAACATGTATTCGGCGGAGAGGGCCTGGTTGGCGAAGCTCATATCCATCACCGCGGCCGGATGGCCCTCGGCGGCGGTCAAATTAATGAGCCGCCCTTCGCCCAGCAGATAAATTCTGCGGCCGTCCTTGGTCGAATATTCCTCGACAAAGGGACGCGCGATGCGCTTGCCGTTGGAAAGTTTCTCCAGAGCCGGAATGTCGATCTCCACATTGAAGTGTCCGGAATTACAGATCACCGCGCCGTCCTTCATGCGTTCAAACGACTCGTGGTTCAGCACCGACTTGTTTCCGGTGACGGTGACAAAAATATCGCCGATCTTGGCGGCTTCGGCCATGGGCATCACGCGGAAACCGTCCATCACCGCTTCGATGGCGCGGACCGCGTTGACTTCGGTGACGATCACATCCGCGCCCAGGCCCTTGGCGCGCATGGCCACGCCCTTGCCGCACCATCCGTAGCCCGCGACAACCAGTTTGAGGCCGGCGATCAGCAGGTTGGTGGAACGAATGATGCCGTCAATCGTGGATTGTCCCGTCCCATAGCGGTTGTCGAAGAAATGCTTGGTCTCCGCGTCGTTCACGGCGATCACGGGATATTTCAGCGTTCCGTCCTTGGCCATGGCACGAAGACGGATCACCCCGGTGGTGGTTTCTTCCGTTCCGCCAATGACGTCCGCGACCAGGTGCTTGTGCTTGGTGAGCAGCAACGTTACGAGGTCGGCACCATCGTCCATGGTCATTTGCGGCTTGTGGTCGACGCAGGCGTTCAGGTGCGTGTAGTACGTGGCGTTGTCTTCGCCCTTGATCGCGTAGGTCGGAATCGAATAATCCTTCACGAGCGACGCCGCCACTTCATCCTGCGTCGATAGCGGATTCGAGGCGCACAAAACCAGGTCGGCGCCGCCATCGCGCAGCGTGATGGCCAAGTTGGCGGTCTCGCTGGTTACGTGCAGGCACAGGGAAAGCCGCACGCCTTTCAGCGGCTGCTCCTTAATGAATCGCTTGCGGATGAGCTGCAAAACGGGCATCTGCTGGTTGGCCCACTCGATTTTGCGTTTTCCCTGTTCGGCCAGAGCCAAATCCCGGATGTCGCCCGCGGTGCTTTGCGCAGTCTTAGTCACGCGAATTTCTCCTGTCTTTCCATTTGTGGCGCCCGCCTGCAGGCGGACACTTTTGAGTTAGGGCAGATGCTCGCCTGAAGGCTAGCGCTACAGGGCAAACTCAATGCCCAAAATCCAATTGGCATGAATTCAATTTTACGTCAGCGGCGCGCGGCAACTTCCTTGCTGCCGAGACCGGCCTGATTGCGAATCGCGTCCGCCTTGTCCGTCAGCTCCCAGGTAAAGCCCGGCCCGGACCTTCCGAAATGTCCGAACGAAGCCGTGGCCCGGTAGATGGGCCGCCGCAGATTAAGCGATTCGATAATCCCGCGCGGCGTAAGCTGGAAGATGCTGCGGATCAGATCCGTAATTTGATCGTCCGGAATCGCGCCCGTACCGAATGTTTCGGCCATCACGGAAACGGGATCGGCGACGCCGATTGCGTAGGCCAGTTGCACTTCCACCTTGCGCGCCACGCCCGCAGCCACCAGATTCTTGGCCACGTGCCGCGCCATGTAGCAAGCCGAACGGTCCACCTTCGAGGGATCCTTGCCCGAAAACGCGCCGCCACCGTGCCGGCTGTAGCCGCCGTAGGTGTCGACGATGATTTTGCGGCCGGTCAGGCCGGCGTCGCCCATCGGTCCGCCAACGACGAAGCGCCCGGTGGGATTGATGTGGAATTTGGTGTTCTTGTCCATCAACTCGGCGGGAACCACTTTGCGAATCACTTCGTCGCGCACGGCATTTTGCAAATCGACGTTGGAAACGGAATCGCCGTGCTGCGTCGAGATCACCACGGTGTCCACGCGCACCGGCCGGTCACCGTGATATTCGATGGTTACCTGGGATTTGCCGTCCGGCCGGAAAAAATCGACCAGGCCCTTGCGTCGGACTTCCGAAAGCCGCTGCACCAATTTGTGGGCCAGCGTGATCGGCAGCGGCATGAGTTCTTGGGTTTCATCGCAGGCAAAGCCGAACATCAGGCCCTGATCGCCCGCCCCGCCCGTATCCACGCCCATGGCGATATCCGGCGACTGGCGCTTGAGCGAAGAAATTACGGCGCAAGTCTCCGCGTCAAAGCCATACTTGGCGCGCGTATATCCAACGTCGCGCACCACATCGCGCGCAATGTCGGAATAATCCAAGACCGCCTTGGTGGTGATTTCGCCCGCGACCATCACGAGTCCGGTGGTCACCAGCGTTTCGCAGGCGACCCGCCCGTTCGGATCTGCCGTCAGCACGGCGTCCAGAACCGCGTCAGAAACCTGGTCGGCAATCTTGTCCGGATGGCCCTCGGTGACCGATTCCGAGGTAAACAGAAATTTGCGATTGTTCTCGCTCAATCCAGCACCCCTTCTGAAGAAATCCCAAGAAAAAGCCGCGACATTTATCTGCGGAACTCCATTTTTGACCGAATCGACGCTAACATGCGACCCCAACCCTGTCAACGAATTGAGGCCGAGGGTGTAAGTTCATCAATAAACGGCAGAATTTCCGGGTCAAAGAGATACTGCGAAGCTCAAGTGCTTGTGGGGCCGCCAGGCAGCACAGGCTTTCAGCCTGTTTGGGTTTCGCCCTTGCAGGCTCCAAAAACCCACAGACTGAAGTCTGTGCTACCGAAACCGTCTGGTCTTTACGAATCGTCACCCGCCTCGGCAGAGCTCCCCAGCGTCCCCTTTTTTCGCGCCAGCAAGAAATTACGAATAAAAGGGTCAAGATCGCCGTTGAGCACGCGATCCACATCGCCCATTTCAAATTTGGTTCTGTGGTCCTTCACCAGCCGGTAGGGCTGAAGCGTATAGGTCCGGATCTGGCTACCAAAGCTGATGTCGCGTTTGGTTTCATCCATCTTGCGCGTCTCGGCCTGGCGCTTCTCGATTTCCACTTCGTAGAGGCGCGAGCGCAGCCATTTCATGGCCAGTTCGCGGTTCTTGTGCTGGCTGCGTTCGTTCTGGCACTGCACGACAATGCCCGTCGCAAGGTGCGTGATGCGCACCGCCGTCTCGACTTTGTTCACATTCTGGCCGCCCGCCCCGCCGGCGCGAAACGTATCGACGCGGACCTCCTCGGGCTTCACCACGATATCGATTTTGTCGTCAATTTCCGGAATCACGAAGACCGAGGCGAACGACGTATGACGCCGCGCGGCCTGATCGAAGGGCGAAATCCGGATCAGGCGATGCACGCCGCTTTCCGTGGAGAGAAAGCCGAAGGCGTTTTCGCCCTCCACGCGCACCGTCGCCGATTTCAATCCGGCGCCTTCGCCGGGCGTCAAGTCCATGACCGTCGCGGTAAAACCTTTCTGCTCCGCCCAGCGCAGGTACATGCGCAGCAGCATTTCGGCCCAGTCTTGCGATTCCATCCCGCCCGCGCCGGGCTTGATGGTCATGATGGCGTTCAGCCGATCGTTCTCACCGGATAGCAGCGTGACCGTTTCCAGTTCCGAAACGTAAGTATCGGCCGCGGCCATTTCGCGCTCGGTTTCCCTCAGGAGCGAATCGCGCTGCGCCGAGTCTTTTTCTTCCTCGGCAAGATGGAAGTAGGTGTCAATATCGCTGGCCATGGTCGCCAGCCTCGCGTCGGACGCCAAAACGGCTTCGGCCGCCTTGCGCTGCTGCATGACTTTCTGCGCCTGTTCCTGGTCCTGCCAGAAATCGGGCTGCGCGATTTTTTGTTCCAGGGAGGTCAGGGTTTCGCGGCTGCGAGCAACGTCAAAGATAACTCCGCACGAGTTCGATACGCTTGCGAAGTTCTTCCTGCTGCCGCTGCAGATCTTCAATCATCATAAAGTTATCCCGAAGAATTACGAAATCTTGCGCGCCGGCCCGCCGCGCATAGCCATCCACACTAACACGAGCGCCGCAAGAACACACAGCCACGGCAGCCAATCGCCGAACCGTACATAGGGCGTCAGGTCCGTGCGAAACGCGTATGGAGCATCGAGTTCGCCGCGAATGTGCGCGGGCAGGCGCGCCGCGATGCGCCCGTACGGATCGACAGAAACCGTGATTCCATCGTTGGTATCCCGCAGCAGCCAGCGGCGGTTTTCCACCGCCCGCACGCGCGCCATCGCCAAGTGCTGCTCGGGAGCGCCCGAGCCGCCAAACCATCCGTCGTCCGAGATGTTCACGAGCACTCCCGCGCCACCCAGCGTGAAGCGGCGAACCTCATTCGGGAAAATGGCTTCATAGCAAATAAACACGCTGAAAGGGCCGCCCGGGATACGTCCCACTTTGTATTGCGTGCCCTGCTGAAAATCGCCGATGAGTCCCGTCAAATCACGGGCAAAGAAAAGCCAGGATCTCCAGGGCACATATTCGCTGAACGGAACGAGATGAATTTTGTCATAGACAAAATCCTCCGAGCCGTTCGGGCCGAGCAGCACCGCGCTATTGGTTGGGCTGGTACCGCCACCGGGCAGTGGTTTCCAATCCACCACGCCCACAAGAAAACCGGCGCCCGCTCCGCGCGCTATGCGCTGGGCGCGCGCCAGGAAATTCGGATCCTGCAAGGAAAACGGCGCCGGGACTTCCGGCCAGACGACGATGCCGGGCTCTTTTTGCGCGGCGCCGATGCTGATTTGTTCGAGCTGATCCATATCCGCAGCGTGTGTTTGCATCCAATTGGAGGGATAGCCGTTGGACACAGGAAAATTCGTCTGCACCAGGTGCGCGATGTGATCGCCTTGCGCCCGTGGAATGTACCGCGGACCCACAAGTGCAATCGCGATCAGCACGGCGTTGACGATAATCCAAGTCAACTCGCCTTCCTGCTTGCGCAGGGACATCTGCAAAACGACGAAGGCCGCCAGCGCGCTGTAGGATGCTACAACCAGCGAAAGCCCGAAAATCCCAGTGATCGCCGTGAGCTGAACGAACATCAGGTTCCCCGCCGCCACGTATCCCAGCAGATTCCACGGGAATCCGATGGCCGGCAGATGCGCCAAGGCAAATTCCATGGACACCCACAAGAACGGCGCAGCCAGACACGCTCGCGCGCTGCTGAAACGGCTGACCCAGGCGATTGCCAGCGCAAATGCCGCGTGGAACAACGAAGTAGCGACGATCACCAGCGCGAACACGCCCGCCGCCTGCAACACCGGAAGCGGGCCGTACTGTCTCATGACATTGTAAATCCACGGCAAGCTCAGCCCGTAGTAGACCGCGCCCTGCAGCAAACCCAGCAGAAATGCGATGTGCAGGCGCTCGCCAAGCACGGCGAGGATCAGCAGCGCCGGAGCGATCCAGCCAAGGAGTGGAAGATTGAAGGAAGGGTAAGCCAGGGCCAGCGCGATGCCGGAAGCAAGCGCGAGCAGGAGCCGGACGGTCCTCGACAGGTTCATGATGGCCAAGGCATTGTAGACTGTCGGCGCTTCAAACGCATATGAGGGAGCGGCGTGAAGTGTAACGAATTTCACCGGACGAAAAAACTCGAATCACGCGGGCGACCCGGTCTAAAACGCCGCGCGACAGCCCAGGATCCAGCAGCGGAACGCGGAGACTGTCTTACCGGATTTTTTCGGGAGCTTGTTACGGCTTCGCAGCGGCGACTTCGTCCAGCGCAGCCGAGGCCGTCGTCAGGTTGTCCACGCCAAACACGAGCATCACCAGGGGCGAGCCGGGCTGCAATCCGCAATAGCTGTAATCGATGTTGGTCTGCGCTTCGCCCAGCCGCACGGCCGCGCGGGCCAGTTCACCCGGGCGGTGCGGCAAGTTCACCACGGCGACTTCCGTCTCCTCGAAGATCATGCGCATGCTGCCGAGAATCGCCTTGGAGGTTTCCGGATCGTCCACCACGAAACGCACCAGACTTTCGCGCTCCTCCACGAAGGATTGAAAAGCCAGAATGTTCACGCCGCGATCGGCCAGAGAACGAAAGCACTTTCCCAGCGCCCCTGGTTTGTCCTCAATCGTTACCGTAAATTCCTTCGCCTTCGCCATCGCGCTTGACTCCCTTCTTCGCAAAACACAGCCGCAGGCATCGCGGTCCCGATGGAACCAATCCAATCGGAGATCCGAAATTCTTCGTAATTCCAAGCATCGACCTGGATTCTAACCGACACTTTCGTTCTCGCGGGCAGATGTTCCCGGGCTCAAATTGAAATTAGGCGGAGGCTCACCGCAAAGTCCAATCGAAACGTGTGATCCCACCGATCAGGACTTGCTTCGACCATTACTGTCTAGACCGAGAAACATTTCAGCGCTTGATAATGGACTTGAACCCGTCGGCTTCGAGGCCCTGACGCGCATTGGACGCGGACTTGTCGTCCGGGTAAGGCCCCACTTGCACGCGATAGAGTTTGTCGGCGCCCGGCGGGATGACGAACGCGGGGAATTTCTTCTGTTGCAGAGCCTGCGCCAGCGCCAAGGCGTCGTCCTGGTGAAGCACGGCCGCAACCTGAAGCATGACAGTGCCCTTCGGAATCAGCGAACCGTCGCTCCCCAGCGAGGATCGCGCCGGTTTTGCATTCTTCGCAACTGCCGCGGGCTTGGGGACGGATCGCGCCACCGGCAAAGGTTTGGGTGGCGGCTGCAAATGATCCGCGGACGCCTGCGGGTCGGCGGAATGATAGAAATCCCAGTCGGAATTTTGGGGAGCCACTTGCGCGATTTCGGGCTGCGGCTCGGGCTTGGCTTTCGTGACCGCCGGCGCGGTTGCCGGTTTGGATTCGGGCGGCGCGCCAGGAGCGGCGCGGACCTTGGTATCGTACTGGCTTCGTCCGAGCAGATAACCGAGCGTGAAGACCACTCCAAAAATCACGACCAGCAGCATGAACAGCCCGACCAGGTGCCTGCTCTCCAGCACGAAATCGCCGCCGCCTTTTTTCTCTTTTGATGCCATCTATTTTCTTGAACCGATCGCCTTGACCCACTCATTGATGATATCGATCGGCAGCGGAAACACGATCGTGGTATTTTTTTCGACGCCGATTTCAGTCAGGGTCTGCAGGTAACGCAGTTGAATCGCGGCGGGCTGTGTTTCCAGTACTTGCGCGGCCTCGGCCAGCTTCGCCGACGCCTGCGCTTCACCCTCCGCGTGAATTACTTTGGCGCGCCGTTCTCGTTCCGCCTCCGCTTGCCGGCCGATGGCGCGCTGCATCTGCTCCGGGATGTCCACCTGCTTCACTTCGACCTTCGTTACCTTAATACCCCAGGGCTCGGTATCCTGGTCAAGGATCACTTGCAATTTGCTGTTAACCTTTTCGCGCTCGGCCAGGATCTCGTCAAGCTCAAACTGGCCTACTATGCTGCGCAGCGTGGTTTGCGCCTTCTGCGAAGTGGCATAGAGATAGTTTTGCACCTGCGAAAGCGCCAGATTCGCGTCCACCACGCGGAAATAGGTAACGGCGTTCACCTTCACGGACACGTTATCGCGTGTGATGATGTCTTGCGAAGGCACATCCAGTGTCTCAATCCGCAACGAAATCCGGTACATCGTTTCAATGGGCCAGAAAACCACGCGCAATCCCGCGCCCTTGGCCTCCGGCTGCATGCGCCCGAGCCGCAATACCACGCCGCGTTCCCACTCCTTAATCACATAAAGCGAATTCCAAAACCAGATCAGGAAAATGAACACTGCGATCATGAGCCCGTACAATGAAAAATCCATTTTCGCGCCCCCCCAAAAAAATGTCAGGCCTCGGGATTCTTCGGCTCGGCGTGCGTGCCGCGAGTATCGTACTCCATCTCGCGCCTGCGTTCACGCACTCGTCGCGCGATGGCCGGCGGCAACCACGTGCACAGTCAGTCCGTCAATACTCGTGACACGAACCTGGGCGCCGGCCGGAATCTCCTCCCGGGCGACGGCGCGCCACAGTTCCCCGTGAAGCCGCACCATTCCGTGAAAAAGTTCGCTCTCCTTTTGCCGCACCAGCGCCTCGGTCACTTCGCCGGGCGAGCCCACCAGCTGTTCCTGGCCCGTGGTCGGTTTCCACGCTCGCGACCGCAGCACGAGGCGCATCAGCAGAATCACGATCAGCGCGAACGGCAGAGTCACGCCGAATGCAACTCCCAGGCTCACGCCCGCATGCGTCAACGGCGAGCGCACCAGCATCAGCGCACCCAGCAGCATGGCCACGATGCCTCCGATCGCCAGCACTCCGTGGCTGGTGTACTTGGCCTCCAGGATGAATAATCCCAACGCCAGCAGAATCAAAACAATTCCCGCGGGCGCTACGGGCAGAATCTGCATGGCATACAGTGCCAGCACCAGCGCAATCCCGCCGATCACGCCCGCCGCCACCGTCCCGGGATGCGTGAATTCCGTGTAGAGTCCCAGCACGCCGACGATGAGCAGAATGAAAAACGCATCCGGCTGCACAATCCGCGAGAGAAACCGTTCGCGGAACGACATGGTGTAAGGAATGATTTCCGGATTGCCAAGCGAAAGCTCGGTCGTCGAACCGTCAAAGCGCTTGATCGTCCGGCCATCTAATTTGGACAGCAAATCTTCCGGCGAGTTCGCAATCAAATCGATGAGTTTGCCGTCCAGGGCTTCCGTCTCGGTCCAGGCCTTGCCGTCGACCACGGCCGTTTCCGCCAGCTCCACGTTTCGTCCGCGCTTGGCTGCATAGCTGCGCAGGAACGCCGTGGCGTCATTCAATATTTTCTTCTTGAGAGTCTCGTCCACTTGCAGTGGAACTCCGCCGATGGCCAGAAGCGGAGACGCGGCCCCGGTGTGCGTTCCGGGCGCCATGGCTGCAATGTCCGCGGACATCAAGATGAAAAATCCGGCCGAAGCTCCGCGCGCGCCGTCCGGCGAAACGAAAACCGCGACGGGCACGGGAGAATCGAGGATGTGGCGAATGATGTCCTCCATGGAGGTCGACAGGCCTCCGGGAGTGTCCATGGTGATGAGGACTAGCCTGGCGTGTATCCGGGCAGCCTCCTCGATGCCGCCATCGACGTACTCCGCCATAATGGGCTCGATTTCACTGCCGATGCGCAGTTCAACAACTTGAGCGCGCCCTGCGGGGGCCGAGGAGATCTTGGTGTCCGAAGTTTGCGCCCGCATGGCGAGCGCGCCAAACAAGGCAAGGACAAGCGCGGCCGTCGCCAGCGCTGCCCGCGGTATCGCGGGTACCGATGCTTTCGCGCCCCGGCTGCCGGGCTCCTTCATTACCGCTCTCCGCCGCTGTCGATCGTGTGAGGGGATTTTGCCGCTGGCCCCGGACTTTCGGGAGCCGGGCCCCCCGGCCGCAGCAGTGTTCGATCCAGATTCTTGGAAACTCGAGCCAGCCGCGAAAGACTGTTGCCATCCTGAAGGTTGGGCTGCGACGCTGCATCGGCACCGTCCGCGGTCTCAGCGCGAATGGCTGCGGCTTCAGGACCTCGTCCAAGTGATTCCAGGGTTGCAATGAGCAAGGCTCGCGCGTCCTTGTCGTCGGGATCGATTTTTCTGGCCTGTTCCAGAGGAGCGACCGCGGCGGCCGCCTCCTTGCCAATCAGTTTTGCAATGGCAATATTCACCCAATAATCGTTTTCCTCCGGATCGAGCGCCGAGGCGCGTTCGAATTCCGTTTCCGCCTCGCTCGGTTTGCCAAGGCGCAGGCGCGCCACCCCGAGGTTATTGTGCAATTCAGGCAGATCGGGAATCGAATTCTTCTCCCCGGTTCTGCGCGTGCGTTCGAGCAGTCCGGAAAATGCGGCATCCGCGCGGGCATTGTCATTTCGCGCCAGATGGCACACGCCGGTGGCGAAACTTGCCTCGGGCCCGTCCGGGCGATTTGGGGGGACGCGCGAATACCACACCAGCGCGGAATCGCAATCGTGCCGTTCGAAATATATTTGTCCAAGTTCAAACGCCGGGCGGTCCCAGGCAGGCTCCAGCCGGGCCGATTCGCGGAGCAAGCGGAGGCGATCCTCGTCCCCTGAAGCGGCCATCCCGCGCGCGAAATTTTCGAGGGAATCAAGACTCAACGATGGCGGCGGCTCCGAGAAACTCGATTCGTCCTTGTTCGCGCCCTGCGGTGGGCATTGCTTGGGACCAAGCGCGCATAGAATCTGCCATGTCAGGCGAGCGTGCGCGCGGACCAGGTCCTGCATGGGACCGCTTTCCATGAACGGCGCGGAGAGCGAAGGCGGATTCAAGCGAAGCACGCGCGCCTCCAGCGTCGCCGTTTTGCCGTCGGATTGGAATCGCCCGTAAACCACCACGTCGGCGTCGGCCTCTTCCGCAATCTTGATGATGGTGGCGTGAGAAAAACGCGCGGAATCCGGCAGGCCCATGCGCTCGAGCGTCGCCAGCCGGTCCTCGCGCGAAAACACGTTCACGTCCCGATCTTCCAGTCGTTCCGCTGTCAACTCCGATAATCCTTCGCCAAGCCAGTCCAGATTGGCCATGCGGCTTTCGTTTTCAAAAGGAAAGATGAGAACCGTTTCGGGATGATTTTCGGCGGAAGTCGCGCGAGCGCCCGCCGTGGATTGCGCGGGAGCAGCGCGGCCCGCAATGGCGGCTCCGCAAAGAGAAGCAACCAAAACGAAAAGCCCAAATCGAAAAATTCGAGGGGGCATCGCAGTCACATTGTAACAGAGGCCGCGCAAGGCGTGATCGCGGGAGTCACGCATGGTGTTCTTAAATTTACGCGCCAGGATGCGTTTCCGGGGCCTTTTGTCCCGCGGGAAGCACGCGCACCATCACTGCCTGAACCCCGGGATCGTTGATGACATCTTTAAATGCCGGGTCGGTCGCGGCCTTATCCACATCCTTGTACCCTTCATCCAGGGACTTGCGGAGATATTCGGCGCAGTGCGCGGCGTCGCCTTTCTGCGCGTATACCTTGGCCATGGTAAAGAAAAACAGTCCGTGATTGGAAACCGAGCGGTCCTGCACCGTGGCGCCCGCGCGGTCGTTCCGTTCGAAAATGGTGGGATCGATTTCGATCGCCTTTTGAAATTCGGCGGCGGCTTCGGGAAATTTAGTCGAATTGTAGTATGCAAATCCCAGATTGGCATGCGTCCCGGCCTGGTCCGGATCGATGGCCACAGCTTTTTGATATTCGCGGATCGCCCGCTTGAAGTTTTTCTGGTGGTAATAAACCATGCCGAGGTTGTTTATGGCGCTCGAATATTTTTTGTCAGCCTTGTACGCGCGGGAAAAGTATTTTTTGGATTGGCTGTAGTTGCCGAGGTCCAGATACGCTATGCCGATCATGTTCAGAAAAACAGCATTCTTGGGATCGGACTTCAGCAAATCCTCATACGTCGCGATCGCCGCCTCGTAGCGCTTCTCGGCGATTTGGACTTTGGCACGCTCCACTTCCATCTCTTTGGGGCTGAGGGACGCGGGCTGCTGCGCGTCCAACCGAGGAGCTACGCCAAATAGCAAAAGGCCCAGAAAAATCCAGAGAGGAGTTTTCCATTGCATGGCGAACGCCTCCGAAAGACGCCCCATCAATGTTGCTGGTCTTGTGAGCCTGATTGTGTCTTGTCGGCGTCTTTGTCTTTCTTGCCTCCAAAGATACCAAAAATTCGCCGCAGCACTCCCTTTTTGTTCTCGTCGGGCTGCTGGTTATCGGCGGAGGGCTGCGCCGGGCCAGGACTTGAACTCGCGCTTGCCGGCACGGGCGGCGCGTTGTCGAGAGCCTTGGGCTTGTCCCCGCCAAAAACGTGAGACAGCCAGGAGCCTGGCGGATTTTCGCCGGCCATGTGACCGCCACCATGAAGGGGGCAGAATTCGGTGGGCTCGGTCCCGTGAATAAATACTTCCTCGCGCGTAACGGGACATTCGGGAGTCGCGAGTTCCAGCGACTCCGGATCGATCGTAACTTTCGTGACTCCCTCCGGCATTTCGAAAGGCTTGACGTCTCGATAGGCGGGCAAGGAAACCGCGCGCTTCATGAAATCCGCCCAGATCGGCGCCGGGGCAGCGCCGCCGGAAAGGCCCAGGTCGCGATTGTCGTCAAATCCCACCCACACGATGGCCAGCAAATTCGAGGTGTAGCCCGCAAACCAGCCGTCCCGCGAAGTGCCCGTTTTTCCGGCAGCGGGCGCGGTGAATCCGCGGGCGCGGACGGTCGCGCCCGTGCCGTGGTCGATGACGTCTTCCATCATGCTGGTCACCAGGTAGGACACTCGCGGATCGAGCGCCTGGCGCGAACGAATCGTGTTTTGTTCCAGCATTTCGCCCTGAGCATTAACCACGTCGCGAATAAACATCGGCTCGGTGCGCACGCCGTCATTCGCAAAAATGGTGTATCCGGCGGCTACTTCCAGCGGCGTCATTTCGTATGCCCCGAGCGCCACGGACGGCGTTGGCTGAATGGAGGGGTCGAGCCCGAACTGATGGGCCATATCCGAGATGCGCGTGTATCCCACGAGCTCGGCAACCTTGACGGTGGCAACGTTGAGCGAATCCGTCAGGGCTTCCCGCACCGTGACCTGGCCGTGGAATTTTTCGCCGTAATTGTTGGGCGTATATTCCTTGCCGTCAAAATCGAAGGTGGTCGGCTCGTCCATCACCGTCGTCGCGGGAGTCACGATGGGTTGCACGCCATCCACGGCGCCTTCGAACGCCGCCGCGTACACGAACGGCTTGAATGCGGAGCCGGGCTGCCGCCGCGCCAGCACGTGATTGAGCTGGCTTTCACCGTAATCGCGTCCGCCGATGAGTGCCTTGATTTCCCCGGTGTGCGGGTCCAGAACGACCATGGCGATTTGAGCCTGGGGAGCCGGCTGGCCTTCCTTGCGCCAGCGCGCATACCGGCGGGCAAGCTGGGTGTCAATATTCTTCGCGCCTGCCTCAACCGCGTCGCTCGCCGCCCGCTGCAGTTCCGGATCAAGCGTGGTGTAAACGCGGAAGCTTTGCGAGAGCAGGTCCGCTTCCGAAAAACGATCGAGCAGGTGGTCCTTCACCATGTCCACAAAATACGGCGCGGTGCTGCCTTCGAGCCCGCCGCCTACGATTTGCAGCGGAGTTTTCTTGGCGGCCTGAGCCTCGTCCGCGGTAATGACGCCGTTCTCGGTCATGGCCAGCAGCGCGCGGTCGCGCGCCTCGACGGCGCGGTCCGGCCGTCGCTCGGAGGTCGAGTAACGATTGGGCGCGTGAATGATCCCGGCAAGAAATGCGGCTTCCGGGAGAGTCACTTCGCGAAGGTCCTTGTTAAAATACGCCAGAGAGGCCTCGCCGAATCCGTGAATCGCGAAGCTGCCGCGGTTCCCCAAATAGATTTCGTTGGCGTAGAGCTCGAAGATCTGCTGCTTGTTGAAGCGGTGCTCGAGTTCGAGCGCGACCATTGTTTCGGCTGCCTTGCGCCGCCAGGTCCGGTCCGTATTGAAAAAGAAGCTGCGCGCGACCTGCATGGAAATCGTGCTGCCGCCCTGCACGCGCGCCCCGTGCCGCAGATCGGCCCAGGCCGCGCCCACGATTCGAACGAAATCGAATCCGGGGTGCTCGAAAAACCGCCGGTCCTCCACGGAAAGGACGGCGTCGCGCAATACCTTTGGAATGTCGTTGTAGCGGATCGCGCGGCGCTTCTCGCGGGAACTGTCGAAGAGGCTGGTAAGAAGTTCGGGCTCGACTTCGGCAGAATCCAGGGAAACTCCATTGTCCATGGAGCGAATCTTCTGGATATCCCCGCCGCTGAAATTCACGATCAGGCGGTTTTTCTCTCCGAAATACGATTCGTCCGACGGGCGGATCTCCATCTCATTGCCATGCAGGGTGTAACGACCTGGGGTCCCGCTGACATCCAGCTCGCTGTAGCCCGCGCGCTGCAGCTGATTGGCCAGATCCTGGACGGTCATAGCTTCGCCCGCGTAAATCCGCATGGGAGCGGCGTAAATTCTGGCGGTGGTTTGTTGAATATGTCCCGAGAGACGAAGGTCGATCATCCGGCCAAAGGAAATCCAGTAATACGTTCCTATGCCGGCTGCGACAAGGAGAAGGACAGTGGCCGTCCCAAGGAGTGCCAGGCCGAACCGGGAAAACCAGAAGCCCCGGTCAATTCGAATACGCAAGGTCGTTCTCCGTTCCGCCGCGAAAAAAGCGTCTTACTTCCCGCTTGCTGATTCCACCCTATGTGCTTAGATGCACTTTCGGGCCCCTCCGGAACCAGTTTACACGCCCTGGGCATCGATTTCGAATTTGACGAACACGCGGGGAGAATCGCTACTCGTAGCGCCAGCCAGTCACAAACGCCTGACCGGAGCCGGCGCGAGCGAGTGCCCCACAGTCCCCCGTTGACTTACAACAATGCAGCATTGCTTGCGGCCGGGTGGAAGTTAAAGGTCCACTGGTAAAACTTCAGGTCCACTGTTACGGAATAATCCACATCGATGTGAATGTTTCCGGCGTTGCCTTCCACCTTGATGTCGCTTGCCTGAACCGGCAGATCCTCTTTTTGCGCTTCCTCAAATACCGCCTTGCGGACCTGGTCATTATCCTTGCGATTAACGCTGGCATAGCGCGCAATGTCCTGAAGGCTGTCCTGAAACTCATACTCGCTGATCAAGACCGGAAGCACGATTGCGGCGGTGTAAATAAACGCGACGAGAATCATGGTCCAGATAATCGCTTTGAGCCTTCCCTGGCCGCGCTCGCCGTTGCGCTTGGTCACCAGCATGGCGTTCGGACAGGCAGGAGGAGTGCTGCGCCCGCCGCGTGTTTCGGACGCACACCTTCCGAGCAGATTCCGGCCTGGGAAAAGATCCATATGTAAAAATGCTAGCATCGGTCAGGAGGGGTGTCGAGCAGGAGTCCGCGCCCAGTTTCGGCACAGTTACTTTCCTCATCCGTATGATAATGCGGCGGTTATTCCAGATCTTCAAGCTAAAAGGTGGATCGCAAAGCGGCTCAGTATGCCTTGCCGAAGATGGCTAGCTCGCGGGCGGGTTTTCCGCACTGGATGCATGCGCCCGAACCGCCGGGCTGCTCGATGGGAATGCATCGCAGAGTGGCCTTGGTCGCTTCCTTGATTTGCTCCTCGCACCCGGGGTCGCCGCACCAGAAGGAACGGGCAAAACCCTGCTCGACAGCCACCCGGAAGTCCGCAAGATTCGAGGGCTCAAGAGTGTGCAAGTTGCGAAAAGCGAGAGCGCGATCGAAGAGCGCTTTCTGAATCTCGGCGAGCTGGCGCGTGACGGCATCCGCGATACCTTCCTGGGACACGAAGCTCTTCCCTTCCTTGCCGGGGCGGTCGCGGCGCGCCAGAACCACGCTGCCCTTGGCCACGTCCTTCGGACCGATTTCCATGCGCAGGGGGACGCCGCGCATTTCCCAGTCGTTGAACTTGAAGCCGGGGCTTTGCCCCTCGCGCTCGTCCACTTTCACCCGGATATCCGCTTTCAGCAGCTGCTCGCGGATTTTTTTTGCGGCCTCGAACACCAGCGCTTTCTCTTCATCGGACTTGAAGATGGGCACAATCACCACCTGGTGCGGCGCGAGCCGCGGCGGCAAAATCAGGCCCTGATCGTCGCCGTGCACCATAATGATGGCGCCGATGAAGCGCGTGGAAAGTCCCCACGAAGTGGTCCAGCAGTGCTGCAGCGCGCCGGCCTGATCGAGGTAGCGGATCTCGAAGGCTTTCGCGAAGTTCTGGCCCAAGTTGTGCGAAGTGCCAGCCTGCAAGGCCTTGCCGTCGCCCATCATGGCTTCGATCGAAAAGGTGGCGTCGGCTCCGGCGAAGCGCTCGGACTGCGATTTTCTTCCGGGGATCACCGGGACGGCCGCTTCATTGACCGCGAAGTTGGTGTAAATGTCGAGCATCTGGCGGGTCTCGGCTTCGGCTTCCACCAGCGTCGCGTGCGCGGTGTGTCCTTCCTGCCAGAAAAATTCCAGGGTGCGCAAAAATAATTTGGTGCGCAATTCCCAGCGCACCACGCTGTTCCACTGGTTGATCAGCAGGGGCAAATCGCGGTATGACTGAATCCACTTGGCATAGGAGTGCCCGATAATCGTTTCGGAGGTGGGCCGAATCACCAGAGGCTCTTCCAGCTTTTCTCCTCCGCCATGCGTGACGACAGCCAGCTCAGGCGAAAATCCGGCCACGTGCGATTGCTCCTTGCTGATGAAGCTCTGCGGAATCAGCAGCGGAAACGCGGCGTTTACATGCCCCGTGGCTTTGAAGCGCCGGTCCAGCTGCGCGGTGATGTTTTCCCACAGTGCCCAGCCGTAGGGCCGCACAATCATGCAGCCGCGCACCGGAGCGTAATCGGCAAGCTCCGCGCGCAATACCAGCTGGTTATACCATTCCGAAAAATCTTCAGCCCGGGAAGGAAGCTTCAAATCCGCCATGCGCGATCGTCCTCATTTCGGCGAGCTTCCGTGCAGCCCGCGCTCGTTTCTGACTGGTTGCAACCGGAGTTCGCACTCGTGTGCTGCCGTGTGAATCGTGGCAGGAATCAGGAAAAAGAAGCGTAGCCGAGGGTGCCAGAGGTGTCAACCAACTACGGGGGATGCTGCGGGCCAGCTTCCGCAAAGCCGTCCGAAGCGCGACACATCCACTATCGTACGGGCGGCCTGCCCATTCAGGGGCTGAAGCGCACGTTGGAATGCGATTTTTGCGGCCGAACTGAAGCTCGGCCCTTCGGAAGGCAAGAACCTTCGCTCCCAGTGTGCTAGCGCTCCCGGGTTTTATCGACGAGCCCGCGCGGTTTGGGAAAGTGGGTTCGGGATCGCAACGGGCCGCCTTCGGCTTTCCGACGTTCTATGCGCCTGACGCGCGATTTCGTGCGCGCGGTTTGGCTTTCCGCGGCTTGCCTTTCCGCGCTTTGATCGTGCGCACACCAATAAACTTCTCGCGCTTCGGATCGTAGGTGGTCACGATTCCCTTGCCGATGTGATAAACCCAGCCGTGAAGTTTGAGATTCCCTTGATCCAGCCGGGCCGCGACGGACGGGTGCGTATGCAGGTTTTTGATCTGCTCGATGACATTCCTCTCGGTCAGCGCCAGCAGAAACTCGGGATCGCTCGAATCGCCGTCGCGTTGCGCGAGGGCCGCGCGCGCGGCTTCGGCATGCCGCAGCCAGGCGCTGACGTTGGCCAGAGGTTTCAGGGCCTCCGGATTTAGCACCCCCTTCATGACGCCGCAGTCGGTATGCCCGCACACGATCACGTCGGGCACGCCCAAGACTCCGACGGCGTACTCGATGGTCGCGGAGACGCCGCCAATCGATTCCGGATAGCGCGGCACGATGTTGCCAATCACCCGGCACAGGAACAACTCGCCTGGCTTAGTTTGGGTCAGCAGGCAAGGATCGATTCGGGAATCGGCACAGGTGATGAACAGCGCGGACGGCCTTTGATGAAGGGCCAGCCTGTGAAACAACTCGCGATGCTTCGGGAAGACCTTTTTCTGAAAACGCTTGAGGCCGCGGAGGATGCTATCGACGGGCATAGCAAAACATTCTGCAACAGTTTAAAGCCGGGGCTATAGAGGAAATTTGAGGAGCGCGGAGCGGGCAATTATGCTAAGGTGTCGCGGTTTGGTCAGGCGGCGCAGGAGCGAGCCATCGGGGTACCCAGGGGCGCTCCGGCCGGAACCGCTAAATGGCATTGGCTCAAAGAGACTTGTGCCAATGGATCGATCTTCCGTGCATGAATCTCGAAATCGTGAGATAATGGGTCTGGGTTTTGTTGTTTTCTGACGCATCGTGATGGGGGTTCAGCGGCTTCAGCGAAGCCTCTGCAACATACTTTTTTCAATAGATTCCGTCGAAAGATGTAGGCCAAAGCGGTGAAAGTGCGGATCGGCGATCCTAAGGTCGCGAAGCGTCCTACCACGTCATATCGCACTGAAAAGAAGAGCCTTAAGTGAAATTTGAGTTCATTGGCTTGGTCCCCGTGACTTAGCGCCGCTAATTGACTCTAATGGTTAGGAGTCATGTTGCGCTGTTTGGGCATCGAATGGGGGAGCGCAGCGCTCGTCCCGCAGCCGTAACTATCTGATCTGCAAGGGGGATAACTGCTTGTCTCTGAATAACCAAGAATCGGGTGACGAGGTCCGCAGCATCATTGGCATCGGCAAAGAGCGCCGCTACATGCTCCCCGAAGAGGAAGATGCCGTACTGCCAGCCGTCGAAACCGCGCCGGAACCGGAAGAGAGCGAACATCCCCTCTCCGCTTTCGAGCAAACCGGCATTGCGGTTGACGATGACCTTGCGGCGGCGGGCACCGCACAGATTGCCACGGATGCAGTAGACGTCGAGCACGGCGCGGTCGCCGAAGAGGGCGAGTTGGACCTTACGCCCGGAATGCTCGACAAGAATAACGATCCCGTGCGGCTCTACTTGCGGGAAATGGGCACGGTTCCGCTGCTGAAGCGCCAGGACGAAGTAGCCATTGCCAAGCGCATGGAGCGCGGCCACCTGATGGTGCTGAAGACGATTTCCCGGTCGCCGATCGTTCTGAAGGAATTGATCGCGGTCGGCAAGGAATTGCGCCTCGGAACATTGTCCATTAAGAAAATCATTCAATTCGATCAGGAAGAGCTGACTGAAGAGGAAACCGAGAGCAAGACACAGGAAATTCTTCGCACCATCGCGAAGATTGAACAGCTGTACGCCCTGGCGCACAAGCAGGCCGCGCAACTGGAGAACACGCCGAAATCGAATAAGCGGCTGTACCTGCGATACCGCAACCGTCTGGCGCGCACGCGCGTGGAAATGTCCCAGCACGCGCGATCGATTGATTTTCACTCCCTGGAACGCAAGCGCCTGATCGATAAGATTCACCACACCGTCGAGCGCTTGCAATCGCTGGAGCGCGAAATCGTGAAACTGGAACGCCGCGCCGACGCCTCCAAGGGCGAGCACGCCGCCGAGGCGCGCCGTGAGCTGCGCGCGCGACGCGCGGAGTTGAAAGAGATTGAAGCCGCGAGCGAAACGGGGCTCGTCGACCTCAAGCGCATGCTCCAGGTGGTGCTGCGGGGAGAGGCCGAAGCCAGCCAGGCCAAGAAGGAAATGGTTGAAGCCAACCTCCGCCTGGTGGTTTCCATCGCCAAAAAATATACCAACCGCGGATTGCAGTTCCTGGATCTGATTCAGGAAGGCAACATCGGCTTGATGAAGGGCGCGGACAAATTTGAATGGCGCCGCGGTTATAAATTTTCCACCTACGCGACCTGGTGGATTCGCCAGGCCGTGACCCGAGCGATCGCGGACCAGGCTCGCACCATTCGTGTGCCCGTGCACATGATTGAAACGATCAACAAGCAGGTGCGAACCAGCCGGCAACTCGTGCAGGAACTTGGGCGCGAACCGCGGGCGGAGGAGATTGCCCAACGGCTGGGCGTGCCCGTCGAGAAGGTGCGCAAGACCAAAGAAATTGCACAGCAGCCCATTTCGCTCGAGACGCCGATCGGCGAGGAAGAAGACTCGCATCTCGGCGAATTTATCGAGGACAAATCGTCTGTGTCGCCGTCGGACGCGGCCATCAGCATCAGCCTTCAGGAGCAGACGGAATCGCTGCTGAAGACGCTGACGCCGCGCGAAGAACGCGTCATCAAGATGCGTTTTGGACTGGAAGATGGTTCCGAACACACGCTGGAGGAAGTGGGACAGTCCTTCGCTGTGACCCGCGAGCGCATTCGCCAGATCGAGGCGAAGGCCCTGCGAAAGTTGCGACACCCATCCAGATCGAGAAACCTGCGCTCATTCCTCGAAGATAGCCTCTGAGGAATGTTCTGAGCCGGAACCCGCAAGGTTCCGGCTTTCACTGTTCTATCGTTCCCTACTTCTTACCTAGCGGCTTGATAGCCGTCCATGGCACATTGCGCGTGATGTGGCCTTGCCCATCCGTCAGCTTGAGGTTGGCCGTCTGCATCAGCGAATTAATTTCGGCAACCTCAAACACACCTTCTTGCTGGGCCACGGCCACGCGGTCGCCTCTCTTCGGTGCAACTACATTGGGTTCAGAGCTCATCTTGTCCTCCTCGTTACGGGCAGATAGCTGGGCCGCTTGCGGAAAGGTGGGATCCTATGGGCCATTCATACGCCACCTAGCCCGGAATAGCCAGAAGTATCATTTTGAATTTCTATGGCTGTTCGTGGCCGGCACCCGGCGGTGAAGTGAAACGCGCACGGCATCAAAAGTCCGGAGCGCACGCCTTCCGCGTTTCGGCTGCGCAGCGGGAAAGCACTTGATCCGACCGATTCCCGGTTGTGTATAATTCGCAACTTGAAGAATCAGGCGCGCGCCGCCCGGGCGCCGAATGGCGGGCTTCCGAACGATGAAATGGTTTGCTGTCCTCAACGGGCAAGAAATACGTCCGGCAGCAGCGGCCACGGAGAAAAGAACATGGGCTTGACGACTGATTTCGTTCACGCTGCCGGCCGCGGATTGCGCAAGGCGGGCCGCGCGTTGATAGATTATCGAGGCTTCAAAGGCGTTTGGCTGGATGTGGGCGCGTACAAGGGCGAACACTGCTACGAATTTGCACTCCTGAACCCTTCGCTGCGGGTTTTCCTGTTTGAACCGAACTTGCAGCAGGCGACGAAACTTTTCGGAATGCTGCCGAACTTTTTCGTTGTCCCGCTTGCGGTCAGTGAACGAAACGGCAGCTCCGAGCTGAATATCAATTCTTCTGCCGCGGCAAGTTCGCTCCTGCCGCTCGATGATCAGGGAGTGAGCAAGTGGGTCGGAGCAAGCGATCTGCGGACCGTGGAAAAAGTAACCGTCGGAACGATTAGGCTCGACACCTTCCTGGATCTCGCGGGAATTCCCAGCGTCGATTATCTGAAGGTGGATGCGCAAGGAATGGATCTTGACGTCGTGAGGTCCGCCGAGCTCCGCCTGAAAGACATTCATCGAATCTGCGTCGAGTGCGACATCACTTCCAACCCGCTTTACCGCGGCGCTTCAACCAAGACCGAAACCGTGGAGTTTCTCGAAAGCCACGGATTTGGCCTGATCGACGTGCTGCCGCAGAGCGAAGGCCAGGAAGAAAACCTGACGTTTGAAAACAAGCTGGCGAGTGAAAAATCGCGGCAATGGAACCGGCTTCCCGAGATGTCCAGGTTTGGATGCCGGACGGCGTGACGCGCGGGTCGGACAAGCTTCGGCCTGCGGGGTTCAGGCTGGCCGTGACGCGAGTCAAAACCAGACAGGCTGTGGTAAATAGGAAATCGTTGTAGGGCTCGGCTTCAGCGGCTGCGGGAAGGTTAATTTATTTTGTCATTCCGAGCGGAGCGAGGAATCTCTCCTGGATTTAACTGCCAGAAAAGAAAGAGAGATTCCTCGCTCCGCTCGGAATGACAATAGCATTAGGGCGATTTTTCCGCAGCCTGTTTTGTTCAGCCGCTTGCATGTTCGAGGTGGCTTGCCGCACAGGCTCTGAAGCCTGTTCTGCTTAAATGGCCACGATTGGAATTCCCCGGCGGATTCCGATAGAATCGCTGAGGATACTCTTTTGCCGGATTCTCCGAACAAGCCGCGCATCGTTGTAGGTTCCGACCACGCCGGATTTCGCGCCAAGGAAACGATTAAAAAATTTCTGGAAGGCGCGGGGTACGCGGTCGAGGACGTAGGAACCGATTCGGAGGAACCGGTGGACTACCCCGATTATGCGAAGGCCGTTGGAGAACGCGTGGCCCGCGGGAACAATTCTCTGGGTGTGGTGGTCTGCGCAACAGGGATCGGCGTTTCCATCGCGGCGAATAAAGTGGAAGGAATTCGCGCGGCGCTGGCGCACGATTCGCTCACGGCGCGGCGGGCGCGCGAGCACAACGATGCCAACGTGATCGCCCTGGGCGGCAAGATCGTGGGCGAGGAAGAAGCCATCGCCATCATTCAGGAATTTCTGGGCGCACAGTTTGCCGGCGGCCGCCACCAGCGGCGCGTCGACAAAATCAGCGAAATGGATCGGGCGCGCGAACACCAATCGTGAGAAAGGCGCGGCCTGCGCTTGCCTGAGGAACAACCTGGCCAGGCCAGCGCATGGAGCCCGCAAAAAAGATGGATACTCAAACCTCACAACACATGAACCGGCCGCTGCGGGAAGTTGATCCGGAAATCGCCGAAGTGCTGCGCGAAGAAGGCCGCCGCCAGGGCACCGGCCTCGAGCTGATCCCCTCGGAGAATTTTGTCTCCGAAGCGGTTCTGGAAGCCATGGGCTCGGTGTTGACCAATAAATACGCGGAGGGCTATCCGGGCAAGCGCTACTACGGCGGCTGCGAATTCGTGGACCGCGCCGAGCAGCTGGCCATCGGCCGCGCCAAGGCCCTGTTTGGCGCAGAGCACGCCAATGTGCAGTCGCACTCCGGCACGCAAGCCAACGTTTCGGTCTACATGGCGGCGCTGCAACCCGGAGACACGGTTCTGGGAATGAATCTTGCTCACGGGGGCCATCTCACGCACGGCCATCCGCTCAACTTTTCCGGAAAAATGTACAAATTTATTCCGTACGGTGTCAGCAAGGATACGGAGAGAATCGATTACGACGAACTCGATCGCCTGGCGCGCGAGCACCAGCCGAAAATGATCGTCGCCGGCGCGAGCGCCTATTCACGCATCATCGATTTCCCGCGCATGGCGGAAATTGCGCGCTCGGCCGGCGCACTGTTTTTCGTGGACATGGCGCACATCGCGGGACTCGTTGCCGGGGGCATGCATCCAAGCCCGGTGCCGCACGCCGATTTCGTTTCGACGACGACGCACAAGACGCTGCGCGGCCCTCGTGGGGGCCTGGTGATGTGCAAGGCGCAGTACGCCAAAGAGCTTGACCGCATCACGTTTCCGGGAACGCAGGGCGGCCCGCTGATGCACACGATTGCCGCCAAAGCCGTGTGCCTGAAGGAAGCAGCCGAACCCGGGTTCCGCGATTATGCGCGGCAAATTGTCGCCAACGCGCAGCGATTGGCCGCCGAAATCGCCAAAGCAGGCTTCCGCATCGTCAGCGGGGGCACCGACAACCATCTTTTTCTGATCGATCTGTATTCGCGCGGGATAACCGGCAAGGACGCACAACCGGCACTGGATCGCGCGGGCATTACCGTGAACAAGAATTCAATTCCGTTCGATCCGACGCCGCCCATGACCGGAGGAGGCATCCGTCTGGGCACTCCGGCCGTCACCACACGCGGCATGCGCGAGCCGGACATGCCACGGATCGCCGCGTGGATCGTCGAGACGCTCCTGCATCTAGGCGATGCCGAGCGCGAGCGGCGCGTTCGCGCGGAAGTCGCTGAATTCGCCGCGCAGTTCCCTCTCTACACGCGGCGCTGGGACATCGCGCCATCCATGGCCGGGAGCCACGGCTCCGCGCGCTGAGCGCCGCCACCGATGCGTGTCGCGATCGATGTCCGGCGTGCCGGTGACTTCGGAATCGGCACGTACATCCGCAACATCGTCAATCAATTCGCCCGCACGGATAACGGCACCGAATATCTGCTGATCGGACAACACTCGCACCTGCGGGAATTCGATCCCCTGCCTGAAAATTTCATGCTGCTGGAATATCCATCCGAGCCCGGATCTTTCCACACCCACATGCACCTGCCCTACCTGCTGCACAAGCGGGGTGTAGATCTCTTACACATGCCCTGGTTTTACGCGCCGGCTGTCGTGCCCTCGCGCCTGGTTCTCACGATTCACGATTTGACGGATATTCTTACGCCGCCGCCCGGCATTTCGGCCACCTTTCAGGCCGGACGATTGTATTTCGCGCGTCGCGCCCTGGCGCGGGCCGATCGCATCATGGCCGTTTCCCACTCGTCCAAGCGCGATCTTTCGCGCGTCTTCGATGTCGCGGAAAGCAAAATCGAGGTGGTTTACAACGCGCTCGACGAACGCTTCCTGCGTGAGTCCATGCCCGAGGGCGCCGACCGCATTTTGGAGCGGCATGCGGTGACCGATCCTTTCGTGCTGTACGCGGGCAACATCAGGCCGCAGAAAAACCTGCCGCGCCTGATTGAAGCCTTCGCCGTGGCCAAGGCCGAACTCCGCGACCATCCAATCTATTCCAAGCTGAAGCTGCTGCTGATCGGCGATTCCGCGGAAGAGCATTCCGATCTGCGCCGCGCCGTGCTGCGTTCGCGGCTGCAAGCGGACGTTCGCTTCCTGGGATTCGTTCCGCACCCCGTGCTGCGCGTTTTTTATTCCCGTGCCAGCGCGTTTCTGTTTCCTTCCCTCTACGAAGGGTTTGGCCTGCCTCCGCTGGAGGCCATGGCGCACGGTGCGCCGGTGCTGACTTCAAGCGTGTCCTCCCTGCCCGAAGTTTTTTCGCAGGCGGCACTGCTGGTGAACCCGGAAAACATTTTTGAAATTGCTCGAGGTATCCGTCAAATCCTCACGGAAGACGTGCTGCGTGAAACGCTGGTGCGGCGCGGCTACGAACTCGTTCAAAAGTATTCCTGGGAGCGGTCCGCGGAGCAGGTGCGCGAAGTATACCGCTCGGTGATCGCTCGCGAACGCGCAAAGCCTTCAACCTAGAATCCGTCTCGGTTCATTCCGAACGATCCATTATTGAAATTACTTCCAGTTCCTGAACGGCGCCGTCGCGGATAGAAAACGCGCGGACGGGATTCGGGGCGTCCGAGAGCGGTGAAACGATGAAATAGGCCTGCTCGGGATAGCAGGCCATCTCGACATCGGTCGGGGACGGGAAATTTTCAGTCGATGGATGCGAATGATAATGGCCCAGATGGGCCAAGCCCTCGGCGCGCAGCGCGCGAAAAAACTCGAACAATTCCCTGGGGGGAATTTCGTATGCCGTGGCGCTGGACAACGCGTTCGTCGCCGGGAAAATCGCGGTAATCACGCCATCGCGCCCTGCGAGCAGACCGCAACATTCCATTTGCGGATCGCGCCTCGCGTGAGCCAACATTTCCCTCAGGATTTCAGGGTGGACTCGAACAGGATCGGCCATGCGCGCCAGTGTACCTCATGCCGCATAGCCGGTAAGCAACATAGCGCTTCAGGCGGTCACATTCAGGCTGCCGGTGCTCGAGGGAGTTACAGCGCTCGAAGCGCCGCTCGATCCGCCGGTAACGAAGCCGCCGATCTGCTGAAGGTCATTCTGAAGCGCCGAAAAAGCGGATTGAGCGGCGGAAAGATTTCCGGCCTGCAAATCCTGCGCCAGCGTGTTGAACGCCTGATTGATCGGGTTGCTTTGCTGTGAAGCAGCGGAGGAAGAAGAGGTTGAGCTCTCCGTGTGGTGATGGTGCCGTCCGTGATGCCCCGCCGCCTGAGAGGCAACCTGCTGCGAGTCCTGCTGAACCGTGGCGTAATCCTGTTGCGCGCCTTGCAGATTTCCCGACTGCAAATCCTGCTCCAGCTGGTTGAACGCCTGGAGAATCGGATTGGCGGTGCTCTGGCTCGCTCCCGGAAGATTCTGCGAAAGCGTGGTGTAATCCTGTTGCGCCTGCGCCAGGTTCCCGGATTGCAAGTCCTGCCCCAGTTGCTGGAATTCAGTTTTGATTTGCTGGAAGGTGGACGGGGCGCTCTGAGACGCCGTCGTGTTTTGAGTATTCTGAGCCGCTCCCGCCGAGAACAAATTGCTACTCAACAGACCGACGATGGACATGATCGCACCTCTTATCAAAATCTAGGAATCGAGTCCGGCCGTCTCCGGCCCGCACAAGCTGACCCAAGTGTTGTATCGGCCAAACCCGGACGGACTTGAGCCAGCCAACCAATTCTTGAATCGAAGCGCCAGAGCGCTCTTCATAAGGCAAGCGACATGCCAAATTCGCGGGCATCTGCTGCACCCGGCAATCGCCTCGATCCTGGCGGCTTGCGGCGCGCTGAAGTTCTTTGGCGGGACTTCTGCCGCCGAGCTAGTGGGCAAGAATGCAACTCCCGACGCTCGCCGGGGCAGATTTTGCCCAGTGCAGTGTTTGCGCTTCGGCGTTTCGGTGGGACTGAAAGCTAAACAGGCTGAAGGCTGGTCTACTGTATGCGTCAGAGGAACGCACCTATTTTCCGGGAACGAGTCGTGCTGAAGTGGAGGGATGAGAGAAAAACAAGGGAATGGGAGAGTTCAGCAACGACGGAGGCGGGGCGAGGTAGAGCAGCTGTTGGACGCGTTTGAGTCCAGCGGGATGCGGCGGCGGGAATTTTGCCAGAAGCATGAGGTAGCGGTGGCGACGCTGGATTTCTGGCGGAAGAGACGGCGACCGCAGCGGGGCAGGTTCGTCGGCCATCGACGGGGAGCACTCCAAGTGCCTGCCGAGACAGAGGCGACGAGCGGCAGGCTGGTGGCGGTGGAATTAGCGGGAACGGGGAGCATCGGCAGGCTGGCAGTGGTCCTGGCGCGAGGGCGGCGAGTGGAAGTCTCTGCGGGGTTTGATGCGGCGACGCTGGAGCGCTTGCTGGCCGTGTTGGAACAGGGGTAAGCAGTGTTTGGATTGGGAGCGGCGACACGGATGTATCTGGCGGCAGGAGCCACGGACATGCGGAAGGGATTCGACGGATTGTACGGTCTGGTGCGCGACCGATTGTTATGTGAGCCGTTGAGTGGGCATGTATTTTGTTCTGCAATGCGCAGCGCAATCGGTTGAAGGTGCTTCTCTGGGACGGAAGCGGACTGTGGGTCTGCGCGAAACGATTGGCGAAAGGGCGATTCCGTTGGCCGGAGTCGGGCGAGCAGCAAGGAGTAGTCTGAGCCACGAAGAATTGATCTTACTATTGGGCGGGATCGATTTGCGGCAGGCGAAACGACGGCGGTGGTACCGACGGGAAGTGGAGAGGAACCCGCGGCATAAGGTGGTAACAGAAATTTTGCGGTGAACGCAAGAATTGATTGCAGAGTGGGAATTAGCGTTATTAATTAAGTTAACGTGAGTCGGAACCCTTCCGAGCCTTCCTTCGACGAACTTCTCGAACAACTCAAGAGCAAATTGCCCGAAGCGCTGTTTGCCACGGTGAGCGAGAAGTTCCTGGCGCTAAAGACTTATCAGAACAAGTTGCAATACGCGGAACTAAAGATCCAGGTACTGGAAGAGCGCCTGCGGCTGAAGCGCATCCAAAAGTACGGTCCGGGCAGCGAGAAGCTGAGCAAGGAGCAATTGGAATTACTGGAATGGGAACCGGGAGTGAGCACGGCCGAGGTGCAAGCGGAGAGTGAGCGTGAACCGGTTCCTGCGCGGGCGGCGGAGAAAAAGTGTCGGCATCCGGGCCGCCAAGCGCTACCGGCGGAACTGCCGCGGGTCGAGCGAGTGATCGCTTGCACGCCGGAACAGAATATATGCGCAGGCTGTGGCCAGGAAACCGCGGTGATCGGCCACGAACAGAGCGAGCAGTTGGATGTCGAGCCGGCGAAGTATTACGTGGTGGTGACCAAGCGAGAGAAGCGCGCCTGCAAGAATTGCGAAGAGCGTGGCGTGCTGGCGGCGCCGCTGCCACCGCGTATCATCGAGAAGAGTTTAGTGAGCGACCGCGTGGTGATCGACACAGTGGTCGGCAAATATGCGGATCACTGTCCGTTGTACCGGCAGAGCGCGATGCTGGAGCGCGACAGCGGCGTGGAACTGAGCCGCCAGACACTGGATGGCTGGGTAATGCGCGTGGGCGAGTTACTGGTGCCTCTGGCCGAGGCGCTGCGGCGCGAGCTACTTCGAGGGACTTACCTGCAGGCCGATGAAACGCCGGTCGGCGTACAGCTGCACAATGGGAGTGGCCACAACCATCTGGCGTATCTGTGGCAATACGGGCGGCCGCATGGGGCTGTGGTGTTCGATTTCCGCATGGGGCGCGGGCGCGAAGGCCCGAAACGTTTTCTGGGGAAGTTCGATGGCCTTTTGCAGAGCGACGGATATGCCGCTTACGATTCGGTGGGCGGACCGAAGATGGTGCATGCGTGCTGTTGGTCGCACGCGAAGAAAATTCGTTGAAGCGGTGAAGCTGCATCCCGGAGATGCAGGGCGGTGCGTATTGTCGCGCACATCAATGCGTTGTTTGCTGTCGATGCGGAAGCGCGCACGGCGAAACTGGACCACGGCTCGCGCCACGCCCTGCGCGGCAAAAAGGCTCCCGCGATACTCGCGGAGATCCAGGCCGAAATTACCGCGGCGAAGGCGACGCATTGCCCGCCAGCGCCCTGGGCAAAGCTTGCAATTACACCCTGGCGCTTTGGCAAAAACTCACGCGCTTCCTGGACTACCCAGAACTCGAGCTGAGCAACAACTGCGCCGAAAACTCCATGCGCCCCGTAGCGGTGGGTCGCAAAAATTGGATCCATATTGGCAGCGAGCAGGCTGGACCGAAAATCGCCGCCATCCTCTCCGTCGTCGAAACCTGCCGCCGCATCAACATCCCCGTGCGTGAGTACTTGGCCGCTGTCCTTCCCGGCCTAGCCGACGCGCCCATCCAACACCTCGCCCAACTCACCCCGACTGCGTGGTCCGCGCACAACTTCTACCTCCGCTCGCACACCCTGTCAACCATGTAGTTGCTCTGACGCTTACGGTCTACTTGAGAAAAAACGGCGTCCCGATGTTATCGGGACGCCGTGGAAACTAAAAACCGGATGGAAATGCGCTCAAGCTTTTTGCGCGGCGCGGCGGAGAAACGTAGGAACGTCGAGGTCGTCCGCGGCCGTTGTGTTTTCCTGGTGAATCACTTCGTTGACGACGGGACGCGGCGCTTCCTGCGGAATCACCTGCGGCTCGATAACCGGTTCTTCCTCGGGAGCGGCATTCCAGGTCCTCGGCAAAAACGCGGGTTTCTGATGCGGCTGGCGCCGGGCAGCTTCGCGGAATCCGGCAGCGATCACCGTAATTTTCACCTGCTCCTTCATGTTCTCGTCCAGGACGGCGCCGAAAATAATGTTGGCGTTTTCGTGCGCGGCCTTCTCGATCACGGAAGAAGCTTCGTGGACTTCGGTGAGCGTCAGGCTGGACGATCCGCTGATGTTGATCAGAATGCCCTGCGCGCCCTGAATCGAATTATCCTCCAGAAGCGGGCTGTTGATCGCGCGGTTGGCGGCATCGATGGCGCGGCTGGCTCCGGAGGCGACCGCCGTGCCCATCACGGCATATCCCTGGCCCTGCATGATGGTGCGGACGTCGGCGAAGTCGCGATTGACGATGCCGGGAATGGTGATGATGTCGCTGATGCCCTGTACGGCCTGCCGCAAGACGTCGTCGGCGATGCGGAACGACTCGAAGAAGCTTGTTCCGGCTTCCACGGTTTCCAGCAGCCGCTCGTTGGGAATCACGATGACGGTGTCAACGCTGCCAATCAGCTCGGAAAGCGCCTGCTCGGCCTGCTGCTGCCGGCGCTTGCCTTCGAACAGGAACGGCTTGGTGACCACGGCGACGGTAAGAGCGCCGAGTTCGCTGGCGAGCGAAGCGACCACCGGAGCAGCGCCGCTGCCCGTGCCTCCGCCGAGGCCGGTGGTGAGAAAAATCATATCCGAGCCTTCCAGCGCCTCGATAATCTTGTCGGTATCTTCGAGCGCGGCGTTGCGGCCGACTTCGGGATTGGCGCCCGCGCCGAGTCCCTTGGTGAGCTTGCTGCCCAGCTGCAATTTGACGGGCGCCTGCGAAAGCTTCAGCGCCTGCAGATCGGTGTTCGCGGCGATAAATTCGACGCCTTCCACCTTGGCGCGAATCATGCGGTTCACCGCGTTGCATCCGCCGCCGCCGACGCCGATCACTTTGATCTTGGCGCCCTGCTGCGAATTTTCCTCGCTAAACGAAATCCGAATCCCCGAGTCTTTCGCCATCTTATTCCCTCCAACAAAAAAGTGGCCTTGCGCCGCCGAAGTTTTTCGCATCAGGCTCCGGCGAACATGCTTTTAATTTTCCCTACAAACGTCACCGGCTTCTGCGGCGCTTGACGCCGGGCTCGCGCGCCGTATAGAAGCAGGCCTACCACCGTTGCATACTCGGGCCGGAAAAGTTGTTCGGGCATTCCTTCGAGGCCTCGCGGAACCGCCACGCGCACGGGTAAATGGAACATGCTCTCGGCCAGCTCGACCAGCCCATTTAGATGCGCGCCGCCGCCCGTGAGCACAAGCCCCGCGGGAATGAGCGATGAAAAACCGCCGCGCTGCAATTCATCGCGCACCAGCGAGAGCAATTCCTGCGCTCTGGGCTCCGCAATCTCGTTCAGCATGCGCGTAAAAACCGTGCGCGGAGGACGGTCGCCCACGCTGGCGATCTCGATGGCCTGATCTTCCAAAATCAAATCCTGGTATACGCAACCGTGCTGGCGCTTGATTTTCTCGGCCTCGGGGATCGGCGTGCGCAACCCCACGGCGAGGTCGTTGGTAAAGTGATCGCCGCCCACGGGAATGGCCGCCGCATGCCGCAGGATGCCGTTCGCGAAGACCACCAGTTCGGTCGTGCCGCCGCCGATGTCCAGAAGGCAGCAGCCCAGCTCGCGTTCGTCCTGGGTCATGCAGGATTCCGCCGAGGCCAGCGGCTCGAGCACCGTGTCCGCAACTTCCACGCCGGCCTGATTGATGGCAATCACCAGGTTCTGCATGGCCGACGCCGACGAAGTCACGAGGTGAACATTGACCTCGAGACGCCCGCCGATCATGCCCAGCGGATCGCGAATATTATCATGAGCGTCTAGAAGGAATTCCTGCGGGAGAACGTGCAAGACCACGCGGTCTTCCGGAAGCGAAATATTGCGCGCCGCATCCACGGCGTGGTGCACGTCGTCGCGCTTGATGTCTCTCGGCCGGTGCCCCAGCGTGATGCCGCCGCGGCTGTTCACACCGCGAACGTGGCTGCCGGCCACGCCGACGATGACCCGCTCGACAGGCACGCCGGCAACGCTTTCCGCTTCTTCAATCGCGCGCCGCACCGAAGTCGCCGCCGCTCCGATGTTAGCAATCAGACCCTTACGAAGGCCCTTGGATTCCGCCGCTCCCAAGGCCACGAATTTCGCCCCCGCGTCCGTCAACTCGCTGATGATAGCGCAGGTCTTTGAACTGCCAACGTCCAGCGCGACCAGGTACTTCTCTTTTTTCGTCAACCTGCCGCTCCTTCGACTCTTCATTCGCCCGGGCAGCCGGAGTACCCGCGCAAAAAATTCCCGCAATCTCGCTAGCGGTGCTTTCGCACGGCTTTCGCGTGCGGATGCACGCGCTGGCTCACGCCCTGAGATGCCACCGGCGGCGTTCTCGTCGCCGCTGGCAGAGGCGCGGCCGGCTTCAGATTGGCGGCGACAATCCGCGATTCCGGATTCACCACCACCTGCCGGGCGAACCGCAGATCCACCGAATCGACGCTCCCGGCGCTGGCCCGCCACTGGTCGATATTCTCTTCGAACAAATGATACCGGTTCCCAAAATCAGAATCACCGAAGTGCACCAGAACCGGCGACTTGTTGTCGGAGGCCGTTCCGACTCCCGTAAGCGTGGCGCGCAAATCGGTGGAGTCGGAAAGATCCGCTTCGCTGACATGATCGTTCGCGCCCGGGCGAACGGATTCGATGTCCTTCATAAACTGCACGTACAAATCCATGCGTTGCTTGCGGAGCGAGAGGGCCATCGATTCGCCGATGCCGCTCACCACCGGAAACCGGAAATCCCCCGCGGCCGGACGATCGAGGATCACTCCTTGCGCGTCCACCAGGGCAAGATCGCTTCCAGAGCGAAGAAAGGCCACCGGCGTCCGCTCGGTGATCTCCACGCGAATCCGGTTGGGCAGCACACGCTGCACGTGGGCCTGCTCGACCCACGGAAGCGACTCGAGCGCTTCGCGGCGTTCAGTGAGCGGAACGCGCACGACGCTCCGGCCCATGTCCGCGGAAAATTTCTCGGTAATCGCATCCGGCGGAACGAAGCGCGTACCCTGAATCTCGATCTGATCGCCGCTCCGCAGCAGGACGGCCGGCGAGTACAGCAGGTAGGCCGCGGCTTCATAGAGCGCGAACCCCGCCGAGGCCGCGATGATTCCTCCCACCAGTACGCGGCGGTACAGCGGCCAGGACTCGCGGCTGAACTTGCGCTTGCGGATCTCCACCGGCTTCTGCCGGCGAAGATACTTCGGCTCGTCTTCGGCCAGCGCGTCCGCAGGAAGATAATCTGGTTCTGCGCTCATCGTTCTCTCACCGGGCTTGCGCCGGGGCCTTCCACACAATCACTTCTTCTTCGAGCTCCACGCCGTAACGTTCGCGCACACGCCGACGCACGTCGGCGATCAGCGCGAGCATATCCGCGGCTGAGGCATGTCCGGCGTTGATGAAAAAATTGGCGTGGCGGTCGCTGACGCGTGCGTCTCCGACCGAGTGGCCCTTCAATCCGAGCTCGTCGATCATGCGCCCGGCGGAACCGCCCGGCGGATTTTTGAAAATACAGCCTGCGCTTTTTTGGTTGAGCGGCTGACTGGCTCGCCGCTTCTCATTGCAGATGCGAATTCCTTGAAGTATTTCGCTGTACGGTTTGGACGGAAGTTCCAGTCGCACCGAGAGCATAATATCATCGAGCGCAAAAGATGTATGCCGGTATTCAAAATTTATTTCAGCGCCCCTGAGGATTTCGATCCGGCCGGTGGACGCCCGGTAGACTCGCACCTCGCGAACGAAGGTCCCAATCTGCGTGCCGTAGGCGCCCGCGTTCATGCGCAACGCGCCTCCGATCGATCCGGGAACGCCGATCAAGCCCTCCATTCCGCCCAGATCGTGTTTTGCGCAGGTCGTGACGGTGCGTCCGAGGTCGGCGGCGCAATCGACATACACGCTGTTGCCTTCAAACCGCACGTCCGGGTCCTGCCGGGCCAATTGCAGGATCACCCAGGGAAGTTCGCCGTCCGGCAACAGAACGTTGCTGCCACCTCCCAGAAAGCGGTGCGGAACGCCGGCTTCTTTCAGCAGGCGAATCAGTTCCGGCAAAGTTTCGCGCTTGTGGATTATGAGAAGGTCGGAGGTTCCGCCGATCTCGAGCGAAGTCTTCGACGCCAGAGGAACCTCGGGCCTATGCTCGACGCCAAGCTCGGCAATCGCTTCGATTAATTTTTGATCGCGAATACGCATTGCTCACCGCTGCTTTTTGGTAGCACAGGCTTCAGCCTGTGGCCGTTCAAACCCTGCAAAAATCAGAACCACACCGGCTGAAACCCGCTCTACATCGACGGATTCAACGAAACTCTCGCTCCCAGCAGCACGGCCAGTTCGCCTGGCGCACGGCTCACATTGCCCGCGCCGATGGTGAGAATCGCGTCTCCGGGCCGCGCGGCGCGGAGCAATTCCTCGATTCCCTCTTGCATGGAGCTGTGAAACGCCACGTTTTTGTGGCCGGCGGCGCGAATCGCTTCGGCGAGGGCGTGTCCGCTGACGCCGGGGATGGGCGGCTCGCCCGCGGCGTAGATATCCATCACCACCAGCATGTCGGCATGATTAAAAGCGCGGCAAAATTCATCCCACAAGTGCCTGGTGCGAGTGTAGCGGTGCGGCTGGAACAGAACCAGGATGCGCTCAAAATGGCAGACGCGCGCGGCTTCGAGCGTGGCGCGGATTTCAACCGGGTGATGGCCGTAATCGTCGATCAGGGTGATCCCGTTGATCACCCCTTTAACGTCAAACCTGCGCCCTACCCCGGCAAATTCCTCGAGACCCACGCGGATCAATTCCGGCGGAACGTTCAGATACAGCGCGACCGCGGCGGCAGCCGCCGCATTTCGCACGTTGTGAATTCCGGGAGGTCCATTCAAGTGAAATTTTCCAAGATCTTCCCCTCGAAACGTCAGGCGAAACTCGCTCTCGATTCCCAGCAGCTCGATGTCGCTGATCACCAGGTCCGCCTGGCTCGAAGTTCCGTAGGTCATCACCGGACGCTTCACATTCGGAATAATGGCTTGCACATTGGGCTCATCCAGGCACAGCACGGCGGCGCCATAGAATGGGATGCGATTGACGAATTGCGTGAAGATTTCCTGAATTTCTTCGAGCGACTTGTAGGTGTCCAGGTGTTCGCGGTCGATGGTCGTCACCACGGCGACAACCGGCGCGAGCAGCAGGAAGGTGCGATCGCTCTCATCGGCTTCGACCACCATGTATTCGCCGCGTCCCAGGCGCGCTGTTGAGCCGATGTGGTTCACGCGGCCGCCGACAACAAATGTTGGGTCGAGCCCGGCAGCGGCCAAAACGCTCGCCGTCATGGAAGTTGTGGTGGTTTTGCCGTGCGCTCCGGCGATGGCGATGCCGTATTTCAGGCGCATCAATTCGGCTAGCATTTCGGCGCGCGGGATCACGGGGATTTTCAGCCGGTGCGCCTCCACGATCTCGGGGTTGTCGCCGCGAATGGCCGAGGAAACAACCACCACATGCGCGCCTTGCACGTGCTCCGCGCGATGGCCTTCAAAGATCTCTGCGCCCAGATTCAGCAGCCGCTCGGTGATCGGTGAAGTTTTGGCGTCCGAGCCGGAAACCGAGTAGCCGAGCGTCAGGAGAACCTCGGCAATCCCGCTCATGCCGATCCCGCCGATGCCGACAAGGTGAATGCGTTTGAAGTTGTGAAACGTCACCGTCATGCTCGAGCCACCCCTTCAATCAGGTCCACGATTTCCTTCACTGCATCGGGCTTCGCCAGCCCTCGCGCACGCGCGCCTATGGCCTGCAGTTCGGATGGGCGATCGAGCAATCCAAAGATTTCCTGAGTAAGACGTGCCGCGGTGAGCTGGGGCTCCGGGATGAGTCGCGCCGCACCCGCTCGTTTCATTTCCTGGGCGTTGCGTAACTGGTGGCTGTCGGTGGATGCGCCGAAGGGGATGAAGATGGCGGCGCGTCCGGCGGCGGCAATTTCCGCTGCCGTGATGGCGCCCGCACGGCAAACGATTAAATCTGCCTGGGCAAATCTCTCCGACATGTTTCGGATGAAGGGGAGAACCTCCGCGTTGATTTCTCGTCGCGCATAGGCCACGCGTACGGCATTATAGTCGCGTTCGCCGGTTTGGTGAACGATGGAGATGCGATTTTTTTGCGCTGCGAGTAAATCGGCGGCATCGACCAGCGTACGATTGATCGCCAGCGCGCCCTGGCTGCCCCGGTAATCAGCAAATGAAACGGTTCCGCCGGCTCGCGTGGAGGAATGGCGAAAAACTCCGGCCGCACCGGAATTCCGGTGAGCGTGGCCTTGCTGCCCCAAAGCTTCGTCGGCGATTCGTAGGCCGTGGCGATGCGCGTAGCCATGCGGGCCAGCACGCGATTGGTGAACCCCGGCTCCGCGTTAGGCTCGAACACAATCGCGGGCAATCCGCGCAGGATCGCGGCGAGCATCATGGGACCGGCCGCATATCCTCCGACGCCCAATGCCGCGGCGAAGCGGTGCCGGCGCAGAATAGAAAACGAATCCCACATCGCCGGAACGAGCTTCGCAGTATTGCGCGCGAGTTTCATCCCGCCCATGCCTTTGAGTCCCGCCGAGCGGATCGTCTCGAGGGCAAAGCCCGCCTCCGGCACCAGGCGCGCTTCGATTCCGCGTTGCGTTCCAACAAACACGACTTGGCTTTCTCCTTCTCGCGAAATCCATTCCCGTGCAATGGCCAGAGCCGGAAATACATGGCCGCCCGTGCCGCCGCCCGCGATCAGCAGCTTGCCGTTCCGTTGCTTCGCGTCCGTCATCCAGTAGGACAGGCTTCAGCCTGTCTGCCTTTTCGAGCCGGGCGAAAATCGAAACCAGTCAGGCGGAAGCCTGCCCCATGCCCGTGCGGCGCCAACTAATCCGCCTGCCGGCTGATATTCAGCAAAACGCCGGTGGCCAGCAGCATCACCAGCAGACTCGATCCGCCATAACTGATGAAGGGCAGCGGAATTCCCTTCGTCGGCATCATCCCGAGCACCACGCCGAGATTGATCATGGTCTGGCTCAGGATCATTACGGTGATGCCCAGCGCGGCAAAACGTCCGAATTCGTCGTTGGTCTTGAATGCGGAGCGAATCCCGCGCCAACCGTAAATCGCAAACAGGCTCAGCACGATCGCTCCGCCAATGAATCCCAGCTCCTCGCACAAAACGGCGAAAATAAAATCCGTATGCGCTTCAGGTAAATAAAATAATTTCTGCTTGCTCTCCATTAATCCGACGCCGGTGAAACCGCCGGAGCCGACCGCGATCAGCGACTGCAGGAGCTGAAAGCCGCGTCCCTGCGGGTCCGCCGTGGGATTTAGGAAAGCCACAACTCTCTCGTACCGATAGGACACGCGCACAATCAGCAAATAGACGACGGGAAGCGCGCAGAGCCCCGCGCCGATAATGTATTTGCCGTTCAGGCCCGCAACGTACAGCATGGCCACCGCGATGATGAAAATTTCCACCGCCGTGCCCAGGTCGGGCTCAATCACCACCAGCCCCACGAGCGCCAGCACCGGGACAATCGCTGGAATGATCGTGTGCTTCCAGTCATTCATCCCGAACCCTTCCGGCCGCCGGCGCATTTCCAGAAACCATGCCAGGTAGAAAATCACGGCCAGCTTGGCAAGTTCGGAGGGCTGCAGGCTCGCCGGCCCCAAACGAATCCAGCGATGCGTGGCGTGCGACTTATCGAGAAAGAAAACGCCGCCGAGCATCACCAACACCCCAAACAACACGGTGAAAATTACCGCCGGCCGCCGCAACCTGCGGTAATCGAAGTTCATCACCGCGATCATGCCGCCCAGCCCGAAAGCCAGCCACAAAAGTTGCCGCAGCAGGAAGTGCGAGCCGTTGCCGTATTCGTCGCGCGCCATCACCGCCGAAGCGCTGAAAACCATGATGGAGCCCACCAGGCACAGGGCGAGCGTCGAGCCGAACATCCATCGGTCGGTTTGGAGTTGTCGGGGCATCTTTTCTAAAAGCGCCTTTCGCGCGGTCCCTTCCGCTAGGCCGCGTGTTTTTTCTCGAGTTCGCGGACCAACTGTTTGAAGACGCGTCCGCGGTGCTCGTAATTCTCAAACTGGTCGAAACTCGCGCAGGCCGGAGCCAGCAGAACCGTGTCGCCGGGTTGCGCGCGCCGCGCGGCAATTTCCAGGCGCGCCGCCAGTGTCCCGGCGCGCTCCACGGGGACGGCGCCCGCAAGTTGCCTCTCGATTTTTTCCGCGGCGCTGCCGATCAGCAGCACCAAGCGCGCCTGGCTGCGCAGCGGCTCGCGAAGAATCGCGTAAGTCGCTGCCTTTATCCTTGCCGCCCAGGATCACCAGCACATTGCCGGAAAACGCGTCCAGAGCCTTGAGCGTGGCGTCGACGTTCGTGGCCTTCGAATCGTTGAAGTAATCGACGCCGGCAATCGTGGCCACAAACTCGAGCCGGTGCTCCACGCCGGCAAAGCTGCGCACGCCCTCGGCGATTGCGGCGGGCTCGACTCCGGCAATTCTCGCGGCCGCCGCGGCGGCCAGCACATTTTCAACGTTGTGGTTTCCGCGAAGACCGATCACCTGCCGCTCGAGCAGGACGCGATTCCGAGCCGTCGCGCCGGAAAACGATTTCATCGCCGCGAAGAAAGCAGCCGCTGGCGACGCGCTTGTGCGGCTGAACCAAAACACGCGCGGCTCGCAGGGCGCATATTGCGGAGCCACGGTATCGTCCGCATTAATGATCGCCGCGTCTTCCGCGGTTTGATTTTCAAACATCCGGGCTTTTGCGCGCGCCGTAGGCTTCAATCGAGCCATGCCGATCCAGATGATCCGGCGTAACGTTGAGCAGCACCCCGATGTCCGGACGAAACGCGGAGATGGCTTCGAGCTGAAAACTGCTGGCCTCGACCACCGTGAAACTCGTGTCGCTCGAAATATCCACGCGGGAGATCAGCGGCGTGCCGATATTTCCGGCGACCTGCACCGGCAACCGCGCGGTCTCCAGGATGTGACCAACCAGAGAAGTTGTCGTGGTCTTGCCGTTGGAGCCCGTGATGCAGATCAGGCGGCCGCTCAAGAACCGCCAGGCCAGTTCGATTTCACTCCACACCGGAACACCGATCGCGCGAGCAGCGGCCAGCGGCGGCATCGTCGGCGGAACACCGGGGCTTGGAACGATCAGATCCTGAACCGTGAACGTTTCCGGGCGGTGGCCGCCTAATTCGAGCGTGACGCCGGCGGCGCGCAACTTTTCGACGGTTTCGCCAAGTTCCCGCTCGGTGCGAACTTCGGTCGCGGTAACGCGCGCGCCGCGCTCCGCGCAGAACAACGCCGTGGCCACGCCCGTGCGCGCCAATCCCACCACCAGCACTTTTTTGCCCGCAAGATCAATCGCCGGTTTCAACGTTTGCCTCTACCTTAATTTCAGCGTCGTCAGTGAAAACAACGCAAACACCAGGGCCGCGATCCAAAACCGCACAATCGTCTTCGATTCGCTCCATCCTCCGAGTTCAAAATGATGGTGGAGCGGAGACATCCGAAAAATGCGCTTGCCCGTCAGCCGGAACGACAACACTTGAAGAATGACCGAAAGCGCCTCGAGCACAAAGACTCCGCCGACAAAGAACAGCAGAATCTCCTGCTTGATGGCCACCGCAATCATTCCGATCGAGCCGCCCAGCGCCAGCGAACCGACGTCGCCCATAAATATTTCGGCGGGGTGCGCGTTATACCAAAGAAATCCCAGCGAGGACCCGACCAGCGCACCGCAAAAGACGGTTAGCTCACCCACCTGCGGAAGGTGCTGAAGATCCAGATACGACGAGAAGCGCGCAAAACTGGTCACATAGGTCAAAACCGTAAGCGCCCCGGCCGCAACCACCACGCAGCCGATCGCCAGCCCGTCCAAGCCATCCGTCAAATTGACGGCGTTGGAGGACCCCACAATCACCAGCGCCACAAAAATCAAAAACGGCAAGTAGGACAGCCACCAGAGATAGGGGCTCGAGAGCAGCGAGTGGATGACCAGGTCGGGATGAAAATTTTTGAAGAACGGCACGCTCAACTGCGTGGAGTACGTGCCGCTGGCCGTGAGCGTCAGAAGGCTGATCGCCACAGCGCAGCTCGCCAGCGTCTGCAAAAAGAATTTGCGCTTGCCGGTGAGCCCGAGGTTTCGCTTTTTCATGACCTTGCTGTAATCGTCGATGAAGCCGATCATCCCGAACACCAGCATGGTGAAAATCGCCAGCCACACGTAGGCGTTTTCAAGATCGCCCCAGAGCAATGTGGGAACCACGGTCGATCCCACGATCAGCACCCCGCCCATCGTCGGCGTTCCGGCCTTGGACTGATGGCTTTTCGGACCTTCCTCGCGGATGAACTGCCCAATTTGCAATTCGCGCAGGCGCCGGATCACCCAGGGGCCAAGCACCAGCGTAATCAGCAAGGCCGTAAGGCTGGCCAGAGCCGTGCGGACGGTGATGTACCGAAACACATTCAGCGCGTGAACGTAGGGCTGGAGGACGTGATAGAAAAGGTAGAGCAGCATATCAGGCGCGCTCCCTCGGCGTGCCGCTCGCAACGGAACCAGCCGGCTCGGCGTTGGCGCGCGCGAAACGGGCGTCGAGAGTTTCCACAATTCGTTCCATCTTCACGCCGCGCGAACCTTTCACCAGAAGAATGTCTCCCCGCTCGATCGAGTTCTCGACGAACGCGGCAGCTTCTGCGGACGACGCGAAAAATTTTGTTCGCGCCGCAGGATGGCCCGCGTCGATTGCGCCGCGCACGAAGCTCTCCGCATCGCCTTGCACGCCAATGATCCAGTCGAGCTTTCCTGTTCCTGCAGCCGCTCGTCCCGCCTCTCGATGTAGTTCGGCAGAAGCTGGACCCAGCTCCAACATTTCCCCCGCCGCAACGATGTGGCGTCCCGCGGCGGGCGTGCTCGCGAGCAGGTCGAGCATGGCCCGGAGAGCGACGGGGTTCGAGTTGTAGCAGTCATTGATCACCGTAAATCCCGCGTCGTATTGCAGGACGCGCCCGCGCATCCCCGTGGCTTCCACTTTCGGAAAAACGTTCTGGGCCTCCGCCGCGCCCACTCCCCAGACGTTCGCCGCCGCCAGGGCCGCGAGCGCATTGGAAATATTGTGTCGCCCGGCGAGAGGCAAACTCAGACGCACGTGGCCATCCGGACTCAGAAAATCGAATTCGCTGCCGTTCAGACCGCGGTCCTGAATATTTTCCGCGCGGAAATCGGCTCCCTCGGCGAATCCGAATGTCACGACGCGTCCGGGTGCAACTTTCGCGAACTGCGCCACGCGTGGATCGTCCGCGTTCAATACGGCCACGCTCCCGCGGCTCGCCAGCCCTTCGATCAATTCCCGCTTAGCGAGCGCAATTTCTTCCACGGACGCGAAGAATTCCAGGTGCACGGGAGCCACTCGCGTAACGATGCCCACATCCGGCCGGGCAATTTCCGCCAAACGCTTCAGCTCGCCGGCGTGCGACATTCCCAATTCCACGACGGCCGCTTCGTCCGTCGCTTCCAGCCGCAGCAATTGCAGAGGCAGCCCATATTCGTTGTTCAGATTGCCTTCGGACTTCAATACGCGGAACCGCGCGGCCAGCAGCGCCGCCAGAATTTCCTTCGTTGTGGTTTTCCCGGCTGACCCGGTAACGGCTCCCAGCCGCCGACCCCATCGCGTGCGAACCGCCTGGGCGAGATTCTGGAGCGCGGCGAGCGTGTCTGGAACGCCGAGCAGCTTCGATCGGTGGGGTTCGGAATATTCAGACAGACGCTCCGCTGCCACGACACCGGCCACCGCGCCAGCATCCAGCGCGGCCAGGACAAAACTGTGTCCATCGTGACGCGGTCCGTGTATCGCCACGAAGAGCTCGCCGCGAGCCACGGTGCGAGAATTAATCGAGACACCGGCCAACCGGGCCACGGCGTCGACGCCCCCGGGCGGCGTAACACCCAGAGCGCCAGCCACTTCTTCAACCGTCCACCGCATAGCGTCCTCAAGGGGCTGGGTTTCACTGGTCTGGGTTCACCCTTGGATCAGCGTCCCTTACGAAAAAGAGCAATTCCACTGCCGCACGATCGCTCTGAAATCTTTTCTCGCCGGAAGGAGCACGGCATTCGGTTCACGTGAACCGGCCCTCACCGCCAAAACGTTATTTGCAGCATTTCGCTCAGCGCCAAAATCACTCCGGCACCAAAGACGCGTCAGTCCCCATACCCGCGTTGTTTGAGGATGCGGCGCGCCACCGCGCGGTCGTCAAATTCAATGGTGCGATCGCGCAACACTTGATAGCCTTCGTGTCCCTTGCCCGCAAGAAGCACCACGTCGCCGGAACGCGCTGCATCGAGCGCGATTTCGATCGCCTTCTGCCGGTCGGGTTCCACAAAGAGCTTCGCGTCGGTTCGCTGCACGCCAACGATAACGTCATTAATGATGAGCAGCGGATCTTCGCTGCGCGGGTTGTCCGACGTCAGAACGACGATGTTGCTGGCGCTGCCGGCCGCTTCTCCCATCAGAGGGCGCTTGGTGCGGTCGCGGTCGCCACCGCAGCCGAACAGAGTGATGATTCGCCCGCCGCCGTTCAGTTCCTTTGCCGTTGCCAGCAGGTTGCGCAGCGCGTCATCCGTGTGCGCATAGTCCACCACCACGAGGAATGGCTGTCCCGCTTCGACGCGCTCAAAACGTCCCGGAACGGCGGAAAGTTGAGCAATCCCGGCCGCGATGACTTCATTGGAAAGCCCGAGGGCGACACCGGTGCCGATGGACGCCAGGAGGTTATAAACGTTGGGACGCCCCACCAGCTTGGACCGAATTTCAATTTCCCCGGCAGGAGTTTCGGCCGTGAATTCGAGGCCTGCGCGCGATACGGAAGGCTTGCGCGTGGTGACGTCCGCTCCGGCTTCAAGTCCATAGGTCAGCGTGCGCGAAGCCAGGCCGGCCAGCTGCCGGCCATATTCGTCGTCGCGGTTGATCACGCCCGCCAAGGGTGCCGCGGCGCCGGTGCCCTCAAACAAGCGGCGCTTGGCCGCGAAATACTCGTCAAAAGTTTTGTGGTAGTCCAGGTGATCGCGGGTAAGATTCGTGAAAATCGCCACCGCGAACGGGCATCCCCACAACCGCTCCATGGCCAGCGCGTGGGAGCTCGCCTCGATCACCGCGTGCGTGCCTCCCGCTCGAACGATTCTCGCCAGATAGTTCTGAAGATCGAGCGACTCGGGCGTGGTATTCGGAGCAGGCAGAGATTCATTCACCAGGCGATAGCCGATGGTGCCCAGCAGTCCGACATGGCAGCCCGCCGCGCGCAGGATCGAATCCACCAGATAAGAAACCGTTGTCTTCCCGTTCGTGCCGGTCACGCCGATCAGCTTCAATACCTCAGCGGGACGCGCATAATAATTTGCGGCGGAGATGGCCATGCCCTTGCGCGCGTTCACAACCTGGATCCATGGAAACTCCGCGGCAAGCGTGCGGGGCTTTGCTTCTTCGCTGATCACGGCGACCGCGCCGCGAGCCACGACCTCGGCGACAAATTGATTGCCGTCCGTCTTTTCCCCACGGATTGCAACAAACAACGCTCCCGGGCGCACTGCGCGGCTGTCGTAGGCGATTTCGGAAATTTCCAAATCGCTGTGCGCAGCCGGCGCACGCAGCTCGACTCCTCGCAGCAGTTTCGCCAAGCGCATGGGCGCGCGCGCTGTTCCCGCCTGAGTCATATACGCGTCCTTTTCGTCGTTATCCGCCACGATGGCCGCCTTCACGCTCACTTCACTCTTCCCCGGGTGGTCGCCGACATCAGCATGGCATCGCGGGCGAATTGCACCGTGATCCTGCTTCCGCGGCGCATCATGGCTCCGGGATCGGGGGATTGTTCGGTTGCGATTCCCGTTCCCACAAGAACCGGAGTCAGCCCCATTTTGAGGCACTCTTCTGTCACTTCACGCACGCTTTTTCCCAGAAGTTGCGGCGCGGCAACTCCGTCGCCTTCCGCAATCTCCACCGTCGGAGCTGTCGCCGCAGGAACGGTTTGGAGAGCCACGGGAGCGGGATCATCGACCACCGCGGCGCTGGGCGCCTGCGCAGGATCGAAATCACTCACGTCCTCCAGGTTCTCATCTCTTTGATGCGCGCTCCGGCCCCGGCTCGCGCGGAGCGTTTCCTGCGTCTCAGGAATATCGCGCGGCACCTCGAGATAGGCGAGGACCTGCTCCGCGACCCGCTTGAAAACCGGAGCGGCCACCGAACCGCCTTCGTGCGGGCCCACCGGTGAATCAAGTTGCACCAGGATGGTAATGGCCGGCGTGTTGATCGGCGCAAAGCCCACGAACGAGGCGATCAAATCGTGCGTCGAGTACCGCCCTGTCTCCGGATCGTATTTCTGGGCGGTCCCGGTTTTTCCCGCCGAGGTGTAGCCATCCAGCTGAGCCCGCTTTCCCGTGCCGCCAAGCACCACGCCCTCAAGCATGCGGCGCATGGACGCCGCCGTCGTTTCCTGAATCACACGGCGTGCCGGCGGCTCCTCAGGTTCCATCACCTGACCGCCATGAAGTTGCTCGCGAACGACGTGCGGCCGGACAATCAGTCCGCCGTTGGCCATCGCGGAGACCGCCGTGATCATCTGCAGCGGCGTCACGCCAATTTCCTGACCCATGGAAATCGAGCCAACCGAAACGGGCGTCCAGTTTTCCAGGCGGCGCAGTTTCCCGCGGCTTTCGCCCGGCAAGTCCACCCCGGTGAGCTGGCCGAAGCCGAATGCGCGGATGTAGTCATAAAACTTGGGCGCTCCCAGCCGCAAGCCGACCTTGATGGCCCCGACATCACTGGAATACTGCAGAATCTGGGATACAGTGAGCAGTCCGTACGCCTTGTGATCGCGAATCCGGTGCCCGTCGATATAGATCGCGCCATTCTGGCAATCGACCACTTCGTTGGGATTTGTGACGCCCTGATCGATGGCGGCGGAAAGCGTGACGATTTTGAATACCGAGCCCGGTTCATACAGCGAGCTTGCCGCGCGGTCCACGCGCGATTCCGCGGGGCTGTCCTTGGCCGCGTTGGGGTTGAACGTGGGCCAGTTGGCAACGGCCAGCAGTTCGCCGGAGTTCGGATTTTCGACGATCACCGTACCGGCTTTTGCGCGCGTGTCCTGAATTGCCTGCGCCAGTTCTTTCTCCGCGATGTACTGGATCTTTTCGTCCAGCGTCAGCACGACGCTCGTGCCCGTGTCGGGCGTCTTGTCGGTTGAGTCGTACCAGCGGCGGTGCGCGTCGGCCAGGATCAGCATTTTGCCCGGCTTGGTGCGAATGCTGTCGTCCAGAGAGTACTCGATTCCTCCCAAACCTTTTTCGTCGATATCCACGTAACCAAGCACGTGCGCTGCCAGTTCCCGCTTGGGATAGAAACGCCCGCCCTCGCGCTGAAAATAAATCCCGCGCAGATTCATGGCCTCGATGCGCTCCACTTTTTCCGGAGGAATCTTGCGCGCAATCCATGCGAAGGAATGCGAACTGGCAATGCGCGCGGCAATTTCGTCCGCGGGAGTGTCCAGCACCTTGCCGAGCAGGCGCGCCACCATGTCGGGATCGGCGATCTCCGACGGCACAGCGAATCCCGAATCCACGGGCACGCTCATCGCCAGCGGGTTCATATTGCGGTCAAAAATTTCGGCGCGGCTTGCGCCCACATCCACGATCAGCCGCTGCTGGTGCTGTGCGCGGGAATAATATTCGCTGTAGCGGAAAAGTTGCAGGTAGGCCAGCCGTCCGAACACCGCCCCGGTCCACATCGCGGCGAGGGCAGCTACAATAATGATCCGGGTCCGGGGACTGCGAAGATCCATATTTTCGCCGGGAACTCGGGCCGAACAGTCGTGAGGCTTGGGCACGTCCGCCTGGCCGGGCGGCTCCGGTTTACCTTTCCAATCGTAAGTCCCGCAGGCCCCGGTTAGAGCCCAGGCCCGCTACCCCGGGAGCGACGGGATGCCTTGCTGCGACGAGAACTCTATTGCTGCGCCGATGCGGGAATAGTTGACGGGCGCGCTTCCGCCAAAACTGCATTCGGCGGTAAATCGGTCGGAGCCACAACCTGTCCCGGTACTGGCGCGGTTAGGCCGAGCTGGCGGCGGGCAATAATGTCGATCCGCTCCGGCGCGCGCAGTCCCGCCATTTCCAGTTTCAGTTCCTGGTTCAGTTCCGAAGCCTGGGTGCGTTCGCTGCGCAGCGATTCCAGTTGATAGCGCAGCTGGATCGTCTCGAAATGCTGCCAGGCATACAAGAAAGCCCCCAGCGCGATCAGTCCACCGAGCGAAACGACGCGCGCACATTCCCGCAAATGGTTGGGCGCCACCAGGCGCACCAGGCGCGAATTATCAATCTGTTTCACGGTGTAAAACTCGGTCATTTCCGCCACGCTTCCTCTTGCGGCATCCCGTGCTGGTCGGGATCGATCTTTTCGGCTACGCGCATTTTCACGCTGCGCGCGCGCGGATTGGCCGCAATCTCCGCGTCCGAAGCTTGAATTACTTTCTTAGTGAGGATTTTCAGCACACCCTCATGCGCGAGCCGCTGAAAGCACTGCTTGACTGGACGGTCTTCCAACGAGTGATAACTGAGCATCACCCACCGGCCGCCTGGAGATAGTGTGGCAGGAACCCTAGAAAGAAACTGCCCGAGTTCCTCCATCTCTCGATTCACCGCAATCCGCAGCGCCAGAAACGTTTTTGTCGCGGGATGCAGCTTCTGCCTTCCCCTTACGCTTCGGGCCCCTGCCACAACCGTTGCCAGGTGTTCGGTGTCCCGTATGGGACGGGTGCGAACGATCGTCCTGGCGATTCTTCGTGAATCCCGCTCTTCTCCCAACTGGTAGAGCAGGTCGGCGAGTGCTTTCTCGTCCGCCGTGTTCACAATGTCTGAAGCCGTTTCTTCCGTGTCGCGGTCCATCCGCATGTCGAGCGGGCCCTGTGCGCGAAACGAAAAACCGCGTTCGCCCAAATCCAACTGCATGCTCGACACACCCAAGTCTGCTAGCACGCCATCGGCGGGAGGAAGACTGCGTTCTGCGAACACCTCGCCGATTTGTGAAAAGTTAGCGTGCACTAAAGTCACTTTGTCTCCGAACTCCGAGAGCCTGCCGCGAGCGATTTCCAGCGCTTGCGCGTCCCGATCCAAGCCGATCAACCGTCCTGCGGTTCCGAGCCGCCGGGCAATCTCGATTGCATGCCCTCCAAGTCCAACGGTTGCATCGACATACAACCCCGAAGGCTTGATCGCCAGCCAATCGATCGTCTGTTCGACGAGCACTGGCTTGTGCTGAACGTTCAAGCTAAATGCCCAGTTCGTCCAGTATCTTCAGGTCGTCGTCCGTGATCGGGCTCTTCTTCAAGTTCTCCAAGGATCGCCCATGATTCCAGACTTCCAGATACGTCAGGTGCCCCATTACGTCCACGTCGCCCTTCATTTGGGCCGCTTCCCGTAAAACCGGCGGAATCAGTACCCTACCTTGGCTATCGACTTCCACCGCCTGGCCGTAATAGTTCGTCCATGTCAGGAACTTTTGCTTGGTCTTGTTGTGCGATGAGAGCCTCGCCAGCTTGCTCTCCAACTCCTCCCAGATCTTCATTGGGAAGATGCGGGCGTACTCACCGGTTTCGCTCGTGACGTAGAACTGCTCTCCAAATCCCTTGAGCTCTTCCAGAAAGGCCGCGGGAATTTTGAGACGACCCTTCTCGTCCACTCTTGCCGGTATGTTGCCCCTTAGCATGTAGTCGTCGGCCCAAAGACAAAGATGCTGTCGAGCGTTCGCCCCTCACTGGTAGTCCCCTTTACTGCTTCACAGCCCGAACCACTTCGCCACTGCTTTTCACTTGCTACCACTCTCTCCCACTTTGTGCCACGATTCTAATCAGCTTCGGAAACTTGTCAAGGGAAAACAGGAGAGAATTGAAAATTTATTGTGGAAATCCTGTAGGCGCCTACAGCATTTCTGAAAAACCACTACAGATTGTAGCAATCAAGAGAACGCCGTCTAGAATTAGGACAACACTTTCCGCGGAGTTTCCTCGAAATTGTTGCGTAAGAGTTACGGTAGAGGGCGAGACGACCGTCGGCAGGTTAAATCAAGCAGTTTTTCGGCGCGGCCCCGCGGCCGGAAGCCGGGTGGGCGCAGGAGCCGGTAAATCCGGGTCTATTCGGGCGCCATTCCGACGTGCAGGTGGGCCAGTTGGCCCAGCATTTCCCGGTCGTCGGGATTCAATCCCTGAACGAAAGCTGGGTCATTTAGTTTGGCCTGGCGGTCCGTTTCGGTCATGTCGCGAAGCGAATGTAAGCGTTGCAGGATGGCCTGACGCCGCACCGGAGGCAATTGCTGCCAGCGAGGAAGGAGGGATTGGCGAACGTCTCGCTGCTGCTCGGGAGTCATCTGCTCCCACACCCTCTGGCGGTCGCGCAACGCTTGCTGCTGGCCCGGGGTCAGCCGGTTCCAAGCCTGAAGCCGCTGTCGAATTTGCGCCTGCTGCTCCGGAGGCAGGCTTCGGAATCGCTGGTTATTTTCCAGGAACTGCTCCTGCCTGCGGGGAGGCATATCTTGGAGTCTCTCGATGGCCTTAGGCGGTAACTTGTCCGGATTGCCCCGGGGAGGCAAAGCGTTCCGCAACCGCGGACGGATCAGCGGCCGTCGAGGAACGCGGGGAGCTGCGCCCTGCTGCTGGGCAGCGGCACGGAATCGTTGCCCGTACGCGCCGCCGCAGACCAGTCCAGCTGCCAGCCACGCAACCAACAGCACGCCGAATTGGAATCGCAGTTTCATTTACCTGGTTTCTGTCTTGGCATCTGGCGCGGATGTGGAGACCGGACCCGGAAGCTCGGAAAGCGCGTCAAATTTCGAAACAACATCATAATTCTCCAGCACCGGGAGATCACGAATCATGCCAAAATCCGATTCCGCCGAAACCTGGATTTCAGGGCTGGCCTGGGCGGCCACCGGAGGATTGGTCATCGTGCGCGGCATGGACGAAAGCCAGACCGACATCGCGACCAGCGCCATGACCGCAAAGGCGAGCCGTGGCGAGGGCATCCAGTCCCAGAAGCCGCGACGTGCGGGTTCAGCGGCAATACGCGCACGCAGCAACGCGTCAAAAGACGGCGACGGTGAAATGGCCGGGAGATCGTCCAGCGCGTTCCACAGCGCGCGGAATTCCTCAGCGCGCGAACGGCAAGAAGCACAGCCAGCCAAGTGATTCTCGACGGTGTGGCGCAACGCGGGCAGGGCGCGGCCATCCAGGTATTCAATTAACTTGCTTTCCAGTGCAGCACATTGTTTCGCGTTGCGGTCCGTGCCAGACATATCGTCCTCACTTCCTTCTGCAAACAAGCTAGACCCTCACCGAATTGCTTACCAGCGACGCGAGTTCCACGCGCAAAGTTTCGTAGGCCCGAAACAGAAGCGATTTTAGCGCGCTTTCCGAGCAGTTCAGAACTCGAGCGATCTCGTCATAATCCAGTTCCTGATATTTGTGCAGCAGCACGGCTGCGCGTTGTTTTTCCGGCAGCGCATGAATGGCCTTCAGGATCAATTCCGAGCGCGAGCGCGCCACCAGTTCCTGCTCGACGCTCGGGGCGCGATCGGGAACTTCGAGCGCCCGTTGCGTGTCCTCGCCCTTATCGAGCGTCTGATCCATGGAAATTTCCAGCTGGCGGTGCCGGTTATCGCGCACCGAGTTCAGAGCCAGATTTGTGGCGATGCGGAACATCCAGGTGGTGAACTTGGCGCTCGGCGCGTATTCCTGACGAGCACGATAAACGCGGAGAAAAACTTCCTGAGCCAGATCTTCGGCTGCGGCCGTGTCGCGGACCATCCGGTAAAGGAAATTGACCAGAGGAGTCCTGTACTTGCGGAGCAAAAGCTCAAAGGACTGTTCGTCCCCGGCTTTTACGTCCAGCATTAATTGGACGTCGGTCCTGGCCATGGCCTCCACAGCTTATCAAACCCGTTTGTTCTCAAAAAGTTGCGGCGAAATCAGGGTGCTAAAAGCCTTACTCCCCGAAAAGACAAGTCTTTCTATTTCAGTGGGATACCGATTTTCGTGGTTCCAGCCAAACAGGAATCAGGAGGGGCGAAGTAAGGTTTCAACTGCGCGGACGAACGCCGACTACACAATCAGGCAAGTCGGAGGACCTTGGCCCGGTCAGCTTGGGTAGAGCCACCTGGCCAAGTCCAGATTGTGGTTGAAGTAGTCGCTGGGCGGCGCATTTTTCGCGTTGTACACGAAAAGTGGGACGTCGGTTTCGTGCAGCGACCCGTGCGAGCGAAGGCCCGGAAAAACTTCCTTCTCATCGTCCAGTTCCCCGAAAACGGTATCCCGGTCACCCAACACCACCAGCTCTCCAATCCGAGACGCCATCAACCTGAATTCTCGCGCCGCCTCGTCGCGCGTCAGAATGCGTTCGACGCCTTGCACTCCGGAAATAATTTCTGTAACCCGCGCCGCATCCTGTTGGTCCTTGAGGTGTACATAGACTGCTCCGCTGCACCCGCGATGATGTTTCATGTACCGATCGCGTCCGGTGGAGACGGCTTTGCGGATCGGAACGCCCTTTCCGGCGCAGACTTGCTCAAGATCCCAGCACGCGTTTTTTGCGTTCATTCCATGGTCCGCTGTCACGAGGAAGGCCGCATCGGGAGCGGCTTTCATAGCCTGGCCGAAGAGAGCGTCCATGCGCGCGAGATGCTCTCTGGATTCCAGCGCTTCGGGCGCCCACATGTGCATCGGATAATCCGTCGTGTGGATATACAGGACGCCAATATCGGGGCGCGTCTTCAAAATGTCGATCGCCGCCGCCATCAGCCAGTAATTGATCTCCGCGCTATAAATCACCGGTGCCGGGCCAAGCTTCCGGACCCACTCGGGCGTCGGTTTCTCGGCCGTCAGCACAATCTCAGCGCCGCGCAAAAGAAGTGTGGCCGTCTTCGCTTTGCTGGAAAGCAGCGCTGACTTCACGCCGTGGCGGCCGGCGCGTTCAAACAATGTGGGGGCCAGCACGAGGTCCGCGGATTCCACGTAAAGCTCTTCGCCCGTTTTTTCGTCGAAATAGGAATTGGCAATGATCCCATGCGTTTCGGGCCAAACCCCGCAACAGATCGAAGCGTTATTCGCATTGGTGACGGAAGGCATGACGCCTTTTACCTGCTTGTAGATGCCGTTGCGCTTCCATTGGCCGAGGACCTGCATGTCGCTGGCAGCCAGGTAGCGCGGGTCGAATCCGTCGAACATAATTACGACGATCCTCTGCGGCGCGGTCGCTTTGCTTTGTCCAAAAGCCGCATTTCCGAGCGCCGTGGACGCGGCGGCCGCGGCGCCGTATTTAAGCAGGGTTCGACGGCTATGAAGTTTGCTCATGAATTCCCTCGCGCGGCGATTGTATCTGGATTCTTCCGAAGGGCAACATACATCCGGCGCGCGCGGAATTCAACGAGATGCGGCAGTTGGTGGCACAGACTTCAGTCTGTGGGGTTTCACTTGATCCTGGCTCAAGATCAAATTTGGCTACATCTAACCCTTTTGGCTCGTCGATTCGTATTCCACGAGAAGCCCAGCCTGACAAATGGACCCCCACAGACTGAAGTCTGGGCTACCGGTTCAGGCGTGAAACAATTTGGCTAGCAGCAGCATAAGCGAGACGCCGAGAAAGACGAGAAGCGCCATGCGCGTGTCAGGCTCGCGGTTGACTTCGGGAATTAAATCGGTGGCCGCAACGTATAGCGTCACACCCGCTGAAATTGGCAGCGCGTAGCCGACTTCCCCATGCAGCAAACCCATTAGCAAAATTCCACCGACCGTCGCGACGCCCAGCCAGATTGCAGCAAGAAATGCGGTGCGGCGGCTTTGCCCGCTGGCCAGCATCAGCGAAGCGACCGTGAAGCCCTCCGGAATTTTGTGCAGCACAATGGCCAGAAAAATCACTCCGCCCAGCCACCCCGAAACCAGGAATCCGGAGGCGATGGCCACGCCGTCGAAAAACGTGTGGATCGAAAGGCCCAACAATGCCGAAATTCCGGCGTGATCCGGAACAAAATGCTCGACGTGCGTTTCTTCTCCAAAATGAAAATGCGGCGCGAGCGTGTGCTCGAAAAAATGGACAATGAAGTACCCAACCAATACGAGAAAATAAGCGAGGCTGCCGGTAAGAGCCACCGATTCCGGGAGGATTTCCAATATGGCCGCGGCCAGCATGAATCCCGCGCCGAGCGCCAGAAAATATTTCAGATACTGCCGCGACCATTCCCGGTGCAGGATGAAAAGACCGCCGAGAATGTTGGCTGCCGCGGCCGTCAGGCCGAGCAGCAGCGCCAGCAACATGCGCGAAGCGGGGACGTGAATCGGGAGAGCGGCGAGCATTATTTTTCGGTTAGGATCCGATTGTGGCACATTTCGGTCGCCCCGTGTGTCGCCCCTACGGGGGCTTGGCATGCTCGTTCAACGTACCCCGCCGTTGAAACGGTGGGCTACGGTCTTTCGTCCCTAACGGGACTGGTCGAAAGGAAACGAGCGATTCATCGCTCCGAAGGACCGACTTCTACCCGCTGTGGCGGAACAGAATGACGTCGCCTTCCTGCACGATGTACTCTTTGCCCTCCAGACGCACCTGGGCGCGTTCGCGCGCCACCGCCAGGCTTCCCGCGGCCAGCAGGTCCTCGCAACGCACGACTTCGGCGCGGATAAATCCGCGCTCGATGTCCGAGTGGATCGCGCCGGCCGCCTTCTGCGCGTTCATGCCGCGCTTGATGGTCCAGGCGCGCACTTCGGGTTCGCCGGCGGTGAAAAATGAAGTCAGTCCGAGAAGCTGGTAGGTGGCCCGAATAATGCGATCGAGGCCCGAGGATTTTAATCCATACGCCGCCAGCATTTCCGCGTTTTCGGCGGGATCCAGTTCCGCCAGTTCAGCCTCGATGCGCCCGCAGATTGAAAGTACCACCGTGTTCGGGCGGCCTTCGAGCTTCGATAGACTGTGGCGCTCCACCGCCGTGTCGAGTTCGGCGACTTCGCTGTCCCCGAGATTCAGGACGTACAGCATGGGCCGCTGCGAAAGGAATTTGTAGCCGTTGATCATCTTGCGTTCATCCGGATTAAACTCCAGTTCGCGCAAAGGCTTTTCCGATTCGATGGCCACTTTGCAGCGCTGCAGCAGAACCAACTCCTGCTCGAGAATCGGCTCCTTCTTTTTCTTCAAATCTTTTTCCACGCGCTCAATGCGCCGCCCGATCTGATCGAGATCGGACAGCATCAACTCCAAATCCAGCACCTCGGCATCGCGCAACGGGTCAATGGAACCGGCCGAGTGCGCCACGGCGGGATCGTCGAAGACGCGCAAGACGTGCGCGAGAGCGTCCACTTCGCGCAGCGGAGCGAGCACGCCGGAATCCCGGGTGCGGTCTTTCACCATGCCGCCGACATCCACGTACTCGACCGTCGCGTAGGTGATCTTTTTTGGATTGTAGAGCTTGGCCAATTGCTCCAGGCGCGGTTCCGGCACACGCGCGACGCCTATGTGCGTGGCCGCGCGCGCGGCTTTTTCGTCCAGCTGCGCGCGCGTCAGAATTTTGAACAGAGTTGTCTTGCCCACCTGCGGAAGCCCGATGATCCCCGTTTGCATAGGTTGCAGATCGTAGCATACCGGCGCGCGCAACGCGTCATGGCGCGGGGGTTGCGCGTCGTTTCAAGCGGGCTTGACTCGATGCCGCGACAGAAGTCCTCCGGATGCGCAATAAGCGTTAGGCATTGATCGGCCACCGTTTGCGGGCAAATCGGTGGCCGCGGATCGCCGCTTATTCCCACTGAGGGCGGAGGAATCGCCGCCGCCAAAGGCACGTATCCTGCCCAATCGCGCCGAACGTGAAATTGGGACAAATACACCAGCCCGCGCGTCTGCAGGGTTTAATAGGCTCTATTACAGGAACGACTCTATCGAATATGACACTGCATTGGGGAGATGATGAGTTTTAGTTTAATGGCTGGAATCGAGGTTCTGCGTGAAAAAGGAGAAGCTTATGATCAAGATTACAAAACACATGATTCCACTATTGGCGATATTCCTTTGCATGCTCGGGGTATCTCGAGCCAGCGATCAAGACAAGACGGACGCCGTGGAGCGTCTGAACAGCGCCGCGACGACACTGCGGGACGTCGCCCAGGCGCCGGACAAAGGGATTCCCGATGAAGTATTCAAGGGCGCCAAGTGTGTTGCGGTCGTTCCTCGGATGATTAAGGGCGGGTTCATCATCGGCGCCAAGCACGGGCGCGGCGTTTCGACTTGCAAGCTGCCCGACGGCAAGTGGAGCGCTCCGGCATTTTTTGTGATCTCGGGAGGCAGCTGGGGCGCGCAAATCGGAGTCGAAGACGTGGAACTGGTCATGATGATCATGAACGATGAAGGCATGCGCCACCTGCTGGAAAACAAGTTCCAGGTCGGCGGTTCGGCTTCCGCATCCGCGGGCCCGGTGGGACGCCATGCATCCGCTGGCATCGACTGGAAAGCATCCACTCAAATGCTTACCTATTCCCGGTCCAAAGGCTTATTCGCCGGGGTCGATCTGAGCGGCTCTTGGATTGAAGCCGACAGGGACACCATGGATGCGTTTTACGGCAAAGGCGTGACCATCAGCCGTGCGCTCACCGGCAAAGTGCCAGTCCCGGCCGCTGCACGTCCCTTCCTAGCACAGGTGGCGCGGGTGAAAGAGGAAGCGAAGAATCAGCACTAAACGACCGCTGTGACGGCTGATCGGACTCATGCTGCGGAGATAGCAGCGCAGCGCCCCGTCCTTGAATCCAGTTTCAAGGACGGGGCTGTCCCACGCCTGCCCCAAATAATTTCCCCCACAACGCAAACAGGGCGCGTTAGGCTATCGGTTCGGTTCTCGGCTGCGCGGGAGATCCTGCGCGGTTTTGCGAGCTGTTCAAGCTAGTTCGAGCCAGTTCAAGGCAGTTCAAGCCACGATGCCAAAGACTCACTACCCGGTGGATGCCGCGCGCGTCATGCGACAGCTTTGCAGCGTAGACCGGCATCTGGCGAAAGTGATCCGCCGGATTGGCACCTTCCCCACTAAGAAACAGAAGTCGCAGCCGCCGTTTCTGAGCCTTCTAAGGGCCATCGTCTACCAGCAAATTACCGGAAAGGCGGCCGAAACGATCTTGGGCCGGGTGAAGGCGCTGGGCGCCTCGGAGTTCCCGACTCCCGAGGAGATCTTGTTGCTGGAGAAGTCGGCATTGCGCGGCGCTGGCCTTTCGCGGCAAAAAATTGCCGCGGTAAAAGATTTGGCGGCCAAGACCATCGATGGCACGGTCCCGCCGCTCCGCAAACTCCGCCGCATGAGCGAAAAAGAAATTCATGAGCGGCTGATAAAGGTTCGGGGAATCGGCGAGTGGTCCGTGCAGATGTTTCTGATGTTTCAACTGGGGCGGCCGGACGTCCTGCCGATTCATGACTACGGAATTCGCAAAGGATTTCAGCAGGTGTACGGCCACAAAGATGTGCCCAAGCCGCAGTTGATTCTCGAGCACGGCGAGCGCTGGCGTCCGTACCGTTCCATCGCCAGCTGGTACCTATGGCGAGCCGTCGACCAGAAAAATGCAAAGAAGAAGCAGTAGGACAAGCTTTCAGCCTGTCTGGTTTAGATTTTCGCTTTCGGCAGATCTAAACCGGGGGGCTGAAACCTGCCCTACGCGATTAGTTCGCGGTCACCGCGGGACAACGACCTGTCCGGCGACCGGGGCGCTCCCTCTCGATTCCATCCAATGCCGTCCATAGCGCGCGGGCGGCGCGGGTAATTCCTTGCAGCGCTTCCGACGCGTGCCGTTCGTCCTGCTCGACGAGCGCGGAAATGATTCCGCGCCACACAGCCGCGTGGTGAATATCCGCTTTTTCATGCAAAGCGAAGTAGCTGCAGGTAGGGTCATCGGCGCCGTAATGCTGTTTCAGTCCGTTTCTTTTCTCTGCGGCGATTCTCGGCACCTGCGATTCGTACGCGAATAGCGCCCCGAACGCTTCCGCCACCGGGGCTTCCGCGGCCATGGCGCGAAACGTTTCCAGAAGATTGTTCATCTCGGGAATCGGTGCTTTTTCATCGAGCTTTGGCGTGGCTCCGCCCATCCCGTTCGCAAACTGTAACCAGAGGTCCGAGTGAGCCGTTCCGTCGCATTCTTCTTCATACGCGTTGGCCAGCACGCTTCTGCGCATCGCTCCTTCCGGCAACCGCGAGTGCAGGGACGTCAAGTACGTGGGAAATCGCGAAACCTGGTGGAAATACTGCTCGGCGTAGAACTTCAAATCTTCCCGGGACAATTCGCCCGCGGACCATGCTCGATAAAAAGGGTGCTTTAGCAGGTCATATTTTGCAATTTCCAGCTCAGCTGTCTGCCAGAATGCGGAAATCTCCATCTCGACTTCCTCCCGTTGGTTTTACGATCTGTGACGTCTTGTGGACGCCGGTTCGAAACCAAAAAACCCGATCGTCGCGGCGTTCAAAAATTTTTCTGGCGCGCGGTGAGAAACAGGGCTGCCAGGCCGGACAAAAGCACCGCGCTTTCAAGACAGACGGAATACTGATGCAGCCGGTCGAAGGACGCCCGCAACGGATTCCCGGCAGGCGTGGCCGCGACCGAACCCATCTGCGCGCGAAGCACGTCCATGCGCGCGATTACGCCGTACTGTGAGAGCGCCGTGCAAATAACCATCACGAACACCAGCACGGCGGCCGGACGCGCGAGCGCACCGACGGATTTTTCCAGCAGCACCGTGGCGATCAAGTACACGCATCCGGCGGCGATCCCGATGATGTGCAGCCGCGCCAGCGTGTAGCCGACCAGCGCACCGGCCAGGTCCGCCGTTGGCAATACGCTAAAGGCGCCCTGCGCGACCACGAAGCTGAAAAACAGGATGGCGCCCACCCAGCAGCCCAGGGAAAGGAATTGAAGAAATCGAAGTGTTCCCGCCAATTTTAGTTCCTTCGCTTGCCGGCTGAATCTTCGAGCCGCAGTCCCGTCTTCAGGCTGGCGCTTCGGTATTACGGGCATGCCAGCCGGAAGGCCGTACGGGCATCAGCCATGCGCACGCCGCGCAATTTCGGGGCATCCGAGCATCTTTTCTCCCGTGCCGCGACATCCAGAATATCACAGCGCGATCCAGGCGCGGTTTTCCGACCATTTATTAAAACTTTTTGAACACAGCCGCGTCGGCAAGTGTTAAGACATTAGAGGGAATGATGGCAACATAGAATTGCGTGGGTCGGAGTGGTGGGCGATCAAGGACTTGAACCTTGGACCTCTCCCGTGTGAGGGGAGCGCTCTAACCACTGAGCTAATCGCCCACAAGACGTGCTTCGGTTGTAGCAGAAGCGCCAGGGATTTTCAACCAAATGACCACCGTGACGGCTAACCAGCTCGCGCAATTGCAGGCTTCGATTGCGGGCGTGATTCGCGGCAAGGACGAAGTGATTCGGCTCTCTCTCGTGGCCCTGCTGGCCAAGGGCCACTTGTTGATCGAGGACGTACCGGGCGTGGGCAAGACGACCCTGGCACAAGCGATTGCCAATTCCTTCCACTGCACCTTTCAGAGAATTCAGTTCACTTCGGACCTGCTGCCGTCGGATGTAGTGGGCACCAGCGTTTTTAATCAGATCGAGCAACGCTTCGATTTCAAGCCCGGGCCGGTCTTTGCCAACATCATCCTGGCGGACGAAATCAACCGCACCACGCCGAAAACGCAGTCGGCCCTGCTCGAGGCCATGAACGAAGCTCAGGTCACCGTCGACAACCACACCTATAAGTTGCCGCAACCGTTCATGGTGCTGGCGACGCAAAATCCCGTCGAGCACCACGGTACGTACCCGCTCCCTGAATCGCAGCTGGACCGGTTCCTGCTGCGCATCGGCATGGGCTATCCCTCCCGCGAGAGCGAACGCGAGATCATGCAGCAGCACGCCAGCGGTCGCAACGCGGCAGCCGAAGTCACGCCCGTGATGGAGGCCGGAGAAGTTGAAGCGATGCAGCGCGCCGTCGAAAAGGTGCGCGTGGATGACAGTTTGCGGAATTACGCCCTCGATATCGTCGAACGAACTCGAAATTCCGAGCAGCTTACCCTGGGCGTGAGTCCCCGCGGATTGCTGATGCTGCAGCGCGCGGCCCAGGCGCGCGCCTACCTGGAAGCGCGCGACTACTGCACCCCGGACGATTTCAAGCAGCTCATCCTGCCGGTATTTGCGCACCGCATGGTGGTCAACACGCGCTACGCTGCAACGCAGAAAAAATCTATGCAGGCGGAAATGGTTCTTCGCGAAATCATGGATTCCACTCCCGTACCCCTCTAATGAACCCCGAATTTGTAGAACGCCGCGTCGGTCCTCCGCTTTTGCGCAAAGTGGTGGGGATTTCGCGCGCGGCGCAGTGGGACCGGCTGCGGAAAACTCTAGACCAGCCCACTTGGCGCAGCTTCGGCATTGCCATGGGCGCGCTGGCCCTGGCTCTGTTTCTGGCGCTGTATTCCGGGGCCGCGGCTGAGGAAAATCATTTACTGATCGCCGGATTGTCGGCGCTCTCGGCGTTGGCTCTAGCCGCCTGGGTGGCGCTGACAGTTGTGCCGACGCTGGCGCGACGCACGCCGCTAAGCTGGTTTACTTATCAGATCGATTACAAGGTGACGCGGGAGGGCGTCGTATACATTGCTGGAATTTTCGTGGTCGCATTTGCCGCTCTCAATACCGGAAACAATTTGCTGTTCATGGTCCTCGCCGTGTTGCTGGCCGGAATGTTGATCTCAGGGCTGCTGTCGCGCGTGGTGCTCGGCGGCGTCGAAGTGCGCCTTGATTTGCCGCAGCACATTTTCGCGCAACGCACCATTCTGGCGGTCGCCGAACTTCACAATACGAAGCAGATGACGCCGTCATTCTCCGTATCGCTGGTAAGCGAGGACGCGCCGAAATCCCGGAAAAGCGCGCCCGCGAATCCCGCGCCTGGAATTCTGGACCGCCCGGTCTACTTTCCCCATATCGCCCGCGCGCAAACGGCGCGGCAAAGCATCGAGCTGACCTTTCCCCGGCGCGGAATTTACCGGCAGGACGTTCTTGCGCTGCGCACGAAATTCCCGTTCGGCTTCCTGCAAAAATCGCGACGGCTGACCTCCTCGATCGAAGCGGTTGTATATCCCAATATCCAACCCACGGAGGAATTTTACGAGGTGCTGCCGCTAGTGAGCGGCGAGCTCGAAAGCTACCAGCGCGGCCGCGGCAACGACCTGTACGCCATCCGTCATTATCAGTTCAATGACAGCGCGCGGCACGTGGATTGGAAAGCCTCCGCCCGGACCGGAGCGCTGCAGGTGAAAGAATTTGCGCGCGAAGATGAGCGCCGCGTGATGCTCGTATTCGATCCCTACATCGGCCCGCAGGGATCCGACGCCAGGACCCCGGAACAGTTTGAACGCGCCGTAACGCTCTGCGCCGGCCTGGCTTGGCATTTTTTTGAAATTAATTCCGTGATGGAGTTTCGTTCCGCGGGTTTCGCCACGCCGCGCATGGGCGCCGACGAAGTCATTTACGACATTCTGCGCTACCTGGCCGGCGTTACGCCACTGAAACAGCAGCCGGGCAAGAACTTCCTCGATTCGCTCGGCGATTCCCCCGACATTTTTAAAATCGTGCTGACCAGCCATCCGCGCGGCACGATTCCCTCACATCTGTGGGACACCGCGTATTTTCTGTTCGTGCCGTCACTCTAAGCACGACAAGCTTTAGCCCATCTGCTTTTGACCTCCGCGGCCGGGCGGAGAAAAAAACGAGCCGAGCCCTGTCACCCAACAATCCAATATGCGAAAATCGCGCCGGTGAGTATTCTGAAAATCTCCGCCGCGGAAATTCCAGAGTTCAGGCGGCGCTTGCTTTCCTGGTTTGCCGCCCACAAGCGAGACCTTCCGTGGCGCCGCACTCGCGATCCCTACCGTATCTGGCTGTCTGAAGTCATGCTGCAACAAACTCGCGTTGTGGCCGTCATTCCCTACTACGAAAGCTTCCTCGAGGCCTTTCCAAATGTGCAGGCACTGGCGCGCTCGACGACCGATCGCGTGCTGGCCCGCTGGGCGGGCCTCGGCTATTACAGCCGCGCCGGAAACCTTCAACTGACGGCCAGGGAAATCGTCTCGCGCCACGCCGGAACTTTTCCGCGCAAATATGAAGAGGCGATTCAGCTTCCCGGCATCGGATGCTACACCGCGGCGGCCGTGTTGAGCATTGCGTATGGCGCGCCGCACGCCGTACTGGACGGAAATGTCGCGCGCGTTCTCGCGAGGCTCGGCTCGCTGCGCGGCGAATTGCGCGCGCCCGCCCGGTGGCGGAAACTCCAGGCGGCGTCCCAGGATTTGCTCGCGCCGGATGCCGCCGGAGATTGGAATCAGGCCATGATGGAGCTGGGCGCGACCGTCTGCACACCGAAATCGCCGCGGTGCGCGGAATGCCCGGTCGAAGAATGGTGCCGCGCCCGCAAGCTCGGCATCGCGGATAAGTTGCCGTCCGCCCGCAAGAAACAGGCTGCGGTCGACGTATCCATCGCTGCAGCCGTGCTTCTCGATCCGCGCGGCCGCACCTTACTCGTGCGCGACCGCAACGGCGAGGGCGCCCTGTTCTCGCGCATGTGGCAATTCCCCGCCGTCGAAATCAATGTTACGGAAACCAGCTCGACCCTGCTTGCCCATTTGCGCGTTGATTTCGGCCTGTCCGGAAACGAATACCTGATCCCCCTTTCATCCGCCCGCCACACGGTAACCTTCCGCAACATCCGATTGAAACCCTATCTGATTCGATTGGCCTGTTTGCCGTGCGTGGCCGGGGCGCGCACCGTAACCCTGGCCCAAATAGGGGGCCTGCCAATCTCGAATGCCACGCAAAAAATCGCCTCGGCCGCGATCCTGCACAACCGGAAGCGTGAACCCGGCAAAGCGTAAGGTTCCAGCGTAATTCGTCGCGGTTTGTGCGTGCACCGCCAATCACGCACTTTCGGGTGCGTTTGCGTGCGCCCCTGGCAAGCCTGCAAATCAGAACAGCCCAGAATGGCGGCGCGACCCGAAACGAATTCCTTCCGGCCATTACCCAATAGGTCTCACAAAATGCGGAGCGGCACGCGGAGGTGCTAAAATAGCGGTTCGCGCCATGGACCCCGCACGCCAAGCTCCCGCTGAAATCATACCCGTGCACCTTTCCGCCATCCGGCGTCACTTCGAAATCTCGCTTTATTTTCTGCTGCTGACGGGCGTGCTGACTCTGGTATCCACCGGGAAACTCGACCTGGTCACGATTCTTGTTCTGCCGGCTGCCATGTTGTTTAAGGGCTACCGGTGGTGGCACGGCAAAGGGCCGGAAATTACCAACCGCGCGGCCACCTGGCTGACCGTGGCCTATTTCATTTTCTTTCCACTCGATCTTTGGGTGATTTCGCGAATGCTGGCGGCGGGCGCGCAAAATCCCGGCCTGTATGCGGCACTGCTGGCGACCGTTCACCTGATGCTGTTCGCCACGGTGGTAAGGCTCTATAGCGCGTCCACCACTCGGGATTACCTGTTCCTGACGATGATGGGTTTCACCGCCATGCTGGCGGCAGCCATCCTCACCGTGGACACGGTTTTTCTGGCTTTCTTCCTGGTGTTTCTCGGCCTGGCGATCTCGACCTTCGTTTCCCTGGAGATGTGGCGCAGCGCGCAGGGTACGGTCACGCGGCCCATGGAGTCCGGGACCAGCGCCGCGACTCATCTGCATAACGCGCTCAGCCTCACATCGGCCGGCATCGCGTTCGGAGCGCTGGCGGTCGGAGCGATCATTTTCCTCATCCTGCCGCGCTTCAGTGGTGGCTACATGTCCGGACTCAACATGCAGCCGACGATGATTTCGGGATTCAGCGACGACGTGGAACTTGGCGAAATCGGCGAAATCAAAAAGAGCAGCACCGTGGTCATGCGCGTAACGGTCGATGGCGGCCTTGCCGCGGCCCGCGGCGTGCGCTGGCGCGGCGTGGCCTTGACCCAGTTCGATGGCAAGCGCTGGTTCAACGAGCCCCACGAACCGACAACGCTCACCTCACCCGGGGATGGCGGGTGGTTCCAGCTGAATTCCGACGACGCCCGCCCGCCGAAGTCGGGCGTGCCAATCCATTACACGGTGCTCCTCGAGCCGATCGGCAGCACGGTGCTGTTCTTTGCCAATGAGGCGGAAAGCGCCCGAGGCCGCTTTGCGGATGAGAACGTCAGGCCGGCTTTCGGACAGCGACGTACCTACCTTTTGAAAGATTTTACCGGCTCCGTTTTCAATCCCTACCACAGCTATGCTCGCATGGAGTACGAAGCCAACTCCATCTTGCCCGCTCCGCCGCCCGCGGCCGTTCGCCAGGCCGGCTCGGATTATCCGGCTGAGATACGCGACACCTATTTGCAATTGCCCACTCTCGATCCGCGCATTCCTGCGCTCGCCCGGCAAATCACTGCGCGCGACGCCAGTCCCTACGATAAAGCGCGCACGATCGAGGGCTATCTTCATTCACACTACGGCTACACGCTGGACCTCAGCGGGCCGCCGCAAGCCGACCCGCTGGCCTATTTCCTTTTCCAAAAGCGCGCCGGGCATTGCGAATATTTTGCCGCGGCCATGGCCGTGATGCTGCGAACTCTGGGGATTCCCGCGCGCTACGTCAACGGATTCCAGACTGGGGAATACAACGACGTCGCGGGAGACCTGGTGGTACGCGCGAGCGACGCGCACAGCTGGGTGGAGGCCTATTTTCCGGGGTTCGGCTGGCTGACGTTTGATCCCACGCCGCCGTCGAATGACGAGAGAGCGCATGGGATGCTCGCACAGCTCTCTCACTATCTGGATTGGTTCGAGCTGCAGTGGAGTGAATGGGTCATCAACTATGATTTCGTGCACCAGGTTACCGTGGCGCAAAACCTGGGCCGCTTCTCGCGCGACTGGGCCGAGCGGATTCGATCCGATTTTTCGGCCGCGCGCCGCCGGGCGACCGACAAGCTGAAACTTTGGCAGGACCGGGCCTCGCGCAGCGCGGCCAGCCAGGCCGAAATCTTGATCATCTTTGGCCTTCTGGGCGTGGCCGTGCTCTTGGTCCGCCCAGAAGTTCGCCGAAGGCTCGCGGTGCTGTGGCGCACGCGAATCGTGCCCTCTCGCAAGATGACCCCGCATCTGGCTACCCTGCAGTACCTGGAAATGCTGCGTGTTTTGTCCAGCGGAGGAATTCGCAAGACGCCTGCGCAAACGCCCATGGAGTTCGCCGCCTCCATGCCGGACGGAACTCTTGCCGGACCGGTCGTCGAACTCACCGTGATCTATCAGGCGGCCCGCTACGGCGGCAAGCCCGCCGATCCGCAGCTGGCCTCTTCCCTGATCGAGCGCATCCACAAGTTCCTGAAATCGCGCCGAAAATAGGGCGGGTTCCGGCCCTTCTGAGCTGGATTCGCAATCCGCGAAATCGAAACCCGGCGGGCGCAAGCCCGTCCCGCTGCCCGCCATGCTAGAATGTTTAAACCGTCCCGCCCGTGCGCGACGCACCTCAATGCCAAAAGCAGGATTCATCAGCCTGGGATGCCCGAAAAACCTCGTCGACAGCGAGGTCATGATGGGTGTGCTCGCACGCAACGGCTACGAATTTACGCCGCGCGCGGAGGAAGCCGATGTCCTGGTGGTCAACACCTGCAGCTTTATCGCTCCCGCGCAAAAAGAATCGATCGACACAATTCTGGAGATGGCCGAATACAAAAAATTCGGCGTGGCGAAAAAATTGATTGTGGCCGGATGCCTGGTGGAGCGTTTCCGCGAGCAGATCCTGGAGCAAATTCCGGAAGTCGATGCCATCGTGGGAACCGGAGAGGTCGAAAGCATTCTGGCCGCGGTCGAGGGCGAGCTGCGGTCGGATGCGCTGAGCGCGGCCACGCTGCCATCCTACCTGTATCACGATCTTACGCCGCGAATACTGTCGACGCCGAAACACGCCGCGTACATCAAGATTGCCGAAGGCTGCGATCACCCGTGCACGTTCTGCATCATTCCTCAGCTGCGCGGAAAATTCCGCAGCCGGCGGTTTGAATCCGTGGTCCACGAAGCGGAAAATCTCGCCGCGGCCGGGGTGCGCGAACTGACGCTCATCGGCCAGGACACCACCTCGTATGGAGAAGATCTCGCGCTGCGCGATGGCCTCGCGCTCTTGCTCGAGCGTCTCGCGGGCGTCGAAGGACTGCAGTGGGTGCGCTCGCTGTATTGCTACCCGAACCGCGTCACGCAGCGATTGCTGGACACGATCGCCGCGCATCCGCGAATCGCGAAATACATCGACATGCCATTGCAGCACGCCAGCCGCAATGTTCTCGCGCGCATGAAGCGAGGCTCGCATGGCGACGCGTTTTTGCAATTGCTTGGCCGCATGCGCGCGACGATTCCAGGCGTGGCGCTGCGCACTTCGTTCATCGTCGGTTTTCCCGGCGAGACGGATGCGGATTTCAACGAGCTTTGCGACTTTGTGAAAGCCGCGGAGTTCGACTGGATGGGCGTCTTCCCCTATTCCGACGTGGACAACGCCTCGAGTTTCGCCCTCGATGAAAAAGTGGACGAAGACACCATCAAGGAGCGCCAGAGCCGCCTGATGGAAATTCAGCAAAAAATTTCCGCGCGCAATCTCCGGCGTTTCCGCGGCCGGCGCATGACCGCTCTCGTCGAGGGCCCATCCAAGGACACGCCACTCGTGTGGGAAGCGCGCCTCGAAGGAATGGCGCCCGAGATTGACGGCAAACTGTACTTGAACGATATCGAGGTTGAAGGGACGACGAGCTCGGCTCGTCCCGGCGACGTGGTGACCGCGGAGATCACGGAGACGCACGAGTACGACCTGGTGGGCGGCGTCGTGGAAATTTTGGATGTGCCGCGCCCGGCGGCGGCATTCACGGCCGCGAATGCGCCGGTGCAGCGAGTGGCCACGGGAGCAGCACTAGGAATTTTGGCTTAAAGTAGCACAGACTTCAGTCTGTGGATTTCCACAAGGCCTTGGCTTCCGCGCGCCGTCTGGGCTACCGAACGAACCCCCACAGGCTGAAGTCTGTGCTACCGAAATGCCATGAAACTGAAATGCCCGATTTGCAAGCAGCCCGTCGATTCAGAGACGACCGAAGAATTCCCTTTCTGCAGCGCGCGCTGCCGCGAGCGCGACCTGGGCAACTGGGCCACCGGAAAATACAAAATCGCCGTCCCCACGATGGATGAATCCGAACCGGAAGAAACCGAAACGAATGAGCGAGCCCACCGCGAATCTTCCGAAGATGACGACGAATAGCTCCTCGGCTTCGCCCGGGACGGAGCTGCGCAAGCCGCGCTTTTCACTCGCCATCGCGACAGCGTTTGGCCTCGGTAATCTTCCGAAGGCCCCCGGCACGTGGGGCTCGCTGGCGGGGACCGCGCTTTATGCCCTCGGCCAATATTATTTTCCAATACATTCTTTTCCAGGCACGAGCATCGGCATCGAAACTCGCGCGATCTGGCTGGCATGGACCGCGCTTCCCGTCACGCTTGTGTTAGCGTTGGCCGGCGTTTGGGCCGCGTCTCGCGCAGCGGAATTCGCGGCGAAGAAGGATCCGCAATTTGTCGTTATCGATGAAGTGTCTGGACAACATCTGACCTACTTCCTATCGCTGTCCCTGCTCAACTGGAAATATTTGCTGCTGGGCTTTATACTTTTTCGTGTGTTCGATATTTGGAAGCCGTTCCCCGCGCGGCAAGCCGAATCGCTCCCCGGCGGCTTGGGAATCATGGCGGATGACTGGATCGCGGGAATTTACGCCGCGCTGGGATTGTGGATCGCGCGCGCGATCGGACTATAGCGTATCGCGGGGACTTGGCGGACTCGCCTTAGCCACGATGCAAGGGCCCGAAAATTTTTTTATTCCGAACGGAGCGAGGAATCTCTCCTTGGGCCCGACCGGCACAGCGAGAGATTCCTCGCTCCGCTCGGAATAACAAACGTTGCTTTTAAGTCGCTAGCAAACGATTCGAGAATGAATTTGGAAACCAACGGCATACCGCGCATTGACCGCATCCAGCCGAACGCAGGCATACCCGGCGGCGACGTCACGATTTTCGGGGCGGGGTTCGTTCCGCGGCCGAACACGCGTCCCCACGTGCGCTTCGGCGAAACCGAAGGGAGCGTTCTGATTTCCACGCAGAATTACCTGATCGCCCGGGTGCCGGAAGGCGCGGCCGGAAGCATCGTGAGCGTGGAAACTTCGCGGGCGGCCAGCCAGCCCTTCGCGTTTCATCTGGGCGTGCAGATCGCCGACAATCTTCATCCCGTAGCCAACCCTGCGGTTGACATGGAAGGAAACATCTACGTCACCTACAGCGGCCACCGCGGACAAAACGTCGCCGTTTCACTCTACAAGATCACCCCGAACTACGCCGTAAAGCCCTTCGTGACCGAGCTAATGAATCCCACCGGTCTGGCGCTCGATCGCGAAGGCTATCTGTACGTATCCTGCCGCAATGACGGGACCATTCACCGCGTCGCGCCCGACGGCCGTTCGCAGTTGTGGGTGGAAGGAATGGGTGTGGCAACCGGCATCGCGTTCGATACCATCGGCAATCTTTTTGTGGGAGACCGCAGTGGCACCATCTTCAAGATCGGCCCCGACCGCGAAATTTTTGTGTTCGCTACGCTCGAACCGTCCGTGGCCGCCTATCACCTAGCTTTCAGCCCCACCGGCGAATTATTCGTCACCGGCCCGACCACTTCGAGTTTCGACCGCGTGTTCCGCATCAACCAGAAAGGCGAAGTCAGCAGTTTTTTCCGAGGTCTCGGCCGGCCGCAAGGATTGGCCTTTGACCGCAAGGGAAATCTCTATGTCGCCGCGTCCTATCAAGGCCGCCGAGGAATCGTGCGAATTTCTCCGGACGCTCGCGCCGAACTGGTTCTCGGCGGCAGCGGCCTCGTGGGCCTGGCTCTGCTGCCCGGCCATCGCGCCATCCTGGCCACCACCAGCGCCCTGTTCACCGTCGATTGGGAAGTGGAAGGTCTTCCGCTTCCGCGCTAACCCTAGATGAAAGCTGAAATCATCGCAGTGGGATCGGAACTGCTCACCCCGGACCGGGTCGACACCAATTCCCTTTTCCTTACCGCGCAGCTCAATCGCCTCGGCATCGAGGTGACGCGCAAAACCGTGGTCGGCGACGATCTTGCTCCTCTGCGAAACGCCTTCGACGAAGCCGCCAAGCGCGTCGAACTCGTCATTGCCAGCGGAGGCCTCGGCCCCACCGAAGACGATCGCACGCGCGACGCTGTCGCGGATCTCTTCGGGCGCAAACTCTCGCGCGATCCCGCGGTCATGAGCAAGATCGAAGCGCGCTTCCGCCAACTGGGCCGCAGAATGTCCGAGGTGAATGCGCGGCAAGCGATGGTTCCCGAGGGCGCCACGGTTCTCGACAATGATCGCGGCACTGCGCCGGGATTGTGGCTCGAAGCGGGCGGCCGCATCGTCATCCTGCTTCCCGGCCCGCCGCACGAACTGAAAGCCATGTACGCCGCGCAAGTCCAGCCGCGCCTGGCACGGCTTGCAACGGGCGTGCGCCTCGCCGGGCGCGAGCTTCGCGTCGCGGGCATGGGCGAATCCGATGTCGATCAGCGCATAGCGCCCATCTATATGCGCCATGACGATGTACAAACAACCATTCTCACTGCGCCGGGCGAAATTCAGATTCACCTCCGCATCTGGTCAAGCGATATCCCCGCCGCCGAGCGCCAGCTGCAAGACATCCAGGAAAGCATCGTGCTGGCGCTGGGCGAAGCCGTGTTCACCACCACCGGCGAATCGATGGAAGAAGTCGTGGGCCGCGAACTTGCGATCCGGCATGCGACGATTGCCACGGCGGAAAGCTGCACCGGCGGACTGCTCGCCGAGAGGCTCACCCGCATCTCCGGCAGCTCCGCTTATTTTCTCGGCGGCGTCGTCTCCTATAGCAACACACTGAAGTCCGCCTGGGTGGACGTCCCCGCGGAAATCATCGAATCGCGCGGCGCGGTCAGCAGCGAAGTTGCTATCGCCTTGGCCGATGGAATCCGCCGCCGCACGGGCGCGACGCTGGGCGTCGGTATCACCGGCGTAGCCGGGCCCACCGGAGGCAGTCCGGAAAAACCGGTTGGCACCGTGCATGTGGCGATCGCCGACGCGTCGGGCAGCAAGGAGCGCGGCGTTCACTATCCCGGCGAGCGAGACCGCATCCGCTGGCAAGCCTCGCAGACGGCGCTGGACCTGGTGCGCCGATATTTTCTGTACGCAGGAAAGTAGGACAGGCTTCAGCCAGTATGGTTTAGATTCTTGTTCAAAACCAATCAACCGCCGGTAAGCCGTGCCACTCAAGAAGCGTAAGCAATCGCGCCACGGTGCAGCGGATCGAAATTTTCTTCAAGCTGAACGGAATTGACGCATGCGCCTTTTCGTCGCTATGGATATTCCTGAAGACGTGCGCTCCGCCATTGGCGTGCTCATCGCCCGGCTGCGCCCCTTGTGCCAAAACGCGCGCTGGGTGCGTGTCGAAGGCGTCCATGTCACACTAAAATTCATCGGCGAAACCCCTCCGGAAAAAGCGGAAGCAATTAAATCGGGGCTGGCCGCCATTCCCCCGCGCGCGCCGATCTCCGTAGATTTTCGCGGTCTCGGATTTTTTCCCAATGAGCGCCGCCCGCGCGTTCTTTGGGCCGGAGTAGAGGCCGGCCACGAACTCGCCGCGCTTGCCGACGCGGTCGATATCGCGCTCGCTCCCTTAGGCATTCCGAAAGAAGACCGCGCGTTCTCTCTTCATCTGACGCTCGCCCGGTTCGAATCGCCGCGCGGGCTGGATGCGCTTCATGCCGCCATCCAAAAAGCCGGCCCCGTTGAATTTGGCCGCTCCCTCGCGCAGGAATTTCATTTGTACCAAAGCGTTCTGAAACGCGGCGGCGCGGAATATACTCGGCTGTCGACTTTTTCCTTCTCAGGGAGAACATCCGCGTGAACCTGGAAATGGCGGCTGGCGCCGCAACCCAGTGGGAATTTACCGCGCTGGGCTACCTGCTCGGCTCAATCCCGTTCGGTTACCTGCTGGTGCGTGCAACCGGTGGCGGCGACATTCGCTTTATCGGAAGCGGAAACATCGGCGCCACGAACGTCGCGCGCGCGTCAGGGTGGCCCGTCGGCGTCGCGACCTTGCTTCTCGACGCGGCCAAAGGTTTCCTGGCCGTGTGGCTCACGGCGCATTTCACGGGAGGCAATATCCGCTTCATGATGTACGCAGGCTTGGCGGCGATCCTCGGACACGTCTTTCCCGTGTGGCTGAAATTTGAGGGCGGCAAGGGCGTGGCCACGGGGCTGGGCGTTTTTCTGGCCCTCTGCTGGCCTGCGCTTGTGGTGGCCGTCGCGCTTTTCCTTCTGGTTGCGCTGTTTTGGAGATACGTGTCACTCGCTTCGATTTCCGCTGCGGCTGCCTTGCCGCTTCTGGTCTACCTGTTGTATGCCCCGGGCCACGCTCCTCCGACTGCGGTTTCGGTCGCCACGCTCGTCGCCGCTGTCGTGGTCATCGTAAAGCATCGTGACAATATCGAGCGTCTTCTCGCGGGCACCGAGCCCCGCATAGAACTGAACCGAAAAAAAACATGAAGAAGATTGCTATCATCGGTGGGGGAAGCTGGGGAACGGCGCTGTCCATGGCGTTGTCGCGATCTTCTCGCGCGCACCGCGTGGCGTTGTGGGCGCATAGCGCGGACGTCGTCGAAGTCCTCAGCGCGAGAAGAGTCAACGAGATTTATTTGCCCGGGTTTGCATTGCCGCCTGACCTCCAGGTCACCGCCAGCCTCGAACATGCGCTTGCCGAAGCCAACATTGTTCTGGGCGTGATGCCGTCCGCTCACGCGCGTTCGATTTATCGCGCCATGCGTCCGTTCGTGCCGCCGGGTTCGATCTTCGTCAGCGCGACCAAGGGCCTGGAACCTGCCACGCACCAGCGCATCAGCGAAGTCATCGCCGAAGAACTTGGGCCGCACTCCGCTTCACGCGTAGCTGGCCTCTCCGGCCCGAGTTTCGCGGTCGAAGTCGCCGCCGGGCATCCCACCGCAGTCGTTCTCGCGTCCGCAAAACCCAAGCTGGCGTCCGAAGTTCAGGAAGAATTCTCCGGCCCGCGATTCCGGCTGTACACCAACGACGATTTGATCGGCACGGAAATTGCCGGTGCGGTCAAGAACGTCATCGCGATCGCCGCCGGAATCTGCACGGGCTTGGAATTGGGAACCAATACAGTCGCGGCGCTGATCACTCGAGGCCTCGCCGAGATGACGCGCTTGGCGGTTTCCCTAGGCGGCCGCCGGGAAACACTTTCCGGCCTCGCCGGAGTCGGCGATCTCATCCTCACGGCTACCGGCGAACTTAGCCGGAACCGCGCGGTGGGAGTCGAGCTTGGCAAAGGCCGCGACCTGAGTGAAATTCTGGGCGCTACCCGCCAGATTGCCGAAGGCGTCGGGACGGCCGCCGCCACGCTGGAACTCGCCCGCCGCGCCGGAGTCGAAATGCCCATTACAGAGCAAGTGCATTCCGTCCTGACCGAGGGTCGCGTCACCCGCGATGCCATCCGCGACCTGATGGAACGCCGCCTGAAACAAGAATAACTAAGGTCACTAAAGCGGGACGCGCTTTCAGCCTGCCCGGTTTAGATTTGAGCCCTCCCCAAAATCCAACCGACGCCGTCGAAGCCATCCCAAGCCACAATTCCCCATCCAGTTAGCTAATGCGTAGCAACCCCGGTTTCCGTCCTTCTGCCCAACCCGCTCAAAACGTAAAATAGACTTGACTGGAAAAGACCTGCCGTGGACCTCAGCGCCCTCAAATCGGTATTTTCGCACCGGCCCAGAATTCTCTGGCTGGTGCTGGGCGCCATGCTGCTGGTCAGCGTGTTGCCGTTGTCGCTCTATCACCGGCAGGTTCTGCAACTTAGCCAGGCAAAACTGACCGACACGGAAAGCGTCCAGCAAACCGAGGTCACCCGCTCCCTGGCGGAAGAAATCCAGCAATTTGACGCCAGCCTCTATCAGCAACTGATCAGTGAACGCCAGATTCTGGCGCTTACGGGCCTGATCGACAAAATTGACAGCACCCAAAGCGCCCCCCAAGTGTCCCGAGTGCTGGAAAATTTCGTGGCCAGCAATCCAAACATTTTGTATCTGACGGCAGTGGGCAAAGAGGCCAAGGGCACGGGCGCCGGAAATTTCCAGGCCGATCAGGACCCCTTTGTGGCCAAGGCGCTGCAACGAGCATTTACCACCACGCTGCAATCCCTAGTGTTTCGCAGCGACCCGCTGGCAATCGGCCCTGAAAATCGTCCCGCGTTTGTGATGGCCGTGCCACTCGAAGTGAACGATCAATTTTCCGGCATGCTCGCTGCGGTCGTTTCGCTGGACGATATACTTCGCCGGCTTCAGGAAACCAGCGTGCGCGGGCGCATCGTGTTCATCGTGGACCACAGCGGGCACATCGTGGCCCACCCACACACGAAGGAATTTGTGCCCGGTTCGGACGCGCGCAGTTCGCCCGTGGTCATGCAAGTCACCACGCTGCCGAAAGAACTGCGGACGACCGAAACGCTTCGCCGCTACGAGATTGACGATAACGGAAAAAAGGCCGAGATGGTCGGAACCTACAGCACCATTCCGGATCTGGACTGGGCGGTGGTGGCGACTCGCGGCTTGGACAAGGCGCGCGAGGACGCCGGCGTAACGGAACTGAACGCGCAGGCGCTTAAGTTCGTCGTGGTGGTCACGTTTGCGGCGCTCATCCTGGGTTATTTGTTTGCCGTTGGCATCAGCACGCCGATCCGGGCCCTGGCCGCATCGACCCTGGCCATCAGCCGCGGAGAATTTCATCAACGTACTCCCGTGCAGGGCGCCGCCGAAATCAGCGAGCTGGCCGAGACCTTTAATCACATGGCCGGCGATATTGAGGAGTTCGTCATCCAGCTGAAGCAGGCTGCGGACCAGAACCACGAGCTCTTCCTCGGCTCCATTCGCATGCTCGCCGCGGCCATCGACGAAAAAGATCCCTACACGCGCGGCCATTCCGGGCGCGTGGCCAAATATTCCATCATCATCGCGCACCAGCTGGGGCTCGCTTCCAGCGAGCTCGAGAAAATCCGGATTTCAGCGCTGCTGCATGACGTCGGAAAAATCGGAGTCGATGATCGCGTGCTGAAAAAGCCCGGCGCGCTCACCCCCGAAGAGTTTGAATTGATGAAGCAGCATCCCTCGAAAGGCGCGAACATCATGCGCCCGGTCGCGCAGCTGAAGGAAATGCTGCCGGGGATCGAACTGCACCACGAACATGTCGACGGTAAAGGCTACCCGCACGGTTTGCAGGGCGATGACATCCCTTTGATGGCCCGCATCATCGCCGTCGCCGACACGCTCGACGCCATGACCACCAACCGCCCGTATCAGTCCGCGATGGATTTGGAATTCGCCATGAATCGCATCGCCAGCCTGGCCAATACAAAGTTCGATGCCGCCGTCGTAGAGGGTCTGCAACGCGCCGTCCGCGCCGGCAAGTTGCGCCTGAGCGCCACGCTCGTCGAAGTTTAAGAAATTAAGTTCCCCGCTGCGAGCTCGGATTTCGTACTGTCTGCTGCTTCTCCCGTGGCGCTTTCAATATTGTGCACAGCTATGTGCGCCCGCCGGAACGCATGATATAAAGGGAGTGCGCGGCTGTAGCTCAGATGGATAGAGCGCGTGCCTCCGAAGCACGAGGTCGGGAGTTCGAATCTCCCCAGCCGCACCACTTATAGCCAATAAAACAAAGGGTTTTTAGAGAATAGGCGAAAACGATGGCGGAAGTGTTTTTGTGCTGGTAGACTGACTGGTAGACTTTTGGAGGGATAGTAGACTATGTCACAACCGCCCTACGCCGCTCCCCCCTGGCAGGCCGTGCCCCAAGTCCAGGAATGCCGCGAAAAGCTCGCCATGCGCCTGTGGTGGCCGGGTTTTGAGGGATGGGCGCACGTGGCACGATGGCCCGTCCTCCCCGCAACCCAGCGGCCCGCGTGAAAGCGTTCCGGGTCAAATGCCACGGAGCAAGACGCGCCAACAGACGGGCGGTCAGGAAAAGCCAGTCACCGGTAAGGCCGTTCTATAAAAGAAGATGTCAAGACAAAAACCTCCCTGCGACGGCAAAGCTCAAGGTGTTTGCCATCCAGCCCACTGTAATGAAACGAGATTCTGCGAGTTTTCCTTTTCCGCAGATTCATATTGCTTTCGTAACGATACCGATCAGTTCCCAACGCAGACAAGCAGTCGGGTTGTGCAAGGCCAACCACAGTTCTATCTGAGACTTTTCGCCTATCGCTTTTTCTGGTTATCCGAGGGGGCATAGGGTTTCTCGAAAGACTGCATGCCTGAGGCACACGCCTAACGGCCTTAAGGATACTCACCCTCGAACCAGAGCGTCTGGAGAACCAACCGGTCATTATCCGAGATGAATCCGGGATGGACTCTCGACAGGCGCTCAAGCTGCTTGTTGTTTCAGATGTTCGGCGTCGAAATCGACTCCTTTCTTCCAAACGATCAAAGTAATCGCCGCGATCTTGCGCGCCAGAGTGAGCCGCGCCATCGTTGGTTTCATTCCTCGTCCGACTAAACCGGCGTGAAATTCTTGCAACGGTCCAGGGACGGCAGCGGCTCGGGTTGCCGCGCCCTTGAAGATATTTTTCAGATCGTGATTGTGGTTGGTGTTCAGCCCGCGTATGGCCAGAATTTTCTTGGAGCGTTTCAGTCGGCCTTCCACGATTTGGTATTCTCCGCTGCTCGAAGTCTTCAATGCCAAACCACAGTAGGCCCACAGTTGTCGTTTGGTGCGAAAGCGATGCGGCGTTTGCATCAGAGCAATCAGCAGAGCCGCGCGGATCGGTCCGATCGAAGGAATCTGCCGCAGCCATTTCATCGCCTTGTGCTTGCGGCCTTCCGCCAACAGGTCTCGCCGCACTTGCTCGCGCAACGATCGCAAGGCATCGAACTCGTGGTAGTAGATCTCTGCGCGGCGGTGCACACCCGCTTCGGTGATCTTGGCGAGCCACTCCGAGCGGTAGCGCGGTGCGTACACGCGCTGCCCCGCGCAGGGAATCGCCCAACTCCTATACAGGGCTTTTAAGCGGTTCATCACCCGCGTGGTATCCCGCGTCAGCGCCAGATAGCTGCGCGCCAATTCCTTCAGCGCCCGGTTTCCTGTTTCGCCGTGAAAGACCGGATGGAGCTTGTCCAGGTACAAAAGGTCGGCCAGCTTGCGGGCATCGATGCGGTCACTCTTGTTCCCGGATTTGATCAGCGCGTTCTTGCGCGGATCACTCACCAACACGTGCGCCACGTGCGGCTTCAGCACATCGTGCAGCCACGCCGCGCAAGTTCCTTCTTCCAAAGTCACGCGCAAAGTTCCGCGCAGCCCGCGAATAAACTGGAGAATCGTTTCCGCTTTCGTTTCCAGAACAGCTTCCATCATCAGCTTGCCGGAGGAATCCAGAACCGCCACCGAGATCGTTGCTTGATGAACATCCAACCCAATATACTTGGTGTCATTCATAAGGGCGCTCCTTGCTGTTGGGATTGATGCGAACGATCAAACCCTACTTCAAAGGGGCGCCCTTTTATAATGCGTTTCACAGGACTTGGGATTGGTGCGGAGTAATTCTCTGCTTTTGGATGTCCAATTCTCCAGGCGGCAGGCCTGTTGAATAGTGCGTTGTACGCGGCTACTTCCGTTCACAGATGGCAAATAGCTTTAGTGGACCTGACTGGCTACCAGAACAGATTCTAATTCGAGGGGCAATGACTCTCCCGACTCCTTGTAAGGTTTTCAGTCTTCTATTTTTTCCTAGTCAGCACGAGATCTAGGTGCTCCGGTAGCATGCCGACCTCCGCGTCCACAGGCTCGCTTGCGTAATACACCGTGGCTTTCGGCCCATATACTACTGTCTCGGCAGATAGACGCAATCGAGATTCGCCGTACAAGTGAAGGACGGCAAGTCCGTTCTGATCGGTGTTCACGGAGTTAGAGGTGCATGTTTCCTTATTCTCGTAACTGTCGGTATTCTCGTAGGCGGCGCACGCAGCCACACCGGCTGCCGCGCTTCCGTTTGACCACGCAACCCGCACCCGAATCGTCCGCTGGACGAGGCGACGGACTTTAAGGTCGATTCCCGCTATCTGCTGGCCTTGTCCCAAGACGAGGACTTTAGCCCCTTCGGACCGAACTCCCGTTGGATAGTATTGAGGAGCATAAGGCCATCCGTCCCAAGGACCATTGGGATCGACCATCAATATGTAGCGACCTGGCGGAATCCTTCCCATCTGATAAGAGCCGTCCCCTTTCGTCTGCAAAAAGCTCCGAACAAAACCGGGCATTCGGTTTCCGTCCACCCTCAGCAGTGATACCCAAACGTTGGCGGGATTCCCATATTCGTCGCGTATGTGGCCCTCGACCCGCCCGTCCCAGTATTCGTTGAAGTCTTTCTCGACGAGTTCGCCGCTAGTCAGGTGGATTTTTTGCTGCGCCTCTTGACTAAATTCGCCTGACACCTGACCCTTTTGCACGAGCAACTGCAGCACGTAGTCGCCGGGAGGCAAATCATTCAATTCGTACATGCCTGAATCGTCGGTAGTAACAGTCCTGACACCCATCGGTCCGTCGATCGTAATTTGTGCGCCTGCAGACAAATGTGGTGGAACTGGCGGAGCTGATAATGTGCTCACAAACTCTTCTGGTTCTCGCACATAACCGATCAGCTGAGCACCGGTCGGATGCGGCGATTCCTGCAGCACACGAAGGTCGACAATTGCGTCGCGGATAGGCTTCGTGCGGCTGCACAAAATTTCGCCGCCTATGACCGGAAGATATTGAGTCAACACACCGCTCTCCCGATGCCCGTCAATGAAATATGTCTGATCTTTCCAGTAGACATAATCCGTCAAAAGTACGAGGCGGGGCCACCAGCGCGGCAACCCCCAAAATCGCTGCTGAACAACACCGATGGCCCAGGTTCCTACTGGTAGATTCTTAAAGTCACGAGGTTTATTGGGGTTTGGTAGCAACCATTCCAGCGATCTTCCGACAAACACAGCTTTTACCGTGAAAACTACGTGGTTTGCTCTGAGAGCGTGAGTAAAGGGCTGCTTTGATCTGCAGTCGGGGCTCCAGAGCGAAGAACGGATCGCGGAAAGCCCGAAGATGACCACAACATCGAGACAAAAAACCACAACTGAACTTAGGAGCGCATTCGCAGCACGCCGCCACGTGGGCTGGTGCCCACGCGCCAGTATCGTTGGCCATTGAAGTCGGTCGATTTTTAGCCAGAACCACCCAAATGCGACGAAGAGAGCGGTCCAACCAGCAAGTTCAGGCAAGAAGGAGCGTGTCCATCGCGAAAAGACGAACACCGGCGTAACCAAGGCTGACAAAATAAAGAATAGAAGTATGGCGCGCCTGCGTCTTTTAACAAATAGAGGCACCAACAATGGAATGAAAAAGCAGACACCTAACCACAAGACGCTCGAAATAAACGGAGACTCAAAATATCCGCCACCGTCAGAATGCCACTCTAGATATCCAGCACCGGCGAATGCCAGACAGAAAGCTATGATTGGAACGCTGACAAAGAAGATAAGCGCGGCACGCCGCCTGTCGCGCATTGCAGTGAATGAACCTAAAAGAAAGATCAACCCGCAAAGGACAATTCCTGCAAACGCTGCCCAAAACCTTGGCCAATAATCCTGCGTATGAAAACTGAGGTCTGGAGCATTCCCCATACTGATTAGAACAATAACCAAGAAGCTAAACACGACGCCCGAGGCCATTACCACCCAGCTGATACCGCGTCTCATAAATGGCGAAAGAACAGGCACAGAAGTCCCCGGAAGGCGCATTTTTGGAGAGTTACACCACTGTAGCTTTTAGACACCGCCAATCAACCCAATGTTCCCGACAATCGGATCAAGTTTGTCGAATCCTAAATTGCTGTCGTCCATCGCTTCACACCAAGTCATGATAAGTTTGAATGTATAGGTCGAGGGAGGAGCGTTTGGTGTACAAAGACTGAACTCAGCACCGGCTGATTCAGATACACCAAGGAGGCTCCCCCATGGAATCTATGTATTACATTGGGCTGGATGTGCACAAGCGAATGATCAGCTACTGCGTGAAAGACAGCAGCGGCAAGATTCATTCTGAAGGATCGATTCCCGCCACGCGTTTGGACCTGGATTGCTGGTTGAAGACGCTTCCGCAGCCATGGACTGCAGCGATGGAAGCGACACTGTTTAGCGGCTGGATTTACGATCACCTCAAGCCGCATGCGGCCGCGCTGAAGGTGGCCCACCCTCTAATGCTGCGCGCCATCGCCGCAGCGAAAAAGAAGAATGACCGCATCGATGCCCGGAAGATCTGCGATTGTTTGCGATGTGATTTTTTGCCGGAGTGCTACATGGCTTCGACCGAGATTCGCGAACGGCGACGTACACTGCGGTACCGGAACTTGCTTGTCCGGCAGATGGTTCAGATGAAGAATAAGATTGCGGTCCTGCTGATGGCGGCCGGGGTGAGCTATAACAAGCAGAAGCTGCACCAGGCCGGTTACTTTCGCGAGCTGCTGGCGACGAACCCCGACGTTGATGAAGGACTGTGCTCACTGCTACGTGTATGTCGCGAGACAGTGGTGCGTTTGCAGCGCACCGAGAGTGCCCTGGTGCGCTCGCTGGAACGAGATTCGTTGTTGAGGGAACGTGTGGAGCGCTTGATGACCATTCCCGCCGTCGGTCCGATCACGGCGCTGACCTGGGCACTGGAGGTCGGTGATGTACAGCGCCTCTCGTCCATCAAGAAAGCGATTAGCTACTGCGGGCTGTGTGGAGCGGAGAGAAGCACCGGCAACACCGTGCAACGCACGCCGTTGTCTAAGCAGCGCAACAAACACCTGCAGACGACACTGATCGAAGCAGCGAAGATGGCTCCACGAATCAGCTCGGACTTGGCGGCCCTCTATGATCGAGAGAAACAGAAAGGCAATGCGAATCGTGCAACTCTCGCTGTGGCGCGCAAGCTGGTGGCATACCTGGTTGCCGTCGATCGACGTGAGAAAGGCTTTCTGGTAGTGAAAAACGAAAACCGCACTGCTGCGTAGGCTTGCGGAATAGAAAGAATTTTATTCAGCGCGCCGCCTGCCAGGTCTCGCCGTAAGCCGACTGGGCGAAGGAGTGAATGCTCCCGATGCTCCCATTGATAAGTTTCGAGGCTGGCAGGAGTACATCAACTCAATCTTCTGGGCAATGAGAATCACTGCGCCAGCAAATGGAAGTCTGGTTCTAGAACGAAGAGGAACCACTGCCGCGAGGCAACCGGGCGAGCTGAGGAAGTTCACAGAAACCGCACCCGCGCTCCTCCCGAGCGCGTCGGAGGAGTTTTTGTCCTCTTGACAAAGACCTATCATGGAAGTCGGCTTCTCGGTAACTGGCTTTTTGTGGTTTGGCCACGGCGCACGATGTCCCGATGCCATCGTGCCATCATCGCCCGGATCGTGCGCCAGCGGGCCTCTGGTGGCCGCGTTCTGAGGCTGTAGCGGCATGCGGGACAGGGTTACCACGGGCCACCGCAACGTTCCTGGAGAACGCATTTCCAGATATGCGGAAACCAGCCCCCAGACGTACAGGCCGAATAGGATCACAAAGCAGACCCTGCCCAGCAGAACGTAGCGATCGATCAGCTGTCCAACGTTCCATCCATACATTTGGGTGAGCAGGCTGGGGTCAGAAAGATTTACTCCCTCGATCTCCCCGAACGGAATATTTTCAAACGGCCCGGACCATAAACGGTAAACGTACATAAAGGTCAGCGCTCCGATCGCCAACAATCCCCAACGGAGGCCCCAATTCCGATAGAGCGCGCTCTCACGGGGCGCGTAAAACGTCGCCATCAGGATCGTGGCCAGGACCATTGCGCCGCCGTCCCCGCCAAAAACGATCAAGGCTTCGTCATGGTGCGCGCTTAGAATGACGATTTGCAGGATAAGCAGCGCGCCGGCGGCACAAACCCATCCCCACCGCTCCATCTTCCACGCCAGAAATCCGCCAAAGATGATCGCGGCCGTCAGAAGCAGAACGATGGACCAGGACCGCTCATCGCCGTGCATGGTGACCCACAGCATGGGCACTGCCCAGCGACCCGTCAGCCACGCCGTGATGGCGTGCCCGCTCTCGTGCAGCACCATTGCGAGCATGCCTGCCGCGACCCGCAGGCTCGTGCCCGCCACGAAACGCGCCGCAAGCAATGCCAGCGGCAGCGCGAGCAGCCGGTACTTGAATTCGGTGGCAGTCTCTTTTCGGATCGCGGCGGCCGAGTTATCCGCGTCAGGGGACAGCGCCCGATCCAGAGATGCAACAACGGACGAGACCACGGCCGCGGCCATTCTCTCATCAGCTTGTTTTGCGGGCGCTGCCGCGCCGGGCTCTTTGGCGACTGCTCCGGAAAGCCCGGGAATCCCCGAAGCATCGACCGGAGGCTTGTACTTCGAGAAAACAATTCCGCACTTCAGACACTCGGTCGTCTGCAACGGATGATCGAATTGGCACTTGGGGCAGCGCATCCGGAATGGAAACTGACAAACACAATTATCTACAAAGAACGATTACAACCGGCAGATTGACTTCGTCACGCGAACTTATCGGTAAATGGCGTTTTGGCGTTTCCAGTTGCCACTCGTTGAGAAGTCCGTTTATCGGACCGTGGCGACTTCCGTGTTGTGATCGCCTCTGATTACCATTGCGTTACCTCGGCCTCGCGTTCTCAAGTCAACCCCGAGATACACGTCTAAACTGAATCAGGTACAGGTCGCGGCAGCACGGAGACGAGTCCCATGCGAGTATCCCCACGGGCAATGCGCCCTATCGTTCGATTTTTCGCTATTTTCGCCACGATTTTTTTGGCCGCCTCGGTGTCCGGGGCTCAGGTCGGCATTCAGAAGGCTCCGGCGGTGCCGCAATCGCGGCCGCCCGTCGCTGACGCCTTAAGCAAGAATCCCGAATTGCTGAAGGAAGTCGGCAATCTCATCAGCCGGTTCCAGCACGACATCCAATACCCGGGTCCCAGAAGCGATAGCCGGCTCTTGCCCCTCCTGCCTGCCTCGACGATGTTTTGTGTCGCATTTCCGAACTACGGCCAGGCAGCCGATCAGGCCGTGAAGATTCTCCGCCAGGAACTGCAGGCCAACGCGGCATTTCGCGACTCCTGGCATCAGGGAGAGATGGCCACGATGGGTCCCAAGATGGAGGTCGCGCTGGAGAAATTCTCCGAACTCAACGATTTCCTGGGCGAGGAAATCGTCGTTTCGGGCGCCGCGAACGGCAAGCAGCCCAGCTTCGTCCTCTTCGCGGAGGTCCGCAAGCCGGGCCTGAAAAAATTTCTTCAGCAGATGTTTCAGGACCTGGCCGGCACCGCGAAACCGCAAATCCGCGTGTTCGATCCGCAGGAGCTTGCCGCCACTGTCGACAATGGCGCTTCGCAGCAGGCCGTCATTCTCGTACGCCCGGATTTTGTCGTTGTCGCGCAAAATCCGGCCACGCTTCGCAGCTTCAGCTTGCGCCTCGATCATCCGAGCCGCGAGTTTGCCGCGACTCCTTTCGGCAAGCGGATCGCGCGGGAGTATCGGGACGGCGTGGTCGCCGTGGGCGCGGCGGATTTGCAGGGATTTATCGATCAGGTCCCTCCCGCGACGAAACAGAACGCGGCGTTCCAGCACAGCGGCTTCGCCGACGTGAAATACCTCGTCTGGGAAAAGCGGCGCGTGGACGGCAAGTCGGTCGGCCAATTCGAACTGAGTTTCAACGGTCCGCGGAGAGGCGCCGCGGCGTGGCTCGCAAAATCGAGACCGCTGGACAGTCTGGACTTCGTCTCGCCCGACGCCATCCTGTCGGCCAGTCTGGTTCTTTCAAATCCGGCGCAAATTTTCGACGATGTAAACGGCCTCGTCAGCCTTTCGAATCCGAATCTGTTCGCGCCGCTTCCAATGTTCGAACAGGCCCTGCATCTCAACGTGAAGGCCGATTTGCTCGGCCTGTTGTTGGGCGACATTACTGTGGAGCTGGACAGCGCCGCTCCGCCCAAGCCCGAGTGGAGAGTCATCCTCGGCGTCAAGGACACCGACCATCTGCAACGCACCCTGAACACGCTCATGACCGCCGCGAATTATGCGACGCGCCGCGACGATGAAGGCGGAGTGGCCTACTACTCGCTTCGCATTCCCACGCCGAAAACGCTAATGTCTCTCACCTACGCGCTTGTGGACGGGCACATGATCGTCGGCTCGAGCCGGGAGGCGATTGCCAAGTCGATTGAATTGCACCGCTCCGGCGGATCGCTCGCAAAATCCACGAAGCTTATGGCATCGGTCCCGCCCGGCCAGTCGCTGAACGCCTCAGGATTGCTCTATGAAGATCCGGTGGCGGTGGCGGCGATGCAGATGAGGAACTTCGCGCCGCGTGTGGCGGATTCCATCGCAGCGGGCCGCAAGGATTCGAGTCCCTCGGCCGCATGGATCTATGGCGAGGATTCTTCCATCCGTGAAATGAGTTCGAGGTCGACGTTTAACGCCGGAGCGGCGTTGATCGTGGCCGCCGTCGCCATTCCGAATCTGATCCGTTCTAAGATGGCCGCAAACGAAGCGGGCGCTGTCAGCTCGGTGCGAACGATCAACACCGCGCAGGCGATTTACAAAACAAGCTACCCGCAGAGGGGGTACGCAGCTAACCTGGGGACGCTCGGGCCAGATCCGGGTGGAACCCTCGCCCAATCCGCGGACCACGCAATCCTGCTGCCCTCTTCGCTAACCAGCGAACCCTGCAACTCGGACGGCTGGTGCGTCAAGGGCGGATTCCGCTTCAAGTTGGCCGCCACCTGCACCCAGCGCCGCTGCCAGGAATACGTCCTTCTTGCCGTCCCGGTCAGCGCCAGCACCGGCATGCGCAACTTCTGCTCCACCTCGGACGGAGTCATCCACGTCAAGTCCGGCGCGCCCTGGGAAGCCCCCCTCACCGCATCAGATTGCAAGGGTTGGCTGCCGATTCAATAGCGGCTCCCTGCTTGTTCAAACGCGGGAATTTCGGGAAAATGCTGGCGTAACTGAGGCGATGCAAGCGCGACGCTATCCGGGCGACCCCCGGCTGACTTCCGAAGCCGGACGCAGTTTCAAGCATGCTCGCGATCCAATCGCGACACTCACGCGTAATCTAAAAGGAGCGGTCCCATTATGAAGCGTCTTCGAATTGTGTTTTCGCTGTCGATCCTGTTTGTGTTTGGCCTGGCGGCCTATAAGGTCAAAGCAGCAGCAGTGGACGCCGAGCTCAAAGACGAAATACTCAAGGTATCCGAGCAAAGGGAGCAGGCGCTGGCCTCAGGCGACGTTGCCGCTCTGGACCGAATCGACGCCGACGACTTGGTCTACACAAATTGGCGCGGCGTGACTCTGACGAAGGCGGAGCACCTTGCCGACATCAAGTCCAGGAACTTGTCTTTCCAGACGTCCTTTAGACACGACAATGTTCAGGTCGTGGTCCACGGCAATACGGGCATCGTGACAGGATTAAGCAAGACCAACGTCGTCTACAAGGGAAACGCCTCGAGCGGCTCGCGAAAATTTGTGAACGTCTTTGTTAAGGAAAATGGAAGATGGCTCTGCGTGGTGCACTTCGAGGCGCCGGTTGGGCAGTGATGAAAGCTTTGGAGCGGCCTGCGTCGCCGGTGTGCCGAAAAAATCTCCTGAATTTATGAGTCCGTCATTGCGTTGCTAATCGCAAGTTACGGCCTCGTTCCGGTGCCGGCGCTGAATCACGAAAAGCTGAAGCTGATTTCCACCCGCAAATCGATCGGCGTGGGCTCACCATCCAGGATTGTCGGCTCATATTTTCTTTTCGAAACGGCGCTCAATGCCGCGGGAACCAGCAAGGGATGCCCGCTGATCACGCGCATGCCCTTGACGTCGCCGTGTTCGTCAATGACCGCTTCAATGATCACAACTCCGGAAAGGCGGGACTGCCGGGCTAAAATTGGGTACTCGGGTTCGGGCCCATAGATCAGGCGCGGCTGCTTCACTTCGCCGCCCACTCGGACCGGCGACTTCGGCCCCGTCGCCGCAGCAACCGGCGGCGCAGGCGGCGCCACACCATTCAACACGCCCCCCAGCACGCCGCCGATCGAACCACCGACTACGCCTCCGGGGACTCCCCCCGGCACTCCGCCGGCAATTCCCGTCAGCGCTTCATCCGGAGGCGCGCCCAAATTGCCGGGCGTGATCGCAACGACTTTCGGGATGAACGTCGGGCCCGTCAGTTTTCCTGGCGTATAGACGCGCTGAGGTACGACTCGAGAGGGCCGGTTCGCGGCTGACGCCATCGTCGGTGGCGGAGGTGACGCCACGGGCGCAGGCGGAGCGAGGTAGCTGAGGTTGAACTTCTGCAAATTAAGACCGGTGGTGAAATAGAGCGGCAAGATCAAGAGCACTGCAAGGATCGCAATGTGCACGCCGTAGGAGGCCAGCCACTCCAAAGGGTTGCGCCGCTGGCGCACGGAGCTATCTTCCAGCATGGCTTCCGCGAATACCTCATGCAGCGGCTCGATTTTAGGTCGCGGGAGAATCATGTGCGTTCTGGCCTTCGCAGCTGGCCCTGGATCTCCGATGAACAGAAAATGTTGGGTTTGCATCGCACCTCCTCATCCGCCGCTCATCCGCGGGCCGCAGTGCCGAAATCCACAATGCTTCTCAGCCGCCCCCGCGCGTTTACCCGATGCGGACTCGCTTTACCTCTTTTATATTAGAAGAGAACTCGGCTGATCCGGCCATGCCGGGCGTCACAGCTGCTCGTGACGGCGATCACAAACTATCGCACGACGGTCAGGTGGGCGAAGCAGCGAGGACAGAGGATTTGCCAGCGGATGTTCCACCGCGGTGTTCCACCGCGGGACTTCAACTTGCGCGAATCAAGTCTCTGATCTGGCGGGCCAGCTTTTCAATGTCTTCCGCTTTTTTGACCAGCGAAAGAGATAAAACATCGGTCTCGGGGGTCTTGTCCGATTCTTGCTTGAATTCCTGGGCCAATTGCAGCAATCGGTCCACATCTTTCCTTAGCGCTTTCTGGGTTTCCTTGAGTTGCTCTTTTGGACTTGCCGCGGGAGGCTGCGGCATGTCATCCCTGCCGTCCGGGCTGCTGGCATCGGGTATTTGCGGAATCCGCGAAGGCAGATCGTGCCCTTGCGGCTGGGCTAGAAGCGCTCGCGTTCCGGCAAGAGTCGCAGCCATGCCCGAAAGGAAGAATCTGCGTCCGGTTTTCATCGGATTCTCCTGCGGCAGCCCGCGCGGCTGCCTTAGCTCATCTTTTGGCGAATCCCACAGTGCTATAATCAGCGCCGCATATTATGAACCCAATCGTATTCAAATGGACGGATATTGCGGCCGCGCACGGCATGCGCATCGCCACGATCGTGGTGATCGCGCTGATCTTGAACCGGTTGCTGCGTTCGCTGACGCGCCGGCTGATCCCCGCCGCCGGGGCCGAGGGCATCGGCCGAATCGCGCGGATGCGCGAGCAACACGTGAAAACCCTGGCCGGGTTGCTCTATAGCGCGGGAACCGCTGTGATCATCATTGGCGCGATCCTCACGGCGTTGCCGGAATTCGGCTTCAACGTTACGCCAATCGCAGCGGCCGCGGGCCTCGCGAGTCTGGCGATCGGTTTCGGCGCGCAGCATCTGGTTCGCGACCTGATCAACGGATTTTTTATTATTGTCGAAGACCAATTCGTGGTTGGAGAAGTCGTGCGTGTGGGAACGGTCATCGGACGCGTGGAGCACGTAACGCTGCGCCGCACCGTGATCCGCGATGTGCAGGGCGCGGTGGTCACCATCCCCAACGGAGAAATCAGCCAGGTCTCAAACCTCAGCCGCGACTGGGGCCAGGTGTTCGTCGACATTTCCATTCCGCAGGAATCCTCGTCCGATATGGCGCTTGCCGCGCTCGAACGCGTGTGCACCGACCTTCGGAGCGACGCGTCCTGGTCTCCGGTCCTGGTCGAAGGCCCGAGGACACTAGGGGTGGAATCCTTCGGCCCTGCGGGAGCCACCCTGCGCTTGCAACTTCGAACTGTCCCCGGCCGGCAGGACGACGCCGCGCGCGAATTGCGCCGCAGGATTCAAAACCGCTTCGAGCAGGAACACATTCGATGGGGCGGAGTGCAGCGCGTGGAGATCGTGGGGAATGAAGCGCTGCAGGGTTTCGCCGCGCGTTCGAACTCCTGAGGCCGCGAGCAACGAAGTTCGTCAGTGCTCGCGCGCGCCATGCGAGGCGAGCTCCAGCGAATGCTGCTGGGCCGCCTGGTGTTCGGTCTCTCCGGCCATTACCGTGCGATTCCTTCCGGCTTCTTTGGCGAGATAAAGCGCCGAATCGGCCATCTGCAGGATCTGGTTCGCCGAATCCCGCGGCCAGTCAGCGGTGCTTACCCCACCGATGCTAATGGTGAGAGTCAAAACGCCCGCCGGCGTGGCGACGGGCTCCCGGAGGATTGCTTCCCGGAGGCGTTCGGCCTTGTCCCGCGTCTGGACCCCGCTGCACCCGGGCAACACAATCAAGAACTCTTCTCCTCCGTATCGGCCCACGGCGTCATACGGCCGGACGTCGCTCTGCATTCTTCTGGTGACTTCCCGCAGCACGGTGTCTCCCGCCAAATGTCCGTATTTGTCGTTGACGGACTTGAAGTGGTCCAGGTCGGCGATCAGCACGCCGAGTGCAGCGCCCTCCCGCCGGGAGCGCCACGTTTCCCTTTCCAGAGTTTCCAGAATCGCCCCGCGATTCCAAAGCCCCGTCAGAATGTCATGCGTGGCTTTAAAGCGCATGGACTCGCGAGCCTGCACCAGCCTATCTTCCAATTCAAGCAGGCGCGATCCCACCCGAAGCCTCGCTCTCAGTTCCTGGGGATTGAACGGCTTCGTCAAGTAATCGTCGGCGCCGGACTCCAGGCCTTCGACCACGCTTTCCTTGGCGTCTTTCGCCGTCAGCAAAAGAAGGTAGGTGTAAGGTTCGGGGCGCAGCTTGCGCAGCGCACGGCAGACATCGACTCCGTTCCGGCCGGGCATCATCCAATCGAGCAGAGCGATACGCGGAGCGTCCGGAGCCTTCAAATATTCCCAGGCGGCGGCGCCATCTTCCGCCGTGAGAACGTCGAATCCCCACTTCAGGAGCAGGGCTTGCAGCATTCGCCGTGACAGCGACTCGTCGTCCGCAATGAGTATCCTCATTTCGAAACTCCCTCGCGGCGCCCGGGGAGCGCCGGGAGCAGACGGCTGAGGGCCCGTTCGACTTCCGCCATGCTGCTCCTTGCAGATTCCATATCTTTGTTCTTTGCATCTGTTTCGAGTCGCTGCGCCGCGTCCGCTAGAGCTTTTGCGGAGAGGTTGCCCGCCGCGCCTTTGATGGAATGGGCCGTGCGTTCAACGACGTCCATGTCGCCGTGCTTGAGGGCACCGCGTATCGCGGCGAGCAGCTTCGGCGCGTCTTCCTGAAACAGATGGACCATTTCGGCGAGCAATTCCTGATCGCCTTCGACGCGTTCCAGCAGTGAGATAGGATCGAATTGCTCGCCTGTGGTTTCAACCTGTGCGGTCATCGCACTGCTATCTACGGTTCCAAGCACACAGCGCTCGATTTCGGCAAAAAGCTCAGCCGGACTGATCGGCTTCGAAACGTACCCGTCCATTCCGCCGGCCAGATACCTTTCCTTGTCGCCCCGGATGGCGTGTGCCGTCATCGCTATGATCGGTATGCTGCTCCCGGAATTGTTTTCACTGCGGCGGATCGAATTCGTTGCTTCCATCCCGTCCATCTCTGGCATCTGGATATCCATGAGCAGGAGGTCGAATGCAGCGGGGCCGGCATTTTCCCAGGCGGTAACCGCCTCCCGGCCAGTGGTCGCCAGCGTGACGCGATGGCCTGCTTTTTCCAGAAGGCGCGTGGCTAGTTTCTGGTTCACGGGATTGTCTTCGGCGAGCAGTATGTTGAGCGGCCGCCCCTTGGTTTTTTCCGGGACCGGCGCCGAAGCCTCGAGCATTCGTTCCTCGATGGCGACCAGACCTAACGCCGAAAAAATGGCGTCAAGAAGTTCGGATTGACCCACAGGTTTGGTCAGGCAGTGTTTCACGCCGAGTTCGCGGCACCGCGCCGAATCCACCAGGCGCCGGCCCGCTGAAATCATCATGATGACCGCGCCCGCGAGCCCTGGGTCCGAATGAATGCACTCCACCACCTGAAACCCGTCGACTTTGGGCATGAGGGCGTCAAGCAATACGATTGGATATGGATGGCCCGCTCTCCGCGCAGCCTCCATATGCGCCAGCGCTGCAGCCCCGCCATTCACCACGGTCGGATTCATATGCCAGCTCCCTGCGATTTCCGAGAGAATTTGCAGATTGACAGAATTGTTGTCCGCAATCAGAACGTCGAGTCCCGGCAGGACTTTTCCGGCGATGCATTCCTCTTCTGACGCGGGCGTATTTGCTCTCTGGAAATTGCAGGTGAAATGGAAGGTGCTGCCTCTTCCAACATCGCTTTCCAGCCACATGCGTCCGCCCATGAGCTCCGCGATTTGCCGGGAAATGGTCAGGCCCAGGCCGGTTCCGCCAAAACGGCGGGTCGTCGAGCCATCGACCTGAGCGAAGGAATCGAAGATCACCTGCTGCTTTTCGACGGGAATGCCCATCCCCGTGTCCGCGACGGAAATGTGCAGGCGCACTTCGTTCTCCGAGATGGCGTCGAGTTCCGCATCCACGATGATCGATCCTTCTTCCGTAAACTTGATGGCGTTGCCGACCAGGTTTACAACGAGCTGCCGCAACCGCGTGGGATCGCCGAGCAGAACCATCGGCACTTTAGGCGAGACGCGCGCGCACATCTCCAACGGTTTCTTGTCGGCCCGCTGAGCCATGGTCTTCAGCGTGTCCCGGAACAGGTCCCGAATCTCAAACTCCGTTGTCTCCAGTTCGAGTTTGCCCGCTTCGATTTTGGAAAAATCCAAAATGTCGTTGATCACGTGCAAGAGGCTGTCGGCGGACGATTTGACCAGATTGAGATAATCCCGTTGCTCGGCTGTAAGGCTGGTATCGAGCGCCAGTTCCGTCATGCCGATGATGCCGTTCATCGGCGTGCGGATTTCGTGGCTCATGTTGGCCAGGAATTCGCTCTTGGCGCGGCTGCCCGCCTCGGCAGACTCCTTTGCCTCAAGCAAGGCACCTTGCGCCCGGCGTCGTCCGGTGATGTCCAGGAACGTGACCACCGCGCCCACCGCTTCGCCCTCCTTGCGAATCGGAAATGCCCAGTATTCCACCGGAAAACTGGTTCCATCGGCGCGCCAAAAGCTTTCTTCATCGGAATGAATTCCCTGCCCGAGTCGCAGCGCGTCGGCGATCTTGCACTCCGCTCTGGGATATGGAGTGCCGTCCGCGTGCGAGTGATGCATCACGTCGTGCATCGTGGCGCCCAGGAGCGCATCGGTTTTTTCATAACGCAGCAATCGAAGCGCGGACGGATTGCAAAACGTGCAGCGGCCCTCCCGATCGATTCCGAAGATCGCTTCCGCCGTGGAATCCAGCAGCAGACGGGTGCGCTCCTCGCTTTCACGCAGCGCTTCCTGAGCGCGCTGGCGGTCGGCGATTTCCTGCTCCAATTCGGTGGTGCGCTCATCGACGCGGTGCTCCAGATCCTCGCGGGCGTGCCGCAACTCGCTGTCGCGGTTCTGGATCTGATCGAGCATTGCGTTGAACCCGTCGATCAGCACGCCGACCTCGTCCTCCGAGCGCTTCCCCGCCCGGATGGAATAATCCCGCGTCCTGGAAACCATCTTCGCGGTCCAGGCCAGCTCCAAGATCGGATTGGAGATCGGCCGTTGCAGGCGGCCGGCCATGGCGAAAGCCCCCAGGGAAACGGCCGCAACGATCAGTGCGAAGAAAACCAGATAGCCGACCAAAAGCTGCTTGTATTCGGCGGTGTCCCCCTCGAGGAACACGGTCCCAACTTTCTCGCCCTGAAAAAAGATGGCTTGGAAGATCAGGACCCGGCTGGAAGTAAATCGGCTGGAATCGTTTTCCACGGAAAGCGCCGACCATCGCTCCTTCAAGCCGCCGCGACGGTAAATCGCGAAGGGCCGCCCTTCGCGATCGTAAATCACCGCGGACAAGATGTGCGGCTTGGCCGTCAGCGCATGCAGGATGTCCTCCGCGGCGCCCGGATCCTTGAACGCCAGCGGGGCCGTGCTGTTGGTTCCCAGAATGTTTGCCAGGGCGTTCAAGTCCTCGAGGCGCAGCTCCTTGAACCGATGGACTCCGTATTCCGCGAACCCGACTCCGGCCACGCACAGGGCCACGAACGTGTTGATCGTGATCACCAAGGTGAGCTTGCGCCGCAGCGAAAGTTTGCGTTTCCACGACATTTAGTTGTTCGCGCCTCGTTCGGCTCCGGTCACGATGCGCGCCAGAGCCAGCATCTTCGAGCTGACTTTCAAGCGCGCCCGGCCCGTGGCGGCCACGTCGATGGCCAGCCGCACGCGCGAATCCTCCACCACAAACTGGATCATTCCGCCCTCGCCAAGAAAGTTATCCATGTCCCCGACGGTCAGGACGCTCGATCCGCGCAGCCCCGCGAGAATGGGAGGCAGGTTCCGTTTTTCCGAGTCGCTGATAAATAAAATGTTGCAGTCGCGCAGGTTGTCCGAGGCGCGCAGTTTCCTGACTTGCAAGTCGCGCCCCAGCACATTTTTTCCTTCGACGATCCGCGTCAGTTCGTCGCCAATGGGAGTGTCGCCGAGAAACCCAATCACCCACTTTCCATGGGTCTCCGCGCCGGTGTCGTCAGGCCATTCCACAAACTTCAGGAAGTTGAACAGATAGGCCGCTTTTACCTGATATTCCGTGGGGGCCCGGTCGGCGGACGTGGCCCGATCGGCGACAGGGAAATACGCCGCCAGCAACAGCGCGATGGCGCTCAGGAATCTCCGCGTTCGCGCGCTCTCACGAAGTCGCCTCGAAACGATCGCGGAAAGATGTGCGCGCGGCCAAATCCCGGGTGTCGTCGCGTCCTGCAGCCGTTTACAATCGGGCTGAACTCGCACGTTGATTAGGACTTCCAATTCACCGCCCATCCGCCGCGTCCGGCGATCGATTCGATTGACTGCTATGCGTAGCCGCTCAGCCCAGGTTCTGCTCCGTTTTCCGGGCAGCGAATTTGATTTCCGCGCCTTCTGGACGTTGGAGTCCGATCGCGCACAGGTCACCCAGCATTTCCCAGCATCCATTTGCACTGCATGGACCAAATGGCGGGCACCGGTAGCGCCCTAACCTATTTTGTTTCACTGGCTGGCGAGATAGGGACCGTACCGAGAGCGGGCCTTTTAAATTTCTAGTTCCGAATTGGGCTGGGGCGTGCCGATTTGATTCGCGCTGTATTCCTCAGGTTCGATATCGAGGTTGAAGTTTGCTGCTGGCGGCCACGACCCGCAATTCTCCGCAGCCACGCCTGGACCGCATGGAAATTCCGCCTGTGGACGGCGCCGTACTCTTTCCATCTTTGCGTTAGCATGAATGGACGGTTTCGGAAGCCGCGAGTTCCCTCTGCGGCAGCCTGCAAGAATCGGAGCGGCGATCAGATTGGAGTGAGCATGCCTGGATGGCTTGATAGTGTGGGAGGCGTGGCGGCGGCGTGCACGACGCTGTGCTGGCTTCCGCAATCCGTGAAAATCATTCGCGAAAAACGAACCGAAGGCATCTCACTGATCACGCAGAGCGTGTTTACGCTGGGCACGGCGCTCTGGGCTACCTACGGATTGATGCTCAACAACCGGTCTGTTTTGTTCGCCAACGTGGTGACACTCGCATTTTCGCTGGCCATTCTTTTTCTAAAGCTTCGCTACCGTTGACCGTTTGCGCGGGAGGAAAAGCCCCATTAACTTCTACGCGAAGACGATACGCGAAGTAGAAAACTGGCTTGGTTCACAGCGATTCGGTATGTTGACGGGAGCGTGAGACTCGACACAGCGATGATGATTAGCAATAGCTCTCCGATGGACATGGCGGAATGATACAACTGTTGAACGTCCACGCCGGGTTACGGTTTCGCTTTTCCGGGTGGAAGACCCTTCGCGTCTTCGAAGGGTCTGGATTGGGCGTTACTTCTGCACCCCGGCGAACGAAACTCACTCGCATCTACGAGCGCGGGCGTCTTCAGTTGATGATCTTCAGCTGCTACCGCCGATCCCGCATCTCTGCGGGAGTCCAGTCGCTTTCAACATGAAATCGGTATTTCTTGGGATGGTTCTGAAACCAGCTTAAAAATGGACGAATTCATGGAGGCGCGGGTGGGATTTGAACCCACGGATGGAGGTTTTGCAGACCTCTCCCTTAGGCCTCTTGGGTACCGCGCCGGATCAGGAAGTATAGCGAAACTGGCGTGCCTTTGTCAGGTCGCCGCCGGAATCAGCATTGTCCTAAATTGACGAATCTGTTTTGGGGTTATGAGTTCGGAGGTCGGGCTTAAGCCCCGACGAAAAAAGTGTATCGAATCGGGGGTTTTAACCCCTGAAGTTTCAGGGGCTAAAGCCCACAATAAAACGGAGCCTGAAATGTCCGAGCTGAAGCTCGGACCTCCGAAAGACAGAAAATTGCAGATTAGGACAGTACCCTGGAAACAGCGGAGTTTGCGATGAGGAGGGTTGTATTCGCTGTAGCGGATTGCAGAGGCGCGGATTCGAGATGGTTTGAACATGTTGAGGTTCCTTCCGGTTTTCGCGGGTTTCTCCGGTTGACAACGTCAAAGGCAGACAGTCTGAACGCCTGTCCTACTTTAGCGGCGCTACCGGAATGAGCTGGGCCTCGCGGATGAATCGCGCGGATTCCTCGGGCGGCGTGGGGCAAATGTAGAAGCCCGTGCCCCATTCGAAGCCGGCCACTTTGGTGAGCTTGGGAATGATCTCGATATGCCAGTGATAGTGCTCGCTGGTTTCCTCACCGATGGGCGAAGTGTGAATCATCAGGTTGTACGCCGGCCGGTCGAGGACCTGGTCGAGGCGCGCGAGATTGTCCTTGAGCACCCTGGCGAGGCCGGCGTAAATCAGGCTCTGGTGATTCTCGAATGCCGAGGCGTGCTGCCTGGGGAGAATCCACATCTCGAACGGGAAACGAGGCGCGTAGGGGGCCAGCGTCACGAACAAATCCGTCTGGCCGATTACACGCACGCCCGATTCCTGCTCCTGCCGGATCATGTCGCAGAAAATGCAGCGCTCCTTGTCATAAAAATAGTGACGCGAACTATCCACCTCCTCGCGCACGCGCTTGGGAACGATTGGCAGGGCGATCAATTGCGAATGCGGGTGCTCGAGCGACGCGCCCGCGGCTTCCCCGTGATTTTTGAAAATTAAAATGTAGCGGAAGCGCCGGTCGTTTTTCAGGTCCAGCATGCGGTCGCGAAAGGCCCAGAGTACGTCCTCAATCTGCTTTTCGGACATCGTTGCCAGTGTGCTGCGATGGTCGGGTGTTTCGATGATCACCTCGTGCGCGCCGACGCCGTTCATGCGGTCGAAGAGCCCTTCGCCTTCGCGGTCCAGGTCTCCCTCGATGCCCAGCGCCGGAAATTTATTGGGCACCACGCGCACTTGCCAGCCCGGCGTGTTCGGACCGCTCCCGTTGCGTCCATACTGCAGAACCTCGGGCGGCGTCCGCGATTCGTGCCCGTAGCAAAATGGGCAGATCCCGATTCCCTTGAACTCAACGCTCTGGCGCAGGAAGTCCGAGGGCCTTTTGGCGCGATCCGTCGAAATGATCACCCACCGTCCGGTGATCGGATCTTTTCTTAACTCCGGCAACGATTCCTCCTGGCCCGCGGGCTCCCACCTGATGACATCGGACTCTGGCGAAAAAGGCTTATTCTAAGCCCCATTGGCCGCGAAGTCTCGCGGAACAATCGCAAATTCTATTGCGCGGCGAACGCGCCCTTGTGGAGGCGAACCACAGGGCGCCGCCCGGGAAGGGCTTCAATGGCCAGAATGTCAAACCGGAACGGAGCGGCCGTCGCGCGATATTCGCGCACAAATTGCCGGGCCATTCGCGAGAGGTGCCGCTGCTTTTCGGCGGTGACGGCGTCCTCCGGCCCTCCGAAACCATCGCGCGGTGAAGTTCGCGTCTTCACTTCCACGAACGCGATCGTCGCGCCGTCGTAACCGACGAGATCAATTTCGCCCTTGACGCCGCGATACGTGAAGTTTCGCGCGATCATCACGTAGCCATGCCGGCGGAGAAACCAGTAAGCGTATGTTTCGCCGCGCACGCCCGTGTGCCGCGCCCGATGGCCGGCCGCCGCGCGAGTCGCCGGAGCGGAAAACTCCGCAAGGCCTTTGCGTGCGGCCCAATTCACCAAGCCAAACATGGCGCGCGCTAAAATCGGCATGATTCAGTCATGATCGCAAAGCCCTGAACGGAGGTTGCGGCGGAAGACACGCGGCAAGAACGGGCGAACTAGGCCCTAACTAGGCCCGTTTCGCCGCTTCCCTGATGCAAGTTTCGAGCGTTTGCGCGGCGAATTCCGCCTGTTCCTCGTCCACCACCAGCGGCGGGGCGATGCGAATGGTATTCTCGCCGGCGCCGAGCAGCAGCAGGCCCTTCTCAAAGGCCAGATCCACGATCGCGTCGCGGAGATCGCCGGCGCGCTCCTTGGTTTTCTGGTCGCGCACGATTTCGACGCCAATCATCAGGCCCTTGCCACGCACGTCGCCAACGATGCGGTGCCGCGCGGGCCAGTCCGCCATACGCTCCAGGAGGTATCCACCGACGCTGGCGGCGTTTTCGATATACTGCGCCTGCAGCAAATCCATGGTCGTAAGGGCTGCGGCGACGCACACGGGATTGCCGCCGAAGGTCGAAGCGTGCGCGCCCGGCTTCCAGTCCATCACGCTGGCGCGCGCGATGGTGGCGGAAAGCGGCATGCCCGAGGCGATCCCTTTCGCAACACAGAGAATATCCGGCTCGATGCCGGCGTGATCGCTGGCCCACCATTTTCCCGTGCGTCCCATGCCGCTTTGCACTTCATCGCACACCAGCAGAATTCCGTGTTTGCGGCAAATGCGCTGCAGTTCGATGAGAAATTCCTTGGGCGCGGGAACGTAGCCGCCTTCCCCTTGAATCGGCTCGATAAATATCGCCGCCACTTCTTCCGGGTCAACCAGGCGCTTGAAAATTTCGCGTTCCAGAAACGTGGCTGACTCGATGCAAGTGCACGGCGACGGATTGCCGTACGGGCAGCGATAAGAATTGGGATAGGGAATGTGGAACACGCCGGCCAGCAGGGCGCCGAATCCCTTGCGCTGCACGGCTTTCGACGCGGTGAGCGACAGCGCGCCGAGCGTTCGTCCGTGAAAGCAGCCGTGGAACGCAATGATCTTGTCGCGCCCCGTATGGTAACGCGCCAGTTTGATGGCCGCTTCGATGGCTTCGGTGCCGGAGTTGCCGAAATAAACTTTCTTCTCTTCCTTGCCCGGCGCCACGGCCGAAAGCCGCACCGCAAGCTCCACCAGCCCCTGGTAATAAAAATCGGTGCAGGAAATGTGGATCAGTTCAGCGGCCTGCTTCTGAATGGCATGAACCACGCGCGGGTGGCAATGCCCTGTGGAGACGACGGCGATGCCCGCGGCAAAATCCAGAAAAACGTTGCCGTCCACATCCTCAACCATCGCGCCGCGTCCCGACTTGGCCACCAGCGGATAGCCGCGCGTGTAGGACGGCGAGACGAACTGTGCGTCGCGCGCGATGACTTGCCGCGCCTGCGGGCCGGGAAGCGGCGTTACGAGGTTGGGCAGCCTCGATTCGATCGTGATTTCGTCGAGTGATTTTTTCACGGAGGCCTCCCGCGGATGTCGTTTGGTCCCACGAACCGGACGCGCAGAACGCGGGAATCGCTCCCCCTGGATCACCGGTGAGTGACCGAAAGAGAGGGACCTACTATTAATTTACGCTCAAGAACGCGGCGCGTCGAGGAGTGGAACGAATTGAATGTTTATGCTTGGGAATCTCGGGACGCAGGCTTCAGCCTGCGTGGATTTCGTTCTTGCTCGCTTCAAATCCGAAGCACATCGGCTGAACAGCTGAACAGGCTGCGGAAAAAGTACTCGATTTTGTCATCCCGAGCTACTTGCGTTTCCAGCGGACTTGGCCGTCGCGGGAGTCTTCGAGGATTACGCCCCGTTCGGCAAGCTGGTCACGGAGGCGATCCGAGGCTGCGAAGTCGCGGCGTTTCCGCGCGGCTTGGCGTTCAGCGACCAGCGCCTCGATTTCGGCGTCTGAGGGCGACGCGGAATCCTGCACGATACCCGTCGCGCGAAGTTTCTCCGCGTCGTCGTCGCGCAGCACCGCGAAAATCGCATCGAACCCTTCCATCACCTGGAGAACGGCCGCGGCATCGCCCTGGCGAAACTCGCCGCGATCCGCCGCCGTGTTCGCGTCGCGCACGAGATCGAAGATCGCCGCCAGCGCCTGGGCGGTGTTGAGATCGTCCGCCAGGCCGTTATCGAACGCTTCCTTGGCCTTCGCGGCGCGCTCGGCCAGGGCTGTGGTAGCTCCTTCGGGAAATTTCGCGTCGCGCAGGCGCGACACGAAATTCCTCAGCCGCTCCACCGAGTTCGCGGCGGCCTGCAAACTCTCCGGCGTGAAATTCAACTGGCGGCGGTAGGGCACAGACGCCAGCAAAAATCGAACCGAAGACGGCTTCTGCCCGTGGGAAAACAGCTCGCGCAAGGTGGCGAAATTGCCCACCGATTTGGACATTTTTTCGTGATCGACGAGCAAATGCTCGGCATGCAGCCAGTAGCGCACAAACGTTTTACCCGTGGCCGCTTCGGATTCGGCGATTTCGTTCTCGTGATGGGGAAAAGTCAGGTCCACGCCGCCGCTGTGAATGTCCAGCGTGTCGCCCAAATACTTCAGCGCCATGGCGGCGCACTCGATATGCCAGCCGGGACGCCCCGGTCCGATCGGCGTTTCCCAGAAATCCTCGCCGGGCTTGGGAGCTTTCCAGAGGGCGAAATCGCGCGCGTTGTCCTTGTCATATTTATCCACATCCACGCGCGCGCCGGCCTGCATTCCGGCCACATTCAGCTTTGAAAGCCGGCCGTAGCGCGGAAATTTAGCGATGCGGTAATAGGTCGAGCCCTCGCTCGTGTACGTAAATCCTTTGGCGGTGAGGCGCTGAATCAGCGCCACCATGTCGCTGATATGCTCGGTGGCTCGCGCGACGTGTTCGGGCGGCTCCAGATTCAGCGCGCGGCGGTCGTCCAGAAAGGCCTGAATGTATTTATCCGTATACTCGCGAATGCTGACGCCTGCCGCCGTCGCTTTCTGAATGATGCGATCGTCCACGTCGGTGACGTTCATGACCTGAATGACGCGGAAACCTTTCGACTTCAAATATCGCCGCAGGACATCCTGAAAAACAAACGTGCGGAAATTTCCGATGTGCGCGTAATCGTAGACCGTGGGACCGCAAGTGTAGGAGCGCACCACCCCGGGGACCAGAGGAACAAACGGCTCGGTCTCGCCGGACATCGTGTTGTGAAAGCGGATTTCCGCTTCCGCGGTTCGGTCCCCGCTACTCAGCTTAGGTTGGGCGCTCATGGCAAACGCATCATTCTAACCGACGATGCGCCGATGTAGCAAAGGTCGGTTGGAGATCGGTTGGAGGAGAGAGCCACGCAAAGGCCTATCGCTTCTGCGCTGGCCGGGAGACACCGACGATCCACGCCGCAGCGTTCGGGAATTGGGAGCTCATGGAAGACCTCCAGTGGAAGAAATTGCATTATGCGACGAACGGCTGGTGAAAGCCAGTAGGACACCTTTCAGCACATTTGGCACCTTTTGTAGCATCCGGCAAATTAGGACAGCACCGGCACGCGCGCGAATTTGTGTCCGCCGCACGCGACCGCTATAATAAAGGTGTCGCTCTAAACCGACTGCGTGCTAACGACATGATTGCCTCCGCTCAAGCCGAAACCCAGGGCTCGCTGGCCCATCTGGACCTGGAAAAAGAGATTGCGCGCCTGAAACGCGAGATGAACGCCGTAATTCTGGCGCATTATTACCAGGAATCGGAGATTCAGGACCTTGCGGATTTTGTCGGCGATAGTTTGCAGCTTTCCCAGCACGCGGCTGCCACCCAAGCGGATGTGATTGTCTTCGCCGGGGTGCTGTTCATGGCTGAAACGGCCAAGATTCTGAACCCCAATAAGCTCGTGCTGCTCCCTGACCTCAAGGCAGGCTGTTCGCTGGCTGATGGCTGCCCGGCGGATCTTTTTCAGGCGTTTCGCCGGCGTTATCCCGACCATGTGGCCATCACCTACATTAACTGCAGCGCCGAGGTGAAGGCGCTGAGCGACATCATCTGCACCTCGAGCAACGCCGAAAAAATCATCCGCCAGATTCCACCGGGCACGCCGATCCTTTTCGCGCCGGACCGCCACCTGGGGCGGTTTCTGATGAAGAAAACGGGCCGCGAGTTGACACTCTGGCCGGGCAGCTGCATGGTCCACGAAATGTTTTCCGAGAAAAGCCTGGTGCAGCTGAAAGAACGGCATCCCGGGGCGCTCGTGCTGGCGCACCCGGAATGTCCTGAATCGGTTCTGCGCCACGCGGATTATGTGGGGTCGACCACCGGAATCCTGAACTTCGCGACGCACAACCCGGCCAACGAATTTATCGTCGCGACCGAAAACGGCATCCTGCACCAGATGGTGAAGGCCTGCCCCGAAAAAACTTTCATTTCGGCCCCCGGAGAAGGCGGTTGCTCGTGCAGCGAATGCCCGCACATGAAGCTGAATACCATGGAAAAACTCTATCTCTGCACGCGCGACCGCAAGCCGGAAATCACTCTTGACGAAGATCTGCGCCAGCGCGCCCTGAAACCCATTCTCCGAATGCTGGAGATGAGTTAGCCTTCCTCCATTCGTCATGCCCCCTTCACTCGACGCGTCTGCATGCCACAATTTGCTGCGCTCTTTCCTCGCGGAGGATATTGGAGCGGGCGACGTCACCACGGAGACGACCGTGCCGGCCGGGCAGCGCGCACGCGGAGAGTTGATTGCCAAAGCGCCGCTGGTTCTCGCCGGAATCGAAATTTTCGCGGAAGTCTTTCGCCTTCTGGACGCCTGCGCCAAGATCGAATATCTCTCGCGCGACGGCGAAGAAGTGGCGCCGGGAAAAATCGCCGCCCGCGTGGACGCTTCCGCTCGCGCGCTTTTGGCCGGGGAGCGCGTGGCCTTGAACCTGCTCCAGGGGCTCAGCGGGGTTGCCACGCTTACGCGCCGCTTTGTGCGCGCGACTGAGGGCACCGGCGCCGAAATTCTGGATACGCGAAAGACCACGCCCGGCCTGCGCGCGCTCGAAAAATATGCGGTGCTCGCGGGCGGCGGCAAGAGCCACCGCAGGGACCTTGGAGAGGCTGTCCTGATCAAGGAAAATCACATTCGCCTGGCAGGAGGCGTTTCGGCGGCGCTTTCGGCGGCTCAAGCGGCCAAGGGCCGGGTTCGCTGGATGGAAATTGAAGTCACCAGCCTGGACGAGCTGCGCGCGGCGCTGCCGCATAACCCCGACGTGATCCTGCTCGACAACATGAGTCCGACGCTGGTGCGTCAAGCCGTCGCCGAGGTGCGCAAGCACGGAGCACCGAACAGGATTCGGACCGAAGCTTCGGGCGGTATCACGCTCGGTAACGTGAGAGAATTCGCTGAAGCGGGTGTGGACTGGATTTCGGTAGGGGCGCTGACGCACTCCGCGCCAGCCGTGGATCTGAGTTTTGAAATCGAGCCGCTCGGCCAGGGGATAGCCGGGTCGTCGATTTAGTCCCGTTCATCGAATGATGTAGCGGGCGAATCACAAAATCGGCAACAAAATCGGCAACGAAATCGACGTATGCGATTGGGGCCATCGGGACGCACTCATATATGACCACTTCAACCAGCACGGACGTTCTCGTCATCGGCAGCGGCCTCGGTGGCCTGGCAACGGCCTGGGTTGCCGCCAAGAGCGGCTGCCAGGTGACGCTGCTCACGCGGGCTCGCGATCCCAAGGACAGCAACACCAATTGGGCGCAAGGCGGGATCATCTATCGCGGTCACGACGAAGCGCCCGAGCAACTCGTGGCGGACATCCTTTCCGCCGGCGCGGGCCTCAGCTCGCCGGAAGCTGCGTCGCTTTTGAGCCATGAGGGCCCGCGCCTGGTAAAGGAAATCCTGATCGATGAGCTGAATGTTCCGTTCGATCCATCTCCCGACAATCCGCGTGAACTCGATCTCACTTCCGAGGCCGGCCATTCCATCCCGCGCATCATTCACTTCAAGGACCGCACCGGATTTTCAATTGAGAAGGCTTTCTACGAGAGGGCCAAGACTCATCCGAACGTGAAGGTGATCACGGATGCCACCGCCGTGGATTTGCTCACCGCCTCCCACCACTCGGTCGAGCCCACCGATGTTTACCGCCCTCTGACCTGCGTGGGAGCCTACGTGCTCGACCAGACCACCGGGAAAATTTTCTCGATTCTGGCCAAGGAAACGATTCTTGCGACGGGCGGCCTCGGCAGTGTGTTTCTGCACACGACCAATCCGCCGGGCGCGCGCGGCGACGGCATCGCCATGGCCTATCGCGCCGGGGCGCGCTGCATCAACTTGCAGTACGTGCAGTTCCATCCCACGGCGCTGCTCGCTCCCGACGGCTGTTTCCTGATTTCGGAGACGGTGCGCGGCGAGGGCGGCCGGCTCGTCGATCGGCTGGGGAAGGAATTCATGCAGAAGTTTCATCCCGCGGGTTCGCTCGCCCCGCGCGATGTGGCCGCGCGCGCCATTTATCAAACCATGCTCGAATCGGGCGAGCCCTGCGTCTATCTGGATATCACGCACAAGCCCGCAGAGCAGCTTCGCGAGCGTTTTCCCGGCATTTACGCGGTTTGCCTGGAACGCGGAATCGACATGACCCGCGAGCCGATCCCCGTGGTTCCCGCGGCGCATTACAGTTGCGGCGGAATCGCCACCGATTCCTGGGGACACACCACCGTGGACCGCCTGCGCGCCGTCGGCGAAGTTGCCTGCACAGGCCTGCACGGCGCCAATCGCCTGGCCAGCACTTCCCTGCTGGAGTGCCTGGTGTGGGGCACGCGCGCCGGCCAGCAAGCCGCCGAACACATCCGGCGCGGCAATGAATTTTATTTCCCTCAAGTCGCCGACTGGCGCTATGAGAATGAGCCCGCGGACCCCGCGCTGATTTCGCAGGACTGGCTGACCATCCAGCACACCATGTGGAATTACGTGGGCCTGATCCGCAGCGAGAAAAGATTGAATCGCGCCATGCGCGTGTTGCGCGAGCTGGATTTGGAAATCGCGCGCTTCTACGAAAAATGCGAAGTCAGCGATTCCATCATCGGACTGCGCAATGGCATCCTCACCGCTCTCTTGATCCTCGAAGCCGCCGATCAGGCCCCCGAAAGCCGCGGCTGCCACTATCGCATCGATTAATTCGCCCCGCGCGGCGCTTGCCAATTCGCCCAGCTACTCCTGGCCGTGCGCCTCTGAAGCCGCAAGTGAGGCGTACAGCAGCCAGTGACGCCGCGTTTGGCCACGGCACGGAGGGCAGTCCCTGGAAGATTTTTACGGAGCCGGTCTGGAATGAGAGGCTTTAAGGGAGGAGGGCCGAATGTGGGTGTTCATTCGGCCCCGGGGTGGTCAGGATTACTATCTGCTCACATGTGAGATTAGAGGGAACTTGGAATTTTGTCCAATTCATCGTTTTGATGGAATGGATCAGATTCCATTGCACTCAAGTGGAACAGCCAGAAGAGCGAACCAAGCGATCCGTGCGCAGTCCATCCGCCGCCTGCTTCTCTCCTTCCCGCACGCGCGGCGAAAGGTCACAAAGAATTCCTGGAAACGAACTTGGAAATCGGATGCACGGCCGGAGTGTATGCCGGCTCCTCCCGCGCCTTCGACGGTGACGGAAGTCCCAGGACCGTTCGGAAAACAATTGCCAGATCCGACAGAAATGTTCGGGACCTGGAATAGTCCAGGGAAATTTTCGATTTCGCGGGCATGATTCTTGTGATGTATTGCTCCTCGATGGAACCCGGCTGAAAGAGGCGTTCTTCATTGCGAAACGCCAGCGACGCCAGGTCCGTAATTCCGGGCGGCGTCCGCAGCAGCTCCTCATACTCGGCGCGAAACATTTCCACAAATCTCTCCATCTGCGGCCGCGTTCCCACCAGTTCCATTTCGCCTTTCAATACGTTCACCAGCTGCGGCAATTCGTCCAATTTATATTTCCGTAGAAAGCGGCCAACGCGTGTGATGCGGGCATCGCGTGGCGAAGTTACCGTGCTGCCCTCGGCCGATCTGGAAACCATGCTTCGGAATTTGAAGAGCCGAAATTCTCGAAAGTCTTGGCCGATACGGAAGTGGGAATAGAAAACCGGCCCGCCGTCGTCGAGCTTGATCGCCACGGCCACCGCGGCGAATAGCGGCGCCAAGATCGCGAGGCCCGCGGCGGCGCAAGTAGCGTCGAACACACGACGCAGAAGGCGCTGGCCACCATGCCCGGCGGGTGCGTGCGCACGGCCCGTGGTCGAACTTGGCGCCGCGGTTTCGAACGGCTTTCGCCTAGGCGGCGGCTGAGGTGAAATTTCGTGCGCGACTTCGATGACATCGCCGATATCCTGTTCCGGTTCTCTCGTCTGCAAACACAGGGATACAATTCGCTGATATTCGCGCTGGGCCACGGGAATATCCTCCGAACGGTAACCGCTTATTTCGCGGCAATACCGATGCAATGAATGACAACGAAAACTTACTTGCTGACAGCCGTAGTGACTCTCCGAATGGGGTTCGACCGGCTCGAATGCGGGGACGGCGGACGGTACACCAGAGCCAAAAGAAATCCAACAGCGTAGGAAAAATGACAGGTGGCGAAAACGACGGGTAAGACCGGAAAGAATCTCCAGCCGTTGCGACTTGCGGCCGAGCACGCGGACGCAACCGACGCGGCCAGATACGCACTCACCAGCGCGAGCCACGCGATCACCAGACCGTTTCGCCAGGCGACGTTTCCAGCCATGCCTGCGCCCGCTGCGCCAAGCAGCAAGATAATTGCACCGAGCAAGCACGAAGCCGGCGTCAGATTACGCAGGGATGCGGGCCTGCGATGCTTCCAGACCGCGGCCACCTTCCAGAACCCGTTCTGAAAATATTGCCAAAACAGCGCCGACAAACTTGCCCGAGGCTGGTACCACGAAACGATTCTCGGCGATTGCCACACTCTGCCCCCGGACGAAACAATCCGAAAGTTCAGTTCGTCGTCCTGGCCTCGAACCAGCTTGGAATCAAACAGGCCTACGCGGTCCAAGGTTGACTTTCGCCAGCAACCGTATGGCACGGTCCGTACCGGGCCTTCGTATTTCGGGTCCCGAAATTTGGCGCCACCGCTGGCAAACCGGGAGTGAAACGCCTGCGCGATCGCGGCCGGAATGTACCCACCGCGCGCGTCAGTGCCGGGCCCCCGACATTATCGGCGTGGGTTTCGTTGAGCACTTCCACGCACGTGCTCACATAGCCCTGCGCATAGATCGTGTGCACATCCATCCGCACAATGATTTCGCCGCGCGCTTCCCTGATTGCCCGGTTGAGTCCCGCCGCGGCGATCTGTTCCGGGTTGTCGAGAATTCGAATAGCCGCGAATTTCCTTTCGAATTCACGAAGCACCCAACGCGTTCCGTCAACGCTCATTCCGTCCGCGATCAGGATTTCCATTTCGATCCCGGCCAATTCCTGTTGAAGCACGCAATTCAGGAAAGCTCGGATCTGACGGATTTCGTTCCGGCAAGGGACGACCACGGAGACATGAACCGTTTCGCTTGGCGGCATGGGCTGCTCCATTCTCGCTTCGTCAAATTTGTTAACGTGCATCAGGTTGTAAGAAATGAACTTTTGCGGGGATTAAGGTCTGGGGCTAAACAGGCGGCGCTGAGGGCGCGTAGGACAGCGCGCGAATCTTCTCGTAGGCTTGCTGCGGCTCGTCCCTCTCGCACATGCCGACGAGCGCCAAAGCAAGCGAGAGCACAATGGTCGGCAACTTTTCCCAGTAGAGTGTGGAAAGGCCGAGGCTATCCAGGCACAGCGTCGCGATGAGCGATAAAATTAATGCGCCGTGCCATCGAAATCGAGCATCCGCAAGAAGCTTGCAGCCGGCGTTCGCAAATTGAAAAATGGAAGCCAGGAAAAGAAGAAGGCCACCCAATCCCAATTCAATCCATACGGTCAGGTAGGCGTCGTGCGCGCGGCCTTCGCTGCCGATCAGGGTGAGATAAGTCAATTCCTGACCGAAACCATGGCCGAGGAAGGGTTCCGTTTGAATGGCTCGAAAAGCCATGTCCCAACGTTCGAACCGGCCGCTGAATCCTTCTCCGGTTGTCAGGTCCACGGCCGCGGCATCTTGCAGGAACTGGCGATCCTGGGAGTGCAGGTACAAGATCGCACAGAGGCAGGCGGCCGCGAACAGCAGCATCCATCTCCAGCGGCGCGTTAGGCAGAGGAACAGCACAAAACCAGCAGCAATGCTTAGGCTCGTTCCGCGGACAAACGCCAAAGCCGGTAAGACGGCAAAACCCATCGCGAGGCAGGGCCACAGAATCCGGTTTGCCAGCGATTTCCGGAAAACGATTCCACCCAGGCCCGCGGCGAAGACCAGCAGCACTGCGGCCTGTCCGACCGTGTTGGGGTTCCAGGTATCGAATGTGGCGGCGCTCTTCAGTTCCTGGAAATTGGCGATATGATTTGCGGCGCTCTCGGCCAGGTGCCGATGGACTTGGATCACCAGCGCCGCACCCGCGCACATCAGGCCGCCAATAAAAAATCGCAGCCGCCTTTCCGATTGCACTAGCCGGGGCAGGACCAGAACGACGGCGGCGCACCCCACCATCTTGGCCGCGTCATATCCCGCGGGAGGCATTCCCTGAGCCGTTTCCACCGCGATCGATACGAAGCAGGCGGCCAGGAAAATCGCTTGCCACACCCATATAGTTCTCTGGCCGCGGGTAGGCGGAGCCGGCGTCCACAGAATCATTCGCGCCAAGAATAAAACGAGCAAAACATCGTCGGCGCGAACATTGATCGTAGTCCCAAGAGGATAAGCAAAATCCGGAAACCCGAGCGCCAGGGCATACAGAAACAGGGCGTACTCCGCCTTGACCCAGAGAAAGGCAAGCCCAATCAAGCTTGCCACGCCGATTTCGAACCAGAGCAGCGGAGTGGGATACATGGAAATTATTTTTGGCGCGGATCTTTACAACTAAGGCCTTTCCCGGACGACCTCGATCCGGGGACGTTTCTGAATGACGCGCGCGGAAACGCCGGCCGCCATGGCAAACGGCGGGACGTCCCGCGTGGCCACGGAATTCGCGGCCAGAAGAGAGCCGCGGCCGATCGTGACGCCCTTGGTCACGATCGCGTGCGAGGCGACCCAGGACCCGTGGCCGATGCGAATCGGAGCGAGGTTACTGGGCCCAAACCGGTAGGATCCCTCGAGTTGCGTGTGATCTCCGGTGACCAGCACGACGAATGGTCCGAGTTGCACTTCATCCTCCAGGACAATTCCGCCGGCGGCGTGAAGCCAGCCGCCCGTGGCAATGAAAACGTCTCGGCCGATTTCGACGCGATTGCTGAAGTTGATGGTCACATTCCGGGCAACCTGAAGATTTTTCCCGCAGCTCTTGAATGACGGCCGCAATAAAAATCCGCGCAGGCGCAGGGTAGGCCGCAGATCCGGCAGCCAGCCCGTGCCGACCATGATGAAATGAAACCAGAGATGTTGGAGCACTCGCATGGTTCTGGCCTTCGCTTACTCCTGCGGGACGGCCGCCCTCGACGCCGGCGCGTCCGTGCGCAATTCCCTGAGTACCGCTTGGATGAATCGATCCAGCGTCTGCTGGCGAGCCGCCCGCAGACCGTTGCGGATCAATTTGCGGCGCAGGCCGGCATCGTTGATCACGCGCTCGATCGCCCGCGCCAGGGCCCGCGCATTCTTGGGGGGAACGAGCAAGGCATCGTATCCGTCCGTCACGGTTGACGGAACTCCCCCCACGCGAGTGGAAATGCAGGGCAGCGCGTTGGCTCGAGCCTCAACCAGAACGTGCGGCGTACCTTCCGATAGACTAGGCAAAACCAGCAGATCCGCGCTGCGCATACGTTCGAACAATGGCTCGCCATTCGGCACGTAGCCTTCCCAGCGGACGCGTTCGCGAATGCCGAGGGCCGCGGCGATGCAATGAAGCTTTGCGCAATAGTCTGGAAATTCGGCGGGGCCCACGATTTCCAGCTCCCAGGGAACATCTCTTCTCAGCTGGGAGACGGCGTCCAGCAGGTGCTCGATTCCCTTTTCCGGACGAATGAAGCCTACAAAAAGGATTCGCACCACGGGTCCCTGGCAGGTATCGGTTCGATAATAGAATTCGGAGTCTCGCAGCGTACTGGACACAATTTCGGTCGTTCTGGGCGAAGCGTGGACGCTAGCCAGCGCGCCGCCATTGCACAGCAGCGCTCCGTTCGTGAGCCACCGGCCGAAACGCGTGAACAGGCGATCCTGTAAGGCATAGAGCAGGGCGAGGGTATCGAGCAACTGGCCTTTTCTCGACTTGGAACGCAAAAGTGTAACGGGATCGCCGACGATCCAGTGGCAAATCGGTTTGCGAAACACCGCGGCGCAAAAATACAGCACCGCGGTGTACGGGCACATTCCGCGGACGAACAAAACGTCCGCTCGCCGGCAGATTCGCAGGTAGGCGCGGGAGATTCCGAAAAAATGGCCGAGCGACGCGGCGGTCGTATCCCAGAAAGGCTGCGGCATGAGTTCGAGGTTCGCCGCATCCAAAGCGAAATCGAACGGCGCGGGTGGAGCGTCGTGCACAACTCTGGCGCACATGCACACCGTATCAAAATGCCTTGCCAGCGCCTCGGCGACCCGCCCGGACGCCGCCTGCATGTAGATTTCATCCGCGCTGGAATAGGCGCGGACAGGAGTGATATATCCAAGAATTCCGCTCATAAATTTAGACCATCCTTTCATGCAGGCGAACGCGAATACCGCACCCGCAATCCGGCCACCTGCTGAAGAAACGATCGGACATTTCCCGCTCCAAACGGCCAAAACTGGAGCGGCGAGACTCTCAACCAATTGGCCGCGACGGCGATCAGAGTCAGCACCTGGGTGCATGCGCCCAGCAAAACCGCGCAAGCCATGCCCATGAGCCCGAACCTGCGCAGAAAAATCAGCGCCGCCAGCGCCAGGACGCCCGCGCCGAGCATCTGGCTCGCGAGCCCCGCGTGAGGCCGCCCCGCGCCTCGCAATCCTTGATTCAGGATGTTCGTCGAACCCATGAGCGACCCCGCCACCGCCAAAATCACCGCCGGCCAAATCGCGGGTGAGAATTTGGGTCCGAAAAGCGGCACAACGAGAAATGGAATGAGACCGGCAACGACCAGACCCACCGCGCATGAAATCAGAGCCGACTGGCGGAAAGTTTCCGTGATGATCCTCTCCCGGCTACCGGTATTTCTTTCGTTCGAAACAACGGCGAACGAGGTGATCCCCAGGGCTTCGCCAAGAGAAGACTGCCCGTTGGCCAGGGCCGTCGCTACGACGTAAATGCCGGCGGCTTCCGTGCTCAGCAGGCTCACGACCAGAATGGTGTCAAGCTGGAGCGAGATCAGGTTGCTGATTGTTGCGCCGAAAAAAGGCGCTCCGGCCCGCAACAAATGGCGGCAGCGGTCAACTTTCCAAGCCCCGCTCTTCAATGATTTCCTCTGGCTCCACACGCGCAGCAGGACGGCCAGTAACTGGCTGGTGAGAAAGGCCGAAACGAACCAGAACGCCTGATTCCTTCGAGTCACGTCGATCATGCCGATCAGGACGACGTAAAAAAGAAATAGGGAAAGCCGCAAAAGATTGTACCGGCGCCAGCGCATCCGGCCGTGCTCAACCGCCAGCAGCAGCTGGTTGAAAATATCCAGCGGGATGAGTAACAGGCACAGCCGCGCGAGCGGCGCCAGGTAAGCCCGGTCGGAAGGCAGCAGCATTGGGACCAGAAAATAACCGGCCAGAAGGAACAGCGCCGAGGTCGCCACTGCGAGCGCGATGCCCGCGATCACCCAATCGCATTCGCGTTCAGGATCGTTTGCGACTTCGCGGGCAATCACCCAATTACAGCCCATCGATCCTAGGTTGCTAAAGATCGCCGGCCACAATATGACCGTGGCGAGCTCGCCCCTGGCAACCGGTCCCAGCAAGCGAGCGGTCATAATTCCAGTCGCTGCGCCGCAGGCCTGAATCGCCAGGCTCGTAGAGAACGTTCCGAAATTTGCCCTGGAAAAAATCACGCGTTTGCAAGTGGATTGCCCGCCACCTGGTCCTCGTTCGGACGAGCGCAGGCGTAGTACGAATAATCATTCAACGACGAGTCGAGATTGTTCAGGACGACCCCGATCAGATTCGTGCCCACCGAACGCGCTTGGGACTCCGCATACTGCACGACCTGGCGCGGCGTGTCGCCGCCCTTTACGACCAGTAGGGTTGCGCCGACCATGCTGCCGAGAATGCGGCTGTCGGCGCGATTCAACAGCGGCGCGGAATCCAGGATCACAAAACGATAGCTGGCCATCGATTCCTGGATCATGACCCTCATGCGATCCGAGGACAGAAGTTCCGAGGGATTATCCGGGACGGGCCCGCAGTGCAGGATCGATAGCCGGCTGATGGAAGTGGGATATACCATTTGCTGCCACGCGCCCTGCCCTCCGAGATAGCTGCTGAGCCGCGAGCCGTGCTGAGGAAAATACTTTTGAATGCTCGGACGGCGCATGTCCGCGTCAATCAGGAGGACCGGCTGCCCCAGTTGGGCCAGCGAAAATGCCAGGTTCACGGCTACCGTGGTTTTGCCCTCGCCGGGCTGCGCGCTGGTCACCAGGATGGAATTTGCAAAGCGACCGGAGGCGGAGAGAATCACCGAAGTTCGAAGCTCGCGAAAAGCCTCGGAAAAAGCGGATCCTCTGTGAATTTTCAGATCGTTGAGAAGTTGGTCGCCGGTCAGCGCGCCGCTCGCGCCAGTGCCTGCCGCGATCCTCGAATCGGCCGACCCGAAGAGGAGTTCGCGATCCGCGGGAGCGACGCCCTTGCGCTTCCTTCCGTTCAAAGCCCGGTAACTGGGGATAAAGCCCAGGACCGGCACGCCCAAAAAGTGAAACACGTCCTCACTGTAACGAATGGTCTGGTCCAGGTGTTCCTTCAGGAACGCCATGCCGACGCCGAGACCTAACCCGAGGAACGCCGCCAGCCCCAAATTGAGAGGATAATTCGGGGCGATCGGTTTGTACGGCACGGTTCCCGGATCGACGATGCGGATGTTGCTGTCGTTCAGGCCCGCCGAGGCCCCCGCATCCTTGAGCCTTTCCAGCAGGCCGTCGTACAACGTCTTGTTGCTGTCGACTTCCCGGCTCAGGATTCCGTACTGCACGGATTTTTCGGCAATCAGGTTGGCCTGTGCCTGCCTTTCGGCAAACGCCTGGCGAACCAGTTTTTCGCGCCGGAGCGCGGCGAAGTAATCATTGCTGATTTTCTCCGCCGCGCGCCAGCGCTCCCTCTCCAGGGACTCTTGAATTTCGGCAATCTGGCTCTGGGTTTCCTTGACTTTCGGGTAGTCTTCGGTGAATGTGGCGGCCAGTTCGGCATGCTGCCGTTGCAGGTCCGCCAGGCGGACGGAGAGGTCCTGCAGCAATTTGTTGTCAAAAACGCCTGGAAGAGACCCGTAATCCCCGGATTGGACCAGCCGGAAAAGCGATTCTTTCTCAATGCGATCGGCCTCGGCCTTGGTGAGCTCTTCCTGGATTTCGCGAACGCTTTGGTTGACGATGCTCTCGGTATCGCCCTTGTCCGTGACGAGGTAGAGAAGATTGTTTTCTGCGGCGTACTTCTGCATATCGTCTTCTGATTTTTCCAGCTTGGCCTTCAAATCTTTCAGTTGCAGGGAAAGCCACTCGGAAGCTTTTTGCGTGGCGTCCCAGCGTGCTTCCAGGTTTTTTTTTACGTAGTTTTCGGCCACGGCGTTCACGGCGCGGGCCGCCAGTTCGGGGTCTTGCGAATCAAAGCGAAGTTCGACAGCGCGGCTGCGCCGGATCGGCCTGACATCTAAACGGTCCCGGAAGTGGGTGAGGACAGTCTCCCTGACCGACAGGTCGGGCGCAGCTGCGCTGCCATTGGGGGGTGGGATCGCCGGAATTACGCTCGCGCTCCATGGCCAGAAGTGCGAGGAGGGTAGAAATTCGGCCCGCCGGTCCAGGCCGAGTTGATGAATGACGCGCTCCGCCAGGTCGTCGCTGGCGAGAACCTTATACTGTGTTTCAAGGTAGGCATCGGATACTTCATCCAGCAAAAACATTTCCTGGGGATTGGCGACGCTGGGATTTTCTTTGTCGATCTCGATCAGAGCCTTGGCGCGATAGACGGGTTTTTCTTCGATCGAGCCGGCCAGCACGGTTACGAAGAGAACACAAAAAGCGGTCAGAACGGTCCACCGGCGCTTGCGAATGATTCTCCACCAGGCCACCAGATCGGGCGGCTTCTCCATCGTGACTGGGCGCATGGCGCCGGGCAGAATGCGCCTGCGTTCCACGCGCACATCGCGCGGGGTAAACACCTCCATCTTGTCCGAGTTTTGGTCTTCTGTTGACATCGCTCACCATCTGTAAACAGCGGCGCCCGCGGCGGTCTGTAGCGCCGCTTCCGATCCTCGATAGAGCACGCTCTTCGCCGCGCTGTTGGGAATAAACAGCACATCCTTGGCCTGCAGGAACGTGTCCGGCATTTTGCCGGCAAATATTTTTCTGAGGTTCAAGGGGATTTCCGTCCGCTTTCCCGTAATCGGGTCGGTGCGGATAATGCGCGCGCGGCTGATCGCCGATGTGTGCGTCGCACCTTCGGCCAGCGCCAGGGCCTGCAAAACGGAGATATTTTCGTTGTTTTGCAGAACAAAGCCGCCGGGCTTGGCGACTTCTCCCACGACGTACACGATTCCGGCACGCGGCACTTTGACGATATCGCCGGGACACACCGGCACATTCAAGGTGGGGTCGGCTGAATCAATGAGCTTCTTCAGGTTGATTTTTTCAATTCCAGAATTCCATCCTAACTCCGAGCGCGTCGGCCGGTCGTAGGCTGCCGGAAAGATTTCTTGAGGCGGTACCGCCGAAGCAACGCCTCCGCGCGCCAATTCCACGCCGCCGGGCCCGGACGGCCCCGCAAATTCAGCTCCGTGCATGACGAGCACGGTATCGCCCGCGTCATCCGCCAAACCTTGCGCCATGGAGAGAATCTCGATCACCGTCTTCGCTCCACGGATCTGAAATACCCCCGGCATTTTCACAGCGCCCATCACCGATACGGGATGGCTTTGCAGTTCCTGAACGAACACACTGACGTGCGGATCCTTCATGTAGGTGCGGCGGAGCAGCTTTTGCAGAGCGGATTCCAGTTCCCTGGGAGTCAGCCCGGCAGCGCGCACGGCGCCCAGCAATTGCACGGAAATTTCGCCGCTAGCCGTCACCCGCAAGGTGCAATTCATTTCCGGCGCTTCGAAAACCGAAATGTTCAGCAAGTCGTCCGGTCCGATGCGGGATTCGTTGGCCCGGGAATCCTCGACCGCGGAGGCCAGTTGCTCGCGCGCCTGCAACAGGCGCTGATTCATTTCGCCGGAACCTTGCTCCGAAGCCGCCGATTGACTGCTTCCGCCGGTTTCGCCTTGCCCGAACGCCGGCGTGGCCATCAGGAGAAGCGCCACGCCGAGAATTCCGCGGGCAATCGCGGGCGCTCTGTGAATACGATTCCGCCGCGCGTTGGTTAAAATAAAAACGCGTTCGAATTGATTTGCTCCGCGCTTTGACGCATCCGTGCGCGGTCTCCGGGCGCTCCCGCAAGCGCGCCGACCCGCCCGCGAATCGGATGTTCCGAGACGCGCCGGGAAGTTCGGCCATCCGCCAGAAGCGCTGAACTGGAATACTGAAAGGTCCATAGGATTGCTCGAAATCGCTCTTTCTCGCGCCTATCCGCTCAGGCGGACGCAGAAATACGAAGTGGAAGCTTGGCGACCGCAACCGGGCCGATTCTCTCGACACTCAGGGCATCGATCTCAACCGCAGCGGACCGGCCCAGCATTTCCAGGGAGATGACCAACCGCGCAACGCCCTGTTTGCGGGTCAAAATCCCTTCCAGCCCCATTAATGCCCCGGCTTTGACTCGCACTCGATCTCCGCAGCGCAGGAAGGAGTGGATCTCGACGCTTAGGCCGTTTTGGATGATCTGCTTCACGGCATCGACCTGCGTCTGCGAAATGACTGCAGGCCGCCCGCCCCAACCGACGACGTGGATAACGCCCGGCGTAGTGAGTATTTCGAGCTGCCGGTCCATTCCCTCGCGGATAAATACATAGCAAGGGAACAACGGACACCAGAGTTGCTTGGCGCGGTCTTGCCATTGGCGGACGGAACGATAAAGCGGGAGATAGACCTCGTGGCGCTTGTTCGAAAGCGAGAGCGCCACGGCTTTTTCGTGCTGATGACGCGTGAAAAGGGCATGCCAACCCGGCGCGTCACTCCCTGCCTGAATTTCCTTGTTCATGTCGGCCACTTGCATAGAGCTCCGCCCTCTGTCTTACAGGAGAACTTCAATCCAAATTGCAGGGACTACTTCCCGGCTAGATGGCGCTGCTTCTGGACCGATTTCAGTGCGCCCGTGCTGCTCCGGCCCGGGCGACGGCAATTTCCGGTTCTTCTTCCATGGCCATTAAGCCCCACTGGTGAAGGTCATCCGTGACCACCGCGAATCCATGAATCCAGGCATCCGCGGAGTGGTGTTCCACGCGTATGACTCGCGCTTTTCCGGTGATGCGCATGGTGGCGCTCATGCCGGTGAGGGATGGCAGCAGGAGATCGACCTGAATCGCACAATTCGGCGGGGGCATCGTGGCCGTCAGGATGAAGGCGCCCTGCACGCTGATGTCGCGTGTAATTCCCTCCCCTTGCAAGCGGCGGCGGTGCGTGTTTTCCCAGGAAAAAACTGCCGGCGCGTCCAGGCGATATCTGATTTCTTTTCTCATTTCCATCGGCACTCCTGCACCGCGGCCCCCAAATTAACCGCCTAAGGGCTCTGAGCTTTTGCGTTCAAAAGTGAGGCGCACAATAAACATTCCGCGGCAAAGGAACAATAGGCGATCCGCCCTAGCGGCTTTCCATGATATCTTCACTGTCACCATACGTGACATATGTACCGGGCCGGCGGCGTGGATCGCCGGGCGTGGAGCCTCACAGCCAGCCGCTGCACTGGCGAGGAAGCGAACTTCTGCTTGGCACGAATAATGACTTTTAGCATAAAAATGCTAGCCTCCTTGCGTGGATTCGTATAGTCTGCGCGTCTAAGAACTTGCCCGGTGAGTAGCCAATGAGTAATCTATCGCAAGCACTTATCCGACGATTAGTGTCCTCATCGCGGACGCCGACCGCATGAGCGCGCGACTGATCGCCGAGGGCCTGACGCGCAACCGCAATGATCTCGTCGTGGTCGCCATGTCCAACAGTTCGGCGGAAACCATTCGCGAATTGGAAAAAAACCGGCCGGACATCGCGCTGATCAACGCCCACCTCGACGATGGCCGGTTGCAGGGCTATCACGTCCTGCAATACCTGCAAACGCTCTCTCCCAAGACCGTCGCCATCATGTTGATCCCGAATTCGGAACGCGACCTGGTCGTCGACGCCTTTCGCGGCGGCGCCCGCGGCGTTTTCTGTCGGCTGAATTCCATCAAGCTGCTTTCCAAGTGCATTCGCACGGTTCACGAAGGACAGATCTGGGCGGACACACGCAATCTGGCTTTTATCCTCGAGTTCCTCACCGAACTTAAGCCGCTCCGCCTCATCAAGCCGGGAGGCGGAATGACCCGGCTCACTCCGCGGGAGGCGGAAGTAGTTCATCTGCTGGCCGACGGGCTGAGCACCCGTGATATCAGCCGCAAGCTGGCCCTCACCGAACACACCATTCGCAATTACCTAAGCTCGATTTACGACAAACTCGGCGTATCGAGCCGCGTCGAACTCGCTCTTTATGCTGTCGCGCGCGAAGATCTCAGCCGTCCCCTGGGGGATTAGCAGCTCGGAGGATCCCCCGGGATCCCGTCCGCATCTCAGGTCGTATTTCCCACGTTTCATATCCGTGGATTCCATCGGGATTCTGTACGATCATGGGAATCCTCTGCCGAAAGGCTATTGCGCACAGGCAATCCATTGAGCCGCTCGACCGACCACCGGGCAGGAACGAGGAAAAAAACAGCGATGAGCCATTCGGAACGATATGAACGCGGGTTGGCCAAGTTCGTGGAAATCTATGGAGAACGCACCAAAGCGTTTCTGGCGTCTCTCGAAGGGATTGCCCCGGACCTGGGAACTTACGTCATGGAGTTCGCGTTCGGGGACATTCATTGCCGCCCCGGGCTGAGCCTGCAATCCCGCGAGATCGCGACCATCGCCGCCCTCACGGCGCTGGGCACGGCGGGACCGCAGCTTCGCGCTCATATTGACGGCGCGCTGAACGTGGGATGCTCCGAACAAGAAATTGTGGAAGTGATTATGCAGATGGCCCTATATGCGGGATTTCCGGCAGCGATTAACGGAGTTCAAGCCGCCCGCGAAGTGTTTCTGGAGCGTGCCAAACAGAAGTGATGGGTTTTCGCGGTAAATGTAAATCGATCATTTGGGGCTCGCAAGGAATCTGACCGGGAACCTTCCCGTGCTCGACCGGTTAATTAGAAGTTTTTAAGAACTTCGCTAACTCCCGCTAAAGATAATTCCTCTATTGGACGATTACCTGCATGTTGACGCGAAATTTGTCTTGAAGCGAGCTTGCGCTCGTCAGGGGTCCGCCAGCGAAACGAAAGCTAGGTTGCAAAGGCTGCGCGAGGTTGTATCGCGGCGTGCCGGGGTTTTTGCTCGCCCCAGGGTCTCTCCTACATAGGGTGGTGCGATGGACGATCTGATCAAGGAATTCGTGGTTGAAAGCACGGAGAACCTGGACCGGCTCGACCGGGAGCTGGTAAGCCTGGAAACCGATTCGTCTTCCCCGGATCTACTTTCCAGCATCTTTCGAACGATTCACACGATCAAGGGAAGTTGCGGCTTTCTGGGATTCAGCAACCTGGAGAAAGTCGCCCACGTGGGTGAGAGTCTGCTCTCCCGATTGCGCGAAGGAAAGCTTTCGCTGACGCCGGATTTCACGAGCGGGCTGCTGGCCATGGTCGATGCCATTCGCGCCATGCTCGGAGAAATCCAAAACACCGGACAAGACGGAAACGAAACCTACCCGGAGCTCATTGAAAGACTGAACCGGCTGCAAAACCAAGATCGCGCTGTAGAACCGGAGGCCACCGCCGATTCACCGATAAACAAAGGCAAACAGGGCGCCAACGGCGGCGGGCAGCCAGCCCAAACGGTTCCTCCAGCCGCTCAACCAGCCGGCGTGGATCCCGCGGCGGCCCAGCCGGCCGAGGATTCGCGCGCCAAGACCGCGTCGGCGGAAACCATTCGCGTCGACGTTCACTTGCTCGACCGGCTCATGAATCTGGTTGGAGAGCTGGTGCTGACACGAAATCAAATCACGCAATTTTCCGCGCGACAAACGGATCCCGCGCTGCTCGGTCCGGCCCAGCAGCTGAACTTGCTTACCAGCGAGTTGCAGGGAGAAGTAATGAAAACGCGCATGCAGCCGATCAGCACGATCTTTGACAAGTTCCCGCGCGTGGTGCGCGACGTCGCCATGGGCTGCGGCAAGCAGGTGCAGATTGAAATGGACGGCAAGGAAACCGAACTGGACAAGAGCCTGCTCGAGGCAATCAAGGATCCGCTCACGCACATCGTGCGCAATTCCGTGGACCACGGAATTGAATTGCCGGGCGAGCGCGTGGCGCGCGGCAAGCGCCCCGCGGCAGGCAGCCACAATCAGCGAGCGTGAACTCCTGAACCTCGTCTTCCAACCGGGATTTTCCACCGCGGAGAAGGTGACCAATCTCTCCGGGCGCGGCGTGGGCATGGATGTGGTCAAGACCAATATCGACAGGGTGAACGGCACGGTCGATCTTCAAAGCGATCGGGGACAAGGAACCACCCTCCGCATCAAAATCCCGCTGACGCTGGCCATCGTTCGCGCGGTGATCGTGGAGACCGCCGGAAAACGGTTCGCCATTCCCCAGGTCAACATCCAGGAACTGGTGCGCCTCGACGCCGACCGCGTTCAGACCGAGATCGAATCCGTTCACGGCGCTCCGGTCTATCGCATGCGCGGACGCTTGCTGCCCCTGGTCTACCTCAGCCAGGAATTGAAACTCCGCTAAGCGGGCGCGCAGGAGGGCCAGGGTCCCGCAGCCACGAACATCGTGGTGCTTCAGGCCAACGACCATCCCTTCGGGCTGGCCGTCGACGCGATCAACGACTCGGAAGAAATCGTCGTAAAACCACTAAGCAAGCAGCTCAGGGGTCTGAAAACCTTTTCGGGCGCCACGATCATGGGCGACGGCAAAGTGGCCCTGATACTCGATGTGGTCGGCCTGGCTCAAAACGCCAGCATACTGTCGGAAGTGCGCGATCGCGCCCTGGCGGAGAAAGCCGATGAAGCACTGGCCGCTGCGGACCAGAACCTGGCGGAAATGCAAACCTTCCTGCTTTTTGCCGGCCCGGACGACAGCCGCATGGCTTTGCCCCTCAACATGGTGGCGCGCCTCGAGGAATTCCCCGCCTCCGGCGTGGAAAAATCCGGCGAAGAATGGGTCATTCAATACCGCGGGAAAATACTGCCTCTGCTGCGTCTCGACGTCGTTCTGGAGGAACGCAGAACCCGCTTGCGCCACGGCAAGAAGACGGTCGAGCCCGATCCGATGCAAGTGCTGGTGTGCCACGATGAAGGCAGAACCATCGGGATCGTGGTCGAACGAATCCTGGACATCGTGGAAGATCGCGCCGAAGTGAAATCCCCGGCCACGCGCGAAGGCATCATCTGCGAGGTAGTGATTGACGACCGCGTCACCGAGCTCATCGATATACCGGTCCTCCAGAAAATTGCCGAGGCCAATCGTACGCTGGCAAGAGAGCACGCGGAGGTCACCGGTTGATCCATGGCGCAAACCAACCAGTTCTGCACGTTTTATCTCGACAATCTCCTGTTCGGAGTGCAACTCGACAAAGTTCAGGAAGTGATCCGCTACCTGGAGATCACCGAGATCCCCCTGGCCCCACGAGTTATCCGCGGGCTCATGAATCTCCGCGGGCAAATTGTTACCGGGATTGACTTGAGGCGCCAACTGGACCTGCCGGACCGGGCCGCGGAAACCGATCCCATGAATGTCGTGATCCGCAGCGCGGACGGCGCCGTCAGCCTGCTGGTTGACCGCATCGGCGACGTTGTGGAAGTCAGCGAAGACTCGTTCGAACGCCCTCCGGAGACGTTGCAAGGCAAGGTTCGCGACGTGATTCTGGGCGTTCACAAACTCGAGAAGCAATTGCTGCACGTCCTGGATACGGAAAAGGCCTGCGAAACGGCGGAGACAGTGGCGGCGGGCGCTCAGCCATGAGGAACAAAACGGGCTGCATCCTGAAATCTGCCCGCTCGCACCAGCCGCGGTAGATCGCTCGGACCCGACATGACTTCACGATTTGAGCATAGTCAGGAGAATGAAAAATGAAATTCACCATCGGTAAGAAACTTGGATTGGGTTTTGCGCCCGTGCTGGCGCTCATGGTAATCAGCTCGGGGCTCGCCTACACGAAGTCGGGAGAGATTCGAGAAATCGAAGCAAGCGTAGAAAGGCGCGCCGCGACGGAAAAAGCACTCGCGGGGCTGCAAAGGGAATTGAATCAGACCCAAAACAAAGGTCGCCAAGCGACCCTTGCCGGGACGGAACAAGCAAGAAGAGACGCCGCGCAAAAGTTGTTTGACGGCACTTGGAACGACGATATCAAGAAGGATGTCGCCCAGCTCGATGCACTGGCGCCGACATGGAGCCTTCAAGAAAACCGCGACCGGTGGGACAAGGCCAAGGAAGTGCTTCCGAAACTCAGAGAAGCTCAGGAAGCGGCGATGAGTCTGGCCGTAGGAACGAACCCCGATTCTGTCGTCAAAGGCGGAAACGATTTTGCGGACAAGGCCACGACTGTAAACGAACCACTGAAGGTGTCTCTGCAAGATATGTCCGATTCCTTTGCTTCACTGTCGGCGCAGACCACGGAACAGCTCGCCTCGGCGAATACTTCGATGAGTTGGACCATGTTGATTTCCGCATTGCTGGGGCTTGGAATCGGCGTTGGTGTTGCCACGTACATGGGCCGCGGCATTTCCGCAGGCACCGCAGCCGTCCTGAGCAAAGCAGAAGCCATTGCCGCAGGCGACTTGACCGGCGCGGAAGTCAAGGTAAGCAGCAACGACGAAATCGGCGACCTGGCCAAAGCCATGAACAAAATGCAAAACAACCTGGCCAGAATGATTGTCGCCGTCGCGGAGAATGCGCAGCAGGTGGCCAATGCCAGCAAGGAGTTTTCCGCCGTGAGCCAGCAGATTACTTCCAACTCCGAGGAAACCACCGCGCAGGCCAACGTCGTCTCCAACGCCACCGAGCAGGTCAACCGCAACCTGCAAACCGTGGCCACCGGGGCAGAGGAAATGAGCGCGACGATTCAGGATATCGCTAAGAACGCCACGGAATCCGCGCGCGTGGCAGGAGAAGCCGTGAAAACCGCGGAAGCGACCAATGCAACGATCACCAAGCTGGAGATTCCAGCGCCGAAATCGGCCAGGTCGTCAAAGTCATTACCTCGATCGCGGAGCAGACCAACCTGCTGGCGCTCAATGCCACGATTGAAGCGGCCCGCGCCGGAGAGGCAGGCAAGGGCTTTGCGGTAGTGGCCAATGAGGTGCAGGAGCTGGCCAAGCAGACCGCCAAAGCGACCGAAGACATCAGCCAAAAAATCGCGGCCATCCAAAACGACACCAAGGGCTCCGTCAACGCCATCGCCACAATCAGCAAGGTGATCAACCAGCTCAACGATATCTCCACCACCATCGCGACCGCCGTAGAGGAGCAAAGCGCCACGACCAATGAAATGTCCCGAAATGTCACCGAAGCCGCCAAAGGATCCTCCGAAATCACCCAGAATATCGCGGGAGTCTCCCAAGCTGCACAAGGAACGTCCTCGAGCGCGCACGAGTCACTGAAAGCAGCGCAGCAGTTGGCGCAGATGTCCACTCAACTGCGCGGACTGGTCGAACAGTTTCGGGTCAATTGATATCAATCGATCGATCGCGTGGGATGCCGCCGCAACCCGGCCCGGCTCTGAACGGTTGGAAAATCCGTGTACCGCGAATTTTTGCATCCGGCCAGCGACAAATAACGGGCGGCATGATCCGCATCTGGGCGCTGTAACGTTTCTTTAATTCTATTTTCTTTCGAAACCAAGGGAAGGCTGTGCCGGTTGGGTTCCTCAGCCAAAAAGAGTGTCCTGATCGTGGACGACGCCGTGGTGGTTCGCAAAGCGCTTTCGAACGCTCTCGCGCGCGACCCCGCTCTGGAAGTCGCGGGCCTAGCCAGCAACGGCCGATTGGCGCTGGCCAAGCTTCAGACACTGCGGCCGGACATCATCCTGCTGGACATTGAAATGCCCGAAATGACCGGCCTGGAAGCGATCCCGGAAATCCGCAAGCTACTTCCTCGAGTTCCCATCATCATGTTCAGCACCCTCACCGAGCGTGGAGCGGAAGCCACGCTTGACGCGCTTGCCCTGGGCGCAACCGATTACGTGACCAAGCCCAGTAACCTGGATATGGATTCAACCTCTGGGGCCATCGCTAGAGATCTGATTCCCAAAATCAAGGCGCTTTGTCACCTTCCGGCGGATCTTACGGGGACGGCGTCCGAAATCCTGAGGCGCCCGCCTGAAGTGGCGCCGCAGATTCGAACCCGCGCGCCCCGACTGCTGCCACCGGCGATAAAAATCGTGGCCATCGGAGTGTCCACCGGCGGTCCCGACGCGCTGGCCAGGCTGTTGCCGTCCTTCCCTGCGAACTTTCCTCTTCCCGTGGTCATCGCTCAGCATATGCCTGCCGTCTTCACTTCCCTGCTGGCCAAGCGCCTGGGAGACAGATGCGCGCTCCCTGTGAGGGAATGCCGGCCTGGCGATTTGCTTGGCCCCTCCGGCATCTGGATAGCGCCCGGGGACTATCACATGGTGGTGCGGGAGGAAGATCACCGCAAACTTTTGGACACGAACCAGGAAGCGCGTGAAAACTTCTGCCGGCCATCCGTGGACGTGCTGTTCCGCTCGGTTGCCGCGGTTTACGGGGCGAATTCCCTCGGGGTGATCCTGACCGGAATGGGCCAGGATGGCTTGAAAGGCTGCCAAGCCCTCTGCGTCGCTGGCGCCTCGGTAATTGTCCAGGACGAGGCCACGAGCGTCGTTTGGGGAATGCCCGGTTTTGTGGCCCGCGCTGGACTGGCTGAGCAAATCCTGCCACTCGATCAGATCGCCAAAGAAATAGCACGCCGGGCCGCAGGGCAACCGATATATCAGTCTGTGCACTAAGATCCGGTTCAGATTCCCTTCGGATTCTTTTCAGCGCGCCATGTCGGTGCCGTGACTGAAAATCCCCGTTTGTCGATCAGCCCAGTGAAAAATTGTATCTTCTGAATTTTGTATAAGCATATACGTCAATTAGAACATAGATATACACTGTTGAATGTATCCCCAACATTCGACACGACTTAGAAATCGATTGAATTGAATAACATATCTAAATATCAAGCATTTGTTAAAATTTGGTAACAAAAATGCTGCGTCAGCGCTAGATTGGCGATTATCTTAGCTGATAAGTTGCTCCTCAGGGGGAGCGCGTTTCACGTGGGTCCAAGCCGACACCAGTAGGGTCATCCGACGCAGGAGTATCCCGGTACAGAGTCGAGGGGGCCGGAGGTGCTTTTCGCATCATGAAGTATCGATCCAAGAAACTCAAACAGTTGGATTAACGATCCGAAAGGAGCGCTTATGTCTGCTGGCCGCAATTTGCTTCTCGTTGCATTGGGAACGTTGTGTCTGTTTTTCTCCGTAAAAACGGCTCGAGCCGACGTTTATGGGAGAATCCGCGGAACCGTAACCGATCCGAGCGGCGCCGTCATACCCAAGGTCAAGGTTACGGCCATAGATATCGGAACCGGTATTTCGGCAGTAACGGTTTCGAAGCAGGACGGCAGTTACGAATTCCTGCAACTTGCGGCGCCTGCCATCTACAACATCAGCGCGGAACAATCGGGGTTCAAGAAGGCCGAGGTCGACGGCATCCACCTCGAATTGAACCAAATCTTCGTTGAAAACCTCCAGCTGCAACTTGGCTCGGTGGCTGAGACCGTGTCGGTAACCGAAAAATCGCTCGCTCAAGTTGAAACCACCAGCATCGAGTTGGGAACAACGATCAATGCCACAGAAATCGTGAACGCGCCGCTCAACGGCCGCAGCTTTATCGACTTGATGAAGCTGCAACCGGGAGTCGTGGAAGCGTCCGATGCGCGAGGCGGAACAGGCTATGGCAATTACGCCACAAACGGTTCGCAGGCCGACCAAGACAGCTACCTCATCAACGGCGTGGATAACAATGACTTGCCGTTGAACGAGGTGCAAATCAACGTCAGCCCGGACGCCGTCGCGGAATTCAAAATGGTAACCAACACGATCAACCCCGAATACGGGAGGAACTCCGGGGCCATCATCAACGCAACCATCAAGTCCGGAACCAACCAGTTCCATGGCAGCGGCTTCGATTTTTACCGCGACACAAGCCTTAACGCGCGCAACTTCTTTCTGGCGGGCCCTCAAGTTTTCCATCGCAATCAATTCGGGGCGACGGTCGGCGGCCCAATCTGGAAGGACCACACATTTTTCTTCTTCTCCTACCAGGGCGCACGCGCGCGCGCCGCGGAGGACTCAGGGGGATGCGGGTGCGCATCTCCGGGCACGGCGCAAGTGCTCACGCCGGATGAACGAAGCGGCATCTTTCCCGATCTCGCTACCTCCACCAGTATTTCGCCGTTCCCTCTGGTCGGCGAAGACGGAACCACCTATCCGGCCGGCACTCCGTACAGCACCATCTTCCCGACCGGGCACATCCCATCGGGCGACATCAACTCGATTTCGAACACGCTGCTGGCTTCGATTCCGCCGCCTACGGTTGGCAATCTCTTCGAATTTAACCCCGTCGAAAAAACCACAGACGATCAATACCTGGGCCGGATCGACCATACGTTCAGTTCCAAGGATTCAATCTGGGGTTACTTTCTGTGGGAACGCGACCCCGCTACCGATGACCTTCCGTTTTTCGGAGCGACCTTGCCGGGTTTTACGGAAACAGACCTGCAACACTGGCAGCAATATGCCGCGGCGTGGAACCACGCGTTCAGCTCGAATACTCTCAACGAGCTGACGGCCGGCTACACACGCTTCAATTACGATTCGGTTATTCCTCTCAACCCGGTGGATCCCTCCACAGTCGGCTTCACGGGAATCCACCCTCAACTCACTTCCGGCGAGGGTCTCCCCGTCGTCATCGTGAACGGCCCTTCTGTGAGTTCCCTCAATTTCGCTCTGGGATTCTCGCAGTACGGGCCCCAGCCGCGCATCGACCAGACCTATCAGCTAGGCGACAGCCTGTTGAAAGTGATTGGCAACCACACCCTGAAGTTTGGCTTCACCATGAGGCGTTTTGAGGTCTACAACCCCTTCTCCCGCGACAATAGCGGCGTATTTGATTTCGGGGGCAACGGTGCGTTTTCGACGGGCGACGCCGGAGCTGATTTCCTGCTCGGCATTCCCGACAGCTACCAGCAAGGAAGCGGCGACGTGCTGAATGAACGCGCGCAGGAATATTACTCCTACATCCAGGACCAATGGAGGATTCGACCGAATCTGACGCTTACCATCGGCACCGGATGGTCCATCGATACGCCCATGGTGGATAACGCGCATGACAATCACGCGGGCATCGCTTTTCGGCCCGGAGAACAGTCCACCGTTTTTCCGAACGCGCCAGCCGGTTATGTTTTCCAGGGAGATCCCGGAGTTAACGCCTTCGGAACCACGAAATACACGCACCTCGGTCCGCGTATTGGACTGGCTTATTCGCCGGACTGGGGCTGGCTGACCGGAGGTCCCGGCAAAACGAGTATTCGGGCGGGCTACGGCATCTACTACAATCGCTTCAATGGTGAGACCGCCCTGCAGACGCAGGGATCTCCACCTTTCGCGCAAACCTCCTTTGGCATCGGGGACATTGGAGGCACGCCCAACTTTGCCGACCCATTTAGCGGATATGCGCTCGTCGGTGGCGTGCCGACCGCCATTTCGGAGCCGAACAAGTTTCCATACGTACCCTCCTCCAGCGCCGATTTTTCGATTTATGAACCTTTGGACATCAGCGTGTACGACCCGAATATCACCGTTCCGGACGCCCAAAACTACAACCTGACAATTGAACGCCAATTCGGAGACAGTACGGTCGTGACGGTTGCGTATGTTGGCTCCCAAGGCCGACATTTGCTCCTGACAACCGAGCTGAACCCGGGGATTAATCCGGCAGGATGCGCGGCGGATCCCACATGCGTCGCGAATGCAAACATCCAGCCCACCGCTTTCCCAGGCAATTTCAAATACCCGGGAAACATTTTCGCCTCCATCGGAGATGTGTCGACGAACGGCACGTCCAACTACAACGCCTTGCAGGCAAGCGTGAACCACAAATTTTCGCACGGCCTGCAATTCTTGGCGTCCTATACCTATTCACACGCAATGGATCTCGCCTCGGGCTTTGAAAACTCAGGGTTCGGCGGCGGCGGTTCCGGCGGCTTCGGCAACCTCAGGTCGACGAATCCGTTTAACCCGCACCTTGACTACGGCGATTCCAATTACGACGCCCGCCATCGCCTGGTTATCAGCTATGTCTATGACATACCAAGCGTGCGCCGTTTCAAGGCCTTTCATTGGGTTCCCAGCCGCGTCAGCGACGGTTGGAACATCAGCGGAATCACGACCTTCCAGTCCGGATTTCCCCTGGACGTCGTAGACAGTTCGTTCCCGTCTCTGACCTCAAGCGCCTACACGTTCTATACTGCGTTTGGTCTGGCCGGCTGGGACGTGCCCAATGTCGTTGGCCCGATTCAGTACCTGAATCCGAGGTCATCCGCGGGCAACCAGTGGTTTGCCACAACTCCCTCGCCCGCGGGGTGCTCGGCCGGAACCCCGCCATGCGTCGAGGGCGCGTTTTCGGCGCCCACAATTGGCACGGAGGGTAATGCCGGCCGCGACATCATTCACGGTCCAGGGCGGAACAACTTCGACTTTGCGCTCATGAAGGACACCCAAATCACGGAGAGGACCAAGGTCGAACTTCGATTCGAATTCTTCAACGTATTCAATCACACCCAGTTCGACCCCAACGGGATTGACACGGACTTCAATTCCAGCGGTTTTGGGACGGAGACGGCTGCGTTCGCTCCGCGGATTATTCAGCTCGCAGCGAAAGTGTATTTCTAGGCTCGATCGTTTCTACTGACGGCCCGGTCAGTCCGTCCGGGCCGCAGCCGCGAAGGGCATCTCTATTCCGCGGAGCGCCCTTTGCCTTACAACCCGAGCAATCGTTGACTGTTGCCGCTGAGGATGCGCTCGACGTCGCCCGCGGCCAGACCGGCCTCACCGACGTAATCCACGCAGAGCTTGAATGCGTCGTCGCGCCAGAATGGGAAGTCGGTTCCGAGCAGGAGATGATCGGCGCCGAAGGTTTCTTTCGTGCACCGAAGCGACGCGGGGTTGCCGTTCACCGTGTCATACCAGAAATATTTGGCTTGCACGCTCGGAGCCATTGCCGAGTCCGGCAGGAAATGATCCATCAATTGATCCAGGCGGGCTGCGAGGAAGGGAGCAAATCCGCCGAGGTGCGGAAGGATGATTTTGATGTCCGGGAAGCGGCTGGGAAAGTTTGCCTGCATGAATTGCAGGAGGCAGACGGTGTCTTCGAGCGGAGCGCCGACCGGCCAGATGAGTTTCGTCGACTCGATCAGTTGCGATCCCAGCGCGCCGCCCGTCGGATGAATGAAGAGCACTGATTTGCGGCGGTTGAGTTCAGCGAAAAATGCGTCGAAGGCCGGGTCGGCGATACTTTTTCCCAGTACGACAGTGCCTGCGGTCACCCCGACCATACCGAGATCGTCCAGAGCGCGGCGCGTTTCGGCAATGGCGGCCTGGACGTGCGGGAGCGGGGTGCAGGCGAAGGCCGCGAAGCGTTTAGGATTTTCGCGGACAATGCGGGCGTAAATATCGTTGCCGAGCCTTGCCGCGTCCACGGCCTCGCTTTCCTTGGCGAAATACGGGAGCTGGCCGGAAACGGAGAGCACCTGCAAGTCCACGTGAGAGCGGTCCATGTCGCGGAGGTGCGCCTGGAGGCCACTGAAGTCCGCGGAATCCAGTTTCATCTTGCGGATTAAACCGGTGACGTGACTTCCCCCGTAGAGCTCCAAACGATCGAGGTATTCGAGCGGGAAATAGTGCGCATGAACGTCGATTCTCACGATCTACCTTCCCATTATTTAATTTTTCGCGCTTTGCAGTTTCAAAGAAAATTCTCTGAACCAGGCGCGAGTATACAACGAGTGGCGGGTAGCGCAGCCACTCCCGGCGACTCTCTGCGACTCCTGGCTGTGAGGTCTGGTGAATTCGCCGCCAGCTTTCCTACAGCAAGACGGCAAATGCGCACGGGAAAGGGCGCCTGCGGTACAGGCCGGGACGCGCGAGCGCTCTGCCAGTTGGGCTTTTTAATCTTTTGCCGATAGGGAGAGTGTGAGCGAACGAAGGGCGGAGCGGCGGATTCCGTTGATGGCGCGGGTGGACGTGCTGTGGGACGATGAAGAAGGGGCGCCCCGCGTGGCGCCGGCGACGCTGGAGGACAGATCCCCTGGCGGCATGAGTGTGCGAATGAAAGACGCGATTTGCGTGGGCTCACACGTGGCGGTGAAGTGGGGAGACCAAGAGTTTTTCGGCAAGGTTACCAACTGCCGGCACGGGAAGTTCGGATACCTAGTGGGCGTTCTGTTACAGGCTTCAGCCTGTTAATTTCCGGTACATCAGCACAAAATCAAACAGGCTTCACAGGCTGCGGGAAAAAGTACTCGATATTGTCATTCCGAGCGGAGCGAGGAATCTCTCCTGGGCTTAACGATCAGAAAAGAAAGAGAGATTCCTCGCTCCGCTCGGAATGACAAACGCATGGGCCGACCTTTCCCGCGGCCTGTGAAACCTGTTCTACCTAATTCTTCCCGGCCAGATAGAAATAGCCGACTTTATTGTTCGGCGCGGATCCGTACCACATTCGCCCTTGCGCGTCGCGGAAGAACTCGCGCATGACGATTTCGGAGTGCGGGAAAGGATACTCGATCACTTTTCCTGTTTTCGGATCGAAGCGATTGATGGTGTCCATGTTATGGGAGTCATACCAAAGATAGCCGCGGGCATCGAAGCCCATGGCGTAGGGGCTGGGATCGGGGCCGGGCAGCGGAAATTCCTTGAAGGTTTGCGTCTTCGGATCGAAGCGGGCCATTTTCCCGCCGCGAAATTCCCCGGAATAAACCTTGCCATCGGGGCCAATTTCCAATCTGCGTGGATAAGAATCGGGAGTCGGGAGAGCCCACATGGTCACCTTCATCGTCTTGCCGTCCACTTTGCCGATTTTGTTTGTGAAGATGTTCGTAAACCAGGCGTCGCCATTCTTGTCCGGCTTCACATCGTAAATGTAGCCGCCTCCGCTGTCGTAGCGGGTGAATTTTCGGGTCTCGGGATCGAAGCTGGTCAGCGGGATGCCGCTGGCCCACACTTTTCCGCTGGGATCGATCCGGATGGTGTGTTTCGATCCGCCGTCTTCGATTCCCTCTTTTCCAGGCAGGTAGGCATCCTGATATTCGGTGATCTTTTGCGTCGCGGGGTCCCATCTGCCGATTTTGTTTGAGCCTTGCTCGGCAAGCCAAACCGAACCGTCCGCGGCAGGCACGGCGGAATGAATGGCCGCCGTGCCGACGTTGGGAACCGGAAAGTCCTGCATCTCACCTGTCTTGGGATCGAGCCGGGTGATTTTGTTGGCGACGCCAAAATCGGGGATCCACAGATAGCCGTCTTTGTCGGGCGCGGCGCTGAAGGGCATGCGGCTCGGGCCGGGCATGTCATATTCCACGTACACGATGTTCATGGCTTCGCTGCTGAAGGGCCGCACCGTTTTCTGGTATGCGGGAATGTCCGCCGGCGATTTTGGCAGGACGGATTCCTGGCCGAAGAGACTGTTCAAATAATCGGCCACGACTTCCGCTTGCTGGTCGCTGAAGTTCGGGCCGAGGAAGACACTGAAATGCATGGCCTCGCGCATGAATTCGACGCGGTCTTTCCAACCGTCAAGATCCCGATGGACGGAGGCCATGCGGGTTTGAAACTGGTGACAGATGTTGCAGTGGCCGAAAAGCAGTTCCTTCCCTTTCGCCGCGGGCCAGAGTTGCGCTGCCTGGTTTTGGGAAATTTCATTCCAGCGTACCGTCCCGCTCCGCAGCGCGAAATCGAAGGATGCATTTTGATCGGCGCCGAGGGCCACACCCGTACGCGGGTCGGCGCGATAGCCCACGGCTTTGATCAGCACGCGGTAATCGCCCGCCGCGAGATCGGGAATTCGATATCGGCCCTGGCTGTCCGACAAAACAATGACGGTGATTTTGGTTCTGGCGTTCTGAGCTTCGACAAACGCGCCTTGAAACGGCATTCCGTCCACACCGTTGACCGTGCCGGTAATCGTCGCGCCATAGCCCGCGCAGCTAATGAACACGGTGAGGCCGAGAATCGCAAGAGCCTGACGAAAGGGCCGCATGGCGCACTCCTTTTTTCGACTGTTGTTACGAACCGCCGCTCAGAGCCACGACGTTGCGACACGAAGCCGCAATCGCAACCCGCTGAATTGGCATCCTAGCTTCTTTTGATAGTTCGATCACCATAATTTCAAATCATTTGCGACGGCATTGGCATTGCCGGTTGCGCTCGAACGCATTTTTGTTTTTCGAGGGAACAGCCGCCGGCGCTATACCGTGGTCGATCTGACATGTCAATCTGGCGTGCTCGATCTGGCGTTGACACCAAACGTCGCCGGGCATATGTTCTTGCGCAAGGAAGAAATCAAAATCGCCAACTGGGATTCAAACTTATGAAACGAAATCGACAGGATCAGAACGGCGTTTCGCGGCGGGATTTTATCAAGGCCACGGCCACGGGCGCCGGCGCGGCCGCGCTGACCGGGCTGGGCGTGGAAGTTGCCAAGGCTGAAGGCCGTCCCGGGCACTGGGATAAGGAAGCGGACGTCGTGGTGATCGGCGCGGGAGCCACGGGTTTGCCGGCAGCCATCCAGGCGGCGGAGGGCGGGGCGTCCGTGATTCTGATCGAGGCGAATACGGATGTCGGCGGACACGCGATTTTGAGCGGCGGAAATCTGGCGCTGGGCGGCGGGACCAGCAGGCAGAAAAAATATGGAGTGGTGGATTCGCCGGACCTTTTGTATTCGGACCTCACGGACTGGTCCGTCGTCGAGCCCAACGGATTCCCGGATTACCGCTACAACGACAAGGAAATTATTCGCGCGTTCGCCGACGAAAGCGCCAAGACCTATGAGTGGCTGCTCGAACACGGCGTGACATTTGTCGAAAAGGCTCCGGACACTCTCGGCGGCCATGCCTGCGGAAATTCGGCGCCCAGAGAGAGCCACGCCGCGCCACTGGCCTTTGCACTGGTGCAGAATGGCGGCCCGCTGCCTGGCGACAAGGGCGCTACCAGTTCGTCCGGTGTGGGACTCATCCGGCCGCTGGAAGCCAGCGCCAAGAAGCTGGGCGTGCAGATCCTGCTGCAACACAAGATGACAGGGATCGTGCGCGAGAATCCGACTTCGGGAAGGGTGCTGGGAATTTCGGCGTCGAGCCAGGGCAAGAACGTGAATATTCGCGCGCGCAGAGGCGTGATCATCGGCACGGGCGGACACAGCAGCAACGTGAATTTCCGCCGGATCTTCGATCCGCGCCTTACCGAAGAGTATCAGGTCGCGGGCGAGCCGTATTCCTTCCAGGATGCCAGCGGAGAAATCGCGGCCATGGCTATCGGCGCGTCGCTCTGGGGCGCATTCAATCAAACCGGAGAATTTGGCCAGAACATTACCAAGGCAGGATGGATCGGATGCCAGTACGGGTACGTGAATCTGAGCTGGCAGCCGGACAGTCCGATTTTTCCCAAGGCGCGCGCTTCGGGCCTCTTCGTGAAGGATTACCAGGATGCTATCCTGGTCAATATTGCGGGCAAGCGATTTTACGACGAGACGCAAGGCCAATTCCCCGCCAACAACTACAACTCCATCAAGTCCTATGTGCCGGATAGTTATCGCAACGCCGCGGATCTCAAGTACCAGCCGTTCAATTTCATCAACGCAGCGCTGGCAGGAACGGGCGATACGACTCCGGGGGGCGGGCCGATCTGGGCTATTTTCGATTCAGAGGCCGTGAAGCGCGAGGGCTGGAAAGTTACCGCTCCTTACGTCGATTATGCCGAAGGTTACTTCTACTCGGCGGACACGATTCCGGAACTGGCCTCGAAAATCGTCCACAAGTTTCAGAAAAAACCGATGCCGCCCGATGCCTTGCAGGATACCGTCACGCGCTATAACTCGTTTGTGGACGCCGGTAAGGACGAAGACTTCGGAAAGGCCTCGCCGAAATACAAGATTCAGACTCCGCCGTTTTACGCGGCCTGGGCTACGCCCGTCATCCACGATACGCGCTCCGGCCTGCGCATCAACGCGAAATGCGAGGTGGTGGACCTGAACGGCGAGGTGATTCCGGGACTGTACTGCGGAGGCGAGTCCGCGGGTGGATTCAGCCTGCACGGATTGGCGAGATGCGCGGTGCAGGGCCGGATCGCAGGGAGAAATGCCGCCGCGGAAAAAGTGAAAGGGTAGCGCGCCTCGCGACTCACGTGGGACATGCTTCACAGGCTGCGGAAAAGGTACTCGATATTGTCATTCCGTTTACTGAGAACGTTCTCGGTGAACCGAGCGGAGCGAGGAATCTCTCCTGGGCTTAACGATCAGAAAAGAAAGAGAGATTCCTCACTCCGCTCGGAATGACAACACGATTGGGGCGACTTTTTCCGCGGGCTCTTCAACCTGTCGGGTTTAATTTTTTGCCGTCCGGAGAATTAAACCAGACCGGCCGAAAGACGAACGAACGACCGCCGCGAATGCAATCTCAGCAAAGTTTCCCACCGTTCGGGATCAAGCTCGCTTTCTACCTGCTGATTTCCCATCCTGCTTTTCCGGCCCGGCGGCTGAAGCTGGAAAGCGTCTTTGCGCGCTTTCGGGAATTCGCTAAAATTCTCGGTGTGCGGCAGACTGGATGTTGGTTGGACAAGATCATGACGACGAAGAACACGATAAAAAGTACAGCACTTCTGCTGTTCTATATCTTTGCGTTCCAGATCGCGGCGCACGCGCAGAACGCGCCAGGCAACGAGGCCTCAGCTGCTCCTCTCTCAGGCGATTGCGCGCCGGGAACGGCCGCAACCGACGCGAATGGAGCGAATAAGAGAAACGTGCCTGAGTCCTGTGCGCAGCCCCCCTACGCCGATGTCACCGCGTTCGGCGCGCGCGCCCCGACCGGCGGGATGACCACGGCTTCGGGAACCTGCACCGGCGGAAGCAGCCGCTTTACCTCCGTTTCCAACTCCCAGTGGGGCCGCAGTTGGGGCTTCAACGCAGGAGATGGCATCACAATCTGGGGTTGCGGCGCTAGAGAAACGATGGCCACGCCCAGCGGACTCTCCGTTACACCCAGCGGCACATGGGGGATGGCCGGGACAGAATCTCCCGTGACAGTCGCGACCGGGAATAGCACCTACGGCTACACGGTCATTGCACGCGATCTCAATGGCGGACTAACGCTGCCGGAAACTCCCGTAACGATCACGAATGGGTTGGCATCGCTGGGGCTGCAAACGGCAACCATCAGCACCCTGACCCGAAAGGACGATAAGGTCATCGTCGTCCTCGCCTCGCCACCGCCTGGTGCGCTGGCTGTCGGGGACCTGATAGACATCATCCCGGCGCACAGCCAGCAATTCGGCGGCTTTTTCAATATCGCGAAAATCGACAGCCCCACGCAATTCGAGCTTTGGAACACTCCTACCGATACACGGGCCCAGGGCTGGATGCTTGGAGATACGAACACAGCCGCGGGCGGAACGGTTCACTACTTTCGAAACAATTACCTGAAGTGGACGCCTGTTCCCGGAGCCTGGCTCTATTATGTCTGCGCGAAACGTCCCGGGGATGGCAATTATCACTTGATTGGCATGACCAAGCCCAACGGAACATACATCGACGCGGCACTCGAGGATTACGGCTCGCCCTACATGGACCACCAAAATTATCCGCCCTACGTCGAGACGCCCGCGGAGGCGGCTGGCAACAAGAACGACCGCATCTGTACGGCTACCGTGGTCACGAACGATCCGCTTTCCACATGGGTCACCGGATCGCCGGACGGGGGCAGGACGCTGGTGCTGAACGACGCGGCGGGGCAAAGCGTGCAGAGCGCGTCAGGGGTGTGGGACGACGCTCCGGGCATTCGCCGCGCGCTGGCAGCGGCAGCGTATGGCAGCCCGAACCATCTCGGAGGCGCGATCTACATTCCTCCGGCCTCGCAGTCCTATCTCATCAATTCACATCTCTCGATCCCAAATCAGGTGACCGTCTGGCAATCGGGACGGCTGACTTTGAACGAAACGATCAGCACCGGACGGGGTGACAACTGGTTTGGCGACTGGTCCAGCCAGGGCGGAGCGCAGTTTGGACTAAGTAGCGGAGCCAACATTACCGTCGCAGACGCGAATCCCGGTCTTTATCTTGGCGAGCCGTATAACACCTTTCGGATGGTTGGCGTCTCGACGACCGCGCGAAATGGACCCACCCTGATCGTGGATGATTCCGGCGAGTCTTCCTTTGAGCTTGTCAGCCTCTCGGCCGGTGTCGCCTCCTCCAATTATCTGGGTATGACCAACGTCGTTCGCGGAACCGGTTCGATCCAGATGCATTTCTACAACAAAGTTGATTTCTCGGGAGGGCCGGACCAGGTTGAAGATAAGAGCTGGACGCCGCTGTTTTGGATTGCCCCCGGCCTGAATAACGCCAATGTGGGCATAGAAATCAACATGAGTAACACTTCCTGGGATCGCCGGGGAATCGCCATGGGCGGCGGCGGCGTAACGGGTGTGTACGCGCCCGGGAACAGCACCTGCCCCGGTGCCGTTTTCACCAGCCGCTATTCCTACCGCCAGGGGGGCATCAGTCCAATGCTGGCAACCATGATGTGCCCTCCGTACACGGTGTATTCGTTCACCGACGAAACGCAGGATACCGAGGGCAATCCCATCATGGCGAATCTAACGTCGGTTCCCAGCGCAGAACGTCCGGGGCCGGGGCTTACCGTCTATAACACCAACGCGGGACTTAATTCGCCGCTCATCAGCGGAATGCGTTCAAGCTACGTGGACGTTTCGCCGGCCGTATACGCGAATGCAAACTCAATCCCCGACCGGAATTTCATTCTTAAATCCAGCGGCGGCCTGTACGGCGCTTTCAGCCCGTACACCACTTCCGGGGCTTATTATTCTTCCCTCTACTCGATCGGTATGCCCATGCACGGGGCTGGAGGATACAGCTGGTGGTTCGATCTTTATCCGCCGAGCACGGTCACAGTGGGAGCGGCAACCCAGGGCGGCAACATTCCGGCGGGAACTTGGCGCTACGCAGAGACGCAGCGCCGCCGCGCGTTATCCAGATTCAGGCCACCGGGACCGGCTCGACCATCATGAACAGCTCCATGGTTAGCGCGCCGCTCGTGCAGGGCGATACCGTGTCCGCCGGCAATGCCAACGCCTTCGGCTCGTATTCGGTTGCCACGAGCGCCGCGTGTGAAGCCGATTACGGAGTGACGACCCTGGCCACCGATTCCGAGAACACAGAGACCGGTTTGAATTGCCTGCCCGCGAACGCCGTAATCGACTCGGTGGTCTACCGGATCACCACGACAATCACGAAGGCAGCCAGCTTGACCATTGGCGATGCCGTCACGCCGGCGCGCTTCTGCACGACGCAAAGCAAGCTCACGGCGGGAGCGACCGGGGTGTGTTTCGCGCAAGAGGATCAAAAGGGGACCGCGGGTCCGCGCCAAGTCTCGAACGGCAAAGTGCGCGTGGTATGTAACGCGGCCCCGGGCGCCGGAGCAATCCGGGTGATCGTCTACTACCACACGGTAACGCCGCCAACCAGTTAGTAAATCGGATACTCGGGAACGGCATCGGCAATATACGAATTGTCGTGGCCGTAGCAAGTGCAAGCCTGCACCAGCGGCGACTTGGCGATGCCGGCCTGATCCTTGGCGGCAATCATCCGCTCCACGCCGACCGGCCGCGCGCGCGGACACCGCTGACGTTAATTAAAAGGTCCGGAGTCTTTGTGCCCAGTTGTACGCGACACGCCGCGATAGATGACTGTGAATGAAGAGGATGGTGAACCGGGTAGGACTCGAACCTACAACCCGCTGATTGTTCTAGAAACGCTATGTAGTTGGCCCGTCTATCACTTCCCTGCATGATGGACCACGGTATAGCACGGCATTCGGGTGGGTTTTGTGCCCAAAGTTGTGCCCAAGTTTTCGATCATGAGGACGAAGCTCTCCCTCCGGGAATCGGTAAGGCATTTGTGCCATCCGAAACAGGTCGATTGGAAACGGACGATGACCACCCGGCATGTCCTCTTTCGCTAGTATATAACATTCGGCAAATCCGGCCCCCGAAAACTTGGGAATCCACGACCCAAGCTGGAAACCCTCCAGGAGCGCGTCTAACCGTGGAATCCATGCGTTCTAGAGCACGTCCTGGACCCGGAAATCACGGACAATAGTGTGAACGGCGGAGCAAAAATAGACCGCCTCACTTCGTGAAGAGCGGGTGATGCGGCGGGGAAACGTAGACCTCCGGGTGTTCGTTTCAGGAGCGACTGCGGAGAGAGCAGGTTCGTGCGACACCGGGGATTTTTATCTGTCGAGCCCGCGAACGATCCGCGTCATCGGTATTTTCACGACGAAAAGGTCGAAGACTGGCAGTCGATTGATGAAAAATAGAGTGTGATCTCTGTATTTTTTCTGGTCTGTTTCGGTTTTCATTGACCTGCTCGCTGCCATAGACCTCTTCGCGGTTTCCACTGCGAGCGTGCACTCCTCTCCCATCTGAGACCGAGCGCCATCGAAAAAACAAGTGTTTATCGCCAGTAAGACTCGGCATTCAGAACGCAAGGCTAAACGCCAACACGTTGGATGAACCGCGTATTGTATCCGCGTTGAATAGGAAACCCATCATAGAATCCATCGAAACTGAAGATAATGTCGATCTGATATTTCTCCATGAGCGCGATATTTGAAGCGTCAACGAAACTAATACGACGATCCCGTCTTTCCCGTACCATTTTGAGTGATTTCATCAATACTTCGTCATCGACAGAGAGGAGCGATATCCATTTTTCAGGTTTTAGAAAGTCACTGATCAGGTCATCGAGGTTTTGCTGATCCAGCAAGTGATCGCGCTGGATGTGCGCTATAGTTTCGGCGATTACCGCCGACGAAGTAAATAGACGAGAGAAGCGCAAGGTCTGATCCCTGCAATTGATCGCGGCGTGATGGTGGGCATCCCCCGGCACGTGAAGGGCGATGAATCCGCCGCTGTCTATAAACACCTCCGGCGGCACAATTGGCACCGTCGAAGGCATTTTCGATCACAGAATCCTAAAGAACCGCAAGTCTTGTTGCTGTCGGTACGCCTGTTCCGCTTTCAACATTTCAGCGGGGGAGTGATTCACATTATCCTTTGCATTCAAAAACTGCGGAACAATCTCAGACCCATATATTCCATTGACGGAAGTATAGTTCTCGGGTGCTTGTGGGGCTTGGGCATCGTTCTCGATTTGCGAAAGTGTGAAAGTTTTTGATTTCGACATGACTGATTTTTCCTCCTAAACTATGAATTAGCCTCACTCATCCAAGATCCGGCCACGGGCTGCCCATTGGGCCCGAACACTTGGCAAAGTATTCGTCTAGACTTCGACGTTTCCAAAAACCCAGTCACTCTAAAGGTGAGGGGAATCGGTCCTGGCACCTGTTGTTGCTTTTCAAACACTCCGGTATAAAAGGCATTAAGAGCCTCGATCGCCGCGAACAGAGGATCTCCCGGGTTCGCCCCTCCGTGCCAACATCTCTGAGACCGTTTTAGTACTCTTAATTAATGAGCAGGGCGAGAAAGAAAAAGGGAGAGATGAACGGGAATTCTCTTGGTTTTGCTTCTTCTGCAAGTTGGGCTGCCACGGAACGGAGCGGAGGCGAGCCTGGCGAGCCGAAGCGGAGTGCAGTGGCAGCCCAAGCGGGCGGCGATCCGGTGCTGACCTCGCGGCCTGATCCCGAAGTGGTCGCCAAACCCAAGCGGCGTACTTACACCGCGGAATATAAACTGGGCATCCTGCAGGAAGCCGAGGCCGCCGCTGCCACACGAGGCGGTATCGGCGCTCTGCTCCGCCGGGAAGGTTTGTACTCGTCGCTGCTGGCCACCTGGCGGCGCGAGCGGGCCAACGGCATCCTGGAGGCGCTGACTCCGCAGAGGCGCGGGCCGAAGTCCAAACGCCATCCGATGGATGAGGAGAACCAGAAGCTGCGCCGCCAGAACGCACGTCTGACCGAAGATCTGCGTAAGGCGCACATCATCATCGATGTCCAAAAAAAAGTGGCTGCGCTGTTGGGTCATCCGATTCCGGAGCAGGAGCCGGAGGAAGAGTCCTGATGGCTGCCGTCACCGAGTTGGCCACGACTGTTGGTACGCGCGCCGCTTGCCGTGCGCTGTTTGCGTCGCGCGCTTCCTACTACCGGGATCGACTGTGCAGCCTCTGTCCCTACAGCGATCGCTTTGCGACCCAGACCAGCGCGTGCCCTGAGTCCGGCAGAACGCGAAACGGTCCTGGCGCATCTGCACGGAGAACGCTTTCAGGATCGCTCCCCAGCCGCTGTGTATGCGACGTTGCTCGATGAGGGCACTATACTGCTCGATTCGCACCATGCACCGCATCCTGAAACAGGAGGGCGAAACCCGCGAACGACGCGATCAGTTGACTCATCCGCCCTACACGAAGCCGGAATTACTGGCGACGGCACCCAACCAGCTCTGGAGCTGGGACATCACCAAACTGCTCGGTCCGGCCAAGTGGACCTACTTCTACCTCTACGTGATCCTGGACGTCTTCAGCCGCTACGTCGTCGGCTGGATGGTGGCGCACCGCGAAAGTGCGGAGTTGGCCAAGCGGCTGATCGGGGACACTTGCGACAAGCAGGACATCCAGCCCGGCCAGCTCACGATTCATGCCGACAGCGGCACCTCGATGAAATCCAAGCCAGTGGCCTTCCTGATGGCGGACTTGGGTGTCACCAAAACCCATAGCCGCCCTCATGTCTCCGACGATAACCCGTATTCGGAGAGCCAGTTTCGAACTCTGAAGTACCGGCCGGAGTTCCCCGAACGCTTTGGGTGCATTCAGGATGGCCGCGCTTTTTCGCAGGACTTTTTCGCCTGGTACAACGAGGAGCACCGCCATTCCGGACTCGGTTTGCTCACCCCCGCCATGGTTCACTATGGCCATCCCGCGCCATCCTCGAACAGCGCAAGCCGTCCTCGACGCCGCCTATCGCGTCCATCCCGAGCGCTTCGTGCGCAAAGCGCCTAAACCACTCCCAGCTCCAACGGAGGTCTGGATCAACAAACCGCTCAACGCAGATGAAAATGCTCACTAAATTCCATGACCAGTGGTCTCAAACTCGTTGACACGCGCCGCGCTTTTGTCATTGGCAATCCCAAGTCTGTTTCAACCTCAGCACGAGAAATCGGGTACCCGTGCGAAAAGTACTTTCCCGCAAGGCGGTCAACGATCTCATCTACTTGCTTAGGTGGCAACTTCACTTTACGAGTTCCCAAAACCTTGGTCGTAATCAGACGTGAAAGTTCATAAGATTGTTCGATGGCCCCAATCGCCAAGGGATTTACATGGGAAAACAACTGGCCGACAATGGGGCCCAGTTCGCGTTTTGGCACGCTGCGTTTAACAAATTCAAGGCAATGTCTTAAGTCTTGTACGGATGCCGGAATGGGATTACCGTGCGGATCGCGAGGAAGCAGTGGATGATTCCGCGTCGGATCGACAGAGCCCAATGCTGATAGAGGGCTCATGACGAGATTATCCGCCGCGATCGCGATGTGCGTTGCCCCGCTCATCGCTGCTCTCGGAACGATCGCTTCAAACTCATCACAGAATCCCCGAAGAATGCTAACGATTCTCCACGGGAATTCTGCAAAACCTCCTGTACTACGCAGCACTAAGTTGATCTTCTGAACCTTTCCAATTTCGATCACTATTGGCTCTAACTGTAAAGATACGTCACCCGCGAGCATTGGATTCACTGGCAGAAAATCCACGAAAGCAAGCGCCAACATAACACCCTTGCGTTCCGTTGTGAGCACATCTAGCAGCGTCTTTGTACCAGCAGGCTTGTTCGCATTGAAAAGCGCGTTGAAATCAATATTGAATGCCTGCGGTTGAGGCTGCGGTTGTGGCGGTATTCCCATACTGAGTTAACCTAACCGATTCTTGCACGCTAAGGGCCAGTCAAAGGAGCTTCTCAGAGGCGCTGTTTGCTGCTGTCATCATACACTTAGAATGTCGGCAAATTGCTCCCAGTCTTCGCGTATGTAAATTATTGGTGAATACTCACTTCACCATCCCCGTAGAGTTGCTCATCATGAAAATACAACACAAATGTAATTCGGGTACTAGTAGGAAGATAATATCTTTCATATTTTGCTCAAACTGTCAAGGAAAGCGGCTCCAAGACTTCAAACGCGGATCGAACAGGATGGATACAAAACACTTGATTGTGTCACAGCGGGACGCACTTAACCCGACATTGAGCGGTAAGGACTTCTGACAGCGGATCGGGAGACGTTTTTGTCTCAGCCCAGATCGGCTCGTCTTGCGCTTGCAGTGTTCGTGCCCAGCTCTCGCGCGATCTCGCGCCAATAGCGCCACGTGGGATTTGCTAACGAACGTCGTTTATGCTTCTGCACGTCGGTAGCCACAGGGACATCGAAGTGTCTTTGGATTGAACCGATGCGCACCGTACCGAGGGCATTTCGCCGAATAGTTGGAGTGACCCTGTCTGTCCTTGCTTTTTTCGCAATCGCGTGGCGCACCGCCAGAAGCGCGGCGCCTCCGGAGAACGCGAAAGAGGAGATTCTCAAGGTCGATGAGGAGAGGAACCAGGCGCTGCAAAAGAATGACATCGCGACGCTGGATCGCATTTATTCGGACGATCTGGTTTACGCGAACACGAACGGGATCCTTTTGACGAAAGCGCAGCATCTGGCTGATCTTCAGAAGCGCACACTGAATTTTAAATCATTTAAGCATGATGACGTCCAAGTCGCGGTTCACGGAGATACGGGAGTCCTGACGGGAATCAGCACGTCGCAAGTGGACTATCAGGGAAGCGTGGACAGCCACCCGCGAAGATTCTTGAATATTTTTTACAAGAAAGACGGGCACTGGCTGTGCATTGCACACTTTGAGACGGCCATCTCGGACAAGCGGCCGTAAACAAACCTTGCCGATAGACGAAAAAGCCGGGCTCATGGCCCGGCTTTTTTGTTGTGCGACGTTCCAACGGATCGTCTAGAAGTTGACCTTCAAGCCAAATTGAATCTGCCGCGGATCGGTAGATGTAGTATCGATTACACCCGCATTGTTTGCCACGCTACCATTCGAGTTGAGAACCGCCTCGTTGTCGAGCGGTGGAAGGAAACTGGGGTGGTTGAGAACGTTGAACATCTCGACGCGGAATTGCGTGGTGATCCGCTCATTGACGCGAACGTTTTTGAAGATCGAGAAGTCCATGTCAAAAAGACCCGGGCCGACGATCTGGTTTCGCCCGAGGTTTCCGATCAGATTTTCGCAGTAGACTTGGCCGGAAGGCGCTGGTGCGGGAGCCGAAGCGAACGAACCAGGATCGCATTGCGCGGCCAAGGATGCCGGCGCGGATGGAGGTGTGAAGCAATTTGTGTTCAGGTACTGCAGCCCTCCAGCTGTTTTCCAATTCGAGTTGACAGGGTTGCAGCCAGGGACCAAATCGACATAGCCCTGGTTGGTATCGCCCTGTGAACGATTGTAAGGATCGCCGCCAAATACCGGGGTGAAAGGGGAACCGGTTTGAGCAGTGATGATCGCGCCGATTTGCCATCCGCCCAGGACTGACGACATTAGCTTGGAGTCCTTGCCGATCGTGGGAATGGTGTAGATGAAGCTTACGACTCCGTTTTTCCCGATGTTGAAATCGCAGAGCCCTTTGGTGAGGCTGTGGTCAAAATAGAAATAGTCCGGAAGTGAGTTCTGGAACGGGTCGTTGAACGCCATGTTCGAGCCGGTGTCTTCGCACTTGGACCATGAGAAGCTGCCTTGGAGTTGGAGTCCGTGGCTCAAGTTCTCGGTGGCTCCGACCTGCAGGCCCTGGTACCAGCCTTCGTTATCCCAAAGCCGCGCACGCATTCCACCCACGGCGGAGTCCAGCTTCGGGACCAGGTTTGACGACGATGCGACGGGGAACATGTATCCGGCCGAAGTCAGCGTCGGCAGTTGGTAGTTAATGTTGTCGGGCAAATCGGGGAGATGGATGCTGCGCGACCCGACATAGCCCACAGTTACAGTCAGGTTAGGGGTGACCTGCCGCTGAACATTCAGATTCCAGTTCATCGCGTAGGCCTGCGGCGGATTCTGGGGTACGTACACTACGTTTTCCGTATTGGGGGAAAACGTTTTGGAGCATACGACTGGGAAATCTCCGTTGGGGCAAGCAGGATCGACGCCCGGGCCAACAGTCCGCAAGCGGTCACCTGAGTTGTAAAAGGGAACTGAGCGGGCAACGTTTGCGTGTAGGTCCAGGGAATGGGCAAGATGTCAAACATTCCGAAGCCGCCACGAACGGCTGTTTTTCCGTCCTTGAACGGATCCCAGGAGAATCCGAGGCGCGGTTCAAAATTCTTGAGGCTTGGGTTGCCGGACCACAGGGTATTGACCGGCGTCGGCAATTCGTTGCCGATCGCGCTGGGGGCGAGGCTCGTAAGCACTGCGAAGCGATTGCTGGCCTCGGTTGGAAGCGTAACCGGCTCATAGCGAAGGCCGATGGTGAGTGAAAAATTCGGTTTCAACTTCCAATCGTCCTGGGCGTAGAAGCCGAGCGCGGTGTTCCGCGAACCGACTTCATAGGCATTGCCCGGTTCCAATTCCTGGACCTTCAAAGGCTGATCCTGGAGGAAGGCTTGTAAGTCGCTAAACGTGAATTGCCCGTTCGGACGTTGAAAGGTTGAAGCGTTGAACTGAATGCGCTCAATCGCAACGCCGAACTTGAACGAGTGCTTCCCTTCGGCCCAGAAAGCGTCGTCATAGAACTGGTAGGAGTTGGAAACCAGCAGGTTTTGCGAAGCGCTGCCGACGGATGCCGTGGGCGTAACGCCCCCCGAAGAGATACTGATGATGGGAGCAGGAATTCCAGCCCTGTCTCCAAGCGATGTGTCAGCGGCGATCGGGTTGATGGCCCCGACGACTCCGCCGTTAATTCCGTGCGACCGGTTGTAGCCGACACGCGCGGTGTTGACGAACGTGGAGCTGAAGGTGTGGGTTTCCTCAAGGCCGACCATCTCACGCAAACTGAAAAGCGACGAAATTACGTTTAACAGCGGGTCGGGCTGAGTATAGGGTCCGCGGTCAAACATCCAGCTGGCGCTCAGCGTATCTTTGTCCGAGAAATGATGGTCCACCTTGGCGGTTGCGTAGTTCTCTTTCAACTTTAGCAAACCGTTTGTTGTGAAGGTGTCGGTGCTGCCATCCGGCGACGGCACTGCATTGGCTGGAGCAATTGGCCAGAAGCCAAGGAACGGTTGAACCTGCGATACCGCTGCAGCCCGCGAGGTAGCTGACGGTACTGTAACCTGCACGGAGTTGCTCAATTGCTGCTGAACGCCTTCGTAGGAAACGAAGAAAAACGTCTTGTCCTTGATGATCGGACCCCCGAACGCGCCTCCGTACTGGTAGCGTTGGAAAGGCGGGATGGGAGCCGTGTGACTGTCAAAATAATTCTTGGCATCGAGGCTGGCATTGCGCAGGAAACCAAAAAGGGTGCCGTGATACTCGTTGGTCCCTGACTTCAGGATGGAGTTGACGATGGCGCCTGACGTCCGGCCGTATTCCGCCGTGTAATCGGTGGTGAGCACGGAAAATTCCTGAATGGCGTCGGTGCCGAGGTTGGCCCCGATTACGCTCCCCGGCGATCCGTTGGTGTAATCGTTGATATTGATTCCGTCCACGCGATAGCTGTTCTCATAAGGGCTGTGGCCGGAGTCCGTCAATTGGTTCCCAAAGCCGCGATTGGCTCGATTTGTCGTGGGTGAACTGGTGCTCGCTTGGACGCGCACCGTGGCCACTCCCGGTTCGAGTGTGGCCAGTTGTGTCCAGTCGCGGCCGTTTAAGGGCAATTCGCGCACGGTAGTGGCATTGACCTGAGCGCTGAGCGTTGCGGACGTCAGTTCGACGGTTGGCGCCGCTTCTTCCACAGTGACGGTTTGCGACGCTTCGCCAACTTTCAAGCTCAGGTTCAAGGTTTGCTGTTGGCCAACGGAGAGAGTGAGGTTGGATTGGACAGCTTTGGAAAATCCCGCGGCTGAGCTGGTTACTTCATAAGTCCCAGGGTCGAGGTTAGGTGCGGAATAAAGACCCGCGGAGTCGGTTGTTACGGTTCGGACGATTCCCGTCCCAAGATTCTTAATGTCCACCTGCGCCCCGGCAATTACCGAGCCGGAAGGGTCCGTGACGGTACCGGAAAGCGTAGCTCCAGTTACCTGCGCTTTGGCCGGAATGGAGGATAAAATACACCCGATTAGGATTAAAAATGAGGTTAGAACTGTTGCGATTTTACTTTTGGCAAAACCTCTGGAACCCATTTCAAGGCCTCCTGGAATTGTGACACACTCATCCGTTGGAACTTTCAAGCTAATAGCATGCGCCGGGATTCCTCATCCATCGGCAAATTCTGGCCGAGGGCGCGAACCGGAGCATGTATTCCAGCTTGGAGTGTTTAGACGCTACGGACACGAAAGACACTTAGAACTCTGATTACAAAGACCCATGCCTGACCTTTGCAAGCCACTTTAATTTTCGTTCCACCCCACAGCCTTTAAAAGCTTGTAGCGCATTTGACTCGATTCGTCAACTCGTGATGTGTGCGGTGTCAAACCTCTTATAAAATGTCCCGTTTGGAGTTGTTGGTATTTGACTTCCGACCTCGGATCCAGAGACGTTTTTGTCACATCCAAGGGCGGCTCGTCTCGCGCTTGCAGTGTTCGTGCCCATCTCTCGCGCGATGTCGCGCAAAGAGCGCCGAGTGGGCGTTCGTGCACCGTTAGCTCAATCCATTCCAGGAGCCCGGCGAAGCTCCTCGCGAATCCTTGCCGAGTCAGTCGGTGTTCGGTCTTTCGGCCCGCGAAGAGTCCATAATCCGACAAATCATTCGTCCAATTTGTCTCAGATAATCGCAAACGAACGCCCGTTTACGTGTCTGGACGTCGATAGCCGCAGGGACATCGAAGTGTCTTCGGATTGAATCGGTGCGCACCATACCAAGGGCATTTCGGGAATTGTCTCGGCCTTCCACCTAACTTACCGTTCCGACGCGATGCTGCGATTTTCGCCCTCGTCTTTGACTTGCCGCCTATCTTGCCACCTCGACGCCCCAGCTCAGCGGCAGCCTTCAAGATCGTTGATTCCAGCATATCTTATGATAAACCCAGAGCGCCATGGCTAGTCAAGGACACCTAAGTGTAATGGTTTCAGCGAATTGTACCCTTTTTCTCTTCTGTTACACATCCCTCATTGACAAACCCAATGGCGTATAGAATAATGGTTGTCGATGATCTCCCATGGAATACCTACACGAGTCCGAAATAAACGCTCTGCTTCGAGTGGCTTACGAGCACAATCGTGAGCACCATCTTGCGCTGCTCCTGATGTACGCGACGGGAACCCGCGTCAGCCAGGCCCTTCGTCTGCGTGGAAGCGATCTTTACGCTGATCCGGTTACGGGCGATCACCGCATTCGTTTGCCTCGGGCAAAGCGCGGCACGTCGCGTTCCTACAAGATCGTCAAATCCTCAGACCCAATTCGTGATCTGACTCCGATCATCGATCTTGCCAAGCGGCGCGGTACATCCCGGTTGTTCGGCGGTCTGACCCGGCACTATCTCCACCTGGTCATAAAGAAGTACGCGAAGCTTGCCGGACTGCACGAAGAAATGGTGCATTGCCACACCGTGCGCCATTCGACAGCGATGCGCATCTTCGAGCGAACCCAACGTCCCGGCGCGATTACGGGCTATCTTTGCCATACTGACCAATCCAGCGTTTACCCCTACTTACGTGAGCATGATGCCAGCCTCGGTGAAGACGCGATGGCCATTGTATTGACCTCCTAAAGCGTTCTATCTCACAGAGATTAAATCGGGTGCACGGGGAAAAAACCCGAAGTTACGGACCGACCGGCAAGAAAGAATAATTTCCCGCGCGGAGGACTCGGTTGCAAATTTTGGTGATCCAGGTCACATACTTCTGGGCATCGGACACATAACGTTCGCGAATGAAATTCGAGTTCCGAACCTTTGGGCGAGATCATGAGGCAGGCGATTTTAAATGCGCTGGGTGCGCGGGCGTCGGAGGCGGTGAATACCCGCGCTTGCATAGCGAGTACAAGGTGGTGAAATGCCTCGGATTGATTCACGCCGAAACATTCGAGGACCCGGTCACGACTGTCTGCATGTACGACGCCTGCAACGCTGACCCTCGCCCGCTTCCTCGCTAGCGGGCAGTCCTGGAATAAATATAGATTACTCTCCGTCCGATCGTCTGGAAAAATTTGTTAAATCGCTTGTCGCAGGTTGCGAGTTCTGGCGATCGAGTACGTCACGAATCTTCAGGCCAATGCTACGTTGTCCGTACGGTTTTTGGAGAAACCCGGCACCCTTGTCAATCATCGAAGTAAGCGAGGAGGCTTCGCTTGTATACCCGGTTGTAAAAATCACTTTTAAATCCGTTCGGAGAGCGGCCATTTGTGAATAAGCATCCGGGCCGGAGAGTCCAGGCATGACGACGTCTAAAACGACCAAATCGACCTGATCCGAATTCGACTCGAAAACTCGAACCGCGTCCAATCCGTCCGCAGCAAGAAGAATGCGATAGCCGAGGGCCTCCAGCATTTCCTGAGCGGATTGTCGAAGTCCGTCGTGGTCTTCGGCCAGCAGGATCGTTTCGTGGCCCATCCGCGGCGCCTCATCGCCATGAGCCTCGCGCGGCTCGGCCATGCCAACGCCGGCCGGAAGATAGATCTGGAAGATTGTGCCTTTCCCCGGCTCGCTTTCCACATTCAGGAAACCGCCATGCTGCTTCACGATTCCGTACACTGTTGCCAAACCCAAACCCGTGCCTTTGCCCATTTCCTTGGTTGTAAAAAACGGTTCGAAGATTTGCTCCATCGTTTGGGAGTCCATCCCGACGCCCGTGTCGGACACCGACAAGAAGACATAGCTTCCAGGTTGTGCGTATGCGATCTTCCGGCAATAGTCTTCCATTATCTCGATGTTCCGGGTTTCGAGCACAAGCTTTCCGCCGTTCGGCATTGCGTCCCGGGCGTTCAAGCAAAGGTTCATGAGTACTTGATCAATCTGGGAAGGATCCGCAAGAGTGACGTGAAGATCTCGCGCGGTCTGCACCGTAATCGTGATGTGTTCTCCGATAATCCTCCGAAGGAAGCTCGTGCTTTGCAAAACGTGCATGTTCAGGTCGATCCGCTTGGGTTGGAGGAATTGCCGCCTGGCAAAGGAGAGCAATTGCGATGTCAATGCCGCAGCCCGGTCGGCCTGCTCCATGATTCTGTGGATCCGATCGTGAAGGTGGGTGCCCGGCTGCGTCTCCTGGCTGCAGAGCTCAGCCCATCCCAAAATTGCGCCGATCACGTTGTTGAAGTCGTGTGCAATGCCCCCTGCTAAACGGCCAATCGTCTCAAACTTGTGCAGGTCTTGGACCTGCCGTTCCAATCGTTCCTTTTCCTGCCGTTGTTCAGCCTCCCGGAGTTCGCGCTGAATTGCGGGAACCAAACGTTTCAGGTTCGTCTTCATCAGGTAATCTTGGGCGCCGTCCTTCAGTGCGGAGACGGCGGTTTCTTCTCCAATTGTTCCGGAGACAAAAATGAAGGGTATCCGTGAACCCTCGGAGCGGAGGATGTGCAGGGCGTCTATCCCCGTGAAATGTGGCATGGAATGGTCGGAGATTACGAGGTCCCATTTCTGGTTTTCAAGCGCGGCGATCATCGCGGCGCGTGTATCCACCCGTTCGTGGGTTACGTCATAGCCACCACGACGCAGCTCGCGCAGCAGCAGAGCTGCATCATCCTCTGAATCTTCGACGATCAAAAGGCGGAGCGGAGTTCCCATCTAGTGTCTCCCAACCGGGGGTCGTTCGTTGAAAACCAACCAATACAAGCCAAGCTGTCGCACCGCTTCAATGAATTTATTGAAGTCGACTGGCTTACGCACGTAACTGTTCGCCCCCAGGTCATACCCTTTGAAGCGGTCCTGCTCTTCATTGGAAGAAGTTAGAATCACGACCGGAGTCAGTTTTGTGCGTGGATCCGTCCGCAGCTGCCGCAGGACCTCCAGACCGTCGATCTTTGGAAGTTTCAAATCCAGCAAAATCACCTGAGGCAGTACGTCTGGGTCCCTTCCGGAGTAATTTCCTCTGCCAAACATATAGTCGAGGGCTTCACTCCCGTCGCGCGCGACAACTACTTGATTGACAATATTGTTTTTCTTTAACGCGCGGAGCGTAAGCGCTTCGTCGTCCGGATTGTCTTCCACGAGCAGAATCACGTTATCATCCATGGTCACATCCTTTAATTGGCCGGCCCTCAATCACCCGGCGTCGTTACAAGGTAAAGTAAAATGTTGCGCCTTTTTCGATCGCTCCTTCTGCCCAAATTTCGCCACCATGCCTGCGGATGATCCGTTGCACCGTGGCCAGACCTATGCCGGTGCCTGGAAAATCCGTCACGGCGTGGAGTCGCTGGAACGCGCCGAAAAGCCGGTCAGAATAGCGGGGGTCAAACCCCGCGCCGTCGTCGCGAATGAAATATACGCGCCGACCATTGTTTTGATTGCTTCCAAATTCGATCCGAGCGCAGACATGGCGTGTCGTGTATTTCCAAGCGTTACCGAGCAGGTTTTCGATGGCCAAGCGGAGCAACCGCGAATCCGCATCGACAGCAACACCCTCGCTGATGACGAATGTCACTTTTCGGCTTGGTGCTTCCTGCTGTAGTTCCTCTGCAACGGACCGGACGACCGCGCTCAAATCGAGTTTTTCTCGACGCATCTCACTTCGTGTCACGCGGGAGAGATTAAGTAAATCGTCGATCAGCGCGGACATCCGCTGTGCCGCCAGACGTACGCGCTGCAGGTAATCCTGGCCGCAGGCGTCGAGCCTGTCGCCGTAGTCTTCGAGCAGCGCTTGGCTGAATCCGTCAATGCCACGAAGCGGCGCACGCAGGTCATGGGACACGGAGTAGCTAAAGGCATCAAGTTCTTTGTTTGCACTTTCCAGTTGCACGTTCCGAAGCCGCAATAACTCTTCGTTCCGCTTGCGATCGGTTACGTCGCGCGTGACTTTGCAGAACCCACGCAGCTGACCCGTCTTGTCGTTCAATGCGGTCAGCACGACATCGGCCCAGAACGTGGATCCGTCCTTGCGTACCCGCCAGCCCTCGTCCTCGTGTCGTCCCTGTTCGAGGGCGGACTTGAGCGCTAACGAGGGCTTTCCGCGGTCCCTATCCTCCTGTGGATAAAAGCGTGAGAAATGCTGGCCAATAATTTCATCGGCTGAGTATCCTTTGGTGCGCTCCGCCCCGATGTTCCAGCTTGCTATGCGTCCATCTGGATCAAGCATCAGAATTGCGTAGTCTTTCACGTCCGAGACCATCAAGCGGAATCGCTCTTCGCTCTGCCGCAGCGCCTCTTCCGTTTGTTTGCGCTCGGAGACCTCTTGGATAAGCAGTTCGTTAGTATGGGTCAATTCCGAGGTGCGTTCCTTAACTCGTCGTTCCAACTCGCCATGCGCGTCCTGTAGGGCCTCGTCGCGTTCTTGAATCTGAGACAACATCCCGTTGAAAGCCGTGACCAGAATCGATATTTCGTCGCGAGTGTTGGATGGCGCCGCCCGGACCGAATAATCCTTGTCACGAGAGACACGCTGCGCAATCTCCGCCAATTGTGTAATTGGGCCTGCAATTTCTCGCTGAAAGATAGGTGATATCAGTAGTGCCGCAAGGAGAGAGACCGCCAGCACGATCCCGGAGATGCCCGCGTAGAGCTTCAGCCGTGCGTACAGAACCTGCGTCCCGGATTGGATGTAAATGATTCCGGTCGGCTTTCCTTCAAACTCAATCGAGCGAACCAGCAAAACTGAGCCGTCGCCAAATCGATAAGTCTCAGTCTGCCCGGCCGGAAGTGATGGCAGAACCGGGATTTTGCCACCCGGATCGCGCGAGTATGCGGCAAACGGACTGCCATCGAGAGCAAGGATACCGGCGGAGATAATATTCGGGGAAGCATGCAGCGCGGACAAAGTTCTCTCAGCCGAACTTTGATCGTCGAACAAAATGGCGGAGACAGCATTCGATCCCGCGATTTGAGCCTGAATGGAGAGGTTGTAGACCGTCGCCTTTCGGAAACTGAGCAGATCGTAGCCAATAAACGAGGTACACGCCAGAAGCAGCGCGGCCCCGCTCACCAGCATATTCGTCCACGTCATTTTCTTGGAGATCGGGTAGTCTCGGAACATAAGACATCAGTCTCCCGGCTGTGGCGACTTCCTCACAGCGATCGCGACTTTTAGTAGTTCGGAGCTCAGGGTGAGACCCGCGTCCTGAGCGTTTGTTAGATTCACCTCGAAGCGAACCTTATTCTGCGCCACGACAAACTGAATCATTCCGCCGCGTTGCGAGAATTGGGGAATATCACTTACCGTCAAAACACTGGCCTTATCCAGGAATGCCAGAATTTCTTTTAATCGCCCTTCTTCCGACATGCTGATGTACAGAACGCGGCAATCCAATGCATCTTGCAGTTTCGAAATTCGTCTCGGCACTACGGCTTTCCCATTTATGGACTCGCCAGAAAGGATATTGTCGAGCGCTGACCCAAACGGGTCCTGCCCGAATACGCAAATCGGGAAAGAATCTCCGTTTCCGGCTGGGCGGCCTGGGGACCACTGGACAAATCGGCCAAAATTGTAAAGATAGGTGGCTTTGACCTCATCTTCGGAAGCTTTTGTTAGTTGCGCGAACGAGGTCGAGGGAGAAAATAGGATGAGGATTATGAAACTCATGGAGAGGCGATAACGCAGGTACGCAGAAGCATGAGAACTGCTCAAGAACAATTCGGCGTGAGAGGATCGACTCATGGCCTCTGTGGCGTTTCACTTTCTCCAGGTAATCTTTGCGAAGGCGCTTCTTCTGATCCCCACCAACGGTCCGGGATCTCCCCCAAATTCGGAGTGGTAGGGCTGCAGCAGGTTCGAACCGACCACAGAAAACTCGACGCCCTCTCCAAAGTGCCATCCGAGCCGCAGATCAGCCGTGCTATAGGCGGCCACATTCGATTCGGTAAGCGCACTGGTGTAGCTATACGTGGCATCGAGTTCGAAGTGTTTTGGCAAGTCGAAGAATGTTTGGAAACTCGCGATACTGCTCGGGCTCGAACCCTGGTAGGAACTGAGAAGGTTCCCGACATCCGTAAACCCCGGTTGATCTCTTAACGCCAGGTGCAGATACGAATAGGATCCACGCACCCGCCACCAGGGGGTGATTTTCCAATCGGGTGCAATCTCGCCGCCGACGGTGTCTCCCTCGATTATGTTGGCGTACGGCAGGAGAAAGAAAAGGTGCACAGGAGGTGGATCATCGGATTCTGCGATCCCGGGAGGTCCATAACCTTGCAATCCGCTATAGCTGTTGTAGAACGCAGTAACGTCAATATAGAGAGTGCGGCTGGCCTGGGTGCGATATCCCGCTTCGTAGCCGATCATTTGTTCGGCCTTGGCATTGGGATTTCCTACAACCTCGAAGTAGACACTCGGCGGCGTAGGTTCTGCGGCCGCTAAGATGGCAAACGCAACATCCTCGTCCTGGCGCGACGGGGTGCGAACGGCTCGCGTGACTGCGGCCCAGAAGGATTGGCGTGTCGTCGGCGACCATAGCAGACGAATGCTGGGCTCATATTCAAAACCGCTGAAATTGTTGTGCTCCAGCTTCGTTCCCGCCGTCAGTGTGAGTTTGTCGCGCACGATCGGCAGCTCATACTGGACGAAGCCGCTATAGATACTGTCGGTCTGACTATTGGGGAGAAAGTTTATTCCCGGCGTTGTCTGAATAAAGTTACTGGGGCTCACCCTCGCGCCCAGGCCCCACGTCAGGTTGTGGTCACCATGCACGCGCGCATGCTGGACATAGTCGACGTCAAAGGTGTCTCGCGTCTCACCTCCTTCGATGCCAACACGGTTGGTGCGGTCGAAATAAGCCTGGATCTGAACGTCCGAGCCTTCTCCCGTCGTATGTTGCCAGCGCGCAAGCACATTGCCTCCGGAGGCGGAAGCTACGCCGTACTGCACGGTCTCGGCCGGAGGAGAAAATGACGGGAGATAGCTGTTCTCGCCGCTTGCCGCGCTGTAAATATCGCCCTGAACGGTGAATGTGTCCCGCTCGCCGTACTTCCAGTCCGTACGGAATCCCACCTGCCCCATCCGAAAGCGGTCAAATTCATTCCCGTCCGGATGAAACTCCGGCCCGCGCAGATCACCCGTGCCGTAGATGCGATAGTTGAATCCCTTCCCCGCGGTCCCGCCGTAACGAATGCTTCCCACGCCCTGGTCGACGTTTCCACCCCCGAGCGTAACAAATTCGCCGTGGGTGTTCTCGGCACTCTTCGTGATGATGTTGATGACCCCGTTGACTGCGTTGGCCCCCCAGATCGTTCCGCCCGGCCCGCGAATCACCTCGATGCGGTCCACGTCTTCAAGCACGACGTCCTGCACATCCCAGTACACGCCGGCAAAAAGCGGTGTGTAAACACTCCGGCCGTCAATCAAGACTAAAAGGTCCTTCGAGAACTGGCCGGCTAACCCGCGAATGGCAACTGACCAATGGTTCGCATCGATTCTCGCGACTTCCACGCCCGGCGCGAGGCGCAAGACTTCAGGGATGCTCGTGGCGCCCGACCGTCTGATATCTTCCTGGGTTATGACGAAAATCGCCGCAGGCGTGGTCATAACCTGCCTCGGATCTTTGGAAACGGAAGTGATCTCGACATTGCCAAGTTGCTCAAGGCTCAGCTGTTTGAGACCTTCTCCGGTGGATTGAACCTGTTGCTCCCTATCCGCGCAGGTCCCTGTCGCAGTGAATTGGGTCATCAAAAAGCATGCTGCAACAACCGCAAGAAAGTGACACCATGCAGAATGAAGCCTTTCCGAAACGCGAACGCCGAGCGGCTCGCCTTGGCTGAGCGCTCGATGACGGACACAAGTCGGAAGGGTAATTCGAGTGATCACTTGAGTTATTTGCGCTCACACTGACAGGGCTGCGAGCGAGTAACTCACTATAACCCAGCACGTAATAATACGCTTAAGAGCCCGGCATATTAAGTGACTAAACTGGTAACACTTCTGTTTTGAAGGTTAGAATCCGTAGGACGTTTGGATATTGGCAGAATGGCGAGTGCGGGACGGATGAGGAGACCGACATTCTTCAGTCGACTGAAACGATCACGTCGCCTGATTTCGATGCTGATTCCAACGTTCAGCGGTTCGATCAGTCTGTACTTTCTACCTCGAACCGTGCCGTGAGGGCGAAGCGCCACACGATCACGATATCGAAGCGGCGCTTATGAGCATCCGCCATAGGGCGGTCGAGCTGCGGACGCTTGTCTTTGCTGCCACTGATTCCAACGTCGATGTAGGAATCGACTAGACGCCAGCCGCGGACCTGAGCGAATTGCTGAAGCTCCCGCGTTTGAACTGTCACGTCCTGGCCGTGGTTTGACGTACTGACCCTCGCGTAAATTGCGACGCGCGGTAAACTATTTGAAGCCATCGTTGCACCTCCGTCGTGCGACGTTCGGTTAGGGGCGCGTTCGGTGTTCTGACCACCGACGCGTCCCGCTTGTCTATCGTTTTGCCTTCGGACGTCCTCCAAGTTTGCCATTGCGCTTCGAAGCCCGAGCTTTCCGCGCTGTGCGAACGGCTCCGTGACACGCAGAGCAGAAACAAACTAGCGGGACGCCGTGGATCCTGCACTTCAGCCTGACTGCCATGGCTAGATTGTAAACCCATCTTGATAGGTTTACAAAACAGGAACCTACGCTTAAATCAGCCTCCAAGAAGAACTCGGGAACACCTGAAAGAAGGGAGTACCTCGCATATTTCTTTCATCTTGTTCCTAAGGGAATTCTCGCGAACCGCCCTTGCCGCCTGAGGAACGTAAACAGTCGCAACAGCTTTCTGACCAGAACAAATGATTGTTGAAATTCAGCAAGAGCGGCAAATCCCTTGTCCAATTGGTCTGGGCTGAGTGTCGCTGATCTGGCTCGCAAGCTAAACATGACGCAGACCTGCAGTAATAAGGACTACAGATTTTTGTCAAATATGGCGCACGGGTCATCGGCAGGGTCATTGCTGAGGATGCGAGACGGACGTTTACTCATAACAGATGACACCGGCGCGACTCCACTTTTCGTTTACGGGGCCCGATCTATGCTTGCTGCGACCGAGGTGTGGAACGCTCGCTTCAAGTTGATTGAGAAACAGAAGATGGCCGAGCTTCGAAAGCGGTGCCTCGGCAGCCGCCGATGAACTAAAGAAGCCACAAACTTAGTTCGAAGAGAACGCCGTCGAGCCACTGTTCGTATCCGTCCATCATTGAATGTGCGTTGTTCGTTCAGGTACTAGCACGCCCTTCACTGAATCGGAGATTTTGTCGGCGTTGGCGAGCAATTGGGTCACTTGCCACAATTGCGTATCTGTGAGCACGTTCTTGAAGCTGGGCATTCCCGTGAGCCGGATTCCGTTTGCGATCGTCCAATGAGTCTCGCCCGGCGGATCATCGGTAACTCCCTTACCCTTGAATAATAGCGGTGAATGAGGGTACATACCTTCTGATATTGCGGGTGGCAGCTGATCGGGCAGGCCGTGACAGCTGGCACACTGTTCTTTATAAACTTTTGCGCCTGCCATAAGGTTTGGTTCGTCCGCAGCCAAGGGCGCTGTTGGCAGCGTTTGTTTACGCATGTGCGCGTTCTTGGACTTGCTCGCTATCTTCTTCTCATACGGCAAGGGAGGATCTGCCGTTGCAACGGGAGCCATCCCCGAAACGAAGTAATAATATGTCCCCCCAACCACGAGGAGAGCACCTGCAACAAGTCCAATAACTAAGACAACGAAGACTTTCAACACGCTTTGCCTCCAGTTTGAAAAAATCAGAACTTAAGAATTCGCGCTGCATTATCGCCCAAAATCATCTTTCGTTGCGCGTCAGTCAAATTCACTTGATCCAGGAAATGCACCGGCTCTTCATACCCCATATCCAGGCAATAATCGCTGCCGATCATGATGCGGTCGGCGCCTACTTCGCTGATCACGAATTCCATGACGGATTTGGAGTGGACCACGGTGTCATACGTGAACCGATCCAGATATTTGCTGGGGAGACGCGGCAATCGCAACTTTTCAATTTCTGGGCGCACGGTTGCACCGTGATCGATCCGGCCCATTAGCATCAGCAACACGCCGCCCCCATGCGGCAGGGTAAAGCGCAGCTTCGGATGGCGATCGAGCACGCCGCCGAAAATCAAGTGGCAGGCGGCGATGGCCGTGTCAAATGGGAAACTCAGAAGGTTCGTGAGAGAGAACGGCGCGGTGCGCGGTCCGCCGGCCGCTTGAAGCGGATGCAGGAAAACGGGAAGGTCCAGGGCTTCGATGCGCGCGAAGATCGGCTCAAAGAGCGGATCGTCGAGGTCGCGATGATTTATGTTTGTTCCCATGTAGACGCCGCGGAGTCCCGATAGTTGGCTCGCTCGATTCAGTTCGTCGATGGCGCAATCCGGGAACAGCATCGGAAGCGTTAGCAATCCGAACAGTCGTTCCGGATATTCGAGATGGGCGGCGCTTGCCGAATCGTTCCAAGCTGCGGCCAGTTTGTGCGAAATTGCTTCGTCGCCCCAATGCGCCATTGGCCCAGTCAGTGACATCGCTTGCACTGCGGTGCCCTGCGCGTCCATATCCGCGATCCTCTTTTTCAAGTCCACGGAGCGATAAGGGAGCGGTCCCTGAAATCGGGCCTCTGTCTTGATGTAAAAACCTTCCTCGGCCGCGCGATACTCCACGCCAAACCGCGGTCCGTATTCCGCGAGGACATCGAGGTAGGCCTGCGGAAAAAAATGCGCGTGAATGTCCACGGGACGCACGCAACCTCCCTCATCTTTTGACATAACTCGTCTCCTAGATGGTTAAGAATTGAAAAGGCCGAGAATTGAGTTTCGGGTCGGATCCATCGGGGCGTGCGTCATCAGGGCTGGTCCGGCGCTCAAGGGGAACCAACCTCGACTGCAGCTCGCAGAAAACTACGCCCTTTGCGCTCCGTCCCCATCGCAATTGTGGCCATCAGAACAGCGATCGTGACCATTTCAAATCCTGCCAGCGCCCACTGATAGCCCACGCGCCCGCGTAGCATGAACTCCACAGAATTCGTGGGCGCGGCTATGAGAATCCCGAGCTGCATGGCGAGTCCGGGAACCAACCCACGCGTTTCATTCGGAGAAAGCTCGCTTAGATGGACTGGAATAATTCCCCACGCGCCCTGAACCCCGGCCTGCATCAGAAACGAGCCAATGGCGAGCGTGGCGATCGAACCTCCGAACGCCCACAGAGGAATCACGAACAGGGCGAGCCCCAGCGCACAAATCATCGTGAACCTGCGCCCGAACCGCTCCGAGAATTGCCCGAAAACAATGGAACCCACGATGGCTCCGATATTGTAGAGAATCGCCATGTACGACTGCATGGCAGGGCCGAATTTGTGCACACTGCCGAGAAAATCCGGATACAGGTCCTGCGTCCCGTGCGAGAGGAACATCATGAACGTCATCAGAAAAACGAGGTACAGAAAGCTCTTCCATTGAGTGCCCACGATCCTGAGGACCGCGCCGGTCGATGCCGCGTGATGTTGCTTCCACGATTCCGACTCAGGCACACGGGAGTTAATGTAAAATGCGAGAAGCGCCGGCAACCCGCCAAGCCAAAACATCGGCCGCCAGCCCCAGGTGGGCAGGACAAAACGTGCCACCACGGCGGCCACCAAATATCCGGCCGAATAGCCGCTGTTCAAGATTCCGGAAAGGATTCCCCGCCAGCGTGGTGGAACGGATTCCATCGCCAGCGACGCCCCGATGCCCCACTCCCCGCCCATTCCGATGCCGTACAGCGCGCGCATTATCAGAAAGAACGTGAGATTAGGAGAGAATCCGCAAGCCAGTTCAACCACGGAAAAGAAGATCACGTTGGCCATCAATGGTATACGCCGGCCAAACCGGTCGGTCAGGAGACCGAAGATAACAGCTCCAATGGGCCGCGTCGCCAGCGTTATAAACAGCGACGCGATGATCACCGATTTCGCCACGTGAAACTCCGCGGCGAGCCTGTCGATCAGGAATACAACGACAAAATAATCGAACGCGTCGAGGGTCCACCCTAGAAACGAGGCGACCACTGCATGGGCCTGGCCCGAGGCAGAAAGACCACTCACTCCGCTGTCGCGCTCCTTGCCAAACACCGATGCCTCCGATCGGCTCAACCGTTACGCGCCCTGGCACGACTTGGATTTGGTCGACGTTACGTGGCTCCAACGGCTGCCCAGTTTCGAATTTTGTATCCGAACGTCACCGTGAGCTTGATGATTTTTGACCGCCCTGCTCAATTGGCACAGGATGCTTGGGACTAATTTCGGTACTTGGGTCACATCATGGGCAACATAATTTAGTGGTCTCCTGAATAACGGTTACTATTACGCGCACGGAACGTCCCGGGAGTGAGCCTGTCTCGTTAGCGGCGACGCTTTGATGTTGATTACGGCGTGAGCTGCACCCATCTTTCTATTGTAATCGCTCGATGCCCAGCCGCTCGGCGAGTTCGTGCAGTACCTTGTACAGTTGGGCGCTGAGCGGAACACCTTGGGCCATACGTTCGCGGTAAATCATCTCCGACCGCTCTCCTGGGAGCCGGACCTCGTCGAAGCCTGGCAGAGTCGGTGACGACTTCATCGTTTCCCAAACCTCATCGACACTTTCCTTGAAGTCCTGCAACTCCGCGAACGCAGTGATATCCAGTGCCATGATGGACTGTCCAGTGTTGCTTGGCGTTTTGGAATCCACGGTGTAGTCGACTACGTCTCGACCGAACGCAGCTCCGTTCAAAGTTCCGGCCAGCAACCCGAACATCAGGGCTAGTCCATACCCTTTTGGGCCGCCTATAGGCAGAAGGAAGCCTTCACTGGCGCGCGTCGGATCAGTCAAAGGTCGACCTTGGCAATCGATCATCCAGCCTTCGGGCATCGACTCGTTTCGCTGTGCTTTAACCCTGATCTTGCCAAAGGCAGTGTTCGTGGTCGCCATATCGAGTGAAACCGCTGGGTACCGTAATGAAGGAATCGCGATTGCGATGGGGTTCGTACTCAGCAGCTTCTCAGTACCGCCCCACGGAGGCACTAGATTGGCATTGCCTACGCAGAAGTAGATGCCGATCAAACCCTGCGCCGCCGCCATACGCGGATACAGCTGTGCCGGGCCCGCGTGATTACTGCCTCGGGTTCCGATCCAACCGACACCGCAGGCGCGGGCCTTCTCAATGGCCCACTCCGTGGATCGCTTCATAACAAGATGACCCAAACCGTTATCGCCGTCGACGAGAGCCGTACCAGCTCTTTCGTTCATTATTCGAATTTTGGGCATCGGATTGACTGCGCCATCCTGGATCTGTCTCACGTACTGAGGCAACCGGAACACCCCGTGGGCGTCGGCTCCGCGTGCGTCAGATTCGGCCATCAGAGCGGCCACCTGGATAGCATCCTCCGGGGGAACGCCAACAGCGACGAGCGCCCGCGCAATGAAATTGGCGATTTTGGCGATCTCAAATCCTGACTCGCGCACAGCGGGCTTAGCGGTTTCGCTCATATCGAATCCTCTACGGTGCGATCAATTGTGAATGCGAGGAGATCGCCGTTGCCCGGTTCGCAGGGTCATTCCAACGGCCGATCGCTCGTGATCCATTTTGTGACACGTTCGGTTATACTGAAGCCACGAAGCGGATCTCTATCGCTCAATGCTTCGTGGCAAAGATCAACTTAGGCATCATCATGTGAACGCCGTCATTGCCGTCGACAAGCTGAGTAATGTGAAGGTCGGCGGCGACGCTTGCCAACATGTACGCATCGTCGCGGCTCAGTTGCTTCTCCTGCATGAGAAAGTCAATCATTTCGCGAACTGCGAACTTGGCCGCTTCTGTCAAATCTGCATTCAACCCCATCGTGATGTAATATGCGGGTGTTTCCGCACGAGGCCAATGCTGGCGCATGTCCTTACGGACAATAAACTGAAAGGTGCCGATCAGCGAAGTCTCCATGGCGGTGACATCTACCTCGCCGTCCCCTTGCCCTGCGTGACCGTCGCCTACCTGAAACAAAGCTCCGCGTACATGAACAGGTAGATAAAGCGTAGTGCCGGCAACCAGCTCTTTGTTGTCGAGGTTTCCCCCATGCACCCACGGTGGGTTGCTGCTTATGCGCCCAGTCACCTCCGGTGGGGCCACGCCCATACTCCCGAAAAATGGCCGCAACGGAATTTCGATTCCGTCGGCAAAGTGAGCGACCATGCGTTTGTCATCTAGCGGGATAACCTTCGTTCTCACGTAGGGGTAGTCATCGGGAAGCAAGCCGCGGCCCGGCGAGAAACCATTGAGTGCATACGGAATGGTAAGTTGAATCGTCTGGATTCGGACTTCCAGAACATCGCCAGGCTCGGCGCCTTCGATGAGGACCGGCCCCGTGAGGATATGGACGCCCGGCCCCCTATCCTTGACCTCGTCGAAAACGTCACGCATCGACGGTTCGATCTGGTCGGGGCGAATGCCTGCGCTTGCGAAACGCTCCGGGTTTGAAGCGAGTAGAGTTTGTATTTCGACTATGTCGCCGGATTTGATCCGCAATACTGGAGGCGTCTTCGGGTCATAGTAACCCCACACTACTGTTTTTGGTGTCGGCTTCAGCTGGTAAACTGCCCCGCCGGATCCGGCGTCTTGTTGTGCGCGAAACAGAGGGTCGACTCCCATCATCTACTCCTTTATGCGGACGAGAACTAGAAGGCATATTCGATTCCGACCAGGCAGATCTACTGGGACAGGCGCAGCCGTTGAAGGTGGGCACTGCCTAACTTCGGCGACGAAGCTCGGACGCACCTCAAGGTGCGTAATCAAACACCATCAGATGCGCAGGCTCGACGATAAGGTTAGAAAGAATCGGAAGAACGGTACCGTCCTTCTGATTCAATTCAGCACGCAGGTCCGCAATTATGTCATTTGACCCGTGGGGGCCGGTCAGGACGAAATGCTGGGGCACGGCTGAGAAATACTGCTTCCATTCAGGCACCCACAGGCCGCTTTTCGATATCGCCCCGGTGGGAACTTTTGCGACAAAACTGAAATGATCCGGGTCATCCTCGTGAAATACTGCAACGCCGCCAGTTGTACCGGGGCAGTAGATACGTCCGGTTGCCGCGTCGTAGTAAATGCTGTCATCGGAACCGCCGATGTTATCCAGCGCTTGCACCACTTTACCCGTCTCGGTATTGATTACCACCAACTTCCCAGGTTCGTGCTGGTGCCCACCGCCCATTTCTCCCGTGTGCGGCCTGATTCGGCTGCCCACGAATAAGCGGTGATGGATAGGGTCTAGTCCCGCGGTATGGGGCACCGGACCGCCCGTGATCGGCCATTGGGCGACCACTTCGCGCTTCTCAAGATCAACCACCGCGACGTGGCTCTCACCGTCAATAATATCACCCATGGTGACGTATAGCCTACTGCCAGACGGCTCGATTGCCACGCCTGCGGGATCGCCCCCAGGCATTTTGATGCTGCCCACTAATTTCGCGGTTTTCGTGTCGATGATCTCGATGGTCGCGCCACTCGGCACGTGGTTATCATGGCCGTTATACGCGATCGGAATGCCTCCTTTAAAAGCTTCGAGCGCGTCTGGGGTGAACACCTCGACCGCGGCATAGAACAGATGCCTCGCAGGATCGTAAGCGCCGTTATCTCCTCCTTTGTTCGAATCGCCAAATCCGGTCAATGGAATAGTTTTAGTTACCTCGTATGTCGTTCCGCTGATGTCGACGACACTCGCGTCTTCCAAGTTCACCCAGATCTCGTTCGTATCGCGAAGATACACGGGCTTCTTCGGACTTGCCGCAAGAGAAGTCTCGTGGATCACCTTACCTGCCTTCAGATCCACAACTACGAGAGCGTGATTGTGTTCTCCGGAAATGAATAGTCGCTGACCTTTCACATCTACTGCGATCCGGTCCATGTAGCCCTGAGTCGGCAATGGAATCGTTTGCACTAACCGGAGAACGCCGGTTGTCCGCCCTTGCGGCAGACCTTGGCTGTGCGCCTTCGGAACGAATGCCAGCGACACGATGCAAAAAATCCACAGATAGGTTTTCATTTTTTTCTCCTTAAGCAAATCACCACTGTGCCTTCAAAGCGAACTGAATCTCTCTCGCCGGTGTCTCCGGATTCGCCAACTGACTGATCGTTCCGACACCCGCAGACGATCCATCCTGGTTGAAGAGCCCGGAATTGCAATCGCCACTGCAGGGTTGTGGCGGAACGAAGTTGGCGTGGTTGGTGATGTCAAAAACTTCGGCTCGGAATTGGATGTTGAACTGTTCGGAAATCCGGGGAATCGGGAATGTCTTGTGGAGCGAGAAATCCAAATTGTAGAACTGCGGCCCCGTGATGCTGTTCCGGCCAATATTGAACGGCGACAAGTTCGCGCAGTACGATTGGCCGGCCGGCGCCGCAAACGCCGGGTTGGCGAACCCGCCACACGGGTACGGCAACGAAGCCAATGCCGAGGTCGGGACGCTCGGCTCCCGATAGCAGTTTTCGTTCAGGTATTGTGGTGATGTTCCCCCGACGACGAAGTTGACTGGGTTACATCCTGCCACTTTCACCAGCGGCCCAAATTGATCCGCTCCGCTGTTCCCCAAGCCCAGCGGATCGCCGTTGTTGATCGGGGTCGTTGGAGTACCACTGTTGTAACTGAATATCCCCCCAGCTCCCAACCCGCCAGCGCTTGTTTGGCAAAACCTCTCCAGGACTTAGGCGTAGGGATCGTATAGAGAGCGTTGATTGTAAGCGTATGGGCCACGTTGAAGTCGGACGGACCATAGAAAGCCCTGGGCAGGAACCACCACGGCGAATTGATGCCGTTGGCAAATGTGTCGCCGGCGATCGTCTGCGAATCATCGTCCATCGACTTCGAGAACGTGTACGCAACCTGGAATTGCAGCCCGTGAGAAAATCTCTTGTCAACGCTCACGTTCAGGCCGTTGTAACTAGAAGTCGTGTTCCAGTAAATGTAGCGAATAACGCCGAGGCCCGGATTGACTTGTGCATTGGCTCCAGTCGAAGTATCACCTGGTGTGCAGCCGGTCACAGTAATTGGCAGACCGCAAGGGAAAAGATACCCGTACGGCGTCACTTGGTACGGCGCAGCGCTGCCGGGTGCACCGGCCATATTCCCGTCGTCGCCGCGCATTAGCAAGTGGACTCCGTGCGAGCCGACATAGCCGAGTGTTAACGATAAATCTGAGGCTAATTGCCGCTGTAAGGTAAGGCTCCATTCTTCCACATAACTTCTGTGCGGTGTGCCCTCGACGGTGGACTCGGCTAAGTCGCTTGCCGTCGAATTGACCAGTTGCGTTCCACCCTCTCCCGGTCCATAGACGCCTGGGACGTCCTTCCAGTTGCTGGTTCCGTTGATGCTCTTGAATATGTAGAAAGGCGAGGCCTCAGTTTGCTGCAAGAGGAAGTAGCCGGCGAACGGGTCAACGTCATAGATTCCAAAACTCCCCCGGACCGAATTCTTTCCATTCTTGAACGGATCCCAAGCAAAGCCCACACGCGGCTCAAAGTTTCGCAGAGTGGGATTGTTGTAATAGGGACCAACGCTGCCGCAGGAAGAGCCGGGCTGCGCCGGGACAGGCGCGGTGAATTGCACTCCACAGGTCGGCGAAGTGGCGGTAATCGTTGCCAAGTTCGCGATCCGGCCTTGGGCATCCTTCAACACAGTGGTGGGTTCGTAGCGGAGGCCCAGGTTGATCGTCAAATTAGATTTGAACTTCCAGTCGTCCTGAGCGTACAAACCAAAAGTCGTTTGGCGAAATTCGCGTGGTTCGTTCACAACATTTAGCAGGCCCGCTCCCCAAGACTTCGGCACCCCCTCCAGGAACGCCACGTAGTCGGAAAAATTGTACCGGCCGCCGGGTTCCGTAAGAGCTTGCTCGTTGAAGTCCATCCGCTCTGCACCGCCGCCGATCTTAATGGTATGTGCGCCCTTGGTCCAGATCGCGTCGTCGTTGTATTGATAAGAGTTCCATGCGTAGAGATAATGCGAATTCGCGTTCGTTCCGCCGAAGAATTCCGCGATCCCGCCGTGAACGGTAAGACTAGGTGCAGTCTGACCTGCCAGTGCGCCGAAAGCGGTCTCGCCCGCGACAGGATTGATCGCCGTTGGGGTCTCTTGGTTAACGACATTGTCGCGGTTAAAACCGATGCGAGCCGCATTCACCAGTGTCGAGCCGAACGTGTGACTTTCCTCCAAGGCGATTGTGGTCCGGCCTGTGCTGGATTGGGTCAGCACATCATTGAACGAATCGGGTTGTGTATAAGCTGAGTCGTCCCTCAGAAACGTCCCGAAAAGGCTGTCCTTGTCAGAAATCTTGTAATCAATACGGGTGGTACCGAAGTCTTCAGGCACCCGTTGCGCTCCGGCAAACACGAAGGTCGTGAGGTCGCTATTGTTCGCCTTCATGCCTGGAGCCGTCGGGAAGAGCTGCAGAAGAGCTGCGGAATAATTGTCGACGCACAAATTTGCCGATGGCGAAAGATAGGTTCCGGGGTTGCCGGACGCAGCTGTGCACGAAGTGCTGGTGGCGAAGCCGAGTCCTGTTGAAGGTAGATTGTATTGCGCGATATAGGGGGCATAGGTGATATCCCCAACTCTTGCGTTGTTCGAGAACACGGCGCTGGCAGATGGAATCCCTTTGGTTTGCCGAAGTCCTTCATAGTCGGCAAAAATGAAGAGCCTGTCCTTAATGATAGGAGCGCCGGCCGAAACACCAAACTGGTTGCGCTTGAAGGGAGGAATCGGATTGCCCGCGGACCGATCGAAATAATCGTTGGCGTCCAGCGCACTGTTTCGCAGGAACTCGTATACCGCACCATGAAACTGATTCGTGCCGGAACGGCTGATCGCGTTAACCACGCCGCCGGTGGCTCGACCGTATTCGGCCGGGAAGCCCCCGGTCAATACTTGGAATTCCTGAATCGCGTCCACGCCGAGCACTACACCGATCACGTCGCCGGGCGCGGCCATCGCGTAGTCATTGACGCTAATTCCATCGATGCGGTAATTATTCGACGCCGACCGCTGGCCGGAAATCGTCATTTCTCCGCCGAACCCGCGATTCCCACGGCCGGAGGTCGAATAACCCAACTGTGTCTCAACCGACTTGACACCGGGTTGAAGCTGCGCGAGCGAAGTCCAGTCTCGACCGTTCAGCGGTAATTCGCGCACTGTTTGAGACTCGACTTCGCCGCTAAGGGCCGAGGAGCTGAGTTCGATTTGCGGCGCAGCTGCCGTCACCTCCACGGTTTCGGTCGTGGTCCCGATCTTCATCGGGAAGTTGAGTTGTTGTTGCGCTCCAACGGCTAGTGTGAGGTTCGGCCGGACGACCGTCGCAAATCCCGCTGCCGTGACTCTAACCTCATACGCCCCGGCCGGCAAGTTGGGGACTGTGTAGAAACCAGCAGAATCAACGGTTACTTCCTTGCTGATGCCAGTGCCAGTGTTCGTAACGGACACTTCGGCTCCCGGAATAATTCCCCCCGACGCATCGGTGACCGTGCCCGAAAGCGTGGCTCCGGTGACCTGCGAATACATCGAAACGGCAAGGGTTAAACCAAAAACTAGGCCAATCAACCGCGCCAAGATTTTTTTGATATTTCGTAATCCCAAACCGTCCATAGAATCCTCCTCAATGATCACGCAAATATCGCTCGTCTTGGAACGCTACGGCGTCATTTTGCAGACACAACAAGGGGTCCGTGGATGCATCGAACTGCTGCATCAAGACTGGAAGCGTGCTATCTCACTCCGACAGGGAATGAGATGTCCAAATGTCCTGGAATCGGAGCGCAGCCTCGACCGTTACACACTGGGTATAAGCTTAAAATTCTAATACCTGATGCAGGCCGTTAAAAGCGTCCACAGCCACGCATTATTGGAAGGAAGACTATTTATGTCAATTTACAAATTATATTCATTGGATTAATCTCAACTTAATGATCTCAACGGACGACTTACGATTCTTCGTCATGCTGGCGTCATCTGAATCTCTAGCTGCTGCGGCTCGTGCTTTAAACGTGACTCCTCCCGCAGTGACGCAGCGACTTCGATTGATGGAAGAACGGCTGGGGCTCCGCCTCGTCGATCGCTCAGGTCGACGAATGGTCTTGACGGACGAGGGCGATCATTTGGCGGGTCGTGGGCGAGGGATTCTGGACGAAATTGGAGAGTTAGTGGATACTCTTGCAACTCGCCGTGCCGTCGTCTCGGGACACCTTCGAGTAGTGGCTCCGCTGGGTTTCGGCCGACGTTATGTAGCTCCCGCTGCGGCCAAATTTTGCACTCTATATCCGGAAGTGACCCTCAGTTTGATGCTGTTTGACAGGCCTGCTCAATTGGCAGAGGATGCGTGGGATTTGATGCTCTATGTTGGTCATCTCCGCAATTCAACTCTTATCACGAAATGGCTGGCGCCGAATGAACGATTTCTTTGTGCAGCCCCCGGATATCTGTCTCGCACAGGAACCCCCACCCGGCCGCAAGATCTTCTCAAACACAATTGCATTGCACTCCGAGAAAACGAAGAAGATGTGACCATGTGGCGTTTCAAGCCTGCCGACCGAGGCAATCCCGTACGAATTAGAATCGAGCCGACTTTAAGCAGTAACGACGGCGAAGTGACGCACGACTGGGCGCTCGCGGAAGCGGGGGTGATTATCCGATCCGAGTGGGACGTGGCTGACGACTTACGAGCAGGCCGGTTGGTTCGCGTACTTAAGGACTGGCAATTGCCTTCAGCAAATATAGTCGCGTTGCTTGGCGCGCGAAATGGCCGCTCGGCACGTACTGCGCGATTTCTAGAACTGCTTCATACGAACCTGACACCAGTACCATGGCGGCAAGAAACCCGAGCTGGTGACAACCTTGCGCAAGTCTTGTCGTCGCGACGGCGTCGTAGGAAACTCTGAAAGAATTCAAATTGCGCGAGGGGACTCCGGTTAGAAGTTTGCGTTTCGGGAAATACGTAGCATTTGCGGAGCCTTTACGGAATGTACCACTTGAGGTCCCACTGTAGATAATCCCAAGGGCGACCAGCTTTGACCTGATTGCGGGATTACCATGGATTCCAACTCGTTTTCGATTCGCCCATGGTCCTGCCGATCTCGGCCCACGGGGGATGCGGAGGAATCCGTCCGCACGGGGTAATCGTCATTTCGCGCGTATAATATCCGCTCGGAGGAAGTGGCCCGACGAAATTGTTGGGATACTCCGTCAACCCCATCGGGTCAGTGAAGATCGACGCAGAATTGCGCCCAGTATTCCCCCCACATATCGTGGCCCGCCACATGAAAACGGACTCCGCCCCAGCGTCCAGCTCAGTTCGTCGTGCTCGCGACTGGAGTTGCCGAGCGGGGAGGTTTGCGCTCATGACTTGCCTGCTCGAATCCGTAAGCGAGCATAAGCAATTCCGGCTCGTGCCAGGGACGGCCGAGAAATTCCATGCCCACCGGCACGCCAATGGGCGCATTCGCCGTAGGCGCGGAAAATCCAGCCGGAACAACGATGGCCGGGAAGCCTCCGGTGGGTGCGATGTTCCCATTTCGATCTTTTTGAAACGTCGCGCCGATGGGAAGAACCAGGCATTTTTGATGCGGATATACAAGGACATCCAGCCTGTTTTTCGCCATCAAGTTTAGAACTTCGATTTTCAGCTCATCCATTTTAATCCGCCGGGTCTTGTATTCCATCGTGCTGGGGCCGTCCTCATAGCTTTCCGCCGTGGCAAAAAACTTTTCCAGGGTGGGTTTATTGTATTGGCCCGAGGCGATAATCTCGGCCAGAGAATGCACCGGGACATTGGGCCCTTGATTCTTCAGATACTGATTGAGAGCTGCTTTAAACTCGAATTCGTTCAGTCGATAGTTTGAAGTCACACGGTCGGTATCCAGCTGATCATCTTCCACCGGAACAATCACCGCTCCCTGTTGTTTAAGGACGTCGATCGCAACCGCCATCACCCGGTTCACTTCATCGTATTCCGGACCTTTGCCAAACAAGTTCGTCACTACTCCGAGGCGAGCGCCCTTCAGTCCGTTTTTGAGATATGCCGTGTACGTCTTTGGGATGTTGCCTACCCCAAGGGATGTTACCGGGTCGTTTGGATCGTAACCGACCATCGCGTCAAGCATGCGAGCCAAATCCGCGACGCTGCGAGTGATTGGGCCAATCGTATCCTGGGTATAGGAAACCGGCACGATGCCGTCGCGGCTGATCAAGCATCTCGTGGGCCGCAGTCCAACCAAATCGTTTGCGGATGCCGGGGAGCGGATCGAGCCGCCGGTATCTGAGCCGGTGCCCGCCGCGGCGAAGTTCGCTGCGACGGCTGCGCCTGTGCCACCCGAAGAGCCGCCTGGAGTTCTCGTCAGATCATACGGATTCTTAACCTGGCCGCCGAGGGAACTGACCGAAATGCCGCCGCTCGCGAATTCCTGCAGATTGGTCTTGCCTAAAATGAGCGCGCCATTTTCCCGCAGACGCTTAACGGCAAAGGCGTCTTTGTCGGGTTGCGCCCCTTTGAGCATAAGCGCTCCTGCTGTCGTGGGCATATCGGCTGTGTCGAAGTTGTCTTTCAGAACGATCGGTACGCAGCCGAGCGGCTTGAGCTTTCCGGTGCGCTTGAATTCCTGATCCATGCCGTCGGCTTGCTGCAAAGCCCGGGGATTCACGTACAGCATTGCATTCAGTTTCGGACCCTGCTGGTCGAACTGCTCGATGCACGCCAGGTATTGCTTCACCAGGTCGTGGCAAGTGATCTTTCCGTCCATCAGGGCTCGATGAATATCGGCTATGGACGTCTCCGTGATCTGAAACGATTGCGGCGAAGCGTGCCGCGCGAGAAGCAGTTGGAAGGCCCCGACGATGAACGCGATTCTGACCTTCCCCGCCACCATCTAGATCATTCGCGCTTCGTGTTTCAATTTTTCGATGAGCTTTGCGGCAGCCTCTTTTGGCGTTCCGGCAATGAATTCGGTCTTCTTCGTTTTTGAAGGCACGTAGATGCGTTCGATTCGTTCCGTCGGCTGGTGAGTGACGGCGAGGGAATCGTGAGCGATCGTGGCGATTTCTTTTTTCTTGGCTGCCATGATGCCCTTCAATGTTGCATAGCGCACCTTGTTGATGCCCGACTGGACTGTAAGCACCGCCGGCATCGGCAACTCGACCCACTGAAACCACCCGGCCTCGAGTTCACGCTTCACGCGCAAGCCGCCGCCCTGCGCATCGATCTGCATGATGATCGTGGCATTCGGCAATCCAAGAAGTTCGGCCAGCAGCACGCCAGTCTGGCCGAAGCCCTGGTCTTCGCTCTGCAATCCAGTCAATACCAGGTCGGGTTTTTCCCGCTCGATCGCCGCGGCCATACCCAATCCTCCGGACGAGATCACGCTCACCTCTAATTACATCGACGGCGGGAAACTCCTGTCTTTGCTGCAACATGTTTGATCTTGCAGATTCGACTTCCCGGGCTTCCCCAACGCATTTTCAGAGCGCCAAAGATGCGTGGTGGCAAATCTAGTGGCCGTCGATTCGCAAAAAAATCGTTCAGCATGGTATATACAGAAGCAGCCATCCTATCCAAAGGAGTTATTTTGCCTTTGCTAAATTCTCTTGCATAATCGATATCCTTCGGCGCCAAACGATGCGTCAATTGGAAGTGTTTTCCGAAAAGTGCGACTTGTATCAGCAACTCAATGAATTCCACCCCGATGGGTTCGATCAAATGATCACCAACGCCCTCGACAAGAAATTCCTTTTCAAATTGTGCGCGTTTCTTTCTATTGCAGCGGCGGCACAGCAAACGGATATTGGAGTCGTCTGACGAGCCGCCCTTTGACCAAGGGATGAAATGATCGAATTCGATTTCTTCGACTCGTACCGGCTCGTTACAAACGGCACAGACTTGGTTCTCCCGTTTGAGGACGCGGAATTGCGTGACACGTGGGATGGTCCGGCTGATATTCCTCAGTTCTCTTGTTTCCGTAAACGGTTCAGCGACGTGGAAACCGGGGCAATCATGTCCAAAAATACGACACGACCTCTCATCCCCGACCTCGCGAAGAGGAAATTGTTCAACTAATGGCCCATATGGGCAGTAGCGCACTTCCCAGCAGGGTTTACAGACGGCCTTAACACGGCGTTTCCAAGAAATCTTCTCGGCCCACCTGAGAACGTGCGGGTCACCACGTTCCCGCTGCGAACGGCGATGTCTTGCACTTCGCATCATTCACATTCGACTAACTTACGAAGCCTTCTCCTTCGCATCCACCAGAAAATCCTCGTACGGCCCCTTGAAGTCCTCGACGTGGCCGCCCTTGCATTGCCAGATGCGCGTGGCGACTTCGTCGATGACGTCGTGATCGTGGGTGACGAACAACACCGTGCCGGGATATTTCTGCAGCGCGATGTTCAGCGCGTTGATGGCTTCGAGGTCCAGGTGGTTTGTGGGCTCGTCCAATACCAGGACATTCGGCTTTTGCAGCATGAGCTTGCAGAAGATCAGTCGCGCCGATTCTCCCCCCGAGAGCGCCTTCGTGGACTTTTCGGCATCCTCTCCGCTGAACAGCATCTGGCCCAGCACGGCGCGCAACTCCTGCTGCGAAGCCTTCGGATCGAACTGGTGCAGCCATTCGACGACGGTGGTGTCCTTGGCAATCGTGTCTGTTGTGTCTTGAGCGAAGTATCCGACGGCCACTTCATGGCCCCACTTCACGTTGCCGGCGTCGGCTAGAAACACGCGGTCGGCGTCATCGATATACCCGGGGGCGCTGCGAACGAGGGACTTCAGCAATGTAGTTTTGCCGGCGCCGTTGCGGCCGATGACCGCGATCTTTTCTCCGCGTTCGAGGTTTGCGGAAAACTTGTCGATTACGACGTGGCTGCCGTAGGACTTCCTGAGCCCCTTGAATTCCAGAGGATGGCGCCCGGAAGGATTTTTCATGTCAAAGCGGATGTAGGGCCGGGCGATGTTGGAGCGCGCCAGTTCCGACGTCTGGATGCGCTCGACTTCCTTCTTGCGCGACATCACCTGGGAGGAGCGCGTGCCCGCCGAAAAGCGCGCGATGAATTCATTGAGCTGCGCGATCTTTTTTTCGCGCACGGCGTTTTCCGCTTCGATGCGGGAGCGAATCTGCGTCTTGGCCAGAACCATCTCGTCGTAGCCGCCTGTGTACATGATCACCGTTTGATAGTCGATGTCCGCGGTGTGCGTGCAGACGCTGTTCAGAAAATGGCGGTCGTGCGAGATCACGATCAGCACGCCCGCATATTCGAGGAGATAATCCTGCAGCCAGTGCACGGAATCGAGGTCCAAGTGGTTGGTCGGCTCGTCGAGCAGCAGCGCCGCGGGATTGCCGAACAGGGCTTGGGCGAGCAGCACGCGGACTTTTTGGCCGCCCTGCAACTCGCTCATCTTGCGTTCGTGCAGGGCCGATTCGACCCCCAGGCCGTCAAGCAGGATCGCGGCATCGGCTTCGGCCGTGTAGCCGCCTTCGTCGCCGACGATGCCTTCGAGTTCGCCGAGGCGCATGCCGTCCTTGTCGGTCAACTCTTCGTGAGGTTTGGCGTAGAGCAGCGTCGCGTTCCTGCAGGGCCTTCCAGAGCGGCGCGTTGCCCATGACCACGGTATCGATGACGCGAAATTCGTCAAAGGCAAACTGGTCCTGGCGCAAAATGCCGAGTTTCTTGGGCCGCGAGACCGAACCTTTGGTCGGCTCGATGTCGCCTTCCAGGATTTTCATCAAAGTGGTTTTGCCCGCGCCGTTCGGGCCGGTGATGGCGTAGCGGCGCCCTTCGAGAAACGAGCAGGTGACGTCCTCGAACAGGACTCTGGCGCCGTAGCGCATGGTGACGTTATTGAGCGAAAGCATATCTTCCCATTATAACGTGAAATCTCCGGGCGTGCAGAGGCAGGACACGCTTCAAGTTTTGTGCCTTCCCGCTGCGCGACTGGAACCACGATCAACTCCGGACAGGCTGAACAGGTTGCGGAAAAAGTATTCGATATTGTTATTCCGAGCGGAGCGAGGAATCTCTTCTGGGCTTATTACTCCGAGCACTTAATTCGTGACACTTTTCAACTTGCGGCATATCGTACATGGCGTTCGCGAAAGTAGCGCTTCACTAGCTGGGCCGGGGCTGCGTGATCCGCAGATAGGAGCGAACGCTGCCCATCATCTCCTGGACGTTCAGCGGGACGGACACGACCCAGCGCATTGGTCTTCACGTCTTGGTTGAGCAATTCATCCGGATTCAGCTCGGGACTGTACGACGGCAAGCAGAAAATCCGGATTTGCGCAGCATGCTCGGCCAGCCATCGGCGCACCGATCGAGACTTATGTACCGGGTGGCTATCTAGAATCAGAAAAATTTTCCTCCTGGTCTTCCGCGTCTGGCGCAGCAGTCGGCCGAGAAAATTCAGAAACACCCGCGCCGTGAAACGCTGCCGGAAAATCATGAAGGACAATCGCCCCCGATTGGTGATCGCCGAGATCATGTTGCATCGGAAACGCTGGCCGGTGCCAAATACGACCGGCGTTTGTGCCGCGTCGTCCGTAGGTTCGTCCCGCTTGATGGTCCGAACGCAGCCCCATCTCGTCTAGCCAATGGATTTGCGCCTTCTACTGTCGCGCCTGTTCTCGAATGGCCGGGTATTCTTCCTCCAGCCATTTCCGCACCGCCGCAGGATCCTGTTCGTACGCTCGCCGTACCGGTTTTTGCGGCGTCAAACCCCAGGCTCGCAAATAGCGTCCCACCGTCCACACCGAAACTTCCACACCGAACTTCCGAGACAATAGCTGTTGCACCGCTTCTCGGGTCCACAGGGCGAAGGGCAAGCTCAACTGATCGGGACAGCCGCTGAGGATCATGCGCACCGCCGTGGCCGCCTGATGCGGAGCCAGGCGCGAACCGGCGGCCGTCCCCGACGACGCGCTCTCAGAGCCCGGCGCCCTGCCGTTTCACAGCCCCATCCAGCCGTTTACCGTACCCCGCGCCACGGCGAAAACCCGAGCGGCCTCGGTTTGCGAAAGACCTTTCTGAACGGCCTTGACAACTCGTCGACGAAGGTCCTCTTGGGCTTCTTCCGGCAGCGAGCGAGCATCGTGTTTTTCCATGCCCACACACTACCACATCAAGTTCCATATGTCATCTATATTATGCTCCGATTAGTAACTATCAGAAAAATAGAGAGATTCCTCGCTCCGCTCGGAATAATAAACCGATCGGGCGGCTTTTTCCGCGGCCCGTAAAGTCTGTCCCACATGGGCCGGGCGCGTTTTATAAAAGGAAAGGGAGGCGGGGACACAGCCTCCCTTCCGGTTTATGCAGGATAGGCCAAGCGTGTCGGAGGAGCGCTCAGCCTGTGTTTCTATTATTTATATCGTTTTACGATATGTCAACCGGTGTTTCCATCCGGACAACGGACGGCCTGTATCCCCAATCCGATTCGCGGGCGCCTGCCCGGAACGATTTTCGCGCGCGGGCTGGAGCCCTGCAACCATGGCCACAAACGGTATTGAAGTCGGCATTTCCTCATGATATGGAGAAGCCGGACATGCGAGCGATCGACGCGCGGCGCGAGGGCGAAATTCATGAAAGTTCTGGGCGGACTTCTGACACTTGCATTTCTGGCGATTCCGGCAGCAAATGCCGCGGCTCCGCAACGGGAAAAGCCCGCGGCCGACCCTCCCGCGTGGGCTTATCCGATCAATCCGCCGGACGATCGCCCGGCACCGGACGACGGCACACCGAAACATGTGCCCGGCAGCAGCAAGGCCCTGACGCAGAAACAAATTCTGGATGCGTTCAACATTCCGGATTGGCATCCGGACGGCCATCCCCCAATGCCCGATGTTGTCGAGCACGGCAGGAAACCCGCTTTGCGTGGGTGCGGCTACTGCCATTTGCCCAATGCTCAGGGCCGTCCCGAAAACGCCAGCCTCGCCGGACTTCCCGTTTCGTACATCGAGCAGCAGGTGGCGGATATCAAGTCCGGCGCGCGCACAAGTTCCGAGCCGAGAATGGTGCCTCCCGCAATGATGGAGACGGTCGCTGAAAACGCCACACCGGACGAAGTGAAAACCGCCGCCGAATATTTTTCCGCGCTGAGGCTGCAGCCGTGGATCAAGGTCGTCGAGACGCAAACCGTCCCCAAGACCAAGGTAAAGGGCAGCATGCTGGCGGTGATCGACGGCGGCGGCCGGGAACCGATCGGCCATCGGATTATCGAGACGCCCGTGAATCTGGAACAGACGGAGTTGCGCGACGACGCCTCGGGATTCATCGCCTACGTTCCCGTGGGCAGCATAAAAAAAGGCCAGGCCCTGGTCATGACCGGCGGCGCGGGAGAAACGATTCGTTGCGGGATATGCCACGGACCGGACTTGCGGGGACTTGGGCCGGTGCCGCGGCTGGCGGGGCGCTCCCCGAGCTACATCTTTCGGCAACTTTTCGACATTCAGCACGGCAGCCGGCACGGGGAGTGGAGCGCGCTGATGAAGTCGCCGGTTGCGCATTTGAGCGAAGAGGATATGCTGGATATTGCGGCGTATGTCGCTTCGCTGAATCCGTAGGCTACCGCAGGACAGGCGTTCAGCCTCTGTGGTTTTGGTTGATGCCGGGCTGGGATCTAAACCGGACAGGCTGAAAGCTGTCCTACTGATAGCTACGCCCAGTATGTGCGGTCCAGGGTGCGGTACTGAATCGCCTCTCCCACGTGACGCGTCTCCAGATTTTCCGAGCTATCCAGGTCCGCGATGGTGCGGGCTACTTTCAGGATGCGGTCGTGAGCGCGCGCGGAAAGGTCCAAACGGCCGATTGCGTTCTCCAGCATCTTTTCACTATCCTCGCTGATGGCGCAGAATTTGCGGATCAGTTTCGGCGGCATCTGGGCATTGGAAAAGACTTTTCGTTCGCCGGCGTAGCGCCTGGCCTGGCGCTCGCGAGCGCGCATCACACGTTCGCGCACGGTGGCGGAATCCTCGGTGGCGCCATTTCCGCGAAGCTCTTTGTATTTCACGGCGGGCACTTCGATGTGAATGTCGATGCGGTCAATCAGTGGGCCTGAAATTTTCGAGACATAACGCTGAATTTGCGGTGGCGAGCAGTGGCACTGGCGCGTGGGGTCGCCGAAAAATCCGCACGGGCACGGATTCATGGCCGCCGCAAGCATGAATCGCGCCGGGAAGGTGATGGAAGTCGCGGCCCGCGAAATCGTGACCGCTCCGTCCTCGA
>CAWIIJ010000006.1:0-1049624 GCA_963836145.1 uncultured Acidobacteriota bacterium
GGTGGCTGGTGGAGAACAGCTTCAGTACGGCCGCCATAGCGACCGGAGTAGATGCAACACTCGCGATGTCATAGTATTGCCTCTGAATTTCGGCCTCAAATCCATTGGGCATCGTCGCGGCTCGCTGTTCCGGCGTCAATCTTCTGATCCCGCCAGAGATGCGGGTAAGGATCATCGGCAGAGTGCCTGCGCCATGTGAAAATATGAAACGAATATTCGGACAGCGCACAAAGGTCCCCCGATACACGAGGCTCGTTATCGTCCGAGTGGTGTCGGTGGGAAATTCGATGACCGAGTCGACCAAAGGCGGAATTGGGTCCGCACAGCATGTGACCGTCGGATGAACGAAGACCACGGCTTTGCGGCGATTAAGTTCATCGAACACAGCCGCGAACGCAGGGTCACCGAGTAGTTTGCCATTGTCGTAACTGGTCAAAAGTCCGATACCGTCCAGCTTTAAGACGTCCAATGCATATTCGATTTCGCGAAGGCTTCCATCGGTATCGGGAAGCGGTAGAGCGGCCCACATTCCGAAACGTCCCGGATAATCCATTGCCAACCGGGCGCCATATTCATTGCATTCACGCGCCCAGCCACGTCCCTCCTCATTGTTGCCAATCCAAACGCCTGGACTTGTAATAGAACCGATAGCGGCTACGACACCATTCTGGTCCATCTGTGCGAGAGACGCTTGCGGAGTCCAATTCTTGCGTATGGCTTTTTGACTGTCGGACTCAGTCAGTTTTGGCAAGAGCTGTTCCGTAAATTTTGGCGGGTAGAAATGATGGTGAGTGTCAATGATGCGAGGTCCGCCCTCAATACTTTGAGCGAAGGAGCACGGAGACAGAGCCATTCCCGCGCCGACTGCGGATAACATAACGAGAACTTTGCGGCGCGAAAGGCATTGGTCGGCTGAACGATGGTCGACGATCCGCTTTTCGATGAGAGCAGTTTCCTCTTTCATTGATTTCCCCTTTTCGGATCGCTGCGTCTGACCTGACCAGGGTTAGATGATTCTGCGACTCTTAACGAAATTTACGTGCAACCTACTTCTCCTGCGTTTGCTTGTCAAGAACTATTTTCTAGATTTAACCGTCTGTTTAATTTTAATAGGCGCACACTTAAATAGTCAGGCCTTCAGGGATTTGCGCTGATCTTTTCGGTGAGCCATGAATAGGAACCGAGTGTCGCGCGTGATCTAGTCAACGTTTGTTGAGTCGGGTTTGGCACCGAATGGAAAGGTCTGTTTAATGGACGTCCGCACGCGTCGTGGCATGAAATCTACCAGGGGCGCCGGCTGATTGCTGGGGCTTCTTGCCTCCTTGCGATTCAGCGCTGATGGTCCATTGCGAACTCTTCAATCAGCCCCGTAAAGTTGAGCGGGGATCGACGTAACTCCGATGTCTAGGCCGCTCGGCACACCATACGTTGGCCCCGCTGGTTTGCAGGCTCCACGAGCCTACTCCTTCAATGAAATCCTGTTGGCCAAGGCCTCTGGCCGCGCAACACGTCCCCCACCGCAAGTCTTGATCTTGACACCTTTCGCAATGAGTGTGATTACAGCAGCCTTTTTCCTCTCGGCTTGACCTGCCTGCAAACCAGAATAAACGTGATCTGGCTCACAGGGAGACGTGACCAGACTCACTGCGCTTTTGCTATTTACAGCAGATGTTTTGTTTATGCGGGACAGTATTCTGGAATCATCAGGAGGGTGCCATGAAAACAGCTGCGATCGGCATGGCTGGCTTGCTGATGCTAACCGCGGGCCTCTCCGCCCAGAAAGCTTCCAAATTTTCCGTTCGAAACGACGAAAGCTTCACCGGTGAGATCATGGATAGCTTCTGTGCGAAGGAAGGACACCACACCGGGGTGACCAAAAGCGAGAAAAATACCTCTAAGGCGGGCTGCACACTCACATGCGTCAAGTTGGCCGGAGCACAATTCGTGCTTTACAACTCTGAGACTAATCGAATTTACAAGCTGGATGATCAACAGCAACCCGAAGCTTTTGCGGGTCAAAAGGTGATCGTAACCGGAAGGTACGATGAAGAAGCAAAAACAATCCACGTGACTAATATCAGGCCCGTAATTAGTGATGCAAGTCTGCGGCAGAACGAGTTCTTGTAGGTTGTGGCTCCAGTGGCGACGCATGGCCGGGGATCTGATCCTGCACAGATAACGGCATCGGCGGAAAGGAAAGCAACCACGGTGTACGGTCCACGGGAAGAGAAGATATCTGAGTTGGTTCTCAGGCACGTGCATGTGGTTCAGTAACGCGAAAGCAGCTGAAGGCAGGACTTGAATGAGTCCGAACACCGGTAAAGTAGCCGCTGATGCCTGCTAGGATCCCGTGAAATCGTACGCCGTAATTTGCGGGAGGTGCCGACAATGTCAGTCAATCAGCATCGTTTGGTGTTTAGCGCCCCCCTAAGGATTAGCAGGGCTTTCGGCTGGATCTTGATCGCTCTCGCGATATTTGGCATCCCGCAAATGCGGTTCCTCACAGGGCGTCTAGCGGTCAGTTTCGGATTGGTCTCATCCCTAGTTCTCGGGGCGGCGGGAATCGCGTGGCTCGTCGGAGTGAAGTTGCTCCTCCTTTTTTTTGATCGTTATCTCTCCCGCAATTAAAGCTCACTTGTCCAAGAGATGGGACAGGAGCGACGAGAGAACCGTCCAACCGCTAGTTCCGCCCACGACATTTCATAGATGCTTACCACCGTGCGGCGGATTCTGCCTTGCACGGCCCCCCACTAGTTCGTTCCAACAAATGGCAGCGGCGCGACCCACGCCCAGTCGATAAAATGGAAATACAGAGCGAAACACGCTGAAAAAACAAGACTGGATACCGTATAGGGGGTTCATCCTCGACAAGATATGGAGGCCACAAAGCCGCAAACGAGCATTCCGATTACTGCTATCACAGCTTCCATGCGGCGCGGATTCTACCACGCGTGCCCGGCTTCACTTCGCGGATCACTTCTTCTCGGCAGATTCCTTGGCGTGCGCTTTTTGGAGATGCTTGGCGAAAGCGTCTTCAGCTTCGCTTCGCAAGGTTGCGGGGGTTCGCCAAGTACAGCCCAGAGCAACGCACTTATAACCCACAGCGCTGCCACCAATCCGGTCCACCACCAACCTAGGGTTTCTTGGTCCGTTCTTCCGCATGGCTGGGTACCGCCATGCGGCGGATTCTACCACGGCCCCAGCGCCTCCAGATTCAGCCACGCGGCAAAACACAGACTTCGTGAGTCCACGATTTGCCCGTATGGTTTGAAATCGTCCAAGTTGTCTTCTGAAGTAGACCCTCTTTTACAGCTTCCTTCAAATCGCCTTCATTGGACATCACGGGTGTCGATCTGAGGTCTGGGGGGCCGACCAGTGCAACGGTTCCGGCAATGAGCACGAATCCGTATGCTTCTCCCAGCCGCTTGAGTTCGTCCACCAATTTGTTGGCCCTTTCGTTTACCACGATCACCTCCGGCGCGGATTCCAGCACGCACGACCCCGGCGCGGCCCGGTTTGAGGTTAGGGTTTTGTGTAGCGAAATTTCGCCGCTATCGCGTCGTCGATGCTTGTCTCCACGCTGGCGACCCTATTGCATTCCAGTTGAGATCGCAGCGAGGCGGCAAACTGCGTAATTCGTGGGTACAGAACTGGTGATGATGTCAGCTGGATGCGCATCCAGACGGAGGCCGACCGCCACAACACAATTACTCCAACACTATTCGCGACTCAGTTTGGCCACGATGTGGGGCATTTGCCCAATCGCATTCTCTTTGCCGTCGTACCGAATTCCGGACCCGTTGGAACTGCAGCGGCGTGGTGGGGTTCTTCACCGGCGGACAAGTGGGGCCGGGTGCATTGGGTTGCCGTGAAACCAGCTTGGCAACGACGAGGAATCGGTCGCGAATTGCTTGGCGCTGTTTGCCACCAACTGCGTCACCTCGGCCACGAAAGGGCCTTCCTCACTACGTCATCTGTGCGCGTCGAAGCTCTCCGTCTGTACCTTTCCGAGGGGTTCCTTCCTCGGATACGAAAACCTCTTGAATGGGGTGTTTGGCACGAAATCGCTTCTGAACTCGCGGATGATGCACTCAGGGAATGGTTAAAAGACGACCCTCACCGCACTTCGTGAAAACTTTGCTGCCAGACTGTGGCTTTTGCTCGATTCCCAGTTGGCGATACGGCCGTTTGTCAGGACCTGGCGCGACGGCTCGACGCAATCACCCTTTGCTCTTTGAAACCCATCGTGGCTCGGCTCTATTCCGACCTTAGAGAGCTTAGCCACATCAATCTTTATATCCCACGATGAGGCAAATTTGGTGGTCTTGATCTTCACAAGTTGGAAGGCGACTCTTATCTACCTTGATTGGAATTTTAGCAGACTGAAATGCTTTTAAGAATTGCGCTGCGTCGCTCGATGCGGACCAACCCATAACAAGCCCGAACACCGGAGGGGCCGTGGCCCGAACCGGACCCGAAGTGAACCCAGATTTCAGCGCACCCGGGAATGCCGGAGCGATCTGACGCAGAAACGCGATGGCTTCCGAATCATCGACATAATGCACTTCGACTAGTTCCGTTATCCCTTGAAGGCCGTTTGATAATTGATGTCGCTGGAAATCAGAAACCCGGCGAGGTTCCTTTAGTCTCGCGAGTTCAATCTGTGAGTAATGGTGCTCGGCTGCGTAAACCAAGACGTAAATTGCCAGCACGCATACGCCTGCGACTTCGCAGCGGCGTTGCCAAGGATTTTCCTTTTCTAAAACGAGTGCGACAATTTCGCAGAGTGCCAAAACTGCGAGAAGCACAATCCCTGCGATTTCAAAACCGTTTGAGAGTTGGGACGGATCGTACATTTGACAAACGATTCTAAAGCATTTTTCGTGTTCGAGGACAAATCGAGGTCTAGGTTTCTGGATCATCCGTTTTTCCGAGTGTGCCTGTGAAGTTCTATAAAGTGGGAAGTCAAGAAAAAACACATCTCCGTCGGCCGAAGTTTTTCTTGCTTGCCAGCCCGCTTAATCGAGCGAGATCTGTTCTGAACTTCCGCACCATAGACTCGGGTGCTGGGCACAGTGACCCAGCGGTTTGGGTTTTCTCTACCAGCGGTTTTCATCGCTTCTTCGCAACGAAGCCTGTTCGTTCCGAAACCAGCAAGCAGTACGTCGGTCAAGTGGCGACCATAGTTCTATCTGGGACTCGTGGCCCATAGCTTTTTCGGGTTATCCGAGAGGGTCTAGGGTCGGCTGTGAGACTAAGTGTCCGAGGCACATCCTGCCTAACTTCACAGCTGAGACTCGCTCTCGAACCCGAGTGTCTCGAGAACCCAACGGCCACCGCCAGAGAAAATCCCCAGCATGGAGCGGATTCGGTCAGAGACACTCAAGCTGTTTGTGGTTTTAGATGTTGGGCGTCGAACGACACTCCTCTCTTCCACACGATCAACACGATGGTGGCAATCTTCCTGGCCAAGGTCAGACGCGCCATCTGCGGCCGCATGCCCTTGGCCAATAAGGCGGTGTAGAACTCTTGGAAAGGACCCGGCTTGGTCGAGGCGATGATCGCCGCGCCCTTCAGCAGATTCTTCAGATCGTGATTGCAATTTTCATTCAGCCCGCGAATCGATGCGGGCTTCTTAGATCGCTGCAGCTGCCCTTCGACATAGCGGTGATCGGCACTGCTGTACGTCTCAATGCCAAGACCACTGAAGGTCCACAGCTGTCGCTTGGTGCGAAATCGATGCGGGGTCTGCAGGATGCCCAGCAACACCGCCGCTCGGATCGGGCCGATCGAAGGAATCTGGCAGAGCTGTTTCCACGCCTGGTGTTTCTTACTTTCCTCCAGCAGTTCGCGCCGAACTTCCCTCCGCAAGGACCTCAGCGCGTCAAGCTGTTGGTAGTAAAACTCCGCCCGGCGGCGTACCCCTGGCTCGGTAATTTTCGCCAGCCACTCCACACGATGCTGCGGTGCATAGACCTGCTTGCCGGTACAAGCAATGCCCCAACTGCGATAGATCGCCTTCACCCGTGACATCACCCGTCCGACATCTTTGGTGATGGTGAGATAACTGCGCACCAGTTCCTTCAGGCTTCGCAGGCCGTGTTCGCCGTGATAGACGGGGTTGAGATGATCCAGGCGCAGCAGTTCGGCCAACTGGCGGGCATCGATCTTGTCACTCTTGTTGCCCTGCTTCATGGAAGCATTCTTTCGCGGATCACACACCACCAATCTCGTGACGTGCTGCTTCAACAGGTCGTACAACCAAGCGGCCCAGGTTCCCTCTTCAAAGGTGACGTGCAGCTCTCCGCGCAGCCCATCAATAAACTGCAGAAGGATGCTCGCTTTCGTCTCGACGACACATTCCAGCACGATCTTGCCGGCGGAATTCAGGACCGCGATAGAGATGCTTTCCCTGTGGACATCCATGCCGATATACTTCGTGTCATTCATTGGGGACGCTCCTTTCAGTAGGCGATGAGGCCAACACTCCACAACCTACCCCAGGGGCGTCCCTTTATATTGCGTCGGCTTCTCGTCAACTGGGATTTTCGGGATTCCCACATGACGAGAACGCCGTTTCACAGGCCCTATCCTGTCCGGGTGGGGATTACTTCCGGTTTGCCCGTATTTCGTTACTTTTCGGTCCGTGATCGAGTAAACTCAGCCGACTCGTTGCCATGCCACTTTCTGCAGGCACAAAACTCGGCCCGTACGAAGTCCTCTCCGCTATCGGTGCGGGCGGAATGGGCGAGGTTTACAAAGCCCGCGACACGCGCCTTGATCGCACTGTAGCAATCAAAGTTTTGCCAACGCATCTCGCTGATCGTTCTGAATTACGCGAGCGATTCGAGCGCGAAGCAAAAACGATTGCCAGCCTGAGTCATCCGCACATTTGCACTCTCCACGACATCGGTCACCAGGACGGAATTGATTATCTGGTGATGGAGTATTTGGAAGGCGAGACGCTCGCGCAGCGCCTGGTGAAAGGTTCGCTGCCGCTGGAGCAGGTGTTGCAGTTCGCCATCGAGATTGCTGATGCGCTGGACAAGGCGCACCGCAAGGGCATCACGCACCGCGATCTGAAGCCCGGCAATATCATGCTGACGAAGTCGGGGACGAAGCTGCTGGATTTCGGTTTGGCGAAGTTGAAGCAGGAAGCTGCTCCGGCTCTTCCAGATTCGCAGCTTCCGACGATGAAGAGCGCGGTGACAGCTGAAGGAACGATTCTGGGCACGTTGCAATACATGGCGCCGGAGCAAGTCGAGGGCAAGCAAAACGAGATAGACGCCCGCACGGATATTTTTGCGTTTGGTGCGGTCGTGTACGAAATGGCTACGGGCAAGAGAGCTTTCGAGGGCAAGAGTCCAGCCAGTGTGATGGGCGCGATTATGCATCTCGATCCGCCGCCAATGTCCTCATTTCAGCCTGTGACGCCTCCGGCGCTGGATCGCGTGGTGAAGAAATGTCTGGCCAAGGAACCGGAAAAAAGATGGCAGGCAGCAAGCGATGTCTGCGATGAACTGAAATGGATCACCGAGGGCGGCTCGCAGGTCATATCGACACCGACAGTGCCAGTGAAAGGCATTCGGTCGCACGGGCGACGCGCGCTGATCCTCAGCGTACTAGGGGCCTTCTTGTTGGGTGCGGCAATTGCGAGCCTGGCGGTCTGGAATCTGAAGCCCTCACCGCGAAAGCAGGAGTCGCGCTTCACTATCACGCTGCCGCCGGGCCAACAATTAGCGGGTTTGGACCGCGGGCCCGCCGTGGCTCTCGCTCCCGACGGCTCACTTCTCGCGTATATCGCGTGCCAGGGGGGCGCTCAGCAAATCTACTTGCGACCGATGGATGGCCTGGAAGCCAAGCCCATCGCTGGCACTGATGGAGCCATCGATCCATTCTTCTCTCCTAATGGCCAATGGGTGGGTTTTTTCGCGGGCGGAAAGCTGAAGAAAGCAGCAGTGAGTGCGGAAGCAGTGATAACTGTGGGCGAGGCTGCGTCTCCTAACGGAGCTAGCTGGGGCAGCCAAGGGACCATCGCTTTTGCGCCCACGAACGTTACACCTATACTGGAAATCCCGGATTTAAGCGGCACAGTGACGTCGGTAAGTCGATTCGATACCCAGCAAAATAGCCACCGCTGGCCGGAATTCTTGCCAGACGGAAAGGCTGTGCTCTTTGCCACCGGATTGACTGCCGGTAATTGGACGAACGTGGAAATCTCAGTCCAGGCGCCCGGCATGATCGAGCGTCGAAACTTGGCCCAAGGGACAAATCCGCACTACGCAACCTCAGGTCACCTCATTTATGCGCAAGGGGGAAGCCTGATGGCCGCGCCTTTCGACGCACGGAGACTAGCAACGACTGGCCAGGCAGTTCCCGTAGTCGAAGGCGTCATGCAATCGCCGACCACTGGGGCCGCGCAATACAGTCTTTCATCCACGGGATCGTTAGCCTATGTTCCGGGAGGTCTTCAGTCGAGTCAGAACAAGATGGTCTGGGTAAATCGCAGCGGTGCCGAGCAGCCTTTGTCCGCCCCTGGACACAACTATGTTTATCCGCGGCTTTCACCTGACGGTCACCGGGTAGCCATGGCGATCGCGGAAGACCAGGGAGCGCAAGTCTGGCTGTACGATCTTCAGGAGACGCTGACCCGATTGACGTTCGATGGCGTGGCGAACAATGTCCCGGCTTGGACACCAGATGGAAAGCGTATCGCGTTTCTGCACGGGGCGTCGAACGTGTACTGGCAACTGGCCGACGGCAGCGGCGGGCTGGAGCGGTTGACGGATAGCGAGTACCTCCATGCCCCGATGTCTTTCTCCTCGGATGGGCAGCGGATGGCCTATATTGAGAACAATCCCACTACGGGATACGACATCTGGGTGATGCGGATGAACGACCCGTCAGCACCTTCAGGGCAAGCCCACAAGGCGGAGCCTTTCATCCGAACGCCGTTCAACGAATCGGCGCCACAGTTCTCGCCCGACGGACACTGGTTGGCATATGTCTCAAATGAGTCCGGCCGCAACGAGATTTATGTGGTTGCTTATCCAGGCCCCGGCGGCAAGTGGCAGATTTCGACCGAGGGCGGAACTGAGCCGGTCTGGAACCGCAACGGCAAGGAGTTGTTCTTCCGCGACGCTAACAAGATGATGGCCGTTGACGTTGCGGCGCAAGCGAGTTTCGCAGCGGGCAAACCCCACATGCTCTTTGAGGGGCCCTACGCGCCGACCCCTGCCACGTTCCCCAACTACGATGTCTCCCTGGATGGGCAGCGATTCCTTATGCTCAAACCCGTTGAGCAAGCGCGGGCGGCGCCGACGCAGATCAACGTCGTGCTGAACTGGTTTGAAGAGTTGAAACAGAAAGTTCCCACGGGGAAGAATTGATGCTTGCTGCTGGCACCAAACTCGGTTCATACGAAGTCCTCACGCAGATTGGCGCGGGAGGAACTTCTTCGACTAAGTGCGGCGCAAGGTTCCAGTCAGCAAATAATTTCAATCACGCTTAACCCTGCAAATCTCCAATAAAAGCCGTATGTTTAGGTGGTTTGGCCAGATAGTTTATAGATTGTCGGCCAACCGGAAGTAATTCGTTTCATCCGTCACGGGATCCGCTGGCGCAGGCTCGCTCGCTGTTCCCTGGCTGCCTCCGATTTCTGTGACCCAGCATCTTGTTGCGCTTGCGGAATTGCACCAGACCTCCAACTGCATGATTCTGGGGGATTAAACTGCTTTTTAACAGTTTGGATAGCCGCCAGAATAGCGATTCCCGCGCTTCCCGAGCTCGCCAGCGGCTTTGTACGCTCAAATCGACTCTCACTCAGAGCACAGAACCGCCAAAAGTGCCCTTTCTTCGCTCCTTATTCGCCCTCGCAGGTTCCGAGCAAACTCAACCCCGGGTCTCGCGGCATGTTGAATCGATCTCCTCTGAATGATAAGCCATTAAATGTCACGTTTCGAGCCAAACCACGCCATAATTTGCCAGGATTTCCGGTCTGGCATGAAACTTGCCAACTTCCCTAAGTGCGTCCACCTGGCCTGTCGCACTCCTAAGCACCCTGATTTGTTCTACTTTATGGGCGAAGGGAATTTCCACGCGAAACCCAAAACGTTTGGGGCGCGAATTGCTCTTTTAGAACGGCAATGCCGTACCTAAGGCACGTTCAATAAGCTGTTAATTGTCGGAGGAAAAGGAAATGAAGAGGCAACAAAAGGGTTTCTCGTTAATTGAATTGTTGATCGTCGTCGCGATCATTTTGATCATCGCGGCGATCGCCATCCCGAACCTGCTGCGTGCGAAGATGGCCGCCAACGAAGCGTCCGCGGTTGGTTCGCTTCGCACGATCAACACCTCGTCTGTGGCATTTTCCACTACCTATGGAAATTACCCCACCAAGCTCAGCGACCTCGGCCCGTCCAGCTCTCCGTCTTCCACGGCCGCGGACTTGATTGACTCAGCTTTGGTGACCGGTTCGAAGAGCGGCTATACGTTCACGTATACGGCCCCGTCTCCGTACCAGCAATATTCGATCACCGCGCGTCCGACCACTCCTGGCGTGACCGGTCAACGTTATTTCTTCACCGACCAGTCCGGCGTGATCCGCGTCAACGTGAGTTCGCCCGCGACGTCAACCGACAACCCGCTCAGCTAATAGTGGCTTAGGATTTGACAGGGGGAGGAATCGAAACGCTTCCTCCCCTGTTTTTATCTGGACTTCAACCAATCTCGTCCTTTCGGTTTAAATCCGCAACCAGCGACTCCGCATTCTCATTCTGCGAACTACTGCGAAAGGACTCTCCGATCGAGGGTATGTGCCCAAATCTATTAAGTAAGCTCCATGTTTCTGGGCGCCAGCATCTTGTTGTATATGAGGGATTCCAATACACCTGCAAGTGCCTGATTCCAGGCGTTTAAGCTGCTTTTTAGGAGTTTGGATGGCCGCCAGAATAGCGATTCCCGCGGTTCCCAGACTCGCCAGCGGCTTTTTACGCGAAAATCGACTCCAAATAGCAAAAACGTCAAAAGGTCCCCTCTCTTCGCTCTTTGTTCGCCATTGCTGGGCTCTGATTGGACGTGTGCAAACTGCGGCGGTTTTAGCATCCAAAATACCCGGATCGCAGTTGGAAAATTCCGACCAAACCCGGAATCGCACTGGTTACCACGGGCAGACGGAAATGCGCTCTATGGCATCTTGAAGATTCACGTTCACACGCAACCGACATCTTGAACATGGTTACTTGGGAAACGTCCCCCTTCCCAAGGTGGATCGACGTTCTCAATAATTCATTTGGACTCGTCGTACGATTCTTTCCCACTCCCAGCCGCATAATCGGGGTAGTTTCATGGTCTTCACGGCAATCTCGCTTCTTACCTTCTTGCGAGACTCGTATTGCATAGATTTTTGCGTGGCCTGACGGCTGTGCGTGGGCGCTGCAAAGCTCATTAGCCAACACGCATGTAGTCCCGCAGAAGCCCAGAGACTTTCCACATCGCGCGCTAGAAACTCCAACGAGGTGAATACGTATGAGACTGGTCTGGATAGCCTTTGCGGCGTGTTTTCTGAATCGACCCGTATAGGCCTGCTCCACCTTCTCTATCGGTTCGTGGAGAAGAGGTGCGTCAAGGGTTTGGATAATTGGCTGGGACGCTTTTACATTGGCATGCCATTGCTGTCCGCATAAAATTGGAAAGGGCCAACCTCCCGGTGAAGGGCCAGCCCTTTCGTTTCGGTTGATTTTGACGTTCGGAGTTTCGCGAACGCGGCTCGAAGCCTACACAACCAATTTGATAGAATCGACAAGATCGCAGCACTGAACGTGTCAGGTCAATACAGCAAACTTCATCAGATCGAGAGACCGCATTCTCGCCGCGAACGCAGTGCTCGCGGGCGTTTGATTACACCGCCAGCAACAATTCAACGAAAAGAAGAAGTTGTGCACAAGTGAACAGCTTCTTGCACTCGATACTCGTATCATGCAACACGTCGCTAAAGAATAGCGCGCAGTAAAGTGAGGTCACAAATAATGCCTTTAGTTCAAGTGCTATTCACTCTGATCGTCGTTGGCGTAGTCCTTTGGCTGGTCAATCAGTTCATCCCCATGGCGAGTTCCATCAAGTCGATTTTCAACGCAATCGTCGTCATTGGCGTGTTGTGGTGGCTCGGCAATGTATTTGGATTGTTCCACTCCATCTCCCACGTCCGCGTTGGATAGCAAGCGCGGTTGAACGAACAGCAATGGGGAAATCTAGGCGCGGCATTCCGGAATCACAGGTGCGCGCTGTCGTCGTGGCAGCGAGCCCGCGGGAAAAGGTTCGAACAGAATATCTACGCCGCATGGGAAATCCGACGGGTGTGGACCGTACTGCAAAGGAGACAAAATGTTGAAATCAGTTCGAATCATTGGTGTAGCCGCCGTGTTTCTGCTTCTGGGATGGGCGGTTCCCGCTGGCGCACGGCAGGAGAAACACGAGGATAAGGCTGAGCCCGCAAGACAGGGGCAAGAAGCGAAGCCCGAGCGGCAACAGCAGGCTGGAACACCGCGATCGCGGCAGCAGTCTAAGCCTGAGAAACAGCAACAGACCAAGGCTTCTCAAAAGCAGCAACAAGCCAAGCCTGAACATCAACAACAGGCGAAGGCTCCGTCAGGGCAGCGACAAGCCGGGCCTGAGAAGCAGCAACAGGCGAAGGGGCAACCAGCTCCGCAGCACGGACAGCGTCAGCTGAACTCGGCAAGACAACAATCGCAGCAAACCAGGGGTGGGCAACAGACGCAGCACCAACAAGCCGCATCTTCACAACGTCCGGAACGCACACAGCAGGCAATGGCCGCGCAACGCGCGCAGCCAGCACTCCGCCTGAGTGCAAGGGGAAGCGGTCGAATTCCCGACGAGCGGTTCCATTCCAGTTTTGGCCGCGAGCATGAATTCCGCATGGGCAATCCCGTTATGGTCAGCGGGTATTCTCGGTTCCAGTATGGCGGCTATTGGTTTGGATTCGTCCAACCGTGGCCGGTGGGCTGGTACTACACCGATGACGTCTACATTGATTACGTCGATGGCGGGTATTACATGTTCGACCCGTACTATCCAGGCGCTCGCTTCGCAATCAGCGTCGTGCTCTGACGTACGAAGCTGGGCATTGACCCAACGCGATCCTGTCCCACGGCGGAAAGATGTCAAGAAATCAGAATTCCGCCGGGGCCGGACGCTTCAATGTCTTTTGGCTGGATGTGTTTCGGAAAGAGCAAACTATGCCTGCAACTTCCAACTGGCGCCGACATTGCCTCCACGCGGCGGCAGTCCTCTTCGCCACGCTCGTGTGCGCCAGTGGTTCGTTGGCTTACTCGGTGCTCACCCACGAGGAAATCATAGACTTGGTATGGACCGATGAGCTCCGCCCAATTCTTCTCCAGAGATTTCCGGGTCTGACTGAGGCGCAGATCACCGAGGGGCACGCCTATGCATATGGCGGCGCCGTCATCCAGGATCTGGGCTACTACCCATTTGGCAGCACGGAATTCAGCGACCTGGTGCATTACGTTCGCAGCGGAGACTTCGTTCGGGAATTACTGCTGGAGAGTAAGGACGCCGATGAATACGCTTTTGCCTTGGGCGCTCTCGCGCATTATGCGTCAGACATTGCCGGGCATCCAGCCGTCAACCAGGCAGTCGCGATGGAATATCCAAAACTGCGGCTGAAGTTCGGCAGTTCGGTCCGATACGCGCAGGACCACACCGCACACCTGAAGACGGAGTTCGGATTCGACATGGTACAAGTCGCGAAGAATCGTTACGCGTCGCAGCAGTATCACGATTTCATCGGGTTCCAGGTTTCCAAGCCATTGCTCGAGCGTGTTTTTCCAGTCATATACGGAATAGAATTGAAAGATGTGCTGACGCACGAAGACCTTGCGATTGGCTCATATCGCTATTCCATCAGCCGGTTGATTCCGGAAATGACCCAAATTGCGCTGCGAACCCACAAAAAGGACATGATGCGCGAGACGCCTGGTTTCGCAAAACGGCAGTTCCTATACCGTCTGTCGCGCTCCGATTACGAAAAGGAGTGGGGGAAAGATTACCCGAAACCCGGACTGCGCACTCGTGTGGCGTCAGCGCTCTTGCACTATATGCCCAAGGTAGGCCCATTCAAGGCCATGGCTTTCAACAATCCGACCCCGCGAACAGAGCAAATGTATTTCAAGAGCATTAATACCACCGTTGATCAGTACCGCGCGTTTCTTAAAGAAGTCCGCACCGATTCGCTCGTTTTGCCGAATCGTGACCTCGATTCGGGCCAGGCGACAAAGGCAGCCGAATATTCTCTCACAGACGATACCTATGCAAAATTGCTGGGTCAGCTTACAGATAGGAAATTCAATCTGACTACGACATATCTGCGCGGCGATATTTTAGGGTTCTATTCCGACCTCTCCGCGCCAATCGAAACGAAAAAGGACAAGGGCCGCTGGTTGGCCGTATTAACCTCGCTCGATCAATTGAAACTAGTGTCTCCGGCGGTCGCGGACAATCCTCTAGACAGGGCGCCATCTGCGCCCAGCGAGGCCACTAAGAATCCAGTTGTCCGGTCGTTGGCCACTGCCACACCGTCGGTTCAATGACCCACCTACGCGGGGAAAAAGACTCCGGGGAAGATCGCCCCGTATGATTCTCTCGAAATCACTCCGCTCGGCTATCGCTTCCATCGGCGTTTTTGACTTTTGCGCTGGAAGATGACGGCATACGCGTGCTGCTTGGAAATATTCAAATTGACTACGAACCGCCCTCAATTGCCCTGAATACCGCTGGTGCGGCTGTATGTTCATGAAAGCACGCACCCAAATCGAGTGTGACCCCCATGATTTGGGAGCGTGTCGAATGCCTGATTCGGGCGAATCCACTGCAGGAAACGCCGCGCGGGCCCGAGTAATAGCCAGGAATCTGCTGTGCGCGCAAATAGTTCACTGATTTTAGCAAAAACGAGCAATACAGCACAGTATTCCCATTCACAGACCCTGATACTACGGCCTCACCGTACTTTAAGGAGACTCACCGTGAAAAGTTCCGCAGTGCTTTTGGCAGTCCTCGCAGTCCTGGGCGCATCGTCGTTGACTCAGGCCCGAACCACCGATTCCAACGAACACTTTCAATCGCTGAATTACAACGTAACCGTGGTCAGCCGCACGACGCGTGCCGTGAAGTACGAGCACCGTCACGGTTCTACAAAAATCGATTTTGAAGGCACGAGCCTGATGGCGGGCGCATCGGGCGTGGCCAAGGTCGCGAGCAAGAGTGGCGCCATGAAGATTGAGGCTGAATTTAATGGCCTCGATAAGCCGACGTCATTTGGCACTGAATATCTCACCTATGTGATGTGGGCAATTTCCCCCGAAGGCCGGTCCGTAAACCTGGGCGAAGTATTGGTGAACGACGATCATCGCAGTAAATTGGACGTCACTACAGACCTGCAGGCTTTTGCGCTGATCGTGACTGCGGAACCTTATTATGCTGTGCGCCGCCCCAGCAACGTTGTAATCGCCGAAAATGTGATTCGGCCCGACACGGTCGGAACCAGCGAAGCCGTGGATGCCAAGTATGAACTCATCGACCGGGGAGGGTATATTCCCACCGGCTATCACTTTGACCCGGTCGTTTTGAATTCCAAACTGCCGCTCGAATTCTTTGAAGCGCGCAACGCCTTGCGCATCGCCAAGTCGGCCGGGGCCGAGAGCTACGCGGCGTCCAGCTATGAAAAGGCCGCCACGCAGATGAAACAGGCCGATGATCTGGGAACCAGTCACCATGTAAACAGGAAGGCGCTCATCTCCCTATCACGCGAAGTCGTGCAAACGGCGGATGACTCCCGCGAAATTGCCGTGAAGCGCATCGATGCAGACCGCGCAGAAGCCGACAAAAGTCGCGAGGCAGCAAAACTAGCGGATGCCCAGGCTACTTCGAAGAGCGAAACGCAGGCTCGCATGGAAGCCGACGCAGCAACCGCGGTTGCAAACCGCCGAACCGAAGACGCGGATAAGGCTGCTGCGGAAGCACAGCGGCTACAACAGAACGCTCAGTCGGACTCCGATCGAAATCGCGCCGCTGCCATTGATGCGAATCAGGCGACTGCGGAAGCACAGCGGCTACAACAGAACGCCCAGGCAGACTCCGACCGAAATCGCACCGATGCGATTGATGCGAAGCAGGCCACTGCGGAAGCACAGCAGGCACAAAAAGATGCGGAGGCTTCTGCGGATCAGAGCCGTCTCGCCGCCGAGAACTCGGATCAACAACTCAAGCAAGCCGTGCAGGACCGCGAGGAACTGCGCGCCAAGTTGCTAAAACAATTCAATCTAATATTTGTCACTCGCGATACCGCCCGGGGCCTCATCGTGAACCTGTCGGATGTGTTGTTTGACACCGGCAAGTCCACCCTTCGTCCACAGGCGCGCGAGAAGCTCGCAAAAATTTCCGGAATCGTTCTAGCCTATCCGGACCTCAGACTGGCCATCGAAGGCAACACCGATAGCGTGGGCAGCGATGCCATGAATCAGACGCTATCGGAACAGCGCGCCAGTTCCGTGCTGGATTACATGGTAAAGGAGAACATCCCAGCGTCGTCCATGACGTCGAAGGGATTTGGCAAGACGCAACCCGTGGCGTCGAATGACACCGCGGAAGGCCGCCAGCAAAATCGCCGCGTGGAGATGGTGGTCTCGGGCGACGTGATCGGGACCACAGTCGGTGTCGTATCCGAAGTCCTGCCTCTGACTCCCCGTCCATAAGATGTCCAGCACAGAAGCGAAAGGCCCCGGCGATGCAATAGTCACCGGGGCCTTTGCAATTTGAGTTTTTTTAAGTGGAACAAATGTGAGTCCCTCACGAGTGGCGGATAAGACACATCCAGATGTTATGTACCAAACTGAACATTCAAGCACGCTGTCTGTAACACAAACTCCTAGTTGTGAAAGCCATACAAGTTCCACTAGTTGGCCGGGGGCCCAAGCCAGATCTGGAGGATGAGAAGGCGGTTTGCCATGCCATACCCAGCACCCAACGAAAAGCGCCAGAATGATCAGCTTCTTGGAGCGCGTCAGATCGCAACCCGCCGGAGGCGCACAGTCCGTATTCTATTCGTGGACGATACGGAATCTGACGTCGAGCTCTGCTTGCATGAACTCAAACGGATGGATCTTGCAGTCTCTTCGGATTGGGTTCAAATCCCGGCGGAGTATCGAGAACGATTGCGCACGCAGACCTATGACGTGATTGTGTGCGATCACTCGATGCCGGGTTGGACGGGAATGGAGGCTCTCGAATTCTTGCGGCAGTCGAACCGGGACATTCCGCTCATTTTTGCCACCGGTGATCTGGAAGAAGAAATGACAGATGCATATATGCGGAATGGCGCGTTCGATTGTGTCAATAAGAAACGGCTGAACCGTTTACCGCTGGCCGTAGCCCTGGCGGTAGAAGAAAAAAGTCGGCGCGAGGAGCGGAACCACGCAGAGAAAGAGTTGCGTCACTCCGAAGCCCATTATCGCGCCCTGGTCGAGAATCCCACGTACGGTATCTGCCACTTTGACGTGGACGGCCGGATTTTGGACGTGAATGCCGCGCTTGTGGCCATGCTAGGTTATGGATCCAAAGAGGAATTAACAGCAGTGAACATGGCGACGGAAATTATCCGCGATCCCATTGAGCGCGCCCAACTCTTTGGCTCCTACCGGCAAACGGGACACGTCGATCTGATCGAAGTCGAATGGAAGCGGAAGGACGGAACTCCCATGAAGGTGCGCCTCAGCGGCCAGCAAGTGGGAGTTGAAGATGGAGCCCCGCATGGTTGCGCGATCATCGCTGAGGACGTCACGGCGCAGCGCGCATCGGAAGAGCATCTGCGTAACTTAGCGGCTACCGATGCGCTCACTGGGCTGGCAAATTACCGAAGGCTCTCCGAAATCCTTGAATCGGAGATAAAACGCTCGGAACGCACCCGGCGTGCCTTCGCGGTCCTACTCTTCGATCTGAATGGGATGAAGCGAATTAACGACAGCCATGGTCATCTGGCAGGCAATCGGGCACTTTGCCGCTTGTCCGATATTTTTCGCTCTTCCTGCCGGTCGATAGACACGGCGGCGCGTTACGGCGGCGACGAATTCGCGATTATGCTGCCAGAGACCGGCGCGAAACACGCCGAAGGTGTCGGACGCAGGATATGCGAGCGGCTTTCCAACGATTGCGAGGAGCCCCGCCTTTCCGTAAGCGTCGGGACTGCGGTTTATCCGGAGAATGGGGCGACCATAGACGACTTGCTTCAGGCAGCGGACCGCTCGCTCTACGAGATGAAGCATTTGAAGAAAGCAGTTTGACCTATTCAGCGTTTTAGGGCGACCTTATTCCGTACGCGTCGCCCACTTCATGCCGGCAGCCCAAGTCTTGGGCTGCCCTAAAAACCCCCGACTTGACTCCGCGATGAACTGCGGGATTGGATTTGTTCTGCCTCTTTCCGCGGTACCGCGGACGCAAAAAGCCAACCCACTTGCCGCCCCATTCATGGCGAGCTGTTCAGATTTGAACAGATTTTCCATTGTGGTTGCGCTACAAGTACTCGTGCATCCGGTGAATTCGACCCTAAATGCGAGGAGGCTGGCGAAAATGATCTCTGAGGGGACAACGGACTTCCCGGCCGCGTATTCCGCATGGTTCGGTAAACCTGTGGTTTTGCTGGTCGTCATCCGCCGCTGCCACCTCCCCATGCCTTGTCGCATTGTTGCCGAATCCGTCGCTGACGTACGTGTCCGCATCCACCCCGGGTGGGAGATGGATATCAAAAAAGAGCTGATTTTAGCTGTCGAGGAAGTTGTCATCGCCCCGGCAGACCGCGTGAATCGACGCGTCCAGTAGGAAATCGATTTCTTTGTCACCAACCCGCCTGTCTATGGCCCAGTGGGATGAGAGGCGGCGAAAATGCTCGGGAATATTTCCTCAATTTTTCGGCAAGTGCCACGTTTGATTCTGACGAATGAAAAGGAGGTTTGCGATGTTACTGCTGATTATTCTTCTGGTGCTCTTATTTGGTGGAGGGGGCGGCTACTACGGTTACTCAAGATGGGGGAGAGGCGGAGGACTTGGGGTCGTAGGAACCGTCCTGCTCATTCTGCTGGTCGTGTATCTCGCGGGAGGATTGCGTTGACCTTGTTTGAATCAATCTGAAAATGGCCACATTTCAAAATGGAAAGATGCCAGCCGGCATATCGCCGCGATTACCAAATCAAATTTTGCCAAGGGAGAAAACGCATGAATCGAAGCACCGAGGACCAAGCTACCGGCACATTACATGAAGTAAAAGGCAAAGTTAAGGAGAAGATAGGCCAACTGACGAACGATCCTGATTTGGAGGGCGAGGGAATCGGCGAAAAGGTGGCCGGGAAAATCCAAAAGAAAATCGGTCAGATTGAGAAAGCGATTGAAAAGCCCTGAGACAGGCACAGCGAAGCGTCATCCGGCCGGAACGGCGCGTCTATACCAGCCGGAGAATTGAATGAAGACTGGAGGCAGTCGATGAACTTATCCGACCTTAGCACGACGCAGATCGCCATAGGTGTCGCGGTCGTGGTGATATTGGCCGCGGCCGTCGCCGGCCAATGAGAGAAGGGAAACAATGTTTCTGATGGCAATTCTTGCGGTATTTGTTCTCGTGGCGCTGGTGGGCAGCCTTCCGATTTGGCCGCACAGCAAAAAATGGGGATTTGGCCCCATCGGCGGCATAAGCGTGATTATCCTCGTAATTTTGGTTCTATTCTGGACCGGCCATTTGTAAGCGGGTCGACGCGAAAGTCGGCGGCCTTCGCACTTTTAGCCAGGCAGGCAACACCAAAAAACGGACCGGGCACTTTTCAGGCGTTTCCTGAGAGACGCCCAGTCTCCTAGTCATGCAGGACAACGCTCAGCAGAGAGTCGTTTACGTGGAGCCCGCCATCGTAATTGATGAATCCCAGCTTCTTAAATTTATTCATGAAAAAGTTGACGCGGGACCGCGTGGTGCCGACCATTTCCGCCAGAGTCTCTTGAGAGACTTTGGGAAGGACGAACTGCGGCTTTTCATGATTGCCATAGCGCGCCAGCAATAGGAGAGTTCGCGCCAGGCGTTTCTCGCTGGAATTGAAGAGCTGATCAATCAAGTCTTCTTCAATCCGGATATTGCGTCCCACCATGTAAGAAATGAAGTGATCGGAGAACGCGTGCTCCGCATGAAGCACCCGAATCATCTCTTTCAGGCCGATCACGAGCACGGTGACCGCCGTAACGGCCGTGGCCGTGGCGATCCGCACGGGCTGCCCTGCCAGTACCCCTTCGCCTACGAAGTTACCAGGCTTCAGCATTGCCACGACGGCCTCTTTACCGGTCTTTGAAACAACGGTGAGCTTTACCGAGCCTTTTTGGATGTACAGAACGTCCTTGCCGATGTCTCCCTGTGTGAACACAGTGTCCTTCGCCTGGAATTCCACAATGCTTCTCGCGACTCCAGCCGAATCGAGGAAGGCTTGGGCATTAAAGTTGTCTTCCATCGGACTTTTCATTTTTTTCACTGTGCTCATGGGATTAAAACCTTTACTTTCTTGGGCACGGCGTGTCGCCCATTCGCAGCATTTCCTGATTTTTTAATCGCAGGTTTGCGCTTGCCGTTGCGCGTGGCCGGAGAAATCTCCTGCTCGAGAATTTTCTTGGCCACTTCGACGGGAACCACCTCGAAATGTAGAATCTTTTTTCGCATCGATCGTTCTCCCTGGAACCACCGTAGCAACCCCCAAGTGATACGGGGAGAATCTTTTATAAAACTTTGGAGCGCGGTAGCGGGTCATTCAGCGGTATTTCGGTGGCACGTGGCGTGACTGATGCGTGGACGCCGTTATCAGCTCGAAGCGCTGAGGGCTGGCTTAGCGTTTCGAATTCAGTTGTACTCTAGGCTTAGAGTGCGTATGATATCGCGAGTGTAATTATACGTTTGTCATAAAAGGTTCCTATGACGCCCAAAGCCGTGACACCTCACTTCAAGACGATGGCTATGGTGGACGTTCCTCGGTCGCGAAACGGCAAGCACAAGCAGATCGTTACCGCAATTCTGCGCGATCTCGACGACCTTGCAGAAGGCGTCGCCTTCAAAGTCCCTCTGACCGAATTGGGCGATACGAAGGAGAACGTACGTTCCGCTCTGAACCGCGCTACCAGAAAATCTGGCCGCGATGTGGCGACAGCCACGGACGAAACCTTCCTGTACGTTTGGAATGTGACGAAACCGGTAGAACTGAACGAAACTCGTCGCACCGACCCAGGCAAATTACCCCGAAACAACGGCTAGGCCTGATCGACTCGACTCAGTTTCATTCCCGGAGGCGCTAAGAACACCTTGCGGGAGTTCTGGGAAAACAGACCGCCAGCCCGCACCATGATTGTCTCCCAACGCGAAGAAGAATGCATCGGCCTGGAGACCAAGAGCGGATCGGTCTTGGAGTAAGAGCTAGAAAACTTTGCAACGTTCGTCGCGCTATTATGGCCGACGGTCTAACAGCGATCGTACCCCCGGGCTCCGGCGGCTCGCCTGCGCCCGAACTCCCTCGGCAGCTTTGACCGTGGACGTTTTCTTCGTCTCAGCGATCCGCGTCAGGACGATCGTGTCCGTCATGACTCGCTAGCACTGTTGCGGCAAGCGCATCTCTTCAAATGGTTTTTTATTTGTGATCTGGTTGATTTGTCTGATGACCTAACTGATAGCCGGCCTCGTATTCTTTCTTGTCATCATCTTTTTTGAAGTGCCTCTTTTTGGAGTGGTCACGGCTGTGGGCCGCATCGTCTTGGCCGTCGCGCATACCTTGCTTATAGTTCTTAGTTTTGGAGTAATCTTGGTCGTGCTGGTCCTGTGGTGACTGAGACGCAGCGACCCGTACCGTGCCTCCAGTAATACCCATAGCAAGCGTCATCGTCGCGATCCAAATACATTTCTTCATTCGCATAAGGCTCCCCATTTCGCTCGTCGTTTTACGCTTTGCGATTTATCTAATTCGTTGCGCATACAACGTCACTCTATAGGCTTCTGAGTATCTATATCTGTCCCTTTTCGGACATATTGGGAGTAGGGCGCAACTGGAAGAGGCCCGCGGTTTTTTGGGAAACATACCATCCCTATTGGTACATGCTCGAACAGCGCCGTAGCGCTGCTCTTTCCGAATGCGGAAAATCAGGGAAACAATTTCCGGTGGAATGTGAAACTTGATATGGTGTGGTATTTGTGTCTTCGTTGATTTGGTCGGCAGTCGATCAAGCAACATTGAATTGAAGGAACTCTACGCCTGGGTATGGGCCGAGAATCCGGCAGGTCCAGATGAGGGAGAGCATGCCTGCTATCTAAGAAAGTTTGCTTGCAGTGAGCGCGGGAACACAACCAGCAATGTCCCCTTTTCGAGCGTTGCGGTGGCCAGTACTGGATCAACTTCAAAAGGGAGCTCAATAATCCGCAAAACTTTTGATTGCTCGCAACGGTTGTTTCCCGACTTATCCAAAGCTGAGTGCACGCCGCAAATAACGGCCCGTCCATGTCCTATGGCTACTGCCAGGTCTTTCGCATCAAATCCGGGCACTTGCGCGGTTAATCGCAACGCGCTGTCGGTTGCGATACGTTCGATGGCAAGGGGGTGCAGAACCTCGTCTTCCGCACCGAACCAATCGTCCTGGTCCAAGCCATGCGTGCCGCCGCGAGCCTCGAAAATTTCGTGGGCGCGCTGAGCGATCAATGCATTGGTCTCGTTCATTCTGTCGAGTATATCGGCCTCGACGACTTTTACGGATTGTGCTTTTCCAGATTCCAATGTCCCAGTCATGTTTTCCCCTCGTGCAATGGGCCTCGAATTCAGCTCTGCCGCGCCTACGTAGCTCTTTCGTTTTGGTGTACGAACAATCAGCCAAAAAAAACGACTTGATTCAGATCAATGTCGGATTGGCTGCGGCATTCGACAAAATCACAACCCCAGGGGCAAGGCCCCAGGAGACAGCCTTGCCCATTGAATTCGCAGATAAATTAAACCTTTGCCGCTGCTGCCGCTTCACCCGAGTGCAGCGACAGTTGTGCCGGATGCGTTGTTTCGATGATGTTCTTTGCTTTCGCCACTTCTTCAGCTGTTCCGTGGACGATTAGAAGAAACTGATCTGTCTTAAGCGCGGTTTCGTACTTCACAATGCTGTCCTTGGGAATTCCCATGCTGTAGAGACCTGCTCCGAGTGCGCTCACCCCTCCTACGACTACCGCACTCTCAAGCGCTCCCACGATATATGCCACTACAGGTCCCGCCGCCAAGATTGCGCCAAGACCCGGAATCATGAAAAAAGCAGAGCCGAACAAGAGTCCCCAGAAACCTCCCCAGAATGCGCCGACTTTGCCCCAATACTTCATGCGGTCGCCAGCGTTGTAGTAGCCTACGGCATGCTCGTCCGTGTGGTAGCCCTTGCCAATGATCGACAACTTGTGCATATCGACTCCGCTACGCTGAAGCTCCTTCACCGCTTGATCCGCCTCGGTGTGCGTTGGATAAATCGCAACAACTGAATTTTGTATGGACATTTCATGTTCTCCTCGGGTACTCGGCGTCACTTTTTCGTCCATCAGCCTAAGTCCCGCTTTCGACTATGGCCCCCCACTCCCAGCCAAACTGTTCCGTATTGAACAGAACTGGTTTTCCCAAATCTCTAAAATGTCGTCTTGGATTGATCGCAATGAATCTGGAATCTGGAGAAAAAACAATGTCGACAACGAAAGCAGAGAAGTGCGCACACCCAGTTTGTTCGTGCACGACAACCTCGGGGAAGTATTGCAGCGTTGAGTGCGAGGCTATGGAAAAGACACCGGACATCGAATGTTCATGTGGACATACCGGCTGCAAGGGCAAAACGTCCTGACACGGACGATGTCCGCGTGGGCCCCAGGCTCAGCTCCACGCCGAAACGGTCTTTCAAAATACCTTCATCGGGACTCCTTGTCTGTTCTATTGTGGACGCGTGCACGACCAGCGCCGAGCAGAAAGCCACATCAGCCCAGCGAATCTATTCTGATGTGGATTCGCGAAATTGCACGCCTCGCTGAGGCAAAGTGCGACACCGCACCCTTCGTCGAAACGAACAAAGGGCCGGCGATTCGCCTCAATTGTTGAATGAATTCGATCATCGTTGGATGGATTGTCATTTGAGTTAAAAGTGCTCAGTCCGGCGCCAATTCCGCTAGCGGCCCCTCGCCAACACGCTCCGAAAACGAGGCTTAAGCCTCGGCGGCTTAAGGTCGGTCACGGCCATTCCGAAAAGGGCGGCACGATCGGTCGCGAAAACGAACGAATTTCCCCCACGTCTTGCGTTCGCCACCCGCCTCCCAAGCTGAAATATGTTCGATATTGGACAGACGCAGTTTTGTTGAGTGGCTAAGATATGTTTTGGCGGATCCGCTGTTGATCCGAAGCTACAAGAAAAAACGACGACGGCGATAGCTGCGAAGTGTACGCAGCGCGTTTGTTCGTTCGTGACCATCTCGGGCAAGTGTTGCGGCACCGAGCGCGCGACTGTTGAAAAGACGCCTGACATCGATTGCGCACGCGGACACACCGGCTGCGAGGGCAAACGTATCAGCAGGACATATGGTCCGTAGTTGAGGACCAAGCCATTGGCCAAGGAACCACAGTCCACTTCGCCCGGTATGTTTACTTGTGATTTACACGTGCATGAACTGGGCAGCGTTCCGGAATCAATGATATGGACAGTGCGGTTTCGTTTCGTGAGTTCAAATTTGAGGGGGATCAACCAATGTTGAAACGTCTTATAGTCAGCACAGCTTTAGCTTTACTCGTAAGTGTCTCCGCGTTCGCCTCGGACCACGAGGAGGATATTAGTCGCACACGCCAAGCGGCCCAGGTGTTCAAGGAGATCATGAACACCCCGGATCAAGGCATTCCTCAGGAACTACTGGAATCGGCAAAATGTATCGCCATCATTCCTGGTGAAGTGAAATTTGCGTTCATATTCGGCGGCAACTACGGCAGAGGGCTGGCAACCTGCCGCAACGCAAATGGCTGGAGCGCCCCCATGTTTGTGGCGATTGAGGGCGGCAGCGTGGGTTATCAGATCGGAGGCTCGTCTACCGATATCGTGATGCTCTTTATGAACGACCACGCCTTGCAGAGCCTGCTCGGCGACAAATTCAAGCTCGGAGCCGATGCCTCTGTAGCAGCCGGACCGGTGGGGAGGCATGCCTCTGCCGGCACAGACCTTAAACTGAATGCGGAAATTCTGTCTTACTCGCGGGCCAAGGGCGTTTTCGCCGGTGTGAGTCTGGATGGCGCCGTGGTGCAAGCTGACAAAAGCGGAGACGTAGCCATGTACGGCCACAATGTAAATCGCCATCAAATTCTTGACGGCAAAATTGCTGTTCCGGCGTCCGCGCGACCGCTGCTGCACGAGATCGGCGGATATGTTCGTGAGGCCAAAATGAATCAGTAAGCTCCGGCCGGTGGAGCTCTAAATTGCCCGTGTGTCACGATGGGGTGGACCGGGTTTAGTCCTGGCATAGAGAGCCACTTTGCGGGGTTTTTGAAGATCTGTTTCACCTGACCTATGCACGGATTTTGGGGGGAGGCTGAAGGTCTGAGGAGGGAGACATTTGGGGACCCTGAGAATCCTGGTGTAAAACCAGTGAGGCTGCGAAGTGAGCGCTTCACGGCCCAATTCTCAGGAGGTCACCCAAATGGTGATAAGCGCTAAGGAGCGTAGCGCGAAGAAGCCCGCCGAACAAGGGTTCGCAGAGGATATCCCCAAGCCTATAAAAATCAACGGATCCACACATTTTGATTTCGAGGGGAAGAATTTGACGGCCTACGGTGGCCTGTTGCCGGTGGCGACGATGCTGGAGAAGCTCAAGTTTCAGCAACTGGTCGAGCAGACCCTCACTGTGAAGCGCGTAACCCGGGCGATGCCCATGTATCAATTCGTGCTGGGCATGGTGCTGGCTCTGTACGTTGGATTTTCTCGGTTGAACCATCTGCGATTTCTGGCCCGCGAGCCGATGTTGATGGGGATCTTAAAGGTGCTGGAGTTGCCACCGCAGTGTACGTTCTGGCGTTTCTTGGCCTCGCTCCATTTGCATGTCGCGCAGCAGTTGCTCGAAGTGCAGCGACAGATGCGGCAGAGAGCATGGGAAGCCGCCAATGTCCGGCTGACTTCGGTGACTTTCGACACGGATACGACCGTACACACGGTATACGGGAAACAGATGGGAGCACGAAAGGGCTACAACCCGAAGAACAAGGGCAAGAAAAGTTTTCAACCCATTCTGACTTTTCTGGCGGAAACCAGAGAGTTCGTAGGCGGAGAATTGCACAACGGAGATCGTCCCACCGGGATGCAGATCGCCAAGCATTTGGAATATGTGATGACGACTGTGCCGAACGGCGTGAAGGTGATTTACGGGCGAGCCGACTGTGGTTTTTATTGCTGGGAAGCGATTCAGGTCTACCAGAAATACGGCTGCCAGTTCATCGTGGTGGCGCAAAAAACACCGCGATTATTGGAAGAGCTGAAATGGGCGCACTGGAAGCGGTCGCCGCGCACCGATGCCGACCAGCAGTGCGAGTTTTGGTATCAGCCGCAAGGTTGGGGCCGCGCGTATCGGTTCATCGCCCTGCGCTACGAGAAGAAGCCAGAACCTAAAAAGAAGGAAGAACCAGAGCAATACCAGTTGTTCGAGACCTCGGAGTACACCTATCGGGTCTTTGTGACCAGCATGGATGGCCCGATCGACGTGCTGGTATGGTTTTACCGTCAGCGGGCCACCGCGGAGAACCTGATCAAGGAAGCCAACAACGATGCCGGGTTAGCTGCGCATCCCTCCCAGCGCTGGGCCATGAACTGCGTTCACTTTCAACTGGCCATGCTGGCCTACAACCTGAACTGTTGGTTGTTGCTGTTCAACCGGGAAAAGACAGCGGACGCAGCCGAGATGAAACATACGCGACTGTCGACGGCGCGACTACGTTTTCTATTTCTGGCGGCTAAAATCTGGTGCCATGCCGGACGAGTGGGCGTCAGCTACAGCGATCATTACGAGGAGAAAGGAATCTTTCAACGGCTGATGGATCGCTTGCGGTCCATCACCGATGGCGTCAACGGATTCGCACCTGTCGTACCCACAGCTCTCCGTTGCTGATGGACCATCGTGCATAGTTTTCTATGCACGCCAAACGAAGCATCTCTAACAACTTACACCATCGGGAGAACGCAGACAGAGACCATCAAGCGGAAACTCAAAAAAGATCGTGACAGCCAAAACTCACTGCGCAGCCACTGAGGTCAAATTGCGTGCATAACTTGGGTTTCAACAGTTGAAGGGGTTGGGCGACTCCTCGTCAGAGCAAGCGCCCAACACTCTCTCTGCCACCGGTAGGACGAGCTAATTCGTCCGTACATTAAAACCCTCGTGCAACACAGTTTCGACAATCCCGCGGCGCATCGTCGAGACCTGTCGACGGTTCCTGGCTGCTGGATGACATGGTGAGAATTGCGAGGAATCACGGCCTGGAGACCAAGAGCGGATCGGTCCTAGAGTAAGAGCTAGAAAACTTTGCAACGTTCGTCGCGCCATTCTGGCCGGGGGGCTAATAGCAATCGTACCCCGACAGCAGTTTGCGCTCCAGGCGCCGATTCTAGAACGGACCAACATCGCTGTGAACGAGCCAATGCGCGTTCGGGTTGGTTTTGCGTATCCGTCGCGGTCCACGTCAACGAATCGAATTTGACTGGACATTTTGGTGAAAAGGGAGTGAGTCTGAGACTTCGCTCGTCAGCACGACGAATTTGGTTAGCTCGGCGATCCCGTAGGCAGTTGTCATCGCCACGTCGGACGCATCAAGCCCGGTGGCCATCAGTATGCGGCCGATGCGGGGCTCGTTGTGGCGCGCGTCGAAGGTCCACCACTTTCCGTCCAAATAGACCTCAAACCACGCGCTGAAATCCATAGGAGAGAGTGCCGCGGGAACTCCAATGTCCCCTAAATACCCTGTCGCATAACGTGCAGGGACATGCATGCAGCGGCAAAGAGCGATGGCCAGATGCTGAAAGTCACGACAGACGCCGACGCGCTCATTAAAAACCTCGAGGGCGGTCCTCGTCGCGCGAGCGTGCTGATAGCCGAACTGCACGTTCCAGTTTACCCAATTTACAATCGCTTGCACCCGCGTCCATCCCGGCGCGGTGTTGCCAAAGAGGCTCGTGGCAATGGACGATAATCGATCCACTTCGCAATAGCGGCTGTTCACCAAGAATGGAAGGATGTCGATCGGAAGCTCACCTACCGGTTGCTGCTGTGCCAGCCAGTTTATGGGCTCTCTTTGACCGGAATCCTCCACGAGAGTCGAACTCCACAGACGGATATTGCCCTGGGGAGCGCAAAACCTCGTGCACCTGTTGCCGAAGCGGTCGATGAATCGTTCCATGCTGACCGCCGGTTCGAAATGCACTTCGTCAGGTTCCCGCAGATCGCGCTCCCGTGAGGGATGCACGTTCAAAAGCGTCACAACCGCGACGGGCTGGGGAATATTGAATTCGATCTCGTAGCCGAGCCGTATGAGCATAATTCAATGCGTGGCTGAGATCTCGATTCAGATCCAGATCGAATCAAATCCTCAGTACGCCCCTCCCATACCGCCCGCTCCAACCGCGGCCATTGCCGTTTCGCCCTTATACTCTGCAATCAGTGCTTCGGTCGTCAGCATCAATGCAGCGATGGATGCGGCGTTCTGCAGCGCAAGCCGGGTAACCTTCGCGGGGTCAATCACTCCAGACTTGAGCATATCACCGAATTCTCCGGTCTCAGCGTTGAAGCCGAAGTTCTCTTCTTTCGAGTCGCGCACGCGTCCCGCGATCAAAGCGCCTTCATGGCCGGCGTTCAAGGCAATCTGGCGTAGAGGCTCTTCGAGTGCGCGTTTCACGATGTCCACGCCGATCGCTTCGTCGTCGTGAAGCTTTAGCCTGTTGAGCGCCGGAATGCAACGGAGCAGCGCCACGCCGCCTCCCGGGACGATGCCTTCCTCGACTGCGGCGCGAGTTGCATGCATGGCATCCTCGACTCGAGCCTTTTTCTCCTTAAGCTCGGTTTCGGTCGCCGCGCCCACCTTGATCACCGCCACGCCGCCAACTAGCTTAGCCAGACGCTCCTGCAGTTTATCTCTGTCGTAATCATGCTCCGCGTCCTCAACCTGCATGCGAAGCTGCTTGATTCGACCTTCGATTTCGGCGCTCTTGCCGGCGCCCTTGATGATCGTTGTGTTGTCTTTATCGATGCTAATCTTCTTTGCGCGGCCCAAATCTTCGAGTGTTACGTTTGCCAACTTGAGCCCCAGATCGTCGGTTATCGCCTTGCCGCCGGTCAGAATAGCGATGTCTTCGAGGAGAGCCTTGCGGCGATCTCCGAAGCCCGGAGCCTTCACGGCGACGCATTGGAGCGTTCCGCGCAGCTTGTTTACGACAAGCGTCGCGAGCGCTTCGCCTTCGATATCCTCGGCAATGATCAGCAGCGGCTTCGCCACCTTGGCAGTCTGCTCCAGCAGGGGAAGCAGGTCTTTCATCGAAGTGATCCTCTTCTCAAAGATTAAAATATGGACGTCGTCGTACTCGCAGTGCATGCGTTCGGGATCGGTAACGAAGTAGGGCGAAAGATAGCCGCGGTCAAACTGCATGCCCTCGACAATCTCAAGTGTCGTCTCCATCGTCTTCGATTCCTCGACGGTGATGACGCCATCCTTGCCGACTTTTTTCATGGCGTCTGCGATGAGGTCCCCCACTTGTTTGTCGTTGTTGGCACTGATCGTGCCGACTTGAGCGATCATGTCGCCTTTTACTTCGCGAGAGAACTTGGCGATCTCGTCCACCGCGGCGTCCACGGCGTTCTCGATGCCGCGCTTGAGCGACATCGGGCTGGCGCCCGCGGCAACCATCCGTACGCCATCGCGGAAAATAGCCTGGGCCAGCACCGTGGCCGTCGTCGTACCGTCACCGGCCACGTCCGATGTTTGCGAAGCGACTTCCCGAACCATCTGAGCGCCCATGTTCTCGAGCGGATCCTGCAGCTCTATTTCTTTCGCCACGGTAACGCCGTCTTTCGTGATGATCGGCGCGCCGAATTTCTTTTCGATGACCGCGTTGCGTCCTCGCGGGCCGAGCGTGATCTTTACCGCGTCCGCCAGAATATTGACGCCGCGTAGAATCGCTTGACGAGAATCCTCACCCGTTACAATTTGCTTGGACATTGATCTTCACCCTCCTGGGTGAGTAACAAATACACGTTGAGCTCATGAATTCCGGTGAATCGGAGCAACATTACTTCTTGGCTGTAGCCGTTTTCGTCATGCCGCTAAGCGTTGCCAGAATGTCTTCCTCGCGTAGGATCAGAAGCTCCTCGCCGTCCAAGGTGATATCGTTGCCGCTGTACTTGCCAAACAGGATTCGGTCGGCAGGTTTCACATCCGCTGGAATGCGCTTGCCCTTATCGATCCTGCCCGCTCCGACGGCGATGGCTTCGCCCTCCTGAGGTTTTTCTTTCGCGGTATCGGGAATGATAATTCCGCCCTTAGCGGTCTCTTTTTCTTCGAGACGCCTGACAACAACCCGATCGTGCAATGGTGCGATCTGTAGTGACATTCCTGAACCTCCCTGAACAGCGTCTGCAAATTATCCGGATCGAATTCCTTAATCACTTCCCGTCAAGTTTACGGACGAAACGCCTTGATATTTTTTTGACGTTCCGCCTCGAGATCGATGGCCACCTGCCTTACGCGGGCCGCTTCTTTTTGCGGAGCTTCTTGTTTTTCCAGCTTCGCCGATTCGGCAATCGCCAGGCCTGCCTTCAGATCAACTTGCTTAATGAACATCACGATGGCGAACGTTTCCGCCATGGTCGGCCGAAACAGGTTGACTGAGAATTGCGAATCCTCCCAGCGGGCGACCACTTTCTGTGTCGCCTGATACGAATCGCTCGTCGGGAAGCTGAGTTCGGCCACCGGCATCGTGGCCGACCCATACCTGGCGGACAACATTCTGATCATGTCTTCGCTACTAAGACCCTTAATGGCTTCGCTGTCGTAGGTCGCCACGATCCGATAAAGGTCGCCGTCATAAAAGGAGAAGACTACCTTCTCGACCGGCTCCACCGGATGCGGAGATGAAAAAGGCAGTGGCGGGTACCACGTTAGTTCCTGAATTAACGACGGCTTTTCATGAATCACGACCACATCGGCGGGTTTTTCGTCGGCCAATTTTAATATGTCGGCGGTGCTCATTCCCAATGTAAAGGTCCGGTATTTTGAAAGGTCCTGCCCGTGAACCACCGGAATGCAGAATAGGAAAACGGCCAAAGCAATCAATCCACGGCTTAATACTTTCATTTGAGTGATGCTCCCCAATTTCTTGAGCGGCTGCGGGACGCTCGCCCGTTTGCGGCTAAGCGGATGAGCTCATGATAAGCAGCATGCCTTCCTGTATGTTTCGAGAATGGTACGATACAGTCGTAGACGACATCCCCAGGAAGCTCTTTAGCGCTACATTCGTTATTTCGAATGAATTGTTTTTTCCCAATTTCAAGGCGTCCACAATTTTCTTCACCGCTTTACACATGTTCGTTTGGCTTTGACCGCCGAGCACCGTAACGCTGTGTTCGCCAGCTAAATACATAAGGTGCCATCCGGCTTCATGGAGCTTCCGACCAAATGCGTGCCCGTCGAGACCCTGCACCTTGCTCCATCCCTGCTGCGAGGATTCGGTTGGGCATTTGAGGTCTTTTGGAAACACCGTGCCGTCCCTGAAAAAGACAGACCCTGTTTGGATCGTTTCCTGCATCGTTGATTCTCCGAGAGACTCACTTGAATCCGTGGGAGTGGGACCTCGACGCATTTCGATCGAGGCCCTGCTCCCTCGGCGCTTCTGAGAAGCTTACCGGCAGTGACCTTCACTACCGGTTCGAAGACCTTTCTGATTCATTGTGGGGCGCGTTCTTCTGCAGCACGCGGACGAGATGCTGTCCAGACGGTGGAATCGAAACTTTGCCGCCCAGGACAATTTCCCTGGCTGTGAGCTTGCGGCCGTAGACATCGGCGGTGGCGTCATCGTCGGGGCGAAGTGTCGACCCTTCGAGCGAAATACCTGCAAACAGGCCGCGCGAACGCGAATAGCTCAGGATTTCCGCGCGCAGATACGCATCGGTGTCGGCGGAAGCGTCACGTCCCTTGGGGCCGGCGGCAGCGGAAGCATCCGCGCCGATCTTAACTTTGCTGTCCAGAATCGAAGATGCGCCTCGCTCGTTCATGACGAGGAGGACGAGATCGGTTGCCTGGCCACCCAGTTGAAATCCAACGCTCCCACCTTCGAGGGCGTACATTGCCGGTGGGCCCCAGGCGCCATCGAAATGCGCTCCCGTGCGGCAGACCATCGCACCGCGACCATAGCTGCCGCCGACAACAAAGGCGGCTTTCAGCACGGACGGAAAAACAATGACGCATTCCGCTTTATCGAGTAGGTCTTGTGGGATGTTGTCCGGAACGTCCATCACTTCCTGTAGGACGGTTCCGGAATTCTCCAAACGTTCTTGTTCCTTGTTGGCAGCGAACGCCGAACTTGCGATAAACAAAATGCAGACACCGAAAGCCAATTTACGAAACATCGTGAACCTCCACTATCTCTTGCTAGTCGATAAACTCCGATTTGCGTAGAACTTTTTCCGATCCGCTTCTACCTCTCCTTAGGCCTAGTCACCGCGGCTCGAAGTCCCTCCCCGGCACATTGGGTTGGCCGGATCACGCTTTTTGCTTCGCGCCCATGATGAGTAATGCCGCGCCGCCCAACAAAGCCAATCCTCCGACGATTGGCGGAAGAGGGATGCGTGTCGTCTCGTCCCGCGTGGCGTGAATCGGGCCTACGTCGACCACCCTTTCCTGGCGTGTGTAGCTGAAGCCTTGATAGACCAGGGCAAAAACTCCCAGAACCGCGAACAGGATGCCCACTATGGTGATTGTTTTCATCCGATACTCCCCTCGGTCAAGAAGTCAACCTTCGGCCCTGATCGTTTCTCGTTGCGATACCTGCGGCGGACGCGGGCCTTGTCTGGAATACGCACAGACGAAGTTTGTTTTCCGGAGCATCGGCCGCAATCTCCTTGCCCAGCCGTCATCCTAGATGACTCGCTTCTTCGCGTCTGTTCACTAGCGCACAGTTACAGATGTTGTCGCGAGACTCATTTCGAGCTTATCGATGCATGTAGAGCGCGATTCCGCGGCGGGAATACGCGATCATGCTTAGAGAGGCAGGCTTGGCCCAGTTTGCGACCTGCACACTGGTGTACCAAATGAGGAGGGCGGTCAGCAACGGCAATGCCAGCACGGCGAAACCCACGCTGAATAAAGTCAGTACGGCCAGAAGTTCACGAACGTAGTACGAATACAGTCCAAGCCCCACGATCGTAACGAGCAGTCCACACGTGTAGTCTCTGATTCTACTTTTGCTCAATGAATCCTCTTGGCGTCTATTCCGCGAATTCCACTTTGAAAGTCGCAAATGTTGCGAATCGGCCCACCATGGTCCCCGCCGGCGAGTCTCCAAACGGGGATAGCTTCTCGAACCCTGTTCTGTACAGGCAGAAACCCTGGGCTAGTCATGGTCGGGATGCGAATGGCGCCAATTCCAGTAGCGGGTTTGTTCTCGCTTGCTGGACTTCGAGAACTCGTGTTGTTTTTTGTGATTGTTGGTCAGGTACAACGCCCAGGCACGGTTCTCATGGTCGTCCCATTTGTGATAGTCCTTGTGGTGGGAATCATAGATTCGGACCTGAACTCCGTCGTCCTTCGGGGCGGGAGCGGACAAAACTGCCACTGGCGCCGCAAGCGCCGCAGCTAGCAAAAGCGAACTGATGTAGCGTTTTGTGAAGCGCATATGAAAAGCCTCCAAGAGAGTTCTGTGATTTCAGCGTTGGAGCGGTGAGAAGTGAAAGAGCGTACTGCCTGCGTTCTGCAGTAGTCCTCGCCGACCTCATCAATCCGTTTGCAAAAACATCATGGGGGAATGGGGCGCACGCGTCTGTGCTCTATTGCACGTATTGGAACGATTAGGCGAAATCCTGCGGCAGATCAATTCCGCGGCTCGTCCGATTTGACGGAGACGCTAAAGCGTAGCCCGAGGCCATTTCTGTAAAAGTGACCGGGCTGCCAAATCTATCCTAATCCTGGCAGCATCTTCGCAGAAACCGACTTGGAGCCCAGGCAAGAGCCAATATGAAGACAGGTCACCCAGGCATGGGGGAAAGCCAGTGTTTTCAATGCTCCGGCCTTTCTCGATTCAGCGGGCGTCTCCATCATCATCGTGGAGTTTCAGAAGAAGGACACCATCTTCTCCCTGGGCGACGTCTGCACGAACGTGAGGCACATGCAAAAGGGCTCGATCAACCTCTCCGTCGTTTCCAAGACGGACCCGTAGAAGTGCGCCGCCTGTCGTTAGCGCTCGTGGTGCAACCGCGTCTGAAGCGATGGCCATCGGAACACCGGCGATTACCTCAGCGCCAAGGGAAACCGCGCCTAGAGTTCCCACGAGAGCGGCGTTTATGCCGAACCCGCGATTTGCAAGCTCGGCTAGGTATAACCCGACGAAAATACTGCTCGCGCCCGAATCACCTTCACATGAGCTTGCGCTTCCGCACTGCAATGCTGCACCGAGAGGAGGCGTTCGGCGCATCGCGGGACCTGGAACACCCCACGCTTCGCAGTGCCAGTCCGAGCGCGCAAGCGGGTTCCGAGAGCCATCCACAACTACAGGGGTTCTTCCGTGGCACCCAATTTAATCTCGGTGAGGTAGAACGCTTCAGGAGGTCAACACCGTGGCCATCGCGTCTTCACCGAGGCTGGCATCGTGCTCACGCAAGTAAGGATAAACGCTGGATTGATCAGTGTGGCAAAGATAGCCTGTAATCGCGCCGGGACGTTGGGTTCGCTCGAAGATACGCATCGCTGTCGAATGACGCACGGTGTGGCAGTGCACCATTTCTTCGTGCAATCCCGCAAGCTTCGCGTATTTCTTGATAACCAGGTGAAGATAGTGCCGGGTCAGACCGCCGAACAACAGAGATGTACCGCGCCGCTTGGCAAGATCGATGATCGGAGTCAGGTCGCGAATTGGGTCCGAGGATTTGACGATCTTATAGGAACGCGACGTACCGCGCTTTGCCCGAGGCAAACGAATGCGGTGATCGCCCGTAACCGGATCAGCGTAAAGATCGCCTCCACGCAGACGAAGGGCCTGGCTGACGCGGGTTCCGGTCGCGTACATCAGGAGCAAAGCGAGATGGTGCTCACGATTGTGCTCGTAAGCCACTCGAAGCAAAGCGTTTATTTCGGACTCGTGTAGGTATTCCATGGGCGATCATCGACAACCATTATTCAATAGCCCATTGGGTTTGTCAACATTGTAACAGAATCGAAAAAGGGTACAATGTGCTGAAAACGCTAGACTTAGGCGTACTTGACTGGCCATGCCGCTCTGGGTTAATCATAAGACATGCTGGAATCAACAATCTTGAAGGCTGCCGCTGAGCTGGGGCGTCGAGGTGGCAAGATAGGCGGGAAGTCAAAGACGAGGGCTAAAGCCGCAGCAGCGCGTCGGAACGGGAAATTAGGCGGCAGGCCGAGACAGTTCCCGAAATGCCCTCGGTGTGGTGCGCACCGATTCAATCCAAAGACATTTCGATATCCATGCGGCTATCGACGTCCAAGAGACTCGTAGAACAGCCCGCTGGCGCGACCGCAGCGATCTCAGGGACTGCTTTGCTTCGCCTCCTCGGACATGACGAGCCGTTTCGACTCGTTTGTTACCGGAGTTTCTACGAGCGAACGCCCTGGGGTTTCTGCTTGTTTCAGGGCGCAGGTGATCTCTCGTTGATCGCCGGTTCGCCGAGGGCGTAAAGAACCAATCCTACACGAGTATTCAGACCGAGTTTCTCGAAAATCTGAAAAACGTAATTCCTAACGGTGTGCTCTGTCAGGCCGAGTGCGAGAGCGATCTCGTTGTTGTCCATGTCTTCCGTTACCAGCTTCAGGACCTCACGCTGCCGCGGGGTCAGCAGATTCCTCAGCGCGGGTCTGCCCGGTTGTAGTGGCCTCTGATTCAATATCAATTGGAGGAGATAATCCAGTTGATTGTTGTTGGCCCAGATTTGTCCCTGGTGAACGGCCCGAATACACTTCGGCAGTGCTTCGAGTGACTGACCACGGCAGAAGATGCCTCTGGCGCCGCCGCGGAAAGCGTCTAACACCAGATCGGATTGATCCGAATTGAGCAACATAATGGCTGCTGGCTTGGTTTTGGAGTCGTGCATTCCATCGAGAACGCTGAATCCCTTGAACGGACCGTCCTGCAGTTCAGCGCTGATCACCGCGACGTGTGGCCCAAACTTCTGTAGCTCGGTAAGCGCTCGCGAGGAGTCTTCGGCACAAGCTAGGATATCGAAGTTGTTTCGGCGATTCTGAAGTGTCGTGGCAATCAAATGGCCACCCATGCGCGTGCCTTCTACGATACCGACACGAAGTCGCTTGGCCAAACCTTGTTGATTCCCGTACACGAATCCCCCAAAACAGTTGATCCCAGGGAGGTGACATTGTAGGTGACCGGCGGGAGACTTCAAGTAAAATCGCTCCGCCTCCCTGTGGAAAACGGTTAATTTCTTAAATATCGTTAGAGTTATGACAACACCGGTAAGAGCAAAACGGACTCACACAACCGAACTCTCAACAGCGCCGCATCAGCGATTGCTGTCTTCCATTCTGCGGCCCCTGCAGATCGCTACGAACAAGACAGGTGCGCGATAAGGTCTTTGTTTTTAACCCCGACAGGGCGTTTGTCACAAGGTTGGGGGAGCTCAGTGTCACTGGTCTTGCAGGGCCCGCAGTCACTGAAGTCAGGAGGTAGTCAGTCATATAGAGAGCAGAGTTTACAGTCATAGTTCGGTAAGAGCAGAACGACACGAATGGACCAGAGCAAATGTCACGAAGCCTGATAGGCGGATCGCCTGGAAGTCGATATGACATCCAGCCTCTTGAATTGCACTCAGCGAACGCGTAATTTCCCGCGAGGCTCGGATGGTACGAAATTTATGGCGCATTTGATCTGCCCGAGGCAGTCGGATCAGGGAGTACCCGTGGAGCGCAGACTGCAAATTCGCCATCAGCTGAATGCAAGAACGGTGTTCTTTTGGGAAGGACCGCAGCACGAAAGACTTAAGGGCGAAGGAATCACCCGTGACCTCAGCGAGTCAGGCGCTTTTATCATCACAAGCTCATGTCCACCTGCTCGCGCTTCGGTCCACGTGGAGGTTTTCCTTCCCCCGCTGCACGGCACGGTCGCGACCGTACGAATCAGGGCCGATATGCTGGTAGTTCGAATCGAGCCGTCGCCTGCAGGCGACGAACAAAGCGGTTTTGCCGTCGAGAGCTCCGGTTTCAAGATGTCCTCCGAGCTCTAGTTGATGCGACCGAGTGTGACGGCACACGAAGATTTCGAAGTCTTAGTTTCTATGCGAGCAGTTGCCGCGGGAACTTAAGACGCACATGAAATGAACGGAACTGCTTGCAAGGAAGTGACTTACTCGGAGCGGCTGTGTGAGTCACAGGGCGGAGCTTTATGCCAGTTCGGTCTGACGAACAAATCGGCGGCCAAACCCAAGGGTTTTCATGACACGCACTTTACACGCGCCACCAGCATGAGAAAGCTATTGCGAGTGCATTGTCCAACCGGGGATTCGACGTCTTCCTTCCACTCTACTCCGCCACTCACCGGTGGAGGGATAGAGACAAGGACGTCTTGCTCCCTCTTTTCCCCTGCTACGTTTTCCTGCGTGGCGGACTGGAGCGACGCCTCGACATCATGACCACGTCGGGCGTTCACATGTTGGTGACCAGTTGCGGCCGGCCGGCCGTCATCCCCGACGAAGAAATTTGTGCCGTTCGCCAATTGGTCGAGAATGCCCAGCGGGTGGAACCGCACCCATTTTTAAGTTCGGGAGATCGAGTCAGAGTTAAGTCCGGTCCGCTCCTGGGCGCGGAAGGCATTCTAATCCGAAAGAAGAACTTATTTCGGCTGGTTGTTTCCCTGGAACTTCTCGGCAGGTCGGCCGCCACGGAGATCGCGGCATCCATCGTGGAACGCATCTCCTCTCAAGGTAGATTCTTGCATTCTCCCTCGGCAGCGTTTGTTTGAGCGGTCGCGTTGTGAAGAAAGACCGCATCGAGCGAGACTCATATGAAAATTCGTAATTCGAAATGGCTGCGTTTTCAACTCAGGGCGCGCCCAGTGTTCTTGTGGCGTGCATGGCTGCTCGTAGTTTTCTTGGCTGGAGGCGCTTGCGCTTGGCCGCTCTACGCACAGACAGGGCCAACAAGCACTCCGTCGAGGAATCGAAGTCAGGGCGAAGCGCCGGCTCCTACGCCAAAACGTATCGCTGCGCAGACCGCTCCGGCGCAATCCCATCCATTAACTTCGTTCGATGCCACGATCGCGCAAATCCACCTGAGCGCGAAGGACCGCCAGGCCCAGGTGCGCGTGGACGGCACCGGGCGATTTAAATACCAGGCTTTCTGGTTGAGTCAGCCGAACCGTTTGGTGCTCGATTTCACCGGCGCGGCGGTTCGCGTCCCGCAGAAATCCCTTTCGAGCAACGTCTATCCGGTACGCTTGGTGCGCATTGGCCAGTTCAAGTCTGATGTAGCGCGTGTGGTGATTGAAACGGAAGTGCAGCTTCCCTATACGATTGCAGCCAGCAGCGATGTCGTTACGGTGGTTTTCGGCACGCGAGCAGATGCCAAAGCTCCAGCGGCGGCGAAAAAGCAAACATTCAATATCTATCCCGCGGTTCCCCGGGGATACGTGCCTGGTGCCGGGCCCGACAACGTAGAGAACAATCAAGACGCAAAATTGCTGACGGATGCGTCGGTGCCCACGGCTCAAGCGGATCCTTCGCGAGAGGACGCTGGGAGGTATGTACCAATTGGTGCCCGGCGGCAATCCGTTCAACAGCAAGAACAGCCGACTGCTTCTGTGTCGGGCGCTCAATTCCCTCAACCTGAAGGCAAGGGTGAGGTCTCCGGCTACGTCCTTGGTCCGGACGACGAGATTGTGATTCGGGGAATCGAAGCCCCCGAATTGCCCGACAAGTCCGATAGCCCGATCCTGATTGGCACGAACGGTGCCATCACTGTGCCGCTGATCGGCCGAGTTGAGGCGGGCGGACTGACCGTCGAGCAACTCGAAGGAGAGTTGAACGCGAGATTCAAGGAATATATTAAGGAACCGCGGATTTCAGTGACGGTAACTGAGTTTCGCAGCCAGCCGGTATCGGTGTTCGGAGCCGTCACAAAGCCCGGCGTCGTCCAACTCCGGGGTGGGCGAACCCTCTTCGAAGTTCTCTCCATGGCCGGGGGGCCTCGGGACACTGCGGGCTCGTTGCTGACAGTAACGCGCCCCATCCAAAACGGAAAAATTCCGCTGCCGGGCGCCAAGGCCGACGTTACCGGGCAATTCAGCAGCGTCGAACTGAACGTGCAGGAGATCCTGGAGGGAAAGAATCCGACCGAGAATATCGAGATCAAACCGAACGACATCATCTCCGTCTCCGAAGCGAGCGCCAACATGATCTACGTCGTTGGAGATGTCGAGAAAGCCGGGGCGTTCACGCTCGGTGGACAAAAAAATATCTCCGTACTCAAAGCCGTGTCCCTTGCAGGAGGACTCGGCCGGACCGCAAACTCCGGAAAGGCGAGGATCGTCCGGGAAGTTCCCGGCGAGGCAAAGCCCGTGGAAATTGCCGTGAACATCGAGCAGATATTTACCGGAAAAACGAAGGATGTGCAACTCGGCCCCAATGACGTTCTGGTCGTACCATCGAGCACCCGCAAAGCTTTTGCCACCAGTTTTATTCCGGGAACGATCTCCACAGCTGTGAGCGCCGCGATTTACCGTTACTGAAGGACCCTATGGATAACCAACCGCAGTTGGACGAGTTTTACGAAGCGCCGTTGACGCGGAACAGCCCCCGGAACGGGCTTGTGCCAGTGTCGCGGCAATCTATGGATATGCAGTTTCCCCAGCTGTTTGAGGAGCGGGGGCCTGGGCTGCTGGCTGAATACTGGCAAGTCCTTCGCCATCGCAAAGGCACCCTGATTCTGATTATTTTCCTGGGCCTGTTTGCGTCGCTGTTATTCACAGTTCCTCAAACGCCCATTTACCAGGCGCGCGGGTCCATCGAGATCCAAAATCTCAATGAGAATTTCCTGAATACGCGCAACGTGAGCCCCACGGCGGATGACGGAACCTCGGACTCGCCCGGATCCGATATTCAGACGCAGGCCAAAATTCTGCAGAGCGACTCCTTACTCGATCGAGTGTCGGCCAAGCTGGATTTGGCGAAGAGACTGTTTCCCGTGCAAGGAACTGGCCGCTTCGCGGCCTGGCGCAAGGCGTTGGGATTATCCGCGCCAAAGCAGGCGCCGACCCGCGAGAAGATTCTGGCCGTGGTTTCCGACAACTTGAAAATCAGCACGGACGCCAACACGCGGCTGGTGGAAATCCGCTACGATTCCACCGACCCGCAGCTTGCCGCCGACATCGTGAACACACTGACAACCGAATTCACCCAGCAGAATCTCGAATCCCGCTGGAAGACCAGCCAGCAAACGGGCGACTGGCTAACCCATCAAATGGAAGACGTCCGCATCAAACTTGAAAAATCCGACGATGCGCTGCAGAGCTATGCGCAGGCTTCCGGTTTGCTGTTCACCGCCGACGAAAAAGATAACGTTGCCGAGGAGAAACTTCAGGAGCTTCAGCAGGAGCTTTCCAAGGCCCAGTCGGACCGCGTCACGAGTCAATCGAAATACGAGCTAGCGTCCACGGCGTCGCCCGAGTCTCTTCCCGAAGTGCTCGACGATCCGACCCTCAAGGACTACCAGGTCAAGCTCACCGATCTTCGCCGGCAGCTTGCCGATATGTCTTCGACCCTCACGCCCGCCCACCCCGCGGTGAAAAAGATCCAGGCTCAGGTAACCACTCTGCAAGCGGCTCTCGACAAGGAGCGCGCCAACGTCATCCAGCGAATCCGCAATGAATTTGAATCCGCCCAGCGCCGCGAGCAGATGCTCTCCGCAAATTACGCCTCCCAAGCCCGTCTGATGTCCGAGCAGGCCGCCAAGGTGACGCACTATAATATCCTTAAGCGCGAAGTAGATACGAACCGGCATCTGTACGACTCCATGCTTCAGAACGTGCAGCAAGCCGGCATGACCTCCGCCCTGGGCGCGAGCAACATACGCGTGGTCGATTCCGCCGTGCCCCCGACGCGCCCTTACAAACCGAGCATCATTTTTAATTCGGCGCTGGGTCTTTTTGCGGGGGCATTTTTTGGCATCGGCTTTGTGGTCCTGCAGGAACGCGCCGACCGTAGCGTTCAGGGACCCGGCGATACTGCGTCCTATCTGGACGTGCCGGAGTTGGGCGCAATTCCTTCGGCAAAGTCAGGACGGAACCGCCTCCCCGCTTACTACCAGAACGCAAAGAGTCTTGAACACCAGAACTCTCCGAACGGCAAACCCTCGCGAGTAGAACTGATTACCTCGGACCAGACGCCTTCTCTCATTGCGGACTCGTTCCGGGCGACACTGACTTCGATTCTCTACTCCGGGCAGAACGGAGACCGGCCCCGCGTTATCGTCATCACCAGCGCCAACCCAGGGGAGGGAAAGACAACGGTGGCAAGCAACCTGGCGCTGGCCCTGGCAGAAATCGGCCCGTCGGTGCTGGCGCAGTCCGTCCTCTTGATCGACGGCGACCTGCGCCGGCCGCGACTCCATGAAATTTTCGGAGTGCCGAACCGCTGGGGCCTCGGTGAGTTGCTCGAAGGCAAGACGCCGCCCAACGGCTGCGAGGGGATGGTTTACAAAACCGGCTTCCGAAACTTGAATCTGCTGCCCGCGGGGTCGTCTCCCGTGAACGTCGCGGCCCTGCTTCATTCCCCCCGGGCGATCGAACTGCTGAGCCGCTTGCGAGGGGAGTTTCACACGGTGCTGATCGACTCACCCCCCATGCTGCATATGCCGGACGCACGCATCCTCGGACGCTTCGCCGACGGCGTTATTTTGGTGTTGCGTTCGGCGCAGACCATGAGGGACGCAGCCGTGGCCGCCAATCAGCGACTTACCGAGGATGGAACCCGGGTCCTCGGGACGATTCTGAATCAGTGGGACCCGCGTAGAACGAATCAGTACGGTTATGGCTACGCAGGCAAATACTATTGATTCGAATTTATTGCCGGCCTACCCCTAAATGGCCACGATTTCCATCCTGGAATTAACGCCGCAGCGTCTCCGTGTCTGGGGATTCCGCTCAAGTGTGGCTGTCATCGATCAGGGCCTCACGTCATGCAGCAGCCTGGTTCTCAATCTCCTGCTCGCTCGCTGGTTGCGGGCGGAAGCTTATGGAGCTTTTGCCGTTGCCTTTGCAGGGTTGCTTTTCGCATCGGGCTTTCACAATGTGTTGCTTCTCGAGCCCATGAGTGTGTTCGGGCCCACGCGATATGCTGCCCAATTACTGAGTTATTTTAGGTCCAATATAAAGGTGCATGCGGTACTGGTTGGAACGCTTTCGGCCCTTGTCTTATCAGGAGGAGCCGCCTTAGCCGCTCACGGTTCGCAGCCCCTTGCAGGCGCTCTCCTCGGGGGCGGAGCTGCGTTGCCATTCCTGCTTCTGCTCTGGCTTGCGCGCAGGATGTGCTACGTCCTGCAGTCGCCGTCGGTCGCCTTATTCGGAAGCGGATTCGCGCTGCTCGCGGTCTCCGGGGGGATATTCGCATTGCATGAGGAGAGGTCCCTCACGCCATTCACGGCTTTTCTTCTGGTTGGTGTTGCCAGCCTGTTTTCCGCGCTTGTTCTTCTGCATCGTCTTGGGGTCGTTGGAGGCGTGTCTAGTCAGCAGCCTTCCGTGTCTTGGGTGCGGGTGCTTCGAGAAAATTGGAAGTATGGGCGATGGCTTGTCGCAAGCACCACTTTGTATAGTGCGTTCAGCCAGACACAGACGTTCTTGGTTGCGGGATTTCTAGGGCTGGGGGCGGCGGGCGTTTTGCGTGCGATGCAAATGCCTGCACTCGTCATGACGCAAATCGTGACGGCGATAGGTCTGGTGGTATTGCCGAGCCTGTCGTACGACTTCGGGCTGGAGCGCTTTGAGCAGCTGCGCATGAAAGCGAAAATGACCACGGTCGTTCTCACCGCTATCGCCCTGGCGTACGCCGGATGTCTCTTTGCGTTCGCGGGGCCCGTGGAGCATATCCTCTACGGGGGCAAATTTGCGCTGTACTCCAGCCTGATCCCGATGTTCGCGCTGATCCCGGTTTGCACAGGATTCGCGACAGGCTATTCGATGGCGCTCCGCGCCTCGCAAAAACCTCACTTCGATCTGGTCTCCAATAGTGTGGCCGCGCCCGTCGGAATTGTTTCGTGCGTCATTTTCATTCATCTGTGGGGTATCCGCGGTGCTGTCGCCAGCATGGTTCTGAGCTTCGCAACCTACGCGTTCATGTTTTTTTGGTCCTACGGTGTGTGGGCGAAAGATGCAAAAAGAGCAGCAGTCGCGATCCAATAGAACGACAAACGTGAGTCTCAGTACCGATGCTTCTATCAAAACTGCGCAAATCCGTTGACACCTTTGTGCCGTCGGCCGGGCTTCTGTATCGCCTGCTTCGCGACAGCGGAGTCGGTCATGTCGCCAAGCGGACGAAATATGGTTTTACGCTGGCCGGCAACCGCCTTGCGACGCGGGACGACTTCGAGACGGTCGAGGCCAACACATTTCTCGAACTTCTGGACAGCCATGACACGGTTTTGGATATCGGGGCGAACGTAGGTTTCTATTCGTGTTTAGCCGCCAGCCGAGGCAAGCACGTCGTATCGTTCGAGCCCTCGCCCCGAAATTTAAAGTTTCTCTACCGGAGCCTGTGGGAAAACAGATTTCAGAATGCGGAAGTTTTTCCGATCGGTCTTGCGAAACGGCCCGGTCTGAATCGCCTTTATGGGTTCGGCGATGTGTCGTCCTTCGTGCCGGGATGGTCGCAGGCAAAGAGCACCCGCTTTACTGTTGTGCCGGTCACGAGTCTGGACACCGTCATCGCGGGAAGATTTCAGGGCCGGAAATTGCTGATCAAGATGGACGTCGAAGGTTTCGAACTCGACGTGCTGTCCGGGGCCGAGAACACTCTGGACCTGGAGCCCAAGCCAACCTGGCTCGTTGAGGTTCAATTGAGCGGGGGGAGAATCCCCGAAGGCATCAACCACCGTTTCGCCGAGGTATTCGAAACCTTCTGGAAGCACGGATACGAGTGCAGAAAACTAAACACAAAACGAGAATTCGTGCAGCCTGCCGACGTGCGGAGCTGGGTTGCCAACGGGTCCGTGGACGATGGCGGGCAGGATTTTCTGTTTTCCGGAGATCGCAAAACATGATCGCTCCGCCGAGAATTCGGCGCGATCCGCTCAGCTGGAACTCGCACGCGCCCGCGCTCATGCTGCTGCTCTGGGCCTGTCTGTGGGTCAACATAAATAGCAGCATGTTTAATATTGGGGTACCTCATTCGGCGGCTGAATGGCAACTGCTCATCCGCGCGCTGCTCCCGTTTGCCGTGCTTCCCGTGGCCGGCTCTCTGGTTCTGAGCCGCCGGACACTGTGCCTCCCGGGATTGAGTCCATCGAAACTCTTGATGAGCTACGGACTCCTGGCGGCCATCGCTTCCGTTGTTTCCCCTCGACCGGGAGTGTCTCTCTATTGGTCCGTGGCATTCCTAGCATCAATCGTGACGGCTTGGTCGTTCGCTACTGTGCCTGACCCCGTCCTGTCCACACGCCGGATGCTGCAGGTCACTTGGGCGGGTATGCTCGTGGTCGCCGTAATCCAGGTTTACTTGGCGCGCGGCACCATATTCGGAGGCGCGCCTTCGGGTTATCTGGTCAATCTCGATGTGGACGTACAAGCCGCGTCGGCCGGAGTCGCCAGGTGGGCAGCAGTTCCCGGATTGGTCTGTGTTGTTAAAGCCTACCAGACACGACGTCCAGCCCTAATGCCAATCTTCCTTGCGGCGGCGGGCGCCGCCTTCTATGTTGTTTACCGCCTGCAGTCGCGCGGAGCCATCTTTGGCTCGGTAGCGGCAATTCTCTTTGCTCTCTTCACGTCTCGCCGCATGCGCCGATACGCACTCCCAGTTGCCCTCTTCGCCGCACTAGGGTTTCCCTTCGTAGAACCTCCTGCGGAGGCATCAGCCCACGTCATGGAGTATCTCCAGCGTGGACAAACTTTGGATGAATTTCTCGGCATGAGCGGGCGAACGAATTTGTACGAACACGGTCTCGCTGCGTTTTGGGACGCTCCGCTCCTTGGACGTGGGCAATGGGCGGACCGCTTGGTGAATGTCGGGCACGTTCATAACTCCTACCTTCAGGCGCTCCTGAACGCCGGAATTCTTGGTGGGATCCCTTATGTGGCGTCCTGGATCGCGGGCTGGATTCTTTTCTTTCGGCTACACAAAAAATGGCGCCTGCTGCCGGCGGAGGATCGGGCCGCTTTATTGGAAGTGGGCACCGTAATGATGTTTTTTACGGTGCGCTCGTTCCCCGAAACTACCACGGCGAGTGTCGCTCCGGACTTGCTGGCGATGTCAGCGGTTTATGTGTATCTCGAAGTACTGGCTGCTTCCGTGGTTCGGAGATCGCGTCTGCGGTCGGCGCGAAGGCCAGTAGGAGCGACTGTATCGAAATTTGGCTGGCAGCGACAGATGGTCTGCCCATCCCCAGTGGCGCCTAACGTACCAATCAAGTAGCAAGCGCTCCAAGAGACCCACTCGTGACAAAAGTTTCCGCACCCGATTCGTCTACTGAAAAACCAGCCGGTATCGCGGGCGGGACGAAGTCCGTGCCGTCGACCAGGCACCGTCGGCTCAAAGTGTTGGTGGGAGCGTATGCATGTAGCCCTTCCAGGGGATCGGAACCCGGGGTTGGCTGGGGTTGGGTCGAGGCTATATCGAAATACCACGACCTCTGGATTCTTACCGCCGATCAGTTCCGCGAAGAAATTGAAGCGGAGCTATCGCGAAGGCCCGAGCTGCGAAATCGGATGAGCTTTTATTACATTCCCCGAGTTCGCTATTTGAGGGCGGAAAAGATTTGGCCGCCTGCTTACCTATACACCTACAAGCACCAATGGCAAATAGCGGCATATCAAGTGGGCAAACGCCTCCAGCGGACAATCGGCTTTGATATCGTCCACCAACTGACATATGTCGGTTTTCGCCTCCCCGGCATGCTCTGGCGCTTGGATCCTCCGTTCGTCTGGGGTCCGATCGGCGGCCTGGAGCAGACCGCCTGGGCACTGATCCCGTCGCTCGGGCTACGCGGGGCACTTTACTTCTTGGCCAGAAATCTGTGGAATGAATGGGACCGACGCTTCTCGCGAGACCCGAGATTAGCTTTCGACAAAGCCGCGGGAGGCATCATTGCCGCTACGACGGGAACGCGCAAAGAAATTAAGAGGTTTTACGGACAGGAGTCCACCGTCATCAGCGAAATTGGGCTCCCAGCCGCCCCGCCCGAAATGCCAGCTCGCAGATCTCCATCCGAGCCTCTGCAGTTGCTGTGGTGCGGCCGCCATGTTCCGGGGAAGGCGCTACCTTTTCTGTTCTCCGCTTTGCAACGGCTACCGCAGCATTTAGGTTGGAAGTTGACAGTTGTCGGAGATGGTCCGTGCACGGATGCGTGGCAACGAGATGCGAAGGTCAAAAAAGTCAGCGATCGATGCGAATGGCTCGGCCAAGTTACGCGAGATATCGTGCTCGACCGGATGCGGGCAGCGCATGTACTTGTGATTACGAGTGTTTACGAACTTACCTCAACCGTTGTCGTCGAGGCACTTTCCAGTGGTCTTGCAGTGATCTGCCCGGACCGCTTCGGATTAAAAGATGCTGTTACCTTCGATTGCGGTATCAGGGTTCCGGCAGTGTCGCAAAGGGAATTCGTGCGTGGACTTGCCGACGCCATCCAACTGCTCTCTGAGGAAGACCGCCGGTGGAAACTGGCTCTTCAGGCATTGGTCCGTAGCTCGGCGTACAGGTGGGACGTCAAGGCCATCGCGGTTGACGAGACCTATCGTTCCACGCTGCAACGGACTGCCCTGGGGTCCCGGTGAGTACCAACTGGAAAAGGGTGTCCAATCGGCCGTATGCGGCAATTCCCGAATTGATGACCCCTAGCGAATCCACGTGGGCTAACCTCGCTGAGGATTCGGCCACCTCTGCAACCAGCTTGAACACCCATCTCAACGTGACCTATGTCACGCGCTCTTTCCTTGACTATCGCGTGCCCGTGTTCGCTGCCTTAAACGATCTGATCGGCGGCCGGCTTTCACTACTGTACTCAGCTGATTCTGTTCCTGAACGGGTCCGCCAGAAAGCATCTGCAGTCTTGGGACACAAGGCTACCGCTCTTGCGGGGGAATGGTGCCTCGGACCGAAAGTCGAGACAGGATTCAGAAATACGTCGGCTAGCATGGTGTACCAGCCAAGCGTGCTCCGGCACATTTGGCGAACACGTCCCGACGTGCTGGTGGGCGATGGATTTTTCAAATGGACCTTACCTGCCCTCATCACGAGAGTCATCAAGCGGGTTCCCCTCGTCCTATGTTACGAGCCCACCCACCACACGGAACGAAACTGCCAATGGTATCGGACTTTCTACAGGCGAGCCGTTGTGCGGTTCGTTGACGCTATGTGTTGCAATGGTCAGGAGACCGCGGCCTATACGCTCTCACTAGGTATGGATCCCTCGAGAATAACTTTGAAAAATATGGTGGCGGATGTGGCCGGTCTTGTGTCCGCTACAGGATCACTCCATGAATCGGACCGAGCGGCCATACGGCAGAAATATGCAGTTGAAGGCGTTTGCTTTTTGTATTGCGGTCGTCTAATTCCCCTCAAAGGCGTGGTAGAACTGGTCGAAGCGTGGCGCAGGCACGAGTCCTCACACCCGACCCCCGGCACGCTCGTTCTGGTGGGAGACGGTCCCGAGGGGACAACTCTCCGAGCTCTGGTTTCCGCCCATGGGCTGCAGCGAGTGAGGTTCGTCGGCAGCGTCGACTATGGTGTCATGCACAGATACTATCGCGCGGCGGACGTGTTCGTGATAGCGACCCTTGAGGATAACTGGAGCCTTGTTGTTCCCGAGGCGATGGCGTGCGGGTTGCCAATCTTATGCTCAAAGTATAATGGCTGCTGTCCCGAGTTGGGAAGTTGTCCCGCCTTTAGTTGAAACCTGAAGAAGGAAGTAGCGGCTCTCGGCCCGGACTCGGATAGAGTCCGGGATGAGAACTCTTTTTAGAGAGGAGAGCCGCTATGGCCGACAGATACCAGAGCAGTGGGAAGAAGTCCACGAAGAAGTTCGAGGTGCTGGGAAGCAAAGAAGTGGCGGTGCGGTTACCGCTGCCGCTGGTGGAGGTGTGGGAGGAGTTGCAGCCAGAGGTCGAACACCTGACCGGGCTGGCGGGGTTGAAGATCATTCGTGCCGTGATCGAAGATGAAGTGATGCGACGCGTAGGGCCGCGCCACCAACCGGATGCGGCGTCGAGTTGCTTGCGATGGGGTCAGCAATCGGGCTACGTGGTGTTTGCTGGGCAGAAAGTAGCGGTGCAGCGTCCGCGGGTGCGCACGCGTCAAGGGGAAGAAGTGCAGCTGGACAGTTACGCGCGGCTGCAACACGACGGTCGACGGCAGCGGGCGGTGCGGGAAGGGATCGTGGCCGGGCTGACCTCGCGGAACTATCACCGTGCGGTGGACAGCGTGCTGGAGGGCTACGGGATCGAGAAGTCCAGTGTGAGCCGCCAGTTCGTGGCGGCCAGCGCGGCACAACTGAAAAAGCTCTACGAGAAAAGACTGGAGGAACTGGATCTGGTGGCGATCTTGATCGACGGGATTCATCTGGGCAAGCAGGTGTTGGTCGTGGCGCTGGGCATCGAAACGAGCGGGAAAAAGCAGGTGTTGGGACTCTGGCAGGGCGCGACGGAGAACACCACCGTGGTCAAAGAACTGCTGGAAGACCTGGTAGCACGGGGCCTAAACCCAGAGAGACGCTACTTGTTCGTGATCGACGGGGCCAAGGCACTGCGCGCGGGGATCGAGCGGGTGTTCGGCAAACGGGCCGAAGTGCAGCGCTGCCAGATCCACAAGCGGCGGAACGTGAAAGAGCATTTGCCCAAGAGCGCCCAGGGAGATACGGATCGAAGAATCCGCAACGCCTACGCGATGACCGGCTACGCGGAGGCCAAAGCGGAACTTGAAAAAATCTTCCGGCAACTGGAGCGCATCAATCCGAGCGCAGCACACAGCCTGGAAGAAGGGTTGGACGAAACTCTCACCGTGCACCGGCTGGGCGTGGGAGGGCTGCTACGGCAGACGTTGGCTTCGAGCAATCCCATCGAGTCGTGCCTTTCCACGGTCGAGCGCGTGGCCCGGAATGTGAAACGCTGGCGAGCCGGGGACCACGCGCTGCGCTGGACGGCCACCGGATTACTTGAAGCGGAAAAGAAATTCCGAAAGGTGAAAGGCTTCCGGGAACTGGAACTCCTGCAGCGCAAACTGAATCCGTTATTGACTCAGCAGGAGCAGGTCGCATAAGGTGCCCGAAGTCGAGAGCCGCCACTTTCAACTAAACCGGGGACAATTTCCCGAGTTGGTCCGTTCCGGGATAAACGGCTACATCTTTGATCCCCTTCAGCCCGCATCGCTTGCGGAGATCTTCGGGAAATGCTGCGAACGCAATGGCGAACTGTCTAAGATGGGGCTCGAGTCTCAACGGATTGTGAATGACTATACGCCGGAGGCAGCGGCTAAAGAAATCCTGCGAGCATGCGTGATGGCGATGAACCGCCGCCAATCTTCAGAAGTTGTAACTTCCTCCTGAGCGAACTATTTTAAGCTCGATACCGTCTAATCCTAGGTCAGCGTCTCGCTCAAGATTTTACGCTCCCAGCAGACCACGAGTGTTTGTCGCCGAAGCTCCTACTCAGTCCGACGTAAAAAGCCACAAGTTGCGCATACTCCTAGTTCACAATCACCATGGCAATTTCGCGATCGAGGGTGAGGCTCGAGTTGTCCAAGCCGAAGCCGAGTTGCTGTGCTCGCATGGGCATACCGTTTCGAACTACGCCGCCACGAATGCGGAGATCGAAGAATTGACCTTGCCCGGTAGGTGCCAGGCCCTTTTGCAGGTCGGTTGGTCCAAGCCGGGGTACGAGCGGATCGGCGCTGTGATTGACGAGTTTCAGCCTGATCTGATGCACGTCCACAATTACTGGTTCCGGCTCACGCCGTCCATTTTTGCAGCAGCGAAGGAAAGAGGAGTCGCGACCGTATTGACCCTGCACAACTATCGATTGGGTTGTCCGGCAGCTACCTTCCTGCGGAGCGGCGAACCGTGCGAGCGCTGCCTGGACGGGAACGCTTCGCGGATCCTCGTACACCGATGCTACCCGGGCGGGAGTTTTCTGAAATCGCTGTTGGCGTATCGGCTGTACCGGGAAACCCGAAAGCGACAGTCATTGGCACCTATCGTAGACGCCTATATTGCCTTGACGGAATTTGGCAGGGAAAAATCACTGGCAGGCGGTCTGCCGCCGGAAAAACTGTATGTCAAACCCAACTTTATGATTGACCCTCTCGATGGCGGAACACCCACGGCTCCGAAGGAAGGTGCGATTTATGTTGGGCGATTGTCGCCGGAAAAGGGGGTGTTGGGTCTTTTGGAAGCGTGGCGCCATATCGACTATCCACTCACGATTGTTGGTGATGGTCCGCAGATGACGGCGGCTCGAAGAGCCGCGTCTAATCAAGTAAAGTTCCTCGGAAACCGCCCTCATGGGGAGGTTGTCAGCCTGATCGAGAACTCTGCTTTTCTCGTGTTCCCTTCAGAGTGGTACGAAGGATTTCCGCTCACGCTGTTAGAGGGCATGGCCGTCGGACGTGCCGTGGTTGCTAGCGACCTGGGAACGCGTCGAGAAATGGTAAGAGATGGTGAAACGGGTTTGCTTTACCGAAGCCGCGACAGTGAGGATCTGACGTCGAAGGTACAGCGTCTCATATCGGATCGAAACCTCTGTGCAACGCTGGGCACCGCGGCCAGAGTGAAGTATCTCGCGGACTACACGCCAGCCCCGAACTATCGGACGCTTATCCGAATCTACGAGGAAGCCCTCGACCGCAACCGCCGGTCTTTGCCGGAAAGCATTTCGGATAACCAAGCAGTCGTTTTGGAAGTTTGAGCGCGAATCGAACGGTCGAAAAATAATACCGGGGGAAAATGGATACAACACAAAGAGATGGCAGCCGCTTCTGCGTTCTGGGTGTCCCGGTAGACGCCGTGCAAGTGCCGGACGTAGTTCAGCGGATGGAGCGCTGGATTTTGCAGAGAGACTCCAGCCGGTATATCGCCGTAACCAACGTCCACGGTGTCATCGAAGCGCAACACGATCCGGTTTTCCGGCTGGCGCTCGATTCAGCCGACATGGTTATTCCCGATGGAATGCCGCTGATCTGGTGTGGAAGACGAAGAGGGTTTGATCTGCCCCACCGTGTCTGCGGCCCGGATCTCTTCGAGGCGTTTTGTGGCGAAACACGCAGGAAAGGCTACGCCCACTTCCTCTATGGCGGTGCGCCGGGTGTAGCGGAGCTCCTGGCCAGGGTTTTGCAGCGGCGGTTTTCGGGCATTCGCATCGCCGGCACCTATTCCCCGCCGTTCCGGCCGCTGACGCAGGAAGAAGACGAGCGCGTTGTGGAAATGGTCAACCGGTCGAACGCAGACGTGCTTTGGGTTGGACTCGGTTGCCCGAAACAGGAACGCTGGATGTGCGAGCACCGGCATCGCTTGAAGGTTCCGGTGGTGGTGGGAGTCGGAGCGGCACTCGATTTTCTGAGCGGGTGCCTGCCGCGGGCTCCGCGAGTGATGGGCGATCATGGGCTGGAGTGGCTCTACCGCCTGTGGAAAGAGCCGCGGCGATTGTGGCGGCGGTATCTGATCTCAAACAGTTGCTTTGTGTACTACCTCTTTTGCGAGATGTTGCACCGAGGCGTCTCTCGTTGATTCAATGCTTTCCTTCGATTGTTCGCTAGGCTTCTCTGCCTGACAGAATTCTCCGGCGTTATTTCTCCATGACGAATTTTCGCCGACAATTATTGAGCCAGATTTTCATGCTGTTAGACCCCGCGTTGCTTGCCGCAGCCTACGTGGTCGCGGCTGTCCGAACTTTACATCTGACCGCATTCAGTTCCTTTACCGCGTTCATCGCCATGAGATTCACGGTGCTGGACATTCTCTTGCTGGTCGGGCTGTTTGTTTCGTGGCACGTCATTTTCTCCGTATTCGGCCTGTATCGGTCGAGGCGGCTAGACGATCGTAAACAAGAGGTTGTAGACGTTCTCAAGGCTGTCTCGGCAAGTGCACTTCTGCTTTGCGTGATTGCAGTAATTTTCCGGCTGCAAATGATCACCCCGGCGTTCGTTCTGGTGTTCTGGGCTGTGGCAAGCCCGCTTATTTCTCTTTTCCGATGGGTCTTGCGACTTTTGCTCGGTTGGGCGCGAGTGCATGGACGTAACTCGCGTCAAATTCTTATTGTCGGCACCAATCCGCGCGCCGTTGAATTTGCCCGAGCCATCGAAGGCAAGCCGGAATTGGGCTATCGATTGATCGGATTTGTGGACGAAACGTGGTCGGGGGCACAGGGATTCGGCGAAAATGGTATGTCCATCGTCAGCGATCTGCAACACTTCTCCGATTTTCTGCGAGAGTGTGTCGTCGATGAAGTAACCATCGCCCTTCCCATGAGATCGTTCTACTCCCAGGCCTCCCGTATCGTGGCCACGTGTCGGGAACAAGGCGTGATTGTGCGCGTGCTTACCAGCATTTTTGATTTTCATCCGGCAGGGGTCAACGGGGATTTGCGCGACGAAATGGCCGTGGCGACTTTCGGCTCGAGAGTATTCGAAGGCTGGCCGCTCCTGTTCAAGCGTCTGCTGGACGTCACTGTTTCCGCAATCCTGCTGGTCCTGCTGGGGCCACTCTTTCTAATCGTTGCAATCTTGATCAAATTCGATTCGCCAGGGCCGGTATTCTTCGTTCAGGAGCGTGTGGGCCTGAGCAAACGAAAATTCCGGATGTACAAGTTTCGAACGATGGTGGCCGACGCCGAACAGAGGCAAGCGCAACTGGAAGGCTTGAACGAGGCCGACGGCCCAATATTCAAGATCAAGGACGATCCGCGCTTCACACGCCTCGGCAAATTTCTGCGCAAGGCAAGCATCGACGAGCTGCCCCAGTTGTTGAATGTATTGAAAGACGATATGAGTCTGGTTGGGCCGCGTCCATTGGACCTTCGCGATTACAACAGGTTAGAGGAGGACTGGCTGCGTCGCCGGTTCAGCGTTCGTCCAGGAATTACATGCCTCTGGCAGATCAACGGCAGGAGTTCATTGTCATTCCACGAATGGATGAGGCTTGACATGCGCTACATCGACCAAATGTCGATAAGACTGGATCTTGAGATTCTAGCAAAGACGATCCCCGCTGTTCTGAAAGGCTCGGGTGCCGTTTGAATGGTCAGCGTCGGACCGGGTCCTCGTAAGGAACTGCGACTTGATACCCCGGTGACAAAGTGAGTGACAACTCGAATCAACAAGATCTGGTTCGCTGGACAAATTCTTGGGAGGCGATCACTAAGAAACGCTTGGATTGGAGGGCGGGCCTGGTGCTGTTCCTGGCAACTGGGGTTCTTGCTTACACGACCTTCCAATGGGGCGGGGTGGTGCGAGCCGGCCGGTATCAATACCTTCTAGTCTTAGGCCTGCTGGCGATCCTGGTTAGTTTCAATCGCACGCCCGACGCGTGGCCGCCACCATCTCCATCCGACAAGCTTCTGCGATGGGCAGCAGCACTCCTGCCGGCTTATGTGCTGCTGCAAGTTCTCCCCTTGCCAATCGCGGCGTTGCGCGTGCTATCGCCAGCGCGGGCAGAGGCGATTGATGCGCTGGGACCTGTCGGAGCGAAGCTGCACTTCGCTTCTTTGAGCGTTTTTCCCGCCGGCACTTTTCAATATTTCCTGCTCGTCTGCGGCTACCTGGTGATCTTTCTTCTGGCGCGCTCGCTGACGTGGCGCTTTCGGGATCGACGGTGGCTCGTGACTTGGCCCATTCTAGGCATCGCGGCATTCGAGGCGGCCCTTGGAGTTTGGCAGCACGCTGGCGGACTCGAGGGACCGTTCAGGTGGGGCACGTACGCGAATTACAATCACTATGCCGGCTTTCTGGAGATGGCGCTGCCGTTTGCAGTGATGTATCCAATGGCCATACTCCATCGCGCACGCTCCGGGTGGCACAGGTCCCTCGCCCATGCGCTGAGAGTTTCGAGTGTGTGGGCTCTGGCTCTGTTGCTATTTGTCGGAATCATTCTTTCCTTCTCCAGAATGGGATTCATCGCAACTCTTTCTTCTCTGTTTCTCATGGGCGCGTTGCTCCTCGGTACAACGCAACTGGGCTGGTTCACGGCTTCCCGAAAGCGCCGCTGGGTTGGAATTGGGATCCTCGCGGCATTGGTCTTGGCCGGTTTTGTCTTGCTGCCTCCACAGAAGCTAATCCAGCGATTCGCCGAGTTCATTTCGACCGATGGGCTGAGCAGCGAGGGGCGCACGGACCTTTGGGTGGAGACACTTCCATTGATCAAGGCATCTCCGCTGTTCGGTTGCGGGCTTGGTGGATACGAGACTGCGTTCTCAAGGTTCAAAGTATCCGGAGTGCTCGTCACGGACGATTTCGCTCATAACGACTACCTGCAGTTACTGGCGGAGTTGGGAGTGGTGGGGTTCGCGATTGGAGCCACGTTGGCGTTTTCTGTGGTGAGAATAGCATTGCGGCATGCCAGGAAGTTCGCGGACGCGGAGGCACGTTATCTTGCCGTGGCGTCTCTGGGAGCTTTGGTCGCGATTGCGCTGCATTCTTTGGCGGATTTCAACTTATACATTCCTGCCAATGCGATGCTGCTGGCTTGGATTGCGGGAATGACGATGTCGCTTGGAGTACGAGAGATCAGCGGCAGCATGCCGGAACGATTCGGTCAACGGAATGTCGACGCGGACGAAGCAGCTGAAATCGGCCTGCACGCACAAACGTACGTCTGAGCGTTCTCGGACATCGGAAGGATTTAACGACCTGGATATCGTGTGAGCAAAGTGCGGCGAGACGATTGGTTTGAGACGACCGAATAGAAAAGGAGATCACCATGCAGAGTATGAGAATGCTGATCGTTATTACGGTTCTGATCTTTGTAGCCGAAGGCCCGGCGAGGGGAAGCACGGCGCCCGCGACTCCGCCGTCGGATGGTGTTGCCGTCACGGCGTCAGCGCACGCTTCTTTGACCATGATGAATGGCGGGACTAGTCTTAGCCCGATCATTCCTCTGGCAGCGCTGCACTCCACATTTAGCCGCTTCTTGGATGCCACCAATGCCGAAGACGGCAACGGAAACGGTGGAAATCCACCACCACGAAGTGTGCACTGCCCGCCGGACAAAGACGATCATCACGACCACTTTCAAAACAACGGGACGAATCAAGACAAAGGCCAAAACCAGGACAAAGACAATAAAGATAACGATCACCACGACGACTGCGGCAAAGGCGACGACGGCAGAAACCCGTAGCGTCTCCGCGTCGAGTCTATCCTCGACCGTTGCTCTGCTGTTCCCCAACAAGATACTTCGAGCACGAGTGTGTCCGTTTTGAGAATACTGACCTTCACCCTCGGAGCATTCTTAACCGCCTACAGTCTGGCCGGTTCATTATCGGAGACCTACTGGCGGAACGATGCACAGGTTAATCGTGTTCTTTGCAACTTTCTGCTCTGCGACAACGCGCCTTTGGTGTGGCAGGGAAGGGACCAGCTAGCAAGCGGAAAAGAAAATGATGTTCAACAGGCCATCACCACGTTTCGAAACGTCCTCCAGCGCGACCCGCAAGATCCGTATCGATGGGCTGAGCTTGGCGATGCATTTCTCAAAGCCGGGAACCGGGAAGACGCTCGCTACTGCTTCGGTCAAGTCTTAATTCTCGCCCCGCATACGGCTGTTTTTCTTCTGCGTGTGGCGGAGTTTCACTTTCAGATCGGAGATACCCGCGATGCGCTCCCGGTGACTGCTCGCATCCTAGCGCTCATCCCCGATTACGATTCCGTGGTGTTCGGCGAATACATCCATAACGTCGAAAATGCTGAGGACGTTTTGCAGCTCGGCCTTCCGGAGGGTTCCCGCGCTTCAAAATCCTGGCTGCGATTCCTGATGAATGCCGGCCGCCTCGGTGATGCGCAACTCGCGTGGGATTGGGCCCTCGGACATGGATATGCCGATAGCACCCTGGCAGGAGAGTACGCCAATTTCCTAGTCCGGCAGGGACATCCCGATTTGGCTTCGTCCGCGTGGATTCAAGCTATGGGCCCCGGCGCAACGGGGTACGACAATTCCACGTTCCTTTTTAACGGCGACTTCGAATCGGAGCCCGCGCGGTCGCCATTTGATTGGGACCTCGCGCGCACCGAGGGCGTTGCGGTCTCGCGTGATTGCACCACCGCAGCCGCGGGAAAATGCTCGCTTCAAATTCGCTTCGCAGGAACTCAGAATCTTGATGTGACTGCCGCTTCGCAGCTGGCTGTTGTGCGACCGGGCGCCTATCGGTTTCGGGCCTTTATACGTACGGAGGCGGTGAGCACGGACGAGGGAATCCGATTTCGAATCTCCGATGCTGAAGCTCCTGCCCGTTTTAACGAAGTCTTCGGACAATTCATTGGAACCAGCCCTTGGTCAATCGTTGATCATGACCTTGTAGTCCCTCCACAGACCCGCCTTCTCCGGATCGAAGTGGTCCGGCAGCCATCAATGAAGTTCGATAATAAAGTTAGCGGTTCGGCCTGGATTGACGAGTTGAAGTTAGAATCAGCCATCCCGCACTCTCCTCAATCGGTTCCTACCCCCTAATCCGGGCTTTCCTTCGAGTCCTCCTTTATTCCCAATCACTGTTGATTTGACGACCTTGTCTGAGCGCTGCTGTTCGGTTGCGTCTGATACCTCGCCGACTGCTACCCCTAGTTATGAGCGGGGCATTTTTAAGCGCTGAGCGGCGGCGTGTACGCATGTACGGACGTGCGCAGGCAGTTCTACGCGGACTTCGAGTGCTACGGGGCGCTGATGAGACGGGCCGATTACAAGCGCAGACGGCACAGCGTCACTCTGGCACCAATCCAGCCACAAAGGACAACCCTCGCTCCGTACGAGACGCAAAACCCCTGGTCAACAGGGTCAAGGAGACGATGGTAAAGAGCGGAGCGCAAAAACGCGCATTGTCCTGAAAATCATCCAATCCCCATCCGACAATAACTGTACACGAACTGTGCACGAACGCGTTGTTTTCAGCCTATTGGGGTTAGCTTTTGAGCGAAAGCAGGTTCCCCGATTTATTGAAAACGTAGTAGTTAGAAGTAATTGATAGAGGGGTTGGAGTTGACTCTTGTGCTTTGCAAGCAGGGGGTCGCAGGTTCGAACCCTGTCACGTCCACCAATCTTTTCAAGACGTTGTGAGTCGCACCCATCAGCTGATCCTCACCAATGTAGCGGAATTTGCAGAGACGTGCTGTAGTGAGACCGTGACTGTTTCAACGCCCCTCGCACCGAACACGGCGCATCGGTAGGACCAGTTTCTAAGTCACCTCCCGTGGACGAACGGCAGGCAACGGTTTAGTCGGAATTCGTCATATTTGTCTCCAGTTTAGAGTCGATTTACGGCATCGACATGTACTATTTGCTCACTGCCGGACGCAGCAACCAATAGAATGCGACCGCGTGCATGATCATCAGCATGGGCACATAAATGACCGGGATCACGTACGTGGCGCCCAGTTGCCCTGCGATCGCAGGAAGATTAATTTGGTTGGCATGGTAATAGTCGACGATTATGTCTGCTCCCGCTCCATTGCCCAATCACGTCCAGGAATTCGAATCGTTTTCATGACCGGCCATGCCGAGCAGGAAGCCTCGTTCCGCGAAGCATTGCGCTCGGGCGCGGAATCCATTCAGAAACCGTTCAGTCACGACTGGCTGATGCGCGTCGTACGCCGCGCGTTGGACGCAGCTGAAGCGTCCATCCAAAGCCAAAGTTGACCGGGTGACACGCTCCTCCGCCTGATACCCTTCACGATAGAAAAGCCAGCGGATCATATTGTTTTTTGCCCTCCCAGCGTGATATCTAATTGCAGCGCCGTTGTCGTTCCTGGAGAAACTTGTCGCCGGGCGCGCGCAGGACAATCCCTGCGACTTTTCGCTGTCGAAAACCCCAGTCTTTTGCGAATTGCCTGGCCGCGGGACGAATAGAGGGGGGCTTCCACCATGAAAAGGGAATCCGTCATTGGCTTGGCTAATTTCTGCGTCACGATCCTTTTTATCTCCGCCGTGTTGTTGACCGTCTTTGGTTTTGGTTGGGAATATTCCACGCGATGGTACCTGTCCGGATTCTCCAACGCCGTGCTTCCTTACACTTCCTCTCCCGAGAAAAAAGTCGCCGCCATTATTGCCTGGATGGATCAAGGCCCGGCCCGCGAAACCGAATATTACGGCGACGATTCGGAGGATCGCGACCCGGTCGATACCCTGAATTACAAGGAATTACTGAGCGTGTGCGGCACGGCGACCAACGCGTTTGTGAATCTTGCCTCCGCAGGAGGAATCGAAGCGCGCCGTTTGCTGTTGCTGGATGCACACGGCATAAACACAAATCATGTCGTGGCTGAAGTTTATTTGGATGGCCGGTGGGTGATTGTAGATCCGTCCTTCCACGCGATCTTGCGCGACGCAACCGGCAACCTTCTCACCAAGGAACAACTGGCGCGCCCCGGCGTTTTGCAGGAAGCCACGCGAAACCTGGCTAATTACGACTCTTCCTACAATTACGACCACACCGCGTTCGTGCATTTTGGGCGCGTACCGCTTGTCGGCCATTTTCTTCAGTCCCGCTTGAATTCGCTTTCTCCGTCGTGGCAGGAGCGCATCAACTGGACGGTCTTCTTTGACCGCCAATCGTATGCCACGCTGGTGGTGGGAATCGCGCTGTTGTGCTTTGCCATTTGTTTGCGGCGCTTGATTGCCTGGTACGCCACTAAGTCCTCTATCGATCTGGTTAGTCCCTGGGAACTACTGCGCGCCGGCGGGATAGCGCTCTTCTCTGCCCCTTCCGCCGACAAATCGCATAAAGGCGTTGGCCTGGCATGAAATCCCGGGCGGAAAATCACGATCAACAATTTTTAACAGCGGGCTGCGGACTGCGGGCCTGAGTTGCCGTTTGCGGACTGATTGGCATCGACGTTGATTGACATTACAGTTATCTGCGGGTAAGTTTTCATTCCAAGGGGGACGGAATGGGAAGTTTTACGGCCGGGTTAATCGCGGGTTGCCTTCTCGGCGTTTGTGGAACTTTCTTCCTGCTTTCCGTGGGCGCCGCGTTTTCCGGCGAGGGCGCGCGGATTTTTCGACTTCGATCCATTCCCGGAACCCTTTTGTCCACCATTGCGTTGCTGTTCATCGCCGCCATTTGCCACCGAATGAATGTCGGCAAAGATGCCTCGATCCTTCTGCTGTTGGTGACCGTTCTGGCGGTCTCCAAACTGGAGGGATTGCTGAACGGCCTCATCGCCACCGCCATCGCGTCGCTGATTTTAATCGTTTGGTTTTTTCCGCCGGACGGCAGCCTGCTCGTTAAAAGCTCAAGCGACCGTCTGGCCCTGGCGCTCTTCCTTCTTCTGGCCACCTTTGGCAGCCGCCTGGTCGGCGGGCGCGCCCGTTCCGCGTAGTCTTGGCTACTGCGTTTCAAACGGTGCCATCGTCCGGAGGCCGGCACCGGGGACTGGTGTTTTTGATGGCCTGGTCCAGGGCGGATTTTTCCGCTGCGCTGAGCGTGCGATACTTGCCCTTGGCGAGCGGCCCCAGGGCGAGCGGTCCAATGGCCACGCGAACCAGGCGAAGCACCTCGATCCTCAGATGTTCAAACATGCGGCGAAGCTGGCGATTCTTGCCCTCGTCCAGAACGATCTCCAACCAGGTATTCTTCTGGCCCGCGCGCAGCACACGCACACGCTTGGCCCGCAGAAGCTCGCCGCCGGATTCAATTCCGAGTAATAATGAAGTGGTTATGTCACCGTCGGGCTTGATTGTCACCTGCACGTGGTAGGTCTTATCCAGGTGCGACCCGGGATCGGTGACCCGGGCGGCCCATTCCGAATCATTGGTCAGCAGGAGAAGGCCTTCGCTGGCTTTGTCCAGCCGGCCGACCGGCGCGACCCAGGGCAGCCCTTCGTCCAGAAGTGAATAAACGGTCTCGCGGCCTTTCTCGTCCGATGCTGTGGTGATCGCGCTGCGCGGTTTGTTCAGCATCAGGTAAATCCGCGATTCGGAGGCGACCCCTTTTCCGTCCACGTCGATTTTGTCGGACTCCATACGCACGGGCGCCTCGGGATCGCGCCACAACGTCCCGTTAAGCCGCACGCGGCCCGCACGAATCAGGCGTGCCGCCTGCGAACGCGAGCAATATCCCAATTTAGACAGCGCCCTGGCCAGTCCAACCCGCCGCACCCGCACAACTCGTTTCATATCTTGCTCCGCGCCGGAAAAGTATAGTCGCAACAAGCCGCGTAGCGACAGGCCGCAGTCTGTCAGGTTTAAATTAGAGTCCAACTCGAACGGTAGCGACCCTAGTGAAAGCCCTCAGACCGAGAAAGAAGTCCAAACGCGTGCCATTACTGTTTCGCGGGGGCTGCCACTCACCGGGTGGGCATCTCGCTTCTTGCGCAGCGTGCCATGAACGTGCTTCCATTCCACTCCGTGACTTCCCTGTTCATCCCTTGGGACTTCGTTCTGATTCTTTTGTTTCTCGGCGTTATCGTCCCGTGGCGCGGCGACGCGCGAATGAAGCGGATCCTGAGTAAGCCCGACTTCACCATCACGGAGCGGTTATCCCTCTATGCCTCTACAATTCTCTATCAATGGATTCTGGTCGCGATCGTCGCTTGGCGATGCGCCACGCGCTCCGTGAGTTTCGAGGAGCTGGGGCTTGCGATCGGTGATCCGTGGAAAGTCGGCTGGACAAGCCTGGCCGTTACCGGCCTTCTCTGTGTCAACCAAGTGCTGGGCGTGCGCAAAATGTCGGGTTTGCCGGAAAATAAACGCGGCCCCTTGTTCGCAATTACGGAAAAGATCATGCCTCGAACACCGGCCGAAACTTGGGTGTATGCAGCCCTGGCCTGCACAGCGGGAATTTCCGAAGAGTTCCTGTACCGCGGGTTTGTGTTCATGGCCTTTGTGCGAATGATCGTAAATCTCGCGTCCCCCAATGCCCTTGCCGCTATTTTCTCATCGCTGTGGTTTGCGATCGCGCACCTGTATCAGGGTCGCCGCGGAATGTTAACTACATTTGTAGTTGGAATGATTTTCGTCTACGTGCGCATTTGGACCGGAAGTTTAATCCCGGCTGTCGCTGCTCATATCGGCATCGACTTAGCGGCCGGGATTTTCTTTTTCATTGTGAGCAAGAGAGGGGGATTTCGTGCCATCCAAGCCGCGCGCGGAAATCAGCAACCCGGAAATTGAAGGGATACTCGGCTCCTTCGGTATATCTCTCGTTGCGGACCAGGTCGACGAGATCCGGGAGTATACGAGTCTGCTCCTCAAATGGAGCCGGTCCGTTAGTCTGACCGCGATTACAGATCCCGCGCAAATAGTCACCCGCCACTTTGGCGAGTCGATTTTTGTTGCGAAACTGCTTCCTGTGGAAAACTGTCGGCTGGCCGACGTTGGAACCGGGGCTGGTTTTCCAGGTCTTGCCATCAAAATCGCTTTCCCGACCGTTCGCGTTGTACTTATCGAATCCAATAAAAAGAAGTGCGCATTTCTGCATGAGGTGATCAGAAGCCTCGAATTGACTGACGTTCAAGTCGTATCCGAAAGGTTCGAGGAGATCCGGCCAGAGACGGTTCAGACAGATCTGATTACGGCGCGCGCCATTGGGGAATTCAAGCCGCTCTTACGATGGTCGGCACAGGCTCTCGCAACATGGGGGCATATATTGCTCTGGGTCGGGTCGGAAGATTCGACTAGGATCTCGCAAATGCCCGGGTGGACTTGGCAGCCCGCCGTGCACATACCCGAATCGCAGCGCCGCTTCTTGCTGCTCGGACGCCCCTCGAACAACGATGAGCCATAAGTGCGCGGGTGTCGCATTGCGGGAAAGTTTCAACGGGATGCAGCGATGGTCCCGTTAGTTTGTGACGCACCGACGCTAAGAATGAAGGAATGTTCCACGTGGAACAATGTACCAGTTAAATTCTGATCGTGCGTCGAGTGGCGGAACATGCCGTATTTTCCTTGGAGGCAATGTTCCACGTGGAACAAACGCGTCCTCGCGGCTTCCGATCTCGCGGCCCCCCGGAACGGAGGCCAGTTATTTGCGCGGCTCAAAAGCGTTCCCCGCGCGGCAGCCGGCTCTCGAAAAAATCGGCCCGGCCACGAGACCGCTATAATTCCGGGATTCGGTGCCGGCATCTCTCCCTCGGTGTCAAATGTTTTTGTTCCACGTGAAACAATTTGCTTCTTCCACTTTTAGTGTGTTAGATTCCGCCTCGCTGGAGGAGATTTGGGCCGCATCATTGCAATCGCAAACCAAAAAGGCGGTGTCGGCAAGACGACAACCGCAATCAATCTGGCAGCCTCGCTTGCCCTGTCTGAACAGCACACGCTTCTCATCGATTGCGATCCCCAGGGAAATACCACGGCCGGCATCGGTTTTCCGAAAGATCCCGCCAGGCGGACACTTTACAATGCCTTGATCCTGGGCGAGCCACTCGATAGGATCATTCTAAAGACGCAGGTAGACGGCCTAGAGTTAATTCCGGCCGACAAAAATCTCGTGGGCGCAGCAGTCGAGTTGGTCGCTGCCGAGAATCGCGAATATCAGCTCAGGCGGGTGCTTCAACAGATCAAGGACAGCTATGCGTTCATTTTAATGGATTGTCCCCCGGCGCTCGATCTGCTCACTCTGAACGCCCTGACGGCGGCGGATTCGGTGCTCGTCCCGATCCAGTGTGAATACCTTGCCTTGGAAGGAGTCTCGGAATTGCTCGATACGCTTATGCGCATCCGGCGAACATTGAATCCAAATTTGGCCATCGAGGGCATCGTCCTCACGATGTATGATGAGCGAACCACCCTTTCAAAGCAGGTTGCCTCCGACCTTCGGAGTTTCTTTGGGGCCCAAGTATTTGAATCCGTGATACCCAGAAACGTGCGCCTAGCCGAGGCACCGAGTCACGGAAAGCCCATCCATTTCTACGACATTCATAGTAGAGGCGCGGAAGCCTATATAAATCTCGCAAAGGAGGTCATCTCGAATGGCCAGAAACGCATTGGGAAGGGGGCTGGGAGCCCTGATTCGTGAGCCCGAAGCTGCCTCGCAAGTCAATTCGCAAGTCGCCCCGCCGACACCCGGTGCCGCGACGGCGGTTGCCCCGGAGCAAACCTTTGCCGGTGGCCCCCTGCAGCTTGACATCGACCTGATCGATCCCAGTCCATATCAGCCTCGCACGAGATTTGCCGAAGCTCGGCTGGAAGAATTGGCGCAGTCCATCCGCGCCAGCGGAATTATCCAACCGCTGGTGGTGCGAAGGGTTGGCGTCCGGTACCAACTCATCGCTGGAGAGCGCAGATGGCGTGCGTCGCAACGCGCCCAGTTGCTTCGTGTCCCGGCGGTACTGCGGGAAGTAAGCGACGAGCAAGCACTCGAATTGACCCTGGTCGAAAACATTCAGAGAGAGGATCTCAATCCCATCGAGCAGGCCCGTGCTTTCGACCGCCTGATGGAAGAATTCCACCTCACGCAGGACGAGGTCGCTTCGCGAACCGGGAAAGATCGCGCCACGGTCGCAAATTCCGTGCGTCTATTATCTCTCGAGGAGCCGCTGCTCGAATGGATCGAGGAAGGCAAGATTACGGCGGGACATGGACGGGCGCTTCTGGCGATCGAAGACCGGAAACTCCGAAGCGATTTGGCGCTAAAGGCTTCACGCGGCAAGCTCACGGTCCGTCAGCTTGAGAAGATGGCGACGCGACGCTTGCGCGGACAGGGTCTTCAACCACAGCCGCAGCGTCACGATCCTAACCGGCAGGCTGCACTCGACGAGTTGCAGAAGCACATCGGCACTCGAGTAACCCTGCACATGCCAACTAAGGGGCATGCCGGTCAGCTGATTCTGGATTTTTACGATGAAGAGCAGCTGAATGGGATCTACGACCGCCTCATGGTATAATATTACGTTTGTAGTATATGAGACTGTTAGGGATCGGACACATAGCCATCCGTGCTTACTAGGTCATCGGGAAGGTGATTTAATGGCTCTAACAACTCCGCCTCAGGTAGAATCAGAATTCTCAAATAGCAACATCGTGGTCTGAAGGTGAACCATGCAATGGCGATCCAAAGAGCGCTCCAAGGACTCCCAGCAGCCCCAGGAATTCACCGGGTTTCTTGACAAAGGCGTAAAATTCGAGGGCACGCTGGAAGCTTCGGGTGTGTTTCGCATTGACGCTCACGTAAAAGGGAACGTGATTTCCAGCCACAGCCTGATTCTGGGCGAGGGTGCGCGGGTGGAAGGCCAGATCGAAGGGAATCATGTGGTGATTTCCGGGAAGTTCGACGGCGTGATTTTCGCCAAGGGCCGCGTGGAGATCCAGGCCAAGGGCGTGGTCACAGGCGAAGTCCATTCGCCTTGTCTGGTGATCGAGCCCGGCGGGATCTTCGACGGGCAGTGCCACATGCTAGCGGCATCGGAGTCCACCAAGCCGCTGACCATCCCGATTCGCGTCGGTCAATAGCGAAACGCCAAGCGCCGGCGCGCGTCTAATTTAACTCATGTGACCGTAAAAAGCCCATCTCCATGGATACCATCACACACGGAATTGTGGGCGCGCTGACCGGCAAGGCTTTCTTCGCGGGACGTGATGTTCCCGCTGGATTGGGTGTCGGGGCAAGCGCGGTGAGTTCACCCACGGCGCGCGTTGCGATCGTGGCGTGCACGGTCGGCTCCATGTTTCCCGATATCGACGTCGTTGCCGGGCCGCTGTTTCACAATCCGCTGGCGATCATGGAGTGGCACCGGAACATCACGCACTCCGCGGTAATTCTGCCGCTATGGGCCCTCTTATTAACCGCAATCACAATACCTATAGCGCGTTTACTGAAATGGCAAAACCCGCCGTTCTTCAGCCTGTTCGCGATTTACGCCGCGGGGATCGCGACGCATATTTTTCTCGATCTGGTCACCAGTTTTGGGACCATGGTCTGGAGCCCGCTGAGTTATACGCGGCCGGCTTGGGACTGGGTCTTCATCGTCGACTTGACGCTGACCGGGATCGCTCTGGTGCCGCAGATGGCCGCGTGGTGTTACCGCGAAACACGGCAATTCCGCGCCCGCGCGATTTTCGTTTGGGCCGCGCTTACTCTGGGAGCGTTCGGAGCATATGGGTTCGCCAGCGCCGAGGGATATGCATTCCCGATCGCCGCTGCCGGGGCGATCGCGGCCATTCTCGCCCTCATAATTTTCTTACCCTCCGCACAGAGCGCCGGCTTCCGCTGGACCCGGGCTGGCTGGTGCCGTGCTGGCCTGGCGGTTTTGTGCGTCTATATAGGCACCGCCGCCGCAGCACATCACAGGGCCTTCGGCGACGTCGAAAAGTTTGCGGCAGGACAGCACATGCAGGTGGAAAGTCTCGCGGCGCTTCCGCTGCCCCCCACGCTGACGCACTGGGTGGGGCTGGTCAGCACCCCGCAAGGCGTGTGGCGGACCACGTTCCACGAACCGGACGGGGTGATCGAGAGTTCGCAGTTTTATGCCGACGCGCAATCCAGGAAACTCATTGCGGACGCGCGAAACCTGCGTGACGTCCAGGTCTATCTGTGGTTCGCGCGATATCCCGTGTGGCGTGTGCGGCAAAACGACGACCAGCAGACCGTGGTCGAAATTTCCGATGCGCGCTTCTTTCGAGAAAACACTTCCATCGAGGCGGCCCCAACGCCGCGAACATCCAGCGGCTCCATTGTGCGCAGGCGGTCTGGCTTTACCTTCGATGTGATCTTCAATTCGGCGGGACAGATCATTTCCCACGGGTTCCGCGAACCGGAATAGCACCCGGGCAAAACGTTCCGCCGGCTTTTTAACTTGCGGGGTAAACGACGACCTGGCGTTCTTCTCCGGAGCCTTCGCTTTCGCTCCGCACTCCCGATTCTTCCTTCAAAACGAGGTGCAGGATGCGCCGCTCGCGCGATGACATGGCGTTAAACCGGAAAGGCGCATGAGTTTCGCGGACGCGGTCAGCAGCAACGCGCGCGGAAAGTTTCAACTCCTCGATGCGGATGCCACGGTAGCCTGCGGCATCGAATCGCACTCGGCCATAGAATTGCGGATCGAGCCACAGCCAGCGCAGGGCAACGTGTTCGAGCGCCAGAAGCAATTCGGCGTTGCGCTCCAGCAGCAAATCCTGATCGCGGCCCTTGAATTCGACGACAATTTCCGGACTTTCCAGCTCCTTCGGCGCCGCTGGAGCGGTTGCGCGAATTTCATAGCTCAGCTGGAAGCGGCTCTTCTGCAGCAGCGTGTCAATGCAGCGGCGCAATTCCTTCGTGATTGCCGCGTGATCCAGCTTTCCATCGACGATTAGATTCGGGCGGGATACAGGCGTCAAGTATGGTCCCCTCAGGCCATTCTGCTGCAAATTCTATTTCTTTTTGCCGGGTCCCCGCGACGGCTTCGGCGGAGGCGGCGTCGTTCGGTAGAGATACCACTGCTGCCCGATTCCCACGATATTGCTGGTGAGTATATACACCGACAGACCGCTCGGATAAAGGGCAAACATACCGCCGAAAATCAGTGGCGTCAGTCCCATCATTTTGGCCTGCGCGGGGTCCATTCCAGGGGTGGGCGTCATCTTCTGCATGAAGTACATGGAAATGGCCATCAGGACGGGCAAAATAAAATAAGGGTCGCGCGCGGAAAGATCGTGGATCCACAATATCCAGGGAGCGTGGCGCAACTCAATGGTGTTGGCCAACATGCGGTAGAGCCCAAACCAGATGGGCATCTGGATCAGCGTGGGCCAGCAACTTCCCAGCGGATTGATGCCTTCCCGCGAGTACACGGCCATGACTTCCTTGTTCATCTCGGCCTTGCGCGGGTCACGCATCGAGTATTTCTTGTACTTTTCCTGAATCGCTTTCACTTCCGGCGCGACTTTTTGCATTTTCATCATCGCGCGCATGCTTTTTACTTTGAGCGGGAACATCACCATGTTGATCAGCACGGTGATCAGAACGATGGCCCAGCCGTAGTTGCGCACATACTGATGCAGCCACAGCAGGGAATAGAACATCGGCTCCGCAATGAACCCCCACCATCCGAATTGCACCAGGCTGTTCAGCGGCGGGCGCACGGCCTTCAGCCCGTCAACGCTTTTGGGCCCGATGTATGCGCGCAGATCGAGCGGCCCAGCCGCGGTCGTGCCTACGGCCACGTCCGGTACGATTTCTGTTTCGGTCTTGCCGTCGGTGGTGGTTTCGTGCGAGTAGGTCCAGCCGGTGACCGTCAACGGCACTTCGGCAAGATCGCCGCGCGCGGTGAAGGGCGGAAGAAACGCGGCGGCGAAATACAGGTCCTGAATGCCGGCAAAGTCGAATGTTCCGGTGACCTGCGTGCGCGTCGTGGTCTGGCCCGGCTTGCCTAGATTTTTCGCCGCCAGCGTGTTGAGCTTTCCCGCGGCGCTCGTAAACACCTGGGTCTGGGCCGCGGCGCGGTACGCGGTAATGTCTCCAAAGCCGCCGGCCCACATGATGCTCGATCGCAGCGGCACTCCGTCCAGGCTCGCGGTGGTCTTCACGCCGACGATGTAGGACTTGTCGAATTTCAGCTGCTTGGTGACTTCGAGGTGGCCGTCGCTCCAGGACAGGGTTACTTCCGCGGGAGCTTGCAGCACGGTGCCGGGCTCGGGCGCTTTTCCCGCCGAGGTGATCTCAAAGAGCGCGTTATTCGCGTCGGCTTCCTGCTGCGGATCGTCCAGCGCAATCGCAAAGGGCCAGCTTCCGGATTGCTGGGCGGCTTCCGGATGGACGAGATCGAGAATCCGCGGCGGCTTGTGATCGTCGGTAAATTTCTTGAGCTGCCAGCTGTGCACCACGCCGCCGCGATTGGAAATCTCCACGTGATACAGATCGCTTTCGATGACGACGGAGGTTTCGGCGCTGGCCGCGTGCATACTGATGGCGGGCGCGGGAGCAGCGGTTTTTATCTTTTCCTTGGCTTCCTTGGTGGGTACTGCGGCGGCGGGAGTTGCCGGGACTGCCGGCGCGGAACTGGTGGCCGGCGCGCCGGGCTTGGCGGGAGGCGGCTGCGGCGGCTTGTAGATGAGCGACCATCCTGCGATGACAACGAGACACAGCACGGCCGCCAGCAGCGAGCGCATTTCGGTCGACATTTCCTTGCGCTCGCTCACGAACGGGCCTCGTTGGTTTTGGCAGCGCTTCCAGTAGCACAGGCTTCAGCCTGTGGGGGTTCTTTACCACCGGCACGAAACCCCCACAGGCTGAAGCCTGTGCTACTTTTCGAAAAGTCAGCGGCATCGGGCACCGGGTCCACTCCGCCGTGCGTGAAGGGGTGGCAGCGCAGGACGCGGCGCAGCGCCAGCCACGAACCGCGGCGCGCGCCGTGGATTTGGACGGCTTCAACGGCGTAATGCGAGCAGGAAGGATAGAATTTGCAGGCGCTGGGCATCAGCGCGGAAAAGAAAGCCTGGTACACGCGCACGGCAAACAGCAGCGCGCGCGCCGGACGGCTCATGCCTTCGGCGCGCCCGGACGGATGCCGCGCAGCAGGCGCACGAGTTCCGCTTCCAGCGGCGCGAACGCCGCTGTCGCCACTGAACTTCGCGGATGAATCACAATGTCCCATCCAGCTGGAATCTCCGTCCTGTTGCGCCGCAAAATCTCGCGGGTACGTCGCTTGATGCGGTTCCGCACCACCGCGCCGCCCAGGGCCTTCTTGACGCTGATCCCGAAGCGGCTGGCACGGCTAGCCGCGAGCGCCCCGGAAGGGGAACCTTCGCGCGTAAGCTCCCGCCCGGCGGCCTGATTCGGAAGCGCTGTGTGCGCGCGGAAGAAAACGGAAAACTGCGGGCTCGAGCGGCGCTGATTGGCGCCGTAAACGGCTTCGTATTCCACGCGCTTCAACAAACGCATGGCGCGGGGGAAACCCTGCCGCGACTCGCCGGAACGTCCTTGCCCATCCTTCAGGCGGTCGTCAGCTGGGCCCACCCTTCCGGTCGGCGAGTCCGAATCTCTAGATGGGCGTAAGACGATGGCGTCCCTTTTTGCGTCGGGCGGCCAGAACTTTGCGGCCCCCTTTAGTCTTCATGCGCGCGCGAAAACCATGTGTCTTGTGGCGACGGCGCACCTTCGGTTGAAACGTGCGTTTCGGCAAAGAACTCTCCCCCTCGGTGCCTGCAATTGGACCGAATCAAAACGTATAGTGTAGTCGAGGCAGGAGAGGCGGTCAAGGATTCGGGCAGCAGTTACAAAATAGAACGATGCATCGAGGCTGGCCTTCATGCCGTCCCCGGTAAAGGAAAAGTTGTGTGCATTAATTCGAAAAGCCACTTACGGAAACCGTGGTGCGCGATTTTTCAGCCGCCTGCTCCGGCGGCAACCGAGCATCCCAAAGCTTGGCATCGAAGCGGCTGCCTGTTACTCCGCCGGCTGCGTCTGAAACGAGCCACAGGAGTGGAGGAATCATGATGTCTGGATGGAGAAGCTTCTCGCGCAGGTGGGGAGCTATGTCGCCGGGAACCATGCCGGTGTCCGTGGCTCCTCCGGGCAAGAGGGCGTTCACGGTTACGCCCGTGCCGGCGAGGTCTTGCGACCAGATAATGGTTTCGGATTCGAGCGCGGCTTTCGATGGGCCATAGGGGGAGAAGCCGGCGCGGCGCATGGTTTCGTGGTTCATGGAAATGTTGACGATGCGGCCCCAACGCTGCTTCAGCATGGGCGGCGCGGCTGCGCGGGACATCAGGAACGGGCCGTTGACGTTGGTGTCGATGATCATTTTCCAGACGGACGGGTCGGTCTCCCAGAATTTTGTGGGCGTATCGAAAAATTTCTCGCTGACGAAGCGCATGCCACGGCCGGCGTTGTTCACCAGGATGTGCACGGCGCCGAATGCGCGCACGGTTTCGTCCACCACGCGCCGGCAATCTTCAGCGCTGGCGACATCGGCCAGAAGCTGACGCGTCGCGCCTGCCGCGGGGGATCTTGCGGCTTCTTCGGCGACGGCGTCGATCTCACGGCGATTGCGCGCAGCGGTCAGTACGACGTTCGCTCCGGCTCGGGCCAGGCCGAGCGCCATGGAGCGGCCCAAGCCGCGGCCCGCTCCGGTGACGATGGCTGTTTTTCCGGAAAGTTCTCTGTCTGCCATTTTTTGTGACCTCGATCGTTCTATCTTCGCGTCGTTCCGCGCGCTGCGTGTTGCACCGCAGGATTCTACAATCAATCGCCATTTGCAGCTTCACTTCGATGCAGGCGCGCTGGCACAATGGGCATCCAGTGGCACAGACTTCAGTCTGTGGGGTTCCGTAAATGTGCCCGGGCCGCGCGTTTGATTCGATGGACAGAATTGAGCGGCTGCTGGGTGAGGCTTTTGCCAAAGTTCGTCGGAAAGCCACAGACTGAAGTCGGTGCTACTTACAAACCATGACGCGCAACGATCGAGCGGCGATTCTAGTGGTCGAGGACGAAGCCAAGATGCGGCGCCTGGTAGAGCTGCGTCTTGGCGAAGAAGGTTTTCTGGTGCACTCGGCGGCCGATGCGGAAGCGGGACTGCAGCTGCTGGTGCGCGAGAAGCCCGACCTGGTGGTGACCGATCTGCGCCTGCCGGGAATGAGCGGGCTGGAATTTTTGCAGGCGGTGAAGCGCGCAAACGCGGCGCTGCCCGTGGTGGTGATGACCGCGTACGGCACGGTGGAATCCGCGGTCGAAGCCATGAAGGTCGGCGCGAGCAACTACGTCACCAAGCCGTTTTCGTTTGACGAGCTGGTGCTGGTGATCCGCAAGGAACTCGACACCCGGCGGCTGCGCGAGGAAAACCGCTCGCTGCGCGAAGAGCTCGGGCAGCGCTACTCCTACAACAACATCATCGCGCAGAGTGACAAGATGCAGGCCGTGCTGGCGATGGTCGAGCGCGTCGCGCCCACCAATTCAACCGTGCTGCTGGGCGGCGAAAGCGGCGTCGGAAAAGATCTGATCGCGCGGGCCATTCACGAGCATTCACAGCGCGCTTCCGGCCCCTTCATCAAAATCAACAGCACAGCCATTCCGGAAAATCTTCTGGAGAGCGAACTTTTCGGTTACGAGAAAGGGGCGTTTTCTGGCGCGGTGGGCAGCAAGCCGGGAAAATTCGAGCTAGCCGACAAGGGCACGCTTTTCCTCGATGAGATCGGCGACGTGCCCGGCGCCATTCAAGTGAAACTCCTGCGCGTTCTGCAGGACCGCGAGTTCGAGCGCCTGGGCGGCACGAAAACGCACAAGGTGGACGTGCGCCTGGTCGCCGCCACGAACCGCGACCTGCGCGCCGCGCTCGAGGACGGCACCTTTCGCGAGGACCTCTACTACCGCCTGAACGTCGTGGCCATCGATATTCCTCCGCTGCGCGATCACAAGGAAGACATTCCCGCGCTGGCCAATTTTTTCCTGGAGCGTTACGCCAAGGAATCGGCGAAAAACATCACGACAATCACTCCCGCAGCCATGAAGCGCCTGATGGAGTATCACTGGCCGGGAAATGTCCGCGAATTGCAGAACATCATCGAGCGCGGCGTGGCGCTGTCCGCCGCAGCGACGCTCGACGCCGCCGACATTTATCTCGACGATCCCGCTAGGCGCTCGCCCGCGCCGGGCAGTTCTCCCTACGTCCTTCCGGCGGGCATGACGCTCGAACAGTGGGAAGACGAAACCATCCGCGAAGCCCTGCGCCGCGCCAACGGCAACAAGAGCCAGGCCGCGCGCGCCCTGGGCCTTTCGCGCAACGCGCTGCGCTACCGCCTCTCGAAGTTGGGCGTGCCGGATCCTGCCGACGCCGAAGACTTAGTTGTTTCGGCGTCGGTAGGCCAGCCATGTCACTGGATTTTCGTCGTGGTTGAAATCCACCACCGCTGCGTGAGAACCACCAAAAAATTCAGCTCGTTCCGTCGCACGGGCTCGAGCCATGTCTTGCATGCCATTGATAGATAAAACGCTTACGTTGATGTTTGCAGATGCTTCACGGTTTGGCCCTCGCCCTGCAATCATCTAAACGTGCGTCAGCACAGTGGCTTTAGGAAGTGGGAGCCAGGTCATGAGAAATTACCTTGGAGTCTGGAAATGGTTCTTTTGTCGGGACGCTCGTTTCTCGGAATGGGCGCGGTGGTGGGCGCGCAGCAAGCGCCGCCCGCGTCGCAACAGCCAATGGAAATTCCGGCGCCAAAATCCGCCGCAGCCGCAGGGCTGGCCCGCAGCAACCGCGGCAGGCCCGCAACGATCCCGGCGCGGCGCGGATCAGCTTCATTCACGGCGATGTCTCGACTCAGCACAACGGATCGAGCGACTGGGACGCGGCGACCGTGAACACGCCGGTCGTGAACGGTGACCATATTTCCACCGGCCAAAACGCGCGCGCCGAAATTCAGCTGGATCACGCGAACATCCTGCGCCTGTCGGACCAGACCACGGCCAACGTCGTGAACCTGTCGCCCAACGCAGATGCAGCTTCAGATCGGGCAGGGCCTGGTGAATTACGAGGACTTCAGAAATAACGAAGCGAACGTCGAGATCGATACGCCCAACGTGGCGATCCATCCCGCATGCGGGCGAAGGCAGCTATCGCATTCTGGTGAATTCCGACGGCGAAACGATTGTCGACGTGCGCAAGGGCTCCGCGGAAATTTCCACGCCGCAAGGCAGCACGCACGTGGAGCGCGACCAGCGCATCACCATTCAGGGCAACGCGGACAACGCGCAATATCAAATTTCCGGAGCGCCCGGCAGCGACGATTGGGACAAGTGGAACAGTGACCGCGATCACATGATCGAAAGCGCGCAAAGCTGGCAGCACACCAATCCCTACTACACGGGCACCCAGGATCTCGATACGCAACGGGCAATGGACGAATGTTCCCGACTACGGCAGCGTGTGGTTTCCCGACGAAGGTCCCGGTTGGGCGCCGTACCGCGACGGCCGCTGGGTCTATGAACCCTACTACGGGTGGACTTGGGTTTCGTACGAACCCTGGGGCTGGGCGCCGTATCACTACGGACGGTGGTTTGTGTACGGCGGAAATTGGGGTTGGTGGCCGGGACCGGTTTACGCCGGGTACCGCCCGCTCTGGGCGCCGGCCTATGTTTCCTTCTTCGGCTTCGGCGGAGGAGGCTGGGGAGTTGGCTTGGGGTTCGGCTTTGGCGGGTTCGGAAGCGTGGGTTGGCTGCCTTGCGGACCGGGCGATCGCTTCTTCCCGTGGTACGGCCGTGGAATTAACCGCGTGAACGTCGTTAACATCGCTGACATTCACAACGCTCACGGCGGCATTGGCCCGTTGAGGGACGGGCCGCGCGCCTATTCTAACTTCGATCGAGCTTTCAGCGATGAACGCGTGCGCGGCGGAATCAGCTCCATGCGCAGCAGCGATTTCGGGCGATCGCCGCGTGCCCATGCAGCAGTCGAGAATGGACGCGGGCACCTTCCGCCAGGCCAGCATGCTGACCGGCGCTCACCCGGTTTCGCCTACGCGCGAAAGTTTCCAATCGACAAATCGCGCGGTGAACCCAGGTTCGGCGCCAAATCGCGCAGCCGGCAGCCAGCGCTTCTTCAGCAGTTCCGCGCGGCAGAGCACATTCTTCCAGGCCGGACGCAGCGGGAACGCCAACACGAGCCGCGGCGAGCAATATGGCGAGGCCCAGCGCGGCGTTGCTTCTTCGTCGTCCCGGCAGGGCCAATCAATTCAGTCTTCGCGGCCCGGTTGGCGCACATTTACTCCGCCGGCAAGCTCGCAGATGCGCTCGGCTCGCAACGGAACGATCATGGGCCAAGGCACGCCCCAATCTCGCTCGACGTATTCGCAATCGTCCGAACCTTCGCGGCAATACCAAGACAACTCGCGCGGAGGTTACTACCGTGGTGGAACCAGCCGTCCGACGCTCAATATGCAGCAGCCGGTCGTGACGCCGCGCGGCAACAACTCTTATGCTGGCCGCGCGCCTAGTGGCGGCGGTTACGGAGGTTCTCGCGGCGGCCCGTCGGAGGCAGCACCGTACTCTGGTCGATCCATGTCTAGCGCGCCAGCGGGACGCGGTTATCAAGCGTCGCGGGGCGTGCCGTCAGGAGGTTCCTTTTCCAGCCGCCCGATGTCGAGCGCGCCGAGCGGTCGCAGTTATGGAGGCGGCGGATACCGCAGCGGTTCCTCTGGCGGCGGATCACATGGGGGCAGTTCGCACGGAGGTTCGTCCGGAGGCGGACACGGCCACCGATAGATGATTTCTGCCTCGTTTTACCCCACACCCCCACACACCGTCAGGAGGCTCCGAAAGGAGCCTCCTGCCTACCTGGCCGCGTGGAGCGACGGCTGAAGCGGAATTCGACGATCGCAGACCGTACGAACAAGAAGCGGTACTGAGGCGATCGTTGCGAACGACGAACAGAGCTACCGATCTAGGCGTAGAATCAAGTTAGAAATCGCCCAGCCGTTATTGCGTTTGTCGGAGGGACAAAACGCCATGCGAAAAGCTAGCTTGCTTGTCTCTGTTCTGATGCTGCTTCCCGGATTTCTTTTTGCGCTGCCGTCGCCCGTTCTGGCGGTTGACGATCCTCCGGGAAGAGTGGCGCGGCTCAACTATATTCAGGGTTCAATTTCGTTCCAGCCGGGTGGCGAAACCGATTGGGTGCAGGCGAATGCCAACCGGCCGTTGACAACAGGCGACAATCTTTGGGCCGACAGGGATTCCCGCGGAGAGTTGCACATCGACAGCTCGTCCATACGCATTGCGGGCGAGACGGGCATTACCTTCCTGAATCTCGACGACCGCACGGTGCAAATCCAGCTGGCTCAAGGGTCCATGAATATTTCCGTTCGCCGGCTCGACGGCGGCGACGCTTTCGAGGTCGATACTCCGAACCTGGCATTCACCTTGCAGCGTCCGGGGAATTACCGCATCGATGTCGATCCCGACGGCAACGCGACATCCGTCACCGTGCGCGAGGGAGAGGGCGACGCCACCGGCGGCGGCAGCGAATACCACATGGACTCCGGCGATCAGGCGACTTTCACAGGCACGGACTCGCTGACCTACGACGGCAGGCAGGCCGGAGCGCCGGACGAATTTGATCGCTGGAGCCAATCGCGGGATGAGCGCGAAGAACGGTCGCAATCCGCGCGCTACGTCTCGCGCGACGTGATCGGCTACGACGATCTGGATGACTACGGTGAATGGCGCAATGTTCCGGACTACGGCAATGTCTGGTTTCCCACCGGCGTAGCTGCGGGATGGGCGCCGTATCGCTTCGGACACTGGGCGTGGATTGAGCCGTGGGGATGGACCTGGGTCGAGGATGAGCCCTGGGGCTTCGCTCCATTTCATTACGGCCGCTGGGCGGAGGTCGGAGGCGGCTGGTGCTGGGTTCCGGGCCCCGTAGTTGTGCGACCGGTCTATGCGCCGGCGCTGGTTGCTTTTGTCGGGGGACCGCGGTTCAGCATGTCGCTATCGATTGGCGGAGGCGGGGGGGTGGCGTGGTTTCCGCTAGGCCCGCGCGAAGTGTACGTACCGCCATACCGCACCAGCGAACGCTACGTGCAACGAGTGAACGTGACGAATACGACGGTGAACGTGGTGAACGTCACCAACGTTTATAACAATGTGAATGTGGCCAACGTCAGGTACATGCACCAGAACAACGCGGCCGCGGTGACCGCCGTTTCGCATGACACTTTCGTGAACGCGCGTGCCGTCGGTAAGGCGACCATTCGCGTCAACCCTCAGCAAATTCAGACGGCGGAAATTCAGCGCAATATCCAGGCGGCGCCGGTGCGCAGGAGCATCGTTGGCGCAGGCGCCGCTGCGACGGTCAGACCTCCCGAGGCGGTAATGCGGCGGCAGGTCGTTGTCAAGGAAACTCCGGCTCCGCCACGAGCCTCATTTAACGGCGGCCAACAGCCCGGAAGAACTTTCTCGCAAGCCGGCGCGCCGAGACAGCAGCAACCGGCTCAACGGCAGCCGCAGTTCCGGCAGCAAATTCCGCCGCAACAGCAGCCACAAATTCAGCCGCAGCAGCGTTCGCAGCAACAACAATCGCCCGTCCAACAGCAACCGCAAATCCGGCAGCAACAATCGCCGCTGCAACCGCAGCAGAACCCGAGGCCGCAACAACAAACGCAGCAACAGCAGGCGCGGCCACAGGCAATCGCGCCCGCTAATCCTCCCCAGCAACGGAATCCCAACATAAGATTTGCGCCGCCGGCCCACGCTAACGAAGACACCTATCGTCCACATCAATTCGAGAAACCACCAAACGCCACGCCGCCCCAGAATCAACGGCCGCAGCCACAGGAGCGCGCGCCCCAGCCGCCTCAACAGCGCCGTCCGGCGAACGGGCCAGAACCGAATAAACAAGATGATGGTGACAAGAAGAACAAGGACAACGGAGGAAAATAAGCTGGAAACGGTAGGGCCACGGACGCGCCTCGAATCACACGAAGCCGTTTTTATCGAGGCGCGCCTCCGCTATTGTTTTGCCGGTTGCGACTGGATCCCCGGGGCATTCGTCCCGGCGGAAGGCTTCGCGGTGTCCGCCTTTTTGACAACCACGATATTTTCGAGGTAAACGTCGTTTCCGTTTACCACCACGTCCGCCTTGATTTTATCTTCCGGCGACAGCGGAGCGAGCATGCTCGGATCCTTGACCGCGTAGCCCATGGTCATGGCCATCATGAATCCCGGAATATCTTCGGCGTCCACAGTCACCTGATGCTTGGCGGTCTCGATGGATACAACGCGCCCGGTAAGGTGATATCGCTGCGGTGCTTCCGCCGCCGGTTGGGCTTGTTCCGTGGGTTTGGGTGAGCTGCAGCCTGCGAGCCCGGCGGAAAAGGAAACTGCCGCTGCAATGATCGCGGCCAAAACGAATCGCGGCGCGTGAAGCGTTGTACGATGCCACATGGGTGGGAGTCCTTTCATCTCAGAAGCCCGGCAAGCTAGGATACAGAAAAATTGCCGAAACCTGTACCCCAAACATCCGCCCCGTAGAAAAAGCTTCAGCACGTCTGTTTTTGATCGTGGCTGGCGAACATCTAGCCGAGACGAACTCATGGGGCGGCGGCTCGATCCCTCTCAATTCAAAGGGATGATCCCAGGCGGAACGGGAGATACATGGTGAACCACGCGTTTCCATTCTCCAGTATCTACTTTAGCGAAGACGTCTGTGGTCTTTTCGTAAACATGCTCGCGCTTGCCTTTATACGAGGTAATTTCGTCGCCGATCCAAGTGACCACGCCTGTGTGCGCGACGCCGTTTGTCCCGTAGACGTGCACGCGATAATCGTGATGATTGATATATTCATCCTTGATGTCCCCGGACCGGATCATTGCCAGGAGTTCAGCTTTCGTGGGAGTGCTTCCGTCTGGCAAAGTCAGGGCCACTCCGTCGGCGCAAAAATGGTCCTGCCAATCCGCAGCAGCCGCAGCACTGGCAACAAGGGTCTTGCCCTTGGAAGTTTCCAGCTCCAATAATTCTTTTTTCGTTTTCTCCGCGGCTGGCCCGGTCATCTGCTGGGCGCTCGCAGCGCCGCCCAGCAGTAGCGTCAAAAATATTGGCCCTAGAGTTTTTGCACACATGATTCGCATGGAGTTCTCCTGAAACATCGATGATCGCAATGCAATTTCACCAACCGCCGCGGGAGTCGAAGCCGATCCTCAATGTGCGGCACGCGAATGTGTGCGCGCATCCCGCGAGTTATGACTTTTTCGCCGCGGCTACGACCAACAAGACGATCCCGCCAGCCAACGCCAGTCCTCCAAGCAGGGGAGGAATGGGAATCCGTTCGTGAGTCTCGGTTGTGACGTGAATGGACCCCAGGTCGATGACATTTTTCCGGCGCGTGTAATTGATGCCCTGATAAGCGAGGGCCAGTGCGCCCAGCACGATTAAGACGATTCCGGCCCACGCAATTGGCTTCATTTCTTGTCCTTCCGCTGATTGCAATGCCTGTAATTCTTCGCCGAAAGATGGCCCGGGCCGCTCGATGGAAAGCCGCACTCAGCTTTCCCACTTCCAATCGGCAAATTGTTCGCGGAGGGCCGTCTTGCGGAATTTCCCGACCGATGTGCGCGGAATTTCCTGGGCGAATACATACGCATCGGGCAATTGCCACTTCGCAAATTTCGTGGCCAGAAATTCGCGCAATTCCGCGGGCTCGGCTTTCGCGTTCTCGTTTAAGACCACCACGGCCAGCGGGCGCTCCTGCCATTTCGGATGCGGCAGGCCCACGACCGCCGCTTCTTTCACGGCGGGATGCCCCATCAGCGCGTTTTCCAGATCCACCGAGCTGATCCATTCGCCGCCCGATTTGATCAGGTCCTTGCTGCGATCCACCAGCTTCATGTAGCCGCGTTCGTCGATATGGCCCATATCGCCGGTGCGCAGCCAGCCGTCGGGAGACCATTTGTGAGCTTCTTCGGGCAGGCCGTAATAGGCCGACGCGACCCACGGTCCGCGCACTTCAATTTCGCCGACCGTGCGGCCGTCGTGCGGCGCAGGCGTGCCATCGGACCGCATGATGCGCGCTTCGAGCAACGCCGCCGGGACACCGGGCTTCAGCCGCTGCGCATATTTCTTTTCATCGTCCCAGGAATCCATATCGGGCCGCAAATGCGAACTGGTAGCCACAGGGGCCGTTTCCGTCATGCCCCACGAGCAGACCACGGTAATTCCGTGACGATCGAATCCGCGCATCAGGGCTTCCGACGTCGCCGATCCCCCCAGATGCATTCGCACCGGCCACGTGAATTTCCACCGGCCTGGAAATTTCTCCAGCGCCTCGAGCGCGCCGAACCAAACGGTGGGGACTCCGGTGGTCATGGTTACTCGCTCGCGCTCCATCAGGTCGAGAAGGCCCTCGCCATCCGCGAACGGTCCGGCAAGCACGACTTTGGCTCCGGCCATCGCCGCGGTAAAGGGAACGCCCCAGCCATTCACATGAAATAACGATGTGACCGGCATAACCGTATCGCGCATCGAAATCCCAAAGGAGTCCACGCCACAGCAACTCATCGAGTGCAGCACGATTGAGCGGTGCGAATAGACAACGCCCTTGGAGCGCCCGGTTGTGCCGGAGGTATAGCACATGGCCGCCGCTTCGTTCTCGTCGAGCGCGGGAGCTACGAATTCTTCGCTCGCGGATGCCAGCAAATCTTCGTAGGCGTCGCAGCCGGCGGGCGTCTCGCCTCCACCGAAGGGCACGACGATCACGCGCTCAAATTTCACGCGGTCGCGGATTTTCTCATACACCGGCAGCAGCACGTCATCCACGATCAGAAAGCGGTCTCCGGCATGGTTGGCGATGTATGCAATCTCGTCGGGATGCAGGCGCAGATTCAGCGTGTGCAGCACGCCGGCCGCCAGCGGCACGCCGAAATACGCCTCCACGTGTTCGCTTTGATTCCACAGGAGCGTGGCCACGCGATCGCCGCGCTGAAGCCCGAGGCTCGTCAGCGCGCTGGCCAGGCGGCTCGCGCGCCGGCGAAGTTCGCCCCAGGTGGTTCGCGCCAGCCTGCGGTCGGGCCCGCGGGTGACGATTTCAACGTCACCGAAAATCCGGCCCGCGCGCTCGAGCAACGCCGGCACGGTCAACTGAAAATCCATCATCAAGCCGCGCATGGTCCCGTTTCTCCGATCATTCTTGTTCCTTACTTGACGGATGCCGCATCCTACCACCAAATTTCGCCGATGACGCGCTGTTCAGCCTCGCCTCCTTCTGTTGATGGTCCACATATATAACAACTAGTTATCATGTAATGTTTCTGTTGACGGACGTTAAAATTTGGAGCAAGATTCGCCCGGAGCTGAAGTGCGCGTCTCGTTGGATTGTTCCGGGCCCATTCCACGTCCCCGGTTTCGACCCTGCCGTCTTCAGTCCCCCGGTTCCGTGCGTCCGTTTCGCCACGGCCAGAAGGAGTCTTGCGTTGAAGAAACTTTACGTCGGCAATCTTCCGTTTCAGGCCACCGAAGAGCAAATCACCACTTTATTTTCTCAGACGGGCGTCACCGCGGCGAATGTCACCCTGGTGCGCGACCGCTTCTCGGGCCAACCACGCGGGTTCGGGTTTGTCGAGGTCAATAGCGACGAGGAAGCCGAGCGCGCCATCCAGGGCTTGAACGGCCATGATTTCATGGGCCGCAATATTGTCGTCAACGAAGCACGCCCACCGCGGGAGGGCGGCGGTGGTGGGGGCGGACGCGGACGCGGCGGCTTCGGCGGGGGCGGGGGCGGAGGACGAGGGGGCGGCGGCGGTGGACGCGGTGGCGGAGGCGGGGGCAGGGATCGCGACCGCGGAGATCGCGGCGGCGGGGGCGGCGATCGCCGCTGGTAATTTCACACGACAACATAATTTTGCATAAGACCGGGAAGCCTGGAGGCTCCCCGGTTTTTTCGTTTTTGACGATTTTCGCTTGTTTCTCGGTTAGGTAGGTCTCACGGCCCGGCGTGCTTGATAAAGTATCTAGCTAGTACATATGTACATTATTGCTTTCTGGTTAATATGCTAAGTGTCTTGCTATCAGCACCATGGCAATGGTACTACTTTCCCGCAACGCAATAACTCCCGCTCCATGGCAACGGCAGGTTCTAGTACGCATAGTCCCAGTTAGGAAACGGGCTCGTTTCCTTTAGGGTGATTCCCGCCCCGCGGGCACGGCTGACCGATTAGGAGACTCATGGCATTCGTCAAGGCAGTGGGACAAGATTTGCAGTCACCTCTCGGCGTTCAACGGAGAGGAAAACGCGACGTGGCACCCTCAATTCGCCTGTCGGAAATCATTTCAGCGCTTTCCTACGCGCTTGATCTGACCGAGGGCCAGCCCATGGGTCATTCCGTTCGAGCGTGCATGATCGGGATGCGCCTCGCTCAGCAGATCGGTTTGACCGCCGCCGAGCAGGCTGACCTTTACTATGCGCTGCTGCTGAAAGATGCCGGTTGCAGCAGCAACGCTTCGCGCCTTTACCATATTTTGAATGCCGACGAGATTCGAGCTAAGGGTGACGTAAAAACCACGGACTGGACACGCATGGGATGGGAAAGCCTGCACTACGCGCTAACTCACGTCGGCACCGGAATGCCGTTCCTGCAGCGAATGCAAAAACTGTTTCAGGTCGCCGCAACTCAGCAGCAGGATACTTGCACACTCGTCAAAATTCGCTGTGAACGCGGATCGTCCATCGCCAGACAACTGGGCTTCCCCGAGACCGTAGCCGCCGGCATCTACAACCTTGACGAGCACTGGAACGGACGCGGTTATCCTGACGGGCTCCGCAAGCAAGAAATCCCTTTGTTTTCGAGAATCGCGAACCTCTCCCAGACGCTGGACGTTTTTTTCACCGCGCGGGGATCGGATGCGGCAGTCGCGGCCGTACAAAAGCGCAGCGGTCGCTGGTTCGATCCTGAACTGGTGAAAGCGGCTTCCTCCCTGGCGCAGTCCGGCGATCTCTGGCAGGACCTGGGCGACAAGAACCTCGTGGGAAAAGTTGCATTGCTAGAGCCGGAGTACCGCCAGATCACACCGACGGAAGATTCGATCGATCGAATCTGTCTGGCCTTCGCGGATGTGATCGACGCTAAGTCGCCGTTTACGTATCAGCATTCGACCGGCGTTGCCGAGGCAGCCGTCGAGATCGGCCAGTGCCTCGGCATGAGCGTAAGCAGCCTGAGACAACTGCGCCGCGCAGCCCTGCTGCACGACATCGGCAAATTGAGCGTTTCGAACTCGATTCTGGAGAAACCCGGCAAGCTTACGAGCGAAGAATGGGTATCCATCAAGTCTCACCCGTACTTCACGCTTGAGATCCTGAAAAAAATACCTGGATTTGAGCGCATCAGCCAGGACGCGGCCGCGCATCACGAAAAGCTGGATGGCTCGGGCTACTGGCGAGGCTGGGGAGCCGACCAACTAAGCCGCTTCGCCCGAATTCTGGCGGTCGCCGATATTTTCGACGCGCTACACGCCAAGCGGCCCTATCGCGATGGCCTCCCACTCGAAAAAGTGTTCGAGCTATTGCGCAGCGACGCGCCACGCGCGCTCGATTTGCCCTGCGTCGAAGCGCTCATCGCTATCAAAACGAATTCTGAACCGCTGGCTTTCCGCCAGCCGGAAATTGCCGTAGCAGACTAATCCCTTCGAAAAAGGAGCACGCCCAAAGTGAAGGTCGTCAAAAGTCTTTCCCTGTTCGTTTTGCTGGTTGGATTTTTTGCCGTTTCCGCCTCCGCGCAGGATTTTTACTGGAATTCGGCGAGCACGAGGTCGCTGGCTCTCGGCGGGGTTTATGTGCCGTCCAACTCCGATTCCATCGGCGCCTTGACGACCAATCCCGCGGGCTTGACGTATCTGCAGAGCCCCACGCTGAACGTGAGCATGTCCGCGGAATTTGCGCGCGGATCGTTCAGCAATTCGGTAAACAACAGTTCACCGATGATCACGGCGCCGGGCGTCATTCCTTACGGGGCATTCGGGATGCCGATCGGAAAGTCACGCTTTAGCTTTGGCGTCGGATTTGCCCCGGACATGGTTTCGGTCTCGGACTGGCGCTACGTCGATGCTCCCGGTTATGCCGGGGTGACCTACGGGTTGCAGGAAAATAAATCGGCGATCCTGGCGGGCCGCGCGATGGCTGGGTTGAGCTACGCATTCAACCACAAAGTATCCGTAGGCGTTACCGCGGGCGCCGATTACAACTCAAATACCTTGCAAGCTCCTTATATCTTCCAAAGCCAGCCGAACCTGGCAGGCACCAAAACTTTGCTGGACCTGAACACTTACGGCACGGGTTACAACATGAGCGTGGGCGCCATGTTCGAGCCCTCCAGGAATCTGGACTTCGGGGTGGCCTGGAAATCGCACACCGTAATCGTCACCAACGGCCTGGCGACGGGCAACGCCAGCGCGCTTTTCAATGCGCTGTCAGTTTCAGCTCCCTCCACATTTACTTACAACGCCTCGGTGAAAAACATTCTGCCGCAGTCGGTGAACACCAACGTCGCCTGGCACATGAATCCCCGCTGGGTCCTCGCGTTCCAGGCGGACTGGGTAAACTGGAGCAATGCTTTTGTGAACCTGCCGGTCACGCTGACCAACGGCACGAACCCTGTAATTAACAGCGTCGCGGGTTCCTCAACCCTGGTCGATGGCGTTCCCCTGAATTGGAAGGATCAATACTCGTTCCACGGAGGCGTCGAGCGTCTGCTGACGGAGAGCACTTCAATTCGTTTCGGATATGCCCACGGCAATGATCCGGTCCCGAGCGGCACCTTAACTCCGATGACCGCCGCCATCATGACGAACCAGCTCACCACCGGCTTCGCCTACCACACGGGCCGCTCGCGCTTTGACGTCGCCTATACTTACGATCCCACCGCGCAACAGCAGGTGCAGCAGAGCAATTTGCTCGCCGGCGAATATGACAACAGCGCGGTTCGCATCGGGCTTCAGTCTCTGTCGCTCGGCTATACGTTCCAGTTCTAAACGGTCCGCGCAAGCGGCGCCACAAACGCGCATTGAAAAAACTGCCGCTGTGCCGGAGAAATATCGCCTGACCTACCGTCGATCAGGCCGTTGCGGACTTGAACGTTTCCACTTTTTCGACTCGGCCGGCGGAGTAGCCATAACGCTCGATGGCCATTGCGTCGATTCCCTGGCGAACCAGCGCGTCTATTTCCAGGGCGCTTTCGGCGCGGTCGAGTTCCTCGATCGAGGCGTGCAGCGCTGGGTTGCGCGGAAGAAAAATAGGGCAGCAATCGTGGAAGGGTTCGGCGGAGATGTCGTGCGTGCCGATCTTGCGGGCGGCATCCATGATTTCCATTTTGTCGTCGCCGGCGAGGGGCCGGTATAGCGGCATGCGCACCACAGCCCCTACAGCGGCCATATTGTGCAGCGTTTGCGAAGCGACCTGCGCCAGACTGTCTCCGGTGATGAGTCCCAGGGCGCGGTTGGAACGCGCGATGCGCTCGGCAATGCGCAGCATCATCCGGCGATAAAGCAGGATGCGGAATTGCTCCGGCGCGCGGGCCACGATTTCCCGCTGCACCGGCTCGAATGGCACCAGGTAAAGCTTCGCTGAAAATTGCCACGGTACCAGGCGCTTCACCAGTTCCCGGGCCACGTGCACCGACGATTCACCCGGCCGCGCGCCGCCTCCCCAGAAATGCACGAAATTCAGGTGCGCGCCGCGCTTCATCATTTTGTGCGCCGCGACCGCGGAATCGAATCCCCCCGAAAGCAGGCAGGTCATGCGTCCGGCCGTGTTGGGCGGAAGTCCGCCCGCCCCCGGAATCTTTTTCGCGTACACCAGCAGCGAAGGGCCGGGCGGAATCTCGATGCGGCAAGTCACATCGGGATCGGAGAGGTTCACTCGAGCAGCGCGGCCCGAGGCGCGCAACTGGTCCATCAAATATTGGCCAACGGAAACGTCGATATCGATCGTGCGCTGCGGAAACGATTTGTCGCTGCGTTTGGACCGTACCGCAAATGTTTCAAATTTCTCGCCGCGAGCTTCCTCCCAGGCCGCGCGCCCCAGCGCCGCGAGATCGTTTTCGCTGCCTCGAGGAACCACGCGAGCCACGGCGTAGAACGCCACGCCGAACACGCGCTCAATGCGCGCGATCGCTTCCTCCGCCGAAGCTCCTTCGCCAAACTCGACCAGTAGACGGTCGCCCGGGCGCAGAACGCGCTCGACCGGCAAGCCCTCCAGAGCGCGCTTCAGCGCTATGTGCAGCTTGCTCAGAAAGAAGCGCCTGTTTCCGCCCTTGAGCCATAGCTCATGGTAGTGAACGACGATGACCAGTTTCGAGTTTTCCACAGGTTCCCCGGGGCGTTGCCAACTGCGGCCAGTATACCAGCCGCGCCGAATGATTGTGTAACGTCGCGCGTGCCGTGTCGCGCAACACCTGCATCGCCGAAATGTGCCTCGCCGGCGCATGAGGCGGCCCAGTCGGTCATCTATGTGCAGGTTTATGCAATTTAACTTCCTGCGGCGACTGCTTTCGAATGAAATCGCGGCGCCACTTGGATCGCGCCGCCCACTTCATCCAACGCGATAATTTCTCTTTCGTAACGCGTCCGAAACATTCGTCAGTCTATTCTGGACGCCGTTCGGGTTGTAGCGTATACCGAGTGCAGGCCAGTGCTTTCGTGGCACAACAGGAAGTGGCCTCCGGGAAGCGACCGCAAGGGTAGTTGGCGCATCTGACTGTTAGAGCGTCCGAGCGTCCAGGATCCGCAAGACGCGGGAGCCAGCGATGTGGGACAAGAACGATTGGCACCAGTTCTTCGCAATCGCAAGCAAGCCCTGGCAGCGGCGGCGTCCGCCGCGGCCGGTGTACCCAAGCGGCGCACAACGCGTTCTTCCTGCCGTCGGCTTTAGCCTTTCGGAGCTCGACGATGCCGGGATCAATATGGAAGCGGCGGAGCGCCTCGGCTTGCCGGTGGACGCTGCCCGGATCGGCGCCTATGGTCCGAACGTGTCCGCGCTTCGCGAGTTTGTGCGTTCCGCGCGCCAGCCTGGCAAGCTGGGATAGGCTCCTTCTACCACCCATTGGAACAAGAGCTTAGGAAGCTTCTTCTTTTGGTCTGTCTTGGGACCACAGAAAAGCGGCGGGTCTAGTTCTGTCCCGCGCCTCGAATCCATTGCCCATGATCGCCCATCTAACTGCAGTGTTACGACTTCCGCGGGCCTGCGTCAAGCGAGTTACCAGCCCTAGTTATATTCTGAACCCCGGTACTTGACGCCGGGAAAACTTCCGGTAAACTTCCCTTTCTGTCTCTGGACCGGGATGCAGACTTTATCCAACACGACTCTGCTGGCCGCCGCCGACGCGACGAACGAAACCCAGCACGATTTTGATTTCCCCCAGCGGGAAGCGGCCTTCTTCTACGGGCTGTTCCTGCGCGGGCATTCCGCCGAAGAACTTCGCCGGGACATTGAAGTGCCTCCGGCCGTCCTGCTGAAGTGGCATCGCGAATCCGAGCGCGATCCTTCGCTGCGAGACGTCTTCACCCGCATGCTCGATTATCGCCGTCACGTGCTGGCCATTTTCGAGGCTCTCGTGGATACGGAATCCCGCCCCCAGCGCGTGCAGTAAATTCCCAGACAAACTTATTCGTTCGCGGTCGTTGGAACAGGCTTCCGCCTGTTTGGCTTCTTGCGCTTCAGCCAAATCCAAACCATGCGGCTGAAGGCTGTCGCATCAGGTCCCCGTGTTAGACTCTGCCCGAGTCTTTCTGAATGCTCGACCGCGAACGATCGGCAATTCGAGACCTCCGCCTGAGCTGGATTGACCTGATTTGGCTGGTCTTTCTGGGCGGCCTGGCGATTCTTCCCCCGGTCGACGAAATCCACAAGCAGCTGATTCTGCTGGCCATTGTCGTCTACCAGCTTCTTGAAGGCTGGGTCGTTGAGCAATTGCCCAAGCGCGGTCCCGCCTACAGCGTGATCATCAAGATTCTGCTGGCCACGCTGCTGCTCGATCACACCGGCCAGACGGGAATCAACAGCAGCTACTTTCCCATTTATTTTTTGCCGGTAGTGAGCGCCGCGATTTACTTTGGCCCGGTAGCCGCCCTGGCATGGACGGCGGCCGCCTCGGCCGCCTACCTGTCTCTGCTGTACCCGGCCTTGCAGGAGTATGAAATTTCGCCCGAGGGCAAAAGCATCCTGACCATCCGCGTGCTGTTCTTTTTTGTCGCGGGCATTCTGGTCAACCGTTTTTCAGTGGAGAACCGGCGCCAGGTGCAGCGGTTGCAGAATCTGTCCGAAAAACTGGAAGAGACCAACCGGCAACTGCGCCGCGCCGAGGCGGACGCAAGGCGCGCCGAGCGCCTGGCCGCGCTCGGGCAACTCTCCGCCGGCCTGGCGCACGAAATCCGCAATCCGCTCGGCGTCATCAAAGGCTCCGCGGACATGCTGAGCCGCAACGTCGCGGGCTCCGAGCCGCTGGTGGCGGAGCTGGCCGGCTATATCTCGTCCGAGGTGAATCGCCTGAACGCGCTGGTGGTGCGCTTCCTGGATTTCGCGCGCCCCTCGAAACTCGAATTGCGTCCCGAGCGGATTCCCGAAATCGTGGACCGCGCGCTCGAAGCGTCCCTCGCGTCGGTCCCGAGCATCGGCGTAAGCATCGAACGCGACTACGCTGCGAATTTACCCGCGATCGAGGTTGACCCTCAACTCTGCGAGCAAGTCTTCGTCAATCTGATTACCAACGCCTTGCAAGCCATGCAGGCGCAGGAGCCGGCGTTGCGAAGAACGCTGCGCCTGGCAGTCGCTCCGGAAGCCTCGAATGGCGAACCGGGTGTGGGTGTAATCGTTGAGGACACCGGCCCGGGCGTGCCGCCCGAACTGCGCGAACAGATATTCAATCCATTTTTCACATCGAAAAAAGAGGGTGTGGGCCTGGGACTTTCCATCGTGGCGAAAATCGTGGACGATCACCGCGGCAAAATTCGCCTGGAAAACAACGAGCCGCGCGGCGCCCGGTTCCACGTGTTCTTCCCGCTGAATCTTTCCTAGCGCCGGCGGCTCGCAGGCGCTTGGAAGACACGCCACGATACTGTGATTGAGGCGATTTACGTTTGCCGATTTGCCTTTGCCGATCAGCTTCAGTGGGAAGTAGGCAACGCTTATTGGTTGGAGCGGTAAATGACCTTCTGCGGCCCTTCCACAATTTTGAAATCCGGCGGGACGGTGAACAACGTTGCATCGGGCTCCGAGCGCACAATGTTCGTCAGCTGGAAAGTTTGCTCGCCCATGCGCGGGTCGCTCCGCTTGCTGTAGACAATGGTGTTCAAATCGGGCGATGTCCACACCTCGGTAACAATACTGATGGGACGGTCGTTTCCGATTTCACCCGTGGGAATTGTGCGCGTCGTCCGCACTCCGGTCACCTCCACGCCTTCCATGGTTTGCGAGCCGAGATCTTCCGTGCTCACCTGGCCTTGATCGCCAATATCCACTCGTTGGATGGCAATTCCCGCGGCCGGCATAGGCGGCATTGGTGGAGGCGGTCCGTCCGCGGATACGGAGGCGGGTCCCATTCGCATCACGAATTTTTCGCCGCCGGCGCTTACAGGCCCGGAAGCATTTAGATTCGGAGGCAGCGGGGGCATTTTCTGCGCCGTCTTGTCGGTCAGGTTCAGCGTGTAGGCCGTTTGGGACACAGGATCCTGTATGAAAACGAAGTGCGGCGCGTCGGCCGCGGATAGATTGCCAATTGCCGGCAAGGCGGCGTCGCGGCGCGTGCGTCCCTGGGAGTCGCGCGCAATATTTCCCGTGCTGGTCTGGACAATGCGCGTCCCGTCCGCGAGTGTCTGAGTGTTTTCGTTCGTGATCGTGGCGGAATACGGCGCGCCCGTAACGGGAGCCCCTGGCCCTTTTCCAAAAATTCCCACGCCCATGGTCGTAACCTGACCAGTGGTTTGGGTCTGATAGAAGACCGCGTTTCCGCCGTCCTGGGCGAACACGCAGGAAGACGACATCAGGATCGCTGTCAGCAGCAGTGCGCGTTTCATGGCTGTGTATCTCTCCTTGGGAAACCTTCAAGTCGTGGCCGCAGCTGAAGCAGCTCGGCCGATCCATCCGCCGCTATGGTCATGTCCGCAACAAATTGCATGCCTTGGGGAACGGCGCCCGGGGGAAACATATCGTCAGCGGGAATGGCAATCTGGATCACGCGCTCATCCGGCAACGCGTAGGCAACCTCTTTGTGACCGGACGCAGCAGTTGGGCTCGGAGTATGCGCGAGCGCCGCAAGCGGCCTGCGATGAATCGCTTTCACTGGAGTAGCAGGAGCAAGCAAAGGTTTTGCAATTGGGGAAAAGGAAACGGCTTCCGCGACTTGCGCGGCATGGGACGCGGCTGGTTGTGTGCGCACTCGCGGCCACACCAGGAACACGGCGAGGAGAGCCGCCACCGCGCCCGCGGCCGCTACGCCAGGCATCCAGGAAGGCGTTTGGTGATTTGTTGTGGATGCGATTGCGTCGATGCAGTAAGCGTCAATTTCGCCGCTCACCCGTTTATACGCGCTGAGTTCGTCCCGGCATCCGCGGCACGCTTTCAGATGCTGCTCGACCGCGGCGGCTTCATCCGCGGGAAGCTCGCGGTCCAGCCAAGCGATCAGTTTTCCGGAAAATTCACACATTGCATTTCTCCGCTAGTTTTTTAATGGCGCGATCCACGGTGTCGTTCACCGTGGAAACGGCAATCCCCAAAACTTCACCGATTTCGCGATAACGCAAACCGGCGGCGCGCAGCAGCAGGCATTGCCGCTCGGAAGCGGACAGCAGCCGCATCGCCTTTCCCAACTGCTGGAATTTCTCCTTTTCCAGGACGGCGCGTTCCGGCGTGGTCTCGTCCACGGCCTTGTCCAGTTCGGCCGCGCTCGCCGCGCTAAAATTCCGGTCGTAGCGGTTCTGGCGATTCCGCGCCTGGTTATGCGCCACGCGAAACAGCCAGCCGCGGATATTTTCCTGCGAGCCGCCCGACGCCAGATGGCGGTGCAAGATCAGAAATGAATCCTGCACCACGTCCTGCGCTTCGTCGCTCGAAAGCCCCAGGCAGACCAGGTACCGAAGAAGTGGCTTGCGCAGTTCGCGATACAGGGTGGTAGCCTCACTCGCGCCAGTCGACAAGCGCGAGAGCGGCAGTGCTAGGGGTGCGGCGTCGCCACTCATGAGGTCCTGGTCATCGCGCTTCTACCTGTATAACAAGTGAGGTCTGCGGTTTTCCGGATGGCCTGCGTGAATCGATGCGTGCGCGATACGTTTGGTTAGCCGTCGGTAGCACAGGCTTTCAGCCCGTGTGGTTTCATTTGCGATTGCAATAATACGCTGACAGGCCGAAGCCTGTGCTTCAGGAAACGCAGGCGATCTAAAACTGAACGGCTATTCGGCACTTAACGGCGCGAAGCCGCTAAACCTGGGAATACGCCGTGGGCGTCAGGATCAGGTTCGTGATGTTGGAGACGATTGGCTCAAAGGCATACTTGGGCTGCGTCGAATACGTCTTCCAGTCATCTGAAGCGCGGAACGCGGCCCACTGCTTGTCGCGCGTGGCCAAACTGTCAAAGCACAGCATGTAGGTCAGGTTCGGCAGGCGCGGGCCGATCAGCGTCTCGCTGTAGAAGATTTGCTCGAAGCCGTTCTTGGCGAAAATATCGGCTTCGCCCGACTGCATCATCTGCACTTTTCGGCGGTGATCCTGATCCGTGGCGCCCTCATAAATGCGCAGCTCAAAAACGCGCGGGCCGTGCGCCGCGGTGGCTTTGGGCAGAATGAGCTTCGGCCATTTTTCGAAGGCCTGCAGAAACGTGCTGTCCATGCGGTCAAACGCAGGTTCCTTGGCCGGCGCGTTCAGGAATGCGGCGCCTGTTTTCATGTAGTCGGCGTCTTGTGCCAGCAGGTTCTCGACCGTCGCGACCGTCTCAATCGACATGCCCGGCATCAACACATAGATCGACGGCGTATCCGGCCCGATGGAAAGATCGAACACGCCGACGGGAGAGATCGACAGGCGATTCAGCGCGGGAATCAGCGCGTCGCGGAAAAAATCGTCGCACAGTTTTCGCTGCGGGCCGGCGTTGATGTGATAGCGCCGCAGCTGGTAAAACTCGCGGCCTCTCGCCGTCATGTTGTCCTGGGCCGCTTCAAGGACGCCGCCCGGAGCGCTGACTGCCAGCGCCGAGGCTGCCAGCGAAGTCGCTAAAAATTTTCGTCGTTCCATGGAAGTCCTCCCAAGCGAGTCGTTGAGCGGGTATGGTCACACAATTTTTTTCGCCTGTCTATCGTCTCCGGCAGCACAGGCGAGTGTGGCAAGTGAAAGCGAACCGTCATGAGCCCGAGTAGGTTCGTGGCGCTTTGCTGGTTCTCGCCAAAAGCAAACAGACTGAAGTCTGTTCTACTTTTTCGTGGCGTCTGCCAGCGCCGATTCGCGCGCGCGATTCAGAAGGTACGCGTGGATCAAGCGAACCTGCGCCGAGTTGAGATCGCCCGCGAACGAGGGCATGCCGAATTCGCGGCGCGCGCCGCCCAGCACAATTTCCTCAAACATTTGGTGCGTTGGTTCGGAAGCGTAGCGCAAGTCCGGCACCGATCCGCCGCTGATGGCTTCCCCGCCGTGGCACCGCGCGCAGGTGTTGGCAAACAGCTTGCGGCCTTCTTCAATTTCAGCCTTGGAAGCCGCGAGCTTGAAAGTAGGCATGGGAACCGGCAGGTCCACATGCTCGTAAGGCGGAACGCTTGCTGTGCCCCCCAGTTCGAACACCATGAACCTCCCGGGACCCACGTGTCCCTTTCCCGGCGGCCGGTTGCTTAGGACCTGCGGCCCGCCCCATCCGGATGCGACCGCGATGTATTGCACGCCGTCCACCGAGAACGTCACGGGCGGCGCCGCGATTCCAACTCCGGCGTCGAATTGCCAGAGCAGCTTACCGTCCGTGGCGCGGTAAGCGGAGAATTTCCCGTCGGCGCGTCCCTGGAACACGAGATTCCCCGCCGTGGCCAGAGTCCCACCGCTTTTCGGATCGGGCAGATCCACGTGCCAAGCTTCCTTTTGCGCCACGGGATCCCAGGCCAGGAGGTGTCCATTGCTCTTCATTTTGAGATAGGCGGCGCGCGCCGGTCCACGGTAGGCCCTGTCGGACCCAGTGGTCTGGTCATGCAGGTTGATCTTCCAATTGGGAATGATGGCGTGCAGCGAAGTGTCTTCCAGAACCGCGAGATACACGAAGCCGGTCATGGGGCTGAACGAGATGGGGTTCCAGTTGTGCGCGCCCTCGGCGGACGGCTTCACGAGGGCCGCGTCCTTTAACTTGCGCGCGGCTGGATTTTCGATGGGGCGCCCGTTCGAATCGATGCCGGTGGCCCAATTGATGGGAACAAAGGGACGCGCGGAGATCAATTTGCCGTTTTCGCGGTCGATCACGTAGAAAAAGCCGTTTTTGTTGGCCTGCATGATCACGCGGCGCTGTGCCCCATCGATCGCCAGCGTGGCCATCAGCAGCGGCTGCGTTGCGTCGTAGTCCCAGTTGTCGCCCGGCGTGGTCTGGTAGTGCCAGGCCATCTCTCCGTTATCGGCGTGCACCGCCACGATCGAAGCGACGTAAAGATTGTCGCCCTTGCCGCGCAATTGGTCGTACCAGGGAGTGGCATTCCCCGTCCCAAAGTACACGAGGTCGAGTTCCGGATCGTAGACCATCGACTCCCAGACCGTTCCGCCGCCGCCGGCCTTCCACCATTCGCCCGACCAGGTGGCTGCCGCTTGCTTCATCGCTTCGGATTCGAACGGTTTCGAGGGATCGCCAGGCACCGTGTACGTCCGCCAAACGAGGTTGCCAGTGCCCGCATCATACGCCGAGACATAGCCGCGTACGGGGTACTCCGCGCCCGCATTTCCGATCAGCACTCTTCCTTTGGCGATGCGCGGAGCGGCGGTGATGGCGTAGCTGCTGTCCTTGGGCGTGGTTTGCACGTCCCAGGCCGGCGCACCGGTCTTTTCGTCCAGCGCGATGAGCCTGCCGTCGAGAGTCGCCACATAGACGCGGCCCTTGTAGAGAGCGACACCTCGATTGACCACGTCGCAGCACACGTATTTCGCATGATCTTTCGGGACCTTGGGATCGAATTGCCAGAGCAGCTTCCCGGTTTTCGCGTCGAACGCGTAGACGATGCTCCAGGAGCTGGTCGCATACAGCACGCCGTCCTTGACGAGCGGCGTGGTCTCAATTCCGCGCAGCGTCTCCAGATCGTAAGACCAGGCCAGACCCAGCTTGCCGACGCTCTGCTCGTCAATTTGTTTCAGCGGGCTGAAGCGCTGCTCGGAATACGTGCGCCCGTAGGTAATCCAGTTCGCGGAGTCTCCGTCCGCCGCGCGAAGCGCGGCGTCATCGACCACCGTGGCTTGTGGCTTGCGCGCGCACCCCGCGACCGTCAGCATCCCGATTGCCGCACATGCCACCATCAAACGCCGAGAAAAATGAAGACGCATCTCTTCCTCCGCTCAGGACTGCACTCTGTGACCCTGCCCGGCAGGGTCTGCCATGTTGGTTTGCTGCCGCACTGATATGCCGCGCGGCAAGCGCATGTCAAGGTGTAATTTGGCTTTCCACGATCGGAAGCTTTTTGGGCGGCGTGAACTCCGCACTCTGAACGACGGGCTTTTTTCCAGGCGCACCCGATCGCGGCGGCCGGTACACCCGCTTTAGTTCGAGGTTTTCGACTCTTTGTATTTCTTCTTGGTCACTTCCGCGGCATGCTGCTCCAGCCAGGAACGCGTGAAAAGTTCCGGCGCCAGGTCCGAGTTGTATTTGCAGTCATTGAAAAAAGTCTGGGAGAGCTTGCGCTCGTTGCGAGCCAGCTCAACGCTCAGGGGAGTTTTTATTCCGTCAAGCGTCATGTACTGCGTGTAGCTTGTGGTGACCGCGGTGTTCACGCGGGTTTCCGGGTCTCGCGTGGTCACCACCCATCTCAGCGGCAGGTGCGTAAACCGATCGATGCCCAGCCGCATGTTGCGGTGATCGCTGTCGTTAAACTCGATCCATTCCGCTTCCTTCATGTCGATCAGGTCCGGCCCGTCATACTGCACGTCCATGCCGGCTTCATTCATGCGCTTGCGCAGCACGTAGTTCAGGCTGGACTTCAGTTGCTCATTGAAACTCTTGACCTGATCCTCCGGCTCATCGGACACGCCGCTCTTATCCAGCGTCCATCCTCCGTCGGCTCCCTGCACGGTGATTATCGCGCCGCCGTGCGTGATCAAAAGGTCGTCTGAACCCATGAGAAAACCGGCGATGGTGTGCTCGCCCTTGCTGAAATATTCCACGCGATCCTTGTCCGGCAGCAGCCAAAGCTCGCGAAACTGCGTGAAGCCCATCAGAGTCCCGGCGGTCCCGAACTCCGCAGCTCGCCCTTCGCACTGCGAATCGCGCGCGTTCAGGTACGCCGGGCCGCCGAGCGCGGCGATCACCTGTTGCAGCACTTGTCTGGCCCTTGCAGCGCTTTGGTCGGGAAGCATTTCCTGAGCGGGGCCGGCAGTGGCCGGGCTTTCGCAGGTCCAAGCCAATCCCAGCGCAAACACGATGCAGGCAATTACCCGCAATATAAGCCTCACAGGGTGGATCCTCCACTTACATGGAAGAGCTTAGCAGAAGGAAAGGTTGCCACGTTACTCATGGACCCCTGCGACCAAAAGCGCGTTTGGAAGCTGCAAGAGTTTGCAGAGCGCGGTTTCGGCCACTGGTCGGTTCGAAACATTGGCGCGACCGCGGATTTTTTGAGCGGCGATTTGGGTCGACTGGACCTCGCCTGAAGGCGGGCGCTGCAATTCAGTCGGCGCGCGCCAGACGCGCAGCGGAGACCAGTTCTCGAAAAAGCGATTGCGCCAGGAGATCCGCGGTCAGTCTTTCCGGATGCCACTGAACTCCCACAACCCAGTTCGAATTTTCCGTCCACTCCACGGCCTCGATCACGCCGTCCGGCGCGCGCGCCGTGACGCGCAGGCCGCGACCCAAGTCCAGCACGGATTGGTGGTGCCAGGAGTTGACCTCCGCCTGCGTTCCACCCGAGAGCGTCAGCACCTGCCCGGAGTCAATGCTTACGTCGTGCATGGCGTCTGGCGCCTCCTCTCCTCCGGGCAGTTCATCCTCTTCGGGACTGTGGCAGATCTTCGCGCCAACTTCGGCCGGAATATCCTGAATGAGCGTGCCGCCCAGAAAAACATTCAGCGATTGGATGCCGTAACAGATGGCCAGCACGGGTTTGTCCTCGGCCAGCGCGTGCTCGAGCACGGCAAAGTCGGTGCGCTCCCGGGAAGGGTCGGGATCGGCAGTGGCCGCATGTCGCCTGGCTCCGAAATGCGCCGGATCGACATCGGCGGGACTTCCGCTCAGCACGAACGCATCGAGGTTTTCCAACTCGCGCTTCAAATCTGCGTTTCCGGAGGTGAGCGAAAGAAGTACGGGCTCGCCGCCTTCTCTTTCCACAGCACGAAGATACTTGTCGATTTTGTCGCGGCGGTTGGCGGTTTCTTCCGCGGCGGTGCGCCACGGCACGCCGACGCGCGGGCGGGAAATTACACGTTGGTCCATGGAGGGAGCCATCGTAGCACGGAGGGACGCGCTTCAGCCGTCGGTTTCGACATGCCGCCGCTCCAAACCATACACACCGAAGCGTGTCCGTCTGAAGCAGCGGACCTAAGTGGTGGCCGCCGACGGCTGAATCGATGCGGGCTCGGGAATATTTTTGCGGCGAAGCAACTCGACAATCGCGAAATACAATTTGGCGCGCTGCTGGTGGCGTTCATTGGCACGCGTCACGTAGCGCACCAAAATCTCAAATCCTGTGCCGGAGGGGCGAACGCTGATGGCGGGCCCAGCGGAAAACGGACGAATTCCGTGGACACTCCCCATCGTTCCCCATTCCTTTTCGGCAAGAGTCGTATTCGCCTCGGTTTCTTCGGAGACAATTTTTTGAATCTCCTCCACGATCGGATAAGGATCCCGATCCGCTGGGACGGCCAGCTGTATTTCGTCCCAGAGCCATTGTCCTGACGTGGAGAAATTGAAGTAGTGCCCTTCGATGGCGTAGCTGTTGACGAAGGTCACGCGGCGTCCTGTGGGGTGGCCGGCATCGTTCCAGTTGCCGGTTTCCAGAATCACCGTGTGGAACAGGCCGATTTCGACCACTTCGCCGCTCACTCCGTTGATCTCCACCCAATCGCCGTGGCGAATTCCGTTTTTCCCCATCAACACAAACCAGCCGAAAAATCCCACTATAAAATCCTTCAGCGCCACGGTAAGCCCGGCGCCGGCAAGAGCGAGCACGGTCGCCAACTGGCTGGGCATCCCGAAAATAATCAGCAGGATCAGGACGGCGCCCGTGGCGCGCGTGATAATGCGCGCGGCTGATCGCAAGGTGAGAAGTTTTTGCCGGTCCGGCTCGACGCGGGCGAACATTCGCTCCAGAAAATACGTGGTCAGCAGAACCGCCAGGCCGACGAGCAACATCAGAGACACGGAAACCAGCAGGCTGTGCAGCAGATCGCGGCGCCGGGTGGCAACCAGTACGCTCCACTCGCCGTAAACTCCGGCCAGGTCTTGCTGATTGCGAATGCGGTTATCCAATCCGGACAATCTTTTCTGCAGGACGGTTAGCGACTTGTAGGACGAAATTGCTTCGCTCGTTTGGCTCGATGTGGGTGCCGGCGCGTTCGCCGCGCTCCCGGCCGGTGCGTTTGCAGGAGGCGCGTTTCCAGGAGGAGTGATACCCAGCTTCTCACGCTGCTGTGCTTGGGCCTGTTCCAGTTGTTGTTCAAGCCGGTCGTGCTGTTTGGAAAATGTCGCGGCCAGTGCCGCTGCGTCATTTTCTTCCTGATTCAGGCGTTCAATAATCTGACGCAGCACGTACCAGGCGCGCGCGCGCGAAAAAAACGCATACGAAAGCGGCTGCGCTGAGCTTGACTCTCTCCCGACGATGCTGAGATCCAGCTGGCCGCCGCTGCTTTGTTCCCCGGCATTGTATTCATCGACCATGCGCTGCACGCGGCTTTGAGGGTCGCCCCCGGCGCGCTCCAGGTCCTGGTGCGCGTCGGCGATTTCGTCCTCGATTAACTCTTGGCGAGCTTTGGTGAGGTCCAGTTGCTCGGTCAGAGCTTCCTTCTGGTTTTCTTTAGCGCTGGCGAGCTGCTTGGTGAGCCGCGCCACATCCGCATTCAATTCGGCGTCGCGCTGCTCCCCTGTCGAAAGCCGCTCCTGGATGGCCTTGATCTCGGGCGTGGAAACAACGTGTTGAGAACTGGCGGCGTAGAGCGCCGAAGCGAAAGCAAAATCAACCTCGTGGTCGGCCTTGCGGAGAGCCTCGCGCGCCAGCTCCTGCTCTTCGGGAGTGACGGCCAGTTCGGCAAGCGCTTGCGCGTCGCGGAACTGCTGCAGGTCCACGCGCGACTGCTGAGAGTTCGGCATGGATTTCGCCGGTGAACCGGTTCGGGCGCCCCACTCGGTGGTGGACACCAGTCCGGCCCCGGTGACCACGAGGAGCACGATTAAAAGAATAAGAATGGCGCGCTGACTGTGTTGCATATCCCGATCGGATTACTCCGGCGTCTTTACTTTAATCGTAATTTGTTGCCGGGAAGGCCAGAAAATCCCTCCCGGCGGCCTGCCGGGTTCCGATGGTAGGTCATTTAGCGGATGCCTGCCAGTCACGATTTGCGAGACTAGGCGCCTAACCAACGGCCCAGCGGTTCCCAGCCCTCGGCATGATCGCAAATCACCTTGACTGTCGCGGTAATTGGAATCGCCAGAACCAATCCGATTGCGCCCCATAGCCATCCCCAAAATAAGAAGGACGCGGTGACCGCCAGGGCGTTCAGGTGCACTTGGCGACCGACAATCGCCGGCATCAGGACATTCAGCCCGATAATGTGTAGAAAGGTCAGCACGGCGGCCACCACCAGAAAGGGAGTGATGGTGTTCCACTGCGCCAACCCAATCAAGAATGGCGGAATCCAGGCCATCACCGCGCCGAGGTACGGCACCATGGTCAACAATCCCGAGGCGCTCCCCAGCAGAAAAGGATATTTCAGGTGCATCGCGGTGAAAAAGCCCCAGCTCAAAAGCATCAGGATCAGCGCGATGAGCGCGTTTCCGGCCACGAAGCTCCGCAGCATCCGGCTGACTTGATCGAGCGCGGCACGCACGCGCTCTTGGTGCTCGTCCGGGAACAACTCGATCGAGGCTTTCCAGATATGAGCCTTTGCGGCCAGCATGAAGAAAACAAGGAACGGGACGAACGTTCCCTCAAGCAATACGGAGTACAGCGAGCCCACGCCGCGGAGTAACCAGTCGCGTACGGGAGGCGGCTCCGCGGTCCGCGCCTGTGTTCGCCCTTTTTCCACGGCGGGCGCGATCGCGTCGACGCCCTTTTCCACGGTGGACAGCTGGCGGTCAAACGCCGTGGTTACGTGGCGCAAGGCCTGGCTATATCGCGGCCAATCGGCGAGGAACTGATCGGCCCGCAGCACCACGAGATATCCCAAGCCGGCAAGCATGGCCGTGACCGCCAGCATCACCACCAGCGCGCCCAGCGCCCGCGGGATATGGATGCGCTCAAAGACCCCCACGACCGGGTCAAGAAAATAGGCGATCAAGACGGCAAGAAGCAAAGGAACCACGACTTCCGAGGTAAAGTACAAAAAGGCGAAGACGATCGCCGCCGCGATGATGCGCTGAGAGGGGTTCGAACGCGCCGCGACTTTTACGTCTTCGATCTGCATATACCACCATTTTCAACATAGCATACCTGCCGATCGCGGGAAACGATGGCAAACTGCGGCTTGCCCCAGATAGCACGGCTGGGATACCGTAGATGCACTACCATGCTCGCCGCCGCTCTACCCGTGACGCCCTTCTCGCGCTTGGATTTCCGGGCCGCTCTGGACATTCTGATCATCGCCGCATTGATTTACTATTTGTTGAAACTGTTGCGCGGCACTCGCGCGGTGCAGATGCTGGTGGCTGTGGCGCTGCTGTTTATTTTTTATCGCGGCGCGCAATGGGCGCGCCTGGAAATGGTTGAGTGGCTGCTCACGACGATGCTGCCGTACGTGGCCATCGCGCTGATCATCCTGTTCCAACCGGAAATCCGCCGGGCGCTTTCGCGCGTCGGCCGGAACTTGTCCCTGATGAATTTTACGTCGCGCAATCCCAAAGGCACGTACGATGACATCGTTATGGCCGCGGAATATTTTTCTCAGAACCGCATCGGCGCACTCATCGTCGTCGAGCGGCAGGCCGGCCTGCGCACCTACATTGAAAGCGGAATTCCTCTGGACGCCAAGCTCTCCTATGACTTGCTGCTCTCGATTTTCCGGCCTGGCTCACCGCTGCATGACGGCGCCGTGATCATCGAAGGCTCGCGAGTCGCGGCCGCGGGCTGCTTCCTGCCGCTTTCCCTCAATCCCATGATTTCGAAACAGCTGGGCACGCGTCATCGCGCGGCGATCGGAATCACCGAGGACAGCGATTGCCTGGTGGTGCTGACTTCGGAAGAGACCGGATGGATTTCGGTGGCCTCCGCCGGAGCCATCGAGACTAACCTCACGCCCGAGGATTTAAGCGATCGCCTCCGCGAAATGGTTTCGCGCCGGCGCTCCACCATGGTCCTGCCGGCCGCCGTTGCTCCGGCGCGCACTGCGGTGCGGAGATAGACCTTGGGTTTCCTGCGCAAGTACATCTTTGCCAATGCCGGTCTGAAACTTGTGGCCTTGGCCATTTCGTTCCTTTTGTGGGCCACTTACACTGCCGAACCGTACGCCGAGGTCGGCTTTCAGGTTCCCATCGAATTCACTTCCATGCCCACCCAACTGGAAATGTCGGGGGACGTTGCCACCTCCGTGCGTGTCCGCGTGCGCGGCCGTTCGGCGCTGCTTCGCCGCATGGTCGCCGCCGATCTGAGCGTGCGACTGGACATGAAAGACGCCCGGCAAGGGAGCATGACCGTTGATTTCACGCCTGAAATGGTCGGCGCCCCATTTGGCGCGACCGTCGTTCAAATTACCCCGTCGGAAATTCACGTTACTCTTGTGCCGCGCCACGGCCCTGCTCCTCCCGTCGGGTGACCGGCGCGTGCTAGACTCTAAAATTAGAGGGTGCAGTTGAAATCCCCAGCCATCCTCTTCCAATATGGCCAAAGAACTGTTCGGCACCGACGGAATTCGCGGCATTCCCGGCACCTATCCGCTGGACGACGCCACACTCTATGGGGTGGCGCGGGCGCTGGGAAAGTATCTGCTGGAAAATGAGTCCAACCCGCGTGTTCTGATCGGCATGGATACGCGAGAATCCGGCCCGCACATCGCCTCGCAGCTCGCCGCCGGGCTTGCCGACGACGGCGTGGCTTTCCTTTCAGCGGGCGTCATAAGCACTCCCGGCGTAGCCTGCCTGGTTCGGCAGAACAGATTTTCCGCCGGAATGGTGATCTCCGCTTCGCATAACCCTTTTCATGACAATGGCGTGAAACTGTTCGCCGGAACCGGGATGAAGTTTCCGGACGATGTCGAGGAGCATCTCGAGACCGAAATTCATCGGCACAAGGGCCGTGAAACCGCTCCGCATGGGGTTCCCGTGCCGGCCGATCTCACCCTCGACGAAGAATACCTTGCCTATTTGCGCCGTTGTGCGATTCCCGGAGCGAATCTCAAAGGTCTGAAACTGGTTCTGGATTGCGCGAATGGAGCCGCCAGTCTGCTGGGCCCCTCTCTGTTTCGTTCACTCGGCGCCGAGGTCATCGCCATTCATGACCGGCCAAATGGTCGCAACATCAACGACGGTTGCGGCTCTCTGCATCCCGAGAAATTGCGGGAAAAAGTCCTCGAAACCCATGCGGCGCTGGGCGTGGCATTTGACGGAGACGCGGACCGCGCCATGTTCGTTAGCGCCAGCGGGCGGCACGTAGATGGCGACGGCGTATTGCTGGCTGCCGCGCGATACCTTAAATCCATCGGAAAGTTGCGTGGTAGCCGCGTGATTGGCACAACCATGGCTAATCTGGGGCTGGAACGCGTCCTCGACGCGGAGGGCCTGACGCTGGCGCGTGTACCCGTTGGCGATCGATACGTGCTCGAAGAGATGCTGCGCAGCGGCGCTAACCTCGGCGGGGAGCAATCTGGCCATATTATTTTTCTCGACGATGCCACCACCGGCGATGGGCTTCTGACGGCACTCAAGATCGCTTGCCTGGTGTTACTGCGCGGGCCGCTCGACGAACTGGTAAAAGGGCTTAAAGTGTTCCCCCAGACCATCGTGAACGTGCAGGTCAAGTCCAAGCCACCTCTGGAATCTCTCCCGGTCGTGTCGGAGGCAATCGAGAAGGCCAACCAGGCACTGGGTGCTGCGGGCCGAATTGTGGTCCGCTACTCGGGCACCGAGCCCAAAGCGCGCGTTATGGTCGAAGCCGAACATGCCGAGGACGTTACCCGCTGGGCCGAAACACTAGCCTCTGCAATTCGCACAGCGATCGGGGTTTGATCCTTCCAAAGACGGTAGTTTCTGTAGATAAATATGTGAAAAACTGTATATCTGCGGCTGCTGAGGGTGGCGGGCCCGGGCGCAAAATGTGTCTATCTATCGTATAATCTATATGTTGCGGTCAGCGAACAAGATGCCTGGCGTGTGGCACTCGGTGTGCACTTGTTCAGGCAAGTGGTTTTGATTTTTCCCGGGGTGGTGAATGCGTCCCGGCGGTGTCCGGGACGGGGTGAATGGGGTTTTGCTGGAAGGGGCTCGGAGACGGGCCCCTTTGCTTTTTGTAGGCACATTTTCGGCCGTAACAGCTTCCCTATTCCTACGCGCATTGGGTGAGCGCATTTCAGGGGTCGGCGTTAGAGCGACCTGGCATCGTGCTGGTTCAGCCTGAAATGGGCAGCAGCATTCGGCGGCAACCTCAGAATCGATTCCCCTTTTCAACGAACCCCGAGCAATATTACCTGTACCGCACCACGGCCCCGTCTGCGCGTTGACGCCGCGCTCTTCAGCAATTTAGGATGATCGTCGGCTCACACCTTATGGCCAGGACAATCGACGAAGATCTCGCTCAGCTTGAAAGAGATATCCGCCAGCTGAAGATTGAATACGAGCAGTATTTCGGCGGCGGGAAGAGCCGTCCACCCTCGGACGTCGAGTGGCGCATCGAGACCTTGCTGAAGCGGTACAGCGATCGGGGCGCGCAGATGAACTATAGCCAGCGCTTCCGCTACGGCAATCTTACCCAGGTGTATTCCAAATATCGCGAAATGTTCCGCAAGCGGATGAAGCAAAAAGAAGAGGCCACGGTGCAGCGTCACTTCGGAGCCGCCGCGCGCGAAATTGAGGCGGAGAGAGCCCGCAAGCGCGCCGAATCCGGGAACGAATCGAAAATTGCGCAATTTCCTTTTGCCGTCTCCTGTAAAGATCCTACCCAAGAGAAGAACAAAGTTGAGTTGCTTTACGCGGCCTTTCGCGACGCCAAAGCACAGGCCGGGGAAGACACCGAGCCACTGACCATCGACGCATTTCAGAAATTTGTGCGGCAAAAAACCGACCAGCTCAAAAAGCAGCAGGATGCGCACGAAGTCGAGTACATCGTTACCGTGGAAGGCAATCACGCACGGCTGAAGGCGCGCGTGAAAAGCTAACGATTGAGATTCCCGTTCGCGATTGGCACGCCGGCGATTCGGGAGTGAATTCCCGTCGGGAAACTTCAGGCTTTGATGTACCACGGCACGTTGATCAGCACGATATTCGGGCTGCCCTTTACCAGCAGCAGGGCCTTCAGCAATTCCGCGCGCTGGTTGTGCAGCGGGTAGTGATACCAATGCCGCTCGACGAGCTCCGGCACGATCACGGCGATTTGCCGGCTCGGATTCTCTGACTCCATATTCAGCACGAAATCCAGAATCGGCCTGATGACCAGGCGGTAGGGAGACGCGAGATTCACCAGGGTCGGCGGCTTTCCGCCGGCGCGGGCGACCGGCTCGGCGACCAAACGGTTCCAATTCTCCTGCAATTCATTCGTTTCTTCTTCCGTCCCCACATGCAGCGCGTGGATCTCCGGTGAAAGCGTCAGCGCAAATTCCAGGGCGCGTTGTGAGATCAGCGACCACGATTCAATCGGCACAATGACGATGGGTGGTCCCAGGTTTTGGATTTGCAGGGGAGCGGAAAGCTGGGTTTCGACGGCTACATACGAATAATGCCGGCGCACCCACATCATTGTGGACATGATCCCGGCAATCAGCAACACGCTGACCCAAGCTCCCGATTCAAATTTAGCCACCAGCACAACGACCAGCGTCAGGCCCGTAGCCAGCGCGCCCAGCCCATTAATCAGAATATTGCGCGCCGCGCCCGGGCCCGGATTCCGGCACCAGTGGCCCACCATGCCCGCCTGGGACAGCGTGAAGGCCAGAAACGCGCCAATCGCAAACAGTGGAATCAAGCGGTCGGTTACTCCGCCAAAGATGACCAGCAGAATTCCCGACAGCGCCGCCAGAACGTAAATGCCGTGCGAGTAAACGAGGCGTCGGCCGCGAAAACCGAACGAGTGCGGGAGAAATCCGTCATGCGCCACGGCTTTGCAGAGGCGCGGAAAATCGGCAAACGCGGTGTTCGCCGAAAGCGAAAGAATCAGCAGTACCGAACCGATGGTGAGGTAATAAAAAATTCCCCGGCCGGCGATGGCCGCCACCAGCAGGGAAATCACGCTTTGATATCCTGGCCGGCCGGGCTCGGTGGCTTGAATACCGTAAGCGCGAACCAGAAGCGCGATGCCCGCGAGAAGAATTGCCAGAAGACCGATGATTACCGTCAGCGTCCGTTGCGCGTTGCGAACCGTCGGCTCCCGGAAGGCGCGCACGCCATTGCTGACGGCTTCGACACCCGTCATGGCCGTGCACCCGTTGGAGAAAACCTGCAGCAGCAGCCAGGTGCTCACTGCGACGGTCGCCGGCGTCACCGCGGTTGCAGGCGGCGCGGCGACTGGAACGGGATGTCCCGCCGCGAACGCCGTCTTCGCAAGGCCGATGAAGATGGCGACGAGCATCGAGCCGAGGAATGCATAGGTCGGCACCATAAAAAATATGCCGGCTTCCCGAACGCCGCGCAGGTTCACGATCGTTACGATCAGCAAAATCGACAGGCAAATCGCCAGGGTGTGCGGCTGAAGCCCCGGCACGGCCGAAACCAGCGCGCCCACGCCGGCCGATATTCCGACAGCCGCCGTGAGGATATAGTCGATCATCAGCGCCGCAGCGGCCAGCAGCCCGGGATACTGTCCCAAATTCTCCGACGCGACGGTGTAGGAGCCGCCCCCGCCGGGATACGCCGCGATGGTCTGACGGTAGGAAAAATAAACAATCGTGAGCAAAACAATGATGCTGGCGCTGACGGGAACGATATAGGCGACTCCAGCCGCGCCCAGGGGAATAAGCAAGGTCAGGGCAGCCTCGGGTCCGTACGCCGCGGAGCTCAGCGCATCGAGGCCAAAGATTGGGATGCCTGCAACGGGCCCGATCTGCTCGGCGCGCTCGTCGGACGTAGCCAGAGGTTTTCCAAGCAGGAAGTCGACAAACGACAAGAACCCTCCCAGTAATGGACGAAGAGTGTAACGGTCGGCAGTGACGATTGAAACGTCAAAACTCGAATACTGAGATGGCGCTTTTCGAATCTTGCGCTCGCGCATACAATAGGCGTTTTCTTTTCATTCTTCGGAGGCTTCTGTGGCCGTGCAACGCGCGCTGGTGAGTGTCTATGACAAGGGTGGGCTTACGGATTTTGTGCGGCAACTGGCCGCGCGAGGGATCGAGATCGTATCCACCGGCGGTACGGCCAAGCTGCTGCGCGAAACCGGGATTGCCGTGCGCGATGTCTCTGACCTGACCGGATGGCCGGAGATGTTGGGCGGGAGGGTGAAAACGTTGCACCCCAAAGTGCATGGCGGCATTCTGTTCCGGCGCGGCGATGCGGGTGACCGTGAGCAGACAGCCGAGCACAAGATTGCGCCCATCGATCTGGTGGTGGTGAATCTTTATCCCTTTGAAGCGACCGCGGCGAAGCCGGATCTGACGCCCGAAGAATTGATCGAGAATATCGATATCGGCGGGCCGACCATGGTTCGCTCCGCGGCGAAAAATTTCGAGAGCGTTGCGGTGGTCACCGATCCTGCCGACTACGCCGCCGTCGCCGCCGAAATCACGGAGCGCGGAGAAGTCACTTTGGCGACACGCCTGGAGCTGGCGCGTAAGGCTTTCGCGCTCACCGCGCGTTATGACGGCAAGATCGCGACGGAGCTTGAGCGGCTGTCCGCCGCAAGCGGTTCGATCGAGCTCGGCGAGCGCCCGCTGCTGCCCCAGCGGCTGCACTTTGGCTACGCGCGGCGGCAGGAATTGCGCTACGGAGAAAATCCGCACCAGCGCGCGGCGCTTTACGTTCCGGCGGGCTCGGAGGCGACGGGCCTCGCCGCGGCGCGCCAACTCCAGGGCAAGGAGCTTTCCTACAACAATCTCGTGGACCTCGAAGCCGCGCTTGAACTGGCCAGGGAATTCCGGCGGCCCGCGGCCGTGATTGTGAAACACAATAATCCGTGCGGCACGGCGGAGCAAGCGAGCCTGGCGGACGCTTACGTGAAAGCCCTGGCCTGCGACCCGATTTCGGCCTACGGCAGTGTGCTGGCCTTTAATCGCGCGATTGACGCGGCCACCGCCGACGAGGTGGCCAAACTTTTTGTGGAATGCATCGTCGCGCCGGGTTACGAGCCGGCGGCGCTCCAAAAATTCGCGGCCAAAAAAAATCTGCGTTTGCTGCAGCTTCCCGCGTGGGATGAGGCAACCCGGGAATTCAACCTCCAGGTGAAGCGCGTTTCGGGCGGCGTCCTCGTCCAGGAGCAGGACGCCCATGAGCTCGCCGAAAGCGATTTGAAAGTGGTGACGCGCCGCGCGCCCACTCGCGAGGAAATCGACGGCCTGCTCTTTGGCTGGAAAGTCTGCAAGCACGTGAAGTCCAATGCCATCGTTTTCGCCCGCACGGGGCAGACTCTGGGTATTGGCGCGGGACAGATGAGCCGCGTCGATTCCGTGAAAATTGCCGTCATGAAAGCGCAATTGCCGCTGGCGGGGAGTGTGGTTGCTTCCGACGCGTTTTTTCCTTTTCCGGATGGCGTAGAAGAGGCCGGGAAGGCCGGCGCCACGGCCGTAATTCAGCCGGGCGGCTCGGTGCGCGATGCGGACGTGATTGCCGCAGCGGATCAATTGGGAATGGCCATGGTGTTCAGCGGCGTGCGGCATTTCCTCCATTGATTTGAGTTTTGACTCTAGCCAACACAAAATCAGGCAGGCTGCGGCGAGTCCCGCGCGCCGCGGTCGGCAAGATCCGTTACTCTTTTCTCCGCACCTGCAACGGGCAACACTTTACGTACGTCTCACATCAAGTTAGTATTCACCAGGTTCCATCGGCAGCTCGGTTTGATTAACTGCACTGTGAAAAAAACTCTTCGAATCGTCGGTGTCTTCCTGGCTCTCACCGTGCTCATGGTCTTCGCTACGGGTGTCGTCAGCGATTGGCACCACCAGGGCGCGAACGACGACGCCCGTTGCCCCTATTGCCACCTGGGTCACCAGACCCCGGCGCACCTGGTGGCCGTGCCGTCTGTTTCGATGCTGAAGCCGGTCGCGTCCTTGCCTCTGCCGCAAGACGCTGTTCTAGCCTCCGGCCCTGTATTTTCGCAAACCTCGCCTCGCGCGCCTCCTTCTGCTTAATTCGAGCGCTTTTGAATTAAGTACTTTCCATTTCGAAAGAAATCGACTCAATCGGGCCTCTTGAGCATTTGCGGCGCTGAATTTCGCCGGGGTGCCCAATCGGGAGTTTCGAGGGACCGTTCCCCACAGGAGAAAACCAATGCGTATGAAGTGTAAGGCCCTGGCGTTGTGGCCCGTGATCATCGTAGGGGCTTTGGGGATATTTGCACCCGCGCGCGCGTCGGGACAGGCCGGGACACCAGCCGCGCCGCAGAGCCCGCCCGTTCGCGTCACGCTCGACCAGGCGATCGATCTCGCGCTCAAGCACAATCATTCGCTTCAGGCAGCGCGTACGATGATCCTGCAGAATCAGGCGCAGGAAATCACCGCCAACCTGAGGCCGAATCCGACAATCAACGGGGACTCGCAGTTTCTTCCCATATTTTCGCCCAGCGACTTCACGTCGAGCTACCTCGAGCAAAACGCTCAATTCGATCTGGGAGTGGGCTACCTCTTCGAGCGCGGAAAGAAGCGCCAGCATCGCCTGCAAGCGGCAAAGGACGAGACGGCAGTGACGGTGGCGCAGGTCGGCGACAACGAGCGCACGCTGACGTTCAATGTCGCGTCGCAGTTCATCGCCGCGATTCTCGCGCAGGCCAATGTCGAATTAGCCGACACGGATTTGAAGAGCTTCCAGCAAACCGTGGACATCAGCGAAGAACAGAACAGGGCCGGGGCGATGAGCGGCGGGGATCTCCTGAAGATCAAACTGCAGCTTCTGCAGTTTCAGACCGATGTCTCGTCGGCAAAGCTGGCTCGCATCCAAGCGATGGCCAGCCTGCGGCAACTGCTCGGATATGAATCCGTGCCCGAAAATTACGAAGTCGTTGGTGACCTCGAATATAAACCGGTGAAGCTGAACGAAGACGACTTGAAAGCCCTGGCGCTCCGCCAGCGCCCCGACGTGCGAGCCGCGCAACTGGGAGTCACGGCCGCGGAAAGCCAGCTGGGCTTGGCGAAGGCCGATGGCAAACGCGACGTAACCGCGAGCGTGAATTACTCCCACGTTGCCGCTGCGAATTCGGTTTCGCTGTTCGGAAGCATTGAACTCCCGGTCTTCGACCGCAACCAGGGCGAAATCGCGCGCACGCAATACGCGATTACGCAGTCGCAGGAGCTTTCCAGCGAGCAGGCATCCATCGCACTCACGGATGTGGAAAACTCCTACGAGGCCTTACATACCAGCGATGAAGTCGTGCAGCTCTACCAGTCCGGCTATTTGCAGGAGTCTCAGGAATCCCGGGACATCAGCCAATACGCCTACCAGCGTGGCGCCGCCAGTTTGCTTGATTTCCTCGATGCCGAGCGGAGTTATCGCGCGACCCAGCTTGCGTACCGGCAGGCTCTCGCCGACTACATGACCTCGCTCGAGCAGTTGCGCCAGGCCGTGGGCACCAGGAGCTTGCCATGAAGATGAGCGATATGTGCCGGATTCGAAGTATACGAAGTGGCTGGTCCGCCTGCGGGGCGAATGTGGTCCTCGCCGCGGCCCTCGCCCTGGCACTGGCTGGCTGCGGGGGCACGAACGAACAGGCCAATCAAATGACGTCGTTCTCGACCAGCGAGAGCGCGGCAAGCAAGGCGGAGCTCTTCACGTTACCGGCCGATCAGATGTCGCACATTCAGATTTTCACGGTCACTCAATCGCCGTTGATTCGAACTTTGCGACTTCCGGGAGCGGTCGCTTACAACGCCTTCCTGACGACGCCGGTGATCTCGCAGGTCGGCGGCCCCGTAAGCCGAGTCCTGGTCACGCCGGGCGAGCAAGTGAAGCAAGGGCAGCCAATGCTGTATGTCACCAGTCCCGATTACTCGGTTCTGCGCTCGGCCTACGTCAAAGCCCGCGACGCCTATCAGCTCGCGGACAAGGTTTACAAGCGAGATCAAGACCTCCTGGCGCACAAAGGCATCGCCGAAGCCGACCTCGAGCAGGCGGAATCGACGCGCGCCCAGGCGGATGCCGATCTGCAATCGAGCGAGCAGGCCATCCGGATTCTGGGAATCACGAATCCGGACGACCTGGTAAACAAACCGCCAACGTCGGAAGTGGGGTTGCTTGCTCCGCTGGCGGGCGAAGTGGTCGAGCGCCTGTGCTCACCGGGCCAACTGCTGCAGGCCGGTGCAACGCAGTGTTTCACGCTTTCGGACATGAGCAGCGTGTGGGTGCTCGTCAATATCTATCAGAATGACGTCGGCTACGTGCACGTCGGCGATGAAGTGACTATCAAAAACGAATCGTATCCCGGCGAAGTGCGCGGCAAGATTCAATACATCTCACCAGCGCTCGATCCAACGACTCGGACTCTCCAGGCGCGCATCGAATCCCCCAATCCCGGCGAACGTATGAAGAAGGATATGTACGTGATCGCCGAAGTCCGCGCGGGCACGATTTCAAAAGCGCTGGTGATTCCCGATGCCGCGGTTTTGCGCGACGCCGACAACATGCCCTACGTGTACATCCAGACAGGCGCCAATCAATTCGCCAGGCGCATGGTGACGATCGGCGAAAGCCAGGGCGGCAAAACACAAGTCACCGCCGGACTCCAGGTGGGCGACAAGATCGTGGGAGACGGCAGCCTGTTCCTGCAATTTCAGAATTCGCTGCAACGCTGAGCGAGGGGCAAACCCGACAATGATTCATCATTTTGTTCAATTCGCACTCCGCCAGCGCTTCCTGGTCCTGATGCTGGTGTTATTCGTCACGATCGCGGGTGCCCTGTCGTTCCAGCGCATGCCGGTCGACGCTTACCCGGACTTGTCGCCGCCGATGGTCGAGGTCATCACGCAGTGGCCCGGCCACGCGGCCGAAGAAATCGAGCGGTTGGTGACGCTGCCGATTGAAGTCGAGATGAACGGTGTGCCGCACATGGCCGTGATGCGCTCCATCTCTCTGTATGGCCTTTCCGACGTGATCATGACGTTTCAGGAAAGAACCGACGATTATTTTGCGCGCGAGGTCGTGTTCGAACGCTTGTCCGAAGTCCAACTCCCTACGGGCGTGGCGCCCAGCCTTTCGCCGCTGTCCAGCCCGTCGGGCCTTGTCTACCGTTATGTCCTCGAAAGTCCGGATCGGAGCCCGCAGGAACTGAAAACGATTGAGGACTGGGTGGTCGAGCGCGCCTACAAATCCGTTCCCGGGGTGGCGGATGATTCGGGCCTCGGCGGCACGGTCATGCAATATCAGGTGCTGCTCGATCCCGCGAAGACGTACAGCTACCACATCACCGTGCCGCAAGTGGTGGCGGCGCTGGCGGCCAACAATTCCAACGCGGGAGGCGGCTTCTATTCGCAGGGCTCGCAATTCTTCTATGTGCGCGGCCTCGGGCTGGTGACCAGCACCGCGGATATCGGAAACATCGTTGTTGGGAATAACAACGGCGTGCCGGTCCTGGTGCGCGATATCGGCGAGGTTACCATTGGCAGCGCGCCGCGCCTTGGAGAATTCGGATTCCAGAAAAACGACGACGCCGTGGAAGGCGTCATCCTGATGCTGCGCGGCGAGCAGACGCAAAACGTCCTCAAGGGCGTGGAAGCAAAAACGGAGGAGCTGAATAACGGCATTTTGCCTCCGGACGTAAAAGTCCGGCCGTTTTACGATCGCAGCGACCTGGTGCGGCTTACGATCGACACCGTCGAGCACAACATGCTGGTGGGCATGACGCTGGTCCTGATCGTGCTCATCTTTTTTCTGGTCAGCGTTCGCGCCGCAATTATCGTGGCGCTGACGATCCCGCTGAGCCTGCTCTTCGCCTTTATTCTGCTGCACGGCCGCGGCGTCGCCGCCAACCTGCTTTCGATCGGCGCGATCGACTTCGGAATCATCATCGATGGCACCGTGGTGATGATGGAAAACATTTACCGCGAACTGGCCGACCGCTCGGGCCAAGATTACAAGCTGCACGAAGTGATTACCGCCGCGGCGCGCGACGTGGACCGGCCCATTTTTTATTCCGTCGCGGTCATTCTTGCAGGTTACCTTCCCATTTACGCCCTCACCGGCCCCTCGGGAAAACTGTTCGTTCCCATGGCGGAGACGATGTCCTACGCCCTCCTGGGCTCTCTGATCTTCACTCTCACGCTCGTGCCTGTGCTGGCCTCCTACTGGTTTAAGAAAGGCATTAAGGAGGTAGTGAACAAGCCGTACGAATGGGTGAAACGGATCTACGCCGGGGAACTGGACTGGTGCCTGGACCATCCCAAAACGACGATGATTGTCGCGTCGATTATTTTCGGTGCCACGCTTCTGCTCGTTCCCTACATCGGTGGCGAATTCATGCCGCATCTCGATGAGGGCGCGCTGTGGGTGCGCGCCACGATGCCGTACACGATCTCCTTTGAGGAAGCATCTAAGTTCGCGCCGCAAATCCGCGACATCCTGATGTCCTATCCGCAAGTAACGGAAGTCGGATCGGAACTCGGACGCCCCGACGACGGCACGGACCCCACCGGATTTTTCAACTGCGAATTCTATGTCGGCCTGCGGCCGTACAAGGACAAAGTGTGGTCGCAGGGCTCGATCCGCACCAAAGCCGAACTCACCGAAGACCTGCAAAAGAAGCTGGATGCCTATCCCGGCGTGATTTTTAATTTCACGCAGCCCGCCGAGGACGCCGTGGACGAGGCGCTCACCGGCCTCAAGAGCGCGCTCGCGGTGAAAATCTACGGGCAGGATTTACAGGTCCTGGAAAACAAGGCAGTCGAGATCAAGCGCATTCTTTCTCAGGTTCCCGGCTTCACGGAACTGACCGTGGTCCGGGAATTGGGCCAGCCCAGCGTGCAGATCGATGTGGATCGCGAAAAAATCGCGCGCTACGGCATTAATGTGTCGGACGTCGAGGGCGTGATCGAAGCAGGAGTGGGCGGGCAGGCGGCGACGCAAGTGATTCAAGGCGAGCGACTGTTTGACCTGGTCGTAAGGATGAAGCCCGAATATCGCTCCAGCACGCGCGAGATCGGAAACCTGCTGGTACCGACTCCGTCCGGACAACAGGTGCCCATCTCCGAGCTGGCCACGATTCGCCAGGGCAACGGCGCCTCGTTCATCTATCGAGAAAATAATTCGCGCTACATCGGCGTGCAGTTCAGCATCGAGGGACGCGATCTGGCGCGCGCGGTGAGCGATGCGCAAAACGCGGTGCGCCAGTCGGTGGTCCTGCCGCAAGGTTACCGGCTCGATTGGGGCGGCGAGTACAGCGAATACGTCGCCGCGCGCGAGCAGTTTGCGTTCATCGGCCCTCTGGCGATCCTACTGATCTTCATGATTCTCTTCGCGCTTTACGGCAATTTCAAATTCCCCGTCACGGTGATGATCGGCGTGGTCATGACCGAACCGGTGGGCGCGTTGATCGCTCTGAAGCTGACCCACACGCCGTTCAGCGTCAGCTCCGTGCTGGGCCTTCTGGCCTTGATGGGCGTATCGGTGGAAACAGCCGTCATTCTGGTGTCCTACATCAACAAACTGCGCCTGGAAAATCGTGACATTCGCACGGCCACGCGCGAGGCGGCGCTGCTGCGGCTGAGGCCGATCATGATGACCGCGCTCGTCGCGTGCCTCGGCCTTCTGCCGGCGGCGCTTTCCACCGGCATCGGATCGGACACCCAGAAACCGTTCGCGATCGTCATCGTCGCAGGACTGATTTCGCGCTTGTTCCTCGGATTTTTCGTGAACCCGGTGCTGTACGAAATGGTCGCGAAACCGGGAGACGTCCTGCAAGTGTAGCGAAACGGCGGATGCGTCCTGGGGATAGAGTGCGGGGGGAACTTTACTCGCGCTTCACCCCAAGCTATCATGAAACAAGCTTCGCTATTTTTGTCGAATTCGGAAGAATGAAGTCGCGAAAAACAATTCGCACCCTCGGGATTGCCCTCGCTCTAGTTGCGCTGTTCGTATTCGCAACCGGCGTCGTCAGCGACTGGAGTCATAACGGTCCGCAAGACGACGCCCGGTGTCCTTACTGCCACCTCAGCCATCAGACGCCGTCGCATTTACAAGCCGCTCCCCCGGCGTGCATTCTGAGGCTCATCGCTTCGCTGCCCGCGCCAGAAGTCTTTCTCCTGTCTGGCGGGCCCGCCTGCTTCCGAACGTCACCCCGTTCACCACCCCTCTGAACGACTTCGCGCGATAGTTCGTTCCTATTGGGTTCACGTTTTTTTCAGGCTGGGAGTGGAAAATATTCCCAGCGTCTGCCGACGCTTCGGTCAGGCTGCCATTCATAAGCATTTAAAAAAAGGAGAAACAATGTTCCGCAATATTCCGAAGTCAATTTTCTTAGTGTTGTTGTCCATCCCGTTCGCGGCCAATGCCAGGAGCCAGGCGTTGCCGAAGGATTACGTCAACCGGCAATTGCCGATGGAACGCATGTCGGGCCTTTTGCAACTGGTCGAGACGATCCCCATCCCAACGGAAGGTTACATGGACCACCTTAGTTACGATCTCAAGAATCAGCATTTGTTTTTGTCCGCGGAGAACAATCAGGAAATCGTGGTCGTGGATATGAAGGCTGGCAAGGTAATCCACGTGACCAAAGTTGCCGGAAACCCCCGCAAGCCCTTCTTTAATGCGGCCACCGACACCCTCTGGGTCGACCTGGGAAATAACACCGTCGTGGCCATCGACGGTACGACCTTCGAGGTCACCAAGACAATCGCACTTACGGGTGGAAAGGATGCTCCGGGACGGGATCCGGACAATGCCGCGTTCGACACCGCAAAAGGTCTCTATTACGTCGCGGTCCGAACCCGCAGCGAGGGAAGCAAGGCAGCGTCGATCGAGATCGTCGACACCCATGAGTGCAAGTTGATCGGCAGCATCAAGATGGACGGTCAAGAACCGGCCGCGATCGCGCTCGATCCGGCCTCGAACCGGCTGTACGCGGGAATGGGCGATGTGGTGAACGGGCAAAGCGTCGTTAAGGTCGTGGACACCGAAAAGCGCGCCATCATTTCGATTTGGCCGATCACCGGCGGTCCGCAGCCTCACGTGGCGGCCCTCGACACGGAGCACCACCGATTGCTCCTGGGGAGCCGGCTCGGAGGCGGGCACACCGTCGAGCCCGGAAAATTAGTTGTGATGAATACCGACACGGGCAAGGTCGTTCAAATTCTGGATGCCCCTGGCGGTGGCGACGAAATTTTCTATGACCAACCCAGCGGCCGGGTCTATTTCTCCGGGAGCGCGGGAAACCTAGCTGTCTTCCACGAGGACGACCCCAACCATTTCCGCATGCTCGGGAAAGTGCCCACCGGAGCGATCGCCAAGTCCGGCATCTGGATTCCGGAAATGAAGCGGTATTATGCGGCGGTCCCGGAGCACCTCGTCGAACTCATGCCGACGACGGAATACGGGATTCACGATTGGATCACCGAACAAGCGCACCTGATGGTATTTGACGCCATCCCCTGATTGGGGCACGACCCCAATCGAAGCCGAGCCGGGCCCATAAGAAAATCGTAAAGCTGCTTTCGCAAATCGATTTTCTGCCTGGGCCCGCGCCCCAGTTCCTAGGTGAATAGTTGGAGTCATCGAAACATACAGTCTTCCAGCGCTTTACGTAGGTGCTAGATCGGGTTACTATGTCCGGGATTTTGGTGTCCTTCTCCGGATCTAGTAAATTGAACGTGCGCAACACAATTCGCGTACTCGCGGTTTCGTTAACGCTGGTCGTCCTGCTGGTCTTCGCCACCGGCGTCGTCAGCGATTGGAATCACCAGGGGCCGAGCGACGACTCGCATTGCCCGTATTGTCACCTGGGCCATCAGACGCCGGTGCAATTCGTGGTCGCTCCGTCCGTGTCGCTGCTGAAACCTGTTGGCTCCGCGACGTTGCTCCAGGACGCGCTTCCAGCCGCGAGCCCCGTCTTTTCGCAAACTACGCCCCGCGCTCCTCCCGCCGCATAAACAATCGGATCTCCCCTGATTCTCGCCATGATGCGCTGCCCCGAAAAATCGGACGAGCGCACACGCCATGCTATTTGGGCGGCAACCCCTGGCCAGTTACAACGGCGCATTCCCCTAGGGGAACGAGGAGAGATGTACATGAAGTCCGGCGCGGCATTCTCTAAGACCATTCGAATACTTGGAGTTTCCCTGACTTTGGTCGTCCTGCTGGTCTTCGCCACCGGCGTCGTCAGCGATTGGAACCACCAGGGCCTGAGCGACGACTCGCATTGTCCGTACTGCCATCTTGGCCACCAAACCCCGGTGCAGCCGCGAATTGCGCCGTCGGTGTCATTGTTGAAGCCGCTCGGCTCCTTGCCGTTGCCCGAAGACAGTGTTCCGGCGACGGGTCCCGTCTTTTCGCAAACCGCTCCGCGCGCGCCTCCTCTCTGAACATTATCCGCAGCACGAAATCCTCAGTCGATTAGAAACTCCGCGACGGGTAGCGCGGAGGCTTTGAAATTATTTCTTCCCAGCATCTGCCCCATCAGCCCATTGGGCTGCAAATCATAAGGAGACGCAATGATTCGTTATATTTCGAGGTCGTTTGTATTGGTATTGCTCTGTCTGTGCGTGTGCGCTCTGCCTCAATCAGTTCGCGCGCAAAACTCGGCGTCCATTTCCGGAACGGTCACGGACCAAACCGGCGCCGTGGTTCCGAAGGCCACGGTGGAAATCCATAATCCGGTCAGCGGCTACGACCGGACGACAACCACGGATAACTCGGGAAGTTTCAGCTTCGCAAACGTTCCTTTTAATCCCTATCACCTTAGTGCAAACGTTTCCGGATTTAATCCCTTCGCTCAGGATGTTGATGTTGACTCTTCCGTGCCGACAAACCTGAAAATCGTCTTGAGCCTCGCCGGAGCCACGAGTTCGGTTACCGTGGAAGCGTCGGGGGTGGATTTGCTCGAGAATACGCCCACCGAGCACACGGACGTGGACCGCAATTTGTTCGAGGAACTACCGCTCGAAAGCCCCTCTTCCTCCGTCAGTTCGCTGATCACACTTTCCGCTCCGGGGATCACCGCGGATTCGAACGGTTTGTTTCACGGTCTCGGGGATCATGCCGAGAATTCGTTTTCCGTGGACGGCCAACCCATCACCGACCAGCAGAGCAAGATTTTTTCGAATCAAATTCCCGAGGACTCCGTTCAATCCATGGAGGTAATCGAGGGAGCGCCGCCGGCTGAGTATGGCGGCAAGACCAGCGTGGTCGTCAAAGTTACCACCCGCTCGGGGCTCGGCCTCACCCAGCCAACGGGCAGCGTGACGACCTCCTACGGAAGCTTTGGCACCGGAAACGTCGCCTTCGATATGGGTTGGGGCGGCCCGAAGTGGGGAGAATATATTGCCGTCAGCGGCTTGAACACCGGACGCTTCCTGGACGGTCCGGAGTACGCAACTCTGCACGATAAGGGAAACGAAGAGAACGCCTTCAACCGCTTCGACTACAAGTTCTCCGATACGGACACGCTCCAAGTCAATTTGCAATTCACGCGTTCCTGGTTCCAAAACCCCAACACCTGGGACCAGCAGCTCCAAATCTGCACGGCGCTATCCGCATTGTGCAGTGGACCCCAGTATGCCGCGGGTTCCGTCATTCTGGATCCCCTTACCGGTAGTCCCCTGGGACCGACCGACCAGCGTTCGCAAATAAGGACGTTTAACGTTGCGCCGACGTGGGTGCACCTGCTGAGTACGAATGCCGTGTTCACCATCGGCGCTTACGTGCGGCACGACCAATACAACTACTATCCAAGCAACAATCCTTTCTCCGATATTGGGGACCTTCAGGATGAAACCGTAAATCAACTCAGGTTCCTGACCAACGCAGGCGTTCACACGGACGTGTCCTACGTGAAAGGCATTCACAACATTAAAGTCGGGGCCGTTTATCAACACACATTCCTAACCGAGCACGACACGTTTGGAATTGTGAATCCCGGCCTTCTCCCCGGGCTCGGCTGCCCGGATCCGACAAACGCTATCTGTAGTACGCTGGGGCCTTACGACCTCACAAACACCGCGACGGACCCAAATCAGACCCAATACCCTTTCAACGGCCATACCGATGTAAAGGAGATCGCGCTCTATGCGCAGGACACCATCACAAAGGGGCCGTGGACCTTTAATCTAGGGCTCCGCGGAGATTTCTATAACGGACTTCAGGCCAGGACCAAACAGGCGGAGCCTCGCGTGGGGATCGCCTATAACATCAAGAAGACGAATACCGTGCTGCGAGTTTCCTATGCCCGCACCATGGAAAGTCCGTTCAATGAGGACCTGATCCTGTCAGGCACGGGGTGCACCAATCCTGTAGTCAATGCGATCATGACCGTCGCCCAGGGCTTCGCCTGCACGGCCTCACCTCTGACGCCCGGTTTTCGCAATGAATTTCACGCCGGACTGGAACAGGCCTTCGGGAAACATTTCGTTTTGAGCGGCGAGTACATTTGGAAGTACACACACAACGCCTACGATTTCAATATCTTCGGCGCCACTCCCATTTTTCTTCCCATCGAGTGGGCGAGTTCCAAGATTCCGGGCTTTGCGGTTCGCGGAAGCTTCCCGGAATATCATGGGTTGACCGCATTCATCGTGCTTTCGCACGTTGCTGCGCGGTTCTTCCCTCCAACCGTTAGCGGAATTGCGCCGCCTCAGCCGCCGGGCGTATTTCGCATCGACCATGATGAAATCTTCAACCAGACGACGCACATTCAGTATCAACCGTTTAAGCGGGGTCCATGGCTCGGCTTCAATTGGAGGTACGACAGCGGGCTGGTGGCTGGCGCGGTACCTTGCCTGGCGGCAACGGCGACCTGTGGATTTACCACCTCGGCTGCCGATGGAGGAGCCCCGCCGCCTGGCGTCACGATTCCCTCGGGAGACATAGGTATGTTCAATGGCATTACCGGACTGCCTTTAACTGCAGACCAGGAGTTCCAGGCTGGCTTCACCTGCAACGGCGTGGGCGCTACCATAACGTCGCCTTTACCCACTTTCTGTCCCGCGTCCGAGTTTGGATCCAACCTCGTCAAAGTGCCCGCGCCAGGCACCGAGAATGACGATCACAATCCGCAGCGGATCCAGCCGCGCAGCCTGTTCGATCTAGCCGTGGGCCACGACAATCTATTTAACGGAGACCGTTACAAGTGGAGCCTCCGCTTCACGGTCATCAACCTGACGAACAAATTGTCGTTGTATAACTTCCTCTCCACCTTTAGCGGAACCCATTACGTTACGCCGCGCACTGAGACCGTAGAACTGGGCTTCCATTTCTAACAAGTAGGTTACGGGCTCGGGCGATTGCTCCCTGGAGCGATCGCCCGGGCCCAAGTAGTTCCAAGCATCTCGGTTCTCGGGTCCTGGAACATGGGATGAATTGAATCTTCGTTATCAGGACGTCGGATGAAAGACAAGTTCCTACCAGTAGGAGCCGGAATATGCCAATCCACCTGGGCTATGCGAAGCGCGATGCAAAGAAGTTAGAAGCTCGCCGGATAGCCGCCGTGGCGCGCCTGAAGCGCGGCGAATCCGCCGCTGCGATTGCCCGATCTCTGGGCGTCTGCAAACAATCCGTTCAAAGGTGGGCTGCATTATATCGTTTGCATGGGGAGCAGGGTCTGCGCCGCCGTCCGAAAACCGGAGGCCCCCGCCCGAAGCTGGCGCGAGACAAACTGGCGCGTCTACCCAGCCTCCTCGCGCAGGGCCCGGCGGCCCATGGATTCGACACGCCGGTTTGGACCACCGAGCGCATCGCTCGGCTCATCTGGCGCCATTTCCGCGTCCGCTATTCGCGCGATTATGTGAAGCACCGGCTGATGCCGACCGTTGGCTGGAGATGGCACAAACACACGTGGATGCCCGTGAGCGCTAACGACAGGTCCGGCACGTGGTGGGGATCTGGCTCGAACTCAACCGACGCGTGACATCCGCGACATCGCAGGCATAACGAGGAGGCAAACTATGGTGCATCCAAGTGCCGGCAAGGCCCACACCGGCGACGCGTTGCCCGCAAAGCGTGAAATCCTTGCCTCCGCTCACGCGGAAGAAGACCCCGACGAGCAGGGTCACCAGAATCCACTCAACTGGCCGAATCTCAGCCGCGTGGTGTTTGTCGCCATTGCGGCAGGTGTAGTTTGGTTCGCGCGTGGCTCGTCTATTCCTTACATCACGATTATTGGCGCGGCCTGTGCGGTCGCTGGCGGATATCCGATCTACCGCGAAGCGTTTGACAACATTGTGCACAGCCGCATGACGATGGAGTTATCGATGGCTATCGCCATCGTAGCCGCCTTGGCCATCCAAGAGACGTTCACAGCGCTTGTGATCACCTTGTTCGTCCTCGGCCGCGGAAATTCTCGAAGGGCTCACCGTTGGCCGCGGGCGCAATGCAATCCAGCGTCTGGTCGATCTGCTACCGAACACGGCAACGGTGCGCCGCGGCACCAATTGGTTGGATTGCCCGATCGATGAGGTACGCCCGGGCGATGCCGTCTTGGTACGGCCAGGCGGACGCATCCCCGTGGATGGAATAGTAGTATCAGGCGATTCGTTCGTGGATCAGGCGGCCATAACGGGTGAATCGTTGGCCGTAGAGAAAATTCCAGGTTCCGGAGCTTACGCGGGCACGATCAATCAATCCGGCGCACTGGAGATTCGCGTGGAACGATTGGGGCGCGATACGACCTTCGGAAGGATCATCGAGGAAGTGGAACGCGCGGAGAAATCGCGCGCACCAATTCAGAAAACTGCCGACCGATTAGCAGGTTACTTGGTGTACTTCGCCCTCGGAGCCGCCGCTCTTACTTTCCTCATCACGCACAATATCCGTTCGACGATTTCTGTCGTGATCGTCGCGGGCGCCTGCGGCATCGCTGCGGGCACGCCGCTCGCAGTACTTGGAGCGATCGGCCAGGCTGCCCAAAAGGGTGCGATCATCAAGGGCGGGCTCTATCTGGAAGTTCTTTCGCGAGCCGATTCGGTCGTCCTCGACAAAACCGGAACCTTGAGTTACGGAACTGTGGACGTGCTCGAGATTTGCCCCGCTCATGGGGTAAGCCAAGAAAAATTGCTGGTCGCCGCTGCGATAGCCGAATCCCGTTCCGAACATCCAGTTGGAAAAGCAATCCTGAGCAAAGCCCGGGAGCTGAATTACGCTTGGCAAGATCCGGATCGCTTCGAATATGCTCCGGGAAAGGGCGTAGTTGCGTTTCAGAACGGAAGCGAAATCGTCGTTGGGAATCGGCCGTTCCTATTGGAGCGGGGAGTCGCCATATTGGAAGGGGCTACTGGAACGCCCGGGGCCGAGGTCGGGGTAGCGGACGGCGGCCGGTTCCTGGGAACGATTCGAATCGGAGATACTCTACGTCCGGAAGCCGTTGGCGCGATTGCGGCACTCAAGTCCCTAGGCTTGAAAACGATTCTTCTGACCGGCGACGTTCGAAATGCCGCTGAATCTGCGGCGAAGGTTCTGGGCGTCGACGAACTCCGTGCAGAAATGCTCCCGTCGCAAAAAGTGGACCAAGTCCGGGAATTGATCCGGGAAGGTTACACCGTGGCAATGGTTGGCGATGGAATCAACGATGCACCTGCGCTGATGCAGGCAAGTGTCGGCGTAGCGATGGGCTCAGGAACCGATGTCGCACGCGAAAGCGCGAATATCGTGCTGATAGGGAACGATTTGCAGAAGTTTGTGGACACCATCCGCATTGCCCGCCAATGCCGCCGGGTTATTTATCAGAATTTTACCGGCACATTGATTGTTGACGGCATCGGGATCGTCCTAGCCGCAGCCGGTATTCTCAACCCTTTGCTGGCAGCTTTTATCCACGTCACCTCGGAACTTACCTTTATCCTGAATTCCACCCGCCTGATTCCCGCGAAGGGTGTGCGTAAAACCATCCCGGCGTCTCGCGTCTGATTCCTCCCGGTGCCGTGGGACATCCAATTCGTTTCCACTTCTGACCGCCGTTGGAAACCTCGTGCCGGGCTACCCCTTCGGCCGCTGACCGGATTTGCTAGAATGAAATCTGGAGTTGGCCTGCAACGCAGGTGCTGGACGCGACGATCTTTTGAACCAATACTGAACCTCCGGGTGCCCGAGTCAGACGGCCTGTGTGCATGGCCCGCGGCGGATTTCGGTTCGCGGCGGGAAAGCCTAACGGCCGGCGCAGGGCGCCCACTTTTTACAGGTGGTTCAGGATCGAGCTCCACACGGCGAAGTGGACCGCTCCATTTTTTGTGGAACCAGGCATTCCTGGAACGCGCGTCGAGCAGGAAAACGAAGGCCGCGGACGCGCTGAGTACAGGATGAGTACGGGCCTTGAGCCCGGCAAAGTGAGCACATGAGAATTCTTTTTATCGGCGACATCGTCGGTTCGCCAGGGCGCGAAATTGTGGCCGGCCGGCTTGCCGATATTGTGGAATCGCGCCAAGTTGATCTGGTGATCGCCAACGGGGAGAATTCCGCGGCGGGGTTCGGTATTACGCCGCGGATTGCCGAGGAATTATTCGCGGCCGGCATCGAAGTCCTGACCGGAGGGAATCACATCTGGGATCGCAAAGAGATACTGGAATACATCCCCCAGCATCCCCGCCTGGTCAGGCCGGCGAACCTCCCGGAGGGAAACCCCGGCTCAGGCCTGTACGTGGGCACGGCGCGCAACGGAGTGCCCTACGCGGTCCTGGACCTGCAGGGGCGCGTGTTCATGTCCTCAAATGATTGTCCCTTCCGGGCAGCCGATCGAGAGCTTGCCCGCATCCCAACAAATGTCCGCGTGATCTTCGTGGACATTCACGCAGAAACGACGAGCGAAAAGGAAGCCATGGGGTGGTATCTGGATGGGCGTGTGTCAGCGGTGATCGGTACGCACACGCATGTAGCCACGGCCGACGAACACGTGCTGCCCGGGGGAACCGCGTATCAGACCGACGTGGGGATGACTGGGCCGCACAACGGCGTCATCGGAATGGATAAAACCTCGATATTGCGGCGGTTCCTGAATGGGCAGCCGGCGCGCTTCGAGGTGGCTACAGGCGATATCCAGATGAATTGCGTCCTGATTGACGTGGATGAAACCACAGGCCACGCAAGCGGCATCGAGCGGCTGCGCTTCCGAATCGACTGAGGCAAACTGATCATGCAACGTGCGTATCCGGCTGGTGCCGTGGTCTCCCTGACCGCCGTGCTGGTTTTGTTTTGCTCCCTGCCCGCTCGCGCGCAAGAGCCGTACCAATATGAGAGCGACTTGGTCGCCAAGCGCCGCGTTTTTCGCGACGTCGGCGCCGGCTTTCGCGAAATCCACCGCGGCCCGGATGGAAATTATTATGTCCTCACCGCGCCCGCTCCAGCCGTTCTGATTTACGACTCCACCGGAAAGCAAATCGGCCAGGTTCCCAGTCTATCCGGGGCCGCGGCCAAGGGCGCCGCGATTGTGTACGGCGAATCATTCGATGTGGATCACGCCGGCCGCGTGGTAGTCTGCGATCGTGGCGCGGGCGCCGTGAAAAGTTATTCCGCCAGCGGAGTTCTTTCCTCCATGGTTCCCATGTCTCTGCCGGTGTCGGTCGTATTTCTGCCCGGCGACGAATTCGCCGTGGCCAGCCCTGACACAGAGCAACTGGTTACGGCCTACGACCTCGGCGGAAGAGTGGTGCGCCAATACGGCGACCGCGAGGAAATCGCCGACCGCCCCGACGTGAACACGCAAGTGAACTTCGGCCACCTCGTCGCTGACACTCAGGGTAATAACTATTTTGCGTTCGATTACCTGCCGGAACCGACGGTTCGAAAATTCGACCACGTTGGATACCTGGCCATGGAGATTTCGCTCAAAACCCTGGAATTCGAGCCTGCCGCCCAGGCCGCCCGCAAGGCCATTGCGCGGTCGGAAGACTCCCAGGAGACAATCCCCTCTCTCCACCGCATCATCACCGCGGTGGGCGTCGATCCCGACACGCAGGAGCTCTGGGTCGCCATTGGAACCCTCCTGATGCGCTTCGATAAGGACGGCCAGCGAATCGCGAGTTTCCGGACATATTTGCCGAATGGGGCTCGCCTGGAGGGCTCTCAAATCGTCGTGGAGCCCGGCCGTTTGTTGATCGGCTCCGACCCGCAGGGAATCTACGAATTTCCGAAACCGGAAAAAGTTCCACAGTAAGATTTACCTGTCCGTAATCATGCCCGCGTTCTCGTTCGCCTGGAAATTAACGCGGAAGATAAACCGGGGCCAGACACGGGTCGTGACCGGCTGCTGCGACCTACAGCAATCCGTGTACGTTCGTCCATCAAAGGCTTTATATTCTGTAACTTAAGCCCCTGTGGAAAACCTGTGAATGTTCTGTGGGAGGTCGGCTGAGTCTTACGAAATTTCCGCTTGCCGGGTGGCGTACGTTCGGCGAGAATCCACCCTCGTCTTAGGAAGACCAGCGCAGTAGCTGGCACCTCTGTGGACGCCGTGACGCGGACCGAAAGTTAGCATACCGAGTAACGGGCCCATCTCGGGCCGGTCGGATGAAGGGGAGTAAGGTCACGGGGTCAACCCAGAAACTGACAGCAGCCGCAAGGAGGCTCTTGTGGCTGTATTTTCCACAGTTTTTCCACAGGCGTGGAAATAACTGGCCGGGGCTATTTCCGCTCTCTTGAGGGGTTTTCGAGCAATGAATTCTTGGGAAAAAATTTTGCAGCATATGGAACGGCGGGTCAACCCGCACAGCTTCGCCACATGGTTTCGCCCCACTCGCCAAGAAGGAACCGAAAACGGAAAGCTGGTGGTTCGCGTGCCGTCCCGGATTTTCCGGAAACGGCTGACGGAGACTTATGGCGAGCTCCTGCAAGCCGTGCTGGCTGAAGTGGGCATGAGCGAGACCCACCTCGAATTCATGTGCACGGAAAACGAATCCGCTCCGGCGGGAAATCCATTGAAGCAGACGCGCCTGGATTTCGATTCCGTAGATCATCAACTGAATCCGCGCTATCAATTCGATTCGTTCGTCGTCGGCGCCTCGAACCAATTTGCGCACGCGGCCGCGCAGGCAGTCGCCGAACAGCCGTCGAAGGCCTACAATCCGCTGTTTCTCTATGGTGGGGTGGGCATGGGCAAGACGCATTTGATGCAGGCGGTCGGACACACGATCAAGAAGCGCAACCCGGCGGCGCGGCTCACCTACATCAGCGCCGAAAAATTCACCAATGAAGTAATTAATTCGCTGCGCTTCGATCGCATGATCGGTTTCCGCGATCGGTTCCGCTCCGTGGATGTTCTCCTGGTGGACGATATTCAGTTCATCGCCGGCAAGGAACGCACGCAGGAAGAATTCTTTCACACGTTCAACGCGCTCTACGATCTGCAGCGGCAGATCGTGATCAGTTCCGATTGCCCGCCGAAGGAAATCTCCGCCATCGAAGAGCGCCTGCGCTCGCGTTTCGAGTGGGGCCTGATCGCGGACATTCAGCCGCCCGACCTGGAAACCAAAATCGCGATTCTCCAGAAAAAAGCGGAGAACGAACACGTCATGATTCCCGATGATGTGGCCGAGTACATCGCCCGCGCCATCAAGTCCAACGTGCGGGAGCTGGAAGGCGCACTGACGCGCCTGATTGCCTATGCCTCGCTGACCGGCTCCATCCTGAATCTGGTGACCGCGCAGCAGGTTCTGCGCAATATTATCGCCACGCAGGAAAAGCGCATCACCATCGACCTGATCCAGAAAAAAGTCGGCGAGCAGTTCGGCTTGCGCGAACAGGATTTGAAAGTCCGCTCCAACACCAAGGCCATCGCCTTCCCCAGGCAGGTTGCCATGTACCTGGTGAAGCAACTCACCTCCGCGTCTCTGCCGGAAATCGGCCGCCAATTCGGAGGCAAGCACCACACCACGGTCCTGCACTCGATCAACAAGATCGACGCGCTGCGGCGCAGCGACAAGGATTTGAACCGCACGATCAACAAGCTGATGGATTCGTTCGGCTGATCGCCATTCCGTCACAACTTCCGATTTCTCCAAACTACACTTAGTAGGACAGGATTCAGCTTGCTGGGTTTCGTTTTGTGCCCGGCGACAATTTAAACCGACAGGCTGAAGGCCCGTCCTACTTAAAAATCCTGTGTTGAAATCCTGAGCATAATGCTGTGTTCATCCTGTGCAACGCTCGATGTGGCAGAGGAAAATTTTGTGGGCAGTACACCTTGCGGAGGCGTTCGCGGCGATTTATCCGAGCGATCCTTGATTTGAGTGTTTCGGATTGAACAGGCCAAACGCATCCCTGCCGCGCGATATGCGCCTTTTCCTCATTTCCACAGCGACGACTACTACTACGGACTTTATCGTTCCTACAAAACAGGGTACAGTAGCCCTTCGCAGTAGCAGTAGTCTTTGTCCCTTCCAGCGGAGGAAATCCAGCGATGGAATTCAGTGTGAAAAAATTCGACCTGCTCCAGGAGCTCAGCCTGACGCAGGGAGTCGTCGAGCGGAAGACCACCATTCCGATCCTCGGCAATATCCTGTGCGAAGCCTCCGGCAATCACATCACACTGACCGCCACGGACCTGGAGCTTTCCATCCGCACCTCGTGCGAAGCCAAAGTGAAAAAAGAAGGGGCGGGAACCATCCCGGCGAAAAAACTTCTCGAACTCGTGCGGCTCCTGCCGGAGGGGGAAATCCGTTTCAAGCTGCTCGAAAATCATTGGGTGCAGATCCTGGCCGATCGCAAGACCTACAAAATGGTGGGAATGTCCAAGGACAATTTTCCGGCCATTCCATCGTTCCCGCACACCATCGCGACAATTCCCGCGAAAATACTGTCATCGCTGATTGCGCGCACCGCCTTCGCCATCTCCAACGAAGAGTCGCGCTACACGCTGAATGGCGCGCTGCTCCTGCTTAAACCTGAAAACATCGCCATGGTTGCGACCGACGGCCACCGGCTGGCCGTAGTCGAGATCGATCACAAATTTGAAGGTTTGACCCGGGAAGTGCGCCCGCTGGTCCCTAAGAAGGCCCTGGCGGAAGTGCAGCGTCTGGCAAACGAAGCGGGGGAAGACGCCGAAATCGAATTCGCTCTGGACGAAAGCCACCTCTTTTTTCGCGCCGGCGAACGCCTGCTGATTTCCAGAATGCTCACCGGACAGTTTCCGAACTACGAAGCTGTCCTGCCGCGGGACAACAATCGCAAGGTGGTGATCGAGCGCGGAGAATTGAACGACGCCGTGAAGCGCGTCGCGCAGCTTGCCGACACGCGTTCCCACGCGGTGAAACTTTCCGTTTCCAAAGAGGGCATCGAGATTTCCGCGTCCAGCCCGGAATACGGCGAAGCAAAAGAAACCATCGAAAAAGAATTTACAGGCGAGCCGCTGGCCATTGGCTTCAACGCCCAGTACATGATCGATTTTCTAGCTGCCGCGCCCGAAGGACCCATCAGCCTCGAACTAAAAGACGAACAATCTGCCGGACAGATGCGCCCGCTGGCCGATGAGGCGTACCGGTACCGCTACGTGATCATGCCCATGCGCATTTGAGTCCTCGATTTTGAACCAAGAATTGCACGCAAAACTTCGCTATGATTTTTCCGCCGGCTTACTTCGCTACGTGTAGTGGATATAGCTGCATCAAATTGAAAATAAAGGCGATATCTTCTTTGCGAGGGTCGAATTCGCCTTGAGAAACTGGCCCGTTTGGGTTACAATATTTTCGGTCAGACAGTCATTTAGTTTCCTCCAGTACGGCACGTCGGCCAGGTTCGCAGCGCCCCTGTTTTGCATGCCCGCGCCAGAGTATGCGGGACGCTCGAGGCCTGGAGGAAAGCAGTCTTCGCCGCGTCCGCTTCCGCGCGATCGGAAACCGGACGGGATGGAGCAGCAACCCTTCGAGCTCCGGCTGTATGCAGTAGCCGAGGGCCACAGGGTAAGGCGACGGCTCGCCGCGAATGGCTCGCCGTGAACGGTCGATTCGGTCGTTGCGGGTATTTTGTTTGCACAGAGCGCAACAAGCGAAGTGCTAAGCCCGCCAACAAAAAGACAGCGCCTTTCCCCTTTATGAATCCGCAGGAGCACGCACACTATGGCAGAAAAAGCTGTTTCAATCGGAAATGGAACCGAACACCGCTATGACGCCGCATCGATCAAGGTGCTGGGCGGCCTGGAAGCCGTGCGCAAGCGTCCGGCCATGTACATTGGCTCGACGGGCGAGATGGGGCTGCATCATCTGGTGTGGGAAGTCGTCGACAATTCCGTCGACGAAGCCCTGGCGGGACACTGCGACGAAATCAACGTCGTGGTGCACGAGGATAACAGCGTCACGGTGACGGACAACGGCCGCGGCATACCGGTGGACATGCACGCCACGGAGAAGAAGGCCGCGGCGGAAGTCGTGATGACCGTTCTGCACGCCGGCGGGAAATTCGACAGCGACACCTACAAAGTGTCCGGCGGACTGCACGGCGTCGGCGTGTCCGTGGTGAATGCGCTCTCCGACTGGCTGGAACTGGAAATCTGGCGTGACGGCGAAGTATGGGAGCAGACCTACAACGAGGGAAAGCCCAAGGCTAAGCTGAAGAGCACCGGGAAAACGCGCAAGACCGGCACGAAAATCACCTTCCATCCCGATCCTTCGATTTTTGAGAATCACAAGTACAGCTACGACATTCTGGCGCAGCGCTTGCGCGAGCTGGCCTTTCTGAACAAGGGCCTGAAAATCACGCTGACCGATGAACGCAGCGATAAATCCGCGGAGTTCCGCTTCTCCGGCGGCATCGCCGAGTTCGTGAAGCACCTGAACAAGGGCAAGCAGGTGCTGCACGATTCTCCCGTGTACATGGAAGGCAAGAAAGACACGGTGGAGATCGAAATCGCGCTGCAATACAACGACAGTTACACGGAAAACGTCTACGCCTTCGCCAACACCATCAACACGGTGGATGGCGGGACGCACCTTTCCGGCTTCCGGTCGGCCTTGACGCGCACCATTAACAATTTCGCTTCCGCCTCGAACATGCTCAAGGAGCAGAAGGATGAAGTCACCATCACGGGTGACGACGTGCGCGAAGGGCTCGTCGCGGTTGTTTCCGTGAAATTGCCGCAACCCCAGTTCGAGGGCCAGACCAAGGGCAAGCTGAACAGCGACATCAAGGGCCCCGTCGAGCAATTGATCAATGAAAAGCTGGGCGAGTATTTCGATAAGCACACGACCGTCGCGCGCCGCATCGTCGGCAAGTGCATTGACGCAGCGCGCGCCCGCGAAGCCGCCCGCAAGGCGCGCGAGCTGACCCGGCGCAAATCCGCCATGGATTCGGGCGGCCTGCCGGGAAAACTCGCCGATTGCCAGGAACGTGATCCCGCGCGCTGCGAGCTTTTCATCGTTGAGGGAGAATCGGCCGGCGGCTCGGCCAAGGGCGGGCGCGATCGCAAGTACCAGGCCATCCTGCCGCTCAAGGGGAAAATTCTAAACGTCGAAAAAGCGCGCTACGACAAAATGCTCGGCCACGAGGAAATTCGCGCCATCATCACGGCGCTCGGCGCGGGCATCGGCAAGGATGATTTCGACATCTCGAAGCTGCGCTATCACAAAATTATTCTCATGACCGACGCGGACGTCGACGGCAGCCATATCCGCACGCTGCTGCTCACGTTCTTCTTCCGGCACATGACCGAATTGATCAAGCGCGAGCACATCTACATTGCGCAGCCGCCGCTGTATCGCGTGAAGCGTGGCAAGATGGACCGCTACATCCGCGACGAGGACGAATTCAACCACGAGCTGATGTCCCGCGCGACCGAAGATCACGTCGTGAAACCCAAGGAAGGCGCAGCGATTCAGGGTCCGGCGCTCACGAAATTCCTCCTGAACGTGCAGCAGTACGCCTCCGCCGCGGAAAAGATGGCGCGCAAGCTGCGCGAGCCGCAGCTTGTGGACTTGCTGGCCGCCAGCGACTTTGAAAAGAAGACCGACTTCGAGGACAAGAAGGCTCTGGAAAAACTCGTCAAGGCCATCGCCAAGACCAAGCTCGACATCGATCCGAAGATCGTCTACGACGAGGAGCACAGCCTTTACGATTTGCTGATCCCGGGCAGCTCGGCGCGGCCCGGCGATAAAAAAATCAACTGGGCCTTCGCTTCGACTCCCGAATACAAGCGCCTGCGCACCTCCGCCAAGCTCATCAGCGAATTCGATCATCCGCCCTTCACCGTGACGCGCAACGGCGACAAGGAAGTGAAGGAAAAGGCCTCGGACGTTTTGTCCTACATCTTGGAAGACGCCAAAAAGGACTTCACCATCACGCGGTTCAAGGGCCTCGGAGAAATGAATCCCGAGCAGCTCTGGGAAACCACGATGAACGCCGAATCGCGCACGCTGCTCAAAGTGCGCCTCGACGACGCCACGGCAGCGGAAGAAATTTTCTCGACGCTGATGGGTGAAAATGTGGAGAGCCGCCGCAAATTTATCGAGGAAAACGCGCTGGAAGTGGTGAATCTGGATATTTAGGGCAGGGCCGGTTTCCTATTCATCCGCGATGGGGTGTATGGGCTCGACGTGAGATGCTTCGAAGAAGTAAGCGGCTAGACGCCTTTTCATGCGAGGACGTAATGTCGCGGTTGAAGCCGCGACCCACAAAGACTCTTGGTCGCGTCGATGGCCAAGGCCGGATTCTAGGGAATCGTCAGGGGAAATGTTCTACCAACTGAGTTGGACGACGCTGCCGGGATTGCGCGGGCTCTCCTGTTCGGAGTTTCGCGCGACACCGACAGGTGCGCCGGACAATGAGCGCGGCGTTGCTGTTGAGTGTGGCAGCGAGGCTGAGCGGGATGCGCTCCTCGTGGAGCTTGAGGCGCATTTCGGGCCGCAGAGATTTCTGAACACTGCGGGAGCATTCGACGCAGTAAAGGATTACGTTGCGTTGCGAGCCAGCAGGCTCGGCTAGAGAGATGCCTGCCTGAAGGCGGGCGCTACAACTAGGGTACGAAGGACGGAACGATGGCGGACGAACTAAAAACACCACACATGATCCCGGTCGAAATTGAGGCCGAGATGAAGAAGTCCTACCTCGATTACGCGATGAGCGTGATCGTGGCACGCGCCATTCCCGATGTGCGCGACGGCCTGAAGCCGGTGCAGCGGCGCATCCTGGTGGCCATGAACGACCTGGGCCTCGCGTCGAACCGCGGCTACCGCAAGTGCGCAAAGATCTGCGGCGACACCTCCGGAAATTATCACCCGCACGGCGAAGCGGTCATTTATCCGACCCTCGTGCGGCTGGCGCAATCTTTCAACATGCGCTATCCGCTGATTGACGGGCAGGGAAATTACGGTTCGGTGGATGGCGATCCGCCGGCGGCCATGCGGTACACCGAAGCGCGCCTGGCGAAAATTTCCGAAGAAATTCTGGCCGATCTCGAAAAAGAGACGGTCGACTTCATTCCCAACTTCGACCAGACGCGCGAAGAGCCCGTAGTGCTGCCGTCGAAAATCCCCAACCTGCTGGTGAACGGCGCGAGCGGCATCGCCGTTGGCATGGCCACCAACATCCCGCCGCACAACCTGGGCGAGATCATCGACGCCACGGTCATGCTGATTGAAAAGCCGGACACTCCGCTCAAGGAAATCATGAAAGTCGTGCCCGGTCCGGACTTCCCGACCGGCGGGTACATTTCCGGCGCCGAAGGCATCCTCTCCGCCTATAAAAATGGCCGCGGTAGTTTCACGATGCGCGCCAAGGCCGCCATTGAAAGCGTCGGCAAGGACCGCGAGAACATCGTCATCACCGAAATTCCCTACCAGGTGAACAAGTCGCGCTTGATTGAGCGTATCGCCGAACTCGTGCAGACCAAGAAGATTGAAGGCATCTCGGACGTGCGCGACGAGTCCGACCGCGAAGGCATGCGCGTGGTGATCGAAATCAAGCGTGGCGAAGAGCCCAAGATCATCCTCAACTATCTCTACAAGCTCACCCAGATGCAGGAATCGTTCGGCATGATTCTGCTGGCGATCGTGAACGGGCAGCCGCGCGAGCTGGGCCTGATTGCGCTGCTCAAGCTGTTCATCGACCACCGCGTCGAGGTCGTACGGCGGCGCACGCAATTCGAGCTGCGCAAGGCCGAAGAGCGCGAGCACATCCTGGTCGGATATCACATCTCGCTGGACCACGTCGATAACGTCATCAAAATCATCCGGGGTTCCACCAGCCGCGCCAATGCCCGCGAGAACCTGCACGATTTTTTTGAAAATAAAGAAGTCAAGATTCTGACTGCCGGCAATCGAACCGAGACCCTCAAAGGCATCAAGCTCGATCGCAAGAAATACGGCCTGGTCGATGTCGGCTTCGGCGCCACACAAGCCGGCGCGGGAATCGGGTTGAGCTACGTTCAGATCGACGCCATCCTGGAATTGCAGTTGCACAGGCTGACGCGGCTTTCGGTCGACGAGATCCTGAAGGAGTTGGCGGAAATCCGCTCCCTGATCACGGAGCTCAGGGAGATTCTGGGCAGCGAACGGAAGCTCAAGGGCGTGATCGTAAAGGAACTGCGCGAAGTGCAGAAAGATTACGCCGACCCGCGCCGCACTGAGATCGTCGAAAACGTCGAGGAGATCAAGCTGGAAGACCTGATCGCCGACGAGGAAATGGCCATCACCGTCAGCCACGCGGGTTACATCAAACGCACGCCGGTCGACGTCTATCGCCACCAGTCACGCGGCGGCAAGGGCCGCATCGGCGCAAAAACACGCGACGAGGATTTCGTCGAGTACCTCTTCGTGGCCTCCGCTCACAGTTACATCCTGCTGTTCAGCTCCAAGGGCCGCGTGTACTGGCTCAAGGTGTACGAACTCCCGGAAGCCGCCGCCGCCACGCGCGGCAAGGCGATTTCCAGCCTGGTGAAATTCCAGGAGGACGAGCACCTCACGGCCGTGATCGAAGCGCGCAATCTGGAGCAGGAAGGCACGTTCATCTTTTTCGCCACGCGTAACGCCACTGTGAAGAAAACCGCGCTCAGCGAATTCTCCAACCCGCGCTCGACCGGCATAATCGCCATCAACCTAGAAAAGGACGACGAACTGATCGGCGCGCACTTGACCGACGGCAAGCAGATGATTTTCCTCGCCAGCCATGACGGCCAGGCCATCCTGTTCCGCGAAACCGAAGTCCGCTCGATGGGCCGCAACGCCGGGGGCGTGAACGGCATGGACCTGGCCAAGGGCGATTACCTCGTGGGCATGGAGCCCGTGCAACCCGATTTCGAAATCATCAAAAAGGAATCGAAGTCCGAGACGACCAATCTCGACGAAATCGAAAACGAAGCGCTAAAGGATTCTCTTACCTCGCTGATGCTCACGGTTTCCGAGAAGGGCTTCGGCAAGCGCACACCGCTCGCCGAATACCGCATCACCTCGCGCGGCGGCAAAGGCGTGATCAATCTGAAATCGACGGACCGCAACGGCCCGGTGGTCGCGGCGCTGCAGGTGACCGAGGAATCCGACGTCATGATCATTACCGAGTACGGCAAGGTGATCCGCGTCCATGCCAATGAAATCCGCGAAGCGGGCCGGTCAACGCAGGGCGTCCGGCTTTTGCGCCTCGAGAATGACGATAAAATCGCCGCCGCCGCATCGATTCATGAGGAACCAGAAGTTCCGGAAGAAAAGAAATAACTCTTCTCTTGCTCGGAGTCGCGAGCGATCCCGGCGATTTCCGGGCATGCGCTCAAGTTTCGTCCATAATTTCTCCCGTCAAAAGAACCTGTAAAAATCAGATCCGAAACGCAAGGATGTTCCAGTGCTTGCATCCGAGATAAGCGATGGAATCTCTGTCGGCCATTTCCACAAATCGGGGATGGGGCAGGAGGACAAGGAGAACGAAATGATCAACCGGACGACCAAAACAATTCTCGCGACACTGCCGTTGGTTATGGCAATCTTCTTCTGCCCGCTTCCATCCCAGTGCGCACAGCAGTCGTCAACAACGGCTCCGTCGAGTAATCCTGAAAACATACGATATGAAGATCAATTTACCGGAGCTAGTTTGGCTCTTCGCATTACCGCCGCTGCCGCCGATTGCATTTCCTCGGAATGCACGGTCGTGATTCCTGGCAATGAAACCGGCAACACCAATACAGGGTATCCAGGGACAATTCCGGACAACATTGTTATTCGGGACGAGCGCAGTGGCGGAATGGGAACGTTCATCGCCAATCCGAACAATTGCAAGAAGACTGCGGGATTTCTGAACGTCCAAATAGGCTTGCCAATTCCCGCCGGCCAAATCGGTGGGATCCCTACACAATGCGTGGGAAGCTATATTTCCGTACAACCGACGGCCGGCATGGACGGTTGGGGATTGAACACTGTGAACACCTGTGTTTCCGGGCGAAACTGCTGGGGATATGAGGCGGACGTTGTTCCTGTTGCCGGAGCCGCGCAGGCGATCGGAGTTGATGCCGTCGCGGCCGGCTCGGGGCAAGCATTGAATATGCCCGCTCTCCGGTGTTATACGCCGGGTAACATTAATCCTGTCGGTGGTTGGAGGACTTGTCTTCAAGTGCAGGGAGTAACGGACACTGCGATCATGTTTACCCGCAAAGATACCGGCCTGCGAATCATTCAGGCGATTACGGCGTCCGACGTTCCACAGACCGTTGTTACGAATGGTCAGCGTGCGGTGGTTCCGGTTTCTCAGCTTTATGTCGGTGGGTACATTTCGGTTGACTCCGGGCCGTCGCAGGAGGATGTGAAGCTATCGATCACGGGCTGCAGGCGGACAACCACGATCACCGGCGTGTTTAAGAAAAATCACTCCAATCCAACCGCTCTTACAGAATATGGAGCGCAGAGAATATGGGACGCGGCAAATTACGTAGCCAGCCGACAAAGCCCTTATCTTTGGGGAAGCATCCAGAAATACAACGAAGCCAACACCCCGAATCGTCTGGGCTTCGGCGTAATCGATAGTTTGGGAGCGCCCCGGCTTAGCTGAATATTATGCTCCCAACGACGTCCACACTTGGCGGGAAGTAGGCACGAATGGATTGAGTTGGGAAAATCAAGCGGGCGCGCTAATTGCTTCGTTGAGCGATGCCGGGGTCTATTCTGTAAAGGCCATCAATGTCGGCGCTGGTGCAAACCTCAGCTTTTATAAGACCGTTACGGACGCTCCCGGACCGATCACGGTTAAGGCCGGCACGTGCGCGGATCGATCCGTCGCTCTTGCTGGTTCCGGAAATGGCGCCGTACTTGCCGTGGCCGCGAACTACGCCCTAGAAGCTAATCTAGTCCTCGGACCCGGGCAGACCGTCGCTGGCAGCATCCACTATAGGATCTGTAATGTTCAAACCGCCGGTGACATCACCCTGAATCCGGCCGCAACGTTTAAGTTAGCCGTCCTGCAATGAGGCGCTGTCCACAAGCCCGGCATGATGACGCACGAATTCTGCGTTCCGGTACTAGATTTCTTCGTGCGTGGAAGCCAGGACTCCAGTGCTGACAACAGACGATCAAGAAGGTGGGTTAAGTAGCACAGACTTCAGTCTGTGGGTTTCCACTTAACCTTGGCTGACGTGAGCGGGTTGGGCGCATTTACGAAACCCCACAGACTGAAGTCTGTGCTACCAAAACCTGAAACTTAGTTCCCTTCGAGGAAGTATCCCGGCCGCGTTCGCACTTTCACCCCCGGGCGATCCACACTTACTCGGATCTGGTGATAGCCCGTGGTATCCGCGCCGGTAGGACGATAGCTCAGAATGTACTGAGAATTCAGCTCGCCGCCAATCGCGTCGATCGCTTTGTCGATGTTGCGTTCCTTGAACGTCGAATCGAACGTCCCGCCGGTTGCCGCGGCGGCGACCTCCAGCGGCCGCTCCTTCACCACCGCCGTGGCGTTGCGCACGGCCCACTCCGCAAGGCCCATAAGATCGATGTTGCCGCCATACTGCTGTTGGCTCGTGGGCGTTTGCGCCTGTCCGGGAAACGAAGGCCCGCCGAACGTGCCGGGCGGCGTTGCCTGCGGCGGCCCCGATTGTGCAGGAGGCTCGCGCAGAGAGGCGGCCGTGGTGGAAAGCCCCACGCTATAGATGACGACGTTCTCGAGCTGCGCATCGCGCAAAACCCGGCCGAGTTTTGCCTCGCTCCCGCTATCCCTGGCTTCACCCACAACGATAATTGCGCGGCGGTCGCCGCTCGGACGGCCGCGCAACATCGCCACCGCGGCTGCGAGCGCGTCATAAAGCCTCGCGCCGCTATTGCCCGGCTTCAGGTCGGCAATGGTCTTTTCGATCTTATCGTTGTCCGTGCTGAACGGAAGCAAAGTGTTCACGCTGTCGTCATAGCTGACCACCGCGGCCGTTCCCGTAGGGCCCACGACGGTTTGCGTGAAGACAATCGCGGATTTCTGGACGGTTGGCAAAAGCGGCGCAATGCGCGAGCTGGTTTCAAAAACAAGCACGGCCGAAACCTTCTCGCCACCCAGGTCGAACGCTTCGATGGTCTGCTGCACGCCATCGTCGAAAATGTGGAAGTCTTTCTGTTGAAGGTCCAGTACCGGTTCGCCTTTGTCGTCCGTCACCACCACCGGCGCTCTGACCAGAGCGACGTTGACGCGGATGGTGCCCTGCGGCGGTTGTTGGACGCGCGTTCCGGGCTTGGGTGGGATAGGGCCTTGGGATTCCTGGGAATTCGCGGGAGGAGCCGCATCCAGGACCCCGGCGAAAAGTATGGCCAAGCAAATAACGAGACTTCGTCTCAAGTATCTCAGGCGTCTCAAGGTCATCTAGACCCAGTCTACTACGTTGGAAGCGAAAATGCCCTTCCGCGTTGGCCGCGACGCCGATGCCGCGACGCGGGAAAGGCCCAGTATACACACGGCGCACTCCATGACAGGGTTGCTGGCGTTTCCACTCGCCGCTTGCGTAGAATGTCAAATTGCTGCCATTTTGCAGTGGAGGGTTCATGAGCCCAAGGCGCCGTTCGCCAGAAATCCAGCCGCCGTATCGCGATCCGTTCTTCATGGAGAGTTTGCCGGCGAGAACGGTGCGCATCACGACCGAATACATCGATCCCCTCGAGCGGCTTCGGCGTGAGAATGTGGGCGACACGATCGTTATGTTCGGCTCGGCTCGGATCCTTTCCCACGACCAGGCCACCAAGCACCTGCACAAGCTGCGAAAGTCGAAAACAAGACACCTGGACGCCAAGCAATACCGCGCCGCGCTGCGCGATGCGAAATCCGCAGTCCAGATGTCGCGTTATTACGAAGAAGCGCGCGAACTGGCGCGGCGGATCACTTCCTGGTCCATGTCCCTCGGCGACCATCCGCGGCGCTTTGTGATCTGCTCCGGGGGAGGCCCCGGAATCATGGAGGCGGCCAACCGGGGAGCGGCCGAGGCGGGCGGAAAGTCTATCGGGCTGAGCATCGAGTTGCCGCACGAACAGCGGCCCAATGACTACATCAGTCCCGAGCTGAGCTTCATGTTTCATTATTTTTTCATGCGTAAGCTCTGGTTCGCGCAGCTGGCCAAGGCGCTAATCGTATTCCCCGGAGGCTACGGCACCATGGATGAGCTCTGGGAGATGCTTACGCTCATGCAGACCGGGAAATTGCAGCAGCGCAACATCATCCTGATCTACGGGCGCAAGTACTGGGACCGTGTCCTCGACTGGAAGCACATGCTTCGTTGCGGAACTATCAACAAGCATGAATACAGTCTGCTGGAGTTTGCCGACACGGTGGACCAGGCCTTTGACCGGGTCCGCGAGGGCCTTGAGAAGCATCATCTGGAGCCGGACAGCCTGCTCCAATAACGGGCTAGGACGCAACCCTGTGCCCGTCGGGTCGTGACGCCGGACGGTCCTGCTTCCGCGCTCGAGCGACGGCTGGGCTCTTTGTAGGAAGAACTTGGCCGGCAAGGGCAAGCCGTCCAACGCACTGCGGGTAGGGACAAAAATGGGCCGCCTTGCGGATCGGCGGCCCATCCTTGCAGTCGGAGGAGCGAATCAGGGAACTTAATTCTTGCTTGCGACCAGGTCCTCGGAAAACACGCCTTCGAACCGACGTTTCTCGTCTTGATCGTGCAGCAGAACCACAGGAGCAATCCGCAAAGAGTGCCGGCATGACCGGCACGCCGCCATTTCCCCTTGCAGGTCCTGCAGGAATCCATCCGTAAAATGGTATTGATCCGGAGTGCGTCGCGCCGCCTTTACGCCATGCTCGCCGCAGTAAGGGCAAGTATATTCCAAGGTGTCTTCTTGAGGATCGCGCCCAAGAGCAGCCCAGCCCGTGTATCGAATCCCAACAGCCTCTTTCGAAGGAAGGCGCATGATTGTTTACCTCTCCAAAATATGGAAACTGCATATGTGATGCATAAACATCGACGAATGGTGCATAAAAAGCGAAATGGCGTAGGCCACTGATAAGAATAGACTTGTTGATGATCAGAAGGCGGTTCGCGTCGCGGGGGTTCCCCTCGTGCGCCTTCACGCGACTTGCGACGGAAGACTGACGGATCGGTCCTGTAGATGGTGCCGGCCAGAACTCCTTCGCTTCTGGAGCGAGTGCTCGATTCGTTGCGGCAATCGCGCTAGCGGCCGGGGATGTTTAGCGCGAGGCCGTAAAAGTCGAAACCTCCGGCGCCACACTCGACCGGCCCGCGACTGGCGGGCAAACCCAATTAAAAAAGGGCCGAAGGATTCGGTGCCTCGGCCCTAACCGCCCCGGCGCAGCCCCTCCTGCAGCGGCGCGCGGGTGTACAACGATTCGAAAATTAAAAGGTCGGCGAGATTTTTCCCCCTGATTTTGATTTAGGATCGGCTGAAGCTTCGCAGGGCGTCATCGTGGGTCGGTGAGCCCGCCGCCCGGGAAAGATTCCTGCCGCTCCGAGACAAACATCTCCAATACAAAATGGGATGCGACGGTTTTGCGCGGCGGTTGCCCGTAAAGGAAATTACAAGAGCGGCTCATCCGCGAAATGGGCAATGACTTCGCGAGCCGAATCGCGCACCCGCACAATCTGTTGCCAGTCTTGGGCGGAGTCTGGAGGAGCGATTGGCGGGCAGATCGTAATGACAATCGGCGCTCGGCGCGGCAGCCACGTGCCGTCGCGCAACACGCGCCGCGTTCCATCGAGAGCAATGGGCACGATCACGCGATGCGCCGCAGTCGCTGCTTTGAACGCGCCGAGATGAAATGGACGCACGCCGGATTGCGCGGTGAAGGTTCCCTCCGGAAAAACAAAAACGGATTCTCCGCGCCGTAGCGCCAATTCGATTTGTTCCGCTTGCCTTAAGCGCGCCTGCGGGTCTTCGCGGCGAAATGCGAAATGGCCGAGCTTGCGAAGGAACGTGCCGAAGAAAGGCATGGACATCACTTCGGCCTTGGCCACGAAATGATAGTCCGTGCCGAGCGCGGCCATGAGCACGACGATATCCACGTAGCTGGCGTGATTGGCGACCAGCATGCGCGGCACGCTTTCCCGCAGTTGCTCGCGCCCGTCCACGCGCACGCGAAATCCCGCAAGCTTCAAATAGACCCGCAGGGCCGCCGTCGTGACGCGCGCGGCGCTCTTTCGCGACGGCGAAACCCACACGTACATCCAGACGGGAGGCAAGAGAATGCCGAACAAGATAACGGCGTAGCAGCCATAGGCGACTTCGGCGGTTCGCCGCAGCGCCCGGCGAACGCGTCCAGCGCTCGACGCCGCTGCCAGCCGCGCCACCTGCATCCAGACGGGCGGCGTGCCTGAATTCAATTGGTCCGAAAGGAAGCGCTTCCTCGTCTCGTCCCGGCGCAGCTTTCCGCTGGACGTCTTCGGAATGGAATTGGGCGGAAGAACCTCGACCACGTTGGGAGGCAACCCCAGGGCCTGGGTAACCTGGGCGGTGATGGCCTTCGCGAGCCGCTGGCGCGCGTCGCGGTTGCGCTCGCGCGATTCGGCAACGACCACCAGACGTTCCGTTCCCGCAACAGGATCAGCCGCGCCGAAGGCTACCACGCAGCCCTTTCGAACGCCCGACACGCGCGCCACGGCGTCCTCAATCTCGTGAGGATAAAGATTGTGCCCCGCGTGAATGATGATGTCCTTCACGCGGCCGGTAATGAAAATCTCTCCGCCCGCGCGATAACCGCGGTCGCCGGAGTTGACCCATCCGGCCGGCAGGCCCTGGGGAAATAACGCCGAGGTGGCAGCCTCGTTGCGATAATAGCCCCGCGTAGTCGAAGGGCCGCGAAACCAAAGTTGACCTTCGACCCGCTCTCCCGCATCTTCGCCGCGATCATTGGCGATTCGCACTTGGTGCCCTGGAATCGGCGGACCCACGGAAACAAAGGAAATCACATGGGGATCGTCGTTTGGGTCTGGGGTGGAAGCATCCCGCGGCTGCATAGGCACCGCACGGCCCTCTTGCGCAAACGCAGCGCGATCGAGGCGATCGACTCGCGGCCCGCGGCCCACTGGTGGAATCGTCACGGCCAGCGAAGCCTCCGCCAATCCATAAACGGGCAACAGCGCTTCGCGGCGGAAACCACAGGGAGCGAATCGCGCCGCGAACCTTTCAAGCGTCGCGGGAAGAACAGGCTCGGCGCCGTTCAGCGCCGCGCGCCAGGCGCTCAAGTCGAGCCCCGCGATTTTGTCGTCCGAAATTTTCGCGGCGGCCAGTTCATACGCGAAATTCGGAGCCGCGCTGATTGTGCCGCGATAGAGATGAAACGCGCGCAGCCATCGCGCCGGGCGCGAAAGAAACGCCAGCGGCGACAGCACCACCACCGGCAGGCCGAAATAAAGCGGCATGAGCCACGCGCCGATCAAACCCATATCGTGATAGAGCGGCAGCCAGCTGATTCCTATGTCGTCGTTTCGCAGGCCGAGCGCCGCTCCGATTGCGCGGACGTTGGCCAGCAGATTGGCGTGCGTCAGCATCACTCCCTTGGGATTTCCGGTGGATCCGGATGTGTATTGAAGCAGGGCGAGATCATCGGCGCGGGAGTGCAGTTGCGGACCGAGTGGAGCTTCGGCGCGCGATTGCGCCAGCGCCTTAGCCGTGACCACTCCTTCGAGAGACGGCACGAGAGGTTTCAGCAACTTGGCCACGCCAGCTGCTTCCCGGAACGTAACCAGCAGGCGAGCGCCGGCATTGGACAGGATGGCCGATTGCCGTTCCGCATATTCTGCAATCCGGTCAGCTCGAAATGGCGGGTAGATGGGTACGGGGGTTGCTCCGGCGAGCAGTGTGCCGGCGTAAGCGAGAAAAAAATCGCGCGACGTCGGCAACATCAGCGCGACACAATCGCCGCATCCAATTCCGCGCTGCGCAAGGTCGGCCGCCACGCGCCCGGCTCCTTCAAAAAGTTCTCCGAACGTCAGCGAAGTGCTCTCCCTCTCGTCGTCATAAAAAATCAGGTGGGTTCGCGCCGCATCCGCGCGCCCGCGGTGTTTCAGCACGTCCTGAAACGTCTCCGCGGTGGCGACTCCTTCCGCCTGCTCCGGAAAGGAAGTTCCGGTGGCCCGCGAAGCCGCTTCGACAGTCACTCGCGTATCACCACTTGGGTAAACAGAGACGCCGCTGGCCGCACGTAACGCGACGATCAGGTCCTGCACCGTCTCGGCTCCAGCCAGCACCTCCTCATCGAGCCGCGTGCCGAACGCCTTTTCCAGCCGCAAAAGCAATTCGACGCGTTCCAGGCTGCCCAAGCCCAGGTCACGGTCGAGGTGCGACGCCGCGCCCGCGGATCGAACGGCCGCCCCCTGCCCCAACTCAGCGACAAGCTCGCGAACGACTTCGAGCACGCGTTCTTCATCGGCTTCCGCATTGCATGGTCGTGCGGGAGACACCATCAGAAGTTCCTCGGCACAGCGAGCGAACTGGGAGGGCTTTGCAGCGAAAAGGCTAACACGCACCGAAACGACGTTCAATAGTTCGGCGCTGAGCTCGCACAGACTTCAACCTCTGGGGTTCCGGTTCATCGCCAACCCGTGAAACACGAATGTGCGGGGCGCAAATGGCGTGACCCGGGGCAGCCCGCGCCGGGGCAAAACCTCGGTGCTGGGAATTTTATCCTTGGGGCTGAATGGTCGTTGTGCCGTGGGGCCAGTGTGGCTTGAACTCGCTATCCGGAATGTGCACATTTCGAGCGATGTTCCGATACTGAATGATGAAGTAATCGCCTGAACCGGTCTCAAAAAACTGTTGCTGCGCGGGAAGCCAGGTGGATTCGTCCAGCCACAACAGGATTTTGGAAAGCTGCTTGCGCACTTCCTCCGTCTTCGGCAGCAGTTCGAGGACAATTACCTTGCGATTATCGAGTGTTTCCTCGCCCTTCAACGTAATCGCGTAACTCTCCTTCAGCGAAGCTCCGGAAGTGCCGAATCCCAGCAGCAAGAACTGATCGACGACTGATTTCTTTTTTCCGAGATTGTATTCCTCGACGCGGTGAATTTTGGGGTTGTAGATGTAAAAATTGTCGCCGTCGCGAAGGATGGTTCGCTCATCAGGCTGAGTCACATCGATGCGCATTTTGCCGTCGCTGCGCACAAAAATCCGGCCGGATTCCGTGGACTTGTCATTGACCACCACGGTTACCTTGGTCCGCTCCAGATCCGCGGTCAGGCTGCGGAAGGTCGCCGCCTGGGCGTCCATCTGTTTGAGGACGTCTTCCAGCGTCCAATTGGTTTGCGGGGATGCGGGAGTTCGCTGCGTGAAAAAAAGAGCGGCCGCGGCCAGCAGCACGCACAATCTTGCGGCGATCCTGCGATCGGCTCCTGAAACACTCATCGAACCGGCTTCCCCCTGATCCGCCTTCGCCCGTCGTTTGCCGCTCGTGTTTGCCGGAGAGCGACCCCGAATCGCGAAGCAATCGTACCATACACGTTAAGATGCCCACGCGCCTTGCGGGGTTACGGTCGCGCTGGCCTCGCAACTTTTTGTATGATGGTTGCCCTATGATCCACCGCAAACGATTTCGGTTGCGCCTGCGTTCGCGAACTCTGATCCTTGGCGAGCGCACGCTGGTGATGGGAGCTTTGAACATTACGCCCGACAGCTTTTCCGATGGCGGACAATATCTTGATTCGGAAGCGGCCATCACGCGAGCGCTGCAAATCGAGCATGAGGGCGCGGACATTCTGGACATTGGCGGCGAATCGAGCCGTCCCGGCGCCATTTCCATCGACACCCAGGAAGAACTGCGTCGTATCCTTCCCGTGATCGAAGTGCTGCGCGGCAAGCTGCGCATTCCCATGTCAGTGGACACACGACGCGCTGACGTGGCGGAATCGGCCCTGGCCGCCGGCGCTGAAATCATTAATGACGTTTCCGGATTGCGGATGGACCCGCGCCTCGGGGAAGTCGTGCGTCTCGCTCGCGCTCCCTTGATCCTCATGCACATGCGCGGCATTCCGGAGACCATGCAGCGCGGGCCGTTTGCACGCGACGTTATCCGCGACGTCATGACCGGCCTGCGCGAAGCAGTGGCTCGCGCGAAGCGGGCGCGGCTGGCGACGAGGCAGCTCCTGCTCGATCCTGGGATCGGATTCGGGAAAAAGTTCGAACAGAATTTCGAGATCCTTGCGCGCCTGCCTGAATTCGCGCGCCTTAGATGTCCGATCGTGATCGGCACTTCGCGGAAGGCATTTCTGGGCAAGGCGCTTGCCGGGCCGGACGCGCCGAGCGCGCCCGTGGGCGAGCGTCTGCTCGGGACCGCCGCCACCGTGACCGCATCGATCCTGGGAGGCGCGCACATCGTTCGCGTGCACGACGTGGCGGAAATGGTCCGCGTCGCGCGTGTCGCGGATAGGGTCGTAAACGCCACGGCTTCTTAGTCGCGGTTCGGATGAGGTCGCGGAGGAAGCGGGCTTGTGAATTTTGCCGCTGCGCTATAATTCCATTTAGGCTTTGCAATGAAATGAAGATGAGCAGCTTCACCCCGATCATAAAGCGCCGGATCAATATTTGTTCGGTCCTGGCAGGGATGCTGCTCGTGCTGATGTGCTGTTGTCCTGCCCACGCGCAACTATCTCCAACCGAACTGGACCCCTAGCGCGCATCCGTGACGCGGCAAAATCAAATGTGCAAGCGTGTTGCGCGACGGGCGAGACGCTGTGCGAGCAAGTCGGTCCGAAAATTATTGCCAATGCGCAGGGCGATTCGCCGCTGGCTGAAAACATTCACCGATTGATGGAAGTTCTGCACAGCCGCAAGTCCGCAAATCCCATGACAATATCGAGTACTTTTTCCGCAGCCTGTAAATCCGCGACCCACAACCCTATCTATGTTTATGAGATTTTCTGTTTGCTAGATGGTTTCCAGTAACACAGCCAAACTCCTGCCCGCACGCTTCGCGCCTGCGGCGATGCCCGGCTGAACGCAGCGGGCCACGTGCGCGGCCGGAAGCGGCGGTAATACTCAAGCTACGCAACTTCGAAACCCCGCCGCCGGAAAAGTCTTTTTTTCGAGTTATAATAGGGCCGTGGCGATTCCCCTCCGAGCAGTGTCCTTAACGGCGGTCCCCGCGGCCCGTGGTGTGATTCTGGCAATCGATTACGGGAAAAAAAGATTGGGACTGGCGCTGTCCGACGAGCACGGTGTGACGTCACGACCGTTTGCCGTTTGGACCAGGGCGAATCGGCGCCGCGATCTCGGCCGGTTGCGCGAACTCGTTCGGCAAGAGGGAGTTCGTCGCATCGTGGTTGGCCTGCCGCTGCACCTGGACGGCACGCCGAGCGCAATGTCGGAAGAGGCCAAGAGTTTTGCGTTGCGCGTTGAGAAGGCGCTGGGCCTTCCGGTGGAATTGATGGACGAGCGGTTGAGTTCGTGGGAAGCGCAGGAAACGCATTCCGCCACGAACTCCAAGCAGCGGGCGCGAGACGGTTCCTCCGGACACGCCGGGAAAAGCAGGAAGACTCCCCTCGACGACATCGCCGCCGCAATCATTCTGCGAGATTATTTGGACCGGTTAAGGTCGCGGGACGGATCGCGAGACTGATATGCGCCGGGTTTTCGCCGCCCTTCTGATTCTGTTGGTCCTCGCCGCAGGATATTTCTACCTTGCGTTGTACCGCCCGTTTCAAGGATTCGGGAATGGCGGCGTGTACGTGGACATTCCCCGCGGCGCCTCGCAGCGCACGATTTCACGCCAGCTGGCCGAAACCGGAGTAGTGCGCAACCGGTTCGCTTTTGAACTCCTGTGCCGCATGCAGAAAAAGCGTACGCTGCAGGCCGGCGAGTATTTTTTCGATCATCCCGTGACTCCCTTTGACGTTTATGACGCGATCGCCAACGGGCGCGTGTTCGTCAAGGAATTTGTGATTCCCGAGGGATTTACGATGTTCGATATCGCGGGCCTCGCCGCCAGCGAGGGCTTGCTCTCGCGCGATGAATTTCTGGACGCTGCGCGCGATCCCACGCCAATCCTGGACATCGCTCCTGGCGCGCCCAGCCTCGAAGGATTTCTTTTCCCCGCAACGTACGAGTTTCCGCGCCACATGACGGGAAAAGACATGACCGCAGCAATGCTGAAAAAATTCCGGCAAGAGTGGCTCACGTTAACGGCCGGCGGCGACGCCCCGCGTCGAAGCGTCAAGGACGTGGTGACGCTCGCATCGCTCGTGGAGCGCGAAACGCCGCGTCCCGAAGAGCGGCCGCACGTCGCGGGAGTGTTTGAAAACCGCCTGCGTATCGGCCAGCCGTTGCAGTGCGATCCCACGGTTGTCTATGCGCTAACGTTGGCTGGAGCCTTCTCGGGCAAACTCGACGGGGGGGATTTGCATTTCTCTTCTCCGTACAACACGTACCAGAATCGCGGCCTGCCTCCGGGACCGATCGCCAATCCGGGCGAAGCCGCGCTGCGCGCGGCCCTCGATCCTCCGCCCACCGACGATCTCTATTTCGTGGCGAATACTGAAGGAGGGCACTTCTTTAGCAAGACCCTTGAGGAGCATAATCGTAACGTGGCGCGCTACCGCCGCCTGCTGGAAGAGGCGCAGAATCCGCCGGCTGGCGGCGCGGCCGCGCCGTCGAACAAATCCAGGCCTGTGAGGTCCTCGCCATGACCCATCCGGACCATCCGACAAAAAAGGAACTGATCCTTCAGATCGGGCGCGAGTTTTCAGTGCTGCGGTTCACGCCCGCGGAGGTCGAGCAAATCCGGCGGCAACTTGTAGCGCGTCTGGGGCCGGGGGGGAAAACCTCGGCTGAATATATTGCCGGCGTGCTGGAGACCGCGGGAATGCGAGTCGTATGGTCGACCAAGGCGGACACCGAGGGCCAGTACGAGGAGGAATTTCAGGACCTGCTGCATTTTGCGAATCTCGAGGATGCCGAAATGTGCATCATGCGCCTGGATGAGCTGTACCGGAAATTTCAGGAGGAACAGGAGCGCGCAGCCGTCGAGCGCGTTCTGGAGGTGGCGCGCATGGGACGCCGCCGCGCGGAGATGATCGCCAGAAATCACAAAGTGGAACCGGAGAAGCGCGCCGAAAAAGAAGAAATCACGCAGTGGTTCAAGGTGTGGCTGGAAACTCCGGACGTATTTTTCGACTGGCTGGAAGCGCGCAAGGCGTCGCCGGATTATCAGAGGCGTTTTGCCAAGAGGGCATCCGCGGACGCGTGAGCGCGAAATGCCAGAGCCAAGAGGTGACCCACAAGCTGACCCTCAATATATTCTGGAAGTCGAACCACTCGATCTGGGCGCGGACGTCAAGGCCGTTGGGCTGGACCTCGTGGAGATCGAGAGCCGGGAGCCGGCGCGCGGCGCGGACGCAGCGCGGCTGTGGGCTGCCACGCTCGGCGCGCTGCATGGGAACGAGCCGTGGGCGCTCGATTTTTTTTCGCATCTTGAACGCGTGCGCGATTATTGCCGCCTGCATGCGCTGGCGTTCGAGGAAAAGGCCTCCGGCCGTTTACTGGTCATCCCGATGCCGCCCGCGGAGATGCTCGCCGGGCTCATCGAACGATTCGCGGGAGAGACGTTTGGCGTTCGCGCCGGCGCCTTGCTGTCCGCGGGCGATCCCGTAGTTGAAGGTGAATTGGCCAGGCACGGCGTGGACGCCTACCACGCCTCATTCCGGAATTATTTATTCTGCGGGGTGTGCGATTTTGAGAACGGTTTTCTTACACTGCTTACCGAGAAACTGTGGACCAGCGAAATCCTGCGAAGAATCAAGCCCGCCACGGCAACGTTGCCCGTAGTAGTAGCGCGGCCGCAGTAGACGGCGGGGCGGCTTCAGCGTGTTACGTTCAGCAAATGTAATTTAAATTGGTGCTGTTTGCGCATTTAAACCCGACAAGCTGAACAGGCTGCGGAAAAAGTACACGATTTTGTCATTCTGAGCGGAGCGAGGAATCTCTTTTGGGCTTAAAGATCAGAAAAGAAAGAGAGATTCCTCGCTCCGCTCGGAATGACAAACGCACGGCGGCGACTTTTTCCGCAGTGAAGCCTGTCCCACTTGGGTCAGGGCAAATAGAAGCGCGGGACGCGCTTTCCGAGGGCGCAAAGTAAATCAGCGCTGGCGGTGTTGGCGATTTTGGCGACGTCCGGCACGGATTGTGTGGTTCGGCCGTCAGTGCCGTAAATCGTGGCAATGTCGCCCACGCGCGCGGCGGGAATTCCCGTTACGTCAGCGGTGGTGAGGTCCATGGAAACCGTGCCGATGATGGGCGCGATCTCGCCGCGCACGATTACGCGTCCTTTGTTGGACAGCACGCGGACCAGGCCATCCGCATATCCCGCGGCAAGCACGGCAACGCGTGAAGGGCTGGAAGCCGTCCACCGCGCGTTGTAACCCACGCGCGAGCCCGGCGGCAAATCCTTGATCGAAACAATCCGCGCGCGAAATGACAGGACCGGACGCACCGAGAGTTTCGCCTCCATTTCCGGGTTCAGCTCGGAAGGCTCGAAGAACTGGTGATAGCCGTAAAGGATCGCGCCCGGACGCACCATGTCCCGCCAGGTGGAAGGCCGGCTTACGATCGCCGCGCTATTGGCCATATGCACGATGCCGGGTTCGAGTCCCAAGGAACGCATGCACGCCAGCGCTGCTTCAAATGTTCTTTCCTGCTCAATCGTCTGCTCGGTGGTGAAGACTTCCGATGAAGCGATGTGCGTGAAAGTGCCGGCCAGCCGCACGTGCGGGCAATCGGCCAGCGCGCGCGCGAACGCCGGGATTTCGCGCGGCGGAATTCCCAGGCGGTTCATGCCACTGTCGATCTTGAGATGAAAGTCAACCGGGCTCTTGCGGGGCTTGCTCTGCTGCGCGGCGGCTTTTTCCAACAGGCGAAGTTGATCGGCGCTCATGATGGCCGGTGTGAGGTGATTGTCCAGGATTCTTTTTTCCTCGCCCGCCCAGAAGCCAGTGAGAATCAATACCGGTTCGCGAATGCCGCTCTCGCGCAGTTCCGCGCCCTCGGCCGAGCAGGTTACGCCGAACCAGTCCGCGCGGGCCTTGGAAAGCGCGCGGGCGACCGGAACGATTCCATGGGCGTACGCGTTGCTCTTGATAACGGCGAGAATTTTCCGGCGCTGGCGGTTCTGGCCGGGGGGATTTACGTGCGCGCGGATGGCACGCAGATTGTGCGTTAGCGCTCCCAAACTTACTTCCGCCCAGATGGGGCGGCCATCAAATTTCACGGGTCGTGTCATAGGAATCATCAAGATTAACCGATCTGGGAACGGAAGAAAAATCGCTCCGGTATTTCCGCGCACGGTTAGTTACTAGCTGTGGGACGGGCTTCGGGCCGTAACTTGAACTAGCAAGCGTCGGTCCGCTCATTGGAATAGCGCTGTGAACTGGCGGTAATTTTATAAGTGGCAGATCGGAATAGACTTACGGCCTCATTGCGGTCGGACTTGACGTTACGTTAAGGTTCGCCGCGGGTGCTGGCGCGACATATCTGTGGGCGGTGGAGGACAACTACTCCGGCTCGGTCCAGGCGTCCGGAGCTCTTTGTTCGAAGCGCGTGTAGGAACCCTGGAACACAAACCGGATGCTGTCGGTCGGGCCGTTTCTCTGCTTGGCGATGATCAGATCGGTTTCTCCGCGCTCTTCCGGGCTGACCTCGCTGGATTTTTTGAAGAAGTTCGGGCGGTGAATAAACATTACCACGTCGGCGTCTTGCTCGATGGCGCCCGATTCGCGCAGATCCGCGAGTCGCGGCTCGCGGTCTTCGCGTTCCGGCGCGCGCGTGAGCTGCGAAAGCACCAGCATGGGAACCTTGAGCTCCTTAGCCAGTCCCTTCAGTCCGCGCGTGATGCTGGAAATTTCCTCGTTGCGATTGCCGAATCGCCCGCGCGCGGAAACAAGCTGCAGGTAGTCCACGATCACCAGGGAGAGATCTTTTTCGCGTTTGAGGCGCCGCAACTTCGCGCCCATTTCCACGACCGTTGCGGAGCCGGCATCGTCGATCCACAGCGGAGCTTCGGACAAGTGACTGAGCGATTTCGGAATTCTGGCTTCATCTTCGTGGTTCAGGTGGCCGGTGCGGAATTTGTGGGAGTCAATTCTGGCGTCGGCGGACAGCAATCTGAGCAAAAGCGACTCCTTGGACATTTCCAGGCTGAAAACCGCGACAGGCTTGTTTCCCCGCACCGCTACATTCTCGGCCAGGTTCAGCGCGAAGGCCGTTTTGCCCATCGAGGGTCGCGCCGCGAGAATAATCAGCTCGGAGGGCTGCAAGCCGGAGGTGAGATTGTCGAGCAGGTCGTAGCCGGTCGCGAGGCCAGTGATGCGGTGTCCGCCCTCGTAAATTCGAGAGATGCGGTCGTGGCTTTCGGTGACCACGTCATGCAATCCGACGAGACCGAGACGCACGCGGTCTTCCGCCAATTGAAAAATGGAGGACTCCGCGCGGTCGAGAATCGCATCGGCGTCGTCCTCGGCTTCGAGCGCTTGTTGCTGGATCGCGCTGGTCGCGTGGATCAGGCCGCGCAGCAGCGATTTTTCCTTCACGATGCGGGCGTAGTGTTCGACGTTTGTAATGTGCGGCACGCCGTCCATCAATTGCGCCACGTAGGCCGCGCCGCCCGCTGATTCCAATTCGCCGCTGCGCTGCAATTGCTCGGTCAGCGTCACAAGGTCGATGGCCTGCTGCGTTTCACCGAGGGCGATCATCTGCTGATAGATGCGCCGGTGATGATCGTGGAAGAAATCCTCGGGCTTGAGTTTTTCGATCACCGGATTGATGGCGTTGTTGTCCAGCAGGATGGCGCCCAGGATGCTGCGCTCCGCCTCGACGTTGTGCGGCAAGGGACGTTCGAGAGATGTGCTTGCGGTAGCCATAATTATTGTTCGCCTTAGTTTCGCCTCACGCGCGCATTCCTGTCAACTCTTTCGTGCGAAAAGTTTATTTGATGTAATTTTGTCTTGGCGCGAGATGAACTGCGGGAACATGATGGCTGCGGGGAGAAGAACACACAACGAAAAAGGTGCTCGGGGCTCTGTTGAAAAAAATTATCTTGTGGATTTAGCGGAAAAGCATTCGAAAAGCACGCTGAAGATCCTCGGCATCGGGCAGTGAAGCCTCACGCGGCACAGGGATTGCGCCCCCGTTGCTAATCCAAACTGCGCTAGCATGCGATTGAGTTTACGGAGACTGCCGCAGAAATTCGCGGGAAGTCCGAACCGATCCGCGCGGCCATCCGAATGGCAAGCCAAATCCGATCGCGTCGGACGCTCCGACTAGAGTGAAATCCAGATTTCGGTGAATTGTTTGTGCTTGCGATCGTGACCGTGGTCCGCTGCTAGCATTTCGCGGAGCTTTTTCGGGAGTTCGTCCTGCTGGCTCGCGGAGTCCGAGTTGTGCTTGCAGGCTTGGTGGTAGCCGATGCCGAAGCGCGCGCCGCAGCAATCGCAAAGCTCGAAAGTTTCAATCGTGTAGGTGGGGTATTTGGCGATTTCTTTGTCAAGAATAGCTACGGGACCGTTCAAATCATTTGTCATGTCATCCTCCGCTGGGGTTGAGGATTCCTTGGCTTAACTGCCGGTCACTTCGGGTTGCGAGTCCTGGGGTCTAGCCGGTACCGAGTCGCTGACTCGTGAAGTTTAGCCCGGAAGGGATCGTTGTGGAGCCGGATTTTGCGCGACCCTGTGAATAACCTGTCGAAATCTCGGGCAAGCTCAATTGTGGAAAACGTGTGAATAACGTGGTAGCGGGACAGGTTGTATAGTCCCGCCGGTTTCCGTTGTTGTCCGGCTTCAATTCAAACCCAACACGCCGAAGCCTGTTCTAGGCTTCTTTCTCGACTACCACTTTGAATTCGGCGGTGACTCCGTGAACAAGCTTCACGGTGACGGAACGCTCGCCGATGATTTTGATGGGCTCGTCGAGCTGGATGCGGCGCTTGTCGATCTCGAAGCCCTGCGCCTTCAGCGCATCCGCGAGATCGGTGGAAGTCACGGATCCGAACAACTGGTCGGTTTCACCGGCCTTGCGGGCGAATTTCACGGTCACCTGGTTGAGCAGCGCGGCTTGTTGCTCGGCCGCTTCCTTTTCGGTGGCCGTGCGCTTGGCGAGCGTGACGCGGATTTTTTCCAGGCGCCTGATATTGGCGGGCGAAGCCTCGAGCGCAAGCTTGTGCGGCAGCAGATAGTTGCGCGCATAGCCGGCGGCGACCTCCACGACTTCACCGCGTGTTCCGAGTTTTTCGACGTCTTCCTGCAGAATGATTTGCATGGCGGTCCTCTTGTTCTTCAGATCTCAGTGTGGTTCAGATTCAATTTTCCACAAGCTCAATAGAGAGCCGTTCGGGCCCTGCTGTTGCCCGCCTGTTCGCCTGTTCAGGGCGGAGTCTGGCCGCGGCGTGAAGAAACCCTCGCCTCTGAAGAGGCGACTACAAAATCCTACAGTTCCGTCGCGAAGGGTAGCATGGCGATGTTGCGCGCGCGCTTGATGGCTTCGCCCAGCCAACGCTGGTGGCGCGAGCAGGTGCCGGTCATGCGGCGCGGCAAAATCTTTCCGCGTTCCTGCACAAAGGGCTGGAGCATGTCGACCTTCTTGTAGTCGATGAAGTCCACGTGCTCGACGCAAAAACGGCAGACCTTTTTCTTGCGGAAATACTGGCGCTTGCCGCCGCGGCGGGGTCCGCCTGGGCCGCCGCCAGGTCCTCCCGGTCCGCCTGGGCCGCCTTCGCGACGCGGTCCGCCTCCGGAATGGCCTTCGGACCGGCGCGGGGGTCCGCCTGTATATCCCTCCGAGCGAGGAGCTGGAGTGGAGCTGGATGCTTGCTGCGGTGCTGATGGTGCCGGTTGATCTGGCATGGTGTTTCCTTTCCCTATAGAAATCGATTCGCTGGCCGCTGCTTATTCGGCGGCGGTTGCCGGAACTTGCGGCGGCTGCTGCTGCGGTGGCGGCGGAGTCGGGGCGGCAGGGGCCTGCTTGCGGGGCCGGCGGCTGGCGCGGCGCTCGCGATGTTTGCCGAGCTTCTGCTGACGCTTCAATTCTTCGTCCAGGCGAACGGTCTGGTACTTAATGACGGCGTCGGAAACCTTCAGGCGACGCTCAAGTTCCTTAATCAAGTCGGCTTGGGTACTCTTCACGACCATGTACACGAAAAAGCCTTCGCGATGTTTGGCCACGCGGTAGGCGAGTCGCCGCGTGCCCCATCTCTCGGTCTTCTCGATCTTACCGCCGTGTTCGCCGGCGGAATGCTCGAGGGTAGCGACAATCTTGTTGACTTCTTCCTCCGGCGTGGCCGGCCGGCAGATGAAGATCAGGTCATATACGCGTTCGTCCATGTTTGCTTCCATGTTTGTAACTCCGTTTCTCAAACTATCGTGCCATTACCAAATTTGTGGCGCCAACCTTGCGGTCGGCGTCTTTCGTGCAACCTCGAAACCGTGCCCGGCGGAAGGCGAGATCAACCCAAAATGAATCCGGCTCAATCTTCCTCTGCGGCGCCGTCCTGAGTTGAAACGCGGCGGTTGAAGCGGTTCATCGCGGCCGACGTTCCTTCCGCCAGGATGACTTTCACGGCTTCGGCGCCCTGATCGATTTCTTCGCCGACCAGATCCTCTTCATCGCGGCGGATCTGTCGAAGCACATATTCTTTCAGATCGCCGCGCATTTCCTCGGGCTTCACGCCCAGCCGCACACGAACAAATTCCGTGGTCCCCAGCGCGCCGATCACGGATTTCAATCCGTTGTGGCCGCCGGCCGTGCCGCGCTCCCGGACCCGCACCATTCCCCAGGGTAACGCGATGTCGTCGCAAACGACGATCACATCCGACGGCTGACACTCCGTGCGGCTTAACAGTTCCCGCACCGCCAGGCCGCTCAGGTTCATCATCGTCTGCGGTTTGGCGAGCACCACCTGATGTCCCGCGATCTGGCCTAATCCCACCAGCGATTTCGCTTCCGGCCGGGTCACGCGAATGCCGGCATCCTCGGCCAGAGCATCCACCAGCAGAAAACCCAAATTATGCGGCGTCCAGGCGTATTCCATGCCGGGATTGCCCAAGCCCACGATCAGGCGCATCCGCTCCACCTATTGAGCTTCTTCGCTTCGCATGCGCGGACTTTGCTACGCAAGTCTGCCACGTACAGTGGACAGGCCAGCGTGCCTGTCCTGTTTCGCTGCGCGCTACTTCTTCTTTTCCTTCTCGGCAGGAGCGGCCGTTTCGCTTTCTTCGCCCTCTTCGACTTCCTTTTTGCCCTTCTTGATGACTTCGGGCTCGGCGGGCGCTGCCGCGGCTTCTCCGGCAACGGCTTCGGCCGGCTTCTCTTCCTCGACGCGCAGAGCAACCACGTGGGCAAGCACTCGCAATGGGTCGGTCGTCAGCTTCATCTTTTGCGGGTCCAGAGGAATGTCCGACGCGTGGAGCTGCATTCCCATCATCAAATTGGAAACGTCCATTTTAAATTCCGTGGGAATGTCGGCCGGCAGGCATTCAATCTCGACTTCGCGGGTGACCATCTCAAAGACGCCGCCCTGCAGCTTGACGCCTTGCGGTTCGCCGAAGGTGTGCACGGGAACCTTCACGCGCATGCGCACGTCCATGGCGACGCGTAGCAGGTCCACGTGAATGAGCGTGCCCTTGACCGGATCGACCTGGTATTCCTTCACGATCGCGGAATCCTCGCCGTTCTGGGTCTTCACCGTGATGATGGTGTTGTGCCCTGAGGCCGAGCGCAGGATTGCGGAGACCTGTTTGGTGTTCACCTGGAGCGCCTGCGGACCGCCCTTGCCGCCATAGAGAACTGCGGGAACGGTGCCGGCGACGCGCAGGCGCCGGGCGGCATTTTTGCCCCTGCTCTCGCGGGGCGCTGCTTCTACGATGATCTGATTCATAACTCTTTCCCCATTTCTAAACCGAAGTTCGTTGAAAGATTACAAATCCATCTTTGTCAGAAAAACAATTCGCTGATCGAGGTCTCTTCGTGAATGGAATGGATGCCGCGAGCCAGCAACTCGGAAACGCTCAAGACCTTGATTTTGGAAACTTTTGACGCCGATTCGGTCAGCGGCACGGAATCGGTGACAATCACTTCCTCGATTTGCGAGGCGCAAATACGGTTCACGGCCGGGCCGGAGAGAACCGCATGCGTGCAGGCCGCGTACACTTTCGTTGCGCCTTCCTTCATCAGGGCCTCGGCGGTTTTCACCAGGGTGCCCGCGGTGTCGATAATGTCGTCAACAATCAGCGTGGCGCGCCCGCGCACGTCTCCGATCAGGTGCATCACTTCGCTGACGTCAATATCCACGCGGCGCTTATCGACGATGGCCAGCGGCGAATCGAGTTTCTTGGCGAAGGCGCGCGCCCGTTCGACGCCGCCCGCATCGGGCGAAACGACAGTGAGGTTTCCGATATTTTTCTTGGCGAAATAATCGATCAGCACGGGCGAAGCGTACAGGTGATCCACGGGCACGTTGAAGTAACCCTGGATTTGCGGGGCGTGCAGATCGAGCGTCAAGGCGCGATTCGCGCCGGCGGTCTCCATCAGGTCGGCGACCAGCTTCGCGGAAATCGGAACGCGGGGTTTGTCCTTGCGGTCCTGGCGCGCGTAGCAGTAGTACGGTACGACGGCGGTGATGCGCCAGGCCGAGGCGCGCTTGAACGCATCCATCATCATCAGCAATTCCATCAGGTGGAAATCCGCCGGATTCGAGCAAGGCTGCACAACAAAAACGTCCGCGCCGCGCACATTTTCCAGAATCTGAAAATAAACTTCCCCGTCGCTGAATTTGCCGAGCTTAGCCTCACCCAGCTTCACGTGCAAATGGCGGCAAATATCGTGCGCCAGGCGCGGGTTCGCGCTTCCGCAGAAAATTTTGAATTTATCGTCGATCAAGTTTGATGATCCTTACGAGTGCTCGAACCGTTCAGACAAAATCGGGCCCACCCATTTTTCGGCGGTACTCTGGGCTCGAAAGAGTCGAGCAGAGAAAAACCTGATCTCTCGGAAACGCTCGGGCAGCCCGGCGCGCCTTCGCTGGGTGTTGATAGACTCCAAACACCGCCGAACCGCTACCCGCCAGCGAGGCATCTGCGGCTCCTTGCTGAAGCAACTCCCTTTTGATCGCAGCCAATCGGGAAAACCGGGGAAAGACAGCAGCCTCAAAATCGTTCGAGAGGGCGCCCCCCTGAGGGCTCCAGCATAGAGCACAGAACCGCATTAGTTTAGTGGGGTCTTCCGGGTTTGTCAATTGCTCTGACACCCACAGGTAGGCATCCTTGGTGGGCACGGCAATTTCATGCGGCGAGATAACCAGGAGCGGCCGGCGCGGCAAATCGGGCAAAGGATAGATCTCGTCCCCACGGCTGATGCCCAAAGCGCGGCCGCCGTGCAGGAAAAACGGAACGTCCGCGCCCAGGGCAGACGCAATTTTCAGAAGGCGTGCGGAATCGATGCGCTTACCGGCCAGGCGCAGAAGAGCGATAAGTGCCGCGGCCGCATCGCTCGATCCGCCGCCCAGGCCACGCCCCACGGGAATGCGCTTGGTCAGCACGGCTCGTACGCCGTGCCGAAGCCCGAGCTCCAGCCCAAGTTCCAAGCCAAGTTCCGCGATGGCCCGATAGACGAGGTTGTTCTGGCCCGGTTCCCCGGCAAGCTGCGGGTTTCCGGCGATGCATAGGTCGATGCCCGGTTCCCGCTTGGTTTCGAGCAGCAGAGTGTCATGCAGCGAGATGGCCTGGAAGATTGTTCGTAATTCGCGATAGCCATCCGCGCGGCGTCCGAGGACGTCGAGGCGCAGATTGACCTTCGCATAAGCTGGAACACGAACCGATTTCATAGGGGGGATATGCTACTACGGCTTGGGCTCGGCGGGCGCTTTCTGCTGCGCCAGCCGGCGCTTGAGCGCGGAAATCTTTTGTTCCACTTCGGCCATCTTGGCAGGTTCGAATTCGGCGGGCAGGACGCGGTGCCATTCGTCGAGTGATTTCTGCCACTGCGCTTCGGCCAGCGTATCCTTGCCCATCTTGGCGTACACGTCGCCCAGATGGCTCAGGATGGTGGGATCGTGATTCTCTCGCGTGGCGGCCTTGTGCAGTAAATCTTCGGCCTCATCCAGCTTGTTCTGCTTGAAATAGGCCCAACCGAGACTGTCCTGGTAGGCGGCGTTGCTGGGATCGTCGGCCAAGGCGCGCTTGATCAGGTCGGTGGCTTCCGGAAGGCGGACACCGCGGTCCGCCAGCATGTAACCGTAGTAGTTGAGCGTGGAATCGTTGCGCGGATTCACGTCCAGCACTTTGCGGAACTGCTCCTCAGCCTGATCGTATTTTTTCTGGCGCTCGAAGATTGCGCCAAGCAGGAACCCGGTCATTTCCCGCCCCGAAGCGTCTGGCTCAATCTTTTCCGCGGCGTGGATGGCCTGTTCGGCGTCCGCCCAGCGCTTGCTTTGCTCGTAGACCTGGGCGATATCGAGCTGGATTTCGAAGTCGGCGGAAGAACCGTCAAGTAGCGCCCGAAGCTGGGAAGCGGCCTGGTCGGCCTGCGCGTTCTCTCCGTACAAAAGCGCCTGCTCGACGAGGATCGGGCGGTCCTTGGGGTAGGCGGCCGCGGCCTTGTGCGCGGCGTCCAGCGCCTTGGAAATATCGCGAGCGTCGCGATAGGTGTCCATGATCATGACGCGGGCGCGGCGGTCTTCCTCGGTCCCCAGGCGCAACATCTCTTCAAACGTGTTTATTGCCGCCGGGTAATTGCTTGTTTCGCGATAGAGCTGTCCGAGCTGCTGGTACAAAATAGCCAGTGTGCGGCGGCGCGAAGGCGTGAACTCAGACTCGGATTTCACGGCCGTCACGGCATCCGAAAGAACGCGGATCGAATCGTCCAGGCGGCCTTCGTCTTCATAAATCGAGGCTTCGTAGTAAGTGACTTCCAGGCTGTTGGGCGCCCGCTGCTTGGCCAGCAGGATGTTTTGTTCAGCCTTGTCGAGTTGTTTCAACTGGCGGTAGATTTCGGCCAGGCGAACGTAATTGTCCGGGTCATCCGCGTCCATCTGGACCAGGCGCTGATATTGATCGAGCGCTTCGGGATATTTTTCTTCGGTCAGGAGCGTTTGTGCGAGCTCCTTGCGATGGTTGATGTCGTCCGGTTGAGCTTCCGCGGCTTTGCGGTAGGCCTGCTCGGCGTTCGGCAAATCGTGGATCTGATTGTAGGCATCGCCCAGCAGTTCCCACAATTTGGGGGTCGGAGCCCGCTGCAGGATGGTTTGCAGCGAAGAAACCGCCTCTTGCGATTTGCCTTCATCCAGCAAAAGCTGGGTCAGCTGCTCGACGCCGTTTTCGTTGGCTGGCTCTCTTGCGAGCAGGGCGCGCAACACGCTCTCCGCTTTGTCCTGGTCGTTTTCCAGGCGATAGAGGCGGGCGAGCCACAATGCCGCGTCGGAGTCCGTGGGATCGATCCGAAGAATTTCGCGATATTGTTCGGCGGCCCGCGCGATGGTGTCTTTCTGGCCGGAGGTATTGCTCAGATCGCCAAGCGTGCGCACATAGATTCGCGCCAGAAGGCGCCGCGCGGCCAAGTTGTCGGGATCCTTTGCCAGAATCGATTGGGCTTCGGTCACCGCGTCGCGAATCCTCTGGGACTGGTAATAGATTTCAGCAAGCTCATCGCCGATTTGCTGGCTGTTCGGGTCCAGCATGAATGCTTTTTTCAGAAAGTCGATGGACTTGCTGGCGTCTTCCGCGTGGCTGCTGATTTGATATTCCTGAGAGTAATAGTGGCCCATCACAAAATCGTAGTAGGCCTCGCTGCGCGTCGAGATGTCGTCCTGGGATGCGGCGGTCGGTGCGGGCGCCTGTATCCCCGGAGCATTCGGCGCTTGTTGCGCGCCGGCGGAAGTACCGCCCAGGACCAAGAAGAGAGACAGCGCCGCGAGTTTCAGGCCAGTTTTCATCAGTTCACCACGCATCACCACTCAAAGGATTATCCGTCAGGCCGGGCCGTCCGTCAAAACGCATCATAGAATTGGTTTCCTCGCCGGAACCGAGCGCAGAGATTCACCCCCGATTGTTGGATGCGTGCGACTGCGCGGGAGGTTCCCGGTAGGACGGGCTTCAGCATGTCGGTTTAGATTTTTGATTGGCTAGAGTGAAAACCCGACAGGGTGAAGAGCCTGTCCTACCTAAGCGGTTTGCTTCAGAGCGCGCTCCAGGATGGTCAGGCATTGCTGCGCGCGCTCGCGCAAAGCTTCGTCCCGCTGCCCTGTGTCCTGCTCGCCCGAATGTAATTCGTCGGCAATGGCCATTGCGGCGAGCACCGCGACCCTCACAGAGTCAACGGTTTGAGTGGCCGCGGCGACCGCATTCATTTTTTCGTCCACGTAGCGGGCCAATTTCTGAACGTAGGCCTCGTCCAGATCTCCGCTCAAGGTGTAACTCTGTCCGAAAATCTCGACTTTCACGCGATTTGACATTCCGTATGCTCCCAGCTGGACCGCCTATTTTGTTCTGTTCCGGAGCGCATGGCAAGAGCGTGTTGTTACATATAATTTCGAACGGCGGCTCGCGGACGAGCGCCGGTTAATCCACTACGATTCGGAGAAATTTCTTCTTTCCCGCGCGCAGGAGAAATTCGCGCGGCACGCTCAGGTCGATTTCGTGTTTCACGTCGGAGATGCGCGCGCCGTCGAGTTCCACGCCGCCCTGTTTCAGAAGACGGTCCGCTTCGCTGCGCGAAGAAGCGAGTCCCTGTTCGAGCAGGAATACCGCGATGCGCTTTGCCGGTCCGCGGGGAACTCTTCGCTCGGGGGCTTCATCCGGAGCCTCGCGATCGCGGAAGACGCGCTGGAACTCCACGGCGGCCTTTTCCGCCGCAGGCTCGCCGTGAAATCCGGCGATGATTTCCCGCGCCAGTGACATCTTCACGTCCATCGGGTGCTTTGCGCCGGACTTCACCTCGTCCGCAAGCGCCGCGATTTGCTCCGGGGTGCGGTCGGTCACTAGGTCGAAGTAGGGCCACATCACGGCGTCCGATAGCGACATCAGCTTGCCGAACATGTCGGAAGGCGCTTCGCTGACGCCCACGTAGTTGCCGAGTGATTTGGACATTTTGCGCTGGCCGTCCAGGCCCACGAGGATGGGCATGGTCAGCGCGACCTGCGACGCCTGGCCGTATTCGCGCTGGATTTCGCGGCCCACCAGAAGATTGAATTTCTGCTCGGTTGCGCCCAGCTCGACGTCGGCTTCGAGCGCGACCGAATCGTATGCCTGCAGAAGCGGGTAGAGCAGCTCGTGAATGGAAATGGGCAGATTTCCAGCCAGGCGCGAGCGGAAATCCTCCCGCTCGAGCATGCGCGCGAGGCGGTAGCGCGCGCAAAGGCGAATCATATCGTGTCCCGATAGTTTGCCGAGCCACTCGCTGTTGTAGCGGACTTCGGTCGCCTCCCGGTTCAGGATCTTATAGACCTGCTCGAGATACGTCTTCGCATTCGCCTCCACCTGCTCGCGCGTCAGCGGCGGCCGCGTTTCGGACTGCCCGGTGGGGTCGCCCACCATCGCGGTGAAATCGCCGATCAGGAAGATTGCGGTGTGGCCCAGATCTTGGAAATGCTTTAGCTTGCGCAGAACCACGGTGTGGCCGAGGTGCAGGTCGGGCGCCGTGGGGTCCACGCCCAGCTTGACGCGCAGCGGCTTTCCCGACTTCAGCGAGGCTTCCAGCTTGGCGCGCAAATCCTCTTCACGAATAATTTCTGTGGCGCCCTTGCGCAGGTAGGCGAGCTGTTCGTCGACGGGCCGGAATTGATGTTTCGGGGTCATGACGGGTTTGCCAGCGCGATCACGCGGCGGCCCTCGATTCGATATTTGCCGGAAAGGACCAGGCGCACGGCTTGGGTATAAATGCGGTGCTCCTCGGCGAGGACCCGCGCCGAAAGCGTTTCGGCGGTGTCATCATCGCGCACCGGCACGACCGCCTGAGCGAGGATCGGTCCGGCATCCAGATTTTCATCCACCAGATGCACGGTGCAACCGCTGAATTTCACGCCGTACTCGAGCGCCTGCCGCTGCGCTTCCAGGCCGGGAAAGGAAGGCAGCAGCGAGGGATGAATATTCAGGATGCGCTGCGGAAAGGCGGCCACGAAATACGGCGAAAGCAAACGCATGAATCCTGCGAGACACACGATTTCGACTCCGGCCGTGCGCAGTTCGTCCACCACCAGCCGGTCGTATTCTTCGCGCGCCAAGCCCTTCGAAGGAATTGCCTTTGCAGCGATGCCTCTTGCCGCGGCGAGCCCGAGTCCGGGCGCGTTCTCGCGATTGCTGATCACCAGAACGATCTCCGCGCCGGGAATTTGTCCTGCCGCAATGTTGTCCGCCAGGGCCTCGAAATTTGAGCCGCGACCGGACAGCAGCACGCCAATGCGATGTGACATAAGGGAAAGACGTTAGCATAACCACGCGGCGCATCCAATCCCGGCGGGGGCTGAACAGCTGGCGCCGAGTTCTTCCGCACTCTGGTCGCGAATCGTAGGTTGCCCCGCTTATGCTGAGCCCCGCGGCGCTCCGTTACGGCATTGAGCTGCGTCGAGACGAGGCTGAACTGGACAGTAGCCCAGATTCGACCTTGCGAACAGGTGTGTCAATGACTCCTTCGGGCATAAAATGGAAGGCGCTAGCTGGGATTGCGCTGCAAGCCCGAATTCCGTCTTCTTGAGGAACCGAGAGCGGCAGCAATCGGAATATCATTTATGCTCAGACGACGCTATGCGAAGCTGGCTGCGATCGCGTTCTTCCCCGCGATTGCGCTTCTGGTATGGAGTTGCGGCCAAAAGAACTACACGCCGTCATCTCCGAATCCCACGGCTCCCGTTTTTACCGTTCAGCCGGCAAATCAAACCGTGACCGTCGGCCAAATCGCGACATTTTCCGCTACGGTGACCGGTTCCACGCCGTTCACCTACCAGTGGGAAAAGGACAACGTAAACATCTCCGGCGCAACTTCCTTGACGTACATGACTCCGCCAGCAACTTCCGCCGATAACGGTTCGAACTTCCGCCTGACGGTCTCCAATTCCGCGGGCACCGCGACGAGCGTTCCGGCACTGTTGACAGTAAACCCCATCGGGGTTTCAGCGGGTACCGACGTGACGACTTATCACAATGACGTTGCCCGCACGGGCCAGAACCTTACCGAAACGATCCTGACGCCGGCCAACGTGAATTCGACGACATTCGGCTTGCTCCGCAATCTTGCCGTGGACGGTAAAGTAGACGCGGAACCGCTCTACCTGTCTCAGTTGAGTATCGCGGGCGTGCCGCACAACGTGGTCTTTGTCTTGACCGAGCACGATTCTGCTTATGCTTTCGACGCTGACACAGGAGCGCAACTGTGGAAGGTGTCGCTGCTCGGCTCGGGTGAAACTACGAGCGACGATCGCGGTTGCAGCCAGGTCACACCTGAAATCGGCATCACTTCGACTCCCGTAATTGATCGCAAGGCGGGAGCGCACGGGATTCTGTACGCCGTGGCCATGTCGACGAACGGTTCAACGTTTTTTCAGCGGCTGCACGCGCTCGACGTCACCACGGGCACCGAACTGGAAGGTGGGCCCGTACCCGTGCAGGCCACGTATCCCGGCACCGGGGACAACAGTTCCGGAGGGGTTGTGGTCTTCGATCCTCAGCAATACGAGGAACGAGCCGCTCTCCTGCTATTGAACGGCGTGATTTATACGAGTTGGACTTCTCACTGTGACGACCGGCCGTACACGGCGTGGATCATGGGCTATAACCAGACAACTCTCGCGCAGACGAGCGTGCTCAACCTCACTCCCAACGGTCAAGAGGGCGCCATCTGGCAAAGCGGCGGTGGACTGGCGGCGGACCCGCAGGGAAACATCTATGCGCTGGTGGCCAACGGCACGTTTGACACAACGCTGGACGGGAACGGCTTCCCGAACAATCAAGACTACGGCAACGGTTTCGTCAAAATTTCCACCGCCGGTGGAATGCTGAAAGTTGCCGATTATTTCGACATGATGAATACCGTGAGCGAGTCGGGCGCGGATGTGGATCTCGGTTCGGGCGGAGCCATGGTGTTGCCTGACCAGAACTACGGGACTGCCGGCACACTGAATCTTGCGGTTGGCGCAGGGAAGGATGGCAACATCTATCTTGTAAATCGCAATAACATGGGTAAGTTCAACTCGGCGTCCAACAACGTCTACCAGGAATTAGCCGGCGCCCTGCCAAATGGAGTTTGGGGCGTGCCCGCGTATTTCAATAACACGGTCTACTACTGCAGTGTCGACTCGACCCTGCGATCCTTCTCGATCACGAAAGGAAAACTTTCTGCCACTCCGGTGCAGACCGGCGCATCGTACACGTATCCGGGCGTGCTGCCCAGCGTATCCGCGAACGGAACTTCCAACGGAATCGTGTGGGCGATTGAAAATACGGGCACCGCGGTGCTGCACGCCTATGCCGCGACTAATCTCACTCAGGAGCTTTACAACAGCAACCAGGCATCCGGCGGGCGCGATCACTTTGGCAGCGGGAATAAATTCATCACGCCGATGATTGCGGACGGCAAGGTGTTTGCCGCTACGACGAACAGCGTGGGGATTTTTGGGCTGCTGCCGTAGGGCGGGGCGCGAGGTCAGCTGGCGGTTCCGATGCGTTTTTCTGTTCTCTGCGAGGAAAGCAAACAGGCTGAAGACGATGAGGAAAAAGCGCTCGATATTGTCGTTCCGATCGGAGCTAGGAATCTCTCTTGGGCTTAACTATCGGAAAAGAAAGAGAGATTCCTCGCTCCGCTTGGAATGACAACAGGATTGAGGCGACTTTTTCCGCAGCCTTTGACGTCTGTTCTACTTATTCGGATCACATCGTTCCCGGGGTCTTGGCGTTGAAATCGGCTGTGTGGGATATGACCACGATCCAGCGCCCATTGCGTTTGGCCATCACAAAATTGGAATAGCCTGCGCGGTACGGCCAATCGGATCGATCGCGCTTGCGCGCTCCAGTCATCGTCCAATAATCGTCCACCACGGCCAGATCAGGGCCCAGGTAGTGGATGGTTTTTACGGTGTCCGTGCGATGCGTATTCTTGTAGAGGTCGGCGAAGAGTTTCGCGTGTTCATCTTCGACAGCCTGGCGGCTGCCAAGGGGTTCACCTCGCCAGTTCACCCACTGAACATCGTCCGCCAGCGAGGCGCACATCGCGTGGGCGTCATGGGTATTCCAGCCTTCGCTGAATCCGGCGACAACCTGCTTGATAGCCTCGTCGGCGCCACTGTTTGCGGAGTCGTCCGCGGCCGCGGCGCGCAGCAGACCGATCGCCAGTGGCGTAGCGAAAAGGAGGACCAAAATGGCCACCTGCCGTCCGATGCTCTTGGTCGCGGCGCTTGTTGTGCTCGGCTTCATATTGTCTGCTCCTTGTTGCGTTGATAGTTGCGTTGAATGATTTCCATGCGATAGGGCAAATTGCAGCGACTGATTTCCTTCGCAGCATTATCGATACGCGCCCCGAGCCTATTGCCCAACACAATACGCCCAAGGGTACACCATCTCGGTTCCGTAGGAATAGATATGAGTTCGTTCTCGTGTTATGGGCAAGCTGAATTCACGCCATAAATCGATGTGACTTCAGACACACCGCACAAAGGCCGAAGCAGTGGCAGCGGTCGATTCGCCGCCACTGCTTTCACGGCTCTTAAAGGCCCTTCCACGCGCCCTCAAACGACTCGTCTTTTGGCCATTTTCTCGGCAATGGACAGCAACAATTGCATGTCTGCCTCCTTGGTTCTGCCCAACAATTGGCGAAATTTCGAGAGCGTTCGAGCATCCTTGCCCGAGCTCCCCCATGAAAGGCCCTCATCCATGTTTTTCTTCTTCAACTCAGGGAGCTGGGGCGGCTTTTCGCCATCGTACAACAAGAGGTACATCGGAACTTCGAGAGCCCTGGCAAATTTCTCAAGCGTTTCAACGGCCGGAACTGTGTGCCCGTTTTCCACGCGGGAAATGTAGCAACGCAGCAGTCCCGTTCTCTTTTCAATTTCGCCTTGAGAGAAATTCCGCGCTTCACGCAGCGTTCGCAGTCGATCCCCTACGATCATAAGCTTTGCCTCCAATGGATTTGAGATTTCGAGGATTCAAAATCAATATGGGAGAACTGGAATCGTTTCCAGCTCTCAAACCCAGCCCTAGCGTTATTTCAGGCAAGTAGGGGAGGAGAGGAATCTGCTGCGTGGTGAACGAACGGCAGGAAACTGGCCCCGACGGGCACGTTTTCCAGAACTAGCCGAAATGAAAATGCCCTCAGGCGGTCGCGGTGAGGGGCATCCGCTCCGCTCAACCATTCCTGATCCCGCAGGGTCGTGCGCCCGCTGACGTGATGAGCGGAAAATCCATAGCTGTGGCTGTTCGGCGGACTGATGGCAGGCGGATCCGGAATGGTGTCGACGGCAGCGACAGCGAGCAGCAGGCAAATTAAACAGACAACGTATTTGAGTTTCAAAACGCCCTCGAGCGGCAACCGGCGATTCCCCGCGCGCCTGCCATCTCGCAAGGAAGCTCTCGGAAGCTCCCTGCAAGAGGCCGATAACCTATCATAAACGGAGTTGATTCGGGATTCGGCCCAGCAAAAACCACCGTCCTGCTTCAACCCGGAAGCGTAACAGCCGGCGAAGGCGCGCTCGCGAATGACCCACGCCTGGGAGACCGCTTTGACATTTCCGGGAGCACAATGATATAGGCTGTTACAACGGAACACGTCAGGAAACAACGTCTCCGGACACTGCTCAGCCTCGAAACGATGGCCGGCGACCTGGGTGCGATGCGAATTGCGATGGGGGCTCCGCATGAAAAATTGGGTGGCGGTTTGTCTGACTGCGGTTGTTGCCATGGGTTTGTTTTCAGTTCCGGCATTCGCGCATCACGGGGCCTCGCCGTACGATACGACGAAATTAACCACGTTGAAGGGGACTGTCTCGGGCTTTCAATTCATTAATCCCCACGTGGTGATTTCCGTGGACGTGACCGACGAAAAGGGGAAAACGGAAACGTGGATCGGCGAGGCGAACAGCCCGAACGTGCTGTCCCGGCACGGTTGGGACAGGGACATCATCAAAAAAGGGGACCAGATCACGGTGATTGGGAATCGCGGGAAGAACGGCTCGAAAACCTTGCGATTGCAGAAGGTCGTGCTGTCGAACGGCCAGGAACTCGATCCTAATTCGTTATCGGATTGAGCGCGGCAAGTCTAGGCTGGGCCAATGCGCCAATGGGCCGAATTGCCGATGGTATGACTTTGAAGTGCCGAGGGAGATGCGTGGTGCGCAATCGCTTGATGAGTCGCGTCCTGGGATTGATTGCGCTAAGTGTGTTTTCGGGAGCGATCGGCGCGGCAATATTCGCGCAGCAGGAAACTTCAACCTCCGCGGCGGCGCCCGACACGCCCGATTTGTCGGGGATCTGGTCGCGTTTGCGGGACGGCGCGGTCGCCCGAGGCTATCAGAACTATATCCTCGATTTCGGCAAGACGGACTCTCCGATGACTCCCTGGGCGGCCGCGAAATACAAGATCACGGGCGCGAAGTATCACGGCGACGACCCTAACAACGTGATGAGCGATCCCATTTTCAAGTGTTTTCCGCCCGGGGTACCGCGAATCTACCTTTTTAATTTTCCAGTGCAGATCGTGCAGATCCCCGGGCAGGTGCTCATGCTCTTTGAGTACGACCATTTTGTGCGCAGGATTTACACGGATGGACGCGCGCATGACACGGAGCAGGGCCCGTTGTGGATGGGCGATTCGATTGGCAAGTGGGAGGGCGACACCCTCGTCGTCGATACCACCAATTTTAACGACAAGTCTCTGATCGATCGAGTGGGCCGCCCGCATAGCGACGCCCTGCACCTGGTGGAACGCATCCGGCGCATCGATCACAATTCCATGGAGATCGCCTTCACGGTTGACGATCCGAAGGCCTACACGAAACCGTGGGGAACAAAACTGATCTTCGAATTGAGGCCGGACTGGAAAATCATGGAGCAGATCTGCGAGGACAACGCCACGTTCATCGATTTCAACAAAAAGGCGACCCAAGCGCCCAAGTAATAGCCGAAGAATTCCTCGACACTCCGCGAACCCCGCGGGTTCAACCCCAACCCTTGCGCGCAACGGTTTGAAGGTGTACCTACATACCCTTGGGAGGACAACTTATGCCTAACACCGCGCGTCGAGATCTGCTGAAAAAGGCAACGGCCCTGAGCATTGGCGCGATGGCTTCGGCCGGCGCGGTTTTTCCGCGCGCGGGACGCGCATCGAGCCAGGCAAGCCAAACGCTTCCGGCGCCGGAATTTTTCCCGGGCTTCAAACATCTGGCCGCCAAGACCTCGGGCGCCACGATCAATTTTGTGATGGCTGGCAGCGGGCCTCCGCTCCTGCTGCTTCACGGGTATCCGCAAACGAACATCGAATGGCGCAAAGTAGCTCCGCAGTTGGCGCAAAAATTTACCGTAGTTGCGGCCGATCTTCGCGGGTACGGCGACAGCAGCGCGCCGCCCGATGGAGATAATCATTTTGGCTACTCCAAACGCGCCATGGCGCTCGATCAGGTGAAGCTCATGAGCAGCCTGGGGTTCGAGAAATTTTTGGTGGTGGGTCATGATCGCGGAGGGCGCGTGGCGCATCGCATGGCTCTGGACCATCCGGACCGCGTGACCAAGCTGGCCGTTCTCGATATTGTTCCCACCTACAAGTTTTTTCACAGCGTGACGCCGGAATTGGCGACCGTGAATTTTCACTGGTTTTTTCTGATTCAAAAAGATCCCCTGCCGGAAACACTGATTGGCAACAGCGCGGAGTACTGGCTCGTATCGCGGTTCGGCAGAATTCCTCCGCCGGCGCTCAGCAAGGAAGCCTTCGCGGAATATTTGCGATGCTTCCGGCGCCCCGAATCGATTCACGCGTCGTGCGAGGATTACCGCGCCGGTGCCACCATTGACCTCATTCATGACGCCGCCGATCTGGACCACAAAATCTCCTGCCCCGTGCTGGTGTTATGGGGGCAGCGAGGCGCATGGCCCCGGCTATATAATGTTCTTGATACTTGGAGAGAGCGGGCATCGAATGTCAGCGGCAAGGAATTGCCCAGCGGGCATTTTATCGCCGAAGAAATTCCGGATATTTTGCTGGCGGAGTTGAACGGCTTCCTGGACGCGTAGTCCGCCGGGCCCGCGTGGTCGGGCGGGCCGAGCCGAGTTATCCGGATGTGCGGCCCGCAAGAACGTGATGCAATATTTTCAAACAAATTAAACAGGGTGAACCAAGTGAAAGTAAACGGGAAACATAACTTTTTCATGCTGGCTGTGGCCAGCAGCGCGCTGGCGTTCGCGGCCGCTATTTTTACTCCGTCGCAATTGCGGGCGGATATGGGCGTTCCCAAATTCGAAGTGGATCCATCCTGGCCGCAGCCGCTTCCGAATCGCTGGGTGACCGGAGAAATCGGCGGCGTGTGCGTCGATTCCCAGGACCATGTATTCGTCGTGCAGCGCGTCAGCGATGTCGGCGGCATGGACGGCCACCTGGAAGGGTTGACAGGCGATGAGCTAAACGCAGGAGAGGCCGCGCCGCCAGTACTCGAATTTGACGCTGAAGGCAAAACGATCAATTCCTGGGGCGATGCAAAGATTCTGCCGAAGGACTTGCATGGCTGCGCGGTGGACCGCGACGGCCATGTCTGGCTCGATGGCTCGGAGGACGGCATTATTCAGGAATATTCCCACGATGGAAAGGAACTGCTGCTTCAGATTGGAAAGAAGGGCGTGTTCGATTCCTCGGACGGGACCGTCAATGGAACGCCGCTGAATTCCAGCCATTCGCAATTTTTCCGCGTTTCGGAAATCGCATTCGATCCGCACAATGGCGATATTTATGTTGCCGACGGCCACGCCAAAGGCAAGGGCGGAAACAATTTCCGCATCGTGGTATTCGATCGCGCCGGCCATTACCTGCGCCAGTGGAAGCTGGTTCGCTCGCCGGAGGAAGCGAATGCCGCGAGGCCGACTCCGCACTGCGTTCGCGTCAGCAACGACGGCATCGTCTATGTGTGTGACCGCTGGATGAACCGCCTTCAGCTTTTTGACACCATGGGAAATTTCAAGAAGAACATGCCGTTCAGCTATAAGGTCTGGACACCGATTCCCGCGTCAGCCGCCGGGGCCCAGCGCGACGCGATGCTGGTGGGTTCGTGCTCCTCGGTGGAATTTTCACGCGATCCCGGGGAAAAGTACATGTACGTAATCAATGAGATCGATGAGGAAGTCGATGTGGCGGACCGCGCCACGGGCAAGGTGCTCGGCAGCTTCGGCCGGCCCGGCCACCAGGTAGGCGAATTCATGCACGCGCACACCATGGCCGTGGATTCCAAAGGCAACATCTACGTGGGCGAGTCTGTTGACGGCCGCCGGGTGCAGAGATTCAAGCTGGTTGGCGAAAAGTAGAAGTGCACTCACCGACGCCTCGCATCCGCGCGGCTTTGGCAATTTCCGTGCGGGATCGGAACGCGAACCGGCGAGCGGCTATTGCGATGGGTTGGGCAGATCGCGTCCTTGCCCCAACTTCAATTCGGTGCCGTCGGCAAGCACGATTTTGAGAGCGAAGCCGACCGGCGCGCCGTTTTTAGCGGGGCCGAGAGTAATGGTGACTTCATCGCCTGCTTTCAACTCCGTTTTGCTCCAGCCGGCCCTGGACAGAAGTCCGGGACTCACCGTTTCGCTGGCCCAGTGCACGACTTTCCCCTTGCTGTCTTTCACGTCAAAATAAATTTGCACGTGGGGATTGGACCAAACGAATTCCGTGATTGTGCCCTTCAAGGTGATCGGTTTGTCTAGATTGTAGGCGGCATTGCCGTGGTGCGCCGAGACCGGAATCGAAGATATCAGCAGGCCGGCCGCCAGCGTGCAGAGCGACAGCAGTTTCCTGTTTTCCATGGTGTGAATGCGACCGGCATCCTCCGGCGGTCGAGACTGCACGGCGCCCGGTAGCCGCAGCAGCGACTCAGCCGGACTTTCGCGCGCCGCCAACGGAATGCTTGCGCGATTCCTTGCCGCGGGCGGATTCTTCGGCGCCATGCTGCATTAGTTTCTTTCCCCCGAGGCGATCCAGTTTCCCCAGGAAAGCATTCTTTTCATTCTTGCGGGTTTTCTTTTTCTTAGCCATGGTTGCAAAGTACTGGACTTGCAAGCCGGCGTCAACGCGAATTCAGAGTTGCCGTTCCAGCGACCTAGGTTATCCGCGATAAGCGATGCTCAGACCCTTGCCGACCGGCACCGTCGCATGCTGGAAATCCGCGAGGTTGGAAACCAACTTAAGGTACTCGGCGATTTCCTCTGGGTGCGACAGGACGTTGTCGGCGATGAGCAGCGCCTTATCGGCCAGCTTCGGCAGCAGGATTTGCAGCTGTTCCGGAAAGTTCCTGCGATCGGCATCGAGAAATATGAGATCGAACGGACCGGAGAGCTGGCGAACAATCTCGGCGGCATCGCCGGTGCGCAACTCGACGCGGTCGAGCAGACCGGCGCGCCGCAGATTTTCTCGCGCCAGAACGTGCTTGTTAGGATTGCGATCGATGCTGATGATCCGGCCCCCCGCGAACGCGAGCGACCAGGCCAGCCAAATGGTGCTGTAAGCGTTCGAGGTGCCGATCTCGACCGCCCGCGTTACGCCGCTGGCGCGCACTAAAATGCTGATCAGTTCCGCGCTCGCCGGATCCAGGTTCAGCATCATACGCGGGCGTTCGGATTATGCGTGCGTCATTCTCCAATCCATGCTCTTGCAATTCGCGCAACAATTCGCGAAGACGCTCATCCATAGCCTGCCGCCGTGTTTTGCTGAGTGTAGCGCGTGACCATGGTCACACGCATCCGTGACCCAGGTCATATACCACGCAAAGAGGTGAGAGTAAAAAGAAAGCGTAAGGTTGCAAGGCGTCGGGAAGGAGGATAACTCTGCCGGGCACTTGCAAGGAAAAAGAAGAGAGTACCGAATTAAAATTACACCGCGCACGCGGTGCACAACGTAGGTGGCGCGAAAGAAACGCCGCCACGCGTGGACCAGAGAGTCACGAGGGGGAGCCGCCAGGCTCCCCCTTAGTGATTTAAGCGATGCCTTCCGAATAAGACGGACTTCCGACGGTCGGGTTTGAATCATGATGGGACAACAGTTAGATCAGACCGCTCGAGGTCTGTGCTACTGGCATTTTTTCTTGACACTGAGGCTCTCGAGGCGTACGTACAACTCGTATATGGTCGAAGCCAATCAGCCGGCGTCGTTCCCAATTGGATGGTAGCCCGGCTTTTTCTCCTCTTACCTGGAACGAGGGATATTTGAGAAAGTGCGCCGAGAGGTGTCCGATGAAATGTAGGGTCGTGAAGGGTTTCGGTTTGGTGGCTGGCATTTTAATGCTTTGCGTTCCCATTTTTGCGCACCACGGAGGATCCGATTACGACGTGCAGCATCCCACGACGCTCAAAGGCACGGTGACGGAATTCTACTGGTCGAATCCCCATTGCCAGGTTTTTCTGGATGTGAAGGACGGCAGCGGTAAGACCGTAAATTGGACGATCGAGACTCTGGCCCCGGCCGTTCTAAAAAGAGCGGGATGGAAACGGGAGACATTGCATTCCGGCGATCAGATATCGATAACGTTTGTTCCAAGCAAGAGAGGAACGCCGGTCGGGATGCTCCGCAAGGTGGTGCTTCCGGACGGCACGGAGTTGACGGGTGGCGCATTGGGCGAGCAACCACCGCAGTAGAAGGGGCCGAGGCGCTCTGGAAATCGAAGCGGGATCCTCTCCGATCCGAATTGCTCATCGCCGGATTGTTGAGAGCCTCAGTCGAAAGGAATAGCCGAATGCGAAATCGGTTTCTCGGTTCAGCGGTCTCTTTGTTGGCGGCACTGGCCTTCCTGGCCGCCGCCCGCGCGCAGTCGGACCATGCCGGCTGGTTCGCGACCAACGCCAAGGCTGCGGCCTTCAATTCGCACGACTTTACCGGAATTTGGGATCCCGCGCCGTACATGCAGCCCAAGGGAGAAGTTAATCCACTCGATCTGGGCGGCCATCCCAACCCGCTGCCCCCCTTCACGCCCGCCGGCGAGGCGACGTATCTGGCGAACGCAAAGTTCATCGCCGCGGGAGCCGTGCTCGATTGTGATCCATTCGGCGTTGCGCGCAATTTTTTTACGCCGCGTCCATTTGAAATTCTAGTGACTCGCGACAGGCTGTTGCAACATTTCGAGTACTACGACAATTGGCGCGAGATCTGGACCGATGGCCGGAAAATTCCCGCGGATGTGGACCCCGACTACATGGGATATTCCGCCAGCCATTGGGAAGGCGACACCTTCGTTGTCGACTCAGGCGCGTACAACGGGAAAGCGTTCCTCACCTGGCAAGGCTTCCCCATCAGCGAGTCCATGCATCAGATCGAGCGCTGGCAGCGCATCGACCAGGACACGTTAAAAATCGTGTTTACGTTCGACGATCCTAAAAACTATGCGAAGCCCTGGTCGATCACAGGCTTTTGGAAATTGAAGAAGGACTGGGTACTGGACGCCCATCCCTGCACGCTGTCCGCGATCCGAGAATACGACGAAAGAGTGAACCACGCGGACAAACTTCCAGGATTGGGTTACGGCAAACCGACCAAAAAATAAGGCGCGAGAAAGTTGTTGCAGCGCAGGCTTCAGCTGCGGGATTTGTCCGCGTGCCCGACGAAACCCGCATAGGCTGAAGCCTGTGCCACTTGGAGCTAATTCGCGCACGTTCTATCGATTTGGCGCCTAATTCCGGCCGCCCGGCAAGCCACGCCCCGCAACGGCACACCCGTGGACCTTCACTCGGGCGCCTTTTCCAAATAAAGCTTACCCACACCTGGTCGAAGATATTGAAGAAAACTCTTCGGGAGGCGCGGAGTGAAAGAGCCGACGATCCAACCTACCGGGATCGAACGAACCTTCAAGGAAGACGAAATCATCGTCAGCAAAACGGATCTGAAGGGGATCATCACTTACGCCAACCGGACTTTCCTCGACGTAGCCCTGTACCGGGAGGACGAAGTCCTGGGGATGCCGCATAGCATTATTCGCCATCCGGACATGCCGCGGTGCGTCTTCAAGCTGCTTTGGGACACCATCGAGGAAGGAAATGAAATAATTGCGTACGTGAAGAACATGGCGAAAAACGGCGATTTTTACTGGGTTTTTGCGCATGTCACTCCGACTTTCAATGGGGAGGCGGGCAGAGGCTTTGCCGTCGTCGCCGCCGAAGTCAAATCCCTATCGGAACAAACCACGAGCGCAACGGAAGAAATCGGAATCCAAATCTCCAAAATGCGCTCCTCGGTGGATCAAACGGCCGCCCTCGTCAATACGATGTCAAAAAGCATTGGCGACATGAACGAAATCTCCGTTCAGCTCACCGAACAGACTGAAGAGCTTTCCGGCTCGGTGGAACACTTTCTGCAGACCATCCGCACGTAGTGCGTGAGAAATTTTTCGGCGGCTGTCCTTCATGATGCTGGACGTCAACAGAGAATGCGGAACAAGTCGCGAGATTTGTCGGTCGTGGCTTCAGCCACGACGTAAACGCCGTGGCCGGCAAAATCTGTCGTCCCTAACGGCACTGTTCCTGAAATGCTTTCCAAGTTGAAGGCGCGACCTCCGACACCGCCTTGCTTCGTGCCCGCGAGCTTGAGCTACAATGTTCTCGCCCCAAGGGGCGGATTATTCACTAACGGAAAGCGTTTTCTCTCCATCTCAGGCTGAACCAACAGAATACTGCTATGATCGAAAAGCCTGTTGTGCCTCTGGTTCGATTCGCGCAGAAAAAAGGACCGTCATGAAAACAATTTCCCGCACAAGAATGGCCGCGGTCGCCGTTCTGGCCACAATCTGCGCCTTACTTCCGTCTATAAGCGCTCGCGCGGACGAAATCAAGGTGGTGACTTCCGGGGGCTTCACCGCTGCGTATTTGCAGCTCACCCCTGAATACGAAAGCGCCACGCACACTAAGCTCGATACCGAGTTCGGCCCGTCCATGGGAACAACGCATAACGCCATTCCGGTGCGCCTGGAACGCGGTGAGGCCATCGATGTCGTGATCATGGCCGCGCCCGCGCTGGACGATTTGATCAAGCAGGGCAAAGTCCGCGCAGGCAGCCGCGTGGACTTGGTTCGATCTTACATTGGCATGGCCGTCAAGACCGGAGCTCCTCGGCCCGACATCAGCACCGTGGAGGCGCTGAAGCGCACGCTGCTCGCGGCCAAATCGATCGCCTATTCCGATAGTGCCAGTGGCGTCTATCTCTCCACGGAATTATTTCCGAGGTTGGGGATCGTCGATCAGATAAAAAGCAAGAGCAAGAAAATTGAAGCTGACCCGGTCGGTGGAGTGGTGGCGACGGGAGAATTTGAGATTGGTTTTCAGCAGATCAGCGAGCTGCGCCCCGTAAAGGGCATTGACATTGTCGGGCCATTGCCGCCCGGCGCGCAAAAAGTTACCGTATTCGCGGCGGGCATCCCCTCCACCGCGACACATATTGACGCGGCCAAGGCTCTGATCGAATGGCTCTCCTCGCCGGCGGCCTATGCGGCGATCAAAAAGAGCGGTCTGGAGCCGGCGAATTCCAAATAACGAAATCTGCGCGATGGGGTGATTCCGGGAGTTAAGAGATGCCACTGATTGGCCCGCGAATCATCAACTTTGCCCGGCGCGCGGGCATCAGGGCTTTGCATCCGCATCCGTGTTCTCGGTTGGCGTCGCGGACTCGCGCTTAATCATCTGGGCGGCTTCTTCCAGGGTGACGTTTGCAGGCACCGGTTTGAAGTCTGAATTCCGCAGAGTTTCTTTCACGTTAATCGTTTTGAAAAACAATATCTTGCCGTTCATGTTTACGTCGAGCGTCGCAAGTTCCCAGTGACCGCCGCCGAGATCCCGTTGCTCTACAAAGAACGTGCCCCCCTTGGCCAGGTGCCCCAGAATTCCCCACCCGAATTTCACTTCACTGGTGAGGCGGCCTGAGATCCGCGCCAGCCGCTTCTGAGACGCGTCGAACCAGACCGTCCCCGACATGTGATGAAAAACGTCGCCTTCACGGTCGGATGGCCGAAAATCGGGATTGGGCCTGAAGTCTAACTTTACGAGACTTCCGCTGCGGCCGGTTTCCCGGTAAATAAACGCGTCGGGCAGCATACGGAGAAGTCGCAGCTCGCCCGCAAAATCGTGATCTTCTTTCCGCCGCTGATCCTCGAGCGCTTTACGGTCAGAGATCAAATGCTGGATGCGCAGGTCCTCGTTTTTGGCCGGCCCCGGCCCGAGCGGGCGGCCGTTCACCGCGACCACGCGGTCCAGATCGCACTGCCTTGTTTCGACGACCACGATCGATTGCGTCTTGCCATCTTCCCGTTTAATTTCCCGATATCGCCACAAGCTGTGGTCGTGCTGTTGCGCGCCGAGCTCGTTGGCCACCGCTTCGCGAACAAACTGGTCGATGTGGGACCTCTGGTCGACGTCGCCCGCTAGAGCAAACGTCGAGGAGGTGACAATTTCGAGCGCCGCCAGAATAATGCAGAGCGGCCAGCGCGCACGTAAACTCCGACGGTCGAGTGTCATTCTTGTCTCATTCTCGCGCACCCGCGCGAGGGCGTTTGGACCTCTAGATGAGATCATCGAGCACTTCCGCTCAGTTTGAAACGACTAAGACAGTTGCTACAGCGTTTTACTCTGACTCATGAGGTGTTTCGTGTACGAAAAGACCAAGCAGGAAGGGATGGACCGGCGAGTCGTTTCACGCCGGAGCAGGATGCCAGGCAAACCATCTAAAAATTCTGGGCGTGATTCCTGCTACTTATAGTGATCTCGATGAGTTGAGGCGAAGAGACAGGTTTGTTATCGGGGACTTCCGGCCATGGCGTGGCCCGCGCGCAGAATTTGATCGCGTAGGCGCTCACGTGAGATGCCCATCTTGTTTTTGCAGTACCATCCGAGAATAAATCGCGCGGCGAGCGAAAAGCAAAGAAGAAAGAGGGAGAGGACCAGCGCGGCGAATGATTCGCGCTCCACCAGCAAGGTCCAGTTGATCGATTCTTCCCAGGACGGCCAAGTGAAATTAAAAATTGTGCGCAGATATCGTCCGATCCAGGGAATCCGCGATAAGTGGACGTGCACAGTGCTTTCGTACGTATAGCTTGGCGGATAGTGCGGAATCACCTGGGTAGCGGCCTGGAAAGTCGCTGGATTTTTCAGCTGTTCGCGCGTCGCCAGTTGCCCGTTAGGGAGCCGCGGGATGAAATGAAACGAAGGGTCAACGACGACCCATCGGCCGTCAATCAAGACTTCCACCACGACGTGCTTGCTGGAGCGGCGCTCATCCAGCAGGAGAAGCCGCCGCGCGCGCAGGCCGCTGCTCTGCGCGAGATTCACGAAAGCGTTCGTTGCCGTTCCGCACACTTGCAGAAGCTGTTGAATGTTAAGCGTATCTTCGGGATTGCGCCCGGCCAGACCAGCTGGATCGGACTGGCTTCGGCGAGCCGGACCGTGGGCCATCCACTGCAATATCGATTCGACTTTTTGCTCGGGATTGTCGGAAGCCGGGATGATCGCGTCGGAAAAACCCTTCAGATAGCTACGTGTTGAAAATTCCCACCCAACGCTGTAAACAACGGACACGAAGGAAACGACCAGAAGCAGATTGACGGCAAACCAGCTGGCGCGAATGACTGGGTGATTCTTCATCGATCGCGCCGCTCCGCCATAAGTTCTCGGTACAGACTTTCCATTTGCGCGAGGGGCTCGGCCCAGCTCAGCGATCGCGCTACCCCGATGCACCCGGCGCGTAAACGCGCGGCCAGCGCGGAGTCTCCCAAAATTTCAGATATTCCCGCCTCAAGCGCGCCGCGATCATGGGGCACTACGATGCCGGCGCGCCGGTCTATGATCGGCGCGATCCCGCAACGATCCGTAACCAGAACTGGAGTTCCACAGGCGATGGCCTCCGCGGCGGTATTCCCGAAATTCTCGTTCTGTGAAGGTAACACGAACACGTCCGCGTCCCGATAGGCAGCCCATTTTGCTTCCCCGTATAGGGCACCGGTGAATAAAACCCTGTCACGCAAACCCATTTGCTCGGCGCTTGCTTCCAGACGCTGGCGCAGTCCATCCCCTTCATCCGGCCCCGCCATCACCAGCACGGACCCCCTCGCTCCATTTCCGTGCCGGTTCCACTGAGAAAATATCTCCAGCATTAAATCCGGACTCTTTTTCGATACAAGACGCCCCAAGAATAATACAAGCTTCGCGTCGCCGGGTATATCCCATTGGCGGCGGAAGGAACCAGCGGGCGGAAACTGTTCGGGGATTTCAATGCCGTTTCGACGAACCACAATTTTGGAATCCGCGATTCCACCTTCCAGAAGTTCCTGGCGCTCCTGCTCGGAGGTGGCGATCACGCGGCTGGCTCCCCGGAGCAAGCGGCCCCCGAGCGTGTTGTGATAAAGGCGCTTCAGCCAAATGCTGCGCACAATTGGCAGGAACATACCCATCGGTTCCACAACGTACGGGCGTGCGGTGCGGCGCGAGGCCCCGGCGACGCGTGGTCCCAGCAAGTCGTATAGGCCGTAGATGTGCACGAGGTCAAATTCGCCCAGGCGCTCGCGGCAGAACGCAGGGACGCCTGGATTCCAGGTGAGGGATCGATAACGGGCGCTGGTTCGAAGGTAAATCGCCTCCACGCCGCTTTCCGTGGCTTCGAATCCCCAGCGTCCTGGATTTGCGCCGGCAAGATTGCGCTTGGCTGAGTCAAAACCCAGATCCGCGCTGAGCACCGTCACGGCGTGGCCGGCGGAGGCCAGGCCGCGGGCTAGCGCCCTGACTTTGACCGTAGGACCGCCCATCTCCAAGAAGGGATAGTAGGATTGGGTCACATGCAAAAGGCGCATAGAAACTTGAATTTCAAACGTTGCGGCGCCCGCCTTGCGGCGGGCACTATGAGATCCAAGCAAATGCTCGCGTCAAAGCGAGTGTCAACAAGGCTTGGCCTAATTCGGCGTCGTAGCCGTAACGGGAGGGAATAGGCTGAGGCATTTTCCCCCGCCGCGAATTATACTCCCCGAAGCGTTTTCAAACATGACGCGTGTAAGTTCATTGTTGTTGGGAAAGAAAACCGCCAAGAATCTCCGTCCATTGCAATTCGAATTCGGCAAAAGAAAATTTCTTCGTAATTCGGTCTCTTCCCCGGGCGCCCATTTCCCTGGCCTTGGCCGGATCGCGGAGCAGAGATTCGAGGGCCTGCGCGAGAACAGAAGCGTCTCCGTGCGGCACGAGCAAACCGGTTACGCCGTCCTCGACAATGTCAGGAATTCCACCGTGCCCTCCACCAATAACCGGCTTGGCATGGGCCATCGCTTCGAGAAAGACCAAGCCGAATCCTTCACCCCGACTCGGCAGCGCAAAGATCTCGCAATTTGCGTAGCAGGCGAAAAGTCGCTCCGCCGTCAGATCGCGGAGGAAGTGCGCGCGTTGCGAGACACCCAGATCGCGAGCCAGTCGCTCGAGTCTCGGCCGATCATCTCCGTCGCCGACGAGCACGAGCGATACGTCCGGCGCGCATTCCGCCACTTGCGGCATTGCGGCAATTAAGGTGTCCGCTCCTTTATACTTTTCTGCGGAGTTCCATCTGCCGACCGTCAAAATGACGCGGCCTGTGCTAGGGAAGCCCGCTGGAGGCACCCGCGAATCGGCCGTGTTAAGGCGCGCTTCAAATTCAGGGTCGAGTCCCCAGGCGAGCCGCCGAATTTTACCGGGATCAATATGCTGCTCGGAAATCAGATGCTGCGCGGTGTCCGAGCTAGGCGCGATGGTTAGATCCGCGCTGCGCAGCGCTGCGCCGCGCGGCCAGCCCAGAGGTTGCCATACCTCGACGCCGTGGGCGAAAACAATCGACTTGAATTTCCAACTGCGAGTTCTCATGCACCACAGGATTGGCGCCAAGTGTGGATGAAGCGCGATCGCCAGGGATGGAGCCTGGCCTGCGGCGCGCAGGGCGGCGGCAGCGAATTGAGCCTTGCTCCCGGCATAGCCGGAAACGGAAAATTCCAAAGAACCCACGCGCACGGTGCGCAGTCCCTGCGGGTCATTGAGGCTCAAGAACCGCGCTCCCAATCCGCGCTCGAATGCCACCTTCGCCGTAATTGCGGCAACGTGGCGGCCGGCCCGCTGAATGCCGCCGGCGGGAAGCACATCCGTGAATAAAGCCACGATCGAGATCATTTGAGTCATGTGGATTGCCGTTTTGGGCGCCGTGTCCCTGCGGTTCTCACGCGCTTCACTTGGTTCTGGAGGCGCGAGCATCTCTCGTGCCTGAACGGGGTTGCGCATTCCACTCAAGAGCACCGGGAGAGTCTACATCACGCGGAGGTACCGCGACATTGACGCCGGTCAGGGAGATAGTCGCATCAAATACGTGTGCAGCCGCGCTTCTCTCCTCGTTTCTGTCGCTCGCACCCGCCCGGCGTTTGCGCAAATGGCGGCACGGCTCTCTTTGCGGCTCTGTGATTTGCTGTTACGCTGGCACGTTCAAAGTTTCAGGCCGAGGGGATCGTGGCGTGACCGGAAATCCCAAACGGATACTGCTGACGGGCGGAGCCGGTTTTATCGGCTCGCATTTGGCGGAGGCTCTGCTGCGCAATCATGCCCATGTGAGCATCGTGGATAACCTCGACGAATTCTATTCTACCGAGTGGAAAAGGGCGAATCTCGCTTCGATCCGGTCGATTGGACCGTTCGATTTTTTTGAACTCGATATTTGCGCCATGGACCGCCTGCGCGAAACGATTGCCGGCGTCCGGCCGGACGTGATCATCCATCTCGCGGCGCGGGCCGGCGTCCGTCCTTCGATCGAGCAACCCCGCCTCTACGAGCAAGTGAACGTGGCGGGAACGGTCAACGTGCTCGAGGTTTGCCGGGAGTTTCATGTCTCGCGGCTGATCTTCGGTTCGTCGAGTTCGGTGTACGGCGAGAGCAGCCGCGCGCCATTTTCGGAAGAGCATTCGGACTTGCATCCCATTTCGCCGTACGCCGCGACAAAACTCGCGGGCGAATTGTTTTGCCACACCTACGCCCATCTTTACAAGTTGCCGGTCATCGCGCTGCGCTTTTTCACCGTATACGGCCCACGCCAGCGGCCTGACCTCGCGATTCACAAATTCGTGGCTCGAATGGAGGCTGGAAAACCGCTGCCCATTTTCGGCGACGGAGAAACGGGGCGGGATTACACCTATGTGGATGATATCGTCGCCGGCGTCCTCGGCGCCCTTGAATACGATTTCTCTTCCACGAAAGGGGCGCCATTTGAGATTTGCAATCTCGGCAACTCTCGTCCCGTAAAACTTTCAGAGCTGGTACGCATGCTCGAACGCGCCACGGGAAAGACGGCGATTATCCAGAGGGAAGTTCCGCAGCAAGGCGACGTGCCGCTCACCTGGGCTGAAATTTCAAAGGCCGGGAAGTTGCTCGGATACCGCCCGCAAACGACCTTGGAAGAAGGGCTGCGGAAATTTACGGCCTGGTATCGCGCCGCTGATCCAAGCCGGCGCGCCTGAAATTGCCTATTTACAGACAAGAATCCGCCGAGCTGCATTGGTCGCGCTTTCGATCTGTTCGTCTTCGCCGAAGTCTGATTCCTCGAAAAGCGGCGTTCGAAGTTTCCTCTGCTTAGGCTTGCGGTCGATCTTGGGGCCCCGGTCGACATACACCTCAACTGGAATCGAAAACGCGCGCCCCATTTCATCGAAAAGCGCCAACTCAAGGTTCAGAGCGGACCCATGGCAATAGGAATCTGGGATCACCGTGAGGCAATAACCAAGCAGCAACCCGTCGAGGCCATGGCCACGCCCGACCAGATGGCGATGGTTTATTACCTCGTCTCGTGGGTAAGTCAACCCCGTCCAGTTGCCCCATTGGTATACATTAATAGTTGGTAATATACCCGCAGGATCGGGGAGCCATTGCACTGGAGAATGTTCCCACGGCAGGTTGAGTTCCCAGCTCTGGATTGAAAACGTCGGCTGATCAACCGCGATGTGCAGGTGAAAACAACATCTAGTCCCCCAGCCGCGTTCGACATCGCCTATCAAGTTTTCAACGGAGCTTCCCTGTTGCCGGATATGCAACCACGACGGTGCCGGCTGCGGGACGCCCGAGTCCCCTGCCTCGGCAGGAAGTACTCCAGCTATAGCTAGTCGATTAATTAGGTCCGTCAGGTCAAGGCGTGAGTATGGTTTCATTTAATTGCTCCTGTTTTTAGAATGTTCAACGTCCGAAAATCCATTGGAGTCTTAATACGCCAGGCGATTCTGAAAAAACCGTCCGAACCGTCCAAACCTCCCAGATTGCTAGCTCACGATCCCAGAGCTTTGCAGTGTGGACATTTTTGCCCTATTCCACTCTTCAGCGATGGAATCCGGTAGGCCCGCGCTAACCCGTGGATCCGCGAGCGATCGGCCTCGGTGAGTCGAAGGCCCTTGCCTTCACCGTCAATTGGCTCCGTGCGAAGTCCGAGCGACCGCAATCGCCGGCCGACGGACTCCGGCGTGGTTTGACGGCCCTCACCGCGCTCCGCCCAAATTCGATTTACAATGTCCGCCAGTTCGCCGCTGAGCACGCGAGCGTGGTCTGGCCGGTGGCAGCAAAACATGAGGGCCTCAAGGATTATTGCTTCGAGCTCAGTTGAATAGTCCAACCGGAGATCGAGGTCACTCTCGCGAAGCAGATTGACGATGCCCAGCTTGAGTTCTGTGTCGTCTCTAACACAGCTTCCGTATGCGCGAGCCAGGTCCTGAATCGGAGCCGCCAATCCAGTCACATCGAAATCGGGTATCCTAATCTTGCTAACGTTTTCAAGCCGAAATTGCAAGAGTTTGGGTTGAAATTCCGCCGCAATCTGATCCGATACAGCCGCCTCCAAAAACGGAATCTTCCGGACGTCGGGCGCGAGCGTGATCACGAGCGCGTGAGAGGCAAGCAAGCTGTCGTGCAGCGGCTCCCGCGAGCAAATTATTTTTGCCGACAAAATGTCTAAAATGCGCCCGTTCGCTAAAGCAGAGCAGCGGTGGGAATTGGTTGTGTACAGAAACTTCGCTGTCCGGCGGTTCAAGATTGGTTCATCGATGACAAACGTGGCGCGCAGACCCGCCAGGCTGGAGAAGGCCTTGGGGGTTACCTCGGCCAACCATACCGGACGTCGACACAGACAGTCTAACATCCGTAAAAACTGAGCCCGTGGGGCACCCAGGGGCGCGACGATGGAAAGAAGCGGGGACATCTCCAAGCGGTCCGCCAGCCAGGAGCCGAGGACGAAATAGGTGTCAGCCATGCCTGGTTTTCCGGAATATCGGAATATTTCATAAATAGAGTGCAAATCGAATCGAAAAGATCACGCGTCGATCCAAAGGGGGCGACGCCGCCGGGAAGCCGGAAAGTTTGGCATAGGGACGAAACCAATTTCGAAGGACGGTAAGTCTTGCCACGGATTTCAATCTCCTGGCCGATCATTTGCGTTTTTCCGTCCGATCGCAGAAGGTCCGCACAGTGATCTTCAGAAGCGCTAGAAACTAGTTCGAGCGCAACTCCGTCTGAAAACACCTCACCGGCGGTTTCAATAGCTTTGCTGTGGATTTCGCGATGTTTCGTTTTTCTGGGCCTCAAGATTTTTCGCATACGAGTTGAACCTAGCCGGTTCTATCCTCCCCGCCGGATTTGTCCCAGTTTCGGGTCCGCAGTTGCTCATCCAAGTTGTGTTCCTGCCTAGTATGCCGAAACCGCCTCCATATCGCATACAGGTTGGCTACTCGCGGTCCGGTTCTCGTTTCGCCCACCGAGCCGAGAAAAAACAAAAGCAATCGATTTCCCCAGGGACATCGCTTTCGCGAACACCAGTCTGCGTATTCGGAGGAGTTGTGTGGCGAAACTCCCCCGCGGAATTGTTTCCCGATCTGCGTCTGTGCCGGGCTTGAGCGGATGAGTACGCTATGTCATTACATGTGACATTTGACTTCAGACTTCGAAAGATGTTAGGGAACGGCGAGCCGCAGGAGAAAATCCATATGATCAGGATGAATGTTTTGCAGGTTCTTCTCGAAGTTCCAATTCATTTTGCCGGCCGAGTACCTCATGCACCTTGCGGAGCAAGGCATCGCGAGGGACAGGCTTCGACAGGAAGTTCATGGTGGGATCGAAATCTTCGCTCGGAGTGAAGCCCATGTAGCCCGACATATAGATTACGGACATCCCCGGGCGCATCGGCATCAACGTCTCGGCCACCTTACGACCATTTATTCCTGGCATTATCATATCCGTGAGCAATAGGTGGATAAGTCCGGGATAGCCCTTGGCAACCTCGATCGCGTGATTCCCGCCGTCGGCCTCCAGCACTTTGAACCCGCTTTGCTCCAGAACTGTGCGCGTCAAGGTGCGCAGTGATTCTTGATCTTCTACTAATAGAATCGTGGCGGAGCCTTGGAGACTGCGATAACCCATATCGCTCTCCTTATTTCGGGCGATTGGGTCATCCACGCGGGGCAAGTATATTTTGAAGGTTGAACCTAGCCCGATTTCGCTGTAGACCCAGATATAGCCGCCGCTCTGTTTTACGACCCCATACACAGTGGCCAATCCCAGTCCGGTTCCTTTGCCAACCTCTTCTCTTTGGTAGTAAAAAAGGGTTCGAAGATATGCGCTTGCGTCACCGCGTCGATACCAACACCCGCGTCGGTCATGATCAGCAGGACGTAGCTTCCGGAAACCGTGGGGGGGATGATTGACAGCATAATCTTCGTCGAGCTGACCATTCATGGTCTCGATGATTAGTTTTCCGCCTTCTGGCATCGCGTCCCGCGCATTTACAGCCAGATTCAGAATAACCTGTTCGATCGGCGCTGGGTCGGCTTTAACTTTTCCGACGTCCGGCGCCAGCTGGGTTATCAATTCGATGTGTTCATTTTGAGATTCTCATGAGGGTGTGACTCTAGGGTTGAGTGCTATGCGACGCTTGATCGCAATAACCGCTACTGCGGAGAAAAAGCGAGCAGCACGTTGCCGGGTACCCCTGTCGTGAATGTGTATCCAGATCCTACGAAGACCGTCCCATCGACAATTGTCGGGCCCGGGGCTGCCATTGAACCACCTTTCGCTTTGACGCCGTTCACCGTCTGAAATTCGCGCATGGTGTTGTACTCCCAGAGCAGGTGACCATCGTCGCTCGAAAACGCACGAATCACTCCCTCCCAACTACCCGAAAAAATGACGCCCGGAATGGCTGTTACAGCCGCTGTTTCACCCCGAGGTCCGGAACCCGAAGGTGCCTCTATAGGCGCAGACCATCGTTTCTCACCGGTGGCCAATTGAACGGCGGCAACTGCCCCGGTCCTCAGTCCAAAGTACGCACTCTGCTCATCCGCCGCTCCGCCGAAAGTGATCATCCCGAGTGCCAGCTTCGGAACGAGTTGCGTTTTCCAAACTACGGTTCCTTCCTGATCGGGATCATGACCCCACACCATTCCGCTCTTCTGCCCTGCCACGAGGATCCTATGCCCGTCCGGTAGTGTCCGTAAGATTGGCGACGCACCGAAGTCATAATCGGGTCCTAAATCCTTCGGGCAGTTCTCCGAGGAACTTGGTGAGCCACAGCCGACGAGCCATGCATCGCCCTCAGTGTCTTGATGCGACCAGAGAATCTTTCCGGTGGCCATGTCCAAGGCCATGATGGCATCCGTTGTGGCCGCTGCCGGGCGATTGTAGGCGTCTCCGGTCCCGATGTAGAGCGCGCGGCGTTTGACGTCAACAGTCGGCGAATTCCAGACTGCGCCCCCGTTGGGAGCCCAGATTGTTACTCCTTTAGAAGTTTTTCCAACGGGCTTGGGCGCTTCCGGCACGGTGTACGTTTTCCAGATTTGTCGGCCTGTACTAGCGTCCAGAGCCACGACACTGCCTCGAAATGTGCAGCAGGGATAAACTGTGCTGAGACCTCCTGAACGTTCCTCGGAAGAAGAAACCGGAACATAGAGCCGGCCCTCGTAGAGTGTGGGAGCGCCAGTGATGCGCGCTATTGGGTGGTCCTCCACTATAGCTTTCCACAGAAGTTTGCCCGTGGCAGCATCCAGCATATAAACGTTTGCTCTTACATCGCCGAACGAGATGCCGTCTTTTGCGGCGCCGTGTCCTTTCACCGGCCCGATATTAATAGCGGTACGCACGCTTGCGTCCGCTTGAAAGGACCAATAAACGCAGCCGGTTGCCGCGTCCAGCGAATAGACAGCACCGGTATCGACTCCAACGAAGACCCGGCCGCCCGCAATCGTAGGCTGACCATAGGTCTGTTCGACCCCAGGAAATCCGAAGGCCCATTTGAGCTTTAGCTGGGGCACCTGGTTGGCGGTTAAGCCAGAGGCCTTGGCGGATTGAAAACGAGCATTCGTTGTGGGGTCGTTTCCCCAACCGTTCCAGGAAGGTTTCGCGGAGAGATCGCCAAGCGGAGGATTGCTGGAACAATGGTTCGGCATCAACTTCGCGTCCGCGATCTGTGCGACGCCAGGTTTCCGGCCACCCATGGTAAGCGCGATTTCGCGTTTCTCATCGTCCGTAATACCTTGCAGGCTGACGTGTAGTCCCTTCGAGAGCGCAGCGTAGATCTCGTCGCCCGTTAATCGCCGCAGCTTCAACTCTTCGGGCGCCGGCGACGCACTGCCCGGATTCCCATGGCACGTCGCGCAATATTGCTCGAAAGCCTGGGTTCCCGCTCCTGTCTGTGCAAGTACGGAATCCGCTCGGGGCAGGAAGATTGAAATCAGCGCCGCAAGAATCAATAAGAATCGCTTCTTCACAAATGGCTCCCTATTCGTGTTCGTTTCAGGTTGGTTCGCAATATACGCCTGACCGCCCTTGCACACAATGCACCATCAAAGTGTGGATCCAGCGAGGATCTGGTGGGCCAAGCGTCGCCTTTTAGACTTCATAGCGACTTCAGTTGCTTTCTCCCGAGCCTTGGTCGCTGACTACGCCAAGTGTACCCAGGTCCAAGGAGCCGACGTCGTTATGAATCAAGAATATTGGTCCTTCAGCGCCAAAGTTCGTGACCGGGAAAGACTTTCCTCGTTCCGAGCGCGCTGGACCCGCCTAACAACATTGCAAAACTGCGAAACATCACGCAGTCTCGTCCCGCGATTCAGCCAAGGGTCATTTAGGGAAATGTTGAATCTTGCTTCGCGGTCCACGTTCGGGAGAACAAACATATCTAAGATCGAGCGGTTAGATGCATCCAGCCGTGCTAAAAGGGTTATCGATTTGCGTTCGCGCCGAACCGGATCAACGAGCCAACGGATCGTCTTCTTCCACACGAGTGCGGAACGGGCGACGAGCACCGAAATAATCAGGCCGTGAGCCAATCGCAAGCGGCTGCGCCAACGTCCGTTGCGCCGAATCATTGATACATGCTTGGGAAAGGCTTGGGCGATTTGGACGGTCAGTTCTTTGCGGATTGCCATGGTGCGAATTCGTTTATCGACCCGATCGAAGCGGCCGGGATCGTTGTACCCAATCCGCTGGTACGAATTCCGCAAGCTGCCAAAGCGATTCCGGTATGTGGATGGAGATGCGATATCGGGCGAGTGCTTAATGAGATTCAGGGACAATTTTCCCTCCGAAGCAAGCAAGGCTCGCAAGTCATCCAAAAGTTCGGCATCTGTAGTGCTGAAATTTCGCCTCGCGTAAGCCTTCTGCGCCTTTGCAAAGGTATCGGCGTCAATGAGGGCCTGAAAAGCTCCGGGTTTTACGATCCATTCCGACCTCGGCAGCTTGACTCTTGGAGCGTAGAGCTTGCCTGAAGTCCGGCCTGTCACCGCAAATCCGGCGTACTTCGGATTTGTGAGGATGTCGCGAATTGCGTAGTGATGCCACTTTGCATGTCCCGGTCGAGGCACACCTCTAACGTTAAGATTGCGTGCGATGGCGCAGATCGACCGCTTCTCAGAAATGAGCGCGCGATAAATCTCCTTGACGATTTGAACCTCCTGGTCTGGGCCGGGAACAAGTATGACTCGATCCGTCGCGATGCTCTTTCGTTCGCGGAAAGCCAACCGTTGCTTTGGATCACCAGTCGCTGTGACCAGCATCCGTCGCAGCCCGTACCCGGCTACACCGCCCTGCTTGAACCCAAGAAGAGTCAAGCGCTTTTGCCCATCAAATACTCGAATACCCAAGTCCCGACTGTATTCACCCGCCATTGTTCTCTTTAGTGTTTTCATCATGAGGCTCGCAAACGTGTTGTCGTTCGCAAAGGTCTCAGCGCAGTAATGCACGGGAACACCTGCAGATTTACAAAGAAACTCGTAATGGGCAGATTCGTCCGTGTCTTGAAATCGACCCCAGCGGCTGACGTCGTAGACAAGGATTGCTCGGTAAGGCGCGGTTCCTGAAACTACTTCCTGCAAGAGTTGTTGAAGGCCTGTCCTGCGCCTCAGAACCAAACCGCTCTTGGCTGAATCTGAGTAAGTGCGAAGTATTTCAAAACCCTGGCATTCGGCGTATCGCTGAATCGCCATGGATTGGTTCTCAAGTGAGTACTGCTGGTGCTCGGTGGACATACGAAGATACTGGGCAGCGGGAACAGGCTGGTTTGCGGTCATGGTGCCTCCTATGGGGGAGGCATATCGGCAGGAACTGAAAAGACTTTAGAAAAAAAACGAGCGGCGCTTTGCTCGCGCCAACGAACAATTGAGAGCCGCCTCGCTACTACTTCTTTATCACCTTAGGTTCGCGAGATACGGCTATCAAAAGTCTTGAAATCTCATGATTTAGGCGCACTTCAATTTTCTTGGATTTGCGTTCACCCCGTGCCACGCGGCTGACGTAGGAAGGATCAACGCCCAGCCCAGCGGCCACGCGAGCATAGAGACCTCTTATATGAGAAGCCAGCTGAAGGCGGGATTTACCCATGGGCGAAGTGTACCACAGAAAGCTCTAATCGGGCCCTTACATTGTCATTATATATGACAACTATCCCTGATTTATCGGTTCGCGCATCATGCGGGTACGTCTAAGCACCCTCCTGCAAATACAGCCGCAACATACCAGAACCTATTGCATAATGCAGGCGAGACATCAGTAGTTTTGCGGTAGGATTCGCCTGATCGAGCGATGCGGATCATTACTATCGAAGAGCACATTTCGACGCCTGAATTCCTGGAGGCTATGGCAAAAGTGTGGCACGACGATCCAGTGATCGAGATGTGGCGGTCCCAGCGAGACAAATTGCTCGATTTCGGAAAACATCGGATCGCCGAGATGGATGCGGCGGGGATTGATATGCAAGTGCTGTCGCTTTCAGGAAGCATGGACAGACTGGATCCTGTCCTCGCAATCGCGCTGGCACGCGACACGAACGACAAGCTTGCGCTTGCGGTGCAGGCGCACCCGAACCGCTTTGCCGCCTTCGCGACTCTCGCGATGCAGGAACCGGAGGAGGCGGCCCTCGAACTCGAACGTTGCGTCCGGCAGTTGGGATTCAAGGGCACCCTCATCAACGGAACCTGCAACGGACTTTTTCTCGACGATCGCCGCTTCACGCCCCTCTTTGAAACTGCACAGGCACTGGACGTTCCGGTCTACCTGCACCCCGCGCCGCCACCGGATGAAGTGAGGAGAGCGTACTACAGTGGACTGTCCGCCAAACTGGGATTTATCCTGGCCACCGCCGGCTGGGGATGGCATGCGGAGACCGGGATGCACTGTCTGCGTTTGATCGTTTCCGGTTTGTTCGACCGTTTTCCCAAGCTAAAGATCATTATCGGGCACATGGGCGAAGGGGTGCCTTACTACATTACTCGTGCCGACGCTTTCCTGGCACAGAGTGCAATGCACCTCAAGCGCCGTGCATCAGACTATTTCCACGAGCACTTCTATATCACGACGAGTGGTTGTTTCTCGCTGCCCCCCTTCCTTTGTGCCTTGGGAGTCGTCGGCGCAGATCGGATCCTCTTTTCTGTCGACTACCCGTATAACTCCAACGCCGAGGGGCGAGCCTTCCTGGACCGTCTTCCAGTGGGCGCGAATGATCTAGCGAAGATTTCGCATGGCAATGCGAAGCGTCTCCTGAAGCTCTAAATCATCGCGTCTGTAGCGCACTTGCCAGAAACGCGGTTCGGCCAGAGGCAACGGCGATAGGTATGGTACGAGCGTGCGACCTGTTGCATACTTGCGCTTCCAAACAGGTAGGACCTCAAGTTTTGCGGGCTGGGAGGACAGCTTGATCAAAATATCCAGGAAACGAATGGCCGTGCTTCGCGAACACATCGAAGCAGAAAGTTCGCACAACATGCAAGATCTCCTCGACGGGATGACTTCGAATTGCTTTAACGACGTTGCCTGCGTGCCCAAACCCTTCGTCGGTCCCAAGAAGGTGGCCGAGCGTTACCGTAAACACTGGGCCGGCTTTCCCGATTTCAAGGTTCGGGTGAAACGGATACTTGCGGCGGACGACAAATGCATCGTCACCGAGAACGAATGGAGCGGGACACATCGAGGCACTTACCTCGGGCTGCGGCCCACCGGAAAGCGTGTCCGGGTGCGAGCTCTGGTCGTGTGGCACTTTAGAGGAAACAAGCTCTGGGGCGAGACAGTTTTTTTTGATTTGGGCTCGATACAAAAACAGATCGGCGCCAAGGTGACGGTGCCTGCAGTTCGCCGAACAAGCTCGGATTGAACTTGACCTCGCTCACCGATCCGCCCTGGTACCGCGCGCTTAGCCGCACCCAATGGAACACGCTATTCGCTTCGAATCTCGGATGGATGTTCGACGGTTTCGAGGCCTATGCGTTGATCCTTACGGTTGGTGCGGCGCTACATCAACTGCTGCCGTCCTCGCAGTATCCGCAGATCCCAGCTTATGCCGGGTTGATCATCGCGACGACCTTATGCGGCTGGGCAGTCGGCGGCCTGCTGGCGGGCATTTTCGCTGACTATATCGGCCGCAAGCGAACGATGATCTTCGCGATTCTGACTTATTCGCTTATGACGGGGCTCAGCGCGTTTTCCTGGAATTGGATTTCCTTCGCCGCTTTCCGCTTCCTCTCCGGACTTGCCATAGGGTCTGAATGGGTTACTGGCACCTCGATGACAGCCGAAATTTGGCCCGACGACGCGCGCGGCAAAGGAAGCGGGCTCTTCCAATCCGGTTTTGGGATCGGCTTTTTCCTCGCCTCCTTCACTTGGCTATTTGTAGGCGCGACAGGCCCGGGCGCTTGGCGAACGATGTACCTGATTGGAGTGCTTCCGGCATTGCTGACTTTTTGGATTCGCCGCGCCATTCCGGAGTCCGCGCTCTGGGAGAAGGCAAACGACAGACGCAGCGCGGCGATTGACCGGAAGAGACACGGGTATGGGACAATAGACGCAGATCACGCTCTTACGCGATTTACTCTGCTTGATTTGTTCGCCACGGCCTCGATCCGCAATCGGACAGTCATTGCGTTTCTAATGGCTACGACGTCGGCCGTGGGATTCTGGGGTATTTCGACCTGGGTTCCCCCTTATATTGGCTCAGTTGCCGCTGCCGCTGGTTTGTCAGCGCCTCTGTGGGCGAGCTTCACAGGAATGGCATATAACGCCGGAACGATCGTCGGTTACATCAGTTTGGGGTTTCTCGCTGACGCTTTTGGACGAAAGCCGGTCACGCTGGCGTTCTTCGCATTTTCGCTATTGTTTACGCCTGTCTTGTTCCTCTGGACGCACGGACTCTACCTGCTTTTGGTTGTCGCCTCGATCGTCGGATTATTTGGCTCGGGGCAAATGACCTGGATGGCAGTGTGGCTTCCCGAGCTTTACCCAACGCGGATGCGCGCGACAGCCGTGGGTTTTATCTTCAACGTTCCGCGCCTGATCGCTGCGGGAGGAACCCTTATGGCCGGTAGGTTGATCGTTAAGTTTGGCGGCTATGGTAATGCCGCGATGATCGTGGCAACGATCTACGTTCTGGGTCTCGCGGTCGGACCGTTCCTACCGGAAACACGGGGAAAATCATTGCCGGAGGCAATCTGACGAAATGCTGTGAGTCTTCACCTGAATTTTCTCGCTAGATCCTCACTTTGAAGTTAATAGACCCGTTGCTTCAGTTCGTTACCGCACGCGATCCTGATTTGATTTAGAAAGAAATTCCGATACGCGTGTCGGGAATTTCTCGGCGGTGGCCAGGAGAACGCATAGGGCCACGCCCTCCGCGGCCTGAGCAACCTCGGGCAACTCGGGAAACGTAGGGGCAATGCGAATTGTGCGGTCGTCGGGATCTTTCCCGTTCGGATGCGTGGCTCCGGCAGCCGTAAGCTCGATTCCGGCATCCTTAGCAAGGCTGACCACCCTCCGGGCGCAGCCTTTGGCGACGTCGAGGCTGATGAAGTAACCACCCCTGGGCCTGGTCCAGGTCACATCGGGGCAATCGGAGAGTTTCTCATCAAAAGTGTCCAATACCTTCTGGAATTTGGGCGCAACCAGGGCCTTATGCTGGTCCATCAGGTGCAGAATTCCTTCCTCATTTTTCAGAAAGCGAACATGGCGCAGCTGGTTTAGCTTGTCTGGACCGATCGTCCGCGGCGTCATTCTTTCGAGGAGCCACCTTACGTTATCTTTCGATGCGGCAAACATGGCCAGTCCGGCGCCGGCCAGCGTGATTTTGGAGGTGGAGGCGAAGACAAATGGGCGGTTCGGATGCCCATGGCGTGCGCAAAGTTCCAGGACATTGGCAATCTCGATGCGTACGTTTGTCAGGTGATGCACACAGTAAGCATTGTCCCAATAGAGCCTGAAGTCCGGTGCTGCAGTCTTCATTGCCGCGAGACGCCCGATCACGGAATCCGAATAAACCGTGCCTGTCGGATTGCTGTATTTGGGAACGCACCACATGCCCTTGATGGATGCGTCTTCCGCCACGAGCCGTTCGACCAGGTCCATATCAGGACCATCCTGATCAAGTGCTACTTGGATCATCCGAATGCCGTAGTCTTCGCAAATTTTGAAATGGCGGTCATAGCCGGGAACAGGACACAAGAACGCAATCTCTCCGTTCTTGAACCACGGCGTGAGGCTGTCGCACGCACCCTTGAGCAAAGAATAGACGATTGTGTCATGCATCAGGGCTAGGCTTGAGTTGTTGGCGACAACCACCTGTTCTGGTGCTGCACCCATGATTCCGGAAAATAATCGGCGTGTTTCCGCTAATCCCTGAAGTCCGCCGTAATTGCGGCAATCGGTCGAACCTTCAGCTACGTAGTCCGCCGATCCGGGAAGCGAAAGCAACTCGGCGCTTAAATCGAGCTGGACCGAGGACGGTTTGCCCCGTGTAAGGTTAAGCCTGAGGTGTTTCGCTTTGAATGCATCATAGCTTTCCCGGATTTGTTGGCTGATCCGAGTGATATCGATGGAGCTAGGCTGAGAGACGTCTGTCATTTTGAAAAACAGCCTGGATCAAGTTTATAAGCGAGCAGGGTGGGCAAAGCATTCATGATCTGCCTCCCCCTATCACTATTATCACGCATTTCTAATTCGATTGTGACTTCTTAAGCCATCGCGCCGCGCGCTAATGAGAAATTTCCTCGAGGGCCAGATCGTTGGTTCGCGGCCCGAAAACGCCCACGGCGAGAATCACAACGAGCATGCTGGCCGCGATGAATGCAAAAACACCGGTCGTGCCAAAGTTTTCCAAAAAGAAAGCGATCATAAAACTTGTGAACATCGTTGAGAGTCGGCTCCAGGAATAAACAAATCCGATGGCGCGCGCGCGGATCCGCGTCGGATACAGTTCCGCCTGATAGGCATGAAAGGAATACGACAGCAAATTGTTGGAGAGCGTGATCAGCATTCCGAGAGTGAGGAGTTCGGACCTGGACGTCATGCGGGCAAAGAGCAGCCCAAACGTCGCCGTGCCGATGGCTGCCGCCACGATCTGCCATTTGCGTTCGAATCGGTCCGCGAAAAGCATGCATAGCAACGGACCGATCGGATACATGAGTGCGATAATCGCTGAATATTGCAGGCTGTTCGTAAAATTAGCGCCTTTCGCGCTGATGAGGGCCGGGACCCAATTGCCGAAGCCATAGAACGCGATGGTCTGGAAAAAATTGAAGACGATAAGCATGGCCGTACGTCGGCCGTAGGGCGGCTCCCAAATCTCGGCAAACTTTCCCGAGTCAGGTAATTCCGCAGGGCCGACCCGCGGCTCGGCTAGAGCGCGTCCGGTCTCCGCTTCGACGCGAGCCTCGATCCGGGAAATGGCTTCTCCGGCTTCCTCGAGCCTGCCTCGCTGCGCCAGCCAGCGCGGCGATTCGGGAATGACACGGCGGATGAACCAGACCACGATCGCGCCAAAAGCGCCCAGAAAAACGACCGCGCGCCAGCCGCTGATTCCGAAAGGCGTTCGGGGAATCAAGATCCAGGAGGCCAGCGCAACCGTTGGAATCGCCAGGAACTGCACGCATTGATTCAACGCGAAAGCGCGTCCGCGAATTCGCCGGGGAGCGAACTCCGAGATGTATGCGTCGATGGTCACGATCTCGACGCCAATTCCCATGCCGGAAATGAACCGCCAGGCATCAACGCCCACGTTGGTATGCTGCAACCCCATGCAGATATTGGCCACGGTGTACCAGAGCATGGAATAGGTAAAAACCGTTCGCCGGCCAAACTTGTCCGCTACCGAGCCGAAGAGAATCGTTCCAACAAACAGTCCCGCAAATGTAGCCGCGGCAAACGTGGCCTGGTCCGTCAGGCCAAACAGCCCCTTCGCGCCTACGCGAAAAATGCCGCTGGAAATGAGACCGGGGCTCACATAGGCGGTTTGAAACAGATCGTACATTTCAAAGAACGCGCCGAGCGAGAGCAGCACGATGAGACGCCAGACGGTCCAGCAGGCAGGCAGCCTGTCAATGCGAGCGGTGATTTCCGCGGGAGTGGGTACAGCCGTCCCGCGGCTTCCCGCCGCAATATTTCGCGTAATCATTCGCAATCTTTCCCGCTAGAGCGTTCCCCGGTTTCCGAGGGTGTTAGAGAATTCCGGGACGGCCCTTCGCAAGCCTGTCGTTCGGCAGTTCGATATTCAAGAACGGCAAATCCGACGGCGTGAGCCCCAGTAGCTGCTGCGCGTAATCAAGAAATCTTTGCGATTCGCGAGCTGGGAGAACTCCATCAGTGAGAGTCTCGAATTTGCGGATGTAGTCGGCGCGCCGGAATGGCCTGGCTCCGAGCGGGTGAGCGTTCGCAACGGATAATTCGTCCTCGATCCGCGAGCCGTCCTTAAGGAAGATCTCAACGCGGCCGCCGAAAGCCTTCGCAGCCGGAATGGTTTCATGGTAGCGGCGAGTCCACTCGGCGTCTTCGCGGGTTTCGATGCTGCGCCACAGGCGAATGGTGTCCGGGCGGTTGGCCCGCTCACTCGCGTAGCTGTCGATGTGGTGCCACCGGCCATCCTGCAAAGCGACGGCAAAAATATACATGATGGAGTGGTCGAGGGTTTCGCGGCTGGCGTTCGGATCGAATTTTTCCGGATCGGACGAGCCGGTGCCGATCACGGTGTGCGTGTGATGGCTGGTGTAAATCACAATCTTTTCGACCGCAGCGAAATTCGCGATTTGCTTGCGCATCCGGAACGCGAGATCGATCAGAGCCTGCGCCTGATACTCGGCGCTGTGCTCTTTCGTGAAACTCTCGAGGATGGCGCGTTTCGGTTCACCCGGGGTCGGAAGCATCACTTCGTACTGTGCGCCCGGCCCGTCGAGCATCCAGGCGATCACGCTGTCTTCTCCTTCATAAATCGGGCTGGGTGAATTCTCCCCGCGCATGGCGCGGTCGACGGCCTCGATTGCGAGCTTGCCCGAGTGGGCCGGCGCGAATGCTTTCCAGCTGCTGATTGCGCCCTTCCGTGACTGGCGGGTAGTGAAGCTGACGTGCACCGCCTGCTGAACGCCCTGATAAATCGCGCTTGCCGGCAGGCCGAGCATCGCTCCGATGCCCGCGGTTTGAGCCGGACAGAGGTGAGCAATATGATCGATTCGGTGTTTGTGCAGACAGATCGACTTGACCAGATCGATCTGGATCTCATAGGCGGAGGCAATCCCGCGGATAAGGTCCCGGCCCGATCTCTTCATGGACTGGGCAACGGCCAGAATGGGCGGAATGGTATCTCCCGGATGGGCGTAGTCCGCGGCCAGAAACGTATCGTGCATGTCCAGTTCGCGGACGGCCGTGCCGTTTGCCCAGGCCGCCCACTCCGGACTGAAACGTTGCTCGCGCGGTACGCCGAACACTGTCGCACCACCGGGACGCGGGTGTCCAAGAGCCATCTCGCGAGCCGCCACAACCGGCCCTCGATTGATCGCAGCGATGGCCACGGCTGCGTCATCGATGATCCGGTCAGTGACGGCCTCGGTGACTTCAGGTTCGATGGGCACGTCGTCCGCGGCGACGCAGGCCATTTTCCAGGCGAGCTGTTCCTCGCGCGCCAGCTGCGCGGAAGACGGATAGACTTTTACCTGGTGAATTTGCATGAGCGACGCGAAACTTACTTTTCCGTCGAATATTTTTTTTCCAGCTCATCGAAGAACGGTTTATTGACGAGCCGCTGCCGCTCCGTGAAACTTGCCACAATCTCGTTCCCCGGATCCATCCGCCCGGTCGTTTTGAGCTGTTTCAAGGCTCGCTGCATTCCTGCGATTGCGCCTTGCAGGGCCACGTTCGCGTAGAGTATGAGGGCGTAACCCATATTGGCCAGCTCTTCCTGGCCGAAGACCGGTGTCTTGCCGCCCACTACTATATTCACGGCCTGCGGCACGCGGAGCCGCGCGGGTATTTTGCGGACTTCTTCGTTGTTCTCCGGCGCCTCAACGAAGGTTACGTCCGCGCCGGCCTGGATGTAGCGCTCGGCGCGTTCGATCGCGGCGCTAAATCCCTCAACGGCCAGTGCGTCCGTCCTCGCTACAATCAGCAGACTTTCGTTCGCGCGGGCATCGACTGCCGATTTGATCTTTCCGGCCATTTCTTCCGCGGCAATTACGGATTTCTTCTCAAAGTGCCCGCACTTTTTGGGCGAAGTCTGATCCTCGAGCTGAATAGCGTCCGCTCCCGCTCGCTCCAGCATGCGCACCGAGTGCCGAACGTTCAAGGCATTGCCGAAACCCGTATCCGCGTCGACGATGATCGGAATGTTTACCGCATCCCGGATCGTGTCTGTGTGCTGCGCGATTTCGGTCAGGCCGAGGAAGGCGAGATCCGGCATGCCCCAAAATGAATTCGTCACGCCGGCGCCGCTTACATACACTGCTTCAAAACCAAGATCTTCGATGATGCGCGCGGCAAGCGCATTCGCCGCGCCTGGAACGAGCAGGCCGCGGCGTTCCTCCAATTTGGCGCGCAAGATCTTCCCTGTGGAGTGCGGCACAGCCGTCCTCATCTCTTCAATTTGAATGTGCGGGATTACACTACACCCGCTTTGCGGATTTCGTATCGTATGAAATTCAGGCGCGGCAATGTGAGCAGACTGCGTTCGCGGTTGCCGGTGTAATGCGTGTCGGGAATAGCTTCCGGTTGTCGATTCGTGAGATCGCCTCCAATCTTATGAATTTGGGCACGAGGTCCACGAAAAGCTATTTACCTGTACAGCGACTCCCATCCAAGATGGGGCGCTGCAAGGGAAGTAATCGGCTACCAAGGGCCCCTCTGCGTGAATTTCTCGAGTGAGAGGCGGCGCTAATTCGCACGCCGTCCGTAAGCTTCGACTTTTCTGATGGGGGAAATGATGGAGCGGAAACATTTTGAGCGGGAGCGATTGGTACTGGCAGCCTTGGTAGTCTTGGCGATTGGCACCGTGGGCATCCTCTCTACGAACGTGAAAATTGCCCAGGGGTCCGAGAGACATATTTCATTTGCAACCGACTGGAGCGACCGCCACGTCGTGTTCTCGTCTCCGAGGTCGCTCGTTGACGCTTTCAGGCTTTCCCAGAACCCGCGTTATGTGCAGCAATGGCTACGCCGAAATCTGGAGAGAAAGCACCTACGCTGGCGAGAGTGGGTTGACCCCATGCACGCCGATTGGAGCGAGAATATGGGCTCGGGCGCAACGGTGGGTGCCGACCAGTACCCGGCAAAATTCTCGTTTGATCCCACGACCGCAAGCTGCACCACGGATTTTGTGGTGTTCAACACAGGTGTAACGGGCTCTGCGACTCAGGCAAGCGTAATCGCATATTCCAATCTGTACGACGGGTGCGGTGGAACGGTCCCCTCAACCGCGTGGGCGTATGACACGGGCGGCACAGCTTCGACGAGTGTAGCGCTTTCCGGAGATGGTGCGCAGATCGCGTTCGTCCAAGCACAGGCCGGTGTCGCCACGCTGGTGATTTTGAAGTGGCAGGCTTCGACGACCGAAACGGCCGGCGCTCCAATGGTCCTATCAAGTACGAGCAATGCGCTTTACCGGACCTGCGCCGCGCCGTGCATGACGACACTCACTTTCAGTAATAATTCGACCGACACGCTATCTGCTCCGTTCTACGATTTCAGTCCGGGTTCCGACGTTATTTATGTGGGAGACGACGTGGGCCATCTCCACAAGTTCACAGGCGTGTTTTTCGGGACACCCGCCGAGGCGACCTCCCCATGGCCTGTTGCGGCAGGCGTCGTGCGCTTGAGCAGTCCGGTTTATGACTCCGGCACGGGGAACGTATTCATGACGAGTTCCTTTAATCATACGACGGGCAACGGGGCGCGGCTTCTCGCCGTGTGCGCGACCTCGGCATGCACGGGTGTCAGCAACGGAGCAGGCACAGTCAGCATCGGATCGCGGACCTTCTCGAATATTTTGGGGCCGTCGCCGAGTTCTTCGCAGGCGTGTCACGGGACCGGCGCTTCGGGCAACGGCAGCGACTTGGTCTTGCCACCGCCGATTCTGGACTCGACAGCAGGCAAACTGTACGTTTTTTTGGGAAATGACGGTAATGGGAACAGTTCAGTGATTCAGTTTGCGACGACGGTTAGCACCGCGGAATTTTCTGAGAACAGCTGCGGGACGGAAGCGATAGTCGGAACGGCTTCGACGACCGGGATCCCTCTCTTCCCCGGTAACTTCGACAATCTCTACCTTACGTCGGCGACCGGAACCAGCCCGAGCGGCAACATCTATGTTTGTGGAAACACATCAGGCGACGCGACGCTTTACCAAGTGCCGATCAACTCAAACGTGATGACGTCGCCCGGGACGAGCGTGCTGGCGGTCTCTACGGGAAGCACCCCGTGCTCCCCCGTCACGGAAGCAGATAACGGCACCACGGACCTCATATTTCTGAGCGTGCAATCTCTGAGCTCCACATCGTCTCCGGTAAATTGCCTAGGTAGCGGCGGTTGCTTGATGGCCTTCAGCATACCTAAAACTTTAGGGGGAGCGCTTCCAACCAGCACCACTGCGACCCTCGACGAGAGCGGCGGTACGAGCGGAATCATCATTGACAATTTTGTGACGCCGGGAACGCTGCATACTTCGCAAGTCTACTTTTCAACTCTCACCGCGGGCACAGCCGTGCAAGCTTCGCAAGCCGGCCTGCAATAATTCCCTGTGAGATTGCAGGTGCAGACTTCCCGCGAAATAAGTTGGCAAGTTATGTTCGCGCAGCAAGCCAACGAGCGAACTCTCTCCGTACCTCCAGTTCGGCCATATTTCAGTGCACCAGATTTTATCGGGAATCACTGGACAAGAACGATGGTCCCCAAACAATTTGGCGATACGCGCCGCGGGCAGCCGCACCTGGTAGTGAGGTACAAGCCAGACGGCCGAAGCTTTACCAGATCAAATCGTTACCTGGCGAGAGCTAGGTTTCAATTGTCGTCAGACGCAAAATGACTATGACCAATTCGAATCCCTCCGAGCTTGGGCCCGAAAGACTCTTCGACGCGCACACGTGATGAGCGGTTCTTCGTTTATTCCCTCGAGCAATTTGAGCGTGCCAAAGCGTTGATGCGAACGATCAAATCCTACTTCAGAGGGCGCCCTTTTATAATGCGTTTATCACGCGGAATTCTATTTATGGGTGCTGAAACCAAGAGCTTCCGGACCAGCTTTGGAGAGGGTGACGGCGCGCACATCCTTGGGTGATTGAAGACACAGCGTTCCCTGACACGATAATTCATCTTACGGATGAATCTGGCAGCGGGCAGCGGTGGAGATGCGATGGCTACGATGATCAAAGAGTAGAAGTACATCCTATATATCGGCACTAAATAATATGTACTGCGTATTCAATAGTTAGTTTGGGCATGGAACCATGGCCTGAGAAATTTCGGGCGTCGTTACCGAAATCACAGGAATGGACGGCAACAACGGTGTACGGTTCCTCGGGACGAGAGGCGGCAGAACGAGCGATGGAATACCTGAGTTCGCATTCCATCCCATGCATCCGACTGAATCACGCGAAACTATGCTGAAGGTAGAAGCGCCAACCGCTCCTTGAAAGGAAATGCCGGGGGTTCTAAAGAGCGGCAACCATCTCAGTGAAACAAGATCGTGTGGTGTTTAGCACCGCCTTATGGGTTACCAAGACTTTCGGCTGGATCTTAATCAGTCTCGCAATACCTGGTGTCCCGCAAATGCGATTCCTCACGGGGCGTCTGGGAGCCAGTTTCGGGTTGCTTTCATCTCTAGTTCTAGGATTGGCAGGAATTGCGTGGCTTATCGGAGTGAAGTTATTCCTTCATTTTTTTGATCGCTATCTCTCCCGGAACTAGAACCTCTCGTCAAAATGAAGTGACGGAAGTCAGACGTTATTGTGTTGAGAAAGTGGTCGTCGCCGATGCCTGTGAAGTCATAGGCGAAAGTCCTTCTAATCCGTGCCCCAGGCCTCTGCACAACGCCGGTTTTCGGAACGGCCAAGTTGAGCAGAACGGCGGTTAGCGTCCCTATAATGATGCCGTCACCGGCCAAGAGACGCACCGAAGGCGGACAGGCGTCGAACACAGCTGGAGGCGCGAAGCTGACCGTGGTGCTCAGCGCAACCGATGCGGCGACGATCAATATGTCTCTATGACTGCGAATACTCTCTGCCAGGATATTCACGCCAACAACGACGATCATGCCGAACATAAAGATCAATGTTCCGCCCAGCATAAACGTAGGCACTATGCCAATGGCGAGCCCGATCTTCGGCACAAGGGCCATGACGACGAGGATCATGCCCGAAAAGCCACGACAAACCGGCTTCCGACGCCCGTTAAGGAAATCGCTCCGACGTTCTGATCGTAGGAAACTAATGGCACTCCGCCAAACAGCACCGCAAGGACCGAGCCGAAACCGTCCGCTGCGACGGCACCTCGCACCCGGCTCTCACTAGCATCGACGCCTAGCATCTTACAGAGTGCAAGCGTGATGCTCATCGTGTAGACCGCCGCCACGAGATGGTAGATGGCGATCGTCCAGGGATCGTCTTTCTTCATTGCGGCTTCACTATTTCTCAGCAGTGTCTACCGGTGTAGCGTACTGCGGGAGTCGGGTGTCGCTAGATGGGAGTAGCGGCGATGTGGTTGAAGATGATCTTGGTGAACTTGCCTTCCGCTGTGCGCCGTGCCGCTTTGGCCCGAACTCCGGTTGCAGCCTTGGCGGTCGGTTTCCGTGGCTTGACCGCTGGCGTTGATTTCGTTGCCGAACTGCGTAGATGGGTACTTTGACGGCGCGGGTCAGACGCGCGCTAATGGCTGGTCGGGTGGCGAGTTTTTCCTGCTTGATTCTTGATTCAACGCGTCGTCAATTTTGTCCGCGAGAATGTTCATTCTTCGGAGCAAGAGCGTTCGCTCTTCTAGATTCGTGACCACCGTCAGACGTTGTAGGTGGTCGTCTAGCAGATCGGCCAACCACTCCAGATACGCCGAAGCCTCCGACATAATGCGCATAGTAGCCGTGGAATAAAGCAATGCGAATACGGCCTTCCCTGTAGTTACGCGCTGTGTGTGCGTCGAAGTCTTAAAATTAAAAAAGGGGCCGGAAGAGCTCCTTATCCGGCCCCGGGGGTAGGGTGGGGTTTTGTCATCTCTTTGTCGACGGGCAAAGTTAGTACTTTTTCCGCCCTCAGTCAATGGTACCGCACATCGATATTCTTGCTTTCGGATTGACCCTGCCCACAATCCGAGAACCTTTTTCAAAGAGAACTGCGGCGTGCGAACCTGAAACGGGTCCTGCTCCTCAACCTAACATCGTCTGAATAGACGCAAGCCCTGCGAGCCAAGAATCCCCGATGGCCGTAAGCGATATATACGACTACGGTCCCTCGTGCTTGCCTGACGTTGCAGCGCAGAATTTATGTACCAAGTCGGCCCTTCGTGCGTTGCTCGAATCTCGGCCTGGTCTCGAAATCTGCGGGGAAGCGGGCAACGGCTTCGAAGGAGTTGAAAAAGAGCGTTGCGAGAACCACAAAGTTGGTGATGATGTCCACAAGGTTTAGATTTACTTCAACATGCAGCCCTGATGTCATGTCGGAGCGTGATTGGGTCAGTTGAAGGTTAAGTTCGCTTAGATCAACTTGTGGTGAGTAAGAGCCGCTGAGCTTCTGGAACTCCTACCTTCGTGCTGGACTTCCTGCTTACTTCCCGCAATCTGATCGTCGATGCTCTTCAGTTCGAGAGCCAGGTAAATCTCGTTCGGGTTGTTCTCAAATCGTTTCTGCAAGCGTTTTCTTTTGTTTTTCAATTTTTGCAGCACCATGCCCTGAGAATCTGGAGCGAGTAACATTTACCTCCCTTTGACAGTTCGAAGTCATTCAGTTTCGGTTTGCGGCACAGGAGCCGTCGCGCACGGCGGACGCGAATGAAGGTGTGTAGTGAGACTCGAACACTATACACCCAATCGCCCCCGACTATTCTGATCGTTCGCAGCAATGGCGGTGCCAGATGTGCAGGCGACGGAATGCAAACTTCTGATCCAAATATATAGATGTGATTGGCCGATCCATCTACGATCGACCGTGGGATTGCTTCTATTGGATTATGTGAGAGACTGCATCTAATCGAAGGCGGCCAGCATATGCTCCCACCTTCGGTCTCCCGACGCCGTGATAGAATCCGCGCAGGGAGGTGCTGTATGGCCGACCGTCCAACATTCGAACCGCTACATGAGGGTATCTGCGAAGTTTTGAAATGCGTGAATCCAGCAAAATATCGTGCCCGATGGCCTCGTGTTTCCAAGTTGGTTTGTGAAAGCCACAAAAACGATGTCGAGGGCAAGCCGTGGCCTGAAGTCGCTAGAAAACTATTCGGGGGCGAACTACCGAAGTGATCCGGTCGCGTTCCAACAGACCGCACAATTTACCGCGTCGCGACTCCGAGATGCCGCTGGTCGTTTATGTGCGTGGTAGAATTCCGCATCCGAGCCTCTGATGGCGAACACGCGCTATGTTTTGACGATCGTGGAATGCTGCGATGCAAAACAAGCAGAAACTCGGCCAGCATCGCGGGGTCGAGAGGAGACACACTCCATGTCCTGGTTCTACGAAATCCGCAGTTCGACCAACACGGTGCTGAAGCGCGACGGCGGTTTCGCTACCCAAGACGCCGCGAAGACTGCCGGACGTGAGGACGCCAAGAAAATGAGGAATATGCGTCAGCCAAATCGGCCCGATGTAGGGCGCATCATGGTTGGGCAGAACGCCGACAAGCCGACCCGGTATTAGCGTACGTTTCTAACCTATCGCCGTCGATGGATCTCTCAGGCTGATGCACGTGGGAGGCGGCTTCATTCGGAATTCCTCACCTGTCTTAGAGGGCCTGCGGCCCGCGAAATCTCATAAAAGCCGAGTGCAGCAATGGCCCATTCCCGGCGCCAACCGCTTTGTTTTCAGGTCGGCTGTGACTGCGACCATTGTTCTTTCGACCCTGTTAACAACGTCGACTTACGGTTGGGTCCGTGGCGGGCTCTTGCGCGATCATGTTAGAACATCCCGCTGAGCCATTTTTGTCCGGCGCACTTTTGGTCATTTGTCCAAAAGTTGGTACTCAATCTCTACCGACTGAGGCTGAATAGTTCAGAATTCGCATTCATTCCTCCCAGTTGCGGGGAAAAAACAACTTCCTAACGCACAAAATTCAAGCTTGCTCGTTGAATCGCGCGTCCGAGGCTCACGCCAGTGTGAGTGTCAGTAGCGAGCCCCAACGGGTGGCGGGCCGAACTTCCGATCAGGCGTTCGGAATCTTACCACCCGAGTTCTCGAGCAACCCCTTGCATCTACTGCTGCAATTCGGTGCAAACTATCCGCTGATCTCTAACTAAGCTGAGACGTTGGCGCTGCAGCGCGGTACCTGTGTACCAAATCGGCCCTCAGGGGATGAGTGTATTGCTTTTCGCGGCTGAGCGAGTATATCAGGGTGGGAAGGTTGCGGCATTTCGATGCGCAGGTCTAAGAACAAGAAGAACGCTGCCCCCAAGCCAGACTGGGCCTCCATGATTTCCAAGTTGCGCCAGCAGCTTGGACTGAGCCAGACGTCTTTCGGGCAGGAGGTGCACTCCTCGGCGATGGGCGTATCGCGCTGGGAGCGCGGCGCGCAGGAACCTCCGTCGCACAGTTACATCGAGCTCGGAAATCTGGCGGGCGATCCGGGCTGCTGGTTCTTCTGGGGCCGCGCCGGCCTGCGCAGCGAAGACCTCATGCGTGTACTGCCAAAGCTTCAGAAACGCTATCCCAAGCCCAGCGTCGGCGATTTTGAAATCGTGCACGCGGGCTCCAGCGGCAAAAAAGTCGAAAGAGCCCAGTTGGTTGCCATTCCCTTGCTGAAGATCGAGGAGGTCCTGGACGGACATAGAGGCGAAAACGCTCCGGTTCTCCATGAAGCGCCGATCGAAAGCATCATTGCCGCACCGCGGGAATGGTGCCCGAACCCGACCTTCACCTACAGCCTCAGAGTCCGCGGCAATTCCATGACGCCCTTAATCCAGGCGGATTACATCCTGGTCGTGGATTCCTCCCAAACCGACCGCTCCAAGCTGGACGGAAAAATTGTCATCGCCTGGCACCAGGATGTGGGTCTTACAGTGTCTCATTTCCGCCGGTACGACCACACCGAAGTCCTGCATCCGGACAATCGAGAGTACACGTCGGTCACCATGGGCACCAAACACAAGTGGAAAATAATAGCCAAGGTCCTCTGGTGGATCGGCAAAGCTCCGTAGCCCCAAGGTAGCACAGTCTGCAAGCTTGGATGAGTCCTAGTCCGACATCTAAATACGGGTTGGAGCGACGGTCGGTCTTCTGTGAATGTGGACGGTTCCTTCCGAGGGCAAAAACCACCTTCCGAGAAGAGGACTCCGCAGGCAGCATCCGGGAAGCGAATGACAATCAGAATACGAGAGCCGCTACCGCGCCACCGGATTGCTTTCGGGGCGACATCGTTCCAGCACTCGCAGCGCCTCCGAGGATACTGCGAGAGCAACCTCCGCAGGGCGAGCGAGGAAGTAGCCCTGCGCTAGGTCCGCACCGATTTCGACGCAAAACCTCAAGTCGTCTTCGGTTTCCACACCCTCGGCGACTACACGAATATTCAGTTTGTGCGCCGCTTCGGTGACTGCTTTTAGAAGTACGGAGCGAAGGTAGTCCCCGTAAGCGCCGCGCACCAATCTCTGATCGAGCTTGACATAATCGGGCTGCAGTTCCGCCAGACGGAGGATCGAGGAGTAACCGCTGCCTAGATCGTCCAGCGCCACCTTCGCACCTTCGGCGCGATATTCTTGCATGACTCTCTTGAGAAAATCAAAGTCGCTCACTTTCTCGGCTTCGGTCACCTCGAAAACCAGTTGCGAAATGTCGACACCCATTTCCTGACACATGGCCTTCGTTTTCTTGACATCAAATGTCGAATTATGCATCGAGCTCGGGGTGAAATTCAGGAACAAGGTCAGGCCGCTTTGCATGAGACAGCGACCCTGCTCAAGCGCCGCGCGCCACGCAGCATGGTCGAGTTCGTGCGACATACCGAGTATTCGAGCAGTAGAGAGCATGCTCTCAGCCCCGACTTCTACACCTTCCCGATCGCCCCGGACCAGACACTCACAGGCCACGCAACTGCTTGTCGCCACGGAAACCAGCGGTTGAAACACGACGGAGACGCCATTAGTTGCAAGCAGCTTCACAAACCATCGGGTGTTCACGCGAGCGATTACTTGGTCCAGATCCTCCAGATTCAGAAAAGCCCGAGCCAGTTCCTCATCTGAGGGCTTACGCGATTCAAACAAGGCTCCTCGAACATCAGTGCATTCTACGCTGCTCAGCACTTCCCGCCACTGCTTTATGACGAGTCCAAGAATCTTCGTCTCGGCGGCCACCAGGATAGTGTTTGCCAACGGCTCCGAGGAACTCAGCTCATATAGGTGCAGTATTCCTTTTAGTTTCCCGAAAGGAAGCCAGTTAGGACAGTAAAGGAGGACCGCTTCCGGTTTCTGGGTGTAGCCCCTTTCCTTGCGCCATACTATGGTGTCTAGGTCTTTCATAAGGCCCATTTTACTAAAGTCATTCTGCAAACTCGAGTCCGTGGTGTGAGTAAGTTAACCCTGGCAAGCCATGCTGGTGAAAGTGTCCGGCAAAGGATACGGCTACCGTGGTCGTCGCTCTGAGCCAACACGTGCGAAGACTCCCGGCGGCGTTGCGGCGCTCGCTGACATCTCCGCCGGCCGAAGTGTAATCGGGTTAATCCGCTGCGGTGCTCCTTCTAATCCGTGCCATCAGGTTTCTCCACAACGCCGGTTTTCGGAACGGCCAAGTTGAGCAGAACGGCGGTTAGCGTCCCTATAATGATGCCGTCACCGGCCAAGAGACGCACCGAAGGCGGACAGGCGTCGAACACAGCTGGAGGCGCGAAGCTGACCGTGGTGCTCAGCGCAACCGATGCGGCGACGATCAATATGTCTCTATGACTGCGAATACTCTCTGCCAGGATATTCACGCCAACAACGACGATCATGCCGAACATAAAGATCAATGTTCCGCCCAGCATAAACGTAGGCACTATGCCAATGGCGAGCCCGATCTTCGGCACAAGGGCCATGACGACGAGGATCATGCCCGAAAAAGCCACGACAAACCGGCTTCCGACGCCCGTTAAGGAAATCGCTCCGACGTTCTGATCGTAGGAAACTAATGGCACTCCGCCAAACAGCACCGCAAGGACCGAGCCGAAACCGTCCGCTGCGACGGCACCTCGCACCCGGCTCTCACTAGCATCGACGCCTAGCATCTTACAGAGTGCAAGCGTGATGCTCATCGTGTAGACCGCCGCCACGAGATGGTAGATGACGATCGTCGCGACGGCCCCCGCACTCGGCCAGGCGAGGCCGTAGGGAAGCAGCCTCGGCAGTCGGAGCCACGGCGCATCGACGATTATTTTCGTGTTCGCCAATCCCAATGGAATGGATAAAAGATAAATGCAGACGACCGCCAGGAAGATGGACAGGGACTTGAATGTGCCCTTTGTCAGAGTGTTGATCGCGACGATGAGAATAATGCTCCCGACGAGAATGACAAATGTAAGCGGATTGCCGAAGTACGGTGTGTTGACTCCAAACGCGATGTTAGCTGCAATCTTGGTTAAGCTTTCGCCAGTCACGACCAGAAGTGTTCCAACCACCAGTGGCGGGAAAAGAGCACGCAATTTACCGATCGCGGGGCTGACAGCAAGGAGCGCGATGCCTCCAATGATCAGTGCTGCCGTAGCCGCTGCGAGGCTCTCGCTCTCGGCGATGGCAACGACTGGCGCGATGTAAATAACGTAAGATCCGAGCACGAGAGGAAGGCGGCCGCCGATCCAGGAAAGTCCCAACGCCGAAATCAGAGTTCCGACGCCGGAGCCCAGCATGACGCCTGTCATCATCGACCCGCGCAATTCGGGAGAAAGGTTCAACAACCCGCCGATCACGAGTGGCGATGCCATCATTGCCGTGAACATGATCAAGACGTGCTGAAGACCAAATAAAAACGACTCTACTGGAGGAGGCTTGTCCTCGAGTCTGTAGCGCAGCGAGAGAACAAGAAGGTCTGTTCGGGCGGGCGCGCCTTCTTCGGCCAACACCCCGCGGATCCGGCCGTGCTCTGGCTTCAAGTTCAGCTCCCTTCTCTTTCAATGCGCGCAGCTGACAATTGCCTATCTCTTCGTTTCAGTCCGCGGCGCAGAGCTTGTGTCGGATCATTGCAGGCGACGGGTGATTGACGGCCGAAGACCAGCGCGGGCGGCCGCTCTTTGCTGGTTCTGCGGAACGCTCGTGGTTCAGCGATCACGCGCGCGATCCATCAACGCTTTCTCCTGTCCGCCATCGATCTCGATCATGGTTCCATTGACGTTGCACATGCGGGGCGAAGCCAGCATGACGACAAGGTCGGCGACTTCTTCGGGCTCGGAAATACGCCCCGTGGGAATCGAGGCAGGAGCGAGTCGATCAGCCTCTTCATAGGTGAGTTTCATGTCGCGCGCCATCGCGCTAACGAGGTTCGACCAGCGCTCGGTGCGTACGGGGCCCGGGTTAACGGCAACAAAGCTGATTCCATATTTGCCATACTGGCCCGCGAGCGCCAGCGTCAGATTCTGTCCAGCAGCATTCGCGGCGCCCGGTGCGATTTCCCAATAGGAGGGCTTCACCCCGTCATTGCCAATGAGATTGACGACGCGACCGCCGCCCTGCCGAACCATGATCGGCAGTATGTAGCGCAAACAACGCACGTAACCCATGAACTTGAGCTGTAGTGACTGTGCCCAATCCGCTTCGCTCAGATGTTCGATTACGCCTCCCGGCGCAGAGCCGGCGTTGTTAACCATGATGTCTACCCGACCTAGCGCGTGATGTCCTACCTCGACGAACTTCTTGGCATCAGGATACTTGCTGAGATCGGCCACGATTGGGATAATCGTCCGGCCGGTGGCAGAACCGATTTCTTCGGCGGCAGCGGCGAGCACGTCGGCGCGGCGTGCGCAGATGGCGACGTCGACTCCTTCGCGAGCCAGACCGAAAGCGATGGCCTTACCGATGCCCTCGCTGCCACCCGTGACGAGCGCCGTTTTTCCTTCGAGTTTTAGGTTCATTCCATCTCCATGAGTGACATCAGTTCCCATCGACGAAGAGCGTGTGATGGGCTTCCCGCAGCTCATTCTTGAGAATTTTCCCCATCCGGTTCCTTGGAATCGCTGCGACCCTGAGAATCCTCTTGGGAATCTTGTAGGGAGCTAGTTGTTCACGAGCCGCTCGCAAGAGACCGGACTCATCGAATTGAGCGTCCGGCTCCAGTTCGAGCACGGCCACGACGGCCTCGCCGAAATCCGGGTGAGGCACGCCAAAAACAGCAGACCTGGAATCTCCAATCAGACCGTCAAGAACGTCCTCCACCTCTCTTGGATAGACATTCAGGCCGCCCGATATGATTAGGTCTTTTGATCGCCCGAGCAGTCGAACACAACCTGTAGCGTCAATCTCCGCAATGTCTCCAGTGATGAGCCATCCGTCCGATGTAAAAACATCAGCGTTTGCCTCGGGGCGTCGCCAATAAGCAGAGAACACGTTGTGTCCGCGCGTCTCAAGGCCCCCCACAGCTTCTTTGTCCGCGCGAGACCCGTCCACACGCGTCACTCGAATTTCGACGCCCGGCAATGCCCATCCGACCCAGCCGCTCCGATCACTGATTTCCGCAGGGACGGCGGTAATAATGGCGGCTTCAGTGGTGCCGTAGCGTTCGAAAATGCGCCGCCCGCTAACGGCATAGAATTGTTCGGCCACTCCGATCGGGAGGGGCGCGGAGCCGCAAATAGCAAGTCTAAATTGATCCTTGATGGCCGAAGCAAGCCCCGACTCCTTCAACAGACGTGCATAGTGCGTTGGGACTCCCATCATTATCGTGGCACGAGGCAGGGCCTTGATGATGGCGGCGGGTTCGAACTGCGGGAGAAAAAGAATCGAGCCGCCCGAAACTAGTAATGTGTTGATAGCAGTCAGGAGACCGTGGGCATGATAGAGGGGAAGCGCGTGCAACAGTTTGTCTGATGGTCCGAGCTTCCAAATTTGTGCCAGAGAGCGAGCAGACTCGATGAGATTGCGGTGCGTGATGCAAGCGCCCTTCGGTCTGCCAGTGGTTCCAGAAGTATAAAGAATCGCCGCAGTGGCATCCCGAGCCACGTCGGCGTTCGCCTCCAGAGGACTCGCATCTCGGGCGCGAACCCCCAAGAATCCCCTCAAGCCGTATGCCAGCGTCGCGACTTGAGCGCCGGTCGGCCGGGCAATCTCCTCGAGGCGGCACGCTTCGTCCGGATGGCAGACAATCAGACGAGGTTCCGCATCGCAAACCAGATATGAAAGTTCGGCATTGGAATAGGATGTGTTTAGCGGGTTGAAGATGGCCCCGAGTTGCAGACAAGCGTGACAAAGGAATAGGACCTCTGCGGATTTTTCGAGTTTGAAGGAAACGCGATCTCCAGGACGGATGCCTAATTCATGTAGGGCGGTCGCCATCCGAGCGATATTATTCACGAGCTCGCCGGTGCTCAGAACAGAGCTGTCGGTAAAGCAGAGCGCCGTCGACGCGGGATCTCGGTCAGCGTAGAGCGCGTGGAGTAGATTTCCATTCACGGCTAATGTCCTGTCAAGCGCGGCTTGCGCTTCTCCGCGAAGGCGGCCTTCCCCTCGCCGTAATCTGCGCCACCGGCCGAGAATATCCCTCCGCCTCCGCGGACGAGTATCATGGGAATGTCCTGGCGGCCGACGACGTATTGCGCAACCTGTCCAATTGAGTTCCACACGCTCGCGGATCGATCACGACGCGTCCGGCCATTATGCAGCCCCATAGAAGCGCCGATGCGACATCCAACAGCCCGCCTCGGCGGCGCTGAAGAGTTCAGCAAGTGCGACGTTGACGGCGGCAGGTTCTTCGCTGTTAATTGTGTGTCCGGCGCGAGGAATAACGAGTAGCCCAGCTGTGGGTGCGACGCGCTTCAAAAAGAGACTTCCGTCCAGACATGGGAAGTCCTCGTCTCCCACGATTACCAGCAAAGGCACGGTGAATCTTTGCAGCCGCTTCTGCATGTCCCACAACGTAGCGCGTCCCAGCTGGAGATTGAGCATCGTGAGGGCAGATCCCATACCGGAATGTTCCGCGAGCATGCGCTTGAACTCACTGAAACCACGGGGATCTTTCGCCTGGAATGTCCGCCGCATCGGTGCGCCAGCGTAAGTCGCTGCGGCGGCCTCAATCGGCTGGCTTTGGAATATGCGGGCAATGTCCTCGCAGGCACGCACTGATGCGTCCCGGTCCGCAGGATTCGAGCCCCACCCGCATCCGAGTACAGCGACGGATAGGCAGCGCTCAGGATTATCGAGACCGACGTTTAACGCCGTGTATCCGCCCATCGAATGCCCGACGACATGAGCTTTCTCGATTCCCAGCGCATTTATGATTGCGATTACGTCACCGCAAGCAATGGCTTGGCTATAGGCTTTCGGATCGGTCGGGACGTCGGAAGGGGGGTAGCCTCGTGCCGCGAAGGTCACACAGCGATGGGAGCGCGCGAAGAAACGCATCTGGGGCTCCCAGGACCGGTGATCGCCCGCAAATTCGTGGAGGAAAACCACTGGAGTTCCATCGCCGGTCGCTTCAACATGGAGCATCGTGCCATCGCGTGCAGCAATCCTCGCCACAGTGGCCTCCAGTGAATAGGTTTGTACGCTCGCATATTCTCTACTTGCAAGCAAAAAGATTTGGACCGCCAAGAAAGAAACTTTCTGAGAGAGATCGACAGTTTCAGCGGTAGACAGGAGCGGTACGGAATTTCGCCGAAGTGATTTTTTTTTCGCCCGCAGGCGGAAAACCCCCGAACTTTACCGCCGTTGCTCTGAGATCACTATTTACTTTTCTCCCGTGGAAGGAGAACGCGTCATGACGGCGACTGCGCGCCATTCGAGCCGCAACCTGCCATAATCAAAATGGCCATCAAAATCGCAATTCCAAACAATTGCGAAGACACAGTACCAGGCACAACTGCGACGTTATTGAGGGAGACGGGGGGTAAACCCACAGATCCGAGTTTCAGCTCAATGTAAAAGCGCGTTCTTTTGCGGCTGCACCGCCTTCTAAAGAACGATTCCATTGTTGAAGTGTATTTGATTAGCGGAGGGACCAAATTCATTGGCAAAGCACTTGTAGTGAGATCCGAGGGGTGCGACACGCCTTATCCTCGTTATGCATTCCGATTTGTGCAGAAAGAAGGCGAGTGGATTCTGCAGTAGTTGCATACGACAGCGTGGTGGTGGTTCAAGTCGCGAGTGAAAGGAAAACGATCTAATTCGATCGGATTTCAATCCCAATTGAACAGTGCGGTGAATCGCGGAACGCTGACATCCCGGATTACAACTCGGTTTTGGTGCCCAACCCATGCGTGAGCCTCAAATTCGCCACTGCATTTGGCCACTCCGATCCGCATTCGGATTGATAACCAGCTCGCTTGAGCAGGATCTGCAGCGCAATTCCCCTGGTGAGACAAGTTGCTTGAGGCACATATCCGCTCGCAGCACAGACTGCCCGAGCGAGTTGTGTCACAGAAGACGGCTTGTTTTGCTTTTCGATGTCCTTCGTCAAGAATGCAACAACACACCGACGATTCCGGAAGGAGATTGACCATAACGCGATCCGAACCCCGCACACCCACACAAAATGCTTTTATGCGGACGCCCAGTTCCGAAAGGGTGTTCATTTTTGAATATCCTGGTAGGTTCACTGCTTCACTCGACGCACGCGCTGAAAATTTCAAGCCGCAACTCCGCGCCAGGCTTCAACATGCACGGCTCCTGAATTCGTCCCTACAAGTCCGCTACAGCCACAAGCCGTCCAGAAACACAAACGGGTGGTTGCCTTCGATCGGTCGGTTGGGCCAAGTTTCGATCTGCGCGTAGATCTTCTGGCTCAACTCGCTCACCGTGCTCGGACTGACACGCGTGCCCCCCAACGCTTCGATGATGTCTTCGACTCGTCGTATGCTCACTCCCGCAAGATACATCTTACCATTCCTCCTTCCACCCAGCTTCCCCGCCGACGGTAGCGTTGATGATGGCTGTCTCAAACGGCAGCGTGCGCAGGTTCGGCATCATTACCGTGATTTCACCCGCCTTCGGCTGCAGGTGCCGCTGGTACTTACCCGCCCGCGTATCCCGTCGCGCTTCGGTCCGCTCGCACCGTTCGGCCCACCGAACTGGATCGGCTTCCGCGTCCAGCATGGCGTTCGAATCTCTTCCACCTTGCTGCGGACTACTTATCCCAGGTGCTTCTGTATCTTCGCTTTATCAATCCGGACGACCTGGTTCAGCTTTGGCACTTCGCCCCTCGTCTCGGGCCTTCCTCAGGCCCTCTGTTCTACCAACCAGACCCTTCTCCTCCCCAAATGTGCGAAAAATAGTATACGGTACCCGTCGCGCCGCCCTTCCGCCCAGTTTGTGAGCTCTTGTTTTAGCGGTTCATCACTAGGCGCACGAATTCGTAGAAAGTCTTGATGTCGCTGCTCTGATCAAAACAGGTTGAACACAAGTCTGGAGTAAGCGTCTGGAAACAAACAGAGAAAATTCTGTTGCCCTAAAGCTAACGACGAATTTCAATAGAATATGGGTCAAAGTACAATGATTCCATTAGAATCCGACTCTTCTCAAAAGAATCACGCTGAGACCGCGCGGCAGATTCAGTCTGACATTTGTTACATCGGGAAGCGCCAATGGTGGCTTTGGTCATCCGCGATGATGGTAACACTCTTGTTGACGCTGGGGATTGCCTCGTTTGCCTTTCCTGGTCTATTAAGACAGGAAAGCGCCACGTATCCGATTGATCTTAACCAGGCTTTGCGGGGCCTCGTAGGCCTCGTTTTGCTGTTTAACATCTATACGGTTTACCAGCAGTTGCAAATTCGTCGTCTGCAGGGCAGCCTAGCCGAGCAAGTTTGCGCCATGGGCAAAGTGGAGGCACGCACCGAAGAAGTGTTCAAGCTCGCCATACTGGACTCCCTCACCGGACTGTATAACCGGCGGTGCGGAGAACAGCGTCTCGCGCAAGAGATTTTGCGATCCAAACGGAACGGCCACCCGCTTACCGTCATGGCACTCGACCTGAACAGCCTGAAATATATTAATGACACATTTGGTCACGCCGCGGGTGACGAGCTAATTAAATGTTTTGCAGGACGACTGAACAAGGCAATTCGCGGGTCCGATTTAGCCGTCCGTCAGGGCGGAGATGAGTTTCTATTGCTCTTGCCAGAGTGCAAGCCCGACGAGGTGCGGCACGTCCTTGGCCGCCTGACAGGGATTAGACTGGATTTTGGAGGGCAAACGATTCCCGTCCAATTCTCAGCCGGATGGACTAACTACATCCCTGGCGAATCGCCCGAAGAATTAATGCAACGCGCTGACAGGGCACTGTACGCCAACAAACGCGCCACGAAAGAAGAGAAGGAGCTAAATATCCTCGTCGAATAGTCAACAGCGTGCGAGGAGGCAGCTCTGAGCGAATCAATCCGCTGTGATCAGGAACGCCACGGTTCCATTCTTTTTCATAAGCTCGGCGTCTGATTTCAGGGGCGATTGCAGCAGAAACTCTGCAAAGGCCCGAAATTCCTCGGTTGTGTTCTGCACACAGGCGTTCATCTCTAACAAGCCGTTAGACCCTCCGTGAATGCGACTCAACGCTTCATATCCCTTGCGCTAATTCGTTGTGAAATCGAGCGGACCTTTCTTCCCGCCTGAGCTCCACTGAGCGAGTGCACGCCATTGTTCTTATCTTATTGGAACGGGCCTTGAAAGCGGAGTGGGTCGATTTCCACATGCCAGTAAGGCTTATCGGCTTTTTGGCAATTCCCAATCGACGGCAAGGCCCTCCGTTACGCATTCCAAATCGAGCTGAGATGCAGTCAAATTTCCGGTGTGAGTGTCAGCAGCGAGCCCCAACGGATGGCGGGCTGAATTTCCAATCAGGCGTTCGGAATCCTACCGCCCGAGTTCTGGAGCAACCCCCCTTGCATCTACTGCTGCAATTCGGTGCAAACTATCCGCTGATCTCTAACTAAGCTGAGACGCTTGCGCTGCAGCGCGGTACCCGTGTACCAAATCGGCCCTCGGGGGATGAGTGTATTGCTTTTCGCGGCTGAGCGAGTATATCAGGGTGGGAAGGTTGCGGCATTTCGATGCGCAAGTCTAAGAACAAGAAGAACGCTGCCCCCAAGCCAGACTGGGCCTGCATGATTTCCAGATTGCGCCAGCAGCTTGGACTGAGCCAGACGTCTTTCGGGCAGGAGGTGCACTCCTCGGCGATGGGCGTATCGCGCTGGGAGCGCGGCGCGCAGGAACCTCCGTCGCACAGTTACATCGAGCTCGGAAATCTGGCGGGCGATCCGGGCTGCTGGTTCTTCTGGGGCCGCGCCGGCCTGCGCAGCGAAGACCTCATGCGTGTACTGCCAAAGCTTCAGAAACGCTATCCCAAGCCCAGCGTCGGCGATTTTGAAATCGTGCACGCGGGCTCCAGCGGCAAAAAAGTCGAAAGAGCCCAGTTGGTTGCCATTCCCTTGCTGAAGATCGAGGAGGTCCTGGACGGACATAGAGGCGAAAACGCTCCGGTTCTCCATGAAGCGCCGATCGAAAGCATCATTGCCGCACCGCGGGAATGGTGCCCGAACCCGACCTTCACCTACAGCCTCAGAGTCCGCGGCAATTCCATGACGCCCTTAATCCAGGCGGATTACATCCTGGTCGTGGATTCCTCCCAAACCGACCGCTCCAAGCTGGACGGAAAAATTGTCATCGCCTGGCAGAAGGATGTGGGTCTCACAGTGTCTCATTTCCGCCGCTACGACCACACCGAAGTCCTGCATCCGGACAATCGAGAGTACACGTCGGTCACCATGGACACCAAACACAAGTGGAAAATAATAGCCAAGGTCCTCTGGTGGATCGGCAAAGCTCCGTAGCCCCAAGGTAGCACAGTCTTCAAGCTTGGATGAGTCCTAGTCCGATGGCCGCTGTGTGGATGCTGATGGCGTGGTCGTATTTGCAAGTCCAGCGTCGAGCGGCGCCATACGTCACTTCAAGGGCTGGTCGCGGCGTGACTGACCGCCTAGTTCTGGATCGACCGGATGTATTCAACGAGGTTATGAATGCGCAATTCGGCTTGCGCGTTGTCACCGCCGCTGAGTGAACGGAAGACGCTTCCCCAAACCGGCATGGTTTCGGACCCGTGCGCGAGTGAATTGTCGCTTGGCGTCGGACCGGCGCGCAAAGCCTCGGCAACTTCCATATCGGGGAACGTTCCGTTGTATTTGGCGGATAGCTTCGTCAGGTCGGCGGGTTGGACCCTCATGGCCGAGGCCGCCGGACCGTTGCCCTTGCCTGATACGCCGTGGCACGGGGTGCAATGCTGCTCGAACATCGCTTTGCCCGATGCCGCCGCCGATTGCTTCGCGGAGCTGTGCGTGACTTTCGGCGCATCCTGAGCCGCAGCCCACAGCGGGAGGACGAAAATCACAGCCGCTATAGTCAATGCTTTCTTCATGTGAGGCTCCTTCGGTGAATTTTGCGAGTAGTGGCCCCCCGTTGCTACGGCCCTCGCAGTCGGCAACGTCCTTCGGATGCCTCCTGATTAGCATGGGGACCACGTTCGGGATGTATCGAGGCTCACGCTTCGCGGTGACGGCAGTCACCCGGAGGGCGCCTTTTGGGGACCGAGCGAAGCCGGTGACGGGGAAACCCTACTCTGCCCCAAGTTCCAGCGGGAAAGGGCTTACGCCTAAGATCAGCGTGGTAATTCCGGTTAAGCCGATGGGTCGTGACGGGAAAATCAGTCATCTGCCATCCTCCTCGGGCCACGAGTATCCGTGCCAACCGAGCGCGGCGGCGCTCAGACTTTCTTCACCTGTCTTTGAGGGCCTATGGCCCGCGAAACCTCATGAAAGCCGAGTGCAGCAATGGCCCATTTCCGGCACCAACTGCTTTGTTTTCAAGTCGGCTGTGACTGCGAACATTGTTCTTTCGATCCTGATCGGCTGGGATTGAACGAAAGCGTTATCGCGGAGTTCCGCTTTTGCGTTTCCTCGGAGGACTTCATCAAAGCCAACGAGGTCGCCCAAGACCCACACTTGGAGGATTCTGTAGTGTGAAAGAGAAATGAGGCGCCGACCAACTTTGCTCCGTCCTGGGATACCGCACCGGAACGCGTGAATACGAAAAGATAGATTTTGCGGTCAGTTAGGCCTCTTTTTACAATCTCTTTACAACTGCTCCCGTGCTTTCCCAGTACGCTAGCTAACCATTATCGATAACGGGGGCCGATAGAGATGAACGCCGAGAAAGAAAGCGCAGAACTTAGACAGATTTACTCTGGCTTTATTCGACTGCATATCCTGCATCACGCGGCGGATGACGGCATTTTCGGACTGGGCATGATCGAAGAGCTTGCCGGACACGGCTACAAGCTAAGCCCGGGAACGTTGTACCCGATCCTCCACGGAATGGAGAGCAGCGGGCTCGTCGGTTCGGACGAGCGGTGCATAGCCGGGAAAATCCGCCGCGTCTACCGGACTACTCCGGCCGGAGAGACAGTTTTGCAGGCCGCCAAACAACGAGTTCGCGAGTTATTTGGCGAATTGCTTGAGAGCGAGCGCGTGCCGCAACGTGCACGCAGCAAACCCCGCGTAGTTCCCGCCGGCGCAGCCGCCGAGAGGCGGCACCGCGCGTCGAAAGAAGTTCGATAGGCTCACCAGACCTATTGATCTCCCTCGATCGGACAAATTATCTAACCCCTCCTTTCTTTCACGCGAAGATCGGCCGTTGACACCGTTCGGCCGATTCCATATTATCGGCCTCCGATAACGCCACTGAAGTGAAATGGAGGATACGTGAAGAGTTCCGGCAGCCTGTGTGCTCGATCAATCTTCTTGCTAGCGATCGCCAGCAGCGCTTTGTTCGGTCAAGCTCCTCAATTGTCACCGGTCACACCAAGAACGTCCACGCGGCGCCGATTAGCGGAGATGGTCTTTACATAGCCTCGGCCAGTAGCGATCAGACTGTGAAGCTGTGGGATCTGCTTTCAGGACGCGAACTGAAAACGTTTACCGGCCGCACCGGCGACGTGAACACCGTCGCTTTCAGCCCAGACGGTCGGCTCCTGGCGTCCGGGAGCGACGATAAAACTGTCAGGATTTGGGACACTCGCAGAGGCGACGGGCTTTTCAGCTTGACCGGCCCTACCGGATTTGTGCAAGGCGTCGCGTTTAGTCCTGACGGTAAGCTACTCGCTTCCGTGTCTTACGACAAAACAATGAAAGTGTGGGATCCCCATACGGGAAAGGGGCTTCGCACCTTGCTCGGCCACACCGAGCCCGTTTTCGGCGTAGCGTTCAGCCCCGACGGACGCTGGCTGGCTTCCGCAAGCAATGACAAGACGGTGCGAATTTGGCGCGTTTCAACCTGGAAAACTGTGAAGACGCTTACCAGCCCGAAGGACAGCGCACACGGCGTCGCTTTCAGTCCCGATGGAAAGTTCCTTGCCGTGGGGAGCTACGATTCCACTGTGACGATCTGGGATTTGGCAACGGGCCAAGTCGTTCGGACTCTTGCCGGTACCGGCCGAATCGAGGGCGTCTGCTTCAGTTCGGACGGCCGTGTGATCGGTTCAGGCAACCGCGAAGGCATGGCGCGCTTCTGGGATGCCCGCTCAGGCGCCGAAGTGCTCATCATGCAAAGGCCAGCCATAGCTTTCTCGGTCCATTTCAGCCCGGATGGCACGACCGTAGTAACAACAGCGGGAAGTGCGATCGACATTTGGAAGGTCAATGCGCCACTCGTGAAATAGTAATTCGCCTATGCTGGCTGGATCTACGAAAGATTACTCACAGGGGATGAACGAATGCATCCAAACATGCAGACAAATTCGATGTGGGACCGAATCAGGCCGGCGGCAAATTGCTGTACAAAACTGGCGTGCCTGGCACTATTCCTCGCGGTCGGCAGCGTCGCTGCGGCTCGGCAAGACGCTGGATCGAGTGACGTTTATGTAGCGCCGCGGCGATTTTATGCTCAGCAACTTGTCGAGCAAGTAAAGGCGAAGCACCCGGAACTCATCTATCTGAATCTGCGCACGGTCCCGCCGGACCGGTCAGAGAGCTTCAAGGTAGCCTCCAGTCCGCCGAGCCGAGGCGGGAAATCCGACCAGGCAGACCTCGATGCGCAGAACGGCAAGCCGCTGGTTCAGCAGATCAAGGACGCGCCGCAGGAATTCCGTGTGCTCCTGCCTCTCCGGGAGCGCTCCGGGAAGATCATCGGTAATATCGCCATGCGCATGAAGTTGCCGCCGGGCAAAACCACAGCGGACGCTCTGGAATTGGGCCGGAAGGTCGACCGAGAGCCTCCAGAACGACATTCCCTCGAAAGCGAAGCTGTTCGAACCGGTTTAATGGGATCGATCCGCGGAACGCGTACCGAAAAAAGAGATCTGTCCGTGCAGCACCACTCTGTGTTCCCCCATCATGCATGCCGTCTAACGCGATTCTTCGCGATTTTGAGGGCTCAGTTTCGTAGACACAGGCCAGACTTTAGGTTAGTATCGCTGTCTGTTAACGGATGCCGATAACGTATATGCCGGTTGCGATCCGATATTCTTCGCGTAAGTGCTTCCATGGTGCTGCTGTCTGCCTGCTTCTGGCGAGCATTCTGGTTTGCAACGTCCAGGGACAGGCACAGCAGAAGCCAGCCCGCTCGTTCACGCTGCAACAGGCCATTGACTATGCCCTCCAGAACTACCCTGCTGTTCGCGCATCCTTGGAACAGGTATCCGCGGCGCATGCTGGGGTCGCGCTTGCGCGAGCCGCTTATCTCCCGGCGTTGAGTGGGGTTTATCAGGACAGCCGCGCCACTCAGAATCAGGTGCCGGGGATCTGGCTTCCAACCGCCGTCACTCCGACTGTCGAAGGTCCAGTCGGCGGTTCCTCCAGCGGGCAAAGCTATTGGGGCAGCCAGGCGGCGGCACTATTTTCCTGGGAACCGATTGATTTTGGGCTGCGCCCTTCGCTCGTAGGGCAGGCGCGATCCGCGCAGGATAAATCGAGCGCCGATTTGGCGGCGACGCGGCTCCAAGTTGCCACAGCCGTGGGCAAGGTCTTTCTGAATGTAGTAGCCCTCCATCAGGCCGTGCTGGCCGCCCAAGCGAACGTAGATCGCTGGCAAACTCTCAACCGGTCCGTTCACACCTTGGTTGACAATGCCTTGCGACCGGGCGCGGATGCCTCCCGCGCCGATTCGCAGCTCGCGCTCGCAAAAATCCAACTCTATCAAGCGCAACAAGCCGAGCAGGCATCTCTTGCTACGCTCGCGTCCCTGATGGGAACAGCGGGCAGCGAGATTCAGTTAGACACAGGGAAGCTACTGGAACCGCCGCCCGCAAACTCTTTGCCCAGCGCAGCGCCCGAGACAAATCCGCTAGCCACAGACCAAATAGCGGCCGTGCGCCAGGTGCAGGCGCAAGAAAAAGTTCTGAGCAAGACCGATTATCCACGGATTTTTCTACAGGCAGAAGGCTTTGCCCGAGGCAGTGAAGTTCCAAACAACGGATCCGCGATCGGCAATTGGAATGGCTTGGCGCCAGCTCGTGGGAATTGGACAGCAGGCTTCACGATTACCTTTCCGAACGTATTCGACTTCAAAGCACTGAGTGCTGAAAAGCAGATGACAAAAGCGACGGAAAATTCGCAGCGGGCTCTCTATGACAAGACAATTCAAGACGTAACGGGCCAAGTCCAAGCAGCTCTCGCACAGCTCAAGGGCGCTCAACTTGTGGCGCAGCAAACGCCAATTGAATTCGCCGCGGCGCAAACCACGGAAACACAATCACGGGCGCGCTATGCAGCAAGCTTGGCGACGATTGTGGAGGTGGCCGATGCGGAAGGACTGCTGGCACAGGCCCAAATGGACAATGCCCTTGCTCGCCTCAACGTGTGGCGCGGCCTCTTTGGGTTGGCTTACGCGCAGGGAGACTTGCGACCGTTCTTGAACATTCTGCAGGGACGACAGCCCTGACTTGAGTTTGCTTAGTAACAGCGAGAGGAGAGAAGTTCATGTGGCTAATTCGCATGGCATTGCGGCGACCGGTAGCAATCCTGGTGGCCGTTATTGCCATTGCTCTCGGCTCTATTCTCGCGCTGACCAGAATGAGCATCGACATTTTTCCGAATCTGAACTTTCCGGTGATCTACGTAGCTCAGCCCTACGGGGGCATGAGCCCCGCGCAGATGGAAGGCTATCTTGTTTTTTACTACGAGTATCACTTCCTATACATCAACGGGATCGAGAGCGTAGAAGACAAATCCATTCAGGGGAATGGACTACTGAAGCTGACTTTCTATCCCGATACAGACATGAGTCAAGCCCTGGCGGAAACGATTTCTTATGTGAATCGGGCTCGCGCCTTCATGCCGCCTGGAACAGTTGCGCCCTTTGTGATTCGCTTCGACGCCGGTACGGTTCCCGTCGGTTATGTAGTGTTCTCTAGCGATACCCGCACCGTGGGCGAGATTCAGGACCTGGCGCTGAATCGTGTGCGACCCGCGTTCGCCACCTTGCCGGGTTTGACCTCACCTCCGCCGTTCGGCGGTAATCAGCGGACGATGGTCGTGACAGTAAATCCCGATCGTCTGCGTGCCTACAGTATGTCGCCTGACGAGGTAGCTCAGGCAGTCAACAATGGCAACGTACTTCAGCCCGCCGGCAATGTGCGCACGGGCAACTTGCTGCGCATTGCCGAGAGTGATTCCGTCGCGCCCAATATCCAGCTCCTCGCAGATTTGCCGATCAGAACGGGCGCGGGGCCGTCCGTCTATCTCCATGACATCGCGACCATAAAAGACGGGACCGATATCCCCACAGGGTATGCGCTCGTAAACGGTCGCCGCTCCGTCTACATCCCCGTGACCAAACGTGCAGGAGCGTCGACAGTGACGGTAGTGAAGGAAGTCAAGAGTAGCCTGTCGTATTTTCGCACTCTGGTTCCGAACGACATCAAGATCAGCTACGAGTTGGACCAATCTTCCTACGTGACAAACGCGCTTACGGCAGTCATCCGCGAAGGGTTGCTTGGAGCCATTCTGACGGGGCTGATGGTTCTGCTGTTCCTCGGTGACTGGCGGAGTTCGTTGATTGTGGTGACCACGATTCCGTTTGCTTTGTTGACCTCGGTGCTGGCCTTATGGCTCACAGATCAGACGATCAACATCATGACGCTAGGAGGCTTGGCTTTGGCGGTGGGCATTTTGGTGGACGAGGGCGTCGTGCAGATCGAAAACATCGATAGCACGCTCCTACGGGATCCTAGCCTGCCGGTCGCTCGGGGCGTGCTGAATGCCACGCAGATAACGATTTTGCCTCGCTTCCTGGCTTTGCTCTCGATCGTCGCCGTATTCCTTCCTTCGTTCCTGATGACAGGCGTGGCGCGAAGCCTATTTGTGCCGCTGTCTCTTGCGGTCGGGTTCGCGATGGTAGCTTCCTTCCTGCTGTCGAGTTCATTCTTGCCTGTGATGTTTCTGTGGATCCATCGCCAGGTCGATCGGGGGCACAAGGCGCTCATCGCGGGAAGATGGGACTTCGATAAGCTGCGCGACCGGTGGGGAGCATTTCTCGGGCGTCGCCGAGGATTCGCTGGCCCATAGTGGGAGCTTATGCCGTCAGCGTGCTGATCATCGTGCTGTTGCTCGGACCGCGCTTGGGCCAGGAGTTGTTCCCCAACATAGGTCAGACGCAGTTCCGTCTGCGCTTCGACGCGCCCGTTGGAACGCGCGCTGAGGAAACAGAGCAACTGGTGACGGAGTGCTGGACGAAATCGGCAAAGCTGCCGGCGCCAGACAATGTCGCTGATCACGTCTCGGCTACGTTGGTACTCAAGGCGCAAGTTATCCGATCAACACGGTTTTCTTGTGGACCGGCGGACCCCATGAAGCGGTGATGAACATTGCCCTTCGGCCTGGAGCTCACATCGAAGTCCCTGCATTGGAAGAAAAACTTCGCCAAATTCTGCCTCCCGAATTTCTGGGCATCGACGTTCTCCTTCGAACCGGGAGACCTTGTCAGCCAGATCATGAATTTCGGTGCCCCGACTCCAGTCGAGATCGCGGTGATGGGACCAGACCTGGTTGCTAGCCGTACCTTCGCCGACCTCGTGCGGAATGAGATGAGCAAAGTACCGATCACTGCGCGATTTGAAATATGAACTCCCGCTGGACTATCCAAGTGTCGACGTGAAGGTCGACCGCGAGATGGCGGGGCAGCTCGGGGTAACAACAAACCAGGTGGCTCGATCACTCTCAGAGGCGACCTATTCGAGCCGTTTCACAACTCCGAATTACTGGGCCGATCCGAAAACCGGTGTCGCCTACCAAGTGCAGGTGCAATACCCACAGCCCGATATCACCACGTTGCAGGATGTTCAAAATATTCCGGTGATGCCCGGCGCAATCGCAGCACCCGTTGATCGGAGACCTTGCCGAGTGGACGACGGCACGATCATGGGCGAATACGACCGTCGCAATGGCCTTTGGATGTTAAGCCTTTCAGCGAACGTTGCGGGGCAAGACCTCGGAAGCGTATCGAAGAGCATCGACGCGGCCATCCGGCAGGCAGGCGCTCCGCCGCGTGGCACTACGGTGCAGGTTCGTGGCCAGATCGCGCCCATGCACGATACTCATCAGCAATCTCAGCGTTGGTCTGGTGACTCGCGGTGCTCGCCATTTTTCTGCTTCTTGCCGCAAACTATGAATCTTTGCGCCTTGCTTTCGTCGTGCTCGACTACTGCGCCTGCCACGATCTGCGGAGTGATCCTAATGCTTCTGTTCACGCACACGACTCTGAATATCGAATCCTATATGGGCGCCATCATGGCGATCGGAGTCGGGACGGCGAATGCAATTCTGCTCGTAACGTTTGCGGATCAACACCGGCGAAGCGGCAGCTTCGGCATTCGAATCCGGGAATCCAGGGAGTTAAGGAAAGCGATGCGGCCAATTCTGATGACCAGCGCCGCGATGATTGCCGGCATGATTCCCATGGCGCTGGCCGCAGAAGTGACAGCGCCGCTCGGCAGAGCCGTGATCGGTGGTCTAATTGCCGCCACGATCGTCAATTTGACTGTGCTGCCCTTCGTGTTTTCTATCGTCCAGGAAGGGGCCAGTGATGGCGTCTCCTTCTCTCGATCCTGACGACCCGGAGAGCCGGTATGCGACCAGCTGAGGACAATTTCCGAGCTGGATAGGAGCTTTATGAAATTCGCGAGCATCGCGGCCGTTTTGGCGCTTTTGACCGTGACCGTCACCGCTGTCTCGTGCGGCGAAAAGCAGGAAGCGTCCACCCCAGGACCGACCCCGTCCACGTCTGCACCGCTCACGGTTGAAGTGACCGCGGTGAAATCTCAGAAACTCAAGACGATCGAGCGCCTGCCCGCTGAGCTGCTACCCTACGAAACCGTCGACCTATATGCCAAAGAAACAGGCTTTGTGAAGTCGATCAACGTAGATCGCGGGTCGAGCGTCAAGCAGGGAGAACTCATCGCTGAATTGGAGGCCCCAGAACTCTTGGCTCAAGAAGCTCAAGCTGCTGCTGCGTACCAGAGCGCCAATGCGCAACTCGCAGCTGGTCAGGCCAAGCTCTCCGCTGACCAAGCGACCTATCAGCATATGAGCGCCGCTTCTAAAACGCCTGGTGTTGTTGCGGCAAATGATCTTGCCATTGCGCAAAAGACCGCGCAATCGGGCGAGGCCAATGTTGACGCGCTGAAGAAGACAGCGGATGCGGCGCAGGAGGGCGTCAGAGCAGTAGCACAGCTTGAATCGTACCTCGAGATTAAGGCTCCTTTCGATGGCCAGGTCACAACCCGGTATGTACATCCCGGCGCGCTCGTGGGCCCGGCGGCGGGGCCGGGGGCGGCGACACCGATTGTGAGGATCGAAACGCCAACGCGGCACAGACTGGTTGTTCCGGTTCCCGAGAATGATGTGGCCGATGTTCCACAAGGTACGATGGTAAGTTTCACGGTGCCGTCGTTTCCGGGCAGAACGTTCGGTGCCCCCATCGCCCGCATTTCGCACGATGTCGACCTCAAGACGCGAACGATGCCCGTGGAGTTGGATGTCCGCGATCCACGCTCGGAACTCGTTCCCGGTATGTTCGCGCAAGTCGAGTGGCCGATCCGGCGGTCGTATCCGACGCTGTTTGTTCCGGCGTCGGCTGTAGCCAGCAACCTGGAGCGCACGTTTGTACTTCGAATCCGCGACAATCGAATCGAGTGGGTGGACGTGCGAACCGGGGCGACCACCGGAACTCTGATTGAAGTCTTCGGGGATTTACACGAAGGAGACCAGGTTTCAATTCGCGGGACCGACCAGCTTCGCCCCGGCATGGAAATAACCCCTAGGGTCGCGGATTCGAAATAGTCGATCGGCGAAGTCATCGTCAGGCTGTCAGCGAAGACCAGCAAGATTGTTGCTGGAAAAAATCGTGACCGCGCTTCACGAAAATACGCATTCACCTCCAAGAGCGACGCGACAAGCTGTACAAAAGCCTTTCCCGATCGATTCCGCAATTTTCGCCCAATGCGTTACTCGATTTCATGCGCCAGGAAAACCGGCAAGGCGAGTGAGGATACCGTGCGCAATGCGGCTTCAAAGATCCGGTGCTAGTTTGTCTGGTTACGTGTGATCGCCACGGCGATGTGTTCTTGCGCTTCAAGCTTGGCGGCGTCAATGGATTAGCGAATCAAATGGCTCACGCGGAGCGTGATCGCTCGCGGCGTAAAGCCTAGCCTTAAAAAATCCTACGCACCCAAATATTAGTTGGGAGAAATCCCGTACCGCTCTCCGTACCCGTTGAAAATTCGTCTTAGGCGTATTTAGGGGTGTTTAGAGGGCCCTCTACGGCTTCTAAGTTATTATGAGTATTGGTCAGTTGGCCTTTGACACGGTAGAGGTCTGCGGTTCGAGTCCGCATGCGCCTACCATTATTTTCAATACTTTAGAGCGTTTTCTTCGGAATCCGACAGAAACTTCACCTGTAATTTGGTCTCTGAACGGCTCCTCAATGTCAAATATTCGGGGCATCGACGACATCATAGCCAAGGGCTGAGTACCCGGTTAACCGCCTCTTGTACATTCGAGCGAGCATGGGTACCAGCAAATCCGCGTAGTCATATACGAGTACGTCCTTTTTGTTCGCGTGCAGACGATGCACGCGGCCCACGTATTGTTGGAGCGTTCCTTTCCAGGAGATCGGCATCACAAGAAACAAGGTGTCAAGGCGGGCATCATCAAAACCCTCGCCGAGATAGCTCCCCGTCGCGATAATGATGCGCGGTTCGCCCGTGGAAACAAGTGCGATGGACTCGGCAACTTGTTTTCGTTGTTTTGCCCCCATACCGCCCTTCAAAACAAAGATGTGCGAGCACATCCCGCGGAGGCAGCCCACAAGATATTCCAGATGCTCGGTACGGCTCGTCAAAATAAGCGGCGAGCGCCCATCAGACAATGCTTTCCGCACGTCTTCGACGATAAGTTCGTTCCTCTGTTGATCCGTGACCAACGCGCCATAAATTTCGTGAATAGTGGTTTCGTTCTCCGGACGATTCCAGGCAAAATCGGTAAATCGCGGTATGACTTTGTGTTCGAGCGGCGAAGACTGGGCTGCTTTCTTGGGACTAAGATAAAAACGAATGGGACCACACTGCATATTAATAATGGGATGGTGCCCATCCTTTCGGGTTGGCGTGGCGGTCATTCCCAAAACATACTTTGCTTTGATTTGGCGAAGAACGCGCTCGAATGTAAAAGCCGAGAGATGGTGGCATTCGTCAACGATGACATGACCGTACTCGGCTACAAAATCATGAACCGCACCCTCGTGCTGTAAGCTTTGGATTACAGCGACGTCGATTATTCCAGTTCGCTTGGTCTTTCCTCCGCCGAACTGTCCAATAGTGTCGAATGGCACAGCCAGAAAGGCCGCAAGGCGCTCGCGCCATTGGTCCATCAATTGACGTCGATGTACGAGAATCAACGCGCTTACACCTCTCTTCGCAATAAGGCAGGCTCCAATCACCGTCTTTCCAAAGGCCGTCGGAGCGCAAAGTATCCCGTCATCATGAGTCAGCAATTGCCCGACCGCGACCTCTTGTTCAGCACGCAGTTCAGCGCGAAAAGAAACATCGATGTTTTGTCCCGCGGTCCGTTCGTCCTGAACTTCGGTTCTGACGCCGTGTACTTTGAATAAATCGAGGACGTCTTGTAAGCATCCTCTGGGAAGGCCGATGTGTTCGGAGAAACTCTCGCTGCAGGATATGACCCGAGGTTTGCCGTAGGTCGAGAGTCGCATGCTCTGGGCTTTGTAGAACTCAGGATTCTGAAAGGCAGCGATGCGGATCAAACGATCTTGCATCGAAGACGGAAGACCCTTCTTTTCTATATAAACCAAATTGCTTGTGATCACACGAACGCTCGGTGGCAATAGGTCTGTGATTTTAACTTCGCTCGTCTTCCGCGACGGGTGCCATAGCCATGGCAGTTCGCCATCATCTTCTTCGGGCAAACTGAGGTGGACACCTAGCGCGTTCCCTTCGGGCGCAACGTCATGAATCAATACAGCGAGATCATCGGTCTTAATTCTCTGCACCGATTCTAAGAACTTCCATTGATCGCCGTACGGTTCGAAGAGTTCATTCAGGAACACGCTGTTGCCCTGCTCTCTCGGCCCTCTTTGTAGTGGAAGCGCAATTAGATTTCCGAAGCCCCCCTTCGGCATGGTGTCCTGACTCGGGAACAAACGGTCATATGAATCGAGGCCAACTTCATTTCGCCTCTCCATTGTCCGTGTCAGCAAGCCACATCCAAGTCTTCTGGCATCGGCGGCGAGCACATTTCGATCAAAGAACATCCAGATATGCGCGCCGTTTCCAGATCGAGATCTCTCAACAACTGCTGGCAGTCGGAACTGGCGGCATGTCTCAAGAAATGCAGCCGCATCGGCCATCCATGATTTCTTATCGAAATCGACTGCAAGAAACCAGCACGTTTCGTCGGGCAGGAGTGGGTAGATCCCTATCGTCTGTTTTCCGGTAAGATGTTTTCGAATTGTGTCAGGCGTTAGCGGCAGGAGCATGCGCGTCTTGCGCGCGACGCGTTTGCGCTCTCCGGCCTTTGCAGTGTGAATGGCACGCCAGTCCATTATTCCTGCTGGCGAATAACCCGATTTTCCTTCCCTTCCTTCCCATCGAACCGCATAAATGTCTTCACGCCCACGGAAGAGGCCCCGAAATAATGCGATCTTTTCCTCCGGAGTTGAAACCGCGTTGGCTTTAGCTGAGTTCTCCCTGGCAGAACCAGGATGCAAAGTATTTATGGCGCCGACTGACTCCCAGATGCCAAGCATTGCGCGGAGACGAACGTTTTCTTTTCGGAGCCGCTCGCACTCTTCTTCAGCAGATCTCAAGAGATCTTGAGGGTTTTCTTGACTCGGGGGTCGATCGTCGATTGGCATTGAACTCAAGGCTAGATTCTATTCGAGGAATGGTTTGACTTGGCAGCTTTCTACATTTTAACGGACCCGAGCGGCGATTTCTCACCAATAAAATTGTCAATCCGCCGCTGCGCTGCTTTTGATCGCCAGGGCAATGTCTTCTTGCGCTTCAAGCTTGGCGGCGTCTATGGATTGGGAATACAGGTCAAGAGTCGTAGAAGACTCCGCGTGGCGCAGCAGTCCCTGAATCGTCTTCTTGGAAATCTGGCGGAAACTTCACTTGTAATTCTTCACCTGTAAAGTGGGGTGACCCGCATCACAGAAGTGCTTCCGATTCAGAGCACAATTTTTTGGTGAGAATCAGTTACAAGTTCGTGGTGTTTCCGAAAGGAGTTTGACCGTGTTTACCATTCTTGGAGCCGGAGGCGTCATAAGCAACGAACTGGTCACGCTGCTCGCGGCCGAAAAGCGGCCTTTAAGACTTGTGGGTCGCCACGCCCATCCGACGCAGGGTGCGACGGAAGTTGTACTCGCCGATCTGTCCGACAAAGAAGAGAGCATCCGCGCCGTGGCTGGTTCTAGTGTCGTATATCTTCTGGCCGGCCTGAAATATGACCACAATGTATGGGCGGAAACGTGGCCGGGAATCATGTCGAACACGATAGAGGCTTGCAAGCGTGCCGGAGCAAAACTCATTTTCTTCGACAACGTTTACGCCTACGGCAAGGTCAACGGAACGATGACCGAGGAGACATCTTATAGCCCTTGTACCAAGAAGGGCGAGGTACGCGCAAAAATCGCAATGTCGCTCGCGAACGAGTGGAAGGCCGGAAACTTCACGGCGATGATCGCACGGTGTGCCGATTTTTACGGCGCGAACGCCCCGAACGGGTTACCGAATGTCTTGGTCTTCAAACCTCTCAGTCAAAACCATCGGGCTTCGTGCCTCGCTTCCGACGAGATGCCTCACTCGTACACCTACACCAAAGATGCTGCGCGAGGACTTGTGGCCCTTGCGGACGATGAAACTGCTTGGAATCAGACGTGGCATCTTCCGACCTCGCCGAATCCACCGACCGGGAAGGAATTTATCGTCAGTGTCGCCAAAGAGTTCGGCGTACCCCCGAAATACCGGATCTTGAGCAGGACGATGGTTCGCTTCATCGGTTGGTTCAATCCGCTGGTTGGTGAAGTCTTCGAGCTGCTGTACCAGAACGATTCACCGTATCTCTTCGACTCTTCCAAGTTCGCGAGGGCATTTGGGTTTTCAGGAACGCCATATACCGAAGCGATTGCCGCAACGGCGGCGTCTTTCAAGGAAGTTGGCTTAGCTCATAGGTTGACCAAGGTGGCTTAACGGCACAACGATCACCAATTCGCCGCAACAGCGGCGTTTGTGTCCGCGAAATCCTTTATTGCTGTTGTTCCGGGGCGTGGTGCTCATCTTCGAGCCAGGAGGAGCGGCATGACCGCAAATAGAACAAGCATTACGTAATAGACCGCTCCCGAAACACGATCTCGGGACGCGAAGTATTGTCTGATCGACAAGCCGCGAACCCGGAGCATGAACCCGAATTCCGCGACGAGCAGGAGACCGAGTGCGATGCCACCCATTCCGAGTCGTGCGAACGGTATGAACGGAACGAGAAGACGCAAAACGACCCACCTCGATACCACAACGGTGACGACCAGCATGATGGGCATTTCCATGAGTTCGGCCATCCGCGTGCCAACGCGGGGAACGACCCACAGGGTGCGGACCGTGCCAAGCACGAAGCCGGCACCGAAGACAAGGGCGAAGTAAAGTACACCTGCTTTCAGAATCTGCACCGTCATTTCTCGCAATCCGACTGGCGTCTAGTAGAACCCTCATCCATGAAAATGGTAATCATTTCAGCCAGCGCCACAGCACGAACAGTTCGTTGACGATGAAAAGCGTGCCGAAGATTAGCTTGTTGTGCCGTGCCAGCCAGTTCGGCAGATAAATGTCGAAGTTGTCTGCCCGCTCGGTGGTGAACTGGGCTGCAAAGCTAGTCAGCGGACACCTGCCCTCATTGAAGGCGAGCACGCCGCACTCGGCGAGAATGATCACGGTCAAAATTATCGCGGCGTTGAACCGTTCGAGCAGCGCCGTTACCGGAAGCGCCAGGATGCTTCCCGCCATAATCACCCAAACGAGAGTGTGCAGAAGCTTGATCGCTACCAGTGGGTTGATGCGTTCAGAGACGTTTGTTTCCATTCAGGCGGCCCTCGCCAAAGCTCGTGCCCGCAACCCTTCGGCGCGTTCTTTCAAACCCAGCAACATCCGCCGCGTCATGATAAATGCGGCAGGCTCCATCACCTGCATAAAGAACCAATAGCCCGCGTTTGCGGTGTTCGCTCAGTACCGCGAGTCACGAGTCGCGTACGGTTGTTGCCGAGCGGATACAGGCCAAACTGCCAAACCCACTCCATACCGCGACCCTTGTAGCTCAAGACCAGCGAACGAAAAGGCTCCAAGGCCGCGACGGTCAGTTCCTCGGGACCGAGGAGAATCTTGTCGCCCACGTCCAGGTGCTGAAACTCCGGAAGTATGCGGTTCGCACTCGGACGGTCCAAAAAGCCAAAGAGCCGATCGAGCCAGTCATGGCTGTACAGGCCGCCGCGCTGATAGCCCATCTGGACAAGCCACGGCCAGATTTCTTCGGGCGGCGCATCGACAGTGACAGCCTGAGTGGCTGAATGCGTGGGGTGGGAAATGATGGCATCGCCGCTCATGACGCGCCTGAGTTCATCGAGGGTCGTGCCCCAACGGCCGAACCAACGCCGGAACGTGAACCAATACAGCACTGCGAACAAGAGGACCACGAAAAGTATGGCGAACATAACGTGCGCCTTCCTGTTTATCTTTTCGCGCAGAGTGAGGAACGTCGCTGTGATATGGGTCACCTACGTGAGATTCGGGGATTAGGCCGTTTCACGGCTGAATATAACGGGACGGGGGAAATGGGTTCTCCGCTTGCTGCACGGGCCAGTTTCCTCCGCAGTCAGTTCCTTCAGAGAGCCTTCTCCGGGTATCAGAACAATGATGGATTCCGCGAGCGGCATTTGCATTTGGCCGCTGTTGTAAGTGTTGCTTTGTTCCAGATGGAAGTGGTGGCGTTGCTGGATGATCTCCCGGTTGATCTGGAATGGGTCTTCGGGATGTTTCAGCGCGGGATTCAGGCGGCGACCGACACAAGCCAGGCACGACCAATCATCAAGAGCAAATCCTAACCCGTCCCAAACCTTGTCAGGGACCATAAAGGCTGCGACCTGCCCGCCGCAGTCAACGCACTTTCTGTTGGAAATCAGTATGATCGCTTGCCCGTCCAGCGCGTTACTCATCTCACCTTCTTCCGCGACCCGAGTTCTCGGCCAGCGCTCGTAGCGCGCGGTTGATCGTTGGCGATCCAGAAAGTTCGTTCGCGTCTTCGGTCGTGCCTTCATGGTATGCCAACATACCCACATTTGTCAGCGTCGGTGCCTACGCAAGCACCGCCGGGGCGCGCCTACGCTCGGGGTGTTTCTGGAGCTAGCATGTACGCCGCCCGACAACCGGGGGCGAACGCGTCAAAAGCCGGAATCCGAGAAGCAGGACTTGGCCATTCTCGATGGTGGGGTTGAGGGCTGGATTTTCACAACAGCGCTATCCGTTAAATGTTATCGGGAAGCAGCACGAGCAGAAGCAACTTCGGTTGTTGTGCCTTCCACATTGAACGAACGGAACGTTGGCTCTGCCTGCAACAAGGGATTGTAGAACTCCAGCAGTTGCTGACTCTGACCTTGCGTGAATCTGTCGGCGTCCGCTTTGCTGTTCCAAATGCTGATGCCAACAACTTGATCCTGTTCGCTTTCGGGAGTCAACGCAATCGCCTCAACGAAACCCGGCTGTTGTTTTAGAACGGGCAGAGATCGCTCCATCATCAGTTTGATTAATTCCTTACCTCGCCCCTGTTTAGCTGCGAGTTGAATCATCCCTGCAAACATAGTGGCCTCCTGTGGTTTACTGTGGGTGGGTAACAGCGAGGTGAAACACGCATGATCATGGTTCAGGTGCACGGTTCGTGTCAAGAATGAACAGCCAACCTGTGGAAAACAGTCACGGAGTTCAAAATCATAAGTCGTGGTTCAGCCGTCGCCGGGAATGATTCTTTTGCAACCGTCGATGCCGCGCGTAGAAAACGGGGGACAATAAGGACAATGCCGCACCCGCCTCTGCCGCGGCCCGTGCATCTTACAGCGGGGTTGCATCGAGCGGTGTTGCCACCATCTACTCGCTGATCGCAGGATGCGGGGCGGCTTGCCCTCCGAAAATTCCAGTTGCCTTGCTTCTCTTGATTCGCAACTGCAGACGGCTCATATACAAATAAATAACCGGAGTCGTAAACAGAGTAAGAGCCTGACTGACCATCAACCCGCCGACAATGCTGATCCCCAGCGGCCGGCGCATTTCCGAACCGGTTCCAGTCAGCAGCGCCAGGGGCAATCCCCCAAACAACGCCGCCACGGTTGTCATCATAATCGGCCGGAACCTCAAAAGGCAGGCCTGATAAATCGATTCCTCGGGCGTCTTCCCACCGCGCTCCGCGTCAATCGCAAAATCAATCATCATGATGGCATTCTTTTTTACGATCCCGATCAGCAGAACGATTCCAATCAGCGCAATGACGGTCAATTCCGTATGAAACGCCAGCAAAGCCAGGAGCGCTCCCACGCCGGCGGAAGGCAGCGTCGAAAGAATCGTAACCGGATGAATGTAACTTTCGTAAAGCATTCCCAATACAATATAGACGGCGACGAGCGCCGCGAGAATCAGCCACGGCTGGCTGGAGAGCGACGACTGAAACGCGCGCGCGTTTCCCTGGAACGTCGGATGAATGTCGGACGGAAGACCCATTCGCAGGACGGCTGCTTCGATCTTGGTCACCGCGTCGCCCAGAGCGATGCCATCTCCAAGATTGAACGAAATGGTCACTGCCGGAAACTGCCCCTGGTGATTGACGGCCAGCGCTGTATTCTTTGTCTCATAGTGACTGAAGGCGCTGAGGGGTACCTGGCTCCCGCGCGACGATTTCACGTATAAGCCGCGGATAGCGTCCGTGCTGTCCCGGAAAGCCGAATCGACCTCCATCACCACGTGATACTGATTTAACTCCGTATAGATCGTGGACACCTGGCGTTGCCCGAAAGCATCGTAGAGCGTGTCGTCGATGGCCTTCTGCGAAATTCCCAATCGTGATGCGGTGTCGCGGTCGATCACCAGGGTTGCTTGCAGGCCACGCGTCTGCTGATCGCTGGCGATATCGCCAATTTCGGGTATTTGCTTCATCGCCGATTCGACGCGCGGGGCCCAAGCCAGGAGGTCCTCGAGATTTTCGCTCGAAAGCGTATATTGGTACTGCGAACTGCTGATCCGTCCGCCAACCGTGATGTCCTGATAGGCGCGTAAAAATGCGGTGGCGCCGGGAATCTCGGCCAGCTTGGGCCGCAACCGCGCGATCACCTGATACACGCTGCTGTCCCGCTGGCTGAGCGGCTTCAACTCAATTTCCATTTGCCCGGTATTTTCCGCGCCGCCGCCCATTTCACCGACCATGCTCTTCACCGCGGGATCGCTCATGATGATGTCGGTGAATTGCTTCATCTTTTCCTGAATCATGGGAAAGGAAGTATCCTGCGCGCCCAGGATATTTCCGGCCATCAGGCCGGTATCCTGCTGTGGAAAAAATCCCTTGGGAATCACAAAATATAAGTACACGCTCAGACAAATGGTCGCGCACGTAAGCACCAGCATGAAGGGTTGATGGCGCAGAACCCAGCGCAGGCCCGCCGCATAGGTATGTACACTCCATTGAAACGCCCTCTCGACCGCCTGGTAGGCCGCTCCGTGCTTGCTTCCCTTCTGGAATTTCAGGAATTGCGCGCACATCATCGGCGTCGTGGTGAGCGAGACGCACAGGGAAACGATGATCGCCACGCTCAATGTAACGGAAAATTCGCGGAACAGCCTTCCGATAATCCCTCCCATCAGCAAAAGGGGAATGAATACCGCAATCAGCGACGTGCTCATGGACAGGACCGTGAATCCGATTTCCCGCGAGCCTTTCATTGCCGCTTCCATGGGAGAAAATCCTGCTTCCAGGTAACGCGTGATGTTCTCGATCACCACAATCGCATCGTCGACCACAAAGCCCGTGCAGATGGCCAGCGCCATGAGCGAAAGATTGTCGAGGTTGTAGTGCAAGAGGTACATCGCGCCAAACGTGCCTACGATGGACAGCGGAACCGCGATGCTTGGAATAAACGTGGCCCAGGCGTTGCGCAAAAAAAGGAAAATAACCATCACCACGAGCGCCACGGTCAATAGCAGTGTGAATTCGATGTCCTTGACGGACGCGCGAATGGTTGTGGTGCGGTTGAAATTAGTGCTCAGCGTCACGGTAGGTGGAATGGAAGCGCTGAGTTCAGGCAACAGCGCCATGATGTGATCCACCGTATTGATAATGTTCGCCCCCGGCTGGCGGCCGATCCCCATCAGGACGGCCGTTTTGCCGTTCGCGTATCCCGCATTACGAACGTCTTCGATCCCCTCGGTGACTTTCGCGATGTCGCTGATTCGAACCGGCGCCCCGTTTCGATAGGCGACAATCAATGGCGGGTACTTGTCCGGGTCGAGCAGCTGATCACTGTCGTTCAAAACCCACCGGCTCGATTGATTTTCCAGAATCCCCTTGGGGCTGTTGGCATTGGCCGCCGCCAGCGCGGCGCTTACCTCGTCCAGGCCGATTCCATAATGGGCCAGGGCGTTCGGGTTCAGATCGATGCGAACTGCAGGCTTCGCTCCGCCCGACAGACGCACCAGCCCCACGCCGTCCACTTGTGAGATTTTTTGTGCCAGAAACGAATCGCAAAGGTCGTATAGCTTGCCTCTCGTAACCGTGTCTGAAGAAACGGCCAAATCCAGAATGTCCGTTTCGGCCGGATTGATCTTGCGGTACGTCGGCAGGCTGGGCAGGGTTACAGGCAGTTGGCCCGCAGCTGCATTGATGGCCGCTTGCACGTCCCGGGAGGCCGCATTGATGTCTCGATCGAGGTCGAATTGGAGCGTGATTCCGGAGCTTCCTAACTGGCTCGAAGAAGTCATCTGCGTGATGCCGGCGATGCGCCCAAATTGGCGTTCGAGCGGAGTGGCCACGGAGGAAGCCATGGTTTCCGGACTTGCCCCGGGCAAATTTGCGCGGACAAAAATGGTTGGGAAATCCACGTGCGGCAGCGCGGATACGGGCAGAAAATAAAACGCCACTCCGCCCGCAAGCAGAATTGCGACGCTCAGAAGCGAAGTGGCAACCGGCCGTCGTATAAAGGGCGCCGAGATGTGCATACTGGTTTACTCAGAGCGTGAGTTCAAGCACGAACTTTGGCGCCAAAACTGATCCCGTGCAGATCACCGGCAGAAGCACGAATCTCAGACGGTTTCTCACTGGCCTCGACACTCTTCTGGTCGGACGGGTAACCTGGGTTCTCGCATATGCCGTGGTGTCGGCTTGCAACTTTTCTCATTGGCCCGAATTCAATCCCGTGGCTTCTGGCAACATCTCAGTCAACTTCACAAGCAGAAAGGCTTTCAACAATATCTAAGCTAACCAAACGATCTGAAAATCTCCTGAATGGGAGCGCCGAATGAGTCTTCTTCTGGGTTTCGTCGTCAAGAACAACGGGCCCACTTAGATGGTGCGCGCAACCCGGAAGCTGCCAGGTCGGCAATGCCAGTCGGCGACCAAGTCCCGGCCCAACTTTCCAGCGTAAGCTGGGAAGTCGACGTCGATTCTCAGGTAGCAGCATCTGCTGAAAACGAGAACGCCCACCTGGCACCGAGCGAACATTCGCTCATTAAAGAATGCGGATGGAAGGATGGCGGCAGGTGCGGATCAACTCGAAAACAAAAAATCTCCTGAGAGGAAAAAGAAAAAACTACCTTGACACTTCGTTGCTAGGCTCGCCGCAAAGCCGAACCAAATCGGCACACTACGTGTTGGCTAATAAGCTTGGCAGGGCCTACGCCACACTTCAGGTCAGGCAAAAATCAATGTAATACGAGCCCGCAAGAACGCTGGAAGTGAGACCGCCGTGAACGCGTGAGAGTGTAGCTTCGCGACATCGTTGTTCAGTTCCTCTGCCAGGTAGCGTTTCTGGAGTTCGCTGCGCCGCAGGGCTCCCTTGGCCTCCCGTTTTTCGGCGAGATCGCGAATCACGCTCAGGACAATGCGCCCTTACTGATGATAGTAAACGTCTGGTCAGGCGGCGATAGGACGAACGTCCGTCGTGCCTTCCTGGCGTTGCAGCGCGGTGTCTACGTACCAAATCAGCCTTAGAGGGATAGGTGTATTGCTTTTCTCCACGGAACGGATGTACGGTGCCGTACAGAGGTCGTTTTCCCGCCCCTCCCCAAAACAGACCCTGCTCGCCAACCTGAGTCCCTATGAATAAACGCATTCTTATTGTTGATGACAGCGCACCAATTAGGGGCTTAGTTCGTGCGTTCCTCGAATCTCGGGTCGGTCTCGAAATTTGCGGGGAAGCAGGCGACGGCTTCGAAGGAGTTGAAAAAGGGATTGAGTTAAGGCCAGATTTGATCATTCTGGATTTATCGATGCCTCAAATTAATGGATTGCAAGCAGCGTTGATTCTTCATCAAACCATGCCAAACACTCCGATCATCCTATACACTCTCTATAAGGACGCCATCTCTAGCCGAGTGGCTCACGCTGCAGGTGTGGATTCGGTGGTGTCAAAAACGGATCAACTCACTACGCTGGCGAATGAGGTTCAAAGGCTCACTCTTTGACGAACGAAGGCGGATACGCATGTTCCGGTCGCATCGCGCAACACGGCTCACTGTCAACATCGAGACGCGAAGCAATGCGCTATAAAACCCTCGAAGAGCAGATGCAAGATTTAACGCAGGTGGAATTACAAGAAGAACGGTTCCATTTGCCATGAAGTTCCCAATGGGTCTTCAACCAACAGCAATCGTCTTAAGCTTACACCTTAGTTGGCTTGCCTGTCATCTTCGGTGACTGCTCTTGAAGGATAAAGCACAGACTGGCTACGGTCGTAAAGGTGAATTGCGAAGAATCGGTTGTTGGACTCCTCGGTGAGTTGCTGCAAACTGATTTCGGCGTTTTTCATCCCGACCACACACGACCGCCAGACGGTCGAACCGTCCGGTAATTCCTCAAACAAGTCATACTCGCGAGTCTCGGAACCTTCGACGAACTCATGTTGGGTTGGATGGCCAGACACCGAGACCTCCTGGCGCTGATACTGTTATGGTAAGCGAAAGCTTTTCATACGGCGAGATTAAATCGATGTATTAGGGCAATCGTCCTCAAGCTTTTGTACGCTGTCCAAACGGGCGATGAAATGTCTCATCGCTTCCAGTCCCAATAATCTTTTGAGCCATCCGCAGTCGCATTGCACGTCGACGGAACTCCCATCGATGCTCTCAAGGTTGCGTTCGTCGCTCAAAACGCAAACCACGAGTGGTTCCTCGCAGCGCGGACACTGGAAAAGAAGCGAGTGGATGTACGGGGGATGTCTCCCGTCCATGAAGGCACCTCACTCCAAGTTACAGATGCAAGCCGCGCACCAATTTAACGATAGCCTAAATGATTGAGAATTCTGCGCAAAACGCGGATGTGATATCTCTGTCGTAGTGAAAAACAATCGAAACAAGGTAATTGTTTCTCGCGGGACTGACGCCCGGCGCTCTTTGGAGTAGCACCGTAACGCATTCCCGATAAGGCTACGGGATCCAGAAATCCAACGTGAGTCAGATCTCGCCCCTTTTTACTCGACTCTAATCTTGGTGCCCGCCTGAACCGGTTTCGACAGGTGGTCAATTCGCTCGTCGATCACTTCGCGTATCGCCTTGAGGAACTCGATACGCGAGTTCGCCAAATGCTGCCGCACCTGAGGTGAAACACCCAAGCGTGCCCGGAATAGATCCAGGATTTCGTAACATAGGCAGCGCTCGTGAGCGACGCCCTTGCCTGTGGTGGTCTGGTCAGTCTGTTGCTCGTTCATTGTGCCTCCTGCATTTCGACCGTGAGGAGCCCGTTCTCCAGCTTGGCGCGGGACGGGAGCAGCATCGCCATCGAGCGCGGCAGGCCGATGTGCCGACGCAAGGTTCCGATCTCGACTACCAATTCATCGCCCTTTTTGAATAACCCGACTTCGCCTTTCGCAGCGAACGGCAGAAGAACCCGAATTTCATAAATTCCATCACGCTTTCCGAAGCTGTAAGGTTTTTCCGTTCGAGTCACTGCCGACGGGTCCTCATCCCCAGGATACAGCAAGGAGGCCAAATCGTGCAGCCGCTGCCCTCCCAAGACTTCGTGCGCGAACAACGGAACGCGTTTGACCGGCACGGGCGTAACGAAGGATATCTAGAGTCAGTTCAATCTCGTTGCACTATTCTGCCCACTTCTCCCAGCTCTACGAAGGTTTCGCAAAGTAACCACTGTCATAAGATCAAAACAGCCCCACGATGGCGATTAAAATGAAACGAAAAGCATCGCCGGTTCATCTTGTATTTAGGAGCGCTCAAGCGGAAGGCAGCGATGATGCCAAATGTCGAACCAATCTTGATCATCTATGTTGAGGGAGGCAGTGGGGAGAGGCTCATTGCCACGATCCGTGCTCGTGATCTGGGTTCGAGTTTAGACACGCACATTGTTCGGTTCTTTCTTGTGGCTCGCCTAGCGCTATGAAAGCCTCATCGCAAAGGGCCTCCGAGGTCCTTACCATTCAATCGGGCTTTTCAGTTACGGTAAGACCAGCAATGGACGGAGCGCGACAGTGAGCAGAAAGATGGAAATAGTGTTGAGGAAAATACCATACTTCGCGGATCTCACGAAGCAAGAGATGCGCGCCTTGGCTGCGCGGGTAAGCAAGAAGCACCTTCAACGGGGTGAACTTCTTTTTGGCGAAGGTGACTCGTGCATGGGTCTCTTCATTGTGGTCACGGGCGAGATCCGGCTTTTCAATCTGTCCCCGACAGGTCGTGAACAAGTTCTAGTAGTGAGAGGACCAGGGCGTTCTTTCGGTGACCCGGTGGTGTTTGAGGGGGGCAATCATTCTGCCTCGGCGTCTGCGCTGGAGGATGCCGAACTACTCTTCATCTCGCGCATGGACTTTCAGAATTTTTGTCGCGAGCATCCAGAGGTGATGTTCAAAGTGATTGCGGAAGTCGGCTCACGGCTGCGACGTCTAGTAGGGATCATCCAAGACCTGTCGTTCACGACAGTGAGGCAGCGATTGATTGCCCTGGTCTTGCGACTAGCGGAGACGACCGGAACTGCTTCAACGGAGGAAGTCCGTGTGGAGCTAACGGAGACGCATGAAGAATTGGCGGCGGAATTGGGCACCGTGCGAGAGCTCGTGTCGCGCAATCTCCGCCAACTCCAGCTCGAAGGGTTCCTGGAGGTAAACGGCCGCACAATCATCGTCAAAGACCTCGCTGCTCTAAGGCGCGAGCAGACCTCTTCAAAGTAGTTCCTTTCCCTTCAAATCTTTCTGGGCAGAAGTGACTTTTGTCACTGTCTCATTTCGACTTGCCGTCCACAATGTGGATTGTCATAGAGGCGGTCATGAGTTTCACTCGGGAAACCAAGGTAAGAGATATTCCGCTTTCATATCCAGCGAATTGGGCTGACCATCCAACCCTCACTTCCGCCGATATCCAACTCAGCATTCTCCCGATCAAGATGTCCGACCGTCTTGATTCCCCAAGCAATGTGATGGGGCTAGCGCCTGGCACGGATACGCAAGTCATCTACGTGCTCAACGGTAAGGTAGAAAGCACTTTCTGGTGGCTGTTGAGGAAACGATGGGATGGACCCTGGACCAAAAAGTTTCTACAGCCGAAGTCCTGGGCCATGTGATTGCTCACGAATTAGGCCACCTGTTGCTGAACACGCCAGGCCACTCGACTCACGGCATTATGCACGGCGAATGGAATCTACCGACTTTCAGAACGCTGTCCGCGGTCTGTTGCTTTTCACGCCGGAGCAGGCGGAGGTTCTAGAGACGAACGTACGCCGACGAAACGAGCGAGGGGAGATGCCCGCCCGCGGAGATTAGACGCAGACCGTGCCAGCAATCATTCACAACAGATATATTTCCAAAGTGCGCTGGACAGCATTCAGTGGAGCGGTGGATGAACTGACAGTTCTGTCCCCTGGTTCTTGCGGCTATCGTGCGTCGAGAGAGATTGCAAGTCACGGAGGCTCAAAGCTTGGTAGAGCGCGAGATTGCGTGTGAACTACCTTGAGACGGAAACGGAGTTTTCGTATCGATGAGTACGCTTGAAGTACAAGCACATTGTCAGTCGTGAGAGGTTAATCCGATGGCAAGCAAAGATGAAGCGCCAGAAGATGTGCGTCTGGTTGTAGCGGATGCCGACGGCGCATTACTAACTCCCGACAAGGTCGTGACGCCGCGGGCACGTGCGGCCGTTCGGGAAATCATCAAATCGGGAATCGCTTTTACAATTGTCACCGCCCGGCCTCCACGTGGCATGAAAATGTTAATCGACGATCTTCAACTTGAGGACCCAATCGCGGCATTTAATGGTGGTCTCTTCGTGCGATCCGACCTCTCCGTCATTCGTGGACACTGGCTTCCCCGCGACGTGGTGCAACGTGTGATTGACATCCTGACCAATCAAAGGCTTGAAGTGTGGGTCTATACCGATAAGGATCGGATTGTTCCATCGCGGCATGGTCACCAAGTGGACCGCGAAGAGTGGACGGTCAATTTTCCTCCGATCGTGAGTGATTTCAACCGCACACACCGGCCTGAGGCTCCAGCAACACATAACATTCCATTTGCCCGATACTCCCAGGCTATGCATCTCCCCGTGCAAGTGGTACCAGACATACTGAATCGAGTGGCTAAAATCATCGGGGTGAGTGACGATCCTGATGCGGTGGCCCGCTGCAAAACAGACGTGCAAGAGAGATGCGGGAAACATGTTTCGGCCGCTCGCTCCCAACCCCACTACCTAGATGTAACTCATCCGAAGGCCAACAACGGAGAGGTAGTTACTGTACTTTCGGAAATGCTGCATGTCCCAACCGCAAATATTGCTACCATCGGCGATATGCCCAGCGATGTATCAATGTTCAGACACAGCGGGGTGAGCATTGCCATGGGGAACGCAAGTCCAGATGTGCAACGTGCTGCCCGGTTTGTGACCCGCTCGAACGAGGAAGATGGCTTCGCGCTGGCCATGGAACGGTTAGTACTTCGAGCGCAGGTCACTTGAAGACATGCTCATTGCCCCGGCAAGATAAGCCAGGCTTCCCAATAGTCCCGTAATAGGAGGTCTTCTCTGAAGCGGTTTCCGGATAGAATTGAGCCGATGGCCCAAACCCAAGCGGTTGATCTGACAGACCTAATCGAAAACCAGAAGCTCAGTGGATTTCGAATTTCCATTCTGGTCTGGTCGTCTCTCGTCATGGCGCTTGAGGGATATGACATGCAATTGGCCGCGTTTGCAGCTCCTGCCATCATCAGATCCTGGCACGTGAACAGGTCATATTTTGGACCGGTTTTCGGATTTGGCCTTTTTGGCTATATGCTTGGCGCTACTTTGCTAGGCAGTCTAGCGGACCGGCTCGGGCGGAAGAAACTCATCGTCGCGGGGGTGTTATGGTTTGGCGTGTTCACGCTCATTGCTGCGCGCTCCGCTTCAATCACCGAATTGCTTGTTCTTCGTTTCATCGCAGGCCTGGGGCTCGGGGCCTCCATACCCACAACTCTTGCTCTTGCTGTTGAATACTCACCATCCCGGACGCGTGCGACGACTGTTGGAATACTCTTCATCGGCTATAATATCGGGGCCGCGCTGAGCGGATTGATCGCCGCTAAGCTCATTCCAACGTTCGGATGGCCCTTTGTGTTTTACATCGGAGGAGTTACTCCGGTGATTCTCGGTCTGATTCTGACTTTAACGCTACCTGAATCCATCGGTTTTCTCGCATTGAAAGGCAATGCGCAGCGTGATTTGACCATTATCGCGCGCAGAGTCAGGCCCGATTGGACATTTGAGCCAGCAACCCGCTTCATACTGCCCGAAGAAATATCTGGTGGAGTATCCTTAGCGCATCTGTTTACTGAGGGTCGCGCCGCAACCACGCTGCTGCTGTGGTTCGCTTACATATCGAGTTTGATGGGGCAACATTTTCTGACGAGTTGGCTTCCGACCGTTCTCGTAAGCTCAGGCGTATCGCTCGGTCATGCTGTTTTAGCTGGATCATGGGTGCAGATCGGAGCTGCCTTGGGGGGCTTGGCTCTGTGCTGGTTGCTCGACAAGCAGGGCGTTATCGCGCTTGTTGTGTCTTTCGCGATCGTTTCTCTTCTGATAGCGATGGTGCCTTTTGCTACCCATTCCGATGCGTTGTTGATGCCTCTAGCGTTTCTGATCGGCTTTTGTTTGTTGGGGGGGCTAACAGGACTGAATGGAATTACGGGCACATTTTATCCAACCTATATTCGTTCGACAGGTGTCGGCTGGGCCTTGGGGGTCGGGCGCATTGGGTCGATTATCGGGCCGGTCATAGGTGGGATTCTGATTTCCTTCAATCCGTCGAATTCGGTTCTATTCACCTGCGCCGCAGTTCCTGTTCTCTGTTGCTCCTGCGCATTGTATCTGTTCGCAAAATCGACTAAACCCGAACGCGCGAGCGTAGACGAAGTACCTGTCGCCTGACAAAGCGCCAAAAACGGGCATCCAATCCGAACTCGCTCGCCTACTTTCTTGTGGGTTGCAAAGCCGGATCGCCACTCGGTAGGTCGAATAGACCGGCGGGACAATTGGAAATGAACTCGAGCACCTCCGCACTTTCCACAATATCGGCATACTTCGCGTGCATGTCGCACAGGCTTACCGCATGTGACGCCTGCGACCGATCGAAGGTATGCGTCAGAGGAACGCACCTATTTTCCGGGAACGAGTCGTGCTGAAGTGGAGGGATGAGAGAAAAACAAGGGAATGGGAGAGTTCAGCAACGACGGAGGCGGGGCGAGGTAGAGCAGCTGTTGGACGCGTTTGAGTCCAGCGGGATGCGGCGGCGGGAATTTTGCCAGAAGCATGAGGTAGCGGTGGCGACGCTGGATTTCTGGCGGAAGAGACGGCGACCGCAGCGGGGCAGGTTCGTCGGCCATCGACGGGGAGCACTCCAAGTGCCTGCCGAGACAGAGGCGACGAGCGGCAGGCTGGTGGCGGTGGAATTAGCGGGAACGGGGAGCATCGGCAGGCTGGCAGTGGTCCTGGCGCGAGGGCGGCGAGTGGAAGTCTCTGCGGGGTTTGATGCGGCGACGCTGGAGCGCTTGCTGGCCGTGTTGGAACAGGGGTAAGCCGTGTTTGGACTGGGAGCGGCGACGCGGATGTATCTGGCGGTAGGAGCAACGGACATGCGCAAGGGATTCGACGGATTGTTTGGATTGGTGCGTGACCGCTTGCAGAGCGAGCCGTTGAGTGGTCATGTATTTCTGTTTTGCAACGGGCAGCGCAATCGGGTGAAGCTGCTGTTCTGGGATGGAAGTGGGTTATGGGTGTGCGCGAAAAGATTGGAGAAGGGGAAATTTCGCTGGCCGGAGGTTAGCGGCGAGCAGAGCAAGGTGCAGCTGAGCCACGAAGAGTTGGCGCTGCTGTTGGGCGGGATTGATCTGCGGCAGGCAAAACGGCGGCGGTGGTACCGGCGGGAAGCTGCTGGGGAACCCGCGGCATAAAGTTGTTGCAGAAATTTTACGGTAAGCCGCGAGAATATGATTGCAGAGTGGTAATCAGCGTGTTATTTAGTAAGTTATCGTGAGTGCGAACCCTTCCGAGCCTCCCTTCGACGAACTTCTCAAACAATTAAAGAGCGAGTTGCCCGAAGCGTTGTTTGCCACGGTGAGCGAGAAGTTCCTGGCGCTAAAGACTTATCAGAACAAGTTGCAATATGCGGAACTAAAGATCCAGGTCCTGGAAGAGCGCCTGCGGCTGCAGCGCATCCAGAAGTATGGTCCGGGCAGCGAGAAGCTGAGCAACGAGCAGTTGGAATTGCTGGAATGGGAACCGGGAGTGAGCACCGCCGAGGTGCAAGCGGAGAGTGCGCGCGGACCGTTGCCTGCGCGAGCGGTGGAGAAAAAGGTTGCTCGACATCCGGGCCGCCAAGCGCTGCCGGCGGACCTGCCACGGGTCGAGCGGGTGATCGCTTGTACGGCCGAGCAGTGCGTGTGCGGCGGTTGCGGCCGTGAAACCACGGTGATCGGCTACGAAGAGAGCGAGCAGTTGGATGTCGAGCCGGCCAAGTATTTCGTGGTGGTGACCCAGCGCGAGAAGCGCGCTTGCAAGAGTTGCGAAGAGCGTGGCGTGCAGGCGGCGCCACTGCCGCCACGGATTATCGAGAAGGGTTTAGTGAGCAACCGCGTGGTGATTGACACCGTGGTCGGCAAATACGCGGATCACTGTCCGTTGTACCGGCAAAGCGCGATGCTGGAGCGCGACAGCGGCGTGGAACTGAGCCGCCAGACGCTCGATGGCTGGGTGATGCGGGTGGGCGAATTGCTGGTGCCTCTCGCCCAGGCGGTGCGGCAGGAGTTACTTCGCGGAAGTTACCTGCAAGCCGATGAAACGCCGGTCGGCGTGCAGATGCACGATGGAAATGGCAGCAACCATCTGGCGTATCTATGGCAATACGGGCAGCCGCATGGGGCGGTGGTATTCGACTTCCGCATGGGGCGTGGGCGCGAGGGCCCGAAACATTTTCTCGGGAATTTCGATGGTCTTTTGCAAAGCGATGGATATGCCGTTTACGATTCGGTGGGCGGACCGAAGATGGTGCACGCGTGCTGTTGGTCGCACGCCAGGCGAAAATTCGTGGAAGCGATGAAGTTGCATCCTCTAGATGCAGAGGCGGCGCGCATGGTCAGGCTCATCGATAGGTTGTTTGCCATCGATGCCGAAGCGCGCATGGCGAACCTGGACCATGCCGCGCGCCACACCCTACGCAGCACGAAAGCTCCCGCGCTACTCGAGGAGATCAAAGCCGCAGTTACCACCGCACGTGCCACGTCATTGCCTGCCAGCGCCCTGGCTAAAGCCGCGAACTACACCCTGTCACTTTGGCCGAAACTCACACGCTTCCTGGAATACCCGGAACTCGAGCTCAGCAACAACCTCGCCGAAAACTCTATGCGACCCGTGGCGCTCGGTCGTAAAAACTGGATCCACATCGGCAGTCAGCAAGCCGGACCCAAAGTCGCCGCCATCCTCACGGTCGTCGAAACCTGCCGACGCATCAACCTCCCCGTGCGCGATTACTTGGCCGCGCTCCTCCCCGGTCTCGCCGACACGCCCATCCATCGTCTCGCCCAACTCACCCCTACAGCCTGGGCCACGCACAACCTCTACCCGCGACTGTCAACCATGTCGTTGCTCTGACGCTTACGATCGAAGCAGGCATCCTGCACGACGGCCACGCGGTAGTTCGTGCTGAACGCATCCAGAACCGTTGCGCGAACGCAACCGCTGGTGGTAGCTCCGGCAACAAGAAGGCTGTCGCAGCCCAAGAGCGTCAAATAGCTTTGAAGAGGCGTCGCAAAAAAGGCGCTCGGTTTCTGCTTTTCTATCAATATGTCCTTCGGGCTTGGGGCAATCTCACGAACCACGTCGCTCGGGTTGAGAATGGCGTCAGTTCGCGGCCGTACTCTCTGGCGCGTGCTCTTCCACGACCAGCTGCCATTGTCCCAGAGGTCGGGGCGCTTTTTGTTGGTGGTATAGATGACAGGAATGCCTTTGACGTGAGAGGCGTCGAGCAACCCCTTGATGACCCTGATTCCTTCCCACGCTTCCTCGCCGCAAGAAGTTGGCCAGCGCCTGATCGAGTAGAGAATGGGTTCGGGCTTGTCGCCACAGAACGAGTAGGTGACATCGACGACCAGAAGAACCGGGCGATTTCCAAAGCCCATCCGAGCTCCGAAGCCGCCGGCGGCGAATACAGCCTTATCGCGGTCCGTTAGAAACCTATCCCAGATTGGCGGATTCATTGTGTAGCACCTCGTCAAAGATATACGGTCTCCGTCCATGCCGGGGTCAAACAGTTATTGGCCGGGGCAGTGAAGGAATGTTTTCCACAATCTGCGCTCATGGTCGCGCCGCGTCGCCAACGGTCGAAGATGGATGTCCTGAAGCTACTCCCTCGCCTGCGGCTTGCTCTGCGGGGAGAAATCGATACGGTCCCAGGCGTAAAAACAAAACGGAAGCCACAACGAGCGCAAACTCGAATATGAGAAACATCGGGGCATACGAGTGCCAGTGATCGAACGAGAATCCCATGAGAGAGGGACCGACGCCTACTCCGATCATAAAAACCGCGAACAGATAGCCATAGATCTGGCCGAAGGAACGCAATCCAAAATAGCGGCTTACAAAATACGGCACGATGTCGCCTTCGGCGCCCATCCCGAGCCCACAAAGAATAGTGCCAGCGATTGGCGCAACCCCTCCAAGTCCGCTTATCAATAGCCCCAGCCCGATCATTGCTCCAAGAATTGAGCAGAAGGCGACATAGGGCCCGAAAAATCGATCTAGGCAATATCCCGCCAGCACGCGACCCACGATCATGGCAAATCCGGCTGCGGATAGCGCCGCTGTTGCTATTGAAAGCGAGATGCCGCGATCCGTCAGCAAAGCTACGGCGTGAATCAAAGGCCCATTAGCTGTGACGACCACCAGAAAAAAAGCGATAGCAAGCGTCCAGAACTGCCGCGAGTTGCGTAGAATCTCAGAAGAGGTCAGTCCAGTGATGGAGGTTTTGTAATCTGATTCCTGCTTCGGTGGGGGTAATGCAGAGCTTCCGGAAGCTGGTTCTCGTACGAATACCGCTACAGGCAAGAAGGCTACAATAAAGATGGTAGCTCCCATGCCAATGTAGGCGTTTCGCCACCCCATGGCCTTGATTAGAATTCTAGCCAATTGCGCAACAAAAATGCCGCCGAGACCGACTCCAGCCTGTACCACTCCCAATGCCAGCCCGCGGTCTCTGTTAAACCATTGAGAAATTAGCTTGGAATACCCCAACGGTGTTTGCCCGCTACCGAAGAAGCCGGAAAGGCCGAAAAGTATGTAAATAATTGGCAGTGAAGGCCGAAGGAGCGCCAAAGCCCCTATACTTAAAGCGTACAGCGCCACCGCGAAGAGTAGTGCGCTTCGGATTCCAATGCGATCGAAGAGGGGGCCAAACCCGAGACATCCTACCGCCGTCATGAACGTGCTCAGCAAAAGGGCCGAAGACAAGACGCCCCGACCCACCCCCAAACCGCTTGCGACTGGCTTCAGGAAAACGCCGAACGCAAATACATTGATAGCTCCGCTTCCAACGAGTTGCGCGATCAGAGACGCGCAGACAATCCACCAGCGGTTCCGTAACATTGCTGTTTCGGCCATACCCGTGCCGGACCTCGTTCCTGAGCACGTGGGAGCGTACACGCGCTTTCCTCTAGCAGCTCGTTGAAGAATTGAGCTTTTCAAGCTTCCGTTCTGATTCCTTGAGTTATCGCTGAGCTCGGAAGGGGCAGTTTTGGTTGGTCTAGCGAATCAGCGAGCCTGGATCGAAGCTCCGCTTCAGGTTCTGGCCATCAGGTTTCGCAATCGGCATAGGTTATAGGCAGCTCCGGTAAAGGTAAACAGCCACCCGACCTTGTCGATCCCTCGCAACTTAACCTTCCTTAGCATTCCGACCATCTTCATCCACCCGAACACTTGCTCCACTCGTTTTCGCTTCCGCTGACTCACCTCATATCCCGCATGCCGTGTAGTCCGCTCGTCCACCGCGCTCCTGCGATTGGTATTGTTTTGCGCTACATGCGGCGTGATGTTCATCCCGCGAAGTTCGCCTACGAATTCCTGGGTGTCATAATTCTTGTCTCCTCCCATCGTCACGCGCTTTCTCGCCGGGATCGCTTCGGCCATCAGCATCGCCGCTTCCCGCTCCGCTCTCCCATTCGCCTCAGTCAGAAAGGTCTGCACCAAAAGTCCGTTGCGGTTCTCCATCAATACATGTCCCAGGTAACCCAACTTGGCCTCGCTTCCTTTGGACTTCTTGAACAGACGCGCCTCGGGATCCGTTGTCGATTCATGGGTCTGGTTCTTTCGCTTTTCCCCGTGAAAGTTCACCTCTCCGCCCGGCCCAGGGGGCTTTCCCTGCCGGTCTTTCCGCCGGAAACTCTTATGACTGGCCCAGGCCTCGATCAACGTTCCATCCACCGTGAAATGTTCGTCCGACATAAACGGCTTGGCTCGTTCCAGCACCCGTTGGAAAAATCCCTCCGCAATCTCTTCGTTCAGCAACCGCTCCCGATTCTTGCTGTACACCGCGTGATTCCAGACCTTCTCGTCCATCTCCATTCCCACAAACCACCGGAACAGCAGGTTGTACTCGAGTTGCTCGATCAGCATTCGCTCGCTGCGGACCGAATAGAAGATCTGCAACAACAGGGAGCGGAATAACCGTTCGGGCGCAATCGATGGCCGCCCCACTTCCGAGTTACAACTTCGCAAACTGCGGTGACATCTCCTTCAGAATCTCATCCACCATCTTGCGGACCGGCCGCAATGGATGATCCGCCGGGACTCGCTTCTCGGGAGAAACGTAACTGAACATCCCATCCTGCTGGTTATCGTCGCCGCGCATTCGCTCGTCTCCTGGACCTTCTTACTTCAGACGAGTTTTGTGAATTAAAGTTGCAGAAGAACTGCATTTTTCAACAAACTGCTAGGTGTTATTCGGCCCGTGAACGAGTTCATGCTTCGCATCAGAAACGCGCTCGTAGGCTTGGGCAATCTCGTTTCCTGTAGCGAACCATACACGGTCAAATTTCTGCATATGAGCGATCGCTTGCCGCAGGTACTTGATCCGTAATGGCTGTCCCACTAAAAATGGATGAAGAGGAATCCCCATAACACGCGCGGTCGATTCGCTCTCAGAGTAGAGGGTTTCAAACTGGTCGAGGATGGCGTCGAAGTACTCCTGACCCGTGTAGCCATGCCTGGCGAATAATCCCGTGTCGCTGAGCTCCATGCAGTAAGGAACCGAGAACATCTTGCCCACTCTTACCTTCATCCGGTATGGCTGATCATCACTGTTCCAGTCACCCACATACGTGATGCCTGCCTCGGCCAGAATGTCCAGCGTGTCGAGCGTTTCTGCGAGAGCTGGGCCTAGCCATCCTGTCGGCCGAATGCCGGCGGCCCGCTCAATCGTGCCAAGCGCGGCTTGAACCACATTCCGCTCCTCAGTAGAGCCGGACACTGAGGACAGCGGCTGACTGTTCGTAATTCCATGGCCCATGAGTTCCCAATGGCGACTCGTCAGTTCTTCAACAACTCTCGGAAAGGCCTCGCATACCGCCGAATTCAGCGCAACAGTTGCGCGAATTCCCGCGGAGTCCAAAGCGTCGGCAATTCTCCACAGGCCAACTCTGATTCCGTATTCTCTCCACGCGTAGTTAACGACGTCCGGCACCACATTCCTCGTATTAGGAAGAATGGTCATTCCTCCCGGCGAATCGTACGTCCAAACCTCCACGTTAGGAACGATCCAAACAGCTAACGTCTTCCCTCCGGGCCAGGTGAAAGCTTGCCGCTCAAAGATAAGAGAGTCATCGTACCGATCAGGTCTGACCACCATTTTGCTCAGCCCTCGCATCGTCAAATTGTGGCATGACAGCGTTTTCGTTCGGCTATGAAGACAAGCCTCTGTCGGTCCAAGACGCTCGACTCTTCTGGCTGACCTTCCGTTTCCACGAGTCCCAGTCTTTCGGATAATCCGAGGTGCGCAAGCTGGCCAGATGGGCTTCTTCAGGGGTAAGGAAACGAATTGGTCTCCCCGCAACTTGAATTTGAAGCTCTGCATTTATCTTCAAATAGACGCTACGACCTACCGCTTGGGACAAAGACGCGCCCACAGTGACGGCACCATGTCCCCTCATCAGCGTCGCCGAGGCACATCCGAGTGTTTCGGCTAGCGCACTCCCGCGACTCATATCGGAAACCAACATATCCGTCATTCCGAAGGAGTTACGTATGTCAAAAACTGGAACCCCAGTTCCGATGAATCCGGCCATGTGATATAGCGGTAAGAGCGGCTCATCGCAAACTCCCATCAGGACAACGGCTGGCGCATGGGTATGCACAATGGAGTTAACGTCGGGTTGCGCTCTGTAAATCTCTCCATGAATGAAGCGTTCACTGTAGAGTTTCCGTTGATCGCCTGTCACTGGAGTGCAGTCTAGATCTAGCTTCACAATGTCGCTTTCCGCGACGAGCTCAGGAGCCAGCCACCGCGAGATAAAGAAGTGGTCCGGCTCAGTCGGGTGGCGCACGCTTACGTGGCCATACCCGTCAACGACCCCTTGGTCGGCAAGAATGTGATTTGCGATCACGAGTTCTGAAAGCAGTGCCTCAGGCATAGTTGTCTCTCTCCCGGGTTTCGCTCAACGCGGCGCGGCCTCCGTCGGCCGCTTGTCACTTTCCGCGTTGGCTATAGAGAAGAAGTGTTGCGAGATCTCCCGTCCAGTCGTACGCCACACCCCCTCGTGCCCACAAATATATTCAAGGGCCTGATCGAACGAGTCAATCCGATACGGCAGGCCAGTCAAATAAGGATGGACCGCGATGGCCATCACTCGTCCGGATTCGGCGCCCTCGCGATAGAGTACATCGAATTGACGACAGATCATTTCCTGGAATTCAACGGCCGTCCTGCAATCATGTTCGAAGGCAGCCTTGTCGTTGATGTCACGGCTGTAAGGCACTGAGATTAGGCTGTGACCGCCTTCTAAGCTCATAACATAAGGCTGGTCGTCGTTGCACCAATCGCAGACATACTCAACTCCCTCCGCAGCGAGTAGATCAAGTGTGTCCCAGGTCTCTTGCAAACCCGACCCCAGCCAACCAACAGGCCGTGTACCAGTGGCTTCCTCAATTGTCGCGAGGCAGTCACGAATGATTGTGGGCTCCTCGCCTGGCGCAGCTTCGTTCAAGCGCCGTGTATTGGACTTGTTGTGGCCCATCCACTCCCACTTCCGCGCTTGTCCTTCTTGGATGATTTCAGGATGCCGCGCACAAAGATCGCTATTGAGAGCCACAGTCGCACGGATGTCATAGCGATCGAGAACCTGCATTATTCGGAAAACTCCGACGCGATTACCATAATCTCGTGCTGACCACAGCGGCACGTCAGGAATCTTGCCGCTACTGAACCCGCCAGGCCGCTCCTCGAGTGAAAAGAATTCGATGTTGGGTATAACCCATAGAGCAACGCGGGCACTTCCCGGCCAGGTAAGACGCGGGCGGTGAATGATTGGTGAGTAAGAAAACGGTCCATAGGCGTCAGGCTTCATGGCTGTGACACCACCTTTCGAGTGTTCTGTTGGAGATGTGCTTCAACTTGCTCAACGCTCAACAGATCGGCGTACTTGTGGTGTAAGTCAAACAAGTTTATCTTGTGTGAAAGCAAGCTTCGATCAAAACAGCATTCTTCGACTATGACGACGTGGAACCCGTAAGAGTAGGCATCAACTGCCGAGGCACGCACGCATCCGGATGTGCTCTCGCCGCAAATGATCACGCTCTCTATTCCGAGCTGAGTCAGATGCGCTTGGAGGGGCGTTCCAAAGAATGCGCTCGCGCGCTGTTTAGTAATCACGACGTCATCTGGTCTAGGTGTGAACTCGGATTTTATGGTATAGGCTTCGGCATCGTTCCTGGGTGCCCGTCGTTTGGTGGCGTTGATCCCGTTGGGCCGACTATTCGGCCGCACGTCCATCGTCGAGTAGAAGACGGGAAGCCCGGCCGATCTGGCCGCCTCGAATAGCCTTTTGGTTGGCTCGATTGCTGCCCAAGCATATTCGCCGCAGGAACTCGGACAGAGTTTCGCGAGTTCAGAAATAGGGCGATTGCCGCCCTCGTATGCAAGTTCGTAAAGGTCGATGGCAAGCAAAGCTGGCGAAGGCCCTACGAAAAGATCACGTTCGTAACGGGAGTACAGCTCCAACACGTCAGCAGATATGATGTCCCGCCAGCAATGATTCTCGAACCCTGTAGCCAATGGCTTCTCCCCGAGGCGCAGCTAATCGCGCGAGACTTGGTGTTCGCGGCGCGTTCTACACACTAAGATCGTATCTGGCACCAGCTTCTAGAAGATCAGCTTTAAGCCCAGCTGAACAGCGCGGTTGGCTCCGGACCCCAGTACGGGATTGGAAGCTGCTGCGTCAGTCGTGACGCAGCCGCAGCCAAATCCGTACCCTGCCGACGGATCATTGTTGTCGTAGCCATTCGGTCCTCCGAATGGGTTGGCGAACTCGGGATGGTTGAGAATGTTGAAGGCCTCGGCCCGAAACTGGGCTGTGAGCCTTTCATGAAACTGAACACTCTTTACGAGCGACAGATCTAAATTATAAAAGCCTCTGCTACGGAAAATATTTCGGCCGGCATTGCCAAACATGCCGTACGGAGGAGGTAGTAACATCGATTTGCCGCTGGCATAACACCCCCAATTCGTAAGTGAGGCTTGAGCCAGGCCCGTCGCTCCTCCGTCCATCATTTGAGCTTGAGCCAGGCACGACGCGTTCGTAGTACCTGGGAAATAAGGAAATGGCGTCGAACCGGAAGTGAAGTCTGACGGGTTTCCGAAGAAGTCCCAGTGCTCGCCTTGGCCAACCGGAACCCCGATCGATTGATTAGCGCCTTCACCCGTTCCGGTAAAATCATTCGAGAAATCCTGTGGTCCCCATGGTGTCCCTGATTGGAGGGTTATGATCGAGTTAATTTGCCAGCCATCCAGCAGGTGCCCCGCAGACTTAATGTTCGGAAAGCTGTAGGTCAATGAAAGAGTGAAACGATGCCGGATGTCAAAGTCACCGCTAGCATATTGCGATGGCAGTGGGCCGACTGGAACGCCCGTGTCGTTACCCCAATTCGCAGAAGAAGTGTCCAAAGCATGGGAATAGGTGTAGCCAGCCACATACGACAGCCCATGGTGAGTGCGCTGCGTGAGAGTCACCTGCAAGCCGTTGTAGTTGGAGCGCCCGCGGTTCGACAGGTGGTCGATATACTGCAGGTAGGGAAACTTGGTATTGAAGGGACGGGCCAGCACCTCCGCTGCCGCATCTGGCGCGCAGTTGTTGTATCCTGCTGAAGCGCTGCCGAGACATTGCGCAACTGCTGCAGGTGTCCAGCCGGTCCCGATTGGGGCCTCGTTTGCGTCGCTCCAACCGACTAAGTCGAAGCCGTGAGTGCCCACGTAAGTGACGTCCAAAGCAATGTCATTTGTGATGACCTGTTGAATGCCAAGGGTCCACGTGCTGACGAAAGGCGTTCGAAGATTCGGATCCACCCAGATCGTGTTACAGGGTGCTGGGTCTGCCCCCAGGCCGTCGCCACACTGATCACTCGCAACCCCACTCGGGAAGACCGACACTGGTGAATTAGGAGTAGTCCAGTTGAGTTGCGAACCCGCGAATGAAGTGTTTGCTACATTGATCGTCCCGGATCCTGGAGTCGAAACGCCGTTAACGACGAGCCTGGCGCCTGTGGGAACGTTGCCGAGGCCAACCACATTGCCAAGAGACATATATACGAGCTCCGAAAGCTGCTCGTACATGATTCCTGCGCCTGCACGAATCACCGTGTGACCGTTGCCTCTCACGTCCCAGGCCAGTCCAAGCCGGGGGGCAAAGTTGTTATGATCGCCATTGTAAGGCGAACTGATCTGATTGCCGACCTGTTCCAATCCGATGCTTGGACTGAAATTACCCAGTAGGTTATTAGATTCCTTCAGGACAGTAGTGAGTTCATAGCGCAGGCCGAGGTTAAGTGTGACCTTCGGCGTGATTCGCCAATCATCTTGCAAGAAACCTGCGAATGCCCAATTTCGCAGATGCCGCGGCACATCTCCCGCGAGGATCTGGCCGTTTGCCACATTGCCTGTGAGGAAATCCTGCAGCGATCCGAACCCTATAGAGCCCTTCGCATTGGAAGTTATCAGTCCGGTATTTACGGTCTGCATGATTTCGCCGCCAAACTTAAGTGCGTGTTTGCCCCGCAAATAGGAGACGCTGTCAGCAAACTGTCCCACCCCTCCTGGACCTTCGATTTTGGGCCAGATTGCTCCTAAGTGGAACGTTCCGGGGTTGAACTGGAAGATCTTGATCACTGGGAATCCGAAATATTGTGGATTCGTTATACCCGTGTTTATGCCGTAGCTCGTGGGATTCACATTGTGATCTGCATCTTCAAAGCTTTCGTAGATGTGGGAATACCCACCCCTGAGCACGTTCGCCCAGTCGGAATTGGGGGCCCAAGTCCAACTCACGGACCCTACCTGAGTACGGGTGTGAATAAGTGATAGCCAATATGGCTGTACTTCGAAAGCCGCGTCATTCCACGTGCCGTCATTCTGACCAAAGAAGTAGAATCCATTCAGGGTATGGTGCTCATTGATATGGTAGTCGATTTTGCCCAGTCCATTATCCGTTTCGGTTTGGCTACCTAAACCCGGGACCAAAAAAGTGGGACCTTGGGGGTTGGTGCCATTGTTCGCCGGGAAGAGGGATTTCGGCCCCACTGAACAATCGGCTTGCAGGTCGGCTATATGCGCGCTGAGAGGGTTGACATTTGCAAAGCCCAGCGACTTGCAGGCGTCCACGAGACTATCCGACGCGGCATTCGGATCGGATCCTGCCAAAGATACAGTGGCCGGCGCATTTATGACGAATGTGCTTCCCACGGAATAGCGCTGATCCTCGAATCCCGCGAACCAAAACAGCTTATCTTTCTTGATGGGACCGCCAGCCGTGGCGCCAAACTGCTGAAAATTCAGTGGGGCCTTTGGCAGTGGGGAAGCGTCGAAGTAATCACGCGCGTCGAAACTGTCGCTGCGGCCGAAAGCATATGCCGTGCCATGAACACTATTGGTGCCGGATTTTAGGCCGACGTTCACGACAGCTCCCGGCTTCCACCCGTATTCCGCAGGAGGATTTTCTACGGTATTAAATTCCTGAATGGCGTCTACAGGGAGAATTGTCTGGGCATCTCCGGCGGGCGCTCCTCCGTTGATCATGCTCTGCCCTTCCCAAGGCGAGTCGTTCGCCTGTCCATCCACGAGGTAATTATTGCTGTCGGCGTGGAGTCCGTTAGTACTCTGGGTAAATACCCCACCGCCCGGATATATTGTTACACCCGGTCGGAGACTAAGAAGATTCTCGTAGTTTCGGCCGTTTAGCGGAAGATCGTTTATCGTCTGATTACTGAGTGTCCCTCCGAGCGTAGCGCTTGTGGGGTCCACTGGCAGAACGTCTCCCGTAACAGTGATGCTCTCCGCTTGCTGGCCAGTTTTCAACGCAAGGTCAACCCTAATGTCCTGACCCACTTGCAACAGAATGCCTTGGCGATTAACGGTTGTGAAACCGGCGACTTCAGCACGCACTGAATATGTGCCGGGAGCTAGATTGGGCGCAGCATATTGTCCAGCTTGGTCAGTGGTTAAAGTCCGGGCGACGCCCCTTTGTACATCTGTTACAGTCACCGTTGCGTTCGGTATGACACCACCGGTCTGATCAGTGACAGATCCTAGGATGCGACCTGAATTGCTCTGCCCGAATGCAGACAAAGAGAGCAGAAAAGTTCCAACCCAGATAGAATATACGCAAACGCTGTGGCGAGTTGCCCGTCCTATTTTGCGTGCAGAGATCATAAAATGGGCCCACCTTAAGCAACGATTTTCTTCCCGGTTCCGCAAGAGCGGGCGCAGCATAGGATGGCAGGCAACCATCTGTCCAATTCATATAGGTGATGATGACTATGCGCTACACGCATATATACAAGGCTGATCTGAACCTTCTTCAGACACTTTCGGTCCTGCTGGAAGAACGCCACATCACACGTGCAGCACAACGCTGCGCCATCAGCCAATCTGCAATGACGCGCGCCTTCTACCGCCTGCGCGATACGTTCGGAGACGATCTACTGATCCGCACCGGCCGACACTACGAACGCACACTGCGGGGACAGCAGCTGTTTGAGGAACTTGAGAACCTGCTGCCGCGACTGGAATCAATGATTCGAGGAACGGTGTTCGACCCGGCGCAGAGTCACGATCATTTTCGAGTTACGATGACAGATTACGGATGCACCGTTCTCTTGCCGGGTGTGATGGAACGTCTCAGCAAGACGGCACCCCATGTCACGTTCGAACTGATCGCGTGGCATGATCGTAGATTTGAGAACCTGGGTTCGGGGAAGCTCGATCTCGTGCTCGACATTGTCGGCGGTCCGCCCGGATTACAGTCGGAAGCCCTCTTCTCAGATGAGATGGTCTGCCTGCTGGCTGCGAATCACCCGGCCCGGGGTCGCCACCTAAGCCTTCAAGAATATCTTAAGTACCCGCACGCGCTGGTAAACATCTTGGCCGGCCAGCAAACGATTCCGGATCGGCCTCTGGGAGAGCTCGCACTGAAGCGTAGAGTCGAATTAGTCATTCCCTTTTCGGTGCCGGCCGTATTTGCAATTGCGCGAACGGACATGATCCTTACACTCCCGCGCAAGCTGGCAAAGAAGGTGTTGGCCATCGCGCCGCTTCGCATAGCCGCTGCACCTGAAGAGATAAACGGCTTCAGGTACACCATGTTCTGGCACCCCAGAATGTCCTCAGACCCCGGCCATCAGTGGCTTCGAGATCAAATCCGCGCAGCCGCAGCAGCGCTCTGAGCGGACGGAGACTGACGGTCAGTCGGTGGCCGGAGGCTATCATTATTGTAGTGATTCTGGCGGGAACCCGCGTTACAGGAATGCCCTTTTTGCCCGTATTCCCAAAGCGTCTTAGAGGAGATGCCTGTAATCTCTCAGTTTATAGGGGGAAAGGGAGCTTTAGGCAAGCGACGCGCTCGCGTGATGTCAGCGGGGAAACGAGCGAGACTTGGTCATGGCTGCCGCAACTCGTGATCGCTACGGCGATCTCTTCCTGCGCAGCGAGCTTGGCGGTATCAATCGCCTGTGAATACAGGTCAAGGGTCGTGCTCGACTTTGCGTGGCGCAAAAGCTCCTGAATAGTTTTCACGTCCTTGCCCCGGCTAACCAGGAAGGTCGCAAGGCTGTGACGGAAATTGTGGAAGCCGAACCGTTGACCAAGCTCCAGCCGGATTCCGGCCTCAATCGCGGCGGGGCGAATCTTGCTTGCCGCCATTATGTGCTCTTTCTTTTGAATTCCCGACGCATGCTAAGCGATGATAACGACGCGCTGCTAAGATGGGTCTAACTCCGAGTTAAAAGCAGCCTCTCAGACAGGCTCCAATATAATTGATCATCCCTCCATTCGCAGTTGCCAAACCGCACTTCTGAAGACGGCTACGGGATCGAGAAATCCAACGTGAGCGAGATCTCGCCCCTTTTTAATCCACCGTAATCTTGGTGCCCGCCTGAACCGGTTTCGACAGGTGGTCAATTCGCTCGTCGATCACTTCGCGAATCGCCTTGAGGAACTCTATACGCGAGTTCGCCAAATGCTGCCGCACCTGAGGTGAAACACCTAAGCGTGCCCGGAATAGATCCAGGATTTCGTAGCATAGGCACCGTTCGTGAGCGACGCCCTTGCCTGTGGTGGTCTGGTCAGTCTGTTGCTCGTTCATTGTGCCTCCTGCATTTCGACCGTGAGGAGCCCGTTCTCCAGCTTGGCGCGGGACGGGAGCAGCATCGCCATCGAGCGCGGCAGGCCGATGTGCCGACGCAAGGTCCCGATCTCGACTACCAATTCATCGCCCTTCTTGAATAACCCGACTTCGCCTTTCGCGGCGAACGGCAGAAGAACCCGAATTTCATATATTCCATCACGCTTTCCGAAGCTGTAAGGTTTTTCCGTTCGAGTCACTGCCGACGGGTCTTCATCCCCAGGATACAGCAAGGAGGCCAAGTCTTGCAGCCGCTGCCTTCCCAAGACTTCGTGCGCGAACAGCGGAACGCGTTTGACCGGCACGGGCGCAAAGTATTCCTCGATTTCTCGAAGGACGGTCTCCTGAGACGTGTGCCAGTCGTTGAACCACGTATCCATAACCTCCGCCGGGCAGGACGCGATTGACAATGACGGAGTCGACGGTCAACCCGTGAAGCGAGAAATACACAAATGCGCGTTGGGTCTCACGCAGCACCATCTTTTCCGGGTTGGTAACCAGCCGGACGCTCGTGGTGTGCGGATCTTCCAAGATTTCGTCGACGCCCTCCAGCTTCTGGAATAGCTCGCGGATATTTACAAAATAGCTGTCGGTAGGCAGTTCGAAAGGCGCGACGCGGTTCGCAATCGGCCGCACGGCCTTAAGCAAATTGCGCTGAAATGGAAAAATGTGTTTCATATACCAGTCAAGTGTGGTTGGCATGCTGATGAATCTGAGCGATTCAGCGGTGGGGGCGGCGTCGAGCACAATAACGTCATATCGTTCCTCGCGCCGATATTGATTGATGTACATCATCGCGCTCAACTCTTCCATGCCGGGAAGAATGGCGAGTTCTTCGGCTTCCACGCCGCTGATCCCAGTGGTTCGTCAGCACGGAGCTGACGTAGGAGGAAATCTCCTGCCAGTGCCGCTTGATTTCTTTCTGAATATTTAATTCCAAAATCGAAAGTCGATCGCTGATCGGGAATGGATCCGACGTCTGAACACGAAATAAGTCGTTGTCCAAGTCGAAGCAATCAGCCAGGCTATGAGCCGGATCAATACTCATAATCAACGTCTGGCGCCCAAGTTGGGCAAGTCGGACGCCGGTTGCGGCCGCAAGGCTGGTCTTTCCCACGCCGCCCTTGCCGGTAAACATGAGAATTCTCATGCACACATTATAGCTGCGTGTCAGTCTCGAGAAAATCGCCCTTTAATCCTTCGGCGACTGCTCCCTGACAAAGTTTTACAATTTGCTACCGAGAATGTTCAGCTGTGCCCGTGAGAAACCGGGATATCAAAATTAGGATGCCTAACGGTCAACATAGATACAGGTTGAGCAACGGGAACCGCGGGAGGCAAATCGTCTGAAGTTCTAACGCGTTAACACGCAAAACACTAATCTTTCTTCTTATCCTTCATCTTTTTGAACTTTGCCCACCGAGCGAGAGCTGCCTTACGAGCACTCGCGCTTCGCTCTTCAGAGCTGAGCCGCGCCGCCCTGATTTTACCGCCTTTCGAGCCGCCCATCTTTCCTAGAGCCACCGCGTGAGGGTTCTTTTCTCCAAGAGTCATTATGGCTTTTATGCCTAGCGCTACTCAAAAAATCAACAAGAAAACGCTTGACATATACGTAGGCGCCTACGCATAATCACTCTTGTGCGTACACGCTTACGCATGGGAGGGCGGTAAAGAATGAAAAAACAGCATAGAGAGCTGCAAAGGAACATGATTCTCGCAAGGATGACATGGGGGCGTCTGCCGGTGACCGCGCGGCAGGGACTACGAGAATTGATCTCAAGATATTCTTTTTCGGTGGCTTTAGGCGACGTTCAGTACTTAGACGGTCGGTGGTACGTAACTCACGCAGGCCTCTTACGGCTCGCTAGTCGTGATCGCTGCAGCGGCATTCGAGTACTCCAGATCAGGAAATTGTGCGACCCGCAATCCAACCGATGGGTCTTCAGAGCTACCGTTTACAAGTCATCCCGTTCACGCGGCTTCGTTGGCTATGGCGACGCGGACCCGTCTAATGTCTCTGCCTTGGTCCGCGGCGCCGAGATGCGCGTCGCTGAAACCCGGGCCGTCAACCGCGCGCTCCGCAAAGCCTACGGCATCGGACTCTGCTCGGTCGAAGAACTTGGCTGGGCACCCAGATCGAATGCTCCTGCACCGTCTGAGCCGCCTAAGTCTCCCACCAATGGAAATAATGGGCACCAGAACGGTCGGCCCCGCCTCCGCGACCGTTTCTGCCTCTTGATTCGCCAGCACCAACTCGATGCCGGCCTCGTGAAGTCCTATGGCGCCGACTTCTGCGGCACTGCCAGCCTGCGAGAGGCCACCCGAGATCAGGTCGAAGCTTTCCTCAACCACCTTGCCGAGCGCGCCGCCAAAGATCGCGACGGGCTGGTCTGCCAGCTCAACAGCTATTCCAAGCAGGAGGAGGTTCGCTCATGAAGCGGCACATCCCAGGTTTGCATGGTGAATCGAACGCCCCCGAAAACATCCTGGAGGGTGTTTTCCTGGTGCGCGTCGATCGCGTGTTCTACCGCTGGCGTCCCGAACGACCGTTCTACGTCCTGCGGCTCGTTATTCTCGAACCAGGAGAGCATCAAGATCGTTCCCTCAACGGCCGTCTCTACTGCACTCCCAAAGCGCTCTGGAAGCTTCGCTGGTTCCTAAGGGACTTTGGCTATGACCCTGATCTCTTGGGTCGAGACGAAATTGACGAGAAGGCCCTCGTCGGCCTCCGAGGAATCGTGCGCATTTCCCGCACCACGCTGAATGGCCGTTCGTTCCTCAATCTTGGTGGGTTCGCCCCAGCCAGCGAATGGGAGGAACTGTCGTCCTCGGTGGGGAGCAACCGGGAGGTGGCCCGTGACGTTTAGCTACACCCAGGTTTCGCAGTACCTGCGTTGCCCGAGAAGCTATCGCTTCCGGTATCTGGACGGCTGGAAGGAGAAGGAATCTCGGGCGGCGCTGTGCTTTGGGCGCTGTTTTGAGAAGGCCATCGCGGCAATCTTTGAGGGTGAGGATGCGGGAGCAGTGTTGTTCAAGGAGTGGGGCACCTACCGCGATGTTCCGCTCGAGTACTCCCACGGAGATGATTGGGAACGCTTGCTTCGCCAGGGGATCGCGTTGCTGGAGCAGTTTGGTCGGGATAACCGCATCCGTATTCGCCAACCCAAACACAACACGCAGAAGAAGATTGTCCGCGCCCTCCCCAACGGGCATGAATTTGTGGCCTACATCGATGCCATTGGCGAGCTAGACGGCCAGCAGCGTTTGCTGGAATGGAAAACCACGAGCGCCCGGTTTCCGGACCAACCGGAGGGGTTGACATCGCTCGATCTGCAACTCGTTTGCTATTCCTGGATCACGGGCATCTCGGATGTTGCCATTGTGGCCTTCGTGCGAAAGCGCGTGCCTGAGATTCAATACCTCTTGGCGTCGATCACGGACGAGCAGCGGCAGGAGTTTGGCCAGCTGGTTGAGGCGACCGCCCGCCAGATCGAAACGGCCCAGTTTCCTTCGCACCCCGGAATCCGCTTCCCGCAGAACGGGTGCGTCAGCTGTGCGCATCTCGGGCTGTGCCTTGGGAACGAAGCACTGGCCGAGACCAAACTAATTCGTCAACCGGGAGCGAGCGACCTTGATTGGCTTGACGTGCTTGACGACTAACGGAAGACCGTTGATGGCTCCGAAGCTCAATCGCCGGCGTGCCGTGTTTGTGCTCTCGAAGATCGACGAGATCTTGTGCTGGGAGCGGGCCACCGAGCGCGACCGAGATTCCAAGTTTGTCGAACTGGGTCGCTATCTGTGCGAGGCGCGGGCCGGGCAGTACTGGCGGGTGGATAACGCCCGTTCGTTTGATGAGTTCCTGGAGAGGAAGTTCCCGGAGTCCCGGCGCAAGGCCTACTACCTGATGGCGATCCACGAGCACCTGACCCCGATTCGCAAGAGGGAGCTGGAACAGATCGGCTGGACCAAGGCGAGGGAACTCGTGAAAGTGGCGCGACGGGACAGGCAGGAGTTCGAAAGTGCACCCTGGGTGCACAAAGCAAGCACGATGCCCCGGGAGGAATTCAAGCGGGAGGTGGACCGCTACCTGACGGGCAAGGACACGGAGCCATGGGAGATCCTCTATTTCAAGGCCTACAAGAGCCAACTTCCGGTAATCGAGCAGGCGCTTGAAACGGCGGGAATGATGCTGGGGAGCGACAAGTCTCGAGGCTATTGCCTGGAGATGATCTGCGCAGATTTCCTGGCGGGGGTGAGCTTGGAGATGGGCAACAGAAACGCGTTGTTACCTTGTCTCATTCGGCTGGTCACGGGACTTCCCACGCCGCAGAAGAAAGAACTTATAGAAACGGTACAGGTAACGCTTTGAGAAGGATTCGGACCAAACGGCGGCCACGCCTGAGGTTGGAGCCCGAGGAGTATCGCCAATTGTGCCGGGAAGTCCTGCAGCGAGACAGCTGGCGATGCCAGAGATGCGGTCGAATGGAGGATCTTCAGGTCCACCACATTCAGTGGCGGAGCCACCTTGGAGATGATACAGCGGAGAACCTGACAACTCTATGTGCAAAATGTCACCAAGCGGCACATAGAAATCTTGACGCAGTGGGACGCAGAACGTGCAGCCACTCTCGGCGTCCCGAATGATTATTGCCTGTATTCTCTTTGAATTAGTCTGGTGGCTACGCCGCAGGCTGAAGTCATTCAAAAAGCAATTCGCGGAGAGCAATAAGTAGGACAGGCTTCAGCGTGGCTGGTTTAGACTACCGTCAGGAAAAAAGGGAGACACGCTGAAGGCTGCCCTACCAACTACTGCCCCGCCAAAACACCAATCTTATCCGGCCGCCCGAAGCTCATATACTCAAAGCCCATCTCCCTCATTTCCGCTGGGCGCAGAATGTTTCGCGCGTCGATCACCAGCGGGCGCGCCATTTCCTTGCGCACTCGTTTCCAGTCCAGCTGCCGGAATTGCTCCCACTCGGTGAGTACCAGCAACGCGTCGGCTCCCCGCGCCACTTCGTAAGGATCGGCGTTATAGTTCAAATTCGGAAACACCGCGCGCGCGCGTTCCATGGCTTCCGGATCCGTCGCGCGAACTTCCACGCCCTCGGCCAGCAGCCGCCGGATCACTTCAATCGCGGGCGCCAGACGGATGTCATCCGTATTGGCCTTAAACGCAATCCCCAGAATTCCGATCTGCTTGCCCTTCATCACCCACAGCGCCTTTTTCACTTTTTCCAGCAAACGATCCACGCGCTGTTTGTTCACCCGCTCGGCTTCTTTCAGCATTCCGAAATCCACGCCCGCTCGATCGGCAAGCCGGACGAACGCCTGAATGTCCTTCGGCAAGCAAAACCCTCCGAAGCCCAATCCCGCTTTCAGAAACTGCCCGCCGATGCGAGGATCCAGGCCCACGGCGCGCGTCACTTCGTCCACGTTCCCGCCCAGCCGTTCGCACAAATCGGCCAGCACATTGGCATACGAAATCTTCAGCCCCAGGAACGAATTTGAGGCGTGCTTGATAAGCTCCGCGCTGGCGATGGTCGTAACTACGAATTCCGGCGTGGACGCGGGCGGACAATTCGGCTGATGCACCGGGCAGCGGAAGCGTCCCTCCAGAATCGGCTGGTAGATCTCGCGCAACTCCTGCTCGCTTTCCTTGTCCTCCACGCCGATCACAATCCGGTCCGGGTGAAAGAAATCCGCCACCGCCGTGCCTTCGCGCAGGAATTCCGGATTCGAGGCCACGCGAAATTTCGCTCCGGGATTGGTCGCATACACCTGCAGGGCTCGCTTCAATTCCTCGCCTGTTTGGGCCGGTACCGTGCTCTTCTCGATCACCAGCTTGGGGGTGCGCGTTTCCTTCGCGATCATCCGCGCCACATTGTCGATGGCCGACAAGTCCGCTTCACCGGATTCCGTGGGCGGCGTTCCCACGCAAATAAACACAACGTCCGCCTCGCGCACGGCTTCCGCGCCATCGGCCGTGAAGCGCAAGCGGCCTTCCTGCACGACGCTATCCAGCACCTTATCCAGGTTCGGCTCGTAAATCGGAATTTTCCCCGCCTGAAGCGTGGCAATTCGAGCGCGATCGTTGTCGGTCGCGATCACCTCATGGCCGGCCTCGGCCAGGCAGCTGCCCGATACGAGCCCCACATATCCGCATCCTATCACTGCCAATTTCACGCCGGTTCTCCCTCTGGAAGCATCTCCATTTAATGCTTAAATCGGAATTCCGATTTGACTTCTAGGTTAAGCATCGTAATGGTCCTTTGACCCCCGACGCAAGAAATCTGTGACCAAAGCAGCCCCAGCGAGGCAAACCACTGCCAACCGACTCGAAAACGATGTTGGTTTTGAGCCCGCAACAGCGGAAGCAGCTGGCGGGCCTGGCGAATTCGGGATCGCTTCTTGCGGGACTGGCGAGCCAGGCCAGGAGCATCTCGCTAAGGGCTTTCGGCAAAACGAACCAGCAGATCGCACGCCAACTGGCGCTGACCAATGCCACGGTGGGCACGTGGCGACCGCGATTCCTAGAGCAGGATGTAAGCAACAGTTTATTCGCCGCGGGTCGTTTCGCAGCATTAGAGAACTGATCGAGAAAGTGGATCAATACGTACCGGCCTCCAAACCCCAGGCCCACCCCTTCACCTGGACCGTCACGGCCGATTCGATTTTCGCCAACGTCCTGCGACTATGTGAACGAATTTCCACGACGGGACACGAGCGCGCGGGAAAAAATGGCGCGCACTTCGACACCATTGCGGTCCCACGTATATCCACTAGCGGTGACGACGGCTCGCGCGGCCATTCTGGCCCTCTCGTCAGGATGCTCGTAGAGCCATCGAATCCTTTGGGCCAGGCCCGCAACGTCGTTCGGATCCTGCAAAATCAATCCGTCCACGCCGTCGGTCATGATTTCGGCCGTCCCGTTCGTGGCGGTAGTAATCACCGGCAGGCCACACGCCATGGCTTCGGCGGGCGGCTGAGCAAAGGTGTCCTCGAGAGATGGACCGACGTACACGTCTGCCGCACCGTAATACCATTGAACGTCGGCGCGGGACGGGCAGAACTTCACTTTTCCGCCAAGCCCCAGTTCTCGAATCCGGGTTTGATACGGAGCGGAATCGTCCTTACCCGCCACCACAAGTGCCAGCGGCAAGTCTTCCAGTTGTGCGAGCGCTTCAATCAAAGCGACCAGGCCCTTTTTCTTCCAGTCGTTGCCGACCAGTACAAGAACAAATTGATCTTCTCCGAGGCCAAGTGCCCTGCGCACTTCGGGCCGGTTGCGAAGTCTAAGCTCCCGGCTGAAAATCTTATGGTCGAGACCAATGTAGACAATCGGCGACGGGCCGTTGATGCCGTAATGATGTTTTAAATCATCCGCGGTCTTTTGGGCGATCAAAATGAGTCCCGTCTTCGGGTTCTTGTACATGCGGCGCTCGAGAAAAATGATCAACCGATAGTAAAGCCAGCGATGAAGCAGGCGTGGCCAGAAACGAAGCGGACTTCCTCGAAATCTCAATTCATGCTCGGACATGCGTAAAAACTCGGCAAAGACGATATGAATGGAAATCAGGTCCGCGTCCCAGCAATTTGTTCCGGCCGTGTACACGAGATCGGGCCGAAGGCCGCGCACCCGCGTATCCCACCATCGCCAGAGGTGATTCGCCGCGAGCCACCAGAGAAAATTCACAAGATGCGGTCCGGGAAGCCGCGGAATGCGGTGCCAATGCATGCGATTGAGATCCACGTCTTCGACCCGCTGGCTGTAAATATGGATTTCATATTCCTGCGGCAGGCGCGTGATCCATTCGGCGATGCGCCGCTCAGTTCCGTGGCGTTTATCGATGAACGGAGAAACAACGGCAATGCGCACAGGTGGCATTCGCTTGGAGGGCTCCTACGGGCTGACCTGCATGAGTTCACACCAGCGCTGCAGGACAAAGAGATCCCAGATGCGCGACCAGCCCACGGCGCCCGCCGATCGCTCATAACGTTCCCACAAGTGATTCACCGCCGCGGGCTCCAGGATGCCCGCCCGCCGAACCCGTTCCGGTGAAAACGCCTCCTTCAGCACGTTGCGCAAGTCATGTGAGAGCCAGCGCTGAAAAGGAAATGTGAATGTCCGTTTTCTCCGTGACGTTAAATCCGCGAGAAGAGCCGGAGGCAGGAAAATCTTCGCGGCGTCCAGCAGAAGCCTTTTCTGCTGCATGCGGATCCGGGACGGCACCGGAAGCAGAAACTCCACCACGCGGTGATCGAGAAAAACAGGACGGACTTCGACGCTGTGGGCCATGCTCATGGCGTCCAGGTCACGCAGAAGGCGCGGCTCGAGATGCGTATGAATGTCCATGAAGGCAAGGCGTTCGCGGAGGTCTTCGTTTTCAACCTGTTTGGACCAGTAGGCCAGATGTTCCCGCGCTTCCGAATGGTGTCCGTTGCGCGGAATGGAGCGCGAGACCAAATCACCAACATCCCGGTCCAGGAAAAGCACTTTTACGGCAAGCTGCGCCGCTACGAACGGATCGTCGGCGCCGATCAAATAGGAGAGTTTTCTCCAGCGAAAAGGAAAGGCGTTTTGGTCGAGCAGCCGGCCGAACGGTTTCGCGGGCAGTCGTCTGGCGAAGCGCGCAACGGTGTTGAACCGTTCGAACCAAGCGAGAGAATCGTACCCGCCGAACAACTCATCTCCTCCCTGGCCCGACAGCGCGACTTTGAATCCGGCTTCCGCTCCCAGTCTCGAAATCCAGTAGGAATTCAGGCCATCGACGGAAGGCTCGTCCAAAGCCCAGATCGCGCGATCGAGGTCCGCTTCCACGCGGCGTGCTTCGAGCGTCACGACTTCGAGCGGAATTCCCAGCGCGTCGGCCGTGCGGCGGGTCAGCGCGCTTTCGTCGAATTCGGGTTCACCGAACCCGACCGTCATGGCCGAAAGATTCGTGGCTCCCGCGGCGCGCGCCAGCGCCCCCAGGCAAGCCGAATCCGTGCCGCCACTCAAGAAAATCAGCACCGGAACGTCCGAGACGAGATGATTTCGCATGGCATCGAGTAGAACTTCGGAAAGTTCTGTGCCGAGACGCGCGCTCGAGGCCACCGGTGAAGAATGCGGGGACAGCGACCAGTACGTCTCCGTTTTCCATTGGCCGTCCTTCCACACTCCGGTATGGCCGGGCTCCAGCGGCGTCACGCCGCGAATCGCGGACCATGGCGGAGGAATATGCCCAAGTTGTAGAAACGCGCGAAGTCCCGCCGGGTCCAGTTGGCGGGGCACGAGGCCGGAGGCTAGGAGCGTTTTGATTTCGGAACCGAATACCAAAAGGCCGCCGGATTCGTGTACATAGAGAGGCTTGATGCCCAGGCGGTCGCGCCCGAGGACAAGCTTGCTATCGCGGACATCCCAGATCGCGAATGCAAACATGCCGCGAAGTTTTTCGACGAAACGCTCTCCATATTCCAAATAAAGATGGAGGACGACCTCCGTGTCTGATGTGGTGCGAAATGAATGGCCGCGCGTTTCAAGTTCCGCCCGCAACTCCGCGGCGTTATACGTTTCGCCGTTATAGGTGATCCAGCTCTGGCCGTCCGGGCTGGACATGGGCATGCGCCCGCGATCGCTCAAATCGATGATGGAGAGGCGCGCGTTCACCAGGAGACACGATGGGAATTCCTGGACGCCCTGGCTGTCCGGCCCGCGATGCTTCATGGAGGTGGCCATGCGGTCCGCGGCTGGGCGCAGGGCTTCCGATGGTCTCGCCGTCGCGATTCCCGCAATTCCGCACATAAAGTCAATCAGCCCTAGACTGCTTCGAGTGGCTGCTGCGAATCCTCCAAGCCTGTTACTGTATCGTTTCTGGGTGCACACTTCTAGACATACATAAGTGCCGGTGTGCGCAAGAAAAGTGCAGGCGCGAAGTATGCTAGGATTGCCCTGCAAAACGGCAAGGAAGGAATCGTGGGCGCAACGCGAATTTTCAGGAAGCTTGGCCCGATGCTGTTTCTCCTCTGGCTGCTCCTCGTCAATGTTTTTTTCTCTGCCCAGTTTAAGAGCTTGGCTATCTTCCATCTGCCCCGCTTGGCCCGCGTAAAGCGTTAGCTGCTTCGGCAGGGTGCTTTGCTCTCATTTTTATTTTTTTCCTGGTCACCGTAACTTCTGGTAGCCGCGTTCTCGAACTTGCCGCGCTGACAACCGATCAACCGCTCGACCATGTTTTGTTTTCCTCCGGCCCGGGTTTGCGGACTTGCAATTGCTCCTTGGGATCGTTGCGCTCTCGATCTGAATGACCGTGCAGTCGATAATCGTGCTTCTTCTTTCTGACGCCGGCGGACGCGGTTGGTCTCCGTATCACTCTACCGCGCCGCTTCTGGAGATTGGCGCGCGGAAACATGCGATCTTCTGGCTTACGGATACGTTTTTCATGGGAATCGTGCACGGGTCGATCGGACTGGGCGTGGCGCTGGGACGACACAGGTTGGTTTCGACAGGTGATTTTCTTGAGAGGTTGCCTGACGGCAGCCGCGCTTTTCCAGTTGCCGCGCTGCTTGATGACGATGGAATGGCTTCTCACTTCCGTTTTAACATTTATAATGACTCCCATGGTGCTCTTGCAAATTAGTACGGCACCCCCTCAATATCTGGATGGCCTTCTTTGGCGTCTTGGCGGGTCTCTCCCTGGGGCAGATATCCGAGCCCTCCGCTCGACGATGGCTAATCGAGGCATGCAGTTATCAAGTTGCATGCGCGAGGTCGGTCGCCCTCTTGCGTGGTCGGTTGAGGGCTTCCGCTCTGCTAATTGGCGCGCCCCTCCGCGTCGATGGACCGGCTCCGAATCAGGCGGCATGTTCACGACACGTAGACATTCTTGCCGAGCGGATACAAAAAGGCACGAAAGCGGACGACTCGACATTCCGCAAAGATTCCTAGTACGTCCATCACGGCCGGATCGCCGGACCAAACAGTGAGATTGATTTCTGGTGGAGCGAGTCTCGCAATGGCAAGAGATCCAAAACGAGTTCCCTGCAAGATATAACGATGGGAAATTGCACCTATCGGTGAGGCTTGCACACATGTTCGCAGCGGAAGCGTTGCATACATTAGATGGTTGTTGTACGGTATCGATCGTACGGGGAATACACTGGAAATGCCGGGTTGTAACCGCGCGTATACGTTAGCTTATCGGCGTCCAATGATAAAATGCTTGAAGAAACATGCAGTAGAGCGGCTACTTGAGCTGGATCTGACCTCATAGAGCACCTATGAAGATTGTAATCACCATGCCAGTTTACGAGGATTGGGATTCAGCGATTGCGCTTTGCGAGAAAATTGACCTTGTATTTCGAGAGCAGAAATCTCATCGGGTAAGCGTACTACTTGTTGATGATGGCTCTACGATAAGTACTGCTCCTCGCGAAATCCCGTTCCAACCCGAAGCTGTTGAAAATATCTCCGTTGTCGAGCTGCGGCGCAATCTGGGACACCAGCGAGCGCTGGCGATAGCGATCACATATATTCAACAACATTACAAGGGTGACGCGGTTGTGGTGATGGACGCGGATGGAGAGGATCGACCAGAGGACGTTCCGTTGCTCGTCGGGGTCATGAGTAAGGCGAAGTATCCAACCGCGGTATTTGCTGAGCGCGGCAAGCGCCTCGAAAACGTCTTCTTTCGCGCCTTCTATGGATGCTACCGCATCTTGCACAAATTTTTCAGCGGTCGCGACATTCGATTCGGCAACTTCAGCGCTTTGCCTTGGTCGCATGTCGAGAGCCTCGTTGTGTTTCCCGAATTATGGAACCACTACGCTGCAACGGTCGTGAAGTCGCGTCTGCCCTATGCTCGTGTTCGCTCCGATCGTGCCGTCCGTCTGGCCGGCCAATCGCATATGGATTTCGTCAGCCTCGTGGTTCATGGACTTTCCGCTTTGTTTGCCAATCAAGAAGTTGTGGGCACGCGGCTGCTGGTCCTGAATATGTTGATGACGGGGGGGCTTTTCGTGATGGTTTGCGTCGTGGCTGGGGTGAAGCTCTTCACTCATTTGGCGATCCCCGGCTGGGCGACGTTTACAATCGGACTTCTGTTGATCTTGGTTGGCCAGTCGGTGATTGCGTCTTTTATGCTGGTGTTCTCGATCATGATGTATCGCAGTCAACTGGGCTTCCTCCCGATCCGGGACTACTCCCATTTTGTCCGCTGCAATGCGACACTATACTCGCGATGACGAACCCGGCCTATGTCGGCAAGGAATTGGACGTCTTTGCGAACGCTCTGAACTGGAAGACATACTGGTCATCAAAGATTCGACCCTACTTGACCGGTGAGGTTCTCGAGGTAGGCGCGGGCTTGGGTGTGAACGCCGAATTTCTCGAGTCCGAGCGCGTTTCCAGGTGGACATGCCTCGATCCTGATCCTGAACTGGTTTCCCGGATGCGTGAAAGGCTCAAGGCGAAGCCACCCCTGACGGACCGCCGCGTAGAAGCAGGAACCACAGCCACTTTGGGTTCCAGCTCTTGTTTTGACGCGATCCTTTACATCGACGTGCTGGAACACATCGATAACGATCGTGAAGAAATGGCGCGAGCATCCCGTCTCTTGCGGAAAGGCGGGAGAATTATTGTTCTTGCCCCCGCGCATCAGTGGCTCTATACGCCTTTTGACCGCGCCATCGGTCACTTCCGGCGTTATGACAAATCGAGCCTTTCCGCATGCTCACCTGCTGATTGCAAGATTATGAGCGTTGATTATCTGGATTCGGCTGGCATGCTGGCATCCCTGAGCAACAGGCTCTTTCTGCGGCAGGACATGCCCAGCCTGAAGCAAATTCTCTTCTGGGACCGCTTCCTGATTCCGTCCTCTCGGGTGCTGGACCGTTTGACCCTGTACGGGATTGGGAAGTCGATTCTGGCAATCTGGGGCAAGATTTGATTTTGGCTCTTTCCATTCTTGGGAGCAAGTAACGTGAGTGTGGCCTCTTTCCGTTCCTTAAACTCTGATACTTTTCCTGGAGCTGAATTTTTGACGCCGGCACGAACAACGGAGGCCGGTCAAGGCTGGGACCGGAAGTACCTTCATGTTGCCATCGCGTTGCTGGTTTTGAACGCGATATCGGCTCTGCTGTTTATTATCTTGGTGAACCGGCCCGTTTTCGATGATCCTAATAACTTCCCGGACGTTCAACGATATTCCAGTGAAGGAGTATCCGTAAGCACTATCCGCCGCCATTTAAATCCGACCGGACCGACTAGCTTTATCTGGATGGCGGCGGTAGTGCGCGTTTTAGGAGGTAGCGGGTTGCGAGATGCGCGACTCGCTATTCTCGCTAGTTGGCTACTTCTCGGTCTGGGAATATTGGTCGGTGCTCGTTACGCTAGTTTTCCACAGCTTTGGTATGCAGGACTTCTGGTCACGCTCGTCTTTCCCACCACACTCACGGCAACGGCCACCGTGCTGACGGAGGGTCCGGCGATGTTTTTCGCTATTCTTGGTGCGCTCGCCTGGGTGGAATTAGCGGCACGGCCGACCGCTACCCCTCGTCTGATGCTGCTTGGAGCAATTGGGGGGCTGTCAATGGGCCTCGCGATTACTTGCCGGCAGTATTATCTGATGCTCCTGCCTGCGGCAAGCCTATTCGCCTTTTACGAGTTGCGACGACGAGGCCCAAAGGGAAGGCCGCTTTGGCTCGCTGGCATCATATTTTCGTTGACGGCCGCTATCGTTCCAGTCGTTCTTCTGGTCCTGGTCTGGAAGGGTCTTTCAAGTCCCGCGATGGTTACTGGGGCGTCGTATGGAGTTTGGAAGTCGAAGGTTGGTTTGAACATATTCCGTCCGATCGTTGCTACTTTCTATACGGCACTCTATCTCGTTCCGCTGACGTTTCATGCAATGTTTCAACTGAGGACAGCGATCCGAATGCGGGCGCTATTACTGGCAGCCATCGGCGGGACCGCAGCCGCTCTTTTTGGCGCACCCCTACTGCAGCCGGGCCCCCTTCACTCATTGATCCAAGCGGCCAAGCGGCTCCCCGGCGGAGAAGGTCTCTTCTTTGGCTTGATCGCAGCTATAACTACCTACAATGCCGTTTCTTTGGGTCACCTTATATTCCGGAAGCGGGCTGCATTACTCTCATGCCCCCCTGCCGTTTTCGCATTTCTTGCGGTGGGATTCTTTATTGCAGAACAGTCCGGGGTTAGCGGCAACATTCCGTTTTATGAGCTCTACGTCCTTCAGATTGCGCCATTTCTGGGGATCATCGCCTTCCGTCTGGCGCCGCCGCTCACTTTGCCGCGCATATCGGTGCTCGCGGCTTTGTCCGTACTCAGTCACGCCCTGCTTTGGCGCCATGCTCTCGGAAGTTAATCATCGTGGAAGCCGTATTCTATTCTTGTGCTCGTCTGTTTCCGCGGCCGGACTACTCAGAAATCTGCGCCGGCTCCCGCTTCAGAGCGTTTTGAAGGGCTCTTCCACTAAAACTGAACCACTCTCCTCGCTGCAATCAGGGCCTCCAACCGGAGGCACCACGAGTAGGAAACCTCGTGTGGATCGATCCGCCGAAAAGAAGCGGCAGATCGTGCAGGACGGCATCAAGAGTCAGGTCGCTTCCGAGACCTGCCGGTGACACTGCGTAGCGCAGATGAGCTGCTATCGCTGGAAGGGTGAAGCAGAAGAGAAAACGAAGGCAGCTCTCGGGGGAGAAAAGTTGCGACGGCCGAAAGCGAGAAGGATCGCCCCATCCGATAACTGGAGCGGGACAGTGTGGATCGGAAGTCGTTGGAGATCGAAATCTTAGAAACGTCGTGTGGGAGTAATCTGTGGTGAAGTTCGACTGATCGACATGTTGAGGCCACCAGAGTGGCCGTGTGAAACACGTGGTAGTAAAGCGACTCTGAATATCGACTCTGTCTCAACCGTCAGCCTCTCGATGGGCCTCGTCCGGGTTGCCAGACCGCTTTATCATCTTCCCCAGAAGGCATCTGCCAGCGTGAGAACGAGCCTAAATGCTCGAGTGTAGGTTCAGGCTGGGGCATCTCCGCTAGTTTCGGGAGACGGAACAACACTCCGATTAGCAGCCACAAATATGCGTTATTCACGAAATTCTGATAGAACGCTATCGTCAAATACATGAATAAAATTAGGTCCATCAGGATGTACCACCAGATGGCGAAGCCCAATGGGAAATAGACAGTTCCGCGAATCCCCCGCACAATTTTCCATCCGTGCCAGAGTAGTATCGAAGCCCAGATTAGCCAGAGGACTGGACCCAATATTCCCATCTCCACGATGAGACTTCCGAAGCCGCTTTCGACGCCGATGTAAGGGTAGGGCTCGCTCACCAAACGGGAGACGTACTGCATTCCCAGCGATGACATCCCCGTGCCGTGGCCGATCAGCAAATCCCCCTCTGAAAAAGCGTCCATGAGATTAAGCACGGGATAATCCCAGCCTCGAACTGAAAGATCGGTTTTCCCGCTTCCTGGTGCGAGCGTTTCCGAAATGAAAGCCCAGCTCCCTCCGATGGCCGTTGGGAAAATTTCGAGCATTAGAATCAAGCCGATTCCCCCGATGAGGAAACCGCGACGCAGCGACTTCATCAAACGATTTCCCCGTTTCCATCGCCAGGGCGAACCCCAGAGAAATGCGGCTGTCATCACGAAGGCGCTGGCGACCATGAATACAAAAGGAGTGCGGGTCCCGGTGATCATGACGGCAACAGTAACGATTCCGATCCCCCAAAAGCCGTATTTAGCGCCAGGCTTTCGGCTAAGCAAAAAGTATCCCTGGGCGCCCATTGCTAGGACCCAAAGCAGGACTAGGTAAAATGAGAAGCGGCCCGCGCTGACGAAGACAGAGCTTGGCGCGAACGCTGCCTGGTGCGTAATCGGAGAATACCTTACGATGTGAGACAAACCATAGAGTTCAGATTGGCTGTCGTCGGGCGTGAGGAAGCTAACTCCCAGTACGGACTGCGCGATTCCTAGACCTGAAATCACGATGCCAACAATCAAGCTCACTATAAGCAAGCGATCCAAATCCGCCGACCGCCTCAGCATGGCGTAGCCGAGAAACATAAGAGGGACATAGTAGAAATAGAGCTTCATCCCCAGAAATCCATACGCAGCATTCGGGGAGAACGTATTAAAGATTTCGACGAACGTAAAAGCTACAAAAATCCAAAGCGGAACGGTGAAGGGAAACTTGGCAATTTCCACTTCTCCTCTTCTTTTTGCGAAGTAGAACGAAACATAGGCAATGGCAACGAGGAAATCCTTGGCGAAATACACTGCCATGCTGTTGCCAAGATACTTGCGGGCAAGGTCCTCAAAAAGAAGCCAAATCAAGAATACAAGAACGCCACTGCGCCAATCATTCAGGATACGAACAACGAGCGCAAACACGATCAGACTCAACCCGAACATGATCAAATTCGTGTCCGAGCCTGCGACAATCCAGGACGCCAACTCCCAAATCACGCCAACCAAGACCAAACCAAAGATCACAGCCTTGAGCTGACGGTTGGTACCAATCGACCCTGCCGTAGTTAGTTGCATATTTACCCGTGTATCTTGCCGCAAGGTGATTATGCTTGGATCGTTATAGCACCGCAACGAGGAAACTCACATCACGACGTAGTAGTCTATACTAAAAACACGCACCGATATCAGCGCCTATGTTGGAACATCCTGGCCTTGCATTTTTTTCCTTGAGGGTCAGCCCGGGGCTCGCGAGTAAAGCTTCCGCCGCTTCGTGAGGCCCAGCGTCGATCAGGTGGTGGGCAACACTTTGCTGTACGATGGCGAGAATCTTAGCTTGATGATACCGTGAACGGCATGCGTTCACGCTGGGGAAAATGGCAAAACCTGATGGTACGCGGCGGCCATGAGCGATAGTGGCGGGATGAGCCTGGCCGACAATATTAGGGGTCCGCACGACCATTTCGAGGCCCGGATTCATCACCGGAGTTCACGTGCCGGAGTGGAGACCAGACGCATTCTTGAACTTGATGGCCTTCGCGGAATTGCAATCTTGTCGGTCGTTGCGTTGCATTATATTGCGGATTCGGCAGGCGGGGACTTTGGTTCTTTTCTGTACCGCTTCAAGGCTGTGTTTCGCCTTGGATGGAGCGGTGTGGACCTATTTTTCGTGCTCTCTGGTTTCTTAATCGGTGGAATTCTTCTGGACGCTCGCCGGTCCTCTTCGTATTTCAAAGTTTTCTACGCGCGCCGCGCGTTTCGAATTCTTCCTATCTATTTTGCATGGCTAGCGCTTTACCCAATCGCAGCAGCGATTCTAACTAGGTGGTCGCTTCCTGGGATTCCTGTTTTTTCTGACGTTATGCACAAATTACTCTTATACGTAGCATTTATTCAGTCCTACGTCGCGCTCCCTCACTTCAGTCTTGGTTGGTATTGGCTAACCGCCACGTGGTCGCTTGCAATTGAGGAGCAATTTTATCTGGTCTCCGCACCGCTGGTGCGTTTTCTCGACTCAAGAAAACTTTTCGTTGTGCTTCTCGCCATGATATCCGTGAGTCCATTTCTGCGAATCTGGATGCACTCTTACGTTCTGCCGATCTGTCGTTCCGACGCCTTGGCAATTGGCATAATCCTGGCCATGGCCTGGCGAGATGACTCCATGCGTAAGTGGATCAGCTCCCATTTGGGAGCTCTTTATGCGACGTTGGTGATACTCGCAACGCCACTTCCTATCTTCGTCAAATGGTTTCCGAGTCCTGAGACGCGTTTTGCGGCGACCGTCGAATTGCAATGGGTGGAATTCTTCTTCGCGGCGCTCATTCTGGTGGTGCTCGTTGATCGCGATGGCTGGATTGCGCGAATTGTCCGCTGGAAATTCTTGCGGGAGATGGGGCGACTGTCCTACTGCATGTACATAATCAACTTGGCGGTTCTCGGCCTTTTCCACGCGATTGTCCTGCGCAGCCCTCCTTCAATAGGCACATTGCCTGGAGCAATTGTTACGATTGTCTCGTTCTTGACGCTAATCGGGATCGCTGAAATCTCGGCGAATGTATTTGAAGGTCCCTTGTTGAGAATTGGACATCGATTCAGGTATTCCGGGGCTGATCGACCCGTGGCGAATTTTTCCCTAGATCCAAACGAGACGCCCACCGTTTGATTCCGCAATATTCAAATCACAACCTCGACCCGGTGAGAAGGACTCCCTTGAGGAAAGGAGCCAATGCATTTCGCGTCGTCTAAAAGAAACCGTAGCCGTTTTCGGGCGGATCGAAACTCATTGGTCGCTCAACATCTTGCGGAAAACGCGCAGCGGCGTCAAACTGATAAGGAGATGCATGTTATTGTTTCCGGAGAGGAATCCGAAGGATCTGGCGGAAACGCCGAGTACAAGCCAAGTCCTCTACCAGGAGGGCATAAGGTAGGAGAGCATGAGGACCAGCCAAGTCGAGAATAGCGGGATAAAATTTCATCTCAAACGGTTATTGCTTCCTTCTGGGCGTTCTGTGCGAACCGTCCAAACGGGCATTCTCGCTGGCATGGCCATGGATTTGGATCTTGCCCAACATTCACAGCGCTGGTTGGGATTGCAGGAGAGAGAATTGAACGGATGGTTTCGACGACTTTCAGGTGGCATCCACACGGCGATGGATGTTGGTGCTAACGATGGAATGTATACACTTTATTTCCTTGCAAAGACTCCTGCCCAACGAGTGTTTGCATTTGAGCCCACAAGCGAAAGTGTCGAGCATATGAGGAAAAACCTGGCTTTGAACGGCCTTGAGAACGATCCTCGTCTCGTGCTGGTGACGAAGATGGTCGTAGCGGATGCCAGCGAGCAAGCTGTGAGTCTCGATTCCTATCTGGACCGGATTGAATTTCCGTGTCTCGTAAAAGTAGATATCGACGGCGGAGAAGTCTTATTGCTAGAAGGTGCACGGAACCTGCTCGCCGCAAAGGGAGTTCGTTGGATTATTGAGGTTCATTCCCCGGCGTTGCAGGACCAATGCCTCGAAATTCTACGACTTGCGAACTATCGAACCGTCGTAATTCGCAATGCGTGGTGGCGGCATTTTCTACCCGAATTGCGACCCGGAGACCTGAACCAGTGGATAGTCGCCGTACCAGGAGAGACCTTTTAGGTATTGCGAAAATCCCTAGGCCGAGGTTTCAGGAAGAGCTTTTACCCTTTGCCGCGAGGTTGACTGCACGCACCAAGCTTTCCACATACTCTCGCGGCGACCATCTCTGCATTTGCTGCATCGCGGCAGCTCCCATGCGCGCCCGTTTTTCTCTATCTGGTAGAATTTCCTTAAGAATTGCGGCTAGGGCATCGACATCTGCCACTGGGAACAAGTAGCCGTTCGCTCCCGGCCGGACAAGATCAAATTTGGCGCCTACCCGATTGCTGACCACCACCGGGAGACCGCAGAGCATCGCCTCATTCACGACGAGTCCAAACGGCTCGTAGTGTGAAGGGAGCACAAGCAAATCTGCCGCGCGGTACACGGATGGAAGCTGAGATTGATTCATAAACCCGAGCAATCGCACACGATCTGAGAGCCCCAGTTCCATCGCCCTTTGCGCAATACTGGTGCGCAGCGGGCCGTCGCCGGCAAAGATAAGGTAAGAATCCGGAACTTTCGCTCTAAAAAAGGCTTCGAGCAGATCCAGAGGACCTTTCCAGGGCTGCAGCTTCGCGCAGAAAAGCGTTACCGATGAGTGGGCAGGAATTTGCCAGGCCTCTCGTGTAGCTTCCCGATTTGCTCCTGCCGCTTGTCTCATCCACCAATCGTTGTCTACTGTGTACGGGGTTAGAACGATCCGGCTTTCGGGAAATCCCAACGCAATTAACTGCTGGAACGAACCCGAAGATACTGTCAACAGCACGTTTCCCAACGCGAGTATATGCCGGACGTAAAATTCCTTGAATCGGAGTCTCCACTTTGACTGCATGGCCCAACTGCGCAAGGAGTGTGCCTCGGTAGTGAAAAGTACGGGAATTCCGTGTAGTTTCGCCGCAAGGATTGCGATCCATGCGCTCGCGTAGAAGTAACCGCTTACAAAGACCGCGTCGAACTTCCCTTCGTGAATCAGTCGCCAAAGGCCGGGATTAATCAAGCCAAAGAAACGTCCCAGTCCTGGCCGCAAAGAGCGATTCGGGATGTGCACCCAGGGATATCCTTCAAGTGGCGATGTATCCCAGGAAACCTTCACACCAAAGCCCGGATCCACTCCAGGCTCGGCTCCTTGCATACTGCAGTACGCAACCAATAAATCTATTCGCGAATCCAAAACGATTTGACGAAAAACAGGAGAAGAGTACTGCACGACATGGGAGCCTACAACTAAGAGACGATACCGTATCCTAGTTCGAGGGAGGCGTACGGAACTGACGTCGCCGGTGCCTGATGCTATGTCATTACGGTTCATCATAATCGCGGGAGGCCGCAGAACAAATCTCGTTCAGCTCCAGGAGTCTATTTGTTTCCTGGGTAGGCAATGACTTCGTCGGTCAGTTTTACCGGCCGGCCGTCCAAGGACCTCAACCAATAGTGCCATTTCGTCAGCAAGTCCAAACACGCGAGATGTACGTCACTTCCATGGGTGGCGAGAAAAATTGCTGGTCGAGACTCTTGAATCACGCGGGTAGCACCCCGAAGGCATTCATACTCGGCCCCCTCGATATCGATTTTCATGAGGCTCGGGGCCTCCAATCCTTCGTCCTGAATTAGACGGTCCAGAGTCAGGGCCCGTACGCGGAGTTGCCCGGTCGCGGCCAGATGGCCCGTGCAGCGGTCCCCAGAAGGATCAAAGGCTGATTCCCCGTCGATGGAGCTGACCGCCGCGTCAATTACGGTGCAGTTCTCGACGTGATTCATTTTGAGATGCCTTCTCAATTCCAGCAAATTTTCCGGAAACGGCTCAAACGAATAAACGTGCCCTGTACTTCCAACAAGAATACCGGCAAGAAGCGAATAAAAACCCACATTGGCGCCGATGTCATAAAACACATCCCCGGTCTTTAACGCATGCTGAAGCGCCCTTTGCTTATGGTATTCGTAACTCCCCAACCAGCAGCCGTGAGTGGAAGAACCGACCGTCCACTTCTTCCCTCGAAGAGGTCCTTGCAGAATTGGAAGAACCGCAGAGCGCGGAATCAAACGCAACGGCGCCCTCAACAACTTTCCGATCAATGTATCCTTTGAAATACCCGAGAGATTCGCCAAGGTCGTAATCCATCCTACTAAGAATCCTAGGCCATTGTGCCCCTAGCGTTAATCCCATTGAAACCGGTTCCGACGAAAACATCCACAAGTCCCGCGTCGGAGAACCACTGACGGACCGTATCGAGCGTTTGCGGATGGTCGTGCGCGGGAGAGAACATGTCCAGCGCACTTAGTATTTTAACTTGAATCATCTGTTCCTCAGTGAAATTATACTTGGGGCCGTGCAACACTGGACCGATCGGAATAAGTTCGCTGGAACGTTTTCCCACAAGTGGTACTCCGTAGAGCGCCTTTTTCAGAGCGAACGCCGGCGGAATCGCAAACGCTAGAAATTTGTGAACACCTTTGGGCCCCATCCAGGTGAGGAAGGGCCGCGCCCAGTATTTCAATGGCGGAAACAGCCCAACGTGCTTTTGATAGACGTCGATCACGATTTCACCGCCCGGCCGCAAGAACGGCACCAGACTCATAAACGCGGCGCGCGCGTCGGGACAATGCTGAAGGACACCCATGCAGAATACCTTATCGAACGAAGCCTTCCGCAAGGGAATCTCGTAAATACTGGCCTGTAGGATATGCAGACGCTTGAAACTAACATTATTCCTTAAATTCGCTTCGACGGCGTTGCTCAAGTCGAACGAAAATAATTCCGCGCCGGTTTCGAGCGCGATCTGGGTGAATCGGCCCATGCCGCAGCCTGCCTCGAGGATTACCTGCCCGTCCATCTTCTGCGGCCAGTGCGTTGTGGCGAAAAAGCGCTCACGACTCAGGTCGTTGCCCATATGACTGTCGAGTTGCGTTTTGTCAAAATAATTCCACTGGTATCCAAAGCTCTGAGCGTATCCTTGGCTGGGGACAAACCTCGCAATGGAGCGCACGATCGGATATACCTTTCCACAAGACGTGCAAATCAACTTTCCCTCAGCGATGATTCCGTTAGTTTGGGAAGTGGATTCGGGGCGGAGGGGCGCACCGCACTTTATGCATCTGAGCCATTCGACCGATTTCACGTCCATTTCGTGGCACATCCTTCCGTGGTTCAAGTTCGTGCAATTGCATCGGTTTCCACGGTTTTGTTTCCAGCCGAAATTTTAGCTCTCAAACGTAACTCGGTCGCGAATCGCTGCGTAATCGCGCTCCACGAAAAATACTTTTCTTGAGCTTGATGGCTCCGCACCGCCAGCGTTCTGCGAAACGGAGCGTCGGAGAGAACAGTCTCTAACGCTTCCGCAAGCGCCGTACAGTTGCCAAGCGGCACCGCGAGAATTCCGGCTTCTGTTATGGGCCATGCCGTTTCTGGGCCCGAATAACAAACGATTGGTAAGCCACTCGCGATCCCGGCGATCGCGCTTCCGCGCCGGCTCGAAATCTGTCCACGCACGAACAGGAGTACGTCGGCGCTAGCCAGGGCGTGGTGCACCTCGACCGGTGAGAGCAGTCCGAGCGATTCAACTTTCACCTCCGCGCCGCCCAACTCGGATCGAAGGGCAGGTTCGGCATCCCGAGAACCCCGCCCAAAAAGGAGCAATCGGACCGGTCCTACGGTTTTACTTGTTCGCTTCAGTGCAGTTCCGATGTCGGCAACCTCGACCCGCGTCCGGTCTCCTCCGGTTATGCCATATACCGCCACGGTCTTGACCTTCGGAGAGTTGTCCCGAATCGTAGAAATCACTGCCGGACAGTTTGCTCCTACAGGAATGAAGACCGCCTTATCGCTGCACGGGGGCAGCCACGATATCAGTTTAAGTGGAACTGTGAAAATGGCCATGACAGAAAGCGCGTATAGTCGACGTAATACACGCAGGTGGAAATATTCACGAGCATGGCCAACAATTCCTAACCCGTACAGCGGCATAAAATCGTGAAACACGACGCCGGGGCGGACGCCGCATTGTCGAAGAACTTCGAGCAACCGCGGCGCGCGAAGCGGAAATCCTCGGCGCGACCATGCCAGCGTCGTGTATTGAAGAAAAACCCAGCGATTCGGCCACCCGGCGGCAACTCGCCGTAGTTCCCGGACCGCCGCACCCCAGCCCTCTTCAGCCCACGTGAGGTGTACGGGTTCGAACGAGAGATCATGCTCGAGACCGGCCTCTCGCAGCTTTTCGCAATAATCCGCTACGCCATCCGTAGGCTCGTCCCGCCGGCCAAGCAGCAAGATTATTTTTTCGGCGCTCACTTGTTCACCAGATAGGAACCCATAACGAGCGCATCCATCCCCGAGCTGAAGAACGTGCGAATGGCGTCAGTGGGTGTATTCACGATCGCTTCGCCGCGCAGGTTGAACGACGTATTCATGAGCACAGGCACACCCGTACGCCTGCCAAATTCGTTGATCAGATTCCAATACAGCGGGCTGACGCTCTTTTCCACTGTCTGCGGCCGCGCGCTTCCGTCGACGTGCGTGACCGAAGGAATCACACCGCGCTTTTCAGGCCGCACCGGATTCGTGAGAACCATGAACGGCGAATCACAGGCATGTTCGAGATATTCTCCCGCCACTTCCCTGAGCATGGAAGGTGCAAACGGGCGCCACCACTCACGGAATTTGACCGCGTTATTCACTTTGGCATTCATTTCTGGATCACGCGGATCTGCGAGGATAGAGCGATGTCCTAGAGCGCGCGGGCCAAATTCCATTCGTCCCTGGAACCACCCGATGATTTTTCCGTTGGCGAGAAGTTCAGCGGAGGTTGCGGCAACGTCATCCAGTCTAATCGAGCGGAGCTTGTAGGTTCGTAGCACCTTTTCAATTTCCGCATCGGGGAATTCGGGGCCCAGAGAGGCATGGCGCAGTGGTTTCATGGGCAACCGTCCGCCGCGGTCCAAATACGGAGCGAAAACGGCACCCAATGCTACGCCGTCGTCCGACGCCGCTGGTTGAACAAAAATTTTGTCGACGATGCCCGACGCCTGAATCTTTCCGTTCGCCTTTGAGTTCAGCGCCACGCCGCCGGCGAGACACAAGTTGCGACACCCAGTTTTCTGCGTCGCTAGCTTTACGAAAGAAAACATGGCGGCCTCGCAGGCGTCTTGCACCGCAAAAGCGACGTTCTTGAAACCGTCATCAATTTCGCTTTCTGGTGCCCGCTCAGGCCCTAGCCGCCTGGCAATAGCGGAAGTGCCGTTGATCTGCTCGAACAGAAGCGGCGCGTTGATGCGATACGTTTCTTGGTCGAAGGAGATGAATTCGCGCAGATTGACACCTGGAGATCCGTACGGGGCGAGTCCCATAACCTTCCACTCATCGCTGTTGGGAACGAATCCCAGGTATCGTGTGAACTGGGCGTAAAACAACCCCAGCGAATTCGGCCACGGAATGGTGAGCACATGGTCGAGTCGCCCGTCGTGGCCGTGCCAGATGGAGCTTGCTTCCCAAGCGCCTCGCCCATCCATCACGATGACGGCGGCATCGTCGAATCCGGAGTAGGAATAGGCACTGATGGCGTGGGCCAGATGGTGATCGACAAAACGCATTTGCGCTTTTGTCGGACCGAAATGATAAGTGAACCGCTTAAATCCGCCATTTTGGTGCGCCATGCTCACAAATGAGCGCATCACGTTTAGTACATTGTCATAGGCGATTGGGAATTGACCCCTGACGAAACATTTCAAATCGCTTAGGATCATTCGATGGGGCGCCGGCCAGCCCGCGCAGATGGCGTCGAGTTGATCGGGCTTTACCTTTGCAAAATCGAAGCACGCGCGAATAGCGTTGTGAGGAAAACCAGCATCGTGTTTGATGCGGCTGAGCCGCTCCTCAGCTACGGCAAAAAGGAGTTCGCCATCCCGGGCAATGCAGGCAGAGGAGTCGTGCATTTGCGAATAGTTGAATCCCAAGGTAATCACTGAGCTCTCGTCCTCGATTTCAAGCCACAACACCAGGTCATCGGTGTTTCGGCCCCTCGCATTTCTTTCACCTCGCCGCCCGCGGTTTCAATAGTTTTGCGAACCGCATTCACGTCCAGTGGGGCGCCACGCCAACTCTTGCCGGCGATTTCGGGAGGGAGTCCAAATAACGAAGCGACTCCGCGGCTCACTCGTCGAAATCCCAGTACCCACGGAAAATCCACGACACTCCACACCAGGCGCCCCTTCCAATTCATCGTCATTTTGGGAACCGAATTGAATTGGAACAAAACCATCCCTTCGGGCTTCAGGACTCGAAGCATTTCACGAATATAGCGAAGAGCAAATGACGGTTCCGGCATATGCTGTAGCACGATGTAGCTGAATGCAAAATCTACCGTTTCATCGTCAAGCCCCGACAGTGCACTTCCATTCCCCAAAATCCAGTCGACATTGGAAGCTTCTGGAAGAAGTGCTTTAGCATGACCAAGCATTTCCGTCGAAATATCGAAAGCATGCACGCGCGAGAACCGCTGCGAGAAACTTCGGGTCATGCGTCCAGCCCCGCAGCCTAGTTCCAGCATCGCTCTCCCTTGTGGTTCCCAGTGCCATCGATGGAATACAGGCACCACCAGTCGTTCATAATCTTGTTCGCCAGACTGAAAAAACGATTCGGGAGTCCAATCCGTTCGCCACGAGGCAATATAATGAAATGCATCCTTCCGAGCTCTTTCGTCCCAATCCTTTCGCATCAAATCGGTTGTATCAACGTTCAATTCGCCTCCCTCCTCCAGTCACTCCTCTGTTTCCGTGAACTTTGATCTCGTGATCGGCTTTGCGCTAGACGTCCACTCGTCCGACTCGTCGCAATGCCTGTAGGCAACCATTTTGAACAGATTCAACCGTTCTCGCCCACGTAAAACGGCGCATCGTATCCTGGGCCGCTAGCCCCAACCGTTCACGCAGTTCGGGATCCTTGCTCAATTTCAAGATCGCGTTAGCCAACGCGTCGGAATCCGCAGTCGCGATCAGAAGACCATTAAAATTGTCCTCAATCAGATCGACCATACCGCACGTCTCAGTCGTTACGACAGCCATGCCAGACGCCATTGCTTCCTGAACCGCTAGTGGCGTGCCCTCCAGGATGGACGGAAATATAAAAATCTCATTTCGTCCAAACAGGGCCGGCATGTGGTCCGAGGGAATCATAGAGATTATTTCAACGAACGGACGTAATTCGGGGTCAAAAGAATTTATGATTGATTCTTCATCGGAACCGCAGCCGGCGATCGTCAAGCGAAGACCTGGCAGTTTTGGCGCAAGTCTACGAAGGGCGTCTCGAATATAAAAGATGCCTCTCTGATCGAGCCATGTGCCTGCGAACAGTAATCGCGCGGAAGGAGTCTTCGGATACTCTCTCTCAATGAAAAAACGCTCGTCAACGCCCGTGGGTGAATAAGACACCTGTTCGGAATCGAGGTTATACTTTAGTTGCAGAATGGTCCAAACCTCGCGGCCGACACAGAGGGCGTGGTCCGCCGTCTTAATCGATAGGTAAAACTGCGGCATACGGTAGAACCGGTGCCAAAGACGGTTCTTGAAATTGAAGTGGAGAGACTTTCCCTTCTTCGCCTCCCTAGTCATTCCGTGGATTCGGCGCTCTTCGAGCCCGTGAAGCGTCATGACGTAAGCTGGCCCGTGCTTACGGGTTCGCGGCGAAAGATACCGAAGCAATCCGTATGCGAAGCCCGCCGGTGCATGGACGTTGACTACCGAAAACCGTCTCGAATCACGATAAATGAAACGTGCCAGTTCGATCGCAAATTCCATGTCCCGAAATCGTTGAGGGAGGTAACGTCGGTTCTTAAGATCCCCTAAGAACAAGTAATCCACTTGGTGTCCACGTTGCTCGAGTCCACGTCCCACACCGTAGACAATTCCGGCCACTCCACCTTCGCGGCGTTTTGGCACCGGGGCTGCGATTAGAATCTTCATTTACACGACGTCCCTTTTCGCGCGATCACAAAATAATGACACGCAAAGGGACTCAGGAGACGCCGAACCGTGCGATTCGATTCTAGTCTGGGAAATTGAACTGGATCCCGGCCGGGAATAAAAGGGAATTGGTGGACGGTCCCGTCGGTGCGAATAATCTTCCAGCCCGCTCCTGTCACGAATCGCCGGATTTGAGGAAACAGAAACCGTTCGTCAAGCGGCTGCGAAGACTTCAGGTCGGGATGCCGCAAAGCCGCGTATATCACGTAAAGTCCCATAAAATTCAGGTAATTCGGCGTTGTGAGGTACAGCAACCCCCCCGGCTTGCATACGCGGTACATTTCGCGCACGGCTGCGCGTGGGTCTGGAACATGCTCGATTGTTTCGCAGGAGACGACGAAGTCAAACGAATCCCCGTCGAAGGGCATGTTCTGCGCGTCAGCTTGTACGTAAGTGACAGAGTTCGGGTGTGACGAGACACGTTTCTGTCTTTTCTTCGCGATGTCCACAGCAGAAGCCGAAAAATCCGCGCCACATACCCACGCTCCTTTCGTACCAAGGAGCCTCGAGAAGCCACCACGGCCGCAGCCAATTTCCAAGATTCTCTTATCTTCGAGCAGCGGCAAAAATTCCAGGACGATTTGGTACCAGGGGCTTGATTCGTCGGCGTGCTCGGGGTCGGATTCGAAAACCTTCTCGTGCCACTCGTCGTACTCTGCGGCTAGGTTCATGAGCTGTACCTTCGAGATCGAGTTACATGCCGGGGCTGGGGGACCGGAAAAAACAATTTTCTGGCGCTCAGATAGAATTTACTAGCCGCGAGTTTCCGACGGATATTATAGTACAGCCGCGGTGGGCAAACGAGCGCGAGTGCTAAGCTAGCAAATTTGAAAATCTTGTGAGACAGGGCTCCGTCTTCATGAACGATCTGGTAGAATTTCCACTCCGTCCGAGCCGTTTCCCATGGAAATCCGCCCGTTATTTGGAGGCGCAGTATCGTAGCCTCGAGGTGCACCGTTTCGACAACGGCCTTTACTACATCTTTCTGTAATCCGAACTGGCGAAGCCGCTCGGATGTCGCTTGAGCCAGAAATTCCATACTCTTCTGCTTGCGGAGAATAGATTCCTCACGGAACCCGGACAACTGAAAGAGATTCCCTGCATGGATACGATAGAACGTCAGTGGCTCTCCCAAAATCAAAACTACGGAGATCGCGGCGGCCAGAGTGAAAATAAATTCATCCGCCTCGATCACAATCGACTCCGGCACTGGAAGTATCTTGCGGAGGATTTCCGCTCTCACCGTCATGCGGCTCGTGCCAAGTTGGCTCTTTCGACGCCGAAAGATCCGAGCACCTTGAAGAGAATTAATCTGAAATCGAGGTGTTTCGCACAGCACTTCCGAATGTTCCTCTCCGTTCGCTAGCACCTCTGAGATTCCGTTCCCAATGATTCCGACTGCGGGATCTCGTTCCATTGCTTCCACAACGCGGCGGAGCTTTTGAGGTGCCCACCAATCATCGCCATCGAGGAAAGCAACGATCTTGCCCCGGCATTCCGGAATCCCAGCATTAAATGCGGAGGCTTGACCGCCATTCGGTTTTCGAAGCAAACGCACCCGCGGTTCGAAGCGATGAACTAGTTCAGGCGTGCGATCGGTCGAACCGTCATCAACAACCAAGATCTCGACATCATCCATCGACATATCCTGCTCAAGCACGCTGGTAATCGCCAGCTCGATGAAATGCTCATGGTTGTACGTGTCGATGAGCACGCTAACGTATGGGTTTTCTCTTGCCCTCATATATATAAATCCGCATGCCACGCTAGTCCGCTGAGCAATACCGTGCGCGCAACTCCGGCTCATTTTCCCGGACCCAGTTAAGGATCGAATCCAAACCTACGCCAAGACTTACCTGCGGTTTCCAACTGAGCAGGCGTTCCGCCTTCCGATTGTCTGTAATGTAGATCGCGGTGTCTGCCTTGCGCATGCCTGTCTCGTGCGAGACTGATACTGAACGTCCTAATCTTTTCTCGAGATACTGTGTGGCTTCAACAAGAGATAGCGAGTTCGCAGCGCCGCCACCGACGTTCAGCACACAATTGTGTAAGCGACCAATCTCGCTGATCTCCAGGTCCACCAGCCGGCACACGTCGTCCACAAACAAAATATCCCGAACCTGCTTGCCGCCCCATCCGATATATTTCAACGGCAGGCCGAACCAGCAGGCCACTGCCCACCACACCACCCATCCTTGATCGATCTTTCCGAATTGTCCCGCTCCGGAAATCACGCCGAGGCGGTTGACGATGACAGGAATATCGAATGCATCCGCATATTCCTGGCACGCAACGTCAGCCATCAATTTACTCACCCCGTAAATACTGCGGCCTGCGCCGTCAAGACTGAATTCTTCGGAGACTCCACGCTCCGGATCGAAGCCCGCCGGGCGCCTTTCGACTGGGAGATTTCGCCAGGCTATGGCATCCCATTCCAGCCGTGTCGGGCTCTCGTGCCGTGGTAGCGCGTTGATTCGGGCGGAACTATAAATGCGGTTCGTGCTGCAGAAGATCAGCGGACAACCCCGTTCCCGCGCAAACTCCAGCACGTGGATCACGCCGAGGGTATTGTTTGTCAGGTCGAACATCGGATTGGCGTAGCCCGAGACTACCGAAGCTTGGGCGCTCGCATCGCATATTAACTCAATCCCCGGCGGTAGCCCGGCAAAATCCTCCACGCAGCGGACATCCCCGTGGACGAAGGCGACGCCATGCTTTTTCAATCGATCGATGTTGGATTCGCTGCCTCGGCGCACGAGGTTGTCCAGGGCTACCACGTCATATCCGCGGCCGCGCAGGTACAGCGCGAGCGTGGACCCAAGGAATCCACAGCCACCTGTAATCAGTATCTTCAAATGGTCATACCTCCGAGGAGACACGCGGTGAGGAAGACTTGGGATGAGCTGCAAGCCACAAACGAAAATCGCGATAGGGGAAATAGCCAAGAGCGGCGAGATCGACTCCTAGTAAATCAAAGCGGCCAGCGTTCAGGTCGCTCCGCACTAAATCAAGAAATGTATGCTGGAAGTGGACGAAGAGTGCATGGCCGACGACCGAGCGCAGTCTCACTCCATTGGAATAGGCGCGCACGCCAAATCGCCACCATCTCCAATATGTATCTAGAATCGAGCGAACCGTGTCGTGCCGTAAATGGACAGCGCGTGATTCGGGATCGTATACCAGGTTCCAGCCCTTTTCACGAAGGCGCCGGCAGATGTCTGCATCTTCGCCATTCGTACGCATGGATTCGTCATATCCGCCGGCTTCCTGGATCGCAGATTTGCGAAAGACGTTGTTGCAACCGAAGAGAAACTTGGGATTGAACAATGGTTGGTCCCCCCACTGCTGCCCCATGTGCGCGCGGCGCCATCGGTCGGCCACGGTCCGCTGGTTGCCTTCAATCAATCGTCCACCAACTCCGGCGACATCGGGATCGTCAAAGTAACGAACCATGCTCGCGAGCCAGCCGGGATCGGGAACGCAATCTGCATCGAGCGACGCGACGAGTTCGTTGGCTGCTCTCCTGAATCCCGTGTTGCGTGCTGCTCCAAGACCGCTATTGCACGCATGCCGCACTAGCGTCACAGCAACGTACCTTGCCGCGATTTCTGCTGTCGCATCGCGCGAGCCGTCGTCGATTACCAAAATTTCGTTCGCCGGGAGAGTTTGTGCCAGAAGTCCTTCAATCGCGCGTGAAAGAAACTCCGCCGAATTGTATGCTGGGATGTAAACGCTGACCTTTTGCACGGTTGTCGGTCCCCGTCGTATGCCGACGTTGGGATACAGGAGAAGCGGTTCGTCCTCGCTGCCCGCTTTGTCGTGTGTTACGAACTAACTCCCTCGCAGTGTTGCCTCTCAGCTACCAGCATCTCTTTCAAGATCGAATCCAGATTGCGCGTCACGCTCCATCCGGGATAGTGGTTCTTGAGTTTCGAGACATCTGAGATGTAGCACACGTGATCGCCTTTGCGTGCCTGCTCCGAGTACGTCCAGTTGATCTTGCGGTCCGTCAGCGCTTCTATTCGCCAGATAGCTTCTAACATGGAGAGGCTATTGGGACGGCCACCACCGAGGTTGTAGACCTCACCCGGCCGCGGATTTCGCGCGAACTCTTCAAACGCGCGGATCACATCAAAACTGTGGATGTTATCTCTGACCTGCTTTCCCTTGTGGCCAAAAATTGTGTACGGTTTTCCAACTACAGCCACTTTGAGCAAATATGAGAGAAATCCATGGAGTTCGACGCCCGAGTGGCAGGGACCGGTAAGACAGCCACCGCGGAAAATTCCCACTCCCATTCCGAAATAACGGCCATATTCTTGTGCATAAACGTCAGCGGCAAGTTTGGACGCGCCGAACAGCGAGTGCATCGTACGATCGATGCGGCAAGTTTCGTCAATTCCATCATAATCGGCCGGATCGGAATAGTCGTAGCGCGTCTCGTTCTCGCGCAGAGGCTTCTCGTTGGGTGAGTCGCCGTACACCTTGTTGGTGCTCATGAATATGAATGCCGCGTCGGGGCAATGCTGGCGCGCGGCTTCTAGCAAATTCACGGTGCCCACTGCGTTGACTTCAAAATCGAGCAGGGCAATGTCAGCCGCCTTGTCGTGTGACGGCTGGGCCGCGCAATGAATGATCAAGTTAAAACGATTCTCACGAAACAGCGACATCACAGCAGCGCGGTCGCGAACATCAATCGCCTTCGGATTGAATTGTCGCGTGACGCTTTTGAGTCTTTCAAGGTTCCATAGCGTGTCGCCCTGAGGACCAAAAAACGTGCGACGCATGTTATTATCCAAGCCAATGACTTTATGACCCTGCCGGTCAAAATACTCAACAGCCTCCGACCCAATTAGGCCGCTGCTGCCGGTGACGAGCACATTCCAGAGTTTCACGCTGCCGCTCCCTCAGATTCGCTTGACAGAGACAACTTTACAGAATCCAGTCAGATTGCGCAAAGGCCTTTCTTTCTTATACCGCACGGTTTGTCTAATCGGCGCCATCCTCAACGAGGACACCATGCCGGGTGCCGAATCGGCATCGTTTTTCGACAAACTGACCGCGACCCATTCAATCGGATTCCCGACTTCGGATTGTCTTTCGATGAAAATACGCGCTCACTGCATTCCCACGTCGCAACCACCGAGTGAGTTTCTCTCTGTTCGTATCGAGACTGTCGAACCTCGCGTAACCCACGAAAAGCACAGCGATAGCATTAAAATAATTGACGATGCGAATCCGCGGGGTCATCAGCGGACTTTGTTGTCTGTAAGATTTCAACAGGTGACGGAAGAACCTGATCCGGCCGGGCGGCGAAAGTTGGAATTCATCTCGTTCTGAGAGAATTATCCAACGCATCAACGCCGCTCGGATTTCCGGAGACCGAATATCATAGCCGTGTGATGAAAACCACACCGACATGCCCCTTACGATCTCACGACGTGTCTGGATGCGTCGTTGCAAGCGCCCCGTCTCCACGTCCCCAGGTTTCTTGAAATACAGATTCTTCCCATGAAGCCGGTAGATTCCTAGCGGGCGATCAATAGCGATGACCGGAGTCAAGAAAATAGATAGATTGCCGAGATACGCATCCGCTTGAATCCGAAGAGATTCAGGAATCGGCAGAAGCTGCTTAATAATATCCCGCCGAAAAGAGCTCGTAGTCATGACGCCGTCAAAACTGATTACTTGCCTGATATTTGAAGGCACAAAGCCGGAGATCGGGTTGAAAAAAGCGTCCCTGAGCTCACCTGTTTCCACGTGGTATTCTCGAAGGGGGTGATAGACCATCCCGACTTCCGGATGCTTCTCAAACGCCGCGACTACAGTCCGAAGCCTATCTGGAAACCAGTAATCGTCTCCATCCAGGAAGGAAATGATTCTCCCGCGAGCCCTCGCTATCCCAAAGTTGAATGCGGATGCTTGCCCGCCGTTCGGTTTTTGGTGATACTCAATTCTTGAGCCGAATTGTTTAACGCGTTCCGGGGTATCGTCCGTGGAGCCATCGTCAACGACGATGACTTCCATTCGTTCGGTCGGATAATCCTGAGATAAAACGCTTTCGATGGCCTCTTCAATAAAATGCCCATAGTTATAAGTATCAATTATGATGCTGATTTGAGGATTAGCCATGGCGATCACCGTTTACCGAACTCGTTAGCTCGACGCGATGCCCGATCGTCGTAAATTGATTCGAATTCACGCTGATTTATTCACTTCTTGAACGGTGACCCGAGATTTTCTTGCCGCAAACCCAACGCGTGCCGAATCGGCCGCGTGAGATCTAGCGTAGGATACCAAAGCCGAGCGCGAAACAGAGCCTTGCATAACCTCCGCAAAGCTCGGGGATCAATTGCCATCGCACATCGCAAGATTGCTCGCTTGCGCGAGAATGGAACATCCGCATTGAGCAGCGGATTGATCCAGCGGCCCTCCAAAAGCGTACATATTCTCGCTCGCATCGAATCGGTGAAAATAATCTGATTTTGCATCCATCGAACGACTTGCAGAGTCTCCTCCGCCTCAATATCCCGCCAGGTATCTCTGCCATAGAGACTCTGGTTGTGAAATCGATAGTAATTCAGGGGTTCGCTCAGGTATGCCATTTTCCCAATTAGGGCCATGGCGAACCATATCTTCCAATCCCCACACATTCGCAACGTCTCATCCGCACCGCCAACCTGATTATAAATCGTCTTCCTAAAAACCACCGCACTCGCATTGGGTACAAGGCAGTGAGTTATAAAATGTTCGTTGCAGTCATCGCGCCCGTTCGAGAAATGATCTGAGTTCCACCTTTGAGAGTCAGGCAAGGAAGCATCTAAAAAGCCATCAAGTTGATCATCGGCGGAGACGCGCCAGGATCGGCAATACGCAAGCGCGGCCTCTGGTTCAGAATCAAGCACCCCTACCAGTCGTTCCAAGAAGTGTGCGTCGGCATAGTCGTCGGATTCAGCAATCCAGACATATTCTCCCCGAGCTAGACCCACGCCTTTATTCCACTGCTTGAAAGCGCTACCAGAATTTACGACGTTGAATTCGGTTCTTATTTTTGGATTCTTCGCATAAGAAGAAATAAGTGAGTCGCTGCCATCTACGGAGCCATCATCGAGTAGAATCACTTCGAAGTCCTGAAGGGTTTGCTGAAGCACCGTTTCAATGCGCCGTGTGAGAAAGCGCGCATGATTATAGTTCGGAATGACGACGCTGACTTTCGGCATCGTGAAATTATTCATGGCTGTGATCTTGCGAGTGATCCAACCTCGATCGCGCAGTCGGTCTAGTGCGGCAATTCATATTCTACTCAATCCCACGCATATAAATCGTGCCCACATTTGTCCGACTGAACTCTCTATACCGTTTTGTGCTTTCGGCGCAGGCCAAGTGCTTGCCTTAGAGGGCGAGTCGCATCAAGCGTCGGATGCCAGATAAAAATCCGGATGTGATCTCCGATGAACCTCTGGAATACGGCTCGGAACAGTCTTCGCAATGCAGCAGGGTCCACAATCATCGCATTTTGCAGAATAGCCCTTCGGCGTTTAATCGATAGTCCCTTCGCCGTCATCGCTTTGGTCCAATGAAGTGAGTGGAATTTGCGAATTTCCGAACCCTCGGAATCGGGCACGGGTAATCTTTGGAGCAGCCAGTGTGCCACTCTCAACATCTCTTCCGTTGACATGTCGCGCAACTTGTCTCTGCCCCGCACACTCTGATCGTGAAAACGAAAATAATTTAGCGGTTCGCCCAAGTACGCAATGTCACCCTTAAGCGACATAGATCCCCATAATTTCCAATCTCCGCAGAGACGGAAACTTTCATCGGCGCCGCCAACAGCTTCATAAATCGCCTTTCGAAAAACTACGGCGCTGGCATTAGGAACGATGTTAAGACGCACGAAATACTGCCGAAATTCCTCATAGCCGTCAGCCAAATAGTCGGCGGTCCACCGGGACGTTTGCAAATAGTCCAAGTAGGAATCCGCAAATCCTTCGACCGTATCCGCCGCTGAGACGCGCCACGACCGGCAGTAGGCAAAGACAACTTTCGGGCCAGAGTCAAGCACCCCTACCAATCGTTCCAGAAGCTTTGCGTCAGCATAGTCATCGGATTCCGCTATCCAGACGTACTCTCCTCGAGCCAACCCGACACCTTTATTCCACTGCCTGAATGTGCTCCCTGAGTTGGTGGTATTGAGCTCTAACCGCACGCGAGGATCGGCAGTGTACGAGGAGAGAATTTGGCCGCTCTCATCGGCGGAACAATCGTCAAGCAGAATAAGCTCGAAGTCCTGAAAAGTTTGGTGGAGAATAGTATCGACACGACGCCGCAGGAAACGTGCGTGATTGTAGTTCGGAACTACGATGCTCACCTTCGGCATAATTCTACGCAACCCTCTCAGCCAGTTAAGCCTGAGTAATCCGCAGCAACGCCCAAGGAAGCATATCGGAAACGCCAGCCAATCTCCATCAAATTTACGTTATGATTTACTGTTTCGACTCAACGATTAAAGGAATTCGTATGAAACTCAGCGTGATGCTGCTCACCTACAACCACGAGCCTTATATAGCGCAGACTCTCGAAAGCATCATGGCTCAACGTGTAAATTTTGAATACGAGATTGTCGTCGGCGAAGATTGCTCGACGGATCGAACTCGCGCGATTCTCTTAGATTTTTGCCGCCGATACCCTAGCCGAATTGTGGCTCTCCTACCGGAAAAGAACCTGGGAATGATGCGGAATTTGGAGCAAACATTGTCTGCATGCCAGGGCGAGTACGTAGCTCTCGTTGAGGGCGACGACTATTGGACCTGTGACGATAAGCTGCAGAAACAAGTGGACTTTCTCGACTCACATTCCGAATACGCTATCTGCTGCCATAGGGCACAAATCCTCAACGAGATGGGGGAAGACCATGTTCTGGAAAAATCGGGCGCCGCAAAGGCGGGAATATTTCCTTCGCGTCAGGCCGGCAGATACACGATTGAAGACCTACTTGCAGAAAACTTTATTATGACTTCTACGGCTATGTACCGCAATGGCTCCGTTGGCGCGCTTCCGAATTGGTTCCAAGAGCTGAAGCTAGGCGACTGGCCGCTTTACACGCTGGCCGCTAGGTCTGGCCCAATCCACCTCATGGATGAGGTAATGGCTACCTATCGAGTTCACTCGGGTGGCGTTTGGTCATCCCAAACTTCGATCAGCAGGCTGCGCGCCTCTACGCAAATGCTCAGGGGCCTCGATAAGCATCTTGGCTTTACGTACCATGCTATAATTCGCGAAACAATTGCTCGATTCTGTTTGTGTTTGGCCACGCTCACTCGACAGGAAGGAGATCGCGGCGAAACTGCGCGGCTTGTGCTCGAGATTATCTGGAACGGTGGATGGCAAGTGCAAGAGAGCCGCCCGGAAATCCGAGGGCTCGCTGGATATGTCCTTCTGGGGTCCTGGCACGGCATGAGTATCAAGACGCAACTGGTCCAGAGTGCCTTACGCAAGTTCGGATATAAACTGGTTCGTGTTGAGAGCAGCACTAATGGTTCCCCTTCGCCCGCGCCGCAGCTTCCTTATGGGTTGGAGACCTTCTTTTCGTTACTCAAGCGCTTCGATTTTAGCCCTAGGCACATCTTAGATGTAGGAGCGAACAGGGGACTTTGGACCAGAAAATCAATTCAGTTTTTCCCGGACGCCCAGTACACACTCGTCGAACCGCAGAACAACTTAAAGGTACATATTCAGGATCTTCTGGATGCAGGCTACAACATTTCGTGGATTAATGCTGGCGCGAGCGACTCTACGGGAAGTCTGCCGCTTAACATATCTTACCGCGATGATAGCAGTACGTTCATGCCCCAGCCAGAGGGCAGCCACGCTCCCGAAATCATGGTTCCTGTAAAAACGCTGAACGAAATCGTGTCATCCAGCAACGCGCCTCTGCCAGATATGGTAAAAATTGATGCGGAAGGCTTTGACCTTAAAGTTCTGGCAGGAGCTTCCGATTTGGTTGGAAAGACCGAGATTTTTTTGGTGGAAGTTGTAATCTGCTCTGTTTTTTATACTAACACCATCGCGCGCGTCGTTCAATGGATGGACGATGTCGGATACCGCGTTGTTGACATTACGGATATTAATCGCAGCAATAAAGATGGAGTGCTTTGGCTTTGCGAGTTAGCTTTCCTTCGAAAGGACAGCCATCTTCTGGACAACGTGACTGCCTATGAGTAGACTTTGGGAAATTGTCCCCGGTTTAGTTGAAAGTGGCGGCTCTCGACTTCGGGCACCTTATGCGACCTGCTCCTGCTGAGTCAATAACGGATTCAGTTTGCGCTGCAGGAGTTCCAGTTCCCGGAAGCCTTTCACCTTTCGGAATTTCTTTTCCGCTTCAAGTAATCCGGTGGCCGTCCAGCGCAGCGCGTGGTCCCCGGCTCGCCAGCGTTTCACATTCCGGGCCACGCGCTCGACCGTGGAAAGGCACGACTCGATGGGATTGCTCGAAGCCAACGTCTGCCGTAGCAGCCCTCCCACGCCCAGCCGGTGCACGGTGAGAGTTTCGTCCAACCCTTCTTCCAGGCTGTGTGCTGCGCTCGGATTGATGCGCTCCAGTTGCCGGAAGATTTTTTCAAGTTCCGCTTTGGCCTCCGCGTAGCCGGTCATCGCGTAGGCGTTGCGGATTCTTCGATCCGTATCTCCCTGGGCGCTCTTGGGCAAATGCTCTTTCACGTTCCGCCGCTTGTGGATCTGGCAGCGCTGCACTTCGGCCCGTTTGCCGAACACCCGCTCGATCCCCGCGCGCAGTGCCTTGGCCCCGTCGATCACGAACAAGTAGCGTCTCTCTGGGTTTAGGCCCCGTGCTACCAGGTCTTCCAGCAGTTCTTTGACCACGGTGGTGTTCTCCGTCGCGCCCTGCCAGAGTCCCAACACCTGCTTTTTCCCGCTCGTTTCGATGCCCAGCGCCACGACCAACACCTGCTTGCCCAGATGAATCCCGTCGATCAAGATCGCCACCAGATCCAGTTCCTCCAGTCTTTTCTCGTAGAGCTTTTTCAGTTGTGCCGCGCTGGCCGCCACGAACTGGCGGCTCACACTGGACTTCTCGATCCCGTAGCCCTCCAGCACGCTGTCCACCGCACGGTGATAGTTCCGCGAGGTCAGCCCGGCCACGATCCCTTCCCGCACCGCCCGCTGCCGTCGACCGTCGTGTTGCAGCCGCGCGTAACTGTCCAGCTGCACTTCTTCCCCTTGACGCGTGCGCACCCGCGGACGCTGCACCGCTACTTTCTGCCCAGCAAACACCACGTAGCCCGATTGCTGACCCCATCGCAAGCAACTCGACGCCGCATCCGGTTGGTGGCGCGGCCCTACGCGTCGCATCACTTCATCTTCGATCACGGCACGAATGATCTTCAACCCCGCCAGCCCGGTCAGGTGTTCGACCTCTGGCTGCAACTCCTCCCACACCTCCACCAGCGGCAGCGGTAACCGCACCGCCACTTCTTTGCTTCCCAGCACCTCGAACTTCTTCGTGGACTTCTTCCCACTGCTCTGGTATCTGTCGGCCATAGCGGCTCTCCTCTCTAAAAAGAGTTCTCATCCCGGACTCTATCCGAGTCCGGGCCGAGAGCCGCTACTTCCTTCTTCAGGTTTCAACTAAAGGCGGGACAACTTCAGACTTTGGAGACGTTCACAGACGTTAAGAACTATTGTCGGGAACGAGAACTTTTGGACTCTTCTTCTCGCAATTGTCTCTCGAGGTCCAGAATCTTACGAGACCGGGACGAACGCGTGACCGCCGGAATCCCTGCGACGATATCGAAATCGGCGACATTCTTATTAACAAAGCTAAGTGCCCCTACCGATGCGGCGACACCTAATGTGCAGGGCATAAGTACAGAACCGCAACCGATAATGCAGTGCTTATTGAGGACGATATTCCCAGTGGTCAATTTTCGATATCTGTCGGGCACAGTCGGACCGGTCAGATAACCCTCGACATAATCATCTGTCGCGGTATATAGAAGCGATCGGGCAGAAATTCCTACGAAGTCACCAATCGTGATATTCCCACCCGAACCAAAAAGACAAACTCCGACGGCTATGTGTACATGGTCTCCAACCGTAATTCCCTGATCTCCAGCGCTGAGCAACGAAAAGCAATCGACGCGAACGTGCGAGCCAAGATGTATCCGTTTACCGCCAATCACAACACAAGACTTATGAATGCGAACATCGCTCCCAACCGAACCGAACAGTTCCAAAAGTTCCGATTCCGAGAAATGCACTTAGAAACCTAGCCTTTCAGCGCTCGATATATACAGTCTCACTGTTGGTAACCTTCTCCCGAGTTTCGACAACACTGTTTATGATGAGCCAGGATCCCCGTTGGTTATGCGCTAGTCGAGTGTTGGGGAGTGTTGGGACGGCGGAGTAGCTTTCGTATCGTCCGCGCGTTTGATACGGCCAGTACGATTATTTCACAGATTCGCGAGATCGCTTCCTCGTTGACGCTTGTTCCATTCGGCAGCACCATCTACCCGGCGGCACAGTTTCTCTGTCTCCGGCAGGACCAGCCGCAGCATGGGGAAAGTAAGACCGGTACGGCTCCATTCGATGGCAGCCAGGAAAGAAGTAGCGGCGCGCCAGGACATTTTCAGCTGTTAGCACTTCGACCAGTTCGTCTCGCGTCAACAACTGCTCTCCCTCTTCCACCTCCAAGACAATGTACTGCCAATTCGCTATCTCGGATTCGTCGTACGACAGAAGGCTCAAACCTGGAATTCCGGCCAGGCCGCGACTGTACGCAAGATGATTGCGGCGATTAACCGACATAAATTCGGAGACGCTTTCCAGAGAGGTAAGTCCCATGGCAGCACAGACTTCAGTCATCTTGCCGTTCGTGCCGATGTAGATGACGTTATCATTTCCGCTGAAGCCGAAATTGCGCATGAGGCGCAGCTTCGCGGCGAGCGCATCGTCGTTGGTCACGACGGCGCCACCCTCAAATGTATTGAAGAACTTCGTGGCGTGAAAGCTGAAGATCTCACAATGTCCGAAGCCACCGATGGCTTTACCCCTATGGGAGCAGCCGAATGCGTGGGCTGCATCAAATAGAAGCTGCAAGTTTCGGCGGCGCGCAATCGCTTCCAAAGGTTCGATATCGCATGGCCTACCCCAAGTATGTACGCCGATAATGCCTGTAGTCCGTGGCGTAATCAAACTCTCGACTTGCACCGGATCGATATTATGGGTTTTGGGATCGATGTCGCAGAATACCGGCGTAATCTCCTGCCATTGGAGTGAATGCGCCGTCGCGACAAAAGTAAACGATGGGACGATTACTTCTCCGGTCAGCCCAAGAGCACGTATGGCAATTTCCAGCGAAATCGTGCCATTGCACATAGCGACACAGTGACGTACTCCGGTGAACTGAGCGATGCGTTGCTCGAACTCCCGAACATATGGACCATCATTGGTGAGCCAGTTGCGGTCGAGCATGTCGCTGATGCGCTCAAACAAGCGATCGCGATTGCCAAGATTTGGCCGGCCCACATGAACTTTCTCGACAAATGCTGGAGGTCTTCCAAATATTGCAAGGTCGGATGCTGCGGACTTAGACTCGATTCTCTGTGTTTTGTTCATATTCATGCAACCGGGACAAGGTCCCTCATTCCGTTTTTCCGGACCGATCAGGATCTTGATGTTTCGGCTCGCGACCTGGACCTTCGAACAGACCCGTCGTAAGGTTCACCCTCAGCTCTGGATCTTTTTACCCGTGCGGGATTGCCAAAAGCGACAGAACGATCCGGAATATCACGAACGACGACTGCGCCGGTCCCTACTACCGTGTGAGAACCAATGTTTATTCGATCGGAAATAGCAGCCCCCACACCAACGGCAGAACATTCGCCGATCCTGACGAGTCCACCTGTAAATGCTCCGGGCGCAAGACTCGAAAAATCACCCAGCACGGAATCGTGATCGAGCGATGCTCCAGTGTTGACGACCGAAAACCTTCCGAGTCGAGCGTGCGCGCCGACATTCGCATGAGCCATCACGACTGAGCCTTCCCCAACTTGAGCGGACCGAGCAATAGTCGCTGTCGGGTGCACGATCACGGGGTAGCTGCCTTTTCTTACCACTTCTATAGAGGTATATACCTGTCGTCTCCACCAATTATCGCCAATCGCCAAAGCGATATCTTGAATTATCCGCCGCTCGCAGACGGCGTTGAGATCAGCCAGCCTGCCTAATATGGGATAGCCTCGCTTAAGCTCGCCAATCGGGATCGTATCGTCCAAGTATCCAGCAATCGTCTTGCCGCTAACTTCAAGGATGTCTACGACTACTCCGCCGTGACCCGACGAACCAACAACTAAGATTTCCATTAGCGAACTCAATCCTAATTTCTGCCCGAGGCCTTACTTACTGCGCACTTCGCCGGACGACAGGGCGATTTCGTCCATCTCGACAACATCGCTCTTCCACTGAAGTTTAGGTCGAACAGCGCCTGGCGTCTGGCCGTACCAATTACCGACAATGTTACCTTCGATCACCTCAAACGCGGCAACATTGTTTTCGATAAGAATCGCTACCGAAGCATCTTTAACAACCATCATATTTACATAATAGGAGGCGTTATTCAGGAAATTGCCGGGTATCTCCACCATATGCCGGACCAATCCGGCGGCTCGAGGAGCGAAATCCGATGGGCTAGCAAAGATGCAGACTTCCTCGGTGTTGTAAATGACTATGGACACATTCAACACCGCTCCGGGAACATAATTCCAATAGGTGAATTCAATTTTAATCGGGCTGTGCACAGTGATGACGCCGGAATTGTCTGGCGAAATTAGCCGTACGCTTCTGAGACGCACCCGTTCGTCACCGGGGGCGTTGGCGGGATCCGGCCATTCTCTTGAGTTTTCAGGTGAAGTAGTCGGTGCCGAATATAGGGTAATCACATCCGCAGCATCGCCCGACGCAGCCACAGCACCATCTCTTAACAACATTGCCTTGCTGCATAGGGCTTTAATCGCGGCGCCGTTATGGCTCACAAAAAGAATGGTTCGGCCTTCACGCGAAACTTGTCCCATTTTACCGAGGCATTTTTTTTGAAAATTTGCATCACCGACCGCCAGTACCTCATCGACAATCAAAATTTCTGGCTCGAGGTGGGCCGCGACCGCGAAGGCCAATCGCACATACATTCCGCTCGAGTATCGCTTCACAGGGGTGTCGATAAATTCCTCAATTTCAGAGAACGCCACAATGGAATCGAATTTTTTACGGATCTCGGCCTTGGTCATTCCCAGAATCGCGCCATTCAGAAATACATTTTCACGGCCGGTCAGCTCGGGATGAAATCCAGTGCCGACTTCGAGCAAGCTAGCGATACGGCCTCTTATTTTGATCTGGCCGGAGGACGGCAATGTCACCTGAGAAAGGATTTTCAGCAGCGTGCTTTTGCCCGCGCCGTTCCGTCCGACGATTCCCAGCACTTCACCTTGCTGGACCTCAAAGCTTACGTTATCCAGTGCTAGAAACAGGTCACCGATCTTCTGCGCATGGTGTTCGTCGCCTATTTCGATGAGTGGATCAGGTTTGCCTCGAAACTTCGCCCACCAGCGGGCAACGTCTTCGCGCAGCATGCGCCCACCAATATCGCCGAGACGATAGGTTTTCGAGACATTTTCAACCGAAATGACCGTAGACATATTTCTAACTAGTTCTCACTTTTAGACGGTATCCATGAAGATTCGCTCAACATGGGTGAACAGCATCAATCCGACGACGAGCACCACAACCATCATGCCGAAGCTGGCTGCGAGGTGCGCCAGATCCACAGACCCCACGCCAAGAAATGCCAGCCGAAATCCCTCCATGAGTACTGTGAGAGGATTGAGCTGCATCACCCAGCGATACTGCGACGGCACGACTGACAAGGGATAGATCACTGGTGTACCGTACATTGCCAGCGTCACGCCAAAGGTGACCAGGTTCGCTAGGTCTCTATAACGAGTGGTCAGAGCGGAAACGATAATTCCCCCGCCAAGGCCGTATCCCCCCAGAATCAAAAGAAACAATGGCGTCAGCAAAATCCAACGGGTAAAGTGGGCATTACCACCTAGAGCGTATTGGAAGCCAAAACATACCAAGAAGATCCCCCATTGAATGCCAAGGGTGATCACATTGGAGATGGCCACCGAAATCGGAATGGCGAGTCGATGGAAATAAACCTTGCCGAGCAAAGGTGCGTTAGCCACAAACGTAGTCGACGTTTTAGTCAGATTATTCGCAAAATAATTCCAGAAAACGGTACCAACCAGATAGAAAAGAAATGGTGAGACTCCGTTCGTTGACAGCTTGGCTACCTTGCCGAAGATGACTGTGAACGTAAGGGTCATAAGGAGGGGTTGGATAATGTGCCAAGCCGGACCCAAGATAGTTTGCTTGTAAACAGATACGAAATCCCGCCAAACGAATAAAGCAATAAGATCGCGATACCGCCATAATTGTTTCAAACGCCAGTCGAGCCATCCTCGGTGCGGCGTAATCGTAGAAGTCCAATTCTCTTGATCTGCGGCAACTGCCACCATGTCGGTTTGCGCGATCTCCATCGGAGTCGTTACTTTCATCGCTTTTCGATCTTTTGCTGTTCGATGTCTTGCTGTTCAATATGATCCATCATTTCACCGCGCTGCGTAAAGTAGGCTTCAACACTCTGCTTCATTTGCAGGGGAACTTCAACGACTTGGTTGTGAACCATGGAACTCCACGAAATCCCACCACGCGCGGGAACCATATGAGTACCCCATTGAAAGATAAACTCGAAGTTCCACGTAATGAGCAAGGCTAGAACAGGGCCTGCGACCGCTATTGCGCGTGTCCTGCCCAGCCAACTCGAAAGCGAACTTAACAGTGCGGCAAGCCCCAGGATGAAAATGGGCGTAAGAGAAACAAAAAAGCGATTCCCGAAGCTGGAAATTCCATCCCAATCGGGGTAGCTTGCTATGAGGTAGTAAAAGGTCAGAAATGTAAGGAGACAACCCACTCCCAGGAAGGCATCTCGCTTAATGAGCAAGAAAAATCCCAAAGTTGCGAGGATCAGTATGGGTGTCCAGCTAAACATCCCGTGATCCGAAGAAAACAGCACCTTCAGCAATGCGGGACTAGTCCAATTCCACGTCGATACTCCAGGGTAGCCGGTTTCAAACGGGTTCCCGTAGATGATCTGCCGCGTGACGAAAGTCGGAAAAAGGGATAAAACAAAAGTCGCGAGAAACAGTCCACCGTCGAAAACTGCTTTTTGAATCGGAGAAATGAACTGGCCGGATTCCGGTTGCTTCGCTCGCAAAAGATAAAAGAATTCCAGCGCGGGAAATATCAACACGATCGCGTTCGGGTAGTAGACATTTCCCATCAACCCGCCGAGAAGTCCCAAAACAGCCCATTGGCCGGACGTTCGCTTCAGACGCGTTCGCTCCCAGTACCATAGGAACAGCGCCACGGTGAACGCCGATTGGGCATGCGACCACGAGGGATTGAAATACATATAAATCGGGAGCGAACTCGCCATCCAGATTCCCAGCGTCGCGAGAAACGTCCAGCGATCGTCGAAATATTTTCGGGTCATCCGAAAAGCGAAAAACAGGGACAAAAATCCGCAACCGGCCGTGGTGAGTGCCATCGCCAGCAAATACGGGCGCGAATATCCATCCGCGGCTACATGAGCTCCAAAATGATCGGCCAGCAGAACGGCCCCGTGAACAGCGATGAGCGCTGGGGCCCACAAAATCGCAGGGCCGACCGAAAAGTGATTGTCGACGTACCCTGTCTTGGTATAAAGGTTGGGAAGGAGGCGCCCGTTTGCGTCGACATGGGCAATCACGAAAGATTCGTTGGCCGCGAGATAATCGTTTTCAAAGCGCAGATCGCGATCGATCAAAGCAGAGCGGATGTATGCGTAGTAACCGACTCCGTCGCCCCGCACCCAGGGATTTACCAGAGCAAGCGTCAAGAGAAACAGAAGGAATAGGAGTTTCTCATTTGCGGCCAAGATCGGGGATCCCGACAACGCTATGCGCGAGAACGGAGGATCGACGGCGATTCGATCGCCACGAAGGGCCTCATCGGTCCGCAATCGGCTCATACTTCCACTCGCACATGGGTTCCGCCAGAGACTCCTCTCGGTCGGGCAAGCTAGTCCGTTCTTGTAACTGCGGGTTACCGATGGCTTCGGCAAGGCATAACTAATACCTTAGACAGCGGCCTTCGCCGATTCTCTTGGCATGCCCACAAACTCTTTCTTTCTGGCCTGATAGGCCGCTACCTGGTCAATCACCTCGGGCAATTTGGCGGTGGGGTGAAAGCCAGTCAGCTGTTTCAATTTTTTGAGACAGGGTACGCGCCGGAACATGTCCTCGAAGCCCGGTTCATAGGCCTGATCGTAGGGGATGTACTCGATGGGCGAGGAACTCCCGGTTCGCATTTTCACAAGGTGCGCAAGGCCCTCGATGGTGATTTCCTGATCGCTGCCCACATTGACGACTTCGCCGACCGCGTTTTCCGTCCCAGCCAGCCTCAGGAGTGCCTCCACGGCCTCGCCCACATCGCAGAAGCAGCGGGACTGCAGCCCAGATCCGTAAACGGTAATCGGAGTGCCCTCGAGAGCCTGCCGCACAAAATTGGGAAGAACCATGCCGTAGCGCCCGGTTTGCCGTGGTCCGACGGTGTTGAAGAGGCGTGCGATAACCACCGGCAGGCGCTTCTCTTTCCAATAGGAGAGTGCGAGAAACTCGTCAAGGGCTTTCGACGCGGCGTAGCTCCAGCGCCCCTTAGTCGTGGGGCCAAGCACGAGGTCGGCATCCTCGTGAAACGGAATGTTGGTGTTCTTCCCGTACACTTCGGACGTGGAAGCGGCAAAAACGAGCTTTCGTTTTCTGCAAGCCGCTTCCAGGACCAATTGCGTCCCGTTGACATTCGTTTCAATGGTCCGCACCGGACTTTCAACGATAAGCTTAACACCCACCGCCGCGGCAAGATGAAAGATGACATCGGCTTCGTCGACGAGTTCCGCCAGAAGCTGGCGGTTTTCCAGGGGTTCGAGGAAGTAATGCATCCGGTCATATTTCTTGAGGTGCCGGATATTCTCCATGCTGCCGGTGGAAAGATTATCCATCAACAGGACCTGATCGCCGCGTTCGAGGAGACGCTCCGCGAGGTGCGATCCGATAAAGCCCGCGCCACCTGTGATGAGATATACCAAGCATGTCCTCCTGATCGCTGTTCAGTCCTGGCCCAGGTGCGATTCCTCTGCTGCGTCCCGTCGGCCCTTTCGCGACTTCCTGGTATCTTCTTCCCGACCGTAGCCGCCATATGAATACGGGTAGTATCGATAGGAGTAATAATAGTCGGGCGAGCTCGCATCGACGGCGTTTAACACTGCCCCTAATATGTGACATTTAACGCCGACGAGCAAATCTCGCGTGCGCATGAAGGCTTCCTTGGGAGTCTCTCCGCTGCGCACCACCAGCAGGACCCCGTCCACGAGAACCGAGAGAATTACGGCGTCCGTGGCTGCCATAATGGGGGGAGTATCGATCACAACAAATTTATAACGAGTACGTAGCTCGGAAATGAGTTCCGTCAACCGGCGCGAGGAAAGCAAATCAGCTGGATTCGGAGGAATCGGTCCAGTCGGAATTGCCTCAAGATTCGTAATCGCGGGGTGTGGCACGGTGACCAAGTCCAAAGAAGAAACGCCCGCGAGGTACGAACTTAATCCGGCGTGCTTTCCGTCCACCAAACTTAACGCTCGATTGATTCCGGGTTTTCGCATATCGGCGTCCACCAGCAGAGTCTTGTCACCGAGCTGAGCGAGAGTCACGGCCAAGTTGACCGCTGCAGTAGTCTTACCCTCACGGGGCAACGCGCTGGTCATCATGATGATCTGGGGAGGATGATCTGCCTGCGACAGCAGTAAGGAGGTGCGCAGCGCGCGAAACGCCTCCGACATTTGAGACTGCGGCATGTTGTGCGAAATCAGTTCGGCACGGCCGTCTTTTGACGTTACCACCGGGGTCTTGAAGAGTCTTGAAAAACGGCCGCGCCGCCTTCCGCTAGAGTTAGTTAGCGAAGGCACGACAGCTAGCGAAGGGAGGTGTGCGATCGACTCGACGTCGTCCGGAGTCTTTACGGTGTTATCGAGATACTCGCGAAGTAGCGCTAAGGCGATTCCTCCGAAAAGGCCGACAACTATGCTCATTAGCACGTTTCGTGGTTTATTGGGACGGGAGGGCCCACTCGGAATGAGGGCAGGGTCCACAATCCGGATATTGGAAGACCGAAGCCCTGCGGTGATGCCCGCTTCTTTCAGTTTCTGGAGCATGCCGTCGTAGAGCTGTTTATTGGTGTCGGCCTCCCGTTTCAGAATGTTGTATTGAACGAGCTTCTCAGCGGTCTGGTTCACTTCGCTCTTCTGTTCGTCAAGCGCTTCCTTCAAAAGAAGCTCGCGCTGACGCGAGCCGCGGTAGTCGGCCTCCACCTGGTTGCCGATATTCAACTTTTCGCGGTCGACCATCTGATCGAGGTCCTTGATTTGAGCCTGGATTCTCAAAACTTTAGGGTACTTCGGCCCATACTGATTCACGGCATCCGTATACTGGGCGCTCAGCGTGGCCTGCTGTTTTAGGATGTCTTGGATCACCGAGCTATCTCGAACGGCAGCGATGGCGTCGTAGTTTCCTGATTGCGCTAGCTGGTAAACCGCTTCCTTGTTGATGCGGTCGGCCTGGGCGTCAGTTAATTGCTTTTCCATTTCGCCCAACTTCTCGGAGCTGAGGTCACTTTTCTCGTCAATTGCCCAAATCTGGTTATCGCGCTCATATTCAAGGCGCGCGTCTTCGGAGTTCTCAACCTTGATCTTCATCTCGTTCAGTTGTCCAGCCATCCAGTTCGATGCCTGCGTGGCAGCTTCGAAGCGGCTGCGAAAATTCTGCTCGATGAAGTTGTTCAGATGGGCATTCACTACGCGAGCTGCGAGGACAGGATCGGTCGTCTCAAACGTCACGTCGAGCAGCCGTGAGCTCGGTACCCGCTTAACGCTTAATCCGCCTAGAAAAGCGGCGAGGGCCGGCGGCCTCATGAGGCTGGCATCGCTGCCCACAGGCGCGGCATTCTCCGGTTTACCGGGCTGGCCCCCAAATTGCGGCAGACGATCAAGCCCCATGGATTTAACCGTTTCCATCGCCAAAGTTTCACTCTGAAGAATCTTCGACTGCGTGACGATGTAGTCTTCCGTGTCTGCGTAATCGTCACCCTGTTCCGAATCAAAGCGAAACGCATTAGGGGTGTCGCGGTCAACTTCGACTCGTGCGGTCGCTTCGTAAATGGGTTGCATTCGGAAAGTAGAAATCGTAACAATCGACACAACCGCCAGCAGGAAAAAAGCAATCAGCCATTGGTGCTTCCGCAAGATTAGCAGGTAGTCGAGCAGGTGGGGTTCCCTCGCCATGATATCCAGTGCAAGCAACGGGGAACGATGCTGAAGAGAGTCTGTTGAATGGGTGATGGATCGTTCTCGAGGAGCTAGATTGTTTGTCTCGTCCATAAATTCTTCACAAGCTCCAATGAATCAAACAGATTCAATATGGCGATTAGATAGCTAAATTCGCCCCGCACCGATAATCGCGATCCCTTCGGTGAGGGTCACACCAATATCGCCTGCGCGATGCAAAGCCTTCAAACCATTGCTATCAGGCACGAACAATATGTCATTGGCTTGCATCTGGACATCCTGGGTTTTCAGCTTCATAAGTTTACTCAGGTCAACGGGAACCTGGTCCCGCTTGCCAGTCTGCAGATTTTTCCGAAGAATGACTGTATTTTTCATCTTCGCAGTGCTCGTCGTTCCGCCTGCGAGTGACAGCATTTTCAGCATGGTCATGCGGTCCGGGTCATTTTGCATGATATAGCCGCCCGGTTTCTGGACTGCTCCAACGACATAGATGATGCCTGCGCGGGGAACCGAAACTACATCACCCCGGACCAGTGGGATATTGAACCGCGAGTCACCTGAATCAAGGAGGTCCGACAAATTGATCGTAAAAGTCTGCGGAGCGGATGGCGCCGATATATCATCCGAGTCCGCCGAGGCCTTCGGGTTGGAGCGCGTAACGATTACGGTATTGCCTGCGTCCTCGGACACGCCGCCAGCCTGCGACAAGGCTTGAACGAGTGTCGTTTCGCGTACTGCCTGGATCACCATCGGCGTTCTCACCGACCCAATCACTGTTATTGGGTCGCTGTGTTGTTCTTTTACAGAAACGGTTACCTGAGGCGTCGATACAAGCCCGTTGGTCTGTAACAACTCGGCAAGCTTATCCTGCAATTGAAAGGGTGTGAGACCTCCGGCTCGAACCTTCGAAGGCATAAGCGGCACCGAAATGTAACCCGTTTCGTTTACGCGAACCTCGCGCGTAAGCTCCGGAACGTCAAAGACTTCGATTCCCAATAGATCCCCGCTTCCGATCACGTAATCGCTCTGCTTCACATCCGATGCAAGAGCAAGCTGAGCAATCCGATCATTGGTCTCTGAAACGACCACATTCATCGGTTTCGACGCAGTACTCGCAGCGGGAGGTGATTTTTGTTGTTGAGAAAAGACTTGTGAAGCGGTCAGAAGAATTAAGAGCGCCATTCGGATGGACAAATAGAAAGAGGGGCGCAGTGCGCCTTGGAACTTTAGATTACTCAAGATAGATACTCCCCCACGCGCCCGCTATTATACAGACTCTTTCGGTCAGTCAAGAATATTTCTTGGCAAAGATTCATGGTTCTGCACTGGTATCCGCCCGGAAACAACGATTTCATGACCTTTGGCCAGGGAACTCCGCTTTGCGAGGGTCAGAAAATCGAAGTTTTACGTCCTGCGTGGCAAAGGTAAAGCCGGAAATACAGACGTAGCCAATGCCGACTGAAGGAGAAAGATGAGCGCGTTTGATGGAATATGAAAATTGAAGTCAACTCCCGCGTGCACGAGGAGTCCGAGGCAGGCAACTAGCGCGCCGGCATGATAAGCGAAGCTTCGCGTATCCCCCGGTACGCTGAGAATCTTCCAGGACTTCCCCAAAAGGTACAGCAGGAACACAAGGGCGCAAAGGCCACCGACAATGCCGGTTTCGGCGAGGCCCTCGGCATAATCATTGTGACTATGGTTTACGACTAAACCGTCATAGACCGTTTCATAGAGCGGAAAAACTTCCTGCAGAGTGCCCAGACCGGTCCCCAAGATCCGATGCGCTTCAAAAATATGGAGAGTGTCATGCAGCATTTCCACCCGGCGCCCCTCGCTGGTCTCCAGTTTCTTGTAAGTGGCAAACCGATCGAGCGCGGCGCCAATACCCAGCCAGGAAACCAAAATCGCAGCCAGCGTTACGACCAAAGCGGCAGCGACGAACACCTTCTTTTCTCTCCGGTGCGCAACGATCAAAACTGTGAGGAACCCCACCTCCGCCAAGAAGCTTATGATTCCGCCTCGGGAAGCTGACAGAAATAATGCTCCGATCGGGAGCAACGTGAAGAGGGTCATTAACGGCAATTGGTCGCGCTTTTCCGCACCGAGGATTTCAATGGCGAGCCCGGGAGGTATGAGCAGCTCCATTAGGCCGGCAAAATGATTGCGGTTGACAAAGGGGCCAAAAGGGATGCCGCCATACTTCAGTTCCCGCACCCAATACAATTTTCCGTTGAATGTAAAATGCTGCAAAATGCCGAACAAAGAGACCGCAAACCCGAGACTCAGCAGAAACCAGACAAAGTTGCGCCAGTGGGTTCGAGTTCTATAAGACTGCACGCAAAGAAAAAATAAGGCCACTAGCGCCGAGTATTTGAGCAATTCGATACACGTCAAGAATGGAACCGCGGAAATGCCAACTGCCAACTGGAACGCCACTACGAGCCAGAAACCGAGTAGTGGCCACAGAAGCGGATTCCAAACCAATTTCAATTCCTTGTTCGTCAAGAATATGCCGGCCCAGGTGAGCAGCAAAACAGCAGCTCCAATCTCGAGCACGGCTTCCGACCACGGTTCGACCGCTCCGTGAGCGAGCACAGCGAAAGCAGCCAAAACGCAAATCCCGACGCGTAGGAAGCTCATGGCTGTGGTTGCGTGAGGACCGCCTTCGTTGGAAGTCTTTGTCTCGAGCGCTTATCTCGCACTTGGAACCGTTCCCATCCGACGGTCACCCATTCCCCTTCTGCCCTCTTACTTCTGGCTGACCGGCTCAAGGCTCACGTCGTCGATCCAGACCGTGCCGCGGAGTTTATTATCCAGGCGCTCGCTTGCCCTTCGCACGAGCCGAATGGTAATGAGGTGCGTCTGTGGTCCGGTGGTGAAATTAATTTGTTCGAGGGTCCAAGGCAGTGTCCCCGTCTCATTCTGGGTAGCCACATCCAAATGCTGCGGGTCTTTGAGATCTATGATTTCAAATCGCATCCCACTGTCGGTCGAAATTTGATCGGTACGCAGATATCCTTGAAAATGATAAGGGGTACTGGGAGAAACGAGGACCAATTGGCGTAAACCTACATACGATAGATTTTGGGTGCCGTCGAAGACCAATCGTGCTGAACGACTGCCGGAATGCTTCTCATCCGAGTCGAAATCAAAGCCTGCGCCGGCGACACCATCCAGCCGCCAGCCGAAGCCGCCACCTGAGATGTTCTTTTCGAATCCGCCATCATATACAAGCGAATTCCCGGAGTTCGGGGGCATGGAACCTGCGTTCAAACCGATAGCTTCGCGCCAAACTATCCCAGCTTCATCAAACTTATTTTCGGAAACCAGCATGTCGGTGAGCATGAATGCCCATTTCGGGTCCGTCTTGTGGTCCTCTGTGATCATCCGATGCCAGACCTCGAGCGCCGCCCCGGAATCCTTCGCATCGATTAGAAACGCCAGGGCCTGCGAGTGTGCCTCAGTTATATTCGGCAATACTTGATCAAGGAGGACGCGTACGTCTGGGTCGCTATGCCAAACGCGCGATACCGCGAGGGGAATGATTTTGGGATCCACCATCACCGCGCGGTGGATTTCCGCGTACGCCTCGGGCAAACGTTCTTGGCGAAGAAGAAAGTTGCCATACTTCCAGGAAACTTCGGCAGAAATCGGGTACGCAGCTTGGGCAGCACGGAAGTAACTGTCGGCTTCGCCGTTGTTTCCCGACATCTCAAGCGCACTTGCTAGATCGAGCTTGTAATAAGGCGACCGTGGATTGAGCTGTATCGCACGTCGATAATAGGAAATGGCCAAGGGAACGTCCGCATTATCGAAATCGAGTTGGCGGTAACGCCCCAGAAGATACCAAATCTCCCCGTTCCTCGGCTCGATGCGCGATGCGCGCTCCCAGTCTTCAGGGTTTGTCGAGGCTGTGTAGTGGCTTGCCAGCGCGTGGACGCCGCCAGCATAACAGAACCACACCGCAGCCAAAATTGACACGACAGCTGCAGTCAACCGCTGAGCAGAGTTGGCAGACACTTCATTCATGCGCGGATAATCTGCTACGAATAGCAGCAATGTGCAACTAAAAACCGACAAGTTGAGACGCTACGGGTAAGAAAAGATCTGGCGTGGGCTGGCTAGGGGCTGACCCAACCGGGAGACGAGTTTCAAAGTCTCGTTGGCTGAATTGTCAGCATCCATGGAATCGAGTCCTACGCCTTCTTCCACTGGACTGAGAATCGCGGAATGTTTAGCGGCATGACTCGCGGGGGGCAGGCTCGTGAATAATCAAGATTAATCCGTGCTGGACAGATCGCCAACTGGCTGTCTATTGCAGAGCGGCCTGAGTCAGTTTGACCGCGCACCCGCCGACGGCGCTAAGGTTTGTATTGTTCGTGCAAGTTGCTGACGCCTGCTGAGATGCAAAATAGATATTGGCGGCCTGCGCCGCGGAGCTGTCGTTATCCACAATCATTCCGCTTGGGCCGAGTCCTTCTGTGACAACACTTATTCCCCCGGGGAATCCGCTCGTGATATTCATCGAACCCAGGTTTGTTTGGTCAGCCTGGTAAGCGCCTGCAAAGAGCCAGTCCGTGGCCGTCGTTGAGTTGTAAAATTCAAGCATCGGCGCCCACTCGGCTCCGGGTCCTCCACCAAGATTAAAACTATATGCCGGAGTCCCAGAGGTCATTACTCCGCCCGTGCCCAACGTAACTCCATAAACGTAGATGCTTCCGGTTATCGACGAGCCGGGATTGCAAGGCTGGCTAACTGTTCCGGTAGCGCCTGCAACGTAAATCAGGGCGCCAGCCGACGTTGGGTTTGAAAAGTACGTGTGGCTAAATGTGGGCGCATGCATATTGCACTGGTTACCAGCTCCGATTTGCGCCACTGCGGACGAACTCAAATCGGTCTTGGACTGCACCAATGCTCCGTACGCCCCGCCATTTGCCGACCCGCTCACCGCGTAGACGAATCCGTTCACGATATCTATTATCGGAGGATCCACAATTCCACCGTAAGTCTTGCTAGCCGTGCCATCCCCTACCGTCACCGACGGGGGTGACAACCCCTGCCCGCTGGAGTTGAATCCATAAAGGTTTCCGTCCGAGCATCCTACAAAAACGTTGCCATCGACGAAGTCAAGCACGGCGCCGGTCAGCTCCGAGCTTGCCGTGCCAGCGCATGATCCAGGGCCAACCATAACGACGCCGCCGGAACCCCAACTCGTATCGATGCTGGGCGCCGGCTTGCTCGATCCGGAACAGGCAGTATTAACCGTGCAGAAGACATCCTTGATGCGGTAGAGCATTCCGGCATCGTTGCCGACATAAGCCACATCTCGGCTGTAGTCGACAAACGGTGAAGAGAGCGTGTCGGAGCCGGCGGTCGCCGATCCCAGTGCGAGATCGGTGGCAGTGCCACTACCTGAAGCGGGCGCAGCAGCAACAAACGTGTTGATCGTCGTGGGGAGGAGGACATTTTGCAGATTGGCTGCACTCCGGCCGTCACCGGCTTTCCACGCGAGCACGTGAAAATGCGCTGGAAGCCCCGCATTCGATTCGACGAAAGCCACTTTGGTCCCATCGAGCGAGAGAGCGGGAGAAGTCGGGACCGCCCCGCCGATACCATTGACGTCGTAAGACCAATAGACTGTCGCCGCAACTCCGGAATCGGTTCCGCTGGGTGTCCGGTTGCAACCCCCGTTAGCCCCCGCCGTTCCGCTATAGAGGTTGTTGAACGCTACTAGGTTGGGCTGCGAACTGCTGCCGCTCACCGCGATTGGGTACACGACGAAATCATTCGCGCAGCTTACTGGGGCGTTTTCGTCAAAAGTAAACTTCGCGGGATACATATTGAGCGGCGTTCCGCCATTGCCTAAACTAATACTCCAGTCACGGTTAGCCCCGGAACGGTTGTCCTCTGGCCGATCGGGGTGCCATTCGCGTCCGGCCCACCGAGTTCGCATCGGTAGATGCCGACGCCAGCCAAGCTGCGCCCGCGGGTCCTGCTGCGCTGCGAGCATTGCCCTCATCGTGCCGTAAAGGGGATACAGGACATGTCGCATGCTCCAATCGTTGATCATGGGAAGCGGCTGGTTGGCATTTTCCGCACGTGGTCCCGCCGAGAATTGGACAGCTATACTCGATCCAATTAAAGCGAGCAACATGAAGGCGGTACGATAAGAAAGCAATTTGCGCACGCCCTATGTTCTAAAATGGCACACTCCCCCACAAGGCCCTTGCTGTTTGCTGATTCGTACACACTATTACCGACAGAATGAATTAACTTCAGGCGAAGTTACAATTTGTGCCGTGTATTGACTAGGGTTCCCGATTTGGGTCACCGGCGACGCGGATCGCGTTCTTCGGATGCCCTCTTCGGAACGAACTTGCCGCTCGAGAAGGCTCCGTAGATTACAAATGACTCGATCAGTACCTGGTAAACGCAGTTTCACCCGATAGCTTCTTTGTCAACCATGCGGTGTGATCAACCTTCAGAAAGCTCTCGACGAGAGTCCCGCGTCGCTGTTACCTGCCGGCAATCGGCTAATTCCTTTAAAATCATGCTCCGCACGCAGAATGGAACATGGTTGCTCCATGAACAACGAGCGACCTACTCCGCAGACTTTTTCTCGCCCACTGCCCAAATCCAGCGGCCGAATGGGATGCCTAAAGCCGACCACAATTCTCCGAGGAAACGCATTACAAAATCGCGCCAATCGGAAGCTGATTTCGGGCCACCAACGCGTCGCCAGTAGTACAGCAGCGATTCGAGATCGTCATCAACCACGCGGCAATCGAGGACTCGGAAATGCGTTCGCTCGAGCGCCAATCTGACCTCCGTGTCCGTGAACTCTCGGTGGTGACCGTCATATGTCTTCGCGTCCGCGGCAGTGTTAAAAAAATAATCGAAATCATCGGAGACATTACCGCCGAATAAAAGCTTGATCCGGTTGTAGATGGATGCATGGTTTGGCGTTACCAGGATTAGATGACCACCGGGTGCGAGAACGCGATGAATTTCTGCCAGCACGCGTTTCGGCGAAAATGCGTGATGCTCCATGACGTCCGCGTACGTCGCGAAGTCGAACGAATTGCTGGCGAAGGGAAGCGCCTCGCACCCGAGATCGCATTCGCGATAATCCACGCCAAGATCAGCGACGGTTCCGCGAAACGCCGCCGCGTACATTCCGTAATCGAGGGCCGCGACGCGGAAGCCGAGTTGCGTCGCGTAAATCGCGAGGGCTCCGAATTGCGCGCCAACATCGATCAGTTGCGGTCTTTGATTCGCGGGAGTGTGCGTCTGGAGGTACCGGAGGATTCGGATCTTTCGGCCGCCGTACCGCAGGGTGTCGCGGATCCACGCCGCGAAATTCGGAGGGATTCTCGAGTCGCCGGCAATCGCCTCGAGAACCTTCGTGAGGCCTTCGAGCGTGGGGCGCTCGCTCGGAATTCGATTTCGACCTGGGTTTGCATCGGGGAGTGCCACGAGAATGGCATTCTACACTATCCGTTTCCGACGATCGCTTGGCGTCTGCGACAACGCGGCCACACTGGCTCTTACTCGCGCGTCGACCAGAATAACTCACCACCAGCGCAGAACTCGATCAGGCAGCCGTGACCGCGTTGGAGGAACCGGCGCCGAGATGTTTAACTGAGCACACCGGAGGCGGCCCGCGGAAATCTGGATTCCGCTGAGGATTCAACATAAACTACAAAAGCCCCCGTTGGTCATTTCGATAGTATATGTGGTACCGCATGGAGCCGATGACTAGCTACCTAGAGACGGCGCATGGCCTCACACGGACTCCGCAATCCCTAGGCGATGCGCGGAAGCCCGCTGCGCATCACTTGCGTCCAGCGCCAGTTTCAGTGGCAGTGCAGGTTGATCCGTCACATGCGGAAATGTCGGAATTTTGTTGCTTGCGTCACTGTGCCGGATGCTATCACGTCACTCCGAGTGTGCGGATTATTCGAATGGCGCGTTTTGGCTCATCAAGAGGCAAAACTAAATGATCAAGCGAACGGCTCTTGTTTTGTTTTTGCTTTTGGTTTTCACCGCGAAGGTCTTCGCGCAGGGCGGCGCGGCGAATCGGGTTCGCTCGGCCGCCTCGTTGCCTTCCACATGTTCGGCGGGAACGGCGACAACGCCGGTGGACATTGTGTTCGTGGGCACCGTCGAGTACCGCTGCGGTCCGGTCGATAATCAATGGCTGCCATTGTCTTCTTTCCGCGGTCCTAATCCTTGGGCCGACATTCGAGCATTTGGGGCATTAAACTTCAATGCCGGAGGCGTTCCGACGACCACAGCCAACTGCTTGGAAGGGTCCACGACGATCACGACCTCCGCACCGTTCTCAAATGGCTGGGGCATGACCATCTACGGGTGCGGACGGGCTGTTATTCTTCGGATGCCGAAGGCACCAACTATCTCTCCCAACCTGGCTACCTCGGGGACCGTGACTTCTCCTGGGCAGGTTAACCTTCTCGTTGCCAGCCCAAGGGGTGGTTCAACGTATTCCTATCGGTCTGTTGCGGCGGATCAGCACGGCGGACTGAGCCTGCCGAGCCCGACCGCGACGATCACGAACGGCCTTCTCCACCTCGGCATGAACAGATGCACCGTCACCACTATGAGCCGATCCGGGGCCACGATAACCGTAAACACATCCTCATGTACCGGGGGCGCTCAGAACCTTGCTGTTGGCGCGATGATTCACCTTAGCGGCAGCAGCAACGCCCAGTTCAGCGGCTGGTTCAACGCGGCCACAGTGAACAACGCACGCAATTCCTTCACGATCACCAACACCGGGCTCGACACAAGGCTGAGGGACGCGTCGTCGGCCACGGGCGGACAGGTAGCTTACGCGACTGCGAATCACATCTGGTTGGATTCTGTCCCCGGAACTTGGAAGAATTACGTCTGCGCGGAGCGGCCCGGTGACTTCTCTTGGAAAGTGATAGGGGTTACCGTCCCAACTCAACAGACCGGGAACCAAGCTCCGGGAAATTCATTTTTCGATTACGGGCCAACGCTGCTCGGGAACCAGAACTTTCCATCCTATATCACACCAGCAATCTGCACTGCCACATCACCAACCAACGATTATCTGACCACGACGGTCAAAAGCGGCGGAGGGACCAACACGATCGTCGTGGCCAACGTGGCTTCCCAGAACGTCACGGGAGCGAAGGCGGTGTTCGATGATGTTCCGGCGATTCTGGCGGCGGCCAACTCTAGCAACTACACTTCTCCGGGCTATACTGGAGGGACGGTGTTCATCCCTCCCGTCGTGCCCGGTGGTGGTGTGCAAGCCTACATCATCAACTCTTATCTCAAACTTCCAACCAACACTAAACTCCTTCAGGCCGGGCCGCTTGCGGTTTTCGACACCTTGGAGTTGCCGACTCCGGTGAACTGGGACGGATCATGGGCTGCGGTCTCAGGGGGAGGGTTCGGGTTTAACACCAGCGCGGGGGTTTATTGCTATGCCGTGAGTCCCTGCATCTACACGAACGGGCTTGCGAACTCCCTCTTTGAACATCTTTCGGTCAGCAGCTCTGGAACCAACGGCGGGCTGCTTTGGCTCTCCGATGACACCTATCAGGCGACCTGGAGTTACGATACTTTCGATTCCAACGCTGACAATGCGGGCGACTTGATCGGCATGGACATGATGTTCCGAGCGACGGGCTCAGGGGGAAACCCGCTCCATTTCGATCACGTGTACTGGTCCGGCGGTCCGAACCAGGTCACCGATTCGACGTGGGCACCGCTAGTCTACATGCCGGAAAATCTGCTTGGAGCGGGCGGGGCGGCTGGCACGCACGTCTTCGCCGATATGAAGGCTGTGTTCTTCAATCGCCGCGGCGCGCTCCTGGAAGCGGACGGAGGGAATCTCGGCCTGTGGGATGTCGACTGGTGCTACCGGCAGGGCGGCATCACCCCGCTCTTTTCTCTCTACAATTCCAGCGGGGTGATTTTTGGTCAAATGAACCTGAAGAATTGCGAGCAGGACACCGAGACTTCCTCGACCGTTGCTTTGTTGACCGCTCCCTTGCAAGGCAATGACATGTATATCCATCTGGATCAAATCGAAAATTCGAGCGGTGAAGTGGGAGGCGTTCCGCCAGCGGTCACCGGCCAAAGACCATTCAGCGTGATTTATTCTCAGTCGGACGTGGCGAAATCGGACGGGTTGGGTGCGATGACCATCGATGCGGTAGGATTCCACAGTTTTCTCATGCAATATCCTCCGGGGGCGTTCGCGCTTCTACCCGCCTGCAGTTCCGCCGGAGAAGGCACGCACGCCGAAGTCATGGACTCGACCACAAACTCACTGGGAGCCACGATCACTGGCGGGGGCACATACAAAGTGGCGGCGCGCTGCGACGGAACCAACTGGACTGTCGAAGCCGCGTCCGGAGTCGCTGGGACCGGCATGACGCGTGTGTGCTTCGTGGCGATCACGATGCCGACCGTCTCGATCGCGATCGGGGCGAAGTCCTCTTCCGTGACTGGAATCTGCAGGGGATTGGCCCCCTCGACGGACGCCGTCTCCTGCACGCCCACGTCGGAACCGTTCGCTGTGTCGGGATTTCGGCCTTCCACGAAAGGCATCCTCGAACCCTCCGTGTGGATGACCGCGAACTCGATTCACGCGGAGTACGAGAACAACACGGGCGCGGTAGTGACGCCCGGAGCGCTCACGATCAATTGTGTGGGGATGCGATGAGGAAATACCTCTTTTGCAGTGCTGTTCTGCTGCTTTCTTCCGCCTCGGTCCTCGCGCAATGCAGCAACACCGAGCTGCGGGAACGACGCGACCCGCGTGCAAAGCGCCAAGCAGCAAAATCCCGGAACCGTTCAAACAGTCGTCGGCACGCTTTCCGGCCGTACGCTTCCGACGAGGTTGTGATCAGTTCCAGCTACTGCGCGACGAGCAGTTGCGCGGCGAGCACGGACACGGAAACGATTAGGAAGATCAGGTAGTTCATTTCATCGGAAACCCACGAATGGCTTTCAGAGACCGAATAAAAAACCTTCCGCTCTGGCCAGTTATACAGTCTTTGAGGAATCGAGTTCGCCGCATGATTCCTATGACCTCGAGACAGCGAAAGCTGAAGATACGAGTACTTGAGACTGAACGTCTTGCGCTGCGTATGTTTGACCAGCGAGATCTGAGAGACATAATCGCTTGGGAAGAAGTCTGCATAGCGCAAAGTGCGGAAGTTCGAGCGCAGGAATTCCTTGGCTATTGCTTTCGGGAATACCGCGAACGCGGTATCGGCCCGTGGGCAATTCAACTGAAGGAAACAGGGAAAATTGTGGGTAACTGTGGTTTCCCCCACATCGTTTTCAAGAATCTTTGCGGAGAGGTCAATTACTACATCTGTCTCCGGTATCGTGGGCTAGGATTGGCTCCCGAGGCGCTTAACGCTCTCTTGCAATTCGGATTTTGGGAACTCGGGCTCGCTCGAATTCAAGCGCGATGCGATCCCGATAATTTGAGCTCCGAGAGAGTGATGCAGAAGGCGGGGATGACCTTCGAAGGCCTGGTGGATCAGTCTCCGGGCCCAAACCTTGCGGCTCCCAAACAGAAGCTTTATGCGATCAAGGCGAAAAATTTCAATCTGGCAACAGGCGATTTCAATCGCTTCCGGTCATCTACCTGATACGATGGAGGACGACCCACGAAACGGATAGCGCGTCTCTAGAATTTCAGCTGAATCGGGAAAAGTGAAACCCCAATTGCACACGTGGAAAATTACGGCGAAAATCGACGCTGCGTACCAGCTGAGAGAAACGAAACTGCATCTCATCTCGATATGGCAACGGCGTCAGTGTGACGGGCCTCAAACGGCCGGCCTACTCTAGGATCAATACTTTCCTCGCCCGGCCATCTTTTCAGCCAATAGAAATATGAGTTCCCGTTTATCCGGTTTCATACGACCGAATAAACGACAGAACTCTAGTAAGTCCTGCGCATCCTTGTCCTCGCTACCCCACAACACCTCGCCAGCGGCTTCCCTCTTGGGTGTATTTCGCGGTTTCGACGGATTCCTCTCGTCGTAGAAGAATATGTAAAGTGGAATTTCTAGCGCGCGTGCCAGTTTTTCAAGAGTGCGTACGGCGGGCATGGCGCGTCCGGTTTCAATCCGTGAAACGTTACAGCGAAGCAACCCGGTTCTTTTTGCGATCTCGTGTTGTGAGAACTTTTTGTCCTCACGTAATGTCCGTAAACGTTGTCCGATCGTCACGGGTTGGATCCTTCCTGGAAGATAGAGCGATCCAATTACTCCCGTAGGATAGGGCACAGTGCGCCTCTGGGCCAGTATTCATCTGATTAGAGACGTCAATCCGCGCAGGAGTAAGTGTGGGCATCGCGTCGGACACGGCACGTGTGCTCCATAAAAGTAGCGCCCCATTACACGGTAATTAGCCAGCGCCCCCGGCCAAACCGAGTCCGGCCTACGGAATAATGGGATGTCGGCGACGGCCACCGATTACTTCTTCCGAGCCCGACAAAACAGACCGGCGACAATTGACGTTTGCGCGGGCAGGTGGCGTCTTGCTATTTCGTCGGTTCGTCAAATACTCCATTCAGACCCGTTGCATGGATGGTTATTATAATTAACGCACTACAAATGGACGCGGCACTAATCTCCGGCGCGCTGCTTGCTAAAATTCACATAGTAAACCGTCCAGCGGCCGAGTCCTTGCACTGGATCAATTGGAGATCGATCGTGCGAAAAACATTTCCCGCCGTCTGTTTTGCAGTGTCCGTGCTTTGTGCGCTTACGCTTTTTGTCTCGCGAGCTTATGGCCAAAATCAAGATCAAGATAAGGATCAAAAGAAGGACCATCCGAACGGCATCGTGCAGGACTGGAGCCGGCGCCATGTTGTCTACCCTCGCTTCGGCCCCATTCAATCCATGATCGCCTTGCAGAACGATCCGCGGGCAATCCGCAGTTGGCAGGAAGCGGCGCGGCGGGATTGGCACCGCGAAAGAGATCGCCAGCCATCCCACAGCACACAAACCGGCTTCCACCGTGACTGGAGTATTAGTTTGGGTTCCGGGACAACTGCACCATCCATGTTCCCGGCAAAGTACAATTTCAATGCCGACGCCTCGATTACCTCCGCGAATTGTGCAAACGATTTCGTCGTGTTTCCCGTCAATGCGAATGCCACCACAGGGCAGCCCAACATCGTGGGCTTCGATAATCTTTATAGCGGGACGTCCGGACTATGCAATCGGACCCCGGTTACCGGCGTAGATGACGGCGTCTCCGCTACAGTGATCTGGTCGTATGCCATCGAAGCCGATACGCAGAATTTTGTGTCAACGTCTCCAGCTCTTTCGCTAGACGGGACCAAGGTAGCTTTCATCGAATCGGATCCGGCCACAGATACTTCGTATTTTACAGTTCTCGCCCCACATAGGGGCGACGGAGTGGTAAGCGATCTACAGACCGTAACGTCGCCCAAAACGGTAGCCAGTTTTACAGGTAGTGCTCCGGTTGCTGGAAGCGGAACTGCAACGAGTGTCGCGCTTTTTAACACCGACACATTGTCGTCTCCGTTCGTTGATTATCGAGATGATGTGGCCTACGTCGGCGACGACCAGGGCGTACTGTATCGCATCAAAAACGTATTTTGTACAACTTCGGCTTGCACCGGTGGAGGGAACCCGCAACCGAGCTTCGATCTCAGTTGGCCCGCTGGAATTTTGGATGGCGCGCTCAGCGTTTGCGTGGGGGCGAAAATGACCAGCCCCGTTGTAGATGGCGTCGGGAATGTTTTTTTCGGATGCTCGGATGGCAACCTTTATGGACTTACCTCTGCAGGGGTCCCACTCACGGGCTCCCCGTTGACGGTAGGAAGTGGCGGAGCAACCGGAGGAATTGTAGACTCACCCGTGGTGGACGTGGTTCGCGGATACATTTACGTCGTGAGTGGAAATTCCTCGGGAACAGGAACGCCCTCGGTTCTGGTCCAAGCCCAAGTATCAGGAACAACTTTGAGTCTAATAAGTACGGCGACATTGGGTCCAGGAGGGCATTTTAATCTGCACGCTCCATCTTTCAACGCTGCATATTTTTCCAGCGTCACTGCCTCAGATTGGCTGATCTATGAATGGGCGCTAGACAGTACTGCTACGATGGACACCCTCTACGGAATTACATTTGGCACCGGACACGTCATGACTTCCGGTGCCGCAACCAACTCCTTTACGGTCCCATTTTCCACCGCTGCCGAGTTCTCGCCCAGCACTGAATTCTTGAACGGAGGCACCGATCAGCTCTTCGCGAGCGCACAGGCCGCGCTGACGCCCAACGTCGTCGGATATAACATCAATACATTTCCCACTGCATTTCCTCCCATAAATGGCTCAAGCGCCCTTGGCGCGACAGCAACCGAGGGCGCCGGTACGAGCGGAATCATTGTGGATAACAACAGCGCGGATGCGCAGGCGTCCAGCATCTATTTCGGCGTTCAGACCTCAAATACCGCGGTAAAATTGACGCAGTCGACCTTGCAATAGCGATTGCTCGGAAAAACAGCCGGTAAACTAAGTGAAGCGCTCGTCGGTCAAGCAGCACGTACTTCTCAAACCGACGAGCGCTTCGTCGTATTATCGAGAAGTTCTCCCGTTCGCCGTAGAATTCAACTGGTGAACTGCGGTAAAGACTTCCTGTCAGGTCAGGGATGCCCAAAAAGGTTCTCTACTGAAGCGTGGAACATTAAGCGTAGCAACCCGGATCAAGGTCCTCGGCGGAACGATCCGTGCGTGGTCAAAGAAGCAAATCAACGCTAAACTCTTATTTCGGACCATCGAGTTCCAAGTCCCCAGGGATGTGCGATTCAGACCAGACTGGGGCGAAGAGGTAGGCGGAGACCGCGCAAACTCTCGTCACGCTCCAGCGCCACTCGGTTGAGACTTTTTGCCACCAAGCATCGCCTCGGCTGGACGTAGACCTTCGATTTGAACCAAATTCAAAGACGGGAGGGAACTTGAGGACACTTTCTTTGCCTTGAGATTTTCGCTGGGGATCCCGGTGCGGGCGTAGGATTTTTCACAGTCCTGGGTCGAGGGCCCGCGCATGTTGCCCTCGAGGTAGGCCAATCCCGGGCAACGCGTGCAGGTTGCGCCGTGGGCGCATTGGGAGCAGGACGGCATGTCCCGTAGGGTGATGGAGCGAATTTCCTTGAACTGCGGGGAATCGCGCCAAATTTCCAGAAACTTGGTGCGCCGCACGTTCCCGGTGGGCAGAGGAAACTGCACACAGGGGTAAACGTCTCCGTAGGGAGAGACATAGCAAGCGGTGTGCCCGGCGCTGCAAGGCAGCATGTCCAGGGCCTCTTCGTCAACGCCGCGGGGTGGAGCGCAAAACTCCTCCACGTTGCCGATCAGATCTTTATTTCGGAATACTTCCCGCAACGCCGCCTGATCCACATTCAAATTCAGGATGGACCTGTCCCCATCCATCATGGGCGTAATCGTCGGGTCGATCGTGAACTTCGCGCCCAACTCGGCCGCCAGAGCCCGCACGCCCCGATAATCCTCCGCATTTTGGATCATCAGCACGTTGGCCATGGTGACGGTCAAGCCCTGCTTCCGCAGGAAACGCACGGCATCGAGAGACTGGCGAAGCGACCCAGGCATTTTTGTGACGGCATCGTGCACTTCGGGGCGATGGGAATAAATACTGATCTGCACGGCCTCGACGCCCAACTGCCGAAGGCGCTGCGCTTCCTTTTCTCGAATCAAAACTCCGTTGGTTTTCAGTTTGACGCAGAACGTTCTCAGACGCGCATGTTCGAGGATCTCAAAAAAATCGCGGCGCATCAGGATCTCGCCGCCGCTGATCGTGAGGTAGAAGACGCCCGCGTCCGCCATCTGGTCGAGAAGGTCCTTAATCTCCGCTGTGGTCATTTCTCCGTGATCGTCATGGTCAAGATAGCAATGGACGCACCGCTCATTGCAGCGATAGGTCAGGTCCAGCTGCACGCTCAGCGGAACATTCAGTTTCAGGGCCTTCGCGGCCATTTCCGCCATTAAGCCGCTCATGCACCCTCCGCGCGGAATTCGTTCGGGCGGACCAACGGCTCGTCCGAAACCAGCAGGATGCCATGAGCTGCCAGCTGCGCGACCAGCGCTTGCGCGTCCTTCAATGCCGCTTCCGGCGTGATGTCATATTGCGGGCAGATCCTGTTCGCGATGATCTGATCGAGGGGCGTAACGCCGTCCGCCGCCGCCCAGATGACGGACGCGACTTCGTCCAGCGTAAACAATGTGGAATCGGTGGCGGACATGATCATCGTTTCGTCGCCCAGCCGGCGCGCGGCAATGGCCGTGCTGCGGGCCACATAGCAACCGTTCTTCATACGATCAGCTCCCAGACCGATGGATTGGGGACAAACGTCAGACGGCGCACGGGAACACGATTGACGAAATCAAAGGCCGTGCCGAAAACCAGTTCCACAAACTCCGGATCGCGGGCAAAAAACAGAATATTCCCGAGTAATCCGCGCACCGCATCGGAGCCCACGATCGGCTCGATCGTATTTTCCGGACCTTTGGCGAGCAGGTACAACGCCTCGATGGGCGCGGCCAGGTTTTCGCCCGCGCGCGAAAGCTCCCCGTAAAACGGCGTGCCCACGGCAAAGTAGCGGCCATCCCGCGGAATCACGTAGGAAATCTCATCGGTCAGCAGCGCAGCGTCTTGAGGCGCAAGCCGCGCCATGGTGGTCTTGCCCGCGCCCGAAACACCGGAAAAAAGAAAGGCTCGCCCGTTTCGTATGGCGCTCGAAGCGTGCAGCAGGAAACCGCCTTCGCGGGCCAACAGGAGCGTGTGCACGATGCGCAGCACGCAGTCAAGCGAGTAGGGATTGACGGTCTGCTGGATGCGCCCGCGCGCGGTCGAAGGATTCCATTCGGCGCGAAAATCTCCGCGCCGCATCAGCCAGCGCCCCGAATCGCAGGTTACGCTCACGTCTTCGTCCCGGGATAGCGCGCCCGGCGGGGCCAGCTCAATTTCAAAATCGAAACGAGCATCGGTCGAAGAGCTCACGTAGCCGGAATAGCGCCGCTCAATCTGTTGCAGGAACGCGGGATTGTCGCAACGCAGTCGGATGGGAAGGCCGCCGATCTCGACCACCACGCTGGAACGTTGCACCGCCGCTATAGCGCCTGGCACTTGGTTCTCCCCCCCAAAATGGAACGCCAGCATGAGGCGAGCCGCAAATAGAGAAAGGTCGCGCGATCGGAAGCCCGCAGCAGTCGAGTAACCTGCTGATTCGATTGCGTGGCCGTTGCCTGGACGTCCCGGTTGTTTCGCTTGATGGAAACGACGCGTCCCAGCAACTCCGCCGGCGAAACGGGAGGATCATCGTGCCGCAGACGATCGCCACGCGTGATCAGGCTCAGTTCTTCCACGCCCTGCGCCGCGAGCTCTATTTTTCGGCCCACAACGCGGTGAACAAATAGCCGGCCCTTTCGCGAATACAGAACAACTTCTCCCATCGAAATCTCTGGCAGGCCCGCGTGGCGAATCGAGACACAATCACCGGGCAGGATAGAAGGCGCCATGCTGGTTCCGAGGACGCGCAAACGGACCTCGCCGAACGTGCGGACAACTTCCGCCGTCAATCCACACGCTAGCTCGACGGAAGCCTTGGCTTGTTCGTTAGTCAACATGGCAGAGATTCGAACTACGAGGATTTCTGGACGAAATTGCACCCGCTTTGCGTGCTCGTAAGCTTGCCGCAAGACAAAGCCGAGACCTCGAACACCGATTCGAACCGCATCGTAGGCGTCTTGTACGGCTTCTTGACTTTCGCCGATTCCGCCCGCTCGTCATTTGAAGAACGATTTTCGTTCAAAATTTCCTCCCAAGGTTCAATTTCGACAGTTTCGCTTTCGCAGAGCTCCTTCGTCGTCGCTCAGCCGAATGGTGACTTCGCTGCCCCACCCTAATATAGAACCCGGCCTGGTGAACCCATAACGCTTAATGTTGTTGTTGCGAATGAGTTATATTCATGCCCGTGCGCTTGGGTCGAGCATCCGACGTGGTAAATTTGCAAGCAGTTTACTTCTGGGCGGCTGAAACGCCAGAATGGCTCACGACGACCCTGATCTAGTGCGACAAAGAGAGCAACGGTCCAATCAATCTTGATCGTAACACCAGAGCACACGATCTAAGCCGCCATGATAGAACGGAGGTTGTATATGGATGTCGAAGCGGAACGACTTGTCTGCACGAATCATACCTGTGGAGCGGAAATTGAAATTAATCGGAATCCCGCTACCAAGAAACCGATTCATGTCAGGCGTGTGGAAGTGAGTTGAAAAAAGTCTACCATTCCCCCGTGCTGACAGTTTACGGAACGTCCTTACATAATTCTCACCATGGCGACATCGAATGGTAATCCGGAATGACAAGCGACAGGATTCAGTAATTAAATCAGCAGGCCGTCAGGACTACGGAGATACGTTTGATGTTGGGTGCGCGGGAGGCGTCGCATCGTTACCCCTCGTACGCGGTTTAAAGTCGTACGTGCATTGTCACCTTATGCGCTCGCCTGGGGTTAGTTCAGGTTCGACTGAGTTAATTTGACGGCGCATCCCACGCCGGCCGTGGTATTGCAACTCGGCAGACCCGGGCCGGTGCCCGCGGAGGTTGGTGATCGAAAAATAGATGTTCGAGGCCTGCGAACCGGCAGAAACATTGTCAACAATAAACCCGCTTGAGGCTCCGGGCCTCCGGGCAGGCAAGGCAACGGCGTTCGCATTGTTGTTGCCGCCCTGCGAGGTGAAGAATGCAACCACAGGTGGCCACGTACCTCCAGGATTTATGGCTGGATTAGCTGCATTGGTCAGGTTAATCCCCACCAGGCAGCCCCGATTGCCGTTTGCACTAACACTGCTCCGGCAGTTGCTAGACGTAGGTATGGGGGCAGCGTTGGCTGCATAATCTCCGACGCTGAAGAATATCCAGTCCCCCGATGCGGATGAGGAGCTCGTATTATTGATCTCCGTAACTGGGGAGCACGCTGCGAGATCCGAAGTCGAGTTCATCACGAGGGGAGTCCCCACGCTATTCAAAACACCCGCTGACGTGAAGCCGAGCTGGTAAATCGCTGGCCGATCAGTATGAGCTGGGTCTTTACCGCAAACGTACATGAAACCTGAGACGTTGCCCGCTGCACTGTTGAGATAGGCTTGGTCAAAGGCTCCGTCGTACATCGGGCTCCCAGTACCTGTGCCGCCGATGGAGAACTGGACTGCACTGGTCAGATCGGTGTTGGACTGCAAAATGGTTCCGTTGTGCAGGCTATCGGTCCCGTTTACGGCGAACACAAATCCATCGGTGCCGTCCACCATGGGGCCGTCTACAATCTGGCCCCCTCCTCCGCCAACTTGCTGCGTCGCTGCCCCGAGACATGGGGGGCTGCCGGAGGAGCAAGACCCCACCGTGCTGCTGGTGTCCCGAACATAGCTGAGACGTCCCGAACTATCTCCGACGAATATATTCCCCGATACGGAATCGTAAACGGGACTGCTAAGAATTGAATTATTAACCTTGATCGGCCAGCCGGTGGTCACCTCGGCGGGTGTCCCGTTAAATACTCCGGTAAACTTATGCAGCGACCCGAAGATATCACCCACGTAAATAACATCATTCGCGTAATCGACGAACGGCGCCGAGCGGGGATCACCTATGTTCCCGCTGAACGCGAGGCTGGCTACACAGGAGTTCCCCGCCATACAGGCTGTCCAAGGTGAGCCCGAGATATCCTGGTCCACAGCTGCCGGGGATCCAGCTCCCGAGCCTTCACCCGCCTTCCACTTCAAGATACGTAGGGTCGCAATTCCGGCGTTTTCGACAAAGGCAACCTTTGAGCCATCAAGCGAAAGGGCAACAGACGTCTGGGCTACGCCGGTCCCCGTAAAATACGACCAAAACACCGACGGTCCATTCTGAGCGCACAAGCCGCCAACACTCCCTTGCGTAGAATAAAGTTCATTGAAAGCAACGATATTGGCGACTGACCCAGAGGAGCCGTTCCTGCTCGTATTGTAGACGACAAAATCGTTGCTGCAGTCCGGGGGAGCGTTGACGTCAAAGGAGAACTTAGCGGGGAATTGACCAGTTCCCACCGTCCCACCACTCAGCAGGCTCACTCCCCAGTCTATTCTTGGGCTGGCATTGGGCGAGAACACGGAGGGTGAAACGTTGCCGCAACCCCCGCTCGCCAACGCACAACAAAGGAGGGTTAGCCCAAGAACATTTCGCAAGGCTTTCTGCATCATGAATCGCCTAAAGATTCTAATCATAAGAGATCACGTCGGAGTCTTCGCCCGTGGCCTGTTCCGTCATCTAGTTTCTACGTCACCTTGTTGCGGCTTTGGATTTGTCTTCTGCAATTGTAGTTGGTAGCGCGGCTCCGCCTGTAGTTTTAAGGACTGCTCGACCGAGGAAGGTCTGGAATAAACGATATGGCGATGACTCCAATCGGTTATCGCGGAGACCCGAACATGTTGCGGAAGTTGATTTTGCGCGTGCGTTTCCTTTTTCTGAGATCCTAAGTACAGCATTCCAGTCAGAGTCAGAAAAATAATCAGACCCAATCGGCCGGCTGTTATGCGCTTCTGTTTTAAGTTCATATTCCTCCTCGCAAAAATCGACACCCAATTGCCAAAGGACAAAATGCGAATTCAGGTGAGTGAGTTAACCCCATTATTCCTCTAATTGCGGACTTTCGTGCAAAGCGGTGCTTTTTCCAGCGCTTCAGCCCAGTAACATTTGGCATCGTATATGCCCGAGGGAGCCAAAGCCATCGAATGTGAAAAGTATTGTGCTTACAAGTTAAGTTCCGTCAAAGGTATGGTGCGGCGTCTACAGGTTGGCGAACAACAAGGCTGCAAGGAACGGACTAATCGAGGAAATCTGGCACAGTCTCTTCGCTGCGCCCAAGAAAGCCTTGGGTTTTGAAACCCCGCCAGATAAAACGCAAGCAAGTCTTGCAGTGACCCGTTGAGACTACTGGAGTTCTCCAGGATTTGGTCACAGATTTCGTGTGTCAACCACTGGCTACTTTGGGTCGTCAGTTTAGTCCGGACTGTGTGGCCTTCACTGCGCATCCGCTTCCCGACGGGCTAACGCAATTATTGGATCGCGGTCCGAAGTAAATGCTCGACTCCTGCCCTCCGGTCCCCACGTTATCTACAACAATTCCGCTGGAGCCGCCCGTCTCGGTCAAAATAGAAAATGTGCTAATGCTGGGCGGCCAAGTCATGCCTGTTAGATTTAGGCCAAGTGTGCAGCCGTTGCTGCAACCAGTCGGTGAGCCGAGGGCGGCCAATCCGAAGAAAAGATAGTCGTTCGTGCCATTCAAGATTTCGGCCATGGGAGAGCAATACGGGCCTGCGTCACCACTCAATTCGAGGTTGACGCTACCGGTGTCTAAGGTCGAATTCATGACTCCGGACGAATTAAATCCTACGCGATACAAGGCCAGTGGATCATTCCCGCAGACATACAGAAATCCATTGGTGTAGTTACCGGACTTGTAATTGCTGTCAAATGCGCCAGAGAAAATGGGGTTGTAGGCCGACTGAATGGCCGTATCAACCTCATTGGCCAATGCTGTGGTCGCTTGGATCACCGCGCCGTGGTTGTTGGGATCATCGGATGTAAATACAAAGACACGTTGCGTGGTTTGGTCTACCATGGGCGGATCATAGACACCATAAAACCCGATTCGGCGATTGGCTGAAACCGTCAGACTCGGTGTTCCGACGCAGGGCGGCGTCCCAGACGCACAGACACCGGTTGTGCTGCTTGCCTCTCGTACATAGTGCAAGCCGGTGGTCCCAGCACCAAATCTGTGCAAATCGGCAACAAAAATATTCCCGGAAACGCTATCGAAGACTGGCCCGGTAAGGAAGTTGTTCGCCACGATCGTAATCGGCCACCCTCCAGACGTCACTTCAGCCGGAGTCCCATAGAAGACTCCCGTGAATTTGTGAAGCACTCCACTATCATCTCCAACGTATAGAGTGTCATCGCTATAATTGTAGAAAGGCGAAGAAATCGAGTCAGTGGCGCCATTGGAGAAAGCTAAGCTGAAAAGGCAAGCGGTACCGGAAGCGGGACAGGTAGACCAAGAGTTGCCCGAGGTGATCGGCGTGGGAGCCACCGCATCGCTAACAGTACCTTGACCTGAGACCCACCTCAGTATCTTGAGAATTGCGCCACCACTGACGGTCTCGACGAATGCGACTTCGCTCCCATCGATCGACAGAACGGGAGAGCTGTAAGTCACTCCGGTAGTATCCCCTGTCAGGTTCGTGTTGTAGGCCCACATGACTGAGGGCTGGCCAGTGCCGCAGATTCCTGTGCCACCCGCGCCGCTCCCTGAATAAAGTTCGTTTAAAGCGACGATGCTGGCTTGTCCGCCAGTGGATCCAGCTAGACCAGTAGCGAAGACAACGAAATCATTGGTGCAGCTCGGCGTGGCGTTTATATCGAACGAAAATTTTGCTGGGAATGAATAACCAAGATTACCGTCACCCGTACGCGCATTGGCGCCTAGAGAAAACTGCCAATCCCGTTTCAACGGCGATGCTTCGTGTCGACGGATCGGGTCAGGCTGGCGAAAGCCAGGCAATTCGCCAGAAGTGGCGTCGCGGTCGCCATAGTCCTTACGGTTCGCGTAGAGTATGAGATGGCGCAGATAGCGCGGGTCTTGCATCGCGATACGTGCGTACGGTCCTCTGGGCCGCCCGGAGTAGGCCAGATGCCGGCTGCTCCAATCCACCGTCATATGGACTGGCTTCGTAAAATCCCGAAAACCGGCGGCTGCGCGCGATTGTACGAGCGACAGGATCCCAAAAATAAGGGCAAAGCCAAGAGACAGCCAAACGAAACTTATCCGACTTTGCTTCATATTTCCCCCGTGGCCTGAGTTAGCGCTGGCCAAACCGTCCGACTGCGAAGGCACTCACTGCGGATAATTGCAGAATTCCCACAGCGCGCAGACGTTTTGCCCCCGGTATCAAAAATCAAACGGTTACATAACCGACCAACCCTACCACGCTATTGCAGTGATTGGAGGATCGGCAACGATTTTCGAGACCGGTGGACCAACGAGATCGGTAGAAACCAGGGTCTGAAACAGATTAACACTACCTATATCAAGAGTTAACGAATTGAGCAACGAACAGTCAGAATTGCAGCGGAGGCTCGGCGCGGGCTCTACCTGGAGTCCGGCGGAGAATCGTTCTGGCATGGCGGACCGAATGGTAGTCTGGCCGCCGGGAGGCGTCAAATCCCGCCTTGTCTTGATCGATTAGATTCTGCTGGAAGCGATAGCTCGGACAGGAAATTCAGGGGATTCGATGGAGCGTTATTGGCTGGACGCTTGAGCAGCAATTCCTTCAGCCACCTTCTGCCGGATAAAATCCGCGCCTTGCTCCCGTTCATAGAAAGTCCAGCTCCAGTGCAAGCCTTTCGGGCCCTCAATTCTAATTGCTAACGCCGGGTAATCTGGCGCTTGGTAAATAACGACACTCCAATCCCCGGCCTTCCCGCCAATGCCATCGCACACGGCCTTGCTGACGGCGTCTCGCAATTCAGGGGACTGGATGTTATTGGAAGCGAAGTTGCAGGCCATGCTCGGGCTCCTCTGGAGCAGACAGATTAACCAGGATTTTCGAGTTGGACTCCAGGCTCGCTTATCCTAATCCTCCTCCGTCCCGAGGCTCAATAAGTATTGCGACCACAGCAGCCCCAGCGAGGCTTCGGCGTGCCGCTGGATTCGATTCCAAGACACTGATGAATCAGCACATTACGAGTTTCTTTGTAAATCTGCAGGCGTTCCCGTGCATTACTGCGCTGAGGCGAGATTATTGCTGTTAAGCTATGTTGACGCCGTGATCGAGCCCTCCGAAACGCGCATGAAATTAATCGCCGCCCTGCGATCTCTCGAAACCAAGCGCGACTCCAACCCCAGGAAAAAGCACGGCAACATTCCGCTGTAGGAGAAGAATTGCGGCGCGCAGTCGCAGGGGCACGAGCGTCGTGCCCCTGCAACTGCAAGCCGGGGCTAAAAGAGCAACTTCAGCCCCAATTGGATCGAACGGGCGCCTCCCGATCCGAGTACGGGGTTCGAGGCAGCGGTGTCCGCCGTCACGCAGGCACACCCGAAATTTCCTGAAGCGCCCGTGGATGGATCATTGGTTCCGTACTGATAGGGACCCCATGGATTGCCGAACGTCGGATGGTTAAGAATGTTGAACACCTCCAGCCGGAACTGAGCCGTGAGGCGCTCCCTGAATTTTGTGTCCTTGCTGACGGACATATCCCAGCCACGGTAGCCCAAATCGCGAAACACGTTCCGGCCGACGTTGCCGAAGGTTCCGAGCGCCGGCGGAATCAACACCGAATTGCCCACAACGTAGCAGCCGACGTTGTTAAGCGTATTGACAGCCCCGGTTCCAATCGCGCTGGCAGCAGTCATGCACGCAGTTGGTTCCGACGCGATCGTGCAGCCTCCAATCGCGGACGCGCCCGACCCGGACCAGCAGGGCAGAGACACGGCTCGGCCAGCCTTGAAATCGTTCGGATTCCCGGAAAAATCCCAGCGCTGGCCATAGGTGGGATTGTTGTTGACGTCGCCCGTTCCGCTGAAGTCGTTCGACATATCCATCGGTCCCCATGGCGCGCCGCTCTCGATGGTCACAATGGAATTGATTTGCCAGCCCTGCAGCATCTGCGCATATCCCGATCGTCCCGGAATACGGTAGCTCGCCGACAGCGTGAATCTGTGCCGGATGTCGAAGTCCGTGTTCCCATACTGCAGGTTGGGATTGGTGCTGTCCGACGGGATCAGGGCCTGGTAAGTGCTCGAAACATCATCGAGCGCGTGGGAATATGTGTAGCCTGCCTCGAACGAGAATCCGTGGACCGGCCGCTGGGTGAATGTCACCTGAAGTCCTTCGTAGTTGGATAGGTCGAGATTCGAGATTCGATTGATGTACCCGAGATAAGGGAACTTAGCATTTTGGGGTCGTCCAGCTTGCTCCAGCCCTGGATCGGCGTCGCCGGGATCGCAAGCATAAGGGCTGGTGGGCGTTGCGATGTTGCCGTTGCACCAGGCCACTTCGCCCAGGGGTGTACCAGACGCGGACCCCGGCCCTGGAAACCCCGCCCCTGTGGACGGCTGGTTAATGTCCTGAATACCGATCAATTTCGAACCGTGGTTGCCGACATAGGCCACCTCCAGCGATAGGTTATTTGTGAAGGCGTGTTCGATTCCCAAAGTCCAGGTCGTAACATAGGGATTCACAAGATTGCGGTCAATCGCCGCGACGTTGCATGGCGAGGGATCGGGAATTCCGGTTGCTTGCGGAGTCAGACCGTCTCCGCACTGGATCGTGTTGCCGGCGAAGAGCGGCGTGTTAGGTCCATTGTTCATCCAGTTCGAAGCCAGAGCTGAGCCCGGCCCCCCAGGAACGCTAACGGCGGTCACCCCAATCGTCCCTGTGCCCGGAGTGGAGATCGCGGCGCTCCCCGGCCCGCATCCGGAAGAGCAGGTGATGATCGTAGCGCCCGTCGGAATCGTAAACAGCCCGTTGCCGTTACCAGGCGCGACGAATACGGCGAAGGGCATCTGCTGGTACATCATACTGGCCCCGGCGCGAACCACGTTCTTCGCGTTGCCGTGGATGTCCCACGCCAGTCCGAAACGCGGCGCAAAATTATTGTGATCGCCGTTGTACGGGGAACTAATACCGTGGCCGTCCTGGACCAAACCCACCGAGGGGTCGAAGTTTCCGACCAGGTTGTTGGCCTCCGTCAGAACCGTGTCCAATTCGTAGCGCACGCCAAGGTTCAAGGTGAGCTTGGTCGTGATTCGCCAATCATCCTGGACGAAGGCCGCATACTGAAAATTGTGGAGATTCCGCTGCGGATTTCCGACCAGGATCTTGGATCCTGAAGCTGCCGGAGTGCCGGTCAGGAAATCTTCCAATGACGAGAAGCGGACCGAGCCCTTGGCGTCCGTGGTAATCGTTCCCGTAAACGCGTTGGAGATAAATTCCCCCCCAAATTTGAACGCATGCTTGCCGTGCAAAATCGAATAATGATCCACGACCTGCAGGACCCCTTCCGGGCCCAAAACCTTGGGCCACATCGCGCCCAGCCGGAATCCGCTGAGCGGAAAAGGCTGGATTTGAATCACCGGAAATCCGAAGTCCAGCGGGGTGGTTACGCCGGTGTTGATCCCGTAGCTTTGGGGGTTCACGTTTTCGTCCGCGCTCAACGAGCTGTCGTAAAAATGCGAATAACCGACTCTAAGCTCATTTACCCGATTGGAATCGGGCACCCATGTCCAGTTTCCCGTACCCACGACCGAGCGCACATGAATGACCGTATCCCAGATGGGCAGAACCTCGTTCGGCGCGTCATTGAAATTCCCGTTATCCTGGCCAAAGAAAAACATGCCGTTCAAGCTGTGGTGATCGTTTATGTGATAGTCGATTTTTGATAATCCATTGGCGGTCAGGTTATTACTCACAGTGTTTAGCGCGTAGTTTGTGGAAGCGCCAGTGGATGGGAAGAGGGACTCGTTGGGCCCGGGAGCGGTGTTCGTGGGCCGCGGGATGCAACTGCCCGCGGAGAGACCCGCAATTTGCGCACTGATCGGCGCGATCGTTCCGCCCGAAGCCAGGACGTCGTTGCAAGCGTCCACGAGGCTGTTCTGGCAATTTCCCGTTGTGAGAACGCTGCAACCGGCCGCACTGGAATCGACGGACGCCAGCGATGACGTGGCTGGCGCGCCCGTTACGAATGTGCTTCCCACCGAATAGCGCTGTTCTTCAAAAGCCAGAAAAAAGAAAAGCTTGTCTTTTTTGATGGGCCCGCCGAGGCTGGCGCCAAACTGCTCCAGGGCCACGGGCGCCTTGGGAGTCGGCGCCGTGTCAAAGAAATTGCGGGCGTCAAAAGCATCGCTGCGCCCGAAAGCATAGGCGGTTCCGTGCAGGTTGTTGGTTCCGGATTTCAACCCTACGACGACCGTCGCCCCCGGTTTCCACCCATATTCTGCCTTGGGATTTTCCTCGGTGTTAAATTCCTGAATAGCGTCGATGGGCAAAATCGTGGTTGCGTCGCCCGCCAAGGTAGCCTGGTTGACGACGCTGAGCCCCGCATAAGCCTCGTCGTCATTCAATCCATCGAGAATAAATACGTTGTCCTCCGGTCGGACTCCGTTGGTGCTCTGAGTCCAAGCCCCGCCACCCACGAAATTCGTGACACCGGGGCGAAGAGAGAGCAGATTCTCGTAGTTCCGACCGTTCAGCGGCAGATCGTTGATGGTCTGGTTGCTCAGTGTGCCGCCCAGCGTGGCGTTGCTGGTTTCGATCTGCGGCGGCGCTTCGGTGACGGTGATCGTCTGCATCTGTTCGCCGGGCTGCAGGGTTAAGTCGACGCGCACTTCCTTACCAACCTGCAAGTCAACGTTTCTCTGCTCGGCCGTCTTGAAGCCCGCAATGTTGGCCCGGACGGTATAAGTGCCGGGAAGCAGGTTGGGGGCGTTATATTCCCCGGCCGCGTCGGTCATTAAAGTGCGTGTAAGACCTCGTTGTGTATCGAGGATCGTGACAGTAGCGCCGGCGATTGAACCTCCGCTTTGATCCGCGACCGCCCCCAGAATGCGGCCAGCATTTCCTTGGGAATGCAGAGGAATACAGATCATGAGCCCCGCCAAAAAAACCGGCAACGCCAGCGCTAGGTTGGCTCTATATCTCCGCCAGAACAAATTGTTCTTTCGTGACGAATGAATCATTACCCCTCCGAATAAAAACCACTCTTGAATCGCGTCCGAAACCAGCGGTATTAAACGCACGCTCAATTTGTAATAGTCAAATGGATCCAGACGGTGGGTTAATACACCCCGGTGTACGTCAATGTCAAACAGGAATCCAGGTTTTTGACCTGAATTTCCTATTTGCCTCGCTTTCTATTGCATGCGATAACTCTCCTGCCAGGTGGTGCCTCGACCGAGACATGCAGAGTGGGATCACAACGCAATTCGCGACATCCTCACCAATCCAAAGTACGCCGGTCCTCTTGCGTTATGATCGTGTTTGTTCGCGGGGAACTCACGAAATGGGTCTAAGAAAGCCAGAAGCGTTTACTTCAGGGGTGCTGACCTCGGCGGCGTCTGCGGTTGACTGCTTTCGGAGCAATTTCCACAGTCTAGACATGCCCTGGAAAAGTCATGTAGCACTCCTAGCGGTGACAGCACAGATTTGTGGACCGCAGATGGCGCTACCAAATTCAGCTCGGACTGCAAACCCCAATCAAGATAGCAGGTACAAAGACACCAAAATAAGGAGGCGTTCGTATGAAGACGTATCGGATTAACGCACGGCTTTCCTTGCTTCCCGCTCTGGCTTTCATGCTTTTACTTTGTTCTTCTACATCGTTTCACGCGGCGCAGCAGGACATGGGATTTCGCGTACTGAAGACCTACAAGCTCGGAGGCCAAGGCGGCTGGGACTATGTGACGGTCGACCCTGAGCAGCAGCGTGTTTACATTCCGCGCGGTACGCACATCATGGTGGTGAATGAGGAGACCGGCAAGTTGATCGGCGACATCCCGGGAATGAACATTTTGCACGGCGTCGCGGTGGTTCATGATGTGAACCGTGGATTCGTGACCGGCAACAAGACTGAAAAAGAGGGGACGGTATATGTCTTCGACTTGAAAACGCTGAAGCTCACCAAGGCCATCCCCACCGGGAGTTTCGATTCGGACTCGCTGATTTACGATCCGGATACCAAGCGGGTTTATGTCAGTAATGGCGATGGAGCGGAATTGAGCGTGGTGGATCCGGTCACCGAAAAAGTTGTTGGCCACATGAAGTTCAATGCCAATCCTGAGGCAGCGGCGGCGGATGGTCGCGGAGACGTTTTTCAAGACCTCGAAGACAAAGGTCAAGTGCTGGAATACGATGCGAAGACGCTGACGGAGAAACATAAGTACTCGGCTGGAGCCTGCGCGCATCCCGTAGGCCTGGCGATAGATCAGTCAGCGCGCCGCCTGTACATCGGTTGCCGCGGAGGCGAAGAAGGTGACCAGCCGGGTATCCTCGAAGTCATGAACGCGGACGATGGACAGATCCTGGCGTCAATGCCCATCGCCATCGGCGTCGACGGCGTCGCCTTCGACCCGGAGACGAAGAATATCTTCGCCACCTGCCGTGACAGCGGAGACGGCAAGACGGGTGTCACTAAGGTTTTCCACGCCGATTCCCCCGACAAGATCAGCCATGTTGCCGACGTCAAGACGATTTACGGCGCGCGAACGGTTTCTTTGGATCCAAAGACTCACCACATTTTTACAATTGGGACGGCCAGCAACAGTCCTGTCCCGCCAACGGCGAAAGATCCGCATCCGAGGCCAAAGCCCGTGCCGAGCACATTCGAACTTCTGGAAATTGGCAAATAGCAGCATCCGGGCACTACGTCCGTTGCTCGAAAAGTACCGCGACGGCCGAAGCGCCAATGTCCGTTACTACCGGTGCCATTTCATCGCAGAAATGGAATCCTCAGGTCTGTGGAACCGGACATAATTTTGGCGTGAGACAGCACCAAAAGCGAGGTTGATTTGGCAACAGTGTTAACTGTGGGGCTCTCACCCTGGAACGCTTACATACTTACATTCACGGTTCACATTCCCTAACCTAGGTAAGGGATCAGGACCGCGGCCGTGGCAACACATAGCCACAACACCAACTCTGTGAAGCCCGCAACTTTAGCTGCCCGAGGCGTTTCCGATGCTTTCTCCCAGGTGGATGCTTTTAGTTGAATTACAACGTGAAGGGCCAGTGCCAAGGGAATCAGCAAGCCGAGCTTGGTGAGGAAGGCGATGTTGGCGAGATATGTCTCGGCTGATATGGAGAAGAGAAGAAATCCTCCCACCACGGCGATGCCAAATCCGATCCAATTCCAGATGACCAATGCGCCGGAGAGATGCAAAGAGGGCGAGGATTTTCGGCCTACGCCGAGAAGACTGAGATCAACAATAGCGCTGGTCCCCACCCATATCGACAGCCCGGTGAAATGAACTGCCTGCACCAAAGGATACGCCCATTCCGAACCAGAAATTGCCAAGGCAAATGACCGGTTCTGCAACCAGTACCCGAAAATAATTAACGAGCCATCCATTCGAATAGACCTCCGATTGGTTGGGTCCTGTTCTGGTCAGGCCTTCTCCGGCGGTGATGCCTGTGGCTCGCCCACGTACATTCGTGATGCAAATACGACCGTACGATCTTCAAGTCGCCTATCCAACGCCTGTAAGAGCAGGGACCTCGACTCCGGCAATGATCGCTCCGATCCATAAGCAAATTGAAAGGAAGGCCACGAATTTCGCCCCCGCGGGCATCGCCGGCAACTGACCCCACTTGCTCATTTTTTGCTGAACGATGATGCTCGCTACAATTGCCAGGACGATGACGGCCAGTTTGTCGTAAAAGATGTCGTTGCGGTAATAAGACATTGCTGAACCCGCGAACATGAAGAATCCCGACAGGAAATTCAATGTTAACGAAATCCATATCCAAGGAAACAGCCGGTCCGCGAGCTGCGTTGCGTCTTGCCCGCGCCCGGCCAGGCCAAGTACACGCAAATCCACGATCAACATCGACCCCACTGATATAAACATACTGAAATAGTGAACAATTTCAAGAGCCGCAGCGGTCCAAGCCGTGCCGTTGATCAAAGCAATGAATGAATTGTCCTGTAGCCACCTGCAAAGATGAAGAAACATGAATCGACCATCTCCCGGAAGGATCACCGCCGCTTTGGCTTGTCGACCGGAGCGAGCGCGCTAGTGCGCAGCCGCCTTCGTTACATTTTCGGGAACTGGAAAGACCAGATAGGGGTTGTTGGCGTCCAGCATTTTCACATGAATGTCCATGATTGGCCGGCCGCCCTGCTTGCGGACGATATGGCCAGGAGACTTCACGTCGGTCAGGATCTCGCCATGATCCGCGTAGTCAGAATATTCCGTTTCGGTAACCAACTCGGTCAGCGCCGGATTGTCGCATCGAGTTTCGACCTTTATGACTTCGTGGTCGGAGTCAAGCGTCGCTTTGATCTGCACACCGGCAAGCTGGCCACTCAAGGGAAACGTAACAACCGTGGACCCATTCTCCGTCGAGATCTTGGTGCTTTCGCCCGCGGCCACGGCCGCTTTTATCACACCATATGGAAGTATCCAGAGTAGGAGAAGGCGACTGCTGGCCGAGGCCAAGGCGGGAGTCGCGATCCCCTTTCCCGGGATCAAGCCTGCGCCAATCTCGGATTCATCCCAGGCATAAGTATCTCGGACGACTTTAATCGTATGTAGAGGTGTGGTATCGCCGGTGCCAGGGGTGCGCGTCATTTCCACGCGCATGGCCGGCGGATTGTAACCGATTGCAGCGTGATATTCGGTTTTATACGCCTGCCATGGTTCTCCAGGCTTGTTCGATTGACCGGGACCGTATGTGGTGCCACTCCCCCAAACTTCCATCGTATTAATTACATCGACTTCCGGAAGGTGTTGGCCCCCTACTCCCGACCATCGAGCAAGCCCTACAGCTTCAGCAGCAGCCTTCAGAGTCTTGGCAACTTCGGAGTTATTCGCTTTCGACGCGTCGTCCGCAGATCCGGCTGACGCAGTTTTTGGGCCAGCGCTTGTTTTGGAGTTGTTGCTTTGCCCACCGGAACCTAGGGACGAAAGTCCCACAAGTGCCGCGACCATCAGGCCCCTTTGGACTAATACTTTTGTCATTTCCGCTCGCGTAAGCATGCCGCCTCCTCGCACAAGCTGCTGGGGCCCCAACATGACATTTTTTTTAGTGATGTTCCTTGGTAACCACATGTGCGAAATCTCTCTCGCTGCAAGGGAGCGCTTCCGGCAATATCGCCTTGGGATCAGGATTTAACAGCGCTACGCGCGGAGTCGTTGTCCAAGGTTCGAGCAGCACGTCAGGATCCTCAACGGTCGCAGTCCATGTGAGTGTATTTCCATCGCGATGCAGGCGTTCGATGACGTGCATGTTTTCGCTGTGGAAATAACCGCCAAGCTGGTCAAACCAACTGGTGCTGTTGAAGCCGATCGAGTCGACAACCATCGTGTCGCCTTCCCAGTGGCCAATCGATTCTCCGTTCCACGTCCCATCCAAATCTTCCAAATTTGTGTGCTTGCGGCCGTCGGTGGGAATCATGCGATAGCTGGTTGCAGTAGCAATCAGACCACCCTGACCCGGATAAATGAAGATCAGGTAACTGGGGGTTTGGGCGATATATGACGGAACACCCATGCGCGGAACTCCGGCGGGCATACAATTATTGGATGGATCTTCTTCATTGGAATTCGCGTCGAAGTCCTTCACTCTCTGCCAGTATTGAGGCTTGTAGATCGGCCGATTGGATCCCATGCGCCTCAGGAGCGTGGCGGCACGTTCGTTCTGCTCATTATTCTGCCGAGTGCGGTTCTGCAGGGGCCAAGTGGCAATCTGCGCGCCGCTATGAATATCTCGCGTGGTGTCAGTTCCAACTTCGATGCCGACATTGTGCATTTGATTCGGGACACCCAACAAATTGTCTGCCAAGCCGTTCCAAAGACCCGTTAAATCCGGATGTCCGTCAGGCGTCATCGGTGTGGGACCGACCGGCGTAGGGGGCAAGGTGTTCTCGTGGTCCATGCGCGGGCCGCCGTTGCTTTGGGCAAAATTGGCTGTGGGAAGCAAGCACAGCAATACGACCCAAACAATGGTCCTTATAGATCGGATTTGAAGCGTCATGCTGAAGCTCCTTTCTATGCTCAGTTGCCGTTAGGGTCCGCAGCGAACTTGAACACTCGGCCATCCGCAAGTTTCAATTCCTGCAGAAATCCGGTAGTGGAACCATCTTTGGCAGCCAAACCCGATGCGGTCACTTCGTCGCCAGGCTTCAGGCCGCCACGATCCTCCCTGCTCATTCCGGCCCGGCGAAGCGCGCCAGGGCCACCGAGTTCGAACGCCCATTTTTGAACTTTGCCGTTGGCATCCTTGACGTTTATGGTCAGGTAGGAATGGGGGTTGATCCATTCCACCTTTGCAACCGTCCCGGAGACCGTAAACGTTTTGTGAATGTCGAATTGCGCTTGTACGGAATGGTGGGCGGACACCAGTCCAGGCAATACCACGGCCAGAATCGACAGTGCTCCGCCAATCAATACGTTCCTGATCTTGAAATGCATCATATTGCCTCCGTGGCCATCTTGACGCACAAAGTGCGGATTTGATTGCAAGAGTAAGAATTGCACGTATCTTAACTCTTTGTCTGGACTGGGCAAAACGAATTCTACGCCTCCCTCTATTTACGTACGGAAATCGTATCGGAATAAGACTGAATGTACCGGCCCAGGGTAATGACCGCAAACCATAGGAAAAGTGAGGTTGCTGCGATAAACTTGGCGAAAGGCGGCGCGTCGTCTCCAGGTCCCAAACCCTCAACAGATTCAAATACGCCGGTCAAATAGAACGCAGCTACATTGAGTCCAAGAAGCATGATCGCCAGCATTTTGATCCAGAAGGCCCAATCATATGTGTAGTACTGGTCCATGCCCGTAAAAGCCAGCACTCCCGTAACCAGATTGAGTCCGAATCCTGCCATCGACCAGGGAACCAACTCGTGCAATGGGCCAATGGGAATTTGTCTGGCAAATCCCAAAATGCGCAAATCGAGGATTCCAACAGTGCCGATCAGCAGGGCCAGCCCGACGAAATGCAAGTCCATCATGAACGCCCACCACCACTTGCTGGCAGTCATGAGCTCAGCAAATTTTGAGGGCGATGGCTCAAGCCGCGAGACCATCTTCGAGACGATCGATCCTTCCGTCAGTTCTTCCTGGCCTGTCCCAATTTCAGGGTGGCGGATGTCACCGCCCGTGGTCCCGACTCGAGCCATAAGGCCGACCGTCACAACCGAAAAAAGGAGCACGGCCGTCAAGGTCCCGTTCCACCTTGCCAGGCTGGAGGTCCCCTGCGACTTCCATAGTCCCACCAGGGACAAGGCGCCAGTGATCTCCATGAAGAGAAGCGCCAGCATGGCGGCGCCTTGGTGCCTTTCGATCAAGGCTTCCGAAACGCCAGGGAGTTTCCTGATGGCGCCCTGCGCACCGGTCCCGCTAAAAAAGGTTGGAATCGCCAGAAGTGCCATGGCCGCGAAAACAATAAGGCCCGCTCTCCTGAGGTCTTCATTTTTCCCAACGAGGGAAATGAGAAACAGGCCAAGGCCGACTGTCGTGCCGATGATCGGAAAATGATTCAGCAAAAGATGCAAATGTGGAAAATTCATTTTGCGGACCCCTTAACAAAACCTGCTACGACGGAAATGTCAGATACTTGTATGTATATGCCAACAATCGGCCCGCCGTAATCGCGCCGACCCATAGGAAGAGAGACCACTTTGCCAATGCTGCACCTCGGAGCGTCATTTCCGCCTCACTCAGACTCGAATCATCGAATACTTGCTTCCTGAGCTTGTGCATGGCCCACACGGCGAAACCAATGATCAGCAATTTTGCGTAAAAATCTGGGTTCGTTAGTGACTTTGTCGGATAGGCAATGACCAGCAATACGCCAGTTACTGCATTCATCGCGAAGCCGATCCACATAATGCGGAACAATCGCTTGAGCGGCGCGAGCGGTATGGCGGGCGCAACACCCAGCAACCGCAAATCCACGACTGCATTTGCTCCAACCAACAGTGCCAATCCAAACGTGTGAAACAGCAGGATGAAATAAAATGCAAAGGGTGAATCCGATTCACGCAGCCACGTGCTTAAGCCGGTGTCTTCGATCGTTTGCAGGAATTGTGGCGGAGCCAAACTGATCTCCTTATTAACAGGGATTTTCTCGTCGGTTGCCTGGGCACTTATAGCACGCGATCATTTGGCCGTGCTGCTGACAAGGATCAGGCCTCCAGAGAAACACTGCCTGTAGCCACTTTGAGTAGGATTGCGAGAAGCAAAGCACGAATGAGAATAACCTGTGCCGGATCCCGGAGTCCTGAGGTTCGTTCCCATTGATCGCACGTTGGCCTATAAAACCGGTTTCAGATCTGAAAGCTTGCGGGACCGCGCGCGTTCAGGCAGCGAAGTAACCTCAATCCTGCAAGATCTAAAATTCAAGTCTCAAAGCAAACTGGATCTCCCGTTGGCCGTCCTGGACTTCTGCGTTGACCCGCGCAGGGATTGGCTGTTCCGAGAACGGTTGGATGTTACTTATAGACGGGTCACTTTGACTGCCGCCGAAAATTTGCGTGCTGAAATGCATACCGCCGCTAAAGTTTGGATGGTTGATGACGTTGAAGAATTCGGCGCGGAACTCCACCATGCCGGCCTCTCCCAGAAATCCCACCTTGGTGTCCTTCACCAGTGAAAAGTCCCAATCCCTTTCGGCCGGCCCGGTGAGGCTATTACGTGGAGCAGTGCCCAACTGCCCAACAGTGTCCGAACAATTTGTCAGCCCAGGTCCAGTACAAGCCGGTGGAAGCGAGAACATCGCAGTGTTGATCCAATTGTTCGGATCACCGGTAATCACCTTGCTGGGGTCGTATGGGATCGGGACGTAGGGACACGGATTGCTGCCGGCCGCTGGCTGTCCTGGTTGCGAAGTACACATAGCCGGATTCCAGTATTTCGCAATCAAGGCCGGCGTATTGATGTCGGGCCGGTCACCTTGGCCACCCTGCAAGACACCTGAATTCGAGCGATTGACGCCGATAGTGGGTGAGAATGGTTGACCGCTCTGGATACTCACGATGCTGCTCATGAACCAGCCGTTCGTTGCCTTGGAGAGAAACCCGTTCGACTTCACGAACGCCGGGATGTGATACAAAACGTTAATTTCCCAGTTGTTAAGAATATTGAAGCAGGCTGGTCCCCTGTCGACGCTCGTATTTAGCGGATAAGTGCCCAGCAGCCCGCCTGAAGTAACACAATCCTGTACGTTGGATTGGCCCTGGGTTTCATCGATTACGCGGCTGCGCGTGTAGGCGGCTTCGAGTTCCAGTCCGTGGCCAGCCCGTTTTTGTAGAACCACTTGCAGGGCGTTGTAACGAGAAGTTGCAGCCGTGGCGACATTGATGTCGCTGCCGAAGTTTGGGTTGAGATTCGTGTAGTTTGGGGCCGAGCTGTCCCAGAAGGGTACTTGACCGCCGACACATACGCTCGCGGGATCACCGCAGGGACCAAAAGACGTAGGGGGAATCGGATTTCCGTCACGAACCAGGGGAAGGTGAACTCCGTGGTTGCCCACGTAGGCCACGCCCAGCGCCATGTTCCAGGGCAACTCCTGCTGTACGCTGACGTTGTACTGGATCATATAGGGGCTTTTCCAGTTATAGTCAATAAACGTAGGGGTGAAGACCCCTAGGGCGCTTGGTGTGTAGAAGCTCCGGACTTGATCCGGAATGGGCAACGGAAACCCTGTAGTTCCTAATGTGGCCTCCCAACTATCTATGGTGGGGACTCCTGCAGGTTGAGGAGCCGGGTTAACATCGACCAACCCTGCAAACGGCAGCGATCCATTCGCGGTTTGTCCCAAGGCCGTTCCGAGGTTCCCCATATCGTAGTAAATTCCAGCGCCGCCGCGGATTGCGGTTTTTCCATTTCCGAAGAGGTCATAGGCCAGCCCGACGCGCGGGCTAAAGTCGCGCAGCGTATTGTTCTGGATGACGGGGCCGAGAGTAAATGGGTCGGTGAAGTCGTTGATTTGCCTGGATTGCCGTCCGTTCAACTCGTGGGGGGTATTCATGAATTCGTAGCGCAAGCCCAGGTTCACAGTTAACCGCGGTTTAATCCGCCAGTCATCCTGACCGTAGAAACCATAGGTGTTGTAGATGAAATCCCGGTTTTCAGTAGAAAAGGTGGGCGCAAACTCGACCTGGAGCGGGTTGGCCTGCAAGAAATCAGAGAATGTATTGTAAATGATCTGGCCATTAAAGGAGTTGGTTGCCTGACTGGCTTCATTGAACCGGTTAAGCAGCACGCCAAACTTGAAAGCATGCTTGCCACGACTCCAGTTCACATCGTCGCTCAGGGTGTAGATGTTCTGGCGGTTGTACGTCTGAGGCGCAGCGTTCACCGAACCGAACTCCGCATATGGGCCGCCGCCAGGCCCGCCCAAGTCGACTACGCCGGTGTCAAAGCCCGGCACGAGTTGGGGGCCGGTACCACCGGGCAGGCCAACGTTAGCCTCGGCGATGATGGCATTGGTGCGGCTGAAAGAGAATCGTACGTCATTGATTACCATCGGCGAGAAAATGTGATCTTCAGCCAGCGTAATCCACTGATTTCGCGCGGTCGGCGCCTCGCGGAAATAAGAGTAATCCCCAACGGTTTCGTTTTGAATGGCGTTGTCAATGGTATAGCGCGCAAAGAAGGAGTTCTTGTCGGAAATTGTCTGGTCAAAACGCATCTGCCCGTAATTTTCTCCGAGAGAGTTATGGTCGTTGAACGTCTGAACGGGGGGATTCCCGGAAACCGGGTCGAACACTGACCCTGGGTTGGGCAGAGGTACGAGCGCCAACAAAGCAGCGGTGTAGGGACTCAGCGTCACGTCGCTCGGAATGTCCGGACATTGTGCGGCACTGATGGTGGATCCGGCGCCATAATTATTCGTCGCGGTTGCGTTCGCCGGGTGACATCCCGCGCTCGGCACCGGATTGGTGATGGGCACTCCCTGGGTTTCCCGAATTCCTTCGTAGACGCCGTAGAAGAACGTCTTGTCTTTCTTGATGGGGCCGCCAAAGGCTCCTCCGAACTGATTCTTTCGAAGGGGCGCCTTTGGTACGTCTTGTTGGTTGTTGAAGAAAGTGTTGGCATCGAATGCGTCATTTCGGAGGTATTCAAAGACGTCGCCGTGAAATTGATTGGTTCCGCTTTTGCTCACGGCCACCATCTGGCTGCCCATGGCCAGTCCATACTCAGCCTGGAAAGTGCCGGCCAGGATCGTGTACTCCTTGATGCCATCCAAACCCAATGCATCGCCGGAGTTGCCCGCCACGGGACTTCGGCCCAACATGTTTTGCAGGATGGCTCCATCCAACGTAAAGTTGTTGGACCGTGGCGGAGCCCCGTTCACGCTAAAAGAGGTTCCCTCCTGGTTATTTTGATTTTTGTCTTTGTCGACGCCGGGCTGGAGGAGGGCGAGATCAATATAATTCCGGCCGTTCAGCGGTAGCTCTGCCATCTTGGTCTCATTTACCGTGCCCCCGAGAGTGGCGTTCTGCGTGTTCACCATTGGCGCTTCTTCGGTCACTACGACGCGCTGCTCCGCCGATCCCACCTCGAAATCCAGGTTGATCACCGCTTGCTCGAGTCACTTCGAGGGTGATACCCATCCGATTCACGATCTTGAAACCGGCATGTTCGCCTTTCACTTCATAGCGACCCACGGGGAGTTCCGGCACCCGATATTCGCCGTCGTCACTGGTCTTCACGGTCCGTGTTAAGCCGGTATCCACGTTCGTGACCGTCACGGTAACGTCCGGCAACACTCCGCCGGAGGTGTCCTTGGCCACACCCAGAATTGTCGCTGTTGGCAATTGCGCGACGACAGGAACGGCAAGTAGAATTAGCAAAACAGTCGAAACGGCGCTCAGGCGCAAGCCTTTTCGATAGGGTCCCATGTGGCCTCCTCAAACGAAGTCGCTCGACATTTCCCTACAGCGGGAATTAGCCCAGACACACTTTCGTTCCACCGTTGCCCCAGGTTACTGACTTGCCTTTTTTGTTCATTATCCGCGATGGTTCAGGCCGGGCACCCAACTTCTGATTGGGAGGAGACTGATCCTGATGCCTCATTCTGTCAAGAGGAAAAAATGCTCAAACAAAAGAGAAGTGAAAATGTTCAAACTCAGCAATAGAGAAACCGTAAGATTCTCAAACGTTTCTTTGCTGAGGACTTCGACAACGCGATAAGAACAAACCTATACTTTGCCAGCTTGATTTCAGGACATCGGGGGCCGGGGATGCGCCCGAGCTAAGAGGAACTTGAGGACTGCAGGCTGTTCATGATCAATCTGACGTCATGACGCGGATCGTTCACGAGTTTCCACTCGCTATTGATAATCATGGTTGCCCGTTCGCTTGCGGTGTACGCTAACCATTTGGGCGCGCCCGCCATGTTGGGGTTTCCCGTGCGCGCGAAAGCCGTCCACGCGCCGCTCACTTTGTCCGCCAGTGGCTGAAGCTCGGGGCCGTTACCAACTTCTTCAGGCTGTTCCAAAACATTGTTGAACACAAAGGGAAGCTCGACTGTATGGGGCGAATGCCGCTTGCCGCCCTCTACCGGCGTTTCCCAGGAGAACAAATACATGAAGACCGGGGCTTTGCCCTGGGCGAATTTTCGCTCGGCCTGTGTTATAGCGGCTGAAGGAAATGCGTTGATCAGGAAATAAATTTCGCTGGGCGAAGCGTTGGGCATCTCTTTTCGGTAGAGGTCGATGAGTTTGTCTGTGGCCTCGCCAAATCGAGGCAACAGACGAGTCCGCGTACCTGCCTCATCCAGAGTGAAAAGCGGCGAGTCCGGCGGGGTGAAAAATGTGCCTTCGGTATTGACAGACCCGATGATCAGCGGCACGTCGGCGGAAATGTCCGGGGCCGAAGGAGCGAAAGGATCGCGTGGCAGGGCTCGGCCGTCCACCACTGGAGCGAGGGTGAACGGTGCCGTTCCCGGCGACGCCGCGCGGTTATCGATGGCTGAGAGCAACCGATCCGTAGGCAGCTCTTGGAGTTCGTCAACTTGGCTCGCTTGAAGTCCCAGCTTCGCGAGGATTCGCTCCGTCGTCTTGTTGGCCTCTTCGCGGGGGATTCCCTTCAAGGCGGAACCGCTTTCAATAATGGCTTTGTGGAACAGTCCCTTGGCGGGCGGCATGGCCAGCAATGTGCTGATCTTCAAACCGCCGCCGGACTGTCCGAAGATCGTTACATTTCCTGGATTTCCGCTAAACTGGGTGATGTTGTCACGCACCCATTCGAGTACCGCAACGATGTCCAGCAATCCGACATTACCAGAGTCGGCATATTTGTCGCCGCCCACCTCCGCCAAATACAGATATCCAAAAATAGTGAGACGGTGATTCACGGAAACGACTACGACATCCCCTGATCGCGCGAGGTAGGTTCCGTCAAAAGCGTGCGCCGACCCGGCACCCGAGGCAAAACCGCCGCCGTGCAGCCAAACCATGACAGGCCGTCTACGTCCATCATTCACGCTGGGGGTGAACACATTGATGACCAGGCAATCCTCTCCCTGCACGGCCGGCTCTTTGTGGTTCAGTATGAGCGGATTGGGCGGACCACTCAGTTGCGGCGCTGTCGGTCCGTTCTGGAAAGTCTCGCGCACTCCGGCCCACGGTTCTGGCTTGCGGGGTGGCATGAACCGGTTGCTTCCAGCTGTTGAGGCGCCGTATGGAATTCCTCTGAATGTGTGGGTCCCAGCTTGAATGACACCGCGAATCTTTCCCGATGTAGTCTCCACGACGGGCCCTTCATACTTTGACGCATTGTCGAAAGCCGATGGCTCCGCCGGAGTCAAGCCGCCCAAAAAGGCGCCGGCAACTGCCGCGCCGCCGCCCAACAAGGACGACTTCATCATCGCGCGACGACCAAAATTGATGTTCGGAAAATGATTCTGGGGATGACCGCTATTCATCCGGCGCATAGATGGATCCCTCCTCCGCGGCTCGTACGGCTTCATTGCTAACGCTCAAATTAGAAATCAGGAGAGAAACTGGATTACAAACTCTACGCTCGTAGCGAGATAGCACACTACTGTCTCGTCGAAGTTATTTGCGCAGGAATCGCTCGCTTTTGATCGATCGAATACCAATTTCACTCATCGTCCCTTCGCCTACTTCTCGAAATTGCTAAAGTCCAGATAGTCTCCCGAGCAAGAGATTTCCCCAAGCTCCCAGTTTGGTCTCAGCTGGTAATAGAACGTCGTCGTCCAGGGCTTCACCAGCGCCTTGGGATCTTCCATGGTGATGTCCAACTCCATGTGATCTTTGTCGACCCGCCGGAAGCGCTCAATGACGTGCAGCTGATCGCTGTGCGGATGTCCAATACGGTCAAGCCAGGTCTTGTCGTTGAATCCGACGGTATCCACAACCAACGTTGTGTCCCCCTCCCAATGACCGACAGAAGTTCCCATCCAAAGTAAATCGGGATCCTTTGGAATTGGGCGGCCGTCGGTATAAATACGGCGGACGGTATGGTCGTATTCATAAAGCATGAGAATGTATTTCGGCGTGGGGACGAACTCAAATGGATACGGATGGAAATAGACCCGCGGCACGCCGGGAGGATCACATTTGGTGAGCACCGGGTCGTTCGTTGTCTTAAGAGTGAATTGCCCTCCATTGGAGGGCTTGGCGTCCGCATACTTCGCTGCTGCCCAGGGCGTCAACTCCGGAGGTTCTTTCGTAAATGTGTAGTTGGTAAAACCGCGCTCTGACCCAGGAGGATTGCGCATCATCCAGACGCCAGTCAGGTCGTGCACGGGCGCAGGCGCTGACTCGCTGGTTGCCGTCCCATTTTTTTGATCGGTTGGCTGTTCAAAGGTCTGCGCGAACACCGAGCTTCGAGACAGACAGCGCCCCGATGATTGCAAGCATCGAATAGCTCAAGCTCTCTGCGCACTTAAAACCTTCTGCTCGCTAACGACCGGTTGGCTCCGGTCTCCTGAGACCGAGTATCGATCATTCCTCAAAGAGGTGGAGCTGCTGGCCGTCGGGTCCAATCAGTTTGTTGATCCACATCGTGTGCGGGTCGTTCTTGGAAACATAGCCGGATGCCGTGATGGAGTCTCCGGGATTCAGCGTGTGCTTGTCCCACCCGGCCCTGGACAGCTTATTCGGGGCGGTCAATTCGGCTTGCCACTTTTCGATTTCGCCTTTGTCGTTCTTCACGTCAAAATAAAGTTGGACATGCGGATTCACAAACCGAAAATCCGTCATCGTTCCCTTTACCGTGACGTCTTTGCTCGTATCGTACGCCGCCGTCCCATGGTGAGCGAATGTGGCACCCGCAACAACCAGAACAGCAGCGACACTCATTATCAAAACAAGAATTTTTGTTCTCATCGAACCACCGTTGGCGGTCATCCTCTCACCGCTTCTTGCAATTTGTCAATTCTCTGTTTCGCAGACCTGAGAATTCGTATCCGTCTGTGTGTCGGTCTGCAATTCGGCAAGAATCAAAGTGCCAGCGTCACGCGAGTGATCCGCATTGACATCTCCTTGTGTGGTCAACTAGACTCCGCGCAGTTGCCCACCGGGTCCCGAGCACAGACTAGACGGAGGAACATTTCATGCCGATATCGCAAGGGATGGAACCACGCGTCAGCCGCGGCGATTTGCTTTTCCTGCTTGCTGTTCCTAGTTGTTCCGGCAATGCGAGCGCAAAATCCACCAATCTATGAAGTCGATCCCGCGTGGCCCAAGCCGTTGCCGAACCATTGGCTGATGCAGGGAGTTCCGGTGATGGTTACCGATAAGGACGACCACATCTGGGTGTTCAACCGTCCGCGGGACATCAACCCCGATGAGTCAGGAGCAGCAACGAAACCTCCCCGCACAGATTGCTGTATTGCCGCGCCGGCAGTGTTGGAGTTTGACACGGATGGCAATCTTCTAAAGGGCTGGGGAGGTCCGGGCTACGTTCCCGGCTGGCCTGCAGAGGGAATCGAAAGGCCCGGCGCCGGCGCCGAACATGCAATCCTCGTCGATCGAGAGGGAAACGTCTGGTTAGGAGGGAGCTCCCGGGGAGACAGTATTCAAAAATTTACTGGCGATGGGAAATTTCTCTGGGAGTTTGGCCACCGCGGAATGAGAACGCCACCAGGTGAAAAACCGCAACCCTTGAAGCAAAACAATCAAGACACTGATACGTTTCCCGGGGGGATTTTCTTTTTTGATTTGGACGAAAACGCCCACGAGCTTTACATCGTCGATCAGAAGCGCGTCCTGGTGTATGACATGGACAGCGGCGCGTTCAAACGCGGGTGGGGCGGCCACGGCATACCCTTGAGCGACATCGACAATGATCCTACGCCTCCCTACGACTGGAAATCGGGCCCACCCCCCGATCAAAAGCAATTTGCGCCCGCGCTCCACTGCGTCCATATCGCCGATGATGGGCTCGTCTATATCTGTGAGCGTGGCAGCGACAGAGTCCAGGTATTTACCAAGCAGGGAAAGTTTGTCACCAGTTTCTTTGTGCATCCATCGACACCGGCTCGCGGCCCCGAATGTGGCGGACCGGGTAGCACAACTTTTGGCATGTGCGGAACCATTTACAACCTCACGTTTTCTCATGACCCGCAGCAGAAGTATGTCCTGATTGCCGACGGCACGAACGACAAGATCTGGATCCAGGACCGCAAAGACGGAACTTTAGTGGGCTCGATCGGCGACAACGGCCGCATGGCGGGGCAATTTCATTGGATTGATGCGATCGCCATGGACTCTAAAGGGAACATCTATACCGGCGAAGTGGATACCGGAAAACGCGCTCAAAAATTTATTCTGAAGAATGGAGACGGAAAAGCCCGGCCACATCCCCACGAATAACTACCTACGCAAGCTTCGAGCGGCGAAGGGGAAGACGGCAAACGTGTTCGCAAGTTTGTCCCTGTAAAGTGATGCGGGAAAGTCTACGTTTTCAGCCTCGGGAGCAATTCCAGGGCGTTCTCGCGATCGATTGCGCGCAGCTCGCTTTCGCTGAATCCGCCATTTTCAATCAATCCTTTGCTGACAGCCGCTCCCGAACCGCCGCCGAGCGGGAAGTCAGTCCCAAACAAAATGTGGGAAGTCGGAACGAGTTTCTTAAACGACGGTAGCGTATATGGATTAAAAGCCTGAGCGGTGTCGTAGTAGAATTTCTGCAACTCGTAAATCAAACCTTTTGGAAGTTTTTGGGCCACTCCATTGAGACGGCTGGTAATGTAGGGTACCGTGCCCCCGCCATGAGACCATATGAAGCGGATATCAGGGTAGCGAGTGACGGTTCCATTGGAAAGCAGACTTACAATTGTTCGCGTCGTATCGAAAACAAATTCCACACCGCGATTCTGCCCATCCGAAAGAACCGCTTGCCTACCGCACGCGGCACAGTAGGGATGGCAAAAAACTACAGCCTTACGCCGATTCAGCTCCTCCATTAGCGGAGCGAAGGCAGGGTTGCCAAGGTAATTGCCTCCATAGCTGGAAAGCACGCACGCGCCGTCAGCCTTGAGCGTATCAAATGCGTATTCGATTTCGAGAAGAGCGCCATCGACATCAGGGAGTGGTAGCGTAGCGAACAAACCAAAACGTCCCGGATAATCCTTAATTAACTTTGCCGCATAATCGTTGCACTCTCGAGCCAGGGCGCGCGCCGCGGTGTTGTCGCCAAACCAGACTCCCGGGTCGCTGATCGAAATGATGGACGTGGCCACGCCACCTTTATCCATTTGATCGAGCGATTTCTGGGGCGTCCAATCTTGAAGGCCCGTCTGGGTCACGCCCTTAGCGGCGCTCTCGACGAGCAATTTGGGCACGGTAAAGTGGTGGTGGGTGTCGATACGAAAACCGTGCGCTGCGGGAGCGGGCCCCGTCTGTGCCGCCGGGCCGAAATCCGGCAGCGCGGCTGTGGCTCCCAGCGCTGCAATCCCATAGAGAACATCTCGCCTAGAAAACGCGCTTGGATTAGGGCGGCCAGTCTTACGATCAAGCTCGGGAAGGCGCATGGCGGTTACTCCTTCATCTGCCAATTCGCTCAATGCTCACAGAAAGGATTTCTTTGCTCTGAAGGGACAGGATAATTGGTAGATCATACTTCTCTACTGATTCAAGCACAACTATTCCTACGCAAATTATGGGTATCCAGTTAAATGCTTTCGCTATTTCCTTCTCAACACGCGTGATGGAGTGTTGCACTTCTGGCCTAAGTAGCTAACCTGTATGCGATCCGGACATCGATTCTGCATAATTGACCACGTACCGGCGCTCCCGCCCGGAGCGCGCGGGAGACGAGGCAGAGAAGATGAAAATCCTCAAGCCAAGACATGTAAGACCTGGCAAGAACCACCATAACCAGGCTATCGAAACCGCCGGCGAAGTGTTTTCCGACGGCACCGTGCTGGAATTGATTTCAAGTGAGTCAGAAGAACACGGTACGGAGCTCCTGCGATGGGATGGCAAGTCGGCTATCGTCGGTCACGAGCTGGAAGTCCACCGGAAGAGGTACCGCCCCTCAAAAGTCTTTTCATCATTGCGCCCGGCTATTCGCCTTCCCGGACGAGTCGCCCCGTATGGATCCACGCGCGACCTATTAGATTCCATAATTAATTTACTTAAGAGATATACAGATACTTCCGAAGACCAAGCTTGGCTGACAACCTTCTTCGTTCTTGGTAGCTGGCTGGCCGACCGCTTGGATCTTTGTCCTTTTCTTTCCGTCGTAGCGCCCCTGGGTGCTCCGCGGGCACAATTTTTGCGCCTTCTAAATTGTTTGTGTCGACGTCCGATATCTTTGGCTGAGGTCACGCCTGCGGCTATCGCCAGCCTCGCATATCTCGGGCCCACATTTATCATTGACGAGCCGCACTTAAACCGTCGCACGGAGCAGTTTCTCTACACGTCGAATGCCCATAGCCGCTCTGTCCTAGCGAAAGGCCGCATGCTAAATAGTTTTTCTGCGAAAATAATCTGTTCTCATGAACCACTCCACGATAGTTTTCTCGCCAGCCAGGCGCTCCTGATCACGCTGTCCCCAGACGTCGGGACGATCCCGTTCTTGGACGCGGAAATGTGCGACAAAATTGCCGTTGAATTTCAAGCCAAACTTTTCGCGTTCCGTCTTAAAAACGTCACCACGATTCGCTTCCCAGAGATCGACGTGAGCGGATTGGCGGCCCCCATCCGAGACCAGGCGCGCGCGTACGGAGCCTGTGTGGGCGACGACAAAGAGTTGCAGCTGGGGGTCGTCGATCTCCTTCGCGAGCGCGACATCGATCTTCGCCTCGATTATGCAACTCAACTCGAGTCCGTGATTCTAGAGGCCCTGCTGTTTTGTTGCCACCGCGCAGGCCGTAGTCGGGTACTCAGCGGCGAACTCGCAGACATCGTGAACCGCATCTGGGCAGAGCGCGGCGAAGGCCGTCGAACAACGCCGGAGTCCGTCGGTCGGCGATTGCGGTCGCTCGGACTTCGCACGGAGCCGATCGACGGCGAAGGCAAGGGCCTGCGGCTCACCGAGGCGGATCGCGCACGAATCCATAGCTTGGCCCGAGCCTACCGGGTTCCATCGATGAGGAGTGGGATCGACCCGGAATGTGCTCATTGCAAAGCGGTTATGGGATCGTGAGCGCGCGATGCGCTGACGAAGGTTTGGACGGTTTGGACGGTTTTTTGAATCATACGAAGCACAAAGATTCGAGATGGATTTTCGAACGCTGCACGTTCTAAAAAACAGGAGGAATCAAGTGAAACCATACTCACGCCTTGACCCAATTGAATTAACAACCCAGTTATCTACAGCTAAAGTAATTCACAGCGACACAGGAAACTCGGGCGTCCCGCAGCCAGCACCATCGTGGTTGAACGTCCGGCAACACGGAATTCGTTTCAACAATTCGGTAGGCGACGTCGAGCGCGGCTACGGCACCAGATGCTGTTTGCACCTGCACATCGCGGTTGATCGGCCGGAGTTTTCAATCCAGGGTTGGGAACTCAGCTTGCCATGGGAAAGCCTTCCAGTCGAATGGCTCGCCGATCCTGCCGATCAGGTACCGCATCGTGATGATTACCTATGGGGAAATTGGACAGGCTTGACATACCCCCGAAATGAGGTCATTAATCACCGACACCTCGTGCGACGTGGCCATGGCCTCGACGGGTTGCTGCTTGGTTATTGCCTCACGGTGATCCCAGATTCCTATTGCCATGGGTCCACTCTGAACCTTGAGTTGGCGCTTTTCGATGAAATGGGGCGCGCGTTCTCGATTCCGGTTGAGCTGTATGTCGATCGGGGCGCGAAGATCGATCGCAAAGAGAAGCCGAGGAAAGCTCGTAAGCCCATTTTCGAGGGATTAGACTTGGGCGAAGACGAACAGATCGAAAGCGCGACAAATGCAAATCAGCCGGTTGTTGTCTGCAAGTAGTCGCGAATTTTGGTTTGATCGCGCCACCGATCGTTGGTCGGCGTGGGGCCAGGCCTCCGAAAGATTCTGCCCGCCGAATTTTTGTCGGAATGGACGCGGATTCCAAGCTGGTGATTTCGCACCATGTCGGCAAGCGGCGGTCCGAATCCACAACGAAGTGCAAACGATTATTCCCAGACGGCGAAAGCAATGCCCGTGCCGGTACCCGCCGGGGAACGATAGCAGGGAACGTAGTCGGACCATCCCAAATTCAAGGATTCCATGGCGCCGGCGAGGGCGATCCAGTTACGGATTTCGCCGCTGCCGGACTTCAGCTTGGCGGGCGGCACGGAAGCAATGACTTTCTGATCTTTGTGCTGCATGGCGGCAATCAGATTGCGGTCGAATTCTTCGTCCAGGCAGAAATGGCTGAGGCCGCCGGTAGCGATAAAAGCCACGCGCCCGCTCTTCGGCCAGGACTTGACCGCGCGCGCCAGGGCTTTTCCGAAATCGTAGCAGCGGAGAGCGGAAGGCTGGTTCGGCGGATAGTAGGCGTTGATGCACACGGGAACGACCGGGACGGCTTTGTTCGGCATCAGCACCTCGCGCGGAAAGGCGAAGGCGTGGCCTTCTCCTTCGCCGACGTGTTCCGGCTGGCGAGTGGATTGGGCAACGTCAAAATTAGCGTCCATCAAAGCTCCGACCAGATACTCGCCCAGATCGGACGCCACGGGGAAAGCCTTGGCCACGGGCTCGTAATAGCGGCGGCGCGCTTCTGTGTACCAATCCCAGACTTCGGTCTTGGTGGTTGGCCGGTTGAAAATTTCCTTGCCCCAGTAAACCAGGAAGGCGGGAAGATTATCCTCGAGCAGCATTTCCTTCTGGTCGTCGCCGATGATGACGATGATGTCCGGCGCAATTCGTTCCAGGGAATCGCGCAATTTCGCGAGACCTGTCTGGCAGCGCTCATACCTCGCGCGAGTCGCCTGCGGAAGCAATATCTCATCGAGTCCCTTGGGCGCCATGGCCAACAGGGCTTCGTAATTGGTGGGATTGCCGGCTTTGTCGTAATAATATTTCGCGCGCTCTTTATCGACTTGCGCGAAATGCGGCCAGTCCTCCAGCCTGGCCATCAACATGATCGAATGCGACGCGCCGATCCCTGCCACGATGGAAGCCATGCGTTCTCCTGATCAACCAAAATGAAATGAATACTCAGCCTATACAACGGCGCAAGCCTGGGCGTCAACGAGAATCGAGCCGCCGCACGATCACCGAGCCGCACTCGCCGAGCCCGGATAAACCGGCAACGTGGCCTGATCGCCAAACGCTGCTTTCAGACCCGCGATGGCGCACTCTTCATTGCCGCCACCCGAGACGCCGCCAACACCGACTGCGCCGATCATCTGCCCGTCGACAACGATCGGAATTCCGCCCGAGACCGCAAACAAATTAAAAAACACGGAGTAGCGCGGCAGGCCGCCGGGTACGTTCTCGAGCTGCGCGGCCCGGATGGAAGTGGGCTGGCGCATCTTGAGGGCTGTCTGCGCGCTCAGCAGCGCGGCGTGCACGTCGTTGGCGATTTGGCCGTCCATGCGCTCCATGTGCACGAACTCGCCGGCATTGTCCAGCACGTAAAGCGACATGGTGTCGCCTTTCGCCGCCGCCCAGTCCCTACATCCTCGAGCGACCTTCCTAGCTGCCGCGAGTGAAATCTGATTGCCGTCGAAGACGGTCCCGGCATCCTTGCCGCTCACGACAAATTCCGGGGGCAGGCTCGACTTGGGCGGCGCCGCGGAGGCAAACTTCGGAACCGGCACATTGCCGCGATGGGGATTCGGACTCGGCGGAAGGTCTTCCACGAGTGGCGCGACCGACGGCCCGATGACTTCAACCAGCGCCTTGTGCCCGCAAATTTCATCGCTCCACACCGGCGGGTGCGGCGCGGAACCGCCGACCCCGACCACCCCGATCATTTGTTTGTTGACGACGATGGGAAGCCCGCCGGAATTGGCGAACAAGCCCAGCTGTATGTCGTCAAATTCCATGCCGGGATCTTTGATGGCGCCGTTCATCACGTTCTTGCTAGCCTCGTGGATTTGCAGCGCGGTGCGCGCCTTCATGTCCGCCGTGATGATATTGAGATACCCCTGGCCGTCCATGCGGTCCATGAAGACATGGTTGCCTGCCTTATCGAGCACCATAATGCTGATCTCCACTTTTTGGGCCGTGGCTGCCTTCTCGCAGGCATCGGCCAGCCGCTCCGCGGTCGCCAGATTCACAGTCGTGAAATCCTGAATCTGTTCGGCGGCTTTGCCGGTGACGACGAATTGATCCGGAACGTTTTGCGCAAACGCTGCCGCGCCAAATCCCACCGCGCAGGCGATCGCCAATCCCCCGAAATGAACCAAACGAAGTTTCATTGCGTCCTCCTTTATCGCGTCGCGCAGATTCTCCTCGTGTTTGGCGACGGTGTCAATTGCGTCCGGCGCCGAGGCCGTCGAGCGGGGTTAAACGCGCGCTCAAAAATGAGCGCGGTTGCATCGATTCAATTTTTGACATAATAATAGCCATTCGTTCCATCGATCCGAACGTTTATGGTGCGTTCTGCCGCGCACCGGTTCGGCCGACGAGTGGAATTCGCGGGACAGGGGAACGTGGACCGCCATGAACAGAAGAAAATCGTTTGACGTCGAAGGATTGGGCCACGCCAATCCGATTCCCGCGGTCTCGCGCATCGGAAATATTGTCGCGACGGGCGGCGTGTCCGGGACGGACACGAGCACGGGAAAAATTCCGGAGGACGTTACGGCGCAATGCGCTCACATGTTCGCGAATTTGCGCACGATTCTTGCCGCCGCCGGGAGCGACGCCCGAGGACGTGATCCGCGTGACCGTGTGGATCAAGCGGCCGGAGATTCGCGCGGAGGTGAACAAAGAGTGGGTGGTCGATGTTTCCCGACCCGCATTCGCGCCCGGCGCGGCACACCATGTTTTATGACCACTTCGCGGGCGCGATGGTTGTGCAGTGCGAAGCGTGGGCCGTCATCGGCGGCGCATGATAGCAAGCAAGGCCGGAATTTACGTCGCGGATTGAAAAGAGAATTTCACTGCATGAAACTTCGCCTCAGCATCGGAATGGCATCGAATCCGCGAACGTGGCCCATTCTCGATGGCCAGGTGACCGCCGACGGAATCGATCTGGTTCCCAGCGTTGTCCATCCTTCCGAACTTTTCTGGAGGCAGTTGCGCTTCGCGGATTTTGACGTTTCCGAAATGTCGTTTTCTTCTCTGATGATGGCGAGGGCCAATGGCGACGAGCGCTGGGCGGGCCTTCCCGTTTTTACGACCCGGCGATTTTTTCACACGGAAATGCTGGTGCGCCGCGACTCGGGCATCCAAAAACCCGCGGATCTAAAGGGCCGGCGAGTGGGCGTTCCCGAATACCAGCAGACCGCCGCGCTTTGGACGCGGGGAGTCTTGCAGCACGAATTCGGCGTCGCGCCGAAGGACATGGAATTCTGGATGGAGCGTCTGCCTTCGCACAGCCACCGCGGCGCGCTTGGATTCACTTCGCCGCCGGGCGTGACGATTCATCAGATTCCGCCGGAAAAAAATATCGGCACGATGATGCTTTCGGGCGAACTCGAAGCGACGCTCTTCTACCTTGTGAATCCCAATATGATTGACCGCAGCACCGCCGATCTTTGGCATCACCCGGACATCAAGCCGATGTTTCCCGACGCGCTGGCCGAAGGAGTCCGGTATCTACCGCAAGACCGGCATTTATCCGATCAACCACGGCATGGTGATCAAGCGGGAAATTGCGGAGAAGCATCCCTGGACGGTTTTGAATCTTTTCAAGGCGTTCAAGCTGGCGAACGAAATCGCGAACGAGCAGCGGCTCGAGCACGCCAGCTATCATTTCGCGGCGGGCCTGATTTCCAGGGAAGCCAATGATGCGCTGGCAAAACCGGTCGTCACGCATGGGATCAAAGCGAATCGCCACGTATTGGAAACGGCGGCGCAATATTCTTTCGAGCAGGGATTGACGCCACGGCTGGTGAAGCTTGAAGAAGTGTTTGCCGCAAACGCGATGGACGAGTAGAGCACATAAGTACGGACCACAGAAATTCTCCAGGGAGCTGCACGGATGGCGGACCGACGATTGAATCTTTTCCTGCTCAGCTCGGTCCTGGCGCTCTTTCCTTGCTCTGGGGTTCATGCTCAGGCGGACAAGCTGGTCGTGACCCACTATGCCGGTGCGCTGAATGGATTGCCCTACACCATCGCCCTGGAAAAAGGATATTTCAAGGACGCGGGCGTAAATATCACGGGGATCATCGGCGGAGCGGGCGGCGGCAGCGGCGTGCGCAGCCTTCTGGCGGGAGGCTCGCTGTACGCGGAAGTCGCGCTTCCCGCCGCGATCACCGCGGCGCGGCAGGGGCTGGACATCAAGATTATCAATTCGTGCGGCGAAGGTTGGGATCAGATCTGGGTGACGCGGCCGGATGCTCCGCTCAACTCGGCGCAGGATCTGCGCGGCAAGCGCATCGCGTATTCGCGCCCTCGCTCGGTCAGCGAGATGTTTATTTTGCTGCTGCTCGAAAAACTGGGCATGAAAAAATCCGACGTAACCATGCTGGATGTGGGAGCCGACAGCGCGGGAATCACGGCGGTGGAAACCGGCGCCGCGGACCTGACCGTCACGACCGAACCGTTTTATGCCATGCAGGTCCACCAGGGCGGAAAATACAAAATTGTTTTCTACGGCAAGGACGTCTTGCCGCCGATGACCCAAACCGTTGGCATTACCACGGGCGAGTTCGCGAAATCGCACGGCAAGGAATTGCGCGCCATCATCGAGGCGCGCCGCAAGGGCGTCGAATTTATTTACGCGCATCCGGACGAGTCGGCGGCGATTCTGTCGAGCGCTTACCATTTGCCGCCCGCGGTTGCCAAGGACGCGCTGCAAACCAATTTGCAAAAATTCGGCAAGTGGTGGAGCGCCGGAAATTTCGACATGTCCGGCATGAACGAAGTCCTGCACGCCATGAACATGACCGGCGAGCTCGCGGGCTCGGTGGATTGGAATTCCATGATCGATCAGGATTTCCTGCCGGCCGATTTGCGCCGCAAAATTCCATAACACGAGACCCGACTTTGGCCGACGCAACGAGAACCGTGCACGCGCGCGCCGAAGGCGTGACTCGCGTCTATCCCGGCCACGGCGGCCAGCCGCCGGTGAATGCTCTCGGCCCCATCGATCTCGATTTGTACCAAGGCGAATTCCTCAGCATCGTCGGCCCTTCCGGTTGCGGAAAATCCACGCTCCTCGAATTGCTTGCCGGCCTGGCGGCACCGACCGCGGGAACCATCGAGTTTGAAGGCCGCGCGGTTCGCGGCCAGGTTCCCGAAGGCGTCGGCGTCGTTTTTCAGGAGGATTCCAGTTTTCCGTGGCTTACGGTTTGGGACAATGTGGCGTTCGGACTTGAGAATGAAGGCGTTGCTGCCGCTGAAATCAAACGCCGCGTCGATTTTGCGGTTGACTTCATGGGCCTCGCGGATTTCGCAAAATCCTATCCCGCGCAGCTGTCTGGCGGCATGCGCCAGCGCGTGTGCATCGCCCGCACGCTGGTCCTGCAGCCACGCCTGATTTTGCTGGATGAGCCGTTCGCGGCGCTCGATCAACAAACGCGGCTGCTGATGGGCGACGAATTGCTTCGCCTGTGGCGCGAAACGGGCGCCACCATTCTGTTGATTACGCACGCGTTCGACGAAGCGGCGATGCTGTCCGATCGAGTCGCCACGATGTCCGCACGGCCGGGACGATTGCTGGAAATCATTTCCACCGGCTGGCCTGCGAATCGCGATTCGCGCATTGTGGAGGACGCGCGGTTCGGCGCGATCACGGCGCGCCTTTGGACGATCTTACGCGACGAATCCATGAAGGCTATCGGCAGGGCGGAACCGCAGGGGCCGGCATGAAGCGATACGCCTGGATGCGTCTCGGGATTGTTGTTGGCGCCGGATTGATTCTGGAAATCCTCTGCCGCGCCCATGTTATTCCCCGCCTGATCATAATTCCGCCGAGTGAAATGCTCGTGTCGGCCTGGCAAATTCTGACTTCCGGACAAATGAAGGACGATCTTTATTTCTCACTCGGGAATATAGCGCTCGCAATTGCTTTGTCCGTTGCCGGCGGATTTCTGACCGGCCTGGCGATTTATGGCGTTCCGGCGCTGCGAGCGACGCTCGAGCCGTTTCTCACTTCTTACTCCGCCGTGCCGCCCATCGTTTTCTATCCCATGCTGATTGTGATCTTCGGACTGAATCGCGTCCCGCAAATCATCATCGCGGTGATGTTCGGCCTGGTGCCGATGGCCATGAATACGATCAATGGCCTATACCGCATTCGTCCCGTCTTTTTAAAAGTGGGGCGCGCGAACCGCGTTTCGGCTCTTGCTTCGATTTTTCGCATCAAGCTTCCGGCCGCGGCGCCCTATCTTTTTGTGGGCGTCACGCTGGCGGTTTCCTACAGCGTGATCGGCGTAATCAGCACCGAGTTTATTTTGTCCGCGACCGGCATCGGGCACCAGATTTCTTTTGCCTACGACAACTATGACAATCGCACCATGTACGGCTTGATTGTCCTGCTGCTGGTCATCGCCACGCTCTTGAACTCCACGCTGCGCTATTACTCGCAGCGCATGTTGCGGCGGTGGGCCCGATGAAGGCGCGCCAGGCTCTGTACACGGCCGGTTTCATCGCCGCCCTGCTGATTTTGTGGCAGGCGCTCTTCGCCGCGTTTGGGCCGCGAGTCCTTACTCCTCCGTGGACCACATTTGTTAACGCCTGGCACATGCTCAAGATGCCGGACTATTGGCCCGATCTGAGCGAATCGATTCGCGCCTTTCTGATTGCGCTGCTCATTGCTTTCGGGCTGGGAACCGTTGGCGGCATTCTCATCGGTGTTTCGCGGGCCTGGTCGGAGGTTTTCGAGCCGCTGCTCGTGAATATCAATACCGTTCCGAAAGTGGCCCTTTATCCGGTAATTCTGCTGATTTTTGGATTGGGCATTTGGGCCAAGGTGGTCTTCGGCGCGCTCCACGGCGTCATCCCGATTATGATTTCCTCGATCGGAGCCGTTCGAAACGTGAACCCGATCTATATTCGCTGCGGCCGGACATTGCACCTGACGCGCGGGCAGATGCTGCTCCGCATCTGGGTGCCCGCGTGCGTTCCGGAAATTTTTTCCGGCTTGCGGCTGGGATTTTCGCTGACGCTGCTCGGAACTATCTTCGGAGAATTTTTCGCTTCGCAGAGAGGCGTCGGTTTTCTGCTGATGAACGCCATCGACCTGCGCAATATTCCCACGATCATGTCGCTCATCCTGATCCTGGTGGTTTTCGCGGTGGTTTCCAACTCGGCGCTGCTGGCCATCGACAGGAAACTGCACCGCCGACAGGCTTAAAAAAGTAGCACAGAGTTTAAGCCTGTGTGCCTTGCGTGGAGCGCAACCAAAATTGAAAATAAAACCACGCAGGATAAACCCATTGCTACTGCGAATTGCCGGCCCTCAGCCACTGCACGTAATCCGCGACCCCGGTCTCCAGCGTAAATTCAGGCTGGTAGCCGGTATCCGCCGCGATGCGGCCGAGGTCCAGATAAGCGTTCGGACGGTATCCAGAGCTTTTTCCCGGCTGCAAGAGAATTGGCACGCCGGGTACGGCCTTTATAACCGCCGCGCGCAGTTGCGCATTCGATGACGCTTTTCCGGAGCCGACGTTGTAAATGCGGTGATTAAGCTTTCCGGCCATGTGCGCCATCTGGATGGCCTTCGCACAGTCTTTCACGTAACACAAATCGGTTTCGTCTTCTTCGCAACCTGGACCTCCGGGCACTCCGGCGGCTTGCGTCAAGTCGACCATGCCGCCTTTCAGCGCACCGTGAACCATCCTGCTGGGCATGTTGAACATCGAGTGATAGAGCGGCCCCCAAATGACGCCGATCCGCAGGGCGATCACATCGAGCTTCGTGCGGTCGCCGTAATGCAGCGCCAGAATTTCGAACGCTTTTTTGAATGCGCCAGTCGCACTCGCCGATTCGACGTTGAGTGGCTGATCCTCGTGGAACGGCCCTGCCAGCCCGCCGTAGACGGTCACCGAGCTCCCGATGGTGAACCGCCGCAGACCCGCAACTCGCGCAGCCTCCAGCAAATTCATGAGGCCCAGCATATTGACGCGAAAATCCTCGGCGGGCGAAAGCGCGGCCAGTCCCGGCATCGCCAGGTGCACGATGCTGTCCACGTTGTGCTTCCGAACAAGCGACAGGCAATCGAACGGGCTCGTCGTGTCCAGGCTTTCGACGATCACGCGCTTGCCAAACTCATCCTTCAGGAAGCCCGGCTCACGCCACGTCCGGAACCGCGTGATGACGACATTTTCCCCGGCGTCCAGAAATTTTCTGGCCGTGTGAAGCCCGATGAAACCCATGCCTCCGGTAATCAGAACCATGCATCGCTCCTTGGCGATCGTGACGCGCTGGATGACTTGGACCATCTTGCCGTCTTTGACTGGCTTGACGAGCGGGGAGCGCCCGCCGGCGCGCCGCTGGTCGAGCGATCCTAAGCCAGCACGTGTGCTTTAGAAAGGGAACATTTTTGCGCGAAAGAATCCGGGATTGGTCGCGGATGCAACGGCGTCCGCACCCGTGTTATCCTCGCTTCAGGGAACCGGCCATGCGAATTGTGAAGGCTTGGTGGCTGCTCGGTTGCGCATTTCTTTTGGTGGGGGTGGCCTATGCGTACCAGGCGCCCTTCCGCGAATATCCTTCCGTTGAATACGGCATTCAGCCGCTCCCTCCCGACTACCAGGAAAAAACGGAATTCGCGTTCGCGCGCCTGATGTACCCGCCGGGATGGAATGACGGTTATCGTGGGCGCTTCGACGGCGACTGGCGCCTGGGACTTTCGCTTTGGACGCAGGATTATCCGCCCGCCGATCGCGCATTCTCCCAAGCCGTCCGCCGCCTGACGCGGATCAGCACCCGCTCCGTCGAGCAGTGCGTGAATCTCGATGACGGCGACGAAGTCTACAACTGGCCGTTTCTTTACGCCGTGCAGGTCGGCGAATGGGGCCCGACTGACCGGCAAATGCTGAAGCTGCGCGACTATCTTCTCCGCGGCGGATTTTTCATGGCCGACGATTTCCACGGCACCACCGAGTGGCAGGTATTTCAGGAACGCATAAAAGTAGCCTTCCCGGATCGTCCCATCGTCGATATTCCAAACAACGATCCGATCTTCCACACCATGTTTGATCTCGATGACCGCTACCGGATTCCCGGCGCCGAGCACCTGCGCCTGGGTTACAAAAATGGCGGCATCGACGCGCACTGGATGGGCATTTACGACGACCATGGCCGCGTGATGGTCGCGATTTCCTACAATTCCGATATCGGCGATTCGTGGGAGTGGTCAAACGAACCCGGCTATCCGCAAAAATATTCGGACTTGGGAATGCGCATCGGCATCAATTACGTGATTTACGCGATGACGCACTAGTGCTTCGAGCTGAGCAGCATAACCGCCAGCCTGCTTGATTTTTGCGCATGCGGAAGTCAAACGCTCACAGGCTGAACACTGTGCTACGCAAACCTCACTGCACCGTGATATTGATGGTCGCGGTCGTCCTTCCAAAAGCATTCGTCGCATAAAGCGTATACGTAGTGGACTGGCTGGGTGACACCGAGACGCTCGTACCTCGTACCGCTCCTACATCCGGCGACACGATCACATAAGACGCGCCGCTGACATTCCAGATCAGTGTCACGGGCGTGTTCGCGGAGACCTGCTGCGAGCTAGCTGTAAAACTTGCAATAACGGGACTCGCGCCGTTTGGGACATTCGCCGCCGTGTAGATCGGATTCATTTCCACAACGTCGAAATCCGCTGCCGTGACGCTGCCCAGGCTGTGCAGGTCGCTGTTGTCCCAATTGTCGTCCGGCGCGCCGCTGATGTACATGGAAGAGCCATTGTCAGCCATGATCATTCCGTATTTTTTGAGCGCCATGAGAATCACCTGGTTAGCCGCGGAAAAGGATGAAATGTCAAAGCTTGCCTTGAGTCGCAGCCGCATGCCCGTAGGCGCGGCGAGAGCGTTAGACGAATTCGCGGCCCAGTGCGATGCGGGCGGCACGAACGCCGCGCGGCTTGATTGCAGCGTGAAGCGCAGCGCGTGGTTGATCTGCCCGGCCGCAACTTCATCGTACCGAGCCAGTCCCGGAAAAATCGGCAATCCTGCGGCATCCGCAGATGTCCAGGTGTACGGACGCTGTTCGTCGGCGGTGAGGTCCCACACCGCGGCCGATCCGGCATTCCAGCTCGCGGTATTCGGATACGAACTGTAAAGCTCATAAAGCCAGCAATTGTTTTTGTCCAGCACGAGCACGTGCCGGTCTCCGCTGCCGGGCGCCGGATAACCTTCGATCAAGGCGCTCACCGGAATCGGCATCGGTCCCGGATCGCTCTCATCGCCGTACGCGGTGAAAACGATTGGCAGCATTCCTTGCTGCGGGCCGACAATCAGGTACGGGATGCCAATGCTCTGCCCGTTATAAAGGCCGGAGCCAAAATCCGCGTGTAGCCCGATACCCGAACCGATGAAGTTAATGATCGCGGCTGAATTCGCGTCCACAGGCGCGAACGAAATATCCTGGTTCCAGAGATTGTCGGCGGGAAACGGCAGGAAACCGTTCAAACTCGCGCTCTGTCCCAGGTTCATACCCCCGCAATTCGGTGGCGGGGGTCCGACGATCAGGGAGCTTACTTGCAAATTCAGCGACGCGGATGTCGAGCTTCCTGGATCGGGATTCATCACCGCAACGGCGAACGTTCCCGCCGAGCTCTCGCTTCCCGTTGCGGTGAGCTGCGTGGACGAAACAAAAACTGTTGCCAGCGGCGCGCCTGCGAGGAGCACCCTCGCGCCGCTGACAAACCCGTTGCCGTTTACCGTAATCGCGAATGCACCGGCGGGAACCGATGTAGGCGCGATAGCGGCGAGCACCGGCACAGGATTCTGCAATGTGACTGCGCTGCTCCCGGTTGCACTTGAGTCTGCGGAGCTGACGGCGCGCACCACCACGGGATTCGAACTCGGAATTGTGAGGGGCGCTGAATAAACGCCCGTTTCGCTGATTGTGCCGGTATCGCCCGCGCCGCCGGTCACATCGTTCACCTGCCAGGCCACGGCGGCGTTCGGCGAGCCGGCGACCGTGGCGCTGAAGGACTGCGTCGCGCCGGCCCGCACGTTTGCGCTTGCCGGGGAAACCATGACGGTTACCATCGAGCCCGAAGATTGCGTGTTGGAATTCGACGCTAGCGGATTTTTCGTCGTGCCCGTACAGCCGACGAGCATCGCGGCAGGCAGGAGAAACACAAAGAGCTGCGAAGACCGCAACGCGAGATTCCTCATTTTGTCCATAAGAAAGCGCACCGAAGGCTCGCGGTTCCACCCCGGAACTGCCGATACTCGACTATGCCTTGATGTGCTGGATGGAACTACTGTCCATAGGTACAAGTTCGGACGAGGAACCCCAGGGCAGGTTTACAGCAAACGCGGGCAGGTTCTCACGCGCTGGTGATCGCAATCGATGAGCGGCTCGCCCCGCGCCCGTCGCGGAGCAGACAGAACCGTCGCCGTCTGGCCATGCCCGACGCGATGACTTAGGCAACCGCAGTCCCGGCCGGGGTGCACCTCGTCAGGACCCTGCCCAATTTCATGGCTTGGCCCCAACGCGAAGATTCTCAATGCGTAACCGTCAGCGTTCTTCGAGCGAGATAGCGCCCCGCCGGTCTGAAGCTACTTCCCGATAACCAGCACGACGAACGTATTCGGAAGCACGTCATTGTGCGTTGAGCCGTGGCCGTGCCGGGCGGTGACCTCGAGCACGTCATGCGTTTTCGTGTCGATGGTCATGGTTCGGGCGCCCGACTGCGTATCGATTTCCTCCAGCACTTTGAAACTGTCGGGCGAATCTTCGTGAATGATGGTCAGGGTTCCCGCGCCGCCGGCGGGCGCGAAGGCGTTGCCCGATTCCGGATCGAATCCCGCGCCGTCCGTGCCAGCGCCCGTGCGCAGCGCGGCAATCACTTTGCCGGTATCCGCGTTCATGACCACCATTTTTTGGTTATCGCATGCGGAAAACAGCCGGCGGTTTTTGCGGTCCATTGCCAGACCCGACGGTCCGGTGCCCGGAGCGAGCGGCCAGCGGTGAATTACCTTCATTGACTCCGCGTCAACCTCGACGATCTCATCCTTGTCCGTGATGTTGACGTAAACCTTCCCCTTGCCGTCGGACACTGCGGCTTCCGGCTGCCCGCCGAGCGCGACCGTGCCGGCGACGGTACCCTCTTTCGCGTTAATCGCCGTGGCGTTCGCGCTGCTGCTGTTCATGACGAACACGCGCTTGGTCACCGGTTCATAGGTAAATGAATCCGGGTCCTTGCCGGCCTTGACGCTGCCGATTTTTGCCAGTGTCTTCAGGTCGACGATGACCACCGAGCCCGCGTCTCCATCCATCGCGTAGCCGCGCCCGAATTCAGGTAGTGGCAGCAGGCCGGAGGTTCCCATCAGGCCGGGAACTTTGCCGACCACCATTCCCGTGTCGATATTCACAACGTCGATGTGATTTTCGCGGCCGATGTATGCCAGGCGCGATTCGCTGTCCATTCTGATGTAATCCCAGCCTTCCGTGCCGCCGATGGTGATTTTTTTGATGATGTGGTAGCCGGACGTGTCCGGATTCGCAGGCAGGGCCCGCGCGAACCCGGCCACGAGAAGCGAAACTGCCAGTCCCAGAATCGCGCCTGTGATGACTGCCATCTTTCGGTGACGCATGTGATCAATCCTCCCTCATAAGAATGAGAATGACGTCAATCGGATTTACTCCCCTGGGCCTCTGTAATTTCTCGCGCGTCCCTCTTCAGTGGCACAGGCTGCAGCTTCAGCCGGTGTGGTTTTCGGCATCCAAGAACTTCGACCGAAACTCGCCGGCCGCAGGTCTGCCTCCCTACCGAGCCTGCGCACTTCAGTCCTGCAGCGTGTAGATCCTCACTTCGGCGCTCGAAGTGGCGCTGGCGGAAACCGCCAGATAAAAGCGGTCGAAGCCTTTGCCCTGCCGGCCAAAATATCCGGCCGTGCCGGCGCCCACCACGGTGGGAATTTGGGCGATCAAATTGTAGTGATCGGGATCGGCCTGCTGATACACCCAGATGGCGCCTGCCCGGCCCGGTACGTACACACGCTTGCGCTCCGCGCTGTAGTACAGGTCATCCGTGTCTTGAACCGTCGGAACGGAGGCGACCATTTTGCCGTTGGTTGTGTCGAACACAGAAATCGTTGCCGGCTCGCGCGTGCCCACGATCAGCCTGTGATCGGCTTCATCCAGGGCCATGGGAAAATTCTGGCCGATTGTCAGCGGCCATCGCGTAAGTTCCTTCGTGGTGCGGTTGATCACCACGATCTGCTTTAAATCTGGAACATTCACATAAATGTTCGGGCCATTCTTTTCCAGTTGAAACGATTCCGGCTCGCCGCCGAGTTTATAGACTTCATCGAGGCGCTTATCGGTCATTGCATCGATCGCGGCGATCGCGGAGTTCTTCTCGTCGTCGCCGCAGCCCACGTAGACGCGCTTGGTCGCCGCGTCGTAGCGCATGTTATCGGCCCCGCCGTCGAAATCGAGCGTGGCGATGAGCTTGTAGGAGTCGCCGTCGAAGATGTAGACCTTGCCTTTTTCGCTGGCCACAAACAGTTTGTTGGCCTCGGGAGAGAAGGCCACGCCTTGCGGGTCCGGCACGCCTGTGATTGTGTGCGCCAAGGCTCCTTGGAAGAGATCGATGACCTCCACGGTGTTGTTGCCCAGCGCGGAAACAAAAACCTTGCCCTTACCGGAAGCAAAGTGATCGAAGCGCCCCTTCACTCCTTCGAGTGGAACCGTCGCAGTCAAGATCATTGGCGGCGCAACTGCGGCCGCAGGAGATTCGCTGGTGGGAGGGGCCTGCTGAGTCCCTTTGCACGACGCGAGAATCGTGATCAGTGCAATCAAGGTACCGAGTGAGCTGAGCCTTTTCATAAGGCCTCCCAAAAATCTATTCCAAGTTCGCGCCAAGATTGACGGTCATCCATTGCGACACTGGGTTGGCGCTATTTCCGATCAAGGCTGCACTTCGTACACCAGCACCTGTGCCGGCTGGCCGCCGAAGGGTGGCGCGGGCACAAACAATCGATTGAGCGCCGAAGAAAAGTACGAGGTGGCCGAACCCGGCACGCTGGGGATCTGCGCCACGAGCTCATAATGATCCGCGTCGCGCTGTTCGAATACGCCGACCACTCCTTCGACGGCGGACATATAAAGGCGCTTGTGCGCGGCGTCATACCAGAGGTCATCGCTGCCATCCGGGCCCGGCACGCTGGTCACCACTTTGCCTGTTTTCGTGTCAAGAACCACAAGCGCGGGAGGATTTCGCGAAGCGATAAAAAGGCGCTGGTCTTTTTCATCGAATGCCATCGGGAAAATGGCCTTGAATCCCGGAACCGGCCATTTCTCCATCACGCGGCGATGATTCGTATCGGCAATCGCGATGTACCCCAGCTCGTTGACATTGACGAAGATGCGAAACGAGCCGGGAGTTGTATCCACCTGGAACGATTCGGGGTGAGCCTCCAGAAGAATTTCCGACAACGGCTTTCCCTCGGCATTCATAATCCGAAGCGCCGACGTTGCCCCCTCGCCATAACCCAAAATGACGCTTCCCGTTCCGCCTCCATAGCGAGGGTTCGCTGGGGCGTATCGAAGGTTGTCGGCATTCTCAAGGTTGGGCATGCTGCGAACGAGTTGATACGTTGTGCCGTCGTAAATATTCAGGAAGTTGGATTCTCCATCGGCGACAAAAATCAAGTTGGTCTCCGGAACATAAAGCGAGGCCTGCGCCATCGTGAATCCCGGAATGCTGTGCAATACTTTTCGGCCGGCCAGATCGACGATCTCGACGGTCCCATTACCGAGGCCGGAAAGGAAATACCGGTTTCCTTTTACGTCCACGGACTGGTGGTCGATGCGTCCCTGAAAGCTTCGCGGCAGCGCAATTTTCTGGACGAGCTTTAACGGCTGCGGCTTTTCCTGCGCGTGAGCCAAGGGCAGGCAGCAGAGTCCGCAGAGAAACAAGACGGCACTCCAAAGATTCGGGCGTTTAATGGATTTCTCCTTTTTTGCTGAACATGATCGCGAGTGAATCGGCAAGCTCAACGGGGAAGCCTCTAGGGCCGCGGTCAATTCCGCCACTCGCGCCGCGATCACTACGAAGTTTTAGCCTTGCACCTGCCGGCTTTCTTCCGCGCCCGGGATCTCCATCACAGAAGCACCCAGATAGAGAAGATGACGAGCAGCCACGGGACCCTGAACCGCTATGTATCACCTGATCCTTCTTTACCGCAAGGAATATCTGCCCGGCCCGCGAGGCGTTCTCAGCGAAATCGCTTCGACGATGACGGCCTCGAGGCGCGTGCGGGAACGCAACTGCCCTCGGTTGACTTCGGTTTCACGATCCTTGTAGGATGCGGTCCTCGTCGCATTATCAATGCTGGAAGGAGACTTCGATGTTTCACATTCGTTTTCGCGTATTATCCGTTGCCGCGCTCGTGCTTGCGGGTGCGTTCTCGATGACCGCGCTTTCGCAGGATCTGCTCACCGAAAAAGTCATTCCCGTGGATATGGCAACCGCCATGGCGCAGGCAGCCATCGCGCAGTGCCGCGCCAATGGCTACCGCGTCAGTGCCACCATTCTCGACAGCGGCGGCAATATCAAAGCGGTGATCCGCGACGACGGCGCCGGAATCGGCACCATCGACCTCAGCCATCGCAAGGCTTACTCGGCGGTCATGTTTCGGCGGACTTCCGGAGAGACGGCCAAGGTGTTTGGCGCGATGACGCCTCCGCCTGTAATCGCGGGCGCGGTCATGCTGGCGGGCGGCGTTCCGATTAAAGTGGGGAACGAGACGATCGGTGCAATCGGCGTCAGCGGCGCGCCCGGCGGCGATAAGGACGAAGTCTGCGCGAACGCGGGCATCGCAAAAGTTGCCGAGAAGTTGAAGTAAAACAGCTTCAGGCAGCACCGGCTTCAGCCTGCGTGGGTTTCGCGCGGCCATCGAAATTCAAACCGCACAGGCTGAAGCTTGAGCCGCTAAGCTGTTACGCGGGCAGCAAATCGCAAAAGCAGAACCCATCGCGCATCACCTTGTCGCCGGTCCGTACGGGGACCGGCGCCCTAAACACGGGTCCGTCGAAAACGAATGTGTGAAACTCGCCGTTCTCTCCGCAGGGGTCGACGCCAGAGGGCAAATCCGCGAAGAAGGATGAGTTCAATTCGCGCCCGGCGAAAGACGCATCGAGAACGCGAGGATCGACGCAAACTGCGATTGCCCGGAAACCCAGCCGCACAAATTCACGCGCCATTTCACGAGTGTCGCGCTTCCAAATGGGAAACAGCGCCTGCATGCCGATCAGCGCAAGATTTTTCTCCCGGTAAACGCGCAGGTCTTCCAGAAAAATATCGCCGAACGCCACCCGGCTCACGCCCAGCGCGAGGTGCTGCGTAAGCGCTACCCTCATGCGTTCTTCGTAGATTGCGTTGATGCAGTGCGGAGGGATGAGGACCGCGTGAAGGGGCAGGCCGAGCGATTCGGCCTGCCGTTCGAGCAGCGCGCGGCGCACGCCGTGCATGCTGATTCGGTCGTACTCCTCGGTTATGGTCGTGAGCAGCGCGGTGATTCGAAAGTTGCCCGCCGCACGCAGAGCGTGCAGCGCCATGGCGCTGTCTTTTCCGCCGCTCCAGCAAAACAGGACGTCTTCCGGCAGGCGAGTCTCATTCATGGTGAGTCGTGTATTTCACGCCGATGCGAAATTCGCGCCCCAGCGCGGGAAAGCCGTACGCTTCCTCATACTGCTTGTTAGCGAGATTGGCAATGCGGCCGTAAATGCTGAAGCCGCGAGCCACGTCGAATGTCGCTGCCAGATTAATCAGCGCATAGCCCGGATCGATAATCTGCCCGGGATAATTGTAATCATAGCGAATGCCGGTGAAATATCCGGAAACATTCCAGTTTATCCGCCACACGGCGGCATTGAGCATTACGTTCCCTGAGTTTACCGGGCGGCGCAGCAGGCGGCTGCCCGGAAGGTAGTTCGGATCGAGGTCGGCGGAATCGGTTGGCGCGGAGAGCGTGCGCGTCGAATCGTAGGTGTAATTTCCGCTGGCGCTCAGCCAGCGCGCGATGCGGGCTTCCGCTGAAAAATTTCCGCCGCGCGCGCGCGCCAGGTCCGTGTTGAAGAATGTACCCGCGCCAAAAGGGGCGCCGGCCGCGAGACACGCCGCGGAAGGTGCGACGCTCAGGAAGCTGACGATGTTATGAAAATTATTGTCGAAATAATTGGCTGTGACGCGCACACGGTCCGAAGCCAGTTTTTGCTCAAATCCGGCGTGCACGGTGCGGCTCTCTTCGGGGAGCAGGCTGGGGTCGCCGGGAAAGCAGGGATCGGTGCCGTAGGACTGGTCGAATCTGGGTTCGACAATCCCCTGCCCGTAAGAAGCCAGCAGCCGCGTGTCGCCGATGGTGCCTTTGTCGATGCGCAGGGTGTAGGACACGCCGGCGCGCGGCATGACCCGCGTGCCAAAATCGGCGTTATCTTCGGCGCGCGCTCCCGCGCTGAGCATCAGGCGCGCGACCGGCCCCCAGCGCGCATCCAGGAAGCCCGCCTGATTATTTCTCCGGGCGTGAGTTTCCGCCAGGCTGAGGCCCGCATCGGCGGTCGTGCTGAGAAAACCGTTTTCAACTTCGTACTCATATCCAGCCGTGATTCCCAAAGTCTTGAACAAGTAGCTGGACTGTCCCGTGAAATCGACGCGATTATATTGATAATTCGTCGGCGTAAACGGGTCGAAATTGAACTCACGGAAATAGCTTTCCGTGGCGCTCAACTGGTGTTGCCAGTGCGTGCCGGTGGCAAAGTCCGCGCGCAAGCCCGCGCCAAAATTGTGCTCTGCGATCGTGTCAGTAAGGTTGGCCGGCTGCAACAGCGTCTGTCCGGGCGTTCCTGCGTTGCTGTCATTATCCCGCAGGTCCAGGCTGATCCGCGCGGTGTCCGAAAAGCGCCAGCCGAAGTTTCCTGAAAGCGTGCGATTGCGGAATGCGTCGTTCGGGCCCTGGCCCTGCGTCTCCAGATCGGAAACTCCCGCCGAATAATCAAAACGCCCCAGCAAACCGGAAAGGTCCGCGCCTCCGCGGCCCGTGGCGAAATTTCCTCCATCCGTGAACGCCGTGAAGTCAGGGACGCGCGTCGTGCCGCGGTGCGTGAAAATCTGAATCACGCCGTCCATTGCGTCCGAACCATAAAGCGCGCTTTCCGCCCCGTGCACGATTTCGATTTTGTCGATGTTATCGAGCGTGAAGTTGGAGAAGTCAACCAGACCGCCGGGCTCATTGGCCGGGATGCCATCGATCAGCACCTTGGTGTAATTCGAGTTGCCGCCGTCCAGAAACAGGGATGCCGTTCCCCCCTCCGGTCCCGTGCGCCCGAGGCTGAACCCGGGCTGCGTGCCCAGCAAATCCGGCAGCGAAGTCGCCACGCGCTGCTCGATCTGCTGGCGCGTGAGGATCGTCAGCGGCGCCGGCGATGATTCCGCCTCGATCGGCAGGGCCTGCGCGGTGACGTCCACTTTCGATGAGAGCGGCTCGAGCCCTAGACGAACCTGCAGCTCGCGCGTTTCTCCCGCCGCGAGCGTAACCTCCTGCTCGGCTGTGGCGAAAGAATCGCGCGAAATCGTGACGCGGTAGCGGCCTGGCGCAAGAATCAGAACGAAGCGACCCTCGTTCGAAGAAACGCCCCGCGCAGGCGAACCCGAAGGAGGAATAGATTCCGCCCTAACCTGCGCATCCGGGATCAGCGACCCCTGCGGATCGGTAACGGTCCCGGAAAGTTTGGCGGATTTCGTTTGCGCAGCGGATGATGGAACGATACACGCGAAAATCAAGAAAACGGCGTGAAGAAAAAACAAGACACGAAGGGAGAAACGCATTTGCGGCCTCCTCTCCCGGCTCGCGCGGGAGGTAAAGGTTGTCGCGTGTCCGGGATCGTCTCCGGCTTTCGCGGTTGCGGACTCCGTAGGTCTCCTGGCTCGGCGGAACTTCGCCGCGCAGCCTTCCCGCCCCGGAAATCGGGGCAGTGGCTCGCGCGGAATTTCTCCCGCCTTACAGTCGCGCGGCGGCGACGGCTTTTCACCGTCTTCCCGTCACGGAGTCTGCGGTTCATGTGGCGGAGCATTTCGAGCGGCGCAGGTTTACGTCCGCGGATTTCTGATTTGCGCTGTCGCAAATTTCCACAGACCGCGTCCCGCGCCGCCAAACGCTCCGAATCTAGCGGCTGCCCCGTCCTCGCAGTTCTGGAATGCGAGGCAACCGCGACGCTCATCCTAAGGTCACCTACGTAATTTCGTCGCCGCGCCGGGCGCGCACATTCACGCGCGGCCGCCCTGCCGGGCCGAGTTCCACGTCCAAGGGCGCGTCGAATACTTGCTCCAGCAGCTCCTTCTGATACACGGCGGCGGGCGGGCCGACGCGCAGGCAGCGGCCAAGCTGCAGCAGCACCACCTGGTCGGCGAATTCCGCGGCAAGTCCAAGCTCGTGCGTCACAACCACGACGGTATAGCGGTTTTCCTGCGCGAGCTGCCGCAGCCGCTCCAGCAATTCCACCTGCGCGCCGATGTCCAGATGCAGCGTGGGTTCATCCAGCAGGATCAAGTGGGGCTGCTGCGCCAGCGCCCGCGCCAGAATCACGCGCTGTTTTTCGCCGCCCGAAAGTTCCCCCATGTTGCGTCTCGACAAATGTTCCGCGCCCACCTGTGCGAGCGCGTTACGGGCGATCTCGATATCTTCCGGTTTCGCAAATCGCAGCGCCCGTCCGTACGGGTAGCGCCCTTGCAGCACGAAATCCCCCGCCAGGGCCGGATAGATGACCGGGCTTTCCTGATGCACCACGGCAATCCGCTGCGCTCGCGTTCTGGCATCAAGCCGGCTGGTTTCCTGGCCATCGAGTTCCACGCGCCCGGAGAGCGGCGCGATGATTCCGGTGATCAACCGCAGAAGCGTCGATTTCCCGCTGGCATTGGGGCCAAGGATTGCCACGATTTCACGTTCATCGGCCCGGAAACTGGTTGCGCCCAGCGTAAACGTGGGAATCGCCTCCTCGCCGGCCAGGTAAGCGTAGCTGGCTTGCTCGACATTGAGCCGCACCGTTTGTTCGCGGTTTGCGCCCTCCACGCGCGCGCCGCTCATATGCGCAAATGCATTCGGCGCGTTCATCGCAGTCCTCGCCTGAGCAAGTAGATGAAAAGCGGCGCTCCGGCCATGGCCGTCATCGCGCCCACGGGCAATTCCGTCGGCGGCACGATCGTGCGGGCCAGCGTATCCGCCAGCACGATGGTAATCGCGCCGCACAAGGCTGAAGCTGGAATCAGCAGCCGGTAGTCCGATCCGAAAATCAACCGCACCGCGTGCGGCACAAGCAAGCCCACATAGCCGATCGCCCCGCTCGCGGAAACAGCCAGCGCCGTCAACAGCGACGCGGACACGTAGACGACCAGCTTCACCCGCGTAACGTCCACGCCCAGGTGAATGGCTTCGCGCTCTCCCGTGAGCAGCAGATTCAAATCAGCGGACGTGGTGTAAATCGCGCCGATACCCGCGACAAGTCCCACCGTGAAAATCCACTGCATCGTGGAGGACACCGGCGTGGACAAATCTCCCATCAGCCAGAAAACCATTCCGCGCAGGTCTCGCCCGGTGAGCGTGGTCATCAGAAACATGATGATGGCCGAAAAAAAAGATGCGGAAATTATCCCGCCGAGCAGAAGCGTTGTGCTGTCCAGCTGCCCCTCGCGGCGTCCCAGAAAATAAACCCCCGCAATCGTGGCGATTGCGCCGATAAACGCGCCCACGGGAGTCACCAGCGCAAACCCCGGCGCGATGATCAGCGCGAGGATCGAGCCCAGGGCCGCGCCGCTCGAAACACCCAGCACATAAGGATCAGCCAGCGGGTTGCGCAGCAAGGCTTGGAAGCTCGCTCCTGAGACCGACAGCGCCGCGCCCACCAAAATCCCCAGCACGATGCGTGGCAGCCGCAAATCGAAAACGATCAGGCGATACTCGGTCGGCAGCTCGTTGGCCCGCCCGATTGCAATTCTTCCAAGGTCGATGACCAGGTCGGTCACCGAGACGGGTACGGCGCCCAGTTTCAGCGCGAGCACCACGCTCGCCAGCAGCAACATCGAGAGCCCAGCGCACGTCCAGAACAGTCGCTTGATGGTTAGCGGGCGCATGCGCAGGCCTCGTCAATATTCGGATTGGAGAATCTCGTCGGTTTGGGATCCGCTGGCGCCGCATGCGAAGCGAAAGCTTCGGGATGCAGCGCGCGAGCGAGGTGCTCGATGGCGTCCACCATTCGCGGCGCGGGACGATTGATGGCGTCGCTGACCACAACGATGTTGTCATGCTGCATCGCGGCCAGATTTCTCCACCCCGGGCGCGTGCGCAGCGCATCGATATCTCGCGCCGTGCTTCCGGCGTGCGCGCTGGCGAAAATTAAAACCTCCGGCTGCAGCCGGACGATCGCTTCCAGGCTGACATGCGGCCACTCGGCCGTGGTATCCACCACGGAGCGGCCCCCTGCGCGGCGCAAAGCATCCGCGATGAACGTGTCGCGCCCCACCGAAATCAACGGATCGGTCCACACCACGAAAAGCACACGGCGCGGGACGGTTCCGGCCAGCCGTCGGCCGAGATCGGCGAGACGTTCGCGTAGATCCCCGGCCAGCGTGGCGGCCGATTTTTCCGTTCCCAGCGCGCTCCCCAGATGCTCGACGGAGGCGATCATTTCTTCGACCGTATGAGGATCGGTGACGTACACCGGCAAACCAATGCGATCCAGAGCGTTCACTGTCTCGCGCCGGTTGATGGACTTGGTGGCCAGCACCAGGTCCGGCATGAGCGACACGATCTCCTCCAGATTTGGATTCACCGGCCCTCCAACGTGCGGCTTGCCCACGGCTTCCGGCGGGTAATCGCAAAAATTTGTGTCTCCGGCCAAATGATTTCCGTCTCCCAGCGCAAACACAATTTCCGTCAGGTTCGGCGCGAGCGAAACGACGCGGTCCACTTCTTCCGGAATTCGCACTTTCCGTCCAACTTCATCGGTGAGTTCACGCACGGGCGCGAGCGCAACGCGGGCTGTGCCCGCTAGTTCCGCGAACGCCACGCCGCACAGAATCGAAAATGCTGCGATCAACGCGCCCAACTCGGCGATCCGCCATCTTCGGAATCGAGGCATCCTTCGGGTTGGTGCGCGCGATGTGGTTGCAAACGTTTTCATTTCGACTGGACGCAAATAAAAAAGCCTCGCGAGAAACACGAGGCGCTTCGCGCCGTACTCTTTCTCGCGAAGAGTGCCGGCTACTGCGGCCTGGGAGGGTGTCCTGACTTACGGCGTTTCGCCGATCACAGTGGCGGGACCGTGGCCGATTCTCACGGCCTTCCCCCGCTCCCCAAACCTGCTGAATGTCGATTGGCAGTCTATGTTGCACGCCGAGCAGTGTCAACCGAGAGACTGGGCGCTCATCGTCACCGCCGCGCCGGATCTTGCACGGCAACTTGCGCATTGCCAGGCGCCATCTGCGGCAATTCAACCCTGGAACCTGCCACTGCCCCGCGCTCGATAGTGAAGGTCGGATCCCCTGTCGCCGGTATCCGTTCGAGATTGTCCGCGTCCGCGCCGGCAATGGCGACGCGAATCCGTCCGCCCTTGCGCAACCGGACCGCGATGGGCGACATTTCGATCTCGATGGATTCGGGCTTGCCGGGCATCATGGGCGCGGCATCCGCCGCAAGGAAGGTGTGCAGCGCATCGCTGGGGACATTTGCGTCCGGGCTGGCAAAAGGCTTGCGATCGGCGAGCCGTAGCGGGCCCTCGGTCAGATACTTCACGGTCCCGTCCGCCACGACATCTTCCAGGTAGACGATCACCTCCCCATCGGTGCCGGTCTCGGAAAGCGTCAAGACTGCGACTGGGTCGCCTGCGATTTCGACGTCCGAGTCAAGTGGTGCGCTCGTGTAAGTGAGGAGCTTTTCATCCTGCGCGCCGCGATCGGGATAAGCGGTCCTTTTGAGGTCCACCGGAGACTGATAGCGGCTCAATGTTCCGCTGCTCGTCGCGAAATCGACCGTGTATGTATCGATCCCCTCCGCAGTCGGAGCCGACGTCGAAAGCGTGCGATCCGCGGCGAAGTACCAGGGAGTCGCTTTGACGCCGGCCGGAGGCCAAACGCCCGTCGTTTTCCAGCCTCCGCCATTCAGCACAAAGTAGCGCAGCATTTTGCCGGGAGGCTTGCCGTCAGCCTTCACATAACGGTCGAAGAAGTCCGCCATGTCCGAAGTCTGTTGGGCGTAGCTTGGATCGGCCGCTGCCGCGCCCGCGTCCGCAAACGGATCCGTATTGAAGTATCCTCCATGTGAGAGCGCGCCCAGCGTCAACTCCTGCGGATTTGAGAAGGTTCGAAACCGCTCGAGCGCCTGAGCGGGCGAATTAGCATCGAAATACCCAAGAAAACCAAATATCGGAACGCCGGATTTTTCGATTCCCGTTCGCCGCGAAATCTCCGAAACCTCGCCCATTGACTCCCCGCTGGCGCAAATGTTGTCACCTCGGTCGGGGGCGTTCCGCAGACATTCGTACACGCTCCAGTTCCGCGCGTGTTCCGCAATGGCTTGCGCCAGTAACTCGCCGTTCCGGTCGGCGTCTACGCGCTCGGGCCCCATCGTCAATAGCCGGCAGCGGACACCGCATGAGAGCAGTTGGCCTCGATTCAGGGCCGCGGTTTGCATGGACCACTCGGAAAAAAAGCGCCGGCTGAACACGCCGCCGGGATGGCCGATGAGATAGAGATCGGGGAAATCGAAGCTGGGGGCGATCGCTTTAAGGGCCGGGCGGTCCAGCGAAGCCATGTCCGCGGCGAGGATGCCTGGGTAGGAGAATCCGTAAGCGCCCAAGCGCCCGTTCGACCAATCCTGCCGCGCAGCCCAGTCGATGATCTCGCCGAAATCCCGGATCTCGCGGTCCCCGAACATGATGTCCACATGGCCGAAGGAGGCGCCTGTGCCGCGCGTGTCCACGGTGATGACGGCATAACCTCGACGGTTGAGGAACGGCCCGTCAACGTCAAGGAATCGTTTCCAGCCGAGCAGGGTGAGGGCCCTGCCAAGGAGGGTCAGTTGCGGTGCCCGCCAGTACGGCGTTCCTTTGATCAGGGCCGGAATCTTTTGACCGGATTTCAGATCTTTCGGAAGCGCCACATCGACGGCTAGCCGTACCCCGTCGCTCATCGGCACGTAGAGCGACGTGTAGCGCAGAGTGCCCGCGGCGGTGCGCTCATGGGATTTCCCGCCGTAGAGCAGCCCTGCGACAGCGAGGACTCCCGCCACGATCAGGAAAACCGCGCCAACAAGGACGCCGACTCCGACAGCATTTCGCCCAAACACGCTTCCTCTCCGGCTTCTAGCAGCAACGTTATCACACTGATTAGATGATCGGCTAATTCCTACCCAAGGCAGTTCAACGCAATCGTACCAGCCATTGCCCTGCGAAGACGGACGAGGTCACGCGTAGGCGGTGTGCGACTATATCCGAGCAAATTGCGCAGTCGGCGGAAACCGGGCAAAGTTGCGCGCTTGTCCGGAAAATCGGGACCTCAAACGGAAAGGGTGAATCCAGACGGACGCACTCCGTGCCACGTTCGACGGAAACGAACAAGCAGCCAGATCTCAGGTGCGGAAAATATCGTGCTCGTCCGCCTCTTCCGTCCAGTGCACATCGTCGATCCACCAACGGCCATCCGTGCGAATCAGGGTGAAACGCGCGCGGTAATCTTTGTCATCCGCGCCATGCAGAAAAATTTCGAGCGTGACTCCCGGCCCCGTAAACGCCGGCGTTTCCGCGCGCACCACGTCCGCGTGAAACATTCGCCAGTGTGTGACGAACAATTCGTGCCAGGTATCGAACGAAACTTCTCCCCGGTAGCGCGCCGAGAACATGTCATAGGCCGGGCGCAGCTCGCCGCGGTCGAGCGCCCGAAGCTGAGCGCGGACGACCTCCTGGGGCCCCGTGGCGAACATGCCGAAAAGCGAGTCCACGCGCACCAGGATCCACGAGGTCAGGATGAATGCGGCCAGGGCCAGAGACAGCAGTAGAAATAGATTTTGCCGAAAACTGCGCTTTTGCAAGGCTGCGTCTTGGTAAGAATACTCCGCCGCGCGGCCATCTCCTGACTGCGGTTGCGGAAGTCTGAGCTCCGGCGGCACGGGAGCCGTCTCCTGCTGCTGCGGCATGCCCTCCGGCAGAATCGTCCCGGCGAATTCAGTTTCCCGATCCGCGATCGGCGCGGGTTCGTGCCCGGCACGGGGATCGATTGGCTCTTCCGGGGGAGTTGCCTCAGGAGTGTTTTGCTGGTCGTCCATACGGATCTCCCGCGCGCCGGGGAGAAGCAACCGGGTTACCTAGCGATTCTTCCACTCTGGCTTGCGTTTTTCAAGCAGCGCGCGCAAACCTTCTTGGGAATCCTCGAGGCGATACAGTTCGTTCAGGAATATGTTCATCGAATTGCGCAGCGCGTCGCGCAGGGACAGTCCCATTCCGCCGATAACCGCTTTCTTGGCCATGCCCAGCACCGCGCCGGACTGCGCCGTGATCTTTCCCGTGAAGTCGCTAATCGCGGCTTCCAACTGCGCTTCCGGCACCAGTCGATTTACCAGGCCCAGGTCGCGCGCCCGCTCGGCGGAGATGGCGTCGCCCGTCAGCACCAGTTCGAGGGCCCGTTTCGGGCCGACAATATGCGGAAACATGGTCGAAGCCAGCGGAGGAAACATTCCAATGGTGATTTCCGGCAGGGCAAACCGCGCGCGCGGCGTGGCCACCACCAGATCTCCGTAGGCCACTAATTCCGCCCCGCCGCCGATGGCCGCTCCATCCACCACCACAAGAACCGGCTGGGGCGCTTCCACCATGGCGATGCAGGCGGCCTGAAACGCGTCCAGCATGGAAAACGCCCGCTCGCCCGTGTATTCGCCGATGTCCACGCCCGCGGAAAAGATCTTTCCAGCCGCGGTCATTACAATCAGCTTCACCGCGCGATTTTCGGCGATCATATCGATGCCGTCCGCCAGTTCGCGCAGCAGCTGCTCGTTCAAGAGATTGTGTTCAGGGTGGTGCAGGGTGAGGTGCGCCACCGCTTCCTCGATCCGGTAGCGGATGAATTCAAAATTTTCGGGGTCGCGTCGCGCGGGCTTGGCAAATACATCCGCGGATTCGATTCGGTTTGCCATTTGTCTCTCCAATTTCATGCTAGCACGGCTGAAGTTGCTCAAGAGAGGAAGGCGAGCAGGTTGCGAGGTTAAGAGTTAATAGGTATCGTGTTACGACATTTTCCTCGGGGGGCCGAACTCATCCTCTTCTCGTTCGGATGTCCCCTCGCTTGGCTTTGCGAATCGCGACTCACGAATCGCGTCTCTTCATGTATTCTATCGAGCATGCATGATTTGGGATATTTCCGCGAACACCTCGAAGAATTTGAGCAGATGGCGGTCAACCGCGGCGTGGCCATGGATTTCGCGGCCTTCCGTGCGATTGATCATGAGCGCCGCGAGCGAATTACCGCGGCCGAGCAATTGAAGGCCCTGCGCAACAAGGCCAGTGAGGAAATCCCCCGCAGGAAAAAGGCTGGCGAAGACGTCTCCGCGCTGCTGGCGGAAATGAAGCGCGTCTCGGAACAAATCAAGCAGGCCGACGAGCGCATCGCGGAACTGGACGCCCAGCTCTCGGATTTCATGCTCACCGTGCCAAATCGCCCGCACAGTTCCGTCCCGGTTGGACACGATGCCTCGGCCAATGTCGAGGTCCGCCGCTGGGGCACGCCGCCAAAGTTTGATTTCAAGCCGCGCCCGCATTGGGAGATTGCGGAGAACGCCGGAATTCTTGATTTCCAGCGCGCCGCAAAAATCGCCGGCACGCGCTTTGCGATTTATCGCGGCCTTGGCGCGCGCCTGGAACGCGCGCTGGCGGCATTCTTTCTGGACACGCACGCCGCAAACGGATACACCGAAATTCTTCCGCCCTTTATCGTCAACACGGCGGCATTGACCGGCGTCGGCCAGTTGCCGAAATTCGCAGCCGACATGTTTCACCTCGAAGGCACGGACCTATGGCTGACGCCGACCGCCGAAGTCGAACTCACCAGCTACTATCGGGATGAAACGCTCGATGCCGACCTGCTGCCCATCAAGCTGTGCGCCTGGACCGCTTGCTTCCGGTCCGAAGCCGGAGCCGCCGGCAAGGACACCCGCGGCCTCAAGCGACAACACCAATTCCAAAAAGTGGAAATGTTCAAACTCACCCGGCCGGACCAGAGCTACGACGAACTCGAATCCTTGGTTGCCAACGCCGAAGAGGTCCTTCAGAAACTCGGCCTTCACTATCGCGTCGTGGGACTTTGCACCGGCGACATGGGTTTCGCTTCTTCAAAAACCTATGACATCGAAGTGTGGCTCCCTTCCGCGAACGAATTTATGGAAATTTCCTCCTGTTCCAACACCGAATCGTTTCAGGCGCGCCGCTCTGGCATCCGCTTCAAGCCCAAGGGTGGAGGCAAGAGCGAATTCGTGCATACGCTGAACGGTTCGGGCCTGGCCGTCGGGCGGACTTGGCTTGCCATCATGGAAAATTACCAGCAAGCCGATGGTTCCGTCCTGGTGCCGGAAGTTTTGCAGTCCTATTTGGGAACAGGTCGAATTCCAGCGCAGCCCTAATTACTTCCAGTAGGACTAGGTTTCCGCCTGGTGTCCCGGCGGTAGCGGGGGCTCGGCGACGGCGCAGCCGCGCGTTACCAACCGTCATTTCATAATTAACACGAATGTTGTCAATGACTTGCGAAGGACTCCCCGTCCACAGGGTGCTCCCATGGCATTCTCGCTCAAAATATCCCGGTTCTTTGGTTGACACCGCTTTTCCGGGTTGACTACACTCGGGTTATGCTACGGTCAGGGACCGTGCACAGTGCAAAAGCAGTCGACCATTTAACTTAGAGGGCTTCGGCCCGCCTGGTTCTCGGGATCGCGGTCGGAGTGGGTGCCCAAGAACACGCGCGGCAGGCTGGGCCATGACGAGCCGCTGGAAAGCGTCGAGCGGGTGAGTTTACAACAGCGAATCGACAGGTGGGTGAGCCAGGGGCTTTCGTGGCTGATGCGCAAGTTACTCGCGCGGGCCCTGGGAAATACAGGACGGGCGTCCGTGCCTCCTCCGCCACCATCGCGCTCGGCAGTTGCCCTGCATCGCGATCCCTGGTGCGGCACGTATGTCTCACCTGAGATTTCTTTTCCTTTGGAGCAAGCGGGCCAAGTGTTGCACTTCTGTTCTGCCGAGTGTCGCGCGCGATACCAGCGCTCCTCGCAGCGCGCGGCGAGTGCATAGTCGCAATACTCAAGGAGAGAAACGTCCATGGCCACGGTGGTCAAAGCGGTCCCGCAACCCATTCTTCCGCGCATGGCTCCGCGCGAAGACCTGAACCCGTTTCGCATCGCGCAAATCCAGTTCGACATGGCGGCCGAATACTTGAAGCTCGATCCCGGACTGCGTCAGATCCTGCGTACCCCGAAACGCGTTCTGGAAGTTTCGATTCCGGTAAAGATGGATAATGGCCAAACCAAAGTCTTCACGGGCTTCCGCGTGCAGCACAATGTATCGCGCGGTCCCGCCAAGGGCGGATTGCGATACCACCCCAACGTGACGCTCGATGAAGTAAAAGCATTGGCGGCGTGGATGACTTGGAAAACGGCTACCGTCAACCTCCCGTACGGAGGCGCGAAGGGCGGCATTGTTTGCGATCCCAAGCGCATGTCCAAGGGCGAACTTGAGCGCATGACGCGCCGCTACACTGCGGAAATTCAGCCCATCATCGGTCCCGAAGTCGATATCCCCGCGCCCGACGTTTACACCGACGCCCAGACCATGGCGTGGATCATGGACACCTACGCGATGAGCGTGGGACATGCGGCACCGGGCGTCGTGACCGGCAAGCCGGTTTCCATCGGCGGCTCGGAAGGCCGCACCGAAGCGACCGGACGCGGCGTCCTGTATGTAGTCGAGGAAGCCTGCAAGGTCAAAAAAATCAACTTGCGAGGCGCGACGATTGCCATTCAAGGTTTTGGCAACGTTGGCGCCGCCGTGGCCCGGCTCTTTATGGAGAAAAAAGCGAAAGTCGTGGCCATCAGCGATTCTCGTGGCGGCGTGCACAATCCGCGCGGCATCGATCCGCTGCGCGCCATGCGTTACAAGGAACGTTCCGGCACCGTCGTGGGCATGCCGGGAGCTTCCCGCATTTCCAACGACGAACTCCTGGCTCTCAAGTGCGACATCCTGGTCCCCGCGGCGCTCGAAAACGTCATTACTTTGCACAATGCGGACCAGATCAAGGCGAAAATCGTGGCCGAGGCCGGAAACGGTCCCACCACGCCGCACGCCGATGAAATTCTTTCCCGCAAAGGCATTTTCGTGATTCCGGACATTCTCGCCAACGCCGGCGGCGTCACGGTCAGCTATTTCGAGTGGGCCCAGGATTTACAGGGATTTTTCTGGCAGGTGCAGGAAGTAAATTCCAAGCTGGAATTCGTGATGCGCCGCGCCTTCAACGACGTGCACGAAACCATGCGCAAGTTTCACGTTTATCCGCGCGCGGCGGCTTACATTCTGGCGGTGGGACGCGTAGCCGACGCCACGCTGGTGCGCGGCTTATTTCCATAAGCAATCGAACCCCCCGGATCGGGAGTCCCGCGCCACCGCTGACTCCTCGCGCTGCGCTGTCTGCTTCAAGGTTTCCCCAACGCTGGTTCCAGAATTCCGGAATCTCGCATTCCTGTTGTCCAATTAGCCGTGGCCGGAAATCGGGCTAGATGCCGCACCCGGCTTCGCAGTAACCTATTACTGGCGGCAGCGAACTGGACTTGGACTCGGATCGTGGCGGGGACACCATGAGAAATCGCAGCGGAATTTCCTATTACCTCTTGTTCGGATTTGTTCTATTTTTTGCGGGAATCCTGCTGGCCCAGAATTTGCCCGACCGCCCGTTAATCGTAAACGGAAAATCCGCGGGAATGGTCTTGCAGATGGACGGCCGATCCTACGTGGACGTCGAGACTGTCGCTCAGTTCACCAATGGTTCCGTAACCTTCGAGCCCAGTCGAATCGTGTTGAACTTCCCGGGCCCAGGAACGAGCTCGGCTTCGAGCGCGACCGCATCGGCCGGTCCGGCTCCGCCGCCCGGCTTGTCCAGAAACTTTGCGAGCTTGGCGATCAGTCTGCTGGCGGAGATGCGCGAGTGGAGGGGCGCAGTCGGCACCATCCTGACGTACAACGTGCCGGTTGTCGGGACCTGGCCCCAGGACTACCACGATCGCGTGGAGGCGGATCTGGAGCGGGTCGCGCTGGCCGCCTCCACGGACGCCGATCAGAACGCGATGCAGCTTCTGCGCAACGAATTCTCAAACCTTTCGCGCTGGGCCACTGACATCGTCGACACGCGCAATTCGCTGAATGCGACCAACACCGTCAGCCCTGATGCCATGCAGAACGATACCACTCTTGCCAAAATCAACAATTGCAGCCGCTTCCTCAGCTCCATGCTCCTGAGCGGAACCTTCTCCGACGATCAAAGCTGCCACTAGGGCTTAAGTAGGACGGACTTCAGCCGTCCGGTTTGCATGGCCCGACGCGAGCAAAAGCGAACAGCCTGAACCTTCCGACTCGCCCGAAATCCGCCGCACACCCCTGGAGAAATATCCCGTCAATGAGGTATATTCTTTGCCTGCTCCTTTCTCTGGACGGCTCCGGAGTTTGGGAATCCATTTAAATTAAGCGGGTGCTCAGCACAGCCGGGACGCCACGCGCCTTTGGATCCAGCCGGATTGCAGATTGCGATTGGAAAGGAAAAAATATGACGGCATCATCGACAAGCACCGGTGAGAGCGCGGCTGGGGCGAAAGCCACGCCGGTTTCCGACTCGGCTTGGAAGTGTCTACAGGGCGCCTACGATTTGCAGGTGCACGTCGCGCCGGATGTAATCGAGCGGCGCATCGACGATCTGGACCTGGCCAAGGAGTTTCTGTCCCGCGGCTTGCGCGGATTCGTCCTCAAGTCTCATTACTTTCCCACCGCGGAACGCGCCAAAGTTGTCACGAAAGCCGTGCCGGGTATTGCCGCATACGGAGCCATCACCCTGAATCACTCCGTCGGCGGACTGAATCCCGTGGCCGTGGAACTCGCCGGCCGCTCCGGGTGCAAAGTCGTATGGTTTCCGACCGTGGACGCTCAGAACGAAACCGCTGGACGCCTGGACGGTACCAACGTCAAGCTCCCCTTCTGGGCAAAAATCCAGCGGGAACTCGCGGCCACGGGAATCGCCCCTCCTCCGCTCACCGTGGTCGATGCCGACGGAAAGATCACCGAAGTTGCGCGCCGATGCATCGAATTGATCGCCAAGCACAACATGATTCTGGCGACCGGGCATCTGGGGCGCGTCGAAATTTTTGAGCTGGTGAAAACGGCGCGGGAAATGGGAACGCAGAAAGTCCTGGTCACTCACGCGGAATTTCCTTCGCAAAATCTGACCGCGGACGAACAGCGGCAACTGGCCGACATGGGCGCCTTCATCGAGCACTGTTTCACCACCATGCACACCGGGAAAGCTCCGTGGGAAGCGGTGCTCGAAGCCATCCGCGTTGTGGGGCCTGAGCGCTGCGTGCTCTCGACGGACCTCGGGCAAACCATCAATCCGCCCGTGGCCGACGGATTTGCCATGTTCGCGCAGAAGATGCTGGACGGCGGATTCACGGTTGAGCAAATTCGAAGAATGACGGTCACCAATCCGTCCGCGCTCGTGCAGTAGGCGAAGTCGGAAATCGCATTCCTGATCGCATCCCGCAAACGACGGAGAATATTCCCATGAAGCCAAGAATCGTCCGCAACATCGAACGGCCGGACCCCGAAGTCGTCCGAAAGCTAGGAGAGTTCGGCACCGCAACCGTGCACGAAGCGCAGGGCCGCACTGGCCTGATGCTGCCGTATATGCGGCCAATCTATCCCTCGGCGCGAATCGCCAGCCCGGCCGTCACCGTGCTTTGCCACCCCGGCGACAACCTGATGTTTCACGCCGCCATCGAGGTGTGCAAACCCGGGGACGCCTTGGTGGTCGCCACGCATTCCGATTCCACGGACGGATTTTTTGGCGAACTGCTGGCCACTTCCTGCCGCGCGCATGGAATCAATGGCCTGGTGATTCATGCCGGCGTCCGCGACGTGGCGGATCTGACCGCCATGCAGTTCCCGGCATTTTCCCGAGCCATCTCCGCGCAGGGGACCGTGAAGGAGACGGCCGGCTACGTGAACATCGACATCGTTTGCGCGGGAGCGCTGGTGCATCCGGGCGACGTCATCGTTGCCGACATCGATGGAATTGTGGTCGTTCCGCGCCAGCAGGCGGCGGAAGTCGTTACACTTTGCGAAGCTCGCCTGGCCAAGGAAGCGAAGAATCGCGAGCGCCTGAAAGCCGGCGAACTGGGCCTGGACATGTATGGACTTCGCGAAAAACTGAAGAAGCTGGGTGTGGAGTGGGTGTGAGTAGAGCAGGCTTCAGCCTGCTTGCTTTTCATCAGTCGCCCTATGTCAAACTGTGGCCCTGGATGAAATAAGTTCTGCTGGCACAAGAATCAAAACCGAACAGGCTGAGGCCTGCTCTACTTAATCCAATCCTGAAACATTCGGATCGCTGCTACGCCCGCAGCACCCGCCTCAACGCACGCGTCCATATTTTTCAAATCTATTCCGCCAATAGCCAGCACCGGAATTTCAACCGCCGTGCATACTTCGCGCAGCCGTTCGATTCCTTGCGGCGCGCCGTATGCCGCCTTGGACGGCGTCGCAAAAACCGGCCCGAAAAACACATAGTTCGCGCCGCCCCGCTCGGCCGCGAGCGCGGACTCCCGCGAGTGGCACGAAACGCCGATCAAAAAATCCAAACGTCCCGCAGCCCGGCGCCACTCCGCAAGGACTTCCAGGGGCACAGAGTTCTCGCCGAGGTGGACACCGGCCGCGCCCGCTGCCAGCGCCACATCCAGACGGTCATTGACCAAGATTCGCACGGGAGTGCCGCGCGTTTCCGCGACCACGAATCGTGTCAGTTCCACGAGAGACCGCGCATCCAGATCTTTTTCTCGGATTTGAATCCACTCGGCTCCGGCCGCAACTGCCCGGCGGATGGAGTCATGGAGAGATGCCGAATGAGATGGATTTCGATCGCTTGGACGTCTTGTAGGTATAGAGGTTTCGGAACCGTTCGGAGCGGCTTCCAGCGAGCGCCGGTCCGTTACGTAGCAAAGGATGGACTTACGTCCCGGTATCAATGGAGTCCGCCCGTCCCCGTAGCATGCTCGCAGCCAGTAAAATATCCAGCGCTCCCAGGCCCGTCACCGCTCCGCGCATGGAGGGATGAAGCAGGAACGGAATCAGGCCCGGATACCTGTCCAGAAAAAAATTATGATCCCAATACCCAAGCCAGGGAACCAGGGTCAGGATCACTCCGAGCAGAAAAATATCCAGGGTGAGCAAAACGTGCAGGAAAGATTTCATTCGGCCAGCGTTTAGCGCGCCTTCCCGAGAAGGGCAATCCGTTCGGAAACATCGCGGTAATCAATGTTCATCGCGTAGACCTGCGAAAAACTGCTGAATGCGGCGTGCGTGTCTCCTGCCAATTCCTGGGCGACCCCCAAATCGTACCGGAGCGCGAGAATCGATTCCTGGTCCAGGCCGGGCGTCTTGAGCGCCCGTTCGTACCAGATGGCGGCGATCGCCGGCTGCCCCTTCTCCATGAATGCCAAGCCCAGAAGCGTACTACATTGCATGGCATAACGGAAAGCCGGGCCCTTGTCCACCGCGCTGGCTACTTTCTGAAATTCGCTGATGGCCTCTTCCAGTAGACCCATTTCGCGGTAGGCGATCCCCAGATTGTAGTGGGTCTCTAGATCTTCGTCATCCTTGTTGGACTCGCCGAGCTCGGACCGAAATTCCTCGAAAAGATCGCCCAACGGACCGCCGAGCGGCGTGGCGGCTCCGGCAGGCGGTTCGCCGTTCCCGGATACAAAACGATCGGAAACCGTGCTCGCCGATGCCGAAACTGGAGCCGAATTCTGCGCTGCCACATGCACCGGCTCAGGCGGCATCTCCAGCGATGCTGTCACGGACTCCATGTCCCCGGCTAGATCGGCGATGAGCGAATCCGCCGCCGCGGTTCCGCTACCCGAATCTCTCGCGGGCCCTACGGGCTGGAGCTCGAACTCCAGCGCCGGCGCATCTTCCGCTTCGGGTTGCGTCTGTGGCGATTCGGAAACCGATTCCGTCGTTTCGGTTTCGCTTTGTCCCTGCGCATGAACCGTCTCCTGAAGCGCGGAAGCTGTCTCCTCCTTCATCGCTGTTTCGAGTTGAGCGGAGAGGGCCGCCCATTCATCCGATAGATCCACCTCATGAACCACCGATTCGAACGGCATGGGAACGGCCATCGATTCAACTGGCACGGGGGCTTCCGGCGTTTCCGCAGGAGCAGGAGCCGCCTCTGGAATCTCCGCCACGGCCGGATCGTCGAGTTCCGCCTGAATCATGGGAACCGCAAATTCCTCGGGAGCGGCGCGTTCGGGTTGCGCAGATTTTGGCGCCTGCTCGGCGGGCGCCCGACCCGCGGCACGCTGAAAGCGGCGGCGGAGCTCCGCAAACCGTTCCGTGCCCGCGCGATCGTTTCGCTCTATGGCAATTTCCTCGAGAAGCGCGGCGAGTTCAGCGGTGCGCCCGTCGTTGCCGGCTCCAACGGAAAGGTCCAGCAGGCGCTCGAGAATGGGAGTGTGCCGTGGCGCGCGCTCCAGCACGGATTCCAGGAGATCGATCGCCTTATGCGTTAATCCGTAACTAGAAAACAAATCGACATCGGTCAGAGCTTGCGTGATGTAGCGCGAAGTTTCTTCATCCAGCGCGGGCTCCGAGGAAGGCGCCGGAGCTGACGGTTGGACCGACTCTTCCACCGGCGCCGTTTTCACCGGAGGAGGAATTTCCGCCGGGACCGGGCCCAGGCCCGCCTTCGCGCGCAAGCGCATGTAACTCCGCCGGGTGGTTTCATCCTCCGGGGTTCTTTCCAGCAGTTTTTCGTAGGTGGCCAGGGCTTTAGCATCGTCGCCGGAAGTTTCGTAAGCGAATGCCAGCTGAGCCAGCGCATCCGGCAGCCGGAATGAATCGCTGGCCCGGCCGTAAAGGTCCACCAGCCACTCGAGGGGCTCGAGCTTCTCCGGGACGCCGCTCCGCAAGCAGCGAAATCGTTTGCGCCAGCGCTTCATGTTCGCCGGAGTCGATCATCGTGTCCCGGATCAGAGCGATCATGGCTCGCGCGCGATCCAAATCTCCGGCCTCCAGCAACATTCCTGCTACGCGGTGCGGGATTGCGTACTGTTTTGGATTGCGCGCATAGACCTTCTCCGCCAGGTCGGCCGCTTTGTTGACCTCTCCGGACTCCGTGTACAGGACCAACAGCATTGAAGTCGTTTCGCCGCCTTCGTCGCGGTCCGGAAGCGTATCGAGAAGCTTTCCCGCTTCCGCGCCCCTACCTGAAGCCGACAACGCCCGTACCTTTAACCGAAATGTGGCCTGGTGCGACGGATCGAGCTGCAGGATGCGGTCGGCCATGCGAATGGCTTCCGCGTGGTCGCCCTGGTCCATAATTTTCTGCATGGCATTATGGAACGTTTCGATGGCTTCTTTCTGCTGCCCCATGGAAAGCTGCAGTTCCGCCAAACGGATTTGCACGCGCAGGTTGTCAGGCTCGGCTTCCAGAAGCTTTCGCAACAGCAGCGCCGCTTGCGGCTGCCGCCCTGCCTTCAATTGCATTTCGGCCAATTGCAAAAATAGCGGCCGCGCCTCGCTCAGCACACCCTGCTGCACGTAAAGCTCCGCCAGGCGTTCCAGCGGCCGGCTTTCCTCGGGAGCAAGCTTGGCGACTTTTTTGTAAATGGCGATGGCTTTCGTCGTGAACCCGTCGTTCAGAAAAATCTTGGCCAGCCGCTCGAAATACTCCAGGGCCTGAAATGTTTCGCCCTGCCGCACGAACAGATCTCCCAGCGTCATCAGGGTGACCTGATCCTTGGGCTCATTCTTCAGAATTTGTTGATATTCGAGAATGGCCTGCGGCATCTTCCCCTGCTGCAGATATTTTTGCGCCGCGCTGAGATGCTTGGTCTTGTTATAGGCCATCTTCGGATGCTCTTTCCATCTTCCGGCTGGAACAGAAAAAATCGGACAATCGTCGATCTATAGCCGGGTTTGCTCCGGCCGCCGAGGCCGGCACGCTGTAGCGAGTAAGCAGACCGCCGAACCGGGTCGCAGAAGAAGAACGACCACACCTGGCTTAGATTTCACGCTAGCACGCTGCAAAATCCGAAGTCAACGCGAGGCATTGAAAAGCGTACCTGGCAGTAATCAGGGGGGTTAACACTTGGAACAGCCACAACTTAGAATCGATTTCTACGGGCCGGCATTGCGCGGCGCTTAGCTGTTTTCAATCGGCGCCAGCGGCAAGGGCTCTTGCCTTGCGCCGGCGGCCCAGCAACTCGCCTCGCGCACCGGGGCAAACGAATATCGGTGATGCCGGGTCGGCCCATGCTCGCGCAGAGCGGCCAGATGTTCGGGTGTCGCGTAGCCCTTATGTTGAGCGAGCCCGTAGTGAGGGTAGATTGCGTCCCACTCAACCATGCGCCGGTCGCGTTCGACCTTGGCTATGATGGATGCGGCCGCGATGGAAATGGAAAGTTCATCCCCATGGATCAACGATTTCTGCTCGATCAACACGTCCAGTTGCATGGCGTCCAAGAGCAAATAATCGGGCAGGATCTTCAGTTGGCGCAAAGCCTCGGCCATGGCCTGTCGGCTGGCCTGATAAATATTCCAGGCGTCGATTCGGCCGGCGTCCACTTCCGCGATGGACCAGGCCAGGGCATGTTCGCGAATTCTCATGGCCAGAACTTCGCGGCGTTCGGGCGGCAACTTTTTGGAATCGTCGAGGCCGACAATGCGCCTTTTGGGATCCAGGATCACGGCCGCCGCAACGACCTGACCGAAAAGAGACCCGCGCCCTACTTCGTCAAGCCCGGCAATTCTTTGCCAACCGCACTTGCGAGCCTCGCGCTCGAATCGGGACGAGCATTGCTTCTGCATCAACGCGGATTTTAGCACGGCGGAATTTAAAATGAGCTGCACAATCCATCATCATTTTTCAATGGCGGCGGGTTTCTGCCGCGCCGGCCGCGGAGCAAACTCGGCAGCCAGCCGGAGGGAAAAGAAAAAAGCCCAGAGAAAGTTTCCCCGGGCTTTCAAAAACAAATGCTCATCTCGAACTGGGAATCCTAAGATTCGGATTCCTTTTCCGCAGCCGCGGTGCCAGGCGTTTCCACTCGCTCGACACGCTGCAACCGCGCCGCCTTGCCCTTCAATCCGCGCAGGTAATACAGCTTGGCTCGGCGTACGCGGCCCTGCCGCAACACCTCGATCGAGCTGATCGAGGGCGAATTAGCCGGGAAAATACGCTCAATCCCGACTCCAAAGCTTACTCGCCGCACCGTGAAGCTCGCGCCGGTCGATTTCCCGCGCTTCTTGATGATCACACCCTCGAACGGCTGGATGCGTTCCTTGTCGCCTTCGCCTTCCTTCAAACGGACGTGAACGCGAACGGTGTCGCCCGGCCGCAGCGCAGGGAAGTCCTTGCGCACTTGTGCATCCTGAAACTTTTCAATCACGCGATTCATGGCTCAGATTCCCGGCAGACCCACTCAGGCGGGGTCAGCACTGCAAACTCGAACGTAAAGTATAGCGGAAAGCCGGCCTATTCACCAACGGAAACTCAATGGATACCTGTATTCGAGTTCCACGCGCAAGGAAGTCGCGGACTCCACTTTCGCCCTCGACCGAGCCATCTCGATCGAATCAGCGAACGGCTCGGCGGCATCTCTCTCATCCGGCTGGCCTCGATGAAGCGCCCGTGGAGCTTTCCATTGACGCAAGCCCAACGTCAATAGCATGGTAGAGAGCATGAGACTTTTGGCCCGGCGGCCGAGCCCGATTTTGGTGAACGCCCGTCGAGAATTCTCTCTTCGCTCGCTCCTAAAGAGAGCCCTGTGCCGCTAATCGCTTGGGTGGTCCTTGGGGCTTGCCTGGTTCTGGTCTGGGTCAATCCGGGATTCGGAGATCCGATCCTGGCCCGGATGGAGCGAGCGTTTTCGGAGTTCGCGCAGCACCGGCGCCTCGCGATCGTTGCCATCGGCGCGTTAACCATTCTGGCGCGTGTGTCGCTTTTGCCCTGGCAACCTGTCCCGCAACCAAAAATCCACGACGAGTTCAGCTACCTGCTTGCCGCGGACACCTTTGCCCACGGACGTCTCGCCAATCCCCCGCACCCGCTGTGGATCTTTTTCGATACTTTCCACGTCATCCAGCATCCCACCTACGCTTCGATGTATCCCCCGGCTCAAGGCATGGTCCTGGCGGTTGGAAAATTGTTAGGCCAGCCATGGATCGCCGTCTTGCTGAGCGTTTCCGCAATGTGCATGGCGTTCACCTGGATGCTGCAAGCGTGGGTGCCGCCGGAGTGGGCGCTTCTCGGTGGCGTTCTGGTTTGGGCGCGGTTCGGGATCTTCAGTTATTGGATCAACAGCTTCTGGGGCGGAGCGGTTGCCGCGACCGGAGCAGCACTGGTCCTGGGAGCGCTGGCGCGCATTTGGAATGATCAGCGCCCGCGTGACGCGATTATTTTTGGCTTGGGAGCAGCCATCCTTGCGGTCAGCCGGCCGGTCGAAGGCGCCGTCTTTTTCCTTCCCTTTGGCGTAGCTCTCCTGTGGTGGGCGCTGCGCGACGCTCGCTCCCGGACCGCGGCCATGCGGCGCCTGGTCCTGCCCGTTGCGGCGATTCTCGCTTGCGTCGCGGCTTTTGTTGGCTTTTACAACTCGCGGGTGACAGGGAGTCCTTTTGTATTTCCCCACTTCATCGAGCAAAGGGAAATCACCACGGCCGTTTTTTTGTGGCAGCATGACAAGCCGCCCATCGCGTATTCCAATCCGCAGTTTGACGATTTCTACCACAATTTTCTGCCCAGCCTCTACCAGGCCAGCTGGCCTTCCGCCCTTGGCCAACTGCGTTACAAGGCCACGGATTTTTGGGAATTTTTCCTGGGGCCGGCGCTCTGCATTCCTTTCCTCGCCTTGCCATGGCTGTTGAAAGAGCCTCGCAACCGACTGCTGCTTGTTCAGGCCGCGCTCTCAGCCCTGGCCCTTTGGATCATCGTCTATTACCACGCACACTACGCCGCGCCGCTCATGGCCACCGTCTTTGTGCTTTTGATGCAGTGCATGCGCAGCCTGCGCCGGTTCCGCGTCCTGGGCAGCGCCATCGGCGTGGGACTGACGCGGCTGATTGTTCTCTTCAGCTTGTTTCTCGGGCCGGTCTATTTCGTGCAGGCTGAATTATCCAAGCCCAGCCCTCTGTTCGTCTGGTTGCACCACCACGCCCTGTGGCCTCTCGGAGGCGCGCTTTTTGCGTTGTTGTTGCTAAAGATGGCTTCGTGGCTAGCCAGTCGGCGCGGCGCACCGGTGCGCCGCGCCTGGCTGCCAGCAACTTGCGAATTCGTGCTGGTCATCATGATGGTGCTGCCACTGTGTGAAATCCAAAGGAATCTCTACGCGGATGCTTTTCCTTACCTCGACGGCTTGAGCGAACCGTTTCGAAAGCCGGTCGAGGCGCAGCTCGCTGTGCTTCCTGGCGATCACCTCATCCTGGTGCGTTATTCGAAAGATCACGACTCGGGCGAAGAGTACGTCTACAACGACGCCGACATCGATCGCGCCAAAACCATCTGGGCGCGCGAGATTCCCGGCATGGACCTCGGCCCTCTGTTTAAATATTTTCGAAACCGCGATGTGTGGCTTTACGAGCCCGATGAGGACGACTCCACCGTCACTCCCTACGCGCCGCCGCATGAACAGCCCCAGTAGAACCGCTTCAGCCGGCCAGGTTTAAATTTGCGGCAACCGAAAACTAAACCTGACAGGCGTCACAGCCTGCAAAAAAAATCGCCCCCATGCGTTTGTCATTCCGAGCGGAGCGAGGAATCTCTCTTTCTTTTCAGATAGTTAAGCCCAGGAGAGATTCCTCGCTCCGCTCGGAATAACAATATAGAGTACATTTTCCGCAGACTGTTCGAAGGGAACGACCTACTGCTGCCAGCCTCCACCGAGGGCTTTATAAATCTGCACGAGTGCCAGCACTTCATTAAGTCGGGCCTGCGCAAGGCCGAGTTCAGCGGACAGGTAGTTGGTCTCGTTGGTGAGGACTTCGAGGTAATTGGTCGTGCCCGCCTGGTAGCGCTGCGCGGAAAGCTGCGAAGCGTCCTGCGCGGAATGCGCGAGGAGTTCTTCCTGTGCGCGGAATTCCTGATTCTGTTGATAGGCGATCAGCGCGTCGGACACGTCGCGAAACGCGCCCTGAATCGTCTGCTGGTAGGTCAGCAACGCTTCCTGCCGCTGCGCTTCCGACAACCGGACGCCGGAGCGAATCGCTCCGCCCTCAAAAATCGGCTGCGCGATCGTTCCGGCGAATGTCCACAAGCCGGCGGAGCCGCTGAAGAGCCCGCTGAGCGATGAACTCAGAAATCCCGGCTGCGCGGTCAGGGAAATATCGGGAAAATAGGCGGCCCGGGCGACGCCGATTCGGGCGTTCGCCGCGGCCAGCAACTCTTCCGACTCGCGAATGTCCGGCCGCCGCTCGAGCAGCGCCGATGGCAGTCCGGCAGGTACCGTCGGCTGGTGCGGCTGATCGATCAGTTCCTTTCCGCGCATGATCGGTCCCGGATTATTTCCAAGCAGGATGCTCAAGTAATCTTCCTGCTGGCCGATGCGCCGCTGCAGGTCGGCGATGTCCGCGGCGGCCGTGTAGACCAGCTGTTCGGCCTGGCGCACATCCAGAATGGAATTGATGCCGTGTTCCTCGAGCGTTTTCGTTAGGTCCAGCGATTCCTTGCGGGAGGCCAGCGCCTTTTGCGAAATGTCCAACTCCAGATCGAGCTCACGAAGTTGAAAATACGCTGCCGCGACATTGGACACCAGCGTGGCATTCACTTCCTGCCGCGCCCAGTCCGTGGCCAGCAAACTGGCCCGAGCGGCTTCGGTGGCTCGGCGGTACTTGCCCCAGAAGTCCGCGTCCCACGCCGCGTTTGCGGTGATCCGGCCGAAATTAAAGCTGTAAGCGGGGATCGGTCCGGTGGCCGGGTTGTGCAGGCCGGTGCCGGTGCCGCTGACATTGACGTTCGGCAACTGGTTCGCGTGCGCCAGCACAACTTGCTGCTGCGCTTCCAGTACACGCGTCGCGGCGATTCGCACGTCGTAGTTCTGCTGCAGCGCGGTGCGAATCAATTTCTGCAGCTGCTCGTCCTGAAAAACTTCCCACCATTTCTGGTCGCCCAGCGATTGCGTGGAGGCGCTCGTGGTGACTTCAGCCGTCGGCCCGCGATAGGCGGAAGGCACGTCGGTGTTCGGCCTCTTGTAGTTAGGGCCGACCGTGCAACCCGCGAGAAGCAGCCCCAGTCCGCAGAGGATCGACAAAAAAAATCGAGAAGGATGAACCGCAGCGAAGCTTCTGCTCATCTTGGCCTAGTCCGCCGCCCCGTCGTGTGCGGCAATCTGGCCGCCCGCGGTCGGAATCTGAGAGTGTCCCGAATGGAAGAACGAAGTGCGGTTCAATACTTTTTCCTGGAACTGTTCGAGGTACAAATAAATAACTGGCGTCACGTACAGGGTGATGAATTGCGAGACCACCAGGCCGCCGACGATCACCATGCCCAGCGGGCGGCGCGAGGCTCCGTCGGCTCCATATCCGGCCGCGATCGGCACGGCGCCGATGACCGCGGCCAGCGTGGTCATCAGGATCGGGCGGAAGCGGTCCAGGCTGGCCTCATGGATGGCGTTCTCCGCGGTCTCGCCCGCGTCCACGCGTTGCCGGGCGAAATCGACGATCATGATTCCGTTCTTCTTTACGATGCCCATCAGCATGAACATGCCGACGAAGGCATACAGCGACGCCTGCTCGCCGAAAATGTAAAGCGTCAGCAAACCGCCCACCAGCGCGGTGGGCAACGTCGACAGCACGGTCAGCGGATGCACGTAACTCTCGTACAGAATCGCGAGGATCACATACATCACGAAAACGGCGAGCCCCATCAATACGGTCAGATCGCTGACGGTGTTACGGAACGTCAGCGCCTCGCCCTGCAGGCTGGCCCGAATCGTGGGCGGCACAATTTCTTTTTCGGCCGTGTCGATGAAATTGGTCGCATCGCCGATGGCCACTTCCGGCTTCAAGTTGAAATAGATCGTGACGCTCGTGAACTGGTTCAGGTGATTCACGATCTGGGGACCCAGCGTCGTTTTCCAATCCACCAGGACGTTCAGCGGCACAAGAGTCTTGCCGTCGTCCGACCGGATATAGAGCAGCGAGAGATCCTGCGCCTGCGCGCGCTCGGAATCCTTCACTTCCAGGATCACCTGGTACTGGTCCTCCGGCTTCTTGATCAGGTACAGATAATTTTGTGAATACGCGTTACGCAAAAGATTGAGGATTCGCGTTTCCGAGACACCGTAGGTGCGTGCCTGATCCCGGCGAATATTGATTTCCAGATTGGGAGTGTGATCGAAGAAGTCCGATGAGACGGTGGCAAATCCCGGGTACTGCCGCATCCGCCCCATGAGCTTTTGCGCGACGTCGTAAACTTGCGGCGCGTTCACGCCCGAAACCGAGTACGCATACTGCCCCTGGTTCTGATTGGTTGCGCCGGTGCTGATGTTCAAGACCGGCATCGGACGCAGGAACGCAAAGATTCCGGGAATGCCGCTGAGATTCCTCATCAGCCCGCCAACCACCGCCTGAATTGGCGCGCGCACTTGCGGCGGTTCCAGGAATGCCAGCAATAACCCTTGATTGGACGCCAGGAACTGGCTGTTGCCTGTCAGCGTAAAGGTGGCGCCGACGGCGGGATTTTCACGCATCACTATCGCGGCCTGATTCTGCAACGCCTGCATCTGCGTGGGCGACGATCCTTCTTTCCCGATCATCACGCCCCAGACAAAGCTGCTGTCCCCCACCGGCAAGAAAGCTTTCGGAACCGCCATGAAAAGCAGAACCGTGCCGGCCATGCAAGCGACCCAGGTCAGCGCCGAAATCCAGCGATGGCGCAGGAACCACCACAGCGACTTGCCGTAGACGTTCAAAACTTTTTTCTCGATTCGCCCGCCCGTGCGCTCCACCCAATTTTGCTTCACGCCGTGGCCCCTCGATTTGAGCAGCCTCGCGCACATCAGCGGCGTAAGCGTCAGCGACACGAGCCCTGAAGCAATGATGGAAACGACGATGGTGATCGCAAATTCGCGGAAGATGCGCCCCACCAACCCGGACATGAACACCAGCGGAAAAAATACCGCCGCCAGAGAAACCGTCATGGAAAGAATCGTGAAGCTGATTTCCCGCGCGCTCTCCAGCGAGGCCTCCAGCGGCCTCATTCCTCTTTCCATCAGGCGCACCGTGTTTTCCAAAAACACGATGGCATCGTCCACCAGGAATCCGATGGCCAGCGTCAGCGCCATGAGCGAAAGATTGTCCAGGCTGTACCCCAGAACGCGCATGGCCATGAACGTGATCAACAATGACAATGGAAGCGCCACGGCGGGGATCAGCGTGTCGGTGGCCCTGCCAAGAAAAACAAAAATCACTCCCACGACCAGCACAAACGCAAAGAGCAGCGTCGCCTGAACGTCGGCCACGGAATTCACGATGGTCTGTGAGCGGTCATAGATCGGGGTGACGCGCACCGATCCGGGTAGCTCGGCGCTGATGATAGGCAGCAGGTCGCGAACGCTTTTCGATACCGCCACGGCGTTCGAGCCTGCCTGGCGATTCACAGCCACAACGACCGTGGCGGACGGCTCTCCGTATCCGCGCACCCAGAATCTCATCTTGATGCGCTCGTCCTGCACCGTGTCTTCCACCGTCGCGACGTCGCGCAGAAATACCGGCGCTCCGTTCGTGCTGCTGACGATCAGGTCCCCATACCCTTTGGCCGTCTCCAGCTGGCCGTTGGGCCGCAGCAATGCCGTGCCGGAGGGACTGTCAAACTGGCCCGCTCCCGTATAACTTGTGCCGTTCTTTACTGCCGCGACGAGATCGTCAATGGAAATTCCGCGAGCCCACATCTTTGAAGGATCGACCTTAATGCGCACCGCGCTCTTGGTGCCGAACACGTTCACGCTGCTGACGCCCGGCAAAATGCTGATCCGCTGGCCCACCTGCGTGCTGCCGTAATCGTAAAGCTGGCCGGGCGTGACCGAATCGCTGGTCAGCGCGATATACAAAATCGGCTGGTCATTGGGATTCGTTTTCGAGTAAGTCGGCGGCGAGGGCAAATCCGTGGGCAGGCTGCCGCTGGCCTGCGAGATCGCGGTTTGCACATCGGTTGCCGCCGCGTCGATGCTCTTGTCCAGCGCGAACTGCAGCGTGAAGCTGACGTGCCCCTCCGTGCTCTGCGAGGTTACCAGTTCGAGACCGTTGATCTGCATGAATTGCCGCTCGAGCGGCGTGGCTATGTTGTTGGCGACAGTGTCGGGACTCGCACCAGGATAATTCGCCTGCACGGAGATGACTGGATAGTCCACAACCGGCAGATCGTTGACCGGCAGCCGCATGTAGCTCAGCACGCCGAACAGGATGACGGAAACCGTCAGAACCGCGGTCATGACCGGGCGGCGAATGAATGGTTCGGAAAGATTCATGATTGCCCCGCCGCGGGCGCCGCGGCCGGCGGTGTAACCACGCGTACCTTGCCGCCCGGCATCACACCGAGCTGGCCGTTCATTACGACGCGCTCGCCGGGCTGAAGTCCCTGCTCGACCACCACCAGGTCCCCTTGCCTCTGCCCGAGCTTCACGGGCCTCAGTTCCGCGGTGGAATCGTTCTTGACCACGTAAACGAAGGGCCCTTTCGCCGAATCCTGTGGCGCGGCCGCCGGCACCAGCACTGCCTTCGGCAAGTTCGCCAGCACCAGCCGCACGTTCACGAACTGACCGGGCCAGAGGTGGCGTGAAGTATTCGGCACGGTAGCGCGGAGCATGACGGTTCCACTACTCTGCTGCACGGAATTATCCAGAAACGTGAGTTTGCCGAGTTCGGGCTTGGTGTCGTCCGGTAGCCGCACTTCCACGCGGAGCTCGTGCTTGGCTTCGTTGCGCTGCACTTCGGAGAAGTCCGTTTCCGTAACGGTGAAGTCGGCGTAGATCGGGTCCATGCGCTCGATCGTCAATAGCGTGGTGGTATTTGCCGTCACCACGTTGCCGGGATCGACGAGCCGGTGTCCTGCGCGTCCATCGATCGGCGAGCGGATCGAGGTGTAATCGAGATTCAGGCGCGCGGCGTCCACCGCGGCTTCGTTCTGTTTCACCTGCGCTTCGCCCACGTCCACGGCATTCTTCCGCGTGTCATAATCCTGCCGCGCGATGGCCCGCGATTCGACCAGATCTTTCACCCGCCCAAACTGAATCTTGGCAAAATCCAGCGCCGCTTTCGATTGCGCCAGGTTGGCTTGCGCCGCATCCAGCTGCGCCTGGAACGGCCGCGGATCGATCGTGAACAGCAGATCGCCCTTCTTCAGGTTGGCGCCGTCCTCGAAATGGATTTCTGTAATCTTGCCGGAAACTTCGGGCTGGACGGACACCACTTCCCTCGCCACCGTGTGGCCCACCTCGTCCAGATACAGCGGCACGTCCTCCGAAGTCGCGGTGGCTACCGTTACCGGAGAGGGCGGCCGTTCAATGGGCGGCGGGTCTTTCTTGGCGCAGGCAGTCAGCAGAAGTCCCAAAACGCAGGCCAGATAAAATGTCTTGTTGCCAGGGAACATCAATCTCCTATCGCATTCGAATCTTCATGTATTCAGGAATATATATAATACGACACCCTGAATCAGATGTGTCAGGGCTTGATTGGTGGCATTAATTTTCTTGGATAATTTCTATGCGAGTAGCCGGCTGGGCCCTTGCCCGCCCACTGCCCAGAGGGTAGCGAACGAACCTGAGCCCGTAAGAATTTGAGCAATCTTTAGAAGGCAGTTAAGAGGCTGTCACGCAAGGACCGCGTTACCAGTGTAACGGAACGCCTGCCAGCCTACTTGCCGGACGCCGCGGCGGCGGATGATAACCGCTTCAATTCGTCGTAGGTAAAGACGATCTGTGAAGCATCCCCGCAATCCTGTTTCGAGCCTAATCCCAGGACGCGCGAAAACCATCGCACTTCCGGAGGCGTCAGGCCCAGTAAAACAGCGGCACCATGCTCATCGACGGTGCGGTCGGACTCCAGTTCGGCCATGTGCGTTCCTCCGGGATTCTCCCTGCGGTTGGATCCCAATGTGGCAATTTCCGTGCCAGCCTTCGGGAAAAGAGAACCCGTTTGGAATGAATGAAATGGGGCAGGAGGCGCAGGAAACGGACCCTTCCTACGCAAAAGATTTCACTTAAAGTAAGCCCATCTTCCCAGTCGCCGCGCACTCGAACACTCTTCACACGCCGCGGAAAAACAGGGAGGTAGGCGGAGCCAAACAGGCGCACGGCCTTTCTCTCGCCGACTTGCCTAGGCCGACTGGGCGCGCGCCTGCTGCTTGACGCATACCTTATTGGTCAGTTCGATGAGTTGGCGCAGGTTCCACCACTCCTCTTCGTTCATCAGCCTTCCATCCGGACTCGAAAAATAAATCGATACGAATCCTTCCGTGGATAGGGGCGCGCGGACGATCAACTGCGTCTTTTGGTGTTCCGGCAATGATTCGGGCATGGGCTATTCCTCCAGATGGCCGCGGATTCTACCACGGAACCCGCATCCGAACTTTAACATCGCGTTAATAAAGGAGAGGCCGCATTGTTTTGCCGGAACTGCTACTTTCGGCCGTGCGGCAGGCTGTCCGGCAGACTGCGCGGCCGGCGGTCGGGAATGTCTCAGAATCCGGCTTCAAATTTCTGAAAACGCCGCTCCAGCTCCCACTGCTGCCGCGCCTTTTCGCTCGACTTGAGGAATGCGGCGCAGGCCGACGAAGGCTTGGCAACCCCGCGCGCGTCGGATGAGCAAGCGGCGACAGTGCGCGTGAAACGATCGGGCTCGCGCCACAAGCTTGCTCCGGGCAGAAAATCGTGTTCAAGGCCCGTGCGTACTAATTGTTTGAAATCCGCGTAGCTGAGCGAATATGCTTCGGCAGCGCGCACATATTCGTGCGTCAAATCGATGCGCGAAACGCCTTCATCATCCGTGGAAAGCGCCACCGGAACGTTAAACTTCCGGTAAATCGGTAGCGGGTGATCTTTTCCACTTACACCCAGGATGAGGTCGTTGCTGGTGAGGTTGATTTCCACCATCACGTGCTTCGCGGCCATCTCCCGCAACAATTCGTAGGGACGATCCTCGTACATCACGTCCACGCCGTGGCCGATGCGCTCGGAATGCGCTTTCTCGACGGCCAGCCGGATGTGGCAGCAAAGATCCCCGGGCGGAACGAGGCCGGGCGCAAGTTCGCCGGCGTGCATGCTGATGTGCACGTTGGGGTACACACTGTGCAGGTAGCCAACGATTTTCATGTGCAACGCGTAGTCGGCCATGGGTCTTGAGGCGTCTTCAGGCTCCACATAAGTGAGGCCTACAAAGCGCGGATCGGCCGAAATGAGCTCAAAGCCAAGCAGCGTCTGCGCGAAGACCTGCTCTTTCGGGGCGTCGCGAAGAACGAAATAGATGTAGCGGATCGTAACCTTGCAGGCGGGCGCTTCCTCAGGCGTGCCACAATTCTCGAGCGCGCGGCGGGACGCTTCAGCTTGATCGCGATCGGCGCGGGTCGCGGCGATGTCGTCGCGCAAGCCCTGTGCGAGCAAAGCGTCGCGAAACTGGGCAAGGTCTTCACGCCAGCCGATTTTATTCGCGAGCTGTATGTTGTGGCTGAAATCCGGCGCTATCATGACTTCCAGATACTGCTCATTTTGCGCAGCCGCGCGCGTGGCAATCTCATCGAGCCACTCGCCCGTGTGGCGTCTGGCCAGCACCGAAAATTTGCCGAAGGTAGCGAAAAAGTGGTCACGCCCGCTGACGCCGGCGGCTGGGACGAAACTGCGCATCGAGAGCGCATCCACAAGCGCGTTGTACAGACTGGGGTCGGCGAACGCCTGGGCGGCGGCTACCTGGCCCGCGCCACAACCGGCCGGCGATGTGACGAACCCATGCGTCGCCAGATCCACGCAGAGACCATCCTCCGCGGCGGCGCGAATGTAGGATTCGGCGTAGATGCCGCCGTCCTGGTGATAGTGCAAATCTGCGCCCTTGGGCATGCGCCAAAGAAATGCTTCGAGCTCCAGCGGGTTCGCGCGCGCGAGTTGGTACGCCTGGGCCGCGCGCTGCTCGGCCGCCCGCTGTTCGGTCGCAACGGGCGCGGTTCCCTTTTCGGTTCCGGCGGCAGACTGCCCGGAGGCCGCCAGCGGCAACGACAGCAAAAATGCGCCGGCCAATGAAACCATCAGCCGCATCCGCGGAGGTTTTGCGCCCGGCATGCCTATTTATCCTTTCGCCACGATCGATATGACGCGGGGCCGGATTTCGCGCGCCACTGGCCCGCGATTTCCCAAGCCATTTTATTGGTTGGCCGCGATCGTGCCTCGGCCTCGGGCTTCTGTTCCAGAAACGCCGGCGCCCACTCGATCGGAATTTGAGTTTACATCACAGAACGTCTTGGAAGGTTTCCGGTTTGCGCACGACTTTCGCGGTCGCTAACCGGCTGAAATGGGCCGCGGCCTTTTCAAAAAACCTATGTCCCAAATTGGATTAGGAAAATTGCGATCCGCGGAAACCACACCCATACTGAAGCGCGGAAACTGCCGAGCCACTAGCCCTGATCAGGCCTTAGCCGTTCTCGCCAGCCCATCCTGAGGATACCAGCGCGCCGGGGACGGCCGCTCGGGGGCCACGGCCGTTTCAGGGGTGCCCTCAAACTCGACGATTTCCCGAGTTCGATACGGCTTTTCCTTTTGGCAGGAGGGGCACCGAAGGTTGAAGACCTGGGATCTTCGCGGCGATGACTCTACTTCGCTCTCGTCGGCCCGCAGGCCGCCCACGATCGACGGTACAGGAATGGGCGCTTTGCAATGCAGGCAGACTACCCCGCGGAAAGTTTTGTTTTCGGTTTCAAGTGTCATTGATTAAATCCTCGCAAATAAGAGATTCGGGTTCTCGGTCGTCCTTGGGGGTCACCTTAATCCTACCCGAAATCGTCGAGCCCGGTCCAGTAGCGAAGCCAGCCAGTCTGTGGAAATGCGTGGATAACCCTCCAAGGTAGCGCAGACCACCAGTAACATACTGATTATAGTAGACTTATTAAAATTGTCCCGCGTCAGCCAAAACGAGACGGTGGGCTTGGCTGACCTTTCTCTAACGTATGCGTTAATCCATTCCAAACATTTCGGCCGAATTGCGTTCTGCCAACTCCCGGAAGAATCTTTGGCTTCTCAGGTGAAAAAGGCTAATTGATCGGTCTTGCGGTGAACGCCTGATCTCCGAATTCGGACAAGTTGCTTGCGATTCTCGCGCGCTTAGTTCCCGATTCGATACAACCGCCCCGGATTCCTGCTGCAAATTGCTTCCGCGTGGCGGATGTTAAGTACGTCGCCGGCAGGGGGGAACCTGCAAACGGCGCGACGAACGCGAATTCACTTGGGACCTGGGGAAGAAATTCTCGCAATTTAGCGCGGAACCCTGGGAAAAGAAGGCGCATGGGCATTACCACAAGCATTCATATCGGGCCCTACGAAATATTCTATCCGCTTAAGCCGTCCGTTTCCTCCGTGGAGCACTACGGCCAGCACCATCTTCCCGGAAGACTGTTCGTCGTCGAGGGGATCGACGGCTCCGGGAAGTCCACGCAACTTAGCCTGGTGCACAAGTGGCTCGAGGCGAAGGGATACGGAGTCGTGTTCAGCGAGTGGAATTCCTCCCCGCTGGTGAAAGACACGACGAAATTGGGCAAGAAAAAGAAACTGCTGACGCCGGCGACGTTCTCACTGGTTCACGCGACGGATTTTGCCGACCGCACCGAGCACAGCATCCTCCCTTTTCTGAAGGCCGGCGCCATCGTCCTTTGCGACCGCTACGTCTACACCGCCTTCGCGCGCGATGCCGCTCGCGGCATGGACGGTGATTGGGTGCGAGACCTCTACGGTTTCGCCGTGAAGCCGACCGCGGCATTTTATTTTCGCGTGCCGCTGGAAACCGCGATCAGCAGGCTCGTGGGCGCCCGCGATGGCTTCAAATATTACGAAGCCGGTCTGGATCTGGGATTGACCGGCGACGCCGAGGATAGTTTTCGGTTGTTTCAGGGCAGGATTCTGGAAGAGTACGAAAAGATGATCCCGGAATTCGGCCTGACGGTGATCGACGCGACACTGCCCGTTGAAGCGCAGCAAGCGCAGGTTCGCCATATCGTCCAGGCGCATCTCGCCAGCGCCCAGGAACTGAGGATACAGCCATGAGGCAGACTTACGGAAAGCAGCTACCCGGCATGCGGCTCACCGACCTTCCGGGGAAGCTGATTGTCATTGAAGGAACCGACGGAGCCGGCCGCACCACGCAGATTGACTTGCTCAAGCCGTGGCTCGAGGAATTGGGCCACGCGGTTCTGGACACCGGCATGACCCGATCGCGCCTTGCCGGCGATGGGATTCGTCGGGCCAAGGAGCGAAATAACCTGGGTCGCGTGACCCAGAGCCTCTTTTACGCCACGGACTTCATCGATCGCCTGGAAAAGGAAATTGTGCCCGCGCTGCGCGCCGGTTTCGTGGTTCTTACGGATCGTTATACCTATTCCCTGATGGCCCGTGCCATCGTCCGGGGCATGGACCCGCGCTGGATTCGCAGCATCTACAGCGTGGCGCTGAAGCCGGACGCCGTCTTTTATTTGCGGATCGGCATCGACCAGTTGTTGCCCCGGGTGGTGTTCTCACGGGGCTTCGATTATTGGGAATCCGGCATGGATCTCTTCCCGGGCCACGATATCTATGAAGGCTTCTGCAATTACCAGGCCACGCTGCTCGCGGAGTTTGACCGGCTCGCCGCGGAATACAAATTCGAGATCGTGGACGCCTCCGCGGACGCGGAAACCGTGTGCGCGCACCTCAAGAAAAAAATCCTGGAAATCATCGAACCGGTTCGCGTGCAAGCTCCTCAGGCAACGTTGTCAAACGCCTTCGTCGAATCCCTCGTCGAGAAAATGTACAAAAACCTGACCCGCCAACAGAAAGCCATCGAACCTGGCGGCACCGAACCGCTTCCCCCGGCAACTGCGGCAGCCTCGGCGCCAATATTTTAGCCCATATCTAAGTAGGACAGACTTCAGCCAGTCTGCCGTTCACCCGGATCACGCTGCCGAATTCCGAGAGTCGGAATCCCGGCCGCCGCCGTATCCAAGCGAATTGTCGGGCGATGCACGCGCCCGGACGAAAACCAGACCGGCGAAAGCCTGCTTTTGGTCCGAATCACAGTTTCATTCGCCGGCATCCAACAGATTTGGGCGAATGTCGCCTTCGGTCATCGGGCGGCGTTAGAATGGAACAGGCCGCTCGGCGATGAAGGCCTTGGGACTCCGCTCGAATGGCCGTCTTCAGGAGGTGAAATTATGGTATGCGCAAATTGCGGCAAAGAGGTTTCGGACTCCGCCAATTATTGTTCCTCGTGTGGCGCTCGGCAGCGCCAGAGGATCTCCCACAAGCAGCTCACGCTTTCCGCCACGGACAAGAAACTGGCGGGCGTTTGCGGAGGCATCGCGGAATACCTGGACGTCGATCCCACCATTGTCCGGCTGATTTGGGTGGCGCTGTCGGTGGTCCCCGGCGGTTTTGTCGGCGGCGCGCTGGCCTATTTTCTTGCCTGGATCATTATTCCGAAGGCGCCTACGTTCGCCGCGACGCCCGCCAGCGCCGCGACCGTGCAAACCTCGGCGAAAGTGGGCTAAAGTTCGCTGCGAACACGCCGCGCCCCCTGCGGGACGTAATCCGGGCGCGGCTGGCGATAACGGGAAATTGTTGCGCAGGCTTGCGGCGCGGCCGATCACGGTCGAATCGCCGCCGGCGAGCCGGCCGGAGAATTGGATCTCACAGATGTGTTTGCAAGCACCTGTTCGATTTGCAGACGGAGCGGTGCGTCTTCCGCCGTGTGACTGAGCTCTTCACGAAGTTCACCCCGTCCGGCCTCGATTTGCCCCTGGTCCAGCAAAATCTCTCCCAGAACGTAGTGGTATCCCTGCCCATCGCGATTTCTGGCGATGGCCGATCGCAATTGCGCGGCGGCCTCCCCCAGCCGCTTCTCTTCAAACAGCGTCAGACCCAGATTGAAATATTCATCCGGCTCGGCCGGATCGATGGCAATCGCCCGGCTAAAATAGATCTCCGCAGCGGGCAAATCCTTTAGCTGGTAATCGGCCAGCCCCAGATAATAGTTTGCATTCCACGATTCCGGCGACTGCTGGGTCACGCCTTGCAGGATATCTCTGGCCTCCGGTAGACGCCCCATGTCCATGTATTCCGCGGCAAGGTAAATCCGTGGCGCAGGGTTCGCCGAAAGCTGGGCGGCGCGGCTATACAGCGTGACATTGCTCTGCCAGGCAAACGATTGCGCCACCGTCGAAACAGCGAGGGCCAAAAGAACTGCCGTTGCCGCCGCAGCGCCGATCCACCGGCGGCTCCGCGCGGGTTTCTGGTCGAAATAATGCTCCGCCGCCGCGGCGCAGAAAATCGCCAGTCCCACGCTTGGCAAATACAAGTAGCGATCGTGGACAAAATCGTCCTGGAAAAAAACGGACAGGTCCAGCACAGGCAGAAGGGGCAGCGTGAGCCACACCATGCCCGCGGCAAGAATCCCGTTCGTGCGCTTTCCTCGCCACAACCACCAGGCGCAGCCCGCTACAGCCCCCAAAAGAATCAGCGGGACCCAGAACTTGTGATCCCTCGAGGTTGTCACGGTTAGAACATCGGGAAAAACGGTCAGGCCGGCGGGCCAAACCAGATGCCGCAAGTAGAAAATGAGCACGGAGGGAAACGTAAGGACGGCCTCACGATGCGAAACCCACGGCAACGAAGCATTGCGGAGTGACGGAATTGCGGCCATGCGCACCCCGAGATAAGCGGCGGAGATGCCCGCGAAAGGGAGCGCTTCCCACACGGCTGCGCGTAGCCTGTGGGTCTTGTCCTCCAGAATGCGGATGTTTCCACACTGCCCCCAAAAAGCGTAAAGGAAGACGATCCCCGGAAGAACGATCGCGTTTTCTTTCGCCACGACTGAGGCGGCAAAGCAAACCAGCGAGCAGAATTCCAGCTCGAATCGTTTCGTTTCCACTTTTTTCAACCACAGCAAAAAGCTCCCCAGCAGGGCGACCGTTGCGAGAGGATCCGTCACGCCAGAGATCCACGCGACCGACTCCAGGTGGACCGGGTGGACTCCGAAGACAGCCGCGCCCGCGAACGCCGCCCAGGGCCGCTGGAAATGCCGGCGAAGCAGAAAAAAAACCAGGATAGTTGCCGCCAGATGCACGGCCAAGCTGGACAAATGCCAGCCCGCGGCGCCGGAACCGAAAAGTGCGGCATTGATTCGCAGCCAGGTATGAAACAGCGGACGGTAATAGCGGGAATTCATGGTGACCGCGGCATGCCGAAAATCCCAGACCGAGGTAAAGAAAAACTCAGCCGGGGTCTGCGAGGCTTGCGCGGCAACGGTTCCCAGCGCCTGCGCGCCATCGTCATACACAAACCCGAATCCCAGCGCCGGAAGGTAAGGCAGCGCCGTAAGCAAAACCAGCACGGCGAGCAAGAACTTCGTGGAAGGTCCCGTTTTCGGCGTCACGGCCGACGCTTGCGCTGCCGAATCCCGGTGCGAAGGAGACGCGCCGGCAGGGATCGGCTCTGTGACGATTTGGGCCATCGTTCGAACCTACCATCATCCGCGGACGATCCTCAGAGCTGTGGGCGGAGATGTTCGAAAAGAACAACCTCGGCGGGTTTCATTCGGTTCGCATATCGTTGACTTCCCCGCAGACTGTTTCGTCGTACAATAAATGATGGATCGAATGGGTGTTTCGGGGCGGCGGGCCGATCCAGTCTTAGCGCAATCATTTAACGGTATCCGGCATTGCGCCACAAGGCCGACGGGGAGGAAATTCTACTATGGGATGCGGGTGCGGATTCACGCGGCGCGAAGTGCTGCGAGCGGGATCGCTTGCAGCAGCGGGGCTGTTGTCCGGCGTGCGGCTGGGCGCGCAGGCGAAAAAGGGCATGCGCATCGACATCCACGCCCACCTGTGGACGGACGAGTATCTCGACCTGTGCCAGAGCTACGGAAACACGGATACGGGCACGCAGCGCAACAAGGGCGGCGGGATGGGCCAGGCCGAGATCGACAAGCGCTTCGCCCTGATGGATGCCAACGGCGTCGAGATGCAGATTCTTGACATTTGCCCGCAGGCGCCGCATTTCGACAATAAAGAGCACGCCGTGAAAGCCGCGCGGATGGCCAATGACCTTTACGCCGAGGCCGTGGGCCGCTGGCCGAAACGATTCAAGGCGTTTGCGGCCGTGCCGCTGCCGCACGTAGACGAAGCCCTCAAGGAACTGGAACGCGCCCTCGATCAATTGAAATTCGTCGGCGCGACGATCACCACGTTCATCGGAAACCGCTCCGTGTCCGATCCCTCCTTCGCGCCTTTTTATGAGGAACTCAACCGCCGCGCCACCGTGCTGTACATTCATCCCTCCGGCGATGGATTGAATTCTCCGTTTGTGAATCCCTACAACCTGCGCTGGATCGTGGGAGCGCCCATGGAAGACACCGTGTCGATCATGCACTTGATCGAAGCGGGCATTCCGCAGCGGTATCCAAACCTGAAAATCGTTAACTCTCATCTCGGCGGTATGATTCCCATGGCCTTCCAGCGGCTGGACAACATCTCCAAGTGGGAACATCCGCTGCCCGAATTGCCTACGATTACCGCCAAGCGCATGTGGTACGGCAGCGTGGGACATGCGCATCCGCCGGCGCTGCGGGCGGCCGTGGATTCATTTGGCGCGGACCGCATTTGTCTCGGCTCGGATTATCCATACGAGCCGGGAGAGCTCTACAATCGCGCCATCCAGTACATCAGCGGCTCCGGATTGAAGTCCGGCGACGCCGAAAAGATTCTGGATCACAACGCCGCCTATGTTCTCGGACTCGCGTGACCACGATTCAATCTCCGAAAACCGGAAAACCCAAGCCCAAGCTCACGCCCAACCAGATTCGAAGCTTCTGGGCCGCCTGGGGCGGGTGGAGCATGGACGGAATGGATTCGTTTATCTACTCGCTGGTGCTGGTTCCGGCGCTTACGGAATTGTTGCCGCGCTCCGGAATTCCCGCCACCACCGCGAACGTGGGCTACTACGGCGGAATGTTCTTCACGTTATTTTTGATCGGCTACGGCACCGCGCTCATCTGGGGCCCGATTGCCGACCGCTTCGGCCGCGTGCGCACCATGATGTTCAGCATTTTGTGTTTTTCCCTGTTCACACTGCTGGCGGCATTTGCCACCGGCATCTGGAGTCTGGCGGTTTTTCGTTTTATGGCCGGAGTCGGCATCGGCGGCGAGTGGTCGATTGGCGCTTCGCTCGTGGCCGAGGATTGGCCCGAGGAGCGGCGCACCATGGGCGCTGCGCTGATGCACACCGGCTACTACATCGGATTTTTTCTGGCGGGCATCGCCAATATTTTCGTCGGCAGCCATTACGGATGGCGCGCCATGTTCGCACTGGGCGGCGTGCCCGCGCTGCTGATCGGCCTGATCCGCAACAACGTGCGCGAACCCGCGCGCTGGGAAAACAAGGTGCACGAACTCGGCGGCTGGACGATGCACCGCGCTTTTCTGAAACTTTTTTCCCGACAGTATCGCCGCAGAACGATTATCAACAGTCTCTATTTGATCGTGTCGCTGGCCGGACTGTGGGCTGGTTCGGTTTACGCGCCGACGGCCATGACGTTCATCGCGGAACGCGCCGGGCGAACCGCATCGGAAAGCGCGCGTCTGGCATCGTATTCCACGGCACTGCTCGGAATCACCACGGTCCTCGGCGCTCTGATCGTGCCGTTTCTGGCGGACTGGCTGGGGCGCCGCGCCACGCTGGCAATTTTTTACGTGGTGATGATGTTCGCGATCTGGCTGGCCTTCGCCCGCGTCTTTTACATGCAGCAGAACGCCATCGCCTGGTTCCTGGTGTGCTCGGTGCTCCTGGGCCTGGGGGGAGCTAATTTTATCGTCTACTCGTTCTGGCTACCGGAGCAGTACGGAACCGAGTGCCGCGCGAGCGCCTTCGCCTTCATCACCAATCTCGGGCGATTCGCCGCCGCGGGATTCACGTTCCTGGTGGGTGCGGGAATCCGTCACTTTCAGACGTTCGGAATTCCCGTGGCGATGATGGCGCTGGCTTTCGTCGTGGGTTTGGCGCTCGTCCCCTTCGGAGAGGAAACCAAGGGCAAGCACTTACCGGCCTGAGAGTCTAGTAGAACAGGCTTCAGCCTGTTGGTATCCGCAAAATCATCGCAAGATCGAGCCCGACAAACTGAAGCCAGTCCAATTGGGCTCCGCCTAGATTTGCGATCCCTTTTCCGCTTCCACGGGCAGCATCCACAGTCCCGCAATTTTTCCCGAGGGATCGAATGCAATTCGAACGATCATGGGCCCGTTTTCAAATTCGCACCGGACATCCACGCGGTCGAACTCAGGATCCTTGCGCGCCAGAAGGATGTTTTTGAATGCTCCGAGGTGCATCATAACGTGCGTCCAGGATGCCTCCAGACGCTCGGCGGACATCGCTTCCTTCATCTGATCGTTGAACCGGGTGCTGACCGCCTTGAATTGCTGCTGGCGCAAGAGCTCGGTAATCTCCTTGGCTGACTCTTCCATGGCTTCCGGGCTGACGTCGGAAATCGGCGCGATTCGAAAGTAGGTGATCCGGTCCGTGTCGTCGAACATCAATTTCATTTCAACTTTGTATTTTTCGAACTGGCTCCTGGACACGTAAATTGGCGTCCCCTGGACCATTCGCGTTGTTTGCGAAACGTGCGTCTGGAAAGCGCCGGCGACGGCGGTTAATCCGTCCCTTGCTTCCTTCAGGTCATTCTCGCTAACGGCGTCCTTGAGGTCGTCGCTGAATCGTTCGCGAACAGCGCCGAAATCGCCCCGTACGAATTGATTCATGACATTCTTGGCGATCGAGAGCCGATCGGCGTCGGAGGTTTGGGCGCGGGCAAGTTTGACCTGGAAACCCGGAACCATCGCAAAGATCAGCAGGAGATTTCGCAGGGTGCGCACGGCGGCCCTCCTTCCAGCGCGTACGAGTGAATAGTACCACCGAGCAGGACAGGCTTCAGCATGTCTGGTTTAGACTCGAGGCTGGCAGGCATTTAAACCTGACAAGCTGAAGCCTGTCCGACGGTAGCCATTCTTTGGTATAAAGCTACAAGCTTCTTGGGAGTCGATTCGAACTATCTGCGAGTCGGAGCTGGCCATGAATCATCGGATTGTGTGCGTGCTGGTTGCAACCTTCGCTCTTCTCATCACCTGCGGACAAGTGCTGGCGCACCACGGGTCGTCGAACTATGACATGTCGAAGTCCGTCTCCGTTAAAGGAACGGTAACGCAATTCGATTTCGTCAATCCGCACTCCGCGATACATCTCGAAGCCAAAGACGACAGTGGCAAAGCCGAACAGTGGCTGGTCGAAGCCGATAGCCCAAACAATCTTGCCCGCACTGGATGGACGAGGAATTCGCTCAAGCCCGGGGATCAGGTCACCATCGTCGGCAATCAATTGAAGGATGGCTCGAAGGTGATGCGCCTGCGAAAGGTAATTTTTTCGGACGGCAAGGAATTAAAACCCCGCGAAGGCGACGAGTACTGATCGCCAGCCGCGCGAAAGCCGCAACGCCGAACCTTGGGTTTCGAGGGAGCTTGCTGATGAGAACATGGGTGACGGTTTCGGGTTTGGCGCTGCTGGCGGCGCTTTCTCTCCCCAGTGTTTCGCGCGCCCAGAACTCTGACCGCGCGGGCGCGGCAAAAAGTCCGGCAGCGGCGACTCCCGGATCGGATCTGATCGGCGTGTGGACGCAATTCCCGCGCATTGGCGGCCGCAGCGCGGGCGAGGGCGGCTTTGTGTTCAGCGCCGCGGAGCCGCCGATGACTCCGTGGGCGGAAGCCAAATTTAAATCGACCAAGGCCCCGCATACGGGAGGTTACACGGGAGAATCGGACGACACCACTTTGAAGTGTTATCCCCCGGGCGTTCCGCGGATTTATCTCTTTAATTTTCCGATGGAGATTTTTGTGGTGCCCAGCCGCGTGCTGATCGTTTACGAATTCGGCCACTTCATCCGCCAGATCTGGACCGATGGCCGGCCGCACCCGCCGGATTTGAATCCCAGCTGGATGGGCGACTCAATCGGAAAGTGGGAGGTAAACACACTGGTCGTCGATACCGTCGGTTTCAACGACCGGACCTGGATCGATCAAGTGGGTCATCCGCATTCCGACGCGCTGCACCTGACCGAGCGCATTCATCGCATCGCCCCGGACATGCTGCAAATCGATTTCACCTTCGACGACCCCAAGGCCTATACCAGGCGGTGGAGCGGGACGAAAAAGTTCAAGCTCCGCCCGGACTGGCATATTTCCGAATACGTCTGCGAAGAAAACTTCGACAATAAAGCCATAGAGGAAATCAGCAAGTAGCTGCCGGCCCGCTGGCCATTCCTCGCGCCGGGCGCAATTGAGGATAGGTCAGGTTAGCGGAGAGGACGCTGCGAATCGCGCGCGTATTGCTGCTCGTGCGATTCAAGCCTGCCCGTGAATCGGAATTCTTACCGCGCCGGCGCATTCATCCGCCTGACAATCGTTCTTGGCTTGCCGAGACCGCACGCGAGCCGGGCGTTACTTCATCATGTCGCCGGCAGGTTTCGGCATTTCGTACTTCACCAGCGTGCCGCCCTGCGACTCGTAGACTTGCGCGCCGATGGCTCCCTCGATCTTGAATCCCTTGCTCTCCAGCAAGCTGGCCGCAATTCCGGCGCGGTGCGCGTGATTGGACACCAGGACGAGCGGCCTGTCCTTGGGGATTTCGGCCAGGTGCTTTTCGAGGTCCGCCGCCTGAATGTTGAGATAAACTGGGAAGCCGCCGTTCATGGCGATCTCCGTGGGCCGCCGCACGTCCAACAACAACACGCGCCCAGGAGTCGCTACCAGCGCGTCAAATTCCGCACGAGTGAGGATTTTGGCCTTGGATGCCGGCTCCTGCGCAAATGCCACCGCAGAAGCGAGCAGAATCATCAGAATTAGTTTTTTCATTGCGATGCTCTCCCTTTTTCGTTGTTGATGGAAGCAATTTACGTTTCGGCATTGTCCCACGGCTGGAACGCACTGGCAAAGGAAGTTCGTGAAAACAAGCACGGATCCCGCGGATCACGAATTGCCGGTTCCGTCCGGATTCAAGGCAGGGCGATCATCTGGCGTAGCATGGACCGGGGCGCGTCCGGCGAGAAAATATAGCCGTCGCGGCTCAGGTAGTGATAATCCTTGAAATCAGCAAGCTTGTACCGAGCCCCAGTATCCTGATCGACGATGTCGAGCCGCCCGAGAATGGAGTTCTCCCTCTTGCGATCGATTTCAGCGGCTTCCCTTTGCCGCTGCGCGGAGCTTTTGGCGAGCATTTCAGAAGCGTGCTGCTGATCGTCGGAAATGGCCTGCATGGCGCGCTCGCGAAGCAGTTTGGAGTCTTCCGTCTCCTGCTGAGCTGCGGCGCCCGCAGCGGCCTTCTGCAGCGCCTGCCATTCCGCACTGAAGGTCAAGGTTTGCAGGATCTCGGCGATAACTCTCGCGCCCTGCTGCTCGCGCCCCGGAAAAGCGATGTACCCGTACAGCCGGTAGACAAACCAGGTCGGCGAGAGATTGGGAGCCATGCGAATCGTGGCGGCCACGTAGGCTCCCTTCACGAGCTGGCCGTCCAGATTACAGGTAAAGGAAACATCGCCGGCGGTGAGAAGCGCGTCCGTGAAACCTTCCGTCGCGGCAGACTGGCTGAATATGGTGGCCAGATCCTCGCGCGCGGCATTCGAACTGAATTGAGGATTGCTGCACTGGCGCGACACCAGCGTCTCAACATAGGACCGCGCGAACTGCTGTCCGGAAAGATAGCGGAGAACTTCGAGCCGGGTGCCATCTCTGAGGGTCTGGTAACCGCCCTCGCGCAGGCCGGCGGCAGCGAGCGATTGCGTGGGCTGGGTGAATGCGCCGATCATCGCGTCGCCGATCGTCGCGCGAAGCTGCCCGTCCGGGGATTCCATTACTACCCCGTAGCGCAAGTCTTCCGGGCTAAGACGATAGGCGCCCCCAACTGCTTGCCAGCCCTGAGGGATGGAAACGCTGAAGGCGTGCTCGTGCGGGTCGCTCCAGTTTTCAAAGTTCGAATCCATCGAACCTGAAGGATTCGCGCTCGCCGGGGCGCCTTTCGCCGAAGCATCCGGGACGATGTGAAAGCTCTGAAGAATCCCGACAAAATTGTCCATGGAGGCGCTATAGAGATCGCCGGGCGCCTCCAAACCGAAAAAATAAACCGACGCGCCGTTAGGATTATTGGCCCAGCTGAGCACCGCGGTGGCGCTACGTTCCGGGCCCAGCCCGATGATGCGGGAAACATTTCGAGCGGTTTGCACGGGGCCCCACGGCATTAGAACATCGAATTTAAGCGCGAATTCTTGAAGCAGGGATCCGGCGCCGGAGTCGTCAAGCTCCGGGTTTTGCAGATGCAGCGGCCAAATCACCACCTCCTCGTCCCGCGGTCCGTGTATGACGATTTGCCCGGTGACGCTTGCTTTCCTGACCCTCCAGGTTGCAGGAAGACTGACCACAAATCCCGCAGGATCGTTATGCGTGATCCAGGATTTAGGCAGGGGCTCGGGCTGGGGTTCTGAATTGGCAACGACGACTTCCATGGGTTTCAGAGCAGGCGGCGCGGAATCCCGAGTGAGATTCGGCGCAGGTGCGGACGAAACCGGCGCGGCGTTCGAAGAGGGCGTTGTAGAAGTTGAGGCGGTCTCTGGCGCCGGTATGTTGGAGGTAGCCGCGGAATTGGAAGGAGCGGCGGCGGAGCCAGGTGTCGCTGCCGGTGGAGGCGCCGCAGAGGCGCGAGCGGTCTCAGTAGAAGGAGCGGTAGGCGTCGCCGGGGGCGCCGCGGGTGTTGCCGCGGAGGTTACGGCAGGAGGTGCAGGCGACGGGACGTCGATGCCCAGGTCTTTTTTCTTGCGGTCATATTCTTCCTGAGTTAACACCCCGCTCTGGTAGGCCTGATCGAGAGCCTTCAATACGGCGGCATTGTCTTCGTGCGGACGGCTGCTGGCGTAGAGAGCATCCCTTTTGGTTCGGTACTCGTCCTGCGTCAGCACGCCGTTCTTCAGAGCAGCGTCAAGCGCGGCAAGTTTTTTCTGGTCCTCGGCCGAAAGGGGTGGGGAGGAGGGTTGGGCATCTGCAACTCCAGAGGGCGCGGTGTTCGCAGGCGCGGCATTTTCGGCAGCGGGCGCGGGTGCTGGCGGCGTGACGGTCGCCGGCGGCGTGGCGGGCAGCGCGGCCGAGACAGAGGCATTCGAACTCGGTCCAGGGGTGCCGCTCAGCGTCAACGACTGAATCATCTGCTGAGACAGCTCGTAATCGCCGATCGAGTCCTTTCCTGCGGGGTTTTTGCCGGACGCGGATGCCATGATGGCATAGGTCATGCCGTTGGCGGCAAACGTTTCGAGGTACATTCTCGCGCGACGCGCGTTGGGCGATTCGGGCGACTCTCCCACGATATACATCCGCGTCTGGCCCGCGACGGTGCGCAAGCCCTGGTCTATGACGCGATAGCCCGGGTGATCCAGTCGAACGCCGGTGTTCAGAGCCTTTAGAAAATTGGTGGGGTCAATTCCTTTTTGCACCAGGATCTGTACATAGGCATCCGTGCCGTGAGCGATGTTGACGCCGGAAACTCCGCCGGCGTCAAAAGCCTTGGGCGCCCAGCCGGCGGGAACCTGAATGGTAAAGCGCTGGTGGGGATCGACATAAGTGCTTCCCGACTGAGGAAATGCCGCCGCGGCAAAAAGGACGGAACAGAGCATCGCCACGAGCGCCACAGGAAATTGCGGCTTCATGGCCAACACGGGTCGCTGCATGCACGTCGGGCGCATCGCGTCGCTCTCGGCTGCAATTTCCCGGAACTTGGCAGCCCTTTTTAGAGGGTACCCTCAACCCCCGGGACTCGCAAGGTGCCACGCGCCCGAAACGGCCAATCGAGCTTCCGCGGATTTGCGGCGCGAGCCGGCGGCCAGGTATAGACTGTCGAGCATGCGATCCAAAGACAATGCCTTGCGAAGAACGATCCTGGGATTGGCGATTTGCGCGGTGCTGCTGGGCATCGTACTCCGCGTTTTTACGCCGGGCGCACTGGCCCAGGGCTGGGAACCGGCGATCCGTGATTTCGAGGCGCAGGACAGAATCCACCCGCCGAGGCCGGGTAGCATTGTCTTTGCGGGAAGCTCCAGTTTTCGTTTTTGGGATACGCTCGCTTCGGACATGAAGCCGCTCGACGTGATCAATCGAGGCTTCGGCGGTTCGGAGTTTTCGGATCTCGATGAATATGCGAATCGCATCGTGGTCGCCTACCGTCCGCGCGCCGTGGTTGTATATGAGGGAGACAACGACCTGGCCGAAGGCTCGGCCAAAACACCTGCCATGGTCGCAAACGACTTCCGCAAATTTGTTCAGATTGTGCACGGCGCTCTGCCTGACACCTGGATCTATATCCTGTCCATCAAGCCATCCAAACTGCGCTGGAAACAGTGGCCCGAGATGAAGGCGGCGAACCGGCTGATGCAGGAGTACGCGGCGACTCAACCGCGCGTCCTGTATATCGACATCGCCACGTCCATGTTCGATGCCAATGGGAACCTGCCCGGAGACCTGTTCAAGCCCGACGGCCTGCATCCCACCGCCAAGCTCTACGCGAAGTGGACTGCCATCATCAAACCGATTCTGCTGCAGCACTTCGGTCCGCCGATAAACGCGCGCGCGGGCTTCTCGCCTGACGGGAATCTAAGCGTGCAACGCTGAAGCCTGTCCTACCTTGGGCCATCCTGTTAGAATGAATGCTCATTACGAAGGCCATGGCAAATTTGGATTTAGGGACTGAGTCCGATGTTTGAGAATCTTACAGACAAGCTGCAACGCGTTTTCAAAAACCTGCGCGGCCAGGGGAAGCTCACCGAGGAGCACGTGGACGAGGCGCTCGCGGGCATCCGCGAAGCCTTGCTCGAGGGCGACGTTAACGTCACCGTGATCGATGAACTGCTGGCGCACATCCGCGAGAAGGCGCTGGGTTCCGAAGTTTTGCTGCAGCTTTCGCCCGACCAGCAAGTGATCAAGATCGTGCGCGACGAACTGGCGCTGCTTCTCGGCAAGCATGCCAAGCCGCTTTTTGCCTCGCGTCCGCCGTCGGTGTGGATGATCGTCGGCCTGCAAGGGTCGGGCAAAACGACCACTACCGGCAAGCTGGCCAAGTGGATCGCCGCCCACGGCCACCGGCCGATGGTGGTTTCCACCGACGTCTATCGCCCTGCCGCGCGCGAGCAGCTTTCCCAGGTAGCCAAGGCGGTGCACGTCCCTTGCTGGCCGGGAGCCGGAACCGACAAACCGCTGGAAATTGTGCGCGGCGCGATCCGCGAGGCCAAGCTGTCCGCGCACGATGTGATCCTAGTGGACACCGCGGGGCGCCTGCACATCGACGACACACTGATGGAAGAGCTGGGCACGCTGAAGCGGGAACTCACGCCGGCGGAAATACTGTTTGTGGCCGATGCCATGATTGGGCAGGACGCGGTGCGCTCCGCGGGCGAATTTCACAAGAGGCTCGGGTTGACCGGCGTGGTGCTGACCAAGCTTGACGGCGATGCGCGTGGCGGCGCGGCACTGTCCATCGGAAAGGTAACGGGTGCGCCGGTGAAATTCGTGGGCACCGGCGAAAAATACGATGCGCTGGACGCCTTTTATCCGGAGCGCATCATCTCCCGCATTCTGGGCATGGGCGACGTGCTCTCGCTGATCGAGCGCGTCGAGCAGTCGGTGGATGCCAAGCAAGTCGCCGAACTCGAGCGCAAACTGCGCCGCAGCGAATTCACGCTGGAGGATTTCCGCGACCAGTTGCGGCAGATCCGCAAGATGGGCCCGCTCGAACAGGTGCTGGGAATGCTTCCGAAAATCGGCCCCTTGGCGAAAGTTCCCAAGGACGTGCAGGTGGACGAATCGCAGCTCAAGCGCATCGAGGCCATCATCAATTCGATGACCAATTCCGAGCGCGACGATCACAGCCTGATCGATGGCAAGCGGCGCAAGCGCATCGCACGCGGCAGCGGCACCTCCGTCCAGGAAGTCAATCAGGTGCTGAAGCAATACCTGCAAATGCGCCAGATGATGAAGCAATACGGCGCGCTGGCCGCGCAGGGCCGCCTCAAGGGCCTTGGCAAACTGAGCGGCGTGTCGTAGACCGTTTCGGTTCGGGGATTTTGGCCCAAGAATTCAGGCGCTGAACGAAAAGCATCGTTTCGCGGTGGGTCCTATTTTTCTGTGGGCGCGCTTATTGACCGCATTCGTGCCTCGGACTTCTAGCTCCAGACAAACCCTGGCTCCCGCAGCGCATCCTCTATCTAAGTATCTACGTGAGGGCCTATACCGGGAATCTGGGGGTCTATGGGGTATCGCAAACAGGCGGAACCAGCTATAATCTAACGCTAGGAGGAAGTGAAACGTGCTGGCGATCCGCTTGGCTAGAATTGGGAAGAAGAAGCAACCGTTTTACCGAATTGTCGTCCTCGACAAGCGCAAACCCCGTAATGGCAGGACGGTCGAGGTCGTTGGAACCTATGACCCCCTCAAGAAGCCGGCGGTAATTCAGTTGGACGCCGAGCGCGTGAAATATTGGCTGTCCTGCGGTGCGCAACCTAGCGATACCGTTCGTAGTTTCTTGACCGCCCAGAAGATCGCTTGAACCGCCTCGCGGCGGCTCAAGACTAGCACGGTTCCCCTGGCCCTCGGAACCTGCACACGTGAAAGCTCGAGTTGAACCCGCGAATGCGAAGGTGGAGGGCCCCATGAAGGACCTTGTGGAAGCGATTGCGAAGGCGTTGGTCGATCATCCCGAACAAGTCCAGGTCAGAGCAGTGGATGGGGAGCAAGTAACCGTACTGGAATTGCGCGTGCATCCGGAAGATTTGGGGAAAGTGATCGGACGGCAGGGGAGAACGGCGAAGTCGATCCGCACCATCCTCGGCGCCGCCGGAATGAAAATTCGGAAGCGCCTGACGCTTGAAATCCTCGAATAGAGTGCCTGCGGAAAAATTCACCGGCGTGACGCTGGCGAAAATTCTGCGACCCCGCGGACTGCGCGGGGAAGTGGCCGCTGAAATCCTGACTGATTTTCCCGAGCGATTACCGAAGCTGCGAGAAGTGTGGCTGGCCGGAGGGCGAAGCGAACCGCGGCTCGTCCGCGTGGAGCGCTGCTGGCTGTCACCAAGCCGCGGCGGACAGGCCATTTTTCATTTCGCGGGTATTCATAGCGTGGAAGAAGCGGAGTCGCTGCGCGGGCTGGAAGTGCAGGTGCCGATCGAGCAGCGCGTGCCGCTCGCGGCCGGCAGCTACTTTATTAGCGATCTGGTGGGCTGCGAAGTGTGGGAGAAGGGCGCTTCGGCGGCGCTCGGGCCGGTTCGTGGCGTGGAATTTCCCGGCGGCGCGGCTCCATTGCTTTCGGTGGACACGGACGAGGGCGAGGTGCTGATACCGCTGGCCGCTGAAGTTTGCCTGCGTATCGATGTGGATACGAAGCGCATCGACGTGAAGCTGCCGGAAGGCTTGCTTGAGCTGAACCGCAGAAGTAAGTAGTACGGCTTCAAAGGCTGCGGAAAAAGTCGCCCCATCCTCTTTTCGTTCCGAGCGGAGCGAGGAATCTCTCTTTCTTTTCTAATGGTTAAGTCCAGGAGAGATGCCTCGCTCCGCTCGGAATGAAAATATCGAGTATTTTTTCCGGAGCCTGTTTAGCCTGCGTGCCGCGCGCGAGAATTCAAAAGCTAAAAAGTTAAACCGCGCGGGCTGCCGCCCATGCCACCGCGAAACCCGCAGGATTTGCACGCTGCGCAATTCGGCTCGCGTTACACTGTCCTCCCATGCAATTCGATATCATCACAATTTTTCCTGAATTTTTTTCCGGCCCGTTGGACTACGGGATCGTGCGCCGGGCTCGCGAGGCGCGCCTCGTGGATGTGCGGGTGCATGACCTGCGCGCCTTCACGCACGACCGTCATCGCACCGTCGACGACCGGCCGTTCGGAGGCGGCGAAGGCATGGTGCTGAAACCGGAGCCGCTGTTCGAGGCCGTCGAAAGCCTTGGGGGCGCAGAGCTCGCCGCAAGCCAGCGCACCGCGATCGTTTTGCTCTCCGCGTCAGGAAAATTATTCCGGCAGGATACGGCGCGTAGACTGGCGCGGCTCGATCGCATCGTCCTGTTGTGCGGCCGCTACGAAGGAGTGGACGAACGTGTGGCCGAGCATCTTGCCTCGGACGAGCTCTGCATCGGCGATTTTGTTCTTTCGGGCGGGGAGTTGGGCGCCGCGCTGATCGTGGACGCCGTGACGCGGCTTATCCCCGGCGCTCTGGGCAACGAAGATTCTACCGTCAACGAATCGTTCAGCTCCCCACAGGTTGCGCGTCTGAGCGCTCATCCGGCGCCCAATCAGGAACACTTGGATTTCGTTCCGGGCGAAGGCTTCTCATCTGTTCAAGGGACGCCAGTGACGAATCAGGCGCTGCTCGACTGTCCGCACTACACACGCCCCGCGGAATTCCGCGGCTGGAGCGTTCCTGAAGTTTTGCTCGGCGGCAATCACGAAGAGATTCGTCGCTGGCGTTTGCAGCAAGCCCTGGAAAAGACGCGGCGGAACAGGCCGGATTTGATTTTGGGGGACAAGTAGGGCCAGCGGCAGACTTTGCGGTTTCCGTTCGGACTGTCGAAAAACTAAAGGCGAAAGGCTGAAGCCTGTCCTACTTGTGCGGCTAGTCGCTGGAGAAAGATGCGGCGAGCCGGAGTTGGCGCAGCATGGAACGTTTCTTTTCCTGATGCGCCTGCATGCGCCGAAGAATGTCCGCGAGGACGCGCACGGCCGCCACCGCGTAAGGGCCCTTGTTGAGCATGACGCATTCGGCGCGCTCTCCCATCGCGGCGTCCGTGATTTCAGAGCGGGACGGGACTCCTTTTTTTGCCAGGCTTTCCAGAACTTGCGTCGCCCAGATGACCGGAACATGCGCGGCTTCGCAAATCCACAAAATTTCTTCCTGTATCTCCGCCAGGCGCTGGTAGCCGCACTCCACGGCCAGGTCGCCGCGGGCGATCATGATTCCGACGGATTGCGTGCGCATGGCCGCGAGAATCAGGTTGGGAAGATTCTCGAATCCTTTGCGAGTCTCAATTTTCAGGACCAGTCCCAGGCGCTGGCCGCCGAGTTTCTCGATGCGATCAAGCAGCTGGCGGACGTGAGCTTCGGTGCGGACGAAAGAACAGCCGATGAGGTCAGCGTGCTGGACGATGAAGGGGAGCGCGGCACTGTCATTGTCCGTGAGCGCGGGAATGTCGATCTGCGTTTCCGGGAGGTTGATTCCCTTTTCTGCGGCGAGCTTTTCTCCGTTTGGACGCGCGTGGGAAATCTCGACGGAAACCGAGTTCTTGTTCACGGCGCGAATCACGCCACCGATTTTTCCGTCGTCGAACCATACTGGGATCGCCAATCTTGGCGCGGTCCAGAACCTCGGGAAGAGAAACAGAGATTTGCGCGGGCTCGAGCAGCTCGCCGGATTTGCCGGCCAGTGCCGGTTTGCCGGGAGTGTTTGCGCGGGTGAGCACCAGCGTGTCTCCGGGCTTGAGCAGAAGCGTTTGCGCCAGACAAGGCAGCGCGCCAATGCGGGCGACGGCAGGAACGCCGTAGCCACCGCTGCGTACACTGCCGCGTACAACGCCGCGCGCAGGTTTGCGCTGTATTTCCCGGAGTTCCAGGCCGGGCACGAAGTAAATCGTTTGGCGAGCTTCGGCCCAGGCCCCGCGAGGTTCGACGTGTGTGATTCGCAGGTAGCGCCGCGCTTTGCGTGCGTCGCGAAGTTCCAGCGTGACCCCGGCACGGAGTTTTTTAAGAAACGGGCCGGGCACCGGGAGGATTGCGGAGGCGAGGGCGGGAGCAGCCTCGTCAATTTCATTCGCGGAAAGCCATACGCGAGCGGGAGCCGTCACGCGCCCATATTCGTCGCGCTTGGGACGGCACTTTACGACCGCGGGGCCCGGCTCGATGGGCCCCGTCCTAAGCTTCGGGCCTGGGAGATCCATGAGGATTTGGCACGCGTGTCCAGTCTCCTGGCGCGCGCGCTGCAGATTCTGGATCATGCCGAGCCAAAGTTCGGGATTGTCGTGCGCGCAATTGATGCGCATGCAGTCCATCCCGGTCTGGACAAGCTCGCGAATGGACTCGTAATCCGTCGCTGCCTCGGTACCCATGGTTACCATGATTCGAACGGTGCGCCCGGTCGGCGGAGGCCCGAGGAGCGCTTCGGTATGTTTTTCAAGCAACTCGGCTCCTGCCGCCATGCCGATAGCAGGAGCCCCCGAGCCCGGAATCGATGCGTCAGATCCAAGCAATTGTGTCAGCACATGGTGTACGGTCTGAACCGCGTCGAGAACGTGGCCTTCGGTGCGGCCGAGCGAGGAGAGGCCCAGCCGCGCAAGCTGCGATTGCAATTTGCGAATATCGTGCCGGCGGAGCGCCAGGTAGTGAGCCAGGTTTCGGGCGCTGGGGCGATTGGCTTCGTGAAGCGTAAGGGAACGCTTCAGGAGTGAAGATTCGAGATGGACCATGTCCTGGCAAAGGGAGGACAGCTCCTCAGAGAGCTGCTGGAGGAGGGCTTTGTCTGGTTGGTATATGTCTGCCAGTGGGGGAACCTTTTCTAGATCCTAATGCAGGATTGTTACGGGTAGATGAATGTGAATCGTGCACCTGAGGGTGCTCGGCGAACTTCGGTTTTCCCGAGTGCGAACTTAGCTGGGCTTCCGCGAAGATTGGACTTCACGCAACCGCCGCTGGAGGAAACGCCGCTCGTTGTCATTGGTGACCAGCGTCAGCGCGCGCTCGTAGCTTCGGGCCGATTCTTCGTACAAAACCAGGCGTCGCAGCAGGTCGGCGCGCGCGGCGTGCAGCAGATGATAGTCGTTGAGATCGTTGTCGTCGGCGAGTGCGTCGATCACCGCGAGGCCCGCTCGCGGGCCTTCCGCCATGGCCACGGCTACCGCGCGGTTCAGGGAAACGATCGGAGATGGCTGCACGCGCTCGAGCTGATCGTAGAGCCGGACGATTTCCGGCCAGTTGGTGTCCGCCGGACGCGCGGCCTTGCAGTGTTCGGCGGCAATGGCAGCCTGCAGGGAAAACGGGCCAGGCGCGTTGCGCGGCGCATCCCTTAAGAGCCGCAATGCTTCGGCAATCTGGCCATGGTTCCAGCGGCTGCGGTCCTGTTCGTCAAGAGTGACCAGTTCTCCTGTCTGATCGAGACGCGCATCGCGGCGCGCGTCGTGCAGCAGCATCAGAGCGACAAGCGCCTTTGCTTCCGCGGGCGGCTGCGGCGCCATCAACGAAATTACCAAGCGACCCAGGCGAATTGCTTCGGCGCAAAGATCGGTCCTGACCAGCGATGTTCCCCGGGTGGCCAGGTAGCCCTCATTGAAAACCAAATAGATCACCGTCAGCACGGCCTCAAGGCGGTCGGCGATTTCATTCGTTCCGGGAACGGCGTACGGGATGCCCGCGTCGCGAATCTTATGCTTGGCGCGCACCAGGCGCTGGGCCATGGTCGTCGAAGAAACCAGAAACGCCCGGGCAATCTCGTCCGTTTCCAAGCCGCATAAGGTGCGCAGGGTCAGCGGCACCTGCGCTTCCGGGGCGAGCGCGGGATGGCAGCAGGTGAAGATCAGGCGGAGACGGTCGTCGGGAATTTCGCTGTGGTCGTAATCCGGTTCCTCGGCGGCGCGAACCATGCCCGAAACTACAAACGATTCCAGCGTTTCCGCATATCTGCCTTTGCGTCGAATCCGGTCGATGGCCTTGTGCTTGGCCGTCTGAATGATCCAGGCGCGCGGGGCGTCGGGGACGCCGGAATCCCGCCACTGGTCGACTGCGGCGGTAAAGGCTTCCTGCGCACACTCTTCCGCGAGGTCGAAGTCGCCAAAAAGCCGGATCAGGGTGGCCACGATACGGCCCCAATCGGCGCGATAGACTTTCTCGACGGCCGCGGCTGCGTTGAGGTCTGCGGGCATGCCCGATTGTATGAATTTTCTGTTATAGATGTCGATCTGGACCTGCGCCGTTCGATCTATAGTTTAGGAGGCTCGCATGAAATACATGCTGCTGATTTACCTGGACGAAAACGGGCTGAGCGAGGACGAGCGGTCGCAATGCTACGGGGAATCCGCGCAGTTTGCGGTTGAGCTCAGCAAGAGCGGGAAGTACCTGAGCGCGGGCCCTCTGCACCCGACCTCCACGGCGACGAGCGTCCGGGTTCGCGGCGATAAGCGCTTGGTGACCGACGGCCCGTTCGCGGAAACGCGCGAACAGCTCGGCGGATACTTCCTGATCGACGCGAAGGACCTCGATGAAGCTATCGGGATCGCCGGGCGGATCCCGGCGGGGCGCTGGGGAACGGTTGAAATTCGGCCGGTTATGGAAATAGAGGGCTTGCCGGCGAATTAACCGGGCGATGCAGGAAACAGATTGGAAAGCCGGAAATTAAGCAGACGAAGGCAGAAAGGGGCTGACGATGCAATTTATGATCATTGTTAAATCAGGCGGCGAGTGTGAAGCGGGCAAGACGATCGGCGGCGATTTCCGCGCCGCGGTCGGAAACTACACCCAGGAACTGAGGAAGGCCGGCGTGCTGGTCGAGCTTTCCAGGCTCGAGCCCAGCTCAAAGGGAGCCCGCATAAAGTTTTCTGGAGGGAAACCGGTGGTTATCGACGGTCCCTTCGCCGAGACCAAGGAACAGATCGGGGGGTACTGGATCATCCAGGTCCTTTCGAAAGAAGAAGCGATCCAGTGGGCCAAGCGGGTCCCGGCCCCTGACGGACACGGAAACGAAGTTGAGATCGAAATCCGCCAATTTCTCGAGGTCGAGGATCTTCTACCCATCGTGGCCTCCCAGGGCCCGGCGGCGCCGCAAAAGGAAATAGCAAAAACCACAAATCAAGGGCGGTGAGGCTGTCGATATCGCTCCCTCCCGTTCGACATACTTGTAGAGCGGGAGCACGTCGCGCTCGAAGGAACACAGAAAAGCTCCTCTGCTTAAATTACAAAAGGAGACTCCGAGATGAAATTCATCAGCGTTTATAAGACCGTGGAAAGAAATGTGCCTCCTACACAGGAAGAGATGGAAAAAATGGGCAAGTTGATCGAAGAAGGCATGAAAGCCGGCTGGCTGCTGGCGGTGGAGGGTTGCATGCCCAGCGCCACAGGGGCGCGCGTTCGAAAGGGCAATGGCAAGACATCCGTGACGGACGGGCCATTCGCGGAAACCAAGGAATTGATTGGCGGGCTGGCCATCCTGCGAGCGAATTCCAAGGAGCACGCCATCGAATTAACGAAATACTTCCTCGACCACGCCGAAGACGGCGAATGTGAGCTTCGCCAGCTTTACGAAGCAAATTGCGCGGAGCAAAACGCGCAGGGATCGGCCGCGACAAAAGCATGATCGCGACGACGGATGCGGAAACTCGAATCGCCTGTATCCGCTGATAGGCGGCGCCTGAGATGTGCCGGACACGATAGGACCTGCGACTTCGCCATGCGGCGCACGATGAAAGGAGAGGATCGAAATGCAAAAAATCACACCGTTTTTGTGGTTCGACGGAACAGCGGAAGAGGCGGCCAATTTTTACGTCTCCATTTTTAAGAACTCAAAAATCGGGAAGATCAATCGTTACGGCGATCACGGGCCGGGACCCAAGGGGACAGTGATGATCGCGACGTTTCAGATCGATGGGCAGGACTTCATCGCGCTGAACGGCGGACCGCAATTCAAATTCACTCCGGCGATTTCGTTTGTTGTGAACTGCGAGACGCAGGAGGAAGTCGATGGACTGTGGGAGAAGCTTTCCGCAGGCGGCGAAAAACGGCAGTGCGGCTGGCTGCAGGACAAGTTTGGGATTTCCTGGCAGCTCGTTCCGACCGCGCTTCCCAAGCTGATGAACGACCCGGATCCGGCGAAGCGCAATCGCGTGATGCAAGCAATGATGGGAATGACCAAGCTGGAGATCGCGGAACTCGAACGGGCGGCACGAGGTTAGCGAGCAACTCGGCGGGATGGGAGCTGGAGAGCTTCAGCGCTTAAAGCCGGCAGGTACCCGGCTTTCGGCCAAAAGAAGCTCATTCCAAAAAACGAACCGTTGGGTATTGGGAGCGAATCAGACAGACGGAGGAAAGACATGCGATTCATGATGATCGTGAAGGCCAGCAAGGATTCCGAGGCGGGCAAGATGCCCAGCGAGGAACTTTTCTCCGCCATGGGAAAGTACAATGAAGAATTGATGAAAGCCGGCGTGCTCGTCGACCTTGCGGGTCTGCAACCCAGCGCAAAGGGCGCGCGCATCAAGATCTCCGGAGCGAAACGCACGGTGATCGACGGGCCATTTCCTGAGACCAAGGAACTCATCGGGGGCTACTGGATCATCAACGTGAACTCACAGGGAAGAAGCCATTGCATGGGCTAAGCGCGTCCCCGATCCCCGGGGCGACGGCCAGGAATGCGAGATCGAGCTCCGGCAGTTCTTCGAGATGGCGGATTTCGCTCCGAGCAAAGCCGCGGACCGCGCGGTGGAGCTGGGGAAAGAACTGGCGAAAACCAAGAAACAAGCCTAGTGAGAGTGTCGATTTTGAGTTCGGTGGTTCGACTATCAGGTGCAGGAACAAAAAGGGGCTTGAAAAAATTGATTCAAAGGAGACCGCGATGCAACTGAATGCGTATTTGTTGTTCAAGGGCGATTGCGAAGAGGCCTTTAAGTTTTACGAGAAGTCGCTCGGAGGCAAAATCGAAGCGATGATTCGCCATGCGGGGACGCCGGCGGAGCAACAGGTGTCGCCCGAATGGCGCGACAAAATCATGCACGCTCGCCTCGTGGTGGGCGGTGCGGTGTTGATGGGCAGCGACGCTCCCCTCGACCGGTTCGAGGAACCCAAGGGCTTCAGCGTCTCACTGATGACCGACGATCCGGCCGAGGCCGAGCGCCTTTTTCACGCCCTGGAACAAGGCGGAAAAGTAAAGATGCCGATCCAGCAGACTTTCTGGTCGGCGCGTTTCGGCATGCTGGTCGATCGCTTCGGGATTCCCTGGATGATCAATTGCACGCAAGCCGCGGCCGGGGCAGCCTAGCGCCGCGCGTGAAGGAGAAATATAATTTATGACCAGCGCAGCTCAACCTGTTATGCAACTGGCGACGCAAGGCGGTTCCATCTCAAAGAAAACAGTGTGGACGGGCCGCGTTCTAAGCGGCCTGGTCACCGCCTTTCTGATATTCGATGCGGCCATCCACATCCTGAAGCCGGCGCCGGTGGTCGAGGCATTCGCGAACCTCGGTCTTCCGTTACGCCTCGCCGTCGCGCTCGGAATCATCGAGCTGGTGTGCCTGCTTCTCTACGTGTTTCCGCAAACCTCGATCCTTGGCGCGGCCCTGCTGACGGGGTATCTGGGCGGCGCGGTGGCCATCCAGATGACCACGTCCAATTCGTTTTTCGGAGAAATATTATTTCCGGTTTATGTGGGAATCGTGGTCTGGGGAGGGCTGTACTTGCGTGACGAGCGGCTGCGCACGCTGTTTCCCTGGCGGCGATAGTTCGATGGACAACGGAAACATCCGGTGCGGTGCCAAATTAGAAGTTTGATGCATAATGTCGCGAACTCACGAAGGAGAGAGCACAGATGAGCAAAGTGCGTGTACTGGTTGGCACACGAAAGGGCGCGTTTATTCTTTCTTCGGACGGCAAGCGAGACAATTGGGACATCTCCGGACCGCACTTTGCCGGATGGGAGATTTACCACCTCAAGGGCTCACCCGTGAATCCGGACCGGATTTACGCGTCGCAAACATCCGGCTGGTTCGGGCAGATCATTCAGCGCTCGGACGACGGCGGCAAGACGTGGCAACAGCCGGGAGCGGATCCGAACCAGCCTGCCGCCCCGGCTGGACAGCCAGCCGGCGAGAGCAACAAGTTCGTCTACGACGCGTCGGCCGAAACAGGAAAACCGCTCACGACGCACCAGTGGTATGACGGCACGCAACATCCCTGGGAGTTCAAGCGCGTCTGGCATCTCGAGCCGTCCCTGACCGATCCGGACGCGGTCTACGCCGGGATCGAAGACGCGGCACTGTTCCGCTCGACCGACGCCGGGCAGACGTGGAAGGAATTGCCAGGCCTTCGCGGCAGCGACACCGGGCCGCGCTGGCAACCGGGGGCCGGCGGCATGTGCCTGCACACGATTCTTCTCGATCCAAGCAATCCGCAGCGTATGTATATCGCCATTTCGGCGGCGGGCGCGTTTCGCACCGACGATGGCGGCAAGAGCTGGAAACCCATCAATCGCGGGTTGAAATCGCAGTACATCCCGGACCCGAACGCCGAAGTGGGACACTGCGTTCACCACGTTGCAATGCACGGAGCGCGGCCGAACACGCTCTTCATGCAAAAGCATTGGGACGTGATGCGCAGCGATGACGCGGGCGACAACTGGCGGGAGGTCAGCGGAAATCTGCCGACCGACTTCGGTTTTGTGATCGACGTGCACGCGCACGAGCCGGAAACCGTTTACGTGGTGCCGATCAAAAGCGACTCGGAACATTTTCCGCTGGAGGGAAAACTGCGCGTTTATCGCAGCCGCACAGGCGGAAACGAGTGGGAGCCGCTGACCAAAGGCCTGCCGCAAAGCGATTGCTACGTCAACGTGTTGCGCGACGCCATGGCCGTCGACTCGCTGGATTCCTGCGGCGTGTACTTCGGCACGACCGGCGGGCAGGTGTATGTCTCGCCAGACGCGGGAAATAATTGGTCGGCGATCGTGCACGATCTTCCCGCCGTGCTGTCCGTTGAGGTTCAGACGCTGCCATGATTCGCGTGGTATTGCCGCAGCACCTGCGAACGCTCGCGCGCGTGGACGGCGAGGTGAGTGTCGAAGTCAAGGGCGAGGCCACGCAGCGCTCGGTGCTAGACGCGCTGGAAAATTCCTACCCGGTGCTGCGCGGCACGATCCGCGACCACGTGACGCTCGAACGCCGCGCGTTCCTGCGCTTCTTCGTTTGCTCCGAAGATTGGTCGCACGAATCGCCGGACGCGCCCTTGCCCAAGGAAATCACGTCGGGCCGGGAGCCGTTTCTGATCATTGGAGCGATTGCTGGGGGATAAAGGCGATCCCCTCGTGTGGCCCGCCGCGCCGGGACCGAACGCCGCTCAGATTTTGTCCGCGTGATCGAAGCTCACATCACCCTCGAATCGAAGTAGAGATTAGGAGAATGCATCGGGGGGCCGTTGGTGCGAACGCGCATTAATTTGACCCTACTGCCCGTCGCGCGGTTTCGGCGTTGAGAAATTCCACCAATTTCGGAATAACTTGTTCAGGCGCTTCTTCCATGAGCCAGTGGCCCGAACCTCGTATGACCACGCCTTCGACATTCGTTGCCACTTGCCGGCCCTGCTCAATTAGGAACGCGCCCGAGGCCTTCTCCCCTGTCAGAACCAGCATGGGCATCGGTAAGGGCTTCTCGGCGAACCGGGCGAAATCCTCCGCGTCCTTTTCAAACGCACGAAAATACTCGAAGCCGGCGCGCATGCCGCCCGGTCGGGCATACGCTTTCGCGTAGAAACGGCGATCGCGCTCGGGGATCGAATGCGATGGATTGGCGGCAAAGTCATTCCAGAAATGTTCGAAATAGATGCGCTCGCGGCCGTGCACGAGCGCGAGAGGCGTCTTGCCGTAGAAGTGGAAATGCCAAAGATCGCGCATCAGCCAAACGTCGCGCCATCTGCCAACACCCGGCAAGAAGGCGTCCATCAAAACAATTCGATCCACTTCGTCGGGATGCTGCGCAGCAAAGGCGTAGGCAACCATCAACCCGATGTCGTGGCCGACGATTCGAATGCGCTGGTAACCAAGTTTTTGCGTGAGGGCGTGAACGTCCTGGGCCATCGCGGCCTTGGTGTAGCCATCGGCTGGGGTGGCAGACTGTCCCGCCCCACGCAGATCGACTGCGATGACCGTGTGGTTCGGCGCGAGTGTCGGAATCAGCGGCAACCACATGTGGCTCGTTTCCGCATAGCCGTGGAGCAGGACGATCGGGTCGCCCCGGCCCGCGATCAGATAATGCAACCGCGTGCCGTTCACATTGGCGAACCGGCTTTGGACGGCTGGTAAGAGTTTCTTGGTCCGGGGTTTATTGCCAGGCTTCATGGACGAATCCTCCGGAAATCGCCGCTAGTATCCGATAGGTTCCGGGCGAGCGCAATAAGACTTCGCCTGCCGCGAACCGCCGGGCCGACGATTCCTCCCTTATCTTGCGTGCAGGTTGCATTGGCTGTAGCATGGCGAAATCAGTTGGCTCGGCCCGGCTGCTGGTGTAACGGCTGTGTCTAGCGGGTCGTCTAGTAAGGAGCTACCTCTATGAGGCTCCTCGCACCGATTTCGGCGCTTCTGCTGCTGGCAGGCGTGAGCTCGGGCCTGCTGGCCATGCAGCGCGGCGGGCAGCAGTCCTACGACGAGTACGGCGCCCGGGAAGCGTTCACCACCAACCAGGATCTGGGTTCCGGCAAATATGAATATTCGTGGTCGCGGCTGCGCTACTCGATGGCGGGGGGCGGAGGCGGCGGATACGGGTACGGCCGCTGGGCCACCTGGTCGCGGGACTATCCCAAGGCCGACCGGCAATTCCTGATCGCCATGAAGCGGCTGACGCGCATCAACGCGCGGCCGGTCGAGCAGGTGGTGGACCTCGACAGCGACGGGCCGGAAGCCATCGAAAATTTTCCGTGGGTGTATGCCGTGCAGGTGCAGACGTGGACGTTCACCGACGCCGAAGCCAAACGCTTGCGCGAATATCTGCTCAAGGGCGGCTTCCTGATGGTGGACGATTTCCACGGCGCGACCGACTGGGAACACTTCATGAACGGGATGCTTATGGTTTTCCCGGACCGGCCCATCGAAGACCTGACCGACAAAGACGAAATTTTTCACGTGCTGTACGATTTGACCGACCGCTTCCAGGTGCCGGGCGAGCAATATGTCTGGACGGGCAGAACCTACGAGAAGGACGGCTACGTTCCGGAATGGCGCGCGATCAAGGATGACCGGGGCCGCGTGATGGTCGCGATCTGCCACAACATGCACCTGGGAGACGCCTGGGAATGGGCCGACGATCCTCGTTATCCGGAGAAGTTCGCTTCGCTGGCGTTCCGTCTGGGGATCAATTACGTGATGTACGGAATGACGCACTGACGGCGAACTTCGGGCCGCGAATCTTGCATCCTAACAAACTGGAGAATTGGCGCTCGGTAGCACAGAGTTGAGTCTGTGGGTTTTTGACAGGGTGGCCGAGACTCGGAATTCGTCTTAGGATGATTTCGTCTCTGGGTGCGGAGCGCTCATGGGGTTCGGCCCGGGTGCTTTGGCGGAAACCCGCAGACTGAAGTCTGTGCTACTGAATGGCATGTTCGAACTTCTCTTCAAATATCCGCGGGCGGTTTTTTCCAAGGGCACCCTGGTGTTGCTGGGGGCCTGGCCGTGGTGGGCCTTCGTCTTATGCGTTGTGGCGGCGGGAGCGGGGCTGGGCTGGCTGATCCGGTCGAAGCTGCCGGCGGCGTCCACGCAGGTGAAGAACTGGAGAGCGGGGGTCATCTGGCTGCTGCAATTCGCGCTGGCGGCGCTGGTTCTACTTTTGCTGTGGCAGCCGGCGGTGCTGGTGGCGGAGCTGCGGCCGCAGCAGAACATTATCGCCGTGCTGGTGGACGATTCGCGGAGCATGTCCATCGCGGAGAACGGCGCGACGCGCGAAGCCCAGGCGATCAAGGCGCTCGAAGGCGGCGTGCTCGACCAGCTGCAAAAGAAATTTCAGATTCGCATCTACCGCCTCGACCGGCAAATCTCGCGCGTCCCAAAACTCGACGATCTGAAAACCATGCCGCCCGCGCCCGCCACGCGCATTGGCGACAGCCTGAAGCAGTTGGCCGGCGAAGCAGCCGACTTGCCGATCGGCGCTGTGGTGCTGCTGAGCGACGGCGCGGACAATTCCGGCGGAATCGATCTGGACACAATTTCGACGTTTCGCAGCCGCAAGATTCCGGTGCACACGGTCGGCTTTGGAGCCGAGCAGATTGCGCACGATGTGGAGATTAACGATGCCGTTGTCGCGCCGCGGGCGCTGGCCGATTCGCGCCTGGCCGCCAAGGTGACGCTTCACCAGCGCGGGTACGCCGGGCAAAAGGCGATGCTGACGATTCGCGATGGCGGCAGGGTTCTGGCCGGACGGCAAATCACGCTTGCCGGGGACGGAGTGACGCAGAACGAGTCGCTGTTGTTCAATCCTGGCGACGCGGGCGCGAAGACGCTGCAATTTTCCATCGATCCGCTGCCGGGCGAGGAAAATCGCGACAACAATTCGCTTTCGCGGCTGGTCAATGTGGAGTCCGCCAAGCGCCGGGTGCTGTACGTGGAGGGCGAGCCGCGCTGGGAATATAAGTTTATCCGCCGCGCCGAGCAGGACGACCGGCTGGTCACCATCGTCTCGATGCTGCGTACAAGTGAAAACAAAATTTATCGCCAGGGAATCGATGATCCAAAGGAACTGGCCGACGGGTTTCCTTCTCGCGCCGAGGATCTGTTCCCCTACCAGGCGATCATCATCGGCTCGGTGGAAGCGAGCTACTTCACGCCCGCGCAGAAAGAGTTGATCCAGCAGTTTGTGGACCGCCGCGGTGGCGGTCTGCTTTTTCTGGGCGGGCGCGCTGCGCTCGGCGACGGAGGCTGGGCCGGCTCGAGCCTCGCCGATCTGCTGCCCGTCACGCTGCCCAACAAGAAAGGCACATTCCATCGCGATCCGGCAACCGTTTCGCTGACCGCGGCGGGGGCGGACAACATCATTACGCGGCTCGTCGAAGATCCGGCGGCGAATGTGGAGCGCTGGAAGAAACTGCCTTACCTGATGGATTATCAGGAAGCGGGCACGCCCAAACCTGGCGCCGTGGTGCTTGCCGAAATGACGGCGGCGGGACGCAAGTTGCCTCTGTTGGTCACGGAAAATTATGGCCGCGGGCGCACCGCCGTGCTGGCCACGGGCGGTACCTGGCGCTGGCAGATGAGCCAGCCGCTGGAGGACCAGACGCACGAGGAATTCTGGCAGCAGCTCCTGCGCTGGCTGGTGACGGACACGCCGGGTCACGTGGTCGCTTCCGTTCCGAGCCAGATGTTGCTGGACGAGGGGCGCGTACAATTTTCAGCCGACGTCCGCGACAAGGATTTTCTGCCCGCGGCGGATGCCCATGTGGAAGCGCACATCCTCGGGCCGGGAGGCTCGGCGGCGCAAATCGAGATGACTCCGGACCCCAACACGCCCGGCACTTACCACGCGGAGTGGACTGCGGACCAGCCGGGGTCGTACCTCACCGAGGTGATTGCCACGCGCGACAAGGATGAACTCGGCCGCGACGTTCTGAACTTTGCGCGCATGGACGGCGTGGCCGAAAATTTTCATACCGAGCAGAATCGCGATTTGCTCGAAAAACTTTCCGCCGAAACCGGCGGACGTTACTGGAAGCCGCAGGAAATTTCCAAGCTGCCCGGCGAAATTTCGTACTCCGAGGCCGGGATCACGGTGCGTGACACGAAAGAGCTATGGAACATGCCCATCGTTTTTCTGCTGTTGCTCTTGTTGCCCTCCACGGAGTGGCTGCTGCGGCGGAAGTGGGGCGTGGTATGAGGTTTTTTGTAGCACAGACTTCAGTCTGTGGGGTTTCGTTCGGGAGGCCGGGTTGGTCGCGGTAGCCAAGATCATGTGGAAACCCGCAGACTGAAGTCTGTGCTACCTGTCGCGCCGCTCGGGATTTCGAATGGATCGAGGGTGGCTTAACGGTGACAAAGTATGATGGCTAGAAAAAAATCATGGCGGGGAGCCGCATTGGTCGCGGCGCTTTGCGCTGCTTTCGCTGGCTTTGGCGCCCGGGCGGCTCAGGCTGCTCCTTACTACGTCACCGTCGCCGGCCTTGGCGGCGAACCCGACTATGAGCAGCGCTTCACCGCGCTGGCCAAAGACCTCGACAAGCTCTTCAAAGCCGCTGCGAATGATGCTCACGTTTATACGTTGATGGGAAGCGATGCGACGAAGGCGCACCTCACCGACACGCTCGGCCAAATCGCGCGCGAGGCCAAGCCCGACGATGAATTTACTTTGATCCTCATCGGTCACGGCTCCTACGACGGAGAAGAATACAAGTTCAATCTCCCCGGGCCGGATATTTCCGGCGAGGATCTGGCCATCTTGTGCGACCGCATCGCAGCCAAGCGCCAGCTGATCGTGAACACGACCAGCGCGAGCGGCGGCTCGATTGGCGCGCTGCAGAAAGCTGGACGCATCGTCATTGCCGCGACGAAAACCGGGACGGAGAAAAATGCCACCGTGTTCGCCCGCTATTGGGTCGACGCGTTGCGCGACGGCTCGGCCGACACCGACAAGAACGAAGCCATCAGCGCGCTCGAGGCGTTCCAGTACGCCGATCGCAAGACCGCTGAATTTTACGAATCGCAGAAGCGCCTGGCGACCGAGCATGCCGTGATCGAGGATACGGGCAAGAAAGAAGCGGTCCGCGCGCCGTCGACGGAGAACGGCGAAGGATTGCTGGCCACCAATTTCGTGCTACTGCGTCTGGGCGCGGCGCAAAAGGCCGCCAACGATCCGGCCAAACGCGCCCTGCTGGATAAAAAAGAGCAGCTGGAACGAAAAATCGATTTGCTGAAATATCAAAAAGCTGCCATGTCAGCCGAAGATTATAAAAAGCAGCTGTCCGACGCGCTTCTGGAACTCGCGCGCGTGCAGGAGGATTTGGACAAATGAGGTTGCCGGACACGCGGTGCGCAAAACGGATGATTCTCTCCGCCGTTGTGTGCGCCGTGTGCCTGGCAGGCGCGAGCCTTGCGAGGGGCGCGACGCCGGACGATTGCCAGGCTTTGCGCAAGCACGGCCGCCGTCCGGAAGCGGAAAAGTGCTACGAATCGCTGACCGCCTCGCGCGATCCCTATCTGCGCGCCGAAGGCTTCTGGGGAATCGAGCAATACGAGGAAGCCAACAACCAGTTTCGCATCGCGGCCGACGCATCGCCCTCGAACGCCATGATTCGCGTGCGCTGGGGCCGCCTGATGCACGAGCGGTTCAACAACACCGAGGCTGACAATCTTTTCAACGAGGCCCTGCAGCGCGATCCGAAGAACGCGCAGGCCTACTATGGGCTCGCGCTCGTTAGCGCGGACGGCTTTGACAGCAAGGCCATCGAATACACGAGCAAGGCCATCGAGCTCGACCCCAAGCTCTACGAAGCGCACGAACTCATGGCCAGCCTGCTGCTCGAGGATTCCGACAACGCCAAAGCGTTCGCGGAAGCCGACGCCGCGCTGAAAATTTCTCCCGAAGCGCTGGACGCCATGGCCATCCACGCGGCGATCGAACTGCTCGCCGACCGCTCGCCCGACGCCTGGCTCGATAAAATCCGGCAGATCAATCCCACGTACGGCGAAGGCTACGCGATCATTGCCAATCAGCTGGTGCTGAACCGGCGCTACGAAGATGGCATCGCCTATTACCGCAAGGCCATCGAAGCGGACCCGCGTCTCTGGTCGGCCCGTGCGCAGCTCGGCATCAACCTGATGCGCCTCGGCAAGGAAGACGAGCCGCGCAAGCAGCTGGAAATGTGCTATGAGAACGGGTATCGCAACGAAGAGACCGTCAACAGCCTGCGCCTGCTGGACAGCTACAAGAATTTCGTCACCTTCAAAGATGGAGACACGATCCTGAAGCTGAATAAAAAGGAAGCGGATCTGCTGCATCCTTATTTTGAAGCCGAGATGAAGAAGATTATCGCCACCTACAACCAGAAATACAACATGACGCTGCCTGGTCCGGTGCAGGTGGAAGTTTATCCGGACCACGAAGATTTCGCGGTGCGCACCATGGGCATGCCGGGGCTTGGCGCGCTCGGAGTCACGTTCGGTCTGGTCATCGCCATGGACAGCCCGTCGGGCCGGCCGCCAGGTGAATTTAACTGGGGCAGCACGCTGTGGCACGAGATGAGCCACGTCTATATTTTGACCGCGACGAATTTCCGCGTGCCGCGCTGGTTTACCGAGGGACTCGCGGTTCACGAAGAGACGGAGGTTTCGCCCGAGTGGGGCGACCGCATCACGCCGGATATTCTCGTGGCGATTCGCGACAAAAAACTGCTGCCGGTCGCGGAGATGGACCGCGGTTTTATTCGTCCCGAATATCCGAATCAGGTGATCGTGTCCTACTATCAGGCCGGCCGCATTTGCGATTACATTAAGGACCGTTGGGGCGCGGACAAGCTGCTGGACATGGTGCACTCTTATGCCAATCACAAGACCACGCCGGACGTGATCCGCGAGGATTTGGGAATGGCGCCCGAGGAATTCGACAAAGAATTTATGGACTGGCTGAACAAGGATGTGGGCAAGACGGTGGCGAATTTTGACGAGTGGCGCACAAAGTTGAAGGATCTGGCCGCGCAAGCCAAGGCTAAAAATTACGATGCTGTGCTGAAAGAAGGCGAGGAAGTGCGGCAATTGTATCCGGACTACATTTATCCCGCGAACCCGTACGAATTCATGGCCGACGCGGACCTCGCCAAAGGCGACAAGCCGGCCGCCGCGGCGATCCTCACGGCGTACGAAAAAATCGGCGGGCACAATCCCCCCGCGCTGAAAGAGCTGGCCGCGCTCGAGAAGGAAGAAGGAAAACCGGCCGAGGCCGCCGCGACGCTCGACCGCCTCAACTACATCTTCCCGACGGACGAAGACCTGCACCGAAGCCTCGGAGATTTGTGGTTCGCGCAAGATAATTTTCCCGGGGCAATTCGTGAATACAATGCCGTGATCGCCATGAACCCGCTGGACAAGGCGTCCGCGCAATTCGATGTGGCCCGCGCCTATTTCGCCGCGGGACAGAAGGACAAGGCCGAGGATCATGTTCTGGCGTCGCTGGAAGTCGCGCCCGACTACCGGCCGGCGCAAAAATTGCTCCTACGGCTGAAGGATTCCAACGAAGGGAAATAAAAAATGGCCTCCATCGCACAGCTCGATCCGGACTCCGCGGAACTGAAAAAGCGCATCGACCGATTTCGGGCCGTGCGCGACGACATTCTCGGCCAGGTCCGCCAGGTGATCGTCGGGCAAGAAGAAGTGCTCGACCAGATCCTCATCTCGCTCTTCGTCGGCGGCCATTGCCTGATTACCGGCTTGCCCGGCACGGCCAAGACGCTGATGGTGCGCACCATCGCGCAGACGCTGGGCTTGGCGTTCAAGCGCATCCAGTTCACGCCGGACCTCATGCCCTCGGACATCACCGGGACGGACATTATCGAGGAAGATCCCACCACCGGGCACCGGCGCTGGACGTTCGTGCCCGGGCCGATCTTCGCGAACGTCGTGCTGGCCGACGAAATCAACCGTACGCCGCCGAAAACGCAATCGGCCATGCTCGAAGCGATGCAGGAACTCTCCGTCACCGTGCGCGGCAACCACTACAAGCTGCCCGCGCCGTTCTTCGTGCTCGCTACGCAAAATCCGATCGAGCTCGAAGGCACCTATCCGCTACCCGAGGCGCAGCTGGACCGCTTCCTGTTCAACACCATCCTTGATTATTTGAGTGCGGCGGACGAAGTAAAGGTGGTGGACTTGACCACCACGACGCGCGTCGCGCAGGTCGAGGCCGTTACGTCCGCGGAGGAAATCCTCGACTTCCAGCAACTGGTGCGCATGGTGCCGATCGGGGAGTCGCTCGCCCAATACGTCGTCAACCTGGTGCGCGCGACGCGCCACAATAGCGGCTCCGCGCCGGACTTTGTGAAAAAATACGTCAACTACGGAGGCAGCGTGCGCGCCGCGCAATTTATCGTTCTGGCCGCGAAGGCACGCGCGCTGGCCCATCGCCGCTACAACGTGGCGTACGAGGACATCCTGGCGCTGGCGATCCCGGTGCTGCGCCATCGCATTCTGCTCAATTTCCACGCCGAATCGGACCGCATCGATTCGGACGAAATTTTGCGGCAGCTGCTCGAACACATGCCGCCGCCATCGAAGGCCTAAGTAGCATCAAGTAGCACAGACTTCAGTCTGTGGGTTTCCGCTGCGGATTCCGGGCGGATACTGTGTCGCAAGACTTTACGGCGTCGCAAGATTTTAAAGCGTAAAAAATTTTAAAGCCTCGAAGATTTTATGGAACCCCACAGACTGAAGTCTGTGCTACTCGGCCGATAGGAGACCGGCTTCACCATGCTGCAGCGCTTTCTCGATCCCAAGGTGCTCGCCGGAATTTCCGGTCTGGATCTGGTGGCCAAGACCGTGGTCGATGGATTCGTCAATGGCCTGCACCGCTCGCCGGATTTCGGTTTCAGCCAGGAATTCGCGGAATATCGCGCGTATTCACCGGGCGACGACCTGCGGCACGTGGACTGGAACGTCTTCGCGCGCACCGAGCGCGCCTACCTCAAGCGCTACCGGGGAGAAACGAACAGCATCCTCACTGTGCTGCTCGACGCCAGCAACTCCATGAAATTTTCCTCCCACTCCGTAAGCAAGATGGATTACGCGCGCTTCACGGCGGCGTCGCTCTTCTATCTCGCGATTCAGAACCAGCGCGACGCCGCGGGCCTGATCGTCTTCGACGATGAAATTCGCACCTACATCCGGCCGTCCACGCGCCAAGGCCAGCTGCACCGTCTGCTCAGCGGCCTCGATCAGGCCGAACCTCACGCGCGTACCGATTTCGCCAAGCCTCTGAATCATTTTCAGCAATTCCTGAGACGCCGCGGCATCGTGGTCTTCATTTCCGATTTTTACGATTCGCCCGAGCACATCGTGCGCACGATCGAACCGTTGCGCTTTCACGGCAATGAAGTCGTGCTGTTTCACGTCCTCGATCCCAAGGAAATCCGGCCGGAAATCCGCGAGCCTTCCACGCTGATCGATCTCGAAACGCAGGACCGCATCGAGATCACGCCGGACTACGTGCGCGACGAATACCGGAAAAAAATTGACGCGCACGTCGAGGCGCTGCGCGATAAGACGCGCGGCGCGGGCATGGATTATCATCTGCTCGTCACCGACCGGCCGCTCGATGACGCGCTCCGCGAATATCTTTCGATCCGCCAGGGGAGGGACTAGGTGGGCCTCCTCGCTCCCTGGTTTCTGGCGGGCCTCGCCGCGCTGGCGGTGCCGTTTTACGTGCACCTGCTGCGGCGGCACACCACGACGCCTCGTCCGTTCGCCTCGCTCATGTTCTTCGAGCGGCGCACGCAGAGCTCGATCAAGCACCGCAGGCTGCGCTACCTAGTTTTGCTCTCGCTGCGCGCGCTGCTGTTTGTGCTGCTCATTCTGGCGTTCGCGAACCCGTTCATCAATCGCACGTCCGCGGGCCTCAACAGCGAAAAACTTCAGCTCCTGGTGATCGACAATTCATTCAGTATGCGCGCCGGAACGCGCCTGGCCGATGCCAAGCGCGAGGCGCTCTCCGTTCTTTCCGCGCGAAAGCCGACGGACAAGGCGCAAGTCATGGCGCTCGGTTCGCGAATTGAAGTGCTGACACAGCCATCGCTCGACGACGGCGCGTTGCGCGCAGCGGTCGACAGCGTGGAACCGGGGGATTCGCGCGCCAGCTATGGCGAACTGGCGCGAGCGGTGCGCTCGCTCGCGGAGTCGGTTCCCACGCCCATCGAACTGCACTTTTTCAGCGACATGCAGAAATCCAGCATGCCCGGCAGTTTCTCGGAACTGGCGCTGCCCGCTAACGTCTCCCTGGTGTTGCATCCGGTCGCCAAGGAAGCCGTGCCCAACTGGACAGTGGAGAGCGTCAATGCGCCGGGGCAAGTTTGGGATCCGAAAAAGGCGCGCGTGCAGGCCGTCATCGCCGGATTTGGAACTCAGGCGGCCAGGCGAACGGTTTCGCTCGTCGTGAACGGCAAAACCGCCGCCACAAAAACGGTCGAGGTGCCCGCGAACGGGCGAGCCACGGCGGAATTCCAATCGCTCGATGTGCCCTACGGATTTACGCGCTGCGAAGTGAGAATCGATTCAGCGGACACTTTTCCCGCCGATGATGTAAGCCTGTTCGCCGTTGAGCGATCCGACCCGCGCCGGGCGCTTTTCGTTTCCGACGCCGGCGATTCGCGCTCACCGCTTTATTTTCGTTCGGCGCTGGGCTCGGCCGCGGAATCGGCGTTCACTCTCGATATGGTCAGCGCCGGCGAGGCCGCCAATCAGCAACTCTCAAAATATGCGTTCGTGGTGCTTTCGGACCTGATCTCGGTCCCGGCGTCGTTTGAGAGCGCGCTGGTACGATACGTCCAGGACGGCGGCAGCGTGTGGATCGCGGAAGGAACTTCGGCGGCGCACAGCGCGCGCGTTCCGGTGTTCGGCGGCAATGTTCTTGATTCCCACGACTATTCCCGCACGAGCGACCGCTACCTGAACGTCGCCGATGCCGATCCCTCGTTTCCGTCGGTGGAAAAGGCCGACCACTGGTCCGGAGTCAAGTTTTATTTCGCGGTTCGAGTGGATCCCGGAAATGCCCGGGTGATCGCGCACCTCACCGACGGCACGCCGTTGCTGATGGAGAAGAAAATCGGCGAGGGCAGCGTATTACTCTTCGCCTCGGGCCTCGACAATCTCGCCAACGATTTTCCCCTGCACCCGATCTTCGTGCCGTTTGTCGAGCAAACCGCGCTGTATTTGTCCGGCACCGAGCGCCGCAGTGGCGCGCGCGTGGTCGATTCGTTCCTCGAACTCCGCAGCTCCAAGGAACAATCCGTAGGTGTCGAGGTGATCGATCCCCAGGGGCATCGTCCGCTGTCACTGAAAGAGTCGACGTCCGTGCAGACTTACCAACTGGCCAGCGCGGGATTTTATGAATTGAAGCTGGCCAACGGCCGCCACGACGTGATCGGCGTCAATCCCGACCGCCGTGAATCTAATCTGGAAGTCGTGCCGGATGATGTTCTGGCGCTCTGGCGCGGAAATTCGGGGACGGGAACCGCGCAAGCGGCGGCCGGCAGCGCTGCCCAGGAACAGAAGCAACCCTACCGTTTGTGGTGGTATATTATGCTTCTAGTATTCGCCGCGGCCATTGCAGAATCCCTGCTTGCCGACCGATATCTAGGCGCCCAGCAGCAGGAGGATTTATGAGCTTCCGGGATCAGCTCAACTCCTATATTCAGCAACTGGAGAAACGCCTGCGCCTGGGTGCGATGCTTCGCGGCGCCGCGATCCTCACTTCGGTTGCCCTGGCCGCCACCGTGGTTCTCGTTCTGATCACCAATGCCCTGGCTTTTTCCCGCTGGAGCATCACCGGCGCACGCGTTCTGCTGCTGTTTGTGCTGGTCTCGGCCGTGACCTTTGGCATTGCGCTGCCTCTCATTGCGCTCAACCGCCGTCGCGCTGCGCGCCAGGCCGAAGATATGTTCCCGGAATTCAAGCAGCGCTTGGTAACGTTTGCCGAGCGCGACGCCGAAAAGCGCGAACCGTTTCTCGATTTGCTGGCTCTCGATACGCTTGATGTAGCGCGCACCGCGCAGCCCAAATCGCTGGTCCCTGACCGCAAGCTGGCCACGTTTCTCAGCGTCGGAGCAGTTTCGCTTTGCGTACTCCTGTGGCTGATCCTGGCCGGACCGGGATATTTCGGCGAAGGGGCAGCCTTATTGTGGGCGGCGACGCCGCACAGCGGATCGGCACCCTTTTATGACATTCAAGTTGTCCCCGGGGATATTTCCGTCCGGCGCAATTCCGATCTGGAGGTGACCGCGCAGCTCATCGGCCTGCAAACGCAGAATGTGCGCCTGTACGCCCGCTACCAGAGCGCCTCCAAATGGGATCAAGTGGCCATGAAGCCGCAGGCCGGAGGTTCGGGCTTCCAATTCGTTTTCGGCGGGCTGCCGGAGAGCGTTGAATATTACGTCGAAGCGGGGCCGCTCGACTCGAAACATTTCAACATCCGCGTGCTCGATTTGCCGAATGTGAAAAACGTTCGCGTGACCTACCGCTATCCTTCGTGGACGCACCTGCAAAATGTGACCGAGGAGCGCGACGGCGATCTCCGGGCCGTCGAAGGCACCGAAGCCGATCTGGAAGTGCAGACGGATAAGCCCATGCGCGACGGTCTTCTGGTGCTCAACGATGACCAGCAGATTCGGCTCACGGGCGGCGAAGGAAACGTGTACAAGGCCACCGTAAAAATGCAAAAGGACGGCGTCTACCACGTCGCCGCTCTCGATCAAGGGCAGCCCGTGCGACTCTCCAACGATTTCTTCATCGAGGCGCGCAAGGCCGAGCCGCCGAACGTGATCATCGCGCGTCCCGGCCACGATTACCGCGCTAGCCCAATCGAGGAAGTCACGGTAGCGGTGAAGGGCGACGATGAATTCGGCCTTTCCGGCATGACCCTGCACTATTCCGTGAATGGCGGGCCGGAACAAACGATTGACCTGCTCAAGCAGAAAGGCGCGAAGCAGGCCGACGGTTCCACCGTTCTCTCCATGGAAGATTTCAAGGCTGTGCCGGGCGATGTCGTCAGCCTTTACGCCGTGGCCAAGGATGAAAATTCAGAATCGCGCACCGACATCTCCTTCATTCAGGCCGATCCGTTTGAGCGCGAATTCTCGCAATCCCAGGCCGCTGGCGGTGGAGGCGGCGGTGGCGGCGACATGGGCGATCAGAACGATATCTCCCAGCGTGAAAAGGAAATTATCGCCGAGACTTGGAAGCATCAAGGGGACAAAAAGGCCACGCCGCAGGAAGCAGCGGACGCCGCCAAATTCCTCTCCGGCGTGCAGGCCAAGCTGGGCGAGCAGGCGCGATCGCTCGCGGGACGCATGCAGAGCCGCGAATTGTCCCAGGAAAACGACGAGTTCAACAGTTTCGTGAAAGACATGAACGCAGCTGCCGAAGCCATGGGTCCGGCCGCGGAAAAGCTGCAGCAGCAAAAATGGCGCGACGCCATGCCCAGCGAACAAAAGGCCCTTCAGAACTTGCTGCGCGCCGAGGCCACCTTCCGCCAGATTGAAGTGGCGTTCGGCAGCGCGGGCGGCGGAGGCGGCGCGGGTGGCGGCGCGGGGCGCGACCTGGCGAGCCTGTTCGATCTGGAGCTTGACACCGAAAAAAATCAGTACGAGACCGCAAAGACGGCCAACTCCGCCAGCCAGCAGGAAAAAGCGATCGACGAAGCCTTGCAAAAATTGGATCAGCTAGCGCGACGCCAGCAGGAACTGGCCCAGCAGCAGGGCAACAACTCGCAAAGTTCCGAGCAGCGCTGGCAGCAGGAAATGCTGCGGCGGCAGGCCGAGGAACTGCAACGCCAGATGGAGCAGATGGCGCGCAATAACAGCCAGAGCGCATCAGGATCGCAATCGAGTTCACAGCAGCAAGGCAACGCCCAGGGCAATTCCGCTTCGGGCTCTTCAGGACAATTCGGCTCTTCCGGACAATCGGGCTCGTCCGGGCAATCCGGTTCCTCAGGACAGTCGGCTGCGGGAGGAAAATCGGGCGATCCGCGCGTGCAGCAGGCGCTGGACCGGCTGCGCCAGGCCACCGACGACATGCGCCGCGCCAATTCTCCTCAGGAAAGCCAGGCCGAAGCGCGCCGCGCCGCCGATCGCTTGAAGGAAGCCACCGACCTTCTCGGCAGCATGCGCCAGCAGCAATCGCAGTCGAAGGTGGACTCACTGGTCGACGAAGCCAGCCGCCTCACCCAGGAAGAGCGTGACCAGACCGGCCGCATTCAGAAAGCCTTCGGGCAGGGCGGCATGGCATCTCAGGCCGGTGCGCAGGAACGCAGGAAGCTGGCCGACGATCGCGAGAAGCTGGCGAATGACCTCGGCGGCTTGGAAAAAAATCTGCAGGACACTGCTCGCGCACTCGCCACCGACAATCAGAACGCCGCCTCCACCAAGCTGCGTGAGGCTCTCGGAGACATGCAGCAATCCGATCTGCGCGCGCGCATTCAACGTGGCGCGGATTGGATGCGGCGCGGCATCGATCCGAACGCGAACGGCATGGAGCCGGAAATCGCCGCCGGAATGCAGCGCCTGGAAAAAGGCGTGCATGACGCACAGCAGGCCATGGGCGCCGCTCCGCAGCAAGGGAATGATTCGCAGCAGGGTCTTGAAACCGCTCTCAATCGGGTGGAACGCCTGCGCGACCAGCTGGGCTCGCAATCACGCGACGGTCAGGGACGCCAGCAAGGCCAGGGACAACAGGGCGGGCAGGGTCAGGGCGGCGGCCGGCAGTTCGGCCGCGGCAACCAGGGAAGCTGGAGCCCCAACGGCGGCCCAGGCGCGAGAATCGGCGGTGGCGATAACGGCGGAGCCTACGGCAACAATTACAACGGCGGAGGCGCCAACGGTACCGTATTTGGCAATCTGGACACTGGAAATAACACGCCGCGCGGGGGCGCCCCTGTCCAGCCCGATAATTCGGCGGTTCCTTCGCAGCGCGCCTACGACGACAGCCTGCGCGATTTGAACCAGCTTCGCCAGTCCGTGCGCGACAATCCCGAAATGGCCAAGCAAGTCCAGGATCTCATTCAGGAAATGGAACACCTTGACCCGAGCCGATTCCCGGGCAACCCCGCGCTTGTCGAGGAACTGCACTCGCAGGTCCTAGCCGATGTCGACAAACTCGAATTGCAGCTGCGCCGCCAGCTTGACGACAAAGATGCGGGCCAGGTCCGCAGCGGCGATACCAGCACCGTGCCGCAGGGTTACGAAGAATCCGTCGCCGAGTATTACCGCCGCCTGAGCAAGACCGGGAAGTAGGTTTCAGGCAGCACAGGCTTCAGCCTGTGTTGTTTAGATTTCCTCAACGCGCAAACCCTGCACAGGTTGAAGCCGCGCTACAAAATTCCTACCGCTTCGGCAGCGGCTTGCGCGGCAAAAGCTCGTCCGCGTTCGCGGTCATGTAAACGAATGAAGCGACAATCACTGCCATCTGCTTTAAGTCCGCCGCCTGTATCCGCTCGTAAACATCCATGTTGGTGTGATGCGTGCGGCTGTCGTATTCGATCGGATCCTGAATGAACTGGAAACCGGGCAGTCCGACTTCGTCAAAGGACACATGATCCGTGCCGCCGGTGCTGCGGGCCGAGAGCGTGGTCATCCCTTCGGATTTGAACGGCTCCATCCATTTTTCAAAAATCGGCCGCACGGCCTCATTTCCTTGCAAATAAATCCCGCGAATTTTTCCCGTGCCGTTGTCCACGTTGAAATAGGCGGAAAGTTTGGCGTAGTCGGGCTTGAGTTCCATCGAGTTCCGGTCGGCGAAATGCTGCAGAACGTAGGCGCGCGAGCCGAGTAAACCTTCCTCCTCGCCGGTCCACAGTGCCAGGCGCACGGTACGCCGCATCTGGGCGTTGCAGGTTTTCAGGATGCGCATGGCCTCCATCATCACCGCGGATCCCGCGGCATTGTCCGTGGCGCCCGTGCCGCTGGCCCAGGAATCGAAATGCGCGCCGAGCATAACCACTTCGTCGGCCTTATCCGTGCCCGGAATTTCCGCGACAATGTTGAACGAATCCAGATTGTCCTCGTAAGACTTGTTCACGATGTTGAACCGCAGCGTCACCGGGATATTTTTCTCCAGCGTGCGCAGGATGCGCCCGTAATGCTCGATGTCCACGGCGACGCGCGGGAGCACGGGCGGTTCTTTCGGGTCGCGCGATCCGCCAGCCATCACCGTGAGCGTGCCACCGTCGTGCGGCGCGGGTTCGAGCCACGCCGCGGCGCCTTCGTCGGTCAAAAATTTCACGACTTTCGCGTTAAATTCCTGCTGCTTGCGGAAGCGGTCACGCGCTTCCTTGTCGGGAGAAGACTGCTGCGGGCGCGGTTGCGCCAGATCGGCCAGTTCCTGATCGGTGTAGCGGTGCGCCGGCGCTTCGAATTGCGCTTCCACCACGCGCATCGGCGCGGTCAGCACGAACATGCCTCGCAGCCTTCCGCGATAGGAAGAGAAATCGTCTTCCTTTTCAATCTTGGCGTAGATCGCGTCGGCGGTAACCACTCCGTTCGTTCCCGGAGTCCAGGCCTTCGGGTACGCGATCAGCGGAAATTGCCGCGGCGCAATTTCGCTGGCTTCAAACAATTCGTTGGACCAACCGCGCCCAAACGGCCCCCAGGTCTCCTCGTGGACGTTCGCCAAACCCCACGAATGGAGGGTTTTCACCGCGTAGTCGGCGGCCTCCCGGATGTCCGGCGAATTCGTCAGCCGCGGCCCGTACACGTCCGTGAGATAGCCCATCACTTCCATGACGTGGGAATGCTGAGAGCCCTCCTCTTCAAATTTGCCGATGACGGCCGCGTCCGGGGCGAGCCACTGCGTTTGCGCAGCCACCCCGCCCCAAGACAGGGCGAATGCCAACGCAATCCATGCCGCCAGTTTCGCCGGTTGGCGAATACGCTTTTTCGCCATGTTCCGAAGGATTCTAACCTGAGAATCGACAAACAGGCCCGAAATCAAATTTTTGAAAGGGAAAGCATCGTCAAAAGAAAGGGCCGCTCTGGCGCGTATCGTCCTTGTAGAAAGGCACTTACCGTCCTCCCAGACAACGTGGGGGAGCGAATCAGTAAGGCATCCCGTTCGAAGGTTTCGAGCCAAGAAGACGAAGGCTGTGGTAATCTTGATGCTTCGGATGCACTTGTAATTCCTCTCGAAACGATCGCGGGGGCTGCAAGTTCGCACTTGCAGCCATTTTTGTTTTCATCGCTGTTCCGAAACGACAATCGAATAGAAAGCTAGGATTCCATGCCACAGATTCGCAATATCGCCATCATCGCACACGTCGATCACGGAAAAACGACGCTGGTGGATGCCATGCTCCATCAGAGCGGCGTGTTCCGCGACAATCAAGTGGTGATGAAGCGCGTCATGGATTCCAACGATCTGGAGCGCGAGCGCGGCATCACCATCCTGGCCAAAAACACGGCGCTGTTCTATCACGACACGAAGATCAATATCGTGGACACGCCGGGCCACAGCGATTTCGGCGGTGAAGTCGAGCGCGCGCTGAAGATGGTGGACGGCGTGCTCCTCCTTGTGGACGCGAGCGAAGGCCCGCTGCCGCAGACACGCTACGTCCTGCAAAAGGCGCTTCACGCCAAGCTGCTTCCGATCATTGTGCTGAACAAGATTGACCGCACCGATGCTCGCGCCGCTGCCGTCCTCGATGAAATCTACGACCTCTTCATCGACCTCGAAGCCACCGAGGATCAGCTGGATTTCCCGGTGCTCTACACCAATGCGAAGACCGGCGTCGCGCACCGCAAACTCGACGACGGTTCAACCAATCTTCAGCCTCTGTTTGAAACCATCGTTTCCGCGATCCCGGAACCCAAGGGCGATCCGGATGGCGTTTTGCAGGCGCAGGTCATGAATCTGGATTACAGCGATTTTCTTGGGCGCATCGCCATCGGCCGCGTGTTCAACGGCACGCTGCGCCGCGGCGCCGATGTGGGCATCGCCAAGCGATCCGGCGAGATCGTCCCCACGCGGATCACGAAGCTTTACACGTTCTTCGGCCTGGACCGCGTCGAGACCGAGGAAGTTCCCTGCGGCGACCTTGTCGCGGTGGCCGGCGTCGAAGGAATTCAGATCGGCGAGAGCCTGACGAGCCTCGAAAATCCCGCGCCGCTCGAGCCGCTGGTCGTGGACGAGCCGACTCTGGCCATGAATTTCACGGTGAATACCGGACCGCTGGCCGGCCGCGAAGGCCAGTGGGTGACTTCACGCGATTTGCGCGCGCGCCTGAAAAAGGAATTGCTCACGAACGTTTCGTTGCGCATCACCGATTCCGAGGCCACCGACGTCTTTCGCGTTTTTGCGCGCGGAGAACTGCAGCTTGCCATCCTGATCGAAACCATGCGCCGAGAGGGCTACGAGCTGATGGTCGGCAAGCCGGAAATCGTGGTGCGCGAGGAAAACGGCAAGAAACTCGAGCCCCTCGAACGATTGGTGGTCGATTGCCCGGAGTCGTTCGTCGGCGTGGTCATGGAATCGCTCGGCCGCCGGCGCGGCGAACTCGGCAAGATGGTCAATCACGGCTCCGGCTGGGTGCGCATGGAGTTCACGATTCCATCGCGCGGCCTGATCGGCCTGCGCGGCCAGCTCCTCACCGACACGCGCGGCACCGCGCAGCTGCACACCTTGTTCGAAGGCTGGACGGAATATGGCGGCGAGATGGCTTCGCGCCCGACAGGCGCGCTCGTGGCTGACCGCGCTGGCCACACCACCGCCTTCGCCTTGTGGAACCTGCAGGAGCGCGGCGAACTGTTTGTCGGCCCGGGCGAGGAAGTTTACGAAGGCATGACCGTCGGGGAAAACGCCCGCGACGCGGACATGGACGTGAACGTCACGAAAGAAAAGAAGCAAACGAACATGCGGGCGTCCAGCGCGGACGAAGCGATTCGCCTGATCCCGCACCGCCAGCTGAGCCTCGAACAGGCCATCGAATTCATCGCCGACGATGAGCTGGTCGAAGTCACGCCGAAATCCATCCGCCTGCGCAAGAGAATTCTCGACAGCAAGAAGCGCCCCAAGCGCTGGCAGCAGATCCGCGCAAACGCGGAGGCGTGAGGCCAAGTAGCAGAGGCTTCGGTCCGTGTGGGTTGCGCCCGGCTGGGCCAAAATCAACACCACACAGGCTGAAAGCCTGTGCTAAATAATTCCCAACCCTGCGACGCGTTGCTCGAGTACTCCCGCAATCTCCTGCGGGTCCGATCCTTCCGAAAATTCCACGGGTTTGCCGATATGGACGCGAATGCGCCCGGGGCGGTTGAATATGCTATGCGCCTCACGGATTTCGTACGCGCCGTCGATGCGCAGCGGCACGACAGGCAGTTTCAGATTGCTCGCCAGCAGTCCGATTCCGGCGCGAAACGGCTGCAGTTTTCCGTCGGGCGTCAGATCGCCCTCGGGAAAGACCAGCACACTCCACCCGCGGTCGGCCAGTTCCCCTGCGAAGCGAAAGCTTTCGCGGAATCCTGATTTCTTCGGCAGCGGGAAGACGTTAAAGAGCGAAACCACCAGAAAATAATTCAGACGCTGCCGCCACCGTCGCAGAAAGGGCCAATCCCTGGGCGGCCGGCGCATTTCGGCCAGGCGCTCGCCCCCCATGGCTACCGCAAGCCGATGTCGCAAACGCATCGGCAGCGCCGCCAGCACAAATCCCACATCCAGATAAATGACGTGATTTGAAATTACGAGTACCGGTCCCTTCACGCCGCGCAGATTCCCGCGCCCGAAGACGCTGGGATACGCGAGGAGGTGCGTCGCGGGCCAGGTCAGCAGGTAATAAAAGAATGTGCGGACCCAAGTCACGGGCCAGCGCTGCGCCCATCGCGGAAATACAAATTCGGAACGCATCGACGACGACCTGCGGACCATGGTCTCCAATTCGCCGACGGTCCGGGCGGAGGCGAAGCGCGTTTCGTTCAGGTCCACCTGGTAGCGGTCTTCGAGCGCACTTAACAGCTCGACACGATCGAGCGAGCTAAGATGCAAATCGCTGTCGAGATTTGCATTCGGGTCGATGCTGTCCGGTCCGCTGCCCATCCGAGCGATCAGTTCGCCGATTCCCCCCGCGGCAACCGGCCGCTCCGCCGAGCCATTGCCGTTTCCCCATTGCGCTTCGACGGCCGCGCGGATCTCCGCAAGTTTCGGTTTGCCGGTTGAGGTACGCGGGAAATCCGCTTCCGGCCACAGAAACCACGAGCGCATTTTCTGGTAGTCCGCCAGGGAGTCGTTCACGCGCGTGACGATCCCGGCAGCGTGGCGCGGCTGTTTTACCCGCGTCTCATCGCGCAGCAGCAGAACGCCACAGGGCTCCGCGTTCCCGCCGCGCTCGATTCCAACCACCACGCAATCTTTCACTTCCGGCTCGCGCCGCAAGCGCGCTTCAAGGTCTTCGGGGAAGACGTTCGTGCCTGCGGCTGTCACGATGACGTTTTTCTTCCGCCCCTTGAAATACAGATTCCCCTGGGCGTCGAGCGCTCCGAGATCGCCAGTGTGAAACCACCCCGCGCCTTCTCCGTTCTCGGCGACCGGGGAAATCTGCCGGCCTTGCCAATATCCCGCCGCGATATTTTCTCCGCGGACGAGAATTTCGCCGCTCTCGTCCAATTTCACTTCACGGCCGGCCAAAACTTTCCCGATTGAGCCCCGTCCGATGCGAAACGGATGGTTCACGCTCACGAGCGATGTTGTTTCGGTCAGCCCGTACCCCTGTATCGCGGCGAATCCCGTGCGTTCCCAGAACCGCTCGGTTTCCGCCTCAAGCGTTGCGCCACCCGAAATCACGGCCCAGAATTTCCAGCCGAAGCGGCGATGAATTTTCCGGAAGCGCCACAAGCGCGGGAGAATTTTTTCATTTTCAGAGGCGTCAAAATCCCTGCGAAACGCTTCCAGCGTTCCTTCGGCCTCAAGTTCGCGTTCGATCTTGCCCTGCAGCGCCTCAAGAACGCGCGGCACCGCAATCAGTACCGAGATGCGCTCCTGCCGGATCGTGGAAACGATTTCCGACGGGCTAAGCGACTCCTGAAAATGGACGCAGCCGCGAAGCAGCGGCGGAATCCACACGCCCATGAATTGGCCGAAGACGTGGCTAAGAGGAACCAGATCAAGAAACCGCAGCGGGTGGACCATGCGTTCCCACTTCAGGTAAGGCCGTATTCCCGCCTCAAGCGCTTCGAGGTTGGCAAGAATGTTGCCGTGGGTGATGACCACCCCTTTCGGTTCGGTCGTCGTTCCCGAGGTGAAGATGATCTGCGCCACCGTGCCGCGGCTGAGCGAAGGCGAATCGTAAGCCTGGCTGGAATGCTGGCTGACCGCTCCCTGAAGCAGTTCGAAGCTGATCGAGGGACGTGGATCGCCAAGCGGGGGATTCTCGCGGTCCGCGAACATTAATTTCGCGTCCACCTGCTGCGCCACGCGATGCACGAAGTCCGGTGTGGCTCCTTGATCCATGGGGACAGCGACCGCCCCGCGCAGAATACACCCGAAAAACGCGGCCACCCATTCCGCGGAGTTGCGTCCCCAAAGCAAGACCCGTTCTCCGGGCGCAACTCCTACCCGTTCCAACTCCCGAGCGCATTGTGCCGCAAGGCCGGCGACCTGCTGGTAAGACCAGCGCGAAGTCCGATAGCCGGATCGCTCCGCGAACGCGGTGCTCCGGCCGTGTTTTGGGTATTCCTGAAGGAAATCGATCAGCGACTGGCGGGGCATGGGTACAGTCCTAGTCCTTCGAGGCGGGCGGCGTCTCAATAGAAGAGTAACTCAATTCGCCCGCGGCGGTGAGACGAGGTCGAAAATCGAGTGAGCGCCCGGATCGACGGGCAGTATATATCGGGCAAGGAAAGGGAATGTTAAAGTGCGTTAACATTCTGTTAACTGCATTAAATAACACCACTTAGTTAAGAATGGTTGGCTCGCGGAACCTCGGTTTTCCGGATGCGATCCATCTGGACAACAAATGCCCATTTTTGGTAAAATGGGTTCGCCTTTGTTGCTCTTGTGATTCCTTTTGACTCGTTCAACGGGGCTGCAAGTAATGACCTTGCAGCCGTTTGTTTGTACGGGCTAGGGGCAGCGGCCCCCGCTCCCCGCCTTGCGAGGCGCGCCGGCCGGTACGAGAAGCACAAATAGCTTAAAGCGAGGTAGTAGAAGTGAAAGAACAAGGAACAGTGAAGTGGTTCAATGCCAGCAAGGGCTACGGATTCATCCAGCGCCAGTCCGGCGAGGACGTATTTGTCCATTTTTCAGCAATTCAAATGGATGGGTACAAATCTCTCAACGAAGGGCAAGCGGTTGAATTCGAGGTGCGCAAAGGCCCCAAAGGCCTGCAGGCGGAGAACGTAACCGGCCTCTAGTCTGACAAACGTGGGTCCATCCCGTCTGCCCAGGCGGACGGGATGGACGATCTTCCCCGTAGCAAATACTCCGTAGTTGCCGGCAACCAATAAGGAGGCAGTTGTGCAGGTTCTTTCCGAAGGGCAGTGCATTAAACACGAGCAGTATGGATACGGAATCGTGGCCGAATCCGACGGCGAGCGGACTACGATCGATTTCGATAGCGTGGGCCTGAAGAAGTTCGTCACCGGCCTGATGGCCATGGAACTCGTTGGCGAAGCGCCCGAGCGGCCTACCAAGCCTCGCCGGCGCAGCAAGAAAGCCGGAGCCACGGCGGCCGCGAAAGTCGCGGCAGCCAGCAAGTAATTTTCGGCGAAGCGAAATTTCCGAGCGCAGCGTTCTGAGAGGACGAACGCTGCAAGCAGTGAGCGCAGGACAGGCTTTTGCCTGCCGGATTTAGTTCTGTGGCTGCGGAAATGTAATCTACCGGCTGAAGCGAGCCTGTCCTGCTGGCTACGCCCGCGCCGCTTTTCCGCGATACGCCGGAGCGAATACCTCAGCGACAAACGTTTCCAGAGTAGTCGCGGTCGTGTTGCGAGCCGATCGTGGCTCCAGCGACTTCATGTACCCGGTGTTCAGGGCCTCGGACATTTCCAGCAGCAAGTCCACCATGTTGGCGGACATTCCCATCTGCATCATGGCCGGCTTCAGGACCGAAGCCGGAACCTGCCGATAACTCAGATCGGGTTTTCCGATCGCACCGCCGATAACCTTTGCGGCCTCGTTGTAGGTCATGTGCCGTGCGCCGAGCAGTTCGCGCGTCTGCTGTCCCTGAAAATCCAATTTTGCGAGCGATTCAGCCGCCGCTGCCCCGATATCGCCGCTTGCAATCATCGGCAACGGCAGGTCCGGGCGAATGGGCCCGGCCATGAACCCGAGCGACTGAATGATGCCGACTTGTGGAAGCAAATTCTCCATAAAATATCCGCAGCGAAGAGCGAGGACATTCAACCCTTCGATCGCGCCGAGTTTCGTTTCGAGGCCGTGCAGGCCCACGACAGGGCCTGTTCCACTCGTCTTTTCCGCCCCCGTGCTACTGAGAACGACTGCATAGCCGATGCCGGCGTTTCGCGTCGCTGCGGCCAGCGAATCGGTCACCCGCTCCTGGTAGGCGCGAACGTCGGGCGCGGCAATGTTCGGCGGAATGAGGGCGTAAATTGCCCGGGCCCCGGAAAATGCCTTTTCGAGCGCCGCCTGGTCGGTCATATCCGCGGTCACCGTTTCCGCGCCTTTCTGCGAAAATCGCTCCAGCCGCTGCGCGTCCCGCCCAATTACGCGCACCTTCGCTCCCGAAGCGAGCAGCTTTTCGGCTGCGACGCTCCCCGTGTGTCCCGTGGCACCTGTTATGACGATCATTGATCCTCCTCCACCGTCCTCGATTTTGGCCGAGACTGCGGCCCCAACTGATTAGAGTGTCGCCGTCACTGGCGGTTTCAAAATTCCGTCGTTATGCGAAGAAAATCACACCAGGTTGCTTTTCACCGCGCCGGCCCGAGTGGTTGGCGTAGGTTCGGCGGGACGCTCGGTGCTATACTTTGATGCGACACGCGCGGCGCCCGCACTGAATTTTCGGCCAAACATTCCGCGGAGAGGTGCTGGAGTGGCCGAACAGGGCTGACTGCTAATCAGTTTCACCCCAAAAGGGTGACGGGGGTTCGAATCCCCCCCTCTCCGCCATTTTGATTTAATTCCTCGCTTTGCAATTGCGTTCCCCTTTCACGAAACGAACTGGGCGTGTAATTCGGGGCGATTTTGCTTTTCCAGGTGGCCGCCCGTTCGCGGTCTTCGAATGGGGTGGTGGGGTTGATTTTGTTTTGCTATGGCTTGGGGTCAGCTGAGCGAGTCGATGCGGGTCAATCCGTTCTTGGGATTCGAGTGGAAGGAAAAGCTGCTTTACGGCCGGTCTTTCGGATGATGGGCCAATTTTCTTTTCAACGGATTCATGTGGATGAAATGACCGCCACGCGTCGCAATTCTTTCTGGCTCAACGTGTATGCCTCCACAGGGGTGACATTTTCACGTAGCCGCTAGGAGGTGACAGAAGTACGGACCTAAGACACGTTTGCGAAAAGAAGTTCTCGGACGGCATGGTTTGGGGTATTCTGGAATTTCTTCGTCTCAAGCCTCATCAGAAGAGGGGGCAGGTTTACTTGGAGGCTACCAACGATGGCGCAGGTGGGCGTCACCAAATTGCGGACGCTACTTATTTTGGTGCAAGCTGCGATCGTGGTGTGGTCAGTTCGAATTGCTTTGTGGATCGTACCTTTTTCGACTCTTCGACGGGTTGTCGCGTTTTTGACAAATGGACGTCGTCAGGCGAACAGCCATATTTCGGAGGACCAGTTTAGTTGGGCTGTGCGGGCTGTTGGGCGATACGTTTCGCATGCAACCTGTTTAACTCAGGCTATATCCTTGCATATTCTTCTCAGACGCAGGGGACTGGACTCCCAAATTCGGATTGGCGTTCGCAACGAAACAGGTAGTTTTGAGGCCCATGCATGGGTTGAAAGTCGGGGCCAGGTTCTAATTGGGGTTCATGAAGTGTCGAGCTATACACCAATTCTGGTTTGGAAGTAACAGCATGAAGATGATTATGATCTAGCCGCGACGTAAGATAACTCTGGCAACAAATTCGCAAGCGGCTTCCTTCGAGCGAAAACAGTCGCCGAACTTGCCGAATATCTCTTCTCCAAGCTCAAGAGCGGTACGTCGTCCATCGAAGCTACTCATCAGATGTACCTCCGCTTCGCCCAATCGAGACAAACTTGGCTTGTACGAAGGAAATTGTTTTTTGAACCGTGCAACATCAATGGGAAAACTTCGCAGGGTTGACTGATCGAATCGACCTTTGATAACCGAAGAGCTGCCGCCGCAGGTTTCGTTCGCTATTTCAATTTCCCATCGCCACACTGTGCCGTTATTCGTTTGGATTTTGGATCGAATAAGATCACCGGGGTTGATTGCAACCGGAGTTTCTATCGGAAAAAAACTCTGAGCCCAGTTCACCGTTGGCTCGAGCGGGGAGTTACTGAAAGAAACCCCTGGAGCCAGTTCCAGCACTATCCAAGCTCCTAAACCGTGCATCACGCCGTTTCGTGCCGCGACGGAAACTGTCTCTCCCGCCACATAGGTGCTGTTGACTGTCGCAAAATTAATTGTGGTCAACAAAGCGGGAGCCGCCAAAACATCTTCTGCATGGAGCCTCAAGTAATAATCCGTATTTGCCGCGTACGGCCGGATAGCAGACAGATCGACGCCATAACGGTCTTTATTCCAGATATCCAGGTTTCGTCGATCCTTCAACTCCACAGGCGCAACCATCAGTTGCAGTGAGCGGGGAATAATTGTTCCCCCCGGTTTTAGGAATCTCTTCTTGGCATCGAGCAATATGCCCAATATTCCACCCTGAAGGCCGAAACTACACCCTGTGTCCGAAACCACCACGTCCACCAGTTCCGGAAGTTCGATCTCTTGGGAGCGGCCTTGGCGGAATTCGATCGCGCCATTGAAACCATTGCCCGTGCATAGCTCTTTCGCCAGCAGTAGAGCGTCACTGACTTCAATGCCGTAGACTTTACGAGCACCGGAGAGAGCGGCAAAAAACGAAAGAATACCGCTACCGGCTCCGATATCCAGCACAACATCGTCTTTACGGACGATTTGGTCTAAAGCGCGTCGGTAAGCGGTGGTACGATCGGAGTCGGCGAGCAACCATTGATGGAATGGCAGCGTATCTTCTGGAGGCACCCGGCAAAACCTTTCTGATCGCTAAAAGCAAACACCCCTTGGTCATAGGCCAAGGGGGTTAATAATGCTACGGTAGGCAATTTGCTCGCATCTTCGCGAAGATTCTTGCCCCGAAACAATTCTCCGCTGGGGAACACTAAGGGTGTCTCTTGGTATTAGTCGACCCCATGCCTTCTGCAATACTCCCGGCACCGGCCAAGGAAAGTGAAGTTGTCCCGCCTTTAGTTGAAACCTGAAGAAGGAAGTAGCGGCTCTCGGCCCGGACTCGGATAGAGTCCGGGATGAGAACTCTTTTTAGAGAGGAGAGCCGCTATGGCCGACAGATACCAGAGCAGTGGGAAGAAGTCCACGAAGAAGTTCGAGGTGCTGGGAAGCAAAGAAGTGGCGGTGCGGTTACCGCTGCCGCTGGTGGAGGTGTGGGAGGAGTTGCAGCCAGAGGTCGAACACCTGACCGGGCTGGCGGGGTTGAAGATCATTCGTGCCGTGATCGAAGATGAAGTGATGCGACGCGTAGGGCCGCGCCACCAACCGGATGCGGCGTCGAGTTGCTTGCGATGGGGTCAGCAATCGGGCTACGTGGTGTTTGCTGGGCAGAAAGTAGCGGTGCAGCGTCCGCGGGTGCGCACGCGTCAAGGGGAAGAAGTGCAGCTGGACAGTTACGCGCGGCTGCAACACGACGGTCGACGGCAGCGGGCGGTGCGGGAAGGGATCGTGGCCGGGCTGACCTCGCGGAACTATCACCGTGCGGTGGACAGCGTGCTGGAGGGCTACGGGATCGAGAAGTCCAGTGTGAGCCGCCAGTTCGTGGCGGCCAGCGCGGCACAACTGAAAAAGCTCTACGAGAAAAGACTGGAGGAACTGGATCTGGTGGCGATCTTGATCGACGGGATTCATCTGGGCAAGCAGGTGTTGGTCGTGGCGCTGGGCATCGAAACGAGCGGGAAAAAGCAGGTGTTGGGACTCTGGCAGGGCGCGACGGAGAACACCACCGTGGTCAAAGAACTGCTGGAAGACCTGGTAGCACGGGGCCTAAACCCAGAGAGACGCTACTTGTTCGTGATCGACGGGGCCAAGGCACTGCGCGCGGGGATCGAGCGGGTGTTCGGCAAACGGGCCGAAGTGCAGCGCTGCCAGATCCACAAGCGGCGGAACGTGAAAGAGCATTTGCCCAAGAGCGCCCAGGGAGATACGGATCGAAGAATCCGCAACGCCTACGCGATGACCGGCTACGCGGAGGCCAAAGCGGAACTTGAAAAAATCTTCCGGCAACTGGAGCGCATCAATCCGAGCGCAGCACACAGCCTGGAAGAAGGGTTGGACGAAACTCTCACCGTGCACCGGCTGGGCGTGGGAGGGCTGCTACGGCAGACGTTGGCTTCGAGCAATCCCATCGAGTCGTGCCTTTCCACGGTCGAGCGCGTGGCCCGGAATGTGAAACGCTGGCGAGCCGGGGACCACGCGCTGCGCTGGACGGCCACCGGATTACTTGAAGCGGAAAAGAAATTCCGAAAGGTGAAAGGCTTCCGGGAACTGGAACTCCTGCAGCGCAAACTGAATCCGTTATTGACTCAGCAGGAGCAGGTCGCATAAGGTGCCCGAAGTCGAGAGCCGCCACTTTCAACTAAACCGGGGACAATTTCAGGAAAGTCGCTGAACTGAGCCCAGTCTCTCAAGCTTGGGGGCTGAATAAAGTCGCTTCGTTGACGAGTGAGTTGTCAAATCTTGGGAATTCATATCTGCCCTCAAATCCGCCGATTTAGATCTGCAAATGGCTGCTTTCGGCCCATAAGGCTAAATTAAGCGCTGCCCAAACAAAATCGCCGTCATCCCTCGACCCGGCAATTACGGCCTGCCTGGACGTATCGACTCTCTCGACGCTAACATATTGGCGAAGCGGATCCAATAACTTTCTGAACCTTGATACCTCTAAATCTCTCGAATGATGTCCAAAGAGTGAGTCCATGAATGCCGCACCCGGATGAGCATAACGAGTACGTAGGCGAACCTTTTCCGGGAGAAGCCCCTCCATACCGGCTCGGATCACCCTCTTTGGCAGGGGACTATATGTTTTCATTTCAAGAGGAAGGGATAGAAAGAACTCTATCACCCGGCGATCCGAAAAGGGATGCCGGGGTTCGACTCCCATGGTGGCAGCCAGTCTTCCGGAGTGTTCAAAGAAAAATGGTAAGACGCCATTGGTGAAGCTCCACGCATGCAGCGTGCCGATATCCTGAGAAGCTTTCCAGAGGATATTTCTACGAAGATCCATACGCTCCGAAATCCCCATGCGAAGAGCAAAGTCGCGGTTAATAATTGAATCCTCTGGATTGGGTGTCGGCTTGCGCCTGCGGAGCCAGCGCCATAACGGCAATAATCCAGGCATAATGGGGCCGAGACCATCGCTCGCAAGAGCGGAAAAAGGATTTTGGCGGAAATACTTCGAGCCAAACGCCAGTTCCTTATGGAGGGTGCTCCATTTCAAGGAACGCACTAGCGTAGCCAGATAGGTGTAAGGTGGCGTAACGTGGTCGCCGGAAACTCCGTCGAGCAATACTCGAACTCCGGCCTTGCTGACGGTCGCAAAATTGTACCAATTGGGGAAGTAGTTGGCGATCTCGAAGGGTTCGTCGCTTCCCGTCATTTGCTCGGTCATCGCTGAGACCTGATCGGAGCGGACGATGTGGGGAATGAGCCGACCTCCCTGAAGAACCTCGCGGATGTAGGGCGTTTCGCCGCACATGGACTCGTCAGCGTCGACGAGTGAAATTGTATGCAACGGTTCCTTTAGCCCGGTTGCAAGCATCTCGCGCGTTGTACAGACAACCGACGAGGAATCCACGCCCCCGCTTAAGGTCGCCCCAACCGGGTGAATACTGCGCAACCGGCAACGAACTGCTTCTACGAAGACTTCGCGGAAGGCCTCACCGTATTCTCCTAACGACGAAAGCTTCAGTGTGGCGGGAGCCTTGAGATCCCAATAGTCTCGTATGGCGAATCGTCCCCCGCTTCCAACCGTCAAGGAATGGCCCGCAGGCAGCCGCAAGACACCTTGGTAAAAGGTAGATTCTTCATCGTCTCGATCCAGGTGTGGTATCAGAAAGTCGACGAGTCTACTCTCGTTCAGCCGGCAGAAAGCTAAACCCGGCACAAGCAGCGAGCGGATCTCGGAAGCAAACGCAAACACCGAAGCGGACCGATAATAATAAAAAGGTCTAACTCCCACGTAATCTCTGGCGCAGAACAATTGCCCTTTTCGCGCGTCCCAAACGGCAAAAGCGAAATCTCCGATAAGCCAACCCGGGCAGTTCTCTTTCCAGCATTCATAAGCCTGAAGAACCAACTCCGCATCTGTGTCGTGCCGGGGAGAAAATCCATGCGACTCGAGTAAATGTCTCAACTCGGACCGATTATCGATACGCCCATCCATGGTAAGGCAAAGGGTCGAATCCGCATTGGTAAGCGGCTGTTTTTCGATCACCGATTCAGGGGTAGTTTGGAGCGCCAAATGGCCGAAGCCAACCGGGCCATCCATCCAGTGGCGGATTCCATCCGGTCCCCGATGGACGATTGAGGCTGTCATTCGCCGGAGGAGGAACTCCTCGGCGGGGCGACCATCGAGGCTGTACGTGCCGGAGATTCCGCTCATTCGCGCAATGATTTTACCTAAAAAATCTGCTATCAATAATGAATATGATGATAGCCGCGACATCGGTTGACCCGCAACAACGGACGCTTGGCGCGATTCGTGCGGATTCGAGATGATTCGTACCGGCCAATTTCACGTCTGCGATCTGGTGATTGAAAGCAACGTCTCGCTACCGGAATTACGAAGGGCAACCGGCGGAAAGTCTGACTGCTGCTTCAAGGTCTTGCCGGCGGGAACGGAATTTGCCGGGAAGTTCGAATGGTTCCATCATTTCCTGGGCGAGGACAACGAACCGTGGCTCAGCCTTGCATTTGATAGGGAGAATTATTTGCTCCGCTTTCCCGATCGAGGCGATTTTCTGATTTCTCGGGACGGAAAAACAGTTCAGTGCATCCCCCTGCCGGGAACCCCGGAGGTAACGATCCGACACCTACTTCTCGATCAGATCATTCCGTTGATTCTCAGCAACAGCGAATCTCTGGTATTGCACGCGAGCGCAGTTCTCGCTCCAGATGGAGTTATTGGGTTTGTAGGCAAAAGCGGTCGAGGAAAGTCCACCTTGGCTGCGTCTTTTGGACACTACGGCTATCCTCTGATTTCGGACGACTACCTATTACTACGAAAGACTGCGGGGGATTGGATTGTGATTCCCAGTTATCCAGGAGTTCGGCTCTGGCCCGAAACGAGCGAGATAATCTTTGGCGCCGAACCGGAAGACGCTGAGATTGCGCACTACACAAGAAAGCGTAGGGTGACCGACCCGGCGCTTATTCCATTTGCTGAAAAACCGTCCCTTTTGCGGAGCTTGTACATTATTGATAGCGAAAACGACGCCTTATCGGATCCGGCGATAGCTTCGTTGAGCCCAAAAGACGTCTTCATGAAACTCTTGGCTAGCGCTTTTACTTTGGACTTTCGGGATAAAAAACTACTGCAACAACAGTTCGCTGCAGTAGGGCATCTTCTTAGTCGGCGGCCATGCTTTAGGCTGACGTATGCTCGCGATTTTTCGGTGATTCCAAAGGTACGTCAATTGGTTATTAACCATGAAAGTAAAAGCACGGCATGAACGAAAGACGCTGTTAGTCGAAAGTATTCACGGGTCGAAACGCGGAGCGTCCTGGAGCACATTATTGCTTTCGGTCCTGCGCAAACGTCGGCCTTTTTCCGGTGCCGCTAATCCGTAGAGACCAGGCAGTGGCTAGACCGTGCTGACTGTCTCGGAGATCAGAACAGAACAGACCGCCCCCTTCTACCTGAAATTCGTTGGAAACTTAAGGCATTCACCGGACAGCGTCCCAGATGTCTGTCCCGTCTAAGCAAATAGTAAGGGGAATAGGACCCTTACGCAGGAGGCACGATATGTCTGAAGGTGTGGTGTTCAGTCAAAACACGGCGGCCCGCGTTGACTCTCCAAACTGGGGGGCAATTTGGGCGGGAATGTTTTCCTTTTTTGCGATTTGGTTTGTTTTTGGATTGCTCGGAATGTCCATTTTTGCCGGCGGGTTCTATCGCACCGGTAGTGGCGTGAATATTGGAATGGGCGTCTGGGCTGTCATTCTTACAATTCTGGCAATGTACGTCGCCGGGCGAACGACGGGTCACTTGGCGGGAGTAGCGAATACACGCGACGGCGCGATGCACGGAACGGTTATGTTCGGGCTCGCGGTCGTCGCGGCGCTGGCGATCACGGCGTTGGCAGGAAGCAGTTTTATCGCTCCCGGGACTGGAGAAGTAGGCATTCGAACGCCCTATGCCTTAGGTGTGCTGGCTGACCTCGGGTGGTTTGGATTCTTTTCCTTGTTCCTCGGCTGGTTGGCGGCCATGGCGGGAGCGGCCGCGGGTACGCACAGTATCCGGACAACGGTTCAGCAAGTCAGCCACGCCCGCTGATTGCTTTTAGTTTTCGAACGGACGACAGGGCCGCCCTGCACGAGATCCGGGCGGGGCGGTTCTGCACTGGCACGTTGCTCCCGCGAGCCTTCCGAAAGTTGTACAGCCATTAATTCCAATGTCTACAGGCCTCGCTCGATGCCAACGCAAAATGCGGCGAGTCAGAATGAAAATGAATTACAAAACGTCAGCCCGAGAAGCTATTGGCCGGGAACAGAAGATCTCAGCGAAAGTGTGAAGCCGTCCCGGACAGCCATCTTGGATTTGAAGGAGCGGAACATGAAGATTAACGATTTGCGCGAACTATTCCAGATTGAACTTTGGTACGCCTACGATTGCGAACAGAAACTGGTCAAGAAAGGCTTGCCCGGCATGATTGACGGCTGCACCTCGCCGGAATTGCGGCAGGCCCTCGAGCAACATCTTGAGGAGACGCGCGGACATGTCGCGCGTCTGGAACAGATCTTCACGTCGACCCACATCGGCGCGGACACCAAGAGCAATGACATTCTCAAACAACTCATGAGCGCCGCAAAGGACACGGTCGATCACATTGAGGCTTCGCCTCTTCGCGATGCCGCGCTGATCGTGAACGGAAACCAGGTTGAACATTACGAAATCGCGATGTACGGGTCGCTGGCCGCCCTGGCTGGACAGTTGGGTTTTCAGAGCGCGGTCGCGTCGCTGGAAGAAATTCTCAAAGAAGAAAAGGCAGCCGACGCCAAGCTCACTCAAATCGCCCAGACTGCGGTGAATGCGCAGGCTGCCGCTCAGGGGCGTCGCGCCGCCGGAGCTTGATCGCCTGGCGGTAACTGGACCGTAACTGGCGTTTCGTGTCTCCGGGGGCCGGGTGTTTTTTTTCTGGATTTTGCGCCCCTTTGTGTGAGATAGGATCGGTAGACGGATTGTCCGAAAAGACGGCAGGGCCCCCAATTGAGTTGTCTGAAATCTTGGTGCCACGATCACCCGGGCGATGGAACCCCGGATCGAATCGGATGCGGGGAATTTACCCATGTCCCTGGCGCGCAGCCTGCGAACAAGAACGGAAGCAATGCTGGCATCCGCGAATGTGCGGATCGCTGGCGACCGCCCGTGGGATCTAGTGATTCACGATGAGCGGTTCTATGTCAGGGTCTTCTCGCAAGGAGCGCTCGGGCTGGGCGAATCCTACATGGACGGCTGGTGGGATTGCGAGGCGTTATCGGAATTATTCTGCAAACTGCTGAAGGCCCGTGTGGATCGGCGATTTTCGCTCAACTGGGTGGCATCGCTGGATTATCTTCGGGCAAAGTTTGTCAACCTGCAGGGAAAATTGCGCGCGTCCCAAAATGTGCACCGGCACTACGATCTGGGAAACGATCTTTACCGGAGTATGCTTGGCCGCTGGATGCTTTACTCGTCCGCCGACTGGGATAACGCCGAGACTTTGGACGCTGCGGCGGAAGCGAAGCTGGACTTCGTTTGCCGAAAGTTGAATCTCCGTTCGGGCCAGAGCATCCTGGACATCGGCTGCGGCTGGGGCGGGTTTGCGAAGTACGCCGCGCAGACGTACGGCGTTCACGTGGTGGGCATCACGGTTTCCGAAGAGCAGGCCATTTTCGCGCGTCAGTTCTGCGGGGACCTGCCGGTCGAGATCCGGCGCCAGGATTATCGGGAACTGGACGGGCAATTCGATCATATTGTTTCGCTCGGAATGTTTGAACACGTTGGATACAAGAACTATCGACGTTACATGCAAATCGTCCATCGCTGCCTGAAACCGGACGGGCTCTTCTTTCTGAATACGATCGGAACCAACGCTTCCACCTGCTGCATCAATCCGTGGACGGAAAAGTATATTTTCCCTGGAGGCATGTTCCCCTCCGTCACGCAAATCGGCGCGGCGAGCGAAGGGCTCTTCGCGATGCAAGAACTGCACGATTGGGCGCATTCTTACGAGAGAACCCTTGTCACCTGGTTCGACAACTTCCACGCGAACTGGCTGAAGTTCAGGCCGCGGTACGGGGACCGGTTTTACCGCATGTGGAAATATTATCTGCTTTCGAGCGCGGGAGCTTTCCGCTCCAGGACGATACAGGACTGGCAAATCGTGCTGTCGACCTGATCGTGCTTCGTCGCCGGGATTTTCCCTCGCGGGCGTCCGCGAGGGAAACGTCGACCGCGTGACTTGAAAAGCCCGTTTCGTCAGGCGGTCTCCCGTTCGCCGGATTCAACCCGGCCGTGACAGACGCATAGAAGTACAGCTCGTCCCACCCGAACTCCGCCGATTCCTGCCGCGACCCAGCCGAGTTTATATCCCAAGCACATAGGTACTTGTGGCCAGTATCGCCGTACCGGGCATTGCCGGATGATATTAGACACTCCCAAGGGCCGGGCCCGGGAGGCCATTTGCGAAGGGAAAGTTTGCCCGCTTCGGGAGCGGCTTTTCCCCGCGATCTCTGCCGGGTTATCCGTCTGAAGAGCCGGCTTTTAAGGTGATCGACCCATGCCAACCACGGTTCCCCATGTTCTTGAAGGTAATGGATCTCCGAGCGAAGAACTGAAGACCGCGCGTCAGAACGAGGAGTCCCACGGTCCCAAAGTCATTGTAGTGATGCCCGCCTACAACGCAGCGAAGACGCTCAGGATCACCTATGACGCGATTCCGCACCAGGCGGTCGATCAGATTATTCTGGTTGACGATGGAAGCACGGATAAAACACTGGAAATCGCCCGCGAACTCCAACTTTCCGTTTTTTTGCACACGCGCAATTTCGGCTACGGGGCGAACCAGAAAACTTGTTACACCGAGGCGCTGAAAGAAGGCGCGGACATCGTCGTCATGCTTCACCCGGACTATCAGTACGACCCGACGCTGTTGCCCGAAATTATCGCTCCGATCAAGGCCGGCGAAGCCGATATTGTCCTGGGTTCGCGCTTTCTGTCTGGAAGCACCATGGAACAGGGAATGCCGTGGTGGAAGTTTCTGGGCAATAAATTTCTGACCGCGCTGGAGAATTGGACCCTGGGATTGAACCTTTCCGAATACCACACCGGCTACCGGGCCTACAGCCGCCGGGTTCTGGAACAAATTCCATTTTCATTAAATTCCGATAAATTCGTTTTCGATCAGGAAATGCTGGTCCAAGCCAGGCATCTCGACTTCGTCATCAAGGAAGTTCCGGTTCCCACGAAGTATTTCCCGGAGGCCTCGAACGCCAGTTTTGCGGACAGCACGATTTACGGGCTGAGCATTTTGCTGCTGCTGGGCCGCTACTTCATGCATCGGGTGTTCCACCTCCACTCGCGCCAATTCCAATCGTTCCACGCCCGATACCGGCGGGTGCAGTGAGCCGGCCGCCCATGCCAGAGTCCCAATACGAATTCAAGCCGTTCAAATACAGCAGCCATTATTGGATCCTGGACGTACTGCGCCGCGAAAAGCAGCCCGTCCGGATTCTTGACGCCGGCACGGCCAGCGGTTATCTGGGGAAGGTTTGGAGCCGAAACGGCCACTCGGTTTCGGGCATCGAGTACGACCCTCGAACCGCGGAGACAGCGCGGGAACACTATGAGGATTTTGAGGTAGCGGACATCGAGAATTTCGAGTTCCCGTACCGCGGGGAATTCGATTACATCGTGTTCGCGGACGTTCTGGAGCACTTGCGCGATCCGGCGGCCGTGGTGCGCAGGTGCATTCCGGCGCTGAAAGAATCGGGCAAGCTCATCATTTCCGTGCCCAACATTGCGAACTGGGTCATTCGCCTCGGCTTGCTCTTCGGAAAATTCGACTACATGGATCGCGGCATTCTTGACAGAACCCATCTCCGCTTCTTTACCATGCGCAGTTTGCGACAGCTGATGAGCGAGGTTTCCTGCGAAGTTCTCGATACGATCGTCACGCCGCTCCCGGTGCAACTTGTGCTTCCGGTTACGCGGAGCAAGTTCTTCACGCTCTTCCACGAGGCGCACTACGCTCTGACCCGCTGCTGGAAAAGCTTCTTCGCGTACCAGATTGTGATTGTCGCCGAGCCTCGCCGCCTTGCGGTTTCCCCGAATTTCGTGGCCGCTCCCCAGGACCAGGCCATCGCGGACAACGCGCTCGCAAGCAGATGAAGACCAGCACCGTCATCGCACCCGAGGAAAAGGAACGCCTCGACGATGCACCTCGAGGAATCGAACAGGGAACCGGCTCCCGTGCCCACCTCCTCGAGACTTGGCTTTTCAGTCACCTCAATGTTCTGGCCGCCGCAACTGTCGCCGCCGGTTTCGCGCTCAGGGTTTTCGTTGCCGGACAAAGTTACCTGAATCCGGACGAGGCCCTTCACTATCTGCTGTTAAATCAACCCTCGATGTTCCGTGCGTACCAAGCCAGCCTGACCAACGCGCACCCACCGCTGATTTATCTGGTGGTGTACGTGTGGTATTTTTTTGGCCGGTCGGAGCTGATGCTGCGGTTGCCTTCGGCGGTTGCGGGAACGGTGTTTTGCTGGGTCTTCTACAAATGGACGGCCATGGTGTTTGGCCGCGCGGCAAGTTGGATTGGACTGATCCTTGCCACTTTTTTGCCGGCCACGGTGGTTCTATCCGCTGAGTTGCGCGCCTACGCCCTGTTGCTGTGCTTCGTTGCCAGCTCCTTGTGTTTTCTGGAGCGGGCATTCGCGGACACGTCGGTAAGAAAAATGTGGTGCTTTAGCCTGTTTCTGTATCTGGCGATCCTGAGCCACTATTCCGCGGTTTTCTTTACGCTATCAGTGGGCGCCTATGCGCTGGCGCGGATCGCGGATTCCCGGCCGCCGCGGAAAATTGTGTTTGCGTGGATAGAGGGGCAAGCAGGAGCGCTGGCGATCTACGTCTTCCTATACGTGACGCACGTCTCGAAGATCACGCAGAATGCCCTGGCCACGTGGAAGAGTCCTTTCGACAGGTCTTTTTTTCGCCCGGGTCACCAAAGCCTGCTCGCTTTTACCGGACTCCAGACTTCGGATATTTTTGCGTTTTTGTTCGAGCATCCATACCTCTCCCCGGCCATGCTTCTATTTTTTGGCATCGGTGTGGTGTTGATTTTTTTCCAGGATTTTACCTCACGTGAGCGCACTTCTCGCCCGCGCCATCTTGGCGTTTTGCTCCTGCTCCCGTTCATCGCCGTTTGGCTCGCGGGCGTCGCCGGGAAATACCCCTACACCGGCGGCCGCCATACCATATTTCTCGCTCCGTTGATCATTTCCGGAGTGAGTTACCTGATCGCGTCGGCGATCGGGGAGAGATTCTGGCCTGCGGTCTTGCTCGCGGGATTGATTGTCGGGGGAGCGTATACCTCAGGAAAAATCTATGAGCCGTACATCAAACCGGAAAATCAGAGCCGGATGCTGATGATGACCGCGATGGAACATATTCGACAGTCTGTCCCGCGAAGCGATCTGATTTTGGCTGATTATCAGAGCAGTCTTCTCCTGGGCTATTACCTTTGCGGTCCGAACGTCGTGAGCGTGCCGATCGGGATATTCCCAGGCGGGGATTTTGATCTTCGCTGTGACGGCTACACCATTGCCGCTCAAAACACGTACCGGTTGGAGGAGCAGGGTTTCCCTTCGCTGTTTGAAAAAATGGCGCGTTCCCGCGGCCTGAAGCCCGGTGATCCGGTTTGGGTTTTCCAATCCGGTTGGTTAGCCAACCTGAACACGGAATTGCCGTGGTTTAACATGAAGTTTCGTTGCCTGCAGCCTGCAAGCTTTGGGGAAAATATTGCGGTGATTCCGTTTGTGGTGGGAGCGGACATGGCTCCGGCGCTGCCTCCGGGCTCGCCCCACCTCACGAGGCTGAAGCGCTGTTCGGATCAGAACTAGATTGGGAGCGGCGACCGCTTCGTTTCGGCTTAATGTGTCGCTTGTCTGTCACTTGGTCTGTCGCGTGTCTGGCAGCGGGAGGCGTTGCGGAAAGCGTTTTCGGCCTGGAAGACCAGAGCTGATACTAATCGATAAAACAACACCGAAGAACCAGTTATCGACACATCGCAGGCGCGTCGCGTGTAATAGATCCTCAGAGCATGGAGGCGGTCGCCTCACGCTTCGATCACGAAACAGCGCAACTGTCGCTCCCGCGCCAACGCAAATGGCCACTCGACTTTCGATCCGCAGGCCACTGTACAGGCGATTGAAACGGACAACTTTCACCGAGGGTAGACGTTCAACGACGAATTCGTTCTAGGAAGGGCGCCGGTAAACACGTGAGCACAGGTACCGTAGTTCCCGCCGACGAAAGCGCCCGCCAGGGCGGTGATTCGATACGATCCGGGCGTGGGCCGACCCCTCGCACCGACCTCATCGAAAGCTGGCTGGTCAATCACCTCAATCTGGTTGCTCTGGCGATCGTGGCTGCCGGATTTGTGCTTCGGATCTACATTGCCACGCTGAGCTACCTGAATCCGGATGAAGCGCTGCACTATCTGCTCATGAATCAGCCTTCGGTGTTTCTTGCGTACAAAGCCAGCCTGACCAATGCGCATCCTCCCCTGATCTATATGGTGCTGTACTACTGGCACTTTCTTGGCCGTTCGGAGTTGATGCTTCGGCTCCCGTCGGTGCTTGCGGGAACGGCGTTTTGCTGGGTCGCCTTCCGGTGGATCGGGAACGTATTCGGGAAAGCTGCGGGATTGATCGGCCTCATCCTCTGCGCATTTTCACCGGCAATGGTTTCACTTTCCACGGAAGTGCGGGCTTACGCGCTGATGCTGTTGTGCATGGCGGGAGCTCTTTATTTTCTGGGCCGGGCGTTCGACGAAAAAAGCGTCCGCCAGATGTGGTTTTTCTCCGGATGTCTGTACCTGGCGATCTTTTCGCATTACTCGGTCCTCTTTTTTACGGTGGCCATGGGCTTGTACGCCCTGGCACGAATTGCCGACGGGCAGCTTCCACGGCGGGTCGCCATTGCCTGGGTGTGCGGACAAGCTGGCGCTTTGGCGATTTACGGATTCCTATACGTGACCCATGTGTCCAAGCTCAAGAACAGCATTGCTGTGTGGGCCATGCCGTTTGACTCGTCTTATTTCCACGCGGACACGATTGGTCTATTTACGTTCACCAGGGAAAATACGATGAATATTTTCCTGTTTCTATTCGGCGAACGAGCCGTGGCCTACACGATATTCTGTTCATTTATCGCCGGCGTGGTGTTTTTTTTCGTCCGCGATTTGCGGGGGCGGCAGCGAAATTCGCGAACGAGCCGCTTGGGGATTCTGCTTTTATTCCCTTTTGTCGCCGTTTGGGGAGCCTCGCTTGCGGGCATCTATCCGTACGTTGGCAGCCGGCACACGGCATTTCTTGCGCCATTTGCCATCGCGGCCGCGAGCTACCTGATAGCAGCCGTGTTCGAGCAAAAACTTTGGGCCAGCCTGGCCATTGCGATGCTTCTGATGGGCTTGTCCAATACGGGAGAGAACCCCGTGGAACCGAGGGTTTCTTCGGGGGATATCAGCATGGCTACGATGCGTTCCGCCGTCGGCTACATGGACGAAACCATTCCGCGTTCCGATCTCATACTGGTGGACTTTCAGAGCAGCCTGCCATTGGCGTACTATTTTTGTGGGCCCAAGGAGATGATCCCGGTCGGGACCTTCGAAGGAAACTATTTTGAATTCAACTGCAACGGGTATTCGATCGTCTCTCTGCACATCTGGAAACTGATGGCTCAAGCTTTCCCCATGCAGTTTGAAAAAATGGCGAGGTCTCATTCCCTGAAGCCGGGAGATCGTGTTTGGGTTTACCAGACCGGCTGGGGCGCCGATCTGGGGATGGAATTGAAGGGCTATCACGCGGGATTTCGCTGTCTGGATCCGAAGAGGTTCGGGGATAAGGTAACAGTAACGCCATTCATTGTCGGCCCCGACTTTTCTCCTCAGCCGCCCCTAGGGCCCTGCTGAAACCATACTTCGGTGTACATGGCCCCGCGCAATTCGTAGTATCATGCCTCCGGGGAGTACTGGAAATTGAATTCGTTCAGGGTTCTCGGATCCGCCGTCTCTCCGCTAAATCCAGCGTAAACTACGTTACACCCGGAACCGCCGCGAATTGAGAAATTCGACCCGGTCTCGCCGATCGGGAGAGCCGCAAATACGGATTGCAGAAAACGACCTATGACCGACGCACTCGCAAAAGTCAAAAAGAAATTGCAGGACGAAATCACGACGCTCGAGCACGAAATGAGCGTGGAGCTGCCGAAAGAGTTGATGAAGGCGCGCGCGCACGGGGATTTGTCCGAAAACGCCGAATTTAAATACGCCAAGGAGCGCCAGGGATACGTTTCGGCGCGACTCGGCCAATTAAAGAAACGCCTCGGCGACCTGGGCATGCTGAACCTGAACAATATTCCCGCCGACCGCGCCGGTTACGGCTCGCGCGTCTGGGTTCTGGACACCAAAAAATCCGTGGAGATCGAATACAAGCTGGTCAGTACCGAGGAAGCGGACGTCACGTTGGGATTAATTTCGACGACTTCCCCGATCGGGAAAGCCCTGCTCGGGAAGAACGTGGGAGACGAAGTCAAGGTCCAAACGCCCGCCGGAGTCAAGGAATTCGAGATCATTCGCTTGAAAACCATCCACGAAGACGTATAAAAGAGATATAGCGGTATAGAACTTTATTTTCGCATCCCCTTCAGGAGTGTTCGACATCGATGCGTCAGCCGGGTATGCTCGGCGGTCTTGGAGAAACGATGGCGCTTATCGGCGTGGGTCTGCTTTGGACTTACCGCGCCGAGGCGGCCCAATGGTTGCGCGAACTTCTGGAAATCTGGCGCGGCGATTCCTTCGGACGCGATCCCCATCTCTCCGATCCGGCCTACCGAAGACTGCATCCGCGGCGACCTCCCGGCGCGATTGCGCTCATCAGCGCGGTAGCGTTGCTTTTTGTGGGACAGATTCTGTTCCTGATCGATCTTGCATTCTAAAGTAAGTAGGACAGGCTTTCAGCCTGTCTGGTTTTCCGCCCGCCGACCGGAACCAAGCCCGTTCACCTGTTTACCGGTGAGGAAGGCCGCGGGGCCCGCTCTTGTGAAGCTAGCCCCGCACGGTGAGGAGGTCCACGCCGTCAATCCGCTGGCCGCTGCGCGACCTGGGATGCCGCCGGGGAAGTTGAGGAGGTAAGTGAGGTGGTGTTCGAGGATGAAATGGAAGACGGCGCGGAACTTGCCATCGAATCAGGGACGTAGACGAAAGCGCAGTCGCAACGCTTCTTTCGCGATCTCCCTGTTAGCCGGTTTTGATCCATGGCAAGCTCCAAAAATTTTCCGCGAAGTTTTCATCGAGCTGCGGCACTAAATCTTGAGCGGGCCAATTCGCAACGCGAAAAGCGCGCAAGAAAGGCCCGCCCGTCCCCCACGCACGGGAGAACTAAGGTCCACTCTTACCGCACAACATGGAGGGAGCACGAATGCTTCCAATCGTGGACGGAACGGAAGGCGGTGGGTAAGCCCGCCTGATTCAGAGAGTTACTGCGGCACGGTGAGAGGTCGAGTCAGGGGTTCTCTGTAGTACTAGTTCCTGAAATTCTTGCGCGGTCTGGCGCATTTTGTCGATCGAACAGGTAGAACAGGTTTCAAACTTGTTTGGTTTTTGAATTGCCGCTCAGCAAGAGAAAGCCAAACAGGCTGGAGCCTGTTCTACCCAGATCCGTTCACGACGGGGAATTCGTAATCACCTGCGCGGCCCGGAACACGGCCGCCAGGAGTTCCACGACGATTCGGCAGTACACGACCCACAAAAGCAGTGCCGGAATTCCCAGCACCAGCGCCAGCAGGCCATTGGATGTGGAGGTCTGGAATCCATTGAACACGAACCAGACGGCGACGACCAAACCGATCAGCAGGTGAACGCCATACAAAACTTTCAGCATCCGAGGTGTGACCAGCCGCTGAAACGAAAAATCCATGAGGTTTTCGAGCAGGCCGTTTTCCCGAGGGATTCCTTGTTCTTCGACGTAGGACGGTGCGGTTGCCATGGTGTGACTCCTTCTGTAGAGGATCTGACGGAAGCCCATCGTACACACAACGCGAACTGCATCGATCCGCCTCACAGTACGGCCCTGCTCAAAGAAGTAGCTGTCCAGTAGGACAGGCTTTCAGCCTGTCGCTTTTTGCCCGGGAATCGATAGGGAATCCAAGGATAGTAGACGTTACTCGGCGAATCCAACCCGCCAGCCGCGGTGCGCTTCGGATAGCACGGTGAACGATTGTTCCGGAGAATTTAAACTCCACTGGCTGATTTCTGTTCTGCCTTCTGTTTTTATTTTTTTGCCTTCTGATACCAATCCAGGATTTGCTCGCCGGTCCAGTACAGGACGCCGTTGAATTTTGAGGTGTACTCGTAAATGGCCTCGAGATACTTGATTCGTGACGGCTGGCCGCTGAGGAACGGATGAACGGCGATGGCCATAACCTTCGGGCGTTTTGCGCCTTCCTCATACAGCCGATCGAAAGCGTCCTTGCATTTTTGCGCCCAGTAAGGCGCCTCATGGTATTGCACGGCGATGACGGGAATGTCGTTGGTGTCGAGCGAATAGGGCAGTGTATATAAAGGTCCATGCTTGGTTTCGATCGCCGCTGGCTCATCGTCCCACACCCAATCGCAGATGTATTTGATTCCCGCGGCTTTCAACTGGTCGGGCGTGTCGAGCGTCTCGGTCAGGCCCGGACCCATCCAGCCGATGGGCGGCTTGCCTGTGAATTGCTGAATCGTACTGACTGTGCGCTCGATCATTGCGACCGGGTCCGGCTCGCTGTGAATGGGGCGCTGATCGAAACTGTGGCCCATGAATTCCCATCCTGAATCCTTGCACGCTTGCGCCAGGCGCGCGTAATCGATGCAGACACGTGCGTTGATCGAGAGCGAGGGCCGGATCTTCAGGCGTTCATAGAGGGCATGAAAGCGCCAGAAGCCAACGCGCATTCCGTATTCATGCCAACTCCAGTTGGGCACGTCGGGCAGACTGGTTACTCCCGTGGGCGGAACGAGCACTTGTCGGGGCATGGGGCGCGCAATGTCCCAGACCTCGACGTTTACGATCGTCCAGATGATGAGGCGTTCGCCGTTCGGTAAATGCAACGGCGGCCGGTCGACGATTGCCGAGTACTTTGCACGTTCACAGGGAAGAGTCATGTGAAACACCGCCTTCGGAAAATTGAGATTCGTACCGTGCGCTGGCTTGCAACACGCCGAAACGCTGCTGAGGTCTGTATCAGGCGGGTTCCCCCGTGTCAACGTCGATTCATCCTTGGGCGAGTCATCATCGGGGGAGAGCGCCAATTCCGCAGTCCGAGGATTCTTGTTGTTTTTGCCCAGAATCGGCGCATGATTGCCACGTCGGGGACGGTCGGAATAAATCAAATAAAAAGTGGAGGCATCCTATGGTAGTCCATCGGAATCTAGATGCGCGGTTCTGGGCCTTCGTTCTTGGCGTTACCCTGTTGCTGTTTTCGGCCACGGCGTTGCAGGCGGCGCCGCAGGAATCGGGATATCGCGTACTCCGGACCATTCACCTCGGGGGTGTGGGCAACTGGGATTATGTCACCGTGGATTCGGCTGCGCGTCGCGTTTACATTCCTCGCAGCACGCACATCATGGTGATCGACGCGGATTCCGGCAAGCTGGTCGCCGACATCCAGGGCATGAACGGGCTGCATGGTGTGGCCGTGGTGCCCGAGTTTAATCGCGGATTTGTCACCGGCAACAAAAGTGAACAGGAAGGAACGATCTACATCATTAATTTGAAGACTTCCAAGTTGATCTCGTCCATCAAGTCAGAGAGCATCGACACCGATTCGCTCATCTACGATCCATCGACCAAGCGCGTTTATGTGAACAACGGCGACGGCATGAACGTGACGGTGGTGGATGCGGCGACAGCGAAAGTTGTGGGCACTATGCCGTTCAACGCCAATCCGGAAGCGGCAGCCGCGGATGGGAACGGCAACGTCTTTCAGGATTACGAGGACAAAGGTCAAGTTATCGAGTACGACGGAAAGTCGCTCACGATCAAGAATAAATGGCCCACACCCGGATGCGACGCGCCGGTGGCGCTGACAATGGACAAAGCGAATCGTCGCCTGTATGTGGGCTGCCGGGGCAAGGGTGGGACTGCGCCGGGAGTCATGCTGGTCATGAACGCCGACAACGGCAACGTAGTTGCCTCGATGCCCATCGCTATCGGTGTGGATGGCGCTGTTTTTGACCCGGCGACCGGCAACGTGTATGCGACTTGCCGCGACGGCGGTGACGGCAAAAGCGGCGCAACTTACATTTTCCACGCGGACTCACCCGATAAGATCAGCCAGGTCGCGATCGTAAAGACCATCTACGGCGCGAGAACCGTGGCCCTCGATTCCATGACCCATCATGTCTTTTCAGTCGGAACGGCGAAAAACGATCCGGTGCCGCCCACGGCCAAAAATCCGAATCCGCGCCCGAAACCTGTCCCCAGCACTTTCGAGCTTTTGGAAATCGGAAAATAACGGGCGGAAGATCCCGAAACCGAGCGCGGACGGCCTTTGCCGAGCGGACCCGTATGGGTGTAGAGTCCCGGTGCGGTATTGCGGATCGTAAAGCGCTCCAAGAATTTGGCTACGCGAAGGCGCGCAAAACATTCGTCCAAAATTCAAGTCTCGCGAAGACTAAAGGGGAAAACTATGCTGAAACATTCAGGGTTATTGCGCTCGGCGGTGATTCTGGCGCTTGGCGCCGCTGCGCTGCCGTTCGGAAGCACGGGCGCGCGGGCCCAGGGCTCGACGCCCGCTCCATTTGAGAAGGTGACCGTTTCGGAAACAGTAGCCAAAAGGACTTTGATGAAGGCGGTTATCAACGCCGACACGGCCAGAGCCCTTGTTGACGCCTGCGTCGAATGGCAAAAGGCGCAGCCGGGAAATGTTACTGTCGTTGTCTATGTGCTTTCACCGACGGGCGAAATCATCGATTCCCACGCCATGGACGGAGTTCTGCCGATCGGCGCGGAGACCGGGCTGATGAAAGCCAAGACCGTATTGTATGCGCGGTCATCGTCGGGCGCGGTCGCGCAGCGGTTTAACACTGTCGAGAGCCGGCTGATTCGTTTGGATCTTGGCAAGGCCCAGGGGCTTTCCTATTACTTCGTGCCGGGCGGGCTGCCGATCGTGGTCGACAACCAGTTGATCGGAGCGATCGGCGTGGGCGGCGGCAATGCCGACGAGGAATGCGCGTATCAAGCCCTGGTGAAGGTGCTCGGACCGCAACCTCCCCTTGCGAAAGCCACGGCCCCTGCTCCGATGCAAGGGCAACCGCAGCGGTAGCCGTGTTTCAATTCCAGTTCGCGAACCACGCCGCGGCGAGGGTGCCGAGAGCGGCGGGCTGTCCCGGGGGGTCCGTACACCCCCGGGACCGCTTCCGAAGCACGAATTGGGGCTCGGGCTGGCATCCTTATTGCCGGCCTGGAAATCTAAATTTTAGACCGCTGGAGTGCAGAGCCGTACTTTGTCATCCTAACAAATGAAGCCAAATCCTCTTGGACAAAACCAATTGCCACAATCACAAATTTCATGCATCTGGAAGCAACCCGAGGTTGCCCGCAAGTACCGGACGGGTGTCTCCCTTCACAGCCATACGAATCAATCCAAAGAGAGCCTTCTGTTTATCCCGGAATTTGCTGAAAAATGGCCCATGTTGCGCTGGGCGCTGAAAGCGCAATGCAAGAAATCGGTCCGGCCGGTGGATTTTTCCCAGGCGTACTGGACGCCGCCGCTGCCGCCCAAGCTGGCCTTCGAACTCGAATGCAATCAGATCCAAACCGAGCTTGAACTGATGAGTCTGGTGTCGCTTACCGATCACGACAGCATTGGAGCAAATACCTTGTTGCGGCAGTTGCCGGTCCCGGTTCAGGTTCCTTTCGCCGTCGAGTGGAGTGTCCCCTTTGAGGGCGCGGTCTTTCATCTGGGCGTGCACAATCTGCCGGAGAAAGTGGCGCACCTGATTATGGACGACCTGGAGGCCTTCACGCGCAACCCTGAGCCCCAGCGCCTCCTGGAGCTATTAACGGCGCTCAACGAATTCCCCGAAGTATTGATCGTTCTGAATCATCCACTTTGGGACCAGCATGGATTGGGCGGATCGAACTTCAGAAGCATTCTTGACCGATTTTTAAAGACGTATGTGAAATTTTTCCATGCCCTGGAGCTCAACGCCATGCGTGCCTGGGCTGAAAATAACGGCGTGATCGAACTAGCCTCCGTTTGGCAACGGCCCTTGATTTCCGGCGGCGACCGTCACGGATGCGAGCCCAGCGGCGCCTTGAACCTGACCTGCGCAACCAGTTTTCCCGAATTCGTAAGCGAGATCAGGGATGAGCGGGTCAGCCACATCGTCTTCATGGCCCAATATGCCGAGCCGTTGGGGATCCGTTTCATGCAAACCGTCATTGATACCATCCGCGACTATCCCGAACACCCTGTCGGGGCCCGCCGTTGGGATGAGCGCGTTTTCCATATGGATTTTCAGGTTGGGTATCATCGTCCGCTTTCCGCCCTCTGGAAAGCTCCCCCGCCGTATCTCGGCCGGATTTTTTCCGTTTTTCGCATGCTGGAAAATGCCTCTGTGCGGAACGCGCTGAATTTTACGTTTAGAGAACAGTCGGAATTGCATCAACCGGAGAAAACTCCGCATGAGGTCATTGCGTGACGCCCCACGCTCTTAGGGTGGCGTTGTTTGCGTGCACGTACCTCGAAATCGACGGAGTTGCGAATACCAGCAGACAGTTCGCGGCGTTTGCCAGGGAACAAGGATTTCCGTTTCTCCTGGTTCATGCGGGACCTCGCGATGAAGTGATTACGGAAGGTTCGCTCACCAGAATTCAGCTGCGACGCAGCGCCGCCAAGTTTCCTCTCGATGGCCACCATGAATTCGATCTCTTGTTTTCAAGGCATTACTCGCGGATTTTGAGGATGGTGCGCGAATTCAGCCCCAACCTCATCCACATCACCGGCCCGAGCGACGTTGGGATTCTGGGCGCGCTTGTGGCCCATCGGCTGGGTGTCAATCTGGCTGCATCCTGGCAGACGAATCTTCACCAGTTTGCGCGGTGTCGCGTGTCCGGGCTGCTATCGTCCTGGCCCGCGGGCCTGTCTGCCGGATTAGCTGACGCTGCCGAAGCCGGAACTTTTCGTGCCGCCGCTCGCTTCTACAAAATACCGCGGCTGCTGTTCGCTCCGAACCGCGAACTGGTCGAGTTGCTCGGGCAGGCCACCGGCAAGCCGTGCTTTCTGATGTCCCACAGCGTGGACACGGAGGCGTTCAGCCCGGCATTTCGGGAGCGCCCCGCCGGCCCGTTCCGAATCGGTTACGTCGGGCGGCTCACACCGGAGAAAAACGTACGCTTTCTCGCGCAATTGGAACGAGATTTGCTTGCGGCGGGTAGCAGTGATTTTCGGTTCGTTTTAATTGGCGAAGGTTCCGAGGAAAGATGGCTGCGGCAGAACACGCAGCGTGCGGAGTTCACGGGCTGGCTGACTGGCATGAATCTTGCCAAGGAATTTGCTAATATGGATGCATTCGTGTTTCCTTCGGAAACGGACACGTTCGGCCTGGCGGTTCTTGAGGCGCTGGCTTCCGGTGTTCCGGCGGTGGTAGCCCGACGAGGCGGCCCTGCGCACACCATCGAGCACGGCAGGTCCGGCTACGTTGCGAATCAATTCGATGAGTTCGCTTCGTTTCTGACGATCTTGATGACACAGCCCGCGCTACATGCTTCAATGCGGCTCGAAGCGCGGCAACGTGCGCTGTCCATTGGCTCCTGGGAACAGATCTTTATGGGCATGTACAAAAACTACGAGCGCTACGCACAAACCGCACCCCGAGTCGAAAGCATCCTGCTCGACGATGCCAGAAAGATTGCCAACAGCTGATCTGAGTCCAATTTCCGGCTCCCGCCGGCGCCGGAGAAACCAGTGAGTTCGATGACCATCGTCAGACACCGCTCCGGGTTACTGATCGTGCCCGCGCTATCGCTTTTGCTTTTCTGGCCGGCTGGAACGCGCGCGCAATCCTCCCTGGCGCCAGCGATCATCGAATCGCGGCTCAGTCTTTCGCAGGTGCTGAACAATCTGGTGGAGCGAAATATCGAGCGCGCGGAGGCCCTCCAAAAATACCAGGGCCGGCGTGTCTACAGCCTGGACTACACCGGCTTCCCCGCTACCTTTCACGCCGAGATGATAGTGGACATGATTTATGATGCCCCCGCCACCAAACGATTCACGATCGTTTCACAGAGCGGCCCTCAATGGATCATCGATCGCATTTTGAAGCGCCTCCTGGACGCCGAAATGGAATCGATGACCGAGGAGAATCGCGCGCGGGTCGCGCTGAACCCCAGCAACTACGATTTCAGCGAACTAGAACGTCAGGACGTTCCGGATAATTGCTCCTACCGGCTCACGGTCGAGCCCAAAATTCCCAGCAAGCTTCTGTATCGCGGACGGATCTGGGTGGATAGCAAGGATTTTGCCGTCTGCCGGATCGACGCGGAGCCCGCCAGGAATCCGTCCTTCTGGATCAAGAAAACCGTAATCCATCATTCCTATTTGAAGATCGGCGATTTTTGGCTGCCGTCGGAAAATCAATCCGTTTCCGCGGTGCGTGGAGGCGGGCGCGCGGTCCTGACCATCAAGTATCAGAATTATGAAATCCTGGCCGCGCACGGCCTGAAGAGCAACGAATCTGTGCCATCCTCGCTGTCCGTTGCGGTCCCCAATCACTCCAACTGAACAGGTTCCGTTCTCGATTTTTCGCGAAGGAACACCGAGTATGAACGAATCCTGCCAGGACCGGGCTGCGTCCCCCCTTTGAAAGCGCCGAAGCTCGAGGAGTTCGCGTCTTTTTTCGCGCCGAAAGCCTAAAGTTCTTCAATCGAATTCAGCGGGAGAATTACGGCTCGGGGTCTTCTTGTGGACGTTTACCGGGCGGCGCGCCCGGCCTGAATCGTGGTCTGGTAACTGTAAGCTTCCCGCCACATCCCGTTGCGCTTGAACCAGATGCGCGTAACGTGCAAAGGCAAGCCGCCCTCGGGCTGCTGAAGTGAAATCATGACCATAGCCTTGCCAAATTCGAACATGCGTGCCGAAACCAGCGGAAACGGCGCGATCCCGCCAACTTTCTGATGGTCCAGGCCGGCCATTCGCGTCGCTTTATCGAGTGGGCGATCGCTATTCGAGGTAACGGCAAAAAATTCTTTGGCAATGTGCCTGCCCCACGCCGCGGAATCGTGCGCCGTCACGGCGCTCTCGACGGCCTGGTATGCGCCGATCACTTCCCGCTGATCCGCATTTCGCGGACGAAACGGCACGGATTTGCACGGATTCTCACACGCGTGCGCTCCCGGTTCCTCCGATACCGGAGTGCCAATCGAGACTGCCTGATAGACGAGAGCCCGCCAGCCGGCATCCTGTTTCACCCAAACGCGCAGGGTATAGAGTTTCCCCTGGTTCGTCTGGACGAGGCCGAGTACGCCGTATGTACGCACACTCGCTTTTTTCGGCTCCGCCGTCGCGTCTTCGTGATTGCCGCTGCCGGTTTGCAACGGCGGACCTTTCCCGGATCGGATGGCCTGTACGATTTCAGTTTTGGTCCGAGTGTTTCCTGCGGAATCGGTCCAGGTGAAGTTCGGATCGAGCACGTCGTCATTTAGTTTCGCGGAAATAGTTCCGGAGCCGAATGCGGCGCGGTCCGCTTGAAGAAGCGCTTGGTCGTCATCCGCGGCCATTGCGGGTCCAATCGCCGCCACGCCCATGGCCAGGGCGAGGAGTATGCCGATCCGAACCGCAAGGGAGCGTTTCATCGATCAACTCTCCGGACATCTCCGGACAGAAATTCCACGTGGGACAGGCTTTGCAGGCTACGGAAAAAATCGCCCCATCCTTATTGTCATTCCGAGCAAAGCGAGGAATCTCTCTTTCTTGTCTGATAGTTAAGCCCAGGAGAGATTCCTCGCTCCGCTCGAAATGACAATATCGCGTACTTTTTCCGCAGCCTGTTTGGCCTCTCCTGTTTAGAGTAATGCCAGAGGGGAATTTTAACCAGACGGGCTGAAGCCTGTCCTACTAAATCCTGAACGCGCTCACCGTACATTCAGAATCCTGAGGTTTCTACAGTGTATTTCTGAATTTTCGCGTACGCTGCCCCTCGGCTCTGGGGTAGAATTGACTCCCGCCTGAGACGCTGGCTTGTCATCCCCGGATGTTCTCGGCCGCGATCATGATCCAGCTGACCAACGTCTCCAAGAGCTACGGAGACAGCAGGGCCGTAAAGGCTCTGATCAATTTGAGCCTGACAGTTGAACAGGGCGAACGAGTGGCGGTGATGGGACCGTCGGGTTCGGGGAAGTCGACATTACTCAACCTGATTTGCGGTCTGGACGCGCCTACTTCCGGCTCGATCAAGCTGGAAGGCATCGAACTCGCCACGCTGGACGACGACCGGCGCACCCGCCTGCGGCGGGAAAAAATCGGCATGATTTTCCAGACTTTCAATCTCCTGCCCACGCTTACGGCGATCGAGAATGTTGCTCTGCCGCTGCGGCTGCAGGGGCTGCGGAGACGTGAGACGGAGCAGCGCGCGCTGGCCATGCTCGAGCGGGTAGGGTTGAAGGTCCGCGCGCATCATCGTCCCGATGAACTGTCGGGGGGCGAGCGGCAGCGCGTGGCCATTGCCCGTGCGCTCGTCTTTCGCCCTCCGATTCTGCTGGGCGATGAACCCACAGGCAACCTCGATTCAGCGACCGGAGAGGAAATCCTCACGCTCCTCGATGACCTCCATCGCGAATACAACGCCACGGTTCTTCTGGTGACGCATAACGATCTGACCGCCGCTTTCTGCGATCGGATCCTGACGTTGCGGGACGGCCAATTCGTCAGGGAAGTACGCACCTGGCGAACCGGAACTGCGCCTGCTGGAGAAGCGTGATGTTCGGCGCGTGCTGGCTCATCACGTTCAAACAGTGGCGCGCGCACCGGCTTCGCGTGGCGCTCACCACGCTCGGCATAGCCCTCGGAGTTGCCGTCTTTTTCGCCATTCGCACCGGGAATGCCACATTGCTCGATTCTTTGCGCGCAACGGTGGAGAAGCTGGCGGGCAAAGCCACGCTGGAGGTTAGCGCCGGAGAAGCTGGATTTCCTGAAAAAGTGCTCGACACCGTGCGTGCCACGCCGGGCGTAAAACTGGCCGAGCCGGTGATCGAGACCATGGTGCAAACGACTTTTCCGGACGAAGGCGCCCTGCTGGTCCTGGGCATCGACACGACAGGAGATCAGCAACTTCGCGACTACCAGTTTGACCGCACACAGACGCAGGTCGCCGATCCGTTGGTATTCCTGGCCCAGCCGAATTCGATTCTCCTTTCCCGCTCCTTCGCCGACCGCCACGGCTTGAAAGTCGGTGACAAGCTGACGCTTTTCGCGTCTGACGGTAAGAAGGAGTTCACCGTCCAGGGAACATTTAAGCCGATTGGAGTGGGAGCTGTTTTTGGCGGCAATGTCGCGATCATGGACGTCTACTCGGCCCAGGTGGTCTTCGGCCGCGGCCGCAAATTCGACCGCATCGACTTGATGAACGACCCCAATGTCCCCGTGGCCGTCGTGCAGCAGCGACTGCGCGCCGAGCTCCCGCCCGGAGTCGAAGTGGAGCGTCCGGAAGTCCGTGGTCAGGCGCTCGAAAACGCCGTGATCGCCATGCGCGTGGGAATCCTGATCACCAGTTTCGTGGCTTTGCTGGTGGGCGTGTACATCATTTTTAATTCCTTCACCATCGCAGTCAACCAGCGATGGAAGGAAATCGGCATCCTGCGCGCCGTGGGCGTCGAGCAGGGAAACATCAGCCGGATGTTTTTGTCCGAGGCGCTGCTGATGGGCGTGATCGGTTCGCTCGTGGGGATTGCCGGCGGTTTCGTCCTGGCGTCGGCAGCCAACCGGGTGATGAGAGGCATGGTCGCGGCCGTGTACGGAGTCATCTCGACAGCCGCGCCGGCCAGGCTGCACCTCGATCAGTGCGCCATTGCATTTGGGCTGGGCGTGGCGGCTTCGGTGATTGGCGCGTGGTATCCGGCGCGCGGAGCCGCGGCCCTGGATCCGGCCCTGGCGTTGCATAATATCGAGGCGCGCCAACGGGAAACGGTGGTGGGGTGGAAACGAACCGGTGCGGGCGCTTTATTGATCGCTGTGGGCTCGGCTCTGGTACTCTGGACTCCGCCGCGCTTCGGTTTGGCGATTCAATTCGTTTTCGCCACAATCGTTCTGGTGGGATTGACGATTGTCCTGCCGAAGCTGGTGATGTGGTCGGCGCGCGCGTTGCGTCCGATCATGAATTGGGTCGGCGGATCGGAAGGCGCCCTGGCCGTTGACGCCATGATCCAGACGCCGCGAAGAAGCGCGGCCACGGTTGGCGCGCTGATGGTGGGGCTGATGTTCGTTTTCTCCACAACGTCTTACATTCAGAGCTACCGGCAGATGATTGACCGCTGGATGAACCAGGTGCTCAACGCCGACATATTCGTCGCAACGTCCGTGATGCTGCGGTCGACCAGCTACCATTTCACCGAGGATTTAGGCCGGAAGATTGCCGCGCTTCCGGGAGTGCAGCGCGTCGAAAATGTCCGCTTCACGGCCATTCCCTACCGGGGCGACACCGCCGCGGTGATCGCCATTGAGATGGCCGGCTTTCTGGAGCGCTCCGAGAGCGCGATCCTGGACGCGGATTCACGAAATCTCACCCAGAAGCTGACCAGCGGCGAAGGCGTGCTGGTATCCAGGAATTTCGCCTTGCGCTGGGGCGTCAAGGTTGGTGACAATTTAACTCTCGAATCGCCCACCGGGCCGCTGGTGCGGCCGATCCTCGGATTCCTGGACGACTACCGCTCGGAAAAAGGCACCATCTTCATGGACCGCGCTCTCTATAAAAAGTATTGGGGAGACGACGCGGTGGATTTCATTGACGTTGATCTGAATCCGGGTGTGAATCAGCAGGCGATGAAGGAACAAATCGAACGCCTCACCGCCGGTTCCTTTCATGCCTTCGTCTACACCAATTCTGAATTTAAGCACTGGATCTCCAGCCTGGTGGACCAATTCTTCACGCTGAACTACATGCAACTGGTGGTGGCCGTGCTGATCGCCATCCTGGGCATCGTGAATACGCTGCTGATTTCGGTGTCGGAGCGGCGGCGCGAGATCGGCATCGTCCGCGCCATCGGCGGATTGCGCTCGCAGATTCGCGCGACTGGTGTTGCTGGAGGCCGTGGCCGTGGCCTTCGTGGGCGTCATCGTGGGTTCCATCGCCGGGGTTCTGAACACCGTATTCATGTCCCACGCCGTTTCCGTGGTGCTCGTTGGTTACTCGGTTCCGTTTTATTTTCCGTGGAAATTTGTACTACTCTCGGTGCCCGTGGTCACCGCCGTATCGCTTGCGGCGGGCTGGTGGCCGGCACGGACCGCGGCGCATATGCAGGTGATCGAAGCGATCGGCTATGAATAGACTTCCGAGAAACCGGGCCCGGGCGCAACGAACCCGCCAGCGGGCGGGGGTACTCGCTATAGTGTTTTGCGCGTCTTTCGCGCTGTCAGTTTTTGGAGAATTCGACGCCAAAGCGGTGATGGCTCGAGTGTACGACCAGGACACGAGTCACGACGCAACCCTGCGGGCTACGCTCGACGTCACGGATAAGGACGGCCACACCGTGCGGAAGCGGTTTATACTCATGCGCTTGGGTTCGTTCGGCAACGGCAAGACGCTGGTCCGCTTTACCGACCCGCCGGAGATTCGCGGCGTCACTCTTCTTTCCATCAACCAGCCGGGAGTAGCCGATCGCCAGTGGATCTATACGCCGGCCACCGACCGCGTCCGCAGCGTATCTCCGCGCGAACGCTCGGAGCGCTTCGCTGGAAGCGACTTCACCTACGAAGACATTGCCGAGCGCTCTCTGGACGATTTTACTTATCAGCCGCTACCCGCTGAAGATATCATCGAAAATCACAAAACCTACAAGATAATAGCTACGCCGGTAGCGCCCGACCGTTCGCAATATAAATTTATTTATTACTGGGTGGCTCAGGATGTACCCTGCATCCTGCGCGCCGAGATGTACGACCAGCAAGGACGCGAGGTGCGTGTGATGCAAGCCAACGGTCTGCGGAAAGTTTCCGGGATCTGGGGTGCGCGCAAAACGGAAATGCATTCGCTGCTCGACGGCACGAAATCGGTTTTGACGGTCGATGAGATTCACCTGAACACCGGGCTGGACAGTGCCATGTTCACCCCGGAAGCGCTTGAGAAGAAGCCGTAAAGAACGGGCGGGGCGGCGGAAAGTCACGCGAATTCGCTGCGTGGTTATTCAGGACCGGCACGAGTTGATTTCGGGAGACAGCATCTTTGGCTACCTTTTCACCTGATCGTAGGCCACTCTTCGGTAATCTGACTGGACTGCTCCTCGCGCGCAAGGCGGAGCACGGGCCGCGCGTTGCCTTCCGCTATCTGGCCGACGGGGAGAACGAAGATTCCCGCCTCACTTATGACCAGCTGGAATCCCGTGCCCGCGCCGTTGCGGCCGCGCTCGCTCCGCACGCCGCAGCCGGTGAACGCGCCCTGCTTTTCTACTCTGGAGGGCTCGATTTCATCGCCTCGTTTTGGGGATGTTTGTATGCGGGGGTCGTGGCGGTTCCGGTTTTTCCTGCGCGCCTCCATCGCCAGATTCCACGCCTCCTGGCCATCGCCGCGGATTCCGGCGCGAAATTCGTGCTCACGTCCGAGAGGATTCGCGGCCAGGCGGAGGATTTGTTCAAGCGCGCCCCGGACTTGCAGAAGTTGCAATGGCTGGCGACGGACGACTTGCCCGACGGCCCCTCGAATGAATGGCGCGAGCCCGGCGCGAGCCACGATACCCTGGCTTTCCTTCAATACACTTCGGGCTCGACGGCCGCGCCGCGCGGCGTCATGGTCACGCACGGCAACTTACTCCACAATCTGGCGTCTCTGCGCGACGTTTTCCAGTTTTCAGCCGACAGCATCGGCGTTACCTGGTTGCCGCATTACCACGACATGGGCTTGATCGGCGGCTTGCTCCAGCCGGTTTATGCGGGCGGCGAAATGATCGTGATGCCGCCGTCGACCTTTCTGCAACGGCCCATCCGCTGGCTCGCGGCGGTCACGCGCTATAGTGCGACCACCATGGTCGCTCCAAATTTTGCCTATGAACTGTGCGTGCAAAAAATTACCGCGGAACAGCGTGCTCCGCTGGATCTGTCCAGCGTAAAAGTGGCGCTGTGCGGCGCCGAGCCCGTACGCCCGGAGACGTTGACGAAGTTTGCCGGGACGTTTGGCCCGTGTGGCTTTCGGTCAGAGGCTTTTCGCCCGGCTTATGGCCTGGCTGAAGCCACCTTGATCGTCTCGGGCCGTTCGGAAGGCGGCGCGCCATTCACGCCCGCGGTGTTCGCGGATGAACTGCTGCGGAATCGTATGAAACCCGCGGAAGAAAGATCGCCGGGCACCCGCGTCCTCGTGGGATGCGGAGGAATCGCGCCGGATATGAAGGTCTCCATCGTGGATCCCGAAACCCTGGCGCCGTGCGCGCCGGATCGCGTGGGCGAAATTTGGGTCTCGGGTCCCAGCGTGGCGCTCGGGTACTGGCGCAAGGCGGAGGAGACCAAGCAAACATTCGGCGCCCATCTGGCGACCGGCGAAGGTCCATTCCTTCGCACCGGTGACCTCGGATTTCTCGATCGCGGACAACTCTTCGTCACCGGACGATTGAAAGACCTCATCATCATTCGCGGATCCAATCACTACCCGCAGGATTTGGAACACACCGTGGAGCGCAGCCACCGCGCGCTGCGGCCATCCTCAGGCGCGGCATTCTCCGTGGACCTGGATGGAGCGGAGCGTTTGGTGATCGTGCAGGAAGTGAATGACCGCGCATCGGTCCCCTGCGAAGATGCGGTCGCAGCCATTCGCCGCGCGCTCACCGAATCGCACGAAGTTCATCCCTACGCCGTGCTGCTAATCGAGCCGCGAACCATTTCCAGAACCTCCAGCGGAAAAATTCAACGGTACGCCTGCCGCGAAGCGTTTCTGGCCGGAACGCTCGAGGTGGTGCACGAGTGGCGGGATCGCGAAGGTCGAAGCGACCCCAAGCAAAATGGCGCCAGCCAACCGCGCAGCGGCTTGGTTTGGGACTACTTGAGCACACAGTCCTATTCGCACCGGCTTGCAGGCGATGCCCACGGCAACAACAACGGCAGCGCAAACGGGCACGGGAAGACGCAGCGAAACCGCGATCAGGAACGCCGGGGCGAACGCGGTGTGGAAGCGCGGGGCGTCGAGCCCATCGCCATCGTCGGCATCGGTTGCCGCTTCCCGGGAGCCGAGAGTCTCGAGGAATTTTGGACTCTGCTGCGTAATGGAGTCGACGCGATCTCCGAAATTCCCATCGAGCGATGGGACGTCGACGCGCTTTACGATCCTCTTCCGGGGACGATCGGGAAGATGAGCACTCGATGGGGCGGATTCCTGCCCGGGTTCGATAAATTCGATCCCCATTTTTTTGGCATTTCGCCGCGTGAGGCTGCATCGATGGATCCGCAGCAGCGCCTGCTGCTGGAAGTAACCTGGGAGGCTCTGGAGAACGCGGGTCAGCCGCCGGATAAACTCGCGGGTAGCAGCACGGGAGTTTTTGTCGGAATCGGTGGGTTCGATTACTCCAACGTGATCCTGAATTATCAGGATCACCTGAAGGTGATCAATGCCTATCTTGGCACGGGCAATGCCCATAGCATCGCGGCAAATCGTATCTCTTACCTGCTGGACCTGAGGGGTCCAAGCGCCGCGATCGACACTGCCTGTTCTTCTGCTCTCGTGGCCATTCATATGGCGTGCGAAAGCCTGCGCAGCGGGCAATCCGGGCTGGCGATTGCCGGCGCTGTTAACCTCATCCTTTCGCCGGAAGTCACCATAGCTTTTTCGCACGCGCGCATGATGGCCGCGGATGGACGCTGCAAGACGTTCGACGCCAAGGCTGACGGCTACGTTCGCGCCGAGGGCGCGGGTGCCGTAGTTCTCAAGCGCCTTTCTGACGCCTTGCGTGACCGCGATCATATTCTCGCCCTTATCCGGGGATCGGCCGTAAATCAGGATGGCCGCACCGCCGGCATCGCCGCTCCCAATGCCTCGGCTCAGCAAGCCGTGATCCGCGAAGCCCTGGCGGAGGCTGGAGTCGCGCCGAGCGAGCTGACGTACCTGGAAGCCCACGGCACGGGTACATCGATTGGCGACCCGATAGAAGTCGAAGCGGTCAAGGGCGTGCTGGGAAATCCCGCCGCCATGGATCCGCCGTGCCTGATGGGCTCGGTGAAAGCAAACATCGGCCACCTGGAAAACGCCTCCGGAATGGCCGGCCTGGCCAAAGTGCTGGGGTGTCTTGAGCATGGTGAAATTCCCGGCCAGTTGCATTTCAACAAGTTGAATCCGCGAATCTCTCTGGCGGGCACGCGCATCGTGATCCCGAGCAAACCTGAGCCTTGGCCGCGAGCCGCCCGGCGCATCGCCGGAGTTAGCAGTTTTGGATTTGGCGGGACAAACGCGCACATCGTTGTCGAAGAGGCGCCGGCGAGTTCCCGCCCCGCGGATTTGCCGCGCCGGCCGTGGCACATTCTGACACTCTCCGCGCGCACCGAGAACGCGCTCAGGAGCCTTGCCAGCCGCTACCGGAAGCATCTTGCGGAACATCCCGAGGACGATCTTGCGGATATCTGCTTCACGGCCAATGCCGGCAGGTCGCACTTCGCGCGCCGCGTGGCGCTGGTTGCCGAAAGTAACAATCAACTAACGGACGCGCTCGCGGCTGTAGTGGCGGGCCAGCCTGTGCAAAATGGCGGGATCGAATGGCACAGCGGGCACAGCACAAGGAAAGACGGCCCGCGCGTTGCCTTTGTGTTTGGCGCCGCAAACTCTGATTGCTCTGCCACGTTCGAACTCTATAGCACGCAACCTGTGTTTCATTCGGCCATGGATCGTTGCTCAAAGTCGCTCGGTTTACCACCGCACGAAACGTTGCTCAACGCCCTTTCCGGGGCTGAAGGCTGTCCGGAACAGCGCGATCTAGCATATTTGCGGTTGGATTTGCCCTGGCCGAACTCTGGCAATCCTGGGGCGTCCAGCCGGACGCCGTGATGGGCACGGAAGTCGGCGAATATATAGCCGCGGCAGTTTCCGGCGTCTTGAGCTGCGAGGATGCGCTCAAGCTTATTATCGAACGCGCTCGCCTGTTGAAGTTCGCGCATGAAGAAGGCGGACTGGCTCGATCGCTTGACGCGTTCGAAGCAACCGCATCCTCCATGCAGTTCCAATTGCCCCGTGTCCCCTTCGTTGCCGGACACACCGGACGTCTTCTGGCGGACGGGGAGATCCCCGGCCCTGGCTACTGGCGGCGTCAGATTCTTCACGAGGTGCGAGTTGAAGACGGGATAGAAACGCTCGTGGCGCTGGGCTATGACCATTTCCTCGAGGTGGGCCCCGGCGGAAGCTTTTCTCCCGGAAGATTAAGCGAACCAGGTAACCCGGCCACCGTGCTTTCTTCGCTCGAGGCCGATCGCAGCGGATGGCAGAGCATGCTCTCAAGCCTGGCCAAGCTATATGTCCGCGGCGCCGGCGTCGATTGGCAAGCCTTCGATGAGCCGTACCAACCGTTGAAGGTGCCGCTTCCGACGTATCCCTTCGAACGGGAACGTTGCTGGGAAAGCCCGGCGTCAGGTTCCGGCGCGCAGAACGCTGCGAAACCCGTGCACCGTTTGCTGGGTGAGCGCGTCAAGTCCGCGCTTCCCATGGCCCAGTTCCAAAGCAAAATAGGCGTGGACACGCTTCGCTATCTGAAGGACCACAAAGTTCAGGGCTCCATCGTGCTTCCCGCGGCCGCTTATTTGGAAATGGCGCGCGCGGCATCAACGGAACTTTTTGGAGTGGGCTGCCAGATTTTATCCAACGTGGCGTTCCAGGAAGCCTTGATTCTGCCCGCTTCGGGAACCCGCACGTTACAGCTCGTAGCTTCACCTGCGTCCAGCGGCAGCGCTTCATTTCAGATTTACAGTTCCAACTCAAGCCTGAACGGCAATCACGAGAGCGCCGGGTGGACGTTGCACACGTCCGGCGACATGCGCATGGAATCCGCGGACATTACTCGCTGCGCGGAAGAGCAATACAGCCTCGACGAAATCCGCAGCCGATGTCCGCAGCGCAAAACAGCGGCGGAGCTTTATACCTACTTGAAAAATGCCGGACTGGAATATGGCCCGAGCTTTCAGGGCGTCCAGCAAGTGTGGCGCGGAAACCACGAGGCGCTCGGAGAAGTGCGGCTTCCCGCTGCCGCAATCCCTGCCGCCCAGACCAACGGAACTTCCGACGGCACGTGGATACATCCCGCCCTGCTCGATTCCTGCTTGCAGATGTTCGCGGCGGCGTTGCCCGAAGAGCGGACGGGGGCGGCCCGAAAGTTGATTTATCTCCCAACCGGAGTCGCGAGTCTGCGATTTTTGGCGCGGCCCGAGGCACGGCTCTTCAGCCACTGCGTTGTTCGACCGGGCAGCCGCCTCGGCACGGATACTCTGGAGGCGGACATACGCCTGCTGGACGAAGAGGGATGCGTCGTCTGCGAATTACGCGGCTTCCGTGTGAAGCTCGCCTCGGGAGAAACGGATCGGGCGGCGAGCGAAAATCCCGGCGACATACTGTACGACGTAACCTGGATAGCGAAGCGCCCCGCGGCGCCGCGGAATTCCGGAGAAACGCTGGAGTCTTCCTCGTGGTTTATCGTTGGGGATCGCGGCGGCGTTGGTAAAGCGCTCGCGGCGCGGCTGAAATCGCAGAACGAGACTTGCGTCCTGGCAAGCGCCGATGATCTTCGAGATCTCAAGCTCCATGTCGATTGCCGCAACGTCGTCCATCTTTCCAGTCTCGACCTGGGGGAGCTCTCCGGCCATCCGGACGCCGTCGACGAAGCCCAGAAACACTGGATCGAAATGCTGCAGTTCATCCAGTCCCTGCTTCGCGATGCTCACGGCTCCGCACGGCGCCTGTGGATCGTCACTCGCGGAGCGCAAGCCGCGGGACCCTCGGCTGCAAAGATCGCTCTCTCTCAGACGCCTTTGTGGGGATTGGCCAAGTCGCTTGATTTGGAGCACGCGGAGTTGGGCTGCACCCGCATCGATCTCGATCCGGAGGCCGGCTCCGACGATCTCGCCGCGTTGTTGGAGGAATTGTCGCTTCCCGGCACCGAACGCGAGGTAGCTTTCCGCAAGGGAACGCGATACGTCGCGCGTCTTGTCCCGCGCGCACGCAAACTTTCGAGCGCCACGCTGCTCGAAGTTCCGGAATGCGATTCGTTCCGTTTGGATATCTCGCGCCCTGGAAATCTCGATAATCTTCTGCTGAAAGCCGCTTCCCGCTCGGAGCTGCATGCCGGGGAAGTTGAAATTCGCGTCAACGCGGCCGGCCTGAATTTCCGCGATGTCATGAATGCCGCGGGCGTGTATCCCGGCGGACCCATTCCCTTTGGCGCCGAATGTTCGGGAACGATTTCCGCGGTAGGTTCCGGCGTGACGGAGATGAAACCCGGCGACGAAGTGATCGCCGTGGCCAATGCAAGCTTCGCCTCGTTCACCACCGCGGATGTGCGCGCCGTCGTTCCCAAGCCCGCCGCATACAGCTTTGGCCAGGCGGCCACGATACCGATCGCGTTCCTCACGGCCTACTATTCGCTGCACTATCTGGCCAGGCTCTCGCGCGGAGAGCGCATCCTCATTCACGCCGCGGCCGGAGGCGTGGGGCTTGCCGCCGTGCAGTTGGCGCAGCATGCCGGCGCCGAAATCTTCGCGACCGCCGGCTCCCCGGAGAAGCGCGCGTATCTGAAATCGATGCGCGTTCCACACATCCTGGACTCGCGTTCGCTTAATTTCGCCGATGAAATTATGAAGATCACCGGCGGATACGGCGTCGACGTGGTTCTCAACTCCCTTCCCGGCGAATACATCACTCGCAGCCTCTCGATCCTCGCGGCTTACGGCCGGTTCGTTGAAATCGGGAAGACCGATATTTATCAGAACAAGCCCCTGGGATTGTTCCCGTTCCGCAATAATCTCTCGTATTTTGCCCTGGACTTGGAGCGCGTTTGCCGCGAGCGGCCCGCTCAGCTTCGCTCACTTCTCCTTGAGCTGATGGCCATGTTTGCGGAGGGCAGCGTGAAGCCGCTGCCGCACAATATTTTCCCAGTCGAAGATGCAGCCAACGCATTTCGTTATATGGCCCGACGAAAAAATATCGGCAAGGTCGTGCTGTCATTTACCAGCGTGGAATCCAAAAATCGTTCCGACCGGTCCACGGCTCCGCGAGCCGACGCGACGTATCTGATTACGGGAGGCCACGGCGGGCTGGGCCTGGAAGTTGCGCGCTGGCTGGTGGAAAAAGGCGCCCGGCACATCCTTCTTCTCAGCCGCGGCGGAGCGTCCCCCGCCAGTGAAAAGGCGGTTGCGGAGTTAACCGCAAAGGGCGCCGTCATCACGACGATTCGGGCTGACGTTTCGAACCAGCGCGATCTGGCGCGCGTGCTCTCCGAAATTCGCGGCACCATGCCGCCGCTTCGCGGAGTAATTCATGCCGCGGGAGTCTTGGACGATCACTTGCTCCTGGACCTGGATCCGGAGGGCTTCCGCCGCGTCCTGGCCCCGAAAGTTTCCGGCGCCTGGAACCTGCACGTTCTGACCGCAGAGTTGTCGCTTGATTTCTTCGTGGTCTTTTCGTCGGTGGCTTCGATCCTGGGTTCGCCGGGACAGGCCAACTACGCCGCCGCCAACGCGTTCCTGGATGGACTGGCGCACGACCGCCGCTCTCAAGGACTGCCGTGTCTATCGATCAACTGGGGTCCGTGGTCCGAGGTTGGCATGGCCGCGCGCGTTTCGAATCCGCGAGCAACGGCTTCCCGTGTCATGCATCCGCTCTCGCCCGCGCAAGCGCTGTCTGCGCTCGACCGGCTGTTCGACAAGAGCGGACCTGCGCAGGCCGTGGCGATTTCGGTCGACTGGGCGCAACTGGCGCGTTCGTTTAACGGCCACCAACCGCCAGCCTTGATTTCTGACATCCTTCGCGACAAAGCCCGGCCGGCCGCGGCCAAGGCGGCTCGCGAATCGGGTCCGCGATTCTCTGTGCAGGAACTTCTGGCCGTTCCACTGGCGCAGCGGCATGCAGCGCTGCTCGAGCATGTTCAGAAGAGCCTGGCGCAGGTCATGGCGCTGGATTCTCCCGAACTCGATCCCGAGGAGTCCTTGAGCAACCTCGGGCTTGACTCATTGATGGCGCTCGAACTGCAACACTCGCTCGAAGAATCGTTCGGAATGAAACTGCCCATCGAACTTCTGATGGGCATGCCCAGCCTGAACGAGTTTGTGACTCGCCTCCTGGACATTCTGCTCAAGACCGTCGCGCCTTCAGCGCCGGAATCCGCTCCCGATGCATTCGCTGAGTCAACCGAGCCGAGAGAAAGCTTCCCGCCAATCGTCGAGGCATAGGCACGCCAAGCTGTAGGGGCGCGACACGTTTCGCCGCTTGGCCCGATACCTGACCCGGCAGCTACGTGAAGGAATACGGCTCGATCTAAGACTTGACGCCCGACTTGCGCAGTATGGTCATCATCGGGCACCAGTTGGTGAAGGCCGACTGGAACAGGTTCAAGGCCACGAACGCCGTGAGCAGGAACCAGTACGGGCTCACCCAATACCCCAACGCCAGCGATATTGCAACGATGGCCCCGGCGATCATTCTGAGATAGCGATCTACGGTTATGGTGTGACCTCCTTTTGATCGTTCATCCAAATGTTTCTTCTAACGGCGAAGCCATTTCGCTTTTCTCACGCTCGCTCATGTAATAAAGAATCGGGACCGTGATACGAGAGAGCACGGTGGATGCGACTTCGCCGGCCATCAGTGAAATGGCCAGGCCCTGAAAAATCGGATCGAATAAAATCACGCTCGCTCCAACCACAACCGCCGCGGCCGTGAGCAGCATCGGGCGGAAGCGCACAGCGCCGGCATCCACCACGGCTTCCTCCAACGGCATGCCGTGCGAGCGGCGCAGCTCGATGAAGTCCACCAGAATGATCGAATTTCGGACGATAATTCCCGCGCCCGCAATGAAGCCAATCATCGAGGTGGCCGTGAAGAATGCTCCCATCGCCGCGTGCGCGGGTAGAATCCCAACCAGCGTCAACGGGATGGGAGCCATGATGACCAAAGGCGTCTTGAACGATTTGAACCACCCGACCACCAGCACGTAAATCAGCACCAGCACCGCGGCGAAGGCCAGGCCCAGGTCGCGAAAAACTTCGACCGTGATGTGCCACTCGCCGTCCCACTTCATTGAATAGTGAGCCGTGTTGTCGGGCAACGATGTGCCGATATATTGCTTCACGTGTAAGCCGTCGGGCAATTGAATTTTGTCGATCGCCTTGCTCATGTTGAGGATCGCGTAGACGGGGCTTTCCACCACGCCCGCCACGTCGCCTGTTACATAGACGACGGGTCGCAGGTTCTTGCGATATACGCTTTTATCGATCGCGGTTTTCTCAACGTCGGTGATCTCGCGAAGCGAAACTTGGGCGCCCGCGAGTCCCGGCAATTTGAGATTGCGCAGTTCTTCAATGCCCGTGCGGTCGGCGCGAGAGAGGCGCACTTCGATGGGAACGTCTTCGCGCGAAGCCGGATCGTGCAGCAGACCCGCCGATGCCCCGTTCAGAGCGATTTGCAGCGTGCGCGACACTTCCGCCGCGGACACGTCCTGCAGCGCCGCTTTGTCCAGGTCGGTCTTCAACTCGTATTTGGTTTGGGGATCTTCCACGTACCAGTCGACGTCCACCACGCCGGGACTTTCCTGGAAAATCTTCTTTATTTTTGCGGCCAGATCGATCTGGCCCTTGTAATCGGGGCCGTACACCTCGGCGACGAGCGTCTCCAGCACCGGAGGGCCGGGAGGAACTTCCGCCACCTTGATTCGCGCTCCGAACGGGGCCGCAATTTTGTCCAGCTCCGGCCGCAACCTTCGCGCGATTTCGTGGCTTTGCGCTTTACGGTCCTGGAGCGGCAGCAGGTTGACCTGAATGTCAGCCTGGTTCGACCCCCGCCGCAGGAAATAATGTCGCACCAGTCCGTTGAAATTGTACGGACCGGAAGTGCCGGAATAGATCTGATAGTTGATGACTTCCGGCTGCCCGCCCAGATAGCTTCCCAGCGCCTGCGCCGCGCGGGTGGTCTGCTCAAGCGGCGTGCCGTCGGGCATGTCGATAATCACCTGAAATTCGCTCTTGTTATCGAAGGGCAGCATCTTCACCTGCACCCACTTCAGCGGAATGAAGGCGACCGCTGCGAGCAGCAATACAACCACGGCACCGATGAATATCCACCGCCGCCCGGCACTTTGAATCATGGGATTCATCAAGCGGCGATAGAACCGCGTGGTCCAGCCTTCCGCTTCGTGCCCAGCGTCCGGGCGGTCGGCGTAGTGATGCAGCAGACGAAGCGCAGCCCATGGCGAGACGACGAACGCCACTAGCAAGGAAAACAACATCGCCGACGAAGCGCCCACCGGAATGGGGCGCATGTACGGCCCCATCAGCCCGCGCACAAAGGCCATAGGCAGGATGGCGGCGATTACCGCAAAGGTCGCCAGGATCGTGGGATTACCAACCTCGTCAACTGCTTCGACCGCGACGCCGGCGAGCGGTTTCCCGCGGTTTTCGGGCAGCCGGAAATGGCGGACGATATTTTCGACCACCACGATGGCATCATCTACCAGGATGCCGATGGAGAAAATCAGCGCGAACAGCGTCACACGATTGAGCGTGTATCCGTAGAGATAGAAGATCGAAAGCGTCAACGCCAGCGTGACCGGAATCGCCAGCAGCACCACCCCCGATTCGCGCCAGCCCAGCGCCAGAGCGATGAGCAGCGTTACGGAAATGGTGGCGATAAAGAGGTGTTCGAGAAGTTCGTTGGATTTATCTTTTGCTGTTTCACCGTAGTTGCGCGTTACGCTGATGTTCAGGTCGCCTGGCAGCAGGTTGCCGCGAAGCGCGTCGATCTTTTTTATAGCCGCCTCGGAGATGAGCGTCGCATTGGCGCCCTCGCGTTTGGCAAGGGTGATGGTAACGGCCGGAAATTCGGCGTTGGCCGCGCTTCCGGTCGCGCCCTTGGCGCCGGCGAACATCACGTAGCTATCGGGTTCGGCCGGGCCGTCTTCGATCTTCTCCACCACATCGCGCAGGTATACCGGCCGGCCGCCATGAACGCCCACAACCACCTGCTGAAGCTCATCGGCGCGCGTGAAGAAGTTTCCAGCTTCGACCTGAAATTCCTGGTTCCCGCTGGCAAAACTTCCGGCCTGCCCGCGCGTGTTCGCCGCGCCGAGCTGCGCGATGATGGATGCCGGCGTAAGCCCGTATGCGGAAAGCTGCTGTGTATCGAGAATTACGCGCACCTTGCGCGGCTGGCCGCCGATGATCGTGGTTTCCGACACATCGTCCACTTGCTTCAGCGAATTTTCCAGCTCCGCTGCGATTCGCCGTAACTGGTAGGCATCGTAGTTTTTTCCGTAAAGCGTAAGCGCCAGGATTGGGACATCGTCGATCGAACGCACCTTGATGATCGGCTGAGAGACGCCCTGCGGGATGCGGTCAAAATTGGAATAGAGCTTGTTGTAGGTCTGGACGACCGCGTCCTCTTGTTTCGTGCCCACGTAGAACCGCACGATCACCAGGCTCACGCCGGGATGGCTGATCGAGTAGATGTATTCGACACCGGGCAGTTCGCGGAGCAGCTTCTCCATCGGCACCGTGGCGCGTTCCGAAACTTCCTGCGCCGAGGCGCCCGGCATCTCCACGAAGACGTCGAGCATGGGCACGGCGATCTGCGGTTCCTCCTCGCGCGGCGTCTGCAGAATGCTGAAGGCGCCCAGAAGAAGAGCGAAGATAATCACAAGCGGCGTCAGCTTGGACTGAATAAAAATGTGCGCAATGCGGCCAGCAAGGCGCGGTGCGTGAGTTGGTTCGCTCTGCTGTGGGGAAATTTCGCTCATGGGCGCGGCGCGATCCGTTTGCCGCCAAGGTCCCGATCGCCGGGCGCGGCAACGAGTTTTTCTCCACTCTGCAAACCGGAAAGCACTTCCACCCGTTCACCGGACGCATTGCCGAGCGTGATGTAGCGCAGCTGGGCGATCTGGTTCGCGTCAATCGCAAAAACCCCCTGCAATTGGCCGTGCGCTACGATTGCTGTGCGGGGAATCATGATCGCCGGCCGCGTGCCGCGAGCGAATCGCGCCCGGCCGAACAGCCCTGAGCGGACGCGCGCATCGCCCGGCAATCCGATTTTCACCAGGAAGCTGCGGCTGGCGGGATCCGCCGATGGAATGATTTCCGCGACTTTGCCGCGGAGTTCGGCGTTCCCGGCAGAATCGAGGAGAACCGAAACCGGTTCGCCGGCGTGAACGAGGCCAATGTCGTTTTCATCGACCGTTGTGTTGAGTTGATACCGCCGCGTGTCTTCCACCGTGAATAGCGGCATGCCCGGCGAAGCCAACGCCCCGGCTTCGGCCCTTTTTTCAATTACCACGCCGTCAAACGGAGCGTGAATCTGCGTGTAGCTCAGCGATGTGCGGGACTGCGTGAGCGCCGCTTCGGTCTGAGCTTCTCCGGCCCGCGCGATGTCGCGGCGGGCCTCCGCCGCCTGGGCGCGGGTTTTCATTTCGTCGAACTCTTGCGGGCTGACCGATTTCTTGTCGTAAAGTTGCTGATAACGTTGCAACGTGGAATTGGCCAGGGCCAGCTCCGATTCGGCGGAAGATAGTTCTTTCTGCGCGGCGGTCACGGCGGCGGCGGATTGCTCGACGGCGGTGCGCGGCTGCGAATCGTCCAGGACAGCGAGAATTTCACCGCTCCTCACGCGGTCGCCTTCTTGCACGCGAATCTCGATGATATTGCCCGTCGTTCTGCTGGCGATCTGGGTTGATTGCGCGGCGCGCACCGTTCCAATCGCTTCCAGATAATTGGGAACGTTGCTGCTTTGGGCGGCGATCACCGCGACCCCGTTCACAGCCGCGGGCGCAACGGATGGCGCGCGATTGTCGCTCGAGCAACCAAGCATCAGGCCCCCGAGCGCGGCGATGACGAGCCATGAAACTGCGAGCGCTCCGCCTCTTCCGTTCATGGCGTCACCACGGGCGACTGAGGATTGAGCGTGCCACTGGCAAGCTCCAGCGAGGCGTAGCCGGTGTAATAGTGGGAGAGCGTCTCCCAGTAATCCGCCTGCGTCTCGCGCGCAGCATCTTCCGCCGCCAGCAGATCCGTGACGGTGGAAAGCCCGGCGTCGTAGCGGTCCTGGTTGATTCGCAAACTTTCCTGCGACTCGGCGATTGCTGCCCGAGCCACCTCCAGTTGTTGGCGGGTGGCATCCACGTCGTAGTAGGCTTGGCGGACTTCCAGGCGTACCGCATCCGTGGCCATTTCTTTTAGGGCCGCGACCTTCTCCTCTGTTGCGCGCTCTTCGGACAACTGGGCCTTCTTCGCTCCGCCCTCGAAGAGATCGATTTGCACTTCGATTCCCGCCACCCAGTTGTTCCCGCCACCGCCCGCGACCAGGGTCGGATTGTCCGCCTCCCAGTCCGCGAAGGCGTTCACTCGCGGGCCGAAGGATGACTTTGCGATGGAAACACTTTCCTGCTGCGCGGCTTCCTCCAAGCGAACGCGTTTTAAGTCCGGGCGCGTCTCGACCGCTTGCTTCTCGAGTACCTCGAGCGGCGTCGCGGGTAAAGTTCTTTCCGTCAGTTCGTCGGACGGCTCGAAATCGTTCTGCGTGGAGAGTCCCATGGCGGCGCTTAACTGCGCTCGCGCCAGCGCCAGATTATTTTGCGCGCGGATCAATTCCTGTTTTCGCATGGCCAGCCGCACCTGCGCGCTCAGCGAATCGGACTCAACGACCACGCCGCTCTCGACGCGATTCTTGCTGCGGTCCAGAATGGCCTGCGCGGTTTGCAACGCGTGTCCGGCCACGTCGAGCTGCTTCTTGGCCAGCAGCACGGCGTAATATGAGTTGGTTACGCGAAGAACGATTTCCTGACCGGTACGCTCCAGTTGGCGATCCGACGCGTCTTTCTCGCGTTCCGCGCGATTCACGGAACGCCAGCTGGCCAGCGAATCGAACAAATTCCAGGTGCCGCCGAACCGGGTGGCATAATTTCCGAATGGAACAGGCGTATTCAGGACGTTCAAGGCAAAGTCGGGCGCGCCGAAACGCTGCTGCCGCAACTTGCTGCCGAACACAAATACTGGATCGTCGCCCGCCGCAATCGTCTCGGAAAACATAGCGTGTGGATAGAGGATCGATTTGGCCTGCCGCACACCCGCGCTGGCAGCCCGCGTGTCCGCGAGGGCTGCCTTGCGCTGGGGATTTTTCTCCAGAGCGATATCCACGGCTTGCCGGAGGGTCAACGGCGAAGGCTGCCGCGCCTGTTGCCCGAACAGCGAACCCGGTATGAACTGCGCAAAAAACAGGATCAGCGCGACAGTGGCCTTGAAAGGAGCGGCCCGGCCGCGTCGAAAAGATGGTTCCGGCGCAATTGATCTGTAATAGGAGACATCTGGCTCATAAATTCTCATCTCAGTTTTTCACTCCTAGGCTGCGGCAGGAGTGTATGCCAACCAATCGATTTTCTCTTCCACGATTTCAAACGTGGTCTGCACACTGGCTGTCTGCTTCACCATCGCGCCTACCGAGCAGTACTTTTCCTCGGATAGCCGTATGGCTTCTTGAACCGCTGCGCGATCGATTTCGTACCCGGTGACGACGTGGACGATACGCACGTTGGTGGAAACCTGAGGCGGCCGCTCCGCTTGATCGGCCTCCACGCGAACTTCATAGCCGGTCACTTTCTGATGGTATTTTTGCCGCAGGATGGTAACGACGTCGAAGGCCGTGCAGCCAGCCAGCGCCACGGCGACCAATTCGATTGGCTTGGGACCGCTGCCTCCTGCGGGGTCGTCGAGCAGCATGTGATGCTCGCTTCCGGTCGTGGCGACAAACTGCCGCTCCGCTTTAAGTGATTGAGTAAGCTGTACTTTTGCGGTGATCATATAAGCCTCCTACGCTTCCTATCCCATAATTTCTATGAAAGCCCATGGCGGTAATTCTGCCTGTGAGCGCCGTCACCGGGCGGTGTGACGGAGCTATCGGCATAAATGCGCTGTTCCTCTACGCTCACAGCGAATAAATGCAGGAATTGGCAAATTGTTACAGCGGGCTACACGGAAAGTGCGGGCAGTTTTGCCGATGCCGGTTTGTAAGCCGGAGGCCGACGCAAGTCGATCGGCCATCCCCGGTTGGCGACCATCGAGCAAACCGCAAGTGGGAGTGGCGTGCTACTTAACTGTTAGCTTTGGCCATGGCCCTGCGGTATTCGGCGAGCAATTCCTGCCTGAGCCTGGCGGCCGCATTTGGGTTCGGCGTGTCATCGTTCATGCTGCGGCAGCGATCGATGGAATTTTCCAGGCTAGCCAGAAACGCTTTACACGGCTGGCATCCGTCCAGGTGCTTTTCGAGTTCTTGGCAGAGTGAATCGTCCAATTCATCGTCGAGGTAACTGGAGAGTTCGGCAAACATTTCCTTGCAGCGCCGCTCGCGCGGCTTCGCCGATTCAGCTGTCGCATGAATCGCTGGTTTGGCCCCAACGCTATGTACTTCTTGTTTGGCGAGTTCCTTGCGGACGAAAAGCCGCGCTCGGTGCAGCCGTACGCGTACCGTCCCTGCACGAAGGCCCGTAATTTCCGCAATGTCCGCGTCGGACAGTTCCTCCATATCGTGCAGCACCAGGACCAGCCGGTACTCCGGCGGCAATTTTTGGATGGCCTTCCGCAAACGCCTGGCATTTTCCCGGCGCATGAGCGCGGTATCCGGAATGCTCTCCGGATTGCCGGAGAGATTTTTCAGTTCCCGCCGGTCCGGCATCAAGGCTTCGAGAGACAGCGCTTCCTTGGGAGCGAATTTACTCTTGCGCCGGCTCATCAGGCAGCGCGTTTTGGCCACCTTGTACAACCAGACCATCAGCGCTTTGGGACTGTCAAATTTTGGGAGGTTGGGAACCGACTTGATCAGCACTTCCTGCATGGTGTCTTCGGCATCCTGGCGCTGGCCGCAGACATTCATGCTGAAGGAAAAAACCGTGTTTTGTAGGAGCGCCAGGGCCTGGTCCAACGACTTGGGGTCCTTGCGCTGGATGAGTTCAACCGCTTGCTCGATTTCAGGCCGCACGGAGTGTCTTTACTGCTCGCCTTCCAGCTTTCGAATACGCACTTCCACTCCCGGCGTATCTTTCAGCGCCTCGGCAAAATCCTCGGGCTTCGAGCCGCGGTAGTGATAGGGATACACGATTTTCGGCTTGAACGCTTTGGCGCACTCCGCCGCTTCGAGTGGAGTCTCGGTTCGCGGAGGATTCATCGCCATAAACGCGACGCTGATGTTTTTCAGCGCTTTCATTTCCGGCGTGCATTCCGTGTCACCCGAAAAATACACGCGCGTATCGCCAAAATTCAAAATGTAACCGCTTCCCACTCCCTTGTGGTGATACGGCTTTCCGGGTCCTGACCCGAAGACGATGTTGTACATGGGCACGCCCTCGATTTCGATGCCCATCACTTCTTTTTTCTCGGAATCGCTGATGGCCTCTGCAATGCCGCAGGCCGGTGCGCAGTTCAGCGTATCGATCACCGCCGGGGGCCCGACGATAATCGTGTCAGGCTTCTTCAGCCTGTCGACCATGGTGCGGTCCAGATGATCCTGGTGCGTGTGCGTGATCACGATCAAATCCGCCGGAGGAAATCCGGTGGAATCTCCCTTGCTCCATGGATCGACATGAATCACTTTTCCGCCGAATTCCAGCATCACACTGCCGTGATATATGGGCGTGATGCGAAGCTCCCCGCGCGAGGTCTGGATCGTGTCGGTCTGGTGGTTGGAACTATCGGCGGCCAATTCCGCGGCTGGCACCGCCAACAACAAGGCTACAAACCCCGCGCACAAAGTATACCGGCTGAATTTAGGCATGAAGCAAACTCCCCCATTCCTCTTTTGCTGGGTAGTATACACCGGGAGAATAACTGGCCGCGAATTGCCCACGTTCTGACGCGCACGCTCGGCTATCCTTCGAGCGATTTCTCTTCCTGCGAAAAGCGTCATCTTCTCGTGCTCACCTTGACTCGCGGTCCCATTCCATCTATTACCTGTAGGTCATAACCCAGGAGGAATTCGCCATGGCTGACGCTGCCGAGAGCCGTAACTCCGGGGAATCCGGGCAATCGGCGGACGCGATGCTCGACGGGGCGCATTACCTCGCCAGCCTTCGCGACGCCCGTGAAGTTTACATCTACGGCGAGCGCGTCCGGGACGTTACCGGGCATCCCGCCTTTCGAAATTCCTGCCGCTCGATCGCGCGCTTGTACGACGCCCTGCACGATCCGGAAACGCGTGACACGCTGACCGCGCTGGACCGCTCCGGCACGCGAACGCACAAATTTTTCAAGCCCTGCTATTCCGCGCAGGAATTGTGGGAAGCGCGCGACGCCATCGTCGCATGGTCGCGCATGAGCTACGGCTACATGGGCCGGACGCCGGATTACAAAGCGGCGCTCATGGGCAGCCTGGCGTCGGAGCCGGAATTTTATGCGCCATTCGAAGTGAGCGCGCGCACGTGGTATGCGCGGTATTCCTCGCGCTGCCTGTTTCTAAATCATTGCCTCATCAACCCGCCCATCGACCGCGGCCGCCCGGTGCATGAAGTCGGCGACGTCTTCGTGCACGTAGTAAAGGAAAGAGATGACGGCATGGTGGTCAGCGGAGCCAAAATGCTCGGCACCGGTTCGGCCATGACGCACGCCACGTTCGTGGCCCAGACGAATTCCACCACCCTCGATCAGGAAAAAGCCAAGGACTTTGCCGTGGTGTTTATTGCGCCGATGGATACGCCGGGCGTGAAACTCGTCTGCCGGTCGTCCTATGAGCAAACGGCGCATAGCCCGTTCGATTATCCGCTCTCCAGCCGGTTCGATGAAAATGACGCCGTGCTGATTTTTGAAAACGCGTTCATTCCCTGGGAGAACGTGCTCGTCTACCGCGATCCCGAGCGCGCCAACAGTTTCTACCGTCATTCCCGCTTCGTGAATCGATATACATTTCAATCTTCCGCGCGGCTGGCGGTGAAACTGGATTTCATGGCCGGACTTTTTGCCAAGGGAATCGAGACCAACGGCACGGACGCCTTTCGCGGCGTGCAGGCGGCGCTCGGCGAGATCATCGGATGGCGGAATTTAATCTGGGGAATGACGGCGGCTATGTGCCTCGATCCGGAGCGCGCCCCGGGCGGCACGGTCGTGCCCAGGCAGGAGTACGCTTATACGACGCGGCTTTTCTGCACGCAGTGCTGGCCGGCCGTTCGCCATATCTTTGAGAAGTTTTTGGGCGGCAGCCTGCTGATGTCTCCTTCCAGCTACAAGGATTTTATGAATCCAGATCTCGCGCCGCTGCTGGAAAAATATTATCGCGGCGCGTCAGCCACCGCTGCGGAACGCATCAAGCTGTTCAAGCTCATCTGGGACGCCATTGGGACGGAATTCGGCGCCCGCCACGAACTCTACGAAATCAATTATTCCGGTAACCACGAGCAGATTCGTCTCGATATCCTCAGCGGCGCGCAAAAGAGCGGAATTCTCGACCGGTGCATCGCTCTCACCGATCAGTGCATGGCGGATTATGGCTTGGAAGGCTGGAAGAATTCTGCTTGGCTATGGGACAAGTGACGTACCGTGGAATTGAGCGATGGTGCGGAACGGCGCACGGAAGATCCTAGAGCCCAAAGCTGAGACTCGATTTTTCCGTGCGCCGTTGTAACGACGGTCATGTCGAAATCCGTTCGCCCAGTACAGAATTGCCAGAGCTACGCTCCAGCGCGTGAAGCTTGACTGGGAAGTTTCGCGGCCAGAACGTCAATTTTTTCGATCGAGGGCGGCTGCGAAAGAAGGTCCGACGCCTTTTCTTTCAGCGCCGCAGCGACGCGCCCGTTGAGATGCGCCTGGCGTCCCGCTTCACTCGGAAAACTGTCGAAAATACCAAACGTCGACGGTCCCAGACGAACCGCAAACCAGGCGGTCGTTTGCGGCTCTCCCTGGACGATCGACAGTCCCCCCTTCAGGAAATTCTCCACTTCCGATTCTTTTCCCTTTTTTGCTTCGAGTCGAACCCATAGAGCTACGGTATCCATAATGTTGATCTCCTCTTCCTTTCGGCGATTTCATGCATTTTTCCTTTACTTTAATCGTCCAACGGAGGCGGGGTTGGTGCGCCTGGCGAGGATTGCGGCGGAACATGCGATTCAGCTTCCGTCGTGTCTGTAACCTACTCCTCGATCCGTTGGGATGCAAAGGAAATCAAAAGGAAATTCAGCCGCTGATTTTTTAAAATGTTTATGAATGTTCGCCGTCCTGAATCGCCTCCAAGGAGTGTAAAATAGCCGGTTTGGGGAGGTGGTGAAATGGAATTCCTGGCAGGCAGCTTGCTCGAACTGATTACGCAGACGTCCACCAATCTTCCGCCAGACGTTCGCGCCGCCATGTCCATTGCGGCCAACGAAGAAACGCCCGGAACACAATCCTCGCAGGCTCTGGACATCATATTGTCCAACGTCGATATGGCCGTCGATGGTTCCGGCCCCATTTGCCAGGATACCGGCATGCCGACATTTGTCATTCACACTCCGGTTGGCGTGAACCAGATCCGAATCAAGAAGGCGATACAGGACGCGATCGCGGAAGCCACGCGCATCGGCAAGCTGCGCCCCAATTCCGTCGATTCGCTCACTGGAAAAAACAGCGGCAACAACCTGGGCGCGGAAACTCCCGTCATTCATTTCGAGCAGTGGGAAGAGGACGAAATTGAGGTGAAGCTCATCCTCAAAGGCGGCGGCTGCGAGAACAAGAACATCCAGTATTCCGTGCCCTGCACGCTCGATCACCTCGGCCGCGCCGACCGCAACCTGGAAGGCGTGCGCAAATGCATCCTGCATGCCGTCTGGCAGGCCCAGGGGCAAGGTTGCGCGCCGGGCGCTGTCGGCGTGTGCATCGGCAGCGACCGCGCTCACGGCTATGATCTCGCAAAGAGCCAGCTGTTCCGAACCATCGAGGATGTAAATCCCAACCCGACGTTAGCCAAGCTCGAAACCGAAATTATGGAGGAAGCCAACAAGCTCGGAGTCGGCGCGATGGGCTTCGGCGGAAAATCGTCGCTGATTGCCTGCAAGATCATCGCCGCGAATCGGCTTCCGGCGAGTTTCTTCGTCTCCGTGGCCTACGAATGCTGGGCATTTCGCCGCCTGGGCGTGCGTCTTGACGCGGCAACGGGCGCGATTACCAGCTGGCTGTACCGGGATCCGTCGCGGCCGGTCGAGCGCATGGCGCGAAGTTTGGGCTTCAAGTTGACCGGGCGTGAAGTAGTGTTGACCGCGCCGCTCACCGAAGCCCAAGTGCGCGCGCTGAAGGTGGGCGATCTGGTGCTCGTCAACGGCGAGATTTATACCGGACGCGATAATGTGCATGCCTATCTGATGAAGAATCCGCCGCCCGTGGACATGAACGGCTCGATTCTCTATCACTGCGGTCCCGTGATGCTCAAGCAGGGCGAAGAGTGGAAGGTCAAGGCTGCGGGACCCACGACTAGTATTCGAGAGGAACCCTATCAAGCGGATGTTATCAAGAGATACGGCGTGCGCGCCGTGATCGGCAAGGGCGGAATGGGCTCCAAAACGTCAGCCGCGCTCAAGGAATTCGGCGCCGTGTATCTGAATGGGATCGGCGGCGCGGCGCAATATTACGCGCGCACAGTGGAGAAAGTTCTGGGCGTCGAGCTCATGGAATTCGGCATTCCCGAAGCCATGTGGCACCTGCGCGTGAAGAATTTCGCCGCCATTGTCACCATGGACGCGCACGGAAACAGCCTGCACGCGGACGTCGAAAAAGCGACCGGAGAAGTGTTGGAAACTCTGGAGAAGGTGTAAGCGGAACGGGGCTTTTACTCTGTCGAATGGAATGGCGGCCTGCCGGTCACCAGGAATTCAGGGCGCCAACATGAGTCTGGAGCATCCCAACCAAGGAGACGGTTGCATCATGCCCCTGATCCGGCCGCCGTCCACCGTAGTTCGCGTATCCCGAGGTAATTTCGATTCGTCCCGTTTTGCGGAAGTGCAGAAAATGGCAAACGCCACGGGTGAATACCTGATTCCCACCATCAAGCAGCTGCCGGATCTGCTCGGCTACTATGTAGCGGCATCGCCGTCGGGCTCGATGATCCACGTCAGCCTGTGGGAAAGCGACGAGAAGGCGCAGCAAATGGCCAGCCTGAAACCGATGATTATCAATGCAAGACAGGACGCCGAAGCGGTGGGAGTCTCGTTCATCCCCATCGTGAACTATCCCATCGCATGGCACATTTGAGTGAGGTCTTGCGCTTTCTCTGTGGACCTCCGCGCCCTCTCTGTTTAAGCCTTTGCCGTTTTGTCTGGCAGAAACCCAACACAGAGGGCGCAGGGAAAAGTGGGAAAGATCGCTACGTAGCCGGCGCGAGATTCCCATCGAGCGAGAGTCCCAGCCGCGCTGCCAATTCCTGACGCGCCCGCCACAACCGCGCCTTCAGCGTGTTGCGCGAAACGCCCAGCACCTGGGCCGCTTCCTCGGCCGACAATCCCTCAATCTCCCGCAGCCAAAAAGCAGTGCGGAGCAGAGGAGAAATTTCCGCCAGTTTTTTGTTCATGCGGTCACCCAGCTCGGTTCCCGCATACAGTTGCTCGGGATTTGGGCTGGCGTCCGCGAAGCGATCGGCCAAGGGCAGATCGCCTTCGGAAACGACTTCATCCAGCGAGACGGCGGGCCGGGCGCGCTTGCTGCGGCGCCGCATCAACGCCGCGTTGATCACGATGCGCGTCAGCCAGGTGGAGAATTGCGATCGCCTCTCGAATCTCGGAAGATTGCGATACGCGGAAAGCAAGCCTTCCTGCAGGGCTTCTTCTGCGTCCTCGGGATTGCCGAGCACGCGAAGCGCGGTCTGGTAGAGCGCGCGATTATTGCGCGCAAATAGAGCGTCGAGCGCTCGCGCGTCACCGCTCAGGCCCCGATCGATTAGTTGCGCCTCGCTCTGTTCTTCCATATTGCGTCCGGCGGGGCCTTCTGCTTCTGGATGATGGCGTTGCTGGTTCATGATCGTTTTCCCCTCTGCGAGATGTAAGGAGCGTATGAATGTTTTGCTTCTTCTACCAATCGACTGCCGATGAACCGCGAATCACTGAACTGCCTATCACTGAACTGCATATGAATCCCGAATCAACCGCCAAGCGAAATACCGCCTATATGAAATTGGCCTATATGAAATTGGACGTCCCGGTCCGTGTTTCGTGGGCGCCGATTGCCCTTTTTAGCGTTTGAATGCACCGCTGCCTCGGTTTACAAGATCAGGCGCGATTACTCATTACTTTGATCGGCACAAACGTGAACCCGAACGCAAAACTTCGCTAAGTTCCTCTTCGGAAGGCCGGAGTGAAACTGTTCCGCCAACCGCCCCGAAAAAAAACCAACGCGAACCCTAATTGGCGCCCGCCTGTCGTGTAATCTCCTCCACAACCGCCTTGGACATGCAGCCGCATCCTCGAATTGCAACCCCACCTGCGTGCATTTCCGAAAGTAATCGTTTTCCTGCGACGTCAATAAAACTCACCGCTTTCAAGTGAACTTCTAGAGAAGCGCCGGCCGGCACCGGACGCTCCTTCCAGCAACGCTCAAGTTCGTTCACCCACTCCCCCGCCAGACGTCCTTCGAGTTCCCAAATGTCGCCCGATTCGGCCTGTCTGATGGTCACCCTAAGCATTGCTCCCGCTTTCCGGAACCAGATACTAGCATAGCAGTTAGCAGGTTGCTCGCCAAAGTGCCGAAATAGAGACACGAGTATTAAGGTCAGCACTTATATTGTATTACGGACGCAATAAGTCCCCGAATGAACGCGTTCGGCAGGAAATAAGAACGAGGATTGCCGGAATATCGGCACATGCCGAAATAAGGGCAGATAACTAGTCTTGGCGTCCTCGCCTGACGCCGAGTTTGCGCATCTTCGACTGCAGCGTGGTTCGCTTCATTCCCAGTCTGGCGGCGGCTCCCCGGGGGCCGGCGAGCACCCAATTCGTCGCTTCTAGAGCTTTGAGGATGTGATTGCGCTCGGCTGCCTGGAGGGTGAGGTTGTCAGGCATTGGTTCGGCGGAGTGTCTCACCTCGCTGAGCGGGACGTGAAGCATGGGGCCGGGCGAGACAATCACCGCGCGCTCAATCAGGTTCTCCAATTCGCGGATATTTCCGGGCCACGGGTAGCGCACCAGAAGCTCGAGGGTCTCCGCAGGAATCGTTTCCACGGAGCGATTCATTCGCCGCGCATGCTTTTCCACGAAGTAGCGCACCAGCGCGGGAATGTCCTCCTGCCGTTCGCGCAGGGGCGGCATATGAAGCGGGAACACGCGCAAGCGGTAATAAAGGTCGCTGCGGAAAGTTCTTGCGGCGACCATCTCCGCGAGGTCGCGATTGGTTGCGGCCACCAGTCGGACATCCACGCGGATCGTTTGCGTGCTTCCCAGCCGTTCGAATTCCTGTTCCTGAAGAACGCGCAAAAGCTTGGGCTGCAACTCGGGCGGAATGTCGCCGACTTCATCGAGAAAAATTGTGCCGCCGTGCGCCAGCTCAAAACGACCGATGCGTTGCGCGATCGCTCCGGTAAACGCGCCGCGCTCGTGCCCGAACAATTCCGATTCCAGGAGTCCGGTGGGAATGGCGGCGCAATTCACTTTGACGAACGTGCGTTCGCGACGGGGGCTCAAATTGTGAATCGCCCGGGCGATCAACTCCTTGCCGGTGCCTGTTTCTCCCGTGATAAGCACCGTCGAATCGGTCGGAGCTACGGTGCCCACTTGTTTCAGCACGGCGCGCAGGGCCGGAGCTTCGCCGACGATTTCGTCGAAATTCATTTCCGAGCGTATTTCGTCTTCCAGATAGAGTTTTTCCTGGGCCAGCTTATTCTTGAGTACGGCAATTTCCTGAAAGGCCAGCGCATTTTCGACGGCGATGGCCACTTGCCCGGCGACCTGAACAAGCAGGTCAACATCTCCCTGTTGGAAGGCGCCGTCGCGCAGGCTGGCCAGGCTGAGCGTGCCCAGAACGCGATCGTGGGTGATGAGAGGCATGCACACGACGCTGCGCACGCCTTCATCGCGCATCAGGCGCGAAGTCGGAGAATCGAATTCTTCCATTTCCGAATGGTTCAGTACCAATGGCTGGCCGGAGCGAAAGGCCTTTCCGGTCATGGATCCATCGAGGCGCACGGTCATCTCTTCTCGGATGAGTCCCTTGCCCTGAGGAAAATCGAGAGCCAGCACGCGCATGTCGTTCGTCGCGGGATCGAATAATGCCAGGCTCGTATATTCGTGGTGAATCACGCGCCGAAGAGAAGCGGAAATCGCGTTCAGCAGGGCGTGCAGGTCCAGCTTGGAGATCATGGCATTATTCACTTCGAGCAGCACGCGCAAGCGGTCGCGCTCCCGCGCCAATTGACGCTGGTAGGCCTGGGCGCTTTCGAAGTTCAGCGCGTTATCGACCGCGACGGCTACTTGCCGCGCCACCTGCTGCAGGAACGCCACCTCGTCCTCGGAATGATTGTGCGGCGTGCCGCGGCCGAAGCTCATTACGCCCAGCCGCCGCTGCGCGGTGGTCAGGGCCAGCGAGCAAACCGATCGCACTCCATTTTCGCGCAGCGTTTGCAGCAGGGCGGGGAAAGGCGTTTCCTTGTCAATATCATCCAGAATAAACGGCTGCTGCGTCTCCCAAACCCATCCGGATGGCGTCTCTCCCATTGTGAATTCGCTGCCGGGACCGTATTTTCTGAACTTTTCCGATTCGAGGATGTGCAGCCGCATGACGTTGCGCACCGGATCGTGCAGGATCAGGTTCAGGTATTCGAATTTAACGACCCGGTGCAGCCGCTCGGCGAGTTCGTGGAACAGCTCGCCAAGATCGCGGTGCTGCGCGATGGCTTCGGCCACTTCCAGCAGGGCGCGATGCTGTGCCTCGGAGGAAGTTGCCGGCGACTCGCGAGTGGGAACTTCGCTCATAGAACGGAGAATACATTCTACTTCGGCAAGCCTCAACTTTGCGGATTGAAATAGGCAATCGACACACGGGGCTCGTGGCGCGGGCGCTTCAAGCTGTGTGCGGGTTTGTTCTCGGCGGGCAGAACACCCACAGGCTGAAGCCTGTGCTACTTAAGGGAGTAACCCTGCGCCCGGCTATTTCGGAAGGTTGGCAGGGTTACGCACGATGGCGATGAGTTTTAGAACTTCCTCGCGATACGGCGCGAGGAAACGTTCGTTTGCGGTGTTTACTTCGATGAAACGTTTTTCGAGCGGCGTCCGGGCATTCGCCGAATCCGCTGCGCTGCCGGCGCCGGAAGCGGCGTTGGCAGCAGCGCCCTGGGCGGGATTCGATACCGCGGCTTCTATCGCTTCGGAGATGCCGCGGTAGGCGCGTCCATCCAGCTTCATCTCTTGCGCGACGATTTGATCCATGGCTAGCGCCACGAGGTTTGCCTGTTCAAGTGTTCTTGCGTCGGCTTGTGTCGGCACGCGGCCGGACGCGCTGCCGGCGAGTATTTGCCTGGCTCGATCGAGCGCGGCTCGATCGGACCGCGTCAGATTTCGATCGCGTTGTGCCGCCGCGCGCATCACTTTCAGATAGAGTTCCACATCTTCTTTCGTCAAGGGATCCAACTTTTGCTCGGTCTGCTGTTCGAGAGAAGGCTCGGCGAGCTTTTCGTCAGCGGATGTTTGCGAGGGCCCGGCACCCTTGGGCAGCGCGCTCGTTTTTTGGCTGCCGCGGCAGCCGCACAAAGCCGCAGCAGCGCAGAGAGCGATCGCCAGAACGAATTTTCGGGAATCCGTGGACGCTGGCATCGGCTTTATTCGGGCGCGGAAATGTTACGGCACGGTGCGCGGGGCGTCAATGGAGGGTGCGTGCGGCTGGAAACAGCGGCCGTGTAGAAAAGTAACAAAAAAGAATTGACAGCCACCGGAAGCGACGCGCATAATTATGCAAGTGGGTGCATAAATTTAATTCGACCATGGCACTGAACGTACACAAGAAATTCCGGCAAGGACAGATTCTGAAATTGGTCACGAGCGAACCCATCTCGAGCCAGGACGAACTGCGGCGCAGGCTGTCGCACATGAAGGTCCGTGTGACGCAGGGAACGCTTTCGCGGGATATGTCCGAGCTGAAGCTGGTCAAGACCGCCGCGGGCTACAAGCCGCTCTCTAACGGCTCCGAAGCCGCGGCGCCGATGCCGCCGCTGGCCCGCGCCCTGCGCGATTTTCTCGTGGACGTTCGCCCCGCTTTCAACTTGCTGGTGCTCAAGACTCCGCCCTCGGGAGCGCAGCCGCTGGCCGCGGCGCTGGACGCCGAAAGATTCAAGGAAGTGGCCGGGACAATCGCCGGGGACGACACCGTGGTGGTGATCACGCCGTCGCGCCAGGCGCGCGCCGTTGTCCAGAAACGCATGGAGGATCTACTCCGATGAACGACCCGCAACGGGTCGCCGTAGTCGGAGCGACGGGCTATGCAGGCTTCGAGCTGGCCCAACTTCTCCTACGCCACCCCAAAATTCAAAAGCCAACCTTTTACTTGCGCGAGAGTTCGGCGCACGTGAAGTGCCTCACCGAGATTTTTCCGCGCCTGCGCGGCTGGGGCGAAGCGCCTTGCAAGACGTTTTCGGTCGACGCCGTGGCTGCCAGCGGAGCGGGAACCGTTTTTCTCGCGACGCCGCACGAAGCCTCGCTCGAAACGGTGCCACAACTCCTGGAGGCGGGCCTGCGGGTGGTGGACCTGAGCGGCGCGTACCGCTTCCACGATCCGGAAACGTTCGCGCGATGGTACAAATTGCCGGCGCCGCCAAAGAAGTTGGCGGAAGGGGCCGTGTACGGTTTGCCGGAACTTTATGCCGATCGATTGCCGGACGCCCGTCTGGTCGCGAATCCCGGCTGCTATCCGACAAGCGTGATTCTCGGGCTGCGGCCTCTGGTGGAGTCGGGCTGGATCGCCACCGGTCGCGGCATCGTGGCCGATTGCAAGTCCGGCGCGACGGGCGCGGGCAAGGAACCGAAGAAGGAGTTGCATTTCGCCGAAGTGGACGAAAACTTCCGCGCTTACGGCCTGTTTTCGCACCGGCACACGCCGGAAGTGACCGACCACACCGGGATCGCCGGCGAGGACATCGTCTTCACGACGCACCTGCTGCCGGTAGCGCGCGGAATTCTATCCACTCTGTACGTGTGGTTTGCGGAGCCGCACACCGCGCAGGAAGTTGAATCGCTGTACCGCGCGTTCTATGCGGATCGTCCCATGATGCGCATCTGGCCGGCCGGAAAATTGCCGGAGCTGCAGCATGTGGCGCACACGAATTTTTGCGATATCGGATTTGCGCTCGATCCCGCGGGGCGGCGCCTCGCGGTTGTAAGCTGCCTCGACAATCTGGGCAAGGGCGCCGCAGGCCAGGCTGTGCAGAACATGAATTTGATGATGGGAATCGAGGAGGCAACAGGACTCCGATGAGATTAGTGGTCAAAGTTGCGGGAGCATTACTGGATGATGCGGCGGCGATGGAAACGTTGGCGCGTCAGGTGGCGCAGCTTGCCCACCAGGGCCATGAAATCCTGGTAGTGCACGGCGGCGGGAAAATTTTCACCGCCACGCTGAAACGCATGGGAATCGAAAGCAAATTTATTAACGGGCTGCGCCTGACCGATCGCGAGACGCGCGACGTTGCCGTGATGGTTCTCGGCGGCCTGCTGAACAAGCGCCTCGCGGGCGCCATTTCCGCCGCGGGACAGCCGGCCGTGGGCGTTTGCGCGTCCGACGCCGGATGCTTTCTGGCCGAGCCGATGATGCACGATGAAGTGATCGGCGGCCTCGGATTCGTCGGCTACTTGACCGGCGTAAACCTGGAAATTCTCGAATCCTTCTGGAAATCGGGAATCGTGCCCGTGGCGTCCTGCATGGGTCTCGGAGCGGACGGCGAACTTTACAACATCAATGCCGATCATATGGCGGCGGCGTGCGCGGAATACATTCATGCCGACCGCCTGATTTATCTCACCGATGTGGCCGGGGTTTTGGACGGCTCGAAGGTGTTGAAAGTCGTTTCGACGGGCGATGCGGAGGACCTGATCCGGCAGAATAAAGTCTCGGGAGGAATGATCCTGAAACTGGAAGCCTGCAAGCGCGCGCTCAACGCGGGCGTTGCGGAAGTGCGCATCGTCGGCGGTTCGGTCCCCAAGGGATTGCTGGCTGCGGCGAATGGCGCGCGGTTTCCCGGCACGCGCGTGACGTCCGAATTTCCGGCGAGCACCACCGGAGTGGCGCAGTGAAATCGGCGTCCAAAAAACTGGTGAAAAAAAACGGAAAGAAGGCCGCATCCGGTTCCGTCCTCGTGTCCAACGCGGTCCTCAAGGACGCTTCCAGGCACCTGATGAACACGTACAAGCGTTCCGACATGATCTTCACGCACGGGCGCGGCTGCTACGTTTTCGATCAAAATGGAAAGAAGTATCTCGATTTTCTGGGCGGCATCGCTGTGAACGCGCTTGGATATTCGTATCCGGATCTGGTGAAAACCATACGGCGCGAAGCGGGCCGAGCCGTTCATGTCTCCAATCTTTTTCACAATCCGTTCCAGGGGCCGCTTGCGGCGAAGCTCGCCAAGTGGTCCGGAATGGATCGCGCCTTTTTTACCAACAGTGGTTCCGAAGCCGTGGAAGGCGCGCTGAAACTGGCGCGCATCGCCGCCAAAAAGAAGTCCGGCGGCGCCGCGAAAACCCGTTTTCTGGCCCTGGAGCACTCTTTTCACGGACGCACGTTCGGCGCGTTGTCGATCACCCATCCCGTGAAGTACCGGGAGCCTTTCGAGCCGCTCGTTCCGGGCGTGGACTTCGTGGCCCTGAATGATGTAGCCGACCTGGAAGCGAAATTCACGGACGAGGTATGCGCCGTGATCATCGAACCGATTCAAGGCGAGGGCGGAATCTATCCGATCAGCAACGCATTCTGGACTCGAGCGCGCGAACTGGCAACGCAGCATGGCGCCGCTTTGATCGCCGACGAAATTCAGTGCGGTCTGGGGCGAACGGGTAAGGAATTCGCCTACCAGCGGCTCGAGGGAATGCCGGATATCGTCATCGTGGCCAAGCCGCTGGCCGGTGGCCTGCCGCTCGGCGCGTTTCTCGCGCGGGAAGAATTTGCCGCGTCGTTTTCGCCCGGTCTTCACGGCTCCACGTTTGGCGGCGGGCCGCTGACCTGCGCGACGGGCCTGACGTTCCTGGACACCGTCGAGCGCAGGCACCTGCTCGCCAACGTCCGCGCGCGGGGCGCCGAGCTCAAGGCCGGCCTGAAAAAAATGGCCGCGAAATTCGATTTCATCCGCGAAGTTCGCGGCGAAGGCCTGATGCTGGGCGTCGATCTGGATGTCGAAGGCGCCGCGTATGTTGCCGAAGCGCTGAAGCAGGGCCTGCTCATCAACTGCACGCACGATCACATCCTGCGCCTCCTGCCGCCATTCATCCTGACGGTGCAGCAGGTGAAGGAAGGTCTCTCGAAAATCGAATCGGTCCTCGTCGGGACCGAGCGGCCCGCCAAGTCAGCGGCCGTAGCCCCCGCCCCGGTCGCAGCCCTGACGCTGGCGGCCGCGAGGTAAACATGAATGCGCAAGTCCAGGCCCAGAGCCAACCGTTGAGTCTTTCTTCCGATCTGCTGACCGGCACGGAGTGGAGCGCCGCGCATGTCCAGGAATTGTTTCGCCTGGCCGTGGACGTTAAGGCGCATCCGGAACGCTACAAGTCCGCGCTGGCAGGCCGCTTTCTGGCCATGATTTTTGAAAAGCCGTCGCTACGCACGCGCGTGACGTTTGAAGTGGGCATTGCCAGCCTGGGCGGCACGGCCATTTATCTCGACCACGCGGACACGCATCTCGGCGACCGCGAGTCGATTCCCGACGTCGGCCGCTGCCTTTCGCGGTGGGTGAACGGAATTGTGGCGCGCGTATTTTCGCAGGACGGTTTGGAAATTCTCGCGGCGCATGCGACCGTTCCGGTGATCAACGCGCTTTCGGACGTCTATCATCCCTGCCAGACGCTGTGCGATTTCTTCACCATCGAGGAGAAATTCGGCGCCGCGCGTGGAGTGAAGCTGGCCTATGTGGGCGATGGCAACAACGTCTGCCATTCGCTGATGGTGGCCGGCGCGCGCGTCGGCGCGCATGTGCGCATTGCCACGCCGGCGGGTTTTGAACCGGACGCGAATATTCTGGCGGCCGCGCGCCGCGACGCGGCCGCGACGCAGGGCACCATCGAATTGTTCCGCGCTCCCGAGGAAGCCGTCTCGGGCGCGCAAGCCGTTTACACGGATGTCTGGGCCAGCATGGGCCAGGAAAGCGAAGCCGAAGCCCGCGCCGCTATTTTCGCGCCCTATCAGGTCAACGCCAAACTGATGTCCCAGGCCGCGCCCGACGCCGTGTTCCTCCACTGCCTTCCCGCGCATCGCGGCTCGGAAGTGACCGACGAGGTTATGGAATCGCCGCGATCCATCGTGTTTGACGAGGCGGAAAACCGCCTGCACGTTCAGAAAGCCATCCTGTTGATGCTCCTAAGCTGAAAGGACAACCGGTGCCAAAGAAAGTCGTTCTCGCCTATTCAGGCGGACTTGATACGTCAATCATTATTCCCTGGCTCAAGGAAACCTACGGCTGCGAAGTGATTGCCATGATCGGCGACGTCGGCCAGCAGGAAGATTTGAAAGCCGCGAAAAAGAAAGCGCTGGCGACGGGCGCGTCTTCGGCGACGATCGAAGACTTGCGCGACGAATTTTTGACCGAGTATATCTGGCCGACGCTGCGCGCCGGCGCGGTATACGAGCACAAATATCTGCTGGGTACTTCGATGGCGCGTCCGGTGATCGCCAAGCGCCAGGCGGAAATCGCCCTGGAAAAAGGAGCCGATGCCGTCGCCCACGGCTGCACGGGCAAAGGCAACGATCAGGTGCGTTTCGAGCTGGCCTACAAGGCCATTGCGCCGAAAGTAAAAATCATCGCGCCGTGGCGCGAGTGGACCATCAACTCGCGCGAGGACGCCATCACCTATGCCAACGCGCACAAAGTGCCGGTCGAGCAGACCAAGGCCAACATTTATTCGCGTGACCGCAACATCTGGCACTTGAGCCACGAAGGCGGAGTGCTCGAAGATCCCGCCAATGAGCCCGACGAAGCGATGTGGCAGTGGATTGCCTCGCCGGAGAAAGCGCCCGACAAGCCGGCAGTCGTCGAAATCGGTTTCGATGCCGGCACGCCGGTGTCCGTGAACGGCAAGAAGCGTTCCGCCGTTGCGCTGCTCGATCAGCTGAACGAAATTGCCGCGGAACACGGCGTCGGCCGCATTGACCTGGTCGAAAACCGGCTCGTCGGCATCAAGTCGCGCGGCGCATACGAAACGCCGGGCGGCACGCTGCTGGTCGCCGCGCATCGCGAGCTCGAGACGCTGTGCCTGGACCGCGAAACCGCGCATTATTCCGAGGCCCTGTCGCTGCGCTACGCCGAACTTGTTTACTACGGCGCGTGGTTCACGCCGCAGCGCGAAGCCCTCGACGCCTATTTCTCGGAAGCGCAGAAGCGCGTCACCGGCACGGTGGGCCTGAAACTCTACAAGGGAAATGTCTCGGTCACCAAGCGGGTGTCTCCCTATTCGCTCTATCGAAAGGGCCTGGCGAGTTTTGCCATGACGGGTTACAACCCGAAGGACGCTGAAGGCTTCATCAATTTGTTTGCCTTGCCCATCACCATTCCGGAGGAATCGAAACCACGGTGACCGCCACACCCAAAGAACACCCGTCAGGAAAATTGTGGGGCGGACGGTTTGACCGCGCTCCCGACGAACTGTTCTACCAGTTTCAACGGTCCTTCTCCTTTGACCGCCGCTTGCTGCCCTATGAGCTGGCCGTGGACCGGGTGTGGGCGGGCGCGCTTGAATCGGCGGGCATACTTTCGGTCGAGGAAATGCGCGACACGCTCACCGCTCTGGACAAAATTGCCGAGCGCGCGGCAAACGATTTTGCGTGGCTGGGCGGCTCGCCCGCCGAGGACGTTCATCATTTTGTCGAAACGGCGCTCGTCGAATATCTCGGATCGGTCGGATACAAGCTGCACACGGGCCGCAGCCGCAACGAACTGGTGGCCACCGACTTCCGCATGTTCGTCATGGAATCCGCGGGAGAAATGCGAGTGGCTGTGTCGCGATTGATTGCGTCGCTCGTGGGACAGGCCGAAAAAGCTTTCGGCATCCCGATGCCGGGCATGACGCATATGCAGCACGCGCAGCCGATTCTGTTTTCGCATTTTTTGCTGGCGCATGCCGAGGCGTTTTTCCGCGATGCGATGCGCCTCGATTCCGCGGAAGCCATGGCCGACTCCTGCCCGATGGGTTCAGGCGCGCTGGCAGGCTGCGCGCTGGATATCGATCGCGGTGCGATCGCGCGCGAGCTCGGCTTCGCACGGCCCACGGCCAACAGCCTGGACGCCGCCAGCGATCGAGACTTCGCGCTCGATTATCTTTATGCGCTGGCGGTCATCGCCACGCACCTCTCACGCCTGGCCGAGGATTTCGTTTTGTTTGCGTCGCAGGAATTCGGCTTCATCGTTCTGCCTGACGAATTTTCGACGGGCAGCAGCCTGATGCCGCAGAAGAAGAACCCCGACGCCTGGGAACTTCTACGCGGCAAGACGGGCCGCGTCACCGCCTCTCTGCACACGCTGCTGACCACGCTCAAGGGACTCCCGTCGAGCTACCAGCGCGATTTGCAGGAAGATAAAGAGCCCGTCTTCGCCGCTCACGATCAGACGATCGCCATGCTGACCATCGCCGCGGGCGCGGTCGCCGCAACGCGGCCAAACGAAGCCCGCATGCGGGCGGCGGCCTCCGATCCGGCGCTGCTGGCCACGGAAGCGGCTCATTACCTGGTCCGCCGCGGAGCTCCGTTTCGCCAGGCGCACGAAATTGTCGGGCAAATCGTTCGTGAAGGCGAGCGCGCCGGTAAATCTTTTTCCAGTCTGCCCATCGAAACGCTGCAAAAATATTCTCCGCTCTTCGCGCCGGATTTTTACGATGCGTTAAAGCTGGATTCCGCTCTGGCGGGTCCAGATGTGCAGGGCGGCACGGCTCCCGCGCGCGTCCGCGACGCGATTGCCGCCGCGAAAGAGCGCCTCGCGGCGCTGGAGAAAAAATCATGAGGGCGCGCACGGCGCGAATGAGCGACGCGGCCGCCGTGCACCGCGTGATCGCGCACTATGCCGGCGAGGGGCTTTTGCTCCCGCGCACCGAGGCGGAGATCCGCGAGCACATCGCGCGGTTTCTGGTGCTGGTCGAGAAGCGCAACGGCGGGGAAAAAGTTCTCGGCTGCGTGGCGCTGGAGCCATACGGTTCCGACCTTGCCGAAATCCGTTCGCTCGCGGTCGCTCCCGACGCCCGCGGACAGGGCCGCAACGTTGGCGACCGCTTGATGAAGGCGGCCATGGACACAGCGCGGCGGCGCAAGATCGCGCGGCTGTTTGCCGTGACGCACCGTCCCGAGTTTTTCTCGCGCTACGGATTCACGCCTGGTCCGCGGCAAATCGTGCCGGAAAAAATCGAGCGCGATTGTGCCACCTGCCCCAAGGAGCGCAAGTGCAACCTGATCGCCACGGTGGCGGTAATCTCGCCCGACCGCGACCTGCTGCCGATCCTGAATGGCGCAACGAAAGCGCTCGCGCTGGTGTAAATGGATTTTGTAGCTCGCCTCTTCAGAGGCGAAGTTTTTCCGCAACGGAAAGAAGACTCTCGGGTCGGAAAACCCGAGCTACAGCAGAACTGAAATTCTTCATGGTGAATTAAAAAATGAGCGAACCTCTCTCGGCCCGCGCCCTGCCGCGCGGGTTTCGTTTTGCTTCGGCTTCCGCCGGCCTTAAAAAGCGCGGCCACACGGGCACGCTGGACGTGGCGTTAATTGTTTCCGATCCCCCGGCGTCGGCTGCGGCGGTGTTCACCCAAAATCTCGTTCAGGCTCCGCCCGTGGTCCTTTCGCGCCAGCACGTGCGAAAGTCGGCCGCGGCGATGCGCGCTGTCATTGTGAATTCCGGAAACGCCAATTGTTCGGTAGGTCCCGGCGGCCTGGTTGCCTCGCGGGCCACGGCGGATCTTGTTGGGCAACTCCTTGGCTGCCGCGCCGAGCAGGTAGTGGTTTGCTCCACCGGAGTAATCGGCGTGCCGCTGCCCGTCGAGCGCATCCTGAAGGCGGCGCCGGGTCTTTCGGAATCGCTCGAAAAATCGCCACGCGCCTTCGACGGCCTGACGCGCGCCATCATGACCACGGACACGCGACCGAAGCGCGCCGCCGCAAGCTGCCGCATCGGCGGCGCAGCAGGGGCGAAGACCGTCCGCGTCGTCGGATGCGCCAAGGGCGCCGGAATGATTCACCCCAATATGGCCACCATGCTCTCCTTCGTGGTCACGGACGCCGCCGTCGCGCCCGCCGTCCTCGATCGCGCGTTGCGCGAGGTCGTCAACCGCACGTTTAATTGCATCACGGTGGATGGCGACAGCTCCACCAACGACACTCTGTTGGTGCTTGCGAATGGCGCCAGTGGCGCGAAGAAAATTACCAAGGCCGGCGGCGCGGATTACAAGAAATTCGTTGGCGCGCTGGAGCAGGTTTGCAAGGCGCTGGCAATCGGCATTGTGGAAGACGGCGAGGGCGCAAGTCATCTCGTCGAAGTCGAAGTGCGCGGCGCGCCGAGCGACGCCGCCGCAAAGAAAGTTGCCGAGACCATTGCTCTCTCCGCGCTCGTGAAGACGGCCATCGCCGGCGCCGATCCCAACTGGGGACGCATCCTGGCCGCCGCGGGACGCTCCGGAGTTCCTTTCAATCCGGACCACGCCGAAATCTGGCTCGGGGACATAAAAATGTATGGTCCTCCGAAGGGCTCATCCTACTCGATCGCGCTGCCGCTCGATGAGCGCGCCGCGCACCGCCGCCTGCTCGAAAAAAATGTTTCCGTGATCATCGACCTGCGCAACGGCCGCGGCTCGGCGCACATGTGGACCTGCGATTTCACTCAGGAATATGTCCACATCAACGCGAGCTACCGCACCTAGGCGCTACATAGCGTTCGACCGTCAGGGCTGCGGAATGAAAGAAGCGTCAGCGTATTTTGCGGCATAGGACCTGATATTGGGTGCCCAGCGGCGCGCGATATACCAAATCCTCGAGTTTGCGGAACGCCCGCAAGGCGCGCGGAAAGATAAACCGAAAATCGGTGCGCAGGATTTCAAAGCCGCCTTCCCGCAAGTGCCTTCTCGCCTCCGGAGGCGATAGCGTGATGGCATCGCGATCGAACGCGCACCTCGACATCACATAGCGCGTGGCGAGACTCCAGGGATTATTCTCCCAGAAAGAAAATAGACCGCCGCCGCGCAAAGCCTGCCGGACCAAGGCCAGCGCCGCCGCGCGCTGCGCCGGTTGGACGTGATGGAATACGCCGTTGCAATACGCCAGATCCATCTGTCCGGACGGCTGAATTTCTCCGATGGACTCGTAACGGATCTGCCCGCTGGCATGGCGCTTCCTGGCGATCTCCAGAGACTTGGCCGAGACGTCCACTCCGACTGCGGATTTTGCGTTCAGTGCCTTGAGAAGCAGCGGGATGGTCGCTCCGTCGCCGCAACCGAAGTCCAGCAGCGAATCGACCGGTTGACTGATTTCGTCCAGGCAGCGCTTGAGCCACGCCACTCGGCCCTCCGCAAAATATTCGCGGCTTTCTCCGGAGGGAGCGATGGCGTTTGAAAGCGCTTCTTCGTATGCGAGTGCGTATTGATCGAAGAGGTCTCGCGCGTCGGTCATCGGCGCGACATCCCCAGAACGCTCAGAAAGAAACTGGAAAGCACAACCTGAAATCCCAGCGTGAAGCACACCACGCCCGGGATCACGATACGCAGCGTCTTTTCCGCATCCAGCCCTCCAAACTGGCGGATGCGCCAGTATTCCAGGCCCAAGACCCACGCCCCGGCCCCGGCCAGGATCAGTAACCCTCCCGCCACGAGGCCCACCTCCAACGTAATGTAGCGAAACATTCTTGTGAGGCGCGGATCCTCCGGCAGCAAGCCCTCGGAAATCGCAAAGATCTTGGTGAACGTCGCAAACACCACGGACTGGAACCCGATCAGGATTGCCATGGCGCCAAAAAGGAGTGTGTGAACGTCGAACACAACGTTTCCGATCCTCTTCGGCCCGGGCAAAAGCGCCGCGTTGAACATGACGCCGAGAACGACCAGCGCAATCCCAGGATACAGAAACAGCCAGCGCGGGCTGTACAGCAGAAGAAAACGCAGATGCCGCCAGCCGTCGCGCCAGGTGCGCAGGTGCGGGGGGCGATCCCGGCGATCCGGCGAAAGCGTTGTGGGAATCTCGGTTACCCGCAAACCGAAGGCGGTGGCCTTCACCACCATTTCAGTGGCGAATTCCATCCCCATCGTCCGTAGTTCAAGCTGCTCTATGGCATCCTTGCGAAACGCGCGCAGCCCGCAATGAAAATCCCCCACCGGACTTTTAAAGAACAGCCGCCCGAGTCCCGTGAGGACGGGATTCCCAAGATACCGGTGCAGTCTCGGCATCGCCCCCGGCAGGATTTCTCCGCGGAAGCGGTTGCCCATCACCAGGTCATATCCTTCGCGCAACTTGGCGAGGAATTCGTTCAGTTGCGAAAAATCGTAAGTATCGTCAGCATCGCCCATGAGGATGAATTCGCCGCGCGCCGCGGCAATTCCGCTTTGCAGGGCGCTGCCATAGCCGCGTCTCTCCACCGGCACGACGCGCGCGCCAAGCTCCCTGGCAATCTCTTGCGATCCGTCCGTGCTCCCGTTATCGGCGATAATAATTTCTCCGCGGACGCCGTGGCGTTCCATGGCCTCCATTGCTTTCTTGACGCAGTTGCCCACGGTGGCCGCCTCATTCAAGCAGGGCATGACAACCGACAGTTCCAGGTCGTCGCGATCATCCGCAATCCCTGAAAGCACGTGCATTTCCACGATTGAACTCATGAATAGCGATTAAGTCCCCCGGATCATTTCAAATGCCTCACTGGTCGAACGCCTCGGCGGGGTCCAATGGCCTGCCGGAGAGACGCGGAAAGAAGCGTTTCCAGCCTCGATCTCCCTCGCCCTCGGCCGACTCCAAAGATGCACTCCAGCGCTGCATCCCTGAACTCTAACCCATCCCGAATGTCGCGAAAAGGGCCGCGCGGAGCCATCCTGTCGGATGCGCTTCCCCCGGCCTGGTAAGCCATTCCCGGCGTTTCAATTGACACCCTTGTATGCGGTTGTTAGATTGAGTAATCGCGCTGGGGGAGCAGGAAAACTGAGGAAAAATCCGCGTATCTATCTTCTGCTGCTGTCATTTCTGGCCATGCAAGCGGCGGGCTGCATCACCATCAAGCGAAGGACCGAGGTCAAGAAGGAAGAAATCCGTCCTCAGCTGGTGGCCAGCGAAGCGGATCTTGTAGCTAGCTACAACAAACAGGTTCAGTCGGTGCAGACCCTGCAGGCGACCGTCGATCTGATTCCCAGCACAGGCACCACCTACAGCGGCGTCATCGAGGAATACCATGATGTTCCCGGTTTCATCCTGGCCGAGCGCCCCGCGACGATTCGCGTGATCGGGCAGGCGCCCGTGGTGGGCAAAAACATCTTCGATATGGTCAGCAACGGCAGCCAATTCCGGGTCTATATTCCCTCGAAGAACACTTTTCTGGTCGGGCCAACCACTCTCGCACGCCGATCGAATAAGCCGCTTGAAAATCTGCGCCCGCAGCACATCGTCGAGGCGCTCTTCTGGCCCGAATTGACGCCCGAAGATAACGTTCTCTTTGAGCAGTTCGACTTCAACGTGAGCCGCTATTACATCCTGACTCTGCTGCGCAACGCCGAAGTCGGAAAATTTGAGATTGCCCGGAAAATCTGGTTCAGCCGTACCGACCTGCGTGTCTCTCGCGTGCAACTGTTTGGCACGGGAGGAAAACTCGACGCCGACATCACTTATTCGGACTGGGAGCCCGTGCCGGGTAATAACGCGGCCGGAGGCCAGCCGGCAAAGCAAGGCCCGATTTTCCCCCGCGACATTCACATCTGGCGTCCCCAGGACGATTACAAACTTGAAATCAAGGTTTTGAAGCTGACTCTAAACGAACCGATTTCGCCGGACCGCTTCGATCTGCCGCAGCCCGAGGGCACCGAGCTTGTCCACGTAGGCGAGCAACCTTCCGGAGCGCGTCCGTGATCCGCCAGCTGATCGTAAATAACGTTTTGCATCGCCCAATCCGCACGATCGTGAGCGTGATTGCCGTGGGAGTGGAGGTGGCCCTCGTCATCCTGATCGTCGGGCTCACCAGCGGCATGCTGCAGGAGACGGCCAAGCGTATCGAGGGCATCGGCGCCGACATCATGCTGCAACCTCCCTCGGCCTCCGTTTTTTTGGCTTTCAGCGGCGCGCCCATGCCGATCAAGATTGCCGATCGATTGCGCGACCTCAAATATGTGAAGGCGGTCGCACCGGTCCTGCTGCAATTCAGTTCCTCGGGCGGCGTGGACGTCATCTACGGAATCGATCCCAAATCGTTTCGAGACGTGTCGGGCGGATTCGATTTCCTCGAAGGCCATGACATGCAGGGACCCGACGACATTCTGGTGGATGACTGGGCGGCCAAAGCCAAGCACATTACAGTCAACAGCACTTTCCGAGTCCTGGATCACGATTTTCACGTCGCCGGAATCGTGGAGCACGGCAAAGGCGCGCGCCTCTTCGTGCCTCTGGCGACCCTGCAGGACCTTTCCGGATCGCCCGACAAAGCCTCGGTTTTCTTCATCAAATGCACTCGCCCGGACCTGACCCAGACCGTAATGGATGAAATGCGCCCCATTTTCACGGGCTACGAAATTCGGCCGCTGAAGGATTTCTTGACACTGATGAACGCCTCGAACCTCCCGGGCCTGAATGCTTTCATCGAGAGCATGATCGCTCTGGGGGTATCGATCGGTTTTCTGGTAATCCTGCTCTCGATGTATACAACCGTGATCGAGCGGACGCGGGACATCGGCATCTTGAAATCCATCGGCGCGTCCAAGGGATACATCATCCGCGCTCTGCTGGGCGAATCGGCATTCATCAGCGTGCTTGGCGTCGGAGTGGGAATTGCCATGAGCTATGCGGGCCGGGCCATCTTTTTGTCTTCGTTTCCAACGCTGTCGATACTGATCACGCCCGAATGGATCGTGCGGTCTTCGTTGATCGCTCTGGCAGGCGGCCTACTGGGAGCCAGCTACCCTGCCTGGTTGGCCAGCCGCAAAGATGCGATCGAGGCCCTTTCCTACGATTAAGGCCAGTAGAACAGGCTTTCTGCCTGTTTGGTTTAGACGTGGCACCAGCGAGAACGAAACCAAAGGCAAAAAACCGAATGCGAACCGAAATTCAAACCAGCTGAAGCCCGTTCGACCAGCCGGTTCGACCGGGCCCTAGTCAGAAGCTCCAATCACGACTACAATACCTCGACCTGCCAGAGCGCTGATTTCCACAAGGAATTTGAGAGTGGAGCCAATCGTCGTCACGGAAAATCTTTGGAAGCTTTACCACGCCGGAAAGGTGGAAGTCCCGGCGCTGCGCGGAGTTAACTTCCAGGTCCTGCCCGGTGAGTTCGTCAGCGTCATGGGTCCGTCGGGCTGCGGCAAGTCCTCTCTCCTCTATGTTCTCGGGGGACTGGCCCAGGCCTCCCGCGGGCGCGTCCTAGTGGACGGCAATGACCTGGTTACCATGAGCGATGCGGAACGCACCAAGCTCCGGCGGCTCAAGATCGGCTTTGTCTTCCAGCGCTTCAACCTTTTGCCGACCCTCGACACCCGAGGCAATATCGCCATCGCCCAACACATTCACGGCGACGGTTTTGACCCGCATCGCTTTGAAATCATCACCAACATGCTGGGTCTTTCCGAGCGTTTGAAGCACCGGCCGTTCGAGTTGTCCGGCGGGGAGCAACAGCGCGTGGCCATCGCCCGCGCGATCATCAACGAACCTAAGATCATCCTGGCGGACGAGCCCACCGGGAACTTGGACACACAAAATTCGGAAATTGTGCTATCCATGTTGCGCCAGTTGAACAAGGAACTGGGCCAGACCATCATCATGATCACGCACAACCCGGAAGCCGCGGCTTATTCCGAGTCGCGTGGTTCACATGCGCGACGGAGTGATTGTCGACGGAGTGCCAGCCGACTGACATGCGTACGCTCTGGCGAGCCATCGTGCGGGTGCGTGTTCTGGTCGTACGAGCGCGGCACTTGGCAGTACGATCTCGCGGTTGGCGGGATCGTGCTGTTCGTGCTGTTCTCGCCTTTCTATATTCACTACAGCGACCAGCCCACCGTCGGGCCGCCGCCCTCGAGGTCCCTGGTCGAATTGCGCGCCATGGCGCCGGGCCAAATCGCCACCTACCGCGTCGATGCGCGTCTGTTGGCCACTCCCATTCGCACGCCGGAGCTGGAACATGATCTGCACGAGACCGTGCAGAAAAATGTTCAGGACCTGAACCACGGCCGGTTCGAGATTGTGCGCATCGAGCCCATCCGGGGCGAGGGCGGTACTATCGCCTATTACGACGTTTCGGTGAAACCCTGAAGTCGAAAGGGATCCGATATTTTCCCGTTCTTGTCGCTGCAAACCGGCTACGGTAGCCGCCGTTTTATTTCACGTTCGAATTCCGGAAAATAACGGCTGATGACCGCCAAATCGAACCGGCCGAGTATCGATTCCTTGGGTTCCCTCTCCAATAGAAATTCAAATGATTTCCGGATGAGTTCTTGCGCGTCTACGGCCCCGCCTGTGAGCCTCGCGTGGTCCTTGGGATCGAGCGTCACCTGATGAGCCGTTTGGCTTCTTGCCTCGATCACGCGGACGCGAAAGCTTGATGCATCAAGTTTTTCAACTTCGATTTTCGCGGGCATGGGTTTGCGCCTTTTTTTGTTTGCGTCACTGAACCCAGTCTAAAAATCCGGTACTGTCCTGATTTGCAATTTTCTTTCTTTTTTTCTTTCCTTCGGAGGTCCGAGCTTCAGCTCGGACCTCCGAACTCCGTCTGATTGTGGGCTTTAGCCCCTGAAACTTCAGGGGTTAAATCCCTGATTCAATATCCTTTTCGTCGGGGCTGAAGCCCCGACCTCCGAAATCATAACCCCCGAAACAGATTCGTCAATTTAGGACAATGCCTCAAATCCAGCGGGCTTTGCTCGCGTTACATTTAACCATGGCAGCTTGAGGCCTTTCCTACGGGAGGGCCGATACATAGTAGGAGCTTCGGTAGGTCAGCTTTGAGCCCGGAGGCACTTTTGCTCCCTTCGCCAGCTCAACTTGCAGGGAGCGCCAGCCGGGACGCGCGGTTCCTGCAGTGGGATAAAAGCCCAGCGTGTATTGCGCGCTGATTGCCAGCGCGATGCGGCGGTAAATTTCGTCCAGATTTCCGATTTCGCGCAAGAAATAAAGCTGCCCGCCGGCGCGCCGGGCAAGCTCCGCAAGGTACAGGGTATAGTTCGGCATGTCTTGCCTGCGCGCTTCCGCCGTGACCAGCATTTCGCCCCTGTGCGACTCCAGCCACTCCGGCGTCATCCCCCGCGGGCGATTTTCGGTGGAGACGATGAACAGCGCGATGCCGTCCGCGCCGAGTTCCCGCGCTACGTCGTCAAACGCCAGGCGCGACACCGCTGCTCCCGTCCCAGGTTGCGTGCTGCGCGGATCCCAGGAAAGTCCTAGGCCGCTGTCCTGACCGTCCGTCAGCAGAACAATCGCTTTGCGCCCCGTGCGCCCCTGAAACAGCTCGCGCGCCGCCAGAAAGACGGATTCATAAATTTGCGATTCGGAAGAATTCTCCACCTTCGCTAGATATTGCGAATCGATGGTGCGGTCCAGCAGCGGGCGACTTCTTGAAAACGGCAGGACCAGGTGCGTGTCCGCGGAAAATGACACCACGGCAACTTCGTCAGCGGGCGAGATATTTTCGGCGAGTGCCCGCGCCGCCCCGCGCATTTCCTCCAGTTCGCGAAAGATGCTGGGGCTGGCATCGATCACCAGAGCGATGCTGGCCGGTGTTGCCGACGCGTCGAATGAGGCGATTTCCTGCCGGGCGCCGTCCTCAAACAGATCGAAATCCTTTTGGCCGAGTTCGCGCATCTCTGTTCCATCGGGAGCCTCGACCGTGCAGGGTACCTGCACGAGCGTGACCTGCGAACGAATCGCGCCATCCGGCGAGGCCGGCGAAGAATCCTTCGCGCGCGCGCGCAATTCACCTGACGCCGGGTCGCGCTCCAGCGTCAGGCCTTGGCCCAGCGAAACCGGGCGCGGTAGCTTTTGGGGTTTTTGTGACGGAATGCCTCGAGATGTCGCGTTATCTGGCCGGGCGCCGCTTGCATCCAGAAGAACGAACACTGCAATCGTGAGAAGCGCCGCAAAGCGGAGAGCTCGTAACACGCTTTCAGTATGCCAGATGTGAGCCCGCGTTGCCGAGCAGGATAGGCTTCAGCCTGACGGGTTTAGATTTGCGCCCGGCGGTATCTGATCCCGGTAAGTCAAAGCCCGTGCCGCCGGGATCGAATAATCTTCATACCGATGGCTTGTGAAAAGAAATGCCTACAGATCAAAATCGCGCAGCGGTTTCTCAGCCGGTTGGTCCTTGGCCTTCTTGAGAGCTTCCTCGAACTTGCGGTTCAGGACGTCTTCCTTCTTGCTTTCGGCCATCCAGGAATCGCGGAATTTATCCTCGCGCTTCTGGGCTTGATCGGCGAGGATGCGCGCCGCATCGCTGATGTCCACATCCGGCGCGGCCTTAATCGGCGCCGTGTGCGCGAGCACCACGGCAAGGTCGGTATCCACCGTGAGCTTGGCCTCGCAGCAGGGGCAAGTAACTTCGATTGTCGGTGCAGGCTTCTTCGGCATCGCGCTATTTTACGCCTAAATTGGAATCTCGGGACATCTACGTGTACCTCTACCTGGAACTCATCTGCCCTGCGCCTTAGCCTATTGATTTTCGCCCGGGACCGCAGCAAAATTCGTGCATGACTCTGGAATTTACCACCTCCTGTTTAAAAGATTCCGTCGATCTGCTCCGCTATTACAAGCGGCTGGGAGACCGCGCCATCGCTCAGGTCTCTGACGATGCGTTGTTCGCAACCATCGATGCGGAATCCAACTCTATCGCCATCATTGTGAAGCATCTTGGCGGCAACATGCGCTCGCGCTGGACCGATTTCCTCACCAGCGATGGCGAAAAGCCCGACCGCGATCGCGACTCGGAATTTGAAGCGCCGCCGAAAACGCGCGAAGAAATCCTCGCTCTCTGGGAGTCGGGTTGGAAGCTGGCGTTTGACGCGCTGGCCCCGCTGACCGATGCTGACCTTTCCCGCACCGCCTATATCCGCACCGAGCTGCATTCCGTGATGCAGACGATTCACCGCCAGGTAGCGCACTATGCCTACCACATCGGACAGATCGTCTATCTCGCCAAACATTTCGCCGGGCCCGATTGGAATTCCTTATCGATCCCTCGCCGCAAATCCGCGGACTTCAATGCCCAGGTGGCTTCGGGCAAAGCTTCTCAGCGTTAGCCGCGGAGACGCGGGAGGTCTCGATTGTTTTTCGTGCTTAAACGCGTCGCGCGTGTGCGGGTGGCGAAAGCCTGATAGGCGGAAGCTGCGCCGCCACTACTCAAAACTCAACGTGAAGGCGCAATGCGGCAGCTACCACGGGTCCGCGGTCGCGGTTGTAACCTGGGTTGTCGATGTGTTGGGTATCGAATGACGTGAAGACTCCGCGCCACACGTGCAGTGTGTAATAGCCCTCAAAGATATTCTCACGTCCATAGTTCAGCCGGCCGTCTCCCAGCAGGAAGCCGACGCCACCCAACGCCAGATATTGCTGGTGGTCCCGCGAAATTCCGTTGGAGACGAATGCCAGCCCCGCGCGATCCAGTTTTCTTTTCCACTTGATCCCTTGCAGGCCTGCGCCGCCTTGAACCGTTTCGTCGACTTCCGTGTAGGCGTACGATTCGTGCTGGCCTTCGTTCCAGCCCCATCGTGCGAAGAGGCCCAGCCAGTCCGTCAGCGGCTGCTCGATGTTCGTCCCAAATCCGTACTTCGTGGTGGTTTGCAGAGGATGCGCTGTGATTTCCGGCTCCGGCGTATCGCCCGCGAGAAAATTAGCAACGGCTACACTGTAGTTTCCCATGTCAGCGTGATTGGCATAACCAAGTAAGCGGACTACGGCTTCACGGCGTGGCTCGAAGGAATGGTGCAGCTCGAATTCGACATTTTCGGAATGGGCCCGGGCGAGGTCGGCATCCAGATTGATGCCGTTCGCCACCTTGGGCATCAGCGCTTCCGCAAATCGCACCGCCCAGCGCCGGTCGTCATACTCGACCATCGCGGCGTAGGTGTAACCGCGCGTATCCGCCGCGTAATCGTAGGCGCCGTTGTTGTCGAGAGTCCAATTCATAAACTGAAAATTGCTGTCCGAACCGTACGTATTCAGATCGAAAAAATCCACCAGGCTCAGTTTTCCGAAACGAATTTCAATGCGCCGCACCGGCAACTGCGAAAAAAGCGACAGCGGCGTTCGCTCCGCGGGCGCCTTCTCATCGCTCAATGCAATCACTTGATGCCACATTACCCGAGCCACGTATGGGGCTTTGCTGAGCGTCGGGTTGCGCACCACATCCAGATTCGTGAAGCCGGCAAGGCCTAGCGCCTCCCCAATTCCGTGCCCCCCGGTTTCCTGAATATCGAGGAGGACTTCCGAACTGTTGTTGATCCGCATACCCGTCAGCAGGGTCAACACCCGGGAGGACGCATCCTGTGCTTCAGGCGAAAGGCTGTTCGGACCCTGGTACGGAGAACGGAACGCGGGATGCCACTGCGTAACAATATTTGCCTGTCCCGAAAGCCAGATGCGATCCGACTCGAAATGCGGGAGTAGAGTTGGCGAAGCGTCGGAGGCCGTATCGTCACCCGGCGCCGCGGCCGGGGGCGCAGGGGCTTGACCCGCGGGCGCGTACTGTGCTCGCAGAAGTGCCGGCGCGGCAAGAAACAACCCCAGCCAAAGCAGGAGCAAGGGCGCGAATTTGGACCCGCGAATGCGCATGTTCTCCACGACGAACGGATGATCCCCGGAGATGTAATTACCGGAAAAAGCCTGGCTATTTTCTCATGCCTGAAGGTGGGACTTCACCAAGGCCAAAGAATATTCCCACGAACTGTTCCACAAAACGTTTTACCAGAATGAGATGAACGATCTGTAAATTCTGTGGCAAGACTCGCCTCCGCAGCCTGCGCTAGCGACCGCGCCGACTCCGGATCGCATTCATGCGAGGAATTTCTACCCAGATGCTCGTGGTCCGACTGCGGGTGCAAAGCCGCACCGGCTAGAGCTTCTACGCCAAAATGGGAGAAAAATTGAAACTGCCGAGTGGTCTTGGCGGGTTGGGTAGCACGCTCACGTACCCGATCTCTCGGGGCCGTCGTCCCCGCAGCGGAGCTCCCAACCCACTCTGAAAGCGATTTTTACAGTGCAAATGGGAAGGCTCAATAGACTACTCGGACCAACGAGCGTGGGTCGCTGGTATTAGTACCAGGTGGAATGCGTGGAAATTCGCGATTCGTCGACAGCTAAGTCTCAGGATTGGGAGTAGCTTATGTCTTACGATTACTCGACCACAGCAATCTTGTCCGCCATCGAGAGAGGCAGCCACAGTCTACCCTTGGCGTCGCGCGCCATGTTGCGCACGGACGAGTTGGGCGCCGGCATGGGATACGTTCGGAAGATCTCCACGGCAGGGTCGAAGCGCACCAGCTTGTTTGCGCCTGCCGCGCTTTCCTCATACCAGATTTTTCCGGAAGAATCAGCCGCAATGCCATAGGGCTCGGAACTGTGTCCGGAAGGGCTATCCCACAGCTTGAAGGTCTTGTCGCCGAGTGTGAGGCGGCCAAGGCGCCCGCCTCCGAAATCGGTGAAGTAGATCGCCCCGCTAACTGCCGCCAGGCGCCGCGGTTCGATCCGCGTATCGGAAGGCGCGAATTCCGTGATCGCCCCGCTGGCCGGGTCGACGCGCCCGAGCTTGCCGCCCGACAATTCGCAAAACCAGAGCGAGCCATCGTCCGCGGCCACAATCCCATACGGATGCGCGTTCTGAGTTGGCACGCCGTACTCGGTGATTTTTCCCGTCTCGGTATCCAGCCGGCCGATCACGTTCGAATTCTGCGCCGAAAACCACAAAGCCCCGTCGAGTCCAATTACCAGCGTGTGGGGATCCTTCGCCGTGGGAGGCGTGAATTCGGCGATGGCTCCGGACTTGGGATCCAGCCGGCCGATCTTCCCCGCATAATTCTCCGTGAACCAAATGTCGCCAAAGGCGTCGGAAACCAATCCGTGCGGGCCGGAGTTCGGTGTGGGTACCTTGAAGAGTTTCCAGGCCTGCGTATCCGGGTCGAACCGTGCGATGTGCCCGGTCTCCTGGAGCGTAAACCAGATGTCGCCCTTAGGATCGACCGCGGAATCGTGCGGCACGGCTCCCGGCACCGGCACATCCCACACCCGCATCGTGCCTTTCAATTCAACGCGGACCACGGCCGTGGGCTCTTTGTAGGTTAATCGCAGCGTCACATTGGAATCGGTGCCGGGACGCACCAGCACGTTATGCTCCCATTCGGAGGAGATGCCGCCGGCCGAGGCCCTCAAATCGTAGGAACCCGAGCGCAAAGTTCCAGCCTCGAAGTGCCCTTGGGAGTCACTGTGTAAAACGTGCGGCGTTTCACCATCTGCTTTCTGCCAGAGTATTTGGGCCCCGGCAACCGGCGCACCCTTCGCGTCGACCACTTCGCCGCTCAGGGTCCCCGGCTTCTGCTTGGCAACTTTAGGCCACTGAGCAGCGTCGCCCGCCGACACAAAGCCCGCGGCACATAGCAGAATCCCCATGAATAAATGCCTTCGGAGCATTCCCGTCAACCTCCTGCCGCCCGTCCCTCAATTCTACATGGAGGGATTCAGGCGAGGGCCTGCGGATATATGGAGTGAAGCGGGAATGATACGGGGAATCTGTAGGACAAGCTGTTCAGCCTGTACCTGTGCGTTGAATGGCGGGCGGCCAAAAAATCTAACCTGAAAGGCCGACGCCCGTCGCGCCAGAGGCTATTTACCGTTCGCGGTGCTCGCCGCCGGGACGGCTGCCGTCAAATTATTCAATTCGCCGCGAATCATTCCGATCGACCGCGATGGTGGGCCCACGCGGCGGTAGCGGCTGATCTCCGTGCGTTCGTGAATGCCGAACGCAAACATGAATTTGCGGCCGTCCACATCGTAGTTGTACAGCGTCGGGAGCCAGACGCCAGGAGCCACCTCGTGTTGTTCCATCAGGATGTGGCCACCGTGATAAACCTTTCCCGCAAGCCCGCCGCCGAACGTAATGTCCGTGGAAATGTCAGCCTCCAGTCGCGCGAATTGAGCCTGAGCCTCATCCACCCAAAGCGTGGCATGGACGTGCTCAAAAGTGGCCGCGAAGCGGTTGATCGGCTTGTAGTCCGGGTTCGGCTCCAGGAGGAGCTTCACCAGAGTACGCGGCCCGCCTGCTGAATCGGAGCGCGTTTCGCGTCCGGCCCAGGTGACGCGAAAGGCGTTTGTAGCGGTATCCACCAGTTCGGCGTGTTCTCGGCGTCTCTTGTCGAATCTGTCTAGATCTTCCTTATAGCGATCGTTCGGGTGCATAGCTAGATCGAGCGCCGAAACGGCAAATTGTAGCTCACTGCGATACAGTTCCGCGGAGACCGGAACTCCATTTTCGGCCAGCTTCAGCTTTACAGTGCCGGTTCCGGAGGGCACGAGGCGCTCGGTAAGGTCGGTAACGACCTCGGCATTCTCGCCCCGGCGGGTGATCACGTGCTCGGTGCGTTCGAATTCCTCCAGCGCATGGTCGTCCCGGTGCTGGTTTTCGATCGCGTGCGTGATCAGGGCGTGAATCTGCTCAGGGCTGGGAGACGGGTTTCCAGTAACGATAGAGCCCTGGCCGCCCGAGGGCGCCGCCACGCCCAGCCACGGCGCCAGCGCGACGGAACATACGCCCAGCGCCACGATGTAACTAAGGTAGTTCATATTCCCAAGGTGCTGGCTCGGTGTCGCCTACAGTCTGATTCTACGGCAAATTGGCTGGTTGTACGGGCTGGAATGGCAGAAATTCGAGAGACCTAACCGCTCACGGGTTGAATCGGGGGCGTTTCGCCCGTGCTGATTTGGCTGGTACGAACGCGTGGGCTTCAGACCAGCTGCGGGATTGGAGAAGGGGACGATCCAGGTCGATTCGTCCCCTTTCTTATCGCCCGGCCTGTCGGAGGAAAGCCGGGCGTTACAACCGTGATGTATCTCGAGGAGCACTGGTTTCGCGTAAAAGTTGTGGAAATTGTTGAAAACTGCACAAATCTACAGCATTCACCCCAGTTCCTCGCCTCTGGGTGAATGGGCTCGGAACTCCTAGTACCATTCGCGTTAGAGCAGCGTCGGCTACCCCGGACGCCGCGAGAGGCCCTTTAGAGTCTGAACGCATCCAACCATTATCGTGGCATTATCGTGGTATGTTTTTTGCGGCAGTCGGCGCGAGGTGACCCGAATGAATCGACGAATCGCAATCCTTCGTGGTGTGGTCGCCCTACTTCTGGTGGCGTGTGCCGCGCCGATGTTGCGGGCCTGGGAGCGCGAACCGCTGAGCGTGTTTGCCGAACGCCGCGCGAAGCTCGTGGCCACGTTGGATGCCCCGGTCGTGCTGTTCGGTTACACCGGCCACGAGGAAGCGAATCCATCCTACGTCTTTATGCAGGAAGAGAATTTCTATTACCTCTCGGGTCACAATGAGGAGGGCGCGGCCATGCTGCTGGTCCCTGAATCGGCGGTGCAGAAAGGCTGGACCGGGCCGCGCGAGATTCTGTATCTCCCGCCGCGGAATCCCGAGGAGGAACGCTGGAATGGCCCTCGCATGGGACCCGAAGATCCGGGCATTCAGGAAAAGACCGGTTTCGCGAGCGTCCAGGAGTTCGGCAAGCTGCGCGATACGCTGGCAGCGCTGTCAAAAAATTATCCGGTAATCTACACCGAGTTGCCGGGGCCGCACGACGACGGTTACCCGCACGCCGCGGACTGGTCAAAGTGGGTGAAGGAAGCAGCGCCGCAAGCATCGCTCAAGGACGTTTCCCCGGACATCGGGACGCTGCGGTCGATCAAATCGCCCGGAGAACTGGCCCTGATTCAGAAGGCCATCGATCCCTCGATTGACGCGCACCTTGCAGCCATGAAGATGATGCGGCCGGGCCTGTATGAATATCAGGTGGCCGCCAAGATGGTGGAGATCCATGCGTATGCCGGGTGCGAAACGGAAGCCTACGCGCCGATTGTCGGCTCGGGCATCAACTCGACGGTGCTGCATTACAACAAGCTCGACCGCCGGATCGAGGACGGCGACATCGTGCTGCTCGACGTGGGTGGGCAGTATTCGGGCTACGCCTCGGATATCACGCGCACGATTCCCGCCAACGGAAAATTCACGGCGCGCCAGCGCGAAATTTACGAAATCGTTTTGGGGGCGCAGAATGCCGCAATGCAGGCGCTCAAACCGGGGATGACCCTGTACGGGCCGCCCGCTACAAGCCTGCAAAAAATTGCCATGGACTACATCGATTCGCACGGCAAGGATAAGGAAGGCAGATCCCTGGGCCGCTATTATATTCACGGACTGAGCCATCACGTGGGGCTCGATGTGCACGATCCGAGCGGGCCGGCCCGGCCGCTCGAACCGGGGATGGTAATCACCATCGAACCCGGCATTTACATCCCGGAGGAAAATCTGGGCGTGCGAATCGAGGATGATGTGCTCGTCACGCCGACCGGATACAAACAGCTGACCGCCCGGCTGCCGCGGTCGCCGGATGAGATCGAGAAAATCATGGCGGAAGGCAGAAGCCAGTAAGACGGGCGGCAACCTGTCAGCTTTTCTTTTTTAGTGCGGAAATCGAAACGAGACGCGCTGAACAGCCTGCGGAAAAAGTCGGCCCACCCTCTTGTCATTCCGTTCACGGAGAACGTTCTCGGCGAACCGAGCGGACCGAGGAATCTCTCTTTCTTTCCTGATAGTTAAGCCGAGGAGAGATGCCTCGCTCCGCTCGAATGACAAAGTCGAGCACTTTTTTCGCAGCCTCTGAAGCCTTCCGTGGCTGATCGATTATTTCTCTTTGAGTTTCAGCCTGCTTTTGTTTTCTTCCAGGAATTCGCGAAGTCTTGGGGCCGCTTCGAGGAGGCGGTTCCACTGCTCGTAATACAATGTGACCGGGAACCGGCCCAATCCGTAAACGCTCACCCCGCCTTTCTCGCCTACCTTGAAATCGAGCTCACCGGTGCGGCGCACCGCTTTTTTTTCCAGTTCTTCGAGGCGCGCCTTGAGTTCGTCGTACGTCGGTTCCGCCATTTATCGTTCCTCCATTAAGTACGGTATGCATGCGATTGTACTCCACCACGAACGTCATTCGCACAGAAGTCGAGGTGTTCGGATCCGGCGTAAATCCGCTTTCCCGAAATTCCGGATGGCCCAGATAGGCGATCGGAAAAGATCCAACGATGAGAAAGCGCCCGACACAGAATACGCTTGGCGCAGCTCGATTGACCCCGCGTTGCTTCCGTCACATTCCGGCAATCAACAGGGTGTGCGCGAACGCGAAGTATGCCAGACTTTCAGCGTGCAACCGAACTGTGCTCGCCTCAGAATCGCACGCTCGCGGGGCAAACGCTTTCGCGGCCAGACTCGCATGGACTGATGCGCGAATTTCTCGAACTTCTTCGCCAGAATCGCAACTATCGCTATACCTGGATGGGTCAGGTCGTCAGCGAAATCGGAGACAACTTTAATAATATTGCTGTTTTTGCCCTGGCCATGGCTTTGACGCACTCGGGCCTGGTCGTCATGGGCATCATGCTTTCCCGCGCCGTCCCCGCGATCACCATTGGACCGCTGGCGGGCGTGGTGCTTGACCGCTTCGATCGCAAGCGAATCATGATCGCCAGCGACCTCATGAGGGCCGTTGTTGCGCTGGGATTCATCGTGGCTTTCCGGCTTCAGGAAGTGTGGCTGCTCTATACGTTCAGCGCGCTGCTCATGGTCGCCTCGCCATTCTTCACCGCCGGGCGCTCCGCCATTCTGCCAACGATCGCGGATGAAAAGGAAATTCATACCGCGAATTCGCTGACGCAAACCACGCAGTGGACCAACCTGACCATCGGGACATTCCTCGGCGCCACCATTGTCGGTATCGGCTATCAGTGGGCGTTTGCGTTTAACGCGCTTTCCTTCTTGTTTTCGGCCTGGGCCATCTGGAATTTGCGGCCGCCGGCAGGCAAGCAATTCCGCGCCGAGCACAGGGACTTGAACGAAACAGAAGTCATCCGTCCGTGGCATGAATATCGCGAGGGACTCCGATACATGCGTTCGGTTCCGCTGGTTCTTGCGATTGCGTTGCTCGCGGTGGGATGGGCCACGGGCGGCGGCGCGGCGCAGATCCTGTTTACGCTGTTTGGCGAAGTTGTGTTCAATCGCGGAGCCGCGGGCATCGGCACGATCTGGGGATGCGCCGGGCTGGGCCTGCTTTTCGGCGGCACGTTTGCGAACTGGCTGGGCAGAAGAATTTCTTTTGGCGACTACAAGCGGGTGATCTTTATCGATTACGTGGTTCACGGCGGGGCTTACATTCTGTTCAGCCGGATGCAGCGGTTCGAGCTGGCGCTGCTCTTTATCTTCGTATCCCGCGCGGCGATGGCCGTGAATTCGGTTCTGAACTACTCGTACATTTTAAAAACCGTTTCGGACCAATTTCGAGGGCGCGTTTTTTCGACGATTGAAACCTTGACCTGGACGATGATGATGCTTTCCATGATGGGAGCGGGAATCGCCTCAACGCATTACAGTCCTCGAACGATCGGCACCATCGCGGGCTTGCTGAGTTCGACAACGGCCATCTTTTGGGGCTGGGCAAACTGGACGGGCAGGCTGCCGTTGCCCGAAGCGCTCGGCGTGGACGTGAGCGAGGTGGAAATCCATGGCGACCCTGTGGTATGACCGAGGGCCCCGAGAAATCGAAGACGAACCGGAAACTGTATTGAGTTCAGGCCGCTCTTTGGGCCGCGCTTCCGTTGACCACCCGAGCGCAGGGCGTCTATAATCATCTTTCGGTGAACGGCACATTTTTGGTCCGGCAAGTCCTAACCGCCCAGATTGCCTGAATCGAGATTGCAGCCGACTGGAACGCCTGCCGCAAGACCCCGTAGGCATCAGGAGCGAATCGAATGCGAGCAACACAACTGCGTCCGGGAATGACCATCCGTCACGAGGGCGAACTGTATACCGTGCATAGCGTCGAGCACCGCACGCCCGGCAACAAGCGGGCGGCCATGGCCACGAAGATGCGCAACTTGCGCACCGGCTCGATCATCGACTACCGGTTCCGCGCTGAAGTGGACATCGAGCGCGCGATTTTCGACGAGATCGAGCATGAATATCTGTATTCGGACAATGAAGGCTACCACTTCATGAATACGGAAACGTATGAGCAGTTTCAACTGGGCGCGGACGTCCTCGGCGAAGCGGTGTATTACCTGATTCCCAACACCACCGTGAAACTGGAATTCTACGAAGGCAAAGCCATTGGCGTGGTGCTGCCGGACACCATGGACCTGACTGTCATCGATACCGAGCCCACCGTGCAGAAAGCCACCGCCAGCGCGGTGATGAAAGCGGCCAAACTCGAGACGGGCCTGACCATTCAGGTGCCCCCGTTCGTAAACACGGGTGACAAAGTAAAGGTCGATACCTCGGAAGCGCGCTACGTTCAACGCGTGTGACGCATTATTTTTCCGGCGGCTTTACGAGTTTAGGAAAAGGCGCCCTGCAGTTTGCCATGCCGAGCGAAGCGAGGAATCTCGTCGGTATAAAAGAAAAAAGACCGATTCCTCGCTTCGCTCGGCATGCCATGCTTGGCCCGGAATGACAAAAAATTGTGGCTGACTCCCCTGGACCTGTTCAGACATTCGCCACGGCCAGCGCCAGCGGCGATTCCGCCAGCAAACCTTCGAGAGCGGCCACCAGATCCGGGTCCCACCAGCCCCGGCGCGTTTCTTCCCACATGATTTCGAGCGCCTTCTCCGGCGAGAGCGCCTTGCGGTAGGGCCGATCGGTGGTAAGCGAATCGTAGATGTCCACGGTTTGCAGGATGCGAGCGGTAAGCGGAATTTCCTGGCGCTTCAGATGATCCGGGTAGCCGCTGCCGTCCTGCTTTTCGTGATGCCAGCGGATGATGGGCAGGACGTTGCGAAAGGATTTCAGCGGCGCGCAGATGCGCTCGCCGATAATGGTGTGCTGCTCCATGATCGCCCGCTCGGAGGCGTCCAGCGGCCCGGGCTTCAGCAGCACGAATTCGGGCACGGCGACCTTGCCGATGTCGTGCACGATCCCGCTGCGTCGCAGGTCGTTGCAGACTTCTCCGGACAATCCGATTTTTTCGGCCAGCGAAACCGTGGAGCGCGACAAGCGGTCGCAGTGGCCCTCGGTGTAGGGGTCTTTGGCTTCGATGCTGCGCGCCAGCGAACACAGAACTGTTTCCGCGTTTTCCAGCTCGTCCGTATAGCGCTTCAGCCGCACCAGCGAACGCACGCGCGCCAGAAGCTCCTCCTTCTTTACCGGCTTGTGCAGAAAATCATCGGCGCCCGCTTCGATTCCGCGGATACGGTCTTCCGCGCAGGTTAGGCCGGTGATCAGAACCACGGGAAGAAAACGTGTCTCCGGCCGGGCCTTGATCGCGCGGCACACCGAAAAACCGGAAAGGCCCGGCAGCATAACGTCAAGCAGCACCAGATCGAGAGGCTGGGAACAGGCTTCTTTGAACGCCTGATCGCCATTCCCGACGGCCACGACGCGGTAGCAGTTCAGGCGCAGCAGTTCGCTCAGCGGTTCGCGAATGCTTTCATTATCGTCCGCCACCAGAATGTTTCCCTTCAGCGATGTAAGCGCAGACATGCTTCCTCCCGTGGATGCGGGGCGGGACGCGCGGAGGGATGCGGATTCCCGCTCGCAATCCGTTTCAGGTCAAGTTCCGTTCAGGTTCCGCTCAAGTCCAGATCGATTGCGGACCAGATGTTGGATCCATTCAGCGTTCAGAATCGAGATCGACAGGAAGGGAATTTCATCATCGGCGCGCGCCAGAGCGGCGTCAAGATGAAACGGGGCGGCCATCGGGGACGCGGTTCAAGATGAAACAGCTGTCTGTGCCGGGCTGAAGCGCCCCCGCAAATTGATCGACAGCGTCGGACTGTTTCGGGAATTTATTTGAAAACGCGATTAAAAATCGCGTCCACATAGCGCAGGTGCCGGTTCAGGTCGAACGTGTTTTCGAGGGCATTGCGATCCAGAAAAATCTTGATTCGCGGGTCGGCGATCACGCGCTGGCGAAAATTCGTTTCCGTTTCCCAGGCCGCCATGGCGTGTTCCTGCACCCATTTGTAAGCATCCTCGCGAGGCGCGCCCGCTTCGATCAAGTCCAGGAGCAGCTGGCCGGAGAAGACCAGGCCGCCTGTGGCGTCCAGGTTGCGACGCATGCGCTCGGGAAACACGCGCATTCCGGAAACGATATCGGTCATGCGCGTGATCAGGTAGTCGGCCAGGATGGTCGAATCCGGCAGGATGACGCGCTCGACCGAGCTGTGCGAGATGTCGCGTTCGTGCCAGAGCGCGATGTTTTCAAATGCCGCGCCGGCGTTGGCGCGCACCACGCGCGCGAGGCCGCAGATCTGCTCGCTCGATACCGGGTTGCGCTTGTGCGGCATGGCCGAACTTCCGCGCTGCTCGCCGCCAAACGGCTCCTCGGCCTCGCGCACTTCAGTGCGTTGCAGGTGGCGAATTTCCAGGGCGATTTTTTCCAGCGTCGCGGTCGAGGATCGCAAGCGTGGAAACATATTGCGCGTGGCGGTCGCGCTGAATCACTTGCGAGGTGACCGGAGCTACATCGAGCCCCAGGCGCTTGCAGATGGAGGCTTCCACATCCGGCCCCAAATGCGAGGCGTTGCCTACGGCGCCGGAAATTTTTCCCACGGCCATTTGCCGGGCGGCCTGGCCGAAGCGTTCGAGGTTGCGGCGGTTTTCGGCGAACCAGTTGGCAATCTTCAACCCGAAGGTGATGGGCTCGGCGTGAATGCCGTGCGTGCGTCCAATTTGCGGCGTGTGCTGGAATTCATGCGCGCGGCGATCGAGCACCTCGCCCAGGCGCACCAGTCCGTGCTCGATCAGGCGGGAGGCCTCGCGAATTTGCAGCGCCTGCGCCGTGTCCACGATGTCGTTGGAAGTCAGGCCATAGTGCAGCCAGCGGGCGCTGTCCGGATCGCCAATCGTTTCGCCAACGGCCATGGTGAATGCGATGACGTCGTGCTTGACCTTGGCCTCGAGTTCCTCGATGCGTTTCACGACGCCCGCGTCGACGCGAGCCTTCTCACGAATTTTGGCGGCAGCGGCCGGCGGGACGACGCCCGTCTCGGCCAGCGTTTCCGTGGCGGCCAGCTCCACTTCCAGCCAGCGGCGGAATTTGCCTTCGTCGCTCCAGACTCGGCTCATCTCTTCGCGCGTGTATCGTGAAATCAATCGAATCTCCTGGAAGCACGCGCCCTCGAGTACGGCCGCGGCAAATAAATGAATAATTGGCGGGAGAAAATTCCCTCGATGATGATACCCGAATTCCGCGATTGATGCCGGGAGACGGTCACTTCTGGAATCGGGCCGGGTGACCGCTCACTTGCCCACCTGAGTTAGACTGGAGCGGATGCGGAATCGCAAAAGCACTCTTCCACTTCTAATCCTGCTGGTTTCGCTTCTGCTCATCGCGTGGTTCATCCGCACAAAATTTTCTCCGCCGTCAAATTTCTCTCCGCAATCCGGCGAAGCCGTTCAAACCCACGCCGGGCCGCCGGACATTTATCCCGATCGGGCGCGCACTCCGGGCGCGACTAATCCGGAGATCACGCAGGACAATATTCGCGAGACGATCTGCAATCCGCGATGGAGCACCAAGTCCGTCCGGCCGGAAGCCGGTTACACCAATCGCTTGAAAGTCGAGCAAATCGGCGAATACGGCTACTCGGATTCCCGCGTGCGAGACTACGAAGAGGACCATTTCATTCCGCTCGAGCTCGGCGGCAACCCAACCGACCCGAAAAATTTGTGGCCCGAACCGTATGAGGCGTCCATTCCGGACGGCGGCGCGCACGCCAAGGATAAGGTGGAGAATTACCTTCATGCGGAGGTTTGCTCGAGAAGCCTGACTCTGGAACAGGCGCAGCGCGAAATTGCCGAGGATTGGTACCGCGTGTATGAGGCGTCCGTACCGCACTGAAGGGCTGGGCGCTCGGGCGAGTTTCCGGTGGCGCGGGTTTCAGTTTGCTGCACGTTTTTGGGCGCGCCTGATCTAAACCACAGGCTGAAGCCTCTGCTACTTTCAGCATCTACAGATTCAGCGTGGGAAGCGGCGAGGTTTGCATGGCCACGATCAGTTCACCGGAAAATGCTGCCGCGCCGCTGCGCCGGCCGAGGGCTTCTTGGGCCGAGATACGGGCGACGTCGGGATTATTATTGTTCTCCGAGAGGTGCGCGAGGACCACGTACCGGGCGCGCGCATCGAAGGCTTCGGCATCGGCGAGGAACTCGCTGACCGTGTCGTTCGACAAGTGACCGGTACGGCTCATGACGCGCTGCTTGATGTGCCACGGGTACGGCCCGACCTTCAGCATTTCGAGATCGTGATTGGATTCCAGCATCAGGCAGTCAGACTCGCGCAAGTGAACCTTGACCAGTTCCGGCAAGTAGCCCAGGTCGGTGACGATCGCCACCTTCGTGCCGTGGGCGCGAAACGTGAATCCCAGCGGATCGACCGCGTCGTGCGGAATCGCAAAGGCGGAAACTTCGATGTCGCCGACGATAAATCGCTGGCCGGCGCGAATGTGCTCGACGCGGTCCAGGCGCTTGTGCGAAGTTTCCGGCAGAATCCGCACGACTTCGGTGTGCGTGGCCTCATTCAGATAAACCGTGGTGCGCCACTGGCCCAGCACCTGCGCGAGCGAGCCGATGTGATCGCTGTGTTCGTGGGAAATGACGATGCCGTCGAGCCGGTCGACTTCGCGGCCAACCGCGGCCAGGCGCCGCAGCGTTTCTTTTTTGCCGAGTCCCGCGTCGACCAGCAGTCGAGTCGTGCCGGTTTCGAGCAAGGTGCAGTTGCCCGAACTGCCTGAACCCAGAATCGTGACGCGCAGACTGATAAATCCTCCGGCGGACTCGCGCGTGTGGCGCAGGCCCAACGAATCATGACAAAGCGCGGCGCTGGCGTCAATCGGGCATGCGCAACTCAATACGATTTCTTCGATCGCCGCTGAAAGTTTGCGGGGTTGAGTAGAACAGGCTTCAGCCTGTTTTCTTTTGACTTCTGCGGATTTCACGGAAATCAAAATCAAACAGGCTGAAGAGCCTGTTCTACTGGAGCAACTCGCGCGTGGCCCGGAAACCGTTCAGGCTCCCCAGCACCGTGAGCGTGATGCGGCCGGGTTCGAAAAAATCGCGGGCGATGGCGTGCACTTCCTCGAGCGTCACCGCTTCGATCGAGGCCAGCATTTCATCCAGGGAAATGAAGCGGTGCAGGTACATGGCCTGGCGCGCCAGGTTGGACATGCGCGCGCTGGTCGATTCCAGCGACAACATCATCGAGCCTTTGAGATGATCTTTGGCGCGGCGCAATTCCCCGCTGCTCACTCCCTCGGCTCGCACCTTCCGAAACTCGTCGCACACGGAACGTATCAACTGCTCCGCGGATTCCCGCGAGGTTCCGGCGTAAACGGAAAGCACACCCGAATCGGTGTACGGGGAGAGGTCGCTCTCGATGGCGTAGGCCAGACCCTGGCGCTCGCGAATATTCTGAAACAGCCTGGAAGACATTCCGCCGCCGAGAATCACGTTTAGCAGGGAAGCCGCATAGCGCCGCTCGTGGGCCAGGGGATAGGACGGCACGCCGAGCACGATGTGAACCTGTTCGAGTTCCTTTTTGTCGCGCTGCTCGACGCAAGCGTGCGTGGCGGGCGGCGTGGGCTTGGCGGCCGCGGGGGAGCGCACCGTGCCGTCAAATTCGCGGGCCACCAGATCCACAAGCCGTGCGTGTTCCAGATTTCCTGCCGCGGTAATGACCACGCGATTCGGGGCATACCACTCCTCAAAACAGTCCGACACCGCTTGTTGAGAAAATTGCGAAACCGTTTCGGGCGTCCCCAGGATCGGCATCCCCAGCGGATGGCCGCGCCAAAAATTCTGGGTGAATAATTCGTGGATCAGATATTCCGGGTTGTCCTCTTCCATCTTGATTTCCTCGAGGACCACCTGTTTTTCCTTGGCAATGTCTTGCGGGTCAAAACGCGGGTGCAGGACAAGGTCGGAAAGGACGTCGACGGCCACGGCAATGTGCTGGTCCAGCACTTTGGCGTTGAAGCAGGTCATTTCCTTGGCCGTGAAGGCGTCCAGCATTCCGCCGATGGAGTCCACCGACTGAGCGATTTCCTCGGCGGTGCGCTTGCGCGTGCCCTTGAAAACCATGTGTTCGATGAAGTGGGCGATGCCGTTCTTCTCGGGAGATTCGGCGCGCGATCCCGAACTCAGCCAAATTCCCACGGAAACGGAGCGCACGTGCGGCATCTTCTCCGTGACAATCACGACGCCGTTCGGCAATTCCGCTTGTTGAATATCCCGTTCCGGCTGTTTCATTTCTCTATTGTGGCACACGCGCGGCCGCGACGCGACTGGGCAATCGGCGGTGATTCAATTCGTTGGCTGGTCAGGTTGAATCGGCGGGAAATAGCCACATTCGCGGATCCCAATCCCGCTGCTTCCCTAACTTCTTGCCCGCGTCGGGCGTTTTCGCTCGGCTGGATCCCAATCGTCCGGCGGGAAGGAGAGTCCCCAGAAGCGCGGCGAGGCTTGCGAGAAACGAAGGCCGATCTGCGCCTTTCCGTTCGATATAGTTCCAATCGTGACGACCACGCAGGGCATTTCTTCATCGGTCTTCACGTTGGTCAGGAGCAGAGGCTGTTCGCGGACAACGGGCGTGGCAATTTCAACCAGGCAGCCGTCGGCATTGATGGCTATCGTTTGGGTGATTTCTTTGAACGGCGCGCCGGTTTCCCTATTGCCGTAAATGAACACAGGAATAGCGAAGTGCAGTCGCGAGGTTCTGCGTCGTGGATTTTTTGCCTCGACCATTACCGTCTCTATCTGTGCGCTTCGCCGAGCCTTGAGGCCTACATTTCCATGATACTACGGCGCTACGTGCGAAGCGACACGGCCTTGCGCGCGAGTTTCGAACCAAGTAACCCGTATTCTGCCGCTCTCCGCAGGTATCGCGGCCTCGAGTAAATTGGCCCGGGCGGCGCGTCAAGCGAACCGCGCATTTCGATCGTGGGCGGGGGCGCATGTTAAGATGAGTGGACCGCTTCAGGGAGACTGCGTGTGCCTGTCGAATTGCTTGGAAAATCAGCGGAGGAATTGCGCGAGTACGCCGCAACGCTCGGCGAGCGGCCGTTTCGAGCCGCGCAACTGTACCACGCGATCTATGCCGAGCGGCGTTTTGAGTTTTCCGCCATGACCAATATTCCGGCCGCCCTGCGCGAGCGTTTGGCCCGCGAAGCGCGCCTCACGCCGCCGCGAATTGCGCGTCAATTTCCCTCCGTCGATGGATCGATCCGCTATCTCTTCTCAATCGGCGGAGAAAATGAAAAACCCGCGCAAATTGAGGCCGTCTTCATGCCCCGCGAAGGGCGCCAGACGATTTGCATTTCAACGCAGGCTGGATGCGCGGTCGATTGCCATTTCTGCCTGACGGCGCAATTGGGATTGATCCGCAATCTGACGGCGGGTGAAATCGTGGGACAAGTCTTGGTCGGGCTGCAGGAAAATCGCGAGCAGCTTGCGCCGCAAACCAACGTCGTGCTGATGGGGCAGGGCGAGCCGCTGCTCAACTACGATGCCGTGATGTCGGCCGTGCGCATTCTGCTGGATCCCAAGGGGGTGGCGCTGGCGCCGCGCCGCGTCACGCTCTCGACCAGCGGCATCGTTCCCGGTATCGAGCGGCTGGGGAAGGAAAAGATCCGTCCCAGCCTGGCCATTTCTCTGAACGCCTCGAGCGACGCGCAGCGCGATGCGCTCATGCCCATCAACCGCAAGTATCCGCTGGAGGCGCTTCTGGACGCCTGCCGGCAGTATCCGCTGCGGCCGCGCGAATATTTTACGTTTGAATATGTCCTGCTCGGCGGCGTGAACGATACGCCGGAGGACGCGAGGCGCGTTCTGCGCCTGATCTCGCGGCTTCGCGCCAAGGTCAATTTGATTCCCTGGAATCCCGGGAACCTGCCCTATCGCGCGCCCGCGCCGGAAAGCATCGAGGAATTTCAGCGCATCCTCATGGACAAGAATGTTCCGGCATTCATCCGCTACTCCCGCGGGCAGGATGTTTTCGCCGCGTGCGGCCAGCTGGCGCTGATGGAAACACCCAGCCCGTTTGTGGCGCTGCGGCCGTAGCGGAAATCGGGCTTCCCACGCTGCGGGAAAAGTAGGTCCATCCTTTTGTCATTCCGTTCACCGAGAACGTTCTCCGTGAACGGCATGACGGAGTCGAGTAATTTTTCCGCAGCCGGTTCGGCCTGTCTTCTTCTGAATTTCCGGGAAATAAATCAAAACCAAACAGGCTGAAGCCTCTTCTACTTAATCCGGATCGCGGCCATCATCCGTCCGGTCATTGCGCCTTCGCCGCGATAGCTGAAGAGAAGATCCCTCCGGCAGGACGTGCATAGATCGCTGGCGCCGATCCGTTTTTCCGGCACACCGGCATCCATCAGCTGCCAGCGATTCGACGCCCGCAGGTCGAGTTGCACGCGCGGCGGCGGCGGGACGTGACCCGGCGGCATCATCGTCAGCCAGGGAAGCCAGAGCGGCTCCTCGCCGTGCGCCAATTGCTCAAACGGGCCGTCGAACCAGTCGGCGGCGCTAGGAAATTGCGCCGCGAATGCTTGCGCAACTTCGGGGCCCACTTCGTAACAGCAGCGTCCGATCGCTGGCCCTAGCGCGGCGACTACGTCGCGCGGTTGGGTGCCAAATTCCATGCGCATCTGCCCGAGAGTTTTTACCGCGATTCGCGCAAGAGTTCCGCGCCAGCCGGCATGCACGGCGGCCACCACGCGCCTGCGCGTATCGGCCAGAAGAATCGGCACGCAATCGGCCGTCTGCACTCCTAACAGCAGACCTGGACTGCCGGTGATGAGCGCATCCGCTTTTGCAGCCTCAGCGCCGGGCCCGGCGGCGACGTGGATCACGTCGGAATGGAATTGCCGCATCGTGACCAGAGGCATTTCGCGAGCGCCCAGTGCCGCCACGAATTTTTCGCGATTGGCCATGACGCGTTCGCGCGCGTCCCACTCCGTGAAGCCCAGATTCAGCGCCGGCTTCCCCTCGAGCAGGCTCGCGCCGCCGGGCCGCGTGCTGAAACCGTGAAATAGCCAGCCAAGCTCTCCGAGAGAGCGAGACTCCAGTATCTGCAGGCCGAGCGCCCGGAGAATTGTCCACGCGGGGCTGCCGCTCTTTTTTGGGGCGGGGCCTCCGCGTGCCGGCGAACTGCGCCCCGATGATCGAGTTTTGATTGCTCGCGCCAAGCCGTGACCTGCTTCTGAGTTGTGTCCTATTCACCACTTTATCGTACTGCGCTCGCTTCTGTCTGCCTTCGCGGGCGCAGTATAATTTAACTGTGCGGTTGCGGGCGTCCACCGGCGTGCACGAACGCGGCATGGAGTCGAAATGATTGTAGGCTTGGGCGTGGATATCACCGAAGTCGATCGCATCGAGGCGGCCATCGCTCGCCGCGGGCGCGCATTGCTCGAGCGGCTGTTCACACCGTCCGAAATCAAGTATTGCGAACGACACCGCAACCGCGCCGAGCGCTTCGCCGGCCGTTTTGCCGCCAAGGAAGCGGCCATGAAGGCACTGGGCACGGGTTGGGCGCGCGGCGTGCGCTGGCTCGATATTGAAGTCGTCCGCGAACCGAGCGGCAAGCCCACGCTAAAATTGTCCGGCGCGACGCGCGCCATCGCCGACAGCCTTGGCGTGAAAAACATCGCCGTGACCATCACCCATGACGGTAACACCGCCCTCGCGCAAGTCATCTTCGAATCGTGAAAAATCGAGCCAGCTGCGGAATCGCCAGGACGCGGAGCCGGAACGGAAAGGTAGCTTTCCCCTCTCGTGTTTTTCTATGTTCTCGTTGGTGAAAGGTTCTGCGTCTCCTGCGGGAAGGTCAAGCAGGCTGCGGAAAAACTCCACCTTTTGACATTCCGAGGCGCTCTGCGCGCCGAAAAATCTTTCTCTTCCTGCGTTTGGGCCAAAGAGAGATTTCTCACTTCGTTCGGGATGAAGAAATAAAATGCTTTTTCCGCAGCCAGCTAGGCCGCAACTCCGGCCAAGTGCCCGTCTGAACCGCAGGTAATTCTCGCTCGCAGCAGCTGATTGGCGGGCCACACGCCGGCCAAGTGCACATCGAGATAGTTTCCGGAGAGCGCGCGAGTCCATGGCCCGCCGGCATCGTGGCCCTGACGGTTCAGCGTGAGCGCGTGCACGGTTCGCCCCACTTGCGCCATTTGAAACGCGGCTTTTTTCCGCTCGCCAAGCGCGCGCAGTTCACGAGCTCGCCTGGCGACGGCCTGCTCGGGAACCTGATTTTCCAGCTCCGCCGCCGGCGTACCCGGACGTGTGGAAAATGAAAATACGTGTAGGTAGCTGAGCGGCAGCCGGCTGATGAACGAAAGCGTAGCCCGGTGATCTTCTTCGGTTTCTCCAGGGAATCCGGCAATCACGTCGGCTCCGATGGCGGCATCGGAAAGGCGCTCGCGCAGCAACTCCACCCGGCGCGCATAATGCTCGGCGCGATACCAGCGGTGCATCGCGGCGAGAACCCGGTCCGAGCCGGACTGCAACGGCATGTGGAAATGCCGCGCCAGCCGGCCGTGAGTCTCGAAGAGCCCGATCAGATCTTCGCTGACGTCGATGGGCTCGATGGAACTCACGCGCAGGCGCTCGATCGGCGTCTCGTCGAGCGCGCGGCGCAGCAAATCAGAAAGGTTCGTTTGCGGGCGCAGATCGCGTCCGTAGTTGCCAATGTCGATCCCGCTCAGCACCACTTCGCGCGCGCCGGCGGCAGAAAGCTTGCACAATTCCTCGATCGCGCGATCCGGTAAGAGGCTCCTGCTGCGCCCGCGCACATGTGGGATCACGCAATACGAGCACCGCTTGTCGCAGCCATCCTGAATTTTCAATACGGGGCGTGTGTGCCCGGCCTCGCCGCCCTCGACGGGCGCAATCAGCAGTTCCCTCTGTTGAAAAATGTCGCCGGTCAGGATTTTTGCCGAACCGTAATCGCCAGGAAATCCCGCGCTTTGAATCGCGGAAGCCGGCACAAAATCTGGCATTTGAGTGGACGGTCGCGCAGGCGTCAACTGCTCGACGAGACGCGGAATTTCAGGCTTGTGCGAATTTCCGACCACCCACGAGACTCCCGCGAGCTCGGCAATTTCCTGCGGCGCGCGCTGCGCATAGCACCCGGTAACTACAATCCGGGCCGCGTGATTCTCCCGGTGGATGGCGTGAATTGCCTGACGTGCCTGAAGGTCCGCGGCCGCCGTCACCGTGCAGGTGTTGACGACCACCACGTCGGCGGAATTCGCGTCCGACGACACCGAGTAGCCGCGTTCACGCAGTTGCCGCTCGATGGCCGCCGCGTCAGCTTGGGTCGCCCGGCATCCGAACTGTTCGATGAAAAAAGTGGCCATGGCGTCGAGCCCGTATTCCTGATCCGTTCGTTAAGCGGCACCGGCGTTCAGCCCGTGCGGCTTCCTGAATTATTTGAAGGCAAAATCCGTCGGCGCAATCCCGCGCTGCCTGCGCTCGCCACCCGGCGGCGCGCGGACGATTATAGCAGGTGAGAAATTCAGAAACCGCCGGAACTCGCCGCGAGGAAATTCATCAGCCACTACTCTCTCGTCACCGGTCTTGACCCGGGGGTTGTTCGGCCCCAGCCATTCAGGTATCTTGGCTGGCAGCTAAACTGCCTATGGTCGACATTCACTGTCACATTCTTCCCGGCATGGATGATGGGGCGGACACGATGGAAACCTCCGTCCAGATGGCGGAGATGGCTATCGCGGATGGAATCACCCATGTAGTGGGAACGCCGCACGCGAATTCACACTTCAAATTCGAGCCCGAAATCATTCGCCAGCGCCGTGACGAATTGCAAGCAGCCGTCGGCAATCGCTTGAATCTGGCCACCGGGTGTGATTTTCACTTGAGCTTTGAGAATCTGCAGGATTTGGAAAAAAATCCGCAGAAATACACGATCAACCAGAAGAACTATCTGCTGGTGGAATTCGCGGACTTTTCAATTCCGCCCTCGATGGACGACACCATGCATCATTTGCATCTGATCGGACTCTCGCCGATCATCACGCATCCTGAGCGGAACGCGATGCTGCGCACCAAGCCCGAGCGCATGTATCGCTGGCTGCACCAGGGCAGCTACATGCAGATCACCGCGCAATCTTTGCTGGGGCGTTTCGGGTCGGCCGCGCAGAAATGCGCCGAGCAGTGGCTGGACGAGGACCGCGTCCACTTCATCGCCAGCGACGCGCACAATTTGAAGAGCCGCCCGCTGCAGCTTCGCGCTGCGTTCGATGCCGTCGCCGGACATCGCGGAGAGCAAGTCGCCAATGCATTGTTTCGTGACAATCCCCTGGCCGCGTTTGAGGGCCGCAGCCTGCCCTATGAGCCCGAGCCCGCCAACCCGGACACCAAGCCGTTCCAATACCGCAAACGCAAGCGCTTCATTTTCTTTTGATGCTTTCGTTCGAACACGCTTCGGCCTGTGTTTAGGCGGCCGGATACCTTAACCCAAAACCTGACAGGCTGAATAGGTTGCGAAAAAAGTCTGAAGCGGACCTTCAGAGGCTAAAGCCCTGTAGGAATGGCACAAGCTATGTCGTGGCTAAAGCCGCGACCCACAAGTCCTCCCTATTTTCCCACAGCCTGTGAAGCCTGTCCTAGTGAAGATCGTGCGACTCGCGCGCAGCAAGGCCGGGGTGACGTCCAAGCAGCCATCCCGCGAGCGTCTGGTCCAGGTCCGCAAGATGTCCCTTGAAGAAGTGATCTCCGCCGCTCACGATTGCGACCTGCGTCTGTTCCCGGACTTGTGGGGTGAATCGCTCGACCATTGCGCGCAATTTTTTCGGCGGGCCGAACTGGTCGAACTCGCCGGATACCAGAAGCTTCGGTTTATCGCAGGCCGCCAGGTAGGAAAAACTGCGGCTGTCCGGATTGCCAACCGGAAGGCCGAGGCCGATCAATTCTGACGCGCGCGCATCGCCGCACCCCGCGCGCAGGCCGACCCAGGAACCAAAGCTGAAGCCCGCGACAATTAGCGGCACCCCGGGATACTCCGCCGCGAGAAAATCAATCGCGGCCAGAACGTCCAGCTTTTCACCCGCCCCGTTGTCATGCGTTCCTTCACTCAAACCCACCCCGCGAAAGTTGAACCGCAGCACGGGCAGCGCGTACCGGTGAATCGTTTTCGCGATCTGATAAACCACTTTGTTGTGCATGGTTCCCCCAAACAGCGGGTGCGGGTGGCATACGACCGCGGCCAGCGGCGGCGCGCCTTCTGCCTCTTCCGGAGCGGACCACAAGATCGCTTCCAAACGCCCCGCGGGGCCCGATAACATCAATGTGCGATGAAGCTGAGCGGACATAGGGCATTCATGTAAACACAAATGAGCGGTGCGGAACAAATCGCGCGCCGAGCCAACTCAGGACAACCCGGGACCAAGAGGAATCCAACGGATCTCGAAGTCGCGGCTGCGCGTTTCCCGTTGCGATTTTTATTCCGCGATGCTACGTTGTGCTGGGTGAACCTGGAAAGCCCTCTCCGGGGGAACAATGGAACAATCGACAGAACGCCGGTCATCGCGGCGATTTACGATGACGCTTCCGTTAACGGTTCGTTCCACTGAACCGGGCGGAAGCGAAAAACGCGGACAAACACGCGACGTCAGTTTTCGGGGCCTTTATTTCCTGATTGAAGAGGACTTCGCTCCGGGAACCGCGATTGAATTCATCCTCACCCTGCCCCGCGAAATCACCCTTGCCGGAGATGTGCACATCCGATGTTTTGCGGAAATTGTGCGCGTCGAGCCGCGCAACGGCGGCCGCGGCGTTGCCGCCCGGATCGACCGCTACGAATTCCTGCCGCCGGCATCTTAAGCTTCCGGAGACCCCATCCGCAGAGAGTTCCATCTGGCGCTCCAGCGCCCGGCGCCGCGTCGCTTGAAAGCGGCGGGCGGTGCTTACTTATTCATTTCTGCTGGGCGCCCGCAAGGCGCTCCAAAGCATCTCCCGTTTGCTTTTTTTCGCTTGGCACGAATTTCGCAGTAGAATTGTTTCTGAACCGCGTGGCCGGGAGGGAACCATGGGACCCTATGACGTAAAATTGGCGCTCGATGAACTCAAGGAAGACGCCACGCTTCCTCATCCTGTACGCATGCGCGACATGATTCTCAGGACGCCGCTCGATGCCGCTGAAGCTGTCGAAATGAATCGTGAATTTCAAAGTTATCTGGTTCATTACGGAGAAACACAAAAACTGGCGCTGGAAATTCTGGAAAAGCTGGCGGCCAACGAGCCGGAGGAAGCGTAAAACTGAACTGCGCGTCTGGTGCGACAGCGCACCGTGCCGGTGAAGTTCATGGCGCGGACACGAGTCGTTGAGGCTCGCCTGAAATCATGCCCCGAGAAACCATTCTGATCGACGCCGACGATACGCTCTGGGAGAACAACGTATACTTCGAGCAGACGATTGAGGAATTTCTGACGCTGCTTGAACCCTTCGGTTATCCGCGCGAGTATGCCCGGCACATCCTGAACGAAACCGAGCGCCGCAATATCCGGCAGCACGGCTACGGCGTTCGCAGCTTTGGCCGATCGCTCGAGGAAACCTATATGAAGCTGGCCGGACACGAGGCCGAGCGCGCCACGGTCGAGAATATCCATCACCGCGTCCAGGAACTCGAACGCACGCCTCCCAATATCATGGACGGCGTTCTCGAAACTCTGGCCTATCTGGCCGACCGGCATCGCCTGATTCTTTTCACCAAAGGCGAGGCGGCTGAGCAAGCGGCCAAGGTCGAGCGCTCCGGCTTGCAGATCCACTTCGACGCGATCGAGATTGTCCCCGAAAAGAATACCGCCACTTACCGTTCTCTGGTGAACCGGCATCACGTTGTGAAATCGCACGGCTGGATGGTGGGCAATAGTCCGCGCAGCGATATCAATCCCGCGCTTGAAGCCGGCCTGAACGCCGTGTTCATCCCACACCACGCAACATGGGCACTGGAGCACGAAGAAGTGCGCAGCGGCGCCGGCCGCCTGCTGATTCTTTCCAGCTTCAGGGCGCTGCGCGAGCATTTCTAGTCTGAGCCGGTCGGGGTTCTTGCAGAGAAAGACCAAACGTTCGCGGACTCAAAACGCCGGGCCGCGCGAGCGAAACGGAATGTGCACCACGGCTTCGAGATCGACCGGCTGGCCATGCTTCTCCGCCGGACTGAATTTCCATTGCGCCAGCGCTTCCATCGCATTCGCATCGAGCTGCGGATCGACGCTGTGGACCAGTTGGATGCTGTCCACGCTGCCGTCCCGGCGAATAATGGCGTAAAGCACAACTTCTCCGTCCACGTGCGACGCGCGAAGCTCGGGCGGATACTTCGGATCCACTTTTTTCAGCGGCACGGGCCCGGCGAGGTCCGACGGGTCGGGACGCATATAGCCATCCGAGTCTGTCTCATTCATTTCCGCAAAATTCAGGATCCAGCTTCCGGAGGCGCTCGTCAGATTCGGCATGTTCACGTGCAGCGTGTAGACGCGCTTGGCCCCCAGGACCTGCTGAGGAGACAACCCAAATTTCGGAGCCGACGGCGCCGCCGCATCCGCGTGAGTGGATAGCGGTTTCGAGTCTTCGGATGGCACAGGAACCCGCGCAACGGGCCGTGAAGGCAGCGCATCGCCTGCCGCTCGCGAAGCCGGGCCAATGCCCAGCCCGGAGGTCGAACTCGCGCGCGCGCCGTTTCCGCCGCTGATAAAAATGCCGTCCGGTCCGCGGCCGCCAACGGCAGACGGGGCCGCTCCGCCTACGGCATTGCCGGGCGATCCGGTGCCCGCGGGCGATCCCGATTTCGGTCCGTCCGGAGAAATCGAGACGCGCGCCGAAAGATTTCCGGCGGGTATAGCCGGAGGAGCCACGGGCGCAGGAGTCGCCGAAAGGGCGATGAGCGTTTCGTTCTGCGCGGGGTGGCCGCCGATATCCGGAGCGACTGCGTTGGCTTCCGCTTTTTGCGGGGCCGGGCGCGGCGCCGCCATCGGGTTTACCGGCAGCAACGGCTTCGCGGCTGCGCGCGATGACGAAGCAATATCGATCGCGCCGGCTTGTCTTTCCGGCGTCGAAATTACAGGCGCGGCGATGTTTGACGCCCTGAGCGCCGCGGGAACTTTGGGCCGGAGCGATGTGAGCTCCTTCGCCGTCAGCTGCAGCTTGGGCCGTTCAGGTTGCGAGGACGCCAGCTGGACGATGTTGGGGAGCGCCGGCAAAATTTTGGGCGGCTCCTGCAGAGCCTTCGTTTGCAGGAGCGTCTGCCGCGGATGCGTCGGATGCAAGGGTTCGGACAGAATCGTTTGCCGCGGATGAAAGGCATCGGCGCCGCGATCATGCGGCGTCTTCGAGCGTGCATCCTTTCGAGCAGGAAGCTCAGGCGCGCGCCTGGCCGGGAGCATCGTCGGAAAATCCTTGGCCGGACCGTACCAGGTGATTTCCGTCGGGGCCGCGGCGGAAACGGTTCGCGTTGGCGGAATATTCCAGATGGGAGGAGGAAAGAGAATCAGGAGGGCCTGCATCGTGATTGCGGCGGCCACGGCCGATTTTGGGAAATTCGATTCGATCCAGCAATCGCGAAAGTAGGGCGCGCCCAGAAATTCCTTGGGTGGCGCCGGTCCCTGCAGAAGAGCGATCAGGCTGGAGGAGAACTCCTTGAGCGTGCGGGCCTGCGTGCAAGCCAGTTGAGGAGCGGGAAGCTCCGGCGAAGAGTCGAACGAAATCCCAGGATTCGGCCTTTCATGCAAATGCGCGATCTCAAGCAAACGGAATGGCCCCCCGCGGAATTATACGCCTTCGGACCGCAGCGGAGCAGGTCCTCATGCCATGGGTCCACATGGCATGGGTCCGGCTGTCCCGCGGCGTAAGCTGTGCGGACGAGTGACGCACCGCATTCTGCGCCACTAATGGCTTGCCGTTCCGCGAACTATTTGCCACGATAGGGGCCTCTAGGACCATCGGGACCGAAATGCGGTAAATCCGGTTCCGGAGATTGAGAGCTTCCATGGTCGCCAGTTCTTCCACGAGTTCAAAATTTCCGTTATGGGCAAAGATCCTTCTGGGTCTGGTTGTGGTCTTGCTCCTCATCCTGCTGGCCGTCCCGTATTTTCTGAATGTCGATCGCTATCGCGACACCATCGTCAACGCTCTCGAGAAACAAACCGGACGCAAGGTATCGCTCGGCCCGATTCACGCGCGGCTTTTTCCCGGAGCGGGCGTCACTGTTGCCTCACTGGAGATCGGCAATCCTTCGGGATTCCCCGCCGGCAACCTGTTGACGGCGGATGAGATCGGCGTGAACGTGGCCCTCGCCCCGTTGCTGCACGGAACAATCCACGTGAACTCGGTGGATGTGGTGCGCCCGAAACTTACGATCCTCACGGACAGCGCTGGAAACAATAATTACACTTTCACGTCTCCTGACAGCGCGCCTAAATCATCCGATTCCTCGTCGAGCATGACGCTGGACCAAATCGACAGCATCAATTTGACGGGAGCCGAAATCGTGGTGGGGAACGTCATTAAGGGCGCCGCCGCTGCGCTGGCCGACACCAAAGGCATCACTATCACCCTGCACGATTTCGCCATTAGCCCGATGCGCATGCATGACTGGAAATCGGAGTCCAACCTATCCGGCGTAACGCTTGCCCTGAGCGGCTGGAAGGATCCCATTACGTTTCACACCGGACAATTCACCCTGGCGGGCGGAAAGCTTGACGCGCAATTCGTCGCCGACCTGGCCACCGCGGCGGACATAAAGGGGACCGTGAATGTGCCGGACTTCGAGCATCCCCAGGTAAATTTTGAAATGAGTTCGTCGCAGCTGGACATCGACAAATTGATCAAAGTTGCGGGCGGCGCGAGCGGATCGACTGCATCGAGCGGCGCAAGCGATTCCGCCAGTCCAGGCGCGCCCGCCAACGCAAACGCCACGCCGGCGAAGCCCGCGGGAAAGACGCCGTCGAAACCGGCAGTGAACTCATCGACAAAGCCCGCGGCGAACCCGCCCGCCCCCGCGGCCAGCAGCGAACTTGTTGCGCGCGGGCACATCAACATCGAAAAGATCACCACCAGCCCGTACATGGTGGGCCCGGCGAACGTCGAGATTCGCGTGTATACCGACCGCGCGGAGTTGTGGCCGATATCGATAGGCATGTACGGCGGCACGCTGCAAATTTCATCGCGTGTGGATCGCGTGACCGACCCGCCGCGGTTCACGGCCAACGTCCAAATGCGCAATCTGGATGTGGCCAAGGTGCTCGACGCATCTCCCTCAGCGCGAGGGAAAATGAGTGGTACCGGGGAACTCGACCTGCAACTCCTTGGAAGCCTGAGCGATGCCTGGAAAAAATCTCTTTCGGGCACCGGCAAGTTTGCCGTTCGCAATGGAACTCTGCCGGGAGTGAACCTGGCCGGCGCCGCGGAGTCGGTCATGAAAATGGCGGGAGTCGGAGGAAACACTCCGTTCAGCGTGCTCGAAGGCGACATCGCGATCGCCGACCAGCGCGTGAGCAGCAAGCAGATTCACCTGGATTCTTCTCTCGGCATCGTGGACTTGCGCGGCAGTCTGGGTCTGGACGGCACTCTCGACTATGAAGGCGTCGTGACGGTTAGTCCCACGGCGGCCCTGGGCACCGGAAGAGTGGGAGGCATCGTCGGAGGATTGATCGGCAGCCGCGTCGGAAAAATCACTGTCCCGTTCGCGCTTGGCGGAACGGTCGAGAGCCCGAAGGTGAAGCCCGGCAAGAGCCTGCCGAGTTTCGGCGCTCCGACCACGTCGGGGACAACGCCCGCGGCTTCGCCCGCCGCCGCGCCGCCCTCGCCGCAAGATGAGATCAACTCGCTGAAAAACCTGTTCAAGAAAAAGAACTGACGTATTCGTGGCGCGGGCTTCGGCCCGCTGGTTTCGTTTCCGCCGTTAGGAAATCCACACCGGCTGAATCCGGCGCGGCCAGTTGCTTTCTACGCGGCAAGCGACAGCCGGTAAAAACTGAGCGCCGCGTCTCCCTGCTCGACCACGCGGGCAAGCTCCAAACCTCCGGCCCGCTCGGGGAGCTCGCGTTTCTTCAAATGCTCCACGATCAGGCGCCCGTCCGGCGCAACCAGCGGCGATTCACCCAGCGCCTCGATCGCCTTTTCGTACTCCTGATCGGCGGCGTAGGGCGGGTCGAGGAAAATAAATTGCGCGTGAACGTGCCGCGCCTCCAGGCGCTCGATCGCTCGAGCGACATCGTCGCCAAGAATTTCCGCCTCCGCGCCGATTCCGAGCGACTCCAGATTGCGGCGAATCAAGGCCACGGCGGGAGCGTGCTGCTCCACAAAAATCGCCAGCTGCGCGCCCCGGCTGAGCGCTTCGATGCCCACCGCTCCGGTCCCCGCGTAGAGATCCACAAACGTGCCGCCTGCGACCGCCGGCCCCAGAATGTTGAACAGGGTCTCGCGTAAACGGTCGCTCGTCGGCCGCAGCATTTGTCCCTTCAGGCTGCGCAGCGTCCTGCTCCGATATTTTCCGGCGATCACCCTCATACGAAAAGTCCTTGGAGGCGCGGATGCATCACGGAAAGTGAGAAGACGATAAAAATTAAATTTGCCGCCGGCCGGCCGTCGGGCCTTGCATCCTCACGGAGAAGCCGTTGAGGAGCGGCAATCCCCATCCGTGTGTTTTGTGCATCTTTATCCGTGTTCATCGGTGTGCATCCGTGGTTCCCGCGCATTCATCCGACGGACGCGAGCTGATACCGCCGCTGCCATTCCACCGGAAGCCGCGATAGCAAGCGCCTGCGCTCAGCCTCGGCTTCCGGCGGTTCGACAAGCGCCAGCGCTTCACGGCGGGCCTGCTCCAGCAAATCGAAATCGCGGATCGGGTTGGCCACGTGGAATCCGAGCTCGCCGTGCTGGCGCGTGCCAAAGAATTCGCCGGGGCCGCGCAATTTTAAATCCGTTTCGGCAATCTCGAAACCATTCGTGGTGCGCACCATCGTTTCCAGGCGCACGCGCGCATCGTCTCCCGGATTCTTCGGAGCAATCAGGATGCAGGTGCCTTTTTCTCCGCCGCGTCCGATGCGGCCGCGAAGCTGATGCAGTTGCGAGAGGCCGAAGCGGTTGGCGTGCTCGATGACCATCACAGTGGCGTTGGGAACATCGACGCCGACTTCGATCACCGTGGTGGCGACCAGAATATCGATTTCGTGTCGGCGGAACCGGTCCATCACATCCTCTTTTTCATCGCTTTTCATCCGGCCGTGCAGCAGGCCCACGTGACGGTCCCGAAAAATGACGCTGCGCAACCGCTCGAATTCGACGATTGCCGCCTTCAAGGATTGCTGCGATTCGGCGGACTTCGATTGCTCGATTACCGGATAGACCACGTAGGCTTGCCGTCCGGCCTCCAGTTCGCGCCGCAGAAAATCCCACACGCCCGGTAAATTCGCGTCCGATGAGACCCGCGTGACAATCGGCACTCGCCCCGGCGGCATCCGGTCGATCACCGAGATGTCCAGATCGCCGTAGAGCGTCAGCGAGAGTGTGCGCGGGATGGGCGTCGCGGTCATCACCAGCACATCGGGCGCCGTTCCTTTTTCCATCAGTTCCTTGCGTTGCAGCACTCCGAAGCGATGCTGCTCGTCGACGATCACCAGGCCCAGCCGGTTGAATTCCACTTGCGTCTCGAGCAGCGCATGCGTCCCCACAACCAGCTGCGCTTCGCCGCTTCGCACGCGCTCCAGCGCCGCTTTTTTTTCCGACGCTTTCAAGCCGCTGATCAGCAGTTCCACGCGATAGCCGGCGCGGGCGAATATCTTGCGCGCGGCCAGGGAGTGCTGCACGGCCAGAATTTCGGTCGGCGCCATGAGGGCGGCCTGGTAACCGTTCTCGATCACGATGGTCGCGGCTTCCAGCGCGACAATGGTTTTTCCGCTGCCCACGTCGCCCTGCAGCAGGCGATTCATGGGCGCGCCGCGTTCCAGGTCCACCGCGATTTCCCCGAGCGCGCGTTTCTGCGCCTCCGTTGGCTTGAAAGGCAGCACGCGCTTGATTGCTTCCCGCACCGCCGGCTCGCGCACGCGGAACGCGATCCCTGCCTGCTGTTGCGCCGACTTCTTTCTCATGGCCACGCTCAACTGGTAAAAGAAAAATTCCTCGAAAATCAGCCGCCGGTGCGCGGCCGAGCGGAACGAATTCAGCGTCTCGATCGGCTCCGTCGCCGGCGGAAAATGCACGAATCGAATCGCCTCGCTTCGCGAGGGAAACTTGTAGCGTTCCAGAATTTCGGCGGGAAGCGGGTCGGCCATGGGTCCCGTAAATTGTTGCAGCGCCAGATAAATGATGCGCCGCATGGTGCGGGGGCCGATTCCGCCGATGGCTTCGTAGATCGGAACGATGCGGCCGACCTCGGTCGAATCCGCGTCTTCTTCACCGATCAATTCATACGCCGGATTGATCATTTCCACGCGGCCGGGTCGCATCGCATCCAGCTCGGCTTTGCCGTGAAGCACAATCGCCTGCCCTGTCTTGAAAGTTTTCTCCAGGTAATGCCCGTGGAAAAATTTGCAGGGAAACGAACCCGTGTCATCGCGCACCAGCAGGTGATACATGCCGCCGCGCGCCCGGGTATACCGGACCAGACTGCCGCTCACCACCTGCGCCCGCAGGGTGTATGTCTGCCCCGGAACGATGTCGCGAATTTTGGCGAAATGGATTCGATCTTCGTAGCGGAACGGCAGATACCCGAGCAAATCTTCAAACGTCCGCAACCCGCGCTTGGCCAGAACCTCCGCGCGGCGTGGACCCACGCCTTTGAGGTACATCAGCTCGGTTGTAGCCTGCACGGACATTTCCTGTTTATATCATCGCACGCGCGCGGGCGCATGGCCCGAGTGGCACGGTCTTCAGCCGGCGCGCTTTTCCCGGCGCCGCTGGGCTTTCGTCCCCGGACCCGGTGCGCGCGGAAAAAAATGAAGCGACCGCCAGAATCGCGCGCAACCCGGGACCACCTGCACGCTTGCAATCGCACGCGGCATGGGAAAAGATGGTTTGCTTTTGGCTGCGCCACGGGAGGCGTGTTTGCCGCTGGAACGGCTTGACAGGAAAGACGTAAAAGTTCTCCTGATCTGGATTCTCGCGGGCATCGTCGGCGCAGTCGTGGCCGACACGTTGTTCTTTCGCGCCTTCCCGGAAGCCTCCGTCGATTTTAAAGTGCCGCGGGCGGAGGCCCTGACCATCGCGCGACAATTCGCCGGCGCGCAGGGCGCGCAGCTGGGCGGGTACGATTCCAGCATCGTTTTTGACCTGGACGATACGGCAAAAACCTACCTGGAGCGTGAAGTAGGACTTCAGCAAGCCAATCGGATGATGGCCGGCAGCGTTCACATCTGGTATTGGCAGACGCGGTTTTTCCGGCCCCTGCAAAAGGAAGAATTCGATGTGCGTGTCGATCCGGCGGGCGGCATCGTCGGCTACGCGCACGAACTCGAGGAGGCCGCTCCGGGCGCTCACCTCGATCGCGCCGCGGCGCAGGCTAAAGCCGAATCGTTTCTGCGCGACACGCTGCACACCGATCTTTCCCTCTACGATTTTCGCGAGGAAGAAGCGAACTTCACCGAGCGTCCCGCGCGCCGCGACTGGAGTTTTGCGTGGGAGCGGCGCGGATTCCGCGCCCGGGACGCCACGTACCGCCTGATCGTAACGCTGGCCGGCGACCAGGTCAGCGGCTACAGCGAATTTCTGAAGGTACCCGAAGCCTGGACGCGCGATTACGAGCGCTTGCGGTCGTCCAACAACCTCCTGGAATTTATCGCCTTGATTCCTTACGCCTTCCTGATCGGCAGCTGCCTGTTTGTGATCATTTCTCTTGGACGCCGCGGCCTGCTCGAATGGCGCATCGGCGTCATGCTCGGCGTGTTCCTGACGGCCCTGTATTTCGTGATGACCATGAACCAGTGGCCGCTGGACCGCGCCGCGTACGATACCAACACGCCTTACTCCAGTTTTTTTCTCAGCCAGGTTGGCCAAGCCGCGCTCACCAGCATCGCCAGCGCTTTGCTCGTAGTGCTCGCTGTGGTGCCCGGAGAGCCGCTCTATCGTATTTTTCAACCTGACAAACTGAGGCTGGGCCTCGGCCTGCGGCTGCCCGGAATCCGTACCAAGGAATTCTTCCGAGCCAACGTCATCGGCATTTGCCTGGCCGCCGCGCACATCGGCTACATCACCGTTTTTTACATCATCAGCCGCAGGTTGGGGGCCTGGGCGCCGCAGGACCTCAATTACGAAAACGTCGTCAGCACCTATGTCCCCTGGGTCTACCCGCTGACCATCGGCATCTACGCCGCGACGAGCGAGGAGTTTCTCTTTCGGCTCTTCGCCATTCCCTTTTTGTTGCGCACCACCAAGTCGCGCTTCCTGGCCATCGTCCTGCCCGCGTTTTTCTGGGGTTTCCTGCACAGTAATTATCCCCAGGAACCCGCTTACATCCGCGGCCTGGAGGTCGGCCTGATTGGCATCGTTGCGGGACTCGTCCTGCTGCGCTGGGGAATTTGGGCCACGCTCATCTGGCACTACACGGTGGACGCCTTCCTGATCAGCACTTCCTTGCTGCGGTCGCACGGCGCGTATCTGCGCCTTTCCGGAGCCGTGGTGGGCGGCGCCGCCCTCATTCCTCTGGGCATCGCCGCGTTGTCGTACGTCGCGCGCGGAGGATTCGAAAGCGACCCGGCTCTCTTGAACAAAGCCCGCCCAATCGGCGGGCCGCCGATGGACGGCGCGCGGACGCCTATGGAGGAAGCGGCCCAGGAAATCGCTCCGCCCGCCTCGGCTACCGAAATTCCGGCGACCTACGCCGCAATATCTTCGCGCGCGCTGGCTATCCTGATCGTGTGCGGCGTCCTGGGTGTTGCGCTGCTGGCCGGAGTAAAGCGGGAAACAATCGGCGATTTTGTCCGCTTTCAGATTGACGCGCGGGAAGCCACCGTGCGGGGCAATGAGGATCTACGCCAGATCCATGTCGATCCCGACACCTATCACCACGCCACGACGATCACCTACACGTTCGACGATTACGTGAATGAATATCTCCGCCGCACCATCGGCATTGCCGCCGCCAATCGCATCTATCGAGAAGAAGTTCCCTCCGCGTTCTGGACGATCCGTTATTTTCGCGGTTCGCAAAACGAAGAGTACATGGTCGTCCTGAAACCGGACGGCTCGCTGCATTCCATCCATCACACCATCGACGAAAAAGCCCCTGGCGCGAATCTCAGCAACCAGGAGGCCCTGGCTCTCGCCGAAGCCTATCTGCGCGACAAAAAAGGCCTGAACCTCGCGGATTGGAATCTGGTCGAAACGCACACGGATAAAAAGCCCGCCCGCACCGATCATTCCTTTGAGTGGGAGCAAAAGACGCCGCTCGATGGCGCCGCGGGCCAGCCGTCCGGCGCGCATATCCGCATGCAATTGCAGGTGCAGGGCGACGAAGTTTCCGGCTATCGCATCTTCATCAAGATTCCTGAAACTTGGCGCGAGGCGGAAACCCGCACTACGCCGGCGCAACTTGCGCAGTCATTCGGCAGGGTCGCCGGCATTGCCATAGCGCTCATCGCGGTGCTGGTTATTTTCTTTCGCAACCTGAAAAGCCCGGACGTGGCCCGCGTGCCGTGGCGTCCGATCGGGATACTTTCAATTCTGATGCTGGCGGCGGCGATTGTAATCTACATCAACCGGGCGCCCCAGCTATTCCTGAATTACTCGACGGCCTGGCCGCTGGCAACTTTTTACATTATTCTTTTTATCTCCATGCTTTTCATCACCGCGGTCTACATGGCTGCCGCTGTGCTCCTGCTGGGACTTTCCTGGTTTCTGCTGGAGCGGGCGTTCGGGCCCGGCTGCATTCCGCCGTGGCGCGCGATGAAGGCCGGATATTTTCGTGACGCGTTCTGCGTGGCCCTCTTTGGCTCTTTCGCAGTAATGGGATTGAACCGGCTGCCGGCGCTGTTCGCGCGCTGGCTGTTGCTGAGGCATTCCCTGAGTACCAGCGTGCCGGGGAATCTGGACTTGCTCAATCCGGCGCTGGGAAGTTTGGCGTCTTCGATTGCCGCGGCGTTCCTTACGGTGGGAATTCTGGGCCTGGCGGCGGGTCTTATCGCGGCCTATGTTCGTCGCCCCTGGATGCAGGTCGGCCTCATGGTGCTCTACGCCGTGCTGATGGCCACGAATGTGGCCACCCCCGGAGCATTCTTACGCGAAGCTGCATTCCACCTGGTCGCGGTTGCCGCGCTGTGGTACGGAGTCACGCGCATCGTGCGCTTCAACGTGCTGGGCTATTTTCTGCTGGCGGCCATGCTGGCGCTCGTTCCCGGCGCGATCGATTTGCTCGAGCAGCCCAACGCGTATTTTCATGCCAACGGCTACGCGGTCGTAGCGTTTGCAATTGCAATGCTGGGATGGCCCCTCACGCGTTGGCAGCGCCACCAGTAGGGCACGACTTCAGTCGACTGCGGACGGTTTAATTTATGTGTCATTCAGAGGGCCGCCCTTGCCCGAGGAATCTCTCATTCTTTTGGCTTGCTCAAAACCGCAGAGAGATTCCTCGGGCAAAAGCGGCCCTCGGAATGACAACACGGGGGGCTGCCCTTGAAGCGGAGGTTGCAGCCTGTCTGGGTTACCGCGAGTCTTTCGAGGCCGCTTTCGCTTTCCTGGCAATCGCGCCACTCACAAAATACAGCGCCACTCCCGCTGCGATCACCGCAACACCTATAGCCAATTCATTCGTGGAGCCCACCAACTCGGCGCGATTGCGCGCCATGGCCGCAACCATCAGCGCCATTGGCGGCACGCCGATCGCCACCGCGCCCGCCATGCCTCCCGGAACGCGGAACGGCCGCGGCAGTTCCGGTTCGCGAACCCGCAAAGCCACCAGCGCCCAAAACTCCAGCAAAATACTCAAACCCGTCAGCAGCACATCCAGGATCAAACTCTTCTCGAAACCCAGCGGAAAGCAAATGGCCCATAGAATCGCGCACGCCACAATCGCCACCCACGGCGCGCCCGTGCGCCCGTTGCAGCGCGTAAATATGCGCGGCAGGTAGCCGTCTTCAGCCATCACCAGCGGCAACCGCGTGAAGGAAAGCATCAGCGCGCCGAACGATCCGATTGCCCCAATCACTCCAGCCACGGCAATTGCGATCGCCAGCGTTTCTCCACCCACGATTTGACCGATATCGACCCAGCCGCCGGCCGTCCAGCGATTCGGATCGATTCCCGTGCGGGCGACCGCACCCACGGGAATTAAATACGTGATCACCACCAGCAACACCGCGCCGAACATCGCGCGTGAATACGTGCGCTGCGGCCTCTGGACTTCTCCGGCGATTGTCGAAAGGTTGTCCCACCCCATGTAATTCCACATGGCGATCAACACGCCGCCCAGCAGATCGGCGTGCCGCAGCGGAACCGGCGCCGGGCCCGCAAACCGTCCGCTACCGAGCGCCAGAAGCGTGAGCGCGACGAAGGGCACCAGCAGCGCAACGTTCAGCCATACCGAACCCTCGCCGACCGAACGCACTCCCAGAATATTCCACGCCGTGCAAATCGCAATTAATGCAAACCCGAAGATCAGCCCGCGATGTCCCGAGACCAGCCCCGGCATGAACTGTCCGATGTAATCGACGCACAAGTTGGGATACAGCGCCATCTCAAACACGCTGCCCGCCAGCGTCAGCCACGTTTCCTGAAAGCCCCAGAACCGCCCCATCCCTCGCCGCACCCAGATGTAGAAGCCGCCCTCTTCGGGGATGGCCGTGGCCAGCTCGCTTACCATCAGGGCAGTCGGCAGGCTCCACAGCAGCGGCGTGATCAACAGAATTAAAAGCGTGGCGGCGTAGCCGGTTTTCTGGACGATGTCCTCAAGCCCGTAAGGGCCGCCCGCAACCATGAAGTAGGTTGCGGCAATCATGGGCACCACGGAAATCTTTGCCAGGTTTTTCGGGCCGCCGTTATTGGATCGCTGTGGAATATTCATTGGGCTTTTTGGAGATACGCTTCGCCCGGTGGCCTTTCGGCTGATGGGAGCCGTAACCGCACAGGCTGAAGCCCATACCACGAAGCCGTTGCCGAAGCTGGGGTAGTCTAATATATCGGGGGAGGATGGGACATACGAACTGATTCCAATGGGATCTAAATTCCAAGCACCCCTGAAATCAATCGCCTAATCTTAAGTCGGCCGGTGGGAAAATAGTTAAGAGCAAAATTGTTGAGTTCCTCCCGCAACTCACCGTCCCGCGTGGCCGTGTCCCAAGTCCAGCGCCACGGAGAAAAACGCACGAAGAGGCGGTTTGGGCCAGTTACCGATAATTCCGTTTCAGAGGAGTTGAGACGCGTCTGAAATACTGCCCAGCTTGATCTACGGCAGCGGGCAGTGTCGTGAGATACGGTATCGATTACGATTGAACCACCGATAGCCGCGCCAAAGTATCCAATTAAATCCCGGTAGGCTGAAGATCGCATAGAACGGCCATGCCCACCAGATTCGTCGAGCAACATAGAGATATGCATTGGCTCCAGATTCCGTCTTTCCGTCGCGGGTCAACACAACAATATCATCCAGCAATTTCTCTTCAGGACATTTTAAGCTGCCGTCTTCCCAAGCGGATTGCAAATCTTTGAGCGAAAACCCCCGTTTCCCGATCACGTTCTCCCAGAAGTGAACCCAACGAAAGCAGAACCCGCATCCACCGTCGTAAAGCACCCAGCCTTCCGGCGGGAGCGCCGCCTTCAATTCTTGGTCCAACTTCATCATGAAATCTTGTTGCCTCTGAAAACAATCACCTGCGAACCCTCCGTAATGAACACAGAGCTTGGCACCCCTTGAAGGACGCGGCCCAATTCAACGCCGTACAACACATCTGGATCACCCTCGAATCCCGCCGTTGTGGCCACTGAAACCTTCCACGGAACATGGGAAACGCGATATTCAATGGCGTCCCTTCCAGCTTGATCCGAATAACCCCAGTAGTGTTCGGCAATGTATTGCTCAAGACTTCCGTCTCGCGGTATTTCGGGAGCGCCCGTCTCTCGTGCAGTCAAGTTGCACCAATGATTCTTGATCTGGAATTGGTAAGTAATCGTCTTTTTCCCGGCATCGGTGCGAATGTGGTGCTTCATCGGCAGGCATATATAATTCTCGCCATATACAAGACGGGCCACTGTAGCGACAGCCCTCTTGGGTACAATCTCGGTGATAAATACGACACCCCGGCGGTTTTCATCGCCCTCTTTGTGTCGGACGTAGAAGCGGAGATTCACCTCGTCGAAATCAGAGTGAAATGGGACAGCAAGGGACCCAAATCGTTTCGTGCGACAGAACCGAAATCCCACGAGGCTTACATACGTTTTTCCAAGAAACGAATCCAGTACTGTTCCGCTCGGAACGTGCCTCTCTAGCAAGCGGGGATCGACTTCGTAGTTCAACATCACGAGGTCTCGCCATTCGGCCGTAAGGAAAACTCTTCTTGTCGGAAGCATTCGGGCTGGTTGAAGTGCAACGCCAGAAGGTTCAATTTATCAAGGCTTTGATTGCAACGAAATCATATCAATCTCTTGGAATGTAAACCAGTTAACCCCAAGGACCATCTCTAAGAAGTTCAGACTTGTTGCCCAAGTCCTTTGAAGTTCTATAAAGTGGGAAGTCAAGAAAAAACACATCTCCGTCGGCCGAAGTTTTTCTTGCTTGCCAGCCCGCTTAATCGAGCGAGATCTGTTCTGAACTTCCGCACCATAGACTCGGGTGCTGGGCACAGTGACCCAGCGGTTTGGGTTTTCTCTACCAGCGGTTTTCATCGCTTCTTCGCAACGAAGCCTGTTCGTTCCGAAACCAGCAAGCAGTACGTCGGTCAAGTGGCGACCATAGTTCTATCTGGGACTCGTGGCCCATAGCTTTTTCGGGTTATCCGAGAGGGCCTAGGGTCGGCTGTGAGACTAAGTGTCCGAGGCACATCCTGCCTAACTTCACAGCTGAGACTCGCTCTCGAACCCGAGTGTCTCGAGAACCCAACGGCCACCGCCAGAGAAAATCCCCAGCATGGAGCGGATTCGGTCAGAGACACTCAAGCTGTTTGTGGTTTTAGATGTTGGGCGTCGAACGACACTCCTCTCTTCCACACGATCAACACGATGGTGGCAATCTTCCTGGCCAAGGTCAGACGCGCCATCTGCGGCCGCATGCCCTTGGCCAATAAGGCGGTGTAGAACTCTTGGAAAGGACCCGGCTTGGTCGAGGCGATGATCGCCGCGCCCTTCAGCAGATTCTTCAGATCGTGATTGCAATTTTCATTCAGCCCGCGAATCGATGCGGGCTTCTTAGATCGCTGCAGCTGCCCTTCGACATAGCGGTGATCGGCACTGCTGTACGTCTCAATGCCAAGACCACTGAAGGTCCACAGCTGTCGCTTGGTGCGAAATCGATGCGGGGTCTGCAGGATGCCCAGCAACACCGCCGCTCGGATCGGGCCGATCGAAGGAATCTGGCAGAGCTGTTTCCACGCCTGGTGTTTCTTACTTTCCTCCAGCAGTTCGCGCCGAACTTCCCTCCGCAAGGACCTCAGCGCGTCAAGCTGTTGGTAGTAAAACTCCGCCCGGCGGCGTACCCCTGGCTCGGTAATTTTCGCCAGCCACTCCACACGATGCTGCGGTGCATAGACCTGCTTGCCGGTACAAGCAATGCCCCAACTGCGATAGATCGCCTTCACCCGTGACATCACCCGTCCGACATCTTTGGTGATGGTGAGATAACTGCGCACCAGTTCCTTCAGGCTTCGCAGGCCGTGTTCGCCGTGATAGACGGGGTTGAGATGATCCAGGCGCAGCAGTTCGGCCAACTGGCGGGCATCGATCTTGTCACTCTTGTTGCCCTGCTTCATGGAAGCATTCTTTCGCGGATCACACACCACCAATCTCGTGACGTGCTGCTTCAACAGGTCGTACAACCAAGCGGCCCAGGTTCCCTCTTCAAAGGTGACGTGCAGCTCTCCGCGCAGCCCATCAATAAACTGCAGAAGGATGCTCGCTTTCGTCTCGACGACACATTCCAGCACGATCTTGCCGGCGGAATTCAGGACCGCGATAGAGATGCTTTCCCTGTGGACATCCATGCCGATATACTTCGTGTCATTCATTGGGGACGCTCCTTTCAGTAGGCGATGAGGCCAACACTCCACAACCTACCCCAGGGGCGTCCCTTTATACCCAAGTTATGCACGCAATTTGACCTCAGTGGCTGCGCAGTGAGTTTTGGCTGTCACGATCTTTTTTGAGTTTCCGCTTGATGGTCTCTGTCTGCGTTCTCCCGATGGTGTAAGTTGTTAGAGATGCTTCGTTTGGCGTGCATAGAAAACTATGCACGATGGTCCATCAGCAACGGAGAGCTGTGGGTACGACAGGTGCGAATCCGTTGACGCCATCGGTGATGGACCGCAAGCGATCCATCAGCCGTTGAAAGATTCCTTTCTCCTCGTAATGATCGCTGTAGCTGACGCCCACTCGTCCGGCATGGCACCAGATTTTAGCCGCCAGAAATAGAAAACGTAGTCGCGCCGTCGACAGTCGCGTATGTTTCATCTCGGCTGCGTCCGCTGTCTTTTCCCGGTTGAACAGCAACAACCAACAGTTCAGGTTGTAGGCCAGCATGGCCAGTTGAAAGTGAACGCAGTTCATGGCCCAGCGCTGGGAGGGATGCGCAGCTAACCCGGCATCGTTGTTGGCTTCCTTGATCAGGTTCTCCGCGGTGGCCCGCTGACGGTAAAACCATACCAGCACGTCGATCGGGCCATCCATGCTGGTCACAAAGACCCGATAGGTGTACTCCGAGGTCTCGAACAACTGGTATTGCTCTGGTTCTTCCTTCTTTTTAGGTTCTGGCTTCTTCTCGTAGCGCAGGGCGATGAACCGATACGCGCGGCCCCAACCTTGCGGCTGATACCAAAACTCGCACTGCTGGTCGGCATCGGTGCGCGGCGACCGCTTCCAGTGCGCCCATTTCAGCTCTTCCAATAATCGCGGTGTTTTTTGCGCCACCACGATGAACTGGCAGCCGTATTTCTGGTAGACCTGAATCGCTTCCCAGCAATAAAAACCACAGTCGGCTCGCCCGTAAATCACCTTCACGCCGTTCGGCACAGTCGTCATCACATATTCCAAATGCTTGGCGATCTGCATCCCGGTGGGACGATCTCCGTTGTGCAATTCTCCGCCTACGAACTCTCTGGTTTCCGCCAGAAAAGTCAGAATGGGTTGAAAACTTTTCTTGCCCTTGTTCTTCGGGTTGTAGCCCTTTCGTGCTCCCATCTGTTTCCCGTATACCGTGTGTACGGTCGTATCCGTGTCGAAAGTCACCGAAGTCAGCCGGACATTGGCGGCTTCCCATGCTCTCTGCCGCATCTGTCGCTGCACTTCGAGCAACTGCTGCGCGACATGCAAATGGAGCGAGGCCAAGAAACGCCAGAACGTACACTGCGGTGGCAACTCCAGCACCTTTAAGATCCCCATCAACATCGGCTCGCGGGCCAGAAATCGCAGATGGTTCAACCGAGAAAATCCAACGTACAGAGCCAGCACCATGCCCAGCACGAATTGATACATGGGCATCGCCCGGGTTACGCGCTTCACAGTGAGGGTCTGCTCGACCAGTTGCTGAAACTTGAGCTTCTCCAGCATCGTCGCCACCGGCAACAGGCCACCGTAGGCCGTCAAATTCTTCCCCTCGAAATCAAAATGTGTGGATCCGTTGATTTTTATAGGCTTGGGGATATCCTCTGCGAACCCTTGTTCGGCGGGCTTCTTCGCGCTACGCTCCTTAGCGCTTATCACCATTTGGGTGACCTCCTGAGAATTGGGCCGTGAAGCGCTCACTTCGCAGCCTCACTGGTTTTACACCAGGATTCTCAGGGTCCCCAAATGTCTCCCTCCTCAGACCTTCAGCCTCCCCCCAAAATCCGTGCATAGGTCAGGTTATATTGCGTCGGCTGAAGTCGGCTTATCGTCATCTGGGATTTGCCAGATTCCCAGTTGGCGGTAAACCCGTTTTCCAGGACCATCCAAAGCTGGACTTTTGATCCTATTACTAATCGGTTTGGAATGAAACAGTTAGGGTATTCTGTCTCCGGCACAATTCCGAAACTGCTGCTTACCTTTTTGCGCCCGTTGGCGTCTAATCAGGTGGAGGAGACCGAGCGTCCTTCATGGCGGCTGACGAATTGACGATCGCGTGGTCCGGTAGCGGTTCCGGAGATCCGGCGGAGAGGTCAACCTCCGTGGGCGTCACGGGCCGGAATCTACCCCCGGCGGAAGAGCGCGCTTTAATCGAACGCGCCCAGGGCGGAGACCGCGAGGCGTTTGAAGAGCTCGTGCACCGTTACGATCGCGACGTTCTGCGAATTGCACTCAACATTTTGCGCAAGCCCGAAGACGCGCGCGACGTTTATCAGGAATCCTTTCTAAAAATTTACAAAAATCTGCCGCGGTTCCGTTTCGAGTGCAGCTTTTATACCTGGACGTACCGCATCGTCACCAACGTCTGCCTGGATCACCTGCGCCGCAGAAGCAGCAGGCCGGAAGACCAGGCTCCGGAATTTGCGTCCAATATGAATGGCGATCCTGTCCCGGGCGATTTTTTCGACCGCCAGCAGGATCCGGGAGCGGAGTCCGATCCCGAGCGCCGCATGTTGGGCCTGGAGATCGGCCGGCGGATTTCCAGCGCGCTGGAGCTTTTGACGCCGCGTGAGCGCATGGTCTTCGAAATGAAGCATTATCAGGGACTGAAGCTGCGCGCGATCGGCGACGCCTTGGGCACGACGGAAGAAACGGTGAAGAATTCCCTGTTTCGGGCGACGCGCAAGTTGCGCGCGCAATTGGAAGGACTGCTGTGAGCGACCGGCAACAAAATCGGACGAGCGGCGCGCCGCAAAACAGCCGGCGAATTCGCTGCGAGGAAATCGAATCTCTCGCGGTGCTCTTCGCCTGCGACGAACTGGATGCCGGCACGCGCGCGCAGCTCGACGCCCATCTCGCGCAGTGCCCCGCGTGCGCGGCCATTGTCCTGCGCGAAGCCAATCTCCAAAACGCCGTCGCGTCCCTCGAGCAGCCCGCCGATTCGCTGGATCGGTCGGGCCTGCTGCTGGCGGAATGCCGCAGCGAACTCGCCGAATCGCTCGACGACCGGCAGGCCAATGCGAACCGCTCCGCGTGGCGCCCCGTTTTCTCGCCGTTTTCGTGGTGGGCCGGACTGCGCCATGCGCTTATCTATCATCCGGCAATGAGCATGTCTTTTCTGGTGGTGGCCGGTTTCCTGGCCGGCGTCGCGGGACAAAGGCTGCGCGTCGCGCCATCTCCCGATCCGGCTCGAGCGGCGATAACCGTTTCCGCTTCTCCGAAAATCACGGAGCAGCAATTGCAAAGCGCCGGCAGCGCCCATGTGGCCTGGGTCACGCCGTCCGGATCTCGCACTCCTACCGTGCAGGTCCAACTGATGTCCCAAACGCCGATGAATATCGTCGGCGCGCCAGACGATACGGACGTGGAGCGCGCGCTCACCTTCGTTCTCGAAAATAGCCAGCGATTCGATCCCGACGCGCGCCTCGATTCGCTGGATGTGTTACGCACGCGCGCTGCTGATCCCGACATTCGGCGTTCGCTGTGCGCCGCTGCAAGGATGGACCGCAATCCGGGCGTGCGCATGAAAGCGATCGAAGCGCTGCAGGGGTTCGAACAGGATCCTTCGGTGCGCCAAACCGTGCTTGACGCGCTGCAAAGCGACGACAATTCCGGCGTGCGCGTCGAGGCCGTCAACCTTCTCGTCAGCGCTCTAGAATCCGGTAACGGGTCCGGCGCCGCCGACCAGCAAACTTTGGACGTGTTGCGGGACCGCCTGCGGAATGATCCCAACAATTACGTTCGCCTGCAAAGCGCCGCCGCCCTGCGCGAATTAGGCTTCGACGACCGTCCCTAGCGTCCATTGCCGCCGGCCACACCGCCGACAACCGACCGATCTTTGAACCTCCACTACGCGATAAGGGCTTATGAACCAGCGCGATAAAGCGCTGAAACCTTTATTCGCTTGAACCGTCAAAAAACACAGAGGGCGAGATGGATGTCTAAGCGGCTTCGGCCGTGATCTTGGTATGGCTGGAAACAGCCAGGCCTTCCCCTCCGGCCTGTTCTGAACCGAGCTGCTATACAGACTCTGAAACCTGTGCCACCAGAATTTCATGACGATTCGGCGAAACCTCATTGCGGGAATGGCATCCATCCTGGTCCTCGTGCCGTTGCCGATATTTGCCCGCTCTCACGTTTATCGCGCCGAGCCGATTCTTAGCGATCCTGCCGCGGTCCTCATTGACGAGGATTCCATCGGCCCACCCGAGGCCGAGAATTCCCCGAGTGTTTCCGCCGAAAAATCGGGGACCATTGCCACAAAAGATGGCCGCTGCCTGCGGTTGAATATGGAGTTGGGCAATGTCCGCGTGCTCACCGACGGTTCCGGGAAGATTTCCTATCATGCTGTCGCTGAGGCGGACTCCCGCGATCCAGGCGCTAAGGAATTTCTGAAAGGATTTCGTTTCACCGCCCGGCGAATGCCCTGGGGCGTTTCGCTGGACGGGAAAGTGCCGTGGCAGGGACTTCAGGGGAGATTTAGCGCCACGATTGAGATTCATATTCCTCGTCAATACAGTGTTGAGATCCACACCGGCGGTGGGAACATCGACGTGCAGGATATCGACGGGCGCGTGAGCCTGACTAGCGCGGGCGGAAACATCGCCGTGGGCCGCGTGGGCGGGAATAGCTGGGAAGTCGCGGCGCCCTCGGGGCATGATGCGGCGCCCGCGGAGAAAGACGACAGCCCGAAGCCCGTCTTACCGGTGGCGGCCGGCGTCGAGACGCAAGGGGGGCAAATCACGGTCGGAAATGTCACTGGGACGCTGCGCGCCTCAACCTCGGGCGGCCATATTACCACGGGCGATATTACCGGAGACGCAATCCTTCGCACTGGCGGCGGCCAGATTTACGCCGGGCGCATCGCGGGAGCCGCGACGCTGGATACCGGCGGCGGCAACATTCGCTTCGAAGGCGCGGGGTCCAGCGTCGACCGCGGATATCGCGGGTGGCGACCGTGGTCCTGCGCCAGGCGGACGCGCCGCTGCGCGTGTCGGCCAACAACGGCAGCATCATTGCCTGGCTCAGCGACCAGCAGGTCTCGAAAACTGCCGCGGGCCCTGGCGCGCAAAAAAACGCGGGGCCGTCGCAATTGTCATCGACCGATGGCGATATCGTTCTGTACATCCCGCGCCAGTTGGCGGCCACGATTGACGCGACCATCGAGGTGGGCAATGGCCACCGCATCGCCGCCGATCCTTCGTTGCCTGTGCAAATTACTTATCACGATTTTCCGGACGGTGTCCGTGCCATCCACTGCGCGGGCCGCCTCAATGGCGGGGGCGAGCTCATTCACGTGAAAACGATTTCCGGAAATATTATTTTGCGAGTGGGGGAACCCGAGACGGAATCCAAAGCGGCTTTTTCTGCTGGGGACCAGATGCCGAGCGGCGCGAGCTCCACGATTGTTGAGGCTGCAAATTCGCCCCAAATTTCAGACGATGGCGATTTCAGCGATACCGACGGCTTCTTTGCCGAAATGCGCCGCAGAATCCTGGAATCGTGGTGGGGCGGAATTCCCGTGGACGCCGCCGAAATGCAGAAGCATCTGGAGCGCTCCGTCGCTCCCGTCTACCCGGAGGTTGCCCGCAAAGCGGGCATCGAAGGCGACGTCGTTCTGCGCGTCTACGTTTCGACCAGCGGCACAGTCACGGATCTAAAAGTACTGGATGGGCCGCCCATCCTGGCGCGCGCCGCCGTCGAAGCAGTGCGGCGCTGGCAGTATCAAGCCCCCCGGATCGATGGCCGCCCGGCCAACGTGGTTACCACGATAGTCGTTTCCTTTCGCCTCCACTGATTTCCTTCAGCCGGCGGGATTGTCGATCACGCTCAAACTCACGCCAGGATCGACTCGCGATCTTCAAAAGTACTGTCCGTTAATATACACCGATTGCCTTATTCCCGGCTGGCATCCGGGAGCCTAAACTAATTTTCACTTCGCATTAGCATTAGGAGGAGGAATGGCACAAACAGGCACTCAACAAGCCAAATACAGTTGCTCGCAATGCGGCAAGACGTTTGAATCCGCGCAAGCCTTGAGCGAACACAAAAAAAATTGCCAGGGCGGGGATGCCGCCGCCGCGAAGCCTCACGCCAAGCCCGACGAACAAGAGATCAAGACCGATATGTTGATCGAAGACAGGTTCGAAGCAACCGATAACTAGTGCCGGTGGACAGACTCCAACCTTCCGGATTTAGAACCCGGTGCGACTTGGGGATGAAGCAGAAGGAGACGGGCGGAAGCTCGTACTACCGATGTTTCACTTTTTCTCGTCCTTCGGATCGGGCCGTTTGCCGACGCTCGAACCCGGGGTCGGCGTTTTCCTGTAGGCTCGTCCCCAGTCAACACCGTGCCGCGTGGAATCATGTGTCCCGGTGGACATTCCTTGGTTTAAATCCTGTTGTTCCGCCTCGTCGGCTTCCCGCTCCGATTCTTCCCGATCCTCCTGCGCCGCTTCCAGATCGGGCGATTCAGGATTGTTCTGTTTTTCGTGGGCCATGTTGGCCTCCTTGACGCTCGACGTTAATGCTCCGCAATGATGCTCGCATGGCGAGGTGACGTCGATAAGGTAAACCAAGTAGTTCGAAGGAATGCGATGTTATTCGCGCTGGATGGTGACGTTCGAGGACGGCACTTCGAGCCGCATCATGCGGTGGTTCGCGTCCAGGTAAACCATGATCTCCAGATCCGGCGAACTTACGCGCACCGCTTCATATTTCTCATTTCCAGCCCGTTGTTCTCCGAGCGATTCCACCGAAATCGTGCCCGGAACCATGTCCTGAGGAATCAGCACGGGAAATGTCTGCTTGCCGCCGGTCTTCCAGTCATACTGCCGAGCCAGCACATCGAATTGGTAATACAGATTATTGTCGAGCACGGCGATGCGCGGCGACTTGAACGTAAAATCCTTCCGCAGCGGCGAAGCAGCGCCGAGGTCGGCCCAGCATTTGGCCGTTCCGTTGACAAAATCGACGGCCCCCATCGCCTTCTTCTGAGCCTCCGCGGCCCAATCGTAATGTTCCGGAGATCCATCCGCCGAGAGCCGAAGCTCGCCCCTTGCCTTGATTTGCGCGCCGCCGGGCGTCTGCGCGGTCATCGAGCTGCGTTCGACCCAGCCGTCTCCGGACGGGGAAATCTCAAAGTCTTCGCTGCCTATGGGCTGGCCGTTGATCGCGATTCGCAGCTTGCCTTTGTCGGCGGAAAAGACGGTTGGGGCATTCGTGCCGGGCTTTTCCGCCCGCGCGGAGGATTCCGCGGAGTAAGGACTGCGCAAAAGCGGCAGGCCGAAGGCTGCCCTTCGCGCGGGAGACGCATACACAGCAGCTGCGAACGAAATGGCCGTCGCGCCCGCAAGAATTATTTTCAAATGGTTGCGATCAACATTCATGATTGCGGCGCTCCAGGAAGGTTCCCGCCCGAGTGCGAGCGCGCGGAATGTGCGAAAATTCCCAGGGCCAGAATTTGCTCGACTACCCGCATGGGCTCTCCACCGCTCTCGACACGATAATCGGCTTGCCGGTAGTACGGCAAGCGCTCCTCGTAGAGTTTACGAAAACTCGATTCGTCGCGAAAGAGCGGCCGGTCACCCATAAGTACACAGCGCCGCAAAAGATCTTCAGCCGAGCAATCCAGCCACAGGACCACCGACCGGGCGCCCTGCGGCACGGCGCCGGATTCCCGGATGAGCGCGGCATTGCGCGGCTGAGCGAAGGTGCCGCCGCCAAGCGCCAGGACAAGCCGCGTGCCCCGCGCCGCCGCCGAGCCCAGGACGCGCGCGAGGCAGTCATGTTCGATGTCACGAAACACCGCTTCGCCCTTTTGCGCAAAAATTTGGGAAATCGAGAGGCCGGACTGACGCTCAATCTCCGTGTCCAGATCGATGAAATGCCACGCCAGTTGAGCGGCAAGGATGCGGCCGACGGTGCTCTTGCCCGAGCCCATGAATCCGGTCAGGCAGACCAAGTGGCTCTCCGGCACGGGCCCCGGCGCGGGCGTATTGGATGGGAAAGAGTCCTGCAAGCGATCCCGTGAGCGTTAGTCACGCTTCAGAATCTTGATTGTACCACTAAAGGAAGAGAGCTCGACCTTCGCGTGCCCCTCGTTCATTGTGCCGAACAGGCTGTGTCCCCACTTGGATTCGGGGCGGGGGTTTCCGTGCGTATCGGGCTTAAAAGACGCCTGATTGATCACATCGCCCTTCAGCGAAGTCGCGTTCACATCAAAGGAATCGCTGGAAGCAAAATGCACTTCGATCGTGCCGTTGAAATTCTTCATGATGTAAATTCCACGGCTCAAGAAGCTTCCGTCAAAGAAAATATTTCCAGAGGAGGTTTGCACGCGCACGCTGTCGAGCGTCGGCTCCACCATCGATACGTTGCCGCTGATCGAATTCGCTTCCAGCTTGCCCGAACACCGGGTACAGACCAGCGAGCCGTCAATGGTTTTGACGACCAAATAACCATCCACGTCGGAGAGTTGCAGATTCGCGCCGACCGTGTCGAACGTCATGTCGCCGTGGACGCTGTCAACGGTCACGTTTCCGGAATCGGTGCGCACATTCAGTTCGCTCTCGGCGGGAACCGTAATCTCGAAGTCCGTCTTGCCGTCCTCGGCCGAAACCCCGTCCTCCCTGGCGCGCGTGTCTACTTCGACTCGATTTCCAGCCTCTTCCGTTTCCACCACCATCTTTCCGCTCGGGTTGTTCCAGGCGACCTGCACCTCGTTCTTGGACCAGGCTTTCACCTGGATCCGCCCGCTCGAGTTCCGCACCGTTACTTTGGGCTTGTTTTGCACCGCAAAGTGTTTTTCCATGCGGTCCGCACGCGCGGGAGAAGCGGCCAAAATCAGCCCCGCCATCGCCAAGCCCAGCGCGCCCGCCCGCACTGCATTCCGCGCGCAGATGGCGCTTCCGGCTTGCAGATACCCGGCGCGACCTGTGCTCGCAGCCTTCAGTTCGAAAGATGGTTTCACTGCAGTCCTCCCGTCATGCTCCGATTCATGGCCGTGGCCAGAAGCTCCGCCTTCTGCTGATAGGCTCCATACAGATACTCCCGAGCCATCTGATTGTCAGGTTGTTCGCGTACGCTCTTTTCACATATCGCGATAAAGTTGTCAACAATTTGCAGGTTTCGGCGGATCGAATCCGCTACCGCCGTGTCCTGCCGGTGCATTCCCGGAATCGAATCGCTTCCCACTGTCAAAACCTCTTCCTTGAAAACATCGTCCGCGGAACGAACCGGAGAAACCTCCTGCTGGATCATCAACTGTGACTGGACAGCGGTCCGCGGCGACTCTGACCGGTAGCTGACCAGGGACGCAGCCGCCACGATCAGCGCCAGCAGCGCCCCGGCGATAGCCGGTCCTTGAAAAATGGCCCACCAGCCATTGCTCGCGGAGCTTGTTCGGGCCGGGGAAGCTTGCGAATCGCGGATGAGTCCCTCCGCTTCAAACTGGTTGCGCAGCGCTATCCACACGCGCTCGGGAGGGGCAATCCCCTCGACGCCAATCTCCAAAGCCAGATCGTGTATGGCCGCGAAATCCGCCGAGAGGGCACGGCACGCCTGGCACTCTTCCAGGTGAGCCAGCGCTGGTTTCGGCAGCCCACCTTGGTCCTGCTGCTCTAAAATCTGTTCGAACTGTTCACACTGCATATTCGTTGTCCTTCTTTGCTTCTAAATCTCGTGAGTGTCTCACTTTGTTTCTAATATCGGTTTCTAATCGCTTTCTAATCGGACCCTCCCGATTTCGCCGCGTGGCGTTCCTGCCGGGCCAAGTCGCGCAATGTTTCCTGCAAGAGTTCCCGCAACCTCATCCGTGCTTTGTGCAGCTGCGACTTGGAATTGCCGATGGAGCAATCCATCAATCCGGCGATCTCGTTGTGCTCAAATCCCTGAACGTCATGGAGCACGAACACCTGCCGGTAGCCGGGCGGTAATTGTTCGATGGCGCGCTCCAGATGCACCCGGTCGATGGAACCGGTCAGCAACAAATCAGGTGCGCCGATCTCCCTGCGCGGCCCGTTCGATTCGTCCTCCGGATCGGTCGATTCCTCGAGCGACGCCGCCACCAGCGTTTTCTTGCGCAGCTTCATCAGCACGACATTCACGGCCAGGCGATGCAGCCAGGTGGAAAACGCCGACTCTCCCCGGAACGTCCCGATCTTGCGATACAGCTGCAGGAACGCGTCCTGGGTAAGATCCTCCGCTTCGGCCGTATTCCCGACCATACGCAGACACAAAGCGTATACCCGCCGGCTGTGAAGCCGATAGATTCGCTCGAAGGCGCCAGCGTCGCCCTGTTGGGCGAGGCGTATGGCCTCGGCCTCGTTCATTTCGCTGGTTTCCGTTCGCCTCGTGCGGGTCACCGTACCCGTTCGGGACGCATCCATCGTTTGGGATGCGACCCTTGCTCCTTAAGTTGCACGTCCCTTACTTCGACTGTGCTGGATTGATTTCGGCTTCACCCTTCGGAAGACGGCCAAGCCGGGGGCCGGAATGACGAGTTCGTTCGCCAGGCCTAATCGCTATCGAAAGACTGTAGCGGACCGGAATCCGCCGGACCGCCGGGAGGAGCGTTGACGAGCCGCTCCTGGAATGCACCCAATTCCTCGGGCGGCAGGACGCAGAAAAACGACTTCAAAAGAATCGTGGTTTCTCCCATGCACGTATTGAGATCATAACCAAGGACTTCCAAAACCTGCCAGGCGCGATCCGGGAACTGCGAAGCGCCGTCGGAAATGCCCTCGAGGATCGCACGTGCCTCGTTTTGCAAGTCTTCCACAATTTCGCCCAGGGAATAGAGCTTGTGAAAAAAGCGCGTCCTTTCCCGGAATACGACCTTTGCCAGCAGGCTATTCATCAGCGAAACCCGCTGGGCACTGCCGCCTCGAAAGTTGGACGGCGACAGGGGTTTTACGTTTGGCAAAGTTCCAAAATGGGCCCCGTGGGCCTTGATCGCACGGATCACGTGGCTGACGCGTGTCGCTAGTCGATCGAACAGGCCGGACACCACCAGCGCCCGTTCTCTAGCGGAGTCAAATTGCCCCTCGTTACAAAAGGCTAGAGCTTCATCGAGGCTAATACTCAAAATGTAATTTGAAGATTCCAGTTCGTGGCGGGTAGCGTCGAATAGTTGGTCCATCTCCCTGGGAATCCAGGCAAGCCAATCCTCGCGAACTGTGCGCGATCGTTGGCCTGCGCGTTTGGCGCGCGTAACTCCCAAGGGCCCCCCGCCTGAAGTCTCTGTGAGCGCTCGGATCTGCCAAACCGGGCGGCTTCATAACCTACTGGCAGCTTCCAAGCGAAAAAGCCATTTCCCGTCCGACGCGGGAAACGGGCGTCACACGATCAATTTCACGTCCTCACAAAGGCTCTGAGGTGGGGATTGTACCACAAGATGCAAGGTTCGGGCTTCCTTGCCAGTGGCATTATCAGCCGCTATACTGCCCATCGCCAATCGATAGGAGCATCCCACTGTTACCTTTTGATCCAGTCGATCAGTTCCTGCAGCGCCAGAAAAAGCTCGCGGAGATTGAATCGCGCGGGTATGAAACATATCCGCACAAATTCGATTTTACTGCGACCCCGCCGGAGCTGTTTGAGAAGTATGGAAATGCCGACGCAGCCACGCTCGAAACCGCCAAGCCGTCCGTGCGCGTCGCCGGACGTATCCTCACGCTGCGCCTCCATGGAAAAGCGGGTTTCGCCCACATTTACGGTTCGGGACAGCGGCTGCAAATTTATGTGAAGCTGGACAACGTTGGCCCGAAGACGTTCGAGCTGTTCCAATTGCTTGACTTGGGAGATCTGATCGGCATCTCGGGACATCTATTCCGGACCAAGACCGGAGAACTCACGGTTTGGGTCACGGAAGTGACCCTTCTCAGCAAGGCTCTGTTGCCGCTTCCGGAAAAATGGCACGGGCTGTCCGATGTCGAAATCCGCTATCGCCAGCGCTACCTCGATCTGATCTCCAACGAACGCGCCCGCGGGATTTTCATACGGCGGGCGCATATCGTTCGCGAGCTGCGCCGGTTTTTCAACGCCCGCGGCTACATCGAGGTCGAAACGCCAATGATGCAGCCCCTTGCGGGGGGCGCTACAGCGCGGCCATTCGTCACGCACCATAACGCGCTCGATCTGAACCTCTATCTGCGCGTCGCTCCGGAACTCTATCTGAAGCGGCTGATCGTGGGCGGGCTGGACCGCGTCTACGAGATCAACCGCAATTTCCGCAATGAAGGCATCTCCACCTCGCACAATCCTGAATTCACCATGCTCGAATTCTACGAGGCCTACAGCGACTATCACGACCTGATGAAATTAAGCGAGGAACTCTTCGCTTCTCTCGCCACGGAAGTGACCGGCTCGCCATTTGTGAAATACGGCGAGCACGAAATCGATTTCTCAAAGTTTCAGCGCCTCTCCATGCGCGAAGCCGTTTGCAGATACTGGCCTGCGGGAGCCCCGGAGCCGCCCACGCTCGCCGAACTCGCCGCTCCGGGCGGGCCACGGGCAGCGGGGCAGCGCTACAATTCCTGGGCCGCCTCCTCCGGCCGCGAGCCCTTGCTGGGACTCGCCAGCATGAAGGATGGCGAGATCACCGGGCTGCTGTTCGAAACGATCGCTGAGCACCGCTTGATTCAGCCCACAATCCTGTACGATTACCCTACGGAGATTTCACCGCTGTCGAAATGCCACAAGGACGATCCTTCGCTCGTTGAGCGCTTCGAGATTTATGTTGCTGGGATGGAAATCGGCAACGCTTTTTCCGAGTTGAACGATCCGTTCGAGCAGGAACGCCGCTTCCGGGAGCAGGTTGAGGCGGGCGGCGACGAAGCCCCCCGCGAAGTGGACATGGATTATATTCGCGCTCTGGCGCATGGCATGCCCCCTGCCGCGGGCGAAGGCATCGGAATCGATCGCCTTACCATGTTGTTCACCGACTCGCATTCCATCCGCGAAGTGATCCTGTTTCCCTTGCTGCGCCCGGAAATCGCCGAGCCGGCTTCCGCCGCGAGCGCGCCTCACGTTCCCGAACAGGATTCGGGCGAAAAGAAATGAGATTTGCCTGGCTGGTCGCGCGGCGCTACCTGCGTTCGCCTTACAAGCCAGCCGTGTTGCGGCTCGTCACGATGTTCTCCGTGATAGGAATCGGAGCCGGCGTTGCGACGCTGGTGATCGCTCTCTCGATGAACACGGGCTTTCGGCGCACGATTCAGGACCGCCTGCTGGGTGTATCCGCGCACGTCAACCTGACGCGCCCCGGCGCGGAAGGCATCGCGGACTACGAGGCGCTGGCCGAAAAGCTGAGCCATGTCGATGGAGTGCGCAGCGTGGCGCCGGCAATTTATCTGACCGTGCTGCTTTCCGGAGGCGGCCACGCGCGCGGCGTGGTGATCAAGGGCATCGACCCCGACCGCGAGCGCCGCTTCGATGAGGCCCTGCGGCGAATCGTGTCGGGCGCCGCTGATTTTACGCCCGATGCCGACGGCTTCGATTCCATCGTCATCGGACACCTGATGGCCGACGAACTCAATCTGCGCACCGGCGATTACGTCACTCTGACAAGCCCCGAAGGACGCCTCACGCCGTACGGAATGGTTCCGCGCTCGCGCCGCTTTCGCATTGCCGGGGTGTTCAATTCCGGATTCTACGATTACGACGCCAACTGGGTTTTCGCCAAACTGGAAGCGGTGCAAAACCTGGCCGGCGTCGGCAACGTCGTGAGCGTCCTGGAATTCCGCATAAACGATGTGGACCGCGCCCCGGAGGCGGCTCGCGCCATCGAGGCTGCCGCCGGTCCCGGCTACACCACCACGACGTGGGAAGATGAAAACCGCGCCCTGTTCCGCGCCCTGCGGCTGGAGAAACTCGTTACCGCCCTGTTCATCGGCCTGATCACGTTCGTCGCCGGCCTCAATATTCTGGTCGTGCTGTCGATGAGCGTTACGGATCGAGCCAAGGACATTGCGGTCCTGATGTCGCTCGGCGCATATCGCCCGCAAGTGCGCAATATCTTCGTGCTGCAAGGGCTCGCGGTCGGCGTGATTGGCACCTTCTCCGGCCTGATCGCCGGTTACGCGGTCGCGTGGGCTGCGGGCGCCTATCACCTGATCCCACTCGATCCGCAAGTGTACTCGGTGCCCTTCGTTCCCTTTCAGCCGAGCATCTTCGACGGCATGTGGATCGCTGCCGCCGCGATCGGCATCAGCGTAGCGGCCACGCTGATTCCCGCGCGAGCCGCCTCGCGCATTCTGCCAGTGGATATTCTGAGATATGAGTAGCGGAAGGTTCTTAAGGTGGAAATGAGAGATAGCAGTCGGACCTCGAGATCCCCGGCGGAGCTCGGTACCCACGCACGGCACGCGCGCAAAAAAAACACCTGGCGGCCAGCGGTTCGCGCGCGTGACGAATTGTCAGCCGCAGGAATCGGATCAGCCGCGGAGATAGTGTAAACAGCTCTTGCGGATTCGTGGATCAAACCCCCGGATGGACGTATAATCGCATCACGGAGAGCATCCCATGGCGCAAAGCGAAATTATCTTTTCGGTCCAGGAGTCGCCTGAAGGTGGGTATGAGGCTCGTGCATTGGGGCATGCAATCTTCACTCAAGCGGATTCGATGGATGAGCTGAAAACGATGCTCCGCGACGCTGTGGCGTGTCACTTTGCTGAGGATGCAAAACCCAATGTAATTAGGCTTCATGTGGTGAAGGACGAGGTCATCCCAGATTGAAGCTTCCGCGCGACCTCAGCGGGGTAGAACTAGCCCGATTACTTCGTGAATACGGTTACGGCATAGCGCGGTAAACCGGAAGCCACATGCGCCTGAGTTCCAGGTCGAAGGGTATCGAACATCACGTCACGATTCCTGCCCACAAACAATTGAAGATTGGTACGCTGGCCGAAATCCTGAATGAAGTTGCCCAATACCTGGAGATCAGCCGGGATGAGTTGGCCCAAAAGCTGTTCAACCGATTGTGATATCAGGGGCGTTGAAGGAGAGCTACATGAGCGAAATCAGCAGGCGAGGATTCGTGAAAGGTGCGGCGCTGGCGCCGCTGGCGCTGACTCCGTGGCGTGCCATGGCGCGGCAAGCCGCCCCGGGGGACAAGTTTGATTTTGTGTTTGCGGGCGCGGGGCACAACAGCCTCATCTGCGCGGCTTACCTCGCTAAAGGCGGCTACAAAGTGCTGGTGCTGGAAGGGCGCCCCACGATAGGCGGCGGCACGAAAACGGCGGAAGTTTGCCTGCCCGGATTCAAAGAGGATTTGTGTTCCAGCGTGCACTCGGGAATTTCCAACAATCCGCTGATCCGGAACAACGAGCTCCCGCTTCGCGATTATGGCTACGGCGAGTACATCGATCCCGATCCGGTCATGCACGTTCCCTTTCTGGACGGCGCGTCGATCACCGTCTGGCGCGACCTCGATCGGACCTGTGAAACGATCGCGCGCGTTTCCAAAAAAGACGCGCAAACGTTTCGGCGGATGGTGGCCGAATACAAGGCGTACACCGCGGCTACCAGCGCGAACCGCGGTGGCGCTGCTGAGGCTGGCGCGCCGAAGATTCCCAAGGCGGGTGTCTGGCAGCGGCGCATGGCTATGTCGGGCTATGACCTGGTCTGTGAATTGTACGAAAGCGATTACATGCGCCGGGCCAACCTGGTGTGCGGGCACTTCGGCTCGGTCCCGGGGGGTGATTCGAACACCGGCGGCCAGGCTTTTGCCCTGGTCGTTCAGCAACTCTATGGGCGCGTGATTCCCAAGGGCGGATCGGGCACGCTGAGCGTGGCGCTCGGGCGCTATATCGAGGACCACGACGGCGTGGTGCTCACCAACAAGCCCGTGACGCAATTGATGATCGAAAACAGTAAGTGCGTAGGCGTAAATTGCATGGACGGCAGTTCTTTCCGCGCGGAAAAATCCGTGGTCTCCACGATTCATATCAAGAACCTGGTGAACATGGCGCCGCGCGAACTGTGGGGCGACGATTTTCTAGAGGGCGTGGAGCTGTATCAGCCCGAGCACGCCATGCTCAGCCTGCATTACGCGACCAAGGAACCGCCAAAATATCCGCTCGCCACCGGCGGCACGATTTCCACGTGCGAAGCGGCCATAGCTCCGCGGCTCGACTATTATCTCGAAATGAATTACCTCGAAGCCCTCGGCGAGGTCCACCTGGACGATCCGCCCGGCCTTCAGATTGTCTCGCCAAGCGTCGCCGATCCCAGTCGCGCTCCCGCCGGATGCCACACCATGAAAATCGAGAGCAACCTGCCCTACGCGCTGAAGGAAGGACCCAAGCACTGGGACAACATCAAGGAACAGGTCGCGGACGCCCTGCTCAATCACTTGCGAAAGTTTGCGCCCAATCTGACGCCGGACAAATTTCTCGGCAAATTCATCGAAAGCCCGCTCGATATCGAGCGCATGAATCCGTCCATGTGGCGGGGCAGCACGCACGGCGGCGCAATGATCCCCTCGCAAGTCGGGAACATGCGCCGGTGCCGGGCTGGGCCAATTACCGTATGCCCATCGCCGGACTTTATCAGACCGGAGCCTGCACAGCTCCAGGCGGCGCCGTCACGGGAATGCCGGGGCGCAACGCCGCCACCGTGATTCTCAAGGATTTCGGAACGAGTCTCGAGGAAGTTGTGGCCAAGAAATCCGCCAAATCCTCTTAGCGGAAAAAAGCAGAAAAGGCTCCAGTTTCTTGGGTTTTGAATATCGTGGCACGATCAATTAGACGAGACACGCTAAATCGTGTCCTGCTCCCAGTGCACCTCTCACGGCGAAAACGGTGTCCTTGACGCCGCCGGCTGGTAACGCACAGAGCAGTCCTTTGATCTCCTGATCTCCGCTTTATCTCAAATCCGTTAATTCACGGAAACAGCAATTCAATCGCCGTACGCCCCTCGGGATCGGGTCACCACCCGCGATCAGCAGCTGCCGTCGTTTCGAAATGCATAGGCGAGAAAGTTTCGATACAAGTTCGTGCATTTTGGAGCCCCGAATGCACCTATAATTCCCAGATGCCGAGCCGCTACGGAGTTGGATCCGGAGGACACAAAACGGCGCTCGGTTCATGCTGCAATCGTCGCTACATCAATAGCTTAGCAAAGCAAGCGCTTGGTGCCAAAATGGAACACTATTTCCACAGGCACTCGCGGGGCAATAAAGAGAAAATGATTTGCCTTCACGAGCACGCGGACCTGTCAAGGCTGCCGGTAAATGGAACGGCTCGATGAAAGAATGCATCTAAATTTGTAGTGGCGTTTTCGAGACTTGGGAGACGGAATTTAAGGGTTCATTCAGGAGATTTTGAGACCAAACATGCCGGCGGAATCCACACCTTCGGCGAGCGACTCGGCAGGCGGCGCGGCGGGCTCCAGCGCGCTGATTGAGGCGCGCGAATTGCGCAAGACGTATGCCGCAGGCGAGAGTGAAATCACGGTGTTGTCGGGCGTTAACGTGGCCGTCAAAACCGGCTCGCTGATAGCGGTGATCGGGCCTTCGGGAGCGGGGAAAAGTACACTTCTGCATTTGCTGGCCGCGCTAGACACGCCAACAAGCGGTACAGTATACTTCGAAGGGAAAGCGATAGATTCTTTTCGGGAAACAGAACTCGCGGACTATCGCAATCGGTCCATTGGTTTTGTGTGGCAGAGGCATCACCTCCTGGCTGATTTTACGGCAGCGGAAAACGTGGCGATGCCCTTGCTGATGCGCGGTGCAGGGTATGACGAGGCGCTCGAAACCTCCGAACGCTGGCTCAGGGAAGTCGGCTTGGGAGCGCGGTTGAAGCAGCGCGCGGGGGAGTTGTCCGGGGGGGAGCAGCAGCGTGTGGCGATCGCCCGAGCGCTGGTTCAACAACCGGCGCTGTTGCTGGCGGATGAGCCCACCGGAGATCTCGACGAGCGAAACGCCATGGCAGTATTCGAGTTGATGCAGCGGCTCCATCGCGAGCACCGGCTCACCTCGATCCTGGCCACGCACAACACGGTTCTGGCAGGGCGCGCTGATTACGTGCTGCAACTCGAGCACGGAAAGCTCCTGCCGGTTGCGGTTGAGACGTATACCCAAAGTCCCGGTTCTTGTACTGAGGGAGAAACGAGTTGACCCGTGTTCGAACGCTACACTGAGAAAGCACGTCGCGTCATATTCTTTGCGCGCTACGAAGCCAGCCAGTACGGCTCTCCGTACATCGAGACCGAGCATCTGCTGCTCGGCCTGATGCGCGAGGACAAGGCGCTGGCCAATCGTTTCCTGCGTTCTCACGGGTCGATCGAGTCGATCCGCAAAGAGATCGAACAGCGCATCACCATCCGCGAAAGGATCTCCACATCTGTGGAGGTTCCCCTCAGCCAGGAATCCAAGCGCATTCTCAATTTCGCCACGGAAGAGGCCGAGCGCCTAGGGCACCGCCACGTGGGCACCGAACACCTGCTTCTGGGAATCCTACGCGAGGAGAAGTGCTTCGGCGCGGAAATCCTGCAGGAGCGCGGCTTGCGACTTTCAACGCTGCGCGAGGAACTGGCCCGCAGCGCGGGGGAGAAAGCGCCCGCAGCGCGCCCCAAGGAAACTTCCCTGCTCGCCGAATTCAGTCGCGATCTTACTCAAGCGGCCCTCGAAGGGCAGCTCGATCCGCTGGTTGGGCGCGAACGCGAACTCGAACGCGTTGTCCAGATCCTGTGCCGCCGCACGAAAAATAATCCGGTGCTGATCGGCGAGCCTGGCGTGGGCAAAACCGCCATCGTCGAGGGCCTGGCGCAACGCATTTCCGATAGCGATGTGCCGCCATTCCTGGCCGACAAGCGCATTCTTTCGCTGGATCTTTCGCTGATCGTCGCCGGCACCAAATACCGCGGCCAGTTTGAAGAGCGCCTCAAAACCATCATGAAGGAACTGATGGAGAGCCAGAACTCAATCGTGTTCATCGACGAGTTGCACACGCTGGTCGGCGCCGGATCGGCGGAAGGCTCGCTGGACGCCGCCAACATTCTGAAGCCCGCGCTTTCGCGCGGGGAAATTCAGTGCATCGGCGCGACGACGCCGGGTGAATACCGCAAATCCGTTGAAAAAGACCGTTCGCTCGAGCGCCGTTTCCAGGCCGTGAAAGTGGGCGCGCCATCCGAGGACGAAGCGATCCAGGTGCTCGAAGGCGTGCGCGAACGCTACGAAAAGTTCCATGCAGTCAGCTACACGGATGAAGCCGTTCGCTATGCCGTCTATCTCTCCAGCCGTTACATCCCGGACCGCTTTCTGCCCGACAAGGCCATCGATCTGATCGACGAAGCGGGCGCGCGCGTCAAGCTGCGCCAGGCCACGCTGCCCGACGAAGTGGCCGAAGTGCAGAAGCGCGTGAAATTCATCACCCACCGGATGGAAACCGCCATCGCCAATCACGAATTCGAGAAGGCGCGTTTCTACTCCGAGGAAGAACGCAAGGAAAAGGAAAATCTCCGCGCCGTGCGCGAGCGGTTGAAGCTTGACGACACGAACACCGGCATTGTCACGCGCGAGGACATCGAAGACGTCGTGGCGCGCTGGACCGGAATCGCGGTCACTTCGATCAAGGAAGACGAACAGCAGAAGTTGCTGCGCATCGAAGTCGAACTGCACAAGCGTGTCATCAGCCAGGACAAGTCCATCACCGCCCTGGCCCGCGCCATTCGCCGCAGCCGCGCCGGACTGAAGGCCCCGGGACGCCCGGTCGGGTGCTTCCTTTTCCTCGGCCCCACCGGCGTCGGCAAGACGGAAGTCGCGCGCCGGCTCGCGGAATTCCTGTTCGGCAGCGAGAAATCGCTGATCCGCTTTGACATGTCCGAGTACATGGAGAAGCACTCCGTCTCCAAGCTGATCGGCGCGCCCCCAGGATATGTGGGTTACGAAGAGGGCGGGCAATTGACGGAGCGCGTTCGGCGCACACCTTATTCCGTTATTTTGCTGGATGAGGTCGAAAAAGCGCACCCGGATGTGTACAATATCCTGCTCCAGGTTTTTGAAGATGGGCAGTTGACCGACGGTTTGGGGAATACGGTCGATTTCCGCAACACGATTTTGATCATGACCTCCAATCTCGGCGCGCGGCATCTTCAGAAGCGGTCCACCATGGGGTTCCAGTCGGCGGCGGAAGAGGGCACGGCGAAGAGCATGGATGAACTGGTGCTCAGCGAAGTGAAGCGCGTGTTCAACCCGGAATTCCTGAACCGTCTCGATGAAATAATTTTGTTCAATCCGTTGGGTGATGAAGAACTGCTCCGCATCATCGATTTGCTGGTCGGGCAGACGAACGACACCTTGATCCACCGTCAGGTGCAGATCGTACTCACGCCGGAAGCACGCCAGTGGATCCTCGACAAGACCTGCGGGGATCGCAGTTACGGCGCGCGGCCGCTGCGGCGGGCGTTGCAAAAGTATGTGGAAGATCCGTTATCGGAAGCGCTGATACAGGGGGGCCTGCAGCGCCCGGCAACGCTGGAAGTCTACGTGACAAATGACGGGCTCGGATTCCGACCGGTGGTCGAAGCAACCCCGGTATCCCACTAGCGAATCCTACGCGCGCAGGCCGGTCTCACACTCTTGAGCCGGTTGGGGGGAGCGTACAATATTGTTTCGGTGGAAGCGGCCTTGAGGATTTTCCTGGCCGCAAGATACTACTCGTGTTTTGTCATGGGGCTGCGCGCAAGCATGCTGTGTTTGCTTGCCGTTGTAGCCGTGTGTCTGGCCCCGGGCCTCTCCGCGCAGCTTCTCTCCGGCCCTCCCCAACAGCAAGCGCCCGCCGCGAAAGCGGAGGGTACGCCGACCATCGAGCGCATTGAATTCCAAGGCAACCGCAGAATTCGCAGCGAGACGCTCCGCGCGCGCATTTTTTCCCGGCCCGGCGATCCTGTCAACGATGATGCCCTGCGGCGCGATTTCCACGCGCTGTGGAACACCCAATATTTCGAGGACATCCGGCTCGAAATTGAGGATAGTCCGGACAAGCCCAACGAAAAAATTATCGTTTTCTATGTGACCGAGCGCCCGATCGTCCGCCGCATCGTATACAAGGGCAACAAATCGGTATCCGAGTCCGACATCCTGGACCGGTTCAAGGAGCGTAAGGTCGGCCTCTCCATTGAGAGCCAATTCGATCCCACGAAAATCAAGAAGGCGGAAGTCGTACTGAAAGAGCTGCTTGCCGAGCATGGCCGGCAGTTCGCCACCGTCAAGCCCACGTATGAACGGCTCCCCGGAACCAACGCCGTAACGCTCACTTTCAATATTGACGAAGGTCCGAAAGTAAAAGTGGGGAAGATCCTCATCACAGGCAATACAGCCTTCTCGAACGCGAAGATCGTTCGCACCATGCGCAACTCCAAGCCCTACGGTATTCCGCTCGGCCCGGTGTGGCCGTACTACATACCGGTTCTGTCCAAGACCTTCGACCGGCCAAAGCTGGACGAAGACATGGAAATCGGAATCCGTGGACTCTATCAGGACAACGGCTACTTTAAGGTGTTGGTCAAGGACCCGATTATTACCAATGTAACGGTCAAGGAAGGGATGCTTCCGAAAGGCGTTCCGCTGATTGGCGTGCACCAGGGCCGCGAAACGAAGATCACCATTCCGATCGAAGAGGGAGCGCGATACCACATGGGCACGCTGCATGTGCGCAACGCCAATCCCGATGAAGGACTGTTTTTCAAGACCGCTTACCTCGAACAGATCTTTCCCATCAAAAAAGGCGAGATCTTCAGTGTGGCCAAAGTCCGCAAGGCCATCGAGGACTACACCAAGCTCTATGGAAATTTCGGGTTCATCGACTTCACCGCGGTGCCGGACACGGAAGTGCATGACGATACAAAAACAATCGACCTGACCTTCGCCTTCGACCAGCAAAAACAATTCTTCGTCCGCCGCATCGACTTCTCCGGAAACACCGGCACGCGCGACAAGGTCATCCGCCGCGAGTTGCTGCTCAACGAAGGCGACATGTTCCGCAACAATCTATGGGAGCTGAGCCTCCTGCGCCTGAACCAGCTGGATTACTTCGAGGCCGTTAAGCCGGAAAACGCCGAGATCAAGCGCAATGTCAAGCAAGGCACCGTGGATATTCTTCTGAAGCTCAAAGAAAAAGGAAAACAGTCCATCAGCCTGACCGGCGGCGTCAGCGGATTTGCCGGATCCTACATCGGCCTGACCTACCAGACCAACAATTTCCTGGGACTGGGCGAAACCCTCACCCTTTCCGGTAACGTCGGCACTCTGCAACGCAATGTTTCGTTTGGATTCACCGAGCCGTACCTCTTTGACCGGCCGATAAGCACCGGCTTCACGGTCTTTGGCAGCCGCTACAATTTCGATCAGGCGCAACAGTATTCTCTGGCATTGGGGTACCAGGTGCAGCTCAATCCCAACACCGTGCAGAACTACATTCAGAACAGCGACGGCTTCACGGTTTTCGCCAGCTATCCGATGAAGAAGCTGGGATTCACACGCCTGGGCTTGACGTACGGGTACACCACGACAAGCATTACGGGATTGAGCACGGCATCCACAGCGCTTTTCAACGTGTTGCAATTCCAGCAGCTCGCGGGCCCGTCCTCGCTTTCCGGCATCCACGAGAGCAAGATTACCCCGACCTTGACCTATAACACGGTCGACAATCCGGTAAACCCCACGCATGGAAAGAGCCTGTTCGTTTCGAGCTCGTTTGAGGGAAGCATCCTGGGCGGAAACGTCAACACGATTTCGGAGATCGTCGAGGCCAAATATTTTCGTCCGAATTACCACCGCCGCAACGTGATCGCCATGCGTGTTCTGGCAGCCTTCGAGTCGGGATACGGCGGCAAGGTCATTCCTCCTTTCAGCAGGTTCTATCTGGGCGGCGAGCAGGATTTGCGCGGTTTTGACATCCGCACCGTCTCTCCGGTCGTGTTCGTGCCTACGCTCACGAACACCTCTGTTTCCTATTTGAATCCGCGAGTGCTCGATGGCAGCGGAAATCCCACGGCGGGCGCGGTCAACATCCCGACGCTCAGTTATCAGGCTTCGTTTCCCGGAGGCGATACCGAGATCGTCTCGAATTTAGAGTACCGCATTCCCCTTTTCCCGCACGTAGCCCTGTCGTTTTTCGGCGACGCGGGCGCCACGGGATCGCTGCGAAACGACCAGTTGCAGCTCAACAACCTGGATTACACGACGCTCGCACAGCAGTTTCCCGGCACCTCGATCAGCCGTACGCTACAGTTCCAGCCTGGCACCAATTTTATGCCGCGCACCTCGGCCGGCGTTGAACTGGTCGTGCAGCTGCCCATCGTTCAGGCGCCATTCCGAATCTATTGGGCCTACAACTTTAACCGCATGGCTGAGGTCATCACCGCGCCTCTGACGCAGTTTCCGGGACCGATCAGCGAGTTAACCACGCCGTGTCCCAGTGCGAGCACTCCAGGCGCTCAGCCTCCTCCATGCCCGTGGCAAATCTACAAGGCCCAGGTGCCGCTGACGGATATCTGGAATTCCCAGGTTGCGCCGCAGATTTTGAGCCAGTACAACAATCCGCAGCGGACGAATTTCTTTGACCCGGTGCGCACCTTCCGGTTCACGGTGAGCCGGACATTTTAATTACGCTTTTTGCAGCACGGAATTCAGCAGGGTGATGGGGAACTCGAAAGTCCTGACGATCGCCTCAGGGGAACGCTTGCTCGACGAGGGCAGGGGCGAATGTCGAGAAATTTTGGGAGGACTGGGATGAGTTGGTGGAAGTTTTCTTCGATATTCGCGATCGCGGCTGCCCTGGGAGCATTGGGCTGCGGGGGAAGCAGTTCCTCCAGCATCGCCATCACGATCAATCCCACGACCGCCAGTGTGATCACCAATCGCACTCAGCAATTCAGTGGGCTGGTGACCGGCTCCAGCAATACGGCGATTACCTGGGGCTTGACCTGCGCCACTGGGGTGGCCGCCAACACCTGCGGCACGATCGACGCGACCGGACTCTACACCGCGCCGGCTACGATTCCCACAACGACCTCCAACGGCACGACGTCAATTGCCCCCGCGGTCACGATTACCGCCACAGCGCAAGCCGATACGACTAAAACCGCAACGGCGACCCTGACGATCGTAACCGGAATCAGCATTTCCATTACGCCAACCAGCGCTACGGTTGGCACGGGAGAGCATTTCCTGTTTGCCGCCACCGTCAACAATCCAGGATGCAATATCACCTCCAATCCCACGTGTCAGAATGTCACCTGGACACTGTCCACGACGCTGACCGGAATCGGCACACTCGACTCGACCACTGGCGTCTATACCGCGCCTTCGTCGGTCCCTTCGCCAAGCACGGTCATCATCACGGCTACGTCGGTGGCGGACGCTTCAGTAACGGCGACGGCTTCAGTCACGATCGTGACCGCATCGACTCCCACGGTCACTTCGGTGAGCCCGAATGCGACCGGCCTCGGCGGGCTCTTCCAGGATATTTACATCACCGGCACGAACTTTATTTCAACCGAAAATGTTTTTGTAAATGGCGCGCAGTTAGCCTCTGCTTTTGTCACCGATGTCTCGTCGTCGGTGATTCGAGCGCGCATTCCGGATTACATTCTGGCGGTGCCGCCGCCTTCCGGAATCCTGCAGATCAGCGTTTCCGAGCAATCCGGAGCCGCTCAGACCTGCACGACCGATCCCTCCGCGTGCCAGATTACCGTGGCGGGAGCACGCCCGGGGGTGGTTGGACCCACTCCCAGCAGCGTCTCGCAGGGCTCATCCGGAGTCTTGTCTTTCAGCGTGGATGGCGGATTTTTTGGAACGGGAGGCAATCCAGCCTCACCGGCGGTGAGCGCCACGTATAATGGCCAGCTCCGTGGAATACAGCTTCCCGCCAGCCAAACCATTGGCAGCACGCGCCAATTGTCCGTGAGCATTGGAGGAGGCTCGAACCCGAGCGATTTCAATGTGCCGGGCTTGTATCCGGTGGCTGTAAAGAGCGCCACGGACTCCACAAAATTCGCGGTCGCGAATCTAGCTGTTGAGCCGATGTACACCGCGCCTTCGTCGACCCGGATCCCTGTCGGCTCGGTACCCGCTTCCTCGGCTCCGAGCGACGTTGCGGTGAATCCGGCGACGGGCATGGCTGTCGTGGCTAACCAAGGCTCGAACGACATCAGTTTGATTGACCTTACAACGACAACTCCCACCTTACTCGCCAACATCTGCACGGGCACCGTGGGCGCAACGCCTCCGTGTCCCCCTTCAGGGCCGACGAGCGTTGCGGTCGATTACGTTCGCAATCTCGCGTTGGTCGTCAACGCAACGTCGAAAGCGATTGCCGTGGTGGACCTCAATGCCAGGGCGGTTACTTCCGTTAACCCTCTTCCCCCCGGAAATTCGGGTGTTGCCGATACTCCTTCAGCGGTAGGAATAAATCCGGTCACCGGCCGCGCTCTGGTGACCATGAACACGACAAATTACGGAGTTTTGCTGGATGTAACCACGAGTCCTCCGACGTATGTGGGTATCGTCTCGATCAGTACAGGTTCGAACTCCCATGTTGCGATTGAGCCGCATCTGAATTGGGCCTTGGCCACCCCGGGCGGTCTCGGTTCCTTGGGAATCGTGGACCTGAACCAGCAGTCCTCCAACGCGATCACGGCCATATCGCGGACGAATAACGGGACTTCCGACGTGGTCACGGTCACGGTGGATTCTTCCGCTTCGGCGCCACCGCTTTCGATTCAGGTCGGGGACGCTGTCCAGATTCAAAACGTGCAATTTCCCGCGGGCACGGACCCTTCGATTGCCCAGCTCGCTCCCACGTTCGACGGTTTTTACTCGGTCACGTCCGCCGGGCCCGGGCCCAACCAGTTCAGCTTTACGCAAACCGGGGCGGTACAACCCGATGTGGCGACGCAGTCGACTCCTCAAGCGGCCAGCGGATCGGTGAACTACGCACAACCGGTCGCCACGGTCGGACTTCCGATTTCGGTCCAGGGGATTGGAATCAATCCGGAAACGCAGCAGGCAGTTTTAGTGGATCCCTCGACGGGCGGGGTGGTCTCATTTTTCAGTTTAATCGACCAATCCGTGACCTCGCTAACTCTGGAAGTGAACGGCGCCAATGACGTGGGTACAACGGCCGCGGCATACAATCCGCTGACCAACACGGTGGTCGCAGTCAATTACGATGCCAACACTCTTTCGGTGATCGATCCGACCGGCCCGCCGCCACGGCGTTTGAACGACAATAATCTGTACACTACTTTGCCTGGTCCGGTTGCCGTGGCCATCGATCCCGGCACGAATATTGCCGTGGTCGCCAACCAGAAAGACAACAGCGTCAGCGTCTTGAATCTGGGCGCCATCAAGCCGTTTTCCATCACCGAAACCAGCCCCAAAACGTTCGTGAGCGCTTCGACGCTCGGCAGCGGCCCGAACCCGGCGCCCCAAACGCTGACCGTGATCGGAAAGGGCCTTACTTGCGCGGGCAGCACAACCAGCCTAAGCGTGCGCCTTGACGGCACTGCTCTACCTACCACGTGCAGCGGCACCGGCGATCGAGAGTTGACGGCAACTGTGCCTTTCAACATGCTCACCACAGCGAGGCGATTCGCGGTTGATGTTTCCGATGGAAGCGGAAACGTCACCAATGCCGAGGATTTCACGGTGGAACAAAGCGTGGACGTTACCGGTTGCTCGGCCACCCCGTTGCCCTCCGGCGTGGCCATCGACCCCAAGCAAAACATTGCCGCGGTTACTTTGTTTGGCTGCAATTCCGTGGCGCTCATCAATATGGCGACGGGTACCGGCAACTCCGTCGTGGTGGGCTCGAACCCGATTGGCGTCGCGGTGCTCCCGCGATTGCACGTTGCCGTGGTGGCCAACAACGGCGGCGCGGGCACCGCTTCGATCGTCGATGAACTGCAGCAATCCGTAACGCAAACCGTTTCCACGGGATCGGGTCCCGTCGGTGCGGCCGCCGACGAGGCCACGGGTGAAGTGGCCATTGCCAACAGCGTGGCCAACACGATTACGGTCGTGAATGCCGTCACGGGAGGAACCAACAGCATTTCCACGGGCCAGCGGCCTATCGCGGTGGGTTTCAACTACGTCAACCACCAAGTGGCTGCGGCGGCATCCGGCGGCAATACGGTGGGAATTTCCAACGGCGCCGCGGGGAGCCAGACCCAAACCTTCAGTGTCAGTGCACCGACTTCCGTGATTTACGATCCGGTGCCGACGGATTGCGGGTCCAACAACAACGGAACGACGACCAATACAACCGGATGTTTCATTGCCGCGTCGAGCACAGGAAACTCGGTGAGCGTGATCGATCCGGTCAACTCCGTTCAAATCACGTTCCGCATCGGAATCAATCCGACCGCTATCGCCTACAATTATCTGACCAGCACCCTGGTCAGCACGAACACCGCCAGCCACACGGTTACGGTAGCCGATTTCCTGGGCCAGAGAATTCGCGCGGTTCTGAGTTTGCCGCCGGCGGCTGCGGCGAACTCTAATCTTGCGCTCAGTTTGGCGTTTCAAGGATCGCTGCAGTATGCGTTGGATATCCACCCGCTTACGAATGTCGCCGTCATCGCGGACACGGCGAACGGGCGTGTGCTGTTCGTGCCGTTGCCTCGCTAGCCGGTTGCGTGAGAGGCGCGGCAACTCGAAAAGCATGGGGCGCATCGCAGCGAGTACGGGAAAAAGAATGTGCATGGTCGTGGGCTCAAGCGGTACGCTGGAAAGCATTTCCGATTGACGCCCGTGAATTTGGACCGCTATAATCCGCGATTTGTGATTTTCTAGAGGAAAGAGAAGGTGTGAGCATGACCGTTAATTCACGTTCCATCGGGATTCTGGCCGCGCTGGCCATCTTATGTCTGGCTCCGGCTCGCGGCATTCGCGCGCAAGCCGCCGCAAGCGCCGCCTCCGCGCCATCTAAAATCGCCGTCATGAATGTCCGCAACGCCATCGTGGCCACGGCGGAGGGCAAGCAGGCGCAAGCCCAGCTGCAATCGCAATTCGCGCCCAAGCAAGCCGAATTGCAGGCGCTTCAGAAACAGATCGAGGATCTTCAGCGCCGGATGACCGACGGGGCGCGCACGTTGAGCGACGACGAAAAAGCAAAAATGCAACGTGAAGGTGAACTGCTGTCACGCCGCCTGCAGCGCGGCAATGATGACTTGAACGAAGAATTGAATGCCGCTCAGGGCGAAGTCGTCGACGGCATCGGCCGCAAGATGCTCGAAGTGCTGGATCGCTATGCCCGTGAAAACGGCTTCACCGTTGTTCTGGATACCTCCGCGCAAGGGAGCCCGGTGGTGTACGGATCGTCCCAGTCCGACATTACCCAGGAAATCGTGCGGCTCTATGACCAAGCCTATCCGGTTAAGAGCGCGGCGGGAGCAGCGGCTCCGGCGCCGAAACCCGCAGCCCCGGCCGCTCCGGCAAAGAAGCCGGCTCAGTAGTTCGACCCCGTTCGCGGCTGACTACCAACCGCTTGGTCAAATCGGTGCTTGAGCCTTTCGGCCTTCACTATCTTCGGGGGCCGCGGCTGGTTTTCAAAACCGGTGGTGCCGCGAGTCCTGACCCTGCATTGATCTGTTGAAGCTAATTTATATTCGTTCCTACCGGCCTGCGGGCAGTCTGCAGCTTGCTTTTGAAGGTACGGGTGACTATACTGGAAAAGCCTAAGCCGGTCGCGGTCCTCAGTGGGCGAGAGCCCACTTTTTTGTTGGGCGGAGACCGGGGTGTAAATCTCCGGCTCTGTAATGCGTGGCGTCTGGAGTCCGGGGGGCGAGGGAAAGCGGGAACGGGCGCGGCTCGAGTTGCAGCCCGCCAGGATACATGGAACTGGAGCGCATCCGCGAGGCGGCCGAGCGCGTGGCCCGGTCGGTTGGTATCGACGTTGTGGACGTCGAATGGAAGGTCGGCAAGCAACGCTTCCTGCGCGTCTACATCGATAAGCCGGAAGGCATCAGCCACAGGGACTGCGAAACGGTCAGCAACCAGTTGAGCGTAATCCTCGACGTCGAGGATCTGGTTCCTGGGCCGCACTATATTCTGGAAGTGAGTTCACCGGGCCTGGACCGGAAACTTACCAAGCTGGCGGAATTCGAACGGTTTGCCGGGCGGCTGGCGAAAATTTCCACGAACGAGCCGGTGGAGAACCAGAAGTATTTCGAGGGCCGTCTGGCGGGTGTCGCCGACGGCAAGGTGCAGATCGAAGTGAAAGGCCGGGTGATTGCTTTGCCGATGGAAGGAATTCGCAAAGCGAACCTGGTTGTCGAATTTTGAGATGAGGGACAGATGGCCAATCTGCTGTACCAGACAATTGAGCAGATCAGCCGGGAAAAGCACATTGAACCTGAGGTGATCGTCGCGGCGATTGAAGACGCGATGATTGTCGCCGCGCGCAAGTATTACAAGACCGAGGAAGATCTTCGCGCCAAGTTCAATCCAGATTCCGGGCAGGTCGACGTGTATGCCGTGCGCCCGGTGGTCGAGGAAGTCACCGATCCGAAGAAGGAATTCACGCTGGCGGAAGCCAAGCGCGTGGATCCCAACGCGGAAATCGGCAGCGAAGTCCTGATTCCCAAGCCAACCGACGTGCTGGGCCGCATCGCCGCGCAAACTGCGAAACAAGTCATCATGCAGAAAGTGCGCGAGGCTGAGCGCGACACCATTTTCAACGAATATAACGGCCGCGTCGGCGAGCTCGTGAACTGCGTCGTGAAGCGCACCGAGGGCCCGGACGTCATCGTCGATCTGGGACGCGCCGAAGCGCGCATGCCTAAGCGCGAGCAGTCGCGCCTGGAAACTTACAACATCGGCGACCGCTTGCGCGTGGTGATTCGCGCCGTGGACCGCTCCGCGAAGGGACCGCAGGTGATCGTTTCCCGCGCCGATCCCATCTTGGTGCAGCGCCTTTTCGAGATGGAAGTTCCGGAAATTTACGATGGCACGGTGCAGATCCGCGCCGCCGCGCGCGAAGCCGGCGAGCGCACCAAGATCGCCGTGCAGAGCCGCGACAAGGACGTCGATCCGGTGGGCGCGTGCGTGGGCATGAAGGGCATGCGCGTGCAATCGATCATCCGCGAATTGCGCGGCGAAAAAATCGACATCATTCCCTATTCCGAAGATACCGTGCAATTTGCGCAAAAAGCGCTGTCTCCCGCCAAGGTCACGCGCGTTCAGATCATCGATCCCGAAACGCGGCACCTCGAAGTGATCGTCGAGGATACGCAGCTTTCCCTGGCGATCGGCAAGAAGGGCCAGAACGTTCGCCTGGCCAGCAAGCTGATCGGCTGGAACGTGGACATCAAGAGCGAGGAAGAGAAGCGCCAGGAAATCGAAGCGCAAATGACCGCGCTCACAGCTCCGGGCACGCCGCTTTCCGAGCTTCAGGGCGTCGGACCGAAAACCATCGAGCGCATCGAAATGCACGGAGTCAGCTCCATCGAAAAACTCGCCGACATGACGCCGGAACAACTTACGGAAATTCCGGGCATCGGCGAAAAAATGGTTGAGAAGATTCAGTTGTCCGTGGCCGCCTATTTTCAGTCGCTGGAAAATCCGCAACCGGAAACCGAATCGCTTGAGGAAATGGCTGAGCGAGAAAACGCGGGAGATGCCGAAGAACAGTCGGCCGCCACCGAGGAAGCCGCCGAATCCGCGGATGTTGCGGCGGAAGCTGCGGGAGCCTCCGCGGAAGAAGAGAAATCGATTGCGGAAGCCGCGGCCGCGCAGGGCCAATCCGGCAATGCGGAGCCGGACGCGCCAACCGACATTTCGGACGAGCACGGAAAGAAGTAGCCGCCCCGGAGGGCAATGACCGATTCGAATCAAATCCGAATTAACGAACTGGCTCGCGAGCTGGAGGTCAAGGCAAAAGCCATCATCGACTATTTGCCCGAAGCCGGCGTAACCGAGAAAAAAACTCACTCCAGCTCCATTGAAGTCTCTGCCGCGGTAAGGGTGCGCGAGCATTTTCGCGCGCTCGCCGAAGCGGAAGTGCAGGCCGAACAGAAGGCCGTAGCGGAAAAGGCTGCTAAAGAAGCGGCCGCGAGAGCTGCTCGCATGAAGCCCGCAGCCGTAGCTCCGCCTCCTCCACCTCCTGCTGTTGTCGCTCCGCCTCCACCTGCTCCCGTCGTTACTGAACCGGTCCGACCGGCTGCTCCGGCAGCAAGCACTGCCGAGGCCAAGCCCGCCGTGGTGGCTCCTCATCCTCCGGCAATTCCAAAGCCCGTGGTTGCATTGCCTGCGGAACCCGTCAAGGTTGCTCCACCAGCGCCAGGCGCGGTGGTAACCAAACCTCCGGTGCGTCCGACCACTCCTCCACCAACAGCGCCTCCGGTTCCTGCTGCCGTGGCTCCCAAGCCGCCTGCAGCCGCGCCCGTGGCGGCCCGTAATTTGACGCCCGCGCCTTCATCGGCGCCAGCGTCCGCAAGAACCGCGGCGCCTGCTGCTGCAAGGCCCGCCACGCCCGCGCGCCCGCCGGCGTCAGCGAAGCCGCCCGCCCCCAAGCCCAACTGGAATCCATTGCCTCCGGGAGCGCGAGTGAATCCGCCCGCGGCACCCAGGCCGTCGGCCAGTCCACGACCCGGGGGACAACCGTCGCGATTTCCGGCGCGTCCCGGACAAGGACGTCCGGCGCAGCCTGCTCCCGGCCGTCCCGGCCAGCCGCTACATGAACGCCCGGGAGCCCCGCGTCCCGGCGGCCGTACTGGAACGCTTCTGCCCCCGGAAAAGACTCCGCCAAAGGCCGAGCCCGGCAAACCGATTTACGAACGCAAGCCTGCCGCTCGCGCGCGCCCCACGATGGAGAAGCGCTTTGAAGAGGGCGAGCGCAAACTGCATCCTGTACGCGCCCGCATGGGCGTTGGCGAACAGCGACGCAGCGCGCAGATTGAACGCGCGCCGGCTCCGCCGCCGCGCGAACCGCGCCAGATCACGATCACCGAGGGCGTCACGGTCCGGGACCTGGCCGAAAAGCTCGACGTGCGCGCCAAGGATGTACTGAAAATACTGCTGGACCGCGGAATCTTCGCCAGCATCAACCAGGCGCTCGATACGCCGACCGCCACGAGCCTCGCGGAAGCCTTCAACGGCATCGTCAACGTGATCACCTTCGAGGAAGACGTGGTGCGGGAAGTGGCCCTCGAAGAGAAGCCCGAAAATCTCGAGCCGCGCCCGCCGGTCGTAACCGTGATGGGCCACGTCGATCACGGCAAAACAAGTTTGCTCGATGCCATCCGCGAAACGGAAGTGGCCGCGGGAGAGGCTGGCGGAATCACGCAGCATATCGGCGCGTCCGAAGTTCACATCGACGGGCGCAAGGTCGTGTTTATCGACACGCCGGGCCACGAAGCATTCACACGCATGCGCGCGCGGGGCGCAAAAGTCACGGACATCGTGGTGCTGGTCGTCGCGGCGGACGACGGCGTGATGCCGCAGACGCAGGAAGCCATCGACCACGCCAAAGCGGCCGGCGTGCCCATCGTCGTGGCCATCAATAAAATCGACAAACCCGGGGCGGAACCCGAGCGCGTCAAGCGCCAGCTTTCCGAACGTGGGCTGATGCCCGAGGAATGGGGCGGAGACACCGTGATGGTGGAAGTCTCCGCGAAACAGAAAAAGAATCTGAACAAGCTGCTGGAAATGCTTTTGCTCGTCGCCGATTTGCGCGAACTGAAGGCGAATCCGAAATCGCCCGGCGCGGGCACCGTGTTGGAGTCTCGCGTGGACCGGGGCCGCGGGCCGGTAGCCACTGTCCTGGTGCAAACCGGAACGTTGAATGCCGGCGATGTTTTCATTTGCGGCGCGGTCTACGGGAAAGTTCGCGCCATGTTCGACGATCACGGGCGTCCGTTGAAAAGCGCGGGGCCCTCAACGCCCGTCGAAGTGCTCGGGCTGCAGGGCGCGCCCGAGGCCGGCGACCAGTTCCAGGTGGCGGACGAAGCGCGAGCGCGGCACATTGTCGAGTTCCGCCAGGGCAAGCTTCGCGAGGCGAGCCTGGCGCGTTCCGCGGGAGCTCGCATTACGCTCGACCAGCTCCACGAGCAGCTGCGGTTGGGAGAAGTCAAGGAACTTCCGCTGGTGATTAAGGCGGACGTGCAGGGCTCGGTCGAAGTGCTGAGCGAAATGCTGCCGAAACTTTCCGACGACCGCGTGAAGCTGAAAATCATTCACGCCAGCATCGGCGCGGTCACCGAAAACGACGTGCTGCTGGCGTCCGCTTCGGGCGCAATCATCGTGGCGTTCAACGTGCGCCCCGATCGCAAGGCTTCCGATCTTGCGCAGCGCGAGGGCGTGGAGATCCGGCCGCACTCCGTGATCTACGAAGTCTCCGACGAAATCAAGAAGGCCATGACCGGTCTGCTCGAGCCCGTCTTCAAGGAAACGCACCTGGGCCGCGCCGAAGTGCGCGACACCTTCCGCGTCAAGGGCGTGGGCATGATCGCCGGCTGCTACGTGCTGGACGGCATCCTCAAGCGCGATGCTGAAGTTCGCGTGCTGCGCGATGGCGCCGTGATTTACACCGGAAAGATTACCTCGCTTCGCCGCTTCAAGGACGACGTGAACGAAGTGCGCTCCGGATTCGAGTGCGGAGCCAGCGTCTCAAATTTCAACGACATCAAGGCTGGCGACGTCCTGGAATGTTTCCACATGCAGAAGCTGATCCTGGCCGAAGCGACAGCCTGATCCGGTGCGGGTCCTGCTTTCTGCAGAGAAGGGCTTCCTGCAGAAACGGGCGGTTTGTTTTGTCATTCCGAGCGGAGCGAGGAATCTCTCTTCGGTTTGCGCTGAGAAAAGAAAGTGAGATTCCTCGCTCCGCTCGGAATGGCAAAAGGCTGGGCTTTTTAGCACGCGGTTGCAGGGATGAAGATGCCGATCGGTCTGCTCACCCTGGAAATTTATATCCCCGAGGCGCACTCGCTAAAAGACAAGCGGCAGGTGCTCCGCAGCCTGAAGGATCGGCTGCGGGGGAAATTCAACGTGGCTGTGGCGGAACTGGAAGGCCAGGAGTCCTGGCAGCGCTCGGTGGTAGGCGTCGTAAGTCTGGCCAATAACGCCGGCTTTCTCGAACAGTCCTTGCGCACCGTGCTCGAAGATTCCGAACGGCACCTGGGCCGCGATCTGGTCAGCCACGAACTCGAAATCGTGTAGCTCAGTCTTTGGGGTGCGAGCGTTTTGGGCGTACGATATTTTTAAGATTTGGTGAAACGACAATGACGGTTGCGGGCCATCGGCACGAACGTGTCGCGGAAGAGATTCGCCACGAATTGGCAATCATGGTAGCCGGGGAGTTGAAGGACCCTCGGATCGAGGGCCTGGTGACGGTCACCGAAGTCCGCGTGACTCCCGACCTGAAGCATGCGCGCGTATTCGTCAGCGTGATGGGCAGCGAAGCCGAGCAGAAAACCACGATTCGAGGCCTGTTCGCGGCCGTTGGCTACATTCGCCACGAACTCACCGAGCGGCTGCAACTGCGGCGGGCGCCGGAAATTCATTTCATCCTCGATCATTCCGAGGAATACGGCCAGCGGATCGAAACCCTGCTGCGGCAAGCAAAAAATCCGCCTCGAGAGTAGATTCCGGTAGCACAGGCTTCAGCCTGTGGATTTTAGTCCTTGCAAGCACGAACCCCCACAGGCTGAAGCCTGTGCTACGAATTCCCATGCAACGAAAATCACAGCCCGCGGCGCTCGATGGCGCCCTGGTGATCGACAAGCCGCGCGGCCGGACGTCGCACGACGTGGTCGAAGCCGTGCGCCGCATCGTCGGCTTCCGCCAAATCGGGCACCTCGGCACGCTGGACCCGCTGGCGACCGGCGTCCTGGTGCTGCTGCTCGGCCGCGCCACTCGCCTGGCGCAATTTTACGTGGGACGCCGCAAACGCTACGACTCCACTTTCCGCTTCGGCTTCGCCACCGACACGTATGACGCCGATGGCGCGCCACTCGGTCCGGACGCGGCTCCGCGGATCGATCGCGCGGAAATCGAGCGGCTCGCCGCTGCGCGCATTGGCCGCTTCCCGCAGACGCCTCCACCCTATTCCGCAAAGAAAATTCACGGGCGCCCGGCGCACGAACTCGCGCGAAAGAAGAAACCTGTTGAGCTGAAGGCGGTGGAGATCGAAGTCTACGATTTTCACGTCCGGGAAGTGCAGGGGTCGCTGGCGATGGTTTCCATCGAATGCGCCGCGGGCACTTACGTTCGTTCGCTCGCGCATGAGATGGGCGCGGCTCTGGGCTGCGGCGCGCACCTCGCCGAAATCATCCGCACGGCGGTGGGCGAATTCACACTGGACCAGGCCGTGAAGCTCGAAGACCTGGAGCGCGCCAGGAAAGAAGGAGAACTCGCGCGGTACGTCATTCCCCTCGAGCGCCTGCTGCCGGAATTGCCGAGCGTCACGATCCTTCCGTTGCTCGAAAAGCGCGTGCGCCACGGCTCGAAATTCACCGTGCAAATCGCGCAGATCCAGCCCGGCAGGGCCAGCGCCGCGCAAGGTGCCACCTCCGAACTCGATTCCGGCGAATGGAAGCCCGCGCGCCTGCGCGTCTTCAGCCAGCAGGAACGCCTGATTGCCATCGCTGAAGCCGTAGTGCCGCGGACTTACCAACCGGTAGTGGTCCTGGAAGCAGAAGCGTAAGCACCGGTAGGACAGGCTTCACCCTGTCTGCTGCTAATTTAAGTTAGCCGCAGCGGTGGATAGGAAGCGGGCCCAGCAAGTAAATCAGCATAGCAAGTACTGCGACTCTGCGTGCGTCGCGCCTACTGCTCTTCGTCCGAATACTCTTCCGGAACGTCGTCCTCCGGAACCTCGTGCGTCCGGATTTCGCCCTGATCGGCGTCGGGAACGTTCTCCACGCCTTCCACGACCTCGGCTTCAAATGCGTTTCCTTCTTCGAGCAATTCGTCCACGCTCTCCGAATCCGCGCCTGCGGAGCGGGACAAACCCTGTAAATCGCCGGACTGCCCGCCCGAACTCGCTCGCAGCCTCTCGCGCTCGAACGGCGACAGGGCCGCGTTTTCGCCCGGTCCTCGCGACGCACGTTTTTTCCGCGCGGCCTTTTTCCTGGGGGCCGCTTTCTTCACGGCAGCCATCTTCGCGCTCTTCTTTTTCCGGGGAGCGGGCTTCTTTCGCGGTGCTTTCCTGGCTTTGTTTTTCCTTTTGGGTGTCATAAATTCACTCTATCACTTGTCAGTCGGTTTTTCAGGAACTCCTAGCCGCCGGCCGGGAGCGGCGCGGTACTGGCTTTATTTTCACATATCCTGATTTTGGCCAGCCGATTTTCATGGGTTATTCGTCAAAAAACTTTTGCACGCGCCGAAGCCCTTCCTGAAACTGTTCCTCGGGCGCGATAAGGCTCAGCACCAGAAATCCCTCCCGCGAAAAATTAAAGAAGTGGCCCGGATGAACCAGCACGGAAAAGCGCTCGAGTAGCGCAACGGCGAGATCGTCATCCGTTGCAGTGACCGGAACCCGCAGAATCGCATACCAGCCGCCTTCACGATCGAGACGCGCGAGGGATTTCGATGCGCTCAGACCCCCGTCCAGCGCGGTAAGGTTGGCGGCAATCCTTCGTTGCAGTTGAGCCTGCAAGCTGTGCCGCAGCCGGAGAAACGTGGGCAACGCGAGTTGCACGGGCGCGCTCGGCGAAAGATATGTATCCGCGATGATTTCCAGTCGATCGACGGCTGCTTTGACGGCGGCCTGCGGCCCGCTCACAATGGTCCACGCAAGTTTCATCTGCGGGAGCAGCGAAATCTTCGAAATTCCGCTGAGCGTGAACGTAAGCACGCTCCCCGAAAGCGCAAAAGTACGCGCCGTCGCGCGGCGGCTCGTGTAATCGAGGAACACCTCGTCCGCTACGATCGCCATTTCCCTGGCGGCGCAAATTTCCGCTAGCTGGACGGCCTCGTTCGGCTTGACGAACGAGCCGGTGGGATTATTGGGATGCACGACCAGCACGGCGCGCGAGCGCGGCGTGACCGCCCCGCGCAGCGAGGCGAAATCGATTTGCCAGCCGTGATCGTACAGCAGCGGGTAGGGAACGAGGCGAATGTCGGCGAGGTCGGCCAGAAATTCAAAGAGCGGATAACTGGGCGCGGGAACCAGAACTTCGTCTCCCGCTTCGCACAGCAGCCGGAAAATGTGGCTGCAGGCCTCGCTGGTACCGGAGGCGAGCAGGATGCATTCAGGGTCGAGTTGTTGAAGTTGTTCGTCTTCTCCAGGCGCTCCGGAAAATTCCGCGCGCCCGGCATAATATTCGGCGACCGCTTCCCGCGCTCCGCGCAAACCTTTGCTTTCGGGGCGATAGACCAGCGCGCGCGGATCGGCAAGCGCAGCGAGAATTTCTTCTTCCGGATAGGCCAGCCCGCAAGCGGTGGGATTCGACGCCGTCAGATCGAGAAGTTCCCTGCCGCTTTGTCGATGCTCGTCAAGAGCCCGAGTCAAACGGTTTGTTTCCAGCGGCCAATTTGTGCGCGAAGCAAACATGGATCGGAGAAATGAGCATTGAATTTATACCATGCCCGCCGGGCTTCGCTTTAGGTGGGACAGGAACCAGACGGCGCGGTTCGGACGCCAGCAGGGAATGAACCAAAACCAGACAGTCGGAAGCCTGAGTTATACCTGCGTTCCACCGCCGCGAGCCTTGGCGGCTGCGGGAATCGCATTCGGGGGATTTTGCTGCGGCAATTGCCTTGCCTGCGCTTCAAATTGATTCACCAGATCTGTGTAGGCGGCCGGATTGAAATTCTGAATCTGGGTTGCCAGGCGGTCGATCTCCTGGATCTCTTCCTTGCTCAATCCGAACGCCGGAAGCGCCGCGTTGAGGGCCTGAATTTGTTGCTGCTCTTTGCTCGTGGCCGCTTGATTGGCGGTCGCTGCTTGCGCCGCGGGGGCTGGTGCGAAGAGTTGTCCGGGGGCCGGGATTTTTGATCTTGTGGCCGCCGCTTGTTGAGCGTTGCCCGCGCCGGTCGTCGCAGGCGAACCTGCCGCGGCACCTCCACCTGCAACCGCGTTAGCATTCCCTTGGGCAAATAAGCTGCTTGCCGCAACCGCGGAGATGGCTCCCTCGCTTGCCTGGAATATCGCCGCGTCCTGGGCGGCCGCTTGCCCGAAGTTTCCGGGCAGTGAAGGTGTAAATGTGTCCGAGGTTGCGAAGGTATTGGCCGCGGTTACCGCGCCCGGGGCGGCTCCGGCGTGTGTCTGGTTGGCTTGTTCAAATAACTGCTCTCGAAGACTTTGCACGAGACTTCCAATACCTTCAACCGCCATGGTCCCACCTTTGCGGCGGAAAGGTCTTGCTGAATGCCTAGGCGAGCCGCTGTTTGTTTAGGATGCTTCGTACACCATGATCGGCGGCCGGCGCTAAACCTTTAGGCGTTTTTTCCAGGCTGGCGGAGTGGCGTTCAGGGATGAACTCGCTCGCTGTCGACTCACTGGCTTATTCGAATCGGAACAGCACGATTTCAGGGTTAGATCCCAAACGCATCGGCGGACCCCATGTGCCGACGCCGCACGATGTGTAAACCGCAAGTTCGCGGAAGTAGTGCAGTCCGTAAGCAAATTCCCCATAGATACGGGAAACGACGGCCGTGAACGGGAAATACTGGCCGCGATGGGTGTGACCGGAAAGTTGCAGGGAAATGCCCGCTTCCGCCGCGACCGGCAAGCGGTTGGGATTATGAACCAGCAGTATGCTGGCCGCGCCGCGGTCCACAGCCACTTGGCGCAGGATCGACCGAAACCTCTCCACGTTCGTCGAATCGTGGTAGTGCACGCCTACGATTTGCAATCCTTCGACAACGACTTTTTCGTTCTCAAGCACGCGGATCCCGGACTGCCTGACGGCTTCAAGATATTTCGCGGGGCTGGTGAACTGCTCGTGATTGCCGGTGATGAAATAAGCGCCGAAAGGGGCGGAGAATTCGGCCCAGGGCTTTTCCAGCGGCGCGAGATCCACCACTGTTCCGTCATACATGTCTCCCGCGATGAACAGAATATCGGGGCGCAATTGCGAAAGTTTCCGGACGATGCGGCGGAGGAAGCCCTGGTTCCGCACGTGGCCAAGATGAAGGTCGCTGACCAGCGCCGCGGTGCGGCCTCGCCAGGAGGCTGGGAGATTGGGCAGCTTGAGCGTGATGCGCACGACACGCGTCCACGCCGCGTTGATCATGGCCCAGATCCCCGCAAGCAAACCAGCCCCAAAACACAACTGTGCCAGCATCCGCTTATCCAGGTGCACGCCAAACAGGAATGGCACACCATAAACAATCCAGCAGGCGCATGCGGCAAGAAAAAAGAAACTGAGCAGGCCCAGCCAAACCGAGGCCGCGGTGTAAAGGGCACGAACCAGTGGATTGAAATACTGGTGTGCCAGCAGAGAGGCCGCAATAAAGCTGACGGAGAGAACCGCTAGCGTGATCCGGAGCTCGACCGTATGCGAATAGGCCAGCGCGCCCCAGAAAAATGTCCACGTCGCGTACAACGCCAGGTGCACCAGGAAAAGGAATGCTTGAACGACCGAGACAAAAACCGGAAGCCGGCCGCGCGCGCTGGAGCGGGAGCGTGCCGGAGATTGCGAAGTTGCGCTGAGTTCTGGAGAGCCGGGTTCCGTCACAAGAATTAGATGCGCCAGGGGTCCGCTAGGCACATGAAGATTTCGCGCGGCCGTCAGCGCAGTCCCCAGCGGCCCGGCGCAAGCTGGTAACGGAGAAAGCGCAGCCGCACCAGCACTGGCATATCGACGTTTCCTGCCTGAATGTTTGTGCGGTGTTCTGCCGCCTTGGGAGCCCCCTAACGACTGCTGGCGCGCTAGTGAACCACCGGCTCGTCCGTTTCGACTTTTCCGTCTCGAACGTGGATGATGCGGTTCGCGCGCCGGGCTATGTCGCTTTCGTGCGTCACCAGAATGATGGTGTTTCCCTGCCCGTGCAGCCGCGCGAACAGGGCCATGATTTCCTCTCCGGTTTTTGTGTCCAGGTTTCCGGTTGGCTCATCCGCCAGCACAATCGATGGTGAATTCACCAGCGCGCGCGCGACGGCCACGCGTTGCCGTTGCCCGCCGGAAAGCTCGTTCGGCTTGTGCAGCATTCTTTCGCCCAGATCCACGGCTTCCAGCGCGCGCCGGGCACGGGCCAGGCGTTCCTCCGCCGGCGTGCCGTTGTAAATCATGGGCAGTTCGACGTTGTGCAAGGCGGTGGCGCGAGGCAGGAGATTGAACGTCTGAAACACGAATCCGAGTTCCTTGTTGCGGATAGCGGCGAGCTCATCATCATCCAGATCGCTGACCAGGCGCCCGGCCAGCCAGTACCTTCCGGAAGTCGGAGTGTCCAGGCACCCGATCAGGTTCATCAGTGTGGATTTCCCCGATCCAGACGGCCCCATAATGGCCACGTATTCGCCTTTGCGAATCGTGAGATCGATTCCGCGCAGCGCGTGCAGTTTTTCGCCGCCCATTTCGTATGTTTTCCAGAGCCCTTCCGTGAGGATGGCTACACCCTGGTCGACCAGGTCCTGGCGAAATGAATCCGCTGTCACAACTCGCTCGGGCATTGCCTAGTTCCCCAATCCGGCGCGAAATTCCATTTAATTGTCGTCCGCCGCTTTGGGCGTGGAATTGTCCACCTTGACGCGTGCGTCCGGCTTAAGAGTGCGCAGAGTCTTGTAGCTTCCGGTAATGATCTGATCGCCTTCCTGCAGCCCGCTTACGACTTCAATGTCGGTGACTCCCGTGATTCCTGTGGTGACCGGGACGAATTGAGCGCGCTTGTTTCGAATTACAAATACGCCCTGAATCGACGGATTCTTTTCGATGAATGACGATGAAGTTCCGCCTCCGGGCGCGGCGTCCGGCGCCGGGCGGCCCGCCGCCAGCGTGACGGAATTCTGCCCGTTTTCCTTGGCCGCCTCCTCCAGATCTTTTTTGGTTCGCTCGGCAAGCGCCTGAATCGGAATTGTCAGCACGTTCTTCTTTTGCGCCGTGGTGATCTTGGCGGTGGACGACAATCCGGGGCGCAGGCTGGCCGGCGGGTTCTGCAGCGTCACCACTACCTTGAAATCCTTCGCTTCCTGGTTGCCGGTGGTTGACTGAGTCGACGCCAGCCCCGAACTGCGCAGGACCGCTTGCGTGCCCACTTCCGTGACTTTCCCTTTAAAATATTGCCCGGGCAATGCGTCGATGGTGACTTCGGCCCCCTCGCCCACCTTCACGCTCACAATGTCGGTTTCGTCCACCATCACTTCCGACGTGACCACGGACATATCGGAAATCGTCATCAGGTAGCTGCCGGTGGCATTCTGGATTCCGGGAACAACGTTTTCGCCCACCCGGACGGCAATATAGGTCACCACCCCGTTGATCGGCGCTGTATAGGTGGTCTTGTGCAGGACGTCGTTCAGGCGGCCGAGCATGGCTTGATTCTGACTCAATTCGGAGCGAGCCTGGCTCAATTGTGCGCGCCCTTGCTCCGCGTGGGCCTGTGCGGACGCCAGGGCCGCCACGGCGCCATCGTAGGTAGCCTTTCGAGTGTCGTAGTCTTGCTTGGGGATGAGCCCTTCCTTGTACAGAAGTTGTCCGCGGTCCCAGTCCAGCTTGGCGTGTTCGAGGTCGGCCGCGCGGGACTTGATGTCCGCCTGCGCAGATACGTCATTGGCCTCCGCGGATTTCACTCCGGCTTCGGCGGCCGCGATGCTGGCGCGCTGCGCGGTGACGTCGGCGGCGGGCTGCACGCTTTCGAGGCGCAGCAGGACGTCTCCCTTTTTGACGTGGTCGCCTTCCTTCACCGCGATTTCGGTGATTTTTCCAATGCCCTCTCCCAGGACGTTTGTGTATGTGAGGGGTTTAATTTCGCCCGAAGCGGTGACGATCGAAGTGAGGTCCTGGCGTACCGCCGGCGCGGTTTGGACGGTAACCACTCCCTTATTGATTTCGAAGATAGCGAGCCACGTTCCAGTCGCCAAAACGGCGGCCACACCCGCAGCAATCCCGATTTTTTTCCAAGTGTTCATGGGTTTGCGGCTCTGGACCTGTGTCCCGGGTAACTTCCTCCGGCAGCTCTCTTTAATAGTTACGCGGAGAAACGCTCAAAAGTTTCCCCAGTCGGGCGCGCTCTAATGGACTCAGGCTCAACCGCGTGTCCCGCAAGCGAGCATCAGTCGGAAGCCTTGGCGTTTGGTGCCGGAGTTCTCCTGGCTCGGGAAGGCACACGGGAGGAGCCCACTCGAAATAGAATTTTACAGTTATTTGGACGCGGAAGAAAGGAATTTGCCTCTCGCGGATTATCGGTTCAGATAACCGGGGCTGGACTGGCCTTGCCTGATGGGCCCGCGGCCGCGCCGGAGCGACGAACACGCCATCCTCCAGCGTTTTGCATACGCTTCCATTAAGAAATGCCGGGCAACCCGGAAGCATCGCCGCCGTTCTTAGTAGTCATCGGTCCGATTCCGGCGTTCCGTCCAGATGGGCGTACGACGGTTGCGGCACGGGGTGCTTGCATCAAGATTCCTTGATTGACCGTGGCACGGGTGGGGATTAGAATCGAACTTCCGAATCAGGGGCGAGGTACGTTTATGAACCGCTTGGGACGCATTTCACTTATCTTCGTGCTGGGCGGAGCCTTCCTGCTGTCGTATTGCGCGCGTTCCCATGCTCAGGATCAAGACAAAGATCAGGCCACCTCCTCCTCCGGCAAGCAGCAAGACTCCGGCAAGAAAAAAGGCGACGAGAACGGAAAAGGCAAGAAGAACCTGAAAAAGCTCGAAAAAGAGCTGGCCACGCCGTACAAGAAATGGCTGGAAGAGGAAGTTCCTTACATCATCACGGACGAAGAACGCTCGGCCTTCCTGCAATTGCAGACCAACGAAGAGCGCGAACAATTCATTGAAGCATTCTGGCAGCGCCGAGACCCCACCCCGGACACCGTCGAAAACGAGTTCAAGGAAGAGCACTACCGCAGGATCGCCTATGCCAACGAGCGGTTCTCCTCGGGAATTCCTGGGTGGAGAACCGATCGCGGCCGGATTTACATCATGTGGGGGCCGCCCGACGAGACCGAATCCCATACGCAAGGGGAGCTTTATAACCGTCCCATGTCCGAAGGTGGCGGACAGACCACCACGTACGCGTATGAGGACTGGACATATCACTACATGGAAGGAATCGGAGAGAATATCACCATCGAGTTTGTCGATCCCACCGGCACGGGCGAATTCCACATCACCATGGACCCCGGCGAAAAGGACGCCATGGCCCACGTCCCCGGCGGCGGACCGAGCATGCTGGAGTCGATGGGTTTGTCCAGCCAGGCTGCGCGCTTCACGCGATCGGACGGCTCCACGGCGCCGCTGGGTCCCGGCGGGACGTCTGCTCTGGACAGCCAGGACGAATTTACCCGCCTTGAACAATTTTCCAAGGTGCAGGCGCCTCCGCCGGTCAAGTTCAAGGACCTCGAAGAGGTGGTCAGCTCGCGCATCCTGCGCAATCAGATTTCGTTCGACTACCGGTTCGACTTCATGCGCATTACGGGCGACACCATCCTGGTTCCGGTGACCGTGCAGATTCCCAATAAACAAATGACCTTCCGCGATCACGACGGCGTGCAGTCCGCTTCTCTGAATCTGTTCGGGCGAATCAGCTCGATGACCGGCCGGGTGATCCAGACGTTCGAGGACGTAATCCAGCGTGATTTCCCGGATACCCTGCTGGAATCTTCCTTAAAGGGATTTTCCATTTATCAAAAGGCCGTTCCGCTGCGCCCGGGTTTGTACAAGCTGGATCTGGTAATCAAGGATGTGAACAGCGGAAACGTGGGCGTGGTCAATACACGCCTGGCGGTTTCTCCCATTCCGGATGACAAACTGGAAGCCAGTTCGCTGATACTGGCCGATGAGATGGAGCCGGTTTCCTCCAAGGATGTTGGCGTGGGGCAATTTGTCCTGGGCTCGATGAAAGTTCGCCCCAAAATTGACTCCCAGTTCCATACCGATCAGCCGCTGGACGTGTACGTGCAGTTCTACAATTTGAAGGTGGATGACAAAACGCACAAGAACAACATTTCCGTGGACATCAAGGTGAGCCAGGGAGACCGCGTCATTGATCACCAAGTTAAAACAGGCGACGAGCTCCACCAGAATGGCGAGCAGGTTACCTTGGAAGAGGTGATTGCGCCCAAGTCGCTGCCGCCGGGCAAGTATAAGCTGGAAATTCAAGCCACCGATCTGGCGGCCAACCAGACTGTATCGCGGTCGGCAGATTTCACGGTCACCCCGCCGGCCGTGAGTGTGGCGGTGAATGGAGCCACAGGAAGGTAGCCAGTCCCCATGAAGTCGATTCGTCGAACGCTGGGCTGGGTCTTGGGAGTTGTGCTGGTGTGTGCCGCCTCCGCAGCGGCGAAGCCCGGCTACGGCACAATCTCTGGCGTTGTTCTGGATCACTCCGGAACGCCGCAAATGGGCGCGAGCGTCTGGCTGATGTCCGAAGACGCCGGCGGCCGAACCGTTGCGCAAGTGCTTTCGAACCAGCATGGCGCGTTTTTTACCGACCATCTCAAACCTGGCAAGTATGCCGTGCGGGTGACCGTTGCCGGGTTCCTGCCGTCCATGGAACGCCACATTGCGGTGATGTCTAACCTCACGACCCTCTTGCGCGTGCAGGTAGATACATTGTTTTCTTCGTTGGATACGCTGCGCCAGAGGTCAGATACTCCAGCTGAGCAGGATGATTGGAAGTGGGTGCTACGCTCCTCGTCGGCAACCCGTACGATCCTGCAGTGGGATGATTCCGGCAATCAAATCGCTTCGAAAACTCTGGGAGAGGACCTCCCCAGCGCCGAGCGTCCCCGGGCGCTGGTCCAGGTAACCAACGGCTCGCTGCGGCCGGGATCGGCCTCCAATCTTCCCAGCGCCCCAGCGACTGCGGTTTCCTACGATCAGGACCTCGGCAACATGGGTCGCATATTGCTTGCCGGACAGATGAGCTACGACCGCGGGGCCTCGGGTTCCTTTGCCGGGGTCTGGCTTCCTTCGGGTGTTCAGCCCAACGGTCCCGAAACCATATTCGTTTGGCGCCAGTCGAAATTTGGCGCCGAGGGCATGCAATTTCGCGGTCTGCGAATCGACCACACCGACCAGTTTGCGCTGGGTGACCGGTTTGTGCTCTGCGCGGGCGCGGAATATCTTCACGTCGGAGTCATTAATTCCGTTTCTTCCTTGCGTCCCCACGCGCAATTGAGCGCCAGCCTAGCTCCGAGCCTGACCGCTACGTTGATCGTTGCTTCCAATCCTCCCTCCGAACTCTGGGGACGCGCAGGGACGCTGGAATCCGCAATCGATGAACTCGATAGCCTTCCGCCCGTCCTGTTTCGCAACGGCAGTCCGGTTCTGGAGGGCGGCTGGCATCAGGAACTCTCGGTCAAGCAAAAGGTGGGCAGCCGGTCCACGCTTGAAATTGCGGCGTTTCACGACTCAGACCGTAATCAGGCCATTTATGGAACTGGGGCGGCCGCAAATCCGGAATTCGTGCAGGACGCATTCTCTTCCGCATTCCTTTACGATGGTGGAGATTCCAGTTCTTGGGGCACCCGAGCGGCCCTGCGCCATAAGATCTCGGATGACCTGGAAGTGGCCGCTGTGTACGCCTGGGCGGGTGTCCTGGCACCCGGAAGCGACCTGAACACCGCTTCCTCCGATCTTCGCGATAGCCTGATGACGGGCAATCATCACAGCGTTGCCGCCCGCATCTCCGGAAAGATACCGGGATCAGGGACGGAGTTCTCGGCGAGTTACAAGTGGGTTTCCGGCACCGCTCTTTCGCATATGGACCAGTTTGGGGAGGCGGCCTACGAAATCGACCCAAACCTGCATTTTTCGATTCGCCAGCCCCTGCCCGGATTAAGCGGGCGTTGGGAGGCATTGGCCGACTTTAGCAATTTGCTGGCCCAGGGCTATGTCACTGTGAATGGACCAGATGGAAAGATGATGCTGGCTCCGATATTGCGATCATTCCGGGGTGGAGTGAGTTTCCAGTTTTAGCTGAGTAGAAAGTATTAGAAACAGGAAAATGCCTTCCATAAACTGGAGGCTGCGGAGTCCTGTCCCCGGTTCGCCCGCTTGGACGCATACAATCGATTGATATTTCATATAGTTATTGATTTGAGATTACTTATATAATTTGGAAGCGCGGTTGCACGAGATCGCTTTGGCAAGACAGTGCGGGGATAACCGGTGAGCGCGCCACTCAACGACAATCTTCGGGTCCGGTTGGGTGCCGCTGTCCTCGCTTTGGCAACCCTTGCTGCGATCGTTTTTGGCATCATCAACTTTCAGCAACGAGCGATCTTTACTGCTCCCGATGACGGCGTGTCGTGGATCGAACGCGCGACCGGGGTCGTCGCCTGGCATATCGCTCCAAACTCTCCAGCCGCAAACGCCGGACTGCGGACGGGCGATCGGGTTCTGGCCATCAATGACGTTCCGATCCACGGGCCGCTCGATGTCACCAAGCGGCTCTGGCGGATCGGACTATGGTCCATCGCCCATTACCGGATCGAGCGAAGCGGTAAACAGTTTGAAACGCAGCTGGTCGTCCAACCTGCCCAGCGTCCCGCGTCCATCGAAAATTACCTCAGTGTTGTGGGCGTGCTCTACCTCTTCATCGGTCTTTTCATTTTTGCCCGCCGATGGAACGCGACGCGCGCTGTCCATTTCTATATTTTTTGCCTGGTCTCCTTCGTCCTGTATTCCTTCCAGTACACGGGAAAGCTGACGCCTTTCGATTGGGAAATTTATTGGGCGGCGATCGTGGCCCGGCTCTTGCAGCCGGCGCTCCTGTTGCATTTTGCGCTGGTATTTCCGGAGCGGCGCCCGGTGTCCAAGGGGCACGGCGTGATCCTGGCAGCCATTTACGGCGTGCCGGGGATTTTGTTGCTGGTGCGGATACTGGTCGGACTTCGCGAGTTGGGCTTCATGCCTTCGGTTGAGGCGCGAAACACTTTGGACCGGCTCGATCTTGCGTATCTCGGTGTTTACTTCCTGCTGGCCGCGCTGGTGTTTGTGGGGAGTTATCGCCGCGCGTCGTCTGGGATCCTGCGGCAGCAGCTCAAGTGGGTGACGGGCGGGGCGGTCGCGGGCATCGTTCCATTTCTTTTCTTTTACATCGTGCCCTTCTTTCTGGGAGTTGTTCCGCGGCCGTGGATGAACTTCTCCACTCTTTCCCTGGTGCTGATCCCGCTGAGTTTTGGATACGCCATCATTCGCTACCGGCTGATGGACGTGGACATTATCTTCAAGCGCGGCCTTGCGTACACCGCGGCCAGCGGCGGCGTGGTGGCCGTATACATCGCCATCGTGGCGCTGATCGGGGCGTTATTTCACACCGCGTGGCCCTCCGGGATGATGGGCGGGGTGATCGCCATTGTGGTGGCCGCGTTTTTGTTCCAGCCGTTTCGCGACTGGATACAAGCGCGTCTGGACCGCTTTTTTTATCGCGACCGCCTGGACTATCGCCGCACGCTGATCGAATTCGGCCGCACGCTCACGTCGGAAGTGCGCCTCGATCCCATGCTCGCTTCGGTCATGGATCGCATTTCCCAGGCGCTGCTGGTAGATCGGCTGGCGATCTTCATCGAAGATGAGCGCCATCCCGGCGCATACCGGCTGGCGCGATCGGTAGGGGTGCGCTATGCGGGCGCGCTCGATTTGAGCTTTCTGGACAGCGAAGCCAAGCCCTTCGCGCAAGGCATCCTCTTTTACGAATCGGCGCGCGCCGCCCGCGAAGCTTCGCCCGCGGTGCGGCAGACGCTTGAGCAGCTGGATCTGAACTACTTCATTCCCTGCCAGGTTCGCGACCACGCCATCGCCGTGCTGGGTCTGGGAAAAACGGTGGATGGCGATTTTCTCTCGAGCGAGGACGTCGAACTGCTGCACACCATCGCCGGATACCTGGCCATTGCGCTGGACAACGCGCAACTCTACAACTCGCTGGAGCAAAAAGCTGCGCAGATCGAGCGGCTCAAGGATTTCTCCGAGAATATCGTCGAATCGCTGAATGTGGGCGTGCTGGCCGTGGATTTCGGCGGGGCGGTGGAATCCTGGAACACGCAACTCGAGGGGCTGATCGGTGTGCCGCGCGAGGAAGCTGTGGGCCGCAAACTCGAGGAAGTGCTGCCTTCCGACCTGATGTCGGAAATCACCGCGCGTTCCGGAAGCGAGCGCGTTTCCAGCCTGTACAAATTCCACATGCAGAACCGCGACGGGCGCAACTTGGTGGTGAACGTATCGATCGCTCCGCTGGTTGGAAAATCGGGCGACCGCATCGGGAGCCTCATCCTTTTCGACGATGTCACGCAGAGGATGCGCCTCGAGGACCAGGTGTTTCAGAACGAGAAGCTCACTTCTCTCGGCTTGCTTGCGGCCGGCGTTGCTCACGAAGTGAATACGCCGCTCGCCGTGATCTCCAATTACATTCAAATGCTGGCCAAGCAGCTTCCCGGCAGCGACCCGCGCCAGCAATTGATCGAGAAAGTGGTGAAACAGACTTTCCGCGCCAGCGAGATTGTCAACAATCTGCTGAATTTTTCGCGGACCAGCGCCACGGAATTCACCGAGATCAATTTGAATGCCGTCGTGGAAGAAGCGCTGACTCTGGTCGCGCATCCATTCCGCACCGCGCAAGTGCAAGTGACGCGGAACCTGCAAACGGAATTGCCCGCGGTGCTCGGCTCCACCAACAAGCTGCAGCAGGTTTTCCTGAATCTCTTCTTGAACGCTCGCGATGCCATGCCGTCCGGCGGGGTTGTCGAGATCCGTACGGCGGCGCACAATGGATCGGTGGAAGTGGAAATCAGCGATAGCGGCGCCGGAATCCCGCGGGAAAATCTGCACCGAATCTTCGATCCATTTTTCACCACGAAGTCGTCAGGACGCGGCACCGGCCTGGGACTCTCCGTGAGTTACGGCATCGTGAAGGAGCACGCCGGGAAAGTGGACGTGCGGTCCACGCCGGGCAAGGGCACGTCGTTCCGGCTGGAATTCCCTGTGGCTCGGAAAGCGGTTCATGTCTAAGGGCTCCATCCTGGTCGTCGATGACGAATCGGAAATTCGGGAAGGCCTGGAACTTCTGCTCAAGACGGAAGGGTATTCGACCTCAAGCGCCGAATCGGGCGAAGCCGGCTTGGCAGTGCTCGAGGAAAAACCCTTCGATCTTGTGCTGCTGGATGTTAGCCTGCCCGACCGCAATGGGCTAGAGTTGCTGCGCGAAATTCGCCAGCGCGATCCGAATCTTTCCGTCGTGCTGATCACCGCCTACGGATCCATCGATATGGCCCGGGCGGCGTTTAAGAGCGGCGCACAGGACTACATCACCAAGCCGTGGTCCAACGACGAGTTGCTGGTGCAGGTGGCCAAGGCCGTCGAAGGCCGCCGGTTGCGCGAAGAGAACGTCCAACTCAAGCGCGCGCTGAAGCAGCGCTACAACTTTCCGAATATTATCGGCAAGAGCGAAAAAATGTTCGCGGTGCTGGATCTGGTCGGCCAGGTGGCGCCTTCGCGCTCGACCGTTCTGATTCACGGCGAAAGCGGCACGGGCAAGGAACTGATCGCCAAGGCGATTCATTCGGCTTCCGCGCGCGCGGACAAACCCTTCGTGCCGATCAACACGGGCTCGATTCCCGTGGACCTGCTGGAATCGCAGCTTTTCGGCCACGTGAAGGGCGCGTTCACCAGCGCCGTGGCGTCGAAAAAAGGTCTCTTTGAAGTTGCCGATCAAGGCACGATTTTTTTTGACGAAATTTCCACCATCGGCCCGGAAACGCAGGCCAAGCTCCTGCGTGTGATCCAGGAGCGCGAATTCATGCGCCTGGGCGGCACGGAAACGATCAAGGTGGACGTTCGCATCATCGCCGCCTGCAACGTGCAATTGCTGAATCTCGTTCGCGAGGGCCGCTTCCGGGAGGACCTCTATCACCGGCTGAACGTAATCGCCGTGCCGCTGCCGCCTCTTCGGGAGCGAAAGGAAGACGTTCCTCTCTTGCTCGATCATTTTCTTCGCATTTTCGCCGCGGAAAACAACCGTCCGGTCGCGCGATTTACGCCGGCGGCGCTGCGTCTGCTCGTGGACTACAACTGGCCCGGAAACGTCCGTGAACTGGAGAACGTCGTCGAGCGGGCCGTGGTTCTTTCCTCTCAGGAATCGCTGGACGTCGATCTCCTGCCCGAGAGCGTGCGCACCAGGGAAGTCCCCGGCGGCTTGCGTCTGCAACTCTCCGAATTCATGCCTCCCCTGCCGGGCGAACACGGCGCGCGAGCCGGCGCGGACAGCTCGAAAGCTTCCTTGTTTCAAATCATGGACGAGATTGAGCGGCGCGTGATCTGCGACATGCTGGAGCGGACGGAATGGAATCAGACGGACGCGGCGGAAAATTTTCAGATTCCGCTTTCCACCTTGAATCAGAAGATCAAGCGGCTGGGAATTGACGTGCGGCGGCGAGGGGCTGGCCGGACGACGGCGGCGGAATCGTCTGCTTCGGCGACCGGAAAATAATAAGGATCGTCGCTTCGCTCAGGCTTCAGCCTTTGCACAATTCTCGCGCGCCGGGAATCTAAACCTGACAGGCGGAACAGGCTGCGCGGAAAGTAGTCGATATTGTCATCCCGTTCACGGAGAACGTTCTCGGTGAACCGAGCGGGCGAGGAATCTCTCCTGGGGTTAACTATCGGAAAAGAAAGAGAGATTCCTCGCTCCGCTCGAAATGACAAATGCACGGGGCCACTTTTCCCGCACGCCTCTGAAGCCCGTCCTACTTAAACCCGCGCGCTTAACTTTTTCTGATGTCTCTGACCACGGCGTCTTTCAGGTCGACGCCGTCCAGTTTTACCTCGGTGAGATCGATTTCGCGGAAGCTGGCCAGGGCCAGGTCCGAGCCGGTAAAATCCGCGCCGCGAAGATCGGCCTGACGCAGGACCGTTCCCCGCAAAATCGTTTTATGCAGTTTCGCGGATCGCAAATCTCCCCGGAACAATTCCGTGCCGCTCAGATCGGACTCGCTCAGATCCGCGCCTTCGAGCCTGGTCTCCGTAAAATCGCAATTGCGCAAATCCGCTTTTCGCAGGTCCGCGCGGCTTAAATCCGCGTGGCTCAGTTTGGCGCCGCGAAGATCGGCTTTCCGAAGGTTGCTGCCCGCGAGGTTGGCTCCGGTCAAATCGCGCTTCCGTAGATCGGCGCCGGAAAGATTGGCGCCCGAAAGATCAGCGCGTTCGCCGCCCGGATGCCCCTTACGGAATTTCTCGTGCGCGACCAGGATGTCTTCGAGCTTTTTTCCTTTGTGTCGAATAATCTCCGCCTTTGGCGTCCGCAGGACCGAAAGACGATCAGGCCGGTGGTCCTGCCGCGCTGCGCCGATTCGTTTCGATCGAGCTTCTATTCTACAGAAATCGGCGAGGGGAGCAACCGGCGAGCGGTGCGGGCGGAAGTGGCCCGGGGGGCTAACCACATAGGCGCAGGCCCGGCGCGGGCAAACGTCCCTTTATTCGCTCTCTAGTATTATTTACTTGATATGACCTCGCTATCACGGATCACGCCTGATCGAACCGTCCTGGTGGGCGCTTTGCTCGCGGGCCTTGCGTACATCAAGGATGTTCGCTACGACTTCATCCTGGATGACATACCGCTGATCCTGATGATTCAGATGATTACTTCGTGGCGAAACTGGAAGGCGGCTTTCGTGACTGATATCTTCGCCACCGAGTTCGCCGTGGTGCCATCGGGTATGGGGGCAATCCACTATCGTCCCGTTTACAAGCTGTGGCAAATGTTGAATGAGCAGTTGTTCGGGTCGGTTCTGCCCTGGTGGCACTTAACTTCTTTGTTGTTGCATGTCGGCGTGACTCTCCTCGTTTATCAAGTAGGAGCGAGGCTATTGAAGGATCAGTGGACCGCCGCGGTGGGAGCACTGTTATTCGCGTTTCATCCGATACACGTGGAATCGGTGGCCTACGTTACGGCATCCACGGATCTGCTGGTCGCTCTCTTCGTGTTGACTTCCTTTCTCGCATATTCCAGGTTCCGGGACGAAGGCGGCTCGTGGATTTACTTAATCGCGTCCGTGCTTGCGGCGGCGCTGGCGATGATGTCCAAGGAAACGGCTGCGATGTTTCCGTGGATGCTGGTCGCATATGAGGCGCTTCGCGAACCTCCGCCCGGCGCGCCGCAAAACTGGAAGCGATTCGCTTGGACGCTGCCGTATTTTGCCGTCGTAGGCACTTACGCCGCCGCGCGGACTCTGCTTTTCGGTCCGAACATCGGACCAGGACCCGGCGACAGCCGGTTGGCCGCTCTCCGGGACATTCCCCTGGTGTTGATCGCGTATCTCCACAATCTCTTTTGGCCGTTTCGGCTAAGTTTTTTTTATCCGGCCGAGTGGAGTTCGCAATGGACGATTGTGCGGGGCGCCCTCGCCGCTTTGATACTCGTAGGAACCGTTTCGATGTGGATCCGATATCGAGACCGAAGCGGAGTTCGGTTGCAGCTTTTGTGGGCCGCGATTTTTTTTGTTCCGGCCGTTCTCACGGTCTACGTGTTCGTCCGCGAAGATTGGGTTCACGACCGGCACATGTATCTGGCTTCCGTCCCGGTTTGTCTGATCGTTGCCGTATTTCTCACCGATCCGGTATGGCCGAGGAGAGCTTCAGTCCTTGCCAGTTCCATCCTGCTGGCCATCCTGCTGGTCGAAACGGCGATTCAAGTTCCCAGATTCAGTGACGATACCACGATCTACGCCAGTGCGCTGAAAGTGGCCCCCCGGAGCGTGCTTGCCCACGGCTACTACGCGGAGGCTCTGTGGGCCTATGGACGCCGTGAGGAAGGTCTGCGGGAGTTCAAAGCCGTCACCGAGCTCTTGCCGGAATCGCCCGCTGCCTATGAGCGGTACGGCGCGGCACTGGCGCAGATTGGCCGAAATGACGAAGCCGTGGCGCAATACGCGAAGGCACTGCAATATGCCTCGCGCCCGACCGCGTTCCGGGCGTTTGTTTTGTCCGAAACGGCGGAGATCGAACTGGGGCGCGGGGAGTTTCCGGAAGCCGCGGGCCACATGCGGGAAGCGGTACGAATCGCCCCGCAAACCCTGAATTATCACGCTCTGCTTTCACAAACGCTCGCTCACGAGGGACGCACGGGAGAAGCGGAGGAAGAAATGCGTCTTGAGACCGGCATACGCGAGCGAGTCGCTAAGGAACAACGCACTCCCGCACGCTAGGGGATTCGTAGCGCAGCTTCATCCTGTGGGTCTTGGCTCCCGCGCGCACAAAAAATACACAGTCCGAAGCCTGGGCCGCTGAACCTGTGATAACTTGGGCGTAGGATGACACTGGTTGAGAAAATCAAGGGACGAGCGCGGGTGCGGCCTCAGCGCATCGTTCTGCCCGAGGGTGAAGACCCGCGAGTGGTTTCTGCCGCGGCGTCTATCGCCGGCGAAGGCTTCGCGAAAATCACTCTGCTGGGGCGCAAGCAGATCATCGACTCGATCACAGCGGACCTGCATGTTGCACTGAAGGACGTCGCGATTCAGGATATCGCAATGAGCGAACGCCTGGATGCGTACGCCCGGATTTATCACCATCGGCGTGGCGCGCACGGAGTCACGCTGGATGAAGCAAGAGAGACTGCCCGACGCCCGCTTTACTTTGCGGCATTGAGCGTGGCAGCGGGAGACGCTGACGGTACCGTCGGAGGCGCGGGGAACACGACTGGGGAAACCGTGCGCGCGGCTCTTCATGCGATCGGTTTGGCGCCGGATGCCAGGTTGGTTTCCGGCTTCTTCGTGATGATAATTCCGGAGCGCCCGGGACTCGATTTGGGAACTTGCGGCGCGCTGATCTTCGCCGATTGCGCGGTAGTGCCGGACCCGACTTCGGCGGAGTTAGCCGAAATTGCCCTGGCCACCGCGGAAAATGCGCGCGCCGTACTGGATGCCGAGCCGCGCGTGGCGCTGCTATCGTTTTCCACGAAAGGTTCGGCCAGACACGCGCGCGTCGAAAAAGTCCAAGAGGCGCTGCGCATCCTGAAGGCGCGCGCTCCGGAGCTTGCGGCGGACGGCGAACTTCAAGCCGACGCGGCGCTTGTTCCGGGTGTCGCGAGTTCAAAGGCTCCGGGCTCTCCGGTTGCCGGACACGCGAATGTATTGATCTTCCCGGACCTGGACTCCGGCAACATCGCCTATAAACTGGTAGAGAGATTGGCTGGGGCGGAAGCGCTCGGACCGATCTTGCAGGGCCTGGACCGGCCGGCGAACGATCTTTCGCGGGGCTGTTCGGCGGGGGATATCGCGAACGTGGTGGCCTTCACGGCGATGCAGGCCATCGCGCGGAAGGAAAAGGCCTTGGAACCTCAGATGAACGCAGAAAAACGCTGATATAAAGATTTCCGCATACGGACTTGGACAATGGCGACGCAACCTCGCGAGTTTCGATTTTCCTTTCCGGCAGTTCTCATGTTTCTGTCCGCGTGCTTCTGTCTTCATCTGTCGCTTTTCGCTACGCCCTCCATCGCGCAGGAATCGAGCGATCAGGAAGTGGCTGTGAATCTGGCCGAGGGACGCGTTGTGGTCTGCGCGGCGAAGGATGCGATTATTCTAGCGGCGACGGACATGCACGGCGAGGTCGGTTCACGGCCTCCCGGGATTGAGATTCTTTCGGCCCTTCGCCTGGGCGTCATGCTTGGCGCTGTCGAATGGGTGCTCCCCGATTCCAAGGACAAGCCTGTGCGTCTCGATAGCGAATTTCGCGGACTGGTGGCCGCGGCTCTGAACACCGGCGGCCAGCCGGACCAGGGCTTTCGCGCCAGCGACATCGAGTCGATCGGCATCGCCGTGCTCGAGCGCGTGCGCCAACTCGCCGGAGAGTTGCATCACAAAGTGAATCTAAGCGAGGACGAACCGCTGATCCGTATCGTGCTCGCGGGATACGTGCGGGACTATGGTCCCGAGGCTTGGGTGATCGATTACCACATCCGGCAGGACGACCTGGGCAACGGGATTTGGCGGACCAGGGTCTTGCGCCCGAGCTATGACCAGCTTTATCCTCCCGAGAAGGGCAAGCCGAAGACGTTTATGGAGGTCCGCTATCCACCTGAGAATCGCGCCGCGGGCGAACCCGAACTTCTCGATTTGCTCCAGCAGAATGATTCACGCCTGGCGACGATTCGCGCGGCGAATCAGATCGAAGCAAAGTCCGTGACTCTCGCAGTGGAAGGGCAGAGCCAGAAATCCGAGGCCGCCAGCCTGGTTAGTTTTTTGAAGGCGGCCCTGCCCGCGACTGCGCCGTCGGACGCGAAACTTACGATGGCCATGGTCGATTACGACGCCGGCTTCCAGTGGATCCTGCAGCCGCCAAAAGCGCCCGCACCGCCGCCCGGCCAAACGCCAGCCGACCAGACTCCGGAGGAAGCCGACCGACCGACCCTCCGGCATAAATCTCTGGATTGAACCGGGGATAAAACTTGAAATGAGCTCATCACCTTCGTCATCAACGCAAAAGCGCCCGGAAGCAACCGTTCGCCTGCTGCGCGAAGAAGATCTCGCCGCCGCCAATCGGATTATGCGGCTGGCGTTCGGCACATTCCTCGGCTTGCCCGAGCCGTTGAAATTCATGGGTGACGCCGACTACGTGCGTACGCGCTGGCACGCCGATCCTTCCTCCGCGTTCGGAGCCGAGCTGGCAGGCGAACTCGTGGGAACCAATTTTGCCACGCGCTGGGGAAGCGTCGGATTTTTCGGACCGCTCACGATCCGGCCGGACCTGTGGGATCGCGGCATCGCCCAGCAACTGCTTGCGCCCACCATGGATCTGTTCGCGCAGTGGGGGATCAGCCACGCGGGACTCTTTACGTTTGCGTCCAGCACGAAGCACCTGAACCTCTATCAAAAATTTGATTTTTGGCCCCGCTTTCTCACCTGCCTGATGGATCTTCAAGTAGGAACCGAACCCGCTTCCAATCACGTGCGATGCGTGCGATTCAGCGAGCTTTCGGCGGCCGAAAAGCACCTGTGTCTCCACGCGTGCGGGGATTTGAGCGATTCCCTTTACCCGGGCCTGAATGTCGAACGCGAGATTCGCGCGGTGGATAATCAGCACTTGGGAGATACGCTGCTGACCTGGGGCGGCGGAGAGCTTACGGGATTCGCCGTTTGCCACGTGGGACCCAGGACGGAAGCGGGCAGCGGAAAATGCTATATCAAATTTGGCGCGGTGCGCAGCGGGCCGCACGCTGCAGGGGAATTCAGGCGTTTGCTTGACGCTTGCCGCGAATTCGCGCGACTCCGCGGAGCCGCCACGGTTGTCGCCGGCGTGAATCTCGCGCGTCTCAACGCCTATCGCGAAATGCTTCAGGCGGGCTTCCGGACAACGACACAAGGCGTCGTCATGGAGCGGTACGGCGAATCCGGCTACAACCGCCCCGATGTATTCCTGATCGATGACTGGCGGTAGCCCGCGGTCCGGAGACTAGGGTTTTGCCTGCTTGTCGGAGGGTGCGGGCGGTGTGGACGGCGCGGGCGAATCCGAGCGTGCCACACTGGCTTGCGGAGTGAAGTCGGTCCACTTCACGATGATTCGTATCGGCACGCTGGCATCCCCTACCTGCATCGTTTCATCCGAGCGCGCATACGCTGGAAACCATAGTTTCTTGCCTACCTGCTGGCGGTAAGTTTCAAAGATTGTGAAGGGCACATCGGCCGCGGTTACGTCGCCCGTCTCCGTGACCCACTTGCCCATGCTCTTCACGATCACCAGATCCTGCGCATCCACCCACACCACACCGGAAAAGTAAGCGTGGGCGCGTTCCACGGCGCGTGGTTTTACCGAGAAATAGTAAGTGTTCAACTCGTCCAGTTTTTCCTTGCCGCCATAGGTAATGTCGTACTTGGGAAGCATCAGCGTCGTGAGCGGAAACATCGGCGTGGGCGCCAGGAGATCGGAGTCTCCGCGCTGCAGGTCAAGACTGTGAAGTGTCGATGGCTTCCGGCTAACCGGCTTTTCATACATCCTGCCGTCCGGAGTAATCATCAGTTGGCTGATGATTTCGAGTTGGCCCGTGGGCTTGTTGTCAGGACCGATCTCCTCGAGGCGCACGTCCTTGTGAAATGTGTAGCCTTTGATGGCACGAACCATCTCGTCTTCGTTTGCCGCGAACCGGCGAATCATTTCGTCGGGAGGCAGCGGAGGTGGCTCGGGCTTGCCGGGCGGCGGAGGCGCAGGAAACTTCGCGGATTCCGGCGGCTGCATCGGCCCGATGTCCTGCGCGCGCAGCGAAGCGGGCGCCACCGCTAGAAGCGCCGCCAGAGCGAAATAGGCCGCAAGGGTCTTCGATCTTTCAATCATCGGACTTTCTTCTACCGGGTATGATGCAATTTGCCCCGGATCCGCAGCACGCGATCTGCGGAAAATCCCGCCACAACAGTGTATCGCGGCGGGTTCCAGTAGGACAGGCTTCAAAGCCCGTGGGACAACCTCCGGATTTTTTTTCGGATCTTTGTGGGGCGCGTAGGAGACGGTAGGACACGGTAGGGCACGACTTTAGTAGCTGCGAAAACCTTAATTTATTTGTCATTCCGAGGGCCGCCTTTGCCCGGGGAATCTCTCTTTCTTTTGACCTGCTCAGAACCGCAGAGAGATTCCTCGGGCAAAGGCGGCCCTCGGAATGACAAAACGAGCGGTGGTGTCCTTGGAGCGGCGGTGCCCGCGCAGTTTCCGTCCCGCGGGCGCTGGACCTTTGCTACAATCGCGCGGCTGCAAGAATGAAACTCTGCGTGAAGTATTGTGATGGAAAAGCAGGCCAGGCGATTCTACGTGTCCGGCAGGGTGCAAGGGGTGGGGTTCCGGTTTTTCGTCGAGCGAACAGCATCGGCCCTCGGTCTGGGCGGATTTGTGCGGAATCTTTTCGACGGCCGCGTCGAGGTCTATGCAATCGGGAGCGCCGAACAGCTCGAAGCGTTGAAAAATGAATTGCGGCGCGGCCCGCGCATGGCCTCCGTCGATCGAGTGGACGAACACGATGCGGACCTCCTGCCGGAATACGCCCACGCGTTCTCGATTGAGCGGGACGAATAAACGGGACGAATAAAACGGCGAGAATAAAATTGTTCGGAGGTGCGGAAGGCGGGCAGCGCATTCCGCGTAAAAATCGAAATTTCATCTGGAAAGGCGGCGCCAGCGGAATGAACCATCTGAAGGAATTCATTCGGGAGGTTCCCGATTATCCGAAACCGGGAATCCTCTTTTACGATCTTACGACCCTGCTGAAGAATCCCCAGGCATTCCATAGTCTCGTCGACGAACTGTGCGGCCACTATGCGGGCCAGAAAGTGGATGCGGTCGTGGGCATCGAGGCGCGCGGATTTATTCTGGCTCCGGCGTTGGCCTACCGGCTCGAGGCTGGCTTTGTTCCCGTCCGGAAACCGAAGAAGCTGCCGGCCAAAGCCGTCTCGGTTACCTACCAGCTCGAATACGGCACGGACACACTGGAAATCCACCAGGACGCGATCAAGCCGGGCCAAAGCGTGCTCATCAGCGATGACCTGCTCGCCACCGGCGGAACGGCCGCCGCCACCGTGGAATTGGTTCGCAAGCTGGGCGGCAAAAGTGGTTGGCGCGTCCTTCGCCGTTGAACTGACCTTTCTGAACGGTCGCGCCAAGCTGCCGGGAATCGACGTCTTTACGATGATTCAATACGACGAGTAGCGGGAAGAAGCTTTAGGACCCACGGAAGAACACGGATTATCCGCGGCTGGGCGGGTTCATCGCCGCTTGTCTGCGTTTCCGACGCGCGGCGCTGGCGAACGGCCTCGAACAGGACAACCCCGGCCGCCACGGATACATTCAAGGCGCGTACTGGCCCCGTGGTGGGGATCGAAACCAGAAAGTCGCAGCGCTCGCGCACCAGCGCGTGCAACCCTTTGCCCTCGCCGCCCAGGACAATTCCCACCGGAATCTTTGAAGTCGACTTCGGTGTGCAGCTGTTCCGCGCGCTCATCCAGTCCCACAAGCCAGTAGCCCGCTTCTTTCATTTCTTCCATGGCGCGGGAAAGATTTGTGACTCGCGCCACCGGCAGATGCGCCAGCGCACCGGCGGATGCGCGCGCGACGGCGTCCGTCAGACCGGCGGCGCGCCTTTCAGGAATCACCACGCCCTGCGCTCCGGCCGCCAGCGACGTGCGCACGATGGCGCCCAAATTTTGCGGATCTTCGACGCCGTCGAGAAGAACCAACATCCCGGGAGCGCTCCCTTCCGTGCGCGGCTTCATCAGATCGTAAAAACTCGCTGTCGGGGAAGAAGCAACGAACGCTACAACGCCCTGATGTTCGCGAGTGCCGGCGGCGCGATCGACCTGGGCGCGCTCCTCAAACCGCACGGGTACGTCCTGCTTTCGCGCCAGGCGAACCAGCTCCTCCATCCGGTTGCCGTGCGTGCCCTTGGCCACCAGCAGGGAGTCAAGCGGACGGTTGGCCTCCAGCGCTTCGCGAACCGCGTGGATTCCTGTAAGGCGGTCCATGTTTAGCGGCAACTCCTCGTTGGGGCGGGCTCAGCCTTCGAGCGTGGCGATGACTTGCGCGGCGATGGCTTCGCCGCGGCCGATGGCGTCGACCGATTCGTTGGTCTTCGCTTTCAAATTGATTGACGAAGGCGCGATGCCCAGAGATTCCGCGAGCGCCCGGCGCATGGCCGGAAAGTGCGGGCCGAGTTTCGGCTTTTCGGCGATGACGATCGCGTCGATGTGCACGATGCGAAATTCGTGTTCGGCAAGCAGGCCGCGAATGCGCTCCAGAAAACGCAGGCTGGAAGCGTCTTTCCATTTCGGATCGGTGTCGGGGAAATGGGTGCCGATGTCGCCCAGCCCTGCGGCGCCAAGAAGCGCGTCGCACAGCGCGTGCGCCAGCGCATCGCCATCGGAGTGGCCCACAGGCCCTTTTGGGAAGGCCAGTTCGACGCCGCCGAGAATCAGCTTGCGCCCTTCGGCAAGGCGATGGAGGTCGTATCCGATTCCGGCGCGCGTCATCGTCCCGCGCGTTCCTGGCGGAGATAGAATTCGGCAAGTTCCATGTCGCCCGGGCGAGTGATCTTCAGGTTGCGTTCGGATCCGACCACGACGTGAACGTCGCGGCCGATGCGCTCAACGAGGCCCGCTTCGTCCGAAGCCGACACTCCGTCCTGGCGTGCGCGCGCGAAGGCTTCGAGCAATACGGAGGCGCGGAACACTTGCGGAGTCTGCGCCAGGACCACCCTCTCGCGGGGAATCGTTGCGGTGATGAGCGCAACGTCGGTTGGCAGGCTCGCGCGCTTCACTTCCTTTACGGTGTCCATCGCCGGAATTCCTAGAATGGCTGCATCGCACGCATCCGCTTCGGCGATCACTCGTTCGATCTGGCTGGGAGTGACCAGCGGCCGGACCGCGTCGTGCACTAAAATCAGGTCCGTGTCGGTCGGCACTTCCGCCAGCGCGCTGGCCACGGAATCCTGGCGCGTATCGCCGCCGCGAACCACACGCACGGAACGCCCCAGATTTTCCGAAGCGACGCCCGCCGCCACCGAGCTCGATCTCCTCGGGCCGCGTGGCGATGACAAAATCCGCGATCGCGGGGGAGGCCGCCAGGCGCCGCAGCGTGAAGATCAGCAGAGGCACGCCGTCAAGCGAGAGAAACTGCTTCGGCGTTTCGGCGCCCATTCGAGTCCCTAGTCCTGCGGCCGGCAGGATGGCCGTTACTCGGTTCATCATGTCCTCTGCGGTGGAGCGAAAAAGCTTACACCAAATGGGATCACATAGAAACAACGGCTATTTTCGCTTGCGGATTCTCCGCTCGGCGATCGAAAGCCCTGGAAACCGCGACACGCGCCAGTCCTTCGCGCCCGGCTCCCCATCACAAAAAGGGAACCAATCGAGAGATTTCTTCGATTTGACGAAGCCTACCGTAAACGATACATTGCCTGTTCGCCGAAGCGCTGTCTTGATCTGCTCTTGGCTCTTGCAGGCGTTTTATCTTTAGATTTCATTAAGGAGACGGTTCGAACACCATGACGAAATACAAACTTGAATATATCTGGCTCGACGGCAGAAAGCCGGTGCCTGAACTGCGCGGCAAGACTACGATTAAGGCATTCGATAAACCACCGGCCCTTGGTGATTTACCCCTTTGGGGCTTTGACGGCAGTTCCACTATGCAGGCGGAGGGCAAGAGTTCTGACTGCATATTAAAGCCCGTTGCTTTGTATCCCGATGCCAGCCGCAAGGACGCTTACATTGTTCTCAGCGAAGTCATGCATCCGGATGGCACTCCGCACGCCACCAATGCGCGCGCCACAATCGAGAACGACCCCGACCTGTGGATCGGTTTTGAACAGGAATATTTCCTTTATCAAGACGGCCGGCCGCTTGGATTCCCGAAGGAAGGCTACCCGGGTCCCCAGGGCCCGTATTATTGCGGCGTGGGCTACAAATACATGGGTAACCTGGCGCGGAAAATCGTAGAGGAACATCTGGACCTGTGTCTCGCCGCCGGCATCAATCACGAAGGAATCAACGCGGAAGTCGCCAAGGGCCAGTGGGAATTTCAGATTTTCGCCAAGGGCTCTGCCAAGGCCGCGGACGACACCTGGACCGCTCGGTATTTGATGGCGCGTCTCTGCGAGAAATATGACGTGGATTTCATCTTGCATTGCAAACCCATCAAGGGCGACTGGAACGGCTCGGGCATGCATACCAACTTCTCGACAAAATTCATGCGTGAAGTGGGCGGCAAGGAATATTTTGAATCGCTCATGAAGGCCTTTGAGAAATACATTCCCGAGCACATCGCCGTGTACGGCCCGGACAACCATCTGCGCTTGACCGGTTTGCACGAGACGCAAGCCATCGACAAGTTCAGCTTCGGTCTCTCCGACCGCGGCGCTTCCATCCGCATGCCCGTTAACTTCATCAAGAACGGTTACAAAGGCTATCTGGAGGATCGCCGGCCGAACTCCGAAGGCGATCCCTACCAGATCGTTTCCCGCATTCTTAAGACGATCAATAGCGTCCCGAAGCCGGCCATGGCCACGGCGTAGCTTTGGGATAGAACGTAAAGTAAGGAAGCGCCCCGGCTTGCCGGGGCGCTTTTCTTTTCCGGCCGTTTCGATCTAAATAAAAAGGATAGGCTGAAGCTTGTCCTGCGCGAACAACCTATGCGGTCTTCATTCCAGCTAAAGCAGCTTTGACGCGCGGCGGTGTCAGCGGCGCCTGGCGGACGCGCCCCCCGGTTGCATCGAACACTGCATTGGCGATGGCTGCGGCGGTTGCGCGACTGGATGGTTCTCCCGCGCCGCTCGATGGAAGTTCGGGATGGTTGATCAAAACCACCTCAACGCGTTCGGGGACGTCGGAAGCACGCGCGACCGGATAAGTGATCCAATCCACACTGTTCACGTTGCTTCGATCGAACATCACTTCTTCCTTCAAACTGCGCCCGAGCGACTGAATCAGGTTGGCTTCGATCGTGGTACGAAGCGCTTCGGGATTGATGACTAATCCGCAGTCATGAGCGCAAACGAAGCGCGTCACGCGAACAGCTCCGGTCTTGCGATTGACTTCCACCTCGGCCACCGTCCCTACGTAGGTGCCGTTCCGCGTGCTGAGGCCGACGCCGCGGCCCCTGGCAACGTCCCCGGCGCCGGCAGCTTTCTTTGGAGAAGGGCGCGTGTCCCAGCCGGCTTTCTGCGCCGCAGCGGTCAACACGGCTTTCGCGCGCGGTTCGTCAAGGTGCTGGAGCCTGAATTCGATCGGATCCGCGCCTGCTGCCGCGGCGATTTCGTCCATGAAAGATTCGACCGCAAAGGAAGTGGCCGGCCCTTCTGGATCGCGCAAATGAGTAGTGCGCATCGGCGACGCGCTGTCATAAAACGCGGGGATCACATGGCCCGTCGCCAGAATGTTTTGGAACGAGTACGGCGCCGATTCCGCGCCCCACTGCGCGAATTCGTCGACGCCCGAGGTGTTGGGAATTCCGGTCAGTTGCGCCCCCAGGTAATTTCCCGCGTTGGCGGGACGGAAGTGCGTCTCGCCGCCGGAAAACGCCCGCGAAGTGAATTGCACGGCGGTAGCTTCCCCTTGCGCGTTAAGCGCCGCGGACAAGTCGCAGAGTACCGCGGGGCCCTTGGTGCCCCACGCCGTCATATCTCCGCGCATCCACTGCACGCGCACGGGCTTGCCGGCGGCCTCGGAAAGCAGAACGGCGTCGGCGCCCGTGTCCTCAAATCCGGGGCGTCCGTACGAGCCAGCGTCTTCCACCCAAATTACGCGCACCGTGTCGGTGGGAACGCGCAGCAGTTCGGCGAAGCCCTTCTGCAAATCGTGCGGTTTCTGGCCGCCGGACCAGACGGTGGTGATGCCGTCGGTGTGCACGTCCGCGACCGCGCAACCCGGGTCCATCGTGGCGTGCGATTGGAATGGAAACTCGTAGCTCGCTTCCACTTTTTTCGCGGCGCTCGACGCAGCAGCAGCGGCATCGCCGCGCCTGAGAATTTCCTTGCTGGCTTTCGGCGGCGTCGAGCGCATGTAGGCGTACAAATCTTTTTGCTCGGGAAACGCCTGCTTGGGTTCGGTCCAGTTAACTTTCACAGCTTTGGCGGACTGTACGGCAGCCCATTCGTTTTCCGCGACCACACCGACAAAATTGCCTTTCACAACTGTTTTCACGAACCCGGGAATGGCCTTCGCCGCGCTGTCGTCCATGCTGACAAACGTCGCGCCGACTCCCGACGGCCGGATTACGCGGCCGTGCAACATTCCGGGCACGCGAACGTCGGTGACATATTTAAAGTGGCCTAGAATTTTCGGCGGAAGATCCTCGCGCGGCACCGGCTTTCCCACGATGGTGTACGCCGACGGATCCTTTGGTTTGCCCTCGCCCTGAACATTCAGCGAAAAACCTTCGCCGGAAACTTTCAGCGCATCATTGAGGTCGTCTCCGCCGGTGAGGTCGGCATAGGAGACGCTTTTCGACGCGTCGCCTTTTGCGCTTCCCTTCACGGAAACGACGCCTTCCGTCACTTCCAACTCGTCGGCCGGAACGCCGAGCCGCCGCGAAGCGAGTTGCGTGAGCAGGTAGCGGGCATTGGCGGCCGCGTTGCGCAGGGGCTTCGCGCCCAGCATGATGGAAGTGCTTCCCCCGACGCCGCCCTGGTTCGCGGTCGAAGCCGTATCGCCCATCACGAGCACCACGTGATCCAACGAAACATTCAATTCCTCGGCCACGATTTGCGCGTAGGCGGTTCCGACTCCCATGCCGATTTCCGGCTTGCCGGTGAATACGTGCACGATTCCTTCTTTGTCGATGCGCAGCCACGAATCCAGGCGGCTGGGAGAAGGAGCAGTAATTGTTTCCGCGGCCGCCGCGGCTAAAACGCGTGGAAGCACCGCGGAGTCCGCTAGGCTGAAGCCGATCAGCAGACCTCCGGCGTCTTTCACGAATTCCCTGCGGGATACGGTGATTTTGGGAGCCATGGTTTATGCGCTCCTTTTCGCGGATTGCGATGCCCGGCGCACCGCGGCAAAAATTCCCACGTGGCTGCCGCACCGGCAGACCAGGCTTTCAAACGCGCTCCGCATTTCGGCGTCGCTGGGAGTGGGATTTTTGTCCAGCAGCGCTTTGGTCGTCATCACCCAGCCGTTCAGGCAGTAGCCGCACTGAAACGTCTGTTCCGCGATGAAGGCAGCCTGCACGGGATGCGGCTTCCCGGCGGATTCCAGGCCCTCCAGGGTAATAATTTCCTTGCCCACCGCGTTCGCCACGGTCAATTGGCAGGAGCGCACCGCATGATTGTCCACGATCACGGTGCACGCGCCGCATTGTCCCAAACCACAGCCGAAGCGCGGATTGTTCATTTCCAGGTTATCGCGAAGGACATACAGAAGAGGGCATTTCGGGTCCACGTCCACTTTGTGCACCCGGCCGTTCACTTTCAAAGAGGCTACGCTCATAAACACCTCACAATCTGGAATTGTAGTACAAACGAACCGGCGAATGGAAAGCGGGTTTTACGCGGTCTCGAGTTGTATGTTCCGCATCTATGGCCAATGCGAAGCTAGGACCGGATCGCGGGCCGGTCAGCGCCGGGTGGAAATTCCTCGCGAACGTTGAACCCACTGTTCCGCAGCGTCATCATTTGCGCCGCCAAATTCAAAATTCGATCGGCGGCCGCCCGCGAGTTGAGCCCGCGCGCGTGAATATTCGAAATCAGATTACGGTTTGCGTCCGTATGATTCTTGCCGGGCCGATACGCCAGGTATGCGGACAAGCTTTCCGCCGTGGCCAGGCCGGGTCGCTCACCGATCAGCAGCACCGCGACTTTTGGCGACAGCAGTTCGCCAATTTCATTCAAAACGCCCACACGGCAGTGGCGAATCACATACGGATCGCCGAGCGTCCAGTCGCGCGCTCGCGCCCCTTTTGCGAGTAACGGCAACAGAGCGGGAACTTGCGCCGCGACGGCCGTCACCGATAAACCGTCGCCGACGGTGATTTGAAAGTCGTTCCCGCGTGAACACCTCGCCGCCAATTGCCGCCGCGAAGTTTCATTCAGACGGCGGCCCAGGTCCGGCTGCAGCAGATATTCCTGCTTGGAACGGGCCTCTGTGCACACCTCGAAGAGATTCCATTTCTGAATGAACGCCGCGCCAAAAACCGTTTCCAGATCCAACTCGGCGCGGACGGCGTCGCGCGCGGCGGCGTGAGCGTCGCGCAGATCCAGCTGCGTGGAGGTGCGATACGCGCCACCGGCTCGGCCGAGCAGAATGCGCGCGGGTGTGCGCTCCCGAATCTTGCGCAGTGCCTCCGGGAAATCGGCGGCCAGGATGGAGCCGGGCTCGCGCGCCATCAGACAATTTCTCCCAGAGAGGATTCCAGGCCTTGCATCAGTTCCCGGCGCGCGGACGCATCGAGCAGCGCTGGCTGGCCGTCGCGGAAAATTCCGCGCGTCTCCAACCAGCCCAGAAATTCCGGCGCGGGACGCAAATGGAATAATTTTCTGGCCGCCATCGCGTCATGATAGCTGGTGGATTGATAGTTCAGCATCACGTCGTCCGAGCCCGGAACACCCATGAAATAATTGCAGCCCGCGGCGGAGAGCAGCACCAAAAGATTGTCCGCGGAATTTTGATCGGCGGCCGCATGGTTCGTGTAGCAAACATCGCAGCCCATCGGCAGCCCCAGCAGCTTGCCCATGAAATGATCTTCCAGGCCGGCGCGAATGATCTGCCGCTCATCGTACAGATATTCCGGCCCGATAAAACCTACGACGCTATTTACGAGGAAAGGATCAAAAACGCGGGCCACGCCGTAGGCGCGCGCTTCGAGCGTCAGCTGGTCGACGCCGTGGTGCGCCCCGGCCGACAACGCACTTCCTTGTCCGGTCTCGAAATACATCGCATTCGAGCCCTTCCAACAAACGTCGCGCCGCGCGTGATGCTCGAGGACCTGCTCGTGCCCCTCGCGCAGCATCTGCAACGTGACGCCGAAACTGCGATTGGCCGCATCGGTCCCGGCAATCGACTGGAACAGCAGGTCCACTGGCGCGCCTTGCTTCATCGCTTCCATTTGCGTGGTGATATGCGCGAGGCAGCACGATTGCGTAGGCACATCGTACGCGTCAATCAGCCGGGCCAGCGCCTGCAGGATCGCGCCAACCGTTCCCACCGAATCCGACGCCGGATTCACTCCAATCACCGCGTCGCCGCAGCCGAAAAGCAGCCCCTCGAACGCCGCCAGCAAAATTCCGCCAAGGTCGTCCACGGGATGATTGGGCTGGGTGCGAATTCCCAGGACGCCGCGCTCGCCCATGGTGTTCCGGCACTTCGTGACGTTCCTGATTTTTACCCCGGCGAGGATCAGGTCCTTGTTGCTCATGATTTTCGCCGCCGCCGCCGCGACCTCTGGAACGATGGCCCAGTGCAATTGCCTCAATTCATCCTCGGTCGTCGAGTCGTCGAGAATAAATTCGCGGAATTCGCCGACCGTCATGCCTTGAATGGTCTGAAAGCGTTCCTGGTCGCGGGATTCGAGAAGCAGGCGACTGACCTCATCCTGGGAAGGATCGATCAGCGGTTGCCGGACAAACTCCCCGAGAGAAAGATCGGCAAGTTGACGCTTCGCGGCCACGCGTTCGCGCTCCGAACGCGCCGCGAGCCCCGCCAATTGGTCGCCGGATTTTTCCTCGTTGGCCTTGGCCAGCAAGTCGCGCAAGTCGCGAAAGACAAAATGCTCGGGCACGGATCTCCCCGGAGCGCAGCGGGCGCCAGGTTAAAAGTAGCACAGGCGCCGGGGCCTGTAAGGTTTTCCAAATCGTTTTCTGTAACGTTCTCCGAATCGGTTTTGAAACGGGGGGCCGTGCGCAGCGTGAGCGACGCCAGCCAGTGCTCGCCGGCAGAAGCGCTTGTGCCACCGGAAGTCTCCGGCGCATCGATTTACCAACTGCGAAAACTCATGGGAATTCTGGTGCCCGAAAGAGGACTCGAACCTCCACTCCCTTGCGAGAACTAGCTCCTGAAGCTAGCGCGTCTGCCAATTCCGCCATTCGGGCACTTCGGTGTGCATTGCGGGGCAAATTGATTGTGCCCGCGCATGCCAGCCTTTGTCAACGCGGCGCCGCCGTTGGGGACTGTCCTAATTTGCAATTTTCTTTCTTTTTTTCGGAGGTCCGAGCTTCAGCTCGGACATTCGAACTCCGTCTGATTGTGGGGTTTTAGCCACTGAAACTTCAGGGGTTAAAACCCTTGATTCGATATCCTTTTTGTCGGGGCTGAAGCCCCGACCTCCGAAATCATAACCCCCAAACAGATTCGTCAATTTAGGCAATGCCCGCCGTTGGGTGTCCGCCTGAAGGCGGAAGCTACAAAAGGCGCCAAATGTGAGTTCTCACACAGACCGGGCAGCCTCTCTCAATTACCGAACTGCGTGGAAAGCACTTCATCAATGCTGATACAATGAAGTCTAAGCCACGACGCCCCTGGGATTCCAATTTAACCATGATGCTGCGCTTAGGGTACGACATCCGGTTTGAAATTCCTTCTCCTGTGGCGATGGTGGCCTTGCTCAACGTGCATCCCTCCAGGGCTCAGGACCTGCGCGCGGCCGACGAGTTGCGCGTGGAGCACGCGACTCACGTGGAGACCTTCATCGACAGCTTCGGGAATCGCTGTACGCGATTCGTTGCGCCGCAAGGAACACTCCGCTTGAGTAATACAACGCTGCTCGAAGATCCAGGCTTCGCGGATCGGGTGAAATACGATGCTCGCGAACTTCCCGTCCAGGAATTGCCAACCCATCTTCTGGGCTATCTGCTCAACAGCCGCTACTGCGAAGTGGACAGATTCGCAACGATTGCATCCGAGTTGTTCGGCGGCATACGTCCTGGATGGGGAAGGGTGCAGGCGATTTGCGACTGGGTGCATGCAAAAGTCAGCTTCGGATATCAATACGCGCGTCCCACGAAAACCGCACTGGATGTTTTTGCGGAGCGATTTGGCGTCTGCAGGGATTTTCAGCATCTCGCTGTCACCCTGTGTCGCGCTTTGCACATTCCCGCGCGCTATGCCACGGGCTACCTGGGCGATATCCGCGTGCCTGCCGCGCCGTCTCCGATGGACTTCAGCGCCTGGTTTGAAGCGTACCTCGAAGACCGCTGGTGGACATTCGACGCCCGCTATAACTGCCCCCGATTCGGGCGCGTGCTCATGGCAACTGGCCGGGACGCTTCGGACGTCGCGATTACAACTTCTTTTGGAATGGCGAACCTCACGCACTTTTCCGTCATAAGCGAAGAACTAATCCAGTAAAATTCACGCCCTGCTTAGCACTCCGATGGCGCGCCGAATCGGAATCGCAGCTAGAGCCAAGAGAACTGTGACAATTGGATAGTGCAGTCCTCTCATCTGAGACACCTCAAAATAGCTACCCCGGTTCGTCGCAATCTACTACCAGCCAACAAGTAGAATCAAAAATTGCCGTGCGGTTATCCACACAGCTTGTAGACAAACGCCCTTAGCGCGGTGTATGGCTTCTTTTGTCAGTCATTGCCTATCCTGCTTCTTAGCGGATTCCGAAAGGAGATTGCCGCATGCCCACGATCACAACGAAGGATGGAATTGAGATCTACTACAAGGATTGGGGTGCCGGACAGCCCATAGTTTTCTCGCACGGCTGGCCGCTCTCGGCCGACGATTGGGATACGCAGATGTTGTTCTTCGGCCAGCGTGGCTATCGCGTGATTGCGCACGACCGACGGGGTCACGGGCGTTCCAGCCAGACCTCGGACGGCCATGACATGGATCATTACGCCGACGACCTGGCAGCGGTGACCGAACATCTCGGCCTCAAGGACGCGATTCATGTGGGCCACTCGACTGGTGGCGGAGAAGTGGTCCATTACTTGGCTCGTCACGGCGAAAGCCGGGTGGCAAAAGCGGCAATCATCAGCGCGGTGCCGCCTTTGATGCTAAAGACACCGGCCAATCCGACTGGTCAGCCGAAGGAAGTATTTGACGGCCTTCAGGCGCAACTCGCCGCCAGCCGCTCACAGTTTTATTATGACATCGCGGCGGGCCCATTCTATGGTTTTAACCGGACAGGCGCGAAACCCTCGCAGGCGGTAATCTGGAACTGGTGGCGACAGGGAATGATGGGAGGCGCCAAGGCACACTATGACGGAATCGTCGCCTTCTCTCAGACGGACTTCACCGAAGACTTGAAGAAGATCACCGTGCCCGTGCTCGTGATGCATAGCGAAGACGATCAGATCGTTCCGTACGTCGCCGCAGGACCCTTGTCGGCAAAATTGCTACGGAACGGCACAATGAAAACCTACAAGGGCTTTCCCCACGGCATGCCCACAACTGAGGCTGACACCATCAATGCCGACCTACTTGCATTCCTGAAAGGCGCAGCAACAACAGCGACGGCCTGAGTCAAAAAGGAAGCGCCTCTGCACAATACGGCGGTGCTCCTTTTACCTCGCACTGTTCTCTGTCGCGGTGCCGCACGAATTCGTTGGTCCAACTGTCGTTCTATCGATCGTAATGGTCCGTTCCGCGAAATTCATCGAGAAACATTTACGGCGGGTGGCGCGTCTGTCAGGCCGCGAGACGGGTGGGCTCTGGGGTTCCGATGCTCAGTTCTGCGTGCACGGTCTAAATGGGTCACTCAGTTGAGTAGGCGCTTAGGGGACCCAAGGAAGCCACAGGCAGGGCACGGGACTTCCAGGATTCCGGCGCATTTTCCCGCCTGCCAGGACGGCAGGAACGGCCGGATTTAGCGGATTTCTGAAAAGCCCGATTTCCGCCCAAGCTCAGTATCGAGTAGATAACACTCCATCTTGACACCTCCGGAACAGTGCTATAATCCGCCCAAGCTGCGATTGCAGAACAGCGCGATTACCCGGTTCCATCCACCAGTGCTGTTCTCGCAGGGGAGGAATCCTTGGAAGCATCTCGATCACTGATTCTTGATCTGCTCATGATTTCCTGGGGCGTCATCACGATTTTCCTGGTGGCGCTGGTGGTTTACCGGGGAACGCTCTCGTCGAGAGAAGACGATCAGATCTTCATTGATGCCGCTGAACAGCATCATTACGAGGAACAAGTGGTGATCATCGACCGCATCTCGCGGTTGACCAGGCCCATCATCGCCCTCGCCGTGGCCTCCGGAGCCCTGCTTCTGGCCAGCGCGTGCGTGTGGATTTATCAGGGCTACAAGAGCTTCTAGCGCCCGCCGGGCTGCGTGGAATTCATGGAAGCAGGGGATTCGGGAACCGAAGAGTCCACGATCGAGGAGTGATTCAGCGTAATCATCCAACGATCGCCCTGCTTGTTCAGGACAAGCGTCGTGTGCCCGCGAAACTCGACCACTTTCCCCTGGCTCTGCGCGGCATACACAAACTGGTAAGTGGCCCAGGCGCAGTTACCGTTCACCTTAATCAGTGTGTTGGAGCGGTCGAGTCGCGCGCCGCTCACTTGCGCGCGCTGCGCCTGGTAGGCCTTCAGGAAATTGTCCCAGCCAATGACGGGCGGCTCCCACGCCCCGCTCACCAGAACCACATCATCGGCATAGTATTTGTGCAGGGAGTCCGTGTCTCCGATCTGCCAGTAGCCCAGTTCCTCTCCGATCGACTGATCGATCATCTGCGAATCCGTCATGGGCATCGCGGCTTTCGCGTCCTCGGCGGCGGAATCCGTAGCGGGCTGAGCATTTTTGTTCTTATTTTTTTTCTGCGCGCCTGCCGGAACCGCCAGGGCCATCAAGGCAAGCGCCAGGATGGTCCAATTCCGGAAGCGTCTCGCATATTTCACAGCGACTAGTTTCATGTCTGGTCCTCGCGGTGAAGATAGCATGAACCGAATTGCTCCCATCCGGGAATCGGCGGGGGAAGTGTCGTGCCAGTGCATGCGCCCCGAAAACGCAAACCGGTCACTTGAATCGAGTCTTGCGCACGATGTCCAGGCCAAAAGTTCCGTTTTCATCGCGCAGGGCAACCACCGAAAATTCGCGGTTGATCGTGTATTCGATTTGAATCACCTGGTACTGCGTGGTGGTGACGTCCGTGATGTAGGTGACCACCAGAGCGGGAGTGACCTGCTGCTCGATGGTGACGCTGGCAATCGAATTCTGCTGGGTGTTGAGCACCGCGACCGACGGCCCCACGCTGAAGTGGCTGACCCCGAACAGACGCTGGATGCGGCCTCCCAATTGGCTGGAAATCGCCTCGGACAGCAGCGCAGACGCGCCCAAGCCGGAGTTTTGTCCGCTGGCGGTTCGCGCCGCGCTTTCTTCGCCCGTTTGGCCCAGCGCGAGAAGCTCAATAATATCGCTGGACGGCAACGGCGGGTCAGAGCGGTACGCAAGTGTGAGCCGGCTGGCGGGCCCGGTGAAGTCGAGAGTCACTTCGTACTGGCGGATCGTGGTGGTGGCCTCAACGTTCAGCACCGGATCGAGACGGAACGGATTGGCGAAATTGATGTCTCCGCGCGCGATGGTGTACTGATTGCCACGAAAACTCATTTCCCCGCTCAACAAGTGAATATGCCCGAGCAGAATGGGATGCTCCCAGGTCCCGCGCAAACGGAGGCTCGCATCTGTCTGGAGCCTCGCGCCGGTCCACTCCATTCGCGAATCGGGGCTGGATTCCGCCTGAATGTCGAATTCCAAATTCTGCAGAAACGAGGAAGCCGTACTCGGTCCGGTCGCCGGCTCCTTGGCCGAAACCATGAAGGCTCCGAGATCGAACCCTTCGGCCATTAGCAGCCGGTCGATGATGATGCGTCCGGAGAGCGTGGACGATTTCGCGTTTCCGGAGAGGCGCAAGTTTCCGCCAACCAGCCAGCTCATCCCCACCGGATAGCGTATTCGAACCTGGTCGGATCGCGCGTTGACCACGTAGGTGAGCGGCCCTTGGCCATAGGTTACCGTGCCGCCGATCGTCAGGCGGCCGCCGCCCGTTTCCGCGACCACGTTGTCAAACACCATGCGGTTGGAATCGAAATTAAAATCTCCCGCGACGTTGCTGAGTCCCGCGGGGAAATCGCCATACCTCAGCGATGCCCCTTCGATATGGACTTTGCCGTTCAGGCGCGGCGTCCCTAACGTGCCGCCAACCAGCGCGTTGATCTGCGCGCGCCCAGTCGATTCCATTTGCGGATAAAAGCCGGAGAGCAATTGCAGGCTGACCGTGCCGTCCAGCCGCAAGTTAAGAGTTTGATCGCCCGTGAAGCGGGCTGAGCCGCTCACGCGAAAGTCGCTGTCGGTTCCGCGGAGGCTGGCTTGCTCGACGCGGACTTCGTCTCGGCGGTAGTTCAGCCGCACGGGGCCGACGTTTTCCAGTTTCACGTTTTGAATATCGAACGTCAGGCGGGAGAGATTGGCCTCCACCGCGAGTGTTTCGGGCCGTGCTCCGTAGCCCGCAATGGCAAAATGGCCATCCACGAGACTGTGGCCGTTCAGCCGGGAAAGATGCAGGGCGGAAACCAGGAAAGGATTGAAATCGATTCGTTCCGCGGTCACTTCCGCGCTCACCGGATAATCGCCCTGAAGCCCAACGTCCATCTTTCCGGAGAGTCGCCCGGAGGTCATGGCCGAACCGATCGTGGCGCTCAGGTGGCGCCCATCCGAATCCACTTTCGCGTCGAAACTTCCCACCACGTCCTTGCCCAGTTTCAAGTCAATCAAACGCAGCGTGGCGTGCAACTCCGGGGCTCGAAGCGGGCCTTGGCCACGGGCCTGCAAATTAAGGCGTCCGCCCACGGGCAAACTGGCCATCTGGATTTTGTCAATTGCTTCCAGCGGAAGAGCCGCTCCCGTCAAGTCAAAGGCCATCTCGCCCGTCAGGGTGTGGTACTCGAAATTGCCGGTCACAATTCCCGCCGGGGCGCCGGGCGTGCGCGCCGCCAAGCGAAGCTCGGCGTTCGCTATTCGAATGTCGCCGGGGTGACTCGACAATTCTCCGCGGGCCCGCTCGAAGCGCCACAATCCGAGGGTGGCATTCGAGACGTCAAACAACCCTGAAAACTCAGGCTGCGCCCGCGTGCCCTTCCCGTGGAATTGTCCGGTGAGCAAGCCGTGCGCCGCGTAGGATGTCCCCAGCATTTTCTGTAGATCGTCGGTGTCCGCGGCCACCAGGTTGACGTCAAACGTCCAATGACTGTCAGGATCAAATCCCCAGTTGTCGAGGTCGAGCGACAGGTCCAGCCCCGCAGAAGACCGGCCGCGGCGCGCCCGGCCGCGGTCGATTTGCAGACCATCGGGTGAGTACGTCAGCTCGCCCGCAAGCTCGTCCCAAGCCAGCGAGCCGTAGCTCGCGTCTGTGCCGTTAAAGCGTCCGGCAAATGTGGGGCCGTCGAGAGGACCCGTCAGCCTGCCGTCCCAGTGGAAACGGCCGCCAATCACCTGGGGCTCCGCGTCCGGGCCGCGCAGGCGGTTGATGAAGTCGTCCCACAAGGTCAGGTTGTCGGTATCGACCGTCATGTCCAGGGAGGTATCGACCATGCTGAGGGAGCCCCGGAATTGAATGCGGCTGGAGGGAGTGGAAATCTCACCCGGTGAAAGTTCGAACTGCTTGTGGTCCATGTCGTAGTGAAATTCAAAATGGGCCGCGGCGGGAATCTGCCCCGGCATAGAGTTTGCCGGAGGCGTCCACACGGACATCCCTTGAGAATCGACGTGCTGGAAATCGGCGACCCATGTGGTCGTGGCGTCCACGTCCATGCGGCTTCCCCAGTGCAGCGGATTGATGGGCAGGCTGGGATTGTCTTCAGCGGAAATTGCCTGGTGAAGGTCCATGCCCCGAATTTTGGTATCGGCGCGGAAGTTCAGTTTCGAAAGATTCAGGGTCACACGGCTGGTCACGTTTCCGCCGAGCACCAGGGCTTCCAGATCGGGCAAATCCAGCGTGCGGTTATCGGCGCGGTAGCTGCCATGAACGGAAATGTTTCCGGGATGAAACCACTGGTATTTCATGGTGATGCGGTCGGCCGTGTAGCGTCCGGTTAAGTTCACCTGTTCGGCGGCGTAATTTCCGTCGCCGGCAAACTCAATATGCCCGCCCGGCGCGCCGCGCCGGCGCAGGATCGGCCAGAGGTCTTCGAGGCGCATCTGGCCCCGGTAGCGGAAAGTCCACGCATCGGGGCGCGCGAAATTGGGAAGGTTGGCCTGGGCATCGATTTCGCTGCTCGCCGTCTTCCACTGCAATTGCGTCACGGAGAACGAATTCTGGCGCAGACTGAAGCGCGCCGTGAAATTGGATTCGAAGGGCAAAGCCCGCAACGCCGCGACTTCAAATTTCTGCCAGCTGACCTGGCCTAAATAAACCGGACGCCCGCTTTCATCGGCATAGTTCATTCCAAACTCGAAATTTCCGCCCTTGGCCTCGAGCGGTATTCGCCGGTCATTCCACAAGACGGAGCCGTCTTCGAGCTGCAGCTGGGCCACTTTCAAATCGAAAAGACTTTTCATGTCCGGCGTGCCCGTGTTCGCCGGAACCCTCGGCCCGGGAATGTTCGTCGAACCGTCTTTTTCGACTTGGATGTGCGCGGAGAAATGCGACATCCGCACATTGCCCAGCGAAAACTTTCTGCCCCACAGCGATTCGATGTGGATGTCGAACTGCAACGCATCCGCGTGAAACAGCGGAGGAGTTCCGGCGGGCTCGCGCCCATGCAAGGTCAACCCGTCGAAGCGGGCGGTGAGCAGCCGCCATCCGAAGCGAAAATTGCCCAGTTCGACGCGCGCGCCGGTGGTCTTCTCCAGCTGCTCGACGATCGCACTCCGGGCCCAGCGGTCTGCGAGGCCGCTGGCAATCACGTACGCAGCGGCCAATCCCGTGACCAGCGCCAGGACGAAGACGAGACCCAGCCCGTGTTTCAATCCGAATTTTCTTCGCGTGTCGCTCATCGCTTTCAGGTTTTGGCTGGCTTCACTGGCTGCCGCCGGAAGGTTCAACTTCAATTTTCATGCGCGACTTGGTGTCGTCCAACCACTTGGCCGTAAGATCGTTGATCGCGCGCTGGATCAGCAGCTCGCGGATCTGCGGCTCGACCGCGGACCGCTGCGGAATCGGCTGATTGTTTTTCGCGAGTTCCGGAACAAGCTCGTTTTTATAATACGCGTCAATGTCCGAGGTTTGGACCTGTACGGAAGGCCGGAATTTATAGTCGAGGTAGCGCACCACGAAGATCTGCCGGATCAGCAACCTCCGCACATCGTCGGCGGAAAGGCCCAGTACGCTCAGACGGGAGGCATAGATTTCCGGCGTAGCGAACTGGCCCGTGAGCCGCGCGAGTTCGCGATCGACTTCCGATTGCGCGGGTTGCGGAAAGTGCGATGCCGTCGCCTCGGTCTCCACCACCGACTGCTCGATCAGTTCTTCAAGGAGCATTTCATCGCTTTCCGAATGGCCGTCGACCAGCTGCTGGAACGCCGCCAGCTCGCGCACCTGGCTTTGCAAAATAATGTCGTCTTCGATGCGCGCTACGATGCGGTCCACCACACGTGCGGATTGCGGCCGCGCGGCGGCGCGAAGCAAGCCCGGCGCGGCGGTCGCGCACCAGAGCAACGCGAAAATGATCGCGCTTCGCCGCATCAGAACGTCGTCCCCAGATTGAAGAAGAGCTGGAAGCCCGGCAGGCGTGAAACCGTGACCCCCGGGTTGCCGTTCACCGTCACCGGACTGATAAAGCTCGCCGGGTTGAGCTGATATCCCAGGTCCAGAGCGATGGGTCCGATCGGCGTACCGTAGCGAAATTCGAATCCCACAGTATGCGAGAAATATTTCAGTTCATTCGTGCAGTTGGTCAGGCACACGGTCGTTGGAAGGCCGTTGGGGCCTGTCGCGTTGCCAATCGTGGGAACTGGAGACGAAATGTTAAAAGATATCTTCCGGATGCTGGGAAACACGTTGCCCGCATCATAAAACACGGCTCCGCCCAAACGGTCGCCAATCAGCGGCAAGTGCATTGGAAAGCGCAAGTCCTGGTTGAAGACAAGCATGGCCTGCCCGCCGATCGGAAACCCGGTGACCGGATCGCGCGGTCCGGCCTGGTTGAGTTCAAACCCTCGCAAGGACGTGCCGCCGCCTGCGAAGAAGCGTTCGGGCAGCGGGATATCGGTGGAAAGCGAATTGCCATACGGCGTCTGCACGCCAAAGCGCGTGGACCGCGCAAAGACCAGCCGCCGCCCGATCGGATGGTAGGTCGAATTCTGCAAGTAGACGTGGATGAAGCTCGCCGAAGAGCCAATCGCGCGTGCGGCCATGTCCAGATCCACGTTTTCGAAATCCCCGCGGCTGGGATCGGATACGCTGTTGCGGCGGTCGCGGAGCCAGCTGACTCCGAATTCGGAAACCTCCGTATTCTGGCTGAACAGCGGAATTTCCTCGACCGCGATTTGCAGATTGCTGGCGACCACGTGGCGGTAGGCGTATTGATAAAGAATCGAACTGCTGGAAGAGAGCTTCTCGGCCAGCCGCACGGATCCTTCGGCCCTGCGGGAATCGAACGTCTGCACGTCGCGGCTGGTGATGTAATCGGCGAGCAGCTGCAAGGCTAAATTGGGAGACGCGAAATAATTAGGCGCGGTGTAGGTGAGCAGCGCCCGGCCTTGTATCGTGCTGACGCGCACTTTGAGGGAGAGCGAGTCCGCGCGGCCCGTCAGATTCGCCTTGGTGATTTCCAGCGTGCCGCGCGGCGCGAAGCTCAGGCTTCGGGAAGTGGCGCTGGTGGCGCTGCCCAGGCGCTGGGCCTCAAATCCCAGGCCGTACGCGATGGTATAACGCTTGGCCTCGTCGACCATGACGACGATGGTCTTTTCCTGATCGTCGCCATCGGGATTCTGCGGCGCGATCGATACGCGGCTGAAAATCCCCAGGTTGTAGAGCTTGCGCTGCGTCTCGACGACGTTGCTTTCGCTCAGCGGCTCGCCGGCCTTGAATTCCCACCTGGCGCGCAATTACGCCGGGACGCGTATGTTCGTAGCCGCTCAGCAGGACCCTGGCTACCAGAACCTGCGGCCCTTCGGTGATGTGATATGTCAAGCGAACTGTCGGACCGGCATTGGGGCCCGCGGGCGGCAGCTTCTCAACATCAGCGCTGAATCGCGCTTCCGAAAATCCCTGGTCATAGTAGGTTGCAAGAATGTTGTCGCGGTCGGAAGACACGTTGAATTCGGAATAGGGCTGGCCCTTCGAGGAGCCGACCACGCCGAGAAGTTCGTCCTGGCTCAACTGCCGGTTGCCTTCGATCGAGAGGCTGGCGACGCGAGTCTGCTGTCCTTCCTGAATTACGAACGTGACCGACAAATCCCCCTTATGTCCCTTGTAATTGTCGCTGAGCTGGCTCTGCACCTGAACGTCCTGAAATCCGTTGGCGTCGTAAAGGGTGCGGATCGAGCCGACGTCATCCTGCAGCAGCGCGCTCGAATATCTTCCCGGCGAAGCGTAACCGGCGGGCTGGATTTTTATGCGGCCGCGGAGAAGATCCGAGTCGAAGTATTTGTTGCCGCTGAATTCCACGTTGACCAGGCGATGGTGATCTCCGCGATCGACGATATAGTTGACGACTTGCGCGGCGCGTTTCACGGAGCCGCCGGTTTCCTCCGCGGGAGCTTCCGATACCGTGTAGGTGACTTGCGCGTCAAAATATCCGGCGCGCTCAAACCAGTCGCGCAGGGACCTGCGTCCCTCCTGAAGCAAGTCTTCATCCACCGCGCCTTCCTGATAAATCGGAACCAGCCTGCGCAAAGTGCTGGCCGGAATCTTGGCGCCCTCGACGGCCACGCGCACTTCGAGCCCCGCGTACATCGTGAACTCGATCGGCACGCGATTGGTCTGCGGATTATAGGCGCCGCGCCGGATCGTGACGCGCGCGCCGAGATAATCCTTGCCGGCCAGCCACTTTCGAGCACGGTCGGCGGCGCGATTTATGCGGTCGGAAGTCGCTTCGTCACCGAGCTTGACCTTTAACTGGCTTCGGAGCTCCACGTTCGGAAATTGCGTCTGATTCTGAATGGTAATCTCTCCGACGCGCGCGCGCGGCCCGGGCACGACGTGCACCAGAATGTCCATCTGAAGCGTATCGGGATGCGGCGTGGCCGTGTAGTCCAGCTTCGATTCGTACTGGCCATCGTCCTCAAGAGTCTGGCGCAACCGGTCGAGCGCCTCCTTCATGTCGCTGGCCCGGAATGGCTCGCCCACTGTGAGTCGCAGAGCGGACAAAGCCAGGGCTTCGCCCGGCGGCTCGCGTAATCCCTCGATCTGCACGCGATTGACGTAAAAATTTTGGCGAACTACGAAATCCAGGCGGACTCCCCCGGCCACATCGGTCAATTCAGCTCGTAAATCCGCATACCGGCCGGAGCGAAACAGTTCCCGCAGGCTCGCGCTTTCCGCATCGATGGAAAAAGGTTGGCCGGGTTGAATCTTCAGCTTGGGAGGGTTTTCTTCCAGCACCGCGCCCGAATCGGCAACCACGCGCACTGCCACTACGCGCGGCGGCTCACCGGACAAACCGTTCTGCGAGGCGGCAGCGCCCGCGCAGAGTAACCAGAACGCCGGCAGCCATGCGGCGAACCGAACAAGGAAACGATGGGCGATGGGCATCTCTTCACAACAGAGCTAGGGTAGCATAGCCGGGTTGCCCGCCCTTCGGGAAATCCAACCGAGGCGAGGAAAACGCCACTCGATTTCCGCTATGATGAATGCAGGACAGGCTTCAGCCCGTTGGATTTAGAATGGCCGGCGGCACAGACGAAAACCAAACAGGCTGAAAGCCTGTTCTACTTAAAATGGACCAAAAATCGTACGAACGGTACTCACGCCAGATTCTCTTCGGCGAAATTGGCGAAGCCGGGCAGCAGCGGCTGCTGGAATCTTCCGCCGTGATGGTGGGCTGCGGAGCGCTGGGCACCGCGCTCGCCAATCTGCTAGTGCGTGCGGGCGTCGGCAGGCTGCGCATCGTGGATCGCGATTTCGTCGAGCCGTCCAATCTGCAGCGCCAGACTCTGTTCGAGGAAGCCGACGCGCAGGCCGCCCTGCCCAAGACGGTCGCCGCGGAACGCCGTCTGCGCGCCATTAATTCCGGCGTATCCGTCGAGGGAATCGTAGCCGACCTCAGTCCGAAAAACGCCGGGGAATTATTGAGCGGCTTCCCGCTCATTCTCGATGGAACGGACAACTTCGAAACGCGTTTTCTTTTGAACGATGCGGCGATCCACCTGAACGTTCCGTGGATTTACGCCGCCGTGGTCGCGAGCTATGGAGTGACGCTTACGATCCGGCCTGGAGAAACAGCGTGCCTCGCGTGCGCTCTGGAATCCGGGAGCGAGAACGGTTCGCGGGCCGGGGGAACGGAAGATACTTGCGATACGATCGGCGTTCTGGGAGCCGCGGCCGGCGTAATTGCTTCGATCGAAGCCGCGGAAGCCATCAAGCTGCTTACTGGCAAATCTGAATCGGCTGGAGGACGGATCGTTTCCTTTGACGTGTGGTCCGGTAAATTCCAGTCCGTGCGCGTGGCGCGCAATCCGCAATGCCGCGCCTGCGTGCATCGCGATTTCCGCTATCTGGAAGGCGAAGCGCAACCGCGCCTGACTCTGTGCGGCCGGGACTCGGTGCAGATTCACGAACGCCGCCGCGTGCTTGATTTGTCGGAGCTCGGCAAGCGCATTGCGCCCACCGTATCCGAGGTCCGCGAGAACGGGTTCCTGCTGCGCTTCCGTGTGCCTCCCTACGAAATGACGGTGTTCGCCGACGGCCGCGCCATCATCAAGGGCACGCGCGATGCCGGCGTGGCGCGGTCGCTCTACGCGCGCTACATCGGGGTCTAGGTTTTCGTGGCACGGGCGTTCAGCCTGTGTGGTTTACATGGCAGACGAGGGCAAGCCAACACCAAACAGGCTGAAAGCCTGTTCTACTTAAATCTCACAGGCATCGTCCTTGGAGTGCAGCCGCGTAAGCCCGCGTCCCGTCGCGTTGAGCTGCTCTTCACCCAGCACTCGTTCAATGCGCGGAAACACTTCGTTCTCTTCCAGCCGCACGTGATCGTGAAGCAGTTTCCCCACCCGGGCGATTTCTTCCGCTTCAATCGGCATCTTCGCCGCCAGCCGCTGCTCAAAATCCCGCACCGCCGCGCGAATCTCCGCATGATCGGCGAGCACGCGCATTACTTCCGCATCCCGGTCCAGTCGGGTGTGCCGCGCATACGCCGGCAGCAGCACTTCCTCCTCTTCACGAAAATGTAAGCGACCCGTCTTATGCCAGAACCGCACAAACTTCTCCGCTTGGCGCTCGACCGCCGCGGCACGTTTTTCCGCAGGAGCTTCCGCCGCGCGCCTCATACCCAGGGCCTGGATCAGCGCAAAGTGGTGGTGCTGGCTAAGTGGATGCAAGCTCGGATGGCGTTTCATGAGAAGCAGAACTTTCGATTTTCGGCCGCGTGTGCGTGCACATCAGTCTAACATAGGCGCTAAACTCAGATTTTAAAGGGACGCAACGACTGGACGCGGGGACGGCTGGAAGACTAATCGGAGACTAGCTGCCGGTTCGGCCGATGGGTTGCCGCAGAGCGGCGCGATCCAGGTTTTCGCGCAGGTTCATCAAGGTCAGGAAGGTGTTCAGGATACGCGCCTTCATCTCGTCCGCCAGGGGCAGGCCGCTAGTGGAGGCCCGCGCCAGCATTTCCCCATGCTCGGCGATGTAGTTTATGATTTCCACCTGGCGCCCGTGTGGGGTCTTGCCGTAGACGGTTTCACGCCTCATCTGGGCGCAATCGTGTTCGACTTTTAGCGTGAAATGCAGGACGCACATGTGGACCGTTTCAAGGGCCGACGGCACCTTTCCCTTGCATCCATTTTCGCTGCACGCTGTGAGTGTAAGCATGGCGCCGGGTACTTCCCGACCATACGATTGTAAGCACCCCACCTGCCAAAAATCCACCCGGTCCCCAGAACGTGCGCTGAATCAGCCATCTGTACGCTTGGCCATGGTCCAAACGTACAGGGAACCCGTCCGATGGGCCTATGCAGGCGGGCAAGGTACAATATAGGGGCATTGGGGGGCATTTATCCGTCCCGCGCGCCTAGCCCAATCGCCAGCCGCGCGTCCCAAACCGACCCGACTTTGGAGAGCCAGTTCAATATGGAAAATACAATCGAAAGCACCGAGCAAATCCGCTGGGACCTCAGCATCCTGTATGCGGATATCACCGATCCGCAGCTGAACGCCGACCTGCGCGCCCTGACGGCCATGGCCAAGCGTTTCTCCCTTACCTACAAGGGCAAGCTGGCGGAGCTGCTGGGCGCGGCGATCCGCGAGTACTCGGAAATCGAGATGCTCAGCGGCAAAATCAACTCGTACCTGTTCCTGCGGGAGAGCACCGACCTGACCAACGCGGAGATTAAGGCTAAGCATGCCGCCGTCCAGCGCGAACTGAGCGCTATCCGTGGGGAGCACCTGACGTTCTTTGAATTGGAGCTGGTCGAGGTCAGCGACGCCACGCTGAAGGCGTTTTATGAGCGCGATCCACTCGTGGCCAAGCATCGGCCCTGGATCGAGCACATCCGCACTTTCAAGCCTCACTTTTTGACCGAGCCGGTCGAATCCGCCCTCGTAAAGCGTTCGCCATTCGATTCCAGCTCCTGGAGCGATTTTTTCGACGAGGTGGAAGCGGACCTCACTTTTGACTTCCGGGGCGACTCCAAAAATCTTACCGAGATGATGCACCTGATCGCCGAATCCAAGGACGCCGCCGAGCGAGCCGAGGCTCTGAAAACCGTGAATGGCGGCTTGGCCGGCCCCTTCGCGAAATATTCCGCCCAGACGCTCTACATGGTCGCCGGATTGAAAGCGGTGGAAGACAAGGAGCGCGGCTACGCCCACCCGATGGACCTGCGCAACAAGGCCAACCGCATCCCGGATTCCGTCGTCAACGTCCTGCACAGCGCGGTCACCGGTCTGGGCGGGTCACTGACGCGCCGTTACTACAAGTTGAAGGCTCGCCACGTGGGACTCACGGTGCTCCGCTGGAGCGATCGCAACGCACCCATGCCATTTGCCGACACGACCAATATTCCTTTCGACGAGGCTGCCGGAATTGTGAAGAGTTCGTACGAAAGCTTTAGTCCGACTCTCACCAATCTCGTGAAGACTTTCTTCATCGACCGCCGCATAGACGTGCCAGTGGCGAAGGAAAAGCGCAGCGGCGCCTTCAACTCCTCTCACGTTCTGCCCGGCGGAAAGGCGGTGTCCTTTACGCTGATGAATTACCTTGGGTCCAATCGCGATGTAATGACCCTGGCGCACGAACTCGGACACGGCGTGCACGGAATCCTCGCCGGAGAAGCGCAGGGCCCGCTGATGTTCCACGCTCCGATTGCCTACTGCGAAACGGCCTCCGTGTTCGGGGAAATGACCACGTTCACTTTTCTGAAGGATCGCCTCATTCGCTCGGGAGATAAAAAATCGCTTCTGGCCCTGATCATGGCCAAGATCGACAGCACGATTAACACGGTCGTCCGCCAGATCGGCTTTTCCAATTTCGAGCGCCGCCTGCACGGCATGGACGAAACGTATACTACGTGGACGGAGCCGAAAAAACGTTCCGTCGAAGAACTGGATGCGATCTGGCTGAAGACGGCGCAGGAACTCTACGGCCGGGACGGCGAAATTTTTACTTACGAAAATTCCGAGCACTTGTGGGCCTACATCCCGCACTTTCACAGCCCGTTTTACGTCTACGGCTACGCCTTCGGCGAGCTGCTGACGCAAAGCCTCTACGCCCAGCGCCAGCGCCTCGGGGCAAAATTCGAGTCGCTGTACCTGGACCTCCTGCGCTCCGGCGCCACCAAGGACGTGGTGGAGTTGCTTGCGCCATTCGACCTCGACGCGCGCAATGAGGCCTTTTGGAAAGACGGCATCAACGTCAGCCTGGGAGCCCTGATCGCGGAAGCGGAGTTGCTGTCGCGCGAAATGGGAGTGATTTAACTTAAATTTAGGCCCTGTCGTTTCAAGGCTGCGCGAGGCTTCGTGGCCCGCCGCTCGCTGATCCTAGCGGCCAGGCGGGGTGTAGGTGATGCTCTTCTTCGACGCTTGGTCGATCTCTTCCGGGGTCAGCAAGACCGTCGTTCTGATGCTTGCCGCGCCGCTGGCGTTTACAGCCAGATTCGTGGCCACGACACTGATATGATCGGGTACGTCGACAATCAAATACGCATCGTTCTTTCCGAAAGCAAAATAAAACGCCTCCAGCTTCCCGCCGTGAGCCTTGATTGCAGCCTCCACCACCTGACGACGCTTGGAACCACCCTCTTTCAAAAGTCCTTTGGCGCCTTCGGGCAGGTAAGAAACTTCCAACAGGTATTTCGCCATGACGCTCCTCCTGAAATGATTTTGGTCCCCGGCCCGGTTCAAACGGAATTGTCGTTTTATCCTCTGGCCGGCGGCTAACGTACATCCGTCCCCATCCGTACGCAATGGTTACGGATTTTGGGTAGAAGCGATCTATCAGGTGGAAGCCGAAAGACGACATGATGATAAGCCGACTTCCCCGGCACTGGGGACAATGTCTAAACGTGTCGGTGCGGATGCGTTCACGCGGGATTCTCCGCCGGGAACGCGGTCCCTTAAGAATATCACCCACATTAAAAATTACCCACGCGGCGATGAGCATGACTGCGGGGTACGGCGTGACAAATAGTCACGGCAGCCTCCTGCCACAGGGTGCCAACTATTGCACCAGCCTCAATTCCAATCCCGCTCCACGCCGTCTCGCTTAGTTCAGCGTTGTGGTGGCGCAGCGGCTCATAGGCTTCACCGCTCACTCATCACCTTGTGCAGCAGCACGCTTAACTTGCGAGCGAAAGCAATCACCGCGCGTTTCTTTGCTTACCCTGCGATTTCTACGGCCAAGCGCTCGTCGGGGTAGCTCGCGTCATACAGATAATATCCGCCGTATTCGGAATCCCAGTCGATGTACACCTGGTCGGTCTGAAACCAGTCCGGCGCCCAGTCGGGCGGCACCGGATCGAGAAGCTCGAACCAGTAGCCGTGATACTGAAACTCAGGATAGCCTCCCACGTACACCATGGGCAGACCCCACAGGTGGAAGTAATGCGCGCGGCCGAAGTAGAGGCCGAAACGCGCGTCCGGTATGCGGAAGCCGGCGTAGCCGCCGCGCGACCGCCAGTCGCGATGGTCGGCGCCCCAATTGCTCGCGCGCCTCTGTTGAAAGATGGTGCGTTCCTGGGCTTGCGGCACGCGCCTGGCCGCGGCGTAGCTGCGCGCCTGCGGATGCGCGTTCTGCTGCGCACGGCCGCCGGCGGTCTCGCGTCCGCCTCCGGCACCACGATTCTTGCTCGGCTGCGAAGGCCGAGCCTGGTCCTGCCGGCCGGCGTTGGAATTGGAAGGCGCCCGGTTTTCGTTCGGCTTCGGCTGCTCCTGCGGACGTGCCTGCTGCTCGCGCGGCGCTTCCTGGCGCTTGGGTTGCGGCTCTGTCCGTGGCTGTTCCTTTGCGTGTGGCTGCGCTTGCGGCTGCGGGCGGCCCTCCTGCTTCGGCTGCTCCTGCGGACGCGCCTGCCGTTCGCGCGGCTCTTCCTGGCGCTTGGGCTGCGGCTGTGTCCGCGGCTGTTCCTTTGCGTGTGGCTGCGCTTGCGGCTGCGGGTGGCCCTCCTGCTTCGGCTGCTCCTCCTGACGCGCGGCTGGCTGCGCCGACCGGTCCTCCGGCTTCTTCTCGTCTTGCGGCCGCGGGACGCCGAACGCCGCCACGCCGAGCCACAACGGCAGAATGAGACCGAGCGTCACCTTGGGAAGTTTCATTGTCTGTCCTCCGGCGTAATTGGACAATCGCACCATACTCGCCTTTTCTTCTGCGCCGCGGATATCGGCGAACTACCCTAGAATCCGGACGGATTGGCTGGATGCGCGCCGCTTAAAAACGGGCCCTGCGCTACCGGATGGGATCTCGAAGCGCGATGGCAAACCGCAGACAATCCCCTGCCCGGGCACAGTAAAACCTGTGAAACGGGTGACGTATCAAATCCCAAAGTCTTTCCGCGCAGATTTCTAACTCACCTGCGAGCAAATATCGCGCGAGGATAATTTCCGCGTAGGCGACCATCCCACCGGAACCTAACGCAGAGTAATAAACTCCGCCGCATCGGTAAATGTCAGCCGCGATTACCAACCCATTTGGCCCATGCGCTTGAGGATAATCGCGCTGTAGCTATTCATGCGCTCCGGTCGACGCGTCAAGGGAGCCGGCAGAATTGCGGCCAGCCGTGCGGCCTGTTCCGGGCCGATATTCCGGGCTGAGATTCCGTCATAGTAGCGGCACGCCGAGTCCGCGCCGTAGATGCCCGGGCCCCATTCGACGACGTTGAGGTAGATCTCCAGAATGCGCCGTTTGCCGAGGGCGAATTCGGCTACGGGTACCAGCGTGGCCTCGGCGCCTTTGCGGAGAATCGAGCGGCCCGTTCCGAAGAGCAGGTTTTTTACGAGTTGCTGCGTAATGGTGGAAGCTCCGCGAGTGCGATCGCCGTCCAAATCGTCCTGGGCGGCGATTTGTATCTGGTGCCAATCGAATCCGTGATGCTGGTAAAAGCGCGCATCCTCCGCAGCAATTACCGCGAGCTGCAGATCGGGCGAGATTTGGCGGAGCGGAATGAATTCGTACCGTTCGCGATACGGTTTGTGGCGGATCCAGGCTTGCAGTCGGCGCTCGATGTGCACCGCGGTTGTCGGCGGATCGATCCACCGTGCGGACACCAGCATCAGCGCGGCACACGCCCAGAGAAGCGCCGCCCCGATGACCAGCCATCGAAAAAAGGACCGCAGGAATCCTCTCCGATGTGGGGTTTTTGTGTCCGTGTTCGGCATTTCACTCACAGCCAGAATAATAGCCCGAGCCGGGCCGAGGAAAAATTAGCTCGCTGTCCAAGGTCCCCCACTGTTCCGATTCGCCGGGGCCTATGCTAAACTAGCCGGGCAATAAGCAGGGATACGTCCCCCAACTTGTACCCCAAGAGGCGATTATCATGTCTGGGCACTCGAAGTGGGCCACAATTAAACATAAAAAAGCGGCTACCGACGCCAAGCGCGGCCGCATCTTCACCAAACTGATTCGCGAAATCACCATTGCCGCTCGTGTGGGCGGCGGCGATCCGGATTCCAACCCGCGGCTGCGCACCGCGACCCTGGCCGCCAAAAATGAAAACATGCCCAACGAAAATATCGAGCGCGCCCTGGCGCGCGGCACCGGGACGCTCGAGGGCGAACAATACGAAGAAGTGAACTTCGAAGGCTACGGCCCCGGCGGCGTGGGCATGATCATCGAAGTCGTGACCACCAACCGCAACCGCGTGGTCAGCGAAATCCGCCACATGATGAATAAAAATGGCGGCAACATGGCGGAGAACGGCGCCGTGGGATGGATGTTCAGCCGCAAGGGCGACATTGTCGTTTCCAAGGAAAAGGCCAGCGAAGACAAAATGCTGTCCGTGGTTCTCGATGCCGGCGCGGAAGATTTGCGCGACGACGGTGAGGCTTGGGAAGTGCTCACTCCTCCGGAAAGTTTTGAGCCCGTTCGCGAAGCGCTGGTCAAGGAAGGCGTCACTCCGGATTCCGCCGAGGTCGGCTGGGTGCCGCAAAATTACGTGAAGCTGTCCGGCAACCAGGCGGCGCAGATGCTGCGTCTGGTCGAAGCGCTCGAGGAACACGACGACGTTCAAAAAGTTTCCGCCAACTTCGACATCGACGAAAAAGAAATGCAAGCGGTAATGGCCGCGCAATAGCTTTTAGTAGGACAGGCTTCAGCCTGTCGTTTTTAGATCTAAGCCGGGCATAAACCAAAACCCAACAGGCTGAACCCTGCCGCGCACAATCACCCGAAAAATCTGTAGCCGGGCGCATCCCGCCGCCGTACACTCGATGCCGTGCCGCTTGCTTCCCAAACGAATGGCTCTTTTTTTCGCGTGCTGGGCGTCGATCCCGCCGCGGCCGGAGCCACGGGTTACGGCGTGATTGAAAGCGACGGCCGCCGCTGCCGCTTGCTGCGATTCGGCGCGCTGCGCGCCACGCGCAAGGGCCCCGAACATTTCCCCGAACGCCTGCGCGAGATTCACAAACTGCTCGCCGAATTGATCGAGGAGTTTCAGCCGCACGGCTTAGCCGTCGAATCGGTTTTCACGGCCCTCAATATCAAAACTGCTCTGAGACTTGCCGAGGTGCGCGGCGTCGTGCTGCTGGCCGCGGCGCAGCGGGGCATTCCCGTAGCCAGTTATTCGCCGCGCGAAATAAAATCCTCCGTCGCGGGCTACGGCAACGCGGCCAAGGAACAGATGCAGCTGATGGTGCGCGCGCTGCTGGGCATGAGCGAAACGCCGGAACCCGCGGACGCCGCCGACGCGCTGGCCGTCGCGCTCTGCCATGTGCAGGCTGCGCAGTATCGCGCGAGGCTCGCCGCGCCCGCCATGCCGATTTCCGCGCGCCCCGCGCCGGAGCAGGAGTTTGCAACTTCGTTGCGCGGCCCGCGCAGCCGCAATGCCTCCTCGCGCATCTCATAGTGAAGATGACTCGACACCGTGTTCTTCTCCGATTCCTCTGTGTTCTTGCGGGTACATGGTCTCTCGCGGCTGCGGTCCGCGCAAATCCATCCGGCGCTACCATTACCTATCGCCGGGTTTTCAAAGGCAGTTCTCCCGAATTCATCGAAATCAAAATCAGCGATCAGGGAAAGTCCACCTTTGACATCCGCCAGTTGAGCGACAATGCCGATCCCGAGCCGTTTGAAGTGGGTCCCGCGGTGCAGAAAAAAGTTTTTGAGCTGGCCGCCGATCTCCATAATTTCGATACCCCGAGTCTCGACGTGCAAAAAAAGATTGCCAACCTCGGTCAGAAAACCTTCCGCTACGAAAATGGGCCGGAAGTTCACGAGACCTCGTTCAATTACACGGTTAACACCTCCGCCACGCAGCTGATGCAGATCTTCGAGGGATTGGCACGGCAGGAACAAGACCTTGGGTTATTGCAGCGCCAGGCGAAATTTGACCGCCTGGGAGTGAACGACGCGCTCATGCAATTTGAATCGGACATGAATCATCGTCTTCTGCCCGAACCCGAGCGCCTGCTGGCGATCCTCGATCAAATCGCCGCAGATCCCCATTTCGTGGATATAGCGCGGACACGCGCCCGTGCGCTCGCCGAACGCATCCGAAATTCCCACGACTAGCTTTCAGTAGGACAGCCTGTTCAGCCTGTCGGATTTAGACCTGCGCGTGACGTGAACCAAAACCGACAAGCCAAAGCCCGTCCTACCAAACCACGATGCCCGCGTAGCCCACGACTTGCTCCATGTCGCCATTCACCTGGCCCGAAGTCGCATAGCGCACCAGCTCCGCCCGCTTCGCGCCCAGTCCCCGCACAGCTACGAGAGCCGCAACCGCCGCGGCATATCCGCACATGGAAATTTTCTCATCGCGCACTGTGTCGTAGAGTTTCCGCGAATCGAGCGCCAGAATTTGATCGATGGCCTTGCGGTCTTTTATCCGCGTGACGGCGTCATTTTCGTAATGGTTCATGTCCGAACTGGCGACGATAAGCACCGGCTCGGGTTCCGCGGAGATGACTCCGGCGAGCGCGTGGCCCAGCGCTTCCAGATGATCCCATTGCGCGAGGCCGATCACGATGGGTACAAATGTGAGTGACGGCACAAGGCGCTGCAGAAACGGCAGCTGAACTTCGAGAGAGTGCTCGGTGCTGTGCGCCACGGCATCCTCGAGCAGCAGCGGAAACGCGCCAACAATTTTCTCCGCGAGCGGATGGTCAATTCTTGCCACTCCCAGCGGCGTCTCCCAGGCGCCTTCGGAAAGAATCGCTAGAGGAGCGCCGCGCGGAAAATGGCGCGGGCCGAGCAGAATCACGCGCGAAGGGATTTCCATGCACCGGTAGACTTCCCCGGCAACGCCGCCGGAATACACGTAACCGGCGTGGGGAACGATACAGGCACGCGCGGGAATCTTGCGCTCCCCGCCGCCGGCAAGAAACGAATCGACAGCAACACACAAGCGCTGGGGATCATCGGGATAAAAGCGGCCGGCGACAGCAGGGGGACGAATCATGCGAGCCTCATCGGCTCAACTCGGCTTGGAAGGCTTGCCTTTAATCTTGAGCGCGACATTCGCGCCGGGCGTGTGCCAGACGACGATTTTGTCTCCGTACTGGTAGCCGCCGGCTTTAAAAAGATTTTGCATTTTGACGCTGATGCGCGGGGAATAGCTGAAGGTATGAACTTCTCGAACGTCAGTCAGGCTGCGAACTTGAATCGACAGCGGAAACATACGCACGACTTCAAATCGCGTCTTGATAATTTTCTGCGATGCGGGAGCTGAGGTTTGGGCCGCGGCAGGAGGCGCGGAAATCGCGGCGATCGCGCCGCAAACGGCGAGCGCCAGGACGCGCAGGATCGCGTGGCTGTTATTGCGCATCATCGAGCGCGATTTTCAGCGACTTCAGAAAGCGGAGATCCTGCGGCGTCATTTCGAACTTCGGCGCCTCATGATCCTCATTCAGAATTTCCTGGTCGACCTGAATGTGCAGCGACTCGAGGAAACGGCGATCCGTGGTGGTGATTTTCGTGTCGTCGGCATCGCGGCGCGCCAGGCCGATGGTCGCGTCCAGCTTCAATACAATGTCGAATCCCGCTGATCGCACGTCGGAAATGGCCTCCGAAATGCGCCCGGATTCCGACACCGTATCGTTGATGGCATGCCCCAACTCGCGCAGCAGTTGTTTCAGATGATCGTCCAGTTGCACGACGGCCCCCTTTGGAAAACTTCCCTGTTTTTATTGTAGGACCGAGTGACACGGGAAACAAGTCCCCCGGCTAGGATGAGCGTGCTCAATCCGCCTACTCCCGCGCCGGCCGCTGAAGATCAAGCCGTTTTGTACTAGAATTCAATCATGGCCACGCAACCCATGGGGCTGTTCGCGACGGTGATGCATTCCGTGCGTGTTCTGTGGCGTGCTGCGCGCGAACTGTTTCATGAAGTCACCGGCGCGGTGTTTTTTATCCTCTCCGTAGCTGCGGCTCAGGCCGCGTGGCGCGCCTGGCACCGCGGAGCCGGCCACTGGCTCGTAGGCATGACGATCGCGTACGGAGTACTGATGATTCTGTTCGGTGTCTTGTCGTTCCGCGATTCTCGGCGTGTGCGATGACTCCGCCCCCCGATCGGACCGCGGTAAAAGCAGACGCGACACCCGAACGCAAAGAAAGTTTCACGACACTTGGCGGCATCCCCCTGAAAACGGTCTATACCCAGGAAGACATCGCGCAGCAAAATTCCGGCGAGTCAATCGGTGTCCCGGGCGAATTTCCCTACACGCGGGGAATATATCCCACGATGTACCGCGGCCGGTTGTGGACCATGCGGCAATACGCCGGATTCGGCACTGCCGCGCAGTCGAATGAGCGCTTCCGCTATTTGCTCGCCAAAGGCCAAACCGGATTGTCCGTGGCATTCGATTTGCCCACGCAGATCGGCCATGACTCGGATCATCCCCGGGCCGCGGGAGAAGTCGGGAAAGTCGGCGTGGCCATTGATTCGCTCGAAGACTTGGAGGCGCTGTTCGCAGGCATTCCGCTCGATCGCGTTTCCACGTCGATGACGATCAATGCAACAGCCGCGATTTTGCTCGCGCTTTACGCTGCCGTTGCCAAAAAGCAAGGCGCGAATTTACAGAAGCTTTCCGGAACTGTGCAGAACGACATCTTGAAGGAGTTCATCGCGAGAGGCACTTACATTTACCCGCCGCGTCCGTCGATGCGAATTGTAACCGACTTGTTCGCGTGGTGCCGCGCCGAGCTTCCGGCCTGGAACACCATCTCGATTTCCGGGTATCACATTCGAGAGGCGGGCTCGACTGCGGCGCAGGAAATCGCCTTTGCGCTTGCGGACGCGATTGCCTACGTAGACGCCGCCATCGCCGCCGGTTTGGCGGTGGATGAATTCGCGCCGCGCCTTTCGTTTTTCTTCAACGCGCACAATGATCTGCTCGAGGAGATTGCCAAGTACCGCGCCGCGCGCCGCCTGTGGGCGCATTTGATGCGCGACCGTTTCGGCGCCCGGCAGCCCGAATCGATGATGCTTCGCTTTCACGTGCAGACGGCCGGAAGCTCGCTCACCGCGCAGCAGCCGGAAAACAATATTGTGCGCGTCGCGATTCAGGCGCTGGCCGCCGTGCTCGGCGGATGCCAGTCCCTGCACACGAATGCGATGGATGAGGCCTTGGCCCTGCCCACGGAAGATGCGGCTCTGTTGGCGTTGCGAACGCAGCAAATCATCGCGCACGAAACCGGAGTCACGAACACAGTGGACCCGGTTGGCGGCTCGTACGCCATCGAAAAGCTGACCGACGAAATTGGGGAGCGCGCCAAAGATTACCTGTCGAGGATCGATGCGCTCGGCGGAATGCTGCGCGGCATCGAAACCGGGTATGTGCAAGGAGAAATCCAGAAAGCCGCGTACGAATATCAGCGCGCCATCGAACGCCGCGAGCAGATCGTTGTGGGAGTAAACCAGTTCGTGGCGGAAAAGGAAACGCCCATTCCCACCATGCGCGTCGATCCCGAGCTCGAGCGCGCGCAGGTGGAGCGCCTCCGCGCGCTGCGCGCCCGGCGCGATTCCGATCGCGCCCAGGCGGCCGTTGCTGAGGTCGAACGCCGCGCGCGCTGCGGAGAAAATCTGATGCCCTCCATCGCAGCAGCCGTCGAGGCCTGCGCCACGGTCGGTGAAATCTCCGATGCGTTGCGGCGCGTTTTTGGCGAGTACACCGAATCGGTCGTTTTGTAAGGGCTGTAGAGTCTGGGTGAGAACTCACATTTGGCACCTTTTGTAGCGTCCGCCTTCGGGCGGACACGTTGTAACCAAGGAGATGCCCGGGGGCGGGCTAGAACACCGTGAAAATCATACTCGCCTCCTCATCTCCGCGCCGTGCCGAAATTCTTCGCGACGCGCGGATCGCATTTGAAATTCGCGCGACTCACATTAACGAGGAGCCGCTTCCGGGAGAAACGGCGCCGGCCATGGTTGCCAGGCTCGCGGAAGCCAAGGCGCGCGCTGCGGCGGCTCAAATGAATCCCGGTGAGCGCGAATGCGTCATCGTGGGCGCGGACACAACCGTCGAGCTGCGAGGCGAAATCGTCGGAAAGCCCAAGGATTCCGAGCACGCGCGCAGAATGCTCGCGAAACTTAGCGGTCGCTCGCACGAAGTTCTTACCGGTCTTTTCCTGCTGCGCTTGCCGGGCGCGGACGTACGGTCAACGGTTGAAAATTCGGCCGTGACATTCGCGACTCTCAGTGCAAACGAAATCGGGGCCTACGTAGCCACCGGCGAGCCGCTGGGCAAAGCGGGCGCCTACGCCGTCCAGGGAATTGCCAGACGCTACATTCCCAGAATTGAAGGCTGCTATTTCAACGTTGTGGGGTTGCCGCTGGCGAGGCTCTATGAGCTGCTGCGCGAACTCGGCTGGAAAAACGAAGCGTAGAGAGGAATGAAAAAGGGCGGCCTCATGGACCGCCCGGTTCACACGAACCCTGAATCGGTCAAACTCGTGTGAGGATCTACTTCTTCTCCTCGGTAACAACGGTGACGTTCGGCGGAGCAGAAGGCGTCGTCTGCGTAGTCGTCGTCTGAGTGGGCACTTGGTTAGCTCCGTGCATGCCTTCCTTAAAGCTCCGGATGCCTTCGCCCAGACCCTTCATAACTTCCGGAATTTTTTTGCCGCCAAACAAAAGCACCACGATGGCCAGCACGATCAGCCAATGAAATGGGCTGAACTCTCCCATGATGTACCTGCCTTTTGAGTCGCATTCCGTCGTATCGACGGCTCTACCCAAGACTCAATACCCGAATTATAGCACGACCCGCGCCCGGTTGCCGCTAGTCTGAATTCAATCTAATTGGGGGTGAAGAAACGTTCACTCCCATTATGGCCGAGCGGTGACTCGAGCCGGGCTTGAGAAAAAATCCGCGATGCTCGATTTTATGGCAGCGCCGAGCTGATTTCCTCGAGGATCGCCCTCGCGGCAGCTTCCGGATCGGGAGCGCCCGTAATTGGCCTGCCGACGACCAGGTAATCAGCGCCGGCCCGTATGGCTTCCGCCGGTGTAGCTATCCGCGATTGGTCATCGCCCTTGGCTTTCCCCGGTTTGGCCGAACCGCCGCCAACGACCGGGCGGATCCCAGGGACCACAATCAGGAAGTCCTTACCGCAGGCTCGGCGTATCGCGCGGACTTCCTGCGGGGAGGCCACGACTCCATCCATCCCTGCCTTCTTCGCCAAGCGCGCCAGTTGGACGACGCGCCTCGAAGCTGGACCGGTGATTCCGACCGCCCGTAGTGCAGCGTTATCCATGCTTGTCAAGATTGTGATCGCCAGCAGCTTCGGCAAGCCGGATTTGGATCCCTTCGCCTCGTCGCGTGCCTTGGCGGCCGCACGCATCATCTCGAAGCCGCCTGAGGCATGTAGATCCAATAGATGCAGGCCCGGCAAGGCCATGGCGCTGCTCACAGCACCTTTGACCGTATTGGGGATGTCGTGGAATTTCAGGTCCAGGAATATACCTGGCCCAAGCTGGTTCAATTTCCTCACCGCTGCAGGCCCCTCGGCGGTGAACAAGTGTATATTTATCTTAAAGATGCCGATAACCGAAGCCAGCGACTGGGCTAACTCAAAGGCGGGTTCAAGCGAAGGGAAATCGAGCGCGAGTATTAGTTTTTGCCGGGCTTGCTCGCTCACTGGCGTCGCGGGACCTCGAGAAGTTCGACTCGCAGGGGTGAGATGCCGCTGTCCAGAATACCCAAGCGGCAGGCGACCAAATACGAAACATCCAACTCTCGATCGTCTATGAAGGGCCCGCGATCGTTAATGCGAATCAGCTGTGCGACATGCGTCTTGGGATTCGATACGCGTACCAGCGAGCCAAAGGGAAGGTCCGGGCTTGCCCCGGTCGAGGCATACATGTCGTACTTTTCGCCGCTGGCAGTTTTGCGGCCCTGAAACTTGCCGCCGTACCAACTTGTCTTGGCGGTCCACACCCGCAGAGGCTTAAGCGGCTGGCTGACGTGCGCGACCAGTGGCGCCTCCAACCCCTGGCTCACTAAGAACATAAGCGGGAGCCAGCGGACAGCGGCCCAAATCATGAAAAGTCGCCTACGCATCGTATTCACCCGTCATAGGCACCTCGAAAGGCTACCATGCGCCCGTACGCGATTCAAGGACAATCGACCCGGAAGGAGCCTATTAAACTACTGATATTATTGCATTTAGTTTCTATACAGTATCTTTCCAGCCGATTTACGAGGTTCTCGCACGCCCGAGGGTCAGCGAAATTTGCAGTCCCAACCTGTACCGCTGAAGCACCGGCTATGACGTATTCAAGGATGTCATCGAATTTCTCAATTCCGCCCAAGCCAATGATCGGAATCTTAACTGCGCGGTGGGCTTCGAAGACCAGGCGCAGCGATATCGGCTTAATCGCCGGTCCGGACAGGCCTCCGGTTACTCGCCCGAGCTTTGATTTTCGGGTGTGAACATCGATGGTCATTGCCTGGTAGGTGTTCGCCACTGTGAGAGCATCGGCTCCGGCTTCCTCAGCCGCCCTGGCGATGACCGAGATGTCGGTAACATTCGGTGAAAGCTTGACCCAGAGTGGACGGCGAGCGACTCGGCGGGCGGCTGAGACCACCTCCGCGAGCATCTCAGGATCGCTCCCGAATTGAATGCCGCCATGGGCTGTGTTGGGGCAGGAGACGTTCAGCTCATAGGCCGCGAGCCCTTCGGCAGCTTCCAGGACTCGTATGACTCCCACGTACTCATCGATCGTGTAGCCGAAGACGTTCGCTATGACGGCCGTCCGATACGCGCGCAGCGCGGGCAGCTTTTCGGCCACGAAGGCCCTCACGCCCATATTTTGCAGCCCTACGGCGTTGAGCATTCCCGATGGCGTTTCGCACAGCCGGGGCGACGGAGCGCCGGCCATCGGTTCGAGAGAAAGTCCTTTGACGACGATTCCACCCAGGCGATTCAAGTCAACGAGGTGCGCAAATTCAACGCCGTAGCCGAAGGTACCGCTGGCCGCGAGAATAGGATTGGAAAGGCGCAGCGCGCCGACGTTTACGGAGAGGTCTACCGCGGCTGGCACAGTCACCCGCGAAATTCTAGCATGCGTTCACGCAGGCGCGTGTGGAACGCTTGTGGAAAAACGAAGGAAATCTCGCTGCCCCCCGCGAAGGCGCGCTTCGGGAGCAGCCGGCTCTATGCTACGATGTTCGCCCGATGCGCATCGTCGAAAAGACGCAATTGATGACTGCGACGGAAATCGATCGCACCGTCCAGCGGCTGGCCCATGAGATCGTGGAAAAAAGCGGCGGCACCGCCAACCTGGCGCTAATCGGCATACGAAGGCGCGGTGTTCCGCTGGCCAAGCGGATCGCACACGCGATGCGCGGGATCGATGGTGTGGACGTGCCGGTAGGGACGCTGGACATCACGCTGTACCGCGACGATCTTTCCAAAGTGGCTGCCCAACCGGTCCTGCAATCGAGCGACATCCCGTTTCCGGTAGACGACAAGGACCTGGTGGTGGTGGACGACGTGCTGTATACGGGGCGCACGATTCGCGCGGCGATGAACGGATTGTTCGATCTGGGCCGTCCGAAACGCGTGCGGCTGTGCGTGTTGATCGATCGCGGGCATCGCGAGTTGCCCGTGGAAGCGTCGTTCGTCGGGCGCAACGTGCAAACCAGCGACTCGGAAATCGTTGAAGTGCGACTGAACGAGATTGATCAGGAAGAGCGCGTCGTTCTGGTCGAGCGCGTTCCCTGACGCCCGGCGTTTCCGTCAGCGTCCCGGCCAAGATTTCGAGGATCGTTGTGCCATTTCGCTTCGGCCACATGCTAGGGATTGAACCGCTCAGCGCCGAAGAAATTTCATTTCTGCTGGACCAATCGAAACCCTTCCAGGAAATTCAACGGCATCCCCTGAAGAAGCTGGCCACCTTGCGCGGGAAGACCGTGGCGCTGGCGTTTTTTGAGCCCTCGACGCGGACGCGCATCAGTTTTGCCACGGCCGCCGCGCGGCTTGGAGCGGACCAGATGAATTTGCAGGCGGAATCCTCCAGCCTGAAAAAGGGAGAGTCGCTGCTCGATACCGTTCGCACGCTGGACGCGATGAAGCCGGATTGCATCGTGATGCGTCACAGCTCATCGGGCGCGCCGGATTTCGTGGCCCGCAGCCTTGACTTGCCGGTGATCAACGCCGGGGACGGCACGCACGAGCATCCCACTCAAGCTCTGCTGGATGCGCTGACGATCCGCGACCGGCGCGGCACGCTCGAGGGACTGAACGTCACGATTCTTGGCGACATCCTGCACAGCCGCGTGGCGCGCTCGAACATCCACCTGCTTTCAAAATTCGGCTGCCGCATTACGCTGTGCGGGCCGGCCATGTGGCTTCCGCGCGAACTGGAGTGCCTCGGGCCGGCAGGCTCTTCGATCCGGCGGGTCACGCGCATCAGCGAAGCACTGGAAGACGCTGACGTGGTTTTGACGTTGCGCGTCCAGCAAGAGCGGCTACACGAGCCCGCGTTGGCGATCGATGAATACATCCTCCAGTTTCAGCTCACGCCCGAGCGGCTGCGCCTCGCAAAACCGGATGCGCTGGTGCTGCATCCTGGGCCGATGATTCGAGGCCTGGAAATCGATCCGGCGGTTGCTGACGGGCCGCAGTCCTGCGTGCTCAATCAGGTGACCAACGGCTTGGCGGTGCGCATGGCCATGCTGTTTCTGATGATCGGCGCGGACACATCTTCGGAAAGGGATTCTTCCCATGCTGCTGATTAGGAATGGCCGCGTGCTGGACCCGGCAAGCGGTACGGACGCGCCGCGCGACATCCTGCTTGACGGAGACCGCATTGCGGCGGTCGCGCCGCACGGGCAGTTGGCGTCGCGCGCCCAGGGCGCGGAAGTTTTCGACGCCGCGGATTTAATCGTGGCGCCGGGCTTCGTGGACATCCATTGCCATCTGCGCGAACCGGGCGGCGAATCTTCGGAGACGATTGAAACAGGCACGCGGGCCGCGGCGCGCGGCGGATTCACCGCCGTCTGCCCGATGCCGAATACGCGTCCAGTGAATGACAATGCTTCGGTCACGCGCTCGATCATGGAACGCGCGGAAGCGGCTGCCAGCGTGCGCGTGTGGCCGATCGGCGCGGCTTCGATTGGGAGCAAAGGAGAAGCGCTTGCGGAAATCGCGGCCATGAAGCAATCCGGAATTGTCGCGGTTTCGGATGACGGCAAACCCATCGCCACGGCCAAACTTTTGCGCCAGGTGATGGAGTATTGCCGCGCTCTGGATTTGCCGGTGATCGATCATTGCGAGGACAGCTCCTTGTTTGCCGGCGCGGTGATGCGCGAGGGAAAACAATCCGTTCGGCTGGGACTGCGCGGCATGCCCGCCGCCACCGAATCGCTGGCCGTTGCGCGAGACGTGCAGATGGGCGAACTGACCAGTTGCCGCCTGCACATCGCGCATCTTTCAGCGCGCTCTTCCCTGGAGTTGGTGCGCGCCGCCAAGATGAAAGGGCTTCCCGTCACCTGCGAGGTGACGCCGCACCATTTCACGCTCACGGATGAAGACGTCCAGTACGACACGCGCTATAAAATGAATCCTCCCCTTGCTTCCCGCGCAGACCGCGACGCGCTGATTGCCGGGCTCGCCGATGGCACGGTGGACGCCATCGCCACCGACCACGCGCCGCACGAAGCGGCGCTCAAGGACGTCGAATTCGACCGCGCGCCGTTCGGCGTGACCGGTTTTGAGACCGCTCTCGGACTTGCTCTTGAGTTGGTGCACGCGGGGAAAATTTCGCTGATGCGCATAGTGGAATTGTTCACCTCGGGGCCTGCGGGAATCCTGGGAATGAAGCGGCGCATCGCGGAAAATGAGCCCGGCGATCTGACGATTTTTTCCACCGAACACAAGTGGACATTCCGCGCGGCCGAATCCGCGAGCAAATCGCGCAATTCGCCGTTCGACGGCAGGGAATTTCGCGGCGGCCCGGCGGCCACGATTGTCGCCGGCCGGATCGCCTTCCAACAGCTGCGAAACAGCCCTCGAACCGAGAAAAAAAAAGAACTGGAACCGCAGAAGCGCACAGATGAACGCGGATCCAAGAAGGAAAAACGGAAGGTTGCGGCGAAAAAGACAGGCCGCAAGCGATAAAGCACGCTTCTCTCCTCAAGTGGTATCCGCGAATTTAAATACCATAAGGAATTTTGCGGCAGTAATTATCTCTTAAGCTGAAGTGTAATGACTCGGCATGAACTTACCCTATATCCGGTGACTTATGAGCGAGTCGTGAATGACGTGCTAGCGTTCAAACCCAAGAAAGCAAGAGTTAAGAGGGCTAACAAGAAATAACGATGTACAATTCACACCATGCGATTGCTAATTCCGACTCTCGCGTTACTGCTTATGCGAACTGCCCCAACTCTGCCATCTAAACCTTCAGATGGGCCAGTGCCAAGTGCAAGGAAAGCCGCCCAAGAGCCAGAAAAGCCGTCCACAGATACAAATCAACCCACCGAGAATCAGAAACAGCCAGCGCAGCCACCAATACCAACCGCAACGCCAGTCTTGGAGCCGAATACCGGCCCTCAGACCGAGAAAAAAAACTCCGAGGCAGCTGATAGCAAAGACCCAGAAACGTCTAATGAGTGGATCGTGTTATTCACTGCGGTTTTGGCCATCGTTGCCGTTTTGCAGTTGGCTACGATCATTTGGCAAATCCTGACGACCCGCAATACTGCTCAGAAGGAACTTCAAGCCTATGTATTTCCCGTTAGCGCCCGCAGGTTCATAGAAAACAGGCTTCCTAAGATTAAAATGATCTTGCGGAACAGCGGCAAGACCCCCGCCATTGAATGTATTGCCGAGATTTTTGAAGGTGTGGGCCCTATCGTAAAGCCTTTGCCAAAACTGCCTAAGGTTGTCGTGGGGAGGTCCGTGCGTAGCGTTTCCTTTATCCCGTCCGATGGCGAGATATGGATTCTCGATGATGGGGTGGCGGTTTCTGCTACCGAGGCTGACGCCGTTAAAAATGACCGAGGAGCCCTCTATCTGATTGGCACAATCACCTATCGAGATGTATTCAAGAGGCAACATACGAGCCGTTGCCGATTCATGTGCTCTGGCAAGAACTTTGACGAAGGCACCTTTGTAGTCTGCGATGAAGGCAACGGCATAGAATAAAATCTGCAATGTCCATAGCTTGCAGCGTTCGGAAGTCAACCATATAATTCCCATAATTTGTTTTGTGGTGGCGGCAAATCCGTCGGTGCATGTCCGCCGAAGATTTTAAACCCGACAGGCTCTGGGGCCCGTTCCACTGAAGCTGCGTTCCCCGGGATTTCCGACTTGAAATTCTTTTAGTGGGCGCCAGGTTCGGCTGCCGGGTGCATGCCATGCTGGGGCACTTCGTGGACGCCGCGCGCCGGAGGTTCCTGGTGCACGCGATAAAAATGATCCAGCGGGCCGGGGCCTTTGCCGATGGCATAGCCTTTTTCAATGGCGATGGTCACATAAGCTTTTGCAAGTAACACCGCTTCCCGCAGCGGCCGTCCGCAGGCGAGCTGCGTGGCGATGGCCGAACCGAACGTGCATCCGGACCCGTGCGTGTTTTCACTTTTGAGGTGCTCGCCGCCGAAGCGAAGGATTTCCACGCCGTCATAGAGGATGTCGATGGCCTTATCCATGTGGCCGCCCTTGACGACCACGGCGCGGGCGCCGCGCTCGACGATTTTGCGCGCGGCCGCCTCCATCGCGGCGTGATCCTTGATGGCGATGCCGGAGAGGATTTCGGCTTCGGCGATATTCGGAGTAACAACCGTTACACGCTTCAATAATTCGTCGCCGATGAATTTAATTCCGCCCGCATCGATCAAATCGGTTTCGCCGGAAGTGGATTTCATGACCGGATCGAGAACGATGTTCGCAACGCCCGCGCGGTCCAGGAATTCCGCCACGACAACGGCGTTTCCGCGATGGCCCAGCATTCCGATTTTAATCGCTGAAATCTTGACGTCTTCGAGAAGGGTATCCAATTGAGCGCGCAGTTCCGCGGCGGGAGTGTCATGAACGGATTTCACGCCCTGCGTGGATTGCACGGTGAGCGCGGTGATTGCCGCGACGCCGTAGCAATTATGCGCGGCGATGGTTTTGAGGTCTGCCGCAATGCCCGCGCCGGCGGATGGATCGAAACCCGCGATCGTCAGAACGATGGGCGGGGCCAGATTCACGTGATTGGACAATTCTTGGCGTCCCTCCGCGACAAAGTCGCCCACAGACAAGTGGACCGGCTGCGCAAAACTCTAGCGCGAGCCGGCAATTCGAAATGTACGCGCGTGTTCGCCCAGGCGCAATAGAATTTTTTCCCGGATTTGCGCGGGCGGATGGAAACACGTAGCTGCGATGTACATATTTCACCGCAGCCGGCTTCGGTCCTCGGTTCCCGCGAGTCGGCCGGAAGATTTGGCCGTGAAAACGTGACCGGCTTCCAGCTCGCGCGTCGAACGCGTCGCTGGAAGCCGGTCGCGCCGCGCGCGGATCGCGGCGCGCTCGCGCTGTCCGCATCGTGATCAGATTTTGCGCAGTCCGGCCGATTCGTAGCGCGTTACGGGCGGGGGGAGCTCGCGGCTCACAACTACGTCGACGATTGCCGGTTTCCCCGATTCCTCGGCGCGCCGCAGCGCGGGAATGAATTGATCGGCGGAGGTGACGCGTTCGCCGTGCGCGCCAAATGCGCGGGCCACATCGGCAAACTGCACGTCGAGAAACTCGCTCGCTTCCGGGCACATTTCTTCGTGCACGTATTTCTGCACGTGATATTCAAACGCCAGCGAACAATTGTTCATCACGATATGCACGACGGGAAGTTTCAGACGCAGCGCGGTTTCGAGGTCCGGCAGGTGATAGCCGAGGCCGCCGTCGCCGGTGAGGCCGAAGACGCGGCGATTCGGGCCCACTGCGAGTTTTGCTCCGAAGGCCGCCGGAAACGCCCAGCCGAGAGAGCCCGCCGCGCGCAGGGTGTTGCGCCCGGCCTTCTTTTGCTGCAAGACGGTGACGGCCCACGCGGCCATGTAGCCCGTGTCAGCCACAAGCATGTCGTCGCCTCCGACGTGCTGATCGATCAGGCGCATGACGTGATACGGGTTGAGTTTCCCTTCATGCATCTGTTCGCCGGAGACGCGTTGGAGATCTTCCTTCCACGCGGCGACTGAGCCTTGCACTTGTTTCGTCCAGTCGGCCCACTTGCTTCCGTTCACGCGCGCCGCGAGAGCCGCGGCGCGCAACATCTTCAGGGCTTCGCGGGAATCCGCGACGATGGACAGCTCCTCGCGATAGGTGCGGCCGAGCGAGTTGGGATCGAGATCGACGTGCACGACGCGCGTGTTCTTGCCCGGGTACTGAAAAACGTTCGTCCCCATGGAACTTAATTTCGTGCCGATCGCCAAGCAGAAATCCGCGGAGGCCAGCGTGTCATTGGCGACTTTGCGCGAGTAGCGGCCGCATACTCCTACGGCCAGCGGATGCGTGTCGGCAATGCTGCCTTTGCCAGCCATGGTGGTGACTACGGGAATGTTCAGGGCTTCGGCGAGTTCGGTCAATTCCTGCCAGGCCTCCGAGAGAATCACGCCGCCGCCGGCAATCAGCACGGGTTTTTGCGCGCTGGCAAGCAGCGCGATGGCGCTTTCCACGTCGGGCGCCATGGGCGCGACCCGGAGCGCGGGTGTGCGCGTAAATGCGCGCTCGGCGTAAATTTCCGGCGCGATGGCAAGTTTTTTCGAAAACCAATCCGCGGGAATGCCGAGATAAGAGGGACCGGGGACGCCGCTGACCGAGGCGCGCACGGCGGTGCGCAAGACGTCGGCGATGCGCTCGGGCTGGGGCAGGTCGCCCGCCCACTTGGTGATTGCGGGAAACATCGAGGTCTGTTCGAGTTCCTGGTACTCGAAGCGGTAGCGCGTCCGTGTAGTAGTGGTGCCGCTGATGGCGATGAGCGGGCTCGACGCCCAGAAGGAATCGATGATCGATGCGGGCAGATACGTTGCGCCGGGGCCGAATTGCACGATGCCGAACGTGGGCTTGCCGGTTACGCGCGCGTAGGCGTCGGCCATTGCCAGGGCGGAACGCTCGCTGCGTCCAAGAACCACGCGAACGCCCTCGTGATTCTGCATTGCGATCAGCGGGTCCTGAGGCGCGCCCGTCAAGGTGAATACGTATTCCGCTCCGTAGGCGCGCAAAAGTTTTGCCAGGGCCTGGGATACGGTCAAAGCGTTTGTCGAATCTCCCGCCGATGTGCTGGTCACGATTTTGTCCTCGTCTATGAAATGGCCTGGAAAAATACCCGCCCCGCGAGAGGCGGACTACCATGCGGCTTCCGGGGGACAGCAATTACCGCTCCGCGGAATGAATCTTCGCGCAAAACTAATTGCTTACTTGATCGCCAGCGGATTTACCGGAGACGCCACCGCGCCGGTCACCGGCAACGCCGGCGCAACGAATAGAAATTCGTAGCGCTTGTCATCGGCACACTCCCTGGCAAGTTCCGAGAGATCGAAAATTTCGCCGACGCTCAGGCCCATAATCGGGATGGAAATCCAGTGCCAGGGCTGGTTAGCCTCGTCCGATTCGTTGGGGCGCACTTCGGCGCCCCAGGTATCCGTGGCAATGGCTGCCACCTGCTTGGCGTGCAGCCAGTCCAGCGTCTCAAATGCCAGGCCCGGAGCATCGCCGCCCGAGTATCCGTCCCACGTTTTCGCGGAGAGCATCGCTTCCATCTGACCCGTGCGCACCAGCAAAAAATCGCCGCGGCGCACTGCAACGCCGAAATGTTTTTCCGCCTTCTCCAGCATTTCGCTGGTGATCGCAAAGGCGTCCGGAAGATGCGCCATGCCGAGCATTCGGGGGATATCGAGAAGTACGCCGCGCCCGACCATGCGGTCTTTCGTTTTCTCGATGCCGCATTTTTGCGCGCCCGCCGAGGTGACCGTGCGGCAGTCGTACCCGTTCCACATGTGATTGCCGTAAAAAATGTGTCCCAGGCCGTCCCACTGCGTGCCGCATTGCGTGGGCATCATGATGACGTCGTCCGAGCCGCGGATTTTGCGGCTGTCGAGCACGCCCGAGTAGGCATCGGTCCCGGTGCGCAGCATCAGGTGGATGGGATTGAAGCGTCCCATTGCGGGATATTTCGATTTGCCGCCTTGCGGGCCGTGGCTATCGTAGGGCAACGCCAGCGAAAAGACTTTGCCCTTCTGTACCAGCCGCGTCGCCGCGACGATGTCTTCCGGGCGCGTGTAGTTGAGCGTGCCGATTTCATCGTCGGCGCCCCAGCGCCCCCAATTTTTCAGTCGATCGGCGGCCGCGTGTATGTCCGCCATGGTCAGTTTGCGCGCAGATTGTCCCGATTCCGCCATCCGTCCTCCCAAGCCCTGCGTCGTTGTTGCGGGAAAGATTAAATTGATTCTCGCAACCAGACATTGTACTGGAATCGTGTGGAACGCGCCCGCCGTTTCTCGCGAAAAAAAGCAGCGCGGAGTTCTGTTTGGATTTGATCTCAGAGGGGCGACCGTGTTCCTGCAAAATCCACAGACTGAAGTCTGTGCTAGTTTTCCGGCAGCGCAAATACATAGAGCGCGTTGCCGCTTGTCGGGAAGTGGATGTCGGGGAGGATTGTGCGCGGGACGTTGCGCGGGCTGCCGCCGCCCAGGCCGGTGGTCACGGCGATATATTGCTTGCCGGCGATGCTGAAGCTTACTGGAAAACCTTGCACGGATGTACCGAGGCGCGTTTCCCACAGCGTCTTGCCCGTGTTGACGTCAACGGCGCGGAAGGCTCTGTTTAGATCTCCGACGAAAGCGATGCCGCCGGCGGTTGATAGCACGGCGGTCAGGAAAGACGGGCGCTGCTGGACGTTCCAGACTTCTTTCATCGTTTTCACGTCAAATGCGGCGAGCCTGCCAACGTTGCCATCGGTGCCGGGCATTTCGTAAAAGAGGCGGTCGCCCATGGTGCCGCCCGAGCCGTCGACGAATTCGACTTTGCGGCCGGTCATTTCCATACAGCTCTGGCTGAGCGGGATGATCAGGCGCGCGGTCGCGGGATCGTAGCTCATGGCTTGCCAGTTGTGGCCGCCTTCGGTGCTGGGGCATACGGGTGTCCACTTGCCGATTTCCTGTTCCAGTATGTCGGGGCGGTAGGAGAGCTTTCCTGTCTTCTCATTAATGTCGAAAATATTCTGGAATATGGTTTCTTTTGCGCCGAGAAATTCGCCCGTCTTGCGATCCAGCTTCCAGAGAATGCCGGCCTTGCCGATGGTGAAAAGCGTCTTGCGATCGCCGATGTCGACGAGGACGCGTTCGTATACTTCATCCATGTCCAGCGTTTCACCCTGCACGTGCTGGAAGTACCAGGCCAGCTTTCCATCGTCGGGTTTTAACGCGAGCGTCGAGCTCGAATAGAGCGCCGCGCCCTTGGTGCCGCGACTGACCTGCATCCAGGGTTTGGGCTGGGCAACGCCCCAGTAGGTGAGATTGAGCCCGGGATCGTAGCTGCCAGTAATCCAGGTTTCCGCGCCCACACGCAGCATGTTCGGCAGGTCGCCCCAAGTGTCTCCGCCGGGTTCGCCGACTCGCGCAATGGTGTTGAAGCGCCACAGAAGTTTTCCGGTTGCCGGGTCGAATGCGCTGATGAAGCAGCCTTGGTCTTCGTCTCGGGCCTTGTAGCGGTCGCATCCATTCTCGCCCTGAATGACCTTGCCGTGAATCACGATCGGACCGCTGGAACTGCCGTAACCTTTGGCGCTGTCGCCAACCATAACGTCCCAGACGGTGTGTCCGGTGCGGGCGTCGAGCGCGAAGAGGTGCGCATCCGTGGTCTCCGCAAAAATTTTGTCTTGGTAGATGGCGATGTTGCGCATCGCGCCCGTGCCTCCGGGCACGCTTTTTGGCGGACGGAGATGATTTTCCCAGATGAGGTCGCCGGTGCGGCCGTCGAGCGCCTGAATAATGTTGTCCGTATTGGTCAGATAGATGATGCCGTTGTGGACGAGTGGCGTGGGCTCGTTGGCCGCGCCGCTGTCGTTCATGTTCCATTCCCAGACAAGCCGCAGGTCCTTGACGTTTTCGCGATTGATTTGGGAGAGCGCACTATGGTTCCAGCCTTGATAATTGCCGCGGACAATCAGCCAGTCGGCCGGGTCGGCTTTCAGCAGCATCTCGTCCGTCACGGGAACGTAATTCTTCACCTCGCCCTCGACGGTGACGCCGAGGCGAGCGCTCGCGGTTCGCGGCGCAGCGGCGCCTTCGGCCGATTGCGGCGCGGATACGGAAGCAGCGGCGTTGCCGGTGGCTACTGCCCCGATGGGCACGATGGTCTCCGGCGTCAGCGCCTGCGTGCCAGGCGTCGCACCATTAGCTTCCAGAATGTAAGCAACGAGATTCAGCGCTTCCTGATCGGTTAGCGAGCCGGGATTGCTGATGGGCATGGAAGTCCGGATGCGGGTGAAGAGGTCGCTCGTCGGGCGGTTGCGCCACGTGTTCATGAAATTGGCGCCAGCAAGCGGAGGCGCTTCGAAGGTGCCTTTGAAATCGGGTAGGTGGCAGCGCGAACATGTCGATTCGTAAATCGCGCGACCGGAATTGGCTTGCTGCTCGGTGAAGGGGCCGGTGCGGGCCGGCTGTTGCGCCGCGGCGAATACGCTGCAAATCGCAAGCGCCGTTATTGCTCCAGGAATCGCGAATCTAAAAACTCTTCGCTCCGGCATCATTCACTCCAATTTTGGCAACGGCTTTCCCGGAACAATAAAATCAAAACCACAGGGGTTAAAACCCCTGCTAGATGCATCCCTGATTGTCGTGCCTTAAGGCACGACCCACAAAACATCATACGGACTTAACGACACGCGGATGTCTCGGACCGACCGCTTGACTGGACCATCATTCACGAGACGGGTTTCGACAAGCTTCACTGCAAAAGCCAGCCCCATAGATTTCCGTCGGGGGCGCGTTCGGATTGAATTTGCACGTAGAGGCGGCCGTCGCGGAGATCCGTGATTTCTTGGGGCGTCAACTGCAGCGTGCCGCTGACTGTGCCCTTCACCGCTTTCGTAACCGTCAATTCCAGATTCGGGATGACCGGACCGCGAATGCCCTTCGGGCCGCGATGGATTTGCACGGTGGTGGCGGGCGAGCGCAATCCCTCGAACAATCCTTGAATGGTGAGTTGCCTACCTTTGAGCGTTGCCGTCAGCGAGCCGGTTCCGGCGATGGTGGCCATCATCGAGATATTAATTGGCACGGGAGACAGGCGCGCTTCGAACAGTTCCTCGCCCTGACCGTTTTGAGCGGCGAGCATGGACGCGAACGAGAATAGCGCAGCCGCCAGGATTGCCGCGATTCCTGCCAGTTGCCCCTGGCGCATTGTCATTCGGTTGCTCACCCGGAAAGGATCATGCACCGGAAATCGAAAATCTCAAATTTGAAATTTCAGATTTCAAATTGAAAACATCGGAAACGCCGGTTCGAAAATTCGAATCCGAGATTTTAGTTTGAAATCTCAAATTTGAGATTTCAAATCTCAAATTGCAAAACCTCAATCGCACGCCTTGGTTAAAAACTGCGGCGGAAAAACCCGGCCCTGTCATATGTGTGTGGCCAAATTCTTCCGCCGCGGTGCTTCTCAATTCATTACCGTTAATTCGCCAATGGATTGGGGCGGATTTGCATATGGGTTACCGAGCCTTTGCGCGTTTCCGTGAATTTGGGCATGTAGGAGCTGTAGGTCATCCAAAGCCCTCGGCCCTTCCAACCGGCCTTGGCATCGTCAATTCGACCATCCAAACCACGCGTGTAATAGGGCAACGGGTAAGGAAGATGGAATGTAGAGAACGTCTCCTTCTTTGGATCAAATATGAACATGGCGTCCGAAGCCGTTCCAGTGACGATCACGGTGTCCTTGCCGAGCCCCGACGCGTTGAATTGATCTACCCAAAGGAAGTAAGGGAAATCGGTACTGCCAGTTTCCTTGCCGGTGCCCTTAAATTTTGGCCCTGGGTCGTCCCAGAACTTCCACTGACCGGTCTTGACATCCAAGCGCCCGAGTTGACCGCTGCCCAATGACACCCAAACATTCCCGTCCGTACTGAAGTCAATACCGTGCGGGAAACGTCCCGGAGCAGGCAGCGGGTAATCCTTGAATTTCCCCGTCTTTGGATCAAGCATATACACTTTGTTTGCAGGGCCTCCTGCTACCGGAGACGTTTCCCAGACGGTGCCATCGATGGGGCTGATAGCCACACCGTAGCCCGTTCCTGGAACCATTTTCTTGGTGTCCATATCAATTCGCATCCAGGTCTTCTGAGCACCTACTTCAGTCCCTTCTATGTTATTCAAATCTAGCTTTTTGGTGTCCATTTCACCCATCGCGGAACCGCCGCCGTCGGTCCAGATCCGGTCTTGCCAATCGAACTGCAAGTGATGCGTGTTGTAAGCGGTGTCGACCGTAACAAATTTACTGGTTTTCGTATCGTAGTAACCGAGCTCCATATTGTTACCGGTCTTAGACAGAAGATTGAACGCGATATCGGTCGCCGCCGGGTCATTGTTCTCCGTGGCGATCGTGCTTTTCGCCCACTTTGGGTAGTAGTCCTTACCCCCGGCGCGAATCTGTTCTGTCATCCAGACTTTGCCATTCTCATCCATCATCGGGTTGTGCGGACTGTCCATCCATTCCTTGTCTTCGCCCATAGACGCTTGCTCTTCTTCGGCGCCGTGGTAGTAGTCTTTTGTCAGTGAGAAACCATGGCTTTTGTCTCGCGGTTCGAGATTAAGCCCTTCGACAGTGTTCTTCACCGGATCCAATATCCACAATCTGCCTCCACCGGTTCGATCCCCGCCGTAGACTTTGCCATACGGGTACATCGTCGGATTGCGCTTGTCCGTAGAGACTAGATCGTGAATGAAAGACTCCGGAGCTCCCCAATCCCACTGGGATAAAACGACATTGCGTTCGATGCCGGTTGGCCGCGGCGGAGCGGGAGGAACTTCTCCCGCAGCAATGCGAGCGCCCCAATCGGCGAGGACCTTCTCCACGGTAGTTCTGCCGAGAAAATTGAGTTCCTGATGCATCGCCTTAGCGCGAGAAAATACAGCGTCCCATTCTTCCACAGTGGTATAACGACGCGTGGCGACCATGCCAAGTTCATGGCAGTGGTTGCAGCCGTTCCTCTGGTCTGCAAGCCATTCGTCTTGACTCTTGTACTTGGCTGGAATCTCACTCATCGGAGGGGGCTGAATCAGCGACGTCCAATAACTGGCAGGATAGATCTTCGCCGCCTCTTGCGGAGTCGCGGCGTTCGCCACTTGAAGCTTCACCTTTGCGCCGAGCGCGGCCGGAACGTGTTCGGAATCTTTGAGGCCGTATCCGCGCACCCACAGTTCATAGGATCCATCGGGCAAGTCTGGCACAAGGAATCGTCCTTGATCGTCGGTGACCACGATCTTGCGAAACGGAACTTGCAGCTTTGTTTCCGCAATCACCCACACGCCGGCTTCCGGCTTCTCGCCGTCGCTATTCAGCACCACGCCGCCAATGCTGCTCTTGTCGACATGAACTCCCGCAGCGCTTTGCGGGGCGCCTACAGCGGGCCGCGAAATCAAACAAATCGACGCCAGTAGGGCCCACATCATCGCGCGTGTGATTCCTCGCATGTTCTTCCTCCCGTTGCAATCCACTTCAGAACGTTGTTTGGGGTCAGCGGACATAGCTGTCCGCGATTTATATAATGAAGTAGACGAAACTGCTAATTATTTGGTTTCGCGGGTTTTCCGGAATTGTGGCGCGGGCCCTAGCCTGCGGGTTGGGCTTCGCTAGGACTAAAACCGCACAGGCTGATCTTCGCAAATGCTTCGCGTAGAAAGCCTATGCCACTTAATGCCCAACGCGCTGGTGGGGCCGGTCCTGCTCCATCTCATAGCGAATCAAGGCGAGCGTGCGGTAAACAGCGTGCACGAATTTTCCGTACGGAGCGGAAATAAACAACGCCGCAATACACGCCAGGTGCAGCACGAGAATGCTGCCCATTGCCGAAGTGGCGCGCAGGATAAGGGTTAGCAGGCCGGTAAGCGCCGTTAGTCCAAGCGTGACCAGAAATACGTAGTCCATACTGGAAGCCGCGGGCTCGGCAGGCTCACGATCGCTTTGCAATTTGAAGTAGATGAGGCCGCCCGTTCCGACGAGGAGCGCAATGCCGCCGACCGTGCCGAAAATTACCGGCGCGCTCGTCAGCGCGTATGGCGGAACGATGTGGAAGAAATCCTGGTAGACGAAAGCCAGCGACGTGGAAATGAAATCGCAAGTCAGTCCCCAGAATGTAAGCGAGTGGTACGCGCGGCGAACCGACGAAGGCCGCTCGTCAGGATAAAAGCATCCCGGACCGCCGCCTTTCAAGTATCGCAAACCGAGCGCATCTCCAATGGCCACGGCTACGGCTCTCCAATCGCCTCGCTCCTGCAGCACGCTGCGCGTTTCGAACCAGAAGCGCGCGCCGCCGCGCAACCACACCGCTATTCCGTATAAAAATAAACTCAGCGCACCTGCCACCATGGCAATGTACGGGACGACTTCGTAAAATGCGCCGGGGCCGAGATGCGTGGAAAATAATTTCGCGGATGGAATGAAAAGCAACGCCAGAGCGGCGACGAGCACGGCCATTGCGCTGGCCAGGAAAACGGTTACGCTGCGATTTTTGAATGCGCGTCCGAGGAATTCCGGCCAGCCCCAGCGGCGGTACGTCTCGATCCGGGACTGCGCCAAAATCTGCGGGATGTTGATTGCGAATTCGTGCGGCGGCGTGTACATGCACGCGTAATAGCAGGCGCGGCAATCGTGGCAAAGATTAGAAAGATAGAAAACGTCGCCGGGCTTGAAGTCGCGCCGGGTCTCGATGGCGCGAAAGACGGGGCAATAGCCTTCGCAGTAACGGCACGCATTGCAGATGACCAGTTGACGGCCGGCCTCCTGAATCACATCAAGCCCGGGCAAGTGTAGCCGCCTCTCTGCCCGCAAGCCTGCCGAACACGGAGCCGATGGTCAGTCCGAAGCCGCCCAGATAACCCTTCGTGAGAATATTTCCAGACATGATTTCTCCGGCCGCGAAAATATTCTGAAACGGCTTTCCGTTTCGATCGAGGACGCGCGCGCACTCGTCCACGGCAACTCCCATGTAGGTGAACGTGATCCCCGGGCGTAGCGGAAGGCCGTAAAACGGAGGGCGATCGATCGGCAGCGCCCAATTGCTCTTTGGCGGCGTGATGCCTTTGGTGGAATTTTTGTCCAGGATGTCCATGCGCAGCTCGGTGTTCGCGGCGGCCGCTCGATTGTATTCCGTGACGGTGCGCACGAACGTTCCCGGATCGAGGCCCATCTGCGGCGCGAGCGTTTCGAGCGTTTGCGCCTGAAAGGGCTTGAACATCGGAGGCAGAAAGCGGTCAATCGTTTTCGCGTCGACGATGCAAAACGCGATCTGTCCCGGCTGCGCTGCGATCAGCGTGCCCCAGATGGCGTAGCGCTTGGGCCAGATGTCCTCGCCTTCATCGTAAAAGCGGAGCGCGTCGCGGTTCACAACAATTCCAAAGGGCGTGGCGTCCAGCCGCGTAACGATGCCGCCGTCAAATTTCGGCGCGCGCGCGTCAACGCCAATGGCATGAAAACCCTTCGGATCGCCCATGGCCATGGCGCCGTGTTTCAGCAGCGCCGCGAGCAACTTGCCGTCATTGTAGGGCGAGCCACGAATGATAAAATTTTTGGCTGCATCTCCCCAATGACGCTTGAGCCATTCGATATTCGCTTCGTAGCCACCGGCGGCAACGACCACGCCGCGCGCGCGGATCAGTTCTCCGTTTTCGTTCTCGAGCCGCACGGCTGCGAACCGGCCGTTCTCAACGATCAGGTCTTCGACCAGGGAGTCGTAGCGTACCGTAATTCCCATGCGGCACGCTGCCTGGTAGTAGGTATTCAGCAGAGCCTTGCCGCCGCCTAGAAACCAGCGATTCGTTCGCCCCAGGTGCAGCGTTCCCGCAAGCGGCTGTTGCCAGTGCACGCCGTGCGCGCTCATCCACTGGGGAAGCGTGCTCGATTCGCGGATGGCCAGCTTGGCCAGATCTAAGTTCGCCGGGCCGCCGGTCACCCCGATCAGATCCTGCAGATGCTCCTCTTCGGAGTAGGGCCCGGAAAAAAACTGGTCGGCCGCGTTGTGCGAGCAGCGGATATTCCGCGTGTGGCGCGTGTTTCCGCCGCGAAAATGCTCGGGCGAGCGCTCCAGCACGAGCACGCGGCAGCCTGCTCCACGCGCGGCGAGCGCCGCACAAAGCGCGGCATTGCCTCCGCCTACAACGATGACGTCGAAATTCTCCGACACGTTTCTCCCTGAAACAAATTCGTGCGATTGAAATTTCCGTGCGCGATTAGAAAGTATACCCCAGCCGGGACGCCTCGCCCGTGGTCGGAATCGACAGTACCAGTAGTGCTGGGGGATCGGGGTTTGAAATGTCTGGGAGCCGCTACGCGGATGATCGGACTTCTAGAAGTGGCGCACAAAAGCTGTTAGCATGCGGCCAACCGGGTGGCGTGAGGCGGGCTGTGTACCGCGTGGGCGCAGGCGCCCGTCTGAGTCAGGAGACATATGAGAATGCTTGCTCGCAGGATCTCGTGGGTATTTTTGGCCGTTTTGCTGTGCGCAGCGTCGCCGCTCGCAGCCTCCACCACTGTAATTAAGGGCGTCGTGACGGACGCTTCCGGCAAGCCCGTTCGCGCTGCGGTGATCAGCGCCAAATCCGGGATAAAGACGATCAGCCGCTTTTCACAGAGCGACGGAAAATATGAGATTGCCCTTGCCGCGGGAACCTACGACGTCACGGTTGAGGCGTACGGCTTTGCCGTCAAGCGCGCAGCGGTAGACACGTCGAAAATGGGCGAAACGAATTTCAGCTTGGCGTCTGCCAATCTGAGTCTGGGCCGCCTGACCGGATCGGAACTGGAAAGCCTTTTGCCCGACACGCAGCAGACGAGAATGCTCAGGTCGAAGTGCATCGAGTGCCACAGCCTGCCGACGATCATCCACCGGCGCGGCCAAACGGCCGCGGAATGGAGAGAATTCCTGCCGCATATGACCAACGGCGCGACGGAGGAACCCTTTGCGAACGCCACGCCGCAGGAACTCGATGCCCTGAGCGCGGCTCTGGAGAAATATTTCGGTCCCGATTCGCCGTACTTCGGCACGGATGCGGACGCATCGCAGCTGATGGCCCACGTCAAGCACGTGGAGTCCTCCGATGCAGCCCTGCGCGCGACTCTCATTCAATATGACGTACCGACGAAGATATCCCGCCCGCACAGCATCGAAATCGATTTGAAAACGAACGTCGCTTGGTTTGGCGAGGAATCGTACTACGGGAACAAAGCGGCCAAGTTCGACATGCAAACGGAAAAATTCCTGGAGTATCCGTTGCTCACCGAAAAGGCGCGCCCGCACACGGGAGCCGTGGCGAGTGACGGGCGATACTGGGTGGCGCTGGCGCACACGAACGATCCGGCCAAACTGGCCTCGGTCGATCCGGAAACCGGCCAGGTGAAACAATATTACTGGCCAGAAAAGAAAGCGGCCGCGCACACGCTCACGCTCGATCATTCGGGGAACGTCTGGTTCTCGGGGGGAACTTCCGGTGACTTGTGGAGCTTTGACGTAAAAACGCAGCAATTCTCCTCACATCCCTACAAGGTTCCAGCAACGTGCCCGAAAGACACCATGCAGGAGTGGGGCGAAGTTCCGGGAGAATCGCACGCTCCGCAAGGCAGATCCTACGATGTTACGGTCGACAACGAGGGCATGGTTTGGTTCAGTGAAATCGCGCTGGGGACCCTTGTGAAACTGAATCCGGCCACCGGCGAAACGAAAGACATTCGTCCCGAAGGTACGGTCAGCATTCGAGGTATTACCGTCGACCCAAACGACAATCTCTGGTTCGGCGATTTCCTCGGGCATCGATTCGGTAAATTGAACGTGAAGACGGGAGCCGTGAAATTTTACAAGCCGCCCACGCCGAATGCGACGGTCTACGGAGTCAATTACAACCAAACCGACGGCAGCGTGTGGTTTGCCGATATGAGCGGAAACAACGTCACCCGCTTCGATCCCAAGACCGAGCAATTCACCGAATACTCGATCCCGCAGCGGCCGGATCGCGCCTACGCGCGATTCATCGGGGCCGACGCCATCGGAAGAGTCTGGTTCACGGAATATTTCGGCGATCGAATCGGGTTCGTCGATCCCACGGGAGAGAGCACCGGCTCGCAGATCAATGCAAAGCGGGCTTCGGCACAGTAAGCATCTTTACAAATTAAAAACCGGTACGTTCTAAACCGGAACACTATTGGCGCGCCGCTCGGACCGATCATGCGGCGCGCAGCAACTTCAACGCCTAGCCTTCCCACGCATTCGGCGCCAGCGCTTCGATGTCGCTCATCACTTCGACGACCGCCGGGCGGCCACTGGAAATGGCGCGGTCCAGAGCCGAGCGCAACTCGCCCGGCTTCGTGACGCGAATGCCCAGCGCGCCCATGGTCTCCGCAATCGCGGCGAAATTGACTTGGGAAAAATGCCACATCTCGCCTTGCTTCTTCGACGGCTTTCCTCCGTAGGCGTGGCGGAAAATCGTGGTTTCCTGATTCAGTGAGTTGTTGTTGTTGACGACGGTCACCGTTGGAATCCCGCAGCGCACGGCGGTTTCCAGTTCCTGCAGGTGATACCAGAAACCGCCGTCACCCGTGAAGCAGACCACCGGCTTTTTAGGCACGGCAACCTTTGCGCCGAGGGACGCTGGAAAAGCCCACCCCAGCGATCCGGCTGCGCGAATAAAATCCCATGGCTTGTTGACCCAGAACTGCTGCGCCGACCACATGCCCGCGTGCCCCGTGTCGCAAACGACGATGGTTTCCTGCGGCAGCCAGTCTCCTACTTCTTTGAGAATCCGTTCCGGCCGCATGGGCACAGCGTCGGAATCTCGCAGCGGCTGCACTTCCGCGCGCCATTCCTTCACGGCGGCTTTGGCTTCCTCGATCCATTTATTGTTGCGCGACTTTTGGTCCTTGCCGCCGGCAACCGCTTCATTCAGGGCTTGGAGCGTCATTTTCGCGTCGCCCAGAAGAGAGACGGCGTTCGGATAATTCCGGCCCAGGTCGGCGGGCATCGATTCCAATCTGGATCACCGGAGTTCCGGCCGGCGGAATCTTCCAGAAATGCGTGACTTGCCCCGCGGTCTGGCTGCCGATATATAGAACGAGGTCGGCGCGCAGCAAAATTTTATTGGCGCACGAGCGCGAGTATGTGCCAGGAACGCCGAGATACAGCGGGTGATTGTCCGGCACGAGCGAGAAGCCGTTCAGCGAAGTGGCCACTGGAATCGACAGAGTTTCGGCAAGTTTCAGCGCTTCGGTACCCGCGCCGGACAATCGCGCTCCGCCTCCAATGACAATCACGGGCCGTTGCGCCTGCCGCAGAACGCGCGCGGCCTCGGCAACGCGTGCGGCCTCCGGCGCTGGCCGGAATGCGGGAACGTGGGTAAACGTTTCTTCCGCAACCATCTTCAATTCGGCCTCGTCGTGCTCGATGTCGCCTTCTTTTCCCGCGAACAGCAGATTCACCGGCGCGGGCGTGCCGGAGGTCGCATCGCGGAATGCCTGGCGCAGCAGGTCCGGCATGCGGCCCACAGAATCGACCTGAAAATTGGCTTTGGTGACCTGCGAGAAAATCGGAAAGTCGTCCATTTCCTGGTAATTGATTTTGTGTTTCTGGTGGCCCCAGCGCCCGCCCGTGAGAGCGATTACCGGACTGTGCCCCATGTACGCGTCGCGCAAGCCCGCCGCAAGGTTCGCCGCGCCCACGGCCTGTGCCGCGCAAATTCCCGGCCGCCCGGAAGCGCGCGCATAGCCATCCGCCATGTAGGCGGCCGCTTTCTCGCCGTGGGTTAGAACGCGCTTGATCGGCATGTTGTCCATTTCGGCGAGAGCTCGGCTGAGCATGGTGGGGACAAAAAAGAAAGCGGTCACGCCCTGGGCATTCAGAAATTCCGCGATAAATCTGCCACCGGTAATCTTTCCCAAGGTCTGCTCCCTTTAAAATGCGAATTAGTTAATAAGGATGTATGCAACGAATGGTGCCGGCGGTGAGACTCGAACTCACGACCTAGGGATTATGAGACCCTCGCTCTACCCCTGAGCTACGCCGGCAAAACTAAAGCCCTTCATGTTACGGATGCCTTCCGAGCACTGTCAAGCAGTGAAAGGTTACCTGAAACAGGCGGTAGTTGTCCAAACCGGATCACGCTGGATTGGAGAGCCGGAACCCCGTGGCGAAACCCAAGCCCAACCGTAGGCGATGTCATTGACAGGATAGACCCTTAGTGCCGGGTCCTAGTAGTACTGACGTACCGTTGACCGCGACGGTCCGTAATCCTATCTTGACCGTGGACAATGCGAATGGAACTGCCCCGTATAGACGGGCGGCAAGGGCCGCTCGACGGGGCATTGTCCAGAGGTGTTTATCGTTTAGACACATGGTAACAATTTTGTTCCATTAGGGAACAGATGTACATATACTGCCTCCGGGTTAGTTTCCCTTCCGGAGGGTGTATGTCCAAGTGTCTAACCGTAGTCGCTTTTGTTTTGCTGGTGCTGACTGGAGCGATGGGGCTGCGGAATATCACAGCGAATGCTGCGACGTTCACAGCTTCAAGTGTATTGAACCCCGTAGTCTGGGCAAGCGGCCCCGGTCCAATTCCATCGCCGCGAGGTGGTGGAGGGTTCCGGGCAAGTGGTCCCGGTCCGATTCCGTCGCCGCGAGGTGGTGGAGGGTTCCGGGCAAGTGGTCCCGGTCCGATTCCGTCGCCGCGAGGTGGTGGAGGGTTCCGGGCAAGTGGTCCCGGTCCGATTCCGTCGCCGCGAGGTGGTGGAGGAGTCCGGGCAAGTGGCCCTGGTCCAATCCCGTCGCCGCGAGGTGGTGGGGGCTAGTTTGAAGGCATTTAGAGCCTAGAGACTGGGTCCACCCGGAGAGAAAAAGACCGTGCTGGGCCCAGTCGACTATCTGCTGCTGTTCATCGAGTTGACGCTGGAAGTCCTCGCCGTTGTCGTTCTCCTGAAGCACAAGGCCTTATTTAAATATTTCACCATCGTATTTTACCTGTGCGCTTCCATCGCCGTGGGGATCGGCCGGTATAGCGTTTTGAAAACGGCCGGCTTCACTTCGGATGCCTACCTTTACTTTTATTACTTCTCGGAAGCCCTGCTGATCATCTGTTTGTATTTTGTGTTGATGACTCTTTACGCGCAGGTTTTTTCGGAAATGAATGTCGGCAAGTTTGTGCGCGGCGGGGCCATGCTGCTGCTGCTGCTCACCATTCTAATCTCGTATCACACCGTGGCTGCGTCCAGCGACAAGCTGATCACCTACGTTCGTGAATGAGCTTACCCAGAACCTGTATTTCGTCGGAGTCGTGCTGACCTATTTGCTGTGGGCAGCGATGATGAAGTTGCGGGAAAACAGGACACGCTTGATGCAACTGGTGCTTTCGATGGGAGTGTATTTCAGCGCGTTCGCGGGCAGCTACGCGTTGGGCAACATGTATCCCAATTTGCGGGTCTGGCATTATGTATGCCACTTAATGGTGGTGTGGCAGCCCATTACCTGGGCCTACACGTTCATGAAGGTACCGGACGACGCGCGGACGGCGACGGCGAGGGTGGTTGCTCCAACACAATGATCGCGTTCTTAATATTCGTGATCTCGTTTCTGACGCTGCTTCAATTCTTTGTCTCCTATTGCCGTTCGCTGATTGCCGAATCCCGAGAACATGTATTATCCGAGCAGGCGCGCGAAATTTGCGGGCTGACGCCGAGGGCGGAGTCAGGAAATCAATTCCGGCGACTGGTGCAGCTGCTTGCGCTGTGCCCCGATCCGGGCGGCGACGGCGGCAAAATGATGGCCATGAACGGATATTTCCGGTTGCTGGGGGTTGCGCGCCGTTTGTCGCAGCGGGTGATTCCCTCCGCCGCATCCTGGATTGAATCGGAATGCGGAGGCTGCGCCTACGTTGCAGCGGTGGCTTTGGATCGGCGGATAGCTTATAACCGAATGCTGATGGCGCAGCAATCGAGCCATTAATTCCAGCCTGCGTCGCCCGCCGCATTTCCCCGAACGCTTCCGAATGAGAGCCTTCCGACGATTGCGAAATTCAGACCATAGTTGTTACCATTAGTTGTTACCATTCTTGCCTGAGCTTTCTCGAGGGATTCCAAGTCGGGCGGGCTTCAGCCTATCTGCCTTTGGACCGGCGAGATTTGAAACCAGGCAGGCTGAAGTCTTTCCCGCGAGATTCTTCAAATGAACAGAGACCTTCACCGGCGCGTGCTCGATACGATCGGGCGCCACGACATGGTTCGGCCGGGCCACCGCCTCGGCATTGGCGTTTCCGGAGGCGCGGATTCGGTGGCCATGCTCCGGATTTTCGCCGTGCTGAGGGCGCAGCTTGGCTGCACGGTTCAGGTGCTGCATTTCCACCATCAGCTCCGCGGCGAGGAAGCGGACGCGGATGAGCGCTTCGTCGGAGCCCTGGCCAAGGAATTTCTGATGGAATTTGAATCCGGACGCGCTGACGTTGCGGGAGAAGCGCGTCGCCACCGCTGGAATCTGGAAGACGCTGCACGGAGGCTGCGCTATCAATTTTTTGCGTCCATGATCGAAGCGCGGCGACTCGATCGGGTTGCCGTAGCGCACACGGCGAACGACCAAGCCGAAACTGTTTTATCTCACCTGCTACGGGGCACAGGCCTCGCGGGGCTGGCGGGAATTTTTCCGGTCGCCGGCGCAATCGTCCGGCCGCTCCTGGAAATCGGACGCGACGAGTTACGGGAATTTCTAAGGGAGGCGGGCCAGACATGGCGGGAAGACGCGAGCAATCAGGACATGACCCGGACCCGCGCGAGAATTCGTCACCAGCTGATTCCGGCTCTTCTTCGCGATTTTGACGCGGCCGCCGTGACGCGGTTGACTCGTTTCGCCGGGCACGCGCGGGAGGATGAGGCGTTCTGGCGCGCGCTAGAAGAGGAGCGATTCCGCGCTTTGGTCGAACGCGAATCGCCGGCTGCCTTTTCCGTGAGCGTCGAAGATCTGCTGGTCCCCCTACCTCAGAAGATTCCTGCCGCCCGTGGGGTTCTGGCTAACGCGACACGGCCCTCGGACTACACAAAGCTTCCGGCAACCCTCGCTCTAACCAGGCGCCTGATCCGCAAGATTTTTGCCGAACTTCGGGGCAGCCGCCACCAGCTGACGTCCCGGCACGTCGACTGCGTGCTCGATCTGGCCGCGAAATCGCAAAGCGGCGCCAGGATTGAACTCCCCGGCGTGCGCGTCGAAAGAATTTTCGACCGCCTTTCCTTTACGAGAGCGGGAGCCGGGCTGGAGGATGGAGCGGCAAGCCTAAATCGCGAATTTAGTTACACCGTTTTGCAGCCCGCGCGACTGGAATCCGCTTCCATTGTTGTTACGGAAATTCACCGCCGCTTCAGCTTGAAAATGGTTGACTGGCCCGCAGTCGCGAGCGACACTGTAGAGGGTCGGGGTGCCCTTGATTTTGATCGTGTCCGTTGGCCGCTCGTCCTGAGGAATTGGCGTCCCGGAGACTCCTATTGCCCACATGGGAGCCGGCGAGCTCGAAAACTAAAACGGCTGCTGCTGCAATCCCGTGTTCCCCGAAACGCTCGGGGAAGCTGGCCGGTTTTAACCAGCGAGGGCAAAGTGATTTGGGCATTCGGGCACCCGGTGGCCGCGGAACTCACGCCGAATCAGGGTACCCGGATTGGACTGCTGATCGGCGAGGAAGAGCTTTAAAGTCTGGTAGTTGGCGGCGGGCGAGCATGTGGGCGGCTCCCGGGGGCGCGCAGGATTACTTTGGTCTTCCACATGCATCTAATGGTTAAGGCAATCAGTATGCAAGTAGCGGTACTTTTATTTTCATGCGTGGCGATTTCAGGGGGCCGCGCGCCGGAAGATCCGGCAGGTGAGGTAAAGCCGTGAACCCTAGTTCTACCGTAAAGACCATCATGTTTTGGTTGTTCATCATTATGCTCGCGGTGTTGTTGTGGACGCTGGTCTCGAAAAGCGGCCAGTCGGCGCGCGAGGAAGAACCCAGCTACAGCGAGTTCATGGCGCAAGTGGATCGCGGCAATGTGAAGGAAGTGACGTTGTATCTTTCGCCAACCAGTTATGAAATCGAAGGCGAATGGCGCGAACCGTCCAAGAAATTCCGCACCACGATTTTCAAGGAAGCTGCCCCGGATCTGGCAAAAACGCTGCGGGACAAGCAAGTGCTGATCAACGTCAAGGAAGTGAACCGCGCGGATTGGGTTACGTTCCTGTTGAACGCGGCGCCTCTCTTTTTGTTGGTGGCCTTCTGGATTTTCATGATGCGGCAGATGCAGGCGGGCGGGAACAAGGCCCTCAGCTTCGGCAAATCGCGGGCGCGCCTTCTGACGGCGCAGCAGAAAAAGGCGACGTTCAAGGACGTGGCCGGCACGGACGAAGCCAAGGAAGAGCTGCAGGAAATCATCGAGTTCCTGAAAGATCCGCAGAAATTCCAGAAACTCGGCGGACGCATCCCCAAGGGCGTGCTGCTGGTGGGCCCTCCAGGAACGGGAAAAACCTTGCTGGCCAGAGCGATCGCGGGCGAGGCCAACGTGCCCTTCTTTTCGATTTCGGGCTCCGACTTCGTTGAGATGTTTGTCGGCGTGGGCGCCAGCCGCGTGCGCGACCTGTTTGAACAGGGCAAGAAGAACGCACCCTGCATCATTTTCATCGATGAAATTGACGCGGTGGGGCGCCATCGCGGCGCCGGCCTCGGCGGCGGCCACGATGAACGCGAGCAAACGCTCAACGCCTTGCTGGTCGAAATGGACGGCTTCGAGTCCAACGAAGGCGTGATTTTGATCGCCGCAACCAACCGGCCGGACGTGCTTGACCCCGCGCTGCTGCGGCCGGGACGCTTCGACCGTCGCGTGGTGGTGGCGCGTCCCGACGTGAAGGGCCGCGAGGAAATTCTGCGCGTGCATACGCGCAAGGTTCCGCTGAGCGATGATGTGGACTTGTCGGTAATCGCGCGCGGCACGCCCGGTTTTTCCGGGGCGGATCTCGCCAATCTGGTGAATGAGGCCGCTCTATGGGCGGCGCGCCAGGGACGGAAGCTCGTCTACATGATCGACTTCGAGATGTCCAAGGACAAAGTCCTGATGGGTGTCGAACGCAAATCCATGATCCTGTCCGAGGACGAGAAGCGCAACACGGCATATCACGAAGCCGGCCATGCGCTGGTCGCGGCCATTACGCCGGGCACCGATCCCCTGCACAAGGTCACGATTATTCCGCGAGGCATGGCCCTCGGCCTGACCATGCAGCTTCCGATCGACGATAAACACACCTACACGAAAACGTATCTCGAAGGAACGCTGACCGTGCTGATGGGCGGCCGCTGTGCCGAGGAAATTTTCCTGGGCCACATCACCACCGGGGCGGGCAACGATATCGAGCGCGCCACGGATATCTCCCGCAAGATGGTTTGCGAGTGGGGCATGAGCTCGCTGGGGCCGCTGGCCTATGGCAAGAAAGAAGAGGCGATTTTCCTGGGCCGTGAAATCGCGCAGCACCGTGACTTCTCGGAAGACACCGCGATCCGGATCGATCAGGAAGTTCACCGCATTGTGACCACCGCGTATAACAACGCGCGCGGCGTTCTCGAGAATAACCGCGAAACCCTGGAGCGTATTGCCCTAGCGCTACTCGACCGCGAAGTGCTTGACGCTACGGAATTGAAGCTGCTCATGGAGAATAAACCGTTGCCGGAGAAGGTGCGCCCGACGCCGCCTTCGCCGCCGCAACCTCTCCCGGGCGCCGAGCCGAAGCCCGCGCCTCGTCCCGAGCTGCGCCCAGCGCCTGGCTTCAGCAAGGGCTAAGCGAACAACTCACTCTTCGATCCGGGAGATCGGCGCGACGCCGGTCTCCCGTTTTCATTTCTGTGCGCTGTGGCGACGCAGCCCACTTTTGCTATACCCAAGAACTCTGATAACGGGAATTGCGCCCGCGCCCGCCTGCAGGTGAACGTGTGCTCGAACTGTACGAATCCGCCTGAAGGTTAACTGAATTGTTTACCGGTACTGCGCTATCAATCTACGCCGCCGGCCGTCGGAGCGGCAGTACGGTAGCGGATCAAGAGAAGGGTAATGTCGTCCGCCTGGCTGGCCCCGCTCGCAAAATTCGTCACGGAGTCGACAACCTTCTTTTGCAGTTGATCGAGGGGTGTGTCGTGATGTCCTGCGAGAACCTCGCTGAGGCGAGGCACGCCGAACATCCGTTCTTCGAGGTCGGCGGCTTCCGTGACACCGTCGCTGAACAAGACCAGCGTGTCGCCGGGCTCGAGCGCCACGCGGACCGCGACGTACTTGGCCTCCGGGATCAGCCCCACAGGAAAAGAGCCCTGCGTAAAAATTTCGCTGACATCGCCGCGGCGAAGCAGCAGCGGCGAGGGGTGGCCGGCATTGAGATAGTCGAGATTGCCGTGGAGGTCAAGAATCCCGAAAAACATGGTCGCGTAGCGGCCGACGTCGGCATGCTGGCAGAGGAAATCGTTGATGTGATGGAAGACGCGCGCCGGATCGGCGCCAAGAGTCATGCCCGTGAGCGCGCCCTGAAGCATGGTGGTGAGGAGCGCCGCGCCGATTCCTTTTCCGGCCACGTCGGCAATCACAAAAGCGGTCCGGCCATCGCTCATGGGGAAAACGTCAAAATAATCGCCGCCCACGGCGTGGCACGGAGTATTGACAGCGGAGATGGCCAGGTGGGGAAACTCGCGGAAGCCCCGCGGCAAGAGCGCCTGCTGAATTTCGCGCGCGATACTCAGCTCTTGTTCCAGGCGCTGGCGCTGGCGTTCCCGTTCCACCAGGCGAGCATTGTCCAGAATGCTGGCGGCCTCGACGGCCAGTGCGTCGAGAATCTGGCGATCCAGCTTGGAAAAGGCCGCGGGTCTTCGCGAATCGAGGTATAAAACGCCGAGAAATTCACCGCGCTGGATGTGCACGATGGATTCGGTGGTGTTCGCCCGGGGCATGGTGTAGAGAGGAATCGCCACCACGGCGCGCAGTCGCTGCGCGATGATGCTCTGCGCCCCCTGCAGCGCGGCATCTCCCTGCTGAAGATCGCCGGTGATCACTCCGGATTGGCTGTCAATCGCCATACGCAGAGCCGTCTGCGTGGGCGAGAAACCTTCCGTAGGCAGACCCACGCCGCCGGCGCGGCGCGCGAGGCGGTGATGAAGCGATCCCTCCGAGGTGGCTTCCAGCAAAAGTCCGCGTTCGGCATTGGTGATGGTGATCGCTCGATCCAGCATGGCTTCGAGAACGGCGTCCAGAGGCAGCTGTGAATGCAGCAGCATGGTCGCCTCGAGCAGCAAATTCAGCTTTCCCAGACCTACCGGGGAAGACTCAGTCGTGGAAATTCGTCCCATGAGGGTCAGCAGGTTTTCGACCGTAATCTCCGGCGCGGAGGGGTGGAACACGATCTGGTAGGAATTTTCCAGACCGAACGTGATGGTGTCGCCTTCCTGCAATTTCCGCTTGGCGATTCGTTCGCCATTTATGAAAAGGCCCAGCTGATTGCCGCGATCCTCCAAGACATGCTGGCCGCCTTCGGAAAGAATCGCGGCGCAGTTGCGGGAGATACGCCGGTCGGGAATCGCCAGATGATTTCCCGCTTCCCCCCGGCCGATCGAGAACGGGGAATCGCTGATGGGTACGGAGCGGCGAGTATTCTCCGGCGAAATAATCTCGAGAACGGCTTCGCCGGGAGCGGGAGCGTCAGGCATAAGGTGATCCGAAGCCGCGATTGTATCACCATCATCCACGCGGCTTGCATGGCCGGATTCACGGCGGCAGGGCTCGCACAATTCTTTGCAGCCAGCACCCTGTTCCACGCGATAATATGGAAGGGACGCCACGCCCGAGGAGATACCATGAATGCTACGAAATCGCTGCACGACAAAGGCCAGAGCCTCTGGCTTGACAATATCACGCGTGAAATACTCGATAACGGCACGTTGAAACGATACATCGACGAATGGTCGGTAACCGGGCTTACCTCCAATCCCACCATCTTTTACCACGCCATTAAAAATAGCGGCGCGTACGACGCCTCCATCGCCGAAAAAGCCAGAAACGGCCAGTCCGGCGAGGACCTTTTCTTCGGGCTGGCGCTCGAAGACCTCACTCGCGCCGCCGATTTATTTCGTCCGACATATGAGAAGACAAACGGCGTGGACGGCTGGGTCTCGCTGGAAGTATCGCCGCTGCTGGCGTATGACACCGCCCGCAGCATCGCCGTCGCCAAGGAACTTTCCGAGCGCGCGAATCGCTCCAACCTCTTGATCAAGATTCCGGGCACCCCGGAAGGGCTTCCCGCGATCGAAGAAGCGATTTTTTCCGGCGTGCCTGTGAATGTCACCTTGTTATTTTCGCGCGAGCAGTATCTCGCGGCCGCCGAGGCGTTTCTGCGCGGCGTCGAGCGGCGCATCGCCGCGGGACTCAATCCTCTGGTGAATTCGGTCGCGTCGTTGTTCATCAGCCGATGGGATGTTGCCGTTGCCGACAAGGTTCCCGAGAAGATGCGCAACCGCCTGGGCATCGCCATCGCACAACGGACGTATAAAGCAGTGGTGGACCTGTACGGCTCCGACCGGTGGCGGCGCATCTGCAATTTCGGCGCGCGGCCGCAACGCGTGCTCTGGGCCAGCACGGGAACGAAAGATCCCAAGGCGCCCGAGCTCTTGTATATCGAGGCCCTGGCCTCGCCCTACACGGTGAACACGATGCCCGAGGGCACACTGAAAGCTCTGGCGGCTCACAGCGAGTTGACCGGCCTCATGGCGGCGGACGGCGGCGACTGCGAAGCTGTGCTCGCGGAATTTGGCAAGGCCGGAATTGACATCGATGCCTTGGGCGCACGTCTCCAGGAGGAGGGCGCGAAGTCGTTTGTGACTTCCTGGAACGAATTGATGGGCGTAATTGAATCCAAGACCGCTTCGCTCGGCAAGGGCACTCCGTTGAAAGTCGCCGGATAACTGGCTATTGCAGTCAAGATGGGCCAGGGTCGGCGTCTCGCCGGGAGTTTTTTCCGTCTGCATTTACTGCAAAAGAGCCGGCGAGATTCCAGCGCTGCGAAAAACGCGTGCCTGGAGGGATCACGATGAGCAATTCGCATTCTGACGCGTTGGTGTTTTTTGGAGCGACCGGCGATCTGGCTTACAAGAAAATCTTCCCCGCTCTGCAGGGCATGGTGAAGCGCGGAAACCTGACCGTGCCCGTGGTGGGCGTAGCCAAGGACGGATGGAACCTGGAGCAGCTCCGCGCACGAGCCAAAGACAGCCTGGAAAAGCACGGCGGCATCGATCCCGCGGCTTTTGAAAAGTTGAGCAGCCTGCTGCGCTACGTCGACGGCGATTACCAGGACCCGGCCACGTTCGAGGCCCTGCGCAAGGAGCTGAAAGACGCGCATTGTCCCACATATTACCTGGCAATTCCGCCCGTCTTGTTTGAAACCGTGGTCGAAAACATCGCCAAATCGAGGGGAGCGGGCGACGCGCGCGTGATCATCGAGAAGCCCTTCGGCCACGATCTCGCTTCGGCCCTGGAGCTGAACAAGATTCTGCTTTCTATTTTCGACGAGTCCCGCATATTCCGGATCGATCACTTCCTCGGCAAACGCCCGGTGGACAACATGCTCGTGTTTCGATTCGCCAACGCGTTCGCGGAAGCATTCTGGAACCGCCACTATATCGAGAGCGTGCAGATTACGATGGCGGAAGACTTCGGGGTCGAGGGCCGCGGAACTTTTTACGATGTCACCGGAGCGATCCGCGACGTGGTGCAGAATCACTTGTTTCAGGTGCTCTCCAATCTGGCGATGGAACCGCCGGCCCGGTCCGACGGTGAAAGTCTGCGCGACGAAAAAGTGAAAGTACTGAAAGCGATTCCCCCGCTTGAAGACAAAAATCTGGTGCGGGGCCAGTTCCAGGGTTACCGGGAAGAACACGGAGTCGCCAAGGATTCGCAGACGGAAACTTTTGCCGCGCTGCAACTGGAACTCAATTCCTGGCGGTGGAAAGGCGTTCCTTTCTATATTCGCGCCGGCAAATGTTTGCCGGTGACCTGCACGGAAATACTCGCCAAGTTTCGCAAGCCCCCCACGCTTCTGCCCGACAGAATCTTGAAGGAGAACCATCTTCGGCTGCGCCTCAGTCCGGAGGTGGTCATTGCCATGGGCCTGATGTCGCTCGCTCCCGGTGAAGGAGTGGACTTGCAAGCTGGTGAAATGGTCGCCACCAGTTCCGCGAACGCGGGCGACATGGGCGCTTACGAACGCCTGCTGGGAGCGGCGATGGCCGGGGATAACTCCCTGTTCGCGCGAGAAGACTATGTAGAGGAAGCCTGGCGCATTGTCGACCCGGTGTTGAAAAAAGGAACGCCGGTCTATCCCTATGCGCAGCACACCTGGGGACCGGCCGAAGTCGCGCGCGTGACGCCGCCGGGCGGATGGGACTCTCCGATTCTGTCGCCGGCCGCGGTTCCATCCAAACAATAGCTGCGTTGCAGGTTTTCACTAGCGCCGCACTCCAGACCCTTCAAACCTTCTCATAAATGCTGTCACGGCTCGCAGCCTTGAAAGGCCAGGGCCTAAAGGCCTGGATTCACACAGTTTCTGATGTCGCGGCTAAAAGCCGCGACCTACAAACCTATTCATGAGGTCGCTCGTTCGCGATGACTGGGCCCAGTGCACATTGGCTGGGAGCGGCCGGGCTGCAACAAATCAAGCCCCGTGCGGGCAGTTGTAATAGAATGCGGAGATCGTCCCATCCGAGGAGGAAGTATGAACTGGTTGGCCAGGAATTTTTTTGCTACAGGACTCGCTTGTGTCGGCCTTGTGGCCGCGTTCGCGAGTGTGCCGGCGATTGCCGCCGATGATGCCGTGGTGACTGCGGACAAAGCCGTGGTGGCCGCGTTGGCAAAAGGCGATAAAGCCGCCGCCAACAAATGGCTCGACCCTGATTTCAGTTGGATCGATTCGGAAGGAATTATGTGGGCCAAGGAAGATGCGTTCCGCGCGGGTTTGAAGCCGCTGGTCGTGGCGGGTGACGACGTCAAGATCACCGAACACAAATACGGAAAGAGCGTCGTGTGGATCCAGTGGAACGAGGGCAATAAATATTCGGCGAGATTCTGGGTCAAGCGCCCGACCGGCTGGAAGCTCCTGCACACAACGGAAATTGCCGCCATGCCCAAGCGCGATTTCAAAACCGTCGAGCCGACCTATGATATCCCCTGCGACAATCCCTGCAAGGTTGTGCCCTACAAGCCGCTGACCCCCGGCGAAAGAGCGGCTCTCGACGAATGGCAAACCCAGGAATCCAGCCAGGCAAATTGGGAAAAGCACGTCGCCGACAACATGGACCAGCGCGTCGTGAGCACCTATGGCGGGGCATCGCCTTCCAAGGCTGACCGCATCATCGGAATGAACAAGCGCAAAGCGGCAAATCCCAACGCTCCTAAGGTGGGAGCCGCTCCGGCATTGTGGATTCGCACCTGGGATTTCGGCGATGCCGTCGTGATGGTTTCGGTCCAGCCTACCTATGGCGACAAGGCTTATTGGTCCAGCCGCGTGCTTGCTCCGGACGAAGCAGGGCTATGGCAAATGATGGAGAGCTATCACAACTATATTCTGGCTTCGCCGGTTATGACGGCCACGCCCGATCAGCCGGAACTGAAGAACTGAAGTAAGCCGAATCGAATCCGGTTCGGCATATTCGCGCAAAGTGAAACGGCTCGGGAAAACTGAATTGCTTCCCGAGCCGTTTTCATCTTTCAGGAACGAATGTTTGGAGTTGTTGCACTATTTGTGGAAGCGGCCGACGAGCACTCCCTTGCCCAAAATATGGCCGTCCATGGCGGCCAGGACTTCCGGCCGCGTGGCGTCCTCGCCCAGAGTGAGCTTCGTATCCAGGGCAAACAGTTCAAACGTGTAGTGGTGATAGGGTCCGACAGCGGGCGCGCCGGGCCCAAGATATCCGACGGCGCCGCGACGATTCTTGGCTTGTATCGTTCCGTCGGGCAACATCGCCGTGGGAGGAACGGCTTCGGGAAGTTCGCGGGCTGTCCCGGGAATGTTGAACGCCATCCAGTGAAGAACGTCGGTGGTCTTCTTCTCCAGCGCGGCGTCCGGATCGTGGGCGATCAAAACGAAACTCACCGTGTTCGGCGGAACGTTGGTCCATTGCAAGGGAGGCGACACAAAATTAGGAACGCCTTGGGTGAACTTCGCGGGAATGATCGAGCCATCCTCAAAAGCAGTTGTGGTCAGCGTCAAACCCGGAACCGCTGGCGGGGCCTGCGCCGTCGCGGGCGCCGAGACGCAGATTGAAACTGCCAAAACCGCACAAATCGTTACCAGTTGCTTCCATCTCATTTTGCACTATTCTCCTTTTAAATTCGCCGGGAGTTCGATTGGCATTACGGGCACCGGGTACTGTACGCCCGAGCGCCTTTTCAAGCAATGCTGCCGGAGTGGAGGCCCGCGAAGCCCGGCCTCTGTGCCTGAGGCGAGGGATCATCCTTGCGAAAATACGATTCTCGCAAGCACGCGCAGCGCCCGCCCTTAGGCGGGCAGTGCAGATTCAAGCAGTGCGGGTGTCTGCACGCGGACGCTACCAACATTTCTGATTCATCGCGCCGGAAGCGGCTCGAGCGGAGGCGTCTTGCCACCGGGAGTCTGGTCTTCGGCCGTGTTGCTCAGCATGGCGAGCGTAATGTAGACGCCGCTGACCGTGATCAGATCGACGATTTGCTGATCGCTGAAAACTTCGCGCGCTTTTTTGAATGTCGCATCGCTGACCACGTGATTGTTCGCCAGATCCATGCTCAGGTCGTAGACGGCCGATTCATCCGGTTGCATCGACGCCGGCCGCTTCCCGACTTTCAGATCGTCCGCGACGGCTTGCGGCAGCCCGGCCTTGAGCGCCAGCGGGTAGTGCGCGGTCCATTCGACTTGCGAGGTCCACAGACGGGCCTGGATCAGGATTGCAAATTCGTTCAGGCGGCGCGGAACGGAGGTGTTGAAACGCAAGTAGTCGAGCATCGCGAACATGCGTTCGCCCATTACCGGGCTGCGAAGCATCATGTTGTAGGGTCCGGAGAGCCCGATGCTCGAGACCTTGAGAATCTGGTCGGCAAACGGACGCTGCTGCTCGGTCAACTGGTCCATTTTGAGTTGCGGGAATCGCGGTTCCTTGTCCGCAGAAAACACGTGCACCTCCGGGATCATGAGTGCCAAACCAATTCCGATAACCGCGCACAACGCTAACACGATCACTCGCTTCATGTCTTACTCCTCCGTCCGTGGTCATTACGCTGGTTTCTTCCAACCGCACGGCAACATATATCTGGACGCGTCGGAATGCAACTTTGCATCCCGCTCCGGTTGCCCGGCCTTTACGGAAGAAATTATTTCGATTTCGACGCAACCGGAGTCTCAGCGCGGCACCCAGACAGGGCTATGACCGAAGAGGCCGTTGACGAAGCCCATCTGATAAACGATAAAAAGGCCAAACCCCAGGCTCAGCAAACCGGAGGCCAGTCCCAGTCCACGATTGAGACGGACAAAACGATTTTCGGAAAACTTGAACGGCAGGGCGATCGCCGCCGTGATCAGCATCATTCCCGCGACCGTGCCTACGCCGAAAACCAAAAGGTAAAAGACCGCCCACGAGGGAACTTGGATGGTTGTCAGCACGAGCAAGGCGACGGCGGCGGAGCCGGCCAAACCGTGAACGATGCCCACAATCAACGGCCGCACGATTTGGTACAAACCTAATCTTCCGAACGCCCGATCCATCCAGGTCACGGGCCCCGCTTCCACCGCGTGGCCGTGTTGCCCGGGGTTGTGTTCGTGGCGCTGGCCGTGAACTTGATCTCCATGTATGTGCGGATGCTCATGACGGTCGGAAGCGAACGGGGTAACGCCTTCTGTAATCCAACGCATGATACCCGAGAGGTTCAGAACACCGAGAAGAACGAGCATCAAGCCCACCGACAATTCCATCGAGAGTCCCACGCGCGGCGGAATCACCAACCCGAACAAAATGATCGCCGATCCCACGGCGAGAATGGTGATCGTGTGTCCTAGCCCCCAGAGAACCCCGATCAACGCGGCGTGGCGTACACTGCGCTGGCGGCTGACGATAGTGGTCACGGCGATAACGTGATCCGGATCGGTGGCGTGGCGCATGCCCAGAAAAAATCCCAGCGCGATGACAGACACAAGAGTGATCATTTTTTACTTTGACGCCGCGGCGGTGGCGCGGGAACCCGCGCGCCGCTGCTCGAGATATTTAAGATATTCGGCCATGCCTTCGCCGGTTTTGGCGGAGATCTTGAGAACTTCCATACCCGGCCGCACAGCTTGGATGTTGCGCAGCGCCGCCGGTTCGTCGAATTCCACCGCCTCGGCCAGATCAGCTTTGGTAATGACGGCCACATCCGCGCTGTTGAAAATCGTCGGATACTTGAGGGGCTTGTCCTCGCCCTCGGTCACCGAGAGAAGCACGAAACGCAAATCTTCGCCCAGATCGTATGAGGAAGGGCACACCAGGTTTCCCACATTTTCAATGAACAGAAAATCCAGCTGGGATAAATCCCAGCCTTCCAGGGCGCTCTGCACCATGGCCGCGTCCAGGTGACAGACCGTGCCGGTCAGGATCTGCTTCACGGGTGCCCGGCTGCGCGCCAGGCGCGCGGCATCGTTTTCCGTAGCTAGGTCGCCCACGAGAGCCGCGACGCGGTGACGGGGATGAAGAACCGTCAGCGTTTTCTCCAGAAACGCGGTCTTGCCGGATCCGGGGCCGGATACGAGGCTGACAGCCAGGACTCCGGCTTCGCGGAAACGCTCCCGCAAGGCGCGAGCGACTACATCGTTCTGCTTGAGCACATTTTTTCGTACTTCGATCAGACGGGGTTCGGTGTTCATTCCTGGCCCTCCAGGGACTTGATCTCCAGCGCCACGACTTCCAATTCTTTTCCGTGCAGGATCGTGGAAGTGGGCATGCCGCACTCGGGGCAGCAAAACCATTGAATAGATGCCACTATGCGCTGTCCGTCGCATTTGGGACAAAACACTTCGACGGGAACTTCTTCAATCAACAGTTGCGAGCCTTCGAGGGGAGTGGATTCGCATGCCATTTCGTAGGAAGACAGAAGGGCTTCCTTAACGACGCCCGAAAGTTGCCCGAGCCGGAGATGCACGGCGAGGACCTGCACGTGTCCCCGGCGTTCCGATTCCTCTTCCGCCATTTCGACGATGCTCATGGCGATCGAGAGTTCATGCATGGGCGGACCTCGAGCCGGCGACGAGCGGAAGATTTTCTTTTGTCGGGGGCGCCGCCGACGCGGAATCCAGATCTACGCGCGAAACGCCCAATCCGGGATTCGAGATCGCGGCCACCGCCGCCTGGCCCAGGCTGATTCCGCCGTCGCCGGGCGGAACAGCGTGATTGGTCCAGATTTGCAATCCGTCGGTTTCTAAAAGATATTTAAGATCGCTCAACAACAACTCATTTTGAAACACGCCTCCGGATAACACGACCGTGCCTGTTCCATGCTCCCCGGACAGGCTTGCGAACGCGTCCCGAAGTCCGCGGGCGATCCCGCGCTGGAACGCGCGGGCAATATCGCTGATATCGCGTCCGCGCAGCCGGTCGCGAATCACGCCGGAGAGCAGCGGACGAAAATCCAGCTCGCCCATCGAGAACGGAAGAGGATAAGCCTCGGTCGTAGAAGCATGGCTGGCAAGGTGCTCCAGCCACATCGCGGCCTGGCCCTCGAAGGTGACTTCCCGCGTGAAGCCCACAAGCGCTGCCGCGGCGTCGAACAGCCTTCCCACAGAACTTGTAGTGAAGCAGCGAATATTGGCGCGCAACAGTCTCACGGCGTCGCGATAGCGCGAAGGCAACGAAAATGGTGAAGCGGCGAGGTCCGGAAGATCATCGAGTTGTGCCACAAATCCTGCCGCGGCGTGGACCGGATGCGAAGCAGCTGCATCCCCGCCGGGCAGAACGGCCGGGCGCAGATGCGCGACTCGCTGAAAACCTTCGCGCAAGCCGCCGGCGAATATTTCTCCGCCCCAGATCGTGCCGTCGTCTCCATATCCCGTGCCGTCGAAAGCAGCTCCGATCACGCGCGTGTCCCACGCGCCGCGCTCCGCGATTACGGAAGCGATATGCGCGCGGTGATGTTGCACGGAGCATCTCGCCGAAGCGGGCAATTCGCTAGCGTACTGAGTGGAACGATATTGAGGATGCAAATCATGGACCAGCAGCAAATCGTGGCCATCGATTTCATACATCGCAAGCAGGTCGCGAACCGTTTCCTGAAAGGATCGAAACGATTCGTAGTGGTCAAGATCGCCGATGTGCTGGCTGACAAAAGCCTGTCCGTTAACCACCAGCGTGATGGTGTTCTTGAGGTCCGCGCCCAGCGCGAGGATCGGCCGACCGGTGGGAAGAACAGCTGCCGTGCCGGGCGCATACCCGCGCGCGCGGCGTAGAATCGCCGGGCCAAAAACGCCCGCGCGGGCAACCGAGTCGTCCACGCGGCGAGCGATAGGCCGCGCGCCGGTCAGAAAACCATCGGCGATGCCTGAGAGCTGGCGCTGCGCGTCGTCATCCTGATAGGCGATCGGCTCGCTCGAACGATTCGCGCTGGTCATCACCAGAATTTCCGGTGCGCCAGCCGCAAATAACAAATAATGAAGAGGGGTATAGGGCAGCATCACGCCCAGCTCGTCGTTTTCAGGAGCCACACCCGGAAAATCGGCCTTCGCCCGCGCCAAGACGATGGGACGAGCGACGGATTTCATTAATGCTTCGGCGTTGGAGGAAAGTTCGACTATGCTTCGCGCGAGCTCAATATTTTTCACCATCAGTGCAAAGGGCTTTTCCTTGCGATATTTTCTGGCGCGCAGTGCCGCGACGCTTTCCGCATTGCTTGCGTCGCACGCCAGATGGTAGCCGCCGAGCCCCTTCACGGCCAGGATCATTCCCGCCCCGAGACTCTGCGCCGCTCTCCGGATCGCGTGTTCGTCTCCGAGCACTGGCTCATCACCGGCTCGAAACGTAAAGCCAGGTCCGCATGCCGGGCATGCTACCGGCTGGGCGTGAAAACGCCGGTTCTCGGGATCACGGTATTCGGCTTCACAAAATGGATCCAGCGTCCAATCGGACATGGTAGTGTTCGGGCGATCGTAAGGCAGGCTTCGAATGACGCTGTAGCGGGGACCGCAGACCGTGCAATTGATGTAAGGGTAGTGAAAACGCCGGTCGCGAGGATCAAAAAGCTCTTGCAGACAATTTTCGCACACGGGCAGATCCGGCGAGATTCGAACGGTGGGCTGCCGCGCCTCGGTGCTATCTTCAATCACGAACTCAGCGCAAGCGGCGAATTCGGCGGGCTCGACTACAATTTCCGAGATGGCGGCCGCCTGGGGCTTGCGCGCGTTCATCTCTTCGAGAAACAATTGAACCGGTTCCTTTTCCCCCTCGAGATGAATCTCCACTCCTTCGCCCGCATTTAATACCGAGCCCTTCAGGCCATTGGCGCGCGCCAGGCGGTAGACGAATGGGCGGAAGCCAACGCCCTGCACCACGCCTCGAACCTTGATGGAGTAAGCGCTCGGCATCCGATCACTTTCCGACGACGCAGGCTCGGCCCTGCCATCCTATTTGAATAACCTTGCCGTCTTCGACGAGCAGCGGAACGGAGTATGGCGCCTGTGCCAGAGTACGCATTCGCTCGCGCGCTTCCTCGTCTGCGTCAACGTCATATTCCTCGAATTTTTTTCCTTTCCACTCGAGCCATTCGCGCATTTCGCGCGTGTAGGGACAACTCGCCGTTCCGTAAAGCTCCAGACTAGGCATGCCGCAACCCCTCCAGCGTCTCGCGAACCAGGTGATAGATCGAAGCTTGCACTTCCTGAATCCGGGGAATGTAGTCGGAACGCACAATCAGCGGAAAATCCGCCAGGCCGCGCCGCGCGACCGCGCCTCCGTCATAGCCCAGCAGTGCCACCGTCAGCAGTCCTCTCTTTCGCGCCTCCTCCAGAGCCATCACGATATTTTTAGAGCCGCCGCTGGTCGATATAGCAACCGCCACGTCGTTTGGCCGCGCCTGGGCAATCAACTGGCGCTGAAAAATCAATTCGGTTCCCACATCATTGGCGATCGCCGAAATATTGGCGGGTTCCATGGAGAGAGAAATCGCGGGGATGGGCTCGTAGCCGGTCGGGGGCACGACGCAATCGATGGCCCAGTCATTCGCGTCCGTCGCCGATCCTCCATTGCCAAAGATGATCAGCTGGCCGCCGCGCTCGATCCGTTCGCGAATCGCCACGGCCGCATTTCCGATTTTTTCCGATTCTTCTTTGGCAACTCGTGCGCGCAGCAGGGCGTCATCCCGCACTTTCATTCGGATGGAAGCCGCGACTTCCTGAACGATATCCAGGGTTTCCTGTTTTTCCTTGCCCAGAAACGGGTAGAGGAATCCGGCTTGTCCGACGTCGTGGCCCAATTCGCGGTGCTCGAAGAAGACGTGCACCGTCTCCCACAGCGTGTGATAGAGGATTTCGATCAATTCCTGGTGGATGAAAGGATCCGGCGTGGCAGGATTGCAGAAATAAGAGCCGCTCGCTCCCGGCAGGGCGAAGGTCATCGCGCCGCGCCGGCGCGCAGCCTCCAAGGCCGACCACACTTCGTGGTCGCTCTCGGGCGGACCGAATCCCATCACCATGTCATCGGGGCGAACCAGCGTTTTCAGCCACGGTTGAAATGCCAGCGAAAGATCCAGCGCGGGGAGAGCTCGTTTGCCAACGATGACCGGATGGACGAATTCCACGGAGACATGTTGGGCGTCCGTCGCATAGGGCCCGCGGCCAAACGCCAGTAACCGGCCGCCGCGCAGAAACCGCTCGGACATCTCGCGGCAGGCTTCCGCCAATCGGACGGCCTCGGCGTCGAAAAACGTTTCCAGCACGATATTCCGCGCCAGCAGTCGCTGTTCGATCCGCGCCGTTAATTCCAGAGTGGTCGCCATCCTGTTTCCTAGCAAATTCGCGGCAGCGGATCTCCCACCAGCATGTCCACGATGCGACTTCCCCCGTACCGGGTGGTGACCAGCACCGCGCTCTCAGGCTCTTCGCGCACTTCGCCGATCATATCCGCTTCTTCTCCGCCAGGCGTTGCGCGAAGAGCCCGCAGCGCAGCATCAGCACGCTCCGGGGAAACAATGGCCAGGAACTGCCCCTCGTTCGCGATGTGGAGCGGATCGAGACCCAATAACTCGCAAGCGCCGCGCACCGAATCGCGGACCGGAATCTTCTCCTCAAAAAGGATGATCCCGAGGGCGCAGTCCCGTGCCAGTTCGTTTAGGGATGTTGCTGCGCCTCCGCGCGTGGGATCTCGCATCCAGCGAATGCCCGGCCCAGCTTCGCGCACCAGTTCCCGAACCAGCGGAAAAACCGATCGCGTGTCGGAGCGCAACTCAGCTTCGAGATCCAGATCCCCACGGGCCAGCAAAATCGTTACGCCGTGATCGCCGATCGGGCCGGACAGCAGAACTTTGTCTCCGGGACGCACCGTCTGAGGCGAAATTTCGACTCCGGCAAGCAGCCGCCCAACTCCCGTGGTCGTGATGTACATGCTGTCGGCCTTGCCGTGTTCCACCACCTTGGTGTCGCCTCCGGCGATCCGCACACCGGCCTTTTCCGCGGCTTGGCCCATGGCGCGAACTTCCGCTTCCAGAATTTCGGTCGGCAATCCAGCTTCGATAACGAATGACACGACGATCGCTTCCGCTTTCGCGCCAGACACCGCAAGATCGTTCACGGTTCCGTTGATGGCCAGCTCGCCGATCGAGCCACCGGGAAATCGCAAAGGTTTGACCACGAAACTATCCGTGGTCATGGCGATCTCCGTTCCGCCGATTTGGATGTGCGCGGCATCGCCGAGCGGACCTTGAGTGGAACCAAAAAGAAGCGGCGCAAACAAGCCTTCGACGAGTCTGCGGCTCGCTTTCCCGCCGGCTCCGTGGGCCATTTCGATTTGCGCTTCGCGAAAGCTGACCTTGCGTGCTGGAGTGGCCGTAGGCATCTTGTCCGCTCAGTTCGTCGCCGCGTTCGCGATCGTGACAGGTTTGCGATGCTCGTAGTTGTAATAGGCGGCGCACGATCCTTCCGATGAAACCATCAAGGCTCCGACCGGTTGTTCCGGAGTGCACTCGCGCCCGAAGAGCTTGCATTGCGCCGGTTTGAGCACGCCTTTCAGCACTTCTCCGCACTGCGCGGCTTTGGGGTCCGTCACGCGCACGCCCGGAACCGTGAAACGCTGCTCGGAGTCCCACTGTGCGTAGCGCGGCCGAATCTTCAAAGCCGATTGCGAAATGAAGCCCAATCCGCGCCATTCAAAATACGGCCGAAGTTCAAATACTTCGGCCATTGCCCGCAGCGCCGCTCGATTACCTTCCCAGGGAACAACGCGCTTGTACTGGTTCTCGACTTTAGACTCGTGGTTACGAAGCTGGCGCAACAACATGACGATCGACTGCAGAATGTCGAGCGGTTCGAATCCTGAAACGACCACGGGCTTCGCTTCGTCCTTGGCAATCCAGTCATACGGCCGGCAACCGATAACCGTGGAAACGTGGCCCGGGCCAACGAAACCATCGATGCGCATGTCCGGCGAATCCAAGATCGCGCGAATCGCCGGAATGATCGTGACATGATTGCAGAAAATGGAAAAATTAGGCAGGCCCTCCGCGCGGGCGCGCATCAACGTCAGCGCCGTCGAGGGCGCCGTGGTCTCAAACCCGATGGCAAAAAACATGACGTGCTTTTCGGGATTGTTGCGAGCCAGCTTGAGCGCGTCCGCCGGGGAGTAGACGATGCGAACGTCCATGCCGCGCGCTTTGTATTCGAGCGGGCTTCCGTGAGTGCCTGGAACGCGCATCATGTCGCCGAATGCGGCGAACACAAAGTCCGGCTGCACGGCGAGCGAGAGTCCGTCGTCGATCCGGCCCATGGGAAGCACGCACACCGGGCAGCCCGGGCCGTGAATCAACTCCACGTTGTAGGGAAGAAGGTCCTTCAAACCAAAACGGTAAATCGCGTGCGTGTGTCCGCCGCACACTTCCATGATCCGGTAGTGCCGATTGGGATCGGCAAGCTTGCGGATTTCTTCGCCCGCCTTGGAAATTAATTCCGGCGAACGGAATTCGTCCACGAATTTCATGGCGTCCGCCTCCGATTCAGTTGGATTTGCTCCTCATTCTCCAAGCCGTAGCCGCGGACTTCCTGCATGGCGGCCTTGGCTTCGCCCAGCATGGCCAGAGTTTGCATCTGATCGGCGGCATCGGCCTCGCTGATTTTGCTCATGGCGAAGCCCACGTGGATCAGCACCCAGTCTCCGGGAACCGGCGGATCGTCCTGCAAGAGTCCCAAATCCACTTTGCGGCGCACTCCCACGACGTCCACAACGGCTTGCCGCGGATTTTGCGGATCGATCTCGATAATTTTCCCTGGGATCGCTAGGCACACGGCGCAACTCCTTCACTCGACTTTGTCGCGCGGGGGACAGCCGCCCGCCTTATTCCTGTTTTCGGGCCACGAGTTCAAAACTGAATTTCAACTCGTCCTTCAACCGCAATGCTCCGCCTGCGAATGAGACCGGCTTGATCCCGTAATCGGATTGTCTCAGCGGAAATTCACCGGAGATTCGCAGCATGGTTCCCATGGTCGTCACGCGGGCGTCGAGGGAATGATTATTCTTGGTCCCATGAAACGACAGTTCGCCGTCTGCGTGCGCCAGAAACAGATCGCCGCCCAGCTTCTGGATCTCTAATTCCCGTGCTTTCAAAAACCGCTTCCGGGAATCGGTTTACGTCCAGAACTTTATCGTACATTTCCTGTTCGAGTTTCTTGCGATCGTCGCTCTTCATTTCGGTCAAGCACTTCCATCGCATCGGTTCGCGCCATCAAGCGAACGCGGGCATTGTCAAAAGATTCAGGCTCGCATTCAATTTCCCCGTCAAAGTCCCGTATTCCGATCGTCGGGTTATGGCCAAACGAGGAAAGCAGACCGGTGGCAAAGGCCTGTACAGTGAAGCGGCTCGCAGCTGCATCGATCTGAAATTTCACCGCCACAAGTCCTCGCTTTGTTCCAGCATCCATAAGCCTGAACCTGAATTCCTGAAGACCGACCTCGTCAAAGTTACCGGTGTATCCGGCGCAGCTCTCGCGCTTCGCACTGCCCTACATGGCCCGCAGTCGGAAATACCGTTCGATATCCGGAAGCGCCGCCGAGGCTAGGTCGCCAAGGCCCACTTGGCCGAGATACCGGCGCACGTTCGAATTGGAGAGAACCAGTCCCGCGCCAACCATCACCAGCGCCACGCCCCCGAGCATGTACAGGGTTTCCTTGTCGTTTCTGCTCCCTTCGTTCAACGGGCTCATGATTTCAGTCGCCATGAGAGTCTCCTTTGTGTTTTGCGCGATGGGAATGACGTTCCTTCCTACTCAGCTCTACTCAGCCCTTGCCCGGATTGTTCAGTAAGAATACGCGTCACCAGGGAATCGATCAGCTTCACTGCGTCATCCACAGCGGCGGCCACCGGCTCGCTTAGCCCCATTTGTCCTTCCTCGGGTCCGAGAGTCGCTGGAACGCAGCCCAACACCAGAACGCGCTTCAGTTCGCCGCCCATGGTCCTGGCCATGCGCAACACGCTGACCGGATTCATGGCGTGGGGTTCCACGACGCCCTGATGCGTGTCCGGCGAATTCAGATCCTGCAAGTCCGGCTCGACCACGAAAAGCGTGCCGGGCTGGCCTTCGCCAGGGATAAGCATCGACGAGAATGGTTGTCTCGTAGCCCTCCATCAGCGCGTACGCCAGGTCAAATCCTCGAATGCCAAAATCAGTGACGCGAACGCCCGCGGGAAAAGATTTCTGTCCGAGACGCGCGGCGACTTCCACACCGAAACCGTCGTCCCCAGAAAAATATTTCCGATGCAGGCGATAAGTATTTTCCTCGCCTGTATCATTTGCGGCTGCTCTTCTTTGGCGACCGGCTCGAGTTCGCCGGGAGCGAAGAAGAAACGGTGGCCCGGCTGCCGCATCAGCCCGATGTCCCTGCCGGGGTCGTCGTCCAGGACGACGCAAACATGCACGTTGCCTTCGTAATCCTGCTCAATCGATTCGACGGCCGCGATTTTTCCTCTCGAGCGCCAGATCGAACACATCGCCGCCCACTTTGGGGTTCAGGCGCACACGGTCGCCGCGCTGGATTTCCACGCCCTGAATCTCAACCGACTTGACTGGATTCTTGTCTTCCAGAAGTTGCCATTCCCATTCGTTCATGGCATTTCTTCCTTGGCGCTACGCAACCCGCGCAGCGCGCCGTGAAGTTTCATTAGCTGCTCTTCCGGCAGAGACTCGGTGCGCTCCAGAATCTTCCTCGCGCGCTCGTCGGACTGCCGCATTTCCCGCTTTTCGTCTTCCGTAAGAGTCATGATGCGCAGCATCAGGATCTCATCGATTTCCGCGCCGTCGAATAAATCGCCCGGACTTTCCGGTGCGATCTGCGGGTAGTCGTAAAGGATGATGGGCGAAGAAAGCATCGTGTCACGCTGGCCCTCTTCTCCGGCGAGAACCGGCCAGGTGCCCAGGTTGCGGCACGCCTGAGCAATCTCTCGATACGCGTCCGGCGGGTCGACCAGGGAAACAAATTCACCGTCGCGTGCTTCCAGAATGGTATGGGCAGAGACCAGAGAGCGCGTCAGAGCTTCGTCGCGCGCGATAAGCGCGGCGTTTTCGGTCCGCGAATCGTTGGAAATGCGCACGGAAAGCTTGAACACGCCCGCGGCCACCTCGAGGGCCTCCAGATCGATTATTCCGGCGACGCTTACCTTTTGGCGTTGCACGATTCCAGCAATCAATCCGCCCGCATTGCGAACCGCTTCTTTTTCCTGCGTGGCGGAGAACCGGAAGGGCCACTGCATCGGCTGGTCGGCGAGTTCGCCAAGCCTGAACTCCGCCACTTCGATCTTTTCTTCCACAGCTTCCTGCCAGGACTGAAAAACCTTGCCGTCAACGTCCAGCGTCTCGACTCGCTCCATATTTTCCGCGGTTATGGCGGACAATTCGCTGAGCGGCGTCAGGACTTTTCCAATCGAGCGCGTCAATCATGCGCAGGAATCGCACGCAGACTTCGCATCGCGTATTCGCGCTTCCCAGCACCAGGCATTCCGTCTGCATCGTCCACGCGTCGGTACCCCCTTGCGCTTCGCTGTATGCCCGCGGGTAGACCACGCCGAAGTTGAATCTCTGCCGGTTTTTTACGGCCGACGGCCGGTAGGGATAAAGCATATACCCCTCGTAAAGCACGGCCCGGACAACTCCATCCACCAGCGCGGCGTTCATGAGCGCATCGCCTCCGGAAGCGCGTTCAGAGCCCGCTCCACCGCCTCTTCCCATGTGGGAATACCCTCGCGCACCTTGTACTGATAGAGTTTTTCAAACGTATCCTTTCGCAGGGCCAGCCAAGCGCTATTCGGGTAGTACTGATCCATCAGATCTTTCCACACTTTCACCGGCAGCCGGTATTTGGCTTCCTTGTCCCAGGAAATCGGCGCAACCTGCAGCGTTCCTTCTTCCCCTTGATAGAAAACGTTTCCACTAAATTGGAAACATAGCGGCAAATCTCCGCTGGTTACGCCGTGAAAATATTTTGTGGCCGCGACGTTGAAGTCGAAGGAGCACGGCACGGGAATTTCCGCAACCACGCTGCCCGTGAATCGGGGAACCACCACGCTCGCATGCGTCCACAGCATGTTGCGCAGGGTCTGGCCCCATCGATCCGGTTCTCCAAAAAGATCCCGAAGACGGGATTGCTCGTTGGAATCGTATTTCCGGCGGGTCACTTCGATCTGGATCTGTGCCCGCATGGCGATGGTGTGGACGGTCTCTTCATTCGCGAGGTTGACGATCCGCGCCTTGAACGACAGCAACGGCGCGGCCGCGAACTGCGCGACTTCAGCGCCTTCGATCGTCAGTTGCAGGTCAGGCATGGGCGCCGTCCTGAGCGAGTCCCGCTCTTTTCTTGAGTGCGGCAAAAAACGCGCCGATCTCACGCCACACTTCCGTGCCGCCCGAAAGTCCCCGCCAGTGCGTGCGGATCAGGCCGACCAGTTTGTAGCATTCATCGATCGGAACCAGGTAATACTCCGCGGGCGAAGCGCCTCGAACGTGGCCAATGCGGTTCACGAGCAGCGCGCATACGTCATCCTGCATTCCGTTCAGAATCGGATTCATCTGCACGATGTCCGCCCAGGTGTCCAGGGAGAGCAGCGATTCCGTCGGCCCCGCGGGGCTGGGATAGAGAGCGATCGTTTTTGCCTGCGGCGAGCTCCGGAAAAAAAACGCCATCTCGATGGGAACCATCAACGCGTCCCAGTGCGCATCGCTCAGTTGAAAATCACGAAGGAACAACACTTCGCGCGGCACGCGCTTGAATTTCGTTCCGCTATGCCCCTCGAAGAGAATCGCGCACGCCTCGCAGCCGCAAATCAATCTGCGGTTGGCCGGCTCGACGAGGTGCTCATGCTCGGGCGCAAGTTCCAGGCTGCACATTTCGCAGCGCTCCACCACCCTTCGCTTGCGCGCAAATTGCTGCAGGGCGGCGAATGCCCCGTCCCGCTGGGATGGCAGCGCGGGCGCCATGTCAGTCGCCATTCCCCTCGGCTTGGCTGGCGGCCAGGGCCGATTTTGAAGCACTGTCCTGCAGCTGCGCCAAGGTTACAAACCCCGACTGCGTCAGCGATGCGCCAGACTCTTCCACGACGATGGATGGCGCGTCCGGCGCGGCGTTTTGCATGGCGGCTTCCAGATTGGATTTCACCAGGCCAAACGAAGAGCCGCAGCCGCCGGACTTCACCTCCAGCCGCAGGGTGACCGTCCCGTCTTCGCCAATCGAGACGAGCTCCGCGTTCGCCGAGTGGGAGTCAAGGAACGCTCGCGATTTCTGGAGCGCTCGCGTCACGCGGGTCTCCAAGCTCTCCGGATGCAGCCCGTAAAGCAGGAGCACGCTGCTGACTAGTTCGTCCTCTCCGCATTTGCGGATCGCGGCCTGTCCCGGCTCGCCCGCTTCCGAGGCGATCTCCAGAATTCGCTCCAGGGCAGCCCCGTGCAGGGCCATCAGGGATTCGAGCAGCTCCTTTCCCAACGCACGCGCATTCGGATCGGCGGCCGACTCGAGCTGCTCGACCAGTTCTCCGATGCGCTCAATCTGCTTTTGGAAAGCGGCATCTTGCGCCATAAGCTCCTTCACTGAAAAAGGGAGGGGGCGGATGCGGTGGAGGAGACTCCGCCTCGAGACGTTTCCTCAGCCCGCCACGATCGCATGACCGCCCGCTTGGGTTTCCCTCTCCGGAAACCGTCATGCGTGTTGCCCAAACATCGGCGAGTGATGTGTCTCAAGCACCTTGCCGTTGCCCAGGTACATGTGCACACCGCAAGGCAGGCAGGGGTCGAAGCTCCGCACCGCGCGCATGATGTCGATGCCTTTGAAATTGTCCGGCCCGTTCTCCTCAAAGATGGGAGTGTTCTGCACGGCATCCTCGTAGGGTCCCGGAGTTCCGTAAATGTCTCGCGGATTCGCATTCCACGGCGTTGGCGGATAGGGGTGATAGTTTGCGATCTTGCCGTCGCGAATCACGACGTGATGGGAGAGCACGCCGCGCACCGCTTCGTGGAAGCCGCAGCCGATGGCATCCTGCGGAACCGTGAAATCCGACCACGTGCGCGTTCTTCCGGCATGCAATTCCGCCAGCGCCTGCTCGACGAAATAGAGAGCGGATGACGCGGCGTACACCTGGAAGTAAGTCCTGGCGCGGTCGCGTTCGATGGCATTGCTCCACTTGGGAATCTTCCACTCAAACTCTACCTCGGGCAGTGACATCGTCTTCGGCAAATACATCTTCACGCTTCGCCCCGTCGATTTGACGTAGCCGTTGTCCACGATGCCGGCGAGCGCCGTGGCCCAAAGCCGCGCGATCGGCCCGCCGCCCGTGTCCAACGCCAGGTGGTCGCCCGACCTCTTGTCCAGCCACCGCGGCGACATGACCCAGGTATATTTCCCGGAGAAGTCGCGTTTCTGGGGTCTCGGAATCGTGGTCTGATTCCACGGGTGATTCTGGTCCACCGGGTTCCCGAGAGGATCGTTTTGGACGAATTTTTCCTGGTTCTGCCATCCGTCATAGTAGGAACTGCCGAGCAGGATGCGGATGTTCAGATTGATGTCCACAAGGTCCGTTGTCACCAGTTGGTCGTCGACCACGACGCCCGGAGTGACGTACATGGCCCGGCCCCACTCCGTCATCTTTTTATACGTGTAGTCGCACACCGCCGGGTTGTTGAAAGAGCCCCAGCAGCCGAGAAGCACGCGGCGACGGCCAACCTCTTCATAGCCCGGCAGAGCCTCATAGAAGAAATCGAACAGGTCATCGTGCAGGGGCACGACTTTCTTCATGAACTCCACGTACTTCATAAGCCGCACCAGGTAATCGGTGAAGAGTTGAATCGTGGGCACGGTTCCCACGCCTCCGGGATACAACGTGGACGGGTGCACGTGCCGCCCTTCCATCAGGCAGAACATTTCCCGCGTCATACGGCTCATTTGCAACGCTTCCCGGTAGAACGAGCCCACAAACGGATTGAGCGCGCGCATGATGTCCGCGATGGTGCGGAAACCGTGCAGATTGGCATGCGGCGCTTCTTTCTTTTCGGCCCTGGCGAGGACGGAGGGGTTGGTCTCTTTCACCATTTGCTCGCAGAAATCCACGCCGACCAGGTTGTCCTGAAAGATGTTGTGGTCGAACATGTACTCGGCCGCTTCGCCGAGATTTACGATCCATTCCGCCAGAGCCGGCGGCCGCACGCCGAATGCCATGTTCTGCGCGTAGGTCGCGCAGGTGGCATGGTTGTCTCCGCAGATTCCGCAGATCCGGCTGGTGATAAAGTGCGAGTCTCGCGGGTCCTTGCCCTTCATGAAGATGCTGTAGCCCCGGAAGATCGACGATGTGCTATGGCATTCGGCAACGTGCCGGTTCTCAAAGTCGATCTTGGTAAAGATTCCCAGGCTGCCAACGATTCTGGTGATCGGATCCCAATTCATTTCCACCAGATTCTTCGAACCGGTGGGCGCACCCTTTGTCGCAGTCGTAGCTGTTCCCATGATTCCGCTCCTCCTCTCAAGTGTCGATCAGTACGCACCGGGCCTGTAGCCGGTGGTTAGCTCTGCGTGGGGGTGGCGCCACTTGGGTTCCTTGTTGACGGTGGCGTTGGTGAACGAGCGCAATGTTCGAATCGTCTTGCCGTACATCGTGATGGTCGCGGCTGACACCTTGGCGCCGGGAGGTTCATCCATAAACGGCATGAACTTGTCCGGGAAGCCCGGCATGGTGCATCCGATGCAGATGCCGCCGACATTTGGGCATCCGCCGATTCCGGCCATCCAACCGCGCTTCGGCACATTGCAGTTGACGACCGGCCCCCAGCATCCCAGCTTCACGATGCACTTCGGAGAGCCGTAAACCTCCGCGAAATCGCCCTGCTCGTAGTAGCCCGCGCGATCGCATCCGTCATGGACCGTTTTTCCGAAGAGCCAGGTTGGCCGCAACTGTTCATCGAGGGGGATCATCGGGGCCAGACCCGACACCTGATAAAGAAGGTACAGCACCGTTTCCATGAAATTGTCCGGCTGGACGGGACACCCTGGCACATTAACGATCGGCAAGCCGGCCTTGGACTTCCAATCCCATCCCAGATAGTCCGCCAAGCCCATTGCCCCGGTGGCATTGCCCTGCATGGCGTGGATTCCCCCATACGTTGCGCAGGTGCCGCAGGCCACCACGGCCAGCGCTTTGGGCGCAAGCCGGTCGATCCACTCGTTGGTCGTTATGGGTTGCCCGGTCTTCGGATCGGTTCCGAGAGCCGCCCAGTAGCCTTCTTTTTTGATTTTCTCGTTGGGAATAGATCCTTCCACGACCAGTACAAAGGGATCCAGCCTGCCCTGCTCGGCCTGATACCAGTATTTCAGGAAGTCATCCCCAACCTCGTACGCGAGCACCGGATTGTGCAGATGCACCCGCGGAAGGCCCGGGATTGCGCCAAGCAACACGTCCTCAATGCTCGGTTGTGTCGCCGCGGTGATGGAAACGGAATCTCCATCGCAGCCCAGCCCAGCTGTGATCCATAGAATATGTACATCGGAGACGGGTGAAGGCCTTTGTGTTTTTCGACCGTACGGAACAGCTTCAGGTGTCATGCGTAAACCTCCGTGCGCCGGCAAACCGGCGAGGTGTAGTGAATGAAAAAGTCATACGAAAGTGGTGTAGCGACCCACATCGGCCCCGAGTCATGCGGAGCCGCCTGTAAGGGCGGCGTCGAAGCGTTGACAGGGGAACGTGCGGGCCGGGTATTGAGCCGCGTAAGAATCACCCTCCGGGACGCCGACGCTGTGGAGGTAGGCGGAAGGCAAAATCGGGCACACCGATATCGCGAGGTGTGCCAGAGTCCCGCGCGGTCAGAGACCCCGTGCACGTACGGAAACACCTTGCGCGGGAACCGGGAGATCCCAGGACCGCCCAGGGCCGCAGCTGCCCTGGGCCGCATCGGGAAGTCTAAGGACGTACGCCGATGATGAACGGACCTGGGAAGTCGGACCGCCCCGTAGTACCTGAGAAGCCCTCGAACAATGCCGGGCAACCGGCGGCGAAGAGGGCGGAGGGAAGGGGGTTGGCCAAAGGGAACCTGCCACAGCAAAACGCGTCCCGGACACCGAGCCGGAGCAACGCGCCCAGTGCGCTGGAGCGGGTACGTCAAGCAGCAAAGAAGGATAGGAAGTTGCGGTTCACGGCGCTCTTGCACCACATCTATAACCTCGAGACGCTTCGGATGGCATACTTTCGTCTGAAGAAGGAAGCCGCACCAGGCGCGGACGGGGAGACGTGGCGGCACTACGGTGAACGACTGGAAGTGAATCTCCAGGACCTTTCCGAAAGGCTGAAGCGAGAAGCGTACCGAGCCAAGCCGGTGCGGAGGGTGTACATCCCCAAGGCCGACGGGCGGCAGAGGCCGCTCGGAGTGACTGCGCTGGAAGACAAAATCGTCCAGCGCGCGGCGGTCGAGGTGCTGAACGCTATCTGCGAAACGGACTTTCTCGGATTTTCGTACGGGTTCCGGCCAGGGCGCAGCCAGCATCAAGCGCTGGACGCTCTGTATACGGGATTGCTGACGAAAAGAGTGAACTGGGTGCTCGATTTGGATATCAAAGGCTTTTTCGATGGAATTTCTCACGAATGGCTGGTGAAATTCGTCGAGCATCGGATCGCAGACCGGCGCGTCGTGCGGCTCATCCAGAAATGGTTGAAGGCCGGCGTGTTGGAGGATGGGAAGCGGATAGTCGTGGAGGAAGGAACACCGCAGGGCGGGAGTGCCTCGCCATTGCTGGCCAACCTCTACCTTCACTACGTCTTCGACCTGTGGGCCCAAGTATGGCGACGAAAGCGTGCGCACGGGGACGTGATCATGGTGCGATTCGCTGACGACATCGTCCTGGGTTTTCAGATCGAAGCGGATGCCCAACAGTTTCGGGCGGAGCTTTCCGAGAGAATGCGGAAGTTCAACCTGGAACTGCATCCCGAGAAAACGCGCCTTCTGGAATTCGGGCCGTGCGCGGCCGCGAATCGGAAGATGCGTGGAGAAGGGAAGCCCGAGACGTTCAACTTCCTCGGCTTTACGCACATCTGCATAAAGAAGAGGAGTAATGGACGATTCACGGTGCTGCGGCAGACGATCCGCAAAAGGTTGCAAGCGAAGCTGAAGGAGGTGAAAGTTAACCTTCAGCTGCGCATGCACGAACCCATCCCTGAACTGGGTCAGTGGTTGCAAGCGGTGGTGCGTGGACATATCCGGTATTACGGAGTGCCCATGAATACCGCGGCGCTGTGGCTGTTTCGGTCCCAAGTGGGCTGGCTCTGGCATCGCGCGCTGTCGCGGCGCAGCCAGAACGGTCGCATCCCTTGGGATCGCATGGGGCGCCTCATCAACCGCTGGTTGCCAGTGCCTACTGTCTGTCATCCCTATCCCCTGCGTCGCATGGGCGTCATTACCTGAGGCAAGAGCCGGATGCGGTAGTGCCGCTTGTCCGGATCCGTGGAGGGGGTTGTGAGCAATCATGATCCCTACTCCGACTCTCGGGGTGCGGGGATCTCCCGGCAAAAAAACAATCCGCTTAAACCGTATTTTCAAATGGCATCTTAGAATCCCCGGTACGCGGCGAATTCAGGGATTGACCCAAGTTCCCGTGCGAAGGACGAATTGCAATCCGGACAATCTTCGATCCAAACTTTCAACACCGAGGATTACAGCAGTGGAATCGCCGGTACAATCAGGCGAATGCGGTATTCATGACCGGGGATGGTCGAGAGATGCTATCGGGGAATCCCTGATGCGCGTCTTGAATCGACTGACTAGTGTCCGCTGCTCAGATTCATGTTCCACTCGATCGCGTGCTGTAGGAGTTCGCGCGAGTTCCGCAGCGCCAGTTTTTCTTTGATGTGCGCCTGGTAGGACTCAATAGTCTTCACGCTGACGTGCAGTTCGTCGGCAATCTGGCGGGTTCCGTGGCCCTCTCCGATCAGCCGAAAGACTTCCAATTCTCTGTCCGTTAAATGGACGAGCGGCGAACCCTCCGCCGGCAAGGCCCCGTGCACGTACTGCCGCAGCATCGAGTTTGTCAGCCGGTCGCTGAGGTACACCTGGCCCTGCAGAATGCGTCGAATGGCGATCAGTACTTTCTCGGTCGCTTCCTGCTTCATGATGTAGCCGTTTGCCCCAGCGCGCATGGCGCGCTCCGCGTAAATGGATTCGTCGTGCATGGAAAGAATTAAAACCGGCAGAGTCACCGTCTTTGCGCGTATTTCCTTGAGCACGTCAAGGCCGTCAGGGCCGGACAGGGAAATGTCCAGCACCACCACATCGGGCCGCAACGTCGTAATCGCATGAAATGCGGAACGCGCTCCCTCGGCTTCGCCGCACACGGATAAATCCGTTTCGCGGTCGATCAGCAAGGCAAGTCCCTGTCGCACGATCGGGTGATCGTCGACCAACAGCACCCGGTATTTCTTCGTCTGGGAAGCGAGTTGCGGTTTGGTCGCCATTGGATTTCCGCTCCTATTCAAGACTGCGAATGGGAAACACGCAGGTCACCGTGACTCCGCGGCCTTCATTCGCCTGAACCTTCAGGGATCCTCCCACCAAATCGGCTCGGTAGCTCATGATGCTCAGGCCCACTCCCGGTTGGCTGGTTTGCTTTGGCGCGAATCCATCTCCGTCATCCTGAATCCTCAGGATTCCCGTTCCATCTTTCTTCGTCAGGCTAATCACTATATTTTTGGATTTGCCGTGGCGGATCCCATTGTTCACCGCTTCCTGCGCGATGTGGTACAGGTGAGTGGCCAGGTTTACGTCCTCGACCAGGACCGGCTCTTTGCACTCAAAATGACAACGGATCTGAAAAAGATCCTCAAGCTCGCGCATTCGCTCGTCTCCTGGACCTTCTTACTTCAGACGAGTTTTGTGAATTAAAGTTGCAGAAGAACTGCATTTTTCAACAAACTGCTAGTACTACTGTGTTATAAAGTAAGGCACATTTCCTGCAAAAAGTCGTAGCGATTGCACCCGTTCTGCCTACACTCTGTCGGCATGAGCGCCAATCCTTCGGCGCCAGGCGCACAACAGCAACGCTTCGCGGCGTATCTCAACAGCCTGGCGCAAGCCGCAGAGCACGCCGATCGCGTGGAACCGCTGAAATCGTATTGTAAAGGTCTGCTTCTGCCCGGGGAACGTAAGAGCGTCGAACCCATGGCGGCACGGCTGGCTCCGGACAATGTGCGGCAGACGCATCAATCGCTCCATCATTTGGTAGCGGATGCTCCGTGGAGTGACGAAGCTTTGCTCGAGCAGGTGCGCCACTCCGTCCTACCCGCCATGAAGCGCAACGGACCGGTGATCGCTTGGATTGTGGACGACACCGGCTTCCCCAAGAAAGGAACGCACTCCGTCGGAGTGACGCACCAGTACTGCGGACAGTTAGGGAAGCAGGAAAATTGTCGTGTGGCGGTAAGCCTGTCGATTGCCACCGAGCACGCCAGCCTGCCCATCGCGTACCGTTTGTATTTACCGGAAACCTGGGCCCAGGACCAGAAGCGTCGCAAGAAAGCGGGTGTTCCGGAACAGATCTCGTTTGCAACCAAGCCGGTGATTGCCCTCGGACAGATTCGCCAAGCGCTGGCAGATAAAGTTCCCGCTGCGCCGGTGTTGGCCGATGCAGCGTATGGCGATGAAACTAAGTTTCGGGAACAGCTTAGCGAATGGGGCCTACCGTATGTTGTTGGCGTGCGCGGGCACACGACGGTTTGGCGACCTGGAGAAACTCCCCTCCCGGCAAAACCAGGAAGCGGTCTGGGGCGCCCCCCGAAATTGCTGCGCCGGGATAGAAAACATCAACCGGTTTCTGTCCAACAAGTGGCTCTTTCCTTGCCGGCCAAGGATTGGAGAGCGGTCTCCTGGCGTCAGGGCACGAAGCAGAAATTGCGCTCCCGTTTTGCGGCACTGCGAGTGCGACCTGCTCATCGGGACTATTGGCGAAGCGAACCTCGTGACGAAGAATGGTTGTTGATCGAATGGCCGGAGCGGGAGAGCGAACCGACCAAGTACTGGCTTTCTACTTTCGCGGCCCGTACCCCACTGAGAGAGTTGGTAAAACGAGCGAAACATCGTTGGATTATCGAACGCGACTACCAAGAGCTGAAGCAAGAGTTGGGACTGGGACATTACGAAGGTCGGGGCTGGCGAGGTTTTCATCATCACGCCACGTTATGCATCGCCGCTTACGGCTTCCTCGTCGCGGAAAGAAGTCGTTTTTCCCCCTCCGCAAGCGCCGGTCGACTGGACTTACGCGCCACGAAACTTCCGCCTGAGTTCCATCCTCGCGGCTCACCGCGTGCGTGTTGAACGTCACAATCCTCTTTCCATCGCGACCCTACGAATTCAGATTGCCAGACATCTTATCGAGCAACTCCCCTGCTGCCCGTTTTGTTACCGAAGGCGCTTGTGATTGTTTATAACACAGTAGTACTAGGAAGTAGATTCTCTTGACTTGTTCCCACGTTGCCTTGCTCCGAGCTGCCGCCCGCAACCATTCACTCGTTCGCGCGGCCCCGCCACGGTGGTTCCTTATTCAGCGAAGCCTGTGTGAATCTCCGCAGCGCGTGAATGGCGCGACCGTAAGTCATCACCGCGCTCGAAGAGAGCAGCGAGCCCGGCGGCTGGTTCATGAACGGCATGAATTTGTCCGGAAACCCCGGCATGGTGCAGCCAATGCAAATTCCCCCGACGTTCGGGCATCCCCCGATTCCACCCATCCATCCGCGTTTGCCGACGTTGCATTGCACCACCGGCCCCCAGCACCCGAGCTTCACAATGCAGGTCGGCGATCCGTATTCCTCCGCGAACTGCGCCTGCTCGTAATATCCGCCGCGATCGCATCCCTCATGCACCGTCGACCCGAACAGCCACGTCGGACGCAGCGCCTCGTCCAAAGGAATCATCGGCGCGCGCCCCGCCGCCATGTTCAGCAGGTACAAAAGAACTTCCGTGAAATTGTCAGGCTGCACCGGGCATCCCGGGACGCAAACGATGGGAATGCCCGAACCCGTTTTCCATTCCCAACCCAGATAATCCGCCAGGCCCATGCATCCGGTGGGGTTTCCCTCCATGGCATGAATCCCGCCATACGTCGCGCACGTGCCTGCAGCAACCACCGCCCAGGCCCTCGGCGCCAGATGATCGATCCAATCGCATGTCGTGATTGGTTGCCCGGTTTTTGGATCTGTGCCGAAGCTGGCCCAGTAGCCATCCTTTTTATTTTTTTCGTTTGGAATTGAGCCTTCAATCACCAAGATGAACGGAGCAAGCTTTCCCTCAGCCGCGTCGCGAAAAAAACGGACGAATTCGTCTCCATTTTCGTAGGCCAGGAAGGGGTTGTGAAATTTGATTTTAGGAATCCACGGAAAAGTCCCGAGGACCAAGTCTTCGATGCTTGGCTGCGTCGCCGCCGTAATGGCAATCGTATCTCCGTCGCAACCCAGCCCGGCCGTCAGCCACAGAATGTCAATCTCTGAAACGGGCGCCGGACCCGCTGCCGTTCTCCCGCCCGTGGACGCAACAGGTTTCATGTTTTTCCCCGGTCTTGCCGTGTGACCAGGCCGCTAGCGCGATTGGAGTTGGGTTCTGCCGCGGATTCTACTCAATTCACGCGATTACCGCCACAGGATGCGCAATCTCCCGCCTCATCCGTGATCGGCGGCCGATTTTCCTGCCCGGTCGAGCCACCCTCCGCGAAAGCCGGCGCGGCGCAGTCCCCTGATCAGGTAGGGGCAACGCTTCATCAGCCGCCAGAGCAAGCCGCTCCGATAGTTTTCAATCATCATGACCACCGGTCCCTGATCCAATCCGAAATGATATGGAGTCACCCATCCGAAAGACTGGCGGTCATTGGCGGGGAAAGTAGGATTGTACGTAGCCTTGAATCCGTACGGATTCATTTCCCGCAAACGCAATGCGGTAAAGTGTCGGATCGTGGGCAATACGATTTCCGGCGCAAACGGAAGCGACGCCGCGACCACCCACGGCGCCACGGTGCCGTCATCCGGGCCGTAAGGTACGCCGCGAGCGATGTAATCGAAGAACGTCCTTTCAATTCCCGCAATGCGGAGCGTCGTCGGGCCAGGGCCATCGCTCGCCGTTATTCCCCAGCAATATTTTCCGTAATCGGTAAAATGATGAGGATTGCGAATGGCGTATTGCTGCTGGATGAGCGTCGCCCTCCTGGTATTTTTGGCATAGTCGATTCCTTTCTCGCGCATGAAATCGTCCTGAATGCCGGCGAAATCGATCCACAAGTGCGAGAATTGATGAATGAAGAGCGGACCGGCGTACAGAAAATCGATGCCATAGATCGTTTTCCAGGCGTAGGTTGAACACCAGGCCGGATAACTCGTATCGGGAAGAGGATACGTAGGCGATCCAAGGCCCAGCACGTACAGCAGCAGCGCCTCGCTGTAGCCCTCCCACGTAAATTTCAGAAAACCGGTTTCCGGTTTCCAGCCATGGCTTACCTTTGGGTTCCTGTTTTGAGCCCACTGCCAATCCGCGCGCCGGTAAAGTCCGTCGGCAAGCGCGCGAATCTCGGCTTCGCCCCGAGTGTCGCGATCGAAATACATTGCCGCGGTCAGCGCGCCGGCCAACAGCAGCGCGGAATCGATGGTCGACAGCTCGCATTTCCAGGCGCGCCGCCCCGTTTTCATGTCCAGGAAGTGATAATAGAATCCGCGATATCCGGTGGCGTTCGGCGCGGTTCCCTGCTTGCTGTCGGCGAAAAAGCGCAGTGTTGCCAGCGTTCGTTTCACTGCGTCGCTACGGCTCAAAAAAGCTCGTTCCACTCCGATCGGATACGAGGCAAGCGCCAGGCCCGTGGCGCTGATGCTCGCCGGCCATCCTTTTTCGGTCTTATCCCGCACCAGACCGTTTTTAGAGTTTGATTCATACAGAAAATAGTCGAAGGTTTCTTTTTGCAGTCGACGCAGCAGAGCGCCGTCCTTGGGATGTTTCGCGTGAACCGCGCGCCGCGCCATCTTTTTCATAAATTCATGGGCGAATCGAATTCAATGGTAATGGCCGCGAGGCCATGAGGAGGCAGCGCCAGCGAGAAGTCCAAATTACGCCGGTCGTACCGCCAAGGTTGTGGCTGCTTCACCAAGCATGAAGCTGACTTCAGCTGTTGCTCTTGCAGCGCGCTCAAGTAATCGGGCTCGCCCATCGTCCGCCACAGCCCCCGCGCATTGGCGTGATCCTCGTCGATCCTCTCGATATGCGCGGCGCGCGGTTGCGGCACGCCGCGGATTCGCAGAGTCGCTTCTTCCGTTCGGATCGGGTGCCGCGGCATGGCGTGGTTGGTCAGCAGAATTGTGGCCGCCCTCTCTTTCCGGACAATCCACGAGTCAACGGTTTCGTGAGTCCCTTCGACCTTCAGCGACTCGTTGCCCAGGCGGTGCAGAATTTCAAAGGCTCGATATGCCGGCTTGGCAATTCCGTGAATCGAGAACAGTCCGAAACCGCCCTGAAATGGAATCGATGGAAAATAATTCTCCGAAAAAATATCGCTGAACGTCCAGTAACTGTAGCCATCCGCGAGGCCTGCGGCTTCCATCACGATCTTCGCGGCATAGGCCGCGTTGAATGGCTCATCGTGGAGCGAATCGCGCGGATTTGACGATGTGTTCCACTCCGTATAATAGAGCGGCAAGCCCCGCGCCTCGTCCCGGGCTTTGCGCACGTCATCGCGCATGATGTGCGGGGGAGCGTGCTCTAGTTGCGTCGCGGTGTCGGCGCCAATCTTTCCGAAGGCGTCCGTCGGATAATGATGCGTCGTGACGAAATCCACGGCAACTTTGTTTTGTCCGCAAAAATCTAGGAACTCCGGAATCCATTCATTCTTCGCGGTCGCGGGACCTCCCACTTTGAGCAAGGGATCGACCCGCTTGATGGCCTCGACCGTCGCGCGGTACAGCGTGAAGTATTCTTGCCGGGTGCCTGTCCAAAATGCTTTCAGGTTCGGTTCATTCCACACCTCGAAAAACCACTCGCGCACTTCGTTCGCGCCGTATCGTTGCACCCAATGCTCGGCAAGTTTTTCGATCAGCGTGGCCCACTCCCGGTAATCTTTCGGGCGCGTGACGTTTGCCTGGTAACGGAAAACGGTGGTGTTGCCGGAAGCCAGCGCCGTAGGCATGAAGCTCAGCTCCACAAACGGCCTCATTCCGATCGACAAAATAAAATCCATCACCTGGTCGCAATTGAAAAATGAGTAGAGAAGTTTGCCCTCCTCGCAGATCAGAGTTTCCATTTCCCCCGATAGCAGCGCGTGAAACCGAACATGCTGAAAACCCAGTTCCCGGTGCGCCAGCCGAAGTTGAGCCTGCCAGTCGGCGCGCAATGCCAGGGGCGCGTGCCCGCTTCCAACCGTATGCTCCCAGAAATGCGGAAACGGATACCACGCCTGGGCAAAATCGCACGTGAATTCGGGCATTCCTTGCTCTCGTCACAATCGTGTACGTGTCACTGAGCAGAAGTAACTTTACCTGATCTCTGTTCTCTTCAAGACGGCGGTCCGACAGGACGGCGGTCCGCACGATCTTCATGTGAGTCGCGGCACGCCCTTGCCCCAGGTTCCTGGCGGCGAAAGGTCGTAGCGAATGTCCGGAGTCTCTGCATTCCGGCGCGGCGACGATTGAAAGATTCGTTCCCCTTCCGCGATCAAATAATCGGCGCTGCGAGCGGCCAGCGCCTGTATTGTCAGGCCGGGGTTGGCCGATCCCTGCGTTGGCAGAACGCTTCCGTCACAGATAAAAAGATTCGCGATATCGTGCGACCTTCCGAATTTATCCACCACCGACGTGCGCGGATCATTGCCCATTCGCGCACCGCCCACCAGGTGAGCATACCGCGATTCCTGCACCACTTCTTCCGCGCCCGCCGCGCGCATAATCTCCATCACTTTGTTTTTTCCGAATTCGATGAGCCGCTGGTCATTCTCATGCAAATTGAACGTAACCTTGGCCACCGGAATTCCGTTGCGGTCTTTTTCGTCGGCCAGCTCCACGCGATTATCGTCCCACGGCAAAATCTCTCCCAAGAGTGCGATCGCTCCCCAATGGTTGTAATCCATCATAATTTGCCGCATGCCCCAACCCCACGCGCCCTTCGCCACCATCATCTGCCGCGCAAACGCGATGGGCAACGGCCCAACTGTCTGCACGGCAAACCCGCGGGCGAATCCGCGCTTCGGATCCGTCTCGTAAAATTCCTCGGTCAGCGCGTGCGCGGGCGGAGCCTTGTACATGCGCACCAGTTCCTCAAAGCGGCCCAGCACAACGTTTCCCGCCTGGGCCATCAAATAGTGGCCCAGAGTTCCGCTTGAATTGGCCAGCCCGTTTTCGTGACCGGGACAAGCGGAGTTCAGCAAGAGCCGCGGAGTTTCAATCGCGTACCCGCATACGATCACGGCCTTTGTCTTCTGCTCGTTTTCGCGCCCGTGGGCGTCGAAGTAGCTGAGGCTCGAAACCCGGCCATCCCCGCCGAGATGGATGCGCGACACCATGCAATGATCGCGAATTTCCGCGCCATGCGTGAGCCCGTCGGGAACGTGCGAGATCAGCGTGCTTTGCTTCGCGCCAACCTTGCAGCCCTGGATGCAAAATCCCCGGTAGATGCAATGCGGACGATCGCCGTGTGAACCCGCCAGAATCGCCACCGGCCCGCCGATGCTCACCCCGATTCCAAGCCTTGTGCAGCCCTTCACCAAAATATCGCCGCATCCTCCCATGGGATGCGGACCGTAGGGATACCCGTGCGGATATCCCCACGGATAGTAAGCGGGTCCCGAAACCGGGATTTCCTTTTCAAGCAATTCGTAATACGGCCGGATTTCTTCGTAGGAAATCGGCCAGTCGACGCCCACGCCGTCCTCGGAATAAATCCGAAAATCCGATGGGTGCAGCCGCGGAGTGAAGCCTGCCCAATGCACTGACCCGCCGCCAACCCCCCGCCCGCTGTTGTTTGCTCCAAGGGCGAGCGGATGTTGGCCGCCCGTAATCCTTAATTCGTTCCAGTAAAGTTGATGGGAGCCTGCTTCATCGCTTACCCAATCACGCTCGGTATCCCAGAACGGACCCGCCTCAAACCCCACAACCCGAAATCCAGCGCGCGCCAATCGCTGCAGAAGCACTCCACCCGCCGAGCCCAAGCCAACGATGCAGTAATCCACCTCCTCGGTGTTCCGGTACCGGCGCATGGGCAATTCGATGCGCTGGTTCGCGCCGAGCATGTGATCGCCATCGCGCAATTCGAACGCGCCGAAGAGAGGCTCCTTCAATGCGTGCCTCCCTGGCCGGGGCTGCCCCTGTGTTCGGCCAATCCCGCCACATGTTCGAATCGCGAGGAGTGTGAACCGGTGGGCGCAGCCCACGCATACCGGCGCTCCTTGACCTCCCACGGCTCGGGCTCGCCATTTTCCAGGCGCATATATCCACGCGGGTATGCGGGCCCGCCAAATCCAATTTCATCCCACGCGTAGGGATGCGCGTAGTACGTGCCCACCACATCCTGCACTAGCAAAAGCCAGAATCGGTGCACGGGCATCCGCCGCCAGATCTCCTCCCCGGCGGGAGGTTTGGCCATCGTGCAGCGTCTTCAGCACAGACTCCTGATCGTGCGGGCCAAGATCGACGAAGGAATCTCCGAACATATGTTTGGCCACGGCGTCGATTCCTTGCAGGCCCAGGCGGTACGCTTCGCCATCGGGCGGCATGCTTGCAAACCGGTAGCCCTCGATGCGGCCTTCGTGCAGGCGCTCGTCGATGGAATTCACAACCGGAATTTTGTGTTCCGCATCGCGGTCGTCTTGCGGCAGGATACGATCGCATACCGCCTCCATCAACCGTGCCTCTTCGGCGGAGAAAAAACGAATGGCAGGAATGTTCTCCACGCGGGCGAGCACCGTCTTCCGTGTCGCTTGGTCCCAAAACGATTTTTGGCTCAGCGTACGGAAGCCTGGATAGTATCCGGGTTGCGCACGCGGGGGCAGAGGTTTACCCGAGTCGGGATCGATCGGCCATGCCTCGCGAGCGTCGCGAACCATCAGTGTTCTCTCCGAAACATTCCGGCCAGCATGCCCAGGAATCCGCATGCCGCGAACAGCAGCGGAGCGAAGATCGGGGGTCCGTACATGATGTTATAGGCGGCATGTTTCAGACCGCCGGGCCGGCGAACCACTCCGCGCGCGTGATAGTAGAATCCCACTCCGCCATCGGCAATCGCCAGCGCGGAAACCGCCGGCAGAATTTTTTTTGCGACTCGCGGACTTCCCAGCGCCGAGATCGCCGTCACGATCAGCGTGCCGGCGATTGCGATCGGTGTCCACTGCACTTTGTATTTAAAATTATTTTTGTAATGGGAATACAGCGCCTCGATCCCGCTGAAAAAAGCCGAGCCCGCGGTTGCGAGCGCCAGATGTTTTTGAAACCGCCCTTCCCGCAATTCCTGGACGGCGGTGATTCGTGGCGCTGCTCGAGCGTTTGCGGCAGGAATTTCCTTGCCGATCTTGCCGCGCGCTGGCGCGGCGCTCCCGTGGAATCCTCGCGCCGTAAGAACGATGCCACCAGACCCAGATAGGCGCTCGTCCCAAACAGCAGCGGCGCAAATATCGGCGGCCCCATAATGATGTTGAACACGGACAGGCGCCAGCCTCCCGGCTTTCGCTTGATGCCCCGGATGTGAAACCCAAATCCGACCACGCAATCGGCCAGAGTAAGCGCGGAAACCGCCGGCAAGAACGCTGCGCGCCGCGCGGCGGCTCACGGCCGCGGAACGCCCGGTAGCAAACAGCGCGCCGCTGAGGACGACCGGCGTGTACATGACGGGATTGCTATAGCTGCCGCGGTAGTGCTCATAAGAAACTTCCAGTCCGGCAATCACGCTGGACATCCCGGCAATCAGCGCCAGACTTCTTTGAAATTGGCCTTCCCTGATGTGGTGGGCCAAATCGCGCCCGGCGTATTCAACTTCGCCCACAATCTCGCCGCGGCTCGGATCGCTTTTCCAGACTGGCAGTGGAATTCATGGGTCATCTCCGTCGTGGTCTTCCGCACGCGGCGCTAAACAACTTCTCGAACTTTGTCTTTCAGCACGATCTTGATAATCTTCCAGCTGTCTTTCTCGCCTCGTGCCAGCGATTCGGCGAATTTGATCGCCTGCTCGGAAGTCGACGTTGCCCGGAAGCGGCGGTTCATTCGGATCGACCACCGCCTGCACCACGGCGGGCCCTGTGTATTGCAAGCGCCTGCTCGCAGAACGGACTTCCGCCTGCTCGGGATCTTCGATGCGTGATAGCCCGCCGCGCCGCAGCTTTTGGCAACGCCGGCAAAATCGATAGGCTGGAGTTCGACGCCGAACTCCGGATTGCCCTCCATCACCATCTGCTCCCACTTGATTTGTCCCAGCACATTGTTTTTGATCACGATCACCTTGACCGGGAGTTTGTACTTCACGAGCGTGGCGATCTCTCCCATGAACATCGTCAGACCGCCGTCACCCACAATGCAGACGACTTGCCGTCCGGGAAATGCAACGGCCGCGCCAATGCTGTAGGGAAGCCCGTTCGCCATGGTCGCCAGCGATCCGGAAAGCGAGAACTTCATATCACCGCGCATCTCGATGTAGCGCGCGCTCCAGGTGGCGATCGTTCCGCTGTCGGAAGAGACGATGGCGTCGTCGTCCAGAAGCTTGTTCAGGTTCCAGGTGACGACCTGCGGCTTCATGGGCTTATCCTTGCGCGTTGCCACGTTCTTCCATCAGTCTATTCCAATTTGTCATATTCTTTTGCGCGCTCTTCAGAAAGTCCTGATCTTTTTTCTTGCGGATCAGCGGCAACAGCGCGCGCAACACTTCTCTGCAATCCCCCGTCAAGCCCACATCGACCGGATGGCGCAGGCCGATTCGCGCCGGATCGATATCGATCTGAACGCCTTTCGCCTGGCCGGGCTCGGGATAAAACTCCATGTAAGGGAATCCGCTCCCGGCGATGATCAGTGTTTCGCATTCCTTCAGCGCGTCTTGCGAAGGAGCGGTGCCCAGCAGATCCGATTCCTCCCGTCGTGTACGGGCTGTCGTCCGGCACCACCGCTTTTCCGAGCAAGGGCTTGATAATCGGCGCTGCGATTTTTTCCGCCAGCTCCAGAATTTCAGTCTTCGCGCCTTCAGGCAGCCCGCTCCGGCCAGGATCGCGATCTTAGAGCCGCGATTGATGATCTCCGCGGCTGCTTCCAGCGATTCCTGCGAGGGCAGCGGGTGCGCGGCCGCAAAAATGTCGGCGCTGTGCTTTGGAATGTTCGCTTTGGATCGCTCTCCGTCCTGCGACGTCCAGTCCTGAATATCCTTGGGAATGGTGATATGGCTCACGGTGCGGCGCGTCAATGAGGTTTTGATGGCTTCGTCCACGATGTTGTTCACGTGGCCGGGGCCCATGATTCGCTGGTTGAACTCGGCCACGTCCATGTACAGCTTGTCCAGGTCGACGTCCTGCTGGTAATGCGTTCCGATCAGGTCGTGAAATGTGTGCCCGGTAATGGCCAGGACCGGCTGCCCATCGCACTTCGCATCGTAGAGCCCATTCAGCAGATGCATGCCGCCGGGACCCGACGTGGCGATGCACACTCCGAGCCGCCCGGAATATTTGGCGTATCCGCAAGCCGCGAACGCCGCCGCTTCCTCATGCCTCACCTGGATGAATTTCAGTTTGTCCTTGTGAGTCCGCAGCGCCTCGAAAATTCCGTTCACGCCGTCGCCGGGAAATCCGAAAATCGTGTCGACGCCCCAGCCCACCACCCGTTCCACCAACAATTCCGCTACAGTCTTGGCCATGTCCGTTCTCCGCTACCCGCTGAATCGGGTGAATTTGCCGCGTTCCGGCGAGCTGATTAGGCGCCTGAATGCTGATGCAGCGCTCGCACGGCGCCAGCATTCCTCAACGTTAAACTCCCAACATCCGACTGAAAGTCCGTCAGCAGTTCGTAACCGTTGCCAGTTACCGCCACCATGTCGCAGTGACGCAACCCTCCGTAACCTTCGATATAAACGGCGGGTTCCACGTTGAAAACCATGCCCTCCTTCAGAACGTCCGGGGAACCCGCGTGAATCCGCGGCAAGGTGTAGGCGCTCATGGGCGAGAACCCTACCCCATGCCCCGTCCCGTGCTTGAGGTATTTTCCCAAGCCGTGATCGTGAATCGCGCGTCTCGACGCGCGATCCGCGTCAACCGCCCGCGCGTTCGGCTTAATCTCCGCAAACGCGGCCTCGCGCGCGGCAAAAACCGCCGCTCGCATTCTCGCTTGCTGCTCGTCCGGAGGACGCAGCGTGTAAGTCCGGGTTATGTCCGTCCAAAGTCCGTCCACATACGAATTGCAATGGATCATCACCAGGTCTCGCGGTTCCAGCACGCGCCGCCGGGTGCGCGCGTACGCCGCATGCGCTTTCGCTGAATTTGGACCGGACATGCAGAAGGCAAAGCCGTCGCTCCTGTGAATGTACGGTCTGCCTGCTTCGGCTGTGTCGAGCGGCGAACGGAAGATTTCGGCGGCTTGCGGTTCCGTCATCCCGGCGCGGAGTTGAGCGGTGCCCGAGTCGTAGGCATTGCGCGCGATCGCGCACGCCTGCCGAATCCGTTGAAGCTCAAAGCTCGTTTTGATCGAGCTCAATTCAAGAAGCCAGCGATCGAGCGGAACGAAATCGCAACCGGGGAGCAGGTCACGAAGCAGATCGGGAAGATGATCGCCAAACAGATGCATTGCGAGATACGACGCGCCCTGGGAACTCGCTCCCGAATCAACGCCAATCCGCCCCCCGCGAAGGCCGAGTTTCTTGAATGCTTCGGTCAAGCGGGGCCTCAACGCGTCGGCGGCGCTGCGGATCTCTCTGACGGTCTCAGCCTCAAATGTTTCCAGCTGGTCCGCAAATCCCGTTGCGGCAAGTTCCGCCTCATCTTCCGGGGCCACGACTACGGTCGGGCCGCCGCGGACGCTGACCGCCACGCTTTCCCCCACCACGGGCCAGTACCCGCTGACGAGCAGCACACTGGACGGCAGCGAGCACACGGCCGCATCCAGTCGGGCTTCTTCCAATGCCTGTTGCACGCGAGTTTTGCGGTCAGAGTCCATCACCGTTTCCCTAAAATCTTCTACGCTGCGTACCGCCGCGCATCCGCTTCCTTAAATTCCAGACCCATCCCCGGACGCGACACGTCGGGATGCAGCCGCCCGTCAACCGGTTGAATCGTTCCGTCGAAAAACATTTTTTCGATCCGGACGTGATCGTGAAAATATTCTATGTTGCGCAAGCGAGCCAACGCGCAGCAGGGGTGCAAGTGCAGCGACGGCGAAGTGTGCGCCGACATCGGCATGTTCGCCGCGTCGCACAGCGCGCCCACCCTCAGAAACTCGCTGATGCCAGCGCACCGCGTGGCGTCCGCTTGCTGCACGTCCACCGCCCCGGCGTCCAGCATTCGCCTGAAGTAGAAAACGTCGTATCCGTATTCCCCGGCCGCGATCTCCATTCCCGCCGGCCCTCGGTCGCGAATCAGCCGCAACCCTTCCAGGTCGTCGGATGAAACCGGCTCCTCGAACCAGGAAACCTTCGCTTCCGTGAATCTTTCCGCCATCAGCAGCGCTTGCTTCCGCGAGTACGCGCCATTGGCATCCACGTAGAGCGCAGTGCCGGGGCCGATGGCTTCTCGCGCCGCCTTCACGCGCTCAACATCCCGATCGGGATTTCGTCCGATTTTCATTTTCACTGCCTTGATTCCCTGGCCGGCCCAGCCTGCGAGTTGCTCCTGCAACTGTCCGATCGAATAAGACGTAAAGCCGCCGCTGCCGTAAATTTCCACGCTAGACTGCGCCGCTCCCAGCAGCGATACCAGCGCGACATTCAGCAGCTTCGCTTTCAGGTCCCAGAGCGCGGAGTCAACCGCGGCGATGCCCATCGACGAAATCCCGGGACGCCCTAGATTGCGAATGGCATGCGCCATACTCGACCAGCAACTCGCAACGTTCATGGCGTCCGCGCCTCGCACCAGCGGCAGCAACATTCCCTCAATCAGCTTCGCCGTCGCCACGTCCGCGTAGGTGTAGCCGATTCCGGTCTTTTCGCCGGCGCTCGCGCGGACTAAAACCAAAGTGGTCTTGTGCCACTCGAGGGTTCCATCGGACTCACGAAAATCTGTCGGCACCGTATAGGCCGATACGGACAGATTTCCGATCGGGTAGCCTGTGGAGGTCACTGCGACTCCAGTCTACGTTTTCTTCATCATTCTCCTGGAGCCGCCCGCCTCCGTATCGATTCTCCAGAAGCACGTGCACGCGGCAAAATCTTTCGCTAACTTTTACTCTACCCGCGCAGATAGAGCGCTCAATCGTCAATTGCCTTCAAAAGTTGCAGGAATACGCTGTAGACCCTCTCAGGAGAGGTTGTTGAAGGTTTATTTCCCCGGGTGTTTGCGCGAATCCAGAAACGTAACCAGATTATCCAGATCGGAGGCCGTAAGAATTCCCCCGAACGCCGGCATATTCACTCCGCCGTTGACGATCCGTATCCTGATCTGATCGCTCGAAAGCCGCTCGCCCACAAAAGTGAGCACGGGTCCGCGGTGCCCGCCATATCCCGAAATTTCATGGCAATATTCGCACCCCTTTTTCGAAAATAGTTCAGCGCCCTGATAAACCGGGCCGCCGGCTGCGCCGATCACGCTTGCGGGCAGTGGTTGGGCGGAGAAATCGGGCGACCAGGGGGCTTTTTCGCCCTCCAGCCACAGCGTTCCGATGGTCATCCAGATGGCCGTGACCAGCAAAATCGCCCACGGCCGCCGCCATGGGCTGCGCTCACCGCGATTAAAAAACAGCGGTGGAACGATCAGCAACGCGCCGAAGCACAGCGGCGCAAGCACGATGAAATAATTTTCCAACGCATGCGGCAACAGCGCCAAAAGCGCGAAGTACCAGAGCAAGTACCAGTCCGGTCTCGGCTCGGCGATCAGAATCGTCGGGTCCGGCGGCTTCGCCAGGTGCGGCGCTCCGACGAACCATGCCAGCCCCACCAGAACCGCGAGCAACGCCACGCCAAATACAACATCCCGCCACGCCGCATTTGGCCAAAACGGGTGGCCTTCACGCTTCAGCAGATCCTCATACCACGCTCGGTAGGTTTTCGGATCGACGGGCCGGCCGGCCTCGGGCGGTTCCGAGATTCCATTGCGCAAAACCAGAGAAAGATGAATGCCGATGAATCCGAAAATCATCATCGGCACAAAAAACACGTGGTAGGCAAAAAAACGGGTCAGCGTCGCGCCGCCCACGGTATCTCCCGCGAGGATGAAGCGTGCCATGGCGTGTCCGATGATCGGCACCCGCCCGGCCTGCTCCGCCGCAATATACACGGACCAGACCGCCACCTCATCCCACCGCAAAAGCTGCCCCGTAAATCCCATCACGATCGTGAAGAGCAGCAGCGCCGCTCCGCTGAGCCAACTCATCTCGCGCGGGTATTTGTAAGCGGCCATCAAAAATGTTCGCGAGATGTGTATGCCGATGAACAACACCATCGCCGAAGCCCCGAAATAATGCAGGCCCCGCAGCAAGTGCCCCCACTTGGCCTGATACGAAATGAATTCGAGGGTATGGTAGGCGTCCGCAGTCGACGGAACATAAATGGTGGCCAGCGCGATGCCCGTAAACACTTGCAACAGAAATGCCACCAGAGTGGCGCTGCCGAAAACGTACCACCAACCGGTCCTCCGCGGCACCGGGTGCCCCGCCGTGGCTTTCCAAACGGTTGTGGCGCCCGTCCGGTCGTCGAACCAGTGCCAGATTTGCCGCAGCTTGTGCATCATGATCGAGCGAACGTGAACCACTAAGTGATGGGAGCCGGACTCGTAAGAATCTCAACCTGACCGTCTTGCGTACGCACCGGATATCGCGTCAGACCTCTCGGCGGAGGTCCAGCGGCAACCGAGCCGTTCTGGTAATAGACGCCGCCGTGACACGGGCACATGAAAAGCTTGGCTTGCGGCTCCCAACGCACCGGACATCCCAGATGGCTGCAGTTTGCGGAATAGGCGACGAATTCCTCCTCGCCCTGCCGGTACAGCCACGCCGCTGTTTTGCTCGTTAGTCCCGCCCACGGAAGCGCGGACGTATCTTCGAACGTAACTTCTCGAATCTCGTCGATCTTGAAACTGTCCACGGTCCCCACTCGACGCCAGAGCCGGGGCGCCTTGCCAAACAGCGGCGCGACCAGAAACCCGACTATCGGAATTCCCACCAGCGTGGAAGCCAAGCCCGCCAATCCCAGGCTTAAGCGGTTCAGAAATCGCCGCCGATCGTGACGCGCTGGGTCCGCCGCGGAATCCGTTAGCGCCCGGCCGTCCATTTCCGGTTTATTCTCGCTCATTGCGAAGTCCTCCAATCCAGAGCGTCACACCGATTCCAAGCAAGACCACGCCTAGCATGGAAATCAGATAGGTGGTCACAATTCCCCACAAAAGGCACACAACCCCGAGCGCCACAAGCGCGGGCGCATAGGTTGGCTCCGGCAGTCGCTGAGCGCGAGGCTTCGCCCACTGGGCGGCGGACGAACGTTCCGCGCCCGGCTGCGCTGCTCGAGTTTTATCAGGCATTTGCCCCACAAAGGTCCGATTGACGCAGCGCGTCGGAGTGCTGCACCGCTTCAATGCCTCGCGACATTCTCTGCGGCCTTGCTCTCCACATCTTGGTCTCTATGTTGATCGCTACGTCTTACTTCGCGGCCCCTCCACTTTCACCGGCAGCAGCGCCTCCGGCGTGTCAGCTTCCGGCGTTCGATACCAGCGCGCAAGGATCGACAGGATGAACGCCAGATACACCGTGCAGGCCGGCACCCACATCAGCAACCCTCCCCACTGCTGATCCGCGCGCGGCGTAAGTCCCCACTCGTTTCGCAGCAAAGGCAGAATGTGAAAGCTGTCCGCGGGCTGCAGGTAGGCGGGATAAATTCCCAACGGCGCGAAGGTAATCAGAACGGCCAGAACCGTGTGGGCCGTGCATGCCGCGAACACGTAAACGATGGCCCACCACGGCGCCAGCCGCCGGATTTCCAGCGGACCGACTACCGGCCACCAGAAAATCACCGACGAAACCAGAAACATGGAATGCTCGGCAATATGCACGCGTTCGCTCGCCAACGCGGCGTTGTAAAGCGGCGGCCAGTGCCACAGCCACATCGTTCCGACCCCGGCGAGCCACGCAAAAAGAGGTCTGCTCAAGGCCCGCTCCGCTCTCGCGACGCCCGGAAACCGCATGGCCGCTTCCATTGCTTCGCGCGGGAGGCCAAGGATTAGCAGCGGGGGAACGATCAAAATCAGCAAAATGTGCTGGAGCATATGCGCGCTGAACAGATACGTGTCCGCCAGCGTATCGAGAGGCGAGACCAGGGCCAGAAAGAGCGCCAGCACCCCCGCCACAAATAACCAGCCGCGCCGCGGAAAACGAAATCGATTGGCGGCCAAATAAGCCGCGACCAGGGCGGCGCACCCGGCCAACACCGATGGCTCCCAGTCCCATCCCGCGATAAAAAATTGCCAGCTCGTCATGGCCGCAGCCTCAAAGCACAGCCCACAAATACACCACGGAGAAAATCACCACCCACACCCAGTCCACGAAATGCCAGTACATTGCGACCGTTCGCACCGCCGATTCCCGCGGTTCGCCGGCGCCGCTCCATGCGAGACTCAGAAGGATGCCCAGCGCGATGATTCCGAAGGTCACGTGCAGTCCGTGGAACCCGGTCAGCGTAAAAAACGAACTGCCAAAGACATTCCGGCTCACGGTGACGTTGGCGCGATAGAGCTGCACATATTCCCGCGCCTGGCCAAACATAAAGATCGAGCCCAGCGCGATCGTCGCTCCGAGCCAGCGGCGAAATCGCGCGAATTGCCCCTGCGCGTGGCTCCTCTCCGCGCGCCACATCGTAAAACTGCTCGCCAGCAGAGCCGTGGTGAACGCCCCGGTCGTCAAGGGATGCAAACTGTTCAGCGCATTCGGTCCCGTTTTGTCCGCGCCATGGAAATAGACGTAGGCGATGATCAGAAAAACGAAAAACGCGCCTTCTGAAATCAAAAACAGGATCATCGCCAAGCGGTTCTCGTCCGTGATCCCCAGGGGCTCGATGCTGCGTTCAGCGTTCATGTTTCCAGTCCGGATTTTCAGGGTGCGCCAGATCCCACAGAGGGCGGCGGCTGCGAATCGGCGGCAGGCGCTCGAAATTCTCCGCCGGAGGAGGCGAAGTGGTCGCCCACTCCAGCGTCCACGCGTTCCAGGGATTGTCTCCGGCAATTTCGCCGCGCTTCAAACTCGCCAGAATATTCCAGCCGAATACCAGAACCGCGAGCGCCATCACGAACGCGCCCACGGTCGAAATCATATTCATCGTTCCCCATCCGGGCAGATCGGGATAGGTAAACACGCGCCGCGGCATCCCGATCAGTCCCAGAAAATGCTGGTCGAAAAAAGTCAGATTGAATCCCACCAGCATGAGCCAGAAGTGAGCCTTGCCCAGTTTCTCGGAAAGCATGCGGCCGCTGATTTTCGGAAACCAGTAGTAAAGTCCGGCAAAAACCGCAAAGATCGTTCCGCCGAACAGAACGTAATGAATGTGCGCCACCAGGTAATACGTGTCGGTGACCTGCCAATCGATGGGAAAGGCCGCGAAGGAAACGCCACTCAGCCCCCCGATCGTAAACATCACCAGAAATCCGATCGCAAACAGCATCGAAGTCGTGAAGCGAATCGCTCCGCCCCACATCGTGGCAATCCAGTTAAAAATTTTTACGCCGGTCGGCACGGCGATCAACATGCTCGCCACCGCAAACATGACGTCGATCGATTTCCCCATTCCCACCGTGAACATGTGATGGGCCCACACCAGGAAACTGAGCACCGCGATCGCTACGGTAGAGGCGGCCACAAACTCGTACCCGTAAATCACCTTGCCGGAAAATACCGGAATCACTTCCGAGATCATTCCGAACGCTGGCAAAACGACGATGTAAACTTCCGGATGTCCGAACGTCCAGAAAAAATGCTGCCACAGCAACGCCGATCCGCCCGAATCGGTCACAAAGAAGTGGGCATTCAGCACCCGATCGATCAGCAGCATCGCGAGCGAGGCGTTCAACGCCGGCAGCGCCAACAAAATCAGTGTCTGCGTAACCAGAACCATCCAGACAAATAGCGGCAGCCGCCGGATGGAAAGCCCGGGCGCGCGAAACAGCACAATCGTCGCGATCAAATTGATTGCCGCCACGATCGATCCGATCCCCAGCGCAAAAAGGCCCAGCGAGTAGTAATCGACGCCGTTGGTCGACGAATAGGCCTTCTCACTGAGCGGCGCGTAGTTGAACCAGCCCGCCGCGGGCGCGCCGCCGGCCAGAAAACTGAAATACAGAAACAGTCCTCCGAAAACGAGCAGCCACAAGCTCAATGCGTTCATGCGCGGAAGCGCCACATCGCGCGCCCCGATCATCAGCGGCACCAGATAATTGGCCATGCCCGTAAGCACCGGCATCGCCACCAGAAAAATCATGGTCGTGCCGTGCATGGTGAAGAGTTGATTGAAGGTATCGGGTGACAGAAACGAATTATTCGGCCGGGCGAGTTGAATGCGCATGAGCAGCGCTTCGGCCCCACCCGCCAAAAAAAACACCAGGCTCGCCACCAGGTACATAATTCCAATTTTCTTGTGGTCGACGGTGGAGACCCATGTCAGCATGCCCCGCGTGGAAACTAGCCTCTCTGTTTCCGGCACAGGCGCGGCGCTCGGCACGTACGGAACGTCGCTCATTTCAACGTCTCCAGATAGGCGACCAGCTCGCTCACGTGTTCCGTCGACAGTTCAAAATCGGGCATGTTCGATCCGGGCTTGATGGCCTGAGGATTTGCCAGCCACCGCTTCAGATTGTCAGGCGTGTTTGCGATCGCACCCGCGGCGAGCGTCTCGCGGCTGGCAAGGTGCGTTAAGTCGGGACCGACGCTAACGTTTTCCGACACCCCGGCGATGGAATGGCACGTCGCGCAGGTAAGCTGCTGGAACAGCTCCTGTCCTGCCCGCTCATCCGCGTTGATCAAACGAGCTGACGGCGCCGCTCGCTGGCGTGCTTCCCAATCCTCAAATTCAGTTTCGTTCTGCGCCACCACCAAAATGCGCATCCAGGCGTGTTCCGCCCCGCAGTACTCCGCGCACGTGCCCAGATAGTGTCCGGCGGCGTCCGCCTCCAACCAGAAATAATTCGGATGTCCGGGTATCGCGTCCATTTTGGGTCCGAGGGGGGCCACCCACCAGTCATGAATTACATCCGCGGATTTCAGAAGCACCAGAAACCGCTTGCCGACCGGCACGTGAATCTCGTTCGCGGCGATTACACCTCCGTCGGCGTAGCGCGCTTCCCACCACCACTGGTGGGCGACGATCACCAGGTCGGGCCGCTCCCCGGCCGCGGGCCTTGGGTCGGACGCTTGCATCGCTTGAATCGTGGCCGCAAAAATAAAGAGCAGCACCAGGAACGGAGCAACCGTCCAGGCGATTTCCAGCTTGGGTCGGCCGTACTCCTGCCTCGGCTCGTCCTGGCCTTTCCTGATTCGAAATCGGAAGCACGCAACCAGCACCAGTGTGGTGACCAGCGCGAGGATCGCGGCCATCACAATTCCGACGATCAGAAACAGGTTCGAAATTGGAAGGGCCAGCGCCGAACTCGGGTTTAGAACCGAACCGCCTTGCATGGCTTTTCTCGCCAACACGTAAGCCGATTGATTAATTCTTCGAAGACATTGCTTCTGCCAAACCGTGGGGGTTGCCGACGGCGCAATCGTTTCAAATTCTGAGTCGCCTTAGGGCACTGCGCGCCTCGGGAACCGCCAGCGGAATTGCCGCAACGGTCGCCGCCGAGGCCAGAAGACACCAAAAGCATAGGGCCCGGTATTTCGACCACTCTTCGTAGGTGTACTTCGCCGCTAAAGTCGCGTCGAACCCGACCTTTGCAGCGAGCGCGATCGGAAACGCCGGCTGTCGGTAAGCCCGGTCCGCGGGTCCCATCGCGGCCAGCGTCATCGTAACGGCATAGTTGCTCATGGCCAAAACCGCGTCGGGTGTCTCCAGCACGGAGTAAGCCTTGGCCGATCCCGTAATTCTGTTCGAATCGAATCCCCGCGAAGGCGGCTGCGGAACGCGCTTCAATATCCCCAGTTGATACAGCGCAATGACGCTCATCGACGCGCTTGCGGCCAGGAACAGCCCAAATATCCCTCGCCGCCGGCGCAGATGCTTGCGCGTTCCGTGCCGGAGGTCCTCGCCTAACTCCTCCGCTCTTCGGACATTGCTCTCAATCACCTCCATGGCTTGCTCCGTATCACCGACGCGCACACCAGAGCGCCCATGCCCAGCCCGCCGGCAATCAACCAGCCGCGATGGGTCGTCTGCCAGAGCTGGGCGCTATGTTCGCGCGCGCGGCGGTCAAATATTCCGTGCGCCCCGTGATCTCCCGGAACGGGCTCAAACAGATTGTTGGGGCGATCGGGGCTGACCGGCTCGCCGGTCTGCTGTCCGTCATAGCAGGTGTCCGCCAGGTAGCGGTCCAGCAATCCCGGCGCAACCTTATTTCCTTCGATGGCCTCCAGCGTCGGGCCTCCCACATACACTTCCCGGCGCTTGTTGCGCGCGGCCCACACGATCGCCTCGGCTGCCACCTCCGGCTGAAAAATGGGAGGCACGGGCTGCGGATGGCGCGGCAGTTTGGTCTTGCACCAGCTGAACTGCGGGGTGTTCAGCGCCGGCATCTGCACCATGGTGAGATGAATGTTGCTGCGGTCGTGGATCAGTTCCGACCGCAGGGAATCCGTAAATCCGCGAATGGCATGCTTCGCGCCGCAATAGGGCGCCTGCAAAGGGATCGACCGGTAGGCCAGCGCTGAACCCACCTGGACAATCGTTCCGCGGTTTCGAACCGACATGCGCCTCAGCGCAGCCATCGTCCCGTAGACGGTCCCGAGGTAGGTCACTTCCGTCGCCCGTTTGAATTCGGCCGGCGTGATTTCCTTTAGCGAGGAGAACACCGTGGTCATCGCGTTGTTTACCCAAATCGTGATGGGACCCAATTCCTGCTCCACGGCTTCCGCCGCGGCTTCCACTTCATCGCTGTTGGCCACGTCCGTGGAAATTGCCAGAGCTTTACCTCCCTCGTTCTCGACCTCCTCGCGCGCGCCCCTCAGCCCGTCCTTGCCCCTGGCCAGCAGCCCGATGCAAGCGCCGCGCCGCCCAAACGCGCGAGCGGTGGCGCGCCCCACTCCCGCCGATGCTCCGGTGATGACTACAACTTCCTTCTCCCGAGAAGACGCCATTGTCAAATTCTCCTGTTCCGTGGTCCTCATCCGCGCGGCGAAGCACCGCCCGCCGCGCGGCTTCCAGCTTGCCTTCCGTGTGCTTTCGGCGCGGCTGAAACGCAGTCCACCCTTCTCCGAGCTTAAGAAAGGGGGCACCTGGCGGCAGCGAACCACCACCCGCGTCTTGGCGCATTTGCTCAATGCACGTTACGGGGGCGCGTTACTGAAACCCGTTACCGGGCCCGTCACCGGCGAGATTGGAAATAGACTGCTCGGTCGATTCGCTTCGAGCCGATTGCGCTTCGTTGGAGGCCGCCCGGTTTCAGCGCACGCTGGTTTTAAGTTCCATGCGTGCCCTGTTACTCTCACCCGGGCAAAGGGAAGGCTCAATCATCGATTGACTTTAAAATCTGAAGGAATTCCCTGTAGGACATCGGACATGGCAAATCAAAGCAAGTCAAAAAGTCTCGCCGCAGGTTTCTGCGAGAGTCTCGCTATTGAGGTTTCGGTCCTTCCGTGACCTCGGCCAGATCATCCGGCCGGATCCATTTCGCGTATGCGGCTTTGATGTCCCCGGCCGTCAACTCAAAATAGTGTTCGGCGGCAATATTGGGCTCGTCCAGCGGCAGTCCCACCACCGAGCGCGCGATCCAGCCTCCGGCAATGCTGTCGACGCTCGCTTCCGAGAGCGGCACCTGTCGCAGAAGCATGGCCTTGGCCTGCCGCAAGTCGTCATCGCTGGCGTCGGTTGTCTGCATGGCTTTGAGGTCCCGGACGATAATGGCTCGCGCCTTGGATACGTTCTGCGGATCGCAGGCGTAGCCGACATCGTAAATCCCGCGTGTCTGATTCACATCGAAGGAAGAATCCACCGCGTATACCAGCCCGGAGTTTTCCCGCAGGTCGCGGTACAGCCTCGTGGCATAAAATCCTCCGCCCAGGATGCCGTTGCCCAATTTCAGCGCGTAGTAATCGGCATTGAAGCGATTCAGTCCCAGCGTTTCCGCCAATTCCGCCTTCACCTGCACACGGCTCTTGTCCGGAACGGCGGAAAACCCCGGCTCATTTTTGGGCACGGGTGGAAGGTCCGTCGGCGGTGGTGGCCCGGTAGCTTTCCACTCTCCGAAGTATTTCTCGATCACCGCCTTGGCCTGCTCCGGGCTGATCTTTCCAATTACGACGATCGTCGTCAGGTCCGGACGAAATACCTTGCCGTAATATTCCTTAACATTATCCAGCGTCAGAGCCGAGACCGTCTGCGGCGTGGCCTCCCGCAGCGCCGGATCGTTCTTCGGAAACAGCTGCGCATTCAGCGCCCGCTCGGTGAGATAGTCGGGCGACTGAAGCTCTCCCGCCACCGCTTGGGCCGTTTCCTGCTGCACGACTTTGAAAGCCTGGTCCGGCAGCGCCGGATGCAGCACATTGTCGGCCAGCAGCGCGGCGCCGCGGTCGAAATGTTCCGCCAGCACCTCAACCGAGAAATCCGCCCCAGCGGATTCGTCGGCGCCGATGTCATCGAGCGCTTTCTGAAATGCCACGCGATCCAGGTCCTGCGTGCCGTAATCGAAGAGCCCGCCGAGTACGCTGCCCACGCCTTCCTGGCCCTTTGGACTTTCCAGATCGGGGCTGTTCTTCACGTGGCCGCTCACCGTTACCGTGTCGCTGATTGTTTCCGGCTGCACGACCAGACGCAGTCCGTTGGAAAGCCTCACGTCGACAGGGTGCGTCGTGAGTTTAGGAACATTGATCCGGGCCACATCCGCGGCGGCCCATTCCGGCAGGTCTACTTTGCCCGTGGGGCTGCTGGCCAGCGATTCCGCGCCCCCAAACGATTTCGAAGACACAGGTTGGCCCGAAGGTTGCGGCGTCAGCACAGCCACCACCGCCTTCTGCTGGTCCAGATACTTGCGCGCCGCCGCATTCACATCGGCAACCGTCACTTTCTCCATCGCTGCGACATCGTCGTTTGGACTTTGCCGTCCTTCGACCGCCACCGCGTTCGACCAATCCATCGCCAGTCCCTCGATCGAGTTCTTACCCAGCTCCTCATCCGTCAGTTCATGCCGTTTGGCGGCTTCCACCAAATCCGCGGGCACTCCATTCTTCAGGTCGTCCGCCACAATCTGCTTGATTTGCTCAACCAGCGCGTCGCCCTGGGCGCCCTTCGGAAAGGCAGCCATGGCCATCGCCAGTCCTCCCTTTGGCAACGAATCGAGTTCGAAACCTGCGAATAGTGCCTTGCCCTCGGGCACAAGTTCGTACAAGGTTCCGCGCTGGCTGCTGAGCACGTCGCCGAGCACCTTCACCGCGGCATAGTCGGGGCTGTCCGAGCCCGGCGCCCGGTAGGAAATCACCGCCAGCCCGTAGGGAGAATCTGTCGGCAGTTGCAACATCTGCCCGGCTACCGCTGTCGGCTGCACGGACGGCCTCGCCGGAAGAGTCTTCCTGGGAATGTCGCCAAAGAGCGTCTGGATCTTGGCCAGGACTTCCTTCGGCTCGACGTTTCCGGCAATCACCAGAATCGCGTTATTCGGGGCATACCATTTCTCGTAGAACTCGTGAAGCATCGCGCCGGTAGTCTTGTCGAAAGACGCCTTGGTTCCCAGCGCGTCATGCGCGTAGGGCGTGCCGCGAAACATGGTGGAGAGAAGCTTGGTGTAGAAGATGTATTGCGGATTCGAAAGGTCTTGCGCCACCTCTTGCTCGATCGCCGGTCTCTCTTTCTCCCACAGGGCGTCGGTATCGAGCACACCCTTCATTCGTAGCGATTCGATGTGCAGCGCCACGTCCAGATCTTCGGACGGAACGGTGAAGAAGTACTGCGTGACAGTCTGCTGGGTGTCCGCGTCGAACTGCCCTCCCATGTCGGCTGAGATGGCCGCCAATTGGTCCGCCGTCAGTCCCGGAGCCCCGCGAAACATCATGTGCTCCTGCGCGTGAGCGGTGCCCGGAAATCCCGACGGCGCCTCGTTCGAACCAACCAGATAATTCATGACGGTTGTGGCCACCGGCGCCAACGTATCCCGAACCACAATCACGCGAAGGCCGTTCGGGAGGCTCGCCCGCGTCACGTTTTCCTCATTCGGCGCCGGCTGTCCGGACGGAGCTTGTTCGCTGGAGACCCGCGCGCCGCCAAGACGTGCGGCAGACACCGTTCCAATTGACGGCGCGCTGCCGCTGAGCGCCAGAGCCAGCGCCCCCGCCGCCAATCCTGCGAGCAGCGGTATTTGTGGATGACCGAGATGGCTTTTCATTGTTCTTCTGGTTCTCCTGCGTAGCTCGCCAGCGACGTTCCGGGATTGGCCGCTACAGTATCCTGGATTCGCAGTCCCACGCGTCTATCGTGCCTTTTCGTCTCCGATTTTGACATCGGTAAGAACCTGTAACTTCAATCGCAGCGTGAAACGCGAAGAAGTTGATAGCTGATTCATGTGCCTCGGGGCTTCTTCCGCGTATTTCGTCCGTCGCGATTCGCGAGACTCCATTATCCCCAATGCTACACCGTTACCGATAAGGATCCGCTGGCGAAAGCGCCGACGGATCTCGCCCGGCGCAGGTGCTATGCCGTTATTGTGCACACAAAAGAGAAAAAATGTTTCCTCTTTTTGCCCTAAGAGTCGAACTGGCGACCTCTCATTTCATCTTAAGATGTTTGATTAGTCATACTTACGTAATATTTGGAGTGGTCCCGAGATTGCTCTTATTGGGTCACCAGGTTTAGCTCCTGTGGGTTTGCGCAGGCGTGCGGTCTATGTCGGAGAATCCAGGATGGCTTCATCACCCAGCAAATGGAGCAGTGAATGGACCGTTGTAGTGATCGGCGTAAGGACGATGTTTTAGGCCGCAGCCCTCAAGAGTTGATCGAAGACCAGGTCGCGCGCACACCTGACGCGCCGGCCGTGGGGATGGGTGCGACGCGCCTAAGCTATCGCGAGTTGAATGCGAGAGCCAACCAGCTTGCAAATTTCCTCAGGGAGCAGGGGGTCGGCCCCGAAAAGCTTGTCGGCGTGTACATGGACCGGTCCGTCGAGATGCTGGTCAGTTTCCTCGCCATTCTCAAGGCCGGCGGCGTGTACCTGCCTTTAGATCCCAAGTTTCCCTCCGAGCGCCTGGCGTTTATGCTGGCCGACGCCGAAGTCTCCCTCGTTCTCACCCAATCCGCCAAGTGCGCGAGCCTTCCGCAGACCACGGCGCGAGTGATCGCCGTCGACGACGGCGAGGATCGCTTCGCCCAATATCCGTCCGGGAATCTTTCCTCAGTCGGCCGGCCTGAACAGCTTGCATACATGATTTACACTTCCGGATCCACGGGAAAACCCAAAGGGGTGATGATTCCCCGCAGCGCGCTGGTGAATTTCCTGTTTTCAATGGCGGAGGCCCCGGGCATATCCGCCCAGGACGTTCTCCTGGCGGTCACCACGATTTCTTTCGATATCTCCATCCTCGAATTGCTGCTGCCCCTGATTGCGGGCGCGCAAGTGATCATCGCTAGTCGCGAGCAGGCCGGCGACGACCGCGAGTTGAAAAAGTTAATTAACGATCACGCCGTGACGCTGATGCAGGCGACGCCCACCACCTGGCGTATGCTCGTGGAAACGGGCTGGGAAGGAAAGAGCGATCTCAAAATTCTCTGCGGCGGAGAGGCTTTGCCGTCCGACCTCGCCCGCCAGCTGCTTCCGCGCTGCCGCGAGCTTTGGAACATGTACGGTCCCACGGAAACCACCATTTGGTCTTCCGTTCAGAAAGTCACTTCCTCCGAATCGATTTCCATGGGCAGTCCCATCGCCAACACGCAATTCTACGTGGCGGACGAATCGCAGAAGCCCGTGCCGGACGGCGGCGCCGGCGAGCTGCTGATCGGCGGGAAAGGGCTGGCTTGCGGTTATCTAAAGCGGCCGGAACTAACGGCGGAAAAGTTTATCCCCGACACCATAAGCGGTGTTCCAGGCGCCCGCCTGTACCGCACGGGCGACGAAGTCCGTTTCCGGTCGGATGGCTCGCTCGAATTCCTCGGCCGCCTTGATCATCAGGTGAAGCTTCGCGGCTTCCGCATCGAGCTGGGCGAAATCGAATCCCGCATGGCCCAAATCGACGGCATCAGGCAAGCCGTGGCAATCGTCCGCGAGGACCGCCCCGGCGACAAAAGCCTCGTGGCTTATTACACCGGCCGGGAGGGTTTAACCTCAACAGGATTGCTGCAGACTCTGAAGTCTGTTTTGCCAGAGTATATGATTCCCTCGGCCTTCGTTCGCGTGGAGCAGTTTCCCCTCACTCCCAACGCGAAACTCGATCGCAAGGCGCTTCCTCCGCCGCGCCGGGAAAGGCCCCTGCTGGCGCAGGATTACATCGCTCCGCGCACCGCGCTGGAAAAGCAGCTGGCCACGGTGTGGTGTGAGTTCTTGCAGCTCGATAAGGTAGGCATCGACGACAGCTTTTTTGATCTGGGCGGCAACTCCGTGGCCGTCGTCCGCATGGCTAATTCCTATCGCAGCCGCTTCGGACGCGAGATCCCGCCGGTAAAAGTATTCCAATATCCCACCATTGCGCAGCTCTCCAGCTTCCTGGACGAGAGCGAGCCCAATTCCGCTTTCGTACGAAAGATGGAAAGCCGCACGGCGCAGCAGCGCCAGGGCCGTTCCCCGAACGACCCAGCCCGCGACGCCGTGGCCATCATCGGAATGGTCGGCCGTTTTCCCGGCGCGGAAAACCTGGATCAACTGTGGAGCAACCTGCGCAATGGCGTCGAATCCATTTCGTTTTTCAGCCCGCAGGAGCTGGGGCCGGGCGTTGAAGAACACTTGCGAAACGATCCGGACTACATCCGCGCGAGAGGAATCATCGACGGGGCTGAACTCTTCGATGCTTCGTTCTTCGGCATCTCCCCGCTGGAAGCGAAAGTCATGGATCCCCAGCAGCGCGTCTTTCTCGAGCTGGCCCACCAGGCCCTGGAAAACGCCGGCTACGATCCCGACCGCTATAAGGGACTGATTGGCATCTTTGCCGGTATCGGCGACAACCACTACTACACCACGAATTTGCTCGCGCACCCGGACCTGCTGAGCATGGCCGGCAAGCTGGCTGTCGAGTACGGCAATCAAAAGGATTACGTCGCCCTTCGCGCAGCCTACTTGCTCGATCTCCGCGGGCCCGCCATCAGCCTGAATACTGCCTGCTCCACCACGTTGCTCGCGGCGGACCACGCCTTTCGCTCCCTGCTCGATTTCGAATGCGATATTGCCCTCGCCGGCGGCGTTGACATCACCGTGCCCCAAAAAAGCGGCTTCCTCTACCAGGAGGGTGGGACCTTCGCCAAGGACGGCCACTGCCGGCCGTTTGACGCCGACGCGACCGGGACCATGTTTTGCGACGGCGCGGGCATCGTCGTTCTGAAACGGCTGGCCGACGCAATCGCGGATGGCGACACCATTTATGCCGTTATTCGCGGCACCGGGAAGAACAACAATGGAGCGCGCCCCGCTTCGTTCCTGGCGCCCAGCGTCGAGGGCCAGGCCGAGGCTATCGCCATGGCTCAGGCCCGCGCCGGGATCGACGTCGAAACGATAGGCTATATCGAGGCTCACGGGACCGGTACGCCGGTGGGCGACCCCATTGAAATCGAAGCCCTCTCAAAGGTTTTCCAGTCCAAGACGTCCCAAAAGCAGTTCTGCCACATTGGCTCCATCAAGGGAAATATCGGACATCCCACCAATGCGGCCGGCGTTGCCGGGCTGATCAAGGCCGCTTTGGTTTTGCATCACGAAGAGATTCCCGCGACCCTGCACTTCAAGACGCCCAACCCGAAAATCGATTTCGCCAATAGCCCCTTCAAAATCGCCGATAAGCTCATTCCCTATGCCCGGGGCAAGCAGCCGCGCCGCACGGCGGTCAGTTCCTTCGGCTTCGGCGGCACGAATGTCCACGTGATCCTGGAAGAAGCTCCGCTGCGCACTGCGAGCGGCGATTCGCGTCCCTTGCAGCTTATTCCGGTTTCGGCGAAGACTCCGGCGGCCCTGGATGCCTATAGCCGGTCTCTAGCCGCGTATTTCGAAAATGCTTTCGCCGGCGAATTTGCCGATGCCGCTTTCACCTTGCAACGGGGACGCAAGCAAATGGCGCAGCGGCGGTTTGTGGTTGCCGCGGGTCCCGGCGAGGCGGCCCAACTGCTTAAGCAGCCGAACCCGCTGCGTTGCAGCAGCAAACGCTGCGAGCGCCGCGATCCTCCGATCGTCTTCCTTTTTGGAGGCCAGGGCACTCAGTACGTCAACATGGGCCTGAATCTGTATCGTGACGAGCCGCTTTTCCGCGCCATCGTCGATGACTGCTGCGAATTCCTGAAGCCCCACCTTGGCCGCGACCTTCGCGAACTGCTTTACCCGGCGATCGGCGACGAGGAAACCGCGCGGATTTCATTGCAGGATACCTTTTATACCCAGCCCTCGATCTTTGTAATTGAGTACGCTCTCGCGCGTTTCTGGCAAAGCCTGGGAGTTCAGCCGGCTATGATGGCTGGGCACAGCATCGGCGAATTCGTGGCTGCGACTTTGGCAGGGGTCATGGATCTGCAAGACGCACTTCGAATCATTGCCCTGCGCGGACGATTGATGCAAATCCTGCCGCGCGGCTCGATGCTGGCGGTCAGCGCCGGGGCCGACAAGGTGCAGCCGCTGCTGCCGTTGTCCCTCCAGATCGCGTCCAACAACGCGCCTTCGCTTTGTGTCGTATCCGGGCCGGAGCCCGATGTAAAAGCTTTTGCCGAGCAGTTGCAGTCTCAGGATATTGTCTGCCGTCAACTGCATACCTCGCACGCCTTCCACTCCGCCATGATGGATCCGGTCGTCGAGCCCTTGCGCGCCGAGGTCGCCCGGTTGCAGTTGCACCCTCCGGCTCAGCCCTTTGTTTCGACCGTAACGGGCCGCCTGATCATGGATTCGGAGGCCACAGATCCCGCCTACTGGGCGCGTCACGCGCGAGCCACGGTCGAGTTTTCGAAGGCCACTCAATGCCTGCAGGAACTGGGCTACGACTTGTTTCTCGAATGCGGTCCGCGTTCGACCTTGTGCTCGCTCACGCGCCAGCACTTTTCCCCGGTCCGACCGTGCATTGCCATACCGACCCTCTCCGATACGCATGAGAACAACGCGGAATTTGCGTCCGTGCTCTTTGCCCTTGGCTCGCTTTGGCAGAACGGTGTGTCCATCGATTGGGAAGCGTTCTACGCGAATGAAGATCGCCGGCGCATCCCGCTGCCGGTTTATCCATTCGAACGCCGCAGGTTCTGGGTCGATCCCGCGCCCGTGGTGGCCGGCGGGGCCCAGCGATCCTCGCCATCGCCCTTGCCGGAATCCTCGGCCGCGGGGCAGGAGGCAGCCATCGCAACGCCTGCGACCGATCTCACTCGAGCGGCGATCCGGGAGAGCCGCAAGGAATGTCTCGCGGCGCGCTTGCTGGACATGCTGGCTCCGATTTCCGGACACGAGCGTTCGCTCCTCGACGCTTCGGAGACATTCCTGGGGCAGGGTTTCGACTCGCTTTCTCTGACCCAGGTTTCTTTGGCGATTCGCAAGGAATTTGGCGTCAAGGTAAGTTTCAGCCAGCTCATGAACCAGTTTGTGAACGTGGACATGGTTGCCGCGCATCTGGATCAAACGATGCCCGCCGGCCAGTTCGCGGCCCCGCCGGGTGTTCGTCCGGATATTCCGGCAAGTGCTGCTCCTGCGGCCGTTGCATCCTCGGGCCAGAATGCGCTCGGTCGTCCGGCCAGCTCCTCGCTGGAAGAAATCGTTGCCGAACAGGGCCGGACCATCGCGCGTCTGGTCAGTCTTGTGGAAAAATCGGTGCCAAGGCAACCTGAATCCTTCAACTGCCCGGCCAGCCCTGTCGAGTCGGCGGCCGATGCCGCCAAACCTGCGCCGGCGATCATCGAACCGTCGGCGCAACCCGTGGAAATCGAGTCGACCGTACCGCAGCGAGGAATCTACTTTTCGTCCCGGCTCTCGGATCACCTGTCGGCTTCGTACAATGAATCGATGTCGGTGCGCTTTACGGGCAATATCTCCATTCCCAAGCTGACTCGAGCCGTCGAGCGGCTCGTGGAGCGGCACGACGCGTTGCGCACTTCGTTCGATGAATCCGGTTCGGTGATGCGCATCGCCCCGGCAACGCCGATTCGAATTCCGGTGACCGATCTTTCCACGCTGCCGGACGCGGAAAACCGGGACTACGGACTCGCAAAACTAATCACTCTGGAAATGGCCCAGCCCTTCGCCCTGCCCGGCGGTCCTCTGTTCCGCAGCCAGATTGCGGTGCTCGGGCCCGACGTGGCCGTTGTGATCTTGACCGGCCATCACATTATCTGCGATGGATGGTCCCTGGACGTGCTGATCCACGACCTCTGCGCATTTTATTCCGAAGGACTTTCCGGCGTGCCGCTGGCCTTGCCATCGTCAGGCAGATTTGGAGATTACGCCCGGGAGGTCGCCCAGCGCGCCCAGTCCGAGGAATTTCTGCAGGCACGGGAATATTGGTACGCTAAGTTTGCCGCCGGCTTCCCGGCGCTCGTCCTGCCCGCTGACCAGCCACGCTCTGGACGGCGGCAATTCGCCGCACGCCGGCTGGACCGCATCGTCAATCCTGCAGTCGTTCAGAATCTCCGCGCCCTGGGGGCTCGGCAGGGTTGTAGCTTCTTCGCCGTGATTCTGGGCTCTCTTTCGATACTCCTGGCTCGGGCTTCCCGGCAGCGCCGATTCGTTCTAGCTCTGCCGACTGCCGAACAGCCGGTTCTGGGCCAGCCCGAATTGGTTGGCCACTGCGTGAACCTTCTGCCTTTCGTTGTGGATCTGCGGGAGGGCGAATCCGCCGGCGCATTTCTGGACCGTGTTCAACGAGATCTGGGTGCGGCTCACGATCACTCGGCCTTCACTCTGGTCAACTTGCTGAACGACCTGCGCCTGGCCAGTCGCGTTCAAGGCGTTTCGCCCGTTTCCGCGGGGCTCACTGGAGTGAAGAAGTTTCTGCCCCACGAATTGCCACAGTCGGGTTTTTCTGTGGATTACGATGCGAATCCAAAGGGGTTCGAATCGTTCGAGTGGTATTTGAACGCCATCGAGACGGGCGATGGTCTCAATCTTCGCTGCCATTACGATTCGGGGTTGTTCGAGAAAGCGACCATCGAGGAATGGCTTACGGGCCTCGACGCCATTCTCGGGGATATCGCCGCGGATACCTCACGCGAAGTGCTTGAGCTGGCGCGGCTGAATCCTGCACCTCACCCAGCGTCGACGCGTTCCGACGAAGTCATGTATGCCTTGCCGTCTTCGGAGGGAACGTCTCTCCGGGGTTCCGCGCACGAAGGCGCGGCGAGTGTTCCTGAGGGCTCCGCTGTTTCCGGCGGGCGTGCCGCCGCCCAGCAACGGCCCTTGGTGGAAACCGTGCGCGATCTTTTCTGCGAGGTTCTCCATCTTCCCTCGGTGCTTCCGGACGACGATTTCTTCGCCTTGGGCGGGCACTCCATGGTGGCCGCGCAGCTGTTCGCGCGTTTGAAGAGCGATTTGAATTTCTCCGCCCCATTGTCCAGCTTGTACGAAGCTTCCACTCCGCGGCAACTGGCCGGCAAGCTTTCCGCCGGTACCACGCAGCGCGACTGGAAGTCCCTGGTGCCCATCAGCCCTTCGGGAACTCGCCCTCCACTGTTTCTGGTGCACGGAGGAGGAGGCAATGTCCTGATGTACCGGGATTTGGGACGCCTGATGGCTCCGGACTATCCTTTATACGCTTTGCAGGCGCAGGGGCTGGACGGCAGCAAGAAGTATCTGCAGTCGATCGAGGATATGGCGGCGCATTACCTGCGGGAAATTCTGGACGTGCAGCCGGCGGGCCCCTACCAGCTGGGCGGTTTCTGCATGGGCGCACAAGTGGCTTTTGAGATTGCGCAGCGATTGGTCCGAAGCGGGCAGAAAGTAAGCCTGCTGATCTCAATCGATTCCTACAACTTTAATGGAACAGCGCTAAACTTGACGCTGAAAGACAAAGTTCGGACGGCGGGACAAAAAATCAGGTTTCACAGTTCGAATCTGGCGCATCTCAGTTTCAGCAGCCAGGTATCTTACTTCGCCGAAAAATTCAAAATTGCCCACCACAGAGAAATGGGACGTTTGCGCGTCAAGACCAACGGCCTGTTCGGCCGGAATTCGCGCGGGTCCAAGGAAGAATTTCTGGAAGACATCAACGATCGCGCCATGTACGCCTATGTCCCCTGCGTGTACCCGGGAAAGATGACAATTTTCAAGCCGCATCGGAATTATACTTATGTGTGCGATCTTTTTAATGGATGGGGCAACGTCGTCGCCGGAGGCCTGGAAGTCGTCGAGTTGCCGGTCGATCCGGGCGGCATTTTCACCGAGCCCTACGTGCAAACGCTGGCGGAGAAGATCAAGCAACAAATCGACGCGGCCAGCGTCCGAAGCGCGGAACGCCCCATGACCGTCGCCGATTAACGCCTCCGAACCGGATTAACCTCTCGAACAGCCTTCGGCAATCACGCGCGGATCAATCTCTGTTTATTCGCCAGGGCGAAAACCCGTGCAGGGCAAATCCAGAATGCGAAGCGAGTGGGTGGGCGTCACTGCTGTGTCGGAGAGTCCGGATTCGGGCGAGTTCGAAGATAGCTGAATGCGAAAGTGCCGTTCAGCCCGCAATACTGCGAGGCCGCCTTTGAGACGCTATCGCCTTCGCTCACAACGAGCGTCGCGGCGTCTTGCAGATGCGCCTGAAAGACAATCCCCTCAACGTTGATTTCCAGATCGTCCCCGGAAGGCGCGGCTTCACCAGCGAGCTCACACTCCCATTTCCCCTCGGTTGGTTCCGCCGTCTGAATGTTGATGAGGTAACGATCGCCGATCGGAAATAGCGCGATGAGCCCGATGTCCTTCACGTCGTACACGCCCGAGAATCGATGCATCGGATCGCCGCCAGTCAGAGTTGCAAGACGATCCCGGTAGAGTTTGCCGATACAGCCGGCATCCCCGCCGCACTTTTCGCGGAGAGCTATCCAGGCGTTCTGGTCCTGCTTCATGCGGGCCAGTTGGGCGGAATCGATGAAACCGTCGAGAAGCGCTTTCCAGAGCCGGCCGAGCTGAAAGTCGAGCCCGGAAAGTTCCGCGCTGGCGCAGATCGTTTTTTCGGAAACAGAGGCTGCCTTGCGGCAGTCGAATGACGGCGGCTGACGCGTGGCGTTGGCAGCAGGCGCGCGAGGCGCGGTCTGCGCATGAGCCGGCGCGAGAGAGACCAAAGCAAGCAGCAGCCCGGGGATGAAGGACGTTGACAGTTTTCCCATGGGTTCCACAAATCCTCTCGTCAAGCGAAACGTGGATAAGTCTTCAGTAGGCGCTGCCGCTTTCCTTGTGAGAACCAAAACTTTTTGAGAACGGTAGTCCGCGGGCGTCTTGCTCACGGCGCGCGTAACCCGTTTGCGGCCCACCGGAGCGGTTCTTAGAACGCAATTCTATGGACGCGCGACGCCGGCGGCAAATAGTACCTCGACTCATTGATCGGGAATGTGCTTACTTGACACTAACGGCGGGACAGCGCGCGGCCGAGCGGCGTCAGTTGGCCTGCAGTGGAGTAGCTGCCGCGAAGCGTCCGTTCCGTTTCAAATCGCACGCGGCGCCTGCCCTTTCTTTTTTAGTTTGTTTCTTGGAGAATGTAGGCTTGAATCCCGCGCAGTCGCACCTGCTGGGCCCTGCAAGGAGCAGCCATGAAGAAATTGATTACCAAAGACACGCCCGTCAACGATGAAGTGCTGAACGCGATCGCTCACCTGCCGACCCGCAGCCTTCCGGAGATTGTCGAGGATGAATTCTTCCAGAAGCTGGCGGACAAGGATTTCATGCACATCGCGTTCCTGCTGGCTAAGAAGGGTTATGACGAGGGCGGCTCACCGATCGGAGGCGTCATCATCAGTAACGAGACGCGCAAGATCCTCGGCAAGGGCCACAACACATTGGTCCAGGAAAATCATCCGTACAATCACGGCGAAACGTCCGCTGTCCGGGACGCCGGACGACAGGATTTCAGCCAGACGACCATGTTCACTTCGCTTACGCCGTGCAATATTTGCGCGGCGCTGATTTACATGCGTCAATTCCAGAGACTGGTCATCGGCGACGTGACCAACGCTTCAGGAAATGAGGACATGCTGCGCGAAAAGGGCGTGCAGGTCGATATTCTCGAGGATCCCGACGTTGTGCTTTTATACGCGAAGTATCGCAAGGAAAAGCCCGACCAGGATTTGGAAGACTGGAACGGTCTGGCCGCGGTGCGTAAAGCCGCCGCAGCCAAGCGCGGATAAAATTCAAAGGCGTTTACGCGATGACACCCAGGAACGAAAATAAGAAGAAATCGCGCAGAGCGCCCGGGGTTCGTCACGACGCGAGTTCCGCGAAGCCCGCGGAGCAGCGCCTGCATATCCTTCTTGAAGTGAATAACTCGATCATCACGAAATTGAGCCAGGATGAGCTGTTGCGCGCGGTGTGCACGGCCTTGCAGGGCGTCCTGCCATTCAGCCGTTCGGCAATCACCCTCTACGTCCCCGAGCGGGACACCCTGCTGATCTTTGCCCAGAATGACGAGCACGCCTCGGAATTTTTCGAGGTTGGAAGAGAACTTGACCGGCGCGATAGCCATGCCGGTTGGGCGTTTGACCACCAGCGGCCGCTCATCCGCAGAAACCTGGACCGGGAGAGCGAATCGTTTACCGAGCGCCTGCTGGCGGAACAGGGAGTGCGCTCAATTTGCGTGGCCCCGCTGATTGTCGCGGGCAAGAGCATTGGAACCTTGAATCTGGCCAGCAACAAAGCGGATGAGTATTCGGAGGCGGATGGAGAATTGCTGCAGGAAGTGGCCAACCAGGTGGCGCTCGCGGTGGAGAACATGAAAGCTTACGAGGAAATTCGCTCGCTCCACGCCAAACTGGAGAAAGAAAACGTCTACCTGCGCGAAGAAATCCGCTCGGAGCACAACTTCCGGGAAATCGTCGGCACCAGCGCCGCATTGCGCGAAGTGCTCGAGAACGCGGAGCGAGTCGCGCCTCTGGATTCGACGGTGCTGATCTCCGGTGAGACCGGAACCGGCAAGGAACTTATCGCCAGGGCCATCCACGATCTCAGCAGCCGCAAGAATCGTCCGCTGGTAAAATTGAATTGTAGCGCCATCTCGGCGGGTCTCGTCGAAAGCGAGCTGTTCGGGCACATGCGAGGAGCGTTCACCGGCGCGGTGGAAAGGCACATGGGACGATTCGAACTGGCGGATGGCGGCACCCTTTTCCTCGACGAGGTCAGCGAGTTGCCGCTGGAAACGCAGGTTAAATTGTTGCGCGTGCTGCAAGAAGGCGAATTTGAGCCGGTGGGCAGCAACAAGTCCGTTCGGGTCAACGTGCGAATCATTGCAGCGACCAACCGGGACCTCGAGGAATGGGTAGCCGCCGGACGTTTTCGGTCCGACCTTTTTTACCGGCTGAACGTTTTTCCGCTGCAGCTTCCCCCGCTTCGCAATCGCCGTTCCGATATTCCGCAACTGGTCAGCTTCTTTCTGCAGCGATTCGCCAATAAATTCGGCCGCAAAATCGAGGCGGCGGAGAAGGAAACGATGGAGCTGTTGATGGATTATTCCTGGCCTGGAAATATCCGCGAGCTTCAGAACATTATCGAGCGCGCCGTGGTGCTTGCCGCCGGGCCCGTTCTCTCGGTTGACGCTGCTTTTCTGCCAAGGTCTCCCGCGCCCGGCGATATTCGCCGGCTGTCGTGGGCCGCGCCGCCAAAACCGGATTTCCGAATCGCCGCGGACATAGGTGGAACCGCGGAAGCTTCCTTCCCGAGCCTTGAGCAGAAAGAGCGCGACCACATCGCGGCCGCCCTGGATCGGACTGCCGGAATCATTGATGGGCCAAAGGGAGCGGCCAGAATTCTGAACCTACACCCGAATACGCTTCGGAGTAAAATGAGCAGGCTGGGGATCAAGCGAAGGCGTCACGGTATATCGTGACGCGGCGTATTTTCACGATATTCCGTGGCCGACCACGAAATATCGTGACCGATTGTGATCCGGATGCAGGGCTACAGATCGGCGGCTACCGGTAAAGCCTTTCGTTTCAGTGCGCCGGTTTTTGTTGGACTCAGTCCAGGTTTGGCAGACCCCGTGCCCTAAGATTTGAGGATTTGAAACCTACGCTCGCACGACGAGCAGAAACTCGCATGGAGAAGGCAGCGATGGCTACATTGACGCACACTCCGAATATTCCACAAGTGGCCGACGAGGATGTCCACGATCCGAAATTGCGCCAGGTCATCGAAGGGGCCAAGGTAACCAAGAGTCCTCCGCAGGCGTGGTACCGGACGATGGGTCACAATCCCGAGGTGGCCAAGGCCTTCGCGAATTACTGGGACATGCTCCACCGCGGCGGGACCGTACCGCACGAGATCAAGGAACTGGCGCGCATCCAAATCGCCCAGATGGTCGGCTGCGAGTTCTGCGCGCGGCAGACTTCTCCGCTGGCAGCGTCCATCACCGAAGAAGAGAAAACGAGTTGCGCGCTTCCGAACTGGGAGCATCCCGATCCCAAAACGCGCGCCGCGCTTCATTATGCGCGAACTCTGACGCTTGACGACGGCCGAGACAAGCAAGTATATGAAGAGCTGAAGAAGTATTACAGCAACGCCGAAATCATCGAAATGGCGGCATTTTTTTGTCTGACCGCCGGCGGCAACCGCATGGCGAAGAGCTGGAGCATTGAGCCGCACGGCGAAGCTTCGGCCATCCCGGCGGGTGCCATGTCGATTCATGGGGATTAGGCAGTGGCAGGACGAAAGGAAACTTCGATGAACCGCCGCGATTTTCTGCGTTCCGCAGGCTTTGCTTCCGCAGCCCTGGCGATTCCAGGATCGGCTCGCTTGTTTGCGGAAAACTCCGCGCCCGGCGGCTGGCGCACCTTCGAACTGACCACGCGCGTCGAAGTTTCCGCTTCCTCCGCGGCCACCCGAGTGTGGCTGCCGGCGGCCCTGCTGGCGGACACACCGTATCAACGCACGCTCTCAAATCATTTCCAGGCCGAGGGTGGAAGCGCGAAGCTGATCGAACGCCCGGGCGACGCCCTGGGAATCGTGACCGCGGAATTTCCGGCCGGCGTAAAGCCGGTGCTCACGCTGACCAGCCGGATCGCAACCAGGGACTATGCAGTCGATGTCTCCGCGACGGAAAGAGCGCCGCAGGCCGCTTCGGCTGAGCTGCAACCTTATCTTCGGCCGACTAAGCTCATTCCCACCGACGGCATCGTGAAGACGACGGCGGACCGGATCACCGGCGGCGCGCGTACCGACGTTGAGAAGGCCCGCGCGATCTACGAATGGGTGGTCGAAAATACGTTCCGGGATCCCCAGACGCGCGGCTGCGGGCTGGGCGACATTCGTTTCATGTTGGAGACGAAGGATCTGGGCGGCAAGTGCGCCGATATTAATTCCCTCTTCGTCGGCCTGGCGCGCGCCGCGGGCATTCCCGCTCGCGACGTTTACGGCATCCGCGTTGCAAAATCGGAGTTGGGATACAAAAGCCTGGGCGCTGCGTCGGAAAATGTGACCAAAGCGCAGCACTGCCGCGCGGAAGTGCACATCGAGGGCTGCGGGTGGGTTCCGGTCGATCCGGCGGACGTGCGCAAGGTGGCGCTCGAGGAGCCTCCCGGAAATCGTCCGCTGAGCGATGAAATGGTGAAGAGAGCGCGAGCGCGGCTGTTCGGTTCGTGGGAGATGAACTGGATTGCTTTTAACTACGCGCAGGATGTTGCGCTGCCGGGCTCGGACGGCTCCCCCATGGGTTTCTTGATGTATCCGGAAGCGGAATCTGACGGCGTGCGGCCGGACTGCCTCGATCCCGATAATTTTAGATACGGAATTACATCGAAGGAAATTTGAGGCGTCTCGTTGCCGGGCGTCCGCGTCTGACACGGCCCGCTTGCTTCATGCTAACGTGCTCGATCGTTGCCAGACGTTGAGGGAATTGAAGCGGAATGCTTAGAAAGGGGGCACGATGAAAATGCATTTCCCGGCGATCTTCGTGGCGATGTTTTTCCTGGCTTTCGGATTGGCGCTGACAGCGCAGACTGAAAACCCAAGCACCGGGTCATGGTCCGGCGTGATCATAAACAGCAACTGCACCGCCGAGGAAGCCTTCGCCGAGGCCCCCAAGTGCACGGAGAAAGACGTGCCCAGCGCCAAGCTGGCGCTGTACGACGACACCACCAGGCAGATCTTCATCCTCGACCCTCAAGACCAAGCGGTTGGCCACCTGGGAGACAGCATGACGGCCACCGGAACGCTCGAGGGCAGCATCGTTCACGTGGCATCTTTGAAGATGCACACCTCGATTGGCTTGAGCGTCGGGCAGAAGGCGCCTGATTTCTCGGTTCGCGACCAGTTTGGCAGGCAGCAAACACTGGAGAGTTTGAAAGGACCGAAGGGAACGATTCTCCTCTTTTTCCGTTCCGCCGATTGGTGACCGTACTGCAAAGGGCAGCTGGTCGAGCTGCAAAACGCAAAAGCGCGATTCGAGCAACAGGGTATCACCGTGGCCGCAATCAGCTATGACAGCGTGGAAATTCTGAAGTCATTTGCGGACCGGCGCAAGATTGAATTTCCCATGCTGGCCGACCCCGATTCGCAAACCATTCGGGCCTATGAGGTGCTGAATACGGAAGCGGGCGGGCAATACAAGGGCATGGCTCGGCCCGGATATTTCTTCATCGATACGACGGGCACGATCCGGGAAAAGTTCTTTGAAACAAAATACCGGCAACGATTTTCCGGAAACAACGTCATCGGCAAACTCTTTCCGGAGTTGGGCGACGAAGTAACCGACAACGTCCAGGCGCCGCATTTGAACCTGGCCATCGAGCAGTCTGACCGCACAACGTTTCCGGGGGGACGCATTACTCTGACCGCCGAAGTGCAATTGCCGCCGGATGTGCACGTGTATTCCCCGGGCGTTCAGGGCTACAAGCCAATCGCGCTGGTCATGGACTCCGCGCCGGGCATGCAGTTCACTCCGGTCAGTTATCCGCGGGCGAAAGTTCTGTACTTGCCGGCGATCAAGGAACGCGTATCCGTATTCGAAGGGAAGTTCCGGCTGGCGCAGGATCTGAAAGTAAGTTCGGCGGCGGATTTCAGCAGCTCACTGGGGACGGACGGAAAAACCTTTACGGTCGCGGGAAAACTTGAATACCAGGCCTGCGATTCGAAGATTTGTTATCTGCCAACTTCGGTTCCGGTCCACTGGCAGGTGCAAGTTCTGCCACTCGACCGGCAGCGCGCACCGGAGGACATTCGGCACAAGTAGAGCGCCCGCGTCACATTCGGGCGTCGACGCCACAGGAGGAAGCCGTGTCGGAAGTTACGTATATTTCCAAATCGCGAATCGAGCGAAAGCTGGGTCCTCTTCGCATCGCTTATTTACCCGGCGAATCGCAGCCGGTTTACTTCAGCGTTCACGGAGCGATCGCCGAGCACTACAAAGTCGACCCGTCCAAACTGACCGAATCTCACGCGGCAACCATCGATTACGTGATTGCCGCGACCGCCGGTTGAATGCTGGGCACATTTGGAGGCGCGCTGGAGGCGCGTCACATCGATGCGAGCAACGGGAAGCTCGTGGGCGAAGTAACCGGTGAAGTGGAAAACGAGGAAGGCGTGCTGGTGATCCGGCGTATTCATCTGGAGATGAGGCTGGTTGCGCCCGAGGAGGCCCTTCCAACCGTGGAGCGAGTGCACGGCATGTATGCGATGCGCTGCCCGCTGTTTCGCACGCTGCACAATGCGATCCAACTGACATCTTCTTTTCATCTGGAACAACCGAAAGCTTAACTTGGAACTGCGACGCTGACATTCGCTGGGAACCGGAATCTTCGAAAACCAGCGAGCTTCGAACCCGCCAAAGTTGAGTGACCGCCGTTTTGAACGCTGGGATTTATTTTGTCCGAAGGCGCAATTGTGTCCGATCGATTCGATCGGGATTAGGAGCCGATTATGCAGGTTTCGATTCTTGCTGCGTTTGTGGCCGGACTGATTTCGTTTCTCTCGCCGTGCGTGCTGCCTCTGGTTCCCGGTTACGTTTCCATGCTGTCGGGAATCGGGGTGGAACAATTGCGGCGGGGCGAAAAGTCACGCGGAAGCCTGCTGATGTCTTCGTTCGCTTTTGTGGTGGGCTTCTCGGTGGTGTTTGTGGCTTTCGGCGCATCGGCCAGCGCCGTCGGGCAATTTCTATTGCAAAACAAAAGTCTGCTGGCCCCGTTCGCCGGAGCTGTCATCGTCCTCTTCGGCCTTCATCTGATCGGCGTTCTGGGACGCATTCCAGTGCGCGCGGGAATGATCGTGGGAGCGTTGCTGGCGCTCGCCGGCCTGGCGCTCTGGATGCGTTTGGGCGACGATTCGCCGCGAACGTTCGGTCCGGCGCAGCTGATTTCCGTCTCGCTCATTTTTCTGGCGGGGCCGATGCTCACTCGCTGGCTTAACCGCGACGTCCATTTCCGCGACCTCGGCGGACGGAAGGATGAGGGCTCCTCCGGCGGGCCATTCGCCGGCGTCCTCAGCGGCTTTCTGCTGGGCTTTGCGTTCGCCTTCGGCTGGACGCCGTGCATCGGCCCAATCCTCGCCGGTGTTCTGGCCATGGCCGCGACCAGCGAGACGGTGCTCCACGGGGTCTTCATGCTGGCCGTGTATTCCGCCGGCCTGGCCATTCCATTTTTGCTCACGGCGCTGGGAATCAATCAATTCCTGGGCTTTTATCAGCGCTTTCGCCGGTACCTGCATGCGGTCGAAATCTGCAGCGGCATGCTGCTTCTCGCGGTGGGCTCGCTGATTTATGTGAACCGGCTGACCTGGCTTTCGGGGAAATTGAGTTTTCTGAACAGCTTCGTAAAGTGACGAACTCAGGAAGATGAATAACACGCTTTTAAGATTGGCATTGCTTGCCGCGATGGCCGCGGCTCTGGCGGCGGTCGGTTGCGGACAAAGCAGCCGATCCGAGGCCGTGAAGCAGCAGGCGGGCACGGCGGGTGCCGCGGCGCCCGAGGCCGGGTTGCAAATTCCCACCCTCGAGGGCACGAGCGTCTCCATCGACCAGTACAAGGGGAAAGTAGTGCTGGTGAACTTCTGGGCCACCTGGTGCGCGCCATGTCGCACGGAGATTCCCTGGCTTATTGAATTCAATCAGAAGTATGGGTCCAAGGGCCTGGTAATCCTGGGCGTCGCGATGGACGACGAAGGAAGCAAAGCCGTCCAGCCATATGTGCAGAACCAGCATTTCGACGTGAACGGCCATCCGGAAACGATGAACTATCAAATTCTGCTCGGCAACAGTAAGATCGCGGAAAAATTCGGCGGCATTCTGGGAATGCCGACAAGCATGCTGTATTCGCGCGACGGAAAAAAGATCAGGACAATCGTGGGCTTGATCGACCGCGACGAACTTTCCGAGACTCTGAACAGCCAGCTCTAGCCGAGGTTTGCACCAGCGGATGTCCGGCAACGGCGAATCGCCGGGCGGCAATTCCCGGTACCTGCTACACTTCTCCACTTCCGGTTTTGCCGCTTGCTGGTCTGCATTTGTCGGGAGAGTGATGCGTGCCTGGTGGTCGTCGCGGTCTTCAAAACCGTTGCCCCGACACGACGTGTCGGGGGGTGGGTTCGATTCCTACCCTCTCCGCCAACTTCCAAGTTTCGAAATCCTTGTCTAAAGGAGGTAGTCGCCGATGTCGCGCGAGCAGATTTTCAAGTTAACCGCGCTGTCGTCCTGCGCCGGTTGAGCATCGAAACTCAGCCAAAGGGCTCTGAAGCAGGTTCTGCGTCAGCTACCGATTCTGAATAGCCGCAATCTCCTGGTTGGCGCCGCCACGGGAGATGACGCAGGGGTGTATCGCATCGACCGAAATCGCGCGCTGGTGCAAACGACCGATTTCTTCACGCCGATTGTGGACGACCCGTTTGCCTATGGACAGATCGCGGCGGCAAACGCTTTGTCCGACGTTTATGCCATGGGCGGCCACCCATTGACGGCGCTGAACATTATGGGAATTCCGGCAGATCGTGTGCCGGCCCGAGCCATCAACCGGATTCTTCGCGGTGGCGCCGCTAAAATCAAAGAGGCCAAGTGTGTTTTGATCGGCGGGCATACCATTCGAAACCCTCAGCCCATCTATGGCTTGGCCGTCACGGGCATGGTGGCTCCGGCGCAAATGCTGACGAACTCGAAAGCCCGCGCGGGCGATGTGCTAATCCTGACGAAACCGCTGGGTACGGGTATTATCACCACGGGAATCAAGTGTGGCCTGACCAGCCCTCTGCTGGAGCGGAAAGTTATCGCGGTAATGGCCAAGCTCAATAGCGTCGGGCCGGAGCTGGCCGAGAGAGGCCTGCTGAAAGCGGCGGTCGATGTGACCGGATTCGGGCTCGTTGGGCATTTGGGATCGATGTGCCGCGCGAGCGGCGTTGGCGCCGAAATCTTTGGCAGCGCGGTGCCGGTGATCGGCCCGGAAGTCGGCCGGCTGATTGCGGCCGATTGCATACCTGGGGGCAGCCGCGACAATCTTGAGTTCGCGAATGAATTCACGGAATGGGATGGCGTCACCGCGGTTCAAAAAGCAGTGTTGACGGATGCGCAGACTAGCGGAGGACTTTTGCTGAGCGTGCCGCGGCGAAATCTGGAATTCGTAAAAAAACAGCTCACGGCCCATCAGGCGCTTTGCGCCGCCATCATCGGACACGTGGTGCGCTCGAGCAAGCCGAAGATTCGAGTGTCGGGATGAAACAGTCCGGACTGCGTGGCATTCCGTCAGTCGATAAACTCGCGCTCGCGCTGGGCGATATCGGGCTGGCGCATCCTGTCGTGGTGACTGCCATCCGCCGGGAACTCGCGGCGCTGAGAAAGCAGGAGCGAAAACAGGCGAAAAAACAGGGAACCATACCCGGGTTCGAGGACATTCTCTCCCGCCTGCGCGTCGAGTTGGAAAACCTGCGGGCCTCTCGCATCCAGCCGGTGATTAACGGCACGGGTATTCTGGTGCATACAAATTTCGGCCGCGCTCCACTCGGGCACTCGGTCATGGAAAAGGTTTTCCGGATTGGATCGCACTACAACAATATTGAGTACGGGCTTGCCGAGGGCGGGCGCGGCGGGCGCGCCGCGTACTTGGAACACACGCTCGCGCTGCTCTGCGGCGCGGAAAGCGCCGCGGTGGTGAATAACAATGCCAGCGCGTTGGTTCTGATCCTTCGGCATTTCTGCAAAGATGAATCTTCAGTCGCTCGCGGCGCGCCCGGGAAGACGCGTAAACGAGATTCTCGGTTGAGGGACGAAGTAGTGATTTCGCGCGGCGAGCTGATACAGATCGGCGGGGGATTCCGGATCCCGGAAATGCTCGAGGCCAGCGGCGCGCGCTTGCGCGAAGTCGGAACCACGAACAAGACTTCTCTCAGCGATTTTGCCCGCGCGATCACGCCAGAAACCGCCTTAATTTTGAAAGTGCATCGCAGCAACTTCTTCATGGAAGGCTTTGTCGACTCTCCGCCGACCGAAGCCATCGCCAAGCTGGCGCGCGCCAAGCGAATCCCGTTTGTCGAGGACCTGGGCAGCGGCGCCATGATTCAAACGGAAACAATTCCTGGTCTGGAACACGAACCCACGCCCGGGGAGGTGCTGCGAAGCGGCGTGGATTTGGCCTGCTTCAGTGGCGACAAGCTGTTCGGCGGCCCGCAGTCGGGAATCATCGTGGGGAAAACGAAGTTGATCGCCGCGCTCAAACGTGAGCCGTTGTTTCGCGCGCTGCGCTGCGACAAACTAATCCTGGCGGCGCTCGAGGCGACCGTGGAAATTTACTTGCGGAACTCGACCGGCCGTAACGGCGCAAGCGACGCGCAGAGCCGGCAGGGCATTCCCCTCTTCGCGATGTTGCATACATCAAACGACGAATTACGATTGCGCGCCGGGAAAATCATCGCGGCGCTTGACCGGTTACCGCTTCAGGCGGAAATCGGGAACGGCCGGTCGAAAATCGGGGGAGGCGCACTGCCGCGGTCGATTGTGGCGTCGACGACGCTCGAGATACGCCACGAAACACTCCGGCCGCAGGAATTGGCTGCGCGGCTGCGTTCGCATGTGCCGCCGATTGTCGGATTCATCGAACGGGACCGGCTGAAGCTTGACCTGCGAGCGGTGTTCCCGGATCAGGATGCTGAAATCGTGGCGGCGCTGCGGGCAGCAATTTGACCGGCTGCAGGCGATGCAGGCCGCGGTTTGGGGTGGTGCGTTCGGGCTTCCGATGAAAGAGCCTCAACATTTTATTGTGGCCACGGCTGGCCACGTGGATCATGGAAAAAGCGCATTGGTCAAAGCGCTGACCGGCATCGATCCAGACCGCCTGCCGGAAGAGAAAGCGCGAGGCATCACCATCGACCTGGGCTTCGCTCACCTGGAACTGCCCGGCTCCGCGCCGGGAATGCCATCCTTCATGGTTGGAATTGTTGATGTGCCGGGCCACGAAGACTTCGTGAAGAACATGGTCGCGGGTGTCGGATCCATCGACGTGGCCTTGTTTGTTGTTGCGGCTGACGATGGATGGATGCCTCAGACCGAGGAACACCTGCAAATTCTCTCCTACCGGGGCGTCACCCGCGCGGTCGTCGCACTGACCAAGGTCGACTTGATACAGGATGAACTTAGGGCGGCCGCCGCGGTTCACGAGAAGCTCCGCGGAACTCCCTTTGCCGATGCGCCGGTTGTTCCGATATCGGTTGTTCCGACATCGGTTGTGACCGGACGAAGCCTCGACGAATTGAAAGCGGCGCTTGCACGCGTTCTCGCGGGCACGACGTCGCCGCGCGATATTGGCAAACCGCGTCTGCCCGTGGATCGGGTTTTTACACTGCGGGGCATCGGCACGGTGGTGACCGGCACGCTGACCGGCGGCACTTTGCGGCGCGGCCAAAGCGTTGCCATCCAACCGTCCGGCAAAGTCACGCGCATTCGAAATATCCAGTCTCACAATCGCGATGTCGAGCTTGGCGTGCCGGGAACGCGCACGGCGCTCAATCTGCCCGACATCGCTCCCTTCGACGACGTTCATCGAGGAGACGTGATAACGCTGGCCGAGTTTGGCGGTCCGAGCGATGTGCTGGACGTCAGCCTGCACGTATCGTCCCGAGCGAGCCGCCCGCTGAAAGACGGCGCGCAAGTGCATGTCCATCACGGCAGCGCCAACGTCCGCGCCAAAGTCGTCTTTCCTCCCCACAATCCTCCCCTTAAGGAGTTGGAGCCTGGAGGACAGGCGCTCGCACAACTGCGGCTCGAAGACAACGTCTTCGGGTTTGCAGGGGATCGCCTAGTTCTCCGCGATTCAGCCGGACAGAATACCTTGGCCGGAGCCGTGGTGCTCGACCCGGATCCGGCGCGAAAGCTGCTGAGGAGCGAAGCGCGGCTTAAATTTCTGCTCCAGCGCGCCGAATCGCCGGGCGACGCGGCTGCGTTTGCCGCCTCGCAAATCTCCCGCGACCGGGCTGTCAGGCGTTCGCAGTTGCTGCTCAAGTCGAATTTCAGTGCGGCGGACATTTCTAGCGCAGTTTCCCGGCTGGCCGCGGAAGGGCAGCTGGTTCTGGCGGGAGATTTGGCCGTGGACGCTGCGGCGTGGCAGTTGTTGCGCCGGCGCGCGGCGGAAGCCGTGGATGCGAGCCATCGCGCCCACCCCGAACAGGCAGGTTTGTCGCTCTCGGACCTGCGGACGACTCTGGAAGCCGATCTGCCGTTCGCCGAGCTGTTCGAATTCCTGGTCGCCGAGTTGTGCGGTCGCGGCTTCGTAAAAATTGGAAACACAATTCGCCGAGCGACGCATGAGAGAGCGCTTCCGCCGCCACTTCTGGCCGCGGCCGCGAAGCTGCGCGCCGCGCTGGCTGCCAAGCCGTTCGATCCACCTTCGGTGAAGCAGCTTGCGCCGGATGCCGTCTTGCAGAAGGCGCTCAGATTCCTGATCGATACGGGTGAAGCCGTGGAGATCAACCCGGAAGTGGTCGTCACGGCGGAGAATTTTAAGCGCATGACTGAATCGATCCGCGAATACATTCACAGCCACGGACCCGCGACGGTCAGCCAGCTTCGCCAGGAGGTTAGGTGCAGCCGGCGCGTCATCGTGCCACTGCTGGAGCGGCTCGACCGCGACGGCGTCACCCAGCGGAGCGGCGACACTCGAACCCTGCGCTCCAAGTAGAGGGCAGAAACGTGCCACCGGAAATGACCCAGGTGCGGCGCGCCTTAGAAAAATCAGAAAGGGGCAGCGGCCTGATCGTTCGAACCTGCCTGGCTGGCGCGGCTACCCGCCTGTTGATGTAAACTCTCTCCGCGCGCTTCTGAGAATTGATCTTGCGCTGTGTGTCGGATGGCGGCGCGAATCAGTTCTCAGGCCAACCTTCTGGAATGCCAGAATCGCGCGTCGCGCTGTTCGAATGCGCAGGGAAGTCCGCGGCTTCGAACGCGGCGCGTGCGGGAGCGGCCATGAGTTTACAACCTTCGTTGAGAATCCTGCGGCTGCCGGACGCGGGAGATTTTCGCGGGAGCAGTTTTACGGCGCCGATTTCATCTTTGCAATTTCTTGGCTCAGTCCGAGACATGCACATCGCCGACATCGGCCCTGGCGCCGTGCGCGGGAATCATTTTCACGAGCACCGGCGGGAAGTCCTGTGCATTCGTTATACCGATAGCTGGTCGGTGCATTGGGACTCCGGAGCGAATACAGAAATTCAAAGAGAGACCTTCTCAGGCTCCGGGCTGGTGCTGGTGGAAATCGAACCGTTGATCTCTCATGCCGTTCGAAATGACGGCAGTTCGCCGATTTGCATGGTGGCGTTGTCAGACCGTTCCTTCGATCCGCGAAGCCCCGATTCACAACCTCGAAAAGTCATTTAGATTTTTAGGCTTATAATCCCGTATGCCCATTTGCCCATGGCGGTCGCGGAGAATTATCCTCAGTGGCGCACCGCTGAAAACGTGTAGATGCGTTAGGAGCAAATCACTTCCGCCGAGAATCGACGACCAGCGGATGACGGAGTCCGTAGCGGCGCTAAGACCCCTTCCTTCACACGTGAGTCGCTTTTTCCTGGCAAGAAGTTAGTTGCGAGGCGCGAGCGACTCATCGCGCGAAACTGTTTTCGGGAATTCGATCATCTTGGTTGATATCTCGATTTTTTGTCTCGTTTACGTTCGGGGCGATTTCTGCGGCTCCGTTCTTTTTGCGGGACACGGTCACGGCCAGCGCCGCCAGCCCTCCGGTCGAGGCCGCGCCGGCTACGATTAGTCCTACCGTTGCCAAACAAAATGGGCACATGGTGTATCTCCTCGGCGGCCAACTTTACCGTTTAGCCGCCTCTATAGGGATGACGCGTGAAGGGAGCAGAATTCGACAGAGCGGGCGAAAAAAATCAGCCGCGTCTTTTGAGTAGGAACTGTTTCACTGCCGGGTCCTCGGCCAGGCCGATGGCCCGGTCGAAAGCCTCCCCGGCTTCGTCCGACTGCCCCAGCCGTTGCAAAAGGTGGGCGCGCGCCGCCCAGTAGGGCTGATAGGCGGACACATCTTCCGGATCGAACTGATCGAGGACTCGAAGGCCGCCTCGGGCCCGAAGGCCTCCGCAACCGCCGCAGCGTAACCGGTTCGTGGGCCGAGCGTTGGGGAGATGCGGAGCAGCTGTTCGTAGAACACCACAATCGCGCTCCACTCGGTCCGGCCGCTGCGCGCGCGCTCAGCGTGAGCCGACTGAATCGCGGCCTCGAGTTGAAAGCGGCCGAGGCGTCCCCGACTCGAGGCCGCGGCGAGATGGGACTCCGCCTCCTCGATCAACGGCAGAGACCACAGCTTGAAATCCTGCTCCAAAAGAGGAATGAACCGGCCGTCCGGCCCGCGCCGTGCCGCGCGTCGCGCTTCGCAGTGGAGCATGAGGGCGAGCAGGCCTTGCACCTCCGTTTCCTGTGGCATCAGTTCCAGAAGAACCCTTGCGAGCCAGATGGCCTCCTCGGCCAGATCCCGGCCGCGCTGGTCGACGCCGGCCATGTCATCCCAGCCGATTCCAAAAGCGGCATAAATTGCTTCCAGCACGGCGTCCAGCCGCTGCTGCAGATCGCGCTCCTGCGGGACTTCGAATCGAATACCGCCGTCACGGATTTTAGTTTTGGCGCGCACCAGGCGCTGCCCCATGGTTGCAGGCGAAACCAGGAAGGCCTGGGCGATACGCACGGCATCCAGGCCCAGAACCGTCTGCAGCATGAGCGGCGTGTGCATGGCCGGATCGATGGCCGGGTGGGCGCAAACGAAGAGCAGCTTCAATCGTTCATCTGGAAAAGCGGGTGACAATAATGGCATTTCTCTCGTTTCCTCCCGGAGGAGTTGCAGGGTGGGCTCGCTCGCTTCGGCCACGCGCTGATGACGCAGATGATCGATCAGGGAGTGGCGCGCGGAGGTCAGCAGCCAGGCCTCGGGGTTTTGCGGCACGCCGTCTCGCGGCCAAGCCGTGAGCGCGGAAACCAGCGCATTGCTCAGGGCGTCCTCCGCGCTGGCCACGTCGCGGGTGTGAGAGGAAAGGTAGGCCACGAGACGCCCGTAGGATTCGCGGGCTACGCGCTCGATCGTCCGGTGAGCGCTTTCCTGACCCGGGTCACTCATCCCGTGACCCGGCGCAAGAATTCAACCGAAACGGGGCGAACCTCCACGGCGCCCACAGAGGCGGCCGGACAGCGCGCCGCCCATTCGAGCGCCGCGTCCAGCGAGGGGAGTTCCAGGATCATGAATCCACCCAGCTGCTCCTTGGAATCCGCGAACGGGCCATCCTGCACGTGCCTCTTTCCTTCCTTCAGGCGTACCATTGTCCCAGTTTCCGGAGCTCGAAGGGGATTACCGCCGACGTAGACGCCGGCGTCGACGAGGGCCTTGTAATACGTCCGCCAGGCGCCGAGGTAGGGATCGTTTTCATCGCAATCTCGTGCCGCGAAAGCTGCCGGGGATTCTAAGATCAACAGGGCGAATTGCATGGCTCCATCTCCTTCGAGAACGATTGTGAGCGCCTTCGTGCTCCTAAATGTATGACGAATCGGAGGCGGTCCGTTCGACAGATTTCAGGAAGTCTGCGGGAATTTTCGTTCGAATGTCTAGAAGCCGTCTAGCCATCTCATAAATGCTGGTTCGGCGGACGGCCTTGAGACGCCAGGGCCTGAAGGCCTGGATCCGAACAGGTTCTGATGTCGCGGCTAGAAGCCGCGACCTACAAACCTATTCGCGACCCAGAAACCTATTTATGTTTATGAGATGGCTTGATGGTTTCTAGACACAAGCGGCGACGTGGAATTCCCAGAGCGGATCAAAAATCCAAAGCCCGCTCTTCACAAAACGAAGAGCGGCGATCCTAAATTCAACCAGACAGCCCTGGCCTTCCCGTCCGTGCCCGGAGTTCTAGAAATTCGGCCACGAGTTGCTTGCTGGAGCTACGGCCGCTCCGCGCTGGCCGCTGCGCTCCAAGGCCGACGCGACAAATCCGGTGCGCTTCATCTCTTCGATGTAGGACTGCAGAAATTCCCTGGCCGCCGGGCGGCCGTTCGGCGTTCCCATGGCCTGCTCGATCGAGGTAAATCTACCGTCGATCACGCGGAGGCCTGAGTGGGTCCGCGCGAATTCGACCAAAGGCTGCCGCACTCCCGCAACCGCGTCCAATCCGGCATCGAAAAACAATTCGATTGCTCCCGCTGAAGTGTCGCTTCTTACCAGTTCGGCGTGTTTCAATGCGCGCGTTAAAAAAAGGTCATAGGCAGTCCCTTTTCCCGCGGCGATCCGCACGCCCGGCCGGTCGAAATCTTCGATGGCATGAAAGGGGGACGCTTCGCGAACCATGTAAGTTCCTTCGATAATCACATAAGGAGCGGTAAAGAGAATCTCTTTCGCGCGCACCGGGTCCAGGGCCAGAAACGCAAGGTCCCACGTATTTGACTGGATGGCTTCAAACACTTTTCCCGCCGTATCGAACAAAACCAGCTTGGCCGGAAGTCCCAGGCGCTTTGCCAGTTCGCGCGCCAAATCGACAGACACGCCGCAGGGCTCGCCACTTTCGGGATTGATTTGCGCCAGCACGGGATTGCCGAGATTGATGGCCACGCGCAGCGCTCCCTGTGGCGCGAGTTCGCGCGATGCATCTTCTGATGTCGGATTCATCTACTTCTATCTCCTCGAACGCTTGCGGGCGGTTTCCATGATCGAAGAAGCCAAGCGCCGCGTGCAATGATTTTGTTCAGGATATAAGGAATGCTTATGCAGCTGAACACGATTCCGTAACACGATAACACCAGGAAGAAAGTTTTAGCGGCACGGAAAGCGGTAGGGAATCACCGAAAAACGGGCGACGAACGCGTGGTGAAAATGGCAATCAATTGGCAGGCCCGTGCGGATGCGCTTGCCCCGGGTTTGCGACCCCGCATTCCACGAACCGCCAAAATCAGCGTTAGCTTTCTCTCGGCACACGCGTACGGTAGCGGCCCGGTCGATAGGAGAAACACTGCCAATGAAAACGAAGAAGCGAGCTACGAAGGCCAAGGACCCCAAAAATCGACGCGTATGCAATCGAGGTCGAAGGCTATCGCGGAGGGCGCCCGCCTCTTCGCGTTTGCCGGACGACCGGGGCGGTTCAGCCTTTTCCGGCGGCCAGGCCCTTGACCGTCTCCGTCGTTATAGGTTTCCCGCCGATTCCCCATTCGCCACTCTTGAGTTCTTCGACCAGCACCCATGTAACGGGGCGCATTTGCTCGCCTTCGATCGAAACCATGGCCTCGGTGAGCTTGGTGATCATTTCTTGTTTCTGTTTCGGAGTAAATACACCTTCAAGCAAACTAACTTGGATGAGCGGCACGGTTTGCTTCTCCTTTCGTGTGAGCGTGCATGTTTGGTGCGACGAAGGCGATAGCGATACGGATTTCGCTTTGAATTCAGGTATATCGCTTTGCGATATGTAATACGGCCCAATGGATATGTCAAGATTTCAAAGGCCTAACACCCGCCCGATCGATTGGGCGAGCTAGAGAGACGCCCGCTGCACTCACCGATTCTTCCCGGCGGACGGGGTGTGCATTCCGGCTACGCTACCGCCTTTGCTCCACGAGGCGTTAGCATCGCGAGCACCACAGCGATCAGCAATAATGCGGGCACGTCACCAAGCAAATGTCCCCGATGCTCGGGGTAGACCAAGGTTTGCGCCGCCATAATGCCGGCATGCATGACGCTCGACCAGATGGTGAACCAGATGAGACTCAGATTCTGTAGCGGCCTGCGAGCAGCAAGTAGCAGAAAGACTCCGAGCGTGGCGTAAATCCCCAAGATCATCTGCAGATACATCGACGGACCGCCCATGTGCCACGCCCATCCCGATGGCCAGAGAACGGTCAACGGATACAGGCCTACGATGAAGACGATCCCAACCGCAAATAGCACCACCCGCAGAGGCGTGAGCCTATCGCTGGCGTCCATGAGCTTCCCTCTAAACTGGCTTTCTATCGCTTTCGCTTCCGTTAGCGGCATTTCCTTTTCTCCTTTTTAGCCGATTTGTTTTCGATGTTTCACATCCGCCAATCTTTCTCCGAGGCTTACAATGCGCTGTGTTAAGGATGCTTACTTGCCCGCGCGTCTGGTTCCTTTGCTTGCGTTGCGATATCATTGGATACAATTGATCCATCGTCCTGAAACCTTTGCGCAGCGTTCGGTGATGGGGCGGGAAGCCAGATGGACGTCTTATCGACAATCCTAAAGACCGTGAGACTTGAAGGCGCGATGTTCTACAACGCGGAGTTTTCAGCTCCGTGGAGCGTTCGCAGCCCGCGATCCTCTCTCATGGCGCCGTACCTTTCTCCGGAACCCAAGCACGTGATCATCTATCACCTGCTCACGCATGGGCGGGCCCATGCGAACGTCGACAGTGGTCAGAGGCTTCTGCTATCGGCCGGGGATATTGTCGTCTTCCCTCACGGTGACGAACACATCCTGGGCAATGGCCGCGATATCGAACCGAAGGATCACGGCAGGATGTTGCAGGAGATCTTGTCGCAAGGGCTCAGACCGGCGCGCATGGGCGGGGGCGGCGAGGTGACTCGATTCGTTTGCGGCTATTTGATCTGCGATAATCGGCTGAGCAGGGCCTTCTTAGGCGGTCTGCCGCCCATGTTCAAAGTCAACATTGCCAATGATGGCTCCGGACGGTGGCTGGAAAGCTCTATCCGCTATTCCGTCGGGCAGGCGGCCGCCTCGAAGACGGGGAGCGAAGTTGTGGTCGCAAAGCTGTCCGAAGCGCTGTTCGCAGAAACACTGCGCCGCTACGTCGAGCTGCTGCCGCCTGACCAGATCGGCTGGCTGGCGGGGGCTCGTGACCCCGACGTTGGCAATGCGCTCGCGCATATGCATGGGCAGCCATCCGTGCCTTGGACCCTGGGCGAACTGGCCAAGCGTGCGGGAGTCTCGCGCTCTGTGCTTGCTGAGCGCTTCCGGCATTTCCTCGGCGTGCCACCCATGGCCTACCTTACACGTTGGCGATTGCAGATCGGCGCGCAATTACTCACTTCCACACGTCATAGCGTGGCGCAGATTGCTGCCGAGGTGGGGTACGAATCCGAGCCAGCATTCAACCGTGCCTTCAAACGCGAATTCGGCTCACCGCCCGCCCGCTTTCGCACGAAAGCTAAGCTAAGGTCGCCACAGCCGATTAGCCGATTTCAGGTAAAGAACTACGCGTGAAATTTTTTTCCGATTCGTCGTTAGCCAATATCCAATCCTGCGGGGGAACTCAGACCGCGAGGGCCCGTGCCCTCGTGTCCGTTTCAATCGTTACGGCGATCGAATTAACTTGAATGCCATTTCCGCCCGGCCGCGCTACACTAGGGACCCCGGAAAACGTCCCAAGATTTGGAGGGTGCCATGAACCGTCTTCCTCGGAGTACGCGATGGGCTTTGTTCGCTCTTGCAGCTGCACTCTGCCTAGCAGTGTGTCAACAGCATCTGATCCCCATCGTTCCCACGGTCAGCGCCGCGGTTGCGGGCGCGCAGAACCAGGCCCCGCCGGACCAGGGTCAGGACCCCGCAGAAGTGAACGTGGCACCCAGCGGGCCGTCTTACACAACTGAGGCTCCGCCAGCGCCCAGCGAGTCAGCCGCTCCGGGCCAGGCTCCCGATGAAGCTGAGCAGCCCACAGAAACGGCGACCGCACCTCCTCCGGCGCTGCCCACCTACGTTCAGCCACCGCCGCCCGCTGATGGCTACATCTGGACTCCCGGCTATTGGGCCTGGGGCCCGGCTGGCTATTACTGGGTGCCCGGCGCGTGGGTCGAGCCACCCTACATGGGCGCGCTCTGGACGCCTGGCTATTGGGGATTCTACGGCGGCCGGTATTCCTTCTATCCCGGCCACTGGGGCCTGCACATCGGCTTCTACGGCGGCATCAACTACGGCTTCGGTTACATTGGCCTGGGCTACGAGGGCGGCTATTGGAATTCCGGCCACTTCTTCTACAATCGCGTTTACAACCACCTGAACGCGCGCGTTGTACACAACGTGTACAGTTATAACGCCGGCAATCGGGCCAGAAGCGTTTCCCGCACCAGCTTCAATGGCGGATCGCGCGGCGTTCAGGCTCGGCCTCGACCATCCGAAATGGCCGCGTCCCGCGAGCCAACTGCTCCGCGCATGAGCACGCAAGTGCAGCACGCGCAGAGCTACTCCACGGCACGCGGACAGCTTGCGACCCAGAATCGCGGAAGGCCCGCCACGCCAGCCATCAGCCGGCCGATTGCGGCCGACCGCAACGTGAGACCCACGACAAGTCACGGCGGGCAACAGAACGGGAATCGTAGGTAAGGCCGCGCCGCTCGCGAGTATTCCTATCCGGTAGGGCTTGCGCGCCTCGGGACGTCACGCCATCGAGAAGCCAGGCCTTCGCGTCTCGCTCGCGAGGGGCGATTCGCCCGATTACAGGTAACGAATCAGGTGAATTTTCTGGCGGATTCCGAAGGTATCTCGCTGAAGTCTTGGAAAGAACGGCAGCCCGCGCGCGATCGTTCGCACGGAGGCTGCCAGGGCCACGGGAACCGCAGGCCGCCACAGTTTCAATATTAACGCACCGCGAACGCATGCTTCCTGTGAAGTGAAAGCTCGCCCGGATATTCATCGGATACTCAATTGTGAAACGTAGAACGGGCTTACTTCCTGCAAATCAATAGATGGCGATGCGATACAATAATGGCTTCGATGCCTGTGTCCGCAATTTATAATCGCACGTAGGGGAAGTGGGATGGCTGAGACTCGAGTTGCACCGTCACCGCAAGTGGGAACGAAGGTCGTCTACAAAGTATTGCTGGTGATCAGCGTATGTCATTTCGTGAATGACATGATCACTTCGCTTTTGCCGGCGATCTATCCCATGCTGAAGGGCTTGTTCAATCTCTCTTTCGCGCAGATCGGCCTGATTACACTCGTCTATCAAACAACCGCGTCGTTGTTTCAGCCCCTAATCGGATACTGGGCGGACAAGAGACCGCGGCCGTTTTCCCTGCCCGCCGGAATGGCGTTCGCGCTTGTGGGCCTCTTTCTGCTCGCGATCGCGCGTGACTTTACCTCGGTTCTGGTGGGCGCGGGTCTGGCCGGGATCGGAGCCGCCGTGTTTCATCCGGAATCCTCCCGCGTGGCCCGAATGGCGTCGGGAGGCCAGCACGGCTTGGCGCAGTCCATCTTTCAAGTCGGCGGGAATGCAGGGCTCGCGTTCGGTCCCCTTTTGGCGGCATTCATTGTCATCCCGAGAGGCCTGAGGAGCATGGCCTGGTTTTCGCTGGCGGTCTTTGTGGCCATGGTTCTGCTCGCGGGCGTTGGCATATGGGCCCGGGACCACGGCATGAGCTGGAAGAAATTCAGCGCCAAGCACGACGTGCGGCCGCCGAACCTCTCGAATGCCCGGATCGCCTGGTCGATTGTGATCCTGCTGGCGCTTTTGTTCTCGAAGTTCGTGTACCTGGCTTGCATGCGGACCTATTACACTTTCTATCTAATCGGGAAATTTCATCTGTCGGAAAACAGCGCCGATGTCCGGTTGTTCGTCTTCCTCGGAGCGGTCGCGGTCGGCACGCTAATCGGGGGGCCGGTCGGCGACCGCATCGGCCGCAAGAATGTCATCTGGTGCTCGATCCTGGGCGTACTTCCGTTCACGATGTTGCTGCCCTACGCCAACCTGTTCTGGGCGGACGTCCTCAGCATCGTGATTGGCTTGATTCTGGCATCGGCATTTTCGGTTATTGTGGTGTTCGCTCAGGAGCTGGTCCCCGGGAAAATCGGAATGGTTTCAGGCCTATGCTTCGGCTTCGCCTTTGGCGTGGCGGGCGTCGGCGCCGCGGTCCTCGGATGGATCGCCGATCTGACCAGCATCAACTTCGTCTTCGTCCTTTGCTCGTATCTGCCGGCGGTGGGCCTGCTCGCGGCGTTTCTGCCAAATATCGAGCCGCCCCATTTCCGAAAAATACATGAGGAGGCTGAAGCCATGGCGGATTGAGTCCGCCCGATCGTAAACATGATCACAAAAATGATCACACACACGATCACGAATAGCGCCACGGTGACCGGCACAATCACGCAACGAAGCGGGCGAAGGAAACGGTGCAACAGGCCGATAGACGCAGTCCTATCTCACGTTCCGAGGCGCGTTTATCGCCGAGGGATCTCTTTGTAGGTTAGACGTAAAACTAACGAGTGATTCCTTACTCCGCTCGAAGTGAAAAAAAAGTGAAGTTTCCTCGCCTCTAAATTCTCGCAAAACTCGACCAGAGCCAGATCGTCAAACTAATCACGATCAGCCCGCCGGACGCGACCAAGAGTCCTTTTACGAATCGATCCAAACGAGACACTCTCGCGATAATTTCCTTTTGTTGCACGGCGAAACGATTTTGGGTTTGGCTCACATAGATGCGGTCCGTCTCATCTTTGGCCAAAAACCCGCGATACGCGACGACCGCGAGCAGCGCAATAGTGACCAGGGCCCAAGCGATCAGCGCACCGAGCAACGACATAGGGATTGGCATGGGTTCCTCCGTAAGCCGGTTTACGGCATTGTCAAGCGCGGCGAGGTTCGCCTCAGGCCCCGCGGCGCACGGCCCAGTATATCGTAAGACGATATATAGGATCAACGAATCGGCTGGGCGGCAGCTTCGGTAAATGTCCCCGGTCCGATAATTGCGCGTTGTGGGCACTCGTTCGGCACTGAAGCTATGAAGCGAAGCGCAGACTTCTGCCGTGTCCGAGGACCGCGAAAAGTTACTGTACTTAACTTCGGTAGCGACTGTGAAGCGCGTCTGCACAGTCGCAGCGAAAAGAGACTACCGCGCCTAGTTCATGGACGCTTGAGGAATCTGAAGTAGAAAGCCACGAACACCAGGACAATGCCGATATTCACTGCCAGACGTTCCCAGAATCGGTTTCTGAAGAACAAAAGATCCAAACCGACGATGACGGCCGCCATCGCCACGACGTAAAGCGCGGCAGCCACCTGGCTGCCCATTTCAGTAGAAGTCGCCATTTGAGTTCTCCATCAGCTGATCTGCCACCACTAGCTTATCCGATATTTTACACTCTAACTCCCGAGATGGGCTGCAGCTTTACGACGACGATTACCCCGATTACAGGTGCTTGTTCGGCTCGCGCAGCCCACCTGCCCGCAGAGTTTCCAAACGCGGCCTAAAGTTCCATATCGCAATGCCGATTCAGGCAGTGATGATCAATGATGAAGTGTAGTGGCGATGTCACGGTGAGTGCCGGAATTACAGAGTTGGGGACAGCCCCTCGGTGGGGCATGCAGGCAAACGGTCAGTTTCTCTTCGTCGCATGCGGGAACCGTTCCTGGAGCTGAGCGCTTCGGGGCGGGCACTGAGCGGGCGCGGGCTGCCAGGGACCTTCCGGCGGGGCCATCTCGAGCCGCAGCGGCCGGAACACACTCCGCGGAAGTCCAGGAAGGAGTCAGGCGTGTCCGTAAGTCTAGAGCAAGGCGAAGCCTTGTGCCTGATCCACCTGGAAGGTCAAGTCGACATCAATTGCGCAGCGGAACTCAAGAAGCTGCTGCTCAGCGCGCTCGAGTCCGGGAAGGGGTTTCGCTTGGACCTCGAGCGCGCAATCGGATTGGACGTTACCGCTTTGCAGCTACTCTGGGCCGCCAACCGCGAAGCAGAGAAAGTCGAGAAGGGTTTCAGCGTTACGGGCCGTGTACCGGAAGCGATTTCAGCCGCGGCATCAGAAGCGGGATTTGCGGAGTTTCCGGTTCCTTTGGACCAGAAGGCGGCCGAAACCGTGCCGGCGATGTAACGGCCAAGCATGATCGATAAGTTCAAACAAGCGTTTCTTGAAGAGGCTCGCGAGATTCTCGTCGAGCTGGAAGCCGCGCTGCTGGCGTTGAATGAGAGCCCCGGCGAAACCGAACTTGTGGGACGCGCCTTCCGAGCCCTGCATACAATCAAGGGCTCGGGCGCCATGTTCGGTTTTGAAACGCTGGCCTCGTTCACTCACAACCTGGAAACGGCCTTCGATTCAGTTCGCAGTGGACGGCTCAAAGTCACTCCCGAACTGATTAATCTTTCTTTATCGGCGCTGGACCAAATCAAAGCCATGCTGGACGAAGCATCCGGGGGACGTCCCGCGCAAGCCACGGTTTCCGACGAAATCCTGGCCATGCTGCAGCGACTTACCGGAACGAGCGTGCAACGCCGCGAACCGGCGGCTGCGCCGGCAGCTCCGACGCAGGCCATGACGGCCAACGGGGAAGCGAAAGACTGGAAAATCCGGTTTTGCCCCGGGCCCGAATTCATGCTCAACGGCTCCGACCCGCTCCGGCTGCTGGGCGAACTGAGGCAATTAGGGAAGTTGCAAATCACAGCAAGCGTAGCGGCGGTTCCTCCTCTTGCGGAGTTAGACCCTGAGCGCTGCTACATCCTTTGGGACATGGTTCTGTCGACAGCGGCCGCGCGCGAAGCGATCCGCGACGTCTTCATCTTCGGGGAGGATCGCTGCGAGTTCACCATAACACCGGTTCCTGACCCGGCCGCCAAAGGCGGCGTCGTCTCCACGAGCACGGCCCAGGAGAAACGCTCCGGATATGGCCGCAGGTCGTACGACCGCCCAGACTCGGCATCCAGCATCCGCGTGCCGGCCGAAAAACTAGATCAGTTCGTCAATCTGGTGGGCGAGCTGGTAACGGTGCAGGCACGACTGGGTGAAATCGCCACGCGAAACGACGATCCCGACGTGGCCGCCGTCTCCGAACAGGTCGAGCGACTAACGTCGGCGTTGCGCGAGAGTTCGATGAGTATGCGCATGCTGGCGATTCGGCCCACTTTCGAGCGCTTCCGGCGCCTGGTCCATGACCTGGCGCGAGACCTGAACAAGGAAGTCGAACTCACCATCGAGGGCGCCGAAACGGAGCTGGACAAAACGGTGATCGACCAGTTGAACGATCCGCTGATGCATCTGGTCCGCAACAGCATGGATCACGGCGTTGAATCGCCCGAGGTCCGCGTTGCCGCCGGCAAGCCCCGAACCGCAACCCTGTGCCTTTCCGCGCGGCACTCGGGTGCCAGCGTCCTGATCAGCGTTTCCGACGACGGCGGCGGCATCGATGCTCAGGCAGTGCGCGACCGTGCGGTTGAGAAAGGCCTTGTGGCCAAGGATGCCCAATTAACCGAGGAGCAGATATTCGCGCTGATCCTGGCGCCCGGCTTTTCCACGGCAAAACAAATCACGGACGTTTCCGGACGGGGAGTGGGCATGGACGTGGTCCGGCGAAACGTCGATGCGCTGCGCGGCACGATCGAAATCGCCAGCAAGCCGGGCGGGGGGACCAGCGTCACGCTGCGGCTGCCGCTCACCCTGGCGATCATCGACGGGCTGCTGGTGCGCGTGGGCGACGCTTATTTTGTGATGCCCCTAGCGATTACCGTGGAATGCATCGAGCTGACGCGGAAGGACATTGAGAAATCCAACGGAAAGCATATTTCCTACGTGCGAGGGGAAATCATCCCGTACATCCGCCTGCGGGAATTTTTCGACATCCGGACGGAACGGCCGGAGCACGAACAGATCATGGTGGTGGAGACCGAAGCGGGCCGCTACGGCTTCGTCGTGGACCAGGTAATCGGCAATTGCCAAACCGTGATCAAGAATCTGGGCCGGTTCTACCGGCACGTCCACGTGGCCTCCGGCGCGACCATTCTGGGGAACGGAACGGTGGCCTTGATCCTGGACCTGAACCGGCTGGCCCAGGAAGCGATCCAGGCGATGGCAGTGAGCGCACGCGCCGACAACCACTTCCCGGGGCGCCGCGGGAGGAGCGTCCCGGCATTGACCGGCTTGCAGCGGCCCTCCGAAAGACCTGCGGTCGGAAGAGAGGACGCGAATTCGATCCAATGACAGAGCCGCAGCTAGAACTTCGCAATCTTTCAGCACAGGGCCAAGGGACGCGAATTTAAATCTGAGAGGGAAACGTCAATGACAACAAAAGTTCTGGAAGAACCACGCAGGACGCACGGCTCGGGTGAGCAGGTTGGCGGCAACGGGTACGGCGACCGACAGGAGCCGGGCAGGGGCAGGCAAAAGTCGGTCGATCGGGAGATGCTGCAGGTCTCTCAGGAGATCATGCGCCTGGTGGACGCCTCTCGGGATGGCCGGTTGACCGAGCGCGGCAGGGCGGACAAGTTTGAAGGCGTTTATCGCGAAATCGTGCAAGGCATCAACGAGATGCTGGATGCGATTCTGCTGCCGATTGGGGAGGGCAACCGCATCCTGGCGCAAATCTCGAACGGCAAGATCGATGAGCTGATCGTGCAAACCTACAAGGGCGACCACGAGAAAATGAAGCAGGCGGTCAACAATGTCGCCGTCGTGGTGCAGGCACTGCAGAAGGAAATGGCGCGGCTGACGGACGCTTCCCGGGAGGGCCAACTGTCCGACCGCGGCAAGCCCGAGCAGTTCCAGGGCGCGTACGCGGAAATCGTGCGCGGGGTGAACACCATGCTGGACGCCATCCTGCTGCCGATCGGGGAGGGCAACCGCATCCTGACGCAAATCTCGAACGGCAAGATCGATGAGCTGATCGTGCAAACCTACAAGGGCGACCACGAGAAGATGAAGCGGGCAGTCAACAACGTCGCGGTGGTTGTGCAGGCGCTGCAGAAGGAAATGGCGCGGCTGACGGACGCTTCCCGGGAGGGCCAACTGTCTGACCGCGGCAAGCCCGAGCAGTTCCAGGGCGCGTACGCGGAAATCGTGCGCGGGGTGAACACCATGCTGGACGCCATCCTGCTGCCGATCGGGGAGGGCAACCGCATCCTGGCGCAAATCTCGAACGGCAAGATCGATGAGCTGATCGTGCAAACCTACAAGGGCGATCACGAGAAGATGAAGCAGGCGGTCAACAATATCGCCATCGTGCTGCAAAGCCTGCAAAAGGAACTGGCCCGGTTAACCGAGGCATCAAACGCAGGGCTACTGTCCGAGCGGGGCAAGCACGATCAATTCCGCGGGGCCTATGCTGAAATCGTCCGAGGGGTCAGTTCGGTTCTCGACGCGGTCATCGCGCCGCTCAATTTCACCGCGGGATATATCGATCGCATCAGCAAGGGGGACATCCCGCCGCAGATCACCGACACCTACCACGGAGACTTCAACAAGATTAAGGACAATCTGAACACTCTGATCGTCGCCATGACCGACATCGCCACGGCCGCCGAGGAAATCGCCGCCGGCAACCTGACCGTGGTCGTCCGGGAAAGATCGCCGCAGGATAAGTTGATGCAGGCACTTGCCACGATGGTCGCGGGCATCACCAGGGTGGTCTCGGATATACGCGGCATCGCCGGAGAAGTGGCGGCGGCCAGCCAGTCGATCAGCACGGCGTCGGTGGAAGTATCCAAAGGCGCGACGGCGCAAGCGGCGTCGGCCGAGGAAGCGTCGTCTTCGATGGAGGAGATGGTTTCCAACATCAAGCAGAACGCGGACAACGCGCAGCAGACCGATAAGATCGCGAATAAATCGGCGACCGATGCGCAGGAAAGCGGGAAATCCGTGCTGGAGGCAGTGTCGGCCATGAAGGAGATCGCCAGCAAGATCTCCATCATCGAGGAGATTGCGCGGCAGACCAACCTGCTGGCGTTGAACGCGGCAATCGAAGCGGCGCGAGCCGGCGAACACGGCAAAGGGTTCGCGGTGGTGGCGGCAGAGGTCCGCAAGCTGGCCGAGCGCAGCCAGAAAGCGGCGGGCGAAATCAATCAGCTCTCGGGCACGACGGTCACGGTCTCGGGGAAGGCTGGCGAAATGCTCGAAAAACTGGTGCCGGATATTCAACGGACAGCGGAACTTGTCCAGGAGATTACCGCGGCCAGCAAGGAGCAGGACACCGGCGCGGAGCAAATCAATAAGGCACTGCAGCAATTGGAAAAAGTCATCCAGCAAAATGCCTCCGCGTCCGAGCAAATGGCCGCGACCACCGAGCAGTTGACCGCGCAATCCGATCAACTGGTGAGCGCGTTGTCCTTCTTCCGCACGGGAGATACAGGGCACACACCGGCGGCGCGCGTCGCCGGCGCCCGGCCGACACATCGCTCCGAAGCTGCGTCGCAAAAACCGGCCAGGCCTGGCAGTCATGCCGCGCCGGCCGGCGCGCCGTCGAAGGCGGGCGTCCACCTGAAACTCAAGGACAAGGGAGACGATTTGGACAGCGAATTCGAGCGCTACTGACCGGTTCGAGCACCGGGAGCCGGCGGCAACCCGCCGCCGGCGAAATGCGAAAGGGGAAGATCATGAGCGTTACGGGAATTACTGATACGCGACAGTATCTGACGTTCAAGCTGGGGAATGAGATCTTCGCGACCGAAGTGGCCAAGGTCCGCGAGGTGCTGGATTTCACGACCATCACGGAAATTCCGCGGACTCCGGACTTCATGAGTGGGGTCATTAATCTTCGCGGGAGCGTGGTTCCGGTGGTGGACCTGCGCCTGTGCTTCGAGATGTCGAAAACCGTACGGACGCGGAACACCTGCATTGTGGTGGTTGAGGTCTTGCTGGAAAACGAGTCCACGGTGATCGGAGCTCTGGCCGATTCGGTTGAGGAAGTGATCGACCTGGAGCCGGAGCAGATTCAGCCCGCGCCGAAAATCGGGACACAAATCCGGACCGACTTCATCAAGGGTATGGGAAGGCGCGACACGCAATTCATCATGATTTTGGACATCGATCGCGTTTTCTCGGCCGAAGAGCTATCCGCGATCCGCACCACAGAAGCCAGTAAACAACAGCAACTGGTCGAAGCCGCAGTTTGACCGGCGCTCCGGGACCACCAAGGCGCGTTTCGCCATGACTGGAAAAGAAGAAAGGATCACCAATGCGGATTTTAACCGCCTGCGCAGCCTGATCCACGACCAAGCGGGCATCAACCTGACCCCGGACAAGAAGACCATGCTCGAACTGCGAATTAAACGCCGCGTGCGCAGCCTGAACCTGGGCTCTTTCTCCGAATATTGTGAATACCTGTTCGGGCATCAGGGTCTGAAGGAAGAGCTGGTTCATTTCATCGACGTGGTCACCACGAATAAGACCGACTTCTTTCGTGAGCCTGGCCATTTCAATTTTCTGACGGAAAAAGCGCTTCCCGAACTGGGCGCGCGCGCCCGGAATGGCGGGGACCTGCTGGTCTGGAGCGCGGGGTGTTCCACCGGAGAGGGACCCTACACCCTTGCGATGGTGCTGATGGAATACGGACTGACCCACCCCAGCTTTCGTTTTCGCCTGCTGGCAACCGATATCGCCACGACCGTATTGGAAACAGCATATCGGGGAATCTACAAAACGGACGTCATGGGTCCGGTGCCGGCGCACCTGCGCCGAAAATACTTCCTGCGCAGCCGTGATCCGGCCTCGCGTCACGTGCGCGTGGTTCCGGAATTGCGCCAGCTGATTGAATTCCGGCGCCTGAATTTCAAGGACGCCGATTTTGGCCTGCCCGAGAAAGCCGATGCTATCTTCTGCCGAAACGTCATCATTTATTTCGACCGGCCCACCCAGGAGCAGATTCTGCAAAAGCTGGCGCGGCAACTGGCGCCGAACGGGTACTTGTTTGTGGGGCATGCCGAAGCCCTGCACGACATGGACTTGCCGCTCGAGCCGGTAGCACCCGCGGTCTATAGGAAATTGAATGCCGGAAACTAGTCTGGCACTGCCCGAGGTGTATTTGCAGCCGGGGGAATCGTACCTGGCGCGCGAGCCAACGATTCTCAGGACGTTGTTGGGCTCGTGCGTCGGGGCCGCATTCTGGAACGCCAGGCTCGGCATTGGCGCGCTGTGCCATGCCCAGTTGCCCAGGTGCCCCAAGAATTCGCCTGGGGAAATGACGGTCACGGCCGGACGGAGATATGTGGATTTCGCCATCCGGGACCTGGCCCGGCAATTCGACGAACTGGGGGCGCGCCGTACGGAGACGCAGGTCAAGTTATTCGGCGGCGGCGATGTGCTCCTGGTGAGCGAGCTGACCGTCGCGAAGCCCACCATCGGCAAACTCAATTGTGAATCCGCTTTGCAGGTCCTGCAAGAAGAGGGCTACACGGTGGCCGCATCGAGCCTGGGAGGCAAGTACGGTCTGAGCATTCAGTTTCACACCGGCAGCGGTCAAGTGCGGCTGCGCCGACTCACGTGAACGCCGCCTTAGGTAAAATCCGCGAGAACTCGAGCCGATGAGTACACCGAAAATTCGCGTTTTGATCGTGGACGACTCGGCCGTCGTGCGTCAGACATTGAGCGAGGTACTTTCGTCCGACCCCGATATCGAGGTGATTGGGACCGCTCCCGATCCTTTCGTGGCGGCCGAGCGCATCGCCGAACAAATACCGGACGTCATCACCCTGGATATCGAGATGCCGCGGATGGACGGTCTGACATTTCTGCAGAAAATCATGAGCCAGCATCCCATTCCGGTGCTCATCTGCTCGAGCCTGGCGGAGGAAGGCGCCGAGAGCACGCTCAAAGCGCTGGAATACGGCGCGGTTGATATCATTATCAAGCCTCGCCTGGGTAGCAAACAATTCATCGAGGATTCGGGGATTACGCTGTGCGAGGCGGTGAAAGCAGCAGCGGTAAAGGTAAGCGTGTTGCGGGTGCGGCGCGTGGTCGAACCGAAACTGACGGCCGACGCCATTCTTTCTCCCGGCACACATGCCATGGCCAAAACTACTGAGAAAGTGGTGGCCATCGGCGCATCGACCGGGGGCACCGAGGCACTCAAGACTCTGCTGGAAGTTCTTCCGGCGGACTGTCCGGGCATCGTGATCGTCCAGCACATGCCTGAATTGTTCACGCGGGCGTTTGCCGGCCGCTTGGATGGCCTGTGTCAAATCACCGTAAAAGAAGCGGAGTCCAACGACACGATATTGCGCGGGCGCGCGCTGATCGCTCCCGGCAATCATCACATACTGCTGAAGCGGAGCGGCGCGCGATATTACGTGGAAATAAAGGACGGGCCGCTGGTGAGCCGCCACCGGCCGTCGGTGGACGTGCTGTTTCGCTCCGCGGCGCGCTATGCGGGGCAAAACGCCGTGGGCGTGATCCTGACCGGAATGGGAGACGACGGCGCAGCCGGAATGCTGGAAATGAAGCAAGCGGGGGCGGTAACGATCGCGCAGGACGAGGCCACCTGCGTGGTGTTCGGCATGCCGAATGAAGCCATCAAGCGCGCCGCGGTCGATAAGGTTTTGCCGTTGCAGTCGGTGGCCGGGGCGATCCTTGCCCATTCGAGATAGCGTGGAAACACGGGCCGGCAGCAAGTGAAAATGCCATGACAGCTGGAACAAACGCGGAAGCCGTCAACGCGCTGGACCGTGCGAAGAGCGATTTGCAACTGATCGCGCGTGACACTGAGCGCCAGGTATTCGCGGTGTCCGCGGCCTTCCGAGGTTTGGCCGAACAAGCCGATACGATGTTGAGCCTGGCGGCGAAGATTGTGGGGTGCGTCGAGGACAAAAGTGTTCGCGCGATTTTGAAAAGCTCAGGCCTTGGGCGCGGCGGCAAGGCAAGTTATCGGGGAGAGGTTGCAGGCGACGACCGGCATCCTGGAAACAGTGGCGACGCAAGCGAATGTACTGCAGCGTTTGGTCCAAGTGACAGGGCAACAGGCGCAGATCGCGATGAAGACCAAAGCGCTGAGCGTGCTGACAAACGTGGAGGTGGCTCACCTCGGCTCGGTGGCCGCGGGCTTCCAGTACCTGGCGCGCGAGTTGGCCGATTTCTCCAAATCATTGCTGGAGGATTCCCAGGCGCTGGAGAGCCGCACTCAGCGGAGCAGGACCACCATCGAGGAAACACGCCGCTCGCTATCCTCCGAACTCCCGCGATTGCGAGAGAAATTAGGGACTAACGAAAAAGACCTGGGCAGGGACCTTGTGGTCCTGGGTTCCAGCCTGAATCGCCTATCGGAAGCGCCGTTGCAATTCAGGGCTTATGTGGAGGATATCGCGCGGCGGATTTCCGGAGTGGTGGCCGCGATCCAGGCGCATGACATTACCCGCCAGCAAGCCGAGCATGTGCAGGAGGCCTTCGCGGAAATTTCCGCGAAATTGCGAAGAGATGGTAGTTCGGGAAGCGTCGTGGCGGGGGAGTTTCCGCTGGCCTACGCCGGATTGACGGTTCAGATCTATCAATTGAAGGCCATAAAAGTCACGGTTGAAAACTGGACCAGCCAGATCCGGACCTGCATGCACGGAATTCTGCAGGTGAGCGCATCCGAAATGGTGGGGATCGGTCCCATGGTCCTGGCGCAGGAGCGCGAAGTGTCGCTCCAGCTGGCACACATTGAAATACTGGAAGGCGAGAGCCAGGCGTGCAGCGTGCGAATTCAGCACACGCTCGAAGGGCTTTCCAGCCTGATGCAATTTGTCCGTGAACACGTTCTGCGGTCCCGAGCCATCCGCGACCGGCTACGATTGCTCTCGTTCAATTCCATCATCGAGGCCAGCCGCTTCGGCCGAAAAGCCCAGGCGGTGCTGGAGATTGCCAGGAGCATCAAGGAAATTTCGGCTGAGTGGAGCCAGATTACCGAGAGGTCCGGGGAGGCCATGGAAGAGATCCTGGCGCTGGTCGAGCAGACCAACCGGGCCATGGACGCTTTTTCCGAGGCCAGCAACGAACAGCTACGCGAAGCGCAAACGCAAGCCCGGGCGAGCCTGGAAAATCTGCGAGCCGCCGCGGCGATTGCCGGCAGGCAATCCCTGGAAATGGAAGCGATCACAGCAAAAATGCGGGCCAAGAGCGCGGAAATGAGCGGCACGGACGGCACCCTAGGCTCTTGTTCCGGCCGCGTCGACGCTATCCTCGTGCAATTGGAATCGTTGCGGCGCGAGATGGAGATCGATCGGCCTGATGTGGGCCAAAGGTACGATGCCGCGGAGGCCGAACGATTCTTCTCCGCTTCGTACACCACGGACATGGAGCGCAAGGTTCTGCGAGCCGCGCTTCACGGCGGCGCCTTGCCGGTAGCGGCGCAGCAAGCGTTCGAGGGCAACAGCGTCGAATTATTTTGACGGGTTATTTTGACGGGATCAGAGGGTTTGAAAAAGAAGCAGCCTTTCCGTTCCGTTGCAGGAGGGACAACGATGAAGCGAATCTTAGCCGTGGACGATTCCGCCAGCGTTCGCCAGATGGTTGACTTCACCCTGCGCAAAGCAGGCTACGAAGTGGTGGAAGCCGTGGATGGCAAGGACGGGCTTGGAAAGACGGGCGGCGGAAAGTTCGATCTGATCATCACCGATTTGAACATGCCCAACATGGACGGCATCCAAATGATCTCCGCCGTCCGCAAGATGCCGGGCTATGCGTTCGTTCCCATCCTGATGCTGACGACGGAATCCCAGGCGGAGAAAAAGGACGCGGGGAAACGGGCAGGCGCCACGGGCTGGATCGTAAAACCCTTCAACGCCGAGCAGTTGTTGTCCGTGATCCAGAAACTAGTGAAGAAGGTTTTTCAGGACTGAAAATGCGGAAAGCGGGCAGGTAAGTTCAAACGGTCCGCGAGAGCTGCGGACTCATGCTCGGCAATCGCTGGGCCGGGTGGCCGTCGATAAAAAGAGGGCGCTGTCAAGGCACCCTTTTTCTGTGCAGTGTTTTTGCCACGTGAGATAGCCAGAGAAGACGCGGTTAAGCCTATCGCAATGATATGGCAAGCCCGTGCGGACTCGTTTGCCCTGAAGCTATGAAGAGAACCGCAGACCTCTCGTCGCGCGACACCAAAAGTCGATGATGAGATACGCCCTGTTCGGATGATTCACGTAAACTTTAAGATGGCGCCTGATATCTCGCACAAGGTCTCTGGCGAGCTATTGAATCGGAGAAGCAAATATGCAGACCCTGCGCAAAATCCTGGAACAAGCAGAAGCAAACGGAGTGGCGATCGGCCACTTTAATGTTTCGACTCTAGTCATCCTGAAGGCGGTTTTCGAGGCAGCGCAAGATCGAAACGTTCCCGTTATCGTCGGGGCGTCCGAAGGGGAACGGCAATTCATGGGCGATCGCCAACTTTTCGCTTTGGTCAGGAGCTTACGGGATGAATACGGTTTCCCAATTTTTCTGAACGCCGATCACACGCATTCCCTGCCCAGCGCCCTGCGGGCCGCAAAAGCGGGGTTCGGTTGGATTGTGTTCGATCTTTCGGCGCTCCCCTTCGATGAAAATATCCGCCAAACCAAGGCAGCGGTCGACGAATTGAAGGGGTTGCGCCCGGAGATTCTTGTCGAAGGCGAAATTGGCGATATCGGTAGCGGCTCTGAGATCCACAATGCAGCGCCCGATCTGAAGAAAGGGCTCACAAGCCCCGCCGACGCGAAACGCTTCGTCGAAGAAACCGGAGTCGATACGCTGGCTCCTGCCGTTGGCAATGTGCACGGAATGCTCCAGAGCATGGTCGCGGGTAATGTCAGGAAGCGATTGGACATTGAGAGAATCCGCGCCATCAAAGCGGAGACCCGAATCTTCATGACGTTGCACGGCGCTTCAGGAACCGACGACAATGACCTGCGGGAAGCCATCGCTGCCGGGATCACGGTTGTGCACATCAACACAGAAGTGCGGATCGCATGGCGACGCGGATTAGACGCTGCTCTTGTAAAACAGCCGAATGAGATCGTTCCCTACAAGCTCCTTCCGCATGTGATTGGCTCGGTGAAAGACGTGGTGGCGGCGAGATTGGCATTGTTCAGCGCCCCGCGGCGCGCCCGGCCTGCATCGCAATAGAGGCGGGCCATCGCCCGGTTCCGTTCGCATTACGAAGTAACGTAGTCGATGTAAGCTCGGGGCACACAACCGACGGCAAGATTTCGGAAGAGAGAAACCTCGTAGCGATGGCCGGTAAAAATCAAAAACCCGAGCCTTCAAAGACCGAAGACATGGGCACCCGACAATCCAAAGCCCTTCAAAGCCCGGGCCACCCGCTACAGTAGTCGTAAGACAAACCTTCGACACTACGTTATCGCGCTACGGCAGGCTCCCCTGTGTCGTCGACTACCGTTCCCTTCTGAGGATGAAAAACAAATTCTTGCAGCAGGCGAACTACGGCGTGCACCGCGGTGTTAATCGCAAAATTTTCCAACACGGTTCGCGCTTCTTCATTCCGCTCGGGATAGTAGGCGGTGGCAATTGCGGCCGAAGCCAAGTCGCCGCCGAGACTCGAGAAGTTCGGCTCAGCGTGCCCGCTGTCTCCTTTGGTGACGAACAAGTTCGAGAGGGCATGCAGCGCACGGGATGTCTTTGTTCCCGTGCCCTGATAGAAATAGCGGGGATCCTGGTGCAGGAGGGATGGGAGCACAGCGCCTCCGATCATGATCGTGGTGAATTGATTGGCATAGTTGGCACTAAACCGTTCTCCATAGCCTTTAACGCCTTGCACGTAGGCCGGGTTCCCCGCCGCCTGGCCGACTCCGGCAATCACGGCCACACCTGCCAAGGTAAACGGGTCTCGAAGAACTCTGAAAGCCAGATCGAATTTAAGTCTGGCGGTGAGCGGCGCGGGATTCGGATCATAGACAGTGAAGAAGTTGGGAATGATGCCAAATCCGCGCTGCTTTTCCTCGACCTTCACCTGCTGGATGGCGATCTCATCAGAGCTTTCTGGGCTCACGGTAACGGTGGTATGCACTTCCTCGATCCGAAGCTTGCCCACGTCCAGCTGTTCGCGCTGTCCAGGTTGCAGGACGATAAGAGGTGACTCCCATAGCGCAAATCCAGTCGCACTGACGGTGACGTGGTAGGAGATTCCGGTCGCAACATCATCGAGCTCAAAAAATCCCAGGCCGCTTGTCGTCACCGAGCGGAGATCGGAAGCTTGAGGACCCTTAAGACTAACGGTTGCGCCCTCGACCGGCTGACCGTTGATATCCGTCACGGTGCCAACAATGGTCGCTAGCTCGGAGGCAGGAACTCGTTGGGAAGCAGTTTCGTTTTGCGCGAGAGCCGAGGGATTGTGAAAAAGCGAATAATTGCTCGTTTGCGCCCACATCGAGATAGGCACTAGAGGAACTAATGGTAGAAGAAGGGTACATATTGCGCCAACGCGGGAGCGTTTTATCATCAAGTGGCTAATGGGATGCTGGCCTTTGGACAAGGGTTGCTGCCCGTTCCCAGCGTAAGTTCATCGAAATGAAAAAGCTCCGGTGCGTGAGACCACATTGCTTTGCAAGGGCAATCACATTTTTATTCGGATGTGTGGCCTGCTGCGTGCAGGGCAGTTTCGACGATCGTTTTCACTTTTCCTCTCGCTACCAAATCGTGTTGCCATCTTCGATCTTTTGATGAAGCAGCTGACCTCATTAGCCCTAACTGTACCAGGGGCCGAGCTAGCGCGGCGATTTCTTGATTAGTTCCTATCGCACGTGGATGGCGATAGCTTCAACGAAAGTGTGCGTGTGAGCAGCGGTGAACACGTGACCGTTTACCGGGATCATGTCGGCTTCCCACAACCTAACTAGCTGCTGAGCCGCGGGAGGAGCTTCACTGCGTTGTCCCGTTCGATTAACTTCAAGTCGTCCTCACTGAACATATGGAGCGAGCGAATCGCCATGGCGGTTTCTAATACATTGCCGCCGGGAGGGAAATCTGTTCCGAAGAGAATCTTGTCGGGACCTACGAGTTGACGTAACGACGCAACAACTCCTCCATTGGCAGCACCCGCGAGATCGTAATAAAACTTTTTCAACTCCACCGTCAGACCATTGGGCAGCTGCTCTTTGAAATTACGTTCCGCGTGTGAGATGCGGCCCGCAAGGAAGGGCATCGTTCCCCCACCATGCGACCAGATCCAGCGAATATTCGGAAATCGTACCGCGTCACCGCTGAAACAGATACCCACGATCGCGCGGGTCGTGTCGGTCCCATACTCCATGCTCGCCGGGTGCACTCCGGGTGCGTAGTTGAGGTCCCTACAGCAATCCGCGGCGGTCGGGTGGACAAAGACGACGGCATTGCGCCGATTGAGTTCCTCCATCACGGGCCTGTAGGCAGGGTTGCCGAGCCAAGTGTCCCCGAAGCTCGTCATGAAGCCAATGCCATCAGCGTGTAGTTGATCGCAGGCATAGGCGATTTCTTTCAACGTGGCATCGACATCTGGAAGTGGCATAGCAGCGAATAATCCAAATCGGGTCGGATGCGCTTGCACCGCCTTAGCTCCGAAGTCGTTGCATTCGCGGGCTAGCCGGACCGCCTGCGCCCTGTCGCCGAGATATAAACCCGGATTGGTAATGGACAGCACCGCAGCGGCGCCGCCGCCCCGGTCCAGATCCTCGATCGATTTTTCAGGTGTCCAGGTCGTGTTTGCGGTTTGCAGCAGCGGGTTACCCTTCATCGCTGCGACCCACGTCGGCGGCCCGAAGTGATGGTGCACGTCAATGCGATACTTTGTATGAGTGTCCAGCGCCTGCGCGGCGGCCGCCAGACGGGGCTCGCCAATGGCGGCCGCTACCCCCAGCGAAGCGATGGAACTGGTCAAGAAGTTTCGTCGATCGAGATTGGCCATTGACTCCTCCTTTTGGGCTTGTGGGGCTTGTCAAAGCCCGCAAGCACTTGTCGCAGTCCGTTCCACTGACGCTGCTGCGGGCGCTTCCCCTATTACTTTTGCGCGCTAGTGGTCGGAGGCGGCGGGACCGGGCGCGAGGCTAGATACGCTGCTATAGCCAACATGTCGTCCGCACTCAGGTTGGCTACGACGGGCTTCATCTGGTCGGTCCACTCTCCGTGACGAAAGCCGTGCTGCATGTCATAGAGTTGGCGAGCAATATAGCTCGGAGAGCGCCCCGCCAGTGGCGGCACCGAAACGGAATCTCCGTTTGTGCTTGGTTGTTCCATACCCATCAGGTCCGAACCGTGGCAGGTCGCACACTGAATCGTCTTACCGCCTCCGGTTTTTACCAGCGACTCTCCCTTCTTTACGCTTCCGACGGGCACATACGCGATAAAGCCGGAGCGATCGTCACGAAGCACCTCCATGAGTTTTACGTTTTCGGGGGTCTCGATAATGCGGTCGCCGATGGGCTCTTTCTCGTCTCCAGGGACGCGGAGGAAAATCCCATTTGCTATTCGTGTCTTGGGCACCATATCGGTTTCGACAACCCTGATCCACGCCGTCCATTTTATCGAGCTGAAATATCGCGCCGCCGCCTCCATCTCGTCGTTGCTCATGGCCTTGGCAAACCCAATCATTACACGCGTGTTGCCCTTTCTATCATCCGCGCTTGTGCGCTCTCCGTTCCTGAACTCAGCTAGTGCGTGCAGGATGTAGTTGTACGGGAGTCCCGTGAGGTTGGTGTTAACCGGACGGCCTTTGCCATTGGGGTAATGGCAGAACGAGCAAGCCCTGACGTCGGGTTTATGGCCGTGAGCCACCACTTCCGGCATCGGAGGGTGATCGTTAGGAAACCAATCCGCTGGACCCCAAATATTGCGGAGCTGCGTGAGCGTAAATGACAGCGCACTGCCCGGTACGTGCTGTTCGGCACCGTCGTCTTTCCCTCCGCGGGCCTGAGAATCCGGGGTATCGGCGGCCGGTGCACCCGTCGTTGCATTGAATCCGTACGCCCAAGGTGGCGGAGCGGCCGCGGGCCCGATTTCAGGGGGCTTGGCCCCCATCACCGGCACGATCATAAGGACCAGCACGAACCCCCATCGTGACATTCTCACAAAAACCTCCCCAGGCTTGCGATGAGAAACGAAACACCTCATTTTGACGCCCTAAACGAACCTGAAGTTCCGTTTCATTCTGCAGCAGAGTCTGCCGAGCTTTCTCCCGCAGCGCCGGCGTTCCACAGCAAACCTTCGGTATCACCAGGTCAGTTTGAGCCCAAACTGGATGTCCCGGTTCGAGCCCGATCCCATCACAGGGTCGCCCGCCGCTACGTCGGCAGTCGCGTTGGCTGCGCCAAACGTATTACTCCCCACCGAAGGGTCGTTGTTCGCCAGGTGACCCGCATCCACACCGCCGAAGACCGGATGGTTGAGAACATTGAAGAACTCGGCTCGGAATTGTGCGGTCAGCCGCTCTTTGAATTTCCAGTTCTTGAAGTATAGAGAAGTCCCACGACGTCAACGGCGCCTCGTTGAAAAGATTGCGGGCCACAGTTCCGAACGTGCCGGATGCCGGAGGTACAAGAACTGAACTACCCTGCATATAACACCCGAATGTGCTCAGATCCGACAGGTTGGCGTGGGCAAGACATTGGCTCGGAAACGAGGGTCCGCCGAAAAAGGGAATTCCGTTTGGATTCGCCTGAAAGTCCATGGGTATTACCGAAGAAATTCCAAGTTTCACCAAAAGTGACGGGGTTATTTACCTCGCCGGTGCCACTGAAATCGTTTGACATGTCCTGAGGGCTCCAGGGCGTGCCAGTCTGCAACGTCACGATGGAACCGATTTCCCAGCCTTCCAGGATTTGTCCGGGTGACTTCCTGCCAGGCAGGGCATAGGTCAGATCCACCGTGAAATGATGCCGGATGTCGTAGTCGCTGTTGCCATATTGCAACTCGGGATTCGCGTTATCGAGGGGAAGCAACAGGCGTCATTCGAGGAATTGTCGTCGAGTGGCGTGACTGTAAGTGTAAGTGGCCGTGAACGAAAGCCCGTGGGAAGCCCGCTGCGTCAGAACAACTTGCATCGCGTTGTAGTGGGACCTGTACATGTTCGACATCTGGTTGACGTACGCCAGGTATGGAAATTGGGTTCCGTACGGCAGAGGCCCGCCCCCGCTACCCAAAGGCGGGGCGTTGAGGTCCTGCAACCCCAACAGCTTCACCCCGTGATTACCGAGATAAGCCACTTCCAGGGAGAGGTCATTGGTGAGCATGCGTTGAACGTCGAGACTCCAGGTTACGAAATACGGGATTCCAGATTCCGCGCGAAGGCTGGGGTAGTGCAGGGTGCGCTGTCAGTGCATGTCAACTGACCGCCACTGGCAAAGATGGGTGTCGCGCCGTTGCTCTGCCACGCAGTAGCTCAAGCCCGACGTGTACGGGCTGACGAGCCACCCTTGCAATGGTGCCGCATTGTTGCACGGGAGTTTCGACCGGTGGCGTTCCCACTAGTTGAGCAAAGTTGCGCTCCCGTCGGTACATTACCGAGTCGATGCCTGAGCATGGATCGGCAAGTGGCAGGAATTCATGCAGTATGCTGCCGCTTCCGCGGATTACAGTCTTCCCGTTGCCCTCACATCCCAGGCAAACCCTATGCGCGGGGAGAAATTTTGTGATCACCGTTGTAGGCGGAAGTCTCGCCATTGCCGACCTGTACAAATCCGGTGGAGAGAGTTCGGATCGAAGTTGCCAAGGAGGTTGTTTTGCTCCGTGATGACCGTTTGCAGTTCGTATCGCAGGCCGAGGTTGACGGTGAGTCTGGGCAGGACGCGATAATCGTCCTGCACGAAGAGCGCGTAATCCTTGTCATGAATATTCCGCACGGGGTTCCCCACGAAAATGGCGGACCCATCGCCCACGTTTCCTAGAAGGAAATTCTCCAGCGATGTCACGCTGCCGTCGGGGCTGGGCCTGAAATTGATGCGGCCCTTAGGGTCATGTACAGTCGCCCCCAGTGGACGCCACGAGGTTCACCTCGCCACCGAACTTGAAAGCGTGTTTGCCGCGCAGATAGGAAACGTGATCGAGAAACTCCGTGTACGAATTCGGCCCCACGAACCGGGGCCAGTTTCCTCCTCCTAGGTTGGTGAAGCCTGTGATGTAGATAAGCGGGAGTCCATAGAAGGTCGAATCGGTCACGCCTGTATTCATTCCGTAGCCGGTCGGAATCCCATTGGAGAGTCCCCACGGCGACGACGGATTCGCATTGCGATCAGCGGACAAATCAGGCGCGTATACATGGGTATAGCCAACCTTCGCCTCGTTCACCCATTGGGCATTCGGAGTCCAGGTCCAGGCTCCGGTACCGATGCGATTGCGGAAGGGAAGATTCGTCTCAGACCATGGCGCCGTGATTGCGCCCGGATTGTCAACCCACTGTCCGTTATCCTGGCCAATGAAAAACATGCCGCTCAAAGTATTTTTCTCATTGAGATGATAATCCACCTTCGCCAGCCCGCTATAAGTTGCATTACTGCTATACAGGTCGAACAAACCGGAGGGAACAACCGACTGCGGGGATCCAGGTATCTCGGTCCCTGGGTTTGTTGGGAAAAGATTTTCGAATGAACCCGTGGCGGGCGAGGGTGTGCAACTACCAGCCGGCAGGCCCGCTAACTGGGCGCTGAGTGGAGTCACATTGGCGCGACCCACCGCGTTGCAGGCGTCCACCACGCTGAGACTCGGATCACCGATGGGCGCGTCCACGGGGGAGCTGATTATCGATGTGCCTCCGACGTAAAGTTTCTGTGCCTCGAAGCCCACGTACCAGAAGGCTTTATCTTTAATGATGGGCCCACCCGCGGTAGCGCCATATTGCTCGACGGAGAGAGAGGGCTTTGGCAGGTCCGTCGGCTGGAAAAAGTTCTTCGCGTCCCACGCGCCGTCGCGGCCAAACGCGTAGGCCGATCCGTGGAGAGAGTTCGTCCCCGACTTCAACCCAATGTTGACTTGCACGCCGGGTTTCCAGCCAAATTCCGCTTTCGGCAATTGCTCCGTATCTACCTCTTGGATGGCGTCGACGGGCAGAATCGTAGCCGCATCGCCAGCCAGCGTATAGCCATTAATGATTTCCTGGCCCGTGGCCCAATCGTAGTTGTTTATACCGTCTACCAGGAAAAAGTTGTCCAACTCTCGCATGCCCATAGCGGTCTGTTTGGTGGCTCCCGCGCCGGGAGCGTTCACGAATCCCGGGCGCAGCGTGAGCAAGTCGACGTAGTTGCGGCCATTCAACGGGAGGTCACTGATCGTCTGGGTAGCGAGAGTGCCCGTTAAGGTAGCGGTCGTGGTCTCCACCAGCGGAAGCTCCTCGGTTACGGTAACCGACTGGCTTTGCTCACCCGGTTGCAGCGTGACATCGACGCGCGCGTCCTGCCCTACGCCTAATCGAACGTTCTCGCGAGCAAAGGCCTTGAATCCGCGGAACTCCACGCGAACCCTGTATGTACTAGGATCCAGATTTGGCGCCACGTACTCTCCCGCCGAGTCTGTTGTCAAGCTGCGCGAGACGCCCTTTTCCACATCGGTGACGGTCACGGTCGCGCCTGCTATAGCGCCTCCGCTTTGATCTGTTACCGTGCCTGAAAGTCGCGCTTGATTCACTTGCGCCAGCAGGGGATTAGAAAGTACGCATGTGGCAACCAATAGGACGAAAGTTTCAGCGACTCTGGAGACCCGCGCGAACACCAATGCCTGCAGGACTGAACGCCTCATGCTGCCTCCCTCAGGTACGGATTTGATTGAATAATGCCGAGCAAGTCAGAAATTGCGCCCTAGCTTCAAGTCATCCGCGGGCAACACCAGTGCCGTGGCTCGCTTGATGACCAACCCAGTAGAGCGTCAAATCCTGCGTCCTAGCATCGCGGGAATATCCCAACATGTTGGAAAGGTCAAGCCGATTTTTCCTCCGCGCGCTGAAGATGACCCTTTGGTCCGCTTCGAATCGCTGCGCGCGTGACGTGATTCGGTAAAATCTGTTTTCATTCTCCCGGCCCGTGTCTAACGAACTGAACCCGAAAATCTTCAGACTTTAAGAGGTTTTAACCGATTTGTACGAGCGTCGCCGGCATTCAGCGCAGGCAGGTTCCGGCGCGATCGTCGAATGTTGCTTCAGACCAAGTATCCGAATTACTCATATATGTTATGCAGTTTATGCATGACTGGGACGAGGCAGATTCGGCGGTGTTTGCGAAAGCTTGGCCTCCCACTCCGGGAAGAACTAGCGCGAATTCGAGGAGCTGATCAGCGAGCTTCTCTTGATATTCACGGTAACGGATCGAGTCCCCGGTACAGCAAGATATTTGATCAGGAGACGCGGGATAATTCAAAAACGTTGTTTCGTGCGAAGCCGATTTCTGCTTTTCGCCTACGCGAGGTCGAGGAAATCGAAGGCACTTTGAAGGTTCTGAAACCTTATCTTCTACGGATGCCGAGCCAGTTCCCAGCTGCAAAAAAGGAAACACTCGCATAAATCAGCGGCATCTTCGGACCTTACTTCAGTCTCTCTGGAGCCTCGTGTTGTTGCGAGATGATCCCCTTGAGCGTGTTGCGCAGCCATTGATTTCGGGCTTCGTTCTGAAGCTTTCGGTGCCAATACTGAGCCACTATCACCGGAGGAATTCGGACAGGGGGCTCCATTACCTTCAAGCCCGGAGTGGCAGCGGCCATGCGAATCCCCAGTGCCCGAGGCAACGTAACGATCAGGTCAGAGCTTGAGATGATTGGAGCCAAAGAGGCGTATCCAGACACAATCAGTGCGACCTTTCGGTTTATTTTGTTTTGCACAAGTATCTGATCAACCGTCAGATTGCGCCCAATTGCATCGACTACAATATGTTCCACGCTTTGAAATTGCTTTGCGGTGAGCTTCTTGCCTCGAAAAGGGTGATCCGCACGGAGCATGCAGATCGGCCGGATTCGGAGGATACCCTGCCGCATGACATTGTTTCCATGAAGCCCTGCAAAAAAGCCCAAAGCCAGGTCAATCGATCCATTTTCGAGCTCAGCGGGAATGCTGCTCGTCTGCATTCGTACAAGTTCTAAAGTGGAGTAGGGTGAGAGTTGTCTGAGTCGACTAAAAGCGTGAGGCCACAACCAATACTCCGCGGCTTCCGTGGTCGCAACCGTGAATTTACCATCGTACGCGGTTGGATTGAATTCAGAGCTTGCAAAGATACCGCCCTGCAATCGAGACATTATCTCTCGCGCGGAAGCGACTAACACCGCTGCCTTTGCAGTGGGCTGCACCCCCCTTCCAGATTTCACGAACAGCGGATCACCAAACGTTTCCCTCATTCGCTTCAGAGATCGACTGATGGTTGGTTGACTCTTACCGAGTTTTGCCGCTGCGCGTGAGACGCTCCGCTCCTCGTATAGAGTGCAAGCAATCGGCAGCAGATTGAGGTCGAATTTCATGTTGATGCGAGTCTTATCCAGAAGTAAGGCAAAGTATAACTGGCATCGGTGGGCGCGGCTGCACGAATTCTCATCCGAGAGGTTTTGCCAAGAGGGGCTCCTGGGCTCCCTCCGTCGATTTCTGGACACGAACACGCCCGCGTTCGAGGCGTATGTGTTGGCTTGCTTTTGCAGAAGATCTAGCAGGTCTTGCTGGTGGCTGAGTCCCCAGTATCGAGGTTTTGTATGCAGCCCGAATCAAAGAATCGAGTCCTGGCGATCATAACGGGTTCAACGGCGGCCCGCGTCTGATTCCCGGTTGCAGAGAGCAACGAATACCCATAACTGGCATAATGTGAGCGTGTCCTCATATCCATCGACGGCGCCGCGGAGAATTCCGCAGCAGAAGCGCGGACAGCGCCGTGTAGAGGGCTTTCTGCGAGCAGCGGCGGCGGTCATCTCCGAGATGGGATACGAGCAGGCAACCATGAGCGCAATTGCCGAACGTGCACATTCGTGCATAGGTTCGCTTTATCAGTTTTTCCCCAATAAGCCGTCTGTCGCCGAAGCGATTCGGGCTCAATACATCAAGGAGATTGAACAATCCTGGGTCGTTCTCGGCCAGCAGGCAGCGACGCTGAGCGCGGAGAAGCTCGCCTGCCGGCTCGTAAGCCTGCAGCTCGAGATCGTAAAGAGCCATCCGGCCTTGCTTGCGCTTTTGGACGTGCCACCAACGTCACGCATAGCAAAAGGGCGGGAGCTAATTCGCACGCGAATTGCCACGGTGCTGATCGCACACAAACCTCGCATGTCCAGGGCCACAGCTTTGCGCACGGCGTTGGTGGTGCAGCAGATCATCAGGGGGCTGTTAGCGCTTTACGCCAGGGCCGATCCTGACCAGAAGAGCGCGATCATCGAAGAATTCAAAGCCGTCTTGAGCGGATATCTGGTTCCCAAGCTGAAGTAGTTTGAAATCGTCGGCGGGCAACTTTGCGTATTTCTATTAGTCGAAAGGCCAGCATATGGAAGAGAACCGATTGAGCGAAATCACTCTTGGGTTTCGAACGGCCAGCTTGCTATTGGCGGCCACGGTGTTTTTCTGTTGCGCAGGATGCAGCCGAAGGACAGCGTCGGCTCCGTTTACTAAGCCTCCGGAGGTCGAGGTCGCCGGCGTGATCCAGAAGGACGTCCGCATCTCCAGCGAATGGGTTGCGACGCTCGATGGCTTCGTGAACGCGCAAATACAACCACAGGTTACCGGGTACCTCATCAAGCAGGATTACCGCGAAGGTTCCTTCGTACACGCAGGCGACGTACTGTTTGAGATCGATCCGCGTCCCTTCCAAGCGGCTTTGGACCAGGCAAAGGCGCAACTAGCGCAAGCAGAGGCACAGCTCGGCAACGCCTCGCTGAACGTGAAACGTGACATTCCCGAAGCGCAGGCCGGCGCGATCCCACAGAGCCAACTCGACAGCGACACGCAGGCGCAACTAGCGGGAAAAGCGTCCGTCGAGGCGGGACAGGCTGCCGTTGAACAAACTACCCTGAATCTGGGATTCACAAAAGTCCGCTCCCTGATCAGTGGAATTGCGGGCATCGCGCAAGTTCAGGTGGGCAACCTGGTCGTCCCCACAACGGTGCTTGCCGCGGTCTCGCAGGTGAATCCGATTAAGGCCTATTTCCCCATCAGCGGAGAAGATTATCTGCGAATCGCCGACAAGATCGGCCGCGGAACAGTGAACCTGCTATCGAATACTTCACCGATTCCTCTGCAGTTAATCCTCTCCGACGGCAGCACGTACGCTCATGTTGGCAAGGTTCTCTTCGCGGATAGACAGGTGGATCAACAGACGGGGACGATCCGCATCGCAGGGGCATTCCCGAATCCTGGCAACGTACTGCGTCCCGGACAATACGGAAGAATCCGCGCTGTAACGGAAATACGGAAAAACGCACTGCTGATTCCCCAGCGCGCCGTAACCGAACTGCAAGGCTCTTATGAAGTCGCAATCCTGCAACCGGATAACAAGATCGCCATTCGCAACGTGGAGGTTGGCGAGCGGGTGGGCACCATGTGGGTGATCAACAAAGGGTTGAATGCAGGAGATCGCGTCGTGGCTGAGGGCACGTCGAAAGTCAGGGACGGCAGCACCGTTACTCCTGTCACCTACAACCCTCATTCGGAAGGGGAATGAGCGATGTCCAGATTCTTCATTAACCGTCCAATTGTTGCGATGGTGATTGCCATTTTAACGGTATTTATCGGCGTAATTACAATTGCGCGTCTGCCGGTGGCGCAGTTTCCCGACATCGTCCCTCCCGAAGCAAAGATACAAGCCACGTTCGTGGGAGCCAATGCGCAGACTCTGGCGCAGTCGGTCGCCACGCCCATCGAAGAGCAGATGAGCGGCGTGGACAATATGAACTACATGTATTCGGTGAACGCGACGGCCAATGGCCAAACGACGATGATCGTGGATTTCGCGGTGGATACCAATCCGAATACGGATCTCATCCTGACCCAAATGCGGGAGACCCAGGCGTCGCCCCAGCTTCCATCGAGCGTTGCACAATACGGAGTAACCGTGCAGAAGTCCACCTCCGCGCCGCTCGTACTGGTGGCGCTTTATTCGCCCAACGGCAGCTATGATGCCCAGTTCCTCGCAAATTACGGATATATAAACCTCAACGATCCAATCACGCGGCTTCCGGGAATTGCGAGTGTGCAGATTTTCGGCTCGGGACAGTATGCCATGCGTATCTGGCTCAAGCCCGATGTGCTGGCCAAGCTGGGCATCACCGTCTCCGACGTAGAGAGTGCTGTGCAATCCCAAAACACGGTGAATCCGGCCGGGCAAATTGGCGGCGAACCCGTTCCCGCGGGCCAGGAATTCACCTATTCGGTGCAAGCACAAGGCCGGCTGATCACACCCGAAGACTTCGGAAATATCGTCGTCCGCGAGAATTCGGCCGGCGGCATAGTGCGCATCAAGGACATCGCGCGCATCGAGCTCGGCGTCCAAAACTACACGCTGAAGGGGCGTCTGAATGGGAAACCGAGCGCAATCCTTGCCGTCTATCAGCTTCCCGGTTCCAATGCGGTCGACGATGCGGCGGGGGTCAAAGCGCTGATGGCCCAGTGGAAGAACCGCTTCCCGCCGGACATGAATTATGCGATATCGCTCGATCAAACGCGGTCCGTCACGGAAGGCATACGGGAAATTTTGATCACGCTGATCATTGCCCTCGTGCTCGTGATTATCGTGGTCTATATTTTTCTTCAAGGCTGGCGTGCCACGTTGATACCGATGCTGGCCGTTCCGGTCTCGCTGATCGGGACCTTCGCGTTCTTCCCGTTGTTCGGTTTTTCCATTAATACACTTTCGATGTTTGGCCTCGTGCTTGCGATCGGCTTGGTGGTCGATGACGCCATCGTCGTCGTTGAGGCGGTTGAGCGCCATATTGAAGAAGGGCTTGCACCGAAGGCCGCCGCACTGAAAGCCATGGAGGAGATTTCCGGGCCAGTGATCGGCATCGCTCTGGTGCTCTCGGCGGTCTTTGTGCCAACCGCGCTCATACCGGGAATAACGGGGCGGCTCTATCAGCAGTTCGCGGTGACGATCGCGATCTCCGTCGTTATTTCGGCGTTCAACGCACTAAGCCTGAGTCCCGCACTCTCGGCGTTGCTCCTTCGGCCGAGAAAACCGAGCAGGGGCTGCTGAGAAGGTTCTTTGAGTGGTTCAATCGCGCGTTTGCGAAGGCGACGAACGGTTACATCCGCGTGAGCGCGGCTCTCATTCGCAAGAGCGTAGTGGCCGTTGCCGCATTGCTGCTTTTTGCCGTGGCAGCAGTTCTGGTTGGCAGGAAGATACCCTCCGGCTTTTTGCCTGACGAAGACCAGGGATACGCCTACGTAAATCTTCAGCTTCCTGTCGCCTCTTCACTCCAGCGGACAGACCAAGCGGCAAGACAAGTCGAGGACATCCTCGCCAAAATGCCCGGGGTCGAATACACCACAAGCGTCATCGGCTTCAGCCTACTCAGCTACGTTCAGACCAGTTACAACGCCTTCTTTTTTGTTACGTTGAAGCTATGGGGGGATCGCAAAGAGCAAGACGAGCAATTCCAAGCCATCAAGAACCGGCTGAACCAAGAACTTAGCAGAATGCCACAGGGAACCGCATTTAGCTTTTCTCCCCCTGCGATTCCCGGCGTGGGTACATCCGGCGGATTCACGTTTGTTCTCGAAGATCGAGGGGGTCATGACATTCCTTACCTCGCCGCAAACGTCGATAAGTTCATGGTGGCTGCCGGTAAGCGCCCAGAGATTGCGGGCATTACTTCCTCATTGCTGCCGAGCGTTCCGCAACAATTTGTCGACGTGGATCGCGACCAGGTACTGAAACAAGGCGTGCCCGTTTCCGATGTCTATTCCACCCTGCAAACCTTCATGGGTGGTCTATTCGTCAACTATTTCAACCGTTTCGGCCGTCAGTGGCAGGTCTACCTAGAAGCCGAAGGCAACTACCGGAGAAATGCGCGCGATGCCGGGCAGTTTTATGTTCGCAATAACACCGGCTCAATGGTTCCGTTGTCCGCGTTTACGAAATTCGAGCCGCGACTCGGTCCCGAGTTCGTTATGCATTACGACGAGTATCCTTCCGCCCAAATCAACGGCAGCGCCGCTCCAGGCTACAGCTCCGATCAAGCCTCGATTGCTTTGGAGCAAGTGTTTGCGCAAACCATGCCTCACGATATGGGCTACGACTACATGGGCATGTCATTCCAACAAAAACAGGCGGAACAGGGCGTATCGGCGACGACAATTTTCGGTGTTTCACTTCTCGTCGTTTTCTTGATTCTGGCGGCTCTCTATGAAAGCTGGTCGCTGCCCTTCAGCGTGCTGTTGAGCACACCTGTGGCGGTTTTTGGAGCTTTCGGCGTATTGCTCTTACGGCGGATGTTCACCCAAGCCTTCTATCCTGCCTACATGGTTCAAATCGAAAACGACGTGTACTCACAAATCGGCATGGTGATGCTAATCGGCTTGGCCGCCAAAAATGCGATTCTTATTGTTGAGTTTGCCAAAGATGAATTTGAAAGAGGCACGCCGCTTGTGGAGGCGGCACTCGGAGGAGCGAGGCTGCGCCTCCGGCCCATTCTGATGACCTCGCTGGCGTTTATCTTAGGATGCGCTCCGCTATGGTTCGCATCCGGCGCGGGATCGGTGGCTCGCCAAATCATGGGTACGACCGTAATCGGCGGCATGCTGGCCGCCAGCGCGATTGCTATCTTCTTCATTCCCGCGATTTTCTATTTCGTCGAAAAGCTTTCCGGCGGGAAACGGCACGGCGTGGCGGGATCTCCCGCGGGTACCGCGCCACAGGAGGCCGATTGAGATGAGAAAACTCGCACCCTCGGCATTTGCGCTGCTGCTCATCGGTTGCTCTGTTGGGCCCAAATACCAAAAACCTGCCATCGACACCCCGGCTGCGTACCGCGGCGAAGCCCCCGGCCAAGCCGCGACGAACGCATCCGCGCAGTCTCTGGGGAACGAAACGTGGTCGCAGGTTTTTCAGGATCCCGTGTTGCAGCAACTCATTCGCACCGCGTTGCAGCAGAATTATGACGTGCAAATCGCCGCAACTCGCGTCCAGCAGGCGCAAGCACAGCTAGGCATCACGCGCGCTAACCAATTTCCGATGGTCGGTGCCGGAGTTCAGGCGCTCAGTGAGCGCAACCCTAAAATTTCAAACGCCTTTCCGCCCTATGAAGCTAATTACGGACAGATCGATCTAGCCGTCATCTGGAATCTCGACTTTTGGGGGAAATACCGGCACGAGACGGAAGCGGCGCGAGCCACCTTGCTCGCTTCCGAATGGGGTCGTCGAGCCGTTCTGACTTCGGTGGTATCAAGTGTGGCCACGGAGTATTTTCAGCTTCGCGAACTTGACCTTGCGCTGCAAATTTCAAAAGACACGCTGACTTCACGGCAGGACTCTTTACGGCTCACCAACGTGCTCGCCAGCAACGGCTCCGCATCCACGCTCGATGTCCGGCAGTCAGAACAGCTCGTCTATACAGCAGCGGAAACGATCCCCGATCTGGAGCGCCAGATAGCGCAGCAAGAAAACGCGCTGAGCATTCTGTTGGGTAAGAATCCCAGCGCGATCCCTCGCGGCCGCCCGCTCACAGAACAGGCGACATTTCCCGGCGTGCCCGCTGGGCTGCCCTCTGAACTCTTGGAACGGCGGCCGGATATCAGGGAAGCAGAGGAAAATCTTATCGCGGCAAATGCCCAGATCGGCGTCGCTAGAGCAGCTTATTTCCCCAACATTTCATTGACCGGCACGGCAGGGCTCGAAAGTTATGCGTTGAATAGGCTCTTCACCGGTTCGGCCGGACTGTGGAATGCCGCTGGATCGCTCGCACAACCGGTGTTTGAAGCCGGAGGTCTCCACTCAGGTGTGCGGCTTGCTCAGGCGCAGGAGCAGCAACTCTTGTTGAACTATAAGCAAATGATCGTAACCGCATTCCAACAGGTTGCCGACGCGCTCGTTGCATATCAGAAAGACCGCGAGTTTCGAGAACAGCAAGAGTTGCTGACTTCCGCCGCACAGGATACAGACCACCTCTCAACCATGCTTTACAAGAACGGTGGCGCGAGTTACCTGCAGGTGCTGACCAGCGAAACCAACTACTTCGCCGCGGAACTCAATCTCGCGCGGGCGCAGCTCAATGAGCGCCTCTCGCTTGTCCAGCTTTACAACGCTCTTGGCGGGGGTTGGCAACCGTAAGTCGGGGCTATTGGGCAGGACGGGCCATGTTTCGGCGAGGGCCGCGGTTCGGAATGTCTCTCAAACCCACAAACAGACGGCTCTTTGCTGAAAAAATCGACGCCACGACAAAACTATGAAATCGCGGCAAGGAACTCGGAGCGGAAGAACGGCAGGCAGCCGTACCGCATGAACGGAAGTGATTTGGAAAACGGGAGCACAAGGCAACGAACGCAATCCTCCGCTCGGGGTTTTTCCCATGCTTGGCGCGCTCTAGCGCATCGGAATTTCCGACTCTTTTTTGGTGGCCAGAGCATTTCGCTCATCGGCACCTGGATGACGCGAATCGCAACCAGTTGGCTCGTCTATCGCCTTACCGGATCGGCCCTGCTGCTGGGACTTGTCGGATTCGCAGGGCAGATACCTACATTCCTGTTTGCTCCATTTGCCGGCGTCTGGGCCGATCGGTTGAACCGCCAGCGCATCCTGGTGGTTACCCAGGCCCTCGCAATGCTGCAATCCTTGGCGCTGGCCGTTTTGACGCTCGCGAAAGTGATCACAATCCGTGAGATTCTCGCGCTCAGTGTGTTTCAGGGGCTCATCAACGCCCTCGACATGCCGGGACGCCAGGCCTTCATGGTGGAAATGGTTGAGGATCGGCAAGATCTGGGAAATGCCATCGCGATTAACTCCTCGATGGTGAACATGGCGCGGCTGGTGGGACCTTCACTTGCCGGAATTGTGATCGCCGGGTTAGGAGAAGGTTACTGCTTCCTGATCGATGGGATCAGCTACATCGCCGTTATTGCTTCGTTGCTCATGATGCGATTGCGCACTGCGGCGATCAAACGAGAAACAACCTCGATGTTCGAACAGCTGAAAGAGGGTTGGACCTACGTTTCAGGATTCGTCCCGGTTCGAGACATTCTCCTTCTTTTCGGGATTATCGGTCTGATGGGATGGCCTTACATTGTGCTGATGCCCATCTTCGCCGGAGGCATTCTGAAAGGCGGTCCTGCCACGCTGGGCTTCTTGATGGGCGCGGTGGGAATTGGTGCGCTCGTCTCCGGGTTATCGCTTGCTGCCCGCAAAACCGTGATCGGCCTGGACAAGATGCTCCCAATTGCCGCCGCTCTGTTGGGCATGGGACTGATCCTGTTCGCGATGTCGCGAGTCCTATGGCTCTCCGTGATTCTACTGTTGATCACGGGGTTCGGCATGATGCAAGTGGCGACCGCCAGCAACACGATCATCCAGACCATCGTGCCCGAGGATAAGCGCGGACGCGCGATGAGCTATTACACCATGGCGTTCGTTGGCATGGCGCCGTTCGGGAGCCTGCTCGCGGGCGCGTTGGCGCACGCGATAGGAGCTCCGCTCACGTTGATTGTCAACGGTCTTTGCTGCATCGCCGGAGCTGTTTGGTTCACAACTCGGCTGAACCAAATTCGGGCGCTCGTCCATCTTATCTACGTTGACCTCGGAATTCTGCCCTCGGAGGTGAGGCTCGTATCGAAGTCGGAGGAATAGCTTGTTGGCGAAGCGCACGCGCGAAAGTTAAAGTGCAGCTTTCTTCGCCGCTTGCTCCAACCGTTTCTCGACATGCACGTTCTAGCCGCGCGAGACAAACGGCTCCATGACTTTCGCATCGTTATCGACCAAAACACCGTTTACAGGTGAAGCTTCTGCCAGATTCCGGAGAAAACTCTCTAAAGTATCGAAAAGAATGGTAGGCCGCGCGGACTCGAACCGCTAAGACTCTTCCGGCGCACCAGTGCACGATGCAGGCGAACCAGGCCAATTATCTCCACGGTATTTGCCCAAAATGCGGCCGACAAAAAGAACGAGAGGGAAAACGATCCGCTGAATGGCTCGTGGAGGCATCGCAAGCGCCTGTGTGTGTCGGTGCCGCCACGCCACGTGTGCTATGTAGAAGATCGACGGCCTACCGGACGGGCTGGCGTTGAGTACCGCAAATATCGCCTGGAGGTAGCGATCCAAGTCACCCGCTGGAACTGCCCGGCCACTGAACTCCAATAGATCGTCTCCAGCGTTCCACCATTTATGAACGACCCCAGCGGGTAAGACTGCGGTCCCCCCGGTTGGCACGATGATTTTCTCCGTGCCGACTTGAGCGCCGAGTGTTCCCGCTTTTACGATGCCCTCTTCGCGTTGATGGAAATGTACGTGAAGAGGCGGGCCGTCCGCTCGCGGTGGCAACGAACCGTCGAGCGCCAAAATGGTTTGGCCCTCCGAGTCGCGCACTCGGCGCATCCGCAGGATTTCTCCAGTCTTGCGGTTCTCAAGCTGTAGGAAGTTATCCACGGATTCCCCAAATTCGAAGACAGACGATCGCTACGCCAGAAGCGGCGGATTACAGGGCCGTCACGCGAATTCTATCATTACGACGCGATACGGAAGCACAGCAGTAGCGGATTTGCCCGATTATCGACACGGAGTAGCTCCACGTTAGCGGATCAGCTGGCTGTCCCACACGCGCAATAGGAGTTCTTTGAGCTGGGTGAAACGCTTGGCCCCAAGGTCAGCACTCCATTCTCGTTCGATGTCCCGGAGAATTTCGTAAATCTTCGCGTACGCTGCGCGTCCGCGTTTGGTAAAGCGGATGATTCGTCCCCGGCCCTCGTTGGGAGCGTCGTGCCGGACGATATAACCGAGAGCTTCCAGGCTCCGGAGCAACTGGTTCATGGCCTGCTTGCTCATGCCGGCGCGCTCGGCGAGAGTTCCGGGACGAACTCCGTCCGGACCCGGAAAGTTCAGCACGGGCATATGCGGTTCGCGCAGGTCCGCAAAACCCGCCGCGTTGAGTTCCTTGATAATGCGGCGGTGGATCGCTTGCGCCGGAACGCGCAGCAACGCCCCAATTAGCATATCCTCAGATTTGATTGCTTCATGCATTTTCCCCTTGACAATACCAGTAAACGTAGTTTACAGTCCAGCATCGTAAATTGCGTTTACTGCAGGGAGAAACACACATGACACAGCAAACCATCGATCTCCACGTCAATCCTGCCTACGAGACCATCCGGCTCGGGCCGCTCGCGGTTCGCTTCCTGATCACGGGAGAGGACTCCGGTGGCAGCATTGCGGCCTTCGAGGCTATGGTCCCGGCGGCGCAGCGTCTCGCGGCTCCGGCCCACAGCCACGACCATTATGAAGAGACGATCTACGGCATCGACGGCGTGCTGACCTGGACTGTGGACGGGAAACAAATTGACGTCGGGCCAGGGCAGGCACTCTGCATTCCGCGTGGTGCCATTCATCGGTTTGACAACGACGGCAGCCGGGACGTGAAAGCACTCTGCGTGATCACGCCAGCCGCGCTAGGTCCGCAGTTTTTCCGCGAGTCTGCCGAGGTAATCAACGCGGCGGCAGGTGGTCTGCCGGACCGTGCAAAGATGGCGGAGATCATGCGTCGCCACGGTCTCACACCGGCTCTGCCCCAGGCGTAGCACTGAGCGGCGTGCAATCAAAGATGAAATTGCCAATGCCGTCTCCCGAACCCGGACAGTTGCTAGTGCGCGTTGCCGCAGCGGGAGTCGGTCCTTGGGACGCGCTAATTCGAGAGGGCAAAAGCAAAGTCAGTCCGCCACCACCGCTGACCTTGGGTTCGGACCTGTCCGGAGTGGTTGAAGCCGTAGGGGAGCAGGAGTCGCCGGGTTCGAAGTCGGGGATCAAGTTTATGGTGTCACGAATTCGCAGTTCTGCGGAGCCTACGCGGAATATTCGCTTGCTTCAGCCGCCATGATCGCTGGAAAGCCGCAGCGGCTGAGTCACATTGAAGCTGCGTCGGTTCCTGTTGTGGCGGTCACGGCATGGCAAATGCTCCTCGACTATGCGCAGGTTGCGGCAGGACAGAGGATACTCATTCTCGGAGCAGCAGAAATGTTGGCGCTTACGTTGTTCAGTTGGCGCAAGGGCCGGACTTCATCTCGTCGCAACAGCCGGGTCCAGGGACACCGACTATGTCCGAAGTCTAGGTGCTCAAACTGTCATAGATTTCAAAATATTGGTGTATGTACCCAAAATCAGGGCCCGGTATGCCCCGCCGGCGATCCAGAGATTCCGGGTGGCACGCTGGTAGACATTGGAGCGGGGAAGTAGTAGCCGGCCCGTGTTCGCACGAGCAGCTTTCCCTGGTCTGGGGCGGTCACGTTAACGCGAATCTTTCGGTATCCGCTTCGGCCAAGATCGGCGGGGGCATAGCCAAGGATGTACTGGTGACGGACGTCGATGGCAATTTGCCGGCAGACGCTGATGACCTCCGAGTGAGACGTTGGGAAATAGGCATAGCCTCCGGTCTCGTCGGAAAATTTCTTGAGGACTTTCGGGTTTTGATCAGCGCTGTTTTGGTCAAATAACCCGATCGAGTAAATGATCACGTTAAAGGTCTGCGCCATCCGAAGAACCTGAGCAAAATTACGCTTGCTGGCGTTGTCTCCCCCGTCGCTGATTAAGAGCAGAACTTTTTTGTCGAGAGGATCCTTCTGAAGATTTTCCAGGGCAATCGCAACTGCGTCGTACAGTGCTGTTCTGCCGCTCGCGGAAACGGCCGACAAAGCAGTTCGCAGCTCGTCGACATTGCTTGTGAATGGAGCGTCGTTGCGCAGGCCGAATGACACCTCGTCGGCAAAATTGACCACAAACTCCCGGTCCTGCGGATTGCTAGCTTGTACAAAGGCCTGAGCCCCTTCCACGACTTCTATTTGCTTCGAGGCCATGCTTCCGCTGTGGTCGACCACCAGGCCCACGGTCACCGGTATATCTTCATTGCGAAACAGTGTGATCTCCTGCTGTCGCCCGTCTTCGTAAACACGAAAATTTGACATATCGAGCGTTGAAACAAATCGGCCTTCGCGGTCTCTGACGGTGACTGGCAATTCGACAAGATTTACTTGTTGCCTGATCGCAAATGGTTTGGACGAGTCTTGCGCAGAAGGAGTGCCGGTGTTCCGACGGAGACACAAAGGAACGTTCCGATAAGCAAGCCTCCATAGAGGGCTCGCGAATTCGATGGTTGACGTCGTGGAGTCCTGCTATGCCTGAGCACGTTCGCGACCCTCCACATCAATCTCTATCTCTTGCCGGCGCACAAACTACGCATATCCACGAAAACGCCGGAACACGCGCAACATCGATCTCCTTACGCAAAGTCCAGCTCGACCTGATCGACGTAACAGCAGCCCCAATTTTCACCTGGCTCAAATGACTTCATAATTGGGTGCTGGGTATGATGAAAGTGTTTGGTCGCGTGTTTGTTTTTTTTCGATGAATCGCAGCAGCCCACGTGGCCACACTCCAAGCACAGTCGCAGGTGCGCCCAATCATCTCCCAATTTGGACATTCCTCCCAGCCCTGGGTGTGCGGCCTGACCGGCCGCATTTGATCCGGATGGTCGCAAGAAGTTATTTTTTCGTCCTCCTCATGAATGCGCCAAATAACGATGCACGAGCGAAACGGCCATTGCACCCTCACCCACCGCCGACGCGCAGCGTTTAATAGAACCATGTCGCACGTCACCTGCGGCAAACACGCCTGGCGTGCTCGTTTCGAGGTAGTAGGGGTCGCGTTCGAGCGGCCAGTTATCGGGGTACCGGCCCCCCCGCTGCAAGTCAGGTCCAGTCAAAAGGTACCCTTCCTCGTCGCGTGCAACCCCTACTTCGGCGGCCCACCCCGTGTGCGGTACGCCTCCCAAACACAAGAAAAGCCATCTCGTCTCGAACGTCGCTTGTCGGCCGGTTTGATTGTTGGTCAGCGTAATCGCGCGCAGTACTTGATCGCCATGTAAGCCGGTGACCTCCGTCTGCGTCCTAACTTCGATCTTAGGGGAACTTAAAATGCGGTCGATCAGATACTGAGAAAGCGTCTGCTTTAACCCATCTCCTCGAATTACCACGCTGACTTTTCGCGCGTAACGCGAAAAGTGAGTGGCGGCCTGCCCAGCAGAGTTTCCGCCTCCAACTATAAAAACGTGCTCATTTCCGCACAGGGATGCCTCGCTCGCTCCTGCTCCGTAGTACAACCCCGCTCCGTAAAAGTTATTTTCTCCCGGCAAGCCGAGTTTGCGGTATTCGATCCCCGTTGCGCAAATCGCAGAACTGGCGACTATTTTGGCCCCATCGGCAAGATATCCAACCCGCTTACCGGCGGAGAATTGTATGCGTCAGAGGAACGCACCTATTTTCCGGGAACGAGTCGTGCTGAAGTGGAGGGATGAGAGAAAAACAAGGGAATGGGAGAGTTCAGCAACGACGGAGGCGGGGCGAGGTAGAGCAGCTGTTGGACGCGTTTGAGTCCAGCGGGATGCGGCGGCGGGAATTTTGCCAGAAGCATGAGGTAGCGGTGGCGACGCTGGATTTCTGGCGGAAGAGACGGCGACAGCAGCGGGGCAGGTTCGTCGGCCATCGACGGGGAGCACTCCAAGTGCCTGCCGAGACAGAGGCGACGAGCGGCAGGCTGGTGGCGGTGGAATTAGCGGGAACGGGGAGCATCGGCAGGCTGGCAGTGGTCCTGGCGCGAGGGCGGCGAGTGGAAGTCTCTGCGGGGTTTGATGCGGCGACGCTGGAGCGCTTGCTGGCCGTGTTGGAACAGGGGTAAGCCGTGTTTGGACTGGGAGCGGCGACGCGGATGTATCTGGCGGTAGGAGCAACGGACATGCGCAAGGGATTCGACGGATTGTTTGGATTGGTGCGTGACCGCTTGCAGAGCGAGCCGTTGAGTGGTCATGTATTTCTGTTTTGCAACGGGCAGCGCAATCGGGTGAAGCTGCTGTTCTGGGATGGAAGTGGGTTATGGGTGTGCGCGAAAAGATTGGAGAAGGGGAAATTTCGCTGGCCGGAGGTTAGCGGCGAGCAGAGCAAGGTGCAGCTGAGCCACGAAGAGTTGGCGCTGCTGTTGGGCGGGATTGATCTGCGGCAGGCAAAACGGCGGCGGTGGTACCGGCGGGAAGCTGCTGGGGAACCCGCGGCATAAAGTTGTTGCAGAAATTTTACGGTAAGCCGCGAGAATATGATTGCAGAGTGGTAATCAGCGTGTTATTTAGTAAGTTATCGTGAGTGCGAACCCTTCCGAGCCTCCCTTCGACGAACTTCTCAAACAATTAAAGAGCGAGTTGCCCGAAGCGTTGTTTGCCACGGTGAGCGAGAAGTTCCTGGCGCTAAAGACTTATCAGAACAAGTTGCAATATGCGGAACTAAAGATCCAGGTCCTGGAAGAGCGCCTGCGGCTGCAGCGCATCCAGAAGTATGGTCCGGGCAGCGAGAAGCTGAGCAACGAGCAGTTGGAATTGCTGGAATGGGAACCGGGAGTGAGCACCGCCGAGGTGCAAGCGGAGAGTGCGCGCGGACCGTTGCCTGCGCGAGCGGTGGAGAAAAAGGTTGCTCGACATCCGGGCCGCCAAGCGCTGCCGGCGGACCTGCCACGGGTCGAGCGGGTGATCGCTTGTACGGCCGAGCAGTGCGTGTGCGGCGGTTGCGGCCGTGAAACCACGGTGATCGGCTACGAAGAGAGCGAGCAGTTGGATGTCGAGCCGGCCAAGTATTTCGTGGTGGTGACCCAGCGCGAGAAGCGCGCTTGCAAGAGTTGCGAAGAGCGTGGCGTGCAGGCGGCGCCACTGCCGCCACGGATTATCGAGAAGGGTTTAGTGAGCAACCGCGTGGTGATTGACACCGTGGTCGGCAAATACGCGGATCACTGTCCGTTGTACCGGCAAAGCGCGATGCTGGAGCGCGACAGCGGCGTGGAACTGAGCCGCCAGACGCTCGATGGCTGGGTGATGCGGGTGGGCGAATTGCTGGTGCCTCTCGCCCAGGCGGTGCGGCAGGAGTTACTTCGCGGAAGTTACCTGCAAGCCGATGAAACGCCGGTCGGCGTGCAGATGCACGATGGAAATGGCAGCAACCATCTGGCGTATCTATGGCAATACGGGCAGCCGCATGGGGCGGTGGTATTCGACTTCCGCATGGGGCGTGGGCGCGAGGGCCCGAAACATTTTCTCGGGAATTTCGATGGTCTTTTGCAAAGCGATGGATATGCCGTTTACGATTCGGTGGGCGGACCGAAGATGGTGCACGCGTGCTGTTGGTCGCACGCCAGGCGAAAATTCGTGGAAGCGATGAAGTTGCATCCTCTAGATGCAGAGGCGGCGCGCATGGTCAGGCTCATCGATAGGTTGTTTGCCATCGATGCCGAAGCGCGCATGGCGAACCTGGACCATGCCGCGCGCCACACCCTACGCAGCACGAAAGCTCCCGCGCTACTCGAGGAGATCAAAGCCGCAGTTACCACCGCACGTGCCACGTCATTGCCTGCCAGCGCCCTGGCTAAAGCCGCGAACTACACCCTGTCACTTTGGCCGAAACTCACACGCTTCCTGGAATACCCGGAACTCGAGCTCAGCAACAACCTCGCCGAAAACTCTATGCGACCCGTGGCGCTCGGTCGTAAAAACTGGATCCACATCGGCAGTCAGCAAGCCGGACCCAAAGTCGCCGCCATCCTCACGGTCGTCGAAACCTGCCGACGCATCAACCTCCCCGTGCGCGATTACTTGGCCGCGCTCCTCCCCGGTCTCGCCGACACGCCCATCCATCGTCTCGCCCAACTCACCCCTACAGCCTGGGCCACGCACAACCTCTACCCGCGACTGTCAACCATGTCGTTGCTCTGACGCTTACGGAGAATTCACCGTGAACACCTTCACGAGCAATCAGGATTTCGGCCCCAAAGCGGCAAGCCTGTTCACGAGCGCGGGCTGCAAGTTCCGCTCCGCAGATTCCGCTGGGAAAGCCCAGGTAGTTCTCAATCTTAGAACTGGTCGCCGCTTGACCGCCGACCGTCCATTTCTCAACCACGACTGTCTTGAGGCCCTCCGATGCGCCATAAACGGCGGCGCTCAGTCCTGCCGGTCCTGCTCCATAGATTGCCAGATCGTACTCGGAGAGCGAGGGATCGCGGAACCACCCCAGTTTTTCAGTGATCTGCCGGATCGTAGGTTGCTCCATTACAGTGCCGTCCGGAAATACACAAACAGGCAGGTTTTGATAGTTGAGCCCGGCCACCCCAATCACTCGGGCATGCTCGTCGCCTTTCACGTCGACCCATTCGAACGGTACATTACTGCGGTGAAGGAAGTCACGGATTGCATAGGCCGAGCCCGATCCGACTCGTCCAAATATCTTTACGATCGGCGGATTACCGGCCTGCAAAGTTTGCACCGTATGACAGCCACTCACGAGGTTGCCCCTTCCAGATATGTGTGTAACGCATGGACGGCCAAGACGATTGGTGCGCGTTGCGGCTGTTGCGCATCCATCCCAGTTCGATTTTGGAGGGAGAGGGCCGTCCACGGACCGAGCAGGTCGATTGAGCGGCCCTCAGGAACGCGGGAATGATCGAGGGTTGGTATTCTGTGGCGAATGTGATCCTCATGGAATGCTTCCCTGCCTCTCTCCTCCGCATCTCTGCCTCCAAATCGAAGGAAGAATTCGGGCAATCTCCAGGCTTCGCGAAATGAATCACTTAGCTCGCAACTAGGGCCATTCGAAAAACGCAATTGAACGACGCGACGCGAACCTGAGTCGGGGATTTGACAGCAATTCGTCAACTTCAAAAAATTCTCCACCGAGGAAATCGGCCCCGCCGCTCCTCCACGCTCTGCGATAACCTACGCGCGGGATCCGGAGCACGCATCCTTCCATCTCGAATGTCACTTCTGAAATCCAAGCCACAGTGAACGAGTTATCTTACGCGGTGCATTACGACGAACGAACGTTTCGTATGCTGAACGCTAGATATCAGCGACGGATTATTGACATGGGACCGACTGTGGATTCAATTCCTCTCGTTCTTTCGGAGTTGCAGGGCGCTCAGATTGCTAGGTGAGGAATTTCGTTGACGTTCCGCAGAGGTCGAGCGTTTTGCGGAAGCAGAAACAATTGCGCAAGCCGAACAGCGGGCGGAATGTCGCGGCCGCGGGGCCGACGCCTGGCTCTTGTGCGTCCGGAACCAGAGTCAGTAGCGCGAACCGCGACTTATCGTTCGGAACTTCCCTCACTGTACGGGGCGTGAGATACCGAGCCTGCGCATTTTGTAAATCAGCGTAGTACGCCTCACTTGGAGTTGTGCAGCCGCTCCAGTGGGACCACCAAGCACCCATTCGGTCTCCCGCAATGCCTGCAGAATATGCTCGCGTTCGGCATCTGCGAGCGATCGGGCTCTGGTCGAACAATTGCTCGCAACACGATTGAGTTCAGCAATGGGAGAATGATCCAGGACCGGCTGGAGGTCATAATCACAGCACGTTCAATCACGTTCTGTAGCTCCCGTACGTTTCCCGGCCACGGGTACCGGACGAGTGCCTTCATATCCTCTGGGCGTACCTTTTCAATCTGCCTCTTCATCCGTCCTGAATACTTCCTAATGAGATGCCACACCAGATGCGGGATATCCTCGGTGCGTTCACGCAGTGGCGGGGCCATGATGGGAAAAACATTCAATCGATAATAAAGGTCGCTGCGAAATATGTCTCTCGCGACCATCTGCGCCAAGTCCCGGTTGGTCGCGGCAACCAATCGAAAGTCCACGTGAACCGTCCTAGTGCTGCCCAGCCGCTCAAACTCCTGCTCCTGCAATACCCGCAGGAGTTTGGGCTGCAATTCCAGCGGGATGTCACCCACCTCATCGAGAAAGATCGTGCCTCCATTGGCGAGCTCGAAACGGCCGAGCTGCCGCGTGATGGCTCCTGTGAAGGCGCCCTTTTCATGTCCAAAGAGTTCACTCTCCAGCAGCCCCGGAGGAATGGATGCACAGCTGGCGCCAACAAAAGCTTGGCTGCGGCGTAGACTAAGGCTATGGATCGCCCTGGCGATGAGTTCCTTTCCAGTGCCAGTCTCTCCCAGGATCAGCACCGCTGAGTCCGTTGGCGCGACGGTTTCCACTTGCTTGAGTACTCGGCGGAGGCGAGCGCTCTCACCAATCATTTCCTGGATCGGAGTGTTTCCGACCATTCCAGCAGGGCTCGCGCTATGGGGATCTGCTCCGTTGTCCTGGGAATGCACATGTTCCATCATTCTTTCTGACACATTCATGACGCACCTGCGCTTTCCAAATGAAGACAACTTCCAGCGTTTCCGCGATGCGAACGAAAACGGCCGACCACGAATTGGCGACACTCTGCGACACGCGTGCACACCGGCACGAAATCTCTTCTCTGTTCCTATACTGGTGGTCTATTCAGCGCAGAATGAACAGGGGCTAACAGGGCCTCGGCATTGAACGGTTTGTAAAGGAAATCCACCGCCCCATCCCGCAGCGCTTCTTCGCGCACGGTCTCGTCAGCATGGCCCGTGATGAAAGTAATAGCGAGCGAGTTCCCTTGTCCATACAGCGATCCTTGTAATTCCAGCCCGCTTCCCCAAGGCAGGCGCACATCCAGCACTAAACATCCAACTGCGTGTTTCTGGCACTTTTTCATAAATTCCGGCGCGCAGGTATCCCATGATGTGTTCCGCGCCTGCGATCCAGCTGGTAACGTGCCCGGAGGGGTCCAGGCTGAAAATGGCATATTCTTCGACGTCTTCGATCAGCAGCCGAAATCGTTCTTCGCTACGGCGTAAACTATCCTCCGCGAGTTTGCGCTGTTCGATCTCGGCGATCAGTTTCTCACTGGCATTCGTGAGATCCGCGGTCCGTTCTTGGACCCTCCGTTCCAGCTCATTTTCCGCTTCGATCACAGCTTCTTGGGCGCGCTTGCATTCGGCGATTTCGTCCCTCAATGCTTCTGGGCTGGGGAGCCTTATAGCTTCAGGAACTAAGTCGACAAGCAGTATCGCCGTGGGGACAGAGGCCATCGCGGTAAGGGCTTTGACCGCTCCCGAGAACCAATAATTCGCATGCCAGAGAGGCCACACTTCCATGAGGTGCGTGCTGCTACAGGCCAGGATGAACAACCCAAAACAAACGAAAATCGAGTTGAACGGAAGCGATTGCAGATCCGGCTTCACCGATAATCTGTCGGGATACTGTCAAAATATAGACTGATTCTCCGAATGGATCCCCTCGCGCAAACATTCTGGGACGAAATCCACTTCAGTTAACCGATTCACGGAAACGAAGATACCGGCGACAATCCAGGTCGATTTCCGATTGGAATGAAATGTGCTCTCGATCACGATTGTTGGAGGAGACTGAAAACGCCTCGCGGCACGGAAGCATCCCATCGAACTTTCGGCCCGCGAGGAACCTGCACAAAAACTGGAGTCGACAAAAATACGGTGAAGTCACGCTCGTCGCGAGCGCGTAGACAGCTGGCGCCTCTACTTTCGCCCATAGGAGTGAACTCACGGAGTGAGCATTAGTAGTGGGCTGGTCCTTGATTGCATTGCGCGGGATCGGCCGCATTCTAATACAAAAAAGGAGCGATAAAAATGACTGACCTTGAACTGAAGAAAAGCGTTGAATCAGAACTGAATTGGGAACCCAGCGTCGATCCCGCCGAAATTGGCGTTGCCGCCAAAGACGGAATCGTTACGCTCACCGGCCGCATTCCGAGTTACTGGGAAAAGGTGGCAGCGGAACGGGCCGCCATGCGCGTCGGTGGAGTAAAGGCTGTCGTGAATCAGCTGGAAGTTCGCTTGCCGAGTTCCAGCGAGCGCACGGACGAAGACATTGCGCGAGCGGCGTTAGATGCCCTCAAGTGGTCCGTGCTGATCCCCCCCGACCGCATCAAGGTCAAGGTTTCCAAAGGTTGGGTCACTTTGGAAGGAAGCGTTGACTGGCAATTCCAAAAAACGGCAGCTGAGAAAGCGGTGCGAAAACTTTTCGGCGTTCTGGGCGTTACGAATCTTGTGGAAGTAAAGGCTCGTGTAAGTAAATCCGAGGTCAAAGCGGCGATTGAATCCGCTTTAAAGCGCAGCGCGGAAGTCGATGCCAACCAGATCAAGGTCGAGACGGACGGAGACAAAGTCATTCTCCGCGGCTCGGCTCGGTCGTGGATCGAGCGCGAGGAAGCGGAGCGTGCTGCCTGGCGGGCGCCTGGTGTTCGCAGTGTTGATAATCGCATTTTGATCGGAACAGTTGCGGCAGCGGCTTAAGCAAGTCTCCAACGAGAAAAGCGCCAGCAACCAAGCAAAGGCAGCAGATTTTGCAGAACTCTACTCAAATGAGGAGGATATCAGCCATGCGATTTTGGAGATCTCTAGAAGTAATCGTTGGGGTGGTCATCCTGGGCCTTGCATTCGTTGGGCAAGTTTGCGCCAGTGAGAGCGACCAAAAAACCATCGTAACATTGAACCAACCTGTCGAGATTCCCGGCAAGGTATTGACCCCCCGGAACCTATGTGTTCAAGGTGCTTGACTCCCCGGGAACGCGCGACATCATTCAGGTCCTAAACAAGAACGAAGATCACGTGTTTGCCACCTTCATCGCGATTCCCGCTACTACGGATAAACCCTTTGACAAGCCGTTTATCCGATTCGCGGAACGAGCCAGTGGTTCACCGCCGGCTATCGAGGCATGGTTTTATCCGGGAAGGACAGACGGACATGAATTCGTCTATCCGCGGCAGCACGCGTCTGAGCTCGCCAAGGCGAACAACCAGAACGTTGACGCCATGCCTGACAGCAAGAAATCAGACATCACGGAACTCTCTAAATCCACGACGCCACCGTCGGCGAATGACACAAACCAACCCTCCGTCGTCGACATGAAGAACGCGACTCTGACGGAAGTGACACCCGAGGACCAGGACGCGGCAACTGAGACCACAGCATTCGCAATCGCCCTGATCACCCCAGCAGCGGCCGACTCTGAGATGGAAATCGACAGCGCGCACAAACAAGTTTCAGCACGCAAAGAGCTGCCAAAAACGGCGAGTGCGTTCCCATTGCTCGCCCTCCTCGCGGCACTCTCAATAGGTGCTGGATTAACGCTTGGCGTTTTCGCAAAGCACCTAGCATAACGAAAAACCGGGCCAGGAAAACGGAGTGTTATGGCATCCTGGCCCGGCAAACTTTGGTTTTTTGGTGAACCGGATATTTCAAGATATCTGACTCGCAGCGAACCATCCGCTCGACCGATTTCAAGTCGGGCATATTTTTGTTTTGCTTTGGATCTCAAGGCTTCTTCTGGTTGCAGGAGTTATCGTTTTAGCTGGGATTGGTCTGATGTATGTGCGGGCTGAGTTTTATCAGGCCGCCTTGAAATCTCGGTCTGAGCAGGCATCCAGGCCCTGGAACAGATCACGCGCTGTCGGACAAAGCACTCGCCCACCCATCACGGAGGACCTCAAATACAACTCCGGCGCGCCAGCGGTTATGAGCGCGGGAAGCCTAATACTTACAGCTCTTCGCCTGCCGATTCCCCAGGCTCAAGACACCTCAATCAGGAAGATCGAGATACCGAGCATCGGGCTTTCGGCAATGGTGCTTGAAGGCGAGGATGAGGAAACGCTCCGACTCGGTGTCGGTCATATCTCTGGCACCGCTGTTCCAGGCTCTTCGGGAAACGTCGGCCTCGCCGGTCACAGAGATACATTCTTTCGCCGCTTGGAACGGATTCGTATAGGGGACGTGATCTGGATTTCGATGGACGGGAGCACATTTCAATATCGAGTTGCCTCGACCGCGGTGGTCCATCCAAGCGATGTTCAAGTTCTGGATGATACTCAGAGGCCGACACTGACCTTGATTACGTGTTACCCGTTCCACTACGTTGGAGCCGCCCCCGAACGATTTATTGTGCATGCTGAACTGACCTCTTCACCTCTGAAAAGATGAACCGCTATCACCTATTACCACTCTCGGTAAATGTCGGAACACTGTCGAAATAACGACTTTTCTTGAGAGGTTTGATCCGTCGATCGCTCGCCACGCAACGTAGGCTCCAAACCTAATCCACTTACCGAAGCGAAGATACGCAGAAAGTCAAAGACCGATCGCACATTGGAACGAAAGTTGCTCCAATGAGGCTCGTTCGTGGATGAAGCGGCGAAAAGTCGCAGAAAATTAGGAGCAATGCGATGACAAATCTGTTGAGAAGAGAGAGTCCTTTCGACCACGTCTTCGATTTGAGACGCGACTTCGACGACAAACTCAACCGTCTTTTGACCGGTTCCGTTTTGGCGAGTGAGCGTCCGGCAAGGCTGGTTCTTGCGGTCCCGCCAATTGAAGCTTGGGTGGATAAGGACAGCAAGAAATATCACCTGTCTGTTGCTGTACCGGGCATTGACCCTAATGAGGTCACTGTCAACGTTCAAGGGAACAACCTCACAGTTAGCGGCGAGCACAAAACAAGTGAGGAAAAAAAAGAAGCGGACTATCTCGAAGCGGAATTCTCCTACGGACGATTCGAGCGGTCCATTACTCTTCCGGAGGGCGTAGACACGGGAAAAATCACCGCTGAGTACAAGAACGGTGTCCTTGAAATCGAGGCGCCCATTACCGCTGAGGCTCTACCCAAGCGCATTGAAGTCAAGACGGCGCAAACTGCCAAAGCAGCCGGCGCCTAGCGAGCGTACCGGACAACCGATGAACCGCTGTGTGTGGGTCTATTTCAATACGAACGATGATTAAAATTTTGCTAAGGGGGGCTGCATGGAGTTCAAAAGATTCATCCCGGCAGTGATCTTGGCGTTTGCGGTGCTAGGCTTCGGCGCGCGGCCCGTCTTGTCCCGCGACCCGAACACGACGACGGTTCCAGCGCAGATGGTTGTCACCGTGGAACCAAGCCACGGCACCGAAGTTCCGGTCGTTGGCCGCGCGGATGTGATGGTATTTCAAGGCCGCGAGCGCGATGAAGTGAAAGACTGGATTCCCTTGCAGGGAGAAAATTCGCGCCTCGAACTATTTCTGCTACTCGACGACGCATCCCAGACCAGCCTCGGTTCGCGGCTAGAAGATCTTCGCCAATTTATCAATTCGCAACCGCCAACCACGGCGCTAGGTCTTGGCTACATGCGAAACGGTGTTGTGGACTTCGTGGAGCCATTCACCACCGACCACGCGAAAGTGGCCAATTCCCTTCGGCTCCCCATTAGTGATGTCGGCGCGATGGCGAACCCCTATCTATCTATTGTGAACGTGATCAAGCAATGGCCCACGAACCCGCCCGGCCAGCAAGCCCTCATGAACAGGTGGCCAGGTGTGCCCGTTCGCCACGAGATACTAGTCGTCTCGGATGGAATCGATCGGATGGGAGGAACTGGCTTGGCTAACCCGTACGTGGACGAAGCGATCGTTGAAGCTCAGCGTGCCGGGGTCATTATCTATGCGATCTACGCGAGCGGCGTCGGGAGGTACGGCCGCAGTCTATGGCACGTCAACTGGGGCCAGAATTATCTTTCTGAAATCGCTGAAGAGACGGGCGGTGACGCGTTCTACCTCGCGTACGAGACCGCTGTCTCCTTCACTCCGTACCTTGATGACTTGAATCGCCGGCTAAGCCACCAGTATCTGTTGGCATTCTTCGCCAAGCCCGAAAAGAAGCCTGGACTACAACGAATAAAACTCAGGACGGAAGTCCCGAACGCGGAGCTCGTTGCGGCGGAAAAGGTTTACCTCCCCGGAATATCTTAGATTTGGGGATCGGTAGATTATCTTGGATCGAATTGTACACAAACGTTAATTTAATTTCTGAAGTATTAAGCGGCAATCGTGGACTGCATAGCCGATATCAGGCGGAGGAAGGAACCCATATGCCGGCCAAGCCAAAATCAATCTTCCGTGCCAGGGCAAGACACGAATACTTGGTTCGTCCGTTGATTTTTCTGGCTATTGGCCGGAGTCGTTTCGAGCGGAAGCGTCACTCTCCAAGGTCAGCAAACTTCGAGCGGGAATGACGACCACAACTCGCAGTCAACCGTCCCCACCCGACCTGATTCTCCTCTCTATAAAGGGGAGCAGGGAAACCAACGGTCGGAGATCCGATTCACCCCCTTGACGCGCACGGTGACCATCAAGCTGCATGTCGAAGACCCGAATGGATATTTTTTGCCGAATATTAGGCCGGAGAATTTCGCCGTATACGAAGATGAGGTGCGGCAGAAGAACGTCTCCGTGGAAGTCGAGCATTCTCCCGTTTCCATTGCCTTGTTGATGGAAGCCGGCAGCCGCTATCACGAGGTAAATAAGTTACTGGGAGACGAGATGCCCTATTTCGGCCGGGAATTATTGGACGTCCTGAGTCCCGCCGACAAAATTGCCGTTTTCAAGTACGACTCCAAGCTGCAAACCCTTGCAGAGTTCGGCCCATATCACAAGGACCTGGACGGCATCTTTAATCAACTTTCCACACCCGATATGTCCGAAGCGAATTTTTATGACGCGCTCCTTGAAACGATGAACCGCATGGAGAATGTCATCGGCCGAAAGGCAATCATCGCCATCTCCAGCGGGGTCGACACATCCAGCAAGTCCAGCTTTCAGGAGGTTCTGCGGGCGGCGCAGGATTGTACTACGCCGTTCTACACAATTGGGCTGGCGCCCCTTCTGCAACGTGAATCCGCTGTTTATGGGCCCTCTGCTCCGTTTGCGCGTATTGACTGGGACAGCGCCGAAAAGCGAATGGAAAAGCTCACAAAGGTCTCCGGCGGACGGGCCTATACGATTGAGTCCGCCGTAGGGATACCGGGAATTTACGACGACGTCATGGAAAATCTGCGTGTCCGTTACGTCGTCTCATATGTCTCCTCGAATCCCACGAGCGGTGGGCCCCCGCGCAAGATCCGAGTAGAGCTTATCGACCCTCAGACAGGCCAGCAGCTCAAAATCCGCGATTCAAATGGCAAGGTCATTGCGGCGAAAATCTTTGTCCAGGAGAGTTACATGCCCGCCGAGGCCCCAGGAGGATAACCATTACTTTTCAAAATGGGAGCGGCTTATCAGCGTCCAATGGACCGAGTTTGGCGAAGGGGCGAAAAAGGGCCGCTGCACTTCCAATCGTGTTTCGACTAAGAGCCTTTCTAGGACCGTTCGTTTTAAGCAATTTGCAAAGATTTGCTTTCGGAAGCGAATCAGCTCGTCACTCATTCAGTTATCTAATGGAGGCTTCATGAGTTCAGCGCCAGTGGTCGCAGTCGAAAAAAAAGAGTCTCTAAATTGGTCGATCGCGCTTAGCATCTTGCTGATCGTAGCTGGATTCTTGACGATAACTATACCACAAATTGCCGGGATCGCCGTGAACCTAATGGTTGGTTGGCTACTAATTTTTAGCGGCGCAGTCCACATCGTGTATAGCTGGCAAACGCGTAGTAAAGGCGGGCTCGTTTGGGAGATACTCCTCGGTCTTGTCTATGCGCTCATCGGCGGCTATTTGTTGGCATATCCTGCCCTAGGACTGGTGTCGCTTACACTTGGTCTTGCGTTTTACCTGTTCGCGGAAGCGGTGCTCGAACTGGTCATGTCCTATACGCTTCGGCCGGTGCCGGGTTCAGGCTGGTTGCTTTTCGACGGAATCATTACGCTGATTCTCGCCGTCATGATTTGGAGGACATGGCCGTCGAACGCGGATTGGGTGCTCGGCACGCTTGTGGGAATCAGTATGGTGTTCAGTGGAATCCCTCGCTTGGTGATTTCTCTGGCTGCGCGCCGCTTAGTCCCACGTGCCGCATAGCCTCTGGGAGGCAGTTTGTTTGGAAACTGTCAACAACGCAGTGCCCATTTTGAGGGCGCGATACCAGCTGTTGGCAAAACGGAATGGCGCTAGGCTGTTATCTGGTACTCTCGTGAATAGCAGCGAACCCACCCGAGGCAATAACGAATTGAAGGACGTGAAGGTCCGACGGACCAAAGCCGAAAACATTGTGCGCGCGGGCCCGAAACCTTTCGGTTCGACGGTCATGGAAAGGATGGCGGAGGGAAAAGCACTGCGCCAACGCGTGCCGCGAACTTTCCACGCCAAGTGGGCCCCCCGCGCCGATCGTCCCGACCCAATTGATCTGCTGAAGAATGTGGACCGAGGAAGATTGCCCGAACTCCTATCGATCAGATACGGCCGGATGCGGAAGTCACCGTTCGCGTTTTTTCGTGGTGCGGCGGCCTTGATGGCGGCCGACCTCGCCGTAGCACCGAAGACTGGAATTCGCGTTCAGGCCTGTGGCGATTGCCACGTCAGCAATTTTGGGGGCTTCGCTACGCCGGAACGGCGGCTCATTTTCGACATCAACGATTTCGACGAAACCCTGCCCGCGCCATGGGAATGGGATGTGAAACGGTTGGCCACAAGTATCGTGCTCGCGGGCCGGAAGATCGGAGTGCGAGAACAATACTGTTCGGATGCAGCGCGCGCGGCAGTCGCGAGCTATCGGGAGCATATGCGCCAATGCACGGAAATGCGCGCACTCGATGTTTGGTACTCACGGCTCGACGCCGAACTCCTCATCAAGAAAGCGAAAACCGCAAGAGGGAAGAAGTACTGGGAACGCGTTGAGGCTAAAGCAAAATTTCAGACAGCGGAACATATGTTCCCCAAAATAACGGCTGTCGTGAACGGCCGGCCGCACATCATTGATAATCCCCCGCTTGTCTATCACCCACGCCAGATGACAAGGCTCGGAAGACGAGTGAGAGAAATGTTTCACCGCTATCGGTTGACGTTGCCAGAAGAGCGGCGCGTCCTTCTCAACCGCTATCACATTGTGGATATCGCGCGAAAAGTGGTTGGAGTCGGCAGCGTCGGGACGCGTTGCGCGGTTGTTTTGCTGATGGCGGGTCCGAACGACCCGCTGTTCCTGCAATTCAAGGAAGCCCTCGTTTCCGTGCTCGAACCATACGCAGGGATAAGCCGGTATGCCAACCACGGAGAACGAGTTGTCACCGGCCAGCGGATGCTACAATCAGCCAGCGATATTTTTCTCGGGTGGACGCGCGACGACGAAGGACACGATTATTATTTCCGGCAGCTACGCGACATGAAGATGAAGATTGATGTGGAGGATATGTCAAAACAAGACTGGATCGAATACGTCGAGCTTTGTGGGTGGTCGCTCGCGCGGGCGCATGCCCGTACGGGAGATGCAGCGCGGATTTCAGGTTACCTGGGGAAAAAGGACAGGTTCGATCAGGCGATAGCGAAATTCGCGGTTAGCTATGCCGATCAGACCGAGCGCGACTACGCGGTTTTCGTTAAAGCCATCCGCACTCGGCGCCTTCCAGCTCGCACCAACGGCGGAGCTTGATTCCGAACACCAAAGATAGCGCGGAAAATTGGGAGTGGTGGTGGATGGATGATCTCTTAAAACAGGCTGTCTCGCTCTCGCTCCTCACGAAGTGCGTTGCCGCGGTTGTCGGAATCCTCTTAATTCACGCCGCGTTTCGCGTGCTCGAACAAACTCTGCCCCGGCGCTTTGGCCGGGCAGATTCGCGCTATAAGGTTCGCAAGTTCGTCGTTTTTTCCGGTTACCTTTCAATTCTCTTTTTCCTCGCTGTCCTCTTTGAAGACCGCTTGGGCCGGCTCAGCTTTGCCCTTGGCGTCGTCGGCGCGGGCGTAGCAGTAGCCCTGCAAGACGTGGTAGCCAGCATTGCCGGCGCTTTCTCCATCGGTTTTTCAAAGCTCTACTCCGTGGGAGACAGAGTTCAGATCGGCGATACTCGAGGCGATGTGATCGACATCGGGCTCCTGCGAACCACCTTGCTGGAAACGGGGAACTGGGTCAGCAGGGATTTGTACAACGGCCTGATCGTTCGTATCCCCAACAGCACCGTCTTGAAAGGGTCTGTTTTCAACTACTCACAAGGATTCCAGTTTATCTGGGACGAGATTAGCGTGCTTTTTACAACCACCAGCAACTGCCAGCTTGCCAGGGAGATGCTTTTGCGGGTAGCCAAAGAGGCGATTGGCGAGTACTTGATCGAGGCGCAGACCTCCTGGAAAGCGATGAGTGATAATTACCGAAGCGCGAACCCTCCGTTGGAACCTACCGTCGCACTCGCCGTAAATGCCGGATCGTTGGGATTCACCGTCAGCTACGTGGTCGACTACACGAAACGAACCGCCGTGAAAGATCAGTTGTTCACCAAAATCGTGGACGAAGTCGCGAACAGCAACGGGCAGCTCAAATGGGTGTCATCGGCAATAACGCTCGTGAGCCAGCCGGCGGCTCCAGAAGCAATAGAAGTGCATCCGTCATCTTTGACCCATGGCACTGACCACGCCGGAGGATCCCATTAATACCGTTTGGGCCTTGCCGTTTTTCCAACGAGCACCCTCCACTTGGACGTATTGCGTGCGACCCGGACCGCAAGGACTTGAGCGATAGAATTTTCGAAGGCTGTATTTGCGGAGAGCGATAATTGAGAAATACCGGCTGAATAACTCTTCGGAATAGCAACGGGGAAGAGATTCCTGCAATCAGCGGACTCGGTCAGGTGCGGCGGTCCAATCGAGGTTGGCCGATGGGATTGGAAATTAGGGGTGCTTCGCCGTCCATGCCGGCACGGTGATCTTGCTGTGGATTTTGGCTGGACCATGCTTCGACGACATGACAACTGCCCTTCTGAGTTTTGAAGCGGACTTGTAGGTTCTCGCCCGCTGTGCACTGCTTCCTGATGGAAGCCATTTCTAGACCCGATCGTCCTAAGAGGTGTCGGAATACTGTCGAAATACTGCCAGGGCGCTTGGTCCTAGTGTTGTCAGAGTGGCGCTTCGGTTTAGTGCAATTCGAACAACTGGTTCACCACGAGAGTTATGCCGGAAGAACCAAAGTAGTTCTCTTGTTGGAATGAAAGATGCTCTGTTGAAGTTCGGTAGAGGAATTATATGCGTAATTGTCTTCCTATCTCAAAAGAAAAGGTCCTGAAGGCTGAAGCCAGGCTCGAGCAGTTGCAAGGCGGGTTCCTCGTTTACTCCAAAATATCCTTACTTTTTATGGTGGCCCTTATCATGACGGTTGGAGGGCCAAACGCCGGCAGGCCTGGCATCATTCGCGCTGCGGCACAAGGCGAAGCCTCCCCGCCTGCGAGTGCTGGGGCGTACGCTCTAATGTCCCCCGAACAACTTAACCGGTTGGTAGCGCCCATCGCGCTATATCCCGACTCTCTCGTGGCGCAAATTCTGGCGGCTTCGAGTTTTCCATCGCAAATTGTCGAAGCCGACCAATGGTTGAAGGCTCATCCTGGCCTGACCCCCGCCGACCTTGCGGCACAAGTGGATAGTCAGCCTTGGGATCCAAGTGTTAAAGCGCTAATACAATTTCCTAGTGTGCTCGCCAATCTGAGCCGCAATCTGGGCTGGACTTCAGAGCTTGGCGATGCCTACTACAATCAGCCTCAGGACGTGATGAAGGCCGTCCAAGAAATGCGCAAAAAGGCCAAGAAAGCCGGTACTCTGAAGCCCACGCCGCAACTTAAGGTCTACGACGAAGGGGGCCAGATCATCATTGAGCCGGCCGATCCGAATATCGTTTACGTGCCGGCCTACGATCCCTGGATCGTGTACGGCTATCCTATTCTGCCTTGGCCCGGCTGGGTTGCTGTCCCGGGGATCTGGTGGGACGGTCCAGGCATCTACTTTGGAGTCGGGTTTAGTGTTTTCCCATTTTTCGGATTTGGCTGGGGATGGCATGCCTGGGGCTTGGACTGGCGCCACTATGGCTTGCTCTTTAATCGCGGACCTTATCTCGCGCGGGGGCCGGACTTTTTCGATCGTCGCGCCTATTTTGGAGGTCCAAGGTTCTACCGTCCTGGAGGCTTCCGGCACATGCCCTCCGAACGTTATGTCTACCGTGGATTTGCGGGGCCGCGCGGTGCTACGGGAATTCGGACGGGCCCCTTTAGCGGCTTCGACCATGGTGGTAACGTGAGAAGCTTTTCCGCACGTGGCCAGCGCAGCTTTAGTGGAGTCCGTGGAGGAGGTTTTGGAGAAGGTGGATTCCGCGGGGGCGGCGCTCGCGGCGGGCGGAGGTAACGAACGCTGAGTTGCGAAGCAAACTTTAAGAAAGAAGGAAACGATGTCACGCTGTGTGAAACAACAGCCCCGGCGAGTAGTTTTCGCCGTAACAGGTTTGTCTTTTTTGGTGATCGTAGCAGCTCTCGCCTGCCCGCCCGTCGGCTCATGGCAACAGATGTCGTCGAAGCAAGCCGCGCCTGCACCTCTGCAGCAGCAACAGGGAAAGTCCTTCGCGTCGCCTGATGATGCTGCTGCAACTCTTCACGCTGCCGCTAGTACCAATGACGAAGCAGCGCTGCTCATGATTTTTGGCCCAGGTGCAAAGGAAGTTATCAGCTGGAGCGATGACCCCGAAGATCGCCAATCCGACTACAAAGTTTTCGCCCAGAAATACGATCAAATGCACCGTCTCGTCAAGGAGCCGGACGGCACCGTTTCACTTTACATCGGCGCTGAAAACTGGCCGCTGCCCATTCCGCTGGTAGAAAAAAAAGGCGCGTGGTATTTCGACATCGACACCGGCAAGGATGAAATCCTATACCGGCGCATCGGCAGGAATGAAATGGAAGCGATGGAGGTTAGCCGCGCTCTGATGGACGCCGAGCAGGACTTCTATGCCGGTGCTCACCAATACGCCCAGAAATTTATCAGCAGCGCGGGCGCGCACGATGGTTTGTATTGGACCGAGTCGAACGCCGGCGTGAGTAGCCCTATCGGTCCCTTTCTGGCGCACGCTGGCTTCAGCGCTTCCGACGGCGCTGACCGCGCGCCCTTCCACGGGTATTACTACCGGATTCTGGTGCGCCAGGGTCCCGAGGCACCGGGTGGCGCGCGGAATTACGTCGTCGACGGCAAGATGGCGGATGGGTTTGCGGTCTCGGCGTTTCCCGCGCAATACGGTTCGTCGGGCGTGATGACCTTCATCATGGGCCAGGACGGCACGATTTACGAAAAGGACTTGGGGCCTACGACTGACAAGCTCGCCGAACAGATCGACCAGTACAATCCAGACAGCACCTGGAAGAAATCCCAATAGGCGCGTCACACGTCCCCTGAGCAGACGTACTCAGCTGCACTGCGCCAATCCACTTGCGCCAAACTTTTGATCTTCAAGTTTGTAGCGATAGGGCCGGGGACACCCGAAGCAAGAAGTTGTCCCGCCTTTAGTTGAAACCTGAAGAAGGAAGTAGCGGCTCTCGGCCCGGACTCGGATAGAGTCCGGGATGAGAACTCTTTTTAGAGAGGAGAGCCGCTATGGCCGACAGATACCAGAGCAGTGGGAAGAAGTCCACGAAGAAGTTCGAGGTGCTGGGAAGCAAAGAAGTGGCGGTGCGGTTACCGCTGCCGCTGGTGGAGGTGTGGGAGGAGTTGCAGCCAGAGGTCGAACACCTGACCGGGCTGGCGGGGTTGAAGATCATTCGTGCCGTGATCGAAGATGAAGTGATGCGACGCGTAGGGCCGCGCCACCAACCGGATGCGGCGTCGAGTTGCTTGCGATGGGGTCAGCAATCGGGCTACGTGGTGTTTGCTGGGCAGAAAGTAGCGGTGCAGCGTCCGCGGGTGCGCACGCGTCAAGGGGAAGAAGTGCAGCTGGACAGTTACGCGCGGCTGCAACACGACGGTCGACGGCAGCGGGCGGTGCGGGAAGGGATCGTGGCCGGGCTGACCTCGCGGAACTATCACCGTGCGGTGGACAGCGTGCTGGAGGGCTACGGGATCGAGAAGTCCAGTGTGAGCCGCCAGTTCGTGGCGGCCAGCGCGGCACAACTGAAAAAGCTCTACGAGAAAAGACTGGAGGAACTGGATCTGGTGGCGATCTTGATCGACGGGATTCATCTGGGCAAGCAGGTGTTGGTCGTGGCGCTGGGCATCGAAACGAGCGGGAAAAAGCAGGTGTTGGGACTCTGGCAGGGCGCGACGGAGAACACCACCGTGGTCAAAGAACTGCTGGAAGACCTGGTAGCACGGGGCCTAAACCCAGAGAGACGCTACTTGTTCGTGATCGACGGGGCCAAGGCACTGCGCGCGGGGATCGAGCGGGTGTTCGGCAAACGGGCCGAAGTGCAGCGCTGCCAGATCCACAAGCGGCGGAACGTGAAAGAGCATTTGCCCAAGAGCGCCCAGGGAGATACGGATCGAAGAATCCGCAACGCCTACGCGATGACCGGCTACGCGGAGGCCAAAGCGGAACTTGAAAAAATCTTCCGGCAACTGGAGCGCATCAATCCGAGCGCAGCACACAGCCTGGAAGAAGGGTTGGACGAAACTCTCACCGTGCACCGGCTGGGCGTGGGAGGGCTGCTACGGCAGACGTTGGCTTCGAGCAATCCCATCGAGTCGTGCCTTTCCACGGTCGAGCGCGTGGCCCGGAATGTGAAACGCTGGCGAGCCGGGGACCACGCGCTGCGCTGGACGGCCACCGGATTACTTGAAGCGGAAAAGAAATTCCGAAAGGTGAAAGGCTTCCGGGAACTGGAACTCCTGCAGCGCAAACTGAATCCGTTATTGACTCAGCAGGAGCAGGTCGCATAAGGTGCCCGAAGTCGAGAGCCGCCACTTTCAACTAAACCGGGGACAATTTCCGAAGCAAAGTCCAAGGTGAATAGCACGGGACTTGGTCCGCATCGCTCGAGTCTTGTCAGCCCTAACGGATCAAACTGACGATCTCGATAGCAATCTCATCAATGGTGTGTGTGCCCGTGCTTCGAGCGAGTTTGTCTGCGAGAGACAATCTCGCCGCCCTGGCGGTAGCCTACGTTATGTCCATTAAAACGACCGTTTCGGCAATGGTTCTTACGTGCGGGTTTTCCGCTCGCCCTGATTTGCTTATATTGTTCCTTGATCCAGGTATAGAGCGCCGAGTAATTGTGAGACGCTGAGTCTGAATCCGAGCACCGCGAAGCCCTCGGTTGAGTGGCTTCAAGGTGCGCCCACCGCCAGATCGGAAGGTTTCAACTGTACGGAGAGCGGTACGGAAATTTCGCCACGCGGGTCACGGAAAACCGCTAAGCCCATCGAAATGACAGGAATAAAGTGGTAGGCCCGTGCGGACTCGAACCGCAGACCTCTACCGTGTCAAGGTAGCGCTCTAACCAACTGAGCTACGGGCCTATAACTGCCGTACTGAGGTATTTACCCAGCCATTAGAAACGGCGCCGCCGAGGCAATAGACTTCGGTGGAACCGATCCCGATCGTGTTGTGGCCGGTTAACGCTTCTTTACGGGCGTCATTTTAGCATCTGTGGGCAACTCCGCATAGCGGGCAGGCATAGTAATTGTGAGGGGTTGCCGGCCGCGGGAATGGCGCGCCGGTGGAACGAAGTTAGAGCCGGGGTTCCGGCGCGCGGCGGCTTGACAGAATCAAACATTTGTTTTAAACATATGTTTGATATGGCCCACCATGCTTTAACGCGGCTTCGACCTGCCCTCCGGCGATCCGGCAAACGCAAGCCGCTGGACCTCACGCGCGAAAAACTAATCGAAGCGGCCGGCTACGAGTTTGCCGAGCGCGGATATCGCGGCGCGACAATTCGCGACATTTGCCGCCGCGCCGGCGCGAACGTGGCGGCGGTGAATTACACGTTTGGCGACAAGATGGGACTTTACACGGAGGTGCTGCGGCATTCCGTGCGCGCGGCGCAGACGGCGGCGATGAATGCCGCGCTGGATTCCAGCCTTTCTCCCGAAGACGTGATTCGCGGCGTGATTCGCGCGCGGCTGATGAGCCTGTGTCAGGAAACGCGGCCGGACTGGCACATTCGCCTGGTGATGCACGAATTCTCGCATCCCACGGCGGCGATGGGGCGCGTGGTGGAGGAGGGAATGCGGCCGATCTACGACCGCGTGCGTAAGGCCGTCGGAGAGATCATCGGATTGCCGCCCGAGCATGAAACGACACGCCTCTCGCTTAACAGCATCATCGGGCAGATTCTCTTCTACTCGTTTTCGCGGCCGGTGCTCTCGCGTTTGCAGCCGGAATTGAAACTCACAACCGATCAACTGGACCGCATCGCGGACCACATCGCGGAGTTCTCGCTCGCGTACTTGAAGAAAGTGGGGCACGGAAAACGCCATGGATGAAACGAAAACGTACACGCTGACTCAACCGCCTCCGACTCAAGAGCCGCCTGCCCGGGGGGCGCGCACTCCACAGCCTCCCGCGCAAAGCGAGCCTCCGCTGGCGGAAAGCAAACCTCCGCGCCCGCGCGTAATGAGAATCCTGCTGATCGTGGGGATCGTCGTCGGCGCGCTTTTAATCTGGAAAATATTTTTCGCCACGCCGAGTTTGCCGGCCAGCATCATCCCGCTCAGCGGACGCATTGAAGGGGACGATTCCGCGGTGGCGCCGAAAACGAGCGGGAAAATTCTGGAGGTTACCGTGCGCGAGGGCGACACGGTGACGGCAGGCCAGGTGATCGCGCGGCTGGACGATGCGCAGGTGCGGGCGCAAGAAGACGCGGCCCGCGCGGCGCTGAGTGACGCGCGCGCAAAATCGCAGGGCGCCCGCGACCAGATTGGCGTGCTGGAGGCTCAGTTGCACGGAGATCAGGTGCAGACGGGCCAATCGCAAATGGATGCAGAGGGTCGTGTGCAGCAGGCGGAAGCGGACCTGACCGCCGCGCAGGCCGACCTGGTGCAGCAACAGGCCGCGCTTCGGCTGGCTGAATTCAATCGCGATGCGTACGCGCGGCTGGCCAAAACCGGCGCCGCATCGCAACTGCAAAGCCTTCAGGCTGAGGTGCAGGCCGACCAGCAAGCAGCGGTCGTGGCGGCGTCCGAGCGCAAAGTGCAGGCGTCGCGCGGCGCGTTGACCACGGCGCAGGCAAACTTGGATACACCCAAAGTGCGCGACGCTCAGGTCGCCGGGGTACAAGCGCAACTGACCCAGCAGCAAGCAACAATCGCCGCAGCGCGGGCGGAGACCGCGCAAGCGGAGGCCGACCTCGCGCAGGCGGAAGCCAATCGCGCCGATTTGACTGTGCTCGCGCCATTCTCCGGCACGGTGCTCACGCGCGCCGCTGAACCCGGCGAAGTCGTGCAGGCCGGCACGGCCATCATTACGCTGCTCGATCTTTCCAAGGTGTATCTGCGCGGCTTCATTCCTGAAGGCGAGATCGGTAGAGTGAAAATCGGCCAGCCCGCGCACATTTTTCTGGACTCGAATCCCAATCAGGCGCTGGACGGTTACGTGCTGCGGATCGACCCGCAGGCGACCTTCACGCCGGAAAACACTTACTTCCGCGACGATCGCGTAAAACAAGTCGTGGGCGTAAAGCTGCAATTGACGCAGGGGATCGGCTACGCCAAGCCCGGCATGCCCGCGGACGGCGAAATTCTGACCAGCGGCACCGTGTGGCCGGCGCACAAACGAGCAGGACAATGAACACCGCCGCTTCGGACCGTGAAGTGCTCCGTGCCCGTGACGCCTCCTCCGCTGCGGCGGCCATCGATATTCGCGGCCTCAGAAAACGCTACGGCACGCTCGAAGCCGTGCGTGGAATTTCCTTCGATGTGCAGCGCGGGGAAATCTTCGGCCTGATCGGCGCCGATGGCGCGGGAAAGACCACCACGTTTCAAATTCTGGCCGGCGTGATGGAAGCCACAGCTGGCACGGCGCAGATTTTCGGGCGGCCTGCGCGCGATGCGCGCTCACGCACCGGATATCTTAGCCAGACGTTCAGCCTGTATCCCGATCTTAGCGTGATGGAGAACATTCGCTACATCGGCGAACTGCGTCACGTCCCGCCCGCGGAGATCGGCGAGCGCGGCAGCCGCTACCTGAAAATGTTTGACATGGACCGCTTCGCCAAACGCCTGGCGGCGCAATTGAGCGGCGGCATGAAGCAAAAACTAGCGCTGGTCTGCGCGCTGGTTTCCGAGCCCGATATTCTGCTGCTGGATGAACCGACGACCGGCGTCGATCCCGTGTCGCGCCGGGAATTCTGGGACACGCTCGCTCACCTTGCCGGACAGGGACTGACCGTTCTGGTTGCTACTCCGTATCTCGATGAGGCGGAGCGCTGCCATCGCATCGCGCTGATCCACCTGGGCGAAATCCGGCAAATCGGCACGCCCGACGAATTTCGAGACAGTCTGCACGCCAAGCGCATCGAACTGCGCGCCTCCGACCTTCGCAAAGCCCTGCCCGCAGTGCACAGGGTGGCCGCCCGCGAAGGGGACATCTTCGACGTGCAACGCTTTGGAGACCGCCTGGATTTGCTGTCGCATTCGCCCGAGGCCGCCGAGCGGAAGATGGAAGAAGTGCTGCGCGCGGAAGGCATCACGATTGACAGCGTGCGCATCGATGAACCGACGCTGGAGAACACGTTTGTCGCGACGCTGCGTTCGCTCAGCCAGGAAATGCGGGACACGCCGTTTCCCGCGCGCCACGACCACCGTGACAAGCGCGGCCAGATCGCGATTGGCGCGGAGCATATCACCAAACAATTTGGATCCTTCACCGCTGTGCATGACGTGAGCCTGCAAGTGCGCTACGGTGAAATTTACGGATTGCTGGGAGCAAACGGCGCGGGAAAAACAACCACGATCAAGATGCTGTGCGGCCTGCTGGAAGCTTCCACCGGAAACATGCAGCTGGCGGGCGAACGCGGCGCGTTTCGTTCCACCGATATCCGGCAACAGATCGGCTACATGTCCCAGAAATTTTCGCTCTACGACGATCTCTCGATCGCCGAGAACCTGGATTTTTTTGGCGGCGTCTACGGCGTTCCCGCGCAGGAGCTTAAGGAAAAAGAGCGCTGGGTGCTGGATTTCTCGGGACTCGAAGGCAAGGAGCAACTCGTCACGGGAAGTTTGCCGGGTGGCTGGAAGCAGCGCGTGGCCTTTGGCAGCGCCATTATGCACGAGCCCGGCATTGTATTTCTTGACGAGCCGACCTCGGGCGTCGATCCACTGGCCCGCCGCGCGTTTTGGATCATGATTAACCGGCTGGCCGATTCCGGCACAGCCGTCCTGGTTACCACGCACTATCTGGAAGAAGCGGAACAGTGCAACCGGCTCGGCTTGATGGTGGCGGGCGAACTCCTCGTAGAAGGAACACCAAGCGAAGTCAAAGCGCGTCAGAAGGGCCACCTGCTTGAATTTCGCGTCGACCAACCGCAGCGCGCCGCCGATCTGCTGAAATCCGATACGCAGCACTGGCGGGTGGCGCTTTTCGGCAAGCGCCTTCACATCATCACCGACGACGGCGTGGCCACGGGAATTCGCGAAAATACGCAAAAGCTGGAAGCGGCTGGCATCCGAGTCCTGGACGCGCGCGAGGGGCGATTTTCGCTGGAAGACGTGTTTATCAGCGTTGTCGAGCGGGCCCGCGAAATTGGCAAGATCGGCGCTGAGGATTAGGAACGAACAAGATTTGATTTACCGGATCTGGCGCCCGTCTTCTGGCGGGCATCCGGTGGCACCAAATGCCTGACGGAAGGCGGGCGCGCTGACCATCGCATTTTGAGGGATCGACCATGAGGCGAATTCTCGCGCAAGCTCGGAAGGAACTGACGCAGCTTCTACGCGACCGCCTGGCGGTGGCGCTGGCGCTCCTGCTCCCGGTAATTTTGCTGCTGCTGCAAACGACAGCCATTTCGCTGACCGTCAGCGATCTGCCCATCATTGTGCAGGACTTCGATCAGTCGGAGGCCTCTCAAAAACTGGTGGACGCCTTCCGCCAGTCACTCAGTTTCCATGTTGTTCCCTGGTCCACTGACAAACAGCCGGAGGAAGCCTTCGCTTCGAACAAAGCGCGCGGAGCATTGATCATACCGGAAGAGTACGGGCGCGACATCGCGCGCGGCGAGGACGCCTCGGTGCAGATCCTGGTGGACGCTTCGGATGAAAACACGGCGCAAATTATTTCCGGCGATGCGCAGCAGATCGTTCGCGCATATAACGCTGAAAATGCCCAGGCAAGCCGTCCGGCGCCGGTCAGCGCGGCAATCCGGTTGTGGTACAACCCGAGCCGCTCGTCGCAAAAGTTTTATGGACCCGGAATTTACGTGATGGCCATGTCGATTTTTCCGCCGCTGCTGGCGACCTTGGCGATGTCCAAGGAAGGCGAACAGAAGACTATCCTGCAAGTGTACGTCTCGAATATCTCCGCGCACGAATTTCTGCTGGGCAAAATAGCGGCGTTCATGCTGGTGGCCACCGCGGAATCGATCATCATGATGGCGATTTTATTCACGGGTTTCGGCCTGCGTTTTGCCGGAGATCCGACGCCATTTCTGGTTGCCACGATTCTGTACATGTTCACGGTGACGGCCTTTGGAAACATGATCGGCGCGGCCATCCCCAGCCAGGTGGCGGCCATGCAAGCCGTGGCCCTGGCCGGATTCCTGCTGGTGTACATGCTGTCCGGCCTGCTCTTTCCCGTGCAGAACATTCCCGTGGCCATTCGCTGGATTTCCAATTTCGTCTGGGGCCGCTACTACATTGAAATTGTGCGCGACGCTCTGCTGGCGGGCGGAGGCTGGTCATCCGCGTGGCTCAAGGTCCTGGCAATCGCCGCCATCGGCACGATTTTTTACGTCATTGCATGGCGCAACATGCGGCGCATGCAGTTGAAAGATTAAGCGATGAACAAGATTCGAGCATTTTTCGGGTATCGCGTGCGGGCGCTGATCCGCAAGGAGTTTCGCCAGATCCTGCGGGACCGCCGCCTGGCCATGTCGTTGATTCTGCCTCCCACGCTGCAATTGCTGCTGTTCGGATTCGCGCTCAACGCCACGGTCAGCAATCTGCGCCTCGGCGTTGTCGACGACAGCAGAACTCCCGAAAGCCGCGAGCTCGTCGCCACCATGACCGAAAGCAAAAGCTTCATGGCCGGCGGAACTTATTTCGACATCAACGAGTTGAGCAAAAAGATCGCGGACGGCGATCTGGACGCCGGGCTCGTGATTCCCTACGACTACGCGCGCGATCTACAGCGCGGCCAGCCCGTCACCGTGCAGGTGCTTCTGAACGCCATGAATTCCAACACGGCCACCATTGGGCAAGGTTACGCGGAGGGCGTGATTGCGTCGTATGACCAGACTCTATCGGGAGAAGGCATTCACGCGCGGTTCCAGCAGATCGCCGCGCCGAACGTGAGCCGTCTGGGCATGGTTCTGCTGCACCCCGCCTATCTCTATAATCCTGGCCTCGAACCCACATGGTTCATCGTGACCGGAATACTCGGGGTGCTGCTGATTCTGAACGGCTCGCTGATTTCCGCGGCCGCGATTGTGAAGGAACGCGAAGCCGGAACGCTCGAGCAGCTCCTGATGTCTCCGGCCTCCACAACGCAGATCATCGTCGCAAAACTGTTTCCGCTGTTCGTGCTGCTTTGCATGATGGGAATGATGGCCCTGGCGATGATGCGCATCGTGTTTGGAATCCCGTTCCGCGGAAACATTCTCCTGGTGGCCGCCGCCGCGGCGCTTTGCTTGTTGTGCGGAATCAGCATCGGCACGTTTATCGCCACCTTCACGAAATCGGCCCGGCAGGCGCAGCTCACGCTCTTTTTCGTGAATCCGCCGCTGACGTCGCTTTCCGGCGCCTTCACGCCGGTCGAAGCAATGCCGAAATGGCTCCAGCCCGTTGCGCAATTCAACCCTATTCAACACTTCGGGGTCATTTCGCGCGGCGCAATGCTGAAGGGAAGTGGAATCGACACTTTATGGCCGAATTTCCTTGCTCTTTTGGCGTTCACCGTGGTTCTCGTCGCTCTCAGCATCTGGCGATTCAGAAAACAACTTAGCTAGCCCTGACTCCTTCATAAAAAATGAGGACACATCCCAAATCGGAAGCGTGGTTGTTCCCAAAACGAACGGTCCACGCGCAGGCGGTAGGAGCACAGTGTGTCGTGACGCTACGCGTGCAGCGCTCCCGCGACCTGGCGGGCGAATTTCCGCCCAATCTTTCGCGGAATTACAGGAAATCCGGGCCACACCCGGCTTAGGGGAATTCTATGCGATACGAAATGGCATATTTTTCAAGACCGTCTTTTCATCCGAATGGCAATGTGTCGGCTGGCCGGGCATTGCTGATCGGCGCGGCGCTGATGTTCGCCGCCCCGGTCTTCGCGCAGCTGGGCCCGCCGTCCGGGCAGTCGCAGACTTCGCAGGCCGTGCAATTGCCGCTTTCCGGGCGAACCGCACAATCGTCCGGGACGGTTAAAACGTCCGAGGCGCCCGCGCCCAGCACTACAGCCACCGTGAACACGCTGAGCCCGAGCGTGCAGGTGCAAGGCGCCTACGCGGGAAGCACGCCGGGCGTCGCAAAAATGCCGTTCAACGGAAAGCTCAGTTTGAAGGACGCGATCCTGCGCGGCCTGGCGTACAACCTGGGCGAAACGGGCGCAACCCAGGCCCTGCGGCAAGCCGAGGGACAAAGCCGGGCGACGCGCAGCAGCCTTCTTCCGAATCTCAACGGCACCGTGAATGAGAACGTGCAAACCACCGATCTGCGCGCGGAAGGCTTTCGATTTAATTTTCCCGGCTTTGCCATTCCCGCGGTGATCGGGCCGTTCAATTACATCGATCTGCGCGCGCATCTTTCGCAGAGCATTTTCGATCTCACGGCAATCAACAACTATCGCGCCGCGAGCGACGTCGCCAAGGCCAATCGCTACTCGGCGCAGGACGCGCGCGAGCTGATCGTGCTGGCGGTCGGCGGAGCCTATCTCCAGACCATCGCGTCAAAAGCGCGTGTGATTTCGGAAGAGGCGCAACTGAACAGCGCGAACGCCGTGTTCGACCAGAGCAAGCAGCAATTCGAGCAGGGACTCATTGCCAAAGTGGACGCGGACAAGAACGAAGTGCAGGCGCTCACGCACCAGCAGCGCTTGCTTTCCCTGCGGAACGATCTGGCCAAGCAAAAAATAAATCTCGCGCGCATGATCGGCCTGCCACCCAACGATCAATATGACATTACCGATGATGTGCCTTTCGCGCCCGCGGCTCCCTTGACGATTGAGGACGCGCTCGCCCAGGCTTTCCAACAGCGCGCCGACTTGAAAGCCGCGGATGCCCAGATGCGCGCCGCTGAACGCGCCCACGCCGCCGCACGCGCCGAACGCTACCCTTCGCTGGGAGTGACCGCCGATTACGGCGGCATTGGCGTCAACCCCAGCCAATTGCAAACGACGTACACGGCCGCGGCCAGTTTGAAAATTCCGATCTGGCAAGGCGGCCGCGCCGAAGGCGACATCCAGCAAGCCGATGCTGTTCTGGCCCAGCGGCGCGCCGAGTACGAAGACCTGAAAGGACAGATTGAGAGCGACGTTCGCAGCGCCTACCTGGACCTGCAAGCAGCCGCGAGCCAGGTCGAAGTCGCGCAGCGAAATGTGCAAGTCACCAAGGAAGCCTTGGAACTCACGCGCCAAAAAATGGAAGTCGGAGTGATCGACAACGTGCAGTATGTACAGGCTCAGGAAGAAGTGACGAACGCGGAGTTTGACTTGATCAACGGAGAGTTTGCCTTTAACGTTGCGAAGCTGAGCCTCGCGCGCGCCATGGGCCGCGCGGCGGTTGCTTTGCCTGAAATCCTTAAAACTCCGTAGGCAGCGCCCCAGTCGCAATCGAATGCCCGAACATGCCGTTTCCAACCTGACCTTCCGTACAGGTCAACAAACGGAAACGCTCATCCGTTTTTCTCCGCCTCGCTGTCCGGCCATCCTCTAGACTGTAGAAACCAGCCAGAGAGCAGAAACCGTGCACTTCCTCGATTCCATGATCGCGTTTGCGGCCGTCATACTGGTGGCCGGTCTGGTGGTTACGGCCGGAACCCAGTTCGTCATCAGCTTCCTCGGCTTGCGCGGCGCCAATTTGCGCCGGAGCCTGGCCGACCTGTTCGAAACCGCGTGCGACGATCGAGACGCCAAGCGCTACCGGCAGGTCATCGCCCGCAGGGTTTTGTGCCACCCGCTCATTTCCGGATCGGTGTTTTCGCGCTTCGGCGTTCGCGTCGACGAACTTCCCTTTGTACCGGCGGACACTGCGGGGAAACTTCGCTGGGCGGGGAACGGAATTCCGTTTCAGCCCTGGCTCTTGGGCGCGCTCAGCGGCTTCTTGGTCTGGCCCGCGGTTTTGGCGGCCATCACGCGTCTCACGACGCTCGATATTTCCGCATTCGCAAGCGTCGTCAGCGCCTACGCTCCGTTCTTTAATTTCTACGAACATCCCTGGCGCACCGGCGCGATTGCCGGCGCGGTTCTCGGAGGTCTGCTCAGCCGCTGGAGGCTCGCCACGACGGTTCGCGCCGACGAAGTTGTTGCGGTGCTGGAGAAATTGTCGACTCCGCCGGGTGGCTCGTTGCCCGATCCTGCTCAGCGAGCAATGCTGGTGATCGCCGGCGAAGCTCTAAGCGGACCGCGTTCCAAAACAAATTCCACGGCGGCGGAATATGACAAATTCGTGCGGGAGCTTCCGGAAAACGATCCCGACGAACTGGACATGGCCGCGGAGAAAACTCCCATTCCAGTCTCCATCCCAGTTGCGCCCCGCTTGGAAGGGGTCTATCCCTGGTTCGATCACGCCATGGACCGAGCCTCGCAGCGCTTCACGCTGCAAGCCCGCGTGATCACCGTGGTCCTTTCGCTGATCCTGGTCCTGGCCGCTCATCTCGATGCCATCCGATTATTCCGCATGCTTTCTTCTGACGAGCCGGTGCGCGCGCAGCTCGCCGCGAGCGCGGATGCCATGATGAAGCAGGGCGTGCAGCCTTCTAGGACGCGCGACGAAGCGGCGAGCCGGGAACTCGTGCCCGATCTGTATCGAAGGACGATGGTGGAAATTTTGCAGGCCGCTCCCATTCCTGAAGAGCCGGCCAAGTCGAAGTCGCGCCATTCTCGCCACAGCGCTACGTCCGCGGCGCAGGCGGCTGCCGGCGTTAGCTCAGCAGAGCCTGCCGACGGGCTTGTGTCCGCCTCTCAGCTCGGCGAAGGTGCAGTCGTCCCGCAGGCCGTTCAACTTGCATCCGAAACCCCGGCGAGGGAGTCCAGGCACAGGTCTTCCCGGTCATCGAAAACGAAGTCGGTAGCACCCGAGTCCCAGCAACCCGCAGTGACGCCCGGCGAAGACCGGGCCATGATGGAGACGAAAGCAAGGGCCAGCAGAGCGCTGGAGACGACGCCGGCGTTTGCCAGTAGGGAAGATGCGGTTGCCTGGCTCCGCGGCACGTTGAACTCTGACCCTGCCACCGAGAACCTAGTGGTGAATTACGAGCAGGCCGTCGACGCCCAGCTGGTGACCGATGCCGACAAATTGCTCGATCAATCTGCTTCCTTGAAACACGACCTCGCGCGCTCGGAGTTGCAGCTGGTCTCAGGAAAATGGCAGGGCCTGAAGCCCGCGAGTGGTGAATTGCCGGGTCTTCTGATCGCCCTGGCGCTTCTGAGCCTGGGCGCGCCGATCTGCTACAACCTGCTGAAGAAAGTTGCCAGCCTTCGTCCAGTGACGCCGGCAGGCACGATCGTCCAGGCGGACCGGCGAATTGCGCGTGAAGACCGGCGGCGCCCGCAGACGCGCGAGCAGGCAAAGTCCCCGGTACGGCCGCAAGTAAGGGCGCCCGAAAAGACCGATGAGGATCGCGAACCCGCTGCGTCCGGGCACGCGGACCGCCGTCTATAAAAAAGAGAATCTCCGATCCACACGCTAGGGAATCAGGCCAACGGAAAGTTCATCGCGTGCGCGTGGCACGGCCCCTTCACCAACTCAGGATGCCTCATTCTTTGTGTTTAATGGCCGGCATGCCGAGCGCGCTGCCCGGCTATTTCTTTTCAGGGCTGGAATCCGGGGTGCCGCTAACGGCCTTATTGTATGCGGCCACGTCAACGGGCGAGCAGAGCAGTTCGGGGATGTCGAAGTCGTCGGGCATGCGGTGAAGAGGAAATTTGTTCAGCGCGACCCAGGGCTCCGTGTACATTTTCGGATCGTAAATGGTCACCGTGAGCTGCATGTTGTCTCCGTCCACGCGGTGAAAGAGTTCCTCCACGCGCAATTGGTCGCTGTGCGGACGGCCGGCGTGATCGAGCCAGGTTCGCTCGTTGATGCCCGAGGTTTCCACCACGAACGTGTAGTCGTCCACCCAGTGACCGACGGAGTAGCCGTAGAAGCGTGGGTCGGGATCCTTGGGCAGTTCGCGGCCATCGGTCCAGATCACGCGACGCCCTCCGTAGTACTCGTTCAGGACGACTACCTGCTTCGGCGTCTGGACCAGCTCGATGGTTCGCAGTTCGTACAGCTCCATATACGGGAATCCCGCCGGATCGCACACGGAGAGCGGGTCATTCGTTTGCTCCACCGGAACCTGCCTTACGCCGGGGCCGGATGGCTTATTCAGCTTGAGCGCAGCGAGTCCCTCGGGAGTGTAGGGCAGCGGATGGGCAATGCCGGTCTCATCCTCATGCCCTCCGAGCGTGCCTCCTCCGTACTCATCGGGCCGCTGGCCCCGGTTTTCCTTCATTTCCTTGCCGACCGGAAACATGGCGCGATGCTCGAGATTGCCGCTGACCTGGCGCCCGCCGTCAGCTTCGGACGCGTCCCAGATTCCGGAGATTTCGCGCTTCGGCGCCGGCACAGACTTCCACGTGGCGTAAGCCGATTTAAGCGGCGGGACGCTGTTCCAGAGTGGGTGGGCCTGATCCTGGGTCGTTTTCGTTTGCGAAGCGCCGGATTGCGCCGCCAAACGAGGCGCAAACGGCAACGCAACGGCCAGCACCATGATCGGAACCGCCAGGCATTTGGTCATTTACTGATCTCCGGCTACTGATCTCCGGCGCTTCGATTTCCGCGCCCGTCGAAGTTTTATGCCGTTCACGGCGAGGGCTCGCGGCGAGCCGCGAGCGCCTGTCATCGCCGGGCGCGGGCTGCGCTTGGAGCCCGCCAAATAGGAGACGGATCCACTTTTCCCCCGCACCCTCACTGGAACTGCTTGCCGTTGATCACAATGCGCTTGCGCGGCGCAGTCGGGCTCGTGCTGCCCAGAAACCCAACCGGATTGCCCGCCTTGGACGGCATGCAGTCGATCTCCACCTGGTCACCCGGCTTGAACAATGTCCGGCTCCAGCCAATCGCCGTCATGGACACGGGATTCTGGCCCTCGATGACCCAGTGCTGGATGTTGCCGGTGTCTTCCTTGGCGTCCACCTTGATCAGGATGTGCGGATTAGCCCAGATAAAGCCGGTAACAGTGCCCTTCACCGTAACCGTCTTGTCCGGGTCGTAAGAAGCGCTGCCATGATGCGCGAACAGCGATGCGGGAAGCATCGCCAGCCAAACGGCCATCACGGAAACAGCGGTAAAATTGCTTCGCATGGAAATTACCCTCCCTGCGCCTGCGCGGAACATATCGCTACGTTGCAATCGGCTGCGACCGGACGTCTCATTTCAGAGTAGATCGAAGTATCGGTTCAGCACGGCAGGCTAACGGGAAGATACACCTGCCGCGAGCCCAAAGCAATCGCGACGGACGGGCGACGGACAGGTGGCGACGGAAGGGCAAAGCGCCCGCGCGGCAATCGGCTGGGAGCCATCAAGCAAATGCAACAATCTTTAGTGACTCGACGTGTCATTCCGAGGGCCGCTCTTGGCCCGAGGAATCTCTCTGCGGTTTCCGCCAAAGTAGGAGAGATTCCTCGGGCCAAAGACGGGTCCTCGGAATGACAATTCGGGAAAGTGCGGCCCACGTGATTCCTCAGACGCGAATCCCGCCGCGCGCCAAGCGGTATACTCTTGCGACCGGTTCACTAGCACGAGGAGGTTCGCGCATGCCAGTTCGGCCAGCCAGGATTTTTTGGTTTCCTGCCTTTTGCATTTCGATTTTCCTGATCGCAGCCGCCGCATTCCCCTTTCGCGCGCAGTCGCAACAGCCCGCGGCAACGCCAAAGTCAGCCCCAAAAGATGTTGAGATCGTGTTTCTGGGGACCGGGAACCCGGTTCCCAATGCCGATCGGCAGGGACCTTCACTGGCAATCGTCGCGAACGGGAAGGCTTATCTGGTGGATGCCGGATCGGGCGTCGTCCGCCAGGCAAATTCAGCTTTCCTGCGCGGTATTCCCGCTCTGCGGCCAACAGAACTCGACATCGCGTTCCTGACGCACCTGCACAGCGACCACACGCTCGGATTGCCTGACTTGATTTTCACGCCCTGGATCGCGGAACGGACCGAGCCGTTGCGGCTCTATGGACCGGAAGGCACGAAGGAAATGGCCGCCCACATTCTGGAGGCTTTTAAGGAAGACATTCAGGTCCGCACCACCGGACTGGAGGGCGCCAACACCACGGGCTACAAAGTCGACGCGCACGATATCCAGCCGGGAAATATCTATCGGGACGGAAACATTAGCGTGAAGGCATTTCTTGTAAAGCACGGGTCATGGAAGGAGGCTCTGGGATACCGCTTCGACACAGACGGCAAGTCCATCGTGATTTCAGGAGACACAGCGCCGGCGGAGTCGGTAGTGCAGGCCTGCTCAGGTTGCGACGCGCTGATTCACGAAGTGTATTCCGGCAGGGCGGCGAATGCCCTAAAGCCCGCGATGTCCGTGGATGAATGGATGAAGTACGAGCGCGCGTTCCACACCAGCGCGCCGGAGTTGGGCGACATCGCCGCGCGCGCCAGGGCGAAAATGCTGATTTTGACGCACTGGGGCCTGCTCGGAAACGCCAAGGAAGATGACATGGTGCGCGAGATTCGCGAGAAATACAGCGGCCCGATTATCATCGCGCGCGACTTGGACGTGATTGTTCCATAGGGATGAAGAAGCACCCGCGCCGTCGAGGGTTTCGTGCGCCCGCTCAACGCACGACGTTGTCATTCTGAGCGAAGCGAAGAATCTCTCTTGCGGTTTAAGACAGAACAGAGAGATTCTTCGGACCGAAACCAAGTCCTCAGAATGACAAGCATGGTGAAGGTCTCGATCTAGAATGAACAAATGAAAAGAACCGGACGCAAGGCGCGCAAATGCACGGCTTTTTTCGAGGCGACCGAACACGGCGGCTACACGGTGAAGGTCCCCGCCCTCTCTGGACTTGTGACGCAAGGCAAAGATCTGGAACATGCGCGAACGATGCTCAAGGACGCCGTCCGCGGTTACATCGAGGGCCTGAAGAAGGCGAAAGAGCCCATCCTGCTTGAACGCGAGTCAGCACAAGTCAAGATTTCGGTCGTCGCATAGGCGGTCCCCCAAAGCCCCACCCTTGCAAAAGGCGCAAGGATGGGGCACCCGCAACTTCAAAGGCTGGTGCACCCGGCAAGCTTTGACCCCGATGCATGCTCGACAATGAACTTTGCCCGCTCATATAACTCATCAAATGTGATGATCTCCACCCCGTGCAAAGACTGTCGGAACAGTTCGAACGTTGTAAGCTTTGTTAGGGTCTCTTTGATTTCAGCAAGACAGCCAATCACAAGAATTGCCTTTGGTTGGATGCTCCGAATGTTTTTCCTGCGCATCTCTTCCACGTTGTCGTTTTGTTTCGACCCGTGGCTGTTCCATTCTTGAATACATCCTTGGACTTGGGTGAGCCCATCGACTAGGGGCCGCGACAGCTTCCATGCTCCGTTTCTTTGAGGCTTCGAGCCCGCTAGAAGCGGAGTCTCCGCGGTTTTGATCTCCACAAAAACCATGAACCGTGCGTCCCCAGACGTGGATACCGCGTAGTCGGGTATTTTTCCACCGGTCCCATTCAAACCGACGCCGCTAACATGTGCTTGGGAGTGCTCGATTCGCAATATGCGGTAATCCAATCCATAACCGAATATCCATTTGTTGCTGTCGAAGAACTCTCTCCAAAAAGACTCGTCCCGTTTTTCATCCAGACCACGCTTGAATTCTTCGAGGCGCGACTTTCTTCGTAGAACTTCATCCGCATCCGCTTCGGAGAGATTCAGCCCCTGGTGGGCGGAGAGGAGCCTCAGCACCGCCATCACGGTTTCGGGATCATGCTTTGTTAAAGCTTCAGCAATTTGTTCAGCAGCGTAAGGAATAAGAGTGAAATGCTTGTCGGGTGTATCCAGTTCTCTAAGAGATTTGAGGTATGAAACCAACTCCCAATAATTTTCGTGACATTCACTCAGGCTAACGGACGCCTTCACCGCAAACGTGTCTTCAGCTCGTTTGATAGTAGCTCGGTAAAACTTAGTGGTGTCCTCCCGGTACCGAACAGAGAAATGCAGGCGCGGAGTGAATTTTCCCTCATCTTTTCTAATTAGTTTGACTTCGCATGCGTGAATCAATTCGTTCGACTGGGCAAGAATGAAATATCGGACCATTTGTTCCCGCTTGGAGTGTCGAAACCCATAGATCCCCTTGGTCATGTGAGGAACAACGGCAAGGTCCGCGAGATTATCTCGACCGAGAATGAAATCGGTCTTGTGCACAGCATTTACCATAAGTATTAGTGAAACGTATTGTATTCCAGAGTCCCATAGTCCGCTATGGCCGAATTCCCGCTTACTGGCAGCTACCACCGATTCGAAAAAAGCGTCAAACAAAGGAGTCGGTACGTTCATGACCCAGAAGTGCACGCTTTCCTCGATGTCGTCATGGAAACCAGTGAAGACCGAAAGGACAAGATCTCAAAATGGAGTGTACTGTTTCGCGCCCAGAGAGGCTACTGTTGGCGTCTTGAAAACGCTGGCACGGAGGAACCATACGAGGTCCCTGATGCGTTCGAACCGGAGAGGATGGTCCCAAAGGCCGAGCTTGTCAGTGATGGGCGCGTAAATCCTAGAGGGATTCCATGTTTGTATTTGGCGACTACCGGAATGGCAGCAATGGCCGAGGTCCGACCGTGGATTGGATCGTATATTTCGCTCGCGCAATTCAAATTGATGCGCGACGTGACGGTCGTTGATTGCTCAAAAGACAAGCGGATGTTTCCCAACTGGCTTTTGAACGAGCCGCAGCGAGAGATTCCTGCAAAGGAGCGCGAGCAGCCTCACAAAAGCAAAAAGCCCGCCCCAGTTAAGGGACGGGCTTTCGTTTAGAAAGCACTTTGAAAACTGGGCAACGATCATCGAGTGCGCTTTTACGCGCATCTGGGATGCGCCTAAAAGAAGATGAGATCTGACAGAACCCGCTCGAAGATTGAATCGTTCGAGCGATTACCTCGGATCCCCGTGAGAGGTTCCGAAGCTTGGGCAACTTCACCTGCACACCTGCACAGGATCCGTATGCCGCTGTATTTAGAAAGGAGGTGATCCAGCCGCAGGTTCTCCTACGGCTACCTTGTTACGACTTCACCCCAATCATGGGCCATACCTTGGGCGCTGGCCTCCTTACGGTTGGCTCGGCGACTTCTAGTACAGCTCACTTTCGTGATGTGACGGGCGGTGTGTACAAGGCCCGGGAACGTATTCACGGCGTCGATCTGATACGCCATTACTAGCGATTCCAGCTTCATGCAGCCGAGTTGCAGACTGCAATCCGAACTGAGCATGGTTTTGTCCGATTAGCTCCCCCTCGCGGGTTCGCAACAGTCTGTACCATGCATTGTAACACGTGTGTAGCCCTGGACATAAAGGCCGTGCTGACTTGACGTCATCCCCACCTTCCTCTCCGTTATCCGGAGCAGTCCTCGTAGAGTTCTCCCTTGCGGGTAGCAACTACGAGTAAGGGTTGCGCTCGTTGCGGGACTTAACCCAACACCTCACGGCACGAGCTGACGACAGCCATGCAGCACCTCTACTACTGTCCCTTGCGGGAAGAGGATATTTCTACCCTTGGTCAGTAGCGGTTCAAGCCCAGGTAAGGTTCTTCGCGTTGCGTCGAATTGAACCACATGTTCCACCGCTTGTGCGGGCCCCCGTCAATTCCTTTGAGTTTCAGTCTTGCGACCGTACTCCCCAGGCGCAGAACTTAACGCGTTAGCTACGGGACGACCCGCCTACGCGGGCCACCCCAAGTTCTGATGGTTTAGGGCTAGGACTACCAGGGTATCTAATCCTGTTTGCTCCCCTAGCTTTCGTTCCTCAGTGTCAGTTGCGATCCAGTCAGCCGCCTTCGCCACGGGTGTTCCTGCAGATATCTACGCATTTCACCGCTACACCTGCAATTCCACTGACCTCTCTCGCACTCGAGCGCGGCAGTTTTGAAAGCAGCCCCTGAGTTAAGCCCAGAGATTTCACTCCCAACTTGCCGCACCACCTACGAACCCTTTACGCCCAGTAATTCCGAGCAACGCTGGCCCCCTACGTATTACCGCGGCTGCTGGCACGTAGTTAGCCGGGGCTTCTTATACCCGTACCGTCAAACCCTTGCGGGTCATTCGTCCGGGTCGAAAGGGGTTTACACTCCGAGAAGCTTCATCCCCCACGCGGCGTCGCTGCGTCAGGCTTTCGCCCATTGCGCAATATTCCCCACTGCTGCCTCCCGTAGGAGTCTGGACCGTGTCTCAGTTCCAGTGTGGCCGGCCATCCTCTCAGACCGGCTACCGATCAAAGCCTTGGTGAGCCGTTACCTCACCAACTAGCTAATCGGGCGCGGGCTCCTCCTCAGACGGCCTTGCGGCCTTTGAGTCCCAGGACCGGAGTCCCGGGAATGTCATGCGGTATTAGCTCGCCTTTCGGCGAGTTATCCCCCATCCGAGGGCAGATTGCCCACGTGTTACGCACCCGTGCGCCGTGCGCCACCTGTATTGCTACAGGCGCGCACTCGACTTGCATGTGTTAAGCACGCCGCCAGCGTTCGCTCTGAGCCAGGATCAAACTCTCGTGTGAAACTGGCTGCTTAGAAAGCAAAAAGCCCGACTGTCATTTCTGAGAGTCGGACCTAAGCTTTCCAAGCGAACTTTTTATCGCTCGATTCACTCAATCCCTCATCACTTACGTGATAAGGTCAATCGAACGGGTTCTGGCACATCTCATCTTACCCAGTTTGTCAAAGAGCTAAGGCCTCCTGTCCAGCAGGCAGGCTACCGTACAACCCAGCGATAATAGCATCGGTTTCTTAAATGTCAAGCATAAGTCGGACCTTCCATTCCATGTCCTGTGGAAAAACTGTGAGTCACCGAACGTTCCCCGGCCACCTGCGCAAGATTCAAATGCGCTAAACGCAGAGGAATCAACTTATTCAGAGCTCGGGACAGGCCCTCTGAATTTCCCGATGGACGTCCCCAGCCCGTGAATTACTCCGTGCTTCCCGCCGCCGTCTGCGCCGCACTTTTGATCTCTTTCCTCGGCCGCGTGAATTACTTGGCCGGATGCAGCAGCAGCTTTTGCATTCTCCAGTTCAGCAATTCCCCCACATAGATTTCATTTTCCGACGGGCAGGCAATTTCGTGAATCCATCCGAACTGCTTCAGTTGACGGCCGGATTCCCCGAGCATGCCCAGAACCTTGCCGTCCAGGCTGAGCTTATACACCCGGCCGGGGAAAGCGTCCGAGGCGTACAGCACTTGATTCGGTCCGGGGGTGATGCATACCGTCCAGGGCGCGCCCGGCCCCATGGTACCCACCAAGTCGATGGGCGGCTTGTTGCCGAGGATGGGCACGGTATTCGCGTAGTCAAACGGCTCACTGATCTTGATCTGGCGCAGGTATTTGCCGTCGCCGTCGAACACTTCGATCCGCGCATTGCCGCGGTTGGCGACGTATACGTTCCCTTGATTGTCGATGGCGATGCTATGGGGCGTATTGAGCTGTCCCGGTCCGCTGCCCGGTTCGCCAAACGACTTGATCCATTTGCCGTTTTTATCGTATTTGGCCACGCGCGAGTTGATGTAGCCGTCGCTGATATACGAGTTGCCGGCGGCGTCCCAAGCGACATCGGTCACCTGGCGGAAGAGGCCGTCGACGGGAGGCAGAGGCGGCTTTGGGTGACGCAGCGGCTCGGTGCCTTCATCGGAGGCTTCCTGCTTGCGCCCGAACACCATGATGACCTGGCCCTCGGGGTTGAATTCGATGACCATGTCCGAGCCCTTGTCCGTCACCCAGATGTTATCGCTCTTGTCGATCCGCACCGTGTGCGCGAAGGACCACGCATAGAGGTTGTGGCCGATCTCGCGAAGGAATTTGCCGTCCTTGTCGAATTCGAGAAGCTGCGCGGCCGCCGCGGCATAGGCCGGACCGGTCGTGTTCCCGCGCGTGAAAATGAAAATGTGTCCCTTGGAGTTCACGGCCACGCCGGAAACTTCGCCCAGATACATTCCGGTCGGCATCTTGATCGCGTTGGGCACGGAGTCGAACGGAATTTGTGGAGCCGCCCCCTGGCCGAACAGCGCCAGCGGCGCGGACAGGAAAAATGCCAGAACCAGCATGAACTTTTTCATCCAAACCTCCCCAATTCTTTCCTCGCGGGCTCGGCCGTCCAGCGAAACGCCGGACCGGAAGCGTCAAGCCTCGATCTCCAACCAATGATTTAGAGGTGAAACGAACGTCCGGAGAATATATCGTTTTGTCCCGCGAACGCCAATGGAAAAGCGTGGAGTGTGCATTTCCGGCTTTCGCGTGCAGTCGGATACACTACGGATAGCCCGGCGTCGCGGAGGTGAATTTGATGTCCGAATATTATTTGCTCAAGACGGAGCCTTCCGAATATTCCTTCGCTGACCTTTTGCGAGACGCTGAGACGGAATGGGATGGCGTTTCAAATCCGGCCGCGGTAAAGACTTTACGCGAAATGAGTTCCGGCGCGAGGCTGATCATCTACGAGACCGGCGCGCGAAAAAGCGCCGTCGGAACGGCGACGGTCGTCTCCGTCGAGGCTTCGGATCCCAGGAAACCCAAAGTCAAAATCAAAGCGGGAAAAGCAATCGCAAAACCGGTGTCCCTCGATGAGATTAAGGCAAACAAACTTTTTAAGGATTCGCCGCTAGTCCGCATGGGCAGGCTCTCGGTTGTGCCACTCACGAAGGAGCAATATGCGGTTCTGTCTGGTAGCTGAAAAGTAGCACAGACTTCAGTCTGTGGGTTTCCGTTTGATCTTGGCTGGCGCGCGCGGCCCATGCGGCCGAAAGAAAATCCACAGACTGAAGTCTGTGCTACTTGACGCTATCCGGGCGTAGCGATGGCCACCGATTCCGCCAGCCGCCGCAAAGATTCCGTGTATGGGGCGCGGGCTACGCCGCGTTCGCAGATGATGGCGGTAACCAGGCGCGCGGGCGTCACGTCGAACGCCGGATTAGCCGCCGGGACGTCCGGAGCGATGCGCATGCCCTGCAGGTGGGTCACTTCGTCGGCGGAGCGCTGCTCGATCGGAATCTGCTCGCCGGACGAAATCGTGAGATCGAACGTGGAAACCGGCGCGGCAACGTAAAACGGCACGCCGTGCTCGTGCGCCAGGACCGCGATCTGGTACGTGCCGATTTTATTCGCGGTATCGCCGTTGGCGGCGATGCGGTCCGCGCCCACCACCACCGCGCTCACTTTTCCCGCCTTCATAAAATGTCCCACCATGTTGTCGGTGATCAGCGTCAGCGGCACGCCGCCTTCGTGCAACTCCCAGGCCGTGAGCCGCGCGCCCTGGAGGTAGGGCCGCGTCTCCGGCACGAACACGCTAAGCCTGTGACCCTGCTCGATAGCCACGCGAATTACGCCGAGCGCCGACCCAATTCCCGCGGTAGCCAGCGCGCCGGCGTTGCACTGGGTCATCACTTGTCCCGCGGCGGGCATCAACTCCGCGCCGAAGCGGCCCATGGCTTCGTCGGTGGCGCGCTTTTCGGCGTGGATGGCGCGCGCCTCTTCGACCATCGCGCTGCGCGTGGCGTCTAACGGAGTATTCGCGTCTGAGAGCTGTTCGAACCGCCGAGACATTCGTTCGATGGCCCAAAACAGATCCACGGCCGTCGGCCGCGTCTGTGCGATGGTCTGGCAGATGTCCGGAAACTCCGCGCGAAGCTCTTCAATCGTGTGCGCGCTGGAACGCTCGACGCCCAGTGCCACGCCCATGGCCGCGGCCACGCCGATCGCCGGCGCCCCGCGAATCACCATGTCCTTGATGGCCGCCGCCACTTCGCGGTAATCCGTGTAGGTGTGCCGAATCACTTCGCCGGGCAAACGCCGTTGATCGAGCATGACCACGCCGCCGCCGGTCCATTCAATGGGCTGTGCAACATTCATGACGGTGTATGTAAGACAGGCTCTTTACCCTTAACTCTGCATAGGGCAGCCCGTCTGCCTTTCGAATATGCAAAAGAAGCAAAGTCAAAACCGGACAGGCTACGCCTCACAGGCTGAAGTGCCCGTCCTACAGCCCGCTAGTGATGCGAGCCGCTGACCAAGTAAACCAAGTAGCCTACCAGCTGCAAGCCATTGTACCCGAGATGTACAAAATAACTGGCTGCCACCGTGCCGGTGCGTGCGCGCACCCAGGTCAACGCCACGCCCACCAGGATCAGCAGCGCAATCTGCCCCCAGCCTCCCCACAATTGCGCCGCGTGCATCAGTCCGAAGAGCGTTCCGGTAATCGCGATCCCGGCGGCGATCCCCAATCGGCGCGCAATTACCGGATAGAGAAACCCGCGAAATATCGTTTCTTCGACGAGCGGCGCGACCAGCACGCCTAACACCCCAAATAGCAAGATGCTGACGCGAGCCTGCAGCAACTGCTCAATCGGCAGCGTTTCTTTCGAATTGAGGAATCCGCCGACAAACGAAACCACGATGGCCAGCGCCGCGCCACCCGCGATGAACTGCAGCGCAACGTCGCGAATTTTTCTCGATCCGTGACGCATCTCGCGCCAACCGATCGACGGCCAGAACGGCGCACTCGTTCGCTCCGCCAGCATTACGTAAAGATACAGAATCGCCAGCCCGTCGAGCACGGCCTGGCTCAGCAGGACCACGACGGACTTGGCCGTGCTCATCGTGCTACCAAACACGTTGTTCGGATTCGCCCCGAAAAACCGCACCGCGGCTTGCGCCATTCCCCAGGTGATCACCACGCTGGCAATCAAGCCGAGAATCACCAGCAGCAGCACCTCCCGCCCGCCCCAGGGCACCCGCAAGTCATCGGAAATTCCGGGTCGGAATGGCGGTTCCGGAGGCGCAGGAAGCGGAGCGTCAGCGCGGTTCTCGAGAACGGGCTCACGAGGTTCGGACGCGGAACGTGGGGCATCCTCCGCGCCGGCATCCATCGCTTCGTTCGTACGAGCCCTGGCAGGCGCGGCGCCGGATTGGCTTTGTTCTTCGTAGGCCATTTTAGAGTGGCAAGGCGCTTCCGGGAGGGTACGCGCGCAAAGACACCATCATCACTTTAGCGGCACTATTCGCTGCGCGCAAGTGCAGGGAACTGACGGAAAAGGTCGGAAAAACGCGGAGCGCGGGTTCAGGAGGGCGCCTTGGCCGGTAACAAGTGTGTGCGTGAAAGCTGGAGCAACGGAAAACGAGGCAATCCTCGGGCCGCGACTTCATTTTACGGCAAAGATCCGTGCGATTCAGCGGAGGCGCGGTGGGCACGTGGCGCGCGCGATTTTCGCCAGGGCTGCATCCGAGCATTTCGATAATTATCTAAGTATCGAAATCATAGCGGGCCCGCGAATGGCGGCGAGCGTAGCGGACGAGAAGGGCACCATCGGCGCCAGCGCCTATTCCGGCACAAAGGCCGCACTGCGCTCGCTGGCAAGAACCGCCGCAGCGGAATTCGTGGGCCGCGGCATCCGCATAAGCACCGTAGCTCCCGGCCCGATCGCCACTCCGATCTTTGGCCGCACCGGTCTGCCTCAGGAAGCGATCGACGATTTCGCCAAAGGAGTCGTCGAGCGAGTTCCGATGAAACGTTTCGGACAGGCGGAAGAAGTGGCCGCCACCGTTGCTTTTTTGGCATCGCAAGATGCGTCGTACATCACGGGCGTGGAAATCAACGTAGACGGCGGCCTGGGACAAATCTGAACCTTTCGCGGCCTGACGAAGAATCCCTCTCGAAGGCGATGATAACCAGTAGCACAGGCTTCAGCCTGTGGGTTTCCATCACGCCATCGAGCGGAAATCCACAGGCTGAAGCCTGTGCTACATGAGGTTCCAAAAGCCTGCATTAGATTCACATTTCGGGCGGACTGACCGAAGCGTAAGGGTGTTGAAGTGAAGGATAGCGTTCATCGTTTGCTATGCCTGATTCCCGTTCGCCCCATTCAAAACTCGCGCGAGGACTTGGCCCGTATACGATTTTTTCACGCGGGCCACCTGCCTCCGGCGTGCCTTGCGCTACGATGCGGCCGCCGCCTTCGCCGCCTTCCGGGCCCAGGTCGATGATCCAGTCGGCTTGCTTGATGACGTCGAGGTGGTGCTCGATGATCGAGGACGGTGTTGCCGAGGTCGGCGAGGCGATTGAGAACGTCCAGCAGTTTTTTTACGTCGTCGAAGTGCAGGCCGGTGGTGGGCTCATCGAGAATATACAGAGTGCGGCCGGTCTGGCGGCGCGAGAGTTCGCGGGCCAGCTTGATGCGCTGGGCTTCGCCGCCGGAAAGCGTGGTGGAGGACTGGCCGAGTTGGATGTAGCCGAGGCCGACGTCGACCAGCGTTTCGAGCTTCAGGCGGATTTGCGGAATGTTTTCCAGCACTTCCAGCGCTTCGTCAATCGGCATGTCCAGCAGGTCGGAAATCGAGTGGCCCTTGTATCGCACGGCAAGCGTCTCGGCGTTGTAGCGGCGGCCGCGGCAGACTTCGCAGGTGACGTAAACGTCCGGAAGGAAATTCATTTCGATGCGGCGCAGGCCGTCGCCCTGGCAGGCTTCGCAGCGGCCGCCTTTTACGTTGAAGCTGAAGCGGCCCGGCTTGTAGCCGCGCTCGCGCGATTCGGGCAGCATGGCGAAGAGTTCGCGGATGGGCGCGAAGACGCCGGTATAGGTGGCGGGATTGGAGCGCGGCGTGCGCCCGATGGGCGCCTGATCGATCTCGATGACTTTGTCGATGTTGCTCGCGCGCCGTCGATTTCGCGGAACGCGCCGGGCTGTTCCATCGAGCGGTAGAGCTTCTGCGCCAGCGCGCGATACAGAATGTCGTTGACCAGCGTGGATTTTCCCGAGCCGGAAACGCCGGTCACGACGGTGAGCAGGCCGAGCGGAAACTCAAGATCCAGATTTTTCAGATTGTTGGCTTCGCAGCCGAGAAGCGAATCGACTTTGCCGTTGGGCGAGCGCCGCTGCGGCGGCACGGGAATTGTCAGTTCGCCGCGAAGATAGCGGCCGGTCAGCGAATCGACGCTCGGCCTCGATTTCTTCCGGGCGTGCCGATGGCGACCAGGTGCCCGCCGGCATTGCCCGCGCCGGGGCCGAGATCGACCACGAAATCGGCGCGGCGAATGGTTTCTTCGTCGTGCTCGACGACGAGCACGGTGTTGCCCAGGTCGCGCAGTTGTTCGAGCGAGGCGAGCAGGCGATCGTTGTCGCGCGCGTGCAGGCCGATGGAGGGCTCGTCCAGCACGTAGAGCACGCCGCGCAGTCGCGAGCCGATCTGCGTGGCCAGGCGAATGCGCTGCGCTTCGCCGCCGGAAAGCGTGGCGGCGGAGCGATCCAGGCTGAGATAGCCGAGGCCGACGGCGAGCAGGAAATCGAGGCGCTCGGCAATTTCCGCCAGCGCGCGGCCGGCGATGTCCATTTGCCGCTGCGGTCAGGCCCATGCGAATTTGATCTACAGCGGGGCGCGCGTCGGAAATGGCCAGCGCGGTGAAATCGGCGATGGAAAGACCGCCGACTCTGACGGCCAGGCTTTCGGGGCGCAGGCGCTGCTCGCCGCAGACGGCGCAGGGCGCGGGCGACATATATTGCGTGAGCCACTCGCGATAGGTGTCGGAATTCGATTCCTCGAGATTCGCTTCGAGAAAACCGAAGACGCCCTGGAAATGCAAACCCGGCACGGCTTTCCCGGCGGCCTTCGCGCGCTGCCGCGCGCGTCGAGCCGCCGCCATTGCTCCTGGAATTCGAAGGCGGATTGCCGTAGAGAATCAGGTTCTGCACTTCGCGCGGGAATTTCTCAAACGGCGTAGAGAGGTCGAACCCGTGCGCCAGCGCGCCCAGTTCGATGTTGCGCTTCAAAAAGACTGGAGCCCGAGCCGGGGCCGAGTCCGCCTTCGAAAAGCGGACGCGACCAATCCACAATCACTTTCGCCGGATCGAAATCGTATTTCGAACCCAGGCCGTTGCAAGCCGGGCACGCGCCATACGGCGAATTGAAACTGAAGGAGCGCGGCTCAAGCTGCGGCACCGAAATGCCGCACTCGCTGCAGGCCAGTTTTTCGGAGAAAACCTGCTCGGTGCCGCCGACCACGACGACGGTCACGAGTCCCTTCGCCAGCTTTAGCGCGGTGGCGATGGATTGCTCGAGCCGCCCCGCGATGCCGGGCTTGACCAGCAGGCGGTCGACAACGACTTCGATGGTGTGATTCTTGCGCTGGTCCAGGCGCGGCGGATCGTCCAGGGGGTAAAGGTCGCCGTCGATGCGCGCGCGCATGAAGCCGTCGCGCGCCAACTTCTCGAGCTCCTGCTGGTACTCGCCTTTGCGGCCGCGCACGATCGGCGCAAGGATCATCACGCGGTCGCCGCTCTTGGCCAGTTCGCCTTGCAAGCATGGACTGCACGATCTGCTCGGTGGACTGGCGGGTGATGGCCTGCCGCAATTCGGGCAGTGCGGCGTGCCGATGGAGCTGTAGACCACGCGCAGGTAGTCGTAAATTTCGGTGATGGTGCCGACGGTGGAGCGCGGCGAGCGCGTGGTGGTTTTCTGCTCGATGGCGATCGAAGGCGAGAGGCCCTCGATGGAATCGACTTCGGGCCGCTCCATCTGATCGAGGAACTGCCGCGCGTAGGCGGAGAGCGATTCGACATAGCGGCGCTGGCCCTCGGCGTAAATGGTGTCAAAGGCGAGCGAGGATTTGCCCGAGCCGGAAAGCCCGGTGATCACGGTCAGGGTGTTGCGCGGAATTTCCAGGCTGATGTTCTTCAGGTTGTGCTGGCGCGCGCCGCGAATGACGATTTTCTTCAGGCCCATATCGCGAAGACCGCCCCCACTGACGGCCCGGCACACGGCGGGTAGAATACGCCCATCGTAACTTTACAACGTAGCAGGCGGAGGCGAAGGCGTCAAGAAAAGGCGTGGCGGCTGACAGTCACCTTGACGGAAATTGACGGAAAATTTGACGGGAAATGTTGACGCGAAATGGCTACTGGCGGCGGTCGTGCGTTTCTTCCCGAAATGCCACGCGATGACGCAGTCTCTACGAATGCGGTCCAGCTCGAAGTTTTGTCGAGATTTCCCATTTTTTTGTGGGGCGGCGGGTCGCACGGCGCAGGGCCAGATCGGATTGCGGCTGCTTCGTGGATTCTGGAGAATATTTTCCCATAGACCTCAGGCCGAACAGGCGCGCGCGTCGGAATTGCAACCGATTTCGCACGCTTGCGAACAGCTCGCTGAAATGTTATAGGCTTTCAGTTAGATGTTGCGCGCGTGCGGGGTAGCGCGTTCGTTCAGTCGTGGCTGCGATTCATTGACTCTCTACACTGATCACCCGATGAGAAAAAAAGTTCCCCCGGAATTTTTTCCCGCGCCTCGTCTTTTTTACCGGGGGTACGAAAATCAAAACATAGTGTTTTCAGCGTCTTGTGTTTGGCGTCCCGCGTGCACCTAGTTCGGGCGTAGGAGGGAAGACGCGCCGAGGATCCCTTTAGGGGATTGAGGGCTGGGCCGGCACGATCTTCCCTCCGACCTGCTTCCGCCGCCTACCCCAAAAACCACACCCAATGGACCATACCTATCGGCGGAAGTACGTGCGCGGGGCCTCGCAAGACTGCAAGAGTGAAGGACGCTTCTCCTAAGTCTCCTTTTCTGCGTTTTTGTTGCCGGTACACTCAATTCGGCATCCAAGTCTCGTGCGGAGAACAAGCGTCGGCCTGCCTGTTCGTATCGTTTCACGAGTAAAATCACACGGGCTGCGGAGTTTGCCTGCGAAGTCACATTTGGAACCTGTTGTCGCGTTCGCCTTCAGGCGGACACTTTGTAACCGAGCAGAGGCCCGCCTGAAGGCGCGCGCTACGCGATCCAAAACGGAATCCTCACACAGACCCTGAAGCCTGCCTCACAGGATGTTCTGGAAAGTTGGCTGGGGCGGTTGGACTCGAACCAACACCGTCCTCATTAACAGTGAGGTGCCCTACCGATTGGACCACGCCCCAGCGGTTTCGAAGTGCCTTGCAGAGTCCTCAAAGATAGTCAATGTGGGCAAAACGCGCAAGCCCGGGGCGAATTTTTTATTCGGGCCTTTCGGTCGGGAAGCCGGCCTCGGTCCAGCCACGCCAGCCGCCATCCATGGAAATGCAGTTCTTATAGCCCATTTTCTGCAGGTTATCCGCGGCCAGCGCGGAGCGGAAGCCCCCTCCGCAATAGAGGACCAGCGTGCTGGATTTGTCAGGAACCGCCGTTTCGATGTCTCGCTCGATCACACCCTTGCCCAGGTGAATCGCGCCGGGCAGGTGCCCGCGCGCCCATTCGCTGTCCTCGCGAACATCCACCAGCGTGAATTCCTCGCCGGCATCGAGCCGCTTCTTCACGTCGCGAAAATCCCATTCTTTCACGCGAGACTTCGCGTCATTCACGATGGCCAGAAATCCCGTTGTGTGTTTCATGAAAATTCTCCCCAGCGGTCCCAGAGTCGCAGAGGCACAGAGTAGCACAGGAAAAAGCGAGAAGAGATTCCGGCTAACCGGCGTGGTCCGGATCAGGCGCCGGTGTGCTATCCTCCGCCCACATCTGACTGGCGGGAACGCTAAAAACGCAAACGAAGGGAGCAATCTCATGCGAAAACTATTTCTGGGCATTCTCATCGCGCTGATCGCAACCACGGCGAAGGCGCAGGCGCCCACGGCGGCGACCGACATTACGGCCGCGCAGATCCAGGCGTTCATTAAAGGCGCCCCACGCGATCGCAACACCGACCGCCCCATCCGCGTGATTGACGCCGGAGGCTATCACGTCGGCCTGTTTGGTGTTTTCCGGCCGAAGGACGCGCCCATCAGCGCGAGCGTGCATCAGACAAACGTGACCGAGACCTACTATGTGCTGGACGGCGCGGGCGTGCTGGTCACCGGCGGCAAGCTGAAGGAGCCGGTCAAGCCGCGGCAATCGACCCTCGGAAATTGGATGGACCTCGGCAGTAGCGGCATCGACGGTGGAGTTTCTCGCCGGGTCGCCAAGGACGACGTGGTCATCATTCCGGGTGGAGTGCCGCACGGGTGGGCGAGCGTCGAGAGCGACGTCACGCACTTGATCGTTCGATCCGATCCCGATAAGAAAGTTCCGCTGAAGTAACCTCGGAGCGCGATCGCGAGCTTGATCGGAAAATCCCCGCGGGAGCGAGCCCAGTCCGAGAAGATGACTTCTGGGGTGGAGTCTATCGGCGGTGGAGCAATCGTTCGGTAAAGGCAACAGTGAGGGAATACTCCACAGGTCTTCGGAGTCCTTATCGGAATGTATAGTCCGCCGCCAAATGCTGGCGCCACTTTCCAGTCTTAGCCAAGAAATTTTAATCTGCCCAGTTCTACTCCATGTCGCGCCAATTGGGTCCGGCCTTTAAGTCCACGACGAGGGGTACGGCAAGCGCGTGCACGTTTTCCATGGCTCTGCGCACCAGTGGACGCAGGCGAACGATCTCATCGTGCGGTGCCTCGAACAGCAATTCGTCGTGCACCTGCAGGATCATCTTGGCCCGGAAATTTTGTTCACGGAGCTGGCGCGCGATTTGGATCATGGCCAGCTTGATCAAGTCGGCCGCGGTGCCTTGCAAGGGCGTGTTGAGCGCGGTTCGCTCCGCGAAATTCCGCAAGTTGAATTGGCTCGAGGTAATTTCCGGCACGGGACGAATGCGTCCGTGCAGCGTGCGCGTGACGCCCGCCTTGCGCGCTTCGGCCAGCGACCGCTCGAGATATTCCTTTACGCCGCGATAGCGCGCGAAATAGGCGGCAATAAATTGCGCGGCTTCCTTCTGGTCGATGCTGAGCTGCGCCGCAAGGCCGAAGGGCGTTTGCCCGTAGATGATGCCGAAGTTGATGGCTTTGGCCGCGCGGCGGTGCTCGGCGTTTTGCGCCATCGGCCCGACGCGGAAGACTTCCTCGGCGGTGCGCGCGTGAATGTCCTGCCCGGTGCGAAAGGCCTCGACGAGCACGGGATCCTTGGAGAAGTGCGCGAGAATTCGCAACTCGATCTGCGAATAATCGGCGGAAAGCAGCGTATGGCCCGGACTCGCGACGAACGCCGCGCGAATCTGCCGCCCCATTTCCGAGCGCACCGGAATATTTTGCAGGTTCGGGTCCGAGGAACTCAGCCGCCCCGTCGCCGCGGTGGTCTGGCTGAAGCTGGTGTGCAGGCGCCCGGTACCGGCGTGAATCAGCCGCGGCAGCGCGTCGACGTACGTGGATTTCAGCTTGGTGAGCTCGCGGTATTCGATAATTTTTCGCGGCAGTTCGTGGATCAGTGCCAGCTCCTCGAGCACGTCCGCGGCCGTCGAACGCGGCTTTCCGCGCCGCCGCCCGCCGAGCGTCAGACCCATTCTGTCGAACAGAACGTCGGCCAACTGCTGCGGCGAACCGATGTTGAATTCGAGTCCGGCGATATCCCAAATGACTTTTTCACGCGCGCGGATTTCCAGCTCCATGAACTTGGACATGGCGTCCAGGGCCTGGCGGTCGACGCGCACGCCGTCGCGCTCCATCGCGGCAAGCACCGGGGCGAGAGGAAGATCGATCGTCTCGTACAGATCGGCGAGACCCTGCGCCTCGACTTCTTTTCGCAGCAGAGGGGCCAGGCGCTGCAAATGCTCCGCGTTTTCCCCGGGAGCCCCGGAAAGCGCGACGCTTTCCTGCCGCAAAACAGCGTCGGCCAGACTGTGCTTCGACGTCGTGGGACGCAACAAATAGGAGTAGAGCATGGTCGCGTGATGAACCCCGCCGACGGGTCCCGCCAGCAGCTCGACCAGTTTTGGATCGTGCACGATTTTGCGGCGCGCCGGATCGCCGAGAAATTCCGCGAGCACCGCGCGCATTTCACCCTTTGCATCCAGCACGGCGGTGCGCGAAACGCCCGGCCGGATGGAAATCTCAACGGCGGCAACCATGGAACCGAAGCCCTCTTCTTCGCGTTCTTCTTCGCCCTCGGCGAGCGTCAGCCAAATGGCGGTTTCGGCGTCTCTGGGAATGGCGCTCAAATATTTTTTTAGCGCGGCGGGCGTCTCCAGCGACGCGCAGTCGATGGCCGCGGAACGCGCGGCCGCCGCAGCAGGAGCCGCCGGCAGATCGCGCAGCAGCGAAGTGAATCCCAATTCGGCGTAGAGCGCCCGCAGCGCTTCCACGTCCGGAGCGCTGGCGCGTAGATCGTCCAGGACGAGCTTTACGGGCGCGGCGGTGTCGATCACGGCGAGCTGCTTGGACATCTTCACGGCTTCGCGGCTGTTTTCCAGCGCCTCGCGGTAGCGTTTTCCTTCCACTTCCTTGGCGCGATCGAGCGCCGCTTCGGCCGAGCCAAAGCGGCGGATCAATTCCTTGGCGCCTTTTTCGCCGATGCCTTTCGCGCCGGGAATGTTGTCAATCGAATCGCCCATCAGGGCCATCACGTCGGCAACTTTTTCCGGCGGCACGCCCATGATCTCTTCCACTTTGGCCGCGTCCACGACGAGATCCGTTTTGTCCGGCGCGCCGCCGGGCCGCAGCACCCGCACCTTCCCGCCAACGAGTTGCATCATGTCCTTGTCGCTCGTGACGATGGAAACGTCGAGACCTTTTTTCGCGGCCTGCTTGGCAAGCGCACCGATCACGTCGTCGGCCTCAAACCCGTCAAATTCCAGGATGGGCAGCCGCATGGCCTCGCACATTCGCCGCACGTAAGGCAGTTGCACCGCAAGATCGTCGGGCATGGGCGGCCGCTTGGCCTTGTACTGGTCGAAAAGTTTGTCCCGGAAAGTAGGCTCTCTCGTGTCAAAAACGACGGCGAGATAGTCCGGCGCGTGCTCCTTCTGCAGCTTGCGCAGCATGTTGGAGAACAGGTAAGGCACCTTCGTGGGAACTCCCGCCGGGCTGTTCAGCCGGCCCATAGGGGCAAAGTAGGCGCGAAAGATGAACCCCATCGCGTCCACGAGGAAGATTTTTTTAGCGGCAGCCGTTTTTGCCATTCTCGCGAGTATAGCAAAGCGGCGCGTGCCGCCGGGGTGTGCTATTTTATGAGTTCGCGGTTTATGCCGAAAACGTGCAGAAGCGTCCCGCCGCGAGCGTTTCGCCTTCTCCCAATGCCTAAACGTGCCAAAGAAAACGCGCAGATCGCGACTGTGGCGTCGCCGTCCCGGGACCGTTCGGGACCTCGCGAGCCTACTTCGGATCTGACGAAACCCACGATTGCGGAAATTTTCGGACCGGGAGGCGCCATCGAGAAATACATGCCTGCGGGCTACGAGCACCGGCCGTCGCAACTCGAGATGGCCGAACTCGTCGAAGCCGCTTTCCAGGGCAAGCGGCATTTGATTGTCGAGGCAGGGACCGGCACGGGGAAAACGCTGGCGTATTTGATTCCCGCGATTCGCAGCGGACGGCGCGTGGTGATTTCGACGGCCACGAAATCGCTGCAGGAACAGCTTTTTGAGAAGGACATTCCGTTTCTACAGAAATATTTCGCGCCTGAATTAAAAGTGGCGGTGATGAAGGGCCGCAGCAATTTTCTGTGCCGTGAGAAGGTCTACCGCATGGGCGACCAGCCCTCACTGAAGGGACTCGACGAGCTGGACTGGTTCACTCAAATTAAGGACTGGGAAAAAGTGACCGGGACCGGCGACCGCGCGGAGCTTAACTTTCTGCCCGACGATTCCGATTTGTGGCAGCGCCTGGACGCGCGCCGCGATGCCTGCACCGGTTCAAAATGCCCGGAGTTCAACCGCTGTTTCCTTACGGCCATGCACCAGCGCGCCGCCGAAGCGGACCTGATCATCGTCAATCACCATCTTTTTTTCGCGGACCTCGCGCTCAAGCAGGACGATTTCGGCAGCGTGCTGCCCGAATATGGCGCCGTAATCTTCGACGAGGCCCACGAAATCGAGGATGTGGCCAGCGACTACTTCGGCCGTCAGATTTCCAATTATCGTTTCGACGAACTGGCGCGCGACGCGGAAGTGGCCGCGCGCGTTACCCGCACCGGCGGCGCGGAGCTTCAAAAGCGAATCATGCGGATGCGCGAGAGGGCCCGCAGTTTCTTCGAAGGATTTCCCGGGCGCGAGGGGCGTTTTCCGTTTGACGCGGCGCAGCGCGCCGGTTTCCTCGAACAAAACCGCGAAGCTTACGACGCCCTGGTGAATTCGCTGAAAGGCCTGGAAGCGGAAATCGCCTCGCTTCCCGCAAAGCCCGAGGAACTGCTGAACATCGCGCGCCGCGCCATGGAACTTCGCGGCGAACTGAAATTCCTGTTCGAATCGAGCGAAGGCAACTACGTCTACTGGTTCGAACGCCGCAACAAGGGCGTGTTTGTGGCGGCGACGCCGATCGACGTGAGCGCCCTGCTCCGCGAGCGTTTGTTCGAAAAGTTTGACACGATCATCCTTACCTCGGCCACGCTGGCGGTCGAAGGACGTTTTAATTTTCTGAAGCAACGCCTTGGAATCGACATGGCCGGCGAGCGCGTCCTGCCCTCGGAATTCGATTTCGGCGACCAAGCGCTTTTCTATATTCCGCCAAGTTTGCCGGATGTGCGCGACGCCGCGTTTCCGGAACGCGCCGCGCAGGAAATCGTGAAGCTGCTGGAAATCTCCGAAGGTCGCGCGTTCTGCCTGTTCACGAGCTACAGCCAGATGAAGGATCTGTACGAGCGCGTGCGTGCAAAGGTGCGTTTCCCGCTGATGATCCAGGGTTCCGCGCCGCGCTCGGCGCTGCTCGAAAAATTCCGGGGCACGCAAAACGCGGTGCTCTTCGCCACGTCGAGCTTCTGGCAGGGTGTCGACGTTCGCGGCGAGCAGCTTTCCTGCGTGATAGTGGATCGCCTGCCATTCGCCGTGCCCTCCGATCCCATCGTCGCGGCGCGCGTCAAGGCGCTGCAGGAAGACGGGCGCAATGCCTTCGCGGAATACCAGGTCCCCGAGGCGGTCCTGGCGCTCAAGCAGGGTTTTGGACGGCTGATCCGTTCGCGCACCGATCGCGGCGTTCTGGCCATCCTCGACAACCGCATCCAGCGCATGCAGTATGGTAAAATCTTCATGGAATCGCTTCCGGCGTACGCGACCACCAGGGACATCGGCGCAGTCGAACGGTTCATGCAGAAATCGAGCTAGGGTGTTTGTGTCGGCGGCCATGGCGCTGTTTGCGCCACAGCCCGAAGGCCACGATTCGATGGCCGCGTTTTAAACTAAGGAAACATCGATGTTTCAAGTCAGTGTCGACGAGACTTTTTCCGCGGGGCATGCCCTGCGCGGCTACAAGGGAAAGTGCGAGAACCCGCACGGGCACAATTACAAAGTGCAGATCATTCTGGAAGGTCCCGGTCTCGATTCCACGGGCCTGCTTTACGATTTCACGCATTTAAAACGCGTGATTCGCGACATCGTCGAAGGCGTGGATCACAAGTTCCTGAACGATCAGGCGCCCTTTGACGTGATCAATCCTTCGGCGGAAAATCTGGCCAAGTTTTTTTACGACGAGACTTCGCGCCAGATGCAATCGATGCCCCAGGGAGCGCGCATCGCGCGCGTCACGATCTGGGAGACGGACACCACGTCGGCAACCTACTGGATCTGAGGTTTAACGTTATACGGTTTAGCAGGGAATTTAGCGGGCGGATCGAATACACGCCGCACGCGCGGCAGTGAACGCGCACTGAACAGGATCATTTTCCATGAACCGTGCTTTCCTGATCGTCATTCTGCCGGCCATCGCCGTGGGTCTGGGCTACCTTTTCACCTTTCATTTTCTGGGATACGCCCTGGAGCCATATCCTTTTGCCGGGGCGGCGATTCTGATCGTTGCCGCGGTGATACTGGTTCAGAGGCGGCAGCGCCGAAAAGCCACGCGCGGGAGCCGTTAGCGCCTCATGACGATTTCCGAGATTTTCAGGTCGATTCAGGGCGAAGGCACCCGAACGGGCCTGCCCTGCATTTTCGTGCGGCTTACCGGATGCAACCTGCGCTGCACCTGGTGCGACACGGCGTACGCCTTTCACGGCGGCACGAAAATGAGCGTCGAGGAGATTTTGGCGCGCGTCGATGAGTTGTCCGGCCGCACAGCGGCGCCGGCGGGAGATTCGGCGGACGCGCGAAAGCTTTCACTTGTCGAACTGACTGGAGGTGAGCCGTTGCTTCAGCCCGATGTCATACCGCTTGCGAGAAAGCTATTGGACCGCGGCTACCAGGTGATGATGGAGACCAGCGGGGAGCGGCCCGTAGCCGGGCTTCCCCGCGAGGTCATCAAAATCGTCGACGTGAAATGTCCCGATTCCGGCGAACCAGATACCTTCCAGATGGAAAACCTGGAAGTGCTGGACGGCAAGGATGAAATCAAGTTTGTGATTTCCACGCGTCGCGATTACGAATTTGCGCGCGACTTTACGCTGCGGCACGATTTGGCGCGGCTCGTTCATCAGGTGATTTTCTCTCCGGTGCACGCCGATCCGCAGGGAGCTTGGCCGGGAATGAATGCGCCGGATCTGGTCGAATGGATTCTGGCCGACGGATTGCCGGTACGGCTAGGACTGCAAATGCACAAATTCGTATGGCATCCGGCGACTCGCGGCGTATAGACTTCCGCGTTTGGAAGTGCATCTAAGAATGAAGGGGAAGTTCTCGGTCGGGACATGAGTCGGAGACCCAAGGCGGTTGTCTTATTGAGCGGCGGGATGGACTCCTGCGTAACCGCGGCCATCGCGCGCGAGACGCACGAGCTCGCGCTGGTTCACGCCAGTTACGGCCAGCGGACGGAAAGGCGCGAGCGGCGGGCTTTTGAAGATATCGCGGATTTTTACGCGATCCACGAGCGACTCGCCGTCCAACTGGATCATTTCGCGCAAATCGGAGGGTCGGCCTTGACCGATGCGCGAATTGCGGTACCGGAGTCGCACCGCGATGCGCCGATCGCCGGGAACGAGATTCCGCCCACGTACGTCCCATTTCGTAACGCCCATTTCCTCGCGGTTGCGGTAAGCTGGGCGGAGGTGATTGATGCTACCGCGGTTTTCATCGGCGCCGTTGCCGAGGACAGTTCGGGCTATCCGGACTGCCGGCCGGAATACTATCGGGTCTTTCAGCAACTAGTGCGCGAGGGAACTCGCCCGGAGACTCACATCGAAATTGTCACGCCGGTGATCGGCATGCGAAAATGGGAGATTGTAAAGCGGGGAATGGAATTGGGTGCGCCGCTCGATCGAACCTGGTCTTGCTATCAGTTTGAAGATGCGGCCTGCGGCGCGTGCGACAGTTGCCGGTTACGGCTGGGTGCGTTCGCCGAAGCAGGGATAGGCGATCCGATTGTGTATCGGGCTCGAGTAGAGAGATAGTTACGAACCGCGTGGGTAACTTCCCCGCGCGGATCTGCGTTGCCAGGAGGCAGTGAAGATCATGAACCGAATGAAAGCAGTCAGGATGGCAGTGTTTGTCGCGCTGATCGCCGGGCCGCTGGCGGCGTGGCTGGCGCCTGCCGCCTACGCGCAGGGTAGCACGCTGTCGGGGACGGTGTTCGACATGATGGGGAAACCCTATCCCGACGTGACGCTATCGATCAAGAACATCGAAACCAACAAGGAAATCGACGTAGTGACCGATGCCAAGGGCCATTATTCAGCGCCTGGCCTGGGGGCTGGCACCTACAACGTCGACGTAAAAGGCAAAGACAGTACTGGGAAAGAAGAACTGCTTTACCAGGCCGGCATTAAGCTCGCGACCGGCACGGTTCCTACTTTCGACATCAATTTGAAGGAACTCCAGGAACAAGGCAAGTTGGCCGCCGTCGAAGCCGAGCGGAAGCGCGAAGCAGAGGAAGCGGCATTTCAAGCTCTCAAGACTCATTATGACGCCGGATTGGCGGCCATCGAACAGATGAAAGCCGCCCAGACGAAACTGGCCCAGACGCCCAAGGATCAGCAGGACCCAATCAAGGCGCAGATCAATCAGGCCGGAGGCACCGCGGTAACAGAACTTTCCGCGGCCCTGAGCCTGGAGAAGCCGGACGATCCGAACCGTCCGATCGTGTTGTCCCGACTGGGCGAGGCCTACGAGAGCATGGGCAAGTGGCAGGAGGCTGCGGACACATACCAGAAGGCCATCGCCTTGAAGCCGGACACTGCCGCCAATTACAACAACCTGGGGAACGATTTAGCTAAACTTGGCAAGGTCGACGATGCCCGCGCCGCATATCAAAAGTACGTTGACCTGAATCCCTCGGATGCCGCACTCGCCTGGCGCAATTTCGGCACCGTGCTGTATAACTCAAACCGCATGAAGGAATCCATTGAGCCCCTGCAGAAGGCCACCACGCTCGACCCAAAGAACGCGACGGCCTGGCTGCTTTTGGGGATCGCCTTGGTGAACACCATGGAATTCAAGACCGTGGGCGATAAGATCACACCGGTGATGCAGCCCGGAACGGTCGAAGCCTATCAACACGCGATCGATCTCGATCCCAATGGTCCGATCGGGGCGCAGGCCAAACAAGGCCTGCAATCCCTGGAAGCGATGGGCGTGGGCATCACCACGAAGGTGGGTGAGGCGCCGCCTTCGAAGTCGTCGAAAAAGAAGTAGCTTGGTCCAGTAGGACAGGCTTCAGCCTGTCTGCTCTTTGCGATTTGCTGGCTGCCGTCAGCAGTTCCAAAAGCAGACAGGATGAAGCCTGTTTTATTTGCCCCTTCGCATCTCAGAAATGCGTTAGCGTACCACTAACCTTCGTTCGCCGCAGGGCCCAGGAAAAAATGGCGAAGGAAAGCGGAAGAACAATCGCCGCGAACAGCAGCAAACCGGCGATCGAAGGTAGCAACTCCAGCACCGAAGCATGCCCTAGAATCGCCGCGCGCATTCCTTCCAGCGAGTACGTTACGGGAATGAGCCGCGACACGTGCTGCAGCCACGCGGGCAGCACGGAGATCGGGTACATCATTCCTCCCAGCACGGTTGAAAGCCCCAGGATGGCCCAGTTCACCGGATTGCCCCGCTTGAAGATCAGCAGGTAGCTGGCGCTCAGAATACCCAAACTGGAAAACGCCAGGATGGACGCTCCCAGCACCAGCAGGGCGCCCGGCCAGTTGGCCCCACGTAAAGGAAATCCGAACAAGATCGCGCCCCAGGCAATGTAGATCCCTGTGCGCAGCGACATCAAAACGAACGGATACAGGCTCGACCCGGCCAGGATTACGGGCAGAGAAGTTTGCGTGACCAGCAGATTTTCAAGCGTGCCGTTCTGCCGGGCTTCCTGGAGGCTCGCGTCGAACGTGGTGAGCGCGACGCTCAGGTAATCAAAAAACGCGATTCCCACCAGCACGAAAGAAAAGTAGTCGGTTCCGGACGGGAGCGACTTCTGGAGCGTAGGACTTTGGACGAACCGGGAAAGGAAATAAAAGCTGGCCGACCCCAACAAGGCCTGGAAAATTTCGATTACAAAGGCGGCGCGATAGCTGCGCGCCACGGCCAAATCCCGCCGAAACAGGAGCGCCAGTTTTCGGAGCACGAGTGCAATTTGTGAACCTCGCGTCATTGTTTTTCCGAAGAAGCCTGACGAGTCAGGATTTCCAGCGTGGCTTCCAGCGTGCTGGCGCCCGCCTTTGCCTTGAGGTTCGCGAGTGTGTCGAAGCCGATCAAGCGCCCGTTGTCCAACACGGCAATCTTGCCGGCGAGCTGTTCGACTTCGGCCAGCGTGTGCGACGCGAAAATCAGGGTGGCCCCATGTACGCCGACAATATCTCTTAGCAGAAATCTCCGGAATTCGGCGGCCGCGAGAGGATCCAGGCTGCGCGTGGGTTCATCCAGGATCAGCACGGAGGGTCGGTGAAGCATGGCGCGCGCCAGGCCCAGGCGGTGAATGTTCCCCGTCGAAAGCATGCGCACATGCCGCTCAAGCAGCTCGCCGAGCCCAAACGCGCCGGTGAGTTCCGCAATCCGCTGCGCGGTTTGGGCCGCGGAGAGATTGTTGAGGCCTGCAAACAGCACAAGGTTTTCCCGGGCCGTGAGGCGCGAATAGAAGCAAGCGTCTCCGCCGGTATGGTAGCCAATCTCGAGGCGAACTTTCGCGGGCTCGCGGGCGACATCGAAACCGCAGACCTCAGCGCGGCCGCGAGTGGGGATCAGAAGTGTCGTAAGAATTCGCAGGAGCGTGGATTTCCCCGCTCCGTTGGCGCCGACCAGCGCCAGGACTTCGCCCACCTTCACTTCGAGCGAAATGCCGCGCAACGCGGGAACCGTCAGCCGGGAGACCGGCTGCACGAATGCCCGCCACCCGGAAGCCGCACGGGGAAAGTACTTTTCCACGCTTTCGAGGCTGAGGGCGAGGCTTTTCACGAGTCGCCGTTATAACCTTTCGAACGTCCCGAAACAAGCCGAACGGCGCGGTGCGAGTTGCGCGGGCGCGACCCGTTTTATGCCGGCGTCGAGTTTATTATCCTGGTTGGCGTTTCAGACAGCGCTCGGCTTCGATTCGCGTTGCTGTTCGGCCCGGGAGCCGCTACAATTTCGCGCGTCGGCTGACGCCATCCAAGGCAGGGGCGCAACGGATCTGCCAGTTCCCACAGAGCCGTACCCACGAATGGCCCTGGGCTGTGTTTCTCGCAGGCACCGAGGAGATGGAGAATGAGCATGAGCACTACGATTTCCGATCGTTCCGTCGTCGTAGCGATTAAGGACCAGGTATCCTGCGACCTTGCCGGAGAGGCTGCAATTCTGAACGTCAAGAGTGGCGTCTACTATGGTCTCGATCCGGTCGGCGCTCGAATCTGGAATCTCGTGCAGCAGCCGCGCGCCGTTGCCGAGATTCAGACGGCGATCACCGATGAATACGATGTCGAGCCCGAACGCTGTGCTCGCGACTTGGTCGGCCTTCTCGAGAAACTTCTCGCCGAAGGGCTGATTGAGGTGAAGGATGCATCCGGCGTCTGAGTTGGCCTCTCCGTTTTTGAACCGCGGGTCCCGTCCAAGACCTGCCACATCGTTATGGAAGAGCCGCAACGCCGGCTCCTCTGCGATTGTATGCTCCGGCCCTTCCTCGCCGGTTCCTCCGCATTCCAATGCGAGAATGCATTCCGGCGGCGCGCGCCCTAACGTGTCAGCGGAGGAAAGTGTCCGTTCGGCGTTACTGTACGCTCTCCGTCACAACTCCGATTCTCTATGCCCGCCAACAAATCGGCGTCCGATTACGTGCCGCAGCTATCCGCCGAAGGCAACGTGCGCCGCAGGGCGCTTGAATCTAATGGATGGAAATTCTACCGAAGAGATAGCAGTGCCGTCGACCGCCGAATTCCCAGGGTAATTCACGCGCTGGCAGCAAGCTCTCTCGCTCTCGGCGGCGATCCCCAAAGAGAACAGCCGGTAATCTGACGGATTGTTTGCCCGAAACCTTGCAGCGCCGCCAAATATAAGTTCCAACCAGCCATGCGACTCTCCTCGGTTTTCCGTTTGTGTCATGTTCGTCCCATGAATGGAGTCGATAATTTTTCACACCAATGGGACGGAATCTTGCGAGAATACGAGCCGGGATGGAGGACAGATGCTGACAGACTTGCGCGGGAGCAATAAGCCCCGCCGGGATTATTTGACCGCCAGCGACTTCACACCCCTGCGGGGCGGATTCACGCCGCGGCAACCGTCGAATCCGACGGTGAATAATCGCCTGCATCGTGGACGTGACAGAAAATAGAAAGCTGGTACAGTGGCCCCTATGATGGAGGCGCAAGGCGCCCGGAGTTTTCCCGGCGCGCCGCGCCCCGAACTGGAAATCGATTTGAGCTGCGGGCGGGCCTCGATCGATCCCTCAGCGAAGCAGCGCATTCGTCTGCTCGTCGGCGACGGCCTGAATTGGACCGAAGTGCTAGCTGTCGCGGATCGGCACCGTTTGTCGGCCATCGTCTATGAGGTGCTTGCGGAGACTGCGGAGGACCTGATCTCGCCCGGTCAGCTGGGTGCGCTGCGCACGGCTGCGGCGCGTTCCACGGCATCCGGGATGGCGCTTTTGCGCGAATTGCTGTGTTTGCACCGCGCGTTCGAGGCCGCCCGGATTCCGGCCATCCCCTACAAGGGGCCGCTGTTGGCGATTATCGCGTATGGAAGCGTTATCCGCCGTGAATTTTCGGACCTGGACTTCGTCGTCCCGCAAAGATACATTCCGCAGACAGTCACTGTGCTGGCCTCTGCCGGGTATCGTCCGCAATTCGATTTGCAGGAAGCGCATGCGGGACAGGGCGGAAGCGCGCCGGGCCAATACGCGTTCCTGTCGGATGCGCAGAAAATCCTGGTGGAATTTCACACCGAGCGGACCCTTCGATATTTTCCGACTCCGATCGATCTGGGCGAGCTGAGCAGCCGGCTGATGTGCGTCGACCTCGGCGGGCAGCAGCTGAAAACTTTTTCCGTTGAAGACACGCTCGTGATGCTATGCGTCCATGGCGCGAAACATTTTTGGGAGCGGTTGGGATGGGTTCTGGACATTGCCAGGCTCATGACGGCTCAGGAAGTGAATTGGACGCTTGCCGCGCAGATCGCCGCAAAGATGCAGTCGACCCGGGTATTCCTGCTGGGCCTTTTCCTGGCGCACGATCTGTTTGCCGCGTCTCTGCCGGACTTTTTGCTGCAGGAGATTTCTCGGGACCGCACCGTTCAGGAACTGGCCAAAGAAGTGTACGGGCAGTATGCCGGTATTTCGGATCCCAGCGGCGGCGTTTTTCCTCGCGCGGCATTTAGATTCCGGCTGCGCGACGGAATCGGGCAGGGGCTGCGCCACACGTTACGACTGGCCATGAGCCCGACGGAAAGCGACCGCGAGTCGCTGCGCCTGCCCCGGTGGCTCACCCCGCTTTACGTTTTCGTTCGGCCGTGGCGCCTTCTGCGGGAGTATGGTTCGGGCCTCAAGCGGCGGTGAAGAAAAAAACGGAACGCGCAGAGCGGTTTAAGTAGCACAGGCCTTCAGCCTGTGCGGTTTCAATTAGCGTCCTGTTCAGATCTAAACCAGACAGGCTGAAGCCTGTCCTACCTGGATCCTACTTGGGTCGTTGCCGTGTGCGCAGTGCGGTGCGATAATTTGGCGACACGGGAGACAGAAGCTCCGCGAGCGGAGACTCTTCAGGGGGAAGCGATGGGAGTGCGAGACGCTTGGGTTGAGAAGCGGTTAAAGGAAACGGCGGCGGCCAATGGCACGCGCAACGTTTCGCAGATGCACTACGCGCGCCAGGGCGTGATCACCGAAGAGATGGAATACGTGGCGCGGCGCGAGAAGATCGAGCCGGAACTGGTGCGCAGCGAAATCGCGCGCGGGCGGGCGATCATTCCGGCGAACATCCATCACAAGGCGCTGGAGCCGATGGGGATCGGCATCGCCTTCAAGTGCAAGATCAACTCGAACATCGGGAACTCGGCGACCACTTCGCACATTGACGAAGAGCTGAAGAAGCTGCATCACTCGGTGCACTACGGCGCGGACACGGTGATGGACCTGTCGACGGGTGGGGACATTCCCACGATCCGCAAGGCGATCATCGAGGCTTCGCCGGTGCCGATCGGGACGGTGCCGATTTACGAGGCGCTGTCGCGGGTGAAGCGCACGGAGGATCTCAGCATCGGGCTGATGCTCGAAGTGATCGAGGAGCAGGCCGAGCAGGGCGTGGATTACATGACGATCCACGCGGGCGTGCTGCGGGAGTTCGTGCCGCTGGTGCGCAACCGCATCACGGGGATCGTGAGCCGCGGCGGGGCTCTCTTGGCGCACTGGATGAACACGCACAAGAAAGAGAATTTTCTGTACGAGCATTTCGAGGCGATCTGCAAGATATTCAAGAAGCACGACGTGAGCTTTTCGCTGGGCGACGGCTTGAGGCCGGGATGTCTCGCGGACGCGAGCGACGCGGCGCAATTCGCGGAATTAAAAGTGCTGGGCGAGCTGACGGAAAAAGCGTGGGAGCACGACGTGCAGGTGATGATCGAGGGTCCGGGGCATATACCGATGGACCAGATCGAGCTGCAGGTGAAAAAGGAAATGGAACTGTGTCACGAAGCGCCGTTTTACACGCTGGGGCCTTTGGTGATCGACATTGCGCCGGGGTACGACCACATCACCAGCGCGATAGGAGCAGCGATGATCGGGTGGCACGGAGCGTCGATGCTGTGCTACGTGACGCCGAAGGAGCACCTGGGATTGCCGAACGCGGAGGACGTGAAGCAGGGCGTGATCGCCTACAAGATTGCGGCTCACGCGGCGGACGTGGCGCGGCACCGTCCTGGGGCGCGGGACCGGGACGACGCGCTGTCGTACGCGCGGTTCCTGTTCGATTGGAACAAGCAGTTTGAGTTGTCGCTCGATCCAGCGACGGCCAAGGCCATGCACGACGAAACGCTGCCGGACGATTTTTACAAGGATGCGAAGTTCTGCTCGATGTGCGGACCGAAGTTCTGCTCGATGAACGTGACGCAGCTGGCGGAATCGGCGGGCGGGCAGGACCAGACAGAGCGCCAGCAGAAATTCGTGGAGTTACTGGCGAAGATCAAGTAGCACAGACTTCAGTCTGTGGCTTTCCGCCGCTCAGGCAAAATCGACGCCGGAACGCCGAAACATCGACCAACCCAACAGACTGAAGTCTGTTCTACTTAAAACCTACCTTCCCGGATCCAGATCTCGCATCACTACATGCAGGACTTGCCTGGAACGGCGCGCATCCTGCTCAGTGACGGTCAACTGCGGGTTGCCGTCGGCGTCGGTGATCTCTCGATACCGCCGTGCGATTTCGGGCAGACGTGCGCAGCCGCCGCGAATTACTCCGGCCTTCTCGGCAATCGCCAGTCGATCGTCGAACGACCAGTCACTAATCTTTCCCGCCGGAAGACCGAAAGACGACAAGGCATCGAGCCCCTGGAATTCCAGAGCATCCGTCACGATCGACTCGAGTATCCCGCTGGAATGAATGAGCGCCGCGCCGTAGCTTCCTTGCTCGAGCGCGTCGCGGCTTTCGGCGAAAGCCTGCTCGAGAACAGGGCGCAGCGCGGGGTTATGAACGAAATCGAAGCGATGAGGTTGCGGCGCGGCTGCAGGCGAAGTGGAGACAGCCTGGGCAGCGCCCATTTGAGACAATGAAATAATCGCTTGATCCAGCACGTTGACCAAACGCTCGACGATCTCCGCGGGCGCAACCGCTTCAATGACTTGCCCTGAATCTGTGCGCAACAAGAATGCTTCGCTGAACGCCCGCGCCAGCCAGTGGGCCTTGCTGCCACCTGAAAGCTGATTGATGGCCACGCCACAGTCCTGCTGCCAGGCGCGATTGGCGACCATTGAGGATTTGTCGGAAGGGTCGGCGGCCAGCGCATCGCGAAGGCGGCGCCCGCGGCGGATCAAGGCATCGAGATGCGAAAGATTTGAGTCGATCTGCGCCCGCAGGCTTTCGTCCATGGATGGAGGCTCCGGCTACTTGGCAGGTGGGTTCGGTCCGTTTTGCGAGTTCGTCTGCAGATCGGCGATCTGATCGATGTGGTTATACATCGCGTGCGATGCGCCTTCAGCGTCCCGCCGGCGCAAGGCAGCCACGACGGCCTCGTGTCCGTCGACCGAGCGGCCGGGTCGGCCCTTTTGCTGAAGCGACTGCGTGCGCGATTCAACCAGCAGATCGTTGAGCGTGGCCATGATGCTCATCACCACGCGATTGCCAGTGGCCCGCGCCAGGATGGCATGAAACGCCGTATCTTCCACGATCGCTGATTGGCCGGTTTTAACTTTCTGGCGCTGCGCATCGAGGATGCGCTGCAAGTCGGCCAAATCTTCCTCGGTAGCGCGCTGCGCCGCAACGCGCGCGACGGCCGGTTCAAACATGCGGCGGACGTCCAGCAATTCGTCCTGCAAATCCGCGCGATAGGCCATGACCGATGCCAACGGAGCGACTAGGCGGTCCACCGACAATTCACGCGGGAACGTGCCCTGCCCGTGACGCGTTTCAAGCAGGCCAATCGTTTCCAGCGTGCGCAGCGCATCACGGATCGATCCGCGGCTCACGCCGAAACGCTCAGCGAGATGACGCTCGGAGGGAAGCGGCTGATTCGCAGCGAACGTTCCGTCGAGCATTAATTCGCGAATGCGGTCAGCTACTTCTTCGGCGACACGAGTCTTCTTGATCGGCGTGATCAGGCGCGAGGCGTCGCCGGGATTTGAAGGCTGCGCGAAACGCTTGACAGCGCTGTGCCTCGATGCTACAGTTTCGTGGTCAACTGGTTCAATCACTGATCCAGTGTACCATAGAACGTCATGAGTGAGAAGCTTTTTGAGTTTACGACCTCCGGTTCACCTCGCGCCCTATCCGGCGCGATTGAGCAGCTTGCCATCGGATTGGGCAGCCTCACAGCCATCATCGTTCCCTGGGAAAGTGATCGTACAACCTTATGCATAGCGGTCGCTTCGACTCAAGGGGAAGGCTGGGCGCTGGAACACACCAATCTCGGAACCGTCCGGCTGTCCGATCTGGGAAATGAGATGAGCCGAGTGGAACTCATGTCAGACCTGCAGCATCATCCCGAGCAACAGCGGCTTTTTAAACTCTTTGACCGCTTTTGCAACGAAGTCCAATCCCGGCTCCAGGTAACCAAGTGACCGATCTAGCCCCATCTTCGCTCGCGGCTACAGTCACACTGCGTGTGGCGGAGGCGCGAGTCGAGGACGTTGGGCGCGCCATCGCGCGGCTCGCACCCGCCGATATGCGGCGAATCGGCACGAAGGCCGGCGACGTGGTGAAAGTCACGGGAGGCACGGCGTCCGTGGCGCGCGCTGAAGTTTCCGATGAACTGCATGAGGGCCTGGTACAGATCGACGGCACGGCGCGCAGCAATTGCGGTGTGGGACTGCAGGAGCAAGTGACCGTTGCTGTCGTCGAGCACTCGCAGGCGGTCGCCGTTCGCCTGTCGCCCATGTGGGTCGGGGCCGCGCCGGCAATTATCGCCATCGAGCGGATTGTCGAGGACCTGGTAGATGTTCCGGTCACGCAGGGCTGCATCGTGCGCGTGCCGACCTATTCCAAGGCTGTGAATTTTCAGGTGGTGCGCACGATTCCGTCGGGCCCTGTGGTCATCGGGCCTCGTACCGACATTCGGATCGTCGAGGGAGAGCAGACGGCTGCCCGCGCGCCGTCGGTGTCTTACGAAGACATTGGCGGGCTGGAGCGGGAAGTGGCGCGCGTGCGTGAAATGGTCGAGTTGCCGCTGAAACACTCGCGCATTTTCGAGCGGTTGGGAATTTTCGCGCCCAAGGGCGTGCTGCTCTACGGGCCGCCGGGGACGGGCAAAACGTTGCTGGCGCGGGCTGTTGCGGCCGAGAGCCGCGTGCATTTTATTCCACTGAATGGGCCGGAAATCATGCGCAAGTTTTACGGCGAGAGCGAAGCCAAGCTGCGCGAAGTGTTCGAGGAAGCGGCGCGGCGCGCGCCTTCGATCCTGTTCATCGACGAAATTGACGCCGTCGCTCCCAAGCGGGCGGAAGTATCCGGCGAAGTGGAAAAGCGCGTGGTGGCGCAATTGCTCAGCCTGATGGACGGTTTTGTGTCGCGCGGCCAGGTGATCGTGATCGGCGCGACAAACATTCCCGAGGTTCTCGATCCTGCTCTGCGGCGTCCCGGACGGTTCGATCGTGAAATCGAAATCGGCGTCCCCAACACCCAGGCGCGCATGCAGATTCTGAAGATCCATACACGCGCCATGCCCTTGGCGCACGATGTGAATCTCCAGGAAATTGCCGAACATTCGCACGGATTTGTAGGCGCCGACCTTGAAGCGTTGTGCCAGGAAGTCGGCATGATCGCCTTGCGCGGATTCCTGTCGACCGCGCCGCTGGAGACTGACGGCGCTCCGCCCGCCGACCTGAGCGGGCTGCAAGTGACGCGCGACGATTTTCTGGCTGGCTTGAAAGAAGTCGAGCCCAGCGCGACTCGCGAATTTTTTATCGAGAAGAGTGCAACGACCTTTGCAAATCTTGGCGGGCATGCCGATCTGAAGCGATTGCTCGATGCCGTGGTCGAGCACTCCCACATGCACAACGAGATCTACGACCAGGTGGGGCTGGCGCCGCCGCGCGGCGTTCTGTTCGTCGGCCCATCAGGCACGGGCAAGACCGCCATGGCGCGAGCGCTCTCGGGCGAGAAGCAGATTCCGCTGATCGCCATCGACGGCCCGCAACTGTACTCCAAGTGGCTGGGCGAATCCGAGCGGGCTTTGCGCGAGGTGTTCAAGAAGGCGCGCCGCGCCGCCCCCTGCATCCTCTTTTTCGACACCATCGATGCGCTGGCGCCAAAGTTCGGCGCCGATCACATGGGTTCGGATATTTATCAGCGCATTCTCAGCCAGCTTTTGCGCGAAATTGACAATCTGCGCGACGTCAAAGGCGTTCTTCTGGTCGCTGCCACCAACCGTCCCGAGCGCGTGGAACCCTCGCTCTTGCGCAGCGGCAGATTTGACTATATCCTTCCGTTCGCCAAACCGGGCGCCGCGGACCGGGCCGCGATTTTGCGGATCTGCACGCGGCGTGTTCCTCTCGCTTCCGATGTGGATATTGACGAATTTGCGGAGCAACTCGAAGGGTCCACAGGTGCGGATATCGAGAGCCTGTGCAAGAAGGCAACGCTCTTGGCGATTGCCAAGTACCAGGATGGCGCACAGGGAATTCCTTTCGCTGTCCGCCGAGGCGATTTCCAGTCTGTGTTGGATTCCCATCGCGGCGGCGCTTCGCCGTTGAAAGATTCGGCTACGCGCTCTGGAAATACCGGGGAGTTTACCCTGGCGGCACATATCCATCTGGATGACAAAGAGGGTCGATCATGAGCTACACAGAACTGACCGTATGGACGCGCGGCATCATCATGGACAAAGAGGGCCGCGACATCGTGAATTCCGTGGCCGCTTCAGCCCGCACCGAGGGCAAATTCTCCCAGGCTATGGAAAATTACGTCGACAATCCGGACCGCACCAATGCGCCCACGCGCAAATACTGCCGCGTAAGCGACAGCGAAATCGAAAACGCGCTGACCTATGAGAACGAGCATCCCAACATCGTCGTGCTGGTCGAAGGCACCATGGTCAAGGGCTGGGACTACATGCGTGGGATGCCCCCGGGCGGAACACTCGTTATCAACACGCACTACACGCCAGACTATATGATCCGCTTCGTGCCCGGCCCGGAGCGGCTGGCGCAGCTGGTGTGCGTCGACGCCGCCAAGCTGGCCGACCATAAGTGGCTCTATTACCGGTTGGGCGAACTCGGCCTCGACCGCCTGTCGACGGAAGGCGCAGCCGAGAGAAGCAAAGCGGTCGCGCCGGACATCGCCGCTCCGCTGATCGCGGCGGTGGTGAAGTCAACGGGCATCGTCAAGCTGAAAACGATCGAACCCCTGATTGCGAATAAAGCGGCATTCCATGCGGCGCTGAAGGAATTGCACATCATGCCGCTGAAGCCGGTGACTGCGTAAACGTTAGGTTGGCTGCGCGAAAAATTTTTGGGTGCGGGCGTGCTGCTGGAAACCCGCCGGAATAAGGATCAAACATGTCGACCAAAGGTACACACATTCCTGACTGGCTCAAAGTGCCATTTGCCGGAATCACGCCGGCTCCGTCACAGGAAAAGGGCCAGGATCTTTTCCCCACGGGCAACTGGCGCGCCATTCGGCCGGTTTACCGGGACAAGCTGCCGCCTTGCAACAACGCCTGCGGCACGAACGAAAAAATCCAGGGCTATCTCGACCTGGTGAAGCGCGGCAAGTATCTGGACGCCTACGCGCTGATCAAGGAAGACATGCCGTTCCCGTCGGTGACGGGGCGCGTGTGTTACCACCCCTGCGAGCAGGCCTGCAACCGCGGGCAGTACGACGAAGCCATCTCCATTCGCGCCGTCGAACGTTTTCTCGGCGATCTCGGCCAGGCTCTGAAGCGCGACGTGGTCAAGGCCGGGACTCCCAACGGCAAGAAAGTCGCGGTCATCGGTTCCGGCCCCGCGGGCCACAGCGCCGCGTATCAACTGGCGCGCCTCGGATACAAGGTGACCATCCTCGAAAAGTCGCCCAAAGCGGGCGGACTGAATCGCGGCGGCATTCCCGACTGGGTCCTGCCCCAGGCGGTGCTCGATCGCGAGATCGAGCGTCTCGTCGAACTCGGCGTCGAAATCAAGACCAATGTCGAGGTCGGCAAGGACATTACCCTGGACGATTTGAAAAAGAATTATGACGCTACCGTGTTCGCTGTCGGTCTCACCGAATCCAACAGCGCGCGAGCCGAAGGCGAGAATAAGGCCGGGGTTATTTTTGGACTTCCATTCCTGCGCGATATCGGCATGGGCACATCCAAAGTGAAGCTTGGCTCCCGCGTGGCTGTCATCGGTGGCGGAAACACGGCGATTGACTGCGCGCGCGAAGCGCTTCGCCAGGGAGCGCTCGAAGTCACGATGATCACGGTAGAGGCCAACCGCGACGAGATGCCGGCGTCCCCGGAAGACCTGCATGACATGCTCGAAGAAGGCGTGGAACTCCTGCACGGGCTGGCCATGACCCACGTGCTGGGCGAGGGGAAAGCCGAAGCGTTGCAGCTTCATCCAGCGCGTTTCACCGGGAAAATCAATGCTTCGCCGATCGCCATCGACCGCGAAGCTCCGGCCACGGAGTTTGCTGTCGACACGGTGATCATTGCGGTCGGACAGAAAGCCAAGCTCGACTGGATGCCGGCCGAGTTCAAGACCGAGCGCGGCACGATCAAGATCGACGAGTTCGGCCGCATCGGCAACACCAACTTTTTCGCGGCCGGCGACGTGGTGCAACTCGGTTCCGGGCAGCCTCTGATGGTGGTCAACGCCGTGGGCGACGGCAAGCGCGTGGCTTTCAATCTGGACAAGGTCCTGCGCAACGTGCCGCTCGAGCCCCGCACCGTTCCCATCGACGTAATCGTCGATCTGAATCGCATGAACATGACCTATTTCCCGCACTTCCCGCGGGTAAAGCAGGCCATGCTGGCGCCTAAAGCGCGGCGCACCACGCAGCAGGAAGTCATTCTGTCGTATACCGAAGAGCAGGCCAGCGACGAAGCCAGCCGTTGCTTCAGCTGCGGCACCTGCAACGCTTGCGACAACTGTTACCTGGTCTGCCCTGAGCCCTGCATCGTGCGCTCGGTGCGTTCGAACGGTCTGTACAAAATTTTGGTGGATTATTGCAAGGGATGCCGCGTGTGCATCGAAGAGTGCCCGACAGGCTGCCTGGAGGGCGTGCCCGAACTGGACTTCGATACAGGCGTGGTTCGAATGGACACGGCCTTCGCGATTTCGCAGGGTCTGCACGGGCGCCAGGCTGAAGAATTAAGGAACTTAGCTGATCGCCCGGCCAAGAGTATCTAGTCTTCTGCAGGACAGGCTTCAGCCTGTCAGGTTTAGACGCCAGTATTGCAAAAATACATGGCGTCAGGGAATCGAGCAATCGAAGCGTCCGCCACAAGGTGGACCGCGCGGAGCAAAACATGGCAACGCTAGTAGCGGGAAAAAAGAAAACGGTACGGATCAACGGCTGCGTCGCAGCGGCACAGGCGGCAAAATACGCGGACGTCGACGTAATCACCGCCTACCCCATCCGCCCGTACACGGCCACGATGATGGCGCTGGCGCAGATGGTGGCTAACGGCGATCTGGACGCCGAATACATCGTGGCGGACAGCGAGCACTCGCAGCTGAGCATTGCACACGGAGCGTCTTCGAGCGGCGCGCGCGTGTTCACCGGCAGCTCCGGCGTCGGCGTGCAGTACGGTTACGAGCTCTATTCCCCGATTTCGGGCAGCCGCATGCCAGTGCAGATGATGATCGCCGACCGCACGCTCGATCCTCCGGGCGATTTCGGCTCCGAACATACGGACGCGCTGTCCACCCGCGACATGGGCTGGCTGATGGGTTGGTCGTGCGACGCGCAGGAGGCCTTCGACAATCATTTGATGGCCTACCGGATCGGCGAAGATCCGCGGGTATTGCTGCCGCAGATGGTTTGTCAGGATGGCTTCTTCGTCTCGCACATCGTGTGCGACGTCGATCTGCCGGATCCCGGCCAAGTGAAGGAATTCTTGCCGCCGTACAAGCATCCGTACCCGCTCGACCCGCGGCATCCCGTGTCGCACGGCCCGCAGATCATGCCCGAGCAGGGACCGCCGCTCCAACTCGAGCGGGCCCGCGCCATGGAGGGCTCGATAGCGGTGATTGAAGAGGTCCACGACGAATTCGCGAAAATTTTTGGGCGCCGGTACGATCCTTGGGTGGAAGAATTCATGACCGAAGACGCCGACGTGGTCTTTTTCCTGCAGGGAGCGCACGGGGTGACAGCTCGCTACGCCATCAAGCATATGCGTGAGCGTGGCGCGAAAGTCGGCATGGTGCGGCTGCGGACGATCCGGCCTTACCCGACCGACCGGGTGCAGGAAGCCCTCAGCAAGTTCAAAGTCGTCGGCGTCATCGAGACCAATATGGGTCTGGGCAGCGTGAGCAGCGGCGGGTCGCTCTATGCTGAGGTTTGCGGAGCGCTCTACGAAAGCAAAAACAGGCCCCTGGTCGTTTCGTTTATGGCCGGGATGGGCGGCGAGGCCATCGTGCTCAAGGAATTCTACTGGATGACGCAGAAAATGCTCGAAGCGCAGAAGCGCGGGAGCATTGAGAAGCGCACGCATTGGGTTGGGTTCGAGGAGTAATCGCTTTCGAAGCGCGGTCAAAAATTATAGATGGGACGGGCTTCAGGCTTTGCATTAAAATAGCAGGCTGCAGAGTTTAGGGCCGCCATCCCGAGGAGCTAATATGTCAGTCATTGAAATCGAACGGCAGGTTTTGCCGATGCTGGGCAGCCCGAATCAGGGCGCGCGCTTCTACAATCCTGAATTGCCGGCCAGCGAGCCCTTCGTCCCCGGACACCGGACTTGCGCCGGGTGCGGGCCATCGATCCAGTACCGGATGACGAGCAAGGCGTCGGGCGATAACACCATCCTCGTCGGGCCAACCGGATGTATGTATGTCGCCAACAGTTCGTATCTGTGCACGCCTTACAACGTGCCGTGGGCGCACACGCAGATCGGTAGTTCCGGCAGCTTTACTGCCGGGGTTGCCGCGGCCTTTGAAGCGATGATCCGAAAAGGCAAGTGGAAGGGCACTTTTCCAAACATCATTTGCGAGGCCGGCGATGGCAGCGCCTCCGACATCGGCATCGGTTCGATCTCCGGCGCGCTTTATCGAAACCATGATTGCCTGATTATTTGCTATGACAACGAGCAGTACGCCAACACCGGCATCCAGGCATCGTCGCGCACGCCCTATGGCGGCATGACCACCTTCTCTCCTCCAGGACCGAAAGTTCCCGAAGCCAAGACGCTGTTCCCCAAGGACCTCGCGCGCATGATGGCCGCAGGGCATCCTCATTGCTACGTTGCAACAGCAAGCGTGGGCTACCCGATCGACCTCATGAACAAAGTTCGCAAGGGCCTGAATCATAAGGGCGCGTCCTTCTTGATGGTCTACACTCCCTGTCAGAAGGGCTTCGTGTACGAGACACCGCGCTCGATCGATCTCGGCCGGCTAGTCGTCGAATGCGGGCTTTATCCGATCTGGGAATGGAACAACGTGAAGCGCGAGTATGACTACAGTTTCCGTCCGCAAAACATGCGGCCGGTATCGGAATACCTGAAACTGCAAGGCCGCTTCGGACACCTGCACGCCGAGCACGTTGCCACTCTGCAAAGGTTCGCCAATATGCAGTGGCAGATGATGGGCGTTCCGCTGCCGGAGGCTTTGATCAAGGCTACCGACGTGAAAAATCTTGTCAACATGGGAGCTGCGGAAGCCGCAGCGGCCGTGGCGGAGACCGTATGAGCGCCAATACTCCGATTCCTCCCACCGGTCCGATCTTGCAGCAGGAAGCGTATATCGTAAGCGAGGGCAAGAAGCGCGGATCGACCCGCGAGGTCCGCGACGAAGCCGCCTATGATCGCTTCTACACGGTTTTGCGTGTGCACGGCGGCGACGCCAACCTGACCGACAACTGGCATACGAACGAAGTGCTGAGCCACGCGAGGAATAATTTCGAAGGTTACACCTTCGCGATGCGCACGCTCGAAGCCTGGGGAGCGCAGGTTCAGAACGACCACCGCGCCTATTACACCGCAGGCGGCCGGGTATGGGTTCTGGATCTGGAGCCGTCAGCGGGCAAGAAGCCGAGATTGCCGGGCAACTACGGCACCAAGTAGCATCGGGTTGCCACGTATCCTGCTCATCGACGACACGCCGGAGATCGCCGAGCTCCTCTCGTTCGCTCTGCGCGACCATGGTTTTGACGTCTTCGCGTCCGGATTCGATCCCTCGGTGAGCGAATTGGCAACGGAGCAACGCGCGGATGCCCTCGTGCTGGACTGTTCGGTGTACGACATGAGCGAGTCTCTCTTTGACAGCGTGCGCAGCAATCCGAATTCCGTAAATCTACCCGTTGTCATCATTAGTGACACTCCTGAGATAGCGGACCAGAGCCTCAGTTCCCGCGACGCCCAAAAGGTCATGCTGATTCCAAAACCATTCACCGGGGCGCAGGTTGCGCGGGCTCTCGCCGAACTGCTCGGCCAGCGCGGTTCGGGCGGATAGGAATCTCTATGGCTTCCTGGAGCATGGACAACTGGCGGTACGTGGAGCGCCAGTCCGTCACCGACCCGAAGGGCAGGCAATGGTCCGTCGCGCTGATGGACATCCTGGGGCAGGAAGGCGATCCCGAAATGCCCAGCAAGCTGCTCGAACTTCAGTATTCTTCGGGAAGGTTTTTCACGCTCATTTATTCGGCAACTGGAGTCGTGGTGTGGGAACGCGGCTACGCGTCGCTTCCGGAGGCGACGCAAGTCTTCGAACGCCTGGTCGTGGACCTCATGGACGGCGCCCTCGATCCGTCCCTGCCCACATTTCGCGAGGATTTGGAAGAATAACCCCAATAGGACAGGCTTTCAGCCTGTCTTCTTTTGACTTCCGCCAGCGCTGCAAAGCTTCAAAACCAGGTCGTCTGAATCCCATCCTGCCGCCCCAGCGATAGGACCCTTCCCAACTCAATTTAATTCACATGCAGCAATCGCATCAGGCCCACAGCGGCGTGCGACAGGCGGGCTCCGCGGCGCGATACCAGATACAAAGAACGCGGCATCTTGAGCTGGCGGATGCGGACTTCAGCCAGGAGCTTTCTTTCGATTTCCCAGCGGACGCACATGCGCGGGACGATCGCTACGCCCATGCCCAATTGCACGAAGCGCTTGATGCTTTCAATCGTGGGCATTTCTATGTCCCTTCGCAGCGGGGTGCGGTGCCTCTCGAATAGCTGGATTACCCGGGAGCGGTAGGGGGAATCGACATTGTGCGCGATGAAGGTTTCTTCTCCCAGTTCCTTGATGTCCACGGAGCGGCGGTGCGCCAGGCGATGATTTGGCGGAACGACAAAGGTTAATTCATCGCGCAGGATTTCCACGGCCGCGACCTTTACGTCCTGCGGGACATAGGAGACGGCGCCGAGGTCCAGGCGATAGTTCAAGACTTCCTGGGGGATATCGCGCGAAAGCGTCCGGTGCATGATCAGTTTCACGCCGGGGTAGAGTTTCCGGTAGCGCGCCAGGGCCGGCAGCAGCGCGTGGATCGAGCTTTCATTGACGCCCAGGCGCAGTTCGCCGCGGCCTAGGCTCTTGAGGTCTTCCATTTCCTTTTCGATTTCGTCGCGCAGGTTCAGGAGTCGCTCGGCATAATCGCGCAGCAGCCCGCCGGCGTCGGTGAGCTTCACTTGGCGAGCGCCGCGCACCAGCAGCGGCTGGCCCACCGATTCCTCCAGCTTGCGAATGACGATGCTCACCGCCGGCTGGGTGCGATAGAGTTTTTCGGCCGCGCGAGAAAAGCTTTGCTCCTTGGCCACGGTCAGAAACACCTGCAATTGCGATAAATCCATGGGGCCTTTCGGTAGCTTCAAGTAGCACAGACTTCAGTCTGTGGAATTCCATTGGATCTTGGCGAAGTTTGTGCTACCGGTGGCGGAGTCCGCCCACCTATAACGGCATTTTATAGAAATCAAGGCTATTATAAATCAATCGCCGGATTCAAGATAGGCGAATCAAACCGAAGCGCGGCCGGATTTTGTCGTGAAGTACGCGGCCAGAAACAAGAAAACAAAAATCCAGTCCACCGACCCAACCGCCAGCACGGAAAACGGGAGCCGGTGCTGCGCGTAAAGCAGGATCAGGGCAATTCCATAGCTGAGTTTTTCGAGAACGCAGGGCAGGATCATGGACCGGTAACGGACAGGGTCTGCCGCCAGCACCAGGAACAATACTTGCCAGGCCAAGCCCGCTCCCAGGAATCCGTAGAAGTACTCCGGATGGGTGATGGCGGGCGGCGTCTCGCGGCCGATCCTGGCCTCCATGAAATAGATTGGCGCCAGCACCACTACCCCGTAAATTCCCGCGACATTAAAGACGATTTTCGCGAATCGCATTCCCACCCGCCCGAATCCCCAATTTTTCAATGGCCGCCCGGAAACAGGATTTCAGGAGCCAGATCGCCGCGAGCCCAGGCGGCTTTCGTTTCATCGGAGTCGGCATCATGGCCAATTTATGGCGGATCTGCCGCCCGGGTCAACTCTCCAGATAAGTCTTTATGTTGCATATATATACGGCGATGTTTAATTTTTATATCGCGCACATTCCGCGGCGAATTTGAGCATGTAACACAGAATTAACATTCCTCTCATGGCCCATTAAGCCCTTGCCGATAGTGTCCGCAGTGCCCGGAAGTGTCTCAGTTGCACCCCGCTTCGAACAAGGGAATTTAACATTTGTGAGAAGGGGTTTCGCGCAACCAATGGCTCGCCCAGGCGCAGTCTGAGCCGGCCGTCCCTGGTGGGGATGGGGTCATCTCACTCGAAAAAGAGCTCGCGCAGTTGCTCGGAGGCATTCGAAGCAAAGAGTAATTCGAATTGGCGGCAGAATCCAGTTATAGGACTTCATTTTCAGGAGGAAATGGAATGCGAGTATTCGCAGCAGTGTTGCTGAGCATGAGCGTAGCGGCAATGCCACTTCTGGCCCGCAACGCCGGCGAGACGGGAAAGGAAGACGCGCCTGCGGCCGTAAGCAGCGCTTCATCCGCTCCGGATAAGCCCGTAGCAGTGAAGCCAGAAGCGCCCGCCGTGGAGAGCGAAGTGCAGGAGCTTCGCAACTTAGTGGAGGAGCAAAGGGCGGAACTTGACTCGCAGCGCGCCGCGTTGAAAGCCGCGGAAGCCAAGATGACGGAACTGGAAGAAAGAGTGAGCGCATCTCCCACTCAGCCAGCGGCGGCCCCTGCACCGGCTGTGGCAGCGGTCGCCTCTCCGGCATCCGGTCCGGCAACCGGTTCGGCGAACGCGTCGAGCGCGACGCCCGCTGAGGCGAATCCCGGCCCACAAACGGCCCAGACCGACACCTATGGCAGTGACCAGCCACGCTCCTGGAAATTCAAGGGCGTGACCTTCACGCCGGGCGGGTTCTTCGCGGCAGAAACCGTGTGGCGCCAGCGCGCACTGAGCGCGGACGTCAACACTCCCTTTACTTCGACTCCGCTGCCAGGAAGCTCGCAATACAACGTGGGCGAATTCAATGCCAGCGGCCGCCAGTCGCGAATCGCCATGCTGGTGCAGGGCGACGCCCACAACGTCAAGCTCGGTGGGTACTATGAGGCTGACTTCCTTTCGGCCGGGACGACGTCGAACGACAGCCAGAGCAACAGCTATACCTTGCGTCAGCGCCAATTCTGGGCGCAGGCCGCGTTCAATAGCGGCTTCACACTCACCGGCGGCCAGATGTGGTCGCTGGTCACGCAAACAGCGAAAGGTCTCGACAACCGTACCGAAGTTCTGCCGGAAACCATCGACGCCCAGTACTCTGTTGGCTTCAGCTGGGCGCGCGAATACGGAATGCGGTTCGTTCAGGACTTCAACAACAAGGTGTGGCTGGGCTTGTCCGTTGAAGAAGCTCAGACAACCTTTAAGGTTGGGGGCACGACCACGCCATTCATTGTGGGCGCGGCCGGCAACGGCGGCGGTCTCTACAACGCGACCACGAACTACTCCTTCAACATGACGCCAGACTTTGTGGTCAAGGCTGCATTCGAGCCCGGATTCGGCCACTACGAGGTCTTCGGTCTGGCCAGCACATTCCGCGACCGCATCTTCCCGACGGGAGTAGCGCCGTCCAACTCTAAAACCGTTGGGGCCGGCGGCGGCGCCAATGCCTGGTTCCCGTTTGACAAGGGCAAAGTTAATTTTGGTCTTCACGCTCTGGTCGGAAATGGCGTGGGCCGTTACGGGAGCGCCGGTGTAGCTCCGGACGCGACTCTGAGGCCCGACGGAACTCTCGCTCCGATCCGCAGCTATCAGGGTTTGGCCACGCTGGCGATCCACGACAAGAAGTGGGATGTTTACTTCCACGCTGGCGAGGAATACGCGGCTCGGACTCAGTTCATTTCCGGTACGCCGACAGTGCTAATCCCGAACGAAGGCTATGGCGCTATCGGCTTTAACAACGCCGGTTGCTGGACGGAAACTGCGCCCGGCGCCGGCGGATATGCACCCGGCTCGCTGGCCAATTGCAGCGGAAATATCAAGGACATCTTCGAAGGCACCGCCGGGATATGGTACAGCTTCTTCTCCGGCCCATACGGCACCCTCAAACTGGGGGCGCAGTACTCGTACGTGAACCTCAACACATGGGCTGGAGAGGGTTCCACCGGTGTGTGCACATCGAGTACCCACGCGGGTTGCGCTCCGAACGCCAACGAAAATATGGTTTTCACTTCGCTCCGCTACTACATCCCGTAACGTCGGCCTACAGGCGGGGGCGGCGGATTCTCGCCTCCCCCGCAGCTTTTCCCCCGTTCAGATCATCCCACATTGTAAGGAGCGAGATTTCTCGCTTCCCGTACCACCTGCCCCGGTTACCCAGCCGCCTGGCCACTTGTGGCGAAACCTCGCCCGCGCGACAATTCCCGTGAGCGGAGTTCGCGCGCGCCGGGACGAGTAGAGAGGAAGTCACAAGCATGAAGTTCACAAACATAAAGCATTGTTGGGTCATCCTTATCGCCATTCTGGCTGCTGCATCGGCCCCAGCCATGGCAGCCAACGCGATTCCCACTGGCACGATTCTTCCCGTCCGTCTGAATTCGACGATTTCCTCGGCGAATAGCAAGGCTGGCGACAAAATTTCCGCAACCGTCATGCAGAACGTGCCTCTCCCATCAGGAGGAGAAATAAATCGAGGCGCGAAACTAACGGGCGAAGTGGTCAGCGTAACTCGGGCTACCGACACCCAACCCGGCCAAGTCACGCTGCGATGGAAAACCATCACCCTGGACAACAAAATCGTCCCGATTCAAACGAATCTACGTGCTGTGGCGACTATGATGGAAGTCGAACAGGCAGGCATCCCGCCGATGGGCCCCGACCGGGGCACGCCGCCGTCGGACTATTCCACTGAGCAGGTCGGCGGAGAAACTGTCTATCGAACCGGGGGCGTTGTTGCGGCCGGCGCGCGGATAGTAGGCGAGCAGGTCGCTAATGGCATTCTCGCCCCTCCAAGTCCCAATTCTGTTCGCGGGTGCCGCGGGCAAGTCGACGGCGCAGCGGTGCCGGCAGCGTTTTGGGTCTTCTCGTCTGGCGCCTGCGGCTCATACGGAACTGACGACATCAGAATCGTGCACGCAGGGCGAACCGATCCAATGGGCGAGATCGCGCTGGCGGCTACTCGCGGCGAAGTCAAACTGCGGTCGGGAGGCGGCATGTTGCTGCGGGTGGATTGGTCGCGAGTCACGATCTATGCGGCGTCGGGATCGTAATTTAGATTGGGGGCCAGCCAGCGTTCGACGGTGCGCAGGTCGAGGCCCTTGCGGCGGCTGTAGTCTTCGACCTGGTCACGGCCGATTTTTCCGACGGCAAAATATTTCGACTTGGGATGCGAAAAGTAGAAACCGCTCACGGAAGCCGCCGGGTACATGGCGAAGTTTTCCGTCAACGTGATGCCCGTGTTTTTCTCCGCGCAGAGCAGATCGAAGAGCGGACGCTTTTCCGTGTGGTCGGGCAGCGCCGGATAACCCGGCGCGGGACGAATGCCGCGATAGCGCTCGCGCACCAGATCGTCAGGGCTCAGATTTTCGTCCTTGCCGTAGTCCCACTCGATGCGCGCGCGTTTGTGCATGAGTTCGGCCAGGCCTTCGGCGAGGCGGTCGGCCAGGGCTTTGGCCATTAGCGCGTTGTAGTCGTCATTGTCTTTCTCAAATCTCGCGACGAGCGGTTCGATACGCAACCCCGCGGTGACCGCGAACAGGCCGAGATAATCCAGGCGGCCGGTGTCACGCGGAGCAATGAAGTCCGCCACCGCATAGCTGGGGTCCTGATTGGCCTTCGCCAACTGTTGCCGCAGGGTGTGGAACGTCGTGATCAGGTGGCGCGATTCGTCGGCGTAGACTTCGATATCGTCCTCGACGCTGTTCGCGGGAAAGAATCCGATCACCGCCCGCGCTTCCAGCAGTTTTTCCCGGAGAATGCAGCCGAGCAATTTCTGGCCGTCGTCGAACAACTCCTTCGCTTTCGGGCCAACGCCTTCCTGCTCGAATATTTTCGGATAAATTCCTCGCAGCTCCCAGGCGTGGAAGAACGGCGTCCAGTCGATGTAGGGAACGATTTCATCGAGAGCCACGGGGTTGTAAATCCGCGTCCCGAGGAACGAAGGCCGCGGCGGCTCGTAGGCGGACCAATCGTATACGGGCTTTTTCTTCCGCGCATCGGCGATCGGCAAGAGAGGCTGAGCCTTCCGCGCGGAATGCTTTTCCCGCGCTCGCTCCTGCTCTTTGCTGTTTTCTTCCGTAAAATTGCCTTTCATCTCCGCGCTGAGCAAGCTTCCCACCACGCCGACGGCGCGCGACGCGTCTTGCACATGGATGACCGGCTGGCGGTAGGACGGCGCGATCTTCACCGCCGTGTGCGTGCGGCTGGTCGTCGCGCCGCCGATCAAGAGCGGGACGGTGAACCCTTCCCGCTCCATTTCCTTCGCGACGTGCGTCATTTCTTCGAGCGAAGGCGTGATGAGGCCGCTCAGCCCGATCAAATGAGCGCCCGTTTCACGCGCGGTTTTCAGGATCTTGTCGGCCGGCACCATGACGCCGAGGTCAATCACTTCGTAATTGTTGCAGCCCAGCACGACGCCCACGATATTTTTGCCAATGTCGTGAACATCTCCCTTCACGGTGGCCATGACGATGCGGCCCTTCACGGACACTCCGCCCGCCTGCTTCTCCGCTTCCAGGTAAGGTTGCAAATAGGCCACCGCTTTTTTCATCACGCGCGCGCTCTTCACCACCTGCGGCAGAAACATGCGCCCGGATCCGAAAAGGTCGCCGACGACGTTCATCGCGTTCATCAGCGGGCCTTCGATTACCGCGAGCGGTTTGCCGAATTTTTGCCGCGCCTCTTCCGTGTCTTCTTCGATGTAGTCGGTGACTCCCTTGACCAGGGCGTGCGTGAGCCGCTCCTCGAGAGTGCCGCTGCGCCAGGAATCTTCTTCCACCGCCCCTTTTTCTTTTGCCTTGACGGTTTCGGTGAACGCCAGCAAGCGTTCCGTCGCGTCAGGTCGGCGGTTGAGCAATACATCCTCAACCAGATTCAGCAGATCCTTGGAAATTTCCTCATAGACGGCAAGTTGGCCCGCATTCACGATGGCCATGTCCAGGCCGGCCTGGATCGCGCGGTACAAAAACGCGGAGTGCATCGCTTCGCGCACCACGTTCTGACCGCGGAAAGAAAACGAAATATTGCTGACGCCGCCGCTCACCTTGGCGAAGGGCAGCTTGGCCTTGATCTGCCGCGTGGCTTCGATGAAATCGACGGCGTAGTTGTTGTGCTCCTCGATGCCCGTCGCCACGGTCAGAATATTGGGATCGAAAATGATGTCTTCGGGAGCCACGCCGGCCTCTTGGGTGAGAATGCGGTAAGCTCGGGTGCAAACTTCCATCTTGCGATCGAGCGTATCCGCCTGTCCTTTTTCATCGAAGGCCATCACGACCATGGCCGCGCCGTATCGCCGCACCAGGCGAGCGCGCTCGCGGAAGGCCTCTTCGCCTTCCTTCAGGCTGATGGAATTCACGATGCCCCGTCCCTGAATGCACTTCAGTCCGGCCTCGATGATTTTCCAGTTGGAGCTGTCAATCATGATGGGCACGCGGGCGATGTCGGGCTCCGCGGCGATGTGATGGAGAAACGTGGTCATAGCCTGCTCGGAATCGAGCATGGCTTCGTCCATATTGATGTCGATGATCTGCGCGCCGTTTTCGACTTGCTGCCGCGCCACGGAGAGCGCCGCTTCAAGCTCGCCGGCGAGAATCAGCTTGGAAAATCTTGGCGAACCGGTGACGTTCGTTCGTTCGCCGATATTCACGAAGCGCGAGTCCGGCCGCAGCACCAGCGGCTCGAGGCCGCTGAAGCGCGTGTAGCGCTCCGGCTTGGAGAGAACGTGCGGTTTGATCCCGCGCAGCGCTTCCGCAATCGCGTGAATATGCGCGGGCGTTGTGCCGCAGCAGCCCCCGGCGATGTTCAGCCATCCGTTGGATGCGAAGTCGCGCAAATCTGCGGACATCGACTCGGGCGTTTCGTCGAATCCGCCGAAAGCGTTAGGCAGCCCAGCGTTCGGATGGCAGCTGATATGCACGGGCGCGAGATGCGAAAGCTCCTCGATGTAAGGGCGCATCTGCTTCGCGCCAAGCGCGCAGTTGATGCCCACGCTCAGCAGATCCATATGCGAAACGGAAATCCAGAATGCTTCCACCGTCTGGCCGGAAAGCGTGCGGCCGCTCTGGTCGGTGATGGTGACGGAAACCATGACCGGGACGCGCTGTCCACAAGCAGCAAAATATTCATCGTTGTACTGGCTGATCGCGAAGAGCGCGGCCTTGGCGTTCAGCGTATCGAAGATCGTTTCGAGCAGCAGCAAGTCCGCGCCGCCTTCGATGAGGCCGCGCGCTTGTTCGTAATAGACTTCGCGTAATTTGTCGAAGGTGACGCCGCGCGATGCCGGGCTGTTCACATCCTGGGACATCGACGCCGTGCGGTTGGTCGGTCCCATGGATCCCGCGACCAGGCGGTACTCGTCCCGATGCGCCGCTTCAAACTCATCGGCCACTTGGCGGGCGATCGCCGCGCCCGCGCGATTGATCTCATGAATGTGCTTCTCGAGGCCATAATCGAGAGCGGAAATTCCGTTGGCGTTGAACGTGTTGGTCTTGATGATGTCAGCGCCGGATTCAAGGTATTGCCGCTGAATGGACTGCACGATTTGCGGCTGGGTAATGTTCAGAATGTCGAAGTTTCCACGCAAATCGCGGGGATGATCCAGGAATCGCGAGCCGCGAAACGCAGACTCGTCGAGCTGCTGCGCCTGGATCATGGTGCCCATGGCGCCGTCCAGAATGACGATCCTCTCCCGCAGGAGTTCCTTCAGCGCGGCGATTCGGCTAGCTTTCCGATCCAACGTGTGTCTCCCGGGTGCAGAACGGCTGCGCCGCTGTCCATCCGGCGCGATTGCACCGCACGCTCGTTATCAATCAGAGCGCAGCAACGGCTCTCTTGTAGTTTACCGGAGAGGGCATTCCCACCGTAGTTCCATTCTCACACCCCGCACCGATTCCATCAAACCGTTGCGGAAGTCGGGACGAGCGTCGGACTTCGGTACACACCGACGCCGATCGCGGGGTTTTGAGTTCTGCGAATGAGTAGGACAGGCTTCAGCTGGTCTGGTTTCGGTGCCGATGAAACTGAAATCTAAACCTGACAGACTGAAGTCTGCCCTAGTGAAAACTAAAACAGATCGAGGATTTCTTCATAGCGCTTAAATGGAGGAATCAGATATGCGCCGGCAATTCCCAGGTGGCGAGCTTCCCGCGCCCAATCCAGGAGCTTGCGTGCGAGCGCGAAGCCGTGTTCGCGCGCCGAGCCTCCCGCGGCCTCCAGCTGCTTGAGGAGAGGCTCCGGAATCACGATGCCGGGGACCTCGTTGTGCAAGCGCAGGGCTTGCTTATAGCTGCTGAGCGGCCAAAGTCCAACCAGGATGGGGATCGGCGACTTTCCGCCCATGCGATTCAGAAATTGTTCCCAGTGGTCAGGATCGAAAATAGGCTGGGTCATGGCGAAGTGCGCGCCGGCTTCGACCTTCAAGCGAAATCTGCGCAGCTCCTCGTCCAGGTCTTCCGCCAGGGGGTTTACAGCGACGCCGATAGTGAAATTCGTCGCGCCGCCAAGATTTTTCCCGCCCCAATCGAGACCCTGATTCAGCTTGGCCATCACTTTCACCAGGCCGATGGCATCGACTTCATAGACGCCGAACGATTCGGGATAGCTGCCGAGCGAGGGCGGATCGCCGGTGATGGCCAGAACGTTGCGGACACCCCCAACGGCCCACGCGCCGAGCAGCATGGCTTGCAGCCCGATCAAGTTTGCGTCTCGCGTCGTGAGATGCGGGATCGTTTCGATGCCGCGCGCTTCGAGAGCGCCGGAAAGCGACAGTGCGTCCATGCCCACGCGCGCGAGAGGGCCGCTGTTGACGTCAATGGCGTCCACTTTCTTCGAGGCCATCACATTCTGGACTTGCTCCAGCACGCGATCGATGGATGTTCCTTTGGGCGGATCGATTTCGACAGAAATTACGAATTTCTGCGCCTGAATTTTTCGCCACAGCGTGCTTTCCGGCTCGCGCGCCGCCGCGGGGCGAACCTCCGCCGGCGCTTCCACCACGCTTACGGCGCGGTTTGCCGGGGCCGGGCGCATGCCCTCCACGGCGCGAACCATCGCGCGAATATGTTCGGGCGTGGTTCCGCAGCAGCCCCCAAGAATTCGCGCGCCCAGAACGACGGCTTCTCGCGCGAACAAATCGAAATATTCGGGCGAGGATTTCGGATAGATGACGCGATCGCCGGCTCGTTGCGGAAATCCCACGTTCGGCATGGCGCTGGTCGGAAACGATCCCGCCACTTCCGCGAGGTCGTGCAGAATGCGCAGGTGGTCCTGCGGGCCCACGGAGCAATTCGCGCCGATCACCTGCACGCCGCGATCGTGCAAAAGCGCCCAAGTATCTTTCGGCCGCGTGCCGCTGAAGGTGGTGCCTTCCTCGGAGTAGGTCATTTCGGCGACGATGGGAAGCTGCGAAAAGGCGCGGATCGCTTCGATCGCTGCGACGAGTTCTGCGGGATTGCCAAACGTTTCCAGGACAAAAAAATCCACGCCGCGTTCTTCGAGCGCTTCGGCCTGCTCCCGAAAAATGTCCCGAAAGTGTTCCGGCGTGGCCTCACGCGGGTCGCGGAACACTCCCACCGGCCCGATCGACCCCGCAATCAGAACCTCGTGGCGGGCGGCCTCGCGCGCTTCGCGGGCGATCTTTACGCCGCGGTGATTGAATTCCGAGACGCGATCCTCCAGGCCGAACGCGCCGAGTTTGTTCCGGTTGGCGCCGAAGGTGTTCGTCTCGATGATGTGAGCGCCCGCTTCGAGATAGGCCATATGCACGCGAAACACTTCTTCGGCGCGGGTGGCGTTCAATTCGTCGACGCAGCGCTGCGGCCCCAGGGCCTCATAAAGCAACGAGCCGGTGGCGCCGTCGGCGATCAATACGGAGCCGCGCAGTCTCTGCTGGAATTCGTCGATGCGCATGGATTACGGAAGTCTCCCAGGAATTGAGCCAGAATGAATCATTCAGTATACAGGTTCGCCGCTGGATTGGGTTTTCGTTCCGTGGAATGTCCGTCGTGTCCCGGGGTTCAGCCTCGAAATAAATTTCCTGGCGTCAGTCCGGATTCCGGTTTGCGGAAAGGCTGACTGGCGGCTTAGCGGCAGCTTTGCCCGATCGTTGCCGTTTTTGACTGCTTGGCCTGGCCCCGATTGCAGAACGCGCACAATCAAGCCGGCCCGAGCGCAAAGTTATTTCTGGTGCGCGATTAGCAGCATCAGGCCGAAAACCACCACCGGAATCATGGCCAGCATTACGTAGAAAAGGATTTGCCGCATCACCGGAGACTTCTTCTGCTTCCAGTTTTTTAATTCCAGGCGGTCGGCCACGCCAACTTTTTCCGGGTGCTCCAGATCCATGGCGAATTCATGGGCGTTCGGATAACGCTTGTTGGGATCGCGCTCGAGGGCGCGATAAATGATTTCCTGCAGCTCGGGTGAAATTTCAGGATTGATCTCGCGCGGCGGAGTCGGATTATTTAACAGGCGCTCGTTCATGATCACAAACGGGTTCGGTCCGGTGAATGGCACTTTGCCGGTTAGCATCTCGTAGAACATTACGCCCAGAGAATAGATATCGCTGCGGGCATCGCCGCGTTTTCCCTTCACCTGCTCGGGCGAAATATAATCCGGCGTTCCCATGGCTTCGGTCAGCTTCGCGAAGGTCAAGCGGCGCGATCCGGCATTGGCGGCGATGCCGAAATCGATAAGCTTCACCTGATCGTCCGGACCGATCATGATGTTTTCCGGCTTCAGATCGCGATGAACGACGCCTTGACTATGGATATAGTCGAGTGCCTTGCACAGGTTGAGAGTGATTCGGATGGCGCGGTCCTGCGGAAGTCTTTTTTGTTCGTTTAGAACCTGACGCAACAGGCGGCCGTCCACCCATTCCAGCACCATGTAGCGCCGGCTGCGGGGCTCATCGTTGAAGACGCGAACGACGCCGGGATGGTCGAGTTTTTTGCCGATCTCTTCTTCGCGCTTGAAGCGGTCAAACAGCACCGGATCGGCTTCCATCTGCTCATGAGGAATTTTGATGGCGACCGCGCGGCCATTGCGCTCATCGGTCCCGCGAAAAATGGATGCCATGCCGCTTCTGGCGACCAGGCCATCGATGCGGTAATGATCGAGCTTATCTCCGGAGTGGAATTCGCTCATTTAGAGGGCAGGCCCGCGGCAGACACACGACCGAACCGCGAACCGGTATCCGTAGAAAATCAGTAAAGTTTGTAGGGCCGTCCGCGATACATTCCCATTCGCTCAACGCCCCGGATACGGATCAATTGAACGCTGATATTATCGCCGCCGCCACGTTCATTGGCAAGGGCAACCAATTTCTCAGCGGCGAGATGCAGATCCTGGCCATGGCCGCAGATCGCCGCCATTTCCGAGGAATCCACCAATCCGTGCAAGCCGTCGGAGCAGAGAAGGAGAACGTCGCCGGCGAAAATTTGGTAGTCGTTGGTTTCCACATTCGCCATGAGCTCGGATCCGAGCGAGCGGCTGAGGATGTGGCTAGTCTGTCCCTCGGCCGCCTCTTTGGCCGTGACCAGGCCCATGCGCAGGTGTTCGCCGGCGATCGTGTGGTCGCGCGTGATTTGGGCGGCCTTGCCGTTGCGGATCAAATAGCATCGCGAATCGCCCACGTGGGCGACGGACACCCGATCGTAGCGCAACGCGCAAGCCACGACGGTGGTTGCCATACCGGCCGAAGCGCGGCTGCCCGTAACGGCGGCCTCGAAAACGCGAGTATTGGCCTGCTGCACCAGGCGCTGCAGAACGCCGGAGTGCGACTCCCCATCCTTGGCCGTGTGAAACCCCGCGATCATGCTCTCCACAGCGGTTTTGGACGCGACTTCTCCCTGCTCTTGTCCGCCTACCCCGTCCGCCAAGACGAACAGCCAGCCGTGCGTGCGCACCTGCGCGGGTGTGGCGGGCGACGCGTAACCGAGATAATCTTCGTTGTGATCGCGGACCCGCCCGACATCGGTGCGTTCCACGAATTCGAGGTCTAGCATATGGCCGGAGGTGGAGCGTCGTGCGGAGATGACCCAGGCCGAACTGCTTTGGGCAGCGGTCCTCTCGGGTTCCCCAAGAATTTCACTCACGTCTGAAACGGAAATTCGGACAGGCAAAATTGCCTGTCCGAATTTCCGAGCTAACTCAGCGATGTTCATACTACACCATTACGTTCGACTGGTGACCAGTGTTGTGCGGCCTGTAGCTTTGCTGGACCGAAGGAAGTAAATCCCCCCGTAGATCGCCCAGACCGCGGCTATTCCTAAGGCTAAAAACGGCTCCATCTTGGTGCCATACCCCATGAACGGCAGCACCAGATACGCGCCCATGCAAATCAGGTTCGCGACGATCCCGAAAACCGGGATGAGCACGTGTCTTATGACGCTGAAGTTGGGATGCCCCTGATAGCAAAAGATGCAGGTTACGCAGCTTAGCATGTAGAGCAGGAACGTCCCGAAGTTGGAAGCCAGAGTAATCGTAAGCAAGCTGTTGGGCATCTTGGCCATGGTGTCATGGGAGACATACCCGAAGCTTGACCAGAAGCCATGCGGCAGCGCCTGGATCGTGGCGTCCGGAAGCGCTCCGCCGTCACCGAATAGCATGGTCAGCGCGAGGCATCCGAAAATCGCCGAAATGATCGCCAACGCCCAGATTGCCCGGTGAGGGCTCAGGTTCTTCTCGTGCAGCATTCCGAAGTGCTCCGGCACTTCGGCGTCTTTCCCCATGGCGTAAGTCACGCGCGCCCCGGTGTTAATGCAGGCAAGCGTGGTGCCGATCAGCGCCAGGAAGACCGTGACCGCTTCGATCAGCATGAAGGCGCGACCGTGTCCGTTGAACAGGGCATCGCCCACCATCACCATCATGTCGCCGATGGGCGCTGCCGAGCCGGTCGCCGTCGACATTGGATAGCCGCTATTTAAGAAGTAGTTTGCGGCGAAATACTCGAACAAATAGCAGAACGCCCCCTGAACCAGGAGTGAAGTGACGACCGCGATGGGGATATCCCTCTTCGCATTTTTTGCTTCGCCCCCAAGCGATGTGCAGGATTCGAATCCGACCAGGATCAGAATGGCAACCGTGGCCTGCACGAACATCCAGTTGAAATTGTGCACGGCGACCACGGATTTGGCATTCGGATGTGCCTGAAAGACCGGCGGATTGCTGGTGTCATACATGTCGTAATTCACATGGTAAGGCACAGGCTTGCCGCTCGCGTCGAGCTTGGGTTGCGGCACCATGTTGGCATCGCGAGTGATGACATCCGTGGCCGTCCCATTGACCGTCTGGCTGGTGGTGGCGAATTCGTAGTTATAGCCGTGGCCGGAAACCGAATCGAACTGCCACGCTTCGCTTCCGGGAGGATGGCTGACGCGGTAGCTGATTGCCATCACGGAAAAGACGATCAGCGCGGAGATCTGAATCACGTTAATCGCCACGCTCACTGCCGTCGATCCGCTAACTCCGCGGTGCGCGATATAGGCGACAGCGAAAGAAAACAAGATCGCCACGAGCATCATGAACATCGGACCGGGGTTCGACGCGCTCATGAAGTTCGGCCAAAGAGTCCCGGTGATGTAACCGACGAATACTCCGGTCACCGCGACCATCACACCAGGGTAAATCCAGTAGTAAAGATGCGAGCCCCAGCCGACAACGAACTTCATGAGGCGCGCGTATTTCCAAGCTTTGTCGTGGTTCAGGAAGGACTGCTCGGCAAAATAGTAAGAGCTGCCCGTGCCCGGATACATCTTGGCCAATTCCGCATACGACACCGCGGTCGCTAAACACAATAACAGCGCGAAGAAGATGCCAATCCACATTGCCGGTGCCGTGGCACCCTCTGTCGCCTGCGGTGCAAACGTAAGCCAAAGGAAAGCACCGGGTGCGATGAGCGCCATGGCGTTCATCGTCACTCCGGTCAATCCTAAGGTTGGTGTCATTTTAACTTCGCCGGTATTCTCCGCCATGTATTCTCCTTAATAGATTCTTTATCTCGCCGTTGAATCCGATTCGATTGCCGTGAGTCAACTGCACGTGCACGAACTAAGTTGCGCCAAGGAGCGAGATACTAGTTCGGTGATCTGGAGTAGTAAAATGCAACCTTTCTATATCCCCAATTACGGATTCGTATGGCTATATTTTCTGCGGATGCACGACCGGCCAAAAGATTCCGGGAACCTGAGTTGGTGGGCCCGATGGTCCCCCAACGGCACGGCGATAGCGATAAATGACACATTCGCTGGCATTTGTAGGTGCGTGAACGCAGGCATGCGCAATCGCAGCGGCACCTACATTGAATCCGGCGGGCCGCGAGAGGGCGGTTTACCTATCCGGTTCTTCTATTCCTTGCATTAGCAATATCGAAGAGGGAGCGGGCTTGATTGGTTCTGACTTCTGCTTTTCCCATCCATGATTCTGCAGCGAGCAGGCGCGGTAAACTTGAGTTTTTCTTGCAGCGGCACGTGGGGTTCCGGTTCGACTGTGATATTTTAACTTGCGTCGTAATCGTTACCGCGGGCCGTGTTCGTTTTAAGCGGGGGATTTCCGTATGAAAGTCGTAGGGTTCTTGATGTTGGCGGCAGGGTGGTTCCTGGCGCTGGCCGCGATTGTGCTCTTCGCGGCGACGCCTTTGCGAGCCGCGTTTGTGCTCGCCGGGATTGCGGTGGAGGGCTTGGGATTGACTCTCGCATTCCGGGCCCACCTGATACCGCGAGAGGAAAAAGAATAATCTCCATGGCCGCTCCAAGACTCACGGAAACCACGACGATCGCTTGCGTTTTCTTTATTGTTCTCGTTCCGCTGGCCGCCGCGGGTCTGGCGCTCATCAACGTGGGATTGGGACGCTCGCGCAGCGCCGGCCACATGATGATGGCCTCGTTGTGCGCGCTCGCTGTCGCCGCCCTGGCCTACTTCGCTTGCGGATTCGCCTGGCAGGGATACATTGATTTGCCGGGGCATGCTTTCCCGCTGTCGGGAAAGAGCTGGGGTTGGATTGCCGCGGAAGGTTTCTTTTTTCGTAAACTTTCCTTCGATGGCTCGCCGGCCTCGCTGGCCGCGTTCTTTCAAATTTTCTGCGTGGGCCTCGTGGCACTGATTCCCCTGGGGAGCGGCGCAGACCGTTGGCATCTGCGGGCCAGCTGTTTCTCGACCGGAGTGCTCGCCGCCTTTACGTATCCCTTATTCGCGCATTGGGTGTGGGGCGGTGGATGGCTTGCCGCGCTGGGCGTCAATTATGGAATCGGCCGTGGATTTGTGGATGTGGGAGGAGCGGGCACGATCCAGGTCGTGGGCGGGCTCACCGCTCTGGCAGTCACATGGATTTTAGGACCGCGGCGCGGGAAATATTCCGCGGACGGCATGGCCCCGGCCATCCCCGGTCACAATGTCGTTCTGGTGCTGTTCGGCTGCATCCTGGCCCTGGCCGGGTGGATCGGACTCAATTCCGCCGGCGCGATTCTCTTTACGGGAGGGGATGCCTCCGGCTCGGTATTGATCGGGATCAATACGCTGCTGGCGGCCTCAGCCTCGGCGCTCACCGCGGCGCTCATTACCAAAGTTCGCTTCGGAAAGCCGGATGCTTCTCTCACCGCCAACGGGTGGATCGGCGGCCTCGTTGCCAGCAGCGCTTCTTGCGCTTTTGCGATCCCGGCGGAGGCGGTCGTGATTGGCTCGGTCGCGGGCGCGTTCATTATATTTTCAGTGGAGTGGTTCGAGCTTCGCATGGAAGTCGACGATCCCGGAGGCTCCATTTCCGTGCACGCGGTGGCCGGCATTTGGGGACTTCTGGCCCTGGGCGTGTTCGGCCAATTCCAGCGACCGGTGTTGAATGTTGCGGCGGGATCGCTGCCTTTGACCGCGGGCGGCGTCGTTTCCGGCCAGTGGCTGGCCCAATTGATCGGCGTGGCCACGCTGCTGGGGTTCGTTTTGCCGCTGACGTATGGCCTGAATCTGCTGCTTAACCGCTTCTATCCCTTCCGCGCAACCGCCGAAGGAGAGCGCCAGGGCATGGACCTTCATGAACTAGGCGCCGGCGCCTATCCCGAATTCGTGACACACACCGACGAGTTTCTGCCTCGCTAGAGCGGTCCCGAAACCGCCGGATTCCCGTCCGCGGGTTCCTCCTCAAGGACAAAAATAAATAAGCATCTTTAATCCCAGCTATCCGGTCTTTGAGTTTGTCTTCCAGCGTGCGCCAGGGCAATCTGCATAAGGTGCGTATAAATAAGCTATAAAGGATTTCGCGGTGGCCTTGGGACAAATCGCGCTGTCATCATCTCGAGTTCGAGGACGGTGGTCCAGGATGCGCTTCGCGGCCGCGGGGTTTCGCTATGGAATAGCGTTGGTATGTGTATCGGCGGCGCTGGCGTCGAGCTTGCTTCTGCAGCGCCTGTTTCCCTATCCATTTTTGTTTCTGTTCTTCGCAGCGGTGATGGCCAGCGCCTGGTTTGGCGGCGCCGCCCCGGGCATCTTCGCGGTGATTCTTTCCACTCTGGCCGTGGACTACTATTTCGTCCGGCCGCTGCACTCTCTGGCGATTAATGCTACGGATAGCGCGTATTTTGCTGCCTTCATCTTGTGCGCCGTGGCCGCCAGCTGGGTAAGTTCATCGAAAAGAAAAAGCGAGGAGGCCCTGCGGGATGCGCGCGACCACCTGGAGGCGCGCGTGACGGAACGCACCGCGGAGCTGCAAAAAATGATTGCCGAACTGCAGGAAAACGAACGCCAGCGCGAGCAATTGGTCAGCGAAAAATCGGTCCTGTCCGGCCAACTGGAAGCCCGGAAGGTCGTGGAGCGCGCCAAGGGAATCCTGCAGCGCGACTTGAAAATCAGCGAGGACGAAGCCTATCGCGCGATCCAGAAACAGAGCCAGCAGATGCGCAAATCCATGAAGGAAATCGCTGAAACCATCATTTTAAACGACGATTTGAAGCGCGGATCGCAGTAAAAAGCGCCCGGTCCGAATCGTGCCAATTTAAAGTTTGAATTTGACTGACTCGAGGGAAGGCTGCAAACTGCGCCTGCAATACAGACGTCAAATCGCCGCCACAGAAGCTTCATTTCGCCGATGAAATGAAGCGCCGGTGTTTCGCGCCGCCTGCTGCACTGTTTTTCTCGGACACGATGCCGTGTCCAACAATCGCTACATAGCGCTCGACGACGAGCCGATACGTAAGCCCTGAACGGCGCTTGGACGGATTTCTGCTTTTTCGATCCTGGCGAGTCCGTTTCCTGCTTGTGCTTTTGTGTCTTTATAAGCTTTCAAGTCAATTATCCACGAGGTTTTCACGGAACGAGCGGTTTCGAATCCGTTGGCGGACGGAGGATGTAAATGAATTTACCGATGATGTTGGTGGAAATGCTTTTGGCCGGTTTTTTTGCTGTGGCATGTGTTCGTGCCTGCGTACCTGCAAATCCTGGCGGCAAACTGAGCCCCAGCGATCTGTTGCGATTCCCAGGAAGGCTCGAACGGCTTAAGCGCTCTCGATGGCAGTGGTTCTGTATGGTGGGGCTGCTTTTGGTTGTACGGCTCCAGGCGGGAGTGCCGTTGGTGCTGGAGGCAATTGTCCTGGTGGAGTTCATCGCATTTCTCGCCATGCCTGTTCGCGCGCAAACCAAAGGAATGCGGAGGAGCGCTAATGCGGCAGCTGTGGGAAGTCGCTGACTTCGTCCGCAAGATGCGCAGAGAACTGCGGTTCGGCGATCTCTCCCGCGCCCCGCTGAAACTCCTGCGCTTTGAATTGCGCGCGGATGTTGCGGACTGCGATTGGATGGCGCGCCCTCCTGATCCCTGGGATTCCAGCCTGGGACGCGCCCAGCGGGACCAGAACGAGTCTCTGCAAGCTTTGGAGGATGCCATCGCCGTGCGCAACCTCATTTTTGACTCGTTTCCCAAAATTGATTGCGCCGTGCTGCGGGCCTTTCGTCAACCTGCGCGCGAGCCACCCGAGATCATTATTCTCGGCACTGTCTCCAGGGTAATGCCTGAAACGAACCGGGTAAGTTCCCTGGTGATGCGCGCGAAGTTGTTTGGATTTTGTTTCAGCTTGGAAGACGGGCAGTTGAGACCTTTGCAAGTTTCGGATCGGACCGCGGAATTTATTTCTTAAAGACAACAGACCCAGCTGGGTCAAGGAGGATTGGAAATGGCAGCAAACAAGCAACAAGGCAGTTATTTCGGGCTATTTCTCATAGGCGCCACGGTGCTTTGTGCCGGGTTCGCCTTTTTTGAGAGCGGCACCGGCAAGGCGATGTTGGCGCTCGGGGCCATCGTTCTTGTCGGCAGCTTGTTCGGATTCTTGGGTATCAAACCGCTCGAGGGAAAGACGGCGCTCAAACCGTCGCCAGAGGGAATGAAGCTGCTGGGCGCCGCCGTTTGCGCGCTTGGCTGGCTTCTCACGCTTTCCGGCCTTCACCTGACGGACAGCACCGGGGGCCGCATCGTTTTTGCGCTTTTGGGAATCGGGGTCACCTTAGTCGGAATGATCTTTATCCTGCCCGCAGCCTTCAACAAAAACGCAGTCTGGAAAGGGGAAACAGAATCTTCGAGCCGTGCCAGCGTCGCATCAGCTAAGACCTCCATGGAGCACTCACGATGAAAAAACTCCTTCAATATAGTTGTATAGGCATTTGTCTTCTCACCCTTGTGCTGGCGCTGGGCGTAGCCTCACACGCTCAGACTCCGGCACCGGCAGCCGCGCCGGCCGCGGCCACACCGTCTCCGTCCGCTGTCCCGGCGGACGCCGAACTGAAGGACGCCGCTGGCAAGGCCCCCACAACCGCGGACCTCGCCAAGGGCGATCCCGGCGGCACGATCACAGGAACAATCAATGACGTCCCTGCTGCGGACACCAAAGCTGGTGTCACGGTTGCGGACGTTGCCAACCAGGTTGGACAGAACAAGATCGCTGCCAACTTCATCTGGACGTTGATCACCGGCTTCCTGGTCATGTTCATGCAAGCAGGGTTTGCCATGGTCGAGTCGGGGTTGTGCCGGGTGAAAAACGCGAACCACACGTACATGATGAACTTCTTCGTGTACACCTGCGGGTTGTTCGCTTACTGGATACTCGGCTTCGCCATACAAATGGGCGGCTCAGCGGGCAACGGCAACCTGGGCGGCCTGAACTCTCTCACCGGCGAGCACTCCATGACCATGTTCGGCAAAACGTGGGGGCTGTTCGGCCAGGCGGGATATTTCCTGTCGGGCCACACCTACGACGTCGGCGTCATGGTCATCTTCCTGTTTGAGATGGTCTTCATGGACACGGCTCTCACGATCGTCACGGGCGCCTGCGCCGAACGGTGGAAGTTCCTCACCTTCGCCGTTTCGTCCGTAATCATGGGAGCGATCACCTATCCCATCTACGGCAACTGGGCCTGGGGCGGAGGATGGCTCTCTCAACTCGGCTCCAACGTCGGCCTTGGCAAGGGCTATTGCGATTTCGCCGGATCGGGCGTGGTGCACGCGGTCGGAGGTCTGACGGCTCTCGCCGTTTCCTTGATCATCGGCGCGCGTATCGGCAAGTTCAATCGCGATGGTTCGGCCAATCCGATTATCGGCCACGATATCTCGGCCGTGCTGATCGGCTGCTTCATCCTCGCCTTCGGCTGGTTTGGGTTCAACCCAGGAAGCACGTTGGGCGCGTCCGCAAACGGCAACCTGCGCATCGGGACCATCGCCGTCGACACCATGCTCGCTGGTTGCACGGCGACTCTTGGCGCGATCCTCTACATGTGGATCGTCAAAGGAAAGCCCGACGCTTCCATGGCCGGTAATGGAATTTTGGCCGGCCTCGTGGCCATCACCGCTCCGAGCGGTTTCGTCAGCACCTTTGGCGCCGCAGTCATCGGCCTCATCGCCGGTGTTCTGGTGTGCCTCAGCTGCTCCTTCGTGGAAAGCTTCATGAAGGTTGACGATCCCGTCGGCGCTATTTCCGTCCACGGCACTTGCGGCCTCTGGGGCGTGCTCTCCATCGGGTTCTTTGCCGATGGCACCAGCAACTACGGAGGAAGCTGGAACGGTGTGACGGGCTCGGTGACAGGTCTGTTTTACGGAGGAGGCGCGAGCCAGCTCGCCGCGCAGCTGGTCGGCATCTCGACGCTGATCGGTTTCGTGTTCACCCTCAGCTTCGTCATCAACCTCATACTAGAGTATTTCGTCGGACAGCGCGTATCGGTGGAAACGGAGTTGGAAGGTCTCGATATTCCTGAGATGGGCCAGCTCGGTTACCCCGAATTCGTTCTCCGTCCGGAACCGGCTATGTCAGCAGCTTAGTCGCTTGCAGGGAACGGCAGGCAAGGCGCGGCTCTCCTCGTCTTGCCTGCCGAGCTTTAAAGAAAATGCCTATGGCGGCGTGAATGCAAAAAATCTTAAGCAGGAACGAGGCAAAACTCATGAATCTCGAAGAAAATCTGACGACGAACATGCAAGATACCGAAGCTTTGGCGGCAACGGCGTCTTCCCCCGTGCTCGCGCGCATCCCGACAAAGACGCAGGGTTCGCTTTTGAGAATGTTCGCGGATCCCTACCTGCTCGCTAAAGAGGAGCGCGGCGAACTCGTGCAGGGATTGCGGGAATGCGTTCTGGCGCACCCGGAAGTATCGGAATTGCGCGTCCTCTATGGCATGGCCTTGTGCGTGGATTTCAAGGTGCAGGACGCGATCGAGGAACTGCGCGAGGGAGTCCGGCTCGCTCCCGATAGTTTCATCGCCCAACTGAAAATGGGCGAGCTGTGGATGCGCCTGCGTGTCTGCGAAAAAGCGGAAGAACATACGCATCAGGCCGCGCTGCTGGCGCGGAACATGATGCAGACGGAACTGGCGCGCCGTCAGGCGGCGGCTATCCGAACCATGCTGCACAACGGAGTGAAGCGCGGCGTGTACAGCTACAAGGGTCCGTGGCATTTGGTAACCAGTCTCCGCAAGCTTTGGAAGCGGGACCGCTCGGAAGGCGACGCCCTCGCTACGGTCGACGCCAGGTAGCTATGCGACGGATCTGTTCGCCGGGCAAAGCGGCTCGAGTCAACGATAACGATCGGTTTATTTGCGAGGAGTGATCCTTGGAAAGCCAGGCGACGATTCAGGATAACTCTTCCTATCCGGGAATAGCTTCTAAACCTGCTCCGGCGGAAGTCATCAATTTATCGGGGCGCGCTTTTGCGGGCATCTGCGCCGCGATCGCCGCGGGAATTCTGTTCTTGGGCCGCGACGTGCCCGTGTGGCTCTTGGCGGCGGAAGTGCTAGCCACGATCCTGTCTCTTTTTCTTCTTGGTTCGTTCAAATACCAAATCCACAAAAACGCGCTGACCTACGGAATGTTGCTGGTTATTATCGCCACATTTTGTAGGCTCAGCACTTCCGAATGGCATATCCAGATTCACCAAAGCGGCTGGTGGCCCTGGGTGCGGACGAATTTGCTGACCTTCGGTGGTTTGAACGATCTGATCCACGCGGACACCATGCTCTTCATTCTGGGCCTGACATTTTTCGTGTCCGTGGTCGCTCAGACGCGTTTGCTGGAGGGCATCACGTTTTCCCTGCTGCGCAAGAATCAAGGGGCGATTCTGCCGACGGTCATCTCGGTAACCGCATTCGTCGCCGTCGCGTCGGCCGTGTTCGGCGGCGTATCGATGATCGGCTTGACCATTCGAACTTTGGTGATCGTCCTGCTTCTCGCCGCCGCTCCGGCGTCCGCCATCACCTATGCGGTGATCGTGTGCACCGCAATCACCACGATCTGCGGCGTGTGGGTTGCTTACGGCGAGCCGCCGAACCTCATCATGAAGGCCAACCTCTATCCCCTGCTGGGCAACGCCTTCTTCGTTATTTACTGCGCCCCGGCGGCCATTGTCAGCTACCTCTTGATAGCCCGCCAACTTCGCAAACGGCTTCGTAATCAGCATGTCTATCTCGATTTGCTGGATGTCGTCGAAGCCAACGCGCAGGATGTGCGATTCCTGCAAGCTACACGCCACGGCGAGGTTCTTACGCCGATCGAATTTATCGAGAATCACGCGGCGGAATTGGGGGGTCGCGCCGAGAGGGTCCTGCAATGGATGCGACAGGGCGAATCGTTGGGCCTTGCCCTTTTCCGCGAAAACGTGCCGGAACAAACCCGGAAGAGCTCCTGGGGCATTTTGTCAGCGAAGAACTCGCCGATTCGCTGGACCGGCACTATCAACTGGCCTTCGCGCGCGATGCCGAGGGTGCGAAGAAGGCGGAACGCGGTGTCCACGAAGTGCTTGCCTCCCTCGCGCACGTTCGCCGGCGGGCGCAACGGGTGGCCGCTATGGCTCTGGGGCCATTCATCGGCCTGTTGATCGTGCACACACTTTATGATCGCGTGCCCCTATTCTGGGCGTCCGTAGCTGGCTTCCTGTTTGCATTTATAGGCATCGCGGGCATTCCCAAAATGCGCGGGCTGGCTCTGCGAGAAGCCTATGTGGAATACGCCGAGTATTACTTCTTATTCCCGTTATTCCTGTCCATCACGCTCCTGACGAAAGCAGGCTTTTTCGATCTGATCCAAACCCTGGTCCACAGAGGAATCGAAACGTTGGGGCAGGGGCACGTCGCGTTCGCTCAATTTCTTGGCTGCACTTTCCTGTCGGCGATTTTGGATAACAACATCGTGGCCGATTTCGCGTCACGCGGTCTGCACGGGCTGAGTCCCGCTGTGTTGCACTTGTTTGCGATGGCGCAAATTGTCGGCTACGCGCTCGGCGGTTGCTGGACTCATATCGGCTGCGCTCAGTCCGTCGTTGCATTCGCCTTTATCCGGCGGGATGTCGATGAGAGTTATACACCGCTGCAGTGGATGAAGGACATCACCCCGGTCGTTGTTGAAATTATGATTGCGCTGACGGTTCTGATTTACGTTCAGAACGCCTTCCTGCGTTGGCTGGGGTAAAGAAAGGCTGGCACTGCAGGGATGAGGAAAGGTCGATTTCGGGCCCGCACTTGAAGGGCTGGCGTTTCGGCGCTTTGAGACGGTTTTAAATGGGAATTCGCTTGGAATGAAAACACCGATGAACCAATTGGATAATCGCGACGGGACCGAGATCAGGCCGGGCGAACAGTTAGACCACTACCGCATCGAAGCCGTGGTCGCGCAGGGACGCGCCGCAACCACTTTCCGCGCCACCGATCTGTTAACCGGCCGCACCGTGGCCGTCATCGTCCCGCGTCCGGAAATCGAAGCCGACCCCGTCCTGTCCGAGCGCTTCGCGCGGCAGGAAGAGATCGATAAGGCGCTGGACCATCCTGGCCTTGTCAAGCTGATCGAGAAGCGTCCACGGGAATCGGGGAGTGGACATTCTTATCTCGTCCGGGAGTGGTTCGATGGGATTTCCCTTCGCGAGATCATGTCCAGGGGGAAGCTGCCGCTGGAGCAGGCCATTCGGATCACCGTAGCTCTCTGCGAGATCGCCGAGTACATGCATGGTCACGGGATTGTGCTTCGTGACCTCGGACCGGATCACGTCCTGGTGGGCGATGGCGATCAGGTCAAACTGATCCATGTGGGCGTGACCTCCAAGTTGGGGGCGCGCAGGCTCACCTTCACAAAGCTTTCGCAGTTGGTCGGAACCTCTCAATACATCTCGCCGGAACAACTGCTGGGGAAACGGGCGGACGCGCGTAGCGATGTCTATTCGATCGGCATCATGCTCTGTGAAATGTTGACGGGGCAACTGCCGTTTCCAGAATCCAGGATTGACGCCCGTCTCACCAAATACCCGGTGCCGCCACGCGAAATCGACCCGGGCATTTCTCCGCAGGTGCAGGAAGTGATTTACCGCGCGCTGGAGCGAGACCCCCAAAACCGCTACCCCAGCGCGCGTGAGTTCGCGCGAGACCTGACATATCTCGACCAAGTGGGGGTCACGGACCGTCCCGAATTGCACGACTGGAAACAGAAGTCGGCTTCGACTTCGAGAAAAGTCCTGGTGTATGCGGGCATCGCGCTGATCCCGATTGTGATTTTCGGCCTGATGCTTTTTTTTGCCAGGCGCTAGAGCGGCTTTCGAAGTGAGAAGGAAGAATTTGGATCTGTCGGCATTCAGTTTCACGCGGGGCCAAGTCTCCCTGTGACCGCCATCACGGCGAGACCCGCGTGGGTCAAGTAGCCGCGGCGTATCGTGAAAGCGCGCCGGTCTTTTGCGAACGCCGCGGCATATTGACTGCGGTACTGGTTGTTTCGGTCGGTCCAGCACAAGATTTATCGTTCGGACCGCCATTTCAAAAAGACGTTGCTATGACTCAAAAATCCCCCGGCTCTGCAAACGGTGGTCGATCCAAACGAAAAGAACCGGCCGATCGCCACCGTCATAAAGCGCCAAAGAAAAAAGAGAGCCGGAGCGCACCTCCGCCATGGTTGCGAGTGCTCCCTGTTGAATTCGACGATCTCATACGACGCCCGTTCGACCGCAAGTCGCCGGAGAATCACGCCCCCAGAGTGACTTCAGAGATCGAGCGTTACACACCGGAAGAAAGCCGGGGCAAGCATCCCCGATTTGGCCGCCTCAGGCGGCGAGGCCCTCTTCCGGATGAAGAAGATGAGCAAGAATGATTGAATCGCCGTTCCTCCGCTCTTGATTGGACTCCCCGTCCGAAATCCATAGCCTTCCCTGGCTAAGCAGTTACAATACGGAACATTCCAGCTCCGCACGCCGGTGCATGGAAGCCATGCGGCAATGACAAATCAATTTTCGATCGAATTCCTCATCTGGTTGCTGATGATCGCCTCTGCCGTGGCCGTGATCGCCATGCGGCTGAGGATTCCCTACATGGTCGCGCTGGTTCTCGGCGGCCTCGCCCTCGGCTCGATCAGCATTCCCATTTTCAACCGATTTTATTCCGGCCAGCGGCCTGACTGGCTGACGCCGGAAGTGATTCTGATTTTCTTTCTACCTGCGCTGCTGTTTGAAGGAAGCATCAAGATCAATTTCAATCAGCTCAAGCAAAATCTCGTTCCGATCCTGCTGCTGGCGAACGTCGGCACGCTCGTGGCGGCGCTTATCACAAGCTACCTGCTTCATTGGATGGTGGGCTTGCCGATCCTTACGGCGCTGGTCTTTGGCGCGGCCATCTCCGCCACCGATCCAATTTCCGTGATCAGCATCTTCAAGGATATGGCGGTAGCCAAACGCCTGACGCTCCTGGTGGAGGCCGAGAGCCTGTTGAACGACGGAACCGCGGCGGTGCTCTTCCAGATTTTCGTGGCCGCAATTCTCACTCGCGACGTCCACGTTGCCAAGGGGGTCGGGGAATTTTTCGTTTCGATCATCGGCGGCGGAGTCGTCGGATTTGGCCTGAGTTATCTGCTCACTGCAGTCACCTCCCGCATCGACGACCCGCAGATCGAGATTACGTTGACGACAATCTTGGCGTATGGCTCCTACTTGATTGCTTCGCGCCTGCATCTGTCGGGAGTCATTGCAACGGTGGTCGCCGGAATCACCGTCGGAAACATAACAACCAAGACCGGAATGACCGCGCGGACCCGTCTGGCGCTATGGTCGTTCTGGGAGTATGCCGCCTTTATTATCAACTCACTCGTCTTCCTGCTGATCGGCATCGAAGTGCGAGTAGGAGAACTCCTGCAAAGCTGGCCCGAAATTTTGCTGGCGGTGCTTGCGGTATTGCTCGGTCGCGTCGTCTGCGTGTACGGTCTCGTTCCCATCGCGAATCGTTTTTCGGAAAAGATTCCGCGGCGCTGGCAGCACATTTTGGTTTGGGGCGGTTTGCACGGGTCCCTTTCGCTCGCGCTGGTCTTGAGCCTCAACGATAAGTTCCCCGATCGCGGCAGGATGCTCGTGCTCACTTTCGGTGTGGTGGCATTTTCGATTATTGTTCAGGGACTGACGATCAAACCGCTGGTAGGAGCTCTGAGAATCGTTCCCGCAGGAGAAGACGAGTACGCCATTGCCCGAGTGGAGCAAATTGCGATTTCCGATGCGCGCGCGGAACTTGAGCAGATGCTGAAGACTCACACGGTTTCTCACATCGTCTACAATCTTCTGCGAAAGGATCTCGAGAACCGGCTGCACCAGGTGACCGCGGAGCTTGATGAGATCTACTCGAAAGAGTCATCCAGGAAGGACGCGGAGATGGTTTCCGCGCGCCTGCGTCTCCTCGCTACAGAGAGGAGTTCAATCGAGCAGGCGGTGCACGACGGCCTGATTACGCCGCAGGCCGCCTCCCGGATCATGGATTCTGCGAATCGCGAATTCGATAAGCTGCGGACCGAGGGCTGAAAGGCAGGTCTGGGTGAGCCGGATTTAAACTTCGATGCGCCAATACACCGCAATCAGACGTCCCGGGCTACCAGCGCAAATCCGTTTCCGTCGGCTGATCGTAATCCACGCCTTCCACCTCGAAACCGAACAATCCGCGAAATTCACGCTGAAAGTCCGCGAAGGCGCTCACCTGGCGAAGATTCTCCGTCGTGACTTGCGGCCACAGCGCCGCAACTTCCGCCTGAACGTCTGCCCGCATCTCGCGATCGTCCAGGCGCAAACGCCGCGCCTCGTCGACTTTAGGACCGCCCTCCACGCACAGAAAGTCCGTAAACAGGCGCCGCATCTGTTCCAGCGGCCCTTCCTCCAGATTTTTCTTCTTCATCGGCAGAGGGAGCAAACTGAGGTATAGCGGCACGACGGGAATCGCCGATGAGGCTTGCGTCACCACCGCCTTATTGACCGAAACCCAGGCATGACCGCCCAATCGATTCTGAAGCTCGGTATCCAGATCTTTTGCCGTACGCTCCAGGTCTTTCTTGGCCTGTCCGATCGTGCCGTCGCGATAGATCGGCCAGGTAATCTCCGGGCCGATGTAGGAATACGCCAGCGTGCGCGCTCCGGGAGCCAATAATTTTTCCTGCAGGAGCATGTCCATCCAGCGCCGCCAATCATCCCCGCCCATGACGGCGATGGTGTCGGCGATTTCACTTTCCGTCGCCGGCTGTAGCGTGACGCTCACCACTTTTTCGGAATCGAGTTCGATGGTGCGATTCGTATAAGGCTGCCCGACCGGTTTCAGGACCGAGCTATGCGTGGTGCCAGTGCGCGGATCGCTGCGCTTGGGCGATGCCAGGGAATAAATCACCAGGTCGACAGGACCCATTTCCCTGCGAATCGTTTCCGCGGCGGCGCGCTTGATTTCGTCGGAGAACGCGTCGCCATTGATGCTCAAGGCGAGCAATCCATCGCGTTTCGCGAGCGAATGAAACGCCGCCGTGTTGTAGTAGCCCGCCGTGGCTGTCTTATCTGCCTCCGGCGGACGCTCAAAGAACACGCCCAGCGTTTTCGCTCCGTAGCCCCACGCCGCCGCGATGCGCGACGCCAGGCCGTAGCCGGTGGATGCTCCGATGACCAGCACATTCTTAGGCGCATTCGGCCCGCCGGGGACTTTCCCCTTTATCCCGGCAACCCAGCCTTCGACGTTCCGCCGACACCCTTCGGGATGAGCATTCACGCAGATGAAACCGCGCGAGCGGCGCTTGATTGTTTGCAGTGGCATAGCCGAAAGATAATACCGTAGAACAGGCTTCAGCCTGTTTGCTTTAAATTGTTTTCCGTCGCACGGCTAAACCAGGCAGGTTGCAGGCTGTCCTGCAAAACAAAACGGCCACCCGAACCATCAGGTGGCCGTTCGAACGTCTAAGAGCCGGACAGTTATTTCTCGTCAGGATCGGTATTTTTGGCCTGATCGATCAGCGCATCTGCCTGGTGGATGCTGCCTTTGGCTAGGTCCGTCTTCACCACGGACTTTTGACCCGCAACCAGCGTCACATCGGTCTCGAAACTCTGATAGCCGGGCAATTCCACCCTGATTCGGTGCGCGCCGGGACTCAGCAACATGGAATGAAACGCTCCGCCCAACTCCCCTGCGTGACCCAGGAATTTGCCGTCGACGAAAACGGCGGCGCGATCCGGGTGCACGTCAACCTTCAATTGCGAGGTCACCTTCGGCCAGCTGTCGCGAGTGTCTTTCTCCATCTTAACGGGCACGAGCAACAGTTCCTTGGGCTCTACCGTAAGCGTCTCCGTGAAATCTCTATATCCCGCTTGCTTTACCGCGAGTTGGTGATCTCCGGGCAGCAACATCACTCGCTTCGGGCCCCACAACTCGCCCAAATATCCGACGTACTGCCCGTCAATCCACACGCCGGAAGTCTTTTCCACCTTGGATTTGCCTTTAAATTTCAATTCTCCGAGAATCGTTGTTTGCGCAAACATTGGCGCCACGGTGAAACAGGAGATGAGCAGGGCCGCCGCCGCGAACCCGATCCACCTGTGGCTGCGTTCGGCTGGTTGTACTAGCATGGGCAACTCCTTTAGCGAACAGTTAAAGTGTTTCCAAATGAAACATAGTACTTTTATTTGCACGAACATCTCCAAAGTCCGAATCTGTTTTATGCCTCGCAAGCAACTGATCCTAAAGCATATGGCGGTCGGCGCGACTTTAGGCCCGTGCTGAAGTTTCCAATGGGCCTGAATTTTTTACGCGAGTAGGGACGATTATCGGGACTCTGAAATTTGGGAAGCGCTGCGCGGTGCGCTATGATTTTGCGGAATGGACATTCTCCTAACTCCTACGGAAGCCAGGGTGCTGGGTTCGCTCGTGGAAAAGGAACTTACCACCCCCGAATACTATCCGCTCTCTCTCAATGCGCTCGTCAACGCGTGCAACCAGAAATCCAATCGCGATCCAGTCATGAATCTGGACGAGGCGGAAGTCCGTGAGGCATTGCGCAGCCTGGATAAAAAAGGCCTGGCGGGAGCCGCGGACAACATGGTCAGCCGCGTCGGCAAGTATGAACATCGGCTGCAGGAAGCCTATAACTTCACGAGGCACGAGATTGCCATTCTCGCGGAGCTATTGTTGCGGGGCCCGCAGACGCCCGGCGAGTTGCGCAGCCGGGCCGACCGCATGCACAAGTTCGATGACCTGGGAATTGTGCAGTCCACGCTGCAGCGGCTGATGAAGCGCGAGCCACCCTTGGCCAAGGTGCTTGCCCGCCAGCCGGGGACAAAGGAAGCGCGCTACGCGCACCTGCTCAGCGGCGATGTGGAATTATCGCCGCAAGAGCCCGCGGCGCGACTTGCGGCGGCTAACGGCGCGAGCACCAGCGAGCGAATCGCGCGTCTGGAATCTGAAGTGGAAAGCCTGCAGTCCGAAGTAGCCGGCCTGAAACAGCAACTGCTATCGTTTCGCAAACAATTCGAGTGAGTCCCCTTTCGTAGCACAGGCTTTTTACCTTGAAGATCGTGAAGGGCAGCCTGTGCGCTTTGATTTGCGGCATGCAAAAAACACCCAGGCCCACGCCCGCGCGACTTTACTTCTCAACACGCTTCATAAAATCCGCGAAGTATTTTTCCCATGACTCTGCGTGGAAAAATGTGTAGTGCCCGTACGATTCCGCCAGCGACAGCAGAATGAATTTCCCATTTTTTACTTTTTTGATTTCCTGCTCCGCGATGCCCAGCTCCGCGGGATTCCAGAAATCCTCCTGCGGATTAATGAGCAGCACTTTGGCCTTGATTTTATCGAGCTGCTTCGACGCATCGTAATTTCGCGAGGCGTCATACTGATACATGAAATCGTTGGCGTCCGTCGTTTTCATGTTCTGCTCGATGTAGTCGTTCACGTATTTATCGGCGGCCGCGGCGGTCGGGTATTGCTTCTGCCAGCGGGTCGGCACGCTGCCTACGACCAGAAGGTGGCCGAGCGCGGCGCGCAATCCGTAAGGTTGCTGCGTGTAGTTGCCGTTGTTCCATCCGGGATCGAGACGTATATCGTCCACCATGATTTTTCGCACCATGCGATTGCGGCTGGCGACCTCCACCGGCAGGCAGGAGAGCAGCAGCATCGCGTCCATGTCGTCCGGATTGGACTCGCCCCACATGAACCCCTCCATGCAGCCCATGGAGGCGCCGATCAGGAGGTGCAGGTGATTCACCCGCAACCCTTGCGAGAGAAGAATCTGCGAGGCGCGTACCATGTCCGAATAATCGTAGTGAGGAAACTTCGCCCGCAGCCCGTCACTCGGCTTGGTCGATTTCCCGAGGCCTGCCCCGAGTTGATCGGGAAGAATCAAATAATATTTCGAGGCGTCCAGCAGCCTGCCAGGGCCGAACAGCACGCCCGCGAACGACGGAATCAGGAAAACGCGGCCGGCCCGGTTGGTGCCGTGCAAAATCAGGACGGCGTTGGTCACTTTCCCGCTGGCGTTGCGCTGAGGAGAGCCGAACGTCGTGTAGTGCAGCCGCACTTCCGGAAGCGTTTGGCCGTCCGAAACTTTGAAATCGCGCGTGATGAAATCGCCTTCCTTGGGCGGCACGGAAGTAAAGGGCGCGCTCTGCTGCGCCGAAACGCACGCCGCCGCGGAAAGCAACGCAGCCATCCACACAAGTCCTCGCCAAATTCCTATTCGCATCCTGGTTTCCTCCTGGAAATTCGATCGATTCAGCTTCTGCAATCGCGCCATCGCCCGAGCTATCAGCCCCGCTTTCACCCAAGCGATCGGTAATCGGCGCGATTCACCAGCACAAGCGGTATTGCTTGCGCTCGTCTCGCGGCTCCACCAGATCCGTATCCACGTGCGACTCACCAAGCCGCGCAGCCAAGAGCGGCTCAGCTACCCGGAAAGCGCGACAATCAGCTCGGCCCGGTCGTAAACGCCAGCGTCACCAAAGTTTTCTGTTCCAGTTCATGTGCCTTGGCCGATCCCGTCGCCGGGCTCGCGCTGGCCGAGCGCTTCACCGATCGCACCGGAATGTCCGGAAAATAAGTTCGGATGCGCGGCAAGACATACGATAACGCGCCCATGTTGGCCGGCTCTTCCTGCACCCATACGAGTTCGCGCCCGTTCGGATGGCGCGCGATTTCCGCGCGCAGCTCGTTTTTCGGGAATGGATAAAGCTGGTCGAGAAACAGGATGGCCGTGCCGGTGTCGCCCCGCCGTTTGCGCGCCCCGCGCAGTTCGTGGCCGATTTTCCCGCTGCAAATCAGGATGCGCTCGGCGGACGTGACCTCGCGGTCCGGCACCACCCATTCAAACCGGGGCCGTTGAAAATCCTCGATCCGCGAAGCGGCGTCGGGATGCCGCAGCATGCTCTTGGGCGTGAAAACAATCATGGGCTTGCGCCAGTGACGCAGCGCCTGGCGTCGCAACAATTGAAAATACTGCGCCGCGGTCGAAGGCTGGCAAACCTGAATATTATCCTCGGCCGCCAGCTGAAGATAGCGCTCGATCCTGGCGCTGGAATGTTCCGGCCCTTGTCCTTCGTAGCCGTGCGGCAGAAGCAGACCCACACCGGACGGCAAATCCCATTTGTCCTCTGCGGCGCTGATGAACTGGTCGATGATGATCTGCGCGCTGTTGGCGAAATCCCCGAACTGCGCTTCCCACAGCACCAGGGCTTCCGGATAATCGCGGCTGTATCCGTATTCAAATCCGAGCACCGCGGCTTCCGACAGCGTCGAATTATAAATTTCGCATCTCGCCTGCTCGGGCCCCAGATGCTCGAGTGCTACATACTGCGACTCGTTCTTCGTGTCGACCAGCGCGGCGTGCCGCTGGTTGAACGTGCCGCGCCGCGTGTCCTGTCCCGTAAAGCGCACCGGCGTGCCGGAGAGCAGCAGCGATCCGAACGCGAGCGCTTCGGCCATTCCGTAGTCCACAGGGCGCTGCCCATGGCCCATTTCGGAGCGCTGCTCCAGCAACTTCTTCACTTTCGGATGTATCGCAAAATCCGGAGGATACTGTGTGAGCAAATCCGTGATCTTTCCCAGTTCTTGCGGCGCGAGTCCCGTATCGACTTCATAGGCGCTGTCATAGCGGCCCCTTTTATAGGGAGACCAGTACGCGGGCAGCCTGCGCAGGCGCGGCTTTTTTTTCATTTCGCTGGCGGCCTGATGCGCGCTTTCCAGCTCGTTGCGAACGGCGGTCACGGTCGCCGAAGGATCCACTCCGATCTGCTTCGCATAAATCTGCCAGAGTTGCGGATGATCCTTGATTTCCGCGTAGAGCAGCGGCTGCGTGATGGTGGGATCGTCCACTTCGCTGTGGCCGTGGCGGCGGTATCCGATCAGGTCGATGACCACGTCTCCGCCAAAGGCGGCACGGTACTCCACGGCGATTTGTCCCACGCGCGCCACCGCGTCCGGATCCTCTCCGTTTACATGGAAAATCGGGACGGCTTGGCGCTTGGCGATGGAAGAAGCGAAGCGCGCGGATTGCAAGTCGCGCGGCTCGGTCGTGAATCCCAGCAAATTATTTACGATTACGTGAATGGTGCCGCCCACCGTGTACGCTGTGAGGTCTGAAAAATTCAGGGTCTCCGCCCAAATGCCCTGCCCGGCGAACGCCGCGTCTCCGTGAAGAACGATGGGCAGAACTTTTTTGATGCCGCCCGGCAGCCCGGCACGCGTTTGCTTGGCGCGCGCGCGGCCCGCCACCACCGGATCGACGGCTTCCAGATGGCTCGGATTGGAAGCCAGGTGAACGCTCAGCCTGCGGCCGTCGCGCGTGCGGTATTCGCCCGTCGCGCCGATGTGATATTTCACGTCTCCGCTGCCCAGCACGCTGCGCGGGTCCACGTCCTCGAAGCCCGCGAAAATGTCTGCCGCGCGCTGCCCTGCGATGTGTACCATCACGTTTAGTCGCCCGCGATGGCTCATGCCCAGCACGATCTGCTCCGCCCCCGCCGCCGCGGCCGCCGAGAGCACCTGGTCGAGCAAGGGAATAACTGCCGTCACGCCTTCGAGCGAAAATCTTTTGCTGCCCAAATAGCGCGCCTGCAGCACCTGCTCAAAAATTTCCGCGCGAATCAGCCGCTCAAGAATGAAGGAGCGATCGGGCTGCGGCGCGTCGCTCTCCACCTGTTCGGCAATCCAGCGGCGGCGCTCAGTGTCGTCGATGTGCACGAACTCGGCGCCAATCGTGCCGCAATAGTATTTTCGCGCCGCGGCCGCCGCCTCGCCCTCGACCACGAGCTCCGGATGCACGACGGGCGTAAGGAACCCGAGCGGATCGAGATCGGCCGCCAGATATCCCCACCGCCGGTAACCTTCAAATACGCGCTCGGTCTCGGCGCTTTTCCCCAGGATCGCTTCCGGCATTTCTGTGGTTTCCCCTGTTTCCGGCGCAAGAACCTGACTGACCATTCCACGAACGAGTCAGGAACAGACATTCTATCAAAACAGCGTGAGGTGAGACCGATCAGACCGAAATGAAGAGGCAGATGAATTGTTTCTTGGTGCAAGTCCCGCAGGGACGGCAGACCGTAGCCCACTGCGGCGGCGGTGGGAAAACTCATAGACCACGACGAGCAAGCCCCGCCACGGGCTACACACAGGCCTCATCGTCACGGAATCGGCTCGCAACGCAATAAGAGCCCGGCGATCATCCCCCAAAAATCTGCTGCATCTTCCCCGCAAGCTCGAAATCGTTTTTCGTCAGGCCGCCGGCGCTGTGCGTGCACAAATCCACGGTCACCTTGTTCCAGGAGTTGGACCAGTCCGGGTGATGGTCCATCTTTTCCGCGGCGAGCGCGACCCGCGTCATGAATCCGAAGGCCGCCGAGAAATCCCTGAATTCAAACACGCGGTGCAGGTTTCCGCTCACCACGCTCCAACCGTTAAGCTTGCGCAGTTCCGCCGCGATTTCCTGTTCCGAAAGCTTCGTCGCTGCCATGGAATCCTCCGCTGTCGCTCCGCTTCTCGCGCATTATCCGCCGTGGGCACACGCTGCGCAAGCGAGCCCCAGTAGGACGGGCTTCAGCCTGTCGCACTGCGGCGGAACCGACAATCCAAACCGGACAGGCTGAAGCCTGTCCTATTTCTACGATCGTATCGATCCAGAATTTGCCGATGAGTAAAAGCTCGTCAAGGGTATACTCTGCCCGGTCCCAAATTGGCGGGAGCCCATGGCACTATTCCCCGGCAGACGGCTAGGGCCCTACGAAATTCTCTCCGCCATAGGTGCGGGCGGAATGGGCGAAGTGTACAAAGCCCGCGACGCGCGCCTCAACCGCATCGTCGCGATCAAAGTTCTTCCCGCGCATCTCGCCGACGATGCGGAACTGCGCGAGCGCTTCGACCGCGAAGCCCGCACCGTTGCCGGGTTGAATCATCCGCACATCTGCACGCTCTTCGATGTTGGCCGTCAGGACGAAACCGAATTTCTGGTTCTGGAATATCTCGAAGGCGAAACGCTGGCCCAGCGTCTGTCCAAGGGCCCGCTGCCGCTGGAGCAGGCGCTGCAATACGCCACGGAAATTTCGGACGCACTCGATAAGGCTCATCGCAAAGGAATCACGCATCGCGACCTGAAGCCCGGCAACATCATGCTCACCAAATCGGGGACGAAGTTGCTGGACTTCGGCTTGGCGAAGCTGCAGCAAGAGGCCGCGCCCGCTACTCCGCTATCTCAACTTCCCACTGTCGCTCAGGCAGTCACGGCGCAAGGCACCATTCTGGGCACGCTGCAGTATATGGCGCCGGAGCAAGTGGAGGGCAAGACGGATGAAATCGACGCGCGCACGGACATCTTCGCTTTCGGCGCGGTGGTCTATGAAATGGCAACCGGCAGAAAGGCCTTCGAGGGGACGAGCCAGGCCAGCCTGATCGCCAAAATTCTCGAGACCGACCCGCCTCCAATGGCGTCGATCCAGTCCATGACTCCGCCCGCGCTGGACCGCGTCGTAAGGAAATGCCTGGCCAAGGACCCCGAAAAACGCTGGCAGTCGGCAGCCGACCTTACGGATGAACTGAGGTGGATTTCCGCGGGCAATGCGCATTTACTTTTGTCACCCATCCCTTCTGCGGCGGACCGGTCGCGCTTGCAAACCCGCGTTGGCTGAACGGTGGGCGCACTCCTTCTTGCCGTCGTCACGGGAATTGCCGTATGGAATCTCAAACCCACGCCGGGCATATCGCAGCCCGTCTTCCGCTTCTCGATCACGTTGCCGCCGGGCGATCCCCTTGCAGCACTGGGTCAGCGAACATTGGCGCTTTCGCAGGATGGAAGAAAACTCGTGTACGGGGCCGCCTATGAGGGCACCTGGCAGCTGTATTTGCGATCCTTGGACGGCCTCGAGTCCAAAGCTGTCCCTGGCACGCAGGTAGCCGCCAACCCTTTCTTTTCTCCCGATGGCCAGTGGCTGGGTTTTTTAACCGTACCGGATATGAAGAAGGTGTCTTTGAGCGGTGGGGCCCCGGTGACTATAGCCGCCACTGGGATTGCTAATGGCGCGACATGGAGCCCGCAGGGAAACGTCGTTTACGGGCAGGTTGGGTTCGGCCTTCGGACGGTTCCCGAATCCGGGGGCGATGTTCGGTTGATCACCCATCTCGCCAAGGGCGACACGGACCACCGCTGGCCTAGCATGCTGCCCGGCGGAAAGGCAGTGGTCTTCTCCAACGGAAGTTACGGGGATCCTCACCTCGCGGCCTTTTCGATTGAAAAAGGTGCGTTGCGCGATCTTGGCCTCCCTGGCACTCAGCCCATTTACGCCAGATCCGGTCATCTGATTTACGCGCAGAATGGGGACCTGATGGCTGTGCCATTCGATCCCGTGAGTTTGGAAGTCCGAGGCCAGCCCGTGCTTGTCGTAAAGGGAGTGTCGCAGTCCGCAGCCACAGGCGCGGCGCAATTCAGCGTGTCGGACACGGGAACTCTGGCCCACATGCCGGGCGGATTGTCCACGTCGCAGGGCAAGTTGGTGTGGGTGGATCGCAGCGGAGAGGAACGGCCCGCGGCCCCCGAGATTCACGACTATGACACGCCGCGAATCTCGCCCGACGGCGAGAGAATCGCCGTTTCGATCGACGGACAAATCTGGATCTACGATATTGCTCGTGAATCGCTCACGCGGCTGGCGTCCCAGGGAGTTGATAACAATCGTCCCGTTTGGACCCCGGATGGGAGGCATATCGCCTTCTATTCGGATAAAGATGGAGCCCTGAACATCTACTGGCAATCGAGCGACGGCAGTGGACCGATGGAGCGGCTGACGACCAGCCCGTACGTCAATGCGCCGACTTCCTTCTCCCCCGACGGCAAACTCCTCACTTACAATGAGGTAAATCCTACCACCAGAACGGACTTGTCGTTAATAAACGTCATCGATCGCAAGACGCAATCGATCCTACGGACCGAGTTTAACGAGGGCGATGCCGAGTTTTCGCCCGACGGGCACTGGATCGCATATGTTTCCGATGAGACGGGGCGCAATGAGATTTACGTGCGGCCCTACCCGGCCCCCGGAGGCAAAACCCAGATCTCCGCCGAGGGCGGAACCGAGCCGATGTGGAATCGCAACGGCCGCGAATTGTTTTACCGCAACGGAGACAAAATGATGGCGGCGGACGTGCAGACGCGGCCTGGCTTCTCGGCGCGTAAACCCAGGGTGATCTTCGAGAAACCCTACCGATTGTCCCCGGTCACGATCCCGAACTACGACGTTTCCGCAGACGGCCAGCGATTCCTCATGGTCAAGCCGAGCCAGTCCGCCGAGGCATCTCCCACACAAATCAACATCGTGCTGAACTGGTTCGAAGAACTAAAGCAGCGAGCGCCCGCCGACACGAAGTGAGCTCCAGTAACACAGACTTCAGTCTGTGGGTTTCCATAAAACATTCGCCTGCGATTAGTCCTGAAGCCGATGTACCTCCGTGCCCGGGCCAGCCGCGCAGCCCGGCCGCTCCCGACGGAAAACCACAGACTAAAGTCTGTGCTACTCGAATCCCGTTGAACGCGCCTCGCGCTTGCTTTATCGTGTTCACTCCCAATTTCGGAGGGAACGAAGTGCCGCCCCGGTCGCCGGCGATCGCGATTCCCCAAAAGTGCAACGGAGCCTATTGTGAAAAAGAAAATTCGCGCAGTGCAATACGGCGTCGGTCCCATCGGCGCCGCCATCGTGCGGCTGATGCGGGAAAAAAGTTCCATCGAAATCATCGGAGCCATCGATTCGGATCCGGCCAAAGCGGGGCAAGATCTGGGCGACATGGTGGAGGGAGCCGAGGCGCCCTGGGGCGTGCCAATTACAGCTGACGCCGCGGAAATGCTCGGCGAATCCCCGGACGTGGTCATCCATTCGACTTCTTCCTACCTGCCGAGCGTGATGGATCAATTTATGGATTGCCTCGCGGCGGAAGCCTGCGTCGTCTCGACGTGCGAGGAGTTGGCGTATCCGTTTCGCAAATATCCGGAGCTCGCGGCGAAGCTGGACGCCGAAGCCAAGACCTGGGGCGTCGCGTTGATAGGCACGGGGATCAATCCCGGCTACGTGATGGACAAACTTTTAATCACGCTCAGCGCGGCATCGCAGACCATCGAATCGGCGCGCGCCGTGCGCATTGTCGACGCTTCCAAGCGCCGCCTGCCGCTGCAGAAAAAAGTCGGCGCGGGAATGAGCGTCGAGGAGTTTCGCGCCCAGGTCGCCGCCGGAGCGATCAAACATCACGGACTGCCGGAATCGATGGCCATGGTTTCGGACGCCCTGGGACTGGATGTGGATGACATTTCGGAAACGATCGAACCGGTTGTCGCGCGCGAACCTGTGAAAACCCACTTCCTGGAAGTTGCCGCGGGCCAGGTTGCCGGAGTGCACCAGATTGCGCGCGGATTTGCCGGCACCCAGGAAAAAATTTACATGGAATTGCAAATGTTCGTCGGCGCAACCGATCCCGGCGACACCGTTGAAATCGCCGGCAATCCCAACCTCACCCTCACGATTCCCGGCGGCACGCACGGCGACATCGCCACCGCCTCGGTTGTCGTGAATTGCATTCCCGCGATCCTGGACGCCTCCGCGGGACTGCGCACATCGCGCGACCTCCCCATGTGCTTCCTTCCGCCCGGCGCAAAACCGTAGCGCCAGCCGGATTAGTTCTTCTTCCAAAAAGTAGCGAGGGCGGAAAAGTCCACATCTTCCGTCATGGCGCCCTTCACCGCGCTCAATACTTCGCGCGCCGCCGCGCCAGCGGGCAGCGGCACACCCAGCTGGTTGCCGAGGTCGAGCGCCAGGCCCAGGTCCTTGTGCATCAGGCGCAGCGGGAAGCTGGGCTTGTATTCGCCTTTCAGCATGTTCGCCCCTTTCAGATCGATCACCGGAGAGCGCCCCATGCTCGCCTGCATCACCTCAAGAAGACTCTGCCCCGGCACGCCCGCGCGTGTAACCAGCGCCAGCGCTTCGGCAAATGCCTCGACCTCCAGATCCAGCAGCAGATTCATGGCGACTTTTACGGTTTGCCCCGCGCCCACCGGCCCCAGGTGAAACCAGCGCTTACCCATCACGCCCAGGACGGGCTCGGCGCGCTTCAGCGTGCTGGGCTCGCCGCCCACCATGAAGACCAACTCGCCCTTCTCCGCGCCCCACGTCCCGCCGGTCACCGGCGCCTCCAGAAATTCCGTGCCCAGGTCGGCAGCGGCACCGGCGGCTCGTTTTTCCTGGCCGGGGCTGACGGTGCTCGATTCGATCATAAGGCTGCCGGGCTTTAAACCTGAAAACACGCCGTTCTCTCCCCACAGCACCGATTCGAGCGCCGGGGGATCGCTGACAATGGTGATGATCACTTCGGATGCGGCCGCCAGTTCGCGAGGATTTGCGGCTCTTTTGGCTCCTTGCGCGACCAGATCATCGCCTCGCGATGCGGTGCGGTTCCACACCGTCAGCGGGTGCCCCGCTTTTAGCAAATTGGCCCCCATCGGGTGGCCCATCAATCCCAGTCCAATGAATCCTACCGGCGGCTTCATGAGAATCCTCCTGAGTGAATACGTTCCTGGAAAACTGTAAGAGAGAAAAGTCTACAGGAGAACGCTCGAAAACCGGATGAAAATCAACAGGTGCGGCGAAGCTCAGGCGGGGCGGTTTTTCAGTTCGAGTGTGGCCGTTTGACGTGAAGATTCGGATTCGGAGGTCGCTTCACGCGCTTCGTTCACAGATGCCGAGGGCTTTGGAATCTCCGGACATTCATTCAGTTCAACGATGCAGGGGTAGGGGATTTCCCAGCGGAAGGTCTTTACGTTGCCCTGTTGCTGGTAGCTTTCTTCGAGGAAGATGGACTTGCCGGAGTCGGCCGCCAGGTTCCCGGTAGCGGGCATGATGATGTCCCCAGCCCGGTAAGTCACCACGATGCGTCGTCCTAACAGAGCTGAGTACCGAGCCATAGCAGGGAGTATGGCGGCGGGGTCCCGACCGGGCAATAGTACGATGGTGTCAACCGAATTAGTACTAACGGGTCGTATCTACAGCAAAAGCTGGAGATAGCTGGGGAATCATCAAGGATCGAATGGATCGAACTGCGGCCCACCAGACATGGCTAGGCCCCCGGTTGCGGCCTTGTTCGCCCGGATTGGGGCCTTCTTAGTGATGCGCGCCCCCGTGGCCGCCCGAATCGTGCGCCCCAGGACCTGCCGTGTGGGCCGGCACCGGGACGGGAATCGCCGGGGCGTTACGCAGGTTGGCCGTGAACATGAGCACCAGCGCCGAAACGGCGCCGAAGGCAAGAAAAGCGTAAAGCGTCGGCAAAACGCCTCCCAAATCGCCGGTGGATCCCTCGGATAGCCGCCACGCCACTGCACCGGCGGCAAGCCCGGCCAGCGATGATATCGTGCGCGACCCTTGAGCGACCTCCAGCCGCGTTTCGCACTTGGGACACTCCATGTCGTTCGAACGGGAAGCCGCCACGGGCGCGGAAAGCTCGGTTTTGCAATGCGGGCACATGCGAACGGCCATGACTCACCTCCGGGATAACGCTCCCCACAATAATCGAAATCGCGTTCCGATGGAAAGAAGAAGATCAGCGGCGAACAAGCAGGACAGGCTTTCAGCCTGTCAGGTTTAAATTCAAGCCCGCCACAAATCGAACCCCGACAGCCTGTGAAGCATGTGCTACCTAGACTAGACCCCGACCGGACGCTCATTCCACCGGCGAAAATTCAACGCGGCGGCGGATCGGATCGATGCGTTCGGCGCGCACGCGGATGCGATCGCCGAGTCTCCAGATGTGCCCGGCGTGCGCGCTTCCTCGCCCGGTCTTCTTCTTTTTGCCCGGCTCCTGCGCCGGCTGCCGCTGGGAGTATCCGCTGCCGGAGACGATGGCGTGATCCTGCTCGCGGTAGAAAACGTGTTCGCCGGTGATTTCCTCGATGCGGTCGATGGGGACCATGCCCTCGACAAAAATTTCCGTCAATTCAACAAAAAATCCAAATTTCTGCACGGAAATGACCAGTGCGTCGTACTCCTCGCCCAAGTGTTGTTCCATGAACTGCGCGGTCTTCCAGGCCATCAATTCGCGCTCGGCGGTTTCGGCGCGGCGCTCGGTCTCGGACGTTTCCGCGGCGATGGATTCAAGTTCCGCCCGGCGGTAAGGTCCGAAAGTGGCTTCTTCCTTGCCTGATCCTGCGCGGGGCATGGGCTTGGACTCGGAGTGATCGAGCGCCCATTTCAGGATGCGATGCACGATCAGGTCCGGATAGCGGCGAATCGGGGAAGTGAAATGCGTGTACTGGTCAAAGGCCAGGGCGAAATGTCCGAGCGGATCGGCGGCGTAGCGTGCTTGCTTCAATGAACGCAGCATCAGGTAAGAAACAATGCGCTCCTCGGGCTTGCCCGCGATTTTTTCCGCCAGCCGCTGATAGTGCGAAGGGCGAATGGCGATCTCCATGGTGCCGGGCAGGGAGACGGTCATTGGCTTCTCGCGGCCTCCGCCGCGGCGCCCGTGCCGCGCGCCGCGATCGAAGCGCTGCGGGCGGGAACTTCCGTGCTTCACTTCGATTCGACGCTCCGCGAGATTTTCCACGCCCAGCGAATAGCCGAAGGTCTGCGCCAGAGCCTCGAATTCCAGAATTTTCTTGGGGTCCGGTTTTTCGTGCACGCGATGCAGCGATCCGATTCCGCGGGATTCAAGATAGCGCGCCACCGCCTGGTTGGCGGCCAGCATGAATTCCTCGATCAGGCGGTGCGCAATATTGCGCTCGCTGCGAACGATGCCGGTCATTTGCCCCTCGGGATCGAATTCAATCACGGGCTCGGGCAAATCGAAATCGATGGAGCCGAGCCGCGCGCGCCGGGCATTGAGAATCATGGCCAGGTCGCGCATGGCGCGGAAATTTTCCGCCAGGTGCGCGTACTGCGCGGTGGCGGCGGCGTCATTCTGAAGCACGGCGTTCACCAGCGTGTAGGTCATGCGCTCGGCTGAACGGATCACGCCGCGCGCGAATTCCGACGCCACGATCTCGCCGTTCCCATCCAGCTCCATGATGGCGCTCATCACCAGCCGGTCTTCCCTCGGATTGAGCGAGCAGATTCCGTTAGAAAGCTCTTCGGGCAACATGGGCACGGCGCGATTCGGAAAATAGACAGAAGTGCCGCGTAGCCGCGCCTCGCTGTCCAGCGCCGATCCGCGCCGAACGTAATGCGAAACGTCAGCGATGTGCACCTGCAATTGCCAGTTGCCGTTTTCCAGGCGTTTCACATACACCGCGTCGTCGAAATCGCGCGCCGTTTCCCCGTCAATCGTGACAATCGGCAATTCGCGGAAGTCTCGCCGTCCGTCGCGCTCGGCATCGCTCACGGCATGCGCCGCGGCGGCCGCTTCCGCCAGCACTTCCGCCGAAAATTCGTGCGGCAGATGATGTTTGCGGATCAGAATCTCGACGTCCACGCCAAAGTCGCCGGGATGCCCGAGGATCTCGATTACGCGTCCCGCCGGGGCAACTCCTCCGCGAGGGAAGCGGGTCAGCTCCACATTCACCACCGCGCCGTCCAGTTCCGGAATCCGGAATCCACGCTTGGGTTGGTGTTGCCCGAGTTTGCCTTGCAGTTCGGGCGTCAGTTCATCGCCGGGCGGAATAATAATTTCCTGCAGCAGACGCGATTCGTACGGTGCAACGGTGTTGCCGCGCGAGCCGTACCGGAAGAGTCCCACGACCGTTTCATGCGCGCGGTTGATCACTCGCAGTATGCGGCCCTCGGCGCGTCCGGCCCCGGCGCCAAAGCGCTTGCGGTGTTCGATGCTCGCCAGAACATGATCGCCGTGCATGGCGTCTCCCATGTTGTCGCGCCCGACGAAGAGATCCCCCTCCAGATCTTTTCGTGGCGTGTCCGGCACGACGAACCCGTATCCGTCGCGATGCGCGACGAGCCGCCCGGTCAGTTGATTCGCTTCCGGCCTCACTGCCGGCCGCGATTCCGGGCGCGGTTCCGAACCGCTTCGGCGCTGCCCGTCCTTTTGCGGCGCCTGCGCGCCTCTTTGCCCGGGCTGGGGCTGCATTTTCTTTTCCGGCGGTGGCGCGAATTGCGCGCCCTGTTTCTCCTTGGGCAAGCCCACGCGCCCGTTTGGGTATTCGTGAATGTCCCCGCGTTTTTTCATTTTTCGCGCAAGCTTCACCAGCGCGCGGCGCCCCGAGTGCCGCAACCCCAGCGCCGCCGCGATTTCGCGAAGGCTCTGCGGCTTGCGCGACCTGGCTAGCTGCGCGACGACCTCAGCTTCGGTAACCGGTTCCCGTGAATCGTTTGGCCGCGGCATGGAAACGGCCATTGTATGCGCTCTTCCCGCAAAACGCGAAGGCTTGGGCGTAAATTTGTCAGGGCTCGCGCTCCTGACGAAAAAAGCGCGCCCATAAGTACGGGCAAGCCACAAACAGCGCCGCGATCAGCAAGCCTCTCACAGGCGCCCTTCGGGAAGTGTCCTTCCGGATTTTCGGGTTTCGATGTAATGAATCGCGGTCCGGCGAACTCGCCGGAGTTTGCCAAGGATCTATGCCGCGCGTTTACTGCTGATTCGAACTCCGAGCAACGCGACCAGGGCCAAAAGCGCCGGATAACACGAGACCACGTAGCGAGGCTCGGGGGCCTCGACGGTAGTTAGGAACGCCGTTCGAACAAGAAAATACCCAAGCACCAGCGTAATTCCCCAGACATTCGGGCCGGATAGCCGACCCGTCGGACCTCGTTCCCGGAAGCTTCGCCACGCCCTCCAGACCCCGCCAATTGCCAGCGCCACGTACAGATAACCTAATAGCGCAAAACCTCCGGTCACCAGCACATCGGCGGGCGAGTCTTCCCATTCCTCGCGCAATGGCCAGAATTTTCCGTCAATTGGCAACAACTCGGTCCTGGGCGTGAACCAAATCGTCAGGGCGCGTTCGAAAGGTACGCGCAAATAGGTTCTCAACGGATGCCGCCGCGTGCGCTCGCGGGCGATATCGGCGAACTGGCGGTCGACTTCCGGAGAAATATCGAGTTGCGGACTGTCATTGTATTGCGCGATCAAATCGGCGACGCGCGCCTTCTCCTCTGGAGAATCGAAAGCGGAGGCCGGCAGGTCCTCAACGTCCATGCGGTCTTCACCGATGTCCCAGACAGTAAAGAAGATATCGCGATAGCGCTCCAGCCACGTACCCGTCCAGGCGTAAAATCCCACCGGGTTATATTCCCCGGGGCGATTAGCATAGCGCGGCGCAAGGATTTGCAGTTTGTGCAGGGAGACAGCATTTCGCGCAGCCCACGGCACGAGCGGCAACAAGAACGCCCCCGCCATGGCCGCAACGAACACCATCGACCTTCGGAGGCCGAGCGTCGTCCAGGCGCGATATCCGCAAACGAGCATAGCAACAGCCAGAAGCAGCGGCATCTCGGGCCGCACCAGCGTCGCTATTCCGGTCAGAAGGGCTCCCAGGAGCGCGAATGCGATTGGAGAATTCCAGTTCCGTCCGAGACGGAGGCTTAGCTGGCTGAGCTGCCCTCTGAAGCTCAAAGCAAAACAGGCCAACGCGGCGGTTGTAAGAAACGCCGTCAGGGCTTCGGTCAGCACGACGGCTGTGTAATTGGCTACAAATGGGCACGTTACGGCGACCCAGAGCGCTACGATCCAGACGCGCCGGCGGCTGTCGGCGGGCGCTAACGCCGCGGCGAGCGCAGCCGTCAAAAAGCAGGTTAGAATGTCCAGGGCGGCCTGAGACAACAGAATTGCCCGGATCGAGCGTCTAAAGAAGAGCGTTACTGCGGCGAGAAAGGCCGGGTACCCCGGCATTCGGAGGTCTGTCGCAAGCACTTGGCCTTTCAGCGACAATCCAAAAACATGGTAATGGACCCAATTGCTCGCCAGTTGAAGATACATCACGCTGTCGTCGGTGGTGAGCGGAAACCAGCGGACGAACACCAGGCGCAGGGCCAGCCCGGCGATTGCGGCTAGGAACGCATGAATGCAAAGAACCGTGACGCCGCCGGGCGAGGCAGGTATGATCGTGCCTTGCTGGCCGCAGGGTTGTGGCGCAGGTGAACTGGTCATCGAAGCCGTTCCGACGGACGGCTGTCCCGAGTGGATGAAATGAAGCCGCGCAAGCCCATATTCTACGATGAGCAGCGCCGCCGGTGGCGGCGAACCAGCCGTATTCTGGAAATCAGCGGCGCCCTTTTTACTTTACTAGCTATTACTTTTCTAGTTAACGTTCTGGTCAGCCCGCGTTTGCCGGTGCCGCTGCTTCCCACCAACCGCACGGCGCTGCATCCCGTCCTCGAAAAGGCACGGGCGCGCATCACGCTGAAACGAACCGGCCGCCAGCGCCGGGTCGAATCGCTCGGCCAGATGCCCGCGGCCTACGATCCGGTGCGCGCCGCATTTTACGTCAGCTGGGACCCCACGTCGCTGGCCGCTTTGCAGCAGCATTTCCGGGACATCGACCTGCTGATCCCGGAGCGGCTGCACTCGATTACCTCGACCGGCCGCCTGGACGTCGAGCCCGATCCGAAACTCATGGCCTGGGAGCAAACGCTCCTGCAGCAGAACCCGCCAATCAAAATCCCCACCATGCCGCTGCTCAACAATTCCGACGGCACCAACTGGCTGACGGACGAAATGGCCGCCATGCTCAAGAGACCTGCCGCGCGCGGACATCTGGCGCAGCAAGCGGTCCAGTATCTAACACAAAATCACTTTGCCGGGCTGGTAGTCGATTTTGAGGAAATTCCAGACAAAAGCCAGAAAGATTTCAGCGGGTTCATCGCCGAGCTGGCTGGCGACCTGCACAACTCCGATTTGAAACTCATGGTTTGCCTGCCGGCGGCGGACTGGATCTACGATTACGCCGCAATCGGGAAGTCCGCCGACGCGGTCATCCTGATGAACTATGACGAGCACTGGCGAACGTCCGGGCCGGGGCCGATCGCCGCGCAGGACTGGTTCGTGAAAAACATCGAGGCCATTACCAAGCTTGTGCCGCCCTCCAAGCTGGTGATGGGCGTCGCCAACTACGCCTATGACTGGCCCAGCAAAGAGGGGCTGAAGGCGCATGAACAGGCCAAGGTCGAGAGCTTTCAGGAATCCATCGTTACTTCGGTGGAATCCGAGGCCCAGGTCCAATTCGATTCGGATTCGCTCAATCCTTACTTCTCCTATTCCGATGAGCATAACGTTGTCCATCGTGTGTGGATGCTTGACGGAGTGACGGCCTACAACGAGCTGCGCGCGGCGGAACGCGTGGGCGTGCAGGGCACGGCAATCTGGAGGCTGGGTTCGGAAGATCCTTCGCTGTGGTCGATCTGGGATAACGCGCGCCCGACGGATGCGGACCGCGCGAGACTCGAAGACATGCCGCCGGGCTACGACCTGATCCTGGAAGGCGACGGCGACATCTGGCGTTTTGCGGACACGCCGCAAAAAGGGAAGCGCTCGATTCGTTTCGATCCCGCCAGCGGCAACATTGTCGAAGACAAATATGAAAAGGTTCCCTCGTCCTATCGGATTTTTCAGATGGGCGCCGCGCCCTACAAGATCGCGCTGAGCTTCGATGACGGTCCCGACCCGACGTACACGCCGGAAATTCTTGACATTTTGAAGGAGAAACGGGCGCCCGCGACGTTCTTCGTGATCGGAAGCAGCGCCAATGACGCGCTGGGATTGATCCACCGCGAATATGCCGAAGGCCACGAAATCGGCAATCACACCTATACACACCCGCGCTGGAACGAAATCTCGCGCACGCAGATTGACGTCGAGCTGAATGTCACCGAGCGCCTTCTGAACAGCACGCTGGGCGTAAAGACGCTGCTGTTCCGCCCGCCGTACGGCATCGACCACCAGCCGGAAACGGCCGACGAGGTCGCCGAACTTCCGATCGCGCAATCCATGGGCTACTTGATTGTCGGCGCGCGGATCGATCCGCACGATTGGGGCGAACCCGGCGGGGTGCCTCCGGCGCCGGCGTCCGTAATTGTGCAGCGCGTCCTCGAACAGGCGCGCTCTGACGGAGGCAACATCGTGCTGCTGCACGATGGCGGCGGCAATCGCGCGCAAACCGTGAAGGCGTTGCCGGAAATTATCGATGGCTTGCGCGCAGCGGGATTCAAGATCGTTCCGGTCGCGGAGCTTGTTGGGCAAACGCGCGCGCAATTGATGCCGCCGCTGACGTTCCGCGAGCGGGTGTTTGCGCGCGTCGATGGCCTGATGTTCACGATGTATGAATGGTCGCGCCTGAGCGTGGCGTTTATTTTCGTGCTGGGAATCGGCCTGGTAAGCTGCCGCGCGATCATCGTGGGGCTTCTCGCCATTGTGGAAAAATTCCGGCCCGCGCCTCCCGATCAGCCGGATTTTCAGCCCATCGTCAGCGTTCTGATTCCCGCCTACAACGAGGAAGACGTCATTGTGTACACGGTGAACTCCGTGCTGGAGTCCGACTATCCCCGGCTGGAAGTGATTGTCGTGGACGATGGATCGACCGACGGCACCGGGGAGCTGCTCGACGGGCAGTTCGGGCGCAATCCCGCCGTGCGCATCATGCACCAGCCGAATTCCGGAAAGCCCGCGGCGCTTTCGCACGCGCTGGCCGAGGCATCCAGCGGCATTATCGTTACGATCGACGCCGACACCGCGGTCGAGCCGGACGCCATCAGCAAGCTGGTGAGGCATTTTGTGAATCCCCTGATTGGCGCGGTCGCCGGAAACGTGAAAGTGGGCAACCGCATCAGCTGGCTCACTCGCTGGCAGGCGCTCGAATACGTCACCAGCCAGAATCTGGAAAAGCGCGCCTTCGATCTGCTGAATTGCATTCCCGTCGTTCCCGGCGCGCTCAGCGCATGGCGCGCGGAAGCCATTAACGATTCCGGCGGATTCAGCGCGGACACCGTCGCGGAAGACACCGATCTGACCATCACGATCCGGCGCTCGGGCTGGAAAATCGATTATGAGGAAGAAGCGATTGGCTGGACCAATGCTCCGGAAACCGCGTCCACGCTGATTCGCCAGCGGTTCCGCTGGACCTTCGGCACGCTGCAGGCTTTCTGGAAGCATCGCGACACCCTGGGGCGCCAGAAATACGGGACCCTCGGATGGATCGCTCTGCCCAACATGTTTCTGTTTCAGCTCCTGTTGCCGCTGTTCTCTCCGGTGATCGATCTTCTGTTTCTAGGCTCGCTGGCATTGTATGGCGCGTCGCAATTCCACTTTTCGCACCTGCCGCAGTTCTACACCGCCGCGGACGTGCAGCGCTCGCTGGTATTTTTTATCGGGTTTATGCTGATCGATTTTCTGACCTGTATTGTGGCGTTCACCCTGGAACGGCACGAGGACTGGTCGCTGCTCTGGCCGCTGCTGCTGCAACGTTTCTATTACCGCCAGATGATGTACTACGTGCTGTTCCGCTCGGTTATGGGCGCGGTGCAGGGCCGCTCGGTCGGCTGGCGCGGCGTCGAGCCGGAAGTTCCAGCCGAGCCGGTGGCGCAAGTTTAGGTGTAGAGTATCAGTCAAGTATCAAGGGACCCGCTCGCGTATTTCGCACGTATTTTGGATTGATCTCAACCCCGCGTTGGTCACAGTCGCAGGTCGCGCTATAATCTTCTGATGCCAACGAGCAAGAATTTTCCGCCGATACATGGCACGACGGTCTTGTGCGTGCGCCGCGATAACAAAGTGGTGATCGCCGCGGACGGCCAGGTGACCATGGGCGAGCACGTCATGAAACACACCGCGCGGAAGACGCGGCGCTTGTTCAACGAAAAAATTCTGGCCGGCTTTGCCGGCTCGACCGCCGATGCGCTTTCTCTCTTTGAGCGCTTCGAGGGGAAACTACAGGAGCATCAGGGCAACCTGGCGAAATCCGCGGTGGAGTTGGCCAAGGAATGGCGCAAGGACCGCGCCTTGCGGCATCTTGAGGCGCTGCTGATTGTGGCCGACCCGAAATCCACATTCCTGGTCTCCGGAAACGGCGACGTGATCGAACCGGACGACGGCATCTGCGCCATCGGCTCGGGCGGACCCTACGCGCTGGCCGCTGCCCGGGCCCTGGCCAAACATACGAAACTTCCAGCGAAGGAGATCGCGCAGGAAGCCATGAGGATTGCCAGCGAGATCTGTATTTTCACGAACGCGAATTTCACGATTGAGGAGCTCTGACGTAAGAAACCAGCATCCGGGTTGTTTGTCGTTCCGAGCGAAGCGAGGAATCTGCTTTTCCGCCCGGGCCGCAATCAAAAGCAGATTGCTCGCGTCGCTGGGAATGGCGCAACGGGATGACTGTCGGATCTTGCTGGTGAAACCGGGTTCGGCCGCTGGCGTATTGGTGAGATGAGGAGCAGAATCTAAACTATGGTGATCTATCTTCCCGGCGAGCAGAACGGACCCGAGCCCGCGGTTGAACCGTCGTTCGACGAGCTCACTCCGCGCGAAATCGTCGTCGAGCTCGATAAATATATCGTTGGACAGGCCGCGGCCAAGCGCGCCGTGGCCGTTGCCCTGCGCAACCGCGTCCGCCGCCAGAAGCTAACGCCGGAAATGGCGGAAGACGTACTACCCAAAAACATTTTGATGATCGGCCCCACCGGAGTGGGAAAGACGGAGATTGCGCGGCGCCTCGCGCGCCTGGCCGGGTGTCCCTTTGTGAAGGTGGAAGCGTCCAAGTACACCGAGGTGGGCTACGTCGGGCGCGACGTGGAATCCATGGTGCGCGATCTAGTGGAAACCTCGATCGACATGGTGCGCGAGGAAAAGCTCGACGAGGTGGCCGAACGCGCCGAACACGCCGCGGAAGAGCGCGTGCTCGATCTGCTGCTTCCTGCCACGCCTCCTCCGCCCGATTCGCCTGATTCGATCGGCTCCTCCACGCCTCCGGCCGAACCGCCGCGCCGCGACCAGATGGACCGCACGCGCGAAAAGCTTCGCGCGCAGTTGCGCGACGGCAAGCTCGACCAGCGCCTGGTGGAAGTCGAAGTCCGCGAGCGTTCCACGCCCGCGTTTGAAATTGTTTCCAGCCAGGGCGTCGAGGAAATGGACATCAACGTCAAGGACATGCTTTCGGGAATATTCGGCCAGCAAAAAAGGCGCCGCCGGATGACCGTCGCCGAGGCCTTCGATTATTTAATTCAAGAAGAAGAAAACAAATTGATCGACATGGATCAAGTGACGCGTCTGGCCGTCGAGCGAGCCGAGCAGATGGGCATCATCTTTATCGATGAAATCGATAAGATCGCCGGACGCGAGTCCGGCCACGGACCCGACGTCTCGCGCGAAGGCGTGCAGCGGGATATTCTGCCGATTGTCGAGGGGACGACGGTCAACACGCGCTACGGCATGATTCGCACCGACCACATTTTATTTATCGCCGCGGGAGCCTTTCACATCAGCAAGCCATCGGACCTGATCCCCGAGCTGCAAGGCCGGCTGCCGATTCGCGTGGAGCTCACGGCGCTCACCGAGGGCGATTTCGTGCGCATCCTCACGGAACCCAAGAACGCGCTGATCAAGCAGTACGTCGCGCTGCTGGACACCGAAGGGCTCAAGCTGAATTTTACCGAGGACGCCATCGCCACCCTCGCGCGCTACGCCGTAATGGTCAACGAGCAAACGGAAAATATCGGGGCGCGCCGCCTCCACACCATCCTCGAAAAGGTCCTCGACGAGATTTCCTTCGAGGCTCCGGACATGAAGAAAAAGAGCGTGAAAGTGGACGGGCCTTACGTCACCAAACAGCTTGCCGATATCGTGAAGAATCAGGACCTCAGCCGGTACATTCTCTGACGCGATGCTGACGATGGTGAAGAGATGACCCGCGCCGCCGCGCCTCTCTCCCTCGCGGTTTGTCTTCTGGCGTGGGCTCTCGTGGCGGGGTGCGCGGCGCCCGGCGAACCCACCGCGCGCCATCCCGTGGTTCCCGTTACGGTCACGGACCTTGCCGCGCGCCAGTACGGCAAAGCGTTCGAACTTTCTTTCACGCTGCCGGCGCGATCGATGGATCGCGAAGCCCTGGCCGAACACCCGACGATCGAAATCTACCGCGCCATGCTCCGTCCGGGAGCGGCGCCCGACAAAAAGACGCCCTGGCGTTTGGCGTACACGATTCCTTTCGAACAAGTGGACACCTACCTGAAGGCAGGCCATATCGAGTTTCGCGATACTCTCGCTCCTGAGGCTTTCACCCTGCCGTCCGGCTCATCCGTGGCGTACAAGGTTCGCACCAGCGAGACGAAGGCGCGCGCCTCGGCGGATTCGAACATCGTCACAGCGCGGATTTACTCGCCACTCGTAGCCCCGGGCGACGTCCGGGTGGATGTCACGGAACCGGCACTGGTGTTGCATTGGACGCAAACCCCAGTGCCGCCGGGGGCTTCGGCGCGCGTGTACCGCGTGTATCGCGCGCAAACCGAATCGGCTCAGGAGATTCCTCCGCCGGATGTATCTCAGGCTAAGCTGAAAACCCCGCTGGAACTCGAGGGAACTTCGACCACCGCCGATTTTAGCGATCCGCGCTTCGACTTCGGAACGACCTATTTATATACCGTGCGCAGCGTGGAGCAGTTCGGTTCGGACTTTGTGGAATCCGCCGACTCCGCGCCCGCTATCGTTACGCCGCGCGACGTTTTTCCGCCCGCCGCTCCCACCGGCCTGGAAATTTCCATAATTCCCGCAACCGCCCGGGTGCCTGCTTACATCGAACTATCGTGGGCCATTAGTCCTGAACCGGATCTGGCGGGTTATTACGTTTACCGGAGCGATGTGGAAAGCGCCCCCGGCGAGCGCATCAGCACGGAAATATTGCCGAGTCCGACGTTTCATGATATGTCAGTAATGCCCGGTAGGCGATATTACTACCGAGTTTCCGCGCTAGACCGCGCCGGCAACGAAAGCCCTAAAAGTGCCGCAGTCGAGGTGGACGTCCCTTAAGGTGACGTTCGAGGAAGAATGGAATGGCGTCCCGAACCAAGCTCCCGGGCGTGAGGTGGTTTTTGTGGCTGCGCATCGCGTGGTTGCGCACGGGCATCCTCACGGGCATTTATTTGTCGGTAGTTCTACTGGGGTGGCTGGCCATCGCCAATCGGATTTCCTCGCTGGAACGTTTCGCGGAAACGCGGAATCTGATAGCCGGCGGGGCTTTGATCGCGGTCATGGCTATTCCGGTGCTCCGATTCCCGCGCAAGCCCGCGAGATTGTTCGCCACGGGACTGGCGGCCTGGGCGGTTCTGACCGTGACGTATCTTTTCGCGGAAACGCAATTCACCCTGCTCGAAAGCCGCATTGGAGCCTTCAACCTGTTCATGCTTGGCGCGGTGTCCTACGGCTTCGTTGCGGTGCTCGATTGGGTGTTCCTGATGTGCGCGGGAGTTCGGCACGAGCACATCGTGCACTCGCGCGAAAACATGGTGGCCGCCAGCCGGCACCGTCCGCACTAATCTGTCAAATCCCTCAAGAAGGAAAAAGGACTCAATGAAACTCTGCCGTTTTCAATTGAAAGGAAAGACCGCTCCATCATCGGAAATTTTCCAGGGCGTTATTTCCGGCGAGACCGTTCGCGAAGTTTCCGGCGACATCGTGGGGAAGTGGGAGGTGACCAGCCGGTCATGGCCGCTCGCGGACGTGAAGCTGCTGACTCCGGTCGCGCCGAGCAAGATCGTCTGCCTCGGCAGGAACTATGTGGACCACGCCGCTGAGTTTAACAATGCGCCTCCCAAGGAGCCTTTGATTTTTCTGAAGCCGCCCTCTTCGCTTCTGGCGCCGGAGGATCCCATCGTCCTTTTGCGCGGGGTGCAGCGCATCGACTATGAAGGCGAACTGGCCGTGATCATGTCCCGCGAGTGTCACAACTTGCGCGATGGCGAAGACTACCGGCCGTACGTTGCCGGATACACGCTGCTCAACGATGTCAGCGCTCGCGATTACCAGGCCCTCGACAAGCAATGGACGCGCGCCAAGAGCTTTGACACGTTTTGTCCCCTCGGTCCTGTGATGGAAACCGAGTTTGACTTTACCAAAGAAACAATTGAGACTCGGTTGAATGGCGTAAGGAAACAGCACGCCCCGTTGACCGCTATGATCTTTCCCATTGATGTTATAATTCCCTGGATTTCACGGGTCATGACCCTCCTGCCCGGCGACGTGATCGCCACCGGCACTCCGGCTGGCGTCGGTCCGATGAAAGCCGGTGACGTGGTGGAAGTCGTGATTCCCGGAATCGGCACGTTGCGAAATCCTGCTGTCGATCCCGCGGTTTGATTGCGCGGTCTGCGCTTAAGTTCGCAGGGGACGATTGCGCAAAACGATTCTTCGCGGCGACGCAAAAGTATTTTTTAGAAACTAGGAGAGAGCGCCGGAGACGCCGGGTTCCATGACTGAGCCGGCGGCCAGGCGCGATCCGGTAAGTTGAGGCACTTAGGAATCGATTGGCGGATCGCTTTGGGCGCCGCAGCGCTCGTCGTGGCGGTTGCGGGCGTGGCCCTGCGTCAATATTTCCAAAAACCACCGGACCCGGAAGACGAAGAACGCCGGCGCAGGTCTCAACTCAATCAAGTTGGTCGTATCGTGGAGGGGCTTGTCGTCGAGCTGGTCGAGTCGCAGGGAGCGGTCGCCCCCGCGCAGAGTTCGGCAAAGTCCCCGCGCCGCAAGGATGCCGCTTCCGGATTCGACGGCAACGGGTTGCGCCGCCTGGTGCGATACAGTTACTCCATCGCGGGAGTCACCTACGAAACCGCACAAGACGTTACCGGGCTCGAAGAGCGCCTGTGCCTCGAGCGCATCGCTTGCGGCCAGTCTGCCAGCGTGAAGTACGATCCGTCCAATCCCAGCAATTCGATCCTGGTTGCGGACGACTGGTCGGGCCTGCACTAAAATTCCTGTGTCAAGCCGGGTCTCTTCCAGGGCGGCATATCGCACTTCACGGAAAAATTGCCGCGGGAGCTTCCAGTGGGCGTGAGAATTCTTGCGTCCGTAGCGGCCGTGCTTGGCGCGGCCGCGCTGACGCTGGCCTCGATGATTGCGCTGGTCCAGGGCACCATCCTGGCTGTATCCATCGAAGAGATTCCGCTGCGTATTCTTGCCGTTGGGGCCGACCTGGTTCTTGGAACCGTTCTTCTTCTCTTGTGCATCTATCTTGCAACTCAGCTCGCCGTGCGGATTCTCGGAGTGGGCAATGCTGAGTTTCCGCCGCCGGAAATCGAGTTTCCCAGCACTCTCCATCCGGGCGTATTCGAAAAAAATTAGCCCGAATTTCCCGCAATCCACTTATGCTAGTCGCGCGCCGGTAGGACACCCTTCAGCCTGTCCCACCGAAGCCAAGCTCGGCTAAAAATTATGACCAACGATACGAAACCGAACGATCCGATCGCCGAATTGCGCCGCCGCAGCGCCGAAGCGGAAGCCGCAGGCGGCCCGGAACGCCGCGAGCGCGAGCACAAAGCCGGAAAGCTGACCGCGCGCGAACGCGTCGCGCTGCTCCTGGATGAACGCACGTTTGAGGAGTTCGACAAATTCGTGGTCCACCGCTCTGAGGATTTCGGCATGCAGGAGCAGCGGCCAGCTGGGGACGGATTCATTACCGGGTTCGGGCGCATCGCCGGCCGCCTGGTCTATGTGTTCGCGCAAGATTTTACCGTGTTCGGCGGTTCGCTCTCGGAGACCAACGCGCTGAAAATCTGCAAGATCATGGATTTGGCCATGCGCAACGGCGCGCCCGTCATCGGCCTGAACGATTCGGGAGGCGCGCGTATCCAGGAGGGCGTGCGCTCGCTCGCGGGCTATGCCGATATTTTTCTGCGCAACACGCTGGCCAGCGGCGTTGTCCCGCAGATCAGCGCGATCATGGGGCCGTGCGCCGGCGGGGCCGTGTACTCCCCGGCCATCACCGATTTTATTTTCATGACCCGCGACACCTCATACATGTTCATTACCGGACCGGACGTGATCAAGACGGTCACGCACGAAGATGTCTCGAAAGAGGATCTGGGCGGCGCCATGACGCACAATGCGACCAGCGGCGTGGCGCATTTCATCGCCCGGGACGACGCCGAATGCCTGGCCATGATTCGAGAGCTCTTGAGTTTTCTGCCGCTCAACAATCTGGATGACGCGCCCCGGCGTCCCACGGACGATCCCGCTGATCGCGCGGACTCCGCTCTCGATTCGATGGTTCCGGTCGACCCGATGCAGCCGTATGACATGAAGGATGTGATCCACGCGATCGCCGACGATAAATATTTATTCGAGGTCCAGGAACATTTCGCGAAAAATATCGTTGTGGGTTTCGCGCGCTTGGGCGGCCAGTCGGTGGGCATCGTGGCCAACCAGCCGGCGGTCCTCGCGGGGGTGCTGGACATCAACGCGTCGGTAAAGGGCGCGCGCTTTGTACGTTTCTGCGACGCATTCAATATTCCGCTCATCACGTTCGAAGACGTGCCCGGTTTTTTGCCCGGCACGCAGCAGGAATGGAACGGCATCATCCGACACGGCGCGAAGCTGCTCTACGCGTTCGCCGAAGCCACGGTCCCCAAGCTGACGGTGATTACCAGGAAAGCGTACGGCGGGGCCTACTGCGTGATGTCCAGCAAGCACATCCGCACCGACGCGAATTTCGCGTGGCCCACGGCCGAAATTGCGGTGATGGGCCCGGAAGGCGCGGTCAACATCGTCTACAAACGCGAAATCGAACGCGCGCCGGAGAGCGATCGCGAGCGGCTGCGCGCCGAAAAAGTCGCCGAATTCCGCGAGCGCTTCGCCAATCCCTATGTGGCCGCCGAACGCGGCTACATTGACGCCGTAATCGAGCCCTCCGAAACGCGCATGAAATTAATCGCCGCCCTGCGCTCGCTGGAAACCAAGCGCGACACCAACCCCAGGAAAAAGCACGGCAACATTCCGCTGTAGTGTCTTTTTAGATGGGCCTTCCAAAGCGAGAGCAAAACTGCTCCGGGGCTGCATGCAAACTATTTTTCTCCTGCGTTTAAACGTTGGATGGCTATCCCCATCGGAATTAGCGAAAAGACAGTAAACAAGATCGCCGTCAGAACCAGGTCCTTGAATCCCGGCGCGAAATCGCCACCATGCCGTCTGGCGAGCACGCTGATGTAGTAGGCCGTGGGCGCGGCCAGGATGGCTTCCACGATCAGGTAGGGCTTCAGGAGTCTCCCGCGAAAAAAAATCGTGGCCGCGGCGACCACGAGCCAGGTCGCTGTAATCCACTCCACCGGGTAAATTACTTTGTTGTCGAAAGAAAAATGATTAATCAGCAGCACGGGAATTCCGGCGCGCGGATCGAGAATAAACGGCGGCCCGCTGGGCCAGCAATAAATTCCGATCTGGTAGGCGCAAAGTGCGAAGAGATAGGCGCCCAGCAGGTGTTCCGGTTGCCGATTCGCGTTGCCGCCTGTGCTCATGGTTTCGGAAGGGAATTATCGTTCCGCGCCGGCGCCGTGTCCACGGCCGTATTCCGGTTCCGGCGGATTGCCGCCGTGGCCACGCACGGTGTCGGATGTCTGCTGGCGGCGTGCTAAAATGCGCTTCGAGTTAAACATTGTCGCATGTTCAAGAAAATTCTCATCGCCAATCGCGGGGAAATCTCCGTGCGGATCGCGCGGGCCTGCCGCGAAATGGGCATCAGGTCCGCCGCGGTTTATAGCGACGCGGACCGCGCGGCGTTGCATGTCCTGCTGTGCGATGAAGCCTACCGCGCCGGGCCCGCTCCCTCCCGCGAAAGCTATCTTCGCATTGACACGTTGATGGAGATCGCGCGCCGGGCCGGGTGCGATGCTTTGCATCCAGGATATGGATTTCTCGCCGAAAATCCCGGGCTTCCCCGCGCTTGCGCAGCCAACAACCTTACCTTCATCGGCCCTTCAGCCGAAGCAATGGAGCGCCTCGGATCGAAAACCGCGGCGCGCCAACTCGCCGCGCGAGCCGGCGTGCCCATGGTGCCGGGGACCCAGGACCCAATCGAAGGCCTACCTTCGGCCCGCGCCATTGCGCGCGAGCTTGGCTATCCGGTGCTGCTGAAAGCTGTGGCGGGCGGCGGCGGAAAAGGCATGCGCTTGGTGACGGCGGATTCCGAGATGGCTGCCGCATGGCGCGACGCCGGATCGGAAGCGCAGAACGCGTTCGGCGATGCGCGACTCTATCTGGAAAAGTATGTGCACCGGCCGCGCCACATTGAAATCCAGATTCTCGTCGATACGCGCGGCGGCATTGTTTATCTTGGCGAACGCGAGTGTTCCGTTCAGCGGCGGCATCAAAAAGTGATTGAGGAATCGCCTTCTCCAATCATGACGCCGGAATTGCGGCGCGCCATGGGCGAAGCCGCTGTGCGGCTGGCACATGCGGCGGGCTATGCCAACGCGGGCACGGTGGAATTTCTGGTGGACGCCGAGCGCAATTTCTATTTTCTGGAAGTGAATACGCGCTTGCAGGTCGAGCATCCCGTCACCGAATTGGTCACCGGCCTGGATCTGGTGAAGCTGCAGATCCGCGTGGCCGCAGGCGAGGCGCTTCCTTTTTCCCAGGCGGACATCACGCTTTCGGGACACGCTATGGAATGCCGCCTCTACGCGGAAGATCCCGACAACCAGTTTTTCCCGTCGCCCGGAACGATTCTTTCGCGGCGCGTTCCTTCCGGTCCGGGAATCCGGCTGGACGATGGCGTGTACGAAGGGTTCGCGGTTTCCGCCGAGTACGATCCCATGCTGGGCAAACTGCTCGCCTGGGGCGGCAACCGCGCGGAGTCGATCGCGCGCCTGGACCGCGCTCTGGGGGAGCACTCGGTCACGGGGATCAAGACAAACAGCGGGCTGCTGCAGAGAATTCTTCGCGATCCGGAATTTCTGCGCGGGGAAATCTACACGCGCTGGCTCGATGAACGCCTGCCTCATCTGCTGGCGCGGGACGAAACGAAGGCGCTAGACGCGGACGCCGAAGACGCGGTGATACTCGCGGCGTTGCTGCATTCGCTCCGCACGCGCGAAGCGACGCCCGCGAACGGGGCCGTTACCGAGGCGGATTCACGCTGGAAGCGCGAAGCTCGACTCGAGCAGATCAATCGAAGCGAATGAGGGCGCGATGAAACAAGCCGGCGAAATGCGACGATGAAATATGAAATTGTAATCAACGGCGCACGGCGCAGCGTCGACTTCGCGACGGCGGCGAACTCGAACGCGGCGGCGCGAGTGAGCTTCACGGTCGACGGTCGTCTGGTGGAAGCCGATGCGATCCGCCTCGCGAGTGGCGCTTATTCCATACTTCTCGGCGGGAAATCTCTCGAAGTTTCCATCGAGGAGAAATCGAACGGCCTGCTCCTGCGGACCAATGGGCGCGAATTCATGGTCGAAGTCGTCGATCCACGTTCCTGGCGGCGCAGGCGCGGCGCGGGAGTGGAACTCGAAGGCCGCCAGCAGCTGACCGCGCCGATGCCCGGAAAAGTTGTGAGGGTGCTGGTCACCGCGGGACAAGAAGTCCAAGCCGGCCAGGGATTGCTGGTGATCGAAGCAATGAAAATGCAGAACGAAATGCGCTCCCCGAAATCAGGCAAAGTGGAAAGGCTGGCAAGCGAAGGACAAACCGTAAACGCCGGCGAAATCCTGGCAATTGTAACTTAAACCCAAGTCAGACGGGCTTCACAAGGTGCGGAGAAAGTCGCCCCATCCTCTCATCATTCCGAGCGGAGCGCGGAATCTCTCTTTCTTTTCTGACAGTTAAGCCCAGGAGAGATTCTTCGCTCCGCTCGGAATGACAACATCGAGGACTTTTTCCGCAGACTGTTCAGCATGTCTGATTTATCAGATGCAGGAACGCCGAAACGCCAGAACGTGACGAAAAACTGAAGGCCGTCTCTACCAAACCACCACCAAACCCGCAAATCATTTTGAGGAAGACGGAGCAGCGTCGCTGGCTGCTTTAGGCGGCACGACGACAGGCAGTTTCCCCGCCGACTCCACCACCTGTTGCGCAAGATAGTTGGTGATCTTCGCATTATTCCGCGCCACGGCCAGGTAGGCGGCGCGCAGCAACTGTTCCTTGCGGTTACGGATATTGTCGCGAATCGATTGCTGCACGGCCGGATCGTTCAAATCCCGCTGGCCCGGAGCTTCCTTAGAAACCAGCTTCAAGATGCGGTAAGAATCCCGCAGCACGATGATGCCGCTGATTTGTCCGGGTTTGAGGGACATGACCGCCTTTTTCAGCGCGGGATCGCTCTGCGAAAGGGAAGATTCCGGCACGTAACCGAGGTCGCCGCCGGAGCCCGCGGACGCCGGGTCTTCCGAGTAATCCATGGCGATTTGCGCGAAGTCCGCGCCGGTGTTGAGTTGCTGCTCGAGGGCCGCGGCCTTGCGCCGGGCCTCGGCATCGGTTGTAGCGTCATCATTTTTGCGGTTGCGCAATCCCGGATCCTTGTGCGAGGTGATGACAATCTGCGCGATGCGGTACTGCGGTTCCGTCACATTGAATTGCGCGCGATTTTGGTTGTAAAAATCCTGCACGTCCTGATCCGTGACGGTGATCTTGGCCACCACTTCGTGATTGATCACCTTTTGAATGGAAAGTTGCTGCCGGATGTCGTTCCGCAGATCGTCGACCGTGTATCCGCGCGCCTTCAGCTGGCGCTGAAATTCTTCCTCGGTGTAGGGACTCTTGAATTCGGTGAACTTGTCCTCGACTTCGCCATCGGCCGCCTGCAGGCCCAGAGCTTTAGCCTTTTCCAGCAGGATGTGATTGTTGATGAGTTCGTCCAGAACATTCAGCTTCAGCGACAACGCTTCGTCCTGTGAAGGCTCGGGAGCGTCCGGATTTAATTGCGTGCGGTAATATTTGTCGACTTCGACGCGCGTGATGGGCGTGCCGTCGACCACTCCCCACACACCCTCATCCGGCTGTGCTGTCTTCTTGCACCCGGACGCGATTGCCAGGGCCGCAATCAGCACGAGCCATCCCCGCCTAGGTATCTTCACGCTGTCTCCTATAGATGTTCCGATGCGGAAAGACGCCAGCTAGGCTGCTTTCGTGACGCGGCCGGATCGAATGCAGGAAGTGCAGACACGAATTTGCTTGTGAGCGCCATCGATCACGGCGCGGACGCGTTGAAGGTTTGGATTCCAGCGGCGGCGGCGCGTGTTGTTCGCGTGGCTGATCACATTCCCGAAAGACGGCCCTTTGCCGCAAATTTTGCATTTCATAGCCATGACAACTCCTCACCCAATGAACAAAGTTATGGAAAGATCGCTAGTTTAGCAGAGTTTGGGCCGATTCGCACCCGATTTGATACGCTCGATTTGATACGCGGAGCGGGTCGACTTGGGTCGCATTTCGATACGAGCATGGATGAACGGCCATCTTCCGCCGCCCGGCTGCCGCCCGGCGGCCATTTGGCGCCGCATGCTTCCGGCCGGTTTCTGATTGCTCTGCAATGCCGCAATGCAAGATTTAACGTTTCCGTGATCGAACCGGCTGCTGCCAGTGGTATCGTCAGCGTACCGATCAGCAACCTTCCGCGTACGAGCCCCAGAGACTCCCACACCGGAAGTGCTGCCGCCTGGGTAAGGTAAAAGGAGGGTTCAATGATCGAAGCTCTGAAAGGATTTCCCGCCAAGGTTCTCGCCTTCTCCTGCCAGGGACACGTCACCAAGCGCGAGTACGAAGCTGTGCTGATTCCCGCGATCGAGGAAGCGGTCAAGCATCCAGGCAAGCTGCGCCTGTATTGTCGGATTGCCCCCGACTTTACAGGAATGGATGCCGGCGCCATGTGGGACGACTTCAAGGTTGGCATGGAGCACCTCACGCGCTGGGAGCGCATCGCCGTGTTAACCGATGTGGAATGGATTCGCCACACGTTGCGAGTTTTCAGTTTTGTAATTCCCGGCGTGACTAGGATTTTTCGTTTGGATGAAGACGCCAAGGCGCGGGAGTGGATCCTGGAGAGCAGGCCGCAGTAAAAAATCCCGCCAACCAAGGCGATCATTTCGGTTGAACTAGGAAGAGCCCCGTTTTCATTTTCTACTGGTCTCTTCACTTGCGCCGCGGCTTGGGCCACAATATACGTGCCCCGCAGTTTCCATCATCTTGCTGATCTTGGGAGCACTCAAATGCCAGAACCTCAGAAGGCCCCGATCCAAAAAACCCAAATAAAGCCTGACTCTGCTTCAGACTCGACCACGCACTCGCTCCAATCCGTCGAATCGGAATTAGGCTTCTCCGCCGATGGGCTCGCTGGTTCCGAAGCGAAAAGCCGGCTGGCCAAATACGGCTACAACGAGCTGCCCGAGGAGAAAACAAATCCCCTCGTGAAATTTCTGTCCTATTTCTGGGGGCCGATTCCCTGGATGATCGAGGTGGCTGCGATTTTATCGGCAGTCGTGCGGCACTGGGAGGATTTCGTAATCATTCTCGCCTTGTTGTTGATGAACGCCGGAGTGGGTTTTTGGGAGGAATATCAGGCGGGAAACGCCATCGCCGCGCTCAAGGCAAAATTGGCTATACACGCCCGCGTCAAACGCGATGCGAAATGGACCACGATACCGGCGCAGGGAATTGGTGCCCGGCGACCTGATGCGAATCGGCATCGGCGAAATCGTTCCGGCGGATGCGCGGTCTGCTGGACGGCGATCCGATCGAAGTGGATCAATCCGCGCTGACCGGCGAATCCTTGCCGGTGGATCGCAAGTCGGGCGACGTGGTGTACTCGGGCTCCATCGTCAAGCAGGGAGAGATCGAGCGCTTTCGTCTACGGCACCGGGCAAGAATACCTACTTTGGCAAGACGGCGCATCTGGTCGAGACGGCCCACACCGTCAGTCATTTTCAGCGCGCGGTCTGAAGATTGGCGACTTTCTCATCGTCATTGCCCTTGCTCTGGTCGTGCTGATTTTGGCCGTGGCCTTGTTTCGCGGCGACAAGATGCTCACAACCCTGCAGTTTGCCTTGGTTCTGACGGTTGCCGCCGTGCCAGTGGCCATGCCCGCGGTTCTCTCCGTTACCATGGCTGTCGGTGCCCGAAAGCTGGCGGAGAAACAAGCTATCGTCACGCACCTGGCTGCGATGGAGGAACTGGCAGGAATCGATGTCCTCTGTTCCGATAAGACCGGCACGCTGACGCAGAACAAGTTGACGCTCGGGTGAGCCATTTTGCGTGAGCGGAACGTGACAACCTGCGGATGCGATCCTGGCTGCGGCGCTTGCATCTCCGCGCGGACAGCCAGGACGCGATCGACCTCGCGGTCTTCGGTGGCCTGAAGGACCGCCACGTGCTGGAAGAATACCAAGACAGTCCATTTCCAACCCTTCGATCCGGTGCACAAACGGACGGAGGCGATCGTCCGAGGGCCGGGAGGCTCGAATTCCGAGTTACAAAAGGCGCTGTGCAAGTGATCCTCGCACTGGCGGCGGACGCCAGCCAGGTTCGGCCGTGCGGTTGACTCGGCAGTGAACGGATTTGCCGCCCGCGGCTTCCGCTCCCTGGGAGTCGCTCGAACCAAGGCAAAGCGGCCAATGGCAGTTTCTCGGCGTCTTGCCGCTTATTCGATCCTCCGCGGGAAGATTCCAAAGACACGATCGCGACGGCTTCGCAGATGGGTGTGAAGGTCAAGATGGTGACCGGCGACCAGATCGCCATCGCCAAGGAAATGGCCCGCCAACTCGGCCTGGGTCAAAACATCGTGGACGCCGCCGTTCTTTCCGAGTCGAAAAATTATGACGCGGGTCAACTTGCCAAGGCGATTGACGACGCGGACGGTTTCGCTCAAGTGTTTCCCGAACACAAATTCCGCATCGTCCGTGCTCTGCAGGACCGAAAAGCACATCGTGGGGATGACCGGTGACGGCGTGAATGACGCTCCGGCCCTGAAGCAAGCCGATGCCGGAATCGCCGTTTCCGGCGCGACCGACGCTGCCCGCGCCGCGGCGGATATCGCGCTGCTGAACCCCGGTCTCTCCGTGATCATCGATTCGATCAAGGAAAGCCGCAAAATGTTTCAGCGAATGAATAGCTATGCCATCTACCGCATCGCGGAAACGATTCGTGTTTTGCTGTTTATGACGCTTTCGATCCTGGTGTTCAACTTTTATCCGGTGACGGCCGTGATGATCGTGCTTCTGGCAATCCTCAATGATGGCGCCATTCTCTCGATTGCCTACGATCGCGTCCACTATTCCAATCTTCCCGAATCCTGGAACATGCCCCTGGTGCTTGGCGTCGCGAGTACCCTGGGCATTGCCGGCGTTTTCGCGTCTTTCGGACTTTTCTATCTGGGCGAACGCGTCTTCCACCTCAACCGCGAAATGATTCAATCCCTGATGTATCTGAAACTCTCCGTCGCGGGTCATCTGACAATCTTCGTCACGCGAACGCGGCGGCCGTTCTGGTCCATCCGTCCGGCGGCAATTTTGTTCTGGGCAGTCCTTTGCACGCAGACACTTGCGACTTTGATCGCGGTGTACGGCGTATTTATGGCGCCGATCGGATGGAGATGGGCGCTGTTTGTGTGGGGATACGCGCTGGCGTGGTTCCTGGTGAGCGATCAAGTCAAGCTGGGGGCCTACAAAGTCTTCGATATGGAGGGCGGTAGTTTGATGGCGCACATGTGGGGCAAGCACAAGCAGCCAGCGGTAGCGAAATAAACGTCCGTCGCCCTCCTGTTCCGCCGGCCTTCGCCCCTAAGAAGAAACGGACCGGCCGCCCTTCCGTGACATCCATTCCCGTCGCAAATCTCCCACGAGATAGAGCGAGCCGGTAATAAAAATAACGTCTTCGGGAGACGCGAGTTCGAGGGCGCGTCCTAGGGCTTGCGCGGGTTCCGGCACAATTTCCGCGCGCCGCGCGTGGTACGCCGTCATTTCGGCGAGCAGGAGAGCGGAGATCGAGCGCGACTGCGCGGGCGTGGTGAGAATCACGGTATCAGCGCGGGGGAAAAGAAGGCCGGCAATCTCGTCGACAGCTTTGTCGCGCATGGCACCGTAGATCAGGAAAATATTCCGGCCGGGCAGGAATTGTTCCCAGAAGACGGCGATTTCGCGCGCGCCCGCCGGATTGTGCGTGCCGTCGACATAAATCTCGGGCCGCTCGCTGATTTTCTCCAGGCGGCCCGGCCACCTCGCGGTCGCGAAGCCGCGGGTGATTGCCTGTTCGTCGATGGGCGCGCCGCGCTCGGCCAGCATGCGCGCAGCGGCCAGCGCGGTGAGCGCGTTGCGAACCTGGAACCGGCCCGGCAGCTTCAGCGCGATCGGTGTGCGCGCGCCGGAATCGTAGGAAATCGCGGTGAACGAAAAGCAACCGTCCTGCGCCGTCACATCTTCCAGATAAAAAGCGTTCTCGATTTCCACCAGGAAAGCGGATTGCTCCGCGCAGCGCCGCCGGATCACCACCCGGGCGATCAGGTGTTCGGCGGCGCTGACCACGCGCGCGCCCGGCTTGATGATTCCGGCTTTTTCTCCCGCGATTTCCTCGATCGAGTGGCCCAGATAGTTTTCGTGGTCAAAATCAATCTGCGTAATGACCGCAACTTCCGGCAGCAGGATGTTGGTGGCGTCCAGGCGCCCGCCCATGCCCGTTTCACAGATGGCGTATTCCGCGCGCGCGGCGGCGAAATACACGAAGGCAATGGCCGTCACGCACTCAAAGAATGTCGGATGCGCGGCCAGACGTCCGGCGGCCAGCAGTTCCTCGATGGCCTGTTGGACGCGCGTAAACGCGGCGGCAAAGTCCTCGTCGGGAATGTCCTTGCCGTCCAGGCGAATGCGTTCGTTGATGCGCTCCAGGTGCGGCGACGTATACAGCCCGGTGCGCAATCCCGCCGCGCGCAGAATCGAATCGAGCATCGCCGAAGTGGAACCCTTGCCATTCGTGCCCGCGACGTGGACCGATTGGAACTCGCGCTGCGGCTGTCCCAGGTGTTCGCAGACCACGGTAATATTTTTCAGATCGAATTTCGTGGCGCTGGCCTGCCGCGGAGACGCCAGTTCGCGTCCCAGGCTGTAAAGGTACTGGACCGATTCTTCGTAATTCATGCGTTCACGCCAGGAAAAAATCGAGGGCGGAAGAGAGATAGGCCTTCAAATCTTTGCGGTGCACCACGGCGTCCAGAAACCCGTGCTCCAGCAGGAATTCCGACGTCTGAAATCCCTTGGGGAGTTTCTGCCGGATGGTTTGCTCGATCACACGCGGACCGGCGAAGCCAATCAGCGCGCCCGGCTCCGCGATGTTGATATCGCCCAGCATGGCATAGCTCGCCGTAACGCCGCCGGTGGTGGGATCGGTTAAAACGGAGATGAAAGGCAGGCGGACTTCGTGGAGACGCGCGAGCGCGGCGGAAACCTTCGCCAGTTGCATCAGGCTGATCGTCCCTTCCATCATGCGCGCGCCGCCCGAGCTGGAAACGATGACCAGCGGCATCTTTTTAGCCATCGCCATTTCTACCGCGCGGGTCACTTTTTCGCCCACCACCGCGCCCATCGAGCCGCCAATAAACGCGAATTCCATCGAACAGCAAATCACGGGATGCCCGCCCAGCAAGCCTTCGGAGGTGATGATGGCGTCGGCTTTGCCAAGTTTTCGGCGCGCCTCTTTCAGTCGCGCCGCATACGGTTTTGTGTCCGTGAACTGCAAAGGGTCGCTCGAGGCCAGCGCGGCGTCATGTTCAACCCATCGCGAATCGAGCAGCAGTTCCAGGCGCTGTGTGGCGCTCAACCGGAAATGGTGGTCGCATTTCGGACAGATGCGCCAGTTGGCGTCCAGATCTTTTTTCCAGACCGTGGCCCGGCAATTTTCGCATTTCGACCACAGCCCTTCCGTCTTCACCCGGCGCTCATCGGGCGGCGTGGTCTGTTCGATTCGTCTTTTTTCGCGCTTAAACCAAGCCATTGTTGGATGAATCCCGATCGAGTAGCACAGGCTTCAGCCTGTGGGGTTAATTTTCGCCCGCTCAAAAAATGCAAAAAGATCGAAGTCGATGCTACGAAGAGCTGCAGCGCCCCGCTTCACTTTACTTCAGCAGGTGTCGCGGTCGCGGGGCCTTCGCCCACGATTTCCAGGACCGTATCCTCGTCCTTGGCGCCGTCATAGTGGACCTGCTTGCCGAAATGCTTCACGAAGCTGCCTGGCGGCACCGGCACGGTGTTGTCCGGATCGAATTTGGTTCCAGTTCCCACCCACCAGGTTCCCGAAATTACGGTAATGAAGCGGTCATTGGGATGAAAGTGCGGATGGCTCATGTGATGCGCGTGCCATTTCACGAGCTCCACGTAGAGCCCGGGCATTTCGGGATCGCCCGCTAACACCGCTGTGCTCTCGCCCCTCTTCATGTCATCCACCCACTTGATCTGATTAGGCAGTTCCAGCTTGAGCGCCGCCGGATTCAGATCGGTGGCCCGGGCCGAGCCGAGACCCATGATCGCCAGAGTCGCCGCGGCCGCCAGGAGCAAATAGCGTCGAAATTTTAGGTAGATGGACATCACGCCTCCTCGTCATCGAGATAATCGAGTCCTGCCGGTTCGATCGAATTCCATTCACGGTACTTCACGCCCGCCCGGCAATACAAGCAAAAGTAGCGCCGCCCTCACCTCTGCTGGTTTTCGCCAGCCGCATTCGTGCGCGGACGGAAGTCTGCGCGATGAAGAGCCTAGCGCGAGGCCACTTGCTTGGACGCAGCAGGGGGTGGCGTAACCACCGACGCCAGCACGCGAATCATCCCGTCGCTCTTGCTCATGATGTAGATTTCGCCGTCGCCGCCCATCGATAAGCGTACGTCCGCGCGTCCTCCGCCATAGGGGACGCCGTAGGGATCAACCGTGCCGGGCAGAAAATTCTTGCCGCGCCATCCGCCCGTGGTCGCCGCGGCACCGGGCAGAACACCTTGATGAGTGGCCGGATCGACTACGCCATCTTTGTGCGCGAAGGTCTCCGCGACAATGTCGTACATACGGCGTTTCACGGGGACCTTTTCGGCGGCGTCATACGGGCTTTTGTACATCACTCGAATTTCGTGAATCGGCGCCTGCTTGCCGCGTTCGCTCCGCGAGGCGATCATTTCCTTCAGGTCGGAGTAAAAAAGCCGTCCCGTGGTCAGGTCCGTAAAAATATATTTGCCCACCATCTGCGGCATCCGTTTTCCGCGGTACACGAAGCCGCTTCCAATCGCATCGCCTTCTCTGTGGCTATAGACCGCGACGGGATAAATCGGCGCGACGGGTTTTTCCAATCCCTCAACCCTCAGAAGGTCCGGCTGCGGAAAGGGAACCTGAGGGTCGGACTGCGTCCCGGTTTTGCCGCCTCCGGGGACGATCAGAATTTCGTTTCCTTCGCGCTGCGAATAGCCGTAATTGTCGCCCTTGGTGACGATGTTCACTTCTTCCCAGGAATGCAATCCGATGTCATTCACCAGCAGCGTGTTGGTCACGGGATCCCAATCCATGCGGTGCGGGTTGCGCAGCCCGTAGGCAAAAATTTCAGGCCTGGCACCCGCCACGGAAAGAAATGGATTTTGGTCAGCGCCGCTGCTGGGGATGCGATAGCGACCGTTCTCGCTGAGCTTGTCGTTCGGGCGCAGCTTGAGGTTCGGAGTAATCCGTATGATCTTGCCCTGCAGGGCATCGAGCGATTGAGGGATCGATTGAATCGCGCCGGGCGTCTCTCCTGAACCGCCGTCTCCCAGAGAAACATAGAGATTTCCATAATCCGTGCTGCCGGGCTTGGCCAGCGGATCGAACAACACATCGTCCATGGGGTGAATCACCGTGCTGAAACCGACGCGCAGGATTTCCCGAGCCGTTCCTTCGAACGTGGAGTTTTTAATGTTGGTGTCGGTCCATTCGACGAGCACCGATTCATTCTGCACATCGCCCACGGGAGGCTTCACAACAGGAGTGGTCGAATACCCGTCAAGATTCAAACTGGGCATGTGCGCGTTCGTCGGCTGCGCCGAACCCGGCTTGGATGGATCTTCGGTATGCACCGTATAGAACTTTCCGTTTTTGGCGTAGTTTGGATCGAAGGCGATCGATTGCACCCCGGTAGTCAAGCGATCGGTGCTGTACCTCGGGAAAATTTCCGCGAAGGTGATGTACGGAGTGAATTTCTTGGTGGCCTTGTTCAGAATATAAAGATTGCCGTTCATATCGGCGACAAAAAATCGCGAGGACGACAACGTCGCATTGGCCGGCTCCGAACGCATGGAAACCACGCGTGCCAGTTGCCCGCGATAGTCGATAGGCGGCGGGTAGGGATGATCGCCCATGGCGCTTGACAGTGGCGGAGTCGCGTAGTCTTCCACGAGAATCGCGGTGCCGTCTTTCGTCACCTGGGAGCTCGATGGATATTGCAGCGGGTACTGCGCCCACACCACGGGCAGGCCGATCAGCAGGAGCGCCGCCAGCGTAACGCCACAGTAAAATCTGAGCCGCCGATCGAGAATTCCTTGCGCTTTTATCATTGCGAGAATCTCCTGGTCATCATATCCGCAACGCTTAAGACCGTGCCTCACGCGTTCATAAACAATCGACTAAAGCAGCGCCCTGCGTCCGTCCGTAAAGACGCGGACTCATGTTGGAACTGTAATAGGCTAAGCAAAAGTATACACAATTGAGGTCCGCAAAATCCCCGTCCTTGCATGCTCGAATCTGGTAGAATGGGGTCGATGGGCTGTATCCCGAAGTCAGGGAGCGGCACCGGAGGCAGTCATGAGCGCTGTTCCTTCTGCCGGTAATGGCAAGATCACCGTGCCGGGCATCCTCGAAAGAAAGTCCGGAGTATCCTCACAAAGTTCACCCGCAAAAATCACTAGTCTGACGGCGTACGACTATCCGACCGCGCGCCTGCTGGACGAGGCGGGCGTGGACATCCTGCTGGTCGGCGATTCGCTGGCCATGGTGGCCCTGGGATACGAAAGCACGCTGCCCGTAACCATGGAAGAAATGCTGCACTGCACGCGAGCGGTGCGGCGCGGCACGCATCACGCACTGCTGGTGGCGGATATGCCCTTCGGCAGCTACCACGATGACCCGGGCGCGGCCGTTCGCAACGCCGTCCGCTTGGTGAAAGGGGCCGGCGCGGAAGCCGTGAAGATCGAGGGCGGCGAGCGGCGCTTGGACTTGATCTCGCGCATCGTGGACGCCGAAATTCCCGTGATGGGGCATATCGGCCTGACGCCGCAATCGGTGAATGCATTCGGAGGATTCCGCGTGCAGGGCAAAACGGCGGAGGCGGGCGAGCAGATTCTGCGCGACGCCCGCGCCGTGGAAGCCGCCGGCGCGTTTGCCATCGTGCTTGAATCGATTCCCAGGGAGCTCGCGGCTCGAATCACGGCCGAGCTGCGCATCCCCACCATCGGTATCGGCGCGGGACCGGATTGCGACGGACAGGTCCTGGTAATTCATGACCTCATCGGCATGAGCTTTGGCCACCAGCCGAAATTCGTGCGCCACTATGCTGAAGTGGGAGAAATCATCTCCCGCGCCGCCGCGGAATACTGCCGCGACGTGCAGCAGGGAACTTTTCCGTCTGACCAGGAGTCGTACCACGCGCGCGCCGATCAGGTCGGCACGCTCTTTTCGCAACGCAAGTAATCGCCATTCCCGATTGCCAAATGGATGGATTAGAATCCACGCCCGGAGGATTTTAGATGGTTACGCCTGAACTCTTACGCCTGCTGTTCCAATACAACGCCTGGGCCGATCGCCGCTTGCTGGACGCCTGCGCCTCGCTAACGAACGAGCAATTCACGCGCAATCTGGGCTCAAGCTTCAGTTCCGTGCGTGACACCGTGACGCACCTGTACGGCGCTGAATTCGCCTGGAATGAACGAATCCACGGGCGGTCGCCGAACAAGCTTCTTTCCGGGGCCGACTATCCGGATCTTACCGCTATTCGCCCCAAGCTGGAGGAAATGGACGCGTACTATATCGACTACGTCTCGAAGCTCACGCAACAGGATTTGGATCGCGTGATTCACTACAAAGGTTTTAATGGCGATCCGTTTTCCAATCCGCTGTGGCAGACCTTGCACCAGCTCACCAACCACGCCAGCTACCATCGTGGACAAGTGACCACAATGCTCAGGCAGCTGGGCGCAAAACCAGTTTCCACGGATCTAATCATGTACTACCGGGAGCAAGCAGGCGCAGCAAGGGCTTGAATTGAGTAGCACAGGCTTCAGCCTGTGGGTCTCCAGCCGAAGAGAAAAACCGCGCAGCCCGAAACCGGTGCTGCCGAAAACTCCGAAAAGAAATTTTGGAAACCATCCGCACAATCGAATGGATGAAGCAGTTGACCCGCCAGGCGCGCGCCGAGGGCCTCTCCACCGGCCTCGTTCCCACCATGGGCGCGCTGCACGGCGGGCACATGGCGCTGGTCCGCGCGGCGCTCGCCGAATGCCGGCCGGTGATCGCATCGATCTTCGTCAATCCTTCGCAATTCGGTCCCACGGAAGATTTCCAGAAATATCCACGCTCCTTCGAGGCGGACCGCACCATGCTCGAAGATGCCGGCGTCGATTATTTGTTTGCGCCCGAGGCCGCCGAAATTTACCCTCCCGGATTCCGAACCTGGGTGAATGTCGAAGGCCTGTCGGAGCGCCTCGAAGGACGCGTGCGCCGAGGGCATTTTCGGGGCGTCACGACGGTCGTTTTGAAGCTGCTCGAAATCGTGCGACCGCAGAAAGCGTTTTTCGGGCGCAAGGACGCGCAGCAGGCGCGCATCATCCGGCAGATGGCGCGCGACCTGCACCTCGATTCGGAAATTGTAGTGTGCCCGATCGTGCGCGAGGCGGATGGCCTGGCGATGTCCTCGCGCAACGCCTACTTGGATCCCGCCGAGCGCCGGGCGGCCACGATTCTTTTCCGCGCGCTAGACGCCACCCGCGCATCCATCGCGCGCGGAGAGCGCGATGCGTTGCGGCTAACGGCCGCGATGCGCGAGCTGCTGAGGACCGAGCCGCTGGCCGAGCCGGATTATGTGGAACTGGTCGATGCGGAATCGCTGGAATCCGTAACGCGGTTGCGCGGCGCCTGCCTTGCGCTCCTGGCTGTGCGAATTGGCCCCGTTCGGCTGATCGATAACATGCTGATCGAAGAGCGCGCTGGGCAGTTCATCGTGAGTTTGTAAGCTGGGTTTCCGTCTGGCTTTTGTACTTCACCCCGATCAAAAACCAAAGAGGCTCTGAAGCCTGTTCTACTGTAGCGTTTTCAACGCTTCTACCACTTCCGCGGCGTGGCCCTTGGATTTGGCCGTAGCCCAGATTTTCTCCACCTTGCCGTCGGGGCCGATCAGGACCGTGCTGCGCACGATGCCGAGATAAGATTTTCCCAGAAAACTTTTCATGCGGCGCGCCCCGTATGCCTCGATCACGTTGAAGTCCGGGTCGCTGAGCAGCGGAAAATTCAACTTCTGCTTGGCCTTGAATTTGGCCTGCGATTCCACCGTATCCGCGCTGCAGCCCAGCACGATGGCGTTGAGCTTGTCGAAATCGCGCTTCAGTTCGCGAAACTCGATGGCTTCGGCGGTACACCCGGGGGTGCTGGCCTTGGGATAAAAATAAAGCGCGACGTGTTTGCCGCGCAAATCCTGCAGGGATATTTCGCTCCCGTCGTCGGCGCGAAGCTGAAACGGCGGCGCTGGATCGCCTTCCTTCAACATGAAGATGCTCCTCTTGATGCGAGTTGACTCGAGATGATGCGAGTTGATCTGAGATCAGGAAAGCAAACGCTTCAGCGTGTCGTTGACCGTTTGCGGATTGGCTTGTCCGCGCGATGCGCGCATCACCTGGCCGACGAAAAACTTGAACACGCCCTCATTGCCCGCGCGGTACTTGGCCACATTATCGGGATTCTTTTCGATCACTTCACCGCACCAGCGCTCGATCTCGCCCGTGTCGCTCACCTGGGCGAAACCTTCCGCCGCGATGATCCCCGCAGCGGGCTTGCCGGTTTCAAACATGCGCGCAAACACTTTCTTCCCCGAGGCCGCGTTGATTTCGCCGCTCTCAACCTTGGCAATGAGCGCGGCAAGCTCCGCCGGCGGCACCGGGCTTTCCATGATTTCCTTTCCCGCGTCCTTCAATTGGCGCAGCAATTCGACCTGGATCCAGTTGGCCGCGGCCTTGGCCGGAGCTCCCGCGCGCGCCGCCTGTTCAAAATAATCCGCAAGCTCCCGGGTTGAAGCCAGCACCCCGGCATCGTACGGGGTAATGCCATATTCGCGCACGAAGCGCTTGCGTTTCGCGTCCGGTAACTCCGGCATGGCCGCCGCGATTTCGTCGCGCCACGCGGAGCCGATGCGCAAGGGCAGCAAGTCGGGCTCCGGAAAATAGCGATAATCGTGAGCGAATTCCTTCGAGCGCATGGGCTCGGTGCGCCCCGCGGCCACATTCCACAAACGGGTTTCCTGCTGGATCTTCCCGCCGGATTCCAGCACGCCGATTTGCCGCTCGATTTCATATTCGAGCGCCCGCTGCAGGTAGCGGAATGAGTTGAGATTCTTTACTTCGGCCTTGGTGCCGAATTTTTCCGCGCCGCGCCGCCGCACGCTGATGTTAGCGTCGCACCGCAGCGAGCCTTCTTCCATGTTGCAGTCGCTCACTTCGGTGTACAGCATCACTTCCTTCAGCGCGGTCAGGTAGGCGTGTGCCTCGGTCGGGGAGCGCAGGTCCGGCTCGGACACGATTTCCGCCAGCGGCGTCCCGCCGCGGTTGTAATCGACGTAGCTTTTTTCCGCGGAGTCTGGAAAACCTTCGTGCAGGTTCTTGGCGGCGTCATCCTCGAGGTGCAATCGCGTGATGCCGATGCGCTTGATCTGCCCATCGTGCTCGATGTCCAGATGGCCGCCGGTAGCCAGCGGCAATTCGTACATCGAAATCTGATAGCCCTTGGGCAGGTCGGGATAAAAATAGTTTTTTCGGGCGAAGCGCGAGAAGTCCTGCACATTCAGGTGCAAAGCCAGCGCCGCGCGGATGCCCAGTTCAACCGCGCGCTTGTTCAGCACCGGCAGGGCCCCCGGCAAGCCCAGGCAGACCGGGCAGGTGTTCGAATTTGGGGGATCGCCGAAGCGCGTCGAGCAGGCGCAGAACGCCTTCGTCGCGGTTTTCAGCTGCACATGGACCTCAAGACCGATAACGGGTTCGTACCCCGCCAACACCTCGGGCGAGATGCCCGCAAGCCCGTCTTGTGTCACCTTGGCCATAAGAGTCGGCTAGTATACCATCCGTCGCCCTTTACGAACCTCTTGCCTCGCCGGGCCTGCCTCAGCTTTCCGGCCTGAACCTGTCCTTTCGTCCCATTGCCCCTCAGGACAACTCCGCAGGGGACCTCAGCGACATTTTCTGCCGACCCGTGTTGAATTAGATGAAGGACAAGCTACCTGGGTTCCCACCGGCCGCCCAGGAGAGGCGGCTGCTTGTCACAGCGCGGGAAGCAATTTACTGCTGCCAGGAATTGGATCCAACCATGCATCGCACGTCAGAAAAAGCGTACGGAGGCCTATTGATGCGAACATTTTTGAAACCCCGAAGTTTCCTGTTATTGCTGCTGATTTGCCTCGCGCCGGCGGCGTCGTTTGCGCAAGTTCCCGTTGGTATTTCGGTCCGGATTGGACCGCCGCCTCTGCCGGTCTATGAACAGCCGGCCATCCCAGGCGATGGCTATCTATGGACGCCCGGCTATTGGGCCTACGGACCTGTGGGCTATTACTGGGTTCCGGGCGTGTGGGTCAGGCCCCCTCGAGTTGGAGTGCTGTGGACGCCGGGATACTGGGGTTTTGCGGGTGGTCTATACGGCTGGCATGCCGGTTACTGGGGACCGCACGTCGGTTTCTACGGCGGCATTAACTACGGCTTCGGGTACGGCGGCGTCGGCTTCGTTGGCGGCCATTGGGGCGGCGGAGGCTTCATTTATAACCGGGCCGTCCTGAACGTGAACACGACCATCGTGCACAACACGTACGTCGACCGAACCGTCATTACCAACGCAAATGTTCATACCAGCTTTAATGGCCCGGGAGGCATCGAGGCGCGCCCCAATCGTGAAGAGGAAGCGGCCATGCATGAAAATCATTTCCAGCCGACTTCCAACCAACTCTCGCACGAGCGTGCCGCGAGCCAGGACCGCCATCAACTGGCCTCGGAGAACCACGGCCGCCCCGGCACCATGGCCATGGATTCCGTCAATGGGCGCCGCTATAACCAGCAGGGGCGCATCGCCAACGGTGTTTCCTCCGGCCAACTGACGGCCGGCGAGACCAAGAATCTCGAAGGCCGCGAAGCGCGCGTCAATGGCGAGATTCACAATGATCGCGCGGCGAATGGCGGCACGCTGACACCGCAGGAACGCCAGCAGGTGAATCGCCAGCAGAACAACGTCAGCCGCTCGATTTACGACGACAAACACAATGCCAACACCGCCAACTACGGCAACAACGAAGTCGGCGCGCGACGCGATAATCAGCAGCAGCGCATCGCTAACGGCATACGCTCCGGCCAGATGTCTCCCTCGGAAGCCGCCCGGACCGAGGGCCGCGAGCAGAACATCAATCGTCAGGTCGCGGCGGACCGCCAGGCGAACGGCGGCAAGCTCACGCCCGGAGAACGAAATAACATCAACCGCAAACAAAACGGCGCCAGCCGTCATATCTACAACGAAAAACACAACGGAAAAACCGCGCCGAAGTAAGTACGTGAAGTCAAAAAGTAGAACAGGCTTTCAGCCTGTTTTCTTTTGACTTCCGCAAGCGCCACGAAAACTGAAAACAGAGGCCAAAAACCAACCAGGCTGAAGCCCGTTCGGTAGTGGGTCGGCAAACTGACCCACTGCCGCCCGTTCTACGGGTTCCGAATAGCATCATGGGCTGTGCTAAAATGCCGCGTTTCAGCCCATGGATACCCCGAAGAAAATAGGCCGCTACGAGATTCTGGAAGAGCTGGGCCACGGCGCAATGGGAACCGTTTACCGCGCCAAGGACCCAGCCATGGATCGCGTGGTCGCCGTGAAGACCATCATCTCGCTGGTCCTGGCCAGCGAGCAGGGCGCCGATTTTCGAGAGCGCTTTTACCGTGAGGCGCGCGCCGCGGGAGCCCTGGCCCATCCGGGCATCGTGCCCGTGTTTGACGTCGGCGAGCATGAAGGTTTGCCCTTTCTGGTGATGGAATTCGTCAGCGGAAAGACGCTGGACTCCGCGATAAAAAGGGGCGAGCGCATGACGCTCGACCGCGTCGCCGAAATTGGCCAGAAGATCGCCGAGGCCCTGGGCTACGCGCACCAGCACGGAGTTGTTCACCGGGACATCAAGCCAGCCAATATTCTGCTTACCTCCAAGGAAGCGCACGGCATCGAGCGGCCAAAAATTACCGACTTCGGCGTAGCCAAGATGGCTGCGGGTCACACCACTCTTACGGGACAGATTCTCTGCACGCCGGCGTTCATGCCGCCGGAGCAGATTACCGGCGCGGCAATCGATGGGCGCGCGGATATCTTTTCGCTGGGCGTGGTTCTGTATTGGATGGCCACGGGCGAGCAGCCGTTCCCCGGCGAAAGCATGACCGCGGTTTCCTACAAAGTGGTCCACACCGAACCCGTGCCTCCCCGAAAACTGAATCCCGGCGTGGCCGAAAAACTCGAAAGCATCATTCTGAAGTGCCTGGCGAAAAATACGGATGAACGCTACCAGACCGGTGAGGATCTGGCGCGCGATCTTGGAGAATTGCGCACCGGAAGCACCGCAATTGGTTTAAGGACCGTAGCGCCCGAAATGCCCGCCATCGGCGGGGACCCTAACGCCACGGTCATTGAGACGGCCCCCGCGATGCGAACTGCACGCACAGCGGTGGCGCAGCAGCCCGTCGCAGAGCAGCCACGGGCGCGCGTGGCCGCCCCGAACAGAAAATCGAACAGCATGCTGGTCCTGGTTGCTGCTGCCGTCGCGGTGATTGGGATAGGGAGCTGGTACGTCGTGCGGCATAAAGTAACGCCTGCGGCCCAGCCTTCGCCTCAAGCTATCGCCGCTAGCGAAGCGCCGGCCCAGCCACCGGCGCCTGCACCTGCCGATGAAAGCGTCGCCAGGCAACCGGCGAAAGTGGCCGAGGCGCCGGCAGCGCCTCTGGCGCCCAAAGCAACCGAGGCGGTGAAAGCACCGGCAGCTACTCCTAAAAAGCCGGATGCGGGTTCGGCTGCGGCTGGAAGGGAACCCGCGCCGAAGCCCGAGGCCGCCGCTGCGCTGCCGGCGGCGCTGGGCTTCGATCCGAAGTCGCTCGATCCCAAAGACAACGCCAAGCTAAAGATCGAGGCCGATCAGATGCCGGCGGGTGTGGACTTTATACTGGAGATGAATGGAAAGCTATATCTGCGAAGGAGCGCCGAAGGAAACAAAACGGAATTTGAAGATCTGTACGTGCCGCCAGGAGTGCAGGAATTCCGCGCCACAGCGATCAGCGGCCCGGATCGAAAAACTTCCAATACGGTCAGCACGGAGTTCAAAGCCAGAAAGCGTCATACCCTCAAGATCGAATTGCGTTCCAAGGGAGTCTCGCCGGATGAGGGCGTGCCGCAAGGGCTTTACGCGGATACCCAGGTCGTGCTGACGCTGAAATAACCGCGGTCAGCGCTGTAACAATCCTGTAATACTCGGCGGGTATGATCCGTTCGTTTCTGCACAATCCTCGGGGCCCTCGGATGGGGGATTTCATCCATTGGGTTGAATAGATAGAAGGAAGCAGTCCAGGGGGCTTGAAGAAATGCCAATTTCCACGGAAGAGCTTGAGGGTGGAATCACCCGAGTTATTCTGGAGGGCCGCCTGGATATCGAAGGGGCCGCCGCAGTGGACATGCGCATGAACGTCATCGCCGGCATAAAGAAGGCCGTGATCGTGGACCTCCAAAAGGTTTCGTTCCTGGGCTCGATGGGATTGCGCGCCCTGATCGCGCCGGCGCGCGCCATCAAGGGTCGCGGCGGCAAAGTGGTAATCTTCGGCCCGAATGAGTTAGTCGAAAAAGTTTTGAAGACCAGCGGCGTGGACACCCTGATCCCCATCCACCACGAGCTTCAAAACGCCATCGCCGCGCTACAATAGTCCTCGCATACCTCCGCCGGAAGGACAGGCGAGATCATGACCGGGAACGGCAACCCCACAACCGGAGAGCGTCTGGAATTGAGAAGCCGCATCTCTGAACTGGCGCGGATTCGCCCGTGGATCGAGCGCCTGGCCGCGCAGCACTCGATTCCGGCAAACACTCAGTTCGCAATCAATCTTTGCCTCGAAGAGGTTCTCTCCAATATTATCCGGCACGGATATTCCGGCCAACCGGACGACTCGATCTCCGTCGAATTCGTCACTCCGCGGGAAGACAATTTTATTTTCGTGGTCGAAGATGAAGCGCCGCCCTTCAACCCTGTCGACTCCCCCGAGTTGCCCCCGCTGAAATCGCTCGATGATATTCAAGTCGGCGGTCAGGGCCTCCGGCTGCTGCGCCGCTTTGCGGACGCACTCGAGTACCAGACTACCCCAAAGGGCAACCGGCTGAGCATCGGTTTCGCGCCCGCCGGCTCGGCCATAGCCAAGGATTAAGTAGGACAGGCTTCAGCCTGTCAGGTTTAGATTTTTTGGCCAGCCGACCTATAAACCTGATCCTCCGAAGCCAGTCCTACGCAAGTGATTGACAGAAGAAATTTCCCTGCGCATTATTTGCCTGCTCACGACCATGGAAAAAATCGGCCTCAGAACGGTAGTGGTTCGTGGAAACGCCGCCGGATTCGCGCAGGAAATTCAGGCTGGCTCGCATCGGCTGCATGCCGATGAACCGGCTTCCGCGGGCGGCACGGATACGGGACCGACGCCCTACGACCTGCTGCTCGCCGCTCTGGGAGCGTGCACTTCGATGACCGTGGCCATGTATGCCCGTCGCAAGGCCTGGCCGCTCGAAGAGGGCACGGTCCATTTGCGGCACTCCAAAATCCACGTCACCGATTGCGCCGAATGCGAAACCCGGGAGGGGATGCTCGATCGCATCGAGCGCGACATTCGTTTCAGTGGGCCGCTGACGGACGAACAGCGCAGCAGGCTCCTGGAAATCGCCAACAAATGTCCGGTCCATCGAACCTTGGTTTCGGAGATTGACATCAAGACCCGAGTCGTCTAAACCAGCACGTAGCGCCGGCATGGGATCGGCGTAACCACGTTGCAAAATTTGCACAGGCAAAAATACCCTGTGCTACGCGGCTCCCAAAGAACGTGTTGGCGCAGCGACGCGCTTAGTTTTTTCAAAGCCAACCGGCAAATTGCAGGCAACCGGCCCCAGAACAATTCGAGGCAAGCAAAGGAGACGCTCATGGCCCCCTCCCACGTAATGCTTCTGGCATTTCTGATCGGCGTTGTCTGCGGCCTGCGTTCGCTCACCGGACCCGCGGTGGTCGCCTGGGCGGCTCATCGCGGCTGGATCGATCTCGGCAACACTTCACTTCATTTGATGGGCTTGACAGTCGTGGTCGTGGTCTTCACGCTGGCGGCGGTCGGCGAGCTGATTGCCGATCAGCTTCCTTCGACTCCCAGCCGGACAAAACCGCCGGGCTTGATCGCGCGCATTGTTCTCGGCGGGTTGTGCGGCGCGGCTGCCAGCGGCGCGGCGGCACAATCCATGACACTCGGCGCGCTCCTGGGCGCTGCGGGCGGAATTGCCGGGGCATTCGGCGGCAAGGAAGTTCGAACTCGCACCGTCCGGGCGCTGAAGGTGCCCGACTTTGTCATCGCCACAGTCGAAGACGCGATCGCCATCGGCGCGGGGGTTTTCCTCATGTCGCGTTTTTAAGCGCGCAATTTTTTACCCGCGGCGCAAACGCTGTGGTACGGTGGAAGTTGGAAGGCGGAGAAAATTTTGCGGGCGCGGTGGAATTTCCGGTGGGGGTCTCGGTGGAACCACACCACTAGGGATAGACATGTTGGGCACGAAGCAACAAGATTTGGTGCTTCCAAGTGCATTTCCCTCTTGACAGATTTTTCACTCTTGTTTACATTGCGGCCCTCGGACTCAGGAACCGTGATTCGATGAGCGGACGGCCAGTCAAATCAGCACCGCGAAGTCGAGTGACGCTACCTGCGAAATTTCAACGAACATCGAGGAGGCTCCCTTCCACTCCCCGTTGCTGGCGCTCCCAGCGCTGCCGGCGAGGGATCGCGTAAAGCCAGGGGCCGTGGGTGGCCGGGGCGATGCGCAAGGGAGGTATTTTTCCTTTTTCAGGGGCGGCCCCAGTTTTCCGCGAGATGCGTAAAGTGAATTTGGGACCGTGCAAAAGATGCTTGTGAATTCCTGAAGCGAATAATCGTTTTGAGCAGCGGCTTGCTGAGAATCAAGTTGCTGTGCGCTCCCGGGTCTGGCGATTCGGGAGTAAAATATAAGGGTTCCCCTCTGCGCGGGGAGCCTAGCTGCGCGGAGGCGATGATGTCTTATACGAAGATGGCTTTGAACGACAAATCGGCGGTCCAAAATGGCACGGCGGCGCCCGCGGATGTCGAGGTTCGCGCCGGTCTCGATTTCGAACGTTATTTTACCGATGGCCACACTTCGCCGTTTGACGCGGTTGAATGGGAGCGCCGCGTGGCGTTGATCGGCAACGAAAAGGGCAAGACCATTTTCCGCCAGGAAGATGTGGAAGTGCCGAAGGGCTGGTCGCAGACGGCCACCAACATCGTCGCCTCAAAATACTTTCACGGCAAGCTCAACACGCCCGAGCGCGAGAATTCCGTGCGCCAGCTCATCAGCCGCGTGGTGAATACGATTGTCGCCTGGGGAGAAAAGGGCGGCTACTTCGCCGACGCCCCCTCGCGCGACGCCTTCCGCGACGACCTGACGCACCTGCTCGTCGAACAGAAGATGGCCTTCAATTCGCCGGTCTGGTTCAACGTCGGCGTGCAGCCCAAGCCGCAATGCTCGGCCTGCTTCATCAACTCGGTTCAGGACACCATGGAATCCATCATGAACTTGGCCAAGATCGAAGGGATGCTCTTCAAGTGGGGTTCCGGCACGGGCACCAATTTTTCTTCCTTGCGCGGCAGCCGTGAAACGCTCTCCGGCGGCGGCATTGCCTCCGGTCCGGTAAGCTTCATGAAGGGCTTTGACGCCTTTGCCGGAGTGATCAAGTCCGGCGGCAAGACGCGCCGCGCCGCCAAGATGGTAATCCTGAACGTGGATCATCCGGACATCGTCGAGTTCATCGACTCCAAGATGAAAGAAGAGCGCAAGGCGCGCGTCCTCATCGAACAGGGCTATGACCCGGCGATCGACGGCGAAGCCTACTCCTCGATTTTTTTCCAGAATGCCAACCACTCGGTTCGCGTCACCGATGAATTCATGCAGGCGGTGGAGGACGATCGCGACTGGTGGACTCGCAACGTCAACGACGGAAACCCGGTTGAAAAATACAGCGCGCGCGAACTGCTGCATCGCATGGCCGAATCCGCCTGGCAGTGCGGCGACCCCGGCATGCAGTACGACACCACCGTGAATCGCTGGCACACCTGCAAAGCCACGGCGCGCATCAACGCCTCGAATCCGTGCTCGGAATACATGTTCCTGGACGACACGGCCTGCAACCTCGCCTCGCTCAACCTGATGAAGTATCTCAATTCGAACGGCTCGTTCGACGTCGAAGCTTTCCGCCACGCCGTGGACATCACCATCACGGCGCAGGAGATCCTGGTGGATAACGCCAGCTACCCCACCCCAAAGATCGCCGAGAATTCGCACAAGTTCCGCCCGCTGGGCCTCGGATACGCCAACCTGGGCGCGCTCCTCATGTCCATGGCCCTGCCCTACGATTCCGACGGCGGGCGTGACATGGCCGGAGCGGTCACCGCGCTGATGTGCGGCGAAGCCTACGCGCAGTCCGCCCGCATCGCCGAACGCCTGGGGCCCTTCCCGGGCTACGCCGTCAATCGTGAGCCGATGCTGGAAGTCATTCGAATGCACCGCGACTCGCTACGGCCCATCAAGGCCGAAAACGTGCAGCCATCACTGCTTGGCGCCGCGCAGTATTCCTGGGACACCGCGCTCAGCCTCGGCGAAAAATTCGGTTACAAGAATTCCCAAGTCACCGTGCTCGCGCCCACCGGCACCATCGGCTTCATGATGGATTGCGACACCACCGGCATCGAACCTGATCTCGCGCTCGTGAAATACAAGAAACTCGTCGGCGGCGGCGTGATCAAGATCGTCAACAATACCGTCCCCGCGGCGCTGATGAAGCTGGGCTACTCGCCCGAGGAAACTTCGCAGATCGTTTCCTACGTGGATCGCAACGGCAAGATCGAGGGCGCGCCGGGGTTCAAGCCCGAGCATCTGCCGATTTTCGATTGTTCGCTCGCGGCGGTTGGCGGGCGCTCCATCGCCTGGCGCGGCCACCTGAAGATGATGGCGGCGGCACAGCCCTTCCTATCCGGCGCGATCAGCAAAACAATCAACATGCCTGAGGATTCCACGGTCGAAGACATCATGCAGGCGTATATCGAATCCTGGAAGCTGGGCGTGAAGGCCGTGGCCATTTATCGCGACAATTCGAAAGGTTCGCAGCCGCTTTCCGCCGCCGGCGACAAGAAAGATACCGCGCAGCAGACGCAGCCCGCCGCGGCCGCCAAGCCCGCCGATGCCGCGTCGCCCGTGGCCGAGCAGCGCGAACTCTTCATGCGCGCGCATCGCCGCAAATTGCCGAGCGAGCGCAACTCGATTACGCACAAATTCTCCATCGGCGGCCACGAGGGCTACATCACCGTCGGCATGTACGAAACCGGTGAGCCCGGCGAAATTTTCATCAAGATGGCCAAGGAAGGCTCCACGCTCTCCGGCTTCATGGACGGCTTCGCGCTTTCCGTCTCCATCGGCTTGCAGTACGGCGTGCCGCTGAAGGCCCTGGTCGATAAATTTATCAACACGCGGTTCGAACCGGCCGGCTATACCGGCCATCCGGCTATCCCGTATGCGAAATCCGTCCTCGATTACATCGCGCGCTGGCTCGGCGGACGTTTCATTTCCCCCGATTACCTGACGCACAACGGCGAAGCCTCGCTGCCGGCAGCCACGGTTACAGCCATACCGGCCGCGGTTCCCGCCATGGTCGCCACCGCCGATGACGATCCGTCCCCGGCAGGCACCGCATCGCGCCCCATGTTCGACGGCGCACCCACCTGCTCGGAATGCGGCATGCTCATGACGCCCAACGGCGCCTGCTACAAATGCGAAAATTGCGGCGGCACGTCAGGCTGCAGCTAGTCGTATCGCCACAAACTAAATTCCAAGCAAAGCGCGCGGCCAGCCGCGCGCTTTGCTTTTCAGTAGCACAGACTTCAGTCTGTGGATTTCCGCCAACATGTCCAGGCCACTCGCGCCAGCCAAGATCAAACGGAACCCTACAGATTGAAGTCTGTGCTACTCAAGGCCAGCTCAAAGCCGCCAACTTGAGGCCGCCTTGCTTGCCGCGCGTGCCTGTGCTCCAATGTTTTCCTAGTGCTGGCTGCAATTACGCGCGGAAATCGTGTTGCGGTGGTCCACAAATCATTGCCGCGGCTGAAGCCGGGCTGGGCCCTCATCCGCCTGCGCCTCGCAGGCATATGCAACACCGACATCGAAATTCTGCGTGGCTACCACAATTTTCACGGCGCGCTGGGGCACGAATTTGTGGGCGACGTTGTCCGTGTAGCGAGTCCGAAGGACAACTCCTGGATCGGCCGCCGCGTGGTCGGCGAAATCAACATCTCGTGCGCCGGCCTGGGGTTCCGCAAACCCTGCAGCTATTGCCGCCGCGGAATCCGTACGCACTGCACGCGGCGGCGCGTCCTGGGAATCATGGGCCACGATGGAGCCTTCGCCGAATACTTCGCGCTGCCCGTCATAAATCTGCACCGCGTGCCCGCGGGCATTCCCGACGAAGCGGCGGTCTTCGCCGAGCCGCTGGCCGCCGCCTGCGAAATTCTCGAACAGGTGAAGATTCGCGCGCATCGGGAAGCAGCCGTGATCGGCGACGGCAAGCTCTCGCAACAAATCGCCCGCGTGCTGCGCGCTGCCGGACTTCGTGTCGTGATGATCGGCAAGCACGAAAGCAAATTGCGCCTGGCGCGCATTGCGGACATCGCGACGGCAAAGCTCACATCTCTAAACGCGCGCCGTGCGGACGCATTCACACTGACGGTCGAAGCTACCGGCTCACCCTCGGGCCTGGCCCTGGCGCAGCGCCTCACCGTTCCACGTGGTACGCTGGTCCTGAAGTCCACATTCCACGGAGCCGCGAATGTCGAAACCTGGCCCATCGTCGTAAAAGAACTAACCGTCATCGGCTCACGCTGCGGCCCTTTCCCGCGCGCGCTTGCGATGTTGCGCTCAGGGCGCGTGGACCCGCGCCCGCTGATCTCGCGCGTTTTTCCCTTGCAGGATGCGGCCGAAGCGATCCGCTTTGCGCAGCAGCGCGGAGTGATGAAAGTGCTCCTGCGCGTTTCTTGACTTTCGTGCGGCGCGCCGCCTAGACTTGATTTTCCCTTGCAAACCATGAGCCCAGCAGAACACAAGACCGTCGTTGTAGGTGTCACCGGGGCTTCCGGAGCCGTTCTGGCGCAGGCGGCGCTGCGGATGCTCGAGGCCGATCCGCGCGTGGCGCGGATTCACCTGGTAGTCACGGACGCGGGCGCGCGCCTCCTTGCCCACGAATTAGGCATCGCCACGACCGATGCGAAAAAGCTGCCGTCTCTGCTCGTCGGCGGGCGGGCGGCGAAGACGGAAGTGTTGCCGAACAAGGACGTGGGCGCATCGATCGCCTCGGGCAGCTATGCGGTAGATGCGATGGTGGTGATCCCGTGCTCGATGGGCTCGCTGGCGACAATCGCTGCGGGGACGAGCGACGATTTGATCTCACGAGCCGCGGACGTTTGCCTCAAGGAAGGCCGTCGCCTGGTGCTGTGCGTGCGCGACACACCGTTCAGTAGGATTCATCTCGAAAACATGCTGCGCGCTCAGCAGGCAGGCGCCGTGATCATGCCTGCGATTCCGTCGTTCTATCATCAGCCGAAAACGATCGGCGATCTTGTCGAGCAGTATGTCTACCGCGTCCTGGCGCAAATAGGCTTGCCGCAGGAAGAAATGTACCGTTGGGAAGGCCAGGCGAAAGGCAAGGCCCGCGAGGCGTGAGACCCCGGTGACTCCCACACGCATCCGCACCATTCTCGAAATGATTAAGTTCGAGCACTCCGTGTTCGCGCTGCCGTTCGCGTTGACGGGAGCATTGCTCGCGGCGCGCTACGCCCCGATGGCAGACGCCGCGCGAGGCTGGCCCTCGTTGCGGCAAATTGCCTGGACTGTCGTCGCCATGGTCGGGGCGCGGTCCTGGGCCATGACCACGAACCGGATCATCGACCTGCGCTACGACCGCGAAAATCCGCGCACTCGCGCACGCGCTCTGCCGACCGGCGCTCTGACCGTTCAGTTTGCATGGGTCTTCGCAGGCGCGGCTGCAGCTGTGCTGGTGATCGCGTCATGGGAGTTAAATTCTCTGGCGCTGAAACTTTCTCCCGTAGCGCTCGCCGTCCTGTTTTTCTATTCCTACACCAAGCGGTTTACGTCCTGGTCGCATCTGGTGCTGGGATTCTGCCTGGGAATGTCGCCCGCGGCGGCCTGGATCGCCATCGCCGGCTCGCTCGACGCGCGCATGCTGATTCTCTGCGCCGCGGTGACGCTGTGGGTCGGAGGGTTCGACGTGCTCTATGCTTGCCAGGATCTGGAGTACGACAAGTCGGTGAACCTTTTTTCGGTGCCCAAGCGTTTCGGGGTGGCAAGAGCGCTGACCATAGCACGCGCCATGCACATCCTGATGATCGCGCTGTTGGCGTGGCTTGCCTGGAGTTTTCTCTTGCCGTGGCCGGCGTGGGCAGGGATTGTGGTGGTCGCCGGGCTGCTGGCCTACGAGCATTCGCTCGTCTCGCCGAACGACTTGACCCGGATGAATGCTGCGTTTTTTACCGTGAACGGTTATATTAGTCTCCTGTTCCTGCTGTTCTGGGGCGCGGCGGTAGCGCTGAAGTAGCACTTAAGTAGTACAGACTTCAGTCTGTGGGTTTCCGTCAATTCTCCCGGGTCGCACGCGCCAGCCAAGATCAAATGGAACCCACAGACTGAAGTCTGTGCTACAAAGAGGCGCGCTACTCAAAGCCGTGCAACCAAGAGAATGAGCGACCTACAAATCAACGACGCGCACTTGCAGCCCATCGCGGATAAAGTCTTCTCCGGCGAGCGCCTGACTGCGGAAGACGGCATCGCGCTCTACCGTTCGCCCGATCTGCTGGCCATCGGCTGGCTGGCCAATTACGTGCGCGAAAAGCGCCACGGCAATAACTGCTTCTTCAACGTAAATCGCCACATCAATCCCACGAATGTCTGCGTGGCGCACTGCAAGCTGTGCGCCTTTGGCCGCGATCCGAACGCCCCGGGCGCCTACACCTTCGCGCTCGAGGAAATCTACCAACGCGCCGAACAGGGCATGCGCGAAGGCGCGACGGAATTCCACATGGTCGGCGGCCTGCACCCCGATCTGCCGTTTGAATATTTTCTGGACCTGATGCGCGGCCTGAAGAAGCGCTGCCCTGCGGTGCACCTCAAGGCATTCACCATGGTTGAAGTCGGCTATTTCTCGCGTATCTCGAAGCTTTCGATTCGCGACACGCTCATCGCGCTCAAGGAAGCGGGCGTGGATTCGCTGCCCGGCGGCGGCGCGGAAATTTTCAACCCGCGCGTGCGGAAAATCATCTGCGACCATAAAGTCAGCGGCCGGCAGTGGCTGAACATCGCGCGCACCGCGCACGAAATCGGCCTGAAATCGAACGCCACGATGCTCTATGGCCACGTCGAGACGGAAGAGGAACGCGTCGAGCACATGCGCCTGCTGCGCGAGTTGCAGGATGAGACGCATGGCTTTTCCGCCTTCATCCCGCTGGCGTTTCACCCCGACAACACAGGCCTTGCGCACCTGCCGCCGCCCACCGGCTACCACGACCTGAAATCGATCGCCATCTCGCGCCTGCTGCTCGATAACTTCGACCATATCAAAGCCTACTGGGTGATGCTCACTCCCAGCATCGCGCAAATCGCCCTGCGCTTCGGCGCGGACGACCTCGACGGCACAGTCGTCGAAGAAAAGATCTACCACGACGCCGGCGCCAAGACCGCCGAGTTTACCCCGCGCGTCGAACTCGAGCGCCTGATCCGCGAAGCCGGCCGTGTGCCCGTCGAACGAGACACGCTCTACCGCCCGGTCGACCGCTCGAAGATGCCTCCGCCCCCAGGCCCGCGCCCGGATGTCACACTTTCTATCAACCTTTAGTCTTCAGTGTAGAATTTAGCGGAAGACGGACAACGGAGGAAGGGCGACAGTGCGTCGCCGTCCTGTTGAAAGAGGACTTTCTCTTCAAGCGCCAGAACGGAAGCGACATAATCCTTCGGCGCGATGAACCGTGCGCAGGTTGTAGTTCCAGACCATAAAAAACGATTGACCGTGGCAATCTTCGCCCTATCCTTCGTTAGGCAGAATCGGCGATCGAGGAATTCATCACGTTACTGTAACAGAGTCTTTTTTGGCTTTTTCCGAAGAAATTCCCACCCCAGCAGCGCATAAAACGGCGCGTAACACAGCCACTGGAAGAACGGATCGAAGTGCCACACGCCGAACGCCCGGTAATCGATGAAAATCTTGTAAGAGAGAAACTCCAGGATGGTCAGCAGCAGCCACGCCGGGCTGGGATAAAAGCACAGGAGCGGCACGATCCAGGTGAAATACCAGGAGTAGCCATTCGGGGCAAAGAGCAGCACCGTGCCAATCAGCAAGAACGCCGCCCGGGTGGGTTCCGCATGCCGCCCGGCCAGCCAGATAGCCAGACCCAGCACCACCCCTTCGCCCACCCCGGCGGGGATCACGTGCGACCCGGTTAGCCACAGCAGCACCGGATAGATGCTCGAATTGTAGTTCCGGAAGATGAACTGGTAATACTTGAGCATCCCCAGAAATTCGCGCCAGCCATGCCGGTAGGGCCAGGTGCACACCGCCGCCAGGGCCGCGCAACCGCCCGCCGCAAGCCACCCCCGCATCTTCGCAGGCCAGCCCGCCCGGCACAGCGCCAGCGGCAGCAGGGTCGCCGGGAAGGCCTTGGCCAGCGCCCCCGCCGTCAGCGTAAGCGTTGACATTGCAGGGCTGCGTCTTATAATTATTAGCGCAGCGATGACAGCGGCGATAGCGAGAGCGTCGTTGTGGCCGCTGGAAGCGAATTCGACCACTACGAGCGGATTCCAGGCGTAAATGGCGGCCTGGTAGGTCCGTCCGCCAGTCGAACGGATCCACCCGGCGAGCATGGCCGCGACCGATAGGTCAGCCAGCAGAAATGGCAGCTTGAAACCGACCGGGCCCGGCAAGAAGCGCCACGTCGCGCGAAACACAAGTTCAGCGAGCGGCGGGTACATCGTGGGGATTTCCGGCACAGGCATCACGTACCAGCCCGCATCGCGCAGCGGCGCGAGCCGCGGGTCCGTGGGTGCCACCGCATAGGGGTTCCAGCCCGCGCTTTGGACGTGGCCGTCCCAACGGTAGCGGTGCAAATCGGTCGAGAGCGACGGCGGCTGGGGAAACAATGTCAGGCGAAAGGCCAGACCGCCCAGCAGGATCAACCACAGCACTGTTTTGTTATCTCGCGTGTGTTCGAGGGCGTACAGGGCAACGAAATACAAAACGCCGCCGCCGAGCGCCAGGCCCAAGAATTCGGGGATATGGACGGAAAGGTCCCCCAGGCGTGCCATCGAGGCAAACACGGCTTCCAGCGCCACGATAGCAACGAGCGCGATCAAAACCTGAGGCTCCAGCGGGCGGCGCGGCACGTTCAATGTTGGTGTGCTCGCGGTTGGATTTTTCGCGGACTGACGATAGGCAAGGGGGGTTGACCGTTTTGACTTTCGCGCCACATACGATCGGCTTGCTGGCCATGGCGGCGCAGAATCCGCTGGCCAGTTATTGGTTCAAGTTCACCGACCCGAACCGCAATCCTTTCCGCGGCCTGTATCAATTCAATTCCTTCGATCTTGCCATCATGATTCCGTATTTTGTTGTGCTGGTCATCCTGGCCGCGTACGGGATGCATCGCTATGTGCTGGTGTATGAGTATTTCAAGCACCGCCACAACATTCCCGGACCGCCGCCCGCGGTCGCCGAGTGGCCCAAGGTTACCATACAGCTTCCGATCTACAACGAGCGCTACGTGATCGAGCGCCTGGTGGACTCGGTGGCGCGTTTCGATTATCCGCGCGAGCTGCTTGACATTCAGGTGCTTGACGACTCCACCGACGAGACCGCAGCAAGTGGCGCGCGCGTGCGTTGAGCGCTACCAGGCGCTCGGTTTGCCCATTCATTACCTGCATCGCACCGACCGCACCGGCTACAAGGCCGGCGCGCTTGCCGAGGGACTGAAATCCGCGACAGGCGAGTTCGTCGCCATATTCGACGCCGATTTCCTGCCTCGCCCGATTTTCTGCGCCGCACGATTCCCTACTTTGCCGATCCCAAAATCGGCATGGTGCAGGGGCGCTGGACCTACCTGAACCGCGATTACTCTCGCGCTGACCGAAGTCGAGGCCATCCTGCTTGACGGCCACTTCGTCATGGAGCACGGCGCGCGCTCGCGCAGCGGCAGTTTCTTCAATTTCAACGGCACGGCCGGCGTGTGGCGGCGCCGCGCGATTGACGAAGCCGGCGGCTGGCAGCACGACACGCTCACCGAGGACACGGACCTTTCCTACCGCGCGCAGCTCCGCGGCTGGAGGTTTCTGTACCTGCCGGATGTCGAATGCGCCTCCGAGTTGCCCGTGGAGATGAACGCCTTCAAGGCGCAGCAGGCGCGCTGGGCCAAGGGCCTGATGCAGACGGCCATCAAAATCTTGCCGCGCATGATGCGCTCGGACGAGCCCGGGCGGATCAAGGCCGAATCCATTTTCCACCTCACCGCCAATATCAGCTACCCGTTCATGGTGGTGCTCTCAACCCTGCTTTTACCGGCGATGATCGTGCGATTCTATCAGGGCTGGTTCCAGATGCTGTTCATCGACCTGCCGCTGTTCATCGCCTCCAGTTGCTCGATTTCCGGATTTTACTTAACGTCCCAGCGCGTGCTGTATCCCAAGACCTGGAAGCGCTCGATCCTTTACATGCCGTTCGTGATGGCCGTGGGCATCGGGCTTTCGGTGCGCAATGCCAAGGCCGTGATCGAAGCCCTCATGGGCGTGAAGTCGGAATTTGTGCGCACGCCAAAATTTAGAATCGAGGGCCAGGCCGGCACCTGGAAGAAGAAACTTTATCGCAACCGCTCGGGCTGGATGCCCTGGCTGGAAATCGCGCTCGGCCTGTACTTCGCTTCGACCATCGTCTATTCCATACAAAACGAAAATTACGCCACCGCCCCGTTCCTGTTCCTGTTCGTTTGGGGTTTCCTGTACACCGGCGTAATGTCCGTCGCGCAAGGCTGGATCGAGCGCCTGCGCTTTGGCGCACAGCCCGGCAGCCGCGTCAGCCGAAGCTCGCGCCTCCGCCTCCGGCGCGCCCGGATTTTAGTAGCACAGACTTCAGTCTGTGGGGTTACATCAGCAATCCCAGGCGCAACGCGTGAGCCAAGATTAAACCCTGCAACGAAGACCAAACCATTAAGCCAAGTCCAAACCCTTCAGCCAAGACGCAATGGAAACCCACAGACTGAAGTCTGTGCTACCAAAAGCATTCTCACCGTTCCTCGACTGGTTCCGGATGGATCGTTACGCGGGCGATCTGCGGGAATCTTTCCTTCACGCGGTCTTCCAGCGCGCCGGTTACGTCGTGGATTTGCGTGATCGGCAGGGCTCCGTCCATCGCGCAGTGGCAGGACACCAGAATTTTGTGCTCCACCTGCCGCACGTGCACTTCGTGGCAATCCACCAGCTCGTGAAATTCGCGCGGCAGCGTGTTGATGAATTTTTCGATGGCGCGGCCAGCCCGGTCATTTCGCCGCGCTGGCCATCGACGGCGGCGATGTGCGTGCCGAGCGGCTCGATGTGGATATTCACTTTGGCGTCCGCGCGGCCTGACGACGCGGCCACGCCTGGAAGCCTGCGGATTTCCTCTTCGAGCTGCGTTGCCCGCCGGTGCGCATCGCGCAAGCTCAAATGTTCGTCAACCTCGAGATGCATTTCGATGAACAGGCGGCCATCCAGCTGGTCGGCGGAAATTTCGTGCACGGAAAGGCCGAGACGCGCGGCGATGGCGCGGATGGCGTCAAACAGATGCTCTCCCGCGGCGGCGCGCGGCTCCATGTGAACCATCACGTCGGCGGGAACGATTTCGCCCACGCGCCGCTCGACCGCGTCGGAAATGGCGTGCACCTGCTCGAAGCTCGCCGAGCGCGGCACGCTGATGGTCACGTCCACGAAGTGCTTATTTCCAGCGCGCCGCACGCGCACACGCTCGGTGGAAATCACGCCCTCGAGCCCTTCCACTGCTTTCGTCACGCGCTCCTGCAGCCCGGCGGGCGCCACATCCAGCAGCGCATCAAGCGTGCGCTTTCCCAGGCGCGAGCCCACCCAGATCACAATAGCCGCGACCACCAGCGCGGCGAGGGGATCGGCGTTGCGAAGCCACGCAATGCCCGCAGTACTGGCCAAGCCAGACCGTCGCCCATTCCCAGAATGACGACCAGGGTGCTCCACACGTCCGTCGAGAAATGAAGTGCGTCGGCTTCCAGCGCTTCGCTCGGAAATTCCTTGGCCACGCGCGCCAGCGCGCGCGAGCGAACCAAATCGATGCACATCGCCAGGCCCAGGATCAGCATGGCCAGAGCGCTCGGCTGCAGGTGCACCTGCTTGAACAGGAGACGCACGAACGCCTCGAAAATAATGTAGACCGAAGTCGCGAGAAGGAGCCCCGTCTCGACAAACGCGGAGAAATTTTCGAATTTTCCGTGCCCGTAGGTGTGCCCGGAGTCCGCGGGCCGATCGGAGACGCGCACCGAAAGCCAGGTCAGAATGGCGGCGATCAAGTCCAGCCCGGAATGCAGCGCTTCGGAGAGAATGCCCAGGCTGCCGGTAGCGGCGGCCAGAAACACCTTGAGCGCCACCAGGACCAAAGCGGAGCCGACGGACCAAAGCGCCGCTACCTGCTTGACCGATGTGGGAGTTCGCGTGATTAGGGAATTCCTCGGAAGGGATTATACGATGGCGAGGGACCCTACGTAGCACAGGCTTCAGCCTGTGGGTTTTAACATCGTAGGGGCACAACGGGCGTGCCCTTACGAGTTCAAAACTACAGCTGAAGCCCGTGTTGCTACCTGTGCTGCTAAACGATCCGTTAAATTCAGTTAATCGGCGGTGGAGGAACCAGCGGCAGGCGCTCCGGCTCACCGCGCGCGCCGTGCACTTCCACGTCGTCCAGCAGCAGCGACGGCGCAATCACGGTTGACGGCACCCCGGAATCGGCCGATCCAAACGCGGCCAGCGCCGTGCCCGCAAAACCAGCCTGCTGGCTCTCCATGAAATCGAAAGCGGTGGCGTCGTTTCCGACCGCGGCAATGTTGCGGATGGCGCGCAGTGTGAGCCCGGTGAGATGAGCGCCGCGAATCAGCGACTCCTTGCCGTCCGCCACGTCGACTCGATACACCAGCAGTGGCAGCCGATCGCCAGTAGCCGCGCCGGAGGCTGCGCCCATGACGATGTCGGAAAGGTCTTCCTGCTCGTGCACGCCCAGAACCGGATTATCCATGGAGCGGACGATGATGCACCACTTGTTGCCGTTCTGCTTGCAGTCGTCCATGAATTTCTTCTTCATCTCATCCGGAGCGATGCCGTCCGACGAACTGAAAAACAGATTGCTGGCCATCGGCCGCGGATCTCCCAGATAGGCCGCGCGCCCGTGTCCATTCGAATGATCCAGATCGGGTCCGGGACGCCGGGACATCAGGAAATTCAACAGAAGTCCGTTGGTGACCAGTTCGACGCGCTGGGCCTTCACGCCTTCTTCGTCCACGTCGTAGTTGCCAAGCAGATCGCGCCCTTGAAACTGCTTGGCCGTGGGATCATCCACCATGGAAACCGTGCCGGGCAGAACGCGCGAACCGAGCTTGCCTGTCCACTCGCTGCGGCCGCCCAGACGGTCCATCAGTTGATCGAAGGCTGACTGCATGGCCAGCGGGCCGCGCGCCCCGGAAAGGGATGGCCCAAGCATCTGCGCAAGCAGCGAGCCGGCCGCGGGCGCTTCGAATAGCACCGGGCCGTCATAATCGGCTGCGGGAGGGGAAACGCGCAGGGTGATCAAATCTTCGCCGGCTTTTTCCAGATCTTTTTTCACCGCATCGGCCGCGGGCAATTCGTCGGGACGGTGGCGGTAAACGGCGTAGTAATTATGCAAGGCCATGCCGTCGTCCGATTCCGTTTCGAGGCTGGCTTCGATGGCCGCCAGGCTGTGGTTGGCGCGAATCTTTGTCCCGTCGCTCGTCAGCAGGTAGCTGGTGGTGTAAATCAGGTGGTAAGTGACCCGCGAGCTATACAACTGCGGAAATTGCCGCAGGGCCGCGGAAACCGTCCTGGCTTCCTGTTCCCAATTTCGCGTAGTCCAATCCGATTCCTGCAACGGTTGGACCATGACGGTGGGCGTCGCGTCAGAAAAATCGGGGATACTGGGAGCTTTGGCCAGGCGGGACATGAACGCCTGCTTTTTGGAATAATTCTCAACTGCGGCTTTGAATGCCTGATCGGTGGCCAGCCACAAATCCTGGCGCAGGGAATCGTAATCGCGGTCGATGCCCACCGTGCCCGTCGAGCCCAGGAAACCGCTGAATCCTTCATCGGTAATGAAGTTCGAGCTGTCCAGATTGTTGTTTCCGACGCGGACATCGACGCTCATGATGCGGTTGCGTCCAGCGGTGGAGGAAACCAGGGCGCCGAATTCCGCGACGATCGTGTGCACGTCCAGATCGAGAATGCGGTACTGGATGAAGTAAGGGTGCGCAGGTTCGTTCGTGCCCGGAATAGTCAATTCCAGGCGCGTGCGCGCGCGGTTAAGTTCATCCTGCATGGCCGCGAGCGTGTGGTCGGAATCCGCCGGCTGGGCCTGCGGCGGCTGCGCCAGCGTTGCTGCGGGTCTCCGCGCGGGAGCCGCGGCGGCGGGATCGGTCGACGAAAGGAAAAACACGGTCACAACCGCGAGGACCGGGAAAATTTTATAGGAGAAATGTTTCATGGCGCTCTTCTTCATGTTTTGATTTGAAAAAATCATTGGCGCACCGCCTCCGGGTCGTGAGCGGGCGGCGGCAAGATCGGCGGCTTGTCCGTGGAGGTTTCCTTTTTCTGGACTTCCATCTCGGTAATCAGAATGGACGGGGCGGAAGCGGAAACCGGCACCGAACCCGATTCCGCGCCGCAGTAGCCGTTGAAAGTTTCCATCGTGTCGCCGGTGGCCACAATCTTGGTCAGCGAAATCAGCGGCGTGCCCACGATGTCCACGCCGCGAACAAGCTGGTCGGGGCGGCCGTCGGCGAATACCTCGTAAACGACCAGCGGCTGCACCTGGAATGCCTGCGGCTGCCCGCGGCCGGTGAACGTAAACCCGCCTGCGATATCGTCAATCAGCAGGCCGAACGGTTTTCCCTGGCGCTTGATTTCCTCGATCAGCTTTTTGCGCAGCTCCGCGTTCGATACGGTGAGGGTGCTTTGGATGATCAAGTTTCCCTGGCGCGAAACCGGTTGCGCCCCGATCTGCCGGCGGCCATGCCCGTTGGAGACCGGAAATCCGGTGAGCGGCTGGCGCGACATTTCAAAGTTCTTCAGAATGCCGTGGTCGACGAGCGTGACGCGCTCGGAAGGCGTCCCTTCATCATCGAACGGGTAGTAGCCGATCAGGATGTCTTTCCCGAGTTTTCGCTCCGTCGGGTCATCATAAATCGAAAGAAAATTCGGAAGGATCGGTTGGCCCACCTTGCGAGCGAAGGTCTGGCCCTCGTTGATGTCTTTCTGGCGGAAGCCTTCCGCGCGATGGCCAAAAACTTCGTGAAAGAAAACGGCTGTGGCGCGGCCGGTTAACAGCGCGGGGCCGGCATAGGGCTCGACGAGCGGCGCGGCCACCAGCGCCTCCAACTCCTTGCGGAGCACTTGTCCCTCGGCCAGCACGGTCTTGTCGCCGGGCGCATCGGCGGGATTGGCCCAGTCAAAATTGTAGTAGCGGTCAATGTCCATTCCATCCGGCGCTTTTCCCTGAATAAACAATTCCAAGCGGTAATGGACCTGGCCGAATTGCAGGCGCGTGCCTTCGCTGGTGACTTGGTACTGATTGTCACCCGTGGCGCTGAACGTCACGATGGAATTCAGGATCTGCGGCGACGCGCGAAACGCCCTGGTGTACAGACGAACTTTTTCTTCCCAGGGCTTGCGGTCGGGATGCACGGAAACTTCCGGCCCGTAGAAAGTGTGCGGCTGCTCGCGAGCAAAATCCGGAGCGTGCTCCTCGGCCGTCTGCACCTGAACTTCTTTGCTGGTGTTGATCTTAATGAGGGCTTCCGACGCCGCGCGGAATTGCTTGTCGGTCTCTTCCCACATGGCTCGGCGCAGTACATCAGGCGCGTTATCGACCGGCACCGCGGTGCCGAAACTGCCCGGGTTCTGCTGGGAATTGCCGACCTTGTGCGTGTCGTCCAGGTTGTAGCTGCCCACGCGAACTTGCGTCTCGAGCCACCGCGAGTGGCTTTCCTCGCTCGACAGCAGCGCGCCGTTCGAGCCCATGACTTCGGAGCGGTCCGTGGAAGTCAGAATGTAGCTGATGAAATACGCCGGGGGACTGGCCTTGGACAGAATCGGCATCTCCCGGTCGAGTTCCTGGCTCATCGTACCGATCAGAGGCGATGGAGCCACCTGAACGGCCTGTTGGGCCGCCGGCGCCGCTGCAGGTCCAGGCACGGGCTTGTTGGCCGCCTGCACGGATAGTGACACAAAGCTTGCTAGGGTTACGAAAACGAAGGTTTTCACAGAACCACTCCATTCCGCGGGAACAAAATGCAAAAATGCAAGGTACTTAGTGTATGCCTATGAGCCGCCAATCTCAAACGCGGTTGTTCCGGGGCGTTCCACGAGTAGCGGCCAGCAGGCAAAAAACTCCGAGCCTAGTAGGATGCGAAAAACGGCTCCCGTGTCGCCACGCATCGCGCTTCTTAGACGCGGGGAAAAAGCGAATGGCGCGGCTTCAACCTGTCTGATTTAGATGGAGACCGGCCCAAAAGAGCGAACAGGCAGAAGTCTCTTCTACCAGTAGGGCCGCCAGGCACGATTTCCAATCAGCAAAAAGCAGGGTTCGTCTGGCAAGTATTTCCAACCGCCGGAGGATGGCTCCCGCGAGTGGCAATCGGGACGACTATGGCGGGGATCACCACGGCGGCCGTCAGGCCAACGATCCACCCGACGCTGAGATGATGCGGCAGTACGCCGCCCGGCAGCGTTGCTCCCACGGCGGTCGCCACTGCCGCGTCCGTCAGTTCCGAAGGAGTAGCCTGCCCCGGTTGATCGGGCGCCTGATGGCCGTCGCGGATGGTGGCAATTTGTCCCCCGAGGACGTCCACGCAAACACCGTCCAGATTGCAGAATTTTACGTGGCCTTCATACACGATGATTTGGAACAGGCCGTTCATATAGCCAAGGTAAAAATCCGTGCCCACGACGCCGGCAACGCCCACCGCGGTGTGAATTTCAAATTTTGCATTCGGCTTGCCTTGCTTGACCACCTGGGAACGCACGCGCCCGTAGGTCAGCTCAATCTGGGTTTGCTGCGCGGCCGCGTTGTGCTGGGTCACGGTAAGTGTCGAGCTGGAGCCGACATTCAACACGGAACCGTCGTCGAGCGCCACACGCGCGCGCCCTCCGTCGCCAGTCCGAACCACGTCGCCCCAATCGACCAGCGCCTTCACCGGCGCGGGCAATTGCTGCGCTCCGCGGGCAATATCCACTTCAGGAATGGCACGCGAAATCTGTCCGGCCTTTTGCCCTGCCTGCCCCGCGGCTTCCGGCGGCACGATCATTGACAGAGATGCAAGAACGCTTAGAGCCATCAACAACGGGGACCGGGTCTTCATAATAATGCACTCCTGGAAGGGTTTTTTCGCTCCGAGCAATCCGCATCCTTAATTACTGGATGGGTCAGTAGCTGTCAACTTTGCGAATCCCGGATGTCCCGTATTCGATAACTGCCGAAACGCGGTTATTGGTCTTGACGCGGGAAGGGATTCGGGTAGAAGCGAAGTCATCGCGGAGATGAGCCGCCCAGTGAAGATTTTGCCGATGCAGGCATTCATGGCTGTGCGCTGATTGCAATCATCGAGCGCCACGCGACTCCTCGGCGGCGCCGCAAAATCACAGGTGCGACAGCCTCCGCTTGTTCGGTCGGCTGAGGGTCGATATTGGCGTTAGTACGGGTGTCAGTACGGCGGATCCTCGGCGTTTGCCGCGCGGCTTTCCCGCGTGGCGCGCAAAATTCCTGTGTCATCCAAATAGAAATTCCGGAATCCATAGTTTCCGGCCCGCGCCTGAATTGAAAATGTGCGAATCATTCCGTCGGCCGCGAGCGGGCCGGGGGTGTACTGAATCTGGTAGTTTACGCTCTGCGCAAGTTGTGCGGCGGTGTGGATGCCCTCGCCCACGGCATCGAGTTGACGCGGATAAATCCCGCCCTGGGTCGATGCGAAGTCAACCAGCGCCACGCGAATTTCTCTCAAGGATTCAGCCGCGCGCGCTTCCGCCTGCGCTGTGGGATTGCCCTGCCGCTCGGGAACCACGAACCACAGAAAACTCCAGATGGCGGCCAGCAGCACGCCGAGGAGCACGCCCCAACGCAAAAGAATTTTTCCCATGCCAGGCTTCGCGCCGGTGGCTTCCGCTCCGGGGACGGGCTCCGTCAGGTCCGCTCCGCAATGGGGACACAACTCGGTGGCCTGATTGACTTCATACTCGCATTCGCGGCACGTGAACATAATTTACACGGAGGGTCCGAGAGTTGTCCTTGGGTGTGTCCGGCGTTCGGCGGCCCCGCGCGGATCGTCCTGATTCATCGTAACGAAACGTGCACGCGGCAGTCAATTCGAGGAACGATTCGAGGATCGATTGCGCGCGTCATCGAAGTTGCACAAACGGGTCGCGGAGTCCGCGGTCGTGGATTTTAAGCGAAGAGGCGGGATTGGTTGCAGTCCAGATAAAACAGCAGCCCAGAAAGAAAACAAGGGAGGAAGTTGCGGAGGCTTCCTCCCCTGAATTTGCGGTACGGCGATGAAATTCTGAAGCTTAGCTGAGCGGGTTGTCGGTTGACGTCGCGGGCGAGCTCACGTTTACGCGGATCACACCGGACTGGTCGGTGAAGAAATAACGCTGACCGGTCACGCCAGGAGTGGTCGGACGCGCGGTGATCGAATATTGCTGGTACGGAGACGGGGCCGTATACGTGAACGTATAGCCGCTCTTCGAACCGGTCACCAATGCCGAGTCAATTAAGTCCGCAGCCGTCGAAGACGGAGAGCTGGACGGGCCGAGGTCGTTGAGCTTGGTGGGGTAATTTCCATAGGTGGTCGAAAATGCCACGGCCGAGGTGTTGATCGTGCGAAGCGAACCAACCGCGGATGCTTCGTTGGCGGCCATCTTCGAACGCAGCAGGTTCGGGATGGCGATCGCCGCGATAATCAAAATGATCGCGACGACAATCAATAGTTCAATTAACGAGAAACCCTTTTGTTGCCTCTTCATTTCCTTGATCCTCCGACAATTTTAAGAAATTTGGACGCGCTGGTCTTAAGTTCGGCTTTGCCCTGCTAAGAGAGCAATTTGCGAACCAAACATTTTCGATCTGCGGCGGAAATTTCCTTCCTTCGCGAAGTAAAACAAATCAGGATGCTTACGGGTGCAACGGGGCTGGTGGACGCACCCGAGAAGATGGCAGATTTTAAGCCGGATCCGGGAATCCTGGCAAATTATGGCGTGTCTGATTCGGAACGTGACAATTAATGGCTTAAAATTCAGAGGAAATCAATTCATCATGCCGCGAAACCCAGGGTTCGGATTCGTATTCCGATCGGCAAGCTCCCCCAGAAGCCGGGCTCAATTGTGCGTAGTGCCGGTCCCTGCTGCTTAGCTGATCGGAGGGCTGGTGGAATCGGCGGTGCCGTTGGCCGTGCTGCGAATCGTCCCGCTCTGGTCGGTGAAGAAAGATCGCTGGCCGCTCGAACCAGGAGACACGGGGGTCGCTGTAATCGTATAACTCTCCACGTTGCCGTTGGGGTCGGTCGTGCCTGGCGCATAGGTGAACCTGTAACCGCTCTTGATTCCGCTCGCCAGCACGGAGTCAATTAAATCAGACGACGCCGATGAAGCAGGTGTCCCGCCAGCCGCGGGTCCCAGGTCGGAAAGCGCGTGGGGAAATCCGCCGTAGGAGTTCGAATACAGCAGGGCGCTTTCGGTGAGGGCTTTGAGCGCTCCCACAGCAGCAGTCTCATTGGCCTGAATTTTGGATCTCATCAGGTTCGGGATGGCGATGGCGGCGATGATCAAAATGATCGTCACCACGATCAACAACTCGATCAGCGAGAAACCGTTCCGTTTCTTATGGGGCATCTTCATGCGATCTCCTGTTGCGTCTCGCGAGGATTCCTGCGGAACTTCCCGCTCGTGTTGAACTCAGTCCGTCACCGAAAGAAGAAGCTCTGCGCCTCATTCCGATGAAGGTCGTTGTTGAAGCGGTATTCTACACCGGCTTCGAAGAATGGAGTGACGAGAAAGCACTTTTTCGAGGCGAGCTTCGTTCTGGGAGTCCTGAGTCGGCTATGATGCATCGAAATAGCTGAAGATTGGTACCCGGCCGCATTCATGTCCAACGAATCGCCGCTCGCTTCGCTCGATCGATTTCTAGCGCAGCACACGCACGTCATTGAGGTCCTGTGCGAAGAAGCCGGGTGCGCGAAGTGGAAACTGCCGCCGGCTGTCTTTGCCGACGGCCTGCGGCGCAGCGCGGTGAAGAACTTTGGAGGCTCGCAAACCGATGCGGCTGCGGTGGAAGTCTATCTGAAATCGCTGCATCTTGAGGATCTGGCGCTGGCGTGCGCCTGCATCGAGGGAATCGAAAGCGCCTGGGAATTTTTTGTCGCCCACTTCCGGCACGACTTGCGGCAGACCGCGAGCGCTATGCTTCGAAGATCGGGCCGAGCCGATGACGCGCGCGCCAGGGAACTCGCGGATGCCCTGTACGCGGACTTGTACGGGGTGCGATCCGGCGCGGACGGACGCCGGAAATCCCTGTTCGAATACTTTCATGGACGCAGCAAGCTGTCCACGTGGCTTCGCGCCGTGCTATCCCAGAAGCAGGTCGACATGATTCGAACGGCGGGCCGCACGGTCTCGCTGGAAGTCGAAATCGAAGAAGATGCGTCGCGCGCACGCATGCGCCGTGCCGACTCCGTCGTCGCCGATCCTGATCCTGACCGTGAAATGTACCTTGGGCGCTTTGATCGGGCGTTGACGGCTGCGCTTGCGGGATTGCTGCCGCGTGAGCGCATGATTCTGGCTTGCTACTATGTGGATCAGCAGAGCCTCGCGGAAATCGGGAGCTTGCTGCAGGAGCATGAGTCGACCGTCTCCCGGCAGCTCGAAAGAGTGCGCCGCGCGTTGCGTGAAAGCGTCACGGGGGCGCTACGAAGCGAAATTCCCGCGAGCGGCGGTCGACGAGCGGAACCGGCGCTCGACGCGGCCCAAATCGAACTGGTCTTCGAATACGCTCTGGGAGAGTGGCCCTTCGACCTGTCCAAGGCGCTTTCCGCACCGGAAACGCCCGCGGACCCGTCGGAAGAATAACCGGCTAAGCGGGAGCGCTTGTGGAACCACGACCATGCAAGGTTTTGCAAACGAACCGTTCTAGTTAGGAGCGCTCTAACAAGAAAGAACCTATATGGACGCACGAGACGCAGAAGACGAATCCAAAACTCGACGGCGCGAAGAAATGCTTGCGCGGCGCATGGGCGAAGCCCTCGATTATTTGCGGGCCACGGATCCTGCAGGCTGCCCCGACGCCGAGATTATCGCGGCGTACGCCGAGCACGGCCTCGAGCCGGCCGAATCGGCGCGGTGGGAGGGCCATTTCGCCGACTGCGCGAGATGCAGAAAGATTCTGCTCGTGCTGAGCGCATCGGCGGATACGCCGCTAGCCCAAAAGGAAGTGGCACAGCTGGGGAAACTTGTTTCGGGGGTTCGCGCTCCGGCCAATATGCCGAGCGAGCCGGTGGCCGTTCAACCGAGAGGTGTAGCGGACTGGCGCAGGCGCTGGCTCGCCCTTGCCATCGGAATGGCCGCCGTGCTGATTGTGTGGTTCGCAATGCGCCCGCCTTGGCGCGCGACGGATCGAGGCGCGTCCGCGACGCTGGTCGCACAGGTGCCCAAAGAAGAATTGCCGCCGGGTCCGGTGCCGGCAGCCACGGATGAGCTTTCGAGAGTTGCTCCGCAGCAGGACCACAAGACAGCGGCCACGCCCGAGCCGGGTAGCTCTCCACGAAACGGCCGGTCCGTTAATTTGCCCGCGCAAGCGCCGGGACTCACGAAAGACCGCAACGTTGCAGGCGGCTCTCCGCAGAAGCTTGCGCCGGGATCGGGAGGTTCGATTCAAGAGAATAAGAAATTAGATTCCCTGTCGGGTGGACTACAGATCCAACCCCCAGAGGTCCCGCCAACTCCGCCGATGCCTTCGAGAGCGCAAGCTGCAACGGCCGCGCCAGGCGCCCCTCCGGCAGAGGCAAAAGCTGCCTTGCCGATGACTGCCGCAAGCACTGCTCGGTCCGAATCGGATGCGAATGCCGTCGCGAATGCGCCGCCGCGAGACAAACAGGCGGCCGCGTCTCAGCAAGCGGCAAGCGCCCTGGCCGTGCCCTCTCCCTCCCCGCAGGCCGCTGCGCGAGCGCGGAACATTCAGGGCTTCGCAGCCTTGAAAGCCGCCGAGCCGGCCTTCGTTCAGGCCACCGCTCCCTTCGGCTCGACCGTCTGGCGCCTGGGAAAAGCCGGTAAAATTGAACAATCGGTTGATGGCGGGGAGACATGGGCCCAGCAAACGAGTCCAATCCTGCAAGACTGGCTTGCGGGCGTCGCGGTTTCAGATACCGTTTGCTGGGCGGCGGGGCGCAATGGAGCGATTGCGCGGACCATCGATGGAGAACACTGGGAAAGCATCGCACCGCCGGCGCGGGCCGCCGGAACAGACGGCAAACTACCGGACTGGACCGCCATCACGGCTCGCGATGCCCAGTCCGGGACGATTACAGCCGGCGACGGGCGCCGCTTTGCCACTCAGGACGGCGGCAAAACCTGGCAGCCATTGTAGAAAATAACCCTGCAAGAAAATTGGGCAGTTCCGTTCTAAGCGGTGAAGGATGAATTCACGCTTTCCCGGAGACTGCCATGAGAAACGCCATGCTGTCGAAGTTCCTGTCGGGTTTCCCGTCAAAATTCGTGTCCGTGGCCGGACTGGCCGCGTTGGTGTTCGCGCTACCGTTTCTGCGCAACACGGCATCCGCGAGTTCCACACCCCAAGCGGCTGCGCAGGCCAACGATCGCAACGTGACCACTACCCTCGCCGATCAGAGCGATCTTGCGCTGACCGTCTACAATTCGAATCTCTCCCTGGTGCGCGACGTTCGCCAGCTTTCCTTGCGCTCCGGCGAATCGCTCCTCCGGTTCATGGACATCGCCGCTTCCATTAATCCGGCGACCGTGCACTTCCGTTCGCTCACCGAACCCGCGAAGCTGGACGTGCTGGAGCAGAATTATGAGTACGACTTGCTCGACCCCGCCAAGCTGCTGCAAAAATTCGTGGGCCGCGAAGTCACCCTGGTGCGCCCTAAGCTGGCGAGCGGCACGACGGAATACGAGGAAGTGAAGGCCACGCTTCTCTCCCTGAACGGCGCTCCGGTATGGAAGATCGGCAACGAAATCGTCACTGGGTTGGCGTATGAGAGCATCCGCTTTCCGGAGCTTCCGGACAATTTATATGAGCGTCCGACGCTGCTGTGGACGCTGCAAAATTCGGGCGCGCGGCGCCATCGAGTAGAGGCGTCGTACCTCACGTCGTATCTTTCCTGGAGCGCGGACTACGTGCTGAACGTCTCGAAAGACGAATCCAGCGGGGATCTCGACGGTTGGGTGACGCTCGTCAATCACAGCGGCACGGCCTTCAAGAATGCCTCGCTGCAACTGGTGGCGGGAGATCTTCATCGCGTCGTGGCCCAGTACGGCATGGATGAAATGCGAGCGATGAAAGCAGTGGCTGGAGCGGCCAATGCTCCCGCGCCGTTCCAGCAGGAATCGTTTTCCGAATATCACCTCTATTCGCTGAATCGGCGGACTTCGATCTTCGATCAGGAATCGAAGCAAATCAGCCTGCTCAACGCCTCGCATTTCCCGTTGCGGAAAGTGTACGTGGTGAACGGGCAGTCCTACTATTACCGCTCGGTTGTGCTACCCGGCGCGCCGGTGAAAGATCCCGTGCAGGTTTTCTACCAATTCAAGAACGAAGAGAAAGCCGGCCTGGGGATGCCGCTGCCCGCCGGCACGATCCGCGTGTACCAGCAGGATTCGCGCGGAGGATCGCTATTTGCGGGTGAGGACCATATCGACCACACGCCTAAAGACGAAGAGATCGCCCTGCACATCGGCAACGCGTTCGATATCGTTGCCGAGCGCAAGCAGACCGATTACAAAAAACTTTCCGACCGGCTTTATGAATTCGAGTACGAGATCACGCTGCGCAACCACAAGGATGCGCCCATCACCATCGAAGTGAACGAGCCGATCGGCGGCGACTGGGAAATGATCAGCTCGACATACAAATTCACGAAGACAGCGGCGTTTGCGGCACAGTTCCAAGTGCCAGTCGATAAGGACGGCACGTCAGTGCTGAAGTACCGTGTCCGGGTGAAGTACTAGACGGGTTTATGTAGCACAGACTTCAGTCTGTGGGTTTCCACCAATGAGCTTAGGCGTTTCGCTCTCTCCCTGCGGGAAAAGCGAATCCGCCATTCCGGGTGGAGCGGGGAATCCGCCTATTGTTTGAGACCGAGAGAAGAACGAGAGATTCCTCGCTCCGCTCGGAATCATAAGCGGCTGGGAAACTTCCTCTGCGCTTTACGCCAGTGATGATGCACCAGAAACCCACAGACTGAAGTCTGTGCTACGAAACCCGCTTTGTTCGCAATCTGGGCTTTATTTCTTCGAGCGCTTTCGTTTTGTCGGTTGCAGTTTCTTTGGGGCGCGCGAGGTCACGATGGCCTCGGCTTCGATTTCTACTAGCATTTCCGGGGAGACGAATCCGCCCACCTGCACCATTGCGGTCGTGGGGCGAATCTTGCTGAAGAATGCCCCGTGCGCGCGGCCGATTTTCTCCCACTCGGCGATATTGGTGACGTAGATGCGCGTGCGCACCACATCTTCCAGGTGGGCGCCGGCCTTGTGCAGCGCGGATTCGATGTTGCGCAACGCTTGCATGGTTTGCGCATGGACGTCGCCGACGCCCACGAGGTTGCCGTCCGGGCCGGTGGCGGTCGTGCCGGAAACGTGCACCGCATCTCCAACGCGCACCGCTCGCGAATACCCGATGATCGGCTCGTACTTCGTTCCCGTCGAAATGTTGGTTCGCTTCATTGTCGATTGATCTCCTGGCTGAAAGGCCATCTATTCTGCCACGAACCTGCTCGCGTTGAGAAACTGGACAATGGCGGAGCGATCCCCGTAAGCTTGACGAGGGCGTTTAACACACACAAGCGGAGGACGCCGAGAAATAAAATCGGATTTCCCAATGCCCTGTGTGTTCTGCGTGTTACAGGATTCTGGATCCATGTTCGCCGCTGGAGAAGGAGCCGCTCGTTGCGCTGCAACAGTATTCTGGACGCCATTGGACATACGCCGCTGGTGCGATTGAACCGGCTCGCGGCCGGAATCGCCGCGGACGTCTACGTCAAGGTCGATTACATGAATCCGGGCGGCTCGGTGAAGGACCGCATCGGCATCTCCATGATTGACGATGCGGAACGCCGCGGCCAGCTGAAGCCCGGCGGCACGATCATCGAGGGAACCTCGGGCAATACCGGGATCGGCCTGGCGCTGGTGGGCGCGGTGCGCGGCTACAAACTTGTCTTCACCATCACGGACAAGCAGTCGAAGGAAAAAGTGGATTTGCTGAAGGCTCTGGGGGCCGAGGTGATCGTATGCCCGACGGCGGTCGAGCCGGACGACCCGCGCAGCTACTATTCGGTGGCCAAGAAACTCGCCAAGGATATTCCCAATTCCTTTTACCCCAACCAGTACGAGAATCCGATGAATCCCGAAGCGCATTACAAAACCACGGGCCCGGAGCTGTGGGAAGATACCGAAGGGAAGATCACGCATTTCGTGTGCGGCATGGGAACGGGAGGCACGATCAGCGGCGTGGGCCGCTACCTGAAGGAAAAAAATCCCAACGTTCAAATTATCGGCGTCGATCCCATCGGCTCGCTGTACTACGAATTCAAGAAAACCGGGAAAGTGGGCAAGGCCAAAACCTACGTTGTCGAAGGCATCGGCGAGGACATTTTCCCGGCCACCATGGATTTCAAGGTGGTCGATGACGTTGTGCAGGTGAATGACCAGGAATGTTTTATCTGGGCGCGGCGGCTGGTGAAGCAGGAAGGAATTTTTACCGGCGGCTCGGGCGGGGGCTGCGTTTCGGGCGCGCTGCGGGTGGCCAAGGGACTGCCGAAGGGTTCGTTCGTCGTGGCGTTTCTGCCGGACACGGGAATGCGCTACCTCAGCAAAGTGTACAGCGATGAGTGGATGCGCGAGCGCGGGTACGTGGATTCGGAAGTGCCGCTGAGCGTCGAAGACGTGGTCAACGCCAAGCACAAGGTCGGCAAGGACCGCGACCTGATTGTTGTCGGTCCGGAGCACACCGTGTTCCACGCGCTGCACACCATGCAGACGCAGGACATCTCGCAGTTGCCCGTGTTTGAAGCGCAAGTGCCGGTCGGCGCCATCTACGAAGACCAGATCCTGAATCTTGCGCTGCAGGGCAAAGATCTGCGGAAGATGGTGATCCGCGAAGTGATGACCGATCCGCTGCCGACGGTCTCCTGCGAAGCGCCTGTCGAGCGGCTCACGTATTTACTGAGTCACGAAGAACCCGCCGTGTTCGTGCAGATGAGCGACGGGCGCCTGGAAATCATCACCAAGTACGATGTGATGGGAACCATCGCCGGTTTGATGGAGCAGAAGCGATAGTAGGACAGACTTTCAGCCTGTCGGTTTTCGTCCTTGCAAGAACCAAAACCCGCACTTCACCATCCCGCATTTCACGGCCCTCGGAATGACAAATAAATTAAGGTTTCCGCAGCTGCTAGAGTCGCGCCCTACCGTGCCTGCCTTCCGCTGCACGCCCCACAAAGCTCCGGAGAAAGATCCGAAAAAAGCTCCGGACGTTGTCACACATTCTCTTCGGCCTGTCTGCCTTTGACTTCTTGCGGTCCGGACGGAATTCAAAAGCGCACAGGCTGAATGCATGTGCTACTTAAGCGCCGCGCTGGAATAATTTTGCAAATTGATCCTGCGAGGCCGGCGCGACGCCCACGATGGAGAGATTCGAGCGCACGTGCTCGAGACGGCTCATGCCCACGAGCGCGGTCGTGATTCCAGGCGTAGAACGCACGAATTGCATGGCCCGCTCGGCATCCGATTTCATGCCCAGCGCGTTCGTCACGAAGGGCGGCAGGCCGCGCGAAAGCTGGCCCTGAAGCATGGCCGCGCTCGCAACCAGGGTGATGCCGAGCCGGGATGCGGCTTCGACAATCGGAACGCGAGGGGGCGAACCGTCGAGCGGCTGGTTCGAGCGCGTCAGCGCCTCGGTCATCCCCAGATTGCAGGGCAACTGCACGAAGCGGAAGTGGTGCGAGGCTCCGGCAATGTCCTGGGCAATCGATTCCATGGCGGCGAGGGAAAGAAAATCCTGGGAAGATTCGGTTTGCCGGAACGCATTCCAGGTGGCCAATCCGTAAAAATGAATTTTCGCTGCGGCCACAGCCGATTCCAGAAATTCAAACGCGGCTCGCACGCGGGAATTGAACATCTCGCGCGGTACTTCGCCCAATTGCGTTTCGGGATTGTGCAGGTAATAGACGTCAATCGTTTCGACGCCAAGGTTGCGGCGGCTGCGCTCAAGCTGGTCGGCGATAAATCTGGGCGCCATGGAGTGGCAGCCGGCGGCGACGTCTCCCTCCCGCAAGATTCCGGTTTCCACATACTCTTTGTTGAAATATTCGCCGGCGTCGGCGGGCATGTCCGCGTCCGGCGTGAGGAATCCGCCCTTGGTGCAAATCAACAGCTCTTCGCGCGCATAGCCGCGGCGCGCCAGTTCGGCCAGAGCCGCGCCCGCGGAGCGCTCCGAGCGCTGGAAGCGATAGTTGATCGCGGAATCGATCACATTCACGCCGGATTCCACGGCCTCGACGATCGCGTCCGTGTAGGCCTTGTCGGTGCGCGCGTCGGGCTCGCCGAGGTACGTGCCGATTCCCAGCGAGGAGAGCCACAGGCCCTGCTGCTCGCGAAAATGACCATCGGCGGCGCGTCCCGCGAAACGCGCGGCGTATTTTTTAGTGCCATCCGGTGTTGCAAACGTGGCCATGTAACCTCGCAAATGGAAGAGCCGCAATTATACCCGCACTCCGGCGCAAGACGAATCCATGCCATGCGCAGGGCTGTCACAGTGTGAAGGGCGCGGTGGCGCGATCTCATTAAAGCCGCGGCCGACGAACACCCGCCCGTGGAGACGTACCGCGTTCGCCCGCGCTACCGGACGCTTCGGATTCCCATTCGCTCCAGCCGGGGAATTACTTCTTGCACGAAATAGGGGAGCTCGTCCAAATAGTTGATGAAGTCGATGGCCACGCCGTCGAATCCGGCCCGGTGGAAGCGGTTTAATTCCTGCGCCACGCGATCGGGATCGCCGTAAATCGAATAATTCTCGCCGTACCCCAGGACTTTGCGCTCGCCCGCAATCCGCTGCCTCATGGCCTCGGACGAAAACGCGCGCGTGTTGGACGGCCCCGCCAGCAGGCGCATCAAGCGTTCCAGCGCTTCCCAGTCGGCATGTTCGACGCAGCGCTGCAGATAGTCATCGACTTCCTTCTGGCTGGGCCGGCAGACCACACTGACCGGAATCCACACCTGGATTTCGCGGTTGAGTTCGCGTGCCAGCCGCTTGGTTTCTTTGATCCGCTCGCCGGCGTCTTCGGGATTTTCGCAATTGCCGAAATGCAAATCGTCGAAGTGCAGGTCCGAATTTCGTATCGCAAAGCCGCGTCCCGCCGGGGACACGCCGGCATTCATCATCACCGGATTCCTGCCGCCGTAGGGTCCCGGCAGCCCTTCGAGCGCTGAAAGCTTATAGAATTTTCCATCGTGCGTCGTCGGGCCGCCGCAAGACCAGACTTTCCGGACGACTTCCCACCATTCCTGCCCCTGCTCGTAGCGCACATCGTGCTCGTACTGCGGCACGCCGAACATCTGGAATTCATTGCGGTTGAATCCGCAGACGATGTTCAGACCAAAACGGCCGTGGCCGGCATGGTCCGCCGTAACCATTTGTTTGGCGGCGAGAACGGGATGGATCATGGGCACATGGACCGTTCCGAATATGGAGATCCTGCTGGTCTGCGCCAGCAGCCCGCACGCCCAGGTAATGGTTTCGAACGATGTGCCGTTGACGTCCGTTGCGCCTCCGAAACCTTTCCATCGCGCGATGGGCACCAGGCACTCGAGTCCGGCTTCATCGGCGAGCCGCGCCAGCGTTACATTGTTGTCCCAGGAAGCGTCCCAGCGTTCGGGCAGCGTTGTAAACGACAGGCCGCCGGAACAGTTCGATCCGAAGAGACCGATCTTGAACGCATTCCCATCCAGGATTCCCGGATTGCGCTGCGGCATGAATGTTTCCTTTAGTGAAATTGATGTGCGACGAAATTTTCCAATTAATTTCGATCGTATCTTCGGGCCAGACCTTATGCCAGTAACTCCGCCGTGTCAATCGTCGCGGGAGGGGGCAGCGAAAACCGCGAAGACGCCGGGCTGCGAATTGCCGAACCTCGCAAAAGTGTGCTGGACGTTAACCGGACGCTTAAACTAAACTTCCGGTAAATTTGCGGCGAAACGGGCTCAACGTGTGGCGCGAACTTGAATCGGGGAGGATGGATCATGGGCGGAAAATCTCTGGCAGCCTTCGCGATCGTGCTGGCCCTGGCATCTGGCGTTGGGGCTCAGGCCGCCCCGAAAGCGGAGGGCCAAGCGGAGGGCCCAGCCCGGAGCTACTACAGCAAGGCGCAAGCCAGCCGCGGCAAGCAGCAGTACGCGCAATACTGCGCGCAGTGCCACATGGCCAACCTGAAGGGCGCAGGAACGGCGCCGGCGCTCCTCGGAGACGATTTCCTGCACGATTATTACAGCGTGAACGATTTAGACATCAAGGTTAGCGTGACCATGCCGGACGACAATGTGCACGGTCTGAGCAATGACACGTACCTGAACATCATTTCGTACTTGCTGCAGGCCAATGGTCTGCCCTCGGGCGCGCAACCTCTGAAGGGCGACATCGCCGCGATGAAACGAATGGCGATCCTGCCGCGAAAATCCAGCGCCTCCGCCGGCGGCTCGTCCGATGGCTTCTATTCGCTCGCGCAGGCCGAGCGCGGGAAAGGATATTTTCGCGGCAACTGCGCCATGTGTCACGCCGCGGACCACAGCCAGCCGGGCAAGAGGGATTTGATCGCTCCTCCCGGCAGGGGATTCGTTGCCGGCCCTGTGCACATTCAAATTAATCTGGAAAGCGATGAATCCTTTGCGCGCTGGCACAATGTTGGCAGCCTCTTCAACAAGATTCGCACCTCCATGCCGCTAGTCGATGGAGGCGCGCTCAGCACGGAAGCCTACGTTGACATCGCCGCGTACCTGCTGCACGAGCAAGGACTGCCCGCGGGGAGGGAAGAGCTCAAGCCCGATCCTGAAACCTTGATGGGCTACAACATCCCCGAAAAGGGTTTTACTACCCTGTTCAATGGCAGGGATTTTACCGGGTGGGGATTTCTGCTGGGCAGCAATTGCACGCCGCGTCCGGAAGGGTGTGGACAGACGGAGCCGGGAACGACGTTCAAGGTGGAGAAGGGCACAATCGTTTGTTCCGGAACCCTGATCGGCTACATGTATCCGCCCAATAAATATTTGAACTTCACGCTGCGGCTGGAATATCGCTTCGAGCCGTATCCGGGCATGCAGAGCGACGACCAATTTTACGGCAACAGCGGCTACCTGATTTTCATGAAGGAGCATCGCGTTTTTCCGGACATGATTGAAGTGCAGGGCATGAATCTGGAAATCATGGACATCCGCGCGTCCAAAAGCAGCACGGTGTACACGGTCGATACCGAAGCTCGGAAGCGCGCCGTGCGTCCCGTGGGCCAATGGAACACGGTGGAGATTGTTTCCAAGGATGGGCAGGTTTGGAATTACCTCAACGGCGTGCTGGTCTCGCAGGTCACTCACCACGAATACACGGATCCCGGCTACATCGGCTTGCAATCGGAAGGCGCAAAAATTTTCTGGCGGAATATTCGCATTAAAGAGGAGTGAAGGCAGGCTAAGAGTTGCGTGGCGAAGTTGAGAGCGCGTCCCACCCCAAAATCGCCTTTGCTTTAAACTGGAAAGCTTCTAACTCTCCCCCTGACGGTCGATCTCCGCTGACGGCGGGGCCAGTAATCGCGAGCAGGCGCGCAGGATACGGCGGTACGGCCATTCGCTGTTGCGGCGAGCGCTGGCCTCGTCCTGCGGCGCTGCGGAGGAGGATCGCGCGGTGCTTTCGCGAAAGAAAATTTCGCCGCTTCGGGGCTTCTTGTAGTACCAGCGCGCCAGCAAGCTGAGATGGTCTTCCAGTTCGCGATAAGTCTGCTGCGATGAGGCCGCCTTCGCGGGACGTGACGCTGGCGCACTCGCTCCTTCGAGCCACTCGCGCAGGATTTGCTCGACCGAGCGGGGTTCCGAGGCCAGGTCCGCGAAGCGCAGCATGCGCGGTTCTGCAATGCGGCCGCCGCGCGCGATGAAAACGGCCACCGTATTTTCTTCCGCCGCGCGCTGCAGAACGACGGCGTTGAGATCTTCCAGGCGCCGCGCGAGGTCAGGCAATCCGCGCAGCGCTTCCGCCGCTTTCTCGATGCGGCGATGAACCGCCGCGGCTCGTTCAAAATCGAGCGCTTCGCTGGCGGCCTCGCGCTCACGCTCCAGCTCCGCCGTGAGCGAGCCGCCGCCCGTCGACAGAAACGAAACAACGCGGCCCACTTCCGCGTCGTACTCTTCCTTCGAGCATCCCGCGAAGCAGGGCGCGAGACACATTTTCATTTCCGAATAAATACAGCCTGGAAAATTGGGGTCCCGCCGAATTTTGATCTGGCAGCGCCGGATTTTGAACATGTCGAGGAACGCGGAGGCGAACGCGTCGGCCTCGCGCCGCGACTTGAACGGCCCGAAATAAAGCCCGTTGCCGCTAATGCGCCGCGTAGCGTAACAGCGCGGATAGGCGTTCGCGAGGCTGATCTTGAGCACGGCGGGAGGCCGCAGCCGCGCACGCTCCCGATAGGCCGCCGGCCAAAGACGCCGGGCGTGCTGCCAGTGCAGAAAACTCAATTCAAATGGCGAGCCGACAACGTGGTAGCGCACGCTCCCCGTGAATTCCCGCAAATTTAGCCGCTTGGACGTGGAATCGGGCGGCCCGAGCAGCCGCGTGAGGCGCTGCCGCAAATTCGCTGTGCGCAGCAGGTACGGCTTCGCACCAATGATCTCCTCGCGTGCCTCGACCGCAAAGACGGCCGGCCGCGCCGGGATGCCAGCAAAAAAATCGGCGTCGCGCGCAGCGTCAAAGTCAGCAATGGAATCGAGCTCTTGCATAATAAAAATCAACAGCTTGTCAGAAAGATTACGATGCTATTGTGCCGGGAAGAAGCTGATCATGAAAATCGGGCCTCCTGACCAAGTGCTCGATTGCCCGAATAGAATGCTATCTGAAACCGGGAAGATCGGTGAGCCTGTTGTAACCGTACTCGCCTACCTGCCTCGCGTTGACCTGTCGGAAATCCATCTTAGACACCGTGCGCTGATTTCATTGAATTTCGCGGGGCCGATCAAGAAACGAACAAGAGCGATCGCGATACCCGTACAAACGAAAATGATCCATGAGGAAAATGAAAGAGCATCGGACAAGGGTGAGCGGTACACACCCAAAAGGGGATGGTATGGACCCAGCCGCGGATTGATTCGTACCAGTATCCAGGGAACAACGGCGAATAAAGCCACGAGGACCACGCCCAAAAACAAGAGTCTCCAGCGAACGGCGCCTCGCCGAGAGCGCGAGGACGCAGGCCCGAAACCGGCCTGTTCGATCGCGGATTTGCACGGCTTTTGCATCTCGGGAGGGTTTTGTCCTGCTTTCGTGTCTCAGAAGGTTTTCAACACCCACGCCGCTATCACCAAGCGCTGGATTTCGCTGGTGCCTTCGTAGATTTCCGTGATGCGTGCGTCGCGGTACATGCGCTCGACCGGATATTCGGCGCTGTAGCCGTAGCCGCCGTGGATCTGCATGGCCTTGTGCGTGGCGCGCGTGGCCAGTTCCGAAGCGAATAGCTTAGCGATGGAAGCTTCCATGGAGAATCGCCCGCCCGTGTCCGATTTCCAGGCTGCTTTGCGCACCAGCAGGCGCGCCGCGTCAATTTCGGTGGCCATGTCCGCGAGCATGAATTGAATGGCCTGAAAATCCGCAATGGGATGGCCGAAGGCTTGCCTCTGTTTGGCGTACGACAGCGCCTGCTCCAGCGCGCCTTGCGCGATGCCGGCGGCTTGCGCGGCGATGCCGATGCGCCCGCCGTCGAGCGTGGAGAGCGCGATCTTGTATCCTTCGCCTTCGCTCCCGATGCGATTTGCGGCGGGCACTTCGCAATCGGTGAACGATAATTCCGTGCACGCCGTGGCGTGGATGCCCAGCTTCTTTTCTTCCTTGCCAACCTTAAAGCCGGGCGTGCCGCGCTCGACGATGAGCGCCGTGATTCCTTTTTCGCCTTTCGCCGCGTCGGTGTTGACGTACACGATGGCCGCGTCGGCCACGCCGCCATTGGTGATCCAGGCTTTCGTTCCGTTGACGAGGTAGCGGTCGCCCTTGCGCACCGCCTTGGTTGCCAGTGCCGCTGCGTTCGAGCCTGCTTGCGGCTCGGTGAGCGCGTAGCATCCGATTTTTGCGCCGCGCGCGAACGGTACGAGGAATTTTTTCTTCTGCTCGTCCGTGCCGAACCGGTGGATCGGGTCGCAATACAGCGAGTTTTGCACCGAAAGGATGACGCCGGTCGAAGCGCACACGCGGGAAATTTCTTCGATGACGATGGAGTAGGAGACGTGATCGAAACCCGCGCCGCCTTCCGATTCCGGAATGGCCACCGCCGTCAGCCCCAGCTCGGCGGCCTTGCGAAATGTTTCGCGCGGGAAATGGCCGGTCTCGTCAATCTCGCGCGCGAGCGGCTTGACTTCGTTTTCGGCGAACTCCCGCACCGTGCGCTGCAGCAAGCTTTGTTCTTCGCTGAGAGAGAAATTCAAAGGTGACTCCGGAATTCGCCCTGCAGGCTCCTGCAGATTATTGACCGGCGGCGGAAAAAGTCCGCATCCTAATCGTAGTCATTCCGAAATTGTGGTCATTTCGACATTGCTGTCATTCCGAACGAAGCGAGGAATCTCTCTTGCTTTTGAAACGCTAAAACCGGGGAGAGATTCCTCGCTTCGCTCGGAATGAAAAAATAAACCGCTGCTTTCATTTGCCCGGCAGCGACTGTTCCACGTCCGTCCAGGCTGCGACAGTATCTACTGCGCCAGCGCCTGGCGGATTTTCGTGTAGGTCACGGACAGTTCCTCCGGCTCCAGGCGCGTTTCGCTCACGGTGGTCATGAAATTGGTGTCCCCGGTCCAGCGAGGCAGGAGGTGCAGATGCAGATGATCGGCTATGCCCGCGCCGGCGGAATGGCCCAGATTCATGCCTAGGTTGAAGCCGTCCGGGTGGTAGACATTTTCAATCGCCGCTTGCACCCGCTGGGCCAGCAGCATCATTTCCGACGCGGCGTCGCGCTCCAGCCCGGAAAAATCCGCAGTGTGCGCGTAGGGGACGATCATCACATGCCCCGAGGTATACGGATAGCGATTCAGGATTACGAAATTTTTCACGCCGCGTTGGACGATCAGCCACTCTTCATCCTGATTGGCCCCCTGCGCATGGCAGAAGACGCAACCGGTGAGGTTCTTGGCTTCGGCAACGTATCGGTAGCGCCAGGGCGTCCAGAGGTAATCCATAGGGAGTATGGGGGGGCGGACGGACACCGTCCACGGACCGTGCGGCTCTAGCTCTGCGGCACGGGCGGCGCGGAACCCGCGGCTGGCGGTGGGGGCGCCCCGGCGTTGACGTGATCCTTCAACTCCTTGCTGGGCTTGAAGAACGGGATCTTTTTGGGCGGCACTTCGACCTTCGCGCCGGTCTTCGGATTGCGCCCGGTGCGGCCGCGGCGCTGGCGCGTTCGAAAACTGCCGAAGCCCCGAATTTCGATGCGGTCGCCTCCCTGCAGCGCGCCGATAATGCTTTCGAAAATCGTCTCGACGACGGCCTCGGATTCCTTGCGTGGAAGTTCTGTGACGCGAACCACTTCTTCTACCAGGTCCGCCTTTGTCACGGTCGAATCGGTCATTGATGTATGCTCCGCCGAATTCTAAAAATTGCACCACTCGGTGCTAAGGCCTGGACGCGCCTCGGGAACGCGTCACCCGCTCGCTGGAAACAACTCCCCCAGCGGCTGCCTTTGGTGGCAATTCCATATCACCAAATGAGGCTCAAGGGAAATAATATTTACAATCCGGCCCGGGGGCTGCCGGAAGAACTACAGCGACCGTTTGGCCATGATCGCATCGCCGATCGTGGCCTTGGCCGAGGACTTCGTCGACCGGTAATCTTCCATGTCGCGGCGTTCTGCCTGCTTTTGCGCGCCACGGTAGCTCAAGCCTATTTTGTGCTGATCCTGGCTGATCTTCACGATCTTGAATTCGTAGTCGCGGCCGGGATCGAGCAGCCCGCTCTGGCGCACGCCGGGACGTGGCGGGCCCTGCGGTTTGTCGCCACCCTTGCCGCGGCGGTCGTCGATTTCGGAAATGTGGCACAGCCCTTCGATCCCGTCGGCCAGTTCGACGAATGCGCCGAAGGTCGTGACGCGGGAAACTTTTCCGCGCACCAGGTCGCCAACCTTGTGCTTCTCAAACCACGATGACCAGATATCGTTCACTTGCTTGACGCCCAGGGAAACGCGGCGCGTGCCCTGATCGATCTTCAACACCTTGGCTTCAACCGTGTCGCCCTTCTTATACACTTCGGAGGGAGTCTTGATCCGGCCCGTCCATGAAATGTCGCTGACGTGAATCAAGCCGTCGAATCCTTCCTCAATTTCGAGGAACGCCCCGAATTCCGTGAGGTTGCGGATCTTGCCGGTCACCACCGTGCCCACCGGATATTTTTCCGCGAGCTGCTGCCAGGGGTCGGACTGGGCCTGCTTCATCCCCAGCGAAATGCGCCGCTCGTTCGAATCGACTCCCAGCACGATCACTTCGACGTCATCGCCCACCTTCACAATTTTCGAGGGGTGCTGCTTGCGCTTGGACCAGCTCATCTCGCTAACGTGCACCAAGCCTTCGATGCCCGGTTCGAGCTCCACGAAAGCCCCGTAGTCCGTCAGGCCCATGATCTTGCCGCTGAGCTTCGTTCCTTGCGTGTAGCGCTCCACCACCGACGCCCACGGATCGGGCAGAAGCTGCTTGCGGCCGAGCGATACGCGGCCCTTTTCCTTGTCATATTTCAGAATCTTGACTTCCACTTCTTCGCCCGGCGAAACCGCGTCCAGCGGGCTGGCCACGCGGCCCCAGGACATGTCCGTGATGTGCAGCAGCCCGTCGATTCCGCCCAGATCCACGAACGCGCCGTATCCCGTTACGTTCTTGACCACGCCGCGCACCACCTGGCCCTCCGCCAGCGATTCCAGCATGGCCTTCCGCTGCGACTCGACCTGTTCATCGAGGATGGCTCGGCGGCTGACAACCACGTTGCCGCGCTTGCGGTTCATCTTCAGCACGCGAACGGCCAGTTCGCGGCCCTTCCATTCATCGAGGTCGCGCACCGGATGCAAATCCGCCTGCGAGGCGGGCAAGAACGCGCGCACGCCGATGTCGATGACCAGTCCGCCCTTGATGTGATCCACAATTTTGCCGGTGATATCGGCTTTGGTGCGGTAGGCTTCTTCAATCTTGCCCCAGGCGCGCCGCCGCTTTACGCGCTGATACGACAGCAACACCATGCCTTCCTTGCGTTCGCCGGTGCGCTGCACTTCCACGGGCTCTCCAACCACGAGGGGGAACGGGCCGTCCAGCTCCGCGAACTCCTGCGCGGGGATCAGCCCCTCGGTCTTGCCCCCCAGGTTCACAACCACGCCAATATCGGTGATCGCTACGACCTGGCCCGATTCAATTTCGCCTTCCGCCGGCGCCTGATGCGGCACGGCGTACTGCTCCATCAGCTGTTCCATCTCCGCGTTCGATTCCGTGGGGGGCTCACCTGTCTCCACGGCGGTTTCCACCATTTCGCTCACGTTGGAGTGTTCGACAGCCGCGGGACCATCGGGAGCCGCCACGGGCTCGGCAGGATTTACGGTCACAACGGCCGGTTCCGCGGGAGGCGCTGCCGCAGCGGCAATCGGTTCTGGCGGCTCAAGCGAGCCAGACTCAGGCTGCAGGGTCTCAACGTTTGTGGTTTGTTCCGGCGCTGCTGTCGCAGCGGTTGCGGTCGGTCCGGCGGATAGCTCCGCGCCGGGGTTTTCGTTATCGGAAAACATCTTACTGCCTCCAGTGAGGTCCTAGTCATGCACCCAACGGGGAGCGCTTGGGTTATCTTCCAAGCCACGGGGAAGTGCAAGGAAGGAAGCGCGGCTTCCCACCCAGGTGCCGCACCGTGGGGATAATACCCGCGCTTTGTGGCCTATGTCAATGAAAGTAGTCCGGCGAAGTTAGGCAGTTTGACTAGGATAAGCGCAACATTCCCGGTGATTCGGCGGTGGCCGACTTTCTCGTGCCCGCGTGCACTGCGAATTGCGGAGAGATTCAAATTGATCCGACCTGACCGAGCTAACCTGCCGTCGAGAGCGCCTGCGAAATGCGCCCGGCCAATTTTCCGCGCCAACCCTGGCCCATCGCCTTGAACGCGAAGCTGTCAGGATCGAATCCGGAGTGTTCCAAGTGCTGGCGGGTTCCGCCGGCGGCCGTCGGGGCAAGTTCCCAGGTCACCACCGTGTCCAGTTCGTGGCCGTAGCCTTCCAGCCTTTGAGAACCGCCGCGCCAGGCGTAAACTAAACGCCTCTCGGGAACGACTTCCAAAACTTCACAATCTACCGTGCCGTCCCACCCGGGCACGGGCTGCGCCCGGAAATGAAAACGGTGACCGACCACCGGGCGAATATCGTTGGGCATGAGCCATGCCTCCAGAAGCTTCGGCTCGGTCAGCGCGTGCCAGACTTTTTTCGGAGTTTCCGGCAATTCGTAGTCCACGATGATGGATAGTTTTTCTTTGGCGGTTTGGTTCTCACTCATCTTTCATCGCCTTTAGTAAAGTGCGGAGCCGGGGCATGCGCTCTTTCCAAAATGCCCGGTAATGGCTGAGCCAGTTGACGAGCGGCTTGATTCCATCGGGTTTAGCGCGGTAGTAGACGTAGCGGCCTTCTTTGCGCTGCGATACCAGTCCGCTCGCGTGCAGGGCCGAGAGGTGCTGGGAGATCGCCGGCTGCGATACGTCGAACCGGCGGGTCAGATCGGAGACCGTCATTTCCCGGCGCGCCACGCATTCAAAAACAGCGAGGCGGGTGGGATCGGCAAGAGCGCGAAAGAGTTGAGCCGCATCGTGCATGCCCGAAATCATATAAGTATGCGCTTATATGTGTCAAGACAGAATGAATGGCGGGCCTGAGTTTGGCGGCGGGCGATTTGTAAATCTGGGCGGCGCGGTCGGGAGCGCGTGGCTTGGGAATTAGGCTTTCAGAGCCGAACGCGGAGAGCGGGTCTTGGCGTGAATTTGCGGCTCATCGCCGCCCGCCAAATCGCAAACCGTCCTTCGCCAGGCACAAGGCAGGCGAATTACGACCGCACTCGCCCTACCTGGCGCACTTCGCGGCGGAAATCGGGAGCGAAGAGCTCGACGGTACGGCACATTTCATAGAGGCGCGAACGAATCCGCATGCCCAAGCGGTCGGTAAGATTATCTTCGCGCGCGCCGGCTACGGCTTGGCCGGAAGGGAGCAGGGCCGTCCTACGCGACGCGGGCATTGAAGTCGGCGCTGAATTCGTCACTGACGCTGGACCGGTATCGAGATAATTCGTGGTCAGCAACGTGACGCGTTTTTCGTTGTAGCGCGAATTGAGGATGTGGCCGACCGTTTCCATGGCCCACGGAGACGGCTTGCTGGAACCAAGATCGTCGAGCAGCAAAACATCGGCCGTGAGCACGGGCTCGAGCACGCTGAGTTCGCTGGTCTGGCTTTCGTGATTGTAGCTTCCCTGGATTTCCTTCAGCAGCTCGCGGTAATCGTAAAAAAGTCCGGTATGGCCGCGCAAAACGATCTGACGAAGCGCGGCCACGGCCAGGTGCGTCTTGCCCGCGCCGCACGTGCCCATGATCAGGAGTCCCGTGTCGGGCCCGGCCGGATAATCGCGCGCGAACCCTTCGATCACCAGTTTGGCTTGCTCGAGACTGCGATTCCATGCGGGAAAGTTGGGGCCGGTGGTCGCGTCGTAAAGATCTTTATCGAAATTGTCAAAATCGCAGTGCTCGTAGCGGCTGGGAATGCGCGCCCGGCTCAGCGCACGCGCGGTGCGATCCTTGCCGGTGCAGTCGCACGGCACGGCCCACACCCGCCGCGTCGTTTTCGTGCCCTCGACGGGCTTTTCCCACGAAACGCGTTTCAGGTTTTCTTCTTGCGAGACGCGCTCGACGGTTTTCCATCCCGTTCCGCCGCACAATTGGCAATCCGCTTGCGCCATGGAGCCAGCATAGGCGCGCGGTTAGAGTTACGCAAGGTGTCCGGCGCTGTTGAAATTGGCGGCGTGTGTGGAAAAAAGCCTGCAGCGAAGGGAATGCCTGCGAGACGCAGATGGAACTCGTGATTTTTTGATCCACGTGTCGCCGGAAATTCGAGGCGCCGATCGCTTTCAAGAATTTCGCGCTGCGATCGCGCGTCTCCGGGCCCGTGGCCCGGCTCGGGACGCGCAAGCCGCGCTACTTATGAACTCGTACCACTTTTGGAGGGGGAACGCGCGCCAGGGCGTTGTCCTGCGGCCGAGCGGCAGCCAAGCGAAGCCCGCGCGCCAGTTCCTCCTGCACGAACGAAGTGAACGCTTCCATCTGGCGCTGCATGTCGGCCATTTTTTCGCGCATGTTCAAAATGATTTCTATTCCCGCGAGGTTGACGCCCATTTCGCGCGTGAGCGTGAGAATCACTTCCAGCCGCTCCAGATCGGAATCGGTGTAGAGACGGGTGTTGCCGTCGGAACGCGAGGGCTTCAGCAGGCCGACGCGTTCGTAGAGGCGCAGCGTCTGGGGATGCAGTTTATACAGTTCCGCGACCGCTGAAATCATGTATCCGGCGCGGGTTTTTTTTCGTTTTGAGTTTACGCGCGTCATCGCTGCGCTCCTTGCTTCACGCCTTGGCGCGATCGAATAAATCCTTGCGCGGATCTTCCGGAGCGATTTTTTCCAATTCCTTCAGGAGTTCGCGCACACGTTCGTCCACCGGCTTGGGCACCACGACTTGCAGCTCGACATATTGATCCCCACGGTGTCCGTGCGAACGCACCGAAGGCACTCCCTTTTCGCGCAGGCGCAGCTTCTGCCCGCTGTTGGTTGCCGGCGGAACGCGCAGGATCGAGCGCCCGTCAATCGTAGGCACTTCAATTTTCGCGCCCAGGGCCGCCTCGGTGACCGTGATCGGAACGACGGTGTAGAGATCGTCGCCGCGGCGATCGAAGAACGGGTGCGGCTGCACGTCGGTGATGATGTAAAGGTCTCCCGGCGGCTCGCCGGCTGTTCCGGCATTGCCGCGTCCGGGCACGCGCACACGCGAACCCGTCTGCACCCCGGCGGGAATCCGAATTTCGATTGTGTCCGCGCGGCGAATGCGGCCGTCGCCGCCGCACAGCCGGCAGATTGTTCGAGTGCGCCCCGTGCTGCCGCAGCGCGAGCAGGTCAGGTTGAAGCGCATTTTTCCGCTGGTCTGCGTGACCTGCCCCGAGCCTCCGCACGCCGCGCAGGTCTGCGGCTGGCCCACGGCGCCTGTTCCGCGGCATTCCGCGCAGGTGTCCAGGCGCGAAATTGTGAGCTTCTTTACCGTGCCGCGAACCGCTTCCCAGAACGTGATTTCGATCTGATATTCGAGGCTGGTGCCCGGTTCGGCTTCCGCATGCGTTTCGGCCGTCGCTCCCCCGCCGCGAAAGAATTGTCCGAACAGGTCGCGGAAACTGGGTCCGGCCCCTCCGGCACCTGCCGCTCCTCCGCCGAAATCAAATCCGCCAAAATCAAAATGGACGTCGCCGGCGTCCGCCGGGCCCGGCATCCCGCCTGTGCCGGGTGTCTCGAAGCCAAACTGGTCGTACATCTGGCGTTTCTTGGCGTCAGAGAGCACGTCGTAGGCTTCCTGCACCTGCTTGAATTTCTCTTCCGCCGATTTGTCGCCGGGGTTCAGGTCCGGATGGTATTTGCGCGCAAGCTTCCGGTAGGCCTGGCGGATCTCCTTTTGCACGGCCTTGCGGGAGACGCCCAGCAGCTCGTAATAATCTTGTTTCGTAGTGGTAGCCATAGAGAGTCGGTGACTCGTGACGAGTGAATGGCGACTAGCGATTCGCGAATTAGGAACCGTCGCGAGTTACCGCCAAGCCAGGGTCGTCTCATCTCCCTCCAAGTACTCGCCGCCACGCCGCGAAGTTTTGCGGTCGTGGTCTAGCTCACAACTTTTCCCAATGCGCGTTGATGGCCGCCAGTTCCTGCTGCTCGCGCTGGTGTTCGTCGCGGCGGCGCTTGCGTTCCTCGTCCAGCCTTCCGCCCATGGCCGCTTCCTTTTGATTGGCGCGTTCGATCCAGCGATCGATCCACGCCGTTCTGGCTTCCACGCTGGGAACATCGGACCGGAATCGAATGAAAGTGCCGCTTATATCCACGGCGCGGGGAGGGAAGTCGGGGGGCGGCGCTTGCTGCGTTTCGTAAAACAGCCGCTTCCAGTCCGCCGTCGGAGTTTCCGAAAGAACGATTTGAATCATGTACAAGTCTTCCCGCAACTTCTGGATCGCATGTGGCGGTCCGGTCCGCTTGATGCCCTCATACGTGGTCAACGCTCGCTCCTGTAAAAACCGCTCAAGAATTGCTGCTGTGCGGAACCGCCCGCGTGCGGAAGTTCGAGATCAGGTAGCCACCTTCAGTCGGGCATCCGTCTGACTCCCGAATGCCCATCCTGCAGGTTCGCCGTGCATCGCTTGAGACTCTTGCGCGCCGATCTCCGGTCCGCACTGAGCCGCTCCGCGCGGCACTCGCCGTTTAATTCGGCTTTTTCGTCTCATCGACGTCCACGTACTCGGCGTCGATCACTTCGCCTTCGGGCGCCGAACCTGGCGCGGCGTGTGTCGCTCCCGGCGAAGCTCCGTCCGTCGGGCCACCGGCGCCTGCTTGTGCCCCGCTCGCCTGGGCCGTCTTGTAAAGGACCTCGGCAAGCTGGTGCGAAGCGGCCTCCAGTTTCTGGGTGGCCGACTGAATCTGATCGAGGATGCCGCCGGCGAGCGCGGATTTCGCGGCCGCCACGGCCTCTTCGACCGGCTTGGTGTCCGATTCGGAAAGCTTGTCGCGATTGTCGGCGATCAGCTTTTCGACTTGATAGACGCGGTTGTCGAGAATGTTGCGCGCCTCGATTTCCGCGAACTTCTTCTTATCTTCCTCGGCGTGAGCCTCGGCGTCGGAGCGCATCTTCTCGGCTTCTTCCTTGCTGAGGCCGGTCGAAGCCGTGATGGTGATCTTCTGCTCCTTGTTCGTCGCGCGATCCTTTGCCGAGACGTTCAGGATGCCGTTGGCGTCGATGTCAAAAGTAACCTCGACCTGCGGCAGCCCGCGCGGGGCCGGCGGAATTCCCATCAGATGGAATTTGCCGAGCGTGCGGTTGTCGGGTGCCATCTTGCGTTCGCCCTGCAGCACGTGAATCTCAACCGATGGCTGGTTGTCCGCCGCGGTCGAGAACACTTCCGACTTGCGCGTCGGAATCGTGGTGTTCCGCGGAATCAGCACGGTCATCACGCCGCCAAGGGTTTCCACGCCCAGCGAAAGCGGGGTTACGTCCAGCAACAGGATGTCCTTCACCTCGCCGCCGAGCACGCCGCCCTGGATGGCCGCGCCCACCGCGACGACTTCGTCTGGATTGACGCCCTTGTGCGGTTCCTTGCCGCCGAACAGGTCCTTGACGATCTGCAGAACGCGCGGAATGCGCGTCGAGCCGCCCACCAGCACGACTTCATCGATCTTGTCCGGTGTGATGCCGGCGTCCGAAAGAGCCTGCTTGGTCGGCCCAATCGTTCGCTGCAAGATGTCTTCCATCAACTGCTCGAGCTTCGAGCGAGTCAGTTTCAGCTGCAAGTGCTTGGGGCCCGAAGCGTCCGCCGTCAGGAACGGCAGGTTGATGTCCGTCTCTTGCATCTGGGACAACTCGATTTTGGCTTTCTCCGCGGCTTCCTTCAGCCGCTGCACGGCCATACGATCCTTGCTGACGTCGATGCCCTGATCTTTTTTGAACTCGGCAATCAGCCAGTCAACGATGCGATTGTCGACGTCATCTCCGCCCAGGTGCGTGTCGCCGGCAGTGGCTTTCACTTCGACCACGCCCTCGCCGACTTCCAGGATGGAGATATCGAACGTTCCGCCGCCCAGGTCGTAGACCGCGATAGTTTCGTCCTTCTTTTTGTCCAGGCCGTAGGCCAGGGCCGCGGCCGTGGGCTCGTTAATGATGCGGAGCACTTCGAGCCCCGCGACTTCGCCCGCTTGCTTCGTCGCTTGCCTCTGGCTGTCATTAAAATACGCAGGCACCGTGATGACCGCCTTGGTCACTTTCTCACCAAGGAAATCCTCGGCCGCCGTCTTCAGCTTCTGCAAAATCATCGCGGAAAGCTCCGGCGGGGTATAAGCCTTGCCGAAAATCTCGACGCGTGCGTCGTCATGCGGCCCTTTCACAACTTTGTAGGGCACGCGCTTGATTTCGTCCGTCACCTCGTCATACCGGTGGCCCATGAACCGCTTGATCGAGTACACGGTATTTTCCGGATTGGTGACCGCCTGGCGCTTGGCCACCTGCCCGACCAGGCGCTCGCCGGTTTTGGTGATGGCCACGACCGAAGGGGTCGTCCGACCACCTTCCTGGTTCGGGATCACCACGGGCTCGCCGCCTTGCATAACGGCGACCACTGAATTGGTTGTCCCCAGATCGATTCCAATAATCTTGCTCATAACTGACTCCCCTCCTCGACTTCTCGCCCGGCAAAACCGGCATGATTCCTACAGACGAAGGCTATTCTACATATTGAGTGTATCATTGTCAAGTCTTTTGACTATTGTGTATCCGTCTTATTTGCAGCAGGTTACAGCGTCTCTTTCGCCTCTTCCGGATTTCCTCTCCCCGCTGGCGACTGCAACTCGTTTCGTTGCTCCACCCGCACGGGCCCGTCCGGACAGTTCCCATTTTTTTGCCGGATTCGCCACTCATTCCGTTCTGCGCCCTCTTCTTCGCGAGCTAGCCTCTTATCCGGTGTCATAGCCTGTGCCCAGTTTGTCGCGTCGTTATCCATCAGCCAGAAATAGACCGGGCAATGGATAACCTTGCCTTTCTCCCGCACGTCTATGAGTGCAGAAGCACCCGTTTTGGGGTTAGAATGCGTTGCTCTCAAAATCCCAAGGAGATCGTCGAGTGAAATCGTTTCCCGTCCGCCAGATTGGATTTCTGACCGTTTTCGCGCTGGGTCTCGCGGTATCGGCGGCGTTCGCCAGGCCGCAGACCAAATCGCCGGCTTCCTCGATCGCGAAGTCTTCCGCGGCGCCTGCGAACCCCAACTTTGTGAAAGCGATCGGGAATCCGAATGCCCCGATCAAGATGGAAGTGTTCGGCGATTTCGAGTGCCCGGCCTGCCGTGGATTTTTTGAAACTACGGTGAAGCAGGTGATCGACGATTACGTGATCCCCGGCAAGGTCTACCTGGTGCATCGCGATTTCCCGCTGGAAATGCACCCCTACGCGAGACAAGCCGCTCGCCTCGCCAATGCCGCGGCCGAATTCGGGCAATTCGAAGCCATGGAACGGGCCTTGTACGATCACCAGGATGACTGGTCGGCCAAGGGCAACATCGACGAAGTCATGGCCTCGTATTTCCCTCCCGCGGAATTCAAAAAAATTCTAACGTTTGAATCCCAGCACATGAACGAGATCAACGCCTCCATCGAGCGCGACCGCGCCGCGGGAATGCAGCGCAACGTGAACCAGACTCCCACGGTTTACATCACCGCGCACGGCAAGACCGAAGCCCTGCCCGGAGGCGGGGTGGACTACAAGCTGCTGAAGAGTTATTTTGACTACCTGCTGCGCCAATAATTATGGCCACCACTGCGATCCAGTCGGAGAGCTCGGCGCGTGCGTCCGCGTGGCCGCGCGCGTTTCTCGTCGCTGGCCGCGTGGCGCTGGGCCTGATCTTCCTGTACGCCGCCTACGCCAAGCTTCATTTCGAGGGCGAATGGCACCTGCACGACTACCAATTCTTCTTCGCCATGGCCATCGATTCCTACAAAATGTTGCCGATTTCCGCGGTGCAGCTCATGGCGCAGGTCCTGCCCTGGTTTGAACTGGCTCTGGGCGCGCTGCTGATCGTGGGCGTGGGCTTGCGCTGGATTGGATCGATTACCAGCGCGCTGCTGCTTGTTTTCATCGCGGCGATGACGCGAGCAAAAATCCTGGGCCTGGAAATCAATTGCGGTTGCTTCGGCAACAATGAAAAACTGGGCACGGCAACCCTGATTCGTGACAGCAGCCTCCTGATTTTGGCGCTGGCCGTCACCGTCGGCGCATTTCTCATTAAGAAACGCCGCGGCACAGTATCCTCCTGATCCGCAGGATGGCATCCCTCGTTTGCGCTAGAATAATGTCCTCATGGTAGACTTGCCGCCGATTACGCTCCGCTTGCGCGGCCGCAAAGTGGTTGGGCGCGTGGCCTTTTCCCTCCTGCTTCTCGGCGCCATCGCCCTCGGCGGTGTGTCGGGCATTCTGTTTGTCGATTCCAGCGACCTCCCGCAGATCCGCGCCCTCGAAGATTTCCAGCCCGATGTAGTCACGGAACTGTATGCGGACGACGGCCAGGTGGTCGGCGACTTCGCCTTGCAGCGCCGCGTGCTTCTTACTTACGAGCAGATTCCGCCGGTGCTCAAGGACGCGATCCTGACCACCGAGGATCAGCACTTCGAGCAGCACTGGGGCGTCGATTTCACTCGCGTGGCCGGCGCCGCCTGGAAAGACATTGCCGCGCGGCGCGTCGTCGAAGGCGCCAGCACCATCACCATGCAGCTGGCCGGAACCTTGTTTCTGGACCGCTCCGATCGCCGCATGGGCCGAAAGATTCAAGAAGCGCTGCTGGCCCTGCAGATCGAGCGGCACTACTCGAAAGATCAGATCCTGACGATGTATTGCAATCAGATTTATCTTTCCCACGGCAACTACGGATTTGAAGCCGCTTCGGAATACTATTTCGGCAAGCCGGTGGGCAAGCTGAACTTGCAGGAAGCGGCTTTGCTGGCCGGCTTGATCCGCGGGCCCAGCTACTCGCCCATCCTTCATCCGCAACGTTCGCTCGCCCGGCGCAATCTGGTGCTGGAGTTGATGGCCCACGCCGGCAAAATCACGCGCACGCAGGAGCGCCAGGCCGTCGCGCAGCCCATGGGGCTGCACATCCAGGCGCCCCGCAATACCCTGGCGCCCTATTTCGTCGAGGAAATCCGCAAATACCTGGAAAGCACCTATGGCACGGAAATGGTGCACCAGCGCGGGCTGCGCGTGTACACCACGCTCAATGTGGCCATGCAGCAGGCTGCTAACCACGCCATTCGCGACGGCCTGCACGCCTACGATCGCCGGCACGGCTGGCGCAGCAAGCTTGACAATATCCTCACGGACAAGACGGACACGCTGGAATCCTATGAGGACGACGACTGGCGCTGGCCGATCAATAAGGGCGATTACGTGCAAGGCCTGGTGACGGCCGTCGATTCAAAAGAGGCGGCCATCAAACTCGGCACGCTGCACGCCGTGCTCATGGCGCCGGATTTTTCCTGGACCGGCCACAAGTCTCCCGCGGACTTGCTGAAGCCCGGGGACCTGGTGGAAGTCGGCATCAAGGAAATCAGCGGCAACGTGGCCCACGTCCAACTGGAGCAGAACGTAGGTCCGCAAGCCGCCATGGTGGCCATCGATAATCCCACCGGCGAAATCAAGGCCATGGTAGGCGGCTACAGTTTCGACGAATCGAAATTCAACCGGGCCACGCAGGCGCAGCGGCAGGTTGGATCGTCATTTAAAATTTACGTTTATTCCGCCGCAGTCGAGCAGGGATTTACTCCCTTTGACACGATCCTGGACGCCCCGTTTACGACCGTGAGCGGCGGCCAGCCGTATTCCCCGCACAATTATGACGAGAAATTTGAGGGCGTGATCACGCTGCGGCGCGCGCTGGACGGTTCGCGCAACATTCCTGCCGTGAAGCTGGCCGAAAAAGTGGGCATCAACACGGTGATTGACATGGCCCGGCGTTTCGGAATTACCAGTCCCTTGCCGCCGTATTTGCCGATCACGCTGGGCGCGGCGGATTTGAATCTGCTGGAACACACCTCGGCGTTCACCGTCTTTCCGGACGATGGCGTGCGCATCGACCCGCACATGATTCGCCGCGTGACCACCTACGACGGCGCCCTGCTCGAACAGGCGCACCCGCTGGTCCACGATGTTCTTGAGCCCGACGTTGCGCGCACCATGACGGCCATGCTTGAAGATGTGGTCGAGCGCGGCACGGGAACTCCCGCGCGCGCCCTGGGCCGCCCCGCCGGAGGCAAGACCGGCACGACCAACAATTTCACTGACGCCTGGTTCATCGGATTCACTCCCGAATTAACCGCCGGCGTTTGGGTCGGCTACGACGACAAATCGGTGTCCCTGGGCAAGCCCGAAACCGGCGCAATCGCGGCGCTCCCGATCTGGCTGGAATTCATGGAGGGCGCGCTCGTTGGCAAACCCGTTCAGCAATTCCAAAATGTTGAGCCGCTGGAAAAAGTTGCGCTTACAAAAAATGTGAAAGTGGATACGCCGGACAATGCTCCAACGGAGGCTGGCGAAGGACCGATTATTCCCGTCGGGAATCCTGAAAACGGACCGACCCTGCCCGACATCAAGCCGCCGGGCGAAGCGCCCGCCAAAGCCGTGCCCCAGACGCAGAATCCAGCCTCGGTGTCCAGTCCTCGCAGTTAAGTAGGACAGGCTTTCAGCCTGTCGCTGTTGCGGTGTGAAAGTGACGAACATCTAAAACCAGTCAGGCTGAAAGCCTGCCCTATTTCTTCTTTTGCTTGCGAAAGGGATCCCAGCCCTGGGATTGCAACATTCTCGTGCTTCCGTCGCGCTGCATCAGCACAACATTTTTCTCGCGCGTCATTTCGCCGATTACGGTTAAGGGGACGCCGCCCAACCCTGCCGGCAAGCGGCCGGCAAATCTCTTCGGCACAGTGAACAGAAGTTCGTAATCCTCTCCTCCGTGGAGCGCCAGATCCAACGGATCGAGTTCAAGCTTTCGCAACTCTTCGGGAATCTGCACGGCGGGAATTTTCCATGCGCTCACGACGGCTCCGACTCCGCTCGACTTGCAGATGTGACCGAGGTCAGTCGAAAGGCCGTCCGAAGTGTCAATCATGGACGTGGCGAGCCGCTGCGCAGCGAGCCACTCGCCCAGCGCCAGCCGGGGCTCCGGATAATAATGTTTCTCCAGGAGTCCGCCCCAGCGCTTCCGTGCAGGCCATATCTTCTGAGTCAGGTTTTTCCGAATCAGCTTCTTCTCAGTCACCTTCTTCTCAATCAGGCGCAGTCCCAATTCCGCCTCTCCCAGCCTGCCGCTGACGCACAGTAAATCCCCCGGTTTCGCGCCGGACCGCAAGATGGCCCGGCCTCGGTCGACTTCGCCCAAGACCGTGAGGCTCATAACGACGGACGCGTACTTGGTCGTATCCCCTCCCGCCAGTGCCAAACCGAAACGGCGCGATGCGCGCGCCATGCCGTCCAGGAAATCATCGAGCCACGCACCAGTGCAGGTGTCCGGAAGGCCTAGAGTCAGGAAGAAGCAGCGCGCCCGCGCGCCCATGGCCGCAATGTCGCTCGTGGCGCGCGCCAGCGCTTTATACCCGACGGCGTCCGGGGGATGAATTTTGCGTAGAAAATGGACGTTTTCGAGGAACGCGTCTGTCGTGATCGCCCATTCCGTGCCGGGTTTGGGCCGCAGGATCGCGGCGTCATCGCCGATTCCGATACGCACAGAGCCCGTAGTGGAACGGAACCGCCGGCATACCCTTTCGATCAGTTGATCTTCGCTGGACATCAGTACAGTTGTCCAAACCGACTTCGGTGTGGTTCCATGGATCATATTCTAGGGTATGGCTTACGTTCACGTAAGGCTTTCGAGCGTCCCGAACCGGGAAATTTAGGGATTGACTCTGTTCGAGTCTGAAACTAGACTCGGGTCGGGTTTGGTTCTGCAGTAATGCTTCCGGTTCTTCAAAGAGCTTGAATGGCTGTCCAGGGCCGCTCAGGGGATTCAACGGCGTCGGCTCCCTCGAATAAGAATTAGGTTTTCGGGTTTGGGGAATTCAGACTATGAAGCCTGAAGCGTATACAATTTTCGTTGCCTCCAGCCGAAAGGGAAGCTTTCGGAAAATCACGCTTCCGGGCTATGTGCTGCATTTGGTTGCCATTCTGGCAGTCGTTGGCGGCATAACGGTAATCGCGGCAGCCGGTTCCTACACCCGAATGCTGTGGAAGGTAGGCAATTACAACGCTCTCCGCCGCCAGCAGGATACCCTCAAGCACAACTACGAAAAGCTGCAATCGAGCGTGCAGGATACCAACGAACGGATGAACTCCCTGCAATCCCTGGCCACCGAAGTAGCCATGACCTACGGTTTCATGCGCTTTCGACAGAGCCCGTTCGGCGTGAACGAATCGCTGCCGGCAAAGAGCGATCGATTTGCGCAATCCGTGGCGGAGTTCAATTTCCTGGAACAAAACGTCGGGGCAGCGGCTCATACCGTCGGAAGCCTGCAACTGCTCCCGTCGGCGAGCCTGGCGGATTTGACGTCCACCCCAAGCCTGTGGCCGGTGATCGGACATCTGACGGGCACGTTCGGCGAAAGGATGGACCCGTTCAGCGGTGAAGGCGCCTTCCACACCGGCGTGGATATTTCCTCTCAATATGGCGATGCCGTGCGAGCGACCGCCGACGGCATGGTCATCGAGGCGGACGAGCGTTCCGGATACGGCCGGCTGGTGGTCATCGATCACGGATTTGGATTGACGACTTATTACGGCCATCTCTCAAGCTTCAACGTAACCGCGGGGCAGCAAGTTCGGCGCGGCGACACCATCGGCAACGTTGGCGTCAGCGGCCGCTCCACAGGTCCTCACGTGCACTACGAAGTCCGCATCAATGGCGCGCCGGTAAACCCCATGCGCTACCTTCGACAGGCGTCGGTTGCCACGACGGCCTCCGCGGACTAGATTCCTTCGCCACGCTAATCACGCTAATTACGAGTAGCGCAGCCGCTGCGGCCGTTTCGCTTTTTGCGACTGCGATTTGTGGCCGCGCTCGGCACAACTCCGCCGCAAAACTGCACGACCGGGAGCGGCCGCGCCACTGCCCGTTTCCCCCGCAATCTGCCTGGGTTTATTGTGCTTTTTGCGGCGCGCTTAAATTGAAAACGTCGGGTGTAAGCTCGATCAAGATGCGAACACGCTGGGCCGCCTGCGTGATCTCCGCGCTGCTCAGAAGTGTCTGGAGTTCGACAAGCGTTGCGGGATTTGCGGACTGCCTCGTCTTCGGGCTTTCCAGCGCCGCCCGTCCAAACATGCGCATGACTTCCAGCATGGACCGGAGTTGCTCGGCGTTTGAGTTCGTGTCGCATTCGCCTTCCAGCGAAACACGCAGATCGTCGCCTTCGGGGGTAGCAGCGAAAGTGATCCATTGCACCGATCGCGCGAGAGTCGCCAGTTGCGTGGACTGCGCGCCACCCGGGCCGATTTTGTCCGGGATCGGCGGCACGCGCGAGATCGCGAACATGGCGGCGCCGTCCACGCGCGCGGCGCGTTCCCGGGCCGGATCTTCGGAAGAGGATGCATCGCCAGGCCCGGCGAAAAGCGGAGCGACGCTGGGCCCGGCAACGAGCGCGATGCGATGGTCGTCAAGAAAAGTGACGGAATTAAATCCCGTTCGATCGCCGGTCGGAAAAAGAAAAACCTCATGCCCCTGCTGGTGATCGACCTTCCCCTTGTGCATGGCGTAATCGCGAATTTTGGCCCGGTCAAAACGTCCTTCCGCGATCACGATGTTTTTTCTTAGTTCCGCGGCGGCTGTCGTGGGCCAGGATGCAACCACCACGCGATCCAAATCTTTTTCGAAATCGAATCCCGTGGAACGCATAAAATCCGCGTAGTCCTGATTCGGTACCGCGATAGGGCCCTTGTCCGGCCGGTGCTGGTAAAAAGACGAATTGCGCACAGCGGCAAGGTCCAGGTAAACCAGCGTGGGCGCCCCCGCCGGCAGCGCGGAAAGCAATTCGGGTGCTGGAGAAGCGTGCGCTGTGGCCGTGCTCCGAAAGTTTCCGTAAACCAGCAGCACCGCGGAAATAGCAGCCGTAAGAACACCAACTGAGATGAAAGCTGCCTTGCGCGAGCGCGGCATTCGCGTTTCCTCCACCGCCATTCTCTCACCCTTTGGTCAGGACGCGCCACGGACTTCGGAACCGTCGCAGCGCGGCGTAACGACCTTCACACCCGAAGCGACTCGATATGTATTTTGGATTTTATTTTTGAGCCGAAAAAATCGTTTCCCCCTGCTACCCTCGTCGGTGTAAGATAAAACTTCCAGCACGGTCTTGAAGATCGAAGAGGGTGTGGGCTCTCGGTTGAGCCCATGGACGAATGGGTGAGGTTTGCACAGGTCTTCCACAGGGGGCCCTTGCAATTGTAGTTCCCTTTTGTTATATTTCCTCGGTTTGCGCCGTGCTGGCGTAGCTCAGTTGGTAGAGCATCTGATTTGTAATCAGAGGGTCGGGGGTTCAAATCCCTCCGCCAGCTCTGCCAAAATCTTTCGAGTCAGGGGAAGAATCCCAATTGATTGCGGGTTGCAGGTTCCTGCATCGCGACGAATGTGTCAAGGTGTCTTCGGGCGTCACAAACTTCGCGGATGCACTGTGGCCTTCTTTGCTTCAATGTTGTTTCAATCCCCCCGTGCGGACGGGTGGGTGAGTGGCTAAAACCAGCAGACTGTAAATCTGCCGCTCCTTGCGGGCTACGGAGGTTCGAATCCTCCCCCGTCCACCATCTGGTCGCACCGCTCGCGGCGCAGGTTCGCGGCGAGCCGCTGGAGATGACCTGAAGCGCGCCAACCAGCAGGAGCGAGCGAATAGATTCGAATTCTTTAGATTTATAGAAGCGGAGATGTGGTTTCGAGAGTCGGGCCGCGTTGTGAAATCCTGCAGAGCAGTTTTCGTTTGCGTCGAAGATTGCGCTGCGTGCGGTGAACGGAACTCGCCTGGGTAGCTCAGATGGTAGAGCGCGTCCTTGGTAAGGACGAGGTCACCGGTTCAATCCCGGTCCCAGGCTCCAGAAGTCGGGTGCTGGGTGATGGCTTGGAAGCGCCCTGAGATTTGTTTGGCAGACCGGGCGGGGGTAACTCAACGGTAGAGTCTCGCTCTTCCAAGGCGATGGTTGCCGGTTCAAATCCGGTCCCCCGCTCCAAAAGAATTGTAGGTTTATTTCCGCTGGAACTCTGACGAGGACTTGAGGCGATGGCGAAGGAAAAATTCGAGCGAACCAAGCCGCACCTGAATATCGGGACGATTGGGCACATCGATCACGGCAAGACCACGCTCACGGCGGCGATCACCAAGGTGCTGTCCAAGCACAATCCGAAGGTGGCCTTCCGGGCGTTCGATTCGATTGACAACGCGCCGGAAGAGCGCGAGCGCGGAATTACGATTGCCGTATCGCACGTGGAGTACGAGACGGCCAACCGGCACTACGCGCACATCGATTGCCCGGGGCACGCAGACTACGTGAAGAACATGATCACGGGCGCGGCGCAGATGGACGGAGCGATTCTGGTGGTGGCGGCGACGGACGGGCCGATGCCGCAGACGCGGGAGCACATTCTGCTGGCGCGGCAGGTGGGCGTGCCGTCGATCGTGGTGTTCATGAACAAGTGCGACGCGGTGGAAGATCCGGAGTTGCTGGAACTGGTGGAACTGGAAGTACGCGAACTCCTGAAGATGTACCAGTTTCCTGGGGACGACATACCGGTGATTCGCGGATCGGCGCTGGGGGCGTTGAACGGGGAGCCGCAGTGGGAAAAGAAGATCGATGAGTTGATGGAGGCGGTGGACAAGTACATACCGCAGCCGGTGCGGGATGTGGACAAGCCGTTCGCCATGCCGATCGAGGATATTTTTTCGATTTCGGGACGCGGCACGGTGGTGACGGGGCGCGTGGAGCGCGGCAAGGTGAAGGTTGGCGAGGAAGTGGAGATTGTGGGTTTCCGTCCGACGATGAAGCGGGTGGTGACGGGGATCGAGATGTTCCGGAAGCTCCTGGACGAAGGCATGGCGGGCGACAACGTGGGCTTGCTGCTGCGCGGGACGGAAAAGGAAGAAGTGGAGCGCGGGCAGGTGCTGGCCAAGCCGGCGTCGATCACGCCGCACACGAAGTTCAAGGCGGAAGCGTACGTATTGACGAAAGAAGAAGGCGGGCGGCACACACCGTTCTTCACAGGGTACCGGCCGCAGTTTTACTTCCGCACCACCGATGTGACGGGAGACGTGAAGCTGCCGACGGGCGTGGAGATGGTGATGCCCGGGGATAATGTGAGCGCGGAAATCAGCTTGATCACGCCGGTGGCGTTGGAGAAGGGGTTGCGCTTCGCGATTCGCGAAGGCGGCCACACCGTCGGCGCGGGAGCGGTAACGGAGATCATCGAGTAGTTCAGGGCGACTAGTTCAGGGGAGCGGGTCAGAGGGAATCTTATGCGCGAGATCATTACGCTGCAGTGCAACGATTGCAAAAACCGGAACTACACCACCACCAAAAATCGGAAGAAGCATTCCGACCGGATGGAAACGAAAAAGTTTTGCAAGGCGTGCCGCAAGCACACGGGTCACAAGGAAGTAAAATAGGATCGGTTTGATACCCTTCGCGGAAATCGCTCAGGGTAAAGGGCAGTAGGTTCAACGGCTTGCCCCGAGGACCGGATTTACCGGGCCGAAGGGTAGGTCATCGGGGGCTGGAATGATAAAGGAGCCCTGGTTTTGTTACATGCTTCGGTGCAGTGATGGTTCACTGTGCGTTGGAGCCAAGAATTCGCGGATAGTCCGGCGGCTCGGAAGCGTGAAATAGAGTTAAAAGGTTGGAGCCGCAAGAAGAAGTTGGCGTTGGTGCCGGACGTTAGGATTTCGGAGGGAATACCTGGGGCGGGGCGTTCCGGGTAAACCCTTCGCGGGAGCTGGAAGCTCCCGCTCAGGGTAAAGGGGAGTAGGTTCAACGGTAGACCATCGGTCTCCAAAACCGAGAGTGGGGGTTCGAATCCCTCCTCCCCTGCCAGTTTGGCAGCCGGTGGACGATGCGAGTTGAAAGTTGCAGGAAGAGCATTGAGGGTGGAGAGAGCGGCGAGCGATGGCGACGCAGGTGGGAAAATTGAAGAGCGATGAGACAGAGGGGCGCGGCTCACCATTAGAGATGCTGGACTTTTTCGGTCGCCTCGCCGAGCATCCCAAGCGCTGGCGCGGTTTCCTCCACGAGGTGCGCGTCGAAATGCGCCAGGTAACCTGGCCGACGCGGCGCGAAGTGATCATTACCACCTGGGTGGTCATGGTGACGGTGGCTTTTTTCGGGGTCTTTTTTTTCGGCGTGGATAGCGCCGTCAGCTGGCTGGTCCAGCACATTATCAAACTTTTCACGCACTGAGGTATCCGTTGGACATGGAAAAGCAGTGGTACATCATCCACACCTATTCGGGATTTGAGAAGAAGGTGAAGGAGAGCCTGGAAAGCCGCGTGGCGGCCTTCGGACTCCAGGACAAGATCGGGCGGATGATGATTCCGACCGAGGATGTGCTGGAGGTTCGCGGCGGCAAGAAAGTAATTTCCTCGCGCATGCTGGCCGAAGGCGCTCGACGAAATCACGGAGGCGCTCGGGGCGCGCGCGCGATAGCCGCGGCCAATCCGGCCGCCTCCTTACTTAAAGGGTCAGCGGCCAGACCCCCCAGACCCCCAGGCCCGGGGCCGTGCCCGACGCTCGACGCCGCCAAATGGAGCTCAGCGCTGCGGCTGTGGTAGCCGCCCATGACGTCGCTCGAACCGATAAAGCTCGACCCCATCGGGTCCCCAACAGCGAATGCGCGTCACCGAACGCGGCGGCGGTCGCGATCGAGATGTCGCTATTCCCGCCAACATGGGTAACGTTGAAGGTGTCGGCGGTTAGATCCCCCGCCAAGGTATACGTCAGCGGACCGCCGCCGCTGAGATCGACGGTAAGGGTCGTGTCCACGCCATTTTTTGTCGGCGTCGCGCTGGTGGCGTTCGTGCTCCCAAGCTCGAGGATGTCGCCCTTGACAAACGAGTTGATGACGCCGGAATAGGTCGTTTTCGTCGCGTTGTCGATGCTCAGCTTCCCGGATGAGGCGAGGAAGGTGGAAGCTTGGCTGGTCGCCCCGCCCAGTTCAACCTTCGAACTGGCGCCAATCTCAAGCTGCCGCCCGTCCCGGCGATCGCGCCGGCGACATCGAGGATGCCGCCGTTCGTCGCTTCGAACAGGCCGGTGTTCGTGATTTCGCCCGTGCCGTTCAGGAGCAGGGTCCCGGCCGAGATGTTGGCGTCGATCGTGCCGCTGTTGCTCAGCGCCAGGCTGCCGGCGCCGATCGTTCCCGTGCCCTCGATCACGTCGGTGGCGTTGGTCAGGGTCATCCCGCGCCTTCGACAATGGCGCTGCCGCCGCCCTTTGTCGTCGTCAGCGAGACCAGCCGCCGCCGCTCAGGGTCGTAGCCCCGGTCAGATTCAATATCCCGTCGGTCCCGCCGCCGCCGTTCACCTGGAGCGTGCCATTGCCGCCGATCGCGCCCGAAATGTCGGTGGTCGCGTTGTTGCTCGCCGTAAATGTCGTGCCGCCGTAAGATGGTGACGTTCTTCAGCGTGCCGGTCGTGCCCGCGTTGGTCTGGAACGTGCCCGAGCCATTGATGCCGCCGGTGAACGAGCCGTTTGACAGCGTCAGTCGACCTCCCTTGTTGATGGTCAACACGCCCGCCAGTGTAACGCTGCCGCTGTCCGTGAACACGCCGCCGACGTTCATGTCGTGAAGCGACAGCGCGGCGCCCGAGGCGACCGAGACATTCCCGTTGGTCGTGATCGAATGGTTGGCGCCGGAGAGCGTGTAGCCTTTGGTGATCGACAAACTGTTGATCGTCTGGTCCTGCGCCAGCGTCACGGTTCCGCCGCTGCCCGTGCCAATCGTCACGTTGGAATTGGAGCTCGGCGTCGTCCCATTGCCCGGCGGGTTCCAGTCGCTCGGCGCTCGAGGCGTTCCACGTCCCGCTGCCGATGTCCCAGTCGTACGTCGTTTTGGATGGCGTCGCCACCAGCTCGACCTGAATTGTGCCGCTCGCTTCGTTGTAGAGCACCTCGAGCGTCTCGTTGTTGCCGACGTTTACGCTGGTGCTGTTGCCGATGAAGCTGCCGAGCGAGCCCTCGGTTTCAACTTGGCTGAACTCGCCATAAAGGTGATTGGAGCCAAAGCTCATCACCGTGTAGGGCGTGTCCACAGCGAGGGTGCTTTCGCCCTCGATCAGCAAGGTTCCGCCGGAAAGATTGACGCTGCCGGGCGCGCCCGGCGTCCCCGGGCTCCCTGTCACGTTGATAATGCTCGATTGCTGCGTCGCCCCGGTGTTGATGTCAGCCTGCAATATGCCGGATCCGGACTGGTTGTAGGCGCCGCTCACGGTCAGCGTGCCAGGGGTCGAGTTCAGAGCTTCCGCCGACGACAGTTCCGCCGGTGGCGTGCAACGCGCCAGTCACCGTTCCGAAGCCTTCGAGCGTTCCGCCGGTAATATTCACGGCGGATGCGGTCAGATCGCCGAAGCTGTTGAGGAAAATCGTGCCGGCGCTGCTGGCCACGGCGTTGGTCACGACGAGCTTTCCCTGGGCGGAAACCGAGCCGCCCTCAATGTTGATGTCGCCGGTGTTGGAGAGCCCGCCGGCCCCTTTCACCGTCAAAGTGTCGGCCGAAGCGAGGCCGGTGTTGCCGACGTCGAGGGCGTTGCCGTTGGTGCTGCTGTTGGTCAGCGTCCCACCGATCGTCAGGCTGGACCCGCCGCCGCCAAAGACAAAATCGGGCCCGTCGAGGCTCACGATGCCGTTGCCGGTGATGCTCAAATTGCCGGTCGGCGCGACCTTGGCGCCGTTCTCCAGAAAGAAAATGCCGGTAACGCTGGTCAGCCCGGTCAGTGCGCTGTTGCTGGTGGTCGCGCCGGCGTCGGCGACGTGGGCGCTTGCGCCGTCGAGCGTCAGTTCGCCGTTGACCGTCGTGATCGAGCCGGTCTTGAATTCCAAGAGCGCGTCGTTTTCGAGGACGACCGTCCCGGTCTCCACCCCTTTACGTGCCGAACCCCGCCGCCGCATTGGCGACATTCAGGGTCGCCCGGACGGAGGCGCTGCCCTCGATGTTGATATAGCTCGTGGTGCCATTGGACAGCCCGCCCGTCCCGTTCACCGTCAAAGTATCGGCCGAGGTGATGCCGGTGTTGCCGATGTCGAGGCCATTGCCGTTGGTGCTGCTGTTGGTCAGCTTCCCGCCGATCGTCAGGCTGGTTCCGCCGCCGCCGAAGACGAAATCGGGCCCGTCGAGGCTCACAACGCCGTTGCCGGTGACGCTCAAATTGCCGGTCGGTCGCGACCTTGGCGCCGTTCTCCAGACAGAAAATGCCGGTGACGCTGGTGAGGCCGGTCAGTGCGCTGTTGCTGGTGGGTGCCCGGCGTCGGCGACGTGGGCGCTTGCGCCGTCGAGCATCAAGCTCGCCATTGATCGTCGTGATCGAGCCGGTCTTGAATTCCAAGAGCGCGTCGTTTTCGAGGACGACCGTCCCGGTCTCCACCCCTTTCGTGCCGAACCCTGCCGCCGCATTGGCGACATTCAGGGTCGCCCGAACGGAGGCGCTGCCCTCGATGTTGATCTCGCTCGGGCGATTGGAGAGCCCGCCTGTCCCGTTCACCGTCACAGTGTCGGCCGACGTGATGCCGGTGTTGCCGATGTCGAGGCCATTGCCGTTGGTGCTGCTGTTGGTCAGCTTCCCGCCGATCGTCAGGCTGGCTCCGCCGCCGCCGAAGACGAAATCGGGCCCGTCGAGGCTCACAACGGCCGTTGCCGGTGACGCTCAAATTGCCGGCCGGTCGCGACCTTGCGCCGTTCTCCAGAAAGAAAGTCCCGGTGACGCTGGTCAGGCCGGTCAGCGCGCTGTTGCTGGTGGTCGCGCCGGCGTCGGCGACGTGGGCGCTTCGCGCCGTCGAGAACCAGCTCGCCATTGATCGTCGTGATCGAGCCGGTCTTGAATTCCAAGAGCGCGTCGTTTTCGAGGAAGACCGTCCCGGTCTCCACCCCTTTCCGTGCCGAACCCCGCCGCCGCATTGGCGACATTCAGGGTCGCCCGGACGGAGGCGCTGCCCTCGATGTTGATAAAACTCGTGGGGCCATTGAACAGCCCGCCTGCCCCGTTCACCGTCAAAGTGTCGGCCGACGTGATGCCGGTGTTGCCGATGTCGAGGCCATTGCCGTTGGTGCTGTTGTTGGTCAGCGTCCCGCCGATCGTCAGGCTGGTTCCGCCGCCGCCGAAGATGAAATCGGGGCCGTCGAGGCTCACAATGCCGTTGCCGGTGATGCTCAAATTGCCGGTCGGCGCGACCTTGGCGCCGTTCTCCAGACGGAAAGTGTTGGTGACGCTAGTTAGGCCGGTCAGCGCGCTGTTGCTGGTGGTCGCGCCGGCGTCGGCGACGTGGGCGTTTGCGCCGTCGAGCGTCAGGTCGCCATTGATCGTCGTGATCGAGCCGGTCTTGAATTCCAAGAGCGCGTCGTTTTCGAGGAAGACCGTCCCGGTCTCCACCCCTTTCCCGCTGCCGAACCCCGCCGCCGCATCGGCGACATTCAGGGTCGCCCGAACGGAAGCGCTGCCCGCGATGTTGATCTAGCTCGTGGTGCCATTGATCAGCCCGCCCGCCCCGTTCACCGTCACAGTGTCGGCCGACGTGATGCCGGTGTTGCCGATGTCGAGGCCGTTGCCGTTGGTGCTGCTGTTGGTCAGCGTCCCGCCGATCTTCATGCTGGATCCGCCGCCGCCGAAGACGAGATCGGGCCCGTCGAGGCTCACGGCGGCCGCCGCCGGTGATCGAAACGTTTCCGCTGACCGACTGGGTTTTCCCAGGCTCTTCAATTGCGAGAAACCCGCCCGTGAAGGTGATCGATTTTACATTGATCGCGGCGTCGCCGCTGAACAGCTCAGGTTCCCCGCTGTTGATGACGACATCGTCGCTGGGCCCGGGGACGCCTGTGGGGCTCCAGTCGCCCGGGGTGTTCCAATCGGCAGAGGAACCATTCCAGGTCTTCGTCGCCATCATGCATCTCCCTAGTGAATTGCGATTTACTTAAGTAATTAGCTCAATCTCCCAGAGCAGCTAATGAACTCCATCTGGGGAAGGTGAGCACCTATACCCCGTGTTATACCCTGCCGCAACCGTATAGTTGCACGGGAAGCAGCGAACGGAAATGGCCTAAATAGGCCATGTAAACATGAATTGGAGTGGGCTCCCGCCAACGAGGGGTTCCCGAGGTCTGCGGCATGAGCGCGATTCCAGGCCTTCAGCTTGCGCTCGATAGCCTCCGCTCCGTCTCCTCGATCCAGCCCCTGAGCGGCGCGAGCAACGGGCCTTGGGTGAGGCCGCCGCAGCCACGGCCGTGCACCGCCTGCGCCCAGGCGACGATCGCGATCGCGGTCGATCCATCCGCCGACCAGATGGGGGCGCCGGAGTCGCCGTTGCAAGCGCCGGCCTCTCTTCCTGCGGGATCGGCGGCCCAGATCAGCACTTTGGACGCCGGCTCGCGGACCGCGAGGGCCACGCTGCGCAGCGTGCCGCCCGACGACCAGTCTCCCTCGCGAGCCGCGCCATAGCCCGAGACGATCGCCGCGGCGCCGATCGCCGGCGGCTCGCCCACTGCGATGGCCGCTGCGACGAAGCGCGGGTCGAGGGGCCGCGTCGTCCGGATGAGCGCGAGGTCGATCGATTCGACGCGGGCCTGGATCGCGTTGGGACGGTAGAGCGGATGCGCCACAGCCTTGTCGACGGGAATGATGACGGCTGCCCCCGAGGCGTCCCGGTAGTGGACCGCCATGTCGGGCAGGGGTCTGAGACAATGGGCCGCGGTGAGCAGGATGCGCGGGCTTAAGACCAGCGCCGAACAGAAGCCCGCCTCTTCGCCGCCGCGGATCAGCACCATGGCCACCCGGTCGGCGAAGCGTCCGTCGGGCGCCGCGCCAACGAGCGCGCGCGCCGGGGCGAGCGGCGCGGCGAGCGCCGCCAGGATCGCCAGCAATCGAAGAGAGGGGGCCAGAGACGACGTCATGGTGCGGCCTTCATGCGCTAGAAAGCGCGGCGCTTCAATCGCCGCCCGGGCCGGCGGCCGGCCGTCCCAGGCGTTCGTCCGCTTTTTGCGCCCCGCGTCGCGAGCCGCGCATTCGGGCCTTCGACTCGCCGCCTTGACATTCACATTGCATTCAGCCGCCGATGCGAAGATTGTCCAGCACCATTCGGCAACAGGGGCTTCGTCGTCATGGCCGCGCTCGCGTTGGTTTGCCGCGCCGCGGCCTGTTGCGCCGTCTTGGCGTCAGCCTCGGCGAACGCCGCCGAAGCGGACCAGCATGCCGGCGCAGCAAAGCCAATCTGCCTCAGCGCCGCCGAGACCCGCGAGGAGGTCAAGTCCCGTCACTTGCTCGAGCCCTTCGCCGCGCTCAAATTCGCCGGCGCGCAACGCAAGGCCGAGGCGCTGTCCGCGAGGCTCTGCCACACCGGAGACGAATTCATTTACGAGATAACGCTTCTTCACCGGGACGGCCGCCTCGTGCATGTCGAGATGGAGGCCGCGACCGGCAAAGTGATTGCTCGCCCGGCGCATGAGCCGCATGAATCGCACGAATTGCACGAGCCGCAGGTCAAGAACTGATCGCGGCGGGAGTTAGAGAGAAGAGCAGCGCATGCGACTTTTGGTTGTCGAAGACGATCGCGATCTCAACCGGCAAGTGTCCTCTGCGCTGGAGGCCGCGGGCTATGCGGTCGATCGCGCCTTCGACGGCGAAGAGGGCTGGTTTCGCGGCGACACCGAGCCCTATGACGCGGTCGTGCTCGACATTGGCCTGCCCAAACGCGACGGCGTTTCCATCCTCGAGGCGTGGCGCAAGGCCGGGCGCACGATGCCGGTCTTGATCCTGACCGCTCGCGATCGGTGGAGCGACAAGGTGCAGGGCATCGACGCCGGCGCCGACGATTATGTGGCCAAGCCTTTCCATATGGAGGAGCTGTTGGCGCGCCTGCGCGCGCTGATGCGCCGGGCGGCCGGCCATGCCACAAGCGATCTTTCCGTCGGGCCGGTGCGGCTCGACGCGCGCGCCGGGCGCGTTTCCGTGAACGGCGCCGCCGTCAAGCTCACGAGCCACGAGTATCGCCTGTTGTCCTATCTCATGCACCACGCCGGGCGCATCATCTCGCGCAGCGAGATTGTCGAACATCTCTACGAGCAGGATTTCGACCGCGACTTCGAACACAATCGAAGTCTTCATCGGCCGGCTGCGCAAGAAGCTCGGCGTCGACATCATCAAGACCGCGCGCGGCCTTGGCTACGTCGTGGGCGTCGACGAGGAGACGCCGGCGGGGCGATAAGCGAGTCCGATGTTTATCGCGCGATGAGCCTAAAGTCCGAACGCGGCCTTGAGGAAGGCTGCGACCTCGACTGGCGCCTTCTCGCGGCCCTCGGGATCGCCACCGTAGTTAACCCCGGTGGTGAAGCACTGCTTGACCTCGGCCAAGGCGTCGCTACCGGTGAGCGCGGTATCGCCCCGGCGCATCGTGAAGGTTCCAGCATCGAGATCGACTGTGCCGCGGCAATTCCGCGCGCTGGGGTCGTTCGGGAAATATTTCAGCGGGGTATTTGCGGTCGAAGGCGTGGTAGGCGTTGGCATAGACTACGACTGAAATCGGCACGTTTTTGTCGCGCAGCTCGTCCGCATACGCGAGACATGGCGCCGCCGGGGTAATAGTTGTCCTTGCCCCCGAGCAGCATCAGGATCGGCGAGCCATCGAGATGGGCCGAAACGAAATTGATGTCGCATGACGGATAGAACGGAATATGGGCGGCGAAGCGGAGGTCGCCGTTGATGACGCCGCGGCGGAAGGGTTCGAGCGCCGTGTCGAGGGCGACGATGCCGCCGCGCGAGAAGCCGATGACGCCAATCCGCTTCGGGTCGATTCCGGGATGGGTCGCGAGCAGGCGAAGCGCAGCCAGCGCGCCGGCGACATCGGCTGCCGGCGACAGCCGGAATTGGTCAGTCTCCGTTTCCTCAATGCCCCGGCCGGTGAAATTGTCGATGACGAAAGTGGCGATGCCGAGGGCGTTGAGGCGGTCTGACCATTCCCATTCGCCCGGAGTGACCCCGCCGCTGCCATGCACAATCACCATGGCGGGAACCGGCCCATGCGCGCCCGGCGGCATTTTCAAGAGGCCTGTGATGATCGAGTTGACCGCAACAGATCGCTCAACCAGCTCGCGCGCGCTTTTGGGGGTTGGGGCTTCGAAGGCGACGACCCCCGCCCGTCCGTCGGCGAGAGTGGCGACCGGCGGCTGACTGGTTGTGATCGGAGCGGCTCGCGCCGCGCCCAGGCTGGCGAGGACGATCGCGAAGCCAAGAAGGACGCCGCATATCATCGCGGTCTTACGAATGGACATCCCTTTCAGTTTTTTCGAGTTGCGACGAAGCGCGCGGTCGCGCGCAGACCGTCGCCCGCGGCGCCGACTCCGGACTGAGTCGACCGCGGATATCCGCCTCGTCGGTCAGGCGCGCGAGCTCGCGGCGCGCGCCCTCGAGCCCGAGCGCGCCGACGAGGGTCGCCTTGTTGCTGCGCGGCGTCCTTGCCGGCGCGTTTGCCAAGCGTCGCGGCGTCGCTTTCCGCGTCGAGAATGTCGTCGGCGATCTGAAACGCCGCGCCGATCGCGCGCCCATAGGTCGAGAGCGCCGCGCTCGCCGCCGGGTTAGCGCCGGCAAGCCTCGTCCCGGCCTCGACGCTGAATCTGAGCAGCGCGCCGGTCTTCATCGCCTGCAATTGCGTGATCGCCGACGACCGAAAGCGGCGCCGTCGACCGCTCCGCGTCGATGTCGAGCATCTGCCCGCCGACCATCCCGGCAAGGCCGATGGCGCGCGCAAGGCCCGCACAGAGGGCGGCGCGCACGTCGGCGCTTGCATCGGTCGCAGGATCGGCCAGTATTTCGAAAGCCAAAGCCTGCAGCGCGTCGCCGGCGAGAATCGCCGTCGCTTCGTCGAAGGCGCGGTGAGTGGACGGGCGCCCGCGCCTCAGGTCGTCGTCGTCCATCGCCGGCAAATCGTCATGGATCAACGAATAGGCGTGGACGCATTCGATCGCGACGCCTGCGCGCCTTGGACCCTTGTCGTCGCGTCCGAGCGCCCTCGCCGTCTCCACGGTAAGGAAGGGCCTGAGCCTCTTGCCGCCGCCGAGCGTCGCATAGCGCATGGCCGCGATAAGCCGCGCGGGCCGCGCCGGCTCGCCGGGCCTGGGCTCGACGCCAAGCACATTTTCGAGCTCGCGCTCGATTGCGGCCCCGGTTTCGGCGAGCCTGGCCGCAAACGTGCTTTCGTCCATTGACGCCGCAAAGCCCTATGCGCCGTAATCGGCCGGGATTGAAGACTCGTTTCGTCGAGCAGAATTCGCAGGTCACGCCGATCATGCCGTCGTCGCCCACCATGTCCTTGACCTCGTGCGGCGGGAAGCTGCGCAGCATTGCGTCGACTCCCTCGGCCGAACACCGACAGACCGCGGCCAGGCGCGTCGGTTTAAAGACGCGCACGCCTCGTTCGTTGAACAAGCGAAACAACAGCCGCTCGCCCGACAGCGTCGGATCGATCAATTCGTGGGCTTCCGTCGTCGCCGCGCGGGCCTTGGCCTCGGTCCACGCGTCGTCTTCGGCGATTCGATGCGGCGCGACGCCCTCGGGCGCGTCGCCAGGGTCGAAGTCCGCCTTGAGCCGCCGTCCGCTGGCCTCGGGCAGATACTGCACGACAAGGCCGCCGGCGCGCCAGGCGCTGCCGCCGGAGGCGACGATTTCGCCGACCGCGAGGCGCACCAACGTCGGGATCTGTTCCGATCGCTCGAAGTAGTGATGCGCCGCCTCTTCCAGTCCCTGGCCCTCGAGCGCGATGACGCCTTGGTAGCGCGTCATCTCGCCGCCCGGATCGATGGTGAAGGCCATATGGCCCCGGCCAAGCAAGTCGTCGCCCGCTTGAAAAGCGGACGCTAGCCGCGTCTTGTCGAACCGCGCCAGGGCGCGCAAATTCGACGGCGCGTCGAAATCGACCAGCAGCATGGTGACCGGTCCGTCGCTCTTGGTCTGCAACTGGAAGCGGCCCTCGATCTTCAGCGTCGATCCAAGCAGCGCGGCGAGCGCGACAGCCTCCGCCACGAGCTTCGACACCGGCTCGGGATAGTCGTGGCGCTTGAGGAGCTGATCGATCGCCGGCCCGAGCCGCACGAGGCGGCCGCGCGTGCTCAAGGATTCGACGGCGAACGGCAGCACGATATCGTCGATGACCTGGGCCGAGGCCGCGCGCTCAAGGACATTCATGGCTCGACTCCGAGGCGGCGCACCCTGTCCGCGAAGCGGGATAAGGTCGGCCCGAAGGGCCCGATGGGGTGCCGGAGAGCAGGGTGGTTCGATGCAAGTTCGCGGCGACGCGGGTGCAATCCGGCCTGCGTTGTCGGGGCGGCCCATGACCCCATCCGGCGCTCCGCACAACCTTCCCAAGCGGAGCTGGGGAAGGGACAGGCCAGGCGAGCACGCCCTTCTTTCGAGGGCATTCACAGCCCGACTCCGAGGCACCAGGCGAGCACGCCTTTCTGCGCGTGCAGGCGATTTTCCGCCTCGTCGAACACAACCGACTGCGGACCGTCGATCACTTCGTCCGTCACCTCTTCGCCGCGATGGGCGGGCAGGCAGTGCATGAAGATGGCGTCCGCCGCCGCATGGCTCATCAGTTCGCGATTGACCTGGTACGGCGCGAGCAGGTTGTGGCGCCGGCCCTCGTCTTCGTCGCCCATCGACACCCAGCAATCCGAGATGACCGCCGCCGCGCCTCGAGCGGCCGCGACCGGGTCGTCGCCCATGGCGATGTTCGCGCCCGCCTTCCGCGCCGCTTCCAGCCGCTGCTTGGCCGGCTGCAATTCGCGCGGGCAAGCGATTTCGAGCCGAAAGTCGAACCGCGCCGACGCGTCGATCCACGACGACAGCACATTGTTGTAGTCGCCCGACCAGGCGATCTTGCGGCCACGGATTGGACCCCGTTTCTCCTCGAAAGTCATGAAGATCGGCCAGCACCTGGCAAGGATGCGACTGCTTGGTGAGACCATTGATGACCGGAACCGTCGCGTGCGCCGCCATCTCCCGCATGTCGTCCTGACTGAGGATTCGAATGACAATCGCGTCGACGTAGCGCGACAGCACGCGCGCGGTGTCGGCGATGGTCTCGCCGCGCCCCAGCTGCATCTCGGCCCCGGTCAGCATGATCGCCTCCCCGCCGAGCTCACGCATCCCGACGTCGAACGAGACGCGGGTGCGGGTCGAAGGCCGGTCGAAGATCATCGCCAGCGTCTTGCCGGCGAGCGGACGCCAGGCTCTGTTCCGCGCCCTTGACCCGAGCAGCCTTCATTGCCGCCGCCGCATCGAGAATGCCGCGCAGCTCGCCGCTCGAAAGCTCGAGCAGATCGAGGAAATGCCGCGGGGCGGTATGAACGGGCGCGTTCATTCTTTCCTTTCAGTTCATCGCCACCATCGTGCGCTCCTCTACGGCGGCGCAAGTCGCGTCGAGCCGCCGGACTCCTTCCGCGATCTCCTCGTCGGAGACGACAAGCGGCGGCAATACGCGCACGACGTTGTCGCCGGCGGGAATGACGAGAAGCTTCAGATTCAGCGCCGCCTCGGCGAAACTGGCCGGCGGCACTTTCAGTTTGAGGCCGATCAACAGCCCCTCGCCGCGGACCTCCTCGATCACCGCGTTGTGGCGATCCTTGAGCTCCGCAAGGCGCTGGCGCATGTCCAAGCCAAGCTTGGCGACCCGCTCGAGGAAGCCCGGCGCGAGAATGACGTCGAGCGTGGCGTTGCCGACCGCCATCGCCAGCGGATTGCCGCCGAACGTCGTCCCGTGGACGCCGACGGTCAGGCCGCGAGCCGCGTCCGCGGTCGCCAGACACGCCGACATTGGAAAGCCCGCGCCAATCCCTTTGGCGGAAGTGAGAATATCGGGATGGATTCCGCAGTGCTCATAGGCGTAAAGCCGGCCGGTCCGGCCGACGCCCGTCTGCACCTCGTCGAAGATCAGCAGGAGGCCGTGCCGATCGCAGACGCCACGCAAGCCGCGCAGGAACGCGGGCGGGACGACCCGCACCCCGCCCTCCCCTTGGATCGGCTCGATCATGATCGCGCCGGTCTCAGGCCCGATCGCCGCCTCGACCGAAGCGAGGTCGGTCAGCGGAATCTGATCGAAGCCGTCGACCTTGGGGCCGAAACCGTCGAGATATTTGGCCTGACCGCCGGCGGCGATCATCGCCAGCGTTCGACCGTGGAACGCGCCTTCGAAGGTCAGCACGCGATAGCGCTCGGGATGGCCGTCGACCGATTGCCGCCGCCGCGCCATTTTCACCGCCGCCTCGTTGGCCTCGGCGCCCGAATTGGCGAAGAAGACAAGGTCAGCGAAGGTCGCCTCGGTAAGACGGCGCGCGAAGCGCTCGCCCTCGGGATTCTGATAGAGGTTCGAAACGTGCCACAGTTTCGAGCCCTGATTCACGAGGGTTTCGACGAGGTGAGGATGGGCGTGGCCGACCGAGGTCACGGCGATGCCGGCGCCGAAATCGAGATAGCGTTCCCCGCTCGTCGACACGAGCCAGCAGCCCTCGCCGCGCTCGAAAGCGACATTGGCCCGGGCGTAGGTGGGAACGATGGCGGAAGTCGCGTGGGTGGTGTTCACCTGTTCAACTCCTTGCGCGGGCTTGAGATTCTGACTTCCTGAGGCCGACGTGCGCGACGCGAAATAAAAACGCCGCCCCGCTGGGGCGGCCGCCGAATGCGCCGCAAACTATAGCGGAAGGCTCTTCATATGGTCAAATGACGACAGAACGCGAAACCATTTTCGCAATTCGTGTGCGGCGACGCCCATCGGCTCCCAAGAAGCCTTGATGGCGCTCGCGCAATCGAGTTGGTCGAGCCGCTGGGATCTAGAGCCAAACGCGAAGAGTTGGGGAAAACGGTGTCCAACGGCGCCGAGGAACTCTTGCGCGATTCAACAAGTAGTGTAGTTTTTGCCCCCAGAGCCACGAGATATCGTGGTCGCGGTTTCAGAGCCGGTGCTGGTCCGCGTAGCGCACGACGGGCGCCCGTCAGGCGAGGGAGTTTGATTCTGCGTACGCTCACTCATGCTTTTGCCAATGAGGGACTGACGAACGAGGCTGACGATGTCTTGGACGGACGAGAAAGTCGAGCAACTGAAGCTGCATTGGATGGAGGGCAAGACCGCAAGCCAAATCGCGAGCTTGCTCGGCCATGGCGTTAGCCGCAACGCCGTGATCGGAAAGGTTCATCGCCTTGGCTTGGCGGGGCGCGCCAAATCGCCGAACTCAGGCGGCGCCCGTCCCCACCGCCCGGCTCCGTCGCCAACCGCGCATCGCGCCGCCGCGTCGCGCCTGACCCAGGCCGCCCCTCGGATCACCCGAGGCGCGACGGCGCTCGCGATCGCCCCGGAGGCGCTCTCCGAGGCTGACCCACAGGTCTTTGAGAGCGTCGTCGTGCCGATGTCGCTGAGGGTGACGATTGTTGAGCTGAAGGAGTCCATGTGCCGTTGGCCGCTCGGCGACCCGGCGACTTCCGAGTTCCGCTACTGTGGATCGCCCGCGGCGTCCGGTCCGTACTGCGCCTACCATGGCGGGCTCGCCTACCAGCCCGCCCAGGAGCGTCGACGCGAACGCGATCGCCCGCGCGGAGCGGCGGGGCGGTGATAACGGCTGGTGCGCGCCCGGCGAGGAGCAAAGCCGCATCATCTTGCCCCATTCGACGCGAGCGCGGGATGGGAAGCGTCTACGGTCTGCCGAAGGTCTCGTCGAAGGCGTAGCCGGCGCCGCGCACGGTGCGGATCGGATCCCGTTCGCGCCCCCGCGACAGGGCTTTGCGCAGTCGTCCGACGTGGACGTCCACCGTGCGCTCATCGATCTCCGCCGCCTGCCCCCACACGCCGTCGAGCAATTGCGCGCGCGAGAACACCCGGCCCGGCTTTTCGAGCAGGTATTCGAGCAGCCGGAACTCGGTCGGACCGAGGTGGATGTCGCGCGAGCCCCGCCGAACGCGCCGCGTCTCTCGATCCAGGTCGAGGTCTCCGGCACAGAGGCGCTCGGCGATGCGCTCGGGCCGGCTGCGTCTGAGCAGCGCGCGCACGCGCGCCATCAATTCGGGCACTGAGAACGGCTTGACGACATAGTCATCCGCGCCGACCGAGAGACCGCGGACCCGCTCGGCTTCCTCGCCGCGCGCAGTCACCATGATGACCGGCAATGTGCGGGTGGGCTCCCGCGCCCGCAACCGGCGGCAGATTTCGAGCCCCGATACGCCGGGCAGCATCCAGTCGAGGATGACGAGGTCGGGGGCGTTTTCGGCGAGGCGCAGCTCGGCTTCGTCGCCGCGCGCCACGCTCTCCACGACATAGCCCTCCGCCTCCAAATTGTAGCTGAGCAGCAAAGCCAGATCGGACTCGTCCTCGACGATGAGAATGCGCGGCGCGGAGGCGGCGGCGGGACGGGCGATGTCCTTGCGCGCCTGGTTCGTCATACCTCCCCTCCAGCGTCGGCTTCGATGTCCGTCTCCTGCCGCCCGCGCGGCCGCTCGGTCGGCAGGTTCGAGCCGGTCACCAGGTAGAACACGGTTTCGGCAATGTTCGTGGCGTGGTCGCCGATTCGCTCGATGTTCTTCGAGCAGAACAGAAGATGCGCGCAGAAAGTGATATTGCGCGGGTCCTCCATCATGTGCGTCAACAGATCGCGGAAGACCGAGTCTTCCAGGGCGTCGAGGTCGGCGTCCCGCTCCCAGACGTCGCGCGCCCGCTCGACGTCGCGCTGGGCGTAGGCGTCGAGCACGTCCTTCATCAGTTCCGTCGCGACGTCGTTCATATGCTTGAGGCCGATGATCGCGCGCGGAACGCGAGCTTCGAGGCCGATCTTGATCGAGCGCTTGGCGATGTTCTTGGCGAGATCGCCGACGCGCTCGAGATCGCCGGCGACGCGAATGGCGCCGATGATCTCGCGCAAGTCGATCGCCACCGGCTGGCGGCGCGCGATCGTCAGGATCGCCTGCTCCTCGATCTCGCGCTGCAACGCGTCGAGCCGCGGATCGGTGGCGACGACCTGATGGGCAAGCGCCGCGTCGGCGGCCGCCAGCGCATCCATCGCGTCGATCACCATTTTCTCGGCGAGGCCGCCCATCTCCGCGATGCGCCGCTCGAGCAGCTCGAGGTCCTTGTCGTAGGCCCTGACGGTATGCTGATCCACCACGGCGTTGCCTCCCTTAGCCGAAGCGGCCGGTGACATAGTCCTGAGTGCGCTTGTCGCGCGGCGAGGTGAAGACCCTGTTCGTCTCGTCGAATTCGACCATCTCGCCCAGATACATGAAGGCGGTATAGTGCGAGACGCGCGCGGCCTGCTGCATGTTGTGGGTGACGATCGCGATCGTATAGTCGCCGGACAATTCGTCGATCAGTTCCTCGATCTTGGCCGTCGAGATCGGGTCGAGCGCGGACGCCGGCTCGTCGAACAGGATCACTTCCGGGCTGATCGCCACGGTGCGGGCGATGCACAGGCGCTGCTGTTGGCCGCCCGAAAGGCTGAGGCCGCTCGCGTTCAATTTGTCGTTGACTTCCGGCCACAGCGCGGCCCGGCGCAGCGCCGATTCGACGCGGGCGTCCATTTCGGACTTTGGCAGCTTTTCATAGAGGCGAATTCCGAAGGCGATGTTGTCGTAGATCGTCATCGGAAACGGCGTCGGCTTCTGGAACACCATGCCGACCCGCGCGCGCAGGAGGTTGAGGTCGAGGTCCGGGCGAGAGGATGTTCTCGCCGTCGAGCAACACCTCGCCTTCGGCGCGCTGGCCGGGATAGAGGTCGTACATGCGGTTCAGCACGCGCAACAGCGTCGACTTGCCGCACCCGGACGGGCCGATGAACGCCGTCACATGACCCTCGTACAAGTTCAAGGACACGTCTTTGAGGGCGTGCGATTCGCCGTAGTAGAAATTGAGGCCGCGCACGACGACTTTGTCCTTCTCGGCGGCCGCCGGGTTAACCGGCTTCTCGGCCCTGACATCGTTGCTCATGCGCAAAAGCCTTCTCGGATATCACTTCTGTTTGGTCGAGGCGGAGAGCACGCGGGCCATGATGCTCAGCGCCAGGACCGCGAAGGTGAGGATCAGCGCGCCCGTCCAGGCGAGCTTCTGCTGCTCGGCATAGGGGCTGCGCGCGAATTCGTAAATGATGAGCGGCAGGCTCGACATCGGCCCGCGCGGATCGAGGGTGAACAGCGAATTGCCGAGCGCGGTGAAGATCAGCGGCGCGGTCTCGCCGGTCATGCGTGCGATCGCGAGCAGAACGCCGGTGATGAAGCCGGAGCGCGACGGCCCGGTAGGCGACATTCCGGATCACGAGCGAGCGCGGCATGCCGAGCGCCGACGCCGCCTCACGCAGCGGGTTGGGCACGAGGTTGAGCATGTCCTCGGTGGTGCGCACCATGATCGGCGCGCCAAGCACCGCGAGCGCGACGCCGCCGGCGAGGGCGGAGAAATGCCCGACCGGCACGACCAACAGCTCGTAGATGAACAGGCCGACGACGATCGAGGGCGCGCTGAGCAGAATGTCGTTGATGAAGCGCACGACCGACGGCGAGCCGCGAGTTGCGCGCCGTATTCGGCGAGATAGGTGCCCGCCAGAATGCCGAGCGGCGCGCCGATCGCGAGGCCGATCGCCGTCATGATGAAGCTGCCGACGATCGAGTTGAGCAGACCTCCGACGACTCCCGGGCGGGGCGGTATTCTTGGTGAAGACGTCCAGCGACAATCCGCCGAAGCCGTTCCACAGCAGCGTCGCCAGGATGATCGCCAGCATGCTCAGGCCAAGGGCCGTCGCCGCGTAGGCGAGGACCGTCCAGATCACGTTGCGCCGTCGGCGCCCGGGATAGAGGTTGGCCATCGGCCTCATGCCTTCAGCTCGAGGCGCGCCAGCATCCAGCGTGCGGCCGCGAGAACCAGGAACGTGATGACGAACAGGATGAAGCCGAGCGCGAGCAGCGACGAGGTGAACAGTCCCGGATCCGCGTCGGCGAACTGGTTGGCGATCATCGCCGAGATGGTCGTGCCTTGCGCGAGGATCGAGGACTGAAATCTTGGTGGCGTTGCCGATGACGAAGGTGACCGCCATCGTCTCGCCCAGCGCGCGGCCGAGCGCCAGCATGACGCCGCCGATGACGCCGACCCGCGTGTAGGGAATGACGATGTTGCCGACGACCTCGAAGGTCGTCGCGCCGACGCCATAGGCGGCTTCCTTGAGCACGGCGGGGACCGTGTCGAAGACATCGCGCGACACCGCGGTGATGAAGGGCAGGATCATCAGCGCGAGCACGAGCCCCGCGGTCAGCACCCCATAGCCGAGCGGCGGCCCCGCAAACAAAAAGCCGATGCCCGGCACGTTGCCGAGCGTGTTGATGAGGAAGGGCTGGATGTAGGCCTGCATCACCGGCCGGAAATAATAGACGCCCCAGATGCCGTAGATGATCGAGGGAATTCCGGCGAGGAGCTCGATCGCGACGCCGATCGGCCGACGCAGCGGCGGCCAGCAGAGCTCGGTCAGGAAGACCGCGATGCCAAGGCCGACCGGAACGGCGATCAGCATGGCGATCAACGAGGTGACGAGGGTGCCGTAAATCGCCGTCGCCGCGCCGAATTTCTCCTTGGGCGGACTCCAGGCGTCGGAGAACAGAAAACCGACGCCGAATTCCCGGAACGCCGGCCAGGCGCCAATGAACAGCGAGATCACGACCCCGAGCAAGAAGCAAAGAACGAGAAACGCCGAGCCGAGGGTCAGCAGGCGAAAGCCGTTGTCGGAGAATTTCAGCCGCCCAAGCGCGCGGGCGCGGTCCATCGGCGAGCTGCGCGCGGCGCTAGGCGTCTTGGAGTGCGGTTGCCGTCATCGCTGGTTTCAGCCTTGCATGCTGTCCGGAAAGCCGATCGGCGAAGCGGCGCGGACCGCGGAGCCGCCAGCGCCGCTCGCCGACGGACATCACTTCTGCTGGATGTCGGTCGCCCACATCTTCTCGACCTTCGCGACGACGTTTTCGGGCATCGGGATGTAGTCGAGGTCCTGCGCCATCTTGCCGCCCTTCTCGTAGGCCCACTTGAAGAACTGCAGCGCGTCGTTCGACGGCGGCGACATCTGACCGGCTTCTTGTACATCAGGATGAAGGTCGCGGCGGTCATCGGCCACGACTTGTCGCCGGGCTGATTGGCCAGGATGAGATAGAAGCCCGGCGCTGCGTCCCAGTCGGCGTTGGCGGCCGCGGCCTGGAAGGTGTCCATGGTCGGCGCGACCGTCTTGCCGGCCTTGTTGATCATGCTGGTGTAGGTCAGCTTGTTCTGCTCGGCGTAGGCGTATTCGACATAGCCGATCGCGCCGGTGGTCGTGGCGACGTTGTTGGCGACGCCGTCGTTGCCCTTGGCGCCGATGCCCGACGGCCATTCGACGGTGGTCGCCGCGCCGACCTTGATCTTCCATTCCGGCGAGACTTCGGACGAGATAGTAGGTGAAGTTGAAGGTCGTGCCCGAGCCGTCGGCGCGATGGACGATGGCGATCGGCGAGATCGGGCAGATTGACGCTTCGGATTGAGCTTCTTGATCGCCGGATCGTTCCACTTGGTGATCTTGCCGAGATAGATTTGCGCGAGCAGTCGGGCCGTCGAGCACGAGCTCGCCGGGCTTCACGCCCGGGATATTGACGACCATCACGATGCCGCCCATCACCATCGGCCATTGGGCGAGGCCGTCCTTGTCCAGGTCCTTCGGCTTCGAGCGGCGCATCGGTGGCGCCGAAGGTCACGGTCTTGGCCTTGATCTGCTTGATGCCGGCGCCCGAGCCGATCGACTGATAGTTCAGCCCGTTGCCGGTGTCTTTCTTATAGGCGTCGGCCCATTTGGCGTAGATCGGAAAGGGAAAGGTCGCGCCCGCTCCGGAAATATCCGCCAGCGCAGGCGCCGCCGACAGCGCCGACCAGCATGGCGGCCGCGAACAAGGATTTGAAGAACATGGAGGCCTCTCCGGCGAAATTGACAGGGGTCGTGAACCGCGGACTTCAAGCCGCGCGTCGGCCTGACTTCGAGGCCGCGTGCAATTCATAGCGCTCGAGCGGCATGCTTATATGACGCGGGAGCGAATGTTATGTGACGCTACAAGCGAATGGAAAATATCGGGAATCACGGCTTCAGCTTTTGTGTGCAAGGGCACGGTCGCCACGAAGCAGGAGCCGTGGTTCACGCGGCTGGTGATCGTCAGCTTCCCGCGATGGCGGGTGAGGATGTGCTTGACGATGGCGAGGCCGAGACCCGTGCCGTTCTTGGCGCGGCTTTGGGTGGCGTCGACGCGGTAAAATCGCTCGGTCAGCCGCGGGAGGTGCTCCGGCGCAATGCCGGGCCCGTAGTCCCGCACGCTCAAGGCCGCTTCCTTCTCCGTCGTCGCGACCGTGACCTCGACCACACCGGCGGTTTCCGAATCGGCGCGGACGCCATATTTGATCGCATTCTCAATCAGATTTTCCGCAACGCGCAGCAATTCGTCACGGTCGCCGACAACCATTGCCGGCTGCGTCGCGCTCAGTCGGATTTCGACGCCAAGATCCTCGGCCATCGGCGTCAGCGCGTCGACGACGCTGCGCGTCGTCTGGGCGAAATCGACGACCGTCTCAGGCCGCAGGTGTTGCTTCTGCTCGATGCGCGAGAGCGACAGCAGGTCTTCGATGAGGCGCGCCATGCGTCGCCCTTGTTCGCGCATGATGGCCAGAAAACGGTCGCGCGCCTTCGCGTCGTCATGCGCCGAGCCTTGCAAGGTCTCGATGAAGCCGACCAGCGAAGCGAGCGGCGTACGCAATTCGTGACTGGCGTTGGCAATGAAGTCGACGCGCAAGCGCTCGACCCGCCGCGCTTCTGTCTGGTCGCGCAAAGTGAGCAGCGTAGCCCCGACTTTGCCGTCGGGCGCGGTGAGCGGCGCGACGCAGACGTCGAACAGCCGTTCGACCGGCACGCGTTCGCTCCACTGGACGGTTTCGGCTTCGCCGCTCATCATCACCCGCCGGCGCGCGTCGATGACGTCGGGGGCGCGCAGGCCGAGCACGAACGGATCGCCGACCCTGAGGCCAGGCAACAGATCCAACGCCGGCTTGTTGGCCGCCGCCGCGCGCTCGTCCGGGCCAACGATGACCGCAGGCTCAGGCATTGCGCCGACAAGCTCAGCCGCAAACGGCGATCGGATGAGGTCGGCAAGCGTCGGGGCGTCGGCGCTCCTCACCGCAAGGCCCGCTAATCGTCCGACGGGGCCGACATGGCTTCCCGCAGCGAGCGCCAGCGGCGCACCGCCTCCACGCCGCCCAGCAACGCCATCGCGGTGACGAAGGGGACCGCGTAGTAGACGCCGCGAAACAGCAACAGCGAGGCCAACACGGCGTCCTGCGAGCCGCCGACGCCCTGGAGGATCGTCGCCTCGAACACGCCAAGGCCGCCAGGCGCGTGACTGGCGATGCCGAGCATCGAAGCGAAGGAATAGAGCGTCGCGAATGCGGGATAGCCAAGCCTTGCGGCCTTCGGCAAGAGAACATAGAGCGCGGCCGACGCCGAGCAGATGTCGATGACGCCGAGCGCCATTTGTCCCAAGCGTGAGCAGCGGGCCCGGAAGCTTGAAATTGCCGAGAACCGTTGCGCGCCGCCAGCGCATGCGGCCGACCCAGGCGAGATAGACGAGGAGCGCGCCGACGGCGCCGATGCCGATCAGTCGGTTGGCCAGCGGATGGAAGTGATCGATCTCGGCCACCGGGTCGGACGCCGAAAGAAACCCGGCCCCGACCACCAGTCCCATGCCCAGCCAGAAGGTGATCCCCGCCACGATCGTCAGGCTCGCGACCTTGGCCGGCGGAGAGACCCGCCGGCCCATAGATCCAATAGCGGACCGCTCCTCCCACCACCAACGGAAACCCGAGCGTGAACGAGATCGCATAGCTCGCGAAAGACGCGAGCGCCGTCAGTCGATAGGGAATCTTGACCCTGAGATGGCGCAGCGCCAGCCCGTCGTAGCCGGTGAGCGCAAGATAGCTCAGCGCAGTGAAGGCGAAGGACAGAGCGATCTGATCGCCGCCCGTCCCGGCGATCGCCGCCTTGAATTTATTCGGGTCGACGCGGATCAGCGTGCGCAGAAAAATGATCGCGGAAACGGCGACAATCAGGACGCTCGCCGCCACGCCCAACCGTCGAAGCGCCTGGCGATGACGGCTGACGGCCTCGATCAGACGGCCGGCGAATGACGGGGGCTCGGCGCGCGGCGCTTCGGTCGGGCGCCCAGTTCGAGGCCGGGCGTCGTTTCTGCGCCTGCGCCATGCCTTCTTCCTGTTGACGTCGCCGCCGCCTATAGGGCCATGCCGCTTCGGGCGCAAGCGCCGAACCTTTAGAGCGCCGGATGCGCAACGAAGCCCACGGGTCAGCCGATCGTGACGCGCTGCTTGGTTTTCCAGGATCGGTAGGCCGCATCGGCGAGCAGAAGAGCTTTCAGCCCGTCCTCGCCGTCGGGACGAGGCTTCGTTCCCGCGTTCGCGGCGCCGACGAAAGCGTCGAGCTCATTGCGATACGCCGCCTCATATCGCTCAAGGAAGAAGTTGAGCGCCTTGTCGCTCGTGAACCCATGTGCGCCGGCCCACTCGACCGTCGTCTCGCGCACATTCGCGGCATGGAGCATGCCTTTGTCGCCATGCGCCTCGACACGCTGGTCATAGCCGTAGGTCGCGCGGCGCGAGTTGGAGATCTGCGCCACCTTGCCCGACTTCGTCTCCATGATGACGACCGCGGTGTCGATGTCGCCGGCCTCCCCGATCGCCTTGTCGACGAGGGCCGACCCCATCGCGCTCACCGCAACGGGCTCCTCGCCGAGAACGAACCGAGCCATGTCGAAATCGTGGATCATCATATCGCGGAACAGGCCGCCTGAGCGCGCGATATAAGCGAGCGGCGGAGGCGACGGGTCGCGCGAGGTGATCGCGACGATTTCGACCGCGCCGATCGCGCCCTCCGCGATCCGCTTGCGCAGCGCCGCGAAATTCGGATCGAAGCGGCGATTGAAGCCGACCATGAGCGTCGCTTCGGTCTGTTTGACGACTTCGAGGCAGGCGCGGACGCGGGCGACGTCGAGGTCGATCGGCTTCTCGCAGAAGATCGCTTTCTTGGCGCGCGCGGCGCGCTCGATGAGATCGGCGTGCGTGTCGGTCGGCGAGCAGATCGCGACGGCGTCGACGTCCTTGGAGGCGAGCATCGCGTCGACTGCGGCGACCTTCGCGCCAGTCGCCTTGGCCAAAGCGGCGGCGGCGGCCGGATCGGCGTCCGCGACGTAGGCCACCTCGCTGTCGGGGCGCGCCGCGACGTTGCCGCCATGGATCTTGCCGATCCTCCCAGCGCCGATGATGCCGAATCTCATCCGTTCCTCCATTTGAGGCGCTTGTTCGCCCGAAACTCGCGCTCGTCAAAAAAAGAATATACATTCCATATTGACTTGGGAATGGAATTTTTGTTTCATTCGGGCGACGGGCAGCGCGGCCGGCGTCGACGCCCGTGCGCGCAAGCGAGGGCCTCGCGGACGCGCGGCGCAAAGCCCAGAAGGAGAAGCACGCCCATGGACACCCCTGCGCCCGAGGCTCGAGCGACAGCGCGCCCTGCCTATCGAGGGCCAGCAAATCTCGCCGGCAAGATCGCCATCGTCACCGGCGGCACGCAAGGGCTCGGCGAGGCCATCGCGCGGCTGTTCGCCGAGCGCGGCGCGGCCGGGATCGTGATCTGCGGCCGCAATTCGGATCGGGGCGAGCGGGTCGCAGCCGAGATTTCGGCGGCCGGCTGTCCGACCGTCTTCGTCCGCGCGGATCTCGCGAGCGTGGCCGATTGCCGCAAGGTCGTCGCCAGAGGCGGACGAGCGCTTCGGCCGGGTCGACGCGCTCGTCAACGCCGCCGCGCTGACCGACCGGGGCGACATATTCGACACCACCGAGCAACGCTACAACGAGATCTTCGACGTCAACGTGCGCGCGCCGTTCTTCCTCATCCAGGAGACCGTGCGCATCATGCGGCGGGAGAAGATCGCGGGCGCGATCGTCAACATCCAGTCGATGTCGGGCCACGGCGGTCAGCCCCACATCACCGCCTATTGCGCATCGAAGGGCGCGCTCGCCACCCTGACCCGCAACGTCGCCAACTCGCTGCTGAAATTCCACATCCGCGTCAACGGCCTCAACATCGGCTGGATGTCGACGCCGGGCGAGGACCGCATCATGAAGACCTATCACGGCGCCAAGGACGGGTGGCTCGAGGAAGCCGTCAAGACCAGGCCCTTCGGACGCCTCATCGACCCGAAGGAAGTCGCGCGCGCCTGCGCCTTCCTGTGTTCCGACGAGTCCGGGCTGATGACGGGCTCGAATGTCGATTTCGACCAGACCGTCGTCGGCGCGAGCGATCCGCCGATCGAGCCTTGAGTTAAGAGTTGCGGCCAGTGCCGGATCCCCGCCTCGACGTCATCACCATCGGCCGGTCCTCCGTCGACCTCTACGGCGTGCAGGTCGGCGGCCGCCTGGAGGATATGGCGACCTTCTCCAAGGCGGTCGGCGGCTGCCCGACCAACATCGCCATCGGCACGGCGCGTCTGGGGCTCAAAAGCGGCCTCGTCACCCGCGTCGGCGACGAACATATGGGACGGTTCATCCGCGAGAGTTGCGCGCGCGAGGGCGTCGACGTCGCCGGAATCCACACCGATCCGGTGAGGCTCACCTCGCTCGTCCTTCTCGGCATCCGCGACGAAAAGACCTTCCCGCTCATCTTCTATCGCGACAATTGCGCGGACGGCGCGCTCGACGAGAGCGACATCGATCCGGCCTATATCGAAAGCGCCAAGGCGGTGCTGGTCAGCGGCACGCATTTCTCGCGCCCGAACACCGCCGCCGCCCAGCTGAAGGCGATGCGCATTGCGCGCGCCGCCGGTCGCAAGGTCGTCTTCGACATCGACTATCGGCCGAACTTATGGGGGCTCGCCGGCCATGGAGCGGGCGAAGAGCGCTACATCAAATCGCGCGAGGTCACGGAGAGCCTGAGCGCGATCCTGCCGCAATGCGATCTCATCGTCGGCACCGAGGAAGAGATGATGATCGCAGGCGGCGCGGACGAGCCGCTCGCGGCGCTCAGGGCCGTGCGCGCGATCAGCCGGGCGACGCTCGTGCTCAAGCGCGGGCCGATGGGCTGCGTCGTCTTTCCCGGCGCGATCCCCGCGTCGATCGAGGACGGGATCAAGGGGCCGGGATTTCCGGTCGAGGTCTATAACGTGCTTGGCGCGGGCGATGCGTTCATGTCGGGCTTCCTGCGCGGCTGGCTGCGCGACGAGCCGCTGGAGACCTGCTGCGCCTACGCCAACGCCAACGGCGCTTTCGCGGTCTCGCGTCTCTTGTGCTCGGCCGAATACCCGACCTGGGCCGAGCTCAGCCGTTTCCTCAAGCGCGGCTCGCCTCATCGCGCGCTCCGCCGCGACGAGACGCTCAATCACATCCATTGGGCGACGACGCGGCGGCCTGAGCCGCCTTCGATCATGGCGCTGGCGATCGATCATCGCGCGCAGATGGAAAAGATCGCCGACGAGGCCGGCGCGCCGCGCGAGAGGATCAGCGCCTTCAAATTGCTTGCGGTCGACGCTGCCGCCAAAGTGGCTGCAGGCCGACCGGGCTACGGCATGCTGCTCGACGGCAAATATGGACGCGAGGCGCTGTTCCGCGCCGTTGATCATGACTTCTGGATCGGTCGGCCGGTCGAGGCGCCGGGTTCGCGGCCGCTCGAGTTCGAATTCGGCGGCTCGCTCGGGGCCAAGCTCCAGGAATGGCCAATCGCGCACACCGTCAAGTGCCTGTGCTTCTATCACCCCGACGATCCGCCGGAACTGAAGGCGCGGCAGGAGCGTGAGCTCCTGCGCCTCGCCGACGCCGCGCGCACGCTTCAGCGCGAACTCTTGATCGAGATCATCGCGAGCAAGAACGGGCCTGTCGACGACCACACGATCGCCAGCGTCATTGAGCGGCTCTATGCGATCGGAATCATGCCGGATTGGTGGAAGCTGGAAGGTCAGGCCAGCGCCGCCGCATGGGACAATATCGCGCGCGTCGTCGAAGCCGGCGATCCCTTATGCCGCGGGATCATGCTGCTCGGGTTGGAGGCGCCGGAGGAGGATCTTGCGCAGGCGTTCGCGCTGGCGCGAAATTGCAGCCTCGTCAAAGGCTTTGCGGTCGGGCGGACGATCTTCGTCGAGCCGGCGGTCGAGTGGTTCGCCGGCCGCATCGGCGACCGCGAGGCCATCGATCGAATGGCGGGCGCGTTTTCGCGATTGCGCGACCTGTGGCGCGAGACTGCGCGCGCAGGCGCGTGACGCCCGACCGCGGCGAGCGCGGTCGGACGGCTTGATTGAGGGTTGCGCGCCGGGTTGGTCGCGTTGGCGACCAGGCGATGAACAATAACGAAAGCGGGAAAGTCTGCGCCATGACAACGATCCGGTTGACCGCCGCTCAAGCGATGGTTCGCTTCTTGAGCGCTCAGCGAGTCGAAATCGACGGCCTGAAGCAGCGCCTGTTCGAGGGCGTGTTCGCGATTTTCGGCCACGGCAACGTGGCGGGCATCGGCGAAGCGCTCTACGCCGCGCGCGACGCTCTCCCGACCTACCGCGCCCACAACGAACAGGCGATGGCCCATGCCGCGATCGCCTTCGCCAAAGCCTCGCGCCGCAAGCGCATGATGGCCTGCACATCCTCGATCGGCCCCGGCGCGACCAACATGGTCACAGCGGCGGCGATGGCGCATGTCAACCGCCTGCCGGTTCTGCTGATACCGGGCGACGTCTTCGCCAACCGCAGGCCCGATCCGGTTCTGCAGCAGGTCGAGGACTTCGGCGACGGAACGGTGAGCGCCAACGACTGCTTCCGTCCCGTGTCGCGGTATTTCGACCGCATCACGCGCCCCGAGCAGATCGTGCCGGCGCTGAACCGGGCGATCGCGGTGCTGACCGATCCGGCGGAGTGCGGGCCGGTGACCCTCGCGTTCTGCCAGGACGTGCAGACGGAGGCCTACGACTATCCGGCAAGCTTCTTCGAAGAGCGCGTGCACCGCCAGCGGCGCGTCGCGCCTGACCCGCGCGAGGTCGAGGAAGCCGCGGCGCTCGTGAAAAAGGCCAAGAAGCCGCTCGTGATCTGCGGCGGCGGCGTTCTCTATTCCGATGCGGAACGCGAACTCATCGACTTTTGCGCCCGACGCGGCGTTCCGGTCGCCGAGACGCAGGCCGGCAAGTCCGCGACTCCGGTCGACCATCCCTTGGCCATGGGCGCGGTCGGCGTCACCGGGACCGGCGCGGCCAACACGCTCGCTGCGCAAGCGGACGTGATCGTCGGCGTCGGCACGCGATTTGCCGACTTCACCACCGGGTCCTGGGCGCTGTTCAAGAATCCCGACCGGCGGTTCATCGGCCTCAACGTGCAGCCGTTCGATGCGGTCAAGCATCGCGCGCTGCCTGTCGTCGGCGACGCCCGCACTGGCCTCGCCGCGCTCGATTCCGCGCTCGGCGCCTGGAAGGCGCCGACGCTCCTGGAGCGACGCCGCCGTCAAGGCCAAGGCCGAGTGGGAGGCGACGGCCGCCAAGTATACCGCGGCGACCAACGCGCCGGCGCCGACCGACGCCGAGGTGCTCGGCGCCCTCATGCGCGCGGGCGAGAAGAGCGACGTCGTCGTCTGCGCGGCTGGCGGTCTGCCGGGCGAATTGCACAAGCTGTGGCGGCCCGGGGCGGCGCTCGGATACCATGTCGAGTACGGCTATTCCACCATGGGCTACGAGATCGCCGGCGGGATCGGCGTCAAAATGGCGCTGCCCGACCGCGAGGTCGTCGTGACGGTCGGCGACGGCTCTTACCTCATGATGAACTCGGAGATCGCGACCTCGGTCATGCTGGGCGTGAAGCTCATCATTGTCGTCCTCGACAATCGCGGCTTCGGCTGCATCACCAGGCTGCAGAAGGCGACCGGCGGCGCGCCGTTCAACAATCTCTTGCGCGACGCGCGCCACGAGGTCTTGCCGGACGTCGATTTCGTCGCGCACGCCCGCGCGATGGGGGCGGAGGCCGTCAAGGTCGCTTCGATCGCCGAGCTCGAAACGGCGTTCAAGGCGGCGCGCGCGGCGAAAACAACTCAGGTCATCGTCATCGACACCGATCCCATGGGGTCGACCGACGCCGGCGGCTTCTGGTGGGACGTCGCGGTGCCGGCGGTTTCCGAGCGGGCCGAGGTCGGCGCCGCGCGCCGCGGCTACGAGGACGCGCTGAAGTTGCAGCGCGTTGGAGACTGACATGAGCATTCGCATCGGCGCCAATCCGATCGGCTGGACCAACGACGATCTTCAGGAGATCGGCGGCTCGATACGCCGCTCGAGACGTGTCTCAAGGAGGCCCGAGGAGGCCGGCGTCGAAGGCATGGAGTACGGCCATAAGATGCCCGCGCGAAGGGGCGGCGCTCGAAGGGCAAGCTCGCCGAGTTCGGCATGGTCTTCGTCGGCGGCTGGTATTCGACCGAATTGCTCAAGCGCTCGGCGCGCGACGAGTTCGAGGCGGCGAAAACGCATATCGCGATGACCAAAGGCGCCGGGTCGAACATCGTCATCGCGGCCGAGACCTCGAACGCCATCCACGGCGATCGCTCCAAGCCGCTGTCGCAGCGTCCGCGCCTGGCAAAGGGCGATTGGCACGGGTTCGGCGCCAAGATGACCGAATTCGCCGAGCGGCTTGCCGACGAGGGGCTGAAGCTCTGCTATCATCACCACATGGGCACCATCATCCAGTCGGAGCGCGACATCGACGCCTTCATGGCCCACACCAGGCCGCCGGTGCATCTCTTGCTCGACACGGGCCACGCGCGCTGGGGCGGCGCCGATCCGGCGGGGCTGGCGCGCGCCTATCGCTCGCGCATCGGTCACGTGCACTGCAAGGACGTGCGCGAGGCCAAGATGCGCGAATCGAACGCCGGCGATTGGAGCTTCCTCGATTCGATCCTGGGCCAGGGCGCGGAGCTCGGCGTCTACACCGTGCCGGGCGACGGCCTGATCGACTATGCGGCGGTGTTCAAGGAGCTTCCGGGCTATTCCGGCTGGGTCGTGCTCGAAGCCGAGCAGGACCCTGAGAAAGCGCCCGCGCTGCCCTACGCGAAGAAGGGCGTCGCGCACATCCGCGCCGCGCTGAAGGAGGCCGGGGTCGGGGTGACCGGCTCCTCTCCGAAGACAAGTCCGTCACGAATTCTCACCTCGGGGTCGTCTGCCGCGGCCGCCTCCGCGGCTACTTATTCTTGTTGGCGCTTCGGGAGCCGGAAAGACCGCGATCGCGAATGCGATCGAGGGTCGGCGGCCGAAAGTGGCTGACGTGATCTACTTTGATCGGATCGGCGTACCGACGCCCAAAGCAATGATTGCTGGATGGGGATCGGGCGGAGCTTGGCAGCGCGCGACTACCTTGAAGTGGATGACGCGGCTTGGGAAGCTGCGGGATCGACAGACGCCGCTTCTGTTCGAGGGTCAGATGCGAATTGCTTTCGTCGAAGAGGGATTGCGTTTCGCCGGTATCGACAACGCCCGCATCATTCTGGTTGATTGTGACGATGCCGTTCGGTCGAGCCGCCTTCATCGAGAACGTAGGCAACCGGCCCTAGCAAATCCTACGATGATGAGTTGGGCCGAATATCTTCGTCGCGAAGCTCAAGTGGGCAAGTACGACATTCTTGACACGTCGGCGCTGACGCTCGATCAGAGCGTCGACCGGGTGTGCGCATATTTTTCGGAATAAGGCGTCGCTGGTTCGGATTGCTCCGCCAGACCCGCGACGCGAGCCGACAGGAGATATGGGAACATGCCGCAATCGAAACTGCTCGTTCATCCCGGCAACGCCGGTGACGGCGTGGGCCATCGCATCACGCCGGCCAGCGCAGGATGGCGCTATGTCGGATTCGAGACGCGGAAGCTGAAGCAAGGCGCGCAGTCGAAGCTCGACACCGGCGGCGACGAGGTCTGCGTCGTCATCCTCTCAGGCAAAGCGCGCGTGACCGCGGACGGCTTCGATTCCGGGACGATCGGCGAGCGCGCCAGCGTGTTCGATGGGCTGCCCTGGTCGGTCTATCTGCCCCCGCACACCGCGGCGACGATCGAGGCGGCGTCGGACTGCGAGCTGGCTCTTTGCTCGGCGCCGGCGAGCGGGCGCCTCAAGGCCCGCGTCATCAAGCCGAGCGACGTCGGCACGCTGACCCGCGGCGAGGGCTCGAATGCGCGCTATATCCGCAACGTCCTGCCCGAGGATGCCGAAGCCGAGAGCCTGCTGGTGGTCGAAGTTATCACGCCTGCCGGCAACTGGTCGAGCTATCCGCCGCACAAGCATGATCGCGATGCGCTGCCTGACGAATCCTATCTCGAGGAGACCTATTATCACCGGCTTGAAGCCGAGCCACAGGGCTTCGCCTTCCAGCGCGTCTACACCGACGACCGCTCTCTCGACGAGACGCTGACGGTCAAGGACGGCGACGTCGTGCTCGTGCCGCGCGGCTACCATCCCGTCGGCGCGCCGCACGGCTACGACCTCTATTATCTCAACACGATGGCCGGCCCGAAACGCGTCTGGCGCTTCCACAACGATCCCGCCCACGAATGGCTGATGAAATAGCTCCCCTCTCCGCTTGGGAGAGGGGTCGGGGGTGAGGGGATCCGCGCGGATGAGAAACGTCCATGGTCTCGCAGCGTCGCCAATTCGCGAGATTGCTGCGCGAGCAGCCGGCCAAAACCTAACGTCCCACCGCCGGGAAGCGCGCCGGTCGAGTCGATCAGCGGCCTTTGGAACACTCCCTGCAGCCCCGAAGGAAGCGAGAGAGCCATGAGTGAGACCGACAGCAAGTCCGGCGACGGGCGCCAGCGCGTTCTTGTCGTCGGGCTCGGCACGATGGGGACGAGCCACGCTCGCGCCTATCGCGCGATCGACGGTTTCGACCTCGTCGGCCTATGCACGCACAACGCTGCGGCGCGGCGAGATCTCGACAAGGAGTTCGGCGGCCTGCCGCGCTTCGAAGGCCTGACCGAGGCGCTCGGGGCGCTGAAGCCCGACGCGGTGTCGATCGCCACCTATACCGAACATCACGCGCCGATCGCGCTCGAAGCGCTTTCTGCAGGCGCGCATGTCTTTTGCGAAAAGCCGCTTGCCGACACGCTCGACGCCGCCGAGCGGATCGTTGCGGCGGCGCGCGCGGCGCATAAGGCCCTGCTGGTCGGCTATATCCTGCGCGTGCATCCCTCGTGGACGCGCTTCGTCGAGATCGGCCGCACGCTCGGCAAGCCGCTCGTCATGCGCATGAATCTCAACCAGCAATCGTCCGGCTCGTTCTGGAACGTGCACAAGAATCTGATGCGCTCGACCTCGCCGATCGTCGACTGCGGCGTGCACTATGTCGACGTCATGTGCCAGGCCACACGGGCGCGGCCCGTGGCGGTGCACGCCGTCGGCGCGCGGCTCACCGACGAAATCGCGCCGACAATGGTCAATTACGGGCACCTGCACATCGCCTTCGACGACGGTTCGGTTGGCTGGTACGAGGCCGGCTGGGGTCCGATGATGAGCGAGACCGCCTTCTTCGTGAAGGACATGATCGGCCCGAAGGGCTGCGTTTCGATCGTCGCCAAGGAGCAGGCCGGCGATGCGGTGCGGTCGAGCGACCACGACGCCCACACCCGCACGAACGCGCTGCGCATCCACCACGCGGCGCTGAACGCCGACGGGGCGTTTGTGCATCCGGATGAAATCGAATCGACCGAGGACGAGCCCGGCCACCAGGACCTTTGCGAGCGGGAGCAGCGTTTGTTTTTGAAAGCGATCCGCGGCGAGGTCGATCTCAAGGATCATCACGAGGACGCAATCAACTCGTTGCGCATCGTGCTCGCGGCGGACGAGAGCGTGCGGACTGGAAAGGTCGTGAAGCTCTCATAGCCTTTTGGCGCCGCGCGAGCGGGCGGGCCTGCGTGCGGATCAAGGATCGGAGTGGAAGATGGAGGACGGGCAGACGTCGCCTTTGAGGCTCGCGCCTGAGGCGTCGCCGGACGAAGCGACGATGCGCGCCGTCGAATCGGGGCTCAACGCCCATTCCGCCGGGCTTGGGCTTAGAACCGACTGGTCGCCATACTGGATAGTCGGTCGGGATCCAGGGGGCGCGGTTCAGGCTGGAATTCGGTTCGTGCTCGCGTTCGACTGGTTGTTCGTGCAGTGGCTGTGGGTCGCGGAGCCGTATCGCAGCCAGAGGATCGGCTCAAGATTGCTGGTCGGCGCGGAAGCCGCTGCCCGAGAGAAGGGTTGTCGCGCCGCCTATCTCGACACGTTCAGTTTCCAGGCGCCAAAATTCTACGATCGACACGGATATCGGGAATTCGGTCGGCTCAATGACTTCCCTCCCGGCCACGCGCGGATTTGGTTCTGGAAGTCTCTGTAGCCGCTCGGGCGCCGAGATCCAGGATCGAAATCGACCCTGGGCTTATGAGCAGGCGGTATGCGCCGGATTGCGGACGTAAGCGGAACGCGTCAGTTGCGCCAATTCCGGTCGTTCGCGGCAGGGATGCCTCTCCGCTCGAATGCACCCCTCTCTGCTGCACGCGGCGGTCGATAGCCCTCGCACCTAGCATGGCGGCCAACGTCACGCCTATTGATCCGTATCGCCGTCGCTTCCCGGGGCCGTGGAGGCAAGCGCTGCCGCAACACGGCTCGCCTATTGCGCTAGATCAATTCGCAGCCGCAGCTGCTAAGACAATATTCTCGCCAAATCCGCGACAAACCCCAATTAGCAGGAGTGCAGTTCTCATTATCGGACCGGAGGTCCTGAGCCATGTCCAACCGAAATGTTTCTGCTTCGGGCAAGCGTCACCACATCGTGCTCATTCCCGGCTTCGGGGGCTTCGACGCGCTCGGCCGTGTCAACTACTATGCCGGCGTCACGGACCTCTTTAACCCGCGCCCCGGGCAGCATCCGCCACCCGGCGCGGTGCTCCATTATTTCGAGAATCTGCCGACCGCAGCCGTGGTCACACGTGCGCAGCGTCTGCGGAACTACCTCGCGAAGCGGATCGCCCGGGGTGAGATTCGCGACGATGACGACATCATTTTGATTGGTCACTCGACGGGTGGCCTCGACATTCGTCAGCTCATCTGCGACTTGCACCCATCTTCAGACGATGCCCTGAACGCCCGGATCCGGGTCGATGGCGTTCACCGGCCGATCAGGGCGAAACAACTTCGCGACCGCATTAAGAAGGTCGTGTTTCTCTCCGTTCCGCACTGGGGCACCAACATCGCGGAGTGGGTCTACAAGCGGGCAGCGCTGCGCAAAACCGTCATCTGCGATCTCCGCGCAGCATTCGAAGGTTCGCAGCACTACCCCATGGACCGAATAGAAGCATGCCTGGCGGGCGGCGCTGCGGCGCTCACCGGCGCGGAGGTGTTCCTTGCTTTACGCGACGCGCTGACCGAGGCCAATTATGACGGGAGCCATGATCCCACGCGCATCGCTGACGCCCTCGAGGCAGCCTCGAAGCTGGAACTGTATTTTCGCGAGATGGCTTCCGATTTCCACGTGATTCACGACCTCACTCCCGAAAGTCATTCCAACCAGCCCAGCCCGGCGCACTTCAGCCCGAAGCAGCGTAAGGAGGAACTCGAGCTATGGGACAGCTTGGGAATTCAGTGCAGGTCCTATGCGACCGTCGGTGGCCGCGCTTTCACCTTCCCTCCGGGATGTCCGGCGCCAGAGTTCAATCTGACCAATCCTCTAGTCGATCTGCAGGTGGCGTATGGCGACGCCGATACGGACATTTCGTATCGGCTCTGCTACCGCGCATGCGCCGGCGGTCCGCTGCAACCCCCGGGCGAACGCGTCAAAATCACTGGCGTGCTCGGACCGCCTCCACCTGAGCCGCTGAAGCTCTGGGACAACGATGGGATTGTCAACACGGTCTCCATGCTTTGGCCAAGGGGGGAGATTTGGCTGGTCCAGGCCGATCACATGGACATTGTCGGCCACTTCCGTCTGATGCCGCCAAAGAGCGAAAGGCATTACACCGCTGAGGAACCGCCGCCCGTGTCTCGGTCGTACGACATCTTGCGATCAGCGCCGAAGTTCGAAGCCCACACATTTGAAACGGTATGGCGCGAAATCTTCGACTTCGCAGCGACGCCCCACGCCTATCGCCCGGCCGCGCTTGGCTTGCACAAACCAGTTGCGATCGCCGCTGCGGCGAGCGGCTACTGACGGTGCCGCACCGACGTCGCCATCGCTTTCCCGTCAGGGGAATCGCATTTGGAAAAATCGCTTGCAAGGAGGGGAGAGAAGGGATTCTTGGGAAGGCCTCGATTTGGGATGGAGGCCACAGGGATGGAGGGGTTTTCAGGGATATTTTCGCAGGTTGAGGATCCGCGCACGGGGAATGCTCGTCGGCACGACCTGTGTGAGTTGTTGGTGATCGCGCCGTGCTCGTGCCTTTGCGGAGGCACAACGTGCACGGAGATGGCGGAGTTCGCGGAGGACAAGGAGCCGTTCCTGCGGGAGTTCCTGACGCTGAAGAACGGATTGCCGTCGCACGACACGTTCAGCCGGCTGTTCCGGCTACTCGATCCGGTTGCGTTTGGCGCATGTTTCTCCGAGTTCATGCGGGCGTTTTCGCAACAGACGACCGGCGTGGTTGCGATCGACGGCAAGACGCTGCGCCGCTCCTTTGACACGGCGAGCGAAAAGTCGGCTCTGCACATGGTCAGCGCGTGGTCGTGCGAGGAACGCCTGGTTCTGGCGCAGATCGCCACGGACGAGAAGTCGAACGAGATCACGGCGGTTCCCCAGCTTCTGCGGTTTCTCAACCTCGAAGGACGCACCGTCACCACCGATGCGATGAGTTGCCAAAGGGACATTGCCGAACAGATCGTCGACCAGGGCGGCCATTACGTGCTGTCCCTGAAACGCAACCAACCCACGCTGTTCGACGATGTTGTGCGTTACTTCGCCGACCCGGAGGCGCGCGGGCTCGCGTGCAAGCCGACGGTCGACGCCGATCATGGGCGCATCGAGACCCGAAACGCGGTCGTCTCCTCCGATGTCGACTGGCTGCAGGACATCCATGGCTGGCCCGGCCTGAAAGCCATCGGCCGCCGTTCGCCGCACACGCCGGCCCAAGGGCGCCAACGCCGGCCCGCCGACGACCGAGACCGCCTACTACCTGCTCTCGGAACCCATGACGCCCGACCGCCTGAACCAGTATGCTCGCGACCACTGGGGGGTCGAAAACCGCCTCCACTGGGTGCTCGACGTCGACATGAACGAGGACCGCGCCCGCAACCGCCGTGACAACGGTCCACAAAACCTCGCCATTCTCAAACACATGGCGATCAACAAGCTCAACGCCGAGCCCTCCAAACTGCCCATCCGCCGCAAACTGAAAAAAGCCGACCGTTCCGACGCTTTCCTCCGAAGCCTTCTCGCAATGTGAAATGCGATTGCCTTGCTTTCCCGTGAAGTCCCCTGGACAGATTCGGGAAAAATTGGGAGTGGCTAGGGAAAACCAAATTGCGTTGCGCCCCGCCCTGCTCCGGTCGCCCGGGCTCAGCGCGTCAGTGCGATCGGACGCGCGGAGCGGGGCCGGGCTCTTCTCGCTTGCCGCGCGCGCCGTTTCATCGTCAAATCATGGCCGGCCAATTCCAGGGAGGAGCGCGTGAATCTCGGCGTCACCGACAAAGTCCGTCCGCTCATCGCAGCCGTCAGGGCGATGGTGCGCGACGATATCATGCCACGCGAGGAGGAATACGAGGCCGAGGTTGGGCGCGAGGGCGACCGCTTCAAGCCGACAGCGCGCTTGATCGAGATCCGCGAGTCCTTGAAGGCGAAAGCGCGAGCCAAGGGCTTATGGAATTTCTGGCTGACCGCCTCCGACAAGGGCTACGGCCTCACCACGGTCGAATATGCTTATCTCGCAGAGGAAATGGGCTGGTCGCCGCTCGCCTCCGAGGCTTTCAATTGCTCCGCGCCGGACACCGGTAACATGGAAGTCATCGAGCGCTACGGCTCGCCTGAGCAGAAGGCGCGCTGGCTGCCCGATCTCCTGGAGGGGCGCGCGCGTTCCGCCTATCTGATGACCGAACCCGGGGTCGCCTCGTCGGACGCGACCAACATCGCGATGGACGCCCGCCTCGAGGGCGACGAATGGGTGCTCAACGGCGAGAAATGGTGGTCGTCGGGCGCCGGCGATCCGCGCTGCTCGCTCTACATCACGATGGCGCTGACCGATCCCGACGCCGCGCCGCACGCGCGCCATTCGATGCTGCTCGTGCCTGCCGCGACCAAGGGCGCCAAGGTCATCAGGGCGTTCAAGGTCTATGGCGCCGACGACGCGCCGCACGGCCACATGCACATCCGTTTTACCGACGTGCGCGTTCCCAAGGATGCGATGATCCTCGGCCGCGGCCGCGGCTTCGAGATCGCGCAGGGGCGGCTTGGACCGGGGCGCATCCACCACTGCATGCGCGCGATCGGCCAGGCCGAGCGCGCGCTCGAGGCGATGTGCCGCCGCGCCAACGCCCGTTCCGCTTTCGGCCAGAAGCTTTCGCGGCTCGGCGCCAATCCCGACATCATTGCGGAAGCGCGCATGAGCATCGAGATGGCGCGCCTGCTTTGCCTCAAAGCCGCCTGGGCGATGGACACGCAAGGCGTGCGCGCCGCCGCGCCGCTCATCTCGCAAATCAAGGTGATCGCGCCGCGCGTCGCGCTCGAGGTGATCGATCAGGCCGTGCAGCTGCACGGCGGGGCGGGCGTCAGCCAGGATTTTCCGCTCGCGCGCATGTGGACCCAGGTGCGCACGCTGCGCCTCGCCGACGGGCCAGACGCCGTGCACCGGCGGGTGATCGCCAAGGCCGAGATGAAGCGCTACACCAACGAGGCGGGCGTTCGGTGAGCGGCGCTTTTCCTGACGACACGAGCGCGCTCGACGCCTGGCTCGGCGCCCACGTCGAGGGCTATCGGGCCCCGAGCACGGCAAAGAAATTCGACGCCGGCCAGTCGAACCCGACCTATCTCATCGAGGCTGCAAGCGGGCGCTACGTGCTGCGCCGCAAGCCGCCGGGCAAACTGCTGAAGAGCGCGCATATGATCGAACGCGAGTTTCGCGTGCTGAAAGCGCTGGAAGGGGTGGGATATCCAGCCCCGCGCGTCGCTTGCGCTCTGCGAGGACGAGGGAGTGATCGGAACTGCCTTCTATCTGATGACCTTCGTCGACGGGCGCGTCCTCTGGAACCCGGCGCTGCCGGAACTCGAGCGAGAGGATCGGCGGCCGATCTATGACGCCATGAACGAGGGCCTCGCCAAGCTGCACACGATCGACGTCGCCGCGGCGGGCCTCTCGGATTACGGCAAGCCGGGCAGCTATTACGCCCGTCAATACCAACGCTGGACCGACCAATACCGGGCCAGCGAAACGGCTCGGATCGAGGACATGGAGCGGCTCATCGCCTGGCTCGCGGACAAGGTCCCGGCGGACGACGGCCGGGTCGCGCTGGTGCACGGCGACTGGCGCATCGACAACATGATCTTCGACCAAACCTCCCCGCGCCTTCTCGCGGTCCTCGATTGGGAGCTGTCGACGCTTGGCCATCCATTCGCCGACCTCGCCTACCAGTGCATGCAATGGCGACTGCCGGCCGGCAGGTATCGCGGACTCGGCGGCGTCGACCGCGCGGCGAACGGCATTCCGACCGAAGCCGAATATGTCGGCGCCTATTGCAAACGAATGGGGCTTAAGAACATTCCCGATTGGACCTTCCTCATCGCCTTCAGCTTCTTCCGCAGCATCGCGATCCATCAGGGCGTCTATAAGCGTTCGCTCGACGGCAATGCCTCGAATCCGGAGCTGGCCCGGCAATTGGGCGAGTCGGTGCCGCTGGTGGCGCATATCGCCGTGGAGGCGATCGTGGCCGCCAGTTAAGTCCTTTCGCGGAACCTTCGCGGCTGGCGCATGGCCGCGCGGCCCACAGGGCTCCGAATCCGGGTTAATTTGTCTTACCGGGTTGGGGCGGAGAGGATTTCGGCGAGCCTGTTGACGTTCCAGCTCGCGATTTTTCTGCTGAGCTTGAGGCTTTTGGGTCGGGGCGGCTTGGTTGGCCGCCGGCAGGGTTTGACGGGAAGGTTGGGCGGGTCGCTGAAAGGCGGGGCGGCGCGCAGCTTGTTGAAGGCGAACTTGCGCAGGAGCGCCATGTTTTGCGCGCCGTGGCCCTTGCGCACGCGCGACAGGTCCTCCTGGAAGGTCACGTCGAGCGTCCAGTGCAGGGTGTTCTCGATTCCCCAGTGACCGCGGACGTTCTGTGCGAGCTCCGCCGCGGAACGACCGCTGGATGTGATGTAATAGCGAACGTCGGACCGGGAGCGATCCTTCAGTTCGGTCCGCGCTTCGACCCTGACGATCGCGCGGGCGTCGACGAAGCGGACTTCGCCGGGAAAGCGCCGGTCGCCATCGAGCCAATCGACCTGCCGCAACACCGAGACGGTGCGGGTCTCGATGCGGCCGTGGCCCTTGTCGAGATCGACGTCGATTTCGACCTGGCCCTTGTCGGCGGTCTCGAAGGCGGCCTCGATATCGGCCTGTAGGGTCGGCTGGTTGCCTTTGACGGCGAGCAGATAATCCGCCCCGACATCGCGGATGGATTGGGCGATCTGAGGATTGCAGGCGATCGCGTCGATGGTGACGACGGCGCCTTCGAGGCTGCGGCCGGCGGCGAGTTTCTCGAGCAACAGAGGGATGACGGTCGTTTCGTTGGTTTTGTCGTCGACCGCCTCCTGTCCGAGAACCAGATGGCTGTTCGCGGCGAAGGCGGAGACCAGATGCAGCGCCGCCCGTCCCTTGGCCCGGTCGTGGCTGCGGCGCACGGTCTTGCCGTCGATGGCGATCATGTCGAGAGGATCGGGCCAGCAGGCGCGGACCCAGTCCATGAAACAGGCGGCGAACAGGTCCGGATCGATCCGGTTCATCACGATGTTGAGCCAGCGCCCCGAGGGAACTCCCCAGTCGAACGGCAGAAACCGCCGCAAGAACTCGAGATGGTCGCTTCCCCAATCAGCGATGGCGTCGAAGCTGTCGCACTCGGCGATCGTGGCGCAAACGCACAACAGCAGAATCTCGTTCAGCTTGTGAGCCACGCCTTCCGGACTCCGTTTGTCCTCGATCCGGGAAAAGTGGTCCAGCAGAAGCCGCAACCGCGAAGGTCGCGCGGGTTCGTAAGGCGAGGCGTCCATCAAACAGGCTCCAGAATCAGGAGCCCCATGGATTCAGCCTTTCCGCAACTCGTAAATCCCCGTTAACCCGAGTTCGAAGCCCTGGCGCGGCCCAAGCGCGCCTTGCGGGCAATAACGCCCCATGCTAAGCGCCGCGCCGACCCTGCGGCAAGACTTGTGCTCATCGCCGTCGGCCCGGGAGAGGTGGCAGAGTGGTCGATCGCGCCGCACTCGAAATGCGGAGTACGTGCAAGCGTACCGGGGGTTCGAATCCCTCCCTCTCCGCCAGATCTGCTGCGTATGTTGTTGTAATCGTTTGACTGTTTTTTCAGACTGTCGTCCAATGCCCCAACATTTGCCCCAACAATGTTTTTCGGTTGCGCAAGTAAGCGGACCCCGTGCAGCCCTGAGCTAGTTTGTCCTTTGGGTCATCGCAACCGCAGACAACGGCCACGCCGATCTGGACGCTGATCCGCTCGTGAGCGCTATCGACGCGCCCGCGGTAACTATCTCTGCAGAGACGTAGCTGATGAAGGCATGCTCCGGACGTTCGATTTTCCGGGTCACGCAGGCCGGCGAGTAATCCCAAACTAATTAACATTACCGTTCTGGCTATATTTCGATAGCCCAAATTATTCACTTGACACATAAGTATTTTTGTGGCATAATGATATTGTGGGGACCCATGGGCGCGCCATGCGTCACCCATCCCCACACCCACCATCGTGATCGCGTTTGTGTCGTCCGCGTTCAACCCGGGACCCCTTTTGGGTCCCCTGATTCAAGGAGCTTCTTTCAATGACTGGTGCAACCCAACCCAAACCAACCCCCGTGCCCGCCATTCTCGTCTACGGTACGCCGAGCGGCCCCGCGATGACCCAGGCCTCCTGGTTCCGAGCCGAAGACAAAGAGGCCGTCAAGGCCGCCGCCGAGGCGCTGAAGTTCTCGGTGATCGAACTGC
>CAWIIJ010000007.1:0-393659 GCA_963836145.1 uncultured Acidobacteriota bacterium
CGACGGCAATGGTCGTGGCGATCAGAACTGCTCGCGCGAGACGAGTGCACCAATCACATACGTCACCAGCCCAGAAATTTCCGTGGTTACTCCCGCTTCATTGTACGTTTCGAGTTTATGCCGGTAGGAAAGCCAGAGGAACGCGCCAATGACGCCAAATCCAAACGTCAAAGGGAGCAACTGGTTCCGGACATCAGGGCCATGGCGTAGCCAGTAAGGCCGATAAGTGGAAACGTCCGGACCCCGCCGAAACTATATCGTTGGCCCGCGGCGCGGTGTTCTTCGCGCTCCAGCCCTATCAGGAAACACAGGAAAAGCGTCAAAGAATCTTAAGGCCTTCCGGCGGCAATAATTGTAGAAGCTTGTCGGTCACAGAATCTTTGCGGCGGCCCTTTCGCCTACGCGAGAGTAGCACAGGCGCTCTTGCCTGCGGAAAGCGCCTGTGAGACAAACTCAGCCCGGATAGACCAGCCGCAAACCAGTTTCGATTTTGCATTCTTTACGGCTCTGAAGACTGGTGCGGAACCTGCGGAGAATTTCGCCCCAATCCATTTGTCATACCGAGCGGAGCAGGAATCTCGATTTTTTTCCGGATAGTAAAACCCAGGAGAGATTTCTCGCTCCGCTCGGAACGACAAAATAGATTACTATTTTACGTAGCTACCAGCGCGTGCACTACAGAGATTTTGTGGTTGGCACGCGGCTCAAAGGGTGGGTGCGTGCTACGTGGAAGATTCCGCCAGGGGGAGCCATACCTGGAACAGTGTGTCGCCGGGCTTTGACGTGACCTGAATAGTGCCGCGGTGTTTTTCACGATGCGCTGGACGGTGTCGAGGCCGAGGCCGGTTCCCTCGCCCACGCCTTTGGTCGTTAGAAAGGGTCGAAAATGTGAGTCTGCACGTCGGGCGAAATTCCCGGGCCATTGTCGCCGATCTCCACCACGACGCAGGCAGCGTCGCGATAGATGCGAACGCGAAGTTCGCCCTGGCCGCCTATGGCGTCGATGGCGTTGTCGATGAGGTTGGTCCAACCTGGTTGAGTTCGCTGCCGAACGAATTCACAAGCAGCGGGATTCGTTGATATTCGCGCTGCACGGTCACGCCGTGCTTGAGCTTGTGATTCAAGATCGTCAGCGTGCTCTCCAGGCTCTTCACGATGTCCACGTTCTGCACGGGCGCCTGGTCCATGTACGTGTATTCCTTGATCGCGAGAACGAGATCGGAAATGCGCGAAGTGCTGCTTTCGATTTCATCCAGCAGGCTCAGGACCTCGACCAAGGCACCGATTCTTACCAGCGCCGCGCGGGCCGCGCCGGGATCAAGCGCCCGAACAACGTTTCCAGCACATCCGGTTGGATGTTGCGGTGGGCAAGGCCGGCCGCAAGCTGCCACAAATCATTTTGGCCATGGCTTCTCAGCAACGAATCCAGTTGCTCTTCGAGGTCGGACATGGCCAGCGTATCGGGCGGAGGTTCATTGTGCTGCGTAAGGAAGGCTTCCAGCTTTTCGACTTCCGCTTTCTGCGTGGGAGTCAGCTCGCGCCTCCCCAATTCGTGGCTGGCGTCCTTGATGCGCTTCAAAATATCGCGCAACTGGCTCGCGGCGCGTTTCGCGGCGGAGGCGGGATTGTTGAGTTCATGAGCGAGGCCGGCGGAAAGTTTACCGAGAGCAGCGAGGCGATCGCGCTGCTGTTCGCGGCGGGTCGTCTCGCGGACGCGGTCGGTCATCATGCCGACGAGGCGCTCGGTGAGCTCAGGCATTTTCTGAACGAGATCATGGTACTTCGCTGCCGGGAATCGCAGGATATGACAGTCGGTCAGCGCGCGCGCGCCGAACGTGAACGTTTTCATTCTGGAAAAAGGCAGCCGCCCGGTCACCTGTCCGGCCTCAACGGTGATGATCATCGTCTCGCCGGCGAATTCGCCGCGCGCCTGGAGCTGGCCTTCGAGAAGGACAAACATGGCGTCGGCCGGATCGCCCGGAGTCATCAGAGGGTCGCCGGCCTTGAAGCGCAGACTCTGCGGCCTGGGCAAGGAACCACTCGATCTGATCTTCGGGCAAGTCCGCGAAGACTGGGACTTTTAGCAGTTCGTCAGTTACCGTCATTGGAGTTCGCTTAGATATCAACTATGGAAAAATAGCGCGGGCTTCAGACTGCTCCGTTCATATGCGACAGTGTTCCGGGGTGCTCCGACCAACCCACGCAAACTGAAGCGTGCGCTACTCACTGCACTTTGCTCAAATACTGGTGAATGAACTGCACGGCTACCGAGCCTTCGCCGACGCCCGAAGCCACGCGCTTCACCGATCCGTGCCGCACGTCGCCCACGGCAAAAATGCCGGGCACGTTCGTTTCGAGCAGGTAAGGATCGCGTTCGAGCGTCCAGCCCTTGGGGCGCTGCCCATCGGCAATGAGGTCGGGGCCCGTCAAAAGGAACCCGCGATCGTCGCGCTCGACGACGCCCGCCAGCCAATCAGTTTGCGGCAAGGCGCCGATAAAAATAAACACGGAGTTTGCCGGCACGCGCTCGGTCTTGCCCGTGTCCGAACACAGGACGGATATTTCCTCGAGGTGCCTTTCGCCGTGCACTTCGACCACGCTGGCATGCGCCCAGACCTGAATCTTGGGCGTCTCCTTGATTTGATCGATTAAGTATTGCGACATGGTGCTCGACAAGGAGCTTCCCCGCACGAGGATGAACACTTTCTCCGCGTACTTGGCAAAGTTCATCGCCGCCTGTCCCGCGGAATTCGCGCCGCCCACCACATAGACCGTTTCACCGACACAGGAAATTGCTTCCGTCGCGCCGCCGCCATAATAAACTCCCGCGCCCTGCAGGCGGTCGATCCCGGGCGCATCGAGGCGCCGCCATTGGACTCCCGTGGCGATCATCAGCGCGTGACAGGAAAACTCGCTTCCGTCCGCGAGTTTGATCATCCGGTAAGGACCTTCCGTCCGAATTCCCGATGCTTCCGCAGCGATGATCTCGACTCCAAATCGCTGCGCCTGCACCACCGCGCGCCGCGCCAGATCGCCGCCGCTCAGCCCCGACGGAAAGCCAAGGTAATTCTCAATGCGTGAACTCATGCCCGCCTGGCCGCCCGGCGCTTCGCGCTCGACAATGACTGTGTGCAAACCTTCCGAGGCTCCATAGACTGCGGCGGCGAGGCCCGCCGGACCTCCGCCGATGATCGCCAAATCATAGAAGTTGGTTTGCGCGCGCGTCCGCAGGCCGACTTTCTGCGCCACTTGCGCCGGGAGACATTCGAGAAGCTTCGTCCCGTCGGGAAACAGAACGACGGGTTGACTTGTTGCTTCCGGCCCCAGGCCCTCCAGCAAAACCTTGGTCTCCGGATCGCTCGCGGAAATTTCCGCATCGATCCATTGGTAAGGGATGTGGTTGCGCGCGAGGAAATCGCGCAATTCGTATGATTTGGGAGACCATCGCGTGCCGAGAACGCGGATTCCGGAATACGCGGGATGGTGGGAAGCCTGCCAGTCTTCGAGCAAATCATCCAGTTGCGGATAGAGATGTTCGGTGGGCGGGTCCCACGGCTTCATGAAAAAATAATGAATGCTGGCCTGATTGATGGCCCCGATCGCGGCCGTCGTGTCTGCATAAGCGGTGAGGAGCGCGCGCTTGGCATCAGGAAAAATCCGCATGGCCTCCTGCAAAAAGTGCACGCCATCCATGCGCGGCATTCGCTGGTCGGCCAGAAGCAAGGCCACATTGTCGCTGCGGAGATTCAGTTGCTTCAGTAGATCGAGCGCGCCTTCGGGAGATCCGCTTCCGAGAACGCGATAGTCGCCGCCGTACTGCGACCGCAAGTCGCGTTCAATCGCCCGCAAAACATCCGCATCGTCGTCTACGCTCAGTAAAACTGGTTTCGCCATGGTCGGTCTCGGTTCGATGATGGAGCCAATTTTAAGCTGCGTGGCACCAGAACAATCTGATTGGATGCTCCGGGAAACCTTTGGTCGCAGTATTATGCAACCGTAGCACAAGCTTCAACCTATGTGGGGTTCATCCTCAGAAGGACTAAAACCCAAAGGCTGAAGCCCGCGCTACCCCTGGCCGAAGATAACTATGCTTACACCAAAAGCGGAGAATGCGCTAAAGTAGCCCCGGCAAGGCGCTCAGAATGAAATTGTCCCCGGTTTAGTTGAAAGTGGCGGCTCTCGACTTCGGGCACCTTATGCGACCTGCTCCTGCTGAGTCAATAACGGATTCAGTTTGCGCTGCAGGAGATCCAGTTCCCGGAAGCCTTTCACCTTTCGGAATTTCTTTTCCGCTTCAAGTAATCCGGTGGCCGTCCAGCGCAGCGCGTGGTCCCCGGCTCGCCAGCGTTTCACATTCCGGGCCACGCGCTCGACCGTGGAAAGGCACGACTCGATGGGATTGCTCGAAGCCAACGTCTGCCGTAGCAGCCCTCCCACGCCCAGCCGGTGCACGGTGAGAGTTTCGTCCAACCCTTCTTCCAGGCTGTGTGCTGCGCTCGGATTGATGCGCTCCAGTTGCCGGAAGATTTTTTCAAGTTCCGCTTTGGCCTCCGCGTAGCCGGTCATCGCGTAGGCGTTGCGGATTCTTCGATCCGTATCTCCCTGGGCGCTCTTGGGCAAATGCTCTTTCACGTTCCGCCGCTTGTGGATCTGGCAGCGCTGCACTTCGGCCCGTTTGCCGAACACCCGCTCGATCCCCGCGCGCAGTGCCTTGGCCCCGTCGATCACGAACAAGTAGCGTCTCTCTGGGTTTAGGCCCCGTGCTACCAGGTCTTCCAGCAGTTCTTTGACCACGGTGGTGTTCTCCGTCGCGCCCTGCCAGAGTCCCAACACCTGCTTTTTCCCGCTCGTTTCGATGCCCAGCGCCACGACCAACACCTGCTTGCCCAGATGAATCCCGTCGATCAAGATCGCCACCAGATCCAGTTCCTCCAGTCTTTTCTCGTAGAGCTTTTTCAGTTGTGCCGCGCTGGCCGCCACGAACTGGCGGCTCACACTGGACTTCTCGATCCCGTAGCCCTCCAGCACGCTGTCCACCGCACGGTGATAGTTCCGCGAGGTCAGCCCGGCCACGATCCCTTCCCGCACCGCCCGCTGCCGTCGACCGTCGTGTTGCAGCCGCGCGTAACTGTCCAGCTGCACTTCTTCCCCTTGACGCGTGCGCACCCGCGGACGCTGCACCGCTACTTTCTGCCCAGCAAACACCACGTAGCCCGATTGCTGACCCCATCGCAAGCAACTCGACGCCGCATCCGGTTGGTGGCGCGGCCCTACGCGTCGCATCACTTCATCTTCGATCACGGCACGAATGATCTTCAACCCCGCCAGCCCGGTCAGGTGTTCGACCTCTGGCTGCAACTCCTCCCACACCTCCACCAGCGGCAGCGGTAACCGCACCGCCACTTCTTTGCTTCCCAGCACCTCGAACTTCTTCGTGGACTTCTTCCCACTGCTCTGGTATCTGTCGGCCATAGCGGCTCTCCTCTCTAAAAAGAGTTCTCATCCCGGACTCTATCCGAGTCCGGGCCGAGAGCCGCTACTTCCTTCTTCAGGTTTCAACTAAAGGCGGGACAACTTCGCTCAGAATTTCTCCTTTTCTTCGTCGATGATCGGGAAAACCATTTCGCATTATCGCGTTCTAGCACATCTCGGTGGCGGCGGAATGGGTGTGGTCTGCGAAGCCGAAAACCTCAAGCTGCGCCGCCATGCCACGCTGAAATTCCTGCCGCCGGAAACGGAGAATGATCCAGCAGCACGCGAACGCTTCCAGCGTGAAGCCTTCGCCGCCTCCGCCCTCAATCACCCTAACATCTGCACCATCTATGAAATCGACGAAGCCAATGGCCAGCACTTCATCGCCATGGAATTGCTCGAAGGGCAGACGCTGAAGCATCAACTGAGTGGAAGGCCCCTGCAGGTCGAGCGGTTGTTGCAGCTCAGCGCGGAAATCGCAGATGCACTTGACGCCGCCCACACGAAGGGGATCGTCCACCGTGACATCAAACCGGCAAACATTTTCGTGACCGCTCGGGGGCAGGCAAAGGTTCTGGACTTCGGCCTGGCCAAGTTAGGCCGGCGAGACAACGAAGCCACATTCGTCGGGAAAGAAGAACCATCCACGGCGTCTGAAGAAGGCTTGACGAGCCCGGGCACGACGCTCGGCACCGTTGCGTACATGTCACCCGAGCAGGCGCGCGGTGAAGAACTCGATGCTCGCACGGACTTGTTTTCCTTTGGAGTAGTGATGTACGAGATGGCCACTGGCAAACTGCCGTTTCCCGGCGGCACCTCGGCAGTCATCTTCCACGCAATTCTCAGCCAGCCTCCAATTTCGCCTCTCCGGCTCAATCCGCAAATTCCGCAGAGGCTTGAGGAAATCATCCACAAGGCTCTGGAGAAGGACCGCAAGCTGCGATATCAGAGCGCGGCGGAATTACGGGCCGACCTGGCTCGCCTGAAGCGCGACACGGATTCTGGTCGCTCGGCAGTCGCCGCAACAGCCGCAGCCCACGCACATCCCCAGCCATGGTGGCAGAGCAAGGCGGCGGTCGGGATCGCCGCGATTCTGCTCGTAGCTGCAATCGCGGCCGCCGGATGGTTCTACAAGTCTCGGGCGAACGGTGGCGAAACGATTGACTCAGTCGCGGTCTTGCCCTTTGTGAACGCCAGTGGCGATCCAAACGCGGAGTACCTGAGCGATGGGATCACCGAGAGCCTGATCAACAGCTTGTCGATGTTGCCTCATCTTAAGGTAATGTCGCGCGACTCGGCGTTTATGTACAAGGGCAAGGACGCCGACGCGCGCGCCGTCGGGCAAACGCTCGGCGTCCGCGCCGTCCTCAAAGGCCGGGTGATGCAGCGCGGCGAAGACCTGGAGATCAGCGCCGAGTTGGTTGATGCTCGCGACGACAGCCACATCTGGGGCCAGCAGTACAGCCGCCAGGCGTCCGACATTTTTGTGCTGCAGAGTGACCTCGCGAAAGAGATGACGTCGATGCTGCGCATGCGCCTGACGGGCGAGGACGAGAAGCGCATTGACAAGACCTATACCGCGAATCCCGACGCCTATCAGGACTATCTGAAAGGCCGCTTCTGGTGGAATAAAACAACCAAGGAGGGGTTTAACAATGCTATCCAATACTTTCAACAAGCTATCTCAAAAGATCCCAATTACGCTCTGGCCTATGCTGGCCCGGCGGATTGCTACGGCTCGCTCGGAGGATTCAGTATTATTCCCGCTAAAGATGCTTATCCGAGAGCCAAGGAGGCCGCGCTCAAGGCCCTGGAAATCGACGGCACGCTCGCCGAAGCTCACGCCTCGTTAGCATGGATCGAATCAACCTATGATTGGAACTGGCCGGGTGGCGAAAAAGAATTCCAGCGAGCCATTGAGCTCAATCCGGGCTATGCGACCGCCCGCCGCCGGCGCGGCTTAACATTGGCCGTTAGTGGGCGGATTGAAGAAGCGATCGCAGAGAACAAACGAGCCGTTGAACTCGACCCGCTCTCGCCCATTGATAATTGGGCCCTGGGAGACGCCTTCTACCATGCACGACAGTACGACCAGACCATTGACCAGGAACGAAGGACCCTCGAGATAGACCCAAACTTCATCCCGGCGCTCGATGCCCTAGGTTTGACCTATCTTCAAAAAGCCATGTTCAAGGAAGGCCTGGCGGAAATTGAAAAGGCGTTGATGATTGCTCCCGGCAACACGGTATCTCTGGCGATGCTTGGATACGCCTACGCTGTCTCGGGTCGAAGAGCAGACGCGCAGAATGTACTTGATCAATGGAATGAACTTTCGAAGCAAGAGAATGCTCCAATGGAACAGGCACTGATCTACGTGGGGCTGGGCGAGAAAGAGAGGGCGTTAGAACGGTTGAAAAAGGCTGTTGAAGAGCGGGAAGTGAATCCCCTTATCAGTACCCCCCCATTTCTCGATTCGCTCCACTCGGACCCGCGCTTCGCGGATTTGATGCACCGCATGAATTTACAACCCTGACTAGAACTGGCGCTCCGCCTGTGCAGGGTTTGCAATCGTAGGCGAATTGCCGACGGACGAGCGGCCTACAATACCGCACAGGCAAAAGTGCCCGTGCTACTCGAAGGCTACGCGAGGGTTGAACTTCCCATCAGGTATTTGTCGACGGCGACGGCGGCTTTGCGGCCTTCCGAGATGGCCCACACGACGAGGGACTGGCCGCGGCGCATGTCGCCCGCGGCAAAGACGCCGGGAACCGAGCTCATGTAATCCGCGCCGGTGGCGATATTGCCGCGCGGGTCGAGATTCACGCCGAGCTCGTCGATCATGCCCTTTTTCACTGGGCCGGTGAAACCGAGGGCCAGGAGAACCAGATCGGTTTCCATCACAAATTCCGTGCCGGGCATCGCCTCGAACTTGGGCGGCGGGCCGACGCGCAGCGCGTGAAGCTCTTTCACGTTGCCGTTTTCATCGCCCGTGAATTTGGCGGTGTTGAGCGCCCAGTCGCGCTTGCCGCCCTCTTCATGCGCGCTCTCGGTGCGAAGCTGCAGCGGCCACAGCGGCCAGGGCGTGCTGGGCGCGCGTTCCAGCGGCGGCATGGGCATGATCTCAAACTGGTGGATGGACTTGGCCTGATGGCGGTGGCAGGTGCCCAGGCAGTCCGCTCCGGTATCGCCGCCACCGATGATCACCACGCGTTTTCCGGTGGCCAGAATCTGGTCGGGAATGGCGTCACCGGCGACCACTTTGTTTTGCTGCGGCAGAAACTGCATCGCGAAATAAATGCCCTTAAGCTCGCGTCCGGGAACATTCAAGTCCCGCGGCTGCTCCGCTCCGCCGGTCAGAACCACGGCGTCAAATTCCTTGCGCAAATCCTGCGCGGGAATGTTTCCGCCGACGTGCGCCTTGGTCTGGAAAAGAACGCCTTCGGCGAGCATCTGTTCGAGGCGTCGATCGACGACGCGCTTTTCCAGTTTGAAATCCGGAATGCCGTAGCGTAGCAGACCGCCGATGCGGTCGTTCTTTTCAAAAACCGTCACGTCGTGCCCGGCGCGATTGAGCTGTTGCGCCGCGGCCAATCCCGAAGGCCCGGAACCTACGACCGCAACGCGCTTCCCAGTTCGCGTCTCGGGAGGCTCGGGCTTGATCCAGCCCTCTTCCCAGGCGCGGTCCACAATTGTCTTTTCAATTAATTTAATGGTTACCGGCGGCTCGTTGATTCCCAGCACACAGGCCGCTTCGCAGGGCGCGGGGCAAATGCGCCCGGTAAATTCCGGAAAATTATTGGTGGAATTAAGAACGCGGATGGCGTCCTTCCAGCGGTCGCGATAGACCAGATCGTTCCAGTCCGGAATGATGTTGTTGACCGGGCAGCCTGTATGGCAGAACGGAATGCCGCAGTCCATGCAGCGCGCTCCCTGCACGCGCACTTTTTCTTCCGGGAACGGCTGGTAGACCTCGAAATAATCGTGCACGCGCTCGGCTACCGGACGCCGCGCCGGTGTTTCCCGGGTGTATTCCTTGAAGCCGGTAACCTTACCCACGAATCACCTGGCCTTGCGCGGATTGCGCAGCGTGCAAGGTTTCAGCCTGCGCCGCCAGCACGGTCGCGGGGATTCGCGGAATGCCCAGGACGCGCTTGTATTCGTGCGGGAACACCTTGATGAATTTGGGCAGCATGGCGTCCCAGTGCTTCAGAATCCATTTGGCTTGCGGGCTGTCGGTGAGCTCCGCGTGGCGCGTCACCAGCCGGTGCACGGTTTCGATATCCTTGGCGTCAGCCAACGGCTCGAGGTCCACATCCACGCGATTGCAGCAGACCGAAGCAAATTCGGCGCTCTGATCCAGAACGTAGGCGATCCCGCCGGTCATACCCGCGGCGAAGTTGCGTCCCGCTTTGCCCAGCACTACTACCAGGCCGCGAGTCATATATTCACAGCCGTGATCGCCGACGCCCTCGACGACGGCCGTGGCGCCCGAGTTGCGCACCGCGAAGCGCTCCCCGGCCATGCCGTTCAGGAAAACTTCGCCGCTGGTTGCGCCGTACAGGCACACGTTGCCGACCAGGATGTTTTCCTCCGGCACGAAATGCGAATTGCGCGGCGGATAAATCACCAGGCGTCCGCCGGAAAGTCCCTTGCCCACGTAATCGTTGGCTTCGCCCTCCAGCGTGAGCGTGACGCCGGTGGCCAGGAACGCGCCGAAACTTTGTCCCGCGCAACCGTGGAACTGAATGCGAATGGTGTCGTCCGGCAATCCTACCGAGCCGTGGCGGCGCGCGATCTGTCCGCTGAGCATGGCACCCACGGTGCGGTGCACGTTGCGGATGGGCAAGTTGAGCGACAGCGGAGTGAGATGCTCGATGGCGTCCGTCGCCTGCTCGATGAGCTTTCCGTCGAGCGCGTCGTACAGTCCGTGGTCCTGCGCCTGCGTGCAGCGGCGGCCGACGTGGCTGGGCATCGGCGGATTGTAGAGCACCGAGGAGAGATCTATGCCTTTCGCTTTCCAGTGTTCCACGTCCTTACGCTGCACTAGGCAATCCACGCGCCCGATCATTTCATCGACTTTACGGAAGCCCAGACGCGCCATGATCAGGCGCAGGTCTTCGGCCACGTAGAACAGGAAATTGATAACGTGCTCGGGCTTGCCTGCGAACTTCTTGCGCAGCTCGGGATCCTGCGTGGCGATGCCCACGGGGCAAGTGTTCAGATGGCACTTGCGCATCATGATGCAGCCCATGGTGATCAGCGGCGTGGTGGCGAATCCGAATTCCTCGGCCCCCAGCAGCGCGGCAATGGCCACGTCGCGCCCGGTTTGCAGCTTGCCGTCCACCTGCACGCGCACGCGGCTGCGCAGATCGTTCATCACCAGCACCTGCTGCGTCTCGGATAGACCGAGTTCCCACGGAATGCCCGCGTGGCGGATGGAGCTGACGGGCGATGCGCCCGTGCCGCCGTCGTAGCCGCTGATGAGGATCACGTCGGCGTGCGCCTTGGCGACGCCCGCAGCCACCGTGCCCACGCCCACCTCTGCGACCAGCTTCACGGAAATGCGAGCCTGCGGATTGACGTTTTTCAAATCGAAAATCAGCTGCGCCAAGTCCTCAATGGAATAAATGTCATGGTGCGGCGGTGGAGAAATCAGGCCCACGCCGGGAATCGAATGGCGCACGCGGGCAATCACGTCGTCCACTTTGTGGCCCGGCAACTGGCCGCCTTCGCCCGGCTTAGCGCCCTGCGCGATCTTGATCTGAAGATCGTCCGCGTTGATCAGATAATTCGTGGTGACGCCGAAACGCGCCGAAGCCACTTGCTTGATGGCGCTGCGGCGCGAGTCGCCGTTGGCGTCGGGTGTGTACCGCGCCTCGTCCTCGCCACCCTCGCCGGTGTTGGATTTCCCGCCGATGCGGTTCATGGCAATCGCCAGCGTTTCGTGCGCTTCCTTGCTGATCGAACCGAAGGACATCGCGCCGGTGGCGAAGCGCTTCACGATTTCGGCGGCGGGCTCGACTTCCTCGAGCGGAATGGCCGAACCGTTGGGCTTGAATTCAAACATGCCGCGCAGCATCTGCAGGTCGCGGTTCTGCTGGTTGACGATATCCGCGAATTCCCGGAAACTCTCGAATCTTTCCTGGCGCACGGCGTGCTGCAGCTTGCTGACCGTAGTGGGGTTCAGCAGGTGGCGCTCGCCGCGCACGCGGAACTGATATTCTCCCCCGACGCGCAGCTCGGTGTCCGAAAGATGCGCGGGCTGCATGGCGAAGTCATGCTTCATCAGCACCTCGCGGGCAAGCACTTCAATGCCCACACCCTCGATGCGCGAAGACGTCCCGGTAAAATATTTCTCCACCAGCGAGTGATCGAGCCCAACCGTCTCGAAAATCTGCGCGCCCTGATAACTCTGCAGAGTGGAAATGCCCATCTTTGAGAATGTTTTTAAAAGTCCTTTGTCGATGGACTTCATGTAGCTTTTGAAAACTTTGTCCCACGTGGTTTCCGGCGGGAACGCTCCGGCCTTGTGGAGGTCCTCAATCGTTTCAATCGCCAGATAGGGATTCACGGCGCTCGCGCCGTAGCCCAGCAGCAGCGCGAAGTGCATCACTTCGCGCGGCTCGCCGGACTCCACGATCAGCGCCACCTGGTTGCGCGTGCCCTCGCGAATCAAATGATTGTGAACGGCTGAAAGCGCCAGGAGCGAAGGAATCGGCGCGTATTCGTGGTCCACCCCGCGATCCGTGAGAATCAGCAGCGTGTAGCCCGACTTGATGGCCAGCGAAGCGCGCCGGCACAGCGTCTCCAGCGCTTCCTCCAGATGCATGTCGCCGCCATTGACGCGGACCAGCATGGGCAGGCTGGTGGCCAGAAAATTCCCCCAGCTCACGCGGCGCAGTTTTTCCAGACGCCAGTTGGAAATCACCGGATGGCGCAGCTTCAGCGTGTGGCAATTCCTCGGCGTCTCTTCCAGGATGTTGCCCTCGCTGCCAATGTAGGAATTGAGGGACATCACTAGGCCTTCGCGAATCGGATCGATGGCCGGATTAGTGACCTGCGCGAAAGTCTGCTTAAAATAACTGAATAGCATTTGCGGCTTGTCGGACAGGCACGCCAGCGGCGTGTCGATGCCCATCGAGCCCACGGGCTCCTCCCCATTTAGCGCGGAGGGCAGCAGAATTGTTTTCAGGTCTTCGTCCGTGTAGCCGAAAGCGCGCTGCCGCATGCGAATCGTTTCGTGATTGGTTTGCAGCACGTGCGTGGGGCTCGGCAGATCGTCCAGGGTGATCTGATTTTCCTTGAGCCACTGCGCGTAGGGTTGCCGCGCGGCCAATTGCTTTTTCACTTCCCCGTCCGTGATCAGCCGCTTCTGCTCGGTATCCACGAGGAAGATGCGTCCGGGCGCCAGCCTGCCCTTCATGCGCACTTCCTCGGGCTTGATCGAGAGCACACCCGCTTCCGAGGCCAGAACCACCAGGCCGTCATTGGTCACCAGGAAGCGGCCGGGGCGCAGGCCGTTTCGATCGAGCTTCGCGCCGATCACCCGCCCGTCGGTGAAGGCGACGGCGGCGGGGCCGTCCCAGGGCTCCATGAGCGAGGCGTGATATTCGTAGAAGGCCTTGATGTCCTCCGGCATCGTCGCGTCATGATCCCAGGCTTCGGGAATCAGCATGGACATCACGTGCGGGAGCGAGCGGCCGGAGAGCGTGAGCAACTCCACAGCGTTGTCCAGCATGGCCGAATCGCTGCCGCCCGCGGTGATGATGGGCATCAGCTTCTTCATGTCTTCGTCGAAGAGAGGAGACGCCAGCACCGACTGCCGCGCGAACATCCAGTTCATGTTGCCGCGCAGCGTGTTGATTTCGCCGTTGTGGCAGATGTAGCGGTAGGGGTGCGCCAGCTTCCAGCTGGGAAAAGTGTTGGTCGAAAAACGCTGGTGCACCAGGCACAACGCGCTGGTCAGCGCGGGGTCCAGCAGCTCCTTGTAAAAATCGGTAATCTGCGGAGCGAGTAGAAGGCCCTTGTAAATAATGGTGCGCGAGGAAAGAGACGGGACGTAGAAGAAATCCTTCTCTTTCAGGTCGGTCGCCGCGATCTCCGCTTCCGCGCGCTTGCGTACCACGTACAGCTTGCGCTCCAGCGCGTCCTGATCCATTCCCGGCGCGCTTCGAATAAAAATCTGCTCGATATACGGCTGCGAAGCGCGCGCCAGGCGTCCAATGGTGTTGCCGTTGATGGGCGTGTCGCGCCAGCCCAGGATGGTCAGCCCTTCCTCGCGCACAATCTTTTCGATGATGCCTTCGCAAATGAGCCGGTCCTGCGTATCGACCGGAAGAAATACCATGCCCACACCATACTCGCCCGGCGAAGGCAAGGAAAAGCCCAGGCTGACGGCTTCGCGCTCGAAAAACGCGTGCGGAATCTGGATCAAAATGCCCGCGCCGTCGCCGGTTTGCGGATCGCATCCGCACGCGCCGCGGTGCGCCAGATTGATCAGAATCTGCGTGCCCTTGAGCACGATGTCGTGCGACTTGCGCCCCTCGATGCTAGCGACAAATCCGATGCCGCAAGCGTCATGCTCATGCTCGGGGCGGTAAAGTCCCTGAGCAGGCGGCAAGCCCCGAAATGGGTACAGTTCACTCATGTGAGCCGGAAATAACGAATCAAGGGCAAGCGGGCCGGGGAGCGATACGCACGCGATCGCTTCCCAAAACTCCCTCCAACCGCATCCCCTGAAACGCCAGTGCCTCCTTGGCCGACCAATTCAAAGAACTAGGACAGGCATGAGCCTGTCTGCTTTGGTTGTATGCCCTGCAGAATCTAAACCCGACAAGCTGAAGCCTATCCCGCGAAAGAAGCCGCAACAGGAAAACATTGCCTCATACACTTCGGCGCCGTTTGCTGACCGGCCTTCCGGAATGTGTATCTTATCATTCCCCCGGCCTGCTTGTCCCCAGGGCATTCGCTATCCCGATTTGCGATTCATCGCATTATCTTTTTGGATTAATGCTGGCCGCGCGCCGCGATTCTGCTATAATCCGCCTTCAATCATGGATTTCGACCAGCTCACCACATTTATCGAAATTGCCAAACTTGGCAGCTTTTCGCGCGCCGGACAAAAATTATTCCGCTCGCAGCCTGCTGTCAGCGCGCAGGTCCGTCAACTCGAGCAGGAGTACGGCGAAAAGCTGTTCGACCGCGGGCGCAAATCCGTGCGCCTGACCTCCGCCGGTGAAACCCTCTTCGAGTATGCCGTGCGAATGGTGAACATGCGCGCCGAATCCCTGCGCGCCGTGGCCGACAAAGCCACCACGCCGCGCGGAGTGCTGGCCCTCGGCGCGAACGAAGCCACCTGCCTATACGTTCTGCCCGACATTTTCGCAGAATATCACCGCCTTTATCCTTCGGTGCAGATCAGCATCTACCGGAATTTCAGCCACAAGGTTTTGCAGAAGGTGGAGGACGGCTCGATTGACGTCGGCATCGTCACGCTGCCCGCGAAATCTCCCAGCCTGAAGTTTCATCCGATTTTCCGAGATCGCGTCATGCTGATGGTTAATCCGCGCAATCCCCTGGCAAAACTCAAGACTGTTCGCATGAAGGACATCGCCGAGCAGCCCTTGATTTTTCCGCGTACCGGATACACGCGGCAGTTGCTCGACAAGCATTTCCGCCCGTACCGTCCGCAATTGCAGATCACCATGGAGCTGACCAGCGTGGGCATGATCAAATGCTTCGTGGCGGCCGGCCTGGGCGTCTCGCTGATCAGCTCGAGCTTCGCGCGCAATGAAGTGCGCGCCGGCGAAGTGAAGCTGATCCCCATCGCCGACGTGGAATTGTGGCGCGAACTGGGCATCGTCTACCGCCGCGACCGCACCTTGCCGCGCTCCTCCGGGGCGTTCATCACCCTGGTGCGCCAGCGAGCCGCGGAAAATCCCGACCTGGAAGTTGTCCAGCCCCGAAAACTAGCGCGCGGCGGCGAACCAGCCACCATCGCGTAAAAGCGCAGGCTTCGGCCTGCGTGGTTTCTATTCTTCTTGCAAGCTTCCAACCCAAAGCCAGAGTGCCTGTGCAAATTTACCGCACCACGATCGGATCGATGGTCGATCCCGTTCCGCCCTCGATCTTCAGCGGCGTCATGATGTAAGCCGTCTCATAGGCGCGCGCCGCGGCCATTTGCTCGAGCCGCAAGTTCTCGACCAGGTAGACTCCATTCACAATCAGGAACATGGCATGAATCGGCAGATTCACTTTCTGCCCGGGATAGGGCCGCACTTCCACGCAGCAGGTATCGGTTCCCACCAGCATCGGATTCTGCTTGATGAGCCATTCTCCCGCCTCGATGCCGATTCCCGGCGACGATTTCAAATATTTGTCCTTGTCCTTCACCGTGTACAGCTTGCCCCAGCCGGTGTTGATCATGACTGCATCGCCGGGTTCCAGCTTCAATTTTTCCTTGGCCAGCGCCTGCTGTAAATCGTCCGCGGTAATGACGTAGCCGCCTTCGAGCATGTCCACGTTCTTGAGCCCGGCGACGTCGATCAGCACGCCGCGCGTCATGATGTCCGGAATTTTCTCCACGCCAAGTTTGGGGAAGCCCTGCCGTGCGCCGGCCGTCAAGTCCGTAACAGAGCTGCCGCCGTCGCCGAAGCTCATCTCATGGTCGGTGATGCAGTTGTAATATTCGCCGCCGTAAATCTGGTGCGCAAAGGCGTCGAGCTGCGTGCCGACCTGCCCAAGCTCGGTGATTACAATTTCCTCGTTTTCGCCGCGCGTGCCGGGATCGGTCGCGGTGCTGCGCTTCATGTGCAGATCGAAGCGCCGCGAGCGGATCAGCGGCAACGCCGCCGAAAGATGGAAGCCCAGCGTGAAGACTTCCCCGGTGTGAATCAGCCTCGCGGCTTTCAAGGCCATTTCCGGCTTCATCAAATTTCCGGAGCCGATCTCATCCTTCGCGCCCCACTTCGATGGACAGCGCTGCGCGTCGCTCGGCATTTCCCACGATTGCGCGCGCAGAGCGCCGGCGGCAAATCCAAATGCCAGCACAAAAATCAGCAGCCGAACCGGGTACGTCGTTCGCATGCGCTCCTCCGTCAATTTGTTTCAAAAGTCGCCCGAGTTTCTCACATGCGAGTGGTCAAGTGCAGGGTTTTCAGTAGCACAGACTTCAGTCTGTGGATTTGGTCCTAGCAAGGCCGAACCCCCACAGACTGAAGTCTGTGCTGCCAAAAACACCGACGCATCGAACTGGAGGGGGCTTGGGAGCCCAAACGGGAAGAGAAGTCTAGTCGAGTCTAGTCTACGCCGGCCGGTCGCGCAGCAGCCGCACCATATCCGGATCGGAATTTCCCGGCGGAGTTCCGCCCGCTTCCGCCGGCTCGGGAATTTCTCCCTCGCCCGTGGCCAGAAACAGGTTGGCTTCCAGGCCGTGCTGCTTGTCGTAGAGCTCGCGATATCGCCCGCCGAGCGCGTAAAGCGTCGCGTGCGTTCCGCGCTCCACGATTTTTCCTGCTTCGACCACCAGAATCTGGTCGGCGCGGCGAATGGTGGAAAGCCGATGAGCGATTACAAACGTGGTGCGCCCGCGCATCAATTGCGCCAGGCCTTCCTGAATCAGCATTTCGGATTCGGAGTCGAGGCTCGACGTCGCTTCGTCCAGGATCAGGATGCGCGGGTCCGCCAGAATCGCGCGGGCGATGGATACGCGCTGCCGCTGCCCGCCGGAAAGCTTCACGCCGCGCTCGCCGATGATGGTGTCGTATTTTTCCGGGAAAACGCTCGGCGAATTCGTCCACACGCGCGATTCGGCACGCCGCCAGAATTTCTTCCTCGCTCGCATACGGCCGCGAAAACGCCACGTTCTCGCGAATCGTGCCGTCAAACAGAAACGACTCCTGCAGCACGACGCCCAGCCGCGTGCGATAGGAATCCAGTCGCACCGTCGACAGGTCCACGCCGTCCACCAGCACGCGTCCCGACAGCGGCACGTGAAACGCCGCGACCAGCCCGATGATCGTCGATTTCCCCGAGCCCGACGAACCCACCAGCGCCGTCACCGTTCCCGGCTGCGACACGAAGCTGACATCCTGCAGCACCGGTTTTCCGGGCTCGTAGGCAAAGTCACGTCCTCGAACGCGAGTTCGCCGACGATGTCCGGCAGCGTCACCGTGCGGCGCGGGTCTTCATCCTCGGGCCGCTCGTCGAGCACTTCCCGCGTGCGCTCGAGTCCTGCAACCGCTTCGGTCAGTTGCGTGCCGATGCCCACGACTTGAAACACCGGGCGCGATCATGAAAGCCAGAAACGCCGTATAGCTCATGAATTGGCCGACCGTGATTTTTCCTGCCGATGACTTCGTGCGCGCCGACCAGCATCACCAGCGCGCCGACCACGCCGCCCAGCGCCGTCGTGGAAAAGCTCATCATGGACATCGTGGTGAGCGACTTGATGACGTTGTCCAGCAGTCGCTGCACGCCTTCGGTGAACACGTCGTGCTCGCGCTCCTCGGCGTGATAGCCCTTCACCACGCGCACGCCGGAGAGCGATTCCGTCAGCCGCCCGCTGACCTCGGCGTTGATTTTCGCGCGCTCGCGGAAGATCGGCCGCAGTACGCTGAACGCCTTGCGCAGCCCGACCATGCTGACCAGCAGCAGCGCCCGCCGCGAGCCCGGTCATCACCGGGCTGATGCGCAGCAGCATGTACAGCGCGATGGCCGCCGTCAGCAAGCCGCCCAGAAATTCCACCAGACCCGTGCCGATCAGGTTGCGCACGCCCTCGACGTCGCTCATGATGCGCGACACGAGCGCGCCGGTTTTGTTCGCGTCGTAGTACGCGACCGGCAGACGGCCGACGTGCTCCTGCACACTTCTCCGCAGCTCGGTGATCATGCGCTGCGCGGCCTTGGACAGCGTTTGCGTCAGCGTATAGGACGTCACGCCTTGCAGCAGCGTGGCCAGCAGCACCCCGCCCACCAGCGGCATCAGAAGCCGCGTCTGGTGGTGAATCATCACATTGTCGACCAGATATTTTGTAGTGTAGGGGAGCGCCAGGCCCGAAACGCGATTGACGGCCATCAGCACCAGGCCCAGCGCCAGCAAGCCCCGGCGCGGCCGCATCAGCGCCCAGATGGCCGGCAATTGATCCATGATCCGCAGCTTTTTTTTCTTGCTCGGGTCGGCCGCTTCTTCGCGCGCCGCGTCTCGAGACTGTGTCCGCGCTCGGCACGCGAAGCCATGCCGCGCTGCGACCCCATGCCCCCGAATCCGCCCGGCATTCTCATACCTCAGCCATCTTAGAGGATCTGTCCCCTCACGCCGCCACTCAGGCGCGCAAAAGCCTTGCTTTTCATGACGCTGCCAAACGTCTTTAGGGAATCAGATGTTTGCTCTGGGCAATCCGGTCGCAGGAATCGCTGCGGCGTCGCCTCGGGCAGTTTCCAGATGGCGCGCGGAAGTCATTGCGGGACGGATTGAATTACTTTTAAACGTCAGGTCGAAATTCCCCAGTAAGATGTCTGGCTGCGGTTCCGCCGCCAGGTTCGTGGGGTACAACTGTTCTGTTGTCCGCGCGGCGCGGTAACACGTCAAGATGCCCATTGCGGATTCGCTCACCTCGGAGAAATTGAAAATGTCCAAGCTTCGCTTATCGATGGCCTGCTGGAATTATGACCGCACGCGCGCACTGCTCGAAGAGCGCATTCCCATCGACGGGATCGATCTGAACTACATCAACATTCCCGTCGAGGAAACTTTTTTCCGGATGATCCGCCACCGCGAATTTGACGTCGCCGAAATGTCTCTCTCCTCCTACACGCTTTCAATGTTTCGCGAACCCAGGCCTTTTGTGGCCATTCCGGTTTTCCCATCGCGATATTTCCGCCACTCCTGCATTTTCATCAATCGCAACAGCGGCATCCGCGAACCCAAGGACCTGATCGGCAAACGCGTCGGCAATCCGGAATATCAACTGACGGCCTGCGTGTGGATTCGTGGGATTTTGAGCGACGAATACAAGGTCCCCGTTTCCAGCGTCACCTATTTGCGCGGCGGCGAAGAAACGCCCGGCCGCACCGAGAAGCAAACCGTTTCCCTTCCGCCGGAAATCCGCCTGGAAAATATTCCCGAGGACAAGACGCTTTCCCAGATGCTCGACGACGGGGAAATCGACGCCATCTATTCGCCGCGAACCCCTTCCTGCATTGCGCAACGCGCGCCGAGCGTCCGTCTCCTGTTCGAGGATTATGAATCCGTGGAGCGCGAATATTACCGCGCACAAAAATTTTTCCGATCATGCACACGGTGGTTATCCGCCGCGAAGTTTACGAAAAACATCCCTGGGTCGCGCAATCGCTCTACAAGGCTTTCGTGCTCGCGCAGCGCGAAGTCTACGAGGACCTGTACGAAACGGCGGCGCTGAAATTCATGCTGCCCTGGCTCATCCGCCACGCGGAAGACACGCGCAACTGATGGGCAAGGATTTCTGGCCTTATGGCGTCGAGCCTAACGTGCACGGCCTGAGCACGTTCCTGCGCTACTCCTACGAGCAGGGCCTGGCCAAGCGCCTGCTGACGCCGCAGGAGCTGTTCGTGCCCGAATCGCTCGAGGCATTCAAGATTTGAAAGTGGAATTTAGTACACAGGAACTCTTGCCATGCGGAACCGCGATTCCTTGCGCAACGTTGCGTGCAAGGTGCGAGATTCACGGTCTGAAATTATCGCACAGGCAAAGAACCTGTCCAAGGGAGAAAGTCCGAATGGCGGAAACCGCACAGGCCAGCGCGCTTCGCTGGTGGACGCTCGAGCGCGGAGACATCGACGCCACCGTCGCGCAGGTGGGCTTCAACGTGGCGCAGATGATCATCCCCGCGTTCCTGCTCGTTCCCGTCGGCATCGCCATGGGATTCAGCGTGAGCCATCTGCTGCCGGGCTTTGCCCTGGGATTTTTCGTCGGCTCGCATGGGCTCTGACCGCCCTCGCCGTGGACCTTGCGCAGCCGCGAGGGCCGCACCAACGTCACCGCCCACGTGTACATCAACAACGTGCCGGGGATCATCGCCTACACGCTGTCGATCATGCTGCCCATGTATCTGCAGACGCGCGATCAGGAACTGGCGTGGAGAGTCGGGGCCGCCGCCGTCGTGTGGACCGGAATCATCAAACTCGTCGGCCGCGCCGCTGGCCGGCACGATTCGCAAATTCATTCCCAAGCCCGCGATGATGACGGTGTTCGGCGCGGCCATGTACACCTATCTCGCCTGGTCCTGCTGCAGCGCATCTTCGATCAGCCGCTCGTCGGAATCGTTGCGCTGGCGATCGTCGCGACCGCGGTACTCGCCAATGTGCCGATCACGAAGTGGAGGATTCCTCCCTTCCTCGTCGCCTGGCTCGTGCCGCTGGCCATCGGATTGTCCATCGGCTACATTCATCCCGCGTGGCGCGGTTTTTCCGTGCAGCTTCCGTTCGTGCGCACTCCGGGCTTGCTGCAGGCGATGGGCCTCGCGATTCCCTACCTTTCGGTAATCGCGCCGATGTCGATATACCAGGTGCTGCAGGACATCGCCTCGGTCGAAGGCGCAAACTCGGCGGGAGATAATTACGACGCGCGCCTGGTCGTTGCCTGCGACGGCGCTGGGAACGTTGCTGTGCGGCGCTGGCCGGAAGCATCATCACGCCGGTTGTCGCCGCGCTGCACCCGCCCTACAAAATGATGGGCGCCCGGATCGGCTTTTGTTTCTGGACTGCCGTGATTTTCCTGGCCGATATTCATCAGCGGGATTTCCCTGTTCATGGCCCAGATTTTTCCGTGGGCGATTCTCGCCGCGATGATCGCCTACGTGGCGATTGGCGTGGGCCGTGCAACGCTGCATCATGTGGATCACAAATACATCAACGCCGTGCTGCTCGGATTGGTTTTGCCCGCCGGCGCGGTCGTGGGCTCCGCCGTGAGTTCCGCGTTGCCCGCGCTGAAGCTGTCGGCGGCGAGTCCCGAAGTTCAGGCCGCGCTGAATCGCTCGATCTACTGGTCCTCGATTCAGGGCCTGGGCAACGGATTTCTCTTCCTGGTGCTGGTGGTTTCCGCGCTCATCACCGAAATGATCGACCGGAATTTCGGCCGCGCCGCGATCTGGTGCCTGATCGCGTCTGATCTTCTCCTGGTTCGGCCTGATGCACTCGCCGACGCTGCATTGGGGCGCGCAGCCCATGTACGCGGCCGGGTGGCTGGCCGCGGCGTTCATCGTGTTCTCGGCGCGCTGGTGGCGCGGCGACCTCGCGCCGGCCGCCGGCTAGTTCCCCACAACCCCGGCTAAATTAGGCACAGTACCCGAGAGACAACCAAAACTTGTAAGCGCCGATTCACAGTGCTACAAAAAGAGCATGGAAAAGGCGGCCACAGCTCTTTCGCCCGCCGAGTTTCGACGGCATCTCTTTTACGAAACTTCCCATTCGCCTTCGCTCGCCGAACTCGTCGGCTACGAAAAAGCCAAGGAAATCATCGACTTCTGCTTTATCGCCAATCCGTACTACCCGACGCCGCGATGCTGCGCGATCTGCAGGACAATTTTCCCAACCTGATCAAATCGTATCCCTCCAGCAATCCGGCCAGCAGCCAGAAACATCTCGCCGCCGTGCTGCACGTGAATCCGACTCACTTGATCATCGGCAACGGCGCGACCGAACTCATCGTCCTGATCAACACGACCTTGATTGACCGCATCGCCGTGCCCGTCCCGACCTTCGGCGAATACATCGAAAAACTGAAGGACCAGCGCGACGCCGAACTCTACGCCTTGAATCCCGGACGAGCGCTACACGCTGCATCTGCCGCAATATCTCGAATGGGTGCGCAAGCGCGGCCTGAAATCCCTGCTGATCATCAATCCCGGGAATCCCACCGGCCAGCTTTTTTCTCTCGAGGAAATGATCGATTTTCTGCATCAGGCCAAGGACATGGAGCTGGTCATCGTCGACGAATCGTTCATCGACTTCGCGGGCGAAGAGATTCCCAGCCTGCTGCATGTCGCCGGACAGTTTTCCAACCTGCTGCTGGTTCGCAGCATGAGCAAGCACTGCGGCGTTCCCGGCCTGCGCCTCGGCTACTGTTACAGCGAAAATCTCTACATCCTGAATCACATGCGCCAGTTCATTCCCACCTGGAACGTGAATACGCTGGCGCAATATTTCTTGTCGCTGCTTCCCGCCACCGACGCCGATTATCACGAGGGGCGCAAGCGCCTGATCGGCGACGTTCGCTGGCTGTACGATTCGCTCAAAGCGATCCGCGGCATCGACGTTTATCCCACCGGCGCGAATTTTGTTCTGTTCAAAATCAAAGGCGGAATGACGGCGGCGGAATTGCAGGGACTTTTGCTGCAGCGACTACAAGCTCTACGTGCGCGACTGCTCCAACAAGATCGGCATGGATCAGTACCATATCCGCGTCGCCTCGCAGGGCCGCGAAAAAGACGCCAAGCTGGTCAGCGCGCTCCAGACGCTGCTCCGATGAAACGCCCCGCGGTTCTCGTCGTCACGCGCAGGACGATCCGAAAAAACAAGTACATCGACTACGTCGGCGAGTTCCATCTCGCGCTGCTGGTCCGCCTGAAAATTGCTGCCCGTCATGGTGCCCGTCGTCGAAGGCTCGCGCGCCTGCCTGCCCGACTACTGAAGGAAGCATGCGAGGCCTTTTGCTCGTGGAGGGCGAGGACATCGAGCCAAAACATTTCGAGGCCACGCGCGAAAATTACCCGCATGTCGAGAAAACGCATCCCCTGAAGGACGAAATTGAAATCGCGCTGATCCGCTACGCGCTGCGCAGGAATATTCCAATTCTTGGCATTTGCCGCGGCTCGCAACTGCTCAACGTCGTCTGCGGAGGAACGCTCTACGGCGACGTGCAGAAGGAAAAGAAATCGCAACTGAAACACATCAATTTCGCCCACTACGATAGCTACAGGCACCCGATTTCCATCGTCGCGGGAAGTCCGCTGCGAAAATGGTATGAAAGGAAAACGCTGCGCGTGAACAGTTACCATCACCAGGGAATCCGCGACCTCGCGCCGCGCTTTCAGCCCATGGCCTACGCGAAAGACGGATTGATTGAGGCCTATCACGACCCGAAAAGAAAAGTTCGTGGTCGGCCTGCAGTTTCACCCCGAGCGCATGCTGGAGGAGTCTGCCGGAAACTGGCGCATCTGGAAAGCCTTCGCGTCAGCCGTAAAGCGCGCACGGTAGCGCCTGCGCTTTTTTTTCGAGCCCTCAGGAACGGCTGCCCGTGCGGGTTCCTGGCTCGACCGCAGTACGCGGCAGCAAAGATCGCAGCCCGCCGGCAAGACTGCCAGTGCTAGTCCAGCTAATCCCCCGCGCGCTGCGTCGGCCCGGCCAGATAAAAATAACCTACCTTATTGTTCGCCGGCGTGCCAAACCACATGTGCCCCTGCGCATCCAGATAAAACTCGCGCATGGTATTTTCCGCCTGTGGGAACGGATACTCCCTCACATGCCCGCTCCCCGGATCGAGATTGCCGATGACGTCCAGATGTTCGGACGAATACCACAGCGTGTGGTTCGGCGCGATGGCCAGCGCGTAGGGAGTCGCTTCGGGGCCGGGCAGCGGGTATTCCTTGAACGTTTCCGTCTTCGGATCGAAGTGCCCGATCTTTCCGGCTTGAAATTCGGCGAACCAAATCGTGCCGTCATTATCGACCTGAATGCGCCGGGGGCGCGCATCCGGCGTGGGCGGCTGCCACTTGGTTACCTTCAGCGTTTTGCCGTCGACTTTTCCGATTTCGCCGTTGGGCACAAATTCCGCAAACCAGCAATTTCCATCCTTGTCGAGCGCGATGCCATATGCCGAGGGTATTTCCTTGATTTGCGTAAACTTCGCCGTCTTCGGGTCGAAAACGGTAAGCGGCCCGCCCGTGGCCCAGACTCTTCCCTGCGCATCAATCCGCAGCGTGTGCTTGGATCCGCCCGCGACCGTTCCTTCCTTCCCCGGAATGTAGGAATCTTGATATTCCGTGATCGTTCGCGACGCGGGATCCCAGTGTCCTAGCTTGTTCGATCCCTGCTCGGTCAGCCACACGCTTCCGTCCGGCGCGGGCACTGCCGAATGAATGGCCGCCGTGCCGCGATTCGGCACCGGATACTCCTGCACTTCCGCGGTCTTTGGATCGAGCCTGCCGATTTTGTTGGCGTTGCCGTAATACGGCATCCAATAATTCCCATCCTTGTCCTGGAATGCGCTCCAGGGCATGCGGCTCGGGCCCGGCAATTCATACTCGACGTAAACGATCTTCATCGCCTCGTCATCGAAATTCCGCACCGTCTCCTTGTACTTGGGCATTTCGGCCGGCGATTTCGGTAAAACGGATTCCTCACCAAAAAGCGAATTGATATAGGAAGCGACCTCCGCCGAATTCTGGTCCGTGAACGGGCCGCCAACTCCGCCCAGGAAGAAGTGCATGGATTCGGCCATGTAATTCACGCGATCGCGCCAGCCCTCTTCGTCGCGCGACACCGAAGCCATGCGCGATTGAAAGCCGTGGCACGCAAAACATTTCGCGACCAGCAAATCCTTGCCCTTGGCCTCGGGAAACAAAACCTCGCCCTGGTACTGGGACAAATCGGCCCAGCGCACCATGCCCTGCCGTAAAGCAAAATCATAGGAGACGTTCTGCTCCGCCGTCAGGCTTACATCCGAGCGTGAATCGCCGCGGTAGCCCACGGCCTTTACCTGCACTCGATAAGTCCCCGCGGGCAAATTTTCAATGCGATAGCGGCCGTCTTTGTCCGTCAGCACGCTGACCAGGACGCGCGTGCCGGCATTCTGCGCCTGCACGAACGCGCCGCGGTACGGAGTCCCGTCGGGACTTTTCACCGACCCGGTCACGGTGGCCGCGGCGGCGAACGAAGCAAGGAACAGAATTGCAGTCAGAATACTGGCGAGCTTGGAAGCTGGCTTCATGGGCTCCCTCCTGTCAACGGTCGCGAACGAATGTAGCCGGATTCTACCGCAATCCCGCCCTTAAGTGGCACAGACTTCAGTCCGTGTGGGTTTAGCGCCTCCCAGGCCGAACCCGGCAAGTCCGAGCCGCGCCAAATCCGGCCGATGTTCGAAAAACAAGAAAAATGCAGATCAATCCAGAAGAATAGGCAAGCAAAGGACGGGTTCCACGTGAAAGTCCAGCCGGTTAATTTCCTGCAGCGCGCATCCCAGCATGGGGCTGCGAGCGGTTTCCAACGTGATGATGAACCGCAGCGCGGAATGCGGATAGCCCGGCCGCTGCAACACCGCGTCGATCCCGATGCCGTATCTCGAAAGGACGGTTGCAACCGCCGCGATAATTCCCGGCCGGTCTTTTACCACGAACCGCAAATAATACGGCGCGGTAAATTCACCGCTCACGTTCTTGGGTGTTTCGACTTCCGGCAGGCCGCCGGCAGGACTCGCGCCGCTGCGCGCGATCGAGTACAAATCCGAAACCACGGCGACTGCGGTAGGATCGCCACCCGCGCCAAAACCGGAAAACACCATCTGCCCTGAGTACTGCCCCGTAGCCATCACCAGATTCTTGCTGCCCTCGACGTGCGCAACGAGCGAAGAAGCCGGTACCAACGCGGGTCGCACAAATGCCCGCACGCTCAACCCGTCTTCCGTCTCTTTTTTGGCCAGCGAAATCTGGCGAATCGTGCAGTTCAATTCGCGCGCGTAGGCAAAGTCCACAGCCTCAACCGCCGATATCGGCCAGCACGGTATCTGCTCGCCAAGCAGACGGACGCGCAGGCCGGCTTGCGCCAGAATCACCAGTTTGGACCGCGCGTCGTACCCTTCCACGTCGTTTGTCGGATCGGCCTCGGCGTATCCCAGTTCCTGCGCCTCGCGCAGCGCGGCGTCAAAGCTCGCCCCGGTGGCTTCCATTTTTGTAAGGATAAAGTTGCAGGTGCCGTTCAGCACGCCCGCAATTTTGAACAGGCGGTCCCCGGCTAGCCCGTCCTGAATCCCCATGATTGCCGGGATTCCCCCGGCTACCGATGCTCCAAATTCCAGCCGCCGGCCGGCCTCGCGCGCCAACTTCCACAAGTTCCGGGCCGCTCTCGGCGATCAATTGTTTGTTGGCCGTGACCACCGATTTTCCCGCGCGCAGCGCCTTGCGGATCCAGTCGCCCGCGGGCTTTACACCTCCCGCCAGCTCCACAAAAATGTCGATATCGGAGGAGAGCACTTCGTTGATGCTCTCCGTCCAGCACACGCTCGCGGGCACCCAGTCCACTTTTTTCCGCGCAATTTCGCGATTGAAAATATGAGTCAGTTCAAACGTGTCGCTGGCTTCCTGGCAAAGCAATTTCGCAACGGACCGCCCCACAGTGCCAAAGCCGGCAATCGCAACTTTCAATTTCTTCCGGCGCACAACCGGCTTTCTTCGCGGGCAGCGGCTGTTGCTTCGAGACTTCGATTTCGCGCCAATCGCTTTTGCCGCCAATGCCTCACCTCGCCAGAAATAGGAGAACGGAATAACTCCGAAGCAGGACAGGCTTCAGCCTGTCGTGTTTAGATCCAATCGACCATCGACCATCGACCAACACCGACAGGCGAAGCCTGTCCCACGGTAGGACCGAGGGATTATAAGGTATTTTGGTTAAAGAACAGGGAACTTGTAGGGACGCAGCGCTTCCGGCCCTTCGACGGAATCTAAAATCCATGGCGCAAATCGACGAGCGGCTGCCCCAAAATGTGGAAGGCGAATTCTTCGTCGATGCGACTTGCATCGATTGCGACGCCTGCCGCCAGATCGCGCCCGCCAGCTTCCGCGATCACGGCGGCAAATCCAGCGTCTATCGCCAGCCGCAAAATCCCGGCGAACTGCACCGCGCGTTGATGGCCCTGGTGGCCTGCCCGACCGCTTCGATCGGGACCGTGTCCCACCGCAGCGCCCGGTCCGGCGTCGAGGCCTTTCCCGTGCATGTGGTCGACGACGTCTATTTCTGCGGGTTCACGTCGGAAGCCAGTTTCGGCGCGTGGTCTTACTTGATCGTGCGCCCGCCCGAGCAGGGCGGCAACGTGCTGGTCGATTCGCCGCGCTTCAACAATCCCCTGGTGAAACGCATCGAGGAAATGGGCGGCATAAATCTCATGTTCCTCTCCCATCGCGACGACATCGCCGACCACGCCAAGTTCGCCGCGCATTTCCATTGCCCGCGCGTGATGCACGAAGCCGACGGCGCCGTCGGCCCGCGGCATCGAGCGCGTCATCACCGGAACGAGCCGCATGCGCATCGACGACGATCTTCTGCTCATTCCCACGCCGGGACACACGCGCGGCCATCAGGTTTTTCTCTATCGCGATAAAGTGCTGTTCACCGGAGATCATCTGGCATGGTCGCCCGAACGCGAAACTCTCACCGCCTTCCGCGATGTCTGCTGGTATTCCTGGACGGAGCAGACGCGTTCCATGGAAAAATTGCTGGCCTATCGATTTCGAGTGGGTCTTGCCGGGCCACGGCCGCATCGGCCACGCTCCCGCGGAAGAAATGCACGAACATCTGCAGCGCTGCGTGGCGCAGAATGAAGGAGCAGTAAGTAGAGCACAGACTTCAGTCTGGGGATTTCCACTTGATCTTGCCGCGACTGCAGGCCGATGCGTGTTACGACAGAAACTCCCACAGACGGAAACTGTGTGCTAAAACCGTTACACCCGCTCCAGCAGAATCGCGATGCCCTGCCCGACGCCAATGCACATGGAAGCCAGCGCATAGCTCCCCTTGCTGCGTTGAAGCTGCCGCGCAGCCGTCAACACCAGCCGCGCCCCGCTCATTCCCAGCGGATGCCCCAGCGCGATGGCTCCGCCATTCGGATTCACTTTTTCACTGTTGTCAGGCAGGCCGAGTTCCCGCGTACGGCCAGCGCCTGCGCGGCAAACGCTTCGTTCAATTCGAATACGTCCACGTCGTCCATCGAAATTTTCCAACGTTCCAGCAGTTTTCGAACGGCATAAATCGGTCCGATGCCCATATAGTCGGGCTCGACGCCGGCCGTGGCGGCTCCCACAACCCGGGCGACTGGCTTCAATCCGAATTTCGCGGCCGCCGTCTTCGCGAGGCCACGAACATGGCGCAAGCGCCGTCATTGATTCCCGAAGCGTTTCCCGCCGTCACGGTGCCATTTGGCGAAAAGGGGTGGGCAATTTTGCAGAGCGCTTCGAGGGTCGTGTCCGGACGGACGTGCTCGTCATCGTGAAACCGTCTTCACAGTTCCTTTCGGGTCCGGGCATCCGAACCGGAACAATTTCCTGCGCCAGAATTCCGGCGCTTTGCGCCGCCGCGGCCTTTTGCTGCGAACGCAACGCAAAACAGTCCTGCGCGGCGCGGTCCACCTTGTATTTCTCCGCGACGTTTTCGGCCGTTTCGGGCATGGACGCGTTGCCGTACAGTTTCAACATTCGCGGGTTCGGAAATCGCCAGCCGATGGTCGTATCATAGATTTCCGCGGTTCGTGAAAATGCCGTGGCGGATTTGGGCATCACAAATGGCGCACGGCTCATGCTCTCCACGCCGCCGGCAATGGCCAGGGAAATTTCTCTAGCGGCAATCGCGCGTGCCGCCACGGTCACCGCTTCCATTCCGGAACCGCACAGCCGGTTCACGGTCATCGCCGGGACCTGTAAGGAATACCGCTGAGCAGCAGGGCCATGCGCGCCACATTGCGATTGTCTTCGCCGGCCTGATTGGTGCAACCGAAGATGACTTCGTCAACCGAATCCCAATCGCCCCTCGGAAACTGATTCCCGCAACGCCTTCAGGGGAATCGCCGCCAGATCGTCCGTGCGTACCTGCGAGAGTGCGCCGCCAAAGCGCCCAATGGGCGTGCGCATCCCTTCGCAAATAAGCGCGAAGCACCGGGCGATTGTCCCTGGACGGAATTACGTAAAAATCGATCGCGAAAATCACGGCTCATCTGCCGGCACATTTGCAGCGCCCCCCCGAAGGCGAGGCTGAAAACCGGCGGTATGTCCTTAGGATGGAGGGAGCAGGCGCTCCAGCCGGTGGATACTGACCAATTCGATTTCAAAGATCAGCGTGGCGTTCGGCGCAATCACGTTGCCCGCGCCACGCTCGCCGTAAGCCAAATTCGAGGGAACAAATACCTGCCACTTCGATCCCACCGGCATGAGTTGCAGGACTTCCTTGAAACCGGGAATCACGTTCTTCACTTCAAAGGGCACGGGCTTGCCGGCCTGCACGGAACTGTCAAACTCGGTTCCGTCCAGAAACGTGCCTTTGTAATTGCACAGGACCGTGTCGTTTTCCATGGGCTTTCTTCCCTGACCGGCGTCAAAATTTTGTATTGCAATCCGTCGGGGAGCGCCACGACTCCGTCTTTCTTGGCGTTCTCCGCCAGGAACGCGTCCCCTTGGCCTTGTTTTCCGCGGCGGCGGCTTCCTGTTCCTGCATCTGCTTCTGCCGCAACTCCTGCTGCAACCCGGTAATCACCTGCTTGATTTCTTCCTCACTCATCTGGGACTTTCCGCCCGACATGGCGTCTTTCAGTCCCCGCAGAAGGATGGCGGGATCCACATCGATCCCCTGGGCTTTCACGCCCTTGCCCATTTCCATGCCAATCGCGTAGCTCAATTTTTCTTTTTGCGTCGTGAACCCCGGCGCCGTTGCAGGCGTCTGCGCGGGCCCCGACGTAGCTGGCGCCTTCGCCGGTGGCGCCGCAGGCGTCTTCGCCGGCGCCTGCTGTGCGCTCGCGCTCCAGGCGAAAACCCGAGCGCCAATACTGTGATTCCCATCCGCTTCATCCGTCCTCCTAAAGTGAACGACGAGCGTTGGCTGTTCGGCGCTCATGTTCCACCCTAGACGGTACCCGATTGTCCTGGTTCGCTGCAAGTTTTGGAAAGCGTTCGCCAGGCCGGCCTTTATCCGCTTTTTACGCAGCCTATTTGTCCCGTTGACCTCCTCCCCTCGTGCAAATCGAAATTTTATGGCACAGTAGAGTTCGCTGATGGCCGAATCCGGGAATTCCCCAAACGCTGGACGCATCGCCTTCACCTATCCTGACTTCTCCCTCTACCAACTGGCGCGTTTTCTGATCGTCGCCGGCTTGGAAATGCAGTCCGTGGCGGTCGGCTGGCAGATCTATGAAATCACCAAGCGGCCGCTCGACCTTGGCCTGGTCGGCCTGGCGCAATTCTCGCCGGGCATAGTGCTCTTCCTGGTTACCGGTCACGCGGCGGATGCCTTTAACCGGCGAAAGTTGCTGATGGTCTGCTACGCGGGATTTGGCGTGTGCTCGGCGCTGTTGCTCTTCTACGCCCTGAGCGGGCTGCGGACGGTCCTGCCCATGTACGGCATTGTCGTTCTCCTGGGCGTCGTGACGGTCTTTTAACAATCCGGCGAGCCGCTCGCTGCTTCCCCAGATCATCCCCGAAGAACATTTGCAGAATGCCATCGCGTGGAACAGTTCCGTGAACCAGGGCGGTACGATCCTGGGCCCGTCGCTCGGCGGCTTGATTTATGCGGTCGCCAAAGGCCCTGCGGCGGTCTACACGACCTCAATGCTCGCCGCGGCGGGTGCGGCTTTCCTCATGTCGCAGATCAAACTCCATGCCAAGCCGCGGCCGCGGGAACCGGTCAGCCTGAAGTCCGTTCTGGCGGGACTGCACTACATCGCCAAGACGAAAATTATACTGGGCTCCATTTCACTGGACCTTTTCGCGGTGCTGCTGGGCGGCGCCGTAGCGCTGCTGCCCGTCTTCGCGGACGAAATACTGCGGACCGGACCCTGGGGACTGGGCCTCCTGCGCGCCTCGCCGGCGATCGGAGCGGGCAGCATGGCGTTGCTCCTCGCGCACCGGCCTTTCCGAAGCCGTGCCGGCGTGACCATGCTGTGGTGCGTCGGCGGGTTTGGCGCCTTCACAATTCTCTTCGGCATTTCGCGGAATCTGGTTCTCTCCATGGTGGCCCTCGTCCTGGTTGGCTGCATGGACATGGTCAGCGTGGTGGTTCGCTCCACGCTGGTGCAACTGGCGACGCCGGACGAGATGCGCGGACGCGTGAGCGCCGTGGAGATGATTTTCATCGGCGCTTCGAACGAAATCGGCCAGTTCGAATCGGGCCTCACCGCGCAATGGTTCGGCGCAGTCCCCGCGGTGATCCTGGGAGGAATCGGAACGCTCTTGATCACCGGCCTGTGGGCATGGAATTTTCCGGAACTGCGACGCGTGGAGAGGCTAAGTTCGCTGCGGCCTTAGGGCTCCAGTAGGACAGGCTTCAGCCTGTCAGGTTTAGGTGTCCATTTACGCCAAACTGAATCACACCCGCGAAAGCCCATCGCACGAAAACATCACGACGTCTTGCTCTTCTCGAGCTCTTCGTTAAGGGCGGGAACAATTTCAAACAAATCGCCGACAATGCCGTAATCGGCCACTTCAAAAATAGGCGCGTTCTGATCTTTGTTGATCGCCACGATCGTGCGCGAACCCTTCATCCCCACCACGTGCTGGATGGCTCCGCTGATTCCCAGCGCAAGGTACAGCTTGGGCGCGACGGTCTGGCCCGAACTGCCGATCTGGCGGTCCATGGGCAGCCAGCCTTCATCGCAGATCGGGCGCGACGCGGCCAGTTCCCCGCCCAGCAGTTTCGCGAGCTTTTCGGCGAGAGGAATATTTTCGGGCGCCTTGATCCCCCGCCCCACGGCCACGAGGATGGGCGCCTGCGTCAGGTCCACGGCTTGTTTTGCTTCGCGGAATAATTCGAGCGGCTTGGTGCGAATCTGTTCAGGTTTGAGCTCCACAGAGACGGAATCGTGACGCGCGCCTTCGAGGAACCCTGCGCAACCAGGTCGGCGCGAAACGCTCCGGCCTGGAACGTGGCGAACCATGGCGCGGCGCCTTCGAACACCACGTCCGCCGCCGTCTTTCCCTGAAACATCTGGCGCACAAAAATCAGCTTCCCATTTTCATAGCGGTAGCCAACACAATCGCCGATCATGCCCTTGCCGAGCGACGCAGCCAGCTTCGGCGCGAAATCGCGCACCTGGTAGGTGTGCGGCAGGAGAACGAGATCAGGCTTTGCCTGCGCGATTGCCTGTTGAAGCGCGATCGTATAGCCGTCAGGCGTGTATGCAGCCAGCAGGTCATGCTCGACAAGCAGCACTTCATCCAGCCTGCACGCCGCAAGTTCGCCGGCCAGGGCCGCGACGCCCTTGCCGATGACCACGGCCGGCAAGACGGCTCGTTCGTTTCCGCGGCAATTTGCTGGGCCGCGGCCAGCGTTTCGAAGCTGGTCTTGTTCCACTGCGCTTCGCGCTGTTCGGTAATCAGGAGAATATTCATCGGTCGTCGGCTCTCGTTTAAATGCACGCGCGCTTCGTGTTTCAATTTTTCGAGAGCTTCGCGGCGGCTTCTTTTGGCGTGCCGGTCAAAAATTCCGTCTTCTTGGTTTTTGACGGCACGTAGATGCGCTCGATGCGCTGCGTCGGCTCGTGCGTGACGCCGAGGGATTCGCGAGCGATCGTGGCGATTTCTTTTTTCTTCGCCGCCATGATGCCCTTGAGCGTCGCGTAGCGCACCTTGTTGATGCCCGACTGAATCGTAAGCACCGCGGGCAACGGCAACTCGACCCACTGAAACCATCCGGCCTCGAGTTCGCGCTTCACGCGCAAGCCGCTCGCCCTGCGCATCAATCTGCATGATGATCGTGGCATGCGGCAAGCCAAGAAGTTCGGCCAGCAGCACGCCCGTCTGGCCGAAGCCCTGGTCTTCGCTCTGCAATCCGGTCAGTACCAGGTCAGGCTTCTCGCGCTCGATCGCCGCCGCCAGCAATTTCGCCGCGCCCAGCGGATCGAGCGCGTGCGCCTTGTCGTCGGCGATGTGCACGCCGCGATCGGCGCCCTTTGGCCAGCGCTTCCTTGATGGTCTGCTTCACGCGCTCCGGGCCCATGGACACGGCGATCACTTCTCCCGTGTGCTTTTCCTTCAGGCGCAGGGCTTCCTCGAGCGCGTAACTGTCCGGCTCATTCATCTCAAATCCAATATCGGTTTCGCGGATCCAGGTTCCGTCGGTAATCGTAAGTGGAGCGTCCTTGGCGGGCACTTGCTTGATGCAGACGACGATCTTCATTCGAACCTCTCGACCACGCTGCTCTGCCAGCATTTACTTTCATCTGCCATTCCGACAGAAGCGAGGAATCTCTCTGCCGCTTTTGTCCAAACACAAAGAGAGATTCCTCGCTTCGCCCGGAATGACAAAAAATAAAGCAGTGGACTCAAACGACCGGTCGCAGCGCTGATTCAACATCTCGCCCGAGCGAGCCGCTCTTAGCGGGAATCCCAGCGCTTGAAAAGCAGCGCGGCATTGGTGCCGCCGAAGCCGAACGAGTTCGACAGCGCGTATTCGACCGCGGCCTTGCGCATGTGATTCGGAACGTAGTCGAGATCGCACTCCGGGTCCGGCGTTTCCTGATTGATCGTGGGCGGCAGCACCTGGTCGCGCAGCGCCAGAACGCTGATGCCGGCTTCCAGTCCGCCCGCGCCGCCAAGCAGATGGCCGGTCATGGACTTGGTCGAACTGACCGCGATCTTCTTCGCGTGTTCGCCGAACACGCGCTTCATGGCCTTGGTTTCGATGGCGTCGCCCAGGGGCGTCGAAGTGCCGTGCGCGTTGACGTAATCGATTTGCTTCGGGCTCAAGCCGCGCGTCGCGAATGGCCGCGCGCATGACGCGGTAAGCGCCGTCGCCGTTTTCCTCCGGCGCGGTGATGTGGTGCGCGTCGCCGGACATTCCGTATCCCACGATCTCAGCCAGAATCGGCGCCCCGCGCCGCTCCGCGTATTCCAGCGACTCCAGGATCAGAATTCCCGCGCCTTCGCCGATCACGAATCCGTCGCGCTCGGCGTCAAATGGGCGGCTGGCGCGCTCCGGCTCGATCGTTGCGCGTGGAGAGCGCTTTCATCGCCGCGAATCCGCCCACGCCCATCGGCGTGATGGCGGCTTCCGCGCCGCCGCAGATCATGACTTCCGCGTCCCCATGCTGGATCAGGCGAAAGGAATCTCCCACCGCGTGCGCCGACGCCGAGCAGGCCGTGGCGGTCGCGGAATTCGGCCCTTTCGCTCCGTAGCGGATGGAAATATGCCCGGAGGCCAGATTGATGATTGCCGCGGGAATGAAAAATGGAGAGATGCGTCCGGGACCGCCCTGCAGCAGCTTCGAGTGCTCGCGCTCGATCACGTCGAATCCGCCGATTCCGCTGGCCACATACACGCCGGTCAATTCCGCGATGTCCGGAGTGATCTTCAGTTCCGCCATGCGCATGGCGAAATCCGTCGCGGCCAGGGCGAGCTGGATGAATCGCGCGATTTTTTTGATTTCTTTTTTCTCGGCCCAGTGGAGGGGATCGAAGTCGCGGACTTCGCCGGCAATCGTGCAATCGAATCCGGTGGTATCGAACTGGGTGATGCGTGCGAACGCCGCTCTTCCCCGCCAGGAGGTTCTTCCAGACTTCATCGGTGCCGATTCCCAGACCGCAGACCAGTCCGACACCCGTTACCACAACCCGGCGGCTCACGTTAGCGACTCTCTCCTGATGATTTTCCGGCGGCCGGCGAACTACTTCTTGGCCGAGGCGTGCTTCTGGATGTAGTCGACTGCGTCCTTCACCGTGGCGATCTTTTCGGCGTCTTCGTCGGGAATTTCGATCCCAAAGGCCTCTTCAAAGGCCATGACCAGTTCAACCGTATCCAGGGAATCCGCACCCAGATCGTCCACGAAGGAAGCGGTGGGGGTCACTTCGCCTTCATCCACTCCGAGTTGCTCGACAATAATTTGCTTTACGCGTTCATCGACACTGGCCATGCTGTTTTGCCTCCGCTATGCGCTGTGCGCCGCTTCGTGTGGCTCGTTCTCGAACTTATTCGTGTGCTGAATTTAAGCCCCGCGATATTCTATGTATGCGCCAGCCTTAGGTCAACTTAACTCTGAATCTGGCGTTCGGCAAATTTCGCGCCGGCAAACCGCACAGTGCCGCGCGTCTCCGTACGCGCTGTCCAGGCTTACCCCATCCGCAAGCCGCCGTTGACATCGAGCACCGCGCCGGTGATGTATCCGGCTTCTTCGCTGGCCAGGAACACGATCGCTGCCGCGACTTCCGCGTCGGTTCCCATGCGGCCCAGCGGCACTCGCGCGAGCAAGCGCGTCCTTGACATTCTGCGGCAACGGATCGGTCATCGGCGAAACGATGAAGCCCGGCGCGACCGCGTTCACCGTGATATTCCGCGACGCGATTTCCACGGCCAGCGCCCGCGTCAAGCCGATCAAGCCCGGCCTTGGCCGCGACGTAATTCACCTGCCCGGGATTTCCGGTCTCCGCCACCACGGACGTCACGTTGATGATGCGCCCGTACCGCGCGCGCATCATGACGGACATGGCCTGCTGCGCGCACAAATGCGCGCCGGTCAGATTCGTGCGCAGCACAGCGTCCCAGTCATCCGCTTTCATCCGCACGGCCAGGCCATCGCGCGTGATGGCGGCGTTGTTCACCAGAATGTCCAGCTTGCCGAATTTTTCGATCGTCTGCCGGAATCCGGCCTTCACTTGCTCGGCGTCGGCGACGTCCATCGCCACGGCAAGCGCTTCGCCGCCCGCCGGCGGCGATTTCAGCGACCACGGCCGCGAGTTTTTCCGTATTTCGCGCGGCCGCGGCCACACGCGCGCCCGCCTGCGCCAGCGCAAGCGCGGTGGCGCGCCCGATTCCCTGTGACGCGCCGGTCACCAGCGCGACTCTGATCTTTCAAACTGAACATGGGATGTTTTGTAGCACAGGCTTCAGCCTGTCTGGTTTCGCCATTGCCCAGACCGTCGCACCATCAAGATTCGCCAGAACCGAGGCTGAAGCCTGTCCCTACCTACGCTTCCGCGGCTTCGGTTTGCGCCTGCGCCAGCTTCTCCAGCGTCGAGTGCAGGGATTTTTCATCCTCGACGTTGAATACGTGCACCGACCGGTCAATTTGCCGCAACAGCCCGGTGAGCACGCGCCCCGGCCCGACTTCGACAAATGTGTTCACGCCCTGATCGATCAGCTCTCGCACCGATTCTTCCCAGCGAACCGGCAAAGTCACCTGGCGGATCAGCGATTCGCGCGCTTCGTCGCCATCGGTGGTGATCTCCGCGTCCGTGTTGGTCACCAGAGGCACGCGCAACGTGTGAAATGTGAGCCGCCCGCAGATCCGCTTCCAGCCGCTGCGCCGCGGGAAGCATCAGCGCGCTGTGAAAGGGAGCGGAAACCGCGAGCATGACGGCGCGCTTGGCGCCGCCCGCGGAAGCCAGCTCCACCGCGCGCTTCACCGCCTCGGCATGGCCGGAAATCACGGTCTGCTCAGGGGAATTCAGATTCGCCGGGCGCCACCACTTGCCCGTCGGCCGCCTTGCGGCAAAGTTCCGCGACCTGCGCGGGAGCCAGTCCCAGGATCGCCGCCATCGCGCCAACGCCTTCGGGCACCGCCGATTGCATATATTCCCCGCGGCGCCGCACCAGCCGCACCGCATCGGCAAATTCCAGTCCGCCCGCGGCCACCAGCGCGGAAAATTCGCCCAGGCTGTGCCCCGCGACAAAGTCCGGCTGCACTCCGTTTTCCGCAAGCACGCGATAGGCGGCCACGGAAGCCGTCAAAATCGCCGGCTGCGTGTTCGCGGTCAGTTTCAGCGTCCTCTTCGCTGCCGCTGAAGCACAGATCGGAAACCGAAAATCCCAGCGCCCGGTCCGCCTCATCAAACACACTTCGGGCCACCGGATGCGTTCGCGGCCAGTTCCTTGCCCATGCCCGGGTATTGAGAGCCCTGCCCGGGAAACAAAAATGCCAATTTTCCCATTGAATGAACCGCCGTTTCGTCGCTTAGGCTTCCACAGGGACGGGAATCGTGGAAAGCTCATGCTCGATTTTTTCGTTGACCCCGCCCCGCACCAATTCGGTGGCCACCCGGATGGCGTTCTTGATCGCAAGGGCGATTCGAACTGCCATGCCCGATCACGGTCACGCCTTTCACCCCCAGCAACGGCGCGCCGCCATATTCCGAATAGTCAATCTTCTTCCGAAAGTTCTTATACGCTTTTCGCGAGAGCACATACCCCACCTGCGAACTCAGCGTGCTCTGCAGGGCTTCTTTCAGCATCGCCACGATGTGCTGCGCCACGCCTTCGCTGATCTTCAAGCGCGATATTTCCGATGAACCCGTCGCAAACAATGACGTCCACGGAGCCGTTGAAAATGTCGCGTCCTTCGACGTTGCCCGTAAAATTCAGCGTGGACAATTTCAAGCGGCTGTACGCCTCGCGCGTCAATTCGTTGCCCTTGGTTTCTTCCTCGCCGATCGAGAGCAGGGCCACTTTCGGCCGCCGCGTGCCGAAGATCGCCCGGTAGTAAATTTCGCCCATCACCGCAAATTGCACCAGGTGCGCGGGCTTGGAATCCACGTTCGCGCCCACGTCGAGCAGCACCGCCGTCCCGCCCTTCGAAGTTGGAAAGGGCGCCGCCAGCGCCGGCCGGTCCACCGAGGACAGCGTGCCCAGCCCAAACCGCGCCACGGCCATCACCGCGCCGGTATTCCCCGCGCTGATCATGGCGTCGGCCTGGCCGTTGCGCACCAGCTTGGTCGCCACATGCGCCGAACTGTCTTTCTTCTTCCGGAAAGCCTGCGACGGCGAGTCATCCATGGTGATGATTTCGCTGGCCGGAACGATCTCGATGGGCAAGCCGCGATGCGAGTGCTTCGCCAGTTCCTTCTTCAACTCCGCCGCAAGCCCCACGAGCAGGATGCGCACGCCCAATTCCCGCGCCGCCTGCACCGCGCCCTCGACTTCAGGACGCGGCGCATGGTCTCCGCCCATCGCATCTACTGCTATGGTGATCATCAGAACTCCGGTAGGGGATCCGCGCTGAAGCGCCGTATCACCCGGGCGTCAGGCCCCGGTGTCCACAACTTCCCGTCCTTTATAATAGCCACAGTGCGGGCAAGCCTGGTGAGGCTGCTTCATTTCATGACAGTTGGGGCACTTGGCAAGCGCCGGAGCGGTCAGAAAATCGTGCGCGCGCCGCTTGTTCTTCCGCGCGTTTGAATGACGTCGTTTTGGATTGGGCATACAAACTCCTTCTCTTGGCCCCAAATTGACTGGGGCATTCTATGGTGTTTCCGCCTGGGATTCCTATTGCTTTTTGAACCAGTCCTGTTTCAGACGCGCCAGAGGCGCCATACGCGGATCCGCAACATGGCTTTCACAGCGGCATTCCTCGTTGTTCAGATTGACTCCGCACTGAGGGCAAAGCCCCCGGCAATCGCTGCGGCAGATGGCCTTCATGGGCAGCGCCAGAAGGACCTGCTCGGCCAGAACGTCGGCCAGGAACATGCCTTCGCCCTCAAAAAACGCGATTTCGGTGTCGTCGAGCTTCAGCCGCTCCTCTTCTTCCTTGGTCATGGAGGCCAGAGGCCTGTAAAACAGGTCGAACTCGCGGGCAATGTCCTCGTTAACGGGCTCCAGGCACCGCGCGCAGATCATTTCCAGCCGGGTGTGCAGCTCCCCGGTGACGCGGATTTGCCCTTCGAGAGTTCGGCCGTGGCGCGCACCTCGAGAGGCTCTACCTGCCGAAATCGCCGGTGTGGTAGTCAACCGTTCCCGGGGCATAGCTTTTCCGGATGCGAATCTTGCGAACTGCCAGCTCTTTGACGTCTAAGAACATCGGTATTCACCACGAATGGCGCCGGGTCCCCCAAAGTTTCCGACCATCCCCGAGACCCATTATAAGTCCCACCGGAGTGAAGTCAAGGAAGGCACTTAGCGGTTCGCGGAAAGTGCTTCGAATCAGGCACCCGTAGGACCGGCTTCAGCCTGCCAGGTTTATTTAGATCGGCATGCAACTTGAATCTAAACCGAACAAGTTGAAAGCGTGTTCTACTTCCCAATCAATTCCGCGTGCAGACCAAGCAGGTAGTGGTCGGTCATCCCGGCAACGTAGTCGCAGACAACGCGATACTTGGGGGCGTGTTGTGCTAGCTCGGTATAGGCTTTGGGCATCGATTCAGGATGTTCCATGTAAAAATCGAAAAGCTGGGCCAGGGCTTCCACGGAGCGCTGGCGATCGCCTACGATGGCGGGATTGTTATAGAGCCGCGCCAGCAGGAATTTCTTGAGCGCGGCGTTTTCCGCGGCCATCGTTGAACCAAACCCTGCGAGACGCCGCGGCGCGCGGCGAACATCCTCCACGCTTTGCGCGCCGGACGCAGCCACCGCCGAACGCGTATTCTCGATCAATCCCGTAGCGAGATAGTCAAGAACGCGCTTGGCGGTTTCGTTGAATTTCAGTTTCTCCGGGCCGAGCGGATGCCCGCGCTCGACGTCTTCGTAGAACCTGCCGAATACGGGCGCCTCGGCGCAAATCATTTCGATCGTCAATAGATGCGCTTCGTAGCCGTCGTCGAGATCCGCGGTGTTGTAAGCGATTTCGTCCACGTGATCGATCAGCTGCGCTTCGATCGGAGGATGCTCGTCGAGCAGATATTCCACCAGAGCCGGATACTTGGCGGGGTCGTAATCGCGCGAATGTTTCACGATGCCCTCGCGCACTTCAAACGTCAGGTTCAGGCCGGGAAAATCCAGATAGCGCTGTTCGAATTGCTCGACGATGCGCAGCGCCTGCAAATTGTGGTCGAAGCTGTCGCCGTGCGGGCGCAGCAGTTCATCGAGTTTGCGCTCTCCCGCGTGGCCGAAGGGCGGGTGCCCGATGTCATGCACCAGCGCCAGGGTTTCGGCGAGATCGGAATTGAGTTGCAACGCTCCGCTCACGGTGCGCGCAATCTGCGCGACTTCCAGCGTGTGCGTCAGGCGGTTGCGGAAATGATCGGAGTAGCGCGTGGTGAAGACTTGCGTTTTGGCTTCGAGGCGGCGAAACGCTCGCGAGTGGACCACGCGGTCCCGGTCGCGTGCATACGCGTTGCGGTAAGGGTGAGGAGGCTCGGGATAACGCCTGCCGCGCGATTTCGCTACATCCATCGCATAAGGGGCCAGCGGCATGGCAAGATTCTAAGCCACGAGAGCGGCGTTTGGTAGGACCGGCTTCGGCCGGTCAGGTTTGGACGTTTGCCCGACAGCCGTCTAAACTCGTCAGCCTGAAGTGCGTACCGGGGCACAAGTTTTAACTTCTTGCTAGTTTGCTCCGTACGCCGGCGCGGGCACCGTCACCAGCCCCTTGAACACAAATTTCTGCACCCTTCTGCCGTCCTCGACTTCGGATGTGTAAAGGTTGCCCTTGCCGTCCGTGGTCATATGGTGAAGAACGTCGAACTCCCCGGGCGCTATGCCCGGCCGCCCGAAGGAATCGAGGGCTTGCAGCGACTTGCGATCGAGCACCCATATCCGCGCGGGGCTTCTGCTGGCGACGTACAAGAAGCGCTGGCCCGGGTCGGCGGAAAAAGCCACGCTGGCCGCGGTGTTGCCGTTGTTGCATCCCGCCCCGGCCACCAGGCACCAGCGATCGATCCAAACTTGAGTGATGTATTTGCCGTCGGTCGTGAACACCTGCACGCGCTTGCCGCCGCGGTCGGCCACGTACACAAGCCCGTCGTTCGAAACTTTGACGCCGTGCACGGGCGGCACAAACTGCAACGGTCCCGGGTCTTTCGGGTCAAAACCAGTGGCCAGTGTGCGCGTGGCTTCCTCTTCGGCCGCGGCGGCTTTTGCGGCTTCGCCGGTCAGCGCCGGGGGACGCGGAGGATCATCCATCGGAACGTTTCCAAACGCTCCCCACATGCGTTTGTACGCCCCGGTGTCGGCATCGAACACGATAACGCGCTTGTTGCCGTAACCATCGGCAACAAAAAGTTCATTGGTCTTGGGATACACGTAGACGTCGGCGGGCTTCCACAGGCTGGTGGTATCCGCGTTGGTTTTCTTTTGCGCGGCGCGGCCGATCTGCATCACGAATTTCCCCTGTTTCGTGAACTTCAGAATCTGATCGTCATTCCCGTTGCCGCTGATCCAGACGAACTCCTTGTAGTCCACGGTGATGCCGTGCTCGGTGGAGGGCCAGGTGTAGCCATCTCCCGATTCCCCGCCCCAGCCCTGAATGTAGTTTCCCGCCGCGTCGAACTCCATTACCGGCGGACCGGTTTTCACTCCGGGTCTGACGGTTCGCACCCGGTGAATGATCCAGATGTTGCCCTCGGCGTCCGCGGCGGTGCTGGACACTTGCCCGAGCGTCCACCCATTCGGAATGTGCGGCCAGGACGGATCGACCACGAATTTCGGCACTTCCACCATGGCGGCAGGGAGCGCGGGCGCGGCGGAAGTTCGGCGCGATCCGAAAATCAGCAAGGCCACGACGCCCGCAAGGATGACGCCCGCGACCACGCTCAACAATTTTTGGCCGCAGTTGGTTCGCCTATGACACCGAGCACGCGGGCCGCGCACCGGATTTTGCTTGGCATCCATCGTCATCTCCCAACGGCTTTGGCCCGGACTTCTTCAGCTTATGACGGCCGACGCCGTATTCAGGAATTGGATTGTGAGGTTCAGCGCGTGCATCGTACGATTCTCTCGTTCCGAACACAACGATTTTGCACCCGGCCCGGAACCCGGCTCGGACGCGCCGCGGCCCGCGCGAATTTTCGTTTGGGCGGGTGTATAGTAATGGACAAGCAGAACATCTAAATTGGAGAATTTCGATCATGCAATCGCAAGGCGCCGCCCTGAAATATAGGCTCGTCGTGGCATTCATTCTCGCCGCAAGCGTCTTGGCCCTTTCCCGGCCGCTCCCGGCTCATCACTCGAGCGCCGCCTACGACATGGAGCATCCCATCAACATGAAAGGCGTGGTAACGAACATGGAGTGGGGCAATCCTCACGTGTTTATCTACATGGATGTGAAGCAAGAGAACGGCAGCGTCGAGCAATGGCGTGTGGAAGGCAACAGCCCCAATATGCTGGTGCGGGCCGGCTGGAAGAAGGAAATGATTAAGACCGGCGACCAGCTGATCGTGAACGGCGCGCCCGCCAAGAACGGATCAAAGGTCATGCGGCTCATCACGCTCACGTTGCCGAACGGCCAAAAGTTCGACGGCCAGGGATTCAAGTAAGCCGACTGGGAAACGAGGAGCGTGACCTACGGTGCGCCGGTTTCAATCCATCCTTTCCGTTCTTGCAGCGGCGGCTCTGGCCCTGACGGGCCTGATTTTCGCCCAGGCCATGCCATACCAGGCGCCCGCGAATCCTCGCGCTGCATCCGCCACGCCGGATTTTTCCGGTGTGTGGTTCATCGACAAATACAAGCGAAACATCCTTCCCAATGAAGATCCTCCCTTTCAACCCTGGGCCGAGGCGCTCTTCAAGAAGCGCAATTTTGAGAATACGCATCGCAGTCCAGACTCCGGTCCAGACCCGACCGAGCGCTGTATTCCGCCCGGCATTCCCCGCAGCATGCTGCAGCCGTTTCCGTGGGAAATCGTGCAAGCGCGCGACCGCGTGATCATGATTTTCGAATACCAGTCGCTGATCCGGCAGATTTTTACGGACGGGCGGGGACATCCGGCGGACCTCCAGCCCACCTACATGGGCAACGCGATCGGACATTTTGAAGGGAATACCCTGGTCATCGATACAACCGGCTTTAATGACAAGACGTGGCTCGATCCAATGGGGCTTCCGCACTCCGACGCGCTCCACGTCGTCGAACACCTGCGCCGCGTCGACCACGACACGCTCGTCGATCAGTACACCATCGACGACCCCAAGGCCTACACGAAGACCTGGACCACCGAAAGAACCTTCAAGCTGAAGCCCGATTGGCAGATTCAGGAATACGTCTGTGCGGAAAACAACAAAGTGAAGTGAGCCCACCCGCGCGGTTCGCGTTCCGGATGAACTGCGCGGTGAATCGTTCGGCTAGGTTTTTGCGTTCAGCAGCTCCAGCCCCTGATCGGCCTCCTCGGCTGCGTCCGGGTATTGCTGCTTGACTTCGTTGTAGAGTCTGGTGGCCTCTGCCGGGTTGGCCTTGCGGTAAAAATCCGCCAGGGCCAGCATGGCCATGGGCTTGGGCACGAACAGGGTCGGCTTGTCGGCCAGTTGTTTGTACAGCTCGACCGCCTGGGAACCCTTGTTCTCCTTGGCGTAAACGTCCGCCAGTTGGAATTTTGCGAGTCCCGCCAGACCCTCGTCGCCGCTGGAAATCACTTCGTTGAGGTTCTTTTCCGCGTCCGCGTAATTCTTCAGTTGCACTTCGGAAAGGGCCGCGTAGTACCGCGCCATCTGACCGGGCTTGGTGCGGCCGTATTGGTTGGCGACCGCCAGGAACTTTTTTTCGGCATCGCCGAACTTATTTTTTTCGTCGGCGTAGGTGATTTCCGTAGGGTCGACCGGCTCACCGGGGGTGCGAATTCTGGCCTGGAAAGTTTTCATCGCGTCGTCGAGCGCCGCGGACGCCTTCTCCGTCTGCCGCCGGGCGTAACTGTTCCAGCCAAATACCGCCAGCGCCACGACCAGCGCCGCCGTCACCACGATCCATAAAGCCTGTTGATGCGAAGCGACCGATTCGAAGCCGGAGACCAATTTCTCGCGGATCTCGTCTTTCTTCAGGTCCTTGCGCAAGATATGCTGCGCCACAGAGTTACCCCTCCAGAGGTTTGCGAATGGTTCATCGTACCACAGGTCTCGTTGCAGTGACCGACGCGAGTAGCACTGACCGATGCGAGTGGCACTCGAGCTTGATTTTGGTGAGGCGGTAATAGAAGCGATCGAATGTTCGAAACTCACGCAAGGAAATAGCGCAGCGGCCTTCGCGGCAAGCGTGACAGCCCTGGCTCTTCTTCCTCAAAAAGCGAAAGGGCCCTGTCCGGTTGCGCCGGACAGGGCCCTTAGAACAACGTGCACCCGATCAGGAAGCAGCGGTGACGTTTTCAGCCTGATAGCCTTTCGGTCCTTGTTTCACCTCAAACTCGACCATCTGGCCCTCGTTCAGCGTCTTGTATCCGTCCATTTGAATGGCGGAGAAGTGAACGAACACGTCTTCGCCCGACTGGCGTTGGATAAATCCATAGCCTTTTGAAGCGTTAAACCACTTGACCAAACCTTGTTCTCTGCTCAACTTAGTAGTTCCTCCATCTTGAGCGGTCGCTGTTTGCCGGGCGTAACGCCAGTCGGTGGTAGATATGTGTCCGCCGTTTATCGGTGGCGCCTTCCCCGTTTCCCCTGGATACCAAAGCGGGGATGATGCACCGTAGCGGGCCTTCCGAACACCTACGGTATTACTGGACCCACAAAAGCGGGCCATCAATACAACAAAATCGGGCGACTGTCTAGAGAATTTCCCGATTCGGGACGGCCTGGCCCCAGGAGGCAGAGAGCGGCCAGCGGGCAATTCATTGGAGTTGCCGGGACGGGATACTCATGGTCTAGGCGTGAAAGCTGGCGAGGGCGTTGGCTTCCTGGTTGTGGATGTCGAAAACCGTATAGAGCTTGGTGATCTGAAGCAGGTCGGTAACTTTCTTGTTCAGGTTCAGGAGCTTCAATTCCCCGCCTTCTCCCTTTATCAGCCGGTACCCGCTGACTAGTTCTCCCAGCCCGGTGCTGTCGATGTAGTTGATTCCAGCGAGGTTCAGCACGATTTTCTTGTGGCCGGTGGCCAGCTTTTCGCGAATCAGATCGCGCAGCAGGGAGCTGCCCTCGCCAAGCGTGATGCGGCCGTCCATGTCGATAATGGTGACGTCACCGAGTTCGCGGCTAGTCGCTTTAAAACTCATGCAAGCCCTTCCGGACCCAAGGTTTGGTATCAGCCGGAAATTGGCAGCGCGTTCGCGGCCCTTCGCCCGGCAATTCAGCGCTGGCGGCGCTTCGCCATCACAACTTCGGCGCCGCCGGCAGCGCTAGATAGAACATCGACTTCGTCCATAAACGCCTTCATCAAAAGAACGCCGCGACCGGAATCCTCCAGCATATTCTCATCGTTGCGAGGGTCAGGCACGTCCTCGAGTCGAAATCCGGCGCCCTGGTCAACTACGTGAATCACCAGCTTTTCGACGTGAACCTCAAAGATCAGGTGGATTTTCCGCTCGCGGCGCTGCTTGTTGCCATACTGAAAGGCGTTCATGACGCCTTCGTGCACCGCCAGGCCAATCTTATACTGATCGTCCTCGCCGAATCCGGCCACCGCGGCGACACGCACACCTACTGCTTCGGCGAGAGCAATGCTCTCGATCAACGTTTCCAGAATGACTTCAATCCGCTGAGGTTTTGAGGGCATCCAGCTGTCGGAACCCGCCTAGGGATCTGTATGGGTAGCATAGCGCCGTCAGGTAAGTCAATCCAAGACATGCGCTTGGAAGAAATGAGCAACGGGGGATTGCCGCAAAACCCGATCGGATAAATGGTACGTTTGCAGGTTCGGGGTGGCCATGGGTTCCTATCTATTGCTGATCATCGCCGCGCTTGCCGCGGGACTAATCAATTCGGTTGCGGGAGGGGCATGTTTCTTACCTTTCCCGCATTGGTCTTCACCGGGGTTCCCTCGATTATTGCCAATGCTTCGAGCACCACGGCGCTCATTCCCGGGATCCTGGCAAGCGCCACGGGCCTACCGCGAGGACTTCAGAAAATCGGGCGACTTTCCGTTTGTGTATCTGCTGATTGTGAGCCTGGTTGGCGGAGTTGTGGGCGCGCTGCTTCTGCTCTTCACGCCGCAACGGACGTTTGACTCCGTGATTCCCTGGCTGCTGCTGGCGGCCACGCTGCTGTTCACGTTCGGCCCAAAGATCGCGCCCAGACTGAAATGCGCGTTTCACATGAGTTCGACAACCCTCATCGTCATTCAATTTTTTATTGGCATCTACGGCGGGTACTTCGGCGGGGCCATCGGCATTCTGATGCTTGCGACCTGGACGATCTATGGTCTATCGGATATCCACGTCATGAACGCGAATCGAACCCTGATGGGCGCGGCGACAAACAGCATTGCCGCCGTGCTGTTTGTGGTGGCGCGCAAAATCTGGTGGCCGCAGACCCTGGTGATGCTCGTGGGAGCCGTAGCTGGAGGGTATCTGGGCGCACGAATGGCCAAAAGAGTGAACCCCCGCTATATACGCGCGATTGTTACCGTCGTCAGCGTGGGAATTACTGTCGCGTTCTTCCTGCGACGGCATTAGCGCTCAGCGCGAGCGGGCGTTACGACGCTTTCTGCTTGGCGTAAACCAGAAAATCCTCGTACGGCCCCTTGAAGTCCTCGACGTGCCCGCCCTTGCATTGCCAGATGCGCGTGGCGACTTCGTCGATGACGTCGTGATCGTGGGTGACGAACAACACCGTGCCGGGATATTTCTGCAGCGCGATGTTCAGCGCGTTGATGGCTTCGAGGTCCAGGTGGTTTGTGGGCTCGTCCAATACCAGGACATTCGGCTTCTGTAGCATGAGCTTGCAGAAGATCAGCCGCGCCGATTCTCCCCCCGAGAGCGCCTTCGTGGACTTTTCGGCATCCTCTCCGCTGAACAGCATCTGGCCCAGCACGGCGCGCAACTCCTGCTGCGAAGCCTTCGGATCGAACTGGTGCAGCCATTCGACGACGGTGGTGTCCTTGGCAATCGTGTCTGTTGTGTCTTGAGCAAAGTATCCGACAGCCACTTCATGGCCCCACTTCACGTTGCCGGCGTCGGCTAAAAACACGCGGTCGGCGTCATCGATATACCCGGGGGCGCTGCGAACGAGGGACTTCAGCAATGTAGTTTTGCCGGCGCCGTTGCGGCCGATGACCGCGATCTTTTCTCCGCGTTCGAGGTTTGCGGAAAACTTGTCGATTACGACGTGGCTGCCGTAGGACTTCCTGAGCCCCTTGAATTCCAGAGGATGGCGCCCGGAAGGATTTTTCATGTCAAAGCGGATGTAGGGCCGGGCGATGTTGGAGCGCGCCAGTTCCGACGTCTGGATGCGCTCGACTTCCTTCTTGCGCGACATCACCTGGGAAGAGCGCGTGCCCGCCGAAAAGCGCGCGATGAATTCATTGAGCTGCGCGATCTTTTTTTCGCGCACGGCGTTTTCCGCTTCGATGCGGGAGCGAATCTGCGTCTTGGCCAGAACCATCTCGTCGTAGCCGCCTGTGTACATGATCACCGTTTGATAGTCGATGTCCGCGGTGTGCGTGCAGACGCTGTTCAGAAAGTGGCGGTCGTGCGAGATCACGATCAGCACGCCCGCATATTCGAGGAGATAATCCTGCAACCAGTGCACGGAATCGAGGTCCAAGTGGTTGGTCGGCTCGTCGAGCAGCAGCGCCGCGGGATTGCCGAACAGGGCTTGGGCGAGAAGGACGCGGACTTTTTGGCCGCCCTGCAACTCGCTCATCTTGCGTTCGTGCAGGGCCGATTCGACCCCCAGGCCGTCAAGGAGGATCGCGGCATCGGCGTCGGCCGTGTAGCCGCCTTCGTCGCCGACGATGCCTTCGAGTTCGCCGAGGCGCATGCCGTCCTTGTCGGTCAACTCTTGGTGAGGTTTGGCGTAGAGCAGGTCGCGTTCCTGCAGGGCCTTCCAGAGCGGCGTGTTCCCCATGACCACGGTATCGATGACGCGAAATTCGTCAAAGGCAAACTGGTCCTGGCGCAAAATGCCGAGTTTCTTGGGCCGCGAGACCGAACCTTTGGTCGGCTCGATGTCGCCTTCCAGGATTTTCATCAAAGTGGTCTTGCCCGCGCCGTTCGGGCCGGTGATGGCGTAGCGGCGCCCTTCGAGAAACGAGCAGGTGACGTCCTCGAACAGGACTCTGGCGCCGTAGCGCATGGTGACGTTATTGAGCGAAAGCATATCTTCCCATTATAACGTGAAATCTCCGGGCGTGCAGAGGCAGGACACGCTTCAAGTTTTGTCCCTTCCCGCTGCGCGACTGGAACCACGATCAACACCGAACAGGCTGAACAGGTTGCGGAAAAAGTACTCGATATTGTTATTCCGAGCGGAGCGAGGAATCTCTTCTGGGCTTAACTATCAGAAAAATAGAGAGATTCCTCGCTCCGCTCGGAATAATAAACCGATCGGGCGGCTTTTTCCGCGGCCCGTAAAGTCTGTCCCACATGGGCCGGGCGCGTTTTATAAAAGGAAAGGGAGGCGGGGACACAGCCTCCCTTCCGGTTTATGCAGGATAGGCCAAGCGTGTCGGAGGAGCGCTCAGCCTGTGTTTCTATTATTTATATCGTTTTACGATATGTCAACCGGTGTTTCCATCCGGACAACGGACGGCCTGTATCCCCAATCCGATTCGCGGGCGCCTGCCCGGAACGATTTTCGCGCGCGGGCTGGAGCCCTGCAACCATGGCCACAAACGGTATTGAAGTCGGCATTTCCTCATGATATGGAGAAGCCGGACATGCGAGCGATCGACGCGCGGCGCGAGGGCGAAATTCATGAAAGTTCTGGGCGGACTTCTGACACTTGCATTTCTGGCGATTCCGGCAGCAAATGCCGCGGCTCCGCAACGGGAAAAGCCCGCGGCCGACCCTCCCGCGTGGGCTTATCCGATCAATCCGCCGGACGATCGCCCGGCACCGGACGACGGCACACCGAAACATGTGCCCGGCAGCAGCAAGGCCCTGACGCAGAAACAAATTCTGGATGCGTTCAACATTCCGGATTGGCATCCGGACGGCCATCCCCCAATGCCCGATGTTGTCGAGCACGGCAGGAAACCCGCTTTGCGTGGGTGCGGCTACTGCCATTTGCCCAATGCTCAGGGCCGTCCCGAAAACGCCAGCCTCGCCGGACTTCCCGTTTCGTACATCGAGCAGCAGGTGGCGGATATCAAGTCCGGCGCGCGCACAAGTTCCGAGCCGAGAATGGTGCCTCCCGCAATGATGGAGACGGTCGCTGAAAACGCCACACCGGACGAAGTGAAAACCGCCGCCGAATATTTTTCCGCGCTGAGGCTGCAGCCGTGGATCAAGGTCGTCGAGACGCAAACCGTCCCCAAGACCAAGGTAAAGGGCAGCATGCTGGCGGTGATCGACGGCGGCGGCCGGGAACCGATCGGCCATCGGATTATCGAGACGCCCGTGAATCTGGAACAGACGGAGTTGCGCGACGACGCCTCGGGATTCATCGCCTACGTTCCCGTGGGCAGCATAAAAAAAGGCCAGGCCCTGGTCATGACCGGCGGCGCGGGAGAAACGATTCGTTGCGGGATATGCCACGGACCGGACTTGCGGGGACTTGGGCCGGTGCCGCGGCTGGCGGGGCGCTCCCCGAGCTACATCTTTCGGCAACTTTTCGACATTCAGCACGGCAGCCGGCACGGGGAGTGGAGCGCGCTGATGAAGTCGCCGGTTGCGCATTTGAGCGAAGAGGATATGCTGGATATTGCGGCGTATGTCGCTTCGCTGAATCCGTAGGCTACCGCAGGACAGGCGTTCAGCCTCTGTGGTTTTGGTTGATGCCGGGCTGGGATCTAAACCGGACAGGCTGAAAGCTGTCCTACTGATAGCTACGCCCAGTATGTGCGGTCCAGGGTGCGGTACTGAATCGCCTCTCCCACGTGACGCGTCTCCAGATTTTCCGAGCTATCCAGGTCCGCGATGGTGCGGGCTACTTTCAGGATGCGGTCGTGAGCGCGCGCGGAAAGGCCCAAACGGCCGATTGCGTTCTCCAGCATCTTTTCACCATCCTCGCTGATGGCGCAGAATTTGCGGATCAGTTTCGGCGGCATCTGGGCATTGGAAAAGACTTTTCGTTCGCCGGCGTAGCGCCTGGCCTGGCGCTCGCGAGCGCGCATCACACGTTCGCGCACGGTGGCGGAATCCTCGGTGGCGCCATTTCCGCGAAGCTCTTTGTATTTCACGGCGGGCACTTCGATGTGAATGTCGATGCGGTCAATCAGTGGGCCTGAAATTTTCGAGACATAGCGCTGAATTTGCGGTGGCGAGCAGTGGCACTGGCGCGTGGGGTCGCCGAAAAATCCGCACGGGCAGGGATTCATGGCCGCCGCAAGCATGAATCGCGCCGGGAAGGTGATGGAAGTCGCGGCGCGCGAAATCGTGACCGCTCCGTCCTCGAGCGGCTGGCGCATCACTTCGAGTACGTTGCGCTCGAATTCCGGCAGTTCGTCGAGAAAAAGCACGCCGTGGTGCCCCAGCGAAACCTCGCCCGGCCTGCGGAATCGCGCCGCCGCCGATCAGTCCTGCGTCGCTGATGGTGTGGTGCGGGGCGCGAAACGGCCGCGTGCCGACCAGTCCGCGCGCGTCGTCCAGCAATCCCGCGACGCTGTGGATGCGCGTCGTCTCGATGGCTTCTTCGAGCGACATCGGCGGAAGGATCGTGGGGATGCGCTTGGCCAGCATCGTTTTCCCGGCGCCGGGAGGCCCAATGAGAATAATATTGTGTCCGCCGGCGCAGGCGACTTCCAGGGCGCGCTTGGCGGCTTGCTGACCGCGCACATCGCGCATATCGACGGCATACTGCGCGGCGTCGGCCAGCATGGTGTTCGCGTCCACGCGCACCGGAGCGAACGATTCCGGCACGTTGACCAGATCCACGGCCTGCGGGAGATTGCGCACCGCAAACACGTCAATTCCTTCCACGACCGCGGCTTCTCGCGCGTTGGCCTCCGGCACTACCACGGCCTTGATATTGTGGTCGCGCGCCGCCAGCGCCGCTGAGAGCGAGCCGCGCACGGAGCGCACCTGTCCGTCAAGCGCCAGCTCGCCCAGAAAAATATATTGATCCAGCCGCTTGCCGAAAAACGCGCCCTCGCAGCCAAGAATCGAAAGCGCCATGGGAAGATCGAAGGCCGACCCTTCCTTGCGGATATCGGCGGGCGCCAAGTTGACGGTCACGCTCTGAAACGGAAAATCGTGGCCGCAATTTTTCAGCGCGGCCTTGATGCGTTCGCGGCTATCCTTCACGGCGATGTCGGGCAGGCCGACGATATTGAAGTCGCCGGGCTTTCCCGAGCCGACGTCGACTTCGACTTCCATGAGGTAGGCGTCAATGCCAAACACCGCGGCGCTGAAGTTTTTAAAGTGCATTTGTCATCGGAAGTGACACTTCCGGCGGGCCCAAGAGTAACCTAAATGCTAATTCCTTGCTAGTGAAAAGGAAGAGGAGCGATGGTTGGCCCGTGGGGTAAACCTTGCCAAGAACCAGACCGCGGATAAACAGGCTGGCGAAAAAGTGGTTAGTCATTCCGAGGGGAGCGAGGAATCTCTCTTGGGTCTTGGGGCCGGAAAAAACAAGGGAGATTCCTCGCTCCGCTTGGAACGACAAAGAAAATTAATCCGAAGAAGGGCCAGCCGAGGAGCAGGTTGGGGATGCCAATCGCCAGCACATCCTTCTTTCAGCCGATAATCGCGATGAAATACGCCAGAGCGGTAACGCTCAGCCAATTCAAGACTGCATCCCCTTGCGCGTTATTGGGAACTCTCGGAACTATTATGGGCTGCCAAGTAAAGCCGAAAATCGTTCCATACGCGATCGACTGTCTTTGAGTCCAAGTCTTTCGATTCCGATTTCTCCGGCTCCTTTTCGGAATAAATTTGCAGTGTGACTTTTCCGCAGGAGGGCGAGATCGCGTCCGGCGGATAGGAATAAATCCCGACGTAGGTTGCGTCGGTAGCGTTGACGAACGAGCTGTGCGTGTTGACGATGGTCGCGGCTTTACCCGGCTGGATTGGCTCGACTTCCTTTGCGCCGCAGAAAAGCTTCATCCGATAAAAATCGGCCCTGAATCTCATCCGCGGCGGCACTGAAAAAATCGCCCCGGCGGGATTCAATTCGCGGCCCAAACGGGACGAGAAAGTCTCGCGCAATTGGGGCGTGGCTTGTACCAGTAGCACGGGCTTGTATTCGCCGGTGTATTCGGCCCATTCGTGCAGGTCTCGCAAGCGGCTCAAACGCGCTCTGCGCGGGCTCGCCGCGCCCTTTTATTCTTCTGCCTCGTTCTTGAGCAGCCGCATGACTTCCCTCGTTGCGAAGTTCGTATTCGAGAACGGGCGTTCCCAAAGCCACATCAAAAGCTCCCACGGTGAAGATGTAAGGCTTTCTGTCGAATTTGCTCACGTTTCTTCAAGGAATCCAGCGGATAAGGATCGCTCGGCTCCACGGGCAAGAACGCGCGCTCGGAAGCCCGTCGGTTTTCATCTTCTTCGAGCTTCCTCCAGCGCCGGCAATGTCTGATCGATTCTGAGAATCCCGGCAACGCCGGGCCCATTTCCGCCGGGCACCAAAAACGTGGTCATTCCGATCACCTCGCCGGGCGAATTGAAGAGAGGTCCGCCGGAATTGCCGTGATTGATATTCACATCGGAAATGATGGCGCGCGCCTCGACTTTGCTGACGATGCCGCTGGTGATGATTTTCTTCAGTCCCAGCGGGCTGCCGATGGTAAACACGCTCTCGCCCTCGATCGCAAGCTCGCGCCCCTGGGGCGCGCCGGCAATGGGCGCGGCCACCGCGCCCGGGAAGGCGCTAAGATCGGCATAGAGAATGGCGACGTCCCGCTCCGCGTCAACCGCCAGGACTTTCGCGGCAACTTTTCTTTTGGCATCGAATTGAACGGAGATCAATTCCGACGGCCCGATGACATGCTGGTTCGTCATCACCAGTCCCGCAGAATCCACAATGAAACCCGTTCCCGAGCCGATTTCGCTCCAGACCGTCACGACCGACTTCCGATACTTCTGAAACATCAGAGTCAAGTCATCCGATTTGCGCGCGGCTTCCGGCGACGTCGGTTCGGTGATCTGAGCATTGTCATTGCTCAGTTCCAGCGAGACAGTTTTATCGCTGAGTTCAATTTCCATCTCCCAGGCGTATCGGTGGCCCTGGAAGTCCACGCCTTGGGGAGTGGAGACGCGGTATTTTCCGGGCGGCGCCTGAAATTCGGCGTTGCCCTCGAAATCGGTTTTCATTTCCCGCGAAGTGCCGGGCCCGGATTCATCTCCGTCAAGAACGAGGAGAAGATGCGGAACCGGTTTTTCGGTTAGGTCCTTGTCCACTAAAAGGACTCGCACCTTAATGACAGACGCCGTCAATTGGGACCGAAGAGGCGGTCCACAGGCCAACAACGCAAAAATTGCAGAGAAGATTGCAAAACGTGATTTTTTCATTTCCAGCACCTCGAGACACACATTGGGTCCTGGAGAGGAGATCAAAGTTTCAGGCCAATTTGTCGGATTGTCAACCACAAGCGGCAATCTCGAGCATTCAAGTGGATGTCGGAACGCCGCGCGGTAGAAGGCTGGCGGCCCGAGTTCGTCCGTTCCGACGTCCGGACGACTCCTGTAAGTCACTGAACTTTAGGGACCTAATAGTCTTTTGCCTTGTGACGTCCCCATCCGCGCAATAAGCCTGGCCTGCGAGGGCCTCTACGCCTCCCCGATGAGCGGATACCACACACTCGGGGCACGCGAGCCTTTACTGTTCCCGAGAGCTCTCCTATAGTGAAATCCGAGCGTCGGGTCGGGCACATTCCTCCGATCGAGAAAGGATGTTCCATGCTGATTGGCGTCATTGTCTTTGTGGTGGCTGTGGTGATGTATCTCATGTACGCCTACAACGGCCTGGTGCGGCTGAAGGTGACGTGCGACAACGCCTGGTCGGATATCGACGTGCAACTCAAGCGGCGCTACGACCTGATCCCCAACATTGTGGAGACGGTGAAGGGCTACGCCGCGCACGAAAAGGGCACGCTCGAAGGCGTGGTGGCGGCGAGGAATCAGGCCATGTCGGCGCAGGGCCCGGCGGCCAAGGGAGAAGCCGAGGGCCTGCTGACCGGCGCGCTGCGGCAGGTCTTCGCGCTGGCCGAAGCGTATCCCCAATTGCGCGCGGTCGAGAGCTTCACGCAGTTGCAGGGCACGCTCAATCAGATTGAAGACACGCTGCAGAACGCGCGGCGCTACTACAACGCCGTGGTCCGCGATTTCAACACCATGATCGAGCAGTTCCCTTCCAACATCGTCGCCGGGATGGGAAATTTCAAGGAACGGGAATTCTTCCAGATCAGCGCTCCCGCCGAACGCGAAGTGCCCAAGGTCAGCTTCGGCACGACGGGCGCCTAGCCGCAATGGCTTCTCACAGCAAGGCGGAATCGCGAGCGCAATGCAGCTTCAGCGGCTGAAGCCGGTGTGTTAGCGCCCGTTTCGGCCGGGCTGGAGCCCGGCCCTCCTGAACAGAACCCGCAACTGCGCCGTTCGGCGCGCTTGCGCCGCGCTCTTCCAACGCGCGGCCGTGCTGGCGCTGCTTGCGATTGCGCTGGCCGCGTCCGCTTCCGCGCGGCAGCTCAAGATCGAGAAATTTTCCGCGGAAATTTTCGTTCAGCCGGATTCCACGCTGGACGTGACCGAAACCATCGAAGCGAATTTCATCGGCGTGTGGCACGGCCTGTACCGCACGATCCCCGTCGAATACGTGACGCCGCAGGGATTCAACTATTCGCTGTTCGTGAAGCTTCGAGGGCGCGACCGATGCCGCGGGACAACCGCTGAAAGTCGAATCCTCGCGCCAAGGCCACTACCTGAAATGGAAAATCTACGTCGATGACGCGACCGACGTGGAGCGGACCATTCGACCTGCACTACCAGGTTCGCAACGGCCTGAAATTTTTCGAGGACCATGACGAACTGTATTGGAACGTGACCGGCGACGAGTGGGACGTCCCCGTCGGCGATGCCAGCGCGCAAATCCTGCTGCCGCCGGGCGTGACCGGCGTCCGCGACCAACGAATTCACCGGATCGTACGGCTCGCGCGCGCAAGACGCCGAGGTTACGACCGTCGGAAAACACCGTGGAAGTTTCCATGACGCGGCCGCTCTCGTTTCACGAAGGGCTGACGATCGTCGTCGGCTGGGATAAAGGCTTCGTGAAGGAGCCGGGGACGAGCGACCTGATCGGCCAATTTCTCGCCAGCAATTGGCCGCATCTTTCTTCCGCATGCCTGTATTCGTGTTCATGTTCTGGCTGTGGTACACGCGCGGGCGCGACCCGCGCAGTCGGCCCGGTCGCCGTGCAGTACGCGCCGCCGGAGGGAATGAGTCCGGCGGAAGCCGGCACGCTGGTGGATGAGAACGCGGCGATGCGGGACATCACGGCCACGATCGTGGACCTCGCCGTGCGCGGGTACATCGTCATCGAAGAAAAGGAAAAGTCGGAAATGATGGGCCTGCTCCACAACAAGGAATACGTCTTCCACCTGAAAAAGGGGCTCGCAGGAATGGACCGGCCTGAAGGCGCACGAGATTGGCTGCTGCTCGCGGGAATCTTCTCGAATGGCGCGCAAACCGACGTGGATCTTTCCAGCCTGCAGAATGAGTTTTACAAGAATCTCCCCGGCATCAAGAACGGCATTTTCGACGCGCTGATGGAGCGCGGCTATTTCCAGCACCGGCCCGATTACGTGCGCAGCGGCTTTGTCGGCGGGGGAATCGCGGCGGGCGTGCTGCTGTTCTTCATGGGCAACGCGCTCTCGCAAAAAATGGGAATGGCGCCGGCGCCGTTTTTCGTCGCGGCGATTCTTTCGGCGTGGAATCATCGCCGGATTTGGATGGTTCATGCCGGCGCGCACGGCCGACGGGGCAAAAGCCCTGGCGGGCGTGCTGGGCTTCGAGGATTTTCTGACTCACGTCGAAGCCGATCACATGGACCGGATCAGCCAGACTCCGGAAACATTCGAGAAGTTTCTGCCGTTCGCGATGGCGCTGGGCGTGGAAAAGAAATGGGTCGGCGCATTCCAGAATATTTATTCGCAGCCGCCCTCGTGGTACCAGGGCGGCTACTACAACGGCGGATTTTATCCGATCATGTTCGTCAGCAGCCTGGACAACATGACCGATGCGCGCGAGTTCGGTGATGGCTTCCGCTCCGCGAAGCAGCGGCGGTTCGGGTTTCGGCGGTGGCGGATCTTCGGGCGGCGGGATGGGCGGCGGTGGCGGCGGAGGATTTTAGGTGGGTTGTGGCGCAGGCTTCAGCCTGCGGGGGTTAGTCCTTGCAAACCTAAAACCCGCAGGCTGAAGCCCGTGCCACTCACTGCTACTGCCTGCTGGAAAGCTCCTCGATCCGCACGGCGACCTTGCGGCCGTTCTCTTTCCGGTAGCTCACGCGGACTTCGTCCCCCAGAAATACTCCCCGCACGGGCGCGCTCAGCGCAAACTCTTCGGCAGGGCCGCTGGAATGCGAATTCAGCGTGAGGCGGATTTCATCGTCGGTGAGGGACTCGACCCGTCCGATGGCGACGCCGCTATTGCCTCGATTCTCGGGAATCGATTGCAGGTTTCGCAACCAGCCGTGTTCGCGGACCGATTCCTCGTGCAAATGGCCGCGCCACGAACCCATCACGTTCGCGCGATTGATGTAGCCGACCAGTTTCTGCGGGTCTTTGCGGATCGACCACCGGCAAACGGCCGATATTATTCTCGAGCATTTTCGTCACGGCGTCGAAAACGCGCTCGTCGGGATAGGCGACCACAAGCGAGCGCGTGCCGGCATCGAGCACGCTCATTTTGCCTTCCGGATCCGCCTGCAGCGCGCGCAGCAAATCGCCCTGCGTGACGAGGCCTTGCAGGCGCCCGGCGGAATCCACGATGGGCAGCGCGTGGTGGCGCGAAGTTTTCAGATCGCCGTTTGCAAAGCGGTCGGCGACTTCGCGGACGCTTTCTTCCGGCAGGACCGTGGCGACGTCGCGGGCCATGACGTCGTCGACCTTGAGCTGCTTGAGCGAGTTGCGTTTCGTAATCCTGATCCGGTGCCAAAGCCCATGCGGGCCAGTTTTTCCGTCATGATCGAGTTCGGCATATAGCGCACGGCAATGGCGTCGGCAATCACGCAAACCAGCATGACCGGCACGCACCGCATGGAAATCGTGCGTAGTTTCGATCGCGCAAACCATGAACGTAAATGTCGCGCGCGCGCAGGCGCACAGACAGCGCGCCCATGGCCGCCACCGCGTACGCGCCCACGGACAGATGCGCGCTCGGGAACCAAATAGTTCACGACCATCGCAAACGTGCTGCCGATCGCGGCGCTGATCATGAACATCGGCGCCAGCGTGCCGCCCGAAGTTCCCGAGCCGAGCGAAAGCAACACGACGGCCGCCTTGAAAACCAGCAGCAGCACCACCGCCGTCAGCGCGAGGCGCATGTTCAGGACATCCCCGATGGTTTCGTAACCCGGGCCGAACACGCGCGGGAAAAAATAACCGACAATGCCCAGGCCCAGCGCCCCGATGCGCCGGATGCAGCACGGTCGGAATTTTCTTCATGTGGTCGAAAAATTCTTCCAGGAATTTCAGAGCCGAGGCAAAACCGATCGCCGCCAGCCCGCAAATCAAGCCGAGGAAGCAGATAAAAGGGGATTCCGTGGATGAGATCGTAGTCGAAACTGCCGACGTGAAACATGGTCTCATCGCCGAACAATCGTAGACGGACGGCAACGGCCAGCGCGTTGGCAAGCATCAGCGGAATGAAGGAGCGCGCCTGAAACTCAAAAAGCAGAAGCTCGATGGCCAGGAGCGCTCCGGTAATCGGAGCGTTGAACATCGCGGCCAGGCCGGCGCCCGCGCCGCAGGCCAGCAAGACTTTGCGCTCCGACGCCGTGGTCGAAACCAATTGGCCGACGAGCGAACCGAACGCTCCGCCGGTTTGAATAATCGGCCCCTCGGCGCCGAACGGGCCGCCGGTGCCAATGCCGATGGCCGCCGAAATCGGCTTGAGGATCGCGACTTTGGCTTCGATGCGGCTTTTGGACGTGAGAACGGCTTCCATCGCCTCGGGGATGCCGTGGCCCCTTGATTTTCGGCGAGCCGTACTTCGCCATGAACCCGATGATGAGTCCGCCGATGACCGGAATGATGATCACCCACGAGTCCCAGCTGATTTTCCGCCGCGCTGCGAAAATGGAAGGACCAGACGTGGTAGAACGCGAGATTGGTGAAAAATCCGATCAGGTTGTAGAGGAGAAACGCAACGCAACCCGGCGATGACGCCGACAACCGAAGCCAGCAAGGAAATAAAGCCGAGACGAAATCGAACCGGAGCCTGATCCGCTCTTCAGGCTTCGCTCGGTCGAGTCGAAAAACTTCACAGAGACGTACCTCTCCATTTCCCGCCGTCTTTAACGCCATAGTTTGCCGGAAAAGCCCAGGGCGGGAGGCGCTGTAATCCTGCGGCCGTCACTATCGTTATCGCGCGAGCGTGCTGGGTCTGCTTGCGTCGAGCGGATCACCGCCGTCAGCGCGCGGACCAGCGCCGGCGCGGCCGTGCGAAGCTCCGAAATCCGCTGCTTGGCGAGCCTGTGTGAGAATCTTTTCGCCGCGCGGAGTCAGATGCAAAATCACCTGGCGGCGGTCCGTCCCGCGACCGCTCCCGGCGCAGGATTTGCCTTTTTTCGAGGCGGTCCACCAGTTCCACGACGCTGTGGTGGCGCAACTGCATGCGCTCGGCAAGCTCCCGGATGCTGGGCTCGCGGCCGACCGGCAGCCCGCGCAGGGCCAGCATGAGCAGATACTGCTGCGGCTCGAGGTCCGCGTTGCGCGCCGCTTCCTCGCTGCCATTCAGAAATAATCCGTATTTGATATCGGAATTCCGCAAGGGCGCGAAATTCCGCGGCTGTCATCGTGCCGGTGGACACTACCATATTATATCGCCCTCCGATATAAATGCCAAACCGATTTTCGCCGGCAAACCCGGAACGGCTCCGTGGATCGGAAAAGTCCCGGCGTCTCGCCCGCGCAGCCACGGAAAATCGATTGTTCAATCCGTTTTCTCGGAATCGAGCAGAATCGTGACCGGCCCGTCGTTCACCAGCTCGACCTGCATGTGCGCCTGGAACACTCCGGTTTCCACCGGCACGCCGAGCGCGCGCATCGACCGGACAAATTCCTCGTAGAGACGCGCTGGCTTCCTCCGGCGGAGCGGCCTGAATGTACGAAGGCCGCCGCCCCCCTCGCGTGTCTCCATACAGAGTGAATTGCGAAACCACCAGCGCGGAACCGCCGATGTCCAGCAGGGACAAGGTTCATCTTGCCCGCTTCATCGGAAAAAATTCGCAGATTTGCGATTTTCTCGGCAAGATACGCGGCCGCTTCCGGATTGTCCGTCCGGCCGACACCCAGCAGAACCAGCAGACCTGCGCCAATTTCTCCGGCAACCCGGCCGTCAACGGTGACGACTGGCGCCGGTAACACGCTGGATGACGGCGCGCACGATTGCCCTCCGACGGCAGGGATTTTAACCTGAAGAACGGCAAATCCACAGATTCATTTTGAGTTTAAGTGTCGAAGCCGATTTTCATGCCGGACGGAAGTTCGCAAGTTGCAAACGCGGATGCACGAAGTTGCAGACGGATCTGTGCGGATGATCGCCTACAATCTTAGATGAACCAATCAGGACGAGTGTTGATCCCCGTGCTTCCGTGCGTTTCACGCTTTCTTCCGCGACACGCTGCGGCTTCGCGGCGCGGGCTGGCAGCGTGGGCAGAAATGGCTGCTCCGTGCCCGCAACGATCATGCGCTTAATTTTGGACTTGCAGCGAAAGCACGGCTTTCCGTCACGCTGGTACACGCGATGCCGGAATTGGAATTCGCCGCGCTTGCCCTCGGAATCGACGTAGTCTGAAATGGAGGAGCCGCGCGAAACGGATTGCTTCGGCCAGAACCTGGCGGACTGCGCCGTGCAGCGCCAGCAAGCTGCTTCTTTCGTCAGATTTTCGCGCGATGCGCGCCGGATGCAGGCGCGCGCGGAACAAGCTCTCGTCCGCATAGATGTTGCCGATGCCGCGCAAGACTTTTTGGTCGAGCAGCAACGCCTTCACGCGCGCGCGCCTCGATCCAAAATAACGGCAAAATTCTTCTGCGCTGATCTCGAGCGGCTCTTTTCCCAAGCTGCCCCGTGAATTCCGCCAATTCCGATTCCGGGACGAGAAGCATGCGGCCAAAGCGCCGGATGTCCGTGTAGCGCAGCTCGCGGCCATCGTCGAGAACAAAAAAACCATGCGTGTGCGGCGCAACGGATTCGCCGGATCGAATCACCGTCAGCTGGCCGGTCATTCCCAGATGGATGATGAGGTAGAGCTGCGAACAGTGGAGCGGCACTGTCGCGCCGCAGGGCTTCCAGCCCGATACAGATGAATTTGCCCAGGCGCGTTACATCCGCGATCGCGCATCCCGGGAAGGCGTTCCGCAATCGTCCGCGGGATCATCCACGAAGTCCGTTTTGCCAAAGCGCACTTCGACAATCGTGCGGCCCGGCAAGCGACAAACGCAGTCCGCGCACAACAGTTTCAACCTCAGGAAGTTCAGGCATCAGGGAAGTCTCATTCAAAATAGCACAATCATGATCGGTGAGCATCAGGAAGCCAACGGAGGAAGAATTTTGCGGGAACAACCTGGCAAGCTCGCAATAGAGAAAGCGGCTTTCACGAGTCACCAGTCACGAATCACGCAGTCACCCGCAATCTTACGGCAGCGGCAGGCCCGGCGTCGCGACAATGCCCGCCATGCGCAGGATCTCCTGATACTCGTCTTCCGTGACCGGCGAAATGATCAGGCGCACGTTCTTCAGGAACTTGACCTTGCGCACGGAGGCGTTGTTCCGAAGTTCGTCCAGGGTAATCTGGCGGGGCAGGCGCTCCATGGCGCGCAGGTCCGCAACCATCATTTTCGATTCCCGGTCGTGCGGATCAGGGTAGGGATCGCGCGTAACCTCGGCGATCGCGTAGAGAGCCCTCTCGGGCGCGGAGTGGTAGCAAAGCACGCGATCACCTTTGCGCACCTGTTTCAGGGCGCGAATCGCGTCCGGACGCGTCCCAGCCCCCCTCCACATCTCCTTGCCCTTCACAAACAGCGTATCCCAATGATAATGATGAGGATTGACCGAAAAAATCCAATGCCCTCGCTTTGCCGGTGGGCGAATTGTCGTCAAACCGGGCAGCCTCCGAATGATGATCGTTCTCCGAGAGTTGAGTCGGTCGGACACTATACACGGGACCTCGCCCGTTGTGCAAAAATTCGTGCATTTCTGGGCTATCCCGTAATGGGAATAGCCCATGATTCCATCAGCCCTATACAATTAGACGCATGGTCCGCAAAATCGGACTCAAGAGAATTTGCGCACGCACAAGCGGCCAGCGATAGCAAGTTATGTCATTATTTTTTAATAACTTAGGAAGGAGACGACACTCTTGAGGATCCGTGACCTAACTCGCTTCAATCCAGAGATCCTCGCCCCGCACCTCGATGCGTATAGGTCTTAACCCCGATCGTCTGGTTCATGACCAGTTTGCCGGTGGTCACGTCGTATTGCCAGCCGTGCCAGGGGCAGGTGACGGCAACGCCGTGAAGCTCACCCTGACCGAGGGGCCCTCCGCGGTGCAGGCAGGTGTTATTCATCGCGTAGAACTTGTTTCCTATGTTGGCGATAGCCACCGTCAGGCCGTCGACTTGAAACTCGCGGATCGAGCCCGCCGGAATCTCATCTTTTCGCGCCGCACGCACAAAACCCATTCGCCAACTCCTTCAGCAGATTGCTAGAATTGTCCTGGCTTTGTAGGCTCGCCTTCCGCGCCGGGCGAGGGTTTCTCCGACGCCGCATAAATCCCCGCTTCTGAAGACGCGGGCTACAGCCGTGTCAGCGCGGCGAGGGCGTCTGCGCGACCATCACATTGCGCTTAAAGTCCTCCGCCATGCCTGGGTGCAGCCGGATTTCCGTGGGCCGCTTCGCCAGGGACATCTGGTCGATCTTGTCCTGCAGCTTCAGCAGCGCGTAGATCAGGCCTTCCGGGCGAGGCGGGCACCCAACCACGTAAACATCCACAGGAACGATCCGGTCGACGCCCTGGAGCACGGAATAGGCGTTGAAAGGCCCTCCCACGCTGGAGCAGGCGCCCATCGAGATGCACCACTTGGGGTCGGGCATCTGGTCCCACACGCGCTTGAGCACCGGCGCCATTTTCAGGGTCACCGTGCCGGCCACGATCATCAGGTCGGATTGCCGCGGGGAGGGGCGAAACACTTCGGCGCCGAACCGCGCAATGTCAAAGCGCGACGTGGTCGAGGCGATCATCTCGATGGCGCAGCACGCCAGGCCGAAGGTCAGCGGCCAGATGGCGGACTTGCGCGCCCAGTTGAACACGTAGTCCACCGAAGAAATCATGAAGTTTTTTTCAAACCGCTGATCGAGAACGCCCATGTGTCTCCTCTAGTCCCTTAGGAATGGGGAGTATATCCATCCCCGGCAAGGCGAGTCAAACACGAACGCCGTTTCCCTACTCTCATAGAATATCACTTTGCGGAATCGATGCCGCTGCCGCGACGTTACTGATCTCCAACTTGGATTCACTTTCGTCCCATGAACGAGCAGTGCGCCCACTTGGCGGAAGGCGCGGAGCTGAGCGGCATCTCGAAACCAGCGGCCCGTGTAGGATTCGGGCGCGGGAGTGGGATCGGGAATCTGGCGATGCGCGACATCGGTGAAGCCCGCGTCGCGGAACAACGCCTCCCATTCCTCGGCGCTCAGCAAGTGCGCGGGCGTGGCAAACTGCTTCGGCCCACTGATGGCGAATGCGGGTTCTCGAGATAGTAGTTGATCAGAATCCACGCGGTGCCGCCTTCGCGCAGCACGCGGTGAATTTCGCGCAGGCCGCGCGCCGGATCGGGCCAGTAATAGGCCGACTCGACCGAAATCGCGTGCGTGAAGAAATTGGCGTCCCAGGGAATTTCGTCCGCCGCGCCGACCACGAACATGGCGTTTTCCACCGCGACGTACTTGCGGCGCGCGCGGCGCACCATTTCGTCGGAAATGTCCATGCCGATGACGCGGCCCTCGGGCACGCGCTCGGCGAGCAGGCGCACGAGCCAGCCCGCGCCGCTGCCCACGTCGAGGACATTTTCGTCCGGCGCAAGATTCATCTGGTCGAGAACCGGCAGGACGATGGGGAGATGGCTCTTCTTCCATGCCCTCGCCGCGGCCGGCTTCGGCCCAGCGGTTGAATTCTTCGCGGAGTGTTTCGTTGGATGTCGGGTTCTGGACATGGTTCAGTAGGACAGGCTTCAGCCTGTCGGGTTTGACTTGTTTCGCTTCAATCTTGACCTGCAAGTCAGAAAGCCGACAGGCTGAAAGCCTGTCGCTACTTCTCGATCTTCGCCAGCAACTCCACGAATTTCTGCTGGCGCTCCGACTGGTCCTGCCCGCCGGCCGATTCCGCCAGCTGCGTCACGTTCATCGAGCAGAATTTCGGGCCGCACATCGAGCAGAATTTCGCGTCCTTGTAGAAATCGTCCGGCAGCGTTTCGTCGTGCATGGCCTTGCGCCGTTGCCGGATCGAGCGACAACTCGAACTGCTTGTTCCAATCGAACAGGAACCGCGCGTAGGAAAGCGCGTCGTCGCGGTCGCGCGCGCCCGGACGGTGCCGCGCCACGTCCGCCGCGTGCGCCGCGATCTTGTACGCGATCACGCCCTGCTTCACGTCTTCCGCGTTCGGCAATCCCAGGTGCTCCTTCGGCGTCACGTAGCACAGCATCGACGCGCCGTGCCAGCCGATCATCGCCGCTCCGATCGCGCTGGTGATGTGGTCGTAGCCCGGCGCGATGTCGATCACCAGCGGCCCCAGCGTGTAAAACGGCGCTTCGTGGCACAGCTCCATTTCCTTTTTCACCTGCAGCTCGATCTGGTCCATCGGAATGTGCCCCGGACCTTCGATCATCACCTGCACGTCGTGCTCCCACGCTTTCTTCGTCAGCTCGCCCAGCACTTTCAATTCGGCGAATTGCGCCGCGTCGCTCGCATCCGCGAGGCACCCCGGCCGCAAGCCGTCGCCCAGCGAAAAACTCACGTCGTGCTTCTTGAAAATCTTGCAGATCGCCTCGAAATGCTCGTACAGGAAATTTTCCTTCTTGTGCGTGTTCATCCAGTGCGCCAGCAGCGCCCCGCCGCGGCTCACGATCCCCGTGATGCGGTTGCGCACCAGCGGCACGAACTCGCGCAGCACGCCCGCGTGGATCGTCATGTAATCCACGCCCTGCTCGGCCTGCTCCTCGATCACTTCCAGCATCAGCCCGATGCTCAGATCTTCCGTGCGCTTCACGCGCGACAGCGCTTCGTAAATCGGCACCGTGCCGATCGGCACCGGCGAAGCCTCGATGATCGCCTTGCGAATCGTGGGAATGTCGCCGCCCGTCGACAGGTCCATCACCGTGTCCGCGCCGTAGTGCACCGAGTGATGCAGCTTCTTCAGCTCTTCGTCGATGTCGCGAAGTCGTCGCCGAGTTGCCGATGTTCGAGTTGATCTTGCACTTGAAGGCGATGCCGATGCCCATCGGCTCCAGCGACTTGTGATGGATGTTCGCGGGAATGATCGCCCGGCCGCGCGCGATTTCGCTGCGCACCAGTTCCGGCTCGATCTTTTCGCGCCGCGCCACGTATTCCATCTCTTCGGTGATCACGCCCTGGCGCGCGTAGTGCATCTGCGAAACGTTGCGCGTGCCGTTGGCCGCCGCCGTTTCCGTCAACCGCTTCTCAACCCAAGCGTCTCGCACTCCCATCGCTTCCCCCTGAAGAGTCTCCGCTCGCGGAGCTTCTGTCTCTCGTGACGCCGAATTATCGCACCGCACTGCGCGCACGGCAACGACCCAAGTAGGATCCAGGTAGGACAGGCTTCAGCCTGTCTGGTTTAGATCCGAACAGGACGCTAATTGAAACCACACAGGCTGAAGCCTGTGCTATTTAAACCGCGCGGCGCAAGGTGATCTGCGTGATTTCCGGGGGGACGCCCAGGCGGACGGGCGCGCCGATCGTGCCGAGGCCGCGATTGACGTAGATGCGCTGGAGCTTGCAGATCTGGAGGCTGGAGGCCGGACCGAGTCGCGCGATCTCGTCATCGTTCAGATGCGACGGCGCAAGCAGCGGCCGCTGGTACAAGCCCGCGACATACGGGCGTGAGAAATTCCGCCGGGCTCCAGCGATGATCGAGGATTTCAACGCGCACCTGGCCGCCGTGCGTGTGTCCGGCGAGCGAAAGTTCGATGCCCAATTCGGCGGCGCGCGGAAACGAATTCGGATTGTGCGAAAGCAAAATGTTGGGGACGTCGCGCCGAACCAAGCGGCTGCGAGGCCGACCAGCATCGGCAGCGCGATTCCCGTCGGCGTCGCGCTGGCGCTGGTAGTCCACGCCGATCAGGTTGAATGCGCTTCCCTTCCAGCGCAGCTCGGCGTTTTCCTGGCGAAGCAGCTTCATTCCAAATTTCTGGAAAAGGTCCGCCGACTTCTGCCTCCGCTCGCGCGTAAATCTCATGGTTTCCGTTGCATCCCCAGACGCCCAGCGGCGCGCGCAGGCGCGAAAGTTCCGCGATGCAATCCTCGAGCGGGTCCGTCCTGCCTGGTCAGAAAATCGCCCGTGACCACGGTCAGGTCGCCGCCCAATTCATTGGCCATGCCGACGGCGCGGCGCACCTGCGCGACGGGCATGTACGACCCGATATGAATATCGCTCAGCTGCGTGATGCGCAGCCCGTCGAGATCCGAGGGGAAGATTGGCGATGGGAATTTCAACCTCGCGCACGTAAAACTGGAATCGCTCCGACGCAAAACCGTACGCCGCGCTGACAAACGGCACCGCGCCGGCAATCACGCCCGCAGCCTGAAAAAAATAACGCCGGGAATGATCCATAGGATCGGCGGGCGGGTTGGCCGCCACGAGAATTTCCGGCGCACGCGGAGACGGCGTTTTGAGGGGAGCGGACGTTCGCAAGCGCTTCCACGCCCACTCCGCGCCGGCGATCGTTTTGATAAACAGGTAAGAAACAATTGAGCTGGTCAGCCACAAGCCCGAAAAAGGCCGTCCACCATGACCCGCGGGAGACGCCCCCGCGCGTGTCCCTCGTCACGGCCGCCAGCGCCGCAAGAGCGATGATCGCCAGCACGGCAATCAGCGCACCGCGGATCGCTTTGCGCCACGCCGCGCGATCGACCCGGCCCGCAAATTTCCACGCCTGCGCAAACCAGTAGCGCTGCGAAAGAAATGCCAAGGAAAGCCCAGCGACGGCGCCCAAAAAGGCAACGAACATCAGGCCCGCATGAATCATCGAAAATGGTCCCACACCATTAGAGTACTCCTTGCGTACTTCGGTTGTACGAATACGCAAGAGGCATTTCGCGAGAGATACCTGCGCTTCTCAGCCTTCAGCACTGTCTGAGGTCGCGGCGCCGGTAGGACAGCCTTCAGCCTGGCTCCTTTCGACTTCTCATGGCTTTCTTCGAACCCGGCAAAAATCAAGCCCAGACAGGCTGAAACCTGTCCTTCGCTTGGTAGCGGCGGTCCGATTTCGATTGAAGCCCCGCTCGAGAGCAGGACACGACGCCTATTTCGCAGCGGGAGGCGGGCTGACGAGAGCGGTAATTTTCCGGATCATGCCGTCGGACTTGCTCAGCACGTAGGCTTCGCCGTCGCCACCCATAACAATGCGGATATCCGCGCGTCCGCCGCCGTAAGGAACGCCCTCAGGATCCGCTTTGGGCTGCTTGTGATCCGCATCGCGCCAGCCGGTGGTGGCCGCTGCCGCACCGGGAAGGACGCGGTCTTCACCGGGCATTCCTCCCTTGTGCGCATAGGTCTCGGCAACAATGTCGAACATACGGCGCTTCACGGCCGTTTGGTGAGCAGTGTCATACGGGCTCTTGTACATGATTTGCAGCTCATGAATCGGCGCCTGATGATTGCGCTGCCCATGCGTGGCCAGCATCTGGCCAAGATCGGTGTAAAAAATTCGGCCCGTGGTCATGTCGTTGAAAATAAATTTTCCGCGCATCTGCGGCATGAGCTTGCCGCGGTACACGAAGCCGCTGCCGATCGAATCGCCTTCCCAGTGGCTGTAGACCGCCGCCGGATAAATCGGGACGACCGGTTCATCGATGCCGTCCACTTTCAGAAGATCGCGATCTGGGAATGCTACGGGCGGGGTCATCAGGCTGCCGGTTTTTCCCGCATCGTCCACAAACAACTGTTCGTTGCCTTCGCGCTCCGGATAGCCGTAGTTGGCGCCCTTGGCCAGAACGTTGACTTCTTCCCAGTAGTGCAGGCCGATGTCAATCACCAGAAGAGTTTTCGACGCCGGGTCCCAATCGAAGCGATGCGGATGCCGCAAGCCATAAGCGTAGACTTCGCCGCGAGCCCCCGCCACATTCACGAACGGATTGGGGTCCGGCCCTGTGGAGGGAATGCGATAGCGTCCGTCGGGACTGAGCATGTCCTTCGGCCGCAGATTGATGTCCGGCGTGATGCGAAGGACTTTTCCGAGCAGAGTATTGAGCTGTTGCGGAATAGTATGCGAAGGACCGGGCGTTTCACCCTGCGCGCCGTCGCCTACTCCGATGTAAAGATTTCCGTAATCGCTGCTGCCCGGCTTGGCCAGCGGATTGAAGACGGTGTCGTCCATGGGATGATTGCGATCGAATCCCACACGCAGGAGCTCACGCGCGGTGCCCTCGAACGTGTCATTGCGAATGTTTGTGTCGGTCCATTCGATCAGCACGGACTCCAGATGAACCGGACCCGCGGGCGGATTGACCGTGTCCGTCGTGGTATAGCCCGTGAGGTTCAGACTCGGGACTTTCGTATTCATTGGGGCGGCGGATCCAGGAAGCGCCGGATTCTCGACGTGCACGGTATAGAATTTTCCATTTTTTGCGTAGGCGGGATCAAACGTGATGGAAACGATGCCGCTGGCATTGCCCTTGTCGGACGCAAATTTCGGGAAAATATCGAGAAAATTCAGGTAGGGCGTAAATTTCTTGGTCTTCAGATCGAGGATGTAGATCGTGCTGCTCTGATCGTCGACAAAAATCCGCGAGCCTGCCAGAGGAGCGTTCGCGGGCTCCGCGCGCATGGCCGTCACGCGGCCCAATTGCCCCTTGAAATTAATTTCCGTAGAATTGGCACCCCCGTGCGTGGCGCTGGAAAGCGGCGGATTCGCATAGTCCTCCAGCATCACGGTGGTCCCGTCCTTGCCGACCTGGGATTGCGTGGGATATTGCGCGGGCGCAGCGGGCGCCGCCAGGCAAGAGACGAGCAATCCTAATCCCAGTCCGATCTTCGCCGACCGCATGAGTTCCCTTGGTTTCCAGAACATTGTGAATGGCTCCTCTTTCAAATTTCATTGATCCGCGGGTCAAGCGGTCCAGCAAAATCTTCGGGTGCGCAATACAACGCCGCCGGCATCTCACGCCCTGATGCACAACCATGCTGATTAAGACCCGCATTCTATCATCTGATTCTGGATCGAGCGTTCCATTTTTCCAATCGATCGGAACGTCGGGTGGGCTGGCGAGCTGCGATGGAACAGGCTTCACAGGCTGCGGAAAAAGTACTCGGCTTTGTCATTCCGAGCGGAGCGAGGAATCTCTCCTGGGCTCAGCTGCCAGAAAAGAAAGAGAGATTCCTCGCTCCGCCCGGAATGACAAACGGATGGGGCGATTTTTTCCGCAGGCTATTCAGCCCGTTTGGCTGAATTCCAGATGGACAAGAACCAGACAGTCCGAAGCTTGCCCTGCGAACATCATAAACTATGCTTTACCTTGTTTATTAATTCAGGTTAATATAAGTGGCTAGTGCCGGTTAATGGATCGGCGCTGGACGTGCAATGTCTCCCGCGACGATGACGCCTCCCTCCATCGAACGGTTTTCATCTTTCCGGCTGATCGCTATCCATCTCGTGATTTTCCTGATGCTTCTTGCCGCAACGTTTCCGGCGCGGGTGTTCGCTCAGGGCGAAACCACCAGCGCGATTGTCGGACAGGTCAGCGACGCCAGCGGCGCGGCCGTGCCGGGCGCCACTGTGACGATCCGCGACGCCGACACGGGCCTGCAGCGAACAGCCACCACCGACGACTCCGGCAGATTCAACTTCACACAGCTAAGGCCGGGCACGTACACGGTGCGGGTGGAAGCGCAGGGCTTCGAGCCCCAGCAGAATGAGTCTGTGACTTCCGCCCTCGGCCAGAAGCAAACGGCCGACTTCGTTCTCAAGGTGGCCCAGTCCAAGGAAAGCATTGAAGTGAACGGCGAAGCTGTCATTTTGAATCCGGAAAATGCAAATACCTCAACCACCCTGGGAGCACCGGCGCTCGAAAATCTTCCCAATCCGGGCGGCGACCTGACCTATCCGCTGCAATTCGCCACCGGGGCGCTGATCAACACAGCCGGCAGCGGCAACGATTTCGTCGGCGGCACCAACGGGTACGGCAACGTGGAGTTCAACGGGCTGCCGGCGCTATCGAACGGCTACATCGTCGACGGCCTGGAGACCAACGATCCACTGACCAATCTAAATAGCGGACTCTCGACCAACCTCGTCCTGGGACTCAATTCGATTTCCGAAGTGACCGTGAACACGCTTTCCTATGGTGTCGATCAGGGGCGTTATGGAGCCTCCCAGGTCAACTACGTCACGAAGTCAGGTTCCAACAACTTCCACGGAAACTTATACGAATTGTGGAATGGCGCGAAGCTGGATGCCGCGGATTTCTTCACGAACGCCACGCCCGGAAATCATAAACCGGGATCGACGGTCAACCACTTCGGAGGAAGCCTCGGCGGGCCCCTCGTGCACGACAAACTGTTTTTCTTCTTCGATAGCGAATGGGTGCGGATTGCGCTGCCCATCGTTACCGCCGCTACGGTGCCCACTCCGGCGTTTCAAAGTTATGTTTTGCAGCACGTCCCGTCGAGCGAGACACCGTTCTACGCCAACATGTTTTCGCTCTACGGAAATGTCCTCGGAACGCCGCAGGCGATGCTCGGCTGTCCGCTAGGACCTGGAGGGCCGGCCAATGAGGGAATAGGCTGCGCCAATCGCCAGAGCGTCTCGCGTTCCAGCGACGATCACGAACAGGTACAGACCCTGCGAATCGATTACAACATCGACGAAAAAAACACGACCTGGTACCGATTCCAGACCGACACCGGCGTTCAGGATGCCTACACCGATCCGATCAATCCGCTCTTCGATTCGGTTTCTCCCCAACCGCTTTATTCCTTTGCAGCTGGCTACACACACGTGTTCTCCCAAAATCTTGTGAACTATTTCAACCCCGCATTTTCCTGGTACGCCAGCCTCTTCGGCCCAAGCGATTTTCAGAAGACGCTGGACGCCTTTCCGATCGTCTTGCAAGGGACCGGGGCAAATCCGTTCACAACGGTCGGAGGACTGGACAATACTTGGGTTCAGGGCCGGCGCGCGTCTCGATTCTTTATTAACGACAATCTCGCTTGGACACATGGCGCGCACGAGTTTCGTTTCGGCACGAATATCAGGATTCTTCGCCTGAACGATTACGATTTCGGAGAAGGCCGCGTTCCGACCGTTACATATTCGACTTTGCAACAATACATCGACGGCGTCGCGTCCACGGCGTCGGAAACTTTCCCCACGTCCGCCAACGAACCTTTTAATTTCCTGAATCTCGACGTGTATGCGCAGGACACTTGGAAAGCAACCAAGACGCTGACGTGGACGTTTGGGATTCGCGACACGCTGAATTCCAATCCGCTGAATCCACACGATCAACTTGCGCGGTTGCCGGGCGCTTTCGATTCCGTTTCCCACGATGTGAATCAGCCGCTCAACGCCGCGATACAGACCGGCCTCGGCAATATCTTCTCGTCGACCCCTTTCGCAATTCTGCAGCCAAGAACCGCCATCGCCTGGCAATTCGAACCCAAAAGCGTGCTGCGCGCAGGCTTCGGCGTTTTCAGCGATATTTTGCCGGGAAGCGTCGCCGACGTGGTCGGCGTGAATCCGCCGTACGTCCGGACGTTCGCGGGCGGGCTTCTCGGAACCGTGGGCGGCACGGCCATCGCTCCAGGAATTGCAAACAGCGCCGTCGACGCGGCCCTTTCGGCTAATCAAACATTCAATGCAGGATTTGCGCAGGGCGAGCTTTCCTGCGCCTCTCCGCAGTCGACTCCTACGACGTGCCTTCCGCCCGTCGCCCTCACGGCTGTGCCGAGCGGAGAACTCCGCGCGCCTTACTTCATGGAGTGGAGCCTCGGTTTGGAACACGAATTGGGAACCACGGGGAGTCTCAAGGCGCAATATGTTGGCACTCGATCGGTGAATCAGCCGTACTTGACGCAGGTGAACGGCTACCAGTCCGTCTGCCAGGGATGTTTTGCCCCGTTTCCCTACGCGCGGCCGACCGACGCGCGCTTCGGAGCCGTCACCCAGCTTTCCACGGGCGCGAGCAGCCACTATGACGGCCTGCAGTTGACGGCCATGAAGCATCTGGGGAATGGGTTGATGGGACAAATCAACTATACCTGGAGCCACTGCATGGACGAGGTATCCAACGGCGGCTTCCTGCAATTTTCTTCGGGAGGAATCCTGTCGCCGCTGCCGGGAGAGTTAGCGAGGGACTATGGTCCGTGCGACTACGACATACGTGGCAATCTCAACGCCCAGTATGTTTATCAATTGCCGTCAAAAATCCGGAATCATTCGCTGGGTTTCGCGCTGAACGGATGGCAAGTATCGGGAACGGTGTTCTGGCACAGCGGACTTCCCTTCTCGGTTTTGAGCACGCCCTACTCCGCGAATGGGGACGGCATCGTGAACGGCGGCGGGCCACAATTTGCCAGCGTGCTTCCCGGGGTGCCGCTGTATGACCATAACTTCATTCCAGGCGTCACACAGCCGGGAACGGTGCAATGGCTCAATCCCAACGCGTTTGTTTCGACTGTGGACCCGAGCACAGGCGCGTGCAATGGCGGTGACACACCGCAGAATTGCCAATTCGGCAACCTCGGGCGAAACGCCCTCCGGGGCCCCGATTTTGCGTGGAGCGATCTTTATCTTACGAAGTGGTTTCCGCTGACGGAGCGGATGAAGCTGCGCTTCGACGTTCAATTTTTCAATTTGTTCAACCACCCGAATTTCGCGCTTCCCAGCATGGTGCTGGCCGGAATTCCCGGGAAACCCTCCACCCAGGCAGGGTTTGGGGCCATCTCGTATGCGACCTCACCGCCAACGGGATTGCTCGGCGTGGGCTTGGGCGGCGATAGCACGCCGCGCATGATCGCGTTTCAAATGCGCCTGGAGTTCTGAATGCATTTGAATGGCGCGCATTCTGCCTTTCCGGACACTGGCCTGCGACTATTCACAAAACGGGAGCTTTCTTCGGGCGGATTCCGGCGAGCCGCTGCGAATGCGTCCATTTGAATTTGTCATCGACGGTCCCGACCGCTTGTTAGTATCTTCCAAAGGCCAAAGGGGCCCGGTCTATGCCGTTCACAAGTTTCGCTCTCCTTACGCTTCTCTCGGGATTTTCCGTCCAAGCTTCTTCCGTCGCAATGGGCAGCGCCATGGCCGGAGCAACTGTTAGGGCCGGCGGACATACCTACCAGTTGTTTTGCGCTCAGCAGGGCGGACTGCTGGTTGCGTCGGAGACGGGACTTTGCGAAAAGACGGAATCCAGCGGAGTGCAGCGTTTCGAGGTTCGCAACGAAACCGGGGACGTGCAGTTTTCGCAGGACGCGCCGGCGGGGAACCCCTTCACCTATGTCGGGATCTTCTCGTTCCAGAATGCGGGAAAGGCAATCGTGGATGTCGACACTTCGCACGACGAGATGTCCGGCAGCGGAGCAAAACCGGTCCATCTAATTTATTATTTTGATCCCACATCTTCGCGCCTCGTCCCATTCGCCCCGCCGCTGGTCGGAGTGGACGGCTTCGCGCAATTGCCGGACGGAGCCGCGTTGTCACGCACTTTCGATACCGGCTTCTTCCAGTTTTCGGTCTTGCTCGATTTCAATGTGCTGAGCCATCGCATCGAAATCATGCCGGATCAGAGCGCGTTTTCCGCTTTGCCTCCCTCGGACCGGAAAAAATCCGGCCCGTCTCCCGCCGCGGGTGAAATCAAAATGTACGGAAGCCACGATGTGGCCGCTCCGAAAGCGGTCCTGAGCATTTTGCCCGGCCACATCGTCGCCTGGTGGCAATCTACCGACATCATCAAGAAGCCGGCCAGCGGCCAAACCGTGACGGTCCTGGCGGCCTGGGCGCCGGTTTCCCTGAAACAGGCCGACAATGCCCCGGATGGTGTGAAGATGGTCTACTACGACTGGAACAATCTCTGGCTCCAAATTCAGGTGGACGAGCGTACAGGCTGGATCAAGGGAACGGGCAGCTTTCGCGCAATTGGATTGCAGATGGCTGGCGGGCGGCCATAGAGCGATTGGCCACATCACCGGGAAAGAATATCCCCGCACACCCCTGCGCACGCGGTTTCGACGCCCTGAGAGCGTCCTCTTCGTTTACTCCTTCGTACTGCCCCTTCCAAAAAATGTCACGAGTGGTGTATCGTTGCGCGCATTGAGGTGCGTCGGAGGACCCGTCATTTGAGCGTATTCTCGCGAGCTTTAAACTATGCTGCCTTCCTCTGCCTGGGATGCGCTGCCGCGGGCTACGCCCAGACACCCGTGCCCGACGAGAACGCAACGGCCGGTGGAACACCGACGGAAACGTTTTTCATGGCGCGCACCTCAGAAAGCCTCGTGACTCCGCACATTGGGACTCTCCACTATCTGGAGTTTTTTCAGATTCGCGATAAGTGGATCTATCCCGACATCGGCTATGTCGACTTCGCTCATGGAAATTATCACGAGTTTTTTATAGGCGGCGGCAGAACGCTTTACGATGGCAAGTACGCCAGTTGGGACCAGGAACTGCTCTACCTGCAAGCCACCGGCGCGGCCGCAGGCAGCGCCGCCTACCTGCAGCCCTGGTCGATGCTTCGCGTTCGTTTCACTCCCAAATTCACCAATGAAACTGTGTACTTCCTTTATTTGCCGCTCAGTGATTCCGCCCGTTTTCACCATGTTCTTGAGCGGGCCAAATTCGAGTATGCTGTCAAGAAGAGCTGGAAAATCGGCGCCGGATACGCAGGCGTACAATTACCGGGCGCGGCGTGGGTAAGCAAGCCTCTCCTAACCACCACGATTTCAACCCGGGCGGGCGCGTTCGAGTTTTGGCTGCAAAAGATCCCCGGAGGCGAACAAGTCGAAGTGCGGTACGCGCTGGTCCATGCGTCTCGGTAGCTCATGGCGCTGTCCACCCAAGTCCGAGTTGCGCATGTTTGAACAGATTGTCCTGGAGAGTGAGCGATTCGATGACGGCCCATAACAAAAACGTCCACGGCGGATGGTTTGAAGATGATCGTCCGGATTCCCCGCCGCTTTCCGCAGACGGCCGCAGCGCGTGGCGGCTGATTTTGTTGGGCGCGCCGGGCGTGGGGAAAGGCACGCAGGGCGAATTCCTCAGCCGGCAATTGGAAATCAGTCACCTCTCGACCGGCGATCTCTTCCGCGCGGCCGGAAGTCGGAACGAATCCAGGCAAACACCCGCCATGGTCGAGGCCATGAAGTACATGCGGCATGGCGACCTGGTTCCCGATGCTACAGTGTGGGAAATGGTGAAGGAGCGCGGGGATTGCCTGCGCCGCCCGGCAGGATTTTTGCTTGATGGGTTTCCCCGAACTCGGCCGCAGGCGGAACACCTGAAATCATTCCTGGACACTGAGAAACTTCCCCTCAGCGCGGTGCTGGACTATGAAATGCCCTTGCCGGAGATTATCGTGCGGCTGAGCGGGCGGCGCATCTGCGAAAAATGCCACGCGGTTTTTCACGTCACCTGGCGACCTCCCAAGTCCGGGGGGATTTGCGATGACTGCGGGAGCCCGTTGCAGCAGCGCGAAGATGATCTCGCCGAGTCGATCACCATCCGGCTGGAAGCTTACAAGCACAGCACTGCGCCTCTCGTCCAGTTCTACAGGAACCTCGGATTGCTCACGCCAGTCGACGCCGTCGGCTCCGCCGAAGAAGTTCATGAGCGGACCATGGCCGCGTTGCAAGCGCGATCGTGACTTCACCCTACTCGAGTTATTCACTGCAGCGCGTCAGGTTCCAGGGAAAATTTCATCGAACGAACGCACCGTCCGGTGCGGGCTTGCCACTTGGCCTGTGGACTCCGCCCTCACGCACAGTGCGGTTTGCATGCCGGCTTCGGCTGCCGCGTCCAATTCTTTTGTGACGTCCGAAATGAAAAGAATTTCCGGGGCAGCTTGCGCGAGCTTCCCGGCGATGCGCGAATAGCTTTCCGGCGCATTCTTGGGCCCCGTCGTGGTGTCAAAATAAGCGCGCAGGAAGCCCGTCAAGTCTCCAGCGGCTGTGCTTCCGAAAAGCAGTTTCTGCGCCAGAACACTGCCCGAGGAAAAAATGCACAGCGACTTTCCCTGGCGCGTCCAGCGAGCGAAGGCCGGCGGAACATCCGGATATACGTCGCCCCGCAAGGCTCCCGTGCGATAGCCCTCTTGCCAGATTTTTCCTTGCAGCGATTTCAGCGCGGAGCACTTGCTGTCGCGATCGATCAGCCACGCGCCATAGGCGGCCGCCGAAGCAATCTCGTCGCCCGGAGCGTCGTTCACCCAGTCCGGCGGCTTGAGTTTTTCGGCCGCGTCGGCCCTGTGCTGGGCTCGCAAAGCGCCAACATCCTTGCGAACGCCGGGATCATCCGCGTGCTCCCGTAGAAATTGCTTGAGACTTCGGCGGGCGAAGGGGAACAAAGTTCGCAAAACAAAATCGATCGGCGTGGTCGTGCCTTCGATGTCCAGAAGAATTACCTGAATCGAGTTTCCTTCGGAAAGCGCCGCCAACGTTAGCGGACCGTCGGGCGAGCGGAAATGTAAGTCGGCCCGAAACAAACGGGCTCGTAACCACGGTCGACGCCGCTCCCGGTATAGTGTGGCGTCCAACCAGCGGGATCCTGGAAAAGACGAATCGCGCGAATGCGCCGGTCTGAGCACAGGTCGAACCAATGGTGAGTCCCGAGCGGCACGCGAATCAGGTCGCCGGCTCCAACCTCGATAGCGACCACCGGCCCGTGTTCGGGATGGACATGAAACACGCCACGGCCCGCGATGATGAATCGAACTTCGTCCTCATCGTGCCAATGTTCGACGTTGAATTTGGTCAGCATTGCGCTGAGTCCGGGCGTCTGCGGATTCACGTCGATTACATCCGCGGTGACGTATCCGCCGCGCGCGCTGAGTTCTGCGATCTTGGGCGCGTAAGCTGCCAGGATTTGCTCGGCGCCGGCGTCGTCGGGCAGCGACGCATCGGGTTCCCAGCGTTCGTACTCAATGCCCAGGTTGGCGAGGTAACGGGTGATCTCGGCCGTTTCGTTGACGGAACGCTGCTCGTCCGGAATCCTGAGAAGAGCCATTGCGGTGCACTCCTTACCCCCAACCACGCGGGCAATCGCGGAATGCCGTAATTATACTCCGTTTCTGGATCGTCCCAATATTTCCAACAGGAACTCCAGGATTTCGACGTGGCGCTTGGCTTCCGCCAGGTCACGGCCCCAAGTATAGAGCCCGTGGCGGCGCAGCAGGAATCCATGTATGGCGGGCTGGCGTGCCAGCAGCGCCTGAACCTCGCTGGATAGACGAGAGATGTCCTGGCAGTTCTCGAGGATGGGAAGAAATTCCCGATGCTCGTGCGTGTGGATTTCGCGCAATCCCTTGAGCATCTCGAATCCTTCGAGCATTACGGCGCCGTCGGCAAAGCAGGCGTCGGAAAGTAGCGTGCTCCACAGAGAATGCGTATGTAATACCGCCCCGGCCCCGCGCGCGCGCACGATGGCCAGGTGAAGACCGGTTTCCGCCGAGGGCTGCCCTGAACCGCGGATGACGCGCGCGGCTTCGTCGATCTCCAGGAACTGTTCCGGCGCGAGCGCGCCTTTATCCAAACCAGTTGGCGTGATGGCCAGGCGCAGCGGCTTCCCGCTCGCTACTGCGCTGAAATTCCCGCTCGTTCCGAAGACCCATCCGCGTTGATAGAAATTTCTGCCAATCTCCGTAAGCTCCTTCGCCAAAATGTGAAGACGATCCGCGGTTTTGCCCGGCCGAGTTCGGGCTGACGTCTTGCGAGCGGAGAGCCTCCTGGCGCTGGCCATGGGCCGGATTATCGCACGCTCCGCCTCCCAACGGAATTTCCGCAACGGCGCGCGCCCGATAGCGGTATCTTCCGCGAAATAGGCTTCTCGTCGTGGTGGAGCCGTTCAGTGGGGACCCGGGACGACCGACCTGATCGTGATCGCCGCTTCGGATGCAGCGCCCTGGTGCCCGGTCGTGGGCGCGATCGCTCGCTTGTATGCCGTGATTCACTCGCAACTGGCGGCGGGAACGGGTCAATCCGCGGAAAGAGTGACTGGCTTTTGCGTCAGCAGCGCCACGAGCGCGGCGGCATCGCTGATCGGTGGACGGCACGAGGTGCCCACGCACACGAGCGCCTGAGCAACGCCCGCGCGAAGATGCGGCAGCGTCTCGGCCAGTGCCGGTGGAAGTGCACCGGGAGAAGCCATCCGCTCGGGCGTGACACGCAGCACGGCTTTACCGAACCGGTAAATCGAATTCGCCGCCTGTTCGAGTTCCGCCGCCTGCGGATCGTCGCTCGCACCGGTGATGACAACCTCAAAGGGTCCGCGGGCGTGCAGAACAGCGGCGAGCCCGTAGCTCGCGGCGTGAATCCCGAACTGCGGCGCGATGCCCGCGAACGCTTCGAGCGTTGCGTTCGCGGCCTTACCGTAACGCGCGTCTCCCGTATATCCGTGCAGCCGATCGAGCAGAATGGCCGCGGCGGAATTGGCGCCGGGCGTTGGCGAATCCTGCAGCGGCTTGCGCCGCACTTCCAGGCCCCCCATGGGCGTGGCTCCGGAAGCGCGGTCAAAGAAGCCGCCGCCTTCGGCGTCAAAATATTCGGCGATAGCGAAGTCCGTGGCGCGCCGGGCGGCGTCGAAATATTTCGCCTCTAGCGTCGTTTCATACGCGTCCAGCAGCGCAATCCCCGCAAAAATCTGGTCGTCCAGCGATCCGTCAAGTCGCGCGCCGCCCACGCGGTGGGCGAATCCGCGCGTGTCGCTCCAGGCTTCGGCCAGCATGCGATCGAGCGTCTTCAGCGCAAACGCGCGGCACGCCGCTCCCTTTTCTCCGCGAAGGACTCCCGCCGCGTCAAGAAACGACGAAACGAACATCGCGTTCCACGCAACATAGTGAGTCGTATCCACGAACGGCGCGGGACGCGCTCCCCGCGCCGCCAGCAGTTTTGCCTTGGCGCGGGCCACGATCGTCCGGACCGCGGCCATGTCGATGCCCCCGCCGATCGTTCGAGTCACTTCGGCGATCGAACGCGCAATCCACAGAACATTTTTCGCCGGGTTGTGATGCATTTCCCCATGCGGCTCAACGTCATAACGCATCTCGACGATGCGAGATTCCTCGGGCGTCAGCACTGTGCGCACTTCGCCGAGCGTCCAGGTGAAATAATCTCCATCATCGTCCAGCGTCTGATCCGCGTCCTGGCTGGCGTAGAAACCGCCGCGCGCCCGGTCCGAAAGAACGCTATTCGTCCAGTCGATGATGCCTTCCGCGATTTCCCGAAAAAACGGCTCCCGCGTGACCTGGTAGCCATGCAGGAAATTCTTCAGCAGCTCCGAATTGTCATACGACATTTTCTCGAAATGCGGCACGCACCAGCGTTCATCCACCGAGTAGCGGTGAAATCCCCCGCCAATCTGGTCGTACACGCCTCCCGAACCCATTTTTTCGAGCGTGAATGACGCAACATTCAGCATCCGCGAACTCCCGCTGGACTGGTGACACTCCAGGAGCAGATCGAGCGCCGAGGGATGCGGGAATTTCGGCGCGCGGCCAAATCCCCCATTGCGCGGATCGAATAGGTTCATGATCGTATCAACTTGATCCTCGGCCACGCGCGAATCGAATGCCCCGCGCCCCCCGGCAAACGTCTCCGTCTTCGCCACCGCTTCCGCAAGACGCGTGGCGGCTTCTTCGACTTCCGCACGCTTGTCGCGAAAACCCGCCGCCACGGCTTCGAGAATACGGCGGAATCCGGGACGGCCCATGGCGTCCTCCGGCGGGAAATATGTTCCTCCGTAAAACGGGCGGCCATCAGGCAATAGAAAGCCGGTGAGCGGCCAGCCACCCTGCCCGGAGAGCACGCTGATGGCCGCCTGATAGCGCGCATCGACATCGGGGCGCTCGTCGCGATCCACCTTCACGGGAATGAAAAGCCGATTGATGACCGACGCGAGTTGCGGATTCTCGTAGCTTTCGCGGTCGATCACGTGACACCAGTGGCACCACACCGCACCGATGTCGAGAAGGATGGGCTTGTCCTCGGCGCGCGCCCGGGCAAATGCCTCATCGCCCCACTCGTACCAATCCACTTCCTGATGAACGGCGGAGCGGAGATACGGACTTGCGGCTCGAGCTAGGCGGCTTGCGGATTTTTCGTTCACGATATTCCTTTTCGGACGCTGGGGGCGCGGCCATTCCTGAGGGCTGGTTTTTATTATTGGATCGGGTGCTGCGGTCCGGTGTCTCCCGGATCGATGGGCTTGCGTCCAGAAAAACCTTCATCCTGACGGTGATAAAAACGGATGCGGTCTTCGCCCAGCCGCCAGCAAAGATAAACCTCTTCGTTTTTGATCACGGAGGGGAAATCCACCAGACCGGAATCGAGATCTTTCACGATGCAACCCGTCGCATGGATCTGGTCGAGAGCCTCTTTGACCTTGGACACCACGCGGTTGAGGTCGGCTCGCGCGCGCGCCGCAACGTCGTAGTCAATCGTGACTCCGCCCATAACCTGTATCCGGTTGGCGATAGCGCTCAGCGTTTCTTCCAGGTCCCCCATCTCGCGGCGCCCCTGCATAGCGTCAATCAACAGCGGCTCGACTTGCCGCCGGGCCTGCTCCGCCTCGGACAGACTGAATAATTTCGATTCGTGATCTTCAGGTTCCATCGGTATCGGTCCGCAAGCTCCGCCGCTCTATTGTCATTCATTGCGTGGCGCATTTCCAGTCCGCCCGTAGGAAAGGCTTCAGCCTGTCTGGTGTCGATTGAAGTTCGGCAGAAGCGGAAGCCCAACGGGCCGGAGCCCGATCCGCATAAATCATTCCGGCGAAATGGCTTCCGCCTCCGCCTCAAGCGCGGCACCGGTCGGGTGCGCGTCTCCGCTTTTCCGGCCCTGCGGAGGATGAATCAGGATCGGAAGAATAAGCGCGACGGTCATCAGACCCGCAATCAGGTAGAGCGACTCAACGTAGTTTCCACTGATCTGCCGCAAATAAGCGAACAGCAGCGGTCCTAGCACCGCTGCGAATGCCCACGGCAACATCATCAATCCGAAAATGGAGCCGACGTCGCGAGGCCCGAAATAATCGGCTGCGAACGCCGGCGTAATCCCGTAGGCTCCGCCGTAGCACATCGCCACGACGAACGTGGCGACCACTAGAATCGATAACGTATGGATGCTGTGATAGCTCCAGAACACGGCCACCTCGACGAGATACATCAGGAAAAATGCCGCTTTTCGCGTCGTCAAGTCGGATATCCAGGACCACATAATTCTTCCCGCGCCGTTGCCTATGGCGATTATGCCCACCCAGAAGGCCGCCGTGGCCGCGCTGGCCTTCCCCATCTCCTGAAAAATCGGCGACGCCTGCGTAACGATTGACAGCCCCGACATCGTGTTGATAGACATCAGCGCGCAGATCGCCCACCACTGCCAGGTGCCCAGCGCCTCGCCCAGGGAATAGTCACGGTCGGAACGCTGCGAGATTTGCGAAGCGGATGGCTTCCAGCCATCCGGGGTCCAGCCTTCGGGCGGATTGCGCATGAATGCACCGGAGACGACCGCGACAATCGCATACGCCGCCCCCAGGTAGCCGAATGTCGGCATCAAACCCACATGCAGGATCAGCCAGCCCGCAGCGGGTGCCGAAAATAATGCCCCCGCGCCGAACCCCGCGACCGCAATTCCCGTGATCAGCCCGCGCCGGTCAGGAAACCACTTCACCAGAACCGTGATCGGGACAATGTAACCCATCCCCAAGCCGATTCCGCCGATCACTCCGTAGGTAAGATAGAGCCACCAGAGCCGGTCGGCAGAGAAGCTGGCGAGGAAAACTCCCCCTCCCCATAGCAATCCCGCCACGATCGCAACCATTTTCGGGCCGCGGCGCTTCATCCACAGCCCGCCCACTACCGTGCTGCAGCCAAGAAAGAACCAGCTGATCAGGAACGTCCAGGTAACTTCCGTGATGCTCCAGCCGAATTGCCTGGTGAGAGGAATACGGAAGACGCTCCACGCGTAAGCAGCGCCCAAGGCCATCTGCATGCAAACTCCGGCCACGGCGATCCACCAACGGTTCAGATGGGGCATCGATCCTCCACTCTACCGGCGCTTCCGCGGAAACAGTAGCACAGGCTTCAGGCCGTGCGGTGCAGTCCTCCCAAGGACCAGCCCCGCACAGGCGGAATCCAGTGCTATCCAATTCCAAAATCAGCTGCGCGTCACTTCGCCAAAAACTCTCCAACCCCCGCCTGCGAACACCAATCCTCCCAAGCGCGCCCCTGTGACACGGGCTGGCTGTGGAGCTCTCCCGAGCGATCGACTTCGCCCGGCGAGAGATAGGTGACCGCTTCGCCCATGGACATGGCCTTGATAAGGACTTCCGCGTTCAGACGTAAATAGAACGTGGTGAACACGGCGTCCTGCACGGTGGTTCCCGCGATTACGCTGCCGTGGCCGCGCATCAGCGCCGCCTTGCCGCTTCCAACCGTACGGGCCAGCGAATCGCCCATTTCGTTCGAGGTCACCAGCATGCTGGTGTCGCCGAAATGATCGCGAATGTCCCACACAGGCACTTCATAGCCTATGACGGCGGCTGAATGCAGAGCGGGGCGCATCACCGTTTTCGTCACCGCCATCGGCAGCAACTCGTGCGCGTGGTTGTGGCACACGGCCATGACTTCCGGCCGCGCTCGATAGAGGCACCCGTGGATGAATCGCTCGGAATAGGGCCGCTGCCCGCGAGTGTCCACCGGCGTGCTATCCAAATTGAATTCCAGAATATCGTCCGTGTTCACGAGTCTCGGAGCGCGCGCCCGCGCCATGAAATACCGTCCGGGATTTTCCGGATTGCGGATGCTGACGTGCCCGAAGGAATCAACCAGCTTCAAATGCGCCACAATGCGATTCGCAATCACTAATTCCGAAATAGCCGAGCTGGCATCCACAGAAGTATCCCTCCGGGCCGTTAAAGTAGCACAGACTTCAGTCTGTGGGTTTCGGTAAATGAACGGAAAATTGAAACGACGGGCAGGGATACAGTCGCCCCGAACGGAGCCGATGGATTCAATACACGCAAGCACAGATGGAAAGCCACAGACTGAAGTCTGTGCTACTGAAAACCCCTAGTGGCACCCGCATGAATGGGGCGTACACCCGCATCCGCCGCCCGAGGAACCCGCACCCGAAGAGGAGTCTCCATTCGACGATTTTCCCGCGCTGAACACGGAGAGTTGCAGCGTATGTCGCTTGCTCGCACACTTCGGACATTCGATTTCCTGCCGCGCGGACATCACGATGCGCTCATAGCGCGTCTCGCAATCGTTGCAAAGATATTCGTAAATTGGCATTTTTTAAGTTCCCCGTCTTCCTATTTGCCGCGACCCTAAAAGGCGACTGCCCCCGGCGGACCGGGAGCAGTCGGAGATTCCTGACATCCAACCCGGAGGATCAGTTAGTCTCCCGCAACCTGTTCGGCAACTTCAGGCTTGGCGCCGTTCCCGTTGCCATCCACTTTTGCGTTGCTGATGGTTACAGGCGCGACCGACGGCGTGGCCTTCTTGATATCCATCACCGAGCCGATCTGCACCACTTCCTGCGGGGCCTTCTTTAGCACCAGTTCCTCGTACATCTTGCGGACGCGAGCCTCTTCCTTCAGGAATTCAGCGCGGCGCCGGGCGCGATTTTCCTCCGCCGCGGTGTTGGGCACCTCGTGGTCGACCTGGCGGACGCGCGCTGCGTCTTCGGCATCGATCACCAGGGAATGTTCGTAGGCATCGAGGGTCACGGCCTTGCCCTTGGCGTAGATCTCGTGCTTGCCGTGTTCCTTGTACCACTGGGCGACGGTCGCGTTCTTGTACATGTTCTCGATGATTTTGCGCCAGCCGATGCCCGTGTTATACGCGCAGAATGAAATTTCGCCCTGCTGCGTCGCGTACGGGATGATGCACATTTCGGTGCGGCGGAAATCGTAGTTGAACAAGTCCTGAAACCACATGCCGGCGATCATCAGGAAATTCCACTTATCGGTGCGGCGCTTTTTGGCGTCATCGAATGTGCGGTCCGGACCGGCCGTGCCGTATTTTTCGCGCTGGTTCTTCGTCAGTCCCCACGATTTGTCCATCTTTCTCAGCAAATCGATCAGGCGGAAGCTGCCCGGCGCACCATAAGGGTTGTAATTCTTCAGCATGGCGAGAGCGAATGTGAAGTTGGAAAAAGTCTTGCCGCGAGCCGCATCCGTGACTTTTTTGATGTCCTCGACCAGTTGCGGGACGGCCAGGAATTTCGGCACGGGCGCCCATTCCTTGGTCTCCTTGTTGATCAGTACGCCGGTGCCCACGCCGCAGTTCGGATGGCACCCGCAACTCACCGAGCCCCACGGAGCGTCAGGCCCGTGGGAAAGATCGGCAAACGCTGAGAATGTGCTGATCAGCGAAATGGGGAACCAATCGCGAGTCGGCTCGATCTTGCCGACTTGCGCGCTGACGTCCTTCGCCAGGTGAGACAGCGTGTAGCGCTGCTTCATGCGGCGCTCCGGAGTGATTTCCTCGTCGCGCCCCGTAAATGACACGGGCTGGAAGGCCACGAAAGAAATCTTGCCCGGATTTTCCATCGCAAATTTCACGATGGCGCCCACCTGGTCGTTATTCAGGTTGTTGACGATGGTCGTGACCAGAATGATCTCGATGCCCGCCGCGTGCATGTTTTCAATGGCGCGCAGCTTCACATCGAACAGGTTGCCTACCTGGCGGTGGCTGTTGGCGTCGTTTCCGATGCCGTCGAATTGCAGGTACGCGTAGCGCAGGCCGGCCTCAAACGCCTGCTTGCAATATTCCTTGCTCTTGGCGAATTCGATTCCGTTGGTCGCCGCCTGCACGCTGTTGTAGCCGATTTTGCGCGCGTGGCGGATAGCGTCGAAGAATCTCGGGTGCATGGTGGGTTCGCCGCCGGAAAACTGCACGGACATCTGCCGCCGCGGCTTGATCCTCAGCGCGTTGTCCAGAATTTCCTGAATCTCGTCCCAGGAGAGTTCATGAACGTATCCCACCTGGTTCGCGTCCATGAAGCAGGGATCGCACATCATGTTGCAGCGGTTGGTGAGGTCCACGGTAAGCACGGAGCCGCGCCCGTAGCGGACGGTGCTGGAGCCATGCTTGTGCAGATCTTCGTCGTTGTGCGCCGGAATGTCGCGGCCCGGGAAGTTCTGCTCGATCCAGTTCAGGAATTTGGCGTCAATGGCCATCATATCTTCATAGCGGCCATGAATCGGGCATTCCTTGACCATCCAAACCTGCCCGTCGCGCTCGATGATCTGCGCCTTGATCTCCCCGACCTTTTCGTGCATCAGGTCTCGCCAATCCTTCTTGCCCTCAAAAATGGCGTCGCGCGCTTCCTTGACGCAGCCGGGGCAAAGCGAATCGGTCTGCCGCGGCCAGCCGAGTGTGGGCTTGGACTTCTCCCACGACTTCAGCAGCGGCTTGTCCGACCACTTGGGCGTGAAATTTGGATTGGGGTTGTACTTGTTAAAAATCTGGATGGTATCGAAGGTCAGACCTGCGGCTTTGCAAACGACATAATCCATTGCTTTCCATGCGCGTGTACCTAAAGATTGAGCCATGTCTACACTCCTCCACAATTACGAATCGTGCCAAGATCAAATCTCGGAACGGGAGCCCTCAGTCGAACGAAATAGCCCCTGATATCAATTTAGCCTACCAACCACACCTCTCAAGCGTCTAGATAAACCTTTCCCACTGTGTACTTTGCACGTCAACCCCTCCCAACGTCCACACCCTTGTGCCAAAAGGGACAAATGCGAGGCTGAACGGCGATTCCGAGCAGCCAATGGGAACACCCAGGAACCTCAATTTCGCCGCTTCGCCGGGCGCAGATTCCGCGACCTGAGGGGTCGGCTGAGCACCTGGATTGCAGAACTTCCCCGACCTGTCGGGCGGCGTCAGCTCCGCTCGGGATCCTCGGCCGAAAACATCAAGTAGTACTTTTGCGAACTTGGGCAGCATCAGCGGCCCTTCGCGCGGTAGCCGCCAAGAGACTGCAAACAGTAGGCTTGCTCGAAATCGAATGCTAGCCGCTTCCCAGAGCTTCCATGCACGGACCGCAAATTGGGTAGAAACTTCTCCAGTACTCGTGTACCGAACGAATTGGCGCTAACCGGCTATGGCCAGAAATCTCTCCCGAGTTCAGACTCCTCTCATACATTCAATTCAATACTTTTTCTGGAGGCTGAAGTTTATGAAGTATTGGTGGTGCATGGAATGCCAAACGGAGGTCCAACTGGACAAGCATGGCCGGTGTGAAACATGCGAATCCGAAGCGGTGGATCTGCTTCCCAAGGAAGGCGAATCGGCCAATACAATCTCGACTGCAGCAATGGAAGCGGATTCACGGCAAGCACGCGCATAGTTCGGAATAGCTTTTTGTTCGCTAGGCTCGAAATCTAGACGGATCGAAGTAACAGACGAAAGGAGGCTTAAAACCACGGCACAGCCCGGGGGGGACACTTAAGAAACGACGAAAAGGAGACAAACTCATGCAGACAAAGCTACGTATTTTAGGTTTTGCTGTCGTAGCGAGCCTGCTCTGGATATCCCCAACGTCTGCGGTATCCCAAAGGGCGAAGGTGCAAGGCAAGGTTAAGAAACAGAAAACGCAGTACATAGGAACAGCATCCTGGTACGGAGCACAGCACCAAGGGCGGAAAATGGCCAATGGCCAACGTTTTGACCGCCACAAGTTAACAGCCGCCAGCTGGTATTTTCCACTCGGAACGACGATCCGGGTAGTGAACGTGAAAAACGGCCAATCGGTGGTAGTCACCGTTACTGACCGCGGGCCCAATCTTCGGCTCCACCGGATCCTGGATCTCTCGCAGGCCGCGGCTGAGCAGCTTGACTACGTTGGAGACGGCTTGACGCCCGTTTTCCTCTACCCCCTGGCATCGTTTGAGACGCAGGCCGCAAGGTTCGATGCTGAGCTGACCGGAGCGCCCGTGCGGCAGGTGGCCGGCGAGATCGAAGCCCAGGCCACCGACACGCCGATGTGAGCGGGCCAATGTGACCGCGCCAACGTAATTGTAGGAAGGCCTTCAGCCTGTCAGGTTAAATCTGTGCCGGCCAAGAATCTAAACCCGACCGGCTGAAACCTGCCCGGCTCGTGCATCCTGGAAAGTTCGTCGTATACTGGACGGACGAAATTCAGGGAGCACGCCATGATCCGTCACATCAAGACCGGCCAAACCGCCGAAGCCAAGGCTGAGAACAGCGCGCAAGTTCGCAAGACGGTGGAATCAATCCTCGCGGACATTGCCGCGCGCGGCGAAGCAGCCGTCAGGGAATACTCCGAAAAATTCGACAAGTGGTCGCCGGCCTCGTTTCGCCTGTCTGAGAGCGACATTGCCGAGTGCGTCAGCGCGTTGCCCCGGCAAGTCGTCGACGACATTCGATTCGCGCAGGAGCAAATCCGCAACTTTGCCCTGAAGCAGCGGGCAGCGTTGCGCAACGTGGAAGTGGAAACGATTCCCGGCGTCGTGCTGGGCCATAAGAATATTCCCACAAACAGCGTCGGGTGCTACGTTCCGGGCGGGCGATATCCGATGGTCGCCTCCGCCCATATGAGCGTGGTGACGGCCAAGGCGGCTGGCGTGAAGCGCATCATCGCCAGCGCGCCTCCGACGGGCGGCAAGCCCCACGCGGCTACCGTCGCGGCCATGCACTTTGGCGGAGCGGACGAAATTTACGCCTTCGGCGGCGTGCAGGCCGTCGCCGCCATGGCCCTGGGCACCGAAACGATCGCGCCCGTGGATATGCTCGTCGGGCCGGGCAACGCATTTGTTGCGGAAGCGAAGCGCCAACTCTTCGGGCGCGTCGGCATCGATTTGCTCGCGGGCCCCACCGAAACCCTGATCATCGCGGACGACACCTGCGACGCCGAAATGGCCGCCGTCGACTTGATCGGGCAGGCCGAGCACGGCCCGAGCAGTCCCGCCGCGCTGCTGACGAATTCCGCCACGCTTGCCGCGGACGTTCCGGCGGAAATCGAAAAGCTATTCTCGTGGCTGCCGACCGCGGAAACCGCGCGGCAAGCGTGGCAGAATTGCGGCGAAATCATCCTGTGCGACACGCTCGACGAGATGGTGCAGGAGGCAGATCGAATCGCCTCCGAACACGTGCAGGTGCTAACGCGCGATCCGGATTATTTCCTGGAGCGCATGACCAATTTCGGCGCGCTGTTTCTGGGGCCGCGCACCAACGTCGCCTTCGGCGATAAGGTGATCGGCACCAATCACACGCTTCCCACGATGAAGGCGGCGCGCTACACGGGCGGGCTGTGGGTAGGAAAATTCATCAAAACTTGCACCTACCAGCGCGTGCTCACGGATGAAGCCTCCGCCCTGGTGGGCGAATATTGCTCGCGCCTGTGCGCGCTGGAGGGCTTTGCCGCGCACAAGGAGCAGGCCGACCTGCGCGTGCGCCGCTACGGCATGAAAGTAGCGGTGTAGCGTTCGATGCATAAGCCGACACTTGGAGTAGCACAGACGTCAGTCTGTGGGGGTTCAGTCGGCCGCCCGGGCCGAGGTGAAAGAGCGCGGAAGCCGCGACGGGCCCGGCAGCCACATCGCGTTAGCATCAAGTTTTCTAGCATCAGGCTAGCATCCAGGTCACATTATTGGATTGAACTCGCCAACTTTACGGAGTCATTTGTGAACGAAGCGAAGAATGACACAATAACGCCTTCAAAAGCTAACATCTGCAGGCTTCAGCCTGCGCCACGAGTGCGGCGCGGTATTTTTAAAAATCTCCTAAAAATTGGATACGGATGGCGACATCGAAAGAAAAAAGCAGCGAATAAAGACGTCGAGCGCGGACGTGGTGTTGCGGTGGTTACAGGCGGAGCGGGCAGCATGGGCACGACCATATGCGGAGCGCTGGCACGCGAAGGCTTGCGCGTGGTGGTCGGTTATAACCGTTCCGCCGAGAAGGCCAAAGCGCTGGCCGCGAGTTTGCCCGGTGGCGGGCACGCAGCGATGCTTGCGCCCGTCACGGATAGCACTGCGCTCGGTTCACTAGCCGCGGAAATTGCCGACCGTTACGGTTTTTGCGATGCCCTGGTCAATTGCGCGGGTGTGACGCGCTTCGTGCCGCACGGAGATTTGGACGGCCTCGATGACGGCTTGATCGAAAGCATTCTTTCCACCAACGTGCGCGGACCCTTCGCGACCGTGCGCGCGCTGCGGTCCCTGCTGGAAAAAAGCAAGCAGCCGGGCGGCGCGGTGGTGATCAATATTTCGTCGATCGCCGGGGTGACGGCGATGGGAAGCAACGTAATTTATTGCGCGTCCAAGGCCGCCGTTGACAATATGACCAAGTCACTGGCGCGGGCGCTCGCTCCCAAGATTCGCGTCGTGTCCGTCTCGCCCGGACTGGTCGCAAACGATTTTGTCCGCTCGATGGACAAAGCGTGGCTGGACGAGCAGGTAAGCCGCACGCCGCTGAAACGGCTCGCGGCGCCGGAAGAAGCGGCTTCGGCCGTGGTGGCGGCCATCAAGCACCTCACGTTTACAACTGGATCGATTATTCCCGTGGATGGCGGCAGGCCGCTGAGCTAAGTAGAACAGGCTTTCAGCCTATTGATTTCGATTTAAGCTGGATGCAAATCAAACCCCAACAGGCTGAACAGGCTCCGGAAAAAGTACTCGATATTGTCATTTCGAGCGGAGCGCAGAATCTCTCTCCTTGGTTTAACTATCGGAAAAGAAAGAAGATTCCTCGCTCCGCTCGGAATGACAAACGCATGGGGCGACTTTTTCCGCAGCCTGCGAAGCCTGCTCTCCTTCATTCATCCCACGGCAGACCCACGTAGTTTTCCGCTAGCGTGGTCATGGCAGCGCGCGAACTGGTTACATAGTCCAGCTCGGCGATTTGGCGGCGGCGATCGAATGGATTGTCGGTGTCGAAACGGTGCAGCATGGACGTCATCCACCACGAGAAACGCTGCGCTTTCCACACGCGGCGCAGACACTTCGCGAATACCCCTCCAGGAGTTGCGTTTCCCCGGTCTTGTAAAATTCCGCGAACGCTTTGGCCATGATGCGCACGTCGGCCACGGCGAGATTCAGTCCTTTGGCGCCGGTCGGCGGCACAATGTGCGCGGCGTCGCCGGCCAGAAACATTTTTCCGTACTGCATGGGCTCGACGACATAGCTTCTCATTCCCGCGATGTTCTTCTGAAAGATCGGACCTTCGCTCAGTTTCCAGTCGCCATCCGCGGCCGTGCTCAATCGAAGCTCGCTCCAGATGCGATCGTCAGGCCAGTTCTCGATGTCTTCATCGAATGGCACTTGCAAGTAGAGGCGGCTGATTTCCCGCGTGCGCATCGTCAGCAAAGCAAATCCCCGCTCGTTGTAGTTATAGACCAATTCATCCGAGGAGGGCGGCGCATGGGCCAGAATGCCTAGCCATCCAAACGGATACAGGCGCTCGAATTCGGTGAGCACACCGGCGGGAATGCTGGGGCGGCAGACTCCGTGAAAGCCGTCGCAGCCGGCGATGAAGTCGCAGTGCAGCTCTTCTGACTTGCCTGCGGCGCGAAAACGGATGGACGGGGTCGCGCCATCGAAGCCGTGCACGCTGACGTCCTCGGCCTCAAAAATAATCGGAAGGCCCGCCGCGAGGCGCGCCGCGACCAGATCCTTGATCACCTCCTGCTGCGCGTAAATCGTTACGGTCTTGCCTCCGGTCAGGTCGTCAAAGTCGATGCGGTGTCCGCGGCGGTTGAATCGCAGCTCGATCCCGTGATGGGTGAGGCATTCGCGCTGGAGGCGCTCCCCGACTCCCGTTTCAATCAGCAGATCGACCGTGCCCTGCTCCAGCAGGCCCGCGCGGACGCGCTCCTCGATATATTTCCTGCTGCGCGCTTCGATAACGACGGATTCGATGCCCTGCAGGTGGAGCAGATGCGCGAGCACGAGTCCCGCCGGGCCTGCGCCGACAATGCCGATTTGCGTGCGCACTATGTTCCTCTCGATCGAGCTGGCACAGGCGCTCCCTCCTGTGCGGGTTGATCGCCTTCGACACGCTCATGCGCGATCGCCAATCGCGAAACCCACGCAAGAGCGCGTGTGCTACTGAAAATCCCGGCGGCTATGCGCAGTGTAGACATTCGAGAGACACCTTGTCCACGGCGCGGGCGAGGCGAATGAATAATCTTCGGAAGATCGTGAAAGGATTGAGCGGCTATTCGTTCGAGATGGGCCGCAGCACGGCGACGGCAAAGTGTGCCAGGAGCGGCGCTCCGTCATCGAGTTGCAACCAGCGCACGCCGCAATGCTCTTTCAAATATTTTCCCACGCGCGCCTCGTTGATGCCCAGATGCTCGGCGAGTTTTTCCTTGAGGTTCGAGCCTTCGCGTGTGCCGCGTCCGCTGCGCAGCATGTTGCCGATCCCAACACGCAGCGTCTGGCAAGCTTCGGCGTAATAGTAGGTGGTCTGGTCCGTGTCCGTGATCAGAAAAACGCCGGGGCCGGCAGGCGCCTCGTCGGCCTGCTCCAGCGAATGCAGCGAACAAGCCAGAAGGCGGCGCAGCTGAGACTCCAGTTGCGCCATGCGCGAAGATAAAGCCGGGTCGCCTGAGCGGACACGCGCTGACGGCGCCGAGGAAACGGCGGCTGCGGTCTCGAACCCGCGCGAAGGTTCCGGCTCGCGTGCATGGGATTCCGCGACTTCCGCCGATGCCACGGGCCTCCCAACGGGAAACGGTCGCGGCTCGCTGGCGCGGTCAAACATGGATGGAGGCACGGGGGGAGCGATCGACGTCACGGATGCTGGAACTGCGGTGCGCAGGCCCTTGTGGCGTCCGCGGCCACCCCGACGACCGCGACGTCTGCGACGGCGGTCCGGTCCGGCTTCTGCGGTTGGCGACGCGCCCGCGGGCGCGGCTACGGCAGCCGCCGGCTGTTGTTCGAAAACGGATTCCTGTTCACCTTCGTTCATCTCTTCCTCGGTTTCGTTGGGCTGCTCGTCGGAAAATTCCGCGATGATCGGCTCGAGTCGAACCACTGGCTCAGCGGCATTTTCGCTGACGGCCACGCCCTCAGTTGCTGCGGGCGCCACGGGAATCGGCGCGCCCAGGCGGACCAGCCCTTCTTCGGCCTTTTGCTTCCATTGCGGGCGGCGGAAACGCTCGTAGGCGGTGGTAAACCAGCGAACGGCTTCCGGCGTAGCGGCTGCCTTTTCAAAAAGTTGTGCAAGCTCGAACGCCACCATGGCGTCATGTGTGCGTTCGTATAAAGCGGATAGCTGGCCGGGAGGATCCGCGCTGGTTCGCGCCTTGCGGATGCGGGCCTGAATTTGTCGCCAATCGCTCACTAAGCGGTATTGTAGCAGCCGCGCCGACGCGGAGCCATAGCTACTCGCAGAAAAACTACGGATGTGTTCCCAGCGCAGTTGCCGGTCGTGAAGCCGCAAGCTATCATCGGCTCTTGCTACCGTCGCCCGCAACGTTGAGTGAATTCACGCGCCTCGCGGCCTCCGCGGTTTTTCTTTGCAGCTACCTGGTCTTCGCGCTGGGCAAATTTCCCGGGACGAAAATTGACCGCCCGGGCGCAGCGATCATCGGCGCGGTGCTGATGGTGGCGTTCGGCGCGGTGCGTCCGCAGGATGCGCTGCACTTCATCGATTTCGGCACGGTCGTCCTGCTGTTTTCGATGATGCTGCTGGTCGCCTACCTGCACCTGGACGGCTTTTTCGATTGGGTAACGGAATGGATCGCCGCGCGAATCCGTCCCCGGCATTTGCTGCCGGCAATCATTTTGCTGAGTGGAGCGTTCTCCGCCTTTTTTGTGAACGATATCATCTGCCTGCTGATGGTGCCGTTCTCACTCAAAGTCGCGAGACGCATGGGCGTGAAGCCCGCGCCGTACCTGCTGGCGGTGGCCACGGCATCCAACATCGGCAGCGTCGCCACCATCACCGGCAATCCGCAAAACATGCTGATCGGCTCTTTCTCCGGCATCCGCTACCGGACATTTTTATTCCATCTTGGTCCGGTCGCGGTGGCCGGACTTCTGCTGGACTGGCTGGTGCTGTGGTTGATTTACACGCGGAGCGAAACGTTCGCTCCGCAACCGGTTTCCAGGGCAGAGCCGGCGCCCGGCCCGCGCGGGAATTTAATGAAGATCGGAATCGTCATCCTCCTGGTCCTCGCCGGATTTCTGGCCGGGCTGCCGCCAGCGCTGGTGGCGGCAATTGGCGCCGCGATCATGCTGATGACGCGGACCCACGAACCGCGACTGGTCTACGATGAGGTGGACTGGGGTCTGCTGGTTTTCTTCGTGGGGCTATTTCTGATCGTGGGAGGCGCGGAAAACGTGGGATTGACGGCGCGCCTTCTGGAAATAGGCCAGCGGTGGAACCTGCAGAACTCCTCCACGTTCGCGATCGTCACCGCCGCGCTCAGCAATCTCGTCAGCAATGTCCCGGCGGTCATGCTGCTCAAATCGATGGTGCCGCAATTCGCCAATCCGCAGCAGGGCTGGCTGATGCTGGCCATGGCCAGCACGCTGGCCGGCAATCTGACCATCACGGGATCCGTCGCGAACATCATCGTCGTAGAACGAGCCAGGCCCGAAGTGCGGATCACGTTTGGCCAATACCTGCGCGCCGGAGTTCCCATCACTCTGGCGACGCTGGCGTTCGGATGGCTTTGGCTCGTGTGGGTGCGTTGAGGTGCGAAGTCCAGTCGCGCAGGCTTCCGCGTGCGGCTTCGATTTGAGTTGAAAAAGTCCACAGGCTGAAGCCTGTGCTACTAAAAGCCCCTAGGAACTGGCCTGATTCAGAAACTCAATGGAATCCTGGTCCAGCTTGAGTTCCAGGGATTTAATCAAATCGTTCAGCTGATCGAGATTGGTCGCGCTTACGATGGACGCTGTGATGCTCGGCCGAGCCAGCAACCACGCGAGAGACACGCGGGCGGGCGTGGCATTGTATTTCCTGGCCACATCGTCCAGCGCGCCGACAATTTTGAAACCTCGTTCATTGAGATACTTCGTCACATTGCGCGCGCGAGCCCTCCCCGCCACATCGCTTTCCGAACGGTACTTCCCGGTGAGGAACCCGCCGGCCAGCGGAAAATAATTGATGACGCCAAGTCCTTCTTTCTTGCACAAAGGCTCGAGATTATTTTCGTATTCCGAGCGCTCGATAAGGCTGTAATTCGGCTGCAGCGTCTGATAAGCCGGTAGGCCCGTTTTTCTGGACGTTTCAAGCGCCGCGGCGAGCCGCTCCGCCTTGTGGTTGGAGGCGCCGATGGCGCGCACCTTGCCCTGCTTGATCAGTTCCGCGTACGCGCCGAGAGTTTCTTCGAGCGGCGTTTCCGGGTCGTCGATGTGCGACTGGTACAGATCGATGTAGTCCGTCTGCAGCCGGCGCAGCGATTCTTCCGCGGAGCGCAGGATGTGGGATTTTGACAGGCCTTTTTTTCCGTCGCCCATGTCCATGCCGACCTTGGTCGCGACGATGACGTTCTTCCGGTTTCCGCTGCGCTTCATCCATTCGCCCAGCATCTTCTCCGATTCGCCGCCCGTGTGGCCGGGCACCCACTTGGAGTACACGTCGGCAGTGTCCACGGCGTTGAACCCGGCGGCCGCGAAGGCATCGAGCAACTGAAATGTCCGGGACTGGTCCACCGTCCAGCCGAAGATATTGCCTCCAAAAACCAGCGGAGCGATTTCCATTCCCGTTTTTCCGAGCTTGCGCTTATTCATCAGGTTCCTCGCAATCGCCTGGCTGTTGCGTTCCACGTGTTCGATGTAATGGCAAGATAGAAGGGTACACGCGCAATCAAAAGTAGAACAGGGTTCAGCCTGTTTTCTTTTGACTTTTGCCAACTCCTCGAAGAATCGCAACTTCTAGAAAAATCGAACAGGGTCGAACGAATTCAACAAATTTCAGTCAGATCAAAAAAGTTCAAAAATATCAAAAGAAATCAAAAGAAGACAGGCGGAAGCCTGTGCTACTAGAATCCTTCCATGACGAATTTCGGCTTGCGAGTTGTCGAGCTTTCGCGCGCGGCGGGATTCGACCTCTGCGGCGTGGCGCCCGCGGCCGATTTCCCGGAACTCGCCCATCTGGACGAGTGGCTCGCGCGCGGACACGCCGGTGAAATGCGCTACCTGCGCGATCCGCGACGGCGCTCGCCGGCGCTCGCGATGCAAGGCGCGCGCAGCGTAATCGTCTGCGCCCTCAATTACAATACCGCGTTTCCCGCTTCGACCGATGCGCACGCGCCGGCGAGCGCGCACGCGGGACCTCGCGGGTGGATTTCCCGCTATGCCTGGGGCGACGACTACCACCATGTGCTTGGTGAAAAACTCGAAGCGCTGATCGAGCATTTGCGCGTCGAAATTCCTGAGCCCTTCGAGGCCCGCGCCTACGTGGACACCGGCCCAATCGTCGAACGCATCGCGGCAAAATATGCCGGGCTTGGCTGGCTCGGCAAAAACACCTGCCTGATCCACGAGGAGAAAGGATCTTGGCTATTCCTTGGCGCGATCGTGACGACACTTGAACTCACGCCTTCGCTCGGCGCCCTGGAAACGCCCGCGCCGGATTTGTGCGGAAACTGCAGTCTGTGCATCGACGGCTGTCCCACGGCAGCCCTCGTCGAGCCTTACGTCCTGGATGCGCGCCGCTGCATTTCTTATTTGACGATCGAGCTCCGCAGCGCCATCCCTTTGGAATTTCGGGAATCCATGGGCCGGCACGTTTTCGGGTGCGACATTTGTCAGGACGTTTGCCCGTGGAACCGCCGCGCGCCCGTGACGACGCAGGAAAATTTTCAGCCCCGCGTGCCGGCCGGGCGCTCACTTTTTTCACCTGAACTGGAATGGCTTCTTTCGCTGACCGAAGGGGAATTTCGCGCCGCGTTTCGCCGGAGCCCCGTAAAGCGCGCGAAATGGCGCGGGCTCGTGCGTAATGCCTGCGTGGCAGCAGGAAATTCCGGCCTGCGTGCAGGCGATCCGCGCCACACGGAAATTTGCGCGCTGCTTTCTGAACTGGCCGCGTCCGAGGACGCCAATCTTGCCGAACACGCGCAGTGGGCGCTTGGCCGCGTCGGATTCTCCTATCAACTTCCAAAGACTTCGGAGAGCGAGTAAGCGCGATCTAGCAAGATTTTGCAGCGCTAACGTTCAGGATGGCATTTTGGGAACACACAAATGCCCGCCTAAAGGCGGCCGCTACAGGTTCCGGTTCGAACTTCCACAGGACGCGGCTACTCGGGTTGTGCGGTCCCGTGGTCGGAGTTAGAATGCAGTTGCCCAGTGACACTGAGCTATCGCCCAGGTCCATTCCAAGGAGGCATTCATGTCACAGCAGGCTGCTACGTCACAAAAGGAGGGTCCTTTGGCCCACGTTCTTCCACCGCTCCCCTACGCTTCTGACGCGCTGGAGCCCTATATCGATAAGATGACGATGGAGATTCACCACGACAAACATCACGGCGCGTATGTCACGAACTTGAATAAGGCGCTCGACGGGCACGCCGATCTGCAGGCTTTGTCAATCGACCAGCTTCTCAAGAACCTTGACCGAGTCCCCGAAAATATCCGCACAGCCGTGCGCAACAACGGCGGCGGCCACTGGAATCACTCGATGTTTTGGAAACTGATGAAGAAAGGCGGAGGCGGCGAACCCTCGGGCGCGCTGGCGGATGCCATCAAGTCTTCTTTCGGCTCGTTTGCCGATTTCAAAACGAAATTCGCGGCGGCCGGCGCGGGCCGGTTCGGCTCGGGCTGGGCCTGGATCGTCGTCAAGGACGGCAAGCTCGCCATCGAATCCACTCCCAACCAGGACAACCCGCTGATGTCCGGCGGAAAAGCCATTTTCGGTCTGGACGTCTGGGAACACGCCTACTATCTGAAATATCAGAACCGCCGGCCGGATTACATCGAGGCTTGGTGGAACGTCGTGAATTGGGACGAAGCCGCCAGCAACTATTCGGCAGCGAAGTAATTTTCCCCACCAAGAAAAGCGGCCCATCCGTAAATCGATCCGGATGGGCCGTCAAGCGGGACAGGCTTCAGCCTGTCAGGTTTTGTTTTTTGCCTGGCAAAATCCGAAACCGAAGCAATCCGGCTGAAGCCTGACCTGCTGCGTCGCTAGGTCGCGAATCGCTGGCGCAACATCGGCAACAGGCGATTGCGAGTCCGCGCAGCTTCTCGTGGCGGCGCCACGTTCCTTTCGGGTTTCTCGGTTTTCTCGACCGCCCTCGCAGCTGGTGCGTCTTCCGCCACCGCTTGATTTGCGCGGACCGCGTAGCCGAACAAACTATCCGGGGGCAGCTGAGCGGTGAAGGGATTGGAAGGCATCCGCCCGAGGGAAGCTTCCCGGCTCAAAGCCACGCGATCGGTCACTCCGTATTTAGCCAGCAAGGAAGACACGTGGAATTTCACGGTGCGCTCGGCCACGTTCAATTTCGAGGCGATTTCCTTATTCGCGCAACCTTGAAGAACGCAGTCCAGCACTTCCTGCTCGCGCCGGCTCACTTTCACTCCTGCGCCCAGCGCGCGCCCCGCAGCCAAAAGTTCCTGAGCGCGTTCCGCGGCGGCATCCAGAAGCGATTCCCGGGGAACAACCATCATTTCATAATCTTCCGGCGCCTGGCCTCTCACTAAGCAATGCACTGCCAGTAATCCGGCAATTTTTTCCACTGGCATGCTGCCATCCGCCTCCGCGTCGACGCGAAATCGCGCCGCCCCGGAGGTGCGTTCGCATAAAACAAAGCTTTGTGGACGAAACGGTGATTGTTGATTTTGCGCTTCGACGGAGTTCTTTCGTCTGCGTATCAGGGTTAGCCTCACAGTTTTAAGTCCAAGACTGGGGAGTAAGGACCGATTTTGTTCTTATAAATTCAAATAAAAATTCAGCCGGTGATCTGAGAAACTTAGAAACTTATTTGCTTCCGAGCTTTCACTACCGGCAGACCGGGACGGGGGCGGCCTCCGAGGAAGAGTCAGCGTACTCTGGCATTCACCGCCAGAAAAATGCAGTCACGCCTTGCGGCGTGAACCTCAATGGAACATGGTTCGAAATGACGCATACACTCTGCAAGCCGCCTACCATCCGGCGGCAAATTCTTTCAGTGCACAATCGGAAGGACTTGACCCGCTCCTCAATACAGGATTCCCCTGCCCCCCGGTAGAGATTTCCATGTTGTAGAAAAATTTTCACTGTGAAAAAGATCGATTCTGCACCGGGGCGCGTCTCTGACATACAATGCGGGTAAGGATCAACTCCATGAAAAAAGGAGCGTTATGACCTACGCCACCGGATCTGCAGTGTCCTCGCTCTCACTCATGTTGTGGAAGCTCGATGTCGCGTTCACCGGCAGCCCCTCGAGCATCGAACAGATCGCCTTACGATGGATGCACATCGTCGCGGCAATTATTTGGCTGGGTTTTCTTTTCTTTTTCGTTCTGGCCGTGGCCCCTGCGCTGAAAGCGCTCGATCCTGCGACGCGCGCTAAGGTATTTCCAGAAATCGCCTCCAGGGGATTGTGGTGGCTGCGGTGGAGCGCCGTGGTCGCCTGGCTGGCTGGTTTCCGCTATTTCATGATTTTGGCCCAGACCGACGCGGTCAACTCCGGGCGTCCCCACGTGTGGATTGCATGGATTGGAATCTGGCTGGCATGCTGGCTCGCGGCCTTTGCAATTGAAATGGCGCTGCTCAAGGCCGGCGGTCCGCTGGGGAATCCCTTCGTGGCGGGTGGGCTGGTAATTTTTGTAATGGCGGCAGTTTCGTGGCTGGTGGTTTCGCTAGTGGCGCAACCCGGAGCGAGCAACCGAACACTATGTATCTCGATTGGCGGCGGTCTGGGAACGATTCTTTTTCTGAACGTTTGGGGAATTGCCTGGCGGTGTCAGAAGCGATTAATTACCTGGACTCGCGCATTGTCGGAACAAGGAACGCCCACGCCGCCCGAAGCCACAGACCTGGCGCGCCTTGCCACGGTCACCATGCACATTAATTTCTGGCTCAGCTTTCCGATGGTCTTTTTCATGGCCGCTTCGGCGCACTTCCCCTTTTTGTCGGGCAACTAAGCGCGCCACGAACAGAATCTCGCAACGTCTCTGGATCCTCCGCGCAATCGTTCTTCTGCGTTTCGCCGATGTTAAATTTTTAGCGCTAAAAACGTCAGGACTGGGAATAGCGGGAAAAACGAGGACGGAGAGAATTTTGCGTTAAATCAGCGAACGAGGATGCGTGTTTGACCCGGGGACAGAAGCTCGTAGCGGATTCCGCGCCAGCGAATTTGCCTGCTGAACAGCGCCACCAGCGTATTCCACAAAGCCAGGAACGGCGCCAGGGCCGCAAGGAAAGTCCAGATCCATCCGTCGGCCAGCAACTTCGACTTCCACTCCGGGAAAATTTCGACGGCTGCGGTGAGGCGCAGCACTCCGCGCCCCATTGACAGCGTCGGCGGCACCAACGCCAGCAACAGGAGCTGGATGGCGGGAATGCCCGTTATCGTGAAGCTGATAAATAATCCGACCCCCATGAGTATCGAGGCGCAGTACAGGGCATGTGCGATGCCTCCAAGGGCCCAGAGTCTGGATTCGTATACGCGGGTGATAATGATCTGCCGATTCGTGAACTCCATCAGCCCGGACGCGTTGCAATCGAAAATGGTCGGAACCATGCACTCCGGGGCGAACAGGATGGGGAGTCCGGATTGCCGCAGCGCGTGGGTGAGTGAAAAGTCGTCGCTCACGGAGCCGTTCCAGAAGTCAAACACATTGCTCTGCTCGAAGCGTTCCCGGCGAATCGCCGTGCCGCCTCCCCAGCAGAAGTTTCGCTGGTGTTCGCCGAGATAAGTCGCCGCGGGGGCATTCCAAGCTGAGGCCATGGCGCTCCAGAATCCTCCGGTCTGCGGGAAAAGCCAGCGGAATGCGGTCACCGCTCCGAGGTTCGCATCCGCAAGCGGCGCCACGAGGCGTGAAAGCCACTGGCGCCCCGGGCGTCCATCGGAATCCGCAAACACAAAAACCTCGAAGCCGTCAGCGGCCTGAACAATCGCCGCGCGAAGGTTATTCACTTTTTCTCCGCACTCATTCGGCCGGCCGGCGATTACGATGTGAACTTTGTGCTTGCTGGCCGCGGTCACTCGCTCAATGATCTTCCGCGCCGGATCGTCGGCGCTGGCCATCGAGAAGAAGATTTCGTACTCGGGATAATCAAACGAAGTGAGCGCGGAGATGTTCTGTTCCAGACCGGGTTCGGCGCCCTTCACCGGGCAAAAAAGAGCCACGCGCGGCGCATAGAATCCTGAATGGGTCCCGGCGCGCCGCTGCGCCAGCCGAAGCCAGAGCAGCCCTTCCCAAAGACTGTACAGGCCCTGCACAATCTGTTCCAGGGCGAGCACGTAAAAAAGTGTAAGCATCGGCTGTCCCTGCCCGCCGTAACCGAGAGGTACAGGCCGGAGCATAACAGATAAATTCCCCCGAGCGGCCCAAGGATGAGCCAGTTACTATCGCTATGGAGCGAATGCGTACACAAGGAGAAATTTGCCATGCCCGTAAAGGTTGAGCCCATGATGGTGACCACATCGCAGGAATTGCCCGGCTATCGCATTGTGCGCAATTACGGAATCGTGCGCGGCATCATTGTCCGCTCGCGCAGCCTGCTCGGCTCCATCGGAGCGGGATTGCAGACGATCGTCGGCGGAAATATCACGCTGCTGACCGAGCTTTGCGAAAACACCCGCGAAGAAGCCTACGAACTGATGATGCAGCACGCCGCCCAACACGGCGCCAACGCCGTCATCGCCATGCGCTATGACGCCACCGAACTCATGCAGGGCGTCACCGAAGTGCTGGCCTACGGCACCGCCGTGCAAGTGGAGCGAATTCCGTAGCCGACAGTAGGACAGGTTTCAACCTGTCCGGTTTAAATCGCAGTCCTAACGACCCACGAAGCTCGCCAGAGCCTCTGCAGCAATCGGGCTTGTGTCCACACAGCCGTGAACGCTTCGTCGATTTTTGTTCGCGGCGGCACCGTTGAAGCCGCACCCCACAAAATTTTCGAGCGTTGCCAAATCCCATGAGGCCCGCTTCAACCGAGCGTTTTCCGCAAAAGCTTGCGCGCCAGTATTCCCACCTCGCCGTGAAATTTTCGCGTGGCGCCGCGCGCCTGTTCCAGCATGGAAGGATCCAGCAGCAAGGCAACGCGCGCGACGAACGGCGCTTCGTCCGCCATCTTCTTTCCCTTCTTGCCGACGCTCGCCGGAGTCGCACGCCGCTCGAGAAAATCCGAATACAAGCCGAGATCGCGCCGGAACTGCCGGCGATCCTCCGGATTCCAGTTCTGCGCCCGACCCATCGCGGCCAGCAATTCTCCGTAAAACGCTTCGATCGCCTCGCGCTCCTCGCTTTTTAGATTTTTTTCTTTCTTCTTTCCGAAAAAAGCCGGCAACGCCTCTCGCACTTCGACGATCATAGCCAGCACGATCTCGCGGCCCACGGTTTCGGCCAGTTCCCGCATGCGCGCGGGCCCGCCCAGAATTCCACGACGGTCGTATTGAGCCACATACGCGGCCACAAAGACATCGACGATGCGGTCATGCACCAGCGTGGCGAGCATGTTGTTGGCAAGCGCGCTTCCGTAGATCGGAAACAGTTTGCGTGCCCGGGGCATGGCCAGATATTAGCAGCAGGCAGCCACTGACGGTTGGGATCAAGCACTCAAGTTTTCCCGATCATAAAGTAAGCGTTGCTATATAGTCTGAAACAAATGAATAAAGCTCGGATGTCTGCCAGGAAACCGCTCAGGCGGTTACAGCGCTTCGCGCTGGTCTCGTTTGGAATCGCCGCAATTGCCCTTGGTTCTGCAGCACTCGGAATAGGTCTTCTGCATTATACGAACTACTGGGGCGGAGCGGTTTTCGCTCCCTTCGCGATAGTCATCGGAGGCCTTCTTATTCTTGTCGCCATTCGGTGGGACAAAACGCTGCCCGCCGATCGCCGTAGACAATAAAAAAGCCCGGCTCCCTTTTCGGGAGCCGGGCCTCCACTACGTTTTCAGTTTGTTTTCGGTTAGTGCACGGGAGGAACCAGCGGCCCCGGTCCAACCGGAGGCAACTGGCCCTTCTTCAAGCCTGCGACAACCGGCACGGGCTTGGAGAGCGCGATGTCCAGGGCTTCGTCCACCGTGTGCACGAAGTGGATTTGCATTCCCTCAAGCATTTGCGGCTGCAAGTCCTCCTTGACGTTTGGCTCGTTTTCCGCTGGCAAAATCACCTCGCGGATTCCTGCGCGTTTCGCTCCGAGCACTTTTTCCTTGATCCCGCCGACCGGCAGCACGATGCCGGAGAGCGAAATCTCGCCCGTCATCGCCACGCGCGGCCGGATGGGCCGGTTGGAGAGCAAGCTCACCAGCGCGTTAACCATCGCGACGCCGGCCGAAGGACCGTCCTTCGGCACCGCGCCGGACGGCACGTGGATGTGGATGTCCTGCTTCCGGAAGAAGTCGGGATCGATTCCGTAGCGTTCAGCGTTGGCGCGTACCCACGTCAGCGCCGCGGTCATCGACTCCTGCATCACTTCGCCCAGGTGCCCGGTCATGGTGAATTGTTTTCCGCCACGCATGCGGCTGGCCTCGATAAATACAATGTCGCCGCCCGCGGGCGTCCAGACCAGTCCGACCGAAACACCCGGCGTCTTGACGCGTTCCTCGACTTCCCTCTCGGCGCGGAACTTCGGCACGCCCAGGGCTTCGTGCACCACGTCAGGCGTGACCACCAACTTTTCGGTCTTGCCCTCGGCAATGCGCCGCGCCTGTTTGCGGATCAAGGTGGCGATTTCACGTTCGAGATTCCGCACGCCGGCTTCGCGCGTGTAGCTGTGAATAATCTCGCGCAAACCGTCGTCCGTGAACTCGATCTGTTCGCCCACCTTGAGCCCGTGCTCGTCCGCCTGCTTGGGAATCAGGTATTTGGTCGCGATCTGTATCTTCTCGACCTCGATGTAGCCGGCGAGCTCGATGATTTCCATACGATCTCGCAGCGGCTCCGGAACCGGATCGATCATGTTAGCCGTGGCGATGAAAAGCACCTTCGACAAATCGAACGGCACGTCCAGATAATGATCGCGGAACGATGCGTTCTGCTCAGGATCGAGCACTTCCATCAACGCCGCCGATGGATCGCCCCGGAAATCGCGTCCGAGCTTGTCGACTTCGTCCAGCATGAAGACTGGATCGTTGGTCTCCGCCCGGCGAATTCCCTGGATGATTTGCCCCGGCAACGCGCCGATGTAGGTCCGCCGATGGCCGCGGATTTCCGCTTCATCGTGCATGCCTCCCATCGAGATGCGCACGAATTTGCGACCCAGCGCCCGGGCAATCGATTTCCCGAGCGAGGTTTTCCCCACTCCTGGCGGCCCGAGGAAGCACAAGATCGGTCCCTTCATTCCCGGCTTGAGTTTTTTCACCGCCAGATAATCGAGGATGCGCTCCTTCACCTTTTCCAGATCGTAGTGATCCTCGTCCAGGATGGCCTTGCCCTTCGGAATGTCGATTTCCTCGAGTCCCGACGATTTGGCCCAGGGCAGCGAGATCATCCATTCCAGATACGTGCGCGCGACCATGTACTCGGCCGAAGCTGGAGTCATCTTGGCGAGCCGCTTCAATTCGCGGTCGCACTCCTTGCGCGCCTCCGCCGACATTCCGGATTTTTCAAGCTTCTCGCGAAGCTCGTCAATCTCGGCCTGGCCGTCATCGGATTCTCCCAGCTCCTTGTGAATGGCCTTCAGCTGTTCGCGCAGCAAGTACTCCCGCTGGCTCTGGCTGACTTGCTCCTGCACCTGCTCCTGAATCTTGTTCCGCAGCTCCAGGACTTCCAACTCCTTCGAGAGTTCACGGATCAAGGTTTCCAGGCGCCGGCGCACGTCGGCCGTTTCTAAAAGTTCCTGGCGCAGCAGGGTCGGAAGAGACGGCAAATTGGCGGCGATGAAATCCGCGAGACGTACCGGGTCTTCGATGTTGAGCGCAGCGGTTTGCAGATCGTCCGACAGTTGCGGCGAACGCGCCACTACGTCCCGGAACAGCTCGCGAGCGTTGCGCTCCAGCGCCATCAATTCCGCGTCCGGCTCGCCCACCAGATCCGGCTGAATTTCCACCCGCGCGGTGAGGAACGGACGGAAACTGACCAGTTCCACCACGCGAATCCTTTGCAGCCCTTCCAGGAAAACCACCACATTCCCGTTGGGCATGCGCACTAATTTGTGAATCTTTGCGGCCGTGCCCACCAGATGCAAATCCGCCGCGGCCGGTTCTTCGACCCGCGGATCGTGTTGGGCCACAATTCCGAGCAGCTTTTCGTCTCCGTGCAGGGAATTCAGCAGGGCCAACGAGCCTTCGCGCCCTACAGTCAAGGGCTGAACACCGCCCGGAAACAATACCGTATCCCGAACGGGCAGAATCGGCAGCTCTTTCGGAATTGAAATCGATTTTTCGCTCATTGTGTCCCCCTTAACTTACTACGGCGAGCAACGGTAACTCGACATTTAGGTTAGATGCCGGGCGAGCAGAAAAGATACCATAAAGAAACAACGCGATTAGCAACAACCTTTAGTGCCCAACGCTAAAGCCAAAAAAGCTGCCGGACGGCCATCCAGAACTTTGGCAAACCTATTAGAATGAAGGTCTTAATTCCATTCCGCCCGAATATCAGCATTCCAGTCGCTCCCGATCGCCTGCGCACAGCTCACATCGGCAATACTACGAACCGCGTGAGCCTCCTGGAATCGGGTGTGGAGTCTAGTCGAGCTGCAATGATCGGGTAGACCGGCCTCTGTCAATCTCTTCGTGCTCGTTGTGCAAGTGCTGCTGCCACTCACCGCCGCCTGATTGATCGAGCGAGCTGAAGGGCGCTTTCACGGTCCTGAAGCCGCCCCTCGAGCTGGGCCTCCTCGATCGCCAGCAGAATTTCCCGGAACTGGGGCCCGGGTTTAAGGCCCATGGCTTTGAGATCATCTCCCGTAACCAGCTTAGGGGGATACACCTTTTCGGCGGGAGTTTCCAGAAGAAATCGCTGAACGAAGGTATAGGCATCGAGATTCCCATGGCTGGCCAGGCAATCCATGCGGTGCAGTTCCAGGTGCTCCTGAAAACGCGGCAGGCGGACAAAGCGCTTGAGTGTCGCGGCGCGCATCTGCTGAACATCCTTGAAACGCATGTGGTTCGCAACCAGCGCGACGATCTGCTCCATGTCTTCATTCGAGAAGCGCAGGCCGCGGCAGATGTGTTCCGCCATGCGCGCGCCAACCTCGGCGTGGCCATCGAAGCGAATCCGGGTCCCCGGCCCGGTGGCGGGGGTAAACGTCGGCGGCTTGCCCACATCGTGCAGGAGGACTCCCCAGGCAAGAGTAGGGGAACTGTGCGCAGGTAACATTTCGAGCATCATGCCCAGATGAATCCACACGTCGCCTTCCGGATGAAACTGGGGAGGCTGTTCGACGCCTTTGGTGTGCTCAATGTCCGGAAGCAGAACTTTAAGCAATCCTATTTCATCCAGAAGTTCGAATGCGCGCCTCGCCGCACCTTCGATTAGCATCTTGGTCAACTCTTCCCGAATGCGTTCCGGAGAGACTTGTGTGATTTGCGGGGCTAGGCTCTGCGCCGCCGTCATCGTGTCCGGCTCGATACGGAAACCGAATCGCGCGGCAAACCGCACCGCCCGCATCATGCGCAGCTTGTCCTCCGCAAACCGCAAGCGCGGATCGCCGATCGCGCGCACGATGCCCGCTCGCAAATCGGCGCGACCCCCGACGTAGTCGAGCACTTCGCCGGTCGCCGGATCTAGGAGCAGTCCGTTGATGGTGAAATCTCGCCGGCGCACGTCTTCCTGCGCGGAATCCGCGTAGATCACGTGGTCGGGATGCCGCCCGTCGGAATAGCCAATGTCGGACCGGAAGGTAGCTACTTCCACTTGCGCTCCGTCCTCCGCGACCAGAATCACGCCGAATTTCGCGCCCACCGTGATGCTGCGCCGGAAAAATTCCTGGACGCGGTCCGGCCGCGCGTCCGTGCAAACATCGTAGTCGGCAGGTTCGCGCCCAAGCTCTAGATCGCGCACGCATCCGCCCACCAGATACGCCTGATGCCCATGCCCGCGCAGGGCAGCGCAAATTTGATCGGCCAATTGCCGCGGAGTCATGCTTGAATTATGCACCATGTGGGTCAGGCTTCAGACTGTCAGCGCTTGATTTTGCTGTTCTGGAAAGCTGGAAGAAAGCTTTTACTGAAAAATGAGATTCAACGGGCACTCGAACAGCGCAGACACTCCAGGTGGATTAAGCTTCCAAATCATCATGCGCCCCAGGAGCGGTCGACGGCGCCAAAATCTCACAGGCTGAGTTACTTTTTCCGCGCGAGCCCCACCATCTCGATCAGCACGCTTCGCGTTTCCGCCGCGCTGCTCACTTCCCGCGGGAACGCGATGCGCGCGCCGCGCATCCCGTCCGCGGTTTTCAACCGCACGTGAAATCCAAGCCGGTCGACCGCAGTCATAGCCGCTTCCTGAGCCTCGATCCCGCCGAACGCCTGCGCCAGTAGCGCGAGCGAATCTGCGTGATCGGCGTTCATGTGCCGGATGATCTCCGAAGCGCTGTCCGCCAGGGGATCAGGTTTGCCATGGTAATAATCCGAGCCAGAGACCCAGCCCATTACCCCAAATCCGCCCACGTAGTAGACGTCCATCACGTCCAGGCGGTAAAACGAAAAGTCTTCGAAGTCCACCCAGTTTTTACTGTTGGCATAACGCGCCAGATAAAGTCTCCGCGCTTCGGCCACATCCGATTCAGGCACCAGCACAACGTTGCCCAGCAAAGTTACGCGGGAAGCCCCGAGAGGATCGCCGCTGGCGTCAGGCTGAGTTACTAAAAGGCTGGCGCGCGAGTCTGCCAGAAGGTTTTGGGTATGCATGGCCATTGTGCTGATAAGGAAGATGGGGCGCCCCTGGCCGTCCAGCCCGTAGGGCATTACGGATCCAAAGGGGAATCCCTGCAATTTGCGTGAAAGCGTTGACAGAGTGCCAATCCTGCCGAGGTACAACAAAGTGCGCGCCCGGTCGGCAAACGTCGGTTCGGCTGCCGCCGGCTGAGTGCTAGTGCCGCCCGAACCCGCATGCCTGCCAATTGGTGTCGAAGCCATTGATCCCCTTTCCCAACCCAAGAAGCCGATCGCGACTCAACATCGCGTGCAGGAACCCCGGATGCGCACGAACTCCGGCATAACTGGAAACGAATTGGGAAGCGCTAGCGGCAGCCGCGGCGAAGAATCTGTCCCAATTCTTCGGAAGCCTCGGCGCTGCCGCGTCTCGACGCCGCTCGAAGCAGAACTCGCGCCTGGTCGCAGTTTTTCGGCACGCCGTCTCCGCGGGCGTACATGTCCGCCAGCGTGATCTCAGCTTCTAAATTGCCCTTTTGGACAGCGGACCAGAGAAATCCGGTCGCGGCGGCGCGGCTTGCGGTGCTTGACCGGTCGCCCAAGTAGCGTTGCGCGAGTGCCAGATCCTCTTCGCCGGAATCGGCCCCGTTCGGCGGCGTCTTCGCGGGAGCATGTGTTCTCCGCCGGCTTTCCCCCGCCGCGCCCGCGGCCTCTTTTGCAGCGTGTCCTTTTGCGATCGACGCATCAGAATCGGCGGCATCGGAATTGGAAACGTCGGAATCGGCGGATTGTGCCGAAGGTGCTGGTGCTGCCGGCGTTTGGGCGCTTCCAGCGGCCGGCGGTCCGGGCTGAGCGGCCGGTGCGGGGCTTGGGGCAAGTGGCGCGCCGGTCGGCGCTGGAGCGCTTGGCGCGGGCGGCGTGACCGGCGCAGAGGCAGGCGGGGCGGACGCCGCCTGCGGCGCGGGAGTTGAAATGCCCAACCGCTCGGCTAACTGAATACGCCAGTCCTTCGTTCGATTGCTGTACGCGAAAAACAAAATCGCCGCAACCATTCCCGAAACAACCGCGCCCGCGAGAAATCCGCGGAAAAATCTGGTGCCCGAATTCTGGTAGGAGATTTCCTCATCCCACGGCCCCGGCGCTCGCCGCGCGTTATCTTCGAACAATGCAAATCCAGGGCTCACCGACTGCGACAACGGCACGCTGGGAGGCGGGACCCGGAAAGCGGGCTCGGAATTCATCGGGGCCGAATTTTCGGCGCGCGGAACGGGCCCGGGGCGCGACGGAATACTAGGCTCGGTAGTGACTGGCGACCCTTCGGGCGTCGCCATTCGGTTCATCCAACGACGGATGCGTTCACGTTCAATGGAAGGCAACGAAGCGAAACTTAATCCCCCGATCCTCTTCGTCGGATCGATCCACGCGAGTTCGCCGCCGGTCTCGATGTGCTGGCCGTTGTCGGAAAATGAAAACCGGATGATTCCCGACTGCATCACCGGGTTGGTGGCGCGGAAACCCAGGCCCCCATCGGAAAAATTCAGCACAATTGCGTCGTTGTTTGACTCCATTTGGAGCCACAGGAATGAACTTGCGGCTTTACGAGGCGATTGGCGTTCTGCTGCCATGACTGTACTCGCCTCCCTAAGGGAGAGGTCCCGCAAGGAAATCAAGCAGGCGGGCCCCGACTGGAACGTTTCGGAGGGCTGCAAATCAATTGTATCCAATTCAGGTCGGCCGGGGGTACTTCGAATTTAGGATCTCGAATTCAGGATCCGGTATTGCTGGTTTGCAACTCGCGGGCCACCCGCGGCGAGAGCGCAGTCGATGGACGCACACTTCCGGCTTCGTGCACGATCATTACGAATACAATGATCAGCACGAGAAACAAGGGAACGCGAAGCAGCGTCTCGCCACCTTTTGTGGAGATAGCCGCGGCCCACGACACCAGCTTCTGTGAGCCGATTGGCTGCGGCCAAAGTTGGACCGCCAAATTGCCCAGTGAGCCGGAAAGGCTATAGTCGATTACGTATGTGGTCGCCGCAATCCCATATGCGATCAACAGGAGGCGCCTTAATACGGTATCCCCACTTAAGTAGTAAACCGCTGCCAGCAAGGGAATTGACCAGAACACATACTGGGATCCGAAACCTGGGCCAAAAAGCGGAATAGCCAGCATCTCGCCGGCTGCAATCAATACAGTCAATCGTTCGGAGTTCTCCGGGAGCCGATATGCCCAGAACGCGAGCCCTGAGACGGAAACCGCAACCAAATAGGGAAATACTCGCGCATAGGCCGAACTGACTGCGGCCAGATTCATGATTTCGAGCAGTCCGGTGATTCCGAAGTACCCTGGAACACTGCGGTAGCCCAGCACGTTCGCTCGGACCGCCGCGGGAGCAAGTACGTAGATGATGCTCATCCCCAACACCACGGGACCAGCGGCCAAAACAGAGCCGAGAACCACTGTTCGCGCACGCAATCGCGCCAGCCCCACAAAAAGCAATGGAATGAGGACCATGGGCGCGGTTTTGACCAGGATAGCGACACCCAGCAGCAGGCAAGCCATGAGCCAGTCGATTGGGTCCCCACTCTTTTGAAAGCTGACGACGGCAATGAGGACTAGCACAACACTCAACGCGACCAGTCCGTCGAAATTTCCGTGTTGGCACGTCAGCAGGATGCAAATGGGGTTGAGACTGATGGCCCAGAAAACTAAACGCCCGGGGGATTTTTCGGGCACGAGGATTTGAAGCAGGACATAGAAAGCCGCGATCAGTCCCAGTTCTATAACCAGCAGGGAACAGAAAAGACAAATCTCAAATGACACTCCCGTTGCCGCACTGATTTTCTCCAACAGATAGATAACTTGCATCCAAAACGGCGGCCAGTTTAAAAACGTGGTCACGGCGTAAGGATTCGGCGCCCGAAAGCAACGCCTTTCCAACTATCTCCCACGAATAAACATCGTCGGATCTCCGAAGGCCCCAGGTCGCGACAAGGAACAGCGCGCCGGCGCCAAACGCCGCGAGTTCGGCATACCAAAAATCTCTGCACCTCCAGAATTGACGCGTTTGGCGCGGGGGAACGATTTGCATTAGACTCTCTTCCAGGCGCTAGCCCAACTCAACTCGAATCGAACGGATATCCAAATTTACGCTTCCTGGGAGCGTCTCCAGAGCCCAACCCTTGCTTCCGACATCGAATCCGCCAACAGCACACTTCCCAAAGAGATCACGGTCAGACGCTAAAGGCAGATCGAGTGGATTTCTCGGACGATGAAAATGCCGCCAGCGAACTGGAGTCGGCTGCGGCTAATGGACGGAGGAACCCGCGGGCCAAGGTCGCGGGAACCGGCGTCTTTTTTATTCTTCTTCCTGCTTGTGCGCCTTGGTCATGGAGCCGCCGAATTGAATCTTCGAAAATCCAAAACGGTCGCGCAGAGCATCGGTGGCGCGAGCCAGGCGCTCGAGCTTTTCGCAGCGCCCCGCGTCGAGCAAGTCCAGTTGCTCGCCGCCGTGTGTGAACGAGGAGAGCGCCACGCCGACGAGCCTTACTTTTCGACTGCGGTCGCAATGCCGCTCGAAAAGCTTCTTCATGGAGTCAAACACCGTGGCATCAAGATGGGTGGCCTCGCGTAGCGTCTGAGCCCGCGTGATCGTCTCAAAACCCGCGTACCGGATCGTAACCGTGACCACTCGGGCCCTCAATCCCGCGTCGCGCAACCGCTTCATGGCCTTCTGGCTGAGAAGGCTGAGTGTTGCATCAAGAGCGCCGCGGTCCTGCGTGTCCTCTGAAAATGTGTGGTTGTGAGAAATGGATTTTGGCTCCGCATCCACGAAAAATTCATAGGTGTCGCCGCCGCGCGCTTTCCGATAAAGCGCGGTGCCCCACCGGCCGAAATCCCGCTCCAGTTTTTCGCGCGCGATAGCCGCGAGCTGTCCAACCCGTTCGATGCCCGCCGCTTTCAGAGCCGCCTCGGTGACTTTGCCGATTCCGGGGATGCGCCGGACATCCAGCGGTGCTAGAAATTCCTCTTCGCTCGCGGCGGGTACCCACACCAGGCCCCGAGGCTTGGCCTGATCGCTGGCCACTTTGGCGACCAGGCGCGTTCTCGCGAGCCCGCCCGAACACGGCAGCCCGGTGGTGGCCGTAATTTCGCGCAGCAGCGCATCGGCCGCAGCCAGCGGCGGACCCCATAAGCGTCCAGTCCCGGCAAGATCGAGGTAAGCCTCGTCGACCGACGCCATTTCCACGACCGGAGAATATTTTCCGAGGATCGCGGCGACCCGGTCGCTCCACTCCGAGTAAAGAGAGTGCCGCGGCTCGAGGAACACAGCGTTCGGGCATAAACGTCCCGCTGTTCGCAATGGCATCGCCGATTGAATGCCGTATTTGCGCGCCTCATAACTCGCCGCCGAAACCACGCCACGCTGATCGGGCTGGCCGCCCACAACCACGGGTTTGCCGCGCAACTTCGGCCGGTCAAGCAGTTCGACCGAAACGAAAAATGCATCCATATCGACGTGCAGAATCGAAGTCAGAGAATTTACCGATGCAGGGGATGGCGAAGATTGCGGCTGCGCGCCGGAATCGTGCTTCGCCCGGAAAGTGGCCAGCTTGGGCATGGCGGCTCCCCGCCACTATACACCCAGGCGAAGACAGAGCGAAGAACGTTCAGTAGGACAGGCTTCAGCCTGTCCGGTTTAAATGCAAACCCCAAAGGCCCCGAAACCAGAAAACGCAAGCCCACCCAACAGGTAGTCGCGGCCATGCTAGGATTCAAGCAAGGAGCGGCGCGCCGTGGGGAAAAACTATTCCACGATCGATGATGCTGTCAGGAAGTTTATCGAAGCGCAACCCCTCTTCTTCGTGGGCACGGCGCCGCTGGATTCCAATGGCCACGTCAATATTTCGCCGAAAGGCCTGGATACTTTGCGCATCCTCGGCCCGCTCACCATCGCATACCTTGACCTGACCGGAAGCGGAATTGAAACCATCTCTCATCTGAAAGAAAACGGCCGAATCGTTTTGACGTTCTGCGCGTTTCAAGGCCCTCCGAAAATTTTTCGCCTGCACGGGCGCGGGCGGGTGATCGAGCCGGACCAAAGGGAATTTCGCGATCTGGCATGTCGCTTTCCCCGGCATGATGGTGCGCGCGCCATTATTCTGATTGAAGTTTCACGTATTTCCGATTCCTGCGGGTACGCTGTTCCGTTGATGCAATTCGAAGGCCAGCGCAAGCAGCTAACCGCGTGGGCCCATAAACTGGGGCCGCAAGGTTTGAAGGAATATCGGCGGGAGAAGAACCAGCAAAGTATCGACCGCATCCCGGGCCTTGACGAACCGGAATGACCTTTTTTGTCACTCTCGCGTTCGTTTCACGCACTTGTAATTTTGTACATCGACAGAGAAAAAATTCCAGGATCGAACGCAATTCCGCGGCCTGCCCGGACCGCGCCGAGTGTCGCAATGCTCATCGCCACCGGCACTTGGTGACTAAAAAGGTAATGGGTTCGGTCCGGACAAGCCGTGTGTTCCGAATGATCGGAGTAAAAATCCGGAAAAACTTTCCCGAATGACCCGCTTCCCTTTGACTTGGCTGGAGTTCTGGTCCCTGAACTGCACTTGTCTGTGCGCTCAGCTGAAACAAAATATGCAACGGGGGCATACTCCATGTTCAAAAGTTCAATGTTGCAGATCGCTGACAAGGGTTCCGCGGAAGAAAGGCTCTGGCGCGCCGTGATCACCAAATCGCTGGAGGAATGGATCTGCGGCCCGCTGACTTTCAGCCGCAAAGCGGAGCAATTTCTTTTTGATGACAATAAGGATTTTAAGGCCGTTTGTTCCTCCGCAGGAATGGATCCGGAGCGCTTAAGAAAACGGCTGCAAACAATTCGCGCTCGAGGGATCGCGAAAGAGAACGTCCCCTTCCGTGTCCGCACCCAGCGAAAGCTGGGCGTCCCGCAGGTTAACAACTGGAACCAAAGAGCGTTTGGAGTTTAGTACCCCCGCCGGCGGCCGATCGCTGCCGCAATTACTTCCGGCAATTCATTCTGTAAAGCCATCAGGGCAACACGGAGGAGATCCGCGACGCTGGTCGCGTCGCGGATCTCCCCTCGCTTGGCTCGATCGACCGCCTCCCAGAAGGGCACGCGAGCAATCTGCAAGTCTTCGGTTTCATCCGGCTGCGCGGTTGTTTCAGAAAGTTCCCAAGCCAGAAACGCGGTACTTCGTTCGTCAGATACGCTGTTGGAAAGATCCATGCCCAATATTTCAATCCAGTACTTTGCGGCCAGCCCACATTCCTCGCGAAGCTCGCGCTGCGCGGATTCCAGGGCCGCGACCAAGTGCGCGCCGCCGCCCTCGGGAATTTCCCAACTATATGCGTGCAGCGGAAACCGGAACTGTCCCACCAGCACCACATTCCCGTTTTCATCGATCGGAACGACGCCCGTGGCCTGATTCTTAAAATGAACCGTTCCGTAAATTCCAGGTCCTCCCGATGGACTCAAAACTTCGTGATGCTCCACGCGAATCCATTCGTTCTGATAAACCATCGCTCGCGACAGCACGGTCCAGGGATTTTTCGTCTCGTCCATTTTTCTCCGTCCACACGCTTGATGCGCTTGACTGAACAGGCTTCCCAGGCTGCGGAAAAGGTCCCCCGACACTTTTCTTATCCCAGACGGAGCGAGGAATCTCCCTTTCTCTTCTGGCGGTTGAGCCAAGAAGAGATTCCTCGCTACGCTCGGAATGAAAAAATTAATTGCTCTTTCCGTAGCCTGTTCCGCGCAGGGCCGCGATCATTCGGTTTGACGCATTGCGGAAGCGACGCGCGCAATTCCCGCAAGATCGTTGCTAATGACTGCGCTCGCCCATCCCGGCGAGCGGAGCAGGCGCGAAACGTGTTCCGCGGATTCATGCCCGAGTTCCACCACAAGCACGCCGCCGGGTTTAAGCAGCCGAGCCGATTGCCGGATGAGCGGCGCGTAGATTTCCGTGCCGGTCTCGCCTCCGAACAGCGCCACATCCGGTTCGTGCTCGCGAACCTCGTGCGGCAGAGTAGCCGCTTCGCGGCGCCCGATGTAAGGGGGATTGCTGACGATCAGATCAAAATGGGGTGGCCGATTCGCGCCAAGCTCGGGCGAAGCGTTACGAGCGGCATGCGAGTCACGCAGGAACGCATCCATCAAGTTGCACTCGATGAATTCGATCCGCGAAGCGACTTCGTGGCGCGCGGCGTTGCGTCGCGCCACTTCCAGCGCGGCGGAGGAAACATCCGTTGCAACGGCTCGCGCTCCCCGCAATACTTGACACAGGGCGATGGCCAGACATCCAGAGCCCGTGCCCACGTCCGCAATGCGCAATGCCCGGTTTCGATCGCCGGCATTTTCTGCTGGTCCGATTCCCAGGCGTTCAAGCGCAACCTCGGTTACGTGCTCGGTCTCCGGCCGTGGAATCAGGACGTCGGGCGTGACTTCAAAATCCAGTCCCCAGAATTCCTGGTGGCCGGTGAGGTGCTGCGTGGGCGCTCCGGCGACGCGCCGCTCGATCAGCGAAAAATATCTCGCGCATGCTTCCGTGCCAATCTCCTGCTCCGGGTGCGCGTAGATCCAGGCGCGGTCTCGACCCATCGTGTGCATCAGCAGCAGTTCGGCTGCAAGCGCCGCGGAGGGCACTTGCTCGCGTTCCAGCCGCGCCATGCCGTCGCGCAACGCGGCAAGGAGCGACTGGTGAATTGCGATCGGTGACAGGTGAGACATCGTTGGCTCGGTCATATGAACCGTTAACACCAAAATCTGTGAACAGTTTAAAACTAGAATCCGTGTACAGCTCAAAACCAAAATCTGTCATTCCGAGGGTCCGCCCTTGGCCCTAGGACTCTCTCTTTACTTTCAGCGCGAACGAAAACCGGGAGAGATTGCTCGGGCCAAACGCAGGCTCTCGGAATGACAGGCGAGGAGCGCGCGCCGCGATGCCGCCCGCCCTTGAGCCGGTCGAGCGCGGCCTTTTAGGCCTCAACCAGCTCCTGCTTCAGCCGTTCCGCCTCGAAATGCGTTACCAGCGCATCGACGAACGGGCCGAGTTTGCCGTCCATGACTTCCGTGAGCTGGTGCAGCGTCAGGCCGATGCGGTGGTCAGTCACGCGATTTTGCGGAAAGTTGTACGTGCGGATTTTTTCGGAGCGATCGCCGGTCTTGATCTGTCCCAGCCGTTCGGCGGCGATGGCTTCGTGCTGCTTGGCCTGCTCCATTTCGTACAGGCGCGCGCGCAACACACGCATGGCTTTCGCGCGATTCTTGATCTGCGATTTTTCGTCCTGCTGCGAAACGACCAGGCCCGAGGGAATGTGCGTGATGCGCACGGCCGAATACGTCGTGTTGACCGACTGTCCACCCGGGCCCGAGGAGCAGAACGTGTCGATGCGCAGGTCCTTAGCCTCGATCTTGATGTCGATTTCGTCGGCCTCTGGCAGCACCGCGACCGTTGCCGCCGAAGTATGGATGCGCCCCTGCTGCTCGGTGGCCGGGACGCGCTGCACACGGTGCACACCGCTCTCATATTTCAGCTTGGAGTAAACTTTTTTACCCTGGATCGACGCCACCACTTGCTTCAGCCCGCCCAGCGAGCTTGGCGAAGATTCCAGGACTTCCACTTTCCATCCTTGCGTCTCGGCATAACGCGAATACATGCGAAACAGCTCGCCCGCAAACAGCGCGGCTTCATCGCCGCCGGTTCCCGCGCGGATTTCCACGATCACGTTTTTTTCGTCGTTCGGATCCTTCGGCAGCAGCAAAACTTTCAGCTCGCGCTCGACCGTTTCCTTGCGCGCGGCGAGCTGCTTCTCTTCCTCTTCCGCCATCTGCTTCATTTCGGGATCGTCGGCTTCGGCCGCCATCTGCTTCGTGCCCGCGAGTTCCTTGTCGATCGCCTTCCACTCGCGGTATTTCTCGACCATCTCGGAAAGCTCCGAGTGCCGCCGCGCAAGCTTCTGGTAATTCGCCGAATCGTTCAAAATTCCCGGCGAAGAAAGCTCCGCGGTCATTTCGACGTAGCGGTGTTCAATCTGGTCGAGCTTTTCGTACAGCGTTAACCCTGCCATGGCGCGCCCCTGTCAATTTCGAATTCGAATCGGAGGTAATACTTTGTTTCGAGAGAGCAGATTCGTGCGGCGGTCCCATGTGACGGGACCTAGGAGCGATCGCGGCTAATAGAATGCGGTGAACATCGTTTCTGGTTATCAAAATAACTTGAAATCGCCGCAAAAGCAATCTAGCGAGGGCGGCCCGGCCGTTGAAGCGAGTGCCTCGTCAGAAGCGGCTCTAAATATCCGCCAGCTTCCGCCATTTTCGATCGAAGACCGCGAATCTTTCCTTTTTGATTTTCCCGTTCTTCTGAGGAACCTCAAGCTCCAGATCGTTGCCTTCGAGCGTCCCATGATAATCGATGGCGCCCAACAAGGTATCTCCCTTGATGCACCATTGGCCATTGTTTTTGGCTACCGCTGCCGCGTTGTCGGAGAACACAGTTACGTTCAGATAGAAGACTTGTGTCCCCACGAGCGCTCCGTCCATTGACGAGCCGGTCCTGGAAAGTGAGTCTTGCGGCAAATTCTTTCCGAGCCCCTCATTTACTCTGACCCGAACTTCCACTTTGGGTTTGGCGCACAGAGGCAAGGCCACCAGCAAAAGCAAGAGTAAGGATGGCAGTCGTCCCATTTTTGTTTTTTCCTTCGGGAGATTCGACTTTATCGAATTTTTAGATTAGCCGTTCGATTACCACCCAGGTTTCGCCGACCGGGGGTTACAGGTCGGCCAGCTTTCGCCACTTGTGATCGTAAATCACGAAGGACGCCTTTTTCATTTTCCCGTTCTTTTGGGGAATTTCAATCTCCAGGGTATTGCCATCGAGCGTTCCGTGATAATCGAAGCTTTCGAGGAAGACGTCCCCCTTGATGCACCATTGTCCTTTGTTCTTGGCCACCGCCTCGGCGTTATCGGAGAACACCGTAACGTTCAGAAAAAAGACTTGGGCCTGCGGAAGCGCGCCGTCACCCGCCATTCCGGATTTCGAAATCTGGTCGTACCCTTGGTTCTTTCCGATCCCCTCGTTCGCCCTGATTCGTACTTCAACTTTCGGCTTCGCCCAAATTGGGGAGGTTGCTAGCAGCAACAGAAGGAGCAATCCGGTCACTGCTCTCATGTCGTTTATTCCTTTCTGACGATACTTTTCGGTAGTCACCGAATTGGTAATTGCCGGTTCTGACCGCGAATCGTACGCTATTCCTGCTTTCAGCACAACCTACAATGGCCGGAAAGGTTGCCAAGTTTACAAGAGATAACTCCCATGCGAGGCAAAATGCCGCTCCATAGCGCGGCGCGTTACGGGCGCCGAGTATCGGTATATCATAGGCCTGCGAATGCGCATGACCATGAGCCAACCTCTGACCATTCCGGGCGTCACCGCTTCGAGCGTCGACGGCGATTTGCTGTGGGGCTTCTGGTATCCAGCGCTGCGCAGCGACGAATTGCGCGGAAGCGCGCTGGTGACTTCAACGCGAATGGATATTCCGCTCGTGCTTGGGCGCGACGCCGCGGGCGAACCGTTCGCGCTGCGCGATGTTTGCCCGCACCGCGCGTTTCCACTCTCGGCGGGATCGTGCGACGGCCAGACCGTCGAGTGCACCTATCACGGCTGGCGCTTCGATGCGCACACCGGTCAGTGCCGCGAGATTCCTTCAATCACCGCCGATTCCAAACTCCAGTGCGATCGCATTTTCGCGGGTAGTTTTCCGTGCGAAGAGCGCGACGGCTACATCTGGGTGTTCCTGGTCAATCCTGAGGGCCGCGCCGTAGACACCGCGGCGGCGCCGCCCGTCCCGGAACTGCCGAAATTCAGCGCCCGCTTCCGTATCGCGCATCTTACCGCCGACCTTTCCTGCAGCATGGACACGGGCATTGTCGGCCTGATGGACCCGGCGCACGGCCCGTTCGTGCATCAATCCTGGTGGTGGCGAAGCCGCCGAAGCATCCGCGAGAAACAGAAAACCTTCGAGCCGATTCCGGGCGGGTTTCGCATGAGCTCGCACGCGCCCTCGGCCAACAGCGGCCCCTACAAGCTGCTGCGCTTCTACGGCGAAGAGGTCACCACGCAAATCGATTTTGTGCTGCCGAATATGCGCACGGAGATCGTGCGCTGCGGCGACCGCTGGTTCACGAACCGTGCGACGGTCACGCCGATCCGCCGCGACCTCTGCCGCCTGGATTTCGTCGCGGCGTGGAATCTATTTCGCTGGTTCCCGGTAACTCCGTTCCTGAAATTTTTCGGCCAGCGCTTCATCCGGCAGGACCAGGACGTGATCGACCGCCAGCAGCCCGGCCTGAAAGTGCAGCCGCGCATGATGCTGATCGACGACGCCGACCGCCAGGCCCGCTGGTATTTTCAGTTGAAGGCAGCGTATCAAGCCTCGCAGCAGACAGGCGGGCCCATGGCGCACCCGCTAGATGGCCCGGTAACGCTGAAGTGGCGGAGCTGAAGTAGCACAGATTTCAGTCTGTGGCTTTCCGTCGGGTCTTCCAAGCCGAGCGCGCAAGCCCAAACGGATCGAAATCCACAGACTGAAGTCTGTGCTACTTTGCGCTGAATCACGATTCGGATTTTTGCGTAAAGGCCCGGTGAATTAGAAAAAGGACCGCGGCATCGAGCGCCGCGGCAGGCAATCCCAGGAACGGATGTTGTTCGGCAATGCCGCGCACGCCGAGGAACAACAATACGGCGATTTGCCGCGCCGCTCCCTGCAATCCCGCCGCGTCCGCCGCGCGCGATGCCCAGCGCACCGCCCACGTCATCGGCACAGCGAGAATGATTCCGGCGAGCATCCACTCCCAAAGTCTTTCGGCGTGCAGCCAGCGCATCGAGAGCCGCAGCAGAAAAGCAAACACCACCGAAAGAAACGCGCAGAAAACCAGGACCAGGAAATAAGTCATGATGATCGTCGCGCCCGCCCCGGTCGGGCCGATCCCCATTCCCTCCGGCGAGGCTCGCTCCTGCACATACATGGCAATAGTCAGGAAGAGCCCACCGCAGATCCACGAGGCCAGGTAATAGACGAGGCTGCCGCGGCGAGTCATTAGGGTTCCAGACTTCCTCTCAGCTTGAAACGCGTCCGAGTGTTTTCGGATTTTAGGAGGTCGGAGCTTTAGCTCCGACATTCAGAATCTTGTTAACGAGGGCTTCAGCCCCTGAAGCTTCAGCGCTTAAAAGCCCGCACTGGGTTCCGCATTTCGTCGGGCCTGAAGGCCCGACCTCCTATCGCGCAAATAAGCAATCGTCGCCACGAAAATTGTGCAAATTTGGACGGTTGCGGATTTTCGGACGCGGAGGACTCAAATTCGCCGCTCGATTTTCGGAAATTCCTGCCAGACTTTGACGCCGCAGAAGTGCGAGCCTTCCGTGCAGATGGGCGTGGCAATCCCGGCGCGGATGTAGCACGGCGGCCCGAGGTACCGCCCGAGCGAAGGAAGCACGGCTCGAACCTGCTCGACCTCTTCCATCGAGGCCTGGTAAATCTCCTCCTGCGCGTTGAAGCAGGTGCGCATCGTCCACTTGTGCAGCAGATGCAAAAGCGAGCCGGTCTCGACCAGGCGAATGGCTTTTGCGTTGGGCAGCAAATACAGCGCGATTTCGAGCGGCGTGCCGCGGTCCAGCAATTCGTTCTTCGCGGCCCAGGCGTCGGCCATGGCGCGTTCGTAGACTTCGCGGGCGCGCGCGTTTCCGGCGATCAGCATGGGGACGATAAAATCCGGCGACGCGAGTGTCAGTCAGCATCAGCAGCGGCCGCGAGCCGGGCACCATGCGGTGGCGCTGGTCCTGGCTGTCGGCGGTGTGGCTGATTTTTTTTGCGAAGGTGAAATTCGCATGCTGCAGCACGCGCATGATCGGCGCGTGGACCCCAATGTTGAGTATTTCCAGACGATACGGGTTGCGCGCCGGATTGAGCAGCCGGTCGATGGCTTCGTCGTCCGAGCACGCGCTTTCGGTCAGGCCCAGTACCGCGCGATAAGCGTCCGCCAGGACGCGCGGCGCGTGCGGCGAATAATCGGTCAGCAGGGAGACGCGTCCGCCCAGGCGTGCGTCAAATTCCCGCGCGAATTCATCCCCGCGCAGTTCGCCGGCGAGGCCGTGACCTCCGGTAGCGCTCGCCGGATTGGCCTGCGCCCACTCCGGCATTTCTTCCTGCTCCAGGGGCGCATTGTCAAAGCGGTCAAAAAACTGCGCGTCGATCTCGCGCACTCTCGCCACCATTTCGCCAATCACCGCGCGGGCTTCGGCCGGCGTGTCGGACGCCGCGGCCATGCGCCACAACCGGTGCAGCACGATCCCCGAAAGGGTGTGCACCATGGTCGTAGCCGCCGCCACGGGCAACACATAGCGCGCCACTTCGATGGCGCGTTTTTCCGCCTGCCGGTCGACTTTTTGCACGCGCTTGGCATGCGACATCGGGCCGATGTGCCAGATGTCGCTGAGAATTTCCCGCGCGTCGTCACGCAAGAGCGCCGTCAGTTCGCGGTAAGCGCCCCAGGCACGCGCGACGGCGCCTTCGTAAATTGCGCGCTCGGCCGGGCCGAAGCCGGGAATTTCCGGCGGCAGATAGGCCAGCGCGCGGTCCAGGCGCACGTAGCGCTGGCTCTGCTGCTCGGAGTTGTAAAACGGATGCGCGTGCAGGAACGACCAGACGAATTGCCGGCTGACGTTTTCGAGGCCAAACTCAAAGTGCGCGTGCTGGTAGACGGTGTGGTGGCCGGCGTAAAACGTGGCGGCGCCGATGTGCAGGCGCTGCTTGTCGGTGATTTCTTCCGGCCCGATCAGGCGCGGGGCGTAGCAGGTTCGCGCCGCGGCCATGGCCGAATCGAAAGGATGCGCGAAATGATTGCGCAGCGTGACGCGAGGCGTAGCTGCTTCAAATGGAACGCGATCCGGCTGCGGAGATGTCATGCTTTGAGCGGCCATAAGTCGCGCACAATTCTACACCGCCGCACGAACCGTGGATAGCGACCACCTGCAACGCAAACGAGGCGCGACAGAATCCGCCGTGTCGAGCATCGGCTGGTCGAAGCAACTCTCGCGTTCACCAAACGCATGGCGCTTATCTGGCTCATTGCCAAGTATTAACTTACGATGGATCGGTCCCGGACTGGTGAACTACAATTGCGGACCCGGACAAGTTTGCGTGCCATCCCGTGTCTACTCTCGGTCTTCTGTGCTGCTTGTGTGCTGTCGCAGGCGCAGGATAGCGCCAGGCCTCTCCCTGAGGTGGCCGAACACTCCAAGCCGATGTATCCGCCGTCGGCAGGGTAGGCGCACATTCGAGGAGAGGCCACCTGGATGGAGACATGCTGGGCTTCGATGCTGGGTTTCGATGCTACGCTAACGGAACCGGACGGCAAACCGCTGGAAGTGTCTGTCCTCGGTAAGAAAAGGAAAAATAAAATCACCGGAGTATTCCTTGATTTTTCCGGGGCCGCAGGGAAATGGACGGCGACGCGGCAACCGTCGGACAGCAAGCCCACTCGTTGAGGCAACTTCTACCAAGCCATTTCCGATCACACATCACAAGCCGACTCCACCGACGCCGCTCGCTTCCCACGAACTAGCTCTTCCTTTCGCACCCGTTACGCGCGCGCCACAAGCTTTCCGCCCAGTACCGTTGCGCTCGGGAACAGCCTCTGGTGTCCGGTGATTTTGTTCTTGAAATTGTCGAGAAACTCGAAATTTCCTTTGCGCAGCTCGAGCACGGCCACGTCGGCGGGCGCGCCCACGTTGAGTGTGCCGCGGTCGCTCAAAAACGGAAAAACGCGGGCGGGCGTGAACGTAGCGCGACGGACAGCCTCGTTCAAGGTCATTCCGTAGCCGAAGAGCTTCGACATGCAGTTGGGCAGGTCGATGACGCCGGTTTCGTGCGTGTTGGAGACCCAGTCCGTGGAAAACGTGTCAGGCCAGAAGCCGGCCTTCATGATCGCGGTGACGGTGTCCCAGCGCATGTGGCCGATTTGGCCGTTGCCGACGTCGAACCAGACGCCGCGGCGGCGCGCCGCGAGCACTTCGGGCAGGATGCGCCCGGTGTCGTCGATGATGCTGTTGGGCGGCGGCGCGAAGAGGTGCGTGACGATGTCGCCGCGTTTCAAGAGGTCCACCAACTTGCCGAGCGGCGACATGGTCTGCCCCATGTGGATCATCACCGGCAGGTTGAAGGACGTAGCCACTTCCTGCGCGCGCCGCAACACCTCATAGTCGTTCTGGCCCGCGACGTCACGGGACAGCCGCGCCTTGACGCCCACAACGAAGTCCAGGTTTTTCGAGATCGCTTCGCGCGCGGCGGCGACATCCGCGCGCGAAAGGTCCATGGTGTCGCCTTCGGAAATGATGCCGGCGCGGCCGATGTTGATCAGCACGCGGCCTGGTTGCGGCGAAGATCGCGCCACGGCGATCGTCTCGCTGATTCCGTCCGCGCCTTTTGAACCCGCATCCACCCACCCGGTCACGCCGTCTTGCAGCACGAGGGCCGGCCCTGTGGGGCCGCGGCCGCAATGCGTGTGGATGTCGAGGAGGCCCGGGACGACCAGCTTGCCGCGCGCGTCCAGCGTCTCCGCGGCGTCGTGCGCGATGCTCGGTTCCACGGCGGCAATGCGTCCGCCGGAGACGGCTACGTCACGGATCGCGTCCAGCCGGACGGATGGGTCGATGACGCGCCCGCCCTTAACAATCAAATCGTATTTTGCCGCGAAGGCTTTTGGAACGCGAGCGAGCGTAGCCACGCCCGCCGCAGCGGCCGAGAAAAACTGGCGCCGGTTCATCATTCCCATATCTCCACGCTTTTGAGCAGACCTATCGAACGGAGATGTTGGACGCCTTGAACCGCGCTGTCAATACAAGATGGCGCGGAATATGCCGAGGGTGTCTGGGCCTATCGCTTCTTTTTGTTGGCGTCTTTGATGGCCTGCTGGACTTCCGCGGCCTTCTCGTATTTCTTGGTGAAGCGCTCGACGCGGCCGGCCGTATCGACCAACTTCTGCTTGCCGGTGAAGAAAGGGTGGCAGTTGGAGCAGATTTCGACGCGCAGGAATTCGCCCTTCATCGTCGATCGCGTGGGGAACGTGTGCCCGCAGGCGCAATGCACGGTTACCGGGTGGTAGTCCGGATGAATGTTCGGTTTCATGGAAGCTCTCCCGCCGGCTGGCCGGTCTGCGCGGCTTCCGGTCAATCGCCGGGGCTACAGTCGCGTCGCTTGGTCAGCGGACAATTTTCTATCATACGTGATTCGTGGGGCCCTGCCAACATGATATACATGCGGGTTGGGAATTCCTTGGATGCAAGCCGGGCACGAAAGATTCAAGTGCCCAACTACCTATTTGCCGGGAGGCGGAGAAAAATGCCGATTCAATTGAGAGTGAATCCCTTGCGACGGCGCTTGCTGGGCGCGGCGGTCGTGCTGTCACTAGCCGCCTGCGGATGGGCGGGACGCACGCTGGCCCAGGAGGAGGGCGCGCACGACAAGGTCTACGTCGTAACGCACGTCGATATCATCCCGCCGGAAACGGCCGCGGGCACAAAATTGGTCCAGCAGTACGTTGCCGAGACGCGGAAGGATAACGGCCTGGTGCGAATCGAGGCCGCCGCGGAAATCGCGCGCGTCAATCACATTTCGATCGTGGAAGTCTGGCAGAACCGGAAGGCGTTCGACGAGCACGTCTCTGCCGCGCACACCCGCCAGTTCCGCCAACAAATCGATCCCAAGCTCGGAAGCCCTTACGACGAGCGACTTCACCATAGCCTCGAATAGCTCCCGTGCGTGTGTTTCCGCATCCCCAAAAGGAGAGTGTTCATCCATGCGGGTCGAGATCGTTCAGGACACCAAAGGCACAGCGCCGGCGGCTCAGTTCCCGCCGGGAGAAAAATACTTGGACCTTCGAGCGAGCCCCCAGGCGATCGAAGGCATTGCTTCCGCGCGCCGGTACCTTCCCATTCGAAACTTCCTGGCCTCGGTCAACAGTGCGGATTCCATGTTCGCCACCTCCAGCGCCGCCACCAGATCCGATTTGCCGGCCGCTGTCTTCGCGGGCTCAACGTACGAATTCGCATCCCAGGCGATGGTCGTATTTGCGGAGCCCGATCTCAATTGGGAGCGAAAAAACTATGAGGAACTCGCTTCGGCGCTGAAAGAACTTCTTGCGCGGGACACCGCGGAGACCGTTCGCGCCACCATGCGAATTTTCTCCTGTGATTTTACAACCGAAAAGCGCCGCGGATTTTCCCTGGGGATTCGCCTGGTAGCCGAAGGCGGCTCGGCGCAGCAGGCCGAGCTGTGGTGGGGATTGGCGCTGGCCCGCGTTCAGCAGGCGCTTCTTTTCCAGTCTCGCGCCTTGAGACAAAAACCGACGGAATGAATCCGCACGCGGGTCTTCATCTTACCGATCACGTTTGAGGCCCGGCCGTTGGAATTACGTCAGGAAGGAGCAGCCGACACGCGTCGTGCCGGCATCGCCCTGCCGCTGATAAACGCGGCGCAATCGCACCCGCATCGGCGGCAGTATCGGAACATGCAATACAGCGTGAAAGGATTCGCTGAATTCCTCCGGACGCGCCGTTTCCACCGCGATCCCCCCGTATCCCAAATCCACCACGCGGGCCGTGCGTTCGACGCCTTCGCCGATTAGCGCGTACGCATGCGACTCGGCCAGCGAGACACGCTCCCACCGCCGCCGCTCCGCACTTGATTTCTGCGGCAAGCCGCTCGTTTCGCTCGCTTTGGGTGGTGCAGCGGAGTGCGCTTCCACGGCTGCTAATTTTTCCTTTGGTTCATCCTTCCGAACAACGCTATCCGCGCGGAATCCCATTTCCGCGCTCTGCGCGGCCGCTGGTGAACGCGTTCCATTCTTCAGTTGATAGAGGCGTTCATCGGCCACTCGAATCAGAACGTCCTGCGATTCCCCGTCCTCGGGATAAACAGCAAGACCATAATCGAGCGCTAGAGGGATTCTCAAGTTCAGGGGCTCGATGGAATCCGCGTAGGCGGAGCGCAAGCGGCGGCTCAGCACGGCCGCCTGTTCGGTGTCGGATTGAGGGAGCAGCAGCGCGAACTCATCTCCGCCGATCCGGAACGCGTAATCTGAAGTACGTAAGGATTTCCGCAACGTGGCCGCCGCCATCTGCAGCAAGGTATCGCCCTGCTGATGCCCGAAGCGGTCATTCACGTCCTTGAATCGGTGCAGGTCAAGAATCACCAGCGCGAGCTTATGGTTGTAGCGCATCGACCGGTTCAGTTCTTTCTGAAAGTAATCGTCGAAAAAACGCCTGTTGTAGAGGCCGGTCAGCGGGTCGGTCGCGGCGTTGATTTGGAGTTTACGCAACTCTTCGTACTCCATCAGAATCGGCAAACGCAACTGGCCCGCCGACGCCAGCACATCCACCAGGGCCGCCTGCAGCGCCACTTTCTTCCCGATGCTCTCGGAAAGTTCCCGCTGGCGCACCAGCGCCTGGTCCCAGAAATCGAGACTTTGCGTTTCAGTTAATTCAATCTGTGCAATCGAACGGAAAAATCTTTGCAGAAATTGCGCGCGGCTGGCGCGCTCCATGGCGTCGAGCGTGTCCGTTAAAAGCTCGAGGAAAGACTCCTCGGCGGACCAACGTGGTGGGTTGGGATCACCAGTGTTCGCCATGAATTGGTATACCGCTGAACAGCCAAACTACTATCTCAACGCGGGACGGGCGCGGAGTTCGATTGCCACCAGAAACATGTGCACGGGAACGGCCATCGGTCGAATACAAGATCGGATTCAATTTTCTTCTTGTAATCTCTTGAGCCTGAGCCACTAAGGACTTCCTGGGGCCGCGCGGAATAATACCGTCTGGGTGCGTTCCCCAGCAAGATGCAAATCATTGCATACTCTTTGGGGATAATCTGTTACCCCAGCTTCCCTATCGGATGGGCGGGAGGTTCTAGTCGAGCGCTCTTATGAATTCCACGCCCAACAGGTAGATTCCATCGCTCAAGCGATTCCGTCGCACGCGCGCCAGGATTGGTGGAGTGTCGGATGGCAAGGACGTGGACGGAGAAGGAGGAGCCGGGATGGTCAAATTTACGAGCTCATTTGTGCGGATCGACCGGGGGCTGGCGAGATAAGCACCGGTAGCGCTTATATCCAGGGTCTTCGTCAGATCGAGGAATTCCGACCCCGAGGGGTCCGTCCCTCGAACGAACATTGGAATCTGAACGTGAATCCTCTGAGCTCGACGGCGCTCAGCGACAGAAATGGGCATACTTTTTCTTTCCGATGAAATGGTCTGTGGGAAAACAATTTCCACAGTCGAAAAAAACCTAGTACTTTGGGTCTAGTACTCACCTCTTAGGAGCACATCGGATGCCAGCCATTATCAAAAAACAGGAACATTGTAAGCATCTTAGTTTCAATGGGTTGGCCTGTCATTAAAGTCCAATGCCGCTGGCTTCACCCGGGCCTGCGTACGCATTTGGCGAGTGGTTTTCTACAATTGTGCAAAATAGAACCCATTTACCATTGACAGGGTCGTCTCCTTTTGACAGTATCCGGAAGGTTTCCCGCTAGCAAGCCGAAGTGAATCAAATGGATTTTTCCGCTTCCCCAAAAGCGGACAAGTGTCCCGAGGAGAGCCAGTTGAGACGCGGTCCCGTTATCGAGTTGCCAGCCACTGAAGCGATCCCGGGGAGCGTGATCGGGAGTCTGCTCAACTTGCTGGATCAACCGATCCTGATTTCCGACCGGACGGGCCGCATTCTGCAGGCCAATGCCGGCGGCAAGCAGCGTCTGGTCTCGCACGGCCTCGCCTTCGAACCAAATTTGAATCTGTTTTCCGACTTGCTGGGCGTCGAACCCAGCGTAATCACCGAGCGCGTTGAGCGCGGGGACTTCCCAATCGATGCGAAGTTCGAGTGCTGCGGGGGCGCAGCGGTCGCGCGCGTCCAGTGGCTGCCGGAAGCGGATTGGCTGGTGGTTCGTCTGGAGGACGCGGAAAAACGAGCGGTTCCAGGTCCGCCCGCGGGCTCGCAGCATACGGTGCAAGAGTTGCTGCAGGAACGTGAGATTACCTATCGAAATCTGCTGGCCGCCTACTTGAGACTTCAGGAAGTAAATCGTCAAAAAACGGTGTTCCTGGCGTCAGCGGCGCACGAATTGAAGACGCCTCTCGCGGTCATTAAGGGTTATTACGATTTGCTTCTGTCAGGTTCTCTCGGGAAATTGACGGACAAACAGCGCGAAATCCTGCAAGAATCGAAGGAGAGTTGCGAGCGCCTTGTTCGTCTGGTCTCCATGTTCCTGAACTATTCGGCTCTGGAAAGCGGCAAGTTGGTTCTGCATCTGCGCGAAAACGATCTGCGGGATTGCCTGAGCGAGTTGGCCACGCGCTGGCATGAAGCATTTGTGCGAAAGCACGTGCGGCTGGACACGGTTCTGGGCACCGACATCCCCATCTTCAAATTCGACTATCAAAAAGTGCAGCAAACCGTCGCCAATCTGCTGGACAATTCCCTGAAACACACTCCAGCGGGCGGAAATGTCACCTTCCGTGCCGAGCTGCACTTCTGGGAACGGCGCTCGGCGGAGGAAGTACAAAGCCAGGACCGGCGTCGCGAAAGGGTCCAACGCCCCAATAGCGTCAAGGTTTCCGTCTCGGATTCCGGACCAGGCATCGCTTCTGAGCATCACCAGGAAATTTTCGAGGACTTCGTGCGCGTGGACCGCACTTCCTCGGGAATGGGACTCGGCCTGGCCATCGCCAAGCGGCTGGTACAAGCCCACCGCGGCAAAATTTGGGTCGACAGCGAACCGAAGCGGGGCTGCACCTTTACGTTCCTGCTGCCGATAGATAACACGTAGCGGCAATACATAACGGGCGACACGGAATGGCAATCGATCTTGGGCCGCACAAAACGCAATTCTGGCAATACCAAGGCGGGGTAAATGGCTGAAAAGGAAAGAATCCTTGTAGTGGACGACGAACCCAGCATCCGAAAGTATCTGGGCACGTTGCTCGAAGTGGACGGATACCAGGTCGAAGCGGTGACCTCCGGCACGGAGGCCATTGAGAAAATCGAAACCGGTGAACGCCCGGACTTCATCATCCTGGACGTGCTCATGCCGGAGTTGAACGGCATTGAGACCTTGAAGCAGTTGATGCAGATTGACAGGTCTCTGAACGTGGTGATGCTCTCCTGCTCCAACGAAGTGGGCACTGTGGTCGAAGCCATTCGGCTGGGGGCGCAGGATTATCTGACCAAGCCGTTCGAAAAGGCCGAACTCGACGTGGCCATGCTGAAGTGCCGGCAGAAACAGCAGTTGCGCGCGGAAAACAAGGCCCTGCGCGAGTATTGCGACAAGATCACGGAAGATCTTTGCTTTCTCGCGGCCAGTCCGCAGATGGTCCGCATTCGCCAGCAAATCCTGCAGATCGCTCCGGTCGACGTCCCGGTGTTCATTTACGGAGAGAGCGGCGTAGGAAAAGAAGTCGTGGCGCGCATGATTCATATGCGATCGATGCGCCGGAATCAAGCCTTTATCAAGGTGAACTGCGCGGCGCTTCCCGGCGAACTGCTCGAATCTGAACTATTCGGGTTCGAACAGGGCGCGTTTACCGGCGCGGTGCGTTCCAAGCCCGGTAAGTTTGAACAGGCCACCAAGGGCACCATCTTCCTCGATGAAATCGCGGAAATGAGCCCGCACCTGCAGGCGAAACTGCTGCACGTCCTGCAGGATCATCAGTTTTCGCGCCTTGGCGGGCGCCAGCTCATCGATGTCGATGTGCGCGTTCTGGCCGCCACGAACGTGGAAATTCAGGAAGCGATGAAGTCGGGCCGCTTGCGCGAAGATTTGTACTATCGCCTCAACGTGCTCTCGATCAACGTTCCGCCGTTGCGCGAACGGGCCACGGAAATTCCTCTGCTCTTCCGCCATTTCCTGCAGAAATACAGCGAAAAGTTCAACAAGGAGCCGATGACTCCTTCGCAGCATTTGTTGGAAGCCGCCGTGCGTTATCCCTGGCCGGGAAATCTGCGCGAACTCGAAAATTTCGTGAAACGCTACGTCATTTTGGAAGACGACGAAGGCAGCTTCCGCGAGCTTCTCGAAATGTCCGCCACGCGCCAGCGGATTTCTCCCAGAGAAGAAGCCGCTCCCGCCCGCGAGCAAGGACTAAAGGCGCTCGTGCGCAGCTTGAAGGACGAAGCCGAGATGGAAGCGATCGCCGACGCTCTGGAAAAAACGCATTGGTGCCGCAAGGACGCAGCCAAGATGCTGGGCATCAGTTACAAGGCGCTGCTCTATAAAATTCGCCAGTTCGGTCTGGATTCCGGCCGTCCGGCTCGCGCGAACAGCAAAAAAAGTGTGCCGAGCACGGACGGCGGAACTCCCAGTTCCGGTTCCTCGCCCTCCGACCTTGCGCCGGCCGGAAGGCATAGCTAGACGAACTAGTACATGCAGAGAAGTGTCACCGAAGTGGGCGAACTTTCCCATATTTCCCGAAAGCGGATCCTATGCGGGGTGTAGGATTGGGAACGCCGCCAAAGATTAAAGCATGATTAGGCTAGAACTTCGGTGCTATACGCGCGATAGTACCCCTCGTGAATTTCGTTTTGGCCAGTGGTCACCGTTCCTCAGGGGCTGCGGTTTTTCAGGGGAGTGTGCGTCGTTATCATCCGCAACTCGTTTTCGTCGGGCTATCGGTACCACTTTGACGTCGATCGTCAGGGCACCTAGAATTTTGCTCGGAAGAGCCTCACCCGTTTGGAAGGCCGATTGCACCCGTTCATCGGGAAGCAGTGCGCGGGACACAGGGTCCGGGGGAAGAAAAAGATGACGGAGCGTCGAACCGCACGTCGATATGACCTGTCTTTGCCGGTCATCATTCGCGTGCCGATTGATCACGAAGTAGCCTCACACAGCGGAAAGACTCGCGACATTTCAACCCGCGGCGTTTATTTTACGATCGATCAGGACTTAGGCTCTGGCGCGGAGCTTGACATCACGCTCACGCTGCCGGCCGAGGTGACGCGGGGATCGGAAGTTTTCATTCGCGCCATGGGCAAAGTCGTTCGCGTCGATAAAAGGCCCGAAAACGGCTCGACCCGTGTAGGCGTAGCCGCAGTGATCGAACGGTATGAGATTATCCGTACCGAACCTCCCACTCAATAACTCTTCCGTTTGCTTTCCACAGGGCCTATGCAGACCCGCGAGGTCTGGCCTTTCCCTTGTGTGTCGTCGCAGGCGCCATCGTGTGCGCATCTCTCCGGGCACTTCATGGACGAATCCTTTTTCAGACGATATAATCCCGCCACCATGGGGGACGTCTCTCATGCCGCGCGATTCATGCGGCGCTATTCCAAATGAATTCGCCGACTCTGGACCTTTCAATCGTAATCCCGGCGTATAACGAGGCGCGTCGCCTGCCGAAAACGCTCGACAGTGTTTTTGCCTATCTACAGGCCCGGCCCTGCCAAGCCGAAATTATCATCGTCGATGACGGATCGTCCGATCCGACCCCGGAAATCGTTCGCGCCTACAGCAAAGAACATCCCGAACTGCGCCTGGTTTCCAATCCGGGAAATCGCGGAAAAGGCTTCAGCGTGCGCCACGGCATGCTGGAAGCTCGCGGCGAGATCGCGCTTTTTAGCGATGCGGATCTTTCCACGCCGATCGAGGAAGCCGACAAGCTGCTCGCGGCGCTCCGCGAGCAAGGATATGACGGGGCCATTGGCTCTCGAGCGGTGGACCGCAGCCTCATCCTCGTTCACCAGTCCAAAATCCGCGAGCAGGCGGGCATTTTTTTCAACCGCCTGGTGCGCTGGATCATGGGGATTGAATTTTCCGACACCCAATGCGGATTCAAGGCGTTTCGGCGCGAAAAGGCGCGCGCTATCTTCGAGCAGCAGCGCATCGAGCGATTTGGTTTTGACCCTGAAATTCTGTTTCTGGCCAAGCGTAACGGGCTGCGCGTGGCGGAAGTACCCGTTCGATGGTCTCACGACTCCGGAACGAAGGTGAATGTGGCGGCGGATGGCATCCGGATGTTCTGGGAATTGCTGCTGATCCGCTGGAACGCGGCCGCGGGACGGTATCCTCGATCGGGCGAAGCCTGAACTCAAGACCGTTCACGAGAAAGCCGTGTTTACCAAGCAACTAGCCTTCCATTTTGTTTGCGTTCGTTGCATCCATCGCCGATCATGTGGTCCGACCCTAGGATGGGCTTCGGACTGTCAGGTTTAGATCAGCGCCCGCCGCGAATCTAGACCAGACGGGCCGAAGGCTGTCCTACCCAATCACCTCGTGGAGAAGCGTGAATCCGAATGAAGGTGTCCGTCGTAATCCCCGTCTATAACGAGCGCGCGTTCATCGAGGAGCTGTTGCTACGCGTCCAGGCGTCGCCCATCGATAAAGAAATCATTCTTGTCGACGATAAATCGTCCGACGGAACCCGAAACCTGCTGGAAGACTTTGCCAAAGCGCAATCGGAAGGCCAACGCGAGATTTTGGTGCAGAACGGAAGGGCTTACCTGCCGCTCGAAAATATCCGCTTCTTCTTTCAACCGCAGAACGGCGGCAAAGGAGCCGCATTGCGGCGCGGCTTCGAGGCGGCCACCGGCGATATCGTTCTGGTGCAGGACGCCGACCTCGAGTACGACCCCAAGGACTACCCGAAACTCCTCGAACCCATTTTCGAGGACAAAGCCGACGTCGTGTACGGTTCTCGATTCCTGGGCGGCCCGCAGCGTGTTCACTATTTTTGGCACTATGCGGGCAACAAATTTCTCACGCTGCTTTCCGACGTTTTCACCAACCTGAAACTCACGGACATGGAGACCTGCTACAAAGTCTTCCGACGCGAAGTCCTGCAAAACATCAAGCTCAAATCGGACCGCTTCGGGTTCGAACCCGAAATCACCGCCAAAATCTCCAAGGGCAACTGGCGCATCTATGAAGTTGCCATTTCCTACGCTGGCCGCACCTACGCCGAAGGCAAGAAAATCACTTGGCGAGACGGCGTTTCCACCCTGTGGTGCATCATCCGTTTCAATTTGTTCGATTGAACCGCGGGTAACTCAAACGACCGGAGGGATCGCGGCGTAGCCGCATCCGCGCTCAATACCACTCCGGGGCGCTAAAACCCATTTCTTGCAACGTGACCGCCCATCGATTCCCGAATCGCCAGGCGCGCTCGGTGGTGTTGCGCCTTCAGCGCGGAAACGCTCAGGCCCAATCGCTGCGCGGCTTCTTTCCCGGTGAAGCCCTCGAAATCGCACAGCCGAATGATCGCCCGGTAGTTTGCAGGCAAGCCCTCGAGAGTCTTGGCGAAAAGGTAAGACAGCTCCGCCTGTGCGCACCCTCGTTCTGGATCCGGTTTGGGATCGGCCGGCATTCTCATCTCGAAAATCTCGCCGTCTTCCTCCGACGGCTGCTCATCGATGGAAACAGCCGGATGGGCGCGCTGCTTGCGGAGTTTTGCCAGCGCGGAATTGCGAATGATGGAGAACAGCCAGGTCGAAAATTGGGAGTTCCCCTGAAATTGATCGAGATGCCGGAGGGCGGAAAGCAGGCCATCCTGCAGGGCATCCTCGGAATCATGATAATTATGCAAGACGCAATCGGCCACCCGGAAAAGCCGCGGCATGCAGGTTCCGAACATTTCATCCAGACTTTCGCCGTCACCGCTGTCCATTACGCACAGCAGCTCGTCTTGACCCGTCTCCGCACGGCAATCCGATTTGTCCATCAAACGCTCCTCCTGATGACTCGGAATCATGGTTTGACCCGCCCTTGCTGACATATTGGCAATCCGTTTGCCATCGGCGAATCAAAACGCCAGGGGAGACTCTGCGGACCCGGCGCGGAGCTTCGGAAGCTGGGGAATACCTCGACTAAGTGTAAGAATCAAAACGGCCCTTGGCATCGGGACGGATGGCCGAATTACTGGGCGCAGCGCCGGAAATTCTTCGGATTTGAGGGCTAAAATAGCTAGCGCCTTCGAGTGCATCAAGGCAGAGCGTTCGCTTTCATCACGCTTGCCGTTCGCTTTTAGCACGACTCAAAGATTTCTTCCCGAACCCAACAGATTTCCAATCCACAAGCCCCTAAGAAATAAGGGATTAGCTGGGTCGGCCATCACGATCTCATGGCACTTAGGTTGCTCTTGCCGTTGAGGATGAGCTGTGTGCCGGATCTTTTCGTCGATACATTGATGTTCACTGGTAAACGAAGGCCACGGCCCGCAAGCGACGCGCATAAGCACAAGTCCGCGATGTCCAGAGGTGGCGTTCTCATCTCCCCCGATAAAGCACCACCTCTGGCCCCTCAAACGGCCTTATTATTATGGGGGTGCCGGTTCATCGGGAATCGACTTGGCGACGAGGCTTGCGTGGTCCCGTCATCCCTTGTTCATGACGCCACGATTCGGCAACATTCTTTCAACGACGATGTCAAACTTAATAGGAGGCTGCAATGCTGACTCGGCTTCCGAATCCGAGGCTTAGCTTCCGCTGGCAAATCACTCTGCTGGGCGCGGCCGTCGTCGTCTTGTTCGTGGCGGTCCTGATCGCGACGCTGGGCGCCCTGCAATACACCAAATCAGCCGTCCTGAACAATGAGAAACGCCGTGTGTTTGAGGCCGCAACGGAGCTGGCCCGCAACTTCGAGCGAGCCGCGCAATCCACCAGCAAAGCGCAAGGTCTATCCTCGGTCGATTTTGACTTGATCTCTTCTCCACAGTCGGCTTCCGGGATCACTGAGAATACCCTGGAAAAGCTAGAGGGAATCGGCGGGGGATACTACCGCAGCGATGTCGAACGCCTGCTGGGCTATGTTCCAGCCGCTGGGCAGAGGGACGACCAGCTACCGGCCCCGAATTCCGTGCGCGACAATCTACAGACTGCGATTCTGGAAGCGGCTCGAAACACGGCCGATACACGATTGCCATCCGAAAAAGTCTTGACCGGCGGGAGTGACATTTACTTGATCGAGGCAGCCGCCATTGGCAATGCCAATTCCCACTGGGGCAGCGCCTGGACGGTCGAACGCTTGCAGACGCTTCCCGGCTCCAACCGCCTTCGAGCCTATCTAATCACTGTGGCGCTGGGTATAGCCGCGCTCGTGTGCGTAATCTTGACCCTTCTAGTCGTGAGCAATCTCCAGGCGGGTGTCAGAAAGATTGAGACCAGCCTGCAAAACCTGGAATGGGATCTGACTTCTCAGATTCCGACCGGATCGGATCCGGAGGAAATTGAACGCATCGCGCAAGCAATCAATCGATTGGGCGCGTCTCTCCGGGAAAATATCGACCGGGAAAAACAGATTGAGGACCGCCTGCGCCATTCCGAGCGGCTGGCCGCCCTGGGACGCCTGGTGGCGGGAGTTGCGCACGAAGTTCGCAACCCGCTGGCCACCATCCGCTTGCGCGTACAAATGGCCCAGAGGGAAGCTCGAAATTCCCGCGTCGACGAATCCTGCGCGGTCGCCCTTGAGGAAATCGAGCGCTTGAACGGCATGGTCAATCGGCTGCTGAACTTTTCTCGTCCCGTCCGTTTCCAACCCGAGCCAACCAACTTGAAACAATTGACCGAGCAGAGATTGAACAGGTTTCTGGATAACGCTCGCAAGAACGGCATTAATTTCATAACGGATTTTTCCGAGGACGGCACATTGCTCCCCATCGACCAGAGTAAAATGGCTGAGGTCTTCGACAACGTCATTCAGAACGCCATCGAAGCCATGGCCCAGTCGGGTGGAACTCTTTGGGTGAGCGTGACGTCCACCATGAAATCGGTGTCGGGCACCGATCGAGTCCGCGTCGAATTTCGCGATACCGGAAACGGTATCAGTTCCAACATGATTAGCCGGATCTTTGATCCCTTTTTCACCACCAAGCCTTCTGGCACCGGGCTCGGTCTCTCGATTTGCCACGAGTTTGTGCGCGCCCATGGGGGAGAAATTCAGGTGGAAAGCGCGGAAGGCGACGGCACCAGCGTGCGGATCATTCTTCCGGTCCGCGACGAAGTCGTGGAACCCGTGCGCGTTTCGTAGAGTCGGTCATGGGCCAAACCATTCTCATCGTCGATGATGAAGTGAATCTCCGAAAGACGCTCGCCGAGATCCTGGGCGGGAAAGGCTATGAAATTCTGGAAGCCGGAGACGGGTCGGAAGCCATCGATCTGCTGGGTAGGGATATCCCCGACCTGGTGTTCACCGACTGGAGAATGCCGAAATTGGGCGGAGAGGACGTTCTCCGGCACATTCGGAACGAGCAACGTCTCTCCGCCGTCCCTGTCATTGTCATCACCGCTTTCGGGTCCAGCCACAACGCCATAGAGGCGGTCCGCCTGGGTGCCTACGATTTTGTGATGAAGCCCTTCGATCTGGAGGAAATCTCGCTGACCGTTGAACGCGCCCTAGCCCATTCCTCGCTCAATCGGGAGGTCATGGACCTTCGCGCTCGCATCGAACGGCAGGGGACGCTGGGAGCGGGGCGACTAATCGGCTCCAGCGCCCGGATGCTGGATGCCTTCAAGATGATTGGTAAAGTCGCCGAGACCGATACCACGGTTCTGATCTGCGGGGAGTCGGGGACCGGCAAGGAATTGGTGGCGGAAGCCATACACAATTATAGCCGCAGAAAAGAGAACGCCTTCGTGGTGGTCAACTGCGCCGCGCTGCCGGAAACTTTGCTCGAATCCGAATTGTTCGGTTACGAGCGGGGAGCCTTCACAGGCGCCGGGGCGCGCAAAATCGGCCGGTTCGAACTGGCGGAAGCCGGAACGATTTTTCTGGACGAAATCGGCGAGCTGTCCCCAAACCTTCAGGCCAAGCTCTTGCGGGTCCTGCAAGACCACAGCTTTGAACGCCTCGGGGGCGGAGAAACCATCAGCGGCGACTTTCGCGTCCTGGCCGCCACCAACCGCGATCTGGACACCAGAGTGCGCGACAGGCTTTTCCGCGAGGACCTGTTTTACCGCTTGAATGTGGTGCGCATCACCGTGCCGCCCCTGCGCGAGCGCCGCGCCGACATCGTTCCCCTGGCGGAGCACTTCCTGCGGCTGTACAGCGAGAATAATGGTCTGCCCGCCGTCGGCTTTTCCGAGGAAGCCATGCTGATGTTGCAGACTTACTCATATCCTGGAAACGTACGCGAACTTGAAAACACGATCGAGCGCGCGGTCTTGATGGCCCGGGGGCGCGTTATTATGCCCACTCACTTGCCTCAATTAGCCTCCTCGGCTCCCACGGGTCTCCCCGGCGCCATGGATGCCGATTTGCTCTCGCTTCCGTTTCACGTGGCCGTGGGCGAACTTGAAAAAAGACTGATTGAAAACGCTATCCGACTTTCCTCCGGAAACAAGACGGAGGCCGCCAATCGCCTGCAGATCAATCGACGTCTCCTCTATCAAAAAATGGTCGAGCATCAAATCAAAGAATAAATTCCCGCGGGCGCCAGCAGCGCGCGCTTCAGCCAACGTCGTTTAGATTGCTAAGAGAAGCGGAGGAAGGCAAACCGGCTGAAGCAATCACCGCGGGCGGATCCCGAACGACGAATCAGTCCTTGTGTTCGAGGTGTTCGACGTCGGATCCCACGCGGGCGGCTTCAGCCTGATTGAGGCGGTCGACAAGCGTATTCAGTGCCTGCAACAGCGATTCGACCAGCGGCGGTTGATCAATCGGCGCCGCGTTCATGGACGGAGGCTGGGGAGCCAGAACAGGAGTCTGCGCCAGGGGATCGACAATGTGCAGATCGAAATCGTGGGCCACCTCCTCCACGATCTCGGCGGGCACGGGATTCTTCTGCTCCGCAAACGAGCCGACAAGCGCATGCTCGCACAGCAGATTGGTGACCCTGGGAATTCCGCGGGCATAGCGGTGGACCATCGCGACGGCTTCGGGACTGAAAATATCGGGATCGCTCGCTCCCGCGATGCGCATGCGTTCCTCGATATAGCCCTGGGTTTCCTCGAGCGTGAGCTGGCGTGTCTTGGCGCGCAGCGTGATGCGTTGCCGGAGCTGCCGGAGCTGCGGCTGGTTAAGCTTTTGTTCGAGTTCCGGCTGGCCCGCAAGGACAATCTGCAGCAGTTTTTCCGTGGAGGTCTCCAAATTGGTCAGCAGCCGGATTTCCTCCAGCATTTGCGGCGAAAGATTTTGCGCCTCGTCGACCACCAGCACGGCGCGCTCTCCGGTCTGGTAACGGTCCAGCAGCCATTGATTTAATTTCTGAAGCATCTGCCCTTTTTGGTTTGACTCGCAGGGAATTCCAAAATCGGCCATCATGAAATCGAAAAATTGCGAGACACTCAAGCGCGGATTGAACACGAAGGCGGTGAACACCCGCTCCTTGTGCAGCCACTCGAGCAGCTTGTTGATCAGCGTGGTCTTCCCGGTCCCGACTTCCCCGGTCAGCAGGATGAAGCCCTTGCGAGTCTCGATGCCGTACGTCAGGCAAGCCAGCGCTTCCTGCGTGTGCGGCGTCAGGAAAAGATAGCGCGGGTCCGGATTAACGTTGAACGGATTCTCTTTGAGCCCGAAAAACTTCTTATACATGCAATTACCTCATCGGAAGAATTCCCAACTCGTGTTCAAATTCCGCGTTCCCGGCCATCTGAACGAACGCCCGGCTTGGCCCTGCGCTATCCCGCTGGACGCAGGTGCCAGTTTACGGACATCCCGAACGTCTGTTGCAACCCGGTTCCGCCGCAACTTACCACCGGGCAAGTGACCGGACTATTCTGTCTCTGCAAACCGTAATTGAAATTAACCTGCGCGTATGGCCCCAGGCGGCGGCCGATGTTCGCGCCGACGAACCAATTATCAAACTGTGTGGTCGCCACGCCCGCGGGCGCCAGGCTATTGTTCAAGGAATACCCGCCGTTCACTGTTCCAGTCCAGTTCCGCGTGAATTGGCGGTTGGCCGATGCCGACAGCGTATTACTCGTCGCTCCCAGAAATACGCCCGAGCCCTCCGTCAGCCCGCGCATGTAATTGAAAGAAACGCCGCTCCGGCGCCGCTGGTACGTCAATGCGCTGTTCACCGAAGCAAACAACCTATCAAAATTGTTTACCCCGCCGTTGAACTCGGCGAGGATTTCCTGCGGCCCCGCGGCGACCTGAAACGCCAAGCGCCCGGTTACTTTCCTTCCGTAGGCCAGCGCGCCCATGTAGTCCGTGGTGGAGCTTCCTGTCGCGGTCGTGGAACCCGCGGTGCCGGTATAGTTGATCTTGCCGAAGCTCCCCAGAACGGCGATTGAATTTGCGGGATCGAGCAAGTAATCGTAGCCACCCTGCAGTTCCATCAAGGTGCTGTTGAAGTATCCCGTGCCGCTGAAATCGAGCAACCCGTAGGAAGCGGAGTACGTAACCGCTGACCTCCGGCTGAACGAATATTCCGCCTGCGCGAGAATCGAGTTGCGATAGCGCATGATACTGCCGGTATCGATGGTCTCAAACGGCTGGAAGGACTGGGCAAATCCCGTCAGGGATGCCCCGAGCATGGAAGAAAACTGCGCAGCCAGTCCGGGGCCACCCATGCCCTGACTGGTAAACGCCGCGCCGGGTGAGGCCGTGAAATTGTCTTGAAACAGAAAATGCCACCGGCCCAAATCAGCCTGCTGAATAACCATGAGATCGTGAAATTGATAGCGCGGAGCTGTGTTGCCAAAAAAAGAGGCAGTGGCCGCTCCGTAGCCCAGGTTGAAAGTTTCACCGCCGTTATAAATGGCGGAAAACTGATACTGGCTCCAGGCACGATTGAAATTCAGGCTGCCGCTGGCCATGGAGATGCCGGTCAGGACCGCATTCCCGGATGCGTCAGGTATCGTTTGTCCAAGCTGAGAAAATGAGATGGCCGGATCGAGAATATTTTTACTGTGCTGCAGCGATCCCAGAGTAATAGGCGCAAGTCCCGATAGCGTGTTCCGGTCGGGCGTAACCTGCGACGGATCGTAGGCTTCTTCCTGTGTCGCAGTACCAATCCCACCGCGCGCCGCTCCGATCGGTGGGCGGTTCGCGGATTCCCCAAACGGGTTCGCATCCAGGGGCTGGAGCGGAGCATTCGGATCGATCGGCGAAGCGTCTTGTTTTTGATCCTGTGCCAGCGCTGCGCTGGCGCATAGCAGCAGTGCGGCAAAGACCGCCCAGCTGGTGTCTCGCATTCTCATGGATTTGCCTCTTACGGGACAACGACGGTGTCGCCCGGCTGCAGCTTGATGTTTTGTTCCGGATTGTCGCCCTTGATCACTTCCCTGTAATTAAAGGGCAGCTCCGTGGACTTGCCGTCGACCATGCGCATGACGTGAATTTTTTTCACGTTCGCAAAGGTCGTAAACCCGCCCGCGTTCGCCAGCGCCTGCAACACGGTCGTGCCCGGAACGAGCGGAAACGCGCCCGCGCGAAGTACTTCGCCAATCACGAACACACGCTGGCTATTGATCGCCGTGACGATTACGGTCACTTGGGGCTCGGTCAAAAATTTGCGCAACTTCTCGGTCACGGTCGAGGCCAGCTGCTGCGGAGTCGAACCCGCTGCTTGCACGTCGTTAATCAGGGGCAAGGTTATTTTCCCGTCCGGGCGTACCGGAACGACTCGCGTTACGTCCGGCTCTTTCCAGACGTTCACGTCCAGCATGTCTTCCGGCCCGATCACGTACGCCGGATCCGTCGTCGCGGCCACAGCCGCGGGTTTGGCTTCCTCGGCTGACGGAAAATTGTTCCGCGCGGTCTCAACGGGCGGTACTGCTTTGTCCTGGGCCGCTGCCCGCATATTTCCCGCGCCGGCCAGCAAAACCACCGCCGCAAAAGAAAGAATTGTTCGGTGCATCGCAGTTCTCCTCATCGCTCTTCCGAACGGTCCGAGCCGTCCAGTCCCAACTGCTTCAATTTGTATAGCAGCGCCTTGTAGCTGATTTGCAGCTCTCGCGCGGCCCGCTTGCGATTCCAGTGGGTGCGCTCGAGTTGGCTCAGGATCATGGCTCGCTCCGCCACCCGCGAAGCTGCGCGTGCCGCTTCCTTCAAGGAACCGAATGGCGGCTGCGTCTGGCCCGTCGCGGGCGTCCTCGGGGGCTCAGGCACCGGGTTGGACTTCCTCATTCGGCTTTCAACCGTAAGATCGTGCGTGGCCAGATGTTCATCCCCCAGCGCCACGATTTTCCGCACAATATTTTCCAGCTCGCGGATATTTCCAGGCCAGGAATGCCGCAGCAGCAAGCTCATCGTGCGATCGCTGACTTTCGGCTCCGGACGCTCGAACAGCGAAGTGTATTTCTGGGAGAAAAATTCCATCAGCGCGGGAATGTCTTCTTTTCTTTCCCGCAGCGGCGGCAAGCGCAACTGAACCCCGTTGATCCGGTAGTAAAGCTCCTCCCGAAAACGCCCGCCATTCATTTGATCCTCGAGATTCCGGGAAGATGACGAGATCAGGCGCATGCTGTGGCAACCTGGAGGCGGCGTGCCGCCCCCATCGGGAAGCAGGTGAAGCAGACGCTCCTGAGCCGCGGTTTCCAGGTGATGGATACCCGCCAAATACAAGGAACCGTTGCCCCCGGTCTCCGCCTGCGACTCGCTTTTCTCGCGCTGCAAACGAGCGGTCAGCAAATCTCCCGTCAATCCGGCGCATCCGCACTTCACAAACGGTTCGGTTCGGCGCCGGGAAAGCCGGTGAATTTCAAGCGCCACGACTTCCTTGCCCGTGCCGCTTTCCCCGACGAGCAGTACCGGGATGTCGGTCGAGGCGATATCGGCAATCGTGCGCTGCAGGGCATGCATGACCGGGCTCACGCCGCGCACGAAGTTCTGATAGCTGCGCGCCCCGGATTCAGGCACTACCACCGAATTAAGGTTTTCGTCCGCTCGAGTTGCCATTCCGCCTTCTTAAACAAACTAAGGACTGATGATTCACGCGCCGCAGAAGCGGCTATGGGGATATAGAGCAAAGTACGGGCCACCCTCGAGCCCATTGTGCGAGAGGTTTCGCATTCGTTTAAGCCCTTGAACGAATTAAAGTTAGCTGGTAGAGGAGCGCATCTTACGGGTTAGGCCCTTAACCGCAATGCAAAGTCTCCGGGTACCACAATGTGGCAATAGATTTCCCTCCGCCGCCGGACCAGCCGATTCCAGTGCTATTTTACAGATGATAAACGGGATACAAGAACGGGAATGGTTGGGCTGAAATGCAGGAAATTTGCGGAAGATTTCCTGGTGGCGTCAGTCGATTCCACAAGTTTGCGGCTACTTTTCCATCATATGCACACCGGTTCCGTTGTTCGGATCGGCGGCAACGGTTTGTTTTTTCAAGTTTTCTCGGGGATTCGCTGAGGACCGAACTTTCCCAAATCGGGTCAGTCTGACGTTTCTGTAGTACGAACTATTTCTGGGGACGCCATAGCCGTTCCGCGTTTCGGAGGCAGGCCCGCGCGCCGGATTTTATAGAGCAGGGCGCGGTAACTGATTTTCAGCGCGCTGGCGGTTCGTTTACGATTCCAGCGATTCGCTTCCAGTACGCGCAAGATGATCTTGCGTTCCAGATCGTGAACCGCCTGGCGAGTCACTTTCTTCAGATGGATCTGGCCCTCGATCGGAATTTCCGCATCCGCTTCGGCTTGCTCCCAGTTCAATATTTCGCTGGTAATGGCATCCTCCGAGCCGAGGATTACGTATCGTTCGATCAGATTCTCCAGCTCGCGAATATTTCCCGGCCAGGAATGTTTGCAGAGCAAATGAATCGCTGCGGGCGAGAGAGGCCGCGCTTGCATGCTATGCCGCGCCTTATGAATTTGCAGGAAATAGGCTACCAGATCGGGAATGTCCTCGGCCCTCGAACGCAGCGGCGGAAGCTCAATACTGACCACGTTGATTCGATAGAACAAATCCTGCCGAAATCGCCCATTCGCAATTTCCGTTTCGAGCCGCCGGTTGGTCGCGCAGATGACGCGAAGCTGAACATGGCGGTCTTCTTGTCCGCCAATTCTGCAAAACTGCCCGTCCTGCAGCAACTGAAGTAACTTGGCCTGCAGCGACATGTCGATCTCGTCGATGCCGTCCAGGAAAAGCGTTCCGTCATTGGCCAATTCTACGCGCCCCGGCTTGGACGAGTGCGCCCCGGTAAACGCTCCCTTCTCATACCCGAACAGTTCGCTCTCCAGGAGCGCGCCCGGAATCGCCGCGCAGTTTACCTTGATGAATGCCGCTGATGGTTTCGGGGAGCGGTGATGTATAAAGCTAGCCAGCATGCCCTTCCCGGTGCCGCTATCCCCTTGAATTAGAATGGGAACGCCCGAAAGCGCGACTTTATCGATTTTCTGCCGCGCCGTCTGCATGGAAGCGGAGCGCCCGAAGATGAGGTGAACTGGCGGTATGCTCCCGGCCCGCTCGCCAAAACCTGCCCTGGAAATTGCTGTGTTCGCCATATCGCCTTATTTCGACTGAAGTTGGGCCGGATGGATCACGCCCCCATTAACCAAATGCACACAGTGAGCCAAACTAATCGGGGAAATGGCTCGCAATCTTGCCCCTCCCTCGAGCCACCGCTAGCCCTTCATCTACTTGTTTTTGGACCACTTAAGCGAGAAGCGGCCGATCGTTGGCTTCCGAAGGCTGGTCGGCGAAGAAGCCGCTAACCCACTGATCGAGGGAAAATGTTTGCTCAAATTGGACACGTATATTCCACCATGGCGTTCCATTTTGCATTCTCAAGGTCCTTTACCGGCTCCAGCCCCGTTTGTCCGGAACGTCTGTGTCCAGGAACAAATCGACGCTATCTCTTTTTGATTCAGTCGCAAATCCCTGTGCGCCAAGCGATATGAAAACGGCGGCATCCCTTTTTGCCTGATCTCCTGGCAGATATCGACGAGCCGGTCATTGGCCGCCCTGGTGCTTTCCTGCGCCTCCCAGTCGTCGAAGTTCATGTGCCGGCGACCTTGATTCACGTCATCCGTAATCACCCAGGACAGCGGAGCGATGTGACTGTACCAGGGCCAACGGGTCTGGTTCGAATGGCAATCCCCACAGGCCCGCATCAAGTCGCCGTACACTTCGTCGGGAACCTGCACGTGCGCGGATAATATTCGGGACGAAACCGTGGGTGGATTGGTTCGCCTGGGCTGGAAGAGCTGAATGGCAATCAGAAAAACTATTAGGACCGCCAGCACCACCTTCACGCGAGCCCTGTTCATCGCCAGCGCTCTAAGGCTGTGAAATCGCTCATTCGGAACGTACCGAAGGGCTATCCATTCGTATGACGGTCTTATGACAGATCATGTGACGGACGATTAACGCGTTCTATCTTAGTTTAACTTTGCCGCCAACCGGGAAGAATCTCGCCGGTCACCTGCGACCGCTCCAAAAGCCGAGGACAGGAAAAGGGGGTGTGGGAGACTCAAATTCTGGTGAGGGTCTTCATCAGTTGGTGTAGGCGGGCCCGCGCGTCCTGGCCCATCGACGTGAATTGGATGCCCATGCCCCTGCCCGGCTGGCTGTCGCATACCAGTGCCCGGGCGCGCACGTCGCCCCCGGGAACCTCCAGGACCAACTTGATTAGATCGCCCGCCGGCGGAGGTTCGGGCGTAGAAATAAACAGTCCACCCACGGCTAACACATTGACAGTAGAAACCTTACGGACGCCCAAGTGTTCCCAGGCAACGCGCGGGCCCTTCGGCACGGATACGCGCGCGTATCTCCGAACTTTCTTGCTGGAGGACATAGGAGACCCCTTTCCGGCAGATTAAACCCCCAGCCGGCTTCGTCCCCATATTCCGGGCGTCATATTGTCGTAATAGGAACCGTTACAATGGCCAGCGCCAATGCGGGCCGAGGGCAGACGTTGTAGAGTTTCCTGCGGCGACGTCACTCGCCTTTTGCTGGGAACTCGTGTCGGCATTCAGTTACCATTGCGCGACTACGCAACTCCCGTTTGACGGAGTCTTGCTCCGCATTCCCGGTTCCGATAATCTAAAACTCTGTGAAGAAGACTAGTAAAAAAAATGCCTTGCAAGTCTGCCTGCTTTCTCCGCATCCGCTGGTGCTCAGCGAATTCGAGCGTGTGCTTGCAAATCCGGAATTCAAAACGATCTCGCGGCACCTGGAATCGACACTCGGTCCGGACTTGCGGCATTTGCCGATCCCAAAAGCCACGGTTTACGTTGTGGACGCTCACGTGGCCAAGCCCGCGGCGGGAGCCTTGCTGGCCAACATCATCGATCATCACAGCGAAGCGCGCATTATCGTGGTCGCTGAAAAATTTGACTCCGTGGAGAGCTACTCGCTTTTGCAAATGGGAGCCAAGGGATTGCTCAGTTACGGCGAGGCCCGGGAACAACTTCCTCGCGCGCTTCCACTGGTGGCTAACGGCGGATTCTGGGTTCCCCGGGCGGTGCTTTCCGGATTTGTCGATTCGGTTCTGGCCGGCTCGCACAGCCGCCGCCTGAAAGCGGACACCAACGCGGACTTGAGCCGCCGCGAACAGGAAGTTCTGAATTCCCTGTTGGAAAACCTGGCCAACAAAGAGATCGGCAGCAAGCTCAACATTTCCGAGCGCACCGTAAAATTTCACGTATCCAATTTGCTGAACAAGTTTGGGGTTCGCCGCCGCGCCGATCTCATCCTGCTGTGCTATCAAAAACGAAGCGCCACTCCCTGACCTTCGCCGATATGCGTCTGCGTTCCGGGTTGGTTAAGTGTCACCCGGACGCCGGCGCGCCATGATCGTGTATTGCGCGAGTGAGAAATTTTGTTATAGTCGCCTCGGGTGCAAATAGAAATTATACGGAGCAGAAAATACATCGATGCCTACCGATCGCAGGCCGGAATACTTCAAGGGCGCGCAACTCCGCGTCGGAATTATCGGTTGTGGATACGTGGGACTGCCGCTGGGACTGCGGTTTGCCGAAGCCGGGCATCGCGTCACCGGGTTTGACACCGACCCGGTAAAAGTGGAAAAGCTGAACCGCGGGCAAAGTTACATCCAGCACATTCCGCAAAACAAGATTCAGCAGTTTGTAAACTCAAAACATTTCGGGGCCACCACGGATTTCTCGCGACTGGCCGACGTCGACGCCATTCTCATCTGCGTGCCGACTCCGCTCGATCAGCGGCGTGAGCCGGATCTTTCCTTTGTGGAGGACACGGCCAAAGCCATCCGGCCGCACCTTCAGCGCGGCCAGTTGGTTGTGCTGGAGTCGACCACCTATCCCGGAACAACCGAGGAGTTGGTGCTCCCCGTGCTCGAGGAGAGCGGGATGAAATGCCCGGTGGCGCACGGTCCGGAGAACGAGCAGATAGGCACCGATTTCTTTTTGGCGTTTTCTCCCGAGCGGGAAGATCCCGGCAACAAGCAATACGGCCTTGCGCAAATTCCAAAGGTTGTCGGCGGGGTCAATCCTCCTTCCGGCCGCGCGGCGCAATCCTTGTACGCGCAGATCGTGGCCAAGGTCATCCCCGTCAGCTCGACCCAGGCCGCGGAGATGACCAAGCTGCTCGAAAATATTTTCCGCTGCGTGAATATCGCCCTGGTTAACGAATTAAAAATGCTGGCCATGCGCATGGGAATCGACATCTGGGAAGTGATCGACGCCGCGGCGACCAAGCCTTTCGGCTTCATGCCCTTTTATCCGGGACCCGGCCTCGGCGGCCACTGCATTCCCGTGGATCCCTATTATTTGTCGTGGAAGGCGCGCGAATATGATTTCGCGACCCGTTTCATCGAACTGGCCGGCGAAGTGAATACATCCATGCCTTATCATGTGGTTGATTCGGTCGCCTCCGCGCTGAACGAGCGGCAAAAATCGCTGAAGGGCTCGAAAGTGATGGTGCTGGGCGTGGCTTACAAGAAAGACGTGGACGATTTGCGGGAGTCTCCATCGCTTAAAATTATCGAGCAGTTAACCCTGCGCGGCGCCAAGGTCGATTACAACGATCCGCATTTTCCGCAGATTCACAAGCTGCGCCACTATAATTTCGAAGGCATGAAGTCCGTGCCCATCGACGCCAAGACCCTCGCCGGATACGACTGCGTGCTGATCGCCACCGATCACACCAGCTACGATTACCCGATGATCGTCGATTCCTCGCAATTGGTGATCGATACGCGCAATGCCACCCGGCGCATCGCCCGGCACCGCAATAAGATCGTGCTGGTCTAACCCGACCCGGCCCGACCAGCTATCCCACAGGTCAGGTTACTCATTGAATCAGGTGCCTTGGCGTACTATTGCCCTAACCTCGGCGCTTCCTTAGCATGGCTTCCATGGCCACAAGCAACTCACTTCCGATAGGAATCTCTTCGAGCCGCCGGCGCAGCCAGCGGGTGATTCTGAGCCTGCCTGTTACCGTTCGCTCCGAAGACGCCCCAAAAGAAACTTCCTTCGAGGAGGAAGCGCATACCCTCGTAGTGAACTTGCACGGAGCGCTGATTCTCCTGGCCAGCAAGGTGGCTAAAGGGCAGAAGCTAAGCTTGAGGAATAAAGCCACGCAGAAAGAGCAAACCTGCCAAGTCGTGAATTTCGGAACCACCTCCGGCGGTAAAACTCAGGTAGGCGTGGAATTTTTAAAGCCGTCTCCGGATTTTTGGCACATCTCCTTCCCACCAGAAGATTGGGTCACCCCGGAACCGTCGCCCGTAGCCTCAGACAAAGCATAAGCCTTCAGTAGGACAGGTTTCAGCCTGTCGCTTTCCACAAATCCAATTCGAAAACCACCCACCGTGCGTGCCGTACGTCTAAAAGCCAGGAACCATTCATGGCAAATGCAGAAGCTCGATCCGCGCAGTGCCAAAGGGAATCTCAGCCTCCACCAGGACCGGCGTGTGGGCAGCGTCCTTGCCAATCCAGATCCACAGCCGCGTGTCGGTCAATTCCTTTCCGTGATCGAACAGCCGAAGCGCGACGCGAAACGCGGGAAAGTTTCCACCCGGCACGCTGACCGTACCTTCCGGAGTGTCGACTCGCGCAATCACATCGTACAGACGCCGGCCATCGAATACCGGCGCCCGCAGCTCCGGTGTGTGCGGCCAATCCACAGCGCGCAAATTGTAGAGAAAGCCAATGGCGTCGCGCGTCCCGGGAGCGACGCGAAGCGCGGTGGCATCGGGCGGAGCGGGCTGGCCGTCGGACGTCATGCGAAACACGCTGGTTTGCTCTTTGCCCTGCTCGTGGAGATACATTTCGTATTGCAGGGAATAGAGAGTCGAGGCCGAGGTATAGGAATCAAACTGATCGTCGATAGCAAAAAGCGCCCGCGTGGTATCCATGGTATGGGCGGTGGCGCGGAAATGCCAGGCCTGCTGCCCGAAGAAATTGCGCTGCTCGACGACGGTGGTTTCGACCTTGGCTGCATTGACCGCGTACTTCGAGAACAGAACCCGGTAATCGAGCGTTTCTCCAAAGTGAAAAGGAACGGGAATCGCCGCGGCCGCCGGCGGAGGCGCGGGACGCTTGGTATGCTGCTTGGAGTGCTTGGACCCCTGCGCCATTCCGATCGCTCCGAATACCAGTCCTACGCCCAGCAGCAGCGTCAGGGACGCTAAGCGATGTACGTTTGCCCGTTTCATCAACAATGAATGAGTTCGGAGCAGCGAATGCGCGGCGCCCGATCCTCTCCAGCATGCTCGCTTAGACGCCGTGAAGCCGCGTAGGTGCATGCTATATCTCAGGGTACAGAAAAAAAGTGCGGGAAACTAGTCGTGTCGGATTCGCTGTTTAGATGCGTGAAACGATGAGCGCGCGGTTGGATAAGGCCCTTGCCGTGCCGTAACGCTTTCGGAGCAAGGCGGCTTTCACCGCTGGCTTGATCGAAGGCGACTTGCCACACTGTCTGCAGTGGTTCTTGGTCTGGTAATTTTATTAAAGGCGGACAGGCTGAAAGCCTGTCCTACTGCGATTCCGGAGGCTGACTGTTGCGCTACCTGGTGACCGGTGGAGCGGGATTTATCGGCTCAAACACCGTGGATGAACTCGTGCGCCGCGGGCACGACGTGGTCGTGCTCGACGATCTGTCCACCGGCAAAGCCGCCAACCTGGCTCCGGTCAGCGCGAAAATTAAATTCATGCAGGAGAGCATCACAAGCCTGGAAGCTGTGCGCGAGGCCTCGCGCAACGCAGATTGCGTGATTCACCTGGCGGCGCAAACGTCCGTCCCACGTTCCGTAAAAGACCCCATCGAAACAAATCTGGTCAACGTGGATGGCACGCTAAACGTTTTAGTGGCCGCGCGCGACGCAAAAGTAAAACGCGTTCTCTTTGCCTGTTCCTGCGCAGTCTATGGAATTACCGCCGTCCTTCCGATTCCTGAAAGCACCAGCCTCGCCCCGATTTCTCCCTACGGCCTTTCCAAGCAAGTGGGCGAAGCCTACGGCCGGGTGTTTCAGGACTTGTACGGCTTGGAATTTGTCTCGCTGCGGTACTTCAACGTGTTCGGCCCCAGGCAGGATCCCGGCTCTCCCTATTCCGGCGTCCTCTCGATATTCAATGCCGCGCTGCTGGCCGGAACGCAACCCACCATCTACGGCGACGGCGAGCAATCGCGCGACTTCGTCTACGTGCAAAACGTGGTGGAAGCAATCTTGTTATCGGCTGAATCGAAAAACGCCCCAGGCCTGGCCCTCAACATCGGCACCGGAAACCGCTACTCCCTGAATCAAACTCTCGCCCTGCTCGAAAAAATCACCGGCCGCCCCGCCCGCGCAAAATACGCCGCGCCGCGCGACGGAGACATCCGCGATTCCCAGGCCGACATCACCCTCGCGCAAAAAACTCTCGGCTACCGTCCTCACTTCGGATTTGAAGAAGGATTGAAGCGCACCTGGGAGTGGTTTTCCGAAAGTCAGCGCGCGCCGGTGCGCCGCTGATCGCTGTGGACTATTTCGTGCGTTTTGCGATGCAGGCCGCGATCGCGATTACTGCGTATTCGCGGGAGCTTTCTGCTTCAACTCCTCCGTCCAATTCAGAACCACGCTGATCTCTCCCGGCCTTTGCTCGGCATTCTTGAGCATCACGAAGCGCTGGCCATCGGGAGAAACATCGTAGTCCGCCAGCGACCGGGGTAACGGCACGTAAGCCCCCTCAAAAAGCATCTTCGGCTTGCCCGCGGAAAACTCCGGCCGCTCGGTGTAATCCACCGCCATCATTTTTTGCTCGCTTCGATAGAAGAGTTCGCGCCCCTTGGGATTCCACACCGGCTCGGTGCCGCCGTCGGTGGAAACCTGCCACTTGCCGCCTGGGCCCGGGTAGGGCCGAACGTAAACTTCGGTGCGGCCAGACTCGTTCGAAGTGTAGGCGATCCAGCGGCCGTCCGGCGAAAAGCAGGGCGAGGATGCGCCGACTTCGCCGGTATCGAACCGCTGAGCCTTGCGGTCCTTTAGCGAGAAGACGAAGAGAGCCCGTAGGGGCAGGGTTTCCATAAATAGAAGTCCCTGACCATCCGGGGACCAGTTGCCGGGAAGGTCATTGGTGCTGCGCTGGTCGGAGGTTAATTGTTCGGCGGCGCCGCCTCCGTCCGCGGGTTGCCAGAACAGGCGATTTCCCTTGCCTTTGAAAACAATCCGCTTTCCATCACGCGTCCAAATGGGGTCCACATTGGTTGCCCCGTCGAACGTCAGCCGGCTCATGGCATCGCGCGTGGTGTCGTAGACCCAAACTTGACCGCTGCCCGCTTGCTCGATTCCGACGGCGACTCGTTTCCCGTCGGGCGAAATCCTCGGGAACGTGTAATTGTGAGGGGTAGCGGCGAGGGCTTGCGCCGCTCCGTCGCGGCTCACCCACGCGAGCGTCAGCGGAACCGCGCCGCCGCCGCCGCGATAGACGAGCACGCCGTTGTCGGAGGCCGAAAAGTCCGCGATGCTACCGAACGGATTGAACGCCACCCCCTCCGCAATCGGAACGGCGTCGCCTGTCAGTTGCAGGCGGTCCGCGTCAAAGGGTTGGGCCATCAGCGTGCCCGGCCGGTTATAGAGCAAGTAACCCGGAGGCACGTAGGCGGGATTTGAATTGGCCTTCACCAACAATTTCCTATCTTTCGAATCCAACGAACCGACGAAAATCGCATTGTTCTCTGGCTTGGCAATGCTTTCCGCAAAGTACAGGAAGTGTTTTCCGTCGGGGAGAAAATAAGGCCAGACGTGCGCGAATTCGGACCGCGAGGCATCCAGGGTTGTGACTGGTGTAACGGCACCGCCCGATTCCGGCACCCGGGCCAGCGTATTGTCGTCTGCGATAAACAAGACAACGCCATCGCGACTCCAGGTTCCGGCGGTCGTTCGAACCTCAGCCAAAGTTTCCACGGCTCCGCTGGACAAGTTGATCGTTTTAAGCTTGCCATCCGCGGAAAATCCAATCGAGCGACCGTCAGGCGACCAAAATGGTTCCGACCCATTTTCTGTTCCGGGAATTTCTTGGGCGGATTGCGAGTCCAACGCGCGAACCCAGAGCTGCGAAGGGCTATTTTCTTTGGAAGCCGAAAACGCCACTTTGCTCCCATCAGGAGACACTGCGATCACCGCAGCGCCGAGGCCCAGGTTGAACGCTCCCTTCTCCGGCGGGCCGATGGTAAAGCGCACCGCTTGGTTTTCGACCGGAGTCGAGCGGTGAAGGTACAAGAAAACCGTTGCGACGACTGCAATCGCGACGACAGCGGCAATTGCGATCAACACCATCCGGTTGGCCGGCTTGTATCGACCCGTGGAGGGAACGGCAGTGGCTGTTTGCGGACCGCTGTCTGAAATCCAGCGAAGCTGCTCGCAAATATCATGTGCGGATTGCCAGCGATCGTCCGGGTCTTTGGCCAGGCAGCGTTTTACGACGTGGTCGAGCGCGGGCGGCGTCATGGGCGCGAGCGCGCTCATCGGCGGCGGGTCCGTCTCCAGTATCTTCGCCATCAGGCTGGCTTGGCTCTTGCCCTCGAACGCCTTCTTGCCCGTCGCCATTTCGTAGACCACCACACCGAAGGCAAAAACGTCCGTGCGCGAATCGATCTGATCCGTCTTTCCTTCCACTTGCTCCGGCGCCATGTATTGCAGCGTGCCGAGGATCGTTCCTTGCGCCGTGATTGCGTCCTTCATCGTCGCCTGCTGCGATTCAGGCATTGCGGGTGCTGCATCTTGCGCCAGTTTGGCGAGGCCAAAGTCGAGCAGCTTGGTTCCCGACTTCGTGAGCATGATGTTGCCCGGCTTTAGGTCGCGGTGCGTGATCCCTTTGCGGTGCGCCTTGTCCAGCGCGTCCGCAATCTCGACCGCGTACTGCAACACCTGCTGCAGCGGCAACGGCCCTTTCGTCAGCCGCTACGCGAGCGTCTCACCCTCGATATATTCCATCACCAGAAAATCGATTTCGTCTTGATGGCCCGTGTCATAGAGCGTGCAGATGTGCGGATGATTGAGGCTGGCGATCGTTTTCGCCTCGCGGTCGAATCGCTCGCGCAATTCCGCACGGCCGGCGAGATGATCGGGAAGAATTTTGATGGCGACGGTGCGCTCCAGGCGCGTATCGCGCGCTTTATACACTTCGCCCATTCCGCCCGCACCGATCGCGGCGGTGATTTCGTAGGGTCCGAGTTTTGATCCCGCCGCGAGCTTCGCCATTATTTTTTCTCCGTGGAAACTTTCTGCTTCAGCTCTTCAAACCAGTTCAGCACTACGTTGATCTGCGCAGGCTGCTCAGTGGGTTCCAGCACCAGAAATCGCTGGCCGTCGGCGGACACATCGTAATTGGGAGTCGATGCCGTCAACGTCTGGTACGGCCCCTGGAACAAAACTTTCGGCGTCCCTGCCGAAAAGCCGGATTGGGTGTTGATCTCCACGGCCATCATTTTGTCGCCATCGCGATAGAACAGCTCGCGCCCGTTGCGATTCCAGGCCGGTTCGCGCCCGCCGGCGGTCGAAATCTGCCACTTTCCACTAAGACCCGGGAAAGAGACAACATAGATCTCGTTGCGGCCTGATTCGTCCGATACGTAAGCCATCCAGCGCCCGTCAGGAGATAGGAGCGGAACGGCTTCGTTGTGGGGAGTCTGGAGAAACGGCCTCGGCTTCCGGTCGGCCAAGCCCAGCATAAAAATGTCATAACCCGTCGACGGCGCGGTCTCCGAAAAGGCGAGTAGTTTACCGTCTGGTGAGAACGAATTGGGGATGTCTAGGTTGGGGCTGGTGGTCAAACGCTCCAGACCGCCGCTGCCATCGGCGAATTGCCAGAAGATGTTTCTCTGTCCGGATTGATTCGAAATGTACGCGATCCGCTTTCCGTCAGGCGTCCATAAGGGAACCAGATTATTTGTCCCCTGGAATGTGAGCCGGTTGAAGGTGCCCTGAGCCACGTCGTAAATCCAGATTTGGCTGTCTTTTTCGGAAACGCCGACGGCGATCTTTCGCCCGTCGGGCGAAATCCTCGGTTGCACATAAACCCGAGCAGGGGCGGACAGTGGCTGCTCCGCGCCATTGCGGCTGACCCACACCATTCTGAGCGGAGTTTTCCTCGCCAGGCCGGGCGCGTAAACCAACGTGCCATTCGCCGAAACGCTAAAGTCCGCTGAGGCCGTCGTCTGCCCGTTCGCCGAGTATTCCGTGAGTCCTTGGAGGACGGGAATCGCGGGGCCAGTCACCTCGAGTCTCCGCGAGTCAAAAGGTGCTGCCATTAGTGACCCGGCTTGTGAATAGATGAGGTGGCCGGTTGGCGAATAGGCCGGATCCAATCCAGTAACCAGCATCCGGCTTTTGCCAGTTTGCAGGGAGTAGGCGTCAATCTCGGGATTTCCCCGGCTCCCTGTAACGAATAGCAACACGGTACCGCCTGGCAGAAACTGCGGCCAGAAATAGCCGTCATTACCCCTCTGAATTCCTGAAAGAGGCTTAAGCGTGCCCCCGCTATCTGGAACTTCGAGCAGCCCGAAGTAGGAGCCCACAATGATCTCACCCCGGCTGCTCCAAGCAGCCCCGAATGCGTATCCCTGCGACCCCTGGGTTAAGTAGGGGCCCAAATCGCAAATGGTCACGGGTGGTCCGCCGCTCACGGAAGCTTTTTCCAACTTTAAGTCGCTGGTGAAGAAACCAAGCCATTGGGAATCAGGCGAGAAAAATGGGAGCGAGGCGACTTCAGTTCCCGGGACCGCTCTGGATTCCAAGCTGTCGATGGATCTCAGAAAAATCTGATCGGTGCCGCCCCGCAGTGCGACATACGCAATCTGTGAGCCGTCGGGCGACACGGCCAACGAATGCGGGATACCCCCAGCGACCCCCTCGAGATTTTGTCCCGCAGGGAGCGGCAGGACGAACCGGCTGACGAGTTGCGGTGCGGAAGGTGGCTTACGATTCCACAACCCAATGGTTGCGACCGCGGCACCCAAAACTATGCCAGCAAGGGCGATCATCGCGGTCCGCGAAGCCAATAATGGTTTGCTGGCAGGCGCACTGGGCGAGAGGCTGGGCTGCGAACCGGTCTCGGCGATCCATCTCATTTCATCGCATGCATCGCTCGCCGATTGCCACCTCTTGTCGGAATCCTTCGCGAGACATTTCTTCACGACGCGGTCGAGCGCCGGCGGCGTCATCGGCGCGAGCGCGCTCATCGGCGGCGGGTCCGTCTCCAGAATCTTGGCCATCAGGCTCGCCTGGCTCTTGCCCTCGAACGCCTTCTTGCCCGTCGCCATTTCGTAGACGACCACGCCGAACGCGAAGATGTCCGTGCGCGCGTCGATCTGATCCAGCTTCCCTTCCACCTGTTCCGGCGCCATATATTGCAGCGTGCCGAGGATTGTTCCTTGCGCCGTGATCGCGTCCTTCATCGTCGCTTGCTGCGATTCCGGCGTCGCGGGTGCTGCATCTTGCGCCAGCTTCGCCAGGCCAAAGTCGAGCAGCTTCGTCCCCGACTTGGTGAGCATGATGTTGCCCGGCTTCAGATCGCGATGCGTGATCCCCTTGCGATGCGCTTTGTCCAGCGCATCCGCAATTTCAATGGCATATTGCAATGTCTGCTGGAGCGGCAGCGGCCCCTTCGACAGACGCTGCGCCAGCGTTTCCCCTTCGAGATATTCCATCACCAGAAAATCGGTACCGTCCTGACGGCCGGTATCAAACAGTGTGCAGATGTGCGGGTGGTTCAGGCTGGCAATGGTCTTCGCTTCGCGCTCGAAGCGCTCGCGCAACTCGGCGCGATCGGAGAGATGATCGGGAAGAATTTTGATGGCGACGGTGCGTTCCAGGCGCGTATCGCGGGCTCTATACACTTCGCCCATTCCGCCCGCGCCGATCGCGGAGAGAATTTCGTATGGCCCTAGTACTACTGTGTTATAAAGTAAGGCACATTTCCTGCAAAAAGTCGTAGCGATTGCACCCGTTCTGCCTACACTCTGTCGGCATGAGCGCCAATCCTTCGGCGCCAGGCGCACAACAGCAACGCTTCGCGGCGTATCTCAACAGCCTGGCGCAAGCCGCAGAGCACGCCGATCGCGTGGAACCGCTGAAATCGTATTGTAAAGGTCTGCTTCTGCCCGGGGAACGTAAGAGCGTCGAACCCATGGCGGCACGGCTGGCTCCGGACAATGTGCGGCAGACGCATCAATCGCTCCATCATTTGGTAGCGGATGCTCCGTGGAGTGACGAAGCTTTGCTCGAGCAGGTGCGCCACTCCGTCCTACCCGCCATGAAGCGCAACGGACCGGTGATCGCTTGGATTGTGGACGACACCGGCTTCCCCAAGAAAGGAACGCACTCCGTCGGAGTGACGCACCAGTACTGCGGACAGTTAGGGAAGCAGGAAAATTGTCGTGTGGCGGTAAGCCTGTCGATTGCCACCGAGCACGCCAGCCTGCCCATCGCGTACCGTTTGTATTTACCGGAAACCTGGGCCCAGGACCAGAAGCGTCGCAAGAAAGCGGGTGTTCCGGAACAGATCTCGTTTGCAACCAAGCCGGTGATTGCCCTCGGACAGATTCGCCAAGCGCTGGCAGATAAAGTTCCCGCTGCGCCGGTGTTGGCCGATGCAGCGTATGGCGATGAAACTGAAGTTTCGGGAACAGCTTAGCGAATGGGGCCTACCGTATGTTGTTGGCGTGCGCGGGCACACGACGGTTTGGCGACCTGGAGAAACTCCCCTCCCGGCAAAACCAGGAAGCGGTCTGGGGCGCCCCCGAAATTGCTGCGCCGGGATAGAAAACATCAACCGGTTTCTGTCCAACAAGTGGCTCTTTCCTTGCCGGCCAAGGATTGGAGAGCGGTCTCCTGGCGTCAGGGCACGAAGCAGAAATTGCGCTCCCGTTTTGCGGCACTGCGAGTGCGACCTGCTCATCGGGACTATTGGCGAAGCGAACCTCGTGACGAAGAATGGTTGTTGATCGAATGGCCGGAGCGGGAGAGCGAACCGACCAAGTACTGGCTTTCTACTTTCGCGGCCCGTACCCCACTGAGAGAGTTGGTAAAACGAGCGAAACATCGTTGGATTATCGAACGCGACTACCAAGAGCTGAAGCAAGAGTTGGGACTGGGACATTACGAAGGTCGGGGCTGGCGAGGTTTTCATCATCACGCCACGTTATGCATCGCCGCTTACGGCTTCCTCGTCGCGGAAAGAAGTCGTTTTTCCCCCTCCGCAAGCGCCGGTCGACTGGACTTACGCGCCACGAAACTTCCGCCTGAGTTCCATCCTCGCGGCTCACCGCGTGCGTGTTGAACGTCACAATCCTCTTTCCATCGCGACCCTACGAATTCAGATTGCCAGACATCTTATCGAGCAACTCCCCTGCTGCCCGTTTTGTTACCGAAGGCGCTTGTGATTGTTTATAACACAGTAGTACTAGCAGTTTGTTGAAAAATGCAGTTCTTCTGCAACTTTAATTCACAAAACTCGTCTGAAGTAAGAAGGTCCAGGAGACGAGCGAATGCGCGGCGACGATAACCAGCAGGATGGGATGTTCAGTTACGTTTCTCCCGAGAAGCGAGTCCCGGCGGATCATCCATTGCGGCCGGTCCGCAAGATGGTGGATGAGATTCTGAAGGAGATGTCACCGCAGTTTGCGAAGTTGTACTCGGAAGTGGGGCGGCCATCGATTGCGCCCGAACGGTTATTCCGCTCCCTGTTGTTGCAGATCTTCTATTCGGTCCGCAGCGAGCGAATGCTGATCGAGCAACTCGAGTACAACCTGCTGTTCCGGTGGTTTGTGGGAATGGAGATGGACGAGAAGGTCTGGAATCACGCGGTGTACAGCAAGAATCGGGAGCGGTTGCTGAACGAAGAGATTGCGGAGGGATTTTTCCAACGGGTGCTGGAACGAGCCAAGCCGTTTATGTCGGACGAACATTTCACGGTGGATGGAACGTTGATCGAGGCCTGGGCCAGTCATAAGAGTTTCCGGCGGAAAGACCGGCAGGGAAAGCCCCCTGGGCCGGGCGGAGAGGTGAACTTTCACGGGGAAAAGCGAAAGAACCAGACCCATGAATCGACAACGGATCCCGAGGCGCGTCTGTTCAAGAAGTCCAAAGGAAGCGAGGCCAAGTTGGGTTACCTGGGACATGTATTGATGGAGAACCGCAACGGACTTTTGGTGCAGACCTTTCTGACTGAGGCGAATGGGAGAGCGGAGCGGGAAGCGGCGATGCTGATGGCCGAAGCGATCCCGGCGAGAAAGCGCGTGACGATGGGAGGAGACAAGAATTATGACACCCAGGAATTCGTAGGCGAACTTCGCGGGATGAACATCACGCCGCATGTAGCGCAAAACAATACCAATCGCAGGAGCGCGGTGGACGAGCGGACTACACGGCATGCGGGATATGAGGTGAGTCAGCGGAAGCGAAAACGAGTGGAGCAAGTGTTCGGGTGGATGAAGATGGTCGGAATGCTAAGGAAGGTTAAGTTGCGAGGGATCGACAAGGTCGGGTGGCTGTTTACCTTTACCGGAGCTGCCTATAACCTATGCCGATTGCGAAACCTGATGGCCAGAACCTGAAGCGGAGCTTCGATCCAGGCTCGCTGATTCGCTAGACCAACCAAAACTGCCCCTTCCGAGCTGAGCGATAACTCAAGGAATCAGAACGGAAGCTTGAAAAGCTCAATTCTTCAACGAGCTGCTAGACGTCTGCCGGAGGGAATTGCCATGGGCCTCTGCCTAGTTGGAATCGGCCGAGTATAGCCCAATTAGTGAGAACCGAAATTTATTTCAAAGACAGTTCCGTGTGGCGCAGTCCTGAGGTTCCGAGGCTAACGCTGCTCCCGAACAGCAGGCCCGGAAAGCTGCGGAACGAGCTCGGTGAGGTTGTCCACCAACAAGTCGGGAGGATATTCGGCGAGGCGGTGGCTGCCGAATCCGTAGGTCACGCCGCAGGCCCAGGTGCCGGAATTGCGCGCGGTTTGGACGTCGACCTCCGAATCGCCCACGATCATGGCTTGCGCGGGCGAGGAGCCGAAATCGCGCAGTATCGATTCCACGCCCATGGGGTCCGGCTTTTTGCGCTCGAAACTGTTGCCGCCGTAGACAAACCGAAAGTGGCCCGCCACGCCCAATTCCTGGATGATGCTGCGGCTGACGCGCACCGGTTTATTCGTGAGGACGGCCATCGGCATGCCCTTCAGCGCGTCCAGGGTTTCGCGGACGCCGGGATACAGGTCAGTATTGTCCAGTTTGTGCGCGGAGTAATACTTGATGAAAAATTCGAGGCCGATCATGCAATCCTGTTCGGAGGCGTCGCTGCCGAGGGCCCGCGCGATGAGCGCGGGAGCGCCCTGGCCCACGTAGCTGAAAATCTGCTCGTGCGGCAACGGCTCCCGGCCGAGTTCGGTGAGAGTTGCGTTCACCGAAAGGGCGAGGTCGAGCTTGGAATCGATCAGCGTGCCGTCCAGATCGAAGATCAGAGCGCGTACGTCGGAAAAGCGGGTAATAGGGTCCCCCAAGAAAATGAGCCGGACAGCCACTCTTCGCTGTCCTGCCGAAATAATAATTGTAATATAGAGAGTCGAGTTTGATGCGGGCAAAGTCTCCGTGGAATTCCGACCGGGACTCCGCGCAGCGGCGTGTTTTATCCAACAGGAGGAAGTGCGAATGGCAGAGATTTTTCCGTTTCGGGCGTACCGGTACAACGCGGCTCGCGTGGAGCCGGCGAACGTGCTGACGCAGCCCTATGACAAGATCACGCCGGCCATGGCGGAGAAATACGCGGCGGCCAGCCCGTACAATCTGATTCCGATTGAGAAAGGAAAACCCCGTCCCGAAGACAGCGCGGCGGACAACGTTTACACGCGCGCGGCAAAAAAGCTCGACGAGTGGATTCGCGCCAAGGTGATCGTGCAGGATACCGTCCCTTCGCTGTACGCGTATTTCCAGGAATACACCGTCCCCGGAACAAGCGAGCGGCGCATCCGCAAGGGCTTTATTGCCGTCGGGCGCATCGAAGACTACTCGGCGGGCGTGGTCTTCCGGCACGAGCAGACTTTGTCGGGCCCGAAGGCGGACCGCCTGGAACTATTGCGCCACACGCAGACACATACCGGCCAGCTATTCATGCTGTACAGCGATCCGGCGGCGCGCGTCGACGCCCTGCTGGGTGCGGCCACGGAATTGAAGGCCGAAGTTGAGATTCGTGACGAATACGACGTGGTACACAAGTTGTGGCCCGTGACCGACGCGCGAACTCTCGACGCAATTCGGCGCGAGATGGCCGGCAAAAAACTGGTGATCGCCGACGGACATCACCGTTACGAAACCGCTCTGGCCTATCGCGACGAGCGCCGCGCTCGCGCCGGCCGCCTGGACCCGAATGCGCCCTACGAGAAAGTGATGATGACGCTTTTCAATACGGCCGGAAAAGGACTGACGATTCTTCCCACGCACCGCGTGGTCGCCAACGTGCCCGGCTTTTCCTTTGCGGGAATCCGCGCCGCGCTCGCGGATGTGTTTGACGTGCAATCGTACGCTTTCTCGGGCAATGCGGAACGTCCGCGAGCCTATGAAGAATTTCGGCGCGATTTGCTGCACGGCGCCGCGCAACGGGCCGTGGGCGCATACGCCGGCGACGGAGCGTTCTATATTTTTGCGCTGAAAAAAGAAGCGAATCTGGACGCTCTGCTGCAAGGCGTCTCGCCTGCGCAGCGAAAGTTGGATGTAGTTTTGCTGCACCGGTTGATTCTGGAGCGTGGCCTGAAGATCACGCCGGACGCCGTCAAGACGGAGAAAAACATCACCTACGAACGCGAAATGGACGCGGCCGTAGGCGAAGTGGACGCGGGCCGCGCGCAGATTTGCTTTTTGCTGAATCCGGTCAGCGTCGAAACCGTGGCGGAGATGGCCATGGGCGGCGAAGTTCTGCCGCAAAAATCCACGGATTTTTTCCCTAAGTTGATGAGCGGCATCACCATGTACCGGTTGAAAGACTGAGTTCGAACATCGGAATTCGCGTGCGATTTCCTCAATCCTTAGCCCCGGCACATTTTCGCTCCCGCCGGTTCGCTCCCCCGGACACGTGGATAGGCAAATGTTTTCCCATTCGTCTGTCCAGACGTTTCGTTGTCCGGCTTTTCATTACTAGCAGGATGGAAACAGCCGGTTTTATGGACGTTGACCTGCCAAGTCTTTCGTTCCTATCTTAGATATGTACCTGATATCGCAGGGCTAATTGTCATTTTGGGTAAATTGGCCATGGCCATCCCCAATTCATGAGGACGACTTGGGACGACACCTACTACACCCCTACTTCGCCGCATCCTTTCCATGCTCTCATCCCAACTTGGGGACGGAACCAGAAGCTCCACGCATTTGGTCCGGAGGTAAATCTGAAAGCGTTTGCGAAGGGGGGAATATGAAGGCGGTAAAGAGTCTGGCGCAGGCCACGACGCTGCTTTTGGCCATGCTCGTATGCGGCATCGCTTGGGCCCAGACGAGCAATGGGACACTGGTAGGCTCAATCACCGATCCCACCGGGGCCGTTTTGTCCAATGCAACCGTTTCGGCCATAAGCCCGCAGTACGGCCAACCCCATCAAACGCAGACCGACACGGTCGGAACCTACACCCTGGAAAGTCTGCAGCCCGGAACTTACGTGGTCACTGTTTCGGCGCCGGGTTTTGAAGATCTGGTTGTTACTGGCGTCATCATCGATGGATCGCAGACTACAACCATTAACGGGAAGATGAAACTGGCCGCGGCCCAGCAAAAAATCGAAGTGCAAGCCACGGCAGGACAGGCGATTGACACGCAATCCGGACAGCTTGGGGAGGACATCAGCCGTCAGGAAGTCGCTCAACTGCCGTACATCAGCCTGAATCCAGTCGAACTGGCTTTCACACTGCCCGGCGTGCAGGACTCCCCGGTCGGAAAGGGCGCCATACCGACGGACGCGCAGACCAACGGAATCTCGCTTTCGGTAAATGGCGCCCGTCCGCGAGCCAACAATTTTCTGATCGACGGGCAGGATGACAACGACTACGGCGTTACCGGGCAGGCCTACCAGCCGATCAACTACGGCGCGATCCAGGAAGTCGCCATCCTGACCAATTCCTACAGCGCCGAGTACGGCCGGGGCGCTTCGGTGATGAATTACATTTACAAGAGCGGCACCAACAATTATCACGGCGACTTGTGGGAAATTAACCGCAACTCCGCCCTGGCGGCCATTCCCGCGCAGGACGCAGTCGCCAGCGCCGTGTCCCAGAACCCCTACGACAACGAAAACACCTTTGGGTTCGACGCTGGCGGCCCGCTGATCAAGGACAAGCTCTTCGTGTTCGGCACCGCCCAATGGGATCGCGAACGCCAGGCGGCCACCGGGCCTGTTTTCAATTTGCCGACGGCCGCGGGGATTGCAACGCTGCAGTCGCTGGAACCGAACCCCAATATCTCGCTTCTTCTGACCGCGCTGGGTCCCTTAGTCTCGACAGCCACGGCTCCGAACACGACCGAAATCGCCCTCGGAAGCGGGCGTCCCGGCGTGGAAATCGGCCCTTTTCAGCTCCAGAACATCAGCACTGCCTCGAACTTCGTGGATTGGAACTACCGGATGGATTGGCAATTCTCGAGCAATGACACATTGACCGGAAGCGCGATCCGGGACACCGGTTCGATCTCTCCGTCATCGGCAGCAGCGCTGCCAGCGTTTGAAACGCAATTCAACGGACCTTCGGAAATCTTTTGGGGTCAATGGGTTCACACACTCTCTTCGAGGCTTGTGAATGAATTGCGGCTGTCTTATACCAACATCGATTTCTCATTTGTCCAGACGCCCGGGACGCTGTCGGGCAGTCTAGCCCCCATTCCATTCATCAGCTTCGGCAGCGACCTCAATTTCCCTTCTATCGGGGTGGATAGCAACTATCCGCAGGGACGAGCCCACAAAACCTGGGAAATCCAGGAATCTGTCAGCTATGCGGCCAGCCGCCATACGATCAAGGCTGGGGTGGACATCACGATCCTCAATCTAAACGATACGCTGCCGTTGAACACGCGCGGTTCGATTACCTATAATTCCGGCGGAGGATTCAGCTCGCTGGGGAATTTTATCGACGATTTTACCGGCGAAAACCCGGGGAATATTTCGAAGGGCTTCGGAAATCCAAACCTGAGCTCAAACACCACGATGTTCGCCCCTTACATTGAGGACTCCTGGAAAGCCAGAAACAATCTCACGCTCACAATGGGTTTGCGCTACGAATATTGGGGCCCCATGGCTAACGGGCTGGCTTTTCCTGGATTTAATTTAAACGCAGGACTCGGGCTTCCGAACGCCACGGACCCATCCTTCGCCACCAGCCCCGCGGCGTTCGACAGCCTGTTCTCGTTCAAGCAGGTTCCAGATAAGAGGAATTTTGCTCCGCGCCTCGGCCTGGCGTATACCCCGCATTGGGGCCGCTTCCTTTTCGGCGACGGCAAGACCGTGTTACGCGCCGGATACGGTATTTTTTATGAAGGCTTGTTCACGAACATTCTCGACCAATCAGCCGAATCGCAGCCCAACACCTTCGGCGGCACCATACCGTCCCCGATTGGGCGCGGGCAGGGCGCGGCGACCACGTTCCCGGGAATCTCGCCGACTCTGAACTCCGCGCTGCTGATCCAGACCATGGCCAGCAACCTGCACAATCCTTTAACCCAGGAGTGGAACGTGGACGTGCAGAGGGAATTGCCGATGGGAATGGTGCTGACCCTGGCCTACGTGGGAACCAGAGGCGAGCATCTCTTCGCGAACCAGGATTTCAATCCCGAGGTCGAGTATGCCAGTTTGAATCCCAATTTTGGGGAAGTCGAAGTTCGCACTAACGCCGGAGATTCGTGGTATAGCTCCGGACAAGTCGAACTGGAGCGTAGACTTCACAGCCTGATCTTGCGCGCGGCGTATACCTATTCGAAGTTCCTGGATGACACTTCGGATGTAAACCTGACCACCGGAGACAGCACCTTCTCGCAAATCGTGACCGACCAGCACTCGGATTGGGGCCCATCCACCTACGACCGTCGGCACCGATTTACGCTGGCCTACGTATGGCAGGTTCCCCACTTTCACCACAACACATTTTTGCGCGCCTTGACCGACACATGGCAGTGGTCGGGCATCGCCACACTCGAAACCGGCACGCCCAACACCGTTGCGGTGAACTTCGACAATATCGGGAACGGGCATCCAAACGCGCGTCCTGACCTAGCCAATCCCGCCGCTCCGCTTAATGCCCTGGGGATAGATGGCGGGGACTTTGGCGCTCCGGGCTTCGTTTCCGGGATGTACTACCCTTTCGCTTGCTGGTATAACGGCACATCGCCGTGCGACGCTCAACCGTTCAGCTCGTTTCATTTCGTCGTGCCGAATAACGTTCCCGGAAATGTGGGTCGCAATTCGGTCTACGGGCCCGGGCAGATTTACTTCGACACAGCGGTCGAGCGCGATTTCCCGATTCACCTCGGCGGGCTGGAGCACCAGGCGCTCTCCTTCCGAATCGACCTGTTCAACGCCTTCAATCATCCGAATTTGTTCACGCCGTCGTACACCATGACCGATATCAACTTCGACAACACCGCGATTACAATTAACGGCGGGCGGCAGATTAAGCTTTGGCTGAAATATTCCTTCTAGCGGGCGAACGCGGGTCGTAAGAAGAAACTATGCGAGAGGATGTCGCCGCCGGTCCGGGACCGGCGGCGATTTGGGAAAATTCGAGTCGCGCGAATTACTTCGGAAAGCTGGCGATGGCCGCGGCTTCCGTGGGATAGACTTCGAACACGGTGACCAGCTTGGTGACCTGCAGGATTTCCTGAAACTTTGACCCCAAATGGCAAAGCTTCAACGACGCGCCTTGCGCCCGCGCGCTGGTGTGCGCGGCAACCAGGGCGCCGAGACCCGAGCTATCGATATAGGTAACGTTATCCATATTCAGAACGATCTTCTTCTGGCCCGCGGCCAGCAGCGACTTCACCTTTTCGCGCAGGGCAGTGCTCTCTTCCCCCAGCACAATCCGCCCTTCCATCGCCACCACCGCCACCCCATCCACCACTCGATCGGTCATTTTCAGTGCCACGGTCTATCCTCCTGATTAGAGCATTCTTGGGAACTTGAACTTGCGGCGCCCGGAAAAGGCCGCGTCAGTAGTAGTCCGAGCAAGACAGGTAGTACCCGCACTTCCGGCAAACGAGCTTGCAACGCTTCGGCTCCAGCCGCTCGGAACAAATCGGGCAGAAACTGATGGGGTGATCGTCCGACGGCTGCTGCGCGCCGGAACTCGCTGTAAGCTCGCCACGATCCGCGTCTGCTTGCGTCGTTCTCTCCACGGCCCGAAGGTTATAGCACAACCTGGGTGGAGTGGGAAGAAACAAACGGCTTTAGCGCGGCTTCCGGTGGACTCTGCCCTGCAGGACCAAAAGAAGACAGCCTGAAGCGTGTCCTAGTCGCAACCGCCATGTCTGTTAGCGCATCTGAGTTACCAGGAACTAAACGATGGTCTCAAAGCTCCACCCGATGGCGGCTCTGCTGGCCGGGGTTATGGTTTGCTCCGTGGCTGGGGCGCAGGTGCGAAACGCGGCGCCCTCTGTCAGGGAATCGTCCATTCCCGCTCATGCGCGGTCCGCCCTCAGGGTGCCTGCGAATTCTGGACGGCCTGCCCCGGCTGCTTACCAGGGGAGACGGCAGGACGGCTCCGTCCAATTCGTGCCGAGCGGAGGGTTCGTCTCGGGAAATGTTCCGGTCGCAAGTTGGGTGAACTTCGAAGGCAGCTCCGGCGTACCGGGGCTGGGATTCGATTACCCGCACCTGGCAGCGATCAGCGGAGCGTTCAGCAATAATTCTTTTTCGAATTTCGGGCATCACGGCCACCACGGGGAGGGCGGCTTCGTTCCCATTTTGTTTGGCGGATACCCTTATTACCCGTACTACGACCCTAGCTTGGACTATGATCAAGGGGATCAGGGGGATCAAGGGGATCAGGGGGATCAGGGGGATCAGGGGGATCAGCAGGACCAGCAAGCTGCCCAGCAACGGGTGCAGCAGGCGCAACCGCAAATTATCGTGATTCAGCAACCGGTGCCGGCGCCACGGGACTTTCGGCAGGAGTCGGCTCCGTCCGGAAACGACGCCCGAGGCGCTTCCGCCCCGGCATCCGCGCAGGAGTCTGCGGCGGCCGCTCCCGTCCGCGATGTCGGCGATTTCATTCTGGTCCGGCGGGACGGGCGCATTTTCTTTGCTTCCGTTTTTTCGGTGGTCGGAACGCAATTGCAGTACATCACGCCGGAAGGAATTCGCCGCACGCTGGCGATGTCCGACCTGGATGCGGACGCCACGCAACAGATGAATGAAGCCCGCGGAACGACCGTGCAGCTCCAGAATTAATCCTCTTCGCAGCGCAGCTCCGGATGTGTGGTTTTGGCGTTGGTTGCAGGCCCGATGAAGGCCCTATCGCCTGGACAGGCTGGGGAAAAAGTCGCCTCATCCCTTTGTCATGCCGTTCACGGAGAACGTTCTCGGTGAATCGAGCGGAGCGGAAACTCTGTCTTTCTGTTTCCATCGCTAGACCCAAGAGAGATTCCTCGCTCCGCTCGGAATGACAAAAATCGAATACTTTTCCGCAGCCTGCGATGCTCACTGCTTCGATGTTTGCAGCGGGTGCGGCATGATGTAGGCGGTTTCGTGGGGCAGGCCGGCGCGCTCGAATTGCACGGTGATGTGCGTGATGTGGAAATCCTTTTCCAGCTGCGCACAAACCGCCTGCAGGATTTTTTCGCTTTCGTCCATATGCATGTCCGGAATGCGCGCGTGGCAGGAAAGCGCGACCATGTTCGTTCCAATCGTCCACACATGAATGTCGTGAACTTCCTGGACACCTTTGATGTTCAGGATGGAGCGGGCCACGGACTCCAGTTGAATCCCTTTCGGCAAGCCCTCGAGCAGAATGTTGCCCGCTTCTTGCAGCAGGCTCTTGGTTGACCAGAGCACCAGCGCGGCGATGGCCACGCCGATTAACGGATCAAGCCACTGCGCCCCGGTCATTCCAATGGCGATGGCTCCCGCCAGAATCCCCATATTCGAAATGGCGTCACCGAAGTTGTGGATCAGCAGGCTGCGCAGATTCAGGTCGCGCCGGCTGCTCACGAGCGCGAGCGTGATGCCTCCGTTGATCGCCAGGGCCAAAATGGAGACGCCGACCATCCAGTTTTCGTGAACCGCGACGGGGTGAAGGAATCGTTGAAACGCTTCGTAGAAAAGCCCCAGCGACACCAGCACCAGCAAAATTGCGTTCGTGAACGCGGCCAGAATGCCGGCGCGCTGGTATCCATAGGTGCGCTCGTGGTCCGCGGGCCGCGCCGCCCAGTGCAAGGCGATCCAGGAGATCAGCAGCGTGGGAACGTCGGAGAGATTGTGCAGAGCGTCGCTAACGAGCGAAATGGAGTGGCCCAGGTAGCCGCCCAGAAGTTCGGCGACCGCCAGCACCAGGGTGGCGGCCACTGCGGCGGCAAGCACCCCGCGGGTCATTTCCGGAGAGGGGTGCGAATGGCCGGCAGCGTGATCGTGGCCATGCGCGTGGACATGCATCGGCCCTATTGTACTGGGGGACGCCGGCGGATGGACAGTTGAACGTTGCGGGAGCGATTCGGCCTACGTGAAGCGCGATCCTTACTGCACGTATAGTTCACGCACATGTTTGCGGGAAGATAATTGACTTAGCCACTAGCCCTCCCTAGTATGAAAAAGACCATCTAGTTGAGATTCCGTGCCTTCCACCTACTCCATCGCGGCCGAACCAACGGCCAAGCCCTCCCCACGCCACGCGACCCGAGACACGGGGGCCACGCTGCGATTTTGGGGTGTGCGCGGATCGACTCCCACGGTGGACAAGGCCACCTGGCGCTACGGCGGCAATACAGCCTGCGTGGAACTTACCACCCCCGCCGGAGCACGCGTGATTCTGGACTGCGGCACAGGCCTGCGCATGCTGGGCAGGTATCTGGAAATGGCGGAGGAGCCTGAGAAACACGAACCGCATATCTTCGTGACCCACTATCACTGGGATCACATCCAGGGCATTCCGTTTTTTTCTCCCCTGTACGCGGAACAAAACCGGTTTCATTTTTACAGCTTTCGGTCTGAATACCTAGGAGCGGGCAGCCTCAAGCGCGTGTTTGAAGCGCAAATGGCCTATCCCTACTTTCCGGTGGACCTGAAAGCGATGTGCGCAAAGCGGGAATTCACGGAAGTGAATGGCGGAGACACGTTCGAGGTCCCGGGCGCGCGCGTCACGGCGCGCTGGCTGCACCATCCGCAGGGGTGCCTCGGCTTTCGTTTTGAAACTTCGGCGGGAACGGTGGTCTACGCGACGGACAATGAACCGGGGAATCCGGCGCTGGACAAAAGTTTGCGGGAACTTGCGGAGGGCGCGGATGTTTTTATTAATGACGCGCAGTTTACCCCCGAGCAGCTGGCCACTTCGCGCAAGGGTTGGGGCCATTCGTCATGGCTTGAAGGAGTTAAGATCGCGGAGGAAGTGGGAGTCAAGAATCTGGTGCTGTTTCATCATGATCCGGATTCCACCGATAAGGCCGTGGATCGAATTTTGCGCGATGCCCGCAGCCGTTGTGCGAATGTATGGGCTGCGGCCGAAGGAATGGTCATGACGCTCGGCCAGGACGAACTCGATGTCGTTATTCCAGCGTCGCGCGAAGGCTTGCGGCGGGACGCGCATTTCCGCGCGCGTGTGGCCGGCTTCACGGACTCCGGCCGTGCCTTCGAGGAAGAAACGGTGATCAGCGATTTGACGCTGCAAGGCGCGCTCATTTACCTGGACCACAGCCCGAAACTGCAATCCGAATTGCAGGTGCTTCTCGATAATCCGGGCATCGATGGCGCGTCCGACAGCCCTCTGCACTTGCGGGGGTACGTGGTGCGCATCGAAGCGCAAGCGGACAAGGACCGAACCGCGGTGGGGATTGTGTTTACAGAATAAGCGCTGCTGAGAATAGAGGTCGTGGTGCCGTTTCAAATGACACGCGACCCGAATTGGGCTTCGAGTAGGACAGGCTTCAGCCTGCCGGGTTGTGAGTTTTGATCTGCGGAGATCTAAACCTGACAGGCTGAAGCATGTCCTACTTTTGTTTTGTGCGCTTGACAATCTTCGCTTGCCGCGCTGTATTAGGTCCGCACCGAATCAGCACCGAAATTCCAAAATTGAAAGTTTCAGGAAGAATTCTCCGGGGGAGGATCAGGTGAGAACCATGAGGCTATCGTCCGCGGTCATTCCAGTGCTTGCTTTGGCGCTGGCGAGCCAATGCAGCGCGCAACAAGCCGGAAAGGATGCTCCCAACACTCCTCCCTTTACTTCGGTGCCGACGTTTTCCACCGCAAATATCGCGCGGCAAGGGCATTTCTATGTCGGCGGAAAATGGGTGGGCCAGCCAGGCCACGAAATCATGCGCGGGGCCATGTATGTGGAAACCTGGGTGCCGAAAAAGATTCGCTACAAGTATCCGATCCTATTCATTCAATCTGGCGGCGGTGAGACGAACGTGGCCCTATTGCAGACGCCGGACGGGCGGCCGGGCTGGGCCTACGATTTTGTCAATCGCGGCTACACGGTCTACATGATGGATCTGCCCGCTCGCGGGCGCTCGGCATACGTTCCGGGGGTTGACGGCGATTTGATTCCTCCGCGCTCCGGCCCCTTGATGGAAGAGGTCTGGTCGGGCGCGCGGCCGCCTTCGACTCCGCAGAGCAGCTGGCCGCAGGCTTCGAAGCACACGCAGTGGCCGGGCGACGGGCCGAACAAGGGCAAGATGGGCGACCCCATCTTCGATTATTTCGCCAAGACCGATTCGCAGGCGCCTAGCGGCAAAGACATGGAGCAGCTTGCCGCGGACGACATTGTGGCACTGGTGGATCTGATTCATGGGCCGGTGGTGCTGCTGCTGCACTCGGGCGTCGCGCCTTCCGGTTGGCTGGCGGCCAACGCGCGGCCAAAACTCGTCAAGGGCATCATCGCCGCCGAGCCCGTTGCGCCGCCCATCGAGAACGCGGAAAGAGGCGCGACGGGTCCGGGCCGCGTGTGGGGCCTGACGAATATGCCGATTACCTACGATCCACCGATCAAGAGCGCGTCAGAGCTGCAAACGGTTCACGAGGAAAAGGCGGACGGGCCGGGCTTGATTCCGTGCGTCGTGCAGAAAGAGCCCGTACACAAACTGGTTAATCTCGAAAACATTCCGGTTCTGGATGTGTCGGGAGAAGCGAGCTATCACCGTCCCTACGCGCACTGCGTGGCCAAGTGGATCAATCAGGCGGGCGGGAAGGCTACGTTCGTGAGGCTGGAAGATGTGGGGATTCGCGGGAACGGGCACCAGTTCATGTCCGAGAAGAACAGCGCGGAAATTTCCAAGTTTTTCATGGAATGGCTGGAGAAGAACGTGCACTAAGGGATAGCGTTACCTGCGGAACAGGCATCAGCCTGTTTGGTTTTCTTGATCGTCGAATCGGGAAGAAAACAGACTGAAGCCAGTTCCAGGAGGAAGCCGCGAAAGGAAGTCGCGTCTCGTGGCGTCCTCGAGAAACGCCGCATAAACGCTATTCTCGTCAAGCGCTGCCACGTCTTGCGCATTGAATCCCAATTCGTCAACCAATACCCGGCGCTCGTTTGACTGCAGCGACTTTGTTTGCGTGGGATTGTCATCGCCGAGAACGATCTTCAAATTTTGCGCCCGAAAATATTTGGCAGGGTGCTCGGACCGTTGAGCGATGGCACCGGTATACCAGTTTGAAGTGGGGCAGCATTCCACGGCAATTCCATGATCGCGGACCCATCCGAGCGCGTCAGCGTCGTCCGCCAGGTGCGCGCCGTGGCCGATGCGGCTGACGCCGAAACGTTCGACGGCTTCGCGCGCGGCCGAGCCCGGCGCCGCTTCGGCGGCGTGACACGTTAATCCAAGACCGGCAGCGCGGGCAATCGCGAAGGGCTTTTCATACTGCGCGAGATCGTTAAACCGAGACTCGTCACCGGCCAGATCGAAACCCACGACTCCCTTTCCGGCAAAGCGGCAGGCCGCGCGCGCGACGCCGACGTTGGTTTCCAGGTCGTGATGGCGAAGCGCCGCGATCACCACGCCGGCATGGATTCTGGTGCGGTTCATTCCCTCTCTGATTCCATCGCAGACCGCGGCCAGAACCGAATCCATATCGAATCCCAAATGCACGTGAGTCGCGGGTCCGAAACGCAGTTCCAGATAATCGCTTCCATCGGCGGCGGCATCCTCCACGGCTTCGCACGCAATTCGAGCGACATGCGCGGGCGACCGGAAGAATGGATAGGTGGCCGCAACCTTTGACAAATAGACCGTCAGATTAGAGGGACCCTCCAGCTGAAGTGCCAGCTCCCAGCCGCCCGCGGGCGGCGGCACACCCGCTTCGGACGCAAGAGCGGCTGCGGTTGATGGCCGTAGTCGCCCTTCCAGATGGCTGTGGAGGTTCAATTTCATTTTCAGTCTCGTCCGAGCATGTCAGAGGTCGAGGCTCACCGCAGTTTCCAGAGCCGCTTCGATGCTGCGCATCCAGCCATTTTTCAACGCTGCGTGCACATTATCGTAAAGACTGGCCCCCGACACCAGATTGCTCGAACACGAACAGATCATTCCGGCGCGCAACCCGCGCAAACGCGCCACCACGTAGATCGCGGACGCTTCCATTTCGACATTCAGAATGCCCAGGGAATTCAGCTGGCTGATCCAGGCCGGAGTTTCCGCATAGAAAGCGTCGTCGGAGACAGAGATGCCCGTGTGAACGGAAAATGTTCCGTCCCTCGCGGCAATTTCCCGCGCGCAGCGCTCCAGTTCGAGCGCGATGCGCAAGTCGGGCACGGCGGGATACCCGGGATGCGCGTACGCGGCGGTCGTTCCATCGTTGCGCAGCGAGCCTTCGCTGATCAGCAAGTCGCCCGGTTTTACCTGCGGCTGAAGGCCAGCGGAACTGCCCACGCGAATGAAGGAGCGAACGCCGACTCGGGCCAGTTCTTCCACCGCAATCGCAGTGGACGGGCAACCCATTCCCGTGGAAGTCGCGGTAATTTTTTTGCCTTTGTATACTCCGGTCATGGTGCGGTGCTCGCGCTGGTGCGCGATTTCGCGGACATCGGTGAGGAATTCGGCAATCAACGGAACGCGGAACGGATCGCCGGGCAGCAGCGCGACGGTGGACACTTCTCCGGGCGCCACGCCGATATGAAATTGTCTTTCTCCGAGGCCGACGGCGCTTTTGTCGACAAGGCCCTTATTGGTTGGATCCGTCATGCTTCTTTCTCCTGTTTGTGCACCGATGGTTGCAACCGTCTCAGGCTCTGAAAATGCGCTAAATTTTCTCTTCGCGCTGATCGTCTGCTCCGCGAACCCACAGAGAGGCGAATAATGCCATCCCAACGATCGCTACCGAAATCCACATGGCTTCTCGATAGCCGGCATACGTGCCGGAAGCCACGACCGGAGCGACAATCGCGATGCCCAGTCCCGCCCCGATCTGAAAACACGCGCCATTCAGTCCGGGGAGAGCTCCCGGAGCATCCGCGGGCGAGAGTATAACTCCCAAGCCATTGATGGTGGTGAGCGCCAGCCCGTTGTAAAACACGCCAAGAAGACCGAAGGCAGCAAAAACGATCCATTTATGGTCGAGCATCAAGGTGGCAACAAGCAAAGCAACGATGCTCAGCGACAATCCGGTCCACATGATTGCGCGCCATCCCACTCGCGGCGCGAGCCAGCCGGTGACCGGCGCGGCCAGAACGCCGATAGCGGCAGCGGGTGAGAGAAACAGCAGCGCGGATCGAGCCGCCGACATTCCGTAACCTACGCGGGGATCCTGGCTAAAAACGACGACCGTAAAATTGATGGCTGCAAAGATCCCGGTCAGGGTTGCCAGCGTCGTGGCGACGATCGGCCATATCTGGCGTGACTTCAGATGCGTTGTGCCGATGAGCGGATGCGAGTGATACTTTTCGATGAACCAGAAGGCCACGAAGCAGGCGAGGGCTGCCGCAAGCAAATAGGCGGCCGCGCGGCTGGCCCATCCCTTCGAGCCTCCGCGCGCCACGCCCAGGTTGACGAAAATCAATGCCGCGGACAGCGCCGCTGCTCCGGTCCAGTCCATGCGGCCCGCTGAATCGGCGATGGACTCCGGCACATATCGCAGGGACAACGCAATGGCCAGGATGCCAACCACCAGGATCACGAAAAAAATCGAGCGGAAGCCCCAGTGGTCCGAGAGCATGCCGCCCAGAAACTGATCGGCGCCGCCGACTCCGCCGCTAATGGCGGTCACGATTCCCAAGGCCGGGCCAAACTGTTTGGGCGTGAGAATCTCTCGCAGGATCAGGTAAGTAATCTGAAACACCGAACCGCAGGCGCCCTGCAAAAATCGCCCGGCACACAGAATTAGAACGGTGGGCGCGAGCATGGCCACGACGGTTCCCGCACACATCGTGACAACCGAGTAGAGCAGAACTTTTCTGCGTCCGGCAAGGTCGCTGTATCGAGTGAGCACGATTCCTGTAATTCCGCCGACCAAGAAGAAGATTGTCTGCGAGATACCGACCAGGGAAGGCGTCGAGTCCAGCTTGCGCGCAATTTCCGGCACCGCGGGGGCCACCATGGACGCGTTTAATTGGAAGGCGATTACGCCGCAAAGCAGCGCGGCTAAAGTAAGGCCCGTCTTCGTCGCGTTCGCGGGAGTGCCGGCATCTGCTGGGTTCTCGTCCGGCTTGCCCGAGGAGGTGAGCATGATCGAGGCGCTCCATCATAACAGGGCGTGGCTGCCCACCCACCCGCAGAAATAACGCCTATACGGAACCGGTTCCCGAGAAACTGTTCGGCCCGGCGTTTTTTTCCTGGCGGAACGGACGCGTTCATGGCATGGCGCGGAAATGAGCGGGCCGTAAAAAAAAGCCGCACCCTTGAATGGCTCAAGGGTGCGGCATCCGGCTCAGATCTCTTCGCAAAAAATTACAGTCTGCTCAGAGACTTTGGATTCACCTCACGCTAGTCGAGCGGCTCGATCTTTACGATCGCTGCGCCGTGATTGCTGCCCGTCCAGATGGTAGCGGGCGTGGTGGAGTTGTCGGCGAAGACGCGGCGCATGTTGGTATCGCGCGGCATCAGATACTCGATATCCTCGCCGGTCTTGGGATCGATCTTGGAAAGACGATCCGTGGTCATGCCGCCGGTATACAAGTTACCGCTCTTGTCCCAGGTTACGTAGTAGGGACCGGACCAGGGAATCGACAGCGGCCATTCCGTAATTTTTCCGGTTTCCGGATCGAGCATGCCGATTTTATTGCCCTGGTACTCGCCGAAGTAGGCGCGGTCCTGGGCGTCCGTGCGGATGCGGCGCGGGCGGGAGTTCGCGGTCGGCGTCTGGAACCAGTCCACCTTTCCGCTCTTTTCATCGATGCGGCCGATGTAGTCCGTAGCGAAGTCCGTGAAGTAGAGGTTGTTGTGCGAGTCGGAATCGATTCCGTAGATCGTGCCGCGGCGGCTGTCAGGCAGCTGCTTCATCGGTTCGAAGTGCTCGTAGGTGCCGGTCTTGACGTCGAGCCGGAAAATGTCATAGTGGCCGGCGCTGTCGGTCCAGATTTTTCCGTCCACGTCGTCGCGCATACCGAGCATGTTGGGCTGGGCCGCGTCGTCGTTCCATTGCGGAGGCAGGCTGTAGGTTTTGATCTGTTCGGTCTTGCGGTCGAATTTCGCCAGGGCGCCCTGATACATCATGCCCATCCACATGTTGCCCGACTTGTCTTCTTCGATATCGAGCAGTCCCTGCGGGTAGCCGGGCTTCAACTCGGGAACGGGAAATTCCTTGAGCGCGCCGGTCTTGGGATTGAGTTCGCCGATAAACTGTTCGCCGAAATCGGTGTACCAGACCATGCCATGCTCGTCGACGATCACGTCGTGCGGCTCGATGGTCGGGCGCGGCAAATCGTATTCGGTGATGATCACATGCGTCGCTTTGCCCGTGGGGCGCGGAAGAGTTTTGAGATGGTAGTCCCACTGCGGAACCTGGCTCAGGTTGATCGTCGAAAGAAATTCCGCCGGCTTACGGTATTGCTCCGGATCGCCGCCACGATTCTGTTCCACGCGGCGCTGCGGCTTGATCGGTTGGCTGACCTGGGCGTAACCCATCATGCGCGTGATCACTTGCGTGAACTCGTCGGCGTCGTGGGTAGACTGAACGATGCGCTGAAGCGTGTGGCAACTGACGCAGTTCAAGAGGAAATCCTTCTGCTGGTCCGTGCCGGGCATGCTCATGAGCCATTCCGCGTTGGTCATCTGCGGGATAAGATTCCTGGCCTTCACCAGCTTCAGATCGGCCGTCGCGGTTTTCTGCGCGTCAAGATCGGCGGAAGTGGGAGCCTCGAGGTTATAGCCGATGGCGCGAATCTTCAGCGAGTAATGCCCCGGCGAGAGGCGCCCCGCCGGAAAGCTGTAATGCCCTTTGTTATCGCTGATCACGCTCACGGTGATCGTCGATCCATCCTTCTTGGCGCTGACCACCACGCCTTCCATCGGACCTTCCTCCTGCGAGGAAACATGGCCGCTTAGCGACGCCGGGCCCTGGCCCTCCGCCGCCCGCGCGGCGCTGGGTGACGACTGAGAGATGCCAAACACCAGGCCAATTGCGGCAAACCACAGGAAAAATCTTGTTCGCATTGTTCCCTCTTTCATGGAGAATTCGCAAACACGCGACGGCCACCAGCGCTTCCGGCAATCTCAAACATCCTTGTAAGAAGGCGAAGAAGCGATACGAATAACTCCCGATTGACTCGATTGACTTTCCGGCTAGGCAGCAATATACACCAATCCACTGCTGCCTGGGAACGTCCGCGGAAATTTCCCTGCGACGCGGCCGCGAAGCGACCGGCGCTTGAAAATGGAACGGATTCCGGAACGCACCGGCCCCGCTGCGCGCTGTTGCCGGGGTCAGCGCGCCAGACGTTCGAGGGTCGGCTCTGGTCCCGGGCTAGCAAGATCCTGGACCGATCGATTTACCAGGTAAATTTCAGCGCGAACTGGATCTGCCGCGAAGTTGTATCCATCAGCGTGATGGCGCCGGGAGTTCCGCTTGCCACGGTCCCGTCCTGGTTCAGAATCACGCGATTATCGTTGGGCGAATTGAAGTTTGGCCGGTTCATAATATTGAAAAACTCGGCCCTGAATTGAGCTTTCAACGCTTCGTGGATGGGGATGTTTTTGAACAACGAGAAGTCCACATTCACGAGTCCCGGCCCGATCGCGGAGTTGCGTCCTGCATTTCCCAATTGCGTGCTGATGGCCGGGGCACGGAAGCAATCCAGCTTTACGTAATTGCTGGCATTCTGCGGATTTACCGGGTTGGCGCACGCGGCGCCGCTGACCTTGTCCGGGTACTGATATGGGTCGGTGGTGCTCTCTCCGAGGGGGTCACCGTTTATTAGCACGGTGAAGGGCGTGCCCGATGCAACCGTGACGATGCCGCCGGCTTCCCATCCGCCCAGCGCGAGCCTGCCGGGCGTGCCTAGCATCGTTGGAGTGGGAATGTCCCATTCGTAGTTGACCGTAAGGTTGTGGCGCTGGTCCTGATCGGACAGACCGCGCCGGCAGGATTTGCAGAACCAAAGCAGGCTGGAAATTGAATTCCGGAATGGGTCCGAGGCCACAGAGCCCCCGCCGTCGTCCATATTCTTGGAGTAGGTGTACGAGCCTTCGACTTGAAATCCATGGGACAATTCCTTGCGGAGTTGAACCTGCAGGCCGTTATAGTAATAACTCCCATCCCAGAGAGCCATTTGAGTGCGCCCCGTCTGTGCGTTGATAACCGGCACCCCAGGCCCGTCCTGGCACACCTGAACCGGGTACCCCGCAGTGGTAACGGTGGCGAAATCATTGTTCGCGCAAGGCCACGTAAGCGGATTTGTGAATTGACCGAGCACGCCCGGGTTGGGATAAACCATGTTGACATCATCGGCCTGAAAGCGCATGTGCTTGCCCCGAGCGCCCACATAGCCGATCATTAACGTTGTGTTCGGCGCGATTTCGCGCTGAATGTTCAGGTTCCATTGCATCACGTAATTCCGCTTGGGATTGAACTGCATGATGTAGTAGCGGGCGCTTTGGTCGGCAAGGGCCGTGCCGTAGGCGCCGCACGGCGTTGAACAACCCAACTGCATGGCTACCTGCCCTGGGGGCGGGATTACATCGGCCTGGCTCGCCGACACATCGAAGGGCGCAGATCCGTCGACGCCGCTGCCCATTTCCACGGGCAACGGAAGCACGTCGAAAATTCCAAAACCTCCGGCCACCGAGCTTTTGCCGTTGCTGAACGGATCCCACGCAAAGCCCACGCGCGGCTCAAAATTTCGCTTGGTTGGATTCATCATATAAGGACTTCCGAGGAATGGCATGGGAGGGGCGCTGGTAAGCGGCACGGTGCGAAGGTTGGACAGCTTGCCGGCTTCTTCGGTAATGATGCTGGCCATTTCATAGCGCAAACCGGCATTCACAGTGAGATTCGGCCGCAGGTGAAAATCGTCCTGGAAGTAAGCGCCGAAAATCGTCTGGCGCACACCGCGGCCCGTAACCGTACCGGGCACGTCAGCATTGACGGAGGCGGTGCTGTTGGTCAGGAAATCGGACAAGCTGTTGAATATGAGCTGGCCGCCCGGGAAGTCCGCGCCGAAGGTGTTGCCCTGAAGCCGCTCGACGTTGGCGCCGAACTTCATGGAGTGCTTTCCCTTGGTATAAAACAAGTTGTCGTACGCCTGATACGAATTCCAGTGGAACTTGAACGGCGCCGCCACGTCCAAACCGCCCGAGTATCCGGCGAGGTTGGCTTCATTAATCACAATATTCCCTACCGTAGCGCCCGGGATGAACCCGAGCGCGGTGGAAGCGGCGGCAGGATTCACGGCCGTCGCCCCGGACGGGGACTCCACATTGTCGCGATTGAAACCCACGCGGAAGGAGTTCAGCAGGGCAGGCGAGAAGACGTGGTTCTCTTCGATGGCCACCATTTGCCGAAACATCGGATTGTGTAAAAGTTTGGTGTTGTATTCGTCGGGCTCGCTTTGCGAGGCCTTATCAAAAAGGTACGTGCTGAAAATGCGGTCCTTGCTTGAAAACGTGTGGTCCGCTCGAACAATGAAAAAATTCTCGGCCGTGATTTGCATGGCCGTAAAGACGTACTGCCCAGTGTCGCTGCCGGGAATGACCGGCTGGTTCGGGGCAGGAATGAGATTAGAGTTCAGGAATGTCGCGATGTTGGGGTCCACGGTTACCGTGCCAGTGGAGAGAATGCCCATTCGCGCGTCCGGTGAAAGCACGTTGGAAATGGTCGTGGTACCCAGCGCCTGCCGGACTCCCTCATAGTCGCCAAAGATAAACGTCTTGTCCTTCTGAATAGGCCCACCCGCGGATGCTCCGAATTGATTCCGGCGGAAGGGCGGCTTCGGATTGCCGTTGGCGTTGTCGATGAAGCTGTCCGCGTCCAGCGCGCTATTGCGAAAAAATTCGTAGGCGCTCCCATGGAACTGGTTGGTGCCCGACTTAGTGGTTGCGGTTATCACGCCGCCAGAAGTTCGTCCATACTCCGCGGAATAATTGGTGGTGAGAACGGAAAATTCCGCCACCGCGTCCGTGCCCAGATTGCCTCCGAGCACGCTACCCGGCCCGGCGTTTGCATAATCGTTAATGTTGACGCCATCGAGAAGGTAGTTGTTCTGCTGGGGACGCGCGCCGGAAATGGTCAGCTCCAGGCCCAGGCCGCGCTTCACGCGGTCACCCGCATTGATGGGAGGCTGATTCTGAGAAGCATGCACGCCGGGTTGCAAGATTGCCAGGTCGGTCCATGAGCGGCCGTTGAGGGGAAGCTCTTGGACCGTCCTTTGCTCGATGACTCCGCTGATCGTTGCGTTGGCGAGGTTCACCGTCGGAGCCTCGGCCGTGACGGTGACCGTCTCGTTGACGCTGCCGACTTGCAGGGACAAGTTTAGAATCAATTCCTGGCCGACGGTCAGCGTAATGCCCTTGCGCACCAGGGTTGAGAAGCCCTTCGCGGAGGCGGAAACATCGTAGTTGCCCGGTTGCAGGTTCGGTACGACGAAGGTGCCTTCGGACTTGGTGACAGTCGAGGTGGCAATCCCCGTGCCGACATTGGTGATCACGACATCGACGCCCGGCATTTTCGAGCCACTGGAGTCCGTCACGGCACCGGAAATCGTCGCTCCGACGACCTGGGCGTCCGCCGGTGCCGGAGTAAAGAGGCTGAGCAGCAGGGCGAGAGTTGCGGCAAAATACACACACGTCTTCCTGAACTCAGAATGAGCCATCGTTTCGAACTCCTTTCAAAGTTTCAAGTCCGCTGGCGCGGAGCACTGCTGGTACTCGTCCGACTTTAGAGGTAAGTTTGCGAAACTCTGATACTAAAGATTACTCTTAACTGTCAATATAATTATTCCTGTAGATGTATCTTTTTGAGATGCTCTGCGTTCGCCGGATCGTCTGAATCGGACAACCGCCAATTCTTATTGAGCGGTGACCGGGCGGCTTGACGAGATGGCGCGGCGGCCGCAGGTTTGCAGTTCCACACCGGAAAAATAAGGCCATTGGACCGCACCACAACGTTTACCAACTGTGGCGACGAAGCAGGATCACCCTTTTTTGGAAACCGAACGATCTTCGCGCGGACGTTTGCTGAACGGAGCGCAAACCTACGCTACAATGAAATGCGGCTTCGCGGCATATGGCAGATATTCTTCCCACTTCGGTTGATGTTCCTTCGGCACCGACCCCTTCGCCCGGCGCTACGGGGCAGAGCCGGGTTGCCGGGACGTTCCGGGCGCTGAAGCATCGCAATTTCCAGCTTTTTTTCAGCGGACAGATTATTTCCCTGGTCGGAACCTGGATGCAGACGGTCGCGGAGGCCTGGCTCCTTTACCGCCTGACGGGTTCTTCCGTACTGCTTGGCGTGCTGGGATTCGTGGGCCAGATTCCGATCTTCCTCCTTTCGCCGCTCGCGGGGCTCGTGGCGGACCGCTGGCCGCGGCGGCGCGTGGTGATCGCGACGCAGGCGTCGTCCATGACGCTCGCTTTTACGCTGGCGACGCTGACGCTGACGGGCCGCATTCGCGTGTGGGAAATCATTGCCCTGGCAACTTTATTAGGCACGGTCAACGCGTTCGATGTTCCCGCGCGGCAATCCTTCATCATCGAGATGGTAGGGCGCGAGGATTTGTTAAATGCGATTGCCCTGAACTCCTCGATGTTCAACGGCGCGCGCGTGGCCGGACCTGCCATTGCCGGCATCCTGGTGGCGGTGGTCGGCGAGGGCTGGTGCTTTCTGCTCAACGGCGTCAGTTATCTCGCGGTGATCGCGGGCCTTTTACTGATGCGCATCGATAAAACCAAGCTGGTGCACGATGGCGCAGCGCCACTCGAAAAATTACGCGAGGGATTCCGCTTCGCGCGTCGCACCAAGCCGATTCGCGCGCTGCTTGTCTTGCTGGGCTTGGTGAGCTTCATGGCGCTGCCGTTCAGCGTGCTGATGCCGATTTTCGCCGTCAAGATTCTGCACGGCGGGGCTTCGGCGTATGGCACCTTGATGGGCGCGGTGGGGGTGGGAGCGATGTTCGGCGCGCTGGCGATTGCCATGCGCGCGCAGTTGCGCGGCTTGGGAAATGTTGTGGCGTACTCGGCAACGGCGCTGGGTGTTTCGCTGGTTCTATTCAGCGCGTCCCACTGGTATTGGATCTCGTTTGCGATGCTGGTTTTTTGCGGATTCACAATGATGATGCAGTTTACGGCCACCAACACGCTCATTCAGGCGATGGTGCCGGATCAGCTTCGAGGGCGCGTGATGTCCATGTACTCGATGATGTTCCTGGGGATGTCGCCTCTGGGCTCGCTCGTCGCCGGGACTCTCGCCGACCACATTGGCGCTCCACTGACGGTGGCGATCGGCGGGCTTGTCAGCTGCGTCGGTGGTCTGGTGTTTGCGAACAAGTGGCCCGCCATGCGCGGTCCTGCGCGCGAACTGGTTGCCGCCCAGGGCATGATGGCGCCGGCTGCGCTGCCGGTGGATCCCGGCGCGCCGCCGTCTTAGAAGCGCTTGCCGCACGCGTTCGCGCGGCGGCAATCCGCAATTTCGCTCCCGCGGGCTACACTTGACTGCAATTTTTCCCTGGATTGCTATGGCACGCATGGTGCCAGTTACAACGCCGAGTCTTTGGACGCGGCGATAATTGTATTCGTCTTTGGAAAGATCAGGGGCAAACCCATTGCGAGTTCTGAGTTGCGGCAATTCGTCGTGAGATGGAGGGCGAGCGCCGGAGTGTCGCGGCTCAGCGCCTAGACACTCCGGAGATGCTCAGTCAATTCAGACGTCGCGGTTATGCCCCGGCGGCTCGGGAGGCGCGGCCGTACTTCCGGACGGCGCTTTCCATGCCGGGAGCGGAGTTCTTCAGATCTTCCAGGTTCATCGCGGGGTGCAATTGGACTTTGGCGTTAAAGGCCAGAAACCAAGGTTCCGCGATTGCTGGAATCTGCGATGAGTTTTCCATATTGAGGAATATAAACGCGGTCCTGGCGCCGTTTTCCTCGGCAAAATAAACGGTCTCGGGTTTCAAATCGGCCAGGATCGAGCCGATTGTCGAACTGAGCGTTCCATCGGAAATCGCGGCGTTTCCCTCCGCGATGGGCAGCGTGACCTTCATTAACATGCGCATCGAGCGCCTCCTTGCGTACCTTAAATACGGCGCGAATCTACTGCCGTGACAGGATGCTGTCAACCTTGTTGTTTCGGTACAATAGGTAGACGTGTGTTGCTTGCTTTCGCGGTGCGGGACATGAATCAAAACCTGACAGGCTGAAGCCTGTCCTACTGAGTTGTGCGCGTCTCAGCGCTCTGGATTTTAGTTTTATGCGGGTGAACAGCCGGATGAATCATCTCATGTATAAAATGATCGGCTGTCGATCACGAAGCGTTTGCGTCATTTCGATATTGTTCTTCTTGTCGCAGTTTGCCGCGCTGGCAGCCCCTGCGAGGGCGCAAGGCTTCGGGCTCACCAGGCGAACGGTCAAGCTCCAGCAAAAAATGACCGCCCTCGTGCATCTTCCCGGTCCGGGTTTTGAAGTTGAGGTCCGCGCCCACGATGCCGGCGATGCCGCTCTGGCGCGCACGTTGTCGGACATGCTGACGAACGACTTACAAAAATATGGCAGGAACCTGCAAGTCAAGCCAAGCTCTCCCGACGAGGTGATCCGCTGCACGATCGGGACATTTCAAATTCCCCCGCCCGTGCCGTACGTCCGGAACGAGATGGTCCTGCAAAAAGGAAAAGGGGTCGAGGAGCCGGTTCAGTATTACAAGGTGACCGGCGCAGTGAGCGTCTCCTACCAGGCTCAAGACGGCGCCGGGAAAATTCTGGATTCCGATACGGTGACCGCAAAATATTCGCAGGAATTTCAAGTGGGCGCCAATCCGGCCGCGGGACAATCGCTGGAATCCAAAGTGACCGATCCATTCAAACGCCTGGCGGGCCGGGACACGCAAGAAAGCTACGAACCGACGACTCCGGATGAACTGCGCCAAATCCTGTTGTCACGAGCCTCTTCCCAAATCGCCTCCCGCCTGGTGAACACGGATGACACGCTGGAGATTCCGCTGGCGAGCGGGAGAATGGAGGAAGCCGACAACCTCGCCACAGAAGGCCTGTGGCAACGCGACCTGGAAGCATTGTCGGCCATGACGCCGCTCCCGAGAGAGGCGGACGATGCCTACCGGCTTTACAACATCGGCGTGGCCTACGAGGCTCTCGCCTACCAATCCAGAGACACAAGCGCCAGGGAAAAATACCTGGAGAAGGCCGCTATCAATTACAGCAAAGCCATCAACGCCAATCCCGGCGAAAAGCTCTTCGCCGAACCGCAAAACCGGATCGAAGTGGCCGTCGCACACTACAAAAGACTTCAGGGACCGCGTGACATTACCCGCTGAACCCCGCCGCGCCCCGCTCCACCGTTTCACCGAGCCGCCTCACGGGACTTTCCCTTCCACTTCGTTGCGCTCCAAAATATTAACCCCGAATCGCTGCCACCATTTTATTGCGCGTGGAACCCGGCAAGCGTATAGTGTCGGCGGGCCGAACCAACCGGCCGTGACCCTTCAAATCAATAAGCGCGGCCGTATAAAAGGCCGGAGAAGACCGCGCAAGTTCTGATCTGATCTGCTTCGATCGCCGGACGCGGACTCGCGTTCTTCGTGCACGGCGAAAGGGGGAGGCAAAATGAAACTCCAATCCAGGCGAGCGATTCGTTGCGCGGCGGGAACCATGATTCTGTGCCTCATCGGGGCCACCGGGGCGCGCAGCCAGTCCGCCAAAGCCGGCGCGGATCCCAAGCCGCAGATGTCCGAAGACGCTTTCAAAAATATCCAGGTGCTTCGCGGCATTCCCGTGAACGAATTCATGGGCACAATGGGGTTCTTCGCCGCTTCGTTGGGCATGAACTGCACGGACTGCCACGGGGATAACAGCGCCGGCAGTTGGGATCGCTATGCCGACGACACGCCGCTGAAACAAACCGCGCGCCGGATGGTTTTGATGGAGAACCTCATCAACCGGTCCGATTTCGGAGCAACGCGCATGGTCACCTGCTACACCTGCCACCGCGGCGTCCAGCACCCCGAGGTCACGCCAAGTCTGGACGAGCAGTACGGAGCTCCTCCTCCATCCGATCCCGATCGAGTGGAAATGCTTCCCAAGGCTCCCGACTCGCCTTCCGCCGCGGAGCAAATCATCGACAAATTTATTCAGGCCGTGGGAGGACCGCAGCAACTGGCCAAGCTGACCAGTTTCACGGCCAAGGGAACTTACAACGGCTTCGACACGGAATTTCAAAAAGTTCCAGTAGAAATCTTTGCGAAATCGCCCAACCAGCGAACCACGGTCGTGCACACGTCCGCGGGAGACACTACGTCCACCTATGACGGGCAAGAGGCCTGGCTCGCCGCGACCAACAAACCGGTTCCGCTGATCATGCTCTCCGGGGGCGACCTGGACGGAGCCAAGCTGGATGCGGAGCTCTCTTTCCCCGCGCTGCTTAAGCAGAATTTGAGTGACTGGCACGTCGGTTTTCCAGCGGTCTCGATCGATGACCACCCCACTCAAGTCGTGGAGGCATCCGCGGGCGGAACTCTTGTGAAGCTCTTTTTTGACAAGCAGTCCGGTCTGCTGCTGCGGCAGGCGCGTTTTATGGATACGGCCGTTGGCTTGACGCCCCTGAACGTCGATTACTCCGATTATCGCGAGGTGTCCGGAGTTAAGATGCCTTTTAAGTGGACGGTAACGTGGGTGGACGGGCGATCGACGACGGAACTAAGCGGCGTGCAGGCGAACGCGGCAGTTGCCGAGGCAAAATTCTCGAAACCGGCTCCGGCCATGGCGCGAGGATCCGCGGCCAAGTAGTTGCCGGGGCGGCCGCATGTATTGAAGTTAGCCGGCAATCGTGATTGAATTCGCTGTTAATTGGCAGGACCGCAGAGCGATTTTGGAGGCGTTTATGGCGAATGATTTTCGGCCGCATGTTCTCGCTTCGCTTGCTGTGACGGCGCTGTTTACCGCTGCGATGCTGGCGCCGCCTCTTCACGCGCAAGAGCAAACGAAGGAAGCCGCTCCACATCCGCTGGCCTGGGCCTATGCCGTGATGGAAGCCGGACCTCCGCTACCGCCACCGTCAGACGACCCGAAGCTCTACCATGTTCCCGGCAGCGATCAGGGCTTCACCATGAAGCAAATCAAAGATACCGGCAACCCGGTTGACTGGTTTCCCGGCGACCATCCCCCGATGCCCACCATCGTGGCGCACCGCCGCTCGCCGGGCATGAATCCGTGGATCGGCAGCTGCGCCTTGTGCCATTATCCGAATGGCAGAGGACGGCCGGAGAACGCCGGCATCGCCGGTTTGCCGGAGGGCTACATCCTGGAGCAACTTTCCGACTTCAAGAATGGCGCGCGGAAAACCTCCGATCCGGGCAAGAGGAACACGGCCACCATGGCCGGAAACGCAGCCGGCATTACCGACGAAGAGGCGCACGCGGCCGCCAAGTACTTTTCATCGATGAAGATGCCTCCGTGGATCAAGGTGGTCGAGACCGAAACCGTGCCCAAGAGCAAGAACGTGGGAGGATTTTACGTCCCCTTGGAAGGAACCGAGACCGAACCCATCGGTGATCGGATTCTGGAAATGCCGGTCGATCCCGTGGCGACCGAAGTCTATCGAAACCCGCGGTCCGGATGGATTGCATACGTGCCCATGGGCAGCGTAAAAAAGGGCGAGGACCTTGTCGTGAAGGGCGGCTCGGGAAAAACCGTAGCCTGCGCTGCATGCCACGGCGAAGGTTTGAAAGGCAACGGAAATTTCCCGCCGCTGGCAGGCCGTTCGCCCAGCTATCTGGCACGGCAGCTCAACGATATTCAAAAGTACACGCGCAACGGCCCGGGCACTCAGCTGATGCGCCCGGTCGTTCAGAAACTCAGCGAAGACGACATCCTGTCGATCACAGCGTACCTGGCTTCGCTCGAGCCGTAGCGTAGCAGCACCGCAATGCAACCGGGCCGGATCGCAAGGCGTCCTGCGTCCGGCTCAATCCGCGGGTCCGGCAGCGGGGGCCTGCGACTTGTTCACGCTGTTCGCTAAAGCCTTATCCAACCAGCGAGCCATAACACCGGCGATTTCCATATTATTTTTTTCCAGCATCATCATGTGGCCATTGCCGTGGATACCGATGTCTTCGAGCTTCGTCCACGTGGGATGCACGCCCGCCTGATTCAAAAATTTTACCGTGCAATGATCATCGACGGCGCGAAAGGAAGCCTCGGAAGTCACGACCAGAATCGGGAGCTTCTGAAGATTCGGCAGTTGCCGGGCTGGCGCTTTCTGCAGCCAGCATTTTGCAAACTCCGGTCCATCGGACCGTTCCTGTTCGATCGCCTCGAGTTCCGAACCATTCTCGACCGAGGGCGAATATTGGAGCGGGACGGCCGTGATTCCCCATGGTCGCAACTTCGTGCCGTAGTGAAACCATTCGGGCGCTCCCACCATTTGCAAATCATAGAAAGGCGGGCCATTCGGCTCAACCGCGAGAATTGCCTTCACCAGATCCGGCCGGGCGTCTGCCACCAGCCAGCCGTAGGGGCCGGATTGCGAGTGGGTAAGTAGAATGGCCGGCCCGATTTTCTCCAGCAACGCCACAATCGCGTCGCGATTCAGCGACTGCACGCGCGCAAAATCTTTGATCCCCGGAAGTTGTGAGGCATAAAATTGGTCGAAGATGGGGTCGCCCGCTTCGCCTTTTCCAGGCCACTGGGTATGAAGATGCGCCTGGGGCCAGAGGTTGAAGCGTTCGGTTGCGGTCAAGCGCTGTTCCAGGTTCTCAACGCTGACGGTAGTCATCGGCCCATACAATTCAGGCAGGTAAGCGGCTTTTCCTCGTCCGACTTGATCCACGACGTAGACCGCATAGCCATTCCTCAGGAAAAACTGCGCCCAGCCCTCGCGCCCGTCGGGCGTCTGCGTGAAGTTGGTTCCGGATTGGCCGCCGCCATGGATCATCACGATTGGATAGGTATATTTCTGCCGCGCCGGGATTTGAAACTCGGCGTACAGCTGGCCGCTCATCGCTTGCCGGCCGCCAACGGTGGAATATTTTCCACTGGTGAAGAGATAGCCTTCCCGCGCAATCGACAGTGGCGGCGGATTTTTCACTTGGGGAGCGGCAATCCCGATCGCGCCGGCGAAAAATGCAACGCCGATAGCCAGCGTCCATGCATGGGTTGCTTTCATGTTGCGCTTCCTCCGCATCTTCCGAACGATTTCCATCGCGAGTTTTCGTTTGGGACATACTTCGCTCGGGCATCTTACTGCTTGCAGTGAACTCAGCACAGGAATTTTCCGAAGCGCGGGGCTCAGGACGGTCGCACGCAATCCGCAAGATAAATGAGCGGCCGACCAGTCCGGTACACGAACTGAATTCATCTGGAAGTCGGGGAATAAACGTCAGGATTGCGGGAAAAAAGTCCGGGCGGCTACACGCTGAGATGTAGGCGCACAACTTCATCCGTCAATTCGCCGATCGCGCCTTCGGCGACTCGCCGCCCGTTGGCAAGGATGCAGAAGTCGCTGGCCACGCGGCGCGCGAACGGCAATTTCTGTTCGACCAGAAGCACCGTCAGACCCTCTTCCTTGTTCAGCCTCAGTACAATGTCGCCAATTTCGTGCACGATATTCGGTTGAATTCCTTCCGTAGGCTCGTCGAGAATCAGCAGCTTCGGCTCGAGAACGAGAGCGCGGCCAATCGCGAGTTGCTGCTGCTGGCCGCCGGAAAGGTCGCCGCCGCGCCGCTTCATCATCTGCTTCAGCACAGGGAACAGGTTGAAGATGCGCGGCGGGATGGTTTTGGCGCCGTTCTTGCGCACACCTAGGCCTATGCTGAGATTCTCCTCGACCGTCAGGGTTGAAAAAATCTCCCGGCCTTGGGGCACATATCCGATACCGATTCTGGCTCTCTCCTCCGCGGGACACTTCAGCAAATCGACTCCGTCAAATGTAATGCTGCCTGAGGCCGCGGGCAGCAGCCCCATGATGCATTTCAGAAGCGTGGTCTTGCCCATGCCGTTGCGGCCCATGAGGCACATGAGCGCGCCGGCGGGAACGGACAGATCGACATCCCACAGCGTGTGGCTGCCTCCGTAGAATTGATTGAACTTTTTGATGGAAAGCATGCCTACGCTCCGAGATAAACTTCGATCACCCGCGGGTTGTTCTGCACCTGGTCCATGTCACCCTCGGCAATCACGCGCCCCTCGTGCAGCACCGTAACGCGCTTGGCAATGGAACGCACGAAATCCATGTCATGCTCGACCACCACGACGGAGTGTTCGCCCGCGAGCGAGTTGAGCAGCTCGGCCGTGCGCTCGATCTCTTGCGGCGTCATCCCGGCGACGGGCTCGTCAACCAGCAGCAATTCCGGCTCCTGCATCAGGAGCATGCCGATCTCCAGCCATTGTTTCTGGCCGTGAGCCAGTGTTCCGGCCAGCATCTGGTGCAGACGCGAAAGCCCGATAATTTCGAGGACTTCGAAGATTCGGTTCTCTTGCGCCAGCGTCCTGCGAGCAAGCAAAGTGTGCATGAAAGATTTGTTGCCCGCGAGCGCCAGTTCAAGATTTTCGAACACCGTGAGCCGTTCGAACACCGTGGGCTTTTGAAATTTGCGCCCGATTCCGGCCTGCGCGATTTCCGGTTCGGAAAGCGCTAGAAGGTTCAAGTCCGGACCAAAACGCACCGTGCCCGAGTCCGGCCGGGTCTTTCCGGTGACCACGTCCATCATGGTGGTTTTGCCGGCGCCATTCGGGCCGATGATGCAGCGCAGTTCACCCGGTTCAATCTTCAGGGTGAGTTCGTTGAGCGCCTTGAAGCCGTCGAAACTCACGGTGAGCTGCTCGAGAGACAACGTTTTGGTGCTGGCGCTCATTCTTTCGCTCGCCCCGGCTGTTCGTCCTGCACTCGTTGCCGCTCCGATTCGATCTGCCTCTTGGGCCCGCCGCCCGAAAACAGGCCGACGATCCCGCGCGGCAGGAACAGCGTGACCACAACGAACAGCGCACCCAGCGCGTAGTTCCAGGCTTCAGGAATCGTGCTCGTAAAATAGGTCTTAGCGTAGTTCACAAGGATGGCGCCCGCGGCCGCGCCGTACAGTGTTCCCCGCCCTCCGACCGCGACCCAGATGACGACTTCGATCGAATTGATGGGAGAGAATTCACTGGGATTGATAATGCCGATCTGCGGGACGTACAGCGCGCCGGCGATGCCGGCCAGGACGGCGGAAAGAACAAAAACCCATAGCTTGTAAGATTCCACGCGATAGCCGAGAAAGCGAGTGCGGCTCTCCGCGTCGCGGACCGCGCGGATCACGCGCCCCGCCCGCGACGAAACAACCATGCGGCACAAAAGATAGCTTCCGGCCAGCGCCAGCGCGGTGATCACCAGCAGCACGACGTGGACACGGTCCGAGTGCAGATCGAAGCCCAGGATGTCCTTGAAATCCGTGAAGCCGTTGTTCCCGCCGAAGCCCATGTCGTTGCGGAAGAACGCCAGCATCAGCGCGTAGGTGAGCGCCTGGGTAATGATAGACAAGTACACGCCCGTGACCCGCGAGCGGAAGGCAAACCACCCGAAGGCCAGCGCCAGCAGTCCTGGCGCCAGCATGGTCATCAGAAGCGCGAAGGAAAAGTGGTTGAAGCCATGCCAGAACCAGGGCAGCGACTTGTAGTTCAGGAAGACCATGAAGTCAGGCAGGATGGGATTGCCGTAAACGCCTCGCGGCCCGATCTCCCGCATCAGATACATCCCCATCGCGTAGCCCCCGAGCGCAAAGAAGGCCGCCTGCCCCAGGCTCAGAATCCCGCAATACCCCCAGATCAAATCCACCGACAGCGCCAGCATCGCGTAGCACAGATATTTGCCGACCAGCGTAAGCCCGTAGGCCGAAACGTGGAACGCCGATGACGCCGGCACAACCTGATTGAGGATGGGCACCACAACGGCGATCGCGCCAAGCGCGCCCAGGAACCACGCGGTGCCCGTATCTCTGCGTGCGCTGATCCATAGGGTGTATTGGGGCATAGACTACTGGTTTTCCGACGCGCGGCCGGTTGGCGGGAACAAACCGCGCGGCCGCCTCTGAATGAATAGAATCAACGCCACCAGCACGAAAATCTTTGCCAAAACCGCGCCCGCGTAGGGCTCCAAAATTTCGTTCACCACCCCCATGGACATGCCTCCAACCATGGAGCCCCACAGGTTTCCGACTCCTCCAAAAACGACAACCATAAACGAATCGATGATGTAGGACTGACCCAGGTTGGGATTGACGTTGGTCAACTGACTTAACGCTACGCCGGCGACGCCCGCAATCCCTGAACCCAACCCAAAAGTCATGGCGTCGACCCATTCGCTGCGAATACCCATCGCTTTGGCCATGGCCCGATTCTGTGAGACGGCCCTGATTTGCAGGCCCATGCGCGTCCGCTTCAGAATCACCAGCAGGCCGGCAAAAACAATCAAAGTGAAGATGACAATGTACAGCCGGTTATAAGTGATTGATAGCGCGTCGTTCACCTGAAGCGTGCCACTCATCCAGTCCGGAGTGATGACCGAGCGGTTAAGCGCCGTGAAAATCGAGCGGACCAGTTGCTGCAAAATGAGGCTGACACCGAACGTCGCCAGCAACGTTTCCAGCGGTCTGCCGTAGAGGAAGCGGATGACGGTGCGCTCGATCAGGATACCGACCAGCGCCGCGACCAGAAACGCCGCGGGTATGGCCACCAGAATCGATGTCTCTGTATGGTTCGGCATGCCCACCTGCACCAGATAAGTGGTGTAGGCTCCCAGCATCATCAACTCGCCGTGCGCCATGTTGATCACGCCCATGACGCCAAATGTAATGGCCAGGCCGATGGCGATCAGAACCAGCACGGCGCCGAGACTCAAGCCGAAAAACAAAGTCTGGATGCCGGAGTACACGGAGCGCGCACGATCGATGGATTTCACCGCGGCCGCAGCAGCCAGCCGCACGCGCTCATCGTTTTCGACGTAGGTGCCGTCGGAGGATTTTTCCGTCAAAGCCTCGAGTTTATTTCGCACGTCCTGGCGGATGCTGTGGCGAAGTGTGGCGATCGCGGCAAGACGCGCCTGTCCATCCGAGCCGTTCAGTGCGGCGAGCGCCAGGGCTGTGGCCATCTCGTCCTTAACTTTGGAATTTGTTTCCACCGCGCTGCGCTCGCGCAATAGCTGCACGTTGCTGTCGTCCAGGTCTTGCTCAATGTTGCGGGTTGCCTCCAGGCGCACGGATGCATCCGGGCTCGACAATCCGTAGCGAGCCAGCGTGGTCTGCAGGATGCGCCGCAAATGATTGTTGGTGCCGATTTTGGTGAGGTTATCGACGGAAACAGGGCCGGCGCTTTTCAGGGTAACGGGATCGATCAAATCGAGCGTCGTCGAATCTTCGGTTGCCGCCGACTTGACGAGGAAGACCTTCTGATCGTCGTTGCGGTAGTAAAGCCGGTCTTCCAACAGCGCAGTGAGGACGGCGCGGACGTTCGGATGTCCGCTCTGGGCAAGTTTTTCGACGATCGAGTCTTTGTCGGCGAAGGTGGCATCGCGCAGTTCACCGAGCGTCGCGAGGAATGTCGCGTCGCTCGGCGACTGAGCGTGTACCGGGCCAGCGCTCCGGCTGGCGAGCAGCAGCAATACAATCAGCCACCGCGCGCCAAGCCGAAGATTGGACTTCTTCATTTAAAGTTCTGTCCTGAGCACTTCTTGGTTGCCGTATTGTAGTTGCCGCACTTCAGAGTCACCCAATCCGCGACGATGTCCTTATCCGCCGGGAGATAACGGGACCATGCTTCGCCGGGTACCAGCCCCGTGGTCTTCCAAACCACGTCGAACTGACCGTCCGCGCGTATCTCGCCGATATAGACGGGCTTGGTGATGTGATGATTGGGCAGCACCTTGGCCATGCCTCCCGTCAGGTTGGGCGTTTCCAGGCCGGGGAGCGCGGCAATGACTTTATCCACGTTGGTCGTTCCGGCCTTTTGCACCGCTTTCACCCACAGATTGAAGCCAATGTAGTGCGCCTCCATCGGATCGTTGGTGGTCCGCTTGGGGTTCTTGATGAACGTGTGCCACTGGGCGATGAACGCTTTGTTGGCTGGCGTGTTGATGCTTTCGAAATAGTTCCACGCCGCAAGATGGCCGACCAGAGGCTTGGCGTCCAGGCCGGAAAGTTCTTCTTCACCGACCGAGAAAGCCACAACCGGAATGTCCTCCGCCGAAATCTTCTGGTTGCCCAGCTCCTTGTAAAACGGAACGTTGGCATCCCCGTTGATCGTGGAGACGACCGCGGTCTTCTTTCCGGTGGAACCGAACTGCTTGATGGCCGCGACGCGCGCCTGCCAGTCAGAATATCCGAATGGCGTATAGTTGATGGAAATGTCCTCGGGCTTTACGCCTTTGGCCAGCAGGAAAGCTTCCAGAATCTTGTTTGTGGTGCGCGGATAAACGTAGTCCGTCCCTTCGAGTACCCAACGTTTCACGCCCACTTCATTCATCAGGTATTCGACCGCGGGAATGGCCTGCTGATTTGGCGCAGCGCCCGTGTAGATGACGTTCCTGGACGATTCCTCACCCTCGTACTGAACGGGATAAAAGAGCAAGCCGTCATCCTTTTCGAACACGGGCAGCACGGATTTGCGTGACACCGAGGTCCAGCAGCCGAATACTACCGCAACTTTGTCTTTCTCGAGCAACTCCTGCGCCTTTTCGGCGAAGAGCGGCCAGTTCGACGCCGGATCGACGACCACAGCCTCAAGCTTCTTGCCGAGCAAACCACCCTTCTTGTTTTGCTCGTCAATCATCATAAGGATCGTGTCTTTCAGCGTGGTTTCGCTGATGGCCATGGTGCCCGAAAGCGAATGCAGAATACCCACCTTGATGGTGTCCTGAGCCCTTGCAATTCCGGAAAAGGCCATCCCCACGATCAGTAATAGGCCGACGATACGCATGCTTCTAAATCTCATTGGTCCTCCTTGTGATTTTCCAGCCATAAATCCTAGTGACCTCCCATGACTTGCTTGGAGAGCTGGAACTGCAGGCCGACACCGGCATCCCAGAAGTTCGTCTGCACCGCATTGAAGCTGGTGACCTTTCCGAAGGCGTACAGGCGAGCATCGAACTGTTTCATGATGTAGCCCATGTCCACCTCGGTGGTCTTCTGGCGATAACTGGGGTTCGTGAGCGGCGTACCGATCCCATCGGTAAATTCCGCGATGGCAAATTTTCCGATCGCCTGAATCTTGCCGACGCCGATCTCCTTGGGAAAAAGAAACGAGGCCAGGCCGTACCCGCCTTCGCTCTTGCCGTAGGCGGCGTTGTATCCTCCGAGCCTGTTGTAGCGGGAATATTCACTCTCAATCGTGAAGGCCCCGCCGTTCATCACTTTCCGTTCCATCAGGAAGTCCACCGTGGTGGCCGTCTTGTAGTCTTGGACCTCGGTCGCTCCGCCGAGCGCCAGCAGGTTTTTGTCGCCGTAATATGTGCCGTTCAGGTAGTACCCGTTCTCCGGATCCCAGAAATCGAACTGGGCGCGGGCAGCCCAAATGATGCTGGGAATTCCGTCCGCGGATCGGCCGTCGAATGCGCCAGCCGAAAGCTTCATCTTGACTGTGCCGGCTTTGAAATCGCCCCAGTACACAGCGCCGTTGTCCCGGCCTTGAGAAACGAACGGATAACCGTCCTGAATGCCATCGGTGTAGACATCCCACTCATTGGCATAGAATGGGCCATAGAGGTTCGCGCGATCGCTTGGCGGGAGAAAACGGCCGAACCAGACATTGAACATGGAAGAGGTGTGAAATTCTCCCACCGCGTCCAGGACATTAAGATTGTTCGTGCTGCTGTTGTATTCCGTATTCACCATCGCGCTGAGATAGTTGGTGATGTCACCGCTGAAATAAAGGCGCAGGTGGTTCAGCGCGAATTGATCGCTGCTATTGCCGCCATCGGGCTGGGAATGGTCGTAGCTGGCTTGTATTCCCGCGCCAACGGTCAGCGTGGGTTCAAAGGTCTGCGCCGAGAGCGGCGATACGGCGAACAACAGCAACCCGGCTAACCAGCCCGGCGTACATTGTTTAAACATGGAAACACGGAGACGTCGAAACGAACTCTTCAGCATTAACCTGCCTCTCAGTCTGTGCGGCGAGTGAAACGCCGTTATTTTTTATGGGTCGCGGTCAGAACGTGAAGGCAGCAGGGCCCCGGGACACATTGAACGCAGTCCGAAATGTGGAAGCGGCTGGGCTGGCACATTTGTTGACCGCGTGAATATGGCGAAACGGAGCTGGCAAGTCAAATTTGAATTTTAGATTAAAGGAATGTAAATATTCGTTCGAAGTTTTTTCCGACGCTGGACCATACTACGTGCCGCTAAAATTCCGCGAACCCGGCAGTGCCGGGAAACGCGCGACGCTTGACGACCGGTTTCATGACATTCCCGCTCTGAAATTCAACATCCCGAGTGTTCGAACCATTGCGAGTGAATGCGCTATCCCACATAGCCCCCGGGGATGCAGGGACAAATGATACAATCCGGCGGTGGGCGTGAAAAATGTACGGTGGATCTACTGCGGAGCTGTTTTTTGTGGCCCTTCACGCCGACCGCAATTTCGCCAAGCAAATGAAAGATTCACGATCAAGCTTTGTTCGGGCCTGTAGCTCAGCTGGTTAGAGCAGCGGACTCATAATCCGTCGGTCCCAGGTTCAAATCCTGGCGGGCCCACCAACTTCCTTGAAGGCTCCGCTTCCTGTTCTTCAGCGAGGCAAGCCGGCGCCACTGCCAAAAACATCGACATCACCGTGAGAGGGCCGCAAAACTTTCGAACCGGCACCCGGTGGCGCGTGCGGGTGTGAAGCGAAGGATGGAGTGAGGGGAAGAGACTCGGACCTGACAATTCCAGCCGGACGCAACCTATCGACGCTGCCCGTGCGGCGGGCAAGGCCTCAAAAACAAGCCCCGCTACCAGCCCAGAACCAGCGTCCCGATACCCAGATAGCCGCCAGGCAGTTGCTCAATCCGAACTACCGTACACACGCCTTCGAAATCCAGGCTGGGGATGTTCACCTGCAATTTCATCCCGAGGGTGTAGTGGGGCAAGCGCACTGTAAAGTAGAGTCCCTCTCGCGAAATGTCCACGACGGTGGCCGTCTCCGGCGGAAATTCCCGATCAAGGGAGTTGATTTGTATTGTTTTCATCAACTTGAGACGATCATGCGTTCGGCGATCTTCGGGCGACCCGGTAGAACTTCCATTGGCCGCGATAGACTCTTCTTGCATCAGCATTTTGGCACCCTCACATCATGCACTATAGGGGCTGGAACGGATGCGGACAATGGTACACAAGTCCCACGCGGCGGGGCGCGAAGTACTATTCGCAGCGGGCCGAACGACACAAGGTTGACACAAGGGCGACGCGATGTCGACGCAATGTCGACGAAAACCCGATGCGAGGAGGAGAGCCGGAACGCTGACGTCCAGCGGCGTTTCATTTCCCACGAATGCGGATATATATTAATCGGAAACAGACCCAGGCAAATGAACGTCTTCAAATATTTGCATACGGTAAAATAGAGCTTCGTTTGCTAATGATCGCGTCATTTCGATCGTGGGCAAGGGTTCCGTAATCCAGCCCTCAGAAAATCGATCGTCCGAATCGCGGTGGTGTTGGCGAGAGCTTCGCATCAATTTTAGACTTAAGACGCTTCATGCGCAAAACCTGGCAAATCGGTGATCAGATCGCGGGCCGCTGGGAAATTTTCAATATTCTCGAAGGCGGAGCCGGCGTGGTCTACATCGTCTATGACCATGCCTTTCGGGAATCGTTTGCGGCCAAGACTTTTCGAGATGAGATTTTTGCGCGCAGTCCCCTGATCGCCGCGCGTTTTGAGCGGGAAGCTTTGGCCTGGGTCAAGCTGGATATTCATCCGAATGTTACCGAAGCCCGAATGGTCGAGAAGATCGAGGGCAAGCCTTTCCTGTTTCTCGAATATGTCAGCGGCGGGGATCTGGCGGCTTGGATTGGCACACCCCGGCTGACCGAGGATCTGTCCCAAGTGCTGCAGTTCGCCGTTCAGTTTTGCGACGGGATGATTCACGCCTTAAAAAAGGGCATTCGGGCGCACCGGGACATCAAGCCGCGGAACTGCCTGATCACCACGGATGGCATTCTCAAAGTAACGGACTTCGGGCTCGTCAAACTTCTGGACGACGACTTCGCGGAAGTCACTCCAAACATCCGCGCACGGGATTTTGACTTGTCGATGACCAGCATGGGCACCTGCACGCACATGGCGCCCGAGCAATTTAAAGATGCCAGACAGGTCGATCTGCGGGCCGACATTTACTCCTTCGGCGTCATGCTGTTTCAGATGGTTTCGGGCAGCTTGCCCTTCAATGGCGCAAACTGGAAAGATCTCGAGAAGCTGCACACCAGCCAGCAGCCTCCGCTGCTGGCCTGCGGGGAACCTCAGCTTGCCCAACTGATTCAGACCTGCCTGGAAAAAGACCCGGGCAATCGATTTTCGGATTTCAGGCAAGTCCGGGACCGACTGGGAGCCATTTATCAGAAAGTGGTGGGCGAGCTTCCCCCGGATGCGCCGCACGGAGCCGCCCTGTCCGCAATTCAATGGAATAACAAAGGATCCAGTCTGGACAATCTTGGCAAGCACAAGGAATCCATCGTTTGCTACGATTCCGCGATTCGATTGAATCCCAAGTTTGCGTCCGCCTGGTTCAACAAAGGGGTGGCGCTGTTCGCATCCGGCCAGCCAACCGAAGCCCTCGCGTGTTATGAGCGCGCCATCGAGCTCGACCCCAAGTCCGAGAAGGCCTGGTCCAATAAGGGCGTGGTTTTGAAAACGGTGGGGAAAACGAAGCAAGCGATTGCTTGCTATGACCGCGCGCTGGTGATCAACCCCCGATACTCCAACGCCTGGGTGAACAAAGGAGTGATCCTCAGAGCGCAGGGAAAGACCGAGGAAGCTTTGGCGTGTTATGAGCGCGCGCTCCGTCTCAATCCGAAAGACGAAAGTGGCTGGACGAACAAGGGGAATATTCTCTACACCCTCGGACGCCCGGCGGAAGCCCTGGAGTGCTACGAACACGCGCTGGCCTTAAATTCCGGCTTGGACCGCACCTGGATGAACAAGGGGATCGCGCTCAATGCCCTCGGCAAGAACGAGGCGGCGCTGGATTCCTACAGCAGGGCCATACAAATCAATCCGAAGCTGGATCAGGCCTGGTTTTTGCGGGGAATGACTCTGGTGAACGTGTTCCACCGATACGAGGAAGCGCTTCCCTTTTTTGCGGAGGCCGCGCGTCTCGGTTTGAAAGAAGCTCTCGAACCGCTGGCGGCGTGTCAAAGCGTTCTAAGCGGTCGCGTGGGTTCCAGATGGATTCCGCGCAAGCACAGGGCGCGGTCCGAAAAGTTCTGGTGTCCGAGGACGACCCGGGCATTCAGACGGTGATCAAGATGAGTCTGAAATTCGCGGGCGTCGAAGACGTGGTTCTTACCTGCTGACGGTCTGGAATGTCTGGCGGTGGTGAATCGCGTCAGGCCCGATCTGATTTTGCTCGATGTGTCCATGCCCAATCTGGACGGTCTATCAGACGTGCTCGCGGTTGAAGGCCGAATCCGGAAACGCGTTCGATTCCCGTGATCTTCCTGACGGCAAAAGTGCAAACGCACGAAGCGGAACGGGGATGAAGGCTGGAGCGATGGGTTATCTGAGCAAGCCTTTCGATCCCATGACGCTGCATCAACAAATCCTGGCTATCCTGGCAAACGAGCGCCACCCCCGGAGACTCATGATCGAAACCGCATCCGCGAACATTCTCGATTCCCTGACATCGGGCGTCCTGGCCGTCGATCTGGATAGCCGTGTGTTCTTCATAAATGGCGCGCTTTGCCGCCGCCTGGCATACCGATGCAGACGCGTGGCTCGGAAAACCCGCGGCGGGACTTTTTGGCGCGCCGAACCCGCGCGGTTCTGTTAAACGCTCGGCCTTATATCGCCTTGACCCGCGGCGGGAAGGCGCGCGAATCGAATATCGGGAAATTGAGTGGAACGACGGCAACCGGATCGTCCATTTGCGCGAAGATAGCTCGCCTCTATACGATCAGAGCGGGACAGTTGATTGGCCGATTATTCGCCTTTCATGACCTGAGTTGGGAAAAAACGATTGACCAGATGAAATCGGAATTCATTTCGGTCGCCTCCCACGAACTTCGCACTCCGATGACCTCGATCAAAGGCTCGGTCGATTTGATTCTCGCCGGATGCGCGGGGGAAATCAGCCCGCCGGCGCTTGAGCTTCTTGAGGTAGCCCAGTCCGGCTGCGACCGCATGATCCGCCTGATTAGCAACATCCTGGATCTTTCCAAGATCGAAGCGGGGCAAATCCAGCTGCGGCTGGATTTGCTGGACCTGGGAACGGTCGTGGAGCGCTCGCTCCGCAGCATGAGGCCGCTGGCGGATCAGGCTGGGATCACGTTGAAATCAAGCTGCACGAGCGAAATTCCGCAGGTTGAAGCGGACAGCGACCGCATGGAACAAGTGATTACAAATCTGGTATCCAATGCGATCAAGTTCTCACCGGCGAATGCAGAGGTTGAAGTAAACCTCTCGGCCGACGACGGATTGGGTTCGCTGCAGCGTATCGGATCAAGGGAGCGGAATCGAGGAAAAGGATCTCGAGCAGGATTTTCGGAAAGTTCCAACAGGCCGGACTTCCACAACGGGGGGCCGGTACGGGATTGGGTTTGGCGATCACGCACGCTTTAGTGACCGAACATAAGGGAAAAATCTGGGTGGAAAGCCGCGTCGGCGAGGGATCTCGATTTATGTTTTGCCTTCCGGTGGCCGCGCGCCGCCAAAAATAAAAACTGGCCGGCTAGCTATTCACCAGCACTGTTCCGAGGGACAACAGCAGATCTTCAAACCGTTTTTCCCGCAGCTTGGCTCCAACGCGCAGAGTGCGCCCGCGCCGCAAGTCAAACAAAACAATCCCGATCGGAACGTTCAGCTTCGGCTCGCGGTTCTCTGAAGAACTCAATCGAGTGAATTCGGCGGAGACCGATTCCGATCGAATCATCTGTTGAAAAGGAAGCAAGAAAAGGAAATGGCTTTTGCGGAAATTGCGATTGCACCGGGCAACCACCACTTCCGAATAATTTGCAAACTTCTTGGCCGCCGGGGGATCCAGAATCGCAAAGCCGCGCGCTGCCACGCAATAATGTGAAGACCAGGAGGCGCTTTCCAGCCCCCAGTCAAATCCTTCCAAGGCGACTTCTTCCCAGGAGAAGCCGTCGCGGTGGGCGAGAAGATTGGAACGAAGCTGTTTGGAGAATTCGCGCACCAGGGCCAGGTCCGTCTCGTTCGGCGCCTGGACGCGGGGGCTGGAGTTGGATGCGGCACCCGGTCTGGTCGCCGTCCTGGCGCCCGAGGTCGTGTCCGTTTTTGTGGTCTTCGTTGCGCGCACGGTCGTGCTACCAGTAAGGCTTGTCAGAATTCGCATTTTCTCGTCGTACTCGCGCCTTCGCGTTGTATCGGACAGCACCGCATAGGCGCCATTCAGTTCCGCCATGCGCGCGGAGAGCGCTTTTTTCTCGGCTTCTGTGGAATTGACGAAGCGGTCCGGATGATTTTCCCGGGCCAGGCGGCGGTAGGCGAGTTTAATGGACTCGGCGGAGGCCTCGCGATCGAGGCCCAGAATAGCGTAATAGTCGTCCAAGCTAGACTCCGTAGGTTCTGCGAAGCAGTCTGGTCACGCGCGCCAGAAATTCCGGAAGATCAAACGGCTTACTCATAAAATCGTCAGTACCTACGAGATACCCCTTGGTCCGGTTCTCCTGATCGCCGTTCGCCGTCAACATCAGAATCGGCAGAAAGGCGGTGCGAAGGTCTTTACGCAACTGGTCACAAACGGCGAACCCGTCCATCCGGGGCATTTTCAGATCGAGGATGGCGAGATCGGCACCGTGAGCTTCAACTGCTTCGAGAGCTTGAACCCCGTCCGAAGCCGTGAATACTTCGACCTCCATCGGTAATTGTTTAAGAGCGGACGCCACAACCTTGAGGATATTTTCGTCGTCGTCCGCAATCAAAATTTTGGGATGCTTGGCCACGGGGACTGACGCTTCGGCTAAGGCAATGGGCTGCTGTCTCGCTTTTTGCTCCTGGCTGGACCGCGGTAGCAGGTGCGGCATGTCCTGCGGGGCGGCATCGGAACTCGCGCCACGCGTGCTCTCCGCCTGCGTCGAGGCCGAGCAATAGGGGCATACAGTCCATTCGGGATTGAGATCCTGACTGCAGGCCTGGCAGGTCTTTCTCAGCGTAAACGCGCAGAAAGGGCAACTTTTGAATTCACGATTGACGACCGAACCGCATTTTGGACAGGGAAATGTTTCATCGGCCACAATTTCGATTACCCGGAATAATTCTTCCGGGTTGGTCAGCCCCTGGCAAGCCTTGGCGATGCCGTCCTCCAGCAGCGTTCTTGAACCGGCGACCGCCGCGGCCCGGCGCAGCGAGCCTTCGGGCGCCTTCTGCCGAATGAGTTCCTTCATGGAACTCGTCAGCCGCAGCATTTCGTAGATGCCCATTCGCCCGGTGTACCCGATCTTCCGGCAGGCCTGGCAGCCTTTTCCTCGATAGAACACCTGGGACGGGTCGCTCAAGTGCAATTTTTGAATGACTTCCGGCGCCGGAGTGTAGGGTTCCTTGCACTGGGCGCAGACACGTCGCGCGAGTCGTTGGGCTACAATCAGACTCAGGGAAGAGCTGATCAGGGAGCGGTCAACGCCCAGGTCCAGCAGGCGGATCATGGCGCCAAAGGCATCGTCCGTATGGAGCGTGCTTAGCACCAAGTGGCCCGTGTTGGCCGCTTGAAAGGCAATTTCGGCGGTTTCCAGGTCGCGGATTTCTCCGATCAGGATCACGTCCGGATCTTGGCGCAAAATGGACCGCAGAGTTCCGGCAAACGTCAGGCCGGCGCGCGTATTCACTTGAACCTGGTTGATTCCCTCCAACTGGTATTCCACCGGGTCTTCGACCGTGACAATGTTAATTTCCGTCGAACGCCGCCTGGCAATCATCGAATAGAGAGTCGTCGTCTTTCCCGATCCGGTAGGACCCGGTCAACAAAATCATTCCCTGCGGCTGGCTGAGACATTCCGTCAGTGTTGAAAATTGCCAGTCTGAAAATCCCAAGGAGCTCTAATTCCGGGATGGACATGGTTCCCAGAACTCTGATCACAACTTTTTCGCCGAACAGCGAAGGCAGCGTGGAGATGCGCAGATCGGCGGATTTGTTCTGGAGCTTGACTTTGAACCGTCCGTCCTGCGGCACGCGGCGCTCCGCGATATCCAGAGACTGGCTAGAATCTTGATTCGCGAGACCAGCGGAAGGTGCAGCCACTTGGGCACGTCAATGTATTCCCGGAGCACGCCGTCGATGCGCATGCGAACCTGCAAGCAGTTCAAGGTCGGCTCGAGGTGCACGTCGCTGGCTTGCGAACGAATGGCTTCCTGCAGAATCAGATTGCACATCTTTACGACGGGAATTTGATCGGCCGCGCTTCGGGCATCGATTTGGTCGAGATTCAGTTTGTCGCTTTCATCGGCCAGAATGGTGAAGTCGGCGCTGTCCGATACCTTGGACAGGAACTCCTGCATCAGTTCGTCCGTGCGGTACATTTCCTCGATGCCGTCGAGGATTTCCGAGCGGGTTGCGACCACCGGTTGGACCGTAAAACCGGAGACGAATTGGACGTCCTGAATGGCATCGTAATCGGCCGGATTGGCCATGGCCATCACCAGCCGGGTCCCCTCGATCTTCAGCGGCAGGCATTGATGCTTCAGCGCGATCTTTTCGCTGATGGCCTTGGCGGCTTCGGCATCAATCGTAAGGCTGGCGATCCGCACGCGCGGAACTTTGAGCCATTCCGCAAATCCTTCTGCAAGTCCCTCTTCCGAAAGTCCCTTTTGATCCAGCAGAAGCGCGCCTAGAGACACCCCTTTTTGACGAGCCAGCACGATGCCTTGCTCGATTTCGTCGCGTTGCACCACCGCACGCTGCAGCGCGATTGTTTCCGCGTTCTTGACTTTCATTTCCAGCTCCCGCTAGGTGCCGTAGACAATTGGATCACAATCCAGAAGTGCACCACGATCCGACATATCAACCGACTCGTCTGTTTATGCTAACGGGCCTCCCGGCGAGGGCACAACCACATTCATTCGACGCCGTACACTGCTATACAACATCGCGCGCCGCAGGCCCGTCCGTACTGGCCGTTCCGCGATGAACACAACTTGCTTGCGCCTTGGCCCTGGAGTGCATTGTTCGTCACCGCTCCCGCGCCCCGCCATTGAATCTCTCGGGCCAGCTTTGCTAGCCTGAAACTAGGCGCACCATCTGCCTCACCGATCGGCCATTCCGAGAGCAACTTCTCTCAGTCGGGTGGCAAAGGCAATTTTGGGCGGGAGTTTACCGGGAATGGCAAAGCTAATCTTGAAATTCGACTCGGCCGTGCTGAGGGAAGTGCCGCTCGGGAAGAAACCCGTCACCATCGGCCGCGCCCCCGACAACGACATTCAGATCGACAATCTGGCGGTGTCGGACCACCATGCCCGAATTTTCTCCCCGGACGATCGTCTGAAAGTGGAAGACTTGAACAGTTTGAACGGCATTGCCGTCAATGGAACCCGCGCCACCCAGGAATGGCTCTATTCCGGCGACGTCATCACCGTTGGTAAACATGCGATCGTGGTTGACCTGCACCACGATGTGGTGCTCTTCGACAACAACAGGCCCACGGCGCGAACTCCCAAGATCGAGGAAACCTACGTTCTCGACCGCCACTCGAGTGCCCATGTCTTTCCTCAACGCGGGGAGGCAGCGGGCGCGTCCTCAGCGTCCCGGGCCCGCGTGCCGAACCTCCTGGTGCTGAAAGGCAAGACCGATCAGCAAAATTACTCGCTTTCCAGCAAGCTTACGTTGATCGGCAAATCGCCCATGGCTACGATAAAACTCAAGAGATGGTTCGCTCCCCATGCGGCCGCCCAAATCAGCCAGCGCAAGGACGGTTATTACCTGAGCTCCTTAAGCAAACGCGTTGCGCGCATCAATGGAAGGCGCGTCACCGCGCCGACACGCCTGTCCGAAGGCGACTTCATTGAAGTTGCCGGTGTGTCACTGAAATTTGTTTACCCCGATTAGTCCCCTCCTTTCGCCTGGCCTCGAAAACGGATTTGCTTCGCGTCAATAGCGGGTCCCGGGACCTGCGCTTGCAACGAACTCAGAGAAGGACCGACGATTCCAAATCACCCGGCGTCCTCTGAATATGTCGCCGCAAAATTTCTGCAGTTTTACCGCCTTCTTTGCATTGTCAACGCATGCGCGTCGCGCGATAATACTGCGCATGAACACCACGACAACAGTATCCAAAGGGAATTTTGCGCCCTCACCCGAATTCGGACGCAATCTGGAGCGTCTCGCGGAAGTCGCGGTGCGCTCAGGACTCGGACTCGCGCCCGGGCAGGAACTGGTGATGACTGGCACGCTCGATTCGGTCCCGCTGGCGCGCCGCATCACGGAGCAGGCCTATAAGGCCGGCGCCTCTCTGGTCACCTGCCTGTTCACGGACGAGGAGTCATCCCTGCTTCGCTTCCGCTACGGCCAGGATAAAAGCTTCGATGCGGCCGCGGCCTGGCTCTACGAGGGCATGGCCAAGGCATTCCGCAGCGGCGCGGCGCGTCTGGCGATCACCGGCAGCGATCCCTCCCTACTCTCAAAACAGGATCCGGAGAAGGTGAGCCGCGCGAATCGTGCGCTATCGAAAGCGTATCGGCCGGCGCTGGAACTCATTACGCGGCACGAGATCAATTGGACCATCGTTGCCTGCGCCACCCCCGCTTGGGCGGCCGCGGTGTTTCCCGATCTGCCGCAGGATGAAGCGATCGCTCGGCTGTGGAAAGCCATCTTCGCGGCGTCTCGCGCCGATCAGGCCGATCCGGTGGCCGCCTGGAAGGAACACGACGCCAAACTGCACGCCAGCGCGCACCGCCTCAACGAGAAGCGCTATTCGGCGTTGCACTTTCGCGGGCCCGGCACGGACCTTCGCGTCGGACTGGCCGACGATCATCTGTGGCTGGGCGGAGGCACCACGGCGGGGAACGGGTTGTACTGCATCGCGAACATGCCGACCGAGGAAGTTTTCACCACGCCGCACAAGGATCGCGTGGAAGGCAAGGTCACCAGCACCAAGCCGCTCTCGCACCAGGGCACAATGATTGAAGAAATCTCCGTGCGCTTCGAGGGCGGCAAAATCGTGGAAGCCCACGCCGCGCGCGGCAATCAGGTCTTGCAGCGGATGATCGAGACCGACGAAGGAGCCCGGCGGCTGGGTGAAGTTTCGCTCGTGCCGCATTCTTCGCCCATTGCCTCCAGCGGCTTGCTGTTCATGAACACACTCTTCGACGAGAACGCGGCCTGCCACATTGCTCTGGGGCAGGCGTACAGCAGTTGCTTGAGGAACGGCGACACCCTCACCGAGGCGCAGCTGGCGGCGCGCGGCGCAAACCGCAGTCTGATTCACGTGGACTGGATGATCGGCTCGAACCGCATCGACGTGGACGGTATCAGCGCGTCGGGCGGTTCGGAACCGGTGATGCGCGGCGGTGAGTGGGTCTAAGTTTCCAGCGGGGCGGGTTTCAGCCTGTCAGGTTTACATGCCGGCCCGCCCGGCACTTAAACCCGACCTGCCGAATCTGTCCTGCGTTTCGCGAAGCTCTCCAGATCCGGAAAACATGCAGCATTCGACCTTGGTGATGTTGGGAGTGCGGTGGCTGAGCAGACACTGCTCGGTGGTGCTGTACGAATTTGCCATACCCGCGGATGAAAATCCCGACGTCATCGGCTGGATTCCGGGAGCCGGTTCCGTGCTCATCGAATGTAAACTGACTCGCTCGGATTTTTTGAGGGACGCAGCGAAGCCCGTCCGCAAAAACACGCGCGCGGGGATGGGCCACCGCCGCTACTACCTCTGCCCCCCTGACTTGATCCAAGTGAAGGATCTTCCGCCGAATTGGGGTCTTCTTTGGGCCAGTAAGAACCAAGTCACCGTTAAGCGCGAAGCACGGGGGCACGCGGAGAGAAATCTACTCGCGGAGGTTCGTTTCCTCAGTTCCATGCTCAGGCGCGCACAGATCCGCATCGGTTCCCGGCCGCTCTCGGAATGGCTCCGGGGAGAAAACCGGTTCGAAGCAAAACGCGGGCTTCCGCCGGTCCGGGAGCAGGCCATTCGAAAGGCGAACTTCGCCGCTACGTTACGCAAAGAGCCCGTCTGAACCGGTGCGATCGAAGACGACGCACGGGAAAGCGGACGCGCCCGGGAGTTTGTGGCTGCGCATCGCTTCTTCACGCAATGCCGCGTGGTAATCTATCGAAATGGCTGGAAACGCCGCGCCAAGCCGCACTGCCATTTCGCGACGCGGCCGAAATCTCGAGTACTTCACCATCGCCTGGAACAGCGTTGAGGGTCTGATCGCCATCGTTGCCGGGGCAGGCGCCGGCAGTATTTCTCTGGTGGGATTTGGAATTGACAGCGTCATTGAAGTGACGTCGGGGGCGACCCTCTTGTGGCGAATGGCCCGCGACGCGAACGTCGAGGAGCGCGAACGCAACGAGAGATATGCCCTTCGAATCGTGGGGTTGTGCTTCATCGCATTATCGGCATTTATCGCCTACGAGGCCGCTGCGGACCTTGTGCGAGGGCGGGCACCGGAACACAGCATTCCCGGAATGGTCGTGGCCTGCTTGTCGCTCGTGATTATGCCCGTCCTGTCGCGGGCAAAACGGAAAGTGGGCGCCGAACTGGGGAGTCCGGCCATGCAGGCTGACGCCAAACAAGCCGACTTCTGTGCGTTTCTTTCGGCGATTCTGCTGGTCGGACTGGCTCTGAACTTACTTTTTGGATTGTGGTGGGCCGACCCGGTCGCCGCGCTGATTATGGTTCCAATCATCGCCAACAAGGGATTGGGAGCTCTGCAAGGAAAAGCCTGCCGAGATTCCTGCGGCAAATAGGCCCTGTTAAATCATCGATGATGGAGCGAGCCAACGTGACGGGCAGCGCCCGAGGAAAAGTGTCTGGTCCAGCCGCTGCTCGAGCTTAAACGTAACCGCGCGAAACGCTACTTGCCGATCGATTGCAGCGCAAGGCTCGAGCGGGGCGACCCCGCAGTCAGAATCTCGCGTCGTGGCGCTTTGGATACAAAGTCAATTTGCCAAAAATTCGGGGAAGCATTCGTAAAATACAGTCCGACCAGAGTTTTGCCGTCATCCACTTGCACGGAACGGACCACGCGGCAGATCAGATCTTCATTAGTCTTCAGGTTGGTCAGAATCAGTTCTTCCGACGGGGCCACGGTTCCGGACAGCGGGATCAGTCCACCGTTCGCGCTGACGTTCAAAGTTTGGGTGCTTTCCGAAAACGGCTGGTTTGCCAGCCATCCGTAGACGAAGACCGGAGTGGCCAGCGCCACTCGATTGCTGCGGCGTCTCTCCTTGCGCTCGGGCTCGCGACTCAGCGAGTGAACCCGCCTCGACCACCAACGGATGGCGGCCACCAGCAACAAGGCGGCGGCTACGCCAGAAACAACCGACATAGGGCCTCTCCGGAACACAACTCTTCCCGTTCAGAAATCTTCGCGCTCCCAGTTTAATCCTGCCTCCGGGTTCGCGAGCGTCAAGATCGAATTCAGCCGGGATGGCAGCCTCTGCGTGCCCGGCACTCCAGGGTATTTTACCCATCATTTCTGAAGCGAGCATACAGGCGATGCAGGAGAGTCGGCGGAGAAAGTTGCAGCGGCGCCGCGGGCAGACGCGCCACGAACTGCAGTCTGGTGATTTGCTTTCAGGAGTTTCGCACGCGGCTGCCCTGCGCAACCGTTCGGCGCGCCTGGAGAACGCCAACTCGACGGATCGCCAATTCGACGGATCGTGAAGATAACGCTAGCCTGGAGTCTCACTACGCTCCCAGTGTGACCAGTTCCATCTTGCGCTTGCCGAGCCGCCGAGCGCCTTTTTCCGTGACCACGATGGAATCGCCGAACTCGGCGGGCGTGGGCGTCTGTTTCACCGGCACGCTGGGTTTCAGGTCAAAGACCATGCCCGCCTGAAACACGAGGTCGTCGCCGCCTTCCATGCGCCCCGGGCCGCAACGCGGCAGATCGGCCAGGCCCCCGGAATGGATCAGAACGCCTCCGGGCTTGGCTACGCCGCGCGCTTTCAACTTTTCGCCGCAGAAGTCGCAAAATTCCTTGACGCTTTTCCCGGGCGCAACCCGATCGAAAAGCGTTTGAAAGAGGTCCAGGCAGTAGTGGCCGGCCGAGGTCCAATCCGCGGGCGCGGGCGATCCGAGCAGCACGGAATGATTCACCTGGGAGCCGTATCCGAGAACCGATCCTGAACACTCCTGCCCCAGAATCTGCCCGGCGCGAAAAACATCCTCCATCGGAAAGCCGAAACTGGCGTTTCCCGAACCGCGTGTGCTGATGCTCAGCCGCCAGGGGCGCTCGCCGGAAGCCTGAACCATGGCGCTGTACATTTTGAGCCATACGTCGCGATGCACGGCGCCGGGACGCGCCGTATCCATCATCGCCTGCACGCCCACCTCGCTGACCTCGGTGGCTTTTTCCAGAACTGCAATCTCCTCGGCGCTATGCACCAGCTTCACGCGCCATAGAATATCCGCCGCCGATTCGAACTGAGCCTGCGGAAACGCCTTTCGAACCCGATCATACGTCGTGTAGATCACTGAACCTTCCGTGTTGCGGAAGAGGTCCACGAGCGATCCAACGCCGATGCGCGCCTGGTCCATCTTGAGTTCCTTCAGGCAATCGATGATGGCCGGAGACCACAAGCCCTCTTCGTTCGAATACCGGACTTCGATCTCCGGAGAGTTGTCCGCGAACATCGTGCTCATCACCAGGCCCGCTATGGGACGCTTTTCCGCGAGCAAGGAACCGACGCGGCTGGATATCGCGGTGATCTTGCCGTCCGCCGGAAGGACGACCCAGCCCGCGGGTATTCCCGTGAGGTACTGGACGTCCGCGTCGCCATCTTGACGATCGTGAATCATGGCTTGCGTATTGTGTTGCGGCACGATCAGACAATCGAAATGGCTATCTTTCATTCCCTGGCGGACGTTTTGCCAGCGGCGCCGGAACTCATCGGACGACCAGGCCTTGGGCAAGCTTGACGGTGAGATAAACGCTTTCGCCGAATCGCGATCGGTCGCGGCGCTCGCTTGGAGCGGCCGGCTCCAGGCCGGAAGCGCGGTTCCGGCGAGAGATGCGGCGATTCCGGACGACGCGCCCAGCAGCAAATCTCGCCGTGAAAAATTTGGGGGAAAGTTGCGGCGGGAGCCGGACAATGTTTTCATTTCTTGCCTCCAGAAGGCGCCGGCCGGGCTGCGCGGCGCGCCTTCAACTTGGGAACGATTGTTCCCGAACGTTTCACTTTCCGTAGGTGACCGTCAGCGCGGCTTTGCCGAGGCTGTTCATGTTGGCCATGAATCCGATCATCGCGGCGCTGGATTGATCGGTAACATCCAACCGTTCGATTTTCAACGCGTGGATCGTAAAGATGTAGTGGTGCGCAGGGCCTGGCGGCGGCGCGGCGCCGCCGTAGCCCGGTGCGCCGAAATCGGTGCGAGTCTGCAAGGCTCCCGCAGGCAAACCTTTGCCGCTGCCGGCGCCCGCGGGCAGCTCTTTCGCCGTCGCAGGAATGTTGACCACCACCCAGTGCCACCAACCCGATCCGGTCGGAGCGTCCGGATCGTAGGCCGTGACCACAAAACTCTTCGTTCCTGCAGGCGCGCCGTCCCAAGCCAGATGCGGGGAGCGGTTGCCTCCCGTGTAGCCCATTCCGTTGAACACCTGCGCTTCAGGCATCCGTCCGCCCTCTTTCAGATCGTTGCTCCATAGCCGGAAACTCATGAGCTGTTCTCCTTTTGCGGCCGGGCGACCTACTACAGGGGAATCCTGAGGATTCTAGGTGAATTCTCCGATTGCGGCCCTCAACTGCGCATCGTAAGCCTGATCCGTTTTGGAAACAATGAGTTTGCCAACCGGCCGGACTGCCGCGGGAACACGGCGCTGTGCCCGCAAGCAACGCCTGGCGCCCAGGGACTGTTAGCAGTCTGAAAACCGGCATCGACACTTTGCCGTCGTCATACATCGTATTGCGATATACTTTCGGGCTGAGCGACTGTGACCGACAGCAGCCAATTCACCGACCGGGATGTCCTGCGCTTCATCTTTGAGCGGATTGAAAGCGTTCCTCACCTGGAAGCTATGCTGCTGATCTGGTCCAGCCGGCCGAAACCCTGGTCGGTCAACGATCTGGCCCAGCGCCTGTACGTGGAGCCCAAGGTTGCCCGGGCGCTGCTCGAGGATCTGGAGCGCGAGAAATTAATTGTGGCTGATCCCGCCTCCCCGGAACAGTACTTCTACCACTCGATTTCAGAGAGCGACGACAGCCTTATGGCGGCCGTGCAGGCCAAATACAGCGTCGAAATCGTCGCGGTTTCGAATATGATCCATCGCAAGGCATCTTCGGCCGTGCGCGATTTCGCGGACGCGTTTCGTTTCACGAAGGAGCGAGATTAATGGCTGCGGCCGTCTATATTCTCGGTGCGCTAACCAGCTCGGCATGCGCCGTTCTGCTTCTGCGCGGCTACGCGGGAAGCAGGCAACGGTTGCTGCTTTGGAGCGGTTTCTGCTTCCTGGGCCTGGCACTGTCAAACGCGCTGATTTTTGTCGATCTGGTGCTGCTTCCGAACGTGGATCTTTATCTTCTGCGTCTGGCAACCACCTTGATCGCCATGGCCATGCTTCTTTACGGATTGATCTGGGAGAATAAGTAAATGCTGGTGACTTTTTTGCTTGGCGCAATCTCCATGGCCTCCTTCACGGCCAGCCTGTTCTTTTTCAGGTTTTGGAGGGAAACCCGCGACTTTGTCTTCCTGGCGTTCGCCGTCTTCTTTGTGATCGAAGGGATCGATCGCGTGGCCACGCTCTCGATCGCCCGGCCCAATGAGGGAAACCCATTGCTCTATCTGGCGCGGCTAGTGGGCCTGGCTTTTATACTGACCGCCATTCTGATCAAGAATTACGGCAAACGGCGCACGCGTGGGTAGCAGCGCTCATTTTTCGCCGTGCTTGCGAATCCTCCAGTCGACGGCTTTCATTTCAGGTATGGCTACGATTTAAAATCGCGATAGGCAATTCCCGCGGACGGTTTTATAATAGGCGTATCGACGGCCTTGTCGAGAAGGAGGTGATCCAGTGAGGTGCAGTAAATTTTGATGGATTTGATTGAGCTCTACGAGAGGCGCTTGTGATTCTGCCAGGCGCCTCTTTTTGTCCTGCCGCAGGACCGACTTCAGCCCGCCGGCTTTCCCGCAACGATTCCCTGCTCAAAAATGAAAAGTAGTCATGCGCAAGCCTGTCTTGCTTTTTCTTGGATCTGAGCCTGCCGGAGAGGCTTTAAATGTTTCCTTAAGTTTCACTGATTGGCGCGGGCCAAACAAACGAAATTATTTGACACCACCTCCGCCGTGTGGTTTCCTAAAGTTAGGCAAAACTCTGCCAGACAACGATCTATCGGTTGGAACTGGGTTCAGGCGATTCCCAGTACTCTCGCTCGCGAGGTGTCAATATGAAGGTCAGAATAGCGATCCTTTTCGCTATGATTTTCGGTTTCCTGATGGTTTCGGGTCCGATGTTCGCGCACCACGGGAATTCGGCGTATGACATGTCGAAAACGGTCCCGATGAAGGCGACCATCACGAAGTTTGAGTACATTAACCCGCACACCCAGGTTTATTACGACGTGACCGACGAAAAGGGCGAGGTCGAACACTGGGTCGCTGAAACCACCAATCCCGCCATGCTGAACAGGGTTGGCTGGAACCGGGATTCCCTGAAGCCCGGGGATCAGGTGACGCTGTTCGTCAATCCGAATAAGGTCGGCGCCAAAGTCACGTTTCTGGAGAAGGTGGTGTTCTCCGACGGCAAGGAGTTGACCACCCAGAAGGCGTTCTAGCCTTCCGCGCGGCGAGAGCGCGTAGATCGGCTAGACCGGTTTTCGGCAGAGCGCGCGTGAACGATTTGAGCCCGGGAACTTTGCCTGGCGGGCGCGAACCGCGCTGGGAAATTCTGAATTCGCGACGAAATCACACTCCGGAATTACGCAACCGAATTGAGGAGTTTAAGATGCGTTACGGTTTTAAGGTTCCACTAGGTGTGTTTGTAGCTTCGCTGGTTTTTTCGCCCATCGGGTTTAGCCAGGCCAGCCCAGCGCCAAAGAAGCAAGCTCCAACCGCGGCCGTTTCCGCTTCCCCGGCGAAGCATCTTTCCCACGACTTGTCCGGTGTTTGGATGCAGTATGACGACGGAACGGCTCCTGGATTTGCCCGCATGAACGCCGTCGACGATCGGACGCGTCCCCCATTGACGCCCTGGGGACAGGCTAAATACGATGCCGCCAAGCCCCTGATGGGCCCCCGGGCCAAGGCCGGCCAGGAAGACAATGCAGCCTTGCACTGTGAGCCAAGCGGCCCTCCGCAACTTTTAATTCTTCCCAATCCCTGGGAAATCGTTCAGATCCCAGGCAGGATGTTTATGTTTTTCGAGGAGTATCACATCTGGCGCACGATCTGGACCGACGGACGTCCGCTGCCCAAAGACGCTGACCCCAGCTGGCTCGGATACTCCGTTGGGCACTGGGAGGGCGACACTTTTGTGGTCGACACGGTGGGCTTTAATGACAAGGTGTGGGCGGATCTTTCCGGCAATCCGCGCAGCGAACAGATGCACCTGATCGAGCGCTACCGAAGACTGAATCATGACACGCTGGAGCAGCAGATCATCATCGATGATCCCAAGTCATACACGAAGGAGTGGGTGAGTCCGCCGAAACTCCACAAACTCGAGCCCAAATGGGAAATCGCCGAGTGGTTCTGCGCCTCGAGCGAAATTCAGGCCTACGATCAGGATGTTCGAAAGCGTTCGGGCCAAACATCGGGGGAACCCAATAAGTAGACCAGCTTCGCGCCTTTCGACCGTCTCGCGAGGGGACCTGGGGAATTTCGGGAAGCTATGCCGGCAGCGATGAGCGATCGAGTGGCGCGCGCGCCATCGCGCCACAGAAGGAAGACCGGCTCACCGAGGTAATACGACGAATGCGATACCGAAGCGTTTTCCTTGACGGTCAGACAATTGTTTTCGGTGCCCACCGGCGTCGTCCACTGCATCGAGATTACTTTGCCATGCGGCTCTCCGGCTCGCTCGGTGTGCTTGGAGCCGCGCTGTTGTTCTCGACGGTTGTGCTGGCTCAAACGAATATGCAAAACGGTGCGGCGCCTGCTACGGGAGCTGATGCGGCGAAACCCCAGGATGCGGGCACAGGTCTATCGCACGATTTGTCTGGCGTTTGGATGCAGTATCCGGACGGCGATGTTCCGGGGACTCCAGGCATGAATGGCGTGAACGAGCACTTCCGTCCTCCCCTGACGCCGTGGGGGCAGGCGAAGTTTAACGGCGCGCAAGCCTTGCAAGGAGCGAAAGCCGTCGCGGGCAAGGAGGACAATTCCGCCCTGCGCTGCGAGCCCAGCGGGCCTCCGCAAGTGCTGATTCTTCCCAATCCTTGGGAGATCGTACAGATACCCGGCCGGGTGCTCATGTTTTTCGAGGAGCAGCACATCTGGCGCACCGTCTGGACCGACGGGAGGCAGCTCCCCAAAGATCCGGACCCCAGCTGGCTCGGATATTCGGTTGGCCATTGGGAAGGCGACACTTTTGTGGTCGAGACGACCGGTTTTAACGACAAGGAGTGGGTGGATCTCTACGGGAATCCGCGGACTTCCTCAACGCACCTTACCGAGCGCTACCGGCGTTTGAATCATGACACCCTGGAACAGCAGATCATCATCGACGACCCCAAAGTGTATACCAAGCCTTGGGTGAGTCCTCCCAAGCTGCACAAGCTGGAACCGGGCTGGGAACTCGCCGAGTGGTTCTGCGTGCTGGACGAAAACAAGGCCTACGACCAGGTCGTCAGGAAACCGGCTGGAGTGGCTCCCGCGTCCAAATAATTCGAATGCGCTTCATGGCAGCGGGCCATTTAGCACAGGTTGAATTTCAGGCATGCGAATTTACGAATTTCATTGACCAGGGGAATGATAGAAAAAATGAAGATTCCACAAAGTGACCGTCGTACCGAACCAAAATTTCTCTCTAAGGAAAAGCCCAGCACGCCGGAGCAACAACAGTTGCCACGGATTCCATCCACTCGCGGGGCGCGCATGTCCGCGGGAACCTGGGCCAAGGTCCTCGCCTGCGCCGTGCTGCTCGCATTCATTCCGGTTTTGCGGTCCGGCGCGCAAACCGCCGGACAATGGAAGCTACCGGATATTCCCTGGGCTTTCCCGGTACGCGATAAGGTCCAACCCGTTATCGACGATCGAAGCGGCCCGCAACACGTTCCAGGCAGTTCCAAAACCTACACCCAGGAGCAGATTGACGATCTGCAGAATCCGCCGGACTGGTTCCCCGACGAGCACGCCCCGATGCCGAAAGTGGTCGCGCACGGTGCGGAAGGCGGGGCGCTTGGATGCGCGTCGTGCCACCTGGCGTCAGGCCTCGGGCATCCGGAATCCGCCAACCTCGCGGGGGAGTCAGCCGAATACATTCAGCGCCAGCTTGCAGACTTCAAGGCTTTAAACAGAATGGGCGAAGCCATGAATGACATGACAAAGAATTTGTCGGATGAAGACGCCGAGGAAGCCAGCGAGTGGTTCGCGGGACTCAAACCGCAGGTGTGGGAAAAAGTGATTGAAACCGAACGAGTGCCTAAGACGTTTATCAACGAGCATCTGATGCGAATGCCTTTGCCGGGGGGCGGCGATGAGCCGATCGGCGACCGGATCATCGCGCTTCCTCAGGACGTCGCGCGCGCCGAGAGCCGCGATCCCCATTCAGGATTTGTCAACTACGTCCCCAAGGGCAGCATCGCCAAGGGCGAGCAATTCGTGACGACCGGCGGCAACGGCACCACGATTCAGTGCGAAATCTGCCATGGGCCCACCCTGAACGGCTTGGGAGGAGTGCCGGCCATTGCCGGTCATTCTCCGCTGTATCTTTTCCGGCAGCTTCATTACTTCAAGGACGGCTCCCGGCACGGCTCGATGGGCGCGCTGATGAAAGGCGTGGTCGCTAAGATGACGCAGGATGACATGCTGGCCATCGCGGCCTACGTCGGTTCCTTGCCGCCCGGCACAGAGCAGACTTCTTCAACCGCGTCGTCCAACCAAACGTCAGCAAACTTGGCAACCAGCGCCGGCGGCCACACGGCTACCAAATAACCAAATCCAGCCGTGTGGGGAAACTGCTGGACGTGCGAATGCCTGCCGAACGTTGTAGCGCGCCCATATTCGAATGGGCAGCCGGCTGTTTCCAATAATGCGGCCCGAAACCCGGCGCTACAACCGCGCCGTGAGCAAGAACCCGATTCGACTATCCGGCATTTAAGGCTTGTCCGGAGTGTCCGAAGCCGGTTTCTCGGGGCTGCGCGAAGCAACGTAAGCGGCGAGCGAAACAATATCTTCCTGCGTGAGATTTGCTACCACACCCTTCATCAGTTGATCAAGGTCGCTGTTCCGAGCGCCGACCTGAAACCCAGCCAACTGGCGAACGATGTACGTGGGAGAATGACCCGCAATTCTGGGCACAGGTCCCAAGCCGGTGAGTGCCGGCCCGTGGCAGGCAATGCAGGCGGTCGTCCTTCCGGCTCCGCTGGTCGTGACCAGTTCCTCGCCGCGCTTCAAACTTCCTTTCGGAACGTAGGCCACGAATCCGGTGTGCGGATCGCGGCAAGTTACGCGCTCGGGATCTTCCGGCACTTCGATTACCCGCTCACCGATGGGCTCCATCTTGCCGCCCGGCCGCACGTAGCGGCGGTGTCCTTCGTTCACGTAAGTTTCCGGAACCATGTCGGTCTCAACCACCCGAATCCAGTAACGCGGTTTGAGGCTCGCAAAATACGCGGCCGCTTCCTTGGCTTCTTCTTCGGTCATTCCCTTGGCGATATCGCTCATGCGGTGACGCGGATCCATTCGCAAACCTTGCTGAAAATCGTGAATTTGCGTCAGCAGGTAGTCGGCAGTCAGGCCGGTGAGATTCGCGGATTCCGGATGCCCGCTTCCCGAAGCCAGATGGCAGGAGGCGCAGCCGGGAGTAGCCTTCCCGTCACCCTTGGCAACCACGTGAGGAAACGGCTCATGCTCATCGGGATACCAATCCGGCGGATTGTAAATGTCGTCGATCTGACCCTGCGTATAAGATTTCGTGCTGCCCGGCAGGTGTTTAACCTTGCTGTTATCCTCGGGCGGAAAATCCGGCGACGGCGCAGGAAAGGCCCAAGACAGGTCCATGCCATCCCGCCAGCGGGAATCAGGCGGTTGAGCTCCGAATGCGGGAACGAAAAGCAAACCCAGGGCCACGGCCAAAACAAAAGTCCTCATGAATCCTCTCCCAAAAATTATTCTTCCGGTCCTGCCAATGGCGGGTCGTGGTTACCGGTCACGAAATCCCAGGCTCATTGTCGTGAGAAGAACCCTCTCTTACCACTGTATACGAATTCAACCACGAATTAGTTTCGCTGTAAAGAATTGGAACTGCGCGGAGAGGATGCGTTCGCTAGAACACACTTCAACCTGCTTGGGTTTCGTCGATGCCGGGCATACAACTAAACCAGACAGGCTGAAGTCTGCCCTACTTTTGAATCCGCTCCGCGGCCTTTTTGGAAACGGGTGGCGTCGGCAGCCAGCTTTCTCCATCCTGCAGAACAAAAGTGTGCTGCAGCGAATACCACGGGCCGGTTCCGCCCGGTTCGGGCGCCAGTTCGTTTTCATGAATTTCATAACGCGCCACAAGCGCGCGGGTCACGCCAAATTGCGCATCGGTATTCAGGTGCGGATCGTCCGGCGAATAAATCTGCGAAGTGACGGTCTTGAAACCCGGCTTATAGATCAGAAAGTGCAGATGCGCGGGCCGGAAATTATGCCGTTTCTGAGCATTCAACAGCGCGCCCACCGGACCGTTCGTGGGTATGGGATAGCCGGACGGCTTGATGCTCCGGAAGCTGAATTCACCGTTTGCGTCGGTGGTAAATTTTCCGCGCAGGTTCATCTCCGCCTGCTGGGGGTCTTGGTTCTCGTACAAGCCCACGGGCGACGCGTGCCAAACATCGACCTCGGCTCCCGAGACCGGATTGCCTTCCTGGTCGCGCACCCATCCCTTGAAGAACAGAGGCACACCGGGAGTCGCGGACCGCAGGAGCGAGCCGCCATTTTCTGTTTTCGGCGAGTCCTTCCTCCAGAACGGACCGAGGAGGTTGGCCGAGCTTTCCGTGGCGGCATTGGGACCATTGTTCATCAGGCAGACCAGCGTGGAAACACCCAGCGAGCCGGCCATGAGCCGCACTTCGTTGTGACTTTCTGTCGTAAGCTGGCCGAGTTGCGCGACATAGGTAATCGCCTGGTCAAATTCTTTGTCGGTTAACTTAACCTCGCTCACGAACCCGTGCAGGTGCCGCACCAGGGATTGCAGAATCTCCCTGGTGCGCGCGTCCGGCGTTCGCTGGGTTTCGTCCAATACGGCCTGCGTTACCTGCTCCAGGTTTTCGATGATCATGGAAATCGAGCTCCGAATGAAGGAAGTGGAGAAAGCGCGGGAAGCATGGAAGGCCGCGGAAAACGGAACTCGTCCCCGGCCGGAAAGCTGGCGAACGCCGGCCGCGCTCTATCCGGCATTTCGCGCGCTGACCTTACTATCTTTTGCTTCTCTCCCGATTCCTCTTTTCTATTTGGATTTTGATTTGTCCGAGGGAGCAACTCCGGCCGGTTTGCGGACGGCTTCCCCATAGCTATTTTCTTCATCGACGATACAAAAGAATTCCGCGATTTCCCATTTGGGCTCGAGTTTAAAGCGCTGTGGCGGACTGATCCACGGCCGGGTATAGGCCTTGGGATCGACCATGGTGATTTGCATTTCCAGAGTGTCGTGGTCGAGGCGCCGGTAGCGCTCGGTCAAATGCATCTGTTCGCTTCGCGGGTTGCCGTAAGAGTCGACCCAAGGCTTGTCGTTGAAGCCAATGGTGTCGACAACGAACGTGTCGCCTTCCCACTTTCCGACCGCGTAGCCCAGATAGCTGGGGTCGGGAGCCTCGGGGAGCGGGCGCCCGTCGTCCCAGATGGTGCGCCACAGATGGTACTGCTCGAAGAACATGAACATCCTGCCCGGCACCTGAATAATTTCGAACGGATTGGGCAGCACCAGGGATTTCGGAACAGCCTCGGGCTCGCAGTGCAGCGCCGGGTTGTTCTCCTTACCCGCAACGGCCCTCGGTCCTACCAGGGGCGCCGCGGCGTCGAATCTCGCTTGTCCCCAAGGGGTCAGAGGCGGGCGCGCTTTTTCATCGATTCCGTCCATGTGAGTCGAATAGGGCATCCAGACTCCGGAGAGATCGTGCGACAGGCGGCCAGGGGCCGGCGCTGCGGATTCAGCCGGCGTCTGCACTGCGGCCGACGGATTCCGGATTTGGCTGTGCGCGGGAACGGTCAAGGCCAGCATCGCTCCCAGGGCGATCGCAGGGCCGTTCAGGCGAACGCGGAAATTCCTGCGCCGGAAAGTCTGGCGATCATCGGAATGACAATCGCGGGATTGCTGTTGAGGGAAAACAGATCGGCTTTTCATGGCCCCTTTTCCTAAGTCTCATTTTATTTCTGACAAACCGTACGAGCTAGCGCGACCCGAGACGGGCCTCCCTCACCGAACATTCAACTAGATGTGCAACCAGATGTGCGTCCCGATCTACTTTGAATTCGTCGCAGGCGCAACTCCAGCCGGCTTCCGGATTACATTGTCATACGCGCTTTCTTCATCAAGGACGCAGAACCATTCGGCAATTTCCCAGCCCGGCTCGAGCTTGTGCAGTTTGGGAGGACTGACCCATGTCTTGGTGTAGGCCTTGGGATCGTCGATGATGATTTGGAGTTCCAGCGTGTCATGATTCAATCGCCGGTAGCGCTCGATCAGGTGCGTGGCGTCGCTGCGCGGATCCCCATAGGAATCGTCCCAGAGCTTGTCGTTGAAGCCAATCGTGTCCACGACGAATGTGTCGCCTTCCCAGTGGCCAACCGAATATCCCAGATAGCTGGGGTCTGGATCTTTGGGCAGGGGCCGCCCGTCCGTCCAGATTTCACGCCAAATATGTTCGAGCTCAAAAAACATCAGCACCCGGCCGGGAATTTGCACGATTTCGAACGGGTTCGGAAGATTCAGAAGTTTCGGAGGACCGTCCGGATCGCAGCGCAAGGAGGGATTATTTTCCTGGCCCGGAACGGCCCGGGGGCCAAGTAAAGGCTTGGCTGCGTCGAACTTCGCTTTTCCCCACGGCGTTAACGGCGGCCGCTTGCTGGGGTCAACAGTGTTCATGCCGGGGATTCCTGACGCGCCTCCGCCGGGATACTGCATCCAGATACCTGACAAATCGTGCGACAGTGGAGCAGTCGAGTCAGAGGCCGCTGCCTGTGGCTGCGTCGCGCCTGCCGGCTGGCTGATCTGAGCAGAAAGAATCGGAGCCAAGCCTAAAATCGCAACCATGATGACGATCGGACTGACGAACCGCACGTATTTCCCGGGCGCAATGCGCGCACCGGAATGAAAAGTCTCAGCGTTCGTCCGCATTCGGTTGCCCCAACCTCCAAAAAATAGAAGGATATTTCAGCATTTTTATTTCGACTTTACTTAGACGCTGGTGGAACGCCGGCGGGTTTCCGCACGGCGTCGTCATAGGACCTGTCTTCGTCCACCACGCAGAACCATTCCGCGATTTCCCAGCCCGGCTCATACTTGTAAAGTTTGGGAGGACTGACCCATACCTTCGTGTACGATTTGGGATCGTCGATAATGATTTGCTGCGACAGCGTGTCGCGATTCAGCCGGCGGTAACGCTCCGTCAGATGCATTTGATCGCTTCGCGGATTACCGTAAGGATCGGCCCACTGTTTATCGTTAAACCCGGCCGTGTCGACCACAAACGTGTCGCCTTCCCAGTGGCTGACAGCGTAACCCAGGTAGCTGGGGTCAGGATCCTTGGGGAGCGGGCGTCCGTCGTCCCAGACGGTGCGCCAAATGTGTTGTTCCTCGAAGAACATGAACACCCTTCCGGGAATCTGAACGATTTCAAATGGATTGGGATGATTGAGAAGTTTTGGCGGACCATCCGGATCACATTTCAGCGAAGGACTGTTTTCCTGCCCGGGAATCGCTCGCGGACCCAGCAGAGGCCGCGACGCGTCGAGCTTCGCCTCGCCCCAGGGAGTCAAGGGCGGACGCGTTTTCTGGTCGATGGCGTTCTTCCCTGTGCCGGGAGGCACGTCAGTGTCGGGATAGGGCATCCAAACGCCCGATAAATCGTGCGAGAGAGGCGCGGAGGCGTCTTGGCCTTTCGCTGGTCCAGAGGCGGGTCCAGAGACTGGTTCAGAGGCGGGTCCTGAAGATTGGCCGGCCTGCGCTAGAAGGTTCGGCGTCAAGGCCAGCGCAGCGCCCAGAACGGCGATGCAGCCTGCGTGCCGCATATTGAAAAGCATCCTCCGCAAATCGCAGCGAGCGCCTGAACGATCGGTTAGGATTCGCTTCACAGGCAAACAAGCCCGATGCGTCATCGGTTTACCCCTCAAAATTTTCGTGCCGTCAGGCTCAGGAGCAGCGCGGGAATAGAGAATTACAGAAATATCCCTCGAAGAAATTATACTCCGCCTTTGCGAGGAACTATAGGTCGGCGGCCTATGCAAATCAAGTTTTTTGGCGCCGGCGGATTCCGAAGACCGCGCTGCGATTGCCCAAACGGCCAGGTCGAATCCTAGCCGATTGGCGGATGTATCCGCTTCGGGTCTGCGGCATTCTGCGACTGGAGGTTCAGAAAATGTCTACCGAACTAATCGATCTGTCAAATGCGCTGGCGCAGGAAACGGACCGGGCCGCGGCCCACGTCGTCGCCGTTCACAGCGAGGCGCGAGGGTCTTCAAGCGGCATCGTTTGGCGCTCGGGCATCATCGTGACCGCGGAACACGCGCTGCGCCGGGATGAGGAAATCCAAGTAACCTTGCCGGATGGACGCACCGTGCCCGCAACGCTTGCAGGCCGCGACGCGTCGACTGACATCGCAATACTAAAATGCGCTGAGTCTGCTTCGCCGGTGACGGAAGTCGCTGACGCGCCCGCGGTAAAGCCAGGCAGGCTTGTGCTCGTGGTGGGACGCACGCGCGCCAGCGGTCCGGTCGTCGCGCTGGGCGCCGTCAGCCTCGTTGCGCCCGAGCGGCGAACCTGGGTCGGAGCGCCGCTGGCTCCCTATATCCGCCTGGACGTCGGATTGCAGCCGACCGCCGTGGGCGGAGCCGTGGTCGACGCGCACGGCCGCGTAATCGGCATGGCCACGCCGCGCTTCGCTCGCTTCGGCGCGATCGCCGTGCCCGCGGCGACGATCAATCGGGTTGCCGACGCCCTGCTGCGGGCGGGGCACATTCCCCACAGCTATATCGGCGTAGGGCTGCATCCCATCCGCTTGCCGGACGCGCTTCGGCAATCGCTGCAACGCGGCGAAAAAACGGCCGCCATGGTCGTTGAAGTTTCGCCCGACGGCCCGGCGCAAAAGGCCGGCATCATGATCGGCGACGTGCTTATTGCTTTCGGCGGCCACGCGATTTCGCGCGTGGAGGACGTGCACGCACAGCTCGCCGGGGAGGCCATCGGCAAATCGATCGCGGTGAAATTTGTGCGTGGCGGCGCCGCGCAGGAAACCAGTATCGTTGTGGGTGAGCGCCCGCACGGAGGCAAATAACATGGCCATCCCGGGATTTGGTGAAATCGCGGAGCAACTGCGCCGCTCGACGGTGCTCGTACAGTCGGACGGCCGCGGCTCGGGCTCGGGCGTCATGTGGTCGGCGGATGGCCTGGTGGTGACCAACGCGCACGTGGTGCGCGGTTCGCGTGTGAAGGTCGAGCTATGGGACGGCCGCGAATTCGATGCCCGCGTCGAGTCACGCGACACGCGCCGTGATCTCGCGCAGCTTCGCATCGACGCTAAAAACTTGCCGGCGGCATCCGCCGGCGATTCCTCCACGGTGCGCCCGGGCGAGTTGGCAATCGCCATTGGCAATCCCATGGGTTTCGTCGGCGCGCTCGCTACCGGAGTGATTCATGCGGTGGGCCCGCTGCACGGACTGGGACAGAATGCCTGGGTGCAAGCGGACGTGCGTCTTGCGCCAGGGAATTCGGGCGGACCGCTGGCGAACGCCCACGGGCGCGTCATCGGCATCAACGCCATGGTTGCGGGGCGTCTGGCCCTGGCCATCCCCAGCAACGCCGTGCGCGATTTTCTTGCCGGGGGACCGGAAAATGCGTGGCTGGGCGTGACCGTTCATCCGGCGCTCATTCCGCGAGCCCCAGGTTCGAACAAAACATTCGGACTTGTAATTCTCGAAATCGAGCCGGACAGCCCAGCGGATTTGGCTTCGCTCTTGCCTGGCGACATTCTGCTGGGCACGGAAGAAAATCCATTCGCCGCGATCGAGGACCTGGCGGGAGCGCTTCACGGCAGTGGGCCGCGAGTGCTGCGCGTCGAATTTCTGCGCGGCGATTACGGCCGCATTCGGCGGGTGGCCGTGCAGGTCGGCGGCGAGTTGCGCGCGAGGAGTCCTGTGGCCGCGTGATCCGCGTTTACATTGTCGCGGCTTCCCCGCTGGCTCGCGCCGGGCTCGAGGATCTACTCGCGGCCCGCGAGGTTGAGGTTGTGGGCAGCAGCGCAAGCGTGGAAACGCTCGCGGACTTGCTTGCCGATGCTGCGCCCGATGCGGTGCTGATCGATGCCTCGGGTGAGGCGTTCGAAAGCGTGCTGGAGCCCGCGGTTTCCTCCGGGCTGGCGTCGGACACCGGCGTCGTCATTCTTGGCGATGGACTTTCCGCAGCGCTGTCGACTGAGGCTCTGCGTGCGGGCATCCGCGCCGTGTTGCCGGGCGATATTTCCCCGGAGCAACTGGTTGCCGCGCTGCAAGCGGTGTCCAGCGGGCTTGTGGTCCTGCATCCGTCACAAGCGGGCGAAGGGCTGCCGGCCGGTTCGGATCCGGCGCGCCGTCTCGATGAACTCGCGGAGCCGCTGACCCGGCGTGAACTCGAAGTTCTACAGATGCTGGCTGCAGGACTGAGCAATAAGGAAATCGCGGCGCGCCTGAACATTTCCGAACACACCGTCAAATTTCACGTGGCGTCCATCCTTGGCAAGCTGGGCGCGAGCACTCGCACAGAAGCCGTGGCGCTCGGCATCCGCCGGGGACTGGTTCTACTTTGAATCAAATTTTCCCGAAAATTGTTTCCGGAGAAGCGCGATTATTGAGGCCCTGGCAGGACGCCGTGGCCGCCACTAATCCTCTGCGATTACGGTCGAGGCGAAGAACGTCTGGGACAGCTGGTCGCCCCACATTTCTTTCACTTCCAGCGCGATCGCGTAGGGCAGAAACCGATCGAGGTCCTGGGTCGCGCCCGATTCCGGATTCAGTCGTTTCAGGCGGTCCTGCTCGGTCTTCAGAAGAAACTGGCGGAAGCCCTCGATTTCATCGCACACCTGACGTCCCAGCAGCGATTTTCTTTTCAACCGACGCGCCCATCCGAGATTGATCAGAACAAAAGCCGCAACCATCACGGAGAAAGCAAGCGAGACGCCGATCGTGAGATTTTTCAGGAGCTGGGCGATCGCGCCACCGAACACCGCTACGGCCGCCGTGGACGGGAGCAATCTTGTCCAGCCCACTCCCGTCTGAATCGCCCCTCTCCACGCCGACGCGAGCGAAAACTCGACAATCATCCCGATGATTAAACCGCAGAATAAGACCCATAAGGTGAAGAACACAGCGACGGAGGCGTCGCGGCCGTGGGCGGTAAATGCCAGCACCAGGGCGCAGGCGAACGTGGCCAGCACACCGATGGCGATCAATCCAGTGTGCCGGACGAAATATTTCCCGCTGAGATTTTCCGTCAGTTCCTGATGGATATCGGAAAGGTAGCGGCCATTCTGAGCGGCATTGCGCCGCTCCATCGAGCCGGTCAGCTCACACGTAGGTCCATCTTCAAACAGCGTGTTCAGAATATCCTTTTCTTCGGGCGCCAACGCGGCTTCCGAGGCTTGATCGCTCGTCAGCCGAGACAGCCGGTATTTTCCATTCGCCGATTCCACGCGCAGGCAGCGGCGAACGGCGAGCTGCGCGACGACCGCCGCGAACGAACGTCCGTCGGTTTTGCCGAAAGCGATGAATCGGGCCGCGGCGGGAGACAGTCCCTCGGGAGGTTCATAGCGGGCGACCACCACGCCGGGTTTCGGTTCACGACCGACCCAGAACCAGGCAATCAAATAGTAAAGAAACAGCGATGCCGGCGCGCCCAGCAGCCAGCCGTCCCGGCGAAAAGCCTGCAGCCGCGAAGTGCGAATATACCCGGGTGGCCAGGCGATGGCGAGGCTCAGGCTCTGCCGCGGCCCGACATTCATCGAGCGATAGACGATCGGTCCGATCCCGTGATCGATGCGATCCAGCGTGGTCTCCGGTTTGCGCGGGTAACTCACCCCACGGCCGCCGACTCTCGGCTCGATTGCAATCTTAGCGTCCGGAATGATGCTTGGCAGACGCACGGAAAGAATCGACTCCTCGATCGGAGCTTCGTGCCCATGGCCGTCGGAGTTCCAGTAGAGCGCGTCGCGCGAGCCGCCCAGCGTCAGTCCGGAATATACCAGGTAGCGAATCACGAAATCATGGCGGCCGGAATCGAGCGGAGCGCCTTGCTTGCCGATGGACAGTTGCGGATAGCCCCACCCGCGGCCCTGCTCGTACCCGATGGGCTTGAGGTCCTCCAGCACTTCCAGAATCTTCACACGAATGCCGTTGTCCTGTTTGTATTCGCCTTTATATCGAGTATCCCAGCGATCTTCGTCGGAGGTCGGCAGGACCCGCTTGAAACCGTATTTGTAAAAGGCTGCGGCATCGTTGAGGGAAATTTCCTCGTCGACTTCGAAGGTGCCGTCCTCGAGGACGGTCACGTCAGCTCGGAACAGCGTAATCCCGGAGAAGGAAGAAGAGCCCGCGTAGGCCATCTGGCAAACGCCAGAAACGGCGAAGAATATAGCGGCAGTCAGGATACGGCGACCCATGTTTGCCTCTGAATCCGATGAAAATGCGCGTCACACCATGGTACTCGGAAAATGCGTCTCTCTTCCGGAGGCTTGCAATACCCTGACGCCTTTCGTGCACCATGGCGATTGCGCCTGTAAACGGCAGGACAACAGCGTGGGGCGCCGGCGGCAAATAGCGGGAAACTCAAAACACACATATCGAAGAATGCAGACGTCTTTTTTACGACGACATTTGAAGTGAGGTATTGACGCGCTGCCCCGTTCGGCCAGAATCCAAACAATCCGATGGGGAATGCCCGATTGGCAGGGCCCACTCGCGGGTCCTGGGTTATAAATCCACAGGGGACCGCTAACTTCCAGATAACTCACCAGAAACGGGTATGGCTTTTACAGACTACTTTTGTTATAAGCGGAGGGTCCGGTTTGGTCCGGGATACCACCTGCCCGGCGCTGAACTCGAGGCCTCATGGAGATTGGGTCATGAGCTTGAAAGCCGTCCGAAAAGGTGCGAATCGCGCAGTGGTGTCTACCGATGGGTTGGAGTCTGCCCAAAATTCATTTCTATTCTTGCGCCATACTTCTGTAACGAATCAAAGCACGCCTCCACAGAAGCTGGGAATCACGGGCCTTCGATAGGACGAGGATAAGTCTTAGGGAGCAAGGAGGATTTCATGGCCACCGCAGTCAGTCATTACACTTCCTATAAAGCGCGACCCTTCACCAGGGAGCAGCGGGATAAAACCACGATTCTTTTCGGCGGCCTGACCTGGAAGCACGAGCGGCTGGTCCAGGGCGTCTTCAACAATTTGAATTACAACGCCAAGCCGCTGCCGAATATCGCCCGCGCGGACCTCGATGCCGGCAAGGAATTGATCGATACCGGCGCGTGCTGCCCTACGATTTTCACCACGGGCAGCCTGGTGAATTTCCTGAAGACCGAGGTCGCCGCCAATGGAAAGCAGAAGACGCTGGACGACTATGTCTTCTTGACGGCCGGCGCCTGCGGACCCTGCCGCTTCGGCCAGTACCATGAGTCCTACGAAATGGCCCTCGACGGCATGGGACTGAAGGAATTTCGCCTCTTCCTCCTGGCACAGGACCAGCTTGACCAGTCGCCTGAAAAGGGCGGCGGCTTGGAGATCAATATGCCGCTGAGCCTGGGCATCGTCTGGGCCATCCTGGTGGGCGATATCCTGACGGATATGGAGTACCTGACGCGTCCGTACGAGGTCAATCCCGGGCAGACCGATAAAGTCCTGCAGGAAAGCGCGGACTATCTTTTTGAAGTCTTCCAGAAACGGCCGCTGCGCGATAACAAGTACGGAATGCTGGCATGGCATTTCCTGTCCGGCTACTTCGCGGACGCGCTGCGCGTGGTGCGAAAGAAGTTCGACGCCATCGAAGTGGATCGTCTGCAAGTGAAGCCGAAAGTGAAAATTACCGGCGAATTCTGGCTGCAAACCCACGAAGGCGACGGCAATTACAACATCAAGCGCTGGCTCGAATCGGAAGGCTCGGAAGTGCTGCCGCCGCCGGTGGCCATTTGGCTGGGCTATCTGCTGCACACGCCGCTGTGGCGCATTCCGGAGAAGCCGAACTTTAACCGCAAGGCAAAGATGAAGATGGCTATGATTCGCGGGATGGAAAAGCTCTACGTGGGAACCTACAACCGGTTCCGCAAGGCGATGGCGTATGTGCCGCACGAATTGCCCGATCAGGAAGAATTGAAGCAGCTGGCCTCGCCCTTCTTCCACCACGAACTGCGCGGAGGCGAAGGGCACATGCTAATCGGCAAGGCCCTGCATGCGCATCTTCACAAGCATGCCAACATGACCTGCGAGCTCTCGCCCTATTCCTGCATGCCCAATACGATGTCCCAGGGCGCCATGGCCAATGTTTTGGGCCGGCATCCGGACCTGCTCTATGCCCCGATCGAAATCAAGGGAGATGCAGAAGTCCACGCGCTGTCCCGCTGCCAGATGATCTTGACGGAAGCGAAAAAGCGTTCGCAGGCCGAATTCGTGGAAGCGATGTCCAAGACCGGACTGACGCTTGAGACGCTCCGCCAGATCGAGGAGAAGAATCCCAAAGTGAAGAAGGCCACCTATCGCATCCCGCATCACGGATATGCGTCCACGGCCGCGAATTACGCCTTGCATCTCGCCAGCTTGTAGGCTGGTGAGCAGGTTTTTGTCATTCCGAGCGGAGCGACGAATCTCTCTCGGATTGACGCGCCGGAAAAGAAGGAGAGATTCCTCGCTCCGCTCGGAATGACAAAGAGGGTGGTGGGAAGGGCGGAGGGAAGGATGGACGGGACGGGTGAACAGAAACGGCGGTCGGTAGAGCGGAGAGACGGGCGGAGGATCTTTCCGCAGCGTTGACGTTGTGGACGAAATTAGGGAATAGGATCAGCGAGGACTCTCAATGGCCGGCGGGAATTTCGTTCAGATTGCGCCCCTGATGCGGGAACCGGGCGTGATGGAAATCAAGACCCCGCCGAAGCTGCAGCCGAGCGCTAACGGCGCAATGATCTGCGGCGTCGACGTCGGCAGCACTACGGTCAAGTACGTCCTCGCGTCGCCTTCCGGCGAGGTGATCTCCCAAGCCTACGAACGCCACAACACCAAGCAAGGTGAAAAGGTGCTGCAATTTTTGTCGCGGCTGGAGGCGCAGCATGACTTCACACCCCAGCGCGATCGCGTTTTCTTCACCGGGTCGGGCGCGGGATTGATTGCTCCGGCCGTGGGCGCCAAGGTCATTCAAGAGGTCGTGGCCGTCGCGGCCAGCGTCGAGCGTTTGCATCCGGCCGTGCGCTTCGTCAGCGAAATCGGCGGAGAAGATATGAAGACCATCTTCTTCAACGGCAACGGCACGACCAAGAGCAAACAAGTGCTGATGCAGAGCGCCTGCTCGGGCGGTACCGGAACGTTCATCGAAAAAACGGCGCGCAAGCTGCAGATTGCTCCCGAAGCTCTCTCCGAAATGCGCTACACCGGGCTCACGCTGCACAAAATCAGCAGCAAGTGCGGAATCTTCGCCGAAGCCGACGCCAACACGCTACTGAAGGCTGGCGTCACAGTCGATGAAATCATCGCTTCCCTGTTCGAGGCTGTGGTCTATCAAAACCTGGCCACGCTGACGCGCGGTAATACGCCATCGCCGGAAGTGCTGCTACTCGGCGGACCGAACCTGTTTTTCAAAGGCTTGCAGGAAGCCTGGAGGCTGCACCTCACCCACATCTGGCAGGAACGCAAGATCCAGATGCCCAACGGCAAAGCGCCTGAGGAATACATCGTTGTGCCCAAGGACGCCCTGTATTACGCGGCTCTCGGCTGCGTCGAAATGGCCCTGGGCGAGCCGCACACTGTGGGAATTTATCAGGGCACTAAAAAGCTGCAGTGGTGGATCGAAGAAGGACAGTACGAAGAGAAAAAGAAACAGGGCCGCGGCGGCCTCTGCGACAGCGCCGATAATTTAAGGACGTTCATCGACGTGTATTCCAAGATGGACGCCACCTCCAGCGCCAACATCGCGTTGAGGGCGGTAGCCACGCCGACGGTGGAAAAGAAAAAGCTGGACCGCGTCGTGGTGGGATGCGATTTCGGTTCGACCACGGCCAAAGCCGTGTGCCTGGGGCCGGACAAAGAACTCCTTTTCTCCTGCTACGCGCTGAGCAAGGGCAACCCGATCGAAGATGCCAAGAGCCTGTTCCGCCAGCTTCGTGAAGCCATTGGCGACGGCGAAATCCTCGGTCTGGGAATTACCGGCTACGGCAAAGATTTGCTGAAGGGCATTCTGGGTGCGGATTGCGGCGTGGTGGAAACCATCGCGCACGCCTCCGCTGGATTGCACTACTTCCCGGATGCGGATTGCATCTGCGACGTGGGCGGCGTTGACGTCAAGATCATGATCCTGAAGAACGGGACGGTCAGCGATTTCCGCTTGAACTCGCAATGCTCCTCCGGCAATGGCGCTTTTTTACAGGGCGTCGCTGAACGTTTTGGAATTCCCCTGAGCGAGATGGCTGACAAGGCGTTCCTCGCGCAGGCCATGCCGCAACTGTCGATGGGCTGCGGCGTCTTCCTGCAAAGCGACATCGTCAACCAGCAGCGCAAGGGCTGGCAGGCCGAGGAAATCCTCGCCGCGCTGTGCTCCATCCTGCCCTTGAATGTATGGATCTACGCGGGCGGCATGAACAACCTCGCGCAGGTGGGCAAGAAATATATTCTGCAGGGCGGCACGCACAAGAATCTGGCGGTGGTGAAGACGCAAGTCGATTTCATCCGCTCCAAAGTTCCCGACGCCGATGTCGTCGTGCATCCGTACTCGGGAGAAGCCGGCGCAATCGGCGCGGCTCTGGTTTCGCTGGACTGGTGGGAAAAGGGCGGCCGGACGCAATTCCGCGGCTTCGATGTGATCGACAGATTGACCTACAACACCACCACGGCGAAGGACACCGTCTGCAACTGGTGCCCCGTCAATTGCCAGCGCAGCTTTATCGATGTGGAATTACCCGGCGGGCAGGGACGTTCGTGGAGCAAGGTTCCGCTCTCCCTCGGTTGGGAGCGCGTGATCGTGAATAACTCGTGCCCCAAGGGTTTGGTGGAAGATTTGAACGAGATGAAAGTGATCAAGGCCGGGATCGAGAAAACCAAGAATGCCTTTCCAAATATTGCAGACATGGTTCGGCAAGAAGGCTTCCGCCGAAATAGCGTCTCCGCCTAAGGACCGCTCGGGAATCCGCGTCGGGATTCCCAAGGTCCTGAACATGTGGAGCACCCACCAGTTCTGGGTCGCTTTCCTGCGCGAAATCGGGATCGCCTCCGAAAATATTGTGTTTAGCTCGGATACTTCCGAGGAACAGGGCCGCGAATTTGGGAAAGGCCGCGGCACGGTCGATTGTTGCTATCCCGTGAAGAGCATGAGCGGCCACTACGGGGAACTGATTTTCGGCCAGAAGAAAAAACTGAACGTCATTTTGAGTCCCATGATTTATTCGCTGCCGTCCTTCATGCGGGGTCACGTGTCAGAAAACCTGGCCTGCACGCGCGTCATGGCCGGACCCGAGAACATCCGCGCGGGTTTCGTGAAGGAAAGCGACGTGTTCAAGGACAACGGCATCAAGTACGCCTCGCCCTTCGTGAATATGGCCGAACCGGAAATGGTCCCCAAACAGATGTATGACTGCTTGAAGGATATTTTCGAGATCGACCTGGCAGAAACGCAGCGCGCCGTGGATGCGGGATACAAGGCCCTTTACGACTTCAACAAGAAAGCTCGCGACGAAACCAGAAAAATCCTGACCTGGTGCGCGCGGGAAAATAAGCCCTGCGTGCTTGTGCTGGCCCGCCCGTACCACATGGACCCGGGCATCGGCCACGAGATTGAAGCCGATCTTCAGGCCCACGGTTACCCCATCGTCTGGCTGCAATATCTCCCGGTGGACGACGATCTGCTGGGCTGGATTTTCGGAGAGGAAGTCCAGGCCAAAAAGATCCGCACTCCACTGGACATCTCCGACGTGTGGACTTCTTCCAACAGCAGCAACACGAATGAGATTCTGTGGGGAGCGAAATTCGCAACGCGCTTTCCGTGGATCACCTGCGTGCTGCGCCTCTCGAGCTACGAATGCGGCATGGACCAGCCGACCTACACGCCCACGCAAAAAATCGTGGAAGCCACCGGGACTTTATTCTTCAAGTTCGGCGACCTCGATTCGACCAAGCCCGCGGGAAGTATCCGCATCCGCATCGAGACCATCGTTCACTATTTGGCGAAATACTCGGATCAAATCATTCAGAAAAAACTGGCTCTCCTGCCGCCGCGTTGCCCACTGCTCCAGGAAAAGGACGAGAAGGCGCTGGCCGGCGTTGCCGGCAGCGATTAGCACGAACGCCCGCGGCCCCGTCAATTCCGCACTCTCGAGCGCGTCGGGATCTGTTCCGCAAACCAATCGAACATAGGGAGAAAAACATTGAAGCGGCCGTCGTCCCGCGCGTGATGCAACAGGTGGTGCCGCGCCGCCGGGCGCAGCCATTTTGGCAGCCAGCCGCCCATGTGCGTGCGCCAGTGAATTTCTTCAAAAGCAATATAGTAAATCGCGAAACTTGCGAATACTCCCGCTGTCCACCCGTCGCGGAAAATCCACTGCAAAAATAAAAAAGGCAGGGCGTCCGCAACAAACAGCGCCACGACTCCCCAGGGATTGCTGGAAAAGTTGACGTACCTCGCGGCGTCCGGAGAATTCAGCGTGGCGTGGTGCACCATATGCTGCTGGCAAAACATGCCGCGCCCGGAGTGCAGAAGAAACCGGTGCAGGCAGTATTCAAAGCCGTTGGCGTAGAAAAAGCTCAGAACGAAGCCGCCCAAAATCCCCGGAAAGGAATGAGGAAACGAAGCAAGGGAAATTGAAACAAGAGCGGCGCCTGACAAAGCCGCGGCCAGCAGGTTCTTCCTCTTGATTCTCAACCCCTGCGCTTTCCGCTCGGCCCGAATCTGGTCGTCCGAAATCATCCTCGGGACACGCTAGCGCTTTCAGGGATTCGCTGCAAGCGCGCCGTCCCCCGCAGCACACGTTTCAGCCTGTGTGGGATTCGTCCGTGCAGGAACAGAATCACACAGGCTAGAGTGTGCCGCGGAATACGAGAGACTCCCGTGACATGACGGGCGGCTAATTGCCGGAGTGCGAAGGCACACTCACCTGCGATGCTTTGGGGTTATCGGAGCCGACGCGCGTCAAATAAATCATGAAGGGAGTAATTTCAAACGGCATCTTCTCGCGGTTTGCCACGGAGCCCACCGGCTTGGCCTTCAGCATTTCCAGGCTGTCGTCCCACGGATCGAGCTTTACGCGCCCGCCAAGGGGCAAGGCAACAATGTGCTGCGCAGAATTTTCTTGCCCAGCCTTCGCGGCTACCGGAAGTTGCAGCAATCCTGTATCGCCCAGCCGCGGGCTGATCAGGTTGGGAATGTCATGCGCACGAGACTGCAACTCGGCGATGAACATCTCCGCAGTGCCCAACTGGTCTTTGTATGGTGATTTTTTCAGCAACTCGGAAGCCTTGGCGCTCGCCGCGGCGTCCTGTTCCGGGGTGCGCGCGAAATCGAAGTGTTGAAAAAGCTTCTGATCCTGGAATTGCAAACGATCGAAAAAAGCGAACTGCGTGTCGATTGGCTTATTCGTGGTCAGGATGTAGCCCATCTCCTTCGCCAGCATGGCGGCCAGACTGGCTTCATCCGGCAAGACGTCGACCAATCCGCGGCTCAACACGATGGTATGTCCCATAGAAAAGGATTCGATTGTGGATGTCATCAGCACGCGGCAGTGAATCTCCGGCTGGACGTCGAGATTGTTGGTAACCTCCAGGTTATTGACGACAGTGTCAAGGATCTTGTCGATTTCGCCTGGCGGAGCGATCAGCCCGGATTTTTGAAGTCTCTCGATGACATTGTCTTCCGCTTGCTGATCCCAGGCGCGCGCCTCCTGCACCGGCGAAAGATCGCTATTCTTCTGAGACTGATCGTTAACCGGCGAGGCTGATTCGATCAGCACCTTGCTGAGTTCCTGTTCCTGGCGGGAACGCCCGGCGTCGTATCCCCAGAGCCGTGTCTGCGCTTTGTACGTGGGTCCCTTGGCGAAAGGAGAACCGCCATTTTCCTCGGAGTAAATAAACGCGGGCAGCCAAAGATTGGGACCGGCGTTTACGCGCCAGCTATCGAAATGGAAATTCAGATGCGAGAATTCGTGGCCGGAATAGGACCCGTTGAAACGGACAATCGTGAAGTCCCGATCCTCAACCCATATGCGTCCGATGAAGCGTCCATTCCCCGCTTTTCTCTTGGGAGTGATGTCAAAGACCAGGGTGCGCACCTCCCCCAGGAATTCGCGGCGAACGTAATCGAAATCATAGTTTTGCGGATCGAGACCGCTATTATCCAGGTAAACCATTTGCAGGAAACCCTGCGGGAGAAACTCCGTGCCGAAGTCAAAAAGATGAACCAGGCTGCCCGCCATGTGATGCACGGAGGTATCGTCCGGCGCGGGCAAGGGCTCGACGTCAAGGCCCTTGGCAAAATCCGCGCGTCCGATGAAGTAGTGATCGCCATCGGGCACCCAGCTGCCGTCGCTTTCCGTAACTTTTACCTTCTGGATATAGGTTTCCACCAGCGGGGAATGCTGGCGGATCATGGCCATTTCCTGCTTTTCGCGGGCGGCCACTTTGGAGACGATCTGATCCAAAGCTCCCACGGGCTGAAGCGATTTTTCTTGCGCAGCCAGAGGCGCGGAACAAAACACCACGGCCAGGAACAGAAGCTTCAAGGTACGCATGACGCTCATCCCCCTGAAAAAACGGGCTTTTTCGGAACTTCCGAGGTCAATCTGCCCCAACGAAAAAAGACGGCAAGCTTCTACTCGGGCACGCTGCCTGCCAACTCCGCAAGGCAAAAGGCATTCATATCGATGCAATTAAAATGCAAGCGAATACCGGAGCGTGTAAGACTTTCGCCTGGCCTGCAAAATTCTCCCTGAGGGATTCAACTCAGGCATCCCGGTTTCCCTGCATGCGACATGCGTTCACCATGCATGCAATCGATAGCCTGGAAATGCAAAACCTCGTTCAATGCCCCTTTGCATTTCCCTGAATTTCTAATGTCTTACCGGGAATTACATCGACCTTTTCGTGGTAAAAGGCGTGGCCGGACGGATCCCGCAACTCGATCTCGTGGTCGCCGGTCGTAAGGCGGAACTTCTTCAGATCGCCAACCCGCCCCGCGTATCCGTTGTCGACGTAGACCATCGCGTCCTTTCCCGTGTTCGTGATCTTGACTTCTCCGTATCGTGGAGCAGAGCCACCCCCGTAGCCATATCCGTAACCGTATCCGTAGCCGTAAGGATAGTCCCAATCTCCCCAGTATGGGTAGCCCCATCCCCAGCCCCACCCTGGACCGTACCAGCCCAACCCCCAGCCCGGTCCATACCACCCTCCGCCGTAGAAGCCGCCTCGGCCATAGTATCCGCCGTGGCCGCCAAATCCGCCATGTCCAGCGAAGCCTCCGCCGCCTACATGCGCCCCTCCGCCGCCACCTCGTCCCCCGCCGCCTCTTTGCGCGAACGCACCGGGAACGATGATGAAAAGGGCCGCCAGGACAATCGCAAAACCTTTGAAGAATCGCGACATAGCTGTGGCCTCCTTCTGGGTCTCGATCGCAGGCCCTATGCCTGAATTCTTACAAGTTTAGATGCGTATTGAGGACGCAGCCGTTGTCCGGGGGAGTTCACATGGGAAGGGCTTGAGCCTCTCAGGTTTAGATTTGCGGCCGCCGAATAATCCAGACTAGACGCGCTGAAGCCTGTCCTACGACGCGCGGATTTAAGTTGTTGCTTAAAGAATCTATTCCATCAAGTTCACTTCGTGATAGAGTTTGGCGAGGAGAATCCTGGAATGACACGCTTCCGATGGGTTGTGTTCATATTCCTGGCGATCTTTCCTCTCGCCGCTCGAGGGCAGCAACCTGGCGCGGAGAAATCCCTCAACAACGAACAAAAACTCGGGCAGCGCGTCTTCGAGCAGCGCTGCGGCATTTGCCACGAGCCGGCCAGGCCCGGCTTCCAGACGTACGGCCCCATTTTGTATCAGGGCCTCGTGAACGGCAGCGAAGATGCGATCAAGGCCATGATTCGCGACGGCTCAACCAAAATGCCGGGATTCAAGCTCGGATTGCAGCCGTCGGAGATTGACGCAATCGTCGAATACCTGAAAACGGTGCCGAAGCCGGCGAAAAACCAGGAAGCGCCAGCCGGCTCCATGGGCCCCCTCGACTAGACATGAAGGAGAGCCTGCAATGAATCAGAGTCATACGCGAGCATTCCTGAAATACTTCGGCACCGCTGTGATGGCCTTGATGCTGGCGACAATGTTCCCCGCGCTCGCGCACGCGGCTCCGGACGGCGCGCTGCTGACTGGCACGGTTAAATCCGCGGATGGCGCGAAAATGAGCGGCGTGACGGTCTCCGCAGAATTAGAGGGCTCGACCATCACGACCTCCGTATTCACGGATGAGGACGGCGCATATTATTTCCCCGCCATGGCCGCGGGCCGCTATGCAGTATGGGCGCAGGCAGACGGTTTTGACATCGCGCGCGGCGACGTCGACTTGTCCGCGACCCGGCATCGGGATTTCGTTTTGAAAGCCACCAAGGATTTTGAAAAGCAACTTTCGGGAGACCAGATTCTCGCGTCGCTTCCCGACCAAACCCCGGACGACCGCCGACTCAAGCGCGTATTCCGAAACAGCTGCACAAGCTGCCACCAGCCCAATTACATTCTGCAAAACAAGTTTGATGAAAAGGGCTGGACTGCGATTCTGGAAGTGATGAAGCGCGTAAACGTGGCCGGCGGCTATCTGGGCCCAAACAGCCCGATCGCACCGTCGATCGATACTCACGAAAAGGAACTGGCCGCCTATCTGGCACGGGCTCGCGGGCCGGAAGCCACCGACATGAAGTTCAAGCTGCGGCCGCGGCCCACGGGTGACGCGGCGCGCGTCGTGTTCACCGAGTATGACGTGCCCCTGTTCGGTGCAAACGATGCCCCGAGACAATACGGAACTAATAACGGCAGCGATTGGTCGCTGGGAACCCCCTCATCTTTCTTCGGCCAGCACGGAGTGCACGATGCGCAGGCCGACCTGGACGGGAACATCTGGTTTTCCGTGAACGTGCCGAACCCATACGCAAGCCTCGGGCGCGTCGACGCCAAAACCGGCGAGACAAGATTCTTTCGCGTGGACGGCCTGCATGGCATGGCCGCAAACGGCCACGGCGCGTCGAGAGATAAGCAAGGACACCTGTGGTTCAACATCAGCCCCGGGGAGGAAAAAGGTCCCGGGCGATTGATTGAAGTCGATCCCACGACCGAGACACTCAAGGTATACACGCCTCCGAGCACCATGGAAGGACCGACGTTCATCGCCGGAACCGTGGATGTGGACGGAAAGGGCAAAATCTGGGCCTCCACCTTTCATGGCGCTTCGCGCTTCGATCCCGTCACGAAACAGTTCTCTGAGTTCAAGTCGCCCACGTTCAAAAATTCCGACGGAGTGGGAAACACCTATGGCCTGACCGCAGATGGCGACGGCAATGGCTGGTGGGCCGAAATGAATATCGACATCGTGGCGAAAACCGATCTGGAGACCGGGAAAATTACGGAAATCAAGATTCCTCCCGTACCCGGGGTCAAAGCTGAGTTTTCTCCCGACGAAATCAAAATGTATGACGCAGCCGGCTCGACCTGGAACACCGCCATGCCCTGGGCCGAAGGCCCGCGCAGAATGGGCGCGGACAAGGAAGGCCATGTCGTATGGGTCTGCGACTGGTGGGGCGGAAATCTCGCCAGGATCGATACGCGAACCTTAAAAGTCACGATCGTTCCTCTCCCCCGGCCGGACGCTCAGGAGCCCTACCAGGCCGTGGTGGACAAGGACCATAATGTTTGGGTCAACCTGATGAATTCGGATGAAGTCATCAAGTACGATCCAACCACGTCCAAATGGACCGAATACCCGTTTCCCACGCTGGGCGCGGAAACTCGCTATGTTTCCGTGGTCGAGCGGAACGGCAAAATGGAAATCATTCTGCCTTATTCCCGGGCGCGCAGAGTTGCGCGCATGACTTTCCGCAGCAAGGAAGACATGCAGGCGCTAAAACAGCAAGCGCAGCAGCAGGAACAAGCGCGCGCAGTAAGTTAGGACACGCTTCAGCCCATCCGTTTTTCTGCGAAACCCGCAGGAAATTAACGGCCGGCTTGCCACAAGCCGTTTCCCCGTAGTGCAAAAATGCCGCCGGGCATTGCCCTAATTTGGCGAATCTGTTTTGGGCTTATGAGTTCGGAGGTCGGGGCTTCAGCCTCGACGAAAAAGTGTATCGAATCTGGGGTTTTAACCCCTGAAGTTTCAGGGGCTAGAGCCCACAACAAAACGGAGCTTGAATGTCCGAGCTGAAGCTCGGACCTCCGAAAGACAGAAAATTGCAAATTAGGACAGTACCTGCCGCCGAAGTGCGTTGACAGGAAATCCACTTAGGGTGTACGGTCCTGCGCAAGGGCAGTTTGTTAAATTCAAGTTCCAGGCATCGTTGCATGAGGTGAACTTATGGCGACTCTCCCAGCGGTCGCGCCGAACTTCGGCAAAAGTCTCTCCTTTTACACTGCAAGAAAAAAGAAGCATCCGGACGGCATCGGCAACAAGTTGCGTAAACATTGGATCGTTCTTGCCGCAGTGGTGGTCTTCTCGTCTCTAGCGGTTGCGCAGAACGCGCCGCAGGTGACCGGGGTCGATCCCGCATCGGGCAAAGTGAGCGACACCGTGGCCGTTTCCGGAAGCAATTTAGGCAAGGGTTCCGTTTCGTCCGTCTATCTTTCCGATGACAAGAATGATTACAAGGCCGCCATCGTCGATCAGGGCGACGATAAAATCACGATGAAGGTCCCGCAAGTTAAACCAGGTGAATACAACATCTCTATTCAAGTGGGCGACAAGCTTTTTATCAAGCCCATAAAATTCAAAGTCGAAGAATAGAGTTAGAGAAGAAGCGATAAAATTGAACACCTGACCGGGGGCGCAACATCCCGCGGCTCTTCAAGTGCTGCATCAGACTTGCAGAGGAATCGACAGGGCTTTACGCGCCTCTTCAAACGTGGATTCGTGAACCTGCCCGTAGCCGTCCACTTTCATGTGCTTGGTCTTCATGGGCTTGCCGTCCAGGCGGTCCTTCAGCCAGTCGGCAAAATATGTCGTTTGGCTCGGGCCGAGCGCCGCGGCGGCTGATCCGACGAGTCCGTGTTCCGCCCCCTCGTAGACCAACAACTGTTTGGGAGCGGAGATCGTTTCGAACAAGTTGTAGGTGTACTCAATCGGGCTGAGCTGGTCATCCTCTCCGGCCATCACGAGGTAGGGGATTTTAATCTTTTCGCCCACGCCCTTCAGGGAAAGAGTCTGCGCGAACTTGTCGAATTCCGCTTCGTCCGTGAAGCCCGCCATGTACATAAATCTCAGCTTGAAGGTAGGCGAAGCCACGTTGAAGAGCGTATTCAGTCCGGGCTCGTGACAAACGGACCGCAACACGCAGCCCTTCAGCCGGTCGTCAACCGAAGCTACCTGCGTCCCCCAAAACGAACCCATGCTCACGCCCGACAATGCAATGCGTTCGGGATCGATCTCGCTTTGCGAACGCAGCCACGACAAGACCAAGGGGCCGGCTTCCATCCAGTTCGTGGCCGTGGGATGAATTTCACGGACGCAGCATTCCCCCTGCCCCGGCCCTTCCAACGCCAGCACGGCGATGCCGCGCTCCAGCAATTTGTCTCCGTAGAGAGCGACGCCGACTTCTTTAATGCTGTCCATCCCGCCGATCGCCCACACGGCGGGAAGGCGCTCAGTCCCGCGTTTTGGCGGCAAGTGCAGATAGCCTGGAAGCGATTTTCCATTGCCGCCGAAAGGAATCTCTACCTTGCGAATTTCGTGATCGGCGAGTTCCATGTATTTCGTGTAGGCCGCGGCTTTTTTCTCGTTGAGGGCCAGATTCTCGCGCGTCACCTCGAAGATGGGCCATTGCGCGCTTCCATAAAGCAGCGCGGCAATGAAGTAACTTTCGCGAGCGGCAATCGGATGGCCGTCGGCCTCCAGTTGGCGCGCCATTTTTTCGCGGCGGACGGCGGCACGCGTGTATTCACGCGCGATATCGTTGTATTTGCGGATCCGCGAGCGGATGCCGATGAAATCTCCGGTCGCGTCGGGGCCGCACGGTCCCAGCGTATACGCGACGCGGGCCTGATCCCATTCGAGGCCGACGGTTTGGACAACCGCGTCGAGCAGCCAGCGCTGTTCCTGCCATCGCTTCATTTTGCGTTCCGTCGCCGCGTTCATCTCCGGAGCGGGCGGCGGTTCGGGCAGCGTAGCGGCGAGGAGTCCCGGCCACGTAGATGCGGCTCCGCCACCGATGAACGATGCTCCAGCCATGGTCGCGGCGCCGCCAAGAAACTCCCGGCGCTGCACTAATTTTTTTGAAGAATCTGATTTGGTTGATTTCGACATCGCTTCCCTCCGTCTGCTGCGTGGGCAAAAAGGTTTGGGCGGCTCGGTGGCCGCAGCATGTCAACCAGGTTTCAATAGCGATGATTCTGAATAACACGCCCGGGGTGCGATGTAAAGGAAGGTTGTCGGCAGGCATAAGAATTCCCACCTCGGCGAAAGTCGCCCTGCCGGTCCGCAGGCATCCCGGTCATACGGCAACGACGGCCGGGACCAAGCGCCGCAACTCACTGAGACTGCTGAACTTCGTCGTCTGGGAAACAGGAACCGCCCCAAGATGGGATGTACTAGGACTCTCACGACTCTCACAACCAATAGTTTGGCCAATTGGCACTTATGCCTCATTGGCACCTTCGGTCCTCTCTGCGAAAGTTGCCTTGCTGAGCCGTACAGCGCGAAGCGTAGACGATCTGGAGGAGCCAAACGATGACCCGCAACAAACTGACCGGAGCCGCTATCCTAGCCCTGTTGATTCTGGCTGGCGGGCGCAGCACTCGGGCGCAAACTCCGGCCTGGTCCAAAGCAAATGCCGCCGCCAAGGCTGCCGTTCAACGCGGAGATTATGTCTCAGCCCAGGCACTCTATACCCAAGCCATTGAATTCCAGGAGAAATCCCTTGGCGCGCAAAACCCACGGGTGGCCGTCAGCCTGAATAACCTGGCCGTCTTCTATCATGATCAATCGAAATACACCCAAGCGGAACAGGCTTACCAGCAGGCCTTGGCAATTCTGGTGAAATATCCCAAGCAGAAAACCTTGACGGCCGACACGCTGAATAATCTCGCCGCGCTTTACCGCGACGAGGGCGCGCCTGAAAAAGGCGAGCCCTATTACTTGCGAGCGCTCGCCATATGGGAGACGCTTGGCCAGAAAGAGAGCGCCAACGAAGCGAGTGCTCTGTCCGGCCTGGGCGGTATCTACTATTCCCAGAACGACCCCCGCGCTGAGTCGTTCTACAAGCGCGCCCTGACAATCTGGAGCGAGGATGGCAAGCCGGAAGGATCGGACACAGCGGACGCGCTCTTTCACCTGGGCGAGATTTATCACGCACGAAGTAATAATTCGGATGCTGAAAATCTGTACGCGCACGCCATGACCATCTGGAAGAACATCGGGCAGACGGAGAATCCGGCTGCCATCTCAACGCAGCACACCCTGGGGGAAATTTATCGGTCGGAAGGAAAGTACGCGCAAGCTGAGCCCTTGCTCCAGCAGGCGTTGAAGAGCGCGGAACAAAAATTGGGACCGGACCATCTGGAAGTGGCGGTCAGGCTAAACGATCTTGCGCTTCTCTACTATTACGAATCCAATTATGCCGCCGCCGAACCCTTGTATAAGCGGGCGCTGGAAATCCGCGAAAAGGATCTTGGACCGGACGATCCAGCGGTGCTACAGACGATGCAATTTTACGCCTCGGTGCTCCGCCAGGTAGGTCGAAACACGGAAGCGAAGAAACTCGAAGTGCAGGTTGCGAGCATCGCAGCCCCCCACTTCTAGAGACCGAAGCGGCCTGCCTCTTCAGTAGACCGCATCGCTCGCTTTCCTTCACACCCACACCGCGTCGCCGCTCGCGCTAGCGCAACGGTTCAAAAATGCTCACCGTAAAGGTGGGCATTTTTTCGTTGCGTGCTGTTCAAAAAAAGTTTAGCGATGATCCGACAAAAACTATTTGGTCAGTCGAAGCAGCCTCGGGTGTATAAGTGTGCCCATTCGCGATGTCAAGGCTCAAATCTGATTATTTTCGTTTTGAAACTGAAATTTGAAGTGAGGATAAATCGATGGCGCGAAGACTCTGCATCCTGATTGGACTGATCATGGCCTCCGCAGCAACCGCATCCGCGCAGAAAATGGACGCCCGGCAAGCGTTGGAGGCATCGGCAAAGGCTATGGGCGTTACCGGCCTCAAGACCATTCAATACTCGGCCAGCGGCTGGTTCTCCCAGATCGGGCAGACCTACGGGCTTGCGGAAGACTGGCCCCATTATGAGGTGACTGACTACACCCGCCTCATCGACTTCGACGCGAAATACTCGCGCGAGGACTACACCCGCAGGCAGGGAAAATATCCGCTGCTCGGGCGGACTCCGATGCCGGAACAACACGTCACGTCGATTTTGAGCGGCAACTATGCTTGGGACATGCAGGGAGACACGCCGGTACCGCTGACGAGGATGTACCTGGACGGTGTGCCGTACTCCGATCTGCGGCAACTTGAGCTCGTGCTCACTCCGGAAGGTTTCCTCAAAGCGGCGCTGGCCGCGTCGGATGCGACCGCCATCTCGCTGAACATCGTGGGAGCTTCGGACATCGGCCTTTCGCAATTCGGCAGGAAAGTCACCATCGTCACCTTCACGATGGGCAAGTACAAATTTAACGGAACGATCAACGACAAGAATCTGGTCGAGTTGGTCGACACTTGGTTTCCAAATCCCGTCTATGGCGACATGGATTACGAGATGCGCTACACGAAATACAAAGATTTCGGAGGGATCATGTTTCCCGGGCAAATCCACGTCCACCAGGGCGACCCGAGGCTGAACCCCGCGCACAACTATTACGAGATTAACGTAACGGATGTGAAGATCAATGTTCCGGTGACGCCGATGCCGGTGCCTGAAGCCGTACGCACCGCTTCGCCCGCGCCCGTCAAGGTCGAGAGCCAAAAGCTGGCGGACGGCGTCTGGCTGCTGGGTGGCGGGACGCACAACAGCGTGCTCGTCGAATTCAACGATTTCGTCGCCGTGGTCGAAGCGCCGCAGAATGAGGCGCGGTCGCTCGCGGTGATCGCCGAAGTGAACCGCCTTGTTCCGAATAAATTGATCCGCTACGTGGTGAATACGCACCACCACATGGATCATGCGGGAGGTCTTCGCACGTATCTTTCGCAGGGCACCACGATCGTGACGCACGAATCCAACAAGCAGTATTACCTCGACATCATGTTCTATCCGGCTCCCAGGACGCTGCAGCCGGACCGGTTGGCGATCTACAGCCCCATGTACATGATCAGCAGGCGGCCCGCGCCGATTGATACCGTGGGCGGCGATACGCGCGGCGAAGGGAAATACGTCGTGACGGATGGCACGCGCATGATGGAAATTTTCCACGTGCAGGACATGGCTTATGAGTTGGGAGATCCGTCCTACAGCCAGGGCAATCACAGCGCCGATATGCTGATGGCTTGTCTGCCGAAAGAAAAAATCCTGATTAACGCGGATCTTTATTCACCCCCGCAGCCGGGCGCGCCGTTGCCCGCTGCAACTCCGGGCATGCGCACACTGTATCAAAACATGCTGAAACTGAAGCTGGATGTGGCGCAGCACGTTCCTATCCACGGGCGACCCGGAACAAATGATGAGTTCTTGAAGATTGTCGGCCAGGTTCCCCAGCGCTGAAATGAACCATCAAGAAGAATGGACTTTTGCAGCTCCGCTCACGTTTGACACGCGATAGCGCCACGCAATATAGTTTGCGCAAAGAGAAAATTGAAACCGGAATTTTGGCCGAGAAGATACCGGATTCATCGGGCCAGCGGGTAAGCTAGAACGTTCAGGAGGCGTGAAAACGGAATGAACGATTTCCTACAAACCGTCGAAGCCGAATCTCCCGAAATGCTGAAGCTGATTGACAAGGACGCGGCGGTCGAAAAACTTTGCACTGGTTTTTGGTTTACCGAGGGGCCCATCTGGAACCCCAAAGAACAATGCCTGTACTTCAGCGACATGCCCGGAGACGTGCGCCGCCGGTGGAGCGCGAAAGACGGCGTAAAGGAAATCCGCAAACCGAGCAACAAATGCAACGGCATGACCTATGATGCCGCGGGGAATTTGTATGTCTGCGAGCACATTACCAGCTCCCTGATCATGGAGACTCCGTCCGGCGCGCGCAAGGTTCTGGCGTCTCACTGGCAGGGAAAAGAGCTTAACAGCCCCAACGACGTCGTGCTGCGCTCGAACAATTCCGTTTATTTTAGCGATCCCTCGTATGGCCGCATGCCGGTGTTTGGCCTGGAACGCAAGCAGGATCTGAATTTCCAGGGACTCTTCCGGATTTCTCCCAATGGGAAGCTGCATCTGGAGGCAAACGATTTCGAACAGACCAATGGTCTGTGTTTTTCGCCGGATGAGAAACTTTTGTACGTCAACGATTCGCCGCGCGCCCACATCCGCGCGTTCGATGTCGCCGCCGACGGCTCCTTGAGCAACAGCCGCATTTTCGCGGCCAACATCGGCGACGGCGTTCTGGAAAACGGCATCGTCGATGGCATGAAGGTCGATGAGCGCGGCAACATTTACGTCACGGGCCCCCGCGGCATCTGGGTCCTGAGCCCCGCCGCCGAGCACCTCGGGCGTGATTCGCATGCCCGAACACGCAGGGAACCTGAACTGGGGCGGGCGGAACTGGGATGAGTTGTACTGCGCCTGTTCGACATCGATCTATCGTGTAAAGATGAAGGTTCGGGGAAATCCCGTCGCATACATGAGTATGCGCTGAGAGGAAACATGGCTGACCGTAAGCTCAACGCGAAAAAGACGGCGCTGATCATTCAAGACATGCAGAACGACGTGATCACGGAGGGCGGCGCGTTCGCCTCCTCGGGCGCGCCGGCCCACGCCAAGAAACAAAACGCGGTTGAAAACGTGAAGAAATTGGCCGCGGCGATGCGAAGTGCCGGCGCGGTCGTGATTCACATCCACTACCTCGTCGAACCGGGCGCTCCCGGCCTGAAGCTAAACGCCCCGCTCTTCCGCGGATTGGCGGAGAGCAAGGCGGTGGTGCGCGGAACCTGGGGAGCCGCGCCGGTCGCGGGGCTCGAGCCGCAAAAGGGCGACGTGGTCATCGAAAAGATGCGCATGAACGGTTTTCACGGCACCAAACTCGAGACGGTCCTGCAAGGGTTCGGAATCGACAACCTGGTGATCACCGGCGCCTGGACCAATTTTTCAATTGAACACACGGCGCGACACGGAGCCGATGCGGGTTATGAGGTCGTGGTAGCTACCAACGGAACATCCACTATCAACGACGAATGGCAAAACGCGGGAATCAACTTCGCTCTCCAGAACGTGGCCGACCGCTGGAGTTGCGAGGAAATCATTCAAGCGCTGAGTTAAGCGGGAGCCGACAAAACACCGCGATTCGATTTGAGTTACCAAGGGCGTTCCCCTTGCGCGGATTTTACGGTTGCCCAAGATGGGCGGCTGCCCGAAGAGTTACAAAATCGCGCGACTGAATTGGCTGTGCTGCTCGATTCTTCAGCAAGATGCGGGCTCGATTTCTGGATTGAAATTTTAGAGAGTGCATGACTTCTCCCCAGGAAACTTCCACCGTTGTTTCGTCAGAAGACGAACGCGCGTTAATCGTCCACGTCCTCGCAAAGCTCGGAGCCAATGCACGGGAGTCCTCGATTCAAGCCGACGTCCTGACGGAAGCCGATCTGCGCGGCCACCATTCGCATGGATTGCAACGCCTCCCGGTCCTGGCGACTCGCATCAAAAAGGGACTTATCCGCGTCAATGTCGATCCCGATTATGTCTGGACCGCGGACTCCGTTCTGAGCGTGGACGGAAAGGATGGCTTGGGGCCATATGTTGCGGACTCCGCGCTCGATCGCGCCAAGGCGGTGGTGGGGCAAAGAGGAATTGTGGCGGTGGCGATTCGGAATAGCAGCCACATTGGAATGATCGGGTATTACTGCGAAAAGCGCGCGCGTGAAGGCCTGATCTGTATTGCGATGACGGAAAGCGAGGCGCTCGTCCATCCTCACGGCGGGACAAAAGCGCTGGTTGGCACCAATCCGATCGCCGTCGGTATTCCGAGCGAACCGGCGCCATTCGTTTTCGATATGGCCACTTCCACCAGCGCCATTGGCAAGATCTACGCCAGCAAACATCGCGGCGAGCCGATTCCCTTGGGGTGGGCCATTGACGCGGAAGGCAACCCCACCACCGATCCGGATGCCGCATTAAAGGGCTCGCTTACTCCGGCGGCCGGTCCCAAGGGCTATGGCCTTGGCATTTCCATTGGAATGCTGGCAGGTCTCTTGCCGGGAGGCGAAATCGGCCGGCTGGTGCTGGGAACCTTGGATACCGAATGGCGCTGCACCAAGGGGGATTTTTTTATTTTGTTGAACCCCGCGGCGTTTGCGGGCGGGGCAGCGCTGGCGAGCCGCGTGGCATCCTATCTTGATGAACTTCGCCACTCGCCGCCGCAGAAAGGTTCCGCGAGTGTTATCGTTCCGGGAGATCGGGCGCGCCACCTTCGCGAAGAGCGCGCTCGATTGGGTATCCCTCTCCCAAAGGAAGTTTGGCGGGCGGCGGAAAGGCTGAGAGATGAACTCTGAAAGCATCAATCCTGCATGGCCTGTATGGGGATTTTCCACGGCGGGCCGGATATTTTTCGGTTGGGGCGCGGCGAGCGTGTTGCGAGATGTGGCACGCGAATTCGGCCCTCGAATTTTTGTCTGCACCGACAAGAACATGGTGAAGGCCGGTGTGTGTGAAACCGTCGTCGTGCGGCTCACGGAAGGAAACGCCGAAGTCAAAGTTTTCGATGGCGGACAGCCCGAGGTGGATCGCCAGACCATCGAGCGCGCCGCCGCGGTGGCGCAGGAATATGTTCCGGATGCGGTGCTCGGATTGGGCGGCGGCAGCAATCTGGATCTGTCCAAAGCGGTCGCGATTCTGGTGAAATATCCCGGCCCGCTCTCTGCCTATTACGGCGAAAACAATGTTCCCGGTCCGATCGCGCCGGTAGTCGCGGTTCCTACAACCGCGGGCACGGGGTCGGAAGTCAGTCCTGTCGCGGTCGTCGCTGATCCGGAACGCGCGATGAAAGTCGGCATCGCCTCGCGCGCGCTGATCCCGAAGTGGGCCGTGGTGGATCCGGCCCTGACCGTAACCTGCCCAGCCAGCGTGACGGCGCATTCCGGCATGGACGCCCTGGCGCACGCGATCGAATCTTTCTGCGCTAAAGTGCGAACCGATTGCTCACCGCATGCAATTTTCGTGGGCAAGAATCCGATGTCCGACGTTCTGGCGACCAAGGCAATCTCCTTAATCGCTAAATTCCTGCCGACAGCGGTGTCCCAGCCAAATGACCGCACAGCCCGCGAAGAAATGGCTTTGGCGAGCCTTCTCGCCGGGATGGCATTCTCCTCCGCGGGCACGGCCGCCGTGCACGCCCTGCAATATCCGGTGGGGGAAGCGACGCACACACCGCACGGATTAGGCAACGCCGTCTTGTTGCCCACGGTCATGAGAAATATCGCGTCTTCGCGCATCGAAGAAATGGCGTTCATCGCGCGCCATCTGGATCCGACCCTCAAGTCGAAGCCGGACGCCGAAGCTGCCCGCCAGGCCCCTTCGCTCGTCGAGGAACTTGCGGCCAGGGTTGGAATTCCGAAGGGTCTGCGGGCCCTGGGCGTAAAAAGAGAACAACTTCTTGAAATCTCGCGGATGGCCTCGACCGTGCGAAGGCTGCTCGACAACAGTCCCGTGCCCTTTGACCAAAACGATCTGTTGCGCATTCTTCAGGAAGCTTTCTAGATTTGGCAGGCCAGGCTTTTCAGACTGCGGAAAACGTACTCGATGTTGTCATTTCGAGCGGAGCGAGGAATCTCTCCTAGGGTTAACTATCAGAAAAGAAAGAGAGATTCCTCGCTCCGCTCGAAATGACAAACGGATGGGGCGACTTTTTCCGCAGCCTGTTCAGCGTGTGCTACTTAGAGGTTTACGGAAAACAGCCTCCGGTGTATAAACGTGCGCACCGGGATGATTGACAATCATTTCCAAGGGTTGTGTTGGGGAGGCCCCATGAATAGACGCAGCAGCGCGATGGCTATTGTCCTGGGCGCAGGCTTGTGCGCTTTGATTCTGTTCAGTGCTCGCGGAGCGCAGACGCAAAACGCGCCCAAGTACAAGGTCGACGCAGACTGGCCCAAACCCCTGCCGAATAAGTGGAAGATGGGCGGGGTCACCGGATTGGCGGTGGATAAGGATGACAATGTTTGGGTCTACGATCGTCCCAACGATCTGACCGATATCGAATTGGAGGCGGAACTCACTCCCCCGATCGCCGACTGCTGCGTCCGGCCTCCCTCCATGATCCACATCGACAAGGCCGGTGACGTCATCGGTTCCGTCGACCCTCCGCAAGGGCACGGCATGGCCGTCGACAGCAAAGGATTTTTATATCTTGGCAATGTGGTCAACGGCTTGGGCAACGTCCGCAAGTACGATCCCAAAACCGGCGCGTTGCTCGCCGAATTGCCGCGCACGCCGGAGATGCCGCCGGGAGGCGGCGGAGGCGATGCCGCTCCCGACAATCCGCGCATTCCAGGTCACGGCAGCAAAGGGCCGATTGCAGGATTTCTGCCGGGCGGACGCCCCAAGATCACTCCCGAGGAGCGCGAGACGCGCGCGGCCGCTACGGCTGCGTTTCGTGCCAAGTATCCGCCGACGACGCCCATGATTGTGGGAGGCATCGAAGAAGTGCGGCTGGACGAACCGGCGCATGAGCTTTACGCAGCCGACAATTATCTGGGCGGCCGGGTGATGGTGTTTGATCTGGACACCTTCAAGTTCAAGCGAGGCTGGGGAGCCTACGGCCACAAATTGTCAGAAATCTCGACCGATGACAAAGACCGCGCCTATGTTCCGAATGGGCCGGAGCCCAAGGAATTCCGGGGCCACCTGACGCTCAATGTTTCCCACGACGGACTGGTGTACGCTGCCGACCGCATGGCGAACCGCATCGACGTCACCACAAAAGAGGGAAAGTTCGTGAAGGAATTCGTCATGGCCCCGTGGACGGGCGTGGGCGGATCGACCGGCGGCGTGATGTTCTCTCCCGACAAACAGCAGTTGTTCCTGTTCATTTCCGATCTCACCAACAATCACATCTGGTTCCTCAACCGCGAAGACGGCAAAGTTGTGGGCCAGATCGGCAGCATGGGACAGAATGCGGGACAATTTTTCGGGCTGCATATGATCGCTGTGGACTCTAAGGGAGTGATCTACACGGGCGAAGTATTCGGCGGCGAGCGGGTGCAGAAGTTCGTTCCCGTGAAGTAGCACCGTGAAAAAGAGATGGAGCCGCTCAGCAAGGGAATTTCGCATTCAGAATCGCCGCGCGCAGCAAGCGGTGGCGCCAATTTTGGCGGCTATGACCGCGGTGCAGGCGGCGGAAACATATCCCTTTCGCACTCGCGACTGAGGAACGCCGCGCACCCGGGATGCTTCCCGCTTAGCCCTGAGCCTTCTCAGGGCTTGCCGGGCATCCCCGCTTTATACCTCTTGTAACTCCAGCAAAATACAGGGCTTGAATTAGTTGCCGACCCACGTTCGGGGCCCAGATTCCACGCAACCTTAAACCACTCCGCGCCCTCAAACAGGGAGGGAATAACAATGGCCGTACACCCTTCGGCTGTGAATCGAGCGAACGCCGGCATGCTGTCACTGCCGCAAGATGAGCCGGCGATAAGGCGCGAGCCGTGATTCTCAGAAGGCTACCCTCGGACAAAAATTTCGTGAATATGCTGCTCCGGTATTCCCTGCGGGGAAGCAGCGTTCTCGTCTGGCTCTGCGTCCGGCTCTGCGTCTGGGTTTTAGTTTGTTCATTTCCGGCGTTTGCGCAGACGCAGCAGACACCGGCGGAGAACGCAACTTCCGCGCCGCAAACCGCTCAAACGCAATCGTCCGGAAGCATCAGTGGAACGGTTCTGGATCCAAGCGGCGCCGCCGTTTCCGGGGCCCGAGTTGCGTTTACGCGCCAAGATCAATCCACGAATCGAATCGTGTTCACAGACGATTCCGGACAATTCACTGTCTCGCCGGTCGCTCCCGGGCCCTTCCAGCTGACGATCACGACAGAGGGGTTCGCGACGCAAAGTGTGTCTGGAACGCTGCATCCGGGCGAAACCTACGGCGTCCCTCCGATTACCTTGCCGATGGCCCCCAAAAAAACGGAGATGCAAGTCGCTGTACCGCGCGTGGAGGTGGCTGAGGAGCAGGTCAAGGAAGAGGAGAAGCAGCGGGTGCTCGGCGTCGTCCCGAATTTTTACGTTACCTATGTCCCCGATGCGGCGCCGCTCACTTCGAAGCAAAAGTTCGAACTTGCCTGGAAGTCCGTCGTGGATCCGGTGACTTTCATCCTGACCGGAGTCATCGCGGGAGTCCAGCAGTCGAACGATGTTTTCAGCGGATACGGGCAAGGAGCGCAGGGCTATGCGAAGCGCTACGGAGCCGACTACGCGAATGCGGTCAGCAGCACGTTCATCGGGAGCGCCATTCTGCCGTCGCTTCTGAAACAGGATCCACGATATTTCTACAAGGGAACAGGAAGCGGGCGATCGCGGTTCTTTTATGCCGTCGCAAATGCCGTGATCTGCAAGGGCGACAACGGACGGTGGCAGGCAAACTACTCGAATATCATCGGGAGTCTGGCTGCCGGAGGAATTTCAAATCTCTACTATCCGGCGCAGGATCGTCACGGAGTGGAATTGACGTTTGAAAATACTGCCTTCGCGATTGGCGCAAGCGCGGCTGCCAACCTCCTTCAGGAATTTGTGCTTCGCAAACTGACGTTTAGCACTCACAGCCACGATCCCTCAAAGCCCTGAAGAGCGATCGCCGCGTTTCCGGTCGGGTGCGCCCAAGCGGCCGAAGTTCTTTGTCCATGGCCTCCGGTCAAAATTCCAGGAGTCTTCATCACACGAATCCCCGTCCATGGTCCTCCAGAATCCCCAGAGCTAACTATGGCGCAGTACGTTTGCTTCACGGCAACCGGGTTGCTGAATTACCCGGCGCCTGCTGAAAAATCTGAGATCATAAAATTTTCGGGGAGCGGGCCAGAACCGCGGGCCGAAACGCAGGCCGCGCGCCACAGCCCGCAAAGCGCGACGCCCAGCAGTTCGCTGCCGATTTCGCTGGCGCGGGAGACAATCTACGGCCATGCCACCAAAAGACAGGCGCGCGACTCCGCGGTTTCAGGCCAAACCGGAAAATCACATCATTTACGGCGAAAGGACCGCGCGCGTCCGGGACTTGAGCATGGAGGGCATTTTTGTTCTCGATCCCGACCCTTTGCCCGAGGGATCGGAGCTTAGCTTCACGCTGCGCGCCGGGCAAACGGGCATTACGCTGGAAGGAATCGTCCGCCACTCGGTCGTCGATGTGGGCATGGGAATCCAGTTCATAAACCTCTCCGCCGTGTCGAAAAGGCGCTTGACGATCCACATCGCGAGTCTGGTTTTGGCCCACAGCGAGCTCGCAGAGCGATAGCTGCGCCCGGCGTCCGGTAGTGTCCTAATTCGCCGGAAGTTGCGTGACGCCATGCCTTCGGAGGTCGGGGCTTCCAGCCCCGACGACAAGGCATCGTTCGATCACGGGTTTTAACCCTGAAGCTTCAGAGCCTAAAGAGCCCCGCCCGTGCGAATTCTTACCTCCGAGCTGAAGCTCGAACCTCCGAAACGATCCCGGCTCTAAAACATTCTCTACACCAGGACATCACGGCCCTCGCGTCTTTTTACACGTCTCTTTACAAACGTTTGCAGGACACGTAAAGTTTGACCATCCGCGGGAACCTTGGAGGCAGCCAGATGAGACTTCGTGTGTTGGCCACTCTCTTGGTGATTTTCGGTTGCGGCTTGGCGTCCAAAGTCACTCTCGCGCATCACGGCGCCTCGCGCTGGGACGTCGACGCCTGGGGCACGATCGCCGGTACGGTGAAGGAATTCGACTGGCAGAACCCCCATCCCCTACTGCTCCTGGAAGTAAAAAACGATAAGGGCGAGATGGAAACCTGGGCCGTGGAATTTCATCCGCCGAACGTCATGAGCCGCGGCGTTGGATGGAACCACAGCACGTTCAAGGCGGGCGATCAGGTCACGATCTACGGACATCCGGAGAAGAAAGGCGTCCCTGTCGTCAACGGAATGAAGAGCATAAGACCGGTGAAAGTGACGATGCCCAGTGGCCAGGTTGTCACTGTCGATCCTCCCGGGTATTGAGCGCTCCTGAACATAGTCCATGCGTCCACCGCGTAACCGAAAATTAACAGAGCTCGTAGCGACGCGCGATAATTTTGTTGGTGCTTGAGTCTCAGGGCACAGGTCCTTTCGAATGAAAAAGAATATTCCGGGCTCGGCGCTGGCTTTGATAGCGGCGCTGGCACTATCTGGCGGACTCCTGCCGCGAATCGTGCCCGGACTGCGCGGGGCGAGCCCTCAGGCCGCGGCCGCGACACCCGATCTTACCGGACTCTGGTCACCGCCCCGCACGGCCAAGGGTTTTTTGCCCTATAATTTTTCGCCCGAGGCTCCTCCCCCGATGCAGACCTGGGCGATTAAAAGATGCGAGCTTGTCGGCTGCGGCACGGGACCTCTGGGGCGTGCCAATGACGACAACATGGATCCTTTTCTCACCAGCTGCGCGCCCTACGGCATTCCCCGGCTGATGAACCACGTTGGACCATTCGAAATTCTGCAGAGTAAAAACCGGGTGCTGGTGGTCTTCGAGACCGGAAACACCTTCCGCCAGATATGGATGGATGGGCGAGGACATCCGGAAGACCTCGACCCCTCGTGGATGGGACATTCGATCGGCCACTGGGACGGCGACACTCTTGTCGTTGACACCGTCGGACTGACCGACAAGAGTTGGCTGGACACTGCGGGCCATCCGCACAGCGATGCCCTGCACATTGTCGAGCGGATTCGCCGGTTGGATCACGATACGCTTGAGAACACGCTGACGTTCGACGACCCGAAAACGTATACCCGGCAGTGGTCGTCGACGATTATTTACAAGCTGCGGCCGGATTGGTCGCTCAAGGAAGACGTAACCTGCGAGGATCGCATCCTGATGGATCTGAAAGCCAAGAAGGACAAGGTCTATCCCTACCAGCCATACCCCATGTCATTTCCGGTAGAGGCCATTCCTCTGCCAGACGTCGCCAATGTAAAATAGGAATTTCTGTGAGCGGCGTAGCGCGGCGCCAGCCCGTGTCTTCCGTTGCATCGATTTCCAACAGGAGTAGTGCATCCAGCCGGAAATAATGTCGTCACCCATTCCCAAAGCCACATCGATCTCCATCCTGGTTGCCACCGCGTTTTTCATGGAAAACCTGGATGGCACCGTCATCGCTACGGCGCTGCCGCAGATGGGCGTGTCATTCCACGCCAATCCCGTCGACCTCAACATCGGCATGACGGCCTATCTGCTGATGCTCGCAGTATTTATTCCGATCAGCGGATGGGTGGCGGACCGCCTCGGGGCGCGCACGGTTTTTGTTTCCGCCATCGCGATTTTCACGATTTCTTCGGTGCTTTGCGGGCTCAGCAGCGGCATTTGGACGTTCACTGGCGCGCGCGTGATTCAGGGCATTGGCGGCGCCATGATGGTGCCCGTCGGGCGGCTGGTGGTGCTGCGCACGACGGAAAAACATAATCTGATTGACGCGATCACGTTCATTACCTGGCCGGGACTTATCGCGCCCGTGGTGGGACCGCCGCTTGGCGGCTTCATCACCACGTATGCCTCATGGCATTGGATTTTTTTCCTGAATGTCCCGCTGGGCATCATCGGCATGGCGTTCTCTTCGCGCATCATCCCTAATCTGAGGGAAGATCACGTAAAACCCTTCGATTGGATTGGATTTTCGCTGTGCGCCTCGGCTTGTGTGAGTTTCGTTTACGGTATGGAACTGGTGGGCCGGGAATCGGCGCACTGGAAGCCGACGGTAGCCTACTTGATTGCTGGGTGCGTCCTAGGCGTGTTCTCCGTGCTTCATCTTCTGCGCGCGCCGGCTCCTCTCCTAAATCTCCGGCTGCTGAAAATTAAGACCTTTGCAATCTCTATGGAGGGCGGATCGCTCTTTCGCATTGCGATCAGCGTGTCGCCATTCCTCCTGCCGCTTATGTTTCAAATCGGCTTTGGACTAAACGCGTTTCAGGCCGGCCTGCTGATGCTTGGCCTTTTCATGGGCAATCTGCTGATGAAATCCGTGGTGACACCCATACTCCGGAGGTTCGGATTCCGTAGGGTGCTGACGACGAACGGCATTCTAAACGCGATCCTGATGGCGGGCTGCGCCGTGCTGTTTCCGCAGACCGCCACCGTCATTGTGATCTTGATATTATTTGTGAACGGCCTGTCCCGCTCGATGCAGTTTACGGCGGTCGGTACTCTGGCCTTTGCGGACATCGCCAGGGAGGAGATGAGCAACGCCACCAGCTTCTTCAGCATGATCGCGCAAATGTCGATGGGCATGGGCGTGGCGGTTGGCGCCATCGCGCTGCGCGTCGCTGGATTCCTGGACGGCAACTCAACCGGTGGCCCGACCACGAAGGAGTTTCATATTGCGTTCCTGCTCGTCGCGGTGCTGAGCGTCCTGGCGACGCTGGACTGTTTCGTTCTCGCGCCGGACGCGGGCGCAACGGTAAGCGGGCATCGATTGAACGGCGTAACCGAAAAAAGCACAGGCGCGACGTAAGGAAAAAATCAGCGCGGCTAGTAATTGAACAGATAAAGAGACCGGAGAAGCGCGTCCCGCGCGTTGCTTTACCCGTGGCTGCCGCCGCCCGAAAGTTCCCGGACGATGGAGCCCACGAAGCCTTTGGCGTCGCCAAACAGCATCAGGGTTTTATCGAGGTAGTAGAGCGGGTTATCGATTCCCGCGAAGCCCGCGCCCATGCTGCGCTTGATGACCATGACGGTGCGCGCTTTGTCCACGTCGAGAATCGGCATACCGAAGATGGGGCTTGAAGAATCGGTGCGCGCGGCGGGGTTGGTCACGTCATTCGCGCCGATCACCAGGGCCACGTCGGTCTGCGGAAATTCGCCGTTGATCTCGTCCATGTCCAGCATCTTGTCGTAGGGGATGTCCGCTTCGGCCAGCAGCACGTTCATGTGCCCCGGCATGCGGCCCGCAACCGGGTGAATCGCGAACTTCACGTCGATGCCGCGCTTCGTGAGGATGTCGTAGAGTTCGCGCACCTTGTGCTGCGCCTGTGCCACGGCCATGCCGTAGCCCGGCACGATGACCACGCTGCTCGCCGCGGAAAGAATCGCCGCCGCTTCTTCCGGCGTGGCGCTTTTCACCGGGCGTTGTTCCTCCGCGCCCGCGGCCGCGGTGTTGATCTGCCCGAAGCCGCCAAAGAGCACGTTGGTGAACGAGCGGTTCATGGCCTTGCACATGATGACCGAAAGGATGAAGCCGGAAGCCCCGTCCAGCGCGCCGGCCACCACCAGCACCTTGCTGTTGAGCACGAAACCCAGCAGCGCAGCGGAAAATCCGGCATAGGAATTCAACAGCGAAATCACCGTCGGCATGTCCGCGCCGCCGATGGGCGTGACCAGCATCATGCCGAAAACCAGCGCGACGCCGATCATCGCCGAGAAAGGATGCGTGATATTCCGGGTGCACGACAAGCGTCACCATCAGAGCAAGCGCCGCGCCGAGCACCGACAGGCTGACGTAATTCTGCCCGCGGTACGTGATCGGCCTCTGCGGCAGGATTTCCTGCAGTTTACCGGCGGCGATCAAGCTCCCGGTAAATGTCAGCGAGCCGATAATTACCTCGAGCCCGATTTCCGCCATCTCGAACTTCGGCACGTGGGGCGCGGCCACATAATATTCCGCGATCCCGATGAGCGCCGCGGAGAGCGCGCCGAACGCGTGGCTCAGCGCGGTCCGCTGCGGCACGGCAGTCATCTTCACCATGCCAAGCGGAACGCCCACGCCCGCGCCGATAATCAGCGCGATCAGAATCCATTTGTACTGGCTGACTTGCGGATCGAACAGCGTGGCGGCCACGGCCAGCGCCGAGGCAATCTCGCCGATCAGAACCCCGCGCATGGCCGATACCGGCGAACTCAGCCATTTCAGCGCCAGGATGAAGCCAACTGCCGCCACTATATAAGTGGAATCGATGAGTTGCTGAGTCATGGAACAGCGCTCATGGTTTCTTCGCCTTGCCGGTCTTGAACATGTGCAGCATGCGGTCGGTGATGAGGAAGCCGCCGACCATATTGCTGAACGAAGCGGCCACCGCAATCAGCCCGAGAATCGTGGACAGCCGGCTCTCGTGCCTTCCGGCGATGATGATGGCCGCAACCACCACGATGGCGTCGAGCGCATTGGTCAGCGACATCAGCGGCGTGTGCAGCAAGGGCGAAACGCGCTTGATCACCTCAAAGCCCAGAAAGGCCGCCAGGATGAAGACGAACAAGCTGGAAATGAAATCCGCGGGCATCCTCTCCTCCTTAAGACTTGACCGCCAGGGCCGGCAGCGAAAAAAACTCGCGCACCCGGGGGTTGACCACTTCCCCTCCCCGCGTCAACAGCGTGCTCTTGATGATGTCGTCGTCCAGATTGAGCTGCAGCTTCCCGTCTTTCACCAGCAACTGGAGGAACGCGGTGATATTCCGCGCGTACATCTGACTCGCGTTGTAGGGCACCGTGGATGCAAAATTGAAGTAGCCGATGATCGTGACGCCGTGCGCCACGATTTTTTCGCCGGCCTTCGAGAGTTCGCAATTGCCGCCGCGCTCCGCGGCCAGATCGACAATCACCGAGCCCGGCGCCATGCCCTGCGACCATTTCGCCGGTAACCAGCACAGGCGATTTTTTCCCCGGGAACACCGCCGCAGTAATGACCACATCGCTTTCGGCAATGACTTTGCCCAGCAACTCGCGCTGCCGCCGGTAGAATTCCTCATCCTGCGCTTTGGCGTAGCCGCTGGCGTCCTGCGCATCCTTGGCTTCGATCGGCAGTTCAACAAAACGCCCGCCGAGGCTTTGCACCTGCTCTTTCGCCGCGGGGCGCAAATCGTAGGCGGAAACCACCGCGCCCAGCCTGCGCGCCGTAGCGATCGCCTGAAGTCCGGCCACGCCCGCGCCGATCACCAGAACGCGCGCAGGTGTGATCGTTCCCGCGGCAGTGGTCAACATGGGGAAAATTTTCGGGAAGCGTGTCGGCGGCGATCAGCACCGCTTTGTAGCCGCACATGGTGCCCATCGAGGAGAGCGCGTCCATGCTTTGCGCGCGCGTGGTTCTGGGCATTAACTCCACGGAAAAAGAAGTGACGCCCGTCGCGGCGATTTCTTGAATCGTTTCCAGCGATCCCATCGGCCGAAGAAACCCGATCAGCACCTGGTCGCGGCGAAACAGCGGCAAATCGGCGCTGGCCGGTCTGGTCATTCGAGCCGTAGCAAAGCACCTGCACGACGATGTCCGCCGCGGCAAATACTTCGCGCGCGATCGGCAAGAATCTTCGCGCCCTTGGCAGCGTATTCGGCATCCGGGAAACCCGCCTCGAGCGCCTGCCCCGGCCTCGACAATCACTTCCAATCCCGCCTTGGCAAGATTGGGAATGACGATGGGCACCAGACCCACGCGCCGCTCGCCCGGATATGTTTCTCGGGGGACACCAACGATCATGAAACTTTCCTCCTCTGGTCCAGACGGCGCGGCACACACGCAGCATCGGCGATCAGACCCAAACGATCGATCCTGCCCAAGCCAGGGTCGAGAATTTTCTCGGAAAGGGCCATGCCCGGCATGAATGGCCTGAAGGTATCGGCCGGCGTGGGTCCCAAGCTGGAGACGCTAGGCGCAATCGTGACGCAACCACTCACTCTGAATTCTGCGGAAGCGCACACCAAAGAATAGAGTGTACATTCAAAATTGCCAAAGTCCAATCGAAGATCACGATGCTGAATCCTGGTCGCGGATATCACAAAACGATAATCGGCAAAATCGGTTTTTCCGGTACAATTTAATCGTCGGTGTTACTGGTTAATGAGCTTGCGCCGGGGGGCGTGAAACTCGATATGAGCGACTCTTTCATGCGGGAGGCCATCCAGCGCGCCGTGGAGAACGTCCGCTCGGGACGCGGCGGGCCGTTCGGCGCCATCGTGGTAAAGAGCGACCGCATCATCGCCACCGGCACAAATTTAGTGACGTCCATGAACGATCCCACCGCGCATGCGGAAGTGACCGCCATCCGTGAAGCCTGCCACGCCTTGAGCACATTCCAACTGGCCGGCTGCGAAATCTACACCAGTTGCGAGCCGTGCCCGATGTGCCTTGGCGCCATCTATTGGGCGCGCCCGGATCGCGTATATTTTGCCGCCACCGCGGGCGATGCCGCCGAAGCCGGATTTGACGATTCCTTCATCTATGAGGAATTGAAGCGCCCGCACATGGAGCGCAGGATCCCGCTCAAGCCGATGATGCGGGAAGCGGGGCTCGAACCTTTTCGTGAATGGGCCAAAAAAAACGACCGGATTCGATATTGAAAATCGCCAGAAAGCGGCCGCCACAAAGTTTTAAGTGAATTTTTTGAGGATTTTGCAGCGGCCGCCTTCGGGACGTCGCCGCCGCAAGCGGATGCCCTCCGGAAGGCGGCCGCTGCGCAACCTCGGAGAAATATGGAAGAAAAATTCTTCGGACACTCCGTAGTCCGCAAAGAGGGACGCGACAAAGTGACCGGCCGCGCCCGGTATGTGGACGACCTCGCCTTTCCCGAAATGCTGCACGGGGTGACCGTGCGCAGCAGCGTCGCGCGAGGTCGCATTCGCGCCATCCGATTCGGCGAAGGCATTCCGTGGAACGAATTCACCATCGTTACCGCCGCCGACATTCCGGGGAAAAACGAAGTCGCGTTGATCGAGCACGATCAGCCCTGCCTGGCCTCGGAAATCATCAACCACCCGGAAGAAGCCGTCGTCCTGCTGGCGCACGAGGATCGATATCTGCTCGAAGAGGCGCGCCGTGCCGTGCACATCGATGTGGAACCGCTGCCCGCGATTTTTTCCATCGAAGACTCCATCGCAAAACGCGCTGTTATTTTCGGGGATGACAACGTCTTCAAGACGTACCACATCGAGAAAGGCGACGTGGATTCCGCGTGGGCCCAGGCGGACTTCATTGTCGAAGGCGAGTACCGCACCGGGGCACAGGAGCAGCTGTACATCGAAAACCAAGGCATGATCGCCGCGGCAAATCCCACCGACGGCGTGACAGTTTGGGGTTCGCTGCAGTGTCCCTACTATGTTCACAAGGCGCTGGTGACGTTGTTTGGCCTGCCCGCGGAAAAAATCCGCGTGATTCAGGCGGAGACCGGCGGAGGATTCGGCGGCAAGGAAGAATATCCGTCGATGATCGCGGGACACACGGCGCTTCTGGCATGGAAATCCGGGAAGCCCGTGAAAATTATCTACGATCGCGCCGAAGACATGGTGGCTACCACCAAGCGCCATCCGTCGCGCACCCGTCATCGCACCGGAGTCACGCGTGACGGCAAGCTGGTGGCGATGGACATTGATTTCGTGATTGATGGCGGGGCGTATGCGACTCTTTCTTCCGTGGTGCTTTCGCGCGGCACCATTCACGCCGCGGGGCCCTACTTCTGCCCCAATGTGCGCGTGCATTCCCGGGCTGTGGCCACGAACGCGCCGCCCCACGGAGCGTTTCGCGGCTTTGGCGCGCCGCAAAGTATTTTTGCTCTGGAACGCCACCTCGATCAGGTGGCCCGCGCCGTGAACCTTACTCCGGAGGAATTTCGGCGGCGAAATTTCATCCGCAAAGGCCAGACAACCTCGACCGGGCAACTGATTCATGAAGACGTGAATTTCAATGCCCTGCTCGATCGCGCGCTTCGCGAAAGCGATTACCACGCCAGGCGCGAACGCTTCGCCCGCGAAAATCCCGGCGCCACGGTCAAGCGCGGGATCGGCTTTGCTTCCTTCATGCACGGCGCGGGATTTACCGGCTCGGGGGAAGTGTATCTCGCATCGGTCGTGGAAGCTCGAAGCGACTCCCGAGGGAATCGTCCGTGTCCTGGCGGCCAGCACAGAGATCGGGCAAGGAACGAAGACGGTTTTTTCGCAGATTGCCGCGGATGCTCTGGGCATCGGCTACGATCGCATCGAAATCGCGCAGCCCGATACGGGCGCCGTGCCCAACAGCGGTCCGACCGTGGCCTCGCGCACGTCGATGGTTGTTGGCAACCTGGTGGAAACCGCCGCGCTCGATTTAAAGCGCAAATTACTGGACAGCGGCTTGCTGTGCGATGCCTGCACCGAGGATGAATTCGTGCGCGCCTGCCGGCGTTATATCGAGACCCGCGGGCCGCTTCGTTCACGTAGCCAGTACCAGGCGCCTTCCGGCCTGCACTGGGATGACCAAACGTACAGCGGCGACGCCTACGGCACTTATGCCTGGGCCGTGTACGTCGCCGAAGTCGCCGTGGATACCGTTACGTTCGAAGCGCGCGTCACCGATTTTGTCGCCGTACAGGAAGTCGGCAGGGTGATTCATCCCGTGCTCGCGGCGGGGCAGATCGAGGGTGGCGTGGCGCAGGCCATCGGCATGGCGCTCTACGAAAATGTGGTCTGGCGCGAAGGACGCATGGCCAACGGGCAGATGACCAACTACATCATGCCCACCGCCGCGGACATTCCTCCCATCCGCGTATTTTTTGAGGAGCAGCCCTATCCGTTCGGGCCGCACGGAGCGAAAGGAATTGGCGAGTTGCCGATGGACGGCCCGGCGCCGGCGATCGTAAACGCCATCGAGAACGCCGCCGGAATTTGCGTGCGCGAAATTCCGGCCACGCCTGAAGTGATTATGGAAGCCGCGACGGAAAAGGCGGCGGAGCTTGTCTGAAACGGTTAGCCGGATCAGCATCGCGTGCAGGGTCAATGGCGAGCCGCGCAGCGTTCAGGCGTATCCCATGGCGCGCCTGCTCGATGTTCTGCGCGAGGAAATGCACCTGACCGGCACGAAAGAGGGGTGCGGCGAGGGCGAATGCGGCGCGTGCGCCGTGCTGATGAATGGCGTCATCGTCAACAGTTGTCTGGTGCCAGCGATTGAAGCCGACGGAACGGATATTCGCACGATTGAAGGAATGGCCCGTGGCGAGCAACTGAATGCCGTGCAGCAGGCCTTTCTGGAATGCGGCGGAGCGCAATGCGGCATCTGCACGCCCGGCATGGTGATCGCCGCCGTGGCGCTGCTTGACCGCCATCCCCACCCGAACGAAGCTGAAATTCGCGAGGGCCTGGCCGGAAATCTCTGCCGCTGCACGGGCTACCAGAAAATTTTTGCCGCCGTCGTGCGGGCCTGCGAATCAAGCGGCGCGATCGAGCGGGAGAGCAGATGAGGGCGTACATCCCCGCTTACGATTTGCGCGTGCCGGGAAGCCTCTCGGAAGCGCTGGCGTTGCTCGCCCGCGAACCGGGAGTTTGGCAGCCCTTTGCCGGTGGCACGGACCTAATGGTGCTGCTCGAAGCCGGAAAACTTTCTCATAAGCGCTTTCTGAGCGTTGCGAAACTCGATGATTTGCGCGGGATCGAAGTGAGCGCAGCGGACGTGACGCTGGGCGCGCTGACGACCTACACTGCAATCCAGAAACATCCCCTGCTGCACGCGGAATTTCCGATGCTGGTAGCGGCGGCGCGCGAAACGGGCGGTATTGCCACGCAGAATCGCGGGACGCTCGGCGGAAATATTGTGAATGCTTCGCCCGCCGCCGATTCCCCGCCCGCGCTGCTGGTCTACGACGCTGAAATTGAATTGATTTCTGAGCGCGGCGCGCGGTGGGTGCCGTACCACGGCTTCCATACTGGGTACAAAAAGATGCAGATAACCGCGGACGAATTGTTGCGCGCCGTACGGCTGCCGCGACGCGCCGAGCCATGGCGTCAGTATTACCGCAAAGTGGGAACGCGAAAGGCCCAGGCGATTTCCAAGGTTTGTTTCGCCGGAGCGGCGCTGATGGAAAACGGAACGGTTCGCGACATACGCATTGCGCTTGGCAGCGTCGCCCCTCTGGTGCTGCGCGCGGTGAAAACCGAGGACGCGCTGCGCGGCTGCAGCGTCACGCAACCGGCTGTCGCCCGGGCACTGGAAATACTGGCGCGTGAAATCGCGCCCATTGACGACATTCGCTCGACCGCACGCTATCGATTGCGCGTTGTGCAAAACCTGCTCGAAGAATTTCTCTCGCAGCTCGCAAAATGAAAACCACCCAAGCGATCAGCAGCAAGCGCGTCGTGACGCCGGAGGGGGTTCGGGCGGCGACGGTCCACATTCGTAACGGCGTGATCGAGGCCATCGGCGCGTACAACGATGTTCCCTCAGGTAAACGTATTTACGATGCGGGAGAATCCGTGGTCATGCCCGGCCTTGTGGACACGCACGTCCATATCAACGAGCCGGGCCGCACGGACTGGGAGGGATTCGAGACGGCGACACGCGCGGCGGCCGCCGGCGGAGTGACCACGCTGATCGACATGCCGCTGAACAGCATTCCTGCGACGACCACGGTGGCGGCACTCGAAACCAAGCGCAGAGCGGCGCAAAAAAAATGTTGGGTGAACGTCGGCTTCTGGGGCGGCGTGGTGCCGGGCAATGCGGGAGAGCTGCGCGCGCTTTATCGCGCCGGTGCGTTCGGCTTCAAATGTTTCCTCGTGCCTTCGGGCGTGCCGGAATTTGCGCACGTCGGCGAAGGCGATCTCCGAGCCGCGCTGCCCGAGCTTGCGGCACTCGATGTCCCGCTACTCGTACATGCGGAGTTGCCGGGGCCGATTGAGAAGGCCGGCCGGAAACTTGCGAAATCCGATCCCGCCAAGTACGCGGTATGGCTACAGTCTCGCCCGCCAAGCGCCGAAATGAAAGCGGTCCAGATGATGATTCGCCTCGCGCGTGAATTTCGGGCGCAGGTCCATATCGTCCATGTTTCCTCGGAGCTTTCGGTGCCGCTCCTTCAGCGCGCAAAAAAACAGGGACTGCGTATCAGCGCGGAAACTTGCCCTCATTACCTGTTTTTTGAGTCAGCTAAGATCGGGACCGGCCGGACGGAATACAAATGCGCGCCGCCCATTCGGGATCTGCGGAATAACAACGGGCTATGGAATGCGCTGCGTAAAGGCGCAATCGATTTCGTCGTGTCCGATCATTCGCCTTCGCCGCCGCGGATGAAATGCCCGGATACCGGAGATTTTTTTCAGGCCTGGGGCGGCATCGCTTCCATGCAACTTGGCCTCCCGGCGATCTGGACGAAAATGAGCCGGGGGAAGAATTCGCTCGAGCATCTGGTTCGCTGGATGAGCAGCGGGCCGGCGCGGCTCGCGGGCCTCGAAACGCACAAAGGCTCGATCGCAATCGGCTATGATGCCGACATCGTCGTCTGGAATCCGGAGAAGCGCTTCATCGTGCGGCCGAAAATGCTGCAACACCGTCACAAGGTTACGCCCTACGCGAATGAATCTTTGCGCGGCACGGTGGAGGCGACGTTTTTGCGAGGCGAGATGATCTATGATCGAGGCCGCTTCCTGGGCAAGCCGCGCGGCGCGCTCTTGCGGCGGGGCATACGCTGATGGATTTCACCGAATACATCGACCTGGCCGCCGAACGGCTCGGCGGGCGCGTGCTTGCAGCCAACGACGATTTTTTTGCCCCGAAAGAAAATTTGCTGAAGGCGGCTGCTCCCATCTGGATCGAGGATAAATACACCGACGTCGGCAAATGGATGGACGGCTGGGAAACGCGGCGGCGCAGGACGCCGGGCTACGACTGGTGCATCGTAAAATTGGGCCTTCCGGGAATCGTTCACGGCGTCGTGGTCGATACCGCATACTTCAAGGGGAACTATCCGGAACATTGCGAAATAGAGGCCTGCGCGATGGACGGCGATCCGAGTGTCGAGCAACTTGAAGACCCGGCTACGAAATGGACCAGCTTGCTCCCGAAGTCCCCGCTTTCGGGTGACGCGAAAAATCCGTTTCCGCTCGTGCCGTCGAGCAGGCTCACGCATCTGCGGCTCAAAATTTATCCTGACGGCGGGGTCGCCCGCCTCCGCGTTCACGGCGAAGTCGTACCGGACTGGCCGGCGCTCATGAGCGCGGGCGGGGACATCGACCTCGCCGCTGTCGAGCACGGCGGCTGGGTGATCGTTTCGAGCGACATGTTTTTCGGCTCGCGCAACAACCTGATCCTTCCCGGCCGCTCGACCGGAATGCATGACGGCTGGGAAACGCGCCGCCGTCGCGGTCCCGGCCATGACTGGTGCATCGTGCGCCTCGGCTCGGCGGGAAACGTGAGCCGTGTCCGGGTCGACACGTCCCATTTCAAAGGGAATTTCCCGGAAAGCTGCTCGCTCGAAGTTTGCAGCGCGCCGCGCCATCTCGTCGATCCAGCGACGCTGGACGCGCTTCCCTGGAAAGAAATATTGCCGAGGACGAAGTTGCGAGCCGATTCCCTGCACGTCTACGAGAAAGAACTGCTGGACTCGGGTGAGATTACCCACGCGCGTTTTCACATTTACCCGGATGGCGGCGTGGCGCGCCTGCGAATCTTCGGAGTTCCGGCGAAGAAGGCATCCTGAAATGACGCTGGCGGAATTCAACGCGCTGCCCTCCGCTCAGGCAGAATTCCTGCTGACGGACTGTTGCGGTTGCGGGCGATGGGCCGCGAGCGTCGCCTCGCGGCGTCCGTTTGCAACGCTGGAAGCGCTGCACAAAGCCGCCGACTCAGTCTGGTGGAACCTGGACCGCGCCGGCTGGCTGGAAGCCTTCAGCCGTCACCCGCAAATCGGCGACAGTCCCGCGAGCGGCTCAGATTCCGCGCGCCAGTGGGCCGCGGGCGAACAAGCGGGAGCGCGCACCGCCACCGACGACGTAAAAGCGCGCCTTGCCCGGGCCAATCGCGCCTATTTTGAAAAGTTCGGTTACATCTACATCGTGTGCGCCACAGGCAAAAGCGCCGAAGCCATGCTTGCGATTCTGAATCAGCGCCTCCAAAACGATCCGCCCAGCGAACTTTCCATCGCCGCCGAACAGCAAAGGTTGATCACGCGCATTCGTATCGATAAACTCCTGGCCGGAGATCGGCAGCCATCATGAGCGAAATTACCACCCACGTTCTCGACATTTCGCGCGGCCGCCCGGCCGTCGGCTTTCAAGTCGGACTGCAAGTAAAGTCCGGCGACATCTGGAAAACATTGGGCGCCGCACTCACCGATGCCAACGGCCGCTGCGCCGGACTTCTGGGAGGCGGGATCTTAGAGGCGGGTACCTACCGTTTGCTCTTCAACGCAGGCGATTACTACCGGGAACTTCATCTGGACACATTCTATTCGGAAATTTCAATCGTCTTCGAAGTTGCTCATCCGGAAACGCACTACCACGTGCCCCTGCTGATCAGCCCCTTCGGCTACTCGACCTACCGCGGCAGCTGAAGCGCCGGAATCGCTATCGCGGTGTACGCTAAAGTCGCCGGCCAAAGAAAATCCACGCCCTTACTTGGTTCGATTTTTCAGGATTTTCAGGAATGAACCCAAATGCAGCTCTTCTATCGTCACCCCAGTCAGCCGCTCCGCTTCCACTTCGCTGATCGCTCCGCAGTTGATTGCGCGCAGGAAAAAATTCAGCAGGCCTTGCCCCGTGGCGGCGTCGTCAAAAACATCGCCGACGAGGGTGGCTTTGGCCGCTTTCTCGACGAAATTCTTGAGCCGCGCGGCGGACGAATCGAGCCCTCCCAGAAAAAACGAAAACACAGCCGCGTAGCGCGTGGGAAGCTGCGCCGGATGCAGGTCCCAACCCTGGTAGTACGCGGAAACGAGAGAATGTTGAATGTGCCCGAAATGAATCCGCCACGCGCGATGAACGGCTTCACGATTTTCGTCCTGCCGCGCGCGCGTGAGCCGCTTGCCCTTCTCCGCGCGGTTTGGTGGCGTCGGTAGAATGTTCGTAGCGCCGTCAGAAAGCCAGATGCCCGTGCCCGCAAACGCGACTTGCATCATGTGCTTGGCGAAGTCACACGCAGAGTGGTCCATCACCTGGTAAGCGGCCGTGATGCTGCAGCTGGCCGTGTAGTCGTAAGTTCCAAAGTGCGCGGCAATGCAGCGGCCGCCCGCCGCATCCAGAAATCCCGGCAGGCTCGATTCCCCGCGTTGGTTCAGGATCGCCTGGGTCGTCTCGACCATCATCTCGAAGCGCAGCGAGCCCTTCGCCAGTCCCAGCGCGGACTCCATGGCCTCGAGTAAATGCGCGAGCGCGGCCATCTGTTCGGGGATCACAACTTTGGGCAAGGTGATGACGAAGTTTTCGGGAAGACTTCCGCCCGTGGCCTCGCACAGCGCGCTCACGAATAAATTCAGCGTGCGGATGCTGCGGTCGCGCAATTCCGGTGAAAACGGTTTCACGCGGATTCCGATAAACGGCGGAAGCGTGCCTTCGCGCAGGCCCGTGGCTACTTCTTCAGCCGCGAGCTTCGCGTGCCGGTCTTCTTCCGCATCGGGCCGGTTTCCATACCCGTCCTCGAAGTCAATCCGAAAATCCTCCACCGGCTCCCGCTGCAATTTTTCCAGCACGCGGTTGTAGACCGTGTGCGCCAGCCAGCCGGCGCGATTTTCGATTCGCAGCTCTTCCGGCGATTTCGCGAATTGCTGTTCGACGGCATCCGCCAGTTTGCCGGATTTGGGCAGCGCCTCGGCTCCCGGCAACCCGATCGCGCGCGCGAAGCTGAAGGCATCCGGAGCGAATTCCTCCAGGGTTGCCAACGCCACATCGCCCAGTCGCCTCGAAATGCCAGCCGTAAACAAATGCGCGCCGCCGTACACGACGTGAACCGGCTGGCGCCGTCCGGTTTCGCCCGGGTAGCGGCGCGCGAATGCCCCCGAAGGCGCTTCCAAAATCCGCAATGCCGCTTGGACAGCCGAATCCGGCAACGAGGTTTTCATTTTCTTGATCTTCCCCACATTTGGCCGAGGATTGGAGAGCTCCGAATGCAATAAGGCAAAACGTTCGCGAACTGCACGCTCCCCATATTAGACGCGCAATGCGCAAGTTTCAATTTGAAGCGAGTCCGGGATTCAGTATCCGCGGCGCCGTTGCCGTTGCGATTCGATCGAACCATCAGAACGCGATGGAACAATCATCGGCGTCAAACTGTAGCGGCAAGTTGGCGCCTGCAGCCCGAATTATTTGGCCATAGAAGCCCGCGGGGATTCGCAAAACAACGGCAGAGGCAGGCGCAGACGGAATACTGGCATGCAAGAAATCAGGGTAATCCGGTTGTGAAATGAACAAGAAAATCGCCGCGCCGCCGCCTCGTCAGCGAGCCGCAACCGCGATTTCCTCGCTCAATTTATGCCGGAGGACTCATGGACCGCCGCTGCTGGAAACATTCGCGGCAGAACACGGGGCGTCCCTGCGTCGGGCGGAAAGGAACGGTAGTTTCCTTTCCGCACTGCGAGCAGGTGGTTTTGGTTTCCGCCCGTTGGAAGTTCGTGGCGCCTGGGCCCGACCCTGGGCTCGGGCTCTGCGAGCGTTTGGCTTTGCAATCCTTGCACCGCTTGGGCTCGTTCTTGAAGCCCTTGTCGGCGAAAAACATCTGTTCGCCGGCGGTGAAGACGAACTCCTGATTACATTCCGCGCACTTCAGGACCTTATCGTGATATTCCATACGTAGCTCCGAGGCTCCCACGCTGGTTGGAGAGCCCACGCCACCCTCGGTCGCAGTCAGATTTTTGCTGGGATACGCCGGGGAAGAACGTGGGTCCCATTCCAACTGGTCCGAGGGTGCTTAGGAAAATCCCGGGGTCATGCTGCCCTGGGGAGCTTAGTCCTGCTCCCGACGCTGCTTCTTGCGCAGACGCTTGCGCGACAACGCTTGTTTCGCGCGACGCTTTTCACCAGGCTTCATGTAATAACTGTGTTTCTTGATTTCCTTGATGATGTCTTCCTGTTGCACTTTGCGCTTGAACCGGCGCAATGCATTTTCCAGAGACTCACCTTCTTGAATACTGACTTCGGCCACTTAGACTTCACCGTCCTTCCGATGCATGTGGCAATGATGGCTATTAATCATAGAGACTATGAGAGGTCCACTCGTATAAATCAGCCTATTGGCACTCACTTCTAGCGGACCTCCTCAGCGAAGTCAAGCTTTTGTTTTTCGGGTACGCTTCGCGGCAATTGACTCCTCCGATAGGGTTCTATGGGACTTTCGCCGGTACCTGCTAGAATGTCCGGGCAGCCACCCCGGCCCCAGCCTTTCGGGAGTGGGCAGAAGAGATCCCTCATGTCCCTGATGCGCGATGCGATCGGCGTTCTGCTGGCAGGCGGACAGGGTGAACGGCTCTGGCCGCTCACGCGCGACCGCGCCAAACCAGCGGTTCCCTTCGGCGGCGTTTACCGAATCATTGACATCACGCTCTCCAATTGCATCAACAGCGACCTCCGCCGCGTTTTCGTCCTGACCCAGTACAAAGCCCTTTCGCTCAACCGCCATACCCGCCAGGGCTGGTCGCAGCTCCTGGGCCTCGGAGAATTCATCGAAGTCCTGCCGCCGCAAATGCGCGTGTCTACCAATTGGTATCTGGGAACCGCCGACGCAGTTTACCAAAACATATATTCGATTGGAAGCGAACATTCGCGTTATGTCATCGTTCTCTCCGGCGACCACATCTACAAAATGAATTACCAGAAAATGCTCCAGCAGCATGTGGATTCCGGGGCCGACGTGACCGTGGCCACCTTTGAGATTCCCACGCAAGAAGCGGCCGGCCGCTTCGGCGTCATCGAGACGGACGCGAACTGGCGGATCGTGGGGTTTGAGGAAAAGCCCGGCTCGCCAAAGCGCTCCCACCTGCATCCGGATATGGTCAACGCCTCCATGGGCGTGTATGTCTTCAACACGCAACTGCTGATTCCCGCGCTGCTCGCCGACGCCGAGGACCCCAATTCCAAGCACGATTTCGGCCGCGATATTTTGCCCCGCATTTTCGCGAAATATCGCGTGTATGCCTATAATTTCATCGATGAAAACAAGGTCGGTGCGCAATACTGGCGCGACGTTGGAACGATCGAAGCTTACTATGAAGCCAACATGGATCTCGTTTCCGTGTCTCCCGTTTTCAATTTGTACGATAAGACCTGGCCGATCCGCACCTGGCAGCACCAGTATCCCCCGGTGAAAACCGTGTTCGCCGACCCTCACCGCATGGGCGTGGCCCTGGACTCCATGGTCGGCGGAGGCTCGATCATTTCGGGAGGCCGCGTAAACCGCTCCGTGCTGGGCTACGACGTGCGCGCCAACAGCTACTCCGAAGTCGAAAATTCGATCCTGTTCAACCACGTGAGCATCGGCCGCCACGCCCGCGTGCGCAACGCCATCATCGATCGGCACGTCACCATTCCCGAGCGCGCCGAAATCGGTTACGACCTCGAAGCCGACCGCCAGCGCTACCACGTAACCGAAAGCGGAATCGTCGTGGTCGTCCGCGAAGAATCCATGATCGAGGAACCAGAATAAAAAGTAGGACAGGCCTCAGCCTGTCGCCTTCCGACAGTACAAAAGAAATCGAACCGCGGAAGCAGCAGAAAAAAGCAGCGCAGGAAAGCGGCACAAGCAGCACATAAACGTTCGGGCAATTCACCGGCCGTGGTGAGCGTGAACGGTTCAAAACCCGCTCCCAGCCGGTCGATCAAAAGTTTCGCTGAGCTGTTCATCTCCTCAGGAGGCGGCATGTCGACAAAAATCGCGCGCGTGCATGGCAGGCAGATCATCGATTCGCGCGGCAATCCCACGGTGGAAGCAGACGTAACACTGGAAGGCGGCGCGCTGGGCAGGGCCGCCGTGCCCTCCGGCGCGTCCACCGGCGAGCACGAAGCCATCGAGTTGCGCGATGGCGATAAATCCAGCTTTCTCGGCAAGGGCGTGCTCAAGGCGGTCGCCAATGTGAATGGCGAAATCGCCCGCGCGGTCACGGGCCTGGACGCCTCCGACCAGGGTGCGCTCGATCGCCGCATGATCGAAACCGACGGCTCGCCCAACAAAGGCAATCTTGGCGCCAACGCCGTCCTCGCTGTTTCCATGGCCGCAGCGCGCGCGGCCGCTGCCACAGCCGGGCTCCCGCTGTACAAATATCTCGCGCGGTATTCGAGCGACCCTTCCGGCAACACTCTTCCCGTGCCGATGATGAACATCTTGAATGGCGGCGCGCATGCCGACAATTCCGTCGATTTCCAGGAATTCATGGCCATGCCCGTGGGCGCAAAGACGTTTGAGGAAGCCCTGCGCATGGGCGTTGAAGTTTTCCATCGCCTGAAGGCTGTGCTGCACAAGCGCGGCTACTCGACCGCGGTCGGAGACGAAGGCGGATTCGCACCCAATCTGAAGTCCAACGGCGAGGCCATCGAAGTGATTCTCGAAGCCATTACCGCGGCCGGGTACAAGCCCGGCGAGCACGTGGCCATCGCCCTCGATCCCGCCTCCAGCGAATTTTACGACCACGCCAGCAACAAATACGTCTTCACGAAATCCGACAAATCGACTCACACGTCCGAGCAGATGACTAAGTTCTATGCCGATTGGGTTCGCCAGTTCCCTATCGTTTCCATCGAGGATGGACTCGCCGAAGACGACTGGGCCGGATGGAAGCACATGACGGCGGAACTCGGGGGAAAAGTACAACTCGTCGGTGACGATTTGTTCGTGACCAACACCGAACGCCTCCAGCGCGGCATTTCCGAAAAAATCGCCAACGCCATCCTGATCAAGCTCAACCAGATCGGCACCGTCACCGAAACGATCGAAGCCATCGAAATGGCGCGCAAGGCGGGCTACGCCTCCATCGTCTCGCACCGCTCCGGCGAAACCGAAGATACCTTCATCGCCGATTTCGTCGTCGCCATGGGCACCGGCCAAATCAAGACCGGCTCCGCGTCCCGCACCGATCGCGTCGCCAAGTACAACCAGCTCCTGCGCATTGAAGAAGAGCTGGGCGCTGCAGCAAAGTTTCCAGGCCGCGCAGCGCTCGCACGGAAGTAGCTTTGCTGGAAGCAGAGTGTGGGATTTTGTATAGCGAGGACTTTCAAATTAAACAGAAAATTGATGATCTTGAAATCCGTAATCCCTTTCTTTAGCCCGTAATGAGATAATCCTGCCGCTGTCGCCGTAGACTGAATCCTTCAAACGCATGATGGACTTTGATCGCCTATGCCAAAACGACCGAAACCGATTGTGCTGACTGTGCTTGACGGATGGGGCTACCGCGCCGAAACCAAAGGCAACGCCATTGCCCTCGCGCGTAAACCGAATTACGACCTCCTGCTGAAAGATTTCCCCAACACACTGATCCAGACCTCCGGCCCCTACGTCGGATTGCCCGAAGGGCAGATGGGCAACAGCGAAGTTGGCCACATGAACATGGGCGCCGGGCGCATCGTCCGCATGGACATCACGCGCATCGACTTGATGATCGCGAACGGCGAATTTTTCAAGCAGCCGCTTCTCATTGGAGCGATGGAGAGGGGCTGCGTGCGCAGCCTGCACCTCCTGGGATTGTTGAGCGACGGCGGGGTCCATTCTCACATGCAGCACCTGTTTGCGCTGCTGCGAATGGCGCGCGAGCGGGGCGTCGGGCGCGTCTTCATCCACTGCTTCACGGATGGGCGCGACACGCACCCGCACAGCGGCGTCGAATACGTCCAGCAACTGCAGCAGAAAATTCGCGAGATCGGCGTCGGGCAGATTGCTTCGCTCTCCGGCCGCTACTTTGCCATGGACCGCGATGACCGCTGGGAGCGCGTCGAGCGCGCCTACCGCGCCGTGGTCCACGGCGATTCGCCGATTAAAATGGCGGACCCGGTCGAGGCGCTGCGCCGCAGCTACGAACGCGGCGTGACCGATGAATTCATCGAGCCCATCGTGATCGCGGCAAGCAAGTCACCCTCCGCGCCGCCCGCCGGGCCGATTCGCGACGACGATGCCGTGATCTTCTTCAATTTTCGCGCCGACCGCGCCCGCCAGATGACGCGCGCCATCGCCGAGCCCGGATTCAAGGAGTTCATCGATCCGAAGCGCCCGTCGAATCTTTTTTACGTGGCCATGACGCAGTACGACAAATCCTGGCCCTGGCTGCGCTACGTGATCGCCCCGGAAAAAATCGCGCACATCCTGGCCCAGGTTTTTGCCGAGCAAAATCTGAAAAATCTGCGCTGCGCCGAGACCGAAAAATACGCCCACGTAACCTATTTTTTTAATGGCGGCATCGAAAAGCCCTTTGGCGGAGAGGAACGGATTTTAGTCCCGTCGCCCAAAGTGCCCACCTACGATCTGAAACCGGAAATGAGCGCCGCGGGAATTGCCGACGCCATTGTGAAAGCCGTCGAGAAGGGCGACTTCGACGCCGTGGTCATGAATTTCGCTAACGCCGACATGGTGGGACACACAGGTGTACTCGAAGCGGCTATCAAAGCGGTCGAAGCGGTGGATGAATGCCTGGGCAAAATCCGCCAGGTGCTGCAGCCGCTCGGAGGAGCCTGGATCATCACCGCCGATCACGGCAACGCCGAAACCATGATCGACCCAGTCACCGGCGGACCGCACACCTATCACACCACAAATCCCGTCCCGCTGATCCTCGCGACGGAGGACGGCGTCGGTCCCCTCGCGTCCGGAGGCTCGCTACGCGATGTAGCGCCGACCTTGCTCGGCGTCTTGGGTCTTCCCGCGCCCACGGAGATGACCGGGCACGATTTGCGCATGAAGAAATAAACGTAAGCGATTTTACGAGTGGCGCCTGAGAGTGGGAAACGCCCGGCACAGGCCTTCTCGCTTGGCAGCTTGCTGATGCGACTCGGGCGCACTGTACTATCAAGAGCTTCAAATCCGCGCGGACCGAATCGCCTCTACGTCTAAAACCGGACACCGCTGGCCTTCAAATTTTGAACTCCGACTCCGCCAAAACTTTCTCCGGACTTCGCTCAAGGATTTTTTCAAAGATAAGTGGAATTTCAAAGATCGCGCGGTTCTCCATTTCCGCCGTGCGCCCACGGAATTGCTCCAGCGTTCCGGGCTTCAGCAGTTCCGCTACGGCGTTGGCCACCTCGCGATGGCTGCTCACCACGATCCCGACTCCCTTTTCCTGCACCCACTGCGCGTTGTAGCGTTCCTGCGGCAGCGTCCAGGCATTGCAATCGATGATCACCGGCAAATGCTCGAGAAGCGCCTCGCTGATGCTGCCCGGCCCAGGCTTGCCAATAAAAAAATCCGAAAGCGCCATGAAATATGGGATTTGCGTCGTGAATCCCTCCACGTAAATGGGAACGCGCGTAGGTTCCCGCCGCAGCGCCGCCGCCAGCTTTTCATTCCGGCCGCAAATCAGGATAAGCTGCACCGGCAACAACGACCGGTTAATCTGCCGCAAAATGTCCAGCATCTTCGAAGTGCCATAGCCCCCGAACAGCACAATCCCGGTCGGCAGGTCCGGATGGAGGCCCAGTTTTCTCCGTTCGGCTGCCCGATCCACGCGGATCGGGCTCGTAGAAGCGCGGATGCAGGATCATCCCGGAAGTCTGGAAAACGGTGTCGCCGGAATGCCCGAGCTCGCCAGCCTGCTCGACGGCCTTCTCCGTTCCGCAAACCAGGTATTGGGATTCGCGCTCGATCCAGAAATGCTTCGGGTAGTCCGCCAGATCGGTCAGGACGGTCACAAAGGGCCGCCCGGGAAACGCCTTCCAGAAACTCTCCCGCAGCGCGCGATTGAAATGCGGGACGAGCGATACCACCATGTCCGGCGAATGTTCTTTCCAGAATTTCTCGAGCACCCTCACCGACGGCGCGTGGTAGATCCGCACCACAAGCTGCAGGACGCGCATCAGCTGCGGGCTGCCGAGCGTCCAGCCATTGCGCAGCATTTTGTTGTACATGTCCTGAATGCGAATTCCGGTCAGCTTGCGAAGAATATCCAGCGGGTCCAGCACTTCCTGAAGGTTCACCAGGGACACATCGAGCGGAAGGCCATGCCGCTCGATTTGAACTTGCAAAGCCGTGGCGGCATTGCGGTGGCCCCCTCCTGCATCAAAGAAAACAAGATGGATGCGGCGTCTGCGGTCCTGTGGGCCGGGCATTCCGTCTGCCATCTAGCGTTGCACCCCCTCGACCGTTAACCTATTTGTGTTCAATTAGTAACAGACAAATCTTACAGTTTGTTCAACATTACGTAACAAGTCAGCAAAGTGATTTTGAGAGACTTTTCCACAATGAGATGCGATCTGCACGTCCACTCGCTTCATTCAGGCACCCTGCCTGTGGCTATCCTGCGCCATTTTTTTCTGGAAAGCTACAGCGCTCCGAGCGACGTCTACTCCGTGCTGCGAAAGCGTGGCATGGACCTGGTCACTCTAACCGATCACGATTCCATCGGCGGAGCCGAGGACTTGCGCCGCTACTCGGATTTCTTTGTCAGCGAAGAGGTGACCTGCACGATGCCCAGCGGCACGGAAGCTCACGTCGGCGTTTATGACATCACGGAACGCCAGCACATTGAAATCAACCGCCGCCGGAACGACCTGATCCGCCTGCTCGCGTACCTTTCCGAGCAGCGCCTGTTCTTCACCGTGAATCACGTTTTCTCTTCGCTCACCGGTCGGCGGGCCGCGGAGGATTATCGAGTGGTTTTCAGGCTACTTCCCCGCCGTCGAGGCCCGCAACGGCCAGATGCTGGCCTCCGCCAATCAGCACGCCGCGGACTTTGCCTGGAAGCGTTGCAAAACGCAGGTGGCGGGCAGCGACGCGCACGCGCTGGCCTCGGTCGGCACCACCTACACCGAAGTGCCGGGCGCCGAAACAAGGAAGAGTTTTTCGCCGGGCTTCGTGCGGGACACGGCCGGCTGTGCGGCGAGTCGGGCGGCTACTGGAAGTTGACGCGCGATATTTTGCTGCTCTGCCGGGAGATGATGCGCGAGGACCGCTGGACCATGTTGCTGGCCCCGTTGCTGGCCCTGGTCCCCGCGGGAGTCGCCGTCGATTATTTCGTCGACCTGAATTTTATCCGCCGCTGGGGCATAGCCGTGAACGGACCCCGGCCCGCGCCGCAGGGTCTCCTGGGAACCCTGCCCGTGCGTCAAAAGCAAATGGCGTAGACGTAGCGAGGTGCAGCCATGACCGCTCGAAGAATGGTCTGGGAGTTTATCCAAGCCCGCGACCATCAAGTCATGAGGAAGGTTCACCGCTGGCGCCCGCCGCGATGGCTGCGCTTCTGGATGATCTGCTTCGACCCGCTTAGGAGACGGCTGGGTCTGGTATTCCGTGGGGATTGCCTTGCTTCTGTTCGGAGGCGACATGCGGTTTGCCGCCTTCGCCGCCAGCGCGTCTGCCGAGGCCGCAACCGTGGTTGTGTTCCGCTTTCTGAAGAAAGCCAGCAAAAGGAAGCGCCCCTGCCAACTCGAGTCGCATTGCTGGGCAAAAATTCTTCCGCCGGATCAGTTTTCCTTCCCCTCGGGCCATGCCATGAGCGCCTTCGCGATCGCCGTTCCCCTCTGCATCTTTTATCCGGAGTTACAAGCGGTCCTGCTGGCCCTGTCGGTGAGCATCGCAGTTTCGCGCGTCATCCTAGGAATGCATTTCGTGAGTGACGTGGTGGTGGGGTCGCTGCTGGGAGCTGGGCTGGGGTACGGCGCTTATTTGCTGATCCGATAAACCGGTTCCGGAATGCCCACAGTGCAGCTCGGCGTACACGCGCAAAGGCGGCGTCCGCCGCACTAACTGGCGATGCGTTCGAAAATTCCCGCCGCGCCCATCCCGCCGCCGATGCACATGGTGACCATGCCGTAGCGCGCGTTGCGCCGCTCCAGTTCGCGCAGGATGGATGCCGTAAGCTTCGCCCCCGTGCATCCCAGCGGATGCCCGAGCGCGATCGCGCCGCCGTTGGGATTCACCCGCGCTGGATCGATCCCCGCTTCCTTGAATCACCGCCAGCGACTGCACGGCGAACGCTTCATTCAGCTCAATCACATCCATCTGGTCAAGCTTCAATCCGGTTAGCTTCAGCACCTTGGGAATGGCGTAGGCCGGACCGATGCCCATGATCTCGGCCGGGACGCCCGCCGTGGCAAAGCCCAGGAACCGCGCCAGCGGCTTCGCGCCCATTACGCTTGGCGCGTTCGGCGCTCATCACGATGGTCGCGGCCGCGCCGTCGCTGGTCTGCGAACTGTTTCCGGCTGTGGTCGTGCCGTGGGCGTGAAATGCGGGTTTCAGCTTGGCCAGCGCTTCCATGCTGGTGTCGGCGCGCGGGCCTTCATCCGTTTCGAAAACCGTAGCCGTCGTTTTGGCTTTGGCCGCGTGGCCATTGGCCGCATTGGCGACCACGGTCATCTTCACTTCGCCACCGGTACAATTTCGTCCTTGAATTTTCCGGCGGCGATCGCCGCAAGCGCCTTCTTATGGCTGGCGAGCGAAAATTCGTCCGCCTTTTCGCGCGTGATGCCGTATTTCTTGGCCACATTTTCCGCCGTCAGGCCCATGCTGAGATACGCATCCGGATAATGGTCCATCAGCCAAGGATTCGGGGAAACTTTGTTGCCGCCCATGGGAATCATGGTCATGGATTCGGTGCCGCCTGCCAGAATCACGTCGGCATGGCCGACCATGATGCGCTCGGCAGCCATGGCAATCGACTGCAGACCCGACGAGCAAAACCGGTTAATCGTGATGGCGGGAACTTCCGGCGGGCAGGCCGGCGCGCTGGCTGGCGATGCGCGCGACGTTCATTCCGGCTTCGCCCTCGGGCATGGCGCATCCCAGGATTACGTCTTCAATGTCTCCGGGATTCAAGCCCGGCACGCGGCGAATCGCCTCCAGCATGGCGATGGCCGCCAGATCATCGGGCCGCGTTGAACGCAACGTGCCTTTGAACGCTTTTCCGACTGGCGTACGAACAGAACTGACAATAACTGCGTCTCTCATAAGGGGACTCGTGATTGCTGATTTGTGGTGCGTGTTCCGTACCAGTCATTGGATGCTGGTTTGGAGCAAAACGCAACACCGCGTTCCCAAGTAGGACAGGCTCCAGCCTGTCGGTTTGGCCGCGTGCCCTCCGTAAATCGAAACCAGGCAGCCGAAAGCCTGTCCCACAAAATGACACTGAGAACAGCATGGCCGTGCCTTCCGCGCCATCCACCCCCACAAATTCGCCCCCGGCGAGCCGGCCTTTTCGCAAAATGGTAGGCGGAGGCAGCCTTGCCCTCGCGCCGGACCCTCATGCTCCTCTTCGTACTCGGCCTGCCGGTCGTTGCCTGGCTCGGTTGGCGCGACACCCGTTTGCGGCGCCCACCGAAGACCACGGCCGACGTTCCCATGATCGTCAAGCTGCCCGTGAATTTCGCGAGTCGCACATTCGATCCAGAGCAGCCGCCCAGCGACATGCCGCCTCTGAACCCCGGCGAAAACGCCGAGTGCGATTCTAACTTTCTCTCCAGCGCCAGCGTCCGTGGCGACACTCGCCCGCTGGATGCCACGCACGCGACCGTCACGATTTCTCAAATAACAGTGACTCTGCAACTCGATATCACTATCTGGGTTCCCGCCGGCGTCACTCCCCACGTGATCGAACACGAGGAAGGCCACCGTCAAATTTCGGAATATTACTACCGGAGCGCCGACGCGCTTGCCGGGCAAATCGCCGCCCCATACATCGGCAGGCAAGTCGAGATCGCCGGTTCCGATCTGGATGCCGAGTCCAACAAGGCGCTGCAGCAAGCGGCCGACGAAATCACCGCCGAATACACTCGGGAACTGAACACCGAACCCGCGCAACTCCTCTACGACAGCATCACCGACCACAGCCGAAACCAAGTGGTCGCCATGGATGCCGTCAATCACGCCCTCAAGAACGTTTCCATCGAATCATCGCAGCCGCCAGGCTCGCAGCAGTAGGATCCCGGCTACCAATTTTTGAAAGCGATGCCGTCAAAGTATTTTGTAACGGGCGGTGGAGAAACTTTGGGAACCTTCGCGGGGCGGCGCAACACGCCGAGCAGTCTTCAAGTCAGAAAAACTTCGCCCGGCAGAGTCGTGATGAGGATCAGAAGGAAAACAATAACGATCGCCGCCATCAGCATCCGGGCCTGGCCCGGCGTCAGGCCGCTTCGACCCGCGGCGTAGGATTTGCTGGCGATGGCGACAACCACGTGCAGGCCGATCAGTATCGCCACAAACACGAACTTAATGTGCAGCCAACGAGCGTGCAGATAATAGGAAGGATTGTTGGAAATCAGCGTGATTCCCGCGAGCACCGCAAGAAGCGCCCCCGGATCGGCCATTCCCCGCAGAAAGACCCTCTCCAGCCGAGCCAGAACCGCGCGAGTTTCCGGCGAAGTTTCCTGCGTGTGGCGATAGAGCACAATGGTCGTCACCAGCAGACCGCTGACCCAGAATACGAAGCCAAAAACGTGCACGACCAGTGTCCAGGCTACCATTCGCGTTAGCACCTGCCAGACAGTCTACCATCGCGGCGCCTGCCGGTCGCGGTTAACTCTGTTCAGCACTTCATTCGATGCGCCTCGCCTTACGCCGTCTGGTGAGACGTCCTCTTGGACTTTACCGTCAACTGATAAACTGAAATCGCGCTCGCGGCGATCGAAATCACGATGAGCGCGATCACCACGTCCTCCAGAATCGGCGATCTCGCCTGCCGGATGATCCATCGCCCGTAGTGAATCGCAAGGGCGCCTTCGATCAAAAACCGCGCGAATCGGCCAAGGGCCACAAAACTGAAGAGTTTTTTTCGAGGATAGTTAAACGCTGCCGCGGCCGCCACAATCGCCGTAAACGGAAACGGCGGCGGCATTAGAGACGCCACCACGAGTGTCCACGCCGCGCGCTTCTGCACATAGGATTGAATCGTTCCCAGTTCCTTGCCCGACGCGACCTTCTTCAGTTCCGTCCCGCCCTTCCGGCTGAGCCAGTCCGTCGCAAAGCTCCCGATAAGCGATCCCAGGGTCGCCATGAACGCGTAATAGAGCACGCGATCGTGATAGCGCGCGCTCAGCGCCAGAATCAGAAGGTCGTTGCCGAAGGGTACGACGAGAGGTGACGAATCGAATGCGCCAAGCGTCAGGATTCCCAATCCGCCCGCGTGAAACAAAGCCCTGGCGATGATGCGGATAGTGGGTCTCATTTGACTTGGCGCCGCTAAATACGTTTTTCTGCCTGCCACCTTTAGCATCGCACAAGCGAGTCCCCGCTGACGGAAGGGCTGGCGTTTGCCCGCCCGCCCGATCTAAGCATTGAGATCAATTCCGCAGGGGCTTACCGGTTTTCAAGGTGTGGGCGATGCGTTCCTGGGTCTTGCGCTCGCCGCAAAGCGATACGAAGGCTTCCCTTTCGAGGTCCAGCAGATACTGTTCGCTGACAAGTTGCGAAGAAGTGAGCGCGCCACCAGCCAGAATGTGCCCAAGTTTGCGAGCCACGAGCGCGTCGTATTCCGAAATGTATTCGCCCTTCAGCATCATGTAAACCGCCAGCTTCGCAGCAGCGCTGAACTCTTCGCCCAACACGCGAATCGACGGCTCGGTCGGAGCGGGCGCCGTTTGCCGCCATTCTCCGCGAACCAGCCCAAGTGCCGTTTGCTTGGCGTCCGCAACCAGGCGGTCGAGGTTCATAGCCACCAGGTCGGCGCGGCGCAGATAGCCAAGCTCGCGCGCCTCTTCCCCGCTCGTAGAAACTTTGGCCATGGCGATGTTTTCGAACACCGGCTTGAGCGCGTGGAACAGGTCCAGATCTTCCTCGCCTTCGGCGCGTTCATTGGCGCGAATGATCATTTCCTTGGTGCCTCCTCCGGCCGGTATCAGGCCCACGCCTGTTTCCACCAGTCCGATGTAGGCTTCGGCAGCGGCGTGGACGCGCGTTCCGTGCAACACCACTTCGCAGCCTCCGCCCAGCGCCAGGCCCTGCGGCGCAACGACCACCGGCTTGGGCGAATGCTTCACGGTGAGCGTCGTGTTCTGGAACTGCCGCACCGCCAGGTGCAGATCGTCCCACTCCTGCTCCTGCGCGGTCATCAGGATCAGCATCAGGTTCGCGCCCGCGGAAAAATTCTCGCCCTGGTTGGCGATCACCATGGCATCGAAATCGGTGCGCAAGCGCGCCAGCCCCTTGTTGATCATGGACAGCAGGTCGCCGCCGATGGCGTTCATCTTGGAATGGAATTCGCAGCAGATCACTCCATCGCCCAAGTCAATCAGGCTCGCGCCGGAATTTTTCTCGATTTCCTTGCCGCGTTCCTTGAGCGATTTCAGAATGATAATTCCATCCGCAACCTGGGCGGGTTGGTATGACTTCCCCGCCAAATCGAAATAAGACGTCTCTCCCGGCGCCGACCGGTAGAACGATTTCTTGCCGGAGGACAGCAGGCCGGTGACCAGAGGTGGCAGAGCGTTGCCCTCTTTTTCGAGTTGCGCGGCTGTGGGCTCGACGCCGATCGCGTCCCACACCTCGAACGGCCCGAGTTCCCAGCCAAATCCCCAGCGCATGGCGCGATCCACGTCCACGATCGAATCGGCGATTTCCGGCACGCGCCGCGCGGCGTACAGGCACATCCCGGAGATGACGCCCCAGATGAACTTCTGCGCCTTGTCGCCTTCCTTTCCTTCGAGCGCCGGGCCAACCAGCATGCGCAGCCGCGCGCGCGTATCCTCGATGGCTTTTCCCGCATCGATGGAAGTGAAACGCGCCTTTTGCTGGGGGCGATATTCCATTTTCACGGGATCGAGCGTGAGGATTTCGGATTCGCCGCCGGACTTTTTCACGCGCTTGTAAAAACCGCTGCCCGTCTTGTCGCCCAGCCAGCCGCGCCGGGCCATCTCTTCGATCAGCGCGGGCACGCGGTATATTTCGCGCGATTCGTCATCGGGAATATTGTCGTGAATGTTGCGAATCACATGCAGCAGCACATCGGTGCCCACAATGTCCGCCAGACGGAACGTCGCCGACCGCGGCCATCCCAGCGCCGGACCCGTGCAGGCGTCCACTTCCTCGAACGTCATGCCCAGATCGTTCATCAAGCGAATCGCATTCAGCATCGAAAACGTCCCGATGCGATTAGCGATAAAATTCGGCGTGTCTTTGGCGACGACCACGCCTTTTCCCAGCTTGTGGTCGCAGAATTCGGCGAGAGTTTTGATTACTTCGGGAGACGTCGAAGCCCCCGGAATCACCTCGACCAATTTCAGATAACGCGGCGGATTGAAGAAATGCGTCCCGGCCCAGTGCTGCTGCCATTCCTCGGGCATTCCTTCGGCAATGCTGCGCACGGGCAGGCCGGAAGTATTCGTGGTGACAATCGTGCCGGGCTTGCGAACCTGAGCCACGCGCCCGAGCAGCGCGCGCTTGATCTCCAGATTTTCGGCGACCACCTCGATGATCCAGTCCGCTTCGCCGCACAGTTTCAAATCGTCCTCGAAATTCCCGGTGACGATGCGGTTCTCCATGCCGGGCTTGAAAAACGCCGCGGGCCTGGCCTTCACGGCGGCGCCTAGACCCGCGCGTACGATGCGATCGCGGACTTCGGGGCTTTCACGGGTTAGCCCGCGCTTCTGCTCCTCCGGCGTAAGCTCCTTGGGAACAATGTCCAGCAGGGCGCACCACACGCCGGCGTTGGCCACGTGCGCGGCAATCCGCGCCCCCATGGTTCCCGCGCCCAGCACCACAATTTTTTCGATCCCTCTTTTTATCATTTCTGTTAGGTTAGGCCCATCGTCCGGATGGGGTCAATTTGTTTGCGGCACCACCGCAGCCGGCGGCCGGCCCAGAAACGGGGCGATGGCAGCTGGCGTTTTGCCATTGTTTCGGGCGATCCGATCGATTCGAATGGGTTCGCGTGCCCATGCAGGTTACAGAAGCGACAAACCGGGGTCAACGGGAAACGCCTGGCAACCGTTTTGGAGTTAACCTTGTCCTATTCCTTCAATGACCAAACGTAAGTCCAAGAAGGTGCGAACCTGGCTGGAGAGCGCGGTTGGGCGCGTTCGCGAATTCGCCTATGCCGAGCCGCCCGCGCCGCTGCCCGAGCGGCCCCGCGTCGGGGTGGCCCTCGGAGGAGGCTTCGCTCGGGGCATCGCCCACCTGGGAGTCCTGCGCGTGCTTCAGGAAGAAAAGATCCCAATCGATTATCTGACTGGAACCAGCTCGGGAGCGCTCCTGGCCATCTCCTACGCCAGCGGCCACACCATTCCGGAAATCGAACGCCAGGCGTGCGCCACCCGCTTTAAAGATTTCGGCAATTGGAAGCTTTCCTGGATGGGCCTGGCTTCGAACCAGAAGCTGGAGCATTACCCACGAAAATACCTGGGCGTAAGCACGTTCGAAGATTTGAAGATCCCGCTGGCCATCGCGGCAACGGACCTGGCCACGGGCGAGGCCGTCTATTTCTCGCACGGACCACTGGGTCCGGCCCTGCGTGCGTCCTGCGCCTACCCTGGCATGTTTGTCCCGGTGGAAATCGATGGCCGCATGCTCGTGGACGGATTCCTGGCCGCTCCGGTCCCGGTCGATGCCGCGCGGAGCATTGGCGCGGACATTGTCATCGCCGTGTTTCTGGAAGCGGCGAACAACCGCACGCCGTCCAGCATCGTCGATGTGATCGGCTTGTCCTTTGCCATCTTGCAGCGGCACGCGGACCTCGAATGGAGGGCCAGGGCAGACATCATCATCGAACCGGTGGTAAAGGATTTCTTGTGGGACGACTTCGAAAAGACTTCCGAGCTAATGGCCGCCGGAGAAGCGGCCGCGCGTGCTGCCCTGCCTAAGATACGCGCCGCGATGGCGCCGAAGATCGGCGAGCCCGCAGGAGAGCGCAAAGCTGACACCCCACGCCGCCGCAAATTGGAGCGGTAGCTCTCAGCCTGCCGCCACCTTGGCCGCGGCGAGGCTGTCGCGGGCGATGGCCTGTCTCCACGGAAAACGCGTCGTTACATTCCGCGGACAACTTCTTCCGCTTCCAAGGCATCGGCACGATCCAGAAGGTCCATAAAGCGAGAATCCGCGGCTTCCTCGCGAACGGAACTGAGAGCCACCTGCACTTCTTGAGCGTAGTAGACCGTTCCGCCGAGCAAACTAACGATCGCCAACACGAAAATAATCGCTGCCGCGCCCTGAGCCAATCGCCAGTACAAACCTGCACCGAGGAGCAAACAGGCCGCGATCGTCCCGACCAGGCCGTACAACGTCATGGTGAACGCCCGGCGAATGATTTCGGCCCGCCTTTCGATCGAAGCGATTTGGGAGGCGTAGGCGTCCGCCTCGACCAGGCGGCCCTGCCTGATCGCATGGTGCCGCTCATGAAGGTACGACCGAAGACGGCTGACGATTCCCATCAAGCGAACGTTGAGGGAAAGCAGCAGAAGTCCCTCGGCCGAAACAAATATGGCCGGAGCCACAAAAGCCTGAAACAATTGAGGAACAGTGTTCATTTGAGGGATAGCATTCATTGCCATGTTAACCACCGCCGCGGGACAGTTTGAGCGACCGGACGGAGTCCCGCACCGAACCGTAAATCGAAACGGCAGGGCCCGGTGCGTAGCGTTTCGGGCCCTGCCGTCCGATTGCATTCATAACTCATGTCGAATCGCGCCATCCTTCGATTGTTGCCCGCGCCTAGAAAACAAATCGCGCAACTAAATAGAGCGTGTTGTTCGAACTGGCATCCCTGCCCGCTCCGTCATAGTTTATGGCGGCGCCGTTGAAACGCGTGTAACCGGTGTATTGAAACGAGAGTCCGATGTTCTGCACCGGCCACCACGATATGTTGGCAATGTATCCGCTGCTTCGCGGATCTCCGTTCGCGCTCCCGGATAAAGGCGCCATTGGAAACAGCAGTGGATCGGGCGTCCCGGTGACGTCGAAATAACCGATCGTGGCCGAGTACTTATCCCCGAAGTGATACTCCGCGTTCGCCTGCACGGTATTCAGATGATGCTGAACCAGGGAAGCTCCGTCGCCCGTAAATGTTGACAGCAGCGAGGAATTTTCGCGGATATACGAACCCCGGAATGAGATGACGTCGCCCCGAAACTGCGGAACCGTCAGATCATCCTGAAAATCCACCGCCCAATCGGTGAAGCCATCTTCCAGGCCGGTAATTGCGCCGGGCGTCGATTTCAGGTGCATCCCGAAGGTCCCGACCTCCAGGTTGTTGTTCTTTGAGTTTTGCTGCCAGGCAAGGCGCCAGTAAGGGGCAACCCCGCGAATGTTGATGCTGAGCGGGGAGCCACTACCGTCCACTCCTTGATTCGGTTGGGGAGCCCCAATGTGCGCTGAGCGGTAGATGGTCCCAGCCAGGTATAGATGGTTGTCCCACATGCTATACATGCCAATTCCGGCCACGTCTTGCCCCAGTGCCCCATTGATGAGGGCCCCGGCACTCGGCCCCGGCGCCCAATCGCTGCCCACCCAAGGAAAGCCCCATGCTGGAGTGCTGTTCGACAAATCTTCTACGGTTGGGTTGTTGTTCAAAGTAATCCCATATGAGAGGTCTCTATTGAACAGCTTGGTGGCGTTTGCGTACCGGATATCGGAATTATCCCATGTGAAATGATCATCTTGGCTGGTATATGTCACCTGCACGAAGCTCCCTACGTGCGTGGACCATGCGCCGGCCAGGAACAGCGAGGCCTGCTGCGGAAGCTCAAAGCTCCCATTCTGTGAAGCTGGCTGCGGACTCTTCAAAGAAGTAAACGAAGTATCGAGTAAGACCGAAAGCGGGAACGATTCCAGGATGTTGAGTCCGCTCTGGGTTCCCTTTCCGGGCGAAGTAACCGTTGGCTTTCCGGCCATGGTGTAGCCGTTTAACTTGAACGCGCGGCCGAGTGGGGTCAATTCCGGCGGCATGTAATGGCAAGCCTTGCATGGGTAGCCGGTCTGGCGCGCGAAGCTGGGAATCGCCGATGCCGTCGGCACATGCAGAAATAGACTCAAAAACAGTGCAAAGAATGCTCCGATAAAAGTATGACCGCGAAAAGATCTCTTCGGATCGTTCATGCTCGTGTCTCCCTCTCCAAGTTTCCTTTTTTCAAATATTTACACACCCGTAGCAACGCGACTATTTTGAGCGTTTTCCGGACCCGCGCCGGACGAACGCTCGTCCGTCACGAGCCGTTTTTCACTTTGGTGACAGCTGGTTGTGAGGCCTAACGAAAAAAGGCCTCAGCTTGATTTCTTTTCGCCCGCCGGTTTCTTGCCGAATGCCCGGACGACAGGAATCAAACTATCGATCTGCGCCTTGTTCAGCGTTCCACCGAAGGGAGGCATATTGCCCTTGCCCTGGTCGATCTGGGTGCGAATTTCCGCGTCGGTCAGCTTCTTGGCTTCCGCCGAGCGTAAATCCTTGGCCCCGACCGCTTTTCCAATGGCCGTATTCCCGCTTCCATCAGGACCGTGACACTTGGCGCAGTTCGTGTCATATAACTTCTGCCCTTCCGACTGCGCCGCCGCGGAGTGAGGAAAGGCGAAGAGGAACAAAGGAAGTAATGCCATGGCGCCAACTCTGTATTTTTTTGCAATTCGTTCGAACATTTTCCCTCGCAAAGTAACTGAGAGTTGCAAAACCCATAAGCGTGCGATGGCAAATTTGCCACGGGTACCAGTATTGATCTGTGACCAGCCGCACTGGCGTTTGTGACACGCGTCACAATACCCCGAGACGCTGCCAGAGCACCCGTTGCACGGTCGGGCGAGAACGGGAAGTCACGATTCCGGCTTGAGCCAATCCGCCATCGGTCGCCTACCAGCGTGCGATGTTACCCCCCCAAGTCGGCGGACCGAAGCCGAAGTTAATTCCCATTCCCTTTTCATCGACCGGAATCCGCGATTCCTTTACCGGCCGGCAGTGCCCGGGAAGCACAAAAATGTTGGCGACATTGTCCATATGCGACCGCGTGGAACTTGCGTTTGCCGCATCCGTGTCTTAAACTTTTTGTTTCGGTGTGTATTTGCTGCCTGATTCGTCGCTCAGTTCTGCTCGGGCCATAAATCTTCCGCCGGCATGCCGAAATAATCTGGAGGAGGTTCCGTGTCTACGCCCCTTGAACAATGGGTGGAATCGGTTGCGAGGATGACTCGCCCCGCGCAAATTCAGTGGTGCGACGGCTCAGAAGAAGAAGCCGCGCGGATCGAGGACACCCTGGTTCGCGAGGGCCAGACGCATCCCCTGAACGAAAAAACCTACCCGAACTGCATCCTCCACCGCAGCGATCCGAGTGACGTAGCCCGCACCGAAAAAGTAACCTACATCTGCACGCGCGAGCGCGAGGAAGCAGGACCCACCAACAACTGGCTCGACCCGGCGCAAGCGAAACGGGATATGGGCGCGTTGTTTAACGGATCGATGAAGGGCCGCACGATGTACGTCGTCCCGTACATTCTGGGGCCGGCCGCATCGCCGCAAAGCCACGTCGGGGTCGAGGTGACGGACAGCGCGTATGTCGTCGCCAGCATGCGCATCATGTCCCGCATGGGAAAAGTGGCGCTCGACCGGCTGGGCAGCTCCTCCGATTTTGTTCCGGGACTTCACTCCCTCGGCGATTTGAGTCCGGACCGCCGCCTGATTGCTCACTTCCCCGAAGAAAAGCTGATTTGGAGTGTCGGCTCGGGATACGGCGGTAACGCGCTGCTGGGCAAGAAGTGTTTTGCCCTGCGCATTGCCAGCTGGATGGCGCGCGAACAGGGTTGGATGGCCGAGCACATGCTCATTCTGGGCCTGGAAGATCCTTCCGGAAAAGTGACTTACATGGCGGCGGCCTTCCCGAGCGCCTGCGGCAAGACTAACCTGTGCATGATGGTTTCGGCGCTGGAAAACGAAGGCTACCGCGTGTGGACCATCGGCGACGATATCGCCTGGCTGCAAGTCGGCTCGGACGGCTACCTGCATGCCATTAATCCCGAAGCCGGTTTCTTCGGCGTCGCTCCCGGAACGAACGAAAAGACCAATCCGAATGTAATGGCGGCGCTGCGCAAGAATACGATCTTCACAAACACGGCCATGACCGAGCAGCGCGAACCCTGGTGGGAAGGCATGAGCGATCAAGCCCCGTCCGGCATGATCGATTGGCAGGGCCGCCCGTGGGCGCCGTCCAATGGCCCCGCCGCGCAGGCCAATTCGCGTTACACCGTGCCGGCGGCGCAAGCGCCTTCGATTTCTCCGCGCTGGGAAGATCCCGGCGGAGTGCCCATTTCCGCATTCATCTTTGGCGGGCGCCGCGCGCGTCTGGCGCCGCTGGTCTACGAAGCGATGAACTGGCAGCACGGCGTGTACGTCGCCGCGACCATGGCTTCGGAAACGACCGCGGCAATCACCGGAGCCGTGGGCGTCACCCGGCGCGACCCAATGGCCATGCTTCCTTTCTGCGGATATAATATGGCGGATTATTTCCGGCACTGGCTGGAGATGGGCGCTCGCATCCCCCATCCGCCCAAGATTTTCCACGTCAACTGGTTCCGCAAAGGCGCCGATGGAAAGTTCCTCTGGCCGGGCTACGGCGAAAATGCCCGCGTCCTGAAGTGGATGCTGGAACGAATCGAAGGAAACGGAGCGGCAACGGAAACACCGATCGGAGCCGTCCCCTCCGCGAATGCAATTACGCTCGACGGCATCGATGTAACGCGAGAAACCATGAACGAATTGCTGCGAGTCGATCCATCCGATTGGGCCAAGGAACATGCCGATGTCGGGGAGTTCTTCAAGAAGTTCGGCGATCGCCTGCCGGAAAAGGTGACCGAAGAGCATAATCGCCTGGGTGAGCGCCTGCAGCGGTTGGCGCTCAGCCCAAAATAAAAGTGCGATTTTGTGATCTACGTCACCGATTGTGCCATCCATTCCCGGTATTATGACCGTTTTTCGGCTCGGGAAGGTAATCCGCACCCTTTAAATCTGTGTTTAAGGCAAGTTCAACTTGTCAAAATTTCTGCCCCCTGATACCATCCGCCGATTAACAAAACCAGTGCGACTCAGAATGCGAAAACCTGGATTCTTCGTTTCCTATCAAACGGCGATTGGAACCCTGCTGCTTCTGGCTGCCGGCCTGAATCTGTCCGGGTGCCGCACAGGCACCGCGGATGCCGCCACTCGAGGCCAGGAAGTTTTCGCCACCTGCGTTCCCTGCCACAACACGGACGGATCGGGGAATCCCGAGGTTGGCGCGCCGAACATTGCCGGGATGAAGGCTTGGTACGTCGAACGCGAGCTTGAGAAATTTCGCACCGGAGTGCGCGGCATGCAGTTCAGCGACATCGAAGGCATGCGCATGCGGCCCATGGCGCTGAGCCTGCCGTCCGAAGATGACGTGAAAGCCGTGGCCCACTACGTGGAGACGATGCCGCGCCTCCCGCACAAATCTTCACTCCCCGGCGATCCCAAGGCCGGCGCCACGCTCTACGCCACGTGCGCGGCCTGCCATGGAGACAACGGCGCCGGAAATCAGGACTTGGGAGCCCCGCCGATCGCTGGCACCGACGACTGGTACCTGGCTACCGAATTGAGAAAATTCAAGAGCGGCGTTCGAGGCGCGAATCCAAAGGATCGCGAGGGACGCTTGATGCGCCCCATGGCGCGCACCCTGGCTGACGACGATGCCGTGCGCAACGTCGTCGCTTACGTTGAAACGCTGAAGCCCTAGCCTCGGGAAACAGGAGAAAATTATTTCATGGATCAAGCCGTCACATCGCCCGATCAAGTGGCTAAAACCGTTTTTTGGGTCATCGTAATTTCCTCGCTGGCATTTGTAGCGGGGGTCATGCTTTTAATCCGGTAGCGGGAGTCTACATGCTGGAGCGGTACCTAACAGCGTCATCGACCTACGCGCACAGTATCGATCACCTTTTTATCCTGATCGCTGTCATCGTGGGGTTCTGGCTGATCGCAGCCGAATCCATGATGTTTCTGCTGATCTTCCGGTTTCGGGCCAAGGACGGACGCCCGACACAGTACATCACCGGCGAGGAACCGCATCTAAAGCGGTGGATTTCAATCCCCCACTATCTGATCATTGTCTGCGACATTGTGATTGTCGCCGGCGCCATCACGGTCTGGTACAACATCAAGCAGGTCATGCCGCCCGCGGACGCGACCATTCGCGTAATCGGCCAGCAATGGGCCTGGAGCTTCGAGCAGCCGGGGCCCGACGGCGTCCTGGACACGGCCGATGATATTCGCACCGTTGGCGAACTGCACGTGGTGGTGAACACCACCTATCACTTCGAGTTGGTCTCGCGAGATGTGGTTCACAGTTTTGCCGTGCCGGCCTTCCGCCTGAAACAGGATGCCCTGCCCGGCCGAACAATTACCGGATGGTTCAAACCCAATCGGGTCGGCACCTATGACATTCAATGCACGCAGATGTGCGGCATCGGCCACGCGCTGATGGCGGGCCGGGTAATTGTCGAGACCCAACAGGACCACGCCGCCTGGTTGTTGCGCAATTCGAGCCCCACCGTAGCCGAAAATGCCGTGGCAGGACGCTTCACGACCCGGCAACCGAAGTCCGTCGCGAGCGCCGGCGAGGCATTGGCGGAGATGCAACGATGAGCACAATGGTGGAAGTGCAACACGCCGAACCGGGATTTTTCAGGAAGTATCTCTGGTCCACGGACCACAAGGTCATTGCCCTGCAGTATCTGTTCACCGGGATGGCCATGGCCATGCTCGGCGGCTTCTTCGCATACGTATTCCGCATGCAACTGGGTTTTCCCAATCAAAATGTACCTGGCTACGGATTCGTTACGCCGGGGCGGTACAACGCGCTGGTCACCATGCATGGCAGCATCATGATTTTCTGGGTGGCCATGCCGGTGCTGATCGCCGCGTTCGGAAATTTCCTTATCCCGCTGATGGTCGGATGCGACGATATGGCCTTTCCGCGAATCAATCGCCTTTCGTATCAAATTTTTCTCTTGAGCACCCTGGTTCTTCTTTCTTCCTTTTTCGTAAAGGGCGGCCCATTTGGCGGCGCCTGGACTGCTTATCCGCCGCTGTCGGCGAGCGGGGCCTACAACCTGACTCCGATCGGGGCAACTCTCTGGCTGCTGGCGGTGGCCCTTGAATTCGTGGCGTTTCTGCTCGGCGGCATCAACTTCACCGTCACGGCAATGAACAGCCGCGCGCCCGGCATGAAAATGTACGACATCCCGATTCTGATCTGGATGATTATCCTGGCCAACATTGTCTTCATGGCGTCCGCCGGGCCTTTGATTGCCGGAGCGGTGATGCTCCTGTTCGATCAGACCATGTCCACGGGCTTTTTCGATCCCACACGCGGCGGAGATCCGCTTCTGTGGCAGCATCTGTTCTGGTTTTTCGGCCATCCGGAAGTCTATGTGGTATTGCTTCCGGCCATGGGCATCGTGGCGGAAATCATCGCGGTATTTTCACGCAAGAAAATATTCGGTTACAAGACCGTCCTGTATACCACTTGGGCTGTCGGATTCCTGAGCTTCGTGGTGTGGGCGCACCACCAGTTTGTGGCCGGGATCGACCCGCGCATGGCCAATATATTTTCGATCACCACGCTGTTGATTTCCGTTCCAGTCACGGAAATGGTGTTTCTGTACATCGCCACCCTGTATGGCGGCTCGATCCATCTGGACACACCCATGCTGTGGGCTCTGGCATTCATCGCGGAGTTCATGATCGGCGGAGTGACGGGAATTTTCCTGGGCTCTTCCGGCACGGACATTTATCTGCACGACACCTATTTCCTGGTCGCGCACTTCCATTACACGTTCGTCCCCATTGCCATTATTGCCGTTTTTGCCGGGCTCTCTTTCTGGTATCCGAAGATGTTCGGGCGCATGCTCAACGAAACTCTCGGAAAAATACATTTCTGGGGCACGGTGATTCCGTTCAACGTGATTTTCATTCCGTTGTTCATTACCGGAATCGCCGGAGACCAGCGGCGCATTTACAACTACGCACAGTTCGCCGAACAATCGCGGCCCGCGCTGCAGCATCTGCGCACCACTTCCACGATTGCGCTGCTCTTCATGCTCGCTTTCCAACTGGTCTTTCTCTTTAATTTCTTTTGGAGCCTGCGCAACGGCAAGCGCGCCGGCTCGAATCCCTGGCGATCCACCACACTCGAGTGGACGGTTCCTTCGCCGCCGCCGCACGGAAATTTTGACGAAATGCCGACCGTGTACCGCGGTCCTTACGAGTATGGCGTGCCCGGCCACGCCCAGGACTATTTGCCGCAGAACGTTCCCGATTAGCTCCCGGGAGTCACGAGAAGGCACCACCCGGATTTTCATCGGAGACAAGGATTTATGAGCGCAAGCGTCAAGCCAATTGCCAATACCCGGAGCGCCACCGGAATTCCGACCGCTCGCCTGATCACTTGGTGGGTGATCGCCTCGGAAATCGTGATTTTCGGCGGCCTGCTGGCCTCCTACGTCATGCACCGGGTGGGGCATCCGGAATGGGCGGAGTCAGCTTCGCACACCATCACCTGGGCGGGAGCCCTCAACACCTTCGTGCTGCTCACGTCGAGCCTCTTCGCGGTGCTGGCTCACAAGGCGGCCGACGCGCACGATGGACCGAAGGCGGCCAAGTTGCTCCGCCTGACGGTCCTCGGCGGATTCATCTTCCTGATAATCAAAGGTTTTGAATGGACTACCGACATCCGCGAGGGCTTCGTGCTTTCCTCGGGCGGCTTCTGGTCGTTCTACTACACGCTCACGGGACTGCACGGGCTGCACGTGCTCGCCGGCATGATCATCATGCTGATCGTTGCGGCAGACGCCGCGAAAAATCAGGAGTTGCAGCGGGTGGAATGTATCGGGCTGTACTGGCACTTCGTCGATATCGTTTGGATTTTCCTGTTTCCGTTGCTGTACATCGCCCGGTGAGGGATCCCGGCAAGGCAGCCCGGTAAGGCAGAATGTTGAGGAGTCTGGTGACGAGTCATGACGACTGAAGCACACGTCCAGCATCCGAATTACGTGAAGATCTGGGGCGTCCTCGTTGGCTTGCTCATCGCCAGCGTGCTGGGCTCGCGCTCCCACATTCGCGAAGTCATCCTGATCGCCGCGTTCGGAATCGCTATTGTTAAGGCCTACCTGGTGGCCAAGAATTTCATGCACGTCAATGTTGAAAAACGCTGGGTGCCCTATCTCCTGATCGTCTGCCTGCTCTTTATCGTCATCTTGTTCGCGGGGGTTTCACCGGATGTGATGAAGCACAGCGGCCTGCACTGGAACAACGACGCCGCGCAGCACGCGGTGGAGACAGGCTCAGCAGCCAAACATGAGTAGCCCGACCGCAACGATCGAATCTCGAATGGGCGCTGCCGCGCCGGACCCCCGAAAGCGTCTGCCCAACTCCGTATTGGGCATGATCATTTTCGTGGTCACGGAGATCATGTTCTTCGCCGCGCTGATGAGCGCCCACACCATCGCGAAAGCCACGGTGTTGGGCGGCGTGTGGCCCCCCGCCGGGCAGCCGCGCCTGCCGGTTGAGCGCACCGCGTTCAATACCGCCATTTTGCTGCTGAGCGGGGTTTTGTTGTTTCTGGCCGGCCGCCGCGCCCGGGACAGTTACGAAAAAGCGCTTCCGTTCCTCGCAGGCGCGATCGCCACGGGGGCTGCTTTCGTGATGCTGCAAGGCGTGGAATGGGTGGCGCTGCTCCGCGAAGGCCTGACCATGCAGTCCAGCACGCATGGCGCATTTTTCTATTTGATTGTGGGCGCGCATGCGCTTCACGCCGTGGTTGCCATCGCCGTGCTGGCAGCGATTTACTTCCCGATGCGTCGCGGGACGCTTGCGCCTTCGACGTTCGCGGCCACGCAGGTATTCTGGTACTTCGTAGTTCTGGTTTGGCCGGTAATCTATTTGCGTGTATATTTGTGAGGCTCTTATGCGCCACCTGCATCTAGCCTGGCGGTACTTGTTTGCGATAAGCTGTGCGGCGCTGATCCCTGCCGCGGCGCTGGCCTGCCCTGCCTGCATGGTGGGCGACCCGAAAACCGCCGCAACCTACTTCGGCATGACGGTGGTCATGAGTTCGCTTCCAATCGTCCTGGTCTGCGGCATCGGCTACTGGCTGTGGCGCCACCATTCGTGATGAATGAGTAGGACAGGCTCCGGCCTGTCTGGTTTAGATTCCTGCCCGCCACAAATCGAAACCCAACAGCGTGAAGACTGTTTTACTTTACCTACAAGATCGTCTGCACTTCCTCATCAATCGCAATGTGCGTTTGCTCAAAGCCGTTGATCTTGTACGCCGGACCGGAAACCTGGCTGAAGTGGAAGAAGCGGCTGATGTGATAGTCCTCGTCCAGCGCGCCGAATATGCGCTCAACTTCGCCGCGCTCCATGCCAAAATCCGCCAGCGGTGCGAGAAATGCAAAGCCGCCCGCGATGGCCAGATACTTGTCGACAATTTCGCGCAGAGTCATCGCTGTGCTGGCCCCATTCCGGCTATTCCGGCCGTTTTAAAAGCTTATCTTTTGTCATTCCGAGGGCTGCCTTTGCCCGAGGAATCTCTCTCTCGTTCTGGATTCAAACCCGGAGAGATTCCTCGCTTTGCTCGGAATGACAACCAAAAGTGTGATTCATCTGCGGCGGCATCTCTGGCGATTCACCCGCAGCGGCATCGTTGTTTCCGCGTGCCGTCAAATCCAAACGTAGGCGCCCGAATCCCCGTAGGGCGCGTTGACGTAAAACAGATTGGCTTCTTTTACGTGTCCCAGAGCCTCGCACAGTTTTGCGGCGCCGTGCCTTGCGCAATAGAGAGCGCCGGGCGAAGTCTCGATGCGTTCGGTCTGGTCGAGGCTCGAAACTTCGCGCCGCGAAATCCACAGCCAGGAGGCCGGCTGGCCGCAGTCGACGCACTCGCCCTCCAATTTTGCAAGGCGCATTTCGATCGCCGCCGCGACTTCGGAGCGCAGGCCCGCCGCCTCAAAATCGTTCCGTGCCAGGAAAAAATACTGCGAGAAATTTTCGCCGTCCGGTTCAAAAGCCATCACGCGGTTGGGCCACTCCGCGAGTTCCAGCTCCAGCAAACCCGTCAAGCAGTCGAGACACACGGAGAGTTCCGGCCGCGCGGGATCGCGCCGCGCCCGGGCTTTGCCGCGAAGAAACAGCGTGTCGGGAATGAACGTGGCCATCCAGTGATGCCCGTTTTCCAGGTGGATGCACTCCGCAGGCCAGCGCATCAGTCGCGCCCACAAGCTGAGCGAACGCGGGCGAAACGTTACTCCCGGATAAGCCTGAATCACGTTGAGGCGCGCCATCTCTTCGCGATGTTACCAGAATCCGGGACAGCCCCAGAAAAAATCCGTTATCATGCAATGCTGTAGCAAAAAACGCCGTTCGCTGTTGCGTGAATCAACATTAATTCTCATTCTGAGGAGGCTTCATGCCGATTGCCGTAGGACAGCCCGCTCCCGATTTCACCTTGAAAGACCAGACCCAAAAGGAAATCAAGCTTTCCGACTTCGCGGGCAAGCGCAACGTGGTTCTGATCTTTTATCCGCTCGATTTCAGCCCGGTTTGCACCAACGAACATGCCTGCTTCGTGAACGACCTGAAGCAATTCGAATCGCTGGACGCCCAAGTCCTCGGCTTGAGCGTGGACAGCGCCTGGGCGCACAAGGCCTTCGCCGAAAAAATGGGAATCACGTATCCGCTGCTGGCTGACTTCAATCCCCGGGGCGCGGTGGCCGATAAATTCGGCGTCTATCTTCCGGATAAGGGGATTACCGGCCGGGCGATCGCCATCATCGACAAGGCGGGAAAAATCGCCTGGTTCAAGAATTACGATATTTCCGTGGTGCCGGACATGAAGGAAGTCGGGCAGGCTTTGGCGGCGGTGAAGTAAGCGCGTTTCTGAAGGAAGGATAGAGGGCGCGGCCGCAATCGGGAAATCCGCTTGCGAACACCGCGCCCTTGATTTTTCGCCTTCTTAATTCTGCTACTTCTTGGCTGCGTCCTTGGTCAGCTTCCGGATGTAGTCCACAAGTTCCCAGCGTTCCTTGTCCGAAAGAGTGTCTTTCCAGGCCGGCATCGGACCGCGGCCATTGGACATTTTCCAGAACAGCGAGCCGTCCGTCTCCATTGCCATCATTTTCTCGTCGGTGAAGTTCGCCGGCTTGACCTTGATGGTCTTGGCCCCCGGGCCGTCTCCCATGCCTTTCTCACCATGGCAGAGCACGCAATTGTCCGTAAAAAGCTGCTCCCCGTCGGCCAAAGTTTCCTGAGATGGCGGGAATGGATTCTTCACCTTCCGTGCTTCTTCCGGCGCGACCCAAGGCGTGGGCGGGGCGTTATCCGCCACCACGCGCTCTCCGACGAGTGCAAACGTTCCCAGCAAAAGGCAGGCGCCCGTCGCGCGCGCTAGCCACAAAGAAGCTCCCCTGCTGAATCCACTCATTCCCATGTCTCCGTTTGAATCAAGATTTGGCGAGGCATCAAAAATTCTGCCACAAGACCGAACTTATTTCACCTGCTAAAGCGCCAGTGGGACAGGTGGAACAGCCTGCCGAAAAAGTCGCCCCATCCTTTTGTCGTTCCGAGCGTAGCGAGGAATCTCTCTTTCTTCTCTGATAGTTAAGCCCAGGAGAGATTCCTCGCTCCGCTCAAAATGACCCTATCGAGTACTTTTCCCGCAGCCAGCCTGTTCAGCCTGTCAGCCTTTATTTTGCAATGAGAAGGACCGAAAAAGTGATCCGGAGCCCGCCCAATCGGGACCCACCGGCGCAGCTCTCGAAGCCAGCTTGTCTCTTATCGCTATTGCACCTTCACATATTTCCGCAAATTGTGGACGGCGACGTCCGCAACGTAAATGGTCGAGCCCGTATCGTCCGCGGCAATTCCCGAGGCCGAAGACCCCACATCGGTCATCTTGGACAGGTCCGCGGGATCGGGGATGAAGGCCTTGAGCGAGCCATCCTTGACGCTGCCAATCACCACGCCGCGGATCTCCCGCTTGGTCACCGCAATGTAGTCCTTAACGTTTTCGGTCGCCCGCGCGCGCGCCCGGGCTTCGATTTGGTCCTTGGCATTCGAGAACGATGCCCCGACGTAAATCATGTCGTCCTTCCCCACAAACACCGAGCTGGGCTGGCCGAATTGCTTCCATGCCGCGATGAAGTTGCCGTCCTGATCGAAAACTTCGATCCGCTTGTTCCGGCGGTCCGCAACGTACACCCGCTCCTGCGAACCGCCGACGCAGATGTCGTGCGGTTCGTCCAGCTCTCCATCCCCCGACCCAAGATGTCCAAACGCTTTGATGAACTTGCCGTCCTTGGAAAATTTCACGATCCGCGCGTTGTGGTGGGCGTTCGGGAAATGTCCGTCGGAAACAAAAATGTCGCCATTCGGCGCGATGGCGACCCCCGTGGGCCGGTCGAAGGTGTCCGGACCAGCCCCGGATACTCCCTCTTTGCCGAGCGTCATCAGCACTTTCCCCTCCGGACTGAGCTTTAGGACTTCCTGGCCCATGACCACGCCCTCAGAGTTCTTCGCTGAAAGTCCAAGGATCTCCGGTTCGTCGTTCACGTCGGTCACCCAGAGGTTTCCGTCGAGATCGACCGTGAACCCGTGCGGATACGCGAACAGCCCCGCGCCAAAACTTCGGATGAGTTCTCCCGCCGGATCGAATTCAAGAATCGGCGGATTCGCCGGTCCACGATCGACGCACGTGGCGTGTCCCGGCGGAACGACGCTAAAGCAGCGGTGAAAAACCCAGACGTTGCCGTCGCGCTCGATATGCACCCGAATTACCTCGCCCCAATGGCCCCCGTTCATGCTCTGGGGAAGCGTCGGCCAACCCTGCACCAAACGGTACGGATTCGGAAGATCGGTGGGTTTAGGGTACTGGGTTTCCTGGCTGCGTGCCGATACGCCGCATAGAGCGATCATCGCCACAACGAATAAAGTGGCACTTCTGATTCGACGAAGTATTGGCATCTTAATCCTCCCGCAGAAAGAAGGAATTCACACGGATCAACATGCCCGAGCCCGCACCGAAAAAGCGAAGGGACGTGTGCTGCGACATTCGGACGAGAATTCCGGTTTTCGTGTAGCGTTCCCCAATATTCTACCGCGTGAAAACCGCGTCCGCCAGATTTGCATGATCCGGACTTGAGGCCCTGAACCTGTCCTGAAAAATCGCGAGCGAAGGAGTTACAGCTTTCCGCCGAACGTCAGCCAGAGAAGCGCCCCATTGAGGATGACGATGGCCGCGGCCATGAACCAACCGAAAGCCGCCGTGATCGGACCGTTCGTGAATTCACCCATTTTCGAGCGGTCGCCGGTGAATTGAATCAAGGGCACAACCGCAAACGGCAACTGAAAACTCAAGATCACCTGGCTCAGGATCAGCAGCGAAGTCACTCGCCCCTCGCCCATCACCCCAATTACAATCGCCGCCGGAACGATGGCCATCGCGCGCGTAATCAAGCGCCGCAGCCACGGCTTGAGCCGCCAGTGGAGAAAGCCCTCCATGCAAATCTGTCCCGCGAGCGTCCCGGTAAGCGTGGAGTTCTGTCCTGAACACAGCAGCGCCGCCGCAAACAACACGCTCGCAAAGCTCACTCCCAGCACCGGAGTGAGCAACTGATAGGCCTGGCTGATGTCCGCGACGTCGTTCATGCCGCGAACGTGGAACGCCGCGGCACCCAGCACCAGGATGGCCGCGTTAATGAAGAGCGAAAAACCCAGCGCCAGCGTGGAATCGAGCGTCGCAAAACGGATGGCTTCGCGCTTTCCCTCCGGATTGAGCTTAAAGGCGCGGGTCTGCACGATGCTGGAATGCAGATACAAATTGTGCGGCATCACCGTGGCGCCCAGAATCCCGATCGCCAGGTAGAGCATGTCGCGATTCTGCAGAATCTGGAATGTGGGGATGAACCCGCGCGCCGCTTCCATCCACAGGGGCCGCGCAAAGAAAATTTCGTAGGCGAAGATCGCCCCGATCGTCATGATCAGCGTAATGACCAGCGTTTCCAGGACCCGGAAACCGCGCCCCTGCAAAGCCAATACCAGCAGCACATCAAAACCCGTCACCAGCACGCCCACAAGCAGCGGCAAACCAAAAAGCAGTTTCAGCGCCACTGCGGACCCCAGCACTTCCGCCAGATCGCAGGCCGCAATGGCAATTTCGCAGAGCACCCAAAGAACCGCCGTGGTCCGCGGAGAGTAATGCTCGCGGCAGGCCTGCGCTAGATCGCGGCCCGTGGCGATTCCAAGTTTCGCGGAAAGCGCCTGGAGAAAAATGGCCATGAGGCTCGAAATCAGCACGGCGCTCAGCAGCGCATAACCGTATTTCGACCCGCCCCCCAGGTCCGTCGCCCAGTTTCCGGGATCCATGTAGCCAACGGCGACCAGATAACCCGGCCCCGCAAAGGCAATCATTTTGCGAAAAAACGAAGCGCCGGACAGGATGGGAACGCTGCGATAGGACTCCGGAAGCGAGGGAGAGCCCATCCCCGGGCGAGTGCTGACCGGCGCGGCGGACTCTGCGTTATCCGCAGCGTCCTCGGCTGACACGGCATCAGCGGAAACGGGAGTGAGGGGAGGCACGGACATTGTTAACCTAGATAAAGTTCCCACATAAACTAGCATTAATGATAAGCAGGAGTCAATGCTCTTACAGCCGCGAGGTGCTCAAAAATCCATGAATGCCTGTAGCGCCCGCCTTCAGACGGGCATCTGCTCGGTTACAAAGTGTCCGCCTGAAGGCGCACGCTACAAACGGCGCCAAATGTGAATTCTCACGCAGGCTGTTTGAGCCCCGACCTCCGAAGTCAGGGCTCCACGCGAACTTCCGGCAAATTAGGACACAACATCCAGGCACGTTGGTCCGCCACCAGCGCGGGGAATATGGTAGTGTCGGAAATGAAACACTCACCGCTCGCGGCCAGCCGGGATCGGTGAAGATTCAACGGAGGAACGCATGGCGCCAGTGGGCAGCGAGCAAGTACAAGTTCAGATCAAGGCCGATGAAAAAGAATTAGTCGGACAATTCTCCAACCTGGTGATGTTTCACCACTCGGCCGAAGAATTCACGGTGCATTTTATTTACGTCTTTCCGAATGTGCCCCAGGGCAAGCTGGTTTCCAGCGTGATCGTCACACCGGGCCACGCCAAGCGCATCATGCGCGCGCTCGAAGAAAATATCAGGCGCTACGAAATGCAGTTCGGCCCCATCCGCGAAGTCCCCGAGCCGACTCCCGTACCCAACGTCGGTTTCGTGCAATAGGATCAGCTATCGAACCGGCATCCCGCTCGCCTCTCGCGCCCGGGATAGTTCCAGCGTCGAAACAACGCCCGTGAACCATTCCCGGAGCGCCAAACACCCATGCTAAATTAGACCTGTACCGGTCGTGACCGGGCGTTTCGCCCGCGCCGCGACCGGGCACTCAGCAAACCTGGAGTTTGCATCCGCAGGATCCGATGAAAGCCGCTTGCTCGAATTGTGGCGCCCAGCACTCTCTCCCCGACGCGAAATTGGCGGGCCTGACCCGCGTGCAATTCCGCTGCGCCAGATGCGGAAAAAACACTTTTGTGGAAGTTCCGCGCAGCCCGGACGCCACTCAGATTCTGACGCCGCTGCCAGGTTTCGCCCGCAGCGCGGGCGCTCCCTGGCTCGCCGGCGCTTCCAGCCACGAAGCCACTTCCCTGCACTTGCCCAGCGGAAAATCGATTGCGCTTTCGGTGATCGCCGGCCCGGCACGCGGCCTTCTCTTTCAGGTGGAGAAGCCGCGGGTGGTCCTGGGACGCGCGGACGCCGATATTCTGATCAACGACAAGGAAATTTCGCGCTGGCACTGCGCCATCGAAATCAAGGGAGACATCATCCGCCTGCGCGACCTGGACTCAACCAACGGCACGTACTTCGCCGATGAACGCGTGCGCGTCGCGGAACTGAAACACCTCTCCGAATTCCGTATCGGGACCTCGGTCATTCTCCTCAGCGTAACGCCAAAGCTGGCGAACGTAGGCCGATAGCGCAGCTTCGGCATGGCTTTGCCATTGAAGCATCCGCAGACGCCCCGCGAGAACCAACACCGCCCTACGCCGACCGCGCGGCCAGACCTCTCTCTCGCCGCGTTTCGTGTTACCGTACCCGATTGGATTTCCGATGCCCGCTTTGACTGCGACCCTGATTTCATACAACGAGGAACAGGACCTGCCCCGCGCTCTCGCCTCTCTTGCGGGGATCGCCGACGAAATAATTCTGGTGGACTCCGGCTCCACGGATCGCACCTGCGAGATCGCCCGGACATTCGGCGCGCGTGTATACACGCGCAAACTGGACAGCTTCGCCGACCAAAAAAATTTCGCGGCGTCTCTTTCCTCCAACGACTGGATTCTTTCCATCGACTGCGACCATGAATTGAGTCCCCAGCTGCGCACCTCAATGCTTGCCTGGAAACAGCAAGCCCCCGATAAAAACGGGTACGAACTCGAGCAGTTGACGAATTATCTGGGCGGGTGGATTCGCCATTCCGGCTGGTATCCGGAATTTAAGCTGCTCCTCTACCGCCGCGATAAGGCCCGGTTTGTCAGCGCTCTGCATGAGCGCGTTCATATCGAAGGACCCGCGGGCCGATTGAACGGCGACCTGTTCCACTACACCGTGCGCTCCCTCGCCGAGCACCGCGCCAAGCTCGATGCCATGTCCACCATGGCGGCCGAGGATTTGTTCGCCCGCGGCCGCAAGAGCTGGCGTCCCGCGATGATTTTTGCGTCGCCCTGGACGGTCGTCCAGCGATTGGTATTTCAGCTCGGTATTCTGGACGGACGCCGCGGGTTGCTGATCGCCTGGTTTTCCGGGGTGTATATCTATTTCAAATACCGCAAGCTGGGCCGTCTTCTCGCCGGGGAAAAGCTCGCCCATCGATCCTGGCCCAGTCCCGGCGAGGCCTGAGCGTGCGCCCGCTGCTGGTCGACCTTGGCCGGGATTATCGCGGAGGGCAGAACCAGGCCCTTCTGCTCTTGCAAGGACTTCTCGCGCGGGGCCACGCGCCGGAACTGCTGACGATTGATGACTCTCTGCTCGCCAGGCGCGCACAAAGTGCCGGTGCGCGGGTGCACCTTGTTAAGCGCCGCTGGAGGCAGCTTGGAGCGTCGCTGGCGATTCGAAATCTGCTGTCCCGTCACGGCCTGGACATCGTGCATGCAAACGAGCCGCACGCCCTGACCGCAGCCTGGCTCGCCCGCGCGCACCGCCGCGCGCCGTTGATTGCCTCGCGCCGCGTGATCTTCCCGCTCGCACGAGGCGCGGTTTCCCTTGCCCGCTACCGCGCTGCCGTCCGAATCGTCGCCGTGTCGCAGTGCGTCGCGTCCGCGGTCGCGGCATCAGGAATACCGCCTAGCCAGATCGCGGTTATTCCCGACGGCGTGCCTATACCGCCAGTCGCTTCAGCGGCGGAGCGCGAAGCGGCTCGGCAAAGCCTCGGCATCGATTTGAGTGTGCCGCTGGTCGGTTGCGTTGCTGCCCTCACGCCCGATAAGGGGCAGGAAACGCTGATTCGCGCGCTTCCCGGAATCCTCGCGCGGATTCCAGGTTGCCAGCTTCTCCTCGCCGGGGACGGGCCGTGCCGAGCCAAGCTGGCCGCCGTGGCAAATGAACTTGGAATGGAAGGCTCAGTGCGCTTCGAGGGATTCTTAGAGGATCTCGGCGGCATCTATGCAGCCATCGATTTGTTTGCGTTCCCCGCTCAAGCGGAGGCGTTAGGCACCGCTCTGCTTTCTGCCATGGCGCATCGCTTGCCCGTCGTAGCTCTCGCGCGCGGAGGAATTCCCGAGGTTATTCAGGATGGCGAGAACGGTCTGCTCCTGAAGGATACCGATCCTCAGGCGCTTGCAGGGGCGCTTGCAGGGACGATTGTGCGGATCCTGACGCGGCCGGATGAGTCCAACCGGCTGGCGGCGTCCGCTCGCGAAACCGCCATGGCGCGCTTCTCCGCGGATCGGATGGTGGAGGAAACGATTCGACTGTATGAGAAGGTGGTCGACCGGTCGTAGAAGTTGCGCGACGGTCAGCTCGTTGCCGTTCAAACGAGGATAATTGCTGAATCTAAAGCGGACAGGCTGAAAGCCTGTCCTACACTTGACGATTACAAATGCAAAAGCGCCTGACATCCCGTTCCCGCGGAACGTCAGGCGCTCTTGGTTAAAACCTTACGCCAGTTGTTTGCCTTCGCGTGTCCCTCCTATCCTTGCAGCGGTTTCCCTGAGCCGGCTGGGAGCGGATACCGCCCGCCGGCCAGTGGGCTCTAGGAACTCAAGTCCGATGACATCGCCAGGCGGATTCGCGTCCGGAAACTTGGACCGTCGCCGTCATCGGGAATCTGTTCTCAATCCGTTCGAAATCAAAAGTCAGGCTCATTCTTTTCACTGGCGTTATTTTGCTGCAAACATTCCTACAAACAGGCCGCAATCCGCGCCAGGGCCCGAATCCCGTCGGGATGCCGTTTCATCCCGTAGAGCGCCCGGTCGGCCGCGCCAAAAAGGGCGTCAACCGTTTCGCCGTCACGCGGAAAAATGGCGGCGCCGACGCTCACGGTCACGGGAGGAAACTCGCCATCGATGGCCATGCGCTCGCAAATCCGCCGGCTCGCGGCGGCGGCCGCGTCCTCTCCGGCTTCGGGCAGTACCACGGCAAATTCGTCGCCCCCGTAACGGGCGGCTGTGTCCATGGAGCGGGAATAGTTCCGCAGGACGTTAGCCAGACGGCAGATGGCGCGGCTACCCACCAGGTGTCCATGCTGATCGTTGATTTTTTTCAGGTTGTCCAGGTCGAGTAACAGAATCGCAAAGGGGCGTCCGGTGCGGCGGGAGCGCTGAACTTCCGCGTCCATGACATTGATCAGCGTGCGATAGTTCGAAAGCCCGGTGAGCGGGTCGGTCACCGCGAGTTTGCGGACCTGGTCGAACAACCGCGCGTTATCCAGCAGCGCGCCCATCAACACCACGCCGTAGCTGCCAACCTTCAGCAGCTGCGCCGCCGTGAATGGCGCGTCCAGCAAGCGTTCGGATTGCGTCGCCAGGACATGGCAAGCCACATTCATCCACAAAGCGATGGAAAACGCGCTGTCAACCGATGAAACGTGCCGGCGCGCCCGGACGCTGAATCCCATGGCGGCTATGGCAAACAAAATCGCCGGCAGAAGATCCCCCGGCCGGGACAGCAGAGCCGACGGGTGCATGGGGGGCGCCAGCCGGATTCCAAGATAGGCAGCGCTGGCCAAATAGGCCACGCCCATGACGACCGCGAGCGCGACCGTGATCTCCCGGCCCGGATCGCGCGAGGTGGGAACGCGTCGCTCCACCACCAACGCGGCAATCATCACCAGAGCCAGCAGCGTCCGGCTCACCATCCATTGCGGAGGGACGTGCATCCGGGTCAGGGCTCCGGAGGTCAAAACGTCGTAGAAATGGAATGTCCCGGCCGTTTCGATGGCACCGGAAAGCACGAACCCGAACGCGAGTATCAGCGTAAGGCGGTCGTGCGTGCCGCGGAAGCGCACCATGGCATTCGCGGCGTACATGAAACAAAAGAGGCTCCCAACAATCTGCAGGTAGGAATACAGAATCGGCTCGGAAGTGTACGGAAGCTGACGCAGCCAGATTGCGCTCACCGCCAGCGCTGCCGCGCTTGCGATCAGCACGATCGAGCGAGAGTGCCAACGCCACGCCCGAATTTGACTTCGCAAACTCACCGCTCCCCCAGTTGAGCAGCCGACGCCCTCATTTCGTACCGCGTAATAAGGGGAGCAAGTTCAGCACCTTTTCACAAGCGAACTGGCGCGTTTGATACCCACCTGATATGAAACGGCTTAGGTCTTCTGCGTGGTAATGGGCGGCGGCAGGGGGACAATCCATTCCCGGAAAATGGATAGAATCGTAACCAGCAGTCCAATGGGCTTCCCGTTTCGGTACATGCTAGTGGCTGATTTGACACTACAGGAGGGAGTCGTACCGAATGGAATTAGAAATTTATAATCTTGCCGCCGTTGGCGTTATACCTTAGGCGCGGGTGGAGGAAGATCCCTGGCGTTTTGTTTATCCTGAAAGCCTGCGGTCTTGTGCGAGCCATCGCAAAACGGCTTGTTCGCGGAGTGGCCGCAGCGGCATAGCGCGATCGCCGCGCGGCCGCCAAGACCGTAGGGCTTGCCTTCCATGTCAACAAGTTCCACTTCCCCTTCGACGCGCAGTGGACCATCGCTGCGGACGGTAATTTTTGTCGGCGGCATGTGTTCTCCCGGAACCGAAACTCTCAACCCCTCGAACGATAATCAAACGATAATCAGATGTTCCGAAGACAGGTGCACTTGCCTGCACCGCGTTCCAAATTGTCACAGATCATTCCAGCAACAAACGAACTCAAAAACCGTAAAAGAAAAAGCGCCCTTCCAGGAAGCGGTCCGCAAGGTAACGCCGAGGCGACCTGCTCAGTACTTCGGCATTCTCGGATCAACTTCATCCGCCCAGGCCAGCACGCCGCCCTTCAGGTTCCACAGTTTTTTGAAACCCGCCGTCTGCAAAAAGTGGATGGCATCCGCCGAGCGCTTTCCGCTGCGGCAGTGCACCACCATTTCGACAGAACTATCCAGCTCATTGACCCGGCGCGGAAGTTCCCCGAGCGGGATCAACTTTCCGTTTAAATTGCAGATCTGATATTCGTGCGGCTCGCGCACATCCAGAATGAAAAGCTTATCTCCGCGATCCTGCCGCGCCTTCAATTCCGTTGCTGTAATTTCCGGGATACCGTCTGTCATCGCCGGGGCCTCCTCACCTCGAATTCCGCAAAATTCCTCATAGTCGATCAGTTGATTGATGGACCGGTGCGCGCCGCAAAGGGGGCATTCCGGATTCTTCTTCAGCTTCAATTCCCGAAAGCGCATGGCCAGGGCATCGAACAGCAGCAGGCGCCCAACCAGGGGATCTCCCGCGTCCAGAATCAGCTTAATGGTTTCCATGGCCTGGATCGAGCCGACGATTCCGGGAAGCACGCCAAGCACGCCGCCCTCGGCGCACGAGGGAACGAGGCCCGGCGGAGGCGGCTCCGGGTACAAGCAGCGGTAGCATGGCCCGCCCGGGTAGCCAAAAACGGTCGCCTGGCCCTCGAATCGAAAAATGGAGCCGTACACGTTCGGCTTGCCGAGCAGCAAGCAAGCGTCGTTAACCAGGAAGCGCGTCGGAAAATTGTCCGTGCCATCGACGATGATGTCGTAATCGCGGAACAAGTCGAGCGCATTTTCGCTGGTGAGGCGCGTCTCGTAGGAAATGATCTCGATGGCCGGGTTCAGCGCGGAGAGCCGCGCCCTGGCCGCTTCCGACTTCGCTTTACCGACATCGGCGGTTGTGAACGTCACCTGGCGCTGCAGGTTGGAGGCATCGACCACGTCGAAATCCACGAGCCCCAGATGTCCCACGCCGGCAGCGGCCAGGTAGAGCCCGAGCGGAGCGCCCAGCCCTCCAGTGCCAATAGTCAGCACGCGAGCGCGCTTGAGTTTGAGCTGCCCCTCCAGGCCCACTTCCGGCATGATCAGATGCCGGCTATAGCGCTGGACTTCTTCCTTGGAAAGCTTTACTTCCTGTTTCGGCAACGAATCGGTCGGAATTGCCACGGACATTCTCCTCTAAGTTCTTTCTGCGATCGCGGGGCTTTATCGGCCGGCTGGGCCGGAACCTCCGGCAATGGAGGGCACGATGCTGATCGTATCGCCATCTTTAGTCGGCGTATTTTCTTTGTTCAGGAAACGGATATCCTCGTCGTTCAGGTACACGTTCACGAAGCTGCGAATCTTCCCGTCCTCCGTAAAAAGATGCTTGCGCAAGTCGGAGAACGTGCCGGTCAGGCTTCCGAGCGCCTCACCCACGGTCGCGGCGCTACACTCGATGCTTGACTGCTTCTGGGTAAATTGGCGGAGCGGCGTTGGAATCAGTACCTTTACGGCCATACGGTCGTTTCCCCCTCGCTGGATTCGGGTCTCGGCTCAGCCTTACGCTGCACTTTTCGGGCGAAGCGCGGGAGCCGCTAAACAAACCACCACATCGGATGCGCTAACACTGCCGCGGGGTTCAAGACCCCCGGTCCAATCATTTCGCCTTGTCGGCAACCCCTTTTGGCACAACCACTTCTGGATCGAACTTGGAGCGATCATCCTGCAACTGCCAGGACGTCAGGTCCTTGGGAACGCCGGCGTCTACACTCACAATCACGTAGCTGTACCACGGCCAGGCGTGCTCGCGATCGAATTCACTCGGCCGGGCCGGATGGTCCGGGTGAGAATGGTACCAACCCAGAAGATCGAGTCCACTTTCGGCTGCCGCGCGCTCGGCCGCACGGAAGTCCTCCGGGGTAATCGAAAAACGGTTGCGGGGGGAGTCGTCGCGCCGGTTGATCAGCGGAAACAGTGCGCGCACTTCCCGGCCGGCGTCGTCGAGATCGGTACCAAGCATTGCGCCGCAGCATTCATGTGGATAGTCGCGCGCGCCGTGATCGCGGATTTCCTGTTCCAAGTCTTTTCTTAGTAGCAGCATGGGATTTTTAATGTCGCAGTCTAAACCTCGTCCCAGAAACGTTCGCTCAGATACTTGGTGCCTGAATCCGGGAAAATCGTCACGATCACGGCGCACTCATTCGGCCCAAGCGTGGCGGCCACTTGAAAACATCCTTCGAGAGCGGCGGCGGCGCTGGGGCTCAACAGGAGTCCCTCCTCACGCGCGGCCCGCTTGACCAGCCGGTAGGCCTCTTCCGTCCCCACTTCCAGATTGGCGTCCGCGAGCGTGGGGTCATAGATGTCCGGCACAATAGCGGTGGCCATGTGCTTCCAACCTTCCAGTCCATGAAAGGAAGCGTCGGGCTGCAAGCTGATGCAGCGGATCGCCGGATTCAGTTCCTTGAGACGCCGGGTGGTGCCCACAAAGGTTCCGCTGGTACCGAGCCCGGCAACAAAGTGCGTGATGCGTCCGCCGGTCTGTTCCCAGATTTCGTTCGCCGTGGTCTTGTAGTGGGCACGCCAATTATTGGCATTGCCGTACTGATTGGGATAAAAGTAGCTGCCTGGCTCAGCAGCAATAATTTCCCGCGCGCGGAGAATCGCTCCGTCAGAGCCTTCGTCACCCGGAGTGATGACCAGCTGCGCGCCAAAAGCCTTTAGAATCTTCTTTCGCTCTTCGCTGGCGCTTGCCGGCAGGCAGAGCTTGACCCTGTATCCTAGCGCCGCGGCAATCATGGCGTAGGCAATCCCGGTGTTCCCGCTGGTGGCGTCCAGGATGGTCTGGCCCGGCTTCAATCGGCCGGAACGTTCCGCTTCCCGGATCATTTCGAGGGCAGGACGGTCCTTGACCGAGCCGCCGGGATTGAACCATTCGGCCTTGCCATAGAATTCCACATTCGGATAGTTCGGCCCGAGCCGTTCCAGACGCAGCAGTGGCGTATTGCCAATGCAGTCCAGCACACTGCGACCTGTGGATCCTGCATTTGCCGATCCCTCTACCGAAGTAGGTGTCTTTGCCGTGTTCATGTCCCGTTGTAATCTTTGCCATCGGCGATCAGGTCCGCCGAAGGTCTTTTCGCGAGGGTCATTTCGATTGACCGATCGCCAAGCCCGCACCGGAAGGATGCCCGCCCGGCGCCGCTCCATCCAGTTAATCTAACATAAGCTTCCTGCATTCGAATCGGCACGATGGAACCAATCGCTGGAAGGGTGCGGTTAGAGGCAATAGTTATTTGTACCCAGCCAGCGAGCCCGGCCCGGCGACCTCCCGGGGCCAGATTCAGCCCGCCTGGGATGGCGAAGCCGCTCCATGCGCCAATTCAGAAGCCCGCTGTGCCTGACCTTTTGGCTTTACACTCTCGACGGCGCTCCGTATTCTAAGAGACTATGTGGAATGTGAAAGATCGCTTCCCGGCCAAGCTGATGGACGGCTTGTCAACTTCCGGATTTCTCGTGAGCAGTACCGGCGGCGTTATGCGCGTTGAAAAGTACGGCTGCGGCGCCGAATTTCGCCGCACCTCCGACGACCACTACACCATGACCATTCTGCCGACTATTCTGCTGAACGGCCAATTCGTACGCCTGTGGGACGCGGGATACCAGAAATTCCTGCTCACGGACGACGGCAGAAAATTTCCCGCGCACGCCGAGCAGCTCGTGAACATGCGCAAGTTCAATGAGGAATTGCGAAGCGCGCTCGGAGTTCCCACGTACTACAACGAAGCCCTGGGCTCAACCTCGCTCGTCTCCGTCTACGACCGCGTGGAGGGCCGCGTTGGAGACGTCCCCGACAAAACCGTCGGCGTGAAACCGACCACCGGTCACTAGTCCGCGTTTTGCGCTGTTTCCCTCGGAATGTTCTTCAAAGGATCGACCGCCAGGCCGGTTGAAATTTGCCATATGATAGTGCGCGGAACGCGCCCGGGCCGTCGAATCGTTTTGCATGCGGTGGGGCATCTCCGGGTGCCTTCGCACTAATTGGTTCCGCGCCTTCAAGATGTTCACGCAGGCTCGATGAGAGAGGAGATGGCCATGTCGCTGCTCTCGGACGATAAGGAATTCAGAAAGGGCCTGGTCGACTATATCGTGTCATTTGTCCGTTACCTGCCGGATTTTTTGGAACTGGTCGGGACGCCCCGGCCCATCGCGGGCGCGGTGAAGCATGCCGTGCAATTGGTCCCGGCGGTTCGGAACCGTGCCGCCGGAAACGCCGTTCCTGCGATCGAAGACCGGCTCAGCGGCCATTTCGAGTCGATCCTGACCGCGCAGCAAGAGCTCGATGACCGCTGCAACGCGCTGGAACAGGAGAACACAAGAATCAAGTTCGAGCTCGCAGACATCACCAGCGAGGCGCAGGCGTTGAAGCAGGAAACGCAGGCGCTGCGGGTCGAAGTTGAATCGCTGCGGAAAAGAAATCTCTACCTGAGCGTGGGCGTGTTGGCTGTCGTCCTGGTCATGATCTCGGAACTCGCATGGAAATTGATTCGCTAGCCTTTCGGAATTCGGCCCGAGACACCGCACTGATCGAGTTCAGGAGACGGGGGCGTCACGCAGTTGGCGGCGGAATTGAGCGGGGTCCACGCGGTGCTTGGCGGCTTTTCGCGCGCCGAGAAAAATCACCGGGACATCGTAGTCGTAGCGGGCGCGAAGTTGTGGATCTTCGTCAATGTTTATTTCCGTGAGGCGCGCGCCGAATTCTTTCAGCAACGGAGCGATTTGCGACTTGGCTTCATCGCACAGATGGCAGCCGGGGCGGGAATAAATCGTGACGTCGCGGGGGGCGGCCAGTTGCAGGCGGCCGTCTTCGGTGCGCGCGTAAGTGTCCGGCGCGTCCGTGGCGCGCAACCAGCCGCGCTCGACCAGCCGCGAAACAACTTCTTTCACGGCCGGGGATTCGCCGAGATCCTCGATTCGCCGCGAGCGAGCGCCCGGGCTGTCGAAGGCGGCGAGAATTTCGTGCTCAAGCGAATTCATGACCAGAAACATTTGTAACTCATTTCGGTCCACGGCGGAAGCGTCCCTGCTCTTCTCGGACGGAAATTCTTCTCTGCGGCGATGCGTGCCGGTAGCGGCGCACAGAGAACTCAGAGACGGCACGCTTTCGTTGCAGGAAATGAGAAATCCAGGCGCGCAGCTTGTATTGCACTGCCGCGCGTGGTACATCGGAAAGGCGCACGTTTGCGAGGGTTCATCGACATGGCTGACGTAATCGCATTGATTGACGATTTATTTTTTCTGGCCAAGGTGCGCGAAACGGCCAAGCAGACTGGCACGGCGCTGGAAACCGCGGCCACCGGAGAGCAGCTTCTGAAAGTGGCCGAGGATAGCCCGGCGGCGCTGATCGTGGTGGACTTGAACGCGAAGCAGGGCGCGCTTGTCGCGGTCCAGCGACTGTGCGCGCCCGATGGCCTAGGCAACCCGCGGCGCGTAATCGCGTTTCTATCTCATGTGCAGACGGATTTGGCGGAACGCGCGCGCGCGGCGGGATGCCGGGACGTTATGCCGCGGTCGAAGTTCACCCAAAATCTGGCGGAAATATTGCGCGGAGCGAAATCGTGAAATGCATTGCGTTCAGTAGGACCGGCTTCAGCCTGTCGGGTTTGAGTGGCCGGCACGGCGAATCAAAACCAGACAGGCTGAATAGGCTGCGAAAAAAGTACTCGCTATTGTCATTCCGACCGGAGCGAGGAATCTCTCCTGGCTTAACTATCAGAAAAGTAAGAGAGATTCCTCGCTCCGGTCGGAATGACAAACGCATAGGGCGACTTTTTCCGCAGCCTGTGAAGCCTGTCCTCGCGCAACTCCGATCTTCCGCCTTCAGGGCCGCTCTGGCGATTTTAGCCCTCGCTGCGCTTGCCGCGCCCTCTGCGCGCGCGCAGCAGCAAGCTGGGGCCAATGCCGAAACCGCGCTTTCCGATGCGCTCTCCGCCGCGTGCCGCCAGGACTCCGCCGCCTTTTCCAGTTCCCTGACCGCAGACAACGGCGCCGCTTTTCGGACTCTGCCTGACGCGCAGCGCACCGCCATGATGAAGAGATTCGTCCTGCTGGACGAGCCGGGAAGGCCGCTGCTCTCGACGGGCGCCGACGGCCAAAAGATCGTGCGCTGCGAAAGTCCAAGCTTCAGCTCGGAAATGCGCCTGGGGCAGACGCGGGTGCGTGAAAACCTGGCTTTTGTGCCCATGGAGATTCCGGTTACGGGTGAGGAACCGCGGCGCATCACGTTTGGTCTTGTACGCGAAGGCGGAAACTGGAAGCTGCTTTCGGTGGGACTCGTTATGTTGGACGTTCCGGCGATGGCCAAGCAATGGAAGCAAGCCGATCTGGACGCAAGCGAAGACGCCGCGATTGCCGATTTACGTTCGGTGGCGTCCGCGCTGGACACCTACCGCCGCGCCTACGGGGAACTGCCCGATACGCTCGAAATGCTGGGACCCGCGCCGCCGGGCGGGGTCTCGCCGGAAGCGGCCAGCTTGCTCGACGCCCAATTGGCCACCGGCACCAAGGACGGCTATACGATCCGGTACACCGTCACACCCGCGGCTGGAAACCCGCCCCCGGATGAAGCAGCCAAGGCGGATGCCTTTAGCCTTTCCTCAACTCCCAAAGAATACGGCAAATCGGGCCGGCGATCGTTCTTCCTGGACTCCTCGGGCATCTTGCGGGGTGCCGATAAGCAGGGCGGGTTGGCCACCAGCACCGACCCACGCATCGGTCCCTCGTAGCGACTTCGAGACGACTAACGCCTTGGGAAATATCCGCTTGCCACTCAATCCTTGCAGGACCACAATAAACACAGACATCCGATTCCGCGGAAAGAAGAGACCGGAATCGCTCACTCCGCTGAAGGCCGCCCAGGGATGTGGTTTCGCGGTCTTGAGAGCAAAAAATGTTTAAGCGTCCCGAAACGCCCAATGCGTCCTCCGGTCCTGTGTCCGGAGCGCCGCCGAAGGCCGAGAGTCCCGAGCGCCGCAACGAGGTTCGGTATCCATTTTCGGGATCCGCGGAAGTGTACGAATTTCGTTCCAAAATACTCGTAAAGGGCCGATGCTCCGATCTGAGCAAGGGCGGCTGTTACGTCGATACGCTTTCCCCGTTTCCGGTGGGCGCCCTGGTCCGAATTCGCATGGAACGTGAGAGTCGCAAATTTGAAGCCTCCGCGGTCGTCGCGTACGCAAACGCGCCAATGGGTATGGGGCTGGCGTTTACCGAGTTGAACGACGAACATAAAGGCGTATTGCGGTCGTGGATCGCGGAACTGAGCGGCGAACCGTTCTCCGAGCCCGAAGCACCGCCCGTGCAGAAAGAACCCGAGCAAGCCGCGGAGGATGCCGGATCGAATCTGCGCCTGGTTGTAAGCGAGTTGGTCACCTTGCTGGTGCGAAAAAAAGTCATTACGGAAAAAGAAGCTTCGAGTTTGTTACGCGAAATATTTCGCTGAAGCCGCTGATGTCCGCGCGTCTTTTGGGACCGCAATTCCGTTGCGACAAAATTCTCGTGCTACCCGCCAAACATTTTTCAATTCCGCGAGATTTTTCCGCGGCCGTAGAGGCTCAACAGACCCTATGAAACTTGAATGCCGCCGGAAATCTGGCGCGACCGGTGGCTTTGGCGATAACATGGCATGTTCATTCATGCATGCTCCAAACCGTTGTCGTTTTTTGCAAAATGGCGTGGTCGCGTCGCTGGTGCTGCTGGCCGCAGCCGGTTGGGCAGCCGCGTCTGTGCGAGCCGCTTCCGTATCCAGCACGGCTCAGAGGGCCTCCGAACAAGGATCCAGCACCGAGTCGCCGATTCCAGTATTTGAAATGCACAGCGGTTTTTGGATCAATCTTCATCACTTCCTCTATCTCCAGGCGCGCTTTTCGAAGAGCATTTCCCCTTCCACGGAACCCGCTCGGGGAGCGGCACAACCGGATGAGCTTCCTGTATCGCTTATCGATTTCCCGCGGGCGGATATTCAGGCTTGGCAGGACGCCGTCGCCTTTTACGCGAAAGACCTCGCTGGCCGCGATCTCTTGCTGAATGGCGACATGGAGATCATCAACAACCAGCTTTCCTTGATGGAGGCGTGCCCCGATCTGGAAGGGAAAACGACTCCGTTGTGCAAGTCCGGTTTGCAGCAGGACCTCGTCGATGCGCTGGAGCGCGCCGCGCCCGTTTACCGGGCGCATTGGTGGCCGCAGCAGGACCGCGCCAACCGCGACTGGATCGCTCAGGTCGCTCCCATGATCGAGAAAATGGGCGTGGAACTCGCTGGGCAGCTTGCCGAAGTCTACCAGACGCCGTGGCCGTCCCAGCGGCTGCGCGTGGACGTGGTGTGGTACGCAGGCCCTTTTGGCGCCTATACCTCGCTCGATCCGATTCACCTGACGATTTCGAGCCACGATCCCCGCAATCGGGGGGTGTATGGCTTCGAAGTGTTGTTTCATGAGGCGTCGCATGCGCTGGCCGGTTCGGTGACCGCGGCCATCGCGCGTGAGTTCCGCTCGCGCGACAAGCCCATCCCTCGAGACTTCTGGCACGCTCTGCTCTTCTACACCACCGGTGAGATCGTGCGCCGCGATGTGGAGTACGGAACCATGACCCTGGCCGATCAGCAACCCAACGGGCCCTCCGCTTACCTGCCTTATGCGGCGCGCTTCGGACTGTACTCCGGCTCTTGGGAGCATTTCCGCGGATTGCTGGATCTGTACTGGCTGCCTTATCTGGACGGAAAAGTTTCCTTTGACACTGCCATGGCTCGCATGGCTGCCGATATGTAGGCGTGGCGGCACCGGCACGCTTGCGAAGTCCAATCGCGGCGTGCGGCGCTCGTTCGATGGCAATTCGGGCGCGGGCCGGACTGGCGGTGCAAGTCAAGCCGGTCCGAACGAAGACCACAGGAAGACCATGTGGGCGTCGCGCAATGTGGGCGTGCGCAATTGTCCGGCAACGCCGAGTATGCTACCCTTCTGCACTCAGAAACGCGGATTCCTCATAGGTGGGATCCGCCTCAGGCGTTCCTCTCTGTGACGCGGTTGTGGTGCCGGCTTTCCTGTGACTCCTAAATGCCTGGCCAGTGAACGGGCCGGAGTGACTTTGCGGTCGCCCCAAACGAGAAGCGGCGAAGAACGCCAAAACGGCCAAAACGGAGAGATCGCTGAACGCATGCCGACGAAACCTGCTCCCGGGAAGACCACCGAGATAAAACTGGCCCATTCGCCGGACTCCGACGACGCCTTCATGTTTTATGGTCTGGCGACGCAGAAAGTGCGCACGCCCGGCCTGAAATTCTCCCACGTGCTCGCCGATATCGAGACGCTCAATCAGGCTGCGCCGCAGGAAATTTATGATGTGACGGCATTTAGCTTTCGCGGCCTACCCATTCCTGCGCGACAAGTACGTGCTGCTGGATTGCGGCGCGAGCTTTGGCGAAGGCTACGGGCCGATCGTGGTCTCGCAACATCCGATGAAACGCGGAAGACTTGCCGAAATGCAGGATCGGCGTCCCGGGGCTGCAAACGTCCGCCTATTTGACGCTGAAGTTGTACGAGCCGCGCGTCGAAGCCGTGCTGATGGCCTTCGACCAGATTTTGGACGCGGTGAAAAATTCCGTGGTTGACGCGGGATTACTGATCCACGAGGGCCAGCTGTATTTCCCCCAGATGGGATTGCACAAGGTGGTTGACCTCGGGCAGTGGTGGATTGAGCAGACCGGCCTGCCTCTGCCGCTCGGCGGGAACGGCGTGCGGCGAGCCCTCGGCCGGTCCATCGGGCTGCAGATCGGACGCGCCATTCACGAGAGCGTTTCCTACGCGCTGGATCATCGCGAAGCGGCCGTGAATTACGCCATGCAATTCGCGCGCGACATGGAAACGGACATGGCCGACAAATTTATCGGCATGTATGTGAACAACTGGACCCTGGGCTACGGCACCGCGGGGCCGCCGGGCGGTTCACGAATTTCTGAAGCGCGGCGTCGATGCGGGATTGATTCCCGGGCCTCCGGACGCCGAGTTTTTGCTGGACGAGTAGCGTTCCGGCAAGCGCAAGCTCCGAAGTTCCAGATTACGTTTTCGTATCGCATGGCCGCAGCGCGGGAGACGCCTTGCCTTGACGCGGCTGAAGCCTTCGCTTAGAGTCGAAATCAATCCCATGCTCAGGGCCCGCACACCGTGAACATGCAACGCATTCTTTCCACTTATCTTTTTGTAAATAAGAAATTGACGGCTGCTTTGTTGGGCGAAGCGGCGAACGCGGGAGTTTCGGCGATTGAGCTGTTTTGCTCGCGCGGGCATTTCGATTACCGCTCGGCCGAAGACGCGCACGAACTGGCCGGATGGCTGGCGGGGAATAATCTCACGCTTCATTCCATCCACTCGCCGACGACGCGCGATTTCCAACTGTCGCGCGAAAGCGGCGCGCCACTTTCGATTTGCGATCCGGAACGCCTGCGCCGCCAGGAAGCGGTGGACGAAATCAAACGCGCGCTGGACCTGGTCGAACACATTCCGTTCCGCTACTGCGTTCAGCACGTGGCGCGGTCGCGCGACATTCCAGACGAACGGAAGTGGGATGCGGCGTTCAGTTCTCTGAGCATTTGTCTCTTTTCGCGCGCCACCGCGGCGTTATTATGGCGATTGAAAATACTCCCGGCGAGATGGCTACTCCCCTGAACCTGAAGAATTTTCTGGAGCAGACGCGGCTACCAGGGGTAAAAATTTGTTTCGATGCCGGCCACGCTCACCTCGAGGGCGGAGTTCGCGCCGCGCTGGAAACGGTACGCGACCTGGTCGCCACCACGCACATTCACGACAACAAAGGCGAGCGCGACGACCATCTGCTGCCCTTTCAGGGAACCATCGACTGGGATGAAACGCTGGCGGCGCTGCCGCCGGAGGCGCCGATGGTCCTGGAATTGAAAGAGCCGGCGGCCGCCGCGGGTTCCAGCGACGTGCATGCTTTCGCGGAAACGCTGCGGGGCGCGGCCGAAGTATTCGATAAATTCGAGCAAATGCGAGCCTAGTCTCGGAAGCAGCACTAGTTTCAGCCTGCGCGAGTTAGCGGGTGCTAAGCCGGCCAACCGCGGCGAAAATTAGCGGCCTGAATTGCCACTGGAACGAAAGAAGCCCAATCGCATGCCAATCGTGGCCATCCAAGATGTTGGAAAATTTGACGGGAAGGAAGTCACGCTGCGCGGCTGGCTTTACAACCTGCGCGAGGCGGGCAAGCTTCTCTTTCCCGATTTTCCGCGACGGCACCGGAACCATTCAGGGCGTTGTCTCCATGAAAGATCAGCCGGCGGCATTCGACTCCCTGCGCGGCCTGACGCAGGAATCCAGCGTGATCGTTACGGGACGCATCCACGCCGATAAGCGCGCGCCCGGCGGATTCGAAATCCAGATTACCGCGATCGAAGTCGTGCAGCGCGTGCCGGACGAGACACCGTATCCAATCCAATTGAAGGAGCACGGCGTCGATTTTCTGCTGGATCACCGCCACCTGTGGATTCGCACGCCGCGCCGCCGCCATCCTGCGCATTCGCGCGGAGGCCGTGCGCGCCGCCCACGAATACATGGATTCGCAGGGCTATGTATTAACGGAAGCGCCCATCTTCACGCCCGCCGCATGCGAAGGCACCACCACGCTGTTCGAAGTGCAGTACATCGACGACGAAAAAGCCTACCTGACGCAGTCGGGACAGCTCTACGTCGAAGCCACGGCCATGGCGCTCGGCAAGGTCTACACCTTCGGACCGACGTTCCGAGCCGAGAAATCGAAGACCCGCCGGCACTTGACCGAGTTCTGGATGCTGGAACCGGAAGCCGCCTACGCGCAGCTCGAGGACATGATGGCGCTGGGCGAGGGCCTGGTCAGCCATGTCGTGCAGTCGGTGCTGAAAAACCGGGCACGCGAACTGGAAACCATCGGCCGCGATACTTCCAAACTCGCCAGCGTCACCGCGCCGTTCCCTCGAATTACCTACGATGAAGCTATCAAGATTCTGCAAGAGCGGGGAAATCCGGCCAAGTGGGGCGACGACTTCGGCGGCGATGAAGAAACCATTCTCTCGAGCGCCTACGACCGGCCGTTGATGGTGCACCGCTATCCCGCCGCGATGAAGGCGTTTTACATGCAGCCGGATCCCGAGCGGCCGGAACTGGCGCTGGGATTCGACATGCTGGCTCCCGAAGGCTACGGTGAAATTATTGGCGGCGGCGAGCGCGTCCATGACTACGATCTGCTGCTGAAGCGGCTGCGTGAACACAATCTGCCGGAAGGCGCATTTGGCTGGTATCTGGACCTGCGACGCTACGGGAGCGTTCCCCACGCCGGTTTTGGCCTGGGACTGGAGCGCACGGTGGCCTGGATTTGCGGAACTGAGCACATCCGGGAAGTGATTCCCTTCCCGCGTATGATCTACCGCGTGTACCCTTAGTCACGCCGCTACGCCGCCCGATGAGGTGAGCCGGACTGGCTGTCAATATGGCGCAAAAAATTCGAATCATCGGAGTGCCGATGGACCTCGGCCAAAGCCGCCGCGGCGTGGATATGGGTCCCTCCGCGTTGCGCGTAGCCGGCCTGCAATCGCGCCTGAAGTCCCTGGGCCACACGGTCGAAGACATCGGCAACGTTTCTGTTAAGCAGCCCGAAGAGCAGCCCTACGGCGAGAAGCGCGCCAAGTATCTGAATGAAATTGCGGAAACCTGCCGTGGCCTGGCAGAAATGACCGAGCAGACGCTTTCGGAGGGGTTTTTTCCCCTGGTGCTCGGCGGGGACCACTCGCTCGCGGTGGGCTCATTTTCGGGGGTTTCGAATTTTTTTCGCGCGCAGTCAAAACGCGTGGGTTATCTGTGGCTGGACGCGCACGGTGACATGAACACCCCGGAAAGCTCGCCTTCGGGCAACATTCACGGGATGCCGCTGGCGGCCATCATCGGCTACGGCGCGCCGGAACTGGTCGATTTGCTCGGCTACAAACCGAAAGTCGAGCCGCGCAACGTTTGCCTAGTGGGCGTGCGCGACCTCGATCCCAAGGAACGCCGGCTAATCAAGGAATCCGGCGTCCACGTTTTCACCATGCGCGATATTGACGAGCGCGGGATGCGCGATGTGATGAACGAAGCCCTGCGCTTCGTGAGCGACGATACCGACGGCGTGGCCGTGAGTCTCGATCTGGACTTTGTCGATCCCGACGATGCGCCGGGCGTGGGTACTCCGGTGCGCGGCGGCGTGACCTACCGCGAAGCGCATCTGGCGCTGGAAATTATTGCCGACAGTGAAGCGATGGTGTCGCTGGAGGTCGTCGAAATTAACCCAGTGATCGATCTGCACAACCAGACCGCGCTTCTGGGCGTTGAGATGGTGCTCTCCGGATTGGGGAAGAAGATTTTGTAGCATTCAGTAGCACAGACTTCAGTCTGTGGATTTTCAGATGATCTTGGCTCACGCGAGCGTTTGTGCATTTCGAATGGAACCCCACAGACTGAAGTCTGTGCTACTCAATGCCGGTTCCTGCGCGGAACACATAAAATTATGACCACGGAAAAAAAGCGGCTGCTCATCGGCGTTTTGTTCGGCGGGCGATCGGGTGAGCATGAAGTTTCGCTGATCTCCGCGGCTTCCGTCATCTCCGCCCTCGACCCGGAAAAATACGAGGCCGTTCCCATCGGCATCACAAAAGAGGGCCGCTGGCTGGCGGGAACCGCGGCGCACCAGATGCTGCCGCCGGCTGCCGGCGTCGCTCCAGGAAAGCCCGCGCTGGGTGAAATCTTGCGCTCGGGTGAAAGCGTGATGCTCTCCGCCGATCCGAATGTTGCGGCGCTCGTTCCGGTGAGCAATTCCAAGGCCGAAGCGCTGCGCGTGGACGTCGTGTTTCCCGTGCTCCACGGTACGTTTGGCGAAGACGGCGCGGTGCAGGGTCTGCTCGATCTTACCGGGCTTCCCTATGTCGGCTCGGGCGTGCTGGGGTCCGCCGTGGGCATGGACAAGGACGTGCAAAAGCGGTTGTTCCTGCAGGCCAAGCTGCCCGTGGGTGATTTTCTGGCGGTTCCGCGCGCGGAATGGGAAAAGTCGCGGGCCAGGGTGCTACGAGGCATTCAGAAGAAATTTCGCTTTCCCGTTTTTGTGAAGCCCGCGACGCTTGGAAGTTCCGTCGGCATGACCAAAGCGCACAACGCCAAGGAACTCGCCGCGGCCATGGACTTCGCCGGAGAGTTCGCGCAAAAAATCATGGTTGAGAAAGCGATCCGCGGCCGCGAGATCGAGCTTTCTGTTCTAGGCAACGAAGATCCGAAAGCGTCCATCCCCGGCGAAATTATCCCGCACCGCGAGTTCTACGACTATGCGGCGAAATATCTCGAGGAGGGCACGCGCCTCCTGATTCCCGCGAAGCTGACCAAAGCGCAGGTGAAGAAATTCCAGGAATATGCCGTGCGCGCCTTCCGCACTCTGGAATGCCTGGGCATGGCCCGCGTGGATTTTTTCCTCGAGCAGCGCACGGGGCGCATGCTGCTGAACGAGATCAACACCATCCCGGGTTTCACGTCGATTAGCATGTACCCAAAACTGTGGGAAGCTTCCGGCCTGACCTATCGCCAGTTGCTTGACCGGTTGATCGAACTGGCTTTTGCCCAGCATCGCGAACGCCAGCGCACGAAATATACGATCGAGTTGCCTGCCGCCCCGCCGTCCGCAACGCAGGAGTCCTGACCGGCCTTGGGGTTCGCCGCGGGACGCGATGGGAAGCTTTTGGATTTCTGTGGGTGTTTGCGTCTAAACCAGAAAGGCTGAAGCCGGTCCTACTCTGAAGGCGACAGCTTCCCTTGCGCTAGTCTATAATGGCGCGTTTTCAATCGCAGCATCCAGGAACGTGCCCATGCTTTCGATACGTCCCGCCACAATTGAAGACGCCGCGCTCTTGGCCTCGATGATCCGCGAATTCGCGGCCTTCGAGCACCTGGAACACGAGGTGAGCGCGACGGAAGACGATATATTGCGCGACGGTTTCGGCGAGCACCCGAAATTCCGCGCCGTGATCGCGCAATGGGATGGCCAGCCCGTTGGATACGCCGTGTTCTTTGAATTTTATTCCTCGTTTCAGGGACGCGCCGGGCTGTTTCTGGACGATATTTTTGTGCGGCCGGACTTTCGCAAGCACGGGATTGGCACGGCGTTGCTTCGGCACGTGGCGGCGATTGCCTGGCGCGAAAAATATTTCTGCATGCGCTGGGAAGTTCTGGATTGGAACAAGCAGGCCATCGATTTCTATAACAACCTAGGTGCGACATTTCTCGAGGAATGGAAGCCGGCAATCCTGATCGGCGACGCGCTGGAAGCCGCGGCCAAGGACGCCGTGTAAGTCCCTTCTTTTCATCGCCCCGCATTCAGCTGGACTGATCCTTCATCTTCTGGAGTTGCCGAAGCGCAAGATTTCGCTCCCAGCCCCACCGCACATCCCCTGCAATATTCCGGCTCTTCAAACGTCTTCACTGGTAGCAGGTGCGGGCGTTCGTTAAAGCCCGCGTCGTGATTGACGGTGATGGACCCTGATGGACCCTGATGCACAAGGTCGCAAGCGTAGACTGGATCATGGCCGAGCAGGACGACCGGCTCAATGAAACGATTGGCCGGGAACAGGGACGGCTACGCAACTTCATTCGCCGCCGCGTTGACGATGAGGCCGATGCGGAAGACATCCTTCAGGACGTCTTCTACGAACTCGTGGAAGCTTATCGTCTGATGAAACCGATCGAGCAAGTGGGCGCCTGGCTATTTCGCGTGGCCCGCAACCGCATCATCGACCGTTTTCGGAAGAAAAAGCCGCAGCCGTTTGCGCCGGAGAGAAATGCGGACCCTGAAACCGGCGATTCCCTTCCGCTGGAAGATTTGCTGCCTTCGCCCGACGCCGGGCCGGACGCCGCGTACGCTCGAGGCATTTTGCTGGAAGCTCTGGACGCCGCGATTGACGAGTTGCCGGAGGAACAGCGCGAAGTATTCGTGGCGCATGAATTCGAGGGCATCAGCTTCAAGGAAATTTCCCAGGAAACCGGAGTGAGCGTGAACACGCTGCTCTCGCGGAAGCACCACGCGGTAGTTCATCTGCGGCGAAGGCTGCAATCGATCTACGACGATTTTGTAAAAAAGTGAGGAGAAACAAAAATGAGAGGAAGAAGGATTGTTCGAGTCTTGAAAGTCGTGGCCATCGTGATCGTGGGCTTTGCGGTGTTCGGTTTCGTGGTGACGCATCTATGGAATTACCTGATGCCGGGGCTGTTCGGGCTGCGGGCCATCACGTTCTGGCAGGCCATTGGGCTGATGGTGCTCGGCAGGCTGCTGTTTGGCGGATTCCGGCCCGGACGAGGCGGCGGCTTTGGATGGCGCGGCGAGATGATGCGGCGCTGGGAACAGATGACGCCGGAAGAGCGCGAGAAATTCCGCGGAGGATGGCGCGCGCGCTGCGGGCAATCGAGCGCTCCGGCGCCAACACCCGAGCCCAATCACTAGCGCGGACAGTTGCGCGGACAGTTGCGCGGACAGTTGCGCGTACAGTTGCGCGTACAGTTGCACGCACATTTGCACGTACATTTCCAACCGGTGCCGGAATCGCGGGCGGCGCCGGTTGGACGGGCCAGGGAGAGCCGCGATTGTTTCGGAGGTCCGAGCATTAGTGTAAAGCTCGGACACAAGATTTCGCTCGATTGGAGGGCTTTAGCCCCCGGACCTTCAGGGGTTGAAACCGCTGATCGAACGATGCTTTATGGTCGGGGCTGAAGCCCCGACATCCGAACGCATGGCTTCGCACCAACCGCCGGCGAATTAGGACACTACATCTGCCCGCAATTTCTTGTGGCCCCGATATTCGTACCGTAAACTAGCTGGCTGGCATGATATGAGACTGCCCAAACCGGCGCGCGGCCACACAATATGAAGATGTCCAAATTTTTTGTGTTTGTTGGCGTATTGTTTGCCATCTCGGTGATCGTGTACCTGGCGACCACGCCGAGGGGAACGGCCATCCCGCTGACGGGAATCGTCACGGGCAATGACGTGATTGTCAGTCCGCAAGTTGCCGGGCGCATGATCCGCCTCACCGTGGACGAAGGCTCGCAGGTCCACAAGGGCGAGCTGATCGCCGAACTCGATCCGGCGGAATGGATCACGGCGCGCGACTCGGCCGAAGCCAACATTCATATGCTGGAGAACAAAGTGATCTCCGCCGCGGATACGCGCAGCTGGACCGACGATCAAACGAGTGCTTCCCTGCGCCAGGCCCAGGCCACTTTGACGTCCACGCGCTCTCAGTTCGCGCAGGCCCAGGCCAATCTATGGCGCGATCAAACCACGTACAAACGAGAACAAAGTTTATTCGACGCCGGTGTAGCCGCCGCGCAAGACCGCGACCTCGCGCTCGCCGCCATGCAAGCGTCGGACGCGGCCGTCAAGTCCATCGAGGACCAAGTTCGAGCGGCGGAGGCCCAAGTCGGCGTGGCCACCGCCAACCGCAAGCAGCTCGATGTCCAGCAAAGCGATCTGGCCGCGACACGCGCACAACTGCAGCAGGCGCGAGCCGATAAGGCCACGGCGGACGTCCATCTCGGCTACATGAAAGTTTATGCGCCGCTGGACGGCATCGTCTCCGTGCGCGCCGCGCGGCAAGGAGAAGTGCTCCAGGTAGGCGAGCCCATCGTGACGATACTGGATGTGGACCATCTCTGGGTGCAGGCCGACGTGGAGGAAAGCTACATTGACCGCGTGGGGCTCAACCAGCGGATCAGGGTTCAGCTTCCCTCCGGCAACATCCTCGACGGTACGGTCATTTTCAAAGGTGTCGAAAGCGATTTTGCGACGCAGCGCGACGTCAGCCGCACCAAGCGCGACATCAAGACATTTGCAATCAAGGTCGCCATACCCAACCAGGGCAGAATGCTGATGTCCGGGATGACTGCGACCGTTCTGTTGCCGGCTCTTCCTTCCGACCGAAGCTGGTGGCGCCGGCTGATCTAGAGAGTTTTTTGGTTTTTTGGATTTTTTGTACAGGCTTTCAGCTCGCGTGGTTTGGACTTTGCAGGGCTGACAAACCCCCACAGGCTGAATGCCTGTGCTACCTGGGGATCGAACGACTTGAACGTTACCGAAATTAATGCGATCGAAGTCAGCAAACTGAGAAAGCAGTTCGGCGATTTCGTGGCCGTGAAGGAAGTCAGCTTCACGGTGCGCATCGGGGAAATCTTCGGCCTGCTGGGGCCAAACGGCGCGGGAAAGACAACGCTGATCCGCATGATGACGACGCTGACGCCGCCGACCTCGGGAACGGCGATGGTAGGCGGGCACGACGTAGTCGCTGACGCCGACGGCGTTCGCCATGCGATCGGCGTGATCCCGCAGGCGCTCACTTCCGATCCGGAGCTGACCGCGCGCGAAAACATGATGATCCACGCCAAGCTGTACGGGCTGACCAGCGCCCAACGCGCAGGAAGTGATTCCGCAGCTTACTGGAATCGGTCGGCCTCACGGAATTTGCCGACAAGCTGGTCGGCAGTTTTTCCGGCGGGATGCGCAGGCGGCTGGAAATTGCGCGCGGCCTGGTGCATTCGCCAAAGATACTGTTCCTCGACGAGCCGACCACCGGCCTCGATCCGGTCTCGCGCACCGCCGTGTGGGAAATGATCAACAAATTGAAGAAAGCCGCCAGCCTGACGATCCTGCTGACGACACATTACATGGACGAAGCCGACAGACTTTGCGACCGCATCGCGATTGTGGATCACGGGCAGCTGGTGGCGCTGGATACGCCGACAAAATTGAAGGACAGCGTTCCGGCGGCGGACATCGTGGAAGCGGAGTTCGAAAATCCGCCCGCGGACTGGAACGCATCCCTGAAGAAACTCGACGGGCGTCGCCAGCGTCGCCGAACACGACGGCGTCACATCACATCTCGACGAGCAGCGGACCGCTGACCGTGCGGCGAGTTGATGGACCTGGCGCGCGACCGCGGCGTCAACGTCCGCCGCGTTTCCGTGCAGGGCACAACGCTCGACGACGTGTTCCTGTACTACACGGGACGCCAGCTCCGCGACGAGGCGGCGGAGAACGTGCGGCGCGACGTGAGCCATTTGTATAAATAGCAAACGGCGGACGGGAACCGCCAGGAGCGAAATTCGTTCCATCCCGCGATTGTGGCGGCCGCCTTCATGCTGGCGTCGGGTGGATCGCGCCTGTGCGCCGGAAGGCGGCCGCTACAAATGCTAAAAGAAACGGGCATTCCGGGCTCCGAACGCACATGAAACTGCAGCGCATCTCCGCCATCATCGAACGCGACATGCGGAAATTCTTCCGCAGTCCCGCGCTGATGATGAGCTCCATGATTTTTCCGCTGATGCAGCTCATCGTGCTCGGATACGCGTTCGGCGGAAAGATCAAGGGAATCAAGATCGCCGTCGTGGACGAGGACCACACCGCCGAGTCGCGCGACGTCCGCGCAGCGCTTTGACGCCATCGTGGCCGGGCCGCAAACGATGAAAGTCGAGGACTATACTTCGATTTCCGACGCCGTCATCGATTTGCGCGCGGGATTCGTTCGCGGCATCGTCTACATTCCCGTGGATTTCTCGCAGCGCGTCGACCAGGGAAACCGGCCGCGCATCGCCTTCATCGAGGACAACACGGACAACTTCGTCACCACCGAAGTTCTCACCCGAATGCAGTCGCTCGTGCAGGATATCAATCAGGGCTTGAATCCGTTTCAGCCGGGCCAGCGCCTGACCGTCCCGTTGCCGCGCCTCAATCCCGCTGGTCGATTTGCAGGTGGTCGAACTCTATCCCTACATCGAGTACATCAAGTATCTGCTGGCGGGCTCGATTGCGATGTCCGTCTTCATCGTGGCCATGATCGGCGGCGGCATCACCTTCATTGACGACAAATCGCGCGGCCTGCACGAGGGCTACCTGGTGACGCCGATCAAGAAATCGGAGCTGATTCTGGGCCTGATTTTTTCCGGCGCGATCAAGGGGCTCATGGCCGGAACGACGATCACGATCATTGGCGGACTGATCGCCGGGATCGACCGCCTGTGGGACCCGGTGCGCCTGCTTTATCTGGTGATCGTGCTCGGCACGACTTCGGTGGCGATGATCAGCTTCATGTTCCTGCTGATGGTCCGCGTCAGCGATCCGCTGGTGCCGCGCGCGATCTTTGGCGTGCTGAATACCTTGCTGTACTTTCCTTCGGGCGCGATTTATCCGGTCGAGGGATTCCCGGTCTGGCTGCGATGGATTTCGTACATCGATCCGTTCACTTATGCCGTGCACGCGCTAAGGCGTTGCTCTTGAAGAATTCCGGGATTCTCGGCCATTTATTCGGATATTCTTATCCTGTCGGGATTTTCCATTCTGCTGGTCGGTCTTTCTGTCGCATTTTTCAAGAGGCAGATATAAGATGCATAAAGGAGACGTATTCGTGGGCATTACTTGATTCCGGCGCCGAAGAACCAAAATCAAAGGCGCTGCGCTACGTCATCAGCGGCGTGGCGCTGGTGTTGCTGATCGCGGCGGGCATGTGGTATCCTGCTGCGTTATACTCCGGAGAAGCACACCGTCGAGCATTTCATGGATGCGGTGATCGCCGGAGATTCGCAGAAGGCTTACCAGATCTGGCACCCGCATCCGAGTTTTTCTTATCAGGACTTCCTGAGTTTCTGGGGACCGAACGGCTACTACAGCCCGATCAAAAGTTATCGGATTGAGAGCGCCGAAGTGCCGCCGAAGGGCGGGAGCGGGCGTGGTGGTGGTCGTGGAGATCAGCGCCTACGATCCGTTTCCGAAGCCGGAAGAAACGATAAAATTCGCGCAGAACCGCGAAGTGCAGCTGTGGGTCGAGCGCTCCGACCAGTCGATGAGCTTTCCCCCGCCTTAGGCCCCCGTAGTACAGGCTTCAGTCTGTCGGTTTTCACTTTTGTCCGGCAAAGCTTGCCTGACAAAGCGCCGCGGGCCGAATCGGAAAATTTGAAAGTTCTAATCCGCATCACGCACGGCGGCGAACAATTCTTCTCGCGTAACCGTTGAAGTGCCCAGCTTTCCAACCACCACCCCGGCGCCGGCATTTGCCAGCACAGCAGCGTCGCGAATGGGAATGCGTGCAGCGACGGCCAGCGCGAGCACGGAAAGGACTGTATCGCCCGCGCCGGTCACATCGAAGACCTGACGTCCGTGCGCGGAGCGATCGACGCCCGCCTGCCCCACGCGCGCGTAGCTGATCTCGCTGCTGGTTGCGGGAACATGAAAGCCGCCGGGCGAGGCGTCTTCAAACACGTTCAGCCCTTCGGCGCCCCGCGTGATCACCACGGCCGAGCACCCGAAATGCGCGAGCAGCGCTCGGCCCGCCTGCCCGACTGAATCATCATCGTCGAGCGAGCGCGTCACAAAAAATCCTGCTTCCTTGGCGTTGCACACAATCACATTCGCGCCACGATAGGCGAACAATCGCGAGGTCTTGGGCTTGACCAGCGCGGGCACCTGCGCCGGTGGCATTCGGTCAGCACGCGATCCGCGAGCGAATCGGTCACCACGCCCTTGTCATAATCCGAAATCACCAGCGCGTCCAACCCCGGAAGCGCGGCCTTGATCCGGCGCATCAGGCTTTCTTCGAGCGACGCGGCTGAGCGGCTCGCGGCGCTCGCGGTCCACGCGCACGATTTGCTGGTGCCGCGCGACAATGCGCGTCTTCACGGTCGTGATCCGCGATGCGTCCGCCGCAACTCCCTTGGTCGCCATTCCCGCAATCGCAAGCGATGACCGGATCGCGCGGCCGTCTTCATCTTCTCCCACGACGCCAAAAGGAAAAACCGCGGCGCCGAGCGCGGCTAGATTGGCGGCCACGTTTCCCGCGCCGCCCAGCACCTGGCTTTCATTCACGAAATCAACCACGGGAACGGGGGCTTCCGGCGAGAGCCTGGTAGCCGAGCCCCACACGTAGCGATCCAGCATGAAATCGCCCGCGACGCCAATGCGGCTGCCGCGTAGGGCTTTCGCGAAACGCGCCAGCTTTTTGCCGTCGATGGTCATGTTTGGGAAGAGTATTTCCCGGTCAGATTTTTTAGGTTTTCGTGCCTTTGAAAAGTGGCGTTTGCCATACGCAGGCACTCTAGCAGACGGGAATTACCGCGAGCAACTTCCGGAATGTTATGGCTGTGTTTTCATTTGGAAAGTAATGGCGAGGCAGGCGCCTCGGAAAACCGGATTGCGGGCGCGGCAAGCGGTTCGCCGCCAGCGGCATCTTTCATAATTCTTTCGCCGCGCGAAACTCGCGAACGACGTCGGCGGGATCGCGATGCTCGCCGTCGACTGCGTAATTCATGCGGCGCATTTCTTCCTCCGATATTTTTCCTGCAAGCGCGCCGAGCGCGGCGCCCAGTTCGGGATGCTTGTCGAGTGTCGCGCGACGCACCAGCGGCACGGCCTCATAGGGCGGAAAATAATGGCGGTCGTCCTCGAGCACGACCATACCCAGCGCCGCGATCACTCCGTCCGTCGAATTCCCGGCCACCATGTCCACCTGCTTGTCGGCCAGCGCCCGGTAGAGCAATCCGAGATCCAGGATGCGCGGTTCGCCGGCGAAATGCAGGCCGTAGGCCGCCGACCAATCCGCGATAGCCGTCGGGCCGTTCCATGAATTCGTAGCCGAATCCGGCGCGCCATTTCGGCGCGTAAGGCACGATGTCGGAAATAGTTCGAAGGTGCAGATTCTTGGCGTCGTCGCCGCGCACAACCATCGCGAACGTATTGTTGAAGCCCAGCGGCGGCATGACCTCGACGTGGAAGCGCGTGCGATATTCCTCCCGCACGCGCTGGAGCACCGCCGCTGGATCGCTTCAGAACGGATCGTTCAGGACGGCCGTGAGCGCCGTGCCCGTGTATTCCGGATACAGGTCGATCTTTCCGGAGACCAGCGCCTGCGTGGCAGATCAATGTCCCGCCGAGATTGACGCGTCCGTCTCCACGTGCAGCGCAGAGTGCGCTTCGATCTGCTGCGCGAACAGCTCCGCCAGCACGATCTGCTCGGTGAAATTTTTCGAGCCGACGACGATGGTTTCAGCATCGCGCTTGCCGCAGCCACCAATCACCAGCACGGCCAGCAGAGCCAGGATGCCAGGAAGCCCGCGGCTCTCCCGCCGCCGCTGAGCCCCGCGCCGCACCGAAGCAAGGTTGCGGCTCATCTCTGGCGCCAGCTCCGCTGGAAACATCCCAAGCCCGAGATCCGCCGCGATCGCCAAGCAGCGCCGCGGGAATTGCGCCCGCAAGAATGACCTGATTGTTGACCATGGCCACGCCGCGAAAAATAAATACTCCCAAGCCTCCCGCGCCAATGGCCGCCGCGATGGTGGTGACGCCAATGGAAATCACCGTCGCCACGCGAATTCCCGCCAGCATCACCGGAGCGCCAGCGGCAGCTGCACTTGCCAGAGAACCTGCCGCGGCGTCATGCCCATGCCTCGCGCCGATTCGATGACCGCAGGGTCGACTCCCGCGATGCCCGTGCAGGTGTTGCGCAAAATCGGCAGCAGCGCGTAGAGCGACAGCGCCACGATGGCCGTGCTGGCTCCGACGCCGCCAATCCACGGCACCGGAATCAGAAAGCCAAAAAGCGCCAGGCTGGGAATCGTCTGCACCACGTTGGCGCCGCCAAGCACCCAGCGCTGCAGCCTGGCGCGGCGTGACCAGCGCAATCCCCAGCGGCAATCCAATCGCCAGCGCGATGGCCATGGACGCAGCCGACCAGCCCGATGTGCTCGAAACGTGACCGTTCGAACACTTCGCTGCGGTTCCGCAACAAAAAATCGTACCAGTTCATCGCGCCTCCCTCGTGATCGGCATCCGTCAAAGTGAAGCGACGCGGCAAACGCGCGGACCTCCGGCTCGGTGGCGTTAAGAAAATCCGCGGGGAATAGATCCCGACCAGGCGCCCTTGATCGAGCAGGGCAATGCGCGTGCCCAAGAACAGCGCTTCTCGCACATCGTGCGTGACGAACACGATGGTTTTCCGGAGCCGCGGCGCCAGAGCCTGAAATTCCTTCTGCAGGTCCGCGCGCGTGACCGGATCGAGCGCGCCAAACGGCTCGTCCATCAGCAGGATCGGAGGATCCGCCGCGAGCGCCCGCGCCACGCCCACGCGCTGCTTCTGCCCGCCCGAAAGCTCGGATGGATGGCGTCCGGCGAACTCCTGGGGCGGTAGCCCGACCAGCGATCAGCATTTCCCGCACGCGCGCCCGAATTCGTTCTGCTCGGGCCAACCCTCCAGCTGCGGCACCAGCGCCAACGTTTCTCTCCACGGTCCAGTGGGGAAAGAGCCCGGCGTCCTGAATGACATATCCGATCCCGCGCCGCAGCTGGATGGGGTCCCACGCGGCGAGCGGGCGGCCAGAGATCAGAATATTCGCCTCTCGGTGGGCTCCAGGAGACGATTAATCAGCTTTAGCGTGGTGGTCTTGCCGGAGCCGCTGCGGCCTAGCAGCACGAGCGTTTCTCCCCGCGCAACGCTGAGATTCAGGCCGGAGATTAGCAGCGCCCCGGTCGGCAACCGGTAGGTGGTGCCTCGAAACTCCAGGGCGTAACCATCCTGAAACCCCTCAGTTAGCGAAGACACGCGCTCTTGCCTCCAGTTCCGCAAATCACCGGTTTCCGCGTTCTACTGGAAAGAATGCATTGACTTGGCATCTTGCAGCATCTAAACAATGGTTGGCCAAAACGTCCCAGCCTTTCGGACGATCATCCTAGCCCGCTGCAGGGCAAAATCAGCTGCTCAGGAGAGAGCTTATGAACTCGGCGGCCGTGGCGCCTTCATCCCGTGTCGATCAGCTTTGTGTACGCCTGCGGGAAGCGCGCGGGCGAAGCGGAGAACTGTTTGACATCGTTCGTCCGGAAGCACTTTACGACCGTCCCATTCCCGAACGCCATCGCATTATTTTCTACCTGGGCCATCTGGAAGCCTTCGACTGGAACCTCCTTCGGGGACCTCTCGGCCTGTCCTCGTTCGATCCTGGATATCGACAAACTCTTCGCCTTCGGCATCGATCCCGTGGATGGAGGCCTGCCGGCCGATCAACCCGGCGACTGGCCCTCGGTGGACCGGGTTCGAAGTTACGGCAAGCGCCTCCGAGAACAATTGGACGCGGCGATTCGCGCAGCAGGCGCGGCAGACCCGAGTCTTGCGCGCCTCAAACATGGCCGCCTGCTGGAAGTGGCCATCGAGCATCGCCTGATGCATGCCGAGACCCTGTGCTACATGCTGCACCAGTTGCCCCTGGACCGCAAATATCAGCCAGCCATTGGCCCAGGCACTCTCCGCGCCTGCCCCGCGCCCGCGCTGCGTGGAAATACCCTCAGGGACCGCCACGCTGGGGCTGGCACGAAGCGAAGATGGAGCTTTTGGCTGGGACAATGAATTCGAAGAGCACCGGGTCGAAGTTCCGGCGTTTGGAATCGACGCGTATAACGTCACGAACCGGGACTATCTGCGCTTCATGCGCGACGGCGGCTACGAGCGCCGCACGCTTTGGAGCGATTCCGGGTGGGAGTGGATCACCTCACAGGAACACGCCTATCCCTCGTTTTGGATTCCCAACGGGGATTCCTGGAGCTATCGAACGATGTTTGCGGAAGTCGCGCTGCCACTCGACTGGCCAGTGTACGTCAGCCACGATGAGGCGGCGGCCTACGCGCGCTGGGCGGGCAAGGAATTGCCGAGCGAAGCGGAATGGCATCGCGCCGCTTGCGGCAGCCGTAATGGCGCGGAGCGAGCCTACCCCTGGGGAGCGGATGCGCCAGCGGCCCGGCATGGCAATTTTGATTTCGAGCGCTGGGATCCGGCTCCCGTGGGGTCGTATCCCGAAGGAAACAGCGAATTTGGGGTTGCCGATTTGGCGGGTAACGGCTGGGAATGGACGCGCACGACGTTTGCGCCATTTCCCGGTTTTCAGCCTTTTGCGTTCTATCCAGGCTATTCCGCGAATTTTTTTGACGGCAAGCATTTTGTAATGAAGGGCGGATCGCCGCGAACGGCGGCATGCATGCTGCGGCGATCGTTCCGCAACTGGTTCCAGCCGCATTATCCGTACGTGTACGCAGCGTTTCGCTGCGTCGAACGCTAAGCTCGCACCAGGAATCGAGGACGCATCATGGCCACCGCGGTGATCGCACAACATTCCAGGCCGGATCTTGCCGGAGACGTCCGCGCTGGCCTGTGCCGGCCGGGACAAAAAGAGCTTCCTTCAAAATATCTTTACGATGAAATCGGCTCGGCGTTATTTGAAGTCCTCAGCGTGCTGCCCGAATACGGATTGACGCGCGCGGACGAGCGACTCTTGCAGCGGCATTCCACGGACATCGTGTCGCGTCTGAAACCGCAGGTCCTGGTGGCGGAACTCGGAAGCGGCAGCGGCAAAAAGACGCGCTGGCTGCTGGAAGCTCTGGCGCGCCGCCAGTGCGCCACTACCTACTGCCCGATCGAGATTTCACCCACGGCTCTGGCACGCTGCGAAACGGAACTGGGCCAGATCGATTGCATCAGCATCGTCGGATTCGAGCGGCCCTACCTCGATGGTCTGCTGGCTGCTGCGGCGCGGCGCGGCAAGGACGATCATCTGTTGGTGCTTTTTCTGGGCAGCACCATCGGCAATTTCGATCGCGACGCCGCGGAGCGCTTTCTGACGGAAGTTCGCCGCATTCTGTTTCAGGGCGATGCGCTGCTGCTGGGCACGGACCTTGAAAAACCGCTGCCGCAACTGCTGGCGGCCTATGACGATCCGATCGGAGTGACTGCGGCGTTCAATCTGAATCTTCTCGCGCGTATCAACCGGGAGCTGGGCGCGGATTTCGATGTTTCGGCGTTCCGGCACGAAGCGCGCTACAACGTGCAGCACCAGCGCGTGGAAATGCATTTGCGCTCGCTTGGAGACCAACTGGTGACGATTCCGCGAGCGGGCTGCAGCGTAGCGTTCGCGAAGGATGAAACCATCTGGACGGAAAGTTCGCACAAATATCGGGCGGAAGATATCGCCGCAATGGCGCGGCGCAACGGCTTTCGATGCGACTCACAGTGGATTGACACGGAGTGGCCGTTTGCAGAGAGCCTGCTGATCGCGGAGTGAGGCTAAAAGTAGCACAGGCTTCAGCCTGTGGGTTTTTGTTACACGGTCACTAAAACCATACAGGCTGAAGCCTGTGCTACTGAGTAGCGCTTCGCGCCACGTTCACGCGCACGACCGTTTCAGAGCTCCACGATCCGCCGGAGTCCAGCGTCACGTTCCAGACCGCCAGGATCTGCGATCCCTGGTAGACGCGCTCAAACCCTTCTTCCGATTCTGAAACCGTCTGAATCGGCGAAATCCAAAGTTGGCTTGCGCTGCACGCTTCGATTTCCGTGGCCACGTCCTGCCACTCATCCGCGAGACGCACCTTCGACCCTTCGACCACGCCGCTCCATTCCAGAGGTTTGCGCGCTCCTGCAAATTCGAAGTAACGGTCCTGAACGTTGGGCGCCAGGAAATTCAGCACAATTTCCAGTCCCACGGTGAATTGTGCGGAACCGCCGGTCGGCGCCGCCGGAGACGCGGAGCCCCTGGGCGCAAGCTCGACGCGGCAATGAACGTCAAAGCCCTGCTCGTGGTCTTCAAATCGGAAACTCTTTGTGGCGCACAGAATGCAGTCCGGATCGGCCGCCGCGATCGCCTGGCGCAGGGGCGCCTGGATTCCCAGCTTGATTTCGTCCGCGGAGGCGTGCTCAACGCGGTAATCGCCTCCGGCAAAAGCGGCGCCCTCTTCGAGACGCAGGGCGTCGTAGTCCGGGTGCGTTTTACCCGGAGCAAACAGCAAAAGCCGAAACGCGTTTCGCGCCCAGCGATCGTATTTCAAATATTTTTCGAGGCCTGGCTCCTTCGTCAGCGTCTGGTCATGGATCGAGGCAACTTTGGCGGCGAACTGAGCGGCATTCTGCAAGCGGGAATGATAGGCCTCGACGCGCCGTTGCAGCGAGTTGATCAGAGTGACCGCGCTGGGGCGAAAATCCAGCACACTGATCGTTCCGCCGTCGGAGGGCCTGAAGAGGGTTGCGAATTTCGGCGAGGTGAGTTCGATTTCCTGCCTGCCGTCGGAGTCGAAGTCCAGCAGAGTCATGGCCCGGTAGGGCTTCGCGCCGTGCTGAAGAGCATCGGCGGTGGTCTCGGCGCGAACCAAATCGCGCCACAGGGAGGTCCTCAGGTGCGGGGCGTAGAGGCCGCCAAAGATTCCATGCCAGTAAGCGTCATTGCACTGCGAGCGCATCAGCTGCGTGATGCCGCCGGCGCGCAACTGCTCGGCTTTGGAATTTTTTCGCGAGCCTTTGCCGGCCGTGCCTCGCAGCTTCGAGGAAACCCGCAGCATTTTTTTGTGCAAGAGATTGGATTCCGCGTATTTGCTGAAGAACCCGCGCCAGAATCCTCCGCGCAGGAATCGCCGCGCATCGGGCCGGCCGGAAAATTCCTCGAGGAGCGCGTGGAACTTCTGGCGCACAGAAGTGGGCAGCACCCACTCCATCATTTCCGTGTAGGACGCCGTGGGCAGATCGACGCGTCCGAGGGGGGCGTGGGCCGCCAGAGCTTCGCAGGGAGGAACCGTTTCCAGCCAATCGAAGCTGGCCTCGGCGGCGCTGAAGAAGCGATCCAGCCAGCCGTCACGGTAGCAGTGTTCGTAGGTGTGCGGCCAGCCGCCAAATTTCTCCATGTCGTCGCCCATAGTGGCCATTCCGCCCGGATGATCGTTGGCGGAGCGCCGCAGGAACGCGACGGAATCCTCGACGCTGCCAAAGGGAAGCAGGTAGCGAAGCTCCTGAAGACCGGGAATGATCTTCACCGTCTTGCCGCATTCCTCGGCAATGTAATAGCCGAAAAGCTCCGGCATCTCCCGCCCCGCGGTAAGAAAGTGGCTGTCGTCGACCAGCGTATAATCGATGCCCGCGTCGGAGAGCACCGCCGGCAATTGGGGCTCCCACACGCGTTCGGCAAGCCACGCGCCAGCCGGCCGTTTGCCAAAATGGTGGGCGATAAAATCGCTTAGTCTGGCGAGCTGCTCCAGTTGATCCTGGTGAGGAATGGCAATGAGAATCGGCTCGTAGAATCCGCCGCCCGCGATCTCCACCTGGCCGCGGGCCACAAGCTCGGCGATGCGCTGAATATACTCGGGGTGCTTTTCAGCCAGCCACTCGAGCAGCGGGCCGGAATAGTGCAAGCCCAGACGGATGCGGGGATGGCGCGTGACGCACTCGATAAACGGCAGGTAAGACCGCTCGTAGGTGCGTTCCATTACATCGCCAAAATTGCCGACGGGTTGGTGAGCGTGGATGAGCAAAACCAAACTGAATTTCTGCACGCAAGGACCTCGTGACTGCGCAGACCAACCATAATAGCGCGGGTAGTCGTGGCGGGAGAAATTCAAATGCGCGATTGCCACGATTACGAACTGCCGCGTCCGCGGGCGTGGAGCGCATGGCACCCGCCGGTCTGCTATGATGCCGTGATCATAATTTCAGATGGCGCAAGCTCCCAAAAAGCACCTGGAATTACACGAGCAAGATCGGCTTTATCAAAAAGGTCTTGAAGCGTTTAATTCCGCCCACTTCTACGACGCCCACGAGCATTGGGAGGAACTGTGGCTGGAAACGCCGAACCCCGACAAAATGTTTCTACAGGGGCTGATCCAAGTGGCCGCTGCGTTTCATCATTTTTCACGCGCCAACCTGCGGGGGACGCGGAACCTGCTTCACGCCGGACTACGGAAGCTGGATTGTTTCCCGGAGGTTCACGGGGGGCTTGAGATCGAAGCGCTCCGCGAGGCGGTCCGCGGTTGGCTCGCGGCCTTGGAATCGGGGAATGTTCTGGAGAGCCGGGAACCTCCCAAAATCAGGCGGAGAACGGCGAAGTCGTCTTGAAGTTTGAATTGAACCCGGCCCGCGGGCGCAAGCCGTGCTGTTAGAGGCTTCGCGGAAAAAATCTGGGCTTCTGGCCCATGGTCAGGCGGTAGTTGGGATTCGACATCAGAAAGCCGTCTTCGATTTTTAACCTGCCTCGCAGAACCGCCAGATATCCCAGGGTACCGAAAAGCGAAGCGATCCAGGCCGTATGGATCAAAGGCAGGGAAAATATTTCGGCTACCACTCCAACATAATTCGGGTGCCGCACCCAGCGGTAGGGTCCGGAACTCACCACTTTTATTTGCGAGGATTCCATGACTTCCACAGTCCAGTGTCCCCCCAGGGAATGGATCACCCACCAGCGCAGGACATTGGAGAGGATGAATACAATCGTCATCGTGACGGCCAGAACGGGAATCAGAGGACGGTGAAGAAAGAGGACCTCGGCGCCGGCGCCTACGAGAACGCAGGTGTGCACCATGACCATCCAGCGAAAATTTGGTTCGGGAATTTTGCGAACGCCCTGCTTTTCCAGCCGGTGCTCATTGCGCCGCGAAATCCATAATTCTGCGAGCCGCTCGATCCCGACAAGCACAAGCAGGACAATATAGGCGAACGTCATGGCCATTGCAGCAGGAGCATTTCCGCCGTGAATCCAGGCCCGAACGCCATCAGAAGTCCATAGCTTCCAGAGGGCATCTCTTTCTGGACTAGCCATTCGTTCAGAATGAACAGGACGCTGGCGCTCGAAAGATTGCCGTAGCGGCGCAGGATGTCCCAGGAAATTTCCGTGTCGGAGCGTTCCAGGCCCAATTCCTGCTGCATGTAGGACAGTAGCTTTTGACCGCCCGGATGCAGAAGAAATGCGGAAATGTCCTCGCGCCGCAAACCCTGGCGGGCCAGGAAGCCTTCCGCCAGATCCTTGACCCGTTCACGGATCAGCTCGGGCACGTCCTTGGACAGCACGATGTGGAAACCTGAATCGCGCAAATCGAAGCCCATCGCAGCGAGGGAATCGGGGAACAAAAAGCACTCAGACGCCAGAATGCGCGGCCCGGGCGCTTCGCGCCCCGTGACGACCACACCCGCCGCTCCGTCACCGAAAAGCACGGCCGAAATGAGGTTGGCCTGGGAAGCATCCTTGCGCTGAAAGGTGAGCGTGGGAATCTCGACGGCGATCAGCAGCGCAGTGCGATCGGGGAACGCGGTCAGGTATTCCCAGGTGCGCGCGAGGCCCGCGGCGCCGGCCGCGCAGCCAAGTTCCGTGACCGGGAGGCGCCGCACGTCCGGACGAAAACCCATGATGGTTGCGAGATGCGCGTCAAGCGAAGGAATCATGACGCCCGTGCAAGACACGGTCATGAGCAAGTCCACATCGGCGGGCACCATTCCGGCTTGCGCCAGGGCCCGCTCGGCCACCTGCAGGCCCAGCTCGACGGATTTTTCCTGATACTCCGCGTTGATCTGCGCCAGCGGGCGGGGCTCGATGGTGTAATCCGGCGGGAACACGCTGTAACGCTGATCGATGGCGGAATTGTCGACCACTTCACGGATGGCCTCAAGCCGGGCGCCGTCGAGCCCGAAGACGCCGCCAATGCGATTTTTAACGACTTCGCGGGACAGCACGTGAGGCGGAACGGCTGTCGCCGTCCCGGCGATGGTGGCTACGGCAGGTACGATTTTGCTTTCAGCCTTGCTCCGAGGATTTTGCCGGCTGGCCGAGACTTCTTCGACTTGCAGAGACTTTGGCGTTCGCGTGGATGACAATGTGAGGCTCCTCTGACTCCGGCTCCGGGTCAAGTATTCTCCAATGAAAGGTACCGGGCGCCAGGTATCAAACTACCGCGGTGAGACGAAGATTCTTGCCAGCAGGTGCCTGAGAAAACGAGAACGGATCGCGAGCTTAAGCGCCCCTCCGCCGCTGAACTCCGCCGCGACCGGACTTCTCAAAAAAATGCGGCGCGCTTCTTTTGCAAAAGGTCGCGCCGCACGAAAACCCACTTGGACAAGTTGCCGTTTTCGGACGGCCTGGCTCAGCCTTGATTGGTGTACCAATCCGCGTTAATGGGCGTAAAGTGAGCCCACTTTTCCGGCAAATCTTCCAGGGCAAAAATAGCCGTTACCGGGCAAACCGGTACGCAGGCGCCGCAGTCAATGCACTCCACCGGGCTGATGTACAGCTGGGGCTCGGACTCGAATTTAGGTTCGTCCTTGCGCGGATGAATGCAATCGACGGGACATACATCGACGCACGCAGTGTCCTTCGTTCCGATACAAGGCTCCGCGATTACATACGCCATCGTGACTCTCCTTCGAGGGATATCAAATGCTTAAAAAACCGTATTACTTTTGCATGGAAAGTATCGGTTTATATCATCAAACCGGCGACTTCACAAGCCGGTTCTCCTCGGAAAAAGTATATCACGTCTCGATTGGCGCGGGCTTGCGTCACTGTCACGATTTGCGGGATTGTTGGGACTCGAATCGGATCAAAAATTAAGGACCCGGGCTAAGTGCAGGGCCGAAGGGTGCGGACATTGTTCTGCGCAGGACCGTGCTCCGCCTGTGCGAGGCCAATCGGGGACGCGACAAGCCGCGCCTCTACGGCTTCAAAACAGCCGCGCCCTGCAGTTTTCCGCCGCGCAACCGGCTCAATGCCTCGTTGGCCTGCTCCAGGGCGAATGGCTGCGTGCTGGTGCGCACGGGCACGTTGGGCGCAATGCTCATGAATTCGGCGGCGTCTTTGCGCGTCAGGTTGGCGACCGAGGTGACCGTTCTCTCTCCCCACAGCAATTCGTATGGAAACGAAGGGATGTCGCTCATATGGATGCCGCCGCACACCACCGTGCCTCCCTTGCGCACGGCGGCCAGAGCCGCGGGAACGAGCGCGCCAACCGGCGCGAAAATGATCGCGGCGTCCAATTCTTCAGGCGGACGTTCGTCCGACGCGCCGGCCCACACCGCTCCCAGTTCTTTGGCAAATTGCTGGGCGTTCTGGTCACCGCGCCGCGTGAAGGCGTAAAAGCTGCGGCCCTGATGGCGCGCCACCTGCGCGATGATGTGCGCCGCGGCGCCGAAGCCGTAAATGCCCAGCCGTTTTGCGTCGCCGGTGCGAACCAGCGAACGATAGCCGATGAGTCCCGCGCAGAGCAGCGGAGCGGCCGCGATGTCCGAATACGATTCGGGAATCGGGACGCAGTAGCGCTCGTCGGCAACGGTGTTTTCGGCGTAGCCTCCGTCGAGTGTGTAGCCGGTGAAGAGTGCGTTCGGGCAAAGATTTTCCTGGCCCGCGCGGCAATAGGAGCACTCGCGGTCCGTCCAGCCAAGCCAGGGCACGCCGACACGCTGCCCGACTGAAAGCAGGCTGGTTCCTTTTCCAAGGCGCGTTACGCGCCCCACGATTTCGTGGCCGAGGATCAAGGGAACTTTCGGATTAGGGAGTTCGCCGTCGACCACGTGCAGGTCAGTGCGGCATACGGCGCAGGCCAGCACCTGGAGCTGAACCTGGCGCTCCCCAGGTTCGGGAAGAGGATATTCACGAAGCGCAAGAGGTTTGCCGGGCCCATCCAGGATCATCGCGCGCATGAACTTATTTTCGCTCATCGAGGTTCGGTAAAGCCAGTAGCACAGACTTCAGTCTGTGGGGCTTCAGCTCTGCCGGGACTAACCCTCACAGGCTGAAGCCCGTGCTGCTCAAAAACTAAGGTCGGCGCGCGGCCCCGCGAAAGAAATTCCTGGCGAAGAACAGTAAATTGGCGGGGCGTTCCGCGAGCCGCCGCATGAAGTATGGAAACCAATCCTTGCCGAATGGAATGTACACGCGCACGCGATAGCCCTGCCGCGCCAGGCGATTCTGCAGGTCGGTGCGAATTCCGTATAGCATTTGAAATTCAAACTTGTCCTTGGTGATGTTCTGCTCGGCGGCGAAACGGATGGCGGCCTCGATCATCCTGGGATCGTGCGTGGCCAGAGCATGGTAAATGCCACTGGGAAGGAGGATCTTCATGAGCTTGATGAAATTGGCGTCCACGTCCTTTTTGCGGCGAAACGCGATTCGCGAAGGTTCCTTGTACGCGCCTTTCACCAGACGGATGCGGCAGCCGATGTCCAGCAATTCACGGACATCTTCTTCGCTGCGGTAGAGGTAAGCCTGAATCACCGTTCCCACCGAAGCTGTTTCCGCGCGGACCTGCTTCACCATGCGCAGCGTGCGGTCCGTGTAGGCCGACCCTTCCATGTCCACGCGCACAAAATTTCCAAGTTCCCCGGCAAGGCGCGTGACAATGCGCAGTTGCTCGGCGCAAAACTCACCGCCCAGATCGAGGCCCAGGTGCGTCAGCTTGAGCGAAACATTGGCCTCAACTCCCTGCGACGCGATGCGCGCCAGCGCTTCCGTGTAAGACCCGCGCGCGCGTTCCGCATCCTCGCGCGTCACTACGTTTTCGCCAAGGTGATCCAGGCTCGCGGACATTCCGGCCCTGTTGGTGGCGCGAGCGGCCTCCAGAGCCTGAGCCAACTCTTCGCCGGGAACAAACCGGCTGGCCATGCGGCGAGTGATGCCGTGGGAAGTTATCCAGCGGCGAAGCCGGGAGCTTTTTGCCAGTTCGAGCAGCAGCGCGCGTAACATGGGAAGTGTGGCGGCGACGCCTTATCTGAAAGTGAGAAGCGGATTCAGCGGTCGGGATGTGCCTCGAGAAATTTTTCGGCGTCGATGGCGGCCATGCAGCCCGAGCCGGCGGCGGTCACGGCCTGCTTGTAGCGGTGGTCCTGCACATCGCCCGCGGCAAACACGCCGGGGATCTTGGTCTGACTGCCGTGATGGGTGATCAGGTAGCCGTTTTCGTCCATGTCCAGCTTGCCTCTAAAAACCTTGGTGTTCGGCACGTGCCCGATGGCGATGAACACGCCCTCGACGGGCAGCTTGGAGGTCTGATTGGTTTCGGTATCGCGCAGAATCATGTTTTCCACGCCGCCCTTGGTCACATCGGAGATGTCTTCGACCACCACGGGCGTGACGAACTGAATTTTTTCGTTGGCGCGCGCGCGGTCCACCATGATTTTCGAGGCTCGAAATTCCCTGCGCCGGTGCACCAGGTAAACCTTGCTGGCGAAGCGCGAAAGAAAATTGGCTTCCTCCATCGCGGAGTCGCCACCGCCAACGACGGCGATGTCCTTGCCGCGGAAAAAATATCCGTCGCACGTGGCGCAGGTCGAAACGCCGTAGCCGATCAATTTGCGCTCGGACTCAAGTCCCATGAGGCGGGCGGTCGCGCCGGCAGCGATGATCAGCGAGCGCGCCTCGTAGGTGTCATTGCCGGCGGTGATCTTAAACGGGCGGTCGCTCAAATCGACGTCGGTGATGGCCCCTGACTTGAACTCCGCGCCGAAACGCTGCGCCTGCTTGCGCATGTTTTCAATCAGATCGGGACCGAGGATGCCGTCGGGAAAGCCCGGAAAATTCTCGACCATGGTGGTGAGCGAGAGCTGTCCGCCCGGCTCAAAGCCGTCGATCACAATAGGTTTTAAATTGGCGCGGCCCGCGTAGATCGCGGCCGTCAGTCCAGCGCAGCCGCTTCCGATGATAATGACGTTGTTCAAGTGGTTCTCTCCCTGCCTGTGATTGGATTCACCAGCCTGGCGCTTCGATGCAAACCGCGAGAAGACGAAGTTTAGCACTCCGGCGAGCGCGGGCGCTCCGATAAATTATCAGCGCTGTATTTTCGGGGGCAACTATGGCCTCGCCGCCCGGAATGGGTGATAATGCCAGCGCATTTCGCTTTCCACAGGAGGCAGTCGTGAGCCGCGCACCAGGTACGTACGCTGTTTTTGATACCACGCAGGGGAAGATCGTCATCCGCCTGTTTGAAAAGGAAGCCCCGCAGACGGTCGCGAATTTCGTGGGCTTGGCGGAAGGGTCCAAGGAATTCAAGGATCCCAAGACCGGGCAAAAAGTGAAGCGGCCGTTTTACGACGGCCTGGTTTTCCACCGCGTTATCCCCCAATTCATGATTCAGGGCGGATGCCCGCTGGGAACGGGAACCGGCGATCCCGGCTATCGCTTCGCCGACGAGTTCCATAAGGACTTGAAGCACGACAAGCCGGGAAAGCTCTCCATGGCCAACGCAGGGCCGGGCACGAACGGCAGCCAGTTTTTCATCACCGTGGCGGCGACGCCGTGGCTCGACAACAAGCACACCATTTTCGGCGAGGTTGTCGAAGGAATGGACATTGCCACCAAGATTTCCGAGGTGCCGCGCGGAGCGAATGACAAGCCGAAACAACCCGTCGAGTTGAAGTCCGTGCGGATCGAAAAGGCCTGATCGCCAAATACGCCCATGTTAAGCCCGGCCAACTTATTCCGGATGATGACCGAGTTTATTTTTATCCTGCTCGGCGGCGTTCTGGTTTGGCTTGGATTGAACAACCGGTTCCTCAATCCCCCGAGCTTCAATCCGCGGAGCCCCGCATGGCTGGGGCTGGGGGCGGTGCTGATTTATTGGGGCGTGCGGGGATGGGTGAAAACGGCGCGCGCGGCGCGAACGTCGGTGGTGCTGGTGTCGCGCGTTGGGGGCGCTTCGCTGGTCCTGGTGGGATTCATGATGCTGTCGCTGGTGTTTTTGGAATTTCGCTGGGTAGGGATCATGCTGGCGTCGGCCGGAGCCGTGCTGGTATTGCGGGGCTTTCTAGCGGCTGTGCTTTCGCTGCGCACGGATTAAGCGTGGATTTCAAGCGACGGCGGGCGAGGTCGAACACCAGGGCTGAAGCTTCGACGCAACGGGGGTTCGTTTCGCGGGCTATTGCAACACCTCGTTCCGGGGGGTATTCGGCGGCATTGGCGCCCGCCTGAAGGCGGGCGCTACAGAGATTAGGAATCGGGCCTGGGTATCGCAGCAAGTTCCAGATCGGGGTTTCGCGATTCACTCGTCGTCAATTTTCCTCAATGGAATGGAGCCTTCGATGATCAAGGAATTCAAGGAATTCGCGATGCGGGGCAACGTGCTCGACATGGCCGTCGGCATCATTGTCGGCGCCGCATTCGGGCAAATCGTCAACTCGTTTGTGCAGGATATTTTGATGCCGCCGATCGGGCGGCTGCTCGGCCACGTCGACTTTTCCAATCTTTTCGTCAACCTTTCCGGCACGGAGTACCCCACAATCGCGGCGGCCAAAGCGGCAGGCGCCGCGACATTGAATTACGGCGTGTTCCTGAATACGATCATCAATTTTCTGATTGTGGCCTTTGCCGTATTTCTTCTGGTGCGGCAGGTGAATCGCTTCGCGCCCAAGCCGGCACCCGCGGCGGCGCCCGCCACGCGTGAATGCCCCTATTGCCTGAGCACCGTTCCGGCCAAAGCCACCAAGTGCGCGCAGTGCACTTCGGAGCTTCGCCCCGCGTAAGCGGAGAATCGCAGAGGCTTCCTGCATGATCTCCCGCGCGACGCAAAGATCCACAGGCTGAAGCCTGTGCTACTTACTGCTTCGTCTGGGCAGATTTATTCTTATTGATGTGCTCTTTCAGGCGGGCGGCAACATCGGACTCTTTTCCGTCTTCCAATTCCTTCATCACTTCGTCGAGAGCGAAGTGCACGACATCGTGGTGATGAAGCTCATCGGGGGCCACCAGATCGCTGAACCGAAGCCACAGGCGATGCACTAGGCGTACTTCGTTGGACGTAAGATTCGGCGCGTGCGGGCCGAGCAGGAAAAATTCGCGCTGCCCGCCGGGATTAAAAATTTCCAGGTTAAATTGCGGGCGCGGATCGGGGAGTTGTTCCCAGGCGAGGCCGATCTCCCGGGCCTCTTCGGCAAGCGATACCTTGCCCGAGCGTCCCAGAACGATTGTGCTGGCTTCGAGCTTCACGGCGGCATTCAGAATTCCGCCCCACAGATCGTTGCCGGAAACCACCGCCAGGCGAATCGGCTTGCCGCGTTTTTCGGCCAGCGACAACGCTTTGGTGAAAAGAAATTGCTCGACGCTTCCAAAGAGCTGTTCGGCTTCGAGTTCGCTCGATCCCGAAGCAGCCCGGCGTAGAAGGCGAACGTGCATCACGACAATGTCCCGGCGGTCCGTCCGAACTTTGTCCAAAACCGCCTGCAGGTGGTACAGCGCATGATAATTGCTGACCGGCACGAGAACGCTCCCGGGCCGTACTCCGACGGACTGCCGGGTGAGGTCTTCCTGCGCGGTCACGTTGAATTGGTCCATTTCCACATGCGCGCCGCCGCGATTCTTTTGCGTGATTCGCTCCGACACCGTGAAAACGCCGAACATAATGAAAGAGAAGATCAGACCGGCGACCGTCGCGCTCGGCTTGGTAAACAGGTTAACGACCGCGATGAGAAATAGAGTCAAGGTGATCAGCGCCAGGCCCATGGGAATTTCTTTCCCGAAGAGGTGAAAATTCAACGGGACGCGGTACTCGCGATCGCCGGGATGCGTGTACCGGATCACCAACACGGCAACCCCTTGCATCGTGAAGCTCCAGATCACGCCGAATGCGTACAGGTTGGCGAGAAACGTGACGTCGCCGCGGCTGGCGATGATCGTGACGATCTGGAATAACACGACGAGATTAATGATGCGATGCGATGTGCCGAACCTGCGGTGCGGCTGCCGGAACCAGTCCGCCAGCACCCCATCCTCGGAGACGCGATTCAGGACGCCGTTCGATCCCACAATTGCCGTGTTCACGGCGCCCGCCAGGATCAGCGTTCCGACCGCCACGACGAAGATGTGGAAGGCCAGCCGCAGGGCGAACGGGCCCTCCAAACTCATGGACAATCCGCCGATCAGATTCTCCAGGTACTGGCCCCGCACGTGGTCGGGAATAATCATCACCGCGAAAAACGATACGAGGGAGGTGAAAAGCAGGCTGTAAATGAAGATGATCAACCCGGCCTTTTTCAGATTTGGCAGCTTGGGCGCTTCGATCTCGCGATAGACCTGCGCGAGAGATTCTTCCCCGCTCATAGCCAGGACCGAATGGCCGAGGCCCACGAACACCGCGATCGCAGGAATCATGCGCACGATCTGGCTGCCGTAAAGCCAGCCGAGAGACCTCTTGTCCAGCTGGATGTGTGCGGGCGTGGGGCGCGGCGGAAGGTGCGCGCCGCGAAGCCAAATCGTGTACGAGCACCAGACAATCAGGATCACCACCATCACGGTGGTCACCTGCATGATTTTCAGCGCCTTGTCGCTGGATTCATGGACGCCCTTGATGTTCTCCCACCAAAAAAACAGCGTGACCAGGACCGCAAAAAATGCCGCAGTCGAGTTCTCGGAAAGCGCGATGCCCACATGAAAGTAGGCAAACAACTCATTGAGGAGGCCCGCCAAATATTGACCGGCGGATACTCCGCTGATAGGGCCCGTCAGAACGTAATCAAACATCAGCGCAGAGACCGAAAACTTCGCCAGCGTCCCGCCCAGAGCTTCCTTGACCACGCGGTACACGCCCCCGCGGACGAACATGCTGCAGCTTTCGACGTAAACGGCGCGCACGCAATATGAGAAGAGCATGACTCCCAGAATGAACCAGGGCGCGGACTTGCCGATGAAGCTTTCCGACTCACCGCCGGCGTAGTAGGCGGAAGATGCCAGATCGTTCAAGACGATTGCGGCGGCTCGCCAAAAAGAAATGAAAGTCAGCATCGCGGTTGTCGCGACGATGACGCGAGGCACGGTTATCAGGGGAGAGGATTCAGACGCTTGGCCGGCAGGTGTCGATGACATATTACGTAAGAAAAGTATAAAGAATTCATTATGGCATCTTTATGAGGCCCAGTCCACACGCAAAGAGACGCAAAAAGACAGCATCCCAAGGAGTTGACGGTGCGGCGCAAGGCGACCGCGCACCCTTCGGCCAAGAGGCAGGCCCATTTGTAAGTACGCCCAAAAGGAAGGCCGCCTGCCGTGTTCGACAGGCGGGCACCGTGAATCTGAGGTGTTTCGCGACGAAGTCGTGCGGCCTGCGGCTACTGGCCGGAGTGGACCGGGAAGTTGTGAGGAATCTGGGCGATGGATTTGCTGATGGAATCGAGGTAGCTGCGTGTATAGTCTTCGATCCCGTCCGAAAATTGCCGGGAAACCTCCGCGGCTTTTTCCTGCATCATGGAGTTCATCTGACTTCCCAGGGTGGCCAGCACAGACTCCATGCTTTCCTGGGCCGCCTTTTCGAAATTCTGATAGAGGTTTACCAGGGTTTCGTTGGTTTTGACGGCGATGGTAATGGAGTACTTTTCCAATTCCTCATGCGCCCTGGCCAAACTTGAGTTGGCCCGGTTTTCGAGCTGGTGATCAAAGGCCGCGGATATTGCCTCCGATTCCCTCTTGAACGCGGTCCCGGAGGCTTCCAGCTTCTGGATGGAGTCCTTGGCTTCCGAAAGCGTCGGCACAACCTGCTCACGCAGCCGGGTCACGAATCGCTCCACAGTTTCCGTGCGAATCGTTTCCATATTGCGTTTTACACGCTCGATGGCGCCGCCCGCCATGCCGTCCAGGCGCTGGCTGGCTTCGCTTTCTTGAGTGACCACATGTTGCCGGGCGCTTTCCATGTCCAGCTGGACTTTCTTCATCCAGGTCGCGTAATTGCTTCGAGCGCCGGCCTCATGCGCTTCGCTCAGATCCTTCATCGCCTGGCGAATGATCACGTCCTTGGAGGCCATTACGGCGGACTGGATCGTTTTGATGGCTTCTTCGCGGATCTGCGAGCGAAACTCGTCGAGCAGCCTGCCCTTCTCACTGATGAGCGCGGAGGCCGCGGCTTCGGCGGCCATGGTTTGAATCTGTTCACTGAGGCCGAACATCAGCTGGGCAAGCGGGGCCGCGGAAGCCCCGGGAGCTTCCTTTTTTTCCGCAGCCGTGATCCGGCCCGCTCCGCCATCCGGCACGGCGACGATTTGTTGTTCCTTGCGGCTCACGACCTTTAGCTCTCGCCCAGAGCCGGCGGCCTCTGTCGCTTCCGGAAGCTGAGGAGGGAACCAATCGGTGGGCGGGGCGGCGATGCCCCATACGTTCCCAGCGTTTTCCAGCTCGACGGCGATTTGGAACGGCCGATCCTTGGCGGCAACCTTTTGGGCCCACTTCACTCGAGCCTTGCTGGAATATCCTACGGACTGGCCGGAGCTCGGTTTGATGTCCAGATAAACAGTCTCACCCTGAATCACCTCGTGCTTGGATTGGTAGGTGCATCCGTGGCAACTGATCGTCAGGGTCGAGACCTGCTCCTGGTAGGGCTCGCGCAACGCGCCCACGCCCTGGACCACGAGCGGAACGGTTTGCTCAATGCGGGTACTACGACGCTTTTGCGGATATGCAAGTTGATGGGACGACACTGAAATCCTCCGGGGGAGGGGCTTAGACCAAAATCATACGTGAGAACGGAGCGGGGCGTCCCGTGCTACAAAAGGGCCATGTAGCCGAGGAGTTACCGCCCCACCCGGGCCCCGCCCGACGATTCAGCGGTCGGACTCTTGCCGGTATTCCCGGGCGCACTCCTGGCAGGGGCAGATGGTCCTCAGGTAATCGAAGCTGAAAATCCCGGTGGCGTGGCCGTCGTTAAAGTCAATCTGCAGGGCATAGTTGCCGACGGCATGCGCGGCTTTGGCCGTGAGCTTCGGCTTGTAGAGGGGGAGCAGCGGCGAACTGAGCCCCGGCGCGGCGGGATGCGACGGATTCTCTTTTTTTAACTGTTCGTCCTTTTCCTGGCCGGCTGCTTTTTTCATCCGTTCGTCGTTGCACATTGCGCAGGGACACTGCTCGCGCAGGTAGGCGAAATCGTAGTGGCTCGCATGGTTGTCAGCCCAGGTGATGTCGACCCCAGCTCCGGAGGAAACGTGCACCTTTACCGCCGCCGGCTTCCTTCGCGCGTCAATCGGAATGGGCATGGGTTGGTCTGTTACTCCTTGGCCAGCGAAGGAATGGTGATTCGAGCCAGGCGGCCATGATCGAGTTCCACACGGCGGTCAGCAAGGTTACCGATGGCCTGCGAGTGGGTCACCACCAGAATGGTATGGCCCAACTCATGGAGCTCGTGCATCAGCTTCAGGACGACCGCCTCATTGGCTTCGTCGAGATTGCCCGTGGGCTCGTCGGCGAGAATGACTTTCGGCTGGTTGATCAGAGCTCGGGCGATGGCCACGCGCTGTTGCTCGCCGCCGGAAAGCTCCGAAGGGACGTGATTCACGCGATCGCCAAGGCCCACGCGGATGAGTGCTTCAGCGGCCTCTTTTTCATCCGTGATGCTGTGAAAGTATTGGGCCAGCATCACATTTTCCAGGGCCGTGAGATAGGGAACCAGATGAAATTGCTGGAACACGAAACCGATTTTGTCAGCGCGGTAACGGGTCAATTCGCGCTCGCCAAGATTGCCGATTTCCAGGCCGTCGACCACGACGCGGCCGTCCGTCGGATGGTCGAGACCCCCGAGAATGTTGATGAGAGTGGTCTTGCCCGAGCCGGACGGCCCCATGATGGCGATCCACTCGCCCGCCTCCACCTCAAAACTCACGCGGTCGAGCGCCCGCACTTCGCCAAAGCGCTTTTCGAGTTGCTCGACCTGAACAAGCGGCGCCATCATTCTCCTCGCAGAATTTCCGCCGGGCGCACGCGCCCGAGCAGGCGCAGCGGAAACGCCCCGGCCAGCGCCACGCCGATCGTCAATGCGATCGTGATGGGTAAAACTTCCAAGCGCGCCGAAATCACCACGCCGAACACGCGCTCGCCGATCCAGCGAGCCAGGATCACCCCAACCAGAAAACCAAGCAGGCCCCCCAGCGCGCCAAGCGTGCCCGCCTCGGCGAGAAAGAGCCGCATGATGCGCGGCACGGTTCCCCCCAGCGCCTTCATCAGGCCCACGTCCCGCCGGCGCTCCATCGCCAGAGCCGCCATGGATGCCAGCACGCCAAGCATGGACAGAATCAGAATCAGCGCGATGGTCCAAAAAATCAAACTCTGAATGCGCCGCAGAATCGTGCCCTCAGCGGCAGCAATTTGCCGCACCGGCCGCACCTCGAGCCCGGTCAAATGTTCCGCCAGCGCGTGCGTTACTCCCTCGATCTCGGCAGGCGTTCCGGAAACACTCAGCTGCACGAGACTCACGCGCCTCGGAAATCCGGCCAGGGCCTGGGCGGAGTCGAGGTTCGTGAGAATTTGATTATCTTCGGCGCCGCCCGTGGTCACGATTCCCGCAACCGTCAAAGAAATATTGTGATCACCGGAGCGCAATTGAACCGAACTGCCCGGCGCAAGCCCCAGTTGCCGGGCCGCGGTAAAGCCCACCAGGCAATGCTCATGATCGTCGCGAGAGGAGACCCAGCCGCCTTCGAGTTTCCACCAGGAATTCATTTTGGCCACCTGATCGAACCAGGTGCCGGCGAGAATCACGGGCTGCGTGCCGGAATTGGCCGCCACGTAAAGATAGGGAGCGGTAGCCACGATCCGCGGCAGGCGCAGCGCGGCAATGCGGTCCAGAACGGCGGCGTCGGCCAGCGCGGGTTCATTGCCAGGGCCGGCCTGAGGAGCGATCACGACGTTGGCGCCCAGCGTGCGGAACTCCTGCGTCAGTTTCCGCTCCGCATCTAAATTCACGTTGAGCAGTGCGGAGCAGATGGCTGCACCGCTCGTGAGCGCAATCAGCGCCACAGTCAGGCGTCCCCGGCTGGCCCCCAGCAATTTCCATAATATTCGCAGGAACATCGAGCGGTGCGACACTTCCCTACTCGCCCCGCAGCACAGGAGCAGGATCGACGCGCGAGGCGCGCCCAAGCGGAAGGAGACTTCCAAGTAGCGCTACGACCGCAGCGAGGACCAGGACAATCGGAAGCAGAATCCAGCGAAGCTCCGGAGCGACGCCAAAAATTCCCACGCCCAGGGCGCGCGCCAGCACAATTCCCAGCGCGTATCCCAGGATGCCGCCGACCAACGCCAGAAACAGTTGCTCGGCAACAAAGAATGAGCTGACCGCCCAGCGGCCCGCGCCCAGCGCCTTCATCAATCCGATTTCCGAGCGCCGCTCGAGCACCGTGGTGGCCGAAGTCGCGCCCACCGCCAGCGCCGCGGCAAACAGCGCCGCGATGGTGACAATCCACATCAGACCGCTGACCCGCTTGAGAATTCGCCCTTCGCCCTCGGCGACCTGGCGAATTGCGCGCACCTCGACGCCCGGCAGTTGCTGCTGGATCTGGTGCGAGATCGAGGAAATGTAGGGGCTGCAATACCAGCGGTCGTATTCCGCCGGCGTCATGGTGGCGGGATCGCGTTCGGAAAATGCATCCGCCGGTTTCGTCAGCGCGCTCACCAGCAGGCGACGGTACTGGCCCGGCCGGCCTGCCAGGCTTTGCGCAACCGCCAAAGGCGCGAGGATCGAGTTGTCTTCACGTCCTCCGGTCGAAACGATTCCGGTGATCGTAAGCGTCAGCGTCTGGCCCCCGGCCACGAGGTCAACTTTGCTTCCCGCGTGCAAATTTAAACGCTGCGCTAACTCCGAACCCGCCACCGCTTCGCTCGCAGAATCGGAAAACCATCGGCCGTCGATATGCCACCAGGGATCGGTGGCCGAAATTCCTGTGGTGAACGCGCTTCCGTCGGGCACCGGTACCGAGTGGCTGTACCACGTTCCAATCAACTCTCCTTGGGAATCGCCCTGCGCCTCCCCCCGCGAAACCTGCGCTGCGATGGCCACGGGGACGTCGAGAAACGGGGCAAACCCCATCACGTTGTTGCGCCAGAAAATGGTTTTTAACTTGCCGAGATCGCTGACCGGCAAATACGCGCCGGAGTTAACCGGCCGGTAGTCGACTCCGCCAATTTCGAGCGGAAGCGTATCGGAGAGGGGCGTGACCAGCAGATTCGCGCCCAGCGAGCGGAACTCCCGCGCCAGGCGGTCGCCCACGTCGAGCGCCACTTCCAGCGTGGCCGTGGCCACGGCCATGCCCAGCGCCAGGGCCGCCGCCGTAAGAACTTTCCGGCGCGGCTTTCGCGTGAAGGAATCGCTGACAATTCGAAGAAACATAATCCAGGATGCGCGCAGCTTCTATTTCGAGACGCGGGCACTCTCTTGGGTCAAGTTCGCGACGTCGATCACCAGAGAGCCGCTTTCCGTGTGCGAAGGAACCCCGACCGGATTGCACCCGCCCGCCTCGCCGATGGTCGGAACATAAATCGCGGAAGCGCAGTTGCGGCAAATCACGTTCGAACCTTCCTGGCGATAGCCGGCGGTGCCGCAAATCAGGCAGGCATCCAGCGCGGTGCCCCAGCTTCCATTCGGCTTCCGAATGACCATGAATCGCACGGTTGTCCCGCTGGCGTCCACGCTATAAATGTGGAGATTCGAATCGCTGATCTCGGAGAGGGGAATGCGAACTTCCCCGTTGTCCGACTGGATCGATTTAGCCACGGTTGTCGCGGTCACACGGGCGTAGGCGAATTCGGCGGCCAGAATCAGAATCACGGCGGTACAGGTGAACGCCGAGGCGAATGCCCAGCGCCGCTGCTTGCGTCGCTCCCACTCGAGGCGCCGGCGTTCCGCCGCGTCCGGCACATTTTGTGCCGCCCGGCCGCGCGCGGCCATCCATTCGCGCAACACCAGCAGCGTGGCCGCTCCGAGAATTACAGTGAAAAAGAAAAACTCGTTGCGAACGATCGGACCGACGTAGGCCATCTCCACACGGCTGGAGGGCAGCCACATGGCTTCGCTCAACTCATGAACGCCGGTCAGCGCCAGTTGGATGGCGACGATAATGAGAATCGTGCTGGTCGCCGAAAAAAATCTCCCGAGAGAAATTTTCAGCGTTCCTTTGAAGAAGAACACTCCCACGGCAACCGCCACGCCCAGTCCCAGAATCGTTCCGATCCAGACCGCAAGGCCCTCCGACGAAAGCTCCACGGCGCGCAGAATCAGCGCGAGTTCAGCGCCCTCGCGCACCACCATCAGATAAACAAACGTGGCCAGGCCAATCCCCGCGGACAGCTCGGATTTCGAGGCGTGATTTTCAACGCGCTTCTCGATTTCCGCCTTCAGGTGCCGGGCCACACGGTTCATCCAGATAATCATGGTGACCACAAAAACGGCGGCGACCAGCAGGAGCACGCCCTCGAATCCGTCTTCGCTGACCTTCCAGCGATCCAGCGCAATGGCCACCGCCAGGCTGGAGGCCACCGCGGCAACCACGCCGCCCCACACCCAGCGCGCCAGGTTCGAGCGCCCGGTGCGATCAGATAGACGAGGACGATGCCGACGACCAGGGCGGCTTCGACACCTTCACGAAGAGCAATGAGAAAAGAGGAGAGCAAAAGCAGTCCTTTTCCCAGTCCTTACGAGCTCCGTGCTTCGGCCAATGGCGCCATCCGCGCGGAAGCCATAGCCCGCACCCGAAAACGGAGCCCGCAGAAGCGAGGGGTCCTCTCTAGTTGCAACTCATTCGCAACTGGAATAACTAGTGTACACGCCCCATCGCCCGGGGTCAAGTTTGCAAGTTTCTACCGCCCTGGTACTTCCCCCGACGGTAGAATAGGCATCTACATGATTCTAGCTATGATCAGCCCCGCTGTCACCTCGCAATTCGTTCCCCGGCCAGCCGATTGGTTATGGCCGCGAGGCGTTTTTCGGCGCGGCATTCGCGGCATTGCTCATTGCAGTTCCCGGCCGGCCCCAATCTGCAATCGAACCCGCGCCGCCGCGCCGCAATCTCCACCGGCCTCGCCTGCAAGCGCTGCGCCATCCTCAACTCCGCCACACCCGGATAAGAACCGCGCACAAAAAGCTTATCAGGCCGGGCGCGCGCGGAAGCAGTCCGGCGACTGGAAAGCGGAATTGGCCGACTATACCGAAGCGGCCGCCTACGACCCGTCCAACCGGGAATACAAGATGCTGAAGGAGCACGCTCGATTTCAAGCCATTCAATCGCTCGTGGATACCGCCGAGCGCCAGGCCATTGCCGGCAATGTTCCCGGCGGCGCGCGCACTGCTGAACGAGGCGCTGGAGATTGACCCGAATTACGTCGTGGCGCGGGAGCGCCTGGCGGAATTGTCCGCCGAGTCCCGAGGAAGCTGACCCGGAAAAAGGCCCGCGCCTTGCCGGTTTGCCGCGTCTGGATATCAGTCCCGGAACTCATGATTTCGACTTTCGCGGCACGACCCGCGGCGCGTACGACGAAATCGGGCAGACAATTTGGCGTGAAGATGGTTTTCGACGGCGATCTGCCGGATCGCGCGATCCGCTTGCAGGTTCCGAATCTGGATTTCGACACGGCAGTGAAGGTGCTTTCCCGGCAGACGAGAACGTTCACGCGCATCGTGGACGCGCACACGATGTTCGTCACCGAAGACACCCCGCAGAAGCGACGCGAGATACACGCCGGAGGTGGAAAAAGAACTCGTGCTTCCTGCTTCGGTCACCACGGACGAGATGAACGAAACCGTCCGCATGATTCGCGAAATGACCGGCATCACGCGGACGCAACTGAATACCGCGGCCCGCACGCTCACGGTGCGCAGCACGGCGCAAAATGTGGCGCTGGCCCAGGCCCTGCTCGAACAGATCGAGCAACCCCACGGCGAACTGATGCTGGAAATCGAAATCCTCGAGCTCGATCGCAACACCGCGAATCAACTGGGAATTACGCCGCCCACCTCGTCGAGCGCATTCGCGCTGACGCTGCCCGAAATCCAACAGCTCCAAGCGGCGCAGAATAGCGGGACGCTGGTTCAAATCCTGCAATCGATTTTCGGGAGCAGCGCCGTTAGTTCCGCCACGGGTTCCGCGCTTCCCGCTCTGATCGCTTTTGGCGGAGGGAAAACAATTTTTCTGGCTACCATGCCCGGAGTCTCCGCGAATTTCGGCACGGCGCTGAGCACGGTGCGCAGCGCGCAGAGGATTTTATTGCGCGCGCAGGACGGAAAGCCCGCTACTTTTTTTGTCGGCGACCGTTACCCCATCGATCTGGGACTGCTTTCCGCGGATTTGAGCTCCACGTCCTCCGCGCTCGCAGCCGCTCTGCTCGGCGGCCTGACGCTGCCGCGAACGGATTATCCAGTGGGTAAGGGCCCCATCTCCGTGGCAATTGCGGATTTGAACAAGGATGGCTTTCTCGACCTGGTGGTCGCCAACCAGACCGACGGCACGATTTCGACCCTGCTGGGAAATGGCGATGGCACATTTCGCCCGCGCAGACTACGATCGCGATTCCCGTGGGCGCCGCGATGGCCAGCCCCTCGGCCGTGGTCACCGGCGATTTCAACAATGACGGCAACATCGATCTGGCCGTCACGGATATGGCCAACTCGCGCGTGATGATTTTGCTGGGAAATGGCGATGGCACCTTTCAGACCCCGGTCGCCTATCCGACAGGCACGAATCCCATCGCGCTCGTGGCCCAGGATTTCGACGGAGACGGCGAGCCCGACCTCGCTGTTGTAAATCAGGGGGACGGAACGAACGCCAGCACAGTGACAATTCTGCTGGGCAACAAAGTGAACGGCGTCCAGAACGGAACGTTTGGCACGCCGCCCGGACAAACCGCACCTCCTGGCGTAGGCGTCTCGCCATCGGCGATTACGACGGCGGACTTCAACGCGGACGGAAATGTGGACTTGGCAGTCACAAACCGAGCGGATAACACAGTTTCCATTCTGCTTGGCAATGGCAACGGAACCTTTGGCACGCAAACGACCCTGGTCACGGGGAACGGACCCGCGAGCATAGCCACGGCGGATTTCAACAATGACGGGCACGCGGATTTGGCAGCATCCAACCAAGCCGATGGCACCGTTTCGATCTTGCTGGGTAACGGCGATGGAACCTTCCTCGGGCAGACTACCTACGAAGCGGGTTCCGGCCCGGCAGGAATGATTGCGTCGAATTTCACCGGCACCAATACGGATATCGCTGTCGCGGACGAATCCGGCAACAGCGTAGCTGTCCTGATCGGCAATGGCGACGGAACATTCAACGCGCCTATTAATTTGCCAACAGGAAATTCACCCGTTGCGGTGGCCGGCGACGATCTGAATGGAGACGGAACGATCGACCTCGTAAGCGCGAATAGCGCGTCCGATAGCGTGACCGTCACGCTCGACACTTTGCAGTCTTCGGCGAATTCGCCGTCGTCGGAGAGTGCTTATCCTTCGGCTGAGTACGAGGATTTGGGCTTGAAGATTAAGGCCACCCCGCGCATTCACAGCGACGATGAAGTTACCCTGCAGCTGCAATTCAACATCAAAAGCCTTACCGGATCGAGCATCAACGGCATTCCCATTCTGAGCAACCGTCAAATCGAGCAGATGATCCGCTTGCGTGAGAACGAGACTTCGATCCTATCCGGCATTCTTCAATCCAGCGAAATCAACAGCACCAGCGGACTGCCTTGGACGTCGACCGCACCCGGGGTCGGCCTTTTGACGGGCGAGAATACCGCGAATATTCAGCAGACGGAATTGCTGATCCTGGTAACGCCGCGCGCCCTGCGGGTGCCGCCTCATGATTTTCCGGAGGTCTATGCCGGACGCGGTGAGCCGGGAGCGCCGGCCGGACCACCGATCGGACCACCCGGGATTCCTCAGCCAGTGCCGGAGCCAAATTTAAACCAACCCCCGCAGCCGGGCCGAGCGCCAATTTCGCCCCCGGTCCAGGTGCCGCCGCAACGATAAGGCCAAAGTAGGACAGGCGTTCAGCCTGTCAGGTTTAGATTCGTGATTGCCGGGAATCTAAAGCCGACACGCTGAATAGGCTGCGGAAAAACAGGAAGGAATTGTGAGTCGTGGCCTTAGCCACGACATAACTTCTGCGATTCCCTCAGAACTTTAGCCCCTGAAGGTCCACTACGGACTCTTTCCGCAACCTGTGAAGTCAGTCCGACGAAATCAACCGCGCGGCCTCGCCCAGGGAAGCGTGGAATTGGCGAATTCTATTCTCCCGCGCAGCAGATGGAATACATACGCGCCCAAACAAAATTTCCCGAAGAGCAGAGCGGCGAACGCGATCACCAGGAACGCTTCAAGAATCCAGGCCGCGGCCATCCAACCCGTCAGCAGTGACACTCCCGCCAGAAGCATGAAAGTAGCCGCCATGCCTTGCGCGAACGCTCGCGGCGGCGGCGCCGGCGCGAGCAGCGGCTTGCCGCGAGGCGCGGCGATCGCGCGGTTATAAAGCATCTCGAACGGGTTCCACTTCGGAAAGGCGACATTCCACCAGAGAATCGCGGAGAGCGCGAAAAAGAAAATGGGAGATTGCAGAAAAATGGCAACGACCACGAGCAGCCCCACGATTCTCGGCTGAAAATACAAACCGGAAAAGTGCATGTCGCAGACGGAGTCCGCCTCTTCCACAAACCCCTGCTGCCTCATGAAATTTCTGACCGTTGGGGAAATCATCTTGCTTATTGGATGACGGACCGGCCCTCAAGGGCTCAATCCGATGATGGCCGAACCGCGCCGGCAATCGGACCCGTCGATAACCGCCCAAACAATCTAGCTGTCTTTCAAGCTATCGACCCGCGGCGGCATTTCCAGAAACGCCCGCATCACGTGCCAGAACTGCTGGCGATTGAGCCCCAGCGAAAGGGCGTGCGCCGCTCCAGGCAGAATACTGAATTGCCGGTCCGCATAGGGCAGTTTCGTGTAGAAATTGATCAGATCGACTTCGGTCGCAATTCCGTCGTACTCGCCGCGCACGATCAGCACGGGGGAATGCACTTTGAGCGGATCGACGATCGGCAAGTGCGACGTCATATCCAGATACGTTCCGGTGGGAATGTCATTGCCGTATTTCATTTCGGCGTCGGCCAAGGCTTCTCCCACGGCGGGATCGGACGTGCCCGGCTTGTCGCGCGTAAAAATGCTGCGAATCATGTCGCGGTCTCGCGGGCGCCGGTTGTGCGTGCGGTAGAATTCCAGTTGCTTGGCGCGGTTTTTCAGCGTCGGCGAGCCCTCGCCGGTGTAGGTGAAGGCCGCCAGCACCAGTCGGTTGATCATTTCCGGCTGCGCCATGGCGAACGCCCCCGCGCGAAGCGCGCCCGACGATTCGCCGAATACGTGGAAGCGCTGCTGCCCCGTTTCGTGCACGACCACCGGCAACGCCGCTTTCAGATCCTCAACGCCATCGGCGATGTCGGAGTTTCCCTCACCTCGCGAAGATTTCCCGTATCCCGTGAAATCCATCGTCCAGACGTCAAATCCAAAGCGCGCGAACGCATCCATCAGCGAATATTCGCCCTTGCCCGGCACGGTCAAATCAAACGACGTCGAGGAAATAGACGAACCGTGCACGAGGAACAACACCGGCAGCGCGGACTTGCCTGCCTGCGGAGCACCCACGCGCTTGCGAAACATGTATAGCTTGATGTCGCCCTTCTGCGCCCAATAATCCTTGCTCCAAATTTTTTCATTGGCCGCGTCGGGTTTTTCCTTCGCACGGGCGGGTTGCGCGAACGCTTCGCTCGCGGAGCCCGTCAGGGCCAATGTGCCGGCAATGGCCGGAGCCGCGCTCTGGAGAAAGCGGCGGCGAGAAGAAGAATTACCCTGCATGGTTGACATGGCGATCTCCCGGAATCGTGGTTCGAGTGAGTGCCGCTACGATACTCCTTCTTCCAAGACTTGCACAATATCGTTGTTGCAACGGCCGCTTCAGCGCCCCCGAAATTCGGGTTGGATCCTAGTCCCAGAGGGGCGACGTAGCGTAGCCCACCGTGGAAACGGTGGGGACTTGTCAGAAATGACCGCAAACCCCGGTTGGGGTGACACAGGATACGGAATTCAGCCGAATCGAGGGACACATATTCCGATATCGCCCCTCCGGGGCTTCCGTCGCGTGCTCACGGTGTCTCCACAGCTTCCGCTGTGGGCTATGTCGTGACGTGCCTCTGGCACTCTTCAAAGACGAAATCTGAGCAGCGCCAAGCAAGGCGTGACGGGGTTTGCGTCCTCGGCGAATTACCGCGACATGATGAAGACCTGCCGGCAACTACAGCGGATTGCGCTGCCAGTTGGCGTAATTGATGGCCTGCACGGAAAATTTCGCGGCCTGAAGCCGGAACGCGAAGCTCAACAGGTGGACGAGGCCGCAGATGACCAGGGCGCTCTTGAACTTGATGCTGCTGCATTCGCTTCAGCCAGAGTTCTTCTCGCTTGGCGTGCACATCCAGGATCTGCCAATTCGCAAAAGCCACCGTGGGAGGCGCCCCAATCATGTTCGGTTCGCTCGAATTGGCGGGAATGCCAAAATCGGGACGATCCGCCCTGGCTGGGTCGATATCCACGTAATGCCCGAACGGCCAGTTCTCGAGCGCCAATTTTTCGGCAATCGTCGGCCCCAGGCCTGAAGCCTCTTCGAAAATAAAATCCACTCCCTCGGAAATCATCAATTTGTTGAGCAGCGCCACATACATCGGGTCGTGCACGTTTCCGAGCCGCTTCTCCGCGCCCTGCACAACGTGCAGCGTCGCCAGAACTGTGACGCGTGGAATCATATTCATCGATTTTCAACGCGCTCGGCGTCGCGATCTGCAACGCGGGCGTGACGAGCGCAAGCCGTAGTCGCAAGACGGACAAACAAAAACGGCCCGTCACGATTGCTCGTAACGGGCCGTTCTTGCGCTCCTTGCGGAGCAAAAATAATCCTGGCAGCGACCTACGTTCCCACACAGTTACCCGTGCAGTATCATCGGCTCAGCGGGGCTTAACTTCCGTGTTCGGGATGGGAACGGGTGTGACCCCCGCGATATGACCACCAGGAAAGTCAAAATGAGTTGAAAGGCGGGAGTTGAGAGTCTAAAAAAGCAAACTCTCAACTCCCGAGCTTTCAAGCTTTGCAACTGAATAGGCTTTTGTTACTTAGGTTTTTCTGCAAATTCGTCTCGACCAGAACTTTTTAGGACTCTCAGCCACCGTTGTGGATCAGGCTCGCTTTGGTTTTCACCAGTCACGAGTCACCGATCACGAATCACGGCATTTCTGACAGTTTGGGAAAGTTTTATGGTCAAGCCGAACGAGCGATTAGTACGGGTCAGCTACGTGCATTGCTGCACTTCCACCTCCCGCCTATCAAGGTCGTAGTCTTCGACCGCTCTTCTTAGATGGCCGCAGCCATCTTGGGAGACCTTATCTCGAGGCAAGCTTCATGCTTAGATGCATTCAGCATTTATCTTTTCCGGACTTCGCTACCGAGCTATGCCACTGGCGTGACAACTCGTTCACAAGGGGTCCGTCCATCCCGGTCCTCTCGTACTAGGGACAGCTCCTCTCAAGTCTCCTGCGCCCACACCAGATAGGGACCGAACTGTCTCGCGACGTTCTGAACCCAGCTCACGTACCGCTTTAATAGGCGAACAGCCTAACCCTTGGGACCTTCTACAGCCCCAGGATGCGATGAGCCGACATCGAGGTGCCAAACCTAAGCGTCGATGTGAACTCTTGGCTTAGATCAGCCTGTTATCCCCGGCGTACCTTTTATCCGTTGAGCGATGACCCTTCCACGCGGGATCACCGGATCACTAGACCCAGCTTTCGCTTCTGCTTGACCTGTGTGTCTCGCAGTTAATCCGGCTTATGCTCTTGCACTCCACAGCGGGTTTCCAATCCGCTTGAGCCGAACTTTGGGCGCCTCCGTTACATTTTGGGAGGCGACCGCCCCAGTCAAACTACCCGTCTGGCTATGTCTCCCGACCCGTCTAGGGTCGTAGGTTAGAGCGACAGAACAATCAGGGTGGTATTTCACTGTTGCCTCCCCTCCAGCCGAAACCAGAGGATCAAAGGCTCCCACCTATGCTACGCAGATCGTCCCGTTACTCACAGCCAGAGTGCAGTAAAGGTGCACGGGGTCTTTCCGTCTAGGTGCGGGCATCCGGCGTCTTCACCGGAACCACAAATTCGCCGAGTCACTCGCCAAGACAGTCGCTCTATCGTTACACCATTCGTGCAGGTCGGAACTTACCCGACAAGGAATTTCGCTACCTTAGGACCGTTATAGTTACGGCCGCCGTTCACCGGGGCTTCAGTTCAGGCCTTCGTTCCCTTGCGGGAGCTGAGCCCTTGCTTTAACCTTCCGGCACCGGGCAGGTGTCACCCCCTATACGTCGTATTCGACTTAGCAGAGAGCTGTGTTTTTGTTAAACAGTCGCAGAGCGCGTTTCGCTGCGGCCGCTTCGGGCTATAAACCCTACAGCGGCACCCCTTCTCCCGAAGTTACGGGGTTAATGTGCCTAGTTCCTGAGCGAGTGTTCTCTCGAGCGCCTGTGGATATTGTCCTTGTCTACCTGTGTCGGTTTGTGGTACGGGCACCTAATGTTCTCCTTAGAGGTTTTTCCAGGCAGCGTGAAATCCAGGACTTTGCGACCGTGTGGTCTCGTCGCATGTCTCACCGTTGAATGACCCCGTGGATTTGCCTGCGGGATCCGGCTTACACATACCAATCGGGACGTCCATCACCCGACTCCTGTATCCTTCTGCGTCACCCCATCGTGATAACGTCCATTAGGTGGGACAGGAATATTAACCTGTTGTCCATCAGCTACGCCTCTCGGCCTCACCTTAGGACCCGCCTAACCCTGAGCGGATTAACCTTCCTCAGGAAACCGTAGACTTTCGGCGACACGAGTTCTCATCGTGTTTATCGCTACTTATGCCGGCAGGGTCTCTTCCGTGGCGTTGAGTAGTCCTCTCGGTCTACCTTCAGACTCCACAGAATGCTCCCCTACCAAAACAACATGACCGTAGTCACGTTATATTTCGAAGCTTCGGTCACAGACTTGAGCCCCGTTGGATTGTCGGTGCATGATCGCTTGACCAGTGAGCTGTTACGCTTTCTTTAAAGGATGGCTGCTTCTAAGCCAACCTCCTGGCTGTCCGAGCGATCACACTTCCTTTCCCACTTAGTCTATAGTTAGGGACCTTAGCTGTAGATCTGGGTTCTTTCCCTCTCGACCACGAAGCTTATCCCTCGTAGTCTCACTCCCGTATATTTGTCCGCGGCATTCGCAGTTTGATTGGATTCGGTAACCTTGGTTGGTCCCTAGTCCATTCAGAGCTCTACCACCGCGGCAATTGATACGAGGCTGCCCCTAAAGGCATTTCGGGGAGAACGAGCTATCACGGAATTTGATTAGCCTTTCACCCCTACCCTCAGTTCATCGGAGCGATTTTCAACTCACAACCGTTCGGCCCTCCAGTGGCGTTTAAGCCACCTTCAGCCTGACCAAGGGTAGATCATCCCGCTTCGCGTCTATTGCCACATACTATTCGCCCTATTCGGACTCGCTTTCGCTACGGCTCGCTTGCGCTTAACCTCGCATGTGAGAATAACTAGCCGGCTCATTAAGCAAGAGGCACGCCATCAGGCATTCAGCCGGGCGAACCCGGAGATAGCCCTTTGACTGCTTGTAAGCATACGGTTTCAGGTTCTATTTCACTCCCCTCGCAGGGGTGCTTTTCACCTTTCCCTCACGGTACTAGTTCACTATCGGTCGCCAGAGAGTATTTAGCCTTGGAGAGTGGTCTCCCCAGCTTCCCACGGGATTTCGCGTGTCCCGTGGTACTCAGGATATCCGCTTCGAGTCCGGTAAGCTTTCGGTTACGTGGCTATCACACTCTGTGGCCCCGCTTTCCAGCAGGTTCACCTAGCCTCCGGATTGGTAACTCTACTCATGGGATCCTACAACCCCGCCGTGTAAACACGACGGTTTGGGCTCTTCCGATTTCGCTCGCCGCTACTTTCGGAATCTCTGTTAGATTTATTTTCCACCAGGTACTGAGATGGTTCACTTCCCTGGGTTGACTCGTACCAGCCTATGTATTCAGCCGGCCGTAACGTGAGTTCATCACGTTGGGTTTCCCCATTCGGACATCCCCGGGTCAAAGCCTGCTTGCGGCTCACCGAGGCTTTTCGCAGCTTGCCACGTCCTTCATCGTCTTCTGGCGCCAAGGCATCCACCGTACGCCCTTAGTAGCTTAACCATAAAACTTACCCAAGCCGTCACGCCCACCCCTCTTTAAAGGTGGCCGTCCCGGGTCGCTTGCCGGAGAGAGACTCCCGACTCGCTTGCCCGAAGTGGCTTTGAGCAAGCTCGCCTTTCCACAATTTGCTCTGCTCGAGCAGAATTTGCAGATTTCGCATTACGTCCAGGATTCGTGCGAATCCCAGCCGCAACACGAAATGCCAGCCTATTCAGTTGTCAAAGAACCTTGTGTCCCTGAACTGCTGGACCGTCCCACTCCCGGTGGAACGTTCGCCCCATTTGAAAACGAGGCAAAACAATAAAAAACCCGGCGTCGAGCGCCGGGCCAAGCCGTCCGAATTACCCCGGACGGGTTCGCGCGATGCTCGACTAATTTGCTATCCTGAGTTCGTAATTGACCTCGCTTGCGAGAAGTCTTTCGAAACTCTGAACGCCCCTGACAACTCACAACTATTCGCCAGACGAATCGAGAGTATATCAGAATCCTCTCGTTCGTCAAGCGGTCCTTTTCATCAGTGTGAGAATCCTGTGAATTTCCCGCTGCCCGCAAATCCGGAGCCTGGCCGCCCTGCTGGATGCAACCTGTCGCGCCCCGCAGGGCCAAGATCGCATTACATCACGCCGCCCGAATCGCAAAAAATATCAACACTACTTGCCGATCACGCCACAGGCAATTCTAGCTCCCGCATTTCCGGCCGGGTCACTCTTCATGTCATCGGCCGCGGCGTGGATCACAATCGCTGTGCCGCCATTGCTGAAGATCGAGTGAGGGTCGTCGCCCATGGTGATTCCGGGCGCAACAATCGTCGTCTTCAAAGTTCCTTTTGGGCCCACGGTGATGTTCGGCATATCTCCGGCGTGCGGGCCCTCCGGATTGTCGAGGCCATGATGCTTCATGTCCGGATTCAGGTGGCCGCCGGCCGAAGTAAACGCCGGGCCCTCGCACTTGCCGACCGCATGAATGTGAATGCCATGCTCGCCCGGCGGAAGGTTTTCGAGATTCAGACGAATCTTAACGCCCTTCGGCGCGGGCGAAAATACCGCCGTGCCCACGCTTTTACCCTGCGCATCGTGGAGCTCCGCCTTGGCGGTTTTTTGCGCCGCCGCGGAAAGGGCCGTTGAAATCAGCAGTGCCGCCGTGAGTGCAATCGTGTTTGGTAGTCGCATAGGTTGCGCAGTATACCTCAATCCAGGCGAATCCTTCTCTATGGAAATTTCCCAACCCGCAAATTCAAGCGGCTCAGGCTTTCGCCTGTAGAAATTCGTCCATGCTAGGTCCACGACCCACCGGCCGAACAGGGCGCGGAAAACTCAAATTTTGTCATTCCCAGGCGCGCGGCGCGCCGAGGAATCTCTCTTTAGCTTCGTTTAAACCAAAGAGCGATTCCTCACTCCACCGGGAATGACAAAATAAACTCCTGTTTCCGCAACCACTGAAGCCGTGCTGCTGCAACCGCATTTTTATTTTAATTGTACCCGTTCGACGTGATCGTCAGCGGCACGGCATCCCAGGTAATTCCCGAGGGCATCTGCGACATGGTGTTCCCTTCCATATCGAGGAAAACGCCCTCCAGCGTGCCCTTCAATTCCTTTCCGCTTTTTCCGTTTTCTATATGAAACCGGAAGGTCAAATTTTCGGTTCCGATCGGTGTGCCCTTGCTCACCGGTGGATCCGAAAGATTCGCGATCATATGGGCGACGAAGTTTCCGTGCCCTTCGCTCACCCAGGTGCCCACAAACCCCGTCTCAACAAAGTTGCCGTTCGCGAAATTCGTGCCGGTGACGTACACGGACGGTCCGGCTTCGATCACCACGCCGCCCGCCAGGAAGCTCAGAAGATTGTGGCGCACCGCCGTCGTTCCCGGCGCCCGGCGCGTGCCCCGCCAGGACCCGATCAAACTGGCTGAAGCGTCGTCGTCGGCCCGGCTGGCCCGCGAGCCCGCAAACAGGCAGGCCATCACGACCATCGCGCCAAGCGCAGCTAAAACTCGAATTCCAAGCGTCCGCATGTTCTCTTGCCTCCGAAGGTGCACAAAGAAATCGACAACAGGGAATCGCGGCAGTCGCGCGCTTCCCCAGTGATTCAAATATATATTTGAATTCGCCCGAGCGGGCAACATTTTACGCGGACCGCGTTCCTGCATTTCGCATCGGCAGGAAGGATGAAGTACAGAAGGAGTACAGAAGAAGTACAGAGGAGGCGCAGGAATTTTCCGACCCCGTCCGGCGCCACGCCCCGGCGGCTCGCCGGCCTCAATTCGCCCGGGGCGCGGGCCTATGATTTTTCAAGTCCGCGGCGCGCGCACCGGAGCGAACCCGGCTGATCGAGTTAATCGACGTTCTGTATCTTTGCCTTCAGCACGGTATCACCGGTTGGATGTTTCGTCAGGGGATCGTTCTCCGCGCTCACGAACAAATCGAAATTTTGCAGCCGGGTGGTGGTCTTGAATTCCCCCTTCAGATTCTTGTCCACCTTGAGTTGGCCCTGATTCGTGGGCGCGCCACTTTGATCTTGAAACCATACGACATAGGACGTTGCAGGGGGAGTAAGCATGCCCGGTTGCGCCAGGTTGTCCGCCTTAATCGCCAGCTGGGTATTCCCGTTGGAGTCCTTGCGAACGTCAACTTTCCCGGACGCCGCCGGGGTGGCTTGCGACGACGTCAGCGGAAATGTTTTGGCTTCCAGTACCGTCGCGCCGATCAGCGCCGCTAACGCCACCAGCGGTAAAAGCAATTTGAATTTCATGGGGCCTCTCTTCTTTCTCGAGTGAAATGGTTCTTGCGTTTCTTCATTCGTCACTAGAATGGCTCCAAACACCATCGCTTGCCCATACACATGAACGGGTAATCTGGGTCGCACTCCATATGTACCGAGCCCTAGGTAAGGCGTAGTTGCGCGTACAGAACAGGCATCGCGCCCATCTCGCTCACAGAAAGGGCAGGATTTGAGGTTGAAGAAAATCCGGCGGAGCGAAACTTGCTCAGGGCCTTATCAGGTGAGGGAGTCCGCTGCGGCCCGCGGGCCGCAGCGCGATTCGCAAAAAAAACGGCCAGCCCGTGCTCAGGGGCTGGCCGCTTCCGGTTGGAGGGTTATGGACTCGAGCTTACTGCTGCGCCGTTTTGTCAGCGGCTACAGCTTTTGTGTCCGCCGCAGCAGGTCCTTCGGGTAGAACAGAGCTGCTCGTGGCGGTGGTCTCGCGGGTCAGATACAGCATGAACGGAGTAACTTCAAAGGGCATCTTTTCGCGCTCCGCCACTTGTCCCACGGGCTTCGACTTCAGCATTTCGAGCTTGTCGCTCCAGGGATCCATCTTGACGCGGCCGCCGAGCGGCAAAGCCACAACCGGCGAGGCGCTGGCCTTGTCGGTCGCAGCGGCCGGTGTAGCCGCCGGATGCGCCATCGGCGCGGCGGAGGCCACCGAGATGTTCACCGGGACGCGATCGCCCAGGTGCGGGCTGATCAAGTTCGGAATGTCCTTCTGGCGAGTTTCGAGCGCGTCCATAAACAGCTTAGCCGTGGCGAGCTGATCCTTGTAGGGTGAGTTCTGCAGGAGTTCGCTGGCCTTGGCGTTGGCGGCATCCTCTTCGGCCGGCGTGCGGGCAAAGCCGAAGTGGCGGAAGGTATCCTTCTCGTCAAATAGCAGGCGATCGAAGAAGGCATACTGTCCGTCAATGCGGTGGCCGAGAACCACGTGGGCCAATTCGTGCGCCACCATGGTTGCCAGGCTGGCTTCATCGGGCAGCACGTCGATCAAGCCGCGGCTGAAGACGATGGTGTGGCCAATGGCGAAAGATTCCAGCGTCGAAGTCAGCAGCACGCGGCAGCGAATTTCGGGCTGGATATCCAGGTTGTTGGTCACTTCGAGGTTGTTCACAACGGTGTCGAGAACCTTGTCCACTTCGCCTTGTGGCGCGAGCAGACCGAGGCGCTCCAGGCGATCGACAACGTTATCTTCCGCTTGGCGGTCCCAGTCGCGTTGCGCCATCACGGGATTGATGTCGTTCGCCGTGGTGGTCTGGTCCTTCACCGGGGTTTGCGATTCGATCAGGATCTTGCTGAGTTCCTGCTCCTGCGCGGAGTGGCCCAGGTTGTATCCCCAGAGCCGGGTCTGGGCCTTGAAGGAGAGCCGCTTGGACAGAGCGAAGTTCAGGTCGGACTCCTCGCTGTAGATGAACGCGGGCAGCCAAAGGTTGGGGCCGGCATTCACGCGCCAGCTGTCAAAATGGAAGTAGTAGTTGGTGCGTGAACTGCCGGTGTACGCACCGTTGAACCGGACAATGTGAAAGTCCTGGTCTTCCACCCAGATGCGGCCGGAGAAACGTCCCTTGCCCGATTTCGGCAGCGGCGTCACGTCGAACACCAGAGTCCGGACCTCTCCGAGAAACTCCCGGCGGACATAATCGAACTTGTAGTGCTGCCGGTCAAACCCGTTGGTATCCAGATAGATCATCTGCAGGAAACCCTCGGGCAAATATTCCATGGACAGCGACAACATGCTGCCGAGGCCCCCGAACATTTTCTTCTTGACGCCTCCGGCTTCATTGCCATCCGTCAACGGGTCAAGATCGACCCCTTTGGAAAGAACCGCACGGCCGAGGAAATAGTGATCGCCGGCCGGGACAGCGCCGAGATTATTGTCTCCCCTAAGATTTTGAATGTACGTTTCCACCAGCGGAGTAAAAGGCTTGAGCGAGTTCATCTCAGTCTGTTCCGTGCTGATGATGCGGTCCACCACCTGGTTCAAAGCGCTATTGGGCGTATCGGCCGCGTGTAGCGGCAGAGCACCGAGCGCCAGAACCACCAACATTGTCTTGATCATGCGCATATCCCCTCCGGACCTTCTCTAAGCGTCAGTATGCGGTTTGAAATATAATATGGACCACCGCTGGAAAGTCGACTGGGTGACCATTGGAAAGTGCGGGCTTGAACTTGATTTGTTGCGCCGCCCGCATTGCCGCCTCATCCAGACCGTGGCCCAGGCCCTTGACTACCCGATTCACTTGCACCTCACCGCCCGATGCCGGAAACACCACATCCAGCAGAACCTCGCCTTCCAGGTTCAGCTTCAGTGCTTCCGCTGTATACACGGGTCTCGGCTTGGCCAAGATTACGACCGGCTCGACCGCCGGAGTGTCTTCCACTTTTTTCTTGGGAGCTTCGGCGACCTGATCGTTGGTATTCGAAAACCCGGCCGTTTGAACGGTGCCTCCGCGCCTTCCTCCGCCACCCGATGGCGGTACTGCTATTCCGTTCCCGAATCCCGTGCTGGCGATAATTCCGCGTTGGCCATTAGCGCCGCCCGAGCCATTGCCGTAGCCGGGTCCGGGAGGCAGCGCAGGATTTCCAAACTGGCCGATGTTGGCCCGCTTGTTCGGATTGCTTGGCCCTGAGACCCCATCGGGGTCGCCGAAACCACCGGTCTGTACTTTTTCAACAGGCACAGGCTTGGAAATCGTCGGAATCGCCGAGCTGCCGCCGCTCATCAGGCCGGTCTTCACCGGCTCGCGCGGCCGCGCCGGCTGAGCCGTCTCGACTTTCAGATTCAACGGCTGGAAGGAGTCGTTGACCTTCGGGAGTTCGGCCTCAACTTGACGAGGCTTCGGCTTGGGCGCCTCAATCCTGGGCGCAAAGATTTTCGCAATATTCGGTTTAGCCGGCTGCTCCACGGGAGGTGGAGGCTGCACCCGAGCCATTTTTGGCGGTGCAGGAGGCTTGGGCTTGGGCGGCGTGGGTATATCGAGCGGCGGACCAGCCAGGTCAGTGACCATGTACATGGCTCTCGGAATCATCTGCTGGGGAAACAAGAGAGGAAGAATTACGACGATGGTCACCAGGCAGATTTGTACGATCACGCTCGTTGCCAAGGCGCTCTTGCGCGGCTTGGTCTCGGGTAGCAATGAAAATCGCGCGCTCACAGGCTTGTTTCCAATCATGGCCTTCCATGCCTGTGGATTCGGACCGGACGATGAGGCGGCTGGGCAAGCCGAAGACTCCCCTGCGGAGGTTGCTGTAACATCGTTGTCATATCGTCACGTCGCCTATCTTTTGGATTCCGAGCGCGTAGGGACAGCTTTCCTGCGATTAAACAGGAGCGAGGCTGGCGCTGCCGCGTACGGTACAACTGTACTGGGCTCGGCTGGGTGCCTGAATAGGACTTTTGTACTACTGTTTCTTAACAGCCACCTGAACGGATGGCCATCTGGGGGGGCAGATGGGGGAAAGCATCGACGGCGGGCTGGAGGTGCTTTGACCATAGTTCGATCAAACCTGATTCACCTCTTGATAAGCCGATACCATGCCGAATCTTAGCATTGCAGCCCTCACAGAAACAAGAACCATGCCTGTGGATAAAGGTTGCCCTATAGCGCACAGGAAACCTGGAACCGACCCTTCCCTCCATCCCTGCCGGCGGCCCCGGTTCCCAATTTCGCCGGGTTTCAAGATAGGATGATGCCGCCCTTATGCAGCCCATTGCCATCCATGCGGATCGAGCCTTCACGCCATTCGAAGAAATTTCCGATGCCGTCGTGGTTATTCAAGGGAGCAAGATTTCCGCCATCGGCCGCCGGGACAGGTGGACCTGCCGCGCGACGCGCGCGAAATCGCGCGGCGGCAGAACCATTGTGCCGGGCTTTGTCGACGTGCACATCCATGGAGCGGGCGGCCATGACGTAATGGAAGGCACGCGCGAAGCGCTCGAAATCATCACCGCAACCGTGGCCACCCATGGAACCACTTCGCTGGTTGCGACCACGGTAACGGCCAGCGAAAAGGAAACCTGCGAGAGCGTCGCCGGCATTGCGCAATTTATCCTCAATACCAGCCAATATCCCGCCCGCGAACTCTCCGCGGAGATTCTGGGAATTCATTTTGAAGGCCCCTTCATCAGTCCGGCGCGCCGCGGCGTGCATCCCGCCAAATGGCTTCTTCCACCTGCCGCCGGAGTGCTCGCTCAGCTCCTGGGTGAAGCTCGCGGCACCGCGCTAATTCTGACGCTGGCGCCGGAACTGCCGGGCGCCTTGGAACTGATTGCGGCGGCGCGCGCGGCCGGCCTGGTGGTATCGCTGGGCCACACGGACGCCACGTTCGAACAAGCCCAAGCTGCCATTGAGGCAGGCGCCAGCCATGCCGCGCACGTCTTCAATGCCATGCGGCCCTTCTCTCACCGCGGAACCGGCGTGATCGGCGCGGTGCTGACGTCACCCAAAGTGAGCGCCGAACTGATCGCGGATGGCGTCCACGTGGACGACACTGCGATGCGCATGCTCGTCGGACTAAAAACTCCCGAGCGAGTGATTCTCGTGAGCGATGGCATCTCCGCCACCGGAATGCCCGACGGGAAATATCAGCTGGGAATGTTCGAAGTGAAAGTTTCAGCGGGCGTGGCTCGCAATGCGGAGGGCAAGCTGGCGGGAAGCACGCTCACGCTGGACCGCGCGCTGCGGAACATGGTTGCGCTCGGCGTCCCGTTGCCTTCAGCGCTGCGCATGTTGACGGCGAATCCGGCGCGGCAGATTGGCCTGGGAGCGCGCAAGGGAGTTCTGGCCCCGGGCGCGGACGCGGATCTGGTTTTCCTCGACGACAGACTGGAAGTTTCGGGCGTGATGACCCGCGGCGCGGGGCTGGCGCTGGCTTGATTCGTCTTCTGGAATCTGAATAGGGGCGGCGCCGGCAGGGCCTACTTGTTCAGCGGGATGTTCAATTCCGAGGAAAGCAGGTAGGGATCGAACGGACTGCAGGCGAAGAAACGCTCACCCACTTTGATCGTGGGTACTTTTCTGCGTCCCTCATTCACCTCCAGCACCAGGTCTTCGGCGCCGACATCCTCGTCGATATTCACTTCGACGAACTTCACGCCGCGATCGTTCAGGAATTTCTTGGCGCGGCGGCAATCGACGCACCAATCCGTGCAGTAGACCGTAATCTCGTCCATATTGATTCGATGGTACCGCCCCCGGAGCGATTCGAAACAGTCAGAGTGAAATACTGCCGCCGAATCGAGCAATAGCGAGCCCCGGATTGGTGACTGCGAAAAAGCAATTCTTTTTGTCATTCCTCGCGAAGTGAGGGACCTCTCCGAGTTTTGAAGTGGGAACAGAGAGATTCCTCGGCACGCAGCGCGCCTCGGAATGACAAAATTTGTGATTTTGCGCCGATCTAGTGCGTCCCTGCGCCTACAGAAGACGCGCCCGATTTTGCCGCAACCTGCATCCGCACCTGAGCGCGCGCCAGCGATTGCTCGGCGCGCTTCCAATCCACGTTCGGATCGCCTGTGGTTGCCAGACGCTTCTGGGCGCGGTCGCGGGCGGCTTCCGCGCGGGCTACGTCGATCTCCTCGGCGCGTTCGGCCACGTCCGCCAGCACGATCACGCGATCGGCTAAAACTTCCACGAACCCGCCCATCGCGGTGCAGGAAACCAAGCGGTTGCCGACGTGATAGCTGAGCTCGCCAATTCCCATCTCCGCCAGCAGCGGCGTGTGCCCCGGCAACACACCAATGTACCCGCCCAGCACCGGAATCTGCGCTTCGTTCACCGCTTCGCGCACAACTTCGCGCAGCGGTGTGACCACTTCGAGTGTGAATGTGTCAGCCATTGCTTCGGGTCCCGTGGCTCGTGGCCCGTGGCCCGTGAACCCCTTCAAGCCGAGACCTGAGTGATCGCCCCAGCGCTGCAATCATCTGAGCAACTGAGGTGCAATCTGTTTCGAGTTCCATGTACCGTTCCTTCGCCAGGTATCCCGGGTCGCAGCTCAGCAGCAGAAAATAGCGAGTTTCCTCCAAAGAACCGTTCGCGTTCGCCGAGAACTGCAACAACTCTCTCGTAGTTCTTCGTCCAAATCCTTCCGCAATATTCGCAGGCACGGAAGCGGCGGACCTGCGGACTTGCGATACAATTCCATACTTCTCTTTATCCGGAAAGCGATCCGTCGCTCGATAGGTCTGAAGCACCAATTTATGCGCCTTCTGCCAAACCTCAAGCTCCTTAAAACTCTTTAGCACGGCCATTCGCGACTCCAAAGCGATTCCAGGCCAAGTCACAGGTCACGGGACACGAATCACGGGCCACGGCCTTTACGCCGTTGCCGCCATTTTCTCGGCTTTCTCGCGCGCTTCTTCGATTGTGCCGACCATGTAGAAGGCCTGCTCGGGGAGATCGTCGTGCTTGCCTTCGACGATTTCCTTGAAGCCGCGCACATTGTCGGCAATTTTCACGTACTTGCCTTCCAGGCCGGTGAACTGCTGCGCGACGAACATGGGCTGCGATAGGAATTTTTCAATTTTTCGCGCGCGCGTCACGGCCTGTTTGTCTTCGTCGGAAAGTTCCTCGATGCCCAGAATGGCGATGATGTCCTGCAAGTCCTTATAGCGCTGCAGGACGCCTTTTACGGCGCGCGCCACGTTGTAATGATCTTCGCCGACCACGCGCGGATCGAGAATGCGTGAGTAGCTGGCCAGCGGATCGACCGCGGGATAAATGCCGCGCTCGACAATCTGGCGGCTGAGGTTCGTGGTCGCGTCCAGGTGCGAGAACGTCGCGGCCGGAGCGGGGTCGGTGTAATCGTCCGCCGGCACGTAAATCGCCTGCACCGAGGTGATCGAACCGTGCTTAGTGGAGGTGATGCGCTCCTGCAACTCGCCGATTTCGGTGTTCAGGTTGGGCTGGTATCCCACGGCGGAAGGCATTCTGCCGAGCAGCGCCGATACTTCCGAGCCCGCCTGCACGAAGCGGAAGATATTGTCGATAAAGAGCAGCACGTCCAGACCTTCCTCATCGCGGAAATATTCCGCGACCGTCAGGCCGGTGAGTCCGACGCGCAGGCGCGCGCCGGGCGGTTCCGTCATCTGCCCGTAGATCAGAGCCGCGCGCGATTTTTCCGAATTGCCGGGAACGACAACGCCCGATTCCGTCATTTCCAGCCAAAGGTCGTTTCCTTCGCGCGTGCGTTCGCCCACGCCGGCGAAGACCGACACGCCGCCATGCTTCATGGCCACGTTGTGAATCAACTCCTGAATCAGAACCGTCTTGCCGACGCCCGCGCCGCCGAACAGTCCGATCTTGCCACCCTTCAGGTACGGTTCGAACAGGTCCACAACTTTGATGCCGGTTTCGAACATTTCCAGTTCCGTCGATTGATCCTCGAGCGATGGCGCCGGCCGGTGGATGGGGTAGCGCTTTTCCGTTTGCACCGGTCCGAGGCCGTCCACGGGCTCCCCGAGAACGTTCATCACGCGCCCCAGGGTTGCGCGGCCCACGGGCACGGCAATCGGTCCGCCGAGGTCGGTCGCCTTCATGCCGCGCACCACGCCTTCGGTAGCGGTCATGGCCACGGTGCGCACGCGGCCCTCGCCCAGGTGCTGCGCGACCTCGGCCACAATATTAATGGGCTGGGGGACGTCAAAACCTTCGCTGGTGATATGCACCGCGTAGTGAATTTCCGGCAAGTGGTGCTCCGGAAATTGGACGTCGACAACCGGGCCGATAACTTGAATGACCTGCCCGACGTTCCCTGCGTGGTGTTGCGCCATGTATGACTCCCAGTTTGCAAGACAGGCTTCAGCCCGTCGCTTTTGGTTGATTTCCACTCAAATTTTAAATAAAACCGACAGGCTGAAGCCTGTCCTACTTAACCCGCGCTGGCCGCTCCGCTTACCACTTCGATGATTTCACGCGTGATCGCCGCTTGCCGCACTTTGTTCATGTGCAGGGTCAGCGCGTCGATTACGTCGGCGGCATTGCTCGTGGCGGCTTCCATGGCGGTCATGCGCGCGGCGTGTTCCGCGGCGGAACTTTCCGCGATCATGCGGTAAATCTGCATCTCGACGTACCGCGGCACCAGCTTGTTATAAATGTCCGCGGCGGGCTGCTCGTAAATATAATCCACCTGGGGGCTGGACGATGGCGGCGCGCCCTTTTCGTGCGCGCCCAGTTCCGAACGGTCCAGCGGCAGAAGTTTTTCCACCCGCAACGTCTGCATCATCACGTTCTTGAATTCGTTGTAAATCAGGTAGACGGAATCGGCCCCGCCGGCCTTGTAAATCATCATCACCTCGTCGGCAATTTCCCTGGCCTTGCCGAGCTCGGCGCGCGACGTTACATCCACGTACTCGCTCACGATCTTCCAGGAACGCTTGCGGAAGGCGTCGCGGCTTTTTTTCGCGATGGTGATTATTTCCACGGACTTGTCGCTCTTCTCGCGCAGAAACTCGAAGGAGCGCCGTAGGACGTTGGCGTTGAATGCGCCCGCCAGACCGCGCTCGCCGGCCGTTACCAGCACCAGAACCCGTTCCTCGGGGCGCTGCGCGAGCAGCGGAAATTGTTCGGGATTCTCGATGCGGGACATCGCCGAGCGCAAAATTTCCCGCACACCCAAAGCGTACGGCCGCAGCGAAACGGCGGTCTCCTGCGCGCGACGCAGCCTGGCCGCGGCGATGAATTTCATCGCGCGGGTGATCTGTTGGGTATTCTTCACCGAACGAATGCGCCGCCGGAAATCGAGAAGTGTGGGCATGGAATGGTTTCGGCTGCCGGATTAAGCGTGGACCGCCACGCTGGCCTGGAATTGCTCCTTGTATTCGCCGATGGCGCGCTTCAGCTCGGGGCGGGCCTCGTCGGTGATCTGCTTTTTCTGGACGATCTGGTTGAGCAGCGCGCTGTAGCGAGTTCGAACGAATTCGATCAGGCCCTTTTCGAAGCGTTGAATATCGGCAACCGCCACATCGTCGGTCATGCCGCTGGTTCCCGCGTAAATGACCAGCACTTGCTCCTCGACTGGAAGCGGCGAAAACTGGCCCTGCTTCAGAATCTCGGTCAGCCGCTGCCCGCGCGCGAGTTGCGACTGGGTGGCTTTGTCCAACTGGTCGGAGCCGAACTGCGCGAAGGCCGCGAGTTCGCGGTACTGCGCGAGGTCCAAGCGCAGCGAACCGGCGACCTGACGCACGGCTTTAATCTGGGCGTTGCCGCCGACTCGGCTCACCGAAAGGCCCACGTTGATCGCGGGGCGGATGCCGCTGTTAAACAAATCGGCTTCCAGATAAATCTGGCCATCGGTAATCGAAATCACGTTGGTCGGAATGTAGGCCGAAACGTCGCCGGCCTGGGTTTCAATCACCGGCAGCGCGGTCAAAGAACCTGCGCCCAGCTTGTCATTCAGCTTCGCGGCGCGTTCCAGCAGGCGCGAGTGAAGATAAAAGACGTCGCCCGGAAACGCTTCACGGCCGGGAGGCCGCCGCAGAAGCAGCGAAATTTCGCGGTAGGCCTGCGCGTGCTTGGAGAGATCGTCGTAGAAGCAAACGGCGTGCCGCTTGGAGTCCCGGAAATACTCGCCCATAGCGCACGCAGCGTACGGCGCAACGTACTGCAAGGTTGCGGGTTCGGTGGCCGAGGCGGCGACCACGATCGTATAGTCCATGGCGCCGGCGTCGGACAGCGTTTTTACAATCTGGGCGATGGTCGACCGCTTCTGCCCGATGGCGCAGTAGATGCAGATGACGTCGCTGCCCTTCTGGTTCAGGATAGTGTCCAGGATGATGGCGGTCTTGCCGGTCTGACGGTCGCCGATAATCAACTCGCGCTGCCCGCGGCCGATCGGAATCATCGCGTCAATGGCCTTGATGCCGGTCTGCAGCGGCTCACGCACGGGTTGCCGGTCCACGACGCCCGGCGCGATGCGCTCGATGGGGATGCGCTGATTGGTGTTGATCGGCCCTTTGCCGTCCAGCGGAACGCCCAGCGGATTGACCACGCGTCCGACCATGGCTTCGCCCACCGGGGCGGACATGATCGTGCCGGTGCGCTTGACCGTGTCGCCCTCCTGCACCAGGGTGTACTCGCCCAGAAGCACGCAGCCGACCTGGTCCTCTTCGAGGTTGAGGGCGATCCCGAATACATCGTGCGGGAACGCCAGCATCTCGCCGGACATCGCTTTTTCCAGGCCATAGACGCGCGCGATACCGTCGCCCACGGAGATCACAGTGCCGACTTCCTCGACGGCCACCGCCTGCTCGTAGTTGGCGATCTGCGCCTTCAGAATCTTTGTAATTTCATCCGCTTTAATCGAGGCCATTCCCCACTCCTATTCCGAGATCATCCTGGCGCGCATGCGTTCGAGTTGCGTGCGCACCGAACCGTCGTAGATCGTCGAACCGATGCGCACGACGGCGCCGCCGATGAGGGCGGCGTCCGTGTTGTATTGCGCCTGCACTATTTCTCCGGTCAGTTTCCCGAGCGCCGCGGCCAGCTCCGCGCGCTCCTGCGCTGTCAATTCCGTGGCCGAAGTCACCGCGGCTTGCGTGATTCCCTGCCGGGCGTCCAGCAGACGGCTGAAGGCTTCCTGGATTTCGATCAGCAGCCCGGCGCGCCGCTGATCGACGATCACAAACAAATAATTGCGCAGCGTGCGGCTCGCGCCCATGCGCGCGACAAGCGCTTCGATGGCCGTGTGCTTGGCCGACCGCGCAATCGAGGGGTTGGAAAGAAAAGCGTGCAGCTCGGGCGACTCGCGAACCAGCGCCGCGAAGCCGGCAAGTTCTTGCTTGACCTGATCAGCCTGCTTGTTCTCCAGCGCCACGTCGACCAGCGCGCTCGCGTAACGCTCCGCCAGAGCCTTCAATTCGCGCCCCTTCCGAGTTCGTTAAGAAATGTATGAAACATCTTGGCGCGAACTTCCGCGTTCATCCTGGAACTGATCAGCGCCGCGGCGCGGTCCACCGCCATGCCTGCGGCAATCTCGCGGAGTTCCTGCTGCGCGGCGCGCTCGGAGGCCGCCAGTTCCCCGCGAGCCGCTTGAGCGATTTTCTCGATTTCGGCCAGACCGGACGCCTGCAAGCGTTCAGCCTCGGCGGCCCAGTTGCGTTTCGCTTCTTCGGCCATTTCAGCAACATCCTGGTTGAGGTGGGCGATCTTTGCTTCGACCGCGTGCAGTTCCCGCTCGGCCTCCGCCTTGGCAGCCGCGGCTTCATGAATGCTTGCGGCGATGTCCTTGGCGTTGCCGCGGAAGTACGCGCCTCCGTGCTTGGCAAGCAGGTAGCCAATACCGCCGAAGACGATCACGAAGTTGAGCCAGCGAAAAACCAGGCCGGTGGTGGAGTCGGCCGGGTCGGGCTCGGCGCCCTCGGCCGCAAGCGCTGGGAGGGCCGTGAAAAAGAAAGTCATCAGCGCACAGGAGACGATACCCAGGAAGCGTCGCAAGGATCTCATCGCCTCTCCTTGCCCTGAGCGCTCACCGGCTCGGAGGGGCGGCCCGCGAGGATCGCCTCGGCAATGTCATTCGCCAGCGTGCCGCTGGACTGTTCCAGTTCCTGGCGAGCCGCTTTCACCTCGGCGGCAATCTGCTGTTTGGCTTCCTGCAGGGCGACCTGAGCAGTAGCTCGCGCGGCGTTGATTTCGGCCTGACGTTCGTCCAACGTGCGTCGCCGCTGGGCTTCCTGCTGCGCAAAGATTTCCGCGCGCGCTTTCTTTAGCGCGTCGTTATACGTGCGCAGTTTTTCGTGCATGGCCGAGCGGCTGGCTTCCGCTTCGATTCGCGCGCCTTCCGCGCGCTTGCGCCGCTCCACGAGCACCCGTTCGATCGGGATGAAAAAGCTCCAGCGCATGAACAAATAGAATAGAAAAACGATAATAACGGTTGGGATAGCCGCCAGGAACAACTGACCGAGTTGGTTAAATATTTCCACGGATTACGTCAAGGCACCCGACAATGCCCGCCAGCATTCATCTACGCCATGGCTGAAGTGCACACCCGCCCCCGCAGACGAATCTGTCTGGATAAAGGAGTGATTTTATAGCATTGCAGCCCGTTTCACGCAAGCCCAACACGGAAGTTGCTGTTCAGATGGAAAACGGCAAAGTCCGGCCGCTCCCGAAGGCGTGTATCCTTGTTCGATTCTCTTCCGCCGAAGCGCTTCCATCGCACCGAGGGTCCCATCGTTCGGTTGCTGGCGCTTGCCGCGCTTGCTGGCGTCAAACGCGGCGCGCTAGAATGATTCGCGCGACGGGCCCGGCCGATCCGATCCGAATGGGGCTTACCCCGCCAGCTTTTTCTTTCGTGTAACACTCTAGAAGGAGAACTTGATGCCCGCGTTTGCCGGCGTGGATTTTCTTGATTTCGATTCCCTGCTGAACGACGAAGAGCTCCTGGCGCGGAAAACGGCGCGGCAGTTTGTGGACGAGAACGTCATCCCGATCATCGAAAAACACAATCGCGAAGCGACCTTTCCGATGCACCTCATTCCCAAGCTGGGCGAGCTGGGATTTTTTGGCGCGAACCTCGAAGGGTACGGCTGCGCGGGGATGTCCAACGTCGCTTACGGACTGGTGACACAGGAACTGGAGCGCGGCGATTCCGGCCTGCGCAGCTTCGTTTCCGTGCAGAGCGCCCTGGTCATGTATCCGATCTTTTCGTTCGGCACGCCGGAACAAAAAGACAAGTGGCTGCCTCGCTTGCAAAGCGGAAAAGCGATCGGGTGCTTCGGGCTGACCGAACCTCAATTCGGATCCAACCCCAGCGGCATGCTGACGCGCGCGGTGAGAAGCGGCGACCGCTACATCCTGAACGGCGAAAAAATGTGGATCACCAACGGCTCGATCGCCGACGTCGCCCTGATCTGGGCGAAATGCGAGGACGAAAAAATTCGCGGATTCCTGGTGGAAAAAGGCACCAAAGGTTTCAAGGCCTGGGATGTTCACGGCAAACTTTCGCTGCGAGCCTCCGTCACGTCAGGACTGGCAATGAACGATTGCGAAATTCCCGCGGAAAACGTGCTGCCGGGCGCGTCCGGATTGAAAGGACCGCTGAGCTGCCTGACGCAAGCGCGCTACGGCATCGGGTGGGGAGCCATCGGCGCGGCCATGGCTTGTTACGACACGGCGTTGCAATACGCGAAAACACGCAAGCAGTTTCAGAACAAGCCCATTGCCTCGCATCAGCTGGTGCAGGACAAACTGGTTTTCATGATCACGGAGATTTCCAAGGCGCAGCTTCTGGCGCTGCACATCGGCAAACGGAAAGATCAGAACCGCGTGGACCCCGCGCATATTTCCATGCTGAAAATGAATAACGTGTGGATGGCGATGGAGACGGCCCGCAAAGCGCGCGATATCCTGGGCGCCAACGGCATCGTCGACGATTACTGCATCATGCGGCATATGAACAACCTCGAGTCCGTGTACACGTACGAGGGAACGCATGATATCCATCGCCTGGTGATCGGCGAACGCGTTACGGGCATCCCCGCTTATTTTTGAGGGCTTGGCGCGCGTTCTAAGATCGTGCCGGACCTAGCGACCGCGGGAATCAGGTCGCGGATTGGCGGCGATTTTTTGTAGCGCCCGGCTGAATGCGGCGCTATAAAACCGTCCGGTGTCACGCAGAACTTGGCGACCACAACTTGAGGAGGACTCGATCGATGTTTCGCAATAGCGGCAACTCCGCGCAGGTCCTTCCCTTCATTTGGCATGCCATATTCCTTGCATCGTTCCTTTTTGCCGCGGTTGTGACGCCCACATCGGCGCAAGAAAAGCCCAAGATTCGCAGCATCACGGCATTTATCCGGCTGGATCCGGCTCAATACAAGCAGCAGTTTACCGATACCCTGACGATGTTGCGCAACGCCAAAGCGCGCTACGGCCTGGCCGGCTACGAAGTGCAGACCATCCGCATCACCACGCAGCCGTTTCCGGAATACACGCGAAGCATGTCCAAGGAAGCGGCGCTGGCGTTCTTTCACGATCTTGACGCGCTCGCCAAACAGGAAGACGTCTCGGTGAGCATCGGGCCGGCGTTAATGGATGAGAAGGACGATCCGGCGCAAGCGGAGCTGCTGGGAGAAATTTTGGGCCAAAGCGGCAATCTCTATGGAAGCGTGGTGGTGGCCGGAGGCGACGGCGTCCACTGGAACGGCGTTCGCGCCGCGGCGCGCGTGATGAAATATCTCGAGGACCACGGCGAAAAGGGCCTGGGAAATTTTCGGTTCGCGGCCATTGCCAATGTGCAGGCTTACACGCCGTTTTACCCCGCGTCCTACCATCAGGGGCTCGGACATCAATTTGCGATCGCTCTGGAATCCGCCAACGTGGTCGCCGCGGCCATGGCCGTGCAGCGCGATGCGGATGTCACGCGCCACGTTCTGGTTTCCGAGCTCGGCAAATACGCGCAGGCCATCGAGGACATCGGCAGCAAGCTCGATCTGCAGACCGGCTGGACTTACATGGGCATCGATCTTTCTCCCGCGCCGATGAAGTACGCATCCATCGCCTCGGCGACCGCCGGTTTCACGGGCGGCAGATTCGGCACCAGCGGAACGTTGACCGCCGTGGCCACGATTACCGCCGCGCTACGCGATATTTCCGTGACCAAGGTGGGATTTTCGGGCGTAATGTTACCGGTATTGGAGGATACGCGCCTCTCGCAACTGTGGGGCGAGGGCGCGATCAGCATGGACCAACTGCTGGCCTACTCCGCCGTGTGCGGCACGGGACTCGACACCATTCCCCTGCCCGGCGATGTCACCACGCAACAGCTCGAACGCATCATCGGCGATGTCGCCTCTCTTTCGGCAAAGTTATCGAAGCCACTCAGCGCTCGCCTCCTACCGGTACCGGGCGCCAAACCCGGCGACCAGACCGCATTCGACGACCCCAATCTGGTAAACACCGTAATCCAACCGCTGCCATAGGCGCGCGTAGTACAGGCTCTCAGGTTTAGACGCCAATGCAACACAGACGCGCGAGGTAAAGCGCCGACCGAAGTTATGAGTCTACTGGGAAGCTGCCGCGGGCGTGGCCGAGCGTGGCGCGTACTTCGTTTGGATGTAATCGTCTACCAGTTTGCGGAACGCGGCGGAGAGCTCATCGTAATTGCCGTGCAGGGTGACATATTTTTTGCCGTCAATGTAGACCGGGCAGCTGGGCTCTTCGCCCGTGCCGGGGAGGCTGATGCCGATGTTGGCGGCTTTGGATTCGCCGGGACCGTTGACGATGCAGCCCATCACGGCTAGGGTCATATCCTCCACGCCTTCATATTGCTGCTTCCACTGCGGCATGCTTTCCCGGATGTAATCCTGAATCCGCTCGGCCAGTTCCTGGAACGTGGTGCTGGTGGTGCGCCCGCAGCCGGGGCAAGCCGTCACGCTGGGCGCGAACGAACGCAGGCCGAGCGCCTGCAACAATTCGCACGCGGCGTAAACTTCTTCGCGGCGATCTCCTCCGGGCCGGGGCGTCAGCGAGATGCGGATCGTGTCGCCAATGCCCTCCTGCAGCAGGATGCCGATCGCCGCCGAGGACCACACCACACCTTTCGTGCCCATGCCCGCTTCGGTGAGGCCCAGGTGCAGCGGCTGCTGGGTCTTGCGTGAAAGCTCGCGGTAGACGCGGATCAGGCTTTGCGGCCGGGAAACCTTGCAGGAAATGATGATCTGGTCATGGCGCAGGCCGCACTCGAGCGCCAGTTCGGTCGATTCCAGGCCTGACTGCACCATGCAGTTGTCGATAATCTCTTCGGATTCGAGGCCGAGATCGCGGTCGGTATTCTCCTGCATCTTGCGCATGACCAGTTCTTGATTGAGCGAGCCGCCATTCACGCCGATGCGCACCGGTTTGCCGTTGTCCACGGCCACTTTGCAAATGGTGGAAAACTGCTCGTCGCGCCTCGCGCCCGCGCCCACGTTGCCGGGGTTGATGCGGTATTTATCGAGCGCCCGCGCGCAGTCGGGATATTTGGTCAGCAGGACGTGCCCGTTGTAGTGGAAATCGCCGATAATCGGCACCGTGCAACCCAGATCGCGCAGCCGGGCCACAATTTCCGGCACCGCCGCAGCCGATTCCGGCATGTTCACCGTGATGCGCACGAGCTCCGAACCCGCGTCGGCCAGTTCCTTGCACTGGACCACGGTCCCGGCAATATCCGCCGTATCCGTGTTGGTCATCGACTGGACAACGACCGGCGCGCCTCCGCCAACCTGGTATTGGCCGACCTTGACGCCGTAGGTCTTCCGTCGCGTAATGGGAAAAATCTGCATATTTTTCTTCGCAGGGCTAATGATAACAGGGCTGTCCTCGTCCTCAAAGTCGCGTAAGCGCGCTAGCGCTCGAAATGGAACAGGCTGAACAGGCTGCGGAAAAACTCGCCCCGTGGGTTTGTCATTCCGAGCGGAGCGAGGAATCTCTCTTTCTTTTCTGATAGTGAAGCCCAGGAGAGATTCCTCGCTCCGCTCGGAATGACAATATCGAGTACTTTTTCCGTAGCCTGTTCAGCCTGTTTGCTTTTCGCGCTTGGAGCAAAAAATAAAGGCGAAACCAAAGGCAAATTCAAAAACAAACAGGCTGAAAGCCTGTTCTACCTTTCGGGTCATGCGCCGGCCGCTTGATTGCCGCGCAGGCCGAGTGCATCGGCCGCCTCGCGCATGGCGGCAATGCAGAAGGCGATGTGTCCCTCGATAGGCACGCCCAATTCTTCCGCGCCCTTGCGCACGTCGTCGCGGTTCACGCCGCGCGCGAAGGCTTTGTCCTTCAGCTTGCGCTTCACGGAATCGGGCTCGACCTCGAAAATACTCTTTCCCGGCTTGACGAGGGCGCAGGCGGTGAGGAATCCGGCAAGCTCGTCGCAGGCGAACAGGGTGTGTTCGAGCGGAGTCTCGCGCGGAATGTTGCAGTACTCGGCGTGCGAGACGATGGCGCGAATCATTTCTTCGGGATACCCGCGATCGCGCAGGATGGCCGATCCCCCGGCGGGATGTTCTTGGGTGGGACTGTGCGCGTCATTCGGCCAGCGCTCGTAGTCGAAGTCGTGCAGCAACGCGGTCAGGGACCAGAGTTCTTCGTCGGCCCCTGCCTTTCGAGCATAGGCGCGCACGCAGGCTTCCACGGCCAGCGCGTGCTTGCGCAGGCTTTCATTTTGCGTGTATTCGCACAAGAGCGACCAGGCGTCATCTCTTGATGGTCTCGTTGGTCTTGTCGGATTTGTCGGTTCCGTTGGTGTCATCGGTCGGGTCGGCATCGCTTTCTCCCCGGTCACGGAATGCGCCAGGGAATTCCGTTCTTATGATTATCTCCGAGAGGAACCCGCACGGCATTCCCATGCTTTTCCCGGTGCAGGCGCGGATTGCCAAGCGGCTCTGGCACTTAGAGCATTCCTAGCGCTGCCGGGGCACAGGCTAGGATAGCGCATTCAAGCGCTTCCGGCGCCGCGTTATTGAACCGCGGTGGCTTGTCCGGACGAGGAAAGCGCTAATCAATTTCCGGATTTTACCGATTTTGTTATCTGCATACAGAAATCACTTGACACCGGAAGCGGATGCCCCCATGATGTCGGTCGCGCCAGCTGCTGCCTTCCCCACGTACGAAGTCCCTCTCATCCGCATGCCGGAACAGTCTGCGAGGAGCACCCGGTGTCGGAACAAAATAGTACCAACGTAGTGAACGGAACTAACGGAAATAAGGTTGCTGTGGATATCGACCTAGACCGCGAAGTAATCCGTTGCAAGACTTGCGGGCTCGTGCAGTATCGCACCCGCACGGGGAACTGCCGCCGGTGCCTACGCTGTCTGCCGCCAAAGGTGGAATTTTTAATTCCTCCTCCCGAGCCGCAGGAGCTTCCAGGCGACGACCGGCAGCTCTTCGAGAAATGGCCGAACCGCGAGACGGTGGAGAATATTGGCCAGCGCATCCGGCAGTTACGCGAATCGCGCGGGATGACGCAAAGCCAACTTCAAGCACGCTCGCGAGTATCCCGGTCGTACCTGTCACGGATCGAAAGCGGACAGATGACGCCCAGCCTCGGAACGCTGGAGAAAATTTCCGAAGCGCTTGGCGTCGGCTTGAACCGCTTCTTTGTTCCGGAAACGAACGGCGAAGCTCTTCTGGAAGATCCATTCATCCAGGGGTTGCGGCCGTTTCTTCGGCAGCTCGATTGGGAACAGTGGCAATCGATTCTGAAGCGCCTGGCCGCGATCAGCGACCACGTCTCGAGTGGCAATGGGATTGTGCGTCCGTTAGCACAGCCTCAAGCGGCTCGCGTTGAACAACTGGCGCGTCGGATGCACCCAGCTGCGATGGGCCACCGGTAGTCGGCCGAACAGGATTCCTAAACAGCACGGCGCGAACTCTCTGTTTCCAGCGGGTTCGCGCCGTTGCGTGTTCGCTTCCTTTTGCGAGTTTCCGCGCTCGCCCTTTTTTTTCTTCACCCCATCGACTAATCGAGCCCGCCCTTACGCGAAGCGCACTTTTACGTCCGGGCGCTTGTCGAGCGTCACGGTATCAATGAAGCGCACTTGGCGTTCGTCCAGCGTGACGATCAGCGATTGCGTGCGGATGCCTTCGCCGAAGAAGCGCACGCCGCGCAGCAGGTTTCCGTCCGTAACTCCTGTGCAGGCGAAAATAATTTTCTTTCCGGGCGCCAAATCTTCGGTTCGGTAAACCCGTTTGCCGTCCTTGATTCCCATTTTTGCCAGGCGTTCTTCATGTTCCGGTTTGGAAATGACCAGGCGCGCCAGGATTTCCCCGTTCAGGCAGCGCAGCGCAGCCGCGGTCAGCACGCCTTCCGGAGCGCCGCCGACGCCCATGACGGCGTGGACTCCGGTGCCGATGACGGCGGCGGAGATTCCGGCAGAGAGGTCGCCATCGCCGATCAGGCGGATGCGCGCTCCGGTGGCGCGGATATCCGAGATCAGCTTTTCGTGGCGCGCGCGGTCCAGGACGATGACCACCAGATCCTCGACGTCGCGGTCCAGCCTTCTGGCGATCGCGCTCAGATTGTCGGCCACGGGCGCATCCAGATCGACCGCGTTTTTGCAGGACGGCCCCACAATGATTTTTTCCATGTACAGATCGGGCGCGTGCAGCAGACCGCCCTTTTCGCTGGCCGCGAGCACCGTAATCGAGCCGGGCGCGCCGGTGGCGCAAAGATTGGTGCCTTCGAGCGGATCGACCGCGATGTCCACCGCGGGGAAATTAAATCCGCGGACGTGCTGCGCGGCGCCGATTTTTTCGCCGATGAACAGCATGGGGGCCTCGTCGCGTTCGCCCTCGCCGATGACGATGGTGCCGTCCATGGGCACTTCATCCATCACTCTGCGCATGGCCCCGACAGCGGCCTGGTCGGCCAGATGTCCGTCTCCACGACCCATGGTTTTGGCCGATTCGATGGCTGCTTGTTCAACGACGCGCAAAAATTCCAGACTCAGCTCGATTTCCATCGGAACTCCCCGCTCACTCGGATTTTTTGGATCGGGCGCGCATTCGGACACGGTTTGCGCGCGCGGCACGGCTAGAGCATAGCTTATCCTAAACCAAGCGGCGCGGCGCTCCTAGCGGGAACGCCGCAAAATTGCGCAAAAATGACCGGGCGAAATAGGGCTGAAAGTGGGACAGCCTTCAGCCTGTCAGGTTGAGATTGGTGCCTGGCAGAGATCAAAACCGGAAAGAGTAAAGCCTGTCCTACGAATGCCTACCAGGGCCGATTCGGTGTACACTCAAGTCGTCCCCGCCGAGGAGGAACTGATGCGAACTTACGCATTACCGCTTACGGCGGTTCTTGTACTGGTCAGCACCTGCGCTTCGCAAGCCGCGGAAAAACCCCGTGCCGCTCAGCCCGACCGAACGCAGCCCGACCGAACGCAGCCTGCGAAAGTCTGGACAAACGACGATTTGGCTCAGCTCCGGGCGCAAGGCCTGATCTCGATCGTGGGCCAGGAAGCGACAGCGCCAGCCGCGAAGTCATCCGCTCCCGCCGAACCCGCGTTTCCGGTTTACGCTTCCCGGCTGGACGATCCCACCTGGTACGCGGATCAGGCTGCCGCTCTTCAGGCCGAACTGGAAAAGCGCCAGGCCGCGCTGCAGGAGCAGCAGGAAGCCATCGCCCAGGCGGCCAACCGCATTACTGACCCGGGCGTCGCGCTGAATAGGGGCGATGCGGGAGTAACCCCGGCGCAGGGCGTCGCGAATCTGCAGGCGCGGGTGGAGGAAGTGCAATCCCAGCTGGATGCGCTGAGCGATCTCGCGCGGCAACACGATATTCCGCCGGGAGACTTGCGCGGTTGAGCGAGGGACCGGGCGTCGGCGGACCAGGCTTCCAGCGAGCCGTCGCAATCCGATACCAAACAGGCTGAACAGACTGCCTACCAAAAGCGCCAGGTGAATTTTGCGTAGGCGCCGCGCTGGATCAGGGATGAATTGACGAGCGTGAGTTGGTCCATGGATTCCAGGTGATCGTTCTGCAGCAGGTTCTGACCTACCAGGCTCACTTCGGCGCTTTCCGCAAACTTCCATCGCAGTTGGGTATCGAGGCGCGCGTACGAGGGGACGCTTTGAACCGGGAGGGCGCTGACGAAATACGCGCTCGCGTCCCACGAGAGGCCGCGCCAGAGATCCAGGTGAGATCGCAACTGCGCCTGGTGCTGCGGACTCGAGCCTTCATTTTCCGCCACGCTGCCCGTGTCCAGGCTCGATGGATCGGTATGCAGGTGCATTTCTAAAAATGCGTAACCCGGGCTCAGCGTCCAGCAATCCGTCACTTTTAAATTAGCGGATAGTTCCCCGCCTTCCGTCGTCCCGTACATCAAATTGCCGAAGACGATGGGCATGACCAAGCGAGCCGGGGCAGGGCTTGTTGCAAAGACCGCCGGCTGCGGCTCGAGCGTTTGCAAATGGTCATAGCGGTTGAAAAATGCGGAGACATCGATCGAAAGGCGTTTCTGAAGCTGCGCGCGGAAACCCGCCTCGTAGGCCAAAACATGCTCAGACTGAAATTGAGGGTTGCCATACAGAACCACTTCGACGGGCGTGGCCAGACTCTCCGGTTCCGGAAATACCGCAAGAGCCGCGTCAAGTCCTACGTCTCTTTGATCAGGGCTGCGCTCGGCTCGCGAAACCGCGGACCAGAAAGTCATCCGATTCCAGAACGTCCATGCCAGGCGCACGCTTGGCTCGATTCCGAAACCCGTGAAATAGCTGTTTTCAACTTTGGTCCCGGCTGTGAGCAGCAGTCGATCGGGCAGTAGCGTGACGGTATCCTGGACGAAAAAAGTGAACAGTTGGAGTTCCGCATTCGGGGGATTGAACGACTGATCGATTGTGCCGATGTCCTGATCCCAAGTGCGGCGATATCCCGCTCCCCAGATCACGTCTTGCCGCGATCCCCACGCCCAGTGGTGGCTGAAATCAAAATCGACGGTGCTCCGATCTTCATGGGATTCCGGACCGGTCCGTTCGTAATCGTCAAAATAGAATTGAAACGTGGTGTCCGAACGCTCCGAAAGAGTGTGGCTCCAGCGGCCCAGAACGTTTCCGCCGGAGAGTCCGTTGAGCACATCTAAGTTCCCAGCAACCGGCGGCGCCACCGAGAATATATGGATGATCGTGGCGCCCTCCTCGCCGGAATACAGGTCTCCTTGCACCGTGAGAGAGTCCCTGGTCGAAAGGCTCGTATCGGCACGAAATCCACTATGCAACAGGTGCCACTCGTCGTCGCCCGAACCGCCGCCGACTGCGGGAAAGGAATTATGATTCAGGTAATCCGTGAAAATTCGATAGCTCGTGTTTCCCCGGATCGTCCCTCCGTATTGGACCGTGCCTCGGGCTTCCCCGTCGGTACCTCCGCCCGCCGTGAGCAGAGCGCCCTGGGTGGCCTCAGCTCGTTTCGTCACCACGTTGATCACTCCGTTAACGGCATTCGCTCCCCAGACCGTTGCACCCGGCCCGCGAATCACTTCGATCCGATCGATGTCTTCGAGCGGAACATCCTGCGTGTCCCAATTCACGCCGCCCAATAGCGGCGTATACACGGCCCGCCCGTCGATCAGCACCAGCAATTTATTTGAGAACTGATCGTTGAAACCCCGGGCGGAGATGGCCCAGCTATTCGCGTTGATTTGGGAGACATCCATTCCGGGCACCATGCGCAGCAAGTCGGGTATATTTGTCGCGCCCGAGCGGAGAATGTCTTCCTGGGTGATCACAAAGATGGCTGCCGCCGCTTGCGACATCTTCTGTTCTTTCTTGGAAACCGAAGTCACCTCGATATTCATCAAGTCTTCCAAGGACGCTTGCGAGAGATCGGCCGCGCCTGTCTGTGGCGAGACCTCGTGAGACGAGGGCGAGGATTGGCCGAACATTCCCTCAGCCAGGAGGATCGAGCTTAGGAACACCAATCCGCTCAATCTCTTCGCCAAAATCTGCGAGGCTTTCCGGCGCCGAAGTCTGTACACATTCCCCTCCTCAAATGCCAAGAGCAGGTAGGGGACCAACAGCGCTTGCATACCCCCGCGTAAGTCACTCTAAATAAAATATTTACTTCATGGAAATGGATCGATTGAGAGCGACATCCGGCAACGCCGGCGTCCCGCGCCAAGTTGGTACCAACGCGCCTACGTCAAACCCAATACGGGAAAATCTCGAGGCGACCTGGCGCCTCAAGGCTTCAGTAGTCCGCGTTCGTCCCCTGCCGTCGCGCCCGGCAAAAGCAACAAGGAGGCAAACCTACAACGCCAAGCATTTTCGCCTCGGTCTAAACGCGGCGCAGACCACGCTGGCCGCAATGGTGGAATTGGCAGGCGTCACCGTGGACGCAGCGATTCCCTCTTCCCGCTAAGCCGCTGTTTTCCGCTCCCGGTTACTTTCCCGATGGCTGTCGCTGCTGCACGGATCTTCCGCCCAGGACTAGCACGGGATCTTCCTGCACTTGCATGTAGCCTGCGGGAATGTCAAACAGCCCGCCATCGAGAGAAGAATCCGAAAACGAAGTCACTTGCGTGGTGATTTCCATCAGCGCGTTGGGGTTGGAATTGGGGTTGGGAGGCGGCGTATTGGCCTGGCTCGACCCGTCGGCTCCCGGATTCGGACGAATTGTCCTGTTTTTTCTTCCCAAAGAGGCTGCCGAGACCCTTCATCACGGCGGCTGAAGGGCTGTCGGGAATGGAGTTGTCCGAGGAGGTCTCCGATTTCTGAGGTGGAGGATTCGACGGCGGCGGAATTCTGCGCGCCGTTCTGCGAGCCTGCCGCTGTATCGCCATTGGGTGGCGGCAATGGTCATGCTGACATAAGAGAGCATCGGAAATCCCTTGAGGGCCTCTGAATTCTGCTGCAGATCGGACATGCCTTGCTGCGACGCGGGGATCGATTTTGACGTTCATCGCCGGGAGCTTCATCCAACTCACTTCTTGCGCCATGCGACGGTAGAACTCCGCGAACTCCCGATATCCGGTGACGCCGGGGGCCACGAACGTGTCCATGTTCATGGAGTAGGTCACGGTGGCGGAGTTGGGCTGGCCGGGCGGCGGCGCGTTGGGGCCGGTGGCCGTGGCTTGCATGGCGAGATCCATCTGGACTTTGGTTTCGTTCGTGGGCTGGTTCAGGATGACGCGGTTGCCCGTGCCGGGAGTAACGTGGATGGTGGGTGTGATCTGTGATCTGCGCGTTCTGCATCTGCTGCTTCTGTTGCGGATTCTGTTGCGTGGCCTGCTGCATCTGCTGCTGCATTTGTTGTTGCGCCTGCTCCATGGCGGCCTTGATCTGATCGAACGTGGCCACGGCGTAGGTTTTCGTTTTTGAGGTCGATAGAGATGACGCGGCGGCCTTCGAGGTCGATGATCTGCGCGGTGCCGTCCGGGTTATCGGTGCGCAGACGGTTGCCCTTGACGTAGTGCGTTGTGGTGGTCGGCTGCAGGGCTTCTGCTTCTCTTGCTTCTTGGCGTCTCCGCGAGCGAAGACGGACGCGAACTTGACCATGCCGATCAAAGCGCCGCCGGTGACCTGCGACGTTTCGGTGTATTGGAAGTCGGCGCGCGCCGGAGCGATCGGGGCCAACAACAAGAGAACAACGAGCAGGGGCCGGACGGTTTTCATGGCGTTCTCCTTTCGCGTTCAGAATCGTTCACGCGAGAAAACAGGCCACGGCATATTACCCGAAATTTCGTCTTTCGATGTCTCGCTTGTGAATGACATGGCTCTCCCGACGTTGCGGGGTATTGTACAAAAAATCCGTTGTGGCTGCCTCGTGATTTGTAATCGCCTCTTGGAATGTGCCTGCAAAGGGGCGGCGGGTGCCGGTCCGCGCGAATATTGCTCGTTTTGAAGTGTAGTTCCGCGCGAGCTGGCCGCGTATGGACTACGCCCGAGGCGCTCTCCCTGTGATAAACTTCCGCCCATGCGGCGCAGACAATTTCTGGTTCTTTCCGCGGCGAGCATCGGCGGCGTGCTGGTGTATTCGCTGGACCGCCGGGTTTCGCGCCTGTTTGCGCAGGAAAAAACCACCCAAACCCTGAAGATTCCGCTGCGCTTTTTCACCGAGGAGGAAGCGCTGATCGTCGCGGCCGCCGCGTCGCGCATTTTCCCGAGCGACGATTCCGGTCCGGGCGCGAAGGAAGCCGGCGTGGTGATCTACATCGACCGCCAGCTTGCCGGTCCTTAGGGACGCGACCGCTACCGCTACACGCAGGGCCCGTTCGACGAAAATGCTCCGCGCGAATTCGGCTATCAGGGCAAGGCGACGCCCGGCGAAACGTATCGCGAAGGGCTGAAGGGCCTGAAAGGCTTCGACCGACTCTCGCCCGAGGAGCAGGACAAAAAGCTGCAGCAAATCGAGAACACGCACTTCTTCGCGCTGCTGCGCCAGAACACCATCGAAGGAATGTTCTGCGATCCCGTGCACGGCGGCAACGTGGACATGGTCGGCTGGCAACTGGTCGGATTCCCCGGCCCGCGCATGAGCAATTACGACGAAGTCGACAAGCATACGGCGAGGCGTTCCGCCCCAAGCCCGATCAGCCTGCGAGCAAGCCATCGGCCGACAAGGTTCCGCGCCACAGCGAGGACTGAAGGACATGAGAATCATGAAGACGCTGCCCTCGACCGACGTCGCTCATCATCGGCGGCGGCTGGACCGGCCTGCTGATGGCCAAGGAACTGGGCGCGCGCACGCCGCTTTCGATCACGGTGCTCGAGCGCGGCGGCCCGCGCATGCCCGACTACATCGACGGCATGGACGAGCTGGAATATATCGTCCGCATGCACATGATGCAGGACTCTTCGACGCGACGCGTCACGCTGCGCCACAACGCGAACGAGCGCCTCGCGCCCATCCGGCAATTCGGCGCATTTCTGCCCGGCACCGGCGTCGGCGGCACCGGCGAACACTGGGGAGCGGTCTACCCGCGCTTGATGCCGGATTGCTTTGAGATGTACTCGAAAACCGTGGAGCGCTACGGCAAGCAGAAATTGCCGGAAGACCACTCGATCCAGGATTGGGGCATCACCTACGACGAGCTCGAGCCGTACTACGCGCGCGCGGAGCGCGAAGTGGGCATTTCCGGCAAAGCGGGAAATCTAAACGGAAAAAAGATCGAAGGCGGCAACATCTTCGAAGGCTGGCGCAGCTCCGGAATATCCCATGCCGCCGACGCAAGGTGCCTTACTTCCCCACGCTGTTCGGCGACGCGGCGAAATCGCTGGGCTACCATCCCTTCACCAATCCCACGGCGATTCCCAGCGTGGAGTACACGAATCCCGACGGCGTCACGCGCCCGCCCTGCGCCTTTTGCGGATTCTGCGAACGCACGCCGTGCATGATCGGCGCCAAGGCGCAGCCCACCAACGTCTATCTGCCGGTGGTGCAGAAGCGCAAAAGCGTGTCCCTGCGCACCGGCATCACCGTGCGCCGCATCGTGCACGAAAAAGGCACCAAGGCGGGCGGGCGCGCGGCGTCACGTACATCGACGAATCCGGCGAAGAAGTTTTTCAGCCCGCCGACCTGGTGATCCTGGCGACCTAGACGCTCGGCAACAATCACCTGCTGTTTCTCTCCGGCATCGGCGCGCCCTACGACCCGTCCACGGGCAAGGGCACGCTGGGAAAAAATCTGACGCATCAGCTGCAGTTCGGCGTGCAATGTCTTCATGGACAAGCCGCTCAACCGCTTTATGGGCGCGGGCGGAACGGGAATCCGCATGGCCGATTTCGACGCCGATGTTTTCGATCACACCAACCTCCCCTTCATTCGCGGCGGCGTGATCGGCGCCACCATGACGGGCACTCAGCCGATTTCCACCTTTGGCGAGCTTCTCCGTTCGGTGAAGGTGCCGCGCTGGGGCTCGGACTGGAAGAAAGCGTCCATCGAATGGTACGACCATGCGGCCAATATCGGTTTTGCCGGCGAGCACATTCCCTACGACGGCAATTATTTCGATCTCGATCCGACGTACAAAGATCCCGCGGGCGATCCGCTGCTGCGCATGACCATCGACTGGCGCGAAAACGAACGGAAAATGGTCGAGTTCATGACCGCCAAGGGTCGAAATCGCCACGCCATGGGCGCGAAAGAAGTGAACCCGTTCCCCGGTTACGGCAATTACGACGTGACCCGCTACCAGTCCACCCACATGCAGGGCGGCACGATCATGGCCACGTCTCCCGACCGCGGCGTGGTCAACACGCACCAGCAGCACTGGGATATTTCCAACCTGTTCGTGATCGGCGCCTCCACGTTCCCCAACAGCGGCGCAGCCAATCCCACGCCGACGATCCTCGCCTTGACCTATCGCACCGCCGATACCATCGTGGACAAATATCTGAAGAAGCCGGGGATGTTGGGGTAGACGGCAGTCGAATGATGCAGGCCAGGCTTCAGCCTGTCCGGTTTTCGTTGGTGGCGAAGAAAATCTAAACCGACAGGCTGAAGCCTGTCCTACTGAACCCGTCCCTGCTCGATCCTGATTCGCACCGGCTGGCCAACCTTCAGCCCTACGGCCTGCGATTCGTCCACGTACATGCTGCAGCAATAGTAACGATCGGCGATGGGGACGCCAGCGGCGCGATCGCGCTCGAGCGTAACCATGATCCTGTACTCGTGCCGCTTGCTCCAGCCCTGGCTGCGTACTTTTTCCGTAAGGGTTCCGGTCAGAACAGTTTCGGGACTTGATCGATGATCGATTGTTGCGCCGGAATTCCCACCCGGCCCAGGTCGCAAAGTAACCGTGGCTCCCGGATCGCGCGCGAGTTGCGAATCGCTGTTGGCAATGGCTGCATAAGCGCTGTCATCACGACCCGCAATTTTTTGCGGACCGCGCAGCAGCGCCCGCACATCCAGTTTGCCGGCCACTTCATTCACGATGTCCGCGTCAATCACATCGAGTTGGCGGCGGAAAGCCGTCAGCAATGCGTTAAAGCACAGATTATTGATGGTGCGCGGAACTCCCTGGCTCGATTCCGCGATCTGGGCCAGGGCCTCGCGAGTGAACATGGAAACTCCGGTCCAGCCCGATGCGCGCAGGCGATGCTCGACATAGTCCGCGGTCTCCGCCGCGCTCAGGGATTTCAAGCTGGAAAGAACCGCGATGCGCTGGCGCAATTGCACGAGGCCCGGCCTCATGAGCGTATCCGCCAGTTGCGGTTGCCCGGCCAGAACAATCTGAATCAGCTTGGAATGCGTGGTTTCAAAATCGGAGAGCAGGCGGATCGTTTCCAGCACCGGTTCCTGCAAATTCTGCGCTTCATCCACGACCAGCACGAATCGCCGGCCGCGCAGCATTTCTTCGAGCAATGCCTGGTTCAAAGCACGGTGCATGCCCACGACGTCCATCCCCGCGTGGTCCACTTCGAGTTCATTCAAAATGAAGCACAGCAGTTCGCGCGAGCTGCACTGCGTCTGAAACAAAAAGACCACGCGCGCGGAATCCGACACCTCCTCCATCAGCCTGTGCAGAAGAGTTGTCTTGCCCATCCCGGGCTCGGCAATCAGCACCACGAATCCACGAAAATGTTCGATACCTTGATTAAGCGACGCCAGAGCCTCGCGGTGCGACGGGCTCAGGTAAAGATAAGCCGGGTCCGGCGTCACATCGAAAGCTTGCTGCGGCATCCCGAAAAACGTGAGCGCGTCCGGCGCAGCCGGTTCACATTCGCAAAGCGCTTCAGCAGTCTCCGCCGGCGCGCCGGCCTGGACTTCTTCCATTGCATCCCGCTCCGCGCGGCCTTCCGGCAAGTCAATCATTCCGGCGCTGCGTTCCTGCGCAGCGCTTTCCGGCAATTGGCTTTGGCTGGCCCGAGTTTCGGTTTCCGGAATGGCGAAAGACGTTCCTTCCGTAGTTTCGTTCTTCCCGTGAGATTCGATCGCTGTCGCAATCTCCTGAGCGATCTGCTTTTCAATTTCAGCCAGTCCGAAGGCGAGCAGCATATCGGAAATGTTTTCGTCAGCAGCCGGCGGCGCGGGTGACGCGGCAAACGCCGAACCCTCGTTCGATCCCTGACGCTCGGTGTTCTCAAATGGAAATGGTGCGGGATCCAATTTCACCTCCTCTGAATTTGCCCAGCTCGACGAATCCGGACGCCGCCCTGCGATTCGAGCCACTGAATCTCCCGTCGGCTTGTTCGCGGTTTTCCCGTGCGGCGGGAGTTCGAATAGAGAGTTCGAAGCAGGACTGAAACGGTGAACGGCAGTTGCGGCATGCGGCGCAGTCGCGGCATGCGACGTATGTTGCGTTGATTTCACCTTCGACGCTGCAAGAGGTATCGACCGCGCAGGCGAAAATCGAAACGTCTTGGGAACCCTGTTCCTGATTCTCCGCGTCCTGACCATGAGAACCAGCAGGCCGAACAGGACCACGCAGGTTCCGTACGCGATGCTGGTTTCAATCCCGGGAGCAATCCAGTTCATAGTTTTCTCACTGTCCGGTTTTCTGCCGCCAAGCATCTAATGCCTGCGGCGAGCGGCGCGCCCCATTTGATTGCCCTGCAATTGTAAGCACGGCACGGAAAATGACCGATAGGCGTCCGGCTTCAAATTTTTTGGGTCCCGGGTACTGGAACGGTCCAGGAACATTAACCCGCTTGTTATCAATGTGTTGCTAGGGAGGCTGTCGCCGGCACGATTTCGGCCCGCTGCGCTCCCGGCGGCAGCAAATTGGGTACGGGCGGTTCGCCGACGTAAAGCCCCGGCTCGCGCCGAAAGGCTCTTGGGCTTCGCCGGCTCGCGGGCGGCGCAGACCGCTTATGCTAGAATCTTGGATTTGGACCTGAGGTTTGGACAACACCATGAAAATCAGCAAAGAAGATGTGTTGAAAGTGGCGGCGCTGGCAAATCTGGAGCTCTCCGGCGCGGAAGTGGAGACCTATCGCGCTCATCTCGACGACATCCTTACCTACATCGACAAATTAAACGAAGTTGACACTTCGGGCGTCGAGCCGTTAACCCAGGTGGTAGCCGCCTCCGCAGGCGATTCCGAGCTGCGCGATGACGTCATCGTGCGCGCGGACGTGATTTCGGAAGTGCTTCAGGGAGCGCCCGACCCCGAGGCGCCCTACTTCCGAGTTCCGCGGGTGATCGAAAAGTGAGCGGCGCAACCACATGGACGATTCCCGAAGTCCGCGCGGCCCTGGATGCCCGCAAAATCTCCGCGCGCGAGCTGGTGAAGGAGTTCTACGAGCGCATCGAGAAGCGCAACGCCGAGCTCAACATCTATCTGGCGCTTTCGCCCGAGCGCGCCTATGCCCAGGCGGATCGGATTGACTCGGCGATCGCCGCCGGCGACGCGCTTCCGGAACTCGCGGGCGTGCCCATTGCGGTGAAAGACGTCATCAGCACGCGCGGCATCCCCACCACCTGCGGATCGCGCATCCTGGAGGGCTACCGCCCGCCGTACGACGCCACGGCCGTCACGCGGCTTGAGAGCGCCGGCGCAATCGTTCTCGGTAAAACCAACTGCGACGAATTTGCAATGGGCAGTTCGAACGAAAACTCCGCCTACGGTCCGGTGCGCAACCCCATCGCTACCGACTACGTGCCCGGAGGATCGAGCGGTGGCTCGGCGGCGGCGATTGCTGCAAATTTGGCGGTGGCATCGCTGGGGACGGATACGGGCGGGTCGATTCGTCAGCCTGGCTCCTTCTGCGGTGTTCCGGCGCTCAACCCAAGCTATGGCCGCGTGTCCCGTTACGGCCTGATCGCTTACGCGTCGTCGCTTGACAGAATCGGGCCCTTTGCGCACACCGCGCGCGATGTCAGCACGATCCTGTCGGTCATCGCCGGACGCGATTCGCGCGACGCGACTTCGGCCTCCGTGTCTGTGCCGGATTACGCCGCGGCGCTCGGGCGCTCCTTGCACGGGCTACGCATTGGCATTCCCGACGATTATTTCGGCGAGGGAATCGATCCGGAAGTGCGCAAAAAGATTGAGGCGGGAATTTCCTTGCTCGAACGGCTCGGTTGCCGGCGCGTATCGATTCGAATGCCGAACACCGAATATGCCATCGCGGCGTATTACATTATTGCCACGGCGGAGGCGAGTTCCAACCTGGCGCGCTACGATGGCGTGCGTTACGGGCCGCGCGTTCCAGGCGCGACGCTGGTGGAGATGTACCAAAAGACGCGCGGGCGCGGCTTCGGTGCGGAAGTAAAGCGGCGCATCGTCCTTGGAACCTATGTTCTTTCGGCTGGGTATTACGACGCATATTACTTGAAGGGACAGAAGGTCCGCACCCTCATCGCCCGCGATTTCCGCGAAGCGTTTGAGAAGGTTGACGCCATCGTGACGCCAACCTCACCCGTCCCGGCCTTCCGCTTCGGCGAGCGAACGGCGAATCCCCTGCAAATGTATCTGGCTGATATTTATACCGTTACAGGATCGTTGGCCGGGGTTCCGGGCATTTCGGTGCCGTCCGGCAAGACCTCCGCCGGTCTCCCCGTGGGTTTGCAGATCTATGGGCCAGCCTTTGGGGAAGATCGCGTTCTCCACATGGCGCATGCATTCGAACACGCCGGCGGCCAGGAACTGTAAATTGCAGCGGCGATCCGTCAGGATGCATTGGTTGGTTTGGCCTCAGTAGCACAGGCTTCAGCCTGTGGCATTGCAGCCGAAGAGGAAGACGAAAAAACCAAACGTCTCACGCCCTAGCCTGTCCTGCGATGCCAACCGTGGCCAGCCCGCCGGTTTCAAACGTGCACACTTTTTCACTTCCGGAACAGACCCCGAATTCCTCCGTTCATTTCTTCTGCTCGCGCATTCCCCGCTAAGACTATTGCTACGTGGCGTTTGCAAATGCGGCGCGGCACAGCCGCGCGGCGCGAATCAAACGGCAAGGCGATTGCACGTAACCGGATTGGTGCTGTGTCGCTCTTTCTGGCCAAGCGACCCGCTGACTACCAGCGAAGGATGGCAGGACATGATTACCGTCAAATCCACGCAGAAGGTTTTCACCGAGGATGAAATTTCCCGCCTCACGGGAATCTGCACCGAGCATCTTCGCGGCGTTGCCCGCAGCAAACGTCTCGGCTCGATTGCGCGCGCTGCCTGGGTCGCCGGAGAGCAGGTCGAGCGCTGGCTATTTTCGAATGAAGACCTGAGCGTGCTCACGGCATTGGTTTCTCGCTGCCAGCACTAACGGATTTTTCTGGGACAGCCTTCAGCTTGTCTGATTTTTGTGTGAGCTCGCACTGATCTGATCCGGATAGGTTCAAGCCTGTTCCACGAGAGCCGCATCGTTGCGCGCCGCGCCCCTTGAGCGGTATCCTCAAACCAACATCATGAAGGTCCTGGCGCAATTTGCGGTTTTCTGCGGACTTGCGGTGACGCTTGCGGCGCTGCCCAACCTGTCAGATCTCTCCGCTGTTGAGTCTTTGCCCGCGCTGCAGGGCGCAAACTCCGGTGCTTCGAGCGGCGCGGGACAGATCCCGGAGGCATTCCCCAAGGGCAAAAAACTGATCCTGAAAGACGGGACGTTTCAATTGGCGCGCGAATATGCGGTGGAGGGCGACCGAGTGCGCTACTGGAGCGTGGAGCGTTCCCAGTGGGAGGAAATTCCCGCGAGCCTGGTGAATTGGGACGCTACGCATAAAGCCGAAGAGGAACAGGCGGCGCACGACGCTAAGTTGAAAGCGGAAATTCACGCCTCCCAAGTGGCGCAACTGACGAAAGATATCGACGTTGACCGCAGCCTGGAGATCAAGCCGGGGTTGTTTCTGCCGGATGCAATCGGCTTCTACGCCCTGGACCGCAATAAACTGATTCGCGAGATGAAGCAGAGCGAGGCGGTTGTTAAGACCTCCACGGCTCGCGAAGTCGCAAAAATCATGAGCGGCGTCCCGATGATCCCCAGCAAGAAAACGATGGAAATCCCCGGCGAACACGCGGCCATGCGCCTTTCCACGGTCGAACCCGAGTTTTACATGCGGCCGGCGGATTCGCGCGAGCCGAGATTTCGGCTGCTGCGCGCGCAAGTCAAGGACGGCCATCGCCTCATCGATAGCATCAGCGTCCACTTCACGGGAGAAGAAAAACATAACGACACGGAAATCGAGGTCCAAACCTGGGTGCCCGCCACCGGCGTGTTCCGCTATACCGTCGATCAGCGGCTGGAGCCGGGTGAATACGTCTTTGTGGAGATGACCGACGAGGGCGCCAGCGGCTACGTGTGGGACTTCGGCATCGATCCGCCTGGGGCGAAAACCGTGCGGAAATAACTCACTGCGGTTGGAACTTATCCGCTGAATTGTGAAAATAAGCGACGGCGACCAAGGCCGGCTGGAAATTCCAACATACACTTCAAAAAATCTCTGTGCGAGAAGAAAACCGGGGCTCCAGAATGCGGAAACCAGATCCGCCGGATAGCGCCCGGGAATCAGGAAGAACTATTCTTGGACTGAAGTTCTGCGTGGGAAGGCAATTCGCTAAGCAACGAGAGCAGTTCCGCGATTCGGAAGGGCTTCTGCAGGAATCGGTTCCCTTCGCGGCCTGCCTGATCTCCTACCGCGGCGTCAACCAGATCACCGGTCATAAAGATGAAAGACGGGCGGGGACCTCCGGAGAGGGAAAGATTTTCCACGATGCGATCGTAAAGATCGAATCCGGAAACCACCTTTCCGGAGCCGGACTCGAGATTCAAATCGGAGAGGATCACGTCATACGAATTTTGTTTGGCAAGTTCCAGGGCCTGTTCGGAAGAGTCCGCGCGGTCCACATAGAATCCATGGGCGCCTAGGCTTTCGGTCACAAGTTCCAGAATGCTTTCCTCGTCATCCACCACCAGAATTCTTTTTCGCGAAAGCGGCGAGGCGGAAACCTCCTGAGTTTGCACGCGGTCCGGCGTCGAAAGAACGACGGGTTCGACGATCGCGACCGACTCCGTGCAGACCGGCAGTGACACGGTAAAGACCGAGCCGCCATCCGGTAGCGGCTGGGCGGAAATATCCCCGTTATGCTCGCGAACAATTGCCAGGCAAATACTCAGCCCCAGGCCGGTGCCGCGGCCGGGCCGCTTGGTCGTAAAGAACGGATCGAAAATGCGGGGCAGCAATTCGCGCCGGATGCCCACGCCGTCGTCCTGGAACGTGATCAGCACTCGCTCGCCGACGACGCCCAAACGAATCCGCAGCGTGCCGCGTTCGTGAACTTCGCGGATGGCCTGCTCGGCGTTCACGATCAGGTTCAGGAACACCTGCGTGAGCTGGTTGGAATCCCCAAGCACGGTGGGGAGATCGGGCCGCGCGGCCAGGTCCACCTGAATGTGATTGGCGCGCAAGGAATGTTCGTGAAGCTGTAAAGTGCGCTGAAGCAGGTCTGGGAGATGGAGCAGCGTAGTACGCGGTGTCGAAGGGCGCGAGAAAACCAGCAGGCTCTGAACGATGTGCGCGGCGCGGCGCGCCTGGCGATGAGCCAGGTCCAGCTGGCGAGTGGCGTTTTCGTCGGAGGACTGGTCGCGCAGCAACTCCGTGACACCCAGAATGGCGGTCAGCGGATTGTTCAATTCGTGCGCCACGCCGGCGATCATCTGGCCCATGGCCGCCAGGCGCTCGGACTGGATAAGCTGCTGCTGAAGTCGCTGCTGGTCGGTAATGTCACGCGCCGAGGCGATGACGCCGGTGATGCGTCCTGTTTCGTCATGCAGGGGCCGGGCCGAGGCGCGGAACGTTCGCCACGCGCCATTCTTATGCTGGGTGCGGTATTCAATCTGGCCCTCGGAGAGCCGCTGAAGAACCAAATCGTCGAACAGTTCCAGCATTGCGGTCCGGTCCGCCGGATCCGTGCGCCCGCCCATCCGTTTGCCGATCAGTTCTTCGGGACGGAAACCCAGGATGTCCAGACTGGGGGCTGACAAAAGTGTACCGGCAATCGGTATCGAGCGCGATCACCAGGTCGGGGAAGCTATCCATGAGCCGTCCGGCGAATTCCTGTTCGCGGTGGAGGCGGCGCTCCATTTCGCGCTGCTCGGTCACGTCCACGAAAGTCCCCTGGTAGCGAAAAACTTGCCGGCAGGGTCGCGGATGGCCGCGGTCGTGTGCAGGGCCACGACGTCGCGTGCCTCTTGCTGGTGCTTCAGGGTGACTTCATGAGCGCGCAGGAAACCTAGTTCGTTCAGATTTTTTTGC
>CAWIIJ010000008.1:0-279521 GCA_963836145.1 uncultured Acidobacteriota bacterium
GCGAATGCGAGGTCTGCAAGCTTCCCATATCCAAACCGCGCCTTGAAGCTGTGCCGTGGACACGTCTTTGCCGGGACTGCAAGGACCACGAGCACATCTGATTCGACTGCTGGACTTAAAAACGCAGGTGAAACTGTTCAGCGAAGGTCCTGAGTTTGCTGACGCTTTGTTCGGCTGAAGCCAGTGCGACGTACCCGTCGGGCCGGACAAGATATAGAGCATCCCGCTTTAGTCCGGCATCCTTTGCGCTATCGCTCCAGGCGAACGCATGTAGAGGCAGGTGAAGCTCGCGACAGGCGGTTTCGAGATCTTTGTCTGCCTCGCCGTAAACATGCGCTTGCCAATCCAGAGAACGCAAAGGCTCGAAATTATCCTGTGCGTGAGCTCCCGCCCAGGGAAGGCGGTCGCCGCCGTGGACATCGCCGGCATCACCCTGGCTGAGCGGACTGTCCGGATAGTGAATGCGCGTTTGGGAAATCGTGCGGAAGATCGCATGGCGGCCCAGACTAAAGCGCGTGACGACGCCGAACACGAGAGGCGCGACAATCTTTCTCGTAAACTCGCCTGCCGCTCCTTCGCCGACTAGGCCCGTAAAGGCGCGATCCGTGGTGGATACAAGGGAACGCGCAAAGCCGATCCGCTCGGGCTCGTAGGTGTCGAGAAGCGATGTGTCGGCGCGGTTCTGCAGCACCTGCGCTATTTTCCAGCCGAGGTTAACGGCATCGCCGATTCCGGTGTTCATGCCCTGACCGCCTGCAGGACTATGGATGTGGCCTGCGTCGCCCACCAGGAAAGCGCGCCCCACCCGGAATTTGTCGGCAACGCGATGGTGGACGCGATAGGTTGAGAACCAATTTACCTTGGTCACTTTGATATCGAGAAGCGGCTCGACCTGGGCGCGAATGTCTTCAAAGCCGAGGTCCTCGCGCTGTGACAGTTCGGGCGGCACCAGGCCGATCAGGCGCTGCATTCCGCTCGACCGCACCGGGAACATCAGCGTGAGAATGTGTACGCCGAGGTTGATGTACAGGTCCCGGGAAAAACCGCTCGCGATCTCTACATCCGCGACATAGAAGAGTTGCTCATATGTGCCGCCAGGAAAACCCAGCTGGAGAGTTTCGCGCACACAGCTACGCGCGCCATCGCAGCCGCAGATGTATGTGCTTTCCGCCTGCTCAACCCGGCCGTCCTTGTGCTCGATGGTAGCTCTGACGCCGTTATCATCTTCGCTAAAGCCGGTGAGCTTCGCGCCCCATTCGACTTCACAACCCGCATCCTTGAGCTTCGCGATCAGGAACCGTTCGTGATCGTCCTGCGGATAAGCGAGCGCGAATGGATACGGGCTGAGGCCCGCGCCCATTTCTTTGAAAGTGATGGAGAGAACTTCCCGGCTACCGGACTCGCCACCCTCGCGCACATGGGCCGTTTCGGCGACCACGCCTTGTTCGATGACTTCGCCCGCAAAGCCATATTGTCCGTAGAATTCCAGTGTGCGCGCCTGCACCACCATGGCGCGCGATTCCTCGCCGGGGCCGTCGGCCTCGGAAATCAGACGGCATTTTATATTCCGGCGGATCAGAGCCAAGGCCAAATTTAGCCCGCTCGGACCAGCGCCGACGATAAGAACGGGTGACGGCGGCATAGTGTCAACATACTGTGGGTGCGAACACCCTGTCCATACCGGGGCGGTCGCTTGGATTTATGACGAGGGAAACCACAGGGAGTGGACGCAATGGACATCGGGCCCGCGCAACTGTTTTCGATTTACTTTGTGCTTTCGGCACGGTGATTGTATAAAAGTGCCCATCCTGGAGATCAAAACGGAAATCCAGGTGAGGTCTCGTTGCAATGGATTCCGAATACTCCATTTTCGAGTGCTTACCAGAGGGTTCCGTATCTTGGCGGGATGCCGCATCCGGCTTAATCACTGCTCGCCGAAAGCTAAGAGAACTTGTCGCAGCGACAGGTAACGAATTTTTCGGGATTCAGCTATCGACTCGCGAAATCATATTTCCCGTCGACGCGCCAGCCATTGCGAAGCGCGTATTCCAAATCGCCTACACCGAAACGCTTCGCAAAGCGAGGGCTGAGTTGTTACGGAAACGTGGCTTCGGCGTGTTATCCGTCATCGGCAACGATGCGGCCAAAACTCTGCTTATTACAATCCAGCTGCGAGCCGAGGATATAGCTTTCTTTATTGTTGGGCATGCCGCGCCCAGACCAGAAAGGGAGGAAATTGTTGATTGGCTTCGGTTGCGATACCCGAATACAAAAATCCTCGTCTTAAATCCGCCTGACCAGCAAACCGCTGGTGCCGATTATAACGTGCTACAGAATGGTCCGGAGCTTTGGCTGCCCATCGTGACTTCTGCTGCCGCATAGCTACAAATAAAAAGGGCGGACTCGAAAGCCCGCCAGCGCATTCTCAGAGGCGCAGGCTACAACTCGGCGATGGGCTGCGCCGTTCTGAAATGGTCATCCCGGTTCACCGGTGTCTTCTAACTCTCCGATTTGTGCCGGTCCCTCTGATATCCTGACGTCAACGCACGCTGAAAAATCCTTCTGCGGATATTTCTCAAATTAGCGTTGAAACTTTCGCGAATCCGCATGGCTGCGTCACCGGGTTGCCGGCCTCATCCCCTCGGATGTACCTTTGAGAAAGGGAGGCGCTATCCGATGGCTCGCCAACATCCGCACAAATTCACCATCGCCGACGACGATGCGGTGCGCACGCTTGTGGACAAGCTCGTCAAGGCGGGACCGCGCGATCTTCACCGCGAAAAACTGCTGCGCGCGCTCGACGACGCGGCGCGGCACTACAAGGATTCCCACCGGAAGGTCCGCCAGGCGTTCTTCCATGGATTGCTGACCGGTTATGCGGTTGCATTGAAGCTCCGCTAGCCCGGCCTCGAAAGGGGCTCGCCCATGAATCTCAATATCGCAAGGAAACTCATTGAATCGCATCTCGTGTCCGGCTCGATGACGCCGGGCGCGGAGATCGGCATCCGGATCGACCAGACGCTGACCCAGGATGCCACCGGCACCATGGTCATGCTTGAACTGGAGGCGATGGGCATCGACCGGGTCAAAACCGAACTCTCCGCCCAGTATGTCGATCACAACCTCATTCAGGAAGACTACAAGAATCCCGACGATCATCTATTCCTTCAATCCGCCAGCCGGCGTTTCGGAATCTGGTTCAGCCGTCCCGGCAACGGCGTCAGTCACCCGGTCCATCAGGAACGTTTCGGCAAACCCGGAAAAACTCTGCTCGGCTCCGACAGTCATACTCCGGCGGCCGGTTCGATCGGCATGCTGGCGATCGGCGCGGGCGGCATCGAAGTCGCGCTCGCCATGACCGGCGAGCCTTTCTGGTTCCACATGCCCCTCATCTGGGGCGTCGAGCTTGTCGGCAGGCTGCCCGACTGGGTGAGCGCCAAGGATGTCGTTCTCGAAATGCTCCGCCGCCACGGCGTCGATGGCGGGGTAGGGCGCATCATCGAGTATTACGGTCCGGGCCTGGAATGTCTTTCCGCCATGGACCGCCACGTGATCGCCAACATGGGCGCGGAGCTGGGCGCCACGACGACCGTATTTCCCTCCGACGGCGAGGTCCGCCGCTTTCTGCGCTCGCAGCAGCGCGAAAACGACTGGACGGAACTGACAGCCGACCCCGGCGCCGCCTACGATGTCGCGGAGAAGATCGACCTCTCCGCGCTTGAACCGCTCATCGCCATGCCCTCCAGTCCCGGAAATGTCGTCCCGGTCCGCGAAGCGCAGGGCCAGGAAATCTATCAGGCCTATATCGGCTCCTCGGCGAATCCCGGCTATCGCGATTTTGCCGTCGCCGCCGAGATCGTCAAGGACCGCAAAATTCATGAACGGGTTTCTTTTGACGTGAATCCCACCTCGCGGCAGATTCTCGAAAATCTCATCCGCGACGGCCATCTTTTCTCGCTGGTGCGCGCGGGCGCGCGCATTCATCAGGCCGGCTGCAACGGCTGCATCGGCATGGGCCAGGCCCCGGCGACCGACAAACTCAGTTTGCGCACGGTGCCGCGGAATTTTCCGGGGCGCTCCGGCACGCATGATGACAAGGTCTGCCTTGTCAGCCCGGAGACGGCGGCCGCGTCGGCCCTTCGCGGCGAGATCACCGACCCGAGAACTCTTGGCTTTCCGTATCCGGCAGTCCGCGAGCCGGAGCATCCCGTGCTCAACACCGAAATGCTGTCCGCACCTCTTCCTCTGGAGGCCGCCCGGCAGGTCGAACTTGTCAAAGGACCGAACATCGCGTCCTTTCCCGAATTCGATCCGTTTCCGGACACTTTGGAAATTCCGGTCCTGCTCAAGGTCGGTGACGAGATTTCAACCGACACGATCATGCCCGCTGGTGCCCGGGTCCTTCCATTCCGCAGCAACATCCCCGCGATCAGCCAGTTCGTCTACGAATCCGTGGACAGGACCTATCCGCGCCGGGCCGCGGAAATCCGGGAGAAGGGCGGTCATGCCATCGTCGGCGGCCGCACCTACGGTCAGGGCTCAAGCCGCGAGCATGCCGCATTGGCTCCGCGCTATCTTGGTCTGCGGGTCGTGATTGCCAGAGACTTCGCGCGCATCCACTGGCAAAATCTGATTGATTTCGGGGTTCTTCCTCTCACCTTTGAAAATCCCGCCGGCTACGATCAGGTGGAGTCCGGCGATATATTGAAATTCTCCGGCCTTGCCAGTCAGCTTCGGAAAACTCACAAGATCGATTTTCAAAATCTCACAAAGGGGCGCGGCATAACGGCTGTTCACGATTTGTCGGCCCGGCAGCTCGATGTCCTGCTGGCTGGCGGACTCATTAACTGGGTCAAATCGCGCACTATTGAACAGGCTGTCAGCCACTGATCAGATGAGCTGGTTTTATATTGGAAAGAGGGATCGATAAACAGGAGGTGACCAAAGATGCCTACAAGTCGAAGGCCCTCGCTCCGAAAGGCGAGCCTCGGTTTGACAGGATGGTTGGCGTGAATCTCAGTCAGGTAATTGTTCAGTCTGATTAGACTTCAGGAGGAAATGCAAATGAGCGAAACTAAACCCCAGGCGCTAACGGAGAGAACGATGACAGACTTCACGGGAGATGGACTTGGCGTCCCTAAGCTAGTCGATCGGAACACCTTCAATGCCGAGCTGGACGCATTGCGGGTTCGAGAAAAGGCTCACACGAGAGAAGGCGACGCAATTGCCGCCATCCGCCGACGCCTCCCCATAACTAAGGTGGACGCTGCCACATCGCTCATTGGCGAACGTGGCGCGCTGACACTCTTGGACGCGTTTGAAGGACGCCGGATGCTGATCGCCTACTACTTCATGTGGCATACCGGCCACCCTGCGCCGGAACAGTGCGAGGGATGCACCTGGGTTACATCGCAGATGCGCGAGCTGTCCTATATCCATTCTCGCGACGTCACCTTTGCCGTGTTTTGCCAGGGCCCGTACGAAGAGAGCGCTCGGTATCGCGACTTCATGGGCTGGGAGATGCCTTGGTACTCCGCCAAGGACTCGCTCGACACCCTTTTGGTTGGACGCCGGGTGGGCAGGATGCACATCGTTTGCTACCTTCGACAAGGGTCTAAGGTGTTCGAGACTTACTGGACGACGGCACGCGGTGCCGAGTATATGGATAACAGCTTCCGGTTGCTCGACTTGACCGTCTACGGGCGGCAGGAGACGTGGGAGGACTCGCCGACCGGTTGGCCTCAACGGTTTAGCGGCGAGCAAAATTTCCGTACCGATGGACGCCCCACTGCCCAGTGGTCCCGCCTGAAGGCCGGATATTCCGACGACCTGGGAACCGAGCACGCGCTGAATCGGTCCGTCCACAATACCGACTGAACCAGCGCTCATCGCCGACCTTCGTTTCCTTTTGCGTCTCGGTCATAGGGCCGCGGAAGGGATATCGGTCGCGCAACGATCACAAAGCCTATTTGATCTGCCCGCGAATTTCTCCGCCGGGATGCGCCGTTGTGTGAACGTTGACGTAGGCCGTTTCAGCCTTGATCTGGTCCACGAGATCGGCGATGGTTTTTCCCTTAAGCGGCCCGGTGAGATTCGCCTCGGTGATGACTCCCTTGGCTAACACCCCGCTAAACTTTCCCTTCTTCAGCACTGCGGGCGGTTTGGCAGGATATAGCCACACCGCGACCGGTCCTTCCTTCCCGACCGGTCCTATATGGATATGGGCCATGGTAACGTCCTCGATGTCCGCTACCGAAAGGGTGTAGCTCAAACTCTTGCCGCTTTTGCTCAAGACGAAAGTGGCTGTGCCGTGCGCGGGCGTGTTCACCGGCGGAACCGCTTCCTTGCCGGAAAGAGCGGCGTGAAATGTCGCTCCCTGAGCGCCGCCGGGAGCGGCGAATAGTAAAAATACCAGACCGATGAGAGGTACGAACCTGTTGACAATTCTCATGTGCGGAAACCTCCTTGGAGGGAATGAGTGAAAGGTCCTGTTTGTACGATGCTTTTTCCTGCGAGCGGGTTAACCTTCCTTTCCATTCCATCTGCGGCCACAGCCGGACCGGGGAAGCCCTCCGAACCGGCGCCTCCTTCTCTAACGCGCGGTTCCCACCGAAGATCGCGCCGTGAAATACGAGCCAAAAACAAGTAGAGCGGCAAGGGCCTGAGCGGTCAGCGTCTCGACCGTGGGAAAGATTGATAACCACATGCCCATCCATGACGGAATCAGGTGTGCAAGCTTCGGAATTTCGGTCACGGGCAGCCAACGGGCAAGCTGCATTTCCTGTGCCTCTTCGCCCACCATCACCAGCAACACCAGGGCAAGCATCAATCCTGTCGATACCAGCATCTTTCGGTACGGCAAGTGGCGGTGCGCCACGAAAGTGAGAATCGCGACTATGCCGGTCGCGCTTGCACCCAGAACGACTCCATACAGAACGATGAGATCGCCAAGCTTCAGGCGGTAGCTCTGGAGAAACAGCACAACCTCGAATCCCTCTCGATAGAACGAAGTGAAACCTAGAAGAGCCATCCCCGCAGAGGACCCGATGCTCGCTTTTTTCCTTCGCTTCGTCGTTGAGCAATTCCCGCTTGCGTTGGTTGTGAAGGGAAATCCAGCCGGTCCAATAGAGCCTGTGAAAGAACCAGTTCATGACGACGAGCAAAACGAGAATGGCAAGCAATCCGGTTGCAGCTTGAACGGCCAGCGCGGAGACATTCTGTCCAATGTCGTCGAGGATGCGAACAACAACGCTCCACGTTAGCCAGCGTGGCGACGAAGGCGATGCCGACCCCCGCCGCAACGGAGCGATTATATTTCGCGTCGGCTCCTTTGAAACTGGCTGTAAGGGCTGTCAAAACCAGAATGCATTCCAGGCCTTCGCGAAACACCAGTACGGAGATGTCGAGTACCGCTGAGCTGTTCACTCTGTTCCTTGCTGTTCCGAAATGCACTGCTGTGGAACACCGTCCTCGCCGCGAACAAGGTCCTGCTTCCGGGTGACCTCGGATGATACAGCGGAGACAGATGGGATCTTCTCGCCCCCACTATTTCCATAATAAACCTCCCACTTCATTCCGACCCGAATCAAAACCTGTTGCCCTTCCTTACGTGACTCCTTACTGTCGAAATCAGGTCGGCTCTGAAAAACCGGAACGAGCGGGCAAAACCGGCAAGCGAGGGCGCAGGCGAAAGAAAAAGTAACTGCCTTCAGGAAAGAACTATGTTTCCATAATCACCGCTTCCGCTATAAACCCGCATCGCACCGAATCGACTGTAATGCGCCCCGGTAACGGCACTTCCGGCATGTAATCTGTTGCCTATGGCTTGCGAAGAGAAAGTGCGTCTCCTGATGACCCGGCCATGCCCCTTACTACGGTCCCGAGGGTGCCGTGCGTGCCACCTGCGGAGGTGCGGGCGCTGCAGGCTGAACCGGTTTGTTATCAGGGACAGCCGTAACGGCGGCTTTGAAAACCGCTGAAATAGAGTCGGCCTTGATGCCGCCCGCTTTTACGATGTCATTTTCAGTATCTCTTATGAATCCCCCGGCCCATTTCCCAAAATCATTTGCCTCTTTTTTTTGTTCGCTGGCCGCCGGCGCCCTTTCCGTCTTCACTTCAGCGGCTGGTTTCTGCGGAACCGGTTTCTGCGGCTCGGCAGCCGGCTTCTTGTCTGCTGGCTGTGTGATTTTCTGTGCGACCGAGCCCCCGACAGCCTGCCCGAGCGTCTCCGGCCCTTGGGCATGCCGCCACTGATCCAGCCTGGCCTTCTCTGCCGGAGTATCGCCTCTCGCGTTACCAACGGCCGCCGGCGCCCTTTCCGCCTTCGCCTCGGCGGCGGGTTTCTGCGGCTCAGCAGCCGGCTTCTTGTCTGCTGGCTGTGTGATTTTCTGTGTGACCGCAGCCCCGACAGCCTGTCCGAGCGTCTCCGGCCCTTGGGCATGCCGCCACTGATCCAGCGCCGCCTTCTCTGCCGGAGTATCCCCTGTTGCTTTACCGTCGCCCATGACTTTCTCTCCCGCTGCTATTGGTCTATGTAATATGTATTTTATATATTGACGGTTAATTTTCTGTGAACCATACCTTTATTGAATTGATTCAACTGCTTTCCTTACAGCTTTGATTTCTGAAGTGTCAGGGCTGGGCCGCGGCAAGGTTGCGATTGGTCTGGACCGGTTGTCTGGGGCCGACTTCCTGTATCGGGACAACCGCCGACGGTGGCAGAACGGCGCTCTGGAATAAAGGAGTCAATGCGAAAATATTGAAGGTTGAAGGCAGATCCCCGATGGTGCTGGAATAGCTGCTCCCCGTTCGCGGGGTAGCCAAGGTTTCAGGATTTTGGGAACGGGCAGCGGTGGATGCCGGTGTTTCTCCTTTCTGCTGTTTGCTTCCTGCCGCCGTCGGGTCCGTACCGGGGGCAAAAGTCAAATGATCCGACGAGGAGGCCACAGTATATGTCGGCACCGGGTCGGGTTTTGCGGTAACGGTCACACTGGGAACGATCTTCGTATACTGAAGCCCGCCATCCTTGTTCAGTTTCGCTATCGCCTCGGCGGTGCCAGGACTTATCTCTCCGCGCGCTTCCATGGCCTTGAGCGCCAAGGCTGTTTGCTTCCCATAGGTGCCGTCCAGCGTAAGTTTTCCGCCCGAGGACTCCATCGCCGCTTTGTATTCGGGGCTTTGCTGCGCCTTTGCGATCATCTCGCCTATGGCATCCTTCGTCGCGGCATCCAGTTTTCCTTTTGCCCCGGCGCCGACGCCCATCTTGTCCTGAACCGCCGCGATATCATTCCGGGTTACCGCCTGATGTTGCGCCTTTGCCTCTGCGGCGGTGTGTTCGACCTGCGTCTTGGCGAAGGCGGCGGCCTGTGGGCTGGCGTTGTAGGCCGCCATTTCCCGGCGGTACATCTCCAGTTCCTGCTTGGCGCCTCTGGCCTCCAGAACCTCGCCCTTGGCGAGCGTATAGTTGGTCTGTTTCTGCGAGCCGGCCTCGGTCATCCGCAGCCAGCCCGGAACCTTGGAATCGTTATCCGCCATTTTCTGTGATTGTTCTTTTTCATGCTTGTCGATGGCTTTTTGCAGTTCCGGCAGATTCTTCGGATCGGACATGACCTTGGCATTGGCCGGCGTGGGCAGAATGCGGCCCGTCTTGTCACGCTCAAGTTTGCCGGTAATGTTTTTGTCGTCAATATCCGACGATAGTTTCACAGTCTCGGACATCAGGTGTTTGAAGCTGCGGATGTCGGGCCGGTTGGAATCGTCGCTGATTTGAACCTTTCCCTGGGCGTTCATAAGGCGATGCGCCCGCCCGTCGGTCTCGAATTGGTGATCAGTATCCTTCCATGCGCGGCGGGTCTTGATGGCTTCCTCGCCTACAATGGCCCCACCCGCCACGGCAATCCCCACACCCGCCGTGCTGACGCCCAGCGCCGCAAGACCGATGCCGGCGCCGGTCGTTCCGGCCACTGCTAGTGCGCGCTCTCCTTTGTTGCCGAGATTATGGCTGCCATCGGCCTCTGAATCGATAAGATTTCCTTTTTCCGTGGCGACCTGGTAAACGCCCGTTCCAATCGTAACCGCCACGTTGGCATGGCCCGCGACGGTTTCAATTCCCGGCAGAACCTTCATGCCCATAGTTTTTGCCGTCGTGATGCCAAGGGATGTCAGGCCGGTCAGCACGTTGGCGCTGTTAACCACAATGCCGGCTTTGTCGTGTTCCTGTTTTGACTGTGAAATGCCCTGTATGCCCTGGACTATGCCGACGACCGCCATGCCGCCCTCAATCCCCCCGCTGGCCTTGGAAAACTGCTGGCGCACGGACGGCAGCTCGCCTCCTGTTTTGATGCTGGGCTCATGCGGTGCCGGGACGGCGGGCGGCGGCGCGGCTGGACTTACCCCCTTCAGATCATCCGGCACGGTGATTTTGTACTGTCTTTGCGCACCGCTGACCGGTGCTGACGGAAGAGCTGGTTTCACCGGTTCCATGCTGACAGGCACCCCGCTCGGGTTCCGCACTACATTGTGCATGTTTTCGATCCCCGGCCCGGGCTCGTGGGGTATCGGCTCGGCAGGTGCTGCCGTCACAGGCGGGGGTGCGGACGGCTTGATAGCGGCGGGGCTTGACGGAGGAGCTGGTTTCACGACAGGCCCGTTCGGACCCAATTCAATTTGGTCCAGATTGCTTACACCGGCGAAGCCTCCCTTGCCATCCGATTTCACGCCCGCTGCCGGCTTTTTCACGGAGGGGGGAGATTCCGCCGGAGGCTTGATATTTTCCTTTAGCGGCTGTGCGGGATTTTTCTCCCCCACGCCGGCAATACCGAGCGTGGCAGGAGCCTTCTGCGGACCCAGCTCGAACTTTTGATAGGGGTCATCAAAACCGTGAGGGTTATAGGCCTTTTCGGGGCTGGCCTTGATATTCCCGGCAGCCGACGCATAATCGCCGTTGGGATTCCGGTCGTTCCGGTAGGCCATGTAATCGCTTCCTGAAACCGGCCGGTCGCCAGTCACGGGCAGGCCAGATTTAATCCCCTCCGCCTTGAAGCGGGCTTCGATTCGGCGCATCATTTCCATCTGCTGCTCCGGCGACATATTTTCAGGGGCGTAAACGGTGATCATTTTTCCTTCCTGTCCATGGGCCAGGGCAGGATCGGAGAACTTGCTGATATGCTCGGCGTCGACGACCTTGGCGTGAACGCCCGTTCCGGACTTCGTTAATTCATCAACAACGATATTCCATGCCCGCGGCGTATCCGCGGCATCGGTCGAGAGATGAAATTTCCAGCCTGAGTCATGAAACCCTTTTCCTTCGGTCTTGAGTTCGTAGAAACCTAGGCCGTAATCCTTCCAGTAATTGTTGTTGCCCGGCGCTTTTCCCATCTTAAATTCATTATTTTTCATCTCGTTGTAGTAATCGGGAGCAGTTCCCGGAACGTCATTTGGAGCTTGTGCCGATGAAACATTGCTATTCTGATTTTGAACATCAGTCATCGGAAGCCCCATCAAGAAAAAATGTTCTCACCCGCACTCCTGCCCGCGACTGCTGCTATCACTAGCGCCAAAGATTTTGTCGCCTGTTATTAGTTGTTTACGTAATACGAGTATTGTATACATTGACGATTAATTTTCTGTGAACACATACCTTTACTGAATTGATTCAACTGCTTCGCTCCTCATAACAAAATGTCGTCTGCAAACCGCGACTAAAGTTTAGGGGAAAGACCATGGCCTACAGGCAGGCGACGAACGGCACATCTTCAAAAGCCTTCGATGAAATCTATATCGAGCACCGGGATCGACAGAACCCGTGACTGACGATCAGCGGCGGAGTCCTATAACACGGAGATGCTGGACTAAGCCGGTGCGCTTACAGAAGCCGCAGGCGGAATCTTTCCCCGCCGCCAGTGAGCCTTGAACTGCTTGCGGTAGGAGTCGGCGATTTCCGCGTTCTGGATGAGAGTGACTCTGACGGGCGGCCCCCACAGAATGATCGCGTATTTCTCGCCATAGACCATATAGGGCACCTGTGAAAAAATTTCCTCCGGTACCCAGCGGTAATACTTCGCCGGTACGACCAGATGCATATCGCCGTCCCTGGCCAGAAGATTGTCAATGATGCCCAGTTCCGAGAACTTCTTAAGATATTCGAAAAACCTCTCGCCGCCAGCCCTGATGAATTTCCGTTCGTCGACCCCGCTGACATGGATCACGCCGCCGCTGCCGGTATAGGTGGCGATCACGTCGTCATAGAGGCGAAAGAGCGCCTCTTCGCCCTGGAAGATCTGCACGTCGAGAATATCTTCCCGGAGGCGGCAGCCGCCGGAGATGAATTCAATGCCGGCCCGCTCCAGTGTCTTGCGGATGCGGATTAGGGTTTCGCTGTGAGGGGTGGTCCGGCCGCGCTCGAGATTGGTGAGGGAAGGGCGGGAGATGCCCGCAGCAACTGCCAGCTGGTCTTGCGTCCAGTCGAGAAGTCCGCGTGCGCCTTTTATCTGCCTGACGGTGATCATGGGCTCATATATTTTGTCCAGTTTATCCTGCGATATTAGACAAAAAGTGCATTAAGCTCAACAAACAGAACGCGGATGATTGACGTAACTTTTCGGCGTTGCTATGTATACTCCCAAGCAATGTGCCTCTACTGACAGAGTGATTTTCCCGAGCGGTTTCGCACCTGTCAGTTAATACCGCACAACCTGCAAAAACAACCATAAGCGAACTATTCAAGGTTGTTTTTGCATGTTCAGATCTTCCCGATCCCAACATGGCCAACCTTAGAAGAACGCTCCTGAGGCGGGGCTGACGCGTCAGTCAGTGTCGGAGGAGTTGCGCTTAACAGTTTTGAGAAGGAGAAACAGTGTGCCTCGATATGAGAACGATGAAGATATAAGGCTTCTGGCGCAGGTGTTCCGGGAAGCTGTCGGCCTTTCGCAAAAGGCCCCTGAGAAACGCTGGAAAGTGAGCCTTAGTGGATTTAAGAAAAAGGTGGACGAGCTTTCGGATTACTCGCTCAGCTCCGACAGTGATTATCTTCTGGCGGCGACTGCTTTGGCAAAGCTGTCAGCCTTGGAATATCAGAATCCCAACAGGATTGTGGAAGCGCTGGCGCCCCTTGCGAAAGAAAGGATCAAGGAATGGGCGTGCTCTGCAGCCCATCCCTCCAACCCGTGGCACCTTATAGCCAAACCATGACGATGTGAATAAGGACCGTTAACAACACAAGAGCCGATGGGAGGCCATAAGGCCGACAGCGGGAAACCTGAACAAAGAGAAGGAAAAGGACCATGAAAAAATCAGGACTGACCGCAGTTTTTGCGCTGGCGGCAGCTTTTGTTATCGGAGGCGGCGTTGGCTACGAGATCGTTCATGGCCATACCGGATCGAAAGGGGCCGTCGAAACCACGATCGGCAGCCGCGCGCGCGACCTTACGGTCTATGCTGGAATTTCACCGGCCACGCACCGACCCTTTTACACGACTCCGGCGGATGCGCATGGCACCTACGCCTGGGACGGCGCTCAGAGATATTGCAGCGCTTTGGAAGCGTTCGGCCATCACGACTGGCGCGATCCGACCAAGGATGAACTAGCCGTGGAGTTTCAAAACCGCGCCGCCATTGGTGGATTTAACGAAACTGGTCTGAATCCCGCCGGTTGGTACTGGTCGTCCTCGCCCGGCAAGAACCTCATTGGGGTGGCACTGCGCTTCACCGACGGACGCCAGGACGACTACGACACGGGCCTCAGTTCGTCCCTGCGCTGTGTCCGTTAGGCGACGAGATGGAGGACGGCACGATCTATAACCACTGTAGGAGAAATATCGTGAAGAAATCAGGACTGACCAAAGCTTTCGCGCTGGCCGCCGTTTTCATTTTTGGCGGTGCCCTTGGCTACCACGCGGGTGCCGCCACCCGGCCAGCATCATCCACCGTCAACGACAGCGCCGAATCGGCAACCGCGTCCTGCGCTGGCACAGTCATGCCGGATGGCACGGTCCGTGCCGGTTTTTCCCCTTTGACCGGTACATCCCTCTTCACCACCCTCGCGGACGCGCCAGGTACCTACACCGAGCCCGAAGGCGATGCTTTTTGCCGCTCCTCGAACGCCAACGGTCACAACGACTGGCGCATGCCGTTGAAGGACGAACTGAACGTGCTGTGGGAAAACCGGGATAAGGGCAGGCTGTATGGCACATTTAACGAGACCGGCTCGTATCCCGCCGGCTGGTACTGGTCGTCTTCGCCAGACGGCAGCCATGAGTGGACGCAGCGCTTCAGCGATGGGAGCCAGGACGGCAGCTTCAAGAACAGCACCTCGTCCCTGCGCTGTGTCAGGTGAGCCGCGCCCGGAAATGTTTCAACAGTTTTAGAGAAGGAAATGGATCATGAGTGAAGGCAGTAGCGCAAAGAAAATTTCTCTCGGGAACAATTTCGGCGATGTCGCCGTGGAGGTGAACGGGGCGACCATCGAGGTTCATGCCAACGGCAGCATCGCGGCCCATACGGCGGGCGATGTAGATGCCTGGACCAATGGGTCAGTGCGGGTGCACGCTCCGGCCAACGACACCGCCAAAATTAAAACCACGCCTGAGATAGGCGACGAGATGGAAGACGGCACGATCTATGCCGGGATTTCCCCGTATACGGGCAACGCGATGTATGCAACGCCTGCCGATGCACCCCTGACCTATACCTTCAATCAGGCGCAGGAATACGCCGAGAAACTTGACGCGCACGGCCACAAGGACTGGCGCGCGCCGACTAAGGGCGAACTGAACGTCCTGTATGAGAACCGCAACAAGGGCAAGCTGGCAGGCACGTTTAACGTGACCGGCTCGGATCCCGCCGGGTGGTACTGGTCGTCCTCGCCCAACTACTACGGCCTCTACGATGGGTGGGCGCAGCGCTTCAGCGACGGGTTCCAGAACGTCATCACCAGGGGCGGCGATTCGTCCCTGCGGTTGGTCAGGTGAGCCTGCTGCGCCCGGAGATGAATCATTTAGTCATTTAATTATTTTTTGTGGCCGCGCTCCGGGAAACCTGGACAAGAGAAGGAAAAGAGCATGGGTCTAGGATTTGAAGCTTACTTGAAAGAAGGGGCCAGGTTGAAAGACAAATCCAGTAGTGAAACTGGTTTGCAGACTAGCCTTTCAAACGCGTTTCACGAGGCCAATCAGATTGAAGATCCGGTCATCCGGCGAAAGGTGCTGGAAAGCATCTCGCAGGCGCAAATCTTCGCCACTCAGCTAAAAGGTCTAAGTCAATAACAACTATTGGAGAAAGTCATGGCTGAAGGCAGCAGCAAGCCAAGGGAGATCGATCTCGGAGATGATTTCGGCGATGTCTTTGTGAGAGCGAACGGCATGAATGTTCAGATTCACGCTGACGGCAGGGTTGAGACTTATCCGAAGATCATCACCAAATCCGGCCCGGCGAACGACACCGCCAAAATTAAAACCACGCCTGAGATAGGTGACGAGATGGAAGATGGAACGGTTCTTGCCGGTTATTACGAGGGCAAACCTTTGTACGCAAGGCCCCGGGATGAATCAGGAACCTACACTTTCAACGAAGCCGCCGAACACGCGAAAAATATTGGCGATGGCTTCCATGTCCCGACGAAAAACGAACTGAACGTCCTGTATGAGAACCGCAACAAGGGCAAGCTGGCAGGCACGTTTAACGTGACCGGCTCGGATCCCGCCGGGTGGTACTGGTCGTCTACGCCGAGCAACTACTACTATGCGTGGGCGCAGCGCTTCAGCGACGGGTACCGGCACGACATCGACTACAGGACTAACGATTCGTCCCTGCGGTTGGTCAGGTGAGCCTGCTGCGCCCGGAGATGTTTCAACAGTTTTAGAGAAGGAAATGGATCATGAGTGATGACGGTAGCGCAAAGAAGATTTCTCTCGGGAACAATTTCGGCGATGTCGCCGTGGAGGTGAACGGGGCGACCATCGAGGTTCATGCCGACGGCAGCATCGCGGCTCATACGGCGGGCGAGGTAGATGCCTGGACCAATGGGTCAGTGAGGGTGCACGCCCCGGCTAACGACACCGCCAAAATTAAAACCACGCCTGAGATAGGCGACGAGATGGAAGACGGAACGGTTCTTGCCGGTTATTACGAGGGCAAGCCTTTGTACGCAAGGCCCCGGGATGAATCAGGAACCTATACTTTCAACGAAGCCGCGAAACGTGCAGAAGACGTTGGCGGCGGGTTCCATGTGCCGAGCAAGGGCGAGTTGAACGTGCTCTGGGAAAACCGCAACAAGGGCAAGCTGGCGGGGACATTTAACCAAACCGGCTCGGATCCCGCCGGGTGGTACTGGTCGTCCTCGCCCAACGACGTCAGCATCGGTGGGTGGGCGCAGCGCTTCAGCGACGGGCTCCAGGACAGCAACTTCAGGCACGACGATTCGTCCCTGCGGTTGGTCAGGTGAGCCTGCTGCGCCCGCAGACGTGTCCGCCGTAGCCTCGGCGAAGGCGGATGAATTATTTAAACATTCAATCATTTAACACCAGGAAAGATGGAGAAGGTCATGAGTGAAGGCAGTAGCGCAAAGGAGATTTCTCTCGGCTACGGTTTCGGTGAAGTTGCCCTGAAGGTGAACGGGGCGACGGTCGAGGTTCATGCCGACGGCAGCATCGCGGCCCATACGGCGGGCGATGTAGATGCCTGGACCAATGGGTCAGTGCGGGTGCACGCCCCGGCCAACGACACCGCCAAAATTAAAACCACGCCTGAGATAGGCGACGAGATGGAAGACGGCACGATCTATGCCGGGATTTCCCCGTATACGGGCAACCCGATGTATGCAACGCCTGCCAATGCACCCCTGACCTACACCTTCAATCAGGCGCAGGAATACGCCGAGAAACTTGACGCGCACGGCCACAAGGACTGGCGCGCGCCGAGCAAGGGCGAGTTGAACGTGCTCTGGGAAAACCGCAACAAGGGCAAGCTGGCGGGGACATTTAACGAAACCGGCTCGGATCCCGCCGGGTGGTACTGGTCGTCCTCGCCCTACGGCAACTACTTTGGGTGGGCGCAGCGCTTCAGCGACGGGTACCAGAACGACGTCTTCAGGTACGGCGGTTCGTCCCTGCGGTTGGTCAGGTGAGCCTGCTGCGCCCGGAGATGAATTATTTAAACATTCAATCATTTAACACCAGGAAAGATGGAGAAGGTCATGAGTGAAGGCAGTAGCGCAAAGGAGATTTCTCTCGGCTACGGTTTCGGTGAAGTTGCCCTGAAGGTGAACGGGGCGACGGTCGAGGTTCATGCCGATGGCAGCATCGCGGCCCATACGGCGGGTGATGTAGATGCCTGGACCAATGGGTCAGTGAGGGTGCACGCCCCGGCTAACGACACCGCCAAAATTAAAACCACGCCTGAGATAGGCGACGAGATGGCAGACGGGACGATCCTTGCCGGTTATTACGAAGGCAAACCCTTGTATGCAAGGCCGAAGGATGAATCAGGAACCTACACTTTCAACACAGCCGCGAAACAGGCGAAAGACGTTGGCGGCGGGTTCCATGTGCCGAGCAAGGGCGAGCTGAACGTGCTGTGGGAAAACCGCGACAAGGGCAAACTGGCGGGGACATTTAACGAAACCGGCTCGTATCCCGCCGGGTGGTACTGGTCGTCCTCGCCCTACTACCTCATCAGTGGGTGGGCGCAGCGCTTCAGCGACGGGCTCCAGGACAGCAACTTCAGGCACGACGTTTCGTCCCTGCGGTTGGTCAGGTGAGCCGAGATGGAGAAGAACATGGCTGAAGCTGAACAGGAATTGAAGATCGGCGATCTGGACGATGGCGGTATTTACGTTGGCCTGTCAGCAGAGGATGGCAGACCTCTGCATGCGGCGCTGGCAGACGAGCCTGAATACAAGACCTATGAAGAGGCCCTCGAAGCTGCCGGGCACCTCAGGTCTGTGCACACAACCGCCCATGTTCCAACGCCGAAGGAGCTGGACAGGAACCTTTTTGACAATAGAAACGCCGGGCACCTGAAAGACACGTTCAACACCACCGGTTCATATCCCGGCAGCCTCTACCGCGCATCCGCGCCCAACCTCGACAACGGTGCGAGAGCCCAGTGGTTCGACGATGGGTGTCAGCTCCTCAACGACAGGCGCCTTCGGCTTCCCGTCCGTCTCGTCTGGTGAAAAGGCATCGGGGTGATTAATTAAACCGCTAACAATGCTGGAGAAGTAAAAATGAAAAACTCAGGACTAATCGCGGCTTTCGCGCTCGAAGCCGTTCTTGCCGCCGGCATGGGTTACGTGATCGGCCGTACCGCCGATCATTCCGCCAGCGGCAATGCCGCGCCGGCGGCCACGGTCAAACTCATGCCGGATGGCACGGTCCGTGCCGGTTTATCCCCTTCGACGGGTGCGCCTCTCTTCACCACCCTGGCGGACGCGCCCGGTAGTCCCTCCTACAACTTTGATGAAGCCGAGGCATATTGCGCGGCATCGCAAGAACACGGGCACAACGATTGGCGCGTGCCGGCCAAAGGCGAACTGATGGTCCTCTGGGAAAACCGCAACAAAGGCAAGCTGCAGGGGACATTTAACGAAACTGCAGATCCTGCCAGTTGGTACTGGTCGTCTTCGCCGGCCGCCTGGGGCTTTGACTGGGCACAGCACTTCAGCGACGGGGACCAGGACTACAACCTCCCGCTCTTCGGCTCGTCCCTGCGCTGTGTCCGGTGAATGGAATGCGGCAGTTGAATTAACCGGTGAAACCCATGAAGATCAACGACGCCATCAGCTCCTGCGCCAGCTATGGCGCATCCGCCGCGAGCCGGTTGCGACGGCGGGCGCGCGCCATCTGCCGTCTCGCGGGGATGGCCGCCCTGATGGCGGTCATCCTCCCCGCGCAGATGATTGTGGCTGCGCCTCTGCTGCGCGACCACGATACGCTGCCGCGCCTGGCGGACAGGGGCTTGCGACACTTGCTTGGCTTGAAAATCGCGCTGAAAGGGGTACAGCCTGAAAAGGGCGAGGGGATGATATATATCGCCAACCACCTCTCGTGGGTGGACCCGATCATGATGGGGAATGTCGTGTCCGGCGCGCCTGTCTCGCGCATCGGCGGAGTACTTTCCTGGGCGCGGCATCTCGGCAAGCCGCTGGGCATCATCTTCGTCCGGCAGGGGCAGCATGGAAAATCCCTGCCGGAAATTCATGAGAAAGTGGTGATGACGCTGAATAGCGGCCGCAATATCATTTTGTTTCCCGAGGGGAAAAGTTCGGACGGCACCGGCGTCCTCCCTTTCAAGGGGGGCGTGCTGACCGTCATGCTCAACAACGCCTCTGGCGTGAAGCTGGAGAAGGAAGTGCGGGTGCAGCCCTATGCTGCCTGCATCACTCATGTCGACGGCCAGGAAGTCGCGGGTGCCCCGGCGCTGAAGGAGATATTCTCCTGGTACAGCTTTTTCACGCCGGCGAATCTCTGGACCATCCTGCAGAAGAAGGATATCCGCATCGAGCTGACCGCACTGACGGTCATGAATCCCAAAGACTACGTCAATCGTGAACAGTTCGTCGCTGCTGCGGAAAAAGCTGTCCGCGACCGGGTAGAATCGGGGCCGCGGGGACCTGGGCGGCAACCCGCGCCTTAAAGACCCGCGATAGCGGGACGGTCCGAGGAGGGAAACCTTTACAACACAAAAAAGGCTAACTGTGTCCCGGGCAGGAGACACAGCTAGCGCGTTTTCGGATTGTGAGTTGCGGGTTTGAACGTTTAAATGGGGACGGCCCCCTTTCCAACAGTACTCTGGAAACCGTTAAAAAATGGTGAAGAACCCCGCGCTCACCCTTTTGATGTTGTTTGAAAACCTTTAACCTTTACGGGTTAGAGTTGAAGGGAGGAGTGTACATTCGGAATTTTGTTTTAACTGGGCAGCGGGCAGGGCTTTGCGTGGTTTCATTCATAAAAATTTGACCGGGCTAATTTCCCGTCGCGGTTTTTCCTGCGTCACAAGAGGCGATACGCCGTTCTTGCGGCGGTGGGAAATCTTAACAAGAGGCGATACGCCGTCCTTGCGGCGGAGGGAAGCCTTTAGGTCCGGCCTGCCCCCACATGCCCGCAAAAACGCACCTGTTTTTCTCAGGATTCTTGCGCAACCCGCTTTCAGAGTTCTATTTTCCATAATTCTCATTTCCGATTTGTGTCTTCTGACTTCAGCCCACGCCCAGACCTACTATTACACCGGCAAGAACCCGATGACGCCGATGGCGAACGACGCCGCCAGCGCCATCCCCTGCGACGATCAGGCCATCGGCACCATCCGCTACAACACCGGCACTGCGGCGTTCGAAGGCTGCAACGGCGTGGCATGGGCCGATATCAGGAACGGCGCGACCGCCGGCGCGGCGGGCTTGACCGGGCAGGTTCAGTTCAACAGCGGCGGTGCGCTCGCCGCCAGCGCGAATTTCTTCTGGGATAACGTCAACGGGCGGCTGGGAGTCGGGACGACGACGCCGGGTGATCTTTTGGATGTCGTTGGAAGTGGAGGCAGTGGTCAAACGCTAGCCAGGTTTAGTTCTGCGGCTAGTAGTGGCAACACGGTGCTTAACGGCGGAGTGTCTACTAATAATCTAAACCTCATCATTCAAGACCAGGGCACGGGAGGGTCTAGTTTCGAGATCCAGTACAAAGCTGGTCCGAATATCTCTTACGGCAGAACGCTGGAATTTGGAAACAGTTTAGCCATGGAGGGTGGATCAAATAGCGTAATGATTGGGTCGTACTCTACTGGGATTTTCGCATCAACGACACCAGGCCCAACCAACGGCCTGGCTGTAAGCGGCAACGTCGGCATCGGAACGGCGGTGCCGTACAACAGCCTGTCTGTCGGCACCGGCACCGTGCAATACACCGGCACGGCCACGCAGTCGGGAACCACCATCACCGGCAGCGGCACGACGTTTACACCCGCCATGGTGGGTTCACGGATTGTTTTCGCCAATGGCCCCACAGAGAATATCACCGGCTATACCAACGCAACCACATTAACGGCTTCTGTAAGCCAGCCAGAAGCGGGCTCCGCCTTCACCATCTATTATCCCGGCTTTGACGTGACCTCCGCCGGCAACGTCGGCATCGGCAATACCAGCCCCGGCGCGCTGCTCGATATCGGCAATGCCAGCACGACTCTGGGCACGCTGCGGCTGGAGAACGGCGCATCGGCGTTCTACACCCAGTTCCAGCCCTCGCCCTCGGCGACCGCGTCGGCCACCTATACCCTGCCCCCCGCTCTCCCGGCCAGCAACAAGGTGCTGCAAAGCGATAGCAGCGGCAACCTCTCATGGACGGCGAACGGCGCGGCCGCCACGGCGGCCGGATCAACCGGGCAGGTTCAGTTCAACAGCGGTGGCGCGCTCGCCGCCAGCGCGAATTTCACCTGGAATATCGCGACCGGCACGCTGAAGGCCACCAACTACGACACCAACGCTGCCAGCGGCACCTATAAACTTGGCGGTACAACCGTGCTGAATCTTCCCGACGCGGATACGACCAGCATCGCCGTCGGCAACGCCGCGCTGGCAGCGCAAAGCGCGACCAGCCTTGACAACGTCGCGCTCGGCTCTAATGCCGGACAATATATCTCCACCGGCTCGGCCAACGTCGCCCTCGGCTACGACGCGATGATGGGTATTTCCGGCACGCCGCTGACCGGCACCGGCAACACGGGCGTCGGCAATTCGGCGCTTCTCAACCTTAAGGGCGCGACGAGCGGCAACACGGCGGTCGGCTATGAGGCCGGTCAATACATCGAGCTCTCCGCCGGCAACACCGCCCTCGGCTACCAGGCGATGCTCAGCACCTCAGCCAATCCATTGACAACCTTTGGCGCCGGCAACACGGCGGTCGGTTATCAGACGCTCTATTCCGTCCAGCGCTCCACCTCGCAAAACACCGCCGTCGGCTACCAGGCGCTCTATAGCCTCGCCGGCAACGGCAGCAACACGGCAGTCGGATATAAAGCGCTCTATAGCGCCATCGGGCCCGGCACCCCTGACGAGGCGTTCGGCGAGAACGCCGGATTCTACATCACGAGCGGCTCGGGCAACACCGCCCTCGGCTACGACGCGATGGTGGGCAACGGCGACATCACCGGCGACTTCAACGTCGCCCTCGGCTTTCAAGCCCTGAGTAATATCTTCGGCGCGGCATCTTACAACACCGCCGTCGGTGTCGAAGCGCTCTTGAACACCACCACTGGTCCGAACAGCGCTCTCGGCTATCAGGCGGGCTTCTCCATCACTACAGGCCAGTACAACACCGCCCTCGGAACCAACACGATGGGCGCCAACAACTTGCTTACCGGCAATGACAACACCGCCGTCGGCGATTCCGCGCTCTTCTCGCTCGGTGGCGCAGCCTCCAGCGAAACGGCCGTCGGCTCCTCTGCACTATTGTCCGACACCGGCGGCGCCAACAACACTGGCGTCGGCACAGAGGCGCTCTGGTCCAACCTCACCGGCACCGACAACGTGGCGGTCGGCGCTGCTGCGCTGATTGCCGGAACCGGAACCGGCAACACCGCACTCGGCTCCTCTGCCCTTTTTTCCAGCACCGCCGATTACAACACCGCACTCGGCTACGCCGCACTCGAATCCAATATCACCGGCACCGACAATGTCGCCATCGGCCCTAATGCGCTGGACGCCAGCACAGGCACCGGCAACACCGCCGTCGGGTCAGACGCGCTCTACTTCAGCTCGGCCGGCAACTACAATACCGTGCTTGGGTACAGCGTCGCCTCGACAACCCTTGGAACCGGCTCGAACAACATCCTGATCGGCACGGATGCCAGCACGGATACGACGTCATCCGGCAGCAGCAACACGCTGAATATCGGCAACGCGATTTACGGGACTAATCTTCAGAACCAAACTAACACCGGCGGCAGCGCCGCCGTCGGCATCAACCAGCCCGCCCCCGGCACGGCGCTCGATGTCAACGGCGGTGTGACGGTGGAGCCCACTTCTGTCACGCTGACCGCCAACAATACGGTCCTCGCCACCGCGAACCGGTCCTACTTCCAGGTCACCTCGGACAACGCGACGGAAACGAACCGGGTCTTCTGCTTCGGGTCCGGCACGCTCGGCCAGATCATTATCATCGAGTGGACCTCCTCGACCAACCGGGGCGAGATCGTCAGTCACGGCAATTGCAGTGGCGCCGCCGGCGCCGTCACCGCCAGTCTCTCCTTCACCAACTGGGCGCCCAAAAACACCGAGACCATTCTCCAGCTCATGTACAACGGCACCCACTGGATTCAGATTGCCGGATCTGCCAACTACTGATCCTCGTCGTCAGACGCTATAGCCGACGACGCGGGCCTTTACAACTGCGTCCTCTCGGCTACCGAAATCCGCGCACTCTTTACGACGCAACCAGCAACTCCACCTGACTCCGCCCCGCCGAATTCCCCCGGAACCCCTGAAAAGGTTATTCTCGCAGTAGATTGCCGTTGGCCGCAGCAGGGCCGGAACGGCATAGTCCGCCCCGGCGTTTGGCAGCAGCGAAGGAGGAGCCCGTGATTGAGAAACTTAAAGATCTACCGGCGGAGCATCGATGGCGTAAAGGCCGTCGGGAAAGATATCGAAGGAAGATTACGAGCAGGTTTTTACGCCGCTGCTCGATGAAGCGCGGCGCGAGGGGCGCCGCATCCGGTTTCTGTATCAGCTGGGCCCGGAGTTCGAGGGTTTCACGCCGGCCGCGGCGTGGGAGGACGCGAAAATCGGGCTGCATTACCTGCGGCTTTTCGAGGGCTGCGCCGTCGTCACCGACGTGGCCTGGGTGCGGGAAATGACGAGGCTGATGGGATTCCTCATGCCGTGTCCCGTTCGCCAGTTCGGCAATCAGGAACTTGACCAGGCAGTTGCGTGGCTGGTCTCGCTCCCCGAAGGCGCGGCCGTTTCTCACCGTCTTCTTGCCGACTCCGGCGTGATCGTCGTCGAAGTCAGGCAGGCGCTCCGCGCGCAGGATTTCGACGCGCTGTCGCTGACGGCGGACACATGGATCGAAGCGCATGGCAGCCTGCAAGGGCTGGTGATCCATGCCCGCGAATTTCCCGGCTGGGAGAATTTCGGCAGCTTCCTTCGCCATGTGCGCTTCGTCCGCGATCATCACCGCGAGGTAAAGAGGATTGCATTCGCGGCCGACAGCAAGCTGGCTACCCTCGCGCCGCACATCGCCGAGCATTTTATTAAGGCCGAAGTGAAAAGCTTCCCATACGACCAACTCGACGCCGCCATCGCCTGGGCCGCCGGCACCGCCGCCCGAGCCACCTCGCGATCCACCGCGAATTGAGCCACCACGCCAACCCCCGCCAGCCCCAGCCTGCGGGGGATAAACAAGGGGGTCCTGACCCTCTTGCGCGCCGGCCCTCGCGACCCCTTGAGCCCCAATTCGCAAAACCCTTGGCCTGCCTCACCTTTTCCCTCTTACACCTTGCAGATGCGTGACCGGCCCGGCCCCACCCGGCTCCTTGCGAATTCGTGACCACGGCGCACGCACGCCGTCTTGCATATTCGTGACTTTTCCAAACACTCCTGCTATAAGCCCGCATGTCCAAACGCCCCGCACGATCCCCGCCGTCATCACCGATCAAGCCCCCGGAGCGCTGCCCGTACTGCTACAGCAAAAACATCCGCGCCAAAGGCAGCCGTCTCAAGAAACTCGAAACCGTCCGCATGTACATCTGCCGCGGCCTGCGAGCGCCGCTTCACACCGGGCCCGCGCGCCGTCCGCAACAAGACCTATCCCTTGGGCGAAATACTCGACGCCCTCACGTCCTACAATCTGGGTCATTCGCTCGAAGACGCCGCCCGCCGCATGTCATCGCGGTACGGCCATGCCATCAACCCGGCCACCATCTCCCGCTGGCTTTCAGCGCATCCCGGCCTGACAACCTACCGGCGTCTGCGCGAGCGCGGCCGCAAGTTGTTCACTCCGGCGCAACTCATCCGCATCATCAAGCTCTATCACGCGCAGGTCTATGAATTCGGCTATCACCGCGCCAAGCTCGCCTTCTTGCGCGACGGCACGCTTGATGACCGCCGCAAGGGCGATACCAAATTTCGCCCCGCTCGGCGATTTTCTCGAAAGCATTCCCCGCGACATGCCCCCACGAACTCTTCAGGCGGGAGGAGGGGGCACGCGCCTCGAAACTTCCGCACGATTTCCTCGCCATTGACCGTCTCATCGCGATGGAAAAGCGCAACACCGCCACTGACGCAGCGGCTCTGATCATCCCGAGCGTCGGCTCCAATCACGCCCGGCATTCCAGACTGCAGCGCTTCATGCTGACCAATGACAGCGTCACGGTCGCCGTCGAAATTCCGATCTGGCTTCGCGAAGACGATATCGCAGCGCTTGAGGATAAATACCGAATCGCAATTCTGCCCCGTGAACCGCTCGATCCGCACTGCCCCGACGCGGGACATAAGCCACGTCAGATCACCGGGCACATCGATTTTCTGCAGGCACGCAACGGCGCGATCCACATCCTTGACTACAAGCCTGATGCACGCACGAACAAGCCCATTGCGCAGCTCACGATCTACGCCCTCGCGCTCACGCGCCTCGTTCCCGGTCTCCGTCTTTTCGATATCAAGTGCGCATGGTTCAACGAGAACTGCTACAACGAATTCTTCCCGCGTCTGTTGCTGCCGCGTCCCACAAAAACGCTTTTACGGGGCTTGAAAGGTGCGAAGAAAACAGGCAAATTGAGCATCTGATCGCAGCCAAGCGGCGATAAGCCATACGAATGATGAAACAGCGGGAAAAGTTACAGGCGCAACCCCTGCCCTGAAATCTAGGAATAAATTCCCATAATTAACATTATCACATCGACGGTTATGGAAACTGCTGCCAGCAAAATCGTGAAAATCACCAAATTAATTCAGCAGCTTTTAAACACGCTATTCCGCTGAGCACTCCGCCGACATCCTCGGCAGTGTTCGGTTGCAGCGATCTACGTCAAGATCGCCGCCGATTCGGAACGAAAAATCGGCGGATTAAAGTGGTGAGAATCTGCTGATTTATTGATCTATTGTGGTGGCGCATTCTCAATTCCCACATTCGCCTTAACGCATCCGCGCCTTTGACTCTGGGCATCGGCGCAACGCAATTATAACTCTCTGTTTGAATGAATCGCTGTTCTCGTCAGTTCGTTGTAGAATGGGTGCCGACCGCTCCGCCCCGCGGGCGATACGTCATACACGGTTTGATGTATTGACCGTTCGCGAACTGTGGCAGTACAAACGCATCCCTCGATTTGAATCGCGAAAAGCGGAGAGCATTTTCGGCCCCCAGCCTCGCCCCAATGAACAGGTCCCGAAATCGCAGATGCAGGAGAGACCAATGACTGATGAACGTTCGGACACAGCCGCCACGTCGCTCGCCGCGGCCCCACAATTCCCCAGTAACGAGCAAACAGCTCATACGGTGCAATTTTACTCCGAAGACAACGTCCTCTTGAACGAAGTGAGTCGCTTCATTGGCACCGCTCTGGGCGCGGGAGATGCCGCGATTGTCATTGCAACACCTGCGCATCGAGAGGGGCTTGCCCAACGTCTGAGCCAGCGGGGTCTTGACATTTCAAGAATGGCCAGCGAGGGCCGGTTCGTTGCGTTAGACGCGGCCGAGACTCTCTCAAAGATCACGACATATGGCTTCCCAGACCGGTCTCGTTTTACGGAACTGATCGGTGGTCAAATCGTGAGCGCCCAGAAACGAACGGAGCGTGAGCGGCCCGTCGCCATATTTGGAGAGATGGTGGCATTGTTGTGGGCCGAAGGCAGGAGCACGGCTGTATTACAGCTCGAAGGACTCTGGAACGAGCTCGCCAAGACCCATTCCTTCTGCCTCCGCTGCGCGTACCCGATCGGAAGTTTCTATCGTGAGGAGCACGGCGAGCCGTTCCTGAAGATTTGCGGACAACACTCGGTAGTGATCCCGGGCGAGAATTACACGCTGCTCACCAGTGACGAACAACGCCTCCGCAGTATCGCCTACTTGCAGCAACGATCTGAGGCGCTTGAGGCCGAGATTTCTTTGCGTGAGAGCGAAGGGCGCTTTCGCCTCCTCGTGGAAGCCGTCCAAGATTACGCCATCTTCATGCTGGATACGGAAGGTCGCGTGACCACCTGGAACGCCGGAGCAGAACGCATCAAAGGCTACAAGCCTTCCGAGATTCTAGGCAAACATTTCTCCGTGTTCTACCCCGAAGCAGATGTCCGGTCAGGTAAGCCCCAATGGGAGCTTGAGATCGCCGGGAAAGAAGGGAGATTCGAAGACGAAGGTTGGCGCCTGCGTAAGGACGGGTCCAAGTTCTGGGCGAACGTGATTATTACGGCCTTGCGTGACGACAAAGGCCAACTATGCGGCTATGGGAAGGTCACTCGCGATTTCACAGAACGCAAGCAGGCAGAAGAGCTGCTGCGCGAGAGCGAGGAACGCTTTCGACTCCTCGTTGAAGCCGTCCGAGATTACGCCATCTTCATGCTGGATACGGAAGGTCGGGTGGCCACCTGGAACGTTGGAGCAGAACGCATCAAAGGCTATAGAGCGTCGGAGATTATTGGGAGGCACTTCTCCTGCTTTTATCCCGAAGAAGACATCAGGTCCAACAAGCCACAACTCGGACTGGAAGCGGCGGCAAGAGAGGGGCGGTTCGAGACGGAAGGTTGGCGTTTGCGTAAGGACGGGTCGAAGTTTTGGGCAAACGTCGTCATTACTGCGATCAGGGGCACTGCCGGTAACCTAATTGGATTTGGCAAGGTTACTCGAGACTTCACCGACAGAATGCTTGCAGATAAGGCTTTGCACGACTCGCAATCACGATTGCAGGAATCCGAAAAGTCGCTCCGAGAGCTCTCGCTGCACCTCCTGCGCACGCAGGATGAGGAAAGACGACGCATAGGGCGCGAACTTCACGACAGCCTGGGCCAAAACCTCTCATTTATGAAAATGAAATTGGACTCGCTGAAATCGCTCACTGGGGGTGGGGGGAAGATCGACGACATTCAGCAGCACCTCGCTGAATTCGGCCGGATCGTTGCAGACTCCGTGACTGAAGTTCGAACCATATCGTACCTCTTGTATCCTCCGATGCTTGAAGAGCTGGGTCTAAAGTCGGCGATATCCTGGTATGTGGACGGATTCACCAAACGGAGCGGCATCCAAACCACGCTAGAGATCCCTTGCGATCTCGGACGGCTCCCTCGGGATGCTGAGATGGCTATGTTCCGAATTCTGCAAGAGAGCCTAACGAATGTACACCGGCACTCGGGGAGCCGGACTGCGACTGTTCGCCTCCTACTCAAAGACGCTCGACTGATTTTGGAGATAACGGACCGTGGCAAAGGCATTCCCTCAGCGAATCTGGAGGAATCTGGCGAGGACTGGACGGGCGCCCTTGGCGTTGGGTTGCGTGGCATGCATGAGCGTATGCGTCAGCTGGGCGGCAAGCTGGAGTTAAAATCGACTTCCACTGGAACAACGATCATTGCTGAGGTTCCGATCGAGACTGCCATTTCAGCAGGCGCGGCGTCAGCCTGACCGCTGTGGTCCCGTATCAACGAAATTGGGGGACAGCCAGCTGGCGAATGGCACGCTCAGACGGCCGGAATTGTCGCTCAATCTGCTTTTCGGCAGCTTTCGCTAGGAATAAATTCCCATAAGATACATTATCCCTCTCCAAGTCGTTACGCTTGACGTCACGCGTACTTTACGCTAGACTTATATATGATCGTCAGTTATCGCGACAAACGGACCAGGGATTTCGCAGCCGGAAAGCGGGTTAAAGCGTTTTCGGGGATAGAGCGCCCAGCGCGGCTGAAGTTGGACCGGCTCGAAGCCGCGAACGCGCTTGGAGACCTTGCGGCGTTGCCCGGCAACCGTTTTGAGGCCTTGAAAGGCGACCGCAAGGGCCAATATAGCGTCAGGATTAACGATCAGTGGCGCATTTGCTTCGAATGGCCTGAGAGATCGCCTGGCCCGAATGACGTTGAAATTGTCGATTACCATTAGGAGAAAGACAATGCCTGTAACCGCAATCCACCCCGGCGAACATCTCGCCGAAGAACTCGAAACGCTCGATATGAGCGCGGCAGAACTGGCGCGCAAGATCGACGTGCCCACGAACCGGGTCACGCAGATTCTCAACGGCGAGCGTGCTATTACCGGCGATACCGCCCTTCGACTTGCACATTTTTTCGGTACAAGCCCGGAATTCTGGCTCAATCTGCAGAGTCTTTACGAACTGCGCCTAGCCCAGCAAAAGGCAGGGAAAACGATTAAAGGACTTCCGACACTGAAACGATCCCAGCCGGTTCACGCTTAAAGGCGGGAGAAAAAACCCGTGTTCCAGGAATAATTCTTACAGTTGCGCCCTGCCCTCAAAAACCATTTCCATGATTAACATTATCACCGCAGCTTTCTCCTGAGCTGGCGCAACATTAAGACGTCGAACTAATTTATGAGGCGCATCAGCCAGACTTCTTCATATTCGAGGCGTTCCAACACCTGTGGCTCGAAGACGCGACTCCGCATTTCCGGGACTAAATCGATCTGCTTGAACCGTTCGACTGCGAAGCCCTCTTCCTTGAAGAAAGAAGTTGCTGCTTCCCAGTCAACGAAGGCGTCTTCCGCAATGCTGCGTCCCGTCACTTCGGTCACCCGTTTCAACGTGCTTGCTTGCTTCGTTTCGGGATAGAAGCGCTCAAACGACTCCCTAATCACTACGTCGGACGTGATCCACGCGCCACCAAAGACTTTTAGCAGACTGCGGATATTTCCCGCGAACTGCTTCCGTTCGGACATGGTGAGGAATTGAAGCAGTCCTTCATGTACGACCGTTATCGGTTCTCGCTTTAACAGCCCGGCTGCATTCCAGACTTCTTCGGTCTGTAGCACGTTTGCGGGATGCAGATGGTAATTAGTTCTTTCAGAAAGCGGGATGAGTGCCTTGACGATCGATCGCTTCTCCTCAAGTAATTCCGAAAGATCGGTTTCGACGATCAGCATTGACGGGTCTTCTGAAAGGATAAGGCCGCGCGGCGCAACTCCCCCAGCAAACTCTAATATTTGTCGGAAGCCGAGACGATGGATAAACGCGTTCAGGGATTTGAAACGGAGCTCTATGTATGCTCGGTGGTTCGCAATAAAGCCGGGGTTGAACGTGCGAGAAACTTCTTCGGCATCACACATCTCGGCGATTTGACGGCAGTAAGGAATGTCGGTCTCGGCCCGAAGAAAGGCGGCGAGCTTGGCGGTCGGACTGATGCGGGCGTGATGAGTAGTCACAATCCTCCTAAAAAGTACGTTCAGCGAACTGGATAAACTGTCGTCAGGGCGCGGTCAATACGAACAGCGCAAAAACATCTCTGAAGAAATATGGTGCAGCTTAACTCTGAAGATTACACCCCGTGCCCTCAAACTTTCCACGCAGTATTAATAACATACATTTTCACATCGAAGATTACGGAAAGCCGAAAACACTGTCTATCGCTCAAAACTGCAAAATAGCGACCTCGAGAAAATCAAATCCGAAAAGGAAAGTTTCTCCCGCGTCTGGACCTTGCTCGATCTCCGGTAAATTCAAAACCGCGGATGTTTTCCGCCGAACCGTCCGTCGCAGTCCCGGATAGGAATATTTCGATTACAGATGGCGAGTTCTTCAAGCGTCTTATTTTCCGTAATAAGTATTATCACTTCGGAGCGTGGGTCATTTTTCTCGACAGCGACACGAGATTTTGTACCCGCGGTGCGATAATTCAGATCATGTCTCATAGCTCAAAGTCTTCACGGCCGGGCGGTACGGATCGTAAGAGAGCGCGCGATCGACGGATCGCCTCGCTGTCACTCGATCTGATACCCCAAGAAAATCGAAGAACTACCCGCTCCCTGAACCAAGCGCTTCTTGCCGGAGAACTGCATGACGCGATCATCCTCTGTCTCAAAGAGTCCAAAAACATGCCGACGGCGGCCCTCCTCCGCAGCCTGATTGACACCTGTGTCCTAGGAATCTGGCTGCTCAGATATGCGAAAGACGAGGAAGTACCCAATAGCGTCGCTCACCTCAGCACAACGGAAATCGTAAAGAATGTTTTCATCGGGAAAGATCAGAACATGTTCGCCTTCGTTTTTGAGGAAGTGAAGGGCACCGATCATCAGTTCTACCGGGATGTGCTCCATCCCTCGATTCACGGGGACGCATTGCATATCGCGATGAGGCTGCGGGATGAAAAATCACGAAGAGCGTGGGTTCACAAGATCATTTTCCATACGAACCACGTCTATGTGTATTTCATGCTGCAGTTCGCGGAGAGCGGTCTTGTTCCAACGCAGATGCACGAATACTTCAAGAATGAGAGCATGAAATCGCTTCAGATGATGACGACACTCCTAAACCATCCCGACTGGAAGGGTACAGATGAGCGTCTTTCTGAGTGAATCGGGTGGCGCGCACGCCCCTGATTTAGCCAGTCTCTCCGAGGAAATGATTTCGAGCAATCCGTCTAAGCGCCGACCGACAACTCGAAGAAATCAGCGTTCTGAATCCGGCGCCAGCAGCAGGATCTTCCCAACGCCGCCTTTCTCGCCCAGCCCATGTGCCTCCGCCGCGTCGCGCAATGGCATCCGGCGACCAATAGGCAGAACGAACTTGCCATCGCGCACGTCATCGGCAAACTCGCGCACCTTGGATGGATCAGACTTCGCAAAAACACGCGTAATCTTCACTGCCGGATTTTGTGCCGCCGCGCTTTCCGGCAACCCGGAGGCGTAGCCAAAGCAGCCGCCCTGCCTTACCTTCGCGATCAGCTTCGCTCCAACCTCACCGCCAACGGTGTCCGCAATTGCATCCACGAGGCGGAATTTCTCAATCGCTTTATCGTCATCAATCGCGAGAACATCAGAGACACCGAGGGAGCGGGCGTCATCCAACTGTTTCCCGCGAACCCCGGCAATCACCTGCGCGCCTATCTTCTTTGCCGTATGCACGGCCGCGCGCCCAACACTGCCCAGCGCTCCCGTTATCAGGACAACCTGTCCCTTTTGCACGTTTGTCGCGAGGCGCACGAGCTGGTCTCCCGTCAGGACAATCAGCGGGATCGCAGCCGCGTCGGCGAGGTCCACGCCATCCGGCAGATGGGTTACGTTCGAATCGTCCACCGCCACCAACTCGGCATAGGTCGCATTGGAAAATGCAAGAACGCGGTCGCCGGCCTTGAAGTGCTTCACATTTGCGCCCACCGCCCTGACAACGCCACTCACATCGCGGCCCAGAATTGCCGGAAACGACAACGGGAAATCCTTCTGCCGAATCCCTGAACGGACTTTCCAGTCAATTGGATTGACGCTCGCAGCGGTTGCCGCGATCAGCACCGTATTTCCGCTAATCTGCGGCTCAGGAACGTTGTCTTCAAATTTCAGCTTCTCGGGACCACCATACTCATGAAGCACCACTGCCCTCATCGCGTACCTCCATATACAAGTAAAAGCCGCAAGCCGCTTGCCTACGAATGCGGAGCAAGTGCGTTCCCTGTGCCAAGGGTGTTCTGAACGTAGGCATCTTCCACGGAAATATCAATTCGTGTGCGTGGGACTAGATGCCCAAAAAAGACATTATCACTTCGCAGATTACGGAATCTTTTCCGCTAACCAGGAAAGCCATCTCCTAAGGAAAGCTATTGTTGGATAATCCCGAAATGGCGTCCGCGAATTTTAAGAATGTATATCATCGCCCTACTTCGGCCAGCGTTTTCGATAGACTGTGAAATCCAAAGGGTCCAGCGGCTCCTCGCTCTCCTCGTCGTGCTCGCTTCGCCTCCGAATGTTTCCCTTGATCCATAACAGGGTCAAAACGCTGTCATAGGACGGTAGTAAACGCGATTCCTCGAAGATTCGCGCCCCATCTACCAGATTGGCAGAATCGATCCATGCATCGGCTGGCACCGATTCCGGACGTGCCGGCACCTGCTTCCTCTGAAAGCATGTATAGGCATATGTGTTTCGATCCGTGCTCATTCCCCGGGGAATGAAGAAACCGAAGTCGGATGATTTTTTCACCCACACTACTTTTCCCTGCTCACTCCACACGACCGCGCACATCTCCCCGGTAAGGTCACAAAATCGCCAGGCTGAAGCGGATAGCGATGTATCGCATTGACTTGCGATTCGATCCACGGCTGCCAGAGAAGGCGAAGAAAGGGAGGGCCGGACAACCGATGCCGGAATGAGGAGTTCCGCTGCAAAATCGTCTGCCTGTCTCTCTCGACTGCTCGCGGCGCCTCCCCAGCCCTCAATGTCTGCCGAGCCGCAGATTGCCCCGTCCTCTTCGTGACCAGGTAGAATGTAGTGACCTATCTCATGAGCAATCGTAAAACGCTTCCGGCCTCGCGACCGGATGTCCCTGCGGACCGCGATAATGCCGCGCCGAATTCCTTTTGGCCTCACTAGCACACCGTCGCATCCGGAAAACGCTTCCTCGGCGATTCCGAGCCGGAGTTCCCCCGCTATAGCGTCCAGGTCAGGAAGCCCCGCCATATTCAGGCGCTTTAAGAGCGCTATCGCATGAGCGCCGCCGATTGTCAGTTCAGCCCCGATGGTCCTTCTCCTTCTCTTTCTCTTCCTCCATGTCTTTTGTAAGCCGCTTTTCTAGCTTCTCGATGATCTGTTGATCCTTGGAAGGCTGCACAGTTTTATTCCGATAAGAAACGCTGAAGGCAAATCCCCCCTCCCCCGTTGCCTGACACAGCGGCGCTCTGACAGCTTCCAGAATTTTGGATATCTTGGAATCCGCGCGATCATTCATTTCTTCGCTTGTCCGTGGCGGACCCGCTCGTTTACGCAGGTCCTCCAATGCCTTTCTCAGCAAAGGGGGAACCTGTTTATCTTGGAGGCGGTACTGCTTCGCTTCGATGCATAACCTCTCATACATGCGCGCGCACAATTCTTCCCGGTCAACTCCCGCAGCCTTCAGATCTTCCGCCGCCTCAGCACCGCTTAGCTCCTCCGGGGAGCCGAACAATGCATCCGATACACTATTGAGGCGCTCATTTCGATTCTTGTTTTTCATGGGGCACCTCCTGATTATTGAGAACCATTAGCCGCCGCTTCGCCCTTTTCTTACGTGCCTGAATCTCTGCCGCCGTCGTTCCCAATGCTTCCGCTATCTCGGCCGGTTTATGTAGATCCAGGTCCAACACCGCTTCCACCAACTCTTGCAAATCCGGTTCGCCGGCTACCAGATTGCGCGCCCGTTCTTCATAGCTCTTCTCGCAGAGCAGGTCGTCAACGCGCTTGTTTTGTGACTGAAATCCGTCCAGGGATTTTGTCTTGCCATCGTCAGGATCGCCCTGAGGACTGGCAGGCTGATGGTCCGTGGTCTGGTGCGCGGATGACTTGAGCTTGTCCCGAATGTCGTTTCTTAGGGCCGTGAGCAAATAGGGCACGTCCCGGATCTTTATCTTCCCGGTCAAATATTGCGCCAGGATATCGTAGGCGAAATCCTCCGCTGATTTTCCCACTCCGGGCATGACCGTACCCTTGCCGCCGAGTCCCTGCTCTGCAAACACCCGCAGTGCATGCGCCGTGAGCTTCTCGATCAGCGCGCAGGCGTCGGCTTCGGCCAACAGGTTGGGCAAGTGAAGGCCATCCCTCTACACCTATAGCGAGGGAATCATGGCTTTTTTGCCATCCAGCTTCAAATAAATAAAAAGTTTCGTCTGATGGCCAAAACCGCCCACCCCGCTCGCTAATTATGGTAAGGCTCTAGAAGCCTTAAAGGAGGGCCTAATGGCCAGATTCACAACGCGCGTCGAATTACATTCTGCATCCTATTCCGATTACGAAACCCTTCATGCCGCGATGGGGCGTCGCGGTTTTTCCAGGTATATCGCAGCGGATGACGGGAAGACCTACCAACTCCCCACGGCCGAATACGACAAGACTGGGAACTTTACCGCTCAACAGGTGCTTGACGCCGCAAAGGCCGCCGCTGCAGAAACGGGGAAGAGCTATGCGGTACTTGTAACAGAAGCAGTTTCACGAACCTGGGTCGGGTTGACGCAAGTCAATCTCACGGCGCAGATACCGGCGCTGCGGCGCGCTTAGCAAATCTGTTTCGAAAGGAAGGATCATGCGAAAGGTATTATTGACCGTCGATTTTATCGACGAGGACGGAACCGCGCGTACCGATAGCCGGACCGTCCACACCAGCTATGAGCCCGATGCTGGTGGTGAACACCGGGTCGCTCACATCCTTGCGACCGAATTGGAGGTAACCGTCGGGCCGCAGGCGGCGCCGAAACACAACCAGGCTGCTCGCCAGTGGCTTAATTTCCCCAAACGCTCAGTCGGAATGCACAGAATATTTGACATACAGAACTCACAAGCCCTCTGGCTGGAGCTTTCAAATCTGGTCATGGGTGCCGAGGCAGACCTGGCGTTGGCGCAGGCCTTTAAGGATCTTGAGCCCGCCCAGGAGCCGCCAATGGACGACGAGGCAGCATTGAACGATCTGTACTACATTCACGACCGAAAGATGACCCTGCTCAATCAAGCCGTTCAGGCCCTTGTTAAGGCGCAGGAGCTTGTAAATCGCCTGTTGCACGAGGCTACCAGCGGAGATCTCGTCGATGCGACCAAGCCGGAGTGGGAGAAAACGCAGCTCACCCGCAAGAACGTCGACAAAGGCCTCGTGTCAAAGCGCGCGGCCGGCACGATCTCGCAGGCAGATTTCGATGCCATCAAGGCGGCGCTCGATATCCCGCAAAAGCATCCCAGGGCCGACATTGCGGTGAGCTACAGAAACCGTCTCATGCACCACGTCAGGCCGTCGGTTGACTACGGCATGTTCTTTTCAATATTACAATCGCGTGCTGGTGAGGAAATTAAAGATGCTCACGGCAAGGTCATCGGACGACGGCATAGCCTTTTCGCCAAAACACCGGCCGAATTCCGGTTCAGCGATCTGCATGCTGCTTTTTCAGAATATCTTGATGCGGTCGTTTCCATGCTCCAGAACCTGAGTGAACTCGAACTCTTGCGCTGAGCGATGGTGGCTCATTTCGCTTGGAAACGCTGAAAGCTCGCTTTCATAAAAAGTATTATCACACTGGAGATCACGAAAACTTGCGGAACCAACTATACCTTTCCGGGACGTTGGGCAAAAATCTCCTGAGTGCAATTCTGCTCGGTCATCAGGGATTCTTTGTCTGCTCTATAGTTTCGCGTACTGATAATTGGGCTTGATGTTTGTGTTCAAATATACGCCCTTTGAGTCCGCCTGCATGAGTTCCTGATGTCTCCACTCCTCTACGGCGTAGTAGACGTAGGTTTCTCCCGACTTCAGAAATCTTACATGGAGTTCCAGCGACACGGTGTCGTAACCGATCGCCTCGATGTTCGATGAGTCTACAAAAATCATTTCAGGCATTGCCCGCTCCCCCCTCTTCGTCTTGATTATCTTCGATCTCAGCCGATGTGGACTGGGCTCGCCAATTGGCGAGTGCTTGCGTGTACAAGTTCCCGTCAGGGCGATTCGGAAGTTGCCAGACATCCGGCAGCTTCGGATCGTCGCCAATAGGCTTTTGCTTCGCTTTCCGCACTCGCACGCGGGAGGGGATCGGCATCACCTCTCCCAAGAAAACGCCTTCGCCTGTCCGCAGCGAGGGCAATTGATCGACAAGGCCGCCGAGGTCATCGGGAACGGCGGCCGAAACCTTGGAGCGATCAGCAGAATTGGTAAGCCGAAGCGCGATCATGGACCCGCACTGGCTTAGAATTGCGCTGTCGATTTCGGAAGGCCGTTGCGTGACAAGCATCAGGCCGGTCCCGTATTTCCTGCCCTTCCTTTGCAATCATCGACAACGTGCGATGCGGCGGGCGTGTCAATGCCCTCGGGAACAAAGCGATGGGCCTCATCGAGCACCACTAGAAGCGGTTGCTGCCGCCCCCCGATCGGCAGGTCCTGCGCCCAGAACAGCATGTCGTACACGATCCGCAGCATCGTGCCGACGATGGTGGGAAGCACTTCGGACGGCAATCCCGAGACATCGAATATCGTTATGGGCTTATCGTGCCCGACCCAGTCCCTGACGAGCGTGTTTAGGTCGCTCTCGACCTCGCCATTCAAATCGGGTTCGTAGCCGCCGCCGGGAGTAAAAAGGAAAGAGAAACGCGCATCCTTAAGGCGGCTGTGCATGAGGTCGAGGTGGCGCTCAATATTACGTTTTTTCTGGTTTTTGTATGGTGCCTGATTGTACGGGCTGGCCGCAGGATATCGGTCGGATCGCAGAACACTTGCGTCCCCCAGTTGTTCCGGAGCATTCGCGTTGGCTTCAGTTTGAGGGGCGTTAACGGGAAACGTCACCCGCTCGAATTTATCGAGGTCATACCACAGCTTCTTGATGCTGAACGGTACCGGCGAGTCCGCCGTCAGCGTTTCAGGCGGCGGCGGAAGAGCGAGGTGCGCGGCAGCGGCGACTTTCATATCAAGCACTTCGTCGCGGATCGACGCCTCATGGTTGGGCTGGAGCCCGCCCAACGTGAGTTGCTGAAGCTCAGCGAACGGGAGGGCCCAGAACGGCACCCAAAGAGACCTTTCGCCGGCCGCCTCGTTCGGCCGAATTCGAAATACACGCGCACGCTCGCCGAGCGCGGTCGCATATTCGCCGTGCGGATCAATGACAATCGCGCGCGCATTGGGCAGGCTTCCGTCCGAAACGGTTTCCAGCAGAACAGTAACGAGATTGGATTTTCCGGCACCCGTTGAACCAACAATAGCGCTGTGCCGACTGACAAGCCCGGCAACGCTGATGTCTGCCGATATTCCAGACGCCGCCGCAATCCGACCGACCGAAATCGTGCCTTTCTTGCCCTTCGCCCAACCATAGATGATCTTAAGATCATCATTGGTCACTAGATGGACTTCGTCGCCGACCGTCGGATACTGACCGACACCGCGTTCGAATTCGCCGCCTAAAGTCTCACCGAACAGGACGATGGTCATCCATCGATAGCCAGAGAGATGGACCTGCTTGTCGTCTTCGAGCGCGGTGCCAAAACTTCGCTCCGCGCTGCCCGGCGGCGCGGCATCTGCCCCAATCTGCGTGCATACCGCGTAGAGGTTCGTATAACCCAATGGCACCCTGAAGAATCCCCCAATCTGTCCGACGCGGTATGACTCGCCGCCGATCATGACAAGGGTTGAGGGCATATCCTCCCGCAGCCGCACCCGGACAACCGCGCCCGTAACGGACGCCACCTGCCCGATATATGTTGGATCGGTGAGCGGCATGGGGTTCAGCTTGCCATGGATTCGAGAAAACGGCAGAAGCAGGCGAAATCGCCAATCTTCATGACGCCAGACTTGGCCGCCTTGGAAGCATCACCGTCGGCAGCCACAGCCTCTGCTTTCAGCTCGAAGACGCCATCCATGAAGGACGGGATTTCGTCTGGCGCCCACTTGGCACGACGCCCGCCGATGACGCCGGTTTGCGGCCCAACGACGATCAAATTTGAGCGTTGGTAAGCGCGCTTAATCAGCACGCTATCTTCCATAAGCTCCTCGAACTGCAACGCGTAAACATGAGTGCGGGGCCTGTTCTCCAATGCTCCAAAAATCAGGTTGTTCATGTGCTCATCCCCAAAATTGAATCCTGCCACGATCAAGAGGGCATCATCCCGTTCCAGAAAACGATTTAAACGGTCGGTGAATGCCGCGTAAGGCTGCTGACGTGATTCATCGTATTTTTGGAATGACGGTAGAATCATTTCTCCGGCCGGGTCGATCGCACCCCGAACGACACGAATGCGCCCGTCCTGCTCGATGCGCTGCCAAGTGACAGAGCCGTGCATCTTCCACAGGCGCGTCCAATTTGCGCCGGGCGCCGTTTCGGCCCGTCGCACACTGTCGGGGTGAAAGAAAGGCTGATAACTTCCCACAAAGCCGTCGAAGACGGGAACACGCTCTGATTCAAGGGCGTGCTCAATGAGCACATCGTAGTTTACTGTGAAAATCTCCACACAGGATTTCCGTGAAGTCTTCGCGATCCACCGCGCGAATTTTCGATGCGGGAAATCTCCGGGAAGGCCCTTTAGCTCAGGCGTCACGAGTCGGGCGATTGTCTTGCGCACACATTCTTCAAGTTTGTTCAGCTCGTCGGCTTTGAGGCCGCACAACGTATCATCCTTACCAATGGCGTTGAGCATCATCCTTAAGCGGGAAAGGACATTCTCAACGTGTGGGTCAAGATTGGCCTCTTTGCAGTGGGCTTCAATTGCGGCCCAAGCCTTCGCATATTTCTCTCCCAGATCGCCGCAATCCTTTTTGCAAGCTGCTGTGAGTCCGGGCACCGCGGGGACGAGGGGCTGGAGTTTCCCGCCGGCTGCGGACACAGTCACAGAACATGAAGTGCCCGCGCCGAAAAAGAATGCGATGGGTTTGTCGTGACGCGCCAAATGGTCTCGAAGATCGGCAAGCGTTTTCTGCGCGTCGTGCGACTGCTGTTTTTCGGTCATGCCATAGCCCCCGTTATAACAGGCAGATTTTCGAGGGCGTCGCGCAGCACACGAGTTGCGCGGCAATCATCCTCATTGTAGTCGAGGATTCGCTGACGGATCGCGGGGTCCGTCCCCTGTATCCAGCGGTCGAACCATTCAATGGAGGCGGCACCCGAGGGATGAGTGTCACGCCATGAAAACCCGAGATATTTCGCCAGTGTTTTGACCGAAAAATCCCAGGTGGGCCACTCGGTCGTCTTTTTAACAACGTCATTGTAAAGATCGATCGCGCTGGCAGGGTCAAAAAGCCGTTCGATATCGTCAGCGTTGCAAATGTCCGGATATTTTTCCTGAAGCGCGCGGTATATCGTGCGCTCATATTTTGAATAGTAGTAGATCGTGCAAGGCTGGCGATCTTGGATGTAGGTCCACGCCTCACCGAACGCCCTCTTTTCTGCCTCCGGCGTAGCTGCTTCGGCGAACGTGGAAACGAATCTTTCCGTCGCATTGTCGCGACGGAAGCGCTCGACGAACCCATGCAGATAACAGATGTCGCGCATAGGATCGACTTCGATGTCGAAAAACAGCTCGCACTCGTTATCGGGGAACGCGATAGGCTCGCGGGTGTACGGCTTGCCGTCTTTAGCCGACAATAGCTTCGCCCGCTCATGAAATTTCCGAATCGTGTCGAGCCCAATGCCCGGAAACACGCTCTTATTGCAATTGGCAAAACTTTCCGGGTCCGTGTTAGCAAGCTGCGCAACGGTCCGGACGCTGCCATACATCACATCGCGCTTCGACCGGCCAAGTTCGGGAATCATCGTCAGATCGTCGGCTTGTCGCAATTGTTTGACGCACGACGAATACCAATGGCAAAGCTTGCAGACGGCGCCGAAGGCCGGAAGCGTCACCAATCCTTTGCTGATGATCGCCTGCGCTTCGCCGAGCGCTTCCTCGTAGTCTTGCCAAAGCGTGCGCGGGCTGCGCTTTCCGTACGGCGTCTGAAAATCGTAGAGAACCTCCCTGCCGTGTATGTCCCACACGAAAGCGTGCCGGCCCGCAGAAAGCCCCTTGCGTTCCAGAATGTCGGTGTACAGACCAAGCTGAACCGCGTAGTGGACCTTTGGTTTGGAATTATCCTCCGGTCCTTCTTCCCCTGAGCCGGATTTGATGTCGCCAGCGACATATCCCGACTCTTGCTTGCGCAGCAGATCGGGATCGCCCAGAAGGCCCTTAGCCTGAATACGCCCGCCATAGATGAGCGGCTCGCCGAGTTGCATAGCCTCGGATGTGCGCTGCTCCTTGTCATCACCGGCGAAGCGGGAGAGGTCAAGGAACGGCTCTTTGAGACCGGCGATGACTTCTTTTTCGTATTTCGAACCCCTTTCCCACAGAAGTTCGACGAATGCGTTCGGCTCGTCCCGTTCCGAGGGATCAGCGTACAGGTCCATCGTTACGCGGTGGGGGCACGCAACGAGGTCGTAGAGCATTGTGGCGGTTACGGGAGGCATCATGGTTGTGCGCCGATCGTCTGGCGTCTTACTTTCCCGGACAGGCTTCGGGGCGCCGGATAAGCAAGCTCCATTGTGTCGAGAGTTCCCCCGACGCGTCGTTGTTCAATCCGGCGAAAGCGAAAGCTGCTCATATCCACCCCCCTACGCGACTCAACCTCGAGTCGTGTAATCGCATGCCTACTATATCTTGTTGGTACAGATGCATTGGACCCTAGCAGGTTCGCGGTACGCGGGCGAACAAATACAGAACGTTATCCCCAGAGGGGCTCCTTTGATTATGAAATATACGGGCAGCACGCACCGGTTATCTCACATTCCGCGATCGAAATCCTTATCCCGTAGACGCCTAGGTAGCGAATCATCTCCGGACGGCCCGTCGGTCTTATCCTCAAACTGTTGGGTTTATCTTACTCGTACGGACCCAGAAATCTCGCGCCGTTAAAGTGGATCAGGTGCGATGGTGCATCGGCACACCAGACTTCTGTCTCCGAGGCGATCTCGCCCAGATAGGGTCACCTCACGAAACGGAAAAAATCGTATGTTTAGAAAAGGGAACATGCTGGGTTTTTATGGATTTCTCAAAATTCTTGAACGCGGGCATGGCCATAAAGAATTGTTTCCGGCTAGAGTGAAAATGTGGAGCCGCAGGCACCTCAACTATCATCCGTTTTACCTAACCTGTCGCACTTCGGTTAGCTACCACAGATGCTTTCAAGCGTCTTACTTTCCGCTTTTTGTCCGGTTATCCAGCTTGCATAGCATTTGACAATTATCAGAAATGGTTTTTCCGCCATCCTTCCACGGTACGATGTGATCGGCCTCCATCTCGCCGATCTCAAATTTCTTTTTGCAAACGCGGCACACGCCCTTTTGTTTTTCGTAGATTTTTATCTTCGTTTTTTCATCAAACGCGCGCAAGTTCAGGGTCTTTTCATTGCCCGTCAAAAGATATTCGTAAATGCCTTTCTTGTTGTCCACCTCGTCATCGTCTATCAGTTCAAGAATACGCGCTTCCAGAGTCTTTGCGTTCAGCTTGTCACTCTTGTGTTCGTTGTAAAACCAGCCCCAATCAAGCCCCTTCATAAATTTTCGGTACGTAGGAAATGTGCGCCCAACCCAGTCGACCACTTCTTGAAAATATTGCCACAATTCCTGCGCATCGGGATTGTGCTGGTGGCAGCTCATATAGTCTTCGATTTTGCCCACTGAAATCCATTCCAACGCTTTTTCCAAAAAATCCTGCCGTATGGGAGAGCCGTTGACGTACTTTTCGCCAATCGCCGCAGCAGGCCCGCCAGAGCGCGAAAACCACCGTTTCGCGTCCGCTAACCAGGGTCCTGTGTAAATCGCGTTGCGCAATTCTTGATCGGCCAGCTTCTCGCCAGCGATGTTGATGATCTTGAACCAGTCGAGTTTCTCGCCTTCAGTCCCTTCGCACACATAGACGGAAAGCTCGTAATCGAGAATCTGCTTTTGTTTTTCCGCTGTAAGGTTGTTAAAAAACCTCGGCGAGCCGTCGATCTCCACCGAGAAGTCGCCCTTACATACTGGCAAATACTGACGGTGCGCTGTTGGCCGTCCATCAACTCGAAGCCATCGCCCGCCACAGCCCAATACATAGTGTTGAGCGGGAATTTCTTGCGCACTGTGTTGATAACTTCGTTTCGCTGCTTTTCCTTGTAGATGAACTCTCGTTGAAAAGCCGGGCGGATGTTCAATTTGCCGCCATAACCAACAACACCGCTCTCGCCTCCGTCGTGATAGCCATCAACGACGGAAGTTGTCCCGCCTTTAGTTGAAACCTGAAGAAGGAAGTAGCGGCTCTCGGCCTGGACTCGGATAGAGTCCGGGATGAGAACTCTTTTTAGAGAGGAGAGCCGCTATGGCCGAGAGATACCAGAGCAGTGGGAAGAAGTCCACGAAGAAGTTCGAGGTAATGGGGAGCAAAGAAGTGGCAGTGCGGTTACCGCTACCGCTGGTGGAGGTGTGGGAGGAGTTGCAGCCCGAGGTCGAACACCTGACCGGGCTGGCGGGGTTGAAGATCATTCGGGCCGTGATCGAGGATGAAGTGATGCGACGCGTAGGGCCGCGCCACCAACCGGATCCGGCGTCGAGTTGCTTGCGTTGGGGGCAGCAGCCGGGCTACGTGGTGTTTGCCGGGCAGAAAGTGGCGGTCCAGCGTCCGCGGGTGCGCACGCGCCACGGCGAAGAAGTTCCGCTGGACAGTTACGCGCGGCTGCAACACGACGGGAGACGGCAACGCGCGGTGCGGGAAGGGATCGTGGCCGGGCTGACCGCGCGGAACTATCACCGTGCGGTGGACAGCGTGCTGTCCGGTTACGGGATCGAGAAGTCCAGTGTGAGCCGCCAGTTCGTGCAGGCCAGTGCGGCACAACTGAAAAAGCTCTACGTGAAAAGACTGGAGGAACTCGACCTGGTGGCGATCTTGATCGACGGGATTCATCTCGGCAACCAGGTGTTGGTCGTGGCGCTGGGCATCGAAAGCAGTGGGAAAAAGCAGGTGTTGGGACTCTGGCAGGGCGCGACAGAGAACACCACCGTGGTCAAAGAACTGTTGGAAGACCTGGTGGCACGCGGCCTTGCTCCAGAGAGACGCTACTTGTTCGTGATCGACGGGGCCAAGGCTCTGCGCGCCGGGATCGAACGAGTGTTCGGCGGACGCGCCGAAGTGCAGCGCTGCCAGATTCACAAGCGGCGGAACGTGAAAGAGCATTTGCCCAAGAGTGCCCAGGGGGATACGGACCGAAGAATCCGCAACGCGTATGCGATGACCAGCTACGCGGAGGCCAAAGCGGAACTCGGAAAAATCTTCCGGCAACTGGAGCGCATCAATCCGAGCGCGGCGCACAGCCTGGAAGAAGGGCTGGAGGAAACCCTCACCGTGCACCGGTTGGGCGTGGGAACGTTGCTGCGGCAAACGTTGGCTTCGAGCAATCCCATCGAGTCGTGCCTTTCCACGGTCGAGCGCGTGGCACGGAACGTGAAACGCTGGCGAGCCGGGGACCACGCGCTGCGCTGGACGGCCACCGGATTACTCGAAGCGGAAAAGAAATTCCGGAAGGTCAAAGGCTTCCGGGAACTGGAAATCCTGCAGCGCAAACTGAATCCGTCATTGACTCAGCAGGAGCAGGTCGCATAAGGTGCCCGAAGTCGAGAGCCGCCACTTTCAACTAAACCGGGGACAATTTCTCAACGACGTCGCGCACTTTGATGTTTTGCATAGAGATTTTCATGATACGGAACCTTTGCTCTTACGAACGGCAATACGCTTGATAATTATTCTCGAATACGGGCAACGCGAATTCCCATCTTCGGTTATAGCAATGTCCGTTCGACCACGATGATTTTTTGTTACGCCTATTTCCTTACCCAAATTACCAAACGGTATGCCTATGATATCAAATTGATCGGGATTGTATTTATCAAGAAACGTATCGGGCACACCAATTAAGCCGTCATAGTCGCAAGGTATTTCCGTGGTCTTGCTAACTTCAATCGCGTCGAGGTTGTCGTAGGTCGGAAATTCAGCGGGCGTGTATTTTTTGTAGAGCGGGATTTTCTCGTGCCTGCTCGATTTCTTAATATCTATGTTTGTGAACCAACGCACACCTTTGACGCGTATATATTTGTTACCGCCATCATCCACTCGTACACCGGCAGCCTGTAGTGGGTAATGATCCGGTACGCGAAATTCACGGTCGCCGCTATGGATACTTTCGCCAAGCCAAACTTTGTTTTCTTTTATCAGTTTAAAAATCTCTTTGTAATGAACCGCGTTGAGGCTGCCGATAATTAGAAATTGCTTTCCATTCTTCACCAACTGCAATACATATTGGCGGAATAGCGAGAACGGTGGATTGGTGATAACGATGTCCGCTCGCTTCAACAGATCGACGCACTCACGGCTACGGAAATCGCCGCCGTTGTATTCGCCATTGCCCTTAAGCGTCCAAGCTGTGTTGGCATCATGCTTGAGCAGATACTCAACGTCGGTGATGTCAGTCGTGCCACGCTTTTTCTGATCCGGCACCTTATTAATTTCTATCGCGTAGGGTTCCTTGCTGTCGGGCTTTAGCCCCTCGATGTCGAGAAGTGACAACTGCCCGCCAACAATGGGCGATTTCGTGTAGCTTGTGGCGATAAGTTTCTTGAGTCCAAGCGCGTTGAAATTGAGTGCAAAAAATTTGAAAAAGTTGCTCTCGTAGGGGTCATCGCAGTTGCAGAGAATCGACTTGCCGCGTAGCTGCGTCTTGTAATGCTTTAGCTCGTTTTCAATATCGACAAGCTGCGTATAGAACTCGTCCTGTTTGGCGCTCTTTGCCTTTGACAGGTCGCGATACCGCGCAGAATTGCTGCTTGCAGCTTGCTGTTTGCTACGTGCCGTCATTATGGATTTTACCTCTGGGTGTTTAAAGTTATTTACACGGAAGCCTGCACTACACGTCAAAACGCACGTAACATTAATACATTTTGGGCGAAGAAATAGAAAGGCGCTTTAAGAGGTGACAACACGAAACGGCCAATATACGGCGCTAATCCAACCAAACAAACGCCGACATCATTACCTCCCGCAATCACGAAGTCTTTGGGACTGCCGGCAGCGGTTCGCCTGCCAGTCGTTTCTTAACCAGACCCGCGAGGAAATCCGCAAATGGCACAATGTCCTCGCCAACGCTCGCTTTTTCGAGAGCCTCCATATAAATCTTGCGGTCTCCCACGGGTATCACCGTCCACGGATATCCGCCGGACGCCATCATCACGTTCATCAGAAATCTGCCTATGCGGCCGTTTCCATCCATGTAGGGATGGATATATACGAAAATGAAATGCCCGAGAACCACCCGCGCGGCCGGGTGAATTTCTTCGCGCAGCAGATCAAATAATGCCGGCATGGCGTCCCTCACCGCTTCTGTGTTCAGCGGCACGTGCATCGACCTCCGAATATAGACCTGGCCATTGCGATAACCGGCAAGGTCTGCAGCTTTGAGCAAACCCACCGTGACACTCGGCGCGAACAATTCGCGATACCACGTCCGGTGATCCTCGGCCGCCACGGTGCCGGCGTTCTCGCCCTGCAGCACGCGGCGGACGCTTTCCTGCACAACCTGATAAGCCTGCCAGTAACCGCGCGCCGCCATGGCGTTGCGCTGCTCCCGGTCGCCTTCATTCTCCTCGGGATTCCATGTCCCGCTGCGGACACGCTCAATCAGCTCGCGGCTGACACGATAGCCCTCGATCGACAGCGAATGATACGCGTCTGTCACATAGGCGTCGTTCACGCGCTTCATGAATGCCTCGATATCGCGCGGGAGACCTGGCGCTTTCGGGAAGCGGTCAATGACCGGCTCCCGCATCTTCTGCCATAGAAGCCGAATTCTATTTACGTAGGGCGATGTTTCGCGAGGGCCGATAACCAGAGACGGCTTGTCCGCAAAAGGATCGCTTTCGCGCACGTTGTATCCGGCCGCGGACATAGTTTTTACAATCTCGTCCGCCATTTGGCCGCGCCCGATGTTGCGGAAGGCGCCGGCCAGACGGCCGGCAATCACGGTGTGACCGCCCTCCAGCAGACGGGAAAGCAAGTCGGAGCTGTCGCGGATCATCGGCAGCACGCTGCGAACATCGGTCGCATGATTTGAAAAATAATTAGGAGAGCACGCGATCAGCCCGGATTCCGGCGAGAAAAGCCGCAGGCCTTCACTTTCTTTCCGGTCCGCAGCGGCGGGCAGCGCCGCGCGGAGATCCAGAAGCGACGTTCCGTGCGGAAGCTTCGTGACCTTGTTGCGCGCGCCGGGCGACCGCACCATGAGCTGCCGGGGCACCGTCCAGTTTCCGGCATGGAGCGATAAAGACTGTTCCGGCGACAGACACCATTCCGCGCCAAAACGCTCTTCAAGATAGGCGGCGCAAAACCGCCAGAACGACGCATACCAGGCCGTGCTCTCGCCTTTTACTTCATCCGGACGGCTCGGGATATACCAGCCTTTTATAACTTCCTGGAGGAAACCGTTCGCCAAGAGGCGTTCCCGATGCGTGCGCGGCAGGTCTTTTGCGCGAATGGCGGCGGCGCCATCCGCGCTCTGAAGCTTGTGGAGCAGCTCCAAAGACTGTGCCAGTTTTTCGGGCGGTGTCGCCATGAACGGTCCCTCACATTAGCTTATTCTGCTGCACCATTATTAGCTTATTGCGTTGTACCATTTTTAGCTTATCGTGTCGAGCATAAATTAGCCTTTTCTGCTGCTGGCTATGGTCCCGCCGTCCCCACGCGGCGGAAATCAGGCCAAGCACGCTGCGAAGATGACGCCCCTCCCCTATACCCACCACCGGTTTCGTCTTTCCGGCTCAACGCCGGCCGCCAAAGACCGATAATTCCGTTTCCCCGTCGCCCCTTTATCCGCTTGCCCTCAACAAGCATGGGACTCTGCCGGTCGCGCCTTTCGTGTCCCGTCCAGAGGTTCTTTCGTTCACGGTTTCCGGCCGACCGTGTGGCCGGACCCTCCGCGAACGAACAGAACCTTGGGACACGCGCAGGCTATACGCCCGGCTGAACGGTTCCCATGTTGAGGACAACCCGAACAAAGGAGACGTTAAATGGGACTGGATATGTATCTTGACGGCGAAAAATACCTCTGGACCGACCATCTGAATCCCGAGAACAATCCGCGCGAGGACGGCTATCGCGTAAAAACTCGAACCCTTGAATTGGGCTACTGGCGCAAGCACCCGAACCTTCACGGTTATATCGTCCAGAACTTCGCCGATGGCGTCGACAACTGCCAACCGATCTATCTTGAAGATGCGGACATCGAAAAAATAATCGACGCCGTCGCACGCGACAACCTACCCCATACTCAGGGATTTTTCTTCGGCAACAGTGACGGTACCGAGAAAGACGAGGATCTACGCATTCTGAAGGCCGCGCTCGCCTGGCTCCGCGCCGATGAGACTGGCGTTTTTCGCTCCATCCGCTATCGCGCCAGCTGGTAAGGAGGGAAATATGACCCAATCCGTCAAACAAATCTGGGGAATGGCCTGTCCGAAATGCGGCGCATCCGATGAGATAGATATCTGTGCCGACATCTGGGTTCGCTTATGTCCTGACGGCACTGACGTTACTGCCGCTGAGAACGGCGACACCGAGTGGACTGATCACAGCGGTGCGAAGTGCTGCGCCTGCGGTTTCGGCGGCAATGTCAGTGATTTCAGCCAAGCGGGAACCGAGACATGACCATCATCGATCTGACCGAACAGATTGACGGCATCTGCAGCCGCTATCCGGAATACTGGCTCTCCGACGAGGCCCGGCGTGAATTGCAGGCTCTCTGGGGCGGTGCCGACTGCAATGATTGTGGCGTTTTCGAGCGCGACGATACGATCCGTATCAACCTTGACGGAACGAACTGGTACGGAGAAGTCCGCGTCGCGGTCGCGCCGAATAGCTGGCATGCCATCTCGACATGCTACTGGTACAGCCAGGGCGGAGGCGGGTCGTCGCCTTCAGTCTGGAATTGTGTCGCTTACACGTCCCGGGACGAAGCCGTCGAAGCTGGCATTAAGAAACTCATCGCCACGTTCGAGGGGCTGCGCGACTGCAAAGGCTACGCACCGCACAACCAGTCTGACCTCGCGGAACGCATGATCCAGACCTTGAAAGCCTACCTCTCACAATCGCGCCAGTTATCGCTTTTCTGAAAATCGCCAGCCCGTCCGGTGCCCTCAGCAGCGCGGAGGTTCAGCCTCGAACACTGCGCCGCGATTCCCCTTCTTTCCGCTTTCCCTTGTTTGTTGTCAACCTTTGGCTCAGTTTGCCGGGCCTGCCGCCGTCGTCAACGGGTGCCCGCACCGAGCGACCGTGTAACCCGTTGACCCCGGCGTCATACCGTCCCGGCCTTTTCCTCGCCATCGACAACAACCAAGGAAAGGAAAAGACTATGACTAAATCACCTTTGGATCAGGCCATCGACGCTGCGCGCGAGGTCCTGTCGAAAATCGAGGACGTTACGTCGGCCGTCAAGAATGACATCGGAGGTTTGTCCAGCATCGCCAACGATGCTCAATCGAACCTTGATGATCTCTACGAGAGCGGTGAACTCCTCTGCCGGGAGATCATCGACACATTGCAACTGCCGACAGACCCGGTCGCCCTCGCCACCGTTGAGGCCATCGACAATCTGCTCGCCCTTCTGCTCGAAGCGAAGAACTATCTTGAATCCGGACAGTCCCTCGCCGCTCTCGGCACCCTGCAGCTTTTTGATAACCACGCCGACGATCTGAAAGCAGCTATCCGTCTCACCGTCATGGCGCAGCGGAGGCGGAAATGATAATCACCCGAAAACTGGAAGCTATCGCACGGCGTCATTTGCGTCTGGTCACTCTCGAAGCCAGAAACAGCGATTCGCTCGACTTCCACGATCTGTCCGTGTGGGATGTCCGCGCGGCTCTCGAAGCCGCCTACAAAGCTGGCTTCGAAGCAGGCAAGAAAGCGAGGCGCGTATGAACCGCCTCTTGTCGCAAATGCTTAACAACGTTACCTGCGGCGATTGCGTCGATGTCATGGCCCACTTGCCATCACGCTGCGTCGATTTCGTGCTGACTGATCCGCCCTATCTGGTCCGCTATCACGACCGCTCCGGTCGCCGCGTTATTAACGATGACAACGACGCATGGCTCAGGCCCGCTTTCGCGCAGATTCACCGCGTCTTGAAGCCGGACAGCCGCTGCGTCAGCTTCTACGGCTGGAACAAGACTGACGTGTTCATGAGGGCATGGCGCGAAGCAGGCTTCCGCACGGTCGGCCACATCGTCTTCCGGAAGGGCTATTCATCGAGCGCCCGGCACCTGTCCTACACCCACGAGCAAGCCTATCTGCTGGCCAAGGGCTTCCCGCCGTTCCCGGAACGGCCGCCGCGTGATGTCATCGACTGGCATTATTCCGGCAACCGCCTGCACCCAACGCAGAAACCTGTCGAGTCTCTTAAACCGCTGATAGCCGCATTTACAGGCCCTGGAGACATTGTTCTTGATCCCTTCTCAGGCTCTGGTTCGACGCTCGTCAGCGCGCACGAACTAGGCCGCCGGTTCATCGGCATTGACCTTGACGCTGATCATCACCGCACCGCCGCCCACCGTCTGCGGCATCTACCGTCACAATAACGAAGCTCATTTTCGCGATGGTGTCGCTCGCGGCCCGCCATCGCTTGAAACTGCCGACCAGTCCGCCAATCGAAGCCCGTCCACCGTCCCGCACGGTGCGGAAGTGCAGCCCCGCACACCGCGAAGTTTGCGCGGTTTCATCTTTCGTGGCCGGGTCAGTATTGACGCTCTTCTAGCCGCCCGCGCCGGCAGGTCAATGGCCGGCCCGCTCCGTTCGCTTCGCTCCCGTGTGGGCCATTCCCCTCCGGTGACCTCCCGGCTTGTCCGGGCGGCTGTTCCTTTTCGCGCACTGACTCCAACCACGAAAGGAACCAACATGAAACCTTACTTTCCGCCGGGCAGCCTACCGCACGCCCACCGCATAGCTACCGCACGCTTCGCTCTCAGCTCAGCCTCGCAAGCGCGCGGCGACGCCCCCGCCGTCTGCGACGAAGCCGTCATCGATCTGCTCGCTGATCTGCGCCATTTCTGCGCGGCACGCCGCATCGATTTCGACGAGTGCAACCGCATCGCGGAAACTCATTTCCACGCCGAACTCAGCGGAGGCAACTCATGAGCGAGGATAAAGCGGCGCAAATTGCCGCATTGAATGACTTGTTCCGCCTTCACTTCTTCGTGCCGACATTCGGGCCGCGTCCGGTTCCGGGACAGGTTGTTTGCACGCGCGGAGTCTCCGCCCTGCCCCCGGAAACCCAGATTTGCATCTGGGCTGCGGTGTCGAGCTTCAGCGATTTCACCGAAGACGATATTCCTGGCGAACACGATTTTGGAGTGTTCAGGATGGAGGGTGTTGCTGAAAAGCTGTTCTGGAAGATCGACTATTACGCCGACGAATCCTGCACCGGCGGTTCGGAAGATGCTTCCGATCTGGCGCATTGTTTCCGTGTTCTCACGATCATGCTGGCATCGGAGTATTGAACGTGCCGGGAATGGCTTCGCTCATCTCCTCGCCTTCCGGTAATGCATCATGAGGTAGACACGGATGGCCGATGTAAAATTCTGGCCGACCTTTCTCCGACGACTGATGAGGCTCGCAAGCTCGTTAACCGTGCAATCTTCACAGTTGGCGACTTCCTTGAGCGCCGCCCACATCTCCGGCTCCAGCCGGACCGATGTTCTGTGGCCGTCGATAACGAGGTTGCCGTCGATGGCGTAGCGATCCACTCGGGCTTTCTTGCTTGATTCTGTGCTTCTGACCATCTCTCTCCCCATCCCTGTCCCTTCCGACTGCGGCAGGGCTTTCTCATAACTGATCGTTACTTTGTATTTTCAAGATTGACCAGCCCCCGTCCCTGCCCTTAAATCGTCAGGTAACCTCACGCGAAGATCCTCATCATGCCCAGAAATTCCAAACGAGTGCCCGAAGGCCCTTTCTACCGCGAGCTGGGGCGCAATCTCCGCGTTGCCCGCAGCGCTGTGGGCAAGAGCCAGACCGAAATCGCCGAATATCTCGACGTGACCTTCCAGCAGATCCAGAAATATGAAAATGGCAAGGATCGAATCCCCGTCCATCGCCTTTTCAGCCTTGCGGCGTATCTTGAGGTGCCGTTGTTGCAACTCATTGCGCCGTCAGCCAGGGATACAGAGTTTCAGACGCTTGCCGAACAATTCGGTGCGAAGGAATTCCGGGCGCTCATTGAAGCCTGGGGAACGATCAAGGACCGGCCCCTGCGCGCCGGGCTTCTTAACCTCGTCAAGCGCATGGCTGACGTGAAGTGCTGATCGATATGCCGGAGTGAAGCCTTGCGCCGTTGTTACACGGTCTCGGTTTCATCAGGGGGAATGATCGTCAGCCATTTCAGTAGCTCAACCAGATGTTTGATCTTCTCCGGATGCAGGCCCAGGATCGCCCTCATGAAATAGAGGTAAAATAGGGCATCCTTCGACCTGTATGAAATCTCCCGTTTCTCTGCAATCAGGTCATCGCCGCAGGCCAACGCTTCGCTCAGGATCAGGGTGATGCTGGCGTTTCCGTTGACGAGGGATTCCTCATACATGAACTGCAGCGCGTTCCGGCTGCAGACAAGCGCACTCAGATCGTCTTCTGCCTGGTCAGGCGGCGAGCGCTCTAACATCGACTTCTCCAAAATTGACAATCTCTTCATGGATGCCGGTGGTCTTGCGGACCCTGGCAAGAATGCTTTCCGAAACCGGCAGCCACGCCGCTCTGGCTTTGTTCCCGTCATCGAGGAGAGCCGTTTCACCCATGAATTCGATGTCCCAGCCAGCGCTTGTGAAAAGGCTCCGCCAGTACGCCGGGTACATCAGCCCCACAATACCCTCAATGCCGTACCGCAGGCCGGTCTCCAGATAGCCGACGACGATCTCCCGCGCGATTCGCTTTCTGGTTTCAGGCGGCAGCGTCTGATCGATACAAAAGCGGGAGCCTTCCCACACGCGGGGATTCTTCGGCATCGGCCTGTCGGTTACAAAATGCGAAAACAGTTGCTCCAGCATGTAAGGACGTGTTGTCGGATAAAAGCGCGAGACGCCGCGCGCCGTATGATTGTGGTCCCTGTAGACGAGATATTTTGCGGCCGGGTTGTCGTACTGGTCGAATTCCATCTCGCCGTAGTTCGGAACATCCCATTGCTGCCGCTCGATGATGCTCCGGTAGCGCAGCCGGTGCTGCGCGGCCAAAGCGTTTCCCGGAAACTGATTCACATTTTCGACGGTGACGAATTCAATCATGCCGAGCCTCCCTGTGTTTCCACACGACAAGGAGAGCATGCTTCGAGGATAGATTGACCCTACGAAGGTTCGTAGGGTGTCAGACGCGAATATAGGGGTGAAGCAGCGGGTGGATCAGGCCGAGGTCAATCGCCTTCGACGCCGCATATGTGCGGCTGTTGGTTTGCATTTTCGTATAGATATTCCTCGTATGGAAATCGACGCCGTGCGGCGTCAGCTTGAGCAGGACGGCGATAGCCTCGTCGGATTTTCCTTCGGCGACCATCGTCAAAATCTCCTTCTCCCGCGCCGTCAGATAGATATTGGGAAGCGGATCGCGTGCATTCTGAGGCGCGGCATGGAGTCTCTGGAAGGCAATATAGAAATGGTTGCAGTAGGCCGTGATCATGTCGGTATTCGCATGGCAGGCGTCCTTCTTTTCCGTCGTGGCCAGGCCAATGCCGGCGAACCTGTGCGGACCCCACAGGGGCGTACAGATGCCGTTATGCAGCCCCGCTTCGGTGCCGAGATTGAGACACAATTTCTGCTTGCGCGTCAGGTCGAGCCGTTCGGACATCTCCTGCCATGTGAATGTGCCCATTTTCTGGTAGCAGTAGCTGATGACGGGATCGAGCTGATCGAAGCCCTGCTCAAAGTAGTATTTCATCCAGTCGGCGGGATAATTCCGCAGATGACCGACGCCCGCCGCCAGTCCGATCTGCTTGTGATCGGACAGCAGGCAGAAAATCATCTTGTCATAGCCATGATGCCCGACCGTCTCCAGAAATACCTGGAGAAGCTCGTCAACGGAGCGGGCCTTGTTGGCCTTCTCTACGAATTCCTCAAAGGGAATCGCCATGAGTCTCTCGCTTCCTGGCGATTCAAATGATGAAACTATCCTGCAAGTTGTAGCACGCCGGTGAAAATCAACCAGCTTTATCCACACTCCGTTTACGGAATCAAGACCGCCCGCCTGTCATCCGCAAGTTGATCCATAGCGGACGGAGTTTATGCGGCTTCCTTCAGTCGCGCCTTGTGCTGATCGAGCAACGGCTGTAATTCCGCCGGCAGGAATTCCTCGAACCCGGCATTGACGATATTTTTCCCCTGCAGCAGCTCTATCGGATCGCGTCCCTCGATCTGTCCGAGATTGGGCTCGTGAACGAAATATCCCAGCAGCCGCTGCAGCCTCTCGGGCAGCGTCTTTGCGATGTGCAAGCGGAACGGCGAGATACTGGTTTTCCGACTGGCGCAGCCAGCCCTGGCAGTAGCTCAGGACGACGCCGGTGCGCGGCTTCGCGGTTCGGTTCGCGCCGCCGCAGTGCAGGAGCGAGCCGAAATAAATCAGCACCGATCCCGCCGGCATGATTCCTTGCGTGATTTCATCGGGTTGCGGCACGCGTTCGGGGATCAGCCCGACCCTCTCCCACTTGTGGCTGCCGGGAACGACGTTCGTCGCGCCGTTTTCGGCGGTGAACTCATCGACGGCCCACATGCAGTTGATCATGGCCTCATAGCCCGGATGAACGTAAGGGAAAAGCGGATCGTCCGGGATGCATGATCTGCTGCGGCTCGCCCGGCCCGATCTGGATTGCCTGCGTGAGATTGAGCTGGTATTGACCGCAGCCGCGCAGGAGAAATTCGTCCATCGCGGCAAGGACGACCGGATCGATGGCCATGTGCTGGCACAGACTCGATTTCGCGATCAGGGAACTCACCCGCTTGGTCGCGTGACCGTAGAAATCTCCGGTGCAGTGCGGCGTCTCGTCAAAGTGGGGCCGAAGTTCTTTTTTCAGCCTGTCCAGTTGCTCTGTATCAAGGGCATTCTCGATAACGATGCAGCCGTCCCGCTCGAGTATTTCGTTTATCACGCCGGTCTTTTCGTTGCTCCCGACCTTTTGAACCCGTGCCATGCTGTTTCTCCTCATTGATGGTTTTTCTGACAACCGGCCAAAAACTAGCGGATTCACGGCGGCAAATAACCCTACGAAGGTTCGTAGGGTGTCCGGAGCGGTCTTTCTTTCTACAGTTGCCCTGAGTTGACTCGGAAATTGACCGGAGGGCTTTGCATGCGCCGTGACACCAAATCTATCGACAAGGAAATCCTGCTCCATCTTTCCCGGCGCACAGCCTTGCCGTGGCTCAAGGGACGCTGTCCTCGACTGGGCCGTGATTCTCGGCGCGCTTGCCCTTGTTCATGTATTTTCAAACCCGGTTACATGGCTGCTGGCGCTTCTGGTTATCGGAAATCGCCAGCACGCGCTGGCGATCCTCGGCCATGACGGCACGCATTTCACCCTGTCGCACGACAGGAGGCTGAACGATTTTCTAACGAATTTGTTTGCGTTCTGGCCCATCGGACTGACGGTCAGCGGCTACCGCGCCCTGCACTTCAAACATCACAAGCACGCCGGGACGGAACACGATCCCGAGCTGGGGCACAAACGGTCCCGCAGCCCGCAGTGGGACTTGCCGGCAAAGCCGTCCCGAATCCTGAAATATGCGGCGCTTGATATTGTCGGCGGCAGCCTCCCCGATTACGTGATCATTCTGAAGTATTCGAAGCCGGACAGGCCGTCCGAATATCTGCCGCTGTTATGCTTCCACGCCATCGCCGTTGCTTTGCTCGCCGTCTCGGGACTGTGGTGGGCCGGATTGCTTTGGTATGCGCGGTCTGGTCACGACGTTCATGATGTCGTTTCGTCTCAGGCTGTGGCTGGAGCATCAGGGAACGCCCGAAACCCATCGCCTGCATCTGAATTTCTGGCAGGCGCCGCTTCTGGCCCCGCATAATTCATGGCTGCACTGGGAGCATCACACGTGGCCGACGATTCCATATCACCGGCTTGCGGAACTGAGAAAACATGAAACTGAAAAACCCGTCTGGACATTGCGAGAGCTTCTGCAGTGGTTCAAACAGGCGGATCGCATGACTTCGGGACAGGTGGTGTCCGCGAGCGGCACACATGGTCATCAAGCAGACGACCGACGTTACCGGCGATTCTTTGGTCATAGTTGTATAAATCGGGGAAAACACTTGAAAGTTGCATTGCGCTTGCCGTGTGAAAAATATTCGGGCAGACTCGGTCTGGCCCGGTACGATTCTGGGCCCTCCTGCGCTAACAACTGAAGGAATTCCGATGACCTAAAAAAGAAAACCCGCCGAAGCGGGCCTTCCATGAAACTGAAACTGCAAGAGCAGCGATCTGAGAATCCCACTCTTGCAGAATCCGGCAGCGGACGCAAGAGTTTTTGCGGCGGTTTTATGCGGCCTGAATGCGGCGGATTTTCTCCCCTCCCCCAACGAGAAGTCCGCATCTGTCCACACCGATCGCATACACACACATACCCAAGCACCGCAAGCCTTGCCGCCTGATTCGCATGGCCGGAGGCCGCGTCGGCACAATTCGTTCGCCGAGGCGCGCTTGCTGCTGTCGCGATTCTTAATACACACTTTTTACGTGGCCCCTCCGATTCCGGAATCCGGCCATTTCTGTGTTCACAAATGTTTGAAGGAAAACCGATGACGTAACAAAAAGAAAACCCGCCAGGAGGCGGGCTTCTAAAAAACTGAAACTGCTAGAGCAGCGACTGTCGCAATCCCGACTCTGGCAGAACCAAAAAAAAACGCAAGCGCTTTTTGCGGCGGTTTTTTGCGGCCTGAAATCTGGCGGGTTTTCTCATAACCAAGGAGAAAACCATGCCTATCGAAAGACGCCACCGCCGATTGAAGAAATCGCGCAACGCCTCGCCGCGCGGATGGCCCGCGACGGCATTCGCACCGAACGAAGCCCCTCCCCTGCCGTGCCGCCCAAAGACGAAGACCGGCGGCAGCGGTCACTGCGATCCTGCCACCTTCCCGCCGAACCGAAACCCCGTGCATGCAGCCGCCGCGCGACAGCGGCGCCTATGTGCCGGAGATGGCCGCGCGGATCGAGGACGACCCCAACCTCACGGACGGCGCCCGCCGCTGCGCGCGCAAGCTGATGCAGTATGTTTACCGTAAAGATCGCAACGCCCGCGCCGCCGACATCACCGTCACCTGGCTGATGCGCGCGCTCGGCAAGGACCGCCGCACCGTGCAGCGTTACCTGCGTCAGCTTGAACACGCGGGTTACATCACTGTCGAAGTCATCCATGCCCGCACGCGCATGTGCGCCGGATTGTTCGTCGCACTGCTGGCCCCGCTGTTTCCAAGGCATCACCGGCAGAAATGGCCGGAGAAGCTAATGAATTCGGATGCGTCACAAAAGTCACAGAACCATAGACTCAGAATAAAATACAGCCGGGAATCATGGGCACTGCGCTGCATGGACGGTGTTTTCCGGTCCTTTATGAAAACGATCCCGCCTTTGCCTGCCCATTCTCTGACCCCAAATCGCTCCCGGACATTCCAAAGTTTGCTTGGCGAGGGGAACCAATGGGACGGCCTGTGCCCAAATTCCTGACACGGTGCTTCCAGCAGCCTGCCACAGTCCAGCCGTTTTCCTTTATTTGAACGTCGAAACCAAAGCGGGCTTACAATATCCGTCTGTATTGCAGGAGGCCGCCATGGACAGCCCCGGCAAAAAGTCAGATCCCGCCCCCGCGAAATTACCGGACGAAGGTCAGTACCGCACATCCCGCCCCGAAAACCAAGGAAGAAGCCGGTCAGCTCGCGGTTGATGCCCGCTGGCACGAGCTTGAAAAAATCACCGATCCGAAGCAGCGCGAGAAGGCGGAAAAGGACCTGCGGTCACATGCCGAAAAAACCTTCGTCACCACCGGCAGGGCCCTTGAAAAACTCCGGACCACGCAGGCGCGGCTGGAGCAGACGCTTAACCCCGCGAACGACAAAAGCCCCCTTAAGGCCGCCGCTGCTCCCGTGCTTCGCGCCGTGCAAAAACGCCAGCGCGCAAAGATCGTCGGCGCGGTCTTGAAGAACGCCCGCAAGGATGCCGCGATTCTCACCCGCGCCCAGAAAGCTTCCAAGACGTTCCGTCAGCGCGCGGCGCAAAGCCAGCCAGCCAAAGACCTCGACCGCGAACGATAATGCCGCCGGCGAGTGCGCGTCTTTCGCTCCTTACTTTTCCACGCTGCTTGCGTAATCCCGTCTTTCCGGTAATGCCGCCGTACATCCGCAGCCTTTTCCAAAGCACTTCATTTCCTCTTTAAGAACCGATACCAGAGCCGCCCTTTGCGCTGTCAAGGGTCTGCGATGAACTCCGCTTGCGCTCCGCCCTGTGACAGCCCGTGCGGCTCTGAAGCCCGCTCTCCAGTACGAGGAAATGAAGTTTTTTAAATGCTGGAAAAGGAGCAACAAAATGCACGACACAACCGAACGCAAGGACGTTTACAGCCGCATCACAGACCAGATCGTTGCCGATCTTGAGAAAGGCGTGCGCCCGTGGGTCAAACCGTGGAACGCCGAACACGCCGCCGGCCGCATCACCCGCCCGCTGCGCCATAACGGCCAGCCCTATTCGGGAATCAACATTCTTTCGCTCTGGATGTCCGCCTCCGTCCAGAACTTCGCGGCGCCTATCTGGATGACTTTCCGGCAGGCCCTGGAGCTGGACGCGCACGTCCGCAAGGGCGAGAAAGGCTCGCTTGTGGTTTATGCCAACTCGATCACGCGCACCGAGCATGACGAGAAATCCGGCGAGGATGTCGAGCGCGAAATCCCGTACATGAAGGGTTACACCGTTTTCAACGTCGAGCAGATCGAGGGCTTGCCGGAAATCTACTACGCCAAAGCCGCGCCGACGCTCGACCCCGTCGCCCGCATCGATCATGCCGAGAAATTCCTGCACGCCACCGGCGCAAAGATCGCCCACGGCGGAAACCGCGCCTATTACAGCCTCTCAACCGACGCCGTGCAGATGCCGCCGTTTGAATCCTTCCGCGACGCTGACATCGTATTATTCAACGCTTCGCCATGAGCTGACCCATTGGAGCGGCGCAAAAACGCGCCTTGACCGCGACTTCGGCGGCCACCGCTTCGGCAGCAACGCCTATGCGCAGGAGGAACTCGTTGCGGAGCTGGGCGCCGCTTTCCTTTGCGCCGATCTTGAACTGGCGCTTGAGGCCCGCGAGGATCATTCCGCCTACCTTGCGAACTGGCTGGAAGTCATGAAGGGTGACAGCCGGGCGATTTTCACGGCCGCCGCGCACGCGCAGCGCGCCGCGGATTTCATCCATAAATTCAGCGTGCCGGAGACGGTCGCCGCGTAGCACCGGCTTCCAAATTCAGCCTTGTTCTCGCTCTCGCCCTGAGAAGTGGTTCTCGCGGATTTCATGCGGCTGTCGGCGGACTCTAGCCGATGAGCGCCAGAATTTTCGCGCGAACATCCGCCAGTTCGTCCGGGGATACCGCGCCTTTGCGTACGGCTTTGCGAATGCGCCAGTCCAGACTCTTCACCTGATCGGCAAGAACCACATTCGACGGCGTGCCAGCGATGAGGACCTCGAAGGGATAGTTCTTGATCTGTGTCGTCATGGGACAACAGATCATCAGGCTTGTCTTGTCGTTATACGCCGCCGGGCTCAGCACCAGCGCCGGACGGTGCCCCGCCTGCTCATGGCCTGCCTGCGGCGTGAAATTCAGCCACGACGATGTCCCCGGCGTCGGGCACATACCGCGCCATCACCAGACCTCTTTGCCCATCGCCGGGCCGAAATCAACGGCCTCGTGGCGATTTTTCGGGGTAATGGCCTTCAGCAGCTTGGCCAGATCGTATGTCTTTTGCCGGACCGGCTCGATCACGATCCGCCCGGCCTCCTCGCGCACGTCCACCACCTCATCCAGATCAAGATGCGTGGCCTGCATCACGGATGCCGGAATCCGCACCGCCGCGCTATTGCCCCATTTCTTTACGGTCGCTTTCATTGTTTATGCCTTCCGGTATCTACCTTGTATATACATTATGACAGATAGCGGGGCATGTGTCAACAATGTAGATACGCGCCTTTCATCGTCGGATTCAGCGTTCCGGATAGCGCCCGGCCGCGTGGTTCAGCCCTTATGCTTGATATTGTCGTGAGCGCACTGATATCCCTCGGCGAAGGCCTCCGCGAGACTGGTAACGCCTCGCGCCTTCACGTACAGAAGATAGCCCAGACCCGCCACCGACAGGCTCATCACGCCCTGGCCATCCTCGAAGATAAACCCGAGCCGTTTGCACTCCGCCAGTCCGCCCAACTATTGTATGAGCGCCTCGATCTGGCGGACACATTCAATGTCGAACGTGTTTTCTGACATGGCGGCGCTTGTAGCATGCTCGTATGAATTCATGCAAATTCGGAGGTTTGCCATCGCCCGGAATTATTCCGCCGGTTTATCTTGTGTTTCTTCGCCGTGTTTTCCTCGAACTCTTTGCCGCAGCTCTAAGCCGGACGCGCCGTCGCGTCAACGGGCGGCCCGCTCCAAGGTTCCGTGTTGCCCGTTCCCCCTCAAAGTTTCGGGTGACTCGCCGGCTTGCCCGTCCGGCTTTCGTTTCTCTGCGTCTTCAAGGAAACCAACAGCGAAAGGAAAAAACATGCTGCAAGACGACGACATAATCCCGCTCGAAGCCCTGGACCTTCTGCGCCATGCCTCCGACGAACTCCTGCGCCAGGCCGCCCTCGGCCAGATCGACCTGAACAGGCTCGCTTATTGGGAAGCTGCGTTCCCGCCGCCGCGACCTTGGCCTGCAGTGGATCGGCGCTCTGGCAGGGAGTTCCGAGCCATGACGCGGGAAACCGCATACAATCGCATTCGCTCAATAACGCCTTGTTAAGGGAGTTATCCTACGCTCACCGGATGATACCCAAAGGCAATCAGCGCGCCGGCGGGCAGCAGCTCGCCACCCATCTGCTCAACGCCTACGACAATGACAGCGTTGAAGTCGTCGACATGCGCGGCGCCATCGCGCAGGACCTGCACGGCGCCTTTGCCGAATGGTATGCCGAGGCCAAGGCGACGAAGTGCATCAAGTATCTCTACTCGCTGTCCATCAATCCCGACCACACGCAAGGCCCCTTCAACCGCGAGCACTATTACGATTTCATCCGGCGCACCGAAGACAAGCTCGGCCTCTCCGGCCAGCCCCGCGCCGTCGTCTTTCACGTCAAGCACGGGCGCGAACACTACCACGTCGTCTGGTCGCGCATCGACACCGAGAAAATGAAAGCCGTGCAGCTCTCGCACGACCACCAGAAACTTCGCGCCGTCGCGCAGGAATATGCCCGCGACCACAACATCAAGCTTCCGCCCGGCATGCAGAACGACCGGGGCAAGGACCGCTACGCCGACCGCGACAAGCAGGAAAATCTCGGCGACAAGCAGCGCGAGGAAAGAACCGGCGTCAGCAAGCCGCAGCGCCGGCGCGAAATCTCGGAAGCCTGGCACGCCAGCGATACCGGCCCGGCCTTCATCAAGGCGCTCGAAGAAAAATGCTACTACGTCGCGCGCGGCGATGACTGCGCGCTATGCCGTCGTGGATCTGTACGGCGAGGTTTCCAATCTCGCGCGACAAATCGACGGCGTGAAAACCAAGGCACTCGAAGCCCGCCTCGGCGACCGACGAGAAGCTCGTCGATGTTGCCACCGCGCAGGAGCGCGCCCGTCAGGAGCGGCAGGCCCGCCTTCTCAAAACACGCGGCATCAGGCGCGAAACAAAAGAGAACGGCGCAGGAGCGCCGCGAGGCCCTGCAGCAGGCCCACGCTGTCCGGCGGGGAAATCTTGAGGAAAAACGCCAGCAGCTCGCCGCCGTCCACGGCGGCGAACGCAAGGCGCTTGCCGAATTGCAAATCGCCCGCAGCGCCGCCGTCTTGCAGGAGCGCGCCGCCAGACAGCCCACGGGCGTTCTGGCTTTCCTCGCCCGCATCACGGGTTTCAACGCCCTCACCGCCTTCCGCCATGCCCGCGAGGACAAGCAGAGGATCGCCGAACAGCGCCAGCAAACCGCCGCCCTCATCCGCCGCCACCGCCGCGAAATGCAGAATTTCAGGCATCAGGAAAGCGCTCTCGGCAGCCTCGACAAGCGCGAGCGCCGCTCGCTTGAGACGGAGCTGCGCCGCGAGGCGCTGCAGCGGCTCGCCCGCCCCGACCGCACCATCCAGCCCGAATTCACGGCCGCCGCCACCGGCAAGACCGAAATCAGGAAAGGCGATGACGAGCGAAAGGAAAAACTGAAACGGACTTCGCGGCGGCGGCCAAAGGAAAGGAAGCGGCCAAAACGGGCGGCGGGGAAAGCAAGGGGAAAGCCGCCGCTGCCTTCAAGGAAGCCGCGAAGCCGTCCGTAACCAGCAAGGGCGATCTGCAGCGTGCTTTCGAGAAGGCGAAAACCGCCGCGCCGAAACCGGCAGGCGGCCAGCCGGAGCGACACCGACGAAGCCGATCCGGCGAAAACCGAGCAGGCCCGCAAGGCCAAGGAAGAACTCGAACGCCGCAAGCCGCCGCCTCCCGGCCCCGACCGGGACCGGGAGAAGTGAGCGTGCGCCCTCACGGTGCGCATGTGTGCATCCGCACCGCGCGCGCCCGGCTGATATTTTCCAGAGAGGCGAGAGCGTTCCTTCGCTCCGGCGATCCGCGCTTCGTGCGGACAAGACCCTTGGACACCGTGCAGAACAACGCGGACAATTCGCTCGCGGTGTGTTTTTGCAGCTCGTGGTTACAAATCAGTTTCATCGTTTTTTCCTCCTGTTCGAGGCTCCCGCCATGGGAGCCTTTCATGAGGAAGCGGCCCGCCCGGACGACAGACGGACTGTCAACGAATTGCACGGGACGACCGCAGGGAGGAAGGAGCGGTCTGTTCGTTGCACCGGCCGGATGGCTTCGGGCAGCGTCCATCTTTTGAAAGGCCCTGTGCGGAACGCAGGCAGGGGGAAAACGTATCGCTTTACTGATTTTTAACCCAAAGGTTGTAGAGTGAAACAAGACACAACCGCAGCACGGAATTGTTCATGCCGCTCAAGCTTGTCAGGAAACCGCCGATTGGCAATTCCCAGAAGCGATCGCTTCAAGGTCACGCTGGACGGAGCCCACACCACCAAGCAGAAAATCTCCATGCTGCTGCAGGCCAAATTCTTTCTGCACGAGCAGGGAATAGACAATGTCGGCATCACCGATGTCTATTTCCCGCTGATCGATGCCGACGGCCATCCGCTGACGCACTTTTGGCGATGGCAGGGCGATCTCCGACTACACCTGCTTATCGAAAGCCCGTACCACTGCGCGGCCGACGAATACGACAGGCGCCCGGTCCCGCCGCTCCGCTTCACGCCCCTGTAGTCTCTGCCACGTTGCCGCTCCGCTTTTGGATGATCCAATTCCTGCCTGGCCGCGAGCCTGATCCCGGTGTCGCCGTGCGCCGTTCCAGCCACCTTCGCCGCGTCCCGTGCCTCGTTGCGGTATTGTGATAGGTCCCTCTTTCCGCTTTCCTCATCTGCTGGCCTTCATAGCCATTCCGGAAATCAGCCGGTGTCGTTTCGCTTCATCGCGTTTTTCACTCTTCGTGTGCAGCGCCATGGTTTCCTTTGCCTCGCCCGTATCCTGTTTGCCAGCCTTTATTGTGAATTTCTGCCTGAAAACCGGCCCTCATGCCCGCAAGGGTTTCCCCGTCTTCCGCGCTGAAGACCGCTTGTGCAGCCGGGCGATGCCCCTCCCTGTGACGGGCGGTCCGGCTTTGTCAGGGCTGACCGAAATCACAAGGCTGGCAATGATGCCGGGCCTAACAGAAAAGGAAACTAACATGTCACTGAAGAGCACGAAGAAAAACGAAGCCGCTGAAACGAAGAATCCTCCCGGTCGACAAAGTCCGCGTCGGTCTGATCACGGCCAGCATCTGGGAAAACAAGACGGAAAAGGGGACCTTCCACAACGTCACCTTCGAGCGCCGCTACCGCGATGGCGAAGGGAACTGGAAGTCATCGCACAGCTACAACGCCGAGGATCTTCTGGCTCTCGCCAAGGCGGCAGACCTGGCTCACACCAAAATCGTCGAAGCCCGCAACGGCAGCGACGAATAGGCTACAGGGCGGCGGCTCTTGACCGGGCCGCCGCTTCCGCCCAGCATCCAAGGGTGAGCGGCTCTCAGTTTCGGCTGATCCGCATCTAAGTCCCCACCAGGGGCGAGGCGGCGGCCCGCAAGGGTTGCCGCCTTTTCTTTGGCCGCGTTTCCCTGCGTCGCCGGGAGTATAATTTCCGTACTATGGCCGACCGGCCCACGTCCGTCGCCAAAAGCATCGAGGGACTGCATCAGGAGCAAAGCGCCCTCGACCGTGCCCGCGCCTTGCGCGACCAGTTCGCCCACGCCCAGGAACAGAACAACCAGAAACAGGCGGAACGGCCCCGCGAAACTGAAAAAGACGGATCACAGATGATCAAGGACGACAGGCCCGTACTGCGCCCGACGCCGAGCGGCCCCATGCGGCAGTCGCCGGACCGCTACGCCGCCGCTACGCGGCTGGGACAAGAACATGACAACGCCGATGCGAAGATAGAAGCGGCGAGAAAAGCGCAGGAAGCCTTCAAGGCCCGCCAGCAGCAGGACCGCGATCTGGACCAAGACCGCGAGCGCTAGGATCAATCGCCTTTGGCGTTGTCCCTCCCCGTACCCGGAAATCCTGCTCACCAGGTAAGGCTCACATAAATACAGTCTGCGTCGTCCTGGCGTATTCCGTGTACTCGCATGGGCGGGTTGATTCGTTTAAATCGTACCTGTAGCGTTTCTCCCGAGTTCGCGTATTCCGGCGCCGGACGGCCAGCCATCGGAAAGACCCAATAAAGGTCGTACGTGTCTGCCTCATCCTCTTCCTGATCGAACGGCGGACCGAGCAACGCGACTACCGCAGGGTCCTTTGATGGCCGAAAAGCTTCAGAAGTTCGTCAGCTTGCCCGTGCGCGCGCAGGAGGAGCTGGCCACCGCCGCCGTGCTGTAAGCTTCCACTTTTTCGACGACATTATCCAAATAACTGACCATAAAATTGCCATGGCCGTCATTCGCCCAGAATTGGTATGTTCGATTGTCTTCATCCGGCTGACCATAAATCGCAACAACCTGCGCCGGCGTGTCGCCGGGTTTTATACTGGCGAAGTGAGAGACATCAATCTTGCCAACCATTATGGGAACGGGGCGCGCGGTCGCGAAGCGCTCCGGGTGCGTGGGAGTCGCCGCAGAGGCGACGGCTTCAGGCCGTGTTTTCGGTTCCGTCGCAATTGGTCCCGGGTTTTCCGGCGGTGCCGTTTCGGACGGTACGCCCCGGCTCGGCGGATTCCCCAGATTTGCGGACGCCGAAGCGAGGCACGCCACTGTCCCGCAGCGCTGTGATTTCACGGAGTCGACTTTATCTGGCCAATCTCGAAGGACCTCATACATCGCATATCGTGATCCCAACAACCGCCAGCAGCGCGCAACATGCCGGCCGCAGCCATGAGTATTCGCTTTCGTCTGCGTCTCTGTTCTTCGGCCCTTCTTTTTTCATCCTCGCGCTGTTTGGCTATCGCTGCGCACAACGCCCGCAGTTCCGCGAAGGGATCAATCAGCGCCGCGCCGTCTTCGTAATAGCGCAGGGAAAACAGCGGTCCGGCAGGCACGTCAGCCGCGCCGCCGGCTGGAACCGTCGTCACAAGACCGGCGCGCGGCACGCGGATACAGGCCGCGTCCTTGCCGTCGCCGGTGACGATACTGGCGGCGCCGTCGTTCGATGCGGCAATAAGACCCGCCGTGACCGACCACGCCCCGACCTTCAGCCCGAATTCCGCGAGAGACAATCCCAACTGACTGCCCTCGACGCACAGTTCCTTCGGCGCGGTGAACGGAAAATCCGGAGGCGGATCGAACAGCCCCATGAACTGGTAGTCCTCGTAATAATTCACGCGCCTCAGCGCCAACGGCCGCGCGCCGGAAATCACCACCAGCGCGAGGCCCGGATAAGCCTGCTTGCGTCTTGTCATCGATCCGGGCAAAGACCTGGCCGATCTCATCGGGCGTGATGAGGGCGCGCTTCTGGATCGTCTCGCTCGTCCCCTCTGTCTGGGATTGCGACGTGCCGTGGGTCGTCCCTTCCGTCTCGCTCGTGCCGGTCGTCACACTGTCTGATGTGCCGTCGGTCCGCGAACTGGATGTGGTGTGTGAAATTCCTTTCGCCAGGCCTTCGGTCCAGCCTTTCGATTTTCCCTGCGACTGGCTGCTGCCCAGCCCGATCCTCTTGTCGAAATGCTTGAAGATCATCCCCTGCACATAGCTGATATTCCGCGAACTGCTTTCGGAGCTGTTGAGGCCCCATGATTTTCCGGTGCTGGCCGAACTGTTTGTCCCGTCCGATTCAGACGTTCCGGTCGACGACGATGTCCCGTGCGTTTCCGACTGCGACTGCGTCGTGCTGTGGGACGTGCTTTCGGATTCGCGCCTTGCTCTCGCTTTCCGAACGCACCTCGCGCATGACTTCGGTTTCGCCGATCAGCTTGGAGACGTAGTCGCGCGAGAAATTGTCCTCAAGGTTGAAAAACACCTTCAGCCCGGAATTGGCGAGGAAGGTTTCCCAATTGTCCTTGTAGACCGCCTTGAGCTGCTCAAGGCTCTGGAGGACGAAGAACAGCTTGACGCCGTAACCGGCGATCTGGGCGACGGCGTTTTCGATGACCTCCATCCGCTTCAGGCCCGCGAATTCATCGAGCACCATCAGGACCGGATGGCCGGTTGCGGGCCGCCCCCTGACCTTCTCCATTTCCGTGACGGTCAGGGCGATCATCATCCGCAGCCAGCGGTAATGCGTGCTCATGTACCTCTGCGGCAGGCACAGATAGACGCTCAGCCCGCCGGGCCGCGTCTTCAGCTCCGAGAGCTGGAAATCGGACGCCTCAAGGCAGCGCTGCATCGCCCGGGCTGTCGATGAACTCGGTGTTCCGGTTCGCCACCTGCAGGACGCTTTCATACTGCTTCGGCGAATTCAGCAGCATGTTGGTGAAGCTGTCGCCGATGCCGGCGACCAGCCCGTCGAAGGCCGGATTGTTCGACGAGGCCGGTCCACAGCAGCCCGTGCGCCGGCGGAATATCCGTCTCGCCCGCCGCCTGCAGCGCCTCGACCGCTTCCCAGTCGCCCCGCATGATGAGGTTGCGCACGGTAATCAGGTTTCGGCGGCCCTCGTATTCCGGCGCTGTCAGGACGTGCAGGATCAGCCCCTTGACCATCGACCGCGCGGATTCGTCCCAGAACGGATCGTTGCTTTCGTGAACGACCACGATGGCGTCGGCAATCCGCCCGGCTTCGTCGATGGTTTCATCCTTGTCGGCGGTCGAGCGCATCGAGGGGATTGAACCGGCCCCGGAGGGAGTCGTCCACCTGGGCGGCCTTGAACGGGTCGAGAACCTGAACCGCCTGGCCCATGCCCGTGCAATGGGCCGAACCCTTGCCCCGGCGCGCGGCCGTGATGGTGGCGTTTTCGCCCTTCGGATCGACGACGCAGACCGACCCCGGCCAGAGGATTAAATTGTTAACGATTGAAGCTGGTGCCCTTGCCGCCGCGCGAGCCGCTGACCAGGCAGACATGGCGGTCATCGCAGAAGCCGAGGGGAACGCAGGTGGTCACTGGCGGAGCGCCCGAGCCAGACGTCCCGTCGCGGTAGAGGTATTTCTCCTCGACGAGGGCCGGGTCGGCCCATTCCGCCGTTGCAATGCGCTCAGTCCATCGGACTACCAACTTGGCGCGTGTTTTTACCACAATGCGGGGATTTGCGGGTACAGTTTGTTTGATCGCGGGTGCCGTCTTTGAGCAGCTGACTTCGTCAAGGTTAGCCGCCCATGCCGTCCGTTCACTTTTTCCCCTCGGTCCATACTCTGAAATCCAAAGCCCCTGCACGGCCTTCTGTGGCCAAAACGGACCGCATCAGGATTACGAAAAAACCGCGCCTCCGCCGAGCCTCTTTTCTTAACGATTTCTTCACCAATGGCCGCGTTTTTTCTGGAAAACATAGCGGCAATTCCGTTATATTCCGGAGCGACAATCTCACCCGAAGGCGCCTACCGCAGGCTACAGCAACATCGCCATTACTACGGCTCGCAAGATGTGCGCGTGTAATACCGCGCGCCCCGCTCGACCTTCGGCCTCGCTCATCTTGGCAAGGGTGCTTTCCGCCCCCGTTGCATCCCCCGGCCAGGAGCGTTGCTCCGTGGACCTCACCAGACGCGCTTCGCCTTCTGGACTTCCGACCGGGGCGATTTCATCAGCCCCTGGACCCTCGACCATGGGGGCCTTCGTGCCCGCCCTGGACCCCCAGACCGAGGGAGACTTCGCTCTCCCTCTGGACGCCCATCGACCAGGCTTTCGCAGCCATGGACCGCGCCAAAGGGAGTTGCCCCTTGGCACCCCCCTCCCCTTGCTTTGTCAGCCGCCGGTCGCACGGTTGTAAACCTCCCGTTAACGCAACCTGAAGTATCATGCGGCTACAGCAGGGGGTTTTATGTCACCACGCAGCGGCAGCGAAAAACGCCAGCGCACGACTATCGTCACCATGCGCATCAGCCCGCAGGAGGCCGCCACCATCCGCCAGCTCGCCCAAAGCCGGGGCGAGACCGTCAGCGCGATGATGCGCAGCGCCCTCCTCCACAACCGCCCTCGCCTCACCCGCATCGATCTGCAGGCCGTCGCCCGGCTGCTCGGGCAGCTTGGCAAGATCGGCTCGAACATCAACCAGATCGCTTACCATCTCAACGCCGGCCGTCCCGGCGACCGCGTCGAGGGCAGGCTGGGCGACGCGCTGCGCGATCTGTCGGAGTTGCGCCTTGTCTGCCTGCAGGCGCTCGGCAAGGAGCCACGGCGGGAGAAATACTCGGGCGACGAGGACTGACGCGCCGAGCCTTCGATGGCGATTGACCGCCCGCCTCGTCTTCCTCTACTTTCCTACTTGTAGGCAGTGAGCGAATCAGCCTTTCCGGCAATCCTCAAATCCTCACAGTCTCGAAGTCTGAATCTCTGCAATCCTCTCGAAGTCTCCAGCTCTCAAAGCCTGAATGTCTGCAAGTATAGTTTCCTCGATTCCGCCAATCCTCGAACCCGCAAATCCTCGTTGCCGCAAAGTAGAGAACTAGACATGTATACAAGCATCGTTTCCCTGAATCCTTCCGTCATTCTCCAAGCCTCGTCGTAGACATTCCTCGTTCCCTCAATCTCTCAAAGCAGGAAAGTAGACATGTATACAATCGCGCTCATCGCCCAGAAGGGGGGAACCGGCAAGACGACCCTCGCCGTTTCCCTCGCCGTCGCCGCAGGCCAGGTCGGCCTGAAGGCCCTTATCTTCGATCTCGATCCGCAGGCCACCGCCTGCAACTGGAAGGACCGCCGGAAAGGGGAGGGGCCTGTCGTCATCGATGCGCAGCCCTCGCGCCTCGCCGCCGCTCTTGAAAAGGCCGAGGAGAACGGCGTGGATTTTGCGGTCATCGATACGCCGGCGCGCTCCGAACAGTCGGCCCTTGCCGCCGCGAAAGTAGCCGACCTCGTGCTGATCCCGTGCCGGCCGCAGGCCTACGATCTAGAGACCATCCCCAACACCAAGGAGATCCTGGCCCTCGCCGGGCACACCCCCGCGCTTGCCATCCTGAACGCCGTGCCGGCCTTCGGCGACCGGCACGAGCAGGCCCGCGCGTTTCTCAACCGGCTGGAGATCCCGGTCTGTCCCTTCATGCTCGGCAACCGCGCCGTCTTCGGGGATTCCGGCGCCGTCGGAAAGGCGGCCCAGGAATACGACCAGAGAGGGAAGGGCGCCGCTGAAATCCTACAAGTCTACAAGTATATTTTGAGCGTTCTCGTCACAACAGAAGACCAAACCCAAGAAGGAGCACCATGAGCAACAAAGCAGACCTCGCCACATTGCTGGCTGAAACCAGCGGCAGCGCCCGCCACAGGAAGCCCGCCGCCGAGCGACCGGCCCGCACCGAAAACAAAAGCGCCGGCGCAAAAGGGCAGGGGAGGGACGAGTCCCATTACTGTCCACTTCCCGAAGCAGGTGCGCGACCAGCTCAAAATTCTGGCGGTGCAGAGCGACACGACGCTGCACAATCTCGTGGCCGAAGCTTTCAACGATCTGTTCGCCAAACACGGCAAGCCCGAGATCGCGCCCGCGCAGGCGCAGCACGCCGAATAAATCGCCCGCTGTCGAGGAGCAGGGACGACCGTGAATCATAGAAGCGACGCCGCCGCAGCGGTTATCGAGGTTTGTAAGCTGACTGGCATACCTCTTAAGAAATTTGACGATGCCTTAAACGCACTAGAGATGTGCGGTTACAGACTCGTACAGGTAAACACGAAGAAACAAGCGGTAACCTGACATCAGATTCTAATTCCACTGTCGCGAAGGATCATTTTTTGATACTTTGCGCAGGCGAAATATGGACGACGAAAACACAGGTCGACGCGATCAAGCAGGAATTCCTGAGGGCGGCGAATTCCTTAAAGACTTACACAGTTACTTACACACTTCCACATTCCCATAATATAAGTAGGTATATTAACTATTACTTACGAGGAGACTGTCTGCACTCAAAATCCGTTGGTCGCAAGGCCGTGTGGGTTCGACTCCCTCCTCCGGCACCACACCTTCTTTTCATTTCCTTTATTTATAGATGCCGAGAGTTAAGGCGGAAATTGTCCCCGGTTTAGTTGAAAGTGGCGGCTCTCGACTTCGGGCACCTTATGCGACCTGCTCCTGCTGAGTCAATAACGGATTCAGTTTGCGCTGCAGGAGTTCCAGTTCCCGGAAGCCTTTCACCTTTCGGAATTTCTTTTCCGCTTCAAGTAATCCGGTGGCCGTCCAGCGCAGCGCGTGGTCCCCGGCTCGCCAGCGTTTCACATTCCGGGCCACGCGCTCGACCGTGGAAAGGCACGACTCGATGGGATTGCTCGAAGCCAACGTCTGCCGTAGCAGCCCTCCCACGCCCAGCCGGTGCACGGTGAGAGTTTCGTCCAACCCTTCTTCCAGGCTGTGTGCTGCGCTCGGATTGATGCGCTCCAGTTGCCGGAAGATTTTTTCAAGTTCCGCTTTGGCCTCCGCGTAGCCGGTCATCGCGTAGGCGTTGCGGATTCTTCGATCCGTATCTCCCTGGGCGCTCTTGGGCAAATGCTCTTTCACGTTCCGCCGCTTGTGGATCTGGCAGCGCTGCACTTCGGCCCGTTTGCCGAACACCCGCTCGATCCCCGCGCGCAGTGCCTTGGCCCCGTCGATCACGAACAAGTAGCGTCTCTCTGGGTTTAGGCCCCGTGCTACCAGGTCTTCCAGCAGTTCTTTGACCACGGTGGTGTTCTCCGTCGCGCCCTGCCAGAGTCCCAACACCTGCTTTTTCCCGCTCGTTTCGATGCCCAGCGCCACGACCAACACCTGCTTGCCCAGATGAATCCCGTCGATCAAGATCGCCACCAGATCCAGTTCCTCCAGTCTTTTCTCGTAGAGCTTTTTCAGTTGTGCCGCGCTGGCCGCCACGAACTGGCGGCTCACACTGGACTTCTCGATCCCGTAGCCCTCCAGCACGCTGTCCACCGCACGGTGATAGTTCCGCGAGGTCAGCCCGGCCACGATCCCTTCCCGCACCGCCCGCTGCCGTCGACCGTCGTGTTGCAGCCGCGCGTAACTGTCCAGCTGCACTTCTTCCCCTTGACGCGTGCGCACCCGCGGACGCTGCACCGCTACTTTCTGCCCAGCAAACACCACGTAGCCCGATTGCTGACCCCATCGCAAGCAACTCGACGCCGCATCCGGTTGGTGGCGCGGCCCTACGCGTCGCATCACTTCATCTTCGATCACGGCACGAATGATCTTCAACCCCGCCAGCCCGGTCAGGTGTTCGACCTCTGGCTGCAACTCCTCCCACACCTCCACCAGCGGCAGCGGTAACCGCACCGCCACTTCTTTGCTTCCCAGCACCTCGAACTTCTTCGTGGACTTCTTCCCACTGCTCTGGTATCTGTCGGCCATAGCGGCTCTCCTCTCTAAAAAGAGTTCTCATCCCGGACTCTATCCGAGTCCGGGCCGAGAGCCGCTACTTCCTTCTTCAGGTTTCAACTAAAGGCGGGACAACTTCAAGTCGGACTGAGGGGGCCAAGCGAAAGCGATCCCAAGACCCTGGAAGACTAAAGCCACTGCGCCTGTTCTCGACTCGACCGATCTCGATGCGGTCGTCATCCACGCAGCGCAGCGAGGGCATCCTGGCGTGAGAGCTCGTGGCTCACCGCCATCGGATTTGCGCGACGGTTTTTCTCTAACGTCGTAATAAGCCATATCGCATTCAGAAATGGATGAGCAGCATGTCGAAGAGTCGCTGGCCCTGTATGGAAGGAGTTAGGCTCCCGAGATTCTATCGATCCTCACGGTTGGCCTGCTCCCGCAGCCAGAGCCAGAGCGCAATCGACGACCAAAAAAGCACTATCCATGTGTCGGTGCCCTCACGTGAGCTAGTCCCAAGGACGCGAATCAACCTCTCTGCACCGTGCGGTTGAAAGACCTCTCCCGGCCATGTGTAAGGGTGCAGTAGGGCGTCGACGCAAAACGCTATCGCGGCGAATATTAGGAACAGACGTACAATACGCAGACGCATTAAGAAATAATACAGCTCGATCAGTCGGGTCCAACCTAAAATTGTTCGACCGTCTAACTTTGCTTTTACGTCTACTCACAACTCACGGACGGTCTTCCTAAGAGCTTGTAGCGATGTATCATGACTGCTCGATTCCAATAAATAGCCGAACATGAAATTAAAAGCCATCGTCCGGACCTACATTCGCAAGATCAGGCCAAAAGCCCAGGCCGAGATCGACTGGTTCGCCCGTCAGCCGTCACTTGATATCGCGATTGAGAAAGCGGCGCTCGCGGTGAACAGCAAAGGGAAGCGTTATTCCCATCAGCGCCGCCTGACAAAAGTCGCGCTTAGAGAGGCGTTCCGCACTCTGGCGGATGAATCAGCATCGATAGAACAGGCAAAGGACTTCGATGAATTGTTCAGGATCGTCCGCGCGGCCGTCAAACCGATTCCCGGAATAGGTGAGCTTTACGTTTATGACACTTCCTTTCGCATCGGGGCGAAACTAAATCTTTTTCCGACCAAAGTCTATCTTCACGCCGGCACACGGCGCGGCGTGAAAGCACTTGGGCTGGATCACAGCGCGGACGCGCTGAAGGTATCTGCATTACCCAAGGAACTGCGCTCGCTGGAGCCACATGAGCTTGAGGATATCTTGTGTATCTTCAAAGACGAATTGAAAGACGTATCGGCAATGCTGATGGCAGATGACATCGTCAAACATAGCTGGTGCTCTTAACGCGCCTGGCGCTCCATGAACAGCGAGATCCTTCAGAAGATATCCGGCTCGATCAACCCAGGCGATTTCAAGGACACTGGTTCCGCTGCTCGACAATTTCATTCATCGACATCATCGAAGATTCCACGCTGCTGAACAGGCAAATGATCCGAAGCATCAACATCACCGAAAACACGGGGTGGCCGATCCTCTTTCGGATCATCGGTTGTTTTCTCCGCAATCCATTCCTTTGCTTGTTTGATCTCTCGTTCAATGCTGCTGGCAATCGCGGCGTCTTCGGCAAACTCATCCTTCAGAGCAGAGAATGAGTCAAGCAGAGGCTCCATATGCTCAGCCGCACGTTGATCTGAATCGCGGTCGTTCTGCCAAGTCAGTCTTACCTCTCCGAGGTTGGGCACCAATTCAGCGCGGATGCGCGCACGGAAATCGTCAAGTTCATCAGGAGTGAAGACGCTTTGAATCCGCAAACTCTCAAGGCCATAGAGATCCTTACCTTCCAGAGCGTAAGAAATAACGGTCGTGACAAAGGCCCGGCGATGTTTCTCGGGCAATAGTCCCAATTTATGCAGCCGGATTACTAAATCCACTTCCGAGACTGAATTTAGAAAGATTCCGGGTTCCGATACACGATCCAGAACATCCGCGTGCTCGTCGATGTACTGAATCAGAAAATCCTTAGAACAGCGAGACGACAGGAAGTCATCAACACGACGCCGGGCATACCAACTCGATAAAACCGAAGATTTATATTGAGTTGTAGAAGAAAACCCGTTCAGTCGCTTTAGAACGAGCGCGTAGAGAGATTTCGGAAGCGCGACGGCACGTTCGAGCCCTACGTCTCCGCAAGTAATTTGCCCCATCATTTTGTCAACCCGACTGCCGTGAACGTAGATGCCAAGTAGTTCGTGGCTTTGAAGCAGAAGGCCGGCATAAGCATCTCCCACAGTCGGATGTTTGAACCTCCACGTGGCGACGCCATCGACGTGTGCGTACTGCACGAGACTTTCGTCTAGCGATTCGAGTGCGGTCACGCAGCCACCCACAGTGCTACCTAACCGTTCAATGGCTTCGCGCTCCGATTCTTCCAGCACGATAGGACTTTCGAGAAAGTCATTCCGCATGTATATGAGAGCAAGAGCCGCCTTGCTGTGTTCATCCAGGCCCTGAAGCACTTCCTGCAGGAATTGTTCCTGTTTCTCTACAAAGTCACTCAGTGCGTAACGATTAAGATTTAATCCTTTCGTGAATACCGGGTCACCTCAAACGCCGAGCTGTCTCAGGTACAAAACGGGGATGAGCGGCGATGGTCGGCAGGAAGGGTTTGATCGCGGCCCTGAATTCTTTGTCCTGCTTTCCAAGCTTCATGTGGTTATACAAAATCTGCTGCTTTTCATCCAACGTGAGATCGCGAACGTCGATTACGACTTGACTCTCTCGAAAAAGGGGAAACGCTCCCTTCTTGAGATCGTTTCTCGCACGCTTATAAATATAATCCCTTGATGTCATCACGATTTTGGCGCCTTTGCGGAGCATGGTTTTAACAGCAGGCAGTGCGTGGTTCCATCCGTGAACCTGGTACGATTCGTACTGCATAACTCCGAAGGCGTCATCGATCCAAAAGAATTGCGACGGTTCGTCCGCGTTCCAGTGCTCGACAACTTTCTCCGAAGTATCTAACTTCAGTGTCGAGGCGCCCCATTGATCCAGGGCACCCATCGAGAGCATGGATGCTATGGTCGTTTTTTCGGCGGCCGGTTCTCCGATCAGAAGCACGAAGCCATGCTGGTCCAAGGCCTCTGCAGCCCTACGATAGGCGCTTGTGAGGACAACTTTTGACAGATCTTCCCGCAACGCTGCGAGAAGTGCTTTCGCCTGGGTATAGGCCCGTTCGTCCAAAATCTGGCTGAGATCGCCGAGACCGTATACGCGGGGCACCAGCATGCGGAGCCGTTTGTTCTCCTTGATTTGCTGGCAGACCCATGTTGAACCGAACAAGCGAACTTCCTTAACGCCCACACCTCTAAAGAGAGTCTCCACATCCTCGGCGGTCGAACCAGAAAACCCGGCGTTCGTTATAAGAACGTAGCAATCACACCGCCCGTTCTGAACAAGCTTTTCCGCTTTCTCTACTTCGTCCTTTAGATCAGCCTCGCTCAGATTTTTGTCTTGTTTGCTTGTAAATTTGCACTGAATGACAAAACGTCCGTTCAGCGCCTCACCCTTGGCGGGAACCCACGTCCCCGCGAACGCACCGTCTTTCCCGGCGTCAGAAGAATCCAAAAACGACTCTACAGTTTGACCGAGAATTTCGCGCGTAATCGTAAGGCACAATTCCTGGAAGCTGTGCCAACCGAGGCTGTAGAGGTCATACATTGTTCTCTAGCCTGTTTTTTCTGGAAACAATCCCGGCATCCATCGCGAGGCAAGCGCGGCAGGGAAGATGAGACGCAAGGGCGCGCGCGGGCTGTCCGAAGCGAGTACGCCCCGCTCAATCAGCGCCGAGACGATGCGGCGTGCATGGCGTTCGCCCGCGCCCACGGCGCTTGCGGCGTCGCCGCGAGGCAGTTCTCCCCGGTAGAGCACGGCTTCGAGGATATTCCCTGACTTGGGCGGCAGCTTGTTGAGCCTGATTTCTTCTTCCGCCCACAAAAGGATGCGCGTGCGCAGGCGATCCGGCTGCATCAGTTCTTCCATGAATGTGACCTGATCGATGCAGGTTCTGAGAAAATAATCTGTGAATGCCGCGAGTGCTTCCTCGCTCAAATTGCCACGCCCGTCAAGATCGTTGCGGCGCGTGGCGTCACAGGCGGCAAGGTGTCCCTTGTACTCTTTGACACTGCGCGCAAGACCGCGTGCCACCGACCAGATGGCGCCGGTATCGAGCGTATTGAGCATCGTCGCATGCGACATCAGCCGGGCGACGCGGCCATTGCCGTCGATAAACGGGTGAATCCACACTAAACGGTGATGCGCCGCCGCCGCGCTCAGGATTGATTCTGTCTTTCTGACGGCTCCGTAGATTTCCTCAAAGCGCCTCAGAAAACGCGGCACCGCGCCGGGGCTGACGGCGATATGAGTGCCGACCGCTACGTCTTTCCTTCGCAGTTCGCCGGGCACGACCCGGACGCGCTCCTTCGTCGCCGGGTTGTCCACCCACAGCAGGTCATCCGGCAATTCCTCACAGAACCGGCGATGCACTTCGCAGATGCCCTCGCTCGTGAGGGCGCGTCCCGTCAGGCCGCCGCCGTCGATCCATTTTTGAACGGTGATATGCGCTTTCGCTTCGATCTGCAGATCGCGCTTGCGCGCATCCTTGCTATAGTCGTTCTTCAGGGCGCGCTCGATATCGACCGGATGAGTGTCGTGCCCTTCGATCAGGTTGCTGTAGTAGCAGTTCATTGCCCGCACCAGGTCGGCGAGAGAAGCCAGCAGGCTCTCGGGCAGGCTCCGACGAAATCCACTGGATTTCTGGGCCAGCTCCAGCGCAAGGTCAGTCAGGGCGCCACGATGACGGGAGCCTTCGCCAATGAGCAACGGCTCCATCATCGAGACCATCTCGCCCCGGTCTTCTGCCGCTTTAATGTCCTTTATAATGTCCGCTTTCTTCTTCATATCAACACCTTATATATCATGGCTATACTGAACTTTCAACGGATTTAGTGTCCGCATATATGTCCGCTTTAAAGTCCACCCTAAACCATTGCCTGATCACGGCTGGAGTAAGCCCGACCCGGAGCCTCACCGGCTCCGTCGGGGACGGAATCCCTACCCGCCCCAATCGAAGCCCGCCCGCCGTTCCTCACGGGGTGGAAGTGCGGCCCAGCACACCGCGGAGATTGGACACCCCATCCCACCCCCTTCCGAATTTCATCCTTTTTGTTCAACGGCATGCGGTTTCGAGTTGGCGGTGCAGCTTTCCCTAATCGCCCCCTTTATCCGGTTGCCCTCAACGAGCATGGGACTCTGACCGGGCGCGCCGGGAAGTAAACGGCCCGCCCGCTCCGAGAGTCCGTCTAAGCGGTGTGACTTCGCGAGCCGCTACTCCACGGGCATTTCCGTCGTTCAGTTCAAAGTAGCCCGCAACCTCCATCACGATGTCTTCGGTACTTCCGGCAACGGCCCGCCAGCCAGCCGTTTCTTCACCAGTCCGGCGAGGAAATCCGCAAATGGCACGATGTCCTCGCTTACGCTCGCTTTTTCGAGAGCCTCCATATAAATCTTGCTGTCTCCCACGGGTATTACGGTGCACGGATATCCGCCGGACGCCATCATCACGTTCATCAGAAACCGCCCTATGCGGCCGTTTCCATCCATATAGGGATGGATGTACACGAAAATGAAATGCCCGAGCACCACCCGCGCGGCCGGGTGGGTTTCTTCGCGCAGCAGGTCAAATAAAGCCGGCATGGCGTCCCTCACCGCTTCAGTGTTCAGCGGCACGTGCATCGACCTGCGAATATAGACCTGACCATTGCGATAACCTGCAAGGTCTGCGGCTTTGAGCAAGCCCACCGTGACACTCGGCGCGAACAATTCGCGATACCAAGTCCGGTGATCCTCGTCTGCGACTGTGCCGGCGTTCTCGCCCTGCAGCACGCGGCGCACGCTTTCCTGCACAACCTGATAAGCCTGCCAGTAACCGCGCGCCGCCATGGCGTTGCGCTGCTCCCGGTCGCCCTCATTTTCCTCGGGATTCCATGTGCCGCTGCGGACACGTTCAATCAGCTCGCGGCTGACACGATAGCCCTCGATCGACAGCGAATGATACGCGTCTGTCACATAGGCATCGTTCACACGCTTCATAAATGTTTCGATGTCGCGCGGGAGGCCTGGCGCTTTCGGGAAGCGGTCAATGACCGGCTCCCGCATCTTCTGCCATAGAAGGCGAATTCTATTTACGTAGGGCGATGTTTCGCGAGGGCCGATAACCAGAGACGGCTTGTCCGCGAAGGGATCGCTTTCACGTACGTTATATCCGGCGGAAGACATTGTTTTTACAATCTCGTCCGCCATTTGGCCGCGCCCGATATTGCGGAAGGCGCCGGCAAGACGGCCGGCAATCACGGTGTGACCGCCCGCCAGCAGACGGGACAGCACATCGGAGCTGTCGCGGATCATCGGCAGCACGGTACGAATATCGGTCGAATGATTTGAAAAATAATTGGGCGAGCACGCGATCAGCGCGGATTCGGGCGAGAAAAGCCGCAGGCCTTCTTTTTCTTTCCGGTCTGCGGCGACGGGCAGAGCCGCGCGGAGATCCAGAAGCGATGTTCTGTGCGGAAGTTTCGTGACCTTGTTGCGGGCGCCCGGCGATCGCACCATGAGCTGCCCAGGCACGGTCCAGTTCCCGCCATGAAGCGACAAAGACTGTTGAGGTGAGAGACACCATTCCGCCCCGAAGCGCTCTTCCAGATAGACGGCGCAAAACCGCCAGAACGACGCATACCAGGCCGTGCTCTCGCCTTTCACTTCATCGGGGCGGCTGGGGATATACCAGCCTTTTATAACTTCCTGAAGGAAACCGTTCGACAGCAGGCGTTCCCGATGCGTGCGCGGCAGGTCTCGTGCGCGAATGGCGGCTGCGCCGTCCGCAGTCTGAAGCTTGTGGAGGAGTTCCAAAGACTGTGCCAGTTTTTCGGGCGGTGTCGCCATGAACGGTCCCTCACATTAGCCTATTCTGCCGCACCATTATTAGCTTATTGTGTTGTATCATTTTTAACTTATCGTGTCGAGCGTAAATTAGCTTTTCCTGCTGCTGATTATAAATCCTCGAAAATCCCCGCCACCGCAGCCCGTCCACCGTCCCAACGGTGCGGAAGTGCAGCCCCGCACACCGCGAAGGTGGCAACCCCCCTATACCCTCCTTGGTGGTTCCGGCTTTTGCCCTTTCCTATCAAAGCCCCGGGTCCGTCCAGTTTGATGATTCCACTTCTTATCGGCCCTTTATCCGGTTGCCCTCAACAAGCATGGGACCTCAGACCGGGCGCGCCTGGAAGTAAACGCCCAGCCCGCTCCGAGATTTCCGTGTAAGCCGTGTGACTTCCCGGCTTTTCCGCCCGGTCGCCTCGAATCCCATGTTGAGGACAACCAGACAGAAAAGGAGTTTACCGATGAAGACCTACATTGCCCTCTACGCCGAAGACGTGCGGCACTACTCGACCGTCGAATTCGAGGCCGTGGATAGCGTCGATGCCATCGCGAAGGTCCGGACCCGTGACCTGACCGGTGTGCTAACAAACCTCGACTGGCACAACGCGGTATGCCGACGCATCGTCGAAGTCACCAACGAAGACGAGAATATCGTCGCCGAGTTCATAACGCTCGATGGCCCACCGCGTTCTCTTCGCTAGGGGGCCAGCCATGAGAGTCATCGACCTTTCCGAGCAGATTGACGATATATGCGACCGCTATGACCGGATTACTTGAAGCGGAAAAGAAATTCCGAAAGGTGAAAGGCTTCCGGGAACTGGAACTCCTGCAGCGCAAACTGAATCCGTTATTGACTCAGCAGGAGCAGGTCGCATAAGGTGCCCGAAGTCGAGAGCCGCCACTTTCAACTAAACCGGGGACAATTTCCTCAAAATCCGTTGGTCGCAAGGCCGTGTGGGTTCGACTCCCTCCTCCGGCACCACACCTTCTTTTCATTTCCTTTATTTATTTATAGATGCCGAGAGTTAAGGCGCGGTAAAACCTACCCGTTTTTCCATTTCCCGCTAGGGTATTCCGGGTATGTGTTCGGTACATGCCGGCTGGTAGCTTCCGTTTACGGGCCGCGTTGGCGGCGATCGAGGCTGCAGGGCGTGGCGTGCGTTTTACTTTTTTCGCGGAAAGGTCTATGCGGAATATGAATCGAATTTTTAAAGCTCTCTTCGCGGCGGTGGATCAGCTGAATCAGGAGTTGCCATCGGAGCAGCGGCTCAGCAAGACGCCCGAAACGGTTATCTTCGGTCGCGGAGGAAAGCTGGATTCCCTGGGGCTAGTCAGCTTTCTGGTTTTCGCCGAGCAGCAGCTTGAAGAGGAATTCAAAACTCCCGTGAGTCTGGCTGACGAGCGCGCGATGTCCCAGGAGCGCAGCCCTTTTCGCACGCTCGCGACCATGGCTGAATACATCCGCCAGTTGCTCGCGGAAAAGGGAGACTCAACATCCTCACAGGCCGGCGAGTCCTCATCACAGGTACCCGCAAGGGAATCGGCAGGTACCTAGCGCAATACTACTGCGAAAAAGAATGCCAGGTGATCGGCTGCAGCCGCTCGCCGGGTGACCTCGTGGACGCCCGCTACCGTCATTTTGAGCTGGATATTTGCGATGAGAGCGCGGTTCAAAAAATGTACGCCGAGATTCGGAAAGATTACCGGGGTTTGGACATTTTGATTAACAACGCGGGCATCGCCTCGATGAATCATGCTTTAGTGACCCCCACAACCACGGCAGCACGAGTCATGAATACCAACGTGGTGGCCACATTTTTGATGAGCCGCGAAGCCGCCAAGCTCATGATGCGGGACAAGTGCGGGCGCATCGTGAATTTCGTCACGGTGGCCACGCCGTTGCGATTGGAAGGCGAGGCCATCTATGCGGCGTCCAAGGCCGCGGTAATGTCGCTGACGCAGATTCTGGCCAGGGAATTTGCACCATTGGGCATCACGGTGAACGCGCTCGGCCCGACTCCGGTGCGAACCGATCTGATCGCGGCGGTCCCGGAAAGCAAACTGGAAGCCCTTTTGCAGCGCCAGGCATTGCCGCGGTTTGGAGAACTCCCGGACGTGTCCAACGTCATCGATTTCTTCATACGCCCGGAGAGCGGATTTATCACCGGCCAGACGATTTTCCTTGGCGGTGTGTCATGAGCGCGGCGCAATTTTTGCTGGATGTATTCCGAAACAAGGCGAGCGAAACGGCGATCATCTGGCGCGGGCGCGAGTATCGGTACGATTGGATTCTCGATCAGGTTGAGCACTGGAAGGGGGTGTTGGCCGGGGAAGAAATTGAGGCCGGCCGGGTGGTCATTCTGGAGGCCGAATTCTCCCCCAATTCCGTGGCCTTGTTGGTAGCGCTGATCGACGCGTCCTGCATCATCGTGCCGCTGACGAAGTCTGTGCGCGACAAAAAGCCCGAATTTATCCGCATCGCCCAGGGCGAAATTCTCCTGACCATGGATGACGAGGATCAGATTTCGATCGAGGCTCTTGGCCAGGAGGCTGACCACGAAGTCTACCGCGTGCTTCGCAGCGCCGGGCATCCCGGGCTGGTCCTGTTTTCTTCGGGCTCGACCGGAAAAAGCAAGGCCGCGGTCCACGATTTCGTTCCCATCCTGGAAAAATTCAAAACGCCGCGGCACGTCTACCGCACCATCGCTTTCCTTCTGTTTGACCACATCGGCGGAGTGAACACGCTGCTGTACACGCTATCGAACGGCGGCACGCTGATCATCTGCGAGGAACGCCTGCCGGACAGCGTTTTGTATGCGGTCGAAAAATATCACGCCGAGTTGCTTCCGACTTCTCCGACGTTCCTCAATTTGATACTGCTGAGCGAGGCGTACCGCAGGCACGACCTTAGATCGCTGAAGCTGGTCACCTACGGCACCGAGGTCATGCCGGAGACCACACTCAAGCGCTTTCACGAACTGTTTCCCAAAATTCAATTGGCTCAAACGTATGGCTTGTCGGAAGTCGGAATTTTGCGCGCCAAATCCAAAAGCTCGGATTCCCTATGGGTAAAGATCGGCGGCGAAGGTTTTCAGACGCGGGTGGTGGACGGGGCGCTGCAGATTAAGGCCAATTCGGCAATGCTCGGATATCTGAACGCGCCGAGCCCGTTTACCGAAGACGGCTGGTTCATCACCGGCGACTCGGTCGAGGTTGACGGCGAGTACATGAAAATACTGGGCCGCAAATCGGAACTCATAAACGTGGGCGGCGAGAAAGTCTACCCGTCGGAGGTTGAAAGCGTCATCCAGGAATTCGATAACGTCGCCGAAGTATCCGTCTACGGCGAGAAAAATCCTCTGGTCGGCAATATTGTCTGCGCGCGAGTCCGGCTGAAGCAGGGAGACGGTTCCGATGAATTCGTCGGCAGGCTGAAACGTTTCTGCCGCGAGAGAATGCAACCGTTTAAGATCCCCGTCAAGGTTGCCTTCACCACCGAGTCGCAACACAACGAACGCTACAAAAAGATGAGACGGGCGCAGTGAGCGTGGTTCGCATCGCCTTCGGCCCGGAAGTCTCCGCGCGCGTGCAAGCCCGCATTTCCTATGCCTTCCGCGTTTTCTGCGCGATCTACGGCCATACGGTGGACAACGATGGTGGTCGCCCTGCCGTGTGCGTTTATTACGGCACCGACGCACCGCCGGACACGCTGCACGGCGCGATTCCTGTCCCCGCACGATACGCGGAGCGCCCGGCGAGCGAGCCGGCGCCGCAAACCGAGAAATATTTGTATGCCGGGGAATGGTTTGATTTGTTCTTTAGAGTTGACGCGCTTGGCCGGCCGGACTGGCTGGGCGAAATCTTTGAATGGCTTTCCTCCGCTGATGAAATGAGCCTGGCGGACCGCGATTCGATCGGCCGCATACCCTATGAAAAGATGATTTTTGCGCGCCAAGGGCTCTCGCCCCTTCGCCCTCACGCCATGCTGGCGATGGCCTGGCTGGAAGGTTATTTGGCGTACGGGCTCACCAAAAAGAAACTGGTAAAGGCTCCTTCCCCGATCGATGGGGTTCATCATTTTGTAATCTGCTCGCACGATGTCGACATTCACTGGACGGACGCATGGCCCTGGCCGGAGCGGGTCAAGCGTCAGATGAAGAACCTGGTGATCTGTGCGCTCGAGTCGCGAAGCGTTCCGCTTGTGTTTTTCAGTTCCGGGCGGGTGGTTAAATCCGCGCTGGGAATGAGGGTCGACGATTTTATCCCCGCCCTGGTGAAAGCCGCGAAGCGAGACGGTTTCCGTTCCACGCTTTTCGTCATCGCCAATTCCGTTCATCGCCGCGACGCGAATTATCGTATCGCGGATCTCGCTCCTTTCCTGCGTGAAGCCGTCGCAGCGGGATTTGACGTCGACCTGCACGCGTCCTACACGAGCATTGTCGAACGCGCCGATCTGCGCTCCGAGGCTGAGCTTCTTTCCGTGAATGTTCAGCGGTATCCGGTCGGAAACCGGCAGCACTGGCTGCGCTTTGATCAACATCAGAAATTGTTTGCAGAGATCGAACATGCGCGCCTGGCCTACGACTCGACCCTGGGATTCTCAAGCGAGGTCGGATTTCGGAACGGCGCCTGTTTCGCCTTTCCGCCCTACGATTTCGTTCGCGAGGAACCCTGCAATTTTCTGGAAATTCCGCTCGCAATCATGGACCGCGCCCTGGTTCACGCCAGCCGCAATTCGGACAGGTCCTACGCCGATCTGACCGACGCTGTTCTGAATGAGAGCCGTCGATTCGGGTGGGGCGGCATCGCCATGCTGTGGCACAACCCGGTCGAAGACGTGTACGTGCCGCGAGAGGTCAATCAGATTTTGTGGGACCGCATTCACGAGAAAAAATCCCACCGCGAAGAGTGGGTGAGCGCCAGCGGCTTTCTCGGAGCATGTCTCACCCGCTATCACAACGCCGGACTTTTGACGAACGTGGAACTCCATGCTCAGTCTGCACATAATTAGAGGTCCGCTCGACGAGCGCATCAACCGGGCCGTTTTGAGCGGGTATACCTCGCTTACAACTGCGACCGTGACTCCCCAAAACTTTCGCCGATGGATGGAGTTGAGTCCGGAAGGCCCCGCGCTTCACGCCATATTGCAGACCCGGGACGGATCCGTTGCCGGGCACTGTTGCTTGTTTCCGCTTCCCATGAATATTAGCGGAATGAGGGTCACCGTCGCGAAAGCGGAGTATTTTTTCGTTAAAACAGAGTTCCGGAAGGAGCCCGTCGAAGGGCACGACCGGAGCCTGAAGCCGGCGGCGGTGCTGCTGCTGGAACAGCTATACCGTTGCGGAAGGGAACTGGGATGGCGCCCGTACCTGGTGTCCGCGCCTCCGGAAGTCGCGCCTCTTCACAGGCTGGCGGGCTGTCGAAAGGTCAGCATTCCGCTCACCGAGTGCCTCCTGACATTCCGGCCGTGGAAAGCCGCCGCCGTGACGCCGAATCTGAGCGCCAAACAACGGATTGCCCTGGGAGCAGTCGGCGCTATGCAGCGCCTTTTGTGGGCGGTGCCGCGGCGATCGGAAGAGCGCGTTCGCGCCGTTGCTGCAAGCGCTCCGTGTGCCGTTCGCCCGGCCCCGCAGCGCATTTCGCTGTCGTCCGACGCGGATTTTTTGGCGTGGAGGTATGCGGATCCCGAGTATGTGCATTTACAGATCGAAGCGTCGGAAGATTTGGGAGTGATTGCCAAAAGAGGGTCGGGGAGGGAGTATCTTCGCGTGTGCCAAACGGCATCCGGCGCGGACGAGCACAGCTGGAAGCCTTTGCTCAAGGCGCTAATCGGCACGGCGCGCGAGGAACATGCGTTGGGAGTTCGTTGGGCCGTGTACGATGACGGTGCATCGGGAGGGAATCTGGTCTCTCTCTTGCGCAAGATGGCGTTTTTATGTGTGCGTCGAGAGAGAACGGTTTACGTGCACGGTCTCGGACCGGACGATCTGCTACCTTCCGCCTGGGGCCTTCAGGATTCTCTGTTCTGCTTCGACTCCTGAACCGCCGCCGGGGATTCAAGTTGCCTGAAGTTGCCTCAAGTCGGCGCATCGCTGGGCTGCGATCCGTGAATCCGGGTGAGCGCGGGCGGGTTAAACCGCAGCAATTTCTCCGTGCACCGTTTTTCCTCCGGCCTCTGGTAGAGTATCTGAAAGATGAAGCAGTTTTATCGCGCGACGGCATAAAAACGATGGCGACGGCAAGTCTGCTGCTGCGCACGCTCTGCGGGAAAGAGGCTACCTCATGAAGGCTGCTCGAATTGCGGCGCTGGCGGGAATTTTGTTTATGCCTTTGTTTGCCCACGGCCAGGCATCCATGGCCAAGAACGAGAAGGCCACTCAGGAAGTCATCGCGTTCCGAAATCGCTATATCAAAGCCGAAGAGGATCGCGACATTCCATTTCTGGAAAAAATGCTCGCGGATGATTTTTTCGCTCTCAATCCGCAAGGCAAATTGCTGGACAAAGCTCAGCAGATCGAAAACTTGAAGCGGCCCGACCGGACGCTCAAGGTCCTCAACCCTCGCGAAACTCACGTTCAGTTCTACGGCAACGGCAACGTGGCGATCTTGACCGAACATGTGACGGTCGATGGACACGACAACGGCCGGCCATTCGGCGGAGAATACCGGTTCCTACGAGTCTTCGCCAAGCAAAATGGCCAGTGGAAAGTCGTGCTGGCGCAAGGCTCGCCCATGCCCGAGCAATCGTCTACTTCGAAATAAACAACGCCGGATTCTTTATGGCTGTTGAGCGAACAGGGGAATTCCGGCTCATTTGCCTGCGGGCACGGGCTTAATCTCCGTCAGGCCGCTCACCGGCTGCCCGCGCGAAATCAAGAGGACCGCAAGCGCTCCGGCAGCGGACAGGCACGCCAGCGGCAGAATCGCCAGCGGGTAACTACCGGTCGCCTGCTTGATATACCCGACGACGTAGGTGGTGCCAAACCCGGCGAGGTTGCTGATCGCGTTCATTTGCGCGAGCCCTGCGGCCGCCGTTCCCGTGGACAGCCATTCCGCCGAAAGCGCCCACACCGGACCTTTGCCCGCATAGATTCCGATCACCGCCAGGCACAGGATAATGATGATTGCAGGCAGGGAGTTAAACACCAGCGCCGAGGCCAGGCTCACGGCGGTAACCACCAGCGGCAGTGCAGTATGCCACACGCGCTCGCGGGTTTGATCCGATCGCTTTCCCCACAGGACCATCACAACAGAAGCGAGAGCGAACGGGATGGAATTGAGCAGCCCGGTCTGCATATTTGTGAGGCCGTAGGACTTGATGATCTGCGGCTGCCAGATTTGCAAACCGCTGCTTACGGCGGTGCTGCCCGCCAGAGTCACGCTTAAGACCAGCACATGCTTGTTCCAGAGCACGCTCCACAGCCCGATTTCCCCGACCCGCTTTCTCCGCCGGCCTTCCGACTGCAGCCTTCCGTCGAGCCAGGTTTTTTGATCGGCGTCGAGCCAGCGCGCGCCCGACGGCTTGTCGCTGAGGACGAACAAGCAGAACAGTCCCAGCAAAACGGCAGGAGCGCCCTCCATAATGAACATCCACTGCCAGCCGTGCAGCCCGAGCCACCCGTCAACCCCCAGCAGGGCGGCCGAAATCGGCGATCCCAGAAAGCTCGAAACGGGAATCGCAACCGTGAACATTCCCACGATTCGAGCCCGGTACTCGCTAGGAAACCAGTAGGTGAGATAGAGAATCACGCCGGGAAAAAATCCGGCTTCGGCTGTGCCGAGCAGCAAACGCATGGCGTAAAAAGACCGCGGCCCGACGACGAACACCGTTGCGGCCGCGAGGAATCCCCAGGTGATCATGATCCGGGCAATCCAGAGCCGCGCGCCGACTTTCTCCAGCAGCAGATTGCTGGGCACTTCGAACAGGAAGTAGGAAACGAAAAAAATTCCCCCTCCGAATCCGAACACCCTGGGGGACATATGAAGTCCCTTGACCATCTGAAGCGCGGCAAAACCCACATTCACGCGGTCAAGGAAGGAAACGAAATAGCAGAGCATCAAAAATGGCAGGAGGCGCCACGCGACCCGCCGCATGGTGCGCGCTTCCAAGGGGGATGGAGCCGGAGAGTCGCCCTGGGCCGTCAATCTTCGGTCCTTTCCCTGTCACTTTGCGTAGAGTTCGTCAGAACGCCACGAAAAACGGCAATTCGCAGGAGATTTGAATTAATCCGCGGCTGCGGTCGCAACCTGAGAATCGACCACCGCTTCCACTTCGCGTTTTTGCGCGGCGTTGATGGGTACCAGAGGCCCGCGAACCGGGCCGCCGTAGTAGCCCCGGTAATCCATGGCCCACTTCAAGCCGGCGATCCCCAATTGCCTCACGATTTTCTTGGAGGCGGGCAAAATGCGCCGGTTCAGGACGCGAGCGCTGGCGATCTGATTCGCGGCGACCGCTCGATACAGTTCGATGCACAGCTCCGGCAAACAATCCGCCAGAGCCAGGACGCCGCCCACGGCGCCCAACAGCAGCGAGGTGTACAGCGTGTCCGCCGACCCCACAACCACCTGGAATCCCTCGGGAGCGGCCGCGATGATTTCTCCCACTCGCTGAACGTTTCCGGAACTTTCCTTGATACCGATAATATTCGGATGTTCGGCCAGCCGCGCGACAAGATCAGCTTCCAGAGCCACGCCGGTCAGCTGCGGAATGGAATAAAGCACCACCGGAAGCTTGGACGTATCGGCCACGCGCCGGTAATGTTCGGCGAGCGTATCGGGATTGAGCGCCGATTTGTAGAAGCTGGGCGTCTTGACGAGGACGCAATCGAATCCCAGATTCGCAGCCGCCTTGCATCGCGCGATCGTTTCCGGAGTGGACTCCGACCCGGTGCCCGCGACCAGGATTTTTCCCGGAGCTGCCGCTTCACGCACCGTCGAAAATACCTGCTCGACTTCGCTGCGCCTCAGCAATACGGACTCGCCCGTCGAGCCAACCGCGACGTAGCCCGCCAGCGGGACGCGGTTATATCGAGCGATATTTTCACCCAAGCGGTCAACCGCCACCGCATCGTCAGCATTAAACGGCGTGGTGATCGCCGCGAAGATTCCATCCAGCTTCATACGAAATTTCCTCCCAAAAGGTATTCGTCATGATGGCACATCGGAAGTCACTGCTCCAAGCGGAAATAGCCACCGGCAGCCACGCGAAAACCGTAGTCAGCGTATTTGAATTCCGGGGGAATGCTGGAGCGTGCCGCTGTCCGCGTCACTTTGATTTGGTGGCGCCATGAACCGCCTCGCGAAGCTCGGCGGCTGCTCGATGCCGGCCCTTGCGGATTCCGCTCCGGGGAAACGGTGTAATAGGCCGGGTCGTACCAATCGGCGCACCATTCATGTACGTTGTCGCCCAGATTGTGAAGCCCATAGGGGTTCGGCGCATACAATCCCACCGGCTCGGGGCCCGATTTCCAGCGGCTTGCGTAATCCGGAATGTCTTGAGGTGCGGAGTTACCCCAGGGAAAGTCCTGGCCCTCCGCTCCGCCGCGCGCCGCGCGTTCCCATTCCGCTTCGGTCGGAAGCCGGTACGGCTTGCCGAATATTCGGCTCAGCCAATTGCAGTAGTAAACGGCGTCAAACCAGGAGACGGCAACGACCGGTTGGGCCGGGTCTTTGAAATTCGGATCTTCCCAAAGTGGAGGCGGAGGATGCCGCGTGTCTCCCAGAAAGCGCGCGTAATCCGCGTTGGTTGTCTGGAACACCGCCAATTCGAACGCGTCCACCCACACGCGGTGCGCGGGCTTTTCGTCTTCGCGGCCCGCGTCACAGCCCATCAGAAACCACCCTTCGGGGATCCGGCTCATCAGTGGCTCTTGGTTCTTGCTCTGGCGAAGTTCGGGACTGGCCATTGGCATGCGCCTCAGCGGTACCCTGCTGTCGAGCGGCGTTCGTACGAAAGCTCTTCGAGAAGCTTTTCGGCGGCGGGCCGGTCGGGCGGAAGGGTGAGTTTTGATTCGATGCGCCTGACGATGCTGGCGGCCGTGTCAAAGCGCAAGCCGGCATCCAGCGCGCCGCGGCGGCTGAGAAAAGTTTCTACCAGCGCGAATTCTTCCGGCGTGAGGCGGTTCGCTCCGTACTGGTGCGTGGCCGTGTGCGCGGGAGCTTCCCACTGCGGAACGACCGTTTCGAACGGTTTCTCATGAACGACCACCGTTCCGGCAACGTAATCGCCGAGCCGTTTGCTCTGCGGGCTGATCCACACGCACAGCACGCCGATGCCATAGGCGAACGGCAACTGGTCAACCAGGCGCAGCAGATTGCGCCCGACGGAGTCGATCGCCGTGATGGGCTGCCCGGAATCCTTGATCACCCGGATATGCGTCAGGCGTTTGCCCGGGGTCTGACCGTTCCAAATTGCTTCGAACAGGATGAAGTATCCGTACATCAGAAGAAAATAAACGAAGATCAGAACGGCGGCGACCCAAACATCCGCGGCCGACCGGCCGAATCCTGCGCGGCCAAGCCTTAATCCCAGACCCACAAAAATCAGTCCGAGGATAATCAACAATCCGATCTGAATCAGCGAATCGATCAGAACGGCCAGAAATCGGCTGCCGATCCCCGCCAGCGGAAACTCAATGGAGGTCTGTTCCGGCGTTTCAATGATAAGCTTTTCGCCGGCGGCTGGATCGTAAGCAGCTGGATCTGATGGACTCGAGGGCATAGATGATTTCCACCCGGTGGCTTGCGAAACGTAAACCGCAGTGGCAGCGCCTCGAGCAGCTGGTGGCCCGCTCCGGGCGCCGCGGCGTGGCAGCGCTCGACCACGACGAACTGCAGGAACTGGGTCTATTGTACCGCCAAACGGCTTCCGACCTGGCGACGGTGCGCGAGGATATCACGAGCCGTTCGTTCACGTCCTACCTGAATCAACTCCTGGCTCGTGCGCACAATTTAATTTACATGGGGAAGCGTCCGCAATGGGGCGCAATCGTGAATTTCTACGTGGACACCTACCCGCGCATATTTCGCGAAACATTTCCGCTGGTGCTGTTGTCGGCTCTTGTCTTCATCGCCGGAGGCATTGCGGGCGCCGTGGTGACGCTACGCGATCCGGGTTTTGCCCACCAGATCCTCGGCCCGCAGATGATCGAGACGATCGAGAAGCGCGAGATGTGGACCCACTCGATCCTGGCCGTCAAACCTATGGCGGCCTCCGGAATCATGACCAACAACATCACGGTTGGATTCGCCATGTTCGCCGCTGGAATCACGGCGGGGCTTGGCACTCTATGGATGCTGATCACCAACGGCATGCTGATGGGCGTGCTTGCGGTGGCCACGGCCCGCGCGGGCATGGCTCTGCAACTTTGGGATTTCGTGGCGGCGCACGGGGCGCTGGAGCTGCCGGCCATCTTCATCGCCGCTGCAGCGGGGCTGGAGATTGCGCGGGGCATGCTGTTTCCGGGGATGCTGGCGCGGAAAGACTCCTTGCGGCTGGCGGGCAACCAGGCGGCAAAACTCCTGCTGGGAACGATTCCGCTTCTGGTGGTCGCCGGCGTGATTGAAGCGTTCATCTCGCCGGTGAAAATTGCAACGCCGTTGAAGTTTCTCCTGTCGGCGGTATTGTTCTCGGCGCTCGTTCTGTACTTGTCAAGCGGAAGCAGAAAGCAAACGTTGGAGCGGGATTAGTTCCGCACCGCCTCTGCATCCATCCAGTCGATCAAATCAGGTTGCGGTCTTTAATCTCCAAATACTGATTTACGAGGGACGCAGCCAGAGCGCCGGGCATCAACTCCATTGCCAGCACGCCGCGCTGCCGGAGCCGGCGCAGCAGAAGCTCCCGCCGTTGCACAATTTCGATTGCGGCAATGTAGCGGAACATGTCCTCCTCGGATTCGGGACGCTGCGCGACGCGTGCGTTCAAATCGGGCTGGCCCACGGCGGCGAACAATACCAAATGCCGCCGGGTCATTTGCAGCGCGTACTCGACTACGTCCGGGGTGCCCGCGGTTTCGGCAAGGTCGGTGATCCAGACGATCAGGCTGCGCCGGCGCTGTTCGCTGAGCAGGGCGTGGGCCGCGCGCCCGTGATCGGCTTCGTAGGGCTCGGAGTGCACCAGCGCCAGCGACTCGACGATTGAATGCAGGTGCGGCGAGCCGCGTCCGGCTTTCCGATTCTGCTGAATCTCCCGGCCGTAGGCGAGCAGCCCCACGCGGTCGCCGGAATGCATGGCCACCTGGGCCAGCGACAGGGCCGCGTCGACGGCGTAGTCGAGTTTCGATAATCGCAACGCCGCGCCGCTCTCCACAATTTGCTCGCGCAAAAGGCGTCCGGCATCGAGCACGATCCATACCGTCTGGCTGCGCTCCACCTGAAACACACGAGTGATGAGCTTTGAGCGCCGGGCGGTGGCCGTCCAGCTGATATTGCGGAACGCGTCGCCCGTACGGTATTCCCTCAGACTGTCAAATTCGCGGCCGAGACCCCGCACGCGCTTGCGCCGGCGCTCCATGGCCACTTGGCGAGTGCGGATGAGATACAGCGTCTGCTGCTTGGCCTGTTCCAGATTGGGCAGCACGCGCACCGTCACTGACGCTTGTGCCACGGCCCAGCGTTCCGCCAGTTGCAACGCGCTCCGATAGCGCACAAAAAGATTCCCGAGCGGCAAGTCGCCGCGCTGCGCCGGAAGTATCTCGTAGTCAGCGCTAGCTGAACTTCCCGCAGGCACGCGAAGTTCGACCACTGGCGGTTCACGGCGCAGCGTTCGCGGAGTTTCGTCGGTGACACGGGCGAAGACAGGGCGAGCGCCGAAGTTGCGCAGTTCAATGGAAACTTTTGACCGCACGCCGAGCGAGGGAGGAGCATGCCAGATTCGGCGCAGTTGAATCGCCTCCGGTTTTGGAAGCCGCCGCAAATCCTGCAACCACAGCAGCACGAACAGCCCGTCCCACACAAACATCCCTGCGATTAGCCGGGGAGACCACGCGGCCGGCACGACCCACACAAGTCCGATGAGCATGGCGACAAAGAATCTTGTGCCAAAGCCTACCCTGAACCGCCCTGCCGAATGCGCCCGCGAGGACGCCACCGGCGGAACGAAGGTCGGCGCCGAACTCACTTCGGAACCTCGACGGCTGCCAAAATTTCGGCAATCACAGAATCGGCGGTCGAGCCTTCCAGGTCTGCTTCCGGTTTTAGCATCAGGCGGTGCCGGAGGACGGGTGGCGCGGCAGCCTTGATGTCGTCCGGAATCAGGAAATCGCGGCCCTCCATTCCGGCCAGGGCGCGAGCCACAAAAAAAAGTCCAATCGCCGCGCGTGGGCTGGCGCCTAAAGACAGCGCCGGCCAGTCGCGCGTGCGCCGGATCACCGCGACGATGTATTGATACAGCGCGGGCTCCACGCGCACCTGCGCAATCTCGGCTCGCGCCGCGCTCAGAAGCGCAGGATTGATCGGCTCGAGGGGAACTTGCTCGATCAAGTGCGCGTCGGTCAGCGCTTCGAAGCGCTTCAGAATCGCGGCCTCATCCTCCGCGCTCGGATAGTCGATGCGGATTTTCAGCAGGAACCGGTCCAACTGCGCCTCCGGCAGGGGATACGTTCCCTCAAACTCCACCGGATTTTGCGTTGCAAACACGGTGAAGTTCGGCCCCAGCGGGTAGCGTTCACCGTCGATCGTGGCTTGCCGCTCTTCCATCGCTTCGAGCAGGGCGGCCTGGGTGCGCGCGGTGGTGCGATTAATTTCGTCAACCAGCAGCAAATCGGTAAAGATCGGCCCGCGATGGAGCGTGAACGCGCTGGTGGCCATGTTGAACACGTTGGTTCCAATGATGTCGGCCGGCATCAAGTCCGCGGTGCACTGGATGCGTTGGAACCCGAGCCCGCAGATTCGAGAGAGCGTCTTGACGGTCAGAGTTTTTGCCAGGCCCGGGACGCCTTCCAGCAGGGCGTGACCGCCGCATGCCAGCACGATCAGCAACTGGTCGACGATCTGCTGCTGACCGATGATGACCTTTGAGAGCTCCGTGCGAATGTGCGTCGTGAGGCGCGCCAGATTTTCCACTGAGCGATTCTCCTCTTGCATTCGTAGGGCAAGCTTCGGCCTGCCTGATTTTGATGCTTATCTCGTTATCAATCTAAACCAGACAAGCTGAACAGGCTGCGGAAAAAGTACTCGATTTTGTCATTCCAGCGGAGCGCGGAATCTCTCTCCTTGGTTTAACTATCGGAAAAGAAAGAGAGATTCCTCGCTCCGCTCGGTTCACCGAGAACGTTCTCGGTGAACGGAATGACAAGCGCATGGGACGACTTTTTCCGCGGCCTGTGAAGCCGGTCCTACTATCGTTTCTTCAATCCGAACAAGACTTCGTAGTGTTCTAGCGCTTGCACAATCCGCAGTGCTTCCGGGCCTGCGACATCTTTTTCTCGCGTGGCCTTTTCGGCTCGTAGCAAAGTGTCCATGAGTCCCGGCTGCTTCCAGCCCAGGCGCTCGCGAACCGCGGCGTCCAGCTGCAGGTTGGACACCGATAGAGCGAGCGCCAGCCGGCGAAGCAGCTGCGTGCGAAACCGCTGATAGGCGACGCGAACCGCGGAGGATCCTGCGTTGGCGCGGAGATAAAGGTCTCCCAGCGTGTCGACAAACTCCAGAGGAGAAAGCCGCGACGTCGCGGCGGGCGAATAGAGAGGCCCGCTCCTCCGGCCAAACGCCAGCAGAACGAAAAAAGCCACGACAGCCAGTTGCAAAATGGCCCATGGCACAGGCGTCTCCGCGAAATAATCCCACAGAGATCCGCGATAGCCGTGAAAATATTCGTCCCACAACACAGTGGTCTCGCCCGGGCGCGCGCCCGGCCGAACGGCCCGAATGCAGGCCAGAAAAAAGTCCAGGTTGCCCTGGCGCGAGATTCCCGAGTTCGTAACCGGCGTGGGAGCCGCCCACCAGATCATTCGTCCTTTTTCCAGCCGCCAGGTGACCGCCACAGGCTCTTCCGGCGTGCCGTACAGGGGAACCTGAGGGCCATCGGATACGACCCAGCGATTGCGCGCGTCCATCGTGATTTGCGGCGCGTCCTGCGTCAGCGGACTGGGTACCGCGGCTGGAAACGACTCCTCGATCAATCTCGATGGCCGGATCAGAGAAGGGGGAGCGACGGTTCCGCTTTCCAGAAAGAGAAACGGAAAATTTCCCGCATAGATGATCCAGCCGCCGGAGCGCACAAACGTGACCAGCGCATCTCGTTCCTTCTTGTCAGGAAAATTCGTCGGGCCCGCAAGAATCAGGATTTTCCCCTCGGCGTCGGCCGGCAGCTCAAGCGGAAATTTTTCCCACCGTTCCGAGCGATACCCAATCTCGCCAAGCAAAAGATAGGCGGCCTGCGCTCCGCTCGTCGCCGTGGAGTATGTCGTAGGAATGCCCTGGCCCTGCGCCTCTTCCGGCGTCGGCGAGAACACAACGGTCGCGACAATCATCACAAGCAGAATCGTTCCGGCAATCAGCAGAAGTTTGCGGTCGCCCGCATCTAAGGCAGATGGCATCCCAAATTCTCCAGTTGGGCGAGGGAATCGCGATAGTCCGCCTCGGTGGCGTTGTAATAGCCATACCAGTTTTTTTCCAGGCGAGAAGTGAGCCGGGAGAGCGCCGCTTGTCGAGTCGAGAGAGACTCGGGCAGCACGAGTTTGGAGCCGGAGAGAGCGCCGAGATATTCGCGGGGCGTTTTGGCGCGATCGGCGGGCAACGCGCCGGCATCCTGAAGCCGCGCGATGCCTGCCCAGTACGCGCAGTGAATGGCCGTGCGGTAGTCGCCGCGGCCGGCCGCTTCCCGCGCGCCAAATATCCACTCCTGCCGGGACCGCAAGGGAACCGCGGCGGCCTGCAGGGCCATTTCCTCTGCCCCAGCCGCGCGAAACCAGCGCCGGAAAATTCCATAGGCGATCAGAACGGCCGTAACGCAGATGGCGATCCACAGCAGCGCATATCCCAGAGATCGCTGCCCACCGACGCGGCTAAGAATGCTGACCAGCGCATCCAGGAGAAATTTGTCGACGCGAGCGCGCAGTTTGTCCCACCAGGATTGCTGCCGCGCGCGAGCATATTCGGGCCGTGCCAGGATGGCGTCGAGTTTGGCACGCGAGGAAGCGTCGCTTGCCGGAGCGTGCGCAGCCACGGACCCTGCTTCAGAAGCCAGCGCGTCGAGATATTCGCGCGCCTGCCCCAGTTGTTCGGCGCGGTCCCCAGGCTGCTTTTCCGCTTTGAGTAATCGAGAGGCGAGTAAGTCCGTGCGCACTTCGTAGCGACCCCCGCCGGTATCGACAGACCACGTTTTTGGCAGGGATTCGCGATACTCACGTAACGCTTCCGTGGATTCGCCGGCGGCCGCCAGTCCAGCTTTTAGCCGTGCGAGTTCCTGAACGAAGGCCTCCGAGTCGTAAACCGGGCCGGCGGCGGAGGGCGGGGAATTTTGCGGCGCGGGAGCGGCTTGCGCCTGGCAAACAAGCACCAGCAACAGAACGGCGGCAGCGACGCGGAAGATAGTTTTTGCGGGGAACGCCAATCCCGGATTCGTCGGAGCGTTGGAATCAGGACGCATCGCTTCCAAGCACGGGGGGAGCGCCGCCCGAAAGCGGCGCGGGCATGGGATCCGGGCCAATCGCTTGCATCATCATTTGCAGGTCGAAGGCTTCCTTCCGAACGCGCAGATCATAATAGAACAATGCGAAGCCGATTGTACTGACCGGCGCAACCAGGACGCTGCCAAGGAAATGTCCGACTTGCATCAGAACCGTCCAGAGAATCAGAAGTTGGGTTTGCCTGGCGCTGGTGGCGGCCAGAAGCATGAATGGAAATTGAAACACGGCGACGACGCCCCAGACCATTACAAAATATAGCAGGTAGATCATGAAACCACGGCCGGCAAAATCGCGGGTAAGTTCAAAGCTCCGGCGGATCGATGCAGTGGCATCTATGTCCTCAAGCAACGCAGCGGGCGTGGCCACGCAGACCCGGCACATCAGATAGATTCCGGGAATGATCAGCACGATCAACCCGGCGAAGAAAAGGAGTCCAGTAAAGAACAGTACGCCGAAAATAGTGCCGGCCTTGCCGCGAACGCGGTTGAGAGACGCGCGAATGGAAGTCTCTCGCCCCGTGTAGATTTCGGAAACCGCGTAAACCGTTGCGCCCACGGAAAAAAGAAATGCGATGCCTCCGACGATGGCCGCGAGCAGCGCGAAAACTCCGCCGCCGATCGCGGCGGTCGCCAAGCCCGTCGCGCGCACGCCGCCGGTAACAGCCGATCGAGCGAAGATGGGAACCAGAGATGTGGCCAGGTTAATAAAGAAAAAGAACGCGTAGGGAAGCGCAGCGATTCCCGCAAACAGCAGGAAGTGCCGCCGGTACAGAAAAAACGTGCGATCCAGCAATTCACCGAGGCTGAGCGGTCGGAGGTCAAGCGCGGCCATGAAGCCTCCCGGCGCCGGGTGGCGCGCGAAGTGGGTGTACTCTATCAAGAATAGCCTGAGAGTCAAACGCCGCGTGGACTCGTGATTCTCTCAGTGCAAATGGCGATTCTGGAATTGGGATTAGTCCGTTCCCGGAGCATGAGTGGGACCGGCATTTTCGGGCTTAATCAGCACTCCCCCGGCAATTCAAAAAGGGTGCGCGCCACCGGCACGCTGCCGATTGCTTATCAAAAATCAAGGCTGCGCAAAGAAATCTCTTGCGCCATTTTCCGCCACTGCGTAAGATACCGCCGGGTCAAGAAGGTGTGGATCCTGTGCCAAAAGAGAAACCAAAAGTAAATATCGGGGAAGTTATCCGTAGCTACCGGGGGCAACGGGGACTTTCTCAAGGCGACATTGAACGACGGACTGGGTTGTTGCGATGTTATTTGTCCCGTGTCGAGAACGGCCATACCGTGCCGTCCCTCGAAACCCTGGCCAAGATCGCCGAGGCCATGGAGATTGCGCTGGCCGACTTCTTTCCGGGCGCCGAGACCCCGCGCGACCGCGACACGCAGAAAATGCTGGGCGAACTCTCTGAAGATGAGATTCGCTTCCTATCCGAAATCAAAAAATACAGCACCACGCTTTCCGAAGGTGACAAGCGGCTGGTGCTGGCAATGATCCGCAAGATGGCCACCGTAATACCGCCGCCCCCGCGTAAGGTCGCGGCGCGGCGATCTGCCTACTAGAAAAACCCCCTTCGGTTAATCGAACATCGTTTGTTGCTGGCTCCGGCATTCTTGCCTGCGCGGGTTTGACGTCGCTGCTCGGTCTATGAAAAATGGTTTGGGGAAAACCGCGCGGACGCGAGCGCCGTTTGGTGCTTCGAGAGAGAATTTTGCTGGCCGCGGTTGTGTGATCAGCGCGAAGCGCCAGGCTTTCGCGCGGCGATGGCGCTGAAGCGGGAATGTTCGACGATGGAATGGAATACGCGGCCTCGCCCGATGACATCGGCGCCGCTTCGGGCTTCCACCTCGAAAATCAAGCGGCGACCATCGATTTCCACGAGCCGCGAAACGGCAATCACGGTTGATCCGGCGGGCACCGCTTTCACATGATCCACTTCGATGCGCACGCCCACCGTGATTGCTCCGGCAGGGAGCGCCGGACGGATCGCTCGCGAGGTAGCCATCTCCATCAGTCCGATCATCGCGGGTGTCGAAAAAACGGCGGGCATATCGGGATCAAAATGGGCCAGCGTCCAGTCCTGAGACACAACCCGCTCGCAATAGCCTTCGAGGCCCGGCTCGATTTTCGCGGGATTGTCCTGCGTCATTGCAACTGCTCCGGACCGGCCGCGGATGGACTCTTGGCAAGGGACGGCTGGCTTTTCAAGAGGCTTCCGACAACTTCGGTCAGGGTCGTGCCGCACTGTGCCCACAAGCGGCGTTTCAGGCTGCAGTAGTCCTGCGATCCGGCGAATACGTCCGCCATCAGCCCGCGAAAGGTCGGGCTGCGCTCGATAAACTGAATCATGCGGGTCGCGACCGCGCCCCCCAGGAATCGTCCGCGGTAAAACCGGCGCGCGATCCGCGTCGCAAATTCAAGGTCCGTGGAGAATGCCTTGCGAATCCGCGCCGGATATTCCGCGGGCTTCTGCGCGATCAGCGATTCCGCCAGCAACTCTCCGGAGCGCAACGCGTAGTAAAGTCCCTCACCGGTAATCGGGTCCACCCAGGCGGCAGCGTCACCCACCAGCGCCCAGTTACGTCCAACCACGCGCCGCGATGAGAGGGTCTGCTTTTGCGGCGATGGCAGCACGTGGCTGTAAAAGCGCGCGCCCTCGCGCGGAATTTTTTCGCTGTCCATAAACGCGTGCAGCTTGCGCCGCAGTTCCTGGCTGGTGTGCTTGGACATGCTGCCGCAAATTCCCACGGAGAGATGATCGCAGCGAGGGAAAGACCACAGGTAGCCCTCGAAGTGATGAAGAAACTTCACGGAAATTCCTTCAGCCTGCGCCGGCACAAAATAACCGAGCGTCATTTCCAGGTCGTTGCGCGCCAGCGGGCGCGTGCCCGGCAGCAGGGAATTGCGAGCCCCCGCGGCGACTACCACAAAATCCGCTTCGGCACGGGATTCGCCGCCGATCGTCAATTTGGCGCGCTCGCCCGCAGCATCCAGCTGACTGACACGGGAGCGCACCACGCGGCACCCAGCCGCCTCGGCGCGTTCCAGAAGAAGGCCATTCAGCACCACTCGCGAATAGATCACGATCGGCTGGTCCAGGGACAGCAGCGCGCGATGGCCTTTGCTGGAGATGAGTTCCACACTGCGAATTAATTTTTTGGGATGAGGGCCATCCAGCAAGAATGGATAGGCCCGAATGGCTTTATGCGTTAGGCCGCCGCCGCAGGGCTTTTCCCACGCCAGGTGCTCGTCATAAATCGTGACGCCGTAGCCGGAACGAGCCAGTCTTTCTCCGCACATGGCACCGGCCGGTCCTCCACCCACGATCGCAATTTCACGCATGCAAACGCCTCGATGAAAAGGGCAGAGCCTGGCACGGGACCCGGCGCTGGAAAGAAAGGTTCGAATGTGCGGGGGCGTTCGCCGCAGTTGGAACCTCGGCGGGAGTATACCAGAAAATATTGGTGAAACGGCAGGCGTGGAGCGTAACTGGTACGGAAGATCCTGTTAATCAATCCCTGACTATTCCGGCGCTAGTGGTTGGGAATCTCGACGGCCGCGGTGATCACGCAAATCCACAAGCAAAATTTCCGCCAGACCCGAAAATTTCGCGATGGCCGGAGCGTCCTGCGTCGCTCCCCAGTCGCGCGCCTTCCATTGCACGAAGATGTGCCAGAGCAACGCCAGCGGAACAAAAACGCCCAGCTTCCAGCGGAACGCGACGTTGACCAGAAACGTCGTCGCGGTCGAGGAAAACAGAAGAAAGACCGCCGAGCACGACGATGCAGAAGCCGATCCAATTCCAGGCGAACAAATCGTCCCGAAGCTGCGCGGCCGTTTCGCGGCGCTTTCCCAGCCCGAGCAGCCGCAAGTCCAGCGCCAGATTGGTCCCGAGCCAAATGGACAGGCCGGTGAAATGAACCAGTTGGGTGAATGGATACGCCCACAGCGAAGTGCGGACCCCGATTCCCCACGGAGTTCCCTCGAGCCATTTCGCGAAACCCTGAAGCAGTCCGTACATATCGGGCGTCCTCTTTTCTTTCGGAGTCGTGAATTTCTATTGGCGACGTTGCCTGCCGCGGCATGCCGATCGCTATCCCAAACCTTCCATCGCCGGAATTTCCGACGCGCTCAGAATGGTCACAATCCAGAGCAGCAACGCAATCGCGGCGATGATTTTTGCCCAGTTCGGAATTTCCGGAGCGGCAGCCCACTTCGGCACCCAGACGCTGCACAAGGAACGCGAACACGATCGAAAGGGCGATCATGCCAACTTCCAGTGAAATACCGGATCGGGCGCCCAATCCCCCGCGTCTGTCGCGAACATGAAAAATCCCGAAATGATCGCCAGGACCAGTCCCGTCCACGCCCAGGGAAATATCTGCGCGGAGAGTTCCGTGAGATTTCGTTTTGCGCGCCGCGACGCCCATCACTCGCAAGTCCACCACCGCCATCGATCCGATGAACCAAAACATCGTCAGATAATGAATGACGGAGACGCTCGCATACATCCATCCCGTGCTGCCGAAAGTCTTCACCCACCCCATTTGTTCCAGTGCTTCCCACATCTTGTCGCCTCCTGATTGAGCGCGTTACTGCCGAGCGCTTTCCGTTGCGCGGAACACCGCCTCCGCTCGAGCTTCGTACTGTCCGTGCAAACAAACGAAAATCGGCCGAACCCTTGCGCAAATAGCAATGGGAATACGGCCAACCATACCTTTAGTTACGGGGAGCATCTGTGACTTGGGTCACAAATGCAAGTTAAATCGACGCAAAATATCGGCGAGCCCGCGCTCTGAAAGTTCGCGTAATCGTGGGCAGCCCTTTCCGTCGACACGCCCGGCCGGAAACAGCCACGCGCTTCGCATGGTAGTATGAACTCGCCATCTAATGTGTGTGCATTCCCGCGCAGTCTGCTGCGCGGAACGTTTCCCATGGGAAAAATCGTTTCGCAACAGGAATTGATTCAGGAGACGGCGCGCGAAAAGCGAGACGGCCGCCGCGTGGTTTTCACCAACGGCTGCTTCGACTTGCTCCATCCCGGCCACGTGAGATGTTTAGCGGAGGCGCGCTCTCTCGGCGACGTGCTGGTGGTGGCCATTAATAGCGATCGCAGCGTTCGCGGAAATAAGGGGCCGGAACGTCCGCTTGTTGCCGAGCAGGACCGCGCCGAGGTCCTGGCCGCGCTTGCGTCGGTGGATTACGTGACGATTTTCGATGAGCCGACTCCCCGCGAACTCATCGCCCGCGTGCTTCCGGATCTCTTGGTGAAAGGAGCGGACTGGGCGCCCGACCAAGTCGCCGGACGCGAGGAGGTCGAGGCCGCCGGCGGGCGCGTGGTTTCCATCCCCCTGGCTTCGGGTTACTCCACCACGAGCCTGGTCCAACGAATCCGCAACAGCGGCACCGCCGTTGCGGCCACTCCGCGCGATCCCAAAAACAAGTCATGATTCTGTCCTCGGTTTCGGAGACGTTGGCATCCGTGAGCCGGCATCCCGTGTTGGAATCCGCGATTGTTTCGCTCCGCCAGGGAATGGGGCGCGAGCGCATCGCCGGACTCACGGAAACGGCGAAAGCCTTGCTAGCCGCAATCGTCGCGACCGAACTGCGGCGCCCCATGGTCGTTCTCGTCGAGTCCGGCGCGCGGGCCGAAACTTTCGCTGCGTCCATGCAATTTTTCTACTCAGCGCTAGCCGGGCAGGAAGCCACCTCGGTGGACGTATTGCCTGCCATGGACGTTCTGCCCTGGCAGGACGCCGCGCCGCACGCGGAAATCCTCGAAACCCGCGCCGTGACGTTGTGGCGATTTACCACCGGGCAGACGCGTGTGGTCGTCGCGCCGGTGGCCGCGGCGCGCATGCGTCTGGCCGACGCGTCGTATTACGCAGAGCAAGCCCGCACGCTGGCGCGCGACGAAGCTGTTTCTCTGGACGATCTCGTCGCCCATCTCCGCCGCGTTGGCTACGAATCCCACGACATGGTGGAAATGCCCGGACAATTCACGGTTCGCGGCGGCATCGTTGACATTTTCCCAGCCGAAGCCGAACGCCCCGTGCGCCTCGAACTGTTTGGAGATTCCGTCGAATCCCTGCGGGAGTTTGATCCCAACACGCAACGTTCTGTAAGCCCGATCGAGCATGTGACGCTTCCGCCGCTGGTCGAGCGCCCCGGGATCGCGTTCGGTGGAGGCAACGGAAATTCAGACGGCTCCGATCGCGCGCTTCATGCGCAATCCCTTTTCGGCCTGCACGACGACACCGTAATCCTGGTGGACGAACCCGGAGCCATCGAAGAAGCTTCCCGCGCGTTTCTGGAAAACGCGACGGAGAACCTCGAATCGACTGGCCGTGAATCGTTGGAAGTGATGTCGTCATATTTTTTCACCGATGACTGGCCGGAGCAGCTTTCGCGCCATCCCCGCCTGGAACTCGAACACCTCGGTTTGGAAAGCGAGGGCTCCGAAACCCGCACGATTCAAACGCAGCCGACCTCAAGCTTTCATGGCAACGTTTCGGCGTTCATGGAGGAGGCGCGTGAACGGGTGGCGGCGGGCGAGCGCGTGCTTCTCGCCGCGGAAAGCCTGGGCGAACTCGAGCGCTACGCCGATCTCTGCCACGAGTACGAAGTTCCGTTTCGGCTGGGCGAACTGGAAGAAAACGCCATTAGCGCGCGCCTGGCCGAAGATTCCTCGGCCGGAAGCGTCCCCGCGGTGGTTTTGTGCCGCGCGCCATTCACGGATGGCGTTGTGTTCCTGGACGCGCGCGTCGCCATCTACGGCACCGGCGACGTTTTTGAAAACATGCTTCCGGCCGCCACCAAGCGGCGGCCCAAGACAGCCGGTTTCTTCAGCGATTTTTCGGAGTTGAAACCCGGCGATTACGTCGTTCACGTCGACCACGGCATCGGCCAATTCGAGGGCCTGCATCAGATCGAAAACGGCGGCGCGCGCGGCGAGTTCATGCGCCTGCGTTACGCGGACGACGCCCGGCTCTACGTTCCTCTCGAACGGCTCGACCTGGTGCAAAGTTACCGCGCCGTCGAAGGCGCAAAACCGGTGCTCGACAAACTCGGCGGCAGCACCTGGACGGCGCGAAAGGCCCGCGTCAAAAAGTCAGTCGAAGATATGGCCGAGAAGTTATTGAAGCTGTATGCCAGCCGCAAAGCGGGAGAAGGATTCGCGTTCTCTCCGGACGAAGCGTTTCAGCGGGAATTTGAAGACGCCTTCGAGTTTGAAGAAACTCCCGATCAGGCCATCGCTATCGCCGACGTCAAACGCGACATGGAGCGTCCGCTGCCGATGGATCGCCTTTTATGCGGCGACGTGGGTTACGGCAAAACGGAAGTGGCCATGCGCGCGGCTTTCAAAGCGGTCACGGACTCCAAGCAAGTGGCCGTGCTGGCACCCACCACGGTGCTCGCCTTCCAGCACTTTGAAACTTTCCGGCGCCGCTTCGCCGCATTCCCCGTTCGCGTCGATCTGCTGAGCCGCTTCCGCAATCCGCGCGAGCAGAAAACCGTGCTGGCTGGCGTGGAGGCCGGAGAAGTGGACATCGTCATCGGCACACACCGCCTGCTTTCCAAGGACGTCAAGTTTCATGACCTCGGGCTGCTGATCGTGGATGAGGAGCAGCGCTTCGGCGTAGCGCACAAGGAGCGACTAAAGGAGCTGAAGCTCAACGTTGACGTCCTGACGTTGTCCGCGACTCCCATCCCGCGCACGCTGAACATGTCGCTGGTGGGCCTGCGTGATATGAGCGTCATCGAAACGCCGCCCAAGGACCGCCTGGCCATCCAAACCGTGGTGGCCCCATTTTCGGAGTCGCTGATTCGCCGCGCGATTGAAGAAGAAATGTCCCGGCACGGGCAAGTGTTCCTGGTGCACAACCGCGTCGAAACCATTTACGCGATCGCGGGCCTGGTCAACAAGCTGGTGCCCAGAGTGCGCGTGGTGGTCGGGCACGGCCAGATGAATGAAAAAGAACTCGAGTCCGTGATGCTCAAATTCGTGCGCGGAGAGGCGGACGTCCTGGTGTGCACCACCATCGTCGAAAATGGGCTGGACATTCCGCGCGCCAACACGATCCTCATCAATCGCGCCGACCGCTTCGGCCTTTCCGAGCTTTATCAGCTTCGCGGCCGCGTGGGTCGCTCGAATCAGCGCGCCTATGCCTATCTGATGGTGCCGGAGGATGTTTCGCTGACGCCTCTGGCGACCCGGCGCCTGGCAGCGCTCAAGGAATTCAGCGCCCTCGGAGCAGGATTCCGTGTCGCGGCGCTAGATCTGGAGCTGCGCGGCGCGGGAAATCTTCTGGGAGGGCAGCAGCACGGGCACATCAACGCGATTGGCTTCGATCTGTACGTACAGATGCTCGAGCGTGCCGTGGCCACGCAAAAGGGCGAGGACGTCAAACCCGAAATGCGCGCGACAATCAACCTCGGGCTGGACATCCGCATCCCGGAGGAATACATCCCGAATGAAAATCTTCGTCTGCGGACGTACAAACGCATCGCTGGCATCACCGCCGAAGCCGAAAGGGAAGAGGTCAACAGCGAACTCACCGACCGTTTTGGGGCGCCGCCTCCCGCGGTGGGCAACTTACTGGACTACGCATTGCTGAAGGGACTGGCCGAGCGGCTGCTGATCTCATCGATCGAGAGACGCGCCAACGAAGTGGCCATCAAATTTCATCCCGAGACTCCCCTGTCGCCGGAAAACCTGGTGAAATTTATCCGCTCGCAGAAGGAAGGCTTGCGCCTCGATCCGAACGCCACGCTGTGGGTGCGCCTGGATCGCCGCGGGCGTGTGGCGGAAAGCGTCAGAAACGTGTTGCTTCCGCTGGAAACGAAGCGATAAACTGGAGCACGAGCGATCCTTATGAAACCAATTCATTGGCTGATTTTTCCTATTCTTTTCGCGGGTCTCACGATTCCCGCGGCTGCGCAAACCAAGAGCGTGGTGGTCGAGGAAATCGTCGCCCGTGTAAATAATGAGATCATCACCCGGGAAGATCTGGAAAAAGCGCGAGCTTCGCTGGAAGGCGAGATAACCGACTGCATGCGCGGGCTGCACTCCGGAGAAGATTCGCGCGGAAATCGCGGACAAGAACAAGGATCTGCTGCGCGACTTGATCGATCAGTCTCTGCTCACGCAGCGCGCCAAGGACGATGGCATCAACGTGGACACGGACGTCATCAAGCGCCTGGACGCCATTCGCCAGCAGAATAAATTGCCTACCATGGAAGCTTTGGAGGCCGAAGTCACCAAGAGCGGCCAGGATTATGAGGATTTCAAGAGCCAGATTCGCGACCAGCTTCTGACCCAGGAATTGATTCGCAAGGAAGTCGGCTCCAAGATCATCGTCAGCCATGAGGACATCGTCAAATATTACAACGACCACAAGACTGATTTTGTCCGTCCGGAGACGGTGGTCCTCAGCGAAATCTTCGTATCGACGGAAGGCAAGCCCGTCGCCGATATTCCCGCGTTGCGCAAGAAAGCCGAAAATTTGCGCGACCGCATTCTGAATAACGGCGATGATTTCGGTGAAATGGCCAAGCGCTATTCCGATAGCCCGACGGCCCCGCAGAACGGTGAGTTGGGCTCATTCCAGCGCTCCCAGCTTGACCCGAAGATCGCCGAAAAAGTCTTTGCTCTCAATAGCGGCAAGATGACCGACGTCATGGAAACCAAAACAGGGTTTGAAATCCTGCAGGTCCGCGAGCGGTACGATGCCGGCCAGCAGCCGCTGGACAAAGTCGAGCCGGAGATCAGCAATAAACTTTACGAGCAGAAAATGGAGCCGGCCATGCGCGCCTACTTGACCACGCTCCGCGAAGATAGTTACCTGCAGATCAAGCCCGGGTACACCGATACGGCAGCGGTGAAGGCCGAGCCGATTGAGGAAGTTGCCGCGGCGCCGGAGAAGGATGATTCCAAGACCAAGTCCGGCCGCAAGTGGGGCATTCTTCCGAAGAAGAAATCCGGAACATGAAACAGAGCTTTGTCTCCAGCCTTCAGGACGGCCAGACAGTTACCTCCCATTTTCTCGTCTGTATCAAGGAAATCCGCGCCACTCGCGACGGAAAAACCTACCTGCGCCTGGAATTGGGCGATTGCACCGGCCGCGTCGAGGCCCGCATGTGGGACCGGTTCGACCTGATGGCGGCCTCGTTCGAGCGCGACGACTTCGTGAAGGTTCAGGCGCGCGTCGAAAATTACCGCAACAAACTCCAGCTGGCCATTGAAAAAATCCGCCGCGCCGAAGACAGTGAAGTAGACCCCGCCGATTTCTTCGCGCACTCCAAAGAGGATGTGGAGCAGATGTACGCCAGGCTGCTGCAGGTTGTCTCTTCGGTGGGAAACCCATGGCTCCGGGTACTTCTCGACAGCGTTGTGCGGGATCCGGAGATTGTTCCGCGGCTCAAGCGGGCGCCTGCCGCGAAAGTCATGCACCACGCCTACTATGGCGGCTTGCTCGAGCACGTCCTCAGCCTGTGCAATCTTTGCCGCGCGGTACTCAGCCATTATCCCGAAGCGGATGCCGACCTGTTGCTCTCTGGCGCGGTGCTTCATGATGTGGGCAAATTGAAGGAATTGAGTTATGAGCGCTCCCTGGGCTATACGGACGAAGGGCAGCTCCTCGGTCATATTCTGCTCGAGTACGAACTGGTCACCAAAAAAATGGACGCGATTGCGGGGTTTCCGGCCGAATTGAAAACCCTGTTGCAGCACATGCTCATTTCGCACCACGGGCAATATGAGTTCGGCTCGCCCAAACTTCCCATGTTCCGCGAAGCGCTGCTGCTCCATTACCTGGACGACTTGGACTCGAAGATGGGCGCGGTCCGCTCCGCTCTCGATTCCAACGAGGGCGAGGGCAATTGGACCGGCTTCAGCGGCGCTCTCAGCCGGCGCTTGCTGCGAACGGATCGCTACTTGTCCGCTGCGTCAGCGCCCGCCGGCAAAGTATCCCCGACTGAAGTCGCGGCGGAAAGCGGAGGCCCTTCCGATGGAAACGAATAGCGGCGTGGCAATCCCTCAATCGTCGCGACCCGCGGGTCTGCGACATTCCATTCTGGATCTGGCTCCGCTCGAACTGGAGTGCCTCAGCGTTCTCTGGCCCATGGGCGACGGCACGGTGCGGGACATCCATCGCGCCCTAGCCGCATCCCGACCGCGCGCCTACACGACGGTTTTAACCATCATGGATCGCCTGGCGCAGAAGGGAATCGTGGTTCGCCAAAAAGTGGGCCGCGCATTTCATTACCAGGCGCGGATGAGCGCCGAAGAAGCCCGCCTGAAGGCTGTCGACAAAATTGTGGAAGGATTCTTTGACGGTTCGCGGCAGGCTCTGGCGGCTCATCTTTCCGCGCTGGCCTCTGTCGCGCCGCAAAACGCCGCAACGCGGCAGTCCCGGCTGGCCGCGCCAGTGGCGGTGCAGAAGCCAGTTACGCCCGTGGCTGTTGACGCGCCTGTCACACCTGTTGCAGAGTTCAAAACGCAGAATCTGGACGAGAGATTACTCTAAATCGAAATGCTTCCCGCGCCCTTTTCAATTCGCGACAAGCACATTTCCCCCGGCACGGTCCTCGCGCCCATGGCGGGAGTAACGGACACCGTCTTTCGCCGAATGATTCGCAGCCTCGGCGGATGCGGCCTGATCATGACCGAATTCACCAGCGCGGAATGTATCACGCGCAACTCCGCCCGCACGTCGCGCTATCTTTTCTTCGCTCCGGACGAACATCCCATCACCGGCCAGTTGTTCGGCGCTGACGCCGAGGTGATGGGACGCGCTGCGGGAATGGTCGAGCAATTGGGCTTTGACATTGTCGATGTGAATCTCGGCTGCCCGGCAAGAAAAGTCGTCAAGTGCGGCGGCTCGGGCCTGTTGCGCGATTTGAAGGCGCTCGAGCAGGTTCTCCGCGCGGTGCGCTCCGCCGTGCGAATCCCGATGACCATCAAGATTCGCGCGGGATGGGACGAAAATTCGATCGTGGCGGTGGAAGTTGCCCGCCTCGCCGAGCAAATCGGCGTCGAAGGGATCGCGGTTCACCCCCGCACGCGCGCGCAGGGATATACGGGGCGCGCCGATTGGAACGTCATCAGCCACGTGAAGCAGGCCGTGCGCATGCCCGTGATCGGAAACGGCGATATTAACTCGCCCGGCGACGCCCTGCGCATGCTGCGCGAAACCGGATGCGATGCAGTAATGATCGGACGCGCCGCGTCAAACAATCCCTGGATTTTCCGCCAGATCGCCGAATTCGCCGCAACGGGTTGCTACGCCGAGCCGAGCGAGTGGGACCGTTACCAGTTGCTTTCGATGTATTTCCGAAATCTGGTCGACACCGAATGGCCTGACGCCATCGGCAGAATGAAGCAGTTCACCAGTTATTTTACGCACGGCGTGAGAAATGGCGGGGAACTCCGCAGAAACGTGCATACGGCCCGCACCACGGCCGAAATTCTGGACCGCGTGGACGCGTTTTTCGCTCAGGAAGTGTAATCGTAAGTGTAATTTGTAGGACAGCCTTCGGCCTGTCTGATTTAGACACGTGTAGGAATTCCTACAGCTCACGTCGGATCCGAAGCTTTCGAGGACGATCAGAAACCGACAGGCTGAAGCCTGTCCTATCGGGTTCATCTTTCCAGCAACAGTTGCTTATACGCTTCGCGCTTCGCGAGCCCGCGTTCCCGCGCCGCCTGTTTTAGCGCCGCTTTACGATCCAGCCCAGACTCCGATTCGAGTTGCTCGACGCGCTGCCTCAGTGATACCGACGGAACTGCCAGCGCTTCGCCCTCTTCAGCCGGCCCGATCAGGAGCGTGATTTCGCCTCGCGGAGCGCGCTCGAGTGCCGCATCTCGAAGTTCATTGAGCGACCCGCGCAAAAATTCCTCGTGAATTTTGGTAACTTCGCGGGCAATCACGGCGTGCCGCGGCCCCAGAATATCCGCGGCGTCCGCCAGGGTATCTGCCAGACGGTGTGGCGCTTCATACAGCACGAGCGCCCGCGGTTCGGATTTCAATGCGTCGAGTTTCTTTCGCCGCGCGCCCGCTCGCGACGGCAGGAATCCTACAAACAGAAATTCATCCGTCGGCACACCGGAAGCGGCCAGCGCGGCCACAAACGCCGATGGCCCCGGGATCGGCACCACGGGAATATGATGCCGCAGGCATAGAACAACCAGCCGGTGTCCAGGATCGGAGACGACGGGAGTTCCTGCGTCGCTCACCAACGCGACTTGCGCGCCCTGCTCAAGCTGGATCACCAGCTCGGGCGCGCGCGTCAGCTCATTGTGGGCATGATAGCTGACCATTTCTTTAAGGATCGAGTAGTGCTGCAGCAATTTCTGCGTCTGCCGGGTATCTTCGCACGCAATCAAGTCCGCTTCCTTCAACACGCGAAGCGCGCGCAGCGTAATATCCTCAAGGTTCCCGATCGGCGTAGCCACCAGGTAGAGGCATCCGGTGGGCGAATTGTCCTGCACGTCCGTATTCATGCGTCCCTCATCCGAGAAAGTTTAACATGCGAGCCGCGGATGTTTCGACGCAGCTGGTAGCGCAGGCTTCAGCCTGTGGATTTTGGTTCGTGCGAGAGTAGATCGAAACTATAGCAGCGGTACCGGAACGGCACGAAGACGCATACGCTGAAGCCGCACTCGCGAGGGTCCACAGAGACAGACACCGTTCCCGGACGTGCCCCGTGTTAACATAAACAGATTCCATCTTGACGCTGAAGGAGAACGGAATTGCCGCTCTACGAATACGCCTGTCTCAAATGCAAGCGCCACACTGACAAGATCGAGAACCTGAACGGGCCGCATCTGAAAAAATGCCCGCACTGCGGCGGCAAAGTCGAGTCCGTGATCACCGCTCCCGCGATCCAGTTCAAGGGTTCCGGATGGTACGTCACCGATTACGGCCGGAAGACAGCCGGCGGCGATTCAGGCAAGTCCGACAAGAACGAAAAGAGCGAAAAAAGCGAGAAGGGGGAAAAGACCGAGAAATCCGAGAAGGCAGAAAAATCGGATTCCAAATCCTCTTCCTCGTCGAAAGACCAGAAGAAAACCGGAAGCGCAGCGAAGGGAAAATAATTCCGCGCGCCTTTATGTAGCGAGTACCCCGGAGGCCATCGTTACAGCTTGAGCGTTCGGAGATACTCCCGGAAGTCCCTGCCAAATTCCTGGTTTTCGAGACCAATTTCCACGGTGGCTTTCAAAAACCCAAGCTTGTCGCCCGCATCGTACGATTTTCCTTCATAGACATAGGCGAACAAACCGCTCTCTTGCGCCAGCAGGCGCAGCGCATCCGTCAGTTGGAGCTCTCCTCCGCGCCCGGGTTTGGTGCGTTCGAGGCAATCGAAAATCTCGGGAGGCAGCAGATAGCGCCCGGTTACCGCCAGCGTCGAGGGCGCTTCGGCGGGGCTGGGTTTCTCGACCAGGTCGCGTATCTTCAGGACGCGGTAATTCTCGCCCGCGCCGTTCTTCTGTTCGACGTCGACGATTCCGTAGAGGCCTGTCTTTTCCCGTGGAACCTCTTCGACAGCAATGGCGCCCTTCCCGGTTCGTTCATACACGCCGATCAACTGCTTGGTTGCGGGATTGGCTCCCGGAATGATCACATCGCCGAGCAGCACGGCGAACGGTTCGTTGCCCACCAGCTCCTTGGCCACCAGCACGGCGTGTCCCAGGCCCAGCGGTTCTTTCTGCCTGGTGTAGCTGAAGTGCACCATGTTTCCAATATCGTGCACCAGCTGAGCCAACTCCGATTTGCCTTTCTCTTCCAGGAAACTTTCCAGCTCCGGCGAGGAATCGAAGTGATCTTCAATCGCGTTTTTTCCCCGGCCCGTAACGATGATGATGTTGTCGATTCCCGACGCCACGCACTCCTCGACCACATATTGGATCAGCGGCTTGTCGACCACGGGCAGCATTTCCTTGGGCTGCGCCTTGGTCGCCGGCAGGAACCTCGTGCCCAGGCCCGCGGCGGGGAGAACTGCTTTGCGAACTCGCTTCGGCTTTTCATTCATCGATTTTGTACACCCAAGAGCCACATTACGTGGCGCCGGCGGCGGGTGTCAATCCGTCCTTCGCTTGAGAATACCCAAATTCTAATCTTTTCCAATGTGTGCACTTCGGTATTCTGAGGGTCCGCGGCGAAGAATCAAGCGGGGAATTGCGTATGCGTTTCGTTGCCGTGTTGACAGCCGCAGCCAGCGGCCGTGATTTCAATCGCCGGCCGCGCTGGTGGTGGCGGGCCGGGAAGGCTGCTTGCACAATCCGCTGAGCCAGTCGCGGAAGCCTTCTCGCACGATGTCGCAGATGGTCTGCGCGTTTTCGCCGATCACTTTCACCCAGGCCATCGCGCCCATCTGCGGGAAATAAATCCCCCGAAAGCACAAGCGCGCGACAAGAATATTGATCCGGTAAGCCAGCGGCTTTTGGCTGAACGAGCGCACGGCCTGGGCGATCGCCTCCGGACTATACGCCTGCGCCCATCCGTATTTGACCTCGGCGTGCGCTTCCGCGATGCTCATTTTTAATGGCGTATGGGCCATCGCAAAGGGTATGAATTCCTCCCAATGTTTAGGCCGCGTCAGGCGCCCCGCTGCCTCCAGCCGCGCATACAGCGGCGTGGACGGCAGGGGCGTGATGAGTCCGAACACAGGCAGTCCAGCGGGCCAGGTGCGAACTTGCGCCAGCGTTCGTTCCGCTACTCCCACCGTGTCGTTGTCCATTCCGAACATGAAGGAAGTAATCGCGAAGACGTTGCGGTCCGCCAGCCTTTGCAGCACGGCCGCGTACTCCCCGGGCTTGTTGAAACCTTTGTTCACGTCGGCCAGGTTGGCTACGTCTATGGACTCCATGCCGATGAAAATCCATTTTCCGCCGGCGGCTGCGATCAGATCGACAAGCTCCTGGTCGCGCAAAAGGTTGGCGCTGATTTGGGCCACCCAATGCACCTGGGCATTCGCCGCGATGATGTCCCGCAACAGCGATTTCGTCCGCTTAGGATTAATCGCAAAATTGTCATCGATAAAGAACACGGCGATCTGGCCGCCCTCGCGCTTGGCGCGGGCCTTCAGCAGCAGCAATTCGTCCACGACGCTTTTGTTGCTTCGGAAACGGATCGAATCTCCAAAGAAGCCAGTCACGGTGCAAAATTCGCAGCCGTACGGGCATCCGCGCCCGGACTCCACGGGAATAATGCGGAACGATCCCCAGCCATCGCGGAACCGTTTCAGCATCGGCGCCAGGGACCTGGGAACGACGTTGAACTGGTCCAGGTCGATCCGGTCCCATGGGATGGCAGGGTAATCCTGAAGGCTGGGTTTACGCTCCTGTCCGAATTCATCCACGGGAGCGTACGTTTCCTTAAGCTGGCCGCGCTCGGCGTCCGCCACGATTTTCGGCCAGGTTTCATCCGCTTCGCCCAGCGCGACCGCGTCAGCATGGCGATTCCCGGTAATCCGGCCCAAAGCTTCGCCTGGCATTTCCGTAACGTGCGGGCCGCCCATCACTACGGGAACGCCCACCGCCCGCACGGCGTCCGCCATCCGATAGGCCTTCGCGATCATCCGCGTCATGGCGCCGATTCCCACAAGCCCGACGTTGTTCTCGCGCACATAGCGCGCGATGCCGGCCTCGTCCATTGGCTGCGCGTTGCCGTCAATCAGCACGACTTCGTGACCCGGCGGTGTCAGCGACTGCAGCAGAAACATCCACAGATGCGGCATGAAATTTCGTGTTACGCCATTGTCCGGGCTGTAGAGCAATATTTTCATCGTTGTCTTCTTCGCTTTCGATGGGCTGGCCAGACAGAATTCCACGTTGCCCGGCTTCTTCCGACGCTTCGTTGTTCTCGTGCGAGAGCCGACGCCCGTCGGCGCACGGCGGGAGGAGTGCGGAAAACGCGATCAGTGTACCACTCACACGGCACAAAGAATGACAATTTCTTGGGTGGCTTCTCAATCGTTAACTGACAGTCCTGTTCGATGCCGGCGGTCAGAGGTGGGTTTTCGGTTGTGCGGATGCCGTTGTGCAGAAAACCCTGGCTTGCGCGACTTTCGTCGCAGCTAAAAGAACAGGAGCGCCCGCCGTCAAGTCCACGCACAATTTGCCGGCGGCGACGGCGAGTTCCGCGCCTGTGCTAACATAAATGGTTCTTCAGGCGGAAAACAAGCATGCCAACGCGCATCCTCGGAATCGAGTCTTCGTGTGACGAAACAGCCGCGGCTGTCGTCGTGGACGGCCGGAAAATTCTATCCAGCGTGGTCTCTTCACAGCTCGACATTCACCGCAAGTACGGCGGTGTTGTCCCCGAATTGGCCTCGCGCGAACATCTCCGCCAAATTGTTCCCGTGGTACGCGAAGCGCTTTTTCAAGCGGGTCTGGACTTTAGAGACATCGACGCCGTAGGCGTAACCCAAGGCCCCGGGTTGGTCGGCTCGTTGCTGGTCGGGGTGACATACGGCAAGGTGCTGGCTTCGGAACTGGGCAAGCCGCTGGTTCCGGTCAATCACCTCGAAGGGCACGTACACGCCGTATTTCTGGAAGCGCACATCGGTGGAGTTGAGCCTAAACTGCCGGCGGTCTGCCTCATAGTATCCGGCGGGCACACGCTTCTTTACCACGTGCAGCGTTCAACCCGGAACGGCGACGCCGATGGCCGCGGTTTTCAGTTCCGGCGTCTTGGAGGCACGCGCGACGACGCTGCAGGCGAAGCCTATGACAAAGTCGCGAGACTTCTGGCGCTCGGTTATCCCGGCGGGCCGATTATTGACCAACTCGCCGCCAAATCCGCCGCGTCCGGCGAAAAATTCCGCGGAGACGCCGCGCCAAATTTCGGCCCCGTGAAGATCAAAGGCAATCCCTTCGACTTCAGTTTCAGCGGTGTCAAGACCGCTGTGCTGTATTACGTGCGCGCTCATCCGGAGCTTGCCCCAGAAATCGAAATCCGCAAGAAAGCGCTCCAGGAAGGCAAAAGAAAAGCATCCGATCTTTTTCCGCTTTGCAGCGCGCGAACTCTTTCAGTGATCTCCAAATTTCAGACCGCGGTGGTACGCGACCTGGTAGCGCGAACCCTGGAAGCCTCGTCAGAAACGAATTCGCGCACAATTCTGGTTTCCGGGGGCGTGGCCGCCAACTCTGAATTACGCGACCGCTTCACCTCCAAGGCCAGCCCGGACGTCAACGTATTTTTCCCCAGCCGCGCGCTCTCCACCGACAATGCCGCCATGATCGCCGCGGCTGCCTATCCGCACCTGCTGGCTGGAGACCTGGCTTCGGGAGACTTGAACGCCGAACCCAACCTGCCCCTTACCTAACTGTTTTTGATTCTTAGCCTTCCACGCACTCTGGATCGGCAGGCATTCCCAAAAAACTTTCGGTGCATTCCGACAGTACTGTCGCTCTATGGACCCAATTCGGGACCGGACGATACCCTCTCTTGTCGTCAAGTGCAGTACGGTTTCCCGGAGCACTCACAGGGTAAAGACGAAATTGCGATTCCTAAGATCCTTCAGCGGAAAACGCTGAATTTAGGTGGAACTTGTGATGAACGAACTGCTTCAAAGATGTTTTTCACACGCAATCCAGGATTCCGAGGCGGATCACGGGGAGCGGCGCCGCGAGCCGCGCACGCGGTTGGCGCGTCCGGTCTATGTGCAGCCCGCCGACCCGAAAAACGTTCACTTCGAAGAAGTGCGGACCATGACCGATTTCAGCCGCAGCGGCTTCTATTTCGTGACCAACCGGAGTGAGGCGTATCGTCAGGGCATGCAGTTGTACGTGATCCCGGCTTTTGGGTGCTTCAACTTCGAATATATCGGCGAGGTCGTGCGTGTCGATGAACGATCCGATTTCGAGTACGGTATCGCCGTTCGGCTGCTGCGTATTGGCAGTCCGGCGGTGACGCCCTCGAAGCAACGGCAGCCTGAATTCCAGGCATTCAGCGATATTCCCGAGGGCGGGTCGCAAACATAATGTCATCCAATTCACGCGGGACCGAGGCGACCAGACGCGAAGAATTCCAGCACAGCTTGCAGGTGCTGGATGGAATTACTTCCGGACACCTGTGGAGCGCTGCGCTGATGGCCGTGCTCCAGGCAGCGACAATTGCCCTTTATTCGTATTCGTCGCAGCACGCCCGCCCGATCCCATTTCTTAAACTCGATGCCGGTTTCCTGATTCACGGGCTGCTTGGCCTGACGCTGATTACCGGCGTGTTCTCGCTTTATCACCTGCGCCGCCTGCTCCAGCGGCTTCGCGCCGATTTGATCGAACAGACGGACGCAGCTACAAAAAACCGCGTCCGCGGCGAGCAATTTTACGGATTGTCGATTCTGGACCCGCTGACCGGGTTATACAATCGGCGCTTTGGTGAAACACGTCTCAAGGAAGAAGTTACACGAGCGAAGAAATCGGATGAGCCATTGCTTCTGCTGGCGATCGATTTTGACCGATTCAAGGAAATTAACGACACGTACGGTCACGCGGCTGGAGACTTGGCCCTGAAAGAATTTTCTCGCCGCCTGCAGAGAGCTATTCGCTCTTGCGATGTGCCCATACGCATTGGGGGCGATGAATTCCTGGTGATTCTGCCCGAGTGTTCGCCGGAAATGGTTAAAGTGATTTTGTCGCGAATGGGTTCGGTTGTATTGACCCTGAACGGGAACCAGATTCCCGTTTCCTTTTCCCATGGGATGGCTCAATACCAAACTCAGGATACGCCGGAAACGATGATCAAACGTGCCGACGAGCGGCTGTACGCCACGAAAGCCAAGCGTAAAGCCGATGCGCTCGAGCAAAGCAACTCCGTGGCGAATACGAAGAGTTCGCCGTTGTCTTCGACCGGGGCGTTCGCATCGCCGCTCGCGGCCGTGACTCGTGCGGGATTTTTCCGGCAAAGCGAGCGAATCAAAAAACAGATCGCTGTGGTCCTGATTGGTAGCGATCTGGAGGGCAAAATCTTTTCGGAAAATACGAATACCGTCGAGTTGAGCCGGCACGGCTCCAAGGTCATTTCGCGGCGCAAACTCGCGCCCGATCAGGAGATGATTATTCGCCGGCAGGATACGAACAAGGAGGCGCAGGTCCGCGTTGTTCGTAAAATCGCGTCGAAATCCCATACCTATACATACGGCTTGGAGCTGGTAAGCTCACACAGCGACATTTGGGGCATTGAATTTCCGCACTTGACGGAATCTGAGAAAGAAACACTCCGCGCGCTGTTCGAATGTACGCGCTGCAAGACCCGTGAGACGCTTGGCATCCGCAAGCACGAATCGGATGCCCAGGCCGCGGACCGGGACGTTGTGCGCGCATGCCAGCGTTGCGGAATGGCGACGGCCTGGACTCCGGTTCTCGCGCACGAAGCCGACGGCATTCCGTCTGAGAATCCTCAGTGCTTCGCTCCCGGGACTCCGGTGTCTTGACCTGCCTCCGGATCGCTGGCTCTTAGATTGGGCGTTCAATACCTCCACACACCTGTCGTCCAGACCGGATTCCGAACAGCGCGCACGAAACCGGAATCTCGGAAACCGCCGCGGCCGCCAACTCTTCTAGCTGTCAAGTGTGAATCTCTCAACCTGCGCTACAATCCACGCTGGGATGCGCATCGCGTTTGATACCGGAGGCACGTTTACCGACTGCGTCTTTCTGCGCGGCGGTCGTCTTGAAATTTTGAAGGTTCCTTCGACTCCGAGCCGGCCCGCGGACGCGATTCTCCTGGCCGCCGAAAAAATCCTGGCCGGCGGCGCGGATTCATCGCAGCTGGAATTTATCTGCGGGACCACGGTGGGAACGAATGCCCTGCTTCAGCGCAAGGGCGGCCGCATCACTCTGGTCACGACCGCGGGCTTCGAAGACGTCCTGGAAATCGGCCGCCAGGCGCGCCCGCAGCTCTACAATTTACTGTTTCAGAAAGCCGAGCCGCTCGTCCCGCGCGCGCGCCGCCTGGGATTGCGTGAGCGGCTCGACTACGAGGGGCGCGTCGTGCTCGCCCCCTCGCGCGCCGAAATTAACCGAGTCGTGCGCGCGGCCGTGCGCAGCGGAGTGGACTCTTTCGCCGTTTGTCTGCTTTTTTCCTTCGTGAATCCGGCACACGAAAAAGCGCTGGCGCAGGCCCTGTCCAAAACGGGACTTTCCGTCTCGGTCTCGCACGAAATTCTGCCCGAGTATCGCGAATTCGAACGGACCTCCACGACCGTCGTGAATGCCTACCTCGTTCCGGTGATGAGTAGCTATTTGTCGGAAATCGAAAAAATCGCTCGCGCGCAAGCGCCCCCTCGTGCCGTTCAGTCGAAACGTTCGATGAAAACGCCCGCCCTTGCGAGGGTTCGCATCATGCAGTCGAACGGGGGAATTCTCTCGGCCCGTGCTGCCTCCGGCGAACCCGTTCGGACAATCCTTTCCGGCCCGGCTGGAGGCGTTCTTGGAGCCCAATACGTGGCGAAGGAAGCGGGATACGCGCGCATTATTTCATTCGATATGGGCGGGACCTCAACCGATGTAGCTCTCATGGACGGCTCCTCCGAGGACTCTCTGGCGACGACGTCTGAGAGCGTCGTGTCAGGAATGCCAATCGCCGTTCCCATGCTGGACATTCACACCGTGGGCGCAGGCGGTGGCTCCATCGCGCGCTTTGACCGCGGGGGCGCGCTGCGCGTCGGCCCGGAGAGCGCAGGAGCCGAGCCCGGCCCGATCTGCTACGGGCACGGCGAAAGTGCCACGGTGACGGACGCGAATCTCGTGCTGGGCCGCATACCGCAATCCGGCCTGTTGGGCGGTGCGTTCCATCTGGACTTGACTCGCGCACGCCGCTACATGGATTGCCAGCGTGGATCGACCGCGTCGGTCGAAGCATTCGCGCAAGGCATCGTGGACGTGGCTAACGCGGTGATGGAAAAGGCCATTCGCGTCATTTCCGTGGAACGGGGTCACGATCCGCGCGACTACACGCTGGTGGCCTTCGGCGGCGCGGGCGCGCTGCATGCCTGCGAACTGGCCGCGGCGCTGGAGATTCCGCGCGTCCTCGTGCCGTGTTTTCCGGGCGCGCTCTCCGCTCTGGGCATCCTGCGCGCGGATGTCACCAAAGATTGGTCGCGCACCGTGCGCCTGCAGGTTCGAAACGCGCCTGAAGCGAGGTCTAAACTCGCACCGGCGTTTGCCGCCCTGGAGCGACAGGGGCGCAAGCAACTGCGCGCCGAGGGATTTTCGGCGGCTTCGTTCGAATCTACCGCTCTCTCGACGTGCGCTACACCGGGCAATCATACGAATTGAACGTGCCTTTCCATGGCGACGTCGTTTCCGCCTTCCATAGAGCCCACGAAAGGCGCTACGGTTATTCCGATCCTGCCCGCAACTGTGAGGTCGTGAATATTCGCGCACGCTTCATGGGACGGACCCCGAAGCCCAGTCTGCCGAAATTGAGCCCTGGCGGACCAAGCGCGTCAGCGGCGCTCGTTTCCGGGTTCACGGGTGCCTTCCAGGTCGCCGCAAGAACGGAACTCCGATCTATGACCGCTCAATGCTAAACGCAGGAAACCGCATCCTCGGCGCTGCGATCGTAACCGAATACAGCGCGACGACGCTCATCCCTCTTGGCTGGGCCGGCCGCGTCGATCGCCATGGAAACCTCGTCCTGGAACCGCGCCGATGAAGTCAAGGATGAAGCCAACGAAGCCTCCGAAGCCGACAAAAGTCGATCCGACACGCCTGGAGATTTTCAAGAATCTATTCCATTCTGTCGCGGAAGAAATGGGCGCCGCGCTTCGCCGCTCCTCTTTCTCTCCCAACATCAAAGAGCGCCGGGATTATTCCTGCGCCGTATTCGACGCTTCCGGGGACGTTCTGGCGATGGGCGACCACATGCCCGTGCACTTGGGCTCAATGCCTATGTCCGTCGACGCAGCTTTGTGCGCGCTGAAACTCGGGCCCGGGGACGTCGCATTGCTGAACGATCCCTATTCCGGAGGCACGCATCTTCCGGATTTGACCATGGTCATGCCGGTCTTTGCAGAACGTTCCCTCCGGCCATTGTTTTACATCGCCAATCGGGCGCACCACGCCGATATCGGGGGAGCTCATGCCGGATCGATGGGACTCTCGCGCGAAATTTTTGAGGAAGGGCTGCGCATCCCTCCCGTAAAAATTATGGAACACGGCTGCATCGTGCGCGACGTGCTGGAAATCCTTCTTGCCAACGTGCGCACCCCGCGCGAGCGCGAGGGAGACCTGACCGCGCAGATCGCCGCATGCCGTATCGGAGAGCGCCGCTTGATCGCGCTGGTCGCGAAATACGGCAGCAGGGAAGTTCTGGCCTGTGGGCGCCATCTGCTGGACTATTCGGCCAGGATGATGGCCGCCACAATCGGCGCGATTCCCGACGGTGTCTACCGCGCCGAAGATTTTCTGGATGATGACGGCGTCACGGATCGGACGCAGCGCATCGCCGTTACAATCCGCATCCGCGGGAAAAGCGCGGAGGTCGATTTTACCGGGAGCTCGCCGCAGTGCGCCGGCAGCGTCAATGCGGTCGCAGCCATTACGGAATCCGCCGTCTTTTACGTCTTTCGCTGCCTGCTGGACGAGCAAGTCCCGGCCACCTCGGGACTGATGCGTTCGATTCACTTGATTGCCCCTGCCGGAACGATTGTGAATGCCCTCGCGCCGGCGGCGGTCGCCGGCGGAAACGTGGAAACGTCCCAGCGCATTGTGGACACGCTTCTAAAGGCCCTCGCTCGCGCGATCCCCGCGAGTATTCCCGCCGCCAGCCAAGGCACGATGAACAACCTTTCGTTCGGAGGACGCGACCCCCGCCACGGCGGCGAGCCGTTTGCGTATTATGAAACGATTGCAGGCGGAACGGGCGGTGGCAGTCCCACGGGAACGACGCAACCCACAGCCACATGACCAACACCCTCAACACGCCCACGGAGGTGCTTGAACACGTTTACCCGGTGCGCGTCCGTCGCTACTCGTTACGTGTAAATTCCAGCGGTGCCGGTAAATTTCCTGGAGGGGAGGGAATCGTGCGCGAGATTGAAATGCTGACCGAGGTCCAAGCAGGGATTCTATCCGACCGCAGAAAATTGCCGCCCTACGGACTGATGGGCGGCTCTCCGGGTGCCACGGGGAAAAACGAAATCGTGGTAAATGGGAAGGCGCAAAGCCTGCCATCGAAGTGCACATTTCGAGCCTTGGCAGGCGCCGTAATCCGAATTGAAACGCCGGGCGGCGGTGGCTGGGGCAAATTTGAGAGGTAGGACAGGCTTTCAGCCTGTCGGTTTAGTTTTGTGGTGGCTGAAATTTAACCCCGACAGGCCGAAGTGTGTCCTACAAGATGGTAGAGAATGCGCGCACTGAAGAAAAAGCCCCAAGGCGTCCTTGCCTTGAGGCTTTTCTGAATGCCGAGAAAATAAGAATAGCGTCTAGAACTCGACGCCTTCTGGCTTTTCCATGGGTGAAGGCATCTGCAAACGCGCTTTCGCAAGAGACTTGATCAGGACATCTTCGACGTTTTCTGCGGAGGTATTCCGGGCGGTGGCGAGTTCGCTGACGAGGAGGAATTTGGCCCGTTCGAGCATTTTCTTTTCGCGGAAGGAAAGCGGCTTAGTGCGGCTGAGCGATACCAGGCTTTTCAATACGGCTGCTACTTCGATCAGCTCGCCGGTTCGCATGCGTTCGGAATTCTCTTTGAACCGGTGTTTCCAATCGTGGTGCGAATTGGGCTTTCCCTTTTCGAGAAAACTCAAAACCTTTAGCGTTTCCCCGTTTCGAATGACATGCCGCAAACCCACCGACTCCGCGTTAGTTGCCGGAACCATAACTTTAAGACCGCTTGCAAGGATCTTAACCATAAAGTACTTTTCCGTGCGCCCGTTCAGAACCCCGAAATTGATTTGCTCGATCATCCCAACGCCGTGGTTCGGATAGACGACCTTGTCCCCAATCTTGTAGTCCATGGTCGGAAGCCCCCTCGAGGTAAGCTTCAATAATACTGAAACAGTCTCGCAGTGAAGTCAAGATATTTCTTCTAGAATCAGCAAGTTATGCGATTTTTTGATTCGGGAATGGTCTCTGAATTGCACAGCAATTTTTACTGCAAATTAACAATTTCCCCCTATAGCAATTCTCTTCGATCGGCGTCAGAGCCTCGCGATGCGATAGAATGGCTAAATGCTGATTCTTTCCGTAGATACAAGCTCCCGAATGGGTAGCGCCGCGTTGTTACGCGACTCAGAAGTCCTGGCAGAGGTCTCCGGGTATGAAGAAACTCCCTATTCGACGCGTCTTTTCAGCGATCTCGCGCTGCTGCACGATAGGGCAGGCTTCCGTATGGACCAAGTCGACCTCTTTGCGGTCGCGGCGGGTCCCGGCTCCTTCACTGGATTGCGAGTGGGCTTGACGGCGGTCAAGGCCTGGGCGGAGGTGCACGGCAAGCCCATCGCCGCGGTCAGCGGGCTGGAGGCTATTGCTTCAGAATATCTGACCGCCGGAGCACCGCTATCCCAGTGCACGCGCTGGATCGCGCCATTCCTGGACGGCCGCAGGGGGCAGTTGTTCGGGGCGATTTACCGAAGGATTGAGGGCGATAACAGCGGTATCGAGCTTGCCAGCGATGAGTCGGTCCTTTCACCGGACGAATTTCTGGATCTGGTGAAGGGGAAGCCATCCCAAGAGGTTCAGCTTGTCTCGCCAACTCCTGAGGTTTTGCCAGTGTCGCGCCTCAGGGAGGCTTTGCCGGACACCAGGATCGTGCAAGTGTCCGCAGCGCTGGCCCCTGCGATTGGGCGACTAGGACACCGGCGAGCCTTGGACGGGATTCTGGTCGATGCCATGCGCCTCGATGCAAATTACGTACGGCGCTCAGACGCGGAATCCAAATGGAAGGATGGGTAATGCCTTCCCGCAGCCATCAAGCCAGCCACCTCAGGACGGTAGAGGTTCGGCGAATGTGCGACCCGGATGCTCCCGCTGTGCTCTCGATCCTGGAGGGAAGCCCGGAAGCATCGATGTGGTCGAAGGAGAGCCTGATTTGCTCCGCGGCTGAAGGCACGGTTTGGGTCGCCGAGGTGAATGGGCGTGTGGCGGGGATCCTGATTGGCAGAGTCGCCGCGGATGAATTCGAGATCCTGAATCTGGCCGTGGATAAGTCCTTGCGCCGGCAAGGGATTGCAACGCGACTGGTGACCGCAGTCCTCGAATACTCGAAAATGGCGGGAGCGCGGCAGACTTATCTGGAAGTGCGGGCATCCAACGATACCGGGATCGTGTTCTACACACGAATAGGCTTCCGGCCGTACGGCCGCCGGGCAAAATACTATCGAAATCCGGTGGAAGACGCGGTGCTAATGGCCTTGCACGAAAACGGAATCCAGCAATAAGTTTTATGGGTTTATGCTGAAGTTGTCCCGCCTTTAGTTGAAACCTGAAGAAGGAAGTAGCGGCTCTCGGCCCGGACTCGGATAGAGTCCGGGATGAGAACTCTTTTTAGAGAGGAGAGCCGCTATGGCCGACAGATACCAGAGCAGTGGGAAGAAGTCCACGAAGAAGTTCGAGGTGCTGGGAAGCAAAGAAGTGGCGGTGCGGTTACCGCTGCCGCTGGTGGAGGTGTGGGAGGAGTTGCAGCCAGAGGTCGAACACCTGACCGGGCTGGCGGGGTTGAAGATCATTCGTGCCGTGATCGAAGATGAAGTGATGCGACGCGTAGGGCCGCGCCACCAACCGGATGCGGCGTCGAGTTGCTTGCGATGGGGTCAGCAATCGGGCTACGTGGTGTTTGCTGGGCAGAAAGTAGCGGTGCAGCGTCCGCGGGTGCGCACGCGTCAAGGGGAAGAAGTGCAGCTGGACAGTTACGCGCGGCTGCAACACGACGGTCGACGGCAGCGGGCGGTGCGGGAAGGGATCGTGGCCGGGCTGACCTCGCGGAACTATCACCGTGCGGTGGACAGCGTGCTGGAGGGCTACGGGATCGAGAAGTCCAGTGTGAGCCGCCAGTTCGTGGCGGCCAGCGCGGCACAACTGAAAAAGCTCTACGAGAAAAGACTGGAGGAACTGGATCTGGTGGCGATCTTGATCGACGGGATTCATCTGGGCAAGCAGGTGTTGGTCGTGGCGCTGGGCATCGAAACGAGCGGGAAAAAGCAGGTGTTGGGACTCTGGCAGGGCGCGACGGAGAACACCACCGTGGTCAAAGAACTGCTGGAAGACCTGGTAGCACGGGGCCTAAACCCAGAGAGACGCTACTTGTTCGTGATCGACGGGGCCAAGGCACTGCGCGCGGGGATCGAGCGGGTGTTCGGCAAACGGGCCGAAGTGCAGCGCTGCCAGATCCACAAGCGGCGGAACGTGAAAGAGCATTTGCCCAAGAGCGCCCAGGGAGATACGGATCGAAGAATCCGCAACGCCTACGCGATGACCGGCTACGCGGAGGCCAAAGCGGAACTTGAAAAAATCTTCCGGCAACTGGAGCGCATCAATCCGAGCGCAGCACACAGCCTGGAAGAAGGGTTGGACGAAACTCTCACCGTGCACCGGCTGGGCGTGGGAGGGCTGCTACGGCAGACGTTGGCTTCGAGCAATCCCATCGAGTCGTGCCTTTCCACGGTCGAGCGCGTGGCCCGGAATGTGAAACGCTGGCGAGCCGGGGACCACGCGCTGCGCTGGACGGCCACCGGATTACTTGAAGCGGAAAAGAAATTCCGAAAGGTGAAAGGCTTCCGGGAACTGGAACTCCTGCAGCGCAAACTGAATCCGTTATTGACTCAGCAGGAGCAGGTCGCATAAGGTGCCCGAAGTCGAGAGCCGCCACTTTCAACTAAACCGGGGACAATTTCGTTTATGCTTGGCGAGTTCCCGGCAATGTGCTAGTTTCGACCCCAGATGAGTAACACTCCATTCACAATTCGGATTGATCAGGAGGCACCCTATGCCGACCTTGACGCGGGAGATACGCGAGCAACTTCTGACATATGACCAGGAGTTTCAGAAGCTCATGCAGTTGCATTCCGAGTACGAAGTCCAGCTAAGACAGCTCTCGCAGTCCTCCTACCTGAATCTGGAAGATCTTCAGCAAGAAGCTAACCTCAAAAAATTGAAATTGCGAGTCAAGGACGCGATGGAACGCCACATCGCGAAACGCCTGCACCATCCCGCGGCGCACTAGCCCTTCGGCACGTCCCGCAATTGAGTTAGAATATTTGCGTTCGCACCGGGAGTGTCGCCATTTTTCCTCCTGACAAGGACGCGCATGGTAAAGGATGGCTACAAGTTTGCCGCCGCACCGCTTTGCGCCGGCGTGATCGCGGCGCTGTACCACTGGAACTGGCTGGGCGGAGCGCTGATTCTTCTGGGCGTTTTTGTGCTGTTCTTCTTTCGCGATCCGGAACGGACGCCGCCCGCAGACCCCGATGCCATCGTTTCTCCAGCCGACGGGCGCGTAATGGAGGTCGTGGAAGAGGATCGGGAAGGCAAGCCGGGCCGCCGGATTAGCGTGTTCCTCTCGATTTTCGACGTGCACGTCAACCGTTCCCCGGTCGCAGGACGCATCACGGCCATCAAATACCGCACCGGCAAGTTCTATGCTGCCATGCGCGGGCGAGCTTCGGCGGAAAATGAGCAGAACTCGTTCTACGTTCAGAGTGAGCGCGGGGAAGTGATCTTCACGCAGATTGCCGGATGGGTGGCGCGGCGTATTGTTTGCTGGAAATCAGTAGGTGATTCCGTGGTTCGGGGCGAGCGCGTAGGTATGATACGCTTTGGTTCGCGCATGGATATTTGGCTTCCCGCGGGCGTTGAAATCGTGGTCCGGCCCGGACAGCATGTCGCGGGAGGGAAGAGCGTCCTGGCGCGGTGGAAATGAGCGACTTCGAACAGCACGAACTCGGGTTTCCCGGGTCCCGGCGCGCCAATCACAAGCTGCGCCGGGGCATCTACCTTTTGCCCAGTTCGCTGACCGTGGCGAACATGCTGTGCGGCTTTTACGCGGTGATGGCAACGCTCAAGGGCGGCAGCACGGACCTGGACAATGCCGCCAAAGCCATCGGACTGGCGATTCTGTTCGACTCCTTCGACGGTTTTGTGGCGCGCGCCACCGGCACGAGCAGTGAATTCGGCAAACAGTTCGATTCGCTGGCCGATATGGTCAGCTTTGGGATCGCTCCGGCGGCGCTGGCCTTCTCCTGGGGAGTGCGCGGCATCGCTGAGACCGATGTCTTGGACATCCGCCGCCTGCATCAGATCGGCTGGTGGGTGGTGCTCTCATTCGTGATTTGCTGCGCTTGGAGGCTCGCGCGGTTCAATATTCAGGGAATGGCCCCCGGAACCGGGTCAAAGTATTTTGTGGGTCTACCGTGCCCGGCCGCCGCCGGGCTGATAGCCGCCACGGTGCATGCGATTAAATCTCCGATCGAGGACTGGCGCTGGTCGGTGTTCTGGATGGTTGTGGTGATCGGCGACGCAGCGCTAATGTCCAGCACGGTGCGCTATCGCAGCTTCAAGGACATTCCGATGCTGGCGCGGCAGCGGTCGATTTTTGTGATCGTAATCGGTCTGCTGGTGTGGCTGATCGTAGCGTACTCAGAGGTCGTGCTGATGGTCATCGCGACGGTCTTCGTTGCTTCGGGGGTTACCCTGCACCTGGTGCGTCTGGCTCGGCATTACCTGGTCTCGCATCCCGCCAAGACATGACTTCGTCAAAAGAAGCGGTTCGAATTGCCATCGCAGGGGCGTCTTCGCTGCTTGGCAAGGAATTGGCGGGTTGGCTGGAGGAATCCGGCTTCCCGGCAAGCGATACGCGTCTCGTCGACGAGGAGTTCGTCGCCGGGACACTGACGGAAGCGGGTGGAGAACCGGCCGTCATAGAAACGGTCACGGAGGAGAGTTTCGAACGCGTGCGAATCGCGTTCTTTACAGGTTCTGCGGAATTTTCCCGACGCCATGGCGCGGAAGCCCGGAGAGCCGGTGCCGTGGTGATCGACCTCAGCGGTGGACTGGGGGCGGAGCAGAACGCCAAGCTTTGGATTCCCACTCTGGATTCGGTGCTGGCACCGCCGGCCGTAACCACCCCGGCCGGCGAGCCTCAATGCCTGTTCGTGGTCCCCGCGGTTCCCTCTGACGCCGTGATTTCCATTTCCGGGGCTCTGGCGCCCGCCGGGCTCGAATGGCTGGCAGTGACAGTCCTTCAGCCCGTATCCGAGTACGGCCCGGAAGCGATTGAAGAGCTGGAAAGCCAGGTTGTGAAGCTGTTGTCGTTCCAGCAGGTTCCGCAGGTCGTGTTTGACGCGCAAGTCGGCTTTAATCTGCTCTCAGGCTACGGCCCGGAAAGTGGAATCAGGTTGGCCGACGCGCGAGCCAGAGTTGCCGCCGAATCTCGAAAGTATCTCGCCGGCCGCGCGCCGCTGCCGGCCGTCACGTTGGTTCAGGCGCCCGTTTTTCATTCGCATGCGCTCACGGTGTACGCGGAATTTAAATCTCCGCCCGATCTTGACGATCTGGCTGCGCGCCTGCAAAGCGCGGGCTTAAAATTGGCCAGAGCAAAAGACGAAGCGCCTACCAACGTAAACGTGGTCGGGGAATCTCGTCCGGTGTTGAGGCAACCGGAGCGCGACCCGGGCATCGAAACCGGTGTCTGGCTGTGGGGCGCGGCCGACAACCTACGCGTCCCTGCGGCGACGGCCGCGTCGATCGCGGAAAAATTGCTGGCCTCGTAACAAGGACACGAAGGGCGCGTAGCAGAGACTCGAGTGAAAATCAAAATCAAGCCGCCGTCAAAAGAGTCAATTGGGCCGCATCCGAAACTCGCGGCCGCATTTCGCGCGGGAGCCGCGAGCACGCTCCGGGAACGAAGAGAGATTCACTTCACATTTAAAATTTCGAGCTTGAAATTCCAAATCGTCACGCTGAGCCTCGGCTTGGCCATGTTGGTTTTTCTGTCTGGCTGCGGCTACCGCGTAGGAGGGACGGCTTCCGACCTGCCGGCGGGCTTGAAAGTAATCGCGATCCCCGCCATGAAGAACGACACCCCACGCTATCGCATTGAGCAGCGCATGACGGAGGCAGTTGTTCACGAATTCATCGCCCGCACGAAGTACCGCATCGTTTCGTCCGAAGATTCCGCCGACGCGGTGCTGCACGGTGAAATCACAAGCTTCGAAGCGATTCCTGCGGTCTTCGACACCACGCCCACGATCACACCCAACTCATCCACAAACATTCCCACCGTGAACACCACAACAGCGCGCGCCACGACCATGCTCGTTTCCGTGCACATGAAGGTGATGCTCGAAGAGCGCGAGACGAATAAAGTTCTCTACAAGAACGATAACTATCTCTTCCGCCAGCCCTACGAAATTTCCACCGCTCCGTCGAAATTCTTTGACGAACAGGGTCCGGCGCTTGAGCGAATGTCCCGCGATTTCGCCTCCCGCCTGGTTTCCGATGTGCTGGAGAACTTTTGATGGCCGCCATCTCTACCCATGAACTCCTGGCGCGCCTGGCAAAAGGGAAGCCGATTCCCGCGATTCTGCTGGCAGGCTCCGACAGCTACCTGCGCGACCTTTGCCGCCAAAAACTTATCGAAACCTACGTGGCTGAGGGCGCGCGCGACTGGGGCGTCCGGAAATTTTCTGCCGGCGATGACGACCTTTCCGCGATCCTGGGGCAGGCGCAGACCATGCCCATGCTCGCGCCGCAGCAGGTGATTTTCGTGAGAGAAGCGGAATCCTGGGAGAGCCTGGGTGACGATTCGCGTGATTCGCTGGTAAAGGAAATTTCGGAATACCTGGACAATTCGGCGCCGTTTACGATTCTGGTCTTCGAGGCTGACGCGCTGGACCAGCGCATGCGCCTGGCCAAGATGTTTGCCGAAAAGACCCTGACGGTTTCGGTGGAGTTATCGAGCGATCCGTCGGAGCGGTTGCGCCTGGCGGCGCCGATGGCGCTGGACATGGCCCGGGAACTGGGAGCCACGCTGGAACAGGACGCCGCGGAGGAACTGTGCGACATCCTCAACGGGGAACTCGCGGCCATCCGCACGGAGGTGGAAAAATTAACAGCCTATGCCGGCGGCGGGCGAAGGATCACGCAGCAGGACGTCGAACTGCTGGTGATCTCGGCTAGAAAATACGAAGTGTGGGACCTTGCGGGCATGTTGTCCGAGCGCCGGCCGGCGCAAGCCCTGGAATTTCTAAACAAATTGTTGAGCGATGGCGAATCCGCGCCGGCTTTGCTCGGCGCGCTGGCCTGGACCTATCGGAAACTTCTGGAGGCGCAGGAATTGCCGGCCGGCGCGCAGGGCTGGCAGGCGGCGAGCCGGCTGAAAATGCGGGCGGACAAAGCGGAACTCGCAGTGAAACAAGCCAGGAAATTTCCGAGGTCGCAACTCACGAACGGTCTTGCGGCGCTGTACGAAGCGGATAGCCGGCTGAAATCCGGCGGAGGGAATCAGCGAGCGGTGATGGAGTTTCTGGTAACTCAGCTGGCGGCTCGGGAGCCGTAGACTGGCGGCAGTACGGTGGTAGTACAGCAGTAGCGAAATCGGCCTAGCTTAAGCAGGTTGCGGTTTGGGAGCTTCAAGAAATTAAACCAGACAGGCTGAAGCCTGTCCCACGGGGAGTCGCGGGACGCTAGGCTTTCGCGGCGGCGCTCAGCCCGTTCACGGCCAGGCTCAGGCGCGACTTGTAGCGGTTTCCGGTGTTTTCCTCGAGCACGCCTTTGCTGATAGCGTGGTCAATCGCGGACAGCGTCGGCCGAAGCAGAGAGCCCGCGGACGCGGAATCTTTCGCGGCAATGGCCGCGCGCAGCTTCTTTATGCTGGTGCGCACGCGAGTTGTGTTCGCGCGATTGATTTCCGCGCGCATGCGGGACTGTTTGGCCCGTTTGATGACTGATTTCTTACGTTTCTTTACTTTGGTAGCTGCACCCTGCGCCATTCAATTCTCCTCTTTCCATTCCATTGATTGCGGTGCAAATACAGTAACGGAGCCGCAAGTCTTTGTCAACGAACGCGCCTTGCCTTGACGATCGCTCCGCGCGCGTGCTATTAAAACTGAACGGGTTTGCACCAGTTTTCAATGCATTTATTTTTCAATCCACAGGATGGTAAAAATATGATGACGCGGCGACGAATAGTTGGAGTGACCCTGTCTGTCCTTGCTTTTTTCGCAATCGCATGGCGCACCGCCAGAAGCGCGGCGCCTCCGGAGAACGCGAAAGAGGAGATTCTCAAGGTCGATGAGGAGAGGAACCAGGCGCTGCAAAAGAATGACATCGCGACGCTGGATCGCATTTATTCGGACGATCTGGTTTACGCGAACACGAACGGGATCCTTTTGACGAAAGCGCAGCATCTGGCTGATCTTCAGAAGCGCACACTGAATTTTAAATCATTTAAGCATGATGACGTCCAAGTCGCGGTTCACGGAGATACGGGAGTCCTGACGGGAATCAGCACGTCGCAAGTGGACTATCAGGGAAGCGTGGACAGCCACCCGCGAAGATTCTTGAATATTTTTTACAAGAAAGACGGGCACTGGCTGTGCATTGCACACTTTGAGACGGCCATCTCGGACAAGCGGCCGTAAACAAACCTTGCCGATAGACAAAAAAGCCGGGCTCATGGCCCGGCTTTTTTTGTTGTGCGACGTTCCAACGGATCGTCTAGAAGTTGACCTTCAAGCCAAATTGAATCTGCCGCGGATCGGTAGATGTAGTATCGATTACACCCGCATTGTTTGCCACGCTACCATTCGAGTTGAGAACCGCCTCGTTGTCGAGCGGTGGAAGGAAACTGGGGTGGTTGAGAACGTTGAACATCTCGACGCGGAATTGCGTGGTGATCCGCTCATTGACGCGAACGTTTTTGAAGATCGAGAAGTCCATGTCAAAAAGACCCGGGCCGACGATCTGGTTTCGCCCGAGGTTTCCGATCAGATTTTCGCAGTAGACTTGGCCGGAAGGCGCTGGTGCGGGAGCCGAAGCAAACGAACCAGGATCGCATTGCGCGGCCAAGGATGCCGGCGCGGATGGAGGTGTGAAGCAATTTGTGTTCAGGTACTGCAGCCCTCCAGCTGTTTTCCAATTCGAGTTGACAGGGTTGCAGCCAGGGACCAAATCGACATAGCCCTGGTTGGTATCGCCCTGTGAACGATTGTAAGGATCGCCGCCAAATACCGGGGTGAAAGGGGAACCGGTTTGGGCAGTGATGATCGCGCCGATTTGCCATCCGCCCAGGACTGACGACATTAGCTTGGAGTCCTTGCCGATCGTGGGAATGGTGTAGATGAAGCTTACGACTCCGTTTTTCCCGATGTTGAAATCGCAGAGCCCTTTGGTGAGGCTGTGGTCAAAATAGAAATAGTCCGGAAGTGAGTTCTGGAACGGGTCGTTGAACGCCATGTTCGAGCCGGTGTCTTCGCACTTGGACCATGAGAAGCTGCCTTGGAGTTGGAGCCCGTGGCTCAAGTTCTCGGTGGCTCCGACCTGCAGGCCCTGGTACCAGCCTTCGTTATCCCAAAGCCGCGCACGCATTCCACCCACGGCTGAGTCCAGCTTCGGGACCAGGTTTGACGACGATGCGACGGGGAATATGTATCCGGCCGAAGTCGGCGTCGGCAGTTGGTAGTTAATGTTGTCGGGCAAATCGGGGAGATGGATGCTGCGCGACCCGACATAACCCACAGTTACAGTCAGGTTAGGTGTGACCTGCCGCTGAACGTTCAGATTCCAGTTCATGGCGTAGGCCTGCGGCGGATTCTGAGGTACGTACACTACGTTTTCCGTATTGGGGGAAAACGTTTTGGAGCATACGACTGGGAAATCTCCGTTGGGGCAAGCAGGATCGACGCCCGGGCCAACCAGTCCGGAAGCGGTCACCTGAGTTGTAAAAGGGAACTGAGCGGGCAGCGTTTGCGTGTAAGTCCAGGGAATGGGCAAGATGTCAAACATTCCGAAGCCGCCACGAACGGCTGTTTTTCCATCCTTGAACGGATCCAAGGAGAATCCGAGGCGCGGTTCAAAATTCTTGAGGCTTGGGTTGCCGGACCACAGGGTATTGACCGGCGTCGGCAATTCGTTGCCGATCGCGCTGGGGGCGAGGCTCGTAAGCACTGCGAAGCGATTGCTGGCCTCGGTTGGAAGCGTAACCGGCTCATAGCGAAGGCCGATCGTGAGTGAAAAATTCGGTTTCAACTTCCAATCGTCCTGGGCGTAGAAGCCGAGCGCGGTGTTCCGCGAACCGACTTCATAGGCATTGCCCGGTTCCAATTCCTGGACCTTCAAAGGCTGATCCTGGAGGAAGGCTTGTAAGTTGCTAAACGTGAATTGCCCGTTCGGACGTTGAAAGGTTGAAGCGTTGAACTGAATGCGCTCAATCGCAACGCCGAACTTGAACGAGTGCTTGCCCTTCACCCAGAAAGCGTCGTCATAGAACTGGTAGGAGTTGGAAACCAGCAGGTTTTGCGAAGCGCTGCCGACGGATGCCGTAGGCGTAACGCCCCCCGAAGAGATACTGATGATGGGAGCAGGAATTCCAGCCCTGTCTCCAAGCGATGTATCAGCGGCGATCGGGTTGATGGCCCCGACAACTCCGCCGTTAATTCCGTGCGACCGGTTGTAGCCGACACGCGCGGTGTTGACGAACGTGGAGCTGAAGGTGTGGGTTTCCTCAAGGCCCACCATCTCACGCAAACTGAACAAGGAAGAAATTACGTTTAACAGCGGGTCGGGCTGAGTATAGGGTCCGCGGTCAAACATCCAGCTGGCGCTCAGCGTATCTTTGTCCGAGAAATGATGGTCCACCTTGGCGGTTGCGTAGTTCTCTTTCAACTTTAGCAAACCGTTTGTTGTGAAGGTGTCGGTGCTGCCATCCGGCGACGGCACCGCATTGGCTGGGGCAATTGGCCAGAAGCCAAGGAACGGTTGAACCTGCGATACCGCTGCAGCCCGCGAGGTAGCTGACGGTACTGTAATCCGCACGGAGTTGCTCAATTGCTGCTGAACGCCTTCATAGGAAACGAAGAAAAACGTCTTGTCCTTGATGATCGGACCACCGAACGCGCCTCCGTACTGGTAGCGTTGGAAAGGCGGGATGGGAGCCGTGTGACTGTCAAAATAATTCTTGGCATCGAGGCTGGCATTGCGCAGGAAACCAAAAAGGGTGCCGTGATACTCGTTGGTCCCTGACTTCAGGATGGAGTTGACGATGGCGCCTGACGTCCGGCCGTATTCCGCCGTGTAATCGGTGGTGAGCACGGAAAATTCCTGAATGGCGTCGGTGCCGAGGTTGGCCCCGATTACGCTCCCCGGCGATCCGTTGGTGTAATCGTTGATATTGATTCCGTCCACGCGATAGCTGTTCTCATAAGGGCTGTGGCCGGAGTCCGTCAATTGGTTCCCAAAGCCGCGATTGGCTCGATTTGTCGTGGGTGAACTGGTGCTCGCTTGGACGCGCACCGTGGCCACTCCCGGTTCGAGTGTGGCCAGTTGTGTCCAGTCGCGGCCGTTTAAGGGCAATTCGCGCACGGTAGTGGCATTGACCTGAGCGCTGAGCGTTGCGGACGTCAGTTCGACGGTTGGCGCCGCTTCTTCCACAGTGACGGTTTGCGACGCTTCGCCAACTTTCAAGCTCAGGTTCAAGGTTTGCTGTTGGCCAACGGAGAGAGTGAGGTTGGATTGGACAGCTTTGGAAAATCCCGCGGCTGAGCTGGTTACTTCATAAGTCCCAGGGTCGAGGTTAGGTGCGGAATAAAGGCCCGCGGAGTCGGTTGTTACGGTTCGGACGATTCCCGTCCCAAGATTCTTAATGTCCACCTGCGCCCCGGCAATTACCGAGCCGGAAGGGTCCGTGACGGTACCGGAAAGCGTAGCTCCAGTTACCTGCGCTTTGGCCGGAATGGAGGATAAAATACACCCAATTAGGATTAAAAATGAGGTTAGAACTGTTGCGATTTTACTTTTGGCAAAACCTCTGGAACCCATTTCAAGGCCTCCTGGAATTGTGACACACCCATCCGTTGGAACTTTCAAGCTAATTGGCATGCTCCGGGATTCCTCATCCATCGGCAAATTCTGGCCGAGGGCGCGAACCGGAGCGTGTATTCGAGCTTGGAGTATTTAGGTGCTTCGGACACGGAAGACACTTAGAACGCTAATTACAAGGGCCCATGCCTGCGCTTTGCAAGCCACTTTAATTTTCGTTCCACCCCACAGCCTTTAAAAAGTTGTAGCGCATTTGACTCGGTTCGTCAAATCGTGAGGTGCGCGGAATCCCACGCATCAGGCAGCAGTTCACTTTTGTTTGGAAGGAAGAAGCGATCGGAAAATGGACACAAAAGCGGCCAGAATCAAACAGCTTAAGCCGGCAAACTCAAGTATCCCGATGGGCATTTGAAATAGCAACCAAGTGGCGGGTATCCCAAGATTGCCGCCGTTCGAGGCCCGAGCCGATTCGTGCCCGGCAAGAATTGAGGCCACCGCATAGAGCAGCGCCATGAGAAGCAAGGACGCGACTCCAGCCGAAAACAGCCACGATTGAAGTGATTTCGGGGATTTTAGCTTCATTCCGACTCAATATTAACATCGGCCACGCAAGATGGTACGCTCGGACCTCCGAAACAATCTCGGCGATCAAACATTCTCTAAATCAAACATTTTCCAGACTAAGATATCGCACGCACGATGGGCAACTGCAGCGGGAGCGGCTAAACGCTGGGCCATAAAACTTAGAGCCAAAGGATGCGGCGCGCGTCCGTCCGATGTATATTACCGCCCATCCGCAGATTCAGGAGCTGACATGGCGTTTAAAAAAGCTATTTTGGTCGGATTGCAGGTGACGGTGGCGGCGCTTTGTTTTAATTCGGCGGCGCCTTCTGCTTTTGCGCAAGCCAAATGGGAAAAACTGGCGCCATTTCCGGAGCCCGCCGAAGAGATTCTGGGCGCGGCCGCCGGCGGAAAAATGTATGTCTTCGCCGGGCTGATTCCATTCTGGAAACCCAAGGGGCTGGTCTACGAGTACGATCCCGCGACCGATCATTGGACGAAGAAGAAGCCCATGGCGCTGCCGTCGCACCACGTCGCGTTCACGGAATTCCACGGCAAGATCTACGCGTTCGGCGGATTCGTGTATCCCACTTCCGGCCCGGCGGCGTGGGTGCCGATCAACAATTCGTGGGAGTACGATCCGGCAGCCGATAGTTGGAAAGCTCTGGCACCCATGCCATCGAAACGGGGCTCGCCGGTTGCAGCCGCGGTGGGCGACAAGATTTACGTGATTGGAGGCGTTAGCCTTCTCCCCGGTTCGACGGAAACGGCACTGACTTTCAATACGCCGCAAGCCTCCGTCGGCACGGTTGAGGAATATGATCCTGCCACAAATGCCTGGAGCGAGAAAAGCCCCATGCCCACTCCGCGCAATCACACCACTGCCGGAGTCGTGAACGGCAAGATTTACGTAATCGGAGGAAGGGTAGGCGCAGCCTTCATTTCCGCCGCGACCGACATTTCGGTGGTCGAGGAATACGATCCGGCCACCGACAAATGGAGCGGTCCTCGCTCTCGCATGCCGACAGCCCGAAGCGCGCTCGGGTCCGGCGTGTACAACGGACGCATCTATGTGGCCGGCGGAGAATTCCAGGACCCGCACATGATGGCGACGTTTCGGGCCGTCGAAGCCTACGACCCGGCGACCGATTCCTGGTCCATCATGCCGTCCATGCCTGTCAGCAGGCATGGGCTGGCGGCCGGCGTGATCGGCAATCGTTTGATCCTTGTCGGGGGAGACGTGCAGTCCTCGGGTTCGGGAGTCAATGTTTCCACGGGCGAAGTTGATGCGCTGGTTTTTCCGGACGGCGCGCACTAAGCTGTTTTTTCCGAACAAGGACTGGGACGCACGCGAAGGTCCGCGTGCCTCAGCCGCGACCCAGATTTGCGGATCCGGATTTGGGTGCTGTCCTAATTCGCAATTTTCTTTCTTTTATTCTTTCGGAGGTCCGAGCTTCAGCTCGGACATTCGAACTCCGTCTGATTGTGAGCTTGAGTCCCTGAAACTTCAGGGGTTAAAATCCCTGATTCGATATCCTTTTCGTCGGCGCTGAAGCCCCGACCTCCGAAATCATAACCTCCAAAACAGATTCGTCAATTTAGGACAATGCCCAGATTTGCGGAACCTTGACCTACCTGTTCCCTTCCAGTAGGCTTTCAATTGACCCTTGGAAAGGGCGGAGGTATATCCCACATCGGTTGGCGGAAGCTTGAAGCTGGGCCGGCCGAATCTTACATGCGACGCACCGTACAAATTGCTGGCGGGGCAGAATCCCTCTTTGGCACGCTAGACGAAAACGTCAAATTGTTGGAATCCGCGCTGCACGTTACCACGCACTTGCAGGATGACCATCACCTCGCCATCGACGGCGAGGCTTCCCAGGTCGATCGCGCCGTCCGAATCGTTTCCGAATACAACCAACTGGTGCATGAGGGCCGGCACATGAGCAACGGCGACATCAAGGCCATGATTCGCGTGGCTACGCAGGACCCCAAGACCACGCTGCGTCAAGTCCTGGAACCGGGGGCTCCATCCCGCCCCAGGATTTTCGGCAAGAAAAATGTAACGCCCAAAAGCACCAACCAGCGGGCTTACATGGAAGCGATCGAGAAGCATGACATGACGTTCGCCGTGGGGCCGGGCGGCACGGGGAAAACGTATTTAGCCGTGGCCATGGCCGTTTCCGCGCTGCTTACCAAGCAAGTGGACCGCATTATCCTGGCGCGTCCCGCGGTCGAAGCTGGCGAGCGGCTTGGATTCCTGCCCGGCACGCTGCAGCAAAAAATCGACCCGTACATGCGGCCGCTGTACGACGCGCTGTACGACATGCTGGACGCAGACAAACTGGAACGCTTCCTGGAAAAGGGAATCGTGGAAGTTGCGCCGCTGGCATTCATGCGCGGGCGCACGCTGAACGATTCTTTCGTGATTCTGGACGAAGCGCAAAACACGACCAGCGAGCAGATGAAAATGTTTCTGACGCGCCTTGGATTTAACTCGAAGGCCGTGGTTACGGGCGACGTCACGCAAATTGACTTGCCGGCAGGAAGAAAATCGGGGCTGGTGGAAGCGCTGGAAGTAACCGGACGCATCGAAGGCATCGCCTTCGTCCGTTTCGATGAGCATGACGTCGTCCGCCACAACCTGGTGCAGCAGATCATCAAGGCCTACGAAGAGTTCGCAGGAGGCGAGCCGCGGCGCGTGGCTTCCGCGGACAACGGCAAGACGGAACCCCCGAACTAGTTTGCCAATTCATTTCCATTGCCTCGACTTCGATGATCGTTAACCGCCAGCGCCGCGTCCGAGTGGCCGTCCACCCGTTGCTTCAGTTCCATGAACGCGTGCGGCGCGAACTCGGATTTGCGCCGGAATCCGTAACCATTGAATTGGTCAGCGATCGAGCCATTGCGCGGCTCAACGAAACCTTTCGCAAAAAGCACGGCCCCACGGACGTGCTTTCCTTTCCCGCCAACGGCAATCGGCCGGCGCAGGGCGCCGAATACGTGGGCGACATCGCCATCTCCCCGGAAACCGCGCGCCGCAACGCCGGCCGCTTCTCACGTTCCCTGGCCGCGGAAATGCGAATCCTGATTCTCCACGGCATGCTGCATCTGGCGGGATATGACCACGAGACCGATCGCGGGGAAATGGATCGCGTCGAGCGCCGTCTGCGAAAGCGCCTGGGGGTTGCGGGACGATGATGAGTTTTCTCTACGTGCTGGGCGTCTCGGCTCTCGGCGTAGGCTTGGTCATTTTCTCGTATCTCGACCGCATTTACCGCGAACTGGGCCGTGTGAACGTCGGACGGGTCCGCGAACACCTCGAATTGTTCGAGACAGCAGTTGAGCCGCACTTCCGCCTGGAGCGCGCGCGGGCCACCACGGGATTTCGCCTGCTCGCGAATCTGTGGCTGGTGCTGGTTACGGCCGAAACTGCGCGCGGCGTGATTGTATTTGTTCCCGGCACCTGGGACGCGCTGCTGCAGGCTCTGGTTTACGTGCTCGTCGAGGTTCTGTTGCTCTCGCAATTTATTCCCGATTTTCTGCTGGCGAGGACAAAGGGACGCTGGCTTGTGCGCCTGGCATTGGTCGTCCGCGCGTTTTTGTGGATCGTGTGGCCGTTTCGGGTGCTGCTTGAACTTGCGGGGTCGCTGGCGCGCATTTCAGACGATTCCCATGCGGAGGGCGCCGTGGGCCAGGAAGAGGGAATCGAGGCCTTGGTGGACGCCGCCGAGCAAGAGGGAATTCTCAATCCTGGCGAAGCGCAAATGATCGAGCAGGTAGTTGAGTTCAGCGACAAGCGCGTCCTGGAATTCATGACCCCGCGTCCCGAGGTTGTGGCCATCCCCGCCAGCTCGACCATTGCGCAGCTTCGCGCGCTGCTGATCCAGACCAAGTTTTCGCGCATTCCCGTGTATGAAGAAACTCTCGATGACATTACGGGCATCGCATTTTCGCGAGACTTGCTGCAGATACCTGAAAGCGAAGCCGCCACGCGCACCGTGCGCGAAGTGGCGCGCCCGGCTTTTTTCGTTCCGGAGACCAAGCACGGATCGGATTTGCTGAAGGACATGCAGCGGAGGAATCAGCAGATGGCCATCGTGGTCGATGAACACGGATCGGTCGCCGGCATTGTTACGGTCGAGGATCTGGTCGAAGAAATCATCGGAGAAATCGGGGAAGATGACCGCGTGCCCGCTCCCGACGCGGTGCGCGAACCGGACGGAAGCTTGATCCTGCGCGGAAGCGTCTCCGTGGAAAAAGTGCAGGAACTTTTCGGCGTGGAGTGGGACATCAGCGCGGAGGAATCCGCAACCACCATCGGCGGGCTGCTGAATCACGTTGCGGGGCACGTGCCGGTGGCGGGAGAGCACGTGGATTACGGCGGGCTTCGCTTTGAAATTCTGGAAGCCAATCAGCGTAAAGTCCTGCGGCTGCGAGGGCGGCGAATACCGGCCGTGGTAACGGCGAACCCGTAAGCAGCGCAGGCTTCAGAAGGTGCGGAAGAAATACTCGATATTGTCATTCCGTTCACGGAGGACGTTCTCGGTGAACCGAGCGGAGCGAGGAATCGCTCCTGGGTTAACGATCAGAAAAGAAAGAGAGAATCCTCGCTCCGCTCGGAATGACAAACGCTGGGGGAGACTTTTTCCGCAGCCAGTTCAGCCTGTGCGATTTCGATTTTGTGGGAATGATAAACGGGAACGATAAAGAGGACCGACAGGCTGAGGCCTGTGCCAATCAATCCTCACCTGCTGATTAATTTCGCGATTATGAATGCGGCGCCGGCGGCAAGCCCGCCGGTCACCACCGTCTGCAAGCCTCCCTTGAAGGGATTGATCCCGGTGAAAGTTCCCTTCACCCAGCCAAACACAGCCAGCGCCAGCAGCGTGACTCCCACGGAAAAATAAAGGCCCTTCTGCACGTCGGAAAGCAAGATGTAAGGAGCCAGCGGAATCAGGCCCCCGACTATGTAAGATGCGGCAATCGTGAGTGCGCTGATCCGCGCGCGCTTTGGCTGCGGCTCTTCGAGTCCCAACTCGAATCGCATCATGAAATCGACCCAGGACTTTTCATTTCCGGTAATGGCGTGCACGACGGGAGCCATTTCGCTGTCGGTGAGCCCGTAATCGCGGAAGACTTTGGCGACCTCTTCGATTTCCACGTCTCGCAATTCCACAATTTCGCGCACTTCGCGCTCGCGCTCGGAAGCGTAATGTTCGATGTCCGTCCTCGCGGCAAGGTACCCGCCCAGGCCCATGGCAATGGACCCCGCGGCAATCTCCGCGAGGCCCGCCGTGACCACGAGCGTCGAAGCATGCGGATTCGAGGCGATGGCCCCAGAAATTCCCGCCGCCAGCGCGAATGGCACCGTCAAGCCATCGGACATTCCGATCACCACGTCGCGAACCGCTTCCGGCGCGGTGAAGTGGTGCTCCGTGTGGGGTGTCGCAGGCATCCAGGTTTCTCCGGGAATTAGGGTCGAGCTCAGGGCTTTCGACCGGCATCGAGCCGGGAAAGTGTAACATGCCCTTGGCCGGAACCGCTGCGGTGTTCGCGATTTCGGGCGATCCGGGCTGAATGGCAAAGCGACGATCAGCCAACCGCCTTAAACGAACGCCGGTCGATTCAGGAACTCTTCAGACGGGTCATCTAGGATTAGCTCCGTAGTATTAGCTCCGGGTTGGTTTCGTGTTGCCGTGGGGGATGTTCGGTTGGCCTCAACGCAAGGGCAGTTGTTCGCATCTGAACGTGCAGGCTGACGAAACCAAAGATGCATATCTCAAGCGCCGTTTATCCGCAGGCCGGTGGCTGCTTCCTTATTGAGCGTTGCGATTTTGCTTGCGGGCGGAGTGGCGTTTTATTTTCTGCCCGTATCCGCGCTGCCGCACGTGGATTTCCCAACCATTTTCGTCCGCGCAAATTTGCCCGGGGCGAGTCCGGAGACCATGGCTTCCTCCGCGGCCACTCCGCTCGAACGCCAATTTGGGCGAATCGCCGGTATCACGCAGAGGGCCGTCGACGACACGCTCTACGACGCTTTTGGGCAGCGCCAGGTGTCCACGATCTATACGGAGTTGAATCAGTATCACGTAGTGATGGAGGTCGATTCGGCTTTCCGGGGCAGCACGGACGCTATCCGCGGCTTATACATAAAATCGTCGCAAGGGAACCAGGTTCCCCGCAGCGCCTTCAGTCACTATGAGACAAAGAATACAGCGTTGGCCGTCAATCACCAGGGGCAGTTTCCGGCAGTGACCATTTCGTTCAATCTTGGAGATGGCATCGCTCTGGGCGACGCGGTGACCAAGATTGAAGCAGCCGTCCTGCGAATGGGTCTTCCGTCCGACATTCATCCGACGTTCCAGGGAAACGCGCGCGCGTTTTAGTCGTCGCTCTCCAGCCAGCCGTGGCTGATTCTCGCGGCGCTCGTCGCCGTCTATATCGTATTGGGAATGCTTTACGAAAGTTACATTCATCCGGTTACGATTCTTTCGACGCTGCCTTCCGCCGGCGTGGGGGCGCTCCTGGCTTTGCTGGCGTTTCATACGGAATTGACCGTCATTGCGCTGATTGGAATCGTTCTGCTGATCGGGATCGTAAAAAAGAATGCCATCATGATGATTGATTTTGCGATTGACGCGGAGCGCGGTGGGAAGACGCCCGAGGAATCGATTTGTCAAGCCTGCCTTCTGAGGTTCCGGCCGATTATGATGACAACCGTGGCGGCGCTGTTTGGGGGATTGCCGCTGGCGCTGCTGACGGGAACGGGTTCGGAGATGCGGCGGCCGCTGGGGATCAGCATCGTCGGCGGGTTGATGGTCAGTCAGGCTCTTACTCTGTTTACGACTCCGGTTATTTATTTGTATATGAGCCGCCTGCAGTTGCGAATCAGGAGAAGCAAGGCAACTGGAATTTTCGGAGGGCAAGCCGCTCCGCATCCTGCGATCGGCAAGTAGATGGTGGCCGAACCGCTCGGTGCAACCCCACTTCAATAAGCACGGGCCGCGACGGAGGCGGGTCCGGCATTGTCTTTCGTTTTCTGCGCGCGGCATCGGCGGTTGCAAAAGAATCGTTCCCGGGGCAAACTTTCCGCATGAGCACTTATGATCTGATTTGCATTGGAGCTGGGCCCACCGGGCTGGCGTGCGCCATCGAAGCCAAGCGCGCCGGCATGCGTCCATTGGTTATCGACAAAGGCTGTCTTTGCAATTCTCTTTACCACTATCCCGTCAATATGATGTTTTTCACCACGCCGGAGCTTCTCGAAATTGGCGATCTGCCGCTGACCAGTTCGGCGGAGAAGCCCACGCGCACCGAGGCGCTTAAGTATTACCGCAAGTGCGCCGAGCACTATGACCTGGAACTTCGGCTTGGGCATCGCGTGGAGCGAGTTGATGGCTCAGACGGAAAATTTAGCGTGCACACGCGGGACGAACAGGGAATTCCCGCGCAATTCGCCGCCCGAAAAATCGCCGTGGCCACGGGCTATTATGACCTGCCGAATCGGCTGGGCGTTCCCGGAGAAGACTTGCCGCACGTCTCGCATTACTACACGGAACCGCACCCGTTCTGGCGCCAAAAGGTAGTGGTGATCGGCGGCAAGAACTCGGCGGCCGAGGCGGCGCTGGACCTTTACCGCAATGGCGCCAACGTGACGCTGGTGCACCGGCGTGCGGAACTGGGATCGACGATCAAATACTGGGTCAGGCCGGATATTGAAAACCGGATCAAGGCGGGACAAGTTCACGGTATTTTCGAGACGCACGTGAAACGTATTGAAGTGGGACGCGTAGTGGTCTCCAATCAAAATGGCGAAATGTCGTTGCCCGCGGAACAGGTCTTTGCGCTAACCGGGTATCATCCGGACTTTGAATTCCTGCGTTCCCTGGGCATCACGCTCGACCCAGAAACGAATAAACCCGTGATGGATCCCATGACGCACGAGAGCAACGTCGCAGGAATTTTTGTCGCGGGAGTAGTGATCGGCGGAAACCATACTAGCGAAATTTTCATCGAAAACGGCCGCTTCCACGGAAAACAAATTGTGGCCGCTTTGACGGGCGGGAGTTTGCATTCCAGCGCTAATGTCTGAGAGGGGAGCTGACTGAAGAACAAACGATCCATCGAGCGTTTGCTTTCAGTCCGCTTTGGGTATGGGCGGGTTTCACGGCGCATGAATTCTGGTTGACTCCGGGTCGGGGGCTTCGGGGCCTAAAGGCCGTTGTATGGAACTGGCAATGTCCGACCTAAAGGTCGGACCTCCTTAGGGCTAACAGCAAACAGCAGAAAGCTAAAAGCTAAAAGCTAAAAGCTAAAAGCTACTTCGAGCGCTGTTCTCTGAGGTTCTCGAAATTCGCGGAGCTGCGGGGTTTGACACGATTTTCCGCGCGATGCTACATTGAAATCCTCAAAGCCGAGGTAGCTCAGTTGGTAGAGCAGTCGATTCGTAATCGACAGGTCCCCGGTTCAAGTCCGGGCCTCGGCTCCAAATGCTTCACTTCTTAAGGTAAAGAAAATCGCGATGTTAGGGGGAGTTTTCCATTTTTTCTGCGGGTATGCCTGATGGTGTTGCCGAGCGTTTTGGACGGCAGCGGCAGGGAGTGGCATCGGAGTTTCAGCACATTCCCCTGCTGAGGGCACGCCCTTAGCCGAAAACTTCTCAGGGAGAAAGAATGTCTGGCGTCAAATCAGCGAAACAGGCCAAGCTCAAAAGAAGGCTACACCGACCATGCTCTCCTTCGATCTCAAAAATCAGCAGCTATTTTTGGCCGCGGAGAACAACCAGGATATCGCGATTGTGAACATGAGGGCAGGCTAGTTAATCCACGTGACCATAGGTGGGATTTCCTTGCCCATTGACAGGCGGGTGCCCGGGAGGAAGCGCCCCGGAGCTGCCTCCTCCCGGAACCAGATCTCGGAAATTCGGCATGGCATCCGAAGAGGGAGAAGTTGAGTTCATGTGTGGGTTCTCATCGGGTCCGGGATGCTGGATCGATCCGCCGGATGGCTGGCTGTTCTGCACCACCCACTGCCCATTTTGTTTCTCCAAAGAGTAGGCCACTTGCATTCCCGCGCCCTGTGGCCCACCGGTCTTGGGCCTGAACTCCACCTGAGCCTCGGCCTGGTTCCCCTGTATCGAAAAGTTCGTCACTGTCATGTCCATGGCGGCAAGGTTCAGCGTCTTCAGCGCCGCCAGGTGTTGATTGATTCCGGAACGAATGGCGTCGGCGTCGCTCTCCTGCTTCTTGCAGCCGCAGAACAGGACGAGGAGGCCGACGAGAGTCAGCAGATATACGCTACGTTTCATACCAGTCTCCCTTCCTCATCTATAACCCATCCCCAACACAACGACAATGTGAAGTATGGCAAGGATCGCAAAGGAATAACTGAACGGGCGATGGACGACGTGCCACAGGTTAAAAACCTGTTTGGTGCGGGACAGGAATAGAATTCGCTTGGACAGAGAAGCCTGCTTTCGTGCCGTCTGGATGGCGTACTCCAACTCCGGATTGCGGGTCGCGAAAATTCCGAAAAGCGAGAGAATCCAGGAGGCAAAGCCGGCCGCCTTTAAACGCAGCAAGGACACCTGAAACGGGCGTTTGAGGTCCAGCCAGATCATCCAGCACAGCGCTGCCAGCATCGGCGTGCTAGCGACCTGCGCGGGCGTCGGCAGAGCGAAAAGTTCGATGAGGCTCGTGCCGATTTTTTCGTGCTTGTCCTCGGCATTCCACCGGAGGTGCACTTCCGCTTCCTGAATTTCCTTGATGGTAAGCTCGGCGGCATTGAGAGATCGTGGAATCTGCGAGTACAGGTACCGGCCGATGAAACCGCTCAGCGTGACCGCCGTCATGATCCAGAACGCCATGCCGGCAATTCCTCCGAATTTAAACGAAGAGTGCAGCGCGATGACCAGCGGAGCGGCCGTGCCCAGAACGACGTGAAAATCCAGCCAGTGGCGCGAATTTCCCTGTCTTCCGAGCCATCCCCACCGCTTGCGCAGCGGATAAAGGTAAATCAGGAAAAACAGGAGCACGCCGAATACGCCTAGGTTGACGCCGATCGGCCCGCTGGGGCGCAACAACATGTGCTTCGGCGAAAAGGGCCGGTCTTTCCATGGCAGCGCGTAGTAATCGAAACCGTAGACCGCGAATACGCCGACGAATGCCGTCGCCGCGATCCAGGCGGCCAGAACCCGGAAGCGGTGCCTTTTTTCGGAAGCTTCCTTGCCGAAGATCATGCTTTGTACCGCTGTGGATTGGCTCATGGCAGAGTCCCCATCTCCTCGTGAATGTTGACGTTGAATCTTTTATAGTCGGTGAAACGGTGCAGGTTGCGCCAATGCTGGCGCGGAGTGTCGACTTCGATTACGGCGGATTCCGCGATCCAGATGGATTCCGCGGGGTTCAGGAATTCGTGGCGCGCGTAATGCACCTCGCTGCGCATCCCTGCCAGGCCAAGATCGCTCAGGCTGGAATCCACGTTGGCTTCCAGCTTCACGATGGCCCCGGAGTGCGGCTCGATCCACATCGTGCCCGACATGGGCAGAGGATAATTTCTTCCGCGAAGGCGCAGTGACGCGGGCGAGGACGCGCCCGGAACGGGTGCGAAGCGAACCATGGTGTAGGAAATTCCATCGATCGTTTCGGCGCCCGCCGGCTCAAACACATAGCTGGCTTCGTACACCGGGTGCGCGACGAGCAGCAGGCTCGCGAAGCCGGTGGTCACGAGCAACGTCCGGCCCGCGTCGCGATAAGCCGGATTACGGACCTGCCGTGTCTCGTTGAATTTCAGCGCCCCGTTCGCGCTGGTGGCCTGAAACTGATAATCGTACGCGGAGTTCTCGCGGTAAATGGCGTGGCCGCTGTTGTTCAACACAATCTGCGTGACCGATTCCTTGCAGGTCAGGTCGGAAAACTTTTCAAAATACTCCTGGACGTATTTTCGCGCGCGCGCCAGCGCATCCAGCGACGGAGCAGGGTCAGCCGCGATCTGTTCCGGCGGGGACTGAGCAGCGCACGGGCCGGGGGGAATGGCCAACGCGGCCAGCAACGCCAGGGCGCGCCACCATTTCGGCCGGGCGCTCGCTGGAAAATTGCGGCAACCCTCATGAACGAAGCCGCTGTGACTGATCCGGCTCATTTGCGGAAATTCCCCCCAAACCGATAGCCAAACGTGAAGTTCATCTGCTGGTAGTCCATCGACGTGCCGTTGTTCCAGCTATAGAGACCTTCAAAGAAGTACCGCGGGCCGATCGACCAGTCGAAGATGCTGGTAATGAATTTTGAATTTGAGTTGGCGCTGAACGCGGAATTCAGTAGCTGCGATCCCGCTTGCAATTGAATGTGGAACCGATCGGCAAGGCTTCTGGAAACAGAAACGAATTCATAGGATCCCTGGCCGAACGAGTTGTTGAATTTCGCGTATCGCAAGTCCAGCTGCAGTCCCGTGTTCTTGATTTCCCCGAACGTGAGGCCGTACATCTGGTTCCAGGATGAGGCGGTGTCGGTACTGCTCTTGCTTTTTCCGACGTCCGTGGAAACCGCGATGCGATAGGGCAGTTCCACGCGAACTCCCCCGCTGAGTCCCTGAAACAGGTATTGATCCAGCAGGCCGGTGCTGATCAGAGCGGGATCGAAGGTAGGCAGGTTGCGCAGGTAGTTGTGGTTCAGGTCAAAAGTGAGCAGGTGAATCGGCTGATACCGTATGCTCGAAAAGCTTTGCGTTAGGCCCGTGCCGTAGGAGACGCCGCCCAGCGCCGTGCGCGCTTGATCGATTTGAAGCGAGTTGTAAACCGAAAACGAGTGGCCCAGCGAAATTGTGTTTTCCGCGAACGCAAATTCACGCGCGATATGCCAGCCAATGCTGGTCGCTGCCAGCCCGAATGTGTCGCTGAGATGGAGGTGGTCAAAGTCCCCGAATAAATAATTGACGAACGTGCCGGCGATTTGCTGGTTGGGCGCGTAGCTCCATGAAGTTGGGTCGGGAGTCGAACCGCCGAACGCCCCGACGGTCAGCCGCTGGTTGAGGCGATAGCCGAAGTACCCGCCGTCGATCGTGCTCAAACTCGGCGCGTATGGCACATACAGCCGCCCGACGCCCATGGTGACGATCGAATCCGGATTCTGATAGTAAAGTCCCAGGTGGTAGGTTCGATTCAGGAGTTCGCTCAACGTTAATGGTGAAATCCCGCTAGTATTGCCGGGATTTTGCGTCGTCAAATCGCCCCGCCAGTATCCCGTGAAATTCCAGTGCGTCCCCCCGATGCGGCTGATGTCGGCATCGATCAATAGGCCCATTTGCCGGGAGCTGACACCGCCGGGTTCAGCGATGTAACCCATATCCCATCCGATTCTGCCGCGGATCTGGTTTTCCACGGGCGCGCCCACCTTTTCAGAAACCGTGGTCGCCCGAACTTCCTCGTCCAGCGGATCGCCATAGGAAAACGTGACCGCGACGGGATAGTTTTCGGATTCCGCCGCGTTAACCTCGTCCTCGCGGGAATGGACGCTTTGCACATCCAGGTAGGCCACGTCTCCCACGACCACATCCTCGCGCGACTTCACGATCTCGGCGGCGGCGGACGAATCGGCCACGGAAAATATGCGCGCGTCGGCGATGGGCTCCTGGCCCTGAAACCTTACCGAATCGGTTGTTCCTCCGCTCGGATCCGCGTGAATTAAATGCAGGACCATGCCTTCTTCGAGCCCGGCGTTGCGGCCGCCGTCGAGATAGACGGCGCCTTCGGAAACGTACTTGACGTGAAAAATGTTTTGTGGCGGCGCTTGCTGCGATTGCCCCGAGGCGTACTGCCCCGCACGGGCGGCGGAGCAAGTGACTCCGAGAAGCAAAGCTGCAATCGGCAATAGGCGGGGCAACTTGCTTCTCTCCTATCCTCCGCCATTTTTATGGCAGGCGTAGCATGTCGCACCGGTGCTGTACACATAGGACTAGACTCCCCGGTGCGTCTGGTTGATTTGAGACTGCGGATGGCAGGTGGCGTTCGAACACACGAACACGGAGTAGTCCGAGGAATTCGTGTGACAGGTCCCGCAAATACCGCCGGCGTTGCCGTGGTTGGTAGGCCACCAGGAATGCGTGAACGTTGCGCCCAGCCAATTCGTCGTCGTGTGGCAGGTCGAGCAGGCACTGGTCACGAACGGCGTTCCCGCGACCTGGCTGGCGGCCACGTGGTTGGGTACTGTTCCGCCCAGCGTGGCCGTGCTTTGCCAGTCCGCGGTATGGCAGCTGTAGCAATCGGTGGGCGGCGGGTTGGAACTGGTGTGGCACAGGTTGCAGGCCACCGTCGTGTGCGCGCCGGTCAAGGGGAAACCGGTGGTGTTGTGATTAAACGTCGCGCCCAGCCACGAGGCCGTGGTATGGCACGAAGCGCAAGTTGTCGGATAACCGGAAGCGATGTGATTCGGAACCGAACCGCCGAGTGTGGCCGTACTTTGCCAGTCCGTAGTGTGGCAGCTGTAGCAATCGGTGGGCAGCGTTCCGCTGTAGTTGCCATTCACGTGGCACAACGCGCAGGCCACCGTGGCGTGCGCTCCAGTCAGCGGGAACGTCGTGGCGCTGTGATTAAAGGTTGATGTCGTCCAATTTGCGGTCGAGTGGCAGATCGAACAGTCGGTCGGGAACCCTGCCGCGATATGGTTCGGAACGGTGCCGCCAAGCGTAGTCGTGCTTTGCCAGGCAGCCAGATGGCAGCCGTAGCAGGCGGTGGAATTCAGGGAATAGTTGTTGCTGACGTGGCAGGCCGCGCAGGGAGTCGGTGTCGGAGAGACGTGCATTCCCGTCAGCGCAAATCCCGTGGTGCTGTGGTCAAACGTGGCTGTTGTCCAGCTCACCGTGGTGTGGCAAGTCGCGCAGTTCGCGGCCGCAAACGTAGCGCCCGCGGCGGAGTGTGGCGGCGCGTTCGTGTTTTGCCAGTCGGTCAGATGGCAACCGGAAGTTCCGCAGGCGGTTGGAGCGATGTTCAAGGAGTAGTTGCCGTTTACGTGGCACAGATTGCAGGCCACGGTCGCGTGGCTATTGGTCAGCGGAAAGCCCGTCGTCGCATGATTGAATATGCCGGCGGACCAAGTGGTGATCGGGTGGCAGGAGGCGCACTGCGCGGCCGTGGTCGGGAATCCGGCGGCGACGTGATTCGGCACCGACCCGCCAATCGTCGTGGTGCTGAGGAATGCCGCCTGGTGGCAACCGTAACAGTCCGCGGAATTACGCGTGTAGTTATTGTTTACGTGGCACGACGCGCACGGTGTCGGCGTAGGAGACATGTGCGTTCCTGTCAGCGTGAACCCGGTCACGCTGTGATCGAACGAAGCGGCATCCCAGTCCGTGGTCGTGTGGCAGGTGGCGCAATTCGCCGCGGCAAACGCGGCGCCCGAAGTTGAGTGCACGGGATTGTTCGTCTGCTGCCAAGTTGTTAGGTGGCATTGAGAGTTCCCGCAATCCGTCGACGCGATCGTCAGCGAATAATTGTTGTTGATGTGGCACAACGCGCAAGCCACGTTCGCATGCCCATTGGTCAGCAGGAACCCGGTCGTGCTGTGGTCGAACGTTGCCGTGGTCCAATTCACCGTGCTGTGGCACGTCGAGCAATTTGCAACCGCGAAAGCCGCCCCCGCTGAAGGGTGCACTGGATTCGTTGTCTGCTGCCAGGTGGTCAGATGGCACTGCGAGTTGCCGCAATCGGTCGGCGCAATCATCAAGCTGTAATTGTTGTTGATGTGGCACAAATTGCAGGCCACGTTGGCGTGTCCGTTGGTCAGCGCGAACCCGGTCGCACTGTGGTTGAAGACGCCCGCGGACCACGTCGTAATCGGATGGCAGGTTGCGCACGCTGTCGCCGTCGTCGGGAAACCGGCGTTGACGTGGTTGGGCACCTCGCCGCCGATCGTCGTCGTGCTCAAAAATGCCGCCTGGTGGCAGCCGTAGCAGTCCGCGGAATTAAGCGAGTAATTATTGTTTATGTGGCACGCCGCGCAAGCGGTCGGCTCCGGTGACGTATGTGTGCCGGTCAGCGTAAAGCCGGTAATGCTGTGATCGAACGCTGCGGCCGACCATCCGGCGGTCGTGTGGCAAGTGGAGCAATTTGCCGCCGCGAAAGCCGATCCCGAGGTGGAGTGCACTGGAGTCGTGGTCTGCTGCCAGGTAGTCAGATGGCACTGGGAGTTGCCGCAATCCGTGGGAGCGATCGTCAAGTTGTAGTTGTTATTGATGTGGCACAGGTTGCAGGCTACGTTGGCGTGTCCAGCGGTGAGCAGGAAACCTGTCGTGCTGTGGTCGAATGTCGCCGTCGTCCAGCTAACGGCGGTGTGGCAAGTCGAGCAGTTTGCGGCGGCAAACGCTGCTCCGGCTGCAGGGTGGACAGGATTAGTGGTGGTCTGCCAGGTGTTCAAATGGCATTGCGAGTTCCCACAATCGGTAGGGGCGATCGTCAAATTGTAGTTGTCGTTGATGTGGCAGAGCGCGCAGGCCACATTCGCGTGGCCGTTGGTCAGCAGGAAGCCGGTCGAGCTGTGGTCGAACTTGGCGTTCAGCCAATTGTCAAACGAATGGCAGTTGCTGCAGTTTGCGGCGGCAAAGGCGCTTCCGGCAGAGGGATGCACCGGGTTGGACGTCTGCTGCCAGTCACTCAAGTGGCACGAGGAGCACGCTGTAGAAAGCCCCAGGTAATTTCCCACCGCGGCATTTTTATGACATTCCTGGCACTCGACTACGGCGTGCGCGCCCAGCAGCGGAAATCGGTTGAAGTGCTGCTGAATCGATTGCACGGACACCTGCCAGCCGAGAACCGTGTGGCACTGGGAGCAGTTGGCCCCGAACTGTCCGCGATGAATGTCCGCGTGGCAGTCGGAGCAGTTTTTACCCACGTTGGTGAAAACCGGCTTCGTGTGGCAACCCGTGCAGGATACTTTTTCGTGCATGCCGCGCAGCGGGTATCGCGTGGTGTCATGATTGAATTCAGGAACGGCTCGAACCGGCGCCCAGCTTGTATTCGTGTGGCAATTTTCGCAGGGGATGTTGAGCGAACCGTGCGGACTTGTCCGGGGCTGCCGCTGGGCATCCGCCACGCGACCGCCGAAAAGGACGACCGCCAGGAACACGAGCCAACTACCAGCGTGAGCTGTGCGCGAAATGACTGCCCCCTAATGCTTTAGCGAGCTCCGACCCTGCACGCAGAATTGGGCGTCTCAAGAGATTAACTTTTCTGATAACATCGAACAACTGGACTCAGGTACAGATCTGGGGCATGTCCTCTAGCCCGTCCTCCTCACACCGGGCGCGCGTTGGCTCCGTGACAATCCGCGCAATTCTTCGGCGTGGGCTTATAGAACAAGACCGGCTTCCCCTGAACGTCCTTCTGCAGCGTGTGGCACATGGGGCAACCGACGTTCGCGTGCCCGCCCGTGAGCGCGAATTGCGTCCGCTTGTCGTGGTCAAACGTCGAAGGCGCCCAGCGCTGGACCACATGGCAATCCCCGCATCGTGTGATGGTGTCCTTGGCCGCGAATTGGCCGCCATGGGCATCGCTGTGGCAGCCTTCGCAGTTCGCAGGCGTCCCCTTGAACTGAATTTGGTGGGAACCTGGCGGCGCCTTGTGGCATTCGTTGCAGGGCACGCTACGATGAGCTCCGAGCAAGGCAAACTTCGTTTTCGAATGGTCGAAGCTGCGGATGTCGATCCAGGATTGTGTGCTGTGGCAGGCTTCGCAGCCGAGCGCGGTACCGTTGGCGCGCTTCACCGCCATACGTTCCTTGAACTCGCCCTTGTGAGGATCCGCGTGGCAAGCGCTGCAGGCGCTGTCCGCAAAATGGAAGGGCAGTATCTTGTCCCTTCGTCCGCCCAGGCCCGCCTTGTGGCACTCCGCGCAGGGAACTGCCATGTGCGCGCCTGTTAGAGCGAAGCGCGTGCTTTTGTGCTTGGCGATTGTGAACGTCGAGCGGTGAAAGTCCTTTACGGTGTGGCAATCCTCGCACCGGTTCTGGTAGGGAGCGGCGGCAAATTGTTTGTCGTGCGCGTCCTGGTGGCAATCCATGGAGGAGGCGAATTTCACTTTATAGACGGTATCCTTGCCGGCCGGCGTGTGGCATTTCTCGCAGGCCACGGCCGCATGCTTTCCCTCCAGCGGATAGTGCGACGTGGCATGTTCTTTCACTCCGAATAGGGATGGCTTCCAGCCATTCACGGTGTGGCACTCCGAACACTCTCCCTTGCTCGCACGCGCTTGGAACTGACCTTTGTGTGGATCGGGCGAATGGCAGGTTGCGCACTGTGCAAACTCCAGCGGCTTAGCGAAGTTGCCTCCGGCATGGCAGTCCGTACAGCCCACTTTCAAGTGCATTCCGATCAACGGGTACTTTGTTTTCGAATGATCGAACTGCATCGACGCATTCACTTTTTTCCAGCTGGCTGTTGTGTGGCAGGATTCGCACGTTCCCTTGAAGGCGCCCTTGTGCGGATCGCTGTGGCAATCGTTGCAGGCGCCGAATTTGATTCCGGTGAATTTCACGGTCTTGTCGGGGCCAGCAGGCGTATGGCACTTCTCGCAAGCTACCTGGGTGTGCATGCCGGTCAGCGGATAATTGGTTTTCGAATGGTCGAACTGCTGCGCCTGTTTCCAGTCCGTCAGATTGTGGCAGCGCTGGCAATCGCCGCCGAGTTGTCCTTTGTGCTCGTCCGTATGGCACGTCGCGCAGTCCTGCGAGAGTCCCAGAAACGATTGCGAAAGATTTGTCTTTTGGATCAGCGCGCGCTGCGCCGCAACCATGTGCGCCGGCGTGTGGCATTTCTCGCACGGCACGCTGGCGTGTTTTTCGAGCAGCGGATAGCCCGTCTGGCGATGGTCGAACTGTTTAAGCGACGGGTCCCAGCGCACGAGCGAAAAATCCTCGCCGTTGTGCTCCAGGTGGCAGCGCACGCAGTCCCTGCCATTTGGATTCTTCATCCCCAGCAGAGCGTGGTAGCCGCGACGCGTTGCCAAGCGGTCCGCAATTTCTTTATGACAATCGAGGCACTTGAATGTGGGCGTGCTGGCCCCGAACTGGTGGCAGGAGTTGCACTGCGTTGAGCCGTTAAGGCTTTGGTGCGCCCTCGACAGAGGCCCGGGCGAAATCTGGGCGCCGGCTCCGGCAGCCCCAAGCAAGAATCCGCAGACCAGCAGAGCGCCGAGCAGCCATCGCCCGGACGCAAGCAGGACGCCAACACGCGGCGTGTTGCTACGGCGAAGACAAACCGCACTCATTCCTCCGACGAGCCAATCCTTGCGCGTCGCTACTGTCAGCCTGAACTCAAACTAGCACGTCCGATGTCTTATCCAGCGGACTGAGGTTATCCTCTGTGCCTTTCCAGCAAAGCTGGTCCGAGGAACAGGTTTGTGCCTGTACTTTCTCTCTGATTTGTCACGCTAGATTTATTGACCGCGGTAGGGAAGGCAGTCTGCAACGCCGATGCGCGGCGGCGCTCAATGATGACAGGCTGGCGGTCGTGTGGAAGAGGCTGCGCTGAAAGCCCGGGTGGTCATCGCGAGTTGATTTTGGACCACGGCGGTCTTCGGTCTGGCGGACAACTCAGTTCGCCTCGCTCGCGGCGGGAGTTGGTCGGCGGGGAGGTTTGCGCTCATGGGCTGGCTTGCTCGAATCCGTAAGCGCAGAAGCCATTAAAACCAAACCGGGTGAATCATATTCTACTTAAGGGCCAGCTCTGATTGTTTGGCCTCGCTGCTCCCCTCGGCGGTCATGTCGCGAAGGCCGACTCGCACGCCAATCTTTTTTAGAAATGCAGTGGGAGGCTCGCCCCCGGCGAAGATCCACACGAATTCGTTGGGAATCTCCCGGGATGCGCCGTTCACGTCGAGGACCACCGAACTTTCCTTGAACTCAACAGGCAAGGAGTTGAAGATGACGTAACCTTGCCTTTCTGCATGCTCTCCTGGATTCGCTTTTCATTGCGGTCCTTGAGCCGTGTGAAACAGTCCTTGCGGTACGATAGCGTCACCTGATTGCCGGGCTGATGCGAAAGGCCCATCGCCGCTTCGATCGCGCTATCGCCTCCGCCCACGACCAGGATTTTTTTATTCACGTAGTGGTCCGCCTCAATCAAGCGGTACATGACCTTGGGCAGCTCCTCTCCCTTGACGCCAAGCTTGCGCGGGATTCCGCCCTTGCCCAGCGCAAGGACCACGCAGTGTGTGCGATGCTGCCCCTTGGTGGTGGTGACGGTAAATATTCCGTCGTCTCCCTTTTTAACGTCTTCCACCTTTTCGCCCTTGCGAAATTTGAAATCGGCCTTCTGCAATATTTCACTCCACACCGCCAGAAGATCTTCCTTGGAGAGTTCCGTCTTCTTGAATTTTCCGTAGACCGGAAGTTCCACCGGACTGGTCAGAACCAGCTTCTGGCGCGGATATTTTGACACCGTGCCGCCGATTTCTCCCTCGTCCACGGTGAGATAATTCAATTTTCGTTCCATGGCGCGCAACGATGCGCTGATGCCGGCAGGACCGGCGCCCACGATTAGCGCGTCCAGAACATCGGCGGCCGATTTCCCTTTGCGCAGCGAGGTGATTCTCGCGGCGATCGTGTCCGCACAGTCGCGTCCCTGATTGATGGCGTTTTTAATCAATGCCAGGCCGCCAAGTTCGCCGACGATAAACAGATTGGGTACGCTGGTCTCAAATTCCGGCGTCAACTGCGGCAGGTCCGCACCCATGCTGGGGCTGGCCATGACCATAGTGATGGCGCCGACGGGGCAAGCCTCCGCGCACAGGCTGTGCCCGATGCACTTGTAGCCGTTGACGATCACGGCTTGTCCGCCGAGCATGGCGAGCACGTCGCCTTCGGGGCAAACCGTGGTGCAGGTTGCGCAACCGATGCAATATTGGGTGTCGATATGCGGATGCTGGGATTGCGGCCCGTCAGAACGCAGCGTCCCCTTTTTGGCCGCCTCGTGTGAGCGGGCTTCCCGCTCTTTCTGTTCCCTAAGGTAGCGACGCACGAAGAACAGCGTAACGATAACGGCAATGGCCAAGCCGACCAGATTATTCATGGGTTTATTTTCTCACACGGACCCATGCGCACCGCCTCGCTTGCGCAACGCTGTGCCGAGTCCGGCAAGCTTCGACTTTTATTTGCTTCCAGGAGGCTGCTTGGGAGAGATTGGAATGCAGTCGGACGCCGGAGGCTCGTCGCGGTGCGCTTACGATACGGAGGTGAGTGAAATGACGTCACCGTCCAAACAGTACAGTCCTTCTGACACGGTTGCGCGAAGACGCCGGCCCGCCGGAAACGAACAGGTGAAAACCCCTGGATTCCGAACGGATGTATACTCTGGGCGCTGGCAGGGCCCAATCCGAGGTCCCGTGCAAATTCACCCGCAAAGGAGTGGCCATGGAATCCAAATCATCCGGACGCAGGAAATTCCTGAAAAGTAGCGCCGCGCTCATCGGCGCAGCCGCCGCGGGAGTACGACTGGCCGGCGGAAGTGGTCCCGACGACGGACATGGACATGCCGGACCTCGAGGCGCTGATCGCCTATGGCCAGCGTTCGCCGTTCGTTAAGTCAAAGCGCATTTCCGTGCTGGAGAGAATGTCACCGGACGAATTTGGGATGACGTTTCACGTATTGTCGCCGATTGCAGGATTCGGTTGGAATGATCACGCCCTCGTCGCTGCATTATATTTCCACTCACCGCGGCTCGTATGTTCCGAACATCGATCCCGCAGGAACACCGGCTGTTGATTCACGGGATGGTGGACCGGCCGCTGATGTTTTCGGTGGACGATATCAAGCGATTTCCATTCGTGACGCGCCCGCTTTTTCTTGAGTGCCTGGGAAATCGCGCGAAATCCTCTCACAAAACCGTGCAGCAGACGCATGGGTTGACGAGTTGCTCGGAATGGACAGGCGTGCCTCTGTCTTTGATCCTGAAGCGAGGCCGGAGTGCAAAGCGGCGCCGCTTTCATCGTGGCGGAGGGGGCCGAGTCTGTAAAAGGAGCGACGAGCATTCCGATCGGCAAGGCCATGGACGATTGTTTGATAGCCTATGGCCAAAATGGCGAGGCTTTGCGGCCCCAGCAGGGCTTTCCGATCCGTCTGCTCGTTCCCGGGTTTGAAGGAATGCACAACGTAAAATATTTGCGGCGAATCAAGGTGGTCGAAAAGGACTACATGACCTACAACGATTACGGGCATATTGTTCACGGATGCCCGGGTCGCCGCCCTCACGCGCATTATCGGGCCGAAATCGATCATCACATTTCCTTCCGGGGAGCAAAAGTTGCCGGGGCCCGGGTATCTACGAAATCACGGGACTGGCATGGTCGGGCTCGGCTGCCATTCGCAATGTGGAAATCTCGACCGACGGCGGGCAGAGCCTGGAAACTTGCGGAGCTTCGCACGCCGTCCTATCCCATGGCGCATACGCGGTTTGCTTTTCCCTGGACCTGGGACGGCAAGGAATGCGTGATCATGTCGCGATGCACGGACGAATTGGGCACAAGGCAGCCCACGCGAGCCGAGTCCGCGAAATATTTGCAATAAGCCGGACGACAAAGATTTCCGCATGCCTGGGGCGGACAATTCGGTGTTTCCGTGGCGGATCGCCGCCGATGGGAGCGTGCACAATGGGATGGCGTAAAGTTCTGTTGCTGATTGTCGCGGTCCTGAGCCTGGCCCAATTGGCGAGGCGCACAGTCTCCCAAGTACGGCATCGGGCGAACACCTACCGCGGCGGAAATCCGCGCGTGGGACATCTCGATTGGCCCGGACGGAAAGGAACTCCCACCGGGCCACGGGACCGCCGCGGAGGGCGCAAAACTTTTCCGCGAGAAACAGTGTGTCGTGTGTCATGGCGGCATAGGTTCGGGAGGCCCTGCTCCAACGCTGATCAAAAGCGACGGAACGAAGAAGCCCAAATATCCATGCCTCGCGCCTTGCGTGGACGATTCCAATGTGATGGCGCTGCATGCGCAGTACGCGACGACCATGTGGGATTACATCAATCGCGCCATGCCGCTCAACAAGGAGGGAACGCTAAAGCCGGACGATGTCTACTCCTGGTGGCGTTTCTACTCTTCAAGAACGGCGTGATTCGCGGAAGACCAGGTGATGGAACGCCCAGACTTTGCCGAAGGTGAAAATGCCGAACCGGGATCACGTCGCCTCCGACTCCCGAATGGAAGCACGCGGCGCCGCGCCTCGCCGGTTACCCCTGAAGTGTGCTAGCGGGATTCCTAGCGACGATCCCTGCCTATTCTCGAAATTCGGCGGGGCCACAATGAACCCGTCATCGATCTCCAATGCCGCCTCTATCCCGCTGAGCAAACAGGCCGGCCTGTTCGTTTTTATCCGGACGCCTGGTTCTGCTCGACCCTTGTTCGTCCCCAAAGCTGCTTGCTGGCGATGCGTGCGCCTTCGGCCATGGCTTCCAGCTTGGCCCACATGATGCTGGGATGTACGCGGCGGTTGAACTGTTCCTGCGAAAATCCGCAATCCGTGCCGGCGATGACGTTCTCGCGCCCCACGAGGCCCGCAAATCTTTGGATACGTTCGGCGATCAGTTCCGGGTGTTCGACGACGTTCGTTCCGTGGCTCACGACTCCCGGCGCCAATATTTTTCCGTCCGGCAGCTTTACGTCCTGCCACACGCGCCATTCATGTTCGTGGCGTGGATTGGCGGCTTCGATCAGATACGCGCCTGCGCGAACGCGAAGAATGAGATCGACAATCTTCCGCAGCGGCACATCCGTGGTGTGCGGTCCGGGCCAGCTTCCCCAGCACACATGGTAACGGACGCGATCTTCGGGGATTCCCTCCAAGGCATGGTTCAGCACCTCGACGTGGCGGGCCACCCAGCGATAATAGTCATCAAAGCTCGCGGGCGGCACCATTCTGTCGTAAGTGACGGCGGCGCGAGCGTCATCCAATTGCAACAGAAACCCGGCGTCGACGATGGCGCGGTATTCCGTTCGCAGGGCTTCCGCCAGCGCGACGACAAGCTCCTCATCGTCGCGGTAATACTCGTTCTTTCTGTCCGGAATTGCGCTGGACGGAGCGGCCACCGGAAGAAATGCTTCCTCGACTTGCACGCCCTGAAGCGCAGACTTTAAATTTTCGATGTCGTGCTGAAGTTCGCCGAGGCCGGTGTATCGAACAGGCGCGACGCAAACCGCTTCATGCCTGGTTACGTTTGACCAGGTGCGATCATTCCCCCCTTCCAGTTCGGTGTAAAATTCTTTGAAGTGCTCCCGATCCGCGCCGCGCGCAAAAGGATTGGCTCCAGGCTGGACCGGCCGTAGCTCGAAACCACTCACCCGCTTCAAGGCGTAGAGAGACCAGCTGGTGGATTTCCCGAATTCGCCGTCGTTCACGATGTCGATTCCGGCCCGCGCTTGCTGGCGCACGACCTCGGCGACGGAGTCTTTCAGGCATTGCTCGTACGCCGATTGATCGGCGGCTTGGCCGCTTTCCTTCGCTCGCACCAATTCCAGAAGGCGTGGCGGACGAATCAGGCTGCCAACATGCGTTGTCAAAATTCGATTTGTGCTGCGTTTCATACTCGATGTCCGACACTCGAGAAGGACCAGGTTTCAGCCTGTCTGCTTCTGACCCGTGCCTGGCCGCTATCTAAACCTAACATGCTGATGAGCCCATGTGGGTTCGCGCTAGCCGGTTGCCCCTCGCCGTTTTGTCATTCCGTTCACGGAGAACGTTCTCGGTGAACCGAGCGGAGCGAGGAATCTCTCTTTCTGGTAGTTAAATCTAGGAGAAATTCCTGGCTCCGCTCCGAATGACAAAAAATCATTTTTTCCGCAGCTTGAAAAGCCTGTCCTGCTTACGGTTTGAATTCGATCAGAATATTGCTGATGGGAGCGGTGCCCACGTCCTTGGACGCGTGGACCACCGCCGGCCGCCACATTACGACGTTAGGGACCAACTCCCTGGTTTCGTCCTTTCCGTTTGTCCATTGCTCCACCATCGTGTCGTTGAGAAAAATTGCCAAGCGCAGATTGTGGCTGTGAGGCGCGCTGTATTCGCCGGGCTGCATCTTTTCCGCAAACACGGTGAAGTCTTTGCCGTCGTACAAAATCTTGTTGCCGGGCGGCGGAGGCGTTCCGGCTTCGGGCGGCATCACCTTGGGATGCGTTGGCTTAATCGCCACTTCGAGAAAGTCCCCCGATACGGGAGGAGAATAGCGTTCCCCGGACCTGAAAAGTTTGACTTCGCCCCGCTTCATCATTTGGCCGTTCACGGTGATGTCACCGAGGGCCACCACGACGCGCTCTCCGCACGCAGCCACGGCTGCGGCGCATGGAGCGCTGTTCCTGAATACTTGAACGAATTCGTTCTCGACCAAGGGAGTCGCGTGCATGGCTTGAAGGAAGAGCAGCGTAAGTAGCGTCAGCTTCATGTTGGTTGCCTCTCTGTGCCGTTGCTGGGGTGCGCGCGTAGTTTACAGCATTTTTCACGCAAGTTTCGGTCAGTTCACCATGCGGCGAACGCTTTCCAGTGCTTGGCGCGCGAGGGTGTAGCGCGGCTCGATCTCCAGCGACTTCTGAAAAAGCTCGCGGGCGCGATTAATCATGCCTTTGGAGAGATAAATGCGTCCCAGGTTGAAGTACGGGAAATGCCGCGGTTCATAGCGCTTTGCCGCCATGGCCTGTTCCAGCCAGGGAATGGCTTCGTCGTAGCGGTTCAGATCCATCAGATAGACGCCGATATCGTTGTACGGATTTCCGAAGTCGGGATCGACCTCGATGGCGCGTTTACATTCTGCGATGGCTTCTTCGATTTTTCCCTGAAAATGATAGGTCCAGCCGAGAAAGGTGTAAGCCTCGGCAGTGGGATGCAGGGCAATGGATCCCAGATAAAGCTCGACGGCGCGGGTGTAATCGCCTTCCATCTGCGCCGCAAACGCTTCCTGGAAGCGATGCCGCGCCTGTGTTTCGCGATCCGATGCCATGGCTCATTTAGAGCACAGCGCCGGAGGGGTGTCAAACGCAAGCGGGATTCCATGCCGCGCCGTCGCGCAAATTACATTTTGGAGACGCCGAATCCGTCGATCTGCACGTCGAGCTGGTGGTTGATTCGAATGCCGTAGATGCCGTCGGTCTTCGCGGCCGGCCCGGCCTTGGGCATCGATTTCACCACCGTTCCATTGATCAGAAAGTCGGTCTTATCGGGCTTGACGCGCACTTCCAGGGTGTTGGTCGCCGTTCCGCCGGCGTCCGGCTTTTTCACCGCCGGGCTGAGAGTTTTCTCCGATACTTCCTGCGTTGAGGAACCTTCGCGCCGTTTGATGAGATACGTTCCGTCATCCGTCACCATGAAGTACAGGTAGCTTTGCATCGGGCCGTCCAGCGCGCTTCCGCCAAAGATCAGGCCGTAATATTCGTCGTAGCCGGTGGACTTGATCAGCTTGAACGTGCCCTTGAGCGTATAACTGCCCGTAGCGGTGTTTGCCGGATCCCAGTAAATCGCCGCCATGGGATTGACGGCGTGGAATCCCGAGCCGCTTACCGTGAACTTGTCGGAACCCGCCGCATCGGGGTCTGATGCGTTCATGCTGTGGTCGGTGCGCATCTTCCAGCCCTTGGGTGCTTGCGCGAATGTGGGAGCGATAGCGAACAGTGCGGCCAATGCCAATCCAACCAGGTGCTTCATCTCGGAGCCTCCTCAGGAAGTCGCTTCCCGAATCATACTCCCGTTCGGAGTTGATGTGGCAAGCCGGATTTGCTTGGGCGGCCGTCCCTGGAGGCGGGCGCGACGTAGTCTGACGCACGCACATTCGGCGGCGGAGTCTTTGCCCGCGCTGTTTTGATACACTAAAAGAGAGATCGACGTTTCGAGAGGAGGAACAATGGCAACGGAACCTCTCGTCGCGGCTGCGCCTTTCCTCACGGAACAGAACTATCGCAACTACACCCCGGAACAGCACGCCGTTTGGGCGGAGTTGGTGCGCCGCCGTCGCCCGCAAGTGAACGCGCATGCCTGCAGGGAATACCTTGAAGGGTACGAAATCATCGGATTGCGGGACGATCGCTTGCCGGATCTTCGCGCGATCAGCGAGCGAATCGGACCTCGAACCGGCTGGAGCGCAACGCCCGTAAGCGGGTTTCTACCGGGCGACGCTTTTTTTGAAATGCTCGCGGCGCGCAAATTCCCGACCACCACGTGGCTGCGCAGCCATGATTCGCTTGAGTACATCCCCGAACCGGACATATTTCACGACGTGTTCGGGCATGTTCCGATGCATGCGCATCGCGTTTTTGCCGATTTCCTTCAGCATTACGGCAGCATCTGCCGGAAAGCGAAAGACGCGGATGTCCTGGAGCGCCTGGGACGCCTGTTTTGGTTTACGGTTGAGTTCGGGTTGATCCGGCAGGACGGAGAAATCAAGGTGTACGGCAGCGGCGTGATCAGCTCCCACCGGGAATGCACCAACGTGATCGACGGCGGGTGTGAGGTCCGCGATTTCGATCTGGATGAAGTCCTGGAAACCAAAGTCAAAGTTGACGAGCTCCAGAAGCGATTGTTCGCCATCGAAAGCTTCGACCAAATTTACGGGGCCGTGCGGGAGGCCGAGAAACGGTTGGTGACGGGTTAGATGGCGGATTAGGTCCCGGACGGCCTTCCTCCTCAAACATTTTAACGGATTTGACACCGGACAAGTTCGAGATCAGAATCGCGGGAAGTTTTGGAGGTGCGATATGTCCATTCACATGTGCCTCGATTGTGATTCCCCGGGCGACGGAAGTTGCGCTGCGTGTCACGGCATCGGCATGCTGCCCGGAGAGACCGCGGCGGGCTCGGCCGGCGACCTCGGGGACGGAGTCGTCATGTGTTCGGCGTGCGGCGGCAGCGGGGAGTGCCAGAAATGCGATGGCACCGGTGAAATCGAGGTCGGAGGCGAAGGATAAGTTCGCACCCGGCCCGAGAATGCCCGCTGATCGTTAAAAATCGAGCGCTAAAAATCGAGGAGACCCCTGTGAATGCGACCGGACGTGTGCGTCTTTTGAAACCATTCGGGACTCTGCTTCTGGCGCTGGCGTCACTTCTGGCTGTTCGCATCGCGGCGGGTGAAACTCCGCAGGAAGCGATGCGCACCGAAAGCCTGGACCAGGAGCTGAAAAACGTCGACCAGCGATGGCTGCACGCGGCGTCCACCCGGGACGGAGACACGCTCAAGCAAATCTTTGGGGATGGAATGTTCGAAGTCCAAAAGGGCGGCGTCGTTGTAACCGGAGCGGAGATGCGCAAAACTCTCACCATGCCGGGGCGCCACATTCAGATCAGCATCGACGACATTGAGGTGCGCGGCGTCTACGGAAATACGGCCGTCCTAACCGACCGCACCACCCAGGAAGGAGTGGCCCCCGACGGTCGCAAAATCAACGGCCTGTACACTGTGCTGCGCGTTCTGCGAAAGCAGAATGGCATGTGGCAAGCCGTCGGAGCGGAAATGACGCCGCTTAGGGCCTCAACCGCAGCCACGCCGGTGCTCGTCACCGCGGGCGCCGGCAAGGACAACGCCGCGAGCGCCGCCGAGCAGGAAATTATCGATATTGACCACAAGTGGATTAATGCGGCTACCAGCGGCGACACGGAATTCCTGAAAGGGCTGTTCGGCGAGCGTATGTTCGAAGTGCAGCCCGACGGCCACGCTGACACGGCCGCGGAGATGCTGAAAAGAATCGCCACGCGAAAAACCGGACACATCGAAGGTTATTGCGATCAGATCCAGATTCGCGGGATGTACGGCGATACGGCCATACTGACCGACCGCCGCGTACGCAAGGGAACTGCCGCCGACGGCCGGGATATCAGCGGCCAGTGGCGAGTCACCCGCGTGTTTGTAAAGCAAGACAACAAGTGGCGCGCAGTCGCCGCGGCCATGACGGCGATAGAATAAGAGCGAGGATTTAGTAGCACAGGTCAGAAAAGAAAGAGAGATTCCTCGCTCCGCTCGAAATGACAAAAGGACTCGAGCGGCTTTTCCGCAGCCTGTGAAGCTTGTCCGGTTTAGATCAATAGCGGTTGAGAATTAAAGGCAGACAGGATGAAGCCCGTCCTACTCACTGCACGGCAAATACCATGACCTCCGCGCACTTTTCCCCGTGCGGCGGGACAGCCACGAAATACTCATTTAATGCGGGGACCAGAAGTCCGGTCTTGCCCAGAGGGCCGCTGGGAATCTTACCGATTTCCTGATAGTGGTCCGGATCCATCTCTTTGTAGACGTTGACAAATCCCTCGCCGGCGGCCACGTAGATCCTGGCGCTGGCGGGATCGAATACCATGTCGTCGACTCCCGTGGAGATGGGAAGATTCTGGAGCACCTTTCCCGTATCGGAATCCAGGACATTCATATTGCCGTCGCGGCAGCCCGCAAATAGCCTGTGATTCTTTTCGTCGAATGCCACGGACGCATTCACCTTACAGGTCAGCGGCCAGACGGCGACGACGGCCTGCTTGGTGCGATCGATCACGCCGATGGAGTTCTTCTCCGTCATATTCAGAAAAAGCCTGGGGCCGGATTTTTCGACCACCATGGCTTCCAGCCGGTTGGAATCGATTTTGATTTGACCGACCTTCTCTCCTGAATCGGTGTTCACAATTTCCAGGAATGTGTAGTTGAGTTTAGCGTCCAGCCCGCCGTCCGCGATGTACAAGTCGTGGGTTACGGGGTCATACCCGGTGGCATCGGAGTCCGCCAATAATTTCACTTTCTTCAGCAGGGCATAGGTGGTGCCGTTGAAAATTTTTAAATCGCCGTCGGAGCCATCGGTCACAAAAATCCGGTTGATGTCGGGCCGGTAAAAGACCGAATGCCCGACGCCAATTCCCTTGATGCTGTGAATAAATTTGCCGGTGCGGATATTATAGACTTCGATGGATTTGTTATCTTCGGGCACGACGAAGAGACGGTTGTTTTTCAAGTCGGGCGTCAGGTGGTCAAAATGGTTCTGAACGCCGACCATGCGCGTGGTGGTCAGATTCTTGGCCAACTGGGCCTGCGAAACGTCGGGCACACTGCTGCGAATATCCGTGAGCTCGATCGTCTTCACCAATTTCAGCGGAGGCTTCTCCTGCGCTGAGAGATTCGCCCGCGGCGCGGCCCACCCAATGGCCCCAAGCATGGCAATCCAGAAAAACCGCCGATACAAGCGCATCTTTCCCCCCGTCCTTCGAAATTGGCTACAGCGCGTTGCGGCAATAATAAAATCATAGCACGCGCGCGAGCCCGCTTACAAAAGGAGCACCGCCAAAAATATTTCCCCCGCTCATCTGACTCATCCAATCCGCAAAGACGGGTTCATCTGAAGTTTGGCCGGATTTCCCTCGGCCGGTGGCACCTCGCTTGACAGCGTGAAAACGCGGGCGTATACGAGAAGTGACCCTGTCAACGGCCGCAGACCTTCACGGAGGGAATTCATGAGCTCAAAGAAGCGGGAAATCGGAACACGGATCAGTCAACTGGAAGCCGGAACCCAACACGCCAAACCGGTCCTTCACCAGCATGCCCGGGAAATTCAACCCTACGGAAAAATCGCCAAATTGCCGATCGCTCTCGATGAAACCGCCTGCGAATCGAGCATCAACAACCTGAATCAGCTCCTCGCCGACACCATGACCTTGCGCGACATGTACAAGAAGCATCATTGGCAGGTCGCGGGTCCGACGTTTTACCAACTGCATTTGCTCTTCGACAAGCATCACGGCGAACAGGACGAACTGGTCGACACGATTGCCGAGCGGATTCAACTTCTGGGCGGCGTCAGCATCGCCATGGCCGCGGACGTCGCGGAAACGACGATCATTCCTCGCCCGCCCCGCGGCAGGGAAGAAGTCCCTGTCCAGATTTCGCGATTGCTCGAAGCGCACGAATTTATCCTAAAGGAAGCCCGCACCATGGCTCGCGAAGCATCCGAAGTCGGCGATGACGGCACGAATGATCTGCTGGTGAGCGACGTGATTCGCGGCAATGAATTGCAGGTCTGGTTCCTTTCCGAGCACCTGGTGGCCATGCCGCTGACGCATCCCGAACAAGCCAAGGCCGTATCAACGGTAAGCTGAATTACAGTACCTCCCGCTCGCAGCTGGGAAAACATCGAAATCTTGTGGCGCCCGCCTGAAGGCGGGCGCTACATTTTGAGGCGAGTGGCGCCTCTGAAGCCCGCGCCCTGCCGGCGCAAATCAGGCCTTGTTTGCCGCAGCGTATTTCCCTCGAATCGTGGCCACGAGTTCCCGCGTGACGGGCACGTCGATTCCATATTTCTCCGCGCGTCGCAGAATCGGTCCGGCGATGCCTTCAAGTTCCGGTGGGTTACCCGCGGCGACGTCCTTCTGCATTGAGCTGCGCCCCCCTTGAGGCGTCTTATCGAAGAACTGACGGATGGCTGAGGCATCGAGCGGGACGCCGCTGGCAGTTCCCACTGCGACGACCTCGCCAATTACGGCTTCGAGCTTACTGCGCCACACAGGATCGCGATTCACCTCGCCGATGTTCCAGCCGGTCGCCGAAGTGGTCAGCGCAAACGGCGCGAGAAAAGACAGCTTGGTCCAGAGAATTTTCATTTCATCGGGATCAAACCGGCAGGCAAAGCCGAATTTCCGGAACTCCTCAGCCGTGGTCGCCAATCTGCTCTCGCCGATCGCAGAGATGCTAATGCGAATGGCCATGCCGCGGTGAATGATCCTTCCGGGCGCGGCTCGTTCGGCCTCCACGCCAATGCTCGCCGGGACAACCCGATCGTGTCCGAAGCGTGCCCGAAGCAGGGCGACGTGATCGATTCCGTTCAGCAGCGGCACGACCGCACCGAGCTGCTCCGGCGCAACTGTGATACTGCGCAGCGCCGATTCCAGTTGTGTGTCCTTCACCGTGATCCATAACACGTCGTAGGGCTGCGCCACACTCGCCGCACGATCCACCGGAACGCGAAATGAGCCTAGAGGGCTTTCCAGGGAAAGATCTGCTGGATAGGCCTTCAGCGCCTCTGGCCGCAGGATAAGAGTGACCGACTCACCTGATTTCGCTAGGGCCACTCCGATGAGCCCGCCCACTCCGCCCGCACCCAGAATCGCATGACGCATGGAAGTCTCCCGGTAGGACAGACTCGCCAGCCTGCCTGGTTTTGATTCCAGCCCGCTCCAAAAGGCAAACCCAACCCGGCTGAAGCCTCTTTTGCCGAAACATTGTACCCTCGGAAGCCCTCCCCATGTGTTCCTCCAGATCAATATAGTTTACGATACGTCCTCGGTATGCCTCGGGGCATTGAGACACCCGCGAGTGCTATGATTTCCCCCTATGGTGATGGAAAAAGGCACACCAAAAATCGCATACTTTTGCATGGAGATCGCGCTGGGCCCGGCGATTCCTACCTATGGCGGAGGGTTGGGCATCCTGGCGGGAGACATGCTCCGGTCGGCAGCCGACCTGGAATTGCCCATGATCGCAATCTCGCTAGTCTACCGAAACGGGTACTTCCGCCAGCGTCTGGATCAGGATGGCAACCAGATCGAGGAGCCCGATCCCTGGCAACCGGAAACCGTGCTTCCCCCTGTCGACGTGGCATTTACGGTCCGCATCGAAGATCGCGACGTCCAGGTGAGGGCTTGGCGCTACAGCATTCACGGTTTGTCCGGGTTCGTCGTGCCCGTCTACCTGCTGGACACGGACTTGCCCGAAAACTCGGAGTATGACCGCCGGCTGACAGACGTACTCTACGGGGGAGACCAGCGCTATCGACTCTGCCAGGAAGTGCTGCTGGGGATTGGCGGCGTCGCCTTGCTTCGGCAATTGAACGTATCGCAGATCGGAAGCTATCACATGAATGAGGGCCACGCCGCGTTCCTGACGCTGGCCATGCTGGAAGAGCAGCTCAAGGTCCGCAAGTACACTGTGGCGGTGGAGGCGGACATCGAGGTGGTGCGCCGCCACTGTGTGTTTACCACCCACACTCCGGTGGAAGCCGGCCACGACCGGTTTCCGTGGGACCTGGTTCGCCAGGTACTGGGCGAATATCGCACCGACTTGCTGCAACAAGTGGGTTTCGCCAACGCCAACATGCTCAACATGACCGACCTGGCCATCCACTTCTCCCGCTACGTGAACGGAGTGGCCATGCGGCACGGCGAAGTCTCGCAGCACATGTTCCCCCAATTTCCAATACACGCAATTACCAACGGAGTTCACGCCGGCACTTGGGCTTCGCCGCAATTTCAGGACCTGTTCGACCGCGAAATTCCGGAGTGGCGCCGCGACAACGCATACATGCGTTATGCCGTCGGGATTCCCATCGAGGAAATCCGCAGGGCGCACTGCCTGGCGAAATCGGCGCTGATCAAGGAAGTGCAGAGGCGAATTGGAGTCCAACTGGACGAATCCGTGCTCACCATTGGTTTTGCGCGCCGCGCGGCGACTTATAAGCGCGCGGACTTACTCTTCAAAGACGTCGAGCGCTTGAAATTGATCGCCAAATCCGCCGGACCCATACAAATTTTGTATGCCGGCAAAGCCCATCCCCACGATGCGGGCGGCAAAGCCCTGATCCAGCGGGTGATTCAGGCGGCCTCCGGACTGAATGAAAATATCAAGGTTGTGTACCTGGAAAACTACAACATGGCTCTCGCCAAGCTCATTACCTCCGGCGTCGATCTGTGGCTGAATACCCCGCAGCGTCCCCAGGAGGCTTCCGGGACCAGCGGGATGAAGGCAGCGCTGAATGGCATTCCAAGTCTGAGCGTGCTGGACGGCTGGTGGGTCGAGGGCTGCGTCGAGGGCGTGACCGGTTGGGCCATCGGTTTCGACAGCAAGATCATCGGCGACGAATCGGTGGCCGAGACAGCCTCGCTCTACGACAAGCTTGAATTCCAGATCGTTCCCATGTTCTACCGCGCTCCTGACGCCTACGGGCAAGTGATGCGAGCTTGCATTTCGCTCAATGCCAGTTTCTTCAACACGCATCGCATGCTAAGCCAGTACAAAGCAAATGCCTACTCTCCGAGGGCTCTGATTAAGAAGGCCAACGAGTTCTGAGCGGCGGCGTGGAGCGGAATCCGGTTCGGTGTTCTACGTTAGGCCCGGTGAGGAAAAGAAAGGGAGATGTTGAGGTTGGGTTAGTTTCCTCAGTTGAATTTAATCAATCAGTCCATCATCTCCCCCGTCAACATCCTCCAAGATTAGGGTGATTCGCGATGTGAACCAGGTCACATCGTTTTTGTGATCTGCATCACTCGCGCGGATCGCTCCGAACGCCCGGGCCCTATCTTCATCATCTAAATCTAAATGCGTTCTCTAAGGCTTGGCGCTTTCTCCACCCAGCCATTTTTTCCCCAACGCGTAAAGGGCGGCCGCCTCCGGTCCTCGCAGGCCGGGCATGTCGGTCTTAACCTTGAACCCGAGGCCGGATTGCAGGTAGGCCAGGTGGCAATAGCCTTCGGGAAATCTCGCGAGAACCTCGGGATCGAGCTGCACCGTTTTCGATGGGTCCACGGGATCCATGCGATCCTTTTCATAGAAAAGGCGCCGCAAGACGATGGCCCAGCGATCGTGCCGCTTCTCAAAGAAATCGTAGAAGCGCCCGGTGCAAAGGACATCGACCATTACGCCGTGGACGGGAGCGCGCTGCGAGATGGTCATTTTCGTCTGCGCTATGGCCCGCGTGCCTGCAACCTCGACCGAAGTCCCCCCGAGCAAATGCAGGATGCTGACGCCCTTATTCCAGCCCTCTTGATTGACGCGGATAAACTCCTCGAACGGCCCTTGGAACCACGTCGCCATCATGACGCCTTCTTCGTGCCACACGCCGCGGAACCGGTCCCAGTCGCCGGAATCGCGGTACACGGCCCAGTTCTCGACGACTTCCTTGATGGCCAGAGTGTCGAGCATTCGCTGATCCATTGCGGAACCTCCGATGGGTGAGTGGTGACAGGGAAATGTTTCCGCCGTTCGCCCGCCGCCAGTCGATGCGCACTGGCGAACTGACGCCTCCTACTTCACGTAGGTCTTCAAAAACTCCAGCGTCAAGACCCACGCTTGTTTCGCGGCGGTTTCCTTATACGCGGGCCTAGCGTCGCAAAAGAACGCGTGGTTGGCGTCCGAGAATTCAACGTTTATGTAGGTCTTGTCGGCTTCCTGCATCGTGTCGATCAGCGTGCGGACCTGTTCCTTCGGGATGTGCGTATCGAGAGCGCCCCAGAAGAAAAGGATGGGCCCGTTTTGCTGGAACGCCCGCGGCAGGAGATTGGGCACGAGGCCGCCTCCGTAAAAAGAAACCGCAGCCTTCAGCGGAAGCCCGGAGTTGGCGAGAAACGACGCGCGACCGCCCATGCAGAAGCCGATGCTGGCAATCACGTCTGTCTGAACGCGGGCGCTCTTTTGCAGCCAGTTGAATGCGGCACGCGCGTCCGCGATGATGCCATCCGGCGTAAGCGCCTGCATGTGCGGCATGCACGAAGGAAAATTGGCGTAGTCGCCTTCAAATCCTGGCCCGGTGCGATGAAAAAGTTCCGGCGCGATGGAGACGTAGCCTTCCCTGGCGAAGCGGTCTGCGACGTCCCGAATATGCGCGTTCACCCCGAACGCTTCTTGAAACACCAGCAGTCCCGGCGCTTTCTCACTGCCCGCCGGGGTTGCGACATATGCATTCATGGAGCTGCCGTCGGATACCTGGAGCGTGACGTTTTCCGTGCTGATCGTGGCCATTGGGTTGTCCTCGCGAATCGATTTGAGCGGAGCCGAGACATCATATCTATTTTTGCCGCGCGCTCCAAGTCGCGCCGGATACGAGTTGGACAGGCTTCGGCCTGTCAGAGTTTAGATTTGCAAGGGCTCCAGTTTAAACCTGTCAAGCTGACGCCTGTCCTGGAAAGAAAAATGCGATAGGATGTCTCAGCACGCCGAAGGAGATCGGTCTCGTGTCCGAATCATCGCTAGCGGGAAGAGTAGCGCTGGTGACCGGCGCCGCCAAGCGCATTGGCCGCAGCGTGGCCCTGCGTCTGGCGTCGGAAGGCGCGGACGTGGTCGTCAACTACCGGGAGTCCAAGGGCGAGGCCGAGGAAGTCGTTGCGCAGATTTCGGCGATGGGCAGACGTGCAGCGGCGTTTCAGGCCGATGTTGCGAAGAAAGCCGAAGTGGCGGCAATGTCTGCCGCTGTAGAAAAGCAATTTGGGCGGCTGGACATCCTGGTCAACAATGCCGGAATGTTTTTTCCGGCAAAGTTCGAGGACCTGACGGAAGAGCAGTGGGATCGCATCCTGAACACCAATTTGAAATCGCAATATCTGTGCTCCCAGGCCGCCGCGCCCATGTTGCGGCGCAGCGGCCATGGCCGAATCGTCAACTTCGCGTCCCTCGGCGGCTTGCTCGCCTGGCCGGCGTATACCCATTACTGTGTGTCCAAGGCGGGAGTCATCATGTTGACGCGCTGCCTGGCGCGCGCCCTGGCGCCTCAAATTACGGTGAATGCGATCGCTCCCGGAACGATTTCCTTCCCAGGAGACGCGCCGGAACTCTCGGAAGATTTCATACGTCGCGTCCCGCTGCAGAGAACCGGCACGGCAAAAGATATAGACGACGCGGTGATGTACCTGGTGCAATCCGCGTTCGTAACCGGCCAAGTACTGGTCGTAGATGGCGGCAGGTCGCAGACGTAGCACAGGCCTTCAGCCTGTGGCTTTCCGCCGCGTCAAGACAAACGCCAAGGGAAAAAGAGAACTTATCGCCTGCAGTTCGGAATGACAAACGGATCGGGCGAATTTTCCCGCAGTCCGTGAACCCGGTTCCACGCGTTTTTCTACGAAGGCAAATCCAGCGGAATTGCATTGGAGGCCAGAAGCGAAACGAACTTTTCATCGGCCTGAAGAAAATTATATTCCGGCAGAGTGGAAGCCGCGGCCCACTCAAAGCCCTCAAACACCAGGTTTCTCAGCGGCGCCGAGCGGTCAACATTGGCCTGAAAGAAAATGACTTCCAGTTCCGAGCGAAAATCGCGGTAGCGATGGCGCGTGCGGAAAAGCTCGCGGCCGATGGTGGCGTCAATTCCGAGTTCTTCGCGAAGTTCGCGTCTCAGCGCGGCTTGCGGCGTCTCGCCCGATTCCACCTTGCCGCCGGGGAATTCCCACTGCAGCGCATGCGAATCGTCGCGGCGCCGCTGGCAAACCAGAATCTTGGAGTCGCGGAGGATGAGAGCCGCAACGACCATAAGTTCGGGCTTCCTGGACTTGTCCGGTGCAAGCTGGGATGGCGCGCCGACATCCATAATTTTTATGAGAAGAGTGGGTTCGGCTTGTCAAGGTTGATCTCAAGATCCTTGACGGCCTTTTGAACCACTGCAGGCTCGATTTTCCCTTCCCGCGACAATTCATAGAGCGTGGCAAGCGTGATGAATCGCGCATCGACCTCGAAGAAATCGCGCAAAGAGGCGCGGCTCTCGCTGCGCCCAAATCCGTCCGTGCCCAGCGAAGCAAGGCGCCGCGGCGTCCAACGGCCGATGAGATTAGGCAGAGCTTTCAAATAATCCGAAGCGGCAATCAGCACGCCGTCCGCCTCCGCAAGACACTGCGTGACATACGGCACGCGCGGCTTTTCGCCCGCATGCAGCAGGTTCCAGCGCTCCGCATCGATCCCGTCCGTATACAGCGTTTTGTAGCTTGTTACGCTCCATACGTCCGCGGAGACGCCGTACTTTTCCGCGAGCATCTCCTGGGCCTTCAGGGCTTCCCGCAGGATGGCGCCGCTGCCGAATAGCTGGGCGCGCAATTTCGACTTCTTCATTTCCGATGGGCGGTACTTGTACATGCCCTTGAGGATTCCGTCCTCGACGCCCGCGGGCATCGGAGGCATCGCGTAGGCCTCGTTCATCACGGTAATGTAATAGAAAATATTTTCGCCGTCCTTGTACATTCGGCGGATGCCGTCCTGAACGATGACGGCGATCTCGTAGGCAAAGGCGGGATCGTACGCGCGCATCGTTGGAATGGGCAGGGCCAGAACGTGACTGTTGCCGTCCTGGTGCTGCAGTCCCTCTCCCGCAAGCGTTGTGCGGCCCGCCGTTCCACCCAGCATGAAGCCGCGGCAGCGCATGTCCGCCGCTGCCCAGATGAAATCGCTGATGCGCTGCAGTCCGAACATCGAATAGTAAATAAAGAAGGGAATGGTGTTGATTCCGTGCGTGGCATACGCGGAACCCGCGGCGATGAACGAGGCCATCGAGCCCGCTTCCGTGATGCCTTCCTCAAGGATTTGGCCGTCCTTGGCTTCCTTGTAATAAAGCAGCGTGTGAACATCGACCGGTTCGTAAAGCTGCCCGCGGCTGCTGTAAATCCCGACTTGCCGGAACAACGATTCCATGCCGAATGTGCGCGCTTCGTCCGGAACGATCGGAACGACCAGCTTGCCGATCTCGGGATCGCGCAGCATCTGGCGCAGCATCCCGACGAACGCCATGGTGGTGGAAACTTCGCGGCCTTCGCTGCCGGTGTGGAATTCGCGGAACAGCGCGTCCTGATCCGCAACGATCGGCTGGGAGCGCACCTTGCGCGACGGTACATAACCGCCCAGCGCTTGCCGGCGCGCGCGGAGATATTGGATTTCTCGGCTGTCTTCCGGTGGAAGATAGAACGGCGTTTCGGCCAACTGCTCGTCGCTGATCGGAATTCCGAAGCGCGAGCGGAACTCGCGAAGTTCCTCTTCATTGAGCTTTTTCTGCTGGTGGGTGATGTTCCGGCCCTCACCGCTTTCGCCAAGTCCGTAGCCTTTGATGGTCCGGGCGAGGATTACGGTGGGAGATCCCTTATGTTCGAACGCAGACTTGTAGGCAGCATAGACCTTGCGCGGATCGTGGCCGCCCTGGCGCATCGTCCGCAGCGCCTCGTCCGGCAGGTCTTCGACCATTTTCAGGAGGCGCGGGTCTCCCCCGAACACGTGCTGGCGAACGTAGGCTCCGGATTCGACGCTGAGTTTCTGGGCCTCGCCGTCCACCATTTCGCCCAATCGCTTGACCAGCAGTCCCTCGGTGTCCCGTTCGAACAGGGGATCCCAGTCACTGCCCCACAAAACCTTGATGCAGTTCCAGCCGGCGCCCCGGAAGGCGGCTTCCAGCTCCTGCACGATCTTTCCATTGCCGCGCACGGGGCCGTCGAGACGCTGAAGGTTGCAGTTGATCACAAAGATGAGGTTGTCGAGATTTTCGCGAGACGCCAGAGTGATCGCGCCCAAAGTTTCCGGCTCGTCCGTCTCGCCATCGCCCAGAAACGCCCAGACTTTCGCGTCGGTGCGCGGCTTCAAATTGCGATCTTCCAGGTAGCGGTTGAACCGCGCCTGATAAATGGCCATCAGCGGGCTGAGACCCATCGATACCGTGGGGAATTCCCAGAAGTCCGGCATCAGCCATGGATGCGGGTAGGAAGACAACCCGCCGCCTTCGCGAAGCTCGCGCCGGAAATTTTCCAGCTTCTTCATGGACAGCCGGCCCTCGAGAAACGCGCGGGCATACACGCCGGGAGACGCATGACCCTGCAGATAAACCGTATCGCCCTCAAATTCCTCGGTGCGCCCCCGGAAAAAATGATTGAAGCCCACCTCGAACAGCGTTGCCGCTGAGGCATAGGTCGAAATATGGCCGCCGATGCTGTGGTCGATCCGGTTGGCGCGCACCACCATGGCCAGCGCGTTCCACCGAACCAGGCTCTTGATGCGCCGCTCGATTTCCTGATCGCCGGGGAAGATAGCCTGCTTTTCGAGGGGAATTGTATTGACGTAGGGGGTATTTGCGGTGAAGGGAAGACAGATGCCGAGGGCTTGGGCGTGGCCGCGGAGCCGGTCTAACAGTGTTACCGCGGATTCCTGGCCCTCTTCCCTGACCACTTCGTCAAACGACTCTACCCATTCCTGCACTTCCTGTGGATCCATGCCCAATACGTTGATGTCGGTAGCTCTGTCCATGATTGCTTGCCCCTATGCTCGACTGGCGCCCAAGTCTAAGTTTACGCCCGCCCTGTGGGTGAGCGCAAAAATTCCGCGCGCCATCAGAATTCGGCTGACAAGACAACTTGGCTTGTTAGCGGTTGGCGCGACCGGTATATTGCCGGATCGGCTGCGCCGGAACGCGTGTGTTCAGGCGCTCGCCCAGGCACTAGCAGCTCCGGGCATGGCCGCTGCGGAAGAAATTTCTGTGCCGATCGACGACAGTATCTTAGCAGGTCCGGCGAATCCTGCAATTGCAATTCGCGCGCCGCGTGCAACAGGGCAGCCCGTTTGGTTTTAATGTTCGCCCGCGCAAAGCCCTTAGGGCTAAAGCCAGTCCAGCCGGCGGCTAGTTCCGCCCAGCAGTCAGCGCGGGAGCAGGGTAATCGGGGAGCTTCTCGTTGGTGCTGTCCGCGCGCTTTACCTCAAGCTCGTCAAACAGCACCGAGGGACTGACAATCGTCATGAACGGAAGCCCGGTGCGATTGCTGACCAGCGGGTCGTCCCCCGCAGCCACCAGATCGCTGCGCAACGCGCGAACGTCCAGTTCGTTGAACACCGCGCCGCGGACCAGTTCTTCGTGCCCGTCCTTTGTCCAGACGCGGTAGAGCATGCGCGGCGATAGACGCGGCCCGAGCGTATCGACGAAATAGCCGTAGTCCAGCCCGCGAGTGCGGCATTCGTCGAGAAGCTCCTTCTTCAGTTCCTCACGCGTGCTGGTCTTGGACGCCCGGATAAAAAAGTTCCCCGGCGCCGGCGCGGTATTGCCGTTGCCGGAAGCGCGTCCGTGGCCATTGGACGCCGGAAAATCGCGAATGGGCATGCGGCCAATCAAATAGTTCACCAGCGTACCCTTGTCCACCACCGTAACAGGCGCGGCGGGAACGCCTTCGTCGTCCACCTTGTAGCTGCCTCCCAGGCCATGGCCGGAGAAGGTGTCGACCGTCGGATCGTCCACTACGGAAATGAATTCGGGCAGAACGCGGGCCTTCCAGCTGCTGGCAAACGCCCCCACCGTACGAGCCGGCCTTCCCGGAGCCGGCCTTCGCCCCAAGACATTCGGCACGATCAGATCGAAAAACACGTCGGAGGCGGCATCGTTTGAAAACAGCACCGGGCCTCGGTACTCCTCGTCCACGACCGGCGCATCGCGCAGCGCTTTCATCTCCGCCACCAGTTTGACGGCATCGGCCTGGAATTCGTCGGGAGTGGGCAGCTCCTCGACCCGGTTGGCCGTGAACTGCGGGGAGCGCTCGAGGCGCATGCCGTCGGGCGCCTGCTCGCTGGCGCTCAGAACAAGCTGATAGTGAATGGCACCGTGCCGCGTGACGGTGCCCTCTGTGTTGATAAAATATTGGGAGAGCGCGGTGAAGTCGACGCTGGCGATCATTGATTGAATCAGCGGGTCGTTGCGGTAAACGGAAGTCGCGTTCTCCAGCATTTTCGTCCACTTGGCGGGATCCACTTCCAGTTTCGCTACCGTCCCGATGGAGACTTCCGGCGCGGCCCGCGCGAAGTCGTCCACCGGCTCGTCAATATTCAGCTGCTTGAGCTGCGCTTTCTTGTTGGAGAAGGCCTCGCTGGCGCGCTTGTAAGCCTGGTCGGTAGCCAGCCAGACCTGGTGGCGGATGGCGAGCTCGTCGTTGTCCAACGGAAGAATGTCGCTGATTCCCTGACCGGCGTTGAAAAAACTGTCGAGCTTGTAATCGCCGAGGCGAACCACGGCGCGAATCAATCGCAAGCGCGTGCTGCTCTGGTCGCGGATCGCTCCGAAGGCCGCGCTGGCGTCAAACTGCTCGACGTCAAACACGCGGTACTCGATGTAAAAAGGCGAATCGACGTTTTCCATTTTGAGCTGCGACTTCGAGCGCGCCAGTTCGGCTTGCAGCGCCCGCAGAATCGGGTCCGAAGCGGCTTCGGCCGGAAGCGGCTTCTGCTGCGCGCAAAGGGCCACGCCAGACGGCAGCATTCCGAGGAAAGCCAAAACGAACGCGGCTGCGCGCCAACCAGGGCGCCAAGCGGGAATACGCGGGAAACTTTTCATCGCGCGCCTCCCGCAGGAGCGGTGGACTTGAAACCGCCGCCGGAAGTTTCTTCAAAGCCCGGAGGCGGCAAAATAGGCGGGCGCTCGCGCGAGGCGCTGCGCTTTTGCACTTCCATTTCGCTGAAGAGCATAGCCGGCGCCGATGCCGATACCGGAACGCTGCCCGACTCCGCCCCGCAGATTCCGTTGAAAACTTCGGTCTTATCGCCGGTCAAAATAATCCGGTTCAGCGATGCCAGGGGAGTGCCCACAATATCCACGCCGCGGACCAACTGGTCGGGGCGCCCATCGGGATAAACTCGCCAGACGATCACGGGAAGCACCTGGAAGGCTTGCGGAAGTTCGCGCGTGGTGAGTGTAAATCCACCCTGCACGTCCTCGAAGTAGAGTCCGTAGGGCTTCCCCTCTTTCTTGACTTCATCGATGAGCTGCGCGCGCATGTCCGAGTCCCTGACGGTTTTCGTCGATTGGACGATTAAATTGCCCTGGCGTCCGGTGGGCATGAACCCAGCCTGGTGGCGTCCGTGCCCGTTCGACCTCGAGAAATTCGTGATCGGCATACGCGACAATAGGAAATTTTTTAGGATTCCGTCTTCGATCAGCGGCACGCGCTGGGAAGGGACGCCCTCGTCATCGTGCGAATACGTGCCTGACAGCGGCACGCCGTTGATGCTCGCGAGGGTTGGATCGTCATAAACGCTTAAAAACGACGGCAGCACGGGCTGGTTCACTTTCTTCGTGAAGGTTTGCCCTTCCGTCTCGCCGCGCTGTCTGTGACCCTCCAGGCGGTGTCCCAGCACTTCATGGAAAAAGACCGCGGCCGCCCGCCCCGAAAGCAGAGCCGGACCGTCAAAAGGCTCGGCCAGCGGAGCTTGGCGAAGCGCCTCCAGGTCCGAGGCCATTTTTTCTTCCTTGGCGGTCACCTCTTTTTCGGAGGGCAATCCGCCGGGGTTGGTCGATTCAAACGTCTCGACGCGCACCAGGTCCATGCCGTCGTCCGCCCGGGTGTTGGCCTCGACCACCAATCGGGCCACCAGGCCCGGAGTTTCAACGGTGCTCCCTTCGCTGGAAACAAAATAGGAAGTTGACTGCTCGACTTGCAGGGTGACGGTGGAGCTGTAAATCTCGGGATATTTTCGGAACAGCGCCGAATATTTCCGAACTTTGTCTTCCCACTCCTTTTGATTGAAGGCGATCGGCGCGGGCGGCGTTTCCACCGATTCCTGGGGAGTCTCCTGCGAGAAGTCCGGAGATTTGTCCTCTTCGGCTGCCTCCACGGAATTGTTGGTCATCACCTTGGCGTAGGCGGGAGTCGCGCGGCGATATTCACGATCTGTCAATTCCCACAGCGTTCGTGCAATCGCGTCCCGGTCGTCGGCCAGGGGAAGCGCGCCGGAACTGATGCCGGAATCGCGGTTTTCATTGTGGGTGTTGTCCATGGCGGGCGAGCCCACGCGCATGGTGACGTCCGCCCAGCGATGATTTCCCGTTGCGGAGGTGACGATCGTTCCGTACGTTCCGGAAACGATCATGTTGTGCTGGTCGGAAACTTCGTAACTGATGAAGTACGGCGCCGGATCGGCTTTTGCCAGAGAAGTTTTCGCGCGCTGCAATTCGCTCTGCATGGCGGACAGCAATACGCTCTGAGTTTTGCCGGCAGGCGGCGCGCTCCTGGCGATAATGCCGCTGGCCGCGAAAATCGATAGAAAGAACAGGGAAGTAGAAAGCCTGAATCGCTTCGTGGGGGTTTTCGACGTAGAACCTCCTGCCTTCTGCCTTCGGTCGATGCTGAACGTGCGCGTCGCGCCGTCATCCACCGTGCCCAACCGTTGCACAGCGGTTGCAGCGTTACTGGGTGTCGCTCGAAGATGCCCGGAATCGATGCCTCGGGGCAAACAGTATTAAATTGCAGTGAGACTAAGAGACAGCGCGGCGGGTGCCGCGCCGCGCCCTGACGTTGGATGCGTGATCCTCCCGCAACAGTTGGACGCGATTCGCAGGACCGAAAAGTAGGACAGGCTTCGGAGTGTGTGTGACCAGACGCGGATTTTTTCCTGATTTTTGTGGGGCGCGAGTAGCGGACGGAATGACAAAACCAGTAGATGGCTGTCCTTGGAGCGGCGGTTGCCGATGGGGCCGGGGTTGCCGCTGAGGTTCGTCGCTCCGCTCGGAGTGACAAAATAAAATACCGCTTCCGCATGCCGTGAAGCGTGGATTTTGGCTCTTGCAAGAACGAAAACCGACAGGCTGAAAGCCTGTCCTACTGGGGCCGTTGTAGTTTGTGGCGGCTCGCGCGATACTTCTGGCATGTATAGCGAGGCGATTCTCGACCATTTTCAGAGCCCGCGGAATGCCGGCACGCTGGAAGCGGCCACGGCAACGGTTTCCGTCGAGAATCCGATCTGCGGCGATATCCTCGAACTATCGGTGCGAATGGAAGCGGGACGCATCGCGGAGGCACGATTCCGGACGCGCGGCTGCGTTACGGCGCTGGCATGTTCGTCTCTCGTAACGGAAATGTTACGAGGGAAAACGCCGGCCGAGGCGCGAGGCATCACCTCGGAACAGATTTCGGAAGCGCTCGGCGGTCTTCCCGCCGCCACGCTGCATGGCGCACAGCTCGCGCGCGACGCCGTGCAGGCTGTGATTCCCAAACTATCTTAATAAAATTCAGCGACCATTCAGAGCCGGCAGCCCGTGGATTGGAACTGCAAGTCAAAGTTTCTGGCACCCGGCCCAGCCCTGTGGTCATTTTGCGTCTGGCTCCGTGACGCGCTTCAGCATGTCGGGATCGTTGATGTTCAGAACGACGCCCTCTTCGTCGGTGGGAACTTCGAGGACGTCGCCGGTGTGAGCCCAGACCACCGCGCGCGCGCCTGTTTCAGCGGGCGCCGCGAGCAATTCTCCGTAGAGCGTCCGGGAAAAAATCACCGGATGGCCGCGGCGGCCGTTGAAGGTCGGCAGCACAATGGCCTTCGTGTTCTCGTAAAACCGCTCGACCAGATCGTTGACCAGAACCGCGCTGACCAGGGGATGATCGACCGGGCAGAGAATTATCCCGTCCGTGTCGATTCCTTCAAGACTGCGCAAGCCGGCGCAGATCGAGGACAGTTGGCCGCGTTCCCAGTCTGGGTTCAAAACCACCACCGAGGCGTCAAGCTTCGCAAATGTTCGGATCACTTCGGCGCCGGCGCCCAGCACGACGCGGGTTACACCAATGCGCGGGTGGCGCGTCACTTCCAGCAAATGTTCGAGGAAAGTCCCTTCGCGGTAGGGCAGAAGGGCTTTGGGTCTTCCCATGCGGCTCGAAGCGCCGGCGGAAAGGATGACGGCGGCAAGCAAACGGTTTACCTCAGTTGCGTGACTCAGAGCGTATCACAGATCACGATGACCGTTCGCTGTGAGCCGCAACCGATGCGGCGGTTTCGATTTTCACGGACTTATTTGGGATACTGGTCGCGCCGCGGCGAATGGCGATCAATTCGGCCGTGATGCTGATGGCGATTTCTTCCGGCGTTAGCGCGCCAATGTCCAGCCCCACCGGGGCATGCACGCCGGCAAATTTTTCCAGCGGAATCCCTTCTTTCTCCAGCGCGCGGTAAACGGACAGGACCTTGCGCTTGCTGCCAATCATGCCGATATAGCGCGGCGAAGTGTCCACGGCCCAGCGCAGCACGTGCATGTCGTCCTTGTGCCCGCGCGTGACGATCACCATGTATGTGGCCGCGGTGGGCTTGATTTTTTCGAAGGCTTCGTCAAAGCTGGTGTGAATTTCCTGGGCCATCGGAAAACGCTCGCGGTTGGCGAACGATTCACGGTCATCGATGACCCCGATGGCGAAGCCCGCCGTGCTCGCGGCATTCGCAAGGGCGATCGAGACGTGCCCTCCCCCGAAAATGTAGAGGACCGGCTGGGGAAGAATCGGCTCGACAAAAATTTCCAGCGTGCCGCCGCAAATCAGGCCATTGTCGTAGTTGGCTTCGTTATTCAGGCTGAAAGTCATCTTGCGCGGCGCTTCGGCCTGCATCACTTCCTTCGCCGCGGCCCACACTTCGGCCTCCACGCACCCGCCGCCGATCGTTCCGGCGATCGAGCCGTCTTCGCGCACCAGCATCCGCGAACTTTCATAGCTCGGGATCGAGCCGTTGGTGTGGACGATGGTGGCCAGCGCTCCGCGCTTGCCGGCGCGCCGGAGCTTAATGACTTCTTCGAATAGGTCCATAGGGAAACGCCTGAAAATAGGGTACGGCGGGCATCCCGGCCTGTCAACGGCTGCGCCGTCGAGGTGTGACAGACGGCTCTGGATCACGCCCAAAGAGCTGCGGAACCATCTGGGTACAGGAGAAAGATCGGTTCGGCGGCGTCAAACTCAACGAATTGCCGCCGCACCCGATGCTACGGTCCATACAACTCCTTCTCGCTGACGACTGCATCGGGACCATCGCCTCGGGAAGCGCGGTGAGCGGCGCCAAACATAGCGCCCCGCGCGGCTTGCAGCGGAGCAAATCGCATGAATCCAACGGCGCCCGGAACATCGTCGTAAATCGCTTCCATGCCGCCCTGCATCAGGTACGTCTCATGCCAGAAACCCGTGCCGCCGGAATTGCGAAGAAAGTTCTTCCACCAGAGCCGGTGCGGCTCCGATCGGCTCCATTTCATAAGCGATTCCATGTCGCGCCAGTATTGGCGAATGACAACGTGCGTGGGAAAGAGCGAATAGATCATGTTCTCGTGTGAGAGCAAGCCATCCGGCCGGTCGGCAGCCGATTTAGCAATTTGCGGCCCAAAACCGATCAGCGTCTTCAGACCCGTGAAGCGATTGACGCGCATGCCGAGATAAATGACAGCCAAATCGGGATATTGCGAGAGATCAACAGTGAGACGATTGACTTTGGTGGACACAAGCCACCTCCAAGTGTCGGCCGACGCGCATCGATTTGCAGCCTGGCATGAAAGCGCCACCGCGAATTGGCCTAATTATGTTCAACGAGTAAATCAGTGCTGTCCAGCCGCTTTAAAAAACATCGCTTCCTGGCGACGCTTCATTTCTTCCGGAGCCACGTCCTCGACGTGCGTGGCAATGCCCCATTGTTGGCCGAACGGATCGGTAATCCGGCCGTAACGGTCGCCCCAGAACATGTTTTGCAAGGGCATGTCGACCCGGGCGCCCGAGCTGACGGCTCGGTTAAACACGGTATCGGCATTGGGGACGTACAAATGGATAAACGTGGGATTGTTGATCCCCTCGCCCGGCGATGTGACCAGCATCCTTCCGATCAGGTCGTTGATGAAGAATTTTGAGTCGCCGATCTGCAATTCGGCGTGCAGAATCTCTCCGCTGGGTGTGGCGGCGCGGCTGATTTCTGTGGCGCCGAGGGCGGACTTGTAAAATTCGATGGCGCGGGCGGCGTTGCGGCAAACAAGATTCGGTGTCATGGAGCGGTAGCCTTCGGGAATAGGTTTGACCTGGTTTTGCATCGGAGTCCTCCTTGGTGGCTTCTTCGGGGTGAACGCGCAGTGTTTCGAGGCTGGGGCGAAATGCTGCGATCCATTCGATTCTGCGACGGCGTTCTCAGGCCTGTCAATACAGGCGGATCGTATTTCTGTGAATTTCTGTGTATTCGTACGAATTTCGCGGGACGTGGCGAATCAAGAATGGTTATGACAAGCGAAATGGGCGCGCCAAGAAAATGACTGCGCAGCCCGGACGGGGCCCGGTTAACTTTAGATTAACCTCAATCGAGGGGTTTGCACCAGACTGCATCTCAAGTGGCCAGGAATGGCGGGGTATGAGAAAATGAACTGGAAGGACGAGGTCCCATGAGCACATCACTCGGTAAGAACGTAACCCTGGAAAAGCCGGACGACTTCGGCAAGCTGCTGCAGGATGAAGGGATTATTTTCACGCAGCTCGATAAAGCGGTGAATTGGGCGCGCAAGAGTTCCATCTGGCCGCTGGGCTTCGGCTTGGCGTGCTGCGCGATCGAGATGATGTCCATGGCAGCGTCGCGTTTTGACGTCGCGCGCTTCGGCTCGGAAGTATTTCGCCCGTCGCCGCGCCAGGCCGACCTGATGATCATCGCTGGGCGCGTTTCGCAGAAAATGGCCCCGGTCATCAAGCAGCTGCATGCGCAAATGCCGGAACCCAAGTGGGTGATCTCCATGGGCGCCTGCGCGACTTCCGGCGGCGTTTTTAATAATTACGCGATCGTGCAGGGAGTCAACCAGGTCATTCCGGTGGATATTTACGTTCCGGGATGCCCGCCCCGGCCCGAGGCCCTGCTTTATTCCATCCTGCAACTACAAGAAAAAATTGCCAGCGAACGCGGCAGCTTCAAGCGCGCGCTGAACATCGCCTGAGCCTCGGTATCGCCGGTCAGAGGATCCGCGGAGATCGAGTCCGTCGCGTGCCGTTCCAAACATTCCCCGACAGTTAAGAACACCTTCCTGAAAATCGATCGCCCGATCCGCGAGTAGCGCAGGCCGCGGGCCGGACGATATGATGGCGCATCCCACCCAGGGAGGAAGCCCGTGACCAAGATTGCCGCCGTTCAGCCCAGACCCGAAGAGGCCGCGACGATGCCTTATGCCCCGGCCGTCAGCGTTGAAGCGCCCGTCGAGCTTCTATTTATTTCCGGAGCGACCTCATCGCCTCTCTACCACAAACATCCGCATGTTCCCGGCGAGCATGTTCAGCCGCACGACATCCGCGAGCAGACGCGGCGCGCCATGGAAAACATCAAGATTGTTCTGGACCACAAGAATTTCACCTGGCGCAATGTGATCAAGGTAACCAAGTATCTAACCGATATGCGCGAGGCGGATGCCATGCACGAGGTGATGAACGGTTATTTCGGCGAGTGGCGTCCGGCCAGCACCACGATCTGCATCAATAATTTGAGCTCGCCCGGCGCGCGCATTGAAATCGAGATGATTGCCGCAGGGCCCTTAAGCCGCTGACGAATCCCCAAACCGTCGAGAGCGGAATTTCGAACTCGGCGGCCCTGCGGGGCGCGCCGTGATTCAGTTCGAGGAATTTCCAGAATCCCGACGATGCGTGAACCATCCGAGACCAAGCCTCAATTGCAGGGTATTGATCCCGGGATTGGGAGTCTCCAAGCCCGCGTTGGAGATGTGCATGAAGCGCACATCCGCGCTCCAGGTCATTTTGCCCGCGAGGAAATGCACGCCCACTGCTCCGGCGCTGGTGAAATTGATGCGCGAAGTTCCGGCAGGAACCTGCGTGTTCGTAAAGAGAACGCCGCCGCCAAGTTCGACGTAAGGCACGAAGCGTCCGCGCGTGTCGAAATCCCAGATCAGGGCAAAGGGATTTATTGCCGCGCCATACGCGGTATTTGCCGGTTGAAAAACCATGAAGACCGGAACCGCGTCAACCGCATACTCGAATCGTCCTCGTAAAAATCCCCGACCGTGCGGTGGCGTGATCACCCAGCCGTAGCGAAATCCCGCGGTCCAGACTCCGGTGTGCTGCGTGATCCCATTGGTGCCGTGCCCGCCTGTCGTCCAAAATTCGATTTCGTTTCCATCCGTTTCGGGCCCATTTTGAGCATGCGCGGGGCATGCCAAGGCCGCCAGGAGAAGCACGCAGGAAGTACACAACAGCGCGAGGGCCCGCCGGAATCGGATGGTTCTCGATCGAAACGGAACGTTCATAAAGTCAGAAAACGATACAGGAACTACCGCGAATTCTCAATCCCGGCCCGGATGCGTCTTCAAGCGGACTTTTCCTTTGCAAGGAGGGGAGGTGCGATGACCTCGGCCGGAATGCCCGAAGCATCGAGGCGCGCGCCGATCGCGGCCTGTTCGCGCCGCAGGTATCCCAAGCCGATGTGCTGCCCGAGCGCGGGAGAGAACCCAGTGCTGGTGACGTTGCCAACCTCAGTACCAGCTGCCAGCAGCCTCGCGCCCGGAGCGGGCGGGCCTCCCGCAAGAAAACGCAGTTCCGTCAGACGCCGGTTGACGTGGCCGCGCGACCGGACTCGTTCGACAATTTCCTGCCCGGTGTAACATCCTTTCTCGTAACTGATGCGCGAGAGTTCAAGTCCGGCTTCGTGCGGAATTTCCTTTTCGTCATAGTCCACGCCAAACCAGGGAATTCCACATTCCAGCCGGATTGAATTGAGCGCTTCCATTCCGGCCGGAGCGCCGCCAAGAACACGAACGCGCGCCGCAAGCTCGCGCCACAAACCGGGCAGGTCCTCGCGCCGGGAAATCATTGTAGCAGCCGGATTGCCCGCAAGTTCGCGGCGCACGACGCGGCAGGCAAAGTTCGCGACCGTCGCTTCCTCATGCGCGAGCAGCGGCATATCCGCAAATGTTGTCACTCCAACGGTTGCCAGTAATTCCCCGGTGCGCGGCCCGGCCAGGTCCAATGTTCCGGTTGCCGGAGTGACGTCTTCCACCGCAACGTCGTCCATGATGATGAATTTGTCAAACGTGGCCAGCGTGCGCTCGCGAATCATGGCGTGCGTGGACGCCAGAATGCTTTCCGCCATCAAAAATGTTTCCACCTCCGCCAGGATGTGCCCCTGCGGATTCAGCAGGAGCCCCACGGTTCCCAGGCCGGGCCGCAGGTCGCGTACATTGGACGTCAGGACGGCGTTGACGTAGCGTTGCCGGTCGGGACCCGTGAAGGAAAAGAAAGCCCGGAAATTGGAGTCCACCAGGCCGACGCTTTCGCGCAAGGCGGCGTATTCCGCGGGAAAATTTGCGAAGCGCCCCGGCAAAAGCACGCCGAAATATTCGCCCAAGGCCGCGCCCGAGGATTGGTGCAGGCCCAGCAAGGAAGTTTCGAGAGGCATGGTTTCAGTGAACCCTCAAATGTACAATAGGGATGATAGCACCAGGAATTTTCGGCACCGAGGGATTTGCAATGGATCTGACTGTTGCCGTGCGAATGGCGCTTCGCGCGCTGGGCCGCAATAAGATGAGAACCGCGCTGACCATGCTTGGCGTGATCATCGGAGTTGCCGCCGTAATTTGCACCGTCGCGATTGGAGAGGGCGCTTCGCAGCGAATCCAAAACGCAATTACCAACATGGGCGCGAACATGGTTTGGATCGAAGCGGGCGGCAGGAGCGTCAATGGTGTGCGGACCGGAAACGGGGCCACCAAGACCCTCACGCTCGAGGATGCCACGGCCATCGAGAAACAGATTCTCATCGTCAGTCATGTGAGTCCGAACGTCGATACGCACAGCCAGGTCGTGTTTGCCAATCAGAATTGGTACACCAGCGTGCGGGGGATTGCACCGAACTATCTGTACGTGCGCAAATTGGTTGTCGATCGCGGAACGTTTTTCGGCCAGGACGAGATTGACAGGGCCGATGACGTCTGCGTTCTGGGCCGAACCGTCTCAAGCATTCTTTTCTTGAACGTCGATCCCATCGGACAAACCATTCGCGTGGCGAATCAGCCATGCGAGGTCATCGGTCTTCTGCATCCCAAGGGGCAGTCGGCGACCGGGCAGGACCAGGACGATTTTGTGCTCATGCCCTACACGACGGTTCAGAAAAAAATCAAGGGCATCGATTGGGTCGACGATATCTGGTGCTCGGCCAATTCCGAGGGCCTGATTCCGGAGGCGCAGGCCGAAATCACGGCGCTGCTCCGGGAGCGGCATCGCCTCCGGCCGGGAATGCCGGACGATTTCAATATTCGCCACCCGGTGGAAATGGCCAACGCCATGGCGGATTCGGCCCGCATGATGGAACTTCTGCTTGCCAGCATCGCCTCGATCGCGCTGGTTGTCGGGGGCATCGGGATCATGAACATCATGCTGGTCTCGGTGACCGAGCGTACGCGGGAAATCGGAGTGCGCATGGCTGTGGGGGCGAGTGAAAAGGATGTGCAGATGCAATTCCTCAGCGAAGCGATCATGATGAGCGCGATCGGCGGCGTCATCGGCGTGGCCATCGGCTTGGTCGGATCGTTGCTGATCTCCGACATCCTGCGATGGCCCACGGTTGTGCCGGTCATCGCGCTGATCGCCGCGTTTGGCACTTCCGCCTGCGTGGGAATTTTCTTTGGCTATTACCCGGCACGCAAGGCGGCGGGTCTCGATCCCATCGACGCACTGCGCTACGAATAGCCTTTTCGCTGCGCCAGCCGCGCCGCACGTATTCTGCGCGCCCTCCAATGCTATATTGAGATCCATGCGGGAACCGGCAAAACTCATTCACGAAATCCTGCCCGTGGGCATGCTGCAGTGCAATTGCCACATTGTCGGCGATCCGCTGACTCGCGAAGCTATCGTCATCGATCCCGGCGACGATGCCGCGCGAATTATGGAAGTCGTTGCGCGCCAACATCTGAAAGTCGTGGCCATTGTCATTACCCACACGCATATCGATCACATCATCGGATTGCGCGGGGTCCAGCAAGCCACCGGCGCTCCCGTCTACCTGCATGCGGACGATTTGGGGCTTTACCGCATGATGGACGTGCAAGCGGCGTGGCTCGGCTGGAAAGCTCCCGAAACCGTGCCCATCGATCAACTGGTGCGGGAAGGCGACGTCATTCGCTGGGGTGGGCAGCAAGCGCAGGTCATTCATACTCCCGGGCACACGCCGGGCAGCATCTGCTTGTACATGCCTTCGGCTATTCCGGTCGCGCCCTCGAGCGGCGAAGTTTCGGCCAAACCCGGAAAGCCCGGGCCCGGTCAATTGTTTGCCGGAGACACGCTGTTCGCTGGAAGCATCGGCCGCACCGATCTTTGGGGAGGTTCGTTCGACGGAATCATCCGCTCGCTCAAGGGAAAATTGCTGGAGCTTCCCGGACGACACGGCCGTCTATCCAGGACACGGCGAAGCCACGACGATCGGCAAGAGAACGGGCCACGAATCCATTTCTGACAGGGAAGTAAGGGTGACTTTGACTTCGTATTTCGCGGCAAAATCCGCTAGTTGGCGCGCAACCGGTTCTCCCGCTCCACTCGCAAGTCTTCCATCACGCTCTGGATGAGTTCCTTGGCTTTGCGCAATTCGTCGGTGATGATCTGGATGTCCATGGTGGGCTTGGTGGGATCGCGCTGGCTGTGGCAGTAGACGCCGTGCTGTCCCACGAGCACCATGGCGTTGGTCACGCGGTCCAGCGTAACGGCCAGGCGGCCGCGGTGCGCGCCCAGCATCTGTTCGTAATGTTCGAATCTCATCCTTGTGGTCGTCAAAAGCGGACATGGTTTGTCTCCCGCCCGTGCTCGTTCTGCATTCTATAATCCAAGGTACGCGGATTCGGCGACAAATGGCAAACTCGGGTGCAAACAGAGCGGCCTACCGAGGCGGCTAATAGCGGAAACCCGATTGCTTAGAGTCCTGAGACGCTGCGTAGCCAGCGAAACCTGTTGCGCGTATGGAACTTCGGCCGCTGCCGAAACTTTACACCGGGTAACCGGTCGGATAATCCGAGATGTCTTACGAGCCAAACTACGAGCGGTTCGAAGTTACGGGGCCAGACGGCAACCGGCGTGAAATTCATTTTGTCCGCGCAGGCTTTTTGGCCCAGGGGGACCGGCCTGAACTTTTCTTCTTTCGAGTAAATGGAGAAGAGACCGTGGTTGGCATTTCTGGCGCGAGCCTGGCTCGATTTGAGGGCGGGCGCCGCCGCTTGTCCCGCGAGCAGAAGATCGATATAGCCGGACGATGGCTGAAACGGCAGATCGAAGCCGGTGTGCCACTCGATTCAAGGAGTCTGTACATCCAAGACGATGAGCTGGCAAATCTGGCAAACGAACTCGATTTTACTGAGTGAGGTCGCAATGAGACGCTCTGATCTAGTGCAGTCGCCGTCCAATGGTTCCACACCGCGGACCACGCAGATTGTTTTTGGGGAGCGGCAGCACTTGCTTCGCGTGCTTGATTCCCTGGAGACGACCTCCGTCCCGCAGGTGCGCCTCAATCAGGAGCGCCGCGTGATCGAGGAACTGATCCACGAACGCACGCGCGAGCTCAATCACATCAATTCTTCATGGGACGAAAAAGTCGGCGTGGTCCTGAACGCGGATTCCAAAGCCGAAATATTCGACAAGCTGGCGCGCGAGGCGCCGGAATCCGACTTCTACCTGCTGCGCCTGATCAGCGAGCATCCCAAAGTCACCTCCAAGACGCTCGCGCGCCTGGCCAAACACCCTTACGCGGCGATTCGTGAAAACGTGGCCCGGCATCCCAATGCTGACCCGGCCACGCTGGCCTGGCTGTCCCGAGACCGCAGCCAGCCGCTGTGGTACCTCGTGGCTTTCAATCCCAATACGCCTGCCGTCCTGCGCCGCAAACTGCAGGATCGCTTGCGCAAGCTGGGGCAGAGCACTTCGAGCAAATAAGCTCCGATTTCGCGCCAATCACCATTTTCAATCCTCGCCGTCAAAAATGTTTTTGCCGTTCGTTTGCAAAAGCCTCGATCGGCAGGACTCTTCGGACCAACATTCGCTAGTGTTGCGTCTCGCGCTTCTTGCCATTTGACATTTCAAATTGCGGACCGACCCAACCGGTGTAATATCCCGTAACGGCACGATGGCAATCGGGGCCAGTTTCGTTTCGCGGTTCGAACGCCATCCGAATGATTCGATAGGACCCTTCCAGGGGAGGACATTATGATTTCCGGCCGCGCAAGAATTGCTGGTGCGATCTTCGTCGCGCTTTCCTTTGCTTTGATTTTTACCGCACAGAAGCAACCGGCTGCGGCGGAAGGGGATTCATCGGCGGTGAAGCAGTTGGTGACCGCGTACGATGAAGCTTTCAATAAACACGACGCGCACGCCGTTGGAGAATTATTCGCGGAAGACGGCGACTTCACCAACATGCGCGGCTCAAGCAAGCACGGTCGGGCGGACATTGAACAGAATTATGGAAATCTCTTCGCCGCGGTACTCAAGAATTCGCATCGCACCGACACCGTGAAAAGCGTTCGGTTTCTAAGTCCGGAGATGGCGCAAGTGGATGCGGACTGGGAAATGACCGGAACGCGGTCCGCCGACGGCGCCGAGAATCCGGTTCGCAAAGGTCTTCTCAATTGGATGGTCGAAAAAAAAGGCGGTCGCTGGCAAATCGTTATTTTCCATGAGTCGGAGTTTCCCAAACGGTAGGTTTTTTCCGACGCTGCGCGGCGGAACCCCGGAGTTTCAGTGCGCCCTATGGGCCGCGGCCAAATACTTCTCCATGGCCTTCTTGTAATCGTCGTTATCGGGACTGCGTGCCAGCGCCTTTTGCTCGGTTTCCACCGCCTTATCGGTTTGTCCGTCGGCGAAATAGGCAGCGGCGAGGGTGTCGAGGTAGTCGGGATTGTTCGATGCGGCGACCGCCTTCGTCGCCAAAGCGATGGCCTGCTGCGGATTTCGGACGCTCGATTCCCGGGCCGTCGCCATCAAGCGTGCCAGATCGTTCATGGCCGGGACGTATTCCTGATCCGCAGCTTTTCGATACCACATCGCGGCGGCGATTTGATCCGGGGGGACGCCGTCGCCGTTCTCATACAGAACGCCCAAGCCGTGCTGCCCGGCGGGAAGACTCTGCTCCGCGGCCTTGCGCATCCAATTCGCCGCTTCCTTCAAATTTCGCGGTACGCCTTCGCCCTGGGTATATAGGACGGCGAGATTGTGCTCGCTCTCGGCGTCCCCCTGCTCGGCGGCCAGGCGCAGCCATTTAGCGGCTTCCAGATTATCGGCGGGAACGCCGCGGCCCTTGAAATACATTTCTGCCAGGTAACGCTCGGCGAGCGGGCTATCCTGATCCGCGGCCTTTCGCAGCCATTTCAGCGCCTCCGCATCGTCTTTCGGAACCCCATCGCCGGTCAGGTAGATGACGCCCAACTGGACCTGCGCGTTCATGTCTCCGGCGTAGGCGATTTCCTTCAGGTCGTCGATGGCTCGCTTCCGGGCCGCCCCTTGTTCCGGCGATTGGGCCATTGCCAACGTGCCGGACAGGAGAAAAAGGGTCGCCAGTGCAAGGCCCGAGCGTCTATCCATGATTCGTCCCATCGATGCGCCAGCTTATCACTTTACCGAGCGTCGCGCCCACGGCCGCAGCGCTTATTCGAGGAGCAGCATGCGCCGCCTAGCTCTGAGAGCGGCACAACGCCGGTGATCCAAGTCACTTTCGCAGGTGACACGCGGCACAGAGGCAGTGAGGCATTCGCATCAGAATCTGTGCGTTGAACGAAAGTATCGCTAGGAGGAAATCATGGGCGGAATAACCGATGCAATGACGTACCTGATGGCTTTCTCAGGAGCCGTCGCGGCAGTACTCGTGGCTCTCGTGATTTACGGGAATGTCCTGGATACCAGAGCCGACGAAGAAATTTACCTCAACAAGACCGAAGAGAAAATGATGGCCAGCGAACAGCCGGCGCTGATTGGCAAAATGAACCGCTTGGCGCGAGTCATCACTGTCCTGGCGATTATCACGGGCGTTTCGTTGCTGGCAACCGCCGGCGTCTGGGTATATATCGGATTTTATAAATCGTGACGGGCGCTAGATCGTCTTGGTCTGGCCGCCATCGAGGTCAATGAGAGCGCCCTGCATGTAGCGCGATGCCGGCGAGACGATGAACGCGGCCAGATTGGCGACGTCGTCGGGTTCGCCGAGCCGGACGATGTTTGACTTGCGAACGATCGCTTGCAGCGCGGCGTTGAGGTCGCCGCCATGATGCATGGCCTCAGCCTCGAGCGTCTGCTGAAACCGGTCGGTTTTGATGCGTCCTGGATTGATCGCGTTCACTTGCACGCCGTCCCGGATGCCGATATCCGCGAGCGCCTTCGTGAACGAGAGGCACGCACCGTTCACCGAGCCGCCGATCGTGAATTCAGCGCCCGGCGTGCGCCCGCCCGCGCCGATAATGTTCACCACCGAACCGCGGCGTTCCTTTAGGTGAGGCCACGCCGAACGCGTCAGTCGCACTGCCGCAAGAAACTTCAGCGCGAATCCGTCGGTCCAGTCCGCATCCGTTAATTCGAAGAAATTGCCGCGTTTGGTGGCGCCCACATTGTTCACCACGATGTCAATGGCGCCATGAGCCTGAACGGCAGCCTTGACCACAGCTGACGGAGCGGCGGACTCGCGCAAATCGACTGCGAAAGTAGTTGCTCGGGCGCCGCCGGATTCGATTTCGGCAGCCACCTTGTCGAGATCGCCGCCGGTGCGCGCTGCCAGCACCAGCGTCGCGCCTTCCCGGGCCAGGCGCAGCGCGATGGCCCGGCCGATTCCGCGGCTTGCGCCGGTAACGATGGCGATCTTTCCTGCGAGTGGTTTGTCGCTTGCCATGCCTTGGTCTCCTCCGTTTTGGACACGGCAGTTTACCTTGATCGGAGCAGGCTGGAAAGTAGAACAGGCTTCAGCCTGTTGGTTTTTGGATGTCTGGGCAGAAGTCAAACCCGACAGGCTGAAGCCTGTTCTACCTGGAAGCGAAAGACAAATTGGCTCTTTACGCCATGAAAATGTACTATAGATTGGCCTGATTGGATGAGCTGATGATTCCACTTCATCTCCAGCCCGAAAGTCACGTACCGCAGTACATCCAGCTGCGCGATCAGATTCGCGCTCTGATTCACGGCGGCGACTTGCGTCCGGGAGAGCGCATACCGGCGAGCCGCGAACTGGCCGCGCAACTGGGCGTCCACCGGACCACGGTTGCCAACGCCTATGCCGAACTCGAATCGGAAGGCCTGATTAACGGCCACGTGGGAAGAGGAACATTCATCCGAGGCGAGAGCGTGGCGAGGAAGATTACCGAGCTTCCGCATCCGCCCTCCATGGGCGGCGAGCTCCGTTGGGAATCGCTGTTCGCCGACGAGCGCGGAGAGGAAATCCTAAGCCGGCTGACGCAGGCGGCGCCGCGCGGCGCCATCTCTTTCGTGATGGCGCGTCCAGCCACCGAATTTTTCCCGGTCGAGGAACTGCGAAAATGTTCGAACTCGGTTTGGCGGCGCGAAGGCGCTGAAATTCTTCAGTTCGGGCCGTCCGACGGGTACCCGCCGCTGAAGCAGGCCCTTGCCGCCATGCTGCGATCCGAACGATACGATGTGAGCGACGAAAATCTACTGATCACCGACGGTTGCCAGCAGGCTCTGGACCTGCTCTGCAAGGCCTTCCTGCGTCCCGGAGACACGGTGCTGCTCGAGAATCCGGCGTATCCCGGAGCGCTGGCCATCTTTTCGGGGGCTCGCGCCCGGATTCTGGGAGTTCCGGTAAAAACGGAATCGGGTCCCGGTACGATTCCCGGAGTGGACGTATCGGCGATCGAAGCGGCGCTGATGCAAAATCGCGTGAAAATGATGGTCCTCACGCCGGATTTTCACAATCCCACGGGGACAACGCTGCCGCTGGCCGAACGCCGCCGCTTGCTGGAAATAGCCGCGCGGTTTCAAGTGCCGGTGGTGGAGGATCACATTTATGCCCGTTTGCGCGCGCGGGGAGAACGCCTGGCGTCGCTGAAGCAGCTCGATCGTTCGAATCTGGTGATACAGATTGACAGCTTTTCGAAAATCGCTTTTCCGGGAATGCGGGTTGGCTGGATTGTCGCTCCTTCGAACGTGATCGAGCGGCTGCGCCTGGTGAAGCAGGCTACGGATTTGCACACGGGGCACCTGGCGCAAGCGATCCTGGCCGAGTATCTTCGTCGCGGACGTCTAGGCCCGCACCTGGGACGTACTTGCAAGGCCTACAGCGGACGCCTGGCCGCTCTGGAACAGGCACTGGGCAGGTGGATGCCTTCGGAAACAAAATGGACGCGTCCTGAGGGCGGCATGTGCGTTTGGGTGGAGCTGCCGCCGGGATTCGATTCGAATGAATTGCTGATTCACGCGCGCGAACGCGGCGTCGTGTATGCTCCCGGCCGATATTTTTATTTTCAGAATCCCCAGCCGAACACGCTGCGGCTCGGTTTTGCGGGCGTCGCCGAGAAGGACATCGCGCGGGGGATTGCCACGCTTGCCGATGTGCTGCGGCTCGAGATGCGCAAGCGCCAGCGAGGAGCCAGACGGGCGGAAATTCCCCGCGTGGCGTTAGTGTAGGGCTTGAGCCGCACCAACTTTCTATAGGATTGTTGAGGAATCACGATGAAGCTCGACCCTAAACCCGAGAATCCCTGCTTTGGCTGCGGCGGCGCGAACCCGCGCGGGATGCGCCTCTCGTTCGAACAGGATGATGAGCGCCAGCGTATTGTGGGGCGCTTTTGTCTTAGCGAGGAGTACCAGGGCGGTTCGGGGTTTCTTCATGGCGGCATCATCGCGCTGCTACTGGACGAAGCCATGAGCAAGGCGTCCCGCTTCCACGCCGAGCACGCCGTCACCGCCGACTTGCGCGTGGAATATAAACGCCCCGTCCGCGTCGGCACGAACATCGTGGTGGAGGGATTTGTCACGCGCCGCGATGGCCGGCAGTTGTATCATGGAGGAGAAATTCGGAACGAGGCTGGAGATCTCCTGGCCCGGGGTGAAGGGCGCTTTGTGATTGTCGATCGGGAAAAATATAGGCAGCAGTGACGGTTGCCTAAGTGGGTTTAGTGCGTCGCTAGCGTTGAACGGGATGAATTTCGCGCGCAGAGATGTTCATCGGGGGTTGTGGGTTGCGGCTTCAGCCGCGACATTGACGGCCTTGCCCTAAAGAATGCAGGCTTAAGCGCCCGATCCGGTGTCGAGCGCGGCAGGATCGTGGAGCGGGAAAATCGAGCGAGGAGAAAAAGAATGACGGCGACGATGGGGAGCAATGGAAATTATGGCAGCGATCAGTGGCGCGTGAAGGTGGGCCTCGCTGAAATGCTCAAGGGCGGCGTGATCATGGACGTCACGACTGCCGAGCAGGCGCGCATCGCGGAGGACGCCGGGGCCTGCGCCGTGATGGCGCTGGAACGCGTGCCGTCCGACATCCGCAAGGAAGGCGGGGTGGCCCGCATGGCCTCGCCGAAAATTATCCGGGAAATAATGAATACGGTCAGCATTCCTGTGATGGCGAAATGCCGCATCGGGCACTTCGCGGAAGCGGAGGTACTCCAGGCGCTGGAGGTGGACTTTGTCGACGAAAGCGAAGTGCTGACTCCGGCCGACGAGGAAAATCACGTCTGGAAGAACGATTTCAAGGTGCCTTTCGTTTGCGGGGCGCGCAACCTGGGCGAGGCGCTGCGGCGCATCGCCGAAGGCGCGGCCATGATTCGCACCAAGGGAGAAGCCGGCTCAGGCAACATTGTCGAAGCCGTGCGCCACATGCGCACGATCACATCGGAAATGCGGCGCCTGACGACGCTGCGCGGCGACGAATTCATGCGGGTGGCCAAAGAACTGGGCACGCCGCTGGACTTGGTTCGGGAAGTCGCAGCCACGGGAAAACTTCCGGTACCGAATTTTTCCGCGGGGGGGATCGCCACTCCGGCGGACGCCGCGCTTGTCCGCCACCTGGGCGCCGAGGCGATTTTCGTCGGCTCGGGCATTTTTAAATCGAGCGATCCCGAAAAGCGCGCCAAGGCGATCGTGAAAGCTGCCACCCACTACCAGGATCCTAAAGCCGTCCTCGAAGCTTCCGAAGAACTGGGAGAAGCGATGAGGGGGCTGGACATCCGCCAGATCGACGAGAAAGATTTGCTGCAAACGCGCGGCTGGTAGAAGGCGGCGCTCCGCGATCCGCGTTGAATCAGAATTTAATTTTGTCATTCCGAGCGAAGCGAGGAATCGCTCCTGGTTTTGGCGCCCGGAACAGAGAGATTCCTCGGCGCGCAGCGCGCCTCGGAATGACAAAACATTTTTACAGGGAATGACGACAAGCAGTTTGCCTTGAATGAAGTTTGCTTGAATGAAGTTTGCTTGAATTAAGGTTACTTGAATGAAGGTTGGGGCAACGAAGGAATGAAAGTCGGAATTCTCGCCGTTCAGGGTGACTTCGAAGCGCATGCGGCGACGCTCGCGCGGCTCGGAGTCGATACCGTTTACGTGCGCACTCCGCGCGATTTAAAGGGCGCGGACGCCGTCATCCTGCCGGGGGGCGAAAGCACTACCCAGTGGAAATTTCTGGTCGAGGAAGGGCTGGACAAAGCACTCGTCGAACACGCTCAAAGAGGCGGCGCGGTCTTCGGCACCTGCGCGGGAGCCATTCTCCTGGCGCGCGGAGTGCACAATCCCGCGCAACAATCCCTGGGTCTGGCCGATATCGACGTAATTCGCAACGCCTACGGACGTCAACTCGCGAGCGAAGTGCGCGACGGCGCCACGGAAATCTTTCCCGAACCGCTGGAGATGGTTTTCATTCGCGCGCCGATCATCGATCGCGTTGGAGCGGACGTTTCCGTGCTCGCGAGATTGGATGGCCGGCCGGTATTAGTGCGCGAGGGCCGCATCTTGGTGGCTACATTTCATCCTGAGCTTACGAGCGGCACTGCCGTGCATGAATATTTTGTCCGGATGGTGGGAGAGAGTGCCGCTGCTTTGGCCTCCAGTAATTCGCCGCGGGTGCCTCAGGGGCTTTCCTAGCGCAGGGTTCAGGTTGTTTGTGACTGGGTTTGATATTTGCCGGGCTTTTGGAAAGCCACAGGCTGAAGCCTGTGCTACTTGAATGCAGTTCGACTGCGCTTGAGCCTCTTTGGATTCCGTGTCATTCTTTCTTGCTGGGATTCCGGCTTGGAAAGATGGAGATGGCCACTCGCACCAAGGTTTTATTCGTATGCATCGGCAACGCCTGCCGAAGTCAGATGGCCGAGGCCATTGCGAGGCACAGCGCGGCGGACGTGATTGAGCCGTCGAGCGCAGGCCTGGTTCCTTTCGGAAAGATTCCCGACACTACACTTGCGGTGTTGGGCGAGCGTGGGATTTCCGCCGGCGGGCAAAGTTCCAAACCGCTGCGCGCGGAAGATATGTCCGCAGCCGACATTGTGGTGAACATGACGGGGCGTTCGGGCGCGGCGATTTTCACCGAACCTCTGGCGCAGATCGAAGATTGGGATGTGGGCGATCCGTACGGATTTAATCTCGCGGTTTATCGCTCGATCCGCGATCAAATTGAGGCGCGAGTTGAGAATCTGGCTCGAAGGCTTCGTGAAAAGGCCGAGTCAACCGACGCCGCATAGGAAAATACAAAATAAGTAGAGCAGCTATTTTTGCTGCGGGTTTCTGTTCCAGAAGCTTGCCGGACTGAGCAGTAGCGACGATCCCGCTTTTCAAAGAGGAGAATTATGCCGCGCGAAAAGACCAGCGTGTCGCGCGAAGATTACCTGAAGGCCATCTGGGAGATGGTCCAGGAGGAGCACGAACCGATCAGCGCGCGCCTGGCGGAGGAGTTGGGCGTTACGCCGCCGGCCGTAACCGCCGCGCTGAAGCGCCTGACGCGCGACGGCCTGCTCGTGGTTCGCCGCGACGGCCGCATCTCACTGACGCGAAAAGGGAGCAGCCTGGCCGACCACCTGGCCATGCGGCATCAGCTTGCGGAAAAGCTGCTCACCGAAGTGATCGGCCTGGACTGGACGCGCGCGCACGACGAAGCCGAGCGACTGGAGCACGGAATCTCTCCCGAAGTGGAAAAATTGTTGCTGGCGCGATTTGGCGCCGAAGGGTTCTGCCCGCATGGCGTGCCGCTGCACGGGGGGCTGGCGAAGTTGCGGCGCAAGCATGGAGCGGTGCCGCTGTCCGACGTGGAGGGCGGCCGCAGCGTTGAAGTACTGTGCGTCTACGAAAAAGACGCAGAGTTTCTGAAATTTCTTTCGGGACTCGCGCTCCACCCTGGCGCGCGCGTTCGCATCAAGAAGCGCGAGTATGACGAAACGATGACGCTGGTTGTGGGGAACCGCACGATCCATCTGGGCAAGCCCGCCACCAGCCGCATCTGGGTGCGCGCGGCGTCTCAATAGTCATTGTCTGATTTCAGGCGCGAACGAATCCAGTTCCAGGCGTGATCGAATCCAGCGCTGCCGTAACTTCCACACTTCCAAACATGGAAAAAGGGCCGAAGGTAAATCCTCGGCCCTTTTTTGTTTTCGATTCCGTTGCTGTTGGCTCGCCGCTCACGAAATCGGCGTGCAAACGGCTTTGACCTCGGTGTATTGCTCGAGGACTTCGTGACCCATTTCGCGGCCCCATCCGGACTCTTTGTAACCGCCGAAGGGAAGCGCGGCGTCGAACACGTTGTAGCAATTGATCCACACGGTTCCGGCGCGAAGCAGGCTGGCGATGCGATTCGCTTTCTTGATGTCCCGAGTCCACACGCCGGCGGCCAGGCCGTAATTCGAGTCGTTGGCCTTGGCGGCGATTTCCTCGACGCTGCGGAAGGGAATTGCCGTAACTACCGGCCCGAATATTTCCTCGCGCACGACTTTCATTTTGTCGTTGGTGTTGACGAGGACGGTGGGTTTTACGAAGTAGCCCTTGTCACCCGACCGCGCTCCGCCGGTAACTGCTTTTGCGCCTTCCGAGAGGCCCGATTCGAGATACCCGCAAACTCGATTGAGCTGTTCTTCGGAGACGAGAGGGCCCATATCCGTGGAGGGATCCATACCGGGACCCACGCGAATGTTGCTGGCGTACTTTGCCACGCCCTCGACGACCTTGTCGAAAATGTCGTTCTCGACGAAAAGACGCGAGCCCGCGCAGCAGCACTGGCCGTGGTTGAAGAAAATGGCGCTGGAGGCGCCGGGAATGGCGGAATCGACGTCGGCGTCATCCAGCACGATGTTCGGCGACTTGCCGCCGAGTTCCAGGGAAACTTTTTTCAGATTGCCGGACGCGGCTTGCAGAATCAGTTTACCGACTTCCGTGGAACCGGTGAAGGCGATCTTGTCGACTTCCGGATGGGCGGACAGCGCCGCGCCAGCCGTCTCGCCATAGCCCGGAACAATGTTCACGACGCCATTGGGGATGCCGGCCTGCTCGATGAGTTCGCCAAGCAGGAGGGCCGAAAGTGGCGTTTGTTCCGCGGGCTTCAGCACGACGGTGCAGCCGGTGGCGAGAGCGGGGCCGAGCTTCCAGGCCGCCATCAGCAGCGGAAAATTCCAGGGAATGATTTGGCCGACAACCCCGACCGGTTCGCGCAGCGTATAGGCTAGAAATTGAGTCTTTCCGCCACCCGATGAAATTGGAATTGTGTTGCCCTCGATTTTGGTGGCCCACCCGGCCATGTAGCGGAACAGATCAGCCGCGAGGGGCACGTCGGCCACGCGCGCGACGCTTAGCGGCTTTCCATTGTCGAGCGATTCGAGCTGCGCGAATTCTTCCAAATGCTTTTCGATCAAATCGCCCAGCCTCCAGATCATGCGGCCGCGTTCCGAGGGCGTGGTTTTTGACCACGGGCCGCTGTCGAACGCGGCGCGCGCAGCCCTCACGGCGCGATTAATGTCTTCCTTATCTCCTTCAGCGACCCGGGATAGTACTTCGCCGGTGGCGGGATTGTAGGTGGGAAAAGTTTTGCCGGAGGCGGCGTCAACCCACTTTCCGTTGATGAGCATTTTGTGAGTTTTGGCGACAAATTTTGAAACGTTCTGATCAAGCAACGATGCAGATGCTGTAGTTGCCATCTTCCGATCTCCATTCTCTGCGATTCCATGCAGGGACGCGTTGTATTGGCGAGGCGAAGTCCACGCTACTCCCCTGGAAAGGAAAATTCAAGCGGGCGATTCGACTCGCGCGGCGGCGTGAATTGGCCGAATCGCCTGACCGCGGCTGCGCGCAAGGAAAGCGCGCCGGGCAGGCCAACAAAAACCGAAATGCGCTACACTGAAGACGCGCACCAGCGGGATCGAATTGGCTACGTTCACGAGAGAATCCGAGTGGCGCGCGGCGGACAAGAGAACTTTGAGAGTGGTTTCTCGCGGCAACAACCTGGATATGATGGACATATCGACGGATCTGCGTTATCCGATCGGGAGGTACGAGGCGAAGATTTCGCTGACGGCCGAGGAACGCGCGGCGGCGATCACGCAGATTGCCGAAGCGCCCAAGCGCTTGCGGGACGCCGTGGGAGGCCTTTCCGGAGGCCAACTCGACACGCCCTATCGCCCTGGTGGCTGGACGGTGCGTCAAGTTGCGCATCACCTGCCGGACAGCCATATGAACGCCTACGTGCGGACGAAGCTGGCGCTGACGGAGAGCGCGCCTGCGGTCAAGCCGTACGACGAGGCTTCGTGGGCGGAGCTTCCGGATTCGCGGGAGGCACCCGTGGAGGTTTCTCTGGCGCTGCTGGAATTTCTGCATCTGCGCTGGGAGGTTTTATTGCGCGCGTTGCAGCCGGAGGATTTCGCGCGCCGGCTGAGGCACCCGACGGTGGGAGTGTTGACCGTGGACAACCTGGTCCACCACTACGCGTGGCATGGACGCCACCACATTGCGCAAATCACGTCGCTGCGCCAGCGTGAGGGCTGGAATTAACGGCGTGTTGCTCACGGCGCTGCGCTACTACTGGATCACGGCAAAGGGGTACCGTCTGCGCCCGTGGGCCAGCCCCTACATTCGCTGGCGGCTGGAAACTTTTTTCGGCGGGGACATGCATGAGCTGGGGCGCGCGGAATTCTTCCGACTGATTTGGAGCCAGCGCAAACAACTCTCGCGGTTTCTTGCGTGGACGGAGCAGCGCTGGCGTGCTCAGCGAGGAAATCCGCTTCAGTAACGAGCCGCATTGGCGCGGCGCGAATGAGAGTATACTGAGAGAAGAATTGGCTCGAAACCGGAGAGACGTTTTCCCTTCCGCAAGGCGCTATGAATGAACTGAAAATATTTCAGAAGACGGAATCGCTGCACGAAGGGCGCTGGTGGGAACCCATGCTGGACGGGCGCGTGCACTGCTACCTTTGCCCGCGTCATTGCCACATCGGAGAAGGGCAGGCCGGGTTCTGCTTTATCCGCGTGAACGAAGGCGGGAAGCTTTACAGCTTGGGATACGCTTCGCCCGCAGCGCTGCAAATCGATCCGATTGAGAAGAAGCCGCTGAATCATTTTCTGCCGGGCACGCGCGTCTTTTCGCTGGGTACGGCGGGCTGCAACATGGGCTGCTTCTTCTGCCAGAACTGGGACATTTCAAAATCGAAATCCGATCAAGTGCGGTCCGCGCACATTCCGCCGGAAGATGTGGTGGCGCTGGCTGTCCGCTACGGCTGCCCGTCCATCGCGTTCACCTATAACGAGCCGACCATCTGGGGCGAGTACGTGATCGACATTTGCCGCGCCGCGCGCCAAGCCGGCATTCGCACCGTGATGGTCACGAACGGCTACATTACGCGGGAAGCGTTTCACGATATCTACGACCATGTGGACGCGGCAAACGTGGACCTCAAAGCGTTTACCGAGGGATTCTACGGACGGATTACGCTCACGCATTTGCAACCCGTGCTGGACATGCTGACGTGGCTGAAGCATGAGACCAACGTTTGGTTTGAGATCACCAATCTTTTAATTCCAACCTTGAATGATGAACCTGGAGAAATCCGCCGGTTGTCCGACTGGATTCTGGAGCACCTGGGGCCGGACGTGCCGTTGCATTTCACGGCGTTCCATCCTGACTTCAAATTGCGCGATAAGCCGGGCACGCCTCCCGAAACGCTGCACGCCGCGCGAGGAATCGCGCTCGACGCGGGGCTCCATTACGTTTATGAGGGGAACATTTACAGCGGCGCGGCCCACACGTCGTGTCCGGGCTGCGGCCAGGTCGTGATTCGCCGATCCTGGCACGAAGTTCTGGAAAACACGCTGCGCGACGGCGCGTGCCCGTCGTGCGGATTGGCGATTCCGGGGCGGTGGGCGAATGCTTCGCTTGGCGAGGGCGTGGATTGGCGAGGAGCGCTGGATAAGGCCGCAAGAAAATACGGCACGCTGAATCTGTGAAATACGGCAAGCCGTATCAGGCAACCGGGGAGGCCCGCTGCGCGCGAATCCTGGTTCGCTTCAGTGCTGTCCCGGCATTTGCATGTTCATCGGCATATTCATTGGCATGCCGGAATCCTGCGGAGCCGAAGGCATTCCTGCGAGATACGAATACATCCACATCTGCCATTTGCGATCGAGTTCCAGGGGATTTGTTCCCAGGACTTTCGTCACTTCGGTAATGTTGGGGTGAGCCATCTTCGCGGCGTAGATTTTTTTGACCGCGTCGGCGCCGCCAAAGTCGGCGACTTCGCTGATCCATGCTGCGCCGAGCACGTCACGGTCTTCCGGGGAAGAGATTTCGCCACCGGGATCGGCCAAAACGCTGGCAAGTCTCTTGTGGCCGAGATGTTGCTCCACTTGAGCGGCCGCCATTCCGATTTCGGCGCCGCGCCACTCTCCTAGCAGCCAGATCGCAGTCCATCGGGCGATCTCTGGATTTCCTGGCTTGCCCCACGCGGCCGAGAGCATCGCTTCCGAGTCGGCAGCCGCTGCAAGTTGGGGATTGTGCGCTTCGACCCTTGTGCGGATCGTCGCGCCGGTGACAGCGTAGGCAGGGCCGGCCGACTCGCCGGACGATGGGGCGCGAAAATTCGGATCGAAAACGATGCGGATTTTCAAATTTGAATCCGCGCCGGCGAGCTTCTTGTTCAGAGCCGCAAACAGGGCCTCTCGATCCGAGGCGAATTTCGTTGCGGCGTGCCGCGACAGGGAATCCGGCGAATAAAGAATCTCATAGTGCGCGGAGTTCACTCGCTGCATGCGGGATTCGCGGACGAACCGGCGAATGGCGCCGCCCCATACGAAACTCACCACGACGGTCGCAGCAATGAGCAGGATAAAAATGACCGCCAGCCTGGTGGAGTCGCGTTCTGAGCCGTGTTCTGCGTTCATGGAGTTGTTTCTTCCCCGCGTTCCGTTCCTGCATTCCGCGCAGGCTTGAAATATTTGTCGACGTCGGTGTCCGGAAATCCACGATTGTTCAGATGCACGCGCAGTTGAGCCGGGAGAATCCGACCCCGCGCGTGGAGCGCACAGATCGATTGGAAGACAACTTCATGCTCGGGTTCTGCGAACGCATGCTCCTTGAGAGACTGCAGGAGCTGCTGCCGCCGTTCGTTCGAGCTCGCGCGGTCGCAAAGCGCGCGAAGCGCCTGGAGTTCCTTTTCGGATTGAGCTTGGGGATCCATCGGATTGGCGAAGCGGCGGTTGTCAGCGCTCGTGTGAGTTCTATGCGGACTCAAAACATCCGTGCATTCACATTATCAGTTTATTCCAGATGGAGCGTGGGCGACCAGAATTCTTCAGAGGGAACAAGCGGAGCCATTCGCCGCAAGGGTATGGACTCGCCGCTGTACGGACCGGCTCAGTTTCGGTCCGCGTGCGACGCAGAGCTGGCGCCGAGGCGTTTTGCCGCGGCTTTTGCGGTGGCGTCGGACGGATCCATGGCCAGACCGCTCTCGTACTCCCGGAGGGCTTCCGCCGGGCGGCTGGAAAATTCGAGGGCGCGACCGAGTCCAAAGTGTGCATGGCTGTCAAAAGCGTTGCCGGCCAGCGCGTGCCGGAACGCCTTTTCGGCTCGCGGAAAATCCTGCCAGTCGAGATAAATATCACCCAACTGGTCATACGCGTCGGTATTGAAATCGGCGGCCACGGATTGCTCGAATTGGGCGCGAGCATCCTCGGAGCGGCTCTGGGCAAGAAGAAACTTGCCGTAACTGTTATGCGCGCTGGTCGATAGCGGCGAAAGCGTGATGGCGATCCGGAATTGCCAATCGGCTTCCTGATTGCGTCCCATCGCGGCCAGGGTTTCCGCCAAGGTGACACGGCCGAAGGAATCCGCGGGTCGAATTCGGAGAGCGCGGCTTGAATAATCGAGCGCTTCGAAGTAGCGATGTTGCGTCTGGCGAAGCAGCGCGAGGCTGTCAAGAGCGTGGGTGTTTGTCGGGCCCGTGGCGATGGCATCCAGCCAATCGCGCTCGGCCAGTTGCGAATTTCCCCGGTCAAACTCTACGGAACCGAGATTGGAGCGAATCAAGCTGGCGTCGCCCTGCGTTCCGATCGCGCTTTGATAAAGAGCTTCATCGTCGCGCCAATCCCGATTGCGCGTGACCGTCTTCACCGCGTACAGCAGGGCGATTCCGCACAGCAGCGCCGGCACGGCGCGCGCCACTGGCCGCGGAAGCGCAGGCACGCCGCCGCTCCAGATTTGCACCGCGGCCCATGACAGAAGCCAGCAGAAGCCCACCGAGGGCAGATATAAATAGCGCTCGCCGAACGCGCTCGCCGGCATCCAGCGCGCATTCAGAACCGGACCGAGGGGAAGAAAAATCCACACCACGGCGAACGAAACGATATGAGCTCGCTTCCACAGCGCCGCGAAAAGGAGCGCGCAAACGGCGAGGCCCGCGAGGCCCAGGAGAACTGGTGTGTCCGTCAGATGATGGCTGGCGTGAAACACGTAAAAAGGCGACAAACGCGCCGGCCAGATCAGCTTTCCAAGATAGCCGCCGATAAGCGAGATGGCCGTCAACACCGTGTCATGCCATGACAAACCGGGCCGCATGATCGTGGCGGCGAAACCAGACATCACGAATCCTCTGACGGTGAGATAGAGGGCCGCGACGATCCACAGCGCGCCGTAGCGCGAGAATTTTTCTTTCCACGTGGTTGTGGAGCGGTCGTCGCGATAAAAATGCTCGAAGATCATGACGAACACGGGAAGCGTCATGGCTTGCTCTTTCGACAGCAGGGCCAGAGCGAAGCAGATGCACATGGCCGCGCGCCGGCGCAGTCCGTTTTTTGCCTCGGGAAGTTTGAGGAAGAGCAAGAATGTGCCCAGATAAAACACGGCTAGTTCGAGATCCGTTACGGCCGCGATCCAGGCGACAGGCTCGGTATGTATCGGGTGCAGGGCGAACAGTCCGGCGGCGATCAGAGCGACTCGCTCCCCGCTGAAACGCCGAAGAATGAGGAACACGAGCCAGACGACCGCCGCGTTGAGCACGATGCTCATGAGATGAAAGCTGAAGGGCACCAATCCCGCGATCTGGTAGGCCAGCAAATATCCCAGCGTCATCATCGGGCGGTAGTAGTTGGAAACTCCCTGCGCGCCCTGGAACGACCAGACACTGGTGGTGAAAATTCGCGGAAGATAGCGGAACGAATGAGCGTAGGGATTGGCGACCACCTGGAAGCCGTCGTCGTAGACGAACTGGTTTAGAAAAATATTGAAATACGGCAGAAAAGCCAGAACGAACAGAATCAGGAAAGTTCCCGCGTCCCGATTCTTTTCTTTCCTCGCTGCATCGCCTGGTTTGTCACCATGGGGCATTCCTCGATGCTACGGGAGCCGAGCGCGGGAAACCATATTCAAGCGCGGAGGCCATGACAGAATAGTCAGCAGCGGTTTGCCCGATGTTCCCCCAATGTTCCGGTTAAATCGTTCTGGGGTAGACTGCCGGCTTCGAGCGGTGAGCTGCGGGGAAAGGGATACAACCATGGCCAAGGTCTGCAGGTTCTTGATTTTCATGTGCGTAGTTGTTTTTGCCGGGACCGCGTTTGCGCAGGAAGCTCCTGGCTGGACCGATCCTTTTCCGCCCTACCGGATCATCGGCAATATTTACTACGTAGGGAGCCGGGGACTCGCCTCGTACCTGATCACCACGACGCAAGGGAATATTCTGATCAACAGTAGTCTGGAAAAATCCGTCCCACTGATTCGCGAGAGCATCGAGAAATTGGGATTCCGATTCAGCGACACCAGGATTTTGCTGATCAGCCACGCGCACTGGGATCACTGCGCGGGCAGCGCCGCGGTCAAGGAGCTAACTGGCGCCAAGTACATGGTAATGGATGCCGACGTGCCCGCGATCGAAGACGGCGGAAAATTCAACTTCGGGCGCGACGCCAAATACAGCGAGTCCGGAGTTTCCCAATACCAGCCTGTAAAAGTCGATCGGGTGTTGCACGACGGCGACCAGGTGAAATTGGGAGATACCGTGCTGACCGCGCATCTCACGCCGGGACATACGAAGGGCACCACCACCTGGACGATGAAAGTCGCGGATGGAGGGAAAACCTACAACGTCGTCGTCGTGGGCAGTCCCAACGTGAATCCTGGATACAAGTTGGTGAACAATGCGCTGTATCCGCAAATCGCGTCCGACTACGAGCGCATGTTCCGCGTCCTGAAATCCTTGCCCTGCGACGTTTTTCTCGGCACGCATGGAGAATACTATGGCATGGAGGCGAAGTACGCCCGTATGAAAGAGGGCGGTCCGAACCCGTTCATCGATCCGGAGGGCTACAAGAGTTATATTGCCGAACGCGAGCAGACGTTTCGAGCGGAACTTGCCAAGCAGACGGCCGCCAGCCGCTAGAGGGACGCATTCGGAGGCAACGCATTGCAGTCGACGCTAAACCGCGCAACCAGGAACGGAGGTTTGTCGTGAGATACAAGCTGCTCGGCTTTTTCATGATGGTTTTTGGTTTCCTGGCCCTTTCCGGTCCGTTAAGCGCGCATCACGGAACAGCGGGCTACGATATGGAAAAGGAACTGACCATGAAGGGGACCGTTACGGAATGGCTATGGGCCAATCCTCACTGCTTCCTGAAGTACGATACGACAGACGAAAAGGGAGTTGTGGCGTACTGGGCCGCTGAAGTCAGCAATCCCGTCGACATGGTCCGGCGCGGCTGGTCCAAGCGTTCCCTGGCGGTCGGAGATCAAGTCACGGTCACCGTGCGGCCGGCAAAGAATGGCGCGCCTGTCGGGCAGCTTTTGAAGGTTGTACTTCCCAGCGGGCAGACCTTGATTGGTTGGAATCCGGCGGTGCGATGACACCGCACGGGTTTCGGCCTGTGCGGGTGTGGGGCTCGATGTGGACACAGGCTGAGAGCCTGTGCCACGAGAAGCGCGTTTCTCAGGGTTTCGATATGCTGAAGCGGTTGGTGAGCCCATTCGTTGGGCTGGTCGCGGCGCTCATGTTCTGGACTGGAATCCGCGCGCAGACTCCCGCGCAGACTCCCGCTCCTCGACAAACAGGATCGGCGACAAGTCATCCTTCACCGCCCGCGCCTCGCCGTGACATTTCCGGAATTTGGGATGTAGTGGACACGCGAGAGGGAATTTCACCGGCCGGCGTAAAATCGCATGCTCCGTTCACGGCCCTGGGAGCGAAAATTGCCGACAACATTTACAAACCGGGCGACGGGCCGAGACGCGTCCCCATCGGGCTGGTGAACGATCCACTGGACACTTGCGACCCTGCGGGATTCCCGCGCAACCTACTGTTTGAGCTGCGTCCATTTCAGGTGGTTCAAACCGGCAATCAGGTGTTGATGCTGTATCAGTACCAGCGCGTTTGGCGCGTCATCTGGACGGATGGGCGGGCGCTTCCAAAGGACCCGGACGCTCGGTGGTACGGATATTCGACTGGAAAGTGGGTGGACGATTATACGTTTGTCGTTGAGACCGTCGGAATGGACGCGAGGACCTGGCTTGACAATGCCGGCGATCCGCACAGCGACGAGATGCGCGTGGAAGAACGTTACCACCGCATCGATCGGGACACCCTCGAGTTGACGGTGAAAATTGACGATCCGAAGATCTATACCGAACCGTGGCTGGCCCGGGACAAGTTGCCTCTCCGGTTGATGCCGCCGAGCACGGACCTGATGGAGATGATCTGCGCGCCGAGCGAAGCGGAAGAATATAAGAAGACCATGGCCGCTCCTCTCTCAAAATAGGGTCCGGCAATTTTGATCACGGCTGCGCGCTGGCGTGTTTTTGTCTGTTTTCCACGTGCTCGTCAATCCACTTCAAAATGAGATCGGCTACCTGGTTGCTGTTTTTGTCCTGCATAAGCATGTGGCTGTTGCCGAATTGGCCGTACTTCGGGAGATGCATCATCGTGGCGTCACCTCCCGCCGCGTTGAGCCGATCGACGAATTTTTGGCAGCCCTCAAATCGCTCAGGCCACATTTTAGGCATGGACGGAATATCGCCCAGGTGATCGCCAAAAACGATGAGGGTGGGGATCTTTGCCAGGCTGGAAATTTGCTGCGCGTTCAGGGCGGGGCAGCCCGTCTCGATTGTGATCATGGCCTTGATGTCTGTTGGATCGATCAGCGCAGCCTGCTCCGGGAAGAAACCGGATTCGGAGTGGCCCATCAGGACCGCACCTTTGAGCTTAATTGCGAGGCCCGAAAGATTTGTCCATGTGGGATTCACGGCGGGAAGCTGGCCGTTGAGATCGGGAATTACTTGCTTGCCGAACTCGTCCATGGCCTCGACCGGAAACTGTTCGTTGGCGAATGGCTTTCCCACTTCCGGGCCGAAGCGGAAAAGGGTCCAAGCGATTTCATGGCTCGCGGTACGAAGTTCGGGAAGGTCCGTGCCCGGACGCTTACCCAGTTTGACTTCGTTATAGACCGTCAGATCGAAGCCGGAACGGGCGCGCGAAACCTGGTCGGGAAGATAAACGGCGCGGTGCTGGCGAAGAAAATATTCATTCCACCCCATGCGGCCGTCGGGCGTCGTTTCGTAACTCTTCGAGCTGAGGCAGCAACCATGCACCATCACGACGGGAACGTGCGCGTCGGCACCTTCGGGAATCTGATACTGCACATACATCTGATCGACAGTGATGTTTCCGGTGTTAATGCCGGTGCCAAGGAAGCCGGCGGTTGAGCCGGTGAGGGCGTCGCTGAATACGGTGCGGCCGCCGATGAAGAAGCTGCCTTGCTCTTTGAGGAGTAATGAGTCAGCGGCAGCGACTCCCGCGGCGGACAGGAATAGCATCCACAGAGCGGCGAGTGCGGCGTACGAGCGAACGGACTTCGCAAATCGAGGCTGGCTTTTCACCGGGCTCTCCTTTGCTTCGGCCTCGCAGGCTTCGGCTCGCTTTGCTGCGAGATCAGCTGGCGATTAAACCGGACCGGTCGGGGCCTGTCTTATGTCGGATCCGGAGTGGTGATCGCGCCCAGCGACGCCGAACTTACCAGCGCCGCGTACTTGGCGAACACTCCGGTTTTGTAGCGCGCGGCCGGGGCTTTCCATTTTGCCAGGCGCGATTTGATTTCGGCGTCGCTCAATTCGACGCTCAAACGTTTTCGTGGCCAGATCGAAAACGATTTGATCGCCTTCGGCGACAATGGCGATGGGGCCTCCGCGCGCGGCTTCCGGAGCGGCATGGCCGGCCATCAGGCCACGCGTCGCGCCGCTGAAGCGGCCGTCGGTCAAGAGCGCCACGTCTTCGCCCAGTCCCAGGCCCACTAGAGCTGCCGTGAGGCCAAGCATTTCGCGCATGCCCGGTCCGCCGCGCGGCCCTTCGTAACGCACGATGACGACGTCGCCCTTTTTGATTTTTCCGTTCACGGCGGCATCCATGGCGTCTTCTTCACGATCGAACACGCGCGCCGGTCCGCGGTGGTGGGGCTTTTCGTGGCCGGAAGTCTTCACGACGCAGCCTTCGGGGGCCAGGTTGCCGCGCAAGATCATCAGGCCGCCGGTGGTTTTGATCGGGTTGGAGAGCGGGCGGACCACTTCCTGGCCCGGCTGTTCCTTTGCCGCGAGCGCTTCTTCGTCCAGCGTCTTCAGGCTTGTGGTCATCTGCCCGCGATGGAGCAGGCCGGCATCCAGAAGGCGCTTGGCCAGCAGGGCATTTCCTCCGGCATTGTACAGATCGACCGCCGTGTATTTTCCCCACGGCTTCATGTCCGCCAGCAGTGGAGTCTTGGCGCTGATGTCGCCAAAGTCGTCGAGCCGGAGTTCGATGCCCGCTTCCTTGGCCATGGCCAGCAGGTGCAGGACGGCGTTGGTTGAGCCGCCGGTTGCGACGACGGCGGAAATTGCGTTTTCAAACGCCTCGCGCGTCATGATTTTGCGCGGCGTGATGCCCTTGCGGAGCAGGTCCATCACCAGCGTGCCGGCGCGATAGGCGGCCTCGTCCTTGCGCGGATCGGTGGCGGGCACGTTGCCGAGACCGATGGGCGTGAGGCCGATAAATTCCAGAGCCATGGCCATGGTGTTGGCGGTGAACTGGCCGCCGCATGCGCCCGCGCCCGGGCAGGCTACGTTTTCGATTTCCTTCAGGTCGGCGTCCGACATTTTTCCGGCGGAGTGCGCGCCCACGGCTTCAAACACATCCTGAATCGTGACGTCGTGCCCGCGGAAGCGGCCCGGTTGAATCGAGCCGCCGTACAGGACCAGGCTCGGAAGATTCAGGCGCGTCAGTCCCATCGCGGTAGCCGGGAATTGTCTTGTCGCATCCGGCGAGCGCAATCATCGCGTCGAACATGTAGCCGTGGCCGACGAGTTCGATCGAGTCGGCGATCACTTCGCGGCTGACGAGCGAGGCCTTCATTCCCTCCGTGCCCATGGTTTCGCCGTCGCTGATGGCGATGGTGTTGAATTCCAGCGGCGTGCCGCCGGCGGCGCGAACTCCTTCTTTCACTTTTTCCGCGAGCTTGCGCAGGTGCGAATTGCAGGGCATGGCCTCGATCCAGGTGTTGGCGATGCCCACGAGCGGCTTGGCAAGGTCTTCATCGGTGAGGCCGATGGCGTAGAAATAGGAGCGCGCGGGCGCTCGCGACGGGCCGTCGATGATGATGCGGCTGTGTTCTCTGAAACGCGAATCCATGATTCCTCCGGAAATTATGGCTGGCAATTCGTGACGGTAATTTGTAACCGGTTACTCGTGACCGCAAGTCGTGACCGCAGGACAGGCTTCACAGGCCGCGGAAAAAAGTCGCCCCGTGCGTCTGTCATTCCGTTCACGGAGAACGTTCTCGGTGAACCGAGCGGAGCGAGAAATCTCTCTTTCTTTTCTGATCGTTAAGCCGAGGCGAGATTCCTCGCTCCGCTCGGAATGACAAAATCGAGTACTTTTTCCGCAGCCTCTTCAGGCTGTCTGGTTTAAATTTAAATGGGACTCCCATCTAAACCAAACAGGCTAAAGCCCGCTCTACTTGCGTTGGCCGCTCGGCTCTACGCGCCTTCGGCGATCACGCGGTTCTTCTTCATCCAGGGCATCATGGAGCGCAATTCCGCGCCGACTTTTTCGATCGGATGCTTCTGGCCCGCTTCGCGGAGCTCCTTGAAGTGCTTGAGGCCGGTGGCGGCTTCGTTCATCCATTCCTTGGCAAATTTGCCGGATTGAATGTCCTTCAGGATGCCCTTCATGCGTTCCTTGGTGGCCTTGTCGATGACGATCGGGCCGCGCGTCAGGTCGCCGTATTCGGCGGTGTTCGAAATCGAATAGCGCATTTCGGAGATGCCGCCTTCGTAGACCAGGTCCACGATCAGCTTCATCTCATGGCAGCATTCGAAATAGGCCATCTCGGGCGCGTAGCCCGCTTCGACCAGCGTTTCGTATCCCGCCTGAATCAGCGCGGTGAGGCCGCCGCAAAGCACGGACTGTTCGCCGAACAGGTCCGTTTCGGTCTCCTCGCGAAAGTTGGTTTCGATCACTCCGGCGCGCGCGCCGCCGATGGCGCTGGCGTAGGCCAGGCCGATTTTCTTGGTGTCTCCGGCTGGGATCCTGATGAATGGCCAGCAGGCAGGGAACTCCCGCGCCCTGCGAAAACTGATGGCGCACGAGATGTCCCGGGCCCTTGGGCGCGACCATGAACACGTTGACGTCCTTGGGCGGCTTGATGAATCCGAAGTGGATCGAGAAGCCGTGCGCCAGCGCGAGATATTTTCCGGCGCGCATGGCGGGCGCGATTTCGGCGTCGTAAATTCCCGGCGTCAGTTCGTCGGGAGTGAGGATCATGACGATGTCGGCTTCTTCCGCGGCCTGGCGCACGGGCATCACGCGCAGTCCGGCTTTTTGCGCTTTGGCGACCGATGCGCTGGTGCTCTTCAGGCCGACAATCACGTCGCAGCCCGAGTCCGACAGATTCATGGCGTGGGCATGGCCTTGCGATCCAAAACCGATCACGGCAATTTTCTTGTTTTTGATGTAGTTCAAATCCGCGTCTTTATCGTAGTAAACCTTCACATTTCCTCCTGTTGCGTTTCTTGGTTGGCAATCTCGTTCAACGGAACTTGTTCTTACCGCGCGTTTCGGTGCAGCGCGTGCGCGCTCTTGTAGCGCCTGCCTTCAGGCGGGCACTCCGGACCGTTGCCCTACCGCCGGGTCACAGGGATGCCGCCGCGACTTTCCAGACGGTGCGTGCGTTCTTGCATGGACCAAAATCCACAGGCTGAAGCCTGTGCTACTGAAGGCCATCCGCGGCAAATAGTTTAAACCTTTGCTTGCGGGTAGCATCCAAGAATTTTTACCGAATCGGCAAATTCCTTTAGTTCTTCGAGCGCCGCGCGCGTCTCCGGATCCTTGAGCGAGGCCTGCAGATCGAGATAGAAGCAATAGCTCCACGGCGTGCCGGGGATTGGGCGGCTTTCAATTTTCAGCAAATTCAAGTTGCGCTTGGCGAAAGCGTTCAGCGCGGAACACAGCGATCCCGGCTTGTGCGCGAGGTGCAGGACGAGCGAGAGCTTGTCGGCGTTTTCCGCGACCTCGGCGGACGTGGCGAGCAGCAGGAAACGCGTGTAGTTTTCCGGATGATCCTCGAGGTGTTCGCGCAGAATCACGCCGCCGTAAACTTTCGCCGCGCGCTTGCTGGCAATCCCCGCTTTCGTTGGATCGCCCGCGCCCATCACTTCGCGGACGCTTCCCGCCGTGTCGTCGGTGGCCACGCGCTTGATGTTCGGATGGCTGGCGAAGAATCGCTCGCACTGCGCGAGCGCTACCGGATGAGAAGAAACTTGCGTGATGCGCTCGAACGTCGCGCCCGGAACGCCAATGAGGTTGTGCACGATCGGAATGACGACTTCGGCCTGGATATGCAGGCCGCTCGAAATCAGCAAATCGTAGGAGCGGTGCACCGAGCCGGCCAGGCTGTTTTCAATCGGCGCGAGGATGTAGTCCGCGACGCCGTCCTTAATGCTGGTGTAAAGCGCCTCGAACGTGGGCCGCGGAACGAGCTGAATGTCTTCGCCCAGCAGCTTGACAGCCGCTTCTTCGCTGAATGCGCCGCGCTCGCCTTGAAAGGCGATTCGGGAGGAGGAAGCGGACGTTCAATTCCATCGTCCACAGACCGGTTTGTGCGCATCGATGCGTCTCGGCATAAACACACAAACTATCAGGGCGCGAACGGGTGCGTCAAATGGCGGAGTGCGGTGGCGAGCGTGCCGGGGTTTATAGCCTGTTTGGCATGAATCTGCGATCTCTGGACATTTAAACCGCCTGTTCTAGTCAATCGATTCAAAGTTTATTGAGGCCGTCGAGGCCGGCAACTTTGTATGCTTCGGCGAAGGTCGGATAATTGAAGACCGTATCGCGAAAATAATCCATGGTGCCGCTGAAGCTGAGGACGGCCTGGCCGATGTGCACGATTTCAGCGGCGCTTTCTCCGATGACATGGACGCCCAGGACTTTGCGCGTGTCCGGGTGGAAGAGTATCTTCAGCATTCCGGTGTGATCTCCGACGATCTGCGCTTTGGCCAGCTCCTCGTATTTTGAGATTCCGACTTCGAAGGGGACGTGCGATTCGGTCAACTCCGCCTCCGTCTTGCCGACCATGGAAATTTCCGGAATGGTGTAGATGCCGTAGGGAAGAAGGGCCGTGCTCATTTCCGCGGGAACGCCGAAGATGTGGCAACTGGCCATGCGCCCCTGCTCCATGGATGTGGAAGCGAGCGAAGGAAATCCGATGACGTCGCCCGCCGCGTAAATATTGGGGACAGCGGTCTGGAAGGAGCCATTCACTTCGAGTTTGCCGCGCGAGGTGGAGGTTAGCCCGGCGGCTTCGAGGTTGAGCAGGTCGGTATTCGCCTGGCGGCCGACAGCGTACATGAGGCAAGTAGCGTGGATGTGTTTGCCGCTTTCCAGGTTGGCAACCACGCGGCCGCGCTCGTCCATCTGGATGGCGGTGACTTTTTCTCCGAGGCGGAAGATGGCTCCCTGGCGGCGCATGTGGTAGCGCAGGGCCTCCACGATTTCGGAATCGACAAAATCGAGGAGCGTTGGCCGCTGCTCAATGAGCGTGACTTCGACGCCCATGGCCACGAGCATGGAGGCGTACTCCAGACCGATGACGCCGCCGCCCACGATGATTAATTCGCGCGGGATTTCGTCCATCTGAAAGAATTGGTCGCTGGCGATGATTTTCTTGCCGTCGAAAGGAATGTCATCGGGATGAGAAGGCCGCGTGCCGCAGGCGATCAGAACGTGGTTGGCGTGAAGCATGTGCGCTTCGGTAGCGCCTTGCACTTCGATGGTGTTGGCGATCCAGGAACTGGGCGGTGCCGCAAAGCAAGTCGATGCCGTTGCGGCGCAACTGGTCGCGCACCACGCCGGTTTCGCGTTCCACGACTTGCGATACGCGAGCGGCCAGATCACGGATCGATATGCGGTCCTTGACGACGTAGTCGTTTCCGTAAAACGAGCGGTGGCGGAATCCGGTTAGATGGAGAATGGCTTCGCGAAGGGTCTTGCTGGGAACGGTGCCGCCATGGATGCATACACCGCCGACCATGTCGTTGCGGTCCACCATGGCCACGCGCTTGCCAAGCTTGGCGGCGGCAATTGCGCCTTTTTGACCTGCAGGTCCGCTTCCAATGACCACCAGGTCATACTGAATCGGATGCATCAGTCCTCTTCTGCCTGGTTCCCGCAGCGTGTCTGTAAGCAACGGTGAGCGCCCTCAGAGCTGAAATCTCGTAAAATCCGTGCGCGCACAGTGTATGGGAGTGGGAGAACGGAAACAATCCTCGCATCGATGCCGGTACCCTTCATCGGCTGGCGTGCCAGCAGGTGATTACCCTCTAAGTGAACTATTTTCAGCAGATTCGCGTCAACCATCACACCAGCGCGGATGCAACCCATCGAGAAATTGAATCGCGCGCCAGCATTCACTCCCGATATTGAGACGCGAAAATGAAGGCCAGGTTGCACTTACATTGATTTTTATCGACTCTTTTAGGCGTTGGCTTTACCGGTTTCGCCCGCGGAATTCACGCGGGCTCGGACCAAATCCGTGCGAGAATGTCGCAATCGTAAACGGGGAGCCCATTCGAATGATTCGACGCTGCATGATCTCAACGGTGGTGGTCTTGTGCGCTCTGGCCGCGGGATGCGCCAAAACGGTCAGCGACCAGGACGCCATCCGTGCGAGCATCGAAAAACGCTTAAATGCGCGTTCGGACCTGAACATGTCCGCGATGGACCGCGAGGTGAAACAAGTTACCGTGAACGGCGACCATGCCACCGCACAGGTGGAGTTTCGCGTCAAGGGTGGCGACGCGCGAATGGAAATCGAGTACCAGCTCGAGCGCCAGGGTAAGGAGTGGAGCGTGGTCAATGGCCTTCCAGTGGGGATGGGTGGCGATCATTCCGGGATGGGGATGCCCCCGGCCGGCACTCCGGATTCCGGCGGAGAACAACTCCCGCAGGGGCACCCGCCCACGAATTAGCGAAGCGACGGCGAGGATAGCCGACGCGGAAAGTAGGTCCAAATTGTTGTAACCAAAGCGTGGCTTGGGTCCCTCTAAGAACTGACATTTAACGTCGTCGAGATTGGGAACGTTAACCGGCAAGACCTGGAAATCCCAGATCGAAAATGCACATCTCCGCGCCATTCATACGACGCCCGGTTGCGACTTCTCTTTTGAGCGTAGCAATCCTGCTTGCCGGAGGCGTGGCCTTCTATCTATTGCCGGTCGCAGCGCTTCCGCACGTTGACTTCCCCACGATTTATGTGCGCGCCTCCTTGCCGGGGGCGAGTCCCGAGACGGTCGCATCGTCGCTGGCTACGCCTCTGGAGCGCCAATTCGGCCGAATTGCCGGCGTCACGCAAATGACGTCCACCAGCCAGTTGGGCAACACGGGAATCACGCTGCAGTTCGACTTGGATCGGGACATCAACGCGGCCGCTCGCGATGTGCAAGCTGCGATCAATGCGTCCGCGGGGCAATTACCCACAAACCTGCCGAATCTGCCGTGGTACCGCAAGATCAATCCGTCTGAAACGGACATTCTGGACCTGGCGGTTTCTTCGGACACGATTCCGAGAAGTCACCTTTACGACTTGTGCGATTCCATCCTGGCGCAAAAAATATCCCAAGTCGATGGAGTGGGGCAGGTCAACACGTACGGCGGCGCAAAGCCTGCGGTGCGGGTGGATGTCAATCCCAACGCACTCGCTCATTACGGTATCAGCCTGGAAGCAGTGAGGAACGCTCTTCAATCGGCCAACGCCAACACTCCGAAGGGGGCTCTAGAAGATTCATCCGACCGCTGGGTTCTGTTTGCCACCGACCAGCTCTTGAAGCCGGAGCAGTACTCTCCATTGATCGTGGCGTATCGCAACGGCGCTCCGGTGCGGCTGAGCGATATCGCGAAAGTGACGGAAGGAATCGAAGACCTCAGAAATTCGGGATATGCCAACGGCGAACCCGCGGTGGTGATGGGCATCGGCCGGCAACCGGGCGCGAACATTATCGATACCGTTGACCACATCAAGGCGCTGTTGCCGGAACTGCGCGCGTCGATTCCGCCATCGGTCACGCTGACTCCGACGTTCGATCGCACCACGACCATCCGCGCCTCGGTCAAGGATATCGAATTCACCCTGTTGCTAACCGTCGCGCTCGTGGTGATGGTGATTTTTCTTTTCCTGCGCAACGCCTGGGCGACGATTATTCCCAGCATCGCGGTTCCTCTTTCCATTATCGGAACATTCGGCGTGATGTACCTGTCTGAACTACAGCCTCGACAATTTGTCTTTGATGGCGCTGGCGATTTGCACCGGATTCGTGGTGGACGACGCCATCGTGGTGATCGAAAACATTACCCGCTACCTGGAGGAAGGGGAATCGCCGCTGGAGGCGGCCATGAAGGGATCGCGCGAAATTGGGTTCACGGTGCTTTCGATGAGCGTGTCACTCATCGCCGTCTTTATACCGCTCCTGCTGATGGGAGGAATCATCGGGAGATTGTTCCGCGAATTTGCGATCACGCTGAGTGTGGCCATCGCGGTTTCCCTTTGCGTGTCGCTGACCACCACTCCGATGATGTGCGCGCTGTTCCTGAAATCGGAAAAGGATATGAAGCGCGGTAAATTGTATCTGGCTAGCGAACGGGTCTTTCAATGGGGCGTCAGGACCTACGCTGCCGGGTTGCGCTGGGTTCTGCGCCATCAGCCCTTCATGCTGGTGCTGACGGGCGCGACGATTTGCCTCAGCGTTTACCTGTACGTGGTGATTCCCAAGGGTTTCTTCCCGCAGCAGGACACCGGCCTGATGGCTGGAAACATTCTGGGGGCGCAGGACACTTCTTTCCCCGTGATGCAGCAAAAATTGAAGCAATATATGGACATCGTCATGAAGGATCCGGCGGTGAAGGCCATGGCGGCCAACACGGGAGGGGGCGCGGAAAATACCGGGCGCATGCAAGTGGAGTTGAAGCCGATCGGCGAGCGGGACGCAACCGTGGATCAGGTTATCGCGCGCCTTCGCCGCAAGCTCGCGGTGGTTCCGGGAGCCACACTGTTTTTGCGGGCCTACCAGGACATCACGGTGGGCGGGCGAATCAGCAGTTCGCAATACCAATTCACGCTGTCGAGCGAAAATCTGAATGACCTTCAGGACTGGGCGCCGCGCGTCGAGGCCAAGATGCGGCAGATGCCCCGGTTGCGGGATATTGCCAGCGACCAGCAGACTCGCGGGTTGCAAGCGACACTGGTGATCGATCGCGATACCGCTTCGCGGCTGGGGATTTCGCCAAGCGTTATTGACAGCACTCTGTACGACGCTTTCGGGCAGCGGCAGGTATCCACCATATACACGCAGTTGAATCAGTACCACGTCGTGCAGGAAGTCGATTCGGCGTTCCGCGACAGCACGGACGCGATCCAGGGGCTGTATGTGCGGTCATCGACCGGAACACAGGTGCCGCTCAGCGCGTTTACGCACTATGAGACGCAGAACACGGCGCTCGCCGTCAACCATCAGGGCCAATTCCCGGCGGTCACCATTTCGTTCAACCTCGCGGAGGGCGCGGCTTTGGGCGACGCCGTGACGGATATCGAATCAGCCGTCTTGCGGATGGGTCTTCCGTCGGACATTCATCCGACGTTCCAGGGAAACGCGCAGGCCTTTCAGTCTTCGCTATCGAGCCAGCCGTGGTTGATACTGGCCGCGCTGGTGGCCGTGTACATCGTGCTGGGGATGCTGTACGAAAGTTATATTCACCCCGTGACGATTCTTTCCACGTTGCCGTCGGCCGGCGTGGGCGCTCTTCTGGCTTTGCTGGCATTTCACTTCGATTTGACGGTGATTGCGCTCATCGGAATCGTTTTGTTGATCGGAATTGTGAAAAAGAACGCCATCATGATGATCGACTTTGCGCTGGAAGCGGAGCGTTCTGGGAAGACGCCGGAGGAATCGATCTATCAAGCCTGCCTGCTGCGTTTCCGTCCCATCATGATGACGACCATGGCGGCGCTGTTTGGCGGTTTGCCGCTGGCGCTGGCCACCGGGACCGGAGCAGAATTGCGCAGGCCTCTGGGAATCAGCATCGTTGGCGGCTTGATGGTCAGCCAGGCCCTGACGCTCTATACAACCCCGGTGATTTACCTCTACATGGACCGGCTGCAGTCGCGATTCCGGCGCCGCAAGCGTGCGCCGGCCATTGCCGGCGAAGTTTCCGGAACTCAGGCACCTTTCCAGGGTTCGTCGGCGGACTAGCCTAGGTGTCTTAGCTTCCGTGTTCTTGCCGGCGGCCTCCTGTTTGAGAAAGCACAAAAAACAAGCTATGCCCGCAAAATTCAACGCGGCGCGTCGAGAATTCCCGCGCCGCGCGGTCGAAATCTCAGAATGATTCGCCGCGAATCGAGGTGCGAATTGAGGTTGACGCCAGTGAGGGTAGGACGTATGGTGTGCGCGAAGTTTGGTTTGGAAGGCGACCGGAAATTCTCGTGGGATTTCGCCGGCGCCGTCGATCAATCGTACAGGCCACTCGTTACAGGGGAGATCGAATCGTGATAGACAAGGGAATTTTTAGGAACTTTCGGCTGCTGTTGCCGCTACTGCTGGGGATTGCTGCGTCCGTTTCCACCTCGGCGCAAAATATCCCGCCGGACGGCTCGGCGATTCCAACCATTGCTTTGACCGGTGCGCCGGCGGTGCAGGAGCCGCCTCCGAATCCTCCCGATCAGCAATCTGCGTGGAATACGGAGTTGGTGGGCTTCAGCGATCTTCAGGGCCGGTCGGCGTATCAGCCCATCATCATTAACGAAAACGGCCGGGAAATCGCCTACGTTGGCCACCACACCGGGAGCGCGATGAATCCGCTCACCGGAGTCGTGGAGCCTAACGGGACTTCGATTGTTGACGTGACGGATCCAGCGAAGCCCAAGTACCTGGCGCATATTCCCGGCGCATCGGGAGGTGGCGAGGAAGCGGGAGGCTCGCAAATGGTGCGCGTGTGCAGCGGAAATCTGCTGCCGCATGGCGTGCGCGGCAAATGGTATTTGTTGAGGCCGCTGGGATCCAAAGCGCAGGAAATTTATGACGTAACCGACCCGAGTCATCCTGTCCGTTTGACGCAAATCGTGGGCGACCTCGATCACACGCATAAAAGCTGGTGGGAATGCGATACGGGCATCGCCTATCTGGTAGCCAACGCTCCGGCAGAGGGCTGGAAGGGCCAGCACATGAAGATTTACGATCTGAGCGATCCGGCCAAGCCCGTATACATTCGCGATTTCGGACTGCTCGGCCAGCAACCCGGGGCGACCTCGCACGAAGGCGTAGTGGAGGGGATTGCAATTCACGGGATGATCTCGGCGGGCACGGCCAAAAATCGCGTTTATGCGGCCTACGGCACAGGCGCGGATGGCGTCATCCAGATCCTGGACCGAAAAAAGTTGCTCACAGCATTTGAGAATCCGAAGAGGCCCACGACCGAAGAAATGCTTGCGCCGCAAGTGGGTTACCTCACGATGTCTCCGGACCAGGGAGCGCACACGACGTTTCCGATTTTTGCCGAGCCGATTCCCGAATTTCAGGGCCACGCCATCCTCAAGACTCGCGACCTTCTGATTGTCCCTTCCGAATCCTCGCGGGGAGATCACTGCTCGCCGGGACCCGGTGGAGAACGCGCGGGGCCGCATCTGGCGTTTCTGGTGGACATCAGCAACGAGGCCACGCCGTGGCCGATTTCCACTTTTCGGGTGCCTGAAAATCCGGGGGACTACTGTGGAAAGGGCGGGCGATTCGGGACGCATTCGGTCGCTGAGTCTTTTTATCCGCCTTACTATGGAAAGATCGCGATTTTTTCCTAGTTCAATGCGGGGACGCGCATTTTTGATATTCGCGATCCCTTTGCCGTGCAGGAGGTCGCGTATTTCATTCCCGCGCCGAACAAGAACACGATGGCGTTCTGCCCGGAAGACGGAATCAGCCATCCGGCAGGCGATCCCAAAATCACTTCGGCGTGCCAAAAAGTAATTGAAGCGAATAACGTCGAGGTGGACGATCGCGGGCTGATTTACAGCGCGGACCGGGCAGGAAGCGGGCTGCACATCATCCGGCTTACGGGGCACGCCAAGGAAATTGTGGCCGGAAAATAATGAAGAGGAAAGACACGGGCGTTGGTAACACGAGCTTCAGCCCGTGTGCTTTCGGTGCTTGCTGCACTCAAAACCGCACAGGCTGAAAGCCTGTGCTACTTTTCGTGGTAGACGTATTTGTTGTTGTCGCAGACGTACTCCGCGATTTCCCAGCCAGGCTTCAGATGGTAGGTTTGGGACGCGGTCCACGGCTTGGTGTAGGCCTTGGGGTCTTCGATCGTGAAATCGTCCACCAGGGTGTTGTGATCCACGCGGTGGATGCGCTCCACGACATGCAGGGCTTCCGTATGCGGCAACCCCACGTGATCGAGCCAGGTCACGTCATTGAACCCGACGGTGTCGACCACTAGCGTGTCACCATCCCATTTCCCGACAGAGTCGCCGTTGTACGTGGGGTCGAGATCCGCCTTGTGGCCGCGGTTCATGTGAATCTGGCGCAACTGGTTTCCCGCCTCCTGATAGATCAGCACCATATTCGGAACCTGGAAAATTTCCATGGGCAGGGGCACGAACATCAGTCGTGGGATGCCGTGAGGCAAGCAGGCCAGATTTGGATCGTTCACTTTGGTGTCGGCCTCCTTGAATTTGGCCGCGGCCCAGGGAGTGAACGGCGGAGTGGTCCCCTTCGGAAATAAAGCCGGCTGAAAACGGTCGATCATCCAGACCCCGGTGAAGTCCGGGGCGCTTGCCGCTGGGGATGGATTCGCTGTCTGAGCGGAAAAAGCCGGCAAGATGAAAAGAACGGCGGAGACGGCGAGCATCGAGCCTTTCAGACGATTTAGCACCGTAAAACTCCTTGTGGGAAGCGGCACCGGCAGGCGAATTACCGGACGTTGGCTGAGAGTTCCTGCCCGTTCGCAAACGTAATCTTATCGAGACGCATAAATGATCTTCCGTCCTTGGCGCGATTGCCGGAGATGGTGATTTCGTCGCCCGGTTTGACTGTGTCCCGCTTCCAATTGGCGCGAGAGAGCATGCCGAGGCTGGCGAGCTTCCGCGGTCCATTCCACCACGGCACCTTTATCGTCCTTGGCTTCGATATGAATGTAGGCGTGGGGATTGGTCCACTCGAATTTGGTGACCGTGCCTTTGACCGAGGTCGTGGCGGTCATGTCGTATTCCGTTACGGAATGGTGGGCCGCGGCCCGTCCCGCGGCCAGGTTCAGTCCGGCGACGAACACAAAAAGGAGTATGAATCGCGTCGTGTTCACTGCGAAGCCTCCGAGAGCGCTGAGAAACACTAAATTTACGGCAATGTAAGAAAAAAGATATGCCTGGAGTCCGCCGCTGTCAACGCCAATCGCAGGAAAGGTAGGATAGGCTTCAGCCTGGCAAGTTTAAACAAAAGCTTAACAATTGCCGTCACCCCGCCGCTACGGCGGTCGCTATACGCGTTCCACCGGCGCTCGCACCCGCGGCCATTGACGCTTGCGATGAGGCCGCACGCTACGCGACACAGACTTGTTTTGCACCGCACACAACGCCATAATGGACTTGGTTGCCATGCTCAAACCAAGCGTAACAAAACTCGCGCTGCTAGGGGCTGCTGTACTTGGCCTGCTTGGCGCCGCGCGAGCGATCCTTCCCCGAGGCTTCGCCGCCGCTCCCGTCGTGAGCGCCTCGGACGCGAATGCGCCGGTAATTCGCTTCGTCAAAAACCCGGAGTTGGCGCCGCCGCTGCAAGCCCTCGATTTGCTCGGACGGGCGGTGAACAAAGAAAATTGGGCCGGCAAAGTAGTGCTGGTGAATTTTTGGGCCACCTGGTGCCCGCCGTGCCGCGAGGAAATCCCCGAACTCCTGGAGCTCAAGAAAGAGTACAAAGACCGACTGGAGATCGTCGGCATTTCCGAAGACGACGATCCGCCGGCGAGCGTATTGAAGTTCGCGCGCCGGATGGGAATGACTTATCCCATCGTGATGGCCACACCGGAACTGGTCGATTCCTACGGCGGCGTGCCGGCGCTGCCAACCTCGTTTTTGATCGACACGCAGGGCAGGGTGGTACAGAAACACAGCGGGTTATATCCGATCGATGCTTACGAGCTTGAAATTCGCTCTCTGCTGGGCATGCCGACGAATGCGCGGATCGAGACGTTTGTCGACGTGGGACAGGTGTTCCTGAAAAATGCCGCCAACGCCACGGAACTGCCTGGCGTGAGCTTCAAGGGTTTGACCGCTGAACAGAAGAAGCACGCGTTGCGGCGGTTGAATTCAGAAACCTGCACGTGCGGCTGCAAATTGACTCTTTCGGAATGCCGGGTGAACGATACGGAATGTCCGGTGAGCGGAAAGCTGGCCGCGGAAGTAGTGAGACAAGTTGCCCGGGGCGCGAACCCGGCGCGAACACCGCCTGCGCGGGGAAATAATTCGATCACGGAGAAATTTTAGTTGAGCGGATTCAGCTTTTTTGGTTTTGGTTTCGTCGCACGTTAATCTAAACCTGACACGCTGAACAGGGTGCGCGGAAAAAGTACTCGATTTTGTCATTCTGAGCGGAGCGAGGAATCTCTTCTAAGCTTTACTATCAGAAAAGAAAGAGAGATTCCTCGCTCCGCTCGGAACCACAATTCGGAATGATAATTCGGACGGGGCGATTTTTCCCGCAGCCTGTTAATCCTGTTCTACTGGGCTTCCGGAGGGTCCACGATGATGCCAATTTTTGGAGGGGGAGCTAGTTGCAATTCCTCGAGTGAAGTGGTGGCGCTTCCGGATCCTGCGGAGGATTATCTCCAGCCCGGAATGAAAGGGCAGGAAACGGTGGTGGTGGCAGGCGGCTGCTTCTGGGGAATTCAGGCGGTGTATGAACGGCTGAAAGGGGTTCTGCGCGCCACTTCCGGCTACTCCGGGGGAGCCGCAGACACGGCCACCTACGAAAAAGTTTGCTCAGGCCGCACGGGTCATGCGGAGGCGGTCGAAGTGGTGTTCGATCCGTCGCAGATTTCGTTCGGGCAGATCCTGAAGGTATTTTTTTCAGTCGCGCACGATCCTACGCAGTTGAACCGGCAAGGCCCCGATCAAGGCACGCAATATCGTTCCGCAATCTTTTACACTTCCGAAGACCAGAAGCGAATCGCCGAGGCCTACGTGAAGCAACTGGACTCCGCCAAGGTGTTTCGACAGCCGATCGTCACGCAGACGGTACCGCTCGAGGCGTTTTATCCCGCTGAAGATTATCACCAGGGCTACGCGGACCTACATCCCGAGAACATGTATATCGTGATTAACGATTATCCCAAGGTTGAAAACCTGCGCAAATACTATCCGTCCCTTTTCGTCGAGAAGTAGATAAGTGTGGAAGTAAAGAAGAGCCAGAGAATTCGCTCGCTTCCGAAAATAAACACTCCCGCGGCAAAAAAAAACGCCCGGAGGCCACTTCTGCCTCCGGGCGCCAAATTCCAAACGGTGACCTGACTAGTTGGCCAGCGGATCGGGCCGCAGCTGGAACTTGACCGCTTTGCTGGTTGTGCCCTTGCCGCCCTCGATGTGCCACGGCGCGCGCGTGGCATACGTGGACCAGAGGCCCTTGCCCTTCCAGCCTGCCTTGGGATCGTCGATGCGGCCGTCCATGCTCTTGGCGAAAAAGCCCATCGGGTAGGGAACGCGCATCACGATGAATTTGCCGGTCTGCGGATCAAGTGCCTCCAGCGCATCCGTGCCGTTGCCGGTGGCGATCGGCATGTTCTTGCCCATGCCCGAACGTGTCGAACTGATCGACCCAGTCGTAGTAGTTGGTGTCGGCGCTGCCGTAGCCTGTCCGATGCCTTCAAAGCTCGGGCCGGGCGTGCGATAGAGCGTCCAGCCTTCGGGGCATTGCTGTCCGGTGGCCGTGGGGCCGTTGAGCGGGCCCTTTGCACTTGCGGCGGTCGAAGCTGGCGAGATGCCCGCTGGCGAGAACGGTCCAAACGACGCCGTTGCGAGTCGATGTCCATTCCGCGCGGTGAGAAACCTTGCACCGGGGCTTTCGGGTTATTCCAGGGCACTTCATAGATTTCCGCAAGGCGATGTGCGCGCGGGATCAGAGCCGGGATTCAGACGAACGATGGCGCCGGGGAAGCCGAGAACCGTGCCCCAGATGGAGCCGTCAACCGGGCTTGGGCTGACGCCGTAGAAGCCGACCTTGATGCGCATGTCCTTGGTCGGATCCATAGGCTGGCCGGGTTCGGTGTAATCGTCGCGCTTGCCGTTGCCGTTGGTGTCCAGAACGAACGGGGTCCAGCCCTGCGATTTTTCGGCGTCGTGAGTTTCGTCATACATTTTGGTGTTCAGCCAGCCGACGTTGTCGCCGCCGGGATTGCTGAACCAGAGAGTGTTGTTGGCGTCCTCAGCAAACATCAGGTGCTGCGTGCTGGTGCACATGATCGACGAGCGTCCACTTTCCAGTTTTGGGATCGTAGAAGTTCGTCTGCCGCGAGCTTTCCTTGAGCGGGAAAGCTTCCGCGGACTCGAGGTCTGAGCCCTGTCTTGCAGAAAGCGGGATTGTCGCGCTCACGCGTCGCGGCCGCGGTCCAGATTCGGCCCTTGGAATCCATCATCAAGCTGTGCGCGGACGCGTGGGAGATGGCCACCGGCTCGTTCCCCCAGTAAGGCGAAGGCTGCAGCAGTTCTTCCGGCTCGAACATCGGCGTGCCGGGTTTGTAGGGCATGGGAATCTCGGTAAACGAATTCTTGACGGGATCCAGATACCGTGACGAAATCGGAGCTGTCTTCATGCACGCCGTAGACCAGGCCGTTGGGATTCGAATTCACATTGCGGCGATCGACGCGAAATTTCATCGTGGAAATATTCCTTCGGCGTGGCCCAGTCCCACTCGGTGATTACTACGTTGCGCTCCATGCCTTGCGGGCGCGGCGGAGAGGGCGGGAGCTCGCCGGCCTTGATGCGGTCGGTCCAGTCGGCGTATTCCGGTGAGCATGCGCTTGCGTCCGGTGCGCGTTGCAACGGAGCTCATCATGGCTGCCGACTTGCGCGGACTGAATGCGGCGGTCCCATGCGGCAAAGGAAGTATCGAACGCGCCGAGGTCGAGGGCTCGATTTCGCGCGTGGCCTTGTCGCCCAACTGGTGGCAGGATTCGCAGCCGTCGGTCTTCACGTTCTCGACCCAATTACCCTGATCCTTGATGCGCTGCGGAAATGCCATTTCCTTTATCTCCCGTGCCAGGGAAATCGCTCTTCGGCGGAATGTGCAGCAGGGAATACCAGTAAGCGGCGGGATAATATTGCGCCGCGGCATGCGCGATCGGGCGCGATCACCGCATTCAAATTGACCATCTTGCCGGGCGCGGTTTTCACTTTGGGAGAATCCACCAGGCCGTAGCCGCGCACCCAGACGTCATAGTTCGCTTTGGGAAGATCGGGAATGACGTAGCGGCCCTGATCGTCGGTCACGACGATTTTGCGGTAGCCGGTCGGCAAGATCCTTGAGTCTCAGCGATCACCCAAACGCCCGCTTCGGGGCCCTTCGAGCTGGTGACCACGCCGCCGATGTCGTCGGAGACGATTTTGATTTCCGCGGCGGGTTTGCGCGCCGTGTGGCCGGTGCGCGCAGAAACCACGAACGCGGCGAGCGTGATTGCCAATGTTCCGAGAATACAACGTTCTCTTGTTCATGACGGCTGATCTCCTTCGGCGGCTGGGCCAAGGCCAGGGCATCCTAAATCGTTCGACAATTCGGCGACAATCAGGATGTTTAGGCATAGTTTAATTCGCGCGGCCGTAAGAAATCGTATGCCGGACCGAAACCGTTGTCAATCAGTGGTTTTTAAGGAGCTTGTAAGGCGAGGTGCGCCGAATGTTGCGGGCGCACGAATCGATGGTGCCGGGGGGGAGAGTTGAACTCCCTACGCCGGCCTTTTCAGGGCCGCGCTCTACCGGTGAGCTACCCCGGCACTTCGGTAGACAAAAGATTGTACGGGCGAGAGCGGATAGAAGCAAGAGGTTGGAAGTTTCGCAGTGAGCCCTTTTACCCGCGGAGGCCGTTAGGAGGGCCAAGCGTTAGCTCGACCGTTCAGGTTGAGTCAAATTGCGGCTTCAGCCCCTGAAGTTTCATCGGTTAAGGCCCCTGATCCCTGGACGGCTCTCCGTCGGTACTCACGTCGCGATCGTCTGAGATCAAAATATCTCAGCGGATTGATCGACCTCGCGCATCCAGTCTTTCGCTTTCAGGACTTCGCGCGGCTTGGTGCCGTCCGGCGGGCCGACGATGCCGTCTTTTTCCATGATGTCGATCAGGCGCGCGGCGCGGCCGTAGCCGATGCGCAGGCGGCGCTGCAAAGTGGAAGTGGAGGCGCGGCCCGCTTCGCAGACCACGCGGACGGCCTCCTGGTAGAGATCGTCGTCGACGGCTTCGCCGTCCGGCTCGCCGTCCGCGCCGGCGGAGTTTTCATCCTTGGGGGCTTCGAGCAGGCGCTCGTTGTAAACGGCCTTGGCCTGCGAGCGCCAGTGATCGCACACGGCGGAGATTTCGTCTTCGGTGACGAATGGGCCGTGCATGCGGTTGAGGCGCGAAGAACCCGCGGGCAGATACAGCATGTCGCCGCGTCCGAGCAGCGATTCCGCGCCGTTGGCGTCGAGAATCGTGCGCGAATCGACTTTGCTGGCCACGCGGAACGAAATGCGGGCGGGGAAGTTGGCCTTGATCAAGCCGGTGATGACGTCCACCGACGGGCGCTGCGTCGCGAGAATCAGGTGGATGCCGACGGCGCGCGCCATCTGCGCGAGGCGCGTGATGGATTCTTCGACGTTGCTGGTGTCGACCATCATCAGGTCGGCCAGTTCGTCAATGATGATGACGATGTAGGGCAGCGGCTTGTGCTCGGAATTGTCGGCGTCGTCAAACAGCGAGAGCGATTGGCCCTTCTGGAATGTGCGGTTGTACTGATCGATGTTGCGAACGCCGCGTTCGGCGAGCAGCTTCAGGCGCGATTCCATCTCGCGCGTGGCATTGCGCAAAACGTTGGAGGCCACTTTGGGATCGGTGACGACCGGAGCGAGCAGGTGCGGAATATCTTCGTACAGGCCCAGTTCCAGACGCTTCGGATCGATCATCACCATCTTCAGTTCGTCGGGCGTGGCCTTGTACAGCATGGAAAGAATCAGCGAGTTGAGGAAAACGCTCTTGCCGGTTCCGGTCGATCCGGCGATGAGCAAGTGGGGCATCTGGCAGAGGTCGGAGACACGATTGCGCCCGATCAAGTCCTTGCCCAGCGCCAGCGTCAATTTGGAAGGAGAATTGACAAATTCGGCGGATTCGATTTGTTCGCGCAACGCGATCGTCTGGCGGTTGGGGTTGGGAACTTCGATGCCGACAGTTGATTTTCCGGGGATGCGTTCGATCAGTATGGATTCCGCTTTGAGTGCCAGGCACAGGTCGTCGGCCAGGCCGGTGATGCGGCTGTACTTGATGCCGGCTTCGGGCTTGAATTCGTAGGTGGTGACGACCGGGCCGGGATTGATCTGGGTCACGCGACCGCCGACGTCGAACTCCATGCACTTTTGTTCGATGGCATGCGCGCATTCCTTGAGTTCATCCTCTTCGATTTTTTCGTGCCGCGGCGCGGGACGAAGCAGATCGGGGGAGGGAAGGCGGAAGCTGGTCACGCCCTTGGAAATTTTCGGCGAAGAGGGCTGCTTGGATTGCGGTTTCTTTTCTTCCACGCTCCGGAAAATGATCGAGCGGGAGCGCTCGGATTCTTCGTGCTCGGGCTCTTCCCGCTCCTCGCGTTCGGTCACCGCGCTGCCATCGACTTCCGCGACGGATTGCGAGGGGATCGGCGGGCGGCCCTGCGATTTGATTTCGGCAAGGCGCGTTTGCATGCGCTTGGCCTCGCGCTTTTCCGCGCGGTCTTCACGCCAGGCGGAGATGCGGGTCCTGAGCGGGGCGATCACGTTCATCTTGCCGAGCGGGCCACGCAGCGTCTCATGCGTTTCGATGAATGAAAATTTGGTGGTCAAAAAAAGACCGACAAAAAAGATGGCCACGGCGACAACGTTGGCTCCCACGGTGTTGAATGCGGCGAGCAGGCCCGTCGAGATCAGGTGACCCAGCAGGCCGCCGGGCGGGATAGCGCCGCGCACCTCCGGAACATGCCAGAGCGTGAGCATTGCCGGGAGCATCAGAACCAGCACCGAGTAGCCCACGATCTTGGTGACCGGAGACTCCAGACCTTCGCTGCGGAACCATCGCGATCCCAACACGAAAGCGCCGATCGGCAACAGGAACACGGCGTAACCGAATCCCTGAAACAGCAGGTCCGCGCCATAGGCGCCGACCGGGCCAATCCAGTTTCGCGCCGAATGCACGTCGGGCACGTCGGCCGAGACGTTGAACGACGGATCGTGCGGGCTGTAAGAAATCAGCGCCAGGGCCAGCAACACGGCGATCGTCATGCCCACAAAGCCGATCAATTCATTCAAACGATGATTCTCAGATGGAGTCAGAACGCGCAAGAAAGTCTCCTCGGAAATGGGGGAAGGTGCTCGTCGCGAGAAGGGTGCGCGGGCGCTGGCGCGCGGATTCCCAACCGGAAGTGTACGAGCAACGCAATGACTATACCAAAGACCGGGCGGCAGGCAAGAGAGATATGGAACGGGGTACTGGCTGAGTAACCGAGTGGGCGACTGCTGAGGTTCCGATTCGATTGCGCGCATCCGCCAACGTGCGGGTATAATGCGGCGTTCCATCGAAAACTCAGAAACATTCTGAGCGACTTGCTCGCTTTCGCTTGCCAGATCATGGGGCAGACTTCATGGACCAAATAATCGAGGGTTGAAGATGCGCATCAAACTCGCTTTGCTGGCATTGGTCTTCGGCCTGGGATACGGGCTTGCAGTTCCGGCTCAGAAACCCGCCGCTGCGCTCGCCGGGCTGGTAAGCTCGGACGCCGAAGGGCCGATGGAGGGAGTGCTGGTCCGCGCCAAGGGCGTGGGTAAGACCATCAGCGTGACCGTGGTTTCCGATCGCCGAGGACGGTTTTCGTTTCCGGCCAGCAGGCTTGCTCCTGACAAATACAACATCGATATTCGGGCCGTTGGTTACGACCTTGCGAATCCGGTGTCGGTTGAGGTGGGGGCCGGCGCCGCTGGCCACGTGGACTTGAGGCTGGTGAAAACCACGGATCTTATTTCCCAGCTCACCAGTTCCGAGTGGCTCGAGAGCGTTCCGGGAACCGAGGAGCAGAAGAACCAGTTGTTCCGCTGCGCGGCCTGCCACTCGCTGGCCCCGATTGTGCAAAGCACCTACGATGAAAAGGGCTGGCTGACTACCTTTGCGCGGATGAGAAGTTATTCCGAGCAGGCCGTGCTCGAACACCCGGTTTCGCTGCCCTTCAAGGTTACCGTTCAGCCCGATCCGGCGTTCGCGAAATATTTGAGCACCATCAATTTGAGTGCGACGCCGGAATGGAAATACCAGCTGAAGACGCGCCCGCGTCCGAGCGGCCGCGCTACGCGCGTGATTATCACCGAATACGACTTACCGGATCCCGGGCGGCTGCCGCATGACGCGGACCTCGATAACAAAGGAATGATCTGGTACAACGATTTTCGCGAACCCCTGATTGGCCGCCTGGACCCGCGCACGGGCGAGACCAAAGAATGGCGAATGCCGCCGCTGAAGCCTGGTTTTCCCGAAGGCACACTTTCCATCGAGTTCAATCGCGACGGTTATTTGTGGATCCCGCGATTCCGCCAGGGGGGCTACACCCGCTTTGACCCGCGAACGGAGAAATTTCAAACCTGGCTCGTTCCGCCGGAATATAACGACGCGCACGCCATTCAGGGCCAGGTGGCCGCGGCGCCCGACGGAACGGCCTGGTTTCCGGGGGGCGAGAATCTGCTGATCTTCAAGCTCGATCCGCGGACCGGCCGCATCAGGACCTATCCGATGTATCCCGACTACCACCCGGACGAGAAAAGTTCCGGCATCATACAATTCAGCTATAGCGCCACGCCTGTGGGTCATTCCACTTACGGGCTGGCGGCAGACTCAAAATCGAATGTGTACATCTGCGATATTGTCGGGGGGAATATCGGAAAGATCGACGGCGAGACCGGCAAAGTCACGCTTTACAAGACTCCCACTTTGAATTCAGGGCCTCGTCGCGTTTCGGTCGATTCGCAGGATCGCGTCTGGTTTGGCGAGTATTACGCGGATAAGCTGGGAATGTTCGATCCCAAGACGGGGAAGTTCAAGGAGTGGGCTGCGCCGACGCCCTGGATCGGTCCGTATCCCGCGAAAGCCGACCAGAGCGGCGACGTTTGGACTTCCGGAATGGGCGCCGACCTGGTTTTGCGTCTGGACCACAAAACCGAAAAATTCACAGAGTACATGCTGCCAACGGTGAACGCGAATATACGGCACATCGATATAGACAACTCTGCGTCCCTCGTGGCTGTGTGGGTCGCGGAAGTTCATCAGGGCAAGATTGCCAAGATAGAGCCGCTGGATTGATTTAGGTAGCACGTGCTTTGAGCCTGTGTGGGGCTGATTCTTGAAGGCGTATGCTCGTTGACCGTCTGGTTTTCCGGATGTATAGAGTGTTCAGCTGATTCTCTGGGCCCGGGGGCTCCTCACAAAAAATCCAAAAGGGAGGAATGGAATCATGAAAATGAACTCGAAAATTCTGTTGGGCGTGCTTATCGGCGCGTTCATCGGAGTAGCGGGCTCCTCGGCGATTCACGCCCGGCAAGCGCATATGCTTCCTGGCTATCTCGTCGCGGAAGTGGATGTAACCGATCCCGCCACGTTTCAGAAATATGCAGCCCAGGTCCCGGCGACGTTGGCGCCTTTTAATGCTCACTACGTGATTCGTGGAGGCAAGGTTCAGGCGCTCGAGGGAGAGGCTCCGAAGCGCTTCGTGGTGCTGGAGTTCGAGAGCGTGGAGAAAGCGCAGGCCTGGTACGATTCGCCGGCATACGATGCGATCAAGCCGATCCGGCATAGTTCAGCGAAGAGCCAGGTATTTATTGTGGAAGGTGCCGCTGGAAAATGAGGTGTCGATTTTGTGCTGGAAATGCTTGACGAAAAGCGGACAGGATGAAGCCTGTCCTGCTTACTTCTGCGACTGGGGCTGAGCGTCAGCTTGACCGAGCGTCGCGTCGATTACGCTGGTAAACGCCAGAAAGTGGTGCTGAAACGTGGAAACGTTGGCCGCCAGCGCAACGTCCATATCCAGAATTTCTTTCGCGTAGTTGAGCGATTTTGGGCTTCCGCCCGCTCCGCTGATGGCCACGGTGTTCATCAGTTCCTGGTCCAGCGAATCGAGGTTACGGGACAATTCGTTCAAGTCAATCAGAAGAAACAGGTCAAGTTTAAGCGTCTGCTTCTGCAATAGATTTTGGATTTCTTCCCGTGCATTGTCGAGCGATTGCACGCAGCGCTCACGGCTCCGCGCCAGTTCCTGTCTTTCCTGTAGCTCGGAGCTCAGGGACTGCACGTCCATTTTTTTCAACTGCTACTGTGAGCGGACCATGCTCGCATCCAGGCGCCCAAAAACGCGGCGAATTCCGTATCGTTCATCAGCCGCAGAGCCGGATGAGGCTCTTCGATTTTGAGCTGAGTGGTGTTCGAGAATGACGGTCCGGCGCTCAACAGCGTCAGTACCGCGATGATTATCGTGCGATTCATCCGATCCTTCCGAGTGGACGAACTTGACGCTTGCGACCCTGGCCTGGCCCAGCCGTTCAGGCTGTGCGCCGGGGAATCGCCGCACTGATACAGAGGCAACCCGCGTGCCATCTGGTCCGGCTGGACGAGCAAATTGAAATACACGCGTGATCGCATAGCACTGCCGGGACTTAGAGCTGAAGCGATGCTTTGCGAACCGGGGAGCAGATGGCGGACTCGCGCCGCTTGCGAGGCTCGAGCAACAAAAAATGTTACCCGTGCGCCGAAGATTGTCAGAACCGGATCCTCGGGGGCGAAAGGGAAGCGAACATGGGCTTATCCATGTCGTCGTCAGCAGCAGGGTTGGAATTTATGTGAAATTTGTGCGGCCGCTTGAAATATTCGCTTGCCGCTAGTACCCCATGTGGCTCAGAACACCGACAGCGATGGCGGCAGCCAGACAATAAATTCCGAACAGGTACCAGCGGTCGCTCTCGAGCCACTTGCTGAGCCATTTGAGAGCCAGAAGCCCGGCGATGAACGCGCAAACCATCCCGATGAGGCTCGGTACCATGGCGGACGCCAGATTCAGTCCCGTGCCGATGTGCTCAGCCTTGACGAGTCGCAGCACTTCGCGTCCGTCCGCGGCGGGAGTGAGCAGTACAGCGAGCGCAAAGCTGAACGCTTCGGCTCGCGACTTCTCGACGTCCACGAGCAGCCCGGTGGAGATTGTGGCGCCGGAGCGGGAAAATCCCCGGAAGGGAAGGCAGACGCCCTGCACGATTCCGATTATCGCTCCCTGCTTCATCCCCAAGCCGCCGGTCTCACGCGATCCGGTAAACGCGTGCCGCTTTTCGTATATTCCAGCAATCAAAATCAGGATGCCGACAGCGGCAAGCGCCGGCGCGATCAGGTCAAGCCGGCCGAACAGCTGTTCCACTTCCGCATTCTTCGCGCCGTGGAAACCGAATTTTTCGATGGACTTGATTAAGCCTTCGCCGATCGCTCCGGTCAGGGCCGTGGCAACGATCAAAAGGATCGCGATGCGTTTGAACGCTTCCGCGCTCCGGAAATAGGTTCTCATCCACTGCTTCCAGAAGTAGACGATCACGGCGAACATTGTGCCGGTGTGCAGCATGACGAGAAGAAGAGTCATCTCCGGCGAAGTAGGGTCCAGGCCCATGAGTTTTTCGGAGACCACTACGTGAGCGGAGCTCGATACCGGCAGGAGTTCCGCCAGCCCTTGCACGACGGCAAGGATCACTACATGCAGAAGGTTCATGAAACGCCTTTAACTGAGGATTTCGGTTCCAATCGCTTGAGCATTTCAAACGCGTTCTGGCCGCGACCGTAATAATTTTTTATGGTGCCGCTCTCACGATAGCCATGCTTCTTCCACAAAGCAATCGCGGCGGCGTTCGTTGTTGCCGTTTCAAGATACATGAGAGCGGCGCCGCGGATGCGGGCTTCCTGTTCAGCTGCTTCCAGGAGACGGGAGCCGACGGATTGGCGGCGATACTTTTCGAGAACATCGAGCGTGATCACGTGGGCGAATTCACTGGACCGCTCGGTGAGGATGAATCCGGCAATCGTTCCGGCAATCTCCGCGACGATGCAGTGCGCGCCTTCGGAATGCAAGTACAGTTTCATTTCACGACGGCCGTAGGCGATGGTTTTGGGAAAGCAAAGCTGGTCGAGCGCGACCAGGGCCTCGAAATCGGAGGCGCGGTAATCTCGAAGCATCAGTCTGGGGGTGGGCACGGAAGCGGGCACGGCGCCGGCTCACAATTCGAGAATCACGGGAAGAATCAACGGCCGCTTGGAAGTCTGCTTTTTTAAATAGCGCCTCAGGTCCACGCGGATTTTTTCCTTGATGACGCTCCAATCGGTTTTTTCCTCGGCATTCGATTGCTCGACGGTGCGGAGAACGACCTCGCGCGCGCCGTTCAGCAATTCGAAGCCGTTGTCGGAGGGCATGAATCCTCGCGTAACGATTTCAGGCTGCGATTCGATCTGGCCGGTGTGTTTGTTAATCGCGATGATGGGCATGACCACGCCATCCTCGGACAAGTGCTTGCGGTCGCGGATGACGACTTCGTCGATTTCCTCGAGGGAGCCGGAGTCGACGCACACACGACCCGCGGTTATGGGCTCGCGGCGGTAGGCGCGATCATCCGTGAATTCGATGGGCTGGCCGTCTTCAATCAACATGATTTCTTCGGAGACCGCGCCGACCGCGTGAGCCAGCGCGGAGTGGCGGAAGAGCTGGCGGTATTCCCCGTGGATGGGAATGAAGTAACGCGGGCGCACAAGATTCAAGAGCATCTTCTGCTCTTCCTGGCTGGCGTGGCCGGAAACGTGGATGGTGCCGCCGTCATTGTCATAGTAGATGAGGGCGCGCTTGCGGAACATGTGGTCGAGCATCCGGAAAATGGCTTTTTCATTTCCAGGGATGATGCGCGCGGAGAGAATCACGGTATCGCGTTCGTCGAGCGTCAGCAGGCGATGATTATCGACGGCGACGCGCGAAAGGGAAGACATGGGCTCAGCCTGGCTGCCGCTGACGAGAACGACGAGCTTCTCCGAGGGAAACGAACTGATGTCCTGCGAGCGCACTACAAGCCCGTCGGGAATTCGCAGGCGATTCATGCCATGCGCGAGTTCGACGTTATCGACCATGCTGCGGCCGATGAAGGCGATTTTGCGCCCTGACGCGGCGGCGATGTCCACGATCTGCTGAATGCGCGGGATGGACGATGCGAAACAGGAGACGATCACTTTGCGCGTCGCCGCGCGGGTAAGTTCTTCGATGCGCGGGCGGACATTTCGCTCCGAGGGCGTGTAGCCGGGGCGCTCCACGTTGGTGCTGTCGCTGAACAACGCCAGCACGCCTTCCGCGCCGTATCGGGCGAACGCGTGCAGGTCGAACGGCTGGCCGTCTATGGGCGTGGGATCCATCTTGAAATCGCCGGTGTGAATGACCACTCCGACGGGAGTGCGGACGGCCAGCGCCACGCAGTCGATCGTGCTGTGCGTGACGCTGATGAATTCGACCTCGAACAGGCCGACTTCCAGCTTGCGTCCGGGAATCACCTCGCGCAGATCGGTTTTGTCGAGCAGTCCGTGCTCTTCAAGGCGCTTGTGCACCAGGGCGAGCGTGAAGCGCGTGCCGTAGATGGGTACTTGCAGGTCACGCAAGATGTACGGCAACGCGCCGATGTGGTCCTCATGGCCGTGCGTCAGCAGGATGGCGCGAAGATACTGGCGATTCTGCTTCAGGTAGGTAATGTCCGGAATCACGATGTCCACGCCGAGAAGCTCGACCTCCGGGAACATCATGCCCGCATCGATCAAAATCATGTCGTCTCCCGAGCGGAGAACGAGCATGTTCATGCCAAATTCACCCAGTCCACCCAGGGGAATGGCTAACAGAGAAGGTTTATCCAAAGTTCCTCACATCCTTATGCGCAATGCACGACCCGTCATCGTATCACAGCGCATCGGTAGGACAGGCTCTCAGCCTGTGGGATTTAAAAGTTCGCCGCGCAAGAATCCAAGCCTGACAGGCTGAAAGCCTGTCCTACCAAATCAGCTGTCCCCGCCGGAAAAGAGACGCGCGACCGCCACCAGAATGACGGCACCTACCGTTGCCGCGGCGATGCTATAAAGCAATCCGCCGCCGAGAATCCCGAGTTTCAGAAAGATCCAACCGCCGAGAACCGCGCCCACCATGCCCAGGATGATATTGGCGATACATCCGAAGCCGCGGCCGCGTGAAACGGTTCCCGCAAGCCATCCTGCGATCAGTCCGATAATGATCCAGGCGATTACCGATTGCGGAATGTACACGGATAGGATGCGCATGAATTTTCCTTTTCTCTCGGCCAGCTCGCGTAGCGGAGCGGGATTTTAGTAGCACAGACTTCAGGCTGTGGGTTTCCATCAGCGTGCTCGAGCGGTCGCCCTTGGTATGAAAAGTTGACCGCCTGCGGAAGTTGGATTCCTGCCAAGGCCATATGGAACCCCACAGACTGAAGTCCGTGCTACAAGAGCTACTGGAGCTACTAGTGGCCTGTACCAACTGATTGTGTACTGATATGGCGTGATGGATCGGCATATTTCCATTTCACGGTGCGGGGCGATTTGTTGTACTGACGTATGTATCGCATGAGTTTTCTCTTCAAATCGGAAACGGAAGTGAATACGCCCCGTGCGATAACGTCGCGCTCGATCTTGCCGAACCACAACTCGACTTGATTCAGCCACGAAGAGTAGGTCGGAGTGAAGTGCAAATGAACCTTGGGATGCACCGCCAGGAAGTCCGTGACCGGCCTGCCCTTGTGAGCGGAGAGGTTGTCGGCGATGACATGGATTTCTTTGCCGCGGGGCTGATCGATCACAATGTCCGTGAGGAACGCGACGAACTCGGCCGAGGTGTGCCGCGCAGCCGTTTTGCCGAACACTTTGCCGGTCTTGGTGTTGAAGGCGGCATACAGCGACAAGGTGCCGTGACGAAAGTACTCAAAGCCGTGCCGTTCCGCTCGTCCTGGGGACAGCGGCAGAACCGGATCCTTGCGGTCCAGGGCCTGAATGGCGGTCTTTTCATCCACACTGAACACGGCGGCATGCGCTGGCGGGTTCAGATACAACCCAATAATGTCGGCGGCCTTCTTCTCAAAATCCGGATCGTTCGAGGCCATGTAACGCTCGATGCGATGCGGCTGGAGTCCGTGCTTACGCCACACCCGTGCCACCATCATGTGGCTGACGTCCAAATGCGCTCCCAGTTTGCGCGTGCTCCAGTGGGTTGCTCCACTGGTCGGCGCACGCCGTGTCGCCTCCAGAATCCGCGCCTCCAGTTCCGGGGTGAGCACGGTAGCAACCTGTCCCAAGTGCCGGCTGTAGAGTCCCGCGATACGCTGGTCGGTAAACCGTTTGCTCCAACTGGCCACAAAACCCCGGCTGCAGTCGATGCGCTCGGACACCTCATCCCACGTACGGCCCTCGGCCAACAGCAAAATCAGCCGCGCCCGTCGCGCATCTTCCGCCCGATCCGTCCGGCTATTGGCTCGCCGAGTCAATTCCATAAGCTCCGAATTCGTCAACGTAATCGCATCTCTCATGGACACGATTATAGTCTATAAATGGTTGTTACAGTCAACTAGGGCTCCTGCTGTGTCATGCAGTGTAGCGTACCCAGGCCCAGGACAAGATCGAGGCACGCAATGCCTACTACCTTGCGTCCGGGAAACAGGGTCGCGAGTTTTGTGAGCGCCACGGCATCACGGGCATCGTTGAATGTTGGAACCAGGACCAGTTGGTTCGCAATATAAAAATTGGCGTAGCTGGCCGGAAGACGCTGTTCATCGAAAAAAACCGGGTCGGGCATGGGGAGCGTTTCTATCCGTAGCGGACGGCCGTCCTGGTCTTTCATCTCGCGGAGCAGAGACAAATTTTCCTGCACAGGCTGATAATTTGGGTCAGAGGGATCGTTCTCCACGACGGTCACGACGGTCGTTGGATCGACGAAGCGCGCGAGGTCGTCCACGTGCCCATGTGTGTCGTCGCCCGCGATTCCGTTTTTCAGCCAAAGAACATTTTTAACGCCCAGGTAGTTGCGAAAAATGGCGGCCAGTTCTTTGCGTGTCACGCCCGGATTCCGCGCTTGGATCGGGCTCAGCAGGCATTCTTCGGTGGTGAGCATGGTGCCGAGACCGTTCACGTCGATGCTGCCGCCCTCCAAGACGATGCGTCGACCGCGATAGGCAGGCGACCACATGTTCCATTTAAGTTTGCGCGCGAGTTTGTCGTTCGCGGCATCGTCTTTTTTCCAGTCGTCATATTTCGCCCAGGCGTTGAAGTGCCAGTTGGTGGCCGCGGTCTCGCCTTTTCCATTCCGGACGAAAATCGGCCCAAAATCGCGGATCCATCCGCGATTGGTGGGCACGTGGAAAAAATCGACGGCGGCAAGATTAGCGCCGGCGGATTTCAGCATGCGCCGGGAGGCGCGCTCCGTGGCGGGACTTTCCACCAGGATTCGCACGCGCTCGACCTGCGAAAGATGGCGGACGATGTCCGCGTATACCCAGGGGATTGGAGCGAATTTTCCCGGCCAGTCGGTTTTTTCGTGCGGCCAGGAGAGCCAGGTGGCCGCGTGCGGTTCCCATTCGGCGGGCATGCGGTAGCCGAGCGTGGCGCGGATATTGTTCTCACCGCGTAAATCCTTGCTTTTGACGGGACTCATTCGCGCGATCCTTGAGAGTATGCGGCTTGCCCCCGCGTAAGAAGCGGATCATTTATGGGCATGCGTATGAGTACGCATATGAGCCCGCGCTCCGAACCGACTGCGGCTAAAACCAGTTTGTTTCCAGAAGCATTGCGGCACGGCTGAAGCCGAGCCCTACAAAGATTTTTGTTTGGGCGGGCGGAATTCACTCGTGCCATCGCTGCAGGATCGGGGAATAAGCGTCGATACGGCGGTCGCGCAGGAAGGGCCAGTTGCGTCGAGTCTCTTCGTTGAGCTTCGGGTCGCATTCGACGATTAAAATTTCTTGTTGGTCGGCCGAGGCCTCTGCCAGCACGCGGCCGAACGGATCGGAGACGAAGGAATGCCCCCAGAATTCCAGGCCGTTTTCCGGAGTGCCCTCGAACCCGACGCGATTCACGGCCGCTACGAACACGCCATTGGCGATGGAGTGGGAGCGCTGAATCGTGCGCCAGGCGTCGAGCTGCGCCGCGCCGAATTCCTGCTTTTCCGAAGGATGCCAGCCGATCGCCGTGGGATAAAAAATAATGTTGGCGCCGCCGAGACTTGCGAGCCGTGCGCCCTCGGGATACCACTGGTCCCAGCACACCAGCACGCCAATGCGTCCGAATTTCGTGTCGAAGTTCGGAAAACCCAGGTCGCCGGGAGTGAAATAAAATTTCTCGTAGTAGAGCGGATCGTCCGGAATATGCATCTTGCGATATTTTCCGAGCAGCGAACCGTCCGCGTCCAGAATCACAGCGGTATTGTGGTAGATGCCGGCGGCGCGGCGCTCGAAGAGCGATCCGACGATCACGACTTTCAGGTCACGCGCGAGTTTGGAAAGCGCCTCCGAAGAAGGTCCGGGAATTGGCTCGGCGAGCTCGAACGAATCCGCATTTTCGGTGCGGCAGAAATATTGCGAGCGAAAGAGTTCCTGTGTGCAGACGATCTGGGCTCCGCGTGCCGCGGCTTCGCGAACGCGAGTTTCTATTTTGGCGAGGTTGTCCCTCGGATCGAGGGAGCAACTCATTTGAATTAGTCCAACAGTGAATTTTTCAGCCACATTCGAATCATAGCATCTTCAGTGGATTCAGCAGATATGCTTTTGCCCAAGACAATTTGAAAGGAAGATAAAACTTGGTTGTGTTAGTCGTCTTCGCCGATCATGATGGCGGCGGCGAGGACCGTGGTCCACAGACCGCGCTTATCGCCAACGGCGGATTGCGTGATGTTCATGGTGCGGACAATCTTATTGGAGATGCGGTAGACTTCTTTTTTTTCGTCCCAGGACAAATCCGGATCGAACTCGACATTCAAAGTCGTGGCCAGCATTTCGGCGGCGAGTTCTTCGGTGTATTCACCGGCCACCTCCTCGGTCTCGCCGAAGGAGTGGTGCTCGGAAAGGTAGCCGTACATCGACTTGTCGGCAGGGAGGGCCAGGCCGATGCCGGCGGCGATCAGGCGGTGCGCTTCGCGCGTGGAATTTTCGCTGATCACGGTGAAGGCAACTTGTCCGGGCTTGAGGTGCTTCAGGCCCTCGGCGCGCGAGATGAGCTTGCAGTTCGGAGGGAAGATCGAGGAGACGCGCACGATGTTGCACGCGGCAATGCCCGCGCTGCGCAAGGCCAGCTCGAAACTCGAAAGTCTCTCGCGATGTTTTCCAACGCCTTTTGTCAGGTAGATCTTTTTCGCGACGAACGCCATGAGGATGCCAGAGAGCGGTGCCTCCTACCAACTAGATGAATGCCCAAAATTTGTGCGAACTTTAAGGCGTGCGGAAAAGTAACAAGAACGTAGAACTGTGTCAATGCCTTTCCGGACCGAAGATCAAGAATTTAATGAAGTTGTAACTACTGGCCGGCTATCGGAACGCCCTTGGCCGTTCCCGGTTGAGGCCGTTGCGGAGGTCGCGCGACCGAGCGCGGCTGTTCAGCAGAAAATGAGCCCGGCGAAGCGTCTTCTCAAACGCGAAGGCGGTTGTTGAAACTGCTGCGAAAGGAAAAGTCTCAATCCATATGGCAAAGCTTCAGGAAGCGATCCAGTGCAGGTGAAAGCGACACCAGAGTGCGCAAATCCTTTTGCGTGAAATCGGGCCCCGCTTGCGAGAGAGATCGGGCTTTCCTGGAAATTTGCACCACGCCATGAATTTTTGTCCCCTCCATGATCGGGGCGCTCATGATCTTCTGGATCAACTCGTCCGGATCTCGGCCGAGAGGAACAGCCTCAAAGACATTGGCATGTCTCGCGCTGCTGAAATTGTTGGCTAACTCCGGTTTTTTTTCGCGCGCGGTTCTCGCGGCGAGCGCCGTCGTGCTGGTGAGGGGGATGCTGCCCACAGGAGCAAGTTTTTCAGGGATTATGAATTTCAAACTTTTGTACTTCGGAACCAGCTTGAGTATCGCTACTTCATCCGTGTCCACGCCGAAGAGTTTTGCGAGAGTTCGAGTGACCTTTTCGAGACAGTCGGAATCGGGCACGAGACCGCTGCCCTCCAAGGTGCTTACGAGCGATCCCAGTTCGCTAATCTGCAGCTCTGGCATGATATTCTCCCGTGCCTCCTATTATATCGGAGTTATATTGTAGAAAAGATGGGCGGAGATCGCCGCGATTCCTATTTATAACGCCATTGAAAAAACGGCGGAAATTACCTATACTGAGTTTTCGGATACATCGGAGCCGGGATGCCTGCGACAGAAGTGGATTTTCGACAGCTGTGCGAATTTCCCCCGCGGACAGTTTTATACCAGAAGATTAAGAAACTGCCATAGTTCGACTGGGTGTCCCAGGTGGAGAGGGACTGGGTGTGCAGGTCCGCGCGAGGCGCGCCAGGAAGATTTCGGCCGGGGGCCATGGAAATGAATTCAGGAGTAACGCGATGACAGAAACAGCGGCGGCAACGAAAGCTGCGCCGAATCGCTTGCTGGCTCTTTGGAACAGCGTGATCGGCAAAAAAGTGGTCATGGCCGTTACCGGGGCCGTGCTAATTCTTTTCGTGATCATGCACATGCTCGGTAATTTGAAGATCTTTTCAGGGCCGGAAGAGATCAACGCATACTCGCGCTTCCTGCGCGAAGTGGGGTGGCCGGAATTGGGATACGGGCAGCTGCTGTGGATCGTTCGCAGCATTCTCCTGGTTTCCGTAATCCTGCATATCACCGCTGCAACGCAGCTCACGATCCTGAACCGGCGGGCGCGCCCAGTCGACTACGAATCCAGAAAAAATGTGGAAACAAGCTGGGGCGCGCTGACCATGCGGTGGGGCGGCGTGTTGCTGGCCGTCTTCATCGTGTTCCATTTGTTTCACTTCACCGCCGGCATGGTTGGATTTCAGCCCGGGCAGTTCGAACACCTGATGGTGTATCAAAACGTGGTGGCGGGCTTTCAAGTCTGGTCGATTTCGCTGTTCTACATTATTGCCATGGGCGCCCTGTGCCTTCACCTGGATCACGGTATGTGGAGCATGCTGCAGACGCTGGGCTGGGTAAATTTGGACAACACCAAAAGCATACGAGCCTTTTCCAGGGTCGTCGCTCTGTTCATCTTCGTCGGGTTCGTTTCTGTGCCGATTTCGGTGCTCGCGGGCTGGATACGCTGAGAGCAGGGGCGCGAAGCGACGTGCCGCAGCAATTACGATAACGCCGCATTGGAGAAAAATGTTCGAATCCAATATTCCTTCCGGTCCGATCGAAAAGAAGTGGGAAAAAGCCCGCTTTGAAATGAAGCTCGTTAATCCGGCCAACCGGCGCAAGCATACGGTGATCATTGTCGGTTCGGGCCTCGCGGGCGCCTCCGCGGCGGCATCGCTCGGGCAGCAGGGCTATAACGTGCATTGCTTCTGCTTTCAGGACAGCCCGCGCCGAGCGCACTCCATCGCTGCGCAAGGAGGCATCAACGCCGCTAAAAATTACCGCAACGACGGCGACAGCGTGCAGCGCCTTTTTTACGACACCGTAAAGGGCGGAGACTTCCGCGCCCGGGAAGCCAACGTCTATCGCCTGGCGCAAGTCAGCGTCAACATCATCGACCAGTGCGTGGCCCAGGGCGTTCCGTTTGCGCGGGAATACGGCGGGTTGCTGGACACGCGCTCGTTCGGCGGCGTGCAGGTGTCGCGAACTTTTTATGCGCGCGGCCAAACGGGGCAGCAGTTGCTTCTGGGCGCGTATCAGGCGCTGGAGGAGCAAATCGCCGCCGGCAGCGTCAGGATGCATTCGCGCAGCGAGATGCTGGACCTCGTGGTGGTGAACGGCAGGGCGCGCGGCGTGGTCACGCGCAACCTGTTGACGGGCGCGATCGAAAGCTTTGCCGCCGATGTCGTGGTGCTGGCAACGGGCGGTTACGGAAACGTGTTCTATCTTTCGACAAACGCCAAGGGTTGCAACACCACGGCGATCTGGCGTGCGCACCGCCGTGGCGCTTATTTCGGCAATCCCTGCTTCACGCAGATTCACCCTACCTGCATTCCGGTGAGCAACGAGAACCAGTCCAAACTGACGCTCATGTCGGAATCGCTGAGGAACGACGGACGCGTATGGGTCCCCTTGAAAAAGGGAGATACCCGGCCGCCCACGCAAATTCCTGAAGAGGAACGCGATTATTACCTCGAGCGGCGTTATCCGAGTTTCGGCAATTTGGTGCCTCGCGACGTGGCTTCGCGCGCGGCGAAAGAAGTCTGCGATGAAGGACGCGGCGTCGGTCCCGGCGGCCAGGGCGTCTACCTGGACTTTGCGGATGCGATTCGGCGCCTGGGCGAAGCGGTGGTCCGGGAGAAGTACGGCAACCTCTTCGACATGTACGAAGAAATTACCGGGGGAAACGCGTACAAAGTCCCGATGCGGATCTATCCCGCGGTCCACTACACGATGGGCGGCTTGTGGGTCGATTACAATTTGATGTCGACGATCCCCGGGCTGTTCGTGGCGGGAGAAGCGAACTTTTCCGACCACGGCGCGAACCGCCTGGGCGCGAGCGCGCTGATGCAGGGGCTCGCGGACGGCTACTTCATCCTTCCGTACACTCTTCCGAACTATATCGCTTCGAATTCTTTGGAGAAGGTTGACACGACTCATCCCGAGTTCTCCGTCGTGACGGACGAAGTGAAGGACCGCATTGCGAAGTTGCTGGCGATTCAGGGCACGCGAACCGTTGATTCGTTCCATAAGGAACTGGGCAAGCTGGTCTGGGAAAACTGCGGCATGGCCCGGTCTGCGGAAGGCTTGCGAAGCAATCTGGTTAAGATTCCGGCGTTGCGCGAGGAGTTCTGGCACAACTTGAGGATCATCGGGACGGGTGCGGAACTCAACCAATCGCTCGAGAAAGCCGGGCGGGTTGCCGATTTTCTGGAACTCGCCGAGTTGATGTGTCTCGACGCGCTGGAACGCGAGGAATCTTGCGGCGGGCACTTCCGCGTGGAGAGCCAAACCCCGGACGGAGAGGCGCGGCGCGACGATGATCGTTTCTCCTTCGTCTCGGCATGGGAATGGAAGGGAGAAGGTGACCAATGGGAGCTGCATAAGGAGCCCCTGACCTTCGAGCACGTTCACCTTGTCCAGAGGAGTTACAAGTAGCCCATGAACCTCACACTAAAAGTTTGGCGGCAGCAGGACTCCAAGTCGGCCGGGAAATTTGTCACCTATCAGGTGCAGGGCGTTACGCCGGACATGTCGTTCCTCGAGATGATGGACCTGCTCAACGAGAATCTGCAGGCCAAAGGCGAAGCTCCCGTTGCGTTTGAACACGATTGCCGCGAAGGGATTTGCGGAATGTGCGGCTTCCTGATTAACGGCGTAGCGCACGGCGGCCACCGCGGCACGACGGTCTGCCAGCTTTCCATGCGCTTTTTTAAGGACGGCGACTCGCTCACGCTGGAACCGTGGCGAGCGAAGGCGTTTCCCGTGCTGCGAGATCTGGCAGTCGACCGCTCCCCGTTTGACCGGATCATTCAGGCCGGTGGATTCATTACCGCTCCTACGGGCGTGGCGCCGGAAGCGAGCTCCATTCTGGTTCCCAAGAACGACGCGGACCGCGCGATGGATGCGGCGGCCTGCATTGGATGCGGCGCGTGCGTGGCGGCCTGCCCCAACGCAGCCGCGATGCTGTTCACGGCCGCGAAGATCACTCATCTCAACTCCCTCCCGCAAGGGCAGCCGCAGCGCGAACAGCGGACGCTCGACATGGTCGCGGCCATGTCCAACGAAGTCTTTGGAAGTTGCACGAATCACGGCGAGTGCGAGGCCGTGTGCCCCAAGAAGATTCCGATCGAGTTCATCGGCCGGATGAACCGGGACCTGATTCACGCCACGTTACATCGCCGCGGCGAGTAGCAACGACGGGCGAAGCGTGCCGCCTCCCATTTATTGTGTCAATCCGGTTATTGTGGCGCTCCGCTCGGTATGACAGATAAGATAAAGCGCGGTGTGCACGGCAGGCTCACTGTGACAATCCAACTTCATGTGCGCTGACGAACTTTCCTTCCGGGCGCGCCAGATTCATTTCTCCAGCCTCGTATTCGATACGCATGTGGACACTCCGCAACGTCTGCTTTTCGATCGATTCGACCTGGCGCAACGCGGTGCCGAAGGCTGCGTCGATATTCCCAGGCTCCGCGAAGGCGGAGTCGGAGCGATCATTTTTGCCCTGTGGGTCCCCGTTGAAATAACAGGTCCCACCGCTGTGAAGAGAGCGTGGGATTTGCTGGCTGCCGCGCGGAAACAGATTGAAGTTCATGGCCGTCACGTAATGCTGGCTACGTCCGTCAAGGAAATCCGTGCGGCGCGCGAGCAAAACAAGATCGCCGTTCTCCTCGGAATCGAAGGAGGGCACGCCATCGACAACGACCTCGGCGTGCTGCGAGAATTCCACGCGCAAGGCGTGCGCACCTTGACGCTGACCCACAACGCCTCGACCGAATGGGCGGACTCCTCGAAAGACGCCCCGCGTCATAACGGCCTCACGGCTTTCGGCAAAGAAGTGATCCGCGAAATGAACCGCTTGGGAATGCTCGTCGATATTTCCCACGTTTCGGACGCGACGTTTTACGATGTTCTGGAAACTTCGCGCGCGCCGGTAATCGCTTCGCATTCCTGCTGCCGCGCGCTGTGCGATCATCCGCGCAATCTCAATGACGCGATGATCCGCATGCTCGCTTCCAGGGGTGGCGTGATTCACATCGCGTTTCATGACGGTTTCCTCAGCCAGGAATACGCGAACGCCACCCGCGCTCTTTCTCCTGAAAGTGATGCTCTTGAGCGGGAGGCGTCGCGGACATTTGGCGAGAACGAAGCGCGAAAGCTAATGGCGGGGCAGCGCTGGAGCGATGAATCCATTCGCGCGGGGAGACTCCCGCGGGTAAGCTGGGAGAAAATCATCGATCATATCGATCACGCCGCCGGCATTGCCGGAACCGATCACGTTGGTGTAGGCTCGGATTTCGACGGGGCGTTCATGCCCTCCGGGCTGGAGGACGCCTCGAAGTTTCCCGTTATTACCGAAGGCTTGCTCAAGCGCGGTTATGCGGATGCCGACATCAGGAAAATTCTTGGAGAGAACATCCTGCGGGTAATCGACGATGCGCAACGGGTAGCTCCATTGTTACACTCACAGAAGCCCTAGTCAGCGAATGGGAATAGCGGCATAATATGCGCCGTTCAGATCAACTGGAGAATCTTAAAGATGCGTCATTGGTTTAAATTTGCAATCCTGGCGTGTGCCTGCGCCGCTATTTCAACGGTTGCGTCTGCACAGACGCCGGCGAATGTCCCTGCCAAGAAACCGTCGACCGCCAGAAAGACGCCGGCTCACAGGACAGCGCCCTATGATCCCGCGCTGCTGCATCCTGAAACGCTGCGAGCAAGGGCTCCGGTGGAATACGAGGTCAAGTTCGTGACCACGCAGGGTGAATTCACGGTAAAAGTGACTCGTGCCTGGGCGCCGAATGGCGCGGACCGTTTCTACAATCTCGTCCGCCATCATTATTACGACGGCGCGAGTTTCTTCCGCGTCCTTTCCGGCTTCATGGCGCAGTTCGGACTGAGCGCGTATCCCGAGGTCAACAGGGCTTGGGAGAACGCCAACGTCAAGGACGACCGGCTGGTCCAAAGCAACCAGCGCGGTTATGTGACGTTTGCAACTGCGGGACCCAACACGCGGACCACGCAGGTATTCATCAACTTCGGAAATAACGGAGCTTTGGACCGCCAGGGATTCACGCCGTTCGGCTTGGTCACGGAAGGCATGGACGTTGTCGACAAGCTGTACAGCGGTTACGGAGAGGGCGCTCCCGACGGCCACGGCCCGGACCAGGGGCTGGTTGGCAATCGTGGGCGCGCGTATCTGGAAAAGAATTTTCCGAAGCTGGACAGCATCCGGTCCGCAACCATCGTCCCGGCATCCGCAGTTCCCGCTCCGGCCAAGAAAGAGTAACTGGGACCGGACAATTCTGCGGGGCGTTCTGAGTACGGCGCGTCGGTGAGCAAAAATCGATCCCTCATTTAGCCAGATCTAGATCACATCATGGACTTCAGTCCGATCGGAAAGAGGGAAGCGGTCACTCAGTCGGAAACGGGCGAAATCGCCGCTGTGCGGGCGGTCAGCCTGGATCGGGGAAAATGGCTTGAAAATGACCAGGCCGTGGTCCTCTGCTTTGCCGTCGCGGCTTGCCTGGTCCATTTTCTATGGAATGGCCGGTACGGCTATTTTCGGGATGAGCTTTACTATGCGGCGTGCGGGCAGCATCTGGCCTGGGGATATGTTGACCAGGCGCCGCTAGTCGCGGTCGTCGCCCGGTTGTCGCGCTGGCTGTTTGGAGATTCTCTTCACGCGCTGCGATTTTTTCCGGCCTTATCCGCCGGAACCAAAATCCTCCTTACGGGTTGGATCGTTCGCGAACTCGGCGGGCGGCGTTATGCGCAAATTCTAGCCGCAACCGCGATGTTGCTCTGCCCGATTTACCTGACGATGGACAATTTTCTGTCCATGAACTCATTCGAACCCGTGTTTTGGATGCTGTGCGTGGCGATTTCACTCCGGATTGTTCGGACAGGTAACAGCCGCTTGTGGCTCTGGTTCGGACTCGTGGCGGGGATTGGAATCCTGAATAAGCATTCGACTCTCTTTTTCGGTTTTGCTTTTATCCTCGCCTTGGCGGTGTCTCGCCAACGTGGAATGCTGAAAACTTCGTGGATCTGGCTGGGTGCGCTCATTGCGTTTCTGATTTTTCTGCCGAATTTCGTTTGGGAATACGCCAACCACGGGCCAACGATTGAGATTCTTCGGAATGTCGACCGGATGAAGAATGCGCACGTGACCTGGGTGCAGTTCATCGTGCAGCAAGCATTCCTCGTGCATCCCGTGGCCGCGCCGATTTGCATTGCCGGGCTTTGGTTCTTCCTGCGCAGCCACAGAGGAGAACCTTTCCGGTTCCTGGGCTGGACGTACTGTTTCCTGCTTGCCGAATTTCTGATTTTTCGAGGGCGCATTTACTATCTCGCGCCAATTTATCCCATGCTTTTCGCGGCGGGCGCCGTGGCGATCGAAGCCTGGATCGCGAATTTCGGCGGGAATTGGATCAAATCCGCTGTGCTTGCGCCGCTGATCGTTGGCGGGATGATCGCGGCGCCCCTGGCCTTGCCGATTCTTCCGCTCGATCGGGCGGCGGCTTACGCCAAGTTCTGGGACGTAGATCGAGTCCAGGTGGAAAAAGAACCCAGCGGAAAATTACCCCAAATGTACGCCGACATGATGGGTTGGCCTCAACAGGCGGAGACCGTCGCAAGCGTGTTTAAATCGCTTTCCCCGGGCGATCAATCGAAGGCCGCTATACTGACCAAGAATTACGGACAGGCCGGCGCGGTCGATTATTTTGGTCCGGCGCTCGGCCTCCCGCATGCCATCAGCGGTCACAATAATTATTATTTGTGGGGTCCACAACAATACACCGGTGAAGTTGTGGTCGCCGTGGGAATGCCGCTGGAAGTCTTGAAGACGATGTTCGGCCAGATTGACCTGGCCGCGACGATCAACAACGAGTACGCCATCCCCGAGGAAAACAATCTTCCGGTCTACGTCTGCCGCAAGCCGAAAATGTCGTTGCAGCAAGCCTGGCCAAGCCTGAAATTTTATGGGTGAGGGGGTCGAAAGTAGAACTGGCTTCAGCCTGTTGGGTTCAGCCACTCGTACGTCCAAACTCGACCGGCTGAACAGGCTCCGCAAAAGGTCGCCCCATGCGTTTGTCATTCCGAGCGGAGCGAGGAATCTTTCTTTCTTTTCTGATAGTGAAGCCCGGGAGAGATTCCTCGCTCCGCTCGGAATGACAGTATCGAGTACTTTTTCCGCAGCCTGTGAAGCCAGTCCTACGGAGTGCTTTAGCGCTATGCGACGCCGAGAATGTTGACCAGTTCGCGCACCGAAGCCGCAGACTTGTCGAGCGCGGCCTTTTCCTCCGCGGTAAGCTTGATCTCGATGATTTGCTCGACGCCGCGCGCTCCGAGTTTTACCGGAACTCCGACGTACAATCCCTTGATGCCGTACTCGCCCTCGAGATAAGCCGCGCAGGGAAGAATTTTCTTTTTATCTTTCAGGATCGCTTCGACCATTTCCACGACGGCGGCGGACGGCGCGTAATATGCCGAACCGGTTTTCAGCAGGTTAACGATCTCAGCGCCTCCCTTGCGGGTTCGATCGACAATCGCGGCGATGCGATCGGGCGGCAGTAAGTCGGGCAGGGGAATGCCGGCCACGGTCGAGTAACGCGGCAGCGGCACCATGTCGTCGCCATGCCCGCCCAGCACGAATGAATTTACATTTTCGACCGAGACGCCAAGTTCCATGGCCACGAAAGAGCTCATGCGCGCCGAATCCAGAACGCCGGCCATGCCCATCACGCGATTCTTGGAGAAGCCGCTGACCTTGAACGCCGCCTGCACCATGGCGTCCAGCGGATTCGTAACCATGACCAGGATTGCATTGGGAGAGTACTTTACGACTTGTTCCACGACAGCCTTGATGACGTCGAAGTTGGCCTTCAAGAGATCGTCGCGGCTCATCCCGGGCTTGCGCGGAAAGCCGGCGGTGACCACCACCACGTCGCTGTTGGCAGTTTCCTTGTAATCTCCCGAAGTTGTGGAAACCCCCGTGACGCGCGCGTCCGACCCCGTGATCGGAGTCGATTCCACCATGTCGAGCGCCTTGCCGGCCGGAGGCCCGTCCAGAATATCGGTCAGGACCACGTCCGCCAGTTCCAGGTCAACAATGCGCTGCGCCGTCGTCGAGCCCACAAATCCACCGCCAACAACCGTGACTTTCTTCCGCATGAGTGCGTTCTCCTGTTTTTGATGAATTGAATTGCGCGGCGGATGAATCGATTGAACGCTTAACTCTGTTACCCCGAGGCACGCCGCGTGCCGAGGAATCTCTCGGTTGGGCGTGAAAGCCGAAGAGAGATTCCTCGCTCTGCTCGGAATGACAGATATTCGCCCAGGCTTTGCCGGAAGCTACGCTTTTTCGAACTTCAAACTTCCGATTTTCTACTTCGCTACTGCCAGCGACTGCATGTTGTCAATGATGGCGGTGGCAAATTGCGAGGTGCTCAACTTGGTCGCGCCTTCCATCATTCGTTCGAGATCGTACGTAACGCGCTTCTGTCCGATGGTGCGCTCGATCCCCAATTCAATCAGTTTGCCAACTTCGGTCCAGCCCATGAATTCGAACATCATGACGCCTGAAAGCATGACCGAGCTGGGGTTAATGACGTCCTTGTCGGCATACTTCGGCGCGGTGCCGTGCGTGGCTTCGAAGCAGCCGTAGCCGTCTCCGATATTGGCGCCGGGTGCCATGCCGAGGCCGCCAACCTGGGCGGCGCAGGCGTCCGAAATATAATCGCCGTTCAGATTGGGCGCTGCGATTACCTGGTACTCGTCGGCCCGGGTGATGACCTGTTGGAAAATGGAATCGGCGATGCGGTCATTGATGAGCAGTTTCTGCTTCCACTTGCCCTGCCCGTGAGTGGCGTAGATTTTGTCCAGCACTGACTTGACTTCTTCGCACACGGATTTCCGGAAAGCGTCCGTGGCTTGTTCGAGTCCCGGTTCGACAAGCGCGGCATTTTGCTCGATGGTGATGTTGGGATCTTTGTCACGGTTGCCGAGAATCCAGGTCTCGCGCTCGGTAACGGTCTCGCCGCGGAATTCATCCACCGCCAGCTCGTATCCCCAGTCGCGGAACGCGCCTTCGGTGAATTTCTGGATGTTGCCCTTGTGCATGATGGTCACCACGCGCTTTTTGTTTTCGAGCGCGTACTGGATGGCACGGCGCATCAGCCGCTTGGTGCCAAACGGAGAAATCGGCTTAATGGCGATGGCGGAGTCGGCGCGAATCTGTTTTGGGCCGCCGCCGAGCATGTCCTTGTTCAGGAATTCCAGCAACTTCTTCACTTCAGGGGTGCCGGATCGCCACTCGATGCCGATATAAACATCTTCGGTGTTTTCGCGGAAAACGATGACGTCCATTCGTTCGGGATGTTTCACCGGAGAGGCCACGCCCTGGAAGTAGCGCACCGGGCGGACGCAGGCGTAGAGATCGAGGATCTGCCGCAGCGCAACGTTCAGCGAACGAATCCCGCCGCCCACAGGGGTTGTCAGTGGTCCCTTGATCGAAATCCGGAAATCGCGCACCGCCTCGACCGTTTCATCGGGAAGCCATTGCTTAAATTCGTTGAAAGCCTTCTCGCCTGCGAATACTTCAAACCAGGCGATTTTTCGCTTCCCGCCATAGACAAGATCGACGGCGGCGTCAAACACGCGCTGCGAGGCCCTCCAAATGTCGCGCCCTGTGCCGTCGCCCTCGATATAGGGAATGATGGGCTTGTCGGGAATGACGAATTTCCCTCCCACGAACTGGATTGCCTGCCCGTCGGACGGGATGGCCCTGCCGTTATACGCTGGCTTCATGTCTATGTTCCTCAGTGGATTGTAACTGCAATGACGCGAATAGAAGAGAATAACACACCCGGTGGTAAGAGGACACATCGAGCGCAATCAAATCCTGGTTTCAAATTCAAAATGAAACGCCCCGGTTCAGTAGCCCAAGAGAAGCCTTAGAGAAACCTTGCCGAACGAGGCGTTAGTTGTTCTGAAAGTCCCTAACCGGACTGAGACGGCTGGAGAAATCAACACGCCCCCGGCCACAAACCCGGGGGCGTGTTGATAAGCCTGCAATAAGGCACGCCACTACAACATGGCCACGGCGTTAGCCTAGATCCTAGATGTCGTATCAGCATAGATCTCGCATCAGCTTAGATGTCGTAATAGAGGTGAAACTCGTAAGGATGTGGGCGCATCCGGACGGGATCGGCCTCGACTTTTTTCTTGTAGTTGATCCAGAGTTCGACGAATTCCTCGGTGAACACGTCTCCCTCGAGCAGGAACTTGTGATCTTTGCCGAGTTCGCCGAGCGCCTCCTCGAGCGAGCCGGGCATCGACGGAATCTTCGCGGCTTCTTCGGCATCCAGTTCGAAGATGTCCTTGTCGAGAGGTTTGCCGGGATCGATCTTGCGCTTGATGCCATCGAGTCCCGCCATCAGCATGGCCGAAAATGCCAGATAGGGATTGCAGGACGGGTCCGGAGGGCGGAACTCGAGGCGCTTCGCTTTCGGGCTTTCCGAGTAGACCGGGATGCGGACCGCGGCCGAACGGTTGCGGCGCGAATAGGCCAGGTTCACGGGCGCCTCGTAGCCGGGCACCAGGCGCTTGTAGGAGTTCGTGCCGGGCGCGATGAAGGCGGAAAGCGCGCGGGCGTGCTTGAGCAAGCCTCCCGCATACCATAGCGCCAGCTGCGAAAGTCCCGCGTAACCGTCCCCGGCAAACAGCGGCTTGCCACCTTTCCACAGGGATTGGTGCGTGTGCATGCCGGAGCCGTTATCCGAGAAAATCGGTTTGGGCATGAAGGTCACGGTCTTGCCTGCCTTTGCCGCCGTATTCTTGATTACATATTTATACTTCATCATATTGTCGGCGGAATTCAGCAGGGTGTTGAAGCGCAAATCGATTTCGGCCTGGCCGCCGGTAGCCACCTCATGATGCTGGCACTCGACGTCCATGCCGATGGCTATCATGTTCAGCACCATCTGCGAGCGCAGGTCCTGATAGTGGTCGGCGGGCGGGACGGGGAAGTAGCCTTCCTTATAGCGCGTGCGGTAGCCCAGGTTCTTGTAATCGCCCTCATTGGCGCGCCCCGTGTTCCAGCGGCCCTCGTCGGAGTCAATGAAGTAAAAACTATGCTGCGGCGCCGAGTCGAATCGAACGCTGTCAAGAATGAAAAACTCCGCTTCGGCTCCGAAGTAGGCGGTGTCGGCGATCCCGGTGGACTTCAAGTAGGCGTCGGCGCGCTTGACGACGTGGCGCGGATCGCGATGGTAGGGCTTTTGCGACGGCGGGTCGGTGGCGTCGCCAATCATTACTAGCGTCGGAACGGCAAGAAAAGGGTCGATGAATGCCGTATTGGGGTCGGGAATCAGCAGCATGTCCGATTCGTGAATCGATGCCCATCCTCGAATCGAGCTGGCGTCGAAGCCGAATCCTTCCTTGAAGGACGCCTCACTAAGCTCGCCAATGGGGTAGCTGACGTGCTGCCAGAGGCCGGGCACATCAACGAAGCGAAGGTCAAGAATCTTCGCTCCTTGTTTCTTCGCAAATTCTAGTACGCCTTTTGCGTCCATTCGCTCTCCTTAAGACGGATTTGGTCGGTAAATGAGCCTCCACTGAATTCAAACTAGGGTCGGAATCGCGAATCTACCGGATAGGCGGAAAGGTAGTCAAGCTGTCTAGCCACAAATATTTGGATTACCCACATCGGGAATCCTTATAAACTATTTATGAATTCCTGGAGTCAACGGGGAGGTTTCACGGCTTGCGCCGCTCGATCCTCATTGATTGAAGTTTTCCTGATTAATCGTAGTATTCCTGGCCGAGGTGCGTGATCAGGTCCTCGCCCATCATCCAGCGCAGCGTGTTTTTCAGCTTCATCGACTGAATGAAGAGGTCGTGCTCGGGATACAGTTCCGGGGCACACATCGGGGATTTGAAATAAAAGCTCAGCCATTCCTGGATACCGCGCATGCCTGCGCGCTTGGCCAGATCGAGGAAGAGAATCAGATCGAGCACGATGGGTGCTGCCAGGATCGAGTCCCGACAGAGGAAATCGACCTTGATCTGCATGGGGTAGCCTAGCCAGCCGAAGATGTCGATGTTGTCCCAGCCCTCCTTGTTGTCGCCGCGCGGAGGGTAATAATTGATGCGGACCTTGTGGTGGATGTGCCCGTACAACTCGGGATACAGTTTGGGCTGAAGAATATACTCGAGCACCCCGAGTTTCGATTCTTCCTTGGTTTTGAACGATTCGGGATCGTCAAGCACTTCGCCGTCGCGATTGCCGAGAATGTTGGTTGAGAACCAGCCGTTCATGCCCAGAAGGCGGGCCTTGAAGCCGGGGGCGAGAATCGTCTTCATCAGAGTTTGGCCGGTCTTGAAATCCTTGCCGCAGATCGGCACGCCGTTCTGCTTCGCCAGCGCGACGATCGCCGGAATGTCCACGGTTAAGTTGGGAGCGCCGTTGGCAAAGGGCACGCCGCTTGTGATCGCGGCCCAGGCGTAGAGCATCGACGGCGCGATAGCCGGGTGATTCTCCTTCATGGCGGCGACAAACTTTTCCGGAGTTTCGTGCACGGCGTGCGGCTTGAGGAAGATTTCCGTCGATCCGCACCAGATTACAACGGTGCGCGATACTTTGTTCTTCTTCTGGAATTTTTGAATGTCGTCGCGAATCTGCAGGGCCAGATCGTACTTCGTGCGACCCTTCTTCACGTGGGTGCCGGAAAGTTTTTTCACGTAGTTCTGGTCAAATGCGGCCTTCATCGGACGGATCTTGCTCAGAAACTTCTTCACTTCGGCCAAGTGTTCGGGGCCGAGGACCGCGGCATTTTTGGCGGCTTCGTAGGCGCTGTCGGGGAAAATGTCCCACCCGCCGAAGACGATGTCCTCAAGCGTCGCCAGCGGCACAAAATCCTTGATCGCCGGAGCGCGGCCTTCGGTCCTTTTTCCGAGGCGTATCGTGCCAAGCTGCGTCAGGGAGCCGATGGGCTGCGCCTTCTTCCGCCGGATCAAATCCACTCCGGCCATAAAGGTTGTGGCCACCGCACCCATGCCGACGGTGAGGACTCCGAGTTTTCCCTTCGGCAAGGCAATGCCCGCGGACTTGCGCATTCGCAATTCTCCCGTATTTCTCAAAGTGTGTGAAATCCTGAAGCAGCGTGCTTATATTCTTCACGCGCTCAATGGCTGCTAATCGTTTTGCGCAAACAACGTATCATGCGCGAATGCGCGAAGATTTGCAACGCGGAACGTCCATCGGCAGCGAGCTACTCTGGAAGCTGGCACCATGAGCACTACGTCGCGATCAGCGAGCTCTGCGCGATTTGGACGAAACTCGGGCCGAAGCTGCGTCGGCTTTGACCTTGCCGTGTGCGGCAACGCCAGGTCTTGCCCGCAATCCCGCAAGCAACTTCTCTACGCTCAGCGTATTGATGACGTCCTTCTTCTGAATCCAGCCCCGACGCGCCATTTGCACTCCGTAACGCATATCCCGGAGGCCGAGTGTGGTGTGGGCGTCGGTTGAGATCACCATCCTCACCCCGCGCTCCTTGGCCATGCGAAGATGTGTGTCCTTCAGATCGAGGCGTCCCGGCGAAGCGTTGCACTCCATCACGACGCCAAGCTTGTGGGCCGCGTCCATGATTCGTTCCATGTCATAGGCGTAAGCGTCGCGGCGGAGAACCAGGCGTCCGGTCGGGTGTCCGACAATCTGCGTGTAGGGATTTTCGATGGCCGCCAGGATTCGCTCCGTCATTTCAGCGCGTTCCAGGTTCATATACGAGTGCACCGAAACAAGCACGATGTCGAGCTGCGCCAGGACTTCATCGTGCAAGTCCAGTTTTCCATTTTTCAGAACGTCCACTTCGCTGCTTGCCAGGATGCGAATCCCCAGATTCTTCGCATTGGCAACCCGAATTTTCTTAATCTGCTCGAGCGTCCTCTTCTCGTCGAGTCCATTCGCGACGGTGACGGCCTTGCTGTGATCGGTGAGCGCGATGTATTCGTAGCCGAGCTCCTTCGCTGCCAGAGCCATCTCTTCGATCGAGTTCCGGCCATCGCTCGCCGTAGTGTGCATTTGCAGATCCCCGCGGATGTCCTTAAGTTCCACGAGGTCGGGCAGGCGGTGTTCGGCGGCCGCGTCGATCTCGCCCGTATTCTCCCGCAGTTCCGGAGGAATGTAGTCGAGTCCGAGCTCGACATAAATTTCTTCCTCCGTCGCGCGAGCCACCGGCCGCTCGCCCTTCAACGTTGCCAGCGCATATTCATTCAGCGTGTAGCCCATTTTATTGGCGCGGCCGCGCAGCGTAACGTTGTGCTCCTTCGATCCCGTGAAGTACAGGAGCGCCGCGCCGAAACTTTTCTTCTGGAGAACGCGCACATCCACTTGCAGGCCGCTCTTTAAGACGAAGCTCACCTTGTTTTCGCCATGCGCCAGGGTTTGCTCGATTTCGGGAAACGCCAGAATGTGGCGGCATATCGATTCGACTATTGCGGGCGAACTTTTGCCCGGCGCGAGCGTCACGAGCAGGTCGAGGTCGCCGATGGTTTCCTTCCCGCGCCGCAGAGAGCCTGCAGGCGTTACGGCCTCGACCGGCTTGCCCAACGCTTTCACGTGCGCTACAAGCCTTTCGGCGGTCTCCTCGGCAACATCGATGGAGAAGCGGCCGGCGGACTTCTTGCGCACCTCGATCGCCTTCAAAATATTGTCTTCGCTTTTTTCTCCGAAGCCGGGGAGATCGCGAAGTTTGCCGTCGCGGGCGAGCTTTTCCAGCGCCTCGACCGTTGCGCACTGGAATGCTTTCCAGAGAAAGGCGACTTTTTTCGGTCCGAGCGACTGCAGTTCCAGAAGATTCAAAATCGTCGAAGGGTATTTCTTCAGAAGCTTAACTCGGAGGGAGTAATCGCCCGTCTTCAGAATTTCACAAACGTGATCGGCCATGCCGTCGCCGACGCCGGGCAACTCCATCAGCTTGTCGCGATCCCGCGCCAGATCTTCAACCGAGTCGGACAATCCGCCGAGAAGTTCCGCGACGCGCTCGTAGCTGCGGTAGCGGCCGATCATCGCGCCGTCAATTTCCAGAAGTTGCGCCGTTTCGCGCAGGATGCGGGCAACTTCACGATTTTCCATGTGTGCGTCCCAGGTTTAAGGATTCCGCGATAAAAAACAGGTCAGGGTGTAGCGCCCGCCGTCAGGCGGGCACCCGAACAGGATCCCAAAAATGCCAACACGGACGATAGGATCGACACAAGTGCGCAGCAACAGCTTGCTTCTAACGACTTACTGCCCGAGGATGTAGGCAAACATCAGCGGCGCGACAATCGACGCGTCGGATTCAATCACGAACCGCGGAGTAGCGGCTTCCAGTTTTCCCCAGGTGATTTTCTCGTTGGGCACCGCGCCGCTGTAAGAGCCGTAGGACGTCGTACTGTCGGAAATCTGGCAGAAATACCCCCACAAACGGCATTTCTCTCGGAGGTCCTGCGTGATCAGCGGAACGACACAGATTGGAAAATCTCCGGCGATGCCCCCGCCAATCTGGAAAAAGCCCAGCGACTCGTCAGCGGTGTTCTGCCGGTACCACTCGATCAAGCAGGCCATCTGCTCCACGCCGGATTTCACCACTTGAAAATTGGATACATCCCCGCGAACCACGTTGGCGACAAAAATATTGCCGAGCGTGGAGTCTTCCCAGCCGGGAGTAAAGATGGGAAGATTTTTTTCGCAGGCCGCGATTACCCAGGAATCCTTGGGATCAATCTGATAAGACTCTTTAATGAGCCCGCAGCGAATCAGCTGGTACATATATTCGAACGGAAAATAGCGCTGCTTTTCCTTGTCGGCCTTCTGCCACAGTTTCAATACCTGCCGCTCGATCCGCCGCATGGCTTCTTCTTCGGGAATGCAGGTGTCCGTGACGCGGTTCATGCCGTGATCGCGCAGCTCCAATTCCTCGGCGTCGCTCAGGTTGCGATAGTTCGGCACGCGCTTGTAGTGGTTGTGCGCAACCAGATTAAAAATATCCTCTTCCAGGTTCGCTCCGGTCGTGCAGACGCCGTGCACCTTGCCTTGACGGATCATTTCCGCGAGTGAAATGCCCAGTTCCGCGGTGCTCATCGCCCCCGCCATCGTCAGGAACATCTTTCCGCCCCGCGCCAAATGCGCGATGTAAGCTTCCGAGGCATCCACGACGACCGCCGCATTGAAATGCCGGAATTGGTGTTTGACAAAATCTCGTACGCTCATGTCCGCCTTTCTCTCCGAAATATTTTGACGGAGAACTTACTTGCGCAAATCCTATGCTACACGCGTTCATGTTTCAAGCGAAGAACGGCGATGATCGAAAATAATTTGAGCCTGAGCTCCAAATCGCCGGTACCAAATTAAAATTAAATCGCGAGGAAGAAATAATCGCGGGCGGAGGCGCGGAATAAATTGCGCGCGCTAGCGGTGGCGTTTTACGAAGCGCAGGTAGTAAAGAATCGCGCAAATGGATTTCGCGTCGCGCAATGTTCCACGCGCGATCATCTTTTGCGCCTGCTGCGGCGTGAAGATTCGAGCCGTGATCCTTTCATCTTCTTCCGGATGGGCCTGGCCTTCGGTCAACCCCTCCGCGGCGAAGATCCACATCCACTCATTCACAAATCCGGGAGTGGGAACGACGCGCATCAATTTCCGGAAACGCTTGGCCGAATATCCCGTCTCTTCCAGTAATTCCCGGCGCGCTCCGGCCAGCGGGCTCTCGTTGGGTTCCTTGCGCCCTGCCACCAGTTCCCACAAAAATTCGCCGACCGAGTGCCGGTACTGGCGGATCAGAAGAATGCGTCCGTCCTTGAAAATCGGAAGCACGACAACCGATCCCGGATGCTCAATAATATCGCGCTCGGCTTGCACGCCGCCCGGCTCGATGACCGTGTCGCGCTGCAAACGAAATACCTTTCCCTGATACAGAACTTCGCTCTTCAGTACCTTCGCTAGTTTCGCCGGCAAGTCCGCCTCCGCCACGATTCTACTAAGAACGCAGCGCCCGCTCTCACGCGCGCATCCCTTTCAAATTCTAGCAGGGAAGTGAGCAACCGGCGCTGCTTCGTCGCGACAATGCGCGAAGCGCCCTAAGAAGAGGGCGTGAAGACAAGCCGGGCATCGCTTGTTCCCGCGTCAAAGAAGCCGAGTCAACACAGGAATTGACACAAGTTGAATGCCATATCCGGCTTGCATATACTGGTTCCAGTCAACCTGACTCCCTTTATGGCCATCAACACGCTTATCGTCGATGACGAGAAACCGGCGCGCGACGAATTGGCTTTTTTGCTCAAAAGCTTTCCGGACGTGCACCTCGTCGGCCAGGGAAAAAACGGCGTCGAGGCCCTGGCCCTGATTAAGGAACATTCGCCGGATCTGGTATTTCTCGACGTGCAGATGCCCGGCCTGAACGGTTTCGGCGTAATCAAGAAATTGATGGACCGCAAAGGACGGCTTCCTCAAATCGTTTTCGCCACGGCGTTCGATAATTACGCCGTGCAGGCCTTCGAGGTGAACGCGATCGACTATGTCCTCAAGCCGATTGAGAAGCATCGGTTGGCTCGCGCCATCCAGCGCGCGAAAAAGGCGCTGGAGGCAGAAGCTTCGCCGAGCGAGCGCCTGGAAACACTGGTCAATCAAATCGGATCGGCCAAGGCGCCTCCCGTAAAATTGCTGGTGAAAACGCAGCAGCGCCTGTTTCTGGTCGATGCCGAAGATGTGATCTTTGCATCCATCGAGGATGGGACCATTACCGTGGTGGCCAGGGAAGTCGAAGGCACATCCAACTACCGGACCATCGAAGAACTGCAATCCACTCTCGAGTCGGACGTTTTCTGGCGCGCGCACCGCTCCTTTCTTGTGAACATCAACCACATCAAAGAAGTTGTCCCGTGGTTCAAGTCCAGCTACATGCTCAAAATGGACGACAAGCGCGCTTCGGAAGTTCCCGTGAGCCGCGCGCAGACCAAGCATCTCCGCGAATTGCTGAAGATGTAAGAGTGGGACGGGATTCACTCTAGTTGGTGTAGATTCGCGCACGCTGGCGGAAGTCAAACGAAAACACGCGCAAGTCAAAAGAAGACAGGCTGAAAGGCTGTCCTACCTGTGCTAGCATCGGTCTTGCCCGCTGCCAGATGGATTTTTCTCTCACCGACGATCAACGCCTGATTCGAGACACCGTTCGCCAGTTCATGGAAGCCGAGGTGCGCCCGTCCGTCCGCGCGCGCGACCGCGAAGAAAAATTCGCCGCGGATGAGTTGCGCAAGCTCGGCGAGCTCGGCTGCTGCTGCATGTTGATTCCCGAGTCGTGGGGAGGATTGGGCACGGATACTGTCTCCTACGTGCTGATGCTCGAGGAGGTAGCTCGCGTGGACGCTGCGATGGCCGTAGCGCTCAGCGTCACGAATTCGCTGGCCGTCTTGCCGGTGTTCAAATATGGAAGCGAAGCGCAAAAGCAAAAATATCTCTCCAGCCTCGCGCATGGAGAGATGCTCGGCGCATTCTGCCTTACCGAGCCCCAAGCCGGCTCAGATGCGGCGGCAATCACCACGTCTGCGGAGCGGTTTGCGAATCACTACCGACTGAATGGCACGAAATCCTGGGTCACGAATGGCGGCGAGGCAGGAGTCTATCTCGTGTTTGCAAAGACGGATCCGTCCGCGGGAGCCAAGGGCGTGACGGCTTTTCTGGTCGAACCTTCATTTCCCGGTTTTCGCGTGGCGCGATACGAGGATAAGATGGGCCTGCGGACCTCGCGCTCGGCGGAAATCACCTTCACCGATTGCGAAGTACCGGAAGCAAATCGTTTGGGTGAAGGAGGTCAGGGACTGAAGATCGCGCTCGAACTCCTGGACGGCGGCCGCGTCGGAATCGCCGCCCAGGCGGTGGGAATCGCGCAGGGCGCGTTTGAGGCGTCAGTGGCATATGCTAAACAGCGCCGTGCATTCGGCAAGACCATCGGCGAGTTCCAGGCTGTACAATGGATGCTCGCGGACATGCAAATGGAGATCGAAGCCGCGCGTGCGCTGATGTACCACGCCGCTTGGATGCGCGATACGCGCGCGACGCGTCTTGGCCCTTACGCATCGCGCGCAAAATTATATGCGGCGGAAATGGTGAATCGGGTGGCGTACAAGGCTGTCCAGATCCATGGAAGCCTGGGCTACTCGCGTGAGTCCGATGTCGAGCGAATGTATCGCGATGCGCGAGTCATCACCATTTATGAGGGCACCAGCGAAATCCAGCGCATGATCATCGCGCGCGATTTGTTGGGTGGAAGTTTGTAATTTCGCTTTATCGCCCGACCGTGGAAACGGAGTAGCGACGCAGGCGGGAGTTTTGCGAGAGGCGTTCCGGATTCGGCGTGACGGGAAGATCGGGGAGTAACCACCAGAGTGGCACACAAGAAAAGAGTCCTGAGCGGCATGCGCCCCACCGGGCGCCTTCACATCGGCCACTTCTTCGGCGCCCTCGAAAATTGGATCAAGCTCCACAACGATCCCCAATACGAATGCTTCTTCTTCATCGCCGATTGGCACGCCCTAACCTCGGATTACGCGGACACCTCCCAAATCTCCCAGAACACCATCGAAATTGCCACGGACTGGCTGGCTGCGGGCCTCGACCCGGCAAAGTGCACCATGTTCATCCAGTCGTCGGTCCCGGAACACGCCGAGTTGAACCTGCTGCTCTCGATGGTAACGCCGCTCGGCTGGCTCGAACGCGTTCCTACCTACAAGGAAGCGCTCGACAACGTCAAGGACAAGGACTTGCATACGTACGGCTTTCTCGGCTATCCCGTATTGCAGTCCGCGGACATTGTTATCTACGACGCGGACTTTGTCCCCGTGGGCGAAGACCAGGTTGCGCACATCGAATTGACGCGAGAAATCGTGCGACGCTTCGATTTCTTCTACGGTTTTCGCATCAACCCGGACTTGTTTGCTGCGAGCAATCTGCGGTTTCTGGCGGGGCACGTGCACGATCATAAACTGCTTCCCGCGAACGCAAAGCCGTTCACGGATGAGCAAAAACGGGAAGTGGCCGACCTTCTCCGCAAACAGGCGCTGGAGCAGGGCGTTGAAAATTTTCTCGATTCGATCAGGGAGTACGGGCACTTCTTCAGCCGCACGGCAATTCTTCGCGAGCCGGGCTCGCTGCTGACTCAGACGCCGCGCATTCCCGGCACCGATGGACGCAAAATGTCCAAGAGTTACGGGAATTTTATTTCGCTCAGCGAATCGGACGAATCCATCCGCGCCAAAGCGCGCGCCATGATCACAGATCCCGCGCGCAAGCGCCGCACCGATCCCGGCAATCCTGAGATTTGCCCCGTTTATGACTGGCACAAGTTGTTTTCGCCGGCAAAAACTCTGGCGTGGGCCGCTGGCGGCTGCCGCAGCGCAGGAATCGGCTGCATCGAGTGTAAAATGGCCATGGCCGACAATCTGATCAAGTGGATCGAGCCGGTCCGCGCCCGGCGTGAAGAGTATGCGGCGGAGCCGGCCAAGGTCTTGCGGATTCTCGACGACGGTTCGGTGACGGCGCGAGAAGTCGCGCAGAAAACGATGGCTCGTGTTCGGGAAGCTGTCTTCAACTGGAAGGAAAAACGCGCGGAAGTTGCCGCGCCGCGAGAAGTGCGGAGGAGTTGAACGAACCGGCTGATTCAGCGGGGGCCAAACAGGCTACGGGCCGAGGACTTCATTTTGTCATTCCGTTCACGGAGAACGTTCTCGGTGAACGGAATGACGATAACGGGTTTATTCGCAGCTCCTGTCGCCGTCAGAACTATTAAAGCGGCTTCGCAAGCGAGGCAATAAAATGGCGTCACCTTACAAAATTCATCTGGACACCTACGACGGCCCGCTCGATCTTCTGCTCGATCTGATCAAGAAGCAGGAAATCGATATCCATAATATTCCCATCGCCAAAATCACCGGTCAGTATCTGGAATATCTCCACAAGCTCGAGCAGCTGGACATGGACATTTCGGCTGACTTCATCTATATGGCAGCGACGCTCATCTACATCAAATCGAAGATGCTGCTGCCGCCCGATCCTCTGGCCGGTCCCGACGAGCTGGAAGACCCGCGCGCGGACCTCGTTCACCGCCTCGTGGAGCACGAAAAATTCAAGAGCGCCGCGCAGTTGCTCCACCAGCGCCAGCAGATCGAGGAGCATGTCTGGTCCAAGCCGGACCTCACCCTGTATGAAGGCGAACAATCGGAAGGCGAGCTGATCGTTTCGCTGGTGGACCTTGTCAAAGTGTTTCAGCAGGTGCTTGAGCGCCGCAAGGAAGTGGTGAAAATCGAGCTGCACCACCAGCAATTTACCGTAGCGCAGATGATGGATTTATTGCGCCAGCAGCTGGTGGCTGCCGAGGACGGTATCGACCTGATTTATTTTTTTGATTTCTGCCCGTCCCGCCATGCCATGATCGTTTCGCTGCTCGCCGTTCTGGAACTCACCCGCTTGCAGGCCATCATCCTCGTGCAGCAGGAATTGTTCTCAAAGATCTGGCTGCGAAAGCATAAAATGTTCGACGTGGTTTTCGCCGGCGGCGAATCGATTTCCGACGCCCCCGCGGAACCGCTTCGAGGAATTGACGAACAATATCAATGACCATGAATCCCCTGGAACTAAAGGGCGCGCTCGAGGCCATCATCTACGCCGCCGATGAGCCCGCCACGCTCGATCAAATCGCCAACGCCGTTGGCGAAGATAAGGCCGCCGTGCGCGCGGCCCTGGACGAAATGATTGCCGCCTATGCCAGCGAAGATCGCGGAGTGGAAATCCGCGCCGTCGCCGGCGGCTACAAGTTCTACACCAAGCCGCAGCACCACGAAGTGGTTCGCCGTTTCATCAAGAGCCTGCGCCCGCCGCTGCGCCTGACGATGCCCGCACTCGAAACGCTGGCCGTGATCGCCTACCGGCAGCCCGTCACCGGCCCGGAAATTCAGGAAATTCGCGGCGTGAACGTATCGGGCGTTATCAAGACGCTGCTTGAAAAGCGCCTGATCGTTACCGCGGGACGCAAGGCGGTCATGGGCCGCCCCATCATGTACCGCTCGTCCAAGGAATTTCTGATGCGCTTTGGACTTTCCGATCTCCAAGAACTGCCGAGCCTGAAGGAATTTGAGCAGCTCGCTCGCGCCGCGCTGGGCTCGGACGAAGGGATTGCCCCGATCGAGCCGGAACCTGGGGAATCGACGAATAACTCGGAAGCAGCCCTGAGCGAAACGACCGAGCCGGAGGCTGGACCTGAAGTTCACGCTGCCGCTGAAGCCGACGCCCGGCAAGTTCCTCAAGAAACACACGAGGCCGCCAAGCCCGATGCGGAAGATACCGAACCAACCAAGGCAGAAAGCGCTTCCTGAACAAAATCATGCTTGAGCGGCTGCAAAAAATTATCGCCCGCGCCGGAATCGCCTCGCGGCGCCATGCCGAAGACCTGATCCGCAGCGGGCAGGTGCTGGTGAATGGAGTCGTCGTCACCGAACTGGGTGCCAGGGCCGATCCCGAACGCGATCGCGTCGAGGCCGCCGGCCGCGTAGCAAAAGTTTCCGATACTCACGTTTATCTGCTGTTGAACAAGCCGCCCGAGGTGGTCTCCACGCTGGCCGATCCGGAAGGCCGCCGAACGTTACGCAATTTTCTGGTTGGCGTATCCGAGCGCGTTTTCCCGGTCGGACGTCTCGACTACGCTGCGGGGGGCGCTGTTTTCTTGACCAACGACGGCGACCTGGCCAGCCGCATGCTCAAAGCTTCGGCATCGCTGCCGCAGACCTATTGGATCAAAGTGAAGGGCCGGATCAACGACACCGAGCTGAAAAGCCTGGCGCATCTGCTGCACGGCAAAATTTTTCCGTTGCGCGGAACGCACGCCGCCGGCAAGAATCCCCCGAACCCCTGGTACGAGGTGCAACTTTCCGGCGCGCGCCGCGACTTGTTGCGGCGGAACCTGCTGGCCATGGGCCATCCAGTGGAAAAAATGAAGCGCATGAAGCTCGCTTCGCTCGACGCGGATTCCGTACCGGAAGGGCACTATCGCCAGCTCAGCGCCCAGGAAGTGGCGAAACTGGTTCGCGTTGTTGAGATCGCCATCAAGCAGCATAAGCCGCAGGCGGCTGCAACGAAGCCGCGGCGCGCGTGGCGGCCCCGGCGCGTCATGTCCAAGTGAGCTTGCGGAGCAAAGAGTTTTCATGGCCACGCCACAACACGAATCGATTACTGAAATTTTAGCTTCGGCAAAAACAATTGCCGTGGTCGGACTGTCCGGCAAGCCCTACCGGGCGAGCTACGGCGTAACCGAAACCCTTCAATCCGCCGGCTATCGCATTTTCCCCGTCAATCCCAACGAGTCCGAGGTGCTGGGCGAGAAGTGCTACGCCCGTCTGGAAGACATACCCGAGAAAATCGACATCGTGGATATTTTTCGCCGTTCAGAATTCGTACCGGAAATTGTCGATGCGGCGATTCGAGTGGGCGCGCGGGCTGTCTGGATGCAGGAGGGTGTAGAGGACGAAGTTTCCGCCGAACGAGCCCGCCGCGCGGGCCTGTTCGTGATCATGGACAACTGCATCGCCAAGGAAATTTACAGGCGCAGGAAGAAGTAGGACAGGCTTTCAGCCTGTCTGGTTTAGATTCTTGCCTTGCAACGATGAAAACCAGACAGGCTGAAAGCCTGTCCTACTTCACTTCTTTTTCTGCCCGCCCTTGATCCGTCGAATTTCTTCCATCCGCTGCCGCAAGCGCGCCTCAAATCCCTGGTCGGTCGGCTGGTAATAGGTTCGGCCTGCGAGCGAATCCGGTAGGCACTCCATGTCCGCGGCCTTTTCCTCGATGTCGTGCGCGTATTGATATCCCTTGCCGTAGCCGATGTTCTTCATCAAGCCAGTAGGAGCGTTGCGAAGGTGCAGCGGAACGGGCTCCGTGCGGGTGCTTTCCACATCCCCGGTCACGGCGCCGTACCCGGTATAAAGCGCATTCGATTTCGGAGCGAGCGAAAGATAAACCGCGGCCTGCGCAAGTGCCAGGTTTCCTTCCGGCGGCCCGACAAAGTCCGCTGCCTGCATGGCTGCAATCGTCACCGCGAGAGCGCCCGGTTCCGCGAGGCCAATGTCCTCGCTGGCCATGCGGACGAGCCGCCGCGCGACGTACAGCGGGTCCTCGCCGGATTCAAGCATCCGCACCAGCCAATATAAGGATGCGTCAGGATCGGAGTTGCGCACGGATTTGTGCAACGCGGAGATGAGGTTGTAATGTTCTTCTCCGGATTTATCGTAGAGCAAAAATTTCCGTTGCAGGAGTTCGGCCAGCAATTCCTTGGTGATGATGCGTTTTCCCGATGCGTCCGGCTGGGCCGCGCGCACTCCTGCCTCCAGCGTGTTGTACGCGGCGCGCGCATCGCCACCCGAAAAGACGGCGATGTGCTGAATGGCCTCCTCGCTAATCTCAATCTTTTCGTTGCCCAGTCCGCGCACCGGGTCGGCCAGCGCGCGCCGCAAAAGCGCTTCGATCTGCTCGGTGCTTAGCGCCTGCAGGACGTAGACGCGAGTCCGCGAAAGCAGAGGCGCGATGACCTCAAAGGACGGATTTTCCGTGGTCGCTCCGATGAGAACGATGTTGCCCGCTTCCACGTGCGGCAGGAACGCGTCCTGCTGCGCCTTGTTGAACCGGTGCACTTCGTCGATAAATACGATCGTCCTTCGCCCCGCGCGTCGCGCGTGCTCGGCCGCAGCCATCACATCCTTGATTTCCTTGATTCCCGTCAGCACCGCGCTGAACGCGGCAAACTCGGAATGCGTCATCCGGGCGATCAATCGCGCCAGCGTTGTTTTCCCGCACCCCGGCGGTCCCCAAAGAATCATGGAACCGATTTCGTCGTGTTCGATCTGCGTGCGAAGCGGTTTCCCGGGACCAAGCAGCGCCTCCTGCCCCGTAAACTCGTCGAGCGTGCGCGGGCGCATGCGCTCGGCCAGCGGCTGATTGCCGGCGCCCTCTTCTGGTTCGAGTTTCGCAAATAGGCTCATCGAAGTTTTGGCCGAGCAGAATTTCTCTGCCTCATCGCTTCGTAGAGCAATACGCTCGCGGCCACCGCCGCATTCAGCGATTCGATTCCCACGGGCGCGGTCGACGCCGCTTGCGGAATATAGACGCGAACATCGGCCGCCCGCACGAGGTCTGCGGGCAATCCCGAACCTTCATTTCCAATGAAAATTGCCGCGGCATTTTTCCAGTCGATGTCCCAGGGGCAGACTGGAGACGAAGCTGCATCTAAGGTTTGATCGGATTCTTTCAGACTCGTGCTTGCACCTGCGCTGGCGACGGCGGCGTAAATCTTCACGCGCGACATCCGCAACCGGTCAATCAGAATCCTCGGCGAAATTCCTTGTACAATCGGAAGCCGCAGCGCCGATCCAGCTGACGCTCGCAACGCCTTGGGCCCAAACGGATCGGCCGTCCCGATACCGCCCGCCGCACAAACCACCGCACCCGTCGCTCCGAATGCCTCCGCCGACCTCATAATCGTCCCAACGTTTCCGGGATCTTGTACGCTGATGAGCACCACAGCCAGCGCCGCTTCTGGCAGCATTTCCTCTATCGTCACCGTCCGAGGCCGAACGAGAGCGGCTATCCCCTGCGGTGATTTTGTATCCGCAACTCCGGCGAACAATTTGTCGGATGTTCGCAACACGAGTACGCTGGATTCCAACCAGACGGCGGCGCGGGGAAGATGGCGCGCGCCGGATTCGCTCACGAGGATTGCCTCGACCGGCAGCTTCGAGCCCAGCGCCGCTTCCACCAGGCGAATGCCTTCAACGCCGACCGCGCCGTCGTCGCCGCGTTCACCCGAAAGCGCGGCGCGAAACCGCTTGAGCCAGCGATTCTCACGGCTGGTAATCACGGGGGATTTTGCTACGATGAAGCAGTGCGCTACTGAACTCGCAGGGCGAGGCATACGCACCAGCGTAGCAAACCGCCTAAGAAGGGTAAAGCAACGCAGCGCACAGGTAGGACAGGCTCTTTCAGCCTGTCGGGTTTCGTCCTTGCAAGAACGGCTTCCCGCCTTGAACACTCTACACGTCTATGGTAGTTTCACTCGACCATGTTTCTTCGCCAGTTGATTGTCACTTTTTCTTTCTAACAACGAGGATCGCCACTTTGTCCGCTGAGTTGCTGAAGATTTCTCCCGAAAATCCAGACCCCGCTGCTCTGCGCTACGCTGCTGAATTCATCAGGCGCGGCGAACTCGTCGCCATCCCCACCGACACCTATTACGGGATCGCCGCGGACCCATTTAACCTGGCAGCTGTGGACCAGATCTATCGCGTCAAGGGGCGTCCGGAAACGCGCGCGCTTCCGATTCTCGTCAACGCCACCTCGCAGGCCATATCGCTCTCGCGCGATGTCCCCTACTCGTTCCACAAGCTAGCCGCCAAATTCTGGCCCGGTCCGCTAACTCTGCTCGTGGAAGCTTCCAACGGAGTTCCGCTTAAAGTGACGGCGCACACCGGAAATGTAGCCCTGCGTTGGCCGAAATCCGCGATCGTGAATGGGCTGATCGACCTCATGAAGGGCCCGGTTACGGGCACCAGCGGAAATATTTCCGGTCAGCCTGCATGCTCGACGGCAATCGATCTTTTGGAGCAAATGGGGGATCGGCTTCCGCTGATTATCGACGCGGGAGAAACGCCCGGCAATCTTGCCTCCACGATTGTGAAGCTTGAGGGAGACGACTGGGCCATCATGCGCCTAGGGGTAATCACCGAACAAGAAATCCGCGCCGCTCTCGAAGATGACACGGAAGTCTAAAGCCGGCCTCGTTTGATTCAGTCCTGCTCCATCGCGCGGTTCGTCCTAGCTTTTGTGGGAACTTTTTTGTAATCAGCTCTCTGTGTACCGCTCCGGAGGTATCACGCCTTCGGCCGCCGACCCGTCTTACTGCGCCTCGACGTCGCGCAAAAAATCATAGTCCCCGGTGGGCGAAAGCTCCAGGCCGATGATGCGTTTTCGGTGCACGCTGACGTTGTCCATAAACCACAGGCTGACGTAAGGCAAATCCTCGGCAATAATTTTCTGAACCTGCCCGAAAATCCCGCGCCTTTTTTCCTGGTCGCTCTCGGCACGCGCATGGTCCAGCAGCGCGTCAATCTCCGGATTGCGATAGTGACCGCGGTTGGCCCCGGCCGGCGGCATTTTCCGCGAATCGAAAACGTACTCGAAAAATGTGTCTGGATCGGCGTTGGCGCCAATCCAGCGAGCCGTATAAAGCTCGAAGCTCCCGCGCGCCATATCGGAAAACAGCGTCGCAAACTCCAGAGGCCTCACATCCAGATCGATCCCAACCTTGCGCCATTGCTCTTGTAGAACCGCCGCCAGAAGTCGCGAGGACTCTTCCGTGGAAGTCTTAAGCGTGAGTTTCACGCGCATCCCGCCCGCCGCAGCCTGCCGGGGGAGGCCAGCCGCGTCCAGTAACCGCTCCGCCTGCTGCGGATCGTATTCGTAGCGCCGGATATCGGGATCATAGGCCCAGCTGCTTTTTGGCAGCGGCCCGTCGGCGGCATGAGCCTGGCCGCGATATAAGTAGCGAATGATTTCTTCGCGATTCGTGGAATAGGCCAGCGCCTGGCGCACGTCGCGTCTGGAAAGGATCGGATCGTCAAAGTTGAAGGCGATGTACTGATAATTGGTGCCCGGAGATTCGGCGACCCCGATTGTCGATTCCTTCTCCAGGACAGGAATCATATCTGGAGTGAGCGAGTTCACCTCCACGTCCGCGCTTCCTTTGCGCAATTCGAGCGCGCGCACGATGGCATCGGGCACGACGCGAAACTGCACGCGCGAAATCTTCGGCGCGCCGCCGAAATATTCGTCATTGCGCGCCATGATCACGTTGTCGTCCTGTGCCGCGCTTAAAAATCGAAACGGCCCGGTCCCCGTCAGCTGGCTCGAGAAATTCGCTCCCGAGCCGGCAGGGACGATCCCGATGGCAGGACGCGCGATTTCCCACAAAAAGCCGGCATCCGGTTCTCGCAAGTGAAAAATGACGCGACTCGCGTCGGGAGCTTCCACCGAACGAATGACTGCCAGAGAGCCGCGCTTTGGGGAGATCACCGTTCTGTCCAACACCGAATCGAACGTGTACTTCACGTCCGCGGAGGTGAGCGGGCGCCCGTCGTGGAATTTCACGCCGCCTCTCAAGTGAAACACGTAGGTCACCGGGTCAGGCATCTCCCATTTTTCCGCCAGGTCGCCGTGTGGGATTCGATGGGCATCCAGTTCCAACAGGCTGCTGAACAGCAAACTGTCCAGACGCTGCGATACCGCATCCGTGCCGATCCGCGGGTCCAGGTTGGTGGGCATCGATTCGATCAGAAAGTTGACCACGCCGGGCGCGGTGGTATCGCGATCGGAACAGGATGAAAGGGCTGAGACTGCCAGCAGTAAAAGCAGGGAAGTGAAGGAAATTAAGGAAAGAGGCGAAGAAATGAAATGAGGTGATCCGCTGGTCCATCCGTTCCGGTCTTTCCGCGACGATTTCTCCCGTCCTTTGCTTCCCGCACGTTCCTCGTTTCCCAAACTTTCTGCCTCTCCGGACCTATCCTGCATAGCACACCTTGCCGAGCACCACTGCCTTCCTCGCTCCGGTCGCTCCCGGCACGTTCGCGGGCCGCTTGCGCAGGGTCTCGCAGGCGAGCACGGCAAAGGCGAAGGCTTCCTTGGCGTCTCCCGGCACGCCCAGCTCGCCCGCCTCGCGCACCCGAATTCCGTTCAGACCCGATTCGAGCTGCGCCATCAGCAACGGATTGTGCGCGCCTCCGCCCGAAACAATGAGTTCGTCGACTTTCGCTTTCGTCCGGATAAAACGATGGAAGGCGTCCACTATCGATAGCGCAGTCAAGATCGTGGCCGTGCGAACCAGGTCTTGCGGCCTTGCACGCCGAGCATCGCGGTGGGATAAGAGCGCTCGAAGGAATATTTCGCCGTATTGTTCGCGTCCGGCCGTCTTCGGCGGACGTCTGGAAAAGTATTGATCGCGTAACAGGGCCTGAAGCAGCGCGGGCAGCAGCGTGCCTTCTGCGGCCATCTCCGCATTGCGGTCAAAGGATTTGCGGCCTCGCGAGAATCGCCGCACCAGGGCGTCGATGACCATATTTCCCGGCCCAGTGTCGAACGCGAATACGTCATCGAGCGTCGCGCGCGCCGGAATCACGGTCGCGTTGGCAATCCCGCCAATATTCAGCGCAATGCGCCCGACACGCGCATCGCGGTACAGCAGAAAATCCACAAAGGGCACAAGCGGAGCGCCCTGTCCGCCCGCCGCCATGTCCGCCGGACGAAAATCGCCCACTGTGGTGATGCCCGTGCGCGCCGCAATCACCGATGGCTCGCCAATCTGCAGCGTGGAAGCGACTCGCCGGCCCAGGTAAGCCGCGGGAATCCCCTGATGAAAAACCGTCTGCCCGTGCGACCCAATCACATCGATTCGCGCCGGAGCCACGCGGAATTTCTTGCACGCGGCGAGCGCGGCTCCCGCAAATATTTCTCCGAGCAGAAAATTGAGCTGGCTGATTTCTCCCGCCGTCACGGGGCAGCCTTCGCCCAGACGCAAGATGGCCTGCTGCACCCGCCGGGGAAACGGCAAGGCGACAAAGTTTTCCAGAGTGGCTTTTTGTTCCTTCATGCGGACGAAGGCCACATCAATGCCATCCGCCGACGTTCCCGACATGATGCCAAGCGCCAATGTGCCGGGTCCGCGGGAAGGTTTCATAGAATTTGCTTCTTCAATTCGGCCAGAAGATTGAGGGCCTCAATCGGTTTCAGATTGTCAAGGTCCGCGTCGCGAAGCGCGTCCAGCACGTGCGGTCAAGCGGCGTGAACAGGGCTTGCTGCGCCGGCAGCGGTTCTCCGGTCGCCGTGGCGCCGGGTGTCAGCCGCTCGCTCAACTGGTGTTCGGCCTGTTCGTGGCGTTCCAGAATTTCGCGCGCCCGCGCGATCACGGCAGGCGGCAGCCCCGCCAGTCGCGCGACTTCGATGCCGTAACTCTTGTCCGCGCTGCCGGTTTCCACGCGCTTCAGGAACACGATTTCGTCGGGGTCTCGCGCGCGGAGACGTGGATATTCTTGATACCCGGCAGCAGGTCCGCCAGTTCCGTCAATTCGTGATAGTGCGTGGCGAAGAGCGTGCGCGATTTCGTTTCGCTCGACAGATGCTCCACCACGGCCCAGGCGATGGAGAGGCCGTCGAACGTCGCCGTGCCGCGGCCTACTTCGTCGAGCAGCACCAGGCTCGCGGCGTCGCCGTGTTCAGGATGGCGGCGACCTCGGTCATTTCCACCAGAAATGTGGATCGTCCCGCGCGCCAGATTATCCGCCGCGCCGATGCGCGTGAAAATGCGGTCGGTGATGGGCAGCCGGGCCTGGTCGGCCGGGACGAACGAGCCCATCTGCGCCATCAGAACAATCAACGCGGCTTGCCGCAGATACGTGGATTTGCCGCCCATGTTCGGCCCGGTGATCAGCAGGATCTGCTGCGTCGTATCGTCCAGGTACAGATCGTTGGGCACGAAGCGCTCGCCCTTCTGCTCGAGCAATTGCTCGATCACCGGATGGCGGCCCGCCACGATCATGATTTGCGAGTCGTCTCCGAATTCCGGCCGGGTGTAGTTGCGCGAAGCGGCCAGCCGCGCAAAATTGCCCAGCACGTCGAGTTGCGCCACGGCCGCCGCGGTGCGGCGCAAGCGCGACGCCTGCTCCCCGATCCACAGCCGCAATTCGGCAAACAGACGCCGTTCGATTTCCGCGATGCGCTCGTCGGCGTCCAGAACTTTGCGTTCGTATTCTTTCAGTTCGGGCGTCGTAAAGCGCTCCGCATTTACCAGCGTCTGCTTGCGTTCGAAATCCGCGGGCGCCAGATGCAAGTTGGCGTTGGAAATTTCGATGTAGTAGCCGAAGACCTGATTGAAGCGAATCTTCAGCGAGCCGATTCCGGTGCGCTTGCGTTCGCGCTCCTCCATCGCGGCGATAATCTGTTTGCTGTGCTGCGAAAGTCGCGCAGTTCGTCGAGTTCCGCGTTGTAGCCGCGGCGGATGACGCCCGGGTCGGAGGCCAGCGCCGGGGGATCGTCGGCGAGCGCTTGTTCGATGCGCTCGCGCACGTCCGCTAGTTCGTCCATCTCCTCGTGCAACGCGCAGAGCCGCGCCGACGGGCAATTGGTCAAGATATTTGCGCAAGAGCGGAATGCGCGCCAGGGATTGCCGCAGCCCGAGCAGGTCGCGCGGCGAGGCAACGCCCAGCGTCACGCGGCTGGCCAGGCGCTCCAGATCCTGCACGCCCGGCCAGGTTGTGGCGGATTTCTTCGCGCAGCACGGTGTGCTTCTTCAGTTCCTCCACGGCATCCAGGCGTGCGTCAATTTCGTCGCGATTCACCTGCGGCCGCAGAATCCATGCCGCAGCAGCCGCGCGCCCATGCCCGTGGCGGTTTCGTCGAGCGCGGAAAGCAGGGTCGGCGAGGCTCCGCGCGCTCCATCCTCGATAAAGATCGGCGCCACCAGTTCCAGGTTGCGCACGGTCACCGGGTCGAGCACCAGCGCGTCCTCTTGCTCGTAGAACCGCACGCGGTCCAGATGCCCGAGCGCCGCCCGATGATTGCCATTTTCGGCATCCATGGCCGACGTCTCGCGCAGGTAGTGAACCAGGGCGCCCGCGGCGGAAATCGCCTGGGGATGGCCGGCCAGGCCGAAACCGTCGAGCGTGCCACGCCGAATTGCTCGCGCAGCATGCGTTCGGCATAGTCCGAGCGGAAAACCCATTCCTCGAGGCGCGTCTCGACGCCTTCGCGCAACTCCGGCCGAGCCGCCGGCGAGATGTCCGCGCTGAATCGCCTCCGCCCGGCCGCCGCAAACAAGCTCGCCTGGCGCGGAAGCAGAATTTCGCGCGGCTCGAGCAGGTGCAATTCGTCGCGCAGTTTTTCCTCGGCATCGGCGCCGGCAAATTCGGTCGCGCGAAATTCTCCGGTGGTGACGTCCGCGTAGGCAAAGCCGATCGGGCGATCCGCGCCGCCGGCCGAAAAATGGCCGCGAGATAATTATTTTCCTTGGGCTCGAGAACCTTGACGCTGGTCGCCGTGCCGGGCGTGATGACGCGCACCACTTCGCGCCGCACCAGCTTTTTCCCCGGCCCTGCGGCTGCTCCATCTGGTCGCACACCGCGATTTTGTAGCCCGCGCGCAGCAGCCGCGCGATGTATCCCTCCGCCGCGTGATAGGGAACGCCGCACATGGGCACGGGCTCGCCGCGCTCGCGGTTCCGAGAAGTCAGAGTGATTTGCAGTTCGCGTGACGCCACGATGGCGTCTTCGTAGAAGAGTTCGTAGAAATCCCCCAGCCGAAACAGAACCAGGGCGTGCGGATAGCGTTCCTTAATCGAGTGGTACTGCCGCATCAGCGGTGTGGCTGGTTCTGTCATTGTCTAGGTGGAGCGCCGGAACCGACTGCAGGCTCATTCGCGAACCCGCGGGGATAAGCGGCCGATCGGCAACTGAAAGTTTATACCGCATGCCGGGAGTCGCACAAAGCGTTCCATGACCTCGCCCGTCGTATACTGCAAAGAATGTCCAGGACCGCAAATCACGAGGAAATCGAAATCAAGCTAAAAGTCCGGGACATCTCGGCCATCCGAAACCGCTTGAAGACCCTGCGCGCACGCGAAATCTCGCCCCGCACATACGAATCCAACACCCTCTACGATACCCCGCGCCAAAGCCTGCGCCGCCGCGGCCAGCTCATCCGCATCCGGATCGAGCGTCCGTCCCCGGGACTTCGCCGGGCGCACACACAGAAAAACACCGCCATCCTCACTTACAAAGGCCCTCCTGCATCTCCCCTCGCCTTGCCCCAGTCTGGAAGGCGTGAAAATATCCGCAGCCATTTCAAGATCAAACACGAGCAAGAGGTCGCGGTCGGTGGAGCGGACCGAATGGCCGGCATCCTCCGCGCTCTAGGGTTGCACCCGGTATTCCGTTATGAAAAATTCAGGACCACCTATGGCCTCCCCGGCATTCGCGGGCTCAAGATTGAGCTCGACGAGACCCCCGTTGGCGTCTACATCGAGCTGGAAGGCAACACCGCAAGCATCGATCGCGGGGCACGGCTCCTCGGGTATGACCGCCGTGACTACTTAAAAGAAACCTACGGTTCGCTATATCTTGCCGATTGCTGCCGGCGACGCCGCAAACCCGCCGATATGCTCTTTCCGCCAACAAAAAAATTGCGTTAACGTCCACTCTTTCCTTGACATACATTTGGCGTTCATAAGTCGTTTAGAATGTGTCTACGTCAGTTTGGTATGTGCATTTTGGCATACTTTTGGCATACTTTCGGCCTGCCCGACAAACACCCGGAGCACTTACCTTTAACCCCATTTGCATTCGATAGTTACGTGCGTGGCGAATATCGCAGCAATGAATCGAGGAGCGCCCGTTGAAGATCCAATCTTCGTGCTGCAAAGACTTCCGGTTGGTTGAAATCGGCGCCTCGCGGAGAGTTCACTGCTAGCGGTTGGTGCCTGCCAGTCCTCAATAACACGCCATCTCATAGTTGCGACTATTACAGCAACACAAAACTACTGTACATTACATCATACCAGCATATAATATGCGATTGATACGTATTTATGCGATCTGTAGCTCAAGTTCGGCTCTGGCCACTTCTGTGGTGAGAATTGTTCGGGAGTGGGTAGAAAACCCCGATATGTCGGAGGGAGCTTCAGCTCCGACACGGTCTGTTCGGAAGTGGTCTTTTGCTCAGGTAATATGCGGATTCTGTGCAGTCGCTTCTGACAGCCAGACCGCCGCAAGGATTGACGTTGGCCGAGCATCATCGGTAATTTATCTTCAGAACGCGTGTGTATAGATTGTATGCCATTTAGACACCGTTTAGTGAATAATGTCTATTATGGAAGAACAACATGAAATTGATGAATACTGATGATTCATCTTGTTAACAAATGCAGTTCGGCTCTGGCCACTTCTGTGGTGAGAATTGTTCGGGAGTGGGTAGAAAACCCCGATATGTCGGAGGGAGCTTCAGCTCCGACACGGTCTGTTCGGAAGTGGTCTTTTGCTCAGGTAATATGCGGATTCTGTGCAGTCGCTTCTGACAGCCAGACCGCCGCAAGGATTGACGTTGGCCGAGCATCATCGGTAATTTATCTTCAGAACGCGTGTGTATAGATTGTATGCCATTGAGACACCGTTTAGTGAATAATGTCTATTATGGAAGACCAACATGAAATTGATGAATACTGATGATTCATCTTGTTAACAAATGCAGTTCGGCTCTGGCCACTTCTGTGGTGAGAATTGTTCGGGAGTGGGTACAAAACCCCGATATGTCGGAGGGAGTCTCAGCATTGACGCGCATTGTTCGAAATTTGGATGGCACTGCGAAAAAGGCCAGCTTTTGGACAACTCCAAGATCGATTAGCCTTGGGCTGGGGCGAACGAGGAGTTCTAGGTCAGCTGTTAATAGGCCATTATGGGACGGTAATACGCGCACCATAGTAATACTTGCAGAAAACATATTGACAAGTAATGATCTTTATGCAAAATGGTCTGCAAGGAGGCCGCTTATGTCAACACCAGATTCATCCATTGAAGGACGCCAGATTGATGCTGAGGTGCAGGCGCTTTCAACCATATCCACACTTCTCGGCGAACTTCCTGAAGATTCACAGGCCCGAATTGTTACATGGATTTCGTCTCGGTATGGTGCTCCGGCTCCGATCATTGGACCTCCGAAAAACCTTGATGGGCCCAATGTGGCAAACCCGATGAAAGAATTTCCGGATGTTGCAAGTTTGTTCGTGGCGGCGAAACCATCGACTGGTTCGGAAAAGGCTTTGATAATTGGGTACTGGCTGCAAGAGTATCTACATCACGAAGAATGGGAAGGTTTCGCTGTTAACAGTGAACTTAAACATTTGGGGCACGGTCTAAAGAATGTCACGGACGCCTTAAGGGCTTTAATTGAGCAACGTCCTCAACTAGCGGTGCAACTTCGGAAGAGTGGAAAGACGAAACAGGCTAGGAAACGGTACAAGTTGACCGGGGAAGGAGTTCGGAAGGTACGCCAGATACTGTCTTCGGGAACCGACTCGTAGTGGAACGGGACGGCGATTGGATGTTGATCCGCGATACCGTCGAATTTGGATGCGAATTCACACCAGCCGCTGCGCTCGGATTCGGCGTAACAGATATTAGCTTGCGATCTAGAGATGTAAAAGTGAGGAGAATTACATATGAACGAAGAACAAGATGAATTGACGACTGAGCCAAGTGAAAAAGTCGATGGCACTGCTGCGCTGAAACAGATGCTTGACATTATGAGCAATGTTTCACCTGAGGATCGACAGCGGGTAATTCATTCGTTGGCGACCTTTTTCGATCTGTCGCAAGGAACGACTTCTGGGAATTCGACGATAGGCCCCAGGCGACAAGGCATTCCCTTTTCCACTGAAAAGGTCCTTTCTCCAAAGGAGTTCCTGTTCGAGAAAAAACCACAATCAGATGTGGAGAGAGTTACGGTCCTAGCATATTATCTAACCCATTATAGGGACACGCCCTATTTCAAGACGCTAGATATAAGCAAGCTAAATACCGAAGCAGCTCAAGCGAAATTCTCTAACCCTGCTTATGCCGTGGACAACGCATCGAAGTACGGATATCTCGTTCCAGCGAGCAAAGGCAATAAGCAGCTGAGTGCGACTGGAGAATTGTTCGTACAGGCTCTCCCAGATCGTGAAGCCGCCAAAGCTGCCGTGCAGAATGCGCGACCGAAGCGAAAGGCCAAGAAAAGTACCCAATCGAAAGGAAAACCGCTAAACGATGCCTTCGAAACTCACCAAGAGGCATAAGTCAAAACGCATAGCGGTCTTTAATCATAAGGGAGGCGTTGGCAAGACAACCCTAAGCGTGAATATTGCTGCGGCACTCGCCCAACTTGGGAAACGCGTGCTTTTGATCGATTCTGATCCACAATGCAATCTCACCTCCTACCTAATCGATCCCGAAGTCGTTGATGACATGCTGGATTCTTCAGAAAGTGAAAAAGGGCGAACTGTCTGGTCTGCTGTGCGACCTGTAGCTGAAGGTACAGCCGATATCTGTGTTGGCTCAGCCTGAAATGGAGAGGTGACGTTTTCCGTTAGTGAAGATTCCGCCCCTTCGGGGCGGGGATTTTCAAGGCATAAGGATCTATCGTCCGATGCCTGTTTCTGGGTGCGCAGCGCGAGAGGATCAGCTCCCGCGCTGAGTTGCATCGGCTCGATGAGTCCTACCAAGTTATCCCTCAGCATGGTTGCATCCCTGCAGAGCCCGCTTCTGTTTCACATGGCGAGGTCATTGTAGTCGTGTTCGAAAAATGCGCAAGTGATTCTGCCGTCCGTCGCAGCTGCCGCTGCTGACGTGCTTGCTCCAGCTTGCGATCGCGCGCCGCGTGGATCTCCGCCTGTCGGCCGGCGAGCAGATCGTGCGGGGTCACATAACCGATGGCGCTGTGCAAACGCACGGTGTTGTAGTGATCCACGTAGGTTTGAATCAAGCGCAGCGCATCTTCCCGGGTCAGCGGTGTGCCGGGCCGGATGCATTCGGATTTCAGCGATTTGTGCCAGCGCTCCAGCTTGCCGTTCGATTGCGGATAGTAGGGCGACGTTCGCACGTGCGTCATCCCCGCGATGCGAATGAACTCTTTGAAATCCCGTGCGATGAATTGCGGCCCATTGTCGGAGATGATCCGCGGTTTCGCTTCCGGGTATTTCTCCCGCGCTCGTTGCAAAAGGACTTCGATTTCCGCTTCGGTCATCGATTCCCGCAGATCCCAATGCACGATCGCACGGCTGTAGCCATCCAGAATACTGCACAAGTAGTAGAAGGTGCCGCTCACGTTGATGTAGGAAACATCGATGTGCCAATGCTGGTGCGGCTGCGGTGGCTGCTCGAAACCGCTACCCTTGCGCGACGGCTTACCCTTCCAGCGTGAGAGCAACCCGGCCTGTTGGAGGACCCGCCAAACGCTGGAGGGGCTCGACGGCTACCACGTCCGCGTCCAGCATCATGAAGGTCAGTCGTCGATAGCCTTCCAAGGGATGTTCCTGGTGGAAGCCGATGATGGCTTGCTTCTCCCACGGCGCCAGCCAGAAATCCCGGGGGACCCAACCGTTGTGTTCATTGACGCGCCCGTAGCGCTCTCGCCAGTCGTAGAACTTGCTGGCACGCACACCCAGCCAACGAATGAATCGTCCGGCGCCGATCTCGGTCTTTTCCGACCAGCACCGGACGAAATCCACCACCAGGTCCCGCACATCGTGCGGCACCCACACCTGGGTCAGAGCTCCCCAAGACTTTTTTTTAAGGCGATGTGCTCGGCCATCAGTTCGGCCAACACCTCGTCCTTGGTCTGGATCTTCTTTTCCAGAAATTCAATCCGTTGTTGTTCGGCTTGATGGTCCGGACGGCTCTTGCCCTGGAAGGCGGCAGCACCGTTCTCAAAGAATTCTTTTTGCCAGCGGTAGAACACCGTTGGTTGCAGCCCCAGTTCCTCACACAGGTCCGACACCGGCACCTTATCCAACAAGTGCCGTCGTAGAATGGCCACCTTCTCCTCTGCGGTGTAGTGTTTTCGCTCTTTTCGCATGCGTCCTCTCCGTTATCTTAACGGAAGAACGCCCTCTCCAGTTCCAGCTGAGGCGGCACATATCAAAGTTATCGACCCGATTGAAACCCCGGTTCCTAGACTATTCCTTATCCCTGGCGACATAGCTCTTTCAAAATACGAACAAGATCTCCACTCCGCTTGGGGCGAGTGCTTCCAACGTCGGGTTAGGGGATTTAGGGGAGTCTCAGCACTAAGCGTTTTCGCCAACTCCGTTAGTACAGCCCAAGACATTGATTTTGTCTTTTACGATTCAGGTCCCAATATCGGCCCGCTCAATCGGAGTATTCTTCTCGATTGCGACTACTTTATCGTCCCGGCTACTTGCGACAGCTTTTCAGTTCAAGCCTTCAAGACTCTCGGGCGTACTTTGTACGAGTGGATCAAAGACTGGCGGACTGTACTCACGCTGGCCCCGGACGATACCTACTTATGTGCCCGGACGGCCAACGTTCGCGGGCCACATCATTCAGCGTTTCAGGGAGTATGCGGAGCAGCCAGCGGCGGCATATCAGGCTTTCATTCCAAGGATTGAACGCGGCATTTCGAGTGACATTGTAAACGTACTGCGAAATTTGGATCACACTCTTGCACCCCTCCCGAGCACGCAATACAAACTGGGACAAATCAAGGATTTTGGGCGATTGGCCGCTGCAAGCCGAAGTTGTCCCGCCTTTAGTTGAAACCTGAAGAAGGAAGTAGCGGCTCTCGGCCCGGACTCGGATAGAGTCCGGGATGAGAACTCTTTTTAGAGAGGAGAGCCGCTATGGCCGACAGATACCAGAGCAGTGGGAAGAAGTCCACGAAGAAGTTCGAGGTGCTGGGAAGCAAAGTCGCCATCGGAGACAAGGAATCGGTGCAGTCGTTCGGGTTGATCTGGCTGTTCCCGCTTACGTTCGTGTCCTCGGCGTTCGTGCCGATCGCGAGTATGCCCGGCTGGCTGCAAGCCTTCGCGAACCACCAGCCGGTCACGTACGTCGTCTACGCCATGCGTGCGATGGCTCTGGGCGGCCCGCTCGAGCCAACTCTATGGCCCAACCTGTGGCGGAGCCTGATCTGGCTGGCCGGGATCTTCATCGTGTTCGTGCCGCTGGCGGTACGGGCGTACCGGCGGGCTGCCTGACGCTTAGCCGTGGCGGGAGCGGCCGGGGGGCAGGTCCAGGCGGTCCGACATGCCGCCGAAGATGAAGTCGGCGCTGTCCAGGAAGTCGTGCGGGAAGCCGCGGGTGACGTGGCTCGCCTCGGTCAGTTGGGCCATGGCGGCCGCGGGTAGTTCGGCGTCGAGGCAGGCGAGGTTGTCGGTGAGCTGCTGGGCGGTCCGGCCGCCGAGGATCGGGATGACGCCGCCCCGGGCACGAAGCCAAGCCAGGGCGACCACCGAGGAGCTCAGGCCCAGCTCGCGGGCGACGTCGGCGACGGTCCGGGCGATGGCCAACCGGGCCGGGTCAGGGTCGGGGAGGCGGCGTTCTTGCGTTTGGCTGTCGCGGCTTCCGGCTGCGTACTTGCCGGACAGGACACCGGCGCCGAGCGGGCCCCAGGCCAGGACGCCCAGGCCCAGGCCGCGCGCCATCGGGATCAGCTCGCGCTCGACCTCGCGCTGGACCAGTGAGTACTCGATCTGCAGCCCGGCGAATGTGGACCAGCCGCGGCCGGCGGCCAGCGTCTGCAGCTGCGCCACGACCCAGGCGTGCAGCCACAGCACGTCCACGTAGTCGGTGCGCAGCCGCCGCAGCGATGCCTCCAGCGCCTGGACCAGGTTCTTGCGGTGGTTGCCGCCGGCGTTGAGGTCACCGTCGCGGGTGTTCAGCGAGTATTTCGTGCCGACCACGAAGTGATCCCGGTCGGCCGCGAGCAGGTCGCCCAGGATGGTTTCGGCCGAGCCGTCGGTGTACCGGTTGGCCGTGTCGATCAGGGTGCCGCCGGCTGCGGTACTTCGTCGCGGTGGCCGAGGAGCTCGGATTCGGGCGGGCGGCCGAACGGCTGCACCTGTCCCAGCCCGCGCTGAGCAAGCAGATCCGCAGCCTGGAGACGACGCTGCGGGCCCAGTTGTTCCGCCGCGACCGGCGGCGGGTCGAGCTCACCGCGGCCGGGACCGCACTGTACACGGTGGCCCGCGATCTGCTACGGGACTGGGACGAGGGGGTCGCGGTGGTGGCCGACGAGGCCGCCCGGGAGGCGCGGGTGCTGCGGGTGGGCGCGCTGACCTCGATCGGGCGGGCGCTGTACCCGGCGATCATCGACCACTTCGCCAAGCGTCAGCCGGGCTGGCAGGTCGAGTTGCGGTCGTTCGGCTGGGGGGACGCGACCGGCGGCCTGCGCGATCAGGCGGCCGACGCGGCGTTCGTCTGGCTGCCGGTGGATGATCCCTTGATCGAGAGCGAGGTGCTGGCTACTGAGCGCCGGTTCGTGGCGCTGAGCGTGGCGCACCCGCTGGCCGGGCGTTCATCGGTCTCCTTCGCGGAGATCGCTGGCGAGCCGGTCGCGGCGCTGCCCGCCTCGGCCCGGTCGGCGCGTGATTTCTGGCTGGCTGTTACGGAGCGCGGCGGCCTTCCGGCGCGGGTCGCGGCGGAGGTGAGCTCGGCCGACGAGGTGTTCGAGATCGTGGCTTCGGGCGCGGCGATTGTCCTGCTGGCCGAGGGGAACGCCGCCATCTACGCGCGACCGGGGATCATCTGCCTGCCAGTCAGCGACCTGGAGCCGGCCCGGCTCGCGATCGCCTGGCGGCGGGGTGACCGGCGGCCAGCGGTCCGGGACTTCGTGCGGGCCCTGCCGCGACGCTGCTGGGACTTAGATGGGGTACCGGGTGGGTTCGGTGACGTGCTGCCGTCCGGAGGGCATGGTCCACCGGACCTGGCCGCCCGGAAGCTGTTCGGCGTTCCAGCGGGGGTCTTGCTTGAGCCGGTGGTCGAAGCGGCACTTCGGATTCCCGTTAACGCACAGGTTCGGCCGCTCGCCTCATTCCGGACGTTGTGCTCAAAGTCGCAGTTCGCGGCAGGTCTCCGGCAGCCGGGGCCACGGTGGTGATACGTCCGGTTGCCCGGATTCCCGCCCGGGCCGGCGGGGCGGTAAGGCGGGGCGTGGCGGCTCCGATCGGGCAACGCCGACGCGTAGCCTGGTGTTCGTGGCCTCAGGGTTCGACTTCAGCGATCACAAGGCGGCGGCGTACGCGCCGCAGATGACCCTTGGCATGTATCTGGCATTCCCGGAAGACGCCAGCAAGCTGATTGAGGTCGTCGATGGCTGGATCGTCCGGTGTGAGTCTGCCGAGCCAAGCCATCAGGCGATCCAGTTGAACCTCCTCATCGCGATCCGGGAAGCTGCCGGGCTTCGGG
>CAWIIJ010000009.1:0-314175 GCA_963836145.1 uncultured Acidobacteriota bacterium
CGGGGGCATGAGGCCGGCAACCCGGTGGCGCAGCCGAGCGGCTTGGCGAAAGTTTCAATCGTAATTCGAGGAAATATCCGCAGAAGGATTTGTCGACCCAATTTGACTTCACGATATCAGGGGCACAGACTTGTAATTGTCAGGCAACCGCAAACGCCTACAGACAAGAAGTAGCCCACCTCATCTGACCGGACCTGAGCGAGGAGTTAAAAACATATCTGAAGGGAAGGCAGCTTATGGCACAAACCAGAGAGTTAGAAGACCTTAGAAAAGACGAATCAACGCACGAACAGATCGAACAACGAGCTTACGAAATATACCAGACGCATAATGGCGAAGAGGGGCACGCCCTTGAGGATTGGCTCAGTGCCGAAGATGAAGTGAAACAGGCACGAACCAAAAACGATACCGCTCCGCTGAAGAACAAGGCTGTGGCGGCGGGCCAACAAAGTACAAGGTAAATGCAGACCGCCCGAAGGACGGCCCGTCTCTGTTCCACGCAAGGCGGGCCGTCCTGATTGACCGTATTTGCCGGAGTTGTTTTCCGGCGCCCCCTGTGGTTTCACTCGTCATAAATCCGCCCGACCGCTTCAGTATGGACAGGGCGTTCTCGCCTGCAATATGTTGACACGATGCCGCTGTCACCCGTTGTCATCGTCGGTGCGCCAGCAGGCAACCGCTCTGATCGCGCTAAATTACAATGAGAGCCGCGAACGTCAGGCGTGCTCGTGGTCCTTGCAGTCTCGGCAGAGATGTGTCCACGGTACAGCTTCAAGGCGCGGTTTGGATATGGGAAGCTTGCAGACCTCGCATACTCCATACCGGTCCTGACTGATGCGGGCGAGCGCGTCTTCAATAGCCCGCAGCAGATGAGCGTCGCTTCGATGCACCTGGATGTGCAGTTCCGCTTCAGCGTCGGCGTTGGCCTGATCGGCAAAGTCTCCCATCGGGCCGCCCGCTCCGGGCGTCCGGAAAGCAGCGTCGGCCGGCCTGGCGGATAGTTCGTCGAGTTTCACAAGCAGCTGCTGCTTGTACCGCTGCACATCGTTTCTGGTCATGGCTCGGGCTGAAGAAAAAGCACTCTCCTGTATCCGCGCATTCTACATCCGGGTGCTTCGATTTGTCGCCCGCCAGCGGTTCACCGAAGGGCGCGTTGGCGCCGGTATGCCGCCGGCACCAATGTCAGGGAAGCCCTAAGGAGAGGTCCGATCACCGCGAAAAAGAAAAGGGCCTCGCAGAAAAGTCCGAGGCCCTTGGGACGCGGTCGGTTAAGGCCGACTAGTTCTTGGCGATTTCGACGGGGGCTTCCTCGGCGACCCTGCCAGACTTTGATGACGTTGACTGAAAACCCGCAGCGGCGGCCCGGGTTTTGGGTGCGCCGGAAGCGGATTGTTCAGGTGATTGTGTCAATTCCTTCTCGGCAGCAAGCCAGTCCTCCAGATCGTGACCCTCGTCGCCGCCGCGTGCGCGGTACAGCTCGTATGCGCGTTGCGCAATTTGTTCTGTCGTTGGTAATGTCCGTTCGCTCATTTTCGTTCCTCCTTTAATTCCAATCAGACTGAACTAGTCGAAAATCGATCATGATCCCGCCGCAGCTTCCGTTTCCGCAGATCCATTCGATAAGGGCAGCCGTGCGATTACGGTCGTACCTTCACCGCGAGAACGAACTTCCAACGTGCCGCCAAATTGCGTTGCCCGTTCGCGCATTCCGGCCAGACCCACTCCTGATCGTGTACGGTTCTTCCCGACGGCCATGCCCCTGCCGTGATCCTGAATCTCGACATGGATCGCAGCCCGACTCCGTTCAATGAGAATTCTTGCGCTTGGACTGCCAGAATGACGATGGATGTTGGTAAGGCATTCCTGGACGATCCTGTAAATCGAGATCTCCAGTTCGCCGGGAAGCCGGCCGAATTTGTCATCGATCTGCAAACTGGCTTCAATTCCACTTCGCTGCGAGAATCCATCCGCTAACTCGCGCAGAGCCGATACCAGACCAACTTCATCCAACAGCGGCGGATGGAGCAGATAGGAGATCGTACGAAGTTCCGTCGTCATCGTGTCGACCAAGGCTACACTCTGAGATAACAGTTCGGCCTGCTCCGGGCTCTGTCCTGCGAGAGTTCCGAGCCGGTGCAGAGTCATCTTTAAAAGGGCGACCGACTGTCCCATGCTGTCATGCAAGTCGCGCGCTATTCGCCTTCGCTCCTGATCCTGGACCTTAATGAGGCGGCCGCTCAGTTTGGGGCGGTTTGTCTTGAGACTCCGTGGTTCTTTTATTTCAAGGAGGGTGTTGACCTGCGGCGACTTGTCGATGGTGGTATGCGCTCGCACTTCGTCCCTCAAATACGTTGCTTCATTGTTGGCCGGCGAAAGTTTCCGCGTCGGCCAGAATCGAAACTGCTTAAGTTTCGTCCTGATGGCGATCCGTTCAGTCTGATCGTCTGGACGGACTTCCATGCGGAACAAAAGCGCTTCTTGTGCTGAAGCAGCTCGCACTGGTAATTTCCCGGCTGTGTCAATGCGAGAAGGTAAAATTCACGCCACTACAGGGGAGGCACTCAGAGAACGCTACTTCGGAGCGGAGCCCTTGTCCGTTGGCACAAGAGACCGTCACCCGATGGGCGCGGCGGAGGGTTGTGTGAATAGACAGCCACTATGGTTATGCCTTCGGGCTCCAGATAGCAAGACATTTCACTCACGCCGGTGGAAAGAACCGCTGCGGAATTGTCTATCGACCTCATCGGCACCGGGCGTATTCTCCGGGGCTGATCGTCAGGCTTCCAGAGTAGATACGCCCCGGATCTTTCCGGCGCTTTAGCGATTGAAGAATATTGGTGCCGGCGGAGGGAGTCGAACCCACACGGCCTTGCGACCAACGGATTTTCTTACCACTGCGGCTTTCGCCGCCCTCTCCGAATGCGAAAGCTTCGCCGAGGTTTGGGGTCTGGACTATCCCTTCACCGTGTCCCGGATATCGGGGGTTAGGTGCTGCCCGTCTAGTCTCTACACCTTCCTCGGTCAAGAGGCTTGGCTCGGGATTGCCAGTTAAGGTTTCCCCGACTTTGAGCAGTTCTGCATCGCCGGTTTCCCGGCGAGCACTCAAGTTTTGTCTGAGTCCGCCGCGTCTGCCATTCCGCCACGCCGGCATGGTTGGCAATCAGCAGCTACGTATCATAGAGCACGCCGCAGAAATTTGCACCCCCGTTCTGGGCCGGGGGCAGGCTCTAGTTTGCGGAGTCGGAACGCGTGACCGATTTCGGTTTTCCGTTTGGTTTTTCTTTCTTCGGTTTCGGCCGCATGATGTTGATCGCGGACGCATCAAGATTCGTTTTGATGTGCGCCGCATAGTATTTCTCGATCATCTCGACACTGGTGCGGCAGTTTTTGGCGATCTGGTAGATGTCAGCGCCCTCCAGCAGGCGCAGACAGATGTAGGTGTGCCGCAGGCTGTAGGCCGTCCGGGGCCGGCCGTCGCGGTCATACCGGAGATTTTCTTCTTCGAGAATCGTCTTGAACTGCTCGCGCTGCCAATGCGGAAAAATCAGGTCTGTCGGTCCCGGCATGCGCCATGGCGCGGAGGCGTTCTGAGCGGCGTCTGGTTTGCTCTCCCCCCTCCCCCCCTCGTCCGCGACTGCGTCATACGCACGCGGGGGGCGTAGTCTGGATTTCAGTCTCTCGAAAGGGCGCACAGCGCCGGTCATGCTCTTGCAATAGCCGACCCCCCTCTTCCCGCGCACTTCGATTTCAAGAATGGTCTGATTGCTCCCCTCGTCCTCGACGATGGTCACGTCGCGGAATTGCAGGCGCCGGGCTTCGTCCGGACGCAGGCCGGTATTGGCGGCGAACAGGACATAGTCGTGGAGCTGTTCGGATTCCCATTTGTAGCGCGCGTTTTTCGGTTCATGCGCGCGCCGTCTGGTCGCCTCGTAGAGCTTTTTGTATTCCTCCGGCGAAAACCACGCCCGGTGCGAGATTTTCGGGGATGAACGGTACGGCTCGGAAAGATCGGGCAAGTGATCGAGCCAGCCATGACGGAGGGCGGTCTTCAGGGTCTGGCGGAGCGTGACGATCTCCTGATGCATGGTGCTGTAGGCCGGCGGCTTGCCGCGCTTCTTCGCCGCCTCCTCGTGGCGATGAATGCGGTAGTCCTGAACCTTGCCGGCGGTGATTTCGGACAAGCCCATGGGACCGAAGAACGGCAGCAGGTGCACGCGCGAGCGCGTGTGCTGGCCTTCGACATAGATTTTGCTGCGCTGGCCCTGCGTGATGACATCGTATTCACGCAGGTACGCTTCCGAGGCTTCGCGGAAAGTTTTTTCGGTTTTGATTTCCCCGTTGCGGAGTTTGCCGCGCAGCTGGAGATACCAGTCCTCGGCGATTTCTTTGGCTTTGGAAATGCTGTCTTCTTTTGTGCTGGTGCGCCGGTTCTTGCCGGCGAAATAGCTGGAGCATTGCCAGTGGCTGCTGTTCGGGCGTTTGTAGATGTGAACCTTGCCGCCCAGAATGTCGTACTGTTCGGGCATCGCGGATACCTCCGCACTCCTTCAAAAATGCGAAAGTGTGAAAGAGTTGTGTAAGTGTATCGCGGCGGGGCGTTATGTCAATAACTTACTTGTAATGCAAGCGTTGATTAATATTGAGGAATTATGATTCTTGATTTTGAGTCCGCCGCGTCTGCCATTCCGCCACTCCGGCGTGTTGTTGATTCTACACGACGCGCGCCTCCTGCCAAAGCCTTGCTCAAGAGGCTTTCCGTGTCTACACTGCGCATCTGGCGAAGGGGCGGCCCGTTCCACTCGACGATCCCCCGCACATCCACCAAATGTTTGGCGAGCCCAAAGACCCATCGGTAGCGAACACAGACGCGGCCTCCGCGGGCATAAGCACTCGCACGGACGATAAGCCTCGGGGCGCGCCCGTGCCGAAAACGCCCGCGGGTTGGCGATTCGGCTTTTGGAGCCTGATCGTCACGCAATTTCAAGGCGCGTTCAACGACAACGCCCTGAAATTTCTGGTGATCTATCTGGTCGTGGAACGAAACTTTTCAGTGGCCCTGCGCGACCGCATCGTTCTGCTGGTCGGGGCGCTGTTCGCGCTGCCTTATATTTTATTTTCGCTCGCCGGCGGTTACCTGGCCGACCGCTACAGCAAACGCTCGGTAACCATCGGCACCAAGTTGTTTGAAATCGTCGTAATGCTGTTCGCGCTGATCGCGCTGACGCTCGGGAATCTGGCCATGCAGGCGGTAGCCGTTTTCCTGATCAGCACGCAAGGCGCGTTGTTCGGTCCGTCGAAATACGGGCTTCTGCCGGAAGTGCTCCCCGACAAAAAGCTTTCCTGGGGAAACGGCGTGATTGAGCTGGGCACGTTTGCCGCGGCTATCACGGCAACCATGGCTGCCGGTTATCTGGCGGACGGATTCCGCGGCCGGCAATTCTGGTCCGGATTGATTCTTCTTTCCTTCACGGTCTTCGGGCTGGCGACGAGCCTGGGCATTTCACACGTCCCGGCCGCCGATCCCTCGCGGCGGTTTCGGTTCAATCCGTTCGGAGATTTCGGCGGGCAGATTCGCATCATCTCGCAGGATCATTTGCTTCGCTGGTCCGTCATCGGCAATACCTATCTCTGGTTTCTCGCGTCGCTGCTGCAATTTGTGGTGGTTTTTTACGGACACGACGCCCTGCACGTGGATGAAACTCAGATCAGCTATCTTCAGACGGCGATCGGAATCGGCATCGGCGTGGGTAGCCTGGTCGCCGGCTACCTGTCCCGCGGAAAGATTGACCACCGGTTGGTTCCGCTCGGAGCCATTGGCATGACGCTGTTCGGTTTTCTGGTTTCGCAGCACGGCCTGGGCATCTGGGCGGTTCGCCTGGACCTTGCCTTCCTCGGATTCTTCGGGGGATTCTACGCGGTGCCTCTCAATGCGCTCATCCAGCATCGTCCCGCGCCTGAACATAAGGGGGGAGTCATCGCCGCGGCGAACCTGCTCTCTTTCATCGGCGTGTTCGTCGCCGCCGGAACTTATTTCGCGCTATCCACGCTCGCCCATCTTCGGCCCGGCCGGATTTTTCTGGTGGGCGCCATCATGACGCTGGCTGCGACGTTCCACTCGTTCTTCCTGATGCCTGAATACCGCTAGCGGCGCGCAGAGAACCCGCCGAGAGTCGAGAATATTGATTAAATCGCCCGGACATCGCCTGCACGTCGCCTGCGCATCGCCCGACAAGCGTCCCGCCGGCTGCCTCGCTAGAAAATCGCAAACTTCACGTGCAGGAATTTTTTCGGATCCTTGCGAAAGTCTCCGATAAGCAGACGCATATCGCCGGCAAGACCCGAGAAGTTGTCATAGAGTTTTGGATCGTTGAACAGTTTCCCCATCGTGTTCTGGTCGGAGTTCAACTTGGCGGTTGCGATCGAAAGATTCTGTCCGGCCTGTTTATACTCGGCAAACAGCGAATCGTCCGTAGCCAGCTTTCCGAGCGTGCCCTTGCCGTTGCGTACATCGGAGAAAAATGCGTTGCTGTTGTCGATCAGCCGTTTCGCGCTCTCGTGAATATCCGGATCGTAGACTAGCTTTCCCAGCGTTCCTTGCTGGTTCTGCACCGCGCTCATCACGCTATCGACATGCCCGGCAATGGAATCGACGCGGTTGTACATCTCGTCGTCCGTGACCAGCTTTCCGAGCGTCCCCTTCCCCCCTCGAACTCCCGCGAGCAGACCGTCGATATTGTTCAGGGAATTATTCAGATGATTGTACGCGGTCTGATCGACCATGAATTTGCCCAGCGAGCCGCGGCCTTCGCGCACGTCGGTCAGCACGGCGTTCGCTTGCTTGGTTATATTGCTCAAGCTGTCCATCAAATCGGCGCTGCGTTCGACGACTTGCTTCAGCGCGGTCTCCTGGCGCCCTGGAATTTCCTCGTCATTGGTCAGGACTCGCCCCACATACCCGCGGTCGATATCCACATACCGGTTGCCGAGAAGCCCTTCGGTAACCAGCCCCGCCGTGGAATCCGAACGAATGTAGGGCTGATAGGTCTTCTGGATGCGCATGTCCACTTCAATATTGTGATCGTGATCTTTGGATTCCGGAACGCCAGGCTTCAACGGCGCGATAACGATGCGCTCGACATTACCGACTTCGACTCCATCCACCTGCACAGGCGCCCCGATCGTCAGCCCGTCGACCTCCGGCAGGTACGCGCGCAGCCGGTATTTGGGACCGAACCCGCCGCCGCCGGTCACATAGAAAATGACTACGGCGAGCAGAACGGCTCCCGCCAGAACAAACAATCCAACTCGGAGCTCGGTCCACGTCAATTGTTTGTGTTGCGCCATCGCTCCCCCTCCTCATCGACTACCCGTGCAGCTTCCTCCAAGTTACAACAAAAAGCGCCGTAAATACGCATCGCGGGTTTCCGCCAGCTCCGGCGGGCTGCCCTCGAAATAGGCTTTCCCCTTGCGAAGCACCACAAAATTGGTGGCCGGGGCCGAGAGCTGCGAAGCTCCGTTGTGCGACACGGGCACGACGCGGCCGGATTGGCCGTCAAACCGGTAGCTGGCCAAGCCGAAAGCGTCCTGCAGGCGGTGCGTGGCCAGCACGGAGGTCACGCCTTGCGTGTCTCGCAGCCGCAGAATCAGCGTGATGATCGTTTGCGACGTTACTGGATCGAGTCCCGCCGTGGGAGAGTCGTAAAGGACAACTTGCGGCCGCGTCACCAGGGCCCGGGCGATCGAAACGCGCCGTCGCATCCCCCCCGAAAGTTCAGAGGGCAATTTGTCCAGAGTGTCTTCCATTTCCACGAACCGCAGGGATTCTCGAACGCGCGGCTCGATTTCGCTCTGGGGCACGCGTTCTTCGTGCAGGCAATACGCCACGTTCTCCTCAACGGTAAGGGAGTCGAACAGCGCGCCCTCCTGAAACACAAACCCGATTTTTCTTCGAAACGCGAGCAGTTCTTTTTCTGACATGCTTCCCAGATCGTGGCCCAGCATTTTTACAGTCCCGGAATCCGGCTGGATCAAGCCCGCGGCCAGTTTCAGGATCAGCGTTTTCCCGGAGCCGCTTTCGCCGATTAAAATCTTGGTTTCGCGTGGAGCGACCGAAAAAGAAAGGCCGTTCAGGACGTTGCCTTTATCGAAAGCTATGCTGACATCTTCGAGGGAGAGGACAGGTTCGCTGGCTGCGGTCGCGCTCATTCTGAAATGATGCGTCCACGCCGTCATGGAGCCGGCGGCACATCCATCGAACTGATTATAGATGGAAACCTCCGCGCTTGCGGAGACGATTGCAACGATGGTTAGAAGATGTGCCCAGCCAAGTACAGCATCAATTTCGTCAGAAAGAAATTGCTGACCAGAATAAACACCGAGGCCGTGACCACCGCCTGCGTGGTCGCCCGCCCGACTCCCTGCGTTCCGCCCTTCACGTTCAAGCCCTGGTAGCATCCCACTGTCGCGATGATAAATCCGTAGACGACTGGCTTGCTGAGGCCCTGCATGAGATCGGAAAATTCCAGAATGTTTACCGCCCTCGTCCAGAACGATACCGGATCCAGGCGCAGCGTGAAGGCCGCAACAATGTACCCGCCGATCAATCCCATAAAATCGGCCATGGCCGTAAGCAACGGCAGCATCAGAACCGTGGCTAGCATGCGCGGCGTGACCAGTTTTCGTACCGGATCGGTGCCCATCGCGCGCATCGCGTCCACTTGCTCGGTCACGATCATCGAGCCAAGTTCCGACGCCATTCCCGATGCGTTGCGCCCGGTCACCAGCAGGCCGGTGATGGACGGCCCAAGTTCGCGAACCAGCGCCAGCGAGACCACGTCTGCCGTGAGCTGCGTCTGCCCAAACCGCTCGAATTGCGCGGCCGTTTGCAACACCATGACGGCGCCGATAAAAAACCCGGTCAGCAACACGATCGGCAAGGATCCCACGCCGATGATATCCATCTGTTCCAATACATCGGTCAGATAGAACGGCGGGCTGAACAGGTTTTTGACCGAGCGGGCGGACAGGATCGTATAGTCCTGCACGTGGAGAATCCACCGCTTGGCGCCTTCCGATAGCGCGCCAGCCAGCGAAGCGGAATTGGACTCCAAAAATTTGGGATCGGTGGCGGCCATCGCTCGTCGTTGGGTGTCCCTGGAACCCGGATGAGATCGAAAACAGCGTACTGGTAGCCGCGGGGCACGTCAAGCATCGTAACTGAGTCCTGTGGCACAATTTGGGAATCGTCGACCAGACGTACCGGCGCGCAATTCTTCCGCTCCGCTCTCGCCGGCTGCGACCGTGACCGCGAAATGAGATTTACTGTCCCGTCTCGGCCTCAATCGGTTCAGGGCGATTCGCCGCGATTCGCCGCGCCTTTGCCTTTCATCGCTTTACGTGCCGTGCCGGGTCCGATAGAATGTCGAGCCTTCATGTTTCGCTTCGTTACTGCGGGGGAATCGCACGGTCAGGCCCTGATTGCGTGGATCAGTGGCGTCCCCGCAGGTGTGCCCATCGACTTCGACTTCGTCCAGCGCGAGCTGCACCGGCGCCAGCTCGGCTACGGCCGCGGCGGGCGCCAGAAGATCGAAAAGGACCGCGTCGAATTCCTGGCCGGAGTTCGGCATGGGCACACGATTGGCGCGCCCATCGCCATGCGCATCGACAATCGCGACTGGGCCAACTGGGAAAAGGCGCTCTCGGTCGAAGATATCCCCGAGTCCGAGACTTTCCAGCGGCGTTTGACGGCGCCTCGCCCCGGCCACGCGGATCTGGCTGGCTCCATGAAATTCAACCTTCATGACGCGCGCTACATCCTGGAACGCGCGTCGGCGCGGGAGACCGCCGCACGCGTCGCGGCGGGCACGATTGCCAAGCTCCTGCTCCGCCAGCTGGGCTGCGAAGTGCTCAGCCACGTGATCTCCGTCGGCAAGGCACGCCTGGCGCGCGCCGCATCCTGGAGCGAAATTCAGGCGGTGTGCGAAAACCTGGATTCCCCGTTGCGCTGCATCGATGCAGAGACCGAAGCGCAAATGAAGGCGGAAGTTGACCTCGTGCATCGCGCCGGGAACACGGTGGGCGGCATCTTTGAAGTCGTGGCGCACAAGGTTGTCACCGGCCTGGGCTCCCATGCGCAATGGGACGAGAAACTCGATGCGCGGCTGGCTCAGGCGGTCATGTCCATCCAGGCCGTGAAGGGTGTCGAGATTGGCGCGGGAATCGCCGCGGCCACTTCCTACGGAAACGAAGTGATGGACGAGATCGGATACAATCCCACGTCCAGGGAATTTACTCGCGCGACGAACCGCGCCGGAGGACTCGAGGGAGGCATCACCAACGGCGAAGACGTAGTCGTGCGCGGATACCTGAAGCCGATTTCGACGCTGCGGACTCCGTTGGGCACGGTCGATATGGTGACCAAGCAGCCGATTTCCGCCGCCTATGAGCGCTCCGACGTGTGCGTCGTACCCGCGGGAGGAGTCGCGGGCGAAGCCATGGTCTCCATCGTCCTCGCCGAGGCCATGATCGAGAAATTCGGCGGGGACTCGCTGGGCGAAATGCGCCGCAATTTCGATGGGTACGTGCGGCAGTTAAAGGAATTTTGAAACCAGGAATCGAGTGAAGATCTGAGATGATTTATCCAATCACAAAATACGGCGCGGCCGTTCTGGAGTCGCCCACCATGCCCGTCGAGAAATTTGACGAGGAACTCGCCAAGCTCTGCGAGGACATGTTCGAGTCCATGTACGTAGCCCAGGGCGTGGGCCTGGCCGCGACACAAATTGGGCTATCCAAACGCCTGGCGGTGGTTGACGTCAGCGTCGGAAAAAATCCCGAGGCACGGCTGGTGCTCGCCAATCCCGAGATTATTCACGTCGAGGGAGATCAGCGCGAGGAGGAGGGCTGCCTCTCTCTGCCCGGGTTCCGCGGCAATGTGCTGCGGCCGGCGTACGTGACCATGCGCGCTCAAAATTTGAAGGGCGAATTCTATGAGATGCGCGGCGAAGGTCTCCTGGCGCGCGCCTTTTGCCATGAGATCGACCATCTCGACGGCATCCTGTTTCTCCAGCACCTCAGCATGCTCAAGAGAGATCTGATCAAGCGCCGGATCCGCAAATTGCGGAAGACCGGCGAATGGTAGTCGTCGAACGCCGCCGATGGCCGCCCTGCGCATCGTCTTTTGTGGTACGCCGGAATTCGCAGTTCCCTCCCTCCGGCGGCTTGCGGAGCGCCCCGAATTTTCGATCGAAGCGGTGATCACGCAGCCGGACCGGCCGCGCGGCCGCGGCCAGCACCTCAGCAGCTCACCCGTAAAAGAAGCGGCCCTCGCGATTGGATTGCACGTCTACCAGCCCGAAACGATCAAGTCCGAATCCTCCGAGGAGTTTCTAAAGCGCGTCGCGCCCGACGCCGTCGTGATCATTGCCTACGGGCAAATTATTCCCGGAAGACTTTTAACGATTCCCCGGCTCGGCTGGCTCAACTTGCACGCTTCGTTGCTGCCCGCCTATCGAGGCGCCGCGCCGATTCATTGGGCCGTCGCCAACGGCGAGACCGTTACCGGACTCACCACCATGCAAATTGACAAGGGAATGGACACCGGGCCGACGCTTTTGCGCCGCGAAGTTGAGATTGGCCCGGACGAAACCGCTCCGGAGCTTGCCGCGCGCATGAGCGCGATCGGCGCGGACCTGATCGCCGAGTCGCTCGTGCGATTCGACCACGGAGAAATTGCCCCGGTCCCCCAGGATTCCGAAAAAGCGACTTACGCTCCGATTCTAAAAAAAGAAGACGGCCGAATCGATTGGAAACGCCCCGCGCAACAAATCTACAATCGCATGCGCGGCTTCACGCCCTGGCCCGGCTCCTACACCACGTTCCGAGGTCAAACATGCCAGCTCTGGGGACGCCCCGGAACTCCATCCGAGAACGCCGAGATGAGCACCCCGGGAGAAATCGTTCCGCTGGCGAAAGAAGTCTACGCCGTCTGCGGTGAAGGCACGCGCCTGCGAATGGAAGCCGTGCAACTGGAAGGCCGCAAGAGGATTGCAGCGAGCGAATTTATAAGTGGAGCGCGCCTGGTTCCGGGAGAACGCTTTTCCTGACGTATGCCGCATCATGCAGTGCGTTCGATTTCGGCGCCCTGTATGCTCGCGGCGTTCGCCGCCGTGCCGGTTCCCCACCCGCCCGCAACTGCCGTTTCAGCGCAACCATCCGATTTGAATCTCGTCCTCGACCTCTTTGAATTCGCGATCGCCCGTTACGAGTTCTGCATTTCTGATCTTTGCCAGCGCAGCGGCAAACGCGTCGGCATACGATAATTTTCGCGTGGCCTTGTAGATCGCGGCCTGTCGCACCAACTCAAGATTTTTATCGTCGACGCCGACAATCTCAATCGTTAAACCAGCCATCTCCTTCGCCATCCGTTCCGCCGCGTCCTGGGAGATTTCGCGCATGGTGTTGTAGTAGATCTCGCCCCAGCTGACCACGCAGAGCAACAACTTGTGTATACCGGACTCCGCCTTGACCAGCAGGTTTTCAACTTGTTCGGCCGCGGGTTCACCTTCGAAAAAAGCGATCAGCGCCCAGCTATCCAGGACTTTTACGGCCATATCAAAGTTCCCGCTCGCGTTTGCGGTCATCCATCAGCGATTTCAGCACCCCCGAGCCTTTCAACGAACCTCGCAGGTTTCTGATGTGCCTGGGAGTGATGGGCTTCAGGACGATCGCGTCACCTTCCTGGTAGACCAATGCCCGAGTGCCCTCTTCGATATCAAATTCCTTCCTCAGCCAGCTGGGAATTACCACTTGCCCCTTCACCGTAAACCGAATCGTGTCCATCTTGTTGGTAGTCTTCATAGCTAAATATCCTACACTGTCATGAGAAGTAAGTATATTCCAATTGAGTAGGACTCTACAATTAAGCAGCAATCCATGGCCTCTCGGCGGACCCGCCCACGGACAGGATCAGGAGAAGTGGCGCATCGAGCTGAATAAGTATCTTGACCAAGGAATGGGAAGACCCAGCCCGTTCGAAACTCGCGAACGGACTGCCACCCGGAAAAGCAAAACCGTAACCCTGCGTTGACGTACTGGAGTGGCATCATTTATGTGCATGCAGCAGTCAATAGAAAAAGCGCGAAAGGGCGGGCCGCCCGCCTATGATCAATGACTGAAAACGAAGCAGCTTTGGACCTGATATGGCGCATGTTCGCGGCGGGAAATGAATCCCAGGCGTTGCAAGAGATCCGCGATTTGGCCACCCGCCCAAGGACGACGTGCTGGAAGTTGAGGTGAAAGACTTGGACGCCGAATGTATTGCTAAATCTCGTCAGTGGCACCGAAGGACCCTCACGGGCGATTTAACTTTTCCGGGTGGCCGCCCCTTCGCGGGTTTCGGAGGGGTGGCGGGTTTTGAATCATTTGCGTCGTTTCGACTTAACCGACCGAACCCACGCGGAGCCATCCGCACTCGGGATTCAAACCTAACGAAAAGCGGCTTCTCGGAAACTGTATGCTACTACCGCTCCCCGCACTCCACATTTCCCTTCCTCGCCGTACTGTGGTTCCATGTTTGCTCATGCCGATTTCACCGGCCAGAACGATTGCATTCGATGTGCTGGTGCGCGTCGCGAAACAGGACGCCTACGCAGACGAAGTGCTGCGCGCCGAGCTCGATGAGTCCGTGCGAAAAGAGGATGCCGGGCTGGCCACCGAACTGGCCCTGGGCGTTTTGCGCTGGCAGCGGCTCCTGGACTTCTTCATCGACCGCGGCTTGACGAAATCGAGCAAGGCGCTGGACATCGAAGTCCGCATCGCGCTTCGTCTCGGCATTTATCAACTTCTGTTTCTGGACCGCGTTCCGCATCGCGCCGCCGTCCACGAATCGGTGGAACTCGTCAAGCGGGCGCGGAAACGCTCCGCGGCCACGCTGGTAAACGCCGTGCTGCGCAAAGCCGCCAAGGAACCTTTTCCCGGAAAGTCGCCCGCCGAGAGCGCCGCGCGTCTTCTTCCGGCGGAACTTCCGCTCGCGGAGCGGCTGGGCATTCCATATTCGCACCCAACGTGGATGGTCGAGCGCTGGCTTCGAATCTTCGGCGAAGACCGGACGCGCAGTCTGCTGCATGCCAATAATCGCGTCCCCGCCATTTCCGCGTATCTCCTCGACGTGCAACACGACGCGCAACGCCGCGAAGAAGCGAAGCTTTCTCTGGAGCGCACGGGCTGCCGCATCCAGCCGGGACGTTTGCTGCGCGGCGCGTGGATTTTGGAAGGGGGGAACCCCGGGGCCAGCGATGCCGTGCGTCGCGGCTGGGTTGCGATCCAGGATGAGGCTTCGCATGCCGTAGCGCGGCTCGTGGCGGCCGATCGCGGCAATACAGGGCTCGACCTGTGCGCGGCGCCGGGCGGTAAGACCATGCTCCTGGCGCAGGCCGCCGGACCGAGCGGCCGCGTCATCGCCGCCGATCTCCACGAGAACCGCGTGCGCGCCATGCGCGAACGGTTCGAAGCCGCCGGCATTCGAAACGTGGAAACGATCGTCCTCGACGCGTCGCAGCCGCTTCCCTTCGAACGCCAGTTCGATCGCATTCTGGTCGATGTTCCCTGCTCCGGCACAGGAACGCTGGCTCGGCACCCGGAAATTCGCTGGAAGCTCCGCCCGGACGACCTGCGCGACCTGCACGAGCGCCAGGCCAGCCTGCTGCGTAATGCCCTGCCCCATCTGGCGCCCGGCGGGCGGCTGGTCTATTCGACATGCTCGCTCGAACCCGAGGAAAATGAGTCCGTCGTCACGCAAGTCTTGAGCACGTTTGGGGATGCCTTTCGAATCGCAAATCCGCTAGCCGAACTGGACCGAATCCTCCAGGAATCGATTCCGAGTTCCAGCGTCATTTCCGAGGATGGCTTCTTTCGAACTTTTCCACCCGCACATGGCACGGATGGATTCTTCGCTGCGGTAATCGAGCGTCCGATCTAAAATAGCCCCCACAATTCACCGGTGCTTGTCCCGCGCAGAACAGGAGGCAGATCCATGAGCGGTTCATCGAATTCAAAATCTCTCGGCTTTCAGGGTGTGGCCATGATTGCCACGGCGGTCGGCGCAGTCGCAGTGGGCGCGTTTGCAATCGGGGCGCTGGCCATTTCCCGACTGGCCATCCGTCGCATGGTAGTCGGCAGCGCCGAAATCAAATCCCTTGCGATCGAGGAACTCACGGTGCGGCGGCTTCGCGCAGACGAGATCAGCGTGACCGATTCTCTCAAGCTCCCGGGAACAGAAACGAATCGTCAACTGCCGTCTTGAGGAGAGCCACGCAAAGCGAATCCGCCTCTCCGCTCCAAACGGCCGAGTGACAAATGTTGTAAAACCACTGGCCGTCGGCTCTGGAACAGCCTCGCCGCGCGTGCTAAATTGAACGCGGTGAACAGATGAGTCTTCGCGACCGCGTCGAATGGGGATTCCGCATGGTGCTGCTGGTGTTTATCCTGGCAGCCGCGGCCTTCCTGAGCGCCATAACCACGATGCGTTTCGCGATTCAGGGCCGCGAAGTGACCATGCCCAATCTCGTCGGCAAAAGTTCCGCCGACGCGCAAGCGATCCTGCAGGGGCGCGGGCTGCAACTAAAGGTCGTCGACCGCGTATATAGCAATTTGCCCGCGAATTCAGTGGCTCGACAAAGCCCTCCGGAAGGCGAACGCATGAAAGTGCCCGAAAATGCGCACGTAGTGCTCAGCCTCGGACCGCAAAATGTCCTCACTCCTTCTCTCGTTGGGGAATCGCTCCGCGTCGCCCGCATTCAATTGCTGCAAGTTGGCCTACAGCTAGGAGAAGTGACTACATACTCGGCTCCGGCGGCCCTGGCCGATACGATTTTGCAGCAAACGCCGCTTCCGGGAACGCGGGCGGCCAGCCCGCGAGTCGATTTGCTCGTGGCGCAGGGGGAATCGCCAGCGTCGTACGTCATGCCGTGGCTGGTCGGCATGCCCCTGCCGGACGCGGATCGTTTGCTGTCTTCCGCAGGACTCAAACTCGCCAAGACCACCTTCGCGCCCTCCCCGCAGTGGCCCAAGGGCGCGATCACGCAGCAGACACCCGAGCCGGGTTCAAAGATCAGCAGCGATTCGGATATTGAACTGGTGGCGGCGCAATAAAGCCAGCCCGGTTCAGCAGAGCCATTTTTTAATGGTTCGCTTTGCGGCACGGTTCAAGCAAATCCTCGAATCTGATAAGATGTCCGCGGAGACGCTGTGAATTATCCGGTTGAAATCGCTCCTTCCATTCTGGCGGCGGACTTCGCCTGCCTGGGCGATGGCATCCATGCGGTGGAACGCGGCGGCGCGGCCATGCTTCATGTGGACGTCATGGACGGTCATTTTGTGCCCAACATTTCCATCGGCGTTCCGGTCGTTGCTTCCCTGCGCAAGGCAACCCGCCTGCCGCTCGACGTGCATCTGATGATCGAGAATCCGGAGCTGTACATCCAGGCATTCGCGGAGGCGGGCGCCGACATGATTTCCGTGCACGAGGAAGCGACGCCGCACCTGGATCGTGCGCTGTCCATGATCCGCGAGTATGGCTGCCGGCCGGGAGCGGTAATTAATCCGGCCACACCCGTGGCCGCACTTTCCGAGGTTCTTGGCAAAGTGGATCACGTGCTGGTCATGTCCGTGAACCCGGGATTCGGCGGTCAGAAGTTTATCCCTGGGGCACTCGGAAAAATTCGAGAGCTAAAAAGAATTCGGGAGAGCTATAATCTCACCTTTCGGATCGAAGTGGATGGGGGAGTCGGTCCGGAAAACGTGGGCGATCTGGTTCGTGCCGGCGCCGAAATTCTGGTCGCCGGAACTTCCATTTTTCACACCCCCAATGCAGCGGAGGCTGTCCGCGCCATGAAGCAGATGGCGGATGGCGCTCTGGCACAAAAAGTCTAGTTAAGGCCGATCAGCGGATCCACCCGGCGGGAACTCTGCTGAATTCGGCGCGGGCGACAGTCCAAGCCCGCGGAATAAGGGAATTAAAGTTGAAAAAAGGCCAAATCATATGTGCGGCAGCGCTCGGAGCAACGCTGCTCACGGGATGCCTGGGGAAGAAAAACACTGCGCCGGTGGCTGGCACCTCCGTCGAGCCTGACAAGGTTCTTTACGCCAAAGCCACAGAAGACATGAAGCATGGACGCTACACCGTCGGGCGCATGGACCTCGAAACCCTGATTAACACCTACCCCGACAGCGAATATCTGGCCAAAGCAAAGCTCGCCATCGGCGATTCCTACTACAAGGAAGGCGGAACTGCCGGCCTGAAGCAATCCATCGTCGAGTACAAGGATTTTATTACTTTCTTCCCATTCCTAGACGAAGCGGCCAACGCCCAATACCAGATCGGCATGGCGCACTACAGGCAAATGGAAAAGCCGGATCGCGATCACGCCGAAGCCGTGCAAGCCGAGGCTGAATTTCAAACCTTTCTGGAGAAATATCCGAACAGCCCGTTGGTGCCGCAGGCCGACCAGCACCTTCGCGACGTCCAGGAAGTTTTGGCGGAGGGCAATTTCCGGGTCGCCAGCTTCTATTACACTCGCGGAGTGCTCCGCGCCGCGGGAGCTCGGTTAATCGAATTGACCAACCGTTATCCCCTTTACAGCCACGCGGATCAGGCAAATTGGATGCTGGGGCAAATCTATGAAAAAGCCGAGCACAACGAAATTGCCGCGCGGTATTACAGCCGGATCGTAAAGGATTATCCGCTTTCGTCGCTGGAAGGCGACGCGAAAAACAAACTCGTCAAATTCGGAGTTCCGGTTCCTCCGGCAGACCCCACGGCGGTCGCGCGGATGCAAAAAGAGCAGTCGGCTGATCGTGAGAGTCGACTCAAGCGCGTCATGGGCGGAATAAAGTCAGGTCCGGACTTCTCCACCGCCGCGCGCAGCGGCGCCCCTACCATGACTCCCGCAAGCGAGTCCGGGGATGAGACCATCGGGTTTGGTCCAGCGCCGAACGCCAACGTTGCGACGACCTCTGGCGTCGGAAGCACCGCCGCCGTCGAGACCATCACGCCCGGAAGTCCCAATGCCCTGCCGAACCCGCCTGCGGCTACACCTACCTCCGATTCGACGCCGGCTACAACAGACGCAACCCAACCGGGCAGTTCCACAGCCCCGGCGGCGTCCGATGCCGGCACATCGACAACAGGCACTTCGAGTGATTCGACCACCACCCAACCCGCAAGCGACTCAACACCAGCCGCGCCCGCGAATTCGAGCCAGGAATCCACCAGCAAGAAGAAAAGCGGAATTCGCAAACTGATTCCGTTTTAAGACGATTTGCCCTGCGGCGTGTTTTCCGTTGATTCGCTTGGACATCGCCCTCTGAGCGATTGCCCCTGAAGAAGAACTCCGGGTTAGCACATTCAGACACACACCTGTCCAGTCTTCATTGACGGACTCGGACCGTGATGTTACGAATGGATGAGGGTTTCTCGCGCTCTTGTGAGAAGCCCATGTGTAAGGCAATTGATTTGCGCCCGCAGCAGTCGGGAGGACGGCCCGTGGCAAAGATCCTGGTAGCCGACGATAACAGTAACGTTCAGAAGACGGTAACCCTCGCGTTGGCCAATCTGGGCGTGGAAGTGGTTGCGGTAAACAACGGCGAGGCCGCCGTCAGGAAACTCGCCGAAGTTTCGCCCGATCTCGTTCTGGCGGACATTTTTATGCCGGTGCGCAACGGCTACGAAGTTTGCGAGTACGTAAAAAAAGACAAGAATTTTTCGCACGTGCCGGTCGTGCTGCTGGTCGGCGCATTTGACCCTCTCGACGAACGCGAAGCGCAGCGCGTTGGCGCCGACGGAATTCTAAAGAAGCCGTTCGTTCCGCCCGACCCGCTGATCATGATGGTGAAGACCCTGCTCGATCGCACCCTGGGCGACCGGTTGGTTGCCGTCGAGGTATCGAGACCTTCAGTTGCCGCGCAGGCGCGCGGCACCGCAGTCGCAACGGTGGACGAACGCCCATCGCCATCCGTGGCAGCAAAGGAGTACCCGGCTGAAGAATTTGCGCCGCCCGTTGACCGCGTGTCCTTCGCCGAGGGCGAACACCCCATTGCCTTTGGGCGACTTCTGGATCCGCCCGTGGCGGAGTCCGGCGCCGCGGAATCTCGAACCACCGAACCCGTTGACGACGAGCAGATTTTAACCAGTTCCCGCGACGCGTCCCTGGGAGAGCCGATTTTCTGGAAACCTGAGGAGCCGGTTCCGGAGACTTCGGAGCAGGATACGGACGCGGAAAATGATATTTCGGCCGGGCTTCCCGAGCACGCATGGAAGCCGGATGAAAGCGTATTGGCCCACGAACCGGAACCTGCGCCTGCGGCTGAATTGGAAGCGCTGCAGCCCGTTGAACCTTTTGAATTGGTGCGGGACGACAGGGATCAAGAGGTAAACGAATCGACCTCAATTGTGGAGCCGTCCGTCTCGCTGGTTAAAGATCCGGCTGAGCAGGCTTCGCTGACCGTGGAAGTTTCAAGACCGGAAGACCTGGCAGCCAACCCGATCGAATGGATGGCATCCGTCCCTCCTCCGCCTGCCGAGGAGCCGCCCACGGCGGACGAGGAATACAGCGTAGCGGTCGCGCAGCCCTCCGATAAGATCGCCCCGGAGGATGCTGTCTCGGAAGAGAACTTAGAACCCGCCGCGGAGGAATTCGAACTCGAGCCGATTACCGCTGAGACGCTGGTTTCGGATTCGCTGCCAGCTTCTGCCGCGGATTCAGCCTCGCACCCAAGCGTAGACGCAGAGCTGGTGCACGAACCCGAGGCAGGTCCCTCCACCGAAGAGGCGCCCTCCATAACCGCTGTGAAAGCCCCTGACCCGCACAAAACGCAACCTTCCCTTGCGCCTTTCGGGCAGAGCGCGGAGGATACGGCACGGTCGATTCCCGTGCAAACGTGGCCTGATTTGACAGAAAGCGCCCAAACGGCAGCCGTTGAAACGGCTTCGGAAAAATCCGAACCCGTGCCCGCTCCGGAAGAAAAAGCCGAAGTTGCGCCCGCGGCGAACTTGCAGAAATCGCAAATTCCGGACGCTCCGGTTCCAGCACCGCTCATGGCGAGAGCGCCCTCAGCTCCCGAGCAGCGATCACCACGCTCATTTTTCACTCAGAAGTGGGCTGATTTGGCCGAAAGCCTCCGTTCGAAACCGAGTGAGGCCGCGCTGCCAAAATCCGAGCCCACAGTGTCTTCTGAAGCCAGGACCTCGTCAGAACCCGAAGAAAAAAATCCCGAGGCGGCGCTCGTGTCCAACGCAAAGGCTCCGGCGACCCTCCCGGCCGAGACCGGGTTGGCTGACCAACCGCACGCGCCGAATCCTGAGTCTTCCAATACGCCAGACCCGGCCCTAGTCGAGGCCGTAGTGCAGCGAGTCTTGGATAAGATGCGCCCGCAGGTGGTTGACATCATCACCAAGGAATTCCTGCGTCCCGTGGTGCAAGCGCTCGTTTCGCGCGAAATCAGCAAACACTAGCCACCCAAGCAACCTCCTATCGATCTTCGCCTTACACCTGCTTTTTGGCGCTCGCGTCCTGCGCACGCATTTGACCGTCCGCGCGGGCGTCCGTATAGTAATTCTCTTAACCACAGGGCTGGAGAACATGCCGAGAGAAATTCCCAAGGCTTACGAGCCGCAGCTGATCGAGCAACGGTGGGCGCGAAAATGGGTGGAGGAAAACCTGTTTCGCGCCGACGTGAACGCGCCTGGCCCCGTTTTTTCCATCGTCATTCCGCCGCCGAATGTTACCGGCTCGCTGCATATCGGGCACATGCTCGACCACACGGAAATCGATATCCTTACGCGTTGGCGGCGCATGCAGGGCTGTAACACCCTCTACTTGCCGGGTACGGATCATGCCGGGATTTCGACGCAGCGCGTCGTGGTGCGCCAGCTTGCCGCCCAAGGGATCAATTACCGAGACCTGGGCCGCGAAGGGTTCGAACGAAAAGTCTGGGAGTGGAAGGCCGAATCCGGCGGAACGATCACGCGGCAGATGATGCAGCTTGGGGAAAGCTGCGACTGGACGCGCGAGCGTTTCACGCTCTCCCCTGAACTGTCACGCGCCGTCACGGAAGTTTTCGTGCGTCTCTATGAAGACGGCCTGATCTATCGCGGCCATTACATCGTGAACTGGTGCCCGCAATGCCGCACCGCAATCAGCGATCTTGAAACCGTGCACGAAGAGCGGCAGGGGCATCTCTGGCACATCCGCTATCCCATTGTCGGCTCGAATGAATCTGTCGTGGTGGCCACCACACGCCCCGAGACTATGTTGGGGGACACGGCCGTGGCCGTGCATCCGAGCGATCCGCGCTACCGGCATCTGATTGGCAAGATGGTTCTCTTGCCGCTGATGAATCGCGAAATTCCCATCGTCGATGATTTCGTGGTCGATCGCGAATTCGGAACCGGCGCGGTGAAGGTCACTCCGGCGCACGATCCCAACGACTTCGAAATCGGGCGGCGCCACCATCTGCCCGAGATCGACGTGATGACCGACGACGCGAAGATGAGCGCGGCGGCGGGTCCCTACGCAGGTCTCGACCGATTCGAGGCCCGCCAGCGTGTGGTCGCCGATCTTGAGGCGGCTGGATTGCTGGGAAAAATCGCCGACCACACCCACGCGGTCGGAACGTGCGACCGCTGCGGCACGATTATCGAGCCGCGCGCCTCGACGCAGTGGTTTGTGAAGATGAAGCCTCTGGCTGAGCCCGCGATTGCGGCCGTCGAGCGCGGCGACGTTGAGCTCATGCCCGACAATCGCCGCACCGAATATTTCGAGTGGATGCGCAACATCCGCGACTGGTGCATCTCCCGTCAACTGTGGTGGGGACATCGGATTCCCGCATGGCATTGCGGCGATTGCAAAGAAATCATCGTCGCGCGCGAGGCGCCCGCTACTTGCCCGAAGTGCGGTTCAGGCAAGCTGACGCAAGACCCAGATGTGCTCGAAACCTGGTTCAGTTCGGCGCTCTGGCCGTTCTCGACGATGGGCTGGCCCGACGATACGCCCGACTACCGGAAGTATTATCCAACGAGCTTGCTGATCACTGCCTACGACATTCTTTTCTTTTGGGTCGCTCGCATGATCATGATGGGACTGAAATTCACCGGAGTGGTTCCCTTCAAGCAAGTTTGGATGCATTCCATCGTGCGCAACGCCGAAGGACAGAAGATGTCCAAGTCCAAAGGCACCGGGATCGATCCTGTGGAGATGAACGAGAAATTCGGGACCGACGCGATGCGCTTCACGCTGGCGAGTATGGCGGCGCCCGGGACCGACATTGTTTTATCCGAAGATCGCATCCTGAGCTACCGCGCGTTTGCGAATAAAATTTGGAACGCGGCGCGATTCGTGTTCATGAATTTGGACAAGTACGAATCAGCGGGCGGCGAAACGCTGGAGGCTCTGGCATCGCCTGAGGCGCGCGCGTCCGCGCCCAATGCAGCGGACGGCGGGGCGGCGGATGTGGCCCTAATTGACCGATGGATCTTCTCGCGCCTGTCCCGTGCCACCGCGCAGGTGAACGATGCGCTCGAACACTTCCGTTTTCATGAGGCGGCGCACGTCGTCTACCACTTCTTCTGGGGAGACTTCTGCGACTGGTACATCGAGTGGGTGAAGCCGGAGCTCGTCTCGCCGGACCGTGCGAAGTCCACCGCTACCTGGAAGAATTTACTTGCGGCGTTGGAAAGCGCTCTGCGGCTGCTGCATCCCTTTATGCCATTCATTACCGAAGAACTGTGGCAGCAGTTGCCGCAGCGACCAGGCGCGCGCTCGATTGCGCTGGACCGCTTTCCGGAACCGCACGCTGAACGAATCGACGCCGCAGCGGAGGAACAGGTTGCCCTGCTGCAGGAAATCATTTCCTCGGCGCGTAACATTCGCGCGGAGATGAAGCTCGACCAGAAGGCGAAACTTCCCGCGCAATTGGCGCCGGCGACGCCCGCCGTAGAATCCATCGTGGATCGAAGCCTGCACACGGTCTTACGCCTCGCCAACCTGTCTACTCTTTCGTTTGCCAAACCGCCGTTTGACTCGACCAAGGGAATCGTGCGTTCGACCAAGGATTTTGAGCTTTTCATTCCTTACGAGGCGGCATTCGATGTGCACGCGGAACTCGCGCGCCTGCGCAAGGAACTGGACCGGCTTACGAAGGACATCGCGTCCAAGCAATCGCGCCTCGAGGATCAGACCTTCCGCAGCCGCGCGCCCGAGCACATCGTGAAGGGCCTGGAATCGACGCTTTCCGAGCGCCGCACCGAATTTGACAAATTGGGGGAACGGCTCGCGCAGCTGGAAAGGCTTTAGGCAGCACAGGCTTCAGCCTGTGGCTTTTGATTTTCTCAAATGTACATCACCCCAACAGGCTGAAGCCTGTTCTACTGTCATGGCGCCGACCACTTTTCCGGGCACGACCGATCGACGCATCGACGCGCTGCTTGCGTTGTTGGCCGACAATGCGATGATCGTCATCAGCGGCGCGAAAATCGCCCGCGAAATCGGCGTGTCGCGCGGCACGGTGTGGCGCTGGATCGAAAAGCTGCGAACGCTGGGCGTGCGCGTGAAAGGGCTTCCGCGCTCCGGTTACCAGATCGAAAAGGTTCCGGACGTTCTCGCGCCCAAATTGCTGCACCGGCGGCTGCATCCCGGCCTCCTCGGAAAGCGCATCTATCATTTTTTCAAGGTTGACTCGACCAACTCCGTGGCCATGACGCTCGGCGAGCGCGGCGAACCGCATGGAACCGTTGTGATCGCCGAGGAGCAGACGGCGGGACGCGGTCGGGCCGGGCACTCCTGGCATTCCGAAAAGGCCAACGGCATTTACATGACCGTGCTGCTGCGGCCGCCGATCGCGCCGCAGCAGGCTCCGCTCATTACGCTGGTCGCCGGGCTTGCGGTTCGCGAAGCGATCATCGAACAGACCGGCCTTACGCCCGACCTTCGCTGGCCGAACGACTTGCTCTTTGGCCGCAGGAAATTCTGCGGCATTCTGACCGAAATGAACGCAGAACAGGACCAGATTCATTTTGTGGCCGTGGGAATCGGGATCAATGTGAATCACGATCGCATTCCGACGGAATTGTCCCGCATTGCCACTTCGCTGCGCATGGAAACGCAGCGCGTGCAGTGCCGCGTGGAGATCGTCGCGCGGTTGCTGCGGCACCTGGACTCCTACTACAATCGCTTCCTCAGTGAAGGACCGGAAGCGATCGTGGCGCGCTTCTCCGAAGTTTCCAGCTTTGCGCGGGGGAAACGCGTGCGCATCGAAGCCGCGTCCGAAACTTATACCGGCACGACGCAAGGCCTGGAACCGGGTGGCCTGCTGCGCGTACGGCGAGAAGACGGAAGAATCCTGCCGGTGATCGCCGGCACACTTTCCGAGGCGGATTGATGCTCTTGACCCTAGATGTCGGAAACACTAATACGGTGCTCGGATTTTTCCGCGGCACGGAACTCGTGGCGCACTGGCGCCTCACCACGGCCCGCGATCAGACCGTGGACGAATATGGCATCCTGACCAGGGAACTTTTTACTTTGGCGGGAATCGATCCCGGGTCGGTCAGCGGAGTCATTATCAGTTCCGTTGTGCCGCCGCTCAATTCCACGCTGGAGGAGATGTCCGAACGGTATTTTCGAGTGAAAGCCCTGTTCATCGAGCCGGGCGTGAAGACCGGCATGCCGGTGCTATATGACAACCCACAGGAGGTGGGCGCGGATCGAATCGTGAACGCGGTCGCGGCATTCACGAAATACGGCGGCCCGTGCGTCGTGGTGGATTTCGGCACGGCCATTAATTTCGATGTGGTCTCCGAGCGCGGAGAATATATGGGCGGCGTGCTTGCGCCCGGCATGGGCATATCGGCTGAAGCGCTTTTCTCTCGCGCAGCGCGCCTGTTCCGCGTGGAGGTCAAGGATCCCGGAAAAATCATCGGCACGAATACCATGCAGTCGCTGCAGTCGGGACTCTATTATGGGTACGCGGATCTCGTGGACGGGATCGTGACGCGCATCAAAGCAGTGATCGGCGAGAAGGCGCGCGTGATTGCCACCGGCGGACAAGCGCCGTTGATCGCCCGCGCTTCGCGGCACATCGAAATCATTGACGAATTTCTGACGCTCGAAGGGCTGCGCATCGTGTGGGAGCGGAATCAAACTCCAAAGCGCACCTCCGCCGGCGGCCTGGGCAAAACGCCCGTCCCATTTTCCGCCACCAAGCAAAGAAAAGACCAATCTTGATTTCCCGCGACGCCATGGGCGAGCTGAACTACTTCAATTATTTCACTGAAATCGAAGAATATTTCTGGCAGAAACGCGGCGCGCATCTGCTGGTTTCTCCCCTGGACTGGGCCATCGTCGAGACCTGGCAGAAAGCGGGCATTCCCCTGCCCGCTGTCCTGAAAGGCATCGATCGAGCTTTTGAAACCTTCGCGCGTTCGCGGCGCGCCGCGGGAGGGCGGCAACTGAAGAGTCTTTCCTACTGCGTCGATGCCGTGCTGGAAGCCGCGGAAGAGGAAAGGGAAACCGCGGCGGGAACCGGCCCCACGACGAACACCAGGAAGAAATCCGAAGACGAAACATTTTCCCGCGCGGCGTTGCGGTCTTTCTTTGACCGAAATTCCGAGCGCTTTTCCGCGGGCGCGCACGCTGTACGCGGGGCACAGCCGGATCTGGCATCGCGCATCGAGGAAACGAGAGCGCGCCTTGCGGAATTGCTGCCGCTTCTGGAATCACCTGGCTCTCTGGACCTGGAAGACCTGGAGCGGCGCCTGACGGTGATCGAAGAAAAGCTTACGGCCACGCTTACCGCCGGCGCGCCGGACGATTTTATGCTGGACATTCGTCGCGATATGGACCATCAGCTCGCGCCCTATCGCCGGAAGATGAGCTCCGCGCAAATTTCACAACTCGAGCGGCAATACCTGCAGAAACGGCTCTGGGAGCGGTATAATCTTCCTCGCCTGAGTTTGTTCTACCTGACCTGAGGCCAAGGCCGCGGATCACACCCCCCGCTACGGAAAGCGACCCGAATGGAAGTTCGAATTGAAAAACTTGTGTATGGCGGCGACGGCTTGGCGCATCACGACGGCCAGACCGTGTTTGTGCCTCTCGTGCTTCCCGGAGAGTTGGTTCAGATTGAATCTTCCGCCCACAAGAAGAAATTTATTCGCGGGCGGCTGCAGCGTGTCGTGGAGCCTTCGGGCGACCGCGTCCCGGCTCCGTGCCCCCATTTCGGTCGCTGCGGCGGGTGCCAGTACCAGCACATGCCGTACGAAGCACAGCTCAAATACAAATCGGAAATTCTTCGTGAGACGCTCGGACGAATTGGGCGCATCCAGTGGACAGGCGCGATTGAAACAGAAGCGTCCCCGCCGTTTGGATACCGCAATCGGGCGCAATGGAAACTGCGGCCCGCGCAGGAGAACGCGCCGGGAAGCGCAGGAATCGGCTATTTCGAGATGGGCAGCACAACACTCTGCCCCGTTACGGAATGCGCGATACTTTCGCCGCGGCTTGCGGACACGTTCGCGCGCCTGCGCCAACTCGTCGCCCAAGGAAACGCTTTCTCAGCGATCGATGAAATCGAAGCCTTCACCGACTCCCGCGACGAAAAGATTCTCCTGAATCTTTCAGCCGAACGCCTGGCCGGCTCTACCGAATCCGTCGCTGAGGCCCTCCGGGAATCTCTTCCCAACGTGGAATCGATACTCATACAGGACCGGCACGCGGACAAATTCGATCTTTCCGGTCCGGGCTACTTGGTGTACTCCGCGGCCGGCGCTTCATTCCAAGTGGGACATCTTTCATTTTTTCAAGTGAACCGATTTCTAATCGATCGGCTCGTCGCGGCGGCGGTCGGAGCGGAGCGCGGGCGGCTGGCGCTCGATTTATTCGCGGGCGTGGGATTGTTTACCGTGGCGCTGACCAAACAGTTCGAGCGCGTGATTGGCGTCGAATCGAATTCAGCCGCCGCCAGGGACCTCGATCACAATTTGAAAGAGAGCGGCGGGGCGTCGCCCTCTTCACGCAACACGACGGCGGAGGGATTTCTATCCCGGTGGCGCGAAACTCCTGACCTTATTGTTCTGGATCCGCCGCGCGCCGGAGTGGAAAAGGAAGCGTTGGCGCACCTGAAGAAATTGGGCCCGGCGCACATTCATTATGTCTCCTGCGACCCCGCGACGCTGGCGCGGGACTTGGCACAACTTGTGGGAACAAAGGAATCGGCTGGACCTTTCGAGATCGAGAATATTAATTTGTTTGACATTTTCCCACAAACATATCATATGGAGGTGCTGGTGCGGCTCAGACGGCGCGCATGAAGCTGCCTTCCCTCTTTCCTGTCACGTTCTTTGCCGGAGGAATCCTCCTCTCGATTGAATTGAAGAACTTCGTTCCGTTCGCTCCCCGCATTTTTGTTTTCGTCGCGCTTCTGCTCCTGCTCGGCGGCTACATCTCTCTACGCAAGAATTGGATTGTGGCCGCGACCATTTTGGCCGCGTGCGCCTGGCTGGGGCTGGGAACGACCGCCGCGAATCTGGAACGCGCATCCGTCCCGCAAAATCTTGCCGTAACGCTGATTGAATCCGGAAAGCTCGATGCTGGAACCGCCTTGCGGTGGCGAGGCCGGTTGCGCAGCGATCCGCTCGCGCTGCCGTGGGGCACGCGTTACGAGGTCAGTCTGGAGGAAGTTGAATCGTCCGCCGGTGTCACGCCGGTCACCGGAGGACTGCGCTTAACGTACTACACCGCAGAGACGGCGAGCGGCCTTCCTCCTTCCGTTCGCGCAGGGAATCGCATTGAAGCTTTCGTTCGAGCGCGTCCCGTCGCCAATTACGGCGATCCCGGCAGCTTTGACTTTCGCGGCTATCTCGCCGGCCAGAATATTCAGTTGCAGGGCTCGCTGCGCAACGGTCAGCTTCTAACGATTGTCGGCCGTCCCCTGCTAAGGGTTTCGGACCGGTTCGCGCGCGCGCGCGGACGCCTGCTCAATTCCCTGAACGATCTCTTCGCATCGCGGCCGAATGAGGGAGCTTTGGCGCGCGCCATGTTGCTTGGCGATCGCAGTTTCGTGGAGCGCGACCGCGTGGTCGATTACCAGAAAACGGGCGTCTATCACGTCCTGGTTCTCGCCGGGCTGCACGTCGGCGCGCTGGCCGCATTTTTTCTTTGGGCAGGACGTCGACTGCGTCTCGGCCTTTTTCCTCGCGTACTACTAACGCTTCTGGCGCTCGCGGCGTATGCCTGCATCGTCGAGGATCGTCCGCCAATCGTTCGCGCTGTTCTGATGGCCGCTTTTTTTCTATCCGCGCAGCTCATATACCGCCGCATGGATTTATTGAACGTTGCCGCTCTTTCTGCGCTGGTCATTTTGGCGGTGAGGCCATCGGAAATCACCGACGCGAGTTTCCTCTTGTCGTATTCCGCGGTCGCCATCATCGGAGCAATCGCCATCCCGTGCATCGCGCGTTCCACTGAGCCTTACCGGCGCGCGCTCGAACACCTGTCCGACGTGACCCGCGACGCGTCCCATGCGCCGCGCGTAATTCAATTTCGGATCGAAATGCGCGCTGCGGCCGCTTGGGTTTGCGCGCACGCGCCTCGCCTATCCACGCCCCTCGGAACGGACTTGCTGGCAGGACCCGTTCGCGCGGCGCTCTACTTTTGGGAAATTGTTTTCATTTCCGCCATTTTACAACTCGGAATGCTTCCGTCAATGGCCTATTACTTTCATCGCGTGACGCTGGCGGGGCCTTTTGCCAACGTTCCCGCGCTTCTGCTGACCGGGTTGGCAGTTCCTCTCGGCTTCCTTATGCTGGCTGCTTCTCTGGTGTCGCATATCCTTGCCTTGGAGCTGGCGAAGCTTTTGGGAGTCATTCTCGCTGCGCTCGATGCCTCCGTGCGGTGGTTCGCGAGCTGGCATGGCGCAAGCTTTCGCATCCCGGGGCCGTCCTTCGCGCTGATGGCCGTCTTCGTAGGGCTGGCCGTATTGCTCTCGGCGGCGCTCCGTCAGCGTTGGAATATCTGGCGAACTTTGAGCGCCGCGACCGCGTTGGCGATCACCGCGGCAATCATAGCCACGTATCCTTTCGCGCCGCGCCTCGCGCCGAATCGTCTGGAAGTGACGGTTCTTGACGTGGGCCAGGGCGACAGCCTTTTTCTCTCCTTCCCGCATGGCCGCACGATGCTGGTCGATGGCGGCGGCGAGATCGGCAATTTTCATTCCGGCGGCATGCGTTCCGGAATCGATGTTGGCGAGGATGTCGTATCGCCCTACCTGTGGTCCCGCGGGATCAAACGAATCGACGTGGTCGCTCTGACGCACGCACACGAGGACCATCTGGGCGGGCTTCCAGCTATTTTTGAGAATTTCCACGTAGGCGAATTCTGGGTGGGGCGGGACATTAACAGCACTGAATACTGGCGGGTCATCGAAACCGCGCGAGCCCACGGTGTGCCTGTCCGCCATCTGAAGCAGGGCGATACATTTTCCGAGGATGGCGTCTCCGGAAGCATTTTGTGGCCGGATAATCTCAGCGAAGGCCAATCCGCCAAGAACGATGATTCCCTCGTGCTTCGTTTGACCGACGGCAACAAATCATTTTTGCTGGCGGGAGACATCGAGCGGCCTTCGGAGCGCTCCATTTTGGCCGAAGAGCAAAATGTGCGAGTCGATTTCCTGAAGGTTGCGCATCACGGGAGCAAAACATCCACCGCCGAGCCGTTCTTGAACGCTTCACACCCCGCCTTCGCCGCGATTTCCGCCGGAAGGGATAACATGTTCGGACATCCCTCGCCTGAAGTGACAGAGCGTTTGGCCGCGGCGGGCGTGCGCGTATTCCGGACTGATCGCGACGGAGCGATAACGGCGAGCACGGATGGGAGCGTTTTGCGCGTCAGCTCATTCTTGGATCCAGCACTAAGTCGCTCGCCATAGGGAGCATGGCGAGACAGGCTTCGGCCTCACGCGTTAGACTCCCGTTGAGCTCTCAATTCACCCTGACAGGCTGAAAGCCTCTCCTACTTAAGCCCCGCGCCACACCATGATCATCCACAGGATTACCATTGCCACGGCCAGGCCAATGGCGGCTTCATACTCGCGGTTTTTCCGATACAGCGGCCAGGAGAATCGTTCGGTCGACGCCATCGCGGGGGAAAGGCGCGGCCAGAAGGCGGGAACCTGCGAAGCGTACTGCACGAACGCGGCGCCGTACAATGCCTGAAGTTCCGATTGCTCCCGGCGAATGACCACGGGATAAAAAATCGCCAGATAGGCGGCCAGCAACAGCGCCGAAATCCACGAATGGCTGGCCACTGAAAATCCCACAGCCAGAAGCACGCTTCCGAGGTACAACGGATTGCGAGTGAAAGCGTACGGCCCGGAGATCGCCAGTTGCTGATGTTTACGCAGGTGCCCGGCGGCATATCCGCGCAAGAGCAAGCCCAGAACGGCAATTCCCACGCCGCACAGGAGAAATATCAATTGCGGACGCGCGAACACGAACGCCGCGATGCCCACTGGATATCCGACGCGAACGCGCCAGCGAATCCAAAAATTTGTGGTCTTGCTCAAGCCGGAGCCTTCAGAAGCGCATCGGTCGCAACCAGCACGTCTTCAACCGAGATTCGCAGCATAGCTGGGGAAAAATCCTCTCGCCGCTTGTAGCTGATTTCTTCGGGCCGCGCCTTTTGCAGGATCTTGGCGCCGGGAACGAACGGGCCGTTGCGGGCGGGATCGGTCGGTCCGTATAAGCCGACGACCGGAGTGCCCAAGGCCGCGGCCAGATGCAGAGGGCCGGAATCAGCGGCGACCAGGCAGCGTGCGTGCGCCAGCAGTCCCATCAGTTCCTCAATCGTTGTCGCGATGGTCGCGGGGCGGACTGGAGCGGCGGCGCGCAGCACTTCCTCCGCAATAAATTTTTCACCGGGACCCTGAATCACAACCATCCAGACATTGTTGGACTTCTCAAACTCGCGGCAGAATTGGCCATAACGCTCCGCCGGCCAGCATTTCGCGCGCCAGCTTCCCCCCGGACCGACGACGACGTAGTCCCCCACGATCCCCATTTCCTGCAGACGGGCGCGGACCGACGCCGCGCCGCCCGCCGGAACCCGCAGCGGGTACTCCGGAACACGCGGCCGCGCAGCGCCCGCGTGTTGCGCCAAGGAATAGTTCAACTCGGCGACGTGGCGCCCGCTGGGAATCACACACTCCGTATAGAACATGGCCGCGCCCTCTTCCCGCGCCCAGGCACGATCGAAACCGATGCGTCGCGCGGCGCCTGAAAGAGCCGCAAGCAGGGATGACTTATAGAGACCCTGAAAATCGATGGCGCACGTGTAACGGTTCTCGCGCAACCGCTGCACGCATTCGAGCGCGCCCCACAACGATCGGCGGTCGAACGGAATGACTTCGTTGATCGCCGGACTTCCCTCCAGGACCGGAGCCCATTTTTGTTCGACAACCCAATCGATTTGCGCCCGAGGATTCCCCTTACGGAGTGCGGCAATTGCCGGGACCGTGTGCAGGATGTCGCCAAGAGCGGTGAGCCGCACGACAAGAAACCGCTCTTCGCGCTCACTCATTACGTTTCGGCGCGCCGCCATTGTTAAGAATCAGGCGGACCGCATCCCTTAGATTCTCGGCAAGCGCGTCGGGCTGCCTGGGCCAGGTTGTACGATGCAATTCATACTCTCCGCGGCCGTAGCCGGTCATCACCAGAATCCCCCGCGCCCCGGCCGTGTGGCCCATCTCAAGGTCCGCATAGCGGTCGCCAACGATCCACGAGCCAGCCAGGTCCAGCGCGTGCTCTCTTGCGGCCCGTTGGAGCAGTCCGGGATTCGGTTTGCGGCACTCGCAAGCGTCTTCCGACTTGTGCGGACAAAAATAGATCGCGTCCACCCACGCGCCTCCAGCAGCCAGTTGCATAACCATCTTTTTGTGAACTTCGTGCACCAGCGATTCCGGGAAGATATTTCGCGCAATCCCCGACTGGTTCGTTACGACGATCACCTGAATCTCGGCCTGGTTCAACTTGCGAATGGCTTCGGCGGCGTACGGGAAAATTTGAAAACGGTCGATGTGATTGACATAACCCAGTTCCTCGCCAATCGTGCCATCGCGGTCCAGAAACACCGTGCGCCGAAGCGGCTGCCCCTCAGACATTCTCCGCCCTCCGATCACAAACATCTGTCGACAACATTTTGGTTCGCAACGCGGCCTTGAACACGCAATCCACGGCAATTCGCGTCATGCAACGGTGATCCACCGGACAGCAGCGCAAAAAACAGGGGCTGCAGGAAACTTTTTCGCGAATCAGCGTGAATTGTTGCGTCACCGGAGCGGTGGCCTCCGGATCCGTGGACCCAAAAATTCCGATGACCGGAAGGCCCGCGGCGGCGGCCACATGCATGGCTCCGGAATCGTTGCCGATAAAGGCCGAGCAGCACGCAAACAGCGCGGCCAGATCGCCGGTGGACGTTTGACCCACCAAAGAAATAGCGCTCGATTTCATGCTCGAGCGAATCCGCCCGGCAATTTCATTTTCACCCAGCGTGCCAAAAAATATCACATCGGCGTCGCATTCTGAAATCAGGCGATCCGCAAGTTGCGCAAATCGTTCCGGAGGCCAGCACTTTGCGGCGCCGTAGGAAGCGCCCGGAGCAATGGCGCAGCGCCAAGAGTTTTCCCGCGCGCCCGCCCGTTGCAGCGCGGCGCCGGCCGCGGCGCGCCCCGCCGCGGAAACGCTCAGTCGAATGTCAGGAATTCCGGCAGAATTCCCGATCCAGCCTGCACGGCGCAGCAGTTCCAGATAGTACTGCGATTCGTGCCTGGGGATTTCTCCGTCGCCGGGAACTTGAATCGCTTTGGTAAGCAAAAGACTCCGCGCGTCCCGGGCGTACCCGATGCGCTCGGGAATGCCCGCGCGCCATGCCAGCCAGGCGGCGTCAAAGGCGTTTTGCAGCAGCACAGCGGCGTCGAACTTTTCTTTTCGCAAGTCCGCCGCGAGCTTTTCACGGCCCACCCAGCCCCGGTTCCTCCCGCGAAAATCATACCGCAGGATCCGGTCCGCGAATGGTTGTGCGGTGAAGAGGTCCGCAACAGCGGGCCGCGCCAGGATGCACAGCTCGGCGTCCGCACGAGCGCGGCGGATCGCTTCCAGAGCGGGGATCGCCATCACCGCGTCGCCAACCCAATTCGGGGCGCGAGCGAGGATTTTCATCGCGCCCCGTCCGCCTTCCGGCGCCGCACGGCGTCCGCACACGCGGACCAAAACGCATCCGGCACAGAAAAGGAAATGCGGCAACAATATACGGGCAGCGCCGAAAACTGAACGTTCCGCAAATTCCACACATCTTTCTCCGTGCAAAGTAGCGCATCGGCACCGCAACTTACCGCGGCCGGCTCCAGTTCCGCAGCGTCCCGAGCCGTGTAAACATGATGATCCGCAAAGCCGCGTTCCTGAAGAATCTGGAGCCCCCAGATGCGCAAATCCTCGAAAAACGCGGCGGAGTTCCCGATCGCGCAAAACGCCAGGAACCGAGCTTTCGGCCAATCCTCCGCAGGTAGTCCTACATCGAGTCCCGGCAGGCGCAACAAGCCTTCGAGACGCGTCGAGGCATAAAAGATCGGGCAATCGGTATGCCGGCGAACGATCGTTTCAAGGGCCGGCGAAGCCGCCTCCACGCTCCTGGTAACGACCACCATGGTAGCGCGCCCCAGCGCCGAAAGTGGTTCACGCAATCGCCCCGCCGGCAGAACCATTCCTCCGCCAAAAGCATCGGTTGCGTCGATGAGCACGATGTCGACATCGCGCGACAATTTAAGATGCTGAAACCCGTCGTCCAGCACAAACCAGTCGATTCCATGCCGGGCCAGGATCATCCCGCTTTTGTAGCGATCGGCTCCGACGCCGAGCTGAACTCTTCCCGCGAGCCTTTCGCGCAGCAGCGCTACTTCGTCGCTTTGCGGAACGCCGCCTGCATCTCCGCCGCCGCTTCCTCGATAGCCGCGCGTCAGGATCGCGCTTTGCTTGCCTTCCTTAGCGAAACGCTCCGCGATGGCCAAAACCATCGGCGTTTTGCCCGCCCCCCCCACCGTCAAATTCCCCACGCAGATCACTGTCCCCGGCAATTTGCGTTTGCGGAAGATCCCAATTGCGTAGCACCAGGCCCTAGCCCGCGCGGCCCAGGAATACAAAACCGAAAGCGGCCACAGCAGGCGAAGCCATCCCGAAGGCCGCTTCACGTAAGGCCTCGAGTGGAACCTAGGACGCTCTCGATACGCTCCAGCGCTCGTGCCGTGGCTCCTCGATTGCTCTCGACGAGTTCCCGCGCACAGGCACCCATGCGGGCCGCTCGCTCCGGTTCGCGAAGCAACCCTCCCCACGCCGCGCCCAGATCTTCCGGACTGCTCACCTGGATGGAGGCGCCCGCCGCGAGAAATTTCCCAGACATTTCGCGGAAATTTTCCATCGACGGCCCGTAGACTGGAACTTTGCTGAATGCCGCCGGCTCGAGAATATTGTGCCCGCCGCCGGGAACAAGCGATCCACCAACGAATACAACGTCAGCCAGGCGATATAACCCCGCGAGCTCGCCAAGAGTGTCAAGCAGGAAGACGCTGACGGGTTGGGAAAGAAAGGAGTCTCCTGTCCCGTTGAGCGTAAGGTCCCGTCGGCGAATTAATTTTCGGCCTGCGCCGGCAACGATTGCCGCCGCCTCGTCGAATTGCTCCGGCTTTCGCGGCGCCAGGACTAACAGCGCGCGGGGAAACTCGCGCTCGACGTCGGCAAAGGCCCGCAGGACGGGCAACTCCTCATCGGCAAGCACGCTTCCCGCAACGATGATCGGACAGCGATCGCTCCTCGCAAACTGGGCCTGAAGCCAGGAAGAAAGCGGACCATCCGCTGGCTCTGCTAAATCATATTTGAGGTTGCCGGTTACCACGACCCGCTCTTTCAGAGCGCCCAAAGCAATCAGACGCGCCGCATCTTCTTCGCTCTGCATCAGAAATAGCGTCGCGTCTCCCAAAACTTTTCTAAGAAATTCACACAGGGCCCCGGCGGAATAGCGAAGCGCGCGGCGATAACCGCAAAACGAGCGCTCAGACAGTCGCCCATTCACAAAAATTACCGACACCTGCGCCCGGCGGCACTCGCGTAGAAAATTGGGCCAGATCTCCGTCTCCACGATGATTACGGCTGCAGCGCGAGATGCTGCCAGCGCCCGCCGGACGGGTCCGCTCCAATCCAAGGGAAAATAAAAAATCGCGTCTGCAAACGGCATTCGTTCATGGGCAATCTTCTGGCCGGTGAGCGTTGTGGTGGAAACGACCAGTTGGCAGAGCGGAAACTGCTTTTTTAGCTGCTTCGCTAGCGGAAGCACGGCGAGCACTTCACCAACCGATACAGCGTGAATCCAAATCGAGTTTCGTGACGATTTCGGCGAATCCGAGTCCCTCAACGCGGCCGGAAACCTCCACCCCATGCGTTCCGGAATATTGCCGAGGTATTTTCCGTGGATCAAGCCGCGCAGAAGGAAATACGGCGAAAGCAGAAGCATACCCGCCGCCGTCAGCAAGCTATAGAGCGCATACATCCTAAAGGCCCCTCGGCGGCCGTCTCCTGTCCGGGACCCTGGAGAACGATCCCAATCGCAGCCGTAAACCGGATATTATAGGCGCACCGTCGGCATTGGCATACCAATAGTGAAGTGGGAGTGTGACTCCGTTCTTTACCGGATGGAGGAAACGGCTGCTCGGCGCCCACAGGACCGATACAAAACTCCGGGGCAGAAATTCTCGATAGCGACGCAGCGTGCCCGATTTCTTTAAGGTAGAACGCGAAAACTGATGGTCAGACGGAGTTTTAACTCGAAGTGAACCTATTGCCGGGAAGGCGCATCATAGCCAACCAGAATATGCAGCGCACAATTCTCGCGATTCTCATGCTCTGTCCATTGAGCGCGTTGGCCCAGACTACGCCTCCGGATCCGATGTCGCTTCCCGCCCGCGATGCCCACCAGGATTTGACGATCGTAGCCGACCCCTATGTGAGGGCGTCACGGTACAGCAAAGAGGTGTTCGGCAAGAATTCTTTTTATGCCGCTGGAATCGTCGCCATCGATGTTTATTTCCGGAATGACAACAATGTGCCGATCCGGCTTAACCCTGGAACGATTCAGCTGGTCATTTCTCAGCCTGACCAGGACCGCCAGCGTCTAGAGCCGCTTTCCCCGGAAGACGTCGCCGATCGCACCCTGCTGACCGCCAACTCAAACATTCGCGCGCGCCGTCCTTTCCCCTTCCCCGGCTCCTCCGATTCGGGGCACAGCAAGAACTGGACCGAGATGGCTACGACGCTTCGATCGATAGCTTTGGGCACCGATGTTTTGCCGCCCCATGCCACGACGCATGGCTTCCTCTTCTTCGATATGAACCACGATTTTGACGCCATCCATTACACGCACCTCTACATCCCGGATCTCGCGTTCATGACGAATGACCACAAAGCTCTGTTCTTTTTTGAAATCGATCTTGGCGAATCCCCATCGAAGTAATCCGCCTGAAAACTTCGGCTCTGCTAGAACCGCCGAGTTTATTCCTGCGAAACGAATCCGAAATCAGGTGTCACTTACGCGAACGTGAATTTGCTGAACGCGTCCCTGTCGGATAGAATGTTGCTTCCCATACGGGCCCTCCTGCCAAAATGATACTCCTTGACGAACTGAATTCCGGCCAGCGCGAAGCCGCAACCACCATTGAAGGCCCCGTGCTGATTCTTGCCGGGGCGGGTACAGGCAAGACGCGCGCCATCACCTACCGCATCGCGCACCTGATCGAGAAAGGCGTCCCCGGCAGTGCGATCCTTGCCGTTACCTTCACCAACAAAGCGGCGGCCCAGATGAAGGAGCGCGTCCGCGACCTGCTCGTCCGCCAGGGCAGAGCTTTTGACGATCCGTGGATCGGGACGTTCCATGCATTTTCCGCCTGGATGCTGCGTCGCGAAGCCAAGCGCCTCGGCTTGCCGCGGGACTTCAAGATTTTTGACGCCGACGATCAAGTCGCGGCCGTGAAACTAGCGCTGGAACATTTGAACATCAAGGATCCGGGGGAAAAAATCCGCGGATTGCTGGAACGCATCAGCTTCGCGAAAAATCACGCCCAGACTCCCGCGCAGATCGCCGCGGAAGCCGCCAAGCGCAACGATCCGCTGGGAATCACGGCCTCCAAAGTTTACGAGGAATACGAAAAAATCCTGCGCCGGGCCGGCGCGCTCGATTTTGACGATCTTCTGCTTCGCGCCGTTCAAGCGCTTCGGGAATTTCCGGATGCGCGCGCCAACTGGCAGTCGCGTTTCCGGTACATTCACGTCGACGAATATCAGGATACCAACCGCGTGCAGTACGACCTGCTTCGGCTGCTGGTCAGCGAAGCGCGCAACCTGTGCGTTGTGGGCGACGAGGATCAATCCATCTATCGCTGGCGCGGCGCCGATGTCGGCAACATTCTCCGCTTTGAGGAAGATTACCCCGGCGCGCGCGTCGTTCACCTGGAGGAAAATTACCGCTCGACGCAGAAAATTCTGGACGCCGCCGCCGGCGTGGTCTCCAACAACCGCCGGCGCCTCGGCAAAAATTTGAAGGCCACCCATTCCTCGGGAAATAATCTGGCGTTTTTCGAAGGGCGCGACTCCAAGGCCGAGGCTGAATACATCGCCGATGCGATCCGCATTCTTCATGGCGAAGACCCAGCGGTTCACGTCGCCGTTCTTTATCGCACCAACGCGCAGTCACGTTCGTTTGAAGAAGCCATGCGCTCTCGCGGCATGCGCTACCGCATGCTGGGCGGCTTTTCCTTTTACCAGCGCGCCGAGGTGAAGGACGCGCTGGCCTATGCTCGCCTGGCGATTTTTCCCGATGATGACATTGCGTTGCTGCGCGTGATCAATACCCCTCCGCGCGGGATCGGCAAAACTTCCATCGACTCGATTTCCGCCGTGGCGCGCGAGCACGATATATCCTTGTGGGCGGCTATCGGCAAAATGCTCGAACCCTTGGCTCCCGGCCGTTCCCTCGCCCCTCTGCGCGATTTCCGGACACTGGTCGAAGCCTTGCAGCAGGAAGTTCCTTCATCCTCTCCCGCCGACTTCCTGCAAGCCATCCTGACGCGCAGCGGATACCTTGACATGCTTGCGCAGCGCGACTCCAGCGAAGACACCGCGCGCGCCGACAACCTGCGCGAACTCGTCAATGCCATGGCCGAAGGCGCCGAGCGCGGCGAGACGCTTTCCGACTTCCTCGACCGCGCCGCCCTCGTCAGCGACGCAGACAATTTTGACGAAGACGCGCAGATCACACTCATGACGCTGCACAGCGCCAAGGGTCTGGAATTCGATCACGTGTTCTTGAGCGGCATGGAAGAAGGCATCTTTCCGCACAGCCGTTCGCAAAACGATAATGAAGAGCTCGAGGAAGAGCGCCGCCTCTGCTACGTAGGGATGACGCGCGCCAAGCAGACACTCACCCTGACGCGAGCCGTGTATCGCCGCATGTACGGCTCCGAGCGCCTCTCCGGCTCACTGCCCTCCCGATTCCTTCAGGAAATTCCCGCGGAACTGATCGAAACAGCGGCTGGTTCGCTCGCCGAAGCCGGCGAAACGCGCCGCTACGAACCGGACCCGGAGTATTCCTACAGCGAGGAGGAATTTTCGCGTCGCGTCAGGCGCATAGCGTCTCCGTCGCGCGCCTCAAGTGAAGCGCCCAGCCGCCCGCGTGCGAGCGCCTCTCCGCGCCTCGGCAAGCAAAACGCCAACCCGCTGATCGGCCAGCGCGTTCGCCACGCCACCTACGGCACCGGCACGATCATCGCCGTGGAAGGCGAGGAGCCGGAACGCAAGTTCACCGTGCGCTTCTCCGACCACGGCACAAAAAAACTTCTGGAGTTGTACGCCAATCTAAGTTGGGCCTGAAGCAAAAGTGGAACAGGCTTCAGCCCGTCGGTTTTGTCCCAAACGAGGCAAAATCAAACCGAACAGGCTGAGAGCCTGTTCTAATGGACCTAGAGCGCCTCGCGCACCGCATTGCGCCGCGAAGCCCACTTCAGCGCGCGATACACCGGATAGCTTGCCGCGAGGACCAGAAACGTCAGCGGTGTATTCTCGCGGTCGCTCGCCAGCGCCCCCACCAAAAACACAATCGACGCGCCAAGCGCCAGCGCCGTCGTCCACGGATAGCCCCAGGCGCGATGCGGCCGCTCACTTTCGGGAATGCGGTGCCGCAGCACAAACAGCGACACGAACGACAGTGCATAATCGGCCACGAAAAATGACGCCAGAATCGCCGCTACCCTCTCAAAACTGAACATCGCGAAGCACAAGCCCACAGCCGTGGAGAGCCACAGAGACGGCGCCGGAATCCCGCCTTTATTCACGCGCGCGAAGAACGAAAAGAAAAGGCCGTCGCGGCTCATGGCATAAAGAGCGCGCGAGGTGGCCATTTCCATCGCGTTGACGCTGCTCAGCAGGCCCACCGCAACAACCACGCGAATGAAGTCGTCGCCGGCCGTTCCCAGCACGCGGCGTGCGGCGATGCCCATCGCAAAATCACTGCCCGCAAATTCGCGAACCGACACCAGGTGCACGATCGCCGCGTTCACCAGGAAATAAATCGCCAGCACGGAGACAACCGTCCCGAAAATCGCGCGCGGAATATCCCGTCCCGGATTATGCACTTCGCCGCCGAAGTACACCACGCCGTACCAGCCGTCGTAGGTATAGATCACCGCCTGCAGCGCGACGATAAAGGCGACGAACAGCGGCCATCCTGCAGGCACCACGGCCTTCGAAGCCACCGCCGTGACCGGCGTCGCGCTATGAAAAAAGCAAACCGCAACCACGGCCAGAAACAGCACGGCCTTCAAGATGGTGGTCAAATCCTGCACGCCGCTGCCGACCTTCATGCTTTTCCATTGCAGCAGCGCGAACAGCAGTATCACGCCGGCCGCCAGCGGCCGCACGTGGCCGTGCGCGGCCGGAATCATGTCGCTCGTGTATTCGCCAAAAACTATGGAGACTGCGGCAAAGCTTCCGGCGGTTGAAATCCAATCGCTCCAGCCGACGATGAATCCGGCGTAATCGCCCAGCGCGGCCCGCGCGAAATTGTATTGCCCGCCGCTCTGCGGCAGCAGCGCGCCCAGTTCGGCGAACTGCAACGCGCCCAGCGACATGTAAATTCCGCCCGCGGCCCAGGCGGCAAAATACAGCCAGGTGGAAGGAAGCAGCGCCGCAATCTCACCCGGCGTACGCACGATTCCCGCGCCAATCGTGTTCCCGATGGCCACCGCAATCCCAAAACCGACGCCCAGCGTGGTGATCAGCCGGCCGCGTCCGGCGTGTCTATGCTCCTCAACGGAACTGGATTTTGTCGCCAAGGGAAACTCGTCGCCGCTCGTTTCATGCATGAACAAAAGCGAAAAGCCATCATAGCCGAGCGCACTCGCGGCGCAAGCGGAAGTTGCCGGCGGCGTTCAGCGCGGTCCTCCCGCGGCGAATTGTCGCTCTGGCAGCACCGGCCCCCTGTTTCTTCTTTTACTGGCCGGCGATCTTATGATCTACTTTTCTTGTAATCGCTCTCGCACAGCCCTGCGGATCGAACGGGGATCGCAAGAAAATGAAGACGACCATACCGGAAGCGGCTTTTGCCGCGCTCCCCAAAGCCGAGCTGCATGTGCATCTGGAAGGCTCGATTGCGCCACCCACGCTGGTGGAATTGGCCGCGCGTCACGGCGTCACCCTCACGCCGGAAGACACCGCGCCGCGCTACGCTCCCGGTTCTTTCGACCAGTTCATCGAAAATTTCATCTGGATCACCTCGTTCCTGCGAGGGCCGCAAGATTACGCCCTGATCTCCCGGCGGTTCGCCGAATCCATGCAGCGTCAAAACGTCCTGTACGCCGAAGTCACGCTCTCCATCGGTGTAATGTTCCGCCGGAATCAGGATCCCGCCGCCAATTTTGCGGCGCTGCGTGACGCCGCGGCCGAGATCCCAGGTGTCAAATTGAAATACATTTTTGACGCCGTGCGCCAGTGGGGCGCCGCCCCGGCGATGGAAGTCGCGCGGATTGCCGTCGAACTGCGCTCGCCCGACATCATCGCCTACGGGATTGGCGGCGACGAGTTAGGCCTTCCAACCATCGATCTGCGCCCGGTATACGATTTCGTCGCCAGCCACGGCTTGCATCGGCTGATTCACGCAGGAGAAATCGGCGGTCCGGAAATCGTCCGCGAAGCGGTTGAATTGCTCGGGGCGGAGCGCATCGGCCACGGTATCGGCGTGATGCGCGACGAGCGCACCATGGACTTCATCGCCGCTCGAAATATTCCTCTGGAAGTGTGTCCCACCAGCAATCTTCGCACCGGAGCCCTCGCGCGCCAGATTGGCCGGCCCATGGCGGGATACGAACAGCATCCACTCCCGTCCTTCCTGCGTCGAGGACTCCCGGTAACGCTTTCCAGCGACGATCCCGCGATGTTCGACACTACGGTCAGCGCGGAATATGCCCACATGCACCGCGTGGGCTTGACCCCGGGTGAGCTTGTGCGCCTGGCGGAAGCCAGCTTCCACCACGCCTTTCTCGGCCCTGACGAGAAGCGCGCCCTCCTGGATAGATTTCATTCCGGCGTCGCCGCGCTGGGCTTGGTATAATCCGCCCATGAAAGCACATGTCTGGGTTATGCCCAAGCGCACGGTCCTTGATCCTCAGGGTCAGGCGATTCAACACGCCCTTTCTTCATTGGGTTTCAGTGAAGTCCGCGATGTCCGCCAGGGCAAATTTTTCGTCCTGGACTTAAATGGCGTTCCCCGTGAAGCCGCCGAAAAACAGGTCGAGCGCATGGCCAGGGAAATCCTGGCCAATCCGGTCATTGAAGAATTTCGCTACGAGATCGTCGAGTAGAACAGGCTTCAGCCTGTTTGGTTTTTATTCCCACGGTCGATCATCTAACCCAGACAGGCTGAATAGGCCACGGGAAAAATCTCGATTTTGTCATTCCGGGCGGATGGGGCGACTTTTTCCGCAGCCTGTGAAGCCTCTCCTACGTGGTTCCGCCTAGTTGTTGGCTTCCGCGCACAAGCGTCCAGCCTCGCTCCACGAAATCGGTGATTCCTTGTGTTACCCTTTTTATGCGGGCATCCATGTCTCTCGCCTAGCTGAACGTCCGGAGATGAAACTGTGTGTGGAATCGTCGGTTACATCGGGTCCAAAAAAGTTGTGCCTCTGATTCTAGACGGGCTGCGACGCCTCGAATATCGAGGGTACGACTCCGCCGGCATCGCCGTCGTCGACTCTGACGGCAAGGTTCAGATCCGGCGCGCTCCCGGCAAGCTGCACAATCTGGAAGAAGTGATCCGGCAATCCCCGATCGACGGCGCCTACGGCATCGGACACACGCGCTGGGCCACGCACGGCCGACCGACGGAAGAAAATGCGCACCCGCATCGCGACTGCTCCGGAAACATCGTCGTCGTCCACAATGGAATCGTTGAGAACTACGTGGACCTGAAACGCGAACTGGAAAAGGAAGGCCACAAATTCGTCACCGAAACCGACACGGAAATCATCGCGCATCTCGTTGAGCGCCACATGAAAGAAGGCGGTCCGCTGGAAGACGCCGTGCGCAAGACGGTGCGCCAGCTCACCGGCGTTTATTCGCTGGCCGTTCTCTCCGCTTCGGATCCAAACAAGATTGTTGCCGCGCGCACCGGCCCTCCCTCCGTGATCGGACTGGGACAAAACGAATTTTTCGTGGCCTCCGACATTCCCGCCATTCTCGCGCACACGCGGGACATGTTTTTCCTGGCTGACGGCGACATAGCCGTGCTCACTCCCCAAGGCGTCCGCGTGATGGACCTCGACGGAAACACCATCCAGCGCGCCGTGCAGCACATCACCTGGGACCCCATCATGGCCGAAAAGGGCGGCTACAAGCATTTCATGCAGAAGGAAATCTTCGAGCAGCCCCGCGCCGTTCGCGACACGCTGCTGGCCAGCGTAGCGCTCGATTCCGGCAAGGTTTTTCTCGACAAAATGGACATTCATGAACAGGAGTTCCGCGAGTTTACCAGCGTCAAGATCGTGGCCTGCGGCACCAGCTGGCACGCCGGGCAGACCGGTAAATTCATGATCGAAAAACTGGCAAAAATTCCCGTCGAGGTAGACTACGGCAGCGAGTTCCGCTATCGCGATCCCATCATCGATTCAAAAACGTTGACGATCTGCATCAGCCAGTCCGGCGAAACCGCGGACACTCTGGCGGCGCAGAGAGAAGCCAAGCTCAAGGGTTCCAAAACGCTGGCCATCTGCAACGTGCACGGCTCGATGATCACGCGCGAGGCGGCCGGAACCATTCTGACCCACGCGGGACCCGAAATCGGCGTGGCTTCCACCAAGGCATTCACGGGGCAGCTCACCGCCCTCATGCTTCTGGCTATGTACCTCGGTCAGGTGCGCGGCACTCTCAATGAAGATTGCGAGAAACACCTGCTACAGGAATTGATGCGCGTCCCGCACAAAATGGAAACCGTGCTGCAAGGCGATGAAACAGGAATTTATGAGTCTCTGGCCCGCACGTTCTTCCGCCACACCAATTTCCTTTATCTTGGCCGCGGCATCCACTTCCCTATCGCGCTCGAAGGCGCTCTGAAGCTGAAGGAAATTTCCTACATTCACGCCGAGGGCTATCCGGCCGGAGAGATGAAACACGGGCCCAACGCTCTGATCGACGAAAATCTCCCGGTAGTGATGCTCGCGACGCGCGACGAAAGCGATCCGGAATCGATGACTCGCTACGAAAAGAGCGTCTCCAATATCAAGGAAGTAAAAGCCCGCGACGGCATCGTCATTTCCGTGGTCTCCGAAAACGATCACTTGGCCCGCGAAGCGTCCGATTTCATTATCGTCGTTCCGCCCACGCTGGAAATGTTTGCGCCCCTGCTGGAGGTGATCCCCCTGCAGTTGCTGTCCTACCACATCGCCGTCCGGCGCGGCTGCGACGTAGACCAGCCGCGCAATCTGGCCAAATCCGTTACTGTCGAGTAGTCCCAGTGGGACAGGCTTTCAGCCTGTCGGCTTTAAATGACCGTCGGCCGCAAATCAAAACCAAACAGGCTGAGCCTGTTCCACCGGACCCCAATTCACGTAATATAATGCCGTCGTGAGACGCGCGTTCCTTGCATTCGCCACCGTACACTTCTTCCTTTTCGCCGCGCTCTCCGTGCGTGCCCAGGCGCCGGCTCCCAATGCCGCCCCAAGCTCCGCGATCGCTTCGATTAAAGTCACCGGCTCTCAAAAATTTCCGGCCGACCAGATCATTGCTGCCAGCGGCCTGAAAACCGGCGACGTCGTCACGGCCGCGCAAATCCAGGAAGCCACCAACCGCCTGGCCGCACTCGGAATCTTTTCCGAGGTCAACTTTCGCTACACGGCGAACGGCACGGCGATCAACCTGGAATTCCAGGTCCGGGAAGCGCCCACTTACCCGGTGGTATTCGACAATTTCCCGTGGTTTACCGACGCCCAAATCGGCGACGCGATCCGCAAACAAGTCGGCCTGTTCACGGACCGGGCTCCCGGCGATGGAACCATGGTCGACCAAATCACAGCCGTCATCGAAAACCTGCTGGCCTCGCAAAATATCAAGGGAAACGTGACTCATCAGCTGGTCGCCGCGGCGGTAGGTGACGGTCAGGAAATGCAGTTTCATGCCGAGGGCATCCAGCTTCGCGTTCAGTCGATTGAGTTCGGCGATTCCATCGCGGCTGGCTCCGAGCAGCTCAAGGATCGCGTGGGCGACATTCAGGGCCAGCCGTACTCACTCTTTGCCGTGGAGATTTTCGAGAATGAACATATCCGGCCGCTCTACGCCGCCAAGGGATTTCTGCGAGCCCAGATCGGCCCGCCGCAAGCCCACCTCATCCCCGACGTGAACAATCCCAAACAAAGCGCCGTGGACCTCTCCATTCCGATCACTCCCGGTCCCGTCTACTCCTGGAAAGGCGTTTCGTGGCAGGGCAATGTGGCCGTCGCGTCTCCCAGCCTTGATGCGGTCGTCGACCTGAAGCCCGGAGACGTCGCCAATGGCATGCAGATCGAAGCCCTCTGGCAGAAGATCGAGTCCTACTACGGCCAGCGCGGCTACCTGGATATGAAAGTTGCCGCCGAACCGCAATTCGACGATGCCGCGCATCAGATTTCGTATCGCGCCAGTATTTCCGAAGGTTCGCAGTACCACATGGGAGACATGGTCATCACCGGATTGTCCCTGGACGCCGAAAAGCGCCTGCGAGAGGCCTGGCAACTCGCTCCCGGCCAAATCTTTAACGAAAAATATTACGAAATACACTTGAAAATATTGTCCAAGCCCAGCCCAGAGATTTTTGGAAATCTGCCCGTCCACTACAACGAGTTTGGACACTTGCTCCGTCCCAACGCCAGCCGGCACACCGTGGATGTGCTGCTGGACTTCAAGTAGTCCCCGCGAAATCGTGTCCGGTCCGTTTTTACACGCGTGGGCCGTGTTTTCGCGCTACAATCGCTCGCCTATGCAATGGCAAAATCGCTTCCTACCGTTTTTTCTGGCATTGACCATGACCGGCGTCGCATGGGGGCAGCAGGCGCCAACGGCTGCGGCGGCACAGTCCACGGCGCCTCCCGCAACAGCGCCGGCGAAGAAATCGCCTGCCGCGTCGCATCCGCCGGCCAAGCTGAAAAGCGACGATTCCGCGGGCGAGCCTCAGGACTCCGCCTCCGATCCCGACATCGAATTGCAGGTCGCCGTGCGCCAAGCGGCCAGCGACCCTGCAACGCTCGTCAAAAACCTGGAAGCGTACCTCGCGAAGTATCCTGATTCTCCACGCCGCGGGGCGATTTACCGAGCCCTCCTCGAATCGGAAATGAATCTTCACAACCAGAAAAGCGCGCTCGATTACGCCGAGAAAATCATCGCCATCCAGCCCGAAGACAGCCAGTCCATGTACGTCGCCGTGACGCTCCTCGAAAAAATGCCCGACGACGCCAGCCAACTCCGGGCCATCGATTACGACACCCGGCTGATCGATCGCGTCTCCAAGGCCGATCCCGAGTCGCGCCCGCAGCAAATGACGCTGGATGACTGGCAGGCCGGCCGCAACAAATTCATGGTGGATTTATACGTCATGCGAGGCCGTCTGCAGCACCACCTGCACAAAAATGATCAGGCCGTGAAAGACCTCACGATGGGTTTCCAGTTGCTCCCTACGGCGGAAGCCGCCATGAGCCTGGGCGAAATCGCGGAAGAAGACAAGCATGCGGACGAGGCCCTCCGCCAATATGCCACGGCCTTCGTCCTATCCGCCCAGGAGCCGGCGGATTCGGGCTCGACTCCACTGGATCGCCAATCGCTGCGCTTGCGGATGGGCAATCTCTGGCGCTTCACGCATGATTCGAACGCCGGCCTCGGCGATCTGCTATTGGCGGCCTACGACCGTAATCATGACATGGCCAAGGCGGAGAAAACCGACACGCCCATTTACAACAAGGACGTGAACGATCCCCTGCAATTCAGCTTGCGGCACGTCGACGGCAGCGCTCCCGTGAAACTTGCGGAATCGCATGGAAAAGTGGTGGTCCTGAATTTCTGGACCACCTGGTGCGCCTATTGCAATGAAATGGAATCCATGCTGGCCGACATCCGGACCAAATTCGCCGGCCGCGATGACGTGGTGTTCCTGTCGGTCAACGCCGATGAAGACGAATCGCTGGTAGCGCCATTCCTGCAGTATCAGAAGCCCGGCGGCACGTTGCTGTTTGCGGACGGAGTGAACAAGGCGTTACACGTGGCGTCGATTCCCACCGTCGTGGTGCTCGATAAAACCGGCCAGACAGCCTATCGCATGCAAGGTTTCGCTCCAGACGGCTTTGCGGATCAAGCCGCATCGGCCATCGCCAAGGCCTCCGCCGCACCGTAAAAAAAGTAGCACAGACTTCAGTCTGTGGGGTTCTGTAAACGTGGCAACGATGTCGCCGCGGAATCGAAAACCCACAGACTGAAGTCTGTGCTACTGAGGCCCACCTCACGTCTACTTCATGCCGGAAGCGGATTGAGATAGGGCCACGTCCCGCGCGGCAATAATCGTATTGACATGAATTCGAACGGTGTCGGCCACCCTCCGCGCGTAGCCGCCCGCCAATGTCGCTGCCACCGGAATCCCCCGCCGGCGCGCGCGTTCGAACACCAGCCGGTCCCGTTTCTGCAAGCCCTCGATCGTCAGCGCCAGCCCTCCGAGTTGGTCCTCGCGGTACGGGTCCGCTCCTCCGACGTAAAAGATCAAGTCCGGCGTCATCTTCTTGAGCGCGTGCAGAAACCCTTCCTCCAGAGCGTCCAGGTACTCGTGGTCGCGCGCGCCGTCCTCCAGGCCGATGTCTTCATCGGAGGGAGGCTTGGGCACCGGATAATTGTTTTCCTGGTGGATAGATAGGGTGAAAACGCTGTCATCTTCCGCGAAGATGGCCGCCGTGCCGTTGCCGTGATGAACATCAGTATCCACGGTCATCGCCGTGCGAATTTTTCCAGCCGCCTGCAGGGAGCGGATGGCCACGCCGACATCATGGATCATGCAAAAACCCTCGCCATGCCCCGGATAGGCGTGATGAAAGCCGCCGCTCAAGTTCGCGGCAAACCCGTCCTCGAGAGCTTTGCGCCCGGCAAGCATCGAGCCTCCGGCAGCGAGCCAGAACGCGTCGCGGGTCGACTCCGAAAGCGGAATTTCCAGTTTCATGCGTTCGCTGAGCGTGAGAGAGTCCGTTTTCAGCTTGTTCACGTAGGCGGGCGTGTGCACGCGCAAAATTTCTTCGTCCGGCGCGGGTTCCGGAAGCAGAAAATCTCCGGGCTCGGCGATTCCCTCGGCAAGCAACGCATCGTGAATCAGACGGAATTTTTGCGACGGGAAAACATGCGGCCCAAGATTCAGATCATACCGCGGATGATAAATGACCTTGAACGGGAGCATAGGTGAAATCGGAAGCGCGGCCGGCCGTCAGTTGTCGCGGTCGAGAATGAAATCGGGAACCGTTCGAAGGGCCCGCCCGAAATCGGAAGTCCCATTTCCATTCAGGCAGGCTTTGGCGCGTGCGGCAAAATCGTGCGCCGCCGCCCGGGTGCGGTCGAGCGCCCCGGACTCGTGCACCAGCGCGGTGATCTGCTCCGGGCGGACGCTGTCAAACCCTTTTTCCTCAAGCACGGTGCGCACCAGCCGCTTGCCCGTCGCACCATCGCTTTCCAGCGCGTAGATCAACGGGAGCGTGACTTTGCCTTCCTTCAAATCGCTCAACACGGGCTTCCCGAGTTTTTCGGGAGAGGCCGTGAAATCCAAAACATCGTCCACCAACTGGAACGCCAGGCCCGCGTAGTGGCCGTAATCCGCCATGGCCTGCTCGCCAGCGTCATCCAGGTTGCCCAGGACCGCGCCCAGCCGCGCGCAACCGGCAAACAGGCAAGCTGTTTTGCGGGCCGCGAGCTCGACCGCGTCCTGCTCGGTCAAGTCCATTCGTCCGAGCTTGGCTAATTGGAGAAGCTCGCCCTCAACCATGTTTTGCGTGAGCTCGATCAGAACGTCCAGAATCTTAAAGTTTCTCTCTGCGAGGGCCATTTGGAAGGACTGCATGTACAGCCAGTCGCCGGCCAGCACGCTGCGGTGGTTTCCCCAGCGGGAATTTGCCGACGGCCGCCCGCGGCGCGTATTGGCGCCGTCAATCACGTCGTCGTGAATCAGCGTGGCGCTGTGGATCAGCTCCACCACGGCGCCCAATCGGATGGCGCTTCCTCCCCGGTATCCGGCGTACCCGGCCGAAAGCAGCAGCAGGGCCGGCCGCAAGCGCTTGCCGCCACCTTCCAATAAATAGCGGGAAATTTCCGCCACCGGCTCGATTGCCGAGCCATTCTGGAGCGCAAGCTCCTGCTCGACCTTCACCAGGTCGTCGCGTACCAGATCAAAAATTTCCTTCGCCGTCAGAAGTGAGATGACACCCCTCCAGGGATTGCCCCACTGCGATTTCCGGAATGACCCATACCAAAGAACCGCCGAAAGTTTGCCGTCGTTATTTCGGCTACTTCTGTCGCTGGCAAGTTTCTCACATTCCCGATGGTCTGCGCTACTTCCGCGACATAGGACGGCTCGTTTCTCCGGCCGCGATGGGACTGCGGGGCGAGGAACGGTGAATCGGTTTCCAGCACCAATCGGTCCAGTGGAATCGAGCTTGCTGCGTCCCGCAAATTTTGTGCCTTCGGATAGGTCAGATTTCCGGCGAACGAGATCAGGAAGCCCATCTCAATGCCGCGCCGCGCCTCTTGTGGCGTGCCCGTAAAGCAGTGGAAGATTCCTCCCAGGCCCGAACTCCGCCAGGATTCCTCCAGGATCGTCAGGCAATCCGGCCACGCTTCCCGGCAATGGATGATTACGGGCCTATTGGCGGAGCGCGCTTGATCGAGCTGCCGGCGGAACACGACGGCCTGGACGTCCCGCGGCGAATGATCGTAATGATAATCTAGGCCGATCTCGCCCCAGGCGATCATGCGCGGATCCCGCGCCAGGCGGGTCAGTTCCGCGTAGTGCGCGTCCGTCGCGTGCATCGCCTCATGCGGGTGAATGCCGGCGGCGGCATAGATCCAGTCATGCTTCGCGGCGTAGGCGAGGGCCGCGCCCAGCTTTTCGATTTCCGGACCGTTGCCAATCGCCAGGATCGTGCCGACGCCCGCCGCCCGCGCGCGTTCGAGCATGCCTTCGCGATCCGCATCGAAGTCGGAAACGTCCACATGCGCATGCGAATCGATCAGGTTCATTGGCTTCATAAGACAGACTTCAGCCTGTCTCGTTTAGATTGAGGTGCCGGCAAGAAAAGCAACAGGCTGAAGCCTGTTCTACTTCAGCCGCGCCCCCACCGGCACGTCTTCCAGGAATCCAGCCAGCACCGGCGCGCCATCCGGCAGCGAAGCGGCGACGATCATGCCGTTCGATTCGACCCCGCGCAGCTTTCGCGGCGCCAAATTCGTGACCACCACAACTTTGCGACCCACGAGTTCTTCGGGCTTGTAGGCCAGCGCGAGGCCGGCAACGATCTGGCGGAATTCATCGCCGATATCGACCTGCAGTTGCAACAGCTTGTCCGCGCCCGCAACACGCTCCGCGGTCTTAACCAGTCCGACGCGCATCTCCACTTTGGCGAAATCTTCGATGCCGATCTTTGCAGATGCCGCGGTCGCCGGCGCTGCAGCCGCGCCGGTGCCGGACGGATTGCCTGCCGCGGCGGCGGCCGGGGTTTCCGGCGCTTTGTTCTGTTCTTGCTCCATCGCTTCAATCCTCGCAATCGTTTCGGATTTGTCCACGCGTGGGAAAATTCCTTCCGGCTTAGTCGTTTTCGTGCCGGGCTTGAGCTGTCCCCAGGTCAGCTGGTCCAATTGAACGGCGCTCAGCAGGTCTGTCTGCCCCAGCTGGCTCCAAATCCTTTGCGTCGCTTGCGGGAGCACCGGATGCGCCAGCGCTGTAACGATTCGCAGGCCTTCCGCTGCGGTGTACAGCACCGTCCCGAGCAGCGCCCGGTCCTCCGGCTTTTCAGCCAGCGACCACGGTTTTTCGACGGTGATGTGTTTGTCGATCATGGCCACGAGTTCCCAGATCGACTCAAGCGCCAGCGAAAAACTGAGCCGGTCGTACAATTGCATCACCTTCGCAATTGTATCAGCCGCAAATTCAGCCGCGCCTGGCACGCCTGCACCGCCGCCCTGCGTCACCTCAAGCTTCGGAATTTCGCCGCCGAAATAGCGCTCAATCATCGTCAGCGTGCGGCTGGCTAGATTGCCGAGGCCATTGGCCAGATCGCTGTTGTAGCGCGTAACCAGCGCATCGTACGAAAAACTGCCATCCTGCCCGAAGACAATTTCACGCAGCAAATAGTAGCGTAGCGGCTCGATGCCCAGCGCGTTGACGATCGGGCGTGGCCTGACCACATTGCCTCGCGACTTGCTCATCTTCTCGCTGTCGAAAAGCAGCCAGCCATGCGCCCAAATTTTTTCTGGCAGCGGCAGATTCGCCGCCATCAGGAACGCTGGCCAGTACACCGCGTGGAACCGGATAATCTCCTTGCCCACGATATGGAGATCGGCGGGCCATAATCCGCGTTCTTCGAAATTCGGCCCTCCCACGGCACTCAAATATCCGATCAGCGCGTCGAACCACACATAGAAAACATGAGGCGCTTCGCCCGGCACGGGTATTCCCCAGCGGATGGTCGTCCGCGTGATGGACAGATTTTTCAGGCCGCCATTCACGAAGCTCAGAACTTCGTTACGCCGGCTCTCCGGCTGGATAAAATCCGGGTGGGACGCGTAGAAGTCCAGCAGCTTTTGCTGAAATTGCGATAGCTTGAAGAAATAGTTTTCTTCCGTGACGGTTTCCGTCGGCCGCCCGCAATCGGGGCAGGGATCTCCGGGCCCGGCATCCACCACATAGGCGTTGTCATGCACGCAGTACTGCCCGGTATAGCGCCCCTTTTCGATGAAGCCGTTGTCGCGGCAGCGCTTGAAGAGCCATTGCACGGTGCGGTGGTGCTTCTCGTCCGTAGTGCGAATAAATTCGTCGCCTGGAATTCCCAGGTCGTCCCACAGCCTCCGCCATTGCGCGGCGATTTCCGTGGAAAATTCCTGCGGAGATTTCCCGGCTTTTTGCGCGGAACGTTCGACGTTTACGCCATGCTCGTCCGCGCCGGTGGTCATGAACACGTCGAAACCCCGCATGCGCTTGTAACGCCGTGTGACGTCCGCAACGATGGTCGAATAGGTGTGCCCGATGTGCGGCATCCCGTTCGTGTAGTAGAGCGGCGTCGTCAGATAGTACTTTGGCTTAGCTCGGGGAGTGCTCATTCGCCCTTTCCGTTGGAAATTTTAGGTGGACGCTTGCGATGGCAGGCCGCCCGTCAGCGGCAGCAAGCTTCGCGCCGGAAACTCGAATTCGATAGTAAGCGCGCTACCGAACGCTGTCAAATCGCGACGAATGATGGAGGAGCGATGATTGAGTCTTCAAGATCAAATTGCAGCTTCACCTTACTGCAGGGGGGCTCGCTGCGGGAAGGCGCAGATACAGCCCCCAAAGCGGAATGGTTCACTGCGTTTTGATCCGCTCAGTTTTGCGGTGGCGGAGGAGGCGGCGTGCCGGCTCCGTGCTGCCCATGCGGCCCGAAGCCTTTCCCCTGAACCTGCGTGAAGGACGGATCCGGAGTGAACAACGATGAGGCCGGCGTCTGTCCGATGTTCGACAACTGGTAGGTCGTCATACCGAACCGCGGATCGGTATGCGTGTCCTCCAGAAGAATGTCTAGTGCGGAGGAATACCAGCGCTCGGACGTGATCACAAGCTTTAAGGCATTTCCAATCGCTCCGGCAGGAATCGTCCGCGTCACTTGCCGATCGTCTGCCGGATAAACCGTTTTAGTGACCGGATCGGTGTATGTGCCACTCGGATTGTCCGTCACGGTTTCGTCATTCGAGTTGGGACGGTTTCGATGGTCTTTGCCGGCTTGAAATGGAGGTTTATGTTCACGTATCGGAAAGACCTCGTAAGTCCCTTTGGTGACATTTACGATGTATTGATTGCCGGTCGTGACGTTTCGAATGTAGGCAAATTCCTGAGCGTTGCCCGACGCCGCCCACGGGCCAATCGCCGTGAATTTTACATCGCGATAGATACTTCCGTCCGCACCTCGTGCGAAGGTGCCGGTACTCGTGTTATTGATCGAGTTGCCGCCTGACAGAGTCTCCGTGTGCGTGATTGTGAAAGTCGCTTCGACAGGCTTCCCGGTCACCAACTTTCCGCCAAACCCTCCCACCAAACCGCCAAACTGAAACATGCCAGCCATCGGGCCGCCAGGACCCGGGCCCCGACCGAACCGACCCGGAGGCGGCGGACCCTGGGCGCCTACGACCAATGCCACGCCCGCCGACATTATTGCAACCATACCTGCCCCCAGCAACGCTTTGCGCACGACGTTCCTCCTCAAAACCGAATCACTGTCACTTTGGGCCCTGATCCCCTTATTGAATCAACTTCACCCCACGCGGCCAGCCATCCTCGCCCACTAAGACGTCGGCCTGAATCAAGTCCTCGCCCGGAGTCTCCGCAACCGGGTAACCAAGTTGTGCCAGCGACGATCGCGTCAACTGAACGCGCACGATCATGCCCGGATCGTCTGCGCTGATCGTTCCGGTATAGGGCACCGGCACAAAATCGGAAGGCAGATATGTTTCACTCACCGGAGCACCCTGGTCTTCGGCTTCGGCCACCAGAGTCGCAACATCCTGCTTCGGCGCTGCCGGCGCCTTCGCTTCGACCGGTACATTCGGTTGCGACGAGACATCTTTTCTAGGAATCTGAACGGGAGTTCCCCGCGATCGCGCACCCGCGGTCCACAGAAAAGCCAGCAGGACCGCCGCCGCAACTCCTACGCTGGCCCACTCCAACGTTCGCCGCCAGGACGCCCGGCGGTGCTGATCCCGAAACGCAGCCATCAGCAACGCCTCTACTTGCGGAGGGGCTTGCTCCTCGCGCGCGTCCCTTCGCACCGCGTCTGACGCTTCAGCCAGAGCCGCTGCGTCTGCCAAACGCTCGGTGCAAAGCTCGCAGTGGGCGGCGTGTTCCACGGCGGCCTCGCGCACGCTTACGTCCAGCAGTTCCATGCGCACGAAGCCGTGGACAACCTCATCGAATTCCCTGCAGGTCATTTCTCTCATGCTTTTTCTCCCGGGCGCAGCCCGTGCGCCCTGGCCCCGACCCGCGCGGGACGCAGCTTATCCAGCAAGATCGAACGCGCCCGGTTCAGCCGGGACCTCACCGTGCCCACCGGACACTCCAAAAGACTCGCCGCTTCGCTGTAGCTCTTCCCTTCGAGGTCGCACAGCGTCACGGGCTCGCGGTAATGATCGGGAAGCGTGAGAATCGCTTCACGCAGCAACTCCGTGATTTGCGCTCGTCCCAGAACTTCGTCCAGCATTTCCGACTGGCCGGCCCAAACCGAAGAATGGCCATTCCCATTCGAGGCCCCGGAATTCCCGCCACTTTCGTTGGAAAGCTTTTGGCCCGATTCCTGGGATAAAGAAACGTAGCGGCCCTCTTTTTCACGCAGCTTCCGCAAATGGTTCCGGGCAATACCGTAAAGAAACGCTGCGGGAGTGCCCTTTTGCTGGTCATACCTGCCGGTGTGACGAATCAGTGTTAAAAACGTCTCCTGGACGACGTCCGCTGCCGATTGTGGGCTTCCGCTCATATGCATGGCGTAGCGGTAGAGGCCCCCCTGGTGACGGCGGTAGAACTCTGAAAAAGCGCCCTCATCTCCGGTTGCAAGACGCCTAAACAGTTCGACATCGCGTGTTTCGAGTGGTTCTGGCATCTACCCCGGTCGGAAATCTCTGCCACGCTACAGTACGAATTACTCTTTCCAGTGGCAAGAGTTCCACTTTCTTGGACGGCGGCGCCGCCGCGGGCTGGCTCGCAGGGCGCCACAGTATAGCCTTGTACCAGACTTGTTTCCGATTCGTCGCCCGGCGTGCACGTGACGCGCGCGCCGCTGGAAACGGCTGCGTCCGGCTGATAAGATGCCTGTAAGCGACGAAACGCTTTCAAGAAAATCACCATCGCGTGATTTAGGAACACTGGGGAGGCGAAACACCATGCAACGCAAATTTCTCCGCAAATTTCCGGCGGCGCTGGGGCTCGCGTTTTTTGCAGCCGCCTTGATTTTCATGGGCGGCGCGCGCGCGCAAAACTCCACAGGCGCCCCGCAAATGCTGAAGGGTGAGGGCTCCTTCAACGACTGGACCAATGAGCGCCCCGGTAACCGGTACATCATCAAAGCTTCCGATTTGCCGAAGCCCTACGCCACCGATTCCGCGCCGAACCAATCCAAAGTTGTGCCCCGTCCTGAGGACGCCTGGCCCAAGGTGCCTGAAGGCTTCAAGATCGACCAGGCGCTCACCGGCCTGGAGACGCCGAGAACGATCATAACCGCGCCGAACGGGGACCTGTTCGTGGCGGAAAGCACTCCCGGCCGCATCCGAGTTCTTCGCGGGTTTGGAGCTGATGGAAAAGTGGTCACGAACGAAGTCTTCGCCTCCGGCCTGACGATGCCTTACGGAATCGCGTTCTATCCCCCGGGGCCAGATCCGCAGTACGTTTACATTGGAAACACGAACTCCATCGTGCGCTTTCCCTACAAGAACGGCGACCTGAAAGCCAGCGGACCGGCGGAAGCGGTTGTCGCCAGCATCCCCGGCGGCGCCCAGTACGGCGGCGGGCACTGGACGCGTAGCCTGGCCTTTTCGAAAGACGGCAAGAAACTTTTCGTGGGTGTGGGCTCCAAGGCAAACGTCGGCGACGACGCATCGGAGACCAACCGCGCCGATGTGCTCGAGTTCAACCCGGATGGCAGCGGACAACGAATCTACGCGGCGGGAGTTCGAAACGCTTCCGGCCTGACGATTGACCCTCGAACCGGGGAGCTTTGGGTAGCGGTGAACGAACGCGACGCTCTGGGCGACGATCTCGTTCCGGACTATGTCACGCACATTCAGGAAAACGGATTCTACGGATGGCCGTGGTATTACACCGGTCCGAATCAGGATCCGCGCTTTGCCGGCAAGCATCCCGAATTGAAAGAGAAGGTCATTGTTCCGGACGTTCTGCTGCAATCCCATTCAGCTCCGCTGACGCTGACGTTTTACGAGGGAAAACAGTTCCCTTCCGATTATCGCGGAGATCTGTTTGTCACTTCTCACGGATCCTGGAATCGCGCGCACCGCACGGGGTACAAGGTGATCCGCGTTTACACTCCGAACGGGAAAGCCTCCGGAGAGTATGAAGATTTCGTTACCGGCTTTGTCGTGGACGACGCGCATGTCTGGGGGCGTCCGGTGGGCGTGACCGTGGCTGGCGACGGGGCGTTGGTTTTCACGGATGATGCGTCCAACAGCGTCTGGCGCGTAACCTACACCGGGAAACATTCCGGGAATTGATCCCGTAGGACATGCTTCAGCCTGTCTGCTTTTGAATTCCGTAGCCACGCGCGCAGTTGCGACCGGCTGACGAAGTCAAAACGGACATGCTGACGTCTGTCCCACTTTATTCTTTCTGTCTTCAATTTTCGCCGGGCCTTCCCCTATAATCGCTGTTTCTCTTCGCAGATGGGAGCCACTTGGTACACGTTCTCGTAGCCCGCATTCGCGCCGCGCTCGCGGCGCATATCCGCCAGCACTACCAGCAGGACGTGACCATTGTCACGGAGAAGCCTCCACGCATCGAGATGGGAGAGGCCGCCACGCCGGTGTGCTTCGAGCTGGCCAAGCGCCTGAAACGCGCGCCGCGGCAGATCGCACAGGAGATGGCCGCGCAGCTTCCTTCGATTGAGGGAATCGAGCGCGTGGAAGTTGCCGGCGGAGGATACGTTAATTTTTATTTTTCGCGAGCCGCGTTTCTGGGGGCATGCCTGAAGGAAGCGGACGCACCAATAGCCGGTGCACCCTCCGACGCTCCGAAATGCATCGTCGAGCACACGAACATCAATCCGAATAAGGCGGCGCACATCGGCCATCTGCGCAACGCCGTGCTGGGCGACACTTTCGTGCGTCTGCTGCGCCGCTCCGGGCAGCGCGTGGAAGTGCAGAATTACATCGACAACACCGGCGTGCAGGTTGCCGATGTGGTTATCGGATTCCTGCGTATCGCCGGGAAGACCCCGGCGGAGGTTCGCGTCCTCGCCTCCGAGCCGAAATTCGATTATTACTGCTGGGACCTGTACGCGAGCGTCTCGCGCTTTTTTGAGGAAGACAAAACGCGCCTGGGCCTGCGCGGTGAAATGCTCAAATCGATCGAAGAAGGCGCGGGCGAGGCCGCCGAAATGGCGAATATCGTCGCGCCAGCCATCGTCCACTGCCACCTGCAGACGATGCAGCGTCTGGGAATCGAGTACGACCTGCTGCCCCGCGAGAGCGAAATTCTGCACCTGAAATTCTGGGACGCGGCATTCGAGCTGCTGAAACAGCGCAACGCGATACATCTCGCCGCGTCAGGCAAAAACGCCGGATGTTGGGTGATGCGCCTTGACGACGGTTCGGCCGACGGCAGCGGTGAAGGCGACGATGACGACGCAAAAATCATCGTGCGTTCCAACGGCACGGTCACCTACGTCGGCAAGGACATCGCCTACCAACTCTGGAAATTCGGCTTACTCGGCCGCGATTTTCATTACCAGAAATTTCATACCTACCCTGCCGGCCACATTTTGTGGTCCAGCGTTTCCACGGCGGGAGATCCGGCCGCGCCGGCGTTTGGCCGCGCCGCAATCGTCTACAACGTGATTGACGCGCGACAAGCGTACCTGCAAAACGTGGTGACGGCGGGGCTGCGCGCTCTCGGCTACGAAGAACAGGCCAACCGCTCCATCCACTTCTCCTACGAAATTGTGGCGCTTACGCCGCGCTGCGCCGCCGAACTCGGATACACGCTCAACGAGGAAGATGCGAGGAAACCCTACGTCGAGGTCAGCGGCCGCAAGGGTCTGGGCGTAAAGGCGGACGACCTGCTTGACCGTCTGGAAGCCGCCGCGCGCGCTGAAGTCGACGAGCGCCATCCGGACACGCCGGACGTGGAGCGCGCGGCGATCGCACACGCCATCGCCATCGGCGCGCTGCGCTATTTCCTCCTAAAATTTACCCGCACAGCCATCATCGCTTTCGACTTTAAGGACGCTCTCAGCTTCGAAGGCGAAACCGGCCCGTACTGCCAGTACGCCGTGGTGCGCGCGCGAAACATTTTCCGCAAGCTGCGCGAACAGCAGCCGGACTTCGATCCAGCTTCACTTGAAGCGGTGGACGCGTACGAGGCGGCGGAATTATTCGCCGGCCCGGAAGGAAACGCGTTCTGGGAACTAGCCTTCCTGGCGGCATCGCTCGACACCCAGATCGACGCGGCGGCGAGCGCGCAGGAACCCGCCTTCGTCGCCAAGTACGCCTTTCAATTGGCGCAGGCTTTCAATCTTTTCTATCACCACCATCACATCCTCACGGAAAGCGACCCTGCCAAGAAGAAGTTTCTCCTCCAACTGAGCCGCTTGGTCGAAGTCCAGCTAGTCGCCGCGCTCGAGCTCTTAGGGATTGAATCGCCCGAGAAGATGTAGCCTGCCAGCGCGAGCGGTATTTACACATGGGGCTTGTAAGCTGGCGAGAATCGTCATCGCACGATAAACGCTTGTAGGCCGGCAGCCGAACGCCATTGCCATCGCCCAGTCCCGGAGGGACGAAAGACGGTAGCCCACCGCTTCAGCGATGGGAATCAAAGAGCGAGAAGAAAGCCCCGGAGAGGCGACATATTCAGCCAACGAACAGCGCCGTTGTGCCGCCGCTCCGGGGCTCTAGACGATCCATCTCGTTATCCCACCGTTTCACGGTGGGCTACGGTATAACGTCCCTTCGGGACTTCGAGACTCCGAAAAATGCGTGAATGGGTTGTGCGGGGAAGATTTCCGGCCGACGAGCGGTTCAGCTGACCGAAGCAGGCCGCGGCTCGGTTCGGGGAAATAAGCGGGGCTGCCGCCGCCTCGCCGAAGGTTTCCAAATTAAGGCGGAAACCTACATTTCTTCGGGATGCGTTTTTGTGATTTAATTGTGAGCATTGTGAGCATGCAACAGGCAGAAATTGGTCCGCGTCCGGCAGTTGGGGCTATCGTCGTGGTCAGCGGCCTCGCCGTGTCGTTCCTGCTGTGGCTGATCTACATCCATCGAGCTCCGGCGGATTTCGCCGGGCGCTGGATGTTTCTGCCGGCCCTCAACGCTTTTCTGAATGGATTGTGCGCGATCGCACTGTGGGTGGGACTGTATTTTATCAAACACAGGAACAGGGCGGCGCATCGCACGAGCATGCTCCTGGCCTTCGCATTCTCTACCGTTTTTTTGATCAGCTACATTGTCAACCACGCGCTGCACGGCGACACGGTTTTTCCAGGCCACAGTCCGGTGCGGACGCTGTACCTTTCCATTTTAGCCAGCCATATTATCCTCTCGATCGTCGCGCTGCCGATGGTGCTCACAACGTTCTTTTTCTCGCTGACGGGCCGGTTCGCAACGCACCGCCGAATCGCACGCTGGACGTTCCCCATCTGGCTCTACGTCTCGGTCACCGGCGTGGTGGTTTTTGTTTTCCTGAAGGCGTACGCGTACTAGGCTCGCAAATCAGCTCGCTGCGTGTTCGCAGGTTTATTTCGCGGAAGTGCCGTTCGACCCGAACTTCATTGCCAAATCGAAAATCGTGCCAACGGCCACGCCTTGGCCTGTGCAAGCGGCGGCCGGTTCATTTTTGCGCTTCGGTGCTTCAGCGCGTCTCAACGAGCGGGCGCGGTAATTTGCGGCGAGATAGCCAGCAGGGCTTCGGTAAGTTCGTCTGGCTGGTCCAGCATGATGTCATGGCCACACGGCATTGCGAACGTTTTCCAGCCCTTCGCTTTTGTTTTTTCGTAGTAAGGCGAGAGGTGCGCGTTTTTCCAGCCGCTGGCATGGATGAAGGTCAAATTCTCGATCCGGTTGATTTCGCCGGTCAGATGAAGCCGCTGTTCGAAGGTGGCCATCGGCTGCATGGTGCACTGCCGGTTCACCCAATCCCGGTCCGCGGTGTTGACGTTGAACGTTTCGGCGGGCGTCGGCGGCAGCTTCCAACCTTCGCCCACCTTCTTGGCGAGCTCCAACCTGGCGCTCCTCATGGCGGGCGGCAAAGCGTCATTCAGACACTGGCCATCCTCCAGGACAAACGCATCGAGATAGACCAGCGCGCCGATTCGATCCGCAATGCGATCGGCCACTCCGCTGATCACGCAGCCCGCGTAGGAATGTCCGCACAAAACAACGTTCGAGAGTTCTTCCCAGCGGATAAGATTCGCGACGTCGTTGATGTGCGTCTCGAGGTCCACCCGCGGGGACAGCAGGTGCGAGCGCTCCCCGAGTCCCGTCAGGGTCGGCGTGAACACCTCGTGCCCGCGCGCCTGTAGCGCCTTGCGCACGCGCTTCCAACACCAACCGCCGTGCCACGCTCCGTGAACCAAGACATAGACGGACATGAATGCCCCCTTAGAAATGGAATCGGTTCGGACGTTTAGTATCGGATTGACGGCCCGGTATGGCACGGATTTTTTCGCCGGCGACTACGCGATTGGAAACCGCCGTTCGTCGCAGCATTCCTCACCGCGTTCCTCGGCGCGTTTCTAGCCGCGTTCCTCTTCGCATCCCACAACCCGCCAATCGATGACGCCATCAGCGGCAGGAGCTGGGAGCGGGTAGGAGCTGGAAGCGCGCTGCGCGCCATCGGCATTCGCCAGTCCCGGAGGGACGAAAGACCGTAGCCCGCCGCTTCAGCGGTGGGAATCCACGAGCAAAAACAAGAAAGCCCCGTAGGGGCGACACATTCGACCGACCGCCGGCGGAGTTGAGTCGCCCCTCTGGGGCTTCAAACCATCCGTCTCGTTATCCCACCGTTCCACGGTGGGCTACGGTATGACGTCCCTTCGGGACTCCGCACAACTCAAGAACGGCGGGCTTCGGTATAACGTCTCTTCGGGACCCCGGGAAATTCAATGAGCGAATCCAGATTTCTACTGACATAGCGAGGCGTGGCTGGTATCTCTGCATGTTCGTGCCGAATATAACGTCACCGTATTTACCGAGAAAACGTGCACTCGGAGGCTTTCTCCGCTGGCGTCGCCAGGCTATTTCGTCGCAGAACCGTTGGACCCGAACTTCATTGCCAGGTCAACTAACGTGCGGACCGCTACGCCGGTCGCGCCCTTGGCGTTCCACGGCTTCACATCGTCCTGCCACGCCGTCCCCGCAATATCGAGATGAATCCACGGCGTGTCCCCGGTGAACTCCTTGAGGAACATGGCCGCGGTGATGGCGCCACCGCCTTTGCCGCTGCCGACGTTTTGGATGTCGGCGATGCCGCTCTTGATCATTTCGCGGTAGTCATCATCGACTGGCAGGGGCCACATTTTTTCGCCGGCCACCTTGGCGCTGGCCAGCAGCTGATCGGTAAAAGCCTGAGAGGACCCGAAGACTCCCACGTTTACGTTGGACAGCGCGACGACGACCGCGCCGGTGAGCGTGGCGGCGTCGACCAGATGGGTGCAGCCGAGTTGCTTGGCGTAGGCGATGCCGTCGGCCAAGACCAAGCGGCCCTCGGCGTCCGTGTTAATCACTTCGATGGATTTCCCGGCCATGGAGATTTGCACGTCGCCAGGCTTTTGCGCGCGGCCCCCGGGCATGTTCTCGGTCGAGGGAATCACGGCGATCACTTTGCACGAGGGCTTCAGCGCGGCAATGGCGCGCATCGCGCCGATCATGGCGGCCCCGCCGCACATGTCATACTTCATCTTCTCCATGTCGTTCGCGGGCTTGATGGAAATTCCACCGGTGTCAAACGTGATCGCTTTTCCCACCAGACCGAGGACGGGCGCGCCCGGATTCAAGTTTTCGGGCGTGTAGGTGATGATGATCATGCGTGGAGGCTCGGCGCTTCCCTGCGCGACCGAGAGCAGCGCGCCCATTTTCAGGTCCGCGATTCTATTTTCGTCCAGGACATCGACCGCCAGGCCCGCCTGGCGCGCGATGGCGGCGGCGCGGTCGGCCAGCATGCGTGGAGTTAGGCGGTTCGACGGCTCATTGCCCAGCTCGCGCGCAAAATTCTGAGATTCGGCGATCACCCGGCCGCGGGCCAAGCCGAGCTCGGCATCGCCGCGCGAGGATTCATCCCATCCGGCAATGGCCGCGGAGGCAATTTCATTTCCGGGCTTCTTGTCGGTCTTGTATTTATCGGAATCGAAATTCGCGAGGATGATGCCCTCGACGATGGCTTGCGCCGCGGCGGCCGACCGCTCGCTCTCACGAGCTAGGAACGTCAAGGTCTTGACTTGGCGCGACTTCAGCGAACGAACCGCCGCGCCGGCCAGTCGGCGGAGCTCGAGCGTTCCGAATTTGCCTTTTTTCCCGGCACCCAGGATGACCAGGCGCTGCGCGGCCAGCCCCGCCGGGAAATGCAGTACGGTCGTCTCCAACATCTTCCCGGTCAGTTCGCCCGCCGCGGCCAGCTTGGAAATCGACCCTCCCACAATCTCATCGAGCTGCGCGAGAAGGCCCTCGATTGGCTTGTCCTGCTCAAATGCGTAGGTCACGAGTGCGTCCGATTCGATATTCGGCAACGCGCGGGTATCCAGCGTGATTTCCATAAGTTCCCTTCATATCGCAAGAATAAAGTGGCGCAGTCCGCGTGGGACTGCGCGAAATATTTAACTTTCTGCAATCAAACCGTAACGTGATCCCGGTCCATTGGTTGCGCAGGATGGGCTTCAGCCTGTCGGGTTCAGATTCGCGCTGAGCGATCCTCCAAACCAAACAGGCGTATGCCTGTCCTACACTACTTTAACGACGACGGAACTGGCGCATGGCATCTCCGACTTCCCGTTTGGCTTCTTTGTCGCGTTCGGTCTGGCGGCGATCCCACTTTTTTTTGCCCTGGGCCAGAGCCAATTCGCATTTGGCGATGCCCTCGCGGAAGTAGATTCGCAGGGGAATGAGTGTCAGTCCTTTGTCGTCCAGCTTTCGTTGCAACTTGTCAATCTGCTCCTTGCGCAGGAGCAGTTTCCGCGTTCGGAGGGGCCCGTGGTTAAACGGGCCTCCGGGAAGATATTCGCCGATATGGAAATTAATAAGCCAGACCTCGCCCCGGCGGATCACGGCGTAGGCGTCGCGCAGGTTGGCCCGGCTTTCGCGGAGAGATTTAACTTCGGTGCCAAGCAACACCATGCCCGCTTCCAGCTTCTCAAGAAGGTGGTAATTGTACGAGGCAGCGCGATTTTGAGCCACCAGCAACTCAGCGGTTTTTGCCTGTTTTGGGGACGATTTGACCACAGCACGCTATCTTAGCTGCGCCCAGTAACTAGAATCAAGCATGCACCTTGTTCGAGGTTTGCACGGGTGCTAGACTCACTTGATGAAAATCCACGATGCGGAGTGCGGATGAACCTGCGTAATTTGTGTGGACTGGCACTGATGCTGACCGCCGTGCTGCTGGCGGGGTGCCCCAAGGCCAGCCAGGACAACAATGCAGGCACCAAAGCGGAAGAGCTGAAGGATTACGACACCGCCCTGGATTACTACAATAAAGCGCTGCAAGCCTCTCCCAATAATACGGAATACAAGCTTAAGGCGGCCAGAGCCCGCTTTGAAGCCGGCCAGTGGCATGTCGATCAGGGCCACCGTTTCCTGGACCAGTCCAATCTGGAGCTGGCTCTGGCGGAGTTTCGCAAGGCTCAGATGATCGATCCGTCCAGCGCCGTGGCGCAGCAAGAAGTGAAATCCACGATGGATCTGATCAACGCTAAAAACGGGATCACCGAAAACGGGCCTGCGGGAGGCACGACGTCCGGAGAACCGGAATTGATGGCCGGCCCCCCGCAGATTAAGCCTCTTTCACGCGCGTCCATCAACATGAAGGCCACCAACGACTCCAAAGCGGTATTCGACGCCATCGGAAAGCTGGCCGGCCTGACGGTGATTTTCGATCCGGATTTCACTTCGCGGCGAATTTCCGTGGAGTTGACCAACGTCACGCTGGAGCAGGCCCTGAACATCGTGGCTCTGCAGAGCAAGGCCTTCTGGCGCCCGGTGACCTCGAATATTATTTTTGTGGTGCCGGACCAGCCGCAGAAGCGCAAAGATTATGAAGAAGAGGTGGTCAAGACATTTTATCTGCGTAATACCGTCTTGCCGCAGGAACTCACCGAAATTGTGACCAGTATCCGGCAGCTCCTCGATCTGCGGCGCGTGCAGCAGATCAATGCGCAGAATGCGATTGTGATCCGGGACACGCCGGACCGCGTCCTGCTGGCCGGAAAAATTATCGACGACATCGACAAGGCCAAGCCGGAGGTGGTGATTCAGGTGGCGGTGATGGAAGCGCGGCGCGACCGCATGCGCAATATCGGGATCACTCCGCCGACAAGTATTTCCGCGACCTTCGCTAATCCGGGAACCACAACGACCACCAATAGCGCGACCTCGACCACAACCACCAACCCCGCTGCAACCATCAGCCAACTGGTCACCGATCCCCACATATTTAGCAACGGATACAGCGTAACTGTACCGGGGGCCTCGGCCTCTTTCCTGATGACGGACACGTCGACTCAGATCCTCGACGATCCTGAAATCCGCGTGGTGGACGGACAAACTGCGAAGCTCCGCATTGGCGATCGCATTCCCGTGGCAACCGGAAGTTTTCAGGCTGGAATCGGAGTAGGATCGACCGGTACGGGTGCCGGCGTCGTCAACCCCCTAGTGAATACGCAGTTTCAATATCTGGATGTTGGCGTCAACGTGGATGTAACGCCGCGCATCCATCCCGACCACGAAATCAGCATGAAGGTGAATGTAGTGGTTTCTTCGCAAACCGGTTCGACGAATATCGGCGGAATCAACCAGCCGATTATCAGCCAGCGTAGCATCGAGCATGATATCCGGCTCAAGGACGGCGAAGTCAATGTCCTGGGCGGACTGATTGAACAGACCGACACGAATTCGATCAACGGCATTCCCGGTGTGGCCCGGATTCCCTTCTTCAGGAACTTCTTTTCGGACAATACGGTTGATCACGAAAACGATGAAATCCTGATTGTGCTGATTCCGCATATCGTGCGATTGCCGTCGATCACCGCCGAAAACCTGCGCAGCATCGCCTCCGGCACGGACACCAACGCCGAGGTGAGTCTGGCCAACGCCGTGCTTTCGCCAGAGCCGGAGAAGGTCCAGGCCACGCCGGCTGTTGCGCAATCGGCGCCGGCCACGCCCGCGCCCGCACCTGCTTCCACATCGCAGAACGCAACGCTGGGATTTCAACCCGCGGCTTCCACATTGAAAGTAGGCGAAACCGCCACGATTGGCGTCACTGTTCAAAACGTTCAGGATTTGTATTCGATCCCGATGCTGTTGCAGTTCAATCCTGCGGTCGTTTCCATCGAGGATGTTCGCCAGGGCGGCTTCCTTTCGGGTGGAACGCAGGAGGTCGCCATTGTGGAGCGCGTGGATAAGGAACGCGGGCAAGCCATCATCTCGGCCACCCGCATGCCCAACACGCCCGGAGTGAGCGGCTCGGGCACGCTCGTCGGGATCGTCGTCAAGGGCATCGCGCCCGGCAATTCGCAGCTCTCGATCGTTCAGGTGAACGCGAAAGATTCCCAGCAGCGTCCGATCCAGGTGGTTACGGGCGAAGCCAGCGTCAAAGTACAATAAGCTGGAGGGCCCGCCTTACATGCATCGACAGAAATCATTTCCGGGCGCCAGACGAAGCAATGAGGCGGGATTGACCCTGATCGAGCTGATCCTGACATGCGGCATCCTGCTGATCCTTTCCACGGCCGCCATACCGATGTTTCGTCTGACGGTCCAGCACCGCAAAGAAGCGGAGCTGCGCTACGATTTGCGGGAAATGCGCGACGCCATTGATCGCTACAAGGACGACGCCGACAAGAATTTGATTCGCACCGAGGTTGGCAGCCAGAACTATCCTCCCGATTTGCAGACTCTGGTCGATGGCGTATCGATCAGCAGCGGCGGGGGAGGCGCGGGCGGCATCAGCGCGTCGGCGCTGGCCGGAGCGAGCAACACCGGGCAGTTTGGATCCACGGGCACCCCGCAACTGGGAGTAGGGCAATCGGGCGGAGGGCTGCAGACCGGACCAGGGGCGGCGGGCGGCATTCAGGCACTTGGATCGAGCGGGACGGCACAGCAGGCAATGTCGGACTCAACGAGCAAGGTTCGTTACCTCAGGAAGGTACCTGTGGACCCCATGACCGGAAAAGCCGACTGGGGCCTGCGCGCCGTGCAAGATGATCCGGACTCCACGAGTTGGGGCGGACACAACGTGTTCGACGTTTATTCACAGTCCCAGGCCACGGCTAGCGATGGGACAAAATATTCCGACTGGTAAGGCGCATGAATTCATTCCACCTAAAAGCATTGGGTCTCCCGGATAAATGGCGCAGAGGTTCGCCCGCGCGGCGCGGATGGCGCGCGGACGGTTTCTCGCTGATCGAGATGATGATCGTCATTACCATCATTTTGATCCTGGCAGGCATCGCCGCGGCGCGATACGAAAGATCCGTCTTGCGCGCAAAAGAAGCCACCCTGAAGCAAGACCTGTTCGTGATGCGAAATGCGATCCAGCAATACACGCTGGACAAGGAAGCGGGACCGTCTTCGCTTGACGATCTGGTGCAGGCGAAATATTTGTCGGGGGTTCCCGTCGATCCGATAACGCGGAACAGGGATTGGCAGACGGAATCAGAGCAAGTTTTGCTCGATCCGCAGCAGACCACGCCGGGCATTACCGACGTACATTCGAGTTCCGACCAGGTCTCCCCGTTCGAGGGCACGGCCTACAACACCTGGTGACCAACCAGGACAGGCTTTCAGCCTCTCTAGTTTAAATTTTCCCAAGCCGAGCCGTCACCCGAAACAAGTCAGGCCCGCGCCACCGCTCTTATCCCCAGTCCGGCAGCGGTCGCTTTCCGCACAGGGCCTCCGCGGCCCAGCGCCCCAGGTACACCGATTGCGCGACTCCGTGCCCGCTGAAAGCGCCAAGCACGATCGCATTTGGGCTGCGCGGATGCCACGCAAAGACCGGGCGCCAGCGGTCTGCGATCAAGATGGGCCCGCCCCAGCGGTTCGGGAAGCGCACATTCTTCATGACGGGGTGAAGCGCGCGAACACGGGATTCCAGCCGCGCGATCAGTTCGGCCGATTGCCCGAACGCCGCGTCGAGACTCTCAAATTGCTGCCAGTTGTCCAAGTGCACCAGCCCGCCCCCGAAAATAACGCCCCCGCTGCGCAGGTTTCGGCCCCACAAGTACGGAAAATCGACGGTGTAGAACGGCCTTCCAGCGGCGAGACCCAGGCGTTCCAGATTCCCAGAATCCAGGGGCTCCGTGGCAACGGCAAGCGTGAATTTTGGCTGACCTCGCTCGGCGAGACCGCTTAATTCCAGGGACATTCCATTCGTGGTCAGCAGAACTTTCCGCGCGCGCAGCTTCCCCGCGCGATGATGAAGCAAAATAGCATCCGCAAATTCAATCTCCTCGACGGCAACGTTCTCGAATATTTGCGCCCCGCCACCTTCCGCCGCTCTTGCCAGGCCGCTGACCATTTTTCCCGGATCGATCGTTCCTCCCGGCACCTCCTTCACGGCGCGAAGCCGTCCGGAATCCGACCAGGAAATCGGCGAGTCCCGCAGTCCTCCGCTGCGACCAATTTCGTACACTCCAGGAAGCGCAAGATCGCATCGGACTGCAAGTTCTTTGAGAATGCATGTAAATCCGGCCAGAACGTCGCCGAGCCCGGGAAGATCCCCGGCAGCCGTCTCCGCCAGCACCATCCCGCCTGTGTGTCCACTCGAGCCCGCGCCGATCGAGTTGGCTTCGAATACAGCCACGGTCCGATCAGGGGCGAGCCGAGTAAGCCAGGCTGCGGCGGAAAGCCCGGCGAACCCGCCTCCCACGACGGCGAAATCAGCCTCAGTGGGCATGCGCGTGCGGGCAGGCTCGAAGTCGATGGACCACGGAGGATTGCCCCACTGTGGATGGCGAACGGCTCGCGTCACACTACCTCTCCTTGGGCTTCAGAATACCGCACTCCGGATCGAGTGGCTCTCCAGATGTAGCTGTAGAGAGTCCAGGGCGAAGGTTCGAAAGATGCCTAATTTTAAGGGGTCAGAGGCTCAGCGAGTCCAAACGAGCCGCGCCGGTTCTTGGTTGGTGCTACTCGCCAAGGCCGAGAGCTAGGCCCGTGAACCGGCGCTGAAATCCGGCGAACTGTCCAAATATTGGGGATGTGACGTTGCTGAATACGTCATGCGGATTCTGCCGGTTGGTAACATCCAGGGAATAGACGCCAACGCGGATTTTGCGAACCTTGCCCTTGGGGCGCTCCCGGAACGGAATGCGGATCGGAAAATCGCGATAGACTTTGACGTCCAGGGAGAAATACGTAGGGAAGCGCAGGCTATTCGGCACTCCCACATAGTTCTGGAAGACATCCACGTTCGAATACGGAAATCCGGAATGGATGTCGGCCACCGGGCTGAACACCAGGCTCCAGAAAGGAATATGCAGGAAGCCCCAGGCGAGCACGCGATTGGGGATGTCAGAAGGCTGCACGCCATAGACGTTCGGACGAATCACCGGGATCTGGTATGGAATAAACGTGTCCGAGAGAGTATTCAGATCGCCGCGAGCGCGGCTCCAGGAGTACGAGACATCCAATTCCGCCTTTTCGTTTGGGGTGTAGCGGGCGATTGCCTGCGCCTGGCGGTAGTGCGCGGTTCCAGTGTTCTCCAGGGCCAGAAGCCCGCTGGTTCCACCCGCCGCCGGAGGAAGCATCGGATTCACGAGGAAAAGATCGTCGGTATGGGTTTCGTAGTATCCCAGCCGGAGGCTGATATTCTTCCGAATGGTGGTCTCGCTCTCGATATTCCAGGTGAAAGTCCGGGGACTATTGCCCACGTCCTCGGGACTGGTGGCATTGGCGACGTTTCCGCCGGGCAGATAGACATTTTGCAACGGAATGATCTTGCCCGCGTAGGGTCCGGATAAAAAGCTCAGCACTCGGGTTTGGTTGTCGGCAAAGTCCTGGGCGAGCAAAGGGACGTGGCTATAGATCAACCCGGCGCCGGCGCGGATAACCGTTTTCCAGCTGGGAAAGGAGTATGCCAGCCCAATGCGGGGCGCAAGAGCGGCGTCCAGACCGATGGTCTGCGTACTCAAGCGCGCCCCAAGGGTCACGGAGAGGCTTTTTGTCACCGTCCAATGGTCCTCGGCATACTCGGAGACTTCTGAATCGGAACCCCGCAGCGCGCCGGGACCTTGAAAATTTATTTGCTCGGCGACCGAACTATCCTCTTCCAGGAGGTCAATCGGCTGCGATGCGCTGCTGCCTGTGAACGTGCGGTAAAGGAAATCGACGCCAAATTGCAGATCGTGATGGCCAAGCCATGATTTCGACGGCAGCCGCAGGACCGGGAGGGCTTCGAACTGATTGGCATTTCGCGACGTTACGTTAAAATAATTTCCGCCCCAGCCCTCCGGGTTAATGCTCATTTCCAGGGCGCCTTGCCCGTAAGCATCGGTGTGAAAATTGGTGTAGCGCATAACTGTGGTCAAGACCATTCCGGAATCAAACTGATAAGCGTCGGAAAATCCGAAGGAGCCGCCGCTGCGGCGAAAATTCACCGAGGCACTCTGCGGAATGAGGGCGTCGATGTTCGCATAAATGTTCGTGGACTTGAAAAGATTCAGATTGAAATTGATCAGGTGCTTGGGCGAGAGGATCCACTGTAAATTAGTGAAAGAGTCGAACGCGTAGACGTCCGTCTCGTTAAAGGGCCAGGTCAGGCCACGAACCGGGTCCCGGCGAAATTCGTAGCTTACATCCTGCGAGAAATTGAGTTTGTCCTTGATCAAGGGCCCGCCGACCTCGACACGCGGGGTGATGTTGGCGATGCCTACCAGATGGTCATTTTTCCCACGAAAAGACGGAAGGAAGTCCAGGATCTTGTAATTCCATAATGGCACGGGAGGCTTGATTTCAATGCGCGTCAAGCCCGCGGAAAACCCGCCGTAGGCCACGCTGTCCGGAGTATTGAAGACCTGAATGGATTGGATGGCGTCGACCGGCACGGGAATCGCGAAGCTTCCGGCCACGGGGTCGACGTTCTCGGCGGAATCCACCAGAAGCATTCCCTGGCTTTCGGCCTGACCGTTGAAATTCAAAGTCCCTTCTTGCGTCTTGATGACGCTGGGGCTAACGGAAAGCGCCTCGGTAAATTTGCCGGTGCGAAGCGGCAGGGTTGCGAGTTGCTGCTCGCTCACGGTGGCGGTCGCGCTTACGCTCTCGGTGGCAATCTCGGGAGCTTCCCCTTTGACCTCGACATTTTCTTCAACCGAGTTCAGCTGCAAAGGCGCGTCTTGCACGAGAGCCTGGCCGGCGGTAAGCGACACCGTGGCGGACCATGGCTTAAAGCCATCGACATTTACGGCCAGGGAGTAGCTGCCGGGAGCCAAATGCAGGATCTGGAAACGTCCCTCCGTGTCGGAAACAACCTCTTGGGAAGTTGTGGCGGGTGCCGGGCCGGTCAGTTTCACGGTGATTCCGGCGAGATCGTTGCCCACGCCCTGGCCGGAGGAAACACTGACCCTGCCCGAAATGGACGCGGACGGGGCCTGAGGGCTGGCATCACCCTCCCGCGCGGATACGGGAAGTGCCTGAAAAAGGACGGAGATCAGCAAGACGGCCAAGGCAAGCCCTCGCGCACATCCTGCCCCACTTCGCGGCATTTTCAGGAACACCCTCCCTACCCCCTCGTTTTGAATCCCCAGATGATCACGTTTTAGATGGCATTGTACGGCGGATGGTACATTCTGACGGCTTGCAGATAAGCCTGCGCGTCGCCATCCCCCGATTGGCCGCATGAATCAGAAACGAAGAGATTTAGTCTGACGCGTATCGCGGACAGATTCCATCTTCGCTCGATTTGAGTCCCGGGCCAAACATAAGGTTGTACAGCATTTCGCAAAGGGTTACCCATGGAACGGGGTCTTAAACGCTGCAGCTACAAGGGCTAAACAGCCTGGCTGGCGCGAAGTTTCACGTCCGAGCTAAAGCTCGGCCCTTCAAAACAAGCTCGGCCGTCAAACATTTTCTGAACCAGGACATCACCCTGAACCGCCGCTGAGCCGCCCTACGTTGACACTCCGCGCCGGGCTTGATATGTTTCTGCCTCAATCAAACAAGCATCGGATGCGGGAATTGCATCGACGATTCCCGTTGTTGCCCGGAACTTTCCGCTGTTCAAACTCAAGAAAGAAGGACTGCATGAAAATTGACATCTTCTGCCATATTGTTCCGCAAAATTACTACGACCGTATGATGAAATTGCCGGAAGTGGGCACAACGATCAAGAAGCGCACCGCTAATATTCCCGCCATGGTGAACCTCGACGCTCGCTTCAAAATCATGGATCGCTTTGGCGAATACTGCCAGGTCCCGAGCATGGCGGCGCCTCCGATCGAAGCGATGGGTGACGCCAAACTGTCGCCGGAGCTCGCCCAGGTGGCCAATGACGGCATGGCTGAACTGGTGGTAAAGCATCCCGACCGCTTTCCCGCATTTGTGGCCGCTCTGCCGATGAATAATCCCGCGGCTGCCGTGGAGGAAATCGATCGCGCGGTGCTCAAACTGGGAGCCGCGGGCGTGCAGATATATTCGAACGTAAATGGACGTCCTTTGGATGAGCCGGATTTCCTGCCGATCTTCGAAAAGATCGCGGAACGCAATGTGCCCATCTGGCTGCACCCGAGCCGGTCCTCTAGCTTTGCGGATTACGCGACGGAAAAGAAATCCAAGTTTGAATTGTGGTGGGTGTTCGGATGGCCGTATGAAACTTCGGTGGCCATGGCGCGCATTTTGTTCGCCGGATACTTTGACAAGTTTCCCGAACTGAAGATCATTTCGCACCATCTGGGCGCTATGATTCCCTACTTCTCGGGTCGAACAGGACCGGGGCTCGATCAGCTGGGGGCGCGCACCGAGGAGGAAGATCTGGCGCTGGTCGGCCGGAAACTGAAGAAGCGGCCGCAGGAATATTTCAAAATGTTTTACGCCGATACGGCGACGTTCGGCTCGCAGCCGGCGTTGCAGTGCGGGCTGGAATATTTTGGGCCGGACAAGGTTTTATTCGCTTCGGATTGCCCGTTCGATCCTGAAAAAGGGCCGGGATATATTCGCGAGACGATTCGCTGCGTTGACAGAACGGAGATGTCAGCCGCTGACCGGCATAAGATTTACGAAGGGAACGCCCGGAAGTTGATGCGCCTGAAGCTGGCCTAGGAGGCCGGAAGTTATTGCCGCGAATGCTACGATGGCGGCTTCGAAAAGCCCCGCTACTTCAGAAGCGGGGCTTTTTCATTATGTGACGGCAAAGCTATTCGACAATCAGTTTTTCCGGAGGCTGGGGGAGCCAGAAACTTCCGACGAAACCCGCGGCGTAGGCGAGAAAACCCACGATACCCGCGGCATAGCCGAGCTGGCGCGTGGCGGTTCCTCCCGGCATGTACGCCACGAGGGTGGTGGTGATCAGGGCCGCGGAGGTTCCCAGCATTCGTCCTCCCACATTGGCCGCAAAACTCTCGCCGGTGCCGCGCAAGTGTGTGGGATAGAGCGTAGGCAGATAATTTCCCCAAAAACTGAATTGAGCGACAGAAACAGTGCCCAGCACAAAAATACCCCAGGCCGGCATGGACGTGTCCCGCATGGCGGGCAGCAAGACAACCAGCGGAATCAGAATCAGTCCAGGAATTTGAAAAATGTGCAACAGGCGTTTCCGGCTCACAATGAAAATCGCGAGGCCCGCCATCAGGACGCGCCCTACCAGGCTTCCGACCTCCTGAACTCCCTGCAACGCGCTCACGATTTTCTGCTGATTGGCATGGGTCAGGATTTTCACTTCCGGAGCGCCAGGAATGATGCGGGCGAAATGCTGCAGCATGCCGAAGGAAGCCGCGTAGGCGCAGGCCATCATGAAACAGCTCAAGAGGGCGGTCTTGCGATATTCCGGATGGAATAATTCCAATACGCTCGGCCGCTGGAGAGTGCCTTCCTCCCTCTTCTTCTGCCAGATGGGCGATTCGGGAAGGAACGGGCGGACGATGAGCAAGGGGATGGCGGGAAGAATTCCCCACAGGATCGTGTAGCGCCAGGCTTCGTGGCCGCCATGGATCGCGGGAAGCATCGAGCCGATCGAAAGGCTTAAATAGCTCGCGCCGCTCATCAGGATTCCGCCGGTGGAAGCGAAAATCTGGGTGGCACCGAGAATGGTTTCCCGTTGATCGCGTTCCGGAAAAAGTTCCGCAAGCCACGCCGTCGCGGCCACAAATTCAACCGAGACGCCCACAAACGTGATGCAGCGATAGATCAGCAATTGCATCGCCGAGGAAGAATAGCCGGTGGCCAGCGCGGAAAAGCAAAACAGCAGAATGCTCCAGAACAGCACGCGGCGGCGGCCAAAACGATCGATCAGGTAACCGCCCAGCAGGCCGAATATTCCACCGGCGATTGCCGGAACATAGAACATCAACCCGATCCAATGATTGAACTGCGGGCTGCCGGGCTTAGCCGTGAGGAATTCGGTCAGGGCCGGCTGAACGGTAAGCGTGAGAACCAGAAGTTCGTAAGTGTCAAACGCGAATCCAATGCAAGCCACGCCGCAGATGATCCAGTCGATGGGGGTGAGGCGCCGGAATTTACTCAGTGCGCTGGACAAAATTGCCTGTTTTCCTCTTTCCTCGAAGAACTCCCTAACAAGAGGTAATTCCCTTCCGGAACGTCTCAGCCTCGTGCGAATCGGAGGTCAAGTGAGCGCCGCTGCTTGTCAATTTTTCAGCAGCGGTATGTCCTTCACCCGCAGTGTCCCGGGAATATTTGCGAGACAGGCGTAAATATCCGCAGGCTGGGAATCGGAGACGAAACTGGTGGAGAATGCGGGCATGGTGTGGGCGTCTCCTCGGCAACGCTTTCTCGATTTTGGCAGGGCTGTAATTCGGCATGTTCTGAAACAATTTATAGCGCCTGGGCCGCCCGGCAACATACAACTGGGCAGTCCGGATTGCAATAGTTCGCCGCCATTTTTTATGGGATATGGTTCCTTCGCTCTGCCAAATTGAATTGATTACGAGTGAATCCTGCCGGGCAGGACCTGGCTCTCCTGTGGCGCACGCGCTGAGCTGAGCATTCCCGCAAAGCAACCGTTGTCGCGCCGGAATACTCCAACGTAAATGAGAACCAGGGAAACGAATATGATTTCGTCGTGCCCGCTGTGCTAAATTTTTAATTGCGTGTCAGCGGCTCGAAAGAGTCTTACCGCAGGGTTCCCAAAGGTCACACGGACAACCGGGGAGAGCGCGCCATGGCGGACAATTTATTTCACGGCCAAGAGCTTAAAGGGCGACGATGTGCGACCGTCGGGACGGCCTGTTTAGCGGCCATTTGCTTTGTCGTCGCCGCCGCCGCATCGGCGCGTCCGGGCGCGCAGAGCGATTCGAAACCGCAGCCCGCGGCCAGCGCGCCTGCGCAGGATGGCCCCACGAATGCCGCGCCGCAAAGCGCTACGCTGGCGCCGCCCACGGTGCCGATCGATCAGATCATTCAGAAATTCGCGGCGCGGGAAGAGGAATTCAAAATCGAGCGCGATAACTTCACCTACACGCAAACCTTTACCATTCAGACGCTCGATTCCAGCGGCCGGCCCGACGGCGAATACACCATGACCAGCGAAATCGTATTCACACCCTCGGGGAAACGGTTTGAACATGTGACGTATGCGCCCGCGCCGACACTGGAGCGCATTTCCCTTTCGCAGCAGGACCTGGACGACCTGGAACACGTACAGCCGTTTGTGCTGACGACGTCGGAATTGCCGAAGTACAACATCACCTACGTGGACCACGAACCGCTCGACGAACTCTCGACCTATGTGTTCGACGTGGCGCCGAAAACGATTGAAAAGAACCAGCGCTATTTTCAGGGGCGCATCTGGGTGGAGGACAAAGATTTCGACATTGTGAAGACCGACGGCAAAGCTGTTCCAGACATTCGCAAGAAAGGGCAGGAAAACGTGTTTCCGAGATTCGAAACCTTTCGCGAGAACATTGAGGGAAATTACTGGTTTCCGACCTACACGCGGTCCAATGACATTTTGCACTTCAGCAACGAAGACGTGCCGATTCGCATGGTTGTGAAGTATGAGAACTACAAGCGATTCGGCGTGACGGTGAAGATCGGAACGCCGGCAAAGGCGCCGCCGGAGCCCAATAAATAAAGTGCGCGCGGTCGGGGAATCTCTCCTGGGTTAGCTGTCAGAAAAGAAAGAGAGATTCCTCGCTCCGCTCGGAATGACACCCGGACGGGGGCGCCCGGAATAGCAACAGAATCGGGACGTTCGGAATGAAAACAGGATGGGCCGCCAGAATGACAACGGGATGGGGCTGCCGGAATGAAAACAGGATGAGGCGATCGAAATGACAAAGGCTGGGGCGTTCGAAATGACAAAATCGAGTGTTTTTTCCGCGAGCTGTTCAGGCTGCGTTTGAAACTTTTCGCGAGGACTGCGACTGGCTACGCGTAGCGGAACAGGGCTTTGAACCCGTAGTCCATGTGCTGCTGGATGTGGCAGTGAAACAACGTTAAACCGGGATGGTCTGCGATCATGTCCACGGAGACGCGGCCATAGCCCGGGACAATCACGGTATCTTTGATAATTCCCGCCGTCGTTTTTCCGTTTATTTCCACAAGTTCGAACGAATGGCGGTGCATATGCAACGGGTGATCGTCCTCGCTGCGATTGCGAAACACCAGCCGGTAGCGGCCGCCCTGCTTCAGCACAAATTCCTGGTCGTGCGGGTATTCTTTCCCGTTGACGGTCCAGCTGTTGAAGAGCCCTGCGCCGCTGGGAATTTTCTGGAAGATCATATCGATAGTCGCGTCCGGAGCGGGCTGGGTTCCTGCGTGCCCAAAAACGGTGTAGTCCCAAACCGGCTTCACGGGAGCTGTCCACTGCGGCTGTTTGTGCTGGTTGGCGTATTCGATCACCGTGCCCATGCCGGCGTTGCGAACGTCGTCCATGGTCGTGCCAAGAACCCAGACGCCCGGCTGATTCATTTCCACGATGGCATCGACGCGCTCCCCGGGGCCCAAGTCGATCACGTCCACGGACTGCGGAGTGGGAACCGGATTGCCATCCATGGCAATGACCTGGAACCGGTGGCCGGGAAGCGCGAGACGGCGGTTCATGCTGGCGCTGGCATTCAACAAGTGCACCAGGACTTTTTGTCCGGGCTGAACGCGGATCGGTTCGCCTGCGCCCATGGCCTTGTCGTTGATGGAAAACAGCTGATAGCCGACTTCGAGGCCGGAAGGATTCGTATCGAGCACCTTGGGCCGCTCGGGCTGGGGTCCGGCGTTGGTGGAATCGTCGTCATCTTCCTCCTCGGGATTGAAAAAAGGCTCCCATTCCCGAAGGGCGAGGAAAATTTCCTGGTCGTAATTGCCGGGATTGCTGTCGGAATCGATCATCAGAAATCCGAACTGGCCGGTGTAGGCTCCGCGATGCAGGTCCGGGCCGGCCATGGTATGCGTGTGGTACCAGCGAGTTCCCGCGGGACTCGGCGTGAATTGGTAGCGGATGCGGCCGCGCGGTGGAACCATCGGCGTTTTCTCTTCCTCCACGCCATCCACTTCGGACGGTAGAAATAATCCGTGCCAGTGAACGAGTTCGGGCACGTCGGTATCGTTGAAGACATCCACGGTGACGGGTTTTCCTTCCTTCATCCGGAGGATTGGGCCGGGAGAGGTTCCGTTATAACCGATCGTGCTGATGATACGGGTAGGCGTGAGTTCCACGGCCACGGGAGCGATGCGCAGGGTGATATCCGCTTTGGAATTATCGGGCGGGGTTGCAGCGGACTGCAGACCTGGCATGGACGGTTGCGACTGTGACATCAGCAACCTCGCCGCTCCGAGTTCAATAGCGGCCACGCCGCCGAATTTCATGAAATCCCGTCGGTCCATAGGGTTCTCCTGCAAGCTGGCAGGACGGGCTTCGGCGTGTCAGGTTTAGATTCCATGATGCGGAACATTTAAACCAGACAGGCTGAAGCCTATCCTACCGAATGCAAATCCTCTCACGGTGCAATGCCTGGTTCAAGGCCAACTCGCTACGGTGGAGGATTGCTTTTGGGCGCGCCTGTCCTGAAGTACCATGCGGCGTAGGACCACGCATCTATTGGCCTGTACGGGTTTCCGGGCGATGATGGCGCGGTCGAGGCCTGGGACGATACGGCCTCGCCGGGGCACAACACATGAGCCGCATTTACGATGCGATTAAGACCGCACGGGACTCCCGATCCATGAACCGGATGGATCGTTCCGATTGTCTGGGCCAGATGGAATTGCCGGATCGCCGCGTCACGCCCCGGATGGACCTGGAAATCGATTTAACGGTTTATGGGCGCTCGACGTACGACGGTGTCTTTTATGAGCAGGCAAAGGCCATCCGCGGGAATGCCAACGGTGGAGTGTTTTTGCTGTCGGTTCCGATCTCAGAAGGGCAAGACTTGCTGCTGGTTAACAACGACACCTCACGCGAGCAGATCTGCGTCGTGGCGTCCATACGCATTCTGGATATCCAGACGAGTGAAGTATCCGTAAGTTTTCCGCTGCCGAATCCGGGCTTCTGGTCTTCGGCGGGAATCATTCCACCCAGGTGACGTGCACAGTTCGCGGGCCTGCAAGATTGTCAGGTCTGTTTTCTTTTTTCGGCCGTGCCGCGCTTGGTTCGTTCCTTCATTGCGTAGAGAGCCTGATCCGCGTACTCCAGAAGTTGTTGAACCGTGCTTCCGCATCTTGGGAAGGTGGCCACCCCGATGCTCATGCTGAGTTGGGGAACTTCCTCATCCGCTGACAAGCAATTGCGAATACGCTCGACTACCTGATCCGCCGCGGGCACGTTCGTCTCTGGAAGCACCAACGCGAATTCGTCCCCACCATAGCGGGCCGCGGTATCAATCGATCTGGAATTCAGCCGGAGGATCGTGGCCACGCGGCACAACGCGCGGCTGCCGATCACGTGCCCGTGGCGATCGTTGATCTTTTTGAGGCCGTCCAGGTCCATGAGCAAAACAGAGAAGGGGCGGTTGGTGCGTCCCGACCTCTCCAGTTCGCTTTGCAGGACATCGACCAGGTGTCGATAGTTCGCAAGCCCCGTCAGGCTGTCACTTATGGCCAGGGTGCGCACCTGGCGAAAGAGCCGGCCGTTGTCCAGCAACGTGGCGCCAAGAAGAACGATATAGCTGATGGCGTTCACCAATTCCGCGACGGCCGCGGAGGCGTCCAGCAAGCGCGCGGACTGCGAAGCGATCAGGTGGCTGATCACATTAAGTCCCGCCACCCAGACGATCGCGGAGTCGAATGCAAAGCCGTCACCCTCCTTGACGCTATTCAGCGCCACCGCCGCGAAGAGAAACACGACCGCCGGGAGCAATTCCCAAATTCGCGGCGTGGGACTGTGCGGGCGGATCGGAAGAGGGCTGGGAAAAATCACGAAGGCTCCCGCGACCAGGACAGTGGCTGCCACCACGATCGAGGACACCGCGATGACATTCTTGCTGGCGTCGCGCGGCCAGGGCAGCCACCTGTTAATGACGCAAGAGATCAGGAGGAGTAGGCCGAGAAGCATCTGCCCCATCATCCAAGAAAGCGGAACGCGCACCTGCTCGGCAGGTTTCAGGAAATGATCGTAAAATTCAAAAATTGCGCCCAGGTGAATGATGCCGGTAATTCCAAATGTCAAACCGAGAAGCAGCGAAATGCGGTTCCCGGTCCCGTAATACCGAACCAAGACACTTGCGGCAATCGTGAAACTGAGCAACGCGGAGATGATCTCGGCGCTCGACCAGGCCAGCGGATTCAACACGATATTGAGCTGGCGCAAGAAATGGCCCAGAGCCACCGCACCGGTACAGGCCAAAATGACTAACCACCAGGTTCGGCCCTCGCGCCGGAGGTTTGTAAGTCTTTCGAGTACAGCCATGTATGCTTGGATGCTCCCGCAACCATTGTCGATCAGTTTGATGCCATAGAGATCACGTCCGTTAGGTCAGAATTGGTACAGGCGCACCCTACCTGTTCGTTCGTGCGGCTCGAGATTCCACCATTCACATTGGCGATACGTAAGAATTCGACAATCTGGCAGTGGGCGTGATCGTGATCGCGTTCTTCCGTGCTCCTTGCTAGCTGAGCGGAAACAGCAGAGGTGCGGCAGGAGGTTCGGAGGCGATGCGGTCGAGTTCGGGATAGTGCTGGCGGAGCGGCTCGGGGACCTTCACTTTGGCATGGCTGAGCAGATGGATAAGTTGCAGCGCGTTTACGACGCCTTTCCCCTCGAAATGATTGTTGGTGATGACAAAGGTAGCGTCACTGCTTTTGGCTACGTGCTGGATGCGGGCCGCCCAAGGTTCGAGCTCCTTTTCCGTGTAGAGATAGTTGTAGCGCTCCGAGGGCGGCATCGCCGGATCGTCGCTGAACCAGGAGTCATAGCGGCGGCCGTGCAACCGGACGTAGCCTACGCGCGCGGTGGCGCGTTCGCTGGGCTCGATCGAGCGACCGATGACGGGCTGATCGATGTTGCAGAATCCAACACCGCGGTCGTGCAGCATCGCGTAAAAGGATTTGTCGTTCCAGGTCGAATGACGGACTTCGACGACCAGAGGGTAGTCGGAAAACCGCGTCAACAGCTTCCCCAGGTAGGCGGTATTTTCCTCGGTTCGGTGGAAGGAAAACGGGAACTGGAGCAGGACCGCGCCCAGTTTTCCGGCATCGCGGAGGACGTCGAATCCCACACGGACCGCTCGTTCGTCTTCCGCCCCCGCGTCTTCTTCGTGCGTGAATTTTTGCCACAGCTTGGCCGTGAATGCGAACCTTCGATTCGGCGATACCAGTTCCAACCAGTGGTGGCAATAATCCGCGCGCAGCGGCTGGTAGAACGAAGTGTTGATTTCAATGGTGTCAAAAAACTGGGCGAGAAAGGCGGCCTCGTGAAAGCCGGAAGGCTTTCGAGCGGGATAGACGACGTCAGCCCAGTCGGCATACGACCAGCCGGCCGGTCCAATGTGGATCGTGCCGAGGTCCGCGCTTCGATTCGTCTGGGACTCGGAGATCAAATCGACGGGCGTCCCCTCTCGATTCGCCTGTCTATTAGAGTGATGCTACTCTGGAAGGAGCGCAAGTGGGGGCCGTAAAAAACGTCTTGCTACCCGGCGTTTCCAGGGTTCGAGAGAAATCATGTCTTCGAACGGGACGAGGAATGGTTCTACCCTTGGCCGCAAAAGAGCGGTAGCGTTTTGCTTCAGAGGCTGGTCGGAGCACAATCGAGGCACCGTCGCGGCGCGGCAGCGGCGCATGATAAACGAGGCGCATGATAAAGATCAGCCGAATTTTTGATGCTTTGAAGCGGGCACAATTCATTCGCGCTGGCGGAGAGAAGCCGAAATCCCCCGTCAAGAACGCCGTTCACGCGCCCGAGCGGCGCAGGAGCGCTCGTCTATCGCAGGACGTCTCTGTCTACGTTTATGGCCACGCATCCGATAAAGAACCTTTCCACGAAGAGGCGCACACTTTGAATGTGAGTGCGACCGGCGCCCTGCTGTTGCTGAGCGTGCCGGTGTGGCCGGGACAGGTTCTGCTGCTCACCAATGAACTGACACAGCGCGAGCAGGACTGCCGCGTCGTTTTTCTGGGGAAGCAGCACAGCCGAACGGTTGAGGCGGGGGTTGCCTTCGCGACGCCGAACCCGGATTTCTGGCAGTCTCATCCGCCGCCGCAGGACGCGCGGGCCGTTTAACGGCTCACGAATTGAAATTTGCGGATGAACCCCTGTCGCCAAGACAAATGCACAGTCAGGACAGCTTTCCGGTGTAGAGCGCCATGCCTACGGCGGCGTTCATTTTGATGCGGGCGAGGGCGCGGATTTCTTCCCGGCTGCTGATGCCTCCCGCCGCGGTGATCGGGAGGCGCGTGGCCCGGCGCAGCGCACGGAACCATTCGAGATTCGTTCCAAGCATGGTGCCTTCGGCGTCCACGTAGGTGCACAAGAATTCCGAGGCGTACTTTTCGAGCTCCGGAATGACTTCATCGGGGCGCAAGCGTAATTTATCCTGCCAGCCCCGCACTAAGATTTTCCCTTTATCGGTGTCCAGGGCGACGATTACGCGCCGACGCCCGATTTTTCCAGCCAGGCGCTGGAGAAAACGGTCATTCACGCGGCCGTCTTTAAACGCGGAACTTCCAACGATGATTTTCTCCGCTCCCCAGCCGGCAATTCGCACGGCCTGCGCCACGGTGCGAATTCCTCCGCCGACGCGCACGCGCATCTTCCGTGTTTTCGCAGCGGCGCAAAGTTCGCGCACGAGCCGGGCGTTGCTTCCCTTTCGCATGGCCGCGTCCAGATCGATTACGTGAATCAGCGGGTAGCGGCCGAAGCGGTCGAGCAAGCCAAACACGTCGTCCACGGCGACCTTGCGTTCGCGGCCGTGGACGAGTTGCACAGCGAGTCCGTCTTGCAGATCGATGCAGGGGATCATCATGTCGAGGCCCTAAGATTTAGATGGCTACTCAAAGGAAAAGCGCCAGCGGCCAAGGCCGCTCAGGTTGCAAATTCTGATCTGCCGCGCGTGAACAGGCTTCGGAAAAAGTCGCCCCATCCGTTTGTCATACCGAGCGCCGCAAGGAATCTCTCTTTCTTGTCTGATAGTTAAGCCCAGGAGAGATTCCTCGCTCCGCTCGAACGAGAAAGTCGAGTGCTTTTTCCGCAGCCGGTGAAACCGCAACGTACAAAGTCGGCGCTCGCAAGCAGGCGCTTATCCCTGCGGGGAAACCGGAGGCAGCAAAACCGCTCCTTGCTGTTCGGTTTCTTCGATTGAGCGTGCCCATTCCGCCGGCCACCTCAAGGCCCGCACAGACAGTATCTGCGCTATAGAAGTTATTCGAGGCAACACTACCGGGCTTTAAGATGCCTGGCGAACGGATACGCCTCTTTCGGCAAGATAACGTTTGAGATCGCAAAGTCCCTGGATGCTGTCGTGAAAAATTGAGGCGGCCAGAGCTGCGTCCGCTTTGCCCTCGCGGAAGACTTCGAGAAACGTTTCCGGGGTGTCCGCGCCGCCCGATGCGATCACCGGAACCGAAACCGCGCGCGAAATCGCGGCCGTGAGCGGACAGTCGAATCCGGAACGCGTGCCGTCCTTATCCATCGAAGTAATCAGAATTTCTCCCGCTCCGCAATCGACTCCCTGTCGGGCCCAGGCAACCGCGTCGATTCCGGTCGGCACGCTGCCGCCGCGGACGAAGGCCTCCCAGCGATCGCCTACGCGCTTGGCGTCGATAGCCAGTACGACTGCCTGCGAACCGAATTCCGCGGCGAGCGCGGTGAGCAAAGGCGGATGGCGAATCGCCGCGGTATTCACGGTCAATTTGTCCGCACCGGCGCGCAGGATTGCGCGACCCTCATCAACGTTGGCGACGCCGCCTCCGGCAGTCAAAGGGATGGCGAGTTCGGCGGCAACGCGGCGAATCGTCTCCAAAAACGTGGGACGGTGGTCGCGCGAAGCCGCAATGTCCAGAACCACAAGTTCATCCGCGCCTTCGATGTTGTAGCGAGCCGCAAGAGCAGCCGGGTCTCCTGCATCCCGCAAATTGACAAAGTTCACGCCTTTGACGACGCGTTCGCCGTCGGTGTCGAGGCACGGAATGATGCGATGGGCGAGGCTCACTTCCGGCCGTCCGCTTGGCGCACAAAATTAGAAAGGACCTGCGCACCCACCGGTCCAGACTTTTCAGGATGAAACTGAGTCGCGAAAACGTTGGCCTGTTCGAGCACCGCAACGAACGAACCGCAATGATCGCAGAAGGCCACGCCGGCGTCGCCCGCATCGAGCGCGGCGTACGAGTGCGCAAAATAGAAGTAGGCATCCGGCGGGACGCCTTCCAGGAGCTGGCTGGGACGCGCGCGGCGCAACTGGTTCCACCCCATGTGCGGAAGACGATCGACGGGCGGCAGCGCAGAAACTTTCTGAGGGAACAAACCGAGACCCGCGTCTCCCGGCGCCTCGTCGCTGGTGGCAAACATGGCCTGCAATCCAAGACAGATTCCGAGCAGCGGGGTTCCCCGGGACACTGCCTGGCGCAGCGGCGCCGCCAGCGACCGTTCGTCCAGTGAACGCATGAGCGCCCCAAAATGCCCGACGCCCGGGAGAATCAAAGCATCGCAGCCCGCAAGCGCTTCCGGCGTGGACGCACGGCAAGATTCAACGCCGAGGCGCGAGAGCGCACGCTCGACCGAAGGAAGATTCCCTGCTCCGTATTCCACGAGTGCGATATTCATAACAACCCCTTGGTGCTGGGCAGCACGCGCTTCAATTGCGGATCGCGGGTGGCCGCGAAACGCAACGCCCGGGCGAACGCCTTGAAGATCGCCTCCACTTGATGGTGCGACGACCGTCCGTATATGAGACGAAGATGAACATTCGCGCCCGCGGCCTGCGCGAAGCCGCCAAAAAAATCCTCGAGCAATTCGGTTTGCAGGCCGCCAACGTGCTTTGCGGAGAATTTCCATTTGCAAACCAGGTGGGGGCGCCCGCTGAAATCAACGGCCGCGGCCGCTAGAGTTTCGTCCATGGGCATCAGGAAATATCCGGCACGAAGGATTCCGCGCTTCGAGCCCAGCGCCTTGCGCACCGCTTCGCCGAGAACGATGCCTGTGTCTTCGACGGTGTGATGCTGGTCGACCTCGAGATCGCCGCGCGCCGTAAGCTCCAGGTCCATAGCGCCGTGCCGCGCCACCAGCGTGAGCATATGGTCGAGAAACGGGATGCCGGTTGAAATCTTCGCGCGGCCCTGGCCGTCGAGATTCAGGCTTATGCGAATGTCCGTCTCGGTTGTGGCCCGGTGAATAGTTGCTTTTCTTATTCCCACAATTTCTCCAGATCGCGAACGCTGTGCAGAATCTCGATCGCTCCTAATTCGCGCAGGCGGGCCGCGCGCGCCTCATGGGCGTCGCTGCCATGTGGCAGGACCCCGAGGAACGGCACGCCCGCGCGCTTCGCGGAGAGCGCATCGTCGATGTTATCTCCCAGGTAAAGCGCGTCACGTTTCGGCGTCCCGTTCAGCAGGAGCCGCAAGCCCTCGGGATCGGGCTTGCCCTTCTTGACGTCGTCCATGGTCACCGACCGGCGAAAGATGTCATTCGCGTCCGTGCCTTCCAGCGTGTGACGCAATTCACGGCGCGTGCGACCGGTGAAAAGCGCGAGTTCAGCGCGGCGGGACCAGCGCTCCAGCCGGTTGTGGGTAATGAGCCAGCGTTCCCGCGCAACATTGCCGGGAACGGATTTGGTGCCCCAATAGAATTTCTGGAACCGCGCTTTCACTTCTTCGTACGGAATGGACGGCCCGAGCGACGCGATCCAGTCCGTCGTCAATCGCCAGTCATCGTTGTAGCCGGAGCGGTTCTTCCACTGATGAATTTCGGCATAGCTCACGCGCCGCTTGGTGAAAAACTGAACCGTGTCCACGATCGACTTGTGAAACGACCCATGCACATCCACAAGGACACCATCGACATCGAAAATGATCAGCTTGGGCGCTAGCTTCTTCTTCACAGAATTCCTTCCATCGCTCGCAGAAGTTTGCGGGTATCGGATCGCGTTCCGGCGCTGATGCGCACGAACCCCTCGCGCGAAAAATCCCGCCGCGCCCGCACAAGGATCCCCTTCCGCTCCAATGCGCGCACCAGGCGCTTAGCCCCGGAGCCGAAATCGGCAAGCACGAAATTAGCGCTGCTGGGATAAATTCTCGCACCCACGCGAACGAGTCCCTGTTCCAGCAGCGCGCGGCTCTTCAGCACTTCCCGCGTGTAGTTGCGAAGAAAACCAAGGTCCCGAACAGCGGCTTGCGCTGCCACGAGCGCAGCCGAATTTACCGGGTACGGGGTGCAGGCGCGGCGCATGGCGGCCAGGATTTTGCGGTTCCCGAACAAGCAGCCCACGCGCAATGCGGCGAGGCCCGCGGACTTGGAAAAAGTGCGGGCCACGAGCAGATTGGGGTAACGGCGAATCCAGGAAAGAATCGTCAGGCCGGAAAAATCGAAATAGGCTTCGTCCACAAGCACCAGCGTCCGCGAAGTAGCGCGCAGAATCCGGCGCAACTCGTCGCGCCGCACTAGGGTTCCGGTTGGATTGTTGGGATTGGCGATGTACAAAACGCGCGGCCGGTTCGCCGTCGGCTGTTTCAATGCCCGAACCACGGCGTCCACGGGAAAGCGCATTTCGTCGTCGTAGCGCAGCGCCTTCACCCGCGCGCCCGCGAGTTCCGCAAAGAAGCGGTACATGTCAAATGTTGGCTCAACGACCAGAACTGAATCGCCATCTTCGATGAACGTGTCCGCGATCAAATGCAAGGCATCGTCAATGCCGTTGGTCAGATGGATTTCCTCAGGACGCACGCCGAAAAATCGAGCTAGCCGCGAGGTTGCCGCCTGATACTCCGGATAAATGGCCATTTGTTTCGCCGTCATGCGCGAGAGGGCGCGCAAAACAGCCGGCGAACAACCGACTGTGTTTTCGTTGAAGTCAAGGCGGAGTTTTTTGGCGCGCCCTTCTTCAGGAGCGTTGTAAGCGGCGAGTCCCATCACCGCCTTGCGGATCGGAGTACTCAAAATCCTGGCGCCCGCGTTTTTCATTGGCGCACCTCGACAGCGCGGGCGTGCGCTTCCAGCCCTTCAGCGCGCGCCATGGCCGCGACAACCGGCGCGAGGCTCTTCAGTCCAGCGCGCGAAATTTCTTGCGTACTGGAGCATTTCACGAAGTCTGCGACGCTCAAGCCGCCGCGGGCGCGCGCCCAGCCGGAAGTCGGGAGCACATGGTTTGTGCCGCTGGCATAGTCTCCGATGGGCTGCGCGCTCCACGGACCGAGAAAAACGCTTCCGGCTCCGGACAATTTTTCGACCAGATCCTTGTGGGCATGCGGAACGCTCAAGTGTTCCGGCGCCACACGGTTTGCGAAGCGGATGGCCGCGTCGAGCGACGGCGCGACCAGAATCGCGCCGGCAAGCGCCAGCGACTTCCAGGCCGGATTCGTACGCGGCAAATCCTGCAACTGCCTGTCGACTTCGACTGCAACGTCCTTCGCCAGGCGCGATGACGGCGTAACCAACAGCGCGATAGCGTCGGGATCATGCTCGGCCTGAGCCAGCAAATCCGCGGCGATGTAGCGCGGCGATCCGCCGGTGGCGAGGATGAGCACCTCGGTCGGACCAGCGGGCATATCGATCGCGCAATCGTTTGAGACGATGCGCTTCGCGGCTGTTACGTAGCGATTTCCCGGGCCGCAAATCTTGTCCACGCGCGGAACCGACTTCGTTCCGTAGGCAAACGCGCCGATGGCCTGCGCGCCGCCCATGCGGACAATTTCCTTCACACCGAGGACTTCGGCGGCAGCGAGCAACGCGGGGCTCGGTTTCGGGCATGCCACGACGATGCGCTTTACCCCGGCTACTTGCGCGGGGATCGCGGTCATCAACAGCGTCGAAAAAAGTGAGAAACGTCCGCCGGGGATGTAGCATCCGACGCTTGCGAGCGGCTCGACGCGCTGGCCGACGCGAACTCCCGGTTCGACGGCCAGCGTCCAGGAACGGGGACGCTGCTCGTTCGCGACGCGCCGGATATTTCTCGCGGCGTGCTCGATGGCCTTCAGCAACTCCCGCGGCACGCTACGTTTGGCTGCTTTAATTTCCGCTCGGCCAATCCACAGTGATTTCCGGGTGAGGCGAAGCCCGTCCAGACGCAATGCCCAACGGAATAAGGCAACGTCGCCTTGACGGCGAACATCCGCCAGGATTCGCGCCGCGATTCGTTCCGCGGCGACATCATGCGAACTGCGCCGCGCGAGGAACTTATCGGCTACTGCTTCCGTTAGTTGAAGTATGCGCATTCGTTTCAAAACTTTCTTTGATTCGGGAACGCTTTCCGCGGGCTGCCATTGCCGAAACGCTTCTCCGTTCACCCGAAATCTCCGGTGGCAGGAGAAGCTTCGGACCATTCGCTTCGTCCTGCGCCGCCCAGAATCCAATTCACTCTCGGTGACGCCAGTGCCGCGTTCTCCTCATCACAAGACAATCTTGTTCAGCGGATACTCGACAATTCCCTGCGCGCCCGCGGCTTTCAGGCGCGGGATAATGGTGCGGACAACATCTTCGTCGATAATGGTGTTCACGGCGATCCATTCGGGATCGCTGAGCGTGGAAACCGTTGGATTCTTGAGCGCGGGCAGCGCGGCAAGGACGGCAGCGAGCTGCTGCTTGCGCACATTCAGCATGATACCCACTTTCGTATAGGCCGCGATCGCGCCGGACAGCAACAAAAAGAGGTTGGAAAGTTTTTCCGATTTCCAGGAATCGGCGACCGCGGCATGATTGGCGATCAGCACGGTGCGCGATTCGAGTATCGTTTCCACAATGCGAAGGTGATTCGCGCGCAGCGAAGATCCGGTTTCGGTAACTTCGACGATGGCGTCGGCCAACTGCGGCACTTTGACCTCCGTCGCGCCCCAGGAAAATTCCACCCTTGCGGAGACGCCGTTACGCGCAAGATATTGCCTGGTGAGGTTTACGACTTCGGTGGCGATCACTTTCCCGGCAAGATCTTTCACGGATTGCACCGGCCCATCTTCCGGCACGGCCAGCACCCAGCGCACGGGTGAAAGACTCTGTTTCGAGTACATCAGTTCGCCGATTTCCGCGACCTTGGAACCTGTCTCGAACACCCAGTCGCGACCGGTAATTCCGGCATCCAGCGCGCCAGTTTCCACGTAACGCGCCACTTCCTGCGCGCGAACGAGCATGCAATTGATTTCAGGATCGTCGATACCCGGAAAATAGCTGCGTGAGTTAATCGAAATGCGCCATCCGGCCTTGCCGAATAGCTGAATGGTGGCATCCTGCAGACTGCCCTTGGGAATTCCCAGGCGAAGGACGCTCATCGGCGCGCTTCCTTTCCATAGACTGCGTTGGGGTCAAAGGTGCGTTCCGCGACTACCTCGGCATCACCCGCCGGTGAAAGCCGGCGGAAGAAACAGGAGCGGTAACCTTCATGGCAAACCCCCGGACCAAGCGCGTCCACACGGATGAGCAATGCGTCCACGTCACAATCGACGCGAATATCGCGCACCTTCAGAACGTGCCCGCTTTGCTCGCCTTTGCGCCACAGCTTGTTGCGCGAGCGGCTGAAAAACGTGACTTCCCCGCTCGACTGCGTCGCGGCGTAGGCCTCGGCGTTCATGAAGCCGAGCATGAGAACTTCTCCGGACGCCCAGTCTTGAATGACTGCGGGCACCAGGCCGTCAAGTTTCTTGAAATCCAAATCCATTGCCCCTCCAGATGCCGGACATAGCCGCCATAAAATAAAAAACCCGCTGGCGCTTGCCGCGCCAGCGGGCCGATGAGTGCGAATTTCGATGCGCTACTCAAGCCTCCGCGGGCACGGTCTTGCGACGTGGTGATGATGATGACCGTGATATCTCGCGGAATAATTCATGGCAAAGACAAATATACAAGAGCAGCCCCATCGCGTCAAGCGTAGCGATGAAGCAGCAAAGTGACGAGGCTGGATGGGGCAGCTGCGGTCCAGGCGGCACAAACGTTACGCGTTCTATCCCGCTGCGGGCGTGTTACGCTCCGCGGGGCTTGAGAAACTTGGCAGGCGCGATAGCCATCGCCCGATCCAATGTGCCAGAGCCAGATATTCATCGTTGAGGAGCAACCGGATGCACTCTAAAGTTTGGACCGACATGTTTGTTCTCGGACTTCCCATCGCTGAGAAAATACTGCGTCCGATCGTGGTTTACCTGTTTCTTGTGATCGGCCTGCGCCTGGCGGGAAAGCGCGAGTTGGCGCAGCTCAATCCATTCGACCTGGTGGTGCTGCTTACGCTGTCGAACACAGTGCAGAACGCCATCATCGGCGACGATAACAGCGTGACGGGCGGAATCATCGGCGCGGCGACGTTGCTCTTCGTCAATTTTCTGGTGGTACGATTCCTGTTCCGGCATGAAAAGCTCGACTCGCTGATCGAAGGCAATCCAACGGTCCTGATGGAGAAGGGACGCGTTCTCGATGACATGCTTGCGAAAGAGGTGCTCACCCGCCAGGAACTGGTGGCCGCGGCGCACAAGCAGGGATTCGGGAGCCTCGAGGAAGTGGATCGCGCGACGCTCGACCCAAGCGGCGTTATTACTTTTGCCGGGAAGAAGCCCGCGCCCGACGAATCTCGGCACAGGGAGCTTCTCGAACGGATCGATCAACTCACTCGCGAGGTGGTGACGTTGCGGCTGCGAACGGCGCCGCCGGCGCAGTGAGTCACTTCCCCGCGGGCGTCAGTGCATTAACAACGCGGTTGCGGCAACGCCGAGTCCCGCGAGCCCTGCGGCGATCCCCAAAAACCAGAAGACGCGCTTTTTTGACAGCAGAGCGAGCGAGGAGATCACCAGCGCAATTTCCAGAAACACTTCTCCCAGATCGTAGCGGTCCGCCTTGCGTTGTGCTCGCGCCGATTCGCTCTCGAAATCTTTGGCCCTCACTTCGATATCCGCCTGCTCTTTGGTATAGCGGTCGACTTGCGCTTTATATTTTTCCTGGATTTTTCCGGCCTGATCCTTGTCCTTGAATTCCATCAGCGGAAGCAAGTCAAGACTCATATCATAATTATGGAGACGAATGTTTTTCGCCTGGTAGTACGCCCACTGGTCGGTGGCACGATTCTGCATCATGAGTTCCTCGGTGTGAGAGCGGTGGCCCATCAAGGAGACTACCGCCACGCACACGGCCAGAATGGCCATGGTTACGGAAATGGGCGCTAGCGAAGGATTTTCGCGGCCGTGTTCCGCATTCTCCTGCAATTCGCTGAGTTCGTCGGGCATGAATTCCTGCTCCTTCTTGATTTGAGAGTTGAGCCGGCGGACGCTGGAGCTACTCGGACACACTCTGCAACCGATCCGAAGCTATCTAATTCTGCAAGATAAGTGTGTGTAGAAGCCATAAGCCATCTCATAAATGCTGGTTCGGCGTGCAGCCTTGAAACGCCAGGGTCTAAAGGCCGGCACTCGCCCAGGTTCTGACGCCGCGGCTAAAAGCCGCGTCCCACCAAGCTATTTATGAAATGGCTATGGCTTCCAGTTATTTGACCGCGGCGGCCAGGCTTTCGCGGCAAGCCGCGAGCGTACGATCGATGTCCGCGTCCGTATGGGCAGCGGATACGAACAGCGCTTCAAACTGCGATGGCGCAAGAAATACGCCGCGGTCGAGCATTCCGCGGAAGAACGCGGCAAAGCTCCGCGTGTCGCATTTTTTCGCGGCGGCATAATTCGTTACCGGGTCACGCGAGAAAAAGAGCGTGAGTAGCGAACCGGCGCGAACCGCCGTAGCTGCCGTGCGCGTTTCGATGATTGCCGCGACGATGCCGTCACCGAGGCGCCGGGTTCTGACGTCGAGCGCGTCATAAAATCCCGGCTCGGCCAGCAAGTCAAGCGAGGCGATTCCCGCGCTCATCGCCAGCGGATTGCCGGAGAGCGTTCCCGCCTGATAAACCGGGCCTAGCGGGGCAATTCGGTCCATCAGGTCGCGCCGGCCTCCGTAAGCGGCCACCGGCAAACCACCGCCGATGATTTTTCCGAGCGTGGTCAATTCCGGCGTCACTCCAAACAAATTCTGCGCGCCCCCGTAGCACACGCGAAAACCGGTAATCACTTCGTCAAAGATCAGCAAGGCGCCGTGCAGCGTACAGAGATCGCGCAGCGCCTGCAGAAAACCGGGGCCCGGCGGAACCACGCCCATATTGGCTGCAATCGGCTCAACGATGACCGCGGCGATTTTCTTGCGATGCAAATCAAAAAGCTTTTGAACCGCCGCCGCGTCATTGTAGGGAGCATTCAGCGTCAGTTCCGCGAGCGCCTGAGGCACGCCCGGGCACGCCGCGATTCCCAGCGTGGCCAGGCCCGAGCCCGCTTCGGATAGAAAGCTGTCGGAATGGCCGTGATAGCAGCCGTCAAATTTAATGATCAAGTCCCGGCCGGTGGCGGCGCGCGCCAGGCGCACGGCGCTCATGGTTGCCTCCGTGCCCGAGCTTACAAATCGAACTTTCTCGCAGGAAGGAAGAGCTCGTCGGATGCGCAAAGCCAATGCAACTTCGAGTTCGGTCGGCATCCCGTAACTCGTGCCGCGCCGTGCCTGCTCGGTGATGGCTTGAACGACTTTCGGATGGGCGTGGCCCAGAATCAACGCGCCCCACGAGCAGACGTAATCGATGTATTCGTTTCCGTCGGCATCCCACAGGCGAGCGCCGGCGGCGCGATCGACAACGATGGGTTCGCCGCCCACGGCGCGAAACGCGCGCACCGGGCTGTTGACGCCGCCAACGAGCACTTCTGTAGCCCGGCAAAATATTTCCTCGGAGTGGGGCCGCTGCATTTTAACGACTTTGGGTGAGCTCATTTGTCTGTGGATAAAACGTACGGTTTCAGCAGTTCTTCAACCACCGCGCCGCGTCCTTGGCATGGTACGTCAGCACGATGCTCGCGCCCGCGCGGTGAATCGCGGTTAAAATTTCCAGCGCAATTCGCTTTTCTTCGATCCAGCCGTTCGCGGCCGCGGCCTTGACCATGGCGTATTCGCCGCTGACGTTGTACGCACCAACTGGAATACTGAAGGTTTCCCGCACCCGCTGAATAATGTCGAGATAGGCAAGCGCGGGCTTGACCATGACCATGTCGGCGCCCTCGGCAAGATCCAATTCGACTTCGCGGAGCGCCTCGCGCGCGTTGGCCGGATCCATCTGGTAGCCGCGCCGGTCGCCGAATTGCGGAGCGGATTCCGCCGCCTCGCGGAACGGCCCGTAAAAGCCGGAGCAGTATTTCGCGGCGTAGCTCATGATGGCCACGTCCTGGAAACCGGCGCCATCCAGCGCCTTGCGGATCGCGCCGACGCGCCCGTCCATCATGTCCGACGGCGCAATGATGTCGGCACCCGACCGGGCGTGCGACAACGCTTCAGCCGCAAGCAATTCCAGTGTTGGATCGTTTTTCACTTCGCCGTTTTCAACGATCCCGCAGTGTCCGTGGTCCGTGTATTCGCAGAGGCAGACGTCGGTCATCACCAGCAAATTCAAATTCGCGCCGCGGACCGCTTCGATGGCGCGCTGCACCACGCCGTCAGCCGCATAGGCTTCCGTGCCGAGCGCGTCTTTTTTCTCCGGAATGCCAAACAGGATGATTCCCGGAATGCCAAGCTGCTCGACTTCACGGCATTCCTCAAGGAAGGTATCGACCGACTGTTGCGCGACTCCCGGCATCGACGCGATGGGGTTGCGGACATTCTTGCCCGGGCAGACGAACATCGGATAGATGAATCCGTGCGTCGAAAGCCGCGTCTCGCGCGCCAGGGAGCGAATCGCTTCGCTGCGCCTCAGCCTGCGCGGACGGGTAACAGGGAAAGTCATACACTCCTCGCTTTTGACTCTGCGTCCGCTGAAAAGTAATTTGCAATTGCCGAGGCCATGGATTCGGCGGTGGCCAGCGGCGCTTCGATCGAAGCACGCAAACCGGAAGAGCGCAATGCCCCGGCCGTCACCGGGCCGACCGCGGCAAGCACGGCCTTTGCGCCCAGACGGGCCATTACTTCCTCACCGAGTTCATCACGCATATTCGCAATCGCGGACGGGCTGAAGAAAGAAATAATATCCACGTCCGCTTCGCGAATCGCGCGCATCACTTCGGGTACGATCACTCCCACGCCTCCCGTATGATACGCCACCACCTCGGTGACCGTCGCGCCGGCGGCCTTGAGAGCGTTCGGAAGATCCGGCCGCGCACGTTCGCTGCGCGGCAACAGAATTTTCCTGCCGGGAAGCGATGCCGAAAGCTCTTGCGCGAGCGCGGCTCCAAGAAATTCCTGCGCCACGTGGTTCACGAAAAATCCTTCCGCGGCCAGGGCGCTCGCCGTGGCAGGGCCGACTGCCGCGCAGCTATACGTTCCGTTCTGGCGCGGCTCCACTCCCAGCTTGCGGCAACGGCCCGCAAAGAACCTTGCGGCGTTGGCGCTCGTAAACAGGATCCAATCGAACTTACCGATCGACAGGATCGCTCGATCCAGCTCGGTAGTTTCGGTGGGCTCGGAAAAACTAACGGCGGGGAACAGCAGCACGGTTGCGCCCATGGCTTCGAGGCGCACGAGCAGATCGCGAGCCTGCTCGATGGACCGCGTAACTACAATCCGCTTTCCTTCCAGTGGTTTCGTTTCACTCACGCGCGCGTCCCGCGGCTTTCGCGCTCCAGCAAACCTGCGGCGCCGGCGTCGCGCAATTTTTGTGCAACTCGCTTGCCAATCGCTTCGGCCTCCTGCGACGTTCCGGAGCTTTTCTCGCGCAGCCGCCGCGTGCCATCGGGCGAAAGTACGGCGACGTCAAGCGTGAGTGTCTCGCCTTCCACCCGGCCCCATGCGCCGATGGGCACCTGGCACCCGCCACCGAGGCCCGCGAGCGCGGTGCGCTCGGCGGTCACCGCGCTACGGCTATGGGCATCGTCCAACCCCTGCAGCACGCGCAGGGTCTCCGTGTCCAGTGCACGAGATTCGATACCGATGGCGCCCTGTCCCGCCGCCGGAAGGCTCACTTCTTGCGGCAGTACCTGGCTAATGTTCGCGCTCAAGCCCAGGCGATCTAGACCGGCCTTGGCCAGGACAATCGCGTCGTAATCTCCACGCTTCAGCTTTTCGATCCGCGTGTCCACATTGCCGCGGAGTTCGAGGACACGCAAATCGCGCCGCGCATAAAGCAATTGCGACTGACGGCGCAGGCTGCTGGTGCCGACACGAGCACCATGAGCCAGCGACGCGAGCGTGGCGTCATTCGATGAAAGCAGTGCGTCGCGCACGTCTTCGCGCTTTCCGATGGCGGCGATGGTCAATCCTTCCGGCAAATCCGTGGGCACATCCTTCATGCTGTGGACAGCCAGATCGATACGCCCATCGAGTAACGCATCTTCGAGTTCCTTGATAAAAACTCCCTTGGTCCCAATTTGGCTGAAACTGGCCTGCTGAAATTTATCGCCGGAAGTTTTAATAATAACGATCTCAGGCTCAGCCCCGGTCGCTTTAAGCAGCTCTTGCGCGACGCTCCGCGCCTGCCACAGAGCGAGAGCGCTGCCCCGGCTGCCGATTCGCAATGCCTTCAAGGCTTCTCCCGATCGAGGTGGAACAGATCGCGGATGGCTTCAAAATTTTGGAGTTTTCTGCGCAATTCCGGAATGCCGCGCATGCGCTCGGCCGGAGTGAGCACCACACGATCCAGAAATTCCCGCAGCATGGCGGCAACCTGCGCGCGGTCCCCGTCGGAAAGGTGAGACATGGACGCGAGACGATCCTGCACGAAGGCTTCATGCTCGGCGGCCAGCTTGCTGCGAAGATCTCCGAGCACCGCGCCCGCGGCCACTCCAGCCTGCCAGTGCAGGAATTTGTCGACTTGCTCGTCGATGATCGCTTCGGCGCGGGGAATTTCGCCCACGCGAGCCTTCTTGTTCTGCTCGACAATTTCAGTCAGGTCATCGATGTTATACAGATACGTGTTGTAAACCTCGCCGACATCCGCGGCCACGTTGCGCGGAACGCCCAGATCAATCAAGAGCAGGGCGCGATTGCCGCGCGCGGCCATGGCGCGTTCGATAATCGCGCGCGTCAGGATCGGTTCGCCCGCAGAGACAGAAGTGACAATCAAATCGGGCCAGTCGAGCGCCGCGGAAAGATTTTCCCATGGCACGACTTCCCCGCCGAAACGCGCCGCCAGATCCACGGCGTGCTCCGGGGTGCGATTCAGCACACGCAACTGCTTGACGCCGCGGTCGCAGAGGTGCCGTACAACCTGCTCGCTCGTGGCGCCCGCTCCGACAATCAGCGCGCGATGATTGTTCAGTTTTCCGAAAATGCGCTCGGCAAGCTTCACGCCGGAGAAGGCCACGGAAACGGGACGCGTGCCAAGTTCCGTCTCGTTGCGCACTCGCTTGCCGACTTCCAGAGCCGCCTGGAACATGCGATTGAGGACCGGTCCGGTTTCGCCGCGGTCCAGCGCGATTTGGTAAGCGTCACGGACCTGCCCCAAAATTTCCGCTTCACCAAGCAGCATGGAATCGAGACCCGCCGCTACGCGGAACAGGTGCCGCACGGCATGGCTGTCCCGATGCCTGTAGAGAGAACCGTCCAATTCGTGCAGGGAAAGCTGATGGAAGGAGGCCACGAACAATTCCACCGCGCCCGCGCTGTCCGCCGCGTTCTCGTGAGGCACTCCGTAGAGCTCGCTGCGATTGCACGTGGACAAAACCAGCGACTCCTCGAGAATGCCGCGCGAACGTAACTGTTCGGCGGCGTCACGGGCCTGCTCCGGCGTGAAAGCAAGCCGCTCCCGCAAATCGACGGAGGCCGTCCTGTGATTCAGTCCGATAAGAACAATTTCCATCTACAAAACGCCCGATCCACTCCCCGAATTCATCGCCCGCATAGCCGTTTCAGAAATAGCGGTGAAAATGCGACAGGTACCGATTCACAATACTGTAACTGAAAATCACGAACATGAAATTGAATATGCACAGCGCCGAAGCGCGCGCCCCGCGCCATGCCGCCGTCCTCGACAGAAATGTGTACCCAACATAGAACAGGAAAATCACGACCGTGATAATTACCTTGGGATCGCCGTCCCAATACTGTCCCTCGATCCGGTGCGCCCAGATCAATCCGGCCGTCATTCCAGCGGCGAGCGAAACACATCCGATCAGCACGCTGCTGCGAGCCATGCGCTCCAGAACCTCCAGCGCCGGAAACCGCCACCCCACCACGCCCAGCTTACGTTTCCGCAAACGCCGGTTTTGAACCAGATAAATGATGCTGAGCACAAAGGAGAGAGCAAAGGCCGAATACGCCAGAATATTGAGCGTGACGTGGAATGCAAACAGCGGCCCCTGGGCCGGAGGAGCCTTGATCGGTTTGGCTTCGGGCAGATGCGCGAGCAAAAATACTCCTAACACGGTCGGCAGCACGAACGGGCCGACCGCGCGCTTGCGGTGAATCGCCTCAAGACACAGGTAGGTAGCGGCTAGCAGCCAGGCAAAAAGTGAAAGCGAACCGAAGAGGTCATCATACGGCACGGCATGAATCAACCGCGACCGGGCAAGCAGGGCCAGGTAATGAAGCGCCAATCCCGCGATCAGACACAAGGTCGCGCCGATGCCTGCCACCCGCGACGGCTCGCGCAGGTTCCAGATGTACAGGGCGAGGCTCGCCGCGTAAAAAACCAGCGTCACGATTACGTAGGGACTCGTCATCTTATGCAAGCATCGGCGGGGAAGGTCTTCCTTGGGGCCCACCGCGATTGTACATTGCCTCAGTATTATAGCCAATTCCCTGGCACGAAAGCACGAATACCCGGCAGGCGGTACGTGCTCAATATGGAGCCGTTTATTCCCGGAGGCAAGCGATGTATAATGCAGTGAGTGGCTTGGCTTTTGTCCCTGGAGCAGTGACGGTCCTATGCCGAATACCAGCTTCATCTTGAACGGAAAACGCACCACCTGCTCCTACGAGCCGGGGATGCATTTCCTCGAAGTCCTGCGTGAGGAATGCGGCATCGTGTCTCCGAAGAATGGCTGCGCTCCGGAAGGAACCTGCGGCTGCTGCGCGATCCTGGTGGATGGCCGGCCCGCTCTATCTTGCCTGAGGAAACCGGAACAGATGGAAGGTCGGGATGTCGTGACGCTAGAGGGCCTTCCGGAAGATATGCGTGAGGTGCTGGGACAAGCATTTGTGCTGGAGGGCGGTGTCCAGTGCGGCTTTTGCATTCCAGGGATTGTGGTGCGCGCTTCTTCCATGTTGCGGCAAGGGTGCACGGATGATCGTGAGGCAGTGAAGCAGGGGCTGGTCGGGCATCTGTGCCGCTGCACCGGCTATGCTCGGATCGTCGATGCCATCCAGACGGCGGGTGAAGCCTGGAAAAACGGCGGCAAGCTGCCGCGAAAAGAACCTCGCCGGCATTCCTATTTCGGAGAGGATTACGGACTGAGCCGCACCCCCGTCTACGCGCAGGGCAAGAACGGCAACGGGAATGGGAACCGAAACGGGAATGGATTTGGAATCGGCGATTCGCCTTCCCGCTATCGTGGCTTTGAGCAGGCGCTTGGCGAGCGACCCTTCGTCGATGACATGAGCGTGCCTGGAATGTTGCACGGCGGAATGGTGCTAGGCCCGCACCCGCGCGCGAAAGTCAACTCCATCGATCTCTCGGAAGCACTAGCCATGCCAGGAGTCGTACGAATTTTCACCGCAGCCGACGTCCCCGGAGAGCGCGGCACGGGACTCAATTATCCCGACCTCCCGATGTTCGTGGCGGTTGGGGAGACCACCTGCTGCGTGGGAGATTTTCTCGCCATGGTGGTTGCGGATACGGCGTTCCATGCGCGCCAGGCCGCCGACAAAGTAAAAGTCGATTACACTGTGCTCGAGCCGGTGACCGATCCGTTTGCTGCCATGCAGCCCGGCGCGGCGCAGGTGCACCCTCCCGGCAACTTGTGGGTGCACGACAATGTCCTCGATACCACAGCCTTCTCTCGCGGCGACGTGGAAGCTGCATTCGCGAACTCCGCGCACATCATCGAGCAGACCTGGACGACGCAGCCGATCGAGCCGGCATTCCTCGAACCGGAAGCCTGCCTGGCAATACCTCAAGGCGACGGAATTAAATTTTACTCGCAGAGCCAAGGCTCCACGTACGATCAGAAAATGATCGCCGAGGCCCTGAAGCTGCCGCCGGAAAAAGTGGAAGTCGAGCTGGCCGCCAGCGGCGGCGCTTTCGGCGCAAAGGAAGAAATCACGATTCAGGCGCAAACCGCGCTCGCAGCATTCCTCCTACAGCGTCCGGTGAAGACCGTTCTGACGCGCAAGCAATCGACGCAACACCACGTCAAGCGCCATCCGATGACTCTGCAATACAAAGTCGGCGCGGATGCCGAGGGTCACCTGCTCGCGGTGCGCGCTCGCATTGTGGGCGACACCGGCGGATACGCGGGCACAGGCGGCAAATGCTTGTTGCGCGCCGCGTGCCACTCCTGCGGCGTCTACCGCGTACCCAACGTGGATGTGGTCTCCAAGGCGGTGTTCACCAATAACCCAACCAGCGGCGCGATGCGGGGTTTCGGCAGCAACCAGGCTCAGTTTGCCATGGAGGGCGTAATGGATTTGCTCGCGGAAAAGGCAGGCGTCGATGGCTACGACATCCGCGAAAGGAACATTCTGAATCCGGGCGACGCTTTCGCCACCGGCCAGATTATGCGGGAAAGCGTTCGCGGCATGCGCGTGGCGCTCGATTCAGTGAAGGACATCTACAAGAATGCGAAATATGCCGGCTTGGGCTGTGGAATCAAGAGCACCGGAATCGGGAACGGCGCGGTCGAAAGCGGCTATCTGATCATCCGCGTCGTGGAAGGCCCACACGTGGAAATTCTAAATGGCTACACGGAAATGGGACAGGGCGTTTTCACAACGGTGCGGCAAGCGGTGGTGGAAGAGACGGGACTATCGCCTGATATCATGACCGTGCGCTGGGACAAGGAAATGGGCGCAAAGTGCGGCGAGGCCTGGGCTTCGCGCGCCACGACGCTCAGTTGCGCCGCCGCGCAGCGCGCGGGACAAAAGTTCGCCGCGGACCTGAAAGTGTTGCCGCTTGAAAAACTGATCGGCCGCGAATATCGCGGCGAGTATGTCTGCGATTTCACCACCCGGCCGGGAACGCCCGAGGCGCTGAAAAATCCGACGACGCATATGACATTCAGTTACGCTTGCCAGCTTGTGATCCTCGGCGAAGATGGGCGCATGGAACGCGTTATAGCGGCTCACGATGTTGGGCACGCCATCAACCCAAAGGCTTGCGCCGGACAAATCGAGGGCGGCGTGCACATGGGCCTCGGCTACTCGCTTTCGGAAAATTTCACTTCCACGAATGGCGTGCCGGATTCCCTGCTGTTGCGCGACTGCGGAATTTTGGGCGCAAAGCAAACGCCGCAGATAGACGTGATCCTGATCGAAGTGCCGGACGAAATAGGAGGCTACGGAGCCAAGGGTGCCGGCGAAATCGGATTGGTTCCCACGGCGGGCGCGGTAGCCGCCGCTCTGCACTCCTACGACGGAATTCGCCGCTTCAATTTGCCGATGCAGGACTCGCCCGCTGCGGAGCCTTCCGTGCCGAAATCGAGAAAAAAGAAGAAGGCCGTCCCGGCAGGAGTAATGTCCTCAGCCACAGAAAACGCAGCGACCCGCAAGTAGGACACCGGCTTAACTATCAGAAAAGAAAGAGTGATTCCTCGCCCCGCTCGGAATGACAAACGCGTGGTGCGACTTTTTCCGCAGCCTGTGAGGCCTGCCCTACGAAAATCACTCCGGCAGCCCAAACGCAAATAAACTGTTCCCCGACGCAATCGTGATGTATTGCTTGCCGTCCACCTGGAAACTAATCGGCCCATCGATGATTTCACCACCAAGGTTTTCTTTCCACAGAAGCGTCCCGGTGCGGGCATCCAGCGCCTGAAAATATCCTTCCCTGCCGCCGACAAAGAGCACATCCGTAGCCGTGGTCAGGATTCCGCTGGTGTTGACGTCGTGCTCGGCGTATTTCCATTTTCGTTGCCCGGTCTGCGGATCGAGAGCCACCACACCTCCGGTAGCCAGCGCTTCGGTATAGGTGTTGATCGGCCCCTGTCGGATGCCACCCGGATTATCAGCTCCGGGGATCGGAGCGGTGTTGGCGCCGCCGGCGAAGCGCGTGCCCTCCTTGTAGTCCGCGTTCACTCCGGCGAAAACCGTGCCGTAGTCTTCCCACGTGGAGAGATAAAAAAGTCCCGTACGCGGGCTGTAGGACGGCGAATACCAGTTCGTCGCGCCTTGAATGCCCGGATAGGTTGGCTGACCCGGAGGTTGCGGCGTGGTAATAGGACGCCCATTGGCGTCCAGCCCGCTCGCCCAGTTGACCTTTGCGAATGGCTTCCCGGCAAGAAATTTCCCTGTCGCGCGGTCCAGAACATAGAAAAATCCGTTGCGATTGCCCCAGTACATTAATTTTCGGGGGCTGCCGTTCCAATCCGCATTGACCAGCACGGGAACCTGCACCGAGTCGTAGTCATAAGGATCGTGGGGCGAGAATTGGAAATACCACTTCATCTTGCCAGTGTCAGGGTCAAGAGCCAGCACGGAGTCCGAGTAGAGATTGTCGCCCATGCGTTGAGCGGCGTTAAAATCGGGTCCAGGATTCCCGGTTCCCCAATAGGTTAAATTCAATTCGGGATCGTACGAACCGGTCATCCAGACTGGGGCGCCGCCATGCTCCCAGTCGCTTCCGCGCCAGCTATCGTGGCCGGGCTGATCGGGATCGGGAATGGTATCGGTGTGCCAGACTTGTTCGCCGGTCGCAGCCTCGAAGCCCGCGACGAATCCGCGAATGCCGAACTCGCCGCCGGCGACGCCCACGATTACTTTATCCTTGACGACCAGCGGAGCCATGGTCATGGCGTAGCCCGCGGAGGCATCGGCTACCTTCTTCACCCAGAGCGCGTGTCCGTCCTTTGCATCGATCGCCACAAGATTCGCGTCGACCGTTGCCATGAAGAGCGTGTCTCCCAGGATCGCCAGGCCGCGATTCACAATGCCGCAGCAGGGCCGGGCGGCGGGAGACACCGAGAAGTGGTAGATCCAGAAAACGCGCCCGCTTTTGGCGTCCAGGGCCACAACATCGTTGGGCGACTGCGTAAGATACATGACGCCGTCGACGACCAGCGGTGTTGTTTCAAATTTCTGCAGCGATTGCGCCTGAAAAACCCATTTCAGTTCGAGTTTCTTGACGTTCGTGGGATCGATCTGTTGCAACAGGCTATACCGTTGGCTAGCATAACTGCCCGAATAGATCAGCCAGTTCTGGGGCGCGTCCGTGGCATGAAGCAGGCGCTCATTGGTGACCTGGGCGCGCATCGCAAATGGAACGAGCAACGCAAGCGCCAAAAAAAGTGGAATGCGCCGACGATGGTTCATTTCACACCTCTGAGGGAAAGTAGGTAGGCCTCCAGATCAGCCAGCTCCTGCGCGCTGAACTTATCTTTGTACGATGGCATGGGTGTGGTCTTGAGGACTTCAAATTCGCGCAGGTCGGCTTTCGCGAGCGAAACAAGGTGCTCCTGCTCGTCGATCAGCTGCACGGTGTACGTGTCTTCATTGAGGCGGCGGCCGTTGATGACTTTGCCGTCCTTGGTGACTGCCCGTACCGGCCGGTTGGCCGGCAACATCGAACCGGCGGGATCGATGAGCGTGCGGTGCAGGAGCTCGGCGGTCCGCAGGGCTCCGACGTCGCCCAGATCAGGAGCGACGCGCGGGCCTTTCCCGTTAACAGCATGGCAACTCGTGCAGTTGCCCGCGCCCGTGAACAGCTCCCTGCCGCGTCCCGCGTTGCCAATCAGCAGGCCCTTGGCGTCGTAGCTGTTCATGTTGCGAAGATAGGAGACAATGCCCATCAACTCAGCCGCCCCAAATGCGAATGGCTGCATCGCAGTTCCGGGAACGCCGGTGGTGATGGTAGCCCGCAGGTCGTTGTCGGTCACCACGCGTTTGAATTGACCCGCGCGGAAATTGACGCCGGGGATTTGATCGCCGTTTGTTCCATGGCACGGCGTGCACTGGGTGGCGAAAATTTGCGCGCCGTATTGAATGTCAGCCGCATAATATTCCGGCGCGCGATCCTGCCCCTGAGCGCGCGCGGGCGGCGGCTCGCGGAAACCAAACACAAAGCACGCGAGTGCGCAAAGCAGCGGCGCGCGAAAGTACAGCCACCGAATTTTCACGAAAGAACCCCCACATGTGACTTGTTAGCGCAGAATATACACCATACGGCCAATGCAGAACAGGCTTCACAGGCCGCGGAAAAAGTCGCCCCATCCGTTTGTCGTTCCGAGCGCAGCGAGGAATCTCTCTTTCTTTTCTGATAGAGTACTTTTTCCGCAGCCTGTTCAACCTTTCTGGTTGATATACAAGCTCGGCCGCAATTTAAACCTGACAGGCTGCAGCCTGTTCTACTTAAAACGCGGAAACAGATCGACCGCGTTTTCCCTCTCGATCGCTCGCAGATCGCGGGCGTTCAACCCAACTTGGCTCAGCCCTTTGGCCACCATCCCCGCGCTGGCGAACGGGAAGTCGGTGCCGAACAAGATATGCGGGACGGGCACCAGCTTGAGAATCGTCGGCCAGGAGTACGGGCCATAGAAAAATGCCGTATCGTAATACAATTTCTGCACTTCGTGCAGCAAGCCGTTTGGCAGGCGCTTGGCAATATCGGGACGCGCCGCGAGCGAATCGAATCGCGTCATCAGGTACGGCATGGTTCCCCCGCCATGCGAAAAGATGAAACGAATGTCCGGATAGCGAGAAGCCGTGCCGTCGAAGATCACGCTGGCGATAGCCCGCGTGGTTTCGGTCCCAAGTTCAATCAACGCCGGCGCCAGTTCCGGCTGCAAATCCTTGCAACACTCCGCTTTCACCGGATGAAAGAAGACCACGGCCTTACGCCGGTTGAGTTCGCTCATCACCGGCTCAAACGCCGGGTGGCCCGGATATTTTCCCTGGTAGCTGGTCATCATGCATACGCCGTCGGCTTTCAGCGTGTCCTGGCTGTACTCAATTTCGCGGAGGCAGCCATCGACGTCGGGCAGTGGAACCGTGGAGAACATCCCGAAGCGACCGGGATGATCGGACATGAGGCGTGCTCCATACTCGTTGCACTCGCGCGCGAGTTTCCGCGCCGCCTCATTTTCACCGAACCATACGCTCGGCTCGCTGGTCGAGACGATGGCGGCCGCGACTCCGCCTCGATCCATGTCCTCGACGGCTTTGCCCGGCGTCCATAACTCCAAGGGACGCTGGTTGGTTTTTCGAGCGGCAATCGCTGCGATAAATCCCGGCGCCGAAAAGTGATGATGGACGTCGATCATGCCGGTTCGCCCGGCAGCGGCGCGCGCTGCTCGCGCATCGAGAAAAAATTCCGGCACAACGGCAGCTGCACTCAGAGCGCCGAAACCGGCAAGCAGTCTGCGTCTCGAGATCCCCGCCGAATCCCGCCGGACGTCTTCGCAGAAGCTATCGATAGGAAGTTTCATTTTCATGGAGCGCCACCCCGGATTCCGCTAGCAATTACAGCGAATGGCAAATTCCCGCTCATGCCCCACCAGCGACTCACCTTGTTTATGGTGTTCGTCCCGATGCGCCATGACGATTTTGAGGCCGCCGTTCCGGTATAGCTCGCTGACTTCCTCTTCCCAAGCGCGGCTTCCATCCGCCGACCACTGAAACGGAAGCGATTTGATGTGCCAGGGCTTTCCGTCAAAGTCGGATGCCATCTTCAGAGCGCTGCGAAGAATGGCGCGCTGCTGTTCGGCCTCCTGTGGTTTTCCGGCGGGACACCCGAGAGGAAAATCCAGGAAGCAAGTTCGCGGAGGCTTGGCTTCCTCCGCCGCCTCGAGTAACACACTCATGCTCAGCGTGGGAAGCCCGCGCGCCTCCAGCGCCCTGGCGATGACGGTCGTAGCGCGATGGCAGGCCGGGCAAAACGGAAACAGAAAAACCAAGTCGACTCCCTGCGAATCGTAAATCTGCTTGATCGCCGGGACGGTCTGTTCGACGAGTTCCGTGAACCGCTGGATCGAGCCGACCATGGATACCGCGGTATGCGCCAGCCTCTTGAAAACACCCTCGGATTCCAGCTCCCTCATCCGCTCCAGCGGAAATGCCACGTTCAAATCCTGGACCGCCCACTTGCGCACTTTCGTTTTGTGCGCAACCACCAGCCGCGACATCGGCGTGTCCCGGTGAATAAGGCGAAACGAAATGTCCTCGGTTTCTCCCAACGCCGGGTCCTCCGCCAATTGCGCCCCGCAGCTGGCAAACAGGCCAATGGTGGACTCGGCGACGGGCTTGCGCAGCGGAGTCAATTTTGGAGGATCGAATACCGGGCGATTCTCAAATGGACGGCCGGTGACTTCTTCAAAAAGCCGTGAATAACTGTAGGCCATGATCGCTCCCCGAAGTTAACGATACCGCGGTTAACGATACCTCTCATCTTGGCAAAACGGGATCAGAAAAATGCGTGTTCCCCGGCCCTATATTCGAGCGTCGCGCTAGCTCCTATTCCGGCCAAGTGGCCCCGGGGTCGAGGTTGATGATCGGCTGCGCGCCGGAAACCGGAACCATCGGCCGCAGATACGGACGCCCGGCCGCCTTGTGGCACGAATAACAATCCTCAAGCAAGCTTTTGTACTCGACGGTGAACTGTGTGCTGTCTTTCATTTCAATCGCTTTGTGCACCTTGGGCAAAGTGCCGTTGTCGATTCCGTCGAAAATGGACTGCATGTCCACGGGATTTCCATCAGCACCTTTCGGACCTGGATTGAGGTGCACTTCCCAGCGAATGCGGTTGCGCGTTTCGTTCAGATAATAATCGGCCAGCGGCCAGTTTCGCTTCTCGCCCGCGAACCACAGATTCGCTGCGAACATTCCGACCTCGACCATGGGATGGGAATGCGGCGGCAGAAGGTCTTTCAAATGGGCCACGTCAACCTGCAGCGACGCGGCCGTGGCCTGCGGACCATTCTGCTGCGCGACGGCCGCCGGATGCTCCCACATCGATACGAATAGCCCGCCCAGGATGGCGCCCAACGTCAATAATTTCAGGCTTCGAATCCAACCGGTGTTCACCATTTTTCGACGCGCTCCTTCCGAGTCGCAATAAGAAAACGAACCCCGCCACAATTGCCGCGGGATTATAGCTCAGTTCCCAATCGAGACGCGCCAGCGCACTTGCGCGCGTGATTGGCCCCGGCGCAACGATCGGCGTCGAAACCGCACGTACGCTGAGAGGCTGCGGTTGCTTTGAATTCAGCAAGCTTGAGTCAAGTTATTGCCCAGCGAGGAGAACGTTAAACGGGAAGGTTTTCCAGAAAATCAGTCCAGGAACTCCGGGATCGGACGCCCGGGATTGCCACGGCCCTCCAGTACTCGAGTGATTGCGCGGGGGAGATCCTGTGCCGCCGAGGCCTTCGATACAAAAGCATCCGCGCCAACCAAGCGAGCGGTGGTGGGCGTTTCATGGATGCTGAAAAATATAATCCGCGTAGATGGCGAAACTCGGCGAATTCTCTTGGCGGTGTCAAACCCGCCCATGACGGGCATGGTCAAGTCCAGAATGACAACGTCCGGAGAAAGCTCCTGAACCATTTGAATCGCCTGCGCTCCATCCTGGGCTTCCCCGCAGATTTCCCACTGCTCGCGGTTAGAAAAGAGAATACGCACACCCATGCGCACGATTTCGTGGTCGTCGACAACTAAAAGGCGGACCGGAATAATTGGGCTCCGAGTAGCAGCTACGGCGAGTCTAGCGATGCAGGCATTTAAAGTATATACAGGATTCGATGTATTCTTTTCGTGAGTCATACCTCGTGACGGACGGCCATCTTGCCCCGCGAACAGCTTCGCAAAGGAATCAGGACACTTAGCTAATATATCGGCTCACGATATTGTTAATACACCGACGCGGCGGAGCGGAAATCCACAAACAGGCATTGCACCAGCCGCCCGCTCACCGCAAAATGTCCGTGGTGGCCATGGGCGGTCGCGGCTCGATATTCTCGTTCCCAGCGCGGGAGGCGACGGAAATGAAAAGCAGAGTGCTTTGGCTGGTGATGGGACTGGGGGCATGGCTCGCCACAGCCCAATTCATTTCCGGCCAGAACGAGCCCGCCGGTGCAAAACCTCGCAATATCGTCATTTTTGTTTTCGACGGTTTGCGCCATGGATCGGTCAACGCCGTCGATTCACCGACGATGTTCTGGATTCGCAACCACGGCGTGAATTTTGCGAACAGCCACTCGCTCTTCCCGACCTTTACGACCGCCAATGCGTCGGCCATAGCCACCGGACACTATCTCGGCGACACCGGCGATTACAGCAATCAAATCTACATCGGCCATCCGATATTTCTGGATGGAAATTTCGGGCGACCGCCCGGGAGCTATGCGCCGTACGTTGAAAATGACCGCGTCCTCGGCGATCTGAACGCTCAATTCGGCGGAAACTATTTGAATGAGGAAACGCTTCTCGCTGCCGCGCGCCGGCACGGATACACCACCGCCGCCATTGGCAAAATGGGCCCCGCCGCGATTCAGGACGTAAGTCAACTGAATCCCGCGAACGGAGGTTTCACAATTCCGCAGACGGTCATCATCGATGACGGCACGGGCACTCCGGACGGCGTGCCGCTTGCACCGGAGATCGCCTCGGCTCTCGCCGGCGCCGGGCTTCCGACGACTACGCCCGTTCGCGTGCAGCCTCCGGGAAACAACATCACGCCCGGAACGAAAGACACCAACCACGTCCAGCAAGCCTATTTTGCGGATGCCGCGAGTAAAGTGGTCCTGCCTAGATTCATGAAAAGCGGACGGCCCTTCGCGATGCTTTACTGGTCGCGCGATCCGGACGGGACGCAGCACAACCAGGGCGACAGTTTGAACACGCTCGCTCCGGGAATCAACGGCCCGACGTCAAAGGCGGCGCTCCGAAACGCCGACAATAACCTGAAACAAATCCTGGACTGCCTCAACAGCGATCCGCAAATCGCCGCCAACACCGATATATTTTTAACGGCCGATCATGGATTCGCGACGATCAGCAAACACGATATCGACGCCGCGGGACACGCGACGTCGAGCTACGCGGCGAGGTGGATTTACAAGGACGCCCAAGGACGCCAGGAGGTTAACAGCGGATTTCTGCCGGTGGGCTTTGTTTCCATCGATCTCGCGCACGAATTGGGCCTTCCACTGTTCGATCCGGACACCCAGATCGACGGCCCGGACGGAACGAAAATCTTTGCCAGAGTGGATCCGGCCGCCGCGCAGCAACTCCCCACCGTGCGCCAGCACCCTGTCGCCGGGAATGGGCTGATTGGCGGCACCGGCCGAATAGCCAATGAGACGGACGCCAAAGTTGTCGTCGCCGCGAATGGCGGTTCCGATCTGATCTATCTTCCGCATCGCGATCCCGAGCTGGTGAAGAAGATCGTTGCCTTCCTGGCCAGGCAGGATTATGTGGGCGGCCTGTTTGTGGACGACGCTTATAAAAACGTGCCGGGCGCGTTGCCCTCCAGCACGATTCGCCTGATCGGCTCGTCCCTCACTCCGACGCCGACCATCGCCGTCGCGTTCAAAACATTCTCGACGGACGACACCCGGCCGTATATGACCGGCGTTCAAATCACCGATTATGTGCTGCAACAGGGCCAGGGAATGCACGGAAGCTTCGGCCGAGCGAACACCTTCAACTTCATGGCAGCAATCGGACCGGACTTTAAGAAGCAATTTATCGATCCGGCGCCCATCAGCAACGCGGACATTGAGCCCACGCTGGCCGGAATTCTGGGATTCGATGTGTCCAGCAACGGCAAGCTGAAGGGTCGCATCTTGAAAGAAGCACTGGCCGGCAGGCCATCGTCGATCGCAACACTCCGCCGCACTGTGACGTCGCAAAGCGCCCTCAACGGCAAGAAGACCATCCTGATGTACCAGCAAGTCGGGCCGCAAGTTTACTTTGACCAAGCCTGTTTTAAGATCACGGGCAAGAGCACGTCGGACCAGAATTGCACCGCGCGTTGATATCACCGCGAGTTTCATCGCTCTCTATTTTCGTTTTTCTGAAGGTGTCAATTTGAAATTCGCATTGCGCGTGATTCCTCCAGCTCGCACCCGGGTGTTGGCCGCGCGGCCTTGAGCTCCCCAAAGAGCAGCCGCAAGGCTGCATATCGAGCATCTCCCACACGTGCCGTGAGGTACACTCTCCCGATGTCGACCGCTGCGCAGCGTCAGCCGGGGTCTGAAAAAAGAGAGGGCCAGTGGGCAAGCAAAGGGTTGAGGCGTTCACCGACGGCGTGATCGCCATCATCATCACGATCATGGTGTTGGACATGAAAGTTCCCGGGCGCGCCGATTTCGGCGCCCTGCGGGCTGGCCTACCCGTGTTTTTGGCCTACGCGCTCAGCTTCGCCAATGTGGGCATTTTTTGGAATAACCACCACCACATGTTTCACGTCACCGAGCGGATTAACGGCATGGTTCTGTGGGCCAATCTCCTGCTGCTGTTCTGGCTATCGCTAGTGCCATTCGTAATTCGTTGGATGGATGAAAGCCATTTCGCCGCTTTGCCGACGGCCTCGTACGGACTCGTGCTGGTCTTTTCCTCGCTTGCCTACATTCTGCTGGAACGAACGATCATCAAATGCAATGGCCCGGCTTCGCGATTGGCTCTCGCCGTGGGCAAGGATCAGAAAAGCATGGTGTCCTTCGCCATTTACGCGGCGGCGATTCCGCTGGCGTTCGTGCGCCCCTGGATCGCTCTAGCCCTGTACGTAGTAGTTGCCACGATCTGGTTTATACCCGATCGGCGCATCGAATCCATCGTGTAGCGCGCGTGTAGCGCGATCAGAGTGAGCCGTTGCCGTTGGGGAAGCGGTCAGAAAACTACGCGAAGTTGAAATGCCCGGACGAAAAGAAAAAGGCCGGGCGTCTGGAACCCGGCCTTTGATCTCAAAATTGGTTGCGGGGGTTGGATTTGAACCAACGACCTTCGGGTTATGAGCCCGACGAGCTACCAGACTGCTCCACCCCGCGATGGCATCATAGCGGAACGAGGCTCGCGCGTCAAACCTTCCGGGTTCTCGCGACCGATTTCAATTGCGCGCGGCTAGCGACTGCGCGTCCGCGACCCGGCGCGAGCGAATTTTTTCCAGACGGCATCGCAAGTCTTCGGGGTTGATTCCCGCCGAATAGCAAACGGTTCGATAATCCTGGTTGTCACGGAATAGAAACTCTTCCGCTTCACGCTTTTTGCGAAGCGGTCCGCTCACCCATTCTTCCACGGTGCTGGCGATCACCGCGCGCCATAATTTTTGCACTGCATTTTCCTCGAGTTCCGCATTCTGTAGCGTTGTTGTTGTGGCCGACATTGTTTCCCCCAGCTCCCTTTACGCGGCCGATGAACCGCTGTTGCTTGGCCGCATGCGGAAGATAATGGCAACTGGGACGCCATCGCCGAAAAATACAAGTGCAAAAAAGCGGGGCGCAAGTACTGGGATGAGAGTAGTTTACAGGAAATTCCAATCGAGGGTCATGCGGGGGAAAACCAGCCGCAGTTTCTATCGCGAACACCTTCGTCTGTGCTGTTCCAACCTGCTACTTAGTGGAGGACTACTTAGTGGAGGGCTCGAAGCGACCCGGCGAAACGCGCCAAAGGCTGCGGCGCGAAGGCGGGTCTTCTCAGCTGGAGAACCAACCCGGGGGCCGCTGATACTTTCGGCGATAGGTGATGGTGCTCTTTTTGCCGCCGGAGAAGAACTCAAAAATGATCTTTCTGCTGCCATCCAGGCGGGCTCGGCCATGATTTTTGGCTTCCGAAAGGATCAACCAGTGCCCTTTCAGAATTTCGTACGTTCCGCGCTCGGCAAGGATCTGATAGCTCCCGTCGGAGTTCATTTCCAGCGAAGGAGCCTTGCACGGATGGATCTTGCCGGCAATTTCAACGCTCACGCAGGTATAGGTGCCGTCGAGGTACGACTCGGCCCGTACCGGCGTGCCGCTGAACGCCAGTCCAATAGCAAGAAAGACGACATATTTAGTTACCGTGTAGAGCGATCGGGTATGGCTTGGCATATTCGCGCCTGGGTCCTGACTCGAGCGGTCCGAAAGGCCTGCGGAGGTCCGTCCGGAGCGCGTTCAGGAGTAAGCAGAGCAAGCGTTGCGCCATAAAGGTAAATGTTTAAACTGCTGATTATGCGTAACTTAGTAACACCGGCGCCTACGGAGGGCTAATTTATGTGAACAAGTGTTTCTACCATAAGCTCAAGTAAGGAAGAGCTTTTCTCACGGTGCGGTCACTCATTCTTCGTGTTTTGAGTAGCACAGACTTCAGTCTGTGGGTTTCCATTGGAACTTTGCAAGCACAACGGTCTCTGCGGAAGCTAGCGGTCTGGGTGCTTTGTCGGAAATCCACAGACTGAAGTCTGTGCTACCTGAAGCCATGCTGTTTCCGCTCTGCTTCGCAGAGGGGCGAGCCCTTCCGTCCCGACGCCCCGGCGGCGCACGCCAGCCACTTGCCCGTCGTTCCGGCTTAAACCGCCAACGGATTCGCTATGGTTCCCACCATGCTTTCCAATGAGCCGTTCCTCCCGGGCGCTACCCTGCTAGAATGATGGGAGACTGTGGCACCGGTCAGATCTTCAGGCAGGGGGGAGAAACTGGGTTGAGCGTAGAAAATCCATACTCGGGCGAGCCGCTGGCCGAAATCGAGCCAATGAGCGAACTGGAACGCGACATTGCGCAGCTCCTGCGCGCGGAGAACCGCGACCCCTTTCGTCTGCTCGGGCCGCATATCGTTGAGGAAAACGAAGAACGGCGCCTGGTGGTGCGCGGCTTTTTCCCACATGCGACGGAAGCTTCCATCGTTTTGAAGGACCACTTCGATCCGATTCCTGCCAGGCGCATCCGCCACGAAGGATTATTCGAGGCTGTATTGCCGCTGTTTCCCAGCCTGCCGGTTGCTCCGGACATCTACCGGTGGAAAGTCAACGTGGAGGGACGACCCACGCAAGAAGTTCATGACGCCTACGCGTTTCCTCCGCTCCTCTCGGATTTTGATTTGTATTTGATCGGTGAGGGCACGCATTACCAGAAATACGAGAAGATGGGCGCTCATCCCATGATCGTTAACGGCATCGCCGGCGTGCAGTTCGGCGTCTGGGCGCCCAACGCCATGCGCGTAAGCGTGGTGGGAGATTTTAATCATTGGGATGGACGCGTTAGCCCCATGCGCAACCGGGGCCCATCGGGCGTCTGGGAGCTTTTCGTTACAGGGCTGGAGGAGGGCGCAGTCTATAAATATGAGATTCGGCCCATGTCCGGCGGATATCCCCTTTTGAAGAGCGACCCCTACGGATTCCGTTCCGAGCTTCGGCCCAACACAGGATCGATCGTTGCGCGCCTGGACCACCACCAATGGAACGATGCGGGCTGGGTGGAATGGAGAACGAGGAATGACTGGCTGTCCTCGCCAATCTCCGTCTACGAGATCCACCTGGGCTCCTGGCGGCGGGTCACCGAGGAGGGCCACCGCTGGCTGACTTATGGCGAGTTGGCCGATCAGCTCATTCCCTATCTGAAGCACATGGGCTACACGCACGTGGAATTAATGCCCGTGATGGAGCATCCCTTCGATGGTTCGTGGGGATACCAAACGCTGGGATACTTTGCCGCAACCAGCCGCTTCGGAACGCCCGCGGATTTCATGGCCTTTGTCGACCGGTTTCATCAGGCAGGAATCGGCGTCTTTCTGGATTGGACTCCGGCACATTTCCCGAGCGACGGCCACGGCCTCGGCGAGTTTGACGGCACGCATTTGTACGAGCACGCCGACCCGCGCCAGGGCCGGCATCCCGACTGGGGAACGCTGGTTTTTAACTACGGCCGCAACGAAGTGCAGAATTTTCTGATCTCCAACGCGCTTTTCTGGATTGACAAATATCACATCGACGGCTTGCGTGTGGATGCAGTGGCGTCCATGTTGTATCTTGATTATTCGCGACGCGAGGGCGAGTGGATTCCCAACGAATTCGGCGGGCGCGAAAATCTGGCCGCGATCGCATTCATCAAGCGGCTGAACGAAGTGGTGTACGCCCGCCATCCCGGCGTCCTGACCATCGCGGAAGAGTCCACCTCCTGGCCCATGGTTTCGCGTCCCACCTACCTGGGAGGTTTGGGCTTCAGCCTGAAATGGAATATGGGCTGGATGAACGACACGCTCAGTTATTTCGCCGTCGATCCGATCTACCGCAAGTATCATCACAATCGGATGACCTTTTCAATGCTGTACGCGTTCACCGAGAATTTCGTTCTTCCGCTTTCCCACGATGAGGTCGTGCACGGGAAGGGCTCGCTGATCAACAAAATGCCCGGCGACCTGTGGCAGCAGTTCGCCAACATGCGCCTGTTCTTGGCCTACCTGATGGCGCATCCCGGCAAGAAACTGATGTTTATGGGCGGTGAATTCGGCCAGCGCGCGGAGTGGAGCCACGAAACGAGCCTTGAATGGCATCTGCTCCAATACGATACGCACCGCGGGCTGCAGTCCCTCGCAGCGGATCTCAACGCGATCTATCGAAATGAACGTTCTCTGCATGAGGTGGATTTCGACTGGCACGGATTCGAATGGATCGATTGCACGGACGCGGATTCCAGCGTCCTCTCATTTTTGCGGCGAGCCAAGGATCCCGGCGATTTTATTCTGATGGTCGCAAATTTCACGCCGGTCCAGCGGGATAGCTACCGCGTGGGCGTCCCCGAGCCGGGCTTCTACCGGGAAATCATGAACACAGACTCGGAAAAGTATGGCGGGACCAACTTCGGAAATCTGGGCGGGGTGCACGCCGAGGCAATTCCCTGGAACAACCAGCCGTTTTCAATCCACGTTCGAATGCCCGCCCTCGCGGTGATTTACTTCAAGCACGAACGCTGGTAGTGAACCGTCACCTCGGACACGGCCGCGGAATCCGAGCCGGGCCCAGGCGCGTGCGAGTTCTGAGGTCGCGGCGGTTCAAAATTCAGTCGCCCAGCGGGGCAGCCCTGGTCATCTCACGAGCTCGCCGATACGTCGCGAACGACGAAGAAAGCCTCCGCTTTGATCCCGTCGTCGCGCCAGCCGTGGCGCTTCAAAATACCTTTCGAATTTTCAATCATCCCCGGATGCCCGCAGAGATACACTTTCGTATTTCCGGGCGTCAGATTCCACATGTCGGCATATTTTCGAATCAAGTCGTCCACGCGGCCCGTTTCTCCGTTCCATTTTTGATCCTCCCACGGGCGGCTCACGGTCGCCACATAGCTTAGCCAAGGAACTTCGCCCGCGGCCTTCTCGAGCTCCGCGGAGTAGCCCAGCTCCCAGGAGCGGCTGGCTCCCTCCAGAATGAACAGTCTGTGCGAACCGCCAAAGTTCTTTGCCATCCAATCGTGTTCGAGAGAGCGGACGAAGCTGACAAAAGGAGCGACTCCCGTAACCGTGGAAATCAGGAGGTGATTGCGGCACTCGCCGGTAAGGTCGAGCGTGAAGCTTCCCTTCGCGGCCTTCCTCAAGCTGATTGGATCGCCCACTCGCGACTCGTGAAGCCGGGGCGTTAATTCGCCCTGCGGGACCAGCTCAAAAAAAAATTCCAGCAGCTTTTCGTAGGGCGCGGAAACGATGGAATAGGGCCTTTCGTATCGCTTTTCGCCGGCGATGACGCCCAGGGTTGCATACTGGCCCGCCAGATAGCGATAGTCCCCGCCCGGATCAACGCGAATCACCCACAGGTCGTCGGAAATATCACGCCGTTCGACTATTCGCGCGGAGTAGAACTTTTCGCTGGAAGATGGCACGGCGTTATCTTTGCATATCCTTCACCGCGCGACTACTTCTTCACGAACTCGACGCGCCGGTTCGTGGCGCGACCCTCAGCCGTATCGTTCGAACCGATCGGATTGCCCGCACCCATTCCGTTCGAGCTCAGCCGCGAGGCGTCCACCCCGAATTGGGTTACCAAAACGGACTGCACTGCCTGGGCGCGGCGTTTCGACAAATCCAAATTGTGGTTCGCGTCGCCCACCGAATCCGTGTAGCCGTCGATTTCCAGCTTCAGCGCCGGATTCTTTTCCAGAGCCGCGGCGACTTGCTTGATGACAGGAGCGGACTCGGACTTCAGACGATCGCTATCCGTATCGAAATAGATTCCGTGCGTCACATATTTTCCAGTCGAGGCAATCAGGGCCGAAAAATCCGGCGCGGATTCCGCCAACCGTACGCTGCGGATTCCCGTCGGGTTATATCCCGTAGGACTGACAGTGTGCCAATGCCGCTCGATCGTTATATGGTCGATGGCGGGAAAAGTGACTTGGTTGACATCGACGACTCGCTCGCCGTCCAGATATGCCCGGACACGGCCCTGCTGAACCCACAGTGCGACTTCAAGCGGCTTCGTGAGGTCCGGATGAACCAAGCCGTTCCCCAGGTTGTCCTTCGAGTCAGATACTTGGTACCGGAGGCCGCTCTTGTCCTCGGCTTGGTAGGTGTCGAAGTCGAGGTACTTGGTGTCGTCTTTACCCCGAAACTCGAAGTCCAAATCGCCTGTCCCGGTGCGCTCGACTTCGAGGGTAAAGTTCGGGGGCACGGTGATCGGCGCTGAGGCCTGCGTCGTGTCGCCCACTGAATACAACTCCCGAATTCCTCCTCCCGTCCGCAATTCGACCGGTGCTCCGCGGACCTTCCAGTGCGGCGGCGGCTCATCTTCGGCCATGTCGCTGAAGTCATCAAAGAAAATCGTGCGCTCGCCGGGGAGGAAATCAATTCTTACGGACTTCAGTTCCGGCTGCGCCTTTGCACCGCCTCCGGGCGCAGTGGCGTTCATCCCCACTGAAGAGCTCGAACCGCCCATGTTACCCGCAGGGGTGGAACTCGGGGCGGCCGAAGCCGCGACCGAGGCGCCGCCCGCTGCTCCGCCTCCCGCGAAATGCGCCATTTGTCCCTGCTCGCTATTGATTTTCACCACCAAATCGCTGACTGCCTTGTGGAAGGCCTTGCCGATCGTGGAATTGTCGAAATTCGCGCCGCCAGTGCTAATTGCGCCCAGGTCCGAGTAAGTGTCCGCGCCAATTTTGGTCTGGGATTGCTCGCCCGTCACGCGGATGCTGTCAATCTTCTGACCGGTAGATGTGCTGTACAAATCCGCCTGGAGCGTCACCGTACCTTTCATGGTTTCCTTGTGTCCGCCCAAACTGAACCCGCGAAACGACGGAAGGTTTGCGGAACCGGAAGATGATTCAGCGTGCGCTTCCAGCACCGTTCCCACCACCACCACGTCCACATTTTGCGCCTGGCCGATGGCGACCGCTTTGGCGGCGTCGACGCTATTGGGATTCACGCCCGGATCGAGCGTCAGCACCCGGCCCTGCAGTTGGGTAGTGTGCACGATTTCCGCCTGTACCGACCGGGAGACCGAATCGGCCAGGTTCGCCGCATTTGTGCCGGTGTTATCCACGAACGGCAAAACGCCCACTTTAAACTGACCCCCTTGCGCGCTTATCCTCTGCGATATGACAGCCAACGATAAGAGTGCAAATCCGGCCCAAATCCAGGCCACAACGCGTCCACGAAATGGTGTTCTCATGCTTAAGCTCCCCGGAAATTTGTTGGATTCTACATCGCCTCCGCGTCCCACGCTATGCGCTATGGCTTTCGCCCGCGTGGCCGGCGTAATTGCCTCGGGAAGGGTTCTACATTTGCAGCAAGTTCAGAAAAACAGAACTGCTGCCCCTTTTATCAGACTTCAATGCGGGGGGCAATCGGATTTCTTCTTCCGGCTGTGCATAGTTTCAGGAAGAAGCTGGGTATTTCGTGGAGGACCGGAAGCGGAAATTATTCGTAGGCGAGTGCGTCTACCGGATCGTTGCGCGCCGCGCGCAGCGCAGGATAGATCGCGCCGGCAATCGCTCCAGCAATGGTTAACAGGATTGCGCGAAAAATCCATCCGCCCTCGATGACGATCTGGAGAGTTGGGGATGTCCTGTGTAGAATGGCGACAACGCCATACGTGCAGATCAATCCGGAGCCAACACCGAGCGCGACCATCAGCAGCGTCTCGGCCAAAATCATCCCGCAAACTTCCAGACGGGAAGATCCAAGGGCCCGGAGCACGCCGATGTCGCGCGTGCGCTCAAACACAAGGGTGTGCATGGTCAGGAGCACGACTAAGAAGCTGATGACGACGCCGAGCAGCACGAAGACACGCATAAAGGGTTTAAGTTCCGGCAAGTTCGAGGAAGTCATCAACGAGCTGTATTCCGCCATGGAACGAATTTTATAAGTCGGAAGCAGTGTGGCCAGCTCGCTCTGCGCCGCCTCCGTATTGCCCTTGCTGCGAACATAAAACAACGAAACGCGCCCATCCGCGCCAGCGATTTCCTGCGCAGTCTTGATGGGAATGAAAAAGCGCGCTCCTTTGCCGTGGACCACGATGCCGGAGATCGTGAAGGGATGGCCCAGCAAGGTCGTTCGTTGTCCCACGCGCAACTTGCGGGACTGCGCGGCGAGGTCGTCGGCCATGGCCTGGTCCGGCCGAGTGAACGGCCCGCCAGAAAGAAACGTGAAGCCATCGCTGAGGCTTGCAAAACTCGGGTAATCAATGCCGTAGACCACTCCCAGATTTTTCTGGTCGACCACGATCAATACCGGCGCCGCATCCGCGATCTCCGGCAGGCTGGCAATCTTGGCGGTCAGAGATTCCGGCATCACCGCGCTGGAAAACGCAAAAAAAATGGAGGAGTTGGGCGGCTGCACGATAATGTCGGCGCCCACGCCCTCTGCGCGCAGGCGCCAGTCAGTCAACGCGCCGGACGTCAGCCCTGCAATCAGCAGAACGAGAAACACTTGGAGAGCCAGGGCCAGCACGCTGAGCGCCGAGCGCAGCGGGCGCACGCCGAGATTGCTCCACAGCAAATCCCAAAGTACAAATCCTTTGTATGGTTTTTCTTCCATCCGTCCGGTTCCGCGAGACGTTCTCCGGCCTGCTAATCTAACACCGCGCCCTGCAGATTCAAAACAACGGCGCTCGATTTGTTCAGCGAAAGTTTTCAACAGTTTTGTTGAAAAGCGTGTGGAAAAGGCCGTTCAAAAACGCGCAGGCCGCGACAAACACGGCGCTTGGTCCTGTTTGCACTAAGATGAAGCAGTTATTACACCGTCGCCAGGAATAAAAATTTCAGACCTCACTCCTCGACGCCTTCTTTCCAACCGCGAAAATTATTTTTGCCTGAAAATGGAGATTGCGAACCGGGAGGAACGCTTTCTCAATACCACTTGGGCGGCCGCTCGAGATTGACATGAATCGTCTGGCCCGCCGGATTCGAATCGTAATATTCTCCGAAAGTCTTCCAACCGTCGGCGATCACCTGAACGACAAATTTCCCGGGCGGAATGACCGGCACGTGACAAACGCCGGATTGGTTCGTCTTTAAATTCATCTCAATCTTCTTGTCCTTGCCGTGCTTGTGCTCTTCGACGTAGCGAACGTAAACACTGGCGCTGTCGACCGGCTCTTTTTTTTCGCCTCCGGTGACCACGATGGTCAGCCGGGCCTCTTGCGAACCGGAGTCCGCCTTCGCGGTTGCGCCGGCGTCTTTGTCCTGGCCACGCGCGACCATCGCCGCCAGCAGGATCAGACAGGAAACCACCGGCACGAAAGTTTTCACGAAGTTCGAGACGCGTCTCACAACAGTCACCCGGCGAAATATTTTGCGGCTGGCATTGCAGTACCCAATCTTTACTTTTTTTCCAGGTTTCCGCAAGTGCCTTAGCAGTTTGTTGAAAAATGCAGTTCTTCTGCAACTTTAATTCACAAAACTCGTCTGAAGTAAGAAGGTCCAGGAGACGAGCGAATGCGCGGCGACGATAACCAGCAGGATGGGATGTTCAGTTACGTTTCTCCCGAGAAGCGAGTCCCGGCGGATCATCCATTGCGGCCGGTCCGCAAGATGGTGGATGAGATTCTGAAGGAGATGTCACCGCAGTTTGCGAAGTTGTACTCGGAAGTGGGGCGGCCATCGATTGCGCCCGAACGGTTATTCCGCTCCCTGTTGTTGCAGATCTTCTATTCGGTCCGCAGCGAGCGAATGCTGATCGAGCAACTCGAGTACAACCTGCTGTTCCGGTGGTTTGTGGGAATGGAGATGGACGAGAAGGTCTGGAATCACGCGGTGTACAGCAAGAATCGGGAGCGGTTGCTGAACGAAGAGATTGCGGAGGGATTTTTCCAACGGGTGCTGGAACGAGCCAAGCCGTTTATGTCGGACGAACATTTCACGGTGGATGGAACGTTGATCGAGGCCTGGGCCAGTCATAAGAGTTTCCGGCGGAAAGACCGGCAGGGAAAGCCCCCTGGGCCGGGCGGAGAGGTGAACTTTCACGGGGAAAAGCGAAAGAACCAGACCCATGAATCGACAACGGATCCCGAGGCGCGTCTGTTCAAGAAGTCCAAAGGAAGCGAGGCCAAGTTGGGTTACCTGGGACATGTATTGATGGAGAACCGCAACGGACTTTTGGTGCAGACCTTTCTGACTGAGGCGAATGGGAGAGCGGAGCGGGAAGCGGCGATGCTGATGGCCGAAGCGATCCCGGCGAGAAAGCGCGTGACGATGGGAGGAGACAAGAATTATGACACCCAGGAATTCGTAGGCGAACTTCGCGGGATGAACATCACGCCGCATGTAGCGCAAAACAATACCAATCGCAGGAGCGCGGTGGACGAGCGGACTACACGGCATGCGGGATATGAGGTGAGTCAGCGGAAGCGAAAACGAGTGGAGCAAGTGTTCGGGTGGATGAAGATGGTCGGAATGCTAAGGAAGGTTAAGTTGCGAGGGATCGACAAGGTCGGGTGGCTGTTTACCTTTACCGGAGCTGCCTATAACCTATGCCGATTGCGAAACCTGATGGCCAGAACCTGAAGCGGAGCTTCGATCCAGGCTCGCTGATTCGCTAGACCAACCAAAACTGCCCCTTCCGAGCTCAGCGATAACTCAAGGAATCAGAACGGAAGCTTGAAAAGCTCAATTCTTCAACGAGCTGTTAGACGGCAGCACCGACGCTTGCTCCCGGGAACTGGGAGCGACACCGTGAGAAGGCGCGCTCGAATCGAGCGCGGCGTGCTAGCTGGCGGGCATGGCACGTTCCGATCTAAATTCTGGCGCTTTTCTTCCAGGCCCGTCTCATTGACTCGGCAGCGGTCCTGAGCTACTTTCGATTCGCGGAACATTTGGCGCAATTTTCAAGCGTCAACACCCTCGGCGGAAGGCCCGTCAACATTCGCGCTGGCTGAAAATCTACCGGCGAAAGGCAAGCCACCGCGGCCAACAGCAAGGAGATTTGTTCATGGGATTCGCAACCGATGCTATTCATGTGGGGCAGGAGCCCGACCCGTCGACCGGAGCGATCGTCGCGCCAATCTTTCAAACGTCGACCTACGTCCAGGAAGAACTCGGAAAAAACAAGGGTTACGACTATGCGCGGACCGCGCATCCCAACCGCCGCGCCCTCGAACGCACCATGGCTCGACTCGAAGGAGGCAGCGCAGCGTACGTATTCACGTCCGGAATGGCTGCGATCGATTCCGTATTCCGGCTGCTGCGTCCGGGCGATCACGCCATCATTTCCGAGGCGGTCTACGGTGGAGTGATCCGCCTGACGACGCAATTTCTGGTGCAGTGGGGCCTGGAGTTCAGTTTTGTCGATACCTCGTCCTCCGCATGCGTCGAGAAAGCGATCAAGGCCAATACGAAAATGATCTACGTCGAGACGCCCACGAATCCGACGATGTGCGTCACGGACATCGCGGCAATCGCCAAAATTTCCACGGCGCACAACGCCACGCTGGTCGTCGACAACACCTTTCTCAGCCCCTACTTGCAATCGCCAATCGCATTGGGCGCACAGATCGTCGTCCACTCGATGACCAAATATTTGAATGGACACAGCGACGCTGTGGGCGGCTCGGTGATTCTGACGCGCCCCAGCGATGCCGAGAAAATCTACTTCTTGCAGCGTTCCACGGGAGCGGGCCTCGCGCCCATGGACTGTTTTCTCGTGTCGCGCGGCATCAAAACGCTCGCCGTGCGCATGAAGCAGCACGACGCAAACGGACGAGCCGTGGCCCGCTTCCTCGAAGACCATCCGCGGGTGCAGCGCGTGCTCTACCCGGGCCTGCCCTCGCATCCTCATCATGACGTGGCCGTTCGCCAGCAGCGCGGCTTTGGCGCAATGATCTCGTTTGACGTGGTTACGCTGGCGAATGCCCGCACCGTCCTCAATCACTTGAAAATTTGCTCGCTCGCGGAAAGCCTGGGAGGCGTCGAGACTCTCATCTCGCATCCCGCAACCATGACGCATTCGTCGGTCCCTCCGGAAGTGCGCGAGCGCATCGGAATCACCGAAGGCCTGATCCGCCTCTCGGTGGGCATTGAAGACCTGGAAGACCTGATCAACGACCTCGATCAGGCTCTGCGCAGGATTTAGGATAAAAGTTGAACAGACTTTCAGCCTGTTTGGGTTTCTGGGCTAGGCGCAAAAAAGTTAAAACCAAACAGGCTGAAAACCTGTTCTACCCAAGCCAATCCAGATACGCCTGCGAACCGGCAACAATCGGCAGCGCGATGAATTCCGGCACCTCGTAGGAGTGGATGCGCTCGACGGCCGCTTGCAGCTTTGTCAAACGGCTCCGTGAAGTCTTGATCAGCAGCAACTTTTCGCGCGCCGACTCCACCTTTCCTTTCCATTCATAGACGGACGTCATCGCACCGGGAAGGATGTTCACGCAGGCCGCAAGGCGCGCTTCGACAATGGCACGCGCAATGCGCTTGGCCTCCGCCTCGCTTCCACAGGTCACCAGAACGACGCACTTGTTGGTCATGCAAACCCTCCCGTAGGCACTGCGTTCATTGGATTGTTTCGTTTTTCGGCGTGCCGAGCGCCGTGCCGCAGCATTCCAAATTAGGACCGAGCATTCCCGCACCGTTACTTTTTCTCGCCAGCCCCGTTTCGGCCGTTTCACGCGGCTGCCTGCCGGGCTACAATACCTGCCAGGGAGCCGGAAGCATTTTAGTCTCAAACTTGCGCAGACTTGGCTTTTACGCTGAGCCGAACGCGGCCGCCGCAGCCGGAATGTTCGTTCGCGCGAGGATGTAAATCAGGGAAATGGGATGGTCTCTGGCCCCAACCGGAACGCAAGCCTGGGCGATGAACTCAGAGCAGGAAGCGAAGGGATGATGAGACTGAAACAAATTCGCAGAATTTCTGCCAGCGACATCGGCGAGTATTTGCGCAAAAACGTCCGCCAGATCCTGGCCCTGGCCCTCTTTGCGCTGCTGGTGCACGACGTTTTCGGCCAGCACGGATTCATCGCCATGCGGCGCACCCAAAAGGAAATCGACCAGATCCGCGAACAAATCGGCAAGCTGAACGACGAGAACAAGTCCCTGTCGGCGCAAGTCACTTCGCTGAAAAGCGACCCAAAATCCATCGAGCGCATCGCGCGGGAAGAGATGGGCCTGGCGCGCCCCGGAGAAATGATCTTCAAGCTCCCCGACAGCCCAAAACCGGACGCGCCCCAAAAGTAGAACAGGCCTTCTGCCTGTTTCCTTTGACGTTGACTTTGATTTGGAAGTTGACGTTGACTTCTAACTTTCAAAATTGAATTCAACAACCCGCCCAACGAAATCCGCGAACCAAATCCAAAACAAATTCAAGTCCGAACCGTTCCCCGCAGCAGCGCCAGCATCTGTGGCTTCCATTTTGGAAACCGGTTGCGAGCCGTTGCCAGCAAAGTCATGACAATAAAAATTGTAATCAATCCCAGCGTGGCCGTCCCGACGCCGACGCTACGGCGAGGCACGATGGAAAGCCCGCCGTACACAAATTCGATATGCACCCAGTAAATCAGCAGCGAGCACTTCCCCATTTCAATCAGCGGGCTGAATCCCCACTCCCCAGCTCCCCAACGGCACCACGCATATCCGAGAAAAAGAACGATCAATACGATCCCCGCGCGCACGAGAAAGAAATTCGGGCTGGTGTGCCAGAAATCGTATTGGGGATAGAGCCGCTCCGGACGCGCATCCAGCCACAATCCAAGCGCAATGATTGCAGCTCCGCCCGCGCCGGCGGACGCCAAAGCGAGCGCTTCGTTTTTTCGCGCCCACTCGGATAACAGAAGCGAGCCGGCCGCCAGGCCGACGAATGCGAACGCTGCCCACGGAAAAATCGGAAACAGCCACGGCTGCGGTTTGCCATAAGTGTGCACGCCGTTGATATACGATTCGAGCCACCAGGCCAGGGACTGCGGACGCCAATTGGTCCAAAGCGGCGGAGTAAGGAGCGCGATCGCAGCCGCGCAGGTGACCGCCGTCGCGATCGTCGACCTCCGCAACCGCTTCGGATCGGCGGCACCGCCGGCCGCCGCAATGCGGCAGGCCACGCCCATCATGACCAGCGACACGCCGATCACGTTCAGAATGTCCACGCGCAGCAGGTCCGTCCACGGCGCCGAGGGCTGGCCGAGCAAATATTCCTGCAGCCGGAAAAGCAGACCCAGAAGAAAGATTTCGCCGCCACGAAGTATCGTGGTGCGGGCGATTTCATCGGCTGAGACGCCCTTCTGCCGCAGCTTGTCCGTAACCAGCGCGAATGAAATGCCGGCAAGGAACAGGAACAACGGCGCCGGAAGGGTTCCGCCCAACTGCGAGAGCTTGAAAGTCCCTCCATCGCGTGCTGCGCCGCCGAGCCAGGAATCGTAGCAATGCGTCTGGAACATCACCAGGCATGCCAATCCCCTTAGCCAGTCGATGTACGCAATTCGCTTGGTCGTCTTGTCCGCCATTTTCGTCTCAAACGGGTGCGCTACACTATCGTGCCATGTCCGCCGAACATCAGCTATCGATTTGGACCGCGCTTGGCCTGTGGGCCGCAGCGGTTGCCGCCGCGGGGCTGTACGGGGTGTGGCATGGATACAGCGGGCCCACCTCCGCACTCACTTTGTGCCTGCTGAGCTTTTTTCTGGCGATCCAGCTGTTGCTCGCCGCGGGAAATCTCGGCGAACGAATTGCACGCCGAGCCGGCTCCCACCTCGGCGTATTAATCTCCACCATACCTTTCCTTGCGTATCTGATTTACCTGGCGGGGACCAACGCGTTTACATGGCCGCGCGCCGCCCTCGCCGCTGCCTACACGTTGACTCCCGTGCTTCTCACCATATCCGCGGGCATCGCGAAGCCCGGCGCATGGCAGGACTATCTCGCAATGCTGGCCATTTTTCTTCCGTTGAAAACCCGCCTGCTCAATGTTCTCTGGCCCTACCCTGGACCGGCCATCGGCTACGTGGCTACGGTGCTGCTGGCGATCAGCGTCGCCCTGGCCACGTTTCTGTTCGTGCGCCAATTCGACGGCGTTGGTTACAACATCGTCTGGGGACGCCATGCGTTGTTCAACGTCCTGGTCCACTTTGTGCTGCTGGCCATCATCGTGATCCCGTTAGGCATCGCCTTGCGCTTCATTCGGTTCGACCCGGCGCAGGCGCACTGGAAATCCCTTCCCGCGGACGCAATTTCCATTTTTCTGCTAACGGCATGGCCGGAAGAATTATTGTTTCGCGGCTTGTTGCAGAACTCACTCTCTCGGACGCTCTCAAGCGAAACGGCAGGCTGGGTTTGCGCCTCTGTAATTTTTGGCCTGGCGCACATCACCAACAACGGGGTGTTTCCCAACTGGCGCTACGCGCTGCTGGCTACGATTGCGGGACTTTTTTATGGCCGCACCTGGCGCAAGACAAACAGCATTTTTAGCTCCGCCATTGTGCACGCCCTGGTCGACACGATCTGGCACCTGGTTTTTCAGACGCTGTGATGGAGCGACACTTCGGAGTTCGCGACGATGCTTCCCGCAGCCAATCGCTTCAACATATGGATGAACCCACTGGCTCCGCGAATCGGGCGGCTCTCCATCGCAATTCCCGGATTCTCCAACGGAAGGGATTTTATCGAACGACGCCGGAGAGCGGGCTTGACGCCGAGGCATAAAGTTTTTTCGGCATGCGCCCCGCAAGAAATGCCTTGCGCCCCGCGGACACAGCCTCGCGCATTGCCTCGGCCATCATCACCGCATCCTGCGCCTCGGCAATCGCCGTGTTCATCAGCACGCCATCCGCTCCCAGTTCCATGGCCACGGCGGCGTCCGATGCGGTGCCGACACCGGCATCCACGATCATGGGCACTTCGGTGATGCGTTCGCGCAGAATGCGCAAGTTTGCGTGATTCTGAATTCCCATGCCGGAGCCAATCGGCGCGCCCAGCGGCATCACGGCCGCGGCGCCCGCGTCGATCAGCTTGCGCGCGACCACCAAGTCGTCATTGGTGTACGGCAACACGACAAAACCTTCTTTCACCAGGGCCTGAGTGGCGCGCACCAATTCCTCGGTGTCAGGAAACAATGTCTGCTGGTCGCCGATCACTTCCAGCTTCACCCAGTTGGACAGGCCCACTTCGCGGCCGAGGCGCGCGGTGCGAATGGCCTCGTCCGCCGAATAGCATCCGGCCGTGTTCGGCAAAATAAAAATCTTCTCGCGGTCGATGTAATCGAGCAGCGACTCCTTCGTGCGGTCGGTAAGATTCACGCGCCGCACCGCCACCGTCACCATATCGGCGCCGGAAGCCACGTGGGCGCGAGTCATCTCTTGCAGGCTGCGGTACTTGCCTGTGCCGACGATCAGGCGCGAACGAAAGGCGCGCCCTGCAATCATCAGTTCATCGGTCATTTCCATCTCCTCATTTCACGTAGTGTCACGTATTGTAACTCGCGGCGCTCCCGTAGGACAGGCTGCAGCTGTCTTACGAAAGCCGCGGCGTCTCGGCATACAGCCCTTCAATCGTTTGCGCATAGCGTTCCGCGATCACGCGCCGCTTCAGCTTTAACGTGTACGTAAGTTGCCCGCCATCAAATGTGAAATCATGATCCAGCAGCGCAAATCTCTTCACGGTTTCATACTGCGCAAGTTTCGAGTTCACCTTCGCGACTTCCCTTTCGACCAGTTCGTGGACCCACGGATCGGAGGCCAGTTGCTCGTGAGAAGCAAACGAGCGTCCCTGGGCGCGCGCGGCAGCCTCGACGCTCGCAAAATTCGGCACGATCAGCGCCGAGACAAACTTATACCTGTCTCCGATCAGCACGGCGTTCAGGATCAAGGGACTGGCCTTCAGCATATTCTCAATTGGCTGCGGGGCGACAAATTTTCCCGCCGCAGTCTTGAACAAATCCTTCTTGCGGTCGGTCACGTACAGATAACCGTCTTCATCCAACCGGCCAATATCGCCGGTCGCGAGCCATCCGTCCGACGAAATCACGGCGCTGGTATCTTCGGGCTTCAGGTAATAGCCCTTCATCACGCATGGCCCCTGCACCAGAATCTCCCCGTCCTGTGCGATGCGCACGTTCACATGCTCGATCGGCTGCCCCACCGTGCCCACTCTGTTCATGCCCGGATAATTTGCGCTCACCACCGGCGAAGCCTCGGTCAGGCCATAGCCCTGATAGACGGGCACACCCACGGCCCAAAAAAATTCTGCGAGTTCACGTGAAAGAGGCCCGCCGCCCGAAATAAAAGCGCGGAACCGCCCGCCAATTCCTTCGCGGATCTTGGAATACACAATGCGGTCCGCAATTTTCCAACGCATGTGCAAGCCGGTTGGCGCGTCTTCGCCATAGGCTTTCCACCGTACCGATTCGCGGGCCACCCCCATGGCCCAATCGAAAATTTTCCGCTTCGCTCCCGTCGGTTCCTGCCCTTTTTGCATGACGTTGGCATAAAGCTTTTCAAAAACGCGCGGCACCGCCGCGGCCAGCGTCGGGTGAACTTCCAGGAGGGCCTGGGGCAGGTCCTCCATGCTCGGGACATACGCGATGGGCACGCCGTGAAACAAGTATGCGTATGCGGTCACTCGCTCATAAACATGCGACAGCGGCAAAAAGCTTACGGCCCGGTCGGCGGGAACCATTCGATAGGGTTCGACCGAGGTTTCCTCGTTCGAGCTGAGGTTGTTGTGCGTGAGCATCACTCCCTTCGGCTCGCCCGTGGTGCCTGAGGTGTAGATGATGGTGGCAAGCTGATCGGCGGTCACGCGGGCGGCTCGGAGCCGGTACTCTGCAATGGCCTCGTCGCCGGACGCGGCCAGCAGTGTTTCGTACCGAAGAACATCATTGCCGAGATTCGCCGGTGCATCGGCGCAGATGATGTGCCTCACCGAGATGAGCTGGCTGCGGCACTCCAGCAGGCGCCGCGATTGCATCTCTCCCGCCACTAGGACAACCTCAACTCGCGCATGATTTAAAATATAAATAATGCGATCGGGAGACTCATTGAAGTAGATGGGCACATCGGCGGCGCCCAGCCCTAGAATGGCAAAATCCGCAACATGCCATTCCGGCAGGTTCGGCGCAAAAAGGCCGACGCGATCTCCGGCCTTGACGCCGAGTTGCTCCAGCGCATTGGAAAGCCCGGCGATGCGCCGCAGGAATTCAGCCGACGACGTTGCCTCCCAACGTCCATTGACGCGCAGAGACAGTGCGCGGTCGTTCGGCAGGCGGGTCACCGTGTTCAGGAGCTTTTCCGTGAGTGTCGAGTAGGGCATGGCGAACCAGAACATTACCGCACGATTCTCTCCGCATGCAACGAAACTTCATGGATCGGATCGTCCGCGACGCGTTGGCGAATAAGCTGAGCCGGCGATCTTCCGTTTTGGACCCGGGCGAAAAATCTCGTATCATCGGTGTGTAGTCAACTCGGGAAGGGCCGGATCGCGCTCAGGTTGCTGCCCTCTTCGTCGGAAATTTGATCCCGCGCGACTCTCCGGAGAGTCATGAACCGCCTGATTGAATGTGTGCCAAATTTCTCGGAAGGGCGCAACTTGGAAAAAGTTGACGCAATCGTGTACTCCATGACCGGAGTCCCCGGCGCGTGGGTCCTTGACCGCACCAGCGACCCTGACCACAACCGCAGCGTGGTTACGATCGCCGGCGATCCGGTCGCTGTCGCGGAGGCCGCAATTCGGGGCGCGGGCAAGGCCGCTGAACTTATTGACATGACGCGTCACACCGGAGTGCATCCTCGCATCGGCGCAACTGACGTGATGCCGTTCGTGCCGCTGCAAGGCGTTTCCATGGAGGAATGCATCACGCTGGCACGGCGCGCTGGACAGGAGCTTTGGAGCCGTTACCGCATCCCGGTCTATTTTTACGAGGCCGCAGCCGTGCGACCTGAGCGCGTGAATCTGGAAAATGTTCGCAGTGGCCAATTCGAAGCTCTGCGCGAAGAAGCGCCGCGCGTCCCCGGCCGTCCACCCGACATTGGCGATCCGGCCATCCATCCAACCGCGGGCGCAACGGCTGTCGGTGCGCGCAAACTTTTGATTGCCTATAACATCTATCTGAGTACGGACGATGTATCTGTCGCCCGGGAAATCGCGCGGACCATCCGCGCTTCAAGCGGCGGCCTGCCCTGCGTCAAGGCCATCGGCGTGGAGATGAAGACGCGAGGCCTTGCCCAGGTTTCGGTCAACTTGACCGACTTCGAGCGGACACCGATGCACGTCGTCTACGATCTCGTGAAGCGTGAAGCCGAGCGTCGCGGCTACGCGGTAGCCGGAAGCGAAATCATTGGGCTCGTTCCGCGCAAGGCGATCGAGATCTCGTCCCAGCACGATCTTCAGCTGGAACATTTTTCAGCATCGCAGGTGCTCGAAAACCGGCTGGCGGCAGTAACCGGTATTCTGCCGCCGCTCCCAGCCGATGCGGAAAAAACAGGGGTGGATCTTCAGCCGCTGGTGGACACCTTGCGTGACGCGGTGCAAGGATTTTCAGCGCGAGGTTTCAGTGGCGCGCAGGCGACGCCGCCGAAACCCGAATTTGCGGCCGAACGCGAACCCGAAGATGTCGCGGAGGCCCATCTGGGAGCGGCCTTCGCCGCCACCGAGCTTTATGAACGCCTGGGACAACTCCAAACCACGGCCGCACCGTCTATGCTTCTAGACTGGATTGTGGTCAAGGAAGCGGCCATGGCTGCCGCGCTCGCCGAACTGCAAAGCGCCGCGGCGCTACTTCCCTCGCTGCGGGATGCAGGCACGATCGCTCGGGTCAATACCGGCTCTTCCGAAATTGCGGCGAAATTGTCACGAAAGGCGCGAAGCGCTGAAAATTGATTCTCGTGGGGAATCGCATCGCTGGGCGCCCGGTAGGAGGAAGATGATGAACGCTGGAAAAATAATCTCGGTTGGCACGCTGGTGGCCATTTTATCGATGCTCCCTGGAAGCGCGCGCGCGGGCAGTCTGGGATCGGACATTCTCAGCATGTTTCCCAAGGAATCCGGTGAACTCGCCTACGCCGACTTGAAAGAAGCGCGCCAATTCCCATGGTACGCGCAGCTCAAGGAACAAATGCTACCGCCAAAATTCCGCCAGTTTGAGACCTTTCTAGCCTCGGCGGGAATCGATCCCAACACCCAAGTCACCGAACTCGCCTGGGCGCTGGTCCCGAACAAAACAACGGCCGATGGCAACGCCGGATCCGTTCCCAGCACGGATCAGGTTGTCGGCATCGCGCTCGGCCAGTTTCAGCCCGCGTCAGCCGAAGCGTATTTCGCGGCCAAGAAGCTGCCCATCGTGAAGGTGCGCACGTTTTCACTTTTCGCCTTCGGCGGCGGTAGCGGACCGAACGATCTCTTCTTCTTTTTCATCGACTCCAATACTGCGGCTTTTGGCCAGCGGCAGCAGCTCGAAAAAATGATTGGCGTGCGTTACGGAGAGGGCCAGGGCCTGTATGCAAACACGGATTTTTCCGCCCTGGTCGATCAGGCCAACGGCAGCGGAACGGTATGGGCGGTACTGAATCCGGCCTACACGCGTCTGGCTATGCAGCAACTCGTGCCGGAAACAGCGCAGTTCCCCGCCGCCGCTCAGCTCACTGCAAAACTGAAGGCCATGATCATCAGCATCAAGGGCGGCAGCGGTGTCGACGCAAAATTTGAAGCCGTCTGCGGTTCCGCCGATGACGCCAACACGTTTGCCGCGCTTCTTCAGGCCGGACTCATGTACCGCAAATACCAGGTCGGAAGCACAAACCCAGACCTCGGCGCGCTGCTGGACAGCGCTTCGGTGGCTCCCGCCGGAGACCGCCTGGACGTCAGGGTCACCCTGACCGACGACCAAATGCAGTCCCTGATCAAGCGGAATACGTTTGTCGTCTCGATGTAACTCTCTGCAATCGTCTTAACTGTATTCGGATGCCTACCCTCAAGGTCGCGGATTGTCAGGTGCTGCATGCTGCCGTTTTCAAGGATACGGATTTTGTGGCCGGAGACTGCCTTCAGGCGGAAAGTTTGGCGCTTCGTAAGCGAAGAGCATTGCTGATCACCGAAACTGAACTGAAGCTCATGGCTGCGGCCGCGATCGTCGGGCTGAGCAGCAGGCCGAAAAACGGATAGAGGATTCCCGCCGCGACCGGCACTCCAACCGAGTTGTAGACAAATGCGAAAAAGAGGTTTTGCTTGATGTTGCTCATCGTCGCACGGCTCAGGGCGCGCGCGCGCACGATGCCGCGCAAATCACCCTTGATTAACGTAACCCCGGCGCTCTCCATCGCGACGTCCGCGCCCGTGCCCATGGCGATTCCGACTTGCGCCTGCGCCAGCGCAGGAGCGTCGTTGATTCCGTCGCCGGCCATGGCGACGAAACGGCCTTGGTCCTGCAATTTCTTTACGACGCCGGCCTTGGCCTGAGGCAGAACTTCAGCAACAACTTCGTCAATCTGAAGTCGTCGGGCAACGGCCTCGGCCGTTGTGCGGCTGTCGCCGGTCAGCATCACGATGCGGATGCCTTCCGCGTGCAACTGGCGAATCGCCTCCGGAGTCGTGTCTTTAATCGGATCGGCCACCGTCACCAATCCCGCTATTCTTCTATTCACCAGCACGAACATCACGGTCTGGCCGTCCGCTCGCAGGGCCTCCGCCTTCGTCGCTACCGCCGCCGAATCAACGTGCAACTCTTCAAGAAGGCGCTGATTACCCAGAACCACTTCGCGGCCATCGACCCGGCCGCGAACCCCTCGGCCGATGAGAGACTCAAACCTTTCAGCCGCTCCCAGGGTCGCGACGCCGCGAGTCTCCGCGCCTTTGACAATCGCGGCCGCCAGAGGATGCTCGCTGCCGCGCTCCAAGGTCGCCGCCAGCCGCAGCAATTCACCTCCGTCAAATCCGTCGACCGGCTCGACGGATATGAGTTGTGGTTTGCCCTCGGTGAGCGTGCCGGTCTTGTCCACCACCAACGTGTCCACTTTGCGCAGAAGTTCGATGGCCTCGGCATTCTTGAACAAAACGCCCAGCGATGCTCCCCTGCCCATCGCCACCATCACGGACATGGGCGTGGCCAAGCCCAGCGCGCAGGGACAGGCAATAATCAACACCGCGACGGCGTTAACCAGCGCGTGCGCCAGCCGGGGACTCGGCCCCCACAATGCCCAAACCAAAAATGTCAGCACTGAAATTCCCACGATCGCCGGCACGAAATATCCGGCAACGACGTCGGCGAGCTTCTGAATCGGCGCGCGGCTGCGTTGAGCCTCACCCACCATCCTCACGATTTGTGCCAGCAGCGTCTCGGCGCCGACGCGCTCCGCGCGCATCACGACAGAACCTGTGGAGTTCACGGTGGCGCCCGTGACCTGCGCGGCCGGAAATTTTTCCACGGGAATCGGCTCCCCGCTGATCATTGACTCATCGACGCTGCTCTGTCCTTCCAGCACAACTCCATCCACCGGAATTTTTTCACCCGGGCGCACCCGCAGCCGGTCGCCGGGTTTCACTTCGTCGAGCGGGACATCCGACTCCGACCCGTCGTCACGAATCAGCCGTGCCGTTTTCGGAGCCAGTCCCAAGAGCGCCTTGATCGCCGCGCCCGTTCGGCTTCTGGCCCGCAATTCCATCACCTGCCCCAGCAATACCAGCGTCGTGATTGCCGCAGCCGCTTCAAAATACACGGCCACTTCGCCCCCCGCGTCGAAAAACGATGCCGGAAAGGCGACGGGGAAAAGCACGCCCGCCACGCTGAAAGCATAGGCGACTCCGGTGCCCAGCGCGATCAGCGTAAACATGTTTAAATTGCGAGTGACGAGCGATCGCGCGCCCCGGACCAAGAATGGCCAGCCCCCCCATAAAACAACCGGCGTCGCCAGCACGAACTCCAGCCACTGCCGCGTCCTCAATGAAACGGAATGCGTGAGCGTCGAAAGCCCCGGAACCATATCCGCCATGGCCACGGCCAGAATAGGAATCGTGAGCGCCACGCAAACCCAGAATCTTCGCGTCACGGCGGTGAGTTCGGGATTCATTTCTTCCGCGACGCTCGCCGTTCTCGGCTCCAGCGCCATCCCGCATTTCGGACAGTCGCCCGGTCCCGGTTGGCGGATGTCCGGATCCATCGGACAGGTGTATTCGTTCGAACCCGGTACGCGAGCGGCATTTGGAGCCGTCAAGCTTTTCACCTTCGGCGATGAAGCCGCAGGCGTTGCGGGAGGCGCGATCTGCACGCGCTCGGCGGACAGCGGAGCGATGCCGATAGGAGATTTCGGCGCCAGGTACTTTGCGGGTTCAGCGATGAATTTGTCTTTGCAACTAGTGCAGCAAAAGTAATATGCCTTTCCCGTGTGCACGTGCGTGGCTTTCGCTCGAGACACATCAACCGTCATGCCGCAGACAGGATCTTTTTCGGAAGCGGCCGCAATCCCAACCGGCCTCTTCGGCGGCAGATATTTGCTGGGTTCCGCGCTGAATTTGTCTTTGCAACCCGGGCAGCAGAAGTAATACGACTTCCCGGCATGCTCCAGCGTGGCCTTGGCCCGAGCAGGGTCAACCGTCATGCCGCACACGGGATCTTTTTCCAGGCTGCTCGCGGAAATGTTTTTTGTGTCCACGATGTTGTGGCGATTTCCTATCGCGACTGCAGATCCATCAAGCTCAGCAGTTCTTCATACATGGCATCCGCCCGGCCGGGCGCCGTGTCCCGGATGGCCTCGGAAGCGCAATGGCGCAAATGATTTTTCATCAGCGCGCGTCCCACGGATCGCAGCGCTTCCTGCACAGAAGAAATCTGCACCAAGATATCGGCACAGTAGCGGTCTTCCGCCACCAAGCGCTGCAAGCCGCGCACCTGGCCTTCGATCCGCCGCAGTCGCTTCAAATTTGAGGACTTAATTTCGGGATCGACAGCCAGCGCCTTCCGGCGCGCTTCCTGCGTGCCGCGACCGCAAGACGCGGGCAGGCGAAGCAGCTCGATTTTTCTCGCTGGCATGAGGTCTCCTCCGGCTTGCGCCTTCCACCGTCTTATGTACTATACCCCCCTCCCCTATGTCAAATCGATGCGGCCCCGGGCGATTTGCGCCGGCCCTCCGGCGTAGCGCATGAGTTCGCCCGACTGAGCGAGCTTTTAGCTCGCTACCTGCCAAGGCCCTGGGGAGTGCTCCGCGGCCGGGAACCCGGCCCAGCAGGACCGTCCGCCGGGGAATTTCACAAACGTTTCGGCCGGGCATCGATAAATGCGAATATCAAAAGGGCTGCTGGTCCTGCTGCTATAATGCGTCCATGACACTCATGGAGATCACCTACGAACTGCAGTCACCGCTGCGTGCCGAGCAATTGCAGGCGCTGGCCAGTTTTGCCAATACCTACGGCCTGCGCCGTTTTCGGGTGGACGAAAGGGCCAACCGGCTCTCGTTCGAGTATGACGCCTCGCGCCTGAAAGAGACGGAAGTGGAGCATGTGCTGCGGCAGGCGATGATTCCGGTATTGGGGCGTGTTGCGCCGGTGGGAACAATATCGAAGTTGTAAGAGTGCCCTGCGCGAATGCTGTTATCGAAATACGGCGCAGCGAGGCAAGCGGCGGGAGAATCAAAAAGAAAAGGGGCTCTTGCTTGGGAACAAGAGCCCCCGAAAGACGCATTCCGTGTCCCGGTCTTTTTTTGACCGGTGCGCGGGGTCATCCATCCTAGCTTCCCTCTCAGAGGCAGGTGGGAACGACCAGCACTCGTCCTCGGGCAAGCCCCTTCCCCCTCGCTCGCGGACTTGTGAAAGTCGTCTATCGGAATGCGTCCACGATAATCTGCTGATGCACGGGGCGGGCCAATCCGCTTTGCGCTTACCAACCCAGGAAATCCTTACCTTTGTTTACCTTCCAGATTTCCTTCCGGCGCTAACTCCTGCCACAGAGAGGCTGCAATGCTATTTTGGGAGTTCATGTCCCGCCTCGGGAATCGCTGCCACCTTGCCATCGCCGTTCCTCACTCTTTCCCGCTGTGAAATCTTCGAAAGTTCCCGCTGTCATCTTGAATGACAACTCGGGATCGACGTTTTAGGGTCACGGGCGCCATGCCAATGCGACCAGACCGGACACAGGCTCTCGTCAGCAGCATCCCGTTGAAATCTTGGCCGGTGTGCGCATAAGCTACGGAGGCGGGGACACCGAGACTCCAGTTCGCCATCTAGGCCCCGCGGCGGCGTCGGTTCGTGAACAATTCGACACATTCTCCTGGAGCCTTCGTCGTAAACCTCCGATTTCGCTTGACGGCATCGAACTCCGAAGTCCAGACTCGATGCGAAGTTCGCCATTGCCTCACTGGTATAGGGACTGGGGTCGAGATCTTGGGACTCGGGGCGGAAGCGGTCCGGGCGATCGAAGAAGAATTGAAGAATTTTCGCGCTCGCGACATTCTCAAAAGCAAAAAACTGCCCCGGCAAAGTCCGATAAATCGCTGTAAATTAGCGACTTAAGAAACCAACTGTACGCTCTTGGGAGCCCTATGAATTCGCCTTCCGTTCCACCTAACACCCCCGCCGCGACCGAGAATAATTCCTCGGGCAATGCGCCCTCGGCCAAGGTTTCGACTGCTGCAATTGTGGCTACGATGCTCCAGGTCTCCAAGCAGGTTAGCGACCTAATCTTCTCGCCCGGGCGCCTGCCGCAAATTGAGCTCAATGGCCAGCTCCGGGAAGTGAATATCGCTGGCGTAGGTAAGCTAACCCCGGATATGACGCGCCGGATAGGCAGTGATCTCATTGGAAACAATGAACTTGTCACCTCAAAGCTTGACAAAGAGGGATCCACAGACCTTTCCTATGGCTTGCCCGGGATCGCCCGCTTTCGCGTGAATGTATTTCGCCAGCGAGGCAGCTGTGCAATTGTCATGAGGGTGATTCCCCAGATCATTCCGGATTTCAAGGCACTGAATTTGCCGTCCCAGCTGGGCGAAATCGCAGATCTCCGGAACGGGATTGTCCTCGTTACGGGTCCCACCGGTTCCGGAAAGTCCTCCACTCTGGCCGCTATCTTGAACAAAATCAACGAGGAAAAGGCCTACCACATCCTCACGATCGAAGATCCCATCGAATTTCTCCACACTCACAAAAAGTCCACCATCCATCAGCGCGAGTTGCATAGCGACACGCCGAGCTTTGCTTTAGCCCTGCGGGCGGCGCTGCGCCAAGCCCCCAAAGTAATTCTGGTGGGCGAGATGCGCGACAAGGAAACGATTGAAATCGGGATGGAAGCGGCGGAGACCGGCCACTTGGTCTTCTCCACGCTGCACACCGTCGACGCCTCCAAAACAATTGAAAGGATCATCGGCGTGTTTCCGCTTGCAGATCAACAAGCCATCCGCGCGCGCATGGCGAGGGCCTTTCGCTATATCGTGTCGCAGCGCCTGATCCCCAAACAGGACGGAACGGGCCGAGTCGCGGCCATCGAGATCTTGAAATCGACGATGCGGACGCGCGAATACGTCGAGAAAGGCGAGTCCGAGGGCAAATCGCTACTGGACGCCATGCGCGACGGTTCGACGGAAGGAATGCAATGTTTCGACAACGAGCTCGATCGCATGGTGCGAGCCGGAATCATCGACATCAATTCCGCGCTGAGCTATGCAACCAACGCCGGAAACCTGCGATTGGAACTGGCCGACCTGGCTGAGGCTTCCACAATCAACGCCTGATCGTGAACGATCGATTTCAATCGCTGAAGATCTCCAGTCTCATTCTTTCTCAGTAACCCTCTGACCACACGGAGATTACTGAATTCGCGCGCGCCAAGCCTCCCCGCGGTATCGTGAAGTGAAGCTTCCCGGCAGAAATCACGAAGTTTCGTTTGGCGGAGCCCTTGAAGGCAAAGACCGATCGCGCTCCTTATGAGGAGACACAAAGGTGATGGCGGATCCTCAGCGGATCGAAATGCAAGGCGGCCGTATGGCAGACGCCGCGATCGATACAGCGGTCCTGCCCGAAGACTACGGCGGCGACCTCGCCAGCGGCGAAATTCAATCCTCGACGCATCCCCGGTCGCCGACCGCGAAAATTTTTTTTATTTTCTTCCTGGTTTTGAATTTCTTTTTTCTGCTGGTGTCAAGCGGGCGCGTCCGTACGCGAGATGAACTGAACGCCGACCTCCAGACGGAAAGTCTGGCCACCCGAGGCAGCACGGCCATTCCCCAGGCCGCAAGTTTCTTCTTTTATGGCAAATATGACCGCTGGGGAGAGCCACAACCTCCTTACGGTCCAGCCCACGCCGCATTCCTGATCCCCTGGTATTTTGCCGGCCGCGGATTGAATGCAATCCTGCCGGGAATTCCCTATCGAGCGAAAGACGCCGTGGTGGATACGGCGGTGGTGGCGAGCAGCGCGAGTTTCGCGGCGCTCGCAGCGGCCCTGGCTTTTCTTATCTTCGCCCGCCTGGGGATTTCCCTTCGGGTTTCACTTCTCGGTGCGTCGATGTTGGCCCTTGCCACTCCGATCATGGCCTATTCCGCGGTGCTCTATTCCGAGGCCCTGACCTGCGCACTGCTGCTCGGTGCAATTGCGGTGCTATTTAGCGGCAAAGACACGGTTTCCTGGCAGGAAGCCGTGCTCGGCGGAATCCTTTTGGGGACAATGGTCTGGGTGCGTCCCGCGCACGTGATTGCAGCGCCGGTATTCCTCATTGCGTTTCTCGTTCGCGACGGAGAGAAGGGGTGGCGGGCTCTCCGAATCGTTCTCGTGATAGTCACGCTATTCGGGCTCGCGTATCTGTGGCGAAACCATTATTTGTTCGGCGATCCATTTGATTTCGGATATCCGAGCGTCTCGGACGGCGGCAAGAACATGAATTCCTTCGATACGCCTCTGTGGACCGGGCTATTCGGTTTTCTGCTCTCCCCGGGTAAATCCATATTTCTATTTGCGCCACCGATACTTTTGGCCATTACCGGCATTCGTAAGCTTGCGCGTCTGGATCGCGGCCTGGCGTTCGTCGTTGCCGCGCTGCCTGTCGTCTACCTCTTTTTCTACGCCACTTTTACGCAATGGGAGGGCGGCTTTTGCGTGGGGCCACGCTACCTCTTGCCAGCCATAGCTGCTCTATGCCTTGGGCTCGGCCCGGCGCTGGAACGTGCCGAAAAATGGACGCGGCCCCTGGCGATTGGGCTATTCGCTTCAGGCTTTGCGGTGGAAGCCATAAACCTGGCGACAAGTTTTTTCGAGGATCAAGCGAACGGGAATTATTACGACGTGCGCTACAACTACCGGCTCGACTATGCGCCGCTGGTCACCATGACTCGCCAGCTCATTCACTATATTGTTTCGCCGGCGCCGGCGCCGGCGGGACGAGGTTTCGATCGCTGGTTTGTGTTCTTGCATAAAGCTGGCGTTTCGAATGTCACAATCGCGGTTTTCCTGGGAATTGAGCTTCTGGGCTTCGTCTACTTTGCCGTCAGCCTACGTGGAAGTTTGCGCCGCAAAACGAAGACGTCCGCTGTGTAACGCCGCTTCGCGGAATGCTGCCGCGCGATGACCGCATGATTTCTTCATTGACCGAATGACCGGGCCTGAATTTCTCAATTTCGGTACCGGTACTTCCCTACACTACGTTTAACTCCTCCGTACCACGCTTTCCCCAACCTTTCCGCTATCGGTTTTTACCGAATGCCGTTTCAGAATCAGATCGTGAATTCCGACGCTAACGGAGTCCGACACGCGGTGGGAATAATGATCCTACTGGTAGCGGTTTCGGCCGCTGCCCTTGCCAATCCATGGCCGGCGCCACCTCAGGGCGTCCGGGTACCTGTCTGCTACTGCCGTTGCGCGTACGAGAGCGGCGTAAAGCACTGCACGAAGATGTGCGAGCTTCCCAAATACCAAAATCGCTGGTGGGCCACTTCCTGCCATAAGAAAGGCGCAGCGGCCAGCGACTCGTCGTCGCCTGCGCTGAATCCCGGATCGCGGAAGACGAACCGAAAAGAACAGGCTCGCCTCTAGCCGCGAATCATTCCTGGCCCGCCTCGTTCAAATCTTTTTTGATTTCCTTTCTGCTGGAACACCGAATTGCTTCTGGGGCAAATATTCTTGGATGGAATCCATCCGAATCATCAATGCACGGCCGCAGGTCGATATCACCTCGAATGTGCGTTAGAATGTCTGCCCGATGGACGCGTAACCGCGCAAACGTGCAGCGAGACAACATGGATGGCGCGGGAGTTGCCGCGCGGGCCGACGCACGACGAATTTTGTCCTGGAGGGAAACTCTTGCTGCAAAACGGTGCAGACGGTTCGGTAGCCAGGACCGCGTTACGTCATAATTGGACGCGTGAAGAAATTGCCCGCATTTACCGGCAGCCGCTTCCTGATCTTCTTTTCGCCGCCCAGCAGGCGCATCGCGAATTCCACGATCCCACGCGTGTCCAGTTCTGCCGCCTGCTTTCCGTGAAAACTGGCGGATGCCCGGAAGACTGCGCGTACTGCCCCCAGAGCGCGCATTACGCGACGGAAGTTTCTCGCGGCGGCCTGCTTCCGGTTGACGAGGTGGTGGAGTTTGCCGAGCGCGCCCGCGGCGAAGGCGCCACGCGATTCTGCATGGGAGCCGCCTGGCGGCAAGTGCAGGACGGCGAGGATTTTGAAAATATCCTGGCCATGGTCCGCCGCGTGGCCAAGCTGGGCATGGAAGTTTGCTGCTCGCTCGGCATGCTCGACGATTCGCAGGCCGCGCGCCTGGCCGATGCGGGCCTGACTGCGTACAACCACAACCTTGACACTTCTCCGGAATTTTATGGCCAGATCATCACGACCCGCAATTACGAAGACCGGCTGCGCACACTGGCCTCTGTGCGAAAGGCAGGAGTAACCGTTTGCTGCGGAGGGATCGTCGGTCTTGGCGAGTCGGAAAATGACCGCATCGGTTTGCTGCAGCAGCTATCGACGCTCGATCCTCATCCTGAAAGCGTCCCCATCAACGCGCTGGTGCGGGTTGCCGGAACCCCGCTCGAACACCTGAGTGCGCTCGATCCCATGGTGTTTGTTCGAACGATTGCCACGGCGCGAATTCTGATGCCGGCCTCGATGGTGCGTCTCAGCGCGGGGCGCAAGGCGCTTTCGCGCGAAGGCGTCGCGCTGTGTTTCTTGGCCGGCGCCAATTCGCTGTTCATCGGCGAAAAATTGCTGACCACGCCGAATCCCGAGCCCGAGGATGATGCGGCGATGCTTCATTCGCTCGGGCTGGAGCCGCTGCCGCTACGGTAAAACTTATCTCCGTGGAGATGAACCAGCGCATTCTCGACGAGCTTTCAGATCTCGAATCCCGCGCCGAATTGCGCCACTTGGAAACGGCCGGCGGTGTCGATTTCAGCTCGAACGATTATCTGGGGCTGGCCACCGACCCGCGGATGAAGGAATCCATTCTCGAAGCGGTGAGCTCGGCTTCCCGCATCGCATCCACTGGATCCCGCTTATTGTCCGGCCATGACGAAACCTGGACCGTCCTCGAGCATGATTTTGCGCGATGGGTTGGCGCGGAGACCGCGCTCTATTTCACCTCCGGTTACGCCGCCAACCTTGGACTTCTCGGCGCCCTTCTTCGTCCCGAGGATGTGGTCTTCTCGGATAGCTCCAACCACGCCAGCCTGATCGACGGAATACGCCTTGCGAAATGCCGGCGCGTCATTTTTCCGCATCTCGATCTGGATTTTTTGCAGACGGAGCTTCGCCGCCATTCGTCCGATGCCGGCTCGCGTGTGATCGTCGTCGAGAGTATTTTCAGCATGGAGGGCGATCGCGCGCCGATCTCCGATCTGGCCGTGCTTGCCGAGCGGCACGGCGCGGAACTCATCGTCGATGAGGCTCACGCCGCCGGAGTGCGCGGGCCACGCGGTAGCGGTTGCGTGGCGGAGGCTGGCCTATCCTCGCAGGTTCTTGCCACCGTGCATACTTGCGGCAAGGCGCTCGCGGCGGCTGGCGCCTTCGTATGCGGCTCGGAACGCCTGCGCCGGTTTCTGATTAATCGTGCGCGAACCTTCATTTTCAATACTGCCCTGCCGCCGTATTTCGCGGCACAGGTTGCCGCCGGAATGAGTCTCGCTGCCGGCGCGGACTCCGAACGAGCGCATCTATCTGAACTTAGCGCGTTCCTCAGACATGAATTGCGAAGCAATGGCTTCTGCATCGCCGGAATCGATTCGCAAATTGTGCCGGTCATTCTTGGGTCCAACGACGCCGCCGTTCATTTCGCCAAATACCTCAGAGCTCGGGGATTCGGCGTTCGCGCGATTCGTCCGCCGACTGTACCGCAGGGCTCGGCAAGGCTGCGCTTGTCGCTTACGGCGAAACATTCCCAAAACGATCTCGTGCATCTCATTGCGACGATGCTGCAGGCGCGCAGCGAGTGCTCGCCCACTTCCATTGCATCCGTTTCCCGATGATCGGATATTTCGTTACCGGAACGGACACCAACGTCGGCAAAACCGTTTTGTCCGCCCTGCTCGTGGCCGCCATGGACGCCGTGTATTGGAAGCCCGTGCAGACCGGGGCAATCGAAGGCACCGATCGCGAATCCGTCCGCGGGTGGACGGAAGCCGCCGACGATCGGCTCCCTCTGGAGCGGTTTCGATTCGATCCGCCAGTTTCTCCGCACCTGGCATCGCGCCAAGCGGCGGTTAGAATTTCTCTCGATGCATTTGAATTGCCCGCGGCCCCCGCGAACCGGAAGTGGATTGTTGAAGGCGCGGGTGGAGTGCTGGTGCCGCTAAACGAGCGCGACCTGATGCGTGACCTTATGGCGAGAATCGGTTTTCCGGTTATCGTTGCCGCGCGGACGGCCCTCGGCACAATTAATCACACGCTTCTGACTCTGGCGGCGCTGCGCGAAGCGCGCCTGGCGATCTGCGGAGTGGCGCTGATTGGCGACGAGAACGTGGAAAATCGCCGCGCCATCGAGCACTACGGCGGCGTTCCCGTCATCGGCCATATCCCGATCCTCAAGGAAATCAATCGCTCTTCCTTGCTTTCCGTTTATAAATCTCAATTCGATCAGCGAGCGTTCGGCTAAGCCATGACCTCATCCGATCTCCATCTCTGGCATCCCTTCACGCAGGAAGGCGTGGACCCGCCCCCACTTTCCATTCGCGGCGGCAAAGGCGTTTTTCTCGAAACGCAGGACGGGCGCCAGATTCTGGATGCGATTTCGTCCTGGTGGGTGAACATTCACGGCCATTCGCACCCGGCCATCGCGGACGCCGTCGCCCAACAGGCCGCGCGCCTCGAACACGTTCTGTTCGCTGGATTTTCACACCAGCCCGCTGAAGAACTTGCGGCGCGGCTGGGAAAAATCGTTCCCTCGCCGCTGCGCCACGTTTTTTTCTCGGATGATGGCTCGACCGCGGTGGAAGTGGCCCTGAAGCTGGCTCTGCAATACTGGAAGAATTGCGGGCGTTCGCAAAAACGGCGCATCGTCGCGCTCGAAAACGCTTATCACGGCGACACGGCTGGGGCAATGTCCGTAAGTGACGAATCACCGTTCGCCGCGGCATTCGACTCCTGGCGTATCCCTGTTCTGCGCGCGCACTCGGCTTCGTGCGCGCACTGCCCCGTCGGGCTGACACGCGCCACTTGCCATATCGAGTGCCTGAACAAACTGGAGCGCCTGCTCGCCGAGCAGGGCGGCGAAATCGCCGCCGTGATTATCGAGCCTTTGCTGCAAGGCGCGGGCGGCATGATCGTTCATCCCGAGGAATTTCTTTCCGGGGTCCGACGGCTGACCGCCGCGCACGATGTCCTGCTGATCGCCGACGAAGTCCTGACCGGTTTCGGACGAACCGGCCGCATGTTTGCCTGCGAACGCGCCTCCGTGTTTCCCGATCTGATGTGCGTCGCCAAGGGACTGACCGGCGGATTTTTGCCTCTGGCTGCCACGTTTGCCACCGATCGCATTCACGACGCGTTCCAGGGAGGCGATCGTACGCGCGCTTTCTTCCATGGTCACTCCTACACGGGCAATCCGGTCGCCTGCGCCGCCGCGAATGCATCGCTGCAAATTTTTGAGAGCGAACCGGTCTTCGAGCGAATTGCCGCGATTGAGAAAGTGCACGCGTCCCGCCTGCCCGAATTTGCTGCTCACGCCAGCGTCACGGACGTCCGGCACATTGGCACGGTGGCAGCCATTGAGCTCAGAGTGCCAGACGCCGGATATCTATCTTCGCTGCGCCCGCGCCTTTACGAATTTTTTCTGAATCGAGGCGTGCTCCTTCGTCCGTTAGGCAACGTGGTCTACATCTTGCCTCCCTATGTGATTACGCCCGATCAGCTCGATTTCGTCTACGATACGATTCGCGATTCTCTGTCCCTGGTTTCAACGTACCTTAGCTGAGCGCCGGCGGAGGAATTCGAATCCAAGCCACAGCACGATAGGCAACTCACAATCCTCGGGGGCTTGCGGGCCGCATCGCGGGACGCTATCCTCTTTGGGCGGTCCTGGAATAAAAGTCAACCATTCCTGGTAAACGAAAAGAGAGTTCGCTGCCGCCTGAATCGACACTCGCGCGCTGATCTTCCGGGCCGCACCAGGCGCCGCTGAGGCCACGTGATCAAGCTATCCCTGATCGGAATGTCTGGCGCCGGAAAATCGCACTGGTCGCAAAAATTGGCCGGCGCTGGGTTTCGCGTCATCAGCATCGATGACCGCATCGAGAAAAAACTTGCCCGCGAACTCGCTGCGGGCGGGTACCGCGGCATCGGCGGAGTCGCGGCATGGATGGGATGGCCGGACCAATCCGTCTACCGTGAGCGCGAAAAAAAATATCTGGAGTGCGAAGTGGAATCCATGAACGAGGCCCTGGATGAAATCCAGGCGGCCGGGCAGCAAGGCTCGATTTTGGACACGACGGGAAGTGTCGTTTACACAGGTGAGGACATCTGCCGGCGCATGCAAAATCTCACCACTGTGATTTACCTGGCCGCGACTCCCGCGAAAGAGGAAATCTTGATCGCGCGGTATTTGTCGGATCCCAAGCCCGTGCTGTGGGGCGATCAGTTTAGCCAGCGCGCCGGAGAATCCGTTCAGGAGGCGATCGCGCGATGCTACCCTCGTCTTAATCGCGCGCCGAAAGAAACTCTACGAGCGCTACGCGCACCGCGTTGTTTCGATGGACTTGCTATCGAGCGGCAAGCTTGACACGCGCGGTTTCCTGGAGATTCTCGAAGGGCAGGCACGGCCCGCGTGACGAAATTCCGAAGCACGCTCCACCGCAGTCCCGAAGTATCCTTGCGCGAAGCCGTCCTTCGCGGATCGGCGCCCGATGGCGGATTGTATCTGCCCGTCGAGATCCCGCGCTTGCAAAAAAGTTTCCTGGAACGCCTGGCGTCACTCACCTTTCAGGAAATCGCGCGCGAAGTGGCCGCGCTGTTTACGGGCGACGAAATTCCTCCCGACGTCCTGACGAAGATCGTGACCGACGCGTTCGATTTTCCCGTGCCGCTCGTCACGCTGAGCGAACGGCTGCACATTCTCGAACTTTTCCACGGGCCGACGCTGGCGTTCAAGGATTTTGGCGCGCGCTTTATGGCCCGCTTGATGGGATACTTCGTCGCGGAATCGGGCAAAGAGCTCACCGTCATTGTGGCCACCTCCGGCGATACCGGGAGCGCCGTGGCCCACGCATTTCTGGGCGTTTCCGGCATTCGTGTGGTGATCCTGTATCCCACCGGGCGGGTCAGCGACGCCCAGGAAAAGCAGCTCACCACGCTTGGGCAAAATATCACCGCGCTGGAAGTCTCCGGCTCGTTCGACGATTGCCAGCGGCTGGCGAAGCAAGCCCTGCTCGATCCGGTCATCGCCGAAAGGCTGACGGTCACATCGGCGAATTCCATCAATATTGCGCGGCTCATTCCTCAAAGTTTTTATTACTTTGCCGCCGTGGCGCAGCTGCCGCCGTCGGATTCTCTGCCGGTCTTTTCGGTTCCCGGCGGCAATTTCGGCAACCTGACCGGCGGGCTGCTGGCCAAGCGCATGGGCCTGGAGGTTGCGCAATTCATAGCCGCGACAAACGCCAACGACGTGGTGCCCGAATTTCTTCGCAGCGGCAAGCTGATTCCGCGAGCTTCCCGCCACACGATTTCCAACGCCATGGACGTCGGCAACCCGAGCAATTTCGCGCGAATCGTCGACCTCTACGACAACGATCTTCAAGCGATTCGCCATGATATCTGGGGCTGCAGCTTTAGCGACGAAGAAACCTTGCGCATCATGCACGATGTGGAGCAGCGCAACGGCTACGTGCTCGATCCGCATACCGCCGTCGGCGTGCTGGGGTGGCAAAGCTTTGCCAAACAAAACCCGCCCGCGCTCCGCGGAATCGTGCTCGCCACGGCGCATCCCGCGAAGTTCGCCGAAACCGTCGCCCGCGCCATCGGCGTGCGGCCGCAGATGCCAGAGCGCCTGGCGGCGTTTCTGGACCGGCCGAAGAAATCGATTCCCTTTCCCAACCGGTTTTCCGAGCTTCAGGAATTTCTGCTGTCGTCTAAACCTGATATTGTGTTGTGAGCCGCCAAGCTGCCCATGAAACTCTTTGTCGCCATCGCGGGCATCTTCATCCTCTTCGCCACGCTGTGGGAGGCGTTTGAAACCATTATTCTGCCCCGGCGCGTGACCCGCCCGCTGCGCCTGGTTCGTATTTTCTACCGGGTTACCTGGACCTTCTGGGCGGGCGTCAACCGCTTGATTCGCTCGAAGAAATTGCGCGACGCTCAGCTCAGCTATTACGGCCCGCTTTCACTCTTGGGATTGTTCGCCACCTGGGCCATGGTGCTGATTCTGGGGTTCGCCATGTTGCAGTGGGCGGCAGGTTCGGCGATCAACGCGCCAGGCGAAACGCCGACGTTCCGGACCGATTGCTATTTGAGCGGCACCACTTTCTTCACTCTGGGGTTGGGCGACGTGACGCCGCGAACCGCGCTGGCCAAGGCCATCACGGTCACCGAGGGTGGAACCGGATTCGGATTCCTCGGCCTCATGATTTCCTATTTGCCTACCCTATACGGCGCGTTTTCCCAGCGCGAGCTGAACATTTCTCTCCTCGATGCTCGCGCGGGTTCGCCCCCGACGGCTGCCGAGTTGTTGCGTAGGCACGCGCAATTTGCGGACAACGAGGTTCTCACGCCCTACCTTCGCGACTGGGAAATCTGGGCCGCCCAGCTCATGGAGAGTCACCTGTCTTACCCGGTCCTCTGCTATTTTCGTTCGCAGCACGATAATCAGTCCTGGCTGGCCGCCTTTACGGCGGTGCTCGACGTATCCGCGCTGCTCATCGCCTACGGCGAAGGCACGGCCAAGTGGCAATCGCAGTTGACGTTCGCCATTGCGCGTCACGCCGTGGTGGACCTGGCCGAGGTTTTACGGGTTCCGGCGTTACGCCCCGCTCAAGACCGCCTGCCGCAGAAGGACATCGTCCAAGTCCGCAATCTTCTGGTGGAATGCCGCGCCTCAAATAAATGCGGCGAATCGGGAGACAAGAAACTCCTCGAATTGCGCGAAATGTACGAGCCCTACTTGAATGGACTTTCGCTGCGCCTACTCATGCCGCTTCCATCTTGGGGAATTGGCCGCCGTTTCGTGGAAAACTGGAAGCGTTCGGCGTGGGGAAAAATCTCGTCCGGATCCGGGGAATCCGGAAGTTCGAGCGGCGAATCCAGCCATTTCTGATTCGCGGGCTGAGAACACCAGGAGGCTGTCGCGCGAATCGGATTCAAGACTGATTAGGAATGCTTACAACAAGAGAGGCTCGATCTGAAGCTTCTGAAGCGGTGCCGGCATCCTGGCCGCGCTGTTGGGCGAGCGCGGAGATCAGAAAAAAAGCCGGCGAAAAGCCGGCCCTGCGAAAATTCCAGATTTCGAGTAAAGTCCCGGTTAACCCTCGTCGTCGGTTTCAGGAAATACCATCTCGGGATCGACGATGGGGCCCGTCAGCGGTTCCATCGGAAAGTCCGCGTCCTGACGTCCAACCAGTTTTTTCTGCGCGCGGCGTTCCGCCTTCATGCGCTGCTTTTCCTGTCTTTTCATTTCTTTTTGGCGCTTCTGAAATGTTGATTTCGACGTAGCCATACTCATCTCCTTGAGTGGAAGCGCGTGCCGACGGCCAGAGTTTTGAAAATCCTACTGCGAGTTACCAGCGCGGTTCACGAGGCTGCCGGGGACTGTCGCGATAATCCTCGGTGGAGAACCGGCCACCCTGGCGGGAATTTCCTCCTCGGCCACCGCCGCCGCGGGGGCGATCGCGGTCACGGTCGCGGTCAAAGCCTCCACCGCCGCCGCTGCTGCCGCCGCCTCGCGGGCCGCCTCCACCGCCGCCCGATGCCGCCTTCGGACGCGCCTCATTCACTTTCAAAGCTCGCCCGCCCACTTCCTTGCCATCCAGGCCGGACATGGCCTTGGCGGCTTCGGCATCGTTGGGCATTTCCACGAAGGCGAATCCGCGTGCGCGTCCGGTTTCCCGGTCCATGGCAATGTGAACGCGAGTGACCTGTCCGAACGGTTCAAAGAGTGCGCGCAGTTCCGCTTCGGTCGTTTGAAAATTCATGTTCCCGACAAACACGTTCTTCATGATTATCTCTCTTTCGAAGAGTGGGAATCTGCAGAGCGCGCGGCATCAATGGCCGGATTCAGATCGCTGGAAGGCGATGGTGAGGACCGGATGAAGTCACGAGGGGTTGTCACACCCAACGCCCCGGAAGTGAAGGAAACCTCGACTCCCATGTAAAACACAACAACTATATCAGAATTTGCAGCTATTTCCCCTAGAAATTCCCCTACGGCCGGGTGAACGAATACCCTAGCGATTCTCTCGCCAGCCGCTGGCCTCCCAGGGGACAATCTTTGGTGCCGCAGACAGTATTCCAATTGACTAGACCGGACCAATCCACATAGTCTGGCAAGGTCTGCGCGGGGAATCGGCGCGATCGAATTTCGTTCCCCGGACGCGAGTGCGCCGCCTATTAAGAATGGCACACGCAAGTCGGGCGCGCGAAAATTACGCGCAAACTCTTGCAACGATCGCTTGGAATTCTGGCTCGTCAGGAGAAACAAGTATGCCCGCCAAAGCAAAAGCAATATCGCTCTCACCGGCAACCATCATGCACGACCTCACCGGCGCGTGGAGAGCTCGCGCCTTGGCAGCCGCCGTTGAATTGGACGTGTTCGGCCAAATCGCAGCCGGCAAGCGTACCGTGAAGCAAATATGCGAAGCGACAAATTCGTCACCGCGAGGCATTACCACGCTCCTCGATGCCCTTACCGCCATTGGCTATTTGCGTAAAACCGGCGGCCGCTACGCGCTCGCGCCCGTTTCTGCCGCGTTCCTGGTCCCAGGCAAAAAAGCATATATGGGCGCGATGGCGCACGCCCTTTCGCTCACCTGGGACGCCTGGAAAAATCTCTCGCAAGCGGTGAGGACCGGCCGCCCCAGCGAAGCCGTCAATGTGGCGGAAAAGGGCCGTGAATTTTTCCCAAAACTGGTGGCCAGCATTTTTCCTGGAAATTTTGCCGCGTCAAATTCAGCGGTGTCGCGATTTTCGGAAAAGGATCGCCGCAAGATTCATTCGATACTGGACGTGGCCGCCGGTTCCGGCGCTTGGTCGCTGGCCTTCGCCATGGCCATTCCCGAGTCACGCATAACGACTGTGGACTTTCCGGAGATGACGCCGATCACGCGAGAATTCGCCCAGAAATTTGGCGTCGCCGATCGCTACGATTATCTGGAGAGCGATCTGCGTAAGGCCGACTTCGGGCGCGAGAAGTATGACCTGGTGATCCTCGGGCACATCTTCCATTCAGAAGGCGAAAAGCATGGCAGGGAGCTTTTAGCGAAGTCCTATGTGGCTCTGCGGCCCGGAGGCAAATTGCTGATCGCGGAGTACGTCCCCAACGATACGCGGACCGGGCCCGCGATGCCGTTGCTGTTTGGCTTGAACATGCTTCTGCAAACCGACGAAGGAACCGTCTTCACCTTGCGTGAATATCGGGCGCTTTTAAAGGCCGCTGGATTCCGCGACGTGGCCACCATTCCCGTAGTTCCGCCATCCACGGTAATCCTGGCGACCAAGTAGATGGGGTAATAACGGAGAAGATGAACCGCGCGCCCGTAAAGCCGGCGGTTTTTGGCGGAAACCTCCGGCGTCAACGCAGCAAATCTTCCAATTGAATCTTGGTGTCCGTCTTGGAATCCCGGTATTTGACGATCACCGGCGTGTACAGCGAAATTCCCCAGTCCTTCCCCACCCCGCGCGAAATCGCACGCGAACCCGCCACCACCACGGCTTCCTCAGGCACGATCAGCGGTTGAGTATCCGTCGCCGCATATACTTTTCCGCGCACGATGTCATACACCGGCGTCGAGCGATTGAGAATCGTTCCCGTGCCGAGCACGGCGCGGCGCTTCACAATTGTTCCTTCGTACACGCCGCAATTGCCGCCCACCAGCACTTCATCCTCGATAATCACCGGCAGCGCGCCCACCGGCTCCAGGACCCCGCCGATCTGCGAGGCCGCCGAGATATGGCAGCTTCGCCCAATCTGCGCGCAGCTTCCGACCAGCGCATGCGAATCGATCATCGTGCCGTCGTCAACATAAGCACCCGCATTAACAAACATCGGGGGCATGCAGACAACGTCCCGCCCGATGTAGCAGCCATCGCGAATGCTCGACCCGCCGGGAACAATGCGCACGCCATCGCCCACCGTGAACCGCCGCACCGGATAAGTGTCTTTATCGAAGAATGGTTGCTTCGTGGGATCCACCGATAAATCCACGATCGATCCCATGCGGAAGCCAACCAGAATGCCCTTCTTGACCCAGGCGTTGGTCCGCCATCCGGTAGCTTGCGAGGCGTCAGGTTCCGCGGAACGGATGCGTCCCGCGTTCAGCTCTTCCTTGAAGGCGCGGAACAACTGCTGCTGCTCCTCGGTGTAGCGCGCGGGCTTGGTTTCGAATAATGTCTCGATTCGTTTTTCGAGCTTGTCAGCTGCGGTTGGCAACGTGGGCCCTTTCGAGAAGCGCGAGCGCTTCGAGCACGGTGCGAATCTTCACCAGATTTTCGCTGCGCGGCGGCACCAGCGGCAGGCGGAAAACCGGTTCGAGCAGCCCCAATTCGGCCATGGCGGCTTTCACGGGAGTCGGATTGGTCTCGATGAAATTCACTTCCAGCAGCGGCAGCCATTTGCGCTGCACCGCGCGCGCTTCCTTGAAATTCCCCGTCAGGCACAACTGCGCCAGGTAAACCATCTCCGCGGGAATTACATTGGACGCCACGGAAATAATTCCGCGCCCGCCCATGGCTGCAAGCGGAAGCGTCAACGCGTCATCTCCGGAGAGCACCAGGAATTCCTCCGGAACCTGCTGGATCACCTGGGTAATCTGCGAAATATTTCCGGAGGCTTCCTTCACGCCGATGATGTTTTCGATTTGGGAGAGTTGGCGCAAGGTCGCCGGGTCGATGTTGACGTTCGTGCGCGGCGGCACGTTGTACAAAATAATCGGCAGCGTAATCGCCGACGCGATGGCCTTGAAGTGATGATAAAGGCCTTCCTGCGTGGGCTTGTTGTAATAGGGCGTCACAGACAAGATTCCATCCGCGCCCAGGCGTTCGCATTCGCGCGCCATCTCGATCACGTGATGCGTGTCATAGCCGCCTGCTCCGGCGAGGACCGGAACCTTGCCCTTGGCCTCTTCGAGCGTGATGGCCACCACGCGCAGGTGTTCTTCGCGCGTTAGCGTGGGGCTCTCGCCCGTGGTGCCGCACGGCACCAGAAAATTAATTCCCGCGGCAATTTGCCGGCGTAACAGGAGCCGCAGCGTATCCTCGTCAAGCGACAAATCCTTGCGAAAGGGAGTGACCAGCGCCGTGCCGCAGCCTACGAATCCTCGAAACATGTTTGCCACCTCTTATCGTATGAAGTATGAGCGGTGATCAGCTGGACGAATTGACCGGTGAAGTTACCGGGCGGCGCGCCGCTTTCGCGTCGTCCGCAAAAAGAACTTCTCCAAATTCGTGCAGCCCGCGCTTGCCGATCACCCACTGCGCGGCCTTCAGCGCCCCGCGCGCAAATCCTTCGCGGCTGCGCGCCGTGTGCCGCAGCGTGATCGTGTCCGCAGCGGAATCAAACCCAACCTCATGCGTCCCCGGATTCGCTCCGGCGCGATTCGAGCTTGCGTCGATGCGCCGCGTGTACCCGGCGCGCTGCATCTCTTCGATCAGTTGCAGCAGCGTTCCGGAGGGCGCGTCCTTCTTCGCCGTATGATGCACTTCCCAGGCCCAGGCGCCGTATTCCGGCTGGCTGGCAAGCAGGTGCGCGGCCTCGGCAACGACGCGTCGGAAAACGTTTACGCCGATCGAATAGTTCGGGCTGTACACCACGCCCACGCCGCACCGATCAACGAACTCGCGAACGCGCTCTAATTCGCCGTACCACCCCGTCGTGCCCACAACCGCTGGCACGCCGATGGCGCAGAGCCTCTCAAGATTCGCAACCGCTGTGTGGGGGGTCGAAAATTCGATGGCCACGTCCATGCCGCGAAAATTTTCCGGCGTGATGCCCTGCTGGTTTACGTTCGTGTCGATATCCAGCTTCAGGCCGACCGAAAAGCCGGCGTCCGGCGCGAGTTGCTCGATCAGCCGGCCCATTTTTCCGTAACCGATAATGGCGAGATTCTTAGGCATGTGTTTGTCTGGGCAGAGTCGCGGTTGATCCCGCGTCTGCTTCGGCTCGGTCGAGAAGCATACGCGTCATTTGCGCGTAGGTATCCACGGCGGCAAGTAATTCGCGCTTCGATATTTTCTCTTGGGTGGTGTGCGCCACGTGAATGCTGCCCGGCCCGAACAGAAACGGCTCGCCCCACGCCGGCGCCAGGACTGGAACGTCGGTAGTAAAGGCCACCACCGAGGTCGCGAATCCGGCCAGCGCCGCGAAGTGCATTGCGGGCAGCGCCAAAATCTCTCGTACTTCAGCGAGGTCTCCCACCGCGGCGCGCAGGGCCCGATCGACTACGCCGGCGTCGCTCACCAGGCGAATGGCCAATTCCGCCTTCGCTGCGTCGGGAATAATATTTGGCGCGCGCCCGCCCGAAATCGTTCCGATATTCAGCGTGGTTTTCCCCAGCGTGGAATCCTCGGGCAGCGGCATGCGCCGAACCAACTCCAGGGCGTCCAGCAGCTTCTCGATCGCGGACTCGCCAAGCTCGGGATAAGCCGAATGCGCCATTTTGCCGCTGGCCACAATTTCGTAGCGCAGAATGCCCTTCGACCCCAAGGCGACCTTGCTTTCCGTCGGCTCGCCATTAATTAGATAGCGAGCCCCGCGGGGCGAGCGCGCCGCAACCTCTGCTCCGGCGCTGTTTCGCTCCTCTCCCACCACAAACAGCAGGCCGAAATTTCGCGTCCCGCCCTCAAGTAATTTTTCCGCCGCCGCAATCATTGCGGCGATAATTCCCTTGGCATCGCACGCGCCGCGGCCGTAAATATTTTCAGCGTCTTCGCTGGAACCAAAAAATGGCGGCACGGTGTCCATATGCGTCGAAAGCACCACGCTGGGCGTTCCCCACTCGGCGTAAACGTTGAAGCGCTCTGGCGTCACGGTCATCGCTTCCGCTTTGCCGTCGGAACCCGCCGCCAGACCGGAGAGATAGTGCAGCAGGTATTCGCCCACCTGCTTCTCGTTCTCAGTGATCGACTCCAGGTCGACCAGCTCGCGCGTCATTTCAAATGGATGCATAAGAGTCGCGTAGGACAGGCTCTTCAGCCTTCCTGCTTTAGATCCTCGGATCACCCGGACTAGACCCGCCTGGCAATGCTTCGCGATCAGAATGCATCGCCGGCAAAGTCGAAACCCGACAGGCTGAAGACTGTTCTACTTAAAACCCACAATCGATTGTAAGCCCGGGAAAGGAATTGCGCGCAGGGAAAGAAGCAGGGCGCAATAAGCAACCGCACGCCTCGCTCCTCGATAGCGCTCCACCCGATTCCTCGGATGACAGTGAGCCGGCGTTAGCCAAGCCCCCCAGCCGCCACGGCGGGACTGCCGTCGGCGACTTCGGCGGAAAGCGTGCCGCACCTTTCACTCGGGCCTCCGAAGCTCCTCGGAACATCGGCCCGGCTACTCATTGCTTCCGCACCTCTACCAGGACCCGCCAAAGATAACACTCCCCAAAGCGGACGGTCAAATCAAGCAGCAAAGGCTTCAGCTCGGTGATTTCTTTGTCACCGGCCCCGAACTCGATCCGCCATTTGACTCGGCCCAGAAATAGCGCGTGTTACAAATTCCGCAGGCTAAGTCACACGCTTGCTATACTCGCGTTGTTGCAAAGCAGCAGCTTATCGACATTTTTGAATCTTCTATGAATCCTCGCCTGCAGTACGAAATCCGCGGATGGGCGTACTGGGCAAAATGCCTGAATCCTCTGCGAAACACCATAACAATCAGGAATTTACCTCTGGGACTTACGTTGCGCGCCTACAAACGGGACGCCGTTGGCCGCGGCCTGTACCGCCGCAAGGTCCACGAACCGAGCCTCACGAACCTGCTCTTGACCCGTTTCGCTGATTCTTCCGCTGAAAACTTCATCGACGTAGGCGCCAACATCGGATACTTTTCCTGCCTACTGTCGAAACTAGCGGGACCGGGCGGAAAAGTCCTGGCCATTGAACCGGAACCGCAAAATCTCAGACTCCTGCAGCAGAACATTAAGATCAACAATCTAACGAACGTCGAAGTCCACCCGTGCGCACTGGGCGCAACCGACGGTTCCGCGCTGCTGGGGCTCTATAAACCCTCCAATCGTGGTCGGCACTCGATTGTAGACCCGGATGATGCAAGGAGCACCGTTAGGGTTCCCGTCAGAACGCTGGACGATATCGCAAGAACTTCCGGAAAAGACATCAAGTCGTGGTCACTCGTGAAGATCGATGTCGAAGGATATGAAAGCTTCGTGATCGACGGCGCCAGCGAGACATTGCCGCGCATCGAGACCCTCGTCATGGAATATTCGCCCGCGATTCTGCGATTGAGAGGAAGAGATCCTGCTGAGATTCTGCACATTCTCTCCACCCACTTCACGGGTCTTTACCAGATCGGTCCCACTGAAATAAGAAGAGTCTCGCTAAACGATTGCCTGGACAGCGAAAAACAGGTGGAATTGGTGCTGGAGCGTTGATAGACACTATCTACCGATCCCAATCCGCTACATTTTGCAGTTTTTCGTGGATTCAGCCGAGCTTCCAGGACCATGCGAAATACAGCGGATCCCGGAAAAGCATAGCCAAGCGAACGGCCTTAAGCCCATCGCTCGCCAAGAGTTGCATTATCCCGACGCAAAAACGTGTTGACAAATGCCATGGGGTACGTTTTAATAGTCGTCGCTGGACACGTGGCGATTTAAGGCAACTTGCTCCACGTAAAAAACTGCTAAAGAGTCGGACGAGCACTCAGATCGAGTTTTTTGAGCCCTCCCCCTCTTTGGCGCGGAGGGCTTTTCATTTTAACCCCTCTCGCGCCGCCACCCTGCGGCAGTTCACCAGCCAAAAATCTGGAGCCGATTCGCCCGCCGCGCCATCTCATCCTGTCGCGGGGCTGAACGCTGGAGGCCAAATGGCCGAGCATTATCAACTGAAATGCAGGGAATGTGGCAAGCTCTGGGACAATCAGCCGCGTTCGTTCTGCGACGAATGCCTTTCCCCGCTTGAAGTGGTTTACGATATGGATGCCATCCGCCCCATCTTCACGCGCAAGAACATCGAAGCTGGCCCGACGAACCTTTGGCGTTACAGCGCCTTGCTTCCACTCCCGGAGAATTACCAAGGCACCATCCCGGCTGGTTTCACCCCGCTCGTTCAAGCCCGCCGCCTGGGCAAAAACCTGGGCACGACCAATCTGTACTTGAAAAACGACGCCGTCTGCTTCCCCACTCTCTCCTTCAAGGATCGCGTCGTGGCCACGGCGCTCGCCGCTGCCCGACGCTTCGGTTTTCAGATTGTGAGCTGCTCCTCAACCGGCAATCTTGCCAATGCCGTGGCCGCGCAAGCCGCGCGCGAAGGCTTCGACGCCTGGATTTTTATCCCTGCCGACCTCGAAGCCGCCAAGGTGACCGGAACGCAAGTCTTCGGCGCGAAACTGGTGCGCATCAACGGTAACTACGATCAGGTAAACCGCTTGTGCTCGCAAGTCGCCGAGAAATTCCGCTGGGGATTTGTGAATGTAAACTTGCGGCCCTACTACGCCGAAGGCTCCAAAACCGTGGGCTACGAGATTGCCGAACAGCTTGGCTGGCGCTTGCCGGACAACATCGTCTGCCCCATGGCCGGCGGCTCGCTGATTACCAAAATTCGCAAGTCATTCAATGAACTCGTCGCGCTGGGCCTCGTCGAGGAAAAGAAAGTAAAATTCTTTGGCGCGCAAGCCACCGGCTGCTCGCCGATCTCGGACGCCGTCAAGCGCAAACTCGAGCAGTTCGAGCCGCAAAAGCCCGCAACCATAGCGCGCTCGCTGGCCATTGGAAACCCCGCCGACGGTTTTTACGCCGCGCGCGCGATCCGCGATAGCGGCGGCTGGGCCGAAGACGTCTCCGATCCTGAAATCGTAAAGGGAATCCAGTTGCTCGCCGAAACGGAAGGAATTTTCACCGAAACGGCTGGAGGCGTGACCACCGGAGTCACTCAGAAATTGCTCCAGCAGGGATACATCAATCCGAGCGAAACAACCGTTGCCTGCATCACCGGCAACGGTCTGAAGACCATCGACGCCATTTCGCAGGAGTACACGCTCACACCAGCGATCGAGCCGCGCCTCACGGTTTTTGAAAGCTTCATCAATGACCGCATGGTCGCCGTCGCCGGAAATTAAAAGTGTGACTTTCAAAGCAATAAATGCGACCGAGATGAACACTCCCTGCTAGGTCGCAGTTCCGACGTCGTGGGGAGACGGTCGCCGAACGCGATGTAACAGTTTGCAGTGCATGGATTCAGCTATGTCGTAACAAAGCACCAATCGTCGCGGCTTTACAGGCTGCGGGAAAAGTCGCCCCATCCGTTTGTCATTTCGAGCGGAGCGAGGAATCTCTCTTGCTCTTCGGATAGTTAGGCTTAGGAGAGATTCCTCGCTCCGCTCGGAATGACAAAATCGAGTGCTTTTTCCGCCGCCTCTCTAGCCGCTGGCTTCTGAGCCAAAAGACAGGAAAACGGATCGCCATGAAAATTACAGTCGAAATTCCCTCAGCGCTGCGGCGTTTCACCGACGGCGTGCAAACGATCGAATGCAGCTCGGAAACGCTCCCCGATTTGCTCGGCGAAATCGAGCAGCGCTTTCCGGCCATGAATAAGCATTTGCGCGACGATGCCGGGCAAGTCCGCCGCTTCGTGAACATCTACGTCAACGAGGAAGACATCCGCTTCCTCGGCGGCAATGAGTACAAATTTCGCGAGGGAGATCGCGTCCTGGTGGTTCCCTCGATCGCCGGCGGAGCTCCTGTAGATGCTTGCGGATGAAGCAGGTGCGCCGGGGAGTGAATCGTCACGCCACCGCTCCGGCAACTTTGGCTTGACAATTCCGGTGGCTGATTTAAGCTGTATTGGCAATGATGATACTCATTCTCAAGGGAATTACGATTACCATGCGCATGCCCAAGTGTACCTGGGCTGCGCGGACCCCCTTGGGAGCCAAGGATATGCGAGAGTAATCAATCATCCTTCCAGCTCTTAGACGCGGCCCGCGAAGCCAACAGCTCGCGGGCGTTTTTGTTTATGGGCGGAAGTTCCGGGCCAGTGCCGAGCGCGGAAATTATAACGAGACTTCCGGGACGAGGTGACGATGAGCGTAGCAGCACAAGGAAAGATCGACGCAGTCCAAGCCGGAGCGGAGAGTTGGAGCGCGGAAGAGGTCGTCCGCTGGGGCCTCGCGGAGTTTTATCCCGACGCCGCCATCGCATCGAGCTTTGGCGCTGAGGACGTCGCGCTCATCGACATCGCGGCGCGCATTCGACCCGACATTCACGTCTTCACTCTGGACACCGATTTCCTTTTTGCCGAGACCTACGAACTGATCGACAAGATCGAACAGAAATACGGAATACGGGTCGAGCGCGTGAAATCCCTGCACACGCCGGACGAGCAAGCCGCAAAATTCGCGCCCAAACTCTGGACCATCGATCCGAACCAGTGCTGCTCGCTTCGCAAGGTCGAGCCGCTCAAGGCCAAGCTGGCCAGCCTTTCCGCCTGGGTAACGGGCATCCGCCGGGATCAGGCCCCAACGCGCGCCAACGCCAAAAAAATCGAGTGGGACAAATCCTTCGGCCTGGTGAAATGCAATCCGCTGGCCGATTGGACCTGGGAAAGCGTCTGGGAATACATTCGCGCTCATGACGTGCCGTACAACCCGCTGCACGAGCAGAATTATCCGAGCATCGGCTGCGTTCAATGCACGCGCCAGGTACAGCCGGGCGAAGATGCGCGCGCCGGACGCTGGTCAGGATTCGCGAAAAAGGAATGCGGCCTGCACGCCCCGGAGTAGCACAGGCTTCAGCCTGTGGGGTTTCGTTCCGTCGAGAATAAACTCCCCGGGGACGAGGCGTGAGCTTCCCGGACCGTAAAAGGTAAAGCCGAGCAGGCCGGAAATTATTTCAGGCACCGGAGTTGAATCGCTGGAGTTGAAACGAAATTGAGCTTGTTCCCCATGTTCGTGAAACTCGAAGGCCGCCGGGTTCTGGTGGTCGGAGCCGGTTCCGTGGGTGAAGCCAAAATCGAGAGCCTGCTCGCGACGGCCGCCTCCGTGCGCGCGGTTGCTCCAAAGGCCACGCCGCGGGTGCGCGAATGGGCTCGAGAGGGCCGCATCGAATGGGAAGCACGCGAATACCGGCCGGCAGATTTCGCGGGCATTTTTCTGGTGATTGCCGCCACGGGATCGCCGGCGCTGCACGATGAAATCTACGCCGAAGCGCGAAGCCGCGGCGTTCTGTGCAACGCCGTCGACGAGCCGGAACGCTGCGATTTCTATTTCCCGGCCGTGGTCCGGCGCGGCGAATTGCAAATCGCGATTTCCACGGGTGGCTTGAGTCCCGCGCTCGCGCAGCGCCTGCGCAAGGAACTAGAGCAGCAGTTCGGTCCAGAATGGGAAGAATGGATCGCGCAACTCGGACGCACGCGCGAAGAACTGCAAAGCATTCCCATGCCGCCCGAGCAGCGCAAACGCTTGCTGCACCAATATGCGAGCCTGGACCCAAAGCCGCACTGATAAGCACGAACGTTCCGCTGGTTCGTAAGCGCGCCCGATTTCAGGAGGGCAGTTGGCGGCTCGAGGGATTCGCAACCCGGATCGGACGCGAAACTCCGGGTAGAGAAATCGGAGTAGGCAAAAGAAGAAATGTCGGGAAAAATCTATCTCGTCGGCGCGGGACCTGGCGATCCTGAACTGCTCACGCGCAAGGCTTGGCGCGTTCTGCAGTCCGCCGATGTCGTGCTTCACGACGCCCTCGTGCCGCCGGAGATCTTGCGCATTCTTCCGCCAGCCGCGCAGGTCGCTAACGTCGGAAAACGCTGCGGCGCAAAAGGCATCTCACAGGCCGAAATCAATGACCTGATGGTGCAGCTGGCTCGCACAGGAAAAATTGTCGCGCGTCTCAAGAGCGGCGATCCTCTTCTCTTTGGCCGGGCCGGCGAGGAAATGGAAGCGCTGCGCCATGCAGGGCTGGAGTTCGAGGTGATCCCGGGAGTCACCGCGGCGCTGGGCGCGGCGGCTTCGGCGCAAATTTCGCTCACCGATCGCCGCCATTCCTCGCGTGTAGTCTTCGTCACGGCGCACCGCGAAGGCGGAACGGGCCTGCGCGACGAGCGTCACGTGGCTGCCGATACGACGTACGTCATTTACATGCCCGGCCATCGCTACGCCGAACTGGCCGCGGAGTTGCAGGCCGCCGGAATCGGCGCGGAAATTCCCTGCGTTGTGATTTCGCGCGCAACCACGAAAGACGAAGCCATTCTTCGCACCACCGTCGGTCGTTTGTCGGAATGCCCGGCGGCAGTGTCGCCGTCGCTGCTCGTCGTGGGAAGCGTCGCTGGCGATGCCGCGGGAGAAGAAGCGCGAACGGCCGGCACAGAGTTTTCAAGCGAGCGCAGTGAAGAGCTTCTGCAGCTTGCTCTGCAGCATCCAGATCATATTTTCCAGGGGAGGGGCGGTGTCGAATAATCGTGTACGTGTGGGAATTCTGGGGGCCACCGGAATGGTCGGCCAGCGCTTCGTTCAAATGCTCGAGCATCATCCGGAATTTGAGATTACGGCTCTGGCGGCCTCGGACCGTTCACAAGGAAAATCATATGGCGAGGCCTGTACCTGGCGGCTGGTGGGCGACATGCCGGCCTTCGTAAAATCGATGGTCGTGCAGCCCCCGCAGCCGCCGCTGGATTGCGACGTGGTGGTTTCCAGTTTGCCATCGGATGTCGCGCGGTCTTCGGAAGAAGCCTTCGCACGGGCCGGCTATCCGGTCATCAGCAACGCCTCCTCTTTCCGCATGGATGAAGATGTTCCCCTGCTGATTCCCGAAATCAATTCCGAGCACTTGAAGGTGCTCGACCGCCAGAAATCCGATCGTGGATTTTCGACGGGCTACATTGTCACCAATCCGAATTGCTCGACCATCATCATGGCGCTGGCGCTTGCGCCTCTGCACGCGAAATTCGGCATCGAAGCCGTGATCGCCACCACGCTGCAAGCCGTCTCGGGCGCGGGTTATCCCGGCGTGCCTTCGCTCGACGTGGTGGACAACGTGCTTCCCTTCATCGACGGCGAAGAGCCCAAGATGGAAAGCGAAACTCGCAAAATTCTCGGCCATCTCGGAAACAATTCGTTCGAGAATGCGCCCTTCGCCGTGAGCGCCCAGTGCCATCGCGTGAACGTGGCCGATGGCCATTTGGTGGCTGTGCGCGTCAAGCTCTCCAGGCGCGCCGCGATCGAAGAAGTCCGCGAGGCGCTGGCGTCCTACACGTCGGTTCCGCAAAAACTCAAATTGCATACCGCGCCCAAGCACCCCGTGCTGGTCCGAAACGAAAAGGACCGGCCGCAGCCGCGCATGGACCGCGACGCGGGCGGCGGCATGAGTGTTACCGTCGGGCGGCTTTTCCCGGATAGCGTCTTCGATTATCGCTTCGTCGTTCTCGGCCATAACACTATCCGCGGCGCGGCCGGCGCGGCCATCTTGAATGCGGAATTGCTGCGGGCCCGCGGCCTGCTGCACGCAAAATCCTCGCGCGAGAATGCGGCCCCCGCCGAAGCGAGGGTGCGATGAGCCGTCCGGTCCAGGTAATGAAATTCGGCGGAACTTCGGTCGGTAATGCGGACCGAATCCGCAGCGCTGCAACAATTGCCGCCGGGGCCTCGAAAGAACGCGCCGTGGTCGTGGTGGTCTCCGCGATGTCCGGCGTGACCAATACGCTGATTGCGGCCGCCGGAAGAGCGGCTACCGGCGACGAAGCCGCGGCCGAAGCCTTGGCCAGAGCGCTGCAAGAAAAACATCACGACACCATCGCCAAACTGATTTCCGATATCAACAAGCGGCGCGAACTGCTCGTCGAAATTGATGCCCTGATCGAGCGCGCCGCGAATTACTGCCGCGGCTGCGCTTTGCTCGGCGAACTCTCGCCTCGCGCCTTGGACGTTATTGCCGGCACGGGTGAACGCCTCAGCGCCAGAATGGCCGCCGCCGTGTTGCGCGAAATGGGGCTTCGCGGCATTGCCTTTGACGCCATTGACCTAATTGTTACCGACGAGGTGCACGGCGGCGCGCGGCCGCTCTCCGAGCCCACACGGCAAAAAACGCAAGCGGCGCTTTTTCCCCTGCTCGAAGCGGGTGGGATCCCCGTCGTTACCGGCTACGTTGCCGCAACCGCGAAAGGCATTCCCACCACGCTCGGCCGCGGCGGCTCGGATTACTCGGCGACCATTCTGGGCAGCGCGCTGGACGCAAGCGAAGTCATCATCTGGACCGATGTGAACGGCGTGCTCACCGCGGACCCGCGCATGGTTCCCGAGGCCGCCACCCTGGACGAAGTTTCCTACACGGAAGCGGGAGAACTGGCGTTCTTTGGAGCGAAGGTGCTGCATCCGATGACCCTGCGCCCGGTAATCGAGAGCGCGATTCCGGTCTGGATTCGCAACAGCTTTCAACCCGAGCAGGCCGGAACCAAAATTACGCAGTCCGTGCGTCCCGCGCCGCAAGGCGTGAAAGCCGTCACAGCGACGCGCGATGTCGCCATGATTGCCATCGCCGGACCCGGCATCATCGGCGTCCCGGACATTGCCGCGCGCATCTTCGCGGCGAGCGCCTCCGTTCACGCCAATATCGTGATGATTTCGCAGTCCTCATCGCAGGACAGCATCTGCTTCGTCGTGCAGGCTGGCGACGCGGAGCGCACCGAACAAGCTTTGCGCGCCGCGCTCTACGAAGACGTGCATCAGCACGACGTGGAACACATCAAGGTAAACCGCAACGTAGCGATCGTCGCGGCCGTCGGCGAAAACATGGCCGGAACGCCGGGCATCGCAGGGCGCGTCTTCAGCACGCTGGGCAAGGAAGCGATCAACATCATCGCCATCGCCCAGGGCTCCTCCGAATACAATATTTCGTTCTTGGTTGAATCCAGTGGAATGGAAAAAGCCGTGAAGGCCCTGCATCAAACCTTCGGCCTCGGCCAGCAGCCGAAAGATGACAGTTCGCGCACTGTCGCGCAGGTAACGTCCTAGCTCTTTACGGCAGTGTGAACTCAAACAAAGTGTCCGACGTAGGAGCGCCGCCGCACCCCGTCGCTCCCCCGGCAAAGTAGGCGTGCCCGCCCACCGCCCCGCCTCCAAAACCGTTTCGCACTTCCGGGATCGGCGTGAGCGTCACCCACTTGTCCGTCTTCGGGTCATAGCCTTCGTTCTCACGAAAGCCCTCGCCACCGCGGCCCGGGTAGGGCTTCTTGCATTCGCCACCCACGTACAGAATCAAGCCGTGGTAATAAACCACCGCGCCGCCGCTGCGCGCGGTCGGAAGCGGCGCCGCCGATTTCCACGTGTTCGTCCGCGGATCGTAGACATCATGGAGCCGCACCAGATCGGTGTAGCCGGCGGTGCGCCCGCCGATGACGTGGATTCTTCCGTTTACGGCGATCACGCCCGCATGATCGCGCGCGGTGGGAAGCGGAGATGCTCTGCTCCATTCCTGCGTCGCAGGGTCATAGACCTCGTGTGTCGTGACGGTGGCTTGATCGAGGCCGCGCCCGCCGATCGCATGGAGTTTGCCGTCCACGAAGGCTGCTCCGACGGAGGCGCGCGGACTGCTGAGCGGCGAAAGCTCGCGCCATCGATCCGTTGCCACGTCGTACTCGAACGCAATGTCCATGGCTCCCGTGTGCGGAACTCCCGTAAACCCTCCCAGCACATAAATTTTTCCATTGCCGGCCGCGACGCCGGGATGGCTTGTGATGTGTGGAAGGGACGACAGCTCGCGCCAGCGATTTTTTTCCGGATCGTATTCGGTCATCAGCGTGGTTGCTGGCTGTCCATTCGATTCACCGGCAACCACGTAGATTTTTCCGTCCAGCGTCGCGGCGCCCACTTCAAACCGCCTGGTGGGAAGCGGCGCTTTCGTTGTCCAGGCTCCGTTTGGCCCGCTGGATCGCGGGCGCACGAGGGCCGCGCAAAACAAACCTGCCACGAGTATGCCGGAGGCGGCTAGCGCGAGCCGCGCCAGATCAGCCGCACGATGCTTCACAATCGCCTCCCTATGCCGTCGCCGGAGAATTCGTGGCAAAAAATAAAAATGCTCCAACCGGTCCAGCTTTGAATTGAAGTTGAATTCGTCGCGGCAGGCTGACGCCCGCCGGGTCTTCCAGCGAAGCGGATGATACCACCGCCCCAACATTTAAGCGTTCATTTAGTTTATAGCGAACGTTGTAGATCCCGGATCGGACGAGCGCGCCATCTTGGCAGCGCCATTCGTCGCCAAGTGTTCCAGGACAAGGTAAACGGTTTCAGCGGAGTCCGCGGCTCCGACAGCCGCCGCAATCTGCTCCGCGGTTTGCGGCCTCCCGGAAAGAGCGACGCGCGATTTGGCCTGCAAGCCTAGCACGGACGCCGCTGCTTTCTTCCCGGCCTCGACGCCCGGCTGGTTGTAGGCATTGATGTGGATCAACGAAGCGTAGAAGCCCACAGCGCGTTCGAACAGGGCGATCAGCGCGCCAATCGTGCGCGCGTCCACGCGGCGGATGGTGATCGTCATCGACTGGCGATCGTTTCCGTACAGCGCTTCGCGGGTGCCGACCAGAAATCCGTGCAGATAATCTCCCGCGTTCACGCCGGGCTCGACTTCCACCGGCGAGCCTCCCGATTCGAGAACCCGCACAAAGGTGACAAAAAAATTATTCACCCCGTCGCGCAATTGCTGCACGAAGGCATGCTGGTCTGTGGAGCCCTTATTCCCGTAAACCGCGATTCCCTGCTCGACGCGATGGCCATCGAGGTCCAGTTGCTTGCCGAGCGATTCCATCACCAATTGCTGCAGGTACCGGCTGAACAGGAGCAGCCGGTCCTTGTACGGAAGCACGACCATATCTTTCTTGCCCATCGCGTCCGTCGCCGCGTACCACATCAAGGCCAGCAGCGCGGCGGGATTGCGTCGCGTTTCGTGGGTGCGCGTGGCGGCGTCGCATTCCGCCGCTCCGGCCAGCATGCGAACGATGTCGATGCCCTGCAGCGCCGCGGGAAGCAATCCCACCGCGGATAGCTCGCTGGTTCGTCCGCCCACCCAATCGAACATGGGAATGCGCCCGAGCCAGCCTTCCGCGTGCGCCTGCTTGTCCAGATGCGAGCCGGCCATCGTAACCGCGACTGCGTGCCGCGCGAAGTCCAGATGCGCCGCACGGTAAGCCTCGGCCACCACCACCATGCCGTTGCGCGTGTCGGGAGTCCCGCCGCTTTTGCTGGTCACAATCACCAGCGTTTCCGGCAAATCTTCCTTCACGGTTTCGATCATGCGCGCGATGCCGTCAGGATCGGTGTTGTCGATGAAGTGCATCGTCATGCGGTCCGTGGCGGGCCCCCCGAGCGCATCACCAACGAACATCGGCCCCAGCGCCGAACCGCCAATGCCGATGGCCAGCACTTGCGTGAATCGTTCCGCCTTCTGCGGTTTGATTTGGCCTTCGTGCACGCCGGCGGCGAATTCTTGAATGGACTCCACGGTGTTGGTAATCTCCAAAGCGATTTCCTTGGTGGGCGCGAGCTGCGGCGCGCGCAGCCAGTAGTGCCCCACCATGCGCTTTTCGTCCGGATTGGCGATCGCGCCGCCTTCCAGGGCGTCCATGTCCTTGAACGCTTTTTGCATCGTAGGTTCCATCGAAGACAGAAACTCTTCATCGAAATGCATCCGGCTGATATCGAGCGAGAGGTCCAGCGAATCCACCCGACAAAAGTACTGGCGGTACCGTTTCCACAGCTCAGATGCGTCCATGTCCTCTCCTCTGCCTTTTAGTAGCACAGGCTTCAGCCTATGGGTGTTCAGCACACCAACTTAAACCTCAGCGGCTGAAGCCCGCGCCACTTGAGCCCTTATTTCGCGCCCTGAATCTGCTGTTTTGCCGCGGCAACAACGTTCTCAACCGTGAATCCGAAATGCTTCTGCAGCGCCTTGATCGGCGCCGACGCGCCGAACGTATGCATCCCGAGACTGTAACCCGACATTCCCACATAGCGTTCCCAACCAAATGTAGTAGCCATTTCGACCGAAACGCGAGCCTTCACCGCAGGCGGCAGGACCGAATCGCGGTAGGCCTTGTCTTCCCTTTCGAATAGTTCCCACGATGGCATGCTCACCACCCGCGCGTTGATGCCCTCCTTCGCAAGTTGTTCGAAGGCCTCGACGCACAGCGAAACCTCGCTGCCAGTCGCCAGCAGAAGCACGTCGGGCCGAGCGCCAGCCTTTTCGGCGAGCACGTACGCGCCGCGCGCAACACCCGACGCGGGAGCGAATCGCGACCGGTCCAGCGTCGGCACTCCCTGGCGAGTCAGCACCAGAAGCGCCGGCTCATGTTGAAGCTGCATCACCACTTTCCACGCTTCGACCACCTCATTCGCGTCCGCTGGGCGCAACGTAATCAAGCCGGGCGTGGCCCGGGCGATTGCCAGGTGTTCAATCGGCTCATGCGTTGGCCCGTCCTCGCCCACGCCGATCGAATCGTGCGTCAAAATATAGATGACCGGAATGCCCATGATCGCGCTGAGCCGCATGCCGCCGCGCATGTAATCGGTGAACACAAAAAAAGTAGCGCCGAACGCACGCACCTTGGTCAGGCTCATGCCGTTCACGGCCGCGGCCATGGCATGTTCGCGAATGCCGAAATGCAGATTCCGCGAAGAATAGTTGCCGGGCTGAAAGCCGGTCGCGGAATCGAAGGTCAGCAAGGTTTTGCTCGAGGGTGCGAGGTCGGCCGCTCCACCCATCAGCCAGGGAACATTTTTTGCGATGGCGTTTTCCACCTTGCCGGATGAGTCGCGCGTCGCCAGTCCCTTCGCATCGGCCGGAAACGACGGCAAATCCTTGTCCCAGCCCTTGGGAAGCTGGCGGTGCTCCATCAGCGAAATTTCCTCGGCCAGGCCGGGATGTTTCCCGCGGTACTCGCCAAAGCGCGCTGTCCACTGGTCCCGGTCTTTTTTCCCGCGGACGCCAATTCCCTTCCGGAAATTTTCGTAGACTCCATCGGGAATCAGAAACTTGGCGTCTTCCGGCCAGCCGTAGAAGCGCTTGGTCAACTTGACTTCTTCTTCGCCCAGCGCCTCGCCGTGCGCTTCCTTAGTGTCCTGCCGATGCGGCGAGCCATAGCCGATGTGGCTGTTCACGATGATAAGGGTCGGCCGGTCGTTCGTTCCAAGGAACGTGCGGAAACCGGCGCGGATCATGTCCAGATCATTCGCGTCGGTGACGTGCGTGACGTTCCACCCGTAGGCCGCGAATCGCGCTCCCACATCTTCGGAAAACGCCAGTGGAGTGCCGCCTTCGATCGTGATGCGGTTGCTGTCGTAGATCCAGCAGAGATTGGATAGTTGCAGATGCCCGGCAAGCGACGCGGCCTCGCTGGAAATTCCCTCCATCATGCAACCGTCGCCGCCCAGCGCGTAGACATTAAAGTCGTAAACACTCTCGAATCCCGGCTGATTGTAGCGGGTCGCCAACCATTTTCCGGCAATGGCCATGCCCACGCTATTTGCGTAGCCCTGCCCCAAGGGACCCGTCGTCGTCTCGACTCCGGTCGTCAGGTGCGATTCCGGATGCCCTGGGCAGCGGCTTCCGAGTTGCCGGAAATTCTTGATGTCTTCTAACCGCACAGCGGAACCATCTAGAATTTCGAGATTCTTTCCCGCTTCTTTTACTCCTGCAAGGTGCAACACAGAATACAGAACCATGGAAGCGTGCCCCGCGGAGAGAACGAAGCGGTCGCGATTCGGCCATAGCGGATCGCCGGGATCGTATCGCAGAAATTCCTGCCACAAGCAGTACACAAGCGGCGCCATGGCCATGGGCGTGCCAGGATGTCCGGAATTGGCCGCCTGTACGGCATCCATCGAAAGCGTGCGGATCGTGTTGATGCACAACATCTCCATCCGGGTGGCGGCGTTGTGAACGGAAGCACTGGTATCGGTTACGCTCATACGAACTCCTTGGCAATGGTGTGCGGAATCAATCGATGCCCCGCCACGCGGCTGGATAATGGCTCACTTCATCTCATCGGCGATATTGTACGACAGGCGGAGTCGCCTGGAGGCTAGTGCAAAACATGTATTCGCTCGGCCAGTGGAAAAGAGTAGCACAGCCGGTCCGGCTGCGCCGTTCCCTGCCTCGGGCATCGGGCCATCCCTGAAGCGACCAGTTCAAAAATCGGGCCGGCTGGAGTGCCCCGCGCTGCAAAAACCGGCGCGCAAATTCGCAGCCCATTACAATCAACCCCTTACAATCGCCTTGCCATTTCTCGTGATCCCTTATATACAGACCTTGCTGCGAGCTTATTCCTGGCACACTGACAGCATGACAATCGGCCACGCGCGCCATGGGCTGAAAACGCGCCCAGTTCGTTCACCATGGCCGGATAAATATTTTGACCGGCTCGCTGATAGAAATTCAGTTCCAAGGCCCCGCGGAGGCTTCGAATGAGAAAAGATAAGCTTGATGGTTTTGATGCTGGCGATCGGCGTGACCATCGGCGTCAGAATTTCCGGCAGGCTGTCGCCCGTCGAAGGGCAGGCCAAGCCCGGAACCGGATTCGCCGCCGTCCCCGGAGCGGTGGGCGGTGAGGATCTGACCGGCGCCTACGACGTCGTGAAGAACTGGCCGAAGGACGTCAGCACTCTTCCCGGAAATGAGAAGTGGACCTATGGCGCGGGCGAAAGCGTCTTCGCCGAAAGCCCCAATCGCATCTATGCTCTTTACCGCGGCGAATTGCCAAAGATGGCGCCGCCAAAGGCGATGCTGCTGCCGCAAGCCGGCCCCAGCATCAGCTACCCGGTAGCAGGCTTCTGGCGCGATGCCACCACGGCCTCGCTGCCCGGAACGGGAGGCACGGATCAGGACACCAGGGAATGGTTGACTTCCTGGGAAGGGAAGTCGCCCGACCTCGGAATCAAGGGCCCGCCCTACCGCGAACTGGGCATGGACGCGAAGTGGGAGAATTGCCTCGTCGTATACGACGGCAGCGGAAACATCATCGAGACCTGGAAGCAGTGGGACAAGCTTTTCCGCCGTCCTCACTCCGTCTACATCAGCCCCTACGATCCGGAAAAGAACGTGTGGGTCGTGGACGACAACATGCAAGTCATCTACCGGTTCACGCATGACGGCAGCAAGCTCCTGCAGACCATCGGAACGCCGGAAATTCCGGGCGAGGACGCCACTCACTTCAACCGTCCGACGTACCTCGATTGGCTGCCGGATGGCACCTTCTTCGTCTCCGACGGCTACACCGGAACGCGCGTCGCCAAGTTCGACAAGAACGGAAAATTCCTCATGCAGTGGGGCACGAAAGGCGGCCCGCGCCGCGGTGGCGATAACGAACCGCTCGAAACTCGTCCCGGCTATTTCAGCAACGTGCACGGGATCGCCATCGACCAGAAAACCCGCCACGTTTTCGTGAACGATCGCAACAATCACCGCATCCAGGTGTTCGATGAAAACGGCAAGTATCTCTACGAATGGAAGATTGACAATCCGCCTTCCAGTCTCCACTTGCTCTACATCGGATCCGGAAACACCCTCTGGACCTTCGATCGCACCACCAACAAAATGATCGAGTACGATCTGCAAGGCCATCTGCTGTACACCTGGGGGAGCATGGGCGACTATCCCGGCTACCTCTGGGGCGTGCACGGCTTGAGCGTGGACCAGGACGGCAATCTCTATGTCGCGGAAGTGGACTCGGGACGCATTCAGAAGTTCACGCCGAGGCCGGGAGCCAATCCCGCGTTTCTGCTGGCCAAGCCGGTGTATTCGGCCTGGAAATAACAACCGGCGCGACCAGGTAGCTCAGGCTTTAGCCTGTGCGGTTTTCACAGAGGCTAAAACCGCACAAACTGGAGCCTTCGGGACCGACAAAAAACGTAATTGTTATTTAACGAGAATTTACCGGAGCACGCAAAGGAGACCCATGTCTAGAATCCGCAAGCCCTCCGCTCCATCAAAAACAACCGCCGGCGCGATTCCGGCTGGCGGTAAGAGTTTAAGCCGCAGATCGCTCCTGAAGAGCGCGGCGGCAGCGGCCGTTGGAGCAGCTGCTGCGAGCTTCGTCGGCAAGAATGGCGCGCGCGCCCAGGTGCAAGGACTTTATACCTCCAATACGCCGCCGGAACTTCCCCTGCCGTTGGGCTCGCTGACTTATCTCGACAGAAAACAATACATCCACAACATGGAAATCATTTCCCACCTGCCTGGGGCGACGATCAACGGCGGGGAGCCGCTTATGGCCATGTGGGCCAAGGGCAAGCAGCGGTTGCTGCCGGCGGCCTCGCGCGGCGACTTTGTCGATGTTAGTGAGGCCAAGAAACCGGCGTTCCTCAACAATAAACGCGTTCTTCAAAGCAGCGGTCTCGGCGGCCCCGTTGTTTACAACTCCAAGCTAAAGAAGTGGATCATGATGTGCACCGCGGCGCAGCCGCTGACCGGCGCAACGCCAGAACACCCCCTCGGCCAGTACGACAAGCAATTACGCGACGAAGTGCTCGCGTATCAGGGTCTCCGCGGCATTCGCAACTATGACATCAGCGATCCCACCAAGCCCAACCTGCTGCAGGAGTACAGCACCGGGAAAAAAGGCAACGGCACGCATCACAATTTTTACGACGGCGGAAAATACGCCTACCTCGATTGCGGCTGGGATGAAACGCTGCGTCTCGAAAACCACCAGCGCCCCTCGAGCAATGCTCTCATGATCGTGGACATGTCCGATCCCTCGAGCGTGCAGGAAGTTTCCCGATGGTGGGTTCCCGGACAAAAATACGGAGAGGAAGAAGAGTACAAGAAATATCGCTTCGCGGGAGACCACACTTCGTGGACCGGAAATCACGGCGCGATTACCGTGCCCAAGCGCGTCGAGGACGGCGGCACCGTCGGTTACGGCGGCTTCGGAGCATTCGGTTTCTACGTAATGGATTTGTCCGACATCAAAAATCCCAAGCCTTACGGCCACATGCAATATGAATTTGACACCTTCGGCACGATTCCCTTCCACACCTGCTACCCGGTCATCGCGGATGCGGCGCATCCGAGGCTGATGAACAAAGTCGTGGCCGTGCACGAAGCCCTGGAAGCGGATTGCCGCGAGAATTACCACACGCCCTACGTGCTGGATGTGAAGGACCCGAAAAATCCCAAAATCATCGGCTTCTTCCCCCGCCCTGTCGCGCCGCCGGACGCTCCCTACTCGGACTTCTGCTTCGCCCGGGGGCGCTTCGGATCGCATAACACGCAATGCTGGCTCGCTCCCGGCACGTCCAATCCCGCGATCATGGTGATCGCCTGGTTCAACGCCGGCGTGCGCGTTTTCGACATTTCCAATCCCACCGAGCCGAAAGAGGTGGCCTGGTTCGTTCCTCCGCGCGACGGCGAAATGGACAAGTACGCGACCTGGTGGCGCGGCACTACGGAAAACGTGTTCGTGGAGTTCGATCGCAATCTCATCTGGATCGGAACCCACGAAGGCAGCTATTGCCTTTCGTGTCCTGCGCTCGGCAAGCCCGTGACGGAACCCACTAAAATCGCAAAATGGTCCATCCCGCACTGCAACGTCGGGTGGGATGACCAAACGGCTCGCAGCTTCTATTTCGGCCGATCCCTGCGCCAGATGGGTTAGCAGTCCACACCGCTCGCTCTTGCCATCTTGGCCAGCGTTGGCAGCCAGTCCCGTAGGGGACGAAAGTACGTAGCCCTCCGCGTGAGCGGTGGGTATGTGTGAAACTGGAGAAGCAAGCCCCGGAGGGGCGGCGCTAGGTTGACTCTATGCCGCGCCGCCGGGCTGCAAATGGTCGCCCTGTGCACCCCACCGTTTCACGGCGGGCTATGTCGTAACGTCGATCCGGGACTTCGACCAACATAAGAGGGGGCACTCCGCACGGGAGAGATGGCCGGTCTTTTCAGTGCCTCAGGCTCTAAACTAAAGGAAGCAGCATTCGCCTCCCAGGAGAACTTTATGAATCGCAAGATCTCGCGCAGGAAATTCGCTGCCGGCCTGGCGGCCGCCGGCGGGGCTTTGCTCGTTTCCCGCCGGACGCAGGCGGCGGACTTCGAGTTGCGCCAGTTCCACAACCAGCCGGCCGGCAGCCCTTTGGATAAATGGCTCAACGAATTGTGGGACGCGGTAAAAACAGAAACGAACGGTCGCGTTCAGGTCCAGACATTCCCCGACAACGACAAGATTGCCGGGGGCGATCCGGCCGCGCTCAATATGCTGGTCGGCGGAGACTTGGATTTCTTCACGCTGAACGGCGGCTCCATCGGCAATCTGGTCCCGGCGTCCAACGTGCAAGGCGTTCTTTTCGCATTCCGAACTCCCGACCAGGTTTTTGGCGCGCTGGACGGCGACCTGGGCGATTATTTGCGCGAGGAAATGAAAACCAAGGGCATTTACGCCATCCCGAAAGGATGCTTCGACAACGGCTTCCACCAGATTACCTGTGCCACGCACCCGATCCGCACGGTGGACGATTTGCAAGGGCTGAAGATTCGCACGCCCGATGCACCCATCTACGTGGAGGCCTGGAAAGCCATGGGCGCGTCGCCCGTGGTGGCCAACTTCAATAAACTGTACGAAACCTTGAAAAATGGCACGGCCGAGGCCCAAACCAATGGCCGTCGCCGAGTTTCTAAAACTGTACGAAGTGCAGAAGTATGTGAGCATGACCAATCACGGATGGTCCGGATTCAATCTTCTGGGGAACTGGAAACTATGGCAACGATTCCCCGCCGACGTGCAAGGAATCATCGAGCGCAACGCCGCAAAATATGTTCGCCTGCAGCGCGCCGAGCTCAGCGACCTAAACACCGAGTTCCGCACCAAGCTGGCCACGCAAGGCATGACCTTTAACGAAGCGGACACTTCCTCGTTCCGTCCGCGTCTCGCGTCCTACTACGCTCGCTGGAAGGAAACCATCGGCGCGCGCGCCTGGAGTTTGCTCGAGGGCCACGTTGGCAAACTGGGTTAGGCTTGCAAATTTTTCTTTTTTTTGGCAACACGGATAACGTGGGATTTTTTGAAGCAGCGGCCACCGCCCGCGCCGCCGCGCGGTTCGCTTCGTCGTCCAGCGTCAGGCCTCGTCGCGAACGTCGAGCTCACCTTCCCGCGGGAACCGCATCCGGGGCCGGCTCATTCTCATAGCGGAATGGAAGCTTGAATTTCTTCGCAATTTCCGGCCAAAATTCCCGCAGCTCATCGTATCCAACGTCCAACGAAACATCGGTGATCAGGCTTTCGGTCGCGGGCCCAAATCCGCGGCGCGCTCCCGGATGATACAGATGGCTGATTGAGATGGCGCTGACTTCTCCCATCCATTCCGAAAAATTAAACATTTGCCTGCCGTTGTCATTGTTAGCCACAATCGAATGCGCTACGGCATGGAGGAAACGCCGCCCCGCGGAGGCGCCTTGACCCATCCGGTAGTACCGCGGGTCTTCCGAAAAAATGGTCGTATACGCAAACTCCTTGAAAAATCGGTACTGAACTTCGTCCATGTACGTGACTCCGACTCGTTTGGCGTATCCCATCCCGCCTTGGCCGAATGTCGGATCCTGATCCTCCGCCTGGGCTAGCCCCGCGTCGAACCCGGCGGCTAAGAACGTTTCGGGATCGACGGAATCGCGAAGGAACAAAAAGAATTTATCTTTGATTTCCAACGAACAAAGTACCGCTCCCTGCTTGTAATGCGGCTCACGGACGGACTGGCGGTCGATCTTTCGGGTGAATGTGCCGACGATCTTGTTGAAAGGACCGTTGTAATCCTGCAAGCGAACCATAGGAGGCGGTTCGACACATTGCCCCGCGGGATTCAACACAACTTGTCCTGGAACCTGAATGGGCGCCTGAACGGGCGCTCGATCGGGTGACTGACCGGGTGAAATATCCGGTGACTGATCGGAGGACGGATCCACCGTCTGGCCGGACGCCGGATCCGACGACCGCTCCGGGAACTGGCCCGATGACGGATGCTGGGAAAAACCCGGTGGAATATCCTGGCCGCGCAGGATGGCGTTTGCGTTCAAACTCCCGATGACGACGGCCCAAAACGCCAAGTGCGCGTAGAACCTGAACACGGGCCGCATCCTGCAAGAACAGCTGACCCCGCAAGCGTCCATTCGTGAGTCCTCAGGCCCAAGAAAAAGCACAGCCCGATTATCACATAACCGTCAGCGTGACAGTCGCGGAGTGTGACACTCCTCCGGAATTTGCCGTAACGATTATCGGGTAAGTCCCCGATGGCGTGCCGGTAGCTGGGTTGAGCTGCGCCGCAGGAGGCGCCCCGGAGGACCCCACGCTGCCACACGCAGCCAGCCCGGTGGCTCCCTCTATGATCAGTACCAGGGCAAATCTGGGTGCCAAGTAGCGCGCGCGTTCTCCCAGTGTCACGCTCCAACCCCACAACCCCGCCAAGACAACGATTACACCGCCCAGCAAGCAGATCAGCGGCCAGGTCGAAGACCGGTTAAAGCGGAAGTCTGGCGCCGCCCCCCGCGGGGAATAACTCGCAGACGAGGCCGTGTGTGCGGTCGTGGCGATAGCGAGCATGACCGGCTGGGGCGACGCGCCGGGCACAACCGTAGGTGACGGCGTAAACGAAGCAGCCGCGCCCGGTGGCAGCTTGGAAGTGATGCTAATTGTTACCGGGCTCGAGAACGTCCCGTTCGAAGGCGACACAATTAACCCAAAATCAGCCGTTTCTCCGGCAGTGACAGACGTCGGTGAGCTGGGAGCGCTTACTGTGTAGCCTGCCACGGCGAAACTGAGCGCCGCCGAAGTGCCGCCGCCTGGAGGCGGGTTCATGATCGTGATGATCAACGTCCCCCCCTGCGACAGGTCGCTGGGCAGCAAAGCAGCCTGCAGTAGTGTAGAGCTCACGTAGGTCGTAACACGGGAAGTGCCTCCCACAAGCACGACGGAGCCTTGCGTGAAGCCCATGCCCATGACGTTCAACGAGAGCGTGTTGGCCCCCGCTGCCACGCTTCCGCCCACGGGCTGCGGGTTAATTATAGTAAACGTCAGCGTCCCTGAAACGGTTCCGTTCGGGTTCGTGACACGGACGTACGGGTTGCCCACGATGGCGATGGCGCTCGCCGGAATGCTGGCCACCAGCTGGGTAGAGCTGACCAACACCGTGGACACGTTGTTCAGATTAAAGCTGACTTGTGACCCTTGCACGAAACCGTTTCCGTTCACCGTGAGGGTAAACGCCGCGCCCCCCGTCGTGGCGCTGCTGGGAGAAACGTTCGAAACGGATAGTGGAACGACAGCCGGCCCGATCGTGAGCGTAACGGCGTTCGAAGTCCCTCCCCCCGGCACGCCGTTCGAAGGGTTTGTCACCGAAATACTGGCGGTTCCCTGGGTCGCGATATCCGCTCCCGGAATTTGAACGAGCACCTCGGTCCGGGCCGCGTACGAGGTTGTCGTCGGAGCGCCGTTAAAATTCACGACCGAACTCGTCACGAAGTTCGATCCAACCACAGCCAGCGTGAATGCGTTTCCCCCGGCAGCGACCGTGGACGGGCTAAGTGAGGAAATGGCCGGAACGGGATTGGCCACCGGAAATTCGATGGAGGTCGAAGCTCCCCCCCAGGGAGCGGATTAAACACGAACACCACCGCGGTCCCTCCGTTGTCGACATCGCTGGCCAGAATCGTGGCGTTCAACTGGTTCGAATTCACGAACGTCGTGGCCCTGGGCTGCCCGCCGTAATAAACCGTGGCGCCCGGCGCGAAGTTCGCGCCATTGACCTGCAGGGTAAACCCCACCGCGGTCGCCGTTGCCGACGACGGTGAAAGCGAAGAAATCAGCGGCACGGGATTGAGCGTTGTCGACACGCCGGGGGAGATGGCCAGTCCGCCCCCAAGGCTTACCACTGAATCCGTCCACGCCGGCCCGGAAAAAGGCGTGAGATTTCCGGAAGCGGGGTCGATCGAGTACCCCAGGATTTGCGCGAAGCCCGTATAGCCGCTGGTATACCGTGTGGCCGCGGCGTAGACGAAACGGCCCGAGGGGTCGGCAACAATGGCATTGGGATTGATCCCGGCGGCGACCGGGGAATTGGCTAACTGCGTCAGTGCTCCGCTCTGAGCATTAATATCGAAAGCAGAAATGCTTCCGTCATACTGGCTTGGAACGAGATTGGTTTGATACGACTGGTTGGCATTCGAAACGTACAGGAATTTGCCGGACGGATGCACGGCCAGGGAGCTAGGATTGTTGGGAACCGGGTATGGCGATCCTGAGATTTCGAAGAGCGACCCGCCCTGCGGACTGATGCCAAAGGCATCGGTACGATTAAAGGTTACATCCGTCGAATACAAAAAGCTGCCGCTGGGAGCCACGGTCAGATGGTCGGCTTCCCCTCCTGCAATTTGGACTGCTCCCACCGCCGTGAGCGCTCCGCTGCTAAAATCTACTGAGCAAATCACGGCCGGTTCGCCCACATTTCCGCCGACGGCTTGACCGAGATAGGCGTAATTTCCCTGCGGATCGAAGGCGATGGAAACGATCAAAACTCCTTGTCCATATTCCCAGGGCGCCGGAGGCGCGCTCGCGGGAGTCAGCACGCCGGTCGCGCCGTCGATTGTGTATTCGTAGAGGTATTCGTAATCCAGGCCGTTGATGAGGGTGGTCGCAAAAACATACAGGAACCGGCCCGTCGGATCGATTCCCGAGGTAACCGGCTGGGCTGCGACCAGATACGGCGAACCAGGCAACTCCGTGAGCGCGCCCGTCGAAGCATCAACCGAAAAACCCGTGACATCCTCGGATTGATCGTTGGTCACGTAGACGAATCTTCCCGTAGGGTCCACGACCAGTTGGTTCGGACTGAACCCGGCATTAAACGGCGAGCCGGGCACTTCGGTTACGGCGCCAGTCGAGGAATTCACGCTGAATACATGAATTGTTCCGGTTGGCGTTCCTCTGCCCTCCAGCAGGAACAGGAAAGCGGGCTGACTTTGCGCCACCGCCGGCAAGCAGAATGCCGCAACGATGAACGCAAAAAAGGCCGCAGGGATGGTTGTGCGCACGAGCGTCTCCTACACAGTCGTCAGCGGGGCTGGGAACGCACGCCCGTCGCGAACGCGGAGGAAATCCAGCGGGTCTGACTGACCTGGGACCGGGCGTTTCGGCCCGAAACGGGGACAGCCGAACGGTCTTGCAAACGGCTTCCGGGCCGGAGCCGCGAGATGGACATCACCGCGCGAGGGGAATCCTAGCCCACCGCCATCGCAGCCGACAAGTGACAAATGTCATTATCCATGACACACACCAGCAGACCGGGCTTCAGCCTGTTTTCTTTTTGCGGCGCCCGGCAATCAGGCAAACAACCCGAAGCAGTTCTACCTGTCGCCGCTATCGCACTGAGCTGAATTCGCGCCAGTGGAACTCAAAAGAAGCGTCGCGATGGGCCAGCAAATACGAAACGCTGTGTCCGCCCGTGTAGAGATGGAATTCGTGAGGAACCTTCAGGGAATCGAGGGTTTTGTGAAGATCGATTGCGCCTTGATAGAAGCCATACGAGTCTTCCGTGCCGCAATCGAAGTAGATTTTCATTCTCATCAGCTCGGCGGCATTTCGTCGAGCCAGAATAAACGGGCTGTTCAAATCCCAGAATTTCCGGTCGATCGGATCGCCAAAAACGCTTGCGAGAAGTCGCGCCGCGGGATTTCCCGACGACGACACGGCACCAACCCATTGGGGCGGCAGACGCATGAGCGCCCCGCTGTGCGAACTGACGGAGCCGAACAACTCCGGGTGGGCAAAGGCCGTTCGCAGCGCGCCGTAACCGCCCATCGAAAACCCGGAGATGCCGCGGGTCGCGCGCTCCGCACGGATCCGGTACGAGCGCTCGATAAACGGAATAAATTCGCGTAGGAAGAAATCACTGTAAGGAGTTTTGCCGTCCCGCGAGTTGATGTAAAACGTGTCCCCGCCGTCCGGCGCGACCACTACAAACTCGCCGACTTTATTTTCACGCCGCAAATCCTGCAAGGCGTTCCACTCTCCGTCCAGAGCCATGGCCTGCTCGTTTCCGCCCAGGCCGTGGAGCACGTATAACACCGGGTATTTTCTGGTCTTCGCTTCTGGCGACAAATAGCTCACCGGAAGATAAACGCAATATCGTACCGGGGAGTTAAGAATGGCGCTGCGAAATGCGCGGCAATCCGCGCGCTCCTGCGAGTGCGCGCTGGCCGCGGCCAGCAGCGCCAGCAACAAAACACAGGCGACACGCCCGCAACGATTACGCCGGGGGAAAAAGGCCATAAACAAGATGTAACTATTGTAGGGGCGCCCGTTCGCTGGAACAAGAAGACTTAGCCGAAAGCGATTCGCTCACTTACCAAAGCTGTATTTATGACCGTCCACCCGAGTTCTAGACTCGACAAACGAACGCCGGCCCACTCACTTGCCCTTCTTCGGCTTGCCCGCAGGCACACTGGAAGGCTCAAACCGGTAGCCCACCCACGGATCCGTATGAATGTATTTCGGATGCGCCGGGTCGGGTTCGATTTTCTTCCGCAATTGGTTGATGAACACGCGCAAATACTCCGTTTCATCGCCGTAGTCCGGCCCCCACACGGCCTGCAAGAGGCGCCGGTGCTCCATGGGCTTACCCTGGCTAGCCACCAGGTGGCGAAGCAGTTCGAATTCCTTGGGCGTCAGCCGCACCGGACGTCCCTGAACCAGCAATTTTCTCCGTTCGAAATCAATTTCCAGGTCGTTCGAAACATACGTGGGAACGGACTCGGCCGAAGACGTGCGCCGCAGAGCGGCCCGGATTCGCGCCAGAAGCTCCTCCATGCCGAAGGGCTTCACGACGTAGTCGTCCGCGCCGGCGTCGAGCGCGAGAACTTTGTCGTTCTCCGAATTCCGCACGGTCAGCATGATGATGGCGACGTCGGACTGTTCGCGAATTTCGCGACAAATCTCCAAGCCACTTTTGCCGGGCATATTGACGTCCAGCAGCACCAGCTCGGGCCGCTCTTTTCGGATCACCTCAAGCGCCTCTTCCCCGCTTCGCGCCTCCAGCACCGTATAACCATTGCTTGAAAGCGTGGTCCGCATCACGCGGCGAATCTGGGGCTCGTCATCCACAACCACGATCGTCGGTGTGCTCATTTTTGCTCCGTGCTTCCCCTGAGGATAGGTAAGTTAAACGAAAAAACGGAACCGTGCCCCAATTGGCTAATCACTCCGATCGTTCCCCCGTGCGCCTCGACGATGGCCTTGGCGATGGGCAAGCCCATCCCGGTGCCTTGCACTCGATAGCGCTGGTCCGCGCCACGGTAGAATTTGTCGAAGATGAGTCCCAGTTCCGCCTCTCCGATTCCTGGCCCCTGGTCGGCCACGCTGAACTGGACATATTCGCCGCTTGCTTCCGCGCCGATGGTGATCGGATGTTCCGGCGAAGAATACAGATTTGCATTCTGGATCAGGTGCACGAGCACTTCCTCGGCCCTCGCGACGTCGGCGCGAACGCGCAGTTCCGGGTCTTTCACTTCAACCCGGACCGGACGCGTACCCAGGACGCCCTTGCAAACTTCCAGCGCGCCGGAAATCAAGTCTGCCGCGCGAACGGGTTCCAGCTGGAGTTTCACTTCGCCGGCTTCCAGGCGAGCCATCTCCGCGGCTTCGCCCACCAGACGGTTCAGGCGGTCGCACTCTTCATTGATGACGTGGAGGAGTTCATCCCGCTGCGCTTCATCGAGCTTCACCGGCGAAATCAGCGAAGTTACTGAGGCCTTTATCGATGTAAGCGGCGTGCGGAAGTCGTGCGTAATCGCGTCCAGCAACGCCGATTTCAGCCGTTCACCCTCTCGGGCCGCTTCCGTCTTCCCCACGAGTTCGATGGCGTGGGCTCGCTCGATGGCCGCCGCGATCAGCGTCCCCATGGCCTCCAGAGATTCACGTGAGAGCACCGGCCCGGATATGCCCAGGCTGCCAAGAATACGCGATCCCAGGCGCAGCGGAGCGAAGCAGACGCTGTGCTCGCTATCGATCTGCACGTCTTCGCGGGCGATGACCGCTTTTAAAAAGGCCGCATCGAGCTGAGGCATGTTCATGCCGGACCGGTAGACTTTTTGTTTGTCGGTCAAAAACAGGGCCGCCGCTCCCACCTCGAACGTCTCCACGATCTGGCGCGGAATGGCGTTGAGCAATTCGATGGGATTGCCCGCGCTTAGCAGGCGCTGGCTGAATCGATAGAGCCGCTCCACTTCATGCCGCCGGTGGTTCGACTCGGCAGCTTGTTTGCGCGCGCGGGAAGCGAGATCGCTAGCAAGAATCGAGGTCGCCAGGAAAGTGAAAAGCGCAATCCAGTTTTGAGGATCCGCAATGGTCAGCGTTCCGACCGGCGGCAGAAAGAAATAATTGTAGGTCAGTGTCGCGACCATGGACATAAATACGGAGACCCAAAGTCCCCACAGTGTCGAAACACCCAGAATAACCAGCAAATAGGTAAATGCGATGGTCGTGGAATTAAAGCGGTGCGTATGTTTATAGAAGTAAGTAATAACCAGAACCGCGGCCAGCGCGGCCGCATATCGAGCGAGGGTCGTGGGCAGGTTTTTGGTCACGGGCCGAAACTAGCCTAGCATTTCCAAGATGGAATGAACGAGAATATCTGCAATGCCAAAGACACCAGAGGAGTGGCTGGAAGAGGTATCACCCAAAGAGCGGACCGAAGGAATATTGAAGCTCTTTCTGGGTTACGCCCCCGGCGTCGGCAAGACGTTCAGCATGTTGAGCGAAGCGATTCGGCGCAGAAGCCGCGGAGAAGACGTTGTCATCGGCATCGTCGAAACACACGGCCGAAAAGGAATCGCCGAGCTCGCCGCTCAGCTCGAACAAGTCCCTCGCAGAAAAATCGAATACAAAGGCACAATTTTCGAGGAGATGGATCCCGAGGCGATCAAGGCCAGGAATCCGCGCGTGGTTCTGGTCGACGAACTCGCGCATACCAACATTCCAGGAAGCACACACCGCAAGCGCTATGAGGACGTTTTGGATCTGGTCGACGCCAAGATCGAAGTGCTTTCGACGGTTAACGTGCAGCACCTCGAGAGCATTGCTCCCACCGTCGGCACGATCACCGGAATCAAAATTCGCGAAACCGTGCCCGACTGGGTGCTGGAACATGCCAATGAAATCGTGATGGTCGACTTGACCCCGGAAGCCCTGCAGAACCGCATGAAGCGCGGCGAGGTTTATCACAGCGAAAAAGTCGATCAGGCCTTAAAGAATTTTTTCCGCCGCGGAAATCTCATCGCCCTTCGGGAACTGGCCCTGCGCCAGGTGGCCGAGCAGGTGGATCGCAGCCTGGAAACCTACCTGGACCAGAAGGATATTCAAAACCCCTGGCCCGTTCGTGAACGGATCGCGGTGTGCTTCAGCTCCAATCCCCGCGCCCAGTATCTGATCGCCCGCTCCGCCCGCATGGCCCGCCGCATGGACGCTGAACTTTACGCCATCTACGTGGACATCGGCCACGATACCTCGGAGCAGGACAAAAATTCCCTGGCCGCCAATATTCAGTTTTCCGAAAGCCTCGGCGCGAAAGTCGTGAAATTGACAGGCAAGGACGTCTCTTCCGCCACGGCGGAGTTCGTGCGCGAAAAGCACGTGACCCAGGTAATCTTCGGCCGTTCTGCCGTGGAAGGCTGGAGAAAATATCTGTACATGACGGCGATTCACCGCTTCTTGCGGGACGCCCCCGCGGTAGACGTGCATATCGTCACGCAGGAAGCCGATTAAGGTTTGCGTTGAACCGGGCCTGCGAACGCTCGGGCGGTAACTTCGTGGCGATATTCGAATAGCTTGGCGAGCTTGCGGCGCACATACCACCCGGCAAACCACCGCCCCAGAGCGCCGAACGGAAGCGCGTATTCCACTTGATCTTCCAAGAAGCAGGCATCCGGCCCATCCGGTTCGAAGCGATGCGTGTGCTTCCAATATGCGAACGGTCCAGAGACCTGGATGTCTGAAAAAAAGCGCCCCTCTTCATACTCCTGGTGTTCCGCGATCCAGCGCCGCTGGAATGGCCACCGTCCAAACTGAAGCACCACGCGAGCTCCGTGCCCAAGTCCACCGCTCCTCTCAATGAGTTTCACGTGTTCCGAAGGCGGCGTCAGCCGTTCGAGCGTGCCAGGCAAGGCGTGCCAGGCGTAGACATCCTCGGCACGTGCGTGGATTGGAGAACGGCGCAGGAATATTTCGGTCTTCATCCGCTGGTCACGCACTCCAATTCCTTTTCGCCCCCGGCCAATGAAAATCCAGACACCTTGGACCTTGCAGACTGTACAATAGCTGGCTGCACCGAGCCGGGCCCAGAGCGCATCCAATGACGCGGTTGAGTTTCCGTACCGATTGACGCCGCCCGCGTCCAAACGGAATCGTACGATACCCAAGATTTCACGAGGAGAACATGGCTCATTTATTCGATCCCCTATCGATCCGCGGAATCACCCTGCAAAATCGAATTGTTGTTTCCCCAATGTGCCAGTATTCCAGCGACGACGGATTCGCGAATGACTGGCACCTGGTGCATCTCGGCAGCCGCGCGGCGGGTGGCGCCAGCCTGGTCTTTACCGAAGCTACGGCCGTCACCCCCGAAGGTCGCATCAGCCCCGAGGACTTGGGAATCTGGAAGGACGCGCATGTCGATTTTCTGGCGCGCATTGTTCGCTTCCTGAAAACGCAAGGGACCGTTCCCGGCATGCAGATCGCTCACGCCGGGCGCAAAGGCAGCACGCAGCGGCCCTGGGAAGGATCGAGCAAAGTTACGATCGAAAACGGCGGATGGGTTCCGGTGGCACCGAGCGCTGTCGCTTTCACGGATACCTATCCCATGCCCCGTGCGCTATTGAAACAGGAAATTCACGAAATCGTGGACGCATTCGCGCAGGCCGCGCGGCGCGCGCTCGCAGCGGGTTTCCAAGTTCTCGAGATTCACGCCGCGCACGGCTACTTGGCCCACGAATTCTTCTCGCCTCTCAGCAATCTTCGAGAGGACGAATACGGCGGATCGTTCGAAAACCGCACCCGAATCGGGCGCGAGATTGTCTCCGCGGTCCGCAAGGTCTGGCCGGAAAATCTTCCCCTCTTCATTCGAATCTCGGCCACGGATTGGAAGGAGGGCGGATGGTCGCTGGATCAGTCTGTGGAACTGGCCAAACAGCTCAAGCCTCTGGGCGTCGACCTGGTTGATTGCTCTTCCGCCGGGCTCGCCGTCGACCAGAAAATTGTTGCCGGACCGGGCTTCCAAGTTCCTTTCGCCGAACGCATCCGGCGCGATGCGGACATTCTGACCGCCACCGTTGGGTTAATCGAGACAAAGGAGCAGGTCGCTGAAATTCTCGAAAACAATCGCGCCGATTTGGTTCTGATGGCCCGCGAGTTCCTTCGCGATCCTTACTGGCCCTTGCGCGCCGCACGCGAACTGAAACAGAAAATCAGCTGGCCGGCTCAATATCTCCGAGCCGCTCCGCCCGAGTCCCCGGCGCGCAAACCGACAGAACCCGCGGCAACACCGGAAAAATCTGTCAAATAAGACAGTAGGACAGGCTTTCAGCCTGTCCGGTTTAGATTCCTAAGGCCCGGCAATATAACGAAATCGCTGGCCCAAACCGCGTCCCAAGCGAAATCTCGCTCGATCGCATTGCCCTAAAACCGCGAACTCACCCGCGAAAACATTCCCATGATGGCGTGGACTTCCCGCAGTCCCAACATCGCGGCTCCTCCAAAATAAACGAGACCGTAAGGGCCAAGCACCACGATGGCCACGAAAATCGGATTGTGATGCCCGATCAGGTGAAAAATCGCCCTGCCGACCCCGGCAGCCACCAGCGCGCTTCCCCAACTCTTGACTAAGAATTGAGTTGGAAGCCCGGTGTTTCCGATTCGCAGGTTCAGCGTTCGGCGCAGCAGCAGAAACTCCGTCCAGGTGGCGATGCCGGCCGAAACTGTGAGCCCGGCAACACCCCAGCGCTGCTCAATCCCGAGAAGATGCGGCAGCGGAATCGCCGAGAGATATCCGAGCACCGTGGTCAAAACAACTCGAATAATCGCATAGCGCAGCGGGGTGCGCGTATCGCGCAGAGCATAGTATGTGGACGAATACAATCGCCCCAGAGTCGATACCACCAGCCCCACGGTCGAACCCGCCAGAATTCCCCAAACGTAGGTCGCGTCCGAATGCGTGAAGCGCCCCGATTGATAGATCGCGGAGACGATCACGTCTCCCAGCACCAGAAACGCAGCCGCCGACGGAATCACAAAGAATGCAATCTGCCGTAGCCCCGCGTTGAGCCGCATGCGCAGAATTTCAGCAACTTCCGATTCCGCTCCCACCGTGCCGGACATGGCCGGGAGTTCCGCCGCGGACACCGACATCCCGAACAGACTGACCGGCAGCGTATAGAGCGTCTGCGCATAGGCCAGCGCCGCGACCGCGCCGGTCGGCAGCAGACTCGCCAGAAGCGCATCCATATACGCGCTGATCTGCACCACCCCGCGGCTGATAAACACCGGAAAGAAATTTCGCACCACCGTCCGGACGTTTTCCAAATGGAAGGCGAACGACAGGTGCAAGCCTTCGAGCAGGCGTATCACTACAGGCAACTGGATCGCCACCATCAGCGCCGCGCCCACGACCGAGCCCCACGACAGCACAATGGCCAGCCGAAATTGCGAGTACCGCGCGCCGAATCCCCACAGGGTCGCGATCATCGCGGCATTCCAGATGACCGGCGCCGTATAGGAAAGAAAAAATTTTCGGTGGCTGTTCAGTATCCCAAGGCACCAGGCGGAAAAAACAAAGAGTCCCGCGCCGGGAAACAGGATGCGGACAATCCGAATGGTCAGCTCGCGTTTGGCACCGGAAAATCCGGGCGCAATCGCGTCAATCAGGTACGGTGTCGCCAAAACACCGAATAATACAAGGAGAGAGGTGCTCAGCGCCAGCAGCGCCGCAACCGCTCCCGCCGTGCGCCGGGCGTCTTCATCCTCATCGCGCGCCAGCAGTGCGGCGTAAACGGGAATGAAGGACGCGGAAAGAACGCCTTCGCCAAATAAGTTTTGCAGCGCGTTGGGAATCCGGAAAGCGGCCTTGAACGCATCGGCAGCGTCGGAATTGCCGAAATAATGGGCAAACACACGGTCGCGAATCAGTCCTGCAATACGGCTCAGGAAAATTCCAGAGGCGACGAGAAATGACGAGCGCTTGGAGGCGAAACGGCCCGCGACAGCTGTGCCGGCGCCGCTCACGAACACTTTCTGCAAAGGGAACTCATGGTTTCGCGATATCCATTACAAGAGCGGCAAGGCAGGAAGTCAATCCCGACTATGCAAGGATGTGCGGTAGATACCTAACGGTGGGATAGGCTTCACTGGCCGAGGAAAAATCGCCCCGTGCGTTTGTCATTCCGAGAACGTTCGCCGTGAACGGAATGCCAATATCGATTACTTTTTCCGCAGCCTGCCAAGCCTGTCCTACTCGTTCAAGCTGCAAATACAGTCGCCACCAGATCCCGGACCTCCCTGGCATATTCGTCCAGCGCGAAGGTAAACCTCGCCAGATCGACCTCTGCCAGGGCCGGAAATTTCATCGCCAGATAAAGCCAGCCTGGCTCGTTGGGGAAATCGATCTGGCGAGGTTCGTAATATCCGTAGCCCAAATCACGCATGCGGCAAAGCAGATCACTGAGGTGAACTAGCGCGACCAGCGCGCCGCCCCGGTCCGGATCTCCGATTTGGTGATGCAGTTCGATGGCATCGGCGATGTCGGCCGGAATCTTCCAGGCGTCGGCGAGAATACGGCCAGAGTCCGAGTGCGTAAATCCCAGCGCAGCCTGCTCGGCTTCATCCACGGGAATTTGCTCGCGCCAGGCCATCTCCATCGCGGCGCGGAATTCCTCCGGGGCTACCATGCAGTTCACGAGCACCCCGATATCGTGCATTAATCCTGCCAGATAGGCCTTTTCCGGATCCGGCTAATCGATCATTTCCGCAAACTTGCGGCAGACGAGCGCGACGCCCAGGGAATGCCGCCAAAAAACCGCCGGGTCCGCGACCCAGCGATTGGCGAGAATAACTTGCGAAAGCGAATTCGAAAAGAGCAGGTCGCGCACCCGCCACATGCCCAGGCTCATCACCGCCGAGCGCACGCTTTCGGCCGGAGAGCTGCGCATGAACAGCGCGGAATTCGCCATGCGAATGCATTAAGCGGCAATCGACTTATCGTAGGAAACAAGTTCCACGATGCGGTTCATGTCCACGTGTTCCACCGGCCGGTCAAGGCAGCGCAGCAACGGGCGCAGGATCACCGGAATGGCCGGCATGGCGTCGATTTTTACGATTCTCGAGCGCAGACGATCCAGAGTTTCGCTTTTCATGGGGTCCCTGCCTTCGACTGGCCTTCAGCCGGCTTCCAGTACGATGTCGCGCCGGGGAAATGGACCAAGTGAAATTTCTCGCTGATCCCGTAAAGCGATTCCGAGTGGCCAAGGAAGAAATAGCCGTTGGGCAACAAGGCGTTGTAGAAATGCTGGACCGTCCGCGTCTTGGATTTTCCGTCAAAATAGATCAGCACGTTGCAGCAAAAAATAATGTCCAGCCCGCGCATGAACAGCATTTTGCTGTCGTCCAGCATGTTCAGCCGTGAAAAAGTGATGTGGGTTTTCACCGAATCCGAAACGCGGAACTCCGGCCCGGCCTTGGTGAAATATTTTTTCATGAATTCGGGGGGAACGTTCCGCACGGCGTAATCGTTGTAGACCCCTTCCTGCGCCCTGGCGACGGAACGGTCGTTCAGGTCCGTGGCCACAACCTCGAAGGTCCAGCCCTTCAACGGGCCCTGTATTTCCTCCATCAGGATCATGGCCAGCGTGTACGGTTCTTCTCCCGTGGAGCAACCCGCGCTCCAGAAGCGCAGTTTCGTGTAGGCGAACTTCTTCTTGGCCTCGGCCAGCGAAGGAATCACGATCTTGCGAAGAGCGTCAATCTGCGGCAGGCTCCGGAAGAGGCAGGTCTCCCCGATGGTGATTTCATTAAGCAGGTTCCTCATTTCGGAATCGCGATTGGGCCGCGCCGTCAGAAAATCAAGATACTCGCGGGGAGTGCGCGCGCCCACGACCTTCATCCTGCGCGTGGCGCGGCTCACCAGAAGATAGAATTTGTTCTCAGCCTGGTAAATTCCCGACACTTGATAAATCAAATCGCGGATGCGAATCCAGGCCGGGTCTGCCAGCGATTCCGCGGCAACCGCATCGTCCTTCACCAAGGTGCTGTCGTTTGCCATGAGGGCCGTCCTATCGTTTTCAGCAAGGCTTCGCCAGCGCAACTTCGCGAACCGGCAACACCGTTTTACGCAGTTCCAGCGCGGGCGCGCGTGTCCCCCGGTCTATCGGCCATCCGGCACAATCATTGAATCGGCCGCATGCGCGCTACGGCCGGTCTGCGGACGGATCGCGCGCGCGCGCCGGTGCAGGCGCTTCCCCCCCGCTGCTTTCTTCCAATGGGTTCGGCGACGGATAGGGCGCCAGAATCACCACATCGAGCCGCCGGTTCTGGGCGCGGCCGTCGGGTGTGTCATTACTCGCGACGGGATGGAACTGGCCGTAGCCGGCGGCGGAAAGATGGCTCGGCGGAATCCCGTAATTGGTGATCAGAAGTTGGATCAAATCCGTGGCCCGCGCGGTGGAAAGCTCCCAATTGGTGGCAAAGCGAGCGGTGTGAATCGGGATGTTGTCGGTATGCCCCTCGACGCGAAGATTCTCCGGCCGCTGCCGCAGAACCGCCGCCAGCCGCGAGATCGCGTCCAGCGAACCCGGACGGATGGCGGCCGACCCGCTGTCGAAAAAGCCCATCTCTTTCAAGCTGACCACCAGTCCATCGGGCCGCTTCGAGAGCGCGACTTCGCGCCGGTGAATTTCCGGGCCGAGCGCCTTCTCGATGGCTTCCCGGGCCTCCTGCAGCGATGCGGACTCGGCGGCGCTGGACAACTCGCCCCTCATGGGATTGACGATGCGCTTTACGTCCGAGTCCTTATCGATGTTCTCGACCACCTGCACTTTCTCAAAGGGCATGGCGTCATCGTCCTTTACCGGAATTTTTGTGCTGGAGGTTTGAAACACGCCGAGTTCCTGAAACGCCACTTGAATGGCCATCGCCAGCCGCCCGGCCTTGCGTTTATCCACCTGAGACGAGGAATACTTGCGAAAAAAAATCGATGCTGACGCGACGGAGCGGTTGATCCACACGGTGCGCGGCGCGGGCTACCGGATCGGACCGGTCCAGCAGTCGCCGTTCTAACGCGGGCCCGTGTGCGGAAATTCCGACGCCGCAACCCGCTTCGCGCCCGATCGTGGCCCGAGGTGATTTGCCGGGCCCACGCTAGGCTCCCGTTTCAATTTTCATTTCTCCTTGGCGGGCGTTTTCGGCGCTTCCTCCGCCGGAGCCTTTCCTGCTCCCGCGCTTCCCCCGGGAGCGGGCTCGTCCGAGTCATCCGGCTTTTTATTCAGGTACTGCACGATGAGCGAAACGCGGCGGTTGGAGGGATCGAGCGGATCGTCGGGCTTTCGCAGATGCTGATCGGCAAATCCGCGAACCTGCATAATCTGGTCCGGCCGGATGCCGTTTTGCTGCATCAGGCGCCGCGCCGCGTTGGCGCGGTCCACGGAAAGCTCCCAGTTGGAGTAATTTCCCTCGCCCGCGTAGGGTTTGGAATCGGTATGGCCCTCGACGGCGATTTTATTGGGAAGCGTGCCCAGTTCCTTAGCAAGCGCCACCAGAATCTCGTCGCCGTCCTTATTGGGCTCGGGTTTTCCACTGGCAAAAAACGTGCTGGTGGCGGAATCCAGAAGCTCGATGCGAAGACCTTCCGAGGTGATGGTCATGTCGATGTGATTTTTCAGTTTGTCGAAATTGGGCACTTGGCGCATCGTTTTCTGCAATTCTTCCTTTAGCTGAGCCATGCTGTCTTTGGAAACGCTGAAGCTTTCACCGGCGCCTTGCATGTCGCTGCCCACTTTTTTCGATGTGCCGGTAGGATCCCTGAAATAGCCGCCAACGGCTTCCTGGACCTGCTTGCTGCTGCTGAGAAGCCACAGGACAATGAACAGCGCCATCATTGCGGTTACAAAATCCGCGTAGGCTACTTTCCAGGCTCCGCCATGATGGCTCGCGTGGCTGACATTTTTTTTGATGACGATGATGGGGGCTTTTGCGGTCATGGTTTCGCTATGCCGCCGCTAGGCGGCAGCGGCGGTTTCCTGCGCAGGCGCTCCGCCCTTATCCTTGATGTGGGCCTCCGCTTCCTGGAAGGTCGGCCGAACGTGTCCGGGAATGGCCCGGCGACCGATCTCGATCGCCACAGTGAGCGCGGTCCCTTTGAGCAGGGCCACGAGCATCACGCGCAGGACGTGGTAGTAGGCGTGCTCGTCATCGGCTGTCTTGGCCATGTTGGAAGCCAGAGGGCCGACCAGGCCATAACATAAGAGAATGCCAAGGAAAGTTCCTACCAGGGCCGCGGCCACTTTTTTGCCAATTTCCTCCGGAGGCCCGCCCAGGGCTCCCATGGTGATAACCACGCCCAGCACGGCGGCGACAATTCCCAGGCCCGGCAGCGAATCCGCCATGGTGGAAAGAGCTGCGATGGGCAGCGTTGCCTCTTGGTGGTGAACGTCCATGTCCAGTTCCATCATCTGGTCGGCGTCGAAAGCCTCGATGCCCCCGCTGGCCGCCATGCGCAGCGAATCGCACACAAAATGCAACGCGTGGTGATCCTTCAAAAATCCAGGATATTTGGAGAACACCGCGCTCTGATCAGGGGCGTCGCTGTCGGCTTCGAGCGACATCAGCCCTTCCTTGCGTGCCCGCGAAAACAGCTCAAACATCATCTTCAGGGAATCGAGGTAGCGCTGTTTATTGAAGCGAGAACCTCCAAACGCTCCGCCAATGCCCTTGACGATTTTCATCAGGATGTGAATCGGGTTGGCAATCAAGACCGTTCCAATCGCCGCGCCCAAAATGATGATCAATTCGGCCGGCTGCATCAGGACTTTCAGGTTCCCGTGCTCCATCAAGTAGCCGGCCACAACGGCCCCGAAGACCACCACGATTCCGATAATAGAGAACATCTCTGCCCGAGCATCCGGATTGGCGCTGACGTGTCAGGACAGAACGGTGACGCAATTTCCGCCCTTGGCAATACTCTGTTGCATGGAATCTTCCGCCCGCGCGATGAGCGTTTCAACCGAGTCTCCGTTGCGGCAACCCGCGCCGCCCACGGGGCTGGAGACGGAAAACTGATCGCCCCACCATTCGATTTCAGCCTGGCCGATCATTCGTCTGACGCGTTCTCCGACCAGCGCAATCTGGGATTCCCTGCACTCCAAAAGAATGGCTAAAAATTGATTCTCGCCCCAACGCCCGACGAAATCGGTTGGGCGCAGACAGTTCCCGATGGACTGGGCGACGATGCGCAAAATAGTGGGCAGAACGCCGGGACCGCGAGTGGCGCGGAAGCGTTCCAGACGATCGATTTGAACCAGAAGGATCGCGAAAGGCGTGTGAAGCTGCGCAAAAGCGATCAGACTTTCGCGAAGCGTCGTCTCCATGAAAGTTTGCGCGGCAACCCCGGTCACCGCGTCCAGGCAGCCGAAATCGGCGAAGGCGGCCTGCCGCCTGGTCCAATCCGAGGCCGAACGATTTTTCTCAAAGCTTTCGGCTGCGCCGATCACCGCGCCGTGGCTGTTGCGGATCGGATGGGTGCGAAGAACGATGGGAATCCGGTAACCGTCCTTGTGAAGAATGGATACCTCCATGGACGACGGTTTGCCGTCACGGAAGACGACGTTGATCGGATCAGTGGGATCCAAATCGAGGTCTACCGCGGCATCAGACCTGGCCAGCAGGTGTTCGCGCAGAAAACGTCCCACAACGTCCTGCCGGAGGTATCCGGTGATTTGCTCGGCGCCTTCGTTCCAGAAGCGAATGCGACGGCTACGGTCAACCATATAGACGCCGGTCTGCAAGTTATCGAGAACAGTTTGATAGATGCTCGGATCGCTGAATTCGGGCATACGATGACTCCGAATGGAATCATCGGACAAAACGGGAACAAGTTTAGTTGGCTGGTTTGGATGCTTCGGGCCGGCGGGGGCGATTCCAGTTGGCTTGTTCCGCGGGCTCGTCCCACAGTCGGAATCCGCCGGTGAATGCGCTGGCGTTGTTGCCCAGGCGGCAACCGGGCGGCAGTTTCTTCAGCAGTTTGGCGTTTCCGCCGCCGAGGACCACGTATTCGGCTTCCAGCGCGGCTTTCAACTGCTCCGCAATCAGGGCCACGTGACGCCGCCATTTTTTCTTTCCCAGGCGCTTGAGTCCGCGGATCCCCAGATAATCTTCGTAGGTCCGCCCATTTCTGTAGGGCAAATGCGCGACTTCCATGGGCTGGAGAACGCCGTCCACGATCATGGCCGAACCGAGGCCGGTGCCGAGACCCAGGAAAAGCATTCTTCCGCCGCTGTAAATGCCCAGGGCTTGCATGGCGGCATCGTTCACAAGTTTTACGGGGTGTCCGAGCGCGGCGCGAAAATCGAATCCCACCCAGCCGGCAGCGAGATTGTGGGGCTCGCTCAGCGGGTGGCCGTGGATCACGGGCCCGGGATAGCCAATGGAGATGACGGAATAATTCCAAGTCTTGGTCGCGGCGAGAACCTCTTTCACCATTTTTTTTGCGGTCATCTTTGGACCGGAGGGAATCTTGATCGGATCCTTTTGCCCGGTGGCCAGCACTTTAATGTGCGTCCCGCCAACGTCAATGACTAGAATTTGCCTTTGCGCCTTGTGCATGTCGGCTCCTTGGCATCAGAGTACCCTGAAATTGCGTTTATTGCGCCGCGGCATCTCACGACCCGCCTTCTTTTTTTCCAGTTCCGCCCATCGTTCGTACAAGCGATCCAGCATGCCCTGCGCCTGGTCCATCTCGATGCAAGCCGCTTTCAGTCGTGCGGGATCGCTGGTGACGGCGGGGTCTTCGAGGGCGCTGCGCCCGGCCTCAAGATTTTTATCCGCCTCGGCGATGCGCTCTTCGATTGTTTCCAGTTCGCGCACTTCATGATAAGAAAGTTTTTTCTTCGCGCCAATCGGCTGCGCATCCGCGCCAGGGGACGAGCGCCGGGCGCCGCCGGCGAGGTTCGTGGTTCCCTTTTGCTGCGCGCGCTGCCAGGCATCCCACTGCGAATAGTCGGCAAAGCGCTCCGCGCCGCCCAAACCATCGAGTCCGAGCACGATGGTGGAGACGCGATCCAGCATGAAGCGGTCGTGCGTGACCAGCACCAGCGCGCCGCGATATTCCAGCAGGCTTTCTTCCAGTATTTCCAGCGTGGGGATGTCCAGATCGTTGGTCGGCTCGTCCAGCAGCAAGACGTCCGCCGGCTGCAGCATGAGCTGCGCGATCAGCACGCGCGCCCGTTCGCCGCCGGAAAGCCGGCCGACGGGCTGATTCAGGTCTTCGCGGGTCGAAGAGAAATCGCGCCGCCCACGCGGCCACGTGAATCACGCGGTCCTGATAGATCACCGAATCGCTGTCCGGCGCCAGCGCGCGGCGCAAGCTGAGGTCCGGGTCGAGCTGCGCGATTCTGGTCGAAGTAGACGATGCGCAAGGAGTCGGCTCTGCGAATTTCGCCGCGGGTGGGCTGGATGTCGCCGCGCAGCAGGCGCAGCAGCGTGGTCTTGCCGCTGCCGTTCGGGCCCGACCAGTCCCACGCGCATTCCCGACGTGACGGTGAAATCGATGCCTTCAAACAGCGTGCGACCGCCGATCGCGTAGGTCACGTCGTCCAGTGCGATCAGCTGCTTGGTCTTGCCGGTCGGTGGCGGAAAAATCGATTTTGGCGGTGGCGGTGCGGGTTCTGGCGTTCAGGTCCGCCAGTTCGCCGATCAGCTCGTGGGCTTTGTCGATGCGCGCCTTGGATTTGGTCGTGCGGGCCTTGGGACCGCGGCGCAGCCATTCGATTTCCGTGTGCACGCGATTCGTCGAGCGCTTCCTGCCGCTTGCCTTGCGCGTGAAGGTATTCTTCTTTCGCCTCCAGAAACGTGCTGTAGTTTCCGTTGACGCGCAGAAAGCCGTCTTCGTAGAGCGCGATTGAGCTCCACCACTTCGGTGGCGACGTTTTCCAGAAAATAGCGGTCGTGGCTGACCACCACGCAGGCAAACGCCGCGTTCTGCAGAAGCGTCTCCAGCCACTCGATTCCGGCAAGATCCAGATGGTTGGTGGGCTCGTCGAGCAGCAGGATGTCCGGCGCCTGCACCAGCCCTTCGGCGATCGCCAGGCGTTTGCGCCAGCCGCCGGAGAGCGCCGCCGTGGGCGTTCAAAGTCGGTGAAACCGGCGCGGCCCAGCGTCTCGGCGATGCGCGCGGCCCGCTCCGTCTGGCGGAACGTCCGCGCGATCAAGCGCCGCTCGATCACGGACCGGACCGTGTCGCTCGGCGCGAATTCCGGAAATCTGCGCCACGCTGCTAAGCCGGGTGCGCTTGCGGATGGCCACTTCGCCGGTGTCCGGCTTCACGCGGCCGTAAAGAATCTCGAGCAGCGTCGATTTGCCCGAGCCGTTCGGCCCGATCAGGCCGATGCGCTCGCCTTCGGAAACCGTGAACGAGATATTCTGGAAAAGCGGCGCGGCGCCGTATCTTTTCGAAAGTCCTTGTGCAGCGATAATCGGAGGCAAATGATTCGGTTTTCTCCCGCGAGCAGTGTAGCGTGAAGGCCGGGCGGGCGCAAAACGGTGGCGCGGACTTCAGCCGCGATGGGCTGGTTCTGGCAAGAACCAAAACCGCGCGGGTTGGAGCGTGTGCGGCTTAACTTCTAAAACCAGTCGCTGCGGTAGGCCACCCACCAACTGACCCAAGCGAGAGGGACGGTGGCGCCGAGCGCCCACCAAAACGGCAAGGCGAGGTCTGCCACCAAGCCCAGCACACCAAAGACGGTCCAGAAGACCTTTCGCTGCATTCCTCTATTGTAAGCCGAGTTGAGCACACGCAGAACAGGACTGCGCCAGAAGTGCAACAGTGGAAATTCGGATTGCAAGCTGTCGCAAAGGAGGCGCAGAGATGGCGCGCAGCTATTTCTGCTGGATGGTCATCAGGTATTTGATCAGGTTCTGCAACCGAACGTTGCCGAAATCCTGGTCTTCTTCGATCTGGTGGAAGATCGGGCCCCAGACGGGCATCTCCCTTGGACCGTGAGCCACCAATGTGGGACCATCGCCGGAAATGAACTTTTCTACCCGCTCCGCAGGGAACTTTCCCCCATTCTTTTTGGCCAGAACGGTCAGGTCCGCGGGCTTCGTTTTCAAGGCTGCACCAACGGGCCCGTTGCCTTTGCCGTCGAGGCCGTGGCATGGAGCACAATGCGCACGGTAGAGATCCGGTCCCCTCACAGAGTAGATTAATTGCTCATATTTTTGTTGGCTTGGCGACTTCGTTTGAGCTGCGCCAGTTGCCGCGAAAAACAACATGCCAAGCGTACCTATCGCTAAAATTCGCATGCCGATGTTCGTGCTCATACTGCCTCCTGGCGGCAACCGCGTGGCTTTGACAATACCACGAACGACCTCCCGGCCCGCGTTAACTTCCTGGCGCTCGCTGGCCTGCAACATCAAGCGATTGGCCTTCTCCGCCGCTTAGTGCCGGACGTGATGCATCCCTCCCCAATGCGTAAAGAAAATGAGGAACACCACGAGAACCGCCATGAAAAGATAATCTTGTCTGACCATGACGCCCTCCTTTTGCTGCTCTCTCTATTCAAAAACATCGTGCCACTCTACCGTGAAGGGCGATGTGACAGGGGGAACCCTTGCACGTGACCTGGGTCACAAAGAGGAAACGATCGAGGAAGCGGCACGTTCGTGGCACTGGCCGGGTTGCACAGGCGGGGCTGCCCACGCGGGTTTCGTCCTAGCCGCCGGATACCCTCATCCGCAAGCGGGACACACAAACCCTCACCAGCAGAGTTCCTGTTCGGCTCCGACACGTCCTTATTTCTTGGGAGGCGTTTGCGTCTTGTCCACGACGTTTTCTTGAAATTCCTTCATTTCAGAATAGGCGCAGAGCGTTTCGCCCATGGGAGCCGTGGTCAGCTTGTAGACCTTCGAGGCAGAGAAGGTTTTTGTGTAAGCCTTCGCGTCGTCGATAGTAACCGTAAGCTCCAGACGCTCGTGGTCCAGGCGGCGGAAGCGCTCGATCACATGCAGGGCGTCGCTGTGCGGATGGCCGGTCTGATCGAGCCAGGTCTTGTCGTTGAAGCCAATGGTGTCGATGACGAAAGTGTCGCCATCGTATTTTCCGATGGAATCGCCCATCCAGCTGCTGTCGGGATCTTTGGGATGGTCGCGATCCATGTAAATGGCGCGCCAAACTTTTGTGTATTCGTAAAGGATGTAGACGATTTTCGGAGTTTGAATGAACGTCAATTCCCAGGGATACATATAAATGCGCGGAACGCCCGGGGGATCGCAATACCTCTGCACCGGATCGTTGGTGTCATTGAATGTTTGCAGGGCCCCGAACGGCGGCCGGACACCCTTAAATTTTTCGGCCGCCCAGGGCGTCATGGGGGCTTGTTCCGGGTGTTTGGCAAACGGGTCCGAGGAATCCCAGGTGTTCAATCGAATCCCGCCTGGACCATGGAAGTCCGGATCCCAGATTCCGGACAGGTCCGGAATTCCGCCGGACATCAGGCCGGGCTGCTGATCCTTGGCTCCAGCCGCGTCCATCGCGGATTGGGCCGCTAAGGCGGAACAGAAAGCCAGCGCTGCGAGAAATGTAACCGCGAACACCGTTATGCGAAGTCGCATCTTCCGATTCCTCCCCGGATAAAGCTGCGTTTCTTTGCGCCAGGTCGCCGCGTCCGAACGGGATCTCGTTGGGCCACCCGGTGGCCGCGACGAAACCACACGACGCTTCTTAATCTTTCATCCTTACTCGGATCGGCCCGGAAGCGTCTGGCCATTGACCACAACTTTCAGAATAAAAGTGATGGTACTGGAAATCCCGACCGGCGCGCCGTTTCGCGAGGGATGCGTGTCGATGACAATGTCATCTCCCTCCTTCATCACGTTCTTGTTCCATCCGGCGCGCACCATGTGAACCGGAGCGGCAAATTCGATGGTCCAGTGCTGCATTTCGCCGCTCTCATTTTTCGCGTCCAGGAGGACTACGACGTGAGGATTGCTCCAATCGAATTTCGCGACCGTGCCGTGCAGAGTAATGGTCTTGGTCATGTCATAACCGGCCACGCCGTGATGCGCCATCGCCGGTCCCGAAAATAGAGCGAGGGTTCCGACCGCAGCCAGGACGAAAAGAAGCTTCTTCATGAAGCACCTCCACGAATTACCTGATTAGCCGATTGGAAGTCGAACAATGGCGCCATCATATCAGGACTGGCAATATTTAGAAATAATCCGTAACGGGGCCCGCCAACGACACAGCCGGCATGGGCTCGCGGCCGGCGCGGTCAAACGGAGTACGTGAGGAGGGAGGATTGGCGGGCTGGGATGTCAGCTGCTGTTGCGGTGCTACTGACGCGGTGCAGCGGAAGAATCCGGGAGACGGCTTGCCGGCAACGAGCGGTCCGGCGGACCCGGTTGCGATGAAAATAGGCTGCGGAATTCCAATCCCAGGTGAAAGAGCATGTCGCCCGCCCAAGTCGTGGACACGTAGGCAAAAATGCCCATGGAGACGACGAAGGCCAGAGTGATCGTAAGTCCGATGACAATGGCGGGATGCCGCGCCACGCGGACGGCTTTTCTTGCGGCGATTAAGAGCAGAGCGATGCCCTTGGTCTCTGCTTCGGAGCGTGCCGGCGCCGGAAACATGGAGAGCGTATAGAACGGCGCACTGTAGATCGGCGCCCTCAGACTGTAAAGGAGCGGGTTGGGTGCCAAGCGCGAGCGAGCGATTATTTTTGCGGGCGGCAGGGCTGCTGAATTCGCAGAGTTAGCAGAGGGAGGAACGGCGACAACGCTTGCCGCGCGGACGGCGGCCGCAACGACGGCACGCGTTGCGGACGCAAGGACCGGAACTGGCGCCACGCGTTCAAGGAAGTCCGGGTTGGCAATCGCGGCCTCCGCTTTCACCTCGGGCTGAACTGGCGGTCGAGCCGCGGGTCGAGTTGCGGGTTGAGTTGATTGAACCGCGGGTTCGTCCGCAACGGCCGTGCCTGTTTTTGTTCCGTATGCTCCCAGCGTATTCAGCAGCTGCTGCGCGGCTGATTTCTGATTACCGGGATTGTGGGCCAAGCCGGTTGAACCAGTGCTGCTCGTTGCAACGATTTCCGCGGTAGCTGTTGGCTGGACAACAATGTCGACAGTCCTTGCTTTCAGATTCGGGTTCGATTCAGTGGCCCAGATGCGTAGCCGCTCGCGAACCTCGGCGGGCAATTCCGTGAAGCGTAAACCGCCAGCTTTCCCGGATTCATCTTTCCACGCCAGCTCGCCGACGGCGGTAATTTTTTCATCCGAGTCTAGCGAAAAACGGATGGGGGACCGGGCCGTCCATTTCCACGGGCGCCAGTGCGTGAAAACCCAAGCCTCCTTCGGAAGCATCGAGCACCACTCCGCCGTTGCCCTCCGGCAGACTGATGTATGCGATCTGATCCAATGGCTTGCGCGGGCTGAGACGGCGGTCTTGAGGATTCATGGGTGTAATGGCGCCAGAATTTTGAAATGCCTTCAGAGCTACGGGCGATCCGCAGGACCAGCCGTTCGCCAACTCGCGCTGCTCTGGCGCTCTCAGGCGGCGCGAACAAATTGGAATGTAAGTTGGCGCTGCCAGCGAGGCAAGTTGAAACGAGAGGGAAAAACGCGTGGTGTTTCAGTGAGGTTCAATAGAAATTGAAGTGAGGAAATCTAGTGGCGATTTGCGCGAATTTCGATCCGTTCCGGGAAATTCGCGTTCCAGAATGGGTTTGGGTAGGACAGGCCGTCAGCCTGTCGGGCTTAGATTGGACAGGAACAAAGGTCTAAAGCAAACAGGCCGAAGCCTGTTTTACTACCCCGCGGCGCGCATGTCGCTTGAGGCGCCGCCAGCCGCGGGAACGTAGCACTTCAGCGTGTAGTCCATCACCATGCGGTTGGCGTTGAATCTCCAGCCCAGGGTGCGGATGGTGCGCTTCATGCGCTTGATCCAGCCGCGCGGCAAGCCGTCGCGATCGCGATGATAAAAAAGAGGAATGACTTCCTCGCGAAGAGTGCGGTACAAATTTTCGCCGTCGCGTTTATCGTGCACGTCCATGTTTGTGTGCGTGCGGCCGGTGCCAATCGCAAATCCGTTCAATCCGTCATAGGCCTCCGCCCACCAGCCGTCCAGCACGGAAAGATTCAGCCCGCCGTTCAGCACGACTTTCTGGCCGCTGGTGCCCGAGGCTTCGAGAGGCCGGCGAGGATTGTTGAGCCACACATCGACGCCCTGCACCAGATGGCGGCCCACATTTATGTCGTAGTCTTCGATGAAAACAAACTTAGTGGCGAAATTTTTGTTGCGCATCATTTCGGCAATTTGCTGCAACACCTGTTTTCCCGGAGTGTCGTGCGGGTGAGCTTTGCCGGCGAAAACAAACTGCACGGGACGCTTCGGATCGTTGACCATGGAGGCCAGCATTTCCATGTCGGCCAGGATCAGGTTGGCCCGTTTGTAGGTGGCGAACCGGCGGGCAAATCCTATGGTCAAGGCATCGGGGCTCAGAACCTTGCCCAGGCTTTGCAGCGTTTTGGCCGACTCTCCGCGAAGCTCGGCCTGCTCCACCGCGCGCATGCGAGCAAATTCGATCAAGCGGGTCTTCAGGCTGAGGTGCGTTTCCCACAGCTCGGCGTCATCGACGTTCTCGATTCCTTCCCAAATCTGAGGCTCGCCGCTGTGCTCGGACCAGCCGGTCCCCAGGTGGCGGTCGTAGAGGCGGAACATCTGCGGGGCGAGCCAGGTGGGAACATGGACGCCGTTCGTAATATGGCGAATCGGCACCGCCTCCTCCGAGCGCCCGGGATAGAGCGAGGTCCACATCGCGCGAGACACTTCGCCGTGCAGGGCCGACACGGCATTGGCGCGCCGCGAAAGCTTTAAGCCCAGCACGGTCATGCAAAAGCTCTCTCCGGAGTTGCTGGGATTCTCGCGTCCCAGCGACATCAACCAGTCATGCGAAATTCCCATGGCATCGCGCAAGGGTCCCAGGTGCTCTTCGATCAGGCCGGCGTCGAAGCGGTCATGGCCGGCGGGGACCGGAGTGTGCGTAGTGAAGACCACTTCGCGGGAAACTCGCGGCACGGCGCGGTTAAAATCCAGACCTTCTTCTTCCATGCGGCTCCGTACGGCTTCGAGGACCGCAAAACCGCTGTGGCCTTCGTTCAGGTGCAGTACGCTGGGGGTGATACCCATGGCCCTCAGCGCGCGAAATCCGCCAACGCCGAGCAGAAGCTCCTGGCGAATTCGAAAACGGCTATCGCCGCCGTAGAGCCGCGAGGTGAGTTCGCGATCTTCCGGAGCGTTGCCTTCGATATTCGAGTCGAGCAGAAGCAAGGAGCAGCGCCCCACCTTGAGGCGCCACACTTTCGCGCGGATGGCTCCGCTGCGAGTCTCAATTTGAACGGTGACGGGTTCGCCCTTTACTCCGATGGCGGGTTCCATGGGCATCTGGTTGACATCAGTCTGCAGATACTCTTCCTGCTGCCAGCCATTTTTATCCAGCCGTTGCCGGAAATAACCCTGCCCGTAAAACAATCCAATTCCCACGAGCGGAAGCCCCAAATCCGAGGCGCTCTTGATGTGATCTCCGGCCAGAACTCCGAGGCCGCCGGAATATACGGGAAGCGATTCATGCAAGCCGAATTCGAGCGAAAAATAGGCTACCGGGCGGGGTCGCAGAATGCCGGCGTGCCGCGCTCCCCAGGTGCGGTCGGCGTCCAGGTACTCGCGCTTGCGGCGAAACGCGTAATTGACTCGGCTGTGCAGGACGAGTTCCTGGGCGCGACGCTCAACCGTGGCCAGGGGAAGTTCCGAAAGCAGAGAAATCGGATTGTGATTGAGCTGCCTCCAGCGCAGCGGGTCCAGGTCGCGGAACAGGCTAGTCGAATCGTTGTCCCAACTCCACCACAAGTTGCGCGCCAGGGACCACAGACGCTCCTGCAGCGGCGCCACAAAACGGTCAAGCGTGCGCGCTTCGCTCACGACCGGAGCAAGTTGCGCGGCGGCCTCGGAGAGCATCTTGATTTCGTCGTCGGTAAAGACGCGTGCGTCGATGGTCTGCACCACCAGGACGCCCTGGAGTACGCCGCTATCGATCAGCGGCACGCCCAGAAACGACTGGTACGCCTCTTCGCCCGCCTCGCTGAAATATTTGAAACGGGGATGAAACTTGACCTGCTCGACGGCCACGGGCTGCACCTGTTCGGCGACCAGTCCCGCAAGACCTTCATTGAGGGCCATTCGCAAAGTGCCAACGCATTGAGGACGAAGACCGACGGTGGCGGCCAGGATGAGGTTGGTGCGGTCGGGCTCGAGCAAGTAGGCGGAGCAAACTTCCGTCTTGAAACGCTTTCCGATGAGGGCAACAACGTTCATGAGCGTTTCGGCGGGCTTGCCACCCTCTGCCGCGAGGTTGCCAATTTCCTCCAATGTCAATACGTAGCTGGGATGGCGTGGAGCAAGGGTCTGCATCGTAGCGGGAAATTCTTGTTCCTCGCGTTGCTGTCCGGGAAGCGGTGGCGCCATTCAGGTCCCCTTCATTCGAAAAAGCCTGGCATTTCGAAAATTTAATGTCGCTCCCGTCCCCGGGAAAGTCCAATCCACAAAATCTATCCGCGTTATAGCAATTGTATTGAGTTCGAAAAGGCGATTAACGGCAGTGCTTGCAGTGAGAAACGGGTCGAATTCCGCGGAGGCAGACCCCCGCTTGCATGGGCCACGGACGTCCTGAATCGTGCAATACTCGTGCGGGCCTTGCTCGCTCTTGCCGGCTCGCCAATGACGGAACATAAGACAGGACATAAGACGGTACACAAATTTGACGCGATCGTTTTGGGTGCCGGGGCCGCCGGGCTGATGTGCGCGATCGAGGCCGGCAAACGCGGCCGCCGTGTGGCGGTCCTGGAGCGGGCTGGGCGCGCGGGCAACAAGATCCTGATCTCCGGCGGCGGGAGATGCAATTTCACTAACCTTCATTGCCGGCCGGAAAACTTCTATTCCGCAAATCCTGACTTCGGGAAGTCCGCCCTGGCGCGCTACGGACCTTCCGACTTCATCGCGCTGGTGGAAAAACATCGCATCCCGTATCACGAGAAGACGCTCGGCCAGCTGTTCTGCGACCGTTCCGCGCAACATATTCTCGAGATGCTCGAACAGGAGGCTCGGTCCGCGGGTGTGGAGACCATTCTGAACTGCAAGGTTCAAGAGGTTAGACGCGCGGATGAATTTATCGTTTGCACCTCAGCGGGCGAGTATCGAGCGCCGGTGCTGGTGGTGGCAACGGGAGGACTGTCGATACCGAAACTGGGAGCGACTTCGTTCGGCTACGATCTGGCGCGGCAATTTGGATTGAAGATCCGCGAAACCAGACCCGCGCTTGTGCCCCTGGTGCTGGGCCCGAAAGAACGGGGAGAGTACTGCGAACTCGCTGGGGTGTCCGCCGATGTCAGTGTTTCGACGGACCATTCCGAATTTCGTGAAAAGTTGCTGATCACCCATCGAGGGCTGAGCGGGCCCGCAATCCTGCAGATTTCGACGCCCTGGCGGGAGCATTGTTCCATTCAAATCGATCTGGCGCCGGGGCGAGATGCGACGTTTGCCATTCGCGAAGCCAAGGAAAGAAATGCGGCCGCCGCGAGGTCCGCATTGCAGGAGATTGTGCCGAAGCGCTTCGCCGCGCGGTGGCTCGATCTCCACGCTCCGCCCGACTGGACCAACAAGTCACTGGAATCGCTCGAACGCCAGGTGCATGCGTGGGTGGTCTGGCCGGAGGGAACCGAGGGATATGAAAAGGCCGAAGTGACGGCCGGCGGCGTGGACACGGAGGAACTATCGAGCAAGACCATGGAAAGCAGGAGGGTGGCGGGTTTGTTCTTTATCGGCGAGGTGGTGGACGTCACGGGTCACCTGGGCGGTTTCAACTTCCAATGGGCCTGGGCTTCCGGAGCGGCAGCCGGCCGGGCGTTGTGAGTTGCAGCGAAGGGACTTCGAAGAAATATAGATCGTCATCGCGTGGATGGTTCGTTCATGCCTTACTTATGTTGTTGTCACCAAATTTTTACACAGTGTGCGTATAATGAATTCCCGGGAGGCATTTTTGTGACTTCGCGCCCATTTTCAGCAGTGGAGCCGCCGCCCGCTAATCTTGTGGGATCCTCGGAAGAGCCCTCCCTGCGGCTGGAGCCCTCTCGCAAGTACCCGGGCGCCCTGATCGTCGTGGAAGGCATCGACGGCTCGGGCAAAAGCACGCAACTGTATCTGCTGAAGCGCTGGCTGGAAATCGGGGGCTACCGGCTGCACTTCACGGAGTGGAATTCATCGCCGCTGGTGAAGTCGGCGACGCGGCGCGGCAAGCAAAGACGCCTGCTGACGCCGACCACGTTTTCGCTGCTGCACGCGGCGGACTTTGCGGATCGCTGCGAGCGCCAGATCCTGCCGCTGCTGCACAGCGGATACCTAGTTCTCGCGGATCGCTATGTCTACACGGCATTTGCGCGTGATGTGGCGCGAAACTGTTCCCCACGCTGGCTTCGCAACCTTTATCGATTCGCTCCGGTCCCCGATATAACGTTCTACTTCCGTGCGCCGCTCGACGTGGCCGTCAAGCGCATCATGAGCGGACGCCCCAAGCTGAAATATTACGAAGCGGGCATGGACTTGAATCTTTCGCTCGACCGCGCCGAAAGTTTCCGGATCTTTCAGGGACGCATCCTGGCGCAGTACGATGAGATGATCGAGTCCGACAAGTTCGTAGTGATGGACGGCACCCTGCCGGTCAATTCCCTGCAGAAGCAGATGCGCCAGATGGTGAAAGCGCGCATCGAACTGGCCCGATTCGCGCCCAAGAAGTCCGCGCGGAGGGCGTTGTGAAGCCCGCGAAGACGAACCGCAGGAACGGGCATTCGAAAAAAGGGCTTTTACCGACCGGCGCAGTCCCGCGCAATTATGGTTTGCCCCTGCCGGGCGTGAACGACGAGGAATTCGGCGGCTCTCTGATCGTGATTGAAGGCATGGACGGTTCGGGCCGCTCTACGCAAATTTCCCTGCTCACCGAGTGGCTGGAGTCCGAAGGCTTCGCGGTGGAGACCATGGGGCTGCGCCGCTCGGGCCTGGTAGCCAAGGATATCGACGCTCTGCTGGCCGAAAACACCATCACCCGCATGACGCTCACCCTGATGTATGCCACCGACTTCTACGACCAACTCGAGCATCGCATTATTCCCGCGCTGCGTTCTGATTTTGTTGTTCTGGCCGACCGATACTTTTATACTTTGATCGCCCGTGCGGTGGCCCGCGGCATCGAGCGCGACTACCTCACCGGCCTTTATGAGATGGCGGTTCGTCCCGATCTCACGTTCTGGCTCAACGTGCGCCCGGAAGTGGCGTTCGAGCGCGAGTTTCGCAAATCCCACGCGATCAGCTACTGGGAATCCGGACGGGATCTTTCGCTTTCGGACGATTTGTTTCAGTCGTTCATTCTGTACCAGGCCAAGATCAAGAACGAATTTGAAGCGCTGTCCGAGCGCCACGGATTTCTGGCGCTGGACGGCGAGGCGAGCGTTGTGACCGTCAACACGGAATTGCGGAAGCGCATTGCCGCCCATCTTGGAATTCAACGCACACACTACCGGCCATCCGCTGCACTGGCTCACTTGTGGCGCTAAGACTTCGCAAACCCATCCAACTCGCGGCGATCGACGCCGGTTCCAACGCGTTCCGGCTGATGATCGCGCGCATTCGCTCGACCGACGACTGGGAAATTGTGGAATCGCTGCGCGCGCCGGTGCGGCTCGGACATTCCGTGTTTACTTCCGGAGAATTCGATCGCAAAACCCTGCGCGACGCCACCGCGGCGTTCCGCGAATTCCGCAGCATCATGGATTCGCACGAAGTCACCGCGTACCGGGCCGTGACCACCAGCGCGGCGCGCGAGGCGCGCAACCGCCACGTTTTGCTGGAACGCATCCGGCACGTGGCGAAAATTGAGTTGCAAGTGATCTCCGGCGATGAAGAAGCCCGCCTGGTACGGGTGGCGGTCCTTCGCGCGCTTCGGAATCTCGACCCGCCGCGCTTCATCCTTGACCTTGGCGGAGGGAGCCTCGAGTTCAATCAGCTGCGGCGCGGCGTACTGCAGGAAAGCATCGGACTTCCGCTCGGGACGGTCCGGTTGATGGAAGCGTTCCACGCGCAAGGCGTGATTCACGAACACACCGCGAACGAAATTCGCCTGCACGTGCTGTCCGTGCTGCAAAGCGCGCTGCCCTGCCGCCCGCACCCCTCCGAAGCCTACACGGTCGCTTGCGGAGGCAACGCCGAAACCCTGGCCGCACTCGCTTCCGGCCCGCGGGTCGGCGGATTCACCACACTGAATCCCCGATTGTTGCGCGACCGGCTATGGAACATTCTGCAACTGAATGTGGAAGAGCGCATGAAATCGTTTTCCGTACGCCGCGACCGCGCGGAGGTGATGGGCGTTGCGGCGATCGTGCTCGTGACGGTGGCGTGGTGGTTGCGGCTGCGCCGGATGATCGCGCCGCGCGTCGGGGTTCGTGAAGGACTGCTGTACGAATTGGCCTCCGCGCAGATGGGACCGACGGCGATAACGGAAGAGCATCTGAAACGTTCGCAGGAGATGCTGGCGGGCGCGGAATCTTTTGCCGGCCGGGTGCGCTGTGACATCAAACACGCCGAGCAAGTCCGGACGCTGGCCTTGCAACTCTTCGACCAGCTCTGGCCGTACCATCATCTGGATTTTGAGGAGCGCACCATTCTGGCGTCCGCGGCAATGCTGCACGATTGCGGCGTGCTGATCAATCGAAAAGCGCACCATCGTCACGGCGAATATCTGATCCACAACGCAAAAATTCAGGGCCTGCGCGGCTGGGCGAAAAACATGACGGCGTGCCTGGTGCGTTACCACAACCGGAAATCCGAGCCCAGCGCGAAGCACTCCGTCTACGCCACGCTCAGCCGCGAGCAACGAAAGAAAGCGCGGCTGCTGGCCGGCATGCTCCGCCTCGCCGAGCGTCTGGAAAGCGATCACCGCCAGGGCATCACCAAGCTCACGGTCGAGGGCGGCCCGCGGGACCTGCGCATCCATGTGGAAATGCGCGATGCTTCGCGGCTGAACCTTGCTGGCATTGAGCGAAAAGCCCGGCTTCTCGAACGGGAGCTCAATGTGCGTCTTTCGTTTCAGCGGGTTCTGGTCGTTGAAAAGGAGCGAGTCGCGTGATGATGAGCGTCTACCTGATTCGTCACGGCATCGCTGTCGACCGCGACGATCCCAACTGCCCGCCCGACACCGAGCGCCCGCTGACGCCGAAAGGAATGAAGCGATCTCAGGCGGCTGCTCTGGGATTGCGCGCGCTCGACGTGAAGCCCAACGCCGTGTTGACCAGCCCGTGGCTGCGAGCCGTACAAACCGCCGAAATTTTTTGCGAAACGATCGGCTACCCGTCTAAGAAAATCATCCGCACGGACGCTCTGAAAGGCACCAGCGCGCCCTCCGATTTACTGCGGGAACTGCAATCGATGAAATCCAAAGTCGTGCTCTGCTTCGGCCATGAGCCGCACCTGCACCTGGTGATCGGACACGTGCTGCACACCGGCGCAAAAATAACGGAGTTGAAAAAAGCCGGCCTCGCACTGCTGGAACTGGAGCGCGTTTCACCGCCGCAAGGGCGCTTGATCGCCCTTTATCCCGCGAGCACGCTGCGCCTTCTCGCGAAATAATCGGATTTTATCCCCGCCTCAGGCAAATCAATGCGCTTGCCACCGTCAGAACTGGCACTTCGCCTGTTCGTTTTTTATATCTGGAAAATTTAACGATTAGTTGAGGCGGATAAAACCGCACAGCCAGGACTGGCTGCGCTCGTTATTCCCCCGACGAATTTCACAGATCGTCATATACAAAGCGTGAGAGCGGACAGCGATGCGTGGCAAATCTTCAGCCAATCTCGGCCCAGCGGAAGCAATCGCGAAGATGATCGTTCACCATGCCGGTAGCTTGCATGAACGCATAGCAAATGGTCGATCCCACGAACCGGAAGCCGCGCTTCTTCAGGTCCTTGCTCATGGCGTCGGATTCCGCCGATCGCGCGGGCACGTCTTTCGGAACGCGCCGGGCGTGCCGCAGGATTTTTCCGCCGGTGAATTGCCAGATGTAGGCGTCGAAGCCGCCGAATTCGCGCCGCACTTCCAGAAACGCCTGGGCATTCGAAATGGTGGAGGATATTTTCAGGCGGTTTCGAATGATGCCGGCATCGGCCAGCAGAGAACGCACTTTGGGGGAGTCATACTTGGCAATTTTCGAAGCGTCGAAGCCATCGAACGCCTCGCGGTAACGCTCGCGTTTCCGGAGCACGGTCTCCCAGCTGAGGCCGGCCTGCGCGCCTTCAAGAATGAGGAACTCAAAGAGCAGGCGGTCGTCGTGCACCGGAACGCCCCACTCTTCATCGTGATAGCGGGCCATGGCCGCGGTTTGCGCCCAAGGACACCTCTGCCGGGGCAATTCAGATGCCCCGGCGCGCATTCGATGTGGCATGGTGAGATTAGGAGAGGTGCCGTTGAACGGCTTTCTCGATCTGATCGCGGGGGACCGCGCCAACCACCTGCTCGGCAACCTGCCCGCCCTTAAAAATGAGCAGGGTGGGAATGCCGCGGATATTGAACTGCCCGGCGGAGTTCGTATTTTCGTCGACGTTCAACTTCACGACTTTAATCTTTCCTGCGTAGGCGGTGGCGACCTCGGCCACGGTCGGAGCCAGCATCAGGCAAGGCCTGCACCACTCCGCCCAGAAATCGACCATCACGGGCTGAGTCTTGCTGGCCTCAATGACTTCCGCCTGAAATGTGCTGTCCGTTACATTGCTAACATTATCTGCCATGTGAACCCTTTCCTAGGGGAGCTACCGGCGACATCTTAGCCGATTTTACCCCGGCTTTATTGGATGAAGTTAAGGCCTTTTGGTTTCTGGATTTCCAGGCCCGATCATATAGCTTGGTATATTGTATCGCGGAAACATCCCACGAGAAATTCTGAGTCATGCCATTCAACTGGATGCGGCGCCATACCGCCGGTTCATTCCGGTACGTCGAAAGCGCTCGTTGGATGGCCTCAAGCAACGCAGGTCCATCATACTCCACAAACTTGAAACCCGTGCCGCGACCGGTGTCCGGATCGTAAGCCTCAATCGTGTCGTCCAGGCCTCCGGTGGCCCGCACGATGGGTACGGTGCCGTACTTTAGGCTGTAGATTTGATTCAGCCCGCAAGGTTCGTAGCGCGAAGGCATCAGGAACATGTCCGCGCCGGCTTCGACTTTGTGCGCGAGGATATTATCGTAGGCCACTTTTACGCTGAATTTCGCGGGGTAAGCTTTGGCCAGCTCGCGGAATAGCTTCTCATATTTGGGTTCGCCGGCGCCCAGGGCAATAACGGCCAGGTCCTCGGAAAGCAGGTCGGCCGCAATCATCTCAATCAGGTCGAATCCTTTTTGACCGGCAAAGCGCGAGACGATGCCGATGAGCGGCTTGTTCACCGCTTCCGGAGGCAATCCAAATGCTTCGAGCACGTTCTTCTTGCAGGCAAGTTTACCGGACAGATCCTTGGGCGAATAGCGCGAGGCGATGACCTTGTCCCGTTCCGGACTCCACGCCGCGTAGTCCACTCCGTTCAAGATTCCGGTGAGGCGGTCCGCGCGACTGCGCACGACGCCGTCCAGACCGTGGCCGTACTCTAGTGTTTTTATTTCTTCGGCGTATTTTGGGCTGACGGTCGTCAGAAAATCAGAAAAAATAAGCGCACCCTTCAGAAAATTGACCTGGCCGTAAAATTCCAGCGCATCGATCGCAAACAAGGATTCCGGCAGACCGATCTTCTTCATGGCGTCCCGCGGGAACGCGCCGAAGTAGCCCATGTTGTGGATGGTGAATACCACCGGCAATTCCTGCACTGCGGAGTCATCCGCGTAACGAGTGCGCAGCAGCACCGGCAGAAGGCCTGCCTGCCAGTCGTGACAATGGATCACGTCGGGCATCCAGACGCGCTTGCAGAATTCGATGGCCGCGCCGCAAAATTCCGCGAAACGCTCGGCGTTGTCCGGATAGTCCTTGCCTGCCACGCCATACAACTGGTCCCGGTCGAAATACTCCGGATCGTCGATGAAATAATAGTAGACGCCGTGCAGCGTTCCACCCTCCATGATCGCCGGGAAGCGCAGATGGTCCCCCATGGGAACCGTCAGGCTGGGCACGGCGATGGCGATCGGGCGAGTCGTGCGGTAGCGCGGAAGCAGCACGGTAACTTCATGGCCGAGAGCCACGAGCGATTTGGGCAGCGCCTCGATTACATCCGCCAAGCCGCCGGTCTTCGAGAAGGGCAGCCCTTCCGATGCAACAAAAAGTATTTTCATGATCCCTTTGGACGCTCCCAACCTACTGAAAGCGATTGCCGCCGTCAAGAACGGGAGCGCGGCGATCGCCGCGCTCCAGTGGCAGGACTTCGGCTGGCGGGTCCCAGCTCGGACGAGGTCGAGGGTCGCGGCAGAAGTTCGCGCCACCAGGCTTTCGATGTAGAATTGGGTTGCCAGCCAATTTCAGCGGACTCGAGGTCGCGATCCGCCAAAATATTCCCATCCAAGCGAGGTGAAATTATGGCCAGCGTAAAACCCGTTCCCGAAGGCTACCACAACGTCACGCCCTATCTGTTTGTCCGAGGCGCAGCCAGCGCCATCGATTTCTACAAGAAAGTATTCGGCGCCAGCGAGATCATGCGCATGCCGGCGCCCAACGGCAGGATCATGCACGCCGAACTGCGAATCGGGGACTCGATCGTAATGTTGGCCGACGAAGATCCGCACGCCGGGGTGATGAGTCCCCAGACGGTGGGAGGCTTTTCGGTGGGGTTGCACCTGTACGTTGACAACGTCGATGCCGTGGTGCAGAGAGCCGTGGAAAACGGAGCTAAACCGTTGCGGGCCGTCAAGAACCAGATTTACGGCGATCGCTCCGGTTCATTGCTCGATCCGTTCGGCCACATGTGGTCCGTGGGCACGCACGTGGAAGACGTCACGCCCGAGGAGATGCGCAAGCGCATGTCAGCGGCGATGAGCCAGGTGGCAGGATCGTAGGTTTGCATCGCCGGAGGACAGAGCTTTTTCCCGCCGCCGCGCATAGGGATTGAGATTGCGGTCGAGATTGCGATCTTCCGCGTCCGTTACTGCACAACGTTTCGCGCCGCAGGGGACGCCGCGATGCCCCGCCAAGAAGGAGCGCCTTTTGGATCCCGGGGCCACGACCGGTGCGTCTGCCGGAAATCTAGAATGCCCGTCCATGCTGTGAATGCTCTCAGCGCTTGATACACTTCCCTGGCATGTCACCTGAGAAGCTGGGACAACATTTCCTCACCGACGGCAGTTGGCTGGAGCGAATCTCGCGCGCGGTGCGGATTGACGGCGGGTTGTGGGTGGAAATCGGCGCGGGGCACGGCGAAATGACTACGCGCCTGGCGCACGGGGCAAGCAAGGTAATGGCCATCGAACTCGATCCGCGGTTAGGGCGGCGGCTGCGCGAGGTCACCGCGCCGTGCGGGAACGTGGAGGTTGTCGAGGGCGATGTGATGGCTGTCGATTTTGAAAAGATTACGGGCGGAGAGCGGTTTTTAGTCTACGGAAATTTGCCTTATTACATCACGTCGCCGATTCTGCATCGGCTTTTTGAGCATGCCGAGAGGATCGCGGCAATTCACATCGTGATTCAGTTTGAGGTGGCGGCGCGAATTGTCGCGCGCCCTGGACGGCGCGATTACGGGTATTTATCGGTTGTGTCGCAGTGGTTCAGCCGGCCGGAGATCGCGTTTCGGATTCCTCCGGGCGCGTTCCGGCCGCCGCCGAAGGTTGCGTCGGCACTGGTAAGTTTTCGGTTGCCGGGAGCGCGCGTGGAAAACCCGATTGAGGATGAAAACGCATTTCTGGATTTCGTGAAGGAATGTTTCGCGCAGAAACGGAAGACCTTGCGCAATAACCTGCGCCCACGGCTGGGGACGCAAACGGAGGACGCCCTACGAGAAGCAGGATTACCGGGCGATGCCCGCGCGGAGCAACTCACGGTGCCGCAGTTTGCGGCGCTTTTCCGGTTGACGCGCTAACGAGTTGGAATTCGAGGCCTGCCTTTTTGGCCTGCTGCGTCCCTCGGTGCTGATGCTGTTTGGTTGCGAGATGCGTTCGCATTAACCGAGTTCACTCGGATGAGTCGCGCAGAACGTCCAGGAGCCGGTCGGGATAGTCCGTAACGATTCCGTCCACGCCCGCGGAGATCAGGGTACGCATCTGCTCGGGCTCGTTGATCGTCCAGGCCACGACTTGCAGGCCCGCATGATGAGCTTTGGTAATCAACGCTGGAGTGATCAGATCCCCGCGCGCGACAAGCTGCCGCGCGCCCACGCGAACCGTGCGCTCGACCAGGTCGGGCGATGGGTGCTCGCACAAAAATCCGGTCATCATCATGCGGTCAAGCCGGTTGACCGAATCGAGCGCACCCGGATCGAAGGACAGAATGATGACTCGCGCGGAGGCGTTCACGTCGCGCAGCGTGCCGACCACGGCGTGCTCAATCCCCCAGGCTCCGCCTGATTTTATTTCCAGATAAAAAATAACGTCGTGCTCTCTCGCGAAATCGAGAATTTCCTCGAGAGTGGGGACGCGCTCTCCCGGGAACGGAGGCGAACCGCAGTCGCCAAACCACGAGCCGGCGTCGAGGGCGCGGACTTCTTCCAGTGTCACCAGTTGCACGGGACCGTGGCCCGTGGTTGTGCGTTCCAGGGTCGAGTCATGCATCGCGATGACCCGCGCATCCCTGGTCATCTGAAGGTCCGTTTCGATGAAGCGCGCGCCCAGTTCAACGGCGCGTCGAAACGCCGCCAGAGTATTCTCGGGCGCGTGTCCAGAGGCGCCGCGATGCGCGATGGTCCAGATCGCCTTGGCTCCCACTTTGCGTCACCTTTGAAGGCGGCTCACAATCCGATGCCTTGGGCCATCGTATCAGACCCTGCCTGCGTGCCTGACGGCGTTCATCGGAAGATGTGTCCAGGATGCTTTTCAGGTTAATTCCGCATCCAAATTAAGTGAGCAGGTAAGAACGATGCGGCCCGTGAGAGGCCGCCAAGGAGGAGATCCATGGGCAACCGTGCGCGTCTTCTAAGTTATGTGCTTTCAGCAACTCTTACGGCTTTCCTGGGCCTGGCGACGATCGTCCCGGCAGGCCGGGCCGATACCCCTACAACCCCGGATACCGCGGCGATTTCGCGGCAGGTGCGGCACGAACTTCTATCGCTTCCCTGGTACGGGGTGTTCGACAATCTGGAATACCAGGTTAACGGCACCGAAGTCATTTTGAGCGGGCAGGTGACCAGCGAGCATGCCGTTACCAAGGACGACGCCGGACGATTTGTGAAGTCCATTCCAGGCGTAACCAAAGTAGTGAATAACATCGAAGTTCTGCCGCCATCGCAATTCGACAGGCAGATTCGCCGCGCCGAATATCGCACCATCTTTTCGCACGGCGATTTGGGACGCTATACGATGGGCGCCATACCCCAAGTCCACATCATCGTGAAGAATGGACATGTGACTCTGGACGGCGTGGTGATGAACCAGATGGACAAGAACATGGCGGGAATTTACGCCAATTCCGTTCCGGGAGTCTTTTCGGTGCAGAATAATCTGCGCGTGGGCAGCTAACAGGACACCTGTATTGTTCGACGCGGTGGGCCCGGAGATTCTTCCGGGCCCGCTGCTCGATCCAGGGAGTGGCGGCCGGAAAGCTACTTTTTGGAGCGGTCCTTCAACAGGCCTTTCAATTCGGACATGAATTCCTTGACGTCCTTGAAATCCAGATAGACCGAGGCGAAGCGAACGTAGGCAACTTTGTCGAGTTTCTTGATTCGATTCATCAGCAGCTCGCCGATTTCGCTGGTCTTGCGCTCGCGTTCAGGCGCTTCATGGACGAAGCGCTCCACTTCATCCACCAAAGCCTCGAGTTTCGCGGTGGCCACGGGCCGTTTTTCGCAGGATTTCAGCAAGCCTTGCAGAATTTTCTGGCGGTCGAAGCGCTCGCGGCGGCCGTCTTTCTTAATCACCATGTAGGGAATTTCGTCGATGCGCTCGTACGTGGTGTAACGGCGGCCGCACTTCAGGCACTCGCGGCGGCGCCGGATCAGGTCGCCCGCGCGGCCCTCGCGCGAGTCAATTACTTTGTCTTCCATGACCGAACAAAATGGGCACTTCACCGCGCGGAATCTCCTCGCAACTTTTCGCTTTTCGCGGTGGCGGAAGGCTCGGCGCCATTGGCTCCCGGAACAGCGACGTGCTTGCCAGACTCTTCCGCCTCGGCTTCGGCGCGAGCCAACTGGCGGAGCTGGCCAACTGACAGCCCTTCGTGAATCAAAAGCGGGATACCAGCCAGTGTTCCTCCGGCGAAGGTAATAATCCAGAGGACCACGGCGATGGCCGCAGCGGGTTCCTGCTCCACTCCGAAAATTTTCGTCAAGCCGATGAAACTGGCAATTTGCGCCCCGCCGCCCACTCCGGGCAACTGCAGCACCGAACCCAACAGCGTTACGGCCAGCAGCAGCATGGCGCCTGAAAAGTTCATGTCGGAGTGAAGAAAAGCCTCCCCGAACGCCTTTGCAACGCCCAGATAAATCAGCGTCACAAGAGTCCAGTGCAGCACGGTATAGAAAAAGGCCGCCAGCAGGTCCGAAGTGGTGCGGATCGCCTGCAGACCTTCGCTGATTCCTGTAATGGCCGAAGCCACCCGGCTCCGGAAGCCGCGCTCGCCGCGCCAACGTTCGAGGCCGCGGTCCAGAATCGCCGCACCATGCAGGCGGTAGACGACTAGAACGGTGATCAGCGCCACCATGGCGGCCAGCAAGAGCCAGCCGCCATTTCGCGCGCTGTCCACCCAATTCATATCCGCGCCGGCATCGGATAAGCGGTTAGGAAACACCAGGAGCGCGAGGCAAGCAAGGGCTGCAGCCGCCCCAAAGTCACAGAAACGCTCCAAAAAGAAAATTCCGAACATGCTGGAAACCGGGAGGCGTTCTTTCCGCGCCAGGATCAGCGGCCGCACGGGCTCGCCGGCGCGCCCCAATACGAAAATCGAGGCGAACCCCATCAGCGTCCCGGCATAGGTGTTCAGAAAATCGGTTGGCCCGACATACTTGCAGAACCGCTGCCAGCGGACCGCACGGATCGCGTAACACACGTAAATCCCCACGAGGCAAAGCAGCAGGAGAAGAACGTTGGCCTGGCCGACACTGGCGATAAATTTCTTCCAGGTGAAATCGGCTAAATGAATTTTATGGCGTGATTGATAAGCGAGCGCCACCACTCCCGCCAAAATCAGCAGACCAATAATTATCCGACGAAGTCTTCCTATCATTCGCACGCGAGGTTAACCGCTGCGGCAACGGAGTGTCAAGAAAGGACGCAGGCGAGCGTTCTACAAATTCGCGTGGCCTTTATTGCCGGGTGGGCGCGGCGCTCCAAAAATTCAACTCCTATTCAAGAAACTGAAATATTTCCGGCGACGCGGCTTGGCAGGTTGCGGAAAAAATACTCGATTTTTTTCATTCCGAACGGAGCGAAGAATCTCTCATGGGCTTAACTATCAGAAAAGAAAGAGATATTCCTCGCTCCGCTCGGTTCACCGAGAACGTTCTCCGTGAACGGAATGACAAACGGATGGGGCGACTTTTCCGTAGCCTGTTGGGCACGGAAGTTCGATGACCTGACCGAGGACCTAAACACCGCGCCGGCAAAACCGCCTGCACTACTACCGTTCGACGAGCCTCTCCAGCGTGGAGAAAAATTCGGGGTAGGAAACCGCGGCGCACTCAGCGTCGCGAATCACCGTTTCGCCTTCCGCTCCCAGCGCCGCGATCGCGAATGCCATGGCCATACGATGATCTCCGTGCGGATCGATCTCCGCGCCGTGCAACCGTCCGGCCGAACGCCCGGCCACTCGCAAGCCGTCCGGCAACTCTTCGACTTTCGCGCCCATTCGCCGGAGGTTCTCGGCCAGAACAGCGATGCGATCGCTCTCCTTCACGCGCAATTCGGCCGCGTTGCGAATCTCAATCCCCTGTTCGGTGTAGGGACCGAGCACGGCGATCGCCGGAAGCTCGTCGATCAACTGAGCTATCACGTCTCCTTCGATCGAGCCTCCGCGAAGCGGTTCGTGGCGCACGGAAATGTCGCCGATCAGCTCTCCATGCTCGCTGCGGATGGAAACGAGGCTGAGCGGAGCGCCCATCGATCCCAATACGTCAAGGACGGCTGAGCGCGTGGGATTCAACCCCACGTTTTGAATTACTAAATTCGATTCCGGAAGAATCATGGCCGCCGCCAGGAAAAATACGGCTGAAGAGAGGTCGCCGGGAACCGCGAGCGAGCGGCCCTTCAGTCGCGGCCGTCCATGAATGCGGATGGTGCGGCCCTCGTGATCCAGGCGCGCGCCAAATTCAGCGAGAGCCAACTCCGTGTGGTCACGCGTGCGCACTGGTTCGGTTACGGAAGTCACGCCCTCGGCGAACATTCCCGCGAAGAGGACGGAGGACTTCACTTGCGCGCTGGGCACAGGCAGCGCGTACTCGATGGGTGATAGGCGCGTGCCCTCGATCTTCAACGGGGCGAAGCCTCCCTCGCGGGCGTGAATCCGCGCGCCCATCTGCGTTAACGGGTCCATCACGCGGCGCATCGGACGGCGACGCAGGGAAGCGTCTCCGTCGAGTGTCGATCGAAACTTTTGTCCGGCCAGAATTCCCGTGAGCATGCGCATCGTGGTACCCGAATTTCCGGCGTCCAGCGTGCGCCGCGGCCTGCGCAACCCGTCGAGACCCGCGCCGGCGATGCGGATGCGATCACCCTGAATATCGATTTTCAGGCCCAGGCACGAAAAACAATCGAGCGTGCTGCGGCAATCGGCCGCCGCGGAGAAACGCGTGATCTCGCTGGCGCCCTCGGCAATTGCCGCGAGCATCGCATAACGATGAGAGATGGATTTGTCGCCGGGAACTTCCAGGGAGCCGCTGATTGTACGGGCAGGATGAATGATTTGTGTGGGCACGAAAGAATTCTAGCATGTGGATAAATTTGGCTGTAATTTCGGAGCAAAAATACGGCTGGCTGGTTCCGCGCTGCCGAGGCAAGCGCGACGCTGGTCCGCAGGCTGCGTCGACGCGGCTCGTAATCAGTGAGGACGAACGCCCGCCGCCAGGCGGGCGTCCGGTTCAGAAATGCCGCCGCAATCGTTCGATCAGATGATGCGATTCCGCACGGGCTTGACGTCACTGAGTGATCGGCACCAGCGCAGCTCCGGCAGGCCGCCATTTGCCGTTTTCCTTGGCAAAGATGCGCAGGACCCGCGTCTCGATTCCGGCAACCTTGCCTTCCGTGCTTTCGCTTTGCAAAAAGGTATGATCCGTCGCTAGCGCCATATTTCCATAGACGGCCATCAACTTGAAATCATCGGGGTGCGGTCCAACGCCCTTGGAAGGGTGGGCCGCCCTCTGCATGGCGATCATTTCCGCTTTGGTCTGGACTTTACCCTTGATGGAAATCTCGAAAAACTGATTGGTCCAGAACTGGTTGCGGAATTCGACGCACTCCTTGTAATCCTTGTGATAGGGAGTCGCGCCGGCGCTGCAGAGCCACTGCTGATCGACGTCCCACAGCGTCTTTTCCAGCTCCGTCCATGCCTTGCTGCCCATTTTGGGCGCCTGCATGGCAGGCTCCTGCGCAAAGGCCAACGCCGAAGCGGCCATCACCGCGACAAAACAGAAGACGCGAATCGCTTTCACAGTATTTCCTCCTGAACACTCCCGATTTAGCCCGCAAACGAGCTGTCCTTCACACCCCGGCTCGAACAAGGTTGCGCCATCCGGATTCCGGTGGGGTGGGCCGAGCCCTTCGCCTGCTACCCGCTGGACGCCGCGTGGCAGGATATCACCACTTCCAGGAATCGGTTTGCAGTTCCGTCCGCGAGGAATTTCCTAGCGCACGCCGCCCACATTCTTTACCGGGCCGGTGTAGGCCTCAAAGCGCTTTCTCAATTCCGCGAGCTGGCTCTGGTTATTTAGAAACGCGCGATAGCTGTTCACGACCTTGTAAGAAAGGATGGGCTTCCATCCGTAGGGCGCCGGGACGTCGGAGCGCGGCGACCAGTTCCCGGTTTTGGTCTGCTCCTCGGGCGAAAGATACCAGCTGAGAAACAGCTTGGCCGCGTTTGGGTGCGGGGCGGATTTGAAGATGGCGGCCGTGAATGGCCAGATCGGAAGCGGATCGGATTGCGGGAAGGCCACTGCCTGCGTCAGGCCCAGATTTTTCTGGTCCATGCTGATGGTTGCGATGGTGTCAAACGTGACCAGATTTTCGCCGGACGCAATGCTGCGCGCGACGCCCAGATGGCCCTGAATGAAATTCGGCTGGTTGGCCATGTAGCGGTCCATGTAGGACCAGCCGTATTTCTGGACGATGCTGTAGAAGGCATAAAGCGTGGCGTCGTCATCGGCGGGATAGCAGGAAACGACTTTGCCTCTGAAGCGTGGATTCAGGAAATCGAGGGCCGAGCGCGGAACTTCTTCGGGCTTCACCAGGTTCGGATTGTAAGCGTAGATGTGCGCATTGATCTGGACGGCCACGAAAGCCCCGGCCGGATCCGCGAAACTGCTGTCGATATTGTCGAAACCTTGCGGCTTGAACTCGAGGAGCGCTCCTTGCTGCTTCCAGCGCACAAAATCCTGCAAGGTCTGGAAGACGGCGAGGTCGACGGTGAGCTTGCCGCCGGCAAGCTGGGTGTCGATCTTTTTGTCGAGGACGTTGCTGAAACCCCCGGTTACGGAGATGTTGATGCCGGGATACCGGGCGGAGAATTCCTTCGCCGCGGCGTCCCACGGCGCAGTGGGACCGCCGGTGTAGAGCACCAGCGAGCCTTCTGTTTTTGCTTTGTCGTAAAGAGCGTCGAGGCCTTGCGATTTCACGGGAGCCGCGTCGAGCGCCAGGATCGAGAGGATGCCCAACATCCCAGCGAGCGCGCGAGCAAATTTCCACCGCAGCGTTGTGAGCACGCGAGTTTTCCTCCGCGAGTTCAGATCAGCGGCCCGTGAACGCACCTGCCCGTGAATGCGGCGCGGCAGAAAACAAGATCCTACGCTCCAGCCGCTTTTTGCGCGCCCAGAATTGCGCTCTTATTTTTTCTCAGCCAGATCTTGAAATCCTGCAACTCGGGGTTGAGCGTTCGGGAGAACGCGGAGTCACGCGCCCCGCAGAAATAGTCGTTGAAATCGCATTTGAATTGAAACATGTTGCCGAGATCGTCGGCGCCGGGAAAACCGAGCGCGCGGTAGGCGTCCGCGGAAATATTGTTGTAACGAACTTTCTGCCCGAGGAGTTCGCTGAAGCCCGCGGCCATCTGCTCGCCCGTCAAATTCTCACCCGTAATTCCAATGGTTTTTCCGATGAATTCGCTGCCGCGCTTGAAGATGCCGTAGGCGCACTTTCCGATATCCTCGGCCGCAATTCCGGGTAGCCTTTTGTCCGCCAGCGGAAGTGTGATCGCCAGACTGCCATCCGAGCCCTTTTGCGGGCCCATGCCGAAACCTACAAAATTATCCCAGTAAAACGACGTCAGCAAAAATGTGGTAGGAACGCCCAGGTCCGTGAAGAAGTGGTTAGATTCGCCTTTCCCGTCAAAGTGCGGCACTTTGTATTTGCCGTGCAAGGAGGGCAACCGGGGATCCGAAAGAGGCGACCATCTGCGGGTGTCCTCCAGCGTGGACCAGATGACGTGCTTCAGCCCCGCGCCCTTCGCCGCCGCGGCCATAGTCTGCGCTTCGGTCATTTCCTTTTCGGGCGAAAAGTGCGTCCAGAAAAAAGTGACGCAGTAAGCGCCATAGGCGCCTTCGAGCGCTTTCCTCACGCTCTCGGGATTGTCGATGTCCGCGGCGACCACTTGGGCGCCCATCTGTGCCAACTCCCTGGCCTTGTCGCTATTCACATTCCTGGTGATAGCACGCGCCGCGAAACCGCCTTGAGTATCTCGCAGAATGGCGCGGACCAAGCCTCCGCCTTGCGCTCCCGTCGCTCCAAAAACGGCGATGATCTTCTTATCGGCCATTGCGCTCCTCCTGGATAAATCGAATCCGGTCTCCGAAACTGCATGATCTATGGGCGGATCATATCACTTCGACGCTTCGGCGGCGTATCCGGAGACCTGCAGGCCGGGCTTCAGCCCGTCCGGTTTGGATTTCCGCCCGACGGCAATCTAACCCTGACAGGCGGAAGCCTGTCCTACCAGGGCCGGGTCGCGGCTGGTGGACTCAGATAATCATTATGGCTAGTGATTCATCTTGCATACCCTATCTCACCTCTGATATACCTCTTCCGTTACGATACGGAGGCGGATGCACCGTACTTGAAAAGGTGGACTAACCCAACCGCCTCCGTTTCATCGTGCCGCCCGATCGTCCAGCAGAATTCATCCCTATCCTCCATTTGGCTTTGCGTGCGTCTTCCTGTAGAGTTGCGGTCGCTTCCCGATTGACGCCGCGGCGTACGGAGAATTCCGGACCTTTCGGAGACGGAATTTTTTGTAACGCATCCGCGGGGTACTTCTTCTAAGATAGGTAGGACTTGCAGCATACCGGAGGACCTATGTCCGTTAAAGCGATCTTGACTTGCATGATGGCGGGTTCTCTCTTCTTGGCGGCGAACGCGCGCGCGCAGGAGCAGGCGGTCCAGTTGCCGGACGGCGATGCCAAAGAACTGGTTTCGGACGCCTGCTCGGCGTGCCATAGCCTCACGAACATCACGAACTCACAAGGGCATACTCCCGAAGAATGGAAAACCACCATCGCCATGATGCTGAATGTCGGCGCCGCCGTGCCTCCGGACAAAGTCGACATGGTCACGAACTACCTGATCAAGAATTTCCCGCAGAAGCCGGGGCCTTCGCCCGCGATGATCCCCGGAAACGTCGAGGTCTCGTTTAAAGAGTGGAAATTGCCGACGCCCGGAACACGGCCTCACGATCCGCTTGCCGCGCCGGACGGCACGATCTGGTACTCCGGCCATATGGCCAACCTGCTCGGCCACATCGATCCGAAGACGGGCGAGATCAAGGAATATCGCACCGATAAGCCGATGTCCGGCCCGCACGGTTTGGTGATGGACAAGCAGGGGAACATCTGGTTCACCGCGAATTTTAAGGCCTACATCGGCAAGTTTGAACCGGCGACGGGTAAATTCACGGAATATCCGCTGGACCGCAAGGCGCGAGATCCGCACACACCGATTTTCGATCAAAAGGGGATACTCTGGTTCACCGTGCAGGGAGCCAACATGGTGGGGAGATTGAATCCCGAAACCGGCGAGTCAAAAGTGGAGACGACGCCAACGCCGAAAGCAAATCCCTATGGAATGGTGATCACAACGAAGGGAGTTCCCTACTTCGTCGAGTTCGGCGCCAACAAAATCGCCAGCATCGATCCCGAAACGATGGCGATCCACGAATATCTGCTGCCCGATGAAGCGGCGCGCCCGCGGCGCGTCGCCATCACCGCGGACGACGTTCTGTACTATACCGATTACGGGCGCGGTTACCTGGGCGAGTTCGATACCAAGACCGGAAAATTCGTAAAGGAATGGCTGTCGCCGAGCGGGCCGCAATCCCGGCCCTACGGCATCACCATTGTGAACGGCATTGTCTGGTACAGCGAAGCCGGCGTGAAGCCCAACACCCTGGTGCGCTTCGACCCAAAGAATGAAAAGTTCCAGACCTGGACGATTCCGGCCGGCGGCGGCGTGGTGCGGAACATGATGCACTTCGCGGACGGCAAGCTGGTGCTTACGGAAAGCGGCGAAAATGTTGTCGCGCTTGTGACCGTGAAGGGCGGCGACAAGATGGCGATGGGATCCCGGTAGGACGGACCTCAGTCTGTCTGATTTAAATTTTTTCGGGCCGCACATCTGAGCCCAATAGGCTGCACAGGCTGCGGAAAGAGTCGCGCCATCCGCTTGTCATCTCCGAGCGGAGCGAGGAATCTTTCTTTTCTGATGGTTAAGCCCAGGAGAGATTCCTCGCTCCGCTCGGAATGACAAAATCGAGTACTTTTTCCGCAGCCTGTGAGGCCGGTCCTACTCGCGCGTCCCTGATCCCGCAATGTAGAAATATCCCACGCGATTATTGGGCTGCGAACCCCACCAGATCCGTCCTTCCGCGTCCTGAAAGAAATCGCGCATGCCGTTTTCCGGGAAGACGAACGGGTAGAGCGTGACTTTTCCGGTCGCGGGATCGAGTTCTGAAACCGTGTCCATTTCCATCGACGAGAACCACAAGTGGCCTGTCTTCTTGTCAATCACCAGGGCGTAGGGAGTAGGGCGGCCGCCGGGGAGCGGATATTCCTTGAATGTTTCGGACCTGGGATCGAAGCGTCCGATTTTTCCGGCCTCGTATTCGCAGAACCAGACGTTGCCCTGCGCGTCGATCTTCAATCGGCGCGGCCAGGATTCCGGCGTGGGCTGCTGGTACTTCGTGACCTTGCCCGTCTTGGCGTCGATTTTCCCGATCTTGCCGTCCTTGGTAAATTCTGAAAACCACACGTTGTCCTCTTTATCCAGCGAGAGGCCATAGGCGTTCGGGATTTCCGGGAAATCGTGGAACGTGCCGGTTTCGGGGTCGAGGCGCGTCAACGGTTCGCCGGTACTCCAGACCATGCCTTTCGAGTCGACCACGACAGTGTGCTTCGTGCCGCGGCTGGGCTCCTTGTAACGCGTGATCTGGTGCGTGGCCGGGTCCATCTTTCCGATCGTGTCGGTGGCCTGCTCGGAAAACCAGACCGTCCCGTCCTGTCCCACGACGACGGAATGGTTGGAAGCCTGATCGACATTGGGGATTGAGTATTCGGTGATCGTTCCGGTCTTGGGGTCAAGTTTGCCGATCCAGTGGCCGCGATATTCCCAAATCCACACATTTCCATCGCGTTCCGGCTTGGCCGAGCCTGGAAAGCGATTCGATCCAGGCATATCAAAAGTAACGTAGACGATTTTCATGGCGTCATCGCTGAACGCCGGCTGCTTGGCATCCTGGTACCCGGGCAGGTCCGCGGGAGAGTGCGGCAAAGGCGAATCCGGGCCGAAATATTTCGCGAGATAGGCGGTGACGTCGTCGCCGTCCTTTTCATTGACGTCTTTCAAGAGGTAGCCAAAGCTGGTGCGCATGTAGTTGACGCGATCGTGCCAGCCCGATTCGTCGCGCACCTGAGCGGCCATGCGGCTCTGAAAACCGTGACAGCGGAAGCAGGCGGTGGTCAGCTTTTCCCGGCCGCGTCCCTGCGGCAGAAGCTGCTCGCCTTGATAGATCGATAGATCGGTCCAGTGGACCGTTCCCTTCTCGAGTGCGATGTCGGAGGTGGCGTTTTGGCTGGCGGCGAGTTCGATGCCGGTTCGCGGCTCAAAGCGGAACCCGACGGCACGCACCATCAGCCTGTATTGGCCCTCGGGTAAATTTTCAATACGATAGCGTCCGTCTTGGCCGGAGAGGACGTCGGTCGTAATCCTGGAATCCAGGTCCTGGGCTTCCACGAACGCGCCCTTGAACGGCTTTCCATCGGGCCCTGTCACGGTGCCGGAAATCGTGGCGCCCGCGGTGATTGACGCAAGAGAAAGCAACAAAGCTGGCAAAACCGCGCTCTTAAACGCAAGACGCATGGAGCCTCCTCGTTTCAATCGGCCGGGGGCAAATTCCTCGCAAAACACTAAGAATTTCTTCCATGATTTGTCCGTTTGTCTCTATGGGCCGTGTCCAGATGATGTTCCTGCGCGTTGCGCGGAATCTAGCAGGTAAGCAGGCTGGTTGCAAGGATTGGGGCGCCCGGGTTCGGCGGGAGTGCGCCGCCATTCGCGACCTGCTTCAAACAAAACTATCCGCCGGTCGAGAGTCTAATTCATTCGAATGAAAGAGCTTCCAATCCCCTCATGGCATGAAGTGGAAGTAGTGGGGAACGGAATATCCGATTCTCGGGAGTTCCCCGTATGGAGGCCCCAGAGATCGGCGCATATCCTTGAGGACGGAGAAATTTCTTGCGGACGATTCGGACGGCCATCATCGTTTTCGCCATCCTCCTCACAGCCGTTGCCAGCCGATCGCAGACCCAAACCGACGACAATTCCGATTTCGCTTCCGATGACCAGCAACTCTCCATATTACAAGATAGCCAGACGCCCGGATCTTCACCCGATGGCTCGCCGGTCGAACTGCCGCTCCCGATTAATGATGGAAAGAAAAAGCCGACCGAGTCCGAACCTCAGCAAAGCAAGCGCATGTTTTGGCTGATTCCCAACTTTGGCGCGGTGAACGCCAACATCCAGCTTCCTCCCTTAACCCCACGGCAGAAATTCGTGCTCGCCTCGCACGACAGCTTTCTGGATTATTCCGGATTCACCTGGACCGCGATCCTGGCGGGACAAGCCATGGCTCTAAATTCCGATCCGGAATTGGGCCATGGAGCCGCCGCTTACGGCCGCTACTATTGGCGAAACTTTGTGGATGGCATCTCCGGAACTTTTTTCACCGAGGCCATCGTTCCCGTAATGACGCATGAAGATCCGCGCTACTTCACCTTTGGACACGGCGGATTCTTCCGACGAACGGCTTACGCGATTTCCCGCGCGTTCGTCTGCAAGTCCGACTCCGGAGCCACAGTCTTTAATTGGTCCGAGGTGGCGGGAAACGGCCTGGAAGCAGCCGTTTCCAATGCCTACTATCCGCCGCAGGAGCGCGGCCTGAATGAAACGGCCAGGAATTGGGGAACGCAAATGGAATCCGCCGTCCTGAATCACATTTTCCAGGAATTTTGGCCTGACATCCGGCGCGGCCTGTTTCGCAGAAAGTAGCGGGCAGCCTATTGGGCCGGTTGGCGCGATCCGGGACGCGCCAGTATTTCAGTATCGAAAACATAAAAGTTCTGATCCTGAGTGAGCACGAACAGACGCTTTCCATCGCCGCTGAAGCGCACGAAACAGGTCGGCGAAGGAAATGCCAGCAGCGCGCCTCTCTCGGCATTCGGCAGCGTATACAACTGCAGGTCTCCGCCCTGCCCGATGGCAAACATTCGCGCCTTCGGGGACGCAGCGACTCCCGATCCCGGGACGGTGGCCTTCAGATCGCCGGTGGAGACGGAATAGACCCGCGTCTGTTCAGGATTTACGCTGACAAACAATGCGTCGCCGGAAGCGAACGCGGTCGGCGGAATTGTCAGGCCGGAGTGTGTCACAACCCCCAAGGAGGTCGAATCAACCAGTACATCGCCGACATCCTTTCCCGTTTCCGCTTCGCGCACCTGAAATAAATAGGCATCGATGTGATCGCGAATCTTGGTGTAACGCGCCTTGAGCGCGGGGGCATTTTTGATCGCGCTCATCGCCGGTTTTTCTTCCGCCAGCCAGCGGAAAATGACGCGGTTCTGGCCGGTCGAGACCTCGATATCGCCGGGGGTGACCTCGGGAAAAGTTTGTGTCCAGAGCGTATGTCCGTCGCGAGCATCCTGCACGGAAAGCGAAAAGTTCCAAGAGCCTTTTCCGGTGGAATTCGCAGTGGAAGTCCGGGCGGCAATCTTGGAAACGAGGAATGGTCCATACTGCTTCGTTTCCATCGAAGAGTTATCGATGTCGTGGATCGGCTTCGGTTCAACGGACTCGAGAGAGGCGCGAACGATCGCTCGGGGAACGTTGAGGCGCTTAGGGAAGTCGGCATAGAACGCGTCTTCTCCCTCAAAATAAGCGCCGTGAAACCCTCGGAGTAGGTAGTGCTGCTTGCTGGAAAGACCCCAGATCGCGCCGCGAGAGGGCGTGGAGATCGCCAACCATCGCAGGTCAGTGGAGACCGCGGAGGCTTCGAGCGTTCCGAGATTTCCAGGTGGCAGCGCGAGCCTGGATTCGAGCTTGGCTCCCGCCAGACTGGAGAGGGCAATCTCGCCGTCCGTCATCTGCACGACCATCTGCTGGCCGTAAATATCCACTCCAGCAGGTTCGGCGACGGCCGCGATCATTTTGCGCGACGCCCAATCGAACACCCCCAGGGGCGCGGACTTTATTGGGCGCAGGAAAACGTAACTGCCTCTAGTCGCCGCCTCCATCCGCTGGTTGCCAAGCGCGATTGGACTGATGACTAGCCCGGAAGGAATTTCCAGAATTTCCGACTTCTCCGGGTTACGAAAATTTTCGGCCAGCACGCGCTCGGGCGAGATGAACGTGAATCCCCCGCTCAGAATCCAAGCGAGGTCGCCGTGAAGAGGAATCAAGGCGCGCGCCACCAGGTCAACGGCCACGGATGCCCGGTCAAAACCCGCGATGAAATAGCGTCCGTCGGGCGAAAAGCTTGCCGGAATTGAGGAATTCCAAAGGCTGCCGAGGGATTGTGCAATCTTCCACGCGTCGAACAGCAGGCCGGAATTTTCCGTCGTTCCCACAATGAAGTCCTTCTTCTGGGCGATGACGTCTCCGCTGGTTACGTCGATGAGCTCAAAATCTATATCCTCCAGCGCCACCGGAACCTTGAAAGGCGCAATCCGCGCGGTTGTGCTGGCGTGTTCAGAGAAGCACGCCAGGCTCTTGCCGTCCGGCGAAAGCACGCTTTCGAGGCAATCGCCGACCAGGACAACCGCGTGCGCCGATGTGCGCTCGCCCTTTGCCACGTTCCAGCGCTCCACGGAAAGACGCGGGCCTCCCGTGCTGAACGCCACCTCGGAAGAATCAGGCGTAAATTCGGCGGGGCCGGCGTCGGGCGCGTCGATTCGGAAATGTTCGGCGAAAGGCTGGCGCATGAGGACGAATATCGTGGAACTATCCTGCGCCAAAATAAAGTTCCCGTCCGGACTGAATTTCAAGCGAGTGATTTCACGGGGCAAGCGCGGATCGAGGCTGCCTTGCGAAATCAACGCTGGAAGTTTACTCTGCGGTTCGCCGAGGGACTGGCCGCGTGCGGAAACTACGAGGGCGAAAACGCACAACGAGAAGATCAGGACTCCCTTGACAACTATGCGCGCATTACGGATCAAGCAGCCAATCGGGACGGCCGAAATCGCTCCAACTTTGATTTTCACCGGAGCGTTTTCGATCAACCTGGGCTTCATCGAAGGTCACAACCCGGCACAACATTGCGGCGAATTTCTCGGCGAGCGCTATGAATTGTATCAGAGGCTTGTCCATCGCCGGTTGAACTTCTCAGGCGGAATCTAGCAGGAAGGCAGATGGGTTGCAAGGATTCGGATCGGCCGGACGCGGCAACGTCCCGCGTTTCGAAAATACATGGTGAAATCAAGAATTGAAATTTTCGGACTTGGCTAAGCGAGCCGATGAGGAGTACCTTTCTCCCACCGGTCAGTTCGCACCAAGCACGTCGCATCAAGCGCGGTTGTAGCAAATATCACCTGACAAACCAAAAAGGGGGGGACATCTGCGTGATGAAACGAATATTTCTGTTGTCCATACTGGGGCTTGGATTTGCCGGACTCGCCTGCGCGCAGGAAACCACCGGGCCGAAGGCCGAAGCAGTGAAGAAAGAGATTCTCAAACTCGAAGCGGAAAAGCTTAAGGCTTTTCAGAGTACGGCAACAGATAAGACCATTTGTGCCGACTGGGTTAAAAACTTCGATGCGGAGAAAATCGTGCACATCAACGCGGATGGAACCGACGATACCAAAGAGGGGCTCATGAAGGACCTGGAAAAAGGAAACCGGATCCTGCACTCGTTGCGTTACGGCCCTCAAGACATTCGTGTCTACGGCGATGGAGGAAACGGGACGACCGCGGTTACGACCTATTCGACTTTTGACGATATCGAAGTTTATGGCCACCGGACCAATAGCGAACACCATTCACTCGATGTTTGGGTCAAACGCGATGGAAAGTGGTGGTTTGTGGCGCACAGCGTCCACGAACTTCCATCCGCGGAAGCGCGAAAGAGGCAAGCCGAAAAGGCAAAAGAAAACTAATTGCGAGACACCCGCTGTTCGTTGTCACGGCACCTAATAGAAACGTCGTTCGGCAAAGCCGCTCAGATTAAAGCGGCTTTGATCCGCTCCGGCGTGAACGGCACCTGTCGCACGCGCGCCCCAGTGGCATCGAAAATGGCGTTTCCCAGTGCTCCCGCAACCACGGTGATCGCCGTTTCGCCTGCTCCCGTGGCGGGCTGGTCGGGCCGGTTCAGCAGGACCACTTCGACTTTCGGAACGGCAAATCCCAACGGCAACGAATGGTAGGTTCTCCAGTCGACGGAAGTCACGTTGTGGTCGTCCCAGGTAACTTCTTCTCCGAGGGCGCGGCTCAAGCCTTGCAGCGCGCCACCCTCGCACTGATTGCGAAGGCCGTCGGGATTTGAGATCGGCCCGGCATCGACGCTGACGACGATTCTTTTCACGGTAAGTTTTCCGGTGGCCAGATCGACTTCCACTTCGGCCACCATGGCCGAGTATCCGTTTTCGCCTTCATACGCAACGCAGGAGATGCCCCGGCCGCTGGCGACGCCAGTCGCCGACGCCACGCGACCTTTCGGTGAAGGCCGCGCGTCCCAGCTTGCCGCTTTCGCCGCGGCTTTCACGACATCGATCATGCGCGTTTCGCTCAGATGGCGCAGGCGGAATTCGACCGGATCGGCCTTCACGCGAGCCGCCAGCTCGTCCATGAAGGATTCGTGCGCGAAAGTATTTTGCAGGCGCTGCGGGGAGCGCAACGGGCCGGTCCGGAACGGAGACACGACGTTGTGCAATAGCGCGCGTTCGGACTTGATCGTGCCCGCTCCGTGATCGGCGCCGCCCACGTGGCCCACGACGTACGATGGAATCGCGTTGCTGTTGTTGCTGAACGAAGTCGGTTCAGGCGCGGGCGAGCGCGGCCTGAATTCCTCTGGCTGAAATCCCGCCAGAAATCCGGTGATGACGTTTCCGGGATACGAGTAGACCGGGCGGTTGCCGAGCACCGGCGACCACGCTTCGTGGTCCCACGCGACGATGTTTCCCTGCGCATCGAGCCCGGCGCGTTCGTCGATCGTGAATGCGAATCCGTAATTCTCCCAGGCCATCTCATCTTTCCTCGTGAGCTGGATGCGCACAGGCTTGCCGACGGCCTGCGAAAGCAGCGCGGCGTCATACGTGACCGTGTCGGCGCCGTTAATTCCGTAGCAGCCCGAGCCGCGCCGGAAGATCACGCGGATGTTCTCCGGCTTCAGACCCAGCAGCATGGCTAGCGTGGCTCGCTGGTGCCAGACGCCTTGCGTCGGCGACCATACCGTGGCCTTATCGCCCTGCACGTCGGCGACAGCGCACGAACTGCCAACCGATCCATGCATCTGGTATGGATGGTTGTAGGTGGACTTAACGACGGTCGCGGCTTCGGCAAGTTTCTGATCCACGTCCCTGGAGTTGACCAGCAGCGTGTCGCGGGTCGGCTTTTTATTTCGCAGATAATCGTAAAAGGTTTCTTGTTTGGGCAATTCGGGGGCGGAGGACCAAGTGACTTTCAAGGCCGTGGCGATCTGCATGGCTTGCCAAGTTTTTTCCGCCACCACACCGACAAAGTTCTTTCTGACCACCACTTTCACGAAGCCCGGCATTCCTGAGACCGAGCTTTCGTCGACGTCCATCAAATTTGCGCCGACGGCCGCCGGGCGCACCACCATCCCATGCAGCATCCCGGGCACACGCACGTTGTGCGCATACTCGAAGGTGCCCGTGGCCATGGCGGCCATGTCCGGCCGCCCGATGGGCTTGCCGAGGACGGTCCACGCGCTGGCCGGCTTTCGTTTTGCCGCGGGATCCACTTTCAGATCAAGTTTCTTCCCGGCCACAAGCTCCGCGTAGGTGACTTTCTTGGCTGCGTCGGTCTTGGACCGAATCGTGCCGTCGATAGCGGTGAGGTCGTCGGCGGGAATATTCAAATGCTTCGATCCGAGTTGCAGGAGCGCTTCACGCGCCGTGGCGCAAGCGCCTGCCAGGTTTTTGTGATTAAAATTCGTGGGATGCGATTGGCTGCCGGAGGTGACGCCTTGATCCGGAGTCATGGACGTGTCCGCGACAATCAAGTTGACGCGATGAAATGGAACGCAAAGTTCTTCGGCCACCAGTTGCATCTGCGCCGTAGACATGCCCTGCCCCAGTTCTTCTTTTCCCGTATAGGCCGTCACGCCGCCGTCCGAGGCGATCGCGATCCAGGAATCCACTTCATCGGCGGGCGGAGAATCCACCGCCGGGTTCTCGCCAAACGCGCCTGCTCGGGTCTGCGCTTCCAGAGTTCCCAGCGCGCCATTCATGCTGAAGCTGACGATCAAGGCGCCGGCGGCCTTGATAAACGTGCGACGCGAAAATCCAGCCTGCGCCAGCGCCTCGGCGGCACCTTTGTCCATTTGCAGTTCGTTCACGCTTAGAGATGGATTTTTCATCGCACCATCTCCTTCCGCGCGCGCCCGATGGCGCGAAGCATGCGAGTGTGCGTGAAGCATCGGCAAAGCACGCGCGACATTCCTTCCTCGATTTCCTTTTCGGTCGCTTTCGGATTCTTGTCCAGAAAGGCTTTGGCCGTAAGAATCACGCCGCTTAAGCAATAGCCGCATTGCGCGGCCTGCTCATCGATGAACGCTTTCTGGATCGGATGCGGCTTGTCCACCGTGCCCAGGCCTTCGAGAGTGATGATCTCGACGCCCTGCACGGATTCCACCGGAGTGATGCAGGAACGTACCGCCTGTCCCTTGACCAGAACCGTGCACGCTCCGCATTGCCCAAGGCCGCAGCCAAATTTCGGACCGCGCAGGCCGAGGTCGTCGCTCAGCACGTAAAGCAGCGGCGTTGTCGGATCAACGTCGAAGCTGTGAGTTTGTCCGTTTACTTTCAAAGAAAGGGGGCTCATATACCTACGAAGTTATTGCTAAGCCGATTTTTCGTCAAGTGCAAGAGTCGTGCGAGCGCGTCGCGAACCGTCTTGAGTGCCGGACGGCCAAGACGCATGCGGCTCCTGGCCGGAAGAGAAAGGGCCGGACACGCGGTCCGACCCTTCAGCCCATATTCGAAAGCTCGGTTGCAGAACACCAACTGCCCCAGGCTCTAACTATTCCCCAGAAACATCACGTGGACGTAGGTACCCAGCCGGACGTTGTATGCGAGATACCAGCCATCGTGATCCGGATCCTCGTAGATGACGATATCGTCGCTATTCCAGTCCCAATCGTTGCAATACCCCTCGTCATATGGGGCCACCGAGAAATAGAACCCACCGAACCAGAACCTGCTCGGGCCTCCCCCTTCGATTCGAAACGCATGTCCCTTGCCGAAGCCACCGGTAAAGCGCCCATGTTCAAACGGGTGATCGAGGTGATAGTGAGGGTCGTCCTTCCCCGTGTCGTGCCCGATCCATTTGTCGCCCTTGGCGTGCACGTGCGGCGCGTCGGGGTGACCCTTCTGATCGGTGTACGAGCGAGCAGTTTCCGGTGCCGGCTTCATTTTTTCCGGTGCCTGGCGCGACTGCTCTTGAGCCGGATGGGATTCCTGCTGTGCCGGCGCAGCCTTACGCGCGACGGGCGCCGGGCCAGGGTGCGGCGCAGGGCCGCGCGCGGGAACGTGTCCGCCGCCAACCCCGCGCACCCCGCTTCCCTTCTGGTCGCCGCGGTTTTGCGCTGACGCAGGAATTGCAACCAAGGCGAGCGCGAGAAATAGTCCGATGAGACTTTTCATTTCGTTCTCCTGTGAACGTAGTTGGAAACACCTTGCAACAGATCTTCGAGCAACGTCGTTCACCGCTACCTCGTCGGTCGGACACAGATAGAATGGCTGCCGTGCGCTACCGGTTTTCCGTTTTTCACGGCATGGCGCTCAAACCAGCCGCTTATCCGTGCACGAGGTTGGAAATTCCTGCGTATTCATGCAGACTACCATGCAGGAAGCGGATCGCGTAGACCGGCGGCATAAACGATGAAACTCGACAAGATCTATACACGTACGGGCGATGAAGGCACGACCTCGTTGGGCGACGGCTCGCGCCTGCCGAAATTCGATCTGCGCGTAACGGCTTACGGCAGCATCGATGAGGCCAACTCCGTCATCGGAGTCGCCAACCTGCATGTCTGCGACGGCGAGATTCTGCAGCTTCTGCGGCATATACAAAACGATTTGTTCGACGTCGGCGCGGATCTGTGCCGTCCGGAGCGCTCCGGCGCGGAAAAGCCCCTGCTGCGCATCACCGACGAGCAAGTCACCTGGCTTGAAAAGCAGATCGACCGGTTCAACGCGGACCTCGAGCCTCTGAACAGTTTTGTGCTTCCGGGTGGCAGTCCGGCGTCGGCCTACCTGCATCACGCCAGGACGGTAACGCGCCGCGCCGAACGCGAAGTGGCCCGCCTTTTCGCGAACGAGCCGATGAATCCGGCCGTGCTGCATTATGTCAATCGTCTCTCGGATCTGATTTTCGTACTGGCAAGATACTTGAATGATAAAGGTAGGGAAGACGTTCGGTGGCAGCCCGGACTGCATCGGTAGCTACGCTTGAAGCTTTACTACTCTCGGCGCTTGAACGGTATTGTTTTCCGTCGTATGCTCCCAAGACTGAGTGATTTTAAAGGAGAATACTGGAATGAAACGATTGATCTGCCTGGTAGCAATTTGTCTCGTGGCGCCTCTGTTTGCACACGCGCAGGAGGCGTCGTCAAATCCGATTACGGGCGCCCTTCGCAAACAGTTCGACGACTACGCAAAAAACCTGGTGGCAACAGCCGAAATCATGCCGGAGGATAAATACAGCTTCCGTCCCACTCCCGAAAACATGACCTTCGGAAAAACAATCGGCCATATCGCCGATGTAAACAACGCCGTGTGCTCGAAGATGTTTACCCCGCCGGCAACACCGTTCGCCAAGAGTTCGGAGACGGAGTCAAAAGAACAATTGATCGCCGGCCTCAAAGCCTCCATGGACTATTGCGGCGAGCAATTCTCGAAGATGACCGATGCCAACCTGGCCGAAATGGTGCCGTTTTTCGGAGGCAGGCAGATCACTCGGGTGGGAGCGGCGCTGGCGGTCATTACCGATTTCGCCGATCACTATGCCGGACTATCGATGCACCTGCGGATGAATGGCTTGCTACCGCCCACCGCGCAGAAAAAGATGTAGTTGCACGCCTCGTGGCGTCGTATCGGCCTCGTAAAGAGCCTTGAAAGAGCGAAGGGGCAGCCCGCGCGGATCTCGCTGTGGCTGCCCTTTTCCCTTCTGGCTCCCACCCTGCCAGCGCCTGCCGGGCAGGTTTACAAGTCAGGTACCGGGTACGAAACGGTTTGACCGTCTTATCCCCGCATGTTATAAAAGTGAGCTTTGTGCCGCCCCGGTAGCGGGCTATGGGTGTTGTCCGCGTAAGGAATCGTCGTATGCATTCGGATGGCCGGGATGAAGCAAAAAAGGCACTTCCGCCCCTTCTTGAAGTGGCACCTTTACCAGGTCCGGTAGGCCATTCCCTGAGCGCCCTGAGCAAATAATACGGGGCCAAATGGTGTGCCGGAAGCAGACAACAGGACGGGGCATTTATCCTGACTTCAACGCATGAATCCAACGGAGGATCTCTGATGTGTACCTGGCTCGCGGGCATTGGCTCGCTTCGAAGCCGATTCGCGAAAGCAGGCGCGGCCGGCGCCCTGCTGACGCTACTAAGCGCGGTGGGCGCCGCGGCCCAAGAAAATCCGGGCGGCGAGGCAAGCCTGAAGCTGCCGGACCTCTCGCAGGTCACATTTCTTGGCATGGACGGGCACAGGCTGCTGACGCTCGGAATCCTGTTTTGCATCTTCGGATTGATTTTTGGACTTACGATTTACAGCCACCTGAAGAACCTGCCTGTGCACCGCGCGATGCGGGAAGTCTCCGAGCTGATTTACGAAACGTGCAAAACGTATCTTTTCACGCAAGGCAAGTTTTTACTTTTTCTATGGATTTTCATCGCCGTGGTTATCGTTCTGTATTTTGGCGTTCTCGCACCCGTGCCTGACAAGCCGGTGGCCATTACCCTGCCGGTCATCTTGTTGTTCAGCCTCCTGGGAATGGCCGGGAGCTATGGCGTGGCATGGTTCGGGATCCGCGTGAACACGTTCGCGAATTCGCGCACGGCCTTTGCAGGGCTGCGCGGCAAGCCGTTTCCCATCTACCAAATTCCGCTGCAAGCCGGAATGAGCATCGGCATGATGCTGATCAGCGTGGAATTGCTGATGATGCTGTTTATCCTGCTTTTTGTTCCCGGCGATTACGCCGGGCCCTGCTTCATCGGGTTTGCCATTGGCGAATCGCTGGGCGCCGCGGCGCTGCGCATCGCCGGCGGCATCTTCACCAAAATTGCCGACATCGGCTCGGACCTGATGAAGATCGTGTTCAAGATCAAGGAAGACGACGCGCGGAACCCGGGCGTGATCGCCGATTGCACGGGCGACAACGCGGGCGACTCGGTCGGACCGAGCGCGGATGGTTTCGAGACCTACGGCGTGACGGGCGTGGCTCTGATCACGTTTATCCTGCTGGGCGTGAAGGATCCGGCCGTGCAGGTGCAGCTGCTCGTTTGGATTTTCGTGATGCGCATCGCCATGCTGGTCGCCAGCGCCGCGGCTTACTTCATCAACTCCGCGTACGCCAAGGCTCGCTTCGGCAATGTCGACAAGATGAATTTCGAGTCGCCCCTCACCAGCCTGGTTTGGCTCACTTCGTTCATCTCCATCGCGATGACCTACGCGATTTCCGCCGTCATCATTCCAACGCTCGGTGGCGACCCGACGCAGTGGTGGAAACTGGCTTCGATCATTTCCTGCGGCACGCTGGCGGGCGCCGTAATTCCGGAACTCGTGAAAGCGTTTACCTCCACGGAATCGCGGCACGTCAAGGAAGTGGTGACTTCGGCGGAAGAGGGCGGCGCGTCTCTCGGCATTCTGTCGGGCTTCGTGGCTGGAAATTTCTCCGCCTATTATCTGGGCATGGCCATGGTTTTCCTGATGTCCATCGCCTACCTATTTGCACGCCTGGGCCTGAGCGGCCTGATGATCGCCGCGCCTGTATTTGCGTTTGGACTGGTCGCCTTCGGCTTCCTGGGAATGGGGCCGGTGACAATCGCCGTGGACTCCTACGGGCCAGTGACGGACAATGCGCAATCGGTTTACGAATTGTCGCTGATCGAACAAATTCCGGGCATCGAGGGGGAACTCCAGAGGGACTTCAACTTCAGCCCAAATTTTTCGCGAGCAAAGGACTTGCTGGAGGAAAACGACGGCGCGGGCAACACCTTCAAGGCAACCGCGAAACCCGTCTTAATCGGCACGGCTGTGGTGGGCGCAACGACCATGATTTTCTCGATCATCATGGCTCTGACCAACGGACTCACCGAGAATGTCGAGAAGCTTTCCTTGCTGCATGCTCCCTTCGTGCTCGGCCTGATCACGGGCGGGGCCATGATCTACTGGTTCACCGGCGCTTCGACCCAGGCCGTGACCACGGGCGCCTACCGCGCCGTCGAATTCATCAAGGCCAACATCAAGCTGGAAGGCGTGGAGAAGGCTTCGGTCGAGGATAGCAAGAAGGTCGTCGAAATCTGCACGAAATACGCGCAGAAGGGTATGCTGAACATCTTCATCGCCGTCTTTTTTGCCACTCTGGCTTTTTCGTTTCTTGAGCCCTTCTTTTTCATCGGCTACCTGATGTCCATTGCCATTTCCGGACTGTATCAAGCCATCTTCATGGCCGATGCAGGCGGCGCCTGGGACAACGCCAAGAAAATCGTGGAAGTCGAGATGAAACAAAAAGGAACGCCGCTGCATGACGCGACTGTCATCGGCGACACCGTGGGCGATCCGTTCAAAGACACTTCTTCCGTGGCGCTCAATCCGGTCATCAAATTCACAACACTTTTCGGGTTGCTGGCCGTAGAACTCGCTGTCAAACTGACGATAACGTCCGGGGGCACGTTGACCCGCACACTCGCGGCCGCCTTCTTTGCCGTCTCCTTCGTGTTCGTGTACCGGTCGTTCTACGGGATGCGCATCCGCCAATCGAATTCGTAAGAAAAGTTCGCCTCCGCAGGGCTGGATGAAACGGGGCGCCCGACTTACCGGGCGCCCCGTTTGTTTGAGCGTCTGGTTAATTCCCTGCCCTGGAAATACCGCACCATTCCGTTGACATTCTGGTTGGCCTTTGTAAAACTGCGTGCAAGCTTTCCAGAGGAGAAATCCATGAAACCGAAAGATTCCGGCCGTCGGAGCTTTCTGAAAAATGGCGCCGTGCTTGCTGGTTTGGCTGTCGGTATGGCGAAGGCTGCGAAGGGCGAGACTCCCGCACCGGAAGGTTCGGCGGCACGGGAATCCTTAAAGGATTTGCACGCGTATGGCGAGCGCTCGCGATTCGAGACCGCCATCCGCCTCGGCGCTCCGGGGCTCTACGATCCCGCTCCGGAAGGCTATCATCGCGACTTCGGCTGGCGCACGCCGATCCAGGACTCGGTCGGATATCTCACTCCTCCCGCGCTCCACTATGTGATTGCGCATGGTTACGAGCCCCCCGATATCGATCCCGCCGAGCATCACCTCTTGATCCACGGACTGGTTGACAAGCCCCTGATTTTTTCGATGGACGACCTGAAGCGATTTCCATCTGTGTCACGCGTTCATTTTGTCGAGTGCAACGCGAACGGAGCGCCGGCGGGCCCAACCGGCCAGTATCGAATCTCGCCGAACGCCACCGCGCAGGATACGCACGGCTATACAAGCTGCAGCCAGTGGACGGGCGTGCCGCTCTCAACCATCTTGAAACATGTGGGCGTGAAACCGGAGGCGAAGTGGATCATCGCCGAAGGCTCGGAAAAAGGAAAACACACCAAGAGCATCCCAATCGAAAAGGCCATGGATGATACCCTGATCGCTTACGGCCAAAATGGCGAGGCGCTGCGCCCGCAGCAGGGATATCCGATCCGGCTTCTCGCTCCGGGCTGGGAAGGAATCAACAACGTCAAATGGCTGCGCAAAATCAAGCTCGTCGAAGAGCCCTACATGGGCATGTGGGAGAGCACAAAATATCCGAGCTTGCGGCCGGACGGAAAGTCGCGCTGGTTCCAATTCCAGATGGGTCCGCGAACCGTGATTACCCGTCCCTCGGGCGGACAAAAATTAGACGGACCGGGCTTCTACGAGATCAGCGGCTTGGCGTGGTCCGGCGGCGGAGTCGTCAAATCTATCGAGGTCTCCACCGACAACGGCAAAACGTGGCGCGAGGCGGAAATGCAAAGCCCTGCCTATCCCAAGGCGCATGTGCGATTCGGGTTCGGCTGGGATTGGAATGGCGAGGAAACCATCCTTCAGTCGCGCTGCACGGATGATGCGGGCGAAAGGCAACCCTCCGTCGTGGAACTCGCAAAATTCTGGAAAGTAGAGCCGGACTTTTTCGTGAAGACCGGAACGATACCCGGCCACTTCAATGCGATCCAACCCTGGAAAGTGAATCCTGACGGGAGCGTCCAAAATGCGATCACCTTTTAGTTATCTGTTGCTGCCGGTGCTGGCCGCTTCCGCGACACTCGCCGCGGCCGCGCAGACGCCTGACTACAAAAATGTCGGGCGCACTCCCACGGCGCAGGAAATCCGGGCCATGGACATCGCCGTGGGCATCGACGGGAAGGAACTGCCTCCCGGCAGTGGGAATGCCAAGACGGGCGGTGTCTTGTTCGCGCAAAAATGCGCGGCCTGCCACGGGGAAAATCAGGAAGGCAGCGCCCAGGCTCCCGCTCTCGTCGGCGGCAAAGGCACGCTCACTTCCCTGCACCCGAAGATGACCGCGGGAAGCTATTGGCCGTTTGCGACGACGATATTCGATTACATCCGCAGGGCCATGCCACGGTATCAGGAAGGATCGCTCAAGGCCGACGAAGTTTACTCGCTCACCGCGTTCATCCTCTATCGCAATGACATCATCAAGGAAGATGACGTGATCGACGCCGCAACTCTCCCTAAAATCAAAATGCCGAATCGCGATGGATTCATTCCCCAGAATCTGGACGAGATTCACGATTGGAAGAAGCGCGGTTGCAAGCTCGGACAGTGTCCGTGAAGTCGCCACTCAGGCTCTTCAGCCTGTGTGCTTTTGAATTTGTCGATGGCCGTAGTTTAAACCCACAGGCTGAAGCCTGTGCTACTCCTCGTGTGATACCATTCCGATAAACCTAAAGGGAGGGGCACATGAATCCACAAAAAACGGATCGCAGACGATTCCTTAAGAATGGAGCGGCGCTGGCCGGATTCGCCGTCGGAGCGTCATCGATCGCGCGTCCCGCTAGGGCCGCCGCCGAACCAGCTATGGAGAAGGTTGACGAGTTACATCTCTACGGCGAGCGTTCGCATTACGTGACCGACGTACGGAATGGCAGCATTAACAACCCGGAGCGCCGGGTAAAGGACGAGCAGGTGGCATTCGGCCTCCGGACCCCGCTTCAGGATTCGGTGGGAATGATTACGCCGACGTCTCTTCACTTCACCATTTCTCACGGGTTCGAACCGCCGGACATCGATCCGCAGGAACATCGTTTGCTGATTCACGGCATGGTCGATCGTCCCCTGATTTTTACCGTGGACGAAATAAAACGCCTGCCTTTCGTGACCCGCTTCCATTTCGTCGAGTGCCACGGAAACAGCTCCCCCAGAGGGCCCGGGGGTGATGCGCGAATCGCGGTAAACGCGACGCCGCAGGAAACGCACGGATTCACTAGCTGCAGCCAGTGGACCGGAGTTCTGCTGTCCACGCTGCTTAAAGAAGCCGGCGTGCAAAAGACCGCGACCTGGATCATCGCGGAAGGCGCCGACGAACCTAAACACTCAAAAAGCATTCCGATCGGAAAGGCATGGGGCGACGCGCTGGTGGCCTACGGGCAGAACGGCGAACCTGTGCGCCCGGAGCAGGGATTTCCGCTGCGCCTGATTGTTCCGGGCTTTCAAGGGATCAACAACGTCAAGTGGCTGAGGCGCATCGACCTGGTCGACGAGCCCTACATGGCCATGATGGAAACGAGCCGGTATCCCAGCATGAGACTGGACGGCAAATCGCGCTGGTTCGAATTCACATTGGGGTCAAAATCCGTGATCACTCGGCCTGCCGGCGGATATAAGATGCCCGGCCCCGGCTTCCACGAAATCACCGGGCTGGCGTGGTCGGGCGCAGGAGCCGTCAAGCGCGTTGAAGTCTCGACCGATGGCGGCCGCACCTGGACGGACGCGCAGCTCCACGGCCCCGTCGAGCGGAAGGCCCATACTCGCTTCTCCTGCCCGTGGACTTGGGACGGAAATGAAACTGTCCTGGAGTCCCGCTGCACGGATGATACCGGCACGGTCCAGCCGACGGTCGTCGAGGTTGCCAAACTCTGGGGCGCCGACGTGGACTTCCTCTTAAAAACGCAGCAGGTGGTGGGCGATTTCAATGCGATTCAGCCCTGGAAAGTAAACCGCGACGGGAGCGTCCAAAATGCGATTTTCCAAGTTTCTTAGCGCCGGGATTTTCTTGCTGATGGCGAATGTTGCGCTGGCGCAGGCCCCGGACTATGCAAACGTGGGCAGAGCGCCGACGAAAGAGGAAATTCAGGCCTGGGACATCTCCGTAGGACCCGACGGCAAAGGACTCCCCGTGGGGCAAGGAACCGCCAGGGACGGCGCACCGATTTTTGCCGCGAAGTGCGCGGTCTGTCACGGCGCGAATGGAGAAGGGGGCAAGATTGGACCTCGTGTGGTGGGAGGCATCGCCGACACGGAAACCCTCACCACGCTTCATCCCGTGAGAACCGTCGGAGGCTACTGGCCCTATGCGACCTCCGTGTGGGATTTCATTCGGCGGGCGATGCCCCGTGACCAGAGCGGAAGTCTCACCCCGAATGAGGTGTATGCGCTGACCGCGTTCATTCTTTACAAGAGCAACATCATCAAGGAAGACGATGTGCTCGATCAGAAGACTCTGCCCAAGGTGCAGATGCCCAACCGTAACGGGTTCGTTCCCGCGAAATTTGCGGACATTCCGGACGAGCACAAGCGCGGCTGCACGCAGGGTATTTGCCCGTAATAGACGCGGGTATTATTTGGCAGGGCAGTACTGTGGGGAGTGCTTGTCATCCCGAGCGAAGCAAGCAATTTCTTTCCATCGTGATCGCTGATCGAAGAGGGATTCCTCGCTTCGCTCGGAATAACAGCCTTATAGTTAGACAGTCTTAAGCCTTAAGCGTCGTTTCGGCGCGCGTAGACCGGCAAGCTACGATAAATACGCGTAGGCATCCGTGGTCAGAAACTCATGGAAATTCGGACTAGTCATGAGTTCCACCAGGATCTTGCCCGCCTGCGGAAGTTTACTGGCGTTGAATTTCTCCGCCCCCATCTGCGCCTTCATCCTTTCAAGCACCGAAGCGGTGGCCTCGCGAACCATCTGCGGCGTCACGGTTTCGCCCGTTTCCAGCTTGGCGCCGTGCTTGGCCCACTGCCAAACCTGCGTGCGAGAGATTTCGGCCGTAGCCGCATCCTCCATCAAGTTATAGATCGGAACGCATCCGTTTCCGCCGAGCCAGGACGCCAGGTACTGCAATCCGACGTCGATGTTCCACTTCAGTCCTTCCATGGTGATGGTTCCCTTGGGAATGGCCAGCAGATCTTTGGCAGTAATGTGGACTTCGTCCCGCTTGAGATTGATTTGGTTTGGGCCCTTCATGTACTCGTTAAAGATGTCCTTGGCGACGGAGACGAGGCCAGGATGCGCGACCCAGGTGCCATCGTGTCCGGCCTTCACTTCGCGCAGCTTGTCTTCGCGGACCTTCGCCAGCGCCTTTTCGTTCGCGACGGGATCGTTCTTGATGGGAATCTGCGCGGCCATTCCGCCCATGGCGTGAGCGCCGCGGCGGTGGCAGGTGTGAATCAGCAGTTCCACGTAGGAAGCTAGGAAATGCTGGGTCATGGTGACTTCCGCGCGATTCGGCAGAATGAAGTCCGGGCGGCTGTTAAATTTCTTGATAAAGCTGAAGATATAGTCCCAGCGACCGCAATTGAGGCCGGAGGAATGCTCGCGCAATTCGTAGAGGATTTCGTCCATCTCGAAAGCCGCGAGAATCGTTTCGATCAGCACGGTGGCGCGAATCGTTCCGCGAGGAATCCCCAGATAGTCCTGGGAGAAATTGAATACGTCGTTCCACAGACGCGCTTCCTGATGGCTCTCGAGCTTGGGCAAATAAAAGTATGGGGCGGTTCCGCGCGCGATCTGGTTCTTGGCGTTATGGAAGACGAACAGGCCAAAATCGAATAGTGCGCCGGAGATCGGCTTGCCATCGACGAGGAAATGCTTTTCATCCAGATGCCAGCCTCGAGGGCGAACCAGCAGCGTGGCCGTCTTCTCGTTGAGCTTATAGCTCTTCCCTTCCGGACTCACGTAAGTGATGGTGCGGTTGATCGCGTCGCGTATATTGATATGGCCATCCAGGTTATTGTTCCAGGTCGGAGAGTTGGAATCCTCGAAATCGGCCATGAAAACTTCCGCGCCGCAGTTGAGCGCGTTGATGATCATTTTCCGGTCGACGGGGCCCGTAATTTCAACTCGCCGGTCCATCAAATCCTTGGGGATGGAGGCCACGGACCATTCCGCCTTGCGGATATTCGCGGTTTCGGGGAGAAAGTCCGGCAATTCCCCGCGGTCAATCCTCGCTTGCCGCTCGTGCCGCTGCGCGAGTAAGTGCTGTCTCTGCGCTTCAAACGTGGATGAGAGCTTCTTGAGAAAGGTCACAGCTTCAGCGGTTAGCACGGACTTCTGAGCGTCGGAAACCGGCGCGGTAATCTGAATCTGAACAGTTGGACTTGCCATATAAACCTAACCTCCCGATAGATGAGCGACAGTGAAGAGTTACGGCATCAATGTTACCAGAAACGCGCTCCAGATGAAAAAACGGGCGCATTCAGGCCTGATTCGGTTCGGTACCGAAAGGACGCATAAGGCGCCCAAAAAAAGGAAGGCGGCTTCTGTAAAGCGCGCCCTCAAAACTCCACATCTTGGCCGAGAAACGGGGCTCAACGCGGGCGATAGGCTCCCAGCTAGTCGGCGGCCGCGGGTGCCAGAGCCTCCTCGCGGCGAATGGCGCGCACCCGGATGGGACGCAGCACAAGGAGCATCAATAACGCGGCGACTACGTTGGCCCCGGACGCAAGCATCAATGTCAGGTGCCAACTCCCTGTCCGGGCGGCGAGCAGGCTGCCGATGGGTACGAAGAAAGCGGCACAGCCTTTGGCCGTGTACAGCAACGCGTAGTTGGTGGTGGCGTACTTATTGCCGAACTGATCGGACGTCAGCGCCGGGAAAATACTGAAAATGTTGCCCCAGGCAAAGAAGACCAAGCCCGCGAGAATCACAAAATCTACCGGATTGCTGCCGTAGCGATCCAGGTAAAGGATGCCCACGCCTTCCGCGAGGAAAGTGAGAAACATGGTCATTTCGCGTCCCAGCCAATCCGACACCCAGCCGAAAAGAGGCCGGCTGAGACCATTCATAAGATTGTTGAGCGAGAGCGCGAAAAGAAGCGCCGGTGCGGTTACCCCCAGCAGCGTTACGGGGTTTTTGGCGATCCCAAAACCGTTGGCGATGGGCGCGAGCTGCGCGGTGGCCATCAGGCCGCTTGCCGCAACCAGCACGAAATCGATGTACATCAGCCAGAAGACCAGACTCGAAAGAGTCTGGAAGGGCGTGCGATCCAGCTTCGTCTGCGGCAAGCGCGGGTTTTTCCGCCGGGCAGCCGCGCGGCCCGACGGCTTTTTGAGCGCCAGTGCCGCAAGCAAGACCACGATGCCCTGGATCAGGCCGAAACGGAAGAATGTCGCTTCATAGCCGTTGGACGACAGAGAATGCATCAACGGCAAAACAGTCAGTGCCGCGCCCGCTCCGAATCCTGCGGCCGTCACACCGGCAGCCAGTCCCCGCCGGGACTGAAACCATTTGAGCGCGTTCCCGATGCAGGTGCCGTAGACCAGGCCGGTGCCGACTCCGCCAATCATCCCGCCGACATAAAGGGCGGTAAGGGTGTTGGCCCAGGAAAACAGCATCCAGGAAAAACCAATCATCACGCCGCCGACCATCACCAGAATGCGCGGGCCGAATCGATCGGCAAGATAGGCTTCGAACGGAACCAGCCAAGTTTCAAGGAGAATGAACAGCGTGAAAGTCCCTTGGATGGCGGCCTTGCCCCAATGGTGTTTTGCGTCGATCGGACTGACGAAGATCGTCCAGCCATATTGCAGGTTGGCGATCATGGCCATGCAGATTACGCCGGCCACAAGCTGGACCCACGGCGCCAGTGGCGACGCGGGCGATGCAGCGGCCTGAACGCCAGCGTCCGTCGCGGCGCTGGTGGCTGCCGAAGAGTCGCCGGATAGAGCGGCGGAACGGTCTGGTTGGCCGGTCGAAGCCATGTGGCACCCTCCAAGACGCAAAGAAATGTGTGCCCGGTGCGCTAAATCAGGTTTGATTCAAGATAGCTTGCGCAGATCGCACATAGTATCAAATTTGGTCGCCATTTGAGCGAAGCTAATTTTGAGTACAGGGCGTTTCACGCGATGAACTGGTTCATTTGTAGTACCACCGCGCTTTCACGTTGAGGCAGAGCGTTGGCTGCGGAGCGGTCGCACAGCGTGAGGCTTTTCAAGAGCCGTGCAGCGAGTTTGAGAAAGAAGAACACGGCCAGGCGCTCCTCGCACCCGGCAGTTCGCAGAAGAATTGAATTACGCGTTCAGCAGCCGCGGGAATTTCGCGGGGCTATTGTCAAAGCCCGGGAAAACAGTGCGCAGATCGGCGTTGCCCAGATGCCCGCCGATCACTTCTCCGAGGACGGAGCGGAAGTCGGTGGTGAGCGCTAGGTCACGGCCTTCATTCAGCTGGCCCGGACCGAGACCCGGCCATTTGCCGTATACTTTTCCGCCTTTTACCGGACCGCCCATTACGAACATGCAATTCGCGTGGCCATGGTCGGTGCCGCGGTTTCCGTTTTCGTGCGCGGTGCGGCCGAATTCGGACATGGTGACGACCACAACATTTTCCATGCGATCGCCCAAATCCTGATGAAGCGCGGCCAGACCTTGTCCCATATCGCGCAGGAGGTTGGCCATTTGACCTTGCGCGCCGCCTTCGTTCACGTGGTTGTCCCAACCTCCGGTATCGACGAAACCGACTTCCATGCCGATGTCCGCCTTTAGAAGCTGGGCGACTTGTTGCAGGGCCTGGCCGACACGGCCCTTCGGGTATTCGGCTCCATTTTCAGGTTGAAACCGCGAAGGATCGGCCTTACGCAGCATGTCAATCGCTTCGAACGTTTCCGCGCCCGTGCCGCGCAGAACTTTGTCGACGGTCTGCGCGTACAGGGCTTCGAAACCGCCCTGCACGGCGCTGGACTGGCTCATCACGCGAAATTGCTTGATGTCGGCAAGCGCAATGGACGGCGCGGCTCCGCGCAACGTGAGTGGAAGGTTTGGACCCATGGCCACTGCGCGGAAGGGCGAGGCGTTTTCCTCGCTCACTGAGCCTACGGTACGGTTGAGCCAGCCGTCCTCCGTCGACCGCACGCCGGGCGTGCCGGACTCCATAAAATCCTGGGCATCGAAATGAGAGCGCGTGGTGTCAGGCGATCCGGCAGCGTGAACGATAGCCATCTGGCCGCTGTGGAAGATCGGGCCAAGCGGAGCCAGGCTGGGATGCAGCCCGAAGAAACCGTCGAGATCGACCGCTGCGCCTTCGACGCCGGCGTGCGGCTGCGGAATTGCGATCGTCGGACGAATGCGATAATAATTTTCTTCGCCGAACGGCACGACGATGTTCAGGCCGTCGGCGGCTCCGCGCTGGAAGACCACGATCAGCTTCTTCTTATTCGGCATGGGGGTGGCAGCCACGGCGCGCTGCAGGAACGCTGGAATCGTGCTCATGCCGATCATGGCCACGCCGCCGCTTTTCAAGAAAATGCGTCGCGAAACTTTCATGATATTCTCCATCGCTTTTGCGCTTGAGCTCCCGCGGCAAACGAAAACCGGCTGAAGCCTTTGCCGCTTATCGCCGCTGAAACTCCGGCGAACCCAGAACCAAACCTGCGATCATTGCCGCGTTCACCTGCCTGACGGGGTCGTCCAGGCTTGCCTGCAAAATTTGAGGATCGTCCAGTTGCTTCTCGAGCGTTTGGCGCGTTTGCTCCGACGCCCGACCGCCCAGGAACGAGTCGATGGCGCGGTCGAGCGTGGCATGCGGATCGGCGGCCGTGTCATTGCCAAGCAAGAATTCGATGCTCACTTGTGCGCCGCGCAGGCGATTGGACGCCAGCGCAAGCGAAAAATTCATGCGGTTGAGGAGCGCTCCAGTGTTCACCCAGGCATCCGCTATGTCCGAGTAGCCATTTGGAGGCTCGCACTGGTACAGGGGCTCGCCGATCCGGTTGGCCCACTGGACGAGCATGAGCGGGATTTGCGTTTCGGTACCCACGGCTCGCGCAGCCGATACCACCAGTTCGAAGGGAGTCTTGATCTTTGCTCGATAAGCGTCCTTCGACCAGAATTCGGACGAATAAATCATGGTGTGCAGGACTTCGCGAATATCGCCGTCCGACTTTAAGAACGTTTGCGTCATGCGGTCCACCAGCGCATCGGACGGATTATCGGAGACGAAGCGCTGCGCGAGTTCGAACGATATGTGACGGGCGGTATGCGGGTCGCGCGCCAGAATGTCCAGGACTTCCTCGCCGTCTTTCATCCCTCCTTCGTGAATCTTGTGGCCGAGCACGGTCTTTACGCTGTTGTCATGCAGGCGTTCCTCAAAGAAAAATTCCGGATTGCGCCGTGGTTGCCGGATGCTCCATCCGGTAAACGCCTTGGCTACGTTGATCACGTCGTCCTGCGTGTAGCCGCCATCGACGCCGAGCGTGTGCAGTTCCATAAGTTCGCGGCCGTAATTCTCATTCAGGCCGCGCTCTTGTTTTTGTTTAGTGTTTGCGTTCGGATCATTCGGATTTCCATTCGGGACGGGCTGGCCCTGCGGAATCCGCGGCCTGCCGAATGGCCCAACTCCAAATCCTCCGCCGCGCATCTCGCGGCGCTCCTGCTGCTCCTGCTGCAGTTTCTGCCAGGCAAGGGGGTCGGCCGAAAGCCAGTTGTCCAGAAAAAACAGCATCGCGGGACTTTTTGCCGTGGCTTCGAGGAGATCGCGAAACTTCCCCATGGCATGCGGACGGATTGCTTCGCGTTCATATTCCGTGATGAGCCAGCGATCGGCGCCTTTGGCGGCGTAGACGTTGAAGTGGTTGTACCAGAAATCCACCATCATTTCCTGAAGCTGGCGCTCGCTGTAAACGGCGCGAGTCACCTTGGCCATCGAGAGTTCGGCGACGATGCGCTGCGGCGCGTGGATATTTTCATAGTTGAACATTTGGTTGCCGAAGCCGCCTTGCCCCTTGCCCTCGCCTTTGGCCTTGCCTGGATTGGCGTTCGGGTCCATGTCATTAGCTTCAAAGTTCGGCATGCCGTGCGGGTCGGCCATCTGGGTGTCGCTCTGCTTTTCAGAAGGGACGTCGCTGGACGGCGTGGATTGCTGCGCGGCACGAATCTGGTCCTGCTGCTCTTTGCGATACTCCTCGGGCGTTATTCCCTCGCGGCGCGCGGCGACTCTGGGCGCGGGGAATTCTTCCAGAAGTTGCGCGGAGGACATTTTCAACGTCGGGAATCGTTCGAGGCGCGCATCGAGGGCGGAGTCGTCAATCGAATCCGGATGGAGCTGCCGGTCGATCCATTTTTGCAGGCCCATCTCTTTCACACGCTCCAGATCGCCGGGACGAGGCCCAAATCCTAGGCGATTGAGAGCGTGCAGGATGGCTTCGTCGCCGGTCAGGTCCGTGGATGGGATTCCCTTCATCTCCGCCGATGGAGGTTTGCCCTTGCTGTCTTTTTTGTCTTTTGCGGCAAGAAGATAAGGCGTGGCAATGGTTGCCGCAGCCAAGATGAAGATTCCGGCCGCCGCGGCAAGCGATATCGATCGAGTGGCGCCTGGACCGGCTGTGCGGGAAGAAACTCTTTTCATATTCCCATCTCCCCGAGCGGGATTTCGCGCGTTGGGCACCAAGGTCGCGGCGTTCCACTCGCGCAATCAGTGTAACCCGGTGGGAAAGAAAAAGTTGCGACCGGAAACGGCGCGGTGCCCTTCCCGTAAGCAATCCGGATGCGCGAATCAACCACGGCAATACGAGGTTCAACAGGGAGAATCGGAACGGCCCGGCGGCTCAGCCCAGCCGACTTGCCCGGCCTCGGGCAAATCCGCCCGTTCCCGAGAGGAGCGGAACGCGTCCACACTCCAGACATCCTGCGGTTCATCGTGGCGCAGCACGAAATAATCGCCGTCCTCAGTTCGGACGCGGAAGTAGATCGCCCCTGGCGAGTACCAGCGGTCTTCGACTTCGGAAATTTCAAAGGTGTGTCCGCGCAAGGTAAACCGAAGCGGACGCTCATCGGCTCGATAACCGGCGTAGCACTCGACGCGCATTTCGCCCATCGTGGCCTCCCGTAACCGAGCTCTCTGCCTATTAATGTACTCCGGTTGAGGCGGAATGTCAGTTCCAGGAGGACGAAATGGCTACCCTGGTGGCCACAGCTAGCGGGGGGGCGGGTGATCGAGAAGCTCCGCATTGTAGGCGGCGCCAATCAGCAGGATCGTGGCGGTCAACTGCATCCACAGCATGATGCCGATGGTCACCGCCAGGCCGCCATAGATCAGGCTGTAGGGCACCGTGCGCAAATAAAATCCCAAGGAGATGCTGACTACCCACCAAAGAACGGTGGCGACTCCCGCGCCGGGCAGCTGGTTGACCAGGCCGTGGTGCCCGGGCCGGCCGAGGCGGTAGATGACGGTCAGCACGACCAGGGCAATCAGCAGCGAGACCACCACGTACAATGCGCTCCACACCAGCCGAATGAACACCGGCATGGACGACGTGTGCAGCATCCAATTGCGCACTTGCCTGCCGAACACAACCAGGTTCACGATGAGGATCGAAGGAAGGATGGTCGCGGTCAACAGCGCCAGCGCCCGCGCATGCCTGCTGAGGCTGTCCGGGCGATCCGTGTCGCGATACACCGTGGAGAAGCCTTCCATCAAGAGCTTCATCATCTGCGTTCCCGCCAGCAACGTGCCGCCGAGTCCCAAGGCCATCCATTGCCAGGAACGAATGCCGTGCCGCGAAAGAAAATTACTCAGAATGACGAGCGCCCCGGGCGGAAGCACGATGCGCAGCCGGTCGATGATTCCCGCGAGCGCCTGCCGGAACGCGGGAAACCCGGCGACCGCGCCCAGCACCACAAGGATCATGGGCGAGAACGCCAGAAACATATTGAACGCGACGGCTTGCGTCAGCGTGATGCAATCGGGAAAGACGCGCAGCAGTGCGCGGCAAAAGCGTCGCAAGAACGCTGACGTTGGATCGGGCTTCAATGTTTTCTCAGTTCAAGCGCCGTCAGGATAGCCTACTTTCGATCGTTTGGGGACATGCGGGCGTATTTAGTGTGCTGCAGGCTCAACATATTCCGTGATTGACACCGGGCGAGGAATCGGTGTATCCGATAAGTTGCCTATCATTTTGAGACTTTGGGAATGCTCCCATCGCGGGTGGCTACGGAGGTTTCCGTTCAAGGCAACGTTACCAAATCGAACTCCAAGGAGATTTGAATGGACATCAATAATCTGCTCCGCGCAGGATTCGGGCGCCGGGGCTTTCTTTCCGGATCGAGCCTTTTGTTGACGGGCGCGCTGTTGGGCACGGCGGAAGAAACAAAAGCGAAGATCGCGCCGCTTCCGCCGGAGACCGAAACAGCGGACGATCCGCAGGACAAGGACGCTCTGCTCCAGGACCTAGTCACCGCGAATCACATCCTCCAGGACCAGGGTGTGGTGGATGGCTACGGACACGTCAGCGTGCGCAATCCGGCCGATCCGAATCACTTTTTCATCTCGCGCTGGCTGGCGCCCGACCTGGTTACAGTGAACGATATCGTCGAATTGGACCTGGACTGCGTTCCAGCCCACGGCGACAAGCGGCGGCTCTACAGCGAGCGCTGGATTCACGCCGAGATTTACCGGGCCCGGCCCGATGTGAAATCCATCGTCCACACGCACGCCCCAACCGTAGTGCTGATGGGAGGCATCAACGAACCGCTGCTGCCGATCTACCACATGGGCGGGTTCATCGGAACGGGGCTGCCCGTATTTGACATTCGCAAATCCTTCGGCATGACCAATATGCTGATCAACGACGCAGCCAAGGGCAAGGCCCTGGCCCAATCACTGGGCGACAAGCCGGCAGCCTTCATGCGCGGACACGGCGGCGTCGCCGTGGGCATGAGCATCAAGCATTCGGTGGGCCGCAGCGTGTACCTGAAGGTCAACGCCGAAATGCACCTCCAGGCGGGCGGTAAAAAGATCGAAACCCTTTCGCCTGAAGAGGCTCATCTGGCCGAGGAAGGTAACACGGATTTCCCGAAGGATTGGGACATGTGGTCACGGAAGGTGATGAAGAGCTAGCGTCCAGGGCGGACACGCTCGCATGCTCGACTTGTCGTGGCTACACGCTGGCTGCTTGGTTTTTGCGGCTCTCAACAAGAACGCATAGTTCAGTTAAGAGTGACTATCCCGCTCGCGTGATTTCGCATTCGTAAGGAGACCGACGATGGAAAGCAAGCCGGATCGCAGACGATTCCTGAAGCACGGCGCGTTGCTGGCTGGACTGGCGGCGGGCGCAGCGCGAACCGCTCGCGGCGAGGCTTTGGAGGCCGATACGTCGAAGGCCCAGCCAAAGGACTTGCATGCCTACGGCGAGCGCTCCCCGTTCGAAACCTCGATCCGCACGGGCAGCCTCGGAACCTGGCCCCAGCCCACAAGCCCGCCGGACTATCACAAAGACTTCGGCTTCCGGACTCCTTTGCAGGACTCGGTCGGGTTTGTCACGCCACCGCCGCTGCATTACATCGTGTCGCACGGTTACGAGCCTCCGGACATCGACCCGCGAGAGCACCGCCTGTTGATTCACGGGATGGTGGATCGGCCCGTCATTTTCTCGCTGGAAGACCTGAAGCGATTGCCCTCGGTGACGCGCGCTCATTTCGTGGAATGTAACGGAAACAGCGCGCCGACCGGTCCGACTGGCGCGATCCGGCGCGGTCCAAAAGCAAATGCGCAGGACACCCATGGCCTGACAAGCGGCAGCTTTTGGACAGGCATCCCGGTTTCCCTTTTGTTGAAGGAAGCAGGCGTCCAAAAGGGCGCAACGTGGATCGTGGCCGAGGGCGCGGAAAAGGGAAAACATTCCAAAAGCCTGCCGATTGAGAAGGCCATGGATGACATGCTGGTGGCCTACGGCCAAAACGGAGAAGCGATCCGCCCCGAGCAAGGGTATCCGCTGCGGCTGCTGGTCCCGGGATGGGAAGGCATTAACAATGTGAAATGGCTCCGGCGAATCAAAGTGGTGGACGAGCCCTACATGGCCATGCGGGAAACCACGAAATATCCCAGTTTGAGGCTGGACGGAAAAGCGCGCTGGTTCCAGTTCCAGATGGGGCCGAAATCGGTGATCACGCGGCCCTCGGGAGGCCAGAAATTAGCGGGCCCCGGCTTCTACGAAATTTCGGGGTTGGCATGGTCGGGAGGAGGCGCAATCACCAAGGTTGAAGTCTCCACCGACAACGGCCGCAATTGGAAGGCCGCGGAGTTTCAAGGGCCCGTGTATCGAAAGGCGCACACTCGCTTTGGGTTTGGCTGGGAGTGGGACGGGCAGGAAGCCACGCTGCAATCGCGCTGCACCGATGACACGGGAGAAGTTCAGCCGACCGTGGCTGAACTGGCCGAATTCTGGCGCGTTCAGCCGGACTTTTTTGAAACGACAGAAACGGTCGTCGGGCATTTCAATGCCATCCAGCCGTGGAAAATAAATCGCGACGGCAGCATTGAGAATGCGATTGCGTTTTGAAGTAGCACACGCTTCAGCCTCTGGCCGTTTGTCGCGCGGCAACCGCAAACTCAATAGGCTAATGCCTGTTTTACTCGCCAGCCCTCGCGCAGTGCGGAAAACTCGCGGCGGTGCGAAACAAGCGCCGCCGCTCCGCGCAGACCTTGTCGCGTAATGCCGCCCCAGAGTACACTCGCATGGCAGTTCCGCGGAGGTGCGGCATGGCGCGAATCGTGCGTTGCGGTCTCATTCAGGCGCATTGTGAATGGCCTCCCACGAAGTTTTCCCTTCCCCAGATCAAAGAGAACATGATCGCCAAGCATGAAAAACTGATTGCCGCCGCAGCCAAGCGCAAGGTCCAGATTCTCGGCTTGCAGGAACTTTTCTACGGTCCCTACTTCTGCGCGGAGCAGCAGCAGAAGTGGTACGAGCTGACCGAGCCCGTGCCCGACGGCCCGACCGTGACGCGCATGCAAAAACTCGCCAAAAAATATGGCATGGCGCTGGTCATCCCGGTGTACGAAGTCGAAATGACCGGCGTGTATTTCAACACCGCGGCAGTGTTCGACGCGGACGGAAAATATCTCGGCAAATACCGCAAGCACCACATTCCGCACTGCCATCCGGGTTTCTGGGAGAAGTTCTATTTCACTCCCGGAAATGCCGGGTACCCGGTATTCGAGACGCGCTTTGGCAAAGTGGGAGTTTACATTTGCTACGACCGCCATTTCCCCGAGGGCGCTAGAATTCTCGGCCTGAATGGCGCGGAAATCGTGTTCAATCCGTCCGCCACCGTCGCAGGTCTCTCGGAATATCTATGGGAACTGGAACAACCGGCGCACGCCGCGGCCAACGGCTATTTCGTCGCCGCCTCCAACCGTGTGGGCATCGAAAAACCGTGGCAGATCGGCGAATTTTACGGGAAAAGCTATTTCTGCAATCCGCGCGGAAAAATCATCGCCCAAGCCAGCCGCAACAAGGACGAACTTCTGGTGACCGACTTGAATCTCGATGAGATCCAGGAAGTGCGCGACGTCTGGCAGTTCTATCGCGACCGCCGGCCGGAAACTTACGGTGAGATTACGCGCACGCAGGCCGCGCGCAGCTCGCTAGCCGCAGACTGAGAAAGTGGAAACCACGGATGAATGCAGATGAACGACGTGCACCGGCGGTTCCAGAAGGAATTTCATGACCACTCAGCCCAAGCAGACGACGCGCAGCGAAGAAGTGGTTCGCAAGCACAAGGAATATCTGTGGCCGGCGGTCACAAATTTCTATCAAGAGCCGCTGGTTGCCGATCACGCGTCCATGCAGCATGTCTGGGACGTCGAGGGCCGCAAATATCTAGACTTCTTTGGCGGCATTTTGACGGTTTCGGTGGGCCACGCCAATCCCAAAATTACGGGGCCGGTGAAGGCTCAGATCGATCGCTTCCAGCATCTCTCGACCCTTTACCCGAACGAAGCGATCGTGGCGCTGGCGGAAAAAGTCGCGCAGATTACGCCGGGCGCGCTGCACTCCAGTTTCTTCACCAGTTCCGGCACGGAAGCCAACGAAGTTGCGATTTTGCTGGCGCGCATGACCACCGGCTCATTCGACATCGTTGCCCTGCGCCACGCCTACTCCGGCGGATCGTCGCTCACCAAAGCCGTCACGGCGCAGGCTCCCTGGCGAAGATCGGGAGTCATCAGCGTCGGCATCGCGCACGCGATTAATCCTTACTGCTACCGCTGCCCGCTGAACCTGAAATATCCGGACTGTGAAGTCGCCTGCGCGAATGACGTTGAGAATTTAATCCAGACGGGTACCAGCGGCCACATCGCCGCCTTCATGGCCGAGCCGATTCAGGGAGTGGGAGGATTCATCACTCCGCCGCGAGAATATTTCAAAATTGTGTTCAAGGCGGTCAAAAAATACGGCGGGCTGTTCATCTCCGACGAAGTGCAGACCGGCTTCGGGCGTACGGGCAAAAAATGGTTCGGAATCGAGCACTGGGAAGTGACTCCGGATATCATGACCTGCGCAAAAGGCATGGCCAACGGCGCGCCCATCGGCGCGACCGTCACCACCAAAGAACTGGCCGCGTCCTATCAGGGCCTGACGATTTCCACGTTTGGGGGAAATCCAGTGACCTCCGTTGCGGCTAAAGCGACCATCGAATTCATCGAAGAAGAAAAACTGCTGGACAACGCGGAAACCGTGGGCAACTACTTCCGCGGCAAGCTCGATGAACTCCAGCATAAATATCCCCTGATCGGCGACGTGCGAGGCAAAGGTCTGATGCTGGGGCTCGAGTTGGTGAAGGACCGCGCAACGAAGGAGCCCGCCGCCGAAGCCACCACGCAACTTCTCGAGCGCACGCGCGAGCACGGTCTGCTGATCGGCAAAGGAGGCCTGTACGCCAACGTCATCCGTCTCTCGCCCATGCTGAACATCGGCAAGGCTGACGTCGATGAGGCTGTCCGGATTCTCGACAGGTCCTTAGGGGAGCTTCAACTCTAGCGCGTCCGCCCTTGCGCCTCCGCATATCCGAACAAGTCCCCGCGGATGGACAAGCGACGCTGCGAATTGGCCGGTTGCCCTCGCTGAGGATGTCCGGCGGCATGGTCAACCTTCAAAACCGCACCGGCAAAAGCGCCCGCGCCGCGTCTAAATTCCAGTTCTGCAACCTGGGGAGCACACACCATGGAACCGGCGCGCTTTTACCCTCCAGCATTGCCGCACTGATAAAATTTTTAATATTGCGGGCCTAGTGGTCTACAATCAGGACCCTCAAGCGGCTGGTGGCGCAAGGTTCGGCTGGCCGCTTGCCAAACACTAAATGTCCACAACTCCCAGCCTTTTTCCCGACCTGACGCGCGAAATTTTCTTCGACATTGAAACGCTTCGCCTATCGCATGAAGTTGACGGAGGCTGGTCGAACATCGCGCGTTTCGGACTGGCGGTCGCCGTCACCTGGGACGCCCAGAATCTGTTTCGGCGCTGGTTTGAGGCGGACGCGAAGTCGCTCGTTGCGGAACTCGGCGAGTTCGATCGCATCGTATCGTTCAACGGGGACCGCTTCGATTTTGAAGTGCTCAGCGCCTACCTGCCCGTAAAGCATTTGCTGGCCAGATCGTTTGACCTGCTGGTCGATCTGCACCGGCGGCTGGGACACCGCGTCAAGCTCGACGACCTGGCGCGCGAAACGCTGGGAAACCAGAAAACGGGAGTTGGCGTCGAAATCGTTCAGTGGTGGCGCGACGGCCACAAGGATGAAGTCTGCAAATACTGCGAGAACGACGTGCAGTTGCTGGTGGATTTGATGGAATTTGCACGCAAAAACAGATACGTGGTGGTGAAATCGTGCCAGCTACCGGTAGACTGGCCGTGAAGCGCGCGGTAACATTTCGAGCGGGGCGATTCAACCGAGCCGGCGCCGGCTCGGCGGCCGGAAAGCGCGCGACCGATGTTCGACGTACCATGTGGAGAACATATTTGAACCGCGCAGCAACGCTTACATGGTTGCTGTTGATTCTGATATCGGCTTCCCAGGGCGCCGATAAGGAAAAGATCGTCTGGAAGCCCATCCCGGACGCGATCCTGCAGATCGATTCGCGCGCTCCCAAAATATGGAATGTTTTTCAGGCCGGAAAGAAATTCGATCCACTGCTGCTCCAGATCGGCTCGCGATACCTGGTGATTTATGTTCGCGATAGGATTGTTTACGAAATCAAGCCGAGCCAACTCGAATCGAAAGGCGACGATTTCTTATGGCGTGAAACGGATAAGCCCGCCAAACCCGTCGCGACCTCGGACTGGAACACGAAGGACGTCGGCTCCGCCATGCGCATCCTGCTGAAGCTGGCCGACGAAGGGCGCCTCATAAATATCGAGATTCCTCAAATGCCTGATCTCCGCCAGGGGATTTACTGACCGGTGGGCGCCTCAGATTATCCTGACCACGACGGCATCCACTCCGGCGTTCTTGATGCCGAAACCATCCGCGCCAGTTCACTTTATAACGACGACCTCGCGCCGATTCCCGCCGAACGCCGCAGTTGGGGCACGTATAACTACGCCGCACTGTGGATCGCCATGAGCGTCAATATTCCGACGTATCTGCTGGCCAGCGGCATGATCGCCGGCGGAATGGACTGGAAGCAGGCGATTTTCACCGTGTTTCTGGGAAACGTCCTGGTCCTCGCTCCGATGCTGCTCAACGCGCACGCCGGCGCAAAATATGGAATTCCTTTCCCGGTATTCGCGCGCGCCTCGTTCGGAGTTACCGGAGCAAACATTCCGGCGGTCCTGCGCGCGCTGGTCGCTTGCGGCTGGTTTGGGATCAACACCTGGATCGGCGGCGAGGCCATCAACGCCATGCTGGTCGCACTCATTCCCGCGTGGAAAAGCTTCGGCTATGGGGTGTGGATCTGTTTTGCGGTGTTTTGGATGCTGCATGTAGTTGTCATCGTGATGGGAATTCGCACCATCCAGTTCCTTCAAGGAGTCACCGCGCCATTCCTGCTGGGGATTGGCGTCCTGCTGCTCGGATGGGCCATGGTGAAGGCCGGCGGCTTCGGTCCGATGCTGGCGGCGCCCTCGAAATTTAAAACGTTCGGTGAGTTTTTTAAATTCTTTGTGCCTTCCTTGACCGGCGTGGTGGGATTTTGGGCCACCGTGGCGCTGAACATTCCGGATTTCACGCGCTATGCGCGCAGCCAGCGGGCGCAGATGGTCGGACAGGCGCTCGGCCTTCCGGCAACGATGACGTTCTATTCGTTTATCGGCGTGGCGGTCACCTCGGCCACGGCAATTATCTTCGGGCAGGCCATCTGGGATCCGGTTCAGGTGCTCGCGCGTCTTGGCAATCCTTTTGCCGTAGTCGTGGCCATGCTGGCGCTGCTGCTGGCCACGCTGAACGTAAACGTAGCGGCCAACCTGGTCTCTCCGTCCAACGATTTTTCAAATCTGGCGCCGCGCCTGATCAGTTTTCGCACCGGTGGCCTGATCGCATGCGTCGTGGGCGTTGCGGTGTTCCAGCCGTGGAAGCTTCTGGCCAACTACAGCAATTATATTTTCAACTGGCTCGTGGGATATTCCGGTTTTCTGGGCCCCATCGCGGGGGTGATGATCTGCGACTACTTCGTGGTGCGCAAGAAAATCATCCTGGTGGAAGATTTATACCAGCGTCGCGGATTTTACGAATTTGCGAATGGCATCAACTGGCGAGCCATGGCGGCGCTGGCCGCGGGCGCTGGAATCGCTTTTGTCGGCCTGATTGTGCCGCCGCTGCGCACTCTGTACGATTACGCCTGGTTCGTGGGATTTGCCGCAAGCTTCGTGGTGTATTGGCTGCTCATGCGTGCACGGAAGGCGTGAGTAGGACAGGCTTTCAGCCTGTCTGGTTTAATTGTGAGTCCTTCAGAAGTGCGACAGGCTGAAGCCTGTCCTACTGGACCGCCGATATCCTCTTCACGCGCATCTTCCAACTTTCAAACGGCAGCCCGGTATCGATCTGCCTCATCGTAATGCACTGGTCCACCGGACAAACGAGGGCGCAAAGGTTGCATCCAACGCACTCGTCTTCGATGATGCGCGGAACGTGCACGCCCATCCCATTCGGATTTTTCTTGCCCTTTCCCGCGACCGTATAGGGCGCGATGCACTGGTGAGCCCCGTCTTCGCAGGCTACGTAGCAGAGCTGGCAGCCGATGCAGAGATCGCCGCGAATATCGGCAATCACTTTGTAGTTGAGATCCAGGTCTCCCCAATCCTTCACATTGGGAACAGCTCGTCCGCGGAAATCCGCGATCGTGCGGAAGCCGTGATCGTCCATGTAGGCCGAGAGACCATCCTTGATGTCGTCAACGATTCGAAAACCGTAATGCATCGCCGCCGTGCAAACTTGCGTGATGGACGCTCCCAGCGCGATGTGCTCAGCGGCGTCGTTCCAGTACCCGATTCCTCCAATCCCCACAATCGGGATCTTCACTGTTTTCGCGACGCTTGAAACCAGGTGCAAGGCGATCGGCTTGAGCGCCGGTCCGCAGTACCCGCCGTGCGAAGACTTCCCGCCGACATCCGGCTTCGGTGAAAAAGTTTCCAGATCCACGCCGATAATTGAATTCAGCGTGTTGATCAGGCTCACGGCGTCGGCCCCGCCCTTTTCCGCTGCCAGCGCCACGCGCGTGATGTCCGTGACATTTGGCGTAAGCTTTACGATCACCGGCGTCTTGGCCGCTTCCTTCACCCAGGCGGTTATCATTTCCGTGTATTCGGGCACCTGCCCGACGGACGAACCCATTCCGCGTTCGCTCATCCCATGCGGGCAGCCGAAATTCAGCTCGAGCGCATCCGCACCCGCGCCTTCGACCCGCCGCACCATCTCATGCCAGCTCTCACGCTTGGATTCCACCATCAACGAGGCAATCACCAGATTTTTCGCGTAGCGCTTCTTTACTTCGGCGATTTCCCGGATATTGACTTCGGTTGGCCGGTCGCTGATCAGCTCGATATTTGTAAATCCCATCACCTTCGACCCGTTAAAGTCCAAGGCGCCATACCGCGACGACGTGTTGACAATCGGCTCGCCAATCGTCTTCCAGACAGCGCCGCCCCACCCCGCATCGAACGCCCGCATGACCTGTCCGGCGGTGTTTGTCGGCGGGCCGGATGCCAGCCAGAACGGGTTCGGTGATTCAATACCGCAGAAGTTTACGCGTAGATCAGCCATGTAAAACCTCCGAAGGGGTGATGGGTGACTCGCGATTGGTGACTGGTGGTTCGTAGTCCATGACCTGCAACTATCATTTTGCGACTCACGCTTTCTGCGAAGAGCGCCACGAGAATCAAGCGACTACGGCAAACATTCCCAGCCAATGTTCTTCGAGAGCGTCGAGAAACCGAAAACGTTCGCTCAGCTTGGCAGGAATTTCCATGAGTTGTCAATTCTCCCTGCTTGCGCCGCCGGCAGCAGCTGAGCCGAGCCACGCGTCGATGCCCCGCCCCGCCGCCATTCCTTCCGCGACGGCATCGACAACTTCCCGGCCGCCATTCACGCAGTCCCCGCCGGCAAAATATTTTAGGTTGCCGGTGCGTTGCTGCGCATCCGTCACCACCGTGCCGTCCTTGCGTACTTCGATTCCCGGGACGGCGCGGAGGAAATCGGTGGCCTGCTTTTGTCCCACGGCGCGCACAACCATGTCCACGTCGATCGTGAACGTGCTGTTGGGAATCGTTTCCGGAGCGCGCTTTCCCCGTGCGTCGGGCGCGCCGAGCCGCGTGCGCACGCATTCCAGTCCCGTGACGAATCCCTCCGAACCGAGGATGCGCACCGGCTGCGTCTGCCAAAGGAAATTCACGCCATCTTTTTTGGCCAACTCATATTCATAGCGGAACGCGGGCATTTCCTGCTCGCTGCGCCGGTAGACGAGGTAGACCGCCTCGGCGCCCAGCCGCCGCGCCGCGGTGACCACGTCAATCGCCGTATTTCCAGCGCCGATGCAGGCCACGCGGCGGCCGATCGCCACGCGCGCAAACGGCTGCGATTTGGTAGGCTCGATAAATTCCAGCGCGCCGTAAACTCCATGAAGATCCTCGCCCGGAATATTCATGGCCCAGGTCTCTCCCAGGCCGACTCCTATGAAGATGGCGTCGAAATCTTTTTCGAGCTGCGCGAAGCTGAGGTCTCGTCCGATTTCCACGTTCTGACGAAATTCAACGCCTAGCGATTTCACCATTTCCACTTCTCGCAACGAATCGACAACGCGCGTTTTGTAGGCCGCGATGCCGTAGGTGTTCAGACCGCCGGCAAGTTCGCGCCGGTCAAATATAGTGGCGTCGTAACCCTGGCGGGCAAGGTACGACGCGCACGCCAGCGATGCGGGGCCCGATCCAATGCAGGCCACTCGCCGCCCATTGGCCTTGCCCGCGTGGAAGAGCTGAATGTTCCGGTCCAGCACATGGTCCACCGCGAATCGCTGCAACCTGCCAATCTCGATCGCGTCCTCACCCTTCTCGACCATCACACAAGCGCCTTCGCACAAGACTTCCGTGGGGCAAACTCGCCCGCAGCTTTCGCCCAGAATATTCGCTTCCAGGATCACGCGCGCCGCGCCGCGCACGTTGCCGGTCATGATCCGCTTGATGAATCCGGGCACATCGATCCGTGTAGGGCAGGCCTGCGTGCAGGGAGCGTCAAAACAATACAGGCACCGCGAGGCTTCGATTGCCGCCTGGCGCGCGTTCATTGGCGGTGTGATGTCCGCAAAATTCTGCTCGTATTTTTCCGGGGGCAATTTCGGAGCGGTCTCGCGAAGGGGCATGCACTCACCTCGAGTTCGTGGTCTCGCCTGAAACACGTAACCCGGTGGACGAACTTTCCCACCGGGCGTCGGGGCCGGAATTCCAGCGCCATTCTAGCATTGCCCCAGCGTCGCGATGACCGATGAATTTTCAGGGATGCGCACAAGCAGCTAGCAGCGCGTGCGCTCGTGCGTGTTCGGGGTTCTCAATCGTCACCCACCCGTTCGCGCGAGCGATGGCGCCATGACCGCACAGGCCGGAGAACCTTGTTCACGGATCTCCGCTCGATCGTTCGCTTTCTCACCAGCCGTCAGGTTTAGGGAGTCACGTCAAACTTGAAATGCAGCGCGGGAATTTTGTTGCCCGGATGATCGTCGGCGTAGGTAAGTTGCGGCATCCGATACAGAAGCTGTTTTTCCGCGGGCGGTCCTTGGTAGATCCCCGGAAAAAGATCGATCAGGTGGATTCCAGGCTCGCCCGCCGCCTTGAACGTGATGGTCACATCGCCCTGGGTGTTAAAACCGCAGACATATCCCATGTAGGAGTTATCGTAAGTCGCGGCGTAAAGATTGTCGTATTCGGTCCAACCGACTCCCTTCAAGCGGATGGTAATCGGAGTTCCCGCAGGGCCGGAAGCCGGCTCCATACTCACGATGGCCGTCTCGATGGCATAGTAGGCACGCGCGAGCGAGGCATCCCCTGCTCGGAGTTCTATCCCATGTTGCCCGCCCAGGTCGTCGGGAATCGTGAGTGGGAAAGCGATCTTTCCATCCTTTCCCACATTTACTTTCGCGATCAGAGTTTCGCGCGGTGCAAATCCGTTGCCGCTCACGCGGCTCCCGACATACGTCTCCCAGAAGACATCGAGAATCGAATTGGCTGGAAACCCCTGACCTCGCAACACGGCTTGGGTACCTGCCGGGCCTTGCGTCGGATTGAGGCTCAACTCCGCGTTGGCGACGTGGACTTCCGGCTTCGGCAGCGAATACGGCTGGTATTCATCCGCGTATATAGCAGGCGTGGAGGACGGCCCGGCCGTGGTATGAAACTTGAAATCGGGACGCGGCAGATATGCATTCGGGGCCTGTTCGAAGTTCAGATAACTCTGCCCTTGCCATCCTGTGTAGAGCTTTACGAAATGATCGCCGACGGGGCCTGCGGCACGAAATCGCGCCACGGCTGAGCCGCGCGTGCCGGCCGCCGTGACGAATCCGATTCCCCGATTATCCCAGTTGACGACCCAGGTATTTTCCATCGTTCGCCAGCCGAGGCCTTTGACGCGTAATTCGATCGTCGTTCCGATCGGGCCGGAGGCAGGAGTCATCTCAAAGCTTTGCGTGACCTCGACTCCATTCTGCGCGACGACTTTTCCGTTGATCTTCGCGAAGACGTCGTGAACGCCGCCGAAATCTTCAGGGATCGCAAATGTGGCATCCAGGCGGCCGTTCGCGTTCACCGGGAACTTTCCCAACGAGAGAGTGGTCTCGGTGTACTTTCTTCCGCGAAAGTAGTAGTAATCCTCGATCACCCAACCCCCCGTCACGGTACCCCATTGAAGGTCAACGGTTTCGCCGGCAGGCAATCCGTCCGCCGCCACCCGAACATTCGCTCCGACGACGGCTTTATCGTATTTCAATTCCAGTTTCTGGATCGGTGCAACATCCGATTTTGTTGCAGCCAGCGATATCCCGGCTCGCGAGGAAAGAAATGTCACAGGCAAGCAAGCCCAGAAGAAAAATGCCAGAAGTGTGGCGCTGCCGGTACGGAGCGAGCTACGGACCAAACGCTCCTCCGTCATTCCACGATGGTTACGAAGGACGGTTGGCCGCCGGGAGGCGTCCACTCCGCCATCCGGCCATACTTATCGGTGGCCGTTGCTGAGTAATGAACGGTACCGGTTGGGGCATCCAGCGGCACCAGCCACTTTGCCGTCCACATGTTGGGGCGGATCGGCATGTTCATGCCCTTTTCGTTCTTGTGCGGCTCGCCGCGAAACAGCGCCGGCAAGTCGTAAGTTTTCCCGCCGCTGGTGATGTGCACCACAACCTTAGCCGAATCGTCGGGCTTGTTCGTGCCTCCGTCAACGGCGTAGAGGCGGAACCCCACGTACTCGCCCCTCTTGAATCGATTCTTCAGGGTGCAGTTAGTCGGATTCGACGGATCGGCGAAGACAGCAGTATCTGCGAACAAAACCAGCTGTCCAGCGGGTTTGGGCTCGGATTCTTGCCCGGCCACGGGGAATGTGGCCGACATTCCCAGGAAGATCCCGAGCGTCGTGACGGCAACGATCGAAGATGTTCTATTCATAGACGGGACGTTAATCCATTTCGAGGTTGCTGTCCAGAATTTTGAGCGGCCGGGATTCATCTGGAAGAAGCCAGTCCGATCCTGGGCCCTAGGACAAAACGTGAGGCTGGCACGACCGTTCCAAAACTCAAAACCGAGCTACGATTCGGTTCGGGGGCATCTTGCCCATCGTTTCGGCATGGCCTAAGATGCATCGTCGCTTTCAATCCGCGGCATTGGAGGCACGATGGGCTTCGACACGATCATTCGTAACGGCACGATCGTCACCGCGGCGGACACCTACGCGGCCGACGTCGGCATCGCCAGCGGACGGATTGCCGCCATCGGCAAGGATCTTCCCACCGAAAACGCCACAAAATTGATCGATGCCACGGGCTGCATCGTCATCCCGGGCGGCATCGACGTGCACACGCACCTAGACATGCCCTTCGGCGGGACCACCAGCGCCGACGATTTCGAGACCGGCACGCGAGCCGCAGCCTTCGGCGGCACCACCACGCTGATCGATTTCGCGATTCAATACAAAGGACAGACGCTGCGGCACGCCTTTGACACCTGGATGAAAAAGGCCGAAGGCAAAGCCGTCGCCGACTACGCGTTCCACTGCATCATCACGGATCTTGGGGGCACGCAACTGGAAGAAATGGGCGCTCTGGTGCGCGAAGGCGTTTCGTCCTTCAAACTTTTCATGGCGTATCCGGGTGTCTTCATGCTAGATGACGCGTCCATCTTCAAGGCCATGCTGCAGGCCGCCAAGCACGGCGGCATGATCTGCATGCACGCGGAAAACGGCGGCGCCATCGACGTGCTCGTGCAGCGCGCCCTGGCCGAAGGGAAAACCGCGCCGAAATATCATGCGCTCACCCGTCCCACCACCGCCGAGGGCGAAGCGACTTCGCGCGCCATCGCCCTGGCCGAAATGGCCGGAGCGCCCGTCTACATCGTGCATCTCTCCTGCAACGACGCGCTCGAAAAAGTACGCGAGGCGCGCGACCGCGGCCTAGCCGCCTACGCCGAAACATGCCCGCAGTACCTTCACCTCTCGCTTGAAAATATGGACGTCCCCGGATTCGAGGGCGCGAAGTACGTGTTCACCCCGCCGCTGCGCGAAAAGTGGAATCAGGAGAAACTCTGGCAGGGCCTGGCGCAAGACACGCTGCAGGTCGTCTCCACCGATCATTGCCCCTTCTGCATGAAGGAACAAAAAGAGCTGGGCAAAAACGATTTCACGAAAATTCCCAACGGCGGCCCTGGCGTCGAGCACCGCCTGAGCCTGATCTACTCCGGCGGCGTTCACGGCGGAAAGTTCTCCGCCAACCGGTTCGTGCAGCTCGTTTCCACGGCTCCGGCAAAACTTTTCGGCTTATACCCCCGCAAGGGCACCATCGCCGTGGGCTCGGACGCCGACATCGTGATTTTCGATCCCGACGCCGAGCACGTGATCAGCGCCAAGACGCACCACATGCGTGTCGACTATTCCATGTTTGAGGGAATGCGCGTGAAGGGTGTGACGAAGACCGTGCTCTCCCGCGGCCGCGTCATTGTTGAGAATGGCAACTTCACCGGCCGGCCCGGCGCCGGCGAATTTCTTCGCCGTAAAGCATACTCCGGCGCCGGGTAGAGCGCCCCTGAACTTCCTTCTTCAGCCGTTCTTCTTTAGCTTTGTTCGCCGCCACCGCCGGCGGCGGTTTCCTTCTGTTGCTTTTCGCGCTGTTCGCGCAAAACGGCTTTGCGTGACAGGCGAATCTTGTTGCCTTCGATCGCCAGCACCTTGACGAGCACCTGGTCGCCCAGTTTCAGGGCGTCACGCACGTCGCGCATGCGCTGTTCGGCGATTTCGCTGATGTGCAGCAGGCCGTCGGTGCCCGGGAAAATCTCCACGAAGGCGCCGAATTCCGCCAGCCGCACCACTTTGCCTAGGTACGTCTTGCCGATCTCCGCGGACGCGGTGACGTCGCGGATCATCTGCAGAGCCGATTCGGCGGCCGGCCCGCTGTTCGCGAACACGTGCACCTTGCCGTCGTCCATCACGTCGATCTTCACGCCGGTGGCTTCGATGATCGAGCGGATTTTCTTGCCGCCCGGACCGATCAGGTCGCGAATCTTGTCCGTGGGAATTTGCAATTGGTAGCAGACGCGGAGCGAAGACCGACATCTTGGGCCGCGCGGTTGAAATCGTCTGGTCCATGATGTCCAGAATGTGCAGCCGCGCGCGCCGCGCCTGCTCGAGCGCCTTGCGCATGAGCGCCACGCTGACGCCGCCGACTTTGATGTCCATCTGCAGCGCGGTGATTCCGGTGCGCGTGCCGGCAACCTTGAAATCCATGTCGCCGTAGTGATCTTCCGCGCCGGCGATGTCGGTGAGGATCGCGTCTTTATCGCCTTCGACGACCAGCCCCATGGCGATGCCCGCGCACGCCGACGTGATCGGCACGCCGGCGTCCATCAGCGACAGCGAGCCGCCGCAAACCGTGGCCATCGAAGAGGAACCGTTCGATTCCATGATGTCGGAAACGAGGCGCATGGCGTACGGGAAATCGGTTTCCGGCGGAAGCAGGTTCAGGAGCGCGCGTTCGGCAAGCGCGCCATGTCCGATTTCGCGGCGTCCGGGCCCGCGCAGGAATTTCACTTCGCCGACGGAAAATGGCGGGAAGTTGTAGTGCAGCATGAAGCGCTTGAAGGATTCGTCCTCGAAGAGCAGGTCGAGCCGCTGCTTGTCTTCCTTGGTGCCCAGCGTGGTGGTCGCCAGGGCCTGCGTCTCGCCGCGCGTGAAGAGCGCCGAGCCGTGCGCGCGTGGCAGCACGCCCACTTCGCAGGTGATGTCGCGGATTTCGTCGAAGGCGCGGGCGTCCGGGCGCCGGTGGCGCTCCAGGATGTCTTCGCGGAAGTACTGTTCGCGCAGGCGCTCAAATGCGCGCATGGCGAGCGTGCGCTTCTCTTCGTCCTCTTCCGGAATCGACGCTTTGATCTCTTTCTTGACTTCGTCGATCAGGTGATAGCTTTCCTTCTTCGGATACTTCTTGGTGTCCAGAGCGTCGTGCAGCTTCGCGCCGAATTTCTGCTCGATTTCCTTGGCCAGAGCTTCGTCAAACGGCAGCGGCGGAACGGTAACTTTGTTCGGCTTGACCTGGTCATGCAGTTCGCGGATCGCCGCGATGATGCGCTTGATCTGCTCGTGTCCGAATTCGCAGCGCGTCGGCGACCGTGTCTTCGCTGACTTCGATCGCGCCCGCTTCGACCATCACGATGGCCTGCTCGCGACGCCACCACGACGATATTCAGCAGGCTGGTCTTCTGTTCCGCGGTCGTGGGATTGGCGACCAGCTTGCCATCGAGCAGGCCCACGCGCACCGCCGCGACGGGCGTCGTGAATGGCAGATCGGAGATGAATGCCGCCGCCGATGCGGCGGTGATGCCGATCATGTCCGGATCGTTTTCGCTGTCGGCGGAAAGCACCATGGCCACGATTTGCGTTTCATTGCGCCAGGCTTCGGGGAACAGCGGGCGCAGCGGGCGGTCGATCATCCGCGAAGTCAGAATTTCGCGCTCCGAGGGGCGGCCTTCGCGCTTGAAAAAGCCGCCGGGAATTTTTCCGGCGGAATACGTGTATTCGCGATAATCGACGGTTAGCGGAAGAAAATCGCGGTCATTTGCTTTGGTGTCCATGCACGCCGTGACCAGCACGACCGTATCGCCATACCGCGCCAGGACCGCGCCATTGGCTTGCTTGGCAATTTTTCCGGTTTCCAGAGTCAGCGTGCGTCCGCCGACTTCGACCGTAACCTGATGGGGAGCGGGAGCTGCTTGCGACATATACGGAGGTCCTTTCGCCTGTCCGCCGCGTCCCGAACCATCGGGCCATGCGCGCGCGGAAAGCCATTCGAGTGCGGGAGAAACACTTCCCGTTTTGTTTGGAAGAGAAGACGATGAACGTACTGCGAGCGGTGTGCCGGAGTCTGCCTACAAAAAAAGCGGCCGGGCACATATTGCCTCGGGCCGCCAGAAACCTACAGAACTCCGCGAAAAGTCGGGAGAAGTTGTTGGCGCGACTGCGCTCTCTCGCTGCGGAGCTGTTACTTGCGCAAACTAAGTCGCTCGACAATCTCGCGATACCGATCCGGGTCACGACGATTGAGATAATCCAACAGACGCCGGCGCTTGTTGACCATCATGATCAATCCGCGTCGCGATGCATGGTCCTTCAGGTGCGACTTCAGATGCGTAGTCAGATAGTTGATTCGCTCGCTCAATAACGCGATTTGCACTTCCGGCGAGCCCGTATCCTTCACATGCGCCCGATACTGCTCAATCAACATTGACTTGGCTTCTCTCAAATCGTCCCTCTCCGTCGAACCCACTATTTTGCTCTTTTTCGTCTTCTCTTCGACCCTAGGAGCGTATCACAGCCGCAACGCGACATGCAAAATCTTTCTTCTTTTGCGACCCTGCAACAGGCTTCACAGGCTGCGGGAACAGTCGCCCCATGCGTCTGTATCCTGAGCGGAGCGAGGAATCTCTCCTGGGATTAACCATCAAAAAAGAAGGAGAGATTCCTCGCTCCGATCGGTTCACCGAGAACGTTCTCCATGAACGGAATGACAACAGGATTGGGACGCCTTTTTCCGCAGCCGGTGACGCCTGTCCGACCTGTTATTTCCCATGAATCAGCGACAGAAATTCCTCGCGCGTTTTGGGATTATCCCTGAACGATCCGAGCATGGCGCTGGTAACCGTCTGCGAATTCTGCTTCTCGACGCCGCGCATGACCATGCACAGATGCCGCGCTTCGATCACCACGCCCACGCCGAGCGGTGCGATTTTCTGCTGGATGGCGTTGGCGATTTGATTGGTCAGCCGCTCCTGAATTTGCAGGCGCCGCGCGAACATGTTCACCAGCCGCGGAATTTTGGACAGTCCCACCACCTTCTTATCGGGAATGTAGGCCACGTGGCATTTCCCGAAAAACGGCAGCAGATGATGCTCGCACAAACTGTAAAACTCGATGTCCTTCACCAGCACCATCTGGTCGTAGCACACGCTAAACATCGCGCCGTTCAGAAGCTTTTCCGGGTCCTGCTGGTAGCCGCTGGTCAGGAAGCGAAAGGCTTTCTCGAACCGTTCGGGCGTGCGTCGCAGGCCGTCGCGGTCGGGATCTTCTCCAATCGATTCCAGGATCCGGCGCATGTAATCAGCGATGGATACCCTCGATTCCGTGCCATCCGGCTCGGTCAACGTCAATTCCTCGACTCGTTTTCGGTCATCGCTCATGTGTCGTTTCGGCTCTCTCTCCCACGTATTCAAAACTGTTCAGTCCGGTTTCTTCCACGCGCACGCGCTCGAGCTTCGCTCGTGGAAACCGCTTCAGCCGCTCGAAAATCTCGATGCAAATATTTTCCGTGGTCGGAACGCGATCCTGAAACTCCGGAATTTCCTTGTTCAGATACTTGTGATCGAAGGGTTCGATGACTTCGTTCGCGACGAAGGCATCCAGTTCGGCCAGATTCGCGATCATTCCGGTCGCCGGATCCACGGGGCCGGAGACGGCCACTTCGACGACGTAGTTATGGCCGTGCCCGTACGGGTTGTTGCACTTCCCGTAAATGCGCCGGTTCTCTTCCTCTCCAAGCAGCGCGCTGTGCAAGCGGTGCGAAGCCGAGAACCGGTAGCGCCGCGACAGGTGCAGCTTCATCGCGCTTCCCCGGCCGGCGCGGAGCTGCCATTCTTCTCACCATAACAGTCGACGAACAGGTCCGGCGTCTCATACAACCGTACACGATTCAGATGCCCGCGCGTGATTTTCGGTTCCAGCAACCGCCAGATAACCGTTGCGATGTTTTCGCACGTCGGAATCTGCCCAGCCAGTTCAGGAACCTCATAATTCAGAAAGCGATGGTCCATGCGGTCCGTCACTTCGCGCTGCAAAATCTCCTTCAGCTCTTTCAGGTCGAGCACCATGCCCGTTGCGGGGTCTGGTTCGCCCGCCACAGTCACTTCCAACACGTAATTGTGCCCATGTCCATGCGGGTTGTTGCACTTGCCGAAGACGCGCCGGTTCTCCTCGGCTGAAAACGCCGGGTTATGGTAGAGATGCGACGCGGAAAACTCGATTTTGCGTGTCAGATAAACCATAGGATCGGCACATCATTCAGGAATGCGATGCCGCAAGCGGGGCGTGCTGGCTCGCGGTTGCCAATCATACTTCACGAATCGCGGCTGACGGGATACTCCCTCCCCTTCCATGCCACACTGCCTCGCGCGTAACGCCATTCCGAATTCAGCAGCGCCGCCGTGTACAGCACAACCCCTGGCAAATAGTATAAGGCAAGCCCCGACGGAAAACGATTTCGCCGCAGGTCCGCGGCATACGCGGCATGCCGTCCCGCGAGCAGCGCCAGACCCAGGATTCCCCAGATCAGATGCAGCAACGCCAGCGGAAGAACCAGCAAAGGGATCCACGGAACTACCCTGAAAAGCTCGCGTCCCACCGCGCGGGAAGACCCGCCCATCAACGGGTAGAGGTTCTTGCTCCAACCTTGCCACATGGCCCCGAAGGTCCGGTACATCCGAACGCGGATGATTCCGCACCCAGAGGCAAAGTGCAGACGAATGCCTGCCTGCTTCGCCAGGTGCGCCAGGGCCACGTCTTCCAGGACTTCGCGCTCCACGGCGGCGTGGCCTCCGATCTTCGCGTAATCCTCGCGGCGGATCAGCAAGTATTGTCCGCTGGCCGCAGCCGCCGGCGAATCGGGATGATTCACCTGGGCATACGAGTATCGCTGCCCAAGACGCACATATACGAAGGGGATCAGCGCTTTCTCCCACCAGGTGCGCGTCTCCTGCTCGGGAGAATAGGAGACCAGACCCGCCACGTTCGCCGCCGCATCGGCGAGCGCGCGCGCCGCGGAACCAGGCAGGTGCACGCCATCCGCGTCGGTAAAGAGCAGCCATTCTGAAGTTGCCCGCTCGGCTCCGAGCGACGCCGCGTAGTTCTTCCCCACCCACCCGGAGGGCAATTCCTTCGTTTCAATGACCCGCAGTTGCGCGTAGCGCGCGGCAAGTTGCTGCAATACCGCGGCGGTGCCATCGGTTGACTGGTCGTCGACGACAATAATTTCTCTGATCTCCGGTTGCGCACCAAGGGACTCGACCGCGGCCGCGATCGTCGCTTCCTCGTTGCGCGCAGGCACGATTGCGGAAACCGTTGAAGGTGGCGTCATCGTTTCAATCGAGGGCAATTCGGCTCGCGCGAACCCGGCTTAAGAATGTATTATAGTAGGGTTGGAGAAAAAACATTGAAGCATAAGATTCTGGGCCCTATTGCGCTGATTTTTGCTGCGGCCGTACTCTACGTTTTTGCCGCCCCGTCCTATCGCCAGGGTGAACCGAGCCTGGCCGGCCGCAAGGCCGAGGATTTTGCCATGCAGATTACCGGCGCGTCGCACCTGTCTGACTTGCGCGGCAAAGTTGTGGTCCTCAATTTCTGGGCATCGTGGTGCCCACCGTGCCTCGAGGAAACCCAGTCGCTCAATACGCTGCAACAGGCCATCGCTCCCAAGGGCGGAGTAGTTCTGGGAATCAGCGTGGACGAAGACAAAGACGCGTACCAAAAGTTCCTAGTGGACAATCACGTGGTGTTTCCCACCTACCGCGACGCCTCCAAGAAAACGGCCACCGATTACGGCACGTCTATGTATCCCGAAACCTATCTGATCGACCGCCAGGGACGCCTGGCCCGCAAAATCGTAGGTCCCCAGGACTGGCAATCGCCCGAAGTGATGCGCTCCATCGACATCCTGCTGAACCAAAACTGAACTCGTATCGATCGAGCACGGCGGGCTCCAGAGGCTGCGGAAACAGTCGCCCCCATCGGTTTGTCATTCCGTTCACGAAAAGCGTTCTCGATGAACCGAGCAGAGCGAGGAAACTCTCTTTCTTTTCCGATAGTTAAGCCCAGATTAAACCCAGCAAGCGGAAGCCTGCCGTAGTCGCTTCTAAGGGGGAAAATTAGCGATGGGAGGGCAGGAACTTGACCAGCGTGGTCCGCGCCACGCCGCCGTCCGCGTTGTACAGCACGCGGTCCACGCGCGAAAGCAATTCCAGTCCGTTCAGACCTTCCGCTCCGCCCAACGGAGCGGCGGATCTCGCAAACCGCTCCAGACCGACCGGCGGAAGTACCTGGCCGCGGCAGTGGATGGCCACTTCGATGCGGTCGGAAAACGTCTCCAGGGTAACGTCGAACCCCTCGTCGCTGCCGCTCAGTTGCGAAATGGTCTCGCGGCAAACATCTCCCGCAGCCCTGGCCAGCTGGGCTCCGGCCTCGCTCTCAAGTCCGGCCTGGATCGCCTGATGCTCCACCGCACAGCAAAAAACCCCGACCAGATTGCGATCCTGGTCCAGATGAAAGACCACGCGGACAGGCTCATCGGTCATTGGACTGGACCACGCTGACTTCGCAGGCTTCCCGGCAATCCGGGCAATAATATTGGCCGTCGCTGCACAAGCGGATGCCGTCCAGGCCTTGGCAGTAGCAGCAATAGCGATCACACTTGCAGGTCATCTCCGGACGGTCGCATTGCGCACAGACAACCGTGGTTTTCATGTCTTTCCTTCGCCTGAGCGGAGCCGTCCGAATCGGCCCGTCCGCACAGTCTCATTATGAAGCACTATAGGCCACCGGAGCGCGGCCCGGACAAGCCGCGCGTGTCCTGCCGCGCACTATGCAGGCCCAAGTAGCACAGGCTTCACGCCTGTGGGTTTTGTGGCATCGAGAACTAAAAAGTCGGAGCCGGCGCAAGTGAGCTCCCCTTTCTTGACACGTTTCAAAGCCGCGTGTTAGTTTCGATTTTGCGCTACGGTTCCTGAGAATTTCGAGTGACGTCTCCGACCACGACCCAACTTCGCAAGACCGCGCTGAACTCCGTGCACCGCCGCCTCAGGGCCAAAATGGTCAATTTTGGCGGCTGGGACATGCCCGTCGAGTACTCGGGCATCGTGGCCGAGCACATGGCGACGCGCACGGCCGCGGGCCTGTTTGACGTCAGCCACATGGGCGAAATCGAAGTTCGCGGGCCGCGGGCGCTGGAGCTGGTGCAGCACGTCACGTGCAACGATGCGTCGAAGCTCGCAGTCGGGCAGGCGCAATACTCCGGGCTGATGACCGAGCAGGGCACGTTCGTCGACGACCTGCTGGTGCACAAGATTTCCGACGACCATTACTTCCTGTGCGTGAACGCCGGCAATCAGGATCAGGACTTCGAGCACATCCGCGCGCACAATCGCGCCGGCGCGCAAATCGAAAATGCCGGAGAGCGCTATTCGCAACTGGCGATTCAGGGCCCCAAGGCGCTGGGCATTCTGCAGCGCTTCACCGGCGTGCCGCTCGAGGCGATTCGCTATTACCACTTTGTGTTTGGCAAAGTGGACGGCGTCGATTGCCTGATCGCGCGCACCGGTTATACGGGAGAAGACGGCTTCGAGATTTATTTCGCGCCGGAACACTCCGAGAAACTGTGGGACGATCTGCTCGAAGCGGGCTCCGCGGAGGGAATGTTGCCGTGCGGGCTGGGCGCGCGCAATACGCTGCGCCTCGAAGCGTCCATGTGCCTGTACGGCCATGAGATCGACGACACGACGACGCCCTGGGAAGCGGGCCTCGGCTGGATCTGCAAGCCGGACAAGGGAGAATTCCTCGGGCGCGACGCACTTGTGCGGCAAAAAGAGAAAGGGATCGAGCGCACTCTCGTGGGATTCGAGATGCAGGACCGGCTGATCGCTCGCGATGGTTGCACGGTTTCGGTCGGCGGAGCGCAAGCCGGCCGGGTTACGAGCGGTTCGCCCGCGCCTTACTTGAAGAAAAATATTGGCATGGCCTATGTTCCGGTGGCAGTCGAAAGCGCCGGGAACGGAAATCAGCATCGGCATCCGGGCCAATCAAGCGCCTGCTCGCATCGTACCGATGCCGTTTTACAAGCGCGAAGCGAAGATTAGAGTCCAAACGAGGAGAGGCCAGCCTGCGCATTTCATTTGGAGGCGTGCAAAACCGACAGCTGAAGCCTGTCCTACTAGGAGCCGTCATGTACCCCAGCGACTACCGCTACACCAAGGAACACGAATGGATCAAGGTTTCGGGCGGCACCGGCACGATCGGCATCACCGATTACGCCCAGCACGAACTGGGTGACGTCGTGTTCGCGGAATTGCCCGCGGTCGGCGCAAAGATCACGGCTGGCAAAGTCTTCGGCACAGTGGAATCGGTCAAAGCGGTCAGCGAAATTTTTGCGCCGGTTTCGGGCGAAGTGACCGAAGCCAATGCCACGCTCTCCTGCAATCCTGAAACCGTGAATGCGGACCCGCACGGCGCCGGCTGGCTCATCAAAGTCAAACTCGCAAATCCCGCCGAAGTCTCCGGCCTGATGGACGCGGCCGCCTACCAGGCGTTCGTCTCCGAAAAGGAAACCTCGGCCTGATGCGCTATCTTCCCAAGAGCACAACCGAACGCCGGGAAATGCTTGACGCCGTCGGCGCGCGGTCCATCGAAGACCTGTTCGCCTCCATCCCGGAAGAGTTCCGGCTGAAAGAACCCTTGAACCTCCCTGCCCCGATGTCCGAGCAGGAAATCATCGAGTATTTCCGCGCGCGCGCGGCGGAAAATTCCAGCGGATATACCAGCTTCCTGGGCGCCGGTGTGTACAGCCATTTGCGTTCGGTGGTCACGGATTCGCTGATCCAGCGCGGCGAATTCCTCACTTCCTATACGCCCTATCAGGCGGAGATCAGCCAGGGCACGCTGCAGGCGATCTTCGAATTTCAAACCCTGATGTGCCAGCTCACGGGCATGGAAGTGGCCAACGCCTCCATGTGGGACGGCTCAACCGCAACCACCGAGGCTGTGTTGATGGCCGAGCGCCTTACCGGGCGGCATCGCGTCGTCGTGTCCCGAGCGCTGCACCCGGAATACCGCCAGGTGTTGGAAGCCTACACACGCAATCTGGGTCTGCGCGTCGACGAAATCGGTGTTACCGGCACCGGCCAAGTGGACGCCAGTCGCCTGGAGTCCGCGATCACATCCGAAACCGCCGCGGTGGTCGTGCAGTCGCCCAATTTTTTTGGTGTGCTCGAGCCGATGCCCAATCTTGCAGCGCTGGCCCACGCAAAAGGCGCGCTCCTGGTTGTCGCCGTCACCGAAGGCGTCTCGCTCGGTGCAGTAAGGCCTCCCGCCGAAGCCGACATTGTGGCGATGGAGGGCCAGAGCTTCGGTCTGCCGCAGAGTTACGGAGGACCCTACGCCGGGGTAATCGCCACGCACGAGAAATTCGTTCGGCAAATGCCTGGACGCCTGACCGGCGAAACGGTCGACCGCAACGGGAAGCGCGGCTACGTCCTGACACTGGCGACGCGCGAGCAGCACATTCGCCGCGAAAAGGCTACCTCAAACATTTGCACCAATCAGGCCCTCTGCGCGCTGGCCGTGAATATTCACCTGTGCCTGCTCGGCAAGGAAGGGCTAAAAGAACTCGCCGCCCAGAACCTGGCCAAGGCGCGATTCGCTCTTGAGGAGTTGGAACATATCCGCGGCGTCCGCCGCGCCTTTGCCGGCCCGTTCTTCAACGAATTCGTTGTCGAGTTTCCACGCTCCGTGAAACTGGTGAACGCGGAATTGCTGCGGCACAAAATCATAGGGCCGCTGCCGCTCGGAAGTTACTTTCCGGAATTAACCAAACGCGGCCTGTTCTGCGTCACCGAGACGGTTCCGCGCGCTGAGATCGAGCGCATGGCCGAAGCCATTCGCGAAATTTTGTCCAAGCCGATTTAGAGTTTGGCGAAGATCAGTCAGGCCGATTTTCTGAATTTGTGGCCCGGAGTTCAGCTCCGGCACCCGCCAGCTGAAGGAAGGGCTCGTCACACTCTGTGTGAGAACTCACAGCTGGCACCTTTTGTAGTGTCCGCCTGAAGGCTGGCGCTACGTGATCCAAAACGGAGTTCTCACGCAGACACTTTAGCCGCGGAGCAGTCCGCGTCTAAAGCGCCATACTGGGAAGACATTAATGTCGCCGCTGCCGAGACCCACAAATCGTAATCTCGTGGCCCATTCTATTCGGGCCGCGCAAAGGGAGACGTGATTGATCGATCGCATCAAGGTAGCGGGACGCCAAGTCAACCGGAATGAAGGACTGATCTTCGAGGAGTCCGCGCCAGGCAAGCGCGGGTTCGAGCTGCCTCCGCTCGATGTGCCCGCCGTGGACCCTCGCTCCGCGCTGGGCTCGGATTATGTTCGCGAGGCCGTCGACGGTTTTCCAGAAGTCAGCGAGATCGAAGTGATCCGGCATTTCACCCGCCTCTCCACCTGGAACTACGCAATCGATTTGGGGATGTATCCGCTCGGCTCCTGCACCATGAAATACAATCCGCGTGTCAATGAATTCGTGGCGCGCCTCGAGGGCCTGGCCACCGAACATCCCTATCAGCCGCAGGAACTCTCGCAAGGCTGCCTGAAGATTCTGCAGCTGCTGCAAAGCTGCCTTGCTGAAATTACGGGGATGGATACCGGCACGCTTGAGCCGGCGGCGGGCGCGCAGGGCGAACTCACCGGACTGCTCCTCATCCGAGCGTACCTCGAAGACACCCAGGGGCATGCGCGAAAGAAGGTCTTGATTCCGGACTCCGCCCACGGCACCAATCCCGCGACCGCCGTGATTGCCGGATACGACGTCGAAAACGTGCGCTCGGATGAGCGCGGCCAGATCGATATCGCGCGCCTGAAAGAAATTGTGAACGGCGACGTGGCCGCCATGATGGTCACGAATCCCTCGACCCTTGGCGTGTTCGAGCAAAACATCGCCGAAGCCGCCCAGATTCTGCACGATCACGGCGCGCTGCTGTACATGGACGGCGCAAACATGAACGCGCTGGCCGGCATCGCGCGCCCGGGAGACTTTGGCGTGGACGTGATGCACCTCAACCTGCACAAGACGTTTTCCACGCCGCACGGCGGCGGCGGACCGGGCGCGGGCCCGGTGATGGTCAAGAAAATTCTCGAACCGTATTTACCTGTTCCTGTGCTGGTCGATAAGGGAGGGCGTCTGGCGCTCGAAAGCCACAAAACAAAAACGATCGGGCGGGTGCGCGCGTTCGGCGGCAATTTCGGCGTGCTGGTCCGGGCTCTGGCCTACACACTGGCCTATGGGCCGGGAATCCGCCAGGCGACGGAAGACGCGGTCCTGAACGCCAACTACATTCGCAAGAAGCTCGAAGACGTCTACGACCTGCCTTTTAACCTGCCCTCCATGCACGAAGTTGTCTTCAGCGATGCGCGGCAGAAAAAGAACGGCGTGAATACCATGGACATCGCCAAGCGCCTGATCGACTACGGCTTCCATCCCTACACCACGGCGTTTCCGCTGATCGTGCCGGGCGCAATGATGATCGAGCCAACCGAATCGGAATCCAAGCAGGAGTGCGATTTCTTCGTGGACGCCATGCGCTCCATCGCCGAGGAAGCCGCCACGACTCCCGAAATCGTAAAGACAGCTCCCCACTCCACCAAAGTAGGACGCCTGGACGAAGTAGGCGCCGCCCGCAAGCCGGTATTGAGATGGAAGAGGTGACCGGGTAGGACACGATTGAAGCCTGTCTCGTTTAAGCTTTAATCAGGTGCGGAAGAAAGGAGGCAGGCGAAATATTCAATCAGGCAAACTCAGATCTCAAACTGCCAGCGGCAAAAACCACAACAAATTCCAACGGACGGTAGGCGGCCGCGCTCGAATCGGGGCCTGCCGTCGAAGATGGAACTTCCTCGCGCGGTTTCCATGCGTGTCGAATGATTTTTCTTGAAGCGCCCGGCCTGCGTTGCGGACAATTTAAACCAACAGGCTGAACGCCTGTTCTACTTAAGCCCATCACCGCGTCAACGCGGGCTCTAGTTCCGTCCGCGATATCTTGTTATCGCTCGAAGCGCTTGCGGCGCTCCGTACGGAGGTGGTGCGCGAGCGACGCCGAGTTAGCGCCGGAATTGCGGCGCCCTGGCCCTCGCGATGAAATGACACGCACTGCTTCTCCTCGTCCGAGCCAATGACGACGATGTCTCCGAACCAGATTTGGTCCGTTGCCAGAAGATTGGCCAGTTGAAAAACGACGTGCCTTTCGATGGCTCGCTTTAAGTGGCGCGCGCCATACTTCAAATCGGTCCCTTCCCGGAGTAGATATTGCCTGGCCTCAGGCGTCACTCGAAACAGGAACTGGCCTCGCTCCGTGTCCAGCACGCGCTGCTGCACCATCCCTAGCTCAATCTCCAGGATCTGCTCCAACTGCTCCTGCCGCAATGGATGAAACACCACCACCTTGTCCAACCGGTTCATGAATTCCGGCGAAAACTTCTTCTTCGCCGCTTCCTGCGCCGTCCGCTCCACCTTCACGTCCAACTGGTCTTCCTGCTTGTCCTTCGGCTGCACAAACCCCATTCCGCCCGTCATCAACTCCGTGATCTCTCCCCCGCCCAGGTTCGACGTCAGAAAGATCATCGTCTGTGACAAATCCACGCGCCGGTTGTCTCCCAGCGTCAGCGTCGCCTTATCCAGGATCCCCAGCAGCAACTGCCACAGCGCGTCCGAGGCCTTCTCGATCTCATCGAACAGCAGAAAACTCAGCTTCAAGTCTTCCTTGTGGTACTGCGCCAGCGCTTCCTGCGTGATCAGCGGATGCGTCTCCCGGTGCCCCAGGTACCCTGGAGGCGAACCGATCAGCTTGGCGATCTCGTGCGAGTGCTGGAACTCCGCGCAATCCACCTTGATCACCGCGCGCGGGTCTCCGAACAGAATCTCCGCCGCCGCTTCCACGATGCGCGTTTTCCCCGAGCCTGTGGGCCCCAGAAACAGCAGGTTCCCCACCGGACGTCCGGTCGAGCTCATCCCCGCCCGGAAGACTTGATAGAGGTCAGCAATGGCCCTCACGCCCTCTTCCTGGCCGACAATTCTGCGGCGCATGGCCGATTCAAATTCCCTGGACTCGAAACTGTGGCGATTGGGATCGAGTTTTGCTTTCTCAGGCCTCATTTTTTGCACCCTCGTCGTCAGCGGGATGGGTTTCGATTTATCTGTCCGTCCTGCCATGACCTATAGTTATTGGCAACTCTGTGACCAAACTCCTCTCAATGATGAGCCGATTTATCTATCTGAATTTATTGGAGTTGTTGGATTGCTAACTTCAGGCCTCGCAAGCCGGGGACGTGGATCGGAAGCCGGTTGTCCCGTGAAGAGACATGATTGGTTGTTTTGGTACAGCCGCTGGTAGCTTTGGCGTGTCAACGCTTTCGCAATTGATGGGTGGAGACGACTAGGGCGACCCTTTAACTTGGGCCGTCCTTGTGGATGCTTCGTGGAATTGGCTGGTCCAAACCGGACAGGCTGACGCCTGCCCTTCCTGAATCACTGCGGATCGACTTTTTTGCGTCCGGAGGCTACGGGAGGAGGAGCTGCGGATGGCAGCACTCCAGGAGCCTTGGCCTCGCGGACGATGACTTGAGTCGGAGCTTCGATCGCTTTGCCGCCCGTGGCTTTGGCGATCTGAGCCGCGGCGCCTCGAGCCGCTTTGGCCGGCGTCGGCACGACCGCGCCTTCGCCTTCTTTCTGGAATGACAGGTGAGCTGCTTTGCCGTCCCAGTCCACCACCAGCATGTCTCCGAAGCGAATCTGCTCCGTGGCCAGAAGGTTCGCCAGCGGGTAAACGACGAATTTTTCAATGGCGCGTTTCAGATGCCGCGCACCGTACTTGATGTCAGTGCCTTCTTGTAAGAGGAACCTTCGCGCCCCGGCGGTCACCCGGAACAGAAACTGGCCGCGGCCCGTGTCCAGCACACGCTGCTGCACCATCCCTAGCTCAATCTCCAGGATCTGCTCCAACTGCTCCTGCCGCAATGGATGAAACACCACCACCTTGTCCAACCGGTTCATGAATTCCGGCGAAAACTTCTTCTTCGCCGCTTCCTGCGCCGTCCGCTCCACCTTCACGTCCAACTGGTCTTCCTGCTTGTCCTTCGGCTGCACAAACCCCATTCCGCCCGTCATCAACTCCGTGATCTCTCCCCCGCCCAGGTTCGACGTCAGAAAGATCATCGTCTGTGACAAATCCACGCGCCGGTTGTCTCCCAGCGTCAGCGTCGCCTTATCCAGGATCCCCAGCAGCAACTGCCACAGCGCGTCCGAGGCCTTCTCGATCTCATCGAACAGCAGAAAACTCAGCTTCAAGTCTTCCTTGTGGTACTGCGCCAGCGCTTCCTGCGTGATCAGCGGATGCGTCTCCCGGTGCCCCAGGTACCCTGGAGGCGAACCGATCAGCTTGGCGATCTCGTGCGAGTGCTGGAACTCCGCGCAATCCACCTTGATCACCGCGCGCGGGTCTCCGAACAGAATCTCCGCCGCCGCTTCCACGATGCGCGTTTTCCCCGAGCCTGTGGGCCCCAGAAACAGCAGGTTCCCCACCGGACGTCCGGTCGAGCTCATCCCCGCGCAGAAGACCTGATACAGGTCCACCAGCGCGTGAACGCCCTCTTCCTGGCCGACGACCTTGCTGCGGAGCGCGGCTTGAAATTCCTGCGATTCCACGCTTCTCAGCGTCGGATCGAGGTGTTGTTGTGCTGCGCGGTTGCTGCTCATGACCATTCTCCTACCGGAACTTCCGGTCCGCTAACACACCCCGGTGCGGGGCGCGATCAAACTGGTCGAGTTTGACTCCTACGGTGGAGTGCAGCAGACGGAGCTGCGTGATGATTTCCCGGCCCGCTTCAGGCGCGTGGGAAACATCGAGCAATGGCGGAAACAGGTCCGCCAGATCGAGGTTGAGATTGCGCAAAGTCGAAACGAGCTTCTGAATCTGGTTGGACTTGGGATCGAACAACTCCACGCGATTGTTGACCTGCTCGCGCAATTCGTTCCAGTTCACGTCCACGAAGGGATACGCACGGGTGACTTGCCTCACGACGTCGTCCGTGATACGGGGACGCGCGCCGAGCTTGGCCAAGTGCAGTTGCTTGACGCGGTCGCCCTCTCGGACGTTATGCACCAGATAAAATGTGTTTCCCTTGCGCCGTAGAAAGGCCATAGAACACTCCCGGCTCCGACATCGAATTTGTAGTGTAATGCGCTTCCACTACAGTGTCAATTTGGATGTCGGATCGTTCAGAAAATTGCCTCGTATCAGTAACTCCCTGGCTCGTCTTCCGAACGGTGTTTTTCGCTTTTGCTGTTCTCCGAGAAATCGCCTGGATCGCGCCCCTCTTGCTCCCCATTTACTTAGATGCTGAATCAGTCACCAACGATGGCAAGCATGCGCCCAAGAACCGCTGTGGACTATGGTTCGAAAGGACGAAGCCGCTAGTGCGTTCGAACTAGTACCGCTACACTGACGCATTCGGGGAATGAATCCGATGAATTGGAATCTTGTATTCGAACTCGTAAAAAAAATCCCCCGCGCCCGGGTGATGACCTACGGCCAGGTGGCCAGAGCCGTGCGACTGCCGGGCGGGGCGCGAGCCGCTGGCCGCGCCATGGCGGCGTGTCCCAGCGGTCAGGGAGTGCCGTGGCACCGCGTGGTTGGCGCCGGCGGTAGGTTGCTTATTCGTGAACCGCAAGCATCGCTCCAGCGGAAACTGCTGGAATCGGAAGGGCTCACGCTGGCCGAGAAGCGCATCGAGAATTTCGCAGATTATGAGTGGAAACCTAAAAACAATCGGCGGCCGGCGCCCGCGAAGAAGAAACACAGGCCCTGAGTATGGCTTCTATCCGTTTGTGTTAGTCCGCTCGATCGGTTGAGAGCCGCTGGCTCAGCCTTCGCTCTTCTCCTCGTCAGCAATCAACGTCAGCAACCAACGTTTGCGGCTCACCATTTCGCGTTTGCCGCATCTAATAACGTAGAGGGCTATTCCCGCGAAGTCAGCGGTTTCCCACCCACCAGCCCGCGGGATCCACTCCTGCGCAGGGGCCTTCATTCCGCGATAGAGCAGCTGTTCCCTCAGTGGAGGGGAAGGAGAAATAGTCCGATGTCTATAACTAAACTTACATGCACTGCTATTCTTTCCGCCGCGGCGCTCGTAGCCTTGCCCGTACTCGCATCCGCCCGACCGAAACCGACGAACGAAACTCAAATCCAAAAGACGAGCATTTCCCTGGATTCCTCCGCCAAGGTCGACGGAACAACCCTGGCTCCTGGGAAGTATGAAGTCGTGATCGACGGCAAGAAGGTTAGTTTCGAGCGTGACGACAAGACCGTAGTCACCGCGCCGTGCGACTGGAAGACGCTGCAATACAAGTCCCAGTACAACAGCACAACATTGTCCGCGAACAATCAGTTGCAAGAGATCGAATTTGAGGGGAGCAATAAAGCCCTAGAGGTGATGTAAGCGTAGCTTCCAGCAATTTGGCAGCGGACTACGATGGCTGACGGGCGCCGGGAGACTGGCGCCCGCCAACTTATCGCCGTGCTCGTGCGTTCAGTCCGCGCAAGCCTGCGATTCCCCGCGATATTTTTGTCCGGAAAGACCAGATTCCCGGTCGCCATCTCGAACGGCTGGAAGAGGCCGCGGAAAGGCGTTCGGAACTCGAGACGGAGCCTGTCGGGGTCGGCCGCCATTCGGATGGGCATCCGCCACAGAGTGAAGATCAAGACTCTACATTTTCGAACGGCGTGTGGGTTCGCGCCGCGCCAGCAGATTGTGTTATAGATATGGACTCATGCTGAGCGGGACTGCGATTGAAGTCAACAATCTGACCAAGCGTTACGGCGACGTGGAGGCATTGCGCGGAGTAAGCTTCGCCGTGCAGGAGGGCGAAGTATTCGGACTACTTGGGCCCAACGGCGCCGGAAAGACCAGTACGGTCGAGATTCTCGAAGGGCTGCGCACCCAGGATGGCGGCACCGTGAACGTTTGCGGGCTCGACCCGCAGGCGAGCGGCGTTGAGTTCAAATATGTGATCGGGGCTGCCTTGCAAGCCACGGCGCTGCCGGACAAGATGCGCGTACACGAAGCGCTGGACCTGTTTGGCAGTTTTTATCCCCGCCGACGAGGCACAGAAGAGCTCCTTAAACGGTTCGGCCTCGAAGAAAAGCGTAATGCCTTCTACGCCAAGCTCTCCGGCGGCCAGAAGCAGCGCCTGGCGCTGGCCATGGCGCTGGTGAACGAACCTCGGGTGATCTTCCTCGACGAACCGACCGCTGGCCTGGACCCGCAGGTGCGGCGCGAAATCTACGACATTGTCGAAGAGCTGAAGAAGGAAAAGAAAACCATTCTTCTGACCACGCACTACATCGAGGAAGCGGAACGGCTTTGCGACCGCGTCGCGATTGTAGACCACGGAAAAGTTATCGCGCTAGGCACGCCTCGCGAATTGAAGGAGCGCTCCGGCGCGGTCACGCGCATTACCGTGCGCATCGCCAAGCCCGAAACGGACGGCGCGCTGAGTACCCTGGAAGGCGTAACCGAATGCCGCGCCGAAGCCGGCGATTATCTTCTCTATTCGACACGCGTGCCGCGCACGATCGTGGCCCTGGTGAAACATCTGGAAGAGCAAAACAACGAGCTGGTCAGCCTGGAAATTTCCGCCCCGTCGCTCGAGGATATCTTCCTCGAATTGACCGGGAGAAGGTTGCGCGATTGAGCCGCGTGCTCCGCCATACCTGGGCGCTTACGATGAGCCGAATGGGGCTGGCCATGCGCAATCGGGCGTTCCTGTTCTTCAGCCTGATTATGCCGATCGCGTTTCTCTTCTTCTACATGGGGATTTTCGGCCGAAGCGCGGTGCATGCGGTTCCCTACTTGCTTGCGGACGTTCTAGCGCTCACCGTCATGGGCAGCTTCTGGGGTCTCAGCGTTCAGCTGGTGACGTTTCGCGAGCAGGGCATCCTGCGCAGGTTTCGCGTCACACCGGTTGGCGCGAGCGCCATGCTTGCGTCCAGCCTGCTTTCCAACTATTTCCTGACGTTGCCCACAATCATCATCGAGTTTGCTCTTTCACGATGGCTGTTCCACATGTCAAGCTTCGGAAACCTGTTGTCGGTCCTCATTCTGGTTACGCTGGGGACAATCTGTTTCGCTTCATTGGGGTTGATTGTCGCGAGCGTGACCAATACCATGCACGAAACGCAAATCATCGCCCAAATCATCTGGTTTGTGTTCCTGTTCATTTCCGGGGCAACATTTCCTTTCGCCATGCTGCCGGGATCCGTTCAGGCGATCGCTGTTTTTCTTCCGGCAACCTATCTGGTGAGCGGCCTGCAACAATCGCTCATCGATCAAACGGGTGTTGTGGGCTTGGGCGCGTACATGGCCTCCCTGATCGGCTGTGCGCTGATTGCATTTCTAATTGCGGCGCAACTTTTTCGCTGGGAACCTGAGTCGAAAGCCCCGCGGCGCGCAAAGCTCTGGGCAACGGCCGCGATTCTCCCCTTTCTTCTGCTTGGGGCCTGGGAGACGTATTACGGAAACCTTCGCAGCCACGCCATGAAGGACTTGAATTCCATCCACGAACCTTTCTCGATGCAACGGATCGAGCACTGAGTAGGACAGGCCTGAAGCCTGTTCCACACCGGCCAAATTGGCATTCCTGCCTTCGATTTGCGGCTTCCACGACACAGGGGCGATGCGAAGCGGTGTGCTATAATTTTATCCGTTCCTTTCAGCGCGGCCCAAATCTTGCGATGAAGTGCAGCGTGGAGAACGCCGATGGCAATCAAACCGACAGAAAAAATATGGCACAACGGCAAACTGATCCGCTGGGAGGATGCGCACATTCACGTCCTTTCCCACGTGGTCAGCTACGCTTCGGCGGTGTTTGAGGGCCTTCGCTGCTACGAAACCAAGAACGGGCCGGCCATCTTTCGCGTGCGCGAACACATGCAGCGCATGGTGAATTCCGGAAAGATTTACCGGCTGGAATTGCCATTCACGGCGGAGGAACTCTCGAATGCGGCCGCGGAAGTCGTGCGCGTCAACAAAATGAGCTCGTGCTACATCCGCCCGATCGCGCTGCGTGGCTACGGTGATATCGGCGTCGGTGGAACGTCCGTGCCGACCGAAGTGTACATCGCGTGCTGGGAGTGGGGACGCTACCTCGGCCCGGAGGCGATCGAGCAGGGGGTTGACGTCTGCGTCAGCTCCTGGAACCGCATGGCACCCAACACGCTGCCGAGCATGGCCAAGGCCGCCGCGAACTACATGAATTCGCAACTGATTCACATGGAAGCCCACGCCAACGGCTATTCCGAAGGCATCGCGCTGGACACGAACGGTTGCGTGAGCGAAGGCTCGGGCGAGAACATCTTCGTGGCCATGGATGGAGTGCTGTTCACGCCGCCGATTGGAAATAGCGTGCTGCCCGGAATCACGCGCAGTTCGGTCATCACGCTCTGCGAGGAAATGAAAATCCAGGTGCGCGAGCAGGTGATTCCCCGCGAGATGCTGTACATCGCCGACGAAGTGTTTTTCACGGGCACGGCGGCCGAGATCAGCCCGCTGCGTTCGATTGACCGGATCAAGGTTGGCAAGGGATCGCGCGGGCCGATCACCAAGGCCCTACAGGAGGAATTTTTCGCGATCCTCAGCGGGGCCAAGACGGACCGGCATAGCTGGCTCACGCCGGTGAGCGTTCCGCTGGGCGCAGGAACGCGGTAAATTTTCCAAAAAAAACGAGGGTCTTGCGCTGAATGCTTGACGGAGTTGCTTTTAAGTAGAACAGGCTTCAGCCTGTTGGTTTTCGGTTCATCCGGCGGAAAAACAACAGGCTGAAGCCTGTTCTACTTACGTTCATGTACTCAAAACCTCAGAAGCTCGCAGCGGAATTTTTCGGAACATTCGCCTTGATCTTTTTCGGTGCGGGATCGATTTGCGCCGATCAATACCTACGCACCAGCACAAACGGACAAGCCGGCTTCGGAATCGTGGGGATTGCGCTAGCCTACGGATTAGCGACCAGCGCGATGGTCGCATCCCTGGGCCATATTTCCGGCGGCCATTTTAACCCCGCGATCACCATCGGATGCTGGGTTACACGCCGGCTTTCCACGTTCGATACGGTTGCCTATTGGGTCGTTCAGCTTGCGGGAGGCGTTTCTGCCGCGTACTTGCTTCGGCGCTTGCCTGTCGACGTGTGGGGGCCCGTGCAACTGGGCACGCCGGACCTGGCCAGCGGTTTTTCGCGCACCGATGGCATGATTTTTGAAGCGGCGATGACGTTTTTCCTGGTACTGGTTGCCTTCGCGACGGTGGTCGATGAGCGCGGAACATTCGGCACGGCGGCAGGCTTGGCCGTCGGAATGGTGGTCATGGCCGGCGTGCTCTTCGGAGAGCCGTTCACGGGAGCGGCGCTGAATCCCGCTCGCGCTTTCGGTCCGGCGCTGGCTGCGAATCACTGGACGAACCACGGAGTCTACTGGATCGGGCCGCTCGCAGGCGGCGTTGCCGCCGGCTGGCTTTACGACATGCTGTTTCTCACCAGAAAATAACCGAAGCGAATCAGGGGGTGGTCCGCGATGCGAACCGGGCGAATCGCGCGCTCAGGCGTATGGAGCGGGAAGCTTGTGCGCACTGCGGTGCATCCGCATTTCCCACTGCTGGTTGGTGACCAAGACCAAATCCGACCGCGGACGGCACGTGCATGGCAACACGAATCCGGCCGCGCGATCCTCCGGGAAATACGCAGCTGCCGCGCTTTGGTCAACTTCGCCTTGAACTAAACGCGCTGCGCAGGTCAGGCACTGTCCTTGACGGCACATCGAGGGAAGCACAATGCCCGCCCGCGCAGCCGCATCGAGCACAGACTCGTTGTCGGCGCAGGAAATGACGCGGATGCCTTCGGGAGTTTTAAGTTCCACCCGATAGAATTTTCGCTTATGGATTGTAGAAGCCCCGGTTCTTGCTGTAGGGCGCTTCGCCGGGCTCGCCGCGGCGGAAGTGTCCCGAGGGCATGGACTTGCCGTCGCGCTCGTGGGCCAGCAATTCGATGAACCAAGCTTCGTGTTCGATTTCCTCGTTCAGGATGCGGGCTGCGAGATCATAGGTTCGGGGATCTTTGCCGAAGGTCACGTCGCAAACGGCGCTCCAGCTTCGGATGGCGCAGCGCTCGGATTCGAGCAGCAACGTTAAAATGTTCACCACGGTCGGCGGGTCCGGCAGCTTCGCGGCGACGCAACCGGCCTGGTCGTGAAACGCTTTCAGATCGTTCGGCAGTTGTCCGCCGAGTTCGTATATTCTGGGAACGATCAGTTCCCAATGGGCGCGGTCTTCGAGGCGTGCATCTTCGCAAATTTCCTTATAATCCTCGTAGCCGGCCAGATTCATTCGGAGAATCGTATAGTAGTAGTAGGTGCTGGCGAATTCCGCGGCGGCATTCGCCACCAGCATCTTGATGAGTTTGTCCACATCCACGCCACGGGCGCGGATGACTTCGACTCCAACGCGTTTGGTAATGTCTCCAGCTTTCACATTGTCTTGATCCGGCACAGTGTCCTCCCGGGCTGTTGTTTTAGCTATAACATTTTCGGGCGGGCGATGGCCAGAGAGAAGCGCCAGCCGATATTTATTTTTGCCGATTTAAATTCTTCGCACGACCGGCTCAAATGCCGCATCTAAGGCCTTTCTACAGGAACTAATGGATTGCATTTCGCGCAAATCCATGCCTTGATTCTTAAAACGCGCGAGCCGGTTTGGGGATTCGCCCGAGGGGTTCTGTTATCATATTTTGCGGACATCCATGACTCCGCTGCGCATCCCATTGTTTCCCCTGGATATCGTGCTCTTCCCCGGCCAAGCCGTTCCTTTGCACATTTTTGAGCCACGGTACCGACAGATGACGCGCGAATGCATCGATTCACAATCCTCATTTGGACTTGTTTTCGTGGACCGGGGAAATCTGGCCAAAGTCGGGTGCTCCGCGCTAATCGTGAAGGTGCTCAAGGAATACGACGACGGCCGCTCGGACATTCTGACGGCCGGACAGAACGCCTTCCAGGTCCTCGGGACTTATGACGAGAAGCCCTATCTGGAAGGAGACGTCGAATTTCTGGAAGAGGATTTCACCGACGTCGAAGACGCGGTTTCCTCGCGGCTCGAGGAACTTTGCAACCAGTGTTACCGGCTTTTGTACGGCGAAGACGCGCCGCGATTCGAAACTGAAGGCGGCATCTCGCTTGCATATCATGTGGCGTCGGAATTGCCGGTCGATGCTGTGGTCCGCCAAGGCCTGCTGGAAATTCGCTCGGAAGGCAGACGCCAGGGCCAACTCGTCGCGCATCTCGCGGAATGGTATCCGCAACTGCAAAGGCGCGAGCACGTGCGAGGGAAAGCCGCGGGGAACGGGCATGCCAAGCTGTAGATGTAAGTAGGACAGCTTCAAGCGTGTCCTGCTCAGAGTTTCATATCGAAGTTTCCAGCCGCGCTGTTTGAAACAACCACAGTCAGGAGTTCCGCGCTGCTACTGGATTCTGCATCAATTTGCGATGTGGCATATAATGGAGCCGCGACTTGATTCAGGGGACCCCGATGACCAATAAACCCGCAACGCTTGGCGAATTGAAAAAGCTTCCCGGCTATGGGCCTGGAGCGGCGCGGCGCACGGTGAAGGACGAGCTTCGCGCCAATATTCTCCAGAAGCTCGAAGCTGGCGAGCCGCTCTTCCCGGGCATTCACGGTTACGAAGAAACGGTTCTGCCGCAGATCGCGAACGCGCTGCTGGCGCGGCACAATTTTATTTTGCTGGGATTGCGGGGGCAGGCCAAGAGCCGCATCTTGCGCGGCCTGATCGACTTTCTGGATAAGGAAATCCCGTACATCTCCGGCTGCGAAATTCACGACGATCCCCTGGCGCCGCTGTGCCGCGGGTGCCGCGACTTGATCGCCGAGAAGGGCGACGCCACGCCCATCTCCTGGCTGCCGCGCGATCAGCGTTTCGTCGAAAAGCTGGCCACGCCGGACGTTACGATCGCCGACATTCTCGGCGACGTCGATCCGATCAAGGCGGCGCGCTCGGGCCGCGCCCTGGGCGACGAACTCACGATTCACTACGGTCTTCTGCCGCGCGCCAATCGCGGAATCTTTGCCGTGAATGAGCTGCCCGATCTGGCCGGGAAAATTCAAGTGGGGCTCTTCAACATCATGCAGGAAGGCGACATTCAAATTAAGGGCTACCCGGTGCGCATGCCGCTGGACGTGTTGCTGGTCTTCACCGCAAACCCCGACGACTACACCGCGCGCGGAAAAATTATCACACCGCTCAAGGACCGCATCGGATCGGAAATTCGCACGCACTATCCAGCGACGGTTGAGGAAGGCGTCTCGATCACGGCTCAAGAAGCCTGGGTGAAGCGCGACGGCGGCCGATCCGCCGTGGACATTCCCGACTATCTGCGCGAAGTCGTCGAACTGGTCGCGTTTTTGGCGCGCGACGATAAGCGCATCGACAAGCGGTCCGGGGTAAGCCAGCGTTTGCCGATTGCCTGCCTGGAAAGCGTGGTCAGCAGCGCGGAACAGCGCGGCGTGCGCAATCGCGAGTCGCGCTCCTCGGCTCGAATCGCGGACGTCTATGCCGCCCTTCCGGCCATCACCGGGAAAATGGAGCTGGAGTACGAAGGCGAGTTGCGCGGCGCGGAAAATATAGCGCGGGAACTGATCCGCGGCGCGGTGGGCAAGGTTTTCACCAGCCGAATGGAGGGCGCGAATCTTCAGCCCGTCGTGCAATGGTTTGAACTGGGCGGCGAACTGAAAGTGCCGGAGAGCGCGCCGGCGGCGGAATCGCTCGCGCAGCTCAAGAAAATCCAGGGGCTCATGGATCATATCGAGCGCCTCGGCGCCGACGGGCGCAACGGCCCGGCGGGAATGGCCGCGGCGGCGGAATTCATTCTCGAGGGACTCTGGGCGCACAAGCGAATCAGCCGTAACGAAGAACGCGGATTTCATGCCGAACGCCCCAAGGCGCCCGAGCCGCGCGAGCAGCAGGCGCGCCCGCCCCGGCGGCAATTCAACTAAGCCGATTCGATAGCACTTTGTTGTTTGGGCCGCAGCTTATGACCAAATTCATCCGCTACACCAAATACACGGGCGAGCCGGCCGACGGAGTCGACTTGCAGGAACTGGTCAAACGCCTCTCCGACTTTTTTCTCCAGAGCGGTTACGAGTCCCAGTTTTACGGGCTCTCCGAAATGGACCCGGAAAAATCGATGGAATCATTGCGCCAGGCGATCCAGCGCGCGCTCGAAGAAGGCGATTTGCTTCCCAACCAGGAATTGCAGGATTTGCTGGACGGCACTCCCGAACAGATGGACGCCAAGATGAAAGAGCTGATCGACCAGTTGATCGACCGGCTGATGCAGGAAGGCTATGTCACCGGCAACCCGCAGGTCACGGCGCCTCCGGACAAAACTCCCCGCGGGCAAGTGGGCCAGGGTCGCGACCGGGACCGAGAGAGCGAAGCGCGGTTTGAAATCACGGACAAAACCATCGACTTTTTGGGATTTAAAACGCTGAAGGATTTAATGGGATCGCTCGGCAAAAGCAGCTTCGGACGGCACGATACGCGCGATCTGGCGACCGGAGTCGAATCCGGTGGCATCTCGCGCGCCTATGAATTCGGGGACACGCTTAATCTGGATATCAGCGGGACGCTATTTAACGCCGTGCGCCGCGAAGGCTCCAAAGTTCCGATCGAGCTCGATTACCCGGATTTGATGGTTCACCAGACCGAATATCAGAGTTCCTGCGCCACCGTGCTGATGCTGGACTGCAGCCACAGCATGATTCTTTACGGCGAGGATCGCTTCACGCCGGCCAAGAAAGTGGCGCTTGCCCTTTCGCATCTGATCCGCACGCAATATCCCGGCGACTCGTTGCACCTAGTGCTGTTCCACGATTCGGCGGAGGAAATGCCGCTGGGCGAACTGGCGCGCGTGCAGGTTGGCCCCTACTACACGAATACGCGCGAAGGCTTGCGGCTGGCACGGCGCCTCCTAGCGCGCCAGAAAAAAGACATGAAGCAGATCGTAATGATCACGGACGGCAAGCCTTCGGCGCTCACGCTGGACGACGGGCGCATCTACAAGAACGCCTTCGGCCTCGATCCGCTGGTCGTGACGCAAACCCTCGAGGAAGTGGGCCGCTGCCGCCGCTCGGGAATTTTGATCAATACATTCATGCTGGCCAGCGACTACAGCCTGGTGCATTTCGTGCAAAAAGTAACCGAGCTGTGCCGCGGCAAGGCCTACTTCACGACGCCCTACACTCTGGGCCAATACCTGCTGATGGATTACATGCAGAAGAAAACGCGGCATATTCATTAGCGTTTAACAGGACGGAGTTCAGCGGTCTGATTTGGATTCATGGCGGCACGATTATCGGAATCGGGTTCGCGCACGTCGATACCAGGGCGCTCAAATCCCCAGTCATTTCGAAATCCAAAAGCAGGCAGGCTAAAGAGCCTGTCCTACTCCTCCCATTTCTTTTTGTGTTTCGGCGGTTTCAGGCGCTTGTCGGGGATCACTCTGGCGGCAGGCGGGGGTCCGGCCAGTTCGCGGGCGCGGCGTCGCGCCTCGCTGCCGGCGCTGAACTTTCGGGATTTTTTCCTGGATTTGCTTCGGCTCATGGACGGCTTAGGCGAGACGGCTCGCAGTCAAAGTGCCCGCGACCGCCGGAAGTATCCTACTATTTCACGCGCGCCGGGTTGCGGTTGTAGCCGCGAGATATTCGACGAGCTCCAACGCCTGCGGACTTACGCAAACTTCATAATAGGGGCGCGTCCCGGCCTCTCCGATTTTTCCGCCCGGCAACATTTGGCGGATGAATCCCCTGCGGATCAGAACCGGTTCAACGCCGTCGCCCACCGGTGTTTCGCCGCAGAAAAAGGTGACGCGTTCTTTTCCCCAGGGCATGACGCAGTCAGCCTCCAGAGGCGATAGTGCAATTTCTTCCTGGAGTTTCTGGAATCCTTCATCGTTCAGCTCCACACCGTTCAAGTTGAAGCGGATCAGGAATTCGTCGGCCTCGTCCTCGGCCACACCTTCGGTCATGGTCTGGAATAGAAACAGGCGAAATGGCGACGGGTTCCGGGACAACATGCGCTTGGCGGCCTTGGAACAGCTCGAAAGGCGATCGGAAAGATTCAGGGCGCGCGAGATCATGATGCGCGAATCGGTGTCCATCCAGTACGTCGGCGGCGATGGCTGAAACGCGATTCCCAAGCCCAGCTCGAGCCGGGGCAGGTCGGCTGACTCCGGCCGTTCATTATAGGCGGAGGACACGGCAAGTATTTGCCTGGCCAGGGCGCAGGCTTTCGACACGGCGCGTTGCTGCGCGCGGTTAGATTCTGTTTCGTAGATCGCCAGCACCAGCGCGTCGCCCTCGATAAAAACCTTCGCCGCGCCATAGCGTTCCAGGATGCGCTTCACCGGCTCGTAGAAATTCATGCTGAAGAGCGACGCTGGATTCAGGCCGCGCGCCAGGAGTTCCTGCGTGATCTTTGTGGAGCCACGCACGTCCGCTTTGATGATGGTGTGAGAGACCACACGGTCCTCGGCGGGCCGGGCTTCCTCCGGTAGCAGAAACTCATACAAGCTGTGATTCATCTCCGAAAGTTCCCGCGTGCGTTCGTTGCGAACCAGATTGACGCGTTCCATGGCCGCGCTCAACCGTTCATAATTGCGGGTATCGCGGCGCAGCCGCATGAAGTCCTCGGCGAAGCGCAGGACCACCGCGCGAATGTCCTCGCGCGGCGTTTTGCGGATTTTCTTGAACAATTCGTCAATGCGCTGCGTGGAATATTGCCGGGCGGGAAACTGTTTCAGGATGTCCTCGACGCGCTTGAATTCCTCCCGCGACACCAGTGCTTTCTTCAGCTGCTGCAAGTGGATGGGCGGGCAGTAATCATGGCAGATATTCCGCAACTGGTAGCTGGCTAGAATATGCACGACCATGTCGCGCTGCTCCAGCCGGCTGATCAAATCATCCAGCAGATGCGAGCGCAGTTCGGCCGCGCCTCCGTGCGGTTCCCCGGGCGCGGCGGGATCGAACAACCGGCGCGCGTTTTCCGGCTGGTTCAGATAATCGCCCAGCCGCTCGCGATGCTGCTTGGCCAGGTAGTCGGCCTGGTTACGAGAGGCTTCAATCAGCGGAGTCGAATCATCCAGTTTGCGCCGGACGCCGCGCAGACGTTCTTCCACACCGGAGATCGAGGCCCGCAGCGTCGCCGGAGCGGACCCGAATCCGACGCGCCCCATGAGGCTTTCGGAACGTTCCAGCTTGCGCGCCAGAGTGTCGCGTTCCGCCTCCAGCCGGGCGATCTCCTCCCGGTAAACCGCGGCACAATCCACAAGTTTTTGGTGGCCGTGACGCGATTCGTTCCAGTCGCTTCCCTGGTCGCCCTCAAGAATTGAGTCTCGCAGGAAATCCAGCAGCACCCCGTCGATCATCTCAAAGCGGTCTGGATCGCGCACATAATTTCCGAGCAGGACGTACTGTTCGAGAAAAAAAACATCGTCCTTGCCGCCGTCCACAAACGCCAGGCGATTGTTCAAAATGTCGTAAGCGGCCGAGCTTTCTTCGCCGAACAGCGCTTTTCGCGATCTGCCCAGGCTGTTCTCCTCCAGTTCCAGAATCGCCTGGAACACATGCTGGCCCACGCTCCGGAACAGGTTGCGGCGGTCGGCCTGCAATTCGGCGAGGCGCGCTTTGATCACCTGGGCGTGCTCAGTGTGATCGAAGTGGGCGCCCCGTCCTCGGATCCATTCCTTGCCTTCCAGCAGCAGGTTTGAGAACTGCGCGGCGATTTCCTGGGTCAGGTATTTCAACAAGGTCACCCGGAGAAGCAGGTCGATCTCAATATTTTTCTCGAACTTGGCCTGCCGAAGTCCTCCGTGCAGGAGGTCGGAAAGCTGGCGCTTCCAGGAGTGAGGTTCTGCCGCGCGAAGCGCTTTGCGATTGGCCTCCCGGCGGGGCACCAGGCGCCGCTCGGCCTGCAGACGGTCCGTCTGCGAAAGAAAAGGAAGATTGGCGATCTGCCGGATGTATTCCAGCAGGTAAGTTTCGGTGGTCTCGACAAATGCCGGGCTAAGGAAGACGTCATGGTGGATATTGTCAACGCCGACGGCCAGCGTTCCAAGTGGAAGCTCTGCAGAGTAGGGCTTCAGGTTAACTCGCGCGGGCGAACCTGCGCAGAGCATGGACGAATGTTCGGGCATAAGGTGCGACGCGTCGCTCAATTCAAGGGTAACAAGCAGGTATGGCGTGAACAAGGCGGCGAACCCAACTTGTTAACAGCAGATCGGGCATTTGCAGCGCAGGCGCGGTCCGACGGCTGAGAATAGGCGCCGGACCGTCGGTCGCCGATCAGAATCCCCGGAGTAAATATAAGACAGATCCAGCAACCCACAGACGCCACTCGAAATTGCGTGGGAACAACTTGCGATACACTGAAATTACGGAGCGCCCGCCCGGCGGTTTTCCGGAGGTGTGATTTTGAGAAAGTGGAAGGATATGTTCTGGGCAACCGCGGGAGAAGGCGGACTGGTGCTCGCCTTGGCTACAATCGGTTGGGCCACGAAGCAGCCTTTGATCTTCGCGAGCCTCGGACCCACGGCGTACGAACTGGTGGAACAACCGCAACTGAAGAGCGCCAGACCTTACAATATCGTGGCTGGGCACCTGATCGGCCTGGGTTCTGGTTTTCTGTCCGTGCTCCTGCTGAATGCTTGGAACCAGCCCAACGTTCTCTCCACAGGACGCATAACGGCGGATCGCCTCTGGGCCATGGCTCTGGCAACGACGCTGACTACGCTCGTCACCCTGCTGCTAAAGGCCGGTCAGCCCGCCGCGCTGGCGACCAGCCTGCTCGTGACCCTTGGTTCCATGCAGACCCTTCGCGACGCGCTTGCCATCATCGCCGGTGTGCTGATCATCACCGCGATTGGTGAGCCTGTGCGCAGGTTTCGATTGCGGCATACTGAAATCCGGAAAGCCTCAACCAGGGCGCCAGACGCGCATCAATGAAGTTACCTGGATTCGGTCCCATCATGCAGATTTGAAACGGCGATCCGGCGGGAATCCCCGCCGGCATGTTCGAGACGGATCTCGACGGCGGGCCAATCGGTGCGTAGCGTAAAGTGCTCCGGCCACTCGACAATCACGATGGCCCTTTCCGAGAGGGCGTCCTCCAATCCAAGAGATTCGAGGTCATGAAAGCTTTCGATGCGGTAGAGGTCGACGTGGTAGACCGTGCAGGGGAGATAACTTCGCTCGTTGCCTTCGGATTGGTGATGATGGGCACCCGGCCGGAACTCGTGGACGAGATTGAATGTCGGACTTGTGACCTCTTCTTCGCTGGCGGCGCCCAGCCCGCTGATGATTCCCTTGGTCAGGGTGGTTTTGCCGCTGCCGAGGTCGCCCTTCAAAAGCACGAGGACGGGCGGCCGTAGTTCGGCCGCGATTTCCCTCCCTTTGGCGATGGTTTCATCCGAGGAGTGGGTTATGAATTCCTTAGCGCTCATTTCTCATGGTCCATTTCGTGGAACGGGATTCACAGGCCGCGGAAAAAGTATTTTAGTTTGTCATTCAGCGAAGCGAGGAATCTCTCTCTGGTTTAAATGGCGGAAATGAGAGATTCCTAGGGGCGCGGCGCGCCTCGGAATGACAATAGTTTGATTTTTTCCACAGCCTCTTCAGCCTGCTCGGCTTTCGGCGCGAACTTCTTTTCGGTAGCGGACCGCGGAAACGGCCGGCGAGAAACCAAAGAGGCTGAAGCATGTTCTACTTCGCGCCTGCAACCCGCGCATACGCCTCCGGGATAGCATCGATCAGGTCCGATGCGATCAGCGGCGCTTGTCCCACGCGCGACGCGGCGATGTCACCCGCCAGCCCGTGCAAGTACACTCCTAAACTTAGCACACGCGCCCAATCCTCAATGCCGAACTGCGCGGTCAGGCCGGCCAGAATTCCGGTGAGCACATCGCCCGTTCCGCCGGTCGCCATTCCGGGATTCCCGGTGGTGTTGATGAAGGCGCGGCCGGAGGGCGTGGCAAGAATGGTATGAAAGCCCTTCAGCACGACATGCGCTCGCCAGCGTCCAGCCGCTTCGAGCGCGACGTCCAGCCGGCGCGCCTGCACTTCCTTGACCGTCATTCCAATGAGGCGTGCCATTTCCCCAGGATGCGGTGTCAACGCCATGGCCGAGGCATGACGCTCGGTCAGTGTTTCGGCCATGCCGTCGTAAGCGTTCAATCCATCGGCATCCAGAATGACCGGAATCTGAGATTCGCCGACCACGGAGCGAATGAATTGTTGTGTTTCGTTCTGCATGGACAGTCCCGGTCCGATCGCCAGAACGCTTTTGCCCTTCAGGATTTCGGCAAATCGTCCGTAGTCCAGATTGCGAAGACTGGCCGTCCCGGCTTCCGTGGCCGCCAGCGCCGCGGTCATCATTTCCGGCATTCCTCCGGCCACGATCGGCAGCACGTCCTGTGGAGTAGCCACGGTCACAAGTCCCGCTCCGGAGCGCAACGCGCCGCGCGCTGATAGGATGGCCGCTCCGGATTTCCCGAGCGACCCGGCAACGATCAACGCGTGCCCGTACGACCCCTTATTCGCGACCGGATCGCGCACAAACGGCAGGGCGCGAAACTCCTCCGGCTCGATCCAGTGAATCTTCAAATGCGGATCGGATTCGAGCAACTCCGGCGGCGTGCCAATGTCCCTTACCAACAGCACGCCGCAACATTGCGAGTGCGGCAAAACGAGCTGCCCCACTTTCGGCGCAGTCAACGTCACCGTGTAATCGGCGTTCACCACCGGACCGCCGAAATCCTGCGAATCGGAAGCCAACCCGGAGGGCATGTCCACGGACACGACGATCGTCTTGCCGCGGTCCTTTTCCCGCGCCTCGTTCAGGTCTGCGATCACCGCGCCCAGCAACCCTTCGACAGGGCCGCGCAGCCCGGTGCCCAGCAGCGCGTCGACGATCAGGTCCGCTTCCGAGAGTGCCGGGCGCGCGGATGCCCATTCGGCGTCGCTCGTCACCACGTACAATTCCCCAAGGCTCTGCTGCCAGCGCTTCAAATTCGCCGCCGCATCTCCCTGGACCGAGCCCGGATTCGCAAAAAGAAAAACAATCGCCGACGAACCGGACTCTCTCAACTTCCTGGCGACAACCATGCCATCGCCGCCGTTGTTTCCCTTCCCGCACAGCACCAGGATTTTCCGTTTAGCGAAGTCCGGAAATTGTTCGCGCAAAAAGTCGGCGATTGCCGTTCCCGCGTTCTCCATCAATTCAACGCTGGGAATGCCGTTACGCTCGGTGGTCAGCCGGTCCGCCTCGCGCATCTGTGCCGCGGTCAGGACTTTCACGCGCGCTTCTCCGCGGGATTCTCTGAAAAACGCATCACGATTACCGTCATGTCATCCGCCTGCTCGGGAGACCCGGACCATTCCTCGGCGGCGCGCATCAGGGCCTCGGCAATCTCATGGGATGATGCGTGCCTATTGCGTGTGGCCACTTCGATCAGGCGTTCGGTGCCGAATTCCTCGCCGTACACGTTCTCCGGCTCGATCAAGCCGTCGCTGTACGCAATGAGCATCCCACCGTGTTCTATTTCCACGGCGCCTTGCTCAAACGGCACATCGTTGAACAGACCCACGACCATTCCGCCGGTTTCCAAACGCCTGACGTTGTTGCCGGAAATATAGAGCGGGGGCAAATGCCCGGCGTTGGTGTAATGGAGCTGGCGGGTCTCCGCGTCATAGACCCCAAAGAAAACTGTCGCATAACGCTCGTCGGAAGTGTTGCGGAATAAATGCAAATTCAAATGCGAAACAATTTCGGCGGTGTCAATCAGCTCGTGGCGGGTGCCGGGTTGCCCGCTCCGCAAGCGCAGGACATCGCTGCGCAGCGCGGCCTGAACGCTGGCCATCAGGAGCGCCGCGGAAATTCCCTTCCCGCTGATGTCCGCGACCGCAATGGCCAACCGCGTGGGAGAAATGCGTATGAAATCGTAATAATCTCCGCTGACCACTCTGGCCGGGCGGCAGATCGCTTCGATATCGATTCCCTTCAGGTTCGGCAGCGAGCGCGGGAACAGTTGTTGTTGCACTTCATGCGCAATGGAAAGCTCATTCTCGAGCTTTTGCCTCTGCCGCTGTTCCTCGATGAGCGTGGAAACCGACTGAGTCATGGAATTGAACGATTCTCCGAGCGCCGCGAGCTGATCCCGGTGCGGCAGTCTCACGCGAAACGTGAGGTCGCCCTCCTGCACGTGCTGAGTCGCCGTGTAAAGGGTGTTGACCGCCGTGGTAATCGTTCGCGTCAGTACGATTCCCGTCGCCAAAGATCCGATTTCTATGAGCAGAAACACTGCGCCGACCACCAGCAGCGCCGTGGCCGCCGCGCCGCCCAAATCCCCGAGCGGGCTGAAGAGCCGCCGGTTCAGGAGCGACGGCCGCGTGCTGAATGCCACGAACACCCGCGCGGGTCCGGCCTGCCCCGGCTTCTCGTCCAAGTCCAGGACGTCCAGACCAACGATGCCCGTGATCAGCTTGTCAAACGGATTCACGGCCCGCGGAATGCGGCGCCCTTGCGTCGCGATTTGCTGTAAGGATTGGAACTGCTGCGGATTAATCACGTTTGGAACCACCGAATTTATATTGCTGCTGGTGGGGCGCAAAACGTTGAACTGGATCGGACCGAGTTCCGGCGCCAGCGTCTCGATGAACTCGGGAGTGACCGGAACAACAACGGAGACCAGAATGCGCCCCGCAGGTCCGGGACGCGCGACAACGCCACGTAATGACAGTTGCCCGTCGCTGAAAACAAGGCCGCGGAAGCGGTTTCTTCCTGACAGGCCATTGGCATGAAGAAATTCTTCTCCTGTGCCGGTCTCGACCTTCAAACCGGGCAATTCAGCCATGGCGTTCTTGATGTAAGTGTCAGGAGCCACGGGCAAGGCCAGGGCCGCCGCGCTGCGCCCGAGCGCTGCTTCGGCGGCGTAGGACGTCGCCATGGCGGTGGCAACCACGCCCACGCGTTCCTCACGCTCCTCCATCTCTGTGTAAATCACGTACGAGCCCAGCTGCCAGTACAGCAGGTAAGCGGCAAGCCCGGCCATCGCCAGCAATAGCAGGACGGGCACGACCGCGATAAACACGTAAGCTGCGACCAAGCGGTTACGCAAGCTCCACAGCAGATGATCGCGCGCCCATCCCCATCCGCGCGCCAGCCAGTAAATCGTGGCGCAAACTGCCAGGAACAAGAGAAAGCCCAGCCCGGGGGTCTGCTGGTGGTACTCCTGCACGATCAGAAGCGCGCCATACAGAGCGATGATTGCCAGCGCCGCCCAGTCCAGAAGTCTCATGCCCTTCCAAACCGCGCGACTCCGTGTTGTCAGTGTTGAGGCCATCTCAAGTAGCGCAGGTTTCCCCGTGAGTTCCTCGGATAAGCCGCAACTTAAACCGCACAAGCTGAAGGTTGTGCAGCTCAAAGCCGCCAGTCGTCAGAACACAATTCGGCAGCAAACAGAATTCCCAGAATAACTCTATCAAGTAATGGTTCGAAGTCGAAGCCCGGCGGCGCTGCATCGACGGACTCAGGGCGATTCCGGATGGGGCAGACGCTGCCATCCTGAATGCGGGCGGCCGCGTCGAAAGCACCGGAAGTCTGGCCGCGCGGCAGCCTATTTCCGGCCGAGCATCACCGCGGCATTTCCGTCGCGCCGCTGCAGGGTGATGCGACTGTGACGAATGCCATAGCTGAAATAAATCACCAGGCCGATGATCAACCAAACCGCGAGGCGCACCCAGTTCGCGACCGGCAGCGAAAACATCAAGACCAGGCAACACGCGATCCCCAGAACCGGAACGATGGAGCCGAACGGCGCGCGGAACGGGCGACGCACTTCGGGATGCGTGCGCCGCATGATGAGCACGGCCGCGCATACGATTACGAATGCCAGCAGCGTTCCGATATTCACCAGTTCGGCCAGAATCCGCAGCGGCAAAAACGCGCCCATGGCCGCGACAAAAATCCCCGTCAGAATCGTAGCCTTCCACGGGGTGCGAAATCGCGGATGAACGGCGCCGAAAAACTTGGTTGGCAGCAAGCCGTCCCGCGCCATGGCCAGAAAAATTCTCGGCTGGCTCAACATCATGACGAGTAGCACCGAGGTGATGCCCGCGACGGCTCCAATCGAAACCAGGAGTTCCGCCCACGGCAGCCCGACTTGCAGAAAGGCGTCCGAAACCGGGGCGTCGATGTTAATCCGGTTGTACGGAACCATTCCGGTGAGCACCCCGGCGACTGCAATGTACAGCACGGTGCAAAGCACCAGCGAGGTCATGATTCCAATGGGGACGTCGCGCGAAGGATTGCGCGCTTCCTCGGCGTGCGTGGAGATCGAATCGAACCCGATGTAGGCAAAAAAGACGATGGCCGCCCCGGCCAGCATGCCCATGGGCTGGCCGCCGGGCCCGGATCGTCCGATCACCGTGTGGCCAAAAAAGCTAAGCCCGGACAAACCGAACGGCGCGAAGGGATGCCAATTGGCCGTGTGCACGTAAAAGGCGCCGACGAAGATCACGAAAAACACGATCGCGAGTTTGAGAATTACGATAGCCGTGTTCACGCTGGCGCTTTCATTAATACCCTTTACCAGGATCGCCGTGACGATCAACGCGATGGCAATCGCAGGAAGATCGAACCATGTCCCGGTGAGCGTGAAATGTCCCGACGTCAGTTCGTAATCGAACGGGGCGTTGGTAAATTGTACCGGCAGCGCGACGTGGAAGAATTTCAGGAAATCCTGAAAATAATGGGACCAGCCGTGCGCCACCGTGGCCGAAGCGACCGCGTACTCCAGAATCAGATCCCAGCCCATGATCCATGCGAATAGCTCGCCCAGCGTGGCATAGGCGTAGGTGTACGCCGAGCCCGCCACCGGCACCATGGATGCGAACTCGGCATAACACAGCGCGGCGAAAAAGCAGGTCATGCCCGACACCACGAAGGAAAGCATCAGTGCCGGTCCCGTCAGATCGTGCGCGGCGACTCCGGTTAGAACAAAAATACCGGTGCCGATAATCGCGCCTACGCCCAGGCTCGACAGCTGAATGGGTCCGAGCTCGCGGCGCAACTGGCTCTCGCCCTGGAGTTCCTCGACCAGCGCCTCGTGCGTTTTTACCTGGAACAGTTGATTCGCCATGGCACCTTCGCTTCAAGTAGAACAGGATCTAGCCTGCCAGCAGTTGAGCCCCGTCCCAATCTAAAACCGACACGCTGAAGCTTGTCCCACTGGAACTACTCGACAATTTTGGAGCGTCTCGACCATGCCCAATACACCGGAACACCGAGAAGCACGATAAGCAGGCCCGGCCAGGTATCCTGCGTCTGATAGAGAATCAGGATCAGCATGATGATCGAGGCCGTCACGATGTAGAGGATGGGTATGACCGGGTAGCCCCACGCGCGATAAGGCCGCTCAGCATCCGGCCGCTTGCGGCGCAAAACAAAAACTCCGCCAATGGTGAGCACGTAGAAAATCAGCACGGCGAAAATCACGTAGTCCAGCAGCACGCCGTACAGATTTCCGAAGGTCACGATCCCGGTCGAAGCGTTGACCAGTCGCGTGCGCAGCAGCACCAGTACCCCCGCCCAGATTCCCTGCAGCAAGAGTCCCATGGCCGGCACGTGATTGGAGTTGAGCTTGCCAATACTGCGGAAAAACAGGCCGTCGCGCGACATCGCATAGTAGACTCGCGCGCCGGCCAGAATCAGCCCGTTCGCGCAGCCGAACGTCGAGATCATGATGGCCAGCGCCATGAGCGTCGCGCCGCTATGGCCGAAAATCGCGGCCAGCGTGGCGGTCGCTACGCGGTCATCCGGCGCCGTCTGAATCTGATGCAGCGTCAGCGTGGAGAGATATCCGACATTGGCCAGGAAATAAAGAGTGATGACCACCGCCGTCCCCACGGCGAGAGATACGGGAATGTCGCGCTTTGGATTTTTCACTTCGCCGGCTGTAAACGTGATGTTGTTCCAGGCGTCGGCCGAAAACAAAGACCCCACTTGTGAAACGCCAAACGCAATGATCAGTCCGAAAGTTCCGGACGCCGCGGTCACCGATGGGATGAACGATTTCAGCCAGGCGGCGCCGGGCTCGATGGTCTGGGGGTCGTGAAGCGTCCAGATTCCTGTGAAATTGGCGTGAATTGCGGCGGAGTTCCGGCCCAGGAAAACTCCCGCCAAAATCAGGGCGGCAAGCCCCAGCGTCTTCGCCGAAGTAAAAACATTCTGAATCAGCTTGCCCAGTTTCAGGCCCTGCGTGTTGAGCGCCGTGAGAAACAGAATCAGAAGCAGCGCCACAAGTTGCTGCACGGAAAGGCTGATGGCATAGCTGTCCGACAGTCGAATCGGAGCGATGATCCACGCGCTCGGAGAAATCGCGGGCCAAATCACCCCAAGGAATCGCGAAAAACCAACCGCTACCGCCGCGATTGTTCCGGTTTGAATAACCAGAAACAGCGTCCACCCGTATAGAAATCCCCACAGGGGAGAGTAAGCCTCGCGCAGATAGACGTATTGCCCGCCGGCCTTGGGCATCATGGCCGCGAGTTCCCCGTAGGAGAGCGCCGCGGTTACCGTCATTAGGCCGGCGATGACCCAGGCCGCCAGCAATCCCCCCGTGGATCCGGTATCGCGGCCGATGTCGGCGGAAACGATAAAAATGCCAGACCCAATCATCGAACCGACCACGATGGTGGTCGAGTCGAACAGGCCCAGCCCGCGCACGAATCCGGAAGAATCGGTATCCGCGGGAATCGGCGTGGCGATGGTGGAGTTCACTTCTGGCACCGACTGCTCCTTCTCTAGCTCAGCGGATGGCGGGCACAGCCGCGCGCTTCCCGGACGAGGACTTTCCGCCGGTGACTAAGAACAACCCCGCATCCCTGGACGCGGGCTACAGGAAATCGGGCGCCGCTGCGGACGCCGCCACGTCGAGGTATTCGCGCGCTCGAACGCCGGGGTTCGGCGCGCAGCTCAGGTCACGAATCACGGCCAGCGAATCGGCTCCCGCGCGATACACTTCCGCGGCGCTTTCGAGTGTGATCCCGCCGATGGCGACCAGAGGCTTTCGGGTCATCTTACGAGCCTTGCGCAGCAGTTCCGTCCCGACGACCGGGTCCGGATTTTTCTTCGTGGCGGTCGGGAAAATAGGGCCGAATGCGATGTAGTCCGCGGAAGTGCGGTCGGCCGCGCCCAGTTGTTCGAACGTGTGGGTCGAAACTCCCACCCAGCGATCCGGGCCGCAGACCAGGCGCGCATCTTCGACGCTCAGGTCGTCCTGGCCTACGTGCACGCCGCCCGCGTTCGCCAGCAGCGCGATGTCCGGCCGGTCATTCACAATCAGTTTGACACCGCGTGGCGAGAGGGCGCTCGAAAGTTGCCGGGAGATTTCGAAAAATTGGCGAGAAGAAGCTGACTTATTTCTGTACTGGATCAGCTCGACCCCGGATCCTGCCAATGCTTCGGCCAATGCTAGCTCCGAAATGGTGAGCAAAGTGGGGTCGATTATGGCATAGAGCCGAGGGAACACAAGGTTCATATGGGTTTATCCGGAGCGCGATGTGGCGAATCGGTCAAGAAAGTGAGTATCCAGCCGGCCCGCGATAAAGTCCGGATCCATCATGATCTTGCGCTGCAGGGGAATGGAAGTCTTGATGCCTTCGACCACGAACATTTCCAGGGCCCGCCGCATCCGGGAAATGGCCTCGGCGCGTGTGTCTCCATAGGCGATTAGCTTGGCCACTAGCGAATCGTAAAATGGCGGAATGACGGCGTCGGCGTGAGCCGCCGTATCCACCCGAATTCCAGGCCCGCCGGGAGTGCGAAAGACGGTGATGTGCCCCGCCGAGGGCACAAATGTTTCCGGGTCCTCGGCATTGATGCGGCATTCGATGGCGTGGCCGTGCAGGACCAGTTTGCTGACAACGTCGTGCAGTTTTTCGCCCGTGGCCAGGCGTATCTGCGATTTGATCAGGTCCACTCGGGTGACCATTTCCGTCACCGGGTGCTCCACCTGAATGCGGGCGTTCATTTCGATGAAGTAGATGGAGCCGTCCTCATCCATCAGAAATTCCACAGTGCCGGCGCTCGTGTAGCCCACCTGTTCGAGCGCCGCGACCACGCGGGCGCCGAGCTCGGCGCGCAGTTTGGCGTTCACCGCCGGCGAAGGAGATTCCTCGATCAGCTTTTGGTGGCGGCGCTGGATGCTGCATTCGCGCTCGCCGAGATGCATCACATGGCCGTGCTTGTCGCCCAGCACTTGAAATTCGATATGCCGCGGCCGCTCGATAAATTTCTCCAGATACAAATCGGGGACGCTGAAGGCCTGTTGCGCCTCGTTGCGCGCCGTCGCAAACGCGCCGGGAAGCTCCTCCTCGCCGCGCACCACGCGCATCCCGCGCCCACCGCCTCCGGCGGAGGCTTTCAGGATCACCGGATATTTGATTCGGGAGGCTTCCGCCAGGGCCGCGGCCTCATCCTGCACGATGCCCTGCGACCCGGGCACGACGGGCACGCCCGCGGCAGCCATCTCGCGGCGGGCGTGATCCTTTTCGCCCATTATGCGTAGCAAATCCGGTGACGGCCCGATAAATGTGATGTGCGAAGCCTCGCACACCTCGGCGAAATTGGCGTTCTCAGAGAGAAATCCGTAACCCGGATGGATGGCGTCGACGTTGGTGATTTCGGCGGCGCTGATCACTTGCGGGATGTTCAGGTAGCTTTCGCTGGAGCGCGGCGGCCCGATGCATACGGCTTCATCCGCGAAGCGCACGTGCAGCGCGTTGCGGTCCGCTTCCGAATAGACGGCGACCGTGGCAATACCCAGCTCCTTGCACGCATCGATCACGCGCAGGGCGATTTCACCGCGATTGGCTATCAGGATTTTTCGAAACATTTCAGGCCGAATGTGGCACAGGCTTCAGGCTGTGGGCGCTGATCCTCTAAAGGGCGCAAACCCACAGCTGAAGCCTGTGCCGCTATTTCTTTTTTCCCGTCGGCCGCAGCGCAAACAGAGGTTCGCCGTATTCCACCGGCTGCCCATTTTCGACCAGAACTCGCGCCACTACCCCGCCAACGTCCGCTTCGATCTCGTTCATCAATTTCATCGCTTCGATGATGCATACCGTCTGGCCTGCCTCGACCGAGTCTCCCACCCGGACGAACGGGCCGGCCTCCGGACTGGGCCCGGCGTAAAATGTGCCGACGATGGGCGACTTGATAATGTGCTCGTCCGCCCCAACCGCGGGCGCCGCCGTAGCCGGCGCTGGGCCGGCCTGCGCCGAAGGCTGCATGGCCGCCGCAGGGTTCTGCGCCAGAATGACCTGCGGAGCGGCAGGCTGCGGCATGGGAAGCGCCAGGACCGGGGCCGCACTTGGCTGCGGAATGGCCTTTTTCAGGCGTATCCTCAGATCTCCATGGGCGTATTCAAATTCTTCCAACCCGTGCTCGGACATGAAAGACAGCAAGCGCTCCAACTGGCCAAGATCAACGCCAGGGACCGAAATGTCGCTACTCGTCGGCTGCTTTTTGGATCCCTTCATCGGTTTGCTCTGGCTCTGCTCAGATCGGAATCAGGTTACATTCAGATTTCGAGGAATTCCCGGGGAGCTGTCGTAAGAATTTCGGCGCCACGCGGGGTCACCAAGGCATCGTCTTCAATACGGATCCCCCCAACGCCTTCCACGTACACACCCGGTTCCAGGGTCACGATGTTGCCCGTCTCCAGAATCGTTTTTTGGTCCCGAGCGATCCGAGGATCCTCGTGGATTTCAAGACCAATGCCGTGACCCGTGCTATGGACAAAATAACGGCCTAAGCCCTTGCGCTGCAGCACGTCTCGGGCTGCTGCGTCAACCGCGCCGCATGTCACTCCGGACTTCACAGCATCCCGCGCCGCGGTCTGCGCTTCCAGGACTGCCTGATACCACTGGCGAACACGCGCCGGGGCTTTGCCGACGTGCACCGTGCGCGTCAGGTCGCTGCAGTAGCGGCGCAGTATAGCACCGAGGTCCAGCACGACCAACTCGTTTTTCCCGATTCGGCGCGCCGTGGGCTGCGCATGCGGCAGCGCCGAGCGCGCTCCGCCCGCTACGATGGCCTCGAAGGACTCTCCCGAAGCGCCCTTCCGGCGCATGCGGTAGCCGATCTCCGCGGCAATATCGAGTTCGCTGACGCCCGGGCGTATCAAGCTAATCGCTTCTTCCATGACCTCGGAACCGAGGCGCGCCGCATCCCGGATTCGCTCGATTTCCACGGCATCCTTTATCGCTCTGAGGCCCTCCACAAACCCGTCGATGGCAACCCAGTTTAAACTCGACCCGGCGGCCTTCCTGCAGCGCTTTCCAGCCTGCCAGTGTGAGCCGCGACGGAGAAACCGCGATCCTCTGCCGTTTCTTGCCATGCAGGTAGCCGCCCACCGCTTCAAGCAGCGGACCTTTATGGATGTGCACACGAATTCCGCGAGTTTCTTCCTTCGCCTGAATGGTGAACCTGCCGTCGGTAAACAGGGTGGCGGAGGTCGAATCGACGAGCATGGCGCCCGAATCACCCGAAAATCCGCACAGATAATAAATGTTCGGAAGGTGCGTCTCCAGCAGCGCGCCGGCGCCGGCGGCTTCGAGAGCGTGGCGGAGGCGTTTCAACCGGTTGGCGGTGGTCTGCATAAAAAAGGGAGGAGACCGAGGTCTCCTCCCGGGTCGCGCGATATTGTACCTTGCGGAGACTAGCCCGGCAAAATTCGCGGCGTCACGAAGAACAGCAACTCCTGAGTCGATAACGCTGATCGTCGTGTGTTTGAACAAGTTGCCGATCAGGGGCATGCTGCCCAGCAGCGGCACCTGATCGATCGTCGTGTTCTGGTTGGTGACCACGACTCCGCCGATCACCACCGTGCCGCCGTCGTTGATCAGCACCTTGGTCTGGGTCGATTGCGTGTCCAGCGCGGGGTTCCCCGAATACGCGGGATGCCCTGGTCGATCTGCGTATTCTCGACGGTGACATCCAGGAAAACGGTGCCCTCCGCGGTGATCTGCGGCGTCACTTCCAGCTTCAGGACGGCATCGACGTACTGCACGGCGATGGTGTTATTGATGTTGGTCTGGATCGGAATCTTGTTGACCTTGCTTGACGGTCAGCTTCTCGTTATTTTGAGTGATGCCCTTCGGTTCGGACAGAACTTTGCCGATGCCGCGGCTTTCCATCAGGCTCAGCATGAAGTCGATGGCATAGTTGTGGCCCTGCGTGGAGAAAGCTAAATCCGCTGTTCGGCGCGCTGGCTCCCAGATTGGTGTTGAGCGGAATGGAATTCCGCGCGCCGAGGGTCGAAAACGGCGCGCTGATCGAGTGAATGACCGGGCTGAGAAAAGTCGAGATGCCGGCCAGGCCGCCGAAGCGCCGTATTCCCCGTGACTCCGGTTGGCGCGGAGAAGCCGAACTCGCGTTCCGATCTCGCGCGCAAACGAACGCGAGGCCTGGACGACGCGAGCGTCAATTTCCACTTGCTGCGATTTCCGGTCGAGCTGCCGCAGCAGGTCGTCGATCTTAGGAATTGAGGAAGGGATGTCGCGGATGATCAAGGTGTTCGAGCGGATATCGGCGAACACATCTCCCCGCGGGCGTCAGAAACTTTTTGATCGTGGCCACCATGGTATCGGCCTGGGCATAGCTGAGAACGCGCGTGACCGTCACCGGATCCGATGGCATCGGCTTGCGCCTTCAGCAGGTCTCTGCGTTGGTCCGCTTCATGCCTCAGGGTATCCTGCGTCGCGATGCGCAGAACGTTGCCGTCGATCTCCTTGGTCAGGCCGTTGTTGCGCAGCACAATGTCCAGAGCCTGATCCCAGGGAACTTCGTCGAGGACCAGAGTCACCGTTCCGCTGACCGCAGGATCCAGGACCACGTTCAGCCCGCTGATTTCATGGATCAGGCGGAAGAAGTCCTTCAGGTCCACGTCCTTCAGATTTACGGAAATCGGATCGCCAGTGTATTTCTTTTCGCTGCGCGAGTAACGCCTGGAGTCTGAGCGGCAGCCGCCGCCGTGGGACTTTGCGGCTCGGGAGCAGGGGCCAGCGGTTCCGTGGCCGGCCGCGCGAATCCCATGTCTACTCTCCGTCAACCAAGCCGGAAGCGGCATGCTGCGGTACGTTGACCGGTTCAGCTTGTGCTGGGTGGGCTTCCTGACTGGACGGAGCGCTGCCGGAGCCGCCTGAGCAGTCTGGCGAGTCGAAAAAAATCGTGACGTTCGAACCATCGGTTTGCTCGGTGTAAGGACAAGCTTGTCAAGATCAATCACGATGCGGGACTGCCCGGGATCGGGCTGGCCCGCTCGCACGTCCAAAACCGGGGCGTATGCGCTGGGTACTTTATGCTTCTGACGCTCAAGCGCGTATCTGTGAAGTCCAGGACCAGCCGTGGCGGGCCATCCATGCGCGAAACCCTGGTAGCGAAGTTCACCCGTGCCGCTGATGCGAACGGCGGTCTGGTGACCCGATTTGCGAAACCTCAACGGCTGAGATCGAGGCCAGGAGTTGCGGCCGCGCTCGCGGATGCTTGTGGAGCGACTTGCGCGCTCGCGGGCACGAACCGCAACCGCGGCGCCTGCCAGCAACAGGCAGCTGAACCCGATAGCCGGCCAATTATTCTTCATTGCTATTCTCCTGGACTTGGATAAAGTCGCTTGGTGACCACGCGTTCCAGCGGTTTTCCGAATGCGTCTTTGCCAATCTGCTGGAACGAAACTGCTTCGAGAGTGATCTGATCGACCGAGCCGTCGTACAACTTGTCGCCGTCTCTCAGAAAATAGACTCGCATCTGCGGATTGGAGACAATGGCGATCATTCCGTTCGGACCGTGGACGATGCCGTCGATCCGCAACGAATCCACCTGTAAACCCGCCTTCCCGGGCGGAAGATTTGCTGGAGTGCCATTTCCCTCTCGAGCCTTGGCAAGCAGCGTGTCGAAAGGATCGCGCCGCGTTCCGGGCTTCTCCACATCGAGCTTCTCGACCGCCGGCTCTGCGGAGTTCGCAGAGGCCACCGCGGGACCCTTAACGCCGGCCGGACTTTTCGCCCCGTTCTTGGCCGGGGACTTGGCCTTTGCTGCGTTCGAATGCTTTGCCCCGGCTGGAACAGAAGTCTCAGACTGGGAAGAAGCGGGCGGCTGGGATTGGCCAGTGGCCGGTTTCATCAACTGGTCGCGCACCGCGTTCGGCTGGATATTCGGATGCTCTTGCGCCCAGGCACAGGTAGCAAGAACCGCGGATAATGCCAGCGGCAACAGGGTTCGCGATGATTTTGCGAGTCGCATAGTCAGTCGGCTCGATTCCGCTTATTTTCGGGCGGGCGTGTTCTTGCCCGCCGGTACCGGAGACGCGTCCATTGGCTTGCTGAAGAACGTGGTCACTGTGCAGCTTCCTGTGACCGTGGTGCCGGGCCGCACGGGAAACCGCGATTTGGACGGATCGGTCAGACCCGTAAACGTCAGGTCGCCTACATTGATAATTCGGGACAGACGGCTGAGACGCGTAAAAAAATCCTCGATGCTGAAGTAAGGGCCATCCACGCTAATCGTAAACGGCAACTCGTAGTGATAGTCCTTCGGCACGACTGCCATAGCCGTCAGACTGCGGATCTGCACGCCCGAGGCCGAGGCCGATTCCTGCAGCAGGCGCATGAACTCGTCCACTTCTTTTTCTTCCGGCACGATGGTCTTCAGCGTGTCCAGCTGTTTTTCAAGAGCCGCCATCTCGACTTTGAATTCAGCGCTGCGGCGCTCGTAGACCTGTAGTTCCGCTACCTGGCGATTCAAATCGGAATCCTTGGCATGATTAGCGTCCAAAGTACTGCGCATGGTCGATACTGGGGACATGGGAATGTATTCGCCGGCCCCGAAAATGACCAGCGCGAGCGCGAAGAAGATCAGCGCCTGCAGATACCACGGATATTCGCGGAAGGAAATCGCCATGGCTCCCCCTAGACCGTCCCCGCCTTGCGAGCCGCCGGTGGTGCGTTGGCGGGGGGCGCGGCGTTGCCGGTGGATGCGGGCACGGGCCCGGCGTTTTGCGGCAGACCAAATTGAGCGGTCAAAGTGAAAACGAAGATCTGCACGCCCCGATTGGAATCGTCCTGGTGGGATTCCCGGATTTCCACGGACTGGAAGTAGCCCGATCGCTTGAGCTGCGTGATGTAGTTGGCCACGGCGTTCAGGGATCCCGCGGAGCCGACGATAGTCAGCATGTCACCTTTGCGGTCCACCGAGGTGAGCCAGAGCGTATCCGTGCGGCTGACGGTGTTGGCGATGGCTTCGAGAAGCTCCTGGCCACCCGTGCGGTTGCGCTGCAGTTCTTCAATGACGCCGATTCTCTGCTGCAGGACGGCCTTTTGCTTTTCGAAATTGTCCACCTGCTGCTTCAACTGTTCGAGGCGGGCCTTTTCACCCATCTGTTTTTGGATGTGCGCCACGATCTTGGTATTCTCGCGATCGAGCAACAGATAGTGACCATAAAGCGCGCCGAGACTGACCACCAGCGCAATTGCCAGCAGCGCATATTGGAGCGTGGCCTCCAGAGGCACGGTGGTGCGCGTGGCCTTGGGCCTCGTTCTGCCGAGTAGGTTGATACGAATCATGGTTCGTCAAAACTCCTGAGCGCGAGCCCTACCGCGATTGCCAGCCGGGGAGCGAGTTCGCGAATCTGATCCTCGTTGTGGCGCGCCGGATTGATAACGATCTTGCGAAACGGATACATTTCCTCGACGGGTATGGCGAATTCTTCCCGTAGTACATCCATGAGACCTGGCACGCGAGCGCTGCCACCGGCCACCACGATTTTCTGGATGCTTTCGCCCGTTGCAGTGGCCCGGAAAAAGTCGAAAGTCTTTTGAATTTCAAGGACCAGGATGTCGGTGACCGAGCGAAGGATCGTGGCGCGATGCTCCTCTGCGACTCCGGCGATGTTTTCGCCATGCTTCAGCCGTTCGGCATCTTCAAAACTCAGGTCCAGTTCTTTTTGGAGCGCGTCGGTATATTGATTGCCTCCGACGGAAACGTCGCGCGTAAACAGCGGAATGCCGCCGCGCACGATGTTGATGTTCATGACGCTGGCCCCGATATTCAACAGCGCCACGGTTTGGCTGGGATCCGGATCGTAATTCACTTCAAAACAATTTTGCAGCGCGAAGGCATCGATATCGACAACCGTGGAGTTCTTGCCCGCCTGCGCCAGCACGTTGGTGTGGTTCAGGATCTTGTCTTTTTTGACCGCCACCAGCAGGACATCCATCTGCGAATCCACGTGTTCAAGCAGCTGGTGATCGAGATTTACGTCCGCAATATCAAAGGGAATGTGCTGGCTGGCTTCGGATTGGATGCGGTCGTAGAGTTCCTCCTCCGTCATGGAAGGAAGCGAAACGCGCTTGACGATCACCGAGTGGCCGGAAACCGCGGTGGCCACGTTTTTGGTCTTGACCTTGTGGGAGTCAAAGATGTTGCTGATGGCGCCGGCAACCAGCGGCGCGTCCATAATCGCGCCATCGACCACCGTATCCTGGGCCAGCGGCTCCAGCCCGAAACTCACGAGTTCGTACCCGTGCTTCGTGTTTTTCAGCTCCACGGCTTTGATGGAGCTGGAACCGATATCCAAGCCGACCAGAGACTTTTGTTTAGTGCCACCAAACATGTCCAAACCCCTCAGGAACCACTCGCTCGCCGGATCTTCCTTCTCTGCTTCGCGATCCGTTCAAGCGCCCGGCTCGGATAGCTTCTGAACTAGGCCGGCTTCACACCCGCACTTCGCCCTGATCCAGACCCTGCCAACGGCTCGCGGCCTCGCCCGGATCGACTTTTTTGTCCGCCACGGCCACCGTGGCCGGCTCGAATCGTTTGGTTCAATCGATTTTCCAACAGGACCCCATACGGCCCCGGGAACATGCTGCGGCGTTTTAAAACTCTTCCCGCAGAGCGGTTGCCGCGTAAAGCGAATTTGGCATCCCACACCCTGAGTGTCAAGCAATCGGATTCGCGAGTTGTTCTGAAGAATACGGCTCAGGCGGCTGACCGCGCGGACAGGAAATGGGCATAAAGCGCAATATATAGCGTTTAGTACTTACTAGGACCACTATTCTTAGTAGATGCTTTCCAGACACTTTTCAGGGAACTTTGTCCTAACGCGGCAGACCCAGCGTGTGCCAGATCGAATCGATTCGCTTTTGGATGGCAGAATCCATGACAATTTCATCCGGCCACGGCCGCCGGAATCCCTCGCTCTCCCATTTGCGCGTGGCGTCGATTCCCATTTTTGAGCCGTAGTCCTGAATCCGCGAGGCGTGGTCCAGAGTGTCGGCCGGGCCCATGACGAACTCCACATCCCGTTCGGGATCGATCGCGCACAGCGCTTTCCAAACCACTTCGCGCGGATCTTGAACATTTACGTCATGGTCCACAACCACGACCACTTTTGTGAACATGGCCTGCCCCAGCGACCAGATCGCGTGCATGATTTTTCGCGCGTGACCCGGGTAGGATTTTCGGATGGAAACAATCATCAGGTTGTGAAAGACGCCTTCGGCCGGCATGGACACGTCCACAATTTCGGGGTACTGCATTTTCATAACCGGCAGAAAAACGCGCTCGACCGCATGCCCCATGTAAAAATCTTCCTGCGGCGGCGGGCCGACAACGGTGGTGAGATAAATCGGATCGCGGCGCTGCGTGACGCAGGTGACGTGAAATACGGGAAACTCTCCTTCCAACGAATAGAAGCCGGTGTGGTCGCCGAAGGGGCCTTCCGTACGCATCTCTTTTAAATCCACGAAGCCTTCCAGAACGATCTCGGAATTCGCGGGAACTTCCAGTTCGGACGTTTCGCAGGACACCATCTCGACAGGCTCGCGCCGCAGGAATCCGGCGAACATCATTTCGTCCAGATCGGGCGGGATGGGCAGGATACCGGAGAGACACGTCATCGGGTCGGAGCCGATGGCCACCGCGACGTCGATGCGCCCGTCGGGATTGGCGACGCGCGCGCGGCGAAAATGTTCGGCGCCGTGCTTTTGCGTTTGCCAGTGCATGCCGGTGGTGCGCTCGTCGTACACCTGCATGCGGTAGACGCCGACATTGCGCTTCCCTGTTTCCGGATTGCGCGTGAAAACCAGCGGCCAGGTGATGAAGCGTCCCGCATCCTGCGGCCAGCACTTCAGAATTGGAAATTCAAATAGCGAGAAATTTTCGCGGCGAATCACTTCCTTGCAGGGGCCGGTCTTCACGGATTTCGGAAAAAACGAGCCGAGTTCGGCCAGTTTCGGCAACATTTTAATTTTGTCCAGCAAGCCTTGCGGCGACTGCATATCGAGAAACCCGCGGATGCGCGCCGCCACGTCGTCGATGTGCGCAACATCGAGCGCCAGATTCATGCGCCGCTCGCTGCCCAGCATGTTGATGAGCAGCGGAATGCGCGACCCCTTGGGCTTTTCAAACAGCAGCGCCGGCCCGCCGGCGCGCGTGACGCGATCGGTAATCTCGGTAACCTCGAGCACGGGATCGATTTCGGCGGAGACGCGCCGAAGTTCGCCCTCTTTTTCCAGTCTGGCAATAAACTGGCGCAAATCGCGATACGCCAAAACATCCTCCCCGTCTCAAGTCTCGGCAAGTCCAGTCGTCGCCACAGCGCGTGGCCCAAGGCAAACGCAACGCGACACTCTAGCACGAAACGCAGCCCATTGAATTCTTGCAAGACCTCGGCGGGTTTGGTAGCGTAGGCCTGATGCGGGCGTAGTTCAATGGTAGAATAGGAGCTTCCCAAGCTCTAGACGTGGGTTCGATTCCCATCGCCCGCTCCATGACAGCAACTAAGATGCCTGCCATTGCTCGCTCCTCCGCTGTTCGGTAACTTCGCGCTTGCCGCCGGAAGTTGCTCGGGCGATGAACCGTTGGTACATTCGGGAGAGCTGCCGCATGATTGGCTTATTGCGGATACGGGCTCTTTCGAATGCTCTTCGTCGCGTTTGTCGTCTTCGGATCGCTGGCCATTCTCCTGATTCTTGCGCGCGTGCTGCTGGCGCTGTTTGGGCCGGTGCTGCCTTACCGGACGGAAAAGTTCGAGCCTGGGGACCTCGCCGCCTTTGATTACGTGCAGTTTCTGGGCGCGATTTCGAATGCGGCTGTGCGGCCAAACACCGGTTTTCTTGTTCTCAAGAATGGCGAGGAGATTTACTCCGCGGAGCTGGCGGCGATTCGATCGGCGCAATCGAGCATTGACCTGGAATCGTACGAGTTTCTGGAGGGCGAAGTCACTCGCCGGTTCGTCGAAGCGATGGCCGAGCGCGCACGCGCCGGCGTGAAGGTCAAGCTTCTGATCGATGCGGTGGGAAGCTTCAGCACTCGCGACTCGTATTTCCGGGAACTTACCGCCGCGGGTGGGCGCGTCGAGTGGTATCACCCCCTGCGGTGGTCTACCTGGCCCGAACTGAACAACCGCACGCACCGGAAGCTCCTGATCGTGGACGGCAGGACGGGGTTTTGCGGCGGCGCGGACTGGGCGGATGAATGGTTAAAGGCGAGAAAAGGCGCTCCCGCGTGGAGAGATACGATGTTTCGCGTGGAAGGAAGCGCGGTCGCCGACCTTCAGGCCATCTTCGCGCAAAACTGGCTGGAATCGAGCGGAACGATTTTAACGCGCGAGTACCGCTTCGACGATTCCGGGAAAGCCGGGAACGCTACGGCGCTGGTGGTCGATAGCACTCCGCACAAGGGGCAAACTCGCGCGCGCATTCTGTTTCAGCTTTTGTTGGACTCCGCGCACGAATCGATCGACATCACCACTCCCTATTTTCTGCCCGACAAAGCGGCGCGGCGCGCCATGATCCGCGCCGCTCGGGAACGCGGCGTCCGTGTTCGTGTGCTCGCCGCCGGCTCTCGGATCGATCATCCGTTTGTGCGGCGCTTGAGCCACGGCATCGAGGGGCCGCTGCTGAAAAACGGAGTGGAGATTTATGACTACGAGGCATCCATGATTCACGCCAAAATCATGGTGATTGACCGGCGCTGGAGCGTGGTGGGCTCGACGAATTTCGACCACCGGTCATTCGGGCTGAACGATGAAGTGAACGTCGCGGCGCTCGACGAAGAACTGGCCGACCGCCTGCTGCTGGATTTCGAGGTCGATCTGAAACAAAGCACGCGTCTTACCTATGAACAGTGGAAGAAACGAATGCTGATGGCGAGGTTCGCGGCGTTCTTCGTCGGAGTGTTTGAGCAAGAAGAATAAAACACGGCTGTTAAACGCCGTGTGCAATCCGCTCAACGTCTTCATTCGATCCCCGGGGCAATCCGCGAGGACTCCGAAGTTCCTCGCTTATCCCGCCCGGGCATTTCTTAAATTTTCGATCGGGCTGGTTTCTTCCTCTGCCACCACGCCATCCCGCAGCGAGAAGGAACGGCCTGAATTGGCGGGAATGCGATTGCCGGGCAGGACGATGCCGACGAGGTTCAGCGGGTCCGCGGCTGAGACGCGAATGACGTCGTGAGTGGGCGGCTCGGACCGCGAGGCTCGCAGCGAGTCGGCGGCAACGGGAAGCGCGAACTGTTCGCCGAGGAAGCCGTTGACGAAACGCCCGCCGCGTATTTCGCCGCGGTCTTCCAGGCGCCGCAGAGCGATGAGCACTTCGCGCCAGGGAAGCTGGATCGACTCGCGTGTAAGCAACTCGCGGAAGACGATCCCGTAGCGCCGCAGGAGCATCCAGCACGTGGACTCGACGGCCGGAGCGCGATCGTCGGCCTTTTCGGTGAACAGCACGGACCAGCGGCCTCCGCTGTCACGGGGGCGCACGGTGCGTCCCCTTCCTTGGCCCGCTCTTCGCTTCGGATCGATCAGCGCACGCAGGCTGTCGAAGCCGTCGGCGGTTATCATGCCCGCGGCGACCAGTTCCCAGAGATCGGCTTCAACCTCAGATTTCAGTTTCTTCGCGCCGCGAACGATGTCCGCAAAAAACAGGGCGCCGCGGCTGGCGAGCAGATTGAGAACTTCTTTTGCGCTGCGGCTCAATCCTATTTGATCTTCCACGGAGCCGTGCTGGCGGCAGGCCATCCAGTCCGCATCTTCGCGCACAAAAAAAGTGATGGGAGCGATGCTGCTCGGAACGATGCGGCGGCCGCGCTCCGCGGGTTCGTGCAGCATGGCGGGGTGCGGGGACAGCCGGCCCCAACCCACCGCTCCCCGCAAGCAGAGATTGTCCAGAGTGACCGGATTGTAGTCGGCGACGCGCCGCTTGAGAATCTCACTCTCCCAGGCATTTGCTGGGGCTTCGTAACCCTGCAACTGGCGCAGCACGTCAAGCATTCCGCGTTCTCCGAGGGCCAGCGTTCCGGGAGCTGCGTGCTGCCATCGCGCCAGCCAGCGCATAAATTGCGCGGCGGATACGGGCTCAATTTCCTTGCGGAGCTTTCCGATAGTGAGGCGATGGATTCGTGAAAGCAATCTCCGCTCGCACCATTCGAGATCCCCGGAGTTCGTGCCGGTAAAATGGCCGCGCAGGATGGCGCCCGTCGCTTCGATTCGCAAAAGAGAATTGGAAACGTCGGATTCCGACAAATTCAAAACTCGCGCGATAACCTGCGCGTGAGCCGGGCCGGCATGTTGCAGCCAGCCGAGAAGGAGCGCGGACAAAGCTTCTTCCCGAGATGCCGCGGGCTGGTCGATCTCGGCGATGGACGAATCAAAGGCGATTGCCGGATAGATCGAGACTGCCAGCTTGGTTCGTTCGGCGGTAACCCAATACGTTTGGCCCGAAATGCGGGCTCGTCCGGCTCGTCCTTGGGCGGCAAGCTCTTCAAAATATTCTTGCCATTGCGGAATCGCCGCGGCAACGCAGCGTTCGAGGGCATGCGGCTGCAAAGTGGCGTTCGCCGTGTCGGAATCCGACCTGAATTGCCCTGGGGCGCCGGGCTCTGGCAGAACGACCAGCGTTTCGAACGCGTCGTGCAGTTCGTCGGCATCGCGCACGTCGGGCCAGGCGTCGTTGCGGACTTCGTCGATTGCAGCCGGGTCGAGGCGGCCGATATCGGAAGCCACGGTTTCGGGGAGCACGCGGCGCATTTCCACGGCGCGCGCTCGGCGTTCCTCAAGCGGCGTATCGTCGAGGTACGCGAACGGATTGGCGTTGAGGATTTCGTGGGAGAATTGCGAAGGCACCGGCGTATCGACCGCCACGCAACGGATGCGTCCATCCAGAATTTGCGGCAGGAGGTCCTTCAGGCCCTCGAGGTCCATTGCTTCGGTCAGTGCATCCTTCATGACCTCGCGAATCAGCGGGTGATCGGGAATTTTCATCTCGCCTTGGATATTTTCCTGGCAGGCTGCGGCGTCCGGGAAAACAGCGGCCAAAAGATCGTCCGCCCGCATGCGCTGAATTTGCGGCGGAACTTTGCGTCCACCCTGAAAGCGAAGCAGCGCAAGGGCGCGCGAGGCATCCCAACGCCAGCGCGTGGTAAAGAGCGGCGAAGTGAGGACCGCTTGCTCGAGCACTTTTCCAACCGAATTGGGATGCAGAAAGCGAAAAACATCGGCGAGCGGAAAGCTGTGTTGATCCGATAAGGCGATCTGGATTCCTTCGTCCGTGGCCGCGGCCTGCAGCTCGAGGTTGAAGGACCGGCAGAAGCGTTTTCTGAGCGCGAGTCCCCACGCTTTGTTGATCCGGCCACCGAACGGCGCGTGAATCACCAGTTGCATGCCGCCGCTCTCGTCGAAGAAACGCTCGGCGACGATCGTCGCTTGCGTGGGAACCGCTCCGAGGCCGGAGCGGCCGGCCACGATGTACTCGACGGCTTGCTCGGCGCCCGATCGATCGAGTCCGCACCCTTCCTGCAGCCAGCGAATTGCCTGAGCGGCGCCATCGGATTCGCGGACCGGCGGGCGACAGTCGACGCCTTCCGTCATGTCCGCGATTTTTTGGCGCAGCTCGGCAACCTGCTGCGAAAGCTCGCGCGTGCGCGCCGGGGCCTCGCCTCGCCAGAAAGGAACGTTGGGCGCCGCGCCGTGCGCATCTTCAACCAGAACGCGGCCGGCTTCGACGCGACGAATGCGCCAGGAACTGTTCCCGAGCAGCATAATGTCGCCGCGCAGACTTTCGACGGCGAAATCCTCATCGACGGTGCCGACGTGGACGCCTTCGGGCTCGGCCACCACGGAGTAAAGCGCGTTATCGGGGATCGCTCCGCCGCTGATGATCGCCGCAAGGCGGCTTCCCCGCCGTGCTTTTACCCGACCATTTACGCGGTCGCGATGCAGATAGGCGCCGTAGCGGCCGCGGCGCGCGTTGATGCCTTCCGACAGCATCGTGATGACTTCATCGAAATCCGCGCGCTCGAGATTGCGATACGGGTAGGCGCGCCGCACCAGGGCGAAAAGTTGATCTTCCTCCCAATCCTCGGAAGCACAGATGGCCACAATTTGCTGCGCCAAAATATCCAGCGCATTTTCCGGAATGCTGAGGCGATCGAGTTCGCCGCCGCGCATGGCGCGCACGAGCGCCGCGCATTCAATCAACTCATTGCGCGTGGTCGCGAAGATGCGGCCCTTGGGGACGGCTCCGTGCCAGTGTCCCGACCGGCCGATGCGCTGCCAGGCAGCGGCGATGGATCTGGGCGATCCGATCTGGCAGACCAGATCGACAGTGCCGATATCGATTCCGAGTTCGAGCGAAGCGGTGGCCACAAGGGCTCGCACTTCGCCGGCCTTTAATTTTCGCTCGGCATGGAGACGCAACTTGTGCGAGAGGCTTCCGTGGTGAGTCGCTACCGCTTCTTTTCCTAAACGCTCCGCCAAGTGATGGGCCACTCGTTCAGCCAGACGGCGCGTATTTACAAACAGCAGGGACGAGCGATGCTCCTCGATAAGCTGGGCCAGCCGATCGTAGATTTCGTCCCACATTTCGTGCGTGGCGACGGCGCTGAGTTCGCTGCGCGGCACCTCCACGGCAATGTCAACGGTGCGTTGATGGCCGATTTGCACGATGACAGGATCTGGACGGCCGCTTCCCGCCAGATAATGCGCGACTAACTCGATCGGCTTTTGGGTGGCCGACAGGCCGACGCGCACCGGCGGGCGATCCGTGAGCGCCTCGAGCCGTTCGAGCGATAGCGCGAGGTGCGTTCCGCGTTTGTCGTCGGCAACAGCGTGGATTTCATCAACGATCACCGTTTCGACCGTCCTGAGAATTTCGCGGCTCTTCCGAGCCGTCAGCAGAATGTAGAGAGACTCCGGGGTCGTCACCAGGATGTGCGGCGGGCGGCGTAGCATGGCCTGGCGGTCCTTCGTCAGGGTGTCGCCGGTGCGCACGGCCGTCCGGATTTCCGGCATCAGAAAGCCGCGGGCGCCGGCGATCTGGAGAATTTCTCCCAGAGGCTGCTCCAGGTTCTTTTGAATGTCGTTACCGAGCGCCTTGAGCGGAGAAACGTATAAAACCTGCGTGATTTCGGTGAGCTCTCCGGCAATGGCCTTCCGGACCAGGCGGTCGATGCAGGTGAGAAATGCGGCCAGCGTTTTGCCGGATCCCGTCGGGGCGGAGATCAACGTCGTTCTCTCGGCCAGAATGTGCGGCCAGCCTTGCTCCTGCGGCTCAGTCGCGGCTCCAAACCGTTGCGCGAACCATTCCTGAACGACGGGATGAGCCCATGTTAGTGCTTCTGAATTTGTCGACACGTTGATCCTGTTGTGATCTGCGTGATCGGAACGCCGGGCGGCAAGAGGTATTATACCCAAGTTATGCACGCAATTTGACCTCAGTGGCTGCGCAGTGAGTTTTGGCTGTCACGATCTTTTTTGAGTTTCCGCTTGATGGTCTCTGTCTGCGTTCTCCCGATGGTGTAAGTTGTTAGAGATGCTTCGTTTGGCGTGCATAGAAAACTATGCACGATGGTCCATCAGCAACGGAGAGCTGTGGGTACGACAGGTGCGAATCCGTTGACGCCATCGGTGATGGACCGCAAGCGATCCATCAGCCGTTGAAAGATTCCTTTCTCCTCGTAATGATCGCTGTAGCTGACGCCCACTCGTCCGGCATGGCACCAGATTTTAGCCGCCAGAAATAGAAAACGTAGTCGCGCCGTCGACAGTCGCGTATGTTTCATCTCGGCTGCGTCCGCTGTCTTTTCCCGGTTGAACAGCAACAACCAACAGTTCAGGTTGTAGGCCAGCATGGCCAGTTGAAAGTGAACGCAGTTCATGGCCCAGCGCTGGGAGGGATGCGCAGCTAACCCGGCATCGTTGTTGGCTTCCTTGATCAGGTTCTCCGCGGTGGCCCGCTGACGGTAAAACCATACCAGCACGTCGATCGGGCCATCCATGCTGGTCACAAAGACCCGATAGGTGTACTCCGAGGTCTCGAACAACTGGTATTGCTCTGGTTCTTCCTTCTTTTTAGGTTCTGGCTTCTTCTCGTAGCGCAGGGCGATGAACCGATACGCGCGGCCCCAACCTTGCGGCTGATACCAAAACTCGCACTGCTGGTCGGCATCGGTGCGCGGCGACCGCTTCCAGTGCGCCCATTTCAGCTCTTCCAATAATCGCGGTGTTTTTTGCGCCACCACGATGAACTGGCAGCCGTATTTCTGGTAGACCTGAATCGCTTCCCAGCAATAAAAACCACAGTCGGCTCGCCCGTAAATCACCTTCACGCCGTTCGGCACAGTCGTCATCACATATTCCAAATGCTTGGCGATCTGCATCCCGGTGGGACGATCTCCGTTGTGCAATTCTCCGCCTACGAACTCTCTGGTTTCCGCCAGAAAAGTCAGAATGGGTTGAAAACTTTTCTTGCCCTTGTTCTTCGGGTTGTAGCCCTTTCGTGCTCCCATCTGTTTCCCGTATACCGTGTGTACGGTCGTATCCGTGTCGAAAGTCACCGAAGTCAGCCGGACATTGGCGGCTTCCCATGCTCTCTGCCGCATCTGTCGCTGCACTTCGAGCAACTGCTGCGCGACATGCAAATGGAGCGAGGCCAAGAAACGCCAGAACGTACACTGCGGTGGCAACTCCAGCACCTTTAAGATCCCCATCAACATCGGCTCGCGGGCCAGAAATCGCAGATGGTTCAACCGAGAAAATCCAACGTACAGAGCCAGCACCATGCCCAGCACGAATTGATACATGGGCATCGCCCGGGTTACGCGCTTCACAGTGAGGGTCTGCTCGACCAGTTGCTGAAACTTGAGCTTCTCCAGCATCGTCGCCACCGGCAACAGGCCACCGTAGGCCGTCAAATTCTTCCCCTCGAAATCAAAATGTGTGGATCCGTTGATTTTTATAGGCTTGGGGATATCCTCTGCGAACCCTTGTTCGGCGGGCTTCTTCGCGCTACGCTCCTTAGCGCTTATCACCATTTGGGTGACCTCCTGAGAATTGGGCCGTGAAGCGCTCACTTCGCAGCCTCACTGGTTTTACACCAGGATTCTCAGGGTCCCCAAATGTCTCCCTCCTCAGACCTTCAGCCTCCCCCCAAAATCCGTGCATAGGTCA
>CAWIIJ010000010.1:0-212391 GCA_963836145.1 uncultured Acidobacteriota bacterium
GGTCACTGCGGCGACGCAGAACCGGCGGCGTTTTCTGGGTTCGCGGCGCCGCCAATAAGGTCGGCATTTCCCTGCGCGCAGAAGGCGACGCACTCGTCGCAGATGAAAACGCACTGCGATAGCACAGGGACGGTGTCAAATTGGGCCGGCCGACCATCGGGGGGAGCCCTGCTCGGAGAGTCGCCGCTGCAGCAGGGCCCCTTTGAGCATGATCAGTCCCCGGCGTTGAACACATCCTTGCCGAACGGCAGCATCCCCACCGTTCCGGCGTAGCCCAAGTGGCCGTGACCGTCGTCGCCGCCCTCGGTGAGTCCGAGCAGATCCTCGTAACTGCGCAGCGCCGAGTAGTGATTGTAATATCCCGTCGTATTCACGCTGCCCGGCACGATCAGTCGTTTGTTCAACAACACGGCCCCAACCTGGCCGCCGCCGGGAAAGGTATACGCGCCGGGATCGCTGCTCGGGTAGCCGGGAATAAAAAGTCCGAGCAACGGGCTCCATCCGGGATTGCCTAGATTCGGTCCGGTCGGCGAGAGGCAGTTGGACTGAACGGCATCGGGACACGCATTCGCCCCGGCGCCGGTGTCCGCGCCTGACTCGTCGACCGTGATGACCAACAGCAGCTTGCCGCTCTGGTAGGCGGGGGATGCCATGATCATCGGGATCCAGTGCGCGAGCCAGAGGTTCGCGCCGGTCAGGCCGCCGGCTTTGCCGCCTTCCACGTTGACACCCGCGCACGTGGCATCGTGTCCGTCATCGCAGAGATTCGGCGTGACGAACATGAACTTCGGCGTGGTCTCGATTCGCGCAAGATCTTCATAGAGATGGCCGGAGAAGACATCGGCGCCGCCATCGGCGGCGGCCAGCACGGTGCCGAGCGGCACGACGTGCTCATTGCAGCGCTCCGCATCGTCGATCACTGAGTGGAAATAGGCGAACGGCGCGTGCCGGTCCGCATACTGGTCGACGATCGGACTGCCTTGGGCGCTGTTCGTCAGATCAGGGGCGCCGATGACTGGATGCGCGCAATCGGTGCCGCCCAAGGGGTCCGGTGTACCGAAATCCCGCGACGCGTCATTGCCCATGTCCTCGGCATATTCGCGCCACAGGATAGGGTCGCGTTGCTCCTCGCGGTCGCCGCCGCCGTGGCGGCCGTGACGCCCGTGATCGGCCTCGTCCAACTGATCGCCAAGCGTCTTGGCACCGTGCGTGTGGCGCGTGGGCTTGGGAAAGACGCAGCCGCTTCCACCACTTGACCGGCAAACTGCGGATCGCTGCTCGTATCGGCGTCGGTACCCGGAGCGACGTCGGTGAACTGCCCGACCACCGGAGGACTGGCCAGTGAAGCTATATCGATGCAGTCGCTGTTCAGTGTCGCATTGGTTTCTTGACCTGACACCTCGGCAATGTAGTTGCCGAGACTCACATGGCTGGTCGCGTAGTAGTTCTGGATCAGTTCACCTTGCTTGAGAAGCGTGCAGTTCAAATAGTTGGCGTTGCCTTGAGGAGGATCGGCCGGGCAACCGCCGAAAGTCACGTTCTCGCTCTCGTTTTCCAGATTGATGACGAGGATGTGCTCGATGGCGCCATCGGGCGCCGCGGCCCTGACAATCCGGTGGCCGTCGCCGGCATGGACGCTGAACGCCAACGACACTGCCAGCGGCGCGGCAACCAGCGCCGTACGCGTGCCGATGCGGTTAGCCAACATTCTTGCAATGGACATTCTGCACTCCTGGGCTCTTGTCGATGAAGCGGATTGCGCTGGCCGCGCGATCACGAGATGCTAGCGGTCCACGATGACGAATCCATGAACGTGCGGCGTTTTTTCGCCCCGAATGTGCTGACCCGATCAACCACCCGCGTGCTGGGCTTGCTGTGCGCGATGTATTTCATCACCTACGTCGATCGCGTCAATGTGAGCACCGCGGCGATCGAATTCAGCAAGGATTTCCACCTTTCCAATACGCAGGTCGGTTTGGTGTTCTCTGCGTTCGCTTATCCGTACCTGATTTTTCAAGTCGTCGGCGGCTGGGTCGGGGATCGATTCGGCCCGCGTCGTACGCTCGCCATTTGCTCGGCAGTTTGGGCCGGCGCGACCGTGCTCAGCGGGCTGTCCACGGGCCTTGTCTCCTTGCTGGCCGCGCGCGTGCTGCTCGGTTTCGGCGAAGGCGCGACTTTTCCAACGGCGACGCGTGCGCTGTCGAACTGGACTGCTGCCAATCGCAGGGGATTTGCCCAAGGCATCACCCACGCCTTCTCGAGAATCGGCAACGCCATTACGCCGCCCATCGTGACCTGGCTCATGCTGGCTTTGAGCTGGCGCGGCGCATTCATCGTGCTCGGGCTGCTGAGCTTGGCCTGGGCCATCGTCTGGGGCTGGTACTTCCGCGATGACCCGCGCGATCATGCCGGCATCAGCTCGAAGGAGATCGACCTCCTGCCCGCGTATGTCGGCGTCAAGCAAACGCCGGCCGTGCCGTGGCTGGCGCTCATCAAACGCATGCTGCCGGTTACGCTGGTGTACTTCTGTTATGGCTGGACGCTGTGGCTGTTCCTGACTTGGATACCGCAGTATTTTCTGCACAACTATCACATGAATTTGCAGCACTCCGCCGTGTTCGCGTCGGGGGTTTTCTTTGCCGGCGTGCTGGGCGATTCGCTCGGCGGCCATATCACCGACTGGCTGCTGATGCGCACGGGGAGCCGCACCAAGGCGCGCAGCTACATGGTGGCGGTGTGTAATTTGGCGGCGCTCGCCTCGCTGCTGCCGATATTATTCGTCCATGACTCGACCGTTGCCGCCATCGCTTTAAGCTTGGGATTCTTCTTCGCGGAGCTGACGATCGGTCCGATGTGGGCCATTCCGATGGACATCGCGCCGAAGTATTCCGGCACCGCCAGTGGCTTCATGAACATGGGCTCGGCGCTCGCGGCGATTTTGAGTCCCGTGGTAGGCGGGCGGATCATCGATGTCACGGGGAACTGGGACTGGCCCTTCATCGGATCGATGGGATTGATGGTCGTGGGCGCCGTGTTCGCCTTTGCCATGAAGCCGGAACAGAAATTTTAGCCACGACGCTTTCTTGCGGTTCGCCTCCAATCGATGAGCTTGATGCGATTGTCTCCTTGGGAATGCCGGCGTCACGGGTTCATCGGTGAATGGCTCAATACTTGTGGGTCGACAGCAGCAGGCTGGTTTCTGTGTTCGAGATTCCGTCGATCAGGCGAATGCGACCTAACACACGGTCGACGGCCGCGAGACTGTCGGCGCGAAGTTCGGCGACGATATCCCAGCGGCCATTTGTGGTGTGAAGCGCGCAAACCGCCGGGTCGCCACGCAGAGCGCGAAGCACCTCGTCGGTTCGGTTGCCCTCAACCGCCACCGTCATCAGCGCGCGGATTGTATGCTCCTCGACCTGCGGCTTGAGCTTGACGGTGTAGCCAACAATGGTGCCGTCCGTCTCCATTCGTGCCATCCGATTCTGCACGGTGCCGCGCGCGACTTTAAGCGTCTTGGCCATGGTTGCCACCGATATCCGAGCATTCTCGCGCAGCAAGGAGAGCAGTTCCCGATCGGTCGAATCCATATGCATCTCCTGCCAAAGCGCTGAAGCTGTGCAAAACGTCAATTAAGAGTGACATTTTGCACAATTATAGCAGTTGTTTGATCAATCTTCTGGCTAGTCCTTAGCCCTGACGACCGCCGACACTTCAGATATCAGGTTGTACGGAGCGAATCATGGTCAATTACATTGGAACTGAGCGACTTCGAGCGCTCGTGGCACAAATCGGAGTTGGCCGTTTCATTGAGGAACTGGCTCAAGAAATCGCATCTGACTATCGGCGATGGGGCGAATTCGAGAAATCCGCGCGGCATGCCAGCCATTCGTCCACGGGCGTAATCGAACTGATGCCCACGAGCGACGGGCGTCTCTATTCATTCAAGTATGTAAACGGGCACCCGAAAAACACCGACCAGGGCCTGCTCACGGTGACTGCGTTCGGCGTGCTGGCCGACGTCGCCACCGGCTACCCCGTGCTGCTTTCAGAAATGACTTTTATGACTGCGCTGCGCACGGCTGCCGTTTCTGCGCTCGCGGCGTCCCGGATGGCGCGTCACAAGAGCCGGGTCATGGCGATAATTGGAAACGGCGCCCAAAGTGAATTTCAAGTCATCGCATTCCACCGGATGGTGGGTGTTCGCGAAGTACGGCTCTACGACACCGATTCTGAGGCAACAACCAAACTGGTGCGGAATCTAACCAGACTGCAGCTTCCCAATCTCTTTGTGACTCGTTGCAGCGGCATTGCGGAGGCTGTTCAAGGCGCCGACATCGTCACCACCATTACGGCCGACAAACGCAACGCCATTATCCTGACGCCGCAAATGATCGAACCGGGGATGCATTTGAATGCCGTCGGCGGCGATTGCCCCGGCAAGACGGAATTGCATCCCGATATCCTGCGTTCAGCAGCGGCGCGCATTGTGGTGGAGTTCGAGCGCAGGCCCGTATTGAAGGTGAAATCCAACAATTGGGCGGCGCCGTTGAAGTCAGTGAACTCGCTCAAATCTTGTTGGAAACCAGGCCCGGCCGATTGGGCGATCAAGAAATCACCATCTTCGATTCTGTGGGGTTTGCGCTCAGCGACTTCTCTGCGCTGCGTTATCTGCTGAGGCTGAATGGCGAGTACCCGGATGGCGGTCAGCGTATCGATCTCATTCCCGAATTGGAAGATCCCAAAGATCTGTTTGCCTGTATGGCGAATGAGACTGTGCGCGTGCGCCAACGGCGCTTCGCCTGATGGCCATCTCCAAACGCAAAGCCAGCCTCATCGGCGCGCCCACTGACGTCGGCGCCAGCGACCGCGGCGCCTCAATGGGACCAGCAGCACTGCCAGTCGCAGGGATTCACGCGGCGCTCATGCAACGTGGATTGGACGTGGTGGATTGCGGCAATGTCAGCGGCCCCGCCAATCCCGGGCGGCCCAAAGTCGACGGCTACCGCAATTTGACTCAGGTCACCGCTTGGAATCAGGAAGTGAACGATGCCGTCTATCGGGAGTTGTCGGAAGAGCGTTTGCCCATATTGCTGGGAGGGGATCACTGCTTGAGTATTGGATCCATCGCAGCGGTCGCCCGCCATTGCCGCGACAAGCGCAAACTTTTGCGCGTACTTTGGTTGGATGCGCATGCCGACTTCAACACTCGTGAACTGTCCCCGAGCGGCAGTCTGCACGGGATGCCGCTATCCTGTCTGTGCGGATTCGGCCCTCGCAGCGGCCCCAGATCGGCGGTGCAACGCCGGCAATATCCGCAAAGTGGGTGCGGCAAATCGGAATACGCAGTGTCGATGCGGGCGAGAGGCGCTTCGTGCACGAACAACAGCTCGAAGTTTTCGACATGCGCTTCATCGACGAAATGGGGGTACGGCAGACCATGGAACTGGCGCTGCAGGATATGGATGCAGACACCCACCTGCACGTCAGTTTCGATGTCGATTGCCTCGATCCAGAAATTGCCCCCGGAGTCGGCACCACGGTACCCGGCGGTTTGTCGTATCGCGAGGCGCAGTTATGCATGGAAATGATCGCCGACACCGGTCAAGTCGCTTCGTTGGATATTATGGAACTGAATCCTGCCTTGGATGTGCGTAACAAGACTGCAGTCCTCGCGGTCGATCTGGTCGAATCTCTTTTTGGGAAGAGCACGCTCGTACGAAGGACACCGCAGTCGTACGCGGACAGGGCGGCGAAGACGACCGTCTACGAGGCATAGCCGGCATCGTACCTTACCGCTGATCTGCGCCCCAAATGATGCGGCCGCCTCGAATCGTATCGCGCACTTTCGCGAAGGCAGTCGGATCTTGCGCAGGGTCTGCGTTCAGCAATGCCAGATCTGCGTCCATTTTAGGCGCAATGCGCCCCTTGCGCGCAGCATAGCCAAACCGTTCGGCGGGCGCCGTGGTGAGGGATCTTAAGATGGCTCGCCAATCCAGAGCAGCGGACATCAGTCGATATTCTTCAGTGGTGTCGAAGGCGTCGGTGTACCCGACATCCGTACCGAAAAGAATCTGGCCTCCCGCGGCCGCATAGTCTCTAACTTCGCCCGTGATCATGGCGATGGTTTGCGCAAGATTGCCCGAGCTCCCTCCGTTTCTGCGCGACTCCACTTCAAATAGCGTCATGGTGGGAATCAGCGCCATGTTGTGCTTGCGCAGCCTCGCAATCAATTCAGGCGACCATTCGCCACCGGTCCCGCCCCCATCCCGCGCTGTCGTGTGAGCGAGGACATCGACCCCGGAATCGATTGCGACGTTCAGTCCCGCCACGAGGGGGCTGCGACGAAACTCATTCGTCAACCAGGAGCAAGCGACCTTGATTGGCTTGACCAGCTTGCGGACTAACGGACAGCCGCCGGTGGCTCCCGATCTGAAACATCGGCGTGCGTTGCGCGTTCTCGAAAAGATCGACGAGATCCTCGAGCGTGAGCGTGCGACGGAAGGCGAGCGCGATACACGGTTCATAGAACTTGGCCGTTACCTATGCGAAGTGCGGGCCGGTCAGTACTGGCGGGTAGATAATTTGCGGTCCTTTGACGCGTTTCTGGAGCGAAAGTTTCCCGACTCTCGACGCAAGGCTTATTACCTGATGGCCATTCACGAGCAGTTGCCGCGCAAAATTCATCGCGACCTGCGAGAGGTGGGGTGGACCAAGGCCCGCGAGCTGGTCAGAGTGGTTCGAGCGGAACGTGAACATTTTGACTGTGCACCCTGGGTGCACAAAGCGAAGCAACTGCCGAAGGAAGAATTCAAGAGGGAAGTGGAAAAACATCTGACCGGCAAGGAGAGCGAGCCCTGGGAACTTTTGTATTTCAAATTTTACAAGAGTCAGCTCGCCGTAATTGAGCAGGCGCTCGAGATCGCTTCGCTGATGTTAGGCGGTGAGAAAGGGCGAGGGTACTGTCTCGAAATGATCTGCGCAGATTTTCTGGCGGGTGAGCTTGGAGATGGGCAACGGAGAAGCGTTGTTACCATGTCTCATTCGGCTGGTTACCGCATTTTCCCACGCTGCAGAAGAAAAACTTCCATTGAAACGGTGCAGGCTACGCTTTGACACACACTCGTACAAGACGGCGGCCACGCTTGAGGCTTGAGCCGACGAATATCGCCAATTGTGCCGCGAAGTCCTGCAGCGAGATAGCTGGCGATGCCAGAGATGCGGTTGTACGGAGAATCTTCAAGTCCATCATATTCAGTGGCGGAGTGCCTCGGCGATGACAACGCCGAGAATCTGATCGCTCTTTGCACATACTGCCATCAAAACGCTCATCGGCATCATGGGCAATGAAAAAGAACAGCGTGTTTCGAGAGAGCCCGTCAGGTTTTGTCAAGGGCGGGTAAAACTACCACCGGGGCGGCGGGCCCCTCGACCAGATGTGCACGTGGGAGATGGGAATTGGCAGGAGGATGGACCGGGTCGAGATTTTAGCCCCGGGGAAGTGAGAGAGTTTTAAATCACCGCGCCCAAGTCAATTATCCGCGCCAATAGCTGCTCGCATCGGCTCCTCGGAATGAGCACGGCGCCGTGGCGCACCCGTAAGGCTCCACCGCGCCGGCCACGCTTTAAGACTAGGGACACAGGGCAGCCGGAGATCCCGCTGATAGCCACCCCTGCGAGCGTGATTATTACCGTCAATTAAATCCATATTGTCCCTGCGTCCGATGGGCCGAATTATCCGATGCTTCTATTCCGAAAATTGGGGCGGACCAAAATTATTGATACACCAACCAGGATATCGCAAAGCCGTCCTTCTCTTGTTTCAACTCCCGATTCGCGGTCTTTAGGGGTAACTGGGACTAGAGTTCTTCCACATTCCGCTCCCGCCCACATTCTGACGCATTATAAGAGGGTGCGGTGGCTCTGGCATCTACAGTGACAATAATCCGAGCGCCCACTATGAAAAAAGTGCGTTTGACATCACAAACCGCTTCACTCTCTCATCCACTTATAACTCGCCCTCGATCAAGACGCCGGGGCAGTTATTGGAAGGCTGGTCCGTGAACAATATCGTGAGTTTGCAGGGAGGCCAGCCCTGGTGGGCCAACGATATCGACAACGATATCAGCGGTACCGGGGAGATCAACTCCACAGGAGTCATAGGCGAATTCTGGAATTACAGCGGCCCCCCAAGAGCGCCTTTACCGCCACTCACCGCTTGACCCCCACTACCTCGAACTCTCCTGGAGGTGTTCCCTTCTTCCAGGCTGGCACGCCTACGGATGCGAGGTCTGATCCTTCTTTTGCAGTCAACAATGCCGCCTGCGTCGCGCAAACTGGCGGACTCGGTTCACTCACGTATGCCGCGCTGGTCAACTTCGGCTGTTACGCGATGAACGGCGGAGTACTGACTCCCCCGGCGTACGGTACTCTCGGAAACGCCGGAAAGGGCATTTGGTGTGGCCCGGGTTTCCGCAACTGGATCTTTCGGTAACTAAATCTTGGAACTTCGGTGAGCGGCTCTCCACCCAATTCCGCGCCGAGTTCTTCAACGTTCTCAATCATCCCGAATTCGTAAACGCCGCGGAACGGCCAGCTCATTTCTTGAACAACGATCCCGGCTCAGGTGCGGGAATGGGATACGGCTCTAACAGTCCGGACGTGGCAGCCACCAACCGGTCTTCGGGTCGGTCGGGCCCCGCTCGATTCAGCTGGGACTGAAAATCCTCTTCTAAACACAGCGTCTTAAGTAATTGCGCATAGGCGGCGCAACGTCTCATTTCCGTTGGCCCAATATCCGAACTGTGTCTCTACGGCGGCGACGACTTCCTCCAGCGCAGGAAAGTATCGGTTGTGGATGCACTGGCGGCGCGTGAGTTTCCAAACACGTTCGATCGGATTCAGTTCGGGACTGTAGGGCGGCAAGTAGTCCAGCATGAAATCCTTCTTATGGTCCTCTCGCCATTTTTTGTGAAGCCTGGCGTGATGGTATCTGGCGTTGTCCGTAATGACCACCACGGAACGGCCGGTCCGGATACTCGTGCGGCGTAAGATCTTCAGGAAGGCAAAGAAGGTCATGGCGTTGAATTTGCCCGTCTCCTGAGAAAACCGAAACTTGCCATCTCGCAACCGCACCGCACCCAAGTATCCTACGCTGCGGCGCGTCGGATGGTGCAGCAGCACGGGATCCTTGGTTTCCGGTGGCACCCACATGCGACACCGGGAGCCGTGCTGCTGAAGGTGCACTTCATCGGTGGCCCAGAGGTCCACTTCGTTATTCTCCATTAGCGCTTGTAGTTTTTTTAATGCACCTTCTGCCGTTCGGGATCGGCTTGGGCGATCGCGGGTCGTGGTTTGCGCAGTCGGAAACCCAACCTCCGGAACAGACGCTGGCATTGTCGTACACCCAAGCCGATCCCGTACTGCCGCTCGATCCAGGCCGCCAACGTTTTGCCGTCCCATACATTCCCACCCAAGCCCATCTCTCGTGGTATCCGGCGCAGAGCAACATTAATCCCTCGCAGATGCTTTTCGCTCAGCCGTCCCGGCCGCCCGGATCGGTCGCCCTCACGCAGTGCCGCTAGACCTCGCTTATCGAACCCGCGAACCCAATACTCGACGGTCCTGGGTGCATCGCCTAACAGCGCCGCCACTTCTGGACAGGTCATACCGTGGGCCACCAGCAGCAGGCCGTGAAGCCGGTGGTCATAGCGTGATTCTTCACTTCGACGAATTTCATCCTGCAATCCCAGAATGATGGTTTCCGAATCTGCAACAGTGAGTAGTTTCATTCCACCAGGAAACCACAGATCATCCATATGCGCAATTACTTATGACGCTGTGTTTAGTTGCTTCACGGCAACTGGGACTTGCTGAAAGGGCCGGACGATCATCCGGCCCTTTCGCTTTTTGATTTGGTCCCACTACGCGGTCATCGAAATGTGACCGCCGGGTGTGCATCTGATTCGCAGCAGTTTCCAATACGCCGCTTCAACGACCCTCCGCCGAACGCACGCGATGCGATTTTTGCGAGCTTTTTTAGTGATGAATCTCACAACGGTTCTTCCGCTGCACGCAATTCCATTGGACGGCGGGCTCTCCTTCGATTTCCGTATTTCCGTATTATTGATAAACGTGCCAGTCTCCCCAAGGATATTTTTCAACCTAAAAAACTCAGCTTGACATTTAATTTTGAATGGAAGAGTATCGCGGACATTGGGGTTGTCGTCTGGGCGTTAACTTTATTGCGTTCTCTCATTTTCGATTATTTGGCATTTTGGATCCTCATTTGTACATGAGGGGTGGCAGATCGTAGAGACCCGCAGGCATTCCATTTGCCGCGGTAGAGGCGTGGCCGCAATCGAGAGCCACTATCCTCGCTCTCAACGACTGCGACACGATCCGAGGGAGGGTAAAGTCCTATGAAGCCTGGTGTACTTCAAATCGCCAAGTGGAAAAGCGTCGCGGCAGCATTTTTGCTGACGATGGGATTGTTATTCTTAAGCTCTTCTCCGTTGCTTGCACAAGGCACGGCCGGACGAATTCTGGGCACGGTCACGGATCAGAGCGGCGGCGCCATCGCCGGCGCTACGGTCACCGTTACGGACGTGGAACGCAACACTACGCGCGTCTTGACGACCGATCAGGCGGGAGCCTACAACGCTTCCAACTTGCTACCCTCCAACTATAAAGTTCGCGCGGAGGCCAAGGGATTTAAGACCTTCGAGCGCTCGGGCGTCGTTCTTGAGGTCAATGGCGAACTGCGCATCGATGTGACCATGCAGCCCGGTGAAGTCTCCCAGACGATCACCGTGAACGAGGCGGTCCCGATGGTCGAGACCACGAATGCCGAGCTCGGCGCCACCCTGCAAAGCACGATCATTCAGGACGTCCCCCTCAACGGCCGCAACTTTGAAAACCTGCTGCAGCTCAACCCCGGAGTTACCATCTATCCCGGTGGCGCGGGTTATACGCAGAGCGCCAACGGCCAGCGGCCGCACGACAACGTCTACATGGTCAACGGTATTAACGCGACCGATCCGTGGCTGGGGCAAAGTGTGTTCAACGCCGTAATGGCGTCAGGCGATGCCGGAACGATCATGCCGATGGACGCCATCGACGAATTCAAGACCGAGTTCAATCCCCGCGCGCAATATGGCTGGAAGCCCGGAGCCATCGTCAACGTCGGCATCAAATCGGGAACGAACACGTTCCACGGGTCCGCGTACGCCTACGGCCGCGACACGGCGTTCGATTCGCGCAACTACTTCAATGTGGCTTCAGTGCCGGCCGGTGTGACGGCCAACACAACAAAGCAGCCGGTCGGCCTTGAGCAGTTCGGCGCTACCGCAGGCGGCGCGATCAAGAAGGACAAGCTGTTTTACTTCGTCAATTACGAAGGCTTACGGTACGGCATCGGAAACGTAAACGCTGTCTCATCCCCAATGACGGTCGCTGCGGGGGGCGACGCTAAGCACAGCCTGATCGATGCGTGCAACGCCGCGCTGACTGCCAGCAAACTGACTCCGTTGAGCGCCTCGCTCGCCGGACTTGACACAACATGTAATCCGATCAGCTCAAAGCTGACTACGGACCCAGGCGGCCTTCAGTTTCAGGGCCTTTTCCCGGTCGATACCTCCGGCACGGCCTTCACCGATCTTGTGAGCACCAACGCCATCAACGGCGGATTGGGCAAGGTGGACTATCACCCCAACGACAAGAACCAGTTGGAGGGAATGTGGTTCATGAGCCAGGGCGACCTGGTCGCTCCCGACTCGCCGGTCAGCCAGACGTCGGCGAACTGGATTAGCGCGCAGCATGCGCGTTCAGAAGCGGCTTCCGGAGACTGGACGTACACGCCGAGTTCGACGGTGGTGAACGAAGTGCGGTTTGGCTATGCACACTACTATCAGACGTTCTTCACTCCCGATGCCACCGACAACCCGGCGAATTATAATTTCAATGGGCAAACGTACCAGTTCCCGACGGGTGTCACGAATCCGCTCTATTTCGGCGCTCCCAGAATCCGTTTCAAGGGGTTCTACTCCTATCCTGCGGGTGACGGAATCGGCGGCGGCTGGCCGAAGATCATCGGCCCGGATGGCACAATGGAGCTCACCGACCAAGTCTCCATTATCAAGGGCTCTCACGCCTTCAAGTTCGGCGGAGAATACATCTACAACACTTCGAGCAATGACGAGACTGCGAACGCTAAGTCACAACTTCGGTTCAACAGCCTGACCGACTTCTTCGAAGGCAACCTCAGCAAGGCGTTTTTGTTCACAGGCGATGCGGAGCGCCACCTGTACAACAACGCGTTCTCGGGATTCCTACAGGACGACTGGCGAGTGACACACAAATTGACGCTGAACCTGGGTATCCGGTATGAGCTCAATGGCGTCGTTCATGAACGAGACGGTCTGATGGGCAATTTCGATCCCACCATCGGTATCTACCAGACTAACAATCCGTATCACGGCGATCACAACAACTTCTCGCCCCGTTTCGGCTTCGCGTGGGACATGTTCGGTGACGGCAAGACCGTTCTCCGCGGTGGAGGTGGCGTCTTCTACGAGACGGTCAGCTTCGACGTCATGAACGGCGAAGGCAACCTGCTCGGCCTGCGCACGTTTCCCACGGGCGTCCCCCTGTACAATAACGGCAGCTCCACGGCCGCTCCCGTGAATGGTTCCATCGACACGCTAGCTCTGACATTCCTCGGCGGAGGCCTCACGCCTCTCAACACGGCATGGCAGAACTTCGTTCCCGGCTCGACGGTTACTCCGGCGAACAGCATGTTCGGCAGTGTGGCAAACCCAGCCTGCGGAGACGGCGTGAATAACCCCAATCCGACGCTGTACTCTGCTCCTCCGGCGCAGTGCGAAATTTACGGTGTGAATCCGAACATCCGTACTCCTTATGTCGGGGAGTGGAGCCTGGACCTGCAACGCGCCATTACGAATAACCTGTCGATTGACATCGGCTACGTGGGCAACCACGGCGCCAAGCTGCTTGGCAAGGTCAATCTAAACCAACCGGCCTTCGGGGCGGGGTGGAGCCAGCCGCTCAACGCGTTTGAGGCGAGCAACGACGGATTCGCGGGAGGAGACGTGGGTTTCACCCCCGCCCAGGTGTGCGCGGGCATGGGTGCCGCGGACGTATGTCAGCCGAGTCCGACTCTTGAGCAGGCGTCCTCGCCATTTACGGCGCCGTGCGCCGCCAACGTATTCGGTTCCACTGGAGGCGTCCCCAACGTCCCCAACAGTTCGGGCGGGCCTTTCAATCCACGCAATTCGTGCTTCTCTTATCTGAGCTATGTCACGATGCTTGAGAACAATTACGAGTCCAACTACAACGGACTCCAGGTGACCCTAACGGGCCGTAATTACCACGGGTTATCCTTCACCGCGGGTTACACCTACTCGCACGCACTCGGTTATGCGTCCGATCAGGGAACCGCTGCCGACTTCCCGTCTCCAATCAACAGCTACGGGAACCTAAATCAGCAACTCTACGCCAACACCGACTTCGATATTCGCCACCGTTTCACTCTCTCGCTGGACTACGCTCTGCCTGGGAAGAAGGGCCACGGACAGATGCTCGAAGGTTGGTCCGTTAACACCATCGTCCTAATCACCAGCGGCCTGCCTTGGGGCCTCTCCGATCAGTCCGATGACTTCAGCGGAACCAATGGAATCGGCACCGCGGGGCAGAGTTTCGGTGAGCAGTGGAACTTCTTCGGGAATCCCGCGGACTTCACTCCCGTTCATGGCTGGACCGACACCAACGGTGGCTGGCAAAACGGTGGCGGCGGGCTCCCCTCTTCCGTCCTCGACACAACGGGAACAATCATGCCGAAGTGCGTGGCAGCGGATAACGCGCACTTCTCGGGTCAACAACTGACACTGGCGCTGGCCGCTCTCAGCAGCCTCGGCTGTTACGCCGTTGGCAATTCCGTTCTTGTTCCGCCCGCGTGGGGAACCTACGGCAACACAATGGCCAATATGTTCCGAGACGCAGGCTTCAGGGACATGGACTTCTCGGTGACCAAGCTGTTCGCGATAACCGAGCGAGTGAAGGTCGAAGGGCGCGTCGAGTTCTTCAACATTCTCAACCACCCTATCTTCTCTAACCCCAGTGGCGGCCCCGGCGGCGCGATCGGCGATCCCTCGGCCCAGCCCTTCGGCGCTGTTTTCCTGACGCCGGACACCTACAGCTCGAACCCGCAACTTGGCTCGGGTGGTCCTCGCTCGATGCAGTTGGGCTTGAAACTTAGCTGGTAGGCCTTACGTCTCACACAAGGGGCCGGAGTACACCTCCGGCCCCTTTTCTTTTGAGTTCGCGCTATTCCCGTATTGGTCATTTCGAACGAAGTGAGGAATCTCTCCGGATCTTCGGACCGGACGAAGAGAGATTCCTCGGCATAGTCCGCCTCGGAATGACGAGAAACTGACTGCTGTCCCATGCAAAACGGACGCGGTTCCACGCAAAGCGGACGCTGCTGTATCCAAATCGGACGCACCACTCGGATTGGAGGCTTATCATGCCAAGCGAAAAACTTCCCGGATCTCCGAAAAACAATTTAGTGCAGCGGCGCGATTTTCTGAGCGGCGCGGCTACCCTCGCGGGAGCCTCCCTGGTCGGCGGCGCCGGATCGGCATTGCTCGATCCTGCGGCCAGCGCCGCGCTGCCTCCCGAACCTCCGCCGGCCATGACGCCCGACGTGGAGCGCAAGCTGGCGCGCTGGCAGGACCAGCGCTGGCTGCTGGACGCGGTGATCGCCGTCGCTCGGCCCGGAGTGGGATCAGGGCCGCCTGGGCGGCCTGACCAGCATTCCGGGAGGCGCGAGCCGATGCCGCCGCGACTGCGCGCCCGCATCCACAAGTTTAACGACATTTCCCGCGAATTCGCGCGGCTCGCCGTGCGGCGCGAGCGCGAGGCGCGGCAATTCGAAAAGGACGAACGCACCGTTCCCGCGCGCGAAAGCTATTTCCTGGCCGCGCATCTTTACGCCGGCGCGCAGTGGCCCATCTTCGAAAACACGCCCGACACCATCGCGCTCAATGATAAAAAGAACGCCTGCTACGCCAAATACATTCAGTTCGCGGACCACGAGATTCGCCGCGTAGAAGTCCCTTTCGGCGGCGGCGGGAAAACGTTGCCCGGATATCTGCACCTGCCGCACAATCGCTCCGGCCGCGTGCCTTGCGTCTGGTCCATATCCGGCCTGGATAGCAACAAGGAGGGCGGCGCAGCCATCTACGGTGACGGCCTGCGCGAGCGCGGCATCGCCACGCTGGCCCTCGAAGGACCCGGCCAGAACGAGTGCGCCATTCGCGGAATTTACCTCACGCAGACGAACTGGCAGGATGCCGGCCGCGTGGTGCTGGAGTGGCTGCGCTCGCAGAAAGAAATCGATCCGGACAAAATCGCGCTGCGTGGCGCGAGCCTCGGATCGTACCTGGGAACGCAGGTCGCCTCAATCGACAGCCGCTTGAAGGGCGCCGCCCTGCAGGCCATGGCGGTCGAGCCCACCATGCATACGGCGTTCGAAACCGCTTCCCCATCCTTCAAGCTGCGCTTCCTTTACTACACGGGGTTGGGCACAGAAGCCGAGCTGGACAGATTTTTGCAGTCGTGGACTCTGCGCGGTGTCGCGGAAAACGTCAAGTGCCCCTACCTGCTGGTCGGCGGCGAGGACGATCAGCTCACTCCGGTCGAATATGGGCTGCAACTGATGGATTTGATTTCCTCGCCGAAGCAGATGCTCATGTACGAAGGCGCCTTGCACAGCGTGAGCGGCGCAGCCTCGACGACGAATGGTCCAGCCACAAGCACATTCATCGCGGAATGGTTCAAGGACCGCTTTGACGGCAAGCCCATGCAGAGCAAGCTCATGAAAGTAGACGCGGCCGGGCAGATTCACGATTTCAAGTTCGAAGACTCGCGCAAATCCCTGTCCGTCACGCTCCTCTGGCAAGGCGCAGAGCAGCGAACGATGACGCCCGAAAAGCGGACACAAGTCCAGGAGCCCTAAGGAGAACAGGCTTCAGCCTGTTTTGTTTAGATTCGTGATGAGCGCACATTTAATCCACACGGGCTGAAGCCTATGCTACCTGGAGGAAGTAAACGTTGCTCTCGCAATCGTCCCCAAAGGAGCACTGAAATGAAATCGACCACCGGCCATTCCCTCGTTCGAATCGCGCTTGTCGCGCTGATATCCATCGCAAGCCTGGCGCTGCTCGCCCAGCGCGGCTACGCGGACGAAATTCCCAAGGGCTGGGAAGCGAGCAATCTGCATCCGATCGGCTACAGCGACATGGACGGGCGCGGCGGTAACATCAAGATGGCCATCAAGCACGTGAACGATCATTGGTACCTTTATCTCACGCACCTCTGGCAACACGGCTGGACCATTATGGATGTGACGGACCCGACCAATCCCAAAGTCGTCAAATTCATTCCCGGCCCTCCCAACGGCGATACCATCCAGGTGGACCTCCACGGCAACATCATGATTACCGCGCTGCAGAATCGCGCGGCCTACAACTCGCACGATCCGAGCGTGCCGCGCGACGAGGGCGTCATCATCTGGGACATCAGCGATCCTGTAAATCCCAAACAACTCTCGCGCTGGCAGACTCACGGCACCGGCACGCATCGCGACGGCTACCCCGGCGGCAAATACGTAAACCTCGCGGCCGGCATGCCCGGCTACAACGGGCAAATCTTGGTGTTCCTCGATATCAGCGATCCCGCCAATCCGAAGGAAGCGGGCCGCTGGTGGATGCCCGGCCAGAAAGAGGGCGAGCCTCCGCTGCCCAAAAACATTTACGGCTTCCACGGGCCCGCGTTCATCGACGGCGATCGGGCGTATCTGGGGTACAGTCCGTGGTTCGTGCTGCTGGACATCAGCGATATCGCCAGCCCGAAATTGATCGGCTCGCTCTCCTTCGATCCTCCGTTCGGCGGAATTCAAGTGCACGACGCCATGCCCATTCCCGGCAAGCCATTCGTTTTCGTTCATTCGGAGGGAACGGGAGGCGCAGACACGCCAACCGGTCCGCGCGCCTGCACCGGGCCGATGTACCTCGTGGGAATGGTGGACATCAACGATCCGACGAAACCGAAATTGGCATCGATCTTCCCTACCCCGGTGCCGCCGGCCGATGCTCCGTATAAGGATTTTTGCGAGAAGGGCGGACGCTTCGGCCCGCACAACACAAACATTTTGCAACATTCGCCGGACGTCGAGAAGCAAGCCGATCTGATCTATCTGACTTACTTCAACGCGGGACTGCGCATTTACAACATCGAAGATCCGCGGCTGCCGAGGGAAGTGGGCTGGTTCATTCCGCCGCAGCCAACCAAGCGGCTCGGCCCTTACCCTTACGATAAGCTCGTCAATCAGACCGAGAACGTGCTGGTCGATACGCGCGGTAACATCTTCGTCAGCGACCGGCAACTGGGACTCTTCGTCCTGCGCTACACCGGTCCGGGCGAGCCCGCGCCGATCGCAAAGTAGCACAGGCTTCAGCCCGTGAGGATTTCGCGAAGTCAAGACCAAACAGGCCGACGGAAGCCTGAGCGAGCGCTCGCTCGCGACGCAGGAGATTCCTTGACGTGCCCGCGGTCCCGCGGTAGAAGCACTGCAATGGAAAGGGAGGCCCACATGAGCGAAATCACGCGACGAGGATTCGTAAAAAGCGCGGCGCTCGGTCCTCTGGCGCTTGCATCGCTCACGGGCAATGCGCAGTCCGCTGCTCCCGCAAACCATTTCGATATCGTGGTGGCCGGCGCCGGCCACAACAGCCTGATTACAACCGCGTATCTGTCCAAAGCGGGCTATCGCTGCCTGGTCCTTGAAGTGCATTCGGTGATCGGCGGCGGAGTGAAGACCGAAGAGCTCACCTTGCCCGGCTTCAAACACGACACCTGCTCGACCGCGCACAACGGCATCCAGGGTAATCCGCTGATGCGCAATGACGAACTGAAGCTGCACGAGTATGGCCTGGAATACATTTCCCCCGATCCCATCATGCACATGCCATTTGCCGACGGCACGTACATCACGCAGTGGGCCGACCTGGAACGCACCGCCGCGGAATTCGCGAAATTTTCCAAAAAAGACGGCGAAGCCTACGAGCGGATGTACCACGAGAGCGAAGCCGCCAGGGATCTTCTCGGCGGCGATCAATTTCTGCCGCCGGGCGCAGGCAAGCCGCTAAGCGAGCGGCTGGCCGCAAATCCCATGGGCAAATTCTGGCAGCGCCGCCTGGCTATGTCCCACTGGGAAGTGCTTCGCGAGAACTTCGAAGACGATCATTCCCGGGCCTTCTTGATGGGCACGCCCTGGAGCATGCAGCCGCCGCAATATCCCATGACCGGACGCTCCGCTTTCACCGCGATCCGCACCACACCTCGCAAAATTGCCAAGGGCGGATCGGGCATGCTGACGCAGGCGCTGGCGAAATTCATCGAGGCGCACAACGGCGTGATCCTCACCAACAAATCCGTCGTGCGGCTGATCGTCGAAAACGGAAAATGCGTGGGCGTGGAATGCGCGGACGGCAGCACCTATCGCGCGGACAAAGCCGTGCTGTCCACGATGCACATCAAGCATCTCGTGGAGATGACTCCGCGTGACTTGTGGCCGCAGGATTTTCTCTTCGGAGTGGATACCTGGGAAGGCGAAGTTTCCGAAGTCGTGACGCACTATGCCATCCAGGAACCGCCCAAGTATCCGGTGAAGGGCGGCACGATTTCCCCGGCGGAATCCGCCATTCTGGCAAGCTCGAGCCGCCTGCTGCGCTTTGCCTACGAGGATAGCTGCGGAATCTCCAGCATCGATGAGCCGCCAATCTCGATTTTCTGCAGCACGGTTGCTGATCCTTCGCGTGCTCCGGCCGGCATGCATACCCTGAAAATCCTTGGCTTTCATCCCTACAACATCAGAGAAGGCCCGCAGCACTGGGACGCGATTAAGGATCAAGTCTCTGACGCGCAGTTGAATTATTTTCGGCGATTTTCGCCCAATCTGACGGATGACAAGATTTTGGGCCGGTACGTAATGAGCCCGCTGGACCTCGAACGCAAAAATCCGAGTTTCTGGCACGGCAGCATTCACGGCGGCGCTTCCGATCCGTCGCAATCGGGAGCGATGCGTCCGATGGCGGGCTGGGCGCAATACCGCATGCCGATTCCTGGCTTGTATCAAACCGGCGCGACGACATATCCCGGCGGTTCGGTAACCGGCGCGCCCGGGCGAAATGCAGCAATCGTGATGCTCAAGGATTTCGGCACGAGTATCGAAGCAGTAGTGGCGAAAGGGACCTGAGCAGCGCAGCCGCTCATTCCCCCGAACTGCTGCGAGGAGCTGTCTGCATACTCTCTGTGAAAATCAGCAAAGCTGCACAGCCGGAGACGGCTGCGCAACGGAATACGAGGTTGCGATGGCCAAGATCACACGACGGGGATTTGTGAAGAGCGCGGCGCTTGCTCCCTTGGCGCTGGGTTCCCTTAACGGCGTGGCACAGACCGCTGCGCCTGCGGAGCGCGCTGGCAGCGAAGATCGGTTTGACGTCGTCATCGCCGGCGCGGGCCACAACAGCATGATTACCGCGGCCTACCTCGCCAAGGCCGGCTACAAAATTGTGCTGCTCGAAGGCCGCCCCACCGTGGGCGGCGGCGTGAAGACCGCTCAATTCACCCTGCGCGGCTTCAGGCACGATACGTGCTCGACGGCCCATAACTCCATCCAGGAAAATCCTATGCTCAGGAACAACGAAATCGACCTGAGCAGCTACGGTCTCGAATATGTATATCCCGATCCCGTTTATCACATGCCGTTTGTGGACGGCACCTACATCACCCAGTGGCGCGATCTGGACCGCACCTGCGCGGAAATTGCCAAACATTCCAAAAAAGATGCCGCCACCTATCGCCGCATGTACACGGAAATCGAGTCCGTTGGGCCGATATTTGCCGCCAACACGTTCACGCCCATTGGCTTCGGTAAATCGTTGAATGAGCGCCTGGCGGAACATCCCAAAGGTAAATTGTGGCAGCGTCTTTCGGCCATGTCCTGCTGGGAGATTATCCGCAGCAATTTCGAGAACGAGCACGTGCGCACATTCATGATGGGATGTCCGCTCCCGACGCAACCGGTCATCAATCCGATGACGGGCCGCTCCGCCTACGGAATTTTCTCGCAGCAGCGCCACAGCCGCCCGATTCCCAAAGGCGGATCGGGCATGCTGACGGAGGCCCTGGCAAAATACATCGAAGCGCACGATGGCGTGATCCTCACAAACAAGCCAATCGCCAGGCTGATCATCGAAAACGGCCGGTGCGCGGGAGTCGAATGCAGGGATGGCTCCTCCTATCGCGCCGATAAGGCCGTGCTTTCGACCATCCACATCAAACATCTCGTAGACATGGCGCCGCGCGAAATGTGGGGCCAGGATTTCGTGGATGGCGTCGACACATGGCAGGCCGAGGTGCAGATGTTCGCCATCAATTACGCCACGAGCGAGCCTCCGACCTACGCCGTTGAAGGCGGCGTAATCAAACCCGCCAATTCCGCGATCGTCACGAGTCCGGAAACCATTTTGCGCGTCGCTTACGATTTCGCGCGAGCAGCGGTGAACCTGGATGATCCTCCGCTGGCCGTCCACTGCACCACTTCCTCCGATCCCACTCGCGCGCCCGCCGGCATGCATACGATCAAAGTGGTTGGCTGGCAACCGTATGAATTGCCCGAAGGGCCCCAGCACTGGGACTTGATCAAGAAGCAAGTGGCCGACACCTGCCTCAACCACCTGCGCCGCTTATCGCCGAATCTGACTCCCGACAAAATTCTCGGCGAAGTAATTCAAAGCCCTCTCGATCTCGAGCGGATGAATCCGCACAACTGGCACGGGAGTTGCCATGCGGGCGCGCAGAGCCCATCGCAATCCGGCGCGCTGCGTCCCATGGCCGGCTGGGCCCAATATCGCATGCCGATTCCTGGGCTCTACCAGACCGGCGCGTGCACGTATCCCGGAGGCTCAGTTACCGGCGCGCCCGGCCGCAACGCGGCGGTCGTGATGCTAAAAGATTTTGGCACCAGCATCGAGCAGGTGGTGAGCAAGAAATCGTGAGCACCGGTAGGACAGCCTTCAGCCTGGCTCGTTTAGATTCTTGGCCGGTATTTAAACCTGACAGGTTGAAGTGGTTGCGGAGAAAGGACTTTATTTTGTCATTCCGAGCGCAGCGAGGAATCACTCGTTGGTTTAAACGCAGCTACAGAGAGATTCCTCGGCGCGCGACGCGCCTCGGAATGACAAAATTTGAGTTTTTCCGCAACCTGTGAAGCCTGTCCTACGAGAGACTCGGAGGATCACATGAGCGAAATGACACGCCGCACATTCGCAAAAGGCGCGGCGGCTCTCGCGCCCCTCGCGTTCGCCCCGTTCAGTCTGGTGGCGCAGACGGCCCCATCCGATAAATTCGATATCGTGGTTGCCGGCGCCGGACACAACAGCTTGATCACCGCGGCCTATCTCGCCAAGGCAGGATACCGCGTGCTGGTCTTGGAGTTTCGCCCTCAGGTTGGCGGCGGAGTGAAGACGGAAGAGGTGACCCTGCCCGGTTTCAAGCACGACACTTGCTCGACCGCGCATGGCGGCATTCAGTCGAACCCAATCATGCGCGACGACGAACTGCACCTGATTCGTGATTACGGAATCGATTACATCCAGGCCGATCCGATCTACCACATGCCCTTCCAGGACGGCAGTTACATCACCCAGTGGCGCGATCTCGATCGCACCTGCGAGGAATTCGGCAAGTTCTCCAAGAAGGACGCCGCCTCCTACCGCCGCATGCATGACGAAATTGCCGCCGCCAAACCCATCTTCGAGGGCACCGGCTTCACGCCGCCCGGCTTCGGCGGAAAATCGATGGCCGACCGGTTGGCCGAAAATCCGCAAGGAAAACTCTGGCAGCGCCGCCTGGCCATGTCCCAGTGGGAAATCCTTCGCGACAATTTCGAGGACGATCACTGCCGCGCGTTCATGATGGGCACGCCGCCCAGCATGTCTCCGCCGCAGTATCCGATGTCCGGGCGCTCCGCCTATTCGGCGATCCGCACCAGCCGGCCGATCCCCAAGGGCGGATCGGGCATTTTGACGCAGGCCCTGGCGAAATTCATCGAAGCGCACAACGGCGTAATCCTAACGAACAAGGCCGTCGCCCGCCTGATCATTGAAAATGGCAAATGCGCGGGAGTGGAATGCGCCGACGGCAGTTCGTATCGCGCCGAGAAGGCGGTAGTGTCCACCATCCACGTGAAACAACTCGTCGACATGGCGCCCAAGGATTTGTGGGGGCATGACTTCCTCGACGGCGTGGAAACCTGGGAGGGCGAGATCTCCGAAATCGTGGCGCATTACGCGCTCAAAGAACCTCCGCTGTATCCGGTGAAAGGCGGCACGCTTGCTGTTTGCGAATCCGCCATTCTCGTTAACCCGGCACGCCTGCTGCGCTATGCGTTTGACTTCCCCAATTCCGTCGTGGGTCTTGACGATCCGCCGCTGGCCATCTTCTGCAGCACGGTGGCCGATCCTTCACGAGCGCCCGCGGGTATGCACACACTCAAGGTCATCGGTTTGCAGCCTTACGATCTGAAGGAAGGACCGAAGCACTGGGACGCCATCAAGGAAGAAGTCGCCGAATCCAACTTAAAGTACCTGCGGCGGTTTGCTCCCAACCTGACCGACGACAAAATCCTCGGCAAGTTTGTTGTGAGCCCGCTCGATATCGAGCGCCGCGATCCGCACATGTGGCACGGCAGCGTGCATGCCGGCTCGTCCGAGCCTTCGCAATCCGGAAATATGCGGCCGATGCCGGGCTGGGCGCAATACCGGATGCCCATTCCCGGGCTCTACCAGACCGGAGCGTGCACGTATCCCGGAGGTTCGGTAACCGGAGCGCCGGGTCGCAATGCCGCCATGGTGATGCTCAAGGATTTCGGTACCAGCATTGAAGAAGTTGTGAGAAAGGCATGAGGCGCTGAATGCCTCTGCGAACAGCGGCTCAATTTCTGGCTGGTTTACGCGACACGCGCGAAGTCTACTACCGCGGCCAGCGCGTAGCGAGCGTGGCGGAACACCCCGAGCTGGGCGTCGCCGCGCGGCACGCCTCCATCGATTTCGAATTGGCGGAAGATCCGAGGTACCGCGACCTTGCCGTCCACCGCGAAGGCACCGAGGAATATTCCGCTTACTTCCGTGTGCCTCGCAACGCCGCGGATTTGCTGGCACGCTCCAAGCTGATCGAAGCCGGCACATCCCAGGGCGCGACGCTGGTCCTGCTGATAAAGGAAATTGGCAGCGACGCGCTCTTCGCCCTGCAGCGTGTCCTTACCCGTAGCGGCGACCCCGATGGCATTCAGCGTGTCGACGCGTTTTATCGCCAGTGCCGCAACAACGACCTAGCCATGGCCGTGGCCCAAACCGACGTAAAGGGCGATCGCGGCAAGCGGCCCTGCGAGCAAAGCGATCCCGACATGTACGTTCGGGTGGTCGAAAAGCGCGCAGACGGCATCATCGTCAGCGGCGCGAAAATCCATACCTCTTGCACGCCGTACGTGGATGAAGTGATCGTGCTGCCCAGCCGCTCGATGGGTCCGGGCGATGAACTCTGGTCCCTGGCCTTTGCAATTCCCGTGGCCACGCCGGGACTTCGTCTCTACGCTTCCGACTATCTGCACGGAACGGATGATCCCTTCACTCGGCCGATTTCCACGAGTCACAAAATGGTGGAAACGCTGACAGTCTTCGACCGCGTGTTTGTCCCGTGGCAGCGCGTGTTTTACGTCGAGCGGCCGGACCTGGCGGGAGCCACTGCGCTTACCTTCGTCGAGTTTCATCGCTTCACCGCCGTCAGTTATAAGCTTCCGCTGCTGGACGCGCTGGTGGGCGCGGCAATCGCCATCGCGAAAGCAAACGGCATCGATCGCGCGGGGCACGTGCGCGACAAACTCACCTGGCTCGGCGGATACGCCGAAACCGTGCGCGGGTTAACGGAACTCGCTGCTCTTCGCTGCAAAGTCGAAAATGGCGTCGCGTATCCCGACGTGTTTACAACCAACATGGCCAAGTGGACCTTCGCGCGCGAATTTCACCGGGCCATTGAGACCGTGCAGGACTTGGCCGGAGGTCTGCTCGTCACCGGGCCGGGCGGCATGGATTGGGAATCGCCGGAAGTCAGGCCGGCGCTGGAAAAATATCTGTCCGGCGCGTGGCCCGCGGCTCGCCGCATGGCCATCATGAATCTGATCAGCGATCTGACCACGCGCCTGTATGGCGGTTATCAGGCCGTCCTGGCGGTGCACGCCGAAGGTTCGATTGAAGCGGAGAAAATGGCTATGTTTCGGGCGTACGACCCGTCCCGTTCCGTGGAGTTGGCGATGCGCCTTGCAGGCCTCCAATCGAAAGGCACGGTAGAATAGCTCTTCCAACAATTCGCGATTACAACGCAACCGCGGTTGCCGCATTTTTTGTAACAGCAACCGCGGCTACGGCTTTACAGGCTGCGGAAAAAATACTCGATTTTGTCATCCAGAGCGTAGCGAGGAATCTCTCCTGAGTCTAGCTATCAGAAAAGAAGGAGAGATTCCTCGCTCCTCTCGGTTCACCGAGAGCGTTCTCCGTGAACGGAATGACAAGAGGATGGGGCGATTTTTTCCGCAACCTGTTTAGCCACTGGCGATCCGAGTTCAACGGTCACCCGGATGCACGGAGGAGCAGAGTCGTGGGCACGTTAGAAGGAAAAGTAGCCATCGTTACCGGCGCGAGCCGCGGGATTGGCCGCGCGATCGCGGAACTGTTTGCGCGAGAAGGTGCGAAGGTGGTCATCTGCGGGCGCAAACAGGAAACACTCGACCAGGTCGCCGCCGGAATCGGGCCCACGGCGAAGGCCGTGGCCTGCCATGTGGGCCGAGCCAATCAGATCGAAACGATGGTCTCGGCCACGCTGAGGGAATTCGGAGCGATTGACATCCTGATCAACAACGCCGCGACCAATATTTCCTTTGGTCCCTGCCTGGAAATCGACGACGCCCAATTCGATAAAATGATCGAGGTCAATCTGAAAAGCGCCTTCCGTCTGGTAAAGGCTGTGGCCCCCGGCATGTGCGGCCGCGGCGCCGGATCGATCATCAACATCGCCTCGATCGCAGGTTTGCGTCCGCAGCTGCACAGCCTGCTCTATAGCATGACCAAAGCCGCCCTCATCATGATGACGCAGTCCTACGCCCTGGAACTCGGATCAAAAGGCGTACGCGTAAACGCGATTGCCCCTGGGTTGATTCAAACGGCGCTCAGTGAACATTACTGGAAGGATGAAGAGCAGCGGCGCGGCGTGCTGAGCAAGCAGCCCATACAGCGCCTCGGACAACCATCCGACATCGCGGAAGTCGCCCTGCTACTGGCGTCGGACAAAGGTTCGTACATCACCGGCCAAACCTTCGTGCTGGACGGCGGATTTCTTCTTCCTGGTCTCTAGCTTTTTGAGATCTTCCTTCTCCCCCGTTGGAGCTCACACGTCGCGGGACGGAAATCAACTACGGACGGTCGGACGCGTCCTCGCTCCTGCGGCGGAGATCCAAACCGTAATGTGGATGTTGAACTGAACCTGTGATTTTAATCGGCAGAACCGTGCCGGCTCCGTGCTTTGAAAAGAGCGGGTCGGCGAGTCTGAGAAAAAATGACTTCACTCCCGTGGTGGTCTGGGAAAGTTTGGCCTGCATTCTAAGCCGCCCGTACAGATCGAGGCTTTCCTGATCCAGGCCGTAGGTGCCGGCCAGATGTACGTCCGCCCCCGGAATTGCGAAATCGAGCCCGGAGAGCGTGAGGATGCCATTTCCAAGCCGGAAATCGCCCTTCATCTGGGTCGCCACGTCATCCGTGCGTATGGGATCCTGGGGATCCACGATCTCCCGGGGCTTCCCCTCGCTGCGCTTGCTCATGTTGTCGATTTTTTGTTGTGTCGCGCCGCTCGTGAAATGCACCGATGCCAGCTCGAACGAGCCATCCAGGTTCAGGCGGTCCGGAATTTCTTTCGGTCCGGGCACGACCACGAATTTGGTTTTCAGATGAATCGGCCCGGACATGGAAGGCGGCGCCGAAACCGCCAGCAACAGCAAATCCTCGATTCTTGCGCGGTCGGCGGTCACATCGAGAGTCACCGTTTTCCCCTTTTGGCCTTTCACGCCCTCGACGCTCCCCTGCGCCAGCAAAACCGATTTTCCGAAGTGCACTTCCACCGGCTGGAGGTAGGTGTCTCCGTCCGTGCCGTCCACCATGGCGTGGAAATTCGTGGTCAGATCCACCGGGTGTCCGGCGCGCGTCACCACAAAATCGGGCGTGTCGGTAACTCCGTCGACGCGAATTTCTTCCAGCACGCCTTCGTAATTACCTTTCGAGCTTAAGATTCCGCCGATGCCGCGAAACACGCTCAGGTCGGCTTTCTGAAAATCGTATTTCCCGGAAACCGGCGTCAGGCTCGGAGTTTCAGCATTCCAGGGCCCGAACGTTCCAGTCGAAACGATTTCGCCGGGCGGCCTGGGATTGGAAAGATTTGCGACAAAGTCCATGGCGCCGTCCGCGGTCGAAGATTTCAAACGGAGATCGCGTATGTCGAATTCCAGAGGGCTTTTTCCCGGCTTTCGCGTCAGAATTTTAAGCACCGCGTTTTCCGAAACGATCTCATCGAAGCGGGCGGTTCGGAATTTCGAGACAAAACGCTTCGAGGCTCCTCCATCGCTCTGTCCGTCTCGCGGAGGAATGCTGATTTGAAATCCGTCCAGCTTAAGGTAGGCGATGCGGCGCGAGTTGCGCAGCAATCCCCAGAGCGACGTCCTCAGCGTGAATTGTTTGACCGCGATCAGCGGCGGAAGATCCTCGCGGCCCTGAAAATGTAACGCCAGGTTTTCGCCTTCGCACTGAACCAGGGGAAAAGGAATCGTGACACGAAACGCGGCGAGTTCAACTTTGCTTTTATATTCGTGCGCCATCCAGTTTTCCGTCCAAATCCGCGCGCGTTTCGCGACCACCACGGCGGCAACAATCAGCGCGACCACGACCGTGAGCATTGCGCCACCCGCGATCCACAAGCCGGTTTTCCAGGGCGAGGTCATAGATTCCCCCACGTCGATTGTACGGTTTCCCGCGCCCCGTGAATGATCGAATCGCAGCAAAATCGCGTGGGGATTTTTAGTTTTTTATCTACATGCTTTTCCCGATGGCTAATTTCAGCGCGGCTGATCCTTACCTTCTTCTTCCGATGCGTGCGGCACAATATGTCTCGCGTATTTCCTCGCCCTCAATGAAATCGCCGGTCAGTGAACTCAGCGGCCCAATTACAGCCTTAACCGGATTCTTCCCGGCCGCGCTGAACCGTGACAATGGCAACTATCGATGTCGGACACCGATGCCGAAAACTTCACCAGGAGGCAATCATGATCACAACCAGGCTCTGGAGTCGGATGGTCCTGGCTGGCGCTTTAGCCGGCGGGATGACCTTAGCTTTCGGCGGCACAGCTCGCGCCGATCGGGATTGGAAGGACGATTGCCATCGCCGTCTGGAGGCGGACCGCGCCCGAATCGACCGCGATGCCAGCCGCCACGGCGAGAACAGCCGTCAAGTCGACCGGGATGTCGATCGAATGAATGCGACCCGCCAATGGTGCAGGGATCACCATGCGGACTGGGACCACGGCCGGTTCGACATCGGCATTTACTTTGGCCACCACGACAATGACCATCGCGAAGACGACCACCACGACGATGACAAAAGGTAATCGGACACGGGGCCGGCGCAGCAGCAACGCCAGCCCCGATTCATTCCATCGGTCGCCTTCAGCTTTCCCGCCTTTCTCTGAATCGGAACTCGCCGGGAACGCCCGAGCCCATGAAAACCACGAATTATGACTTCGCGCCACGCTCCGTGCTGCCTACAGCCTTCATCCCCGGCGGCTACACATTAGTGTGGATTGTTCCTTGCAAGCTTCAAACGTAACCTCGCTTGCGGCTGCGTGCTGGGTTGAATTGACCGATTTGTTGCAGCGACTGGAACAGACCACTGAACAGAAAGGATTAGAAACATGACCAAACCTGTTCTCGACAAATTTCCGACCTCGTTCGGCGTGTTCAGCCCCACGGGCTACGTGGTGATGGCCTTCCCCGACGATCAAAGCGCCGAGCGTGCCAGGGCCGCCCTGATCGCCGGCGGATTCAAGGAAAATGAAGTCATGCGATTCACCAAGGACGACGTCATTGCCGAGGGCGAGAAAAGCAGGGAGCAGATCCTCAACCCCGTGCAGATCGGGCAGGACGTGGCCAAGCTCGAGGAATATATGGAGCTGGCAAACGCTGGTTCCGGATTTCTAGTCGTCCACGCTCCCGAGCATGACCGTTCCCGGCTGGCCGTCGCCATCGTGCGCCCCTTCGGATTGAAATTCGCGGAGAAGTATAACCGGCTCACTCTCGAGGAGCTGGCTTAGCGGTTTTCCAATGGCAGGATCGCATCTCGAGCGGAGGCAAAATTCATGTTGCGGACAATTCTTATCATCATTCTGGTTTTGGCGCTGCTGGGAACTTTGCCCGCTTGGCCTTACAGCACGGGCTGGGGCTACTATCCAAGCGGCGGCTTGGGTCTCCTCCTCGTGATTATCCTGATCTTCGCGTTTTTAGATCGACGCACGACGGTCTGATACTTTTACCCGCAGTCGGCCCGTGGTTGACCATTGGGGGCCGTGCGCGAGGGCAGTGAGCTGGGTCAGGATCGCGGCTCGCTCGGGGAGCAGCCTCGGACGGCTCGCTCTCAACTCCCGGCCACAACCTTCGCGTCAGCCGTGGCCGATGCCGCCGCCGAGGCCGCGGAAATCACCTCAAAAATGAACCTGAGCTTATTCACAACCGCGGGCGACAGCACAAACGGATAGGTGTCACGCAGCCCCATGCTGCGATTGATGCTGTTCAGCGCGGCGGTAAGCTCCATCCACGCTCCCAGAATTCCTTCAAACGTAATTTGTCCCGACGAGAGCCACGGTTTGCGCCCCGCGTCCTTCGGGTCCAGGCGAACCGCCTTGCCCACCAGCCCGAAATCGTTGGCCACTTCCAGCGCATCCTGAATATGCATAAAGTGGGCCCAGCTTTCCGCCCAATCTTCCCAGGGATGCGCCGTCGCGTAGGCGCTGATGTACTTCTCCTGCCAGTTAGCCGGCGCGCCATTGGCGTAATGCCGCTGCAGCGCTTCGGCGTAGTTGGCCTCTTCGTTTCCGAACAACTCCCGGAATCGATCGCGGTAGCGTGTCCCGCGCACCAGCCTATCCCAATAATAGTGGCCGATTTCGTGCCTGAAGTGGCCGAGAAGCGTCCGAAGCGGCTCTCCCATCGCCAGCCGTATTTTCTCGCGCACCGCGTCGTCCGCCTCGGCGATATTTAACGTGATCAGCCCGTTATCATGTCCGGTCATCACCTTCTTTACGTTGCCGTCGGACCCGGTTTGATCCTCGAGAAACGCAAACGCCAGTCCCTTCTCGGGATCGTCCGTTTTGTTGGCGATGGGAAGTTTGAAATTCAGCAGGCTGTAGATCAGCCGGCGCTTCGCGATTTCCATTCGCCGCCAAAGCGCGTGATTCTGCTCGCGGCTCAAATCGGGGATGGTCTGATTCAGGCGGCAGGAGGCGCAAAACGTCTCGTTTTTCTGATTCTCGTTTTCGGGCGCGCCGGCCGGGATCATCCAATTGCACACCGATTGCTGCGCGTAATTCTGGCATTTTCGGTACAGCCGCTTTCCGGTTTTATCTTCGGCCGATTTGAACATGCCGTTCCCGGCCGGCTCCAGGCTGCTGAGCGCCAACACATCCGGCAGGAAGCCCAACTCCCTGTTGCACACCACGCAGCTGACGTTCTCAAAAAAAATCAGCTCTCCGCACGCACAATTGAATGTTTTCATTTTCAGATTTTTTTTCGATGGAAGGTCTTTGACCGGGTTTCAATATGCAGGCCGGCCACTCCGACGAGCCGCAGTTAGTCCGCTTCGGAATGTACGCTTCGCGCCGCCCCTCGGACCATACGGCTTTCCACTTGGAAATCGTGGTGAGACGCGTCAGTTTTCTCGTTCCAGAGGCACAGGCCCTTTTTCGCCGTGCTACGTTTCCCGCTTGTGGCCCTCCAGCGGCAAGCTTCTTCGATCAGTAGCGTCGCTCGCAAGCCGAGCCTAACTCCCAACAACGCCTATGGATTACAGGGTTTGGAGTATTGATCGTCCTGGCGCTTCGTGGTCGTATGGGACTTCCGGCGCTTGTGAGTCGCTTCGGGCCATGATCGAAGAGACAGGAGAATTGAAACGTGCCTCGCTGGGTTCTTGCCTGTCCGAGTTGCAATCAGGAGTTCACCCACAGCGAAATCGATCCATCCGATCGGGCCCCGCAGCTGGATCCCTTTTCCTGGATTGACCATAAGCCGGAACTGCCGGAAGTCGGAGTAAAGCTCGCTTGCCCCAACTGTAGAGAGGTTTCGACCTACAAGCGCTATCAACTCACTTACCGGGCAACCTGATCCCGGGAGCAGCCGCAAGCGAATCGATCGAAATTGCTTGCAAACTTTTATTCGCAGTCCTTACGGTTTTTTTGGCACAGTGTCCTCGGCATCGGCCTCGACCGTCACGTCCACCTGCGCCCCCTGCTTGAGTTTTACCTTGTTTCCCTTTTCATCCTCGAGGCTGTTCTCAATGCGAATCTCCCGGTACAGGTGATCCGCGCCCTCGACTGCAATCTCGGCTTTCTCCGGCTCCTGCGGGAAGGGAGACTTGATGATTTTTTCGACGGTTCCGGGCCTGGTCGTCTTTGATTTTTTGCTGTTTCTCATCGATCTCTCCTGCGGTATGGGTCGGAGGACTGGGGGGACCACGATTTTAACAGTTCTACACAATTTAATGTAGAGGTTCTCTGCTCCGGCGAAAAAAGACTTTCCGTTCCCTGGGGGGCAACGGCTCGACTGGCCATCCGTACGCCAGCGTACGTAGCTTCAGCGCGAGTCCTTATGCCATCTGGCGATCTGCCGGTTGATTGCCTGGTAGCATTCGCATGCGGCCCCTTCCAGTCCGGCACGGTCCTCGATCGTGACTTGCCCACGGGAATAGGTAATCAGTCCCGCTCGTTGAAGAACGCCGGCGGCAACGGTAACGCTGGCCCGCCGCGTGCCCAGCATGTGCGAGATGAATTCCTGGGTGAGCGGAAACGTCGAACTGCCCACGCGATCCTCGCTCATCAGCAGCCAGCGCGCCAATCGCTCATCCACTTCATGCAGGCGATTGCAGGCGGCAATCTGGGACGCCTGGATCGATAATTCCTGGGCATAGCGCTGCAACGCTTCCGCGAGCTTGGGGCAATTGCCCAGAAGGCGGATCAGGTCCTGAGTCCGCGTGCGGAAGCCGGCCCCGGCGATCTGCACAATGGCCCGCGTGGAGCTCGTCGTGTAGCCCACGATCACCGGCAGGCCTACGAAACCTTCCTTGCCCGTCAGCCCGACTTCCACGCTCTTTCCGTCGGACATAACATGAATGATGGAAACCACGCCGCTGTTTATAAAATAGCAAAACTCGATCGGCGCGCCCATTTCGGTCAGGATGGTTCGAGCGGGGAGCGCGACCGTTTCCGATTTTGAGAGGACCAGGGCGCGTTCTTTGCGCGTCAGGGCCAGAAAGATCGCGCTTCCCGACGATCGCCCGGCCCCGTCCGTGGCAACCGGCGCAGCGGCAGGACTCACACGAACACTCAGGACCTTATCGGCCAATTATCTACCTCGAAAATCGCGGCTGTCCGATTGCAAGAAACCGCAGAGGCGCGGCTGCGGAGATGGTTGGTGGGACATCCCTACGGTACTCCCATCTAACGCAGGAAGCTAGCTATAAATGTTAAGATGCGAAGTTTTCCTCGGCGGGCTTTTCAAGTGCCGTACGGTAGCGTACACTATAGTCAAGCAGAGATGACCCAGCGTTAACTGCCCCGAGGTAGAAAGGCTCCAGCATTCCGATGCAAAGGTCCAAGAACAAGACGAACACTTCCGCCAGGCCGGAATGGGCCGCCATGATTTCGAGATTGCGCCAGCGGCTCGGACTGAGCCAGACGTCGTTCGGGCAGGAGGTGCACTCCTCGGCGATGGGCGTATCCCGCTGGGAGCGCGGCGCGCAGGAACCTCCTTCGCACAGCTACATCGAGCTCGGAAATCTGGCGGGGGATCCGGACTGCTGGTTCTTCTGGGGGCGCGCCGGCCTGCGCAGCGAAGACCTCATGCGTGTTCTGCCAAAGCTTCAGAAACGCTATCCCAAGCCTCGCGTCGGCGATTTTGAACTCGTGCACGCCGGCTCCAGCGGCAAGAAAGTCGAAAAGGCCCAACTGGTTGCAATTCCCTTGCTGAAGGTCGTGGCGGCCACCAACGGAGACAAAGGCGATGACGCTCCGGCGCTTCATGAAGCGCCGATCGAAAGCATCATTGCCGCGCCGCGGGAATGGTGCCCGAACCCGACCTCCACCTACAGCCTCAGAGTCCGCGGCAATTCCATGATGCCTTTAATTCAGGCGGACTATATTCTGATCGTGGATTCCTCCCAAACCGACCGCTCCAAGCTGGACGGAAAAATTGTCATCGCCTGGCACAAGGATGTGGGCCTTACGGTGTCTCGTTTCCGCCGTTACGACCATACCGAAGTCCTGCATTCGGAAAATCGAGAGTACACGTCGGTGACCATGGACAGCAAAAACAAGTGGAAAATAATAGCCAAGGTTCTCTGGTGGATTGGGAAAGCTCCGTAGCCCTGAGCTGGAAGTTTTCTCCCCGAAAGTCAACTGCGGATCGGAATGAAGCGACGATCAAACCGATGCGTTCACCGGCTTAGCGACACCCACGTAATTCAATACTTCGTTCAGCAAAACATCGACCTGATCCATCTTGGAAACCACCGCTCGGATTCCTACCGCCTCGGCGCCCTTCCGCGAAACGATGTCCTTATGCAAGGTGAATAAAATGATCGGAACCTTCGGAAACATGCTGTGAAGAATGGCAGCGGCTTCGATGCCGTTCATCGACGGCATGGAAAAATCGAGCACGATCAAATCGGGTTTGGTGGTCCGGGCCAGGCGGATTGCGTCGATTCCGTCCAGCGCTTCCGTGCAAAAGATATACTCCAGATGTGTCTCCAGGAAGGAGCGCACGAAATGCCGCACCAGCTTGCTGTCATCGACAACAAATATATTCTTGAGCATGGGGCCCTCCAAAGGTGACAGCCTAAACGCTGGAGAGCACCTCTGTACGGTAGCGTACTATCTACGACCGAGCACACAATACAGGGTTGCCTGTAGCAACAGCGTTTTCAGCGGATTTCTCTCGAGAAAATCAGAAGAAATGAACAGGTTTTCCTAAAGTGGGCGGGCCGTCGGTGTTCAGCGTGGTTCAATCTGGCTCAAAGGCGGCCGCCGTAACGAGCTCGTTCCAAACTTCGCGGTAGGTCAGACCACCTCTGCTTGTACGCGTCCATGGAGCAACAAGCGCACTTCGCGGACCAGGTGCTGCCCGGCCGTCGCTTTCGACAGGTAGCTGTGAGCGCCGGCAGCCAGAATTTCCTCCACGATCTGCTTGGAATCATGCACGGAAAATGCCAGCACTTTGGTTTGCGGGCGGTAGCGCACGATTTGGCGCAGCACATCCAGCCCATTCATGATCGGCATGTTGATATCCAGAATCACCAGGTCGGGCGCCTGCGCCAGCGTTTTTTCCAGAGCGTCCCTGCCGTCAACGGCTTCCCCGCACACTTCCAGATCGGGATCGCTCTCCAGCATGGTTCGAATTCCCCGGCGAAGCACATCGTGATCGTCGGCAATCAAGATGCGTTTTCGCCAGCCGTTCGGTCCGGAGGCTGCGTCCTCTGAACGTGCCGGGGCTTCATGAATTTTGGGATCTTGCTCGAGATCCGACGTCTCCGCTCGCCGGTTGCTGATGGGCAGTCTGGCGGTCACCAGGGTTCCCTTACCCGGTCGCGATGTGATCTCCAGCGTTCCCGAGAGTTGCCGAACCCGTTCCTTCATCCCCTGGATTCCCACTCCCAGCGTCGCCAGGCTCGGGCGGTCGATTTTAATGGCATCTTTGCCCATGCCCTTTCCGAAGTCCCCAATTTCCAATCGCACTTCGCCGCCATCGGAACGCGCCCGCACAAACGCAGTGGCGCTTCCCGAATAGCGGTGAACATTGGCCAGGCTTTCCTGAACGATGCGGAACAGCGCCACCTCCGCATCGGGCGCAAGCCTTGCGAAACCCGAGGGAATATCGACCCCCACACTGATGCCCGTGCGGCTTTCAAATCCCTGCGCGAACCATTCCACCGCCGAACACAACCCCAATTCATCCAGCAGCGGCGGGTGCAAAAGATAGGAAAGGGTGCGAATCTCCTTGTTCACGTCGTTGGAAAGACTCAGCGACTCCACCAGCAGCCGGTTGACTTCTTCGTTGTTCGAAATTGCCTTCTTCTTCACCACACTGGAAAGATCCATCGATAGCAAGGCGAGCTTCTGGCCCGTTACGTCGTGCAAATCGCGCGAAATCCGGCGGCGCTCCTCGTCCTGCAGACGCAGCAGCCGGCCGGAAAGGTTTCGAAGCGTTTCTTCGCTGGCTCTCAGCGCTTCGTTGGCGCTGGAAAGCTCGGTCATGTCCGTGGCAACCACGCAGATCGTGCGGATTCCAAACTCATGGACCGGGCTGAGCGACAAACGCACCAGGCGGCGTTGCCCCTCCGCGTTCACGATGCCCACTTCGCCTCGGGTCTCGCGCTGCAGGCCATGATCGACCAGCGTCTTCAGACGATCGGACTCCTGCGGGCTGAAATGTTTCTGCAACGAAGTTCCGATCAGGCCATCGAGCTGGATTCCCAAGATTCCGCCAAAACTGCTATTGGCGTACAGGATGGTGCCTCCTTCGTCCAGCGTGGCCGCGCCCTCGTTCATGGTTTCCACCAGCACGCGGTAAGGATGCTCGGCTCCCTGCAGCGTAAAAACCTGGTCGCCCTCGGCGCCGTTTACGACCACCGCGTCCACCCGCCCGCGCTGAATGGCCAGAAAAGTTTCTTCGAGTTCATGCACACGGGAGCGGAGTCTCTTGAGTTCCCGCGCCACGGATTTTTTTGAGCTTCTGGGGTCCTGTTTCTCGCTCATGGCTATGCCTTCAGGTCGAGGCCTAATAGCACTTCGTTTTTATTCGAAAGGTCCCCGACGAGTCTCCGCAACGGCAGCGGAAGTTTCTTGACCAGCGTCGGCGCAGCCACCACCTGGGCTTCCTTGGCGAGTTCCGGACGCTGGTAGAGATCGATGATCTGAAGCTCGAATCTGCCCTCGAGAAATTCGTCGCAGACCTCGCGCAGGTTGCGGATCGACGCCGCCGAACGCGGCGTTTGGCCCGTGATGTACAGGCGCAGGGAGTACATCGTCCGCTCTTTCGGCCGTTTTTTTGACTTTGCGGCGCGTGCGTTTTTTTTTCTGGCAGATGTCTTCAAATTTTTGCCCTCATGGCCCTTTCAGCGGCTGGAGGGATTTTTCGCCCTTCCTGCTGCACCGAATCGCGCAAATCCAATCCTACCAGCACGCGGTCCACATTCGACAGGTCGCCAATGATCTTTCGAATCGGGACCGGCAGGTTCCGAACCAGCGTTGGAATGGCCAGAATCTGGTCGCCCTGCGCCAGTTGCGGATTCTTCACCAGGTCGATCACTTCCAGCTCATACTTCCCGTCCATATGCTCGGCGCAAATTTTGTGCAGGTTGGATAGGGCCACCAGCGATTTCGGCGTCTGCCCGGCCACGTACAGCCGCAGTTGAACGACAGACTCATGGCTCGCCGCTGATTTTCCGTCAGCTTTCGATTTCTTTTTCACTTGGTGTCTCCCGCGCCCTTTACCAGCACCGATTCTAACGTGTCTTCGGATTCCCCCAACCGGATGCGATTCATGGCTTCGCGCTCGATCTTCAGTTGCTTTTCACGGGTCTTCTGCTGACTGATAATTCTTTCCAACTCCAGCTCCTCCGCGGCAAATTCCATTTTCAGCACTTTCATTTGCGCGTCCAGGGCGTTTCGTTTCCGCTCCAGGGCTTCCTGCTTCCTCTCGATTTCCTCGGAGCGGGCTAGCGCTTCGGCCTTCTCTTTGGCCTCCTGCGCCACCCGCGACGACCCGGTGAGGACCGTGCCCGCGCCAATGTAGGGCGGCACCAATCGAACTCCCTCGGAGCTCAGGACGAATTCCCGGATCTGATTCGAATGCGCCAAGCCCCGGGCCTTCAGAACGTAGACGCACCGGTTCCGTTCTCCGTTAAATTCCAGGTCCCGGCACAGAATCCACGCATCCGTCAGCGACGAAATTCCGATGTCGGTCTGCTCCAACGACTCGCCGTTCTGCGTGAGATTCGTGAAGATCGAAGTGATCTGGCGGCTCTTCAGGTAATCCATCAAGCGCACCAGCATGGAGTAGACGTCGGCTTGCGCGCTGCCGTTGACGAGGTTGGTAATCGGATCGATGATCACGTGCCGGGGCTTCACCGCTTCGATCAGTTTGTGGATGCGCAACAGGTGCATTTCGATTCCGTACTGGCTCGGGCGCCACGCCTCGTGAAACAAGGTGCCCTCTTCCACACAGCGGGCCAGATCGACTCCGACCGACTTCATATTTCTAGCCACCTGCTCGACCGATTCCTCAAATCCGATGAACAGGCAGCGCTCGCCCCGGCGGCAGGCCGCTTCCGCAAAGGAAGAAACCATGGTGGTCTTGCCGGTTCCCGCGGTGCCACTGATCAGAACGCTCGAACCACGATAGAAGCCCTGGCCACCGAGCATTTCGTCCAAATCGGCAATTCCCGTCGAGACTCGCTCATCGGAAACCTTGTGACGCATTTCCAGAGACGTGACCGGCAGCACCGAGATCCCCGTCTCATCGATCAGGAAAGGATATTCGTCCGCGCCGTGGCTCGTTCCGCGGTACTTGACGATCCGCAGACGACGGGTCGAAATTTGCTCTCGCACGCGGTGGTCCAGCAGAATGACGCAGTCCGAGACGTACTCTTCCAGCCCGTGCCGCGTGAGCGTCTTATCGCCCTTTTCCGCCGTGATCACGGTGGTCAACTTCCGTTCTTTCAGCCAGCGAAACAGCCGCCGCAATTCGGCGCGAAGCACTCCTTCGTTCGCGAAGCCGGAGAAGAGCGCCTCCAACGTGTCCAGACATACGCGCTTGGCGCCCACTGTGTCCACCGCGTGCTGCAGGCGGATGAAGAGTCCCTCCAGATCGTAATCGCCCGTCTCCTGAATCTCGCTGGGCTCCACAAAAACATAATCCAAAAAAAGTTTCTTGCGTTCGATCAGATCCTTGAGGTCGAATCCCAGCGAAGCGACGTTGCGCTCCATTTCCTGGGGCGTCTCCTCGAAGGCCACCAGCACTCCCGGCTCGTTGAAGTCACGGGCCCCGCGGAGAAGGAATTCCAGACCGAACATAGTCTTGCCGCAGCCCGGACCTCCGCAAACTATCGTGGTGCGCCCGCGCGGCAAACCGCCTCCGCTGATTTCGTCCAGCCCGGACATACCCGTTCGAGCCTTTGGCAGCGCGGACGTCGAAGGTTCTCCGTTCGCGGGCACCTCGACTTCAATCGCTTTGGGACGTTTTGCCACGCGCGCTCCTTAACCACAACAATACGAGTAACCAGTTTGTAATGGAGGTATAGCGCCTCCGACCGGGAATTTTCACTTTCTACGACCAGAAAAAAACGATGGCGCTATACAATCACAGGTTTATAGCCCATTCGGGAAGCCGTTTAATATACACAGTTCCCTGTATAAGCGGCGGAAGGAAGCGCGTAGTGTCGCTCCGGCACATGGAGTTGGGAGAGGCCACGGGCCAGCCCCTCGCAGCGCGCTACTGGGTTGGAAGGCTGGTCTTGATCACGCTGATCAGGCGCTCGGGCTTTATGGGTTTAGCGAGGATGTCAAAGCGATGGCCGCGTTGCCGCGCCTGCTCCAGCAAATCGACAGTAGCCGCCTGGCCGGAAAACAGGATGATCCTGCAACTCGGAACGATTTCGCGGATCTTGATGCCGGTTTCGATCCCGTTCAGGCCCGGCATGATGACGTCGCTCAGAACGATCGCCGGACGCACGGTCTTGGCAAGCTCAATCGCGGAGGCCCCGGATGAAACCGAGATAGCGTCAAAGCCCTGACCGTTTAAAATTTCCACCACTGTTTCCGCAATCAAGGCTTCATCGTCGATCACGATGATTTTTACCGTCTTGGCCTTGCCGTCACCCGCTTGGCCGAGCGCATCGGGATCGGGGTTGTTGGGACCCCATTTCGGGCTGCCAAACAATGGAACGACGGGGAGACTTGCCATTTGCCGATTGGGAATCATAAAATTTCTTCCACCTTTTCGGGGCGTTTCGGGTGAATCCGCATTTTAGTTCGGTAACGGGTGTTCAGGCAAGAACACAGAAAAAGCCGTCCACGTTCTTCCAGGCTGCACCGAACTTCGCAAGCGCAGCGATCCGTGATGCTTGTGCACCAGTCCGAGCGTAAGCCACAGTCCTAAACCCGTCCCCACGTCTTTCTTCGTGGTGTAAAACGGTTCGAAAATCCTGCGACGATCGCCGGGAGCGATTCCCGGACCGTTATCGAGGAATGTGACGCGGACGCCCGGCTGGTTGCCATCGCTTCGCGACGTGGTTTTCGATGCCCGGATCGTGAGGCTTCCCGCCTCCGGAAGGGCCTCAATCGCGTTGGCAATCAGATTGGCAAAAATCTGGCGTACTTCGCCCGGATAGCCGAAGATCTCGAGCCCCTCTCCATTGTCGCAGGTCAGCGAAATTCTTTTGAACTGCAGTTTTCTTCCGTACAACGCCAGAACTTCTTCCAGAACGTCGGAAATATCCACGTTGGATGGCGACGCGCTGTCCCGATAAAAGCCCAAAGTGTTTTTGGTAATTTGCGCGATGCGGTCGAGTTCCTGGTCCGCCAACTGCAGATACTTTTCCACGCTTGCCGGCTGCTTCCGCGCCAGATACACCAGATTGGTCACGGCTTCCAGCGGATTATTAATTTCGTGGGCGATGCTTGCGGCCAGCCGGCCGGTGGCCGCCAGTTTTTCCGTTTGGCGAAGCGCTTCCTCGGACTGCAATTGTTCGGTGATGTCGGTGTTGGTCCCGAACCACCGCACCACGTGACCCCGAGCATCGCGAACCGGCAATGCCAGAGTCAAAAACTGGCGAAAGGTTCCGTCCGCGCCGCGCAGCGGGAAAATCATCTCGAAGGGCTGACCTCTGGAAAGCGCCTCTCGCCATTTCTGGAGAACGTCGGGCAAAACTTCAGGGTCGTGGACACTCTGCCAGCCCCAGCCGGCCATTTGCTCGGGAGTCGTTCCCGTGTACTCGTACCAGCGATGGTTGTACCAGGTCAGGCTCCCGTCCGAATCGCCCATCCAGGCCATCTGAGGAATCGAGTCCGCCAGAGTCCTGAACTGCTCTTCGCTTTCCTGCAGCGCCGAATCCCGTTTCTGGATCTCCAGCAGCATGTCATTGAAGGCGTCGACCAGAAGCGCCACTTCGTCGCGGTCCTTGGGTTCCGGAGCACGAACCGAATAATCCTTGCGTCGCGACACCAATCGCGCTGTTTCCGCCAGATTCACAATGGGTTGCGAGATGGACCGCTGGGAAATTCTCGAGAGCGCCAGCGCGGCCACCAGCGAGGCGCTCAAAATCGTCAGCAAAATGATGCCGTACGTTCTGATTCGATCATTGATCGCGCCGAGGTCCGACTCAATCAAGACGAAACCAACTCGCTTGCCCTGAAAAATAATCGGCTGCACCAGATCAAACCGCCCGTTTCCGAAATAGGAAAGCTGCCTTTCCTCCTCCTCCGGCGCAGGCAGATGAGGAGGCGGCGAAGGCTGGTCGCGCCAGTAGCCGGCAATGAAATCGCCCGTCGCCGAGTAGATTCCCGCGTAGGTAATGTGCTGGGCCGCTCGCACGGCGGACAGTGTGGTTTCCGCCGCACGCGCGTCGTTGAAAATCAGCGGCGAAACAGCGTTCGATGCGATGATCTGCGCCTGAACCGAGGTATTGGTAAGCAGGTTTGCCCGGAACGTGACAAAATCCGAGGCGAAGAACGCCGCCGACGCCAGCAAGAGCGCCCCGCCGCTGACCAGCATGTTCATTGCCGTCAGCTTCCTGGATAGCGATGTACGGGCCTTTCTCATCGATTTACTTTTCCCCAGGTTGTTCTTTTCGAATCGCCAGGGCCACTTTGAGCAGCTGAGAGCTCAAAGTCAGCCCGTTCTTCTGCGCCGCGCCAAGATTCACTTCAAACCTGACTTTGTTGTCATTGAGCACAAATTGGATCATCCCGCCGGCCGCCGTAAAGTCCGGCATATCGCTCACTGTCAGCACGCTGGATTTGCCGAGCGCGGCCAAAATTTGCTTCAGTCGGCCCGCTTCCGAAGCACTGATGAAGAGGATCTTGCAATTCGTTGAATCCTGGACATCCGCAATACGCCGCGCGGCCATTTTTTTCTCGCCGATCGTTTCTCCCGCGACGGCCGCGTCCAGCGTGCCGCCGAATGGATCGCGTCCCAAAACGCAAATCGTGAACGAATCTTCCCGCGACGCTGCCGCCGGCCATTCCACGAATTTGCCGAAATTATATAGGTAGACGGCTTTGACCTGATATTCCTCCGGCTTGGACTGCTGCGCCTTTACGGGGGAATCGAGTCCGCCGCAAAGCGCAAGCAGCATCGCGAACAGCATCTCGAACAGGGCAAACCGGCCCTGCCGAACCAAATGGATTCGGCGGGACACCGGAGAAACGGCGAAGCTGGGCAAAAGACTCACGGGCGTCAATTTCCCTTACTTCTCCAAACAACCTTGCCGTACACATTTCTCGTGATGGCCACATTCGGGCCGGGATCGCTCGCAAATTCCACGTGATAAGGCTGCAGAAGATTGCTTCCCACAACCGACAATTCCAGATGCGGCCCAATACTCCATCCGACGCGCACGTCGGCTGTGGAGTATGCGGGCACGGCTAGCCCGGGAAGGCTGCTCACATAGCGGTAAGTCAGGTCGAGCGTGAGTTGCTTGGGCAAATCGAAGGCCGATTGCACCAGCACCTGGTGCTGGGGACTCGAACCGGTAATGGCGGACGGCGAACCGACGTTCAGCGACCCGGGGCCGTTTTTCAAAACCATGTGCAGGAAAGAATAAGAACCCTTGAGCGTCCAGAAACTCGTCGCCTGCCACTCAGGGGCGATCTCACCGCCAAGCGTGGAACCCTGCAGACCGTTGCCGAAATCCGCGGGGAGCAAAAGATGCGTGGGCGCCGGATCGTCCTCAATGAACGGCGCGCCGATAATGTCCTCGCTGAACAGGTTGTAATACTGGTTGAAGAATCCAGCCAGATCGACGTACAAGTTCTTGCCGAAAAGACGCCGGAAGCCGAGTTCGTAGCCGTCCAGCTCCTCCGATTGGAAGTTGGGGTTGCCGTTAAATCGCGCGAAGTATGGCAAGCCCCCGGGCGCTGTTCCAATGTACCCCGAAAGATAAAAATCCCTCTCCGCGTCGGAAGGAGTGCGAACGGCGCGCGTCACGGCCGCCCAGAATGTTTCGGTCTGGGTCGGAGTCCACAGCAGCCTGCCGCTCGGTTCAGGTTCGAGTCCGGTGTAATTCGTGACCAGCAGCTTGGTGCCCAGCTCCGCCGTCAATCGGTTCGGAATGAGCGAAATATTGTCCTGAAAAAATGCCGTGTATAGCTGGTCCGTGCGGAACGCCGGGCTGAAGTACAGGCCGGGTGCAACCTCCAGTTCGTGGCCCTGGCTGGCCCGTGCGCCCAGCCCGAAGGAAATTTGATGGCGGGAACCCAGGTGAAATCGCTGCAGGTAGTCGACGTCAAATGTGTTTCGAAGATCCCCGAAGTTCGGTTCGTACCGGTTGGTGCGGTCGTAGTAGACCTGCAACTGCACGTCATTACCCTCGCTGAATGTCCTGGTCCAGCGTCCCAGGATATTCCCGCCGGAGAGACGTTCTGTTCCAGCGACTACTTGCGAGTAGGGCGGAGTATAGTTGGTCAGGCTGACGGTCTCTCCCGCGCCCTCGTCATATCCATCGCCCTGCAGCGTGAAAGAGTCCCGTTCGTTCCGTTTCCAATCGACGCGAAAACCGGCCTGACCGGCCCGCCAGCGATCGTAGTTCTGATCGTCAGTGTGATATTCCGGGCCACGATCGAATCCCTTGCCGTAGACGCGATAGCTCAGCCCCTTTCCGTTGTCTCCTCCGTAGCGAATGCTTGCGAATCCCTGTTCGAAATCGCCGCCGCCCGCGACGACTTGCAGGCCTTGCGTGTCTTTACTGCTTTTCGTGATGATGTTAATCACGCCATCGACCGCGTTCGGTCCCCAGATCGTGCCGCCCGGACCGCGAATCACTTCGATGCGGTCAATATCTTCCATGACCGTATCCTGGACCTCCCAATATGTGCCGGTCAAAAGGGTGCTGTAGACGCTGCGGCCGTCGATCAGCACCAGCACGGAACGCGATAGCCGGCTCCCGAATCCGCGAATCCCCACAGCCCATTTATTGGAATCGATTCGCGCGACTTCCACTCCAGGCGCAAGCCGCAGGGCGTCCGGAATCGTCGTGGCACCCGAGCGCTTGATATCTTCCTGGGTGATCACATAGATGGCGGCCGCCGTGTCCCACACTTGATGCGGCGATTTGGACGCTGTGCTGACTTCCACATTGCCAAGCTGCTCGAGGCTGAGCCCCTTGAGCGAGCCTTGCGAGGACTGCTCCGCCGCTGAAGTTTCGGCCCCAGTCAATTCCACGGGCGGGCCGAGGAGTAAAAGGAGTGGAAGAATCAGTGCTGTCAGGTAGAGTCGCATGTCGATCGCTCGCATCCTTGTAGTCTGCAACGTGGCAGCCGCCGTCAAAGGGCGACGCCCATAGAACCGCAAACGTCCTACTGCCAGGAAAAGGGCCCCGGTATCGATCCGATATGTGAGGAAAAATAAGTTGCTGTGAGTAAAACCGTTCGCCGGCGATGGATCATGCTAGCCGGCGCTCGAGCAGCGCTTTGATGGTAACGAGGAGATGCTCCGGGCGATTATTTCCCTTAATCAACCACTCATCGATCAAGCCGGTCATTTCTCCCGGGAAATCGGGCAGTCCGGAAAGCACAATAATCGGCACCGAGGGCTCCAACGATTTGAGTTCAGCGGCGACTTCGGTTCCCTTCATCCCGGACATCCAATAGTCAAGAATGACGGCGTCCACCTTTTGCGATTTAAACAGGCGAATGCCTTCGCGTCCGGAACGCGCTTCGATCACCCGGTGGCCCGCGGACTCCAAAAGCAATTTGCGCGCGAACATTCCCGCGGGCTCATCGTCGATGCACAGGATGGTGGTTGCATCGGTTGATGCATCCGCGGCCCCATCCGTGAAAGAGTTCGGAGCCGCCTCCGCCGCGGGAGATGTCGCGCTTTGATCCGGCGCAATTTCGGACTCGTACTCGGAAGCGTCTCGCGAACCTTCCGGCAGAGCGGCAATCACCGTAGTCCCCGTATCGCCCGATTCCAGGTCCAGGCGGCCACCGAACTGTCTCAGGCGTTCGCGGATTCCGCGCAGGCCCAGTCCGAAGCCTTCCCCGGAGGTGATTTTCTGGCGGATGTCGGCCGGAATGCCTTTCCCCGCGTCCTTGACTTCCAAAACGATCTCCCCGGGCGCGCGGTAGATGCGCACGTGCGCGGTGGGGCTGCCGGAATGCCGATGAATGTTGGTCAGGCACTCCTGGACGATACGGAAAAGAGACAACTCGACGTCGCGCGGCAGTTTACCCAGATCGGCAGTCATGTCCAAGTCGACGGCGATGCTACTGCGCTCCGAGAAACCGCTGACATACCACTGCAGGGCCGAGCCCAATCCAATTTCATCCAGCAGGGGCGGGTGCAGGAGATAGGACATTGTCCGAATATCGCGCAAGGCTTGATCGACCAGAGATTCGTTTTCAAACAGAGACTTGTTGGCGTCGTCGCTGAGCTTGGACTTTTCCGCGAACAGGATTGCAAGGTTCATATTCATCGCGGCCAGCAGCTGGCCCACGCCGTCGTGCAGTTCGCGCGCGATCCTGCGGCGCTCTTCGTCCTGCGTCTTGAGCAGCCGCGCGGATAGGCCACGGAGCTCATTCCTGGCGTTTAGCAGCTCCTCGGTCCGCTCGGCGATGCGCGCTTCCAGGGCGATTTCCGCCTCTTTCTGATGCTGGATATCCAGGCTGATCCCAGCCCAATAAAGGATCTTTCCGTCGGCGTCACAGATGGGGACGCCACGGCCCAGGATGTGCTGCCACTGTCCGTCGGATCGGCGGACACGAAGTTCGCGTTCCCAAAACGTGCCGTGATGCACGCACTCGTTCCAGGCGTCGAGAGTGGCTTGGGCATCGTCGGGGTGGAGAAGGTTTATCCACCCAACTTCCGTGAACTGTTGTTGGGAGAGCCCAATCAGTTTCAGGAAAGATGGACTAGTGTAGATATTTCGCCCCTGGGCATCGCAAATCCAAACTCCATAATCGATGGACTCACCGATGGCCCGATAAATCCGTTCGCTTTGCCGCAGAGCCTCTTCGGTCTGGCGGCGCTTGGAGTCGTCGCGAAAGCTCACCACGATGCCCTTCGCTTTGCCGCCGACTGTCATGGGAGAGGCGCTGAAGATTACCGGGAAAAAGCTGCCGTCCTTCCGTATGAACACATCTTCGTACTCGTGAAGCTCGGCGCCATTTTGCAAAACCTGAAAGCCCGGACAGTCACTTATCGGGAAAGGCGTGCCGTCCGGATGCTTGAAGTGGGTCACCTCGTGCATCTTTTTTCCCAGCAATTCCGCGGAGCTCCACCCGAATATTTTTTCCGCCGAGGGATTTACGTACGTCACTCGTCCGTCGGTATCCAGCGTGTATAAGCCTTCGGCCAGATTATTCATCGCCGAGCGGAAACGTTCCTCGCTTTCGCGCAAGGCCTGCTCGTAAGCGGCGCTTCTCTGCAATATTTCCTGGGGTTCGGGGCTTCGATTCCCATTTTCGGACTTTGCGCCCCGAACGAAGGGCTCGCGGCTGTTGGCTTTGGCGATGGCCGCGAGAAGATCCTCGGAAATGGCGGATTTCACCACGTACGCGCGCGCCCCGGCATTAAACGCCTGGCGCATCATTTCGGGAGCTTCGTGCTGGCTGACAATCACGATTTCCGTATTGGGGAGAAGGCGCTTGATTTCGCGCGTGGCGTCCAGGCCGTTCAGCCGAGGCATGCTGACGTCCATGACGATGATGTCAGGATTCAATGCCTTGGTTTTTTCCACGGCGTCCAAGCCATCCACCGCTTCGCCGCAGAGTGTGAGCGACGGTTCGGTAGCGAGGACCGCGCAAATTCCTCTTCTTACCAGTTCATGATCATCGACAACCAGAATTCGCATAATCCTTCTCTAAGACCGAGCCGTCCCCTGAGATGGCCCGCCGACGCTGAGCCAATGCGCACCAACGAAAATCTCTAGAAACTTTCGAATGAATAATATGCACGCAAGTAAGGCATCTCCATACAGCGTTCACCCTAGAGCGCCGTGAAAGTAAAAGTCTGCCCATGGCGCGTCACCTTCGCTGGATTGCCCGTCGCGAGTACATCATGTCATTAGCCGCGCGTCGAGACGCTGCCGTGTGGACGTCCGGTACAGCTTTTCGTTCCGGCGTTTACAGAAATGAGTCTATCGTCGCTGAGTTTCCGTTGTGGTATCGTCAAACTCGCCGGAACGTCGAGGAGACATCATGCCAAAATATGGTCGGGCGGCGGCCAAGTCGGTCAAGAGCGCAATGCGCCGAAAGAAACGCGGGACGTTGCGATCAGGAAAAGGCGGAAAGGGCGGCGCCGTAAAGAACCGGAAGCAAGCGATCGCCATCGGCTTGTCGGAAGCCCGCAAAAAAGGCGCAAAAGTTCCCCCGAAGAAAAAGAAGTAAGACAGGCTACAGCCCGTCCGGTTTAAATCACACAACCAACCCAGGCGAAAAGTGCCTCGGCGGGAAGTGCATCTCATCCGCCGTAAAACCGCATAGCACGTTGCTGGAGTCCAATCCCGCCCCGAAGCCGTAACTCCCGAACCCTGCCCCCAACGGCGCAGCCAGAGCGCCCCAACTCTGAATGGCCTTGTGCAAAACCTCGACCGCCTCCCGCGGGCTGGCAGCAACAGGCTTCTCCCCGATCGCACTCCGGTCTGATTCCCAAGCGACAATGCCTTTGTTCACACGAATATGCCGACGTTAGGCCGTGTAAAGAAGTCATGGCGAGAGCGAAAAACGCATGGGTGTGTTTCGGTTGACTCTTTCAAAACTGAAGATTCCAAAGGAACTTACGCGAGCTTGGCTGTGGCAGTCAACGTGCTTACGCCCATCCCGGCTGGCCGTTACTTAAGGATAAGAGACACAGCCGAATGGAGCCAAGCGCAATCAACCCAGATCGCATCGAGGACAGCAGTTTCCAGTCTTCAGGATCCATGCCCGGAACGATCCCCTCGAGAACATCAGCGAAGCTGAAATCTGGTCCAGGAGATTACCGGCAAATAGGCGCCCCAGCGGAGCAGCACAGTCTTAACGGGCACCTTAACGGGCATTTAATTGGGAACCCACAATGACAAGCACGAAGAAGACGCGAGCACTGAAGAAGACGATGGGGGTCGACACGGTGTGGATGCCCAAGAAGGACTGGCATGACCGCTTCAATTCGCTGAGAAACGTTCCCCCGATTTTTCGAATGGTGTGGGAAGCGGCGCCGGGCGTGGTCGCCTCCAGCCTGGCGTGCCGGTTGACGGCTGCCCTGATGCCCGTAGCCATACTGATGGTGACGCGGCGGATCATCGATGCGATCTACATCGTGACGTCTCACAAGACGAATTTGCCGTCAGGATTCTGGGGGCTGGTTGCGCTGGAATTCGGGTTGGCGTGCATGGTGATCATCATGGCGCGCCTGGTCGATTTCTGCGACACCGCCTTGAACGAGCGCTATACGCGCCACGTCAACATTCGCATTATGCGGCACGCGGCAACCCTGGACCTGAGCAGCTTTGAGGACCCGCAATTCTACGACCGGCTGGAGCGCGCCCGCGTGCAGGGCGCCGATCGTGTGGGAATGATTCAGGAAAGCGGGCAGATGGTGCAGCAGGTGGTCAGCACCGTTACGCTGGCGGCGGGAATCTGCGTGATCTCGCCATGGATTCTTATGGCGCTGATCGTCTGCGTGGTGCCGGAGTTTCTTGCGGAAACAAAATTCGCGTTTCTTGGCTATTCCCTGAGCGTGGAGCAGACCCCGTCGCGCCGCGAGCTCGACTATTTGCGCATCCTCGGAACGAGCAAGGAAAGCGCCAAGGAACAAAAGCTCTTCGGACTGGGATCCTTCTTCGCGGATCGCTACCAATTGATTTCGGACGAAGTTCATCACCAGAATATCGAACTGGCCAGCCGCAAGCTGGTTTGGGGATCGCTTTTGGCACTGCTGGGGACGGTCGGCTACTACGGGACCTACGCCTACGGCATCTACCTGACCGTCACGGGCGTTCTAACGCTCGGCACGCTGACATTCCTCGCCGGCGCCATCGCCGGCGCCAGCACCAACATCCAGGCCGTGTTTTCGACCTTCTCGCACATTGCCGACCATGCCCTGTTCCTCACCGATATGATCGAATTCTTCCGGGTGCAGCCCAAGATTCATTCCAACCCCAACGGCTTGCCGGGCCCGCGGCCGATCCGGGAAGGATTTGAATTCAGGAACGTTTCCTTCTGCTATCCCAGGAAATCGAAGCCGGTTTTGGAGAACGTCAACTTCCGCCTGGAACCCGGCGAGCGCATCGCTCTGGTAGGCGCAAACGGGCACGGGAAGACCACCATCGTCAAGTTGATGACCCGGTTGTACGACGTTACCTCCGGGCAGATCCTTCTGGATGGAATCGACCTGCGAGAATACAACCTCGACGACCTGTGGAAGAATATCGGAGTCATTTTCCAGGATTTCGTGCGCTATGACATGACGGTCGCCGATAACATCGCCACCGGCCGGATCGAGGCGCGCGACGATGCGTTCCGTATCCGCGCCGCAGCCTTCAAGAGCCTGGCGGAAAACGTCGTCCACAAGCTACCCGATAGTTATGACCAGATGCTGGGCTGCCGGTTTGAGGGCGGCGTGGACCTCTCCGGTGGAGAATGGCAGAAGATCGCCCTGGCGCGCGCTTATTTGCGCGACGCGCAACTGCTGATCCTTGACGAGCCGACAGCCGCCCTGGATGCGCGTTCCGAGCATGAAGTCTTCCAGCGCTTTGCCGACTTGACCAAGGGCAAAATGTCCGTGTTGATTTCGCACCGCTTCTCCACGGTTCGAATGTCGGACCGTATCCTGGTGCTCGAAAACGGCACGATCGCCGAACAAGGCGCGCACAATCAGCTTCTGAGCAGCGGCGGAAGCTATGCGGAAATGTTCGAACTGCAGGCCGCCCATTACCGCTGATGCGCGCGAGTAGGACAGACCCGGCCTGTCCGGCCTTCGCTAACCTTGGCTAAATCGGTTACTGCTGTACAATCAAGCACGACAGGGTCGACCCTGTCCCGGTAGAATCGCGTACTCGGCCGCATCGGAGTTCCAGCCCTTGAGCGCCATGAAGCGAAAGCCTGCCTTCCCTGCCCTGCCGGCCGTTCTGTTTTTTCTTCTCATTGTCCAAACCGGGCTAGCATGGGGCCAGGTTTCCGAAGAAAAGATCGACAGTGAATCTCCAGGCGCCCAGCCACCCGTTCCCTCATTTCTGGGAGCAAATGTTCGGATCCGGACGCGCGATTCTGTCCCTGCGCGACAGCTATCGCCGCGATCTCCGCGAGGTGGAGGACGCCACAGACTTCGAGTACATCCGATTTCATGCGATTTTCGACGATGAAGTGGGCTTGTATAACGAGGATGCCAGCGGCAAGCCGGTTTACAATTTTTCCTACGTCGATCAAATTTACGACGGCCTGCTGGAAAATGACGTTCGTCCGTTCGTGGAATTGAGCTTCATGCCCGAGAAACTCGGCCGCGCAGCCGACCTATCAATCCTTCTGGTACAAGCCCATCGTTTCGCCGCCCAAGGACTGGGATAAATGGGGCGACCTGATCTCGCAGTTCGCGCAGCATTTGATCGACCGCTACGGCATCGATGAAGTTTCGCAGTGGTATTTCGAAGTGTGGAACGAACCCAATCTGGATTTCTGGGCCGGCGACCCCAAGGAAGAAGACCTATTATCAGCTTTACGATACGACTGCGCGGGCGCTCGAAGAAGTGGACAGTCGGCTGCGCGTCGGCGGACCGGCCACGGCCCAGGCGGCATGGGTGGACCGCTTCATTCGCCACGTCGCGGAAAACAACGTTCCCGTCGATTTCGTTTCCACTCACGTTTACGCCAACGACCTGAGCCGAGGACGTTTTCGGCACCGATGAAAAGATTCCGCGAACGCGATTGGTGTGCCGCGCGATCCGCAAAGGTTCATGACCAGGTGCGGCATCGCCGCGCAGCAATCTGCCGATCATCTGGAGCGAATACAACGCTAGCTATAAGAACGAGCCCGAAGTAACGGACGCGGAGTTCATGGGGCCGTGGCTGGCCGACACGATTCGGCAATGCGACGGCCTGGTCGAAATGATGTCCTACTGGACTTTTTCGGACGTGTTTGAAGAGCAGGGCGTCGTGAAAGAGCCCTTTTATGGCGGGTTCGGTTTGATCGCGGAAGACGACCTGCCCAAGCCGTCATTCAACGCGTTCAAGCTGCTCCACGGCCTGGGAAACACGCGGATCGCGGTCGATTCTGACTCGGCGATTGTCACGCGGCGGGATGATGGCACCATCGTCATGGCCGTATGGAATGTGTTTCCGCCGGGCGATACCGGCGCAGACAAACGAGTGACGATAAGCATAGAGGGCTTGAAAGGAAATCGCACCGCCATGGTCTCGCGTGTCGATTCCACTCACGGTTCCCTCCTGCACGCATACGCCGCCATGGGCAAACCGGCCGACCCGACCCCGGCTCAAATTCAGGAACTGCGGAGCGCGGCGAGCCTGCCGCCCGCGGAGAAAGTGCGCATCGAAAAAGGAAGCCTCTCGATCGTCTTGCCGGCCCAAGGCTTGGCGCTGATCGAATTCCACTAATCCGTGCTTTTGATTGAATTGGCCGAAGGGCCCGGGATAAGAGGCTGGATTGGTGTCCTGTATCTCGAGCGCGGGAACAGATTGGAATCCGGCGCGCATCATCCCGCGTTGCGCTTCGGGATTTTTCATGAAGGTATCCCAGACAAAACCGGAGCGCGCATTTTCGGCCATGACCATGGTGATTCCCGTGTCGATTCCGATGACGTCGTGATCGTACCAATTCGTCAGCGGATTGAAGGCGTCCACAAATCCGTAGCGGCACCAGGCACCGTTGCCGTAGCGGTCTTTCATCGTGCGGAGCACGCGCATGGCCGGATCCTGCAGGAATGGCAGCGAGCCTCCCGCGGCGCAGGGCACAACCGTGCCATCGATCGGGCCGGTTAGAGGGGCCCGCCCCAGACCACATATCCGCGGACCGAATCGGAAGCGGTGATGCCCCACAAGTCGTCGCTGTAATCGGGAAACTGGTTGGCCAGATCGATGCAGAAGCGGCGGTGCACATCGGTGGCGAGCACCGAATTCTGAAAATAGTCGGCGTAATGGTCACGCTTGCCGCGAAAATCAAACCAGGCCTGGGAATACTGGTGAACAAACAGCGGCGCAAACGAGCCGATGTAGCGGATGCCGTCGTATTCAAATGTGGTTCGCTTCCAGGCATCCCAACTTTCGGTCGGCAGGGGGTGCGTGGATGAACCCAGTCCCAGCAAATACATCATCATCATTTCGCTGTAGTCGTCCCAGCGATAGTGCAGGAAGCCGCTTTCCGGGCGCCAGCCGTGCGGAAGCAGCGACGTGTCTTCGGAGAGCCAACTCCAGTCCACACGGTTAAAGATTTCGTAGGCCAGCATGCTGATTTCGGAGTGCTCGAAATGCTCCCGGCAGGTGAGAATTCCGCACAGCAGAATGGCCGTGTCGATGGAGGAGACTTCCGAATCCCACAGCCGTTCGCCCGTGTTGATGTTGGCCCAGTGATAGAAAAAGCCGCGATGATTGGGCAGCTTCTTCCAGTGAAAGCGCAACGTGTTCAACACGCGCTCCCGCGCTTCGGCCCGAGAAATGAAACCGCGCTTCTCTCCGATACATAGCGCCGTCAGACCGAATCCCGTCGCCGCAATGCTTCCGAGGTCGCCTTTGTCGGGATTCCTGGCATTGCAGCGATCCTTGACGATGCCGGTATCGGGATTGGCCTGTTCCCAAAAATATCGGAAATTCGCGGCTTCCAGGTCATTCAGAAAGGCGTCGTCCTGATCGGAAATGGTTTTGGCTACCGGCAGCGGCTTGAACGGGGAAGACGCCTGTGCCGGCAGGGACGCAGCAGACACACCGCTGCATTTCGCAAAGGGAGCAAGAACGGCCGCACTGGCCATCCTTCTTAACCATTCGCGACGAGTCCACGGCCGGAAGGTGTCTTGTTTGTATTTCACCGCAACTGATTATAGACGCTTGGAAATCAATTAAAGATCGCCGATACGCAAAAAACCATAGCCTTTTCGCCACATTGGGGTTAGAACCAATCTCGGGTCTTGGCCCTCGATAAAGCGCCGTGGAAGCATCTAACTAGCCAGGGGACACGATGTTGGAAGGACGAAGGGCTATTCTTTGGATAATCGTCGCAAGTCTCGCAAGTTTCCTGGCCATATTTCTAGGTTTCTCCTTCTTTCGCAACTATGAAACGCGGCCGATCGTGTTGAGAGGCGCGGTCATCAAGCAAGATGACAATCCGGTCAAGCAGTCCCCTATCATGGATGTGGACATCAGCGAGGCCAACGGACTGGCGACGGCCACCACAAAATCCAATTTCAACGGCTTTTTTGCCCTCCCTCTTCTTCGCGGCGTGGGCCAGAATCAATCCGTCACGCTCAGGTTTATTCACCCCGATTACGTGCCTCTGGACCTCACGGAGCTGGTGAGTAATAAGTTAATTATTGTTCACCTTGTTCCGATCCGCAAGGATTCGGAGGAGGAAACCGCGGTTCAGACCAATCATCCCGCCATCCCCGTTTCAAACGTGCGAATCCGCTACTCCACGGAAGTCACTTCGCAGGAAAATATCGGGACCGGAGTGAAAACGTTTCAAGTTCATAACGTGGGGAACGTCCCTTGCCAGAACAGCTCTCCCTGCTCGCCGGACGGAAAATGGAAGGCCTCGGTCAATTCCGAAACCATGGACGCCGGACAAGGAAGTGTTTTTCGAAACGCCAGGGTTTCCTGTATTGCCGGCCCATGCCCTTTCACCAAAATCGACTATGACGGCTTTTCTCAGGGAGGGCGCTACATTAAAGTCACCGTGCGAGACTGGTCGGACACCACTACCTTCTTGTTTCAGGCGGAAGTGTTCCGTCCTCAGATTTCAGACCTGGTGCAGATGACCTACCCGATCATTCTGGGAACCTCCTTGAATTTTACTTTGCCGCCGAACGCGCAGGGTCCCAGCATCGAGGCGGAATTGAACGGAGAAGATATAGTCTTCCCGCTTGGCCCGATCCCGGTCTTGAGTTGGGCCGATTGCAATGTAAGCGTGGGCCGGGATCAGGGAAAGTTTTATCGATGTGAGCTCAATTCCGGATATCGCTTTCGCTAGCCAAAAAGTAGAACAGGCGTTCAGCTTGTTGCTTGGAATTCTCCCAAGCGACAAAAGTCACGGAGACCGGCAACAGCCCACTTGAAGGGCATCGTGTTCCAATCCAAGATTCATCGAAGCCTCTGTTCGGCCGTGGCCCAGGCAGCCCTGCTGCTTGCAGCGGTTCCTCTGCCCCTGTCCGCTCGCAGCCAAGCCCCCGCAAATTCCAGCGCCCCGAAAACCGAAAGTTCCGTCGCCGCCATAAAACAGTATATTTCCGCGGCCTGGGACACGCTGACACGCACGATGAACCGGTGCGAAAGCCTCGAAGACGCCAAGACCGGCGGCGAGGCCGTCCTGTACCTTCCCGAAGGAATGCCCGCTCCGCCTGCGCTCGCCGAACTTGAGGGGCATTGCCACGTTCGAATCGAACACCTTCCCAAGAAAATCACGGGGCCGGGACAAATCGATCCGGGCAAGCTTAGCGCCCAGGGGCTGCTGTACTTGGAAAATCCCTACGTCGTGCCGGGCGGCCAGTTTAACGAGATGTACGGTTGGGACAGCTACTTCATCATTTGCGGTCTGTTGCGCGACCATCGAACCGAGCTGGCCAAGGGAATGGTCGAGAATTTTTTCTTTGAAATCGAGCACTACGGCGGGGTGTTGAACGCCAATCGCACCTATTATCTGACGCGCTCGCAACCCCCGTTTCTGAGCTCCATGATTCTAGCCGTGTACGACGCGGAGCTGGCCGAGGGAAAACCACCGGATCTTGCGTGGCTTCGAAAGGCGTATGGATTCGCGCAGCGCGACTACGATCAGTGGAACGCGCAACCCCACTTGGCGGGACACACCGGCCTTTCGCGGTATTTCGATTACGGCGAGGGCCCTGTCCCGGAAATCATGAACGATCCCAGCCACTATTATCGCGGAGTTGCGGACTTTTTTCTTGCTCACCGGCGGTCTTTCGGTTCCTATCTGGTGAGCGAAAGCGATGGCGACTTGCGGAGCGCTGCGCTGGGGCCGCGCTTCCCTGTCTTCGTTTGCGATCCGGATACGGCCGACGCCGGGGCTTCGCAGTGCGCGTCTGCATCCTGGGTGACGCTCTCGGCCGACTTTTATAAAGGCGACAGAAGCATGCGGGAATCCGGGTTCGATGTAACGTTCCGCTTTGGCCCCTTTGGCGCGGCCACCCACCATTTTGCGGCGGTTGGCTTGAACAGTTTGCTGTACAAGACGGAGATCGATTTGGCGCGAATGAGCGTCCTCGCGGGCCGCCCCCAGGACGCAGCCAGATGGAGAGCGAAAGCAGCCGAAAGACAAAAGAAAATGGTTCAATACTTTTGGGACGCGCGCCTGGGACTTTTTTTTGATTACGATACGGTAGCCGGCCGGCGATCGAAGTACGAATACGCCACGACGTTTTATCCTCTTTGGGCCGGCCTGGCCTCCAAGGCACAGGCCCGGGCGATTGCCGGCAATCTGAAATTATTCGAACAGCCCGGCGGGATCGTGACCAGCCGGACGAATAGCCAGGCGCAATGGGATTTTCCATACGGCTGGGCCCCGATCCAGCTTCTGGCCGTGGAGGGGCTGCGCCGCTACGGATACAACCGGGAAGCGGATCGAACCAGCGAAGAATTTCTTTCGATGGTTCTGGAGAATTTCGAGCGGGACCACACGATTCGCGAAAAGTACAACGTGGTCACGCGATCGTCGGAGACGCGCGTCGTGCGGGGATATGCGCAGAACGTAATCGGCTTCGGTTGGACCAACGCGGTGTTTCTTGAACTCTTGCACGAATCGCCCGGAGCCACGACCCAGCTGGACAGTGATAACAAATGATTACAAATGATTACAAATGACTACAAATGGAGATTGCAAAGAGGGATTACGAATGAAGCAACGCGCACGAATTCGGCACACTATTTTTTTGGAAAGGCTACTATAACCATCTGAATCGGTTCTCCGCCCAGCCAAGACTTTGTCCGTCCGAGGTCGAAGCCATGAGAACAGAAGCGGATATGCCCAATCGCGCCACGCCGGTGAAATCCGGCAACCAGACTTTTGTTTACCTCGCCGCGATTTTCGCCGCGCTCGGAGGACTGCTCTTTGGATACGACACCGGCGTAATCTCCGGAGCTGAGCTATTCTTCCGGAAGGACTTCACGCTCTCAACCTTCGCGCTGGAGGTTATTGTCAGCGGCGTGTTGGCCGGCGCGGCGATTGGCGCTTTGATCGGGGGCCGGCTGGCTGACCTGTTTGGACGGCGCAAGCTGCTGATCGCGACCGCCATAATTTTTGCCGCGGGTGCCATCCTCTGCGCGCTCGCTTCTTCCGCGACGATCCTGGCGGTGGGACGCATTATCGTCGGCTTCGGAATCGGTTTATCTTCGAGCGGCGTCCCGGTCTACATTTCCGAGGTTGCTCCGGCCGAGGCTCGAGGCTGGCAAGTTTCCCTCTTTCAGTTGGCAATCACGGTGGGCATTCTTCTTGCCTATCTGGTGGATTATGCTTTCGCGCCTTCCCAGGGATGGCGTTGGATGTTCGGCCTAGCCATCGTTCCCGCGGCGATTTTCGGTGTAGGCATGTTATTTCTGCCGGAGAGCCCGCGTTGGCTTTTGCGGCGCGCGAAGCGCGATACCGCTCGCGCCATGTTGGCGCGAATTCGGGGAACGAACGACGTTGCTGCGGAATTCCGCGATATCGAACAGTCCGTTGCCAAGGCGCCGGAGAGCGGCCGTTTTTCAGATTTGTTCACGGCTTCTCTGCGCCCCGCTCTGGCCGTGGGAATCGGGCTGGCCATCTTCCAGCAGATCACTGGCATAAACACGGTGATCTACTACGCTCCGTTAATCATTCAGCGCGCCGGAATTTCGTCGGCTTCCGGCGCCATCCTGGCCACGGCGGGCATTGGAGCGGTCAACGTGCTTGTCACCATCCTTTCCATGTGGCTGATCGATCGTGCCGGGCGCCGGCCTCTGCTATTGACGGGGATCGCGGGGATGGCCATCACGCTGGGCCTGCTGGGGCTGGTGTTTCACATGCCGCAGGCAACGGGCGGGCTAGCCTGGCTTGCGGTGATCAGCATGATGGCATACGTCGGATCGTTCGCCATCAGCCTCGGACCGATTTTCTGGCTGTTGATCTCCGAAATTTATCCGCTGAAAATCAGAAATTCGGCGGAAGGAATCGCGGCCACCTTCAACTGGGGGGCAAATCTTGTGGTCACCCTCACGTTTTTGACACTGGTGGAAGTGTTGGGACCGAGCCGCACTTTCTGGTTGTATGGACTTTGCGCGATCGCAGCCGGAGTTTTTTCCTATTACTTCGTCCCCGAAACCAAGGGACACACGCTTGAGCAGATCGAAGATTTCTGGCACGCCAGACACCGCAGGGCAACGTCTCCCCCGCAAAACTAACTTCCCTGTCCATCTGCGGGAGTTCGACCCAACGCCTTTAGCGCGAAAATCTCTGCCACACAAAATTGCCGGAACGGAACATTGTCCGTACGCGACCGGAGACTTCGCAGCGTCTCGTTCGGATCGGGGGCGCAATCATTTCCAATCGTTTTTCTGAGATTCGCTACTCTGATAACGCGCTTATTTTAATGTGTTTAACGGTACGGGACTTCTAAACTGCGAATACTACTTTCACCCTATTTATCACCCGACACCATTGTGGTCTCTTAGTCGAGAAGATTATAGCGGCACTCGAACGAGTGATCATGGGTGTTATCCACTGTGACTTCGTTTGCCGCTGGACTGCCCAGCTCCTCTCTAAATCAATCGGCACCTGGGACTTAGAAGGGCGAAGCTATCTCAACCGATGTACACCGAGCCGCAGCATCCCTCACAAACTGAATTTCTGAATTCGACGCTCTCGCCGGAGTGGTTCGCGGTTCGAACGCGACCTCGCCACGAAAAGGTGGTGACCAGGCAGCTGGAAGCGACGGGACTCGAAAGCTTCCTTCCGCTCTGCTTCCAAGTCCGTTCCTGGAGCGACCGGCGAAAAATTATTGCACTTCCGTTATTTCCAGGTTACGTCTTCGTTCGAACGTCGCGCGCGGTCCAAACGCGCGTGCGAGTTTTTCAGGTCAGAGGAGTCGTTGGCTTTGTAGGTCCGAACAATCAAGCAACGGCGATTCCCGCGGAGCAGATTGAAGCGATCCGCACCCTGATGAACGCGCAAATAGAGTGCCGTCCCCACCCTTACCTCAATATTGGCCAACGCGTGCGAATTCAAAACGGAGCGCTCCAGGGATTGGAAGGCGTCCTGCTGCGCATTGCCAGCGACCACACGTTGATTGTTTCCATTGACCTCATCCACCGCTCGGTCGCCATTCGGCTGGAAGGCTACGAAGTGGACGCCCTCTAATTCATACCTATTTCCGGTTCCCGATTCTGTTTGTTTCATATCCCGTGAAGGTGGGTTGCAATGATCGATCAGAGCAGCGATGAAATAACAAGCCTGACCTCCGATTCTTTAGGTTTCCTGACCAAGACTTTGCCGCGACGCATCGGCCACTGGTTCAACGAAACGAGCTGGACCGGGCGCGGCGTGCTGGTATGCATCGCGGAGCTGGGGCTGGTGGCCCTGTCGTTCTTGTCCGCGGCTTCGTTCGTCGCAAACTCCGGGGCGAACTATCTGCCAACCGCCGCGACCCTCGTATTTCTTCCACTGGCGCTGGTGCTCCGGGGCATCGCCTTTCAGTACTTCGGGGTATGCGATCGCTCGTTTCGGCACGCCGGCATCGCCGACGCCATCGCCATCGGAAAGGCGGTCGGCAGCAGCAGCCTGATCCTCTATTTGGTCTCTCTGGTTGTGAAGGCCCACACGGGGATTTTTCTTCCCGTTCATTTGTTCATTGGCGACGCGATCACGCTTTTCCTGCTTCTCTGCGGTTTCCATTTCGGCGTCCGAATTTACCATTACAGTTCGGAGCAGCCTGCCCGAGCGGGCGAGAGCGCGAGGCGCGTCATTATCATTGGCGCCGGCGACGCGGGAGCCTCTGTCTTGAAGGAACTGCTTGACGCGCCGCACTCCGGAATCGCGCCGGTGGCGCTGGTGGACGACGATCCGGCAAAAAAGGGCACACTCATTTGCGGCGTGCCGGTTGCCGGATCGCTCGCGGACCTGTCCAATGTTTTGTATTCCTTTCAAGGCTCCGAAGTGCTGATCTGCATTCCAAGCGCGACGCAGCAGCAGCGCCACCGAATTCTGGCTACTTGCCTGAAGTGCGGCGTTCCCGTGCGGACGCTCCCGTGCCTGGCCGATCTGCTTTCCCACCGGGCATCGACGCGCGATTTGCGCGCCGTTTCGATTGAAGAAGCCCTGCAACGCGAACGCTTTGTGCCGGACCATTCACTGGCCACGACCCTCGTTGGCGGAAAAGTCGTTCTGATTACGGGCGCCGGCGGCTCCATCGGTTCCGAACTGTGCCGACAGATCGCCGCCGCGAATCCGAAGCGTCTGGTGATTATCGATAAATCGGAGAACAGCCTGTTCTATTGCCACATGGGTCTCGGAGAAGCCTTTCCGAAACTCGACATTCTGCCCGTCCTGGCCGACGTAACCGACCGCCACAGCATGCGCGACGTATTTCTGACGGAGCAGCCGGATTTTGTTTTTCACGCTGCCGCCTACAAGCACGTCGGGATGATGGAGCTTCATCCCGATCAGGCCATTCGAAACAACGTTTTGGGAACCAAAAATGTTCTGGAATGGCGGCGGTCGAAGCCGGCGTCAAAACATTCGTCAACGTTTCGACGGACAAGGCCGTAAATCCGCGATGTTTTATGGGCCTTTCAAAAAAACTGACGGAACTGCTGGTCAAGGAAATCGCCGAGCGTCACGGCTGTGCGCTACATGAACGTGCGTTTCGGCAACGTTGCGGGAAGCACCGGAAGCGTGCTGCGAATCTTTTCCGAGCAGATCAACAAAGGCCAGCCCATCCGGATCACCGATCCCCATGCCACGCGCTATTTCATGAGTATTCCGGAGGCCGTCTCACTGATTCTTTGCGCCGCATCGATAGGACGCGGCGGCGAGACTTTTATTTTCAACATGGGAACTCCCGTCAACATCTACGAACTGGCTCGCGCTCTTACTCTTTTTGCCGGCGTCGTTCCCGGCGAAGAATTGCCCATTCAGTTCACAGGGTCTAAAAGAAGGCGAAAAGGTCAGCGAAGAGCTGTGGGAAGACTGGGAATTTCCGCAGTCCACGGAAAACCCCCACGTATTCCGGCTCACCGGTTCGAATCCGTTGGCGCTTGCAATTCTCCCGGCGGTGCAACAAATTCAGGAACTGCTGTCCGCTCATGACCAGACCGGCTTGCTCGAGTATCTCGATCGAGATGGTGCCCAGCTTCGCGATGCAGCGGTCCGGAATTTCTCCGGCGCCTGCCCGCTTCCACGGAAGAGAAATTCGCGGTGATCAACTGATGAATATCTCCACTTTCGGCGCCAGACATTGGCGAAGAGAAGTGGACTATGTGAATCAGCGTCATGCGCTCCAATCAACTGAGCATGGGTCCGTGGCTTGAAAAATTCGAGAAGCAGTTTGCCGCGTTACATCGGAACACGGCACGCGGTGGCCGTAAATAGCGGCACTTCGGGACTTCATCTGTGTGTGCGGGCCCTGGGGATCGGCCCGAATGACGCGGTCATCACCATCTCGTTCAGTTTCGTCGCGTCAGTGAGTTGTTTTCTGTACGAGGGCGCGGTTCCGGTCCTGGTGGACATCGATCCGAAAACTCTGAATCTGGATCCCGCCGCGGTGCGTGACTATCTGACGAAACCAGTGCACCCGGTCAGCCGGCGGCGCGGTGATCGACCGGCAATCCGGCCGGGTGGTCAAAGCGATGATGCCGGTGCACATTTTCGGCTTGCCGTGCCAGATGGACGAAGTCATGGAAATCGCCCGCGAATACGGCCTTCAGGTGATTGAAGACGCGTGCGAAGCCATCGGCGCGGAATTCGACGGGCAACGAGACCGGGACATTCGGAAATGCCGGAGTGTTCGCCTTTTATCCCAACAAGCAAATGACCACCGGCGAAGGCGGCATGATTACGACCAACGATCCTCGCATCGCGGAATTGTGCCGCAGCATGAGGAATCAGGGGCGCGACACGGATGGCGCCTGGCTGCGCCACGTTCGCTCGGTTATAACTACCGCCTGAGCGAACTGCATGCCGCGCTGGGCCTCGCTCAACTGGAACGCATCGAATCAATTCTTGCCTCTCGCGCGGAAGTGGCCCGCCGCTACTCGGAGTTGCTGTCCGGCCAGAGCCGGCTGCAACTGCTCGAAAACGATGCGCGAACCAAGCGCAGCTGGTTCGTCTACATCATACGATTTCGTTCCGACTCTTCGGCGGCGCTGCGCGAAAGCGTGCGATCCGCCCTGCGTGAAAAAGGGATCGCCACGCAGATTTATTTCACGCCGATTCACCAGCAGCCTTTTTATCAAAAATGTCAGCCTGGACCCGAGCCGTCGCTTCCCCATACCGATCAGGCTGCCAACGAGTGCCTGGCGATACCGTTTCACACCCGCTTGAGCGAGATGGAAATCAAGTATGTATGCGATTCCATCCGGCAAGCGCTCGAAACCGAGAAACAGGAGCCATCAACGAATCGCGAACGTGTCCGCCTCGTTTCCACGCATGTAACGGTGGAGACTTAGCCCCTTATGTCCACACATTATTTTTCAGCATTTGTGGCGTTGGTTTTTTGTCTTGGAGCTTTACCCTTTGTAAAGCGATTGGCGCGCCGCTTTAACCTCTATGACGCGCCAGGCCCTCTGAAAATCCATCACGGTTCCATACCGCGTCTGGGTGGAATTGCGATGCTCGCAGGTCTCCTCGCTGGAAGCTTGACCCTCTACTTCTCCGCCGTTCGGCCGGCGATTCTGCCTTTGGCGATTTTCGCCGCGGTCTGGGCCGTCGGACTCGTCGATGACATCCGGTCATTAGCAGCGTCGTTGCGCTTCTGCGTTCAGATGGCCGCCGGCGCCGCGCTGTGGCTGGGAGGATGGCGCCTGGAGTGGTTTGGCTCGCCAGTTCTGGATTTGATTGCCACGTGCCTGTTTGTAGCCTTCCTGGTCAACGCCATGAACCTCCTGGATGGAATGGACGGTCTCGCGGCCAGCACGGCGGCCATTATTTGCACTGGCTTTTTGATTGTCTCAGGAGGGGAAGAGAACGCGGTGGAAATTACCGTGGCCGCGAGCCTGCTCGGCGTTTGCGCCGCCATCCTCACTGTGAACGCCCCACCGGCCAGGATGTTTATGGGCGATTCCGGCAGCACGTTAATCGGAATCGTACTGGCTTTTCTTTCCCTGAATTGGGTCCGCGTGGAGTCCGCCCCTCAAGCCATTCTTACGCCGCTCATTTTTTTAGGCGTGCCCCTTGCCGATGCGGCTTTAGCAATTCTTCGGCGCGCCCGATCGCGTCAAAAGCTCTTTACCGGAGACAGGCGCCATTATTACGACATTTTGCTGCAACGCGGCTGGACGGTGGAGAGCGTCTTGAGAGTCTCATCCGGCGTCACCGCAATTCTGGTGTTGGCTGGATGGCTCTGTGTGCGCGGTTTCGCCGACGCGTGGCTCATGGGTGCGCTGATCGCCTGCAGCCTGGCTACAGGCGCGTACTTGCTTGGCTCGCTGCAACCGGAATCGGACCCGGTGCGGGCCGGCCGGCAAGAGGATCCAGTCAGCTCTGCACTGGACTAGGCCTGGTCAATTTCACTTCACGTTCAATTGGAGACGCAGATGTCTTCCTACAACAAAATGGTTCAAAACGGCCTTTCACCCTACGGCTCGCATGACCCATTGTCCCGCGATGTCTTCGCGCCTCCGTATTCTTACGTGCGCCGTGAAACGGAAGTGATCGATGGCGCGCTGTGGCGCCAGGCGGTGCGCATCATCCGCAAGCACTGGAAGGCTTCCCTGGCGTTCGTGGTTCTCGTCGAAGCCGCATTAGCGCTGCTGGTCTTTTCGATGGCGAACACGTATGACGCCAAAGCGGTCCTGGACGTCGAGCCGCCGGGCGCCGAGACCATCGATCTGGGTACTCAGGCCAATGCCAACGCGGCTGTTGCCCCCGGATACCTGGACACGCAAACCGAAATCCTGAACAGCGACGGCCTGGCGCTAAGTGTGGTCAACCAACTCCACCTGGATCAAAACCAAGCCTTCATGAAACCGGGTTTCGTTCAGGAAGCGATTGCCTGGGTTTCGGGTCTGCTGTCAAAAAAAGGGGCGGCGCCGCGGGACACCGAGAAAATTCTGACCATCTTTCACAAGGGCATGACTGTCGGGCAGGTAAAGGGCAGCCAGCTGGTTGAAATCACATACGAAAGTTCCGACCCAAAACTTGCTGCTCAAATCGTCAACGCCACTGTGAACCAATACCTCGACAGTAATTATCGAAGCCGGTACGACGCGGCGGTGCGAGCCGCGCAGTCGCTAGCTCCCAAGCTTGCTGACTTGCAGAACTCGGTTTCGAAATCCACCGAAGCTCTCCTGGAGTTCCAGAAGACGCACGAGGGAGCCGAGCTCGGGTCCGCGGCGCCCGTGGCCAATGACGGAACCACAAACTCCTCGAGCGCAGAAGATAGCAACCCGATCGCAACCCGGGTGGCGGAATTGAATCAGCAACTGACGCAGGCCATGGGCGATCGCCTGCAGTACGAATCCTACATGAAGCAAATCAAGTCCGGAGAAGTGGATTCCCTGCCCCAGATGAAGGACAACGTCCTGATTCAGGGGCTCACCTCACGCCTGGTGGACAGCCGGGCGCAGCTGGCGCAAGCGCTGGCGATCTACGGCACCAACAATCCGCAAGTGCGGAAGCTGGAACAGGAGTCCGACGAAATCAGCAAACAGCTGAACACCGAGAGAGGCCGAATCGCCAGCCAGATTGAATCCGCGTACTCGTCCGCGCAAAACAGGGAGCGACTCATTCGCAACACCCTCAGCAGTATGAAAGGCGAATTGGACCGTTCCAATGCGGACGTCGTGGAATATGATGCGCTGAAGCGGGAGGCGGACTCCAACGCGAACCTGTATACGACCCTGTCGTCACGAACCAAGGAAATGGCCCTCTCCGGCTCGCTGGCATCGAGCAACATCCGCGTCGTGGATGATGCTCGGGTACCGATGAGACCCGACGGTCCGCACCGTTTCCGGATCCTCGGCGTCGGCGCGATCTTCGGACTGTTCGGCGGCGTCGTTCTGGCGTTTGCGGCAGAGCAGATGAACGACACTATCTCGTCCGTGGAGGATTTCAGGCGCTGGTCCGGCCTTCCCACTCTGGCCCTGGTACCGCAGATTTCGGTGCCGAACGGAAAGGGAATGCTGCCAAGCCGCAAGCCGACGCGCATGATCGCCAACAAATCGATGTCCGCAATTCGAATGAACGGATTGAAATTCCTGACCGAGAATCCGAATTCGCCCGAGGCGGAAGCGATTCGAAACCTGGAAACCAGCATTCGAATCCCGCTTTCGGACAGCCGGCCGGTGCAAACCATTCTGATCACTTCCGCTTTGCCCGGCGAAGGCAAAACAACCGTGGCCACCAATCTCGCTCTGGCGCTGGCACGGCACGGAAACACTTGCCTGATCGATGGCGATTTCCGCCACCCTTCGATTACGTCGTCGTTCGGCCTGACGCTGCGGACGGGGCTGCAGGACTTGCTCACAAACCGTGGAGCGTCTCTTGCGGAGGCCTTGAAACCACTGGCTGAAGTCCCCAATCTCACCGTGCTCGGCGTTGGCAACCGAGCGCCAAATTCGCTGGAGTCGCTGACATCTCCCAGGATGTCCGACCTCGTCAGCGAGTTGCGCAAGAAGTTCGAGTACATCGTGCTGGATTCTCCGCCGATTATTCCGTTTTCGGAGGGACGTTGGCTTTCCACCGTTTCGGATGCGTCCATTCTGGTGGCGCGCTGCGACTCAACCACGCGCGGAGCGGTGATTTTTAGCCTGGAGATCCTCGAAGATCTAAAGGCCACTGTCCTGGGAGTTGTCCTGAACGGAGTGGACTTGAAGGCGGAGTACTACTCCTACGGAATGAAGGATTACGGTTCCTACGCCACGAAATAAGCCGGATACGCTGCTGCCTAACAACCAGCCTGGACTTTTGAATTCTCGCCTCAAAGCCGGCGAAAGGAAGGATGTAATGTCAAAAGCAATTCAAAGCTTATTGCTGGTCGCCGCTTTCATTTTGACGAGTGCCCTGACCGTCGCAGCCCAAGTGAATGCCCAGAACAACACCACCATGACGGTTCCCAACCGGTCCGCCGATAACCAGGGCTCAAACGTGTACGGAGGTTATTCGATCGGCGTCGGCGATGTCCTCGATATTCACGTCAACAACGAAGACGACGTTTCCGGAAGGTACCAAGTCAATGAAGACGGAACGCTCAAGGTTTCTCTTCTTTCCAAGCCAATCCAAGCGGCCGGTTCCACGACCTTCGATCTGGCACGCCGCCTGAGCGACGAGCTCAAGGCAGAACAAATTCTTCGCGAGCCGTCCGTGACCGTAATGATCATTCGCGAGATGACCCAAAACGTATCGGTCACAGGCGCGGTGATGCGTCCGGGGGTTTATCCGATTGAAAAACCAACCACGGTCGCGGAGTTGATTTCAATGGCCGGAGGTCTGGCGCCGAATGCGGGAGAATCGCTCACCATAGCTCACAATACCGGAGTGAGTGGAACCCGCGTCGCGAATGCCAGCGTAAAGTCAAACGCCTCGCCGGTTGCCACGCTTGACGTAACGTCAGTTCTGTCGGCGCAAAATGCCGCGGCCAATCCCGATGTTCGCGCCGGCGACGTGATCACGGTCAACACCGCTCCGGTGGTTTTCGTGGTCGGATCGGTCAACCGCCCCGGGGCGTTTGCGGTACAGGATCGCAGATCGCAGATGACCGTGCTTCAGGCTGTCGCCATGGCGCAAGGTACCGCGCCGGCGGCATCGCTCGGAAAGACCATCATTATACGTCGATCGACGAGCAGTTCCGATCGTCAGGAAATTCCAATCGACTTGAAGAAGATAATGAGGGGCAAGGCCAAAGACGAAGTTCTGGAAGCCAACGACATTCTGTTCATTCCCCAAAGCGGCCTGAAGGCCGGCGCTCGCCGAATGGGAGATATCGGGGCGCAAGCTGCGGCCACCGCCGCCGGGTACGCTGTGATCTTCTAGTTGGTCAATCCCAAGGAGAAAAAAGCACATGGAATCGACTTCTACCGTTGCGCGCACGGCCAGACCCAGCCTTACTTTTTTTGATCTCCAACCGCAGTTCGCCAGGATACGCCACGAGATTCTCCAAGCCGTGGAATCTGTCCTTGAAAGCCAGCACTTCATCCTCGGGCAACAGGTGGAACTCTTCGAAAAAGAAGTCGCGTCCTATGTCGGCTCGCCCTATGCAGTCGGTTGCGCGTCGGGCACCGACGCTCTCTATCTGGCTCTGTGCGCCCAGGGCATCGGTCCGGGAGACGAAGTAATTACCACGCCGTTTACGTTCGTGGCCACGGCGGGATCCATCGTGCGCACGGGGGCCAAGCCCGTATTCGTCGATATCGATCCAGACACCTTTAATATCGCTAGCGAGCTCATTGAGCGGGCCATCACGGAGAAGACTCGCGCCATCCTTCCCGTACATCTGTTCGGCCTTGCCGCGGATCTCGATCCTATCACGAAAATCGCCTCCAAACATTCGCTGGCGGTTATCGAAGATGCCGCGCAGGCCATCGGAGCCACGTATCGCGGCAAAAAAGTGGGAAGCATCGGAGATTTCGGCTGCTTCAGCTTTTTTCCCTCGAAGAATCTGGGATGCGCGGGCGACGGAGGAATGGTCACAGCGCGGGATCGCGAAAAAGCGGACCGCCTGAACCTTTTGCGCGCTCACGGCACACGGAGGAAATACCATTCGGAAATCATCGGCATGAACAGCCGCCTCGACGCCCTGCAAGCCGCCATCCTGCGCGTCAAGATTCGCTATCTGGACGCGTGGACCAAAGCCCGCCAGGAGCATGCCGCGCTTTATGCACAACTTTTCGTTCGCTACGGCCTCGCGTCGCACATCACCGCTCCGATTACACCTGTCGATTGCGGCCACGTATTCAATCAATATGTCATTCGCTGCGACGATCGGGATGCCTTGCGCGATTACCTGAATAGAGAGGGCGTGCCGACGGCCGTGTATTATCCGGAATCCCTGCATTTGCAACCCGCATTTGCCTACCTCGGCTACGAAAAGGGTTCCATGCCGCAGGCGGAAAAAGCATGCGCGATGTGTCTGGCGTTGCCCATTTACCCGGAATTGCCGCCCGACGATCAGGAACGGGTCGTGCGCACCATCGCTGAGTTTTATAAATCGCAGGTCCATACCAACAGGGGGAATGGAAATCATGAATGATCAGATCGCAGTGGGCGTTGTAGGTTGCGGATATTGGGGCAAGAACCTGGTCCGCAATTTCCACCAACTCGGACGATTGCGGGTCATCTGCGACGTGGACCGCGGTTGCCTCGAGCAATTGCAGCAAGAGTACGACGGCGTCGACATTTGCGATTCCTACGAAGAACTGTTCAATCGCAAAGATATCGAAGGAATTGTGATTGCGGCTCCTGCCGCGCAACACTACAGTCTGGCGAAACGAGCGCTTGAGATGGGCAAGGATGTCTTCGTTGAAAAACCTCTGGCCCTGCACGTGGAACATGCAGAAGAGCTGACCCGGCTGGCGCGAGAGTCCGGCCGCGTTCTGATGGTCGGCCACCTGCTGCAATATCACCCGGCGATCCAGAAATTGAAATCGCTGATTCATGAGGGAGCTCTCGGCAAGGTTCAATACATTTACTCGTCCCGCTTGAACTTCGGAAAGCTTCGCACGGAAGAAAATATTCTCTGGAGTTTCGCTCCGCACGATATTTCCGCAATTCTATTGCCTTTTGGGCGAGGAGCCAACCTCGGTCGCCGCTCACGGCGGCAATTATCTGAACGCCAACGTGGCCGACGTAACTCTCACCAGCTGCAATTTCGCAAGCGGCGTCACGGCGCACATCTTCGTCAGTTGGCTGCACCCCTTCAAGGAACAGAAGCTCGTGGTGGTGGGCGATCGACAGATGGCCGTGTTTGACGATATGCAGACGGATCGCAAGCTGGTCCTCTATCCGCACCGGATCGAATGGCTCGATCGTCACCCAATCGCAAAACGATCCGAGGGGCAGGTGGTTCCGCTGCCGGCGCTCGAGCCGCTGCGTCTTGAATGCCTGCATTTCCTAGAATGCATTTCCACGCGGCAAACCCCCAACACCGATGGGAACAACGGCGTTCGGGTTCTGCGAATATTGAACTGCAGCGAGCGCTCCCTCAAGAGTAACGGCGAAGTTCAACAACTGGAAGAGACGAAACCGGCGTATTTTGTCGATCCGACCGCCAGAGTCGATCAGCCGACCAAGATCGGACCTGGGACGCACATCTGGCATTTTTCGCACATTATGCCGAATTGCGTGATCGGCGAAAACTGCAACATGGGTCAAAACGTTCACGTCGCTTCGGGAGTCCGCATCGGAAATAACGTCAAAATTCAAAACAACGTTTCTTTGTACACCGGCGTGGAGCTGGAGGACGATGTCTTCTGCGGACCCTCCATGGTGTTCACCAACGTGATCAACCCGCGCAGCTTTATAAATCGCAAGAACGAATACAAGAAGACTCTGGTACGGCGCGGCGCATCGCTGGGCGCAAATTCCACCGTGGTTTGCGGTGTGACCATCGGCGAATATGCGTTCGTCGGCGCCGGGGCCGTCGTCACACGCGACGTTCCTTCCTTTGCGCTGGTGGTCGGCTCGCCTGCCAGGCAGATCGGCTGGATGTGCCGCTGCGGCGCGCGGATCCATCTGTCCGAGGAAAACGCCAAGTGTGAAAGCTGCGGTCAGAATTATGTTTTGAGAGGCGAACGGCTCGACCTCACAGAGTCCTCGGCTGTTCCGGAGTCCATCGCACCTGAAACGCAGGCCGTTTCGAGCGCTGTCCCGTTATCGCAAACGGCGACCCAATGATTTAAGCGGAACCCAGCCACATCGGGGCTTTCGAATGCACCCCAGTCGGATAGCGATGACGGACAAACGCAGAAACTAAAGCCATGTCAACGAAACTTGCTGCCCAGTCAGGATGCGAAGTTTCGAAAGAGACCCCGCATCCTCGCCATAATCCGGCGCTCCAGAAGGTTCCAAAGGAAGTTACCTGCGAGGTCCTGCGTCCGAACAATATTCTGAATGGGACGACTTGATTGACAGGTCTCCGCACGGAACAGTTTTCCACTATTCCTGGTGGCTGCGGACGACCGCCGCCGAATTCACGATTCTAGTCATACGAAACGAACGTGGAGCGATCGTCGCGGGCATGCCCATTCCCCGCGAGAGGAGGAGCGGCCTCCGGCTCGCTCGCTCCCCGAACCTGACTCCGTATCTTGGCCCCGTGTTTGACCTGGCCTCGATCGGCAATACCTGCGACCGTCTGCACTTCATGCGTTCGAATGGTGAGCTTTTGGCGCGCAGTGTTAATTCGTTTGACAGTGTGCGTTATGTGGCCGGCGCAACCGCCCCCGATCTGCAGGGTTTCATATGGGCGGGATTTCGCATCCTGCTCGCGTACACGTTCCGCTTCCCTGCCACGTGCACTTTGGACCAGATCACGGCCGGGATGACTCGAACCCACCTGCAAAAGTTGACCAAGGCCCTGCGGCTGAAACTTACCTTGGTCCGTGATGAAGGTCTCGATGATCTTATTTTCCTGAACCGAAAGACGTTCGAAAAACAGGGCTTGAAGCCGGTTTGCTCTCCGGACTTTTTGAAGCGCCTGTGGGATGTCGCTCATTCCAAGCGGAAGGCTCATTTGTACGTTGCAAAAACCGGCGATCTAAAGCCCGTCGCCGCGCTGCTCACCGTGCACGACGATCGAACAACCTACCAGATTGTTTCCGGAGTGAATCCCGAATTCCGCGAAATTCCCGGCGCGTATTTGGTTCTTTGGACCGCCTTGCAGGACGCCCTTTGCGCGGGCCGCGATTTTGATTTTGAAGGCTCAGGGCTTCGCGGCGTGGAGTGCTTCTACCGGCGCTGGGGCGCGACAGCCTTTCCCATTTGGCGAATTGAAAAATCAGGAACGTGGCGGGGCGGGTTGTTTCAAACCCTGGTGGATCGCCGCGACTGGAATGCCCTAAACCGAGCCATCCGCTGAAGCACAACACAAGTATTTTTTCTAACCAGGAGAACTGATGGGATCATTTGGCAGAGCCGAACGCTTCAAATCACGGCAGGGTTCAGGTTGCCAACCATCTACCAATCCTCGGCCCGAACGTTCGCATAACGCCCCAGGCCAGGTATTACGCCGTCGCGGAATTGTGCCGCCGCGCGGGGATGACGCGGGAATTCTTTCGAACCTGGAAAGTGTCCGTGTTGCCTCAAAAAACAGTTTTCGAGATTTCCAACGGCACGCAGAAGTACATCACCTTTCCTCACGCCTGCGCCAGCGTACTCAAGGGCCTGAGTTCCGGGCAGCTGAGCTTTGCGAATGTCCCCCTGGCGGAAAGTATGGGGACCGGAAGCGCCGGGCAGATTTCGCACTGCGTGGTGCCATTCGTGGCCGGCGACTTCGCCGGCGACAGGCCGCTCTTCTACCTGAGCGATCAGAATCATCTTGAATGCGCGCTTGACCTGCCGCTGTCGATCTTGCTCAGCCTTTCGCGCTGGGAAGAAACGCTGGACTCGCCGCGCGACGGGCACGGACGATTCCGGGCCCAGAACAGCGTGGCCTGCACCGGCGGGTTTCTGGATCGTCCGATTGTCGACGAATATGGCCTGGCATTCGAACAGGCCATGGCCTTTCTGTTTCCGTCCTGGAAAAAGACGCCAAGGAAAGCGCGCATCAAAGTGAGCCACGACGCCGACCACGTGGGCATTCCGTTTCGCTGGCGAACAGCACTGCGCCACTCCATCCGCTCCGGCGCGATTCACAATTCCTTGCGTGACGTCGTCAGCGGCATTTGCGGTCTTGAACCCGCGGAGCTCAACTCGGTTCGGAGCATCGCTATGGCCTCCAGAAGACACGGCTTAAATTCCGCCGTGTACTGGAAGGCTTCTCCTCCCGGGCCGAAGGACAGCGGCTACGACCCGCGGCACAGCAAAGTGCGGCAGGTCGTGGAGTGGCTCGACAAGAACGGCATGGAGTCCGGCGTACATCCGGGATACAACACGTTTCGCTCGCCGGAAAAACTGCGCAGAGAAATCGCCATCCTTCGCGACACTTTGGGCGAACGTCCTCTCGGCGGCAGACAACATTATCTGAGGTGGTCTCCAGACACCTGGATCGATTGGGAAAATTGCGGCCTGGCGTATGACAGCAGCGTGGGTTTTGCCGAACAGATTGGATTCAAAGCGGGCACCTGCATCCCGTACCAGCCCTGGCTGTTTCCGCTGAACCGCCAGGCGGACATCATCGAGATCCCTTTACTGGTGATGGATCGCACGCTTCTGGCTTACATGGGACTCACCAAAAACCAATCCATCGAAGCCGTAAACCAGATCATAAACCGCTGCCGCATGGTGGGTGGCGTATTCACGATTCTCTGGCACAACGACGCTTTCCTCAATCCGTTTTATCGGGACGTGTACCTGGGATTGCTCGGAACTTTTTCCAACATCGAAAATTATGACTGGCAGAACGAATCCAAGCCCCTGTTTACCTAAACGAAAAAGATGAAACCTCCATCTCCATCCAAGGCGCTCAAGCGCAATTTGCTCCTGAGTTTTCTGGCTATTTCGGGGGCCGCGCTTTTCGCCAGCCAATATTGGAGCCTGCCGCTGGATTTGACGCTCCTGGGCGTCGCGGCAGCCGGACTTCTGGTATACCTGGCGGTCCGTTTTCCCGAATGGTTTTTGGTCGCGGCGCTTTTTGCGCCGCAATGGAAAACAGTCTGGATCTTCCAATCGATCAGACACGTCGCCGACCTGACGGTTGTGATGCTGCTCTGTCTTGCAGGGGGACTGGCGTGGAGACTGATCTGGTCCGGGCGATTCGGATACCGTGAAATGCGGGCGCTGTTTTCGGGCCAGCTGAATCCTCTTCTGGCCTTCGGCGTATTTGCGGCTCTGCTCACAGCGAGCTATTTCTACACCAGCGCTCCCGATTACGGCGGCACGAAACTAGTGCGATTTTTGCTGATTGGAACGCTGCTGCTGATCGCGCCGCTATTCATCATCTTTTCCGAGGATGATTTCCGGCGCTTCGCCAGTTTGTTTGTAGGATTTTCCGCGGTCACGGCAATTCAACTGATCAGCACCCTGGAAATGCGCAGCCAGGACGCCGAGAATGACATTACCCGAATCGGCGCCGGGTGGCTGATGGGCATGGCCATTCTGCTGTTACTGTTTTACCCGCTGTCACGAAACACGCGCTGGCGGCGCGCTTTGGTTGTCGTGCTTCTGCCCTTGTTCATCGCAGGTTTGATGGCGTCGGCCGCCCGCGGGCCGATTGTGGCGCTCACGATTTGCAGCCTGATCGGGGTCGCGGTATTGCTGAAGGAAGGACAACTGCGGATTGTCACGGCTGGCGTTTTGTTACTTTTTCTCGTGGTCGGACTGGGCGGATCCTATTTCCTTTTGCGCCAGACCGACGCCGGGAAGTTCACGGCCAAGGCCGGTGAACTGGAAGTTCTCTTCACCCAGGGCGATTCGACCGGCTCCGCCGGAAAACGCCTTGCATTCTATCGGGCGACGCTCGACGCGATTCCCAATCAGCCGCTTCTGGGAACGGGCATCGGCAGCTGGAGCACTTTCTACTACGGAAATGATCAGCGCAATTATCCTCATAACCTCTTGCTGGAAATAACCTTTGAAGAAGGTGTGGTGGGCGCGGCTGCGTTTCTTGTCTTGATGGCGCTGGTCGGAGTTTCCATCGTCCGCATGATACGCTCGTCGCGCTCTCATTTTCTTGTGGTCGGATTGCTGGTCGTGTATCTGCGTGATCGTCAGTTTATTCAGCGGCGACCTCGACGACAATCGCGTGTTGTGGTTGTGGATCGGGGTCGCGTTGAGTGTTTGCCGCCTGGTGCAGTTCCACATGAGCGCATTTCGGGCGATGCGGGAGAAAATGCGACGAACCGAAGCCGGAATGCCCGGTCCTCAAACCGCTCCAGCATTCTCCCGCCAGTTCGAGCCGGGCCAATACTCTCGTTCGAAAAAGGACCGTGCGTGGCGAGAAAAGTTTGTGTTTTGACATCGGCGCATCCCACGTTTGACGTGCGCATCTTCCACAAGGAATGCAAGTCGTTGGCGCGAGCGGGCTACGACGTCACCCTCGTGGCTCCATCGACGACGGATGGCATTTATGACGGGATCGCGCTGAAGGGAGTTCCCGTCTGGAATAATCGTCTCGATCGATTCACCCGCGGATCGGTGGCCGTTTACCGCCGCGCCCTCGAAGCGGGCGCGGATATCTACCACTTTCATGACCCTGAACTGATTCCCGCCGCGTTGCTGCTTCGTCTTCAAGGCAAAAAAGTCATTTACGACATTCATGAGGACCTGCCGCGCACGATTTCATACAAACCGTACATTCCGCAGCCACTCTCCGGCTTGGTGTCGCGAACCGTTGAGTTCGTCGAGGAATGGGCCGGCAAAAGGTTTTCAGCCCTGGTCACGGCAACGCCGGGAATTGGCGATCGCTTCCGAAGAGTGAATGAAAATCTGGCGGTCCTGAACAACTATCCCAAAATCGAGGAAATGGAGCCCCCGGCGAGCTCTCCGAAAGAAAACCACAACGTGTCTCTGCTCTACGTCGGAATGAGAATTACGCGAGCTCGCGGCGCGGAAGAAATGGTCCGAGCGATCGGCCTTCTCCCTGAAGATCTGAACGTCCAGCTGAAACTCGTCGGCGGCTGGGGAACTCCCGAACTGCCCGCATCGTTGTCAAAGATTCCAGGATGGAATCGCGTGGAGTACGTGGGACCGGTCGGAAGGAAAGAAGTCGCGGCCCAATTGCAATAAGCGTATGCCGGCCTGGTGATTTTGCATCCCGAGCCGAATTATCTGAACTCGCAGCCGGTCAAGCTGTTCGAATACATGTGCGCGGGAATTCCGGTGATCGCATCGGACTTTCCGATTTGTCGCGAAATTGTGGTCCGGGCGGGATGCGGAATCCTCGTCAATCCACTGGATGCGCGGGAAATTGCCGGCGCAATGGAATATCTGCTTGCTCATCCAAGGGAAGCGAAAGAGATGGGCCGACGCGGATATCAAGCCATCCTCGAGCGTTACAACTGGGCCAACGAAGAAAAGATACTGCTGCGGTTTTACAGTGAATTGTTCCACAACGATGCCGCATACGAAGAAAGTTTGATCCGCCGGGGGCAAACCGCGTGAAGTTCCTTGTCCTTTCTCAATTTTTCGCTCCTGAGGTTGGAGCGTCACAAGTACGCCTGGCTTATTTTTGCAAGGAGCTGGCCGCCGCCGGGCACGACGTCGAAATTGTCACCGGAATGCCACACCATCCCGCGGGCCGCATTTTTCCAGATTACCGGGGACATTTTTCCCTTGACGAGCAGTGGGAGGGTCTCACGGTTCGCCGTGTCTGGCTTTACGCCGCGAGCGGATCGAACGTGAAACGACTGCTGAGTTATGCGTCCTTCATGCTCACATGCCTGCTGGGAATGGCGCGCGCGGCGAAGCCGGATTACATCTTTGTGGATTCGCCGCCGCTGTTTCTTGGATTGTCCGGCTGGATTGCCGCCAAGTGCTGGAACGTGCCGCTGATATTTAACGTTGCCGATCTGTGGCCGGATTCGGTCCGGGATCTGGGAGTGATGCGCGACGGCCTGCTGGTGGATTTTGCGTACTGGCTGGAACGCTGGATCTACCGGCACTCGACGATGGTTACCGCGGTGACCGAAGGAATTCGCGATTCGCTTCTGCGATCGAAAAATCTTCCACCGGAAAAAGTATTGTTTTTGCCAAATGGCGTGGACACCGAGCTTTTCAAACCCGCTCCCTGCGACGAACGTCTGAAAAACAGACTCGGCTTGTCGGGAAAGAACATCATTCTCTACGCCGGAAATCACGGGTATGCGGGAGCCGTGGAAACGGTTTTATACGCCGCGGAATGCCTGCGAGACGAACCTTCCCTGCACTTTCTGCTGATCGGCGAAGGCCCCGAAAAGCACAGACTTATTGAGCTGGCGGCAAAGCTTGGACTTGGCAATGTGACGTTTCACAGCCAGGTTCCACTCGAATCCATGCCTGCATTCATCTCCGTTTGCAACATGGCGGTTGTCACGCTTCGCAAATCCCAAGTGATGGCCGGAGCGCGGCCCGCAAAATCCTTTGTAATGATGGCCGGGGGAAAACCAATCGCGCTGGCCGCGGAAGGCGAAGCGGCCCGTCTTATCCAGTCGGCGGGCGCCGGCGTCGTGGTTGCTCCCGAAGACCACGAATCCCTGGCCAACGCAATCCGAACGCTCTCGCAGCACCCCGAAGTCGCCGCGCAAATGGGCTCCTCCGGCCGAAAGTATGTGGTTTCAAATTTCCAGTGGTCATCGCTGGTCCGAAACTGGATTGCGCAACTCCTGAACAACACTTCCGTTTTCTCCGCCCGCCCAAAGGGGGATCTGAACCATGCAGAAGGGGACACCGGCTCGCCGCTCTCGACTGATTCGCTCCCGGATTATAGCCACAGCCTGTGGAGCGGTTCTTTTAATAATTAACTCTGCGATGGGCATACAAATCTCCAACAAGGTCATCACCTGGGGTGAAAATACTCCGGAATGGAATCGGATTTTGCACCTCGGCGCGCTGCGGCTCGGTTGTTCCGATCCGCCGGCAAGTTGCGCGGACTATGCTCAAAAGGTCTCAAGGGAGCAAGGCGTGAACAAAGTGTTTCTGGCGATTGCGCTGAAGGCGGACCAGACTCCGGCATACGTCCGCGAGTACAGCCAGCTTGAGCCTGAATCATCCGGCGCTTTATGAAGTGGGCTTCGACGATTTCGTGGGCCAAAGCGAAAAACTGGAGATGGGAATGCCGGCGACCTCCGCGCTGCTGGACGAAATCGCGCGCGACTTAAAACAGGCAAATCCAAATCTTCGGCTGGGGCTCACGGTATACCAGGACGAACTCACATCGACGCGTTTTCCGCTCATGGAACTGGGCGCGCAATTCCGCAACAGCGTGGACTTCGTGCATTTATATCCGCACTACCGCAAAGAAGCGCAAACCTTTCCGGAGGCCGTACAGCTCGCCAAACAAATTTTTCCTTCGTCCAAAATAATCGCCGGAATTTACGCCTACGACCGGCGCGATTACGTTCCCTGCGAGCGCGGAAATCCAGCGCCGTGCACCAATCAGGAAGAACTGGACTTGTTCGCCAAATCCCTGAAAGAACGCCTGGCCATGCTCGGATCGCCGGATGTCGCGTGGATCGAATTCTACCCTGGGGATTTTGGAACCGAGGCCCAATGGTCGCAATGGACCCAGCCCCGGATGTGCCGCCAGGGCCGCCTGCAGGAATGCGTGGAAAACACCAAAGCGATGCGTGAAGTTGTGCGGCAGGCTCTCAACCCGTAATTCATTTGCATAGAGGACCCCATGGACCGCTACATCAGCTGGCTGAAACAAACCAACCAGCCTTTATTCGAAATCGCCGGCACCTATTGGAGACCCTACCATAAGGCCCTTGTGCCGGCCTCGCTCAAGCCGGAACCGATTCACTTGAGCGCGCAGCAGGCTCGCAAGCTGCTGGAGCAGTCCGGGGCTCCCTTCTTGCGCTATTTCAGCCGCACAGTGAAGCATCCGACTGCGTTTTGGTATACCGCCTGCCGCGAATATATTTTCAATAACCTTCCGCAGAAAGTAAGGTGTCACATCCGCCGAGGTTACAAGGACTGCCGCGTGGAGCGCGTGGACCCGGTTTGGCTCGCGGATAACGGATATGCCTGTTACAAAGCGGCCTTTTCGAGATATCGAAACGGGGAGCCCGAATCCAAAGAGGAATTCGAAGACATGTCCAGAGGCGCGGCGGGCGGACCGTTTGAATTCTGGGGCGCGTTCGTTGGAAATCATCTCGCGGGATTCACCAAGTGCGCGGTGGGCCAGGATTACAGCGCCTGCCTGGTGATGAAATTAGATCCGGAATACATTCATCTCAGCACCGCATCCGCGTTGCACGACACCATGCTGAGAACGTATGTCGAGGAACAGCGAAAAATCGTCTACGCCGGATTCCGCTCGGTCGTTCACGAAACCAATACGCATGACTTCCTGAAGAAATTCGGCTATTCCCGCGTGTATTGCGATCTTCAAGTTGTCTATCGCCCCGCGGTGGAGGCATGCGTCAATCTGCTCTACAGTTGCCGCTCGTTGCTGGACCGCGTGCCCGCAAACTCGTTGAAGACCAATCTCCAGGGCTTGCTGAACCAGGAAGAAATCCGGCGCTCGACCGAATTCGACGGAAGTCGCGCAACTCGTCCATCTCTGGTGGCACGAATCGCGCGATCCGTGCGCGGCAATCGCTACGGGACCACGGAGAAATAGAATTGAAGGTCTCCATCGGTGCGATTGGCAACTCCCCATTGAGTCCAACCCGTCCAGGTACCGCCCTTTTCGAACGCGGCATCGCCGTCCGGGAAATAGGTCGTGCTCTGAAATCCATAGGCCAGGCCCTTGCGAATGGGGAAACCTTGGTAGATGGACGTGGAGGACGCTTCGAGGTCCAAATGGTAGGTGCTACCAGCCAGCAGCGTGTCGGTGCTGGACAGCGTGTACTTCGCCCAGAAATAAGATGGCAAAAGAAGACTGCTCAAGGGGATCGCGGTCGCCGGGATGCTTCCTTCTTCGATCAACGTTCCGTCGGCATTCTCCAGCCGAACGACCAGAGGGTCGTTGCCAAGGACACGAGCTACACGAATCGCAACGGAAGAGACCTTCACATCGGAACCGGAAACCGTGAATGCTTCCCGCACGGCGTTGGTGCCGGAGATGGGCATGGGGGCGCCAATCCAGCCCTCCATGTATCCAATGCCTTCAGTGACTCCGTTTTCAAAGGTGAGCTGATAGATAGGAGTATATCCCGGCCGAGGCGCCCAGCCGCCCGCGGCATTGCCCAGGAGCACAGCGGCATCCGTGCTGCTGATGGCGCCCTGAACGGGACTCGAGAAGTTCAATTCGTAAAGAGCATCTACCGACAGGAAGTTCACGTTGGGGCTGGCGTCGATGCTCTTGAACACCATGTGATAGATCTGGCCCGCAGTCAGAGTCGGGGGCGTGGCAAATTTGAAAGTGTAAAAATTCCGCGCGGGTTTAGCCAGCGAAAGGACATTTTCCATCACGTACGAGGCGAGCACTTTCGAACTCGGATTGTGCGAAGGTGTCCCGTCATCGGTATTCAGGGTAATCAACGTCGTTCCGGCGTTCCCGCCGGCGTAGCCGGGATGGTCCGGAATCAAGTAAATGAGCGCTTGGTGGACGACGCCAGAATTCTTGGCTCGAAAGCGATAGCTGACGACGTTTCCCAGGGGGCCGACTGTGGTATTGGCGAGCCCGTCGGAACCGATGCCGGAGCCGTAATAGCTCGAAGCGGTGGAACTGCCGGCCGTGCCGGGAGCCGATGTTTGCGCGCTGGCTGCAATCTTTATGGACAAGTCGGTTGTGGCAGTCGAACTCAAGGAATCGGTTACCAAAACTTTGACCGAAGAGTCTCCAGGATCTTCGGCAGTTCCGGAAATGATGCCCGTCTGCGAATTCAGGGCCAGTCCCGCGGGCATGTTGCCGGACTCCGCGGACCATTGGAACGGCGCGATGCCGCCGCTGACGGCAATAGGCGCGGAATAGGCTACGCCGGTTTGCCCCGCCGGGAGCGCGGTGGTGGTGATTTTGGGTGGGTTACCCACGGTAAAGGTAAGGGAGTTCGTTACTTTCCCGGATTGCTTGTCTTGGATCGCCACCGGGACGACGGCGGCGGCGGCCGTCGATTGCGCAGGGATTTGGGTGGTCAGCACCTCAGCACTCACGAATGAAGTCGGCTGGCTAGTCCCATTCCACGAGATCACGGACTGGTCCGAAAAATTCATGCCTTTAACCGTCAACAGGAAACTGGCGTGTCCCGCTTCGACCGCACTGGGGGAAAGACCGACCAACTGCGCCGCGCCGACGGAGTTGGAGGGGTTGGCGGCCGCTGGGCTGGAGGCGGCTCCCGCGCAACCATATTGTGACAACAACAAAAAGACAGCCAGGCAAAACAGAAGTGTGCTCCCAACAACTCTCATGCACGACCCTCCCGGAGTGTTTGAATCGAAAAAAAACTCGCGAGCATGCAGATTCGAACGTGAGGAGCTGGGGAGAAAAGGAGCAAGAGCCTGCAACGCGTCTACGGGATTATGTGTATTTCGGGTGGGTGAATCTACTGAGATTTGGTACGGGAAACACGGTACAGGTTCCTACCTGTACCAAACCTGTTCTTCCGTCATGTTTTGCTTTATGTTCGCCAAGGCGCCTTCTAAAGCAGGATTTCAGCGGACTTTAGAGGGGTCAAGCATTAGGGTCGGGATGCGCTGGCCGACGGTAGATTTTTAGATTTCCACAAGGTGCCCAAAATGGCAACGGATTCACCGAATAATATCTCGGCGAACGCGCAGCGCGGATCGCATCTGCCTCGCGCTTCGGGAAAATTCATTTCGCACGTTCTCACGCTGATAACCGGCAACGGGTTAGCGCAAGTCATCAACGTGATGGGAACGCTGCTGCTGGCGCACCTGTTTGCCCCAGACGCGTTTGGATCTTTTGCGTTGTTCGTCACGGTGGTGTCATTTCTTGCCGTGCTGGGAGGGGCGCGGTATGAGCTTGCCATCATGCTTCCGGAAAGTGACTCAGAGGCGGCCAATGTTCTGCTGCTTTCCGTGCTGTCGCTTTGCGGGATTACCGGGGTTTCGCTGGTCCTCGTCGCTTTTTTGCATACCGCGGTGGGGCGCCTGCTAGGGGATCCGCAGCTGGGACTCTGGCTATGGGGAGCGCCGATCGCCCTGTTCGTCAACGCGCTGTATTCCGTGCTAGCCGTGTGGTACGGACGGATGAAGCGCTTCCACAAGCTGGCCGCCGCGCGGGTTGGCCTGGCGGTGTCCACGATTCTGGGTCAGCTTGCGCTGCTAAGTATTCATCCGGGTGGATTTGCGCTGGTCGGAGGATGGGTTCTTGGGCAAACGATTGGCACACTGATCCTGCTGGTTCAGCTTGTTTATTTGGACGGTGCGTTCGTGGTGCGAGCCCGCGACTGGACCGTGGTGCGGGAGTCCCTGAAAAAGTATCGGAATTTCCCGCTGTACAAGGCGCCCTACAGTTTCGTCGCCAACGCCTCCTCTCAAATGGTATTTGTGATTCTGCGGGTGTTTTCCAGCCTGAACGTGGTGGGGCTTTACTCGATGGCGGCGCGCGCGGTCTATCTGCCGGTCACGCTGATCGCTTCATCCATGAACGATGTGTTTTACGAGAAGGCCGCAACGGAATTGAAACATGGGCGGCTGGAAAAATTTGTGACGCGGCTGCTGCGGATTCAAGTGGTCCTGGCAGCGCCGTGGCTGGTACTCACTGCATTTGACGCCAAGTTGGTTTTTGGATTCGTTCTGGGAGCTAAATGGGTTCCGGCGGCAAGTTACGCGGCGGTGTTGGCGGCGGCGAGTTTCCTCTACTTTCTGACTTCGTGGCTGGACCGCCTTTTCGATATCCGCGGACACCAGAAATTATCGCTGATTCTGGAGCTTACGGGGAACATCATGTCTCTCGGTGGGCTCACGTTAGCGCTGTGGCTGGATCCCCAGAAGACGGTGCTTGCGGTGATGGTTTATGCGGCGATGCAGGTTCTTTACAGTTCGGTGTGGCTCATTTTTGCGTATCACGTTGCGGAATTTAATGTTTGGGCCCTGACCGTTTTGTTGCGCGACACGGTCGTCTCCGTCGGCGTCGCAACCTTGCTCATGGGAGGGATTCGCATGATCATTCACGGCTGGCCGGCGTTTTTGGCATCGGCGATTGTTGCTCTGGGCATGACCGGATTCGCATTCGTTCGCTACGTTTCCACGGGCAACGCGTTCCGGTCGCCCGTGGAGCGATTCCGCCAGTTCTGGGCCGATAAGGATTCCACCCTGAACGGGCGCGAAGGCGAGGATTTCTGGCGTGCCCAGGCCGGCGAACTCAAAAATCTTTATTCGGCACATCGCCCCGAGCGCGTTCTGGAAATCGGATGCGGAGACGGCAACCTGTTTCCCTACTTTGAAATTCCACCGGGCAGCTATAAAGGAGTCGATTTCACGCCCCAGTTTATCGATCGCTTCCGATCGCGGCAGCCGGCCGTGAACTTGGAATGCGCGGAAGGCGCTTCCTATTTCGATCGAGAGGGACACTACGACTTAATATTGTTGAACGGAATCGTGCAGCATTTTGACCGTAAGATGCTGGAACAACATTTGCGGAATGCGGCAGCCATGATGAGAGACGGCGGCCTGCTGATCTGGGGCTCGGTTCCGCAGAGGCGTCACCGGCGGGAATATGACGCCGGAAAATGGTCCGGCGCGGGCAAGGAGAGCGCGATGCGGCTTTTCAAATCCTGGGGCGGCCGCTTGTTGGGACTGGATGCAATGGGATATTGGTACGAACCGGCGGAGGTCGTCGCGCTGGCCCAAAAATACGGGCTTCATGCGCAGTTCGTGGCCTCGGAGCTCTATCCGTACCGCTTCCACGCGGTGATCCGGAAACCGCAGGCGAACTCGGGAGGACAGAGCGAGAACGCTCCGGCGCGGGCGAGCGTGCGGCCTCTGGAGGAAATTGGGCGCTCCGCGTACTGCAAAGTGCCGGCCCAATCCGACCGTTCGATTTGAATTGGGTTCTCTTCCTTAGCGGATCCCTTGCACGTTTCTGGACTGCGGAATTTCCCGCCTTCGCTGGAAGCCAATTTCTGTTCCTGTGCGGTTTTTGTATGCCTCAAGTTCTAGTGCGGTTTACAGGAGGTGAAAAAGCGGTCCGAGCGTTCGGCATTCTCAATTGCGCGCGTCAGCACATCCAGGGGCTCGGACTTGAGAACGTAACCCTGAGCGCCTGAGTCCTGCGCGATCCGCGGCAAGATTGAATTCTCATGCAAGGTAAGGATCAGGACCCGAGTGGCGGGGCTTAGCTTGTGAATGCGGCGCGTGGCCTCCAGCCCGTTTAATCGCGGCATGTCCAGATCCATGATGATGACATCGGGTTTTAGCTCGGTGGTCCTCGTTACCGCCTCCCATCCATCCGCGGCCTCCCCGCACACTTCCCAGTCAGGATGAATTTCCAGAAACACACGAAGCATGTGCCGGAAGGAAGCGTGATCATCGACTACCAGGATTCGTAGGTGCACTGGCCAGCTCCCCGGAACTAGAGTTTGGTCCGCCCGGGCTGGCGAACTTACGACAGAACAGCTATAAGCATGGGAACACGTAATGGGCGCCGGAAGAATACGATCCGTACGGTATTTCGGCACGGAGAGCGCTGCAGGGGCAACCGTTCAGAAGCAGAATTGCAGGAGGAAATCCTCGCTCACGTGGCACCGTAAACGAGAAGCATCTGGGCGGTCGAAGCGAGAGAGCGAGTCAGCTAAGCCTTTCACGAACGGAAGGATACAGAATCAACCCGATAGCTGCGAAATCCATCCGTAAGATAATGAACGGAGGACTAACAATTCGAAGCAGCCTAAACGGTCCGCACGCTGGCTGTTTAGGAAAGGAGGGAGAAATGCCTGAAGAAACCGCTATCCAGCGGGCAAAGGAAGATGCGGCAAAGGGAGAATCGCCGTCGACACAAGCCGGAGAATTTGTGCGCGACGAAATTCATCATGTCAGAGAAGGAGTGCACGGCGCGCGATCGGCGAAACAAGCGATCGCGATTGGATTGTCAAAAGCTCGCCGTGCCGGGATCAAGCTTCCGCCGCCCAAGAAGGGCGCGGCATCGAGCGCGATCCGGCGACAAGCTTCGCGGACGCGCTCTAGGGCGACGCTCGGCGCGCTCCGCCGCGAGAGCACGCGCACTGCCTCGCACCGGCAACTCGCGGCGCAAACGCGGGCGAGCGCGCGGCGGCGCGGGCGGGCAGCGCGACATCGCGCATCGATGAAAGCGGTTCGCACCAAGGGCCCTGCAGGGCTGCAACGCGCCGCGCGAAAAGCGGCTCGCACCCGGCGCAAATCCAGGTGAAGTTTGAGTTTCTCCCGCTCATCCCGCTGATCTATGACGCCGGTGAGGTGGGCGAGAAGACGCGCATCGCGTGGCCGAGTCCCTTGAGGAGTGACTGCACACGGTGGTCCTCGCGGGCCTTTGCAGTTTGACCGCTCTGGAAGCCGCCCTTGGCCACGACGATGCGGCGGCAGAAGATTCAATTTGCGACAGACTTCAGCCCCGAGCGCGTTTTGGGGCTTTCGTTTTTTTGGGGCTTTCGCTGAGCTTTAATCTAAACCCACACAGGCTGAAGCCTGTGCTACTTGCGGGGTCAGGAAACCGGCCTTTGGTTATCGCTGATTCCCTCGATCACGGCGACGAGTCCTTTACTCATTTCAGCCTTGGAGATTACGTGCTTTACGCCGTACTTCATGGCTTCCTTTTCGAGTTCACGGGAGGGGAAAAGTGTGCAGATCAGGATCAGTGTGCTTGGCAGGGCTTTGTAGATTTCCTGGGCCACATGCAAACCGTCCATGCCGGGCATGGAATAATCGAGGATAATCAAGTCGGGGTTCAGGTCGATGGCTTTCATTACCGCTTGCTTACCGTCGTTGGCCTCGCCGCAGATTTCACAGTCCTGGCGGCCGGCAAGGAGGACCTTTAGGCCGGTTCGGGCAAAGTCGCTGTCATCAACGATGAGTATCCTCATAGTAAAATTGATCCCAGGGTCACTATAAAGGCTTGCTGCCGGGCTGTACATACACCGATAGCTGTATATCTATTTTGTTGCCGATTGGTTACGGGTCATGCTAGCAGAGCTTCAGTTTGGCAAGACGATCTTTGTAGGCAATTTTCGTGCCAGCAACGGTGCAATTTTAGAAGGCCACCTCTAGTACTACTGTGTTATAAAGTAAGGCACATTTCCTGCAAAAAGTCGTAGCGATTGCACCCGTTCTGCCTACACTCTGTCGGCATGAGCGCCAATCCTTCGGCGCCAGGCGCACAACAGCAACGCTTCGCGGCGTATCTCAACAGCCTGGCGCAAGCCGCAGAGCACGCCGATCGCGTGGAACCGCTGAAATCGTATTGTAAAGGTCTGCTTCTGCCCGGGGAACGTAAGAGCGTCGAACCCATGGCGGCACGGCTGGCTCCGGACAATGTGCGGCAGACGCATCAATCGCTCCATCATTTGGTAGCGGATGCTCCGTGGAGTGACGAAGCTTTGCTCGAGCAGGTGCGCCACTCCGTCCTACCCGCCATGAAGCGCAACGGACCGGTGATCGCTTGGATTGTGGACGACACCGGCTTCCCCAAGAAAGGAACGCACTCCGTCGGAGTGACGCACCAGTACTGCGGACAGTTAGGGAAGCAGGAAAATTGTCGTGTGGCGGTAAGCCTGTCGATTGCCACCGAGCACGCCAGCCTGCCCATCGCGTACCGTTTGTATTTACCGGAAACCTGGGCCCAGGACCAGAAGCGTCGCAAGAAAGCGGGTGTTCCGGAACAGATCTCGTTTGCAACCAAGCCGGTGATTGCCCTCGGACAGATTCGCCAAGCGCTGGCAGATAAAGTTCCCGCTGCGCCGGTGTTGGCCGATGCAGCGTATGGCGATGAAACTAAGTTTCGGGAACAGCTTAGCGAATGGGGCCTACCGTATGTTGTTGGCGTGCGCGGGCACACGACGGTTTGGCGACCTGGAGAAACTCCCCTCCCGGCAAAACCAGGAAGCGGTCTGGGGCGCCCCCCGAAATTGCTGCGCCGGGATAGAAAACATCAACCGGTTTCTGTCCAACAAGTGGCTCTTTCCTTGCCGGCCAAGGATTGGAGAGCGGTCTCCTGGCGTCAGGGCACGAAGCAGAAATTGCGCTCCCGTTTTGCGGCACTGCGAGTGCGACCTGCTCATCGGGACTATTGGCGAAGCGAACCTCGTGACGAAGAATGGTTGTTGATCGAATGGCCGGAGCGGGAGAGCGAACCGACCAAGTACTGGCTTTCTACTTTCGCGGCCCGTACCCCACTGAGAGAGTTGGTAAAACGAGCGAAACATCGTTGGATTATCGAACGCGACTACCAAGAGCTGAAGCAAGAGTTGGGACTGGGACATTACGAAGGTCGGGGCTGGCGAGGTTTTCATCATCACGCCACGTTATGCATCGCCGCTTACGGCTTCCTCGTCGCGGAAAGAAGTCGTTTTTCCCCCTCCGCAAGCGCCGGTCGACTGGACTTACGCGCCACGAAACTTCCGCCTGAGTTCCATCCTCGCGGCTCACCGCGTGCGTGTTGAACGTCACAATCCTCTTTCCATCGCGACCCTACGAATTCAGATTGCCAGACATCTTATCGAGCAACTCCCCTGCTGCCCGTTTTGTTACCGAAGGCGCTTGTGATTGTTTATAACACAGTAGTACTAGCAGTTTGTTGAAAAATGCAGTTCTTCTGCAACTTTAATTCACAAAACTCGTCTGAAGTAAGAAGGTCCAGGAGACGAGCGAATGCGCGGCGACGATAACCAGCAGGATGGGATGTTCAGTTACGTTTCTCCCGAGAAGCGAGTCCCGGCGGATCATCCATTGCGGCCGGTCCGCAAGATGGTGGATGAGATTCTGAAGGAGATGTCACCGCAGTTTGCGAAGTTGTACTCGGAAGTGGGGCGGCCATCGATTGCGCCCGAACGGTTATTCCGCTCCCTGTTGTTGCAGATCTTCTATTCGGTCCGCAGCGAGCGAATGCTGATCGAGCAACTCGAGTACAACCTGCTGTTCCGGTGGTTTGTGGGAATGGAGATGGACGAGAAGGTCTGGAATCACGCGGTGTACAGCAAGAATCGGGAGCGGTTGCTGAACGAAGAGATTGCGGAGGGATTTTTCCAACGGGTGCTGGAACGAGCCAAGCCGTTTATGTCGGACGAACATTTCACGGTGGATGGAACGTTGATCGAGGCCTGGGCCAGTCATAAGAGTTTCCGGCGGAAAGACCGGCAGGGAAAGCCCCCTGGGCCGAGCGGAGAGGTGAACTTTCACGGGGAAAAGCGAAAGAACCAGACCCATGAATCGACAACGGATCCCGAGGCGCGTCTGTTCAAGAAGTCCAAAGGAAGCGAGGCCAAGTTGGGTTACCTGGGACATGTATTGATGGAGAACCGCAACGGACTTTTGGTGCAGACCTTTCTGACTGAGGCGAATGGGAGAGCGGAGCGGGAAGCGGCGATGCTGATGGCCGAAGCGATCCCGGCGAGAAAGCGCGTGACGATGGGAGGAGACAAGAATTATGACACCCAGGAATTCGTAGGCGAACTTCGCGGGATGAACATCACGCCGCATGTAGCGCAAAACAATACCAATCGCAGGAGCGCGGTGGACGAGCGGACTACACGGCATGCGGGATATGAGGTGAGTCAGCGGAAGCGAAAACGAGTGGAGCAAGTGTTCGGGTGGATGAAGATGGTCGGAATGCTAAGGAAGGTTAAGTTGCGAGGGATCGACAAGGTCGGGTGGCTGTTTACCTTTACCGGAGCTGCCTATAACCTATGCCGATTGCGAAACCTGATGGCCAGAACCTGAAGCGGAGCTTCGATCCAGGCTCGCTGATTCGCTAGACCAACCAAAACTGCCCCTTCCGAGCTCAGCGATAACTCAAGGAATCAGAACGGAAGCTTGAAAAGCTCAATTCTTCAACGAGCTGCTAGAGGGCGACCTCCCGACGCGATTGCCCGTCCACGCCCAACTCTCCGCCATGGGTCTCGAGCGCCCGAGGCTTGATTGGGACGACGACTTCCACAAACGTGCCAGGGTTGGCATTTCCAATCCGCAAATCGCCGCCAAATTCCTTGACGCGCTGCCGCATCCCGCCAATGCCCACGCCAATGCGGTCGGGCCGGCCTTCGACTACTCCATCGGCAATTCCCTTGCCGTTATCGCGCACGGTTCCGACGACCTGACGGTCATCTTTGACGAGGGTAACCCAAGCTTCGCGGGCTCCGGAATGGCGAAAGACGTTGGTCACCGCTTCCTGAACGATGCGGAAAATTGCGGTTTCCATTTCTGGGGCCAATCGAGGAAAGTTGGAGGGTTGCACATCCAGCAAAATCTCAATGCCGCTGCGCTTGGTGAATCCCTCCAGATAGAACTGCAAGCGCCGACTGCAAGCCGATTTCATCGAGCAGCGGAGGATGCAGAAGATAGGAAATGCTGCGCACCTGCTGAATGGCGTGATCGATCAGGTTGCTGATGTCGGCGGCTTCCTTGGTGGATTCCGGCGAGCGGTCCAGCATAACGATTTTGTCGGCCATCATTTTCGCTGCGCTCAGTTCTTGGCCCAGACTGTCATGCAGTTCGCGGGCGATCCTGCGCCGCTCGTCATCCTGGGTGGCGATCAGATTGCTGGAAAGCGTGCGCAGTTCGCGGTTCAGGAGTTCCAATTGGTGCGTCTTTCGGTGCAGATCGGCAAAAACGCTGACTTTGGCGCGCAGGAGTTCCGGATTGACGGGAACGGAAATGATAATCCACTGCGCCGCGCTCATATCCCTTGAGACGATCCAGATCGGTGAGGTGCACGCCGGAAATGAAAATGATGGCAGTCTTTTGAAAGCGCGGATGCTGGCGGATCATGTCGGCGAGTTCGAATCCATCGATCTCCGGCATGCTGACGTCCATCAAGCACGACGGCAATGTCTTCCTTCAGCAGATGTTCGAGCGCTTCCCTTGCCGGAGTTGGCCTTGATCAGGTTCTCGCCGAGTTCGTCGAGTATGACTTCGTAGCTGAGCAGCTTGGCAGGCTGATCATCCACCATGAGAATGTTGACCTTTTCTCTGCACCGTCATACCGGCTTTCTCCCTCAAACGAAATTTCCTCGAGCTTTCGAATCGCAAGCGGCGCCCGCGAGTCGCCCGTGGCCTCGTGCGTCCGTCACCGGTGCAGCCACATCCGCAACGCTGAAAGCAGTTGCTCGGTATTCACGGGTTTTGCCAGATATTCCGAGGCGCCCGCTTCGAGGCACTTCTCGCGATCGCCTTTCATGGCTTTGGCGGTCAGCGCGATGATGGGCAGGCGGCGGAAGGACGGATTCTGGCGGATCACCTGCATCGTTTCGTAGCCGTCCATTTCCGGCATCATGATGTCCATGAGCACGATGGCCAGGTCGGGCGTGGACTCCAGGATGGAGATCGCTTCATTTCCCGGTGCCCGCGGATAGCACGGACATTCCGCGGCGTTCGAGCACGCTGCTCAGCGCGAAAATATTTCGTACGTCATCGTCCACCACCAGAACTTTCTTGCCGACCAGCGCATCGTCCGACCGGTGCAAGGCGCTCGAGCATTTTTTGCTTTGCGACGGGAAGATCGGCGACCACGCGATGCAGGAACAGCGCCGTTTCGTCCAGCAGCCGCTCCGGAGACTCGACGCCCTTGACCACAACGCTGCGCGCCAGCACATGCAGGCGGGCGTCTTCCTCGGGTGAAAGCTCCTTCCCGGTGAAAACGACGACCGGCAAGTCGCTTAGATTGGGCATATCGCGCAAGCGCTCGAGAACGTCGAATCCGGACATATCCGGAAGGCGCAGGTCCAGCACGACGCAATCGAACGGTTGCTGCTTCGATGGTGGTAAGGGCTTCGGCGCCGGTGGTGACCGTAGAAACGTCGATATCGTCGTGGCCGAGCAACTCCCGAATGCTCAATTGCTCGGCGGGATTGTCTTCCACAATCAACAGCCGCTTGCGGCGCGGCATCGCATATTCCTTGATGCGGGTCAAAACCGTCCCCAGTTCCTCGGAGGTCGTCGGCTTGGTCACGAAGGAAAATGCGCCGCGCGACAAGGCCGTGGTGGCGGTCTTCATCGAGCGTCAACATCTGAACCGGAATGTGCCGGGTGGTCGGATCCTGCTTCAGGTGGTTGAGCACCGTCCAGCCCAGCATGTCCGGAAGGAAAACATCGAGCGAAACGGCGGTCGGGTGGAATTCGCGGGCCAGAGCAAGCGCTTCCGAGCCGCGTCCGGCCATCAGGACCTTGAAACCGTTATCGTGGGACAGATCGCGCAGGACGCGGGCGTAGTGCGGATCGTCTTCGACAATCAACAAAACGGCATCCTCCGGCTGCAGATTTTCGCGGTCGTCGGCGATCTGCTCGACGAGCCGCTCGGAAACAAACGCGCTGGCCGCCTGAACGAGCGAAGCGGGCGGCAGAGCCTTTTTCTCCGGCACGCCGACGCCGGTCGACGGACCAACATAGGTTTGCGGCAAGTAGAGAGTGAACATGCTGCCTTCGCCGGGAGTGCTGCGCAGTTGAATTTCTCCGCCGAGCAGGCTGGCCAGTTCGCGGCTGATCGCGAGCCCCAGTCCGGTGCCGCCGTACTTGCGGCTGGTGCCCGCATCGGCCTGCTGGAAGGCCTCGAAGATGATTCTCTGTTTTTCCGCCGGAATGCCGATGCCGGTGTCCGAAACTTCGAAGGCGATGACGGACGCCGCGCCGGCAAGGACCGGATGAGACGCGCTCCATCCGCTTTCGGCCACGGATACGGAAAGGCTGACGCTTCCCTGCTTCCGTGAATTTGAACGCGTTGGAGAGCAGATTCTTGAGCACTTGCTGCAGGCGCTTGGAGTCCGTGACCAGGCTGCGAGTGAGGCGCGGATCCGCGTGCACTTCGAAGTCCAGCTTGCCGGTTTTCCGCTTCGTGGCGGAACGGGCGCGCCACCATGTCGAGCAGGCTGGTGAAGAATACTTCCTCCGCCTCGACGGAAACCGTGCCGGATTCGATCTTCGACAGGTCCAGAATGTCGGTGATCAGGTTCAGCAAGTCCGTTCCGGCGCCATGAATCGTGCGCGAGAACTCGACCTGCTTGTGCGTCAGGTTGCCATCGGGGTTATCGCTGAGCTGCTGGCCCAGAACAAGGATGCTGTTGAGCGGCGTGCGCAGTTCGTGGGACATGTTGGCCAGGAATTCGGATTTGTATTTGGAAGTGAGCGCCAGTTCCTTGGCTTTTTCTTCCAAAGCGCTGCGCGCCTGCTCGATTTCCTGGTTCTTGCGTTCGACTTCCACGTTCTGCTCGGCGAGTTGCTGCGCCTTTTGCGCCAGCTGTTCGTTGGTCTGCTGCAATTCCTTTTGCTGCGTTTGCAGCTCGATGGCCAATTGTTGCGACTGCTTCAGCAAGCCTTCCGTCTGCATGGTGGCCTCGATACTGTTGAGCACGATGCCGATGCTGGCGGTCAGTTGCTCGAGGAACGCCAGATGCGAGGCCGTGAAAGAGCTCAGCGAGGCCAGCTCGATGACCGCCTTGACGCGATCTTCGAACAGGACCGGCAGCACGATAATGTTTCGCGGCACGGCCTGAAACAGCCCCGAGCGGATCGGCACGGCGTAGCCCGGCATCTCCGTAATCAACATGCGCCGTTTTTCGGCCGCGCATTGCCCGATCAGGCCCTCGCCCACGGCTACGCGCGCGGGATGGCCGTCTTTCGCCATTGTCGGCAAACGCCGAAAGCAGCACGAGCTCGCGCGGACTCTTCCGATTCCATCTGGTAGAGGACGCCTTGTTGCGCGCCGACGAGCGGAGCCAGTTCCGAAAGAAGCATTCGTCCGACGCTCGTCAGATCGCGCTGCCCTTGCAACATGCCGGTGAAGCGCGCCAGGTTTGTCTTCAGCCAGTCCTGCTCGGTGTTGCGATCCGTGGTGAGGCGCAGGTTGTCGATCATGGTGTTGATGTTGTCTTTGAGTTCGGCGACCTCGCCGCTGGCTTCCACTTGAATCGAGCGCGTCAAGTCGCCCTTGGTCACGGCGGTGGCGACTTCGGCGATCGCGCGCACCTGGTTGGTCAGGTTGTCCGCGAGCAGGTTCACGTTTCCGGTGAGGTCCTTCCAGGTTCCGGCGGCGCCGGGCACGTTGGCCTGGCCTCCCAGGCGGCCTTCGACGCCGACTTCGCGCGCGACGGTCGTCACCTGGTCGGCGAAGGTCGCCAGCGTGTCGGTCATGTTGTTGATGGTGTCGGCGAGCGCGGCGACTTCGCCCTTGGCCTGCACGGTCAGTTTCTTGGTGAGTTCGCCGTTGGCGACGGCGGTGACGACTTTCACGATACCGCGCACCTGCTCGGTGAGGTTGGCGGCCATGACGTTCACGTTGTCGGTGAGGTCCTTCCAGGTTCCGGCCACGCCGGGCACTTTCGCCTGGCCTCCGAGTTTTCCGTCGGTGCCGACTTCGCGCGCCACGCGGGTGACTTCCGCCGCGAAAGCGTTGAGCTGGTCCACCATCGTGTTGATGGTGTCTTTCAATTCGAGAATTTCGCCCTTCACGTCCACCGTGATTTTGCGCGACAGGTCGCCGCGCGCTACGGCCGTGGTCACCTGCGCGATGTTGCGGACTTGCGCCGTCAGGTTGCGGGCCATGGCGTTCACGGAGTCGGTGAGGTCCTTCCACGTGCCGGCCACGCCGGGGACGTTGGCTTCTCCGCCCAGGCGGCCTTCGCTGCCGACTTCGCGCGCCACGCGCGTCACTTCGCCGGCGAACGAACGCAACTGCTCGACCATCGTGTTCAGCGTTTCCTTGAGCTGCAGGATTTCGCCGCGCACGTCCACGGTGATTTTCTTGGAGAGGTCGCCGGTGGCGATGGCGGTCGCGACTTCGGCGATGTTGCGCACCTGGCCGGTCAGGTTGCTGGCCATGAAGTTCACGTTGTCGGTGAGGTCCTTCCACGTGCCGGCGACTCCGGGCACCTGCGCCTGGCCGCCGAGTTTTCCGTCCGTGCCGACTTCGCGCGCCACGCGCGTCACTTCGCCGGCGAACCCGTTGAGCTGGTCCACCATCGTGTTGATCGTGTTTTTCAGCTCGAGAATTTCGCCCTTCACGTCCACCGTGATTTTGCGCGACAAGTCGCCGCGCGCCACCGCCGTGGTCACTTCGGCGATGTTGCGCACCTGCGCCGTCAGGTTTCCGGCCATCGAGTTGACCGAGTCGGTCAAGTCCTTCCACGTTCCCGCCACGCCGGGCACGTTGGCCTGTCCGCCCAGGCGGCCTTCGCTGCCGACTTCGCGCGCCACGCGCGTTACTTCGCCGGCGAATGCGTTGAGCTGGTCCACCATCGTGTTGATGGTTTCTTTCAGCAGCAGAATTTCGCCGCTCACGTTCACCGTGATTTTCTTGGACAAGTCGCCGGTGGCGATCGCCGTGGAAACTTCGGCGATGTTGCGCACCTGGCCGGTCAGGTTGCTGGCCATCGAGTTGACCGAGTCGGTCAGGTCCTTCCACGTGCCGCCGACGCCGGGCACCAGCGCCTGGCCGCCGAGCTTTCCGTCGGTGCCCACTTCGCGCGCCACGCGCGTGACTTCCGAAGCGAAGGACCGCAACTGGTCCACCATCGTGTTGATGGTGTCTTTCAGCTCGAGAATTTCGCCTTTCACGTCCACCGTGATTTTGCGGGACAGGTCGCCGCGCGCCACGGCCGTCGCCACTTCGGCGATGTTGCGAACCTGGCCGGTCAGGTTGCTGGCCATGAAGTTCACGTTGTCGGTGAGGTCCTTCCACGTGCCGGCGCCGGGCACTTGCGCCTGGCCGCCGAGCTTTCCTTCGGTTCCCACTTCGCGCGCCACGCGCGTCACTTCTCCCGCGAACGCGTTGAGCTGGTCCACCATCGTGTTGATCGTGTTTTTCAGCTCGAGAATTTCGCCCTTCACGTCCACCGTGATCTTGCGCGACAAGTCGCCGCGCGCCACGGCCGTGGTCACTTCCGCGATGTTGCGCACTTGCGCCGTCAGGTTTCCGGCCATCGAGTTAACCGAGTCGGTCAAGTCCTTCCACGTTCCGGCGACGCCGGGCACGTTGGCCTGTCCGCCCAGGCGGCCTTCGCTGCCCACTTCGCGCGCCACGCGCGTCACTTCACCGGCGAACCGGTTCAGCTGGTCCACCATCGTGTTGAGCGTTTCCTTGAGCTGCAGAATTTCTCCGCGCACGTCCACCGTGATTTTGCGGGAAAGGTCGCCGCTGGCGATGGCGGTGGCCACTTCGGCGATGTTTCGCACCTGGCCGGTCAGGTTGCTGGCCATGAAGTTCACGTTGTCGGTCAGGTCCTTCCACGTGCCGGCAACGCCGGGCACTTGCGCCTGGCCGCCGAGTTTTCCTTCGGTACCGACTTCGCGAGCCACGCGCGTCACTTCTCCGGCGAACGCGTTGAGCTGGTCCACCATCGTGTTGATGGTGTCTTTCAGTTCGAGAATTTCGCCCTTCACGTCCACCGTGATCTTGCGGGACAAGTCGCCGCGGGCCACAGCGGTGGTGACTTCGGCGATGTTGCGCACTTGCGCCGTGAGGTTTCCGGCCATGGCGTTGACCGAGTCGGTCAAGTCCTTCCAAGTGCCCGCCACGCCGGGCACAACGGCCTGTCCGCCCAGCCTGCCTTCCGTTCCCACTTCGCGCGCCACGCGCGTCACTTCCGAAGCGAACGACCGCAACTGATCCACCATCGTGTTGATGGCTTCCTTCAGCTGCAAAATTTCGCCGCGCACATCGACCGTAATTTTGCGCGAAAGGTCGCCGCTGGCCACGGCCGTGGTTACTTCAGCGATGTTGCGCACCTGGCCGGTCAGGTTGCTGGCCATGGAGTTGACGGAGTCGGTCAGATCCTTCCAGGTGCCGGCAACGCCGGGCACTTGCGCCTGCCCGCCCAGTTTTCCGTCGGTTCCGACTTCGCGCGCCACGCGCGTGACTTCAGCGGTAAAAACGCCCAGCTGCTGAATCATCGTGTTGGCAATGTTGGCCGATCGCAGGAACTCGCCTTCCAGCGGGCGCCCGTCCACATCCAGTCGCACGATCTGCGTCAAGTTTCCCTGCGCAACGGCGGCGATGGCGCGCGTGACTTCCGCGGTTGGGCGCAAGCAGGTCCTCGACCAGGGTGTTGATTGACACTTCCATCTCGCCCCAGGCGCCTTTGGATTCGTGGAATTTAGTGCGTTCGCGCGTTCTTCCTTCTTTCCCGACCACCTGCCCGACGCGCCTCAATTCCTGGGCCATTTGCTGGTTGGCGGCGACGATGTCATTGAACGTGTCGGCGATCTTTCCCTCGACGCCGACCCAAGCTCCGGGGAGACGCACCGAGAAATCGCCGTCGCGCATCGTTTGCAGCGCCATGAGGATAACGCTCAAATTGGGAGAGGCCGATGCGTCCCGGGCATGGCTCCGGCCATTGCTCTTTACGCTCGGCTTCAGTTCCGCGCCGGCGCTTTCCGTGATTACATTTTCATCGGTTCGCTTCATGTCCAACTCCAAAGAAATAAAATCTTATTGCGAATTGCTTGCCTGTCATGCATCCGGGAAGTGCTTCGAGACGCGACGCTTCTGCGCAGGGAAAGAACCGCAAATCGAGCGGGGCCTCGCGCGTGGGCGTGCAAACTTATCTCTGGTGGCGAGGCACGTAGATTGCAACATGGATTCTTTTTATTAGATAAGGGCCAGCGTCCCCATTGCGCGCAAGCTGGGTTTAAACATTCGGTCTTTGCCGCGGCGCCCTTCGCCGCCTCCTGAAGGATAGTAATGACGAGGGGATTTTAAATGCATACAGGAAACGCAGTAGATATAGGGGAGGCAAAGCTGTATGTAACATATGAACACAGAGAGCGCTATCAGTACTACGAATGAAGGCGAGGGGCCCGCCGTGGCACGCAGGTTGCGGACCCTCTCGCACGAACTCCCGATTTCAGGTGCGAATCAAAAGCGAATCTGAGGCCCAAACGTCACTTTCCAATTGCTGTGCGCACCATTGGCGAAGAATACCTCGTCACCCACCTCAAGGCGCAATCCGATCGGACCGAGGAAAGCTTCCACTCCGCCTCCCGGATAAACGGCTGCATCCACATTATTTGTTCGGAGATTGTTCACCGTGCTCGTAAAACCCGTGAACGACGGCGGAGTGGGATCGAAACGGAAATCGGTGAATCCGCCCTTCACGGTCACAAACAGGCGCACCGGGCCGGAGGTCTGAATCTTTGGTCCAAACAATCCGTGAAGCACGCGGATATTGGAATTGGCCGTCGTTATTGTTCCCGAGCCCGTGTTGGTGAAGCCCTCGGTGAACGCTTGATTGAAATCGTAAGACATTTCCGCTTCGAGCTGAATGTGCGGGGTGACGTTAACCGCGGCTCGGCCGCCCAACCCGACAAAATTGGAAGTGGTTTCGCCCAGCCTGAAATAATCGACGAATGCGCCAACTTCGGCATGGTCTTGAGCCTGGACCGTGCGCGCCAAGCCCATTCCAGCAACGAGAATTAAGAATGCAATGCGTTTCATTATCCCCCCTACCATTGGCGTTAAGAGTGAATTAATTGTCCCGAATGCGCGACTTCTTCCGTTCGAGAAATCCAAGGGGGCTGCACACCCTCATGGTGTTTTTCACTCTAGTGGCCGTCGCAATTCGGTGCTATCCGGGCGTTCCTGTAACTCATGGCGAAGTATTGTGTAGGCGGCGGATTTGTACGAAGCGCGCGGCCGCCTAAACAATTGCCGATTGTATTCCAGCAATTATGATCTGGATGTGCGTCAGGAATCCGAGCCGAAGGAACGGAACAAGAGGAAGGGGAGGCCATTCTTCCCGGGGGCGGGATGGTGAAATGGCCTCTTGGGGTGAGAATTCACGCGAGGGACGATCGGAGCCCGGGACTAGAAATTTAGATCATCAAGAATTATGAATTATTTTTCAGCTTGGGCACCTCGATGCCGAGAGCGGTCGCCAGGTTGATCTGGTGCTCCTGCTCCTGCATCAGGATCTCCCGGATATGCTCGGCCATCGCGAATTCTCCCAGCGCGTCGCACTGGCGGACACGGTCGCGGTAATTGCGAATCGTTTCCGTTTCGTTCTCAAGATCAAAGCGCAGCATTTCCTTGGGATTTTCGGAAGTGCGCACTTCCTTGGGATGTACGGCCGGCATTCCGCCCAAGTAGTCAATCTGATTGGAGATGATCAGCGCGTGGCTCAGCTCTTCCTGGGCGTGCTTCTCGAGTTCGGCAGCGATGTTCATGTATTCCGCGCCCTTCAGCACCTGCGAGTACACAACGTAAGAAATAATGGCCTGATATTCGCGCGCCAGGTCGTCGTTCAACAGCCCGACAAGCTGATCGCGCGAAGGCGGCGTCTCCGGCCGGGCGGGCGTTTCTGGTTTTAAGGATGTCTCCGTTTTGCTCATGGTTTCCCTCGTGTCCAATTTGAAAGAGCGAAACACTCCGCGCCGGCGAAGCGTTTCGCCCGGAAAGCTACCGCAGCATTGCGTTAACGGCTGCCAGCCCGATACGCTTGTTGATCCGCTCGGTCCTCGGCTTTCAGCGTCTTCACGAATTCATCGGCTTGCTGTTCGGCCACGTCTCGGGCGATGCCGTAGCGCTCCTGGATTCGGCCCACGAGTTGTTGGCGGCGTCCGTCGATCACGTCCAAGTCGTCGTCCGTGAGCTTTCCCCATTTTTTCCTTGACCTGGCCTTTGTATTGCTTCCATTTCCCTTCGACTTGATCCCAGTTCATGGCCCTACCTCCTTGGGTTGTTTTCCAACTGGCTGAATTCATCCGGTTGGCTTCCAAACCGCGGCGGCTTGCTGCACCGTCTGTTACTAGGAAACACTATCGAGAAGTGGAAGCACATCGGGTGGAACACTGACTCTCCGGCGAAGATTCGCGTAGTGGATCAACAAACGCCAAGCGGCAAACTATTCGATCCGCCACGGGTGTCCTTTCATATGAGGAGAACGCTATTGATGTGACCAGAAATATGACTAGGATCCGGGGGCGTGGTTAATGAACCGGAATTCAATGCGAGACTCACGGACGCGATCGACAGACGGACCGAACAACGAAGACGAATGGCGGCGACAAATACCTCCGCGTCATCTCAGTGCAGTATCTGGCAGCACCGTGGTGCGCGGGGCAAACGACCTGCGAACTAACCGACTCGAAATCTCACGGACTGACGGTTGCCGGAGAATTAACGTGCCCCTCTCGGTTCGGGCCGCGCCTACAGCGAAGTCCGCTGATGGATACCCAGATGAGCGTATGGCGTGGATCTCCGCCCACGATAAAAATACTCTCCTACGGCCGGTTGTGTCCGGAAGGCGCCATTCCGGAAGTCCCTGATGGTCTATCAAAGAATCTCTTCGGGAGGACCAAATGAAAGCGGCTTCCATCGCTGGAATCGTGTTGATTGTCCTGGGAGTGCTGGCTCTTGTATATCAGGGTTTCACGTATACGACGCACAAGAAAGTTTTGGATGTCGGGCCGATCCAGGCAACGAAAGAAGAACACAACACCGTGCCGGTGCCGCCCATTCTCGGCGGGCTAGCCGTGATCGCCGGCATCGCGCTGATTTTCGCTGGAGGCAAGAATTCATAATTAGAAGTACTTTTCATACAGGTCATACGGGCACGCGCGCGGGACCTCAGGCCGACCTCGGAACCCTTTTTTCGCTCGCGCGCGTGTTCTCATTCACCGCATACCCACGGACTTGCTAAACGCTTTCAGAAAGCTTTAACAAAATTGTACGGCGATAAATGACACAGAGGGAACGAATCGATTCCCCGCCGAACGCGTCTCGCGAGCACACGGCCAAGCCCAGAGAAGGCTTTGCGGATCTGGTTTTGTTTCCTGTTTTTTCCGAGCGTTTCGAGTGCCCTGGACGCTGCGGACGGACGCCTGCACGCTGAACTCAGGCAGCTCCCCGTTCCCGAAAAACTTCCTCGTTCTCGATGTCGTGCTGGCGCGGCGAACGGTGCGCGGCGATTGCGGATTTCAGCATTTTCTCAAAATCGAATTGCTGGTAGGGGTACGACAAAAAGTCGAGAAGCTCCAAGGTTCATGGCGGCCAGGTATTCCCGAAATTCATGCGGACAAGACGGCGCGGAAACGATGATCGCTGGAATGTCCGCGTGCTCCCGTCTGAGGTACCGAACCACTTCGCGGTAGGTGCCGTCCTGCAGCCAGAAGCCGCACAGGCATGCGACAATCCGTTCCGCGGCAATCAGCGTCTTGACGTCCTTTACGCTGCTTACCCAGATCGCGCTCAGGGAATGCATTTCCAGAAGCCCAGCCAGGGCTTCTCGAATTTCCGGATCGACGGTTGCGATCAGCACTGTCGGTCTTCCGGGCGTGCGCGTCCCGCCGTTCGACCGCTTGGCCGTGAAATCACTCTCCACTCTTTCCCTTAATACGATTGCTGGATTCATGAATCCCCCAGAGACCCTCGTAAGAAATGGTTGAAACTTGCTTTCCGATGGAACTCGAACAACTTCCAGGTTGACTGGAGCGGGCTTGGTGTTTCCCATCTTAAGGAATATTGGCGAATTTAAAATACCGTCAATCCTTTAGAGGCATTGTGAATTACGCTGTACGATGAGGAAATCGCAGATCGCAGCAAATTCTTAGATGAACATTTTCTTAGATGAACATTAGAGATCGCCGAAGACAGAAAGTACATCATCACTCTCGGCTACGCAGATCGCCGCATTTATTCACATCAGTCCGATCGGCACGATCATGTACCAAGGCGCCAGTGGCCAGCTGTCCTGGCTCAACCGGGAATTGACCGCCAGATGTCTACCGGCAACCTGCCTGTCACTGTGGGAATCAAGATGCAGTTCAGCAAGGCCATATCGGGCGCGATTGGAGACCCTAAAGCGCGCGCTCCAGGCTGCGTGATTCGCCCAGTTTTACGGCATTCAAATTAACTACTTCTATTTGCAACGAGATTCATTTCCCCAATTCCATTCGTGCCGCCTTGTAGGCAGGCGCCGCCTCAGGCGAGGAAAGGTACATCAGCAGGGCCTTGGCCGCCTCCGGGTTTTTCGCGTGCGTGGAAATAAAGCCCACGAGGGTGGTCCGCGGAGAAACCGACTCGGGCAACGTGCCCACGATATCGATTCCGGGATCGGTCATCTCGCTCACAAAAGTCATGCCGATTTCCGCCTCGCCTTTCGCGACCATTCCCGAAACCATCGTGCCGCCACCGGCCCCTCCCGGCCCCGTGCCGCGAACGCGCCGCAGCTTCGGCTCCACTTGCTCGTCGATTCCCAATTTCTTCAACATGGCGTTGATCGTTACGCCCGCCGCCGCCCCTGTCGCCGCGTCCGGACACACGATGGATTTGGCGGACAGCAACATTTTCTTGACGGCTTCGGCATCGGAAATATCGGGTTGAGGCGCGCCCTTCTTCACCGCAATCCCCACGGCCACCGCGGCAAGCGGCGTGGCCGTGCTTTCCACCACGTTTCCCGAGGCGATCACGTCCGGATAGGGCGGCTGCACGATGGGCACGTCAAACGCATCCCCGCGCACTACTTGCTGCTTGGACCCGCCACCGGAGCCGAACGTGGCCTTGACCGTATAGCCCATCTTCTTCTCAAAAGCGGGAATAAGCTGCTCGATCGGAGCCCGGATTCCCCCCGGCGCGATTAACGTAACCTCGGTCTGCGCGCAGGCGCCGCCCGGAATGGCGAAAACAAACGCAAAGGCGAAGACTGACAGAAGAAATCGTCTCATGCTCGGCTCTCCGATCCTGGATGGAAATCTTAATTTTCGCGACACGCGCAAATCGCCGGCGGGAATTGTGGCACTAAACGCCCGCGGGCACAACCTCAAGCGCGCCGACAAGACGCTATATACTGGCACTCTCCGGGCGGCCAGTACCCGCTCGAGTTTACTACTATTAACCGCCTCTACAGGTTCCACGGTATTAAGAAATCCATCGCATAGAGATATCCTGTAAGAACGCGTCTAGCACGATCAAGAGCAGCTGCTCCCCACACGTACTTCCCGCGTAAGTCATTCGGCCTACATCGCAAACCAGGAGGAAAGAAAAATGAGAACTCCACACGCTCAGTGGCCGCTGATCGTTGACGTGCATGGAAGACCGAAAGGATCGGACAAAACGGTGTTTCCAATCGAATATACGTTGCTCGTTCGCATGCGAAACTTGGTCACCATAATTTCGCTACCCCTGCTCCTTTTTGCGATCGCCGGAACGGCAGCAGCGCAGCAATACGCAACCGATCGAGGAACCCCTGTCCAGATGGTTGTCAGCGTGGAAGCAAAAGACAACCATCAGGTTCCAGCGATCAGCCAACAAGATGTGATGGTCTACCAGGGGCGCGATCGCCGGCCCGTCACGGCTTGGGTCCCCGCCACGGGAGACAAGGCGGGACTGGCGCTGGCGATTCTTATCGACGACGCCTCCGGGCTCAGTCTAGGCACCGAGATGGACGCCCTACGAAATTTCATTCGCGAACAGGCGCCCACCACACTGGTGGCCGTCGGATATATGCAGAATGCGACGGTGTTCACGAGCCACGATTTCACGACGGATCATGAGGCCGTCGCAAAAAGCTTGCGCCTTCCGTTGGGCTACTTCGGCGTGGAAGGTAGCCCCTATCTCTCGTTGACCGAATTCATCAAGAGGTGGCGCACGGACCCGGCGATACCCCGACGGGAGGTTCTGATGATTACCTCCGGCATCGACACGGTTTACACCGGCGTACTCGATAATCCCTACGTCGATGAAGCCATTCGAGACTCCCAGTGCGCCGGAATCGTGGTCTACTCCATCTATACGCCGGCAGCCGGGCACTTCGGGCACAGCTATTTCCGAACCAACTGGGGCCAGAATTATCTTTCTGAGATTTCCGAGAGCACCGGCGGCGAGAACTTCTATATTTTGGGGCCGCAGGCTCCAGTATCGTTTACTCCCTATCTCAAGAAGTTGGACGAGCAATTCCCGAACCAGTTCCTGCTGACATTTCTGGCCAAGCCGGAAAAGAAAGCCGGAACCGAATCGGTGCGAGTGACAAGCGAGATCCACGACGTCGATTTCGTCCACCAGAACAAGGTCTGCGTTCCGGCCACGCCCGAACAGTAGCGATCGCTTCCACTGGAATCCTGTAGCCGAACGCGGCCCGGGTTACGGTTTTGGCCGCGCCTGCCGGCCAGCCGCGTCTCGTCATGGTGCGCCTGGATTATGGTAATGTGATAAAGCAAAAACTTACAAATCAGGGAGAAACAATATGAAGGTGGGCGTGGCGGGACAAGGCGCGTTTGGCCAGAAACATCTCGAAGGCATCGCCAAGATTCCGGGCATTGAAGTGATTACTCTGACAGGCGGAAACCAGGCAACCACGGAAGAAGTCGCCAAAAAATTCAAGATCCCCCACTGGACGAATGATCTAGCCGAGAGCCTGAAACAGCCCGGCCTTGAAGCGATGATCCTGGCCACCCCCACGCAAATGCATGCCAAGCAGGGCGAGCAGTGCATGCGCGCCGGAAAACACGTCCAGATCGAGATTCCCATCGCCGACACTCTCGCGGATTCCGAGCGCTTGGTAAAAGTGCAGCGGGAAACGGGCGTCGTCTGCATGGGCGGCCACACGCGCCGCTTCAATCCCAGCCATCAATACGTGCACAAGAAAATCAAGGCCGGCGAACTGAAAATCCAGCAGATGAATGTGCAGACGTATTTTTTCCGGCGCACCAACATGAACGCAGCCGGAAAACCCAGAAGCTGGACAGATCATCTCCTGTGGCACCACGCCTGCCACACCGTGGACCTCTTCCAGTACCAGACCGGAGAACTCGTTTCCGAATGCTACGCCGTGCAGGGCCCGATCCACCCGGAACTGAAAATCGCCATGGACATGGGCATCGTGATGAAGACGCCGTCAGGAGCGATCTGCACGCTGTCGCTCTCCTTTAACAACAAAGGTCCGCTGGGCACGTTTTTTCGCTACATCTGCGACAACGGCACATACATCGCCCGCTACGACGACTTGCTCGACGGAGAAGAAAACAAAATCGATGTCTCCAAAGTGGACGTGTCGATGAACGGAATCGAGCTGCAGGACCGCGAATTTTTCGCCGCGATCCGCGAAAAGCGCGAACCAAACGCCAGCGTCGCGCAGTGCCTGACCGCCATGGATGTGCTCGATCGCATCGAACGATTCCTGAACTCGGCGGCAAAAGCCACCGCATAGGCGACCCAGTAGCACAGACTTCAGTCTGTGGGTTCCCGTCAAAACAACCGAGCCTGCCCCAAGCGCCCTGCCACCGGCTGAAATCAAATGCGCAACCAGCAGCGCTCGGGAGCCAGGGTTAAACGGAATCACACAGGCTGAACAGGCTGCGGAAAACCCGTGCCGTGGAAGTCTGCGCCACCTGCCGGGTTGCAATAAACGCGCTGAAGGATTATGTTTTCTGCGTAGCGATTTTTCACGGGTTCCGAGGAAATGTCTGGTCTTTGGTCCCCCCGTTATTGCTGTCGAAAATCTTCTACATGAGCGTTCAAACGACTCGAATTCAAATCACGCAGGAACATCGCAAGCCGATTCACGGATGACGCCTGGATTGAGGAAAGCTATGACTGGAACCACGGCAACGCGCACCAAAGTGTTGAATTACATCGACGGCAGCTGGCTGGAATCGAAATCCGCGGAGTGGCGGGAAGTCATTAATCCGGCCACGGGCGAGGCCATCGCGCTGACGCCGTTATCCACCGCCGCTGAGGTCAACGCCGCCGTTGAATCGGCGGCCACCGCCTTTCGCGAGTGGCGCCGCACCCCCGCCGAGGACCGCATCCAGCCACTCTTCAAGCTCAAGATGCTGCTCGAAGATCATCTTGACGAACTAGGCCGCATCATCCGCCAGGAAAACGGCAAGACTTTTGCCGAAGCCAAGGCCGAATTGCGCCGGGCCATCGAGAACGTGGAAGTCGCCTGCGGTATGCCCACCATGATGCAGGGCTACAATCTCGAAGACGTCGCTCGCGGCGATCGACGAAATGATGATTCGCCAGCCGCTCGGCGTGGTCGCCGCGATCACCCCGTTCAATTTCCCGGGAATGATTCCCTTCTGGTTTCTGCCCTACGCGATTGCCACCGGAAACACGTTTATATTGAAGCCGTCCGAGCGCGTGCCGCTCACCATGATTCGCGTGTTCGAACTGCTCGAGCAGATCGGATTGCCCAAAGGCGTGGTCACCCTGGTCAATGGCGGAAAAGAGGTTGTCGATGCCCTGCTGGACCACCCCAAAGTCCGCGCCGTTAGTTTCGTCGGCTCGACGCCCATCGCGAAGTATGTGTATTCGCGTGCGGCCGCCAGCGGCAAGCGGGCGCAGTGCCAGGGCGGCGCGAAGAATCACGTCATCGTCCTGCCCGACGCCGACATGAAGATGGCCACGCAGATCATCAGCGACAGCGCATTCGGTTGCGCCGGCCAGCGTTGCCTGGCGGTTTCCGTCGCCGTCACGATCGGCGATGCGCAAAAAACTTTTCGCGACTCGATCACTGAAGCCGCCGCGTCCCTGCGCGTGGGCGATGGACTGGAAGAAGGCGTGCAGATGGGTCCGGTGATCACGGCGCAGAGCAAATCGCGGATCGAATCGCTGATCGGAGCTGGCGAAAAAGAAGGAGCGAAAGTTCTGCTCGACGGCCGCAACGCCAAAATTCCCAAGCACGAATCCGGAAATTTCGTGAAGCCAACGATTCTCGACGGCGTGCCGGCGACCAGCGAGCTTACCGACACGGAAATTTTCGGTCCGGTACTGAGCCTGGTCCACGCGAGAGACATGGACGAAGCCATCGCCTTCCTGGAGCGCAGCCCCTACGGCAACCAGGCTTCGCTTTTCACCTCCAGCGGAGCGGCAGCCCGCCGTTTCCGCTACGAAGCTCCCGCAGGCAATATTGGCATCAATATCGGCGTTGCCGCGCCCATGGCCTATTTCCCCTTCACCGGATGGAAAGGCAGTTTCTTCGGCGACATGCACGCGCAGGGACGCGACGCCATCGAGTTCTACACAGACAAGAAAGTCGTCATCGAACGCTGGGGAGAACAGCACACCCGCAAGTTCTAACTGCGCAACTGCGGCCGGCCTCGTTTGGTAGTTCGCGTTGGGTAGTAGAATTGGGTGCCCCATTCTTGCGTCTTTTGCAAGGGTGGGGCATTTGACTTTATCCGCTTTTGAAACTCGCTCAATCCCGCTGGCTTTCGGCGGATTGATTAACTGAGGGACACAATGCAACCACCTCCGAATTGCTTGCACACAGCGCCATGTTTTCCCCGTCGCCGCAAACTCTCTTCCGCGTCCGGCGGAAAGAAAAAATTAATTTATGACCAGGACCACCGCGGCCCGCTTTCCACGGATACGGTCGCGACGTTGATGCTTCTGCAGGCTGACAATATCGATCTGCTCGGGCATTTGCACGGTGAGCTGCGACATGTGGGCCAAGCAGGAAACCGCTTACGCGTTGCGCCTTCTGGAAATCATGGGTCGCCCGGAAATTCCCGTCTTCATGGGCGCGCAGGAACCTTTGCTCAACACCAAGGCCGAAGCGCAAATGCGCTACCAGATGTTTGGCTCGAGGTCGCTCGGGAACGAAGGATACCTGGGCTGCTTCGCAAAAGATGCCGCCGGCCGCGACGAACTAACGCCGCTGCCGCCGCCTTACAACCGGTTCGCACAAATTAAGGCACAGCCCGAACCCGCCGCGGATTTCATCATTCGCACCATTCGCTCCAACCCCAATGAAGTGACGATGTATTGCGGCGGCCCGATGACGAACCTCGCTCTCGCCGTGATGCTCGCGCCGGACATCGTGCCCATCACCAAGGAAGTAATTTTCATGGGCGGAGGCATTCATCACTCCACCAGCTCCGTGAACGTTTATTTCGACGCCGAAGCCGCCAAGATCGGCTTTCGCGCGCCCTGGCCGAAATTCACTCTGGTCACCGCGGACCTTGCCGAGCAAGTCCACATGCAGGACGACGGCAAAGTGGATGCCATCGTCGATCGCGCCCACTCGCCGATCGCCGAACTTTTCCGCGAATACGAACAGAAACCGCAGCGCGCCAATCCGCAGCGGCGTTCTTTCCGCATGCCGGATGAAATGATGGCCGCGCACGCGATCGATCCTTCCATTTTCACCGGCTACGATGAAATGTATATCGACATCGTGACGCATAACGACGGCCACTACGGCGACACTTCCTTTTGGGACGCCAATTGGAAGAATGAGGCGGACGAACTTTCAAGCCAGAACAGTCCTTCCCTGAAAGCGGGCCGCGTGCAGGTGTTGAATGGAATCGACAAGAAGCGCTTTCGCGAGCTGTTCACTGATTTGATGACGCGGCCGATTAAATGGTCTAGGTAGAACAGGCTTCAGCCTGTTTGCTTTTTGTGTTTCTGCGCAATTTAAAACCAAACAGGCTGAAGCCTGTTCCTACAAGCAAAGCGAGACTATATGAGCACAACACGCCGCGAATTCATCAAGACCGTCGGTGCCGCGATTGCCACATCACGAATTCCTCCAGAGCCGGCAGCGTTTGCGGCCGTCGCTCCAGTTGTCGCGCCGTCCCTCCCGCCGCTTCCGGCGGGGGCAAGACGAAAAGTAATTTACGACCAGGACAATTCCGGTCCCTTTGGCACCGACATTCTCGGGACGCTGATGATGTTGCAGGCCGACAACGTCGAACTCCTCGGCATCACGCTGGTGACGGGCGACGCGTGGATAAAGCAGGAAATGGCCTACACTCTGCGCCTGCTGGAAATGATGGGGCGCACGGAAATTCCAGTGTACGCCGGCGCTGAGTTTCCCATGCTCAACACCAAAGAAGAATGGCAGCTTCGCCAGCAGCTCTATGGCGGCCACAGGTTGGACCCCTGGATGGGCGCATTCAATCGCACAAGCGGCGGACCGAGACGAGATCAAGCCGCTGCCGCCACCCTACGACCGCCTCGCGAATATCAAGCCTCAGCAGGAACACGCCGCGCGTTTTATCATCAAGACCGTGCGCGAAAATCCCGGCGAGATGACGATCTATGCTGGCGGACCACTCACGAATCTGGCGCTCGCGATTGCCCTCGCGCCTGACATCGTTTCCGCTGGTGCCTGAAGTCGTGATCATGGGCACTGGCTTCCACACGTTCACCAATACCTTCAATATGTTTTTCGACCCCGAGTCCGCGCGAAAAGTCTTGCGCGCAGCGTGGCCGAAATGCACGCTCGTCACCGTGGACATCGCCGAAGAAATTCATCAGAGGCGATGAGATCTGGCCCGGCCGCAGGATGATTGAGGAAATCGCCGCCCGCGCCAAAAGCCCCATTTCCGATCTTTTCCAAACACATGCCGTGGAGCCGCTGCGCAGCAATCCGCGGAATGCAATTTTTCCGCATGGCGGATGAAATGATCGCCGCGCAAATCATCGATCCAAGCGTCTTCACGAAGTCCGCGGAGATGTACGTGGATATCTGCACGACTCCAGGTCCGCGATACGGCGATTCGATGTTCTGGCCAAAAAATTGGCAGGAAGTCCCCGACGCCGGAAAATCCGTGAGCGCCGCCGACCGCCGGGTGTTCGTCGACCCGCGGCAATTCTATTTGGGCCCGCCGCCTTCGGCAGGCTTGGTCAACGTCCTACAGGAAGTCGACCACAACCGCTTCAAGAAACTTTTCGTAGAATTAATGACCAAGCCAATCCGCAAAGCCTGATTCGATTCAAAGTGGCGTCGTCGAGCCATCGGGAGCGCGGATGAGGAGAACTCCGTTCACGCTTCGTGCGGCAAGTCTTTCTGTCCAACCGTCGGCATGCGCGAAGGGATGCCGCAAGCTTCCGCGATGAACCGATAAGACCGCTGCCGCGCCTGGTAGTCATGCATCACGGCAATCACCATAATTTCCTCGACGTGCAAGCTCGCAGCCATGCGCTCCAGTTCATCGCGCACCTGCTCCGGCGCGCCAACGAGGTAGCGCGGCCATTCGCCGCCTCCGCGCGCAACAGCGTCGGCTTCGAGCGTCAAGTTCCCAAGTTCCGCGATAGCTTGCTCGGGAGTCGGCACAGGCAGGCGCTTCCCCTGCAGCCGGATGCGCCGAATGTGCAACTGCGTGCTGGTGGACAGACGCCTGGCTTCCGCTTCCGTGTCCGCGCAGATCGCTCCCATAGCCACGATTGCGCGTGCCTGGGGCAGATATTTCGATCGCTGGAAATTCGTGCGATAAAACGCCAGCGCCGAAGGCGTCTCCTCCGGCGTGATGAAGTGCGCGAACGCATACGGAAGACCCATTTTCGCGGCGACCGCCGCGCTCCACGAACTGGAACCCAGCAGCCAAACCTCGGGTGCACCGGGCATGTCGGGCGAAACCTTAATGCGGGCAAAGGGATGGTCCGAAGGAAATCCCCGATGAAGAAACGCCAGCAGTTCCAGCAACTGCTCTTCAAAATCGTCATTCTGAATTCGGTCGGTGCGATCGCGTCTCAGAGCGAAAGCTTCCAGCCCGCTTCCTCCGGGCGCGCGCCCGATGCCCAGATCGATGCGGCCCGGATACATCGCGTGAAGCATACGAAAATTTTCCGCCACCTTCAGAGGGCTGTAGTGAGGCAGCAGCACCCCGCCGGACCCGACGCGAATGCCGGAGGTTTCCGCGCCAATCCTGGCGATCAGGATTTCGGGCGCCGGACTGGCCAGCGTCACGATGGCATGATGTTCGGCAATCCAATATCGCTCGTAGCCGAGCTTGATCGGCCAGGCGCGCCAGGTCAATCGTATTGCGCAGCGCGTCCGCCGGCGTGAACCCATCCGACACGGGAGACTGGTCAAGAACGGAAAGCTTTATCATGGACTCACTTTAATTTCGTAAATCTGATAGCTGTTTTGTTTTCCCGGCGCTAGACCGTTGGTACTTCGAATAATTCCCGCCGCTTGTGCACTTCGTCATCCGTCAGCCGCGCGTCATAAATCGACCGCGGCTCAATCGTTCGTGCAATAAGCGTTGCCAGTCCCACCGCTAGCAACAGCGGCAAGATGAACGACCGGTAGTGTCCCGTCAGCTCCATCATCAGCACCACGGTTGAGATCGGGCCTTGCGTCGTCGCGGCCAAAACGGCGCCGGCCCCGATGATGGCGAACAAACCGGGAGGCACGCCAGGCCAGAACCACGACCAGGCATACCCGAGAGTGCCGCCCAGCATGGCACCCACCGTCAGCGAAGGAGTGAATAATCCTCCCGGCGCGCCGCTGCGCGTGCACAGCACAATCGCCGCGGGCTTCAGCACGAAAAGCGTGAGGAGCAGGAACGGCGCCACTTGGCCAAGAAATGCCAGTTGCGAAATGTCCTTGCCGTTGCCAAGCAGTCTGAGGAAACCGGATCGATACCACCCCGAGCAGGCCGAGTCCTACGACCGGTGCCAGCAGTCGATGCCACCCGCGTGGCCTGGCCCGGTCCGCCCAACTGACCATTCGAACATAGCCGACGGAAACCACGCCCGCTATGGGACCCGCCAACAGCGCCCAAAGTAGCACCGATGCTGGACTGGAATAGGCCGGGAAGTTATAGGTCGGCGCGTCCGGCAGCACCAGCCACGAAACCGCGGTGGCAATCAGCGACGTGAAAAGCGCCGGCAGCACGTAGCGAAGCGCCAGCTTCCCGCGCATGACTTCCAGCGCGAATAACGAGCCGCCCAGCGGCACGCCGTACGCAGCGGCCATCCCTGCTCCCGCGCCGCAGGCGACCAGGAGCCGTCGCTGTTCGTCGGACAGCCGTTCCTTGTCGGAAAAAAAATTCGCGAACATCGCCCCGGCTTGCTTCGGGCGCTCCCTCGCGGCCCAACGAGACGCCCATGCCGACAATGAGCACGGAAAGCACAGCGCTCCCCAAAGTTCGCAGCGCGGGCATTCGGCCGGCCTGAAACCAGATGGCGGCCGTAGTGTCGATGCCATTACCGCTGGAAAGCTGCCGAAGGATAATTTGTCCCGCGCCCGTAACCAGCCCTGCTCCAACCAGAACAGAAACATGCCGCCATGCGCCAACGTGTTCGACGGCGCCCAGCAGGTTGATGCCCGAACCTTTCCACGCCAGATGTTGCACCGCCTCCAACAGCCGGGTGAGCGCCGCGGCTCCGATGCCGGTGCCGATTCCGGTCAGCACTACCACCATCCAGAAATGAACGGCGCCCGGAAGCAAGAGCGTGGAAGGAATCAGGTCGCGGCCGAGCGACGGCGGAGCCGGTGGCGTCTCAGGAGTGGTCAATGCGATCTCTGCTATCATTTCCGCGGCGTTCTCTCAGGCGCCGGCGGGGAAACCCATCGACATTCGCTTACCGTGGAGACTCAATCAATTTTCCAGACCGACGCATGGCCACTCGCAAAATCAACAGACACAAAGTCTCGCGAGCGTCCTCCACTAGCTTTAGTGAATGTAATAACTGTTCTTGGCCAGGATGGTGTAATCGCGGCCCTTTTTCCCAAACGAAGGCGCCAGGCGAACATCCAGTTTGTGCGGTTTGCCCTCGGCCCCATTGGCCATTGTGTAGTACCCCAGCGTGTAGCGGGTCTTGATCCGCTGAATCAGGGCGCTGAAGGCGGCGCTCCAGCTGCGCCACATCCTGAACGTCAAACAGTTCCCCGCCCGTAGCGTCCATCACCTTGCGAATGTTCACCAGCCCGGGAATCATGCTGGCGGCAAAAATGGTCGACGCCGGATTGTACCCGGGAATTTTCAGGTTATATAAAACCGAATCCGAAGCGATCGCTTCCGTGACGATATCGCGCGTTCCCTGCCCGCCTGCGCTCGTTCCCACATCATCGCTGATCAGGATGATCACGCGGCGTCCTGTCGGCGGCGTCTTCAGAAGATATTCGGCGGCTGCAAAGATGCCGTCATTGATGTTGGTGGCGCCGCGGGCCTGAAAGGTGCTGATCTGATCGGCAATCTTGTTCTTGTCCTTGGTGAGCGGCGAGGCGCAATTCGGCTTCGGTGGAAAATGTAAACAGGGCCACCTCGTCGTTGGGCTTTAGCGCTGCGAGGGCAACGGTCGCGGCGTCGCGCAGTGGCGCCAGAAACGGCCCAATCGAATCGCTCAGATCCAGAACCAGCGCGACATCGAGCGGCAATTCGTCACGGCTGAAAATGTCGAGTTTCTGGACTACGCCATCTTCGCGCACCTCGAAATCGTCTTTTTTCAGATTGGCCATGATTTGGCCATCCTTGGCCTTCACCGTCGCATCCACCAGAACGAGGTTCACGGCCACGCGGATGGTGCCCTGATCCTGACTCTGGTCCTGCGCGCGTGCCGGAACGACTGAAGCCAGCGCCAGGCACATCATCGCGCTGGAGAATTTCATTGTGCGAAACCGGAATTTAGACGTCACTGTTGGTTAGTATCCGCATGGCTTCGAGTAGCGCACGCTGAAGTCCGTGCTACCCAAGAACTCAGTCCGAAACATTCAAGTCTCAACTTTAGCTGCGCGCACAACCCCACAAGCAAGCCGCCAGCCGCGCCCTCGTAAGCAGATTGTGACCCACCGCTCACAATATAAGATAGAGACTTCTCTGGAAATTCAATACTATTCATCAGGGGCGCGTAAAACTTTATGGCAACGGCAGCGATCTCACCGACCAGCAACCAAAGCGGCAAGCCGCTGCTGTACGCCGCCATCGTCATCGTCATCGGCGTCCTCGGCACTTCGCTGGCGCAGCCCCAGGTCCTCGGCCGCATCCCCATTCAAAATCTCCTGAAAAACGAACTGCACGTGGACCGCGCCGCCAACGCCGCGTTCTTCTTCTGGATGGGCCTGGCCTGGTATTTCAAGCCGTTTTTCGGAATCGTCACCGACGCGTTTCCGCTCTTCGGCAGCCGCCGCAAGAGCTACATGATTCTCGGCGCAACCCTGGCCACCATTTCCTGGGCGGCTCTGTACTTCACGCCTCACCAGTACAGCAAGCTGCTGTGGACCTGCATTGCCATCAACCTTTTCATGATGGCCACGAGCACCGTCGTTGGCGGCTACATGGTCGAGACCGCGCAAGCCGTCTCCGGTTCGGGCCGCCTCACTTCGGTCCGCAATTTTGTGGAGCAGTTCTGCTACATCATCACCGGGCCCACGGCCGGTTTTTTGGCCAGCATCGCTTTCGGCTGGACCACCCTGGCTTGCGGCAGCGTCATGTTCCTGGTTGTGCCGGGCGCGGTATGGTTCCTCCACGAGCAGCGCAGGAAGGTCGATGCGAAAGAACTCTTCGATCAGGCCGGCAAGCAATTAGTCAAAATCGCCAATGCCAAAACGATGTGGGCCGCCGCCGGATTCATGGCCCTGTTCTATTGCGCGCCGGGAATCGCCACCGCCGTGTTCTACAAGCAGCAAAACGATTTGCATCTGAACACGCAGGGGCAGGGATTTCTGGTCTTCCTGAGCGGCCTGTTCGGCGTGCTGGCCGCGACATTGTACGGCACCTACGCCTGCCGGCGATTCACGCTGCGCACGTTGCTTCTGTGGTGCATCGCATTCGGTACGGCGGCAAATCTCGGTTACCTGTTCTATTCCTCGGTGTCCAATGCGCAGGATCATCGAAAGTTTTAACGGCTTCGGCTATACACTGGCCGAAGTCGCCATGATGGACCTCGCGGTCCGCGCCACTCCCTCTGGCAGCGAAGGCCTGGGATTTTCGCTGATGATGAGCGTGCGCAATTTTACTCTATTCGGAAGCGACTGGTTCGGCTCCAAGCTTCTGGACGCCTATCATCTGCACTTCAATACCCTGGTCATGGCCAACGCCGCTTTTTCGTTTGCCGCCGTCCCGCTCGTGCTTCTACTCCCGGCCATAATCGTCCGAACCAGGGACGCCCAAGCCGCGAACGCGCCGGTCGAACTGTCGGCCGCGCCCGCTCGCGCCGTTCAGGAGTAGTGAGAGATATTCGCCGCCACCGCGTCTCCCTGCGCAAGTACACACAATCGCAAGTGAAATAGTAGGTTTCCGATGCCGAGGTCGAGTTTGCTTTGCAATATCCGTCTCGGCCGTCCAACACTACGGTGCGGTTTCCCAAACGCTTATGGTACTCATAGCACGGAATGTTCTTACCCTTTTGGGACCAGGGTTTGGATATCTGCAGCCTGGAGTGTAAGAGGTCGGGTCCTATTTCGTGTATTTGCTTCGTGCGAAGAATGGGCCGCGAATTGCTCCTAGGAAATTTCGCGATCCACGGATCGATGAGAATCGGAGGCCAGGAACCTTGGGAAAGCTCTTGCTGTTTGGGCATTAACTAACTTGCTATGAGGAGTGCCCGACGGTGGAACGGATTACCGTAGTTATTACTTGCTTCAACCAGAAGAATTTCATTCGGGATGCCGTGGAGTCGGCCTTGGCCCAGCGCTCCGCCGGCGACGAAGTCATTGTGGTTGACGATGCTTCCAGCGACGGCAGTTTGAAAATACTTGACGATTACGGCAGCAGAATACGGCTAATCAAGTTTGCGACCAATCAAGGGGCCTGTGCGGCGCGCAATGCGGGTGCCTCCGCTGCCAAGGGCGATTTCCTGGTTTTTCTCGATGGTGACGACTTCCTTCTGCCTTGGGCCCTCCAAACTTACCGGCGTATCCTCGATCTGAGAAGACCAAAAATCATTCTTTGCCGCCTGCACTTTTTTAAGGGCCCTTTGCCGGCACCGCAGTTTTCGGACTTCGGCCGGGAAATCAAGATTGCCGAATATGACGCGCTGGCCAGAAAAAGCTATCCCTTTGGACCATGCACCAGCGCGATCGCGATCGAGCGCGCCGTCTTTGAACAGACTGGCGGTTTCGCCGTCGAAATGTTTCCTTCCGAAGGCGACGACCTGACGGTGAGACTCGGCTTCTCCGGTCGCACCATCCACATTCTGTCGCATCCCACGGCCGGATACCGCATCCACGATGGCAACACGATTCATCAGGTCTTCCGGTTTGTGGACGCCATGCACAAGGTGATTCGCAATGAAAAAATGGGTCGCTATCCCGGCGGTCCGCATTTGCGTCGCGAGCGTCATGCTTATATCGGCGGGTCCGTGATCTATTGGTTCAAGAGGGCGATGATTACGGGTTCTTACCGGCGCGGAGTCCGGCTTCTCATCAGTGGTTGGATGATGGTTCTGACGGCCCTCTGTTTCAAGCTTCGCTGTAGAGTCGGGGGCGCCCATGCTGCCGAAAGCCTGACCTGAATCGAGTTTCAGGCACGCGGGCCGATGCGCGAAGTTCGCGAGGTATTGGACGCGAAAATCTTCGCGAAAGTTCATCCGCAGCTTTCGCAATGCGGCGCACGAGTGAAAAATGGGATGCTAGTCTCCCGCCTTTCACACTTCGCGCGGATCAGAAAACAGGATGGACAGGTCGGTCTTGGTGAGTTGGCCGTCCGATAGCAGCTTCCGCACGACTTCTATTGACTGAGCTCGATCCAGCGAATCGGCCCGTTTGGCAGCACTTGATTTATTTGATTGCGCTGCAGACAACACTTGCCCGCCATTCTCGTTTGTTAACCAGTCGGCCAGCGTGGACACCTGGTCCGCCGCGGTCCCTTGAAAGCCAAGTCCCATGCCCATTCCGACATGGCTGGAATTGACCCGTGCAAGGCCTTCAAAGATCCTCTCACCTCTGCGCATCTGGATGTGCGCGGTCGTCCCCTCGGGAAAGGGATTCAGCGTGTCAATGTAGCAGCCTCCCAGGCTGAGGTCCGAGCAGCGGGCATCCAGGCGCATCCCGGAATGCGAATCGAGCAGCACGACTTCAGCAAAGAACGAATGACGCTTCGCATGACGGCGTTCTCCGATGCCCCGGACTGGCATCTTATACCCGGTGCCTTCCGCTGGAACCACTGTCTTTGCCGGGCCGCGCAGCCGCACCGCTACACCCACGCGCTTGGAGGAAAGGCGCTCCACGCGCATCACCTCTCCATCGTCTTCCGATCCCGTAACGCTGTCACTCGCGGAATTATAAGGAAATTTTACGTGAAGTCGCATTCCAAGTTGAAAGTGCTCGCTGGCTGTCGTGAAATACAGGCTGTGACGGGAAGCATTGATCGTCACCAGGACTTCGTCGAAGGTTCCATTCATAAAACTTGCGGGCCGGATACGCGCGGATAATTTCATGCTCACTCGTTTTTGCTTCCTACGCTCGGCGCGCTCCCGCGAGGCCGGCGCAGAAGTTGTCTCGGACACAGCCACTACAGCGCCCCCGGACTGGCCCTCGCGATTTTGGATGGGGGAAACTGGATGGGTGTTCGGCGCGCGCTCTGCTTCGGCGGCCAGTCTGGACTTGTTGGCTTGTTCCGCTCTTCTGATCGCCTCTAGGATCCTGCTCATCGTCAGTTTACCCTTTATCTTCCCGGTTGCCCTGTTACACCCTACCCTATACTCCATCGGATGGACGCGGCACGGTATGGCCAGGACGGGTGTTTTTTCTGTTACCCGGGTTCTAGTACCGCACTGAGGCAGAACCTGGCGCCAAGCATAAGAAACGATTGAAGTTAGAATCCCTCAGTGCTCGGTAGGTGTGGGTCAAAGGGCCTTACGGCATCATTTCTGCAGCACGGTTGGCTTGCCGAGAAAGCGCAACGAGATGGACTACGGCATTTCCTGCGTTGGAGTCACCGTTGTTTCATCTCGTGTAAAATCGAATTGCAGGGTCCATGTGCTGAGTACGCCCCGGCCACCTACGGTCGCCGGCTTGAATTCCCAATTCTTTGCGGCTTCCAGAGCAGCTCTCGCGAAGTACTTGCTCGGTCCGCTCGATTGCAGTTCGGCATCTTCCACGTTTCCTGACCGGTCAACATTTACTTTTACGCGAACCCTCACCGTGCCTCGGATGGTATTTCTCGCGGACTGGAGCACTTCCGGCATGGCTTTGTGAGCGACCTCTCCGCGAACGGGGGAACCTACGGGGAATCTCGCCGCAGTGTCGGTTTCTTCCGCATGCATCGAATCCGGGTGAATCAAGGCCGGCTGCGGAACAGGGGCTTTGGAGCCTCGGTCTTGCTCGGCAAAGTTCGGCCGGTCCGCATCGGAGGCGCGAGCCTGCGGCGCAGACGCCGCCTGGGCGCCGGCAGCCTGGGCAGGCGCAGATTGAACCGGCGGCTGCGCTGCAGCCGTGGCGGCCGGAACCTCTTGGGCGTCTGTGTGGCGACGCAACAACCTCGGCCCTAACAGAATTGCGGCGATCGCCAGCGCGATTCCGATCGCGATCGGCGCAGGATACCCACTGCGTTTTGCAACTCGCTTCGCCGGCTGAGCGACCGGCTGCGGCATTAGTGCCTGCGGCATATGCGATTCAGGCGCCGCGGACACAGGGGCGCGCCCCATCAATCGCGCCTCGATCTGCGCGACCGTCCACCGGCCCTTGGGATGCCGAACGAGACAATGAGTTGCAATCTCGAGAAAGGGCTCCGGCAGGGTCCCCGGGAAAAGTGGATCCTGTTGGTCCGCCGTACGCAAATCCGGCAGATTCTGAGTTAGGGTCTCGACCAGGGTCATACCCAGCGACCAGACATCGCCCTGGGTCGAAATCGCTTCAGAGATTGGCAGGACGCTGGGCGCATATTCGGGCGCATCGTATGCGTCCAGGGTGCCGAGGACATCGGACGATTCTCCCACTCGGCACAGACCGTCGCAGGAAACCTTCAGCTTGTCGGCGCTGGCCATGATATTGGCCGGCTTGATGTGGCCGTGCACGAAGCCGTTCCGGTGGAGATACGCCAGCGCATCCAGCACCGATTCAAGCATCTCTCGGGCTTCATCGGGTGTGAGCGCGCGTTCGGGAAGAACCTGCGCAAGATTCTCCTCCGCATATTCCATCAGGACAAAGATCAGTAGCTCTCCGCCCAGTTCGCAGCGTCCCATTTCATAAAGAGGAATCAGGTGGGGATGCGATAGTTCGGCAGCCTGCCGCCAGCTCGAAAGATTCAGTTCCCCGTTTTCCGAGCTCGCAGGCACCAGTTTGATGGCAGCCTTTGCAAGGTTGTCCCCTTCATGACGCTCGGTAAGAAACACCGCGCCGTAGCCGGAGCTGCCCAGGTATAGAAGCAGCGGGAACTTTCCGCCAACGATTTGACCTTCCCATTGTTTCCACGTGTTGGACATAGTTCGACCTCAAGGTTAGGCCGGGTTGGTAAAGATTGTATCCGAGGGTCCTATTCAGAGCGCAAGGCGAATGCGCATGGCGTGTCTATCAGGATAAGGCGGCGGCCCGGCAGGAGCCGCGGGCGGCAAACGATTGCGCACGCCTTCGAGTTGGCTGCTTGCCGGGCATCGTTTCCTGGCTCGCGCACGCTAAAGCCAATTGTGCAACCGGGCAGGAACATTGCATTCTGGAGCGGCCGGTTGTATGTTGCCGCGGGTGCCTGAAATTGCCGGAAAATCAGGGCTCACTGGATCAGAACTTGGCCGTGCCCACGCCCGGATGAGGACTACGCAGGAGGCCATGACGAGCGACGTATTAATTATGGGAGGCGGGGCGACGGGCCAGCTTGCCGCAGCTTACCTGCGGATGCGCTTCCCCAACCTGAAGGTCGCCGTCATCGAGGGCCCGCATAAAAATCGCCCGATTGTGGGGGAATCGTTCGTCGAGATTACCGTCGATTTCCTTCTTGAACTCGGGCTCGGCTCCTACCTGATCGAACAGCACTTTCCCAAGTACGGCCTCACCTATTATTTCAAGCCCGCGATCGGCCAGCCCGCGGATCGAACCTACGTGGTGGACGAAACGCCGACCGTTCCGCCGCAGCTTTCTTTCCAGATCAACCGCTTCACGTTCGACACCGAAGTGCGCCGGCGCAACATCGAAAACGGCGTTCAACTGATCGATGGCACGGTCACCAGCGTCCATCTCAGCGGTCAGGAAAGCGGAGGCGGGCTGCACTCGGTGACCATTCGGGACGGCGAGCGGCCGGAGTATGAACTGCACGCGCGCTGGTTAATCGACGCGACCGGCCGCAACCGCGTGCTCTCAAAGCTTTTGCAGTTTCAGGAGAAGGTGGAAGCGCAGAAGGATGTTTTCTGGTTCCGGCTGAAGAACTTTAATCCGGAAATACTGGGGCGCATCCGGGCCCTGAAGAAGGAAAATCGCGCCTTTGTTCCGTACTTCGCGACGCATCATTTTTTTGGGCGTGGCAACTGGATTTGGTGCATTCCCATGCGCTCATCCGAAAACGCGCACCTGATCAGCATTGGAATCACGTATCGCAAGGACGTTTATCCGTACGGGCAGGTTCGCACCATGGAGCAGTTTTTGGAATGCGTCGGGCACGAGCACGAAATGATTGTGGAGCTGGTGCGCAGCGGCTCCGTCGTTGACACCAATTTCTACAGCTCCTACATGTGGGAGTGCCGCCAGCATTATTCATCCGATCGCTGGTATATCGTCGGCGATGCGGGTGACACGGTCGATCCTCTCTACAGCGTGGGGATGGCATTGTCCTCCGTGCAGATCCGCCAGATCGCCGCCATGATTGAGCGGGAATTGAACGGCCAAGACACCCGCGAATTCACCGCGGATCTGGACACCGCCATCAGCGCGTTTCATCACGGCCTGACGCGAGATACCACGCGTCTCTACGAATGCATGGGCGACGCCTACCAGTGCCACCTGCGAGTCCATCTGATTGTGACCGAACTGTTTCATCTCGGACTTCCGCTGCTCATGAACGGCTATCTCTGGGATCCGCTGGGCGTAAAGCTCGTCAACACTTTCGCCAACATCGAGACCCTGGAGTCAGATGCCAAAATGTTCCAGGACCTGATCCGCGAGGTTGCTGCCCATCCGAAGAATTGCTCGTTACAGAATTTCGTCAAAGTGCAATCCTGCGCCTCGATGAACTACGGGTTCTACGAGTATTACCGCGAAGCGGACATTCCGGCGTCGATCTCACGCATGTCATTCGCTCATGCCCGCTTGCGGCTGTCGCTGCTCAGAAAACTCGGATGGCGAGGATGGCTGCGCTTCAACCAGCAGCGAGCCTTTCTGAAAGATGTGTTTCGCGGGCTGCTTTTGCTGCCCTTTCGGGGCGTGAAGTTGCGCGAAAGCACGCTGGTGCGCATGCTGTTCCCTTCCCGAGAGAGCGCTTCGGCGCGGCCGGGCGCCGTGCTGGGTCCGGTTGAGACGGTAAAAATCGCACCGCCTGCAAAATCGAACGCAGCCGTCGACTCGGTTTCGCAATCCGATCTTTCTTGAAGGCCGCGGGCTATGCCGCGCGGAGAGCAATCGTCAATTTATAATTAATTTTGAAACAAATGGAGGATGACCCGAAAGCCGCCCTCCCTTCGATTAAGTTTTCGGATTATGGCAGCTGAAACGCTTGCTCGCTGCCGTGGAACTGCACCTGAGTGATCTTGTCGCCTTGGGTATCCATCCCCGAGGCCTGCGTCTTCTTCGGCAACTTTACCCACTGCCCTTGCACGGTGGCAATCGTTTTGCCGTTCTGCACAACAATGAGCTCCGTCTTGGCGTCGTCGGCCGTGAACTCGTACTCCCCTGGCTTTAGTTGCGTGCTTCCGATGGTCTTGCTCGAGCTGAGGACCAGCGATTGCTTATAGGTGCGAGCCCACACCGGTGCCGTCAGCATCAAGAGCGCCAGGCCAGCGAGGTAATACTTTGCGTGAAAACGCATTTGTCCCTTCCTCTCGGTAATCGGAATGAAATCCCCGGAAAATCGCGCGACGAGTCGAATTCCTGTGGGTGAGTGTCACCTGGCCGGTTATAACAGCGTCTCGCCGGTGCCGCTCACATTGGTTATATACCGCCAACCTTAAGAACAAATGAAAAGCGCGCGACGCGCGAGAAAATTTTCCCAAGTTTGGCATCTCCGTTTTTCGGAGTCGCGCACGAGTAGGTTAGTCCGATCTCGAGGCGCCATAAATGCTCCGGCGGCAGGAACGTTATCTCCGCAGCCCGCTTCACCTTCGATCAGGATTCCGCTGCGTTGTTGGGGGATTCCGCAGCGGGCTGTCCCGCCAGGACCGCGCGGTCAGCTGTTTTTTGCCGCCCAGGAGGTAAAGTGCGGCGCTTAGGATCACAATCCCGAGCGGAACCTCGCCGCGAAAAGCGTAGTCGTGCATCCACTTCAACTGGCTGAGACCGAGCAGCGCCTGGGGCGAAACCAGCATCCATGTGCCGACCAGCAGACTGATCCAGCCGATGACTTTGCCGATTCCGGATTCAGTTCCCCTCCCCTCATTGGGTGACGCCCTGCGGTTTTTCAAAACTTCGGAGGATTGATCGAGGCCGAGGTAATTCGCAAATCGATCGTTGAGCAACGCGCCCACGAGTCCATCGTTCGTCGTGTTCCCCGCCGTGGACAGCATGGGGATAAGACCGGCATACATGGCCACAAACGTATTCACGAAAGTATCCGCGTCCCGCACATGCAATAGAATCGCCACGATCGGCGACATGAAAAATCCCGCGCCGCCCGGAATTCCGGGCGACACCAAGCCTAACAGCAACAGCGGCGGAACGAGCAAGACGATGTCCGTCATCGAGATCCGGATGTGCAGCAGGCGCGTCGCCGAGATTGTAATCAGCAGCATGGACATGCTGGCGCAGCTTTTGTTCAGCACGGTGCCGAACACGATGGAGACCTCGGCGATCTCGCGACGCAAGCCGAGGTCCTGCTCGGCCGAAACGATGTTCACCGCTAGAGTCTCGTACGATCCACCCGTGCCGAAGCCGGTAGGCCACACGGCCGCAAAGTAGGAGAAAACCTGGCTGGCGGTTCGCTTGGTGGTCCAAAATGTCAGAGCGACCATCGCAACGGAAAAAGCCACGGTGACCAGAGCTGTCCACAGGATCGTCTCGCCGTAGGCGTTCATTCCCTTCGCGCCAAACTTCAGCGGGATGCCGATCGCCAAGCAGCCGATCATGATCGGGTAATACCAAAGAAGATTGCTGAAGAGCCAAAGGATGGCGTCGCTGCTGCGGAGCAAACCGCCTGCCAGGGGACGCAGCGCGGGCAGGACGGCGGAAAAGTATCCAACGAGCATGGCGCCTATCAGCGCCTGTATCAGCGGCTGCGAAGTAACAAACAGCACGAAAGTGCTGGCGACTTGCCCGAACCATACGCCCGGTCCCAACATACCCGCACCGGAAGCGGCGAAGGGCAACTTGGTCAGAAAGGGAATCCAGATCGTGACGAAGACCAACGACGCCACGCCCAGAGCCAGATACAGCGCAACAATTAACGCGAACAACCGCTGGGCGCGCCGCCCGTGCAGAAGCACCAGCTTTGCCGTGGCTGCGGCCAGAAGCGCAAAGATCAGCGGCCCGGCGAATGTCACGACGCTCTTCGGAAACCACGAGCCGCTCACATAGGCTGCGCCAGCTAAACTGTTTTTGGGAAAGACCCAGCCCACGACGAGCCCGGCGGCAAGAAAGAGGAGCACCCAAATGGGGAGCGATACGCCAAAGTACTTCCCTACATCCGGTCGATTCTTGGCTGCGTCTGTGGCCAACCTCTTGGGCCTCTTCTCACGGGTGCGAATTGGGCGTTTCCAGACAGAATATTTTTAGGAGAGTCGACCGACACTACTACGCGGCAACGAGGCGATCAAGGGATTCCCGCGCGTCCGCAAGCCAAACCCACGCTGAGTCGGTGAACTGCATGCTTCAGATGTCCGGCTGTTTTTTTGCGGGCGAAAACGGAAGGGACAGGCTCGTGCTGCCTTCGCTTGTTGTAGAATGAGCCCTCTGATTTGTCGTGGCCATCAACCCGGGCAATTCATTAGGCGAGCTGGACCCAGATCGATCTATGACCGTGCGATCTTCTGACGAATTGCATGAGCTGGCGACCCGTGTGCTCATCCGCGCCGGCGCAAGCCCGGTAAACGCCGGCTGCGTCGCCGACGCGCTGATCGCGGCGGAAATCGACGGGATCGGTTCTCATGGCCTTTCGCGTGTGCCGGCATACGCCGATCAGCTGGCCAGTGGAAAGATTGACGGGCTGGCGATCCCGCGAGTGACGCGGACGGCTTCGGCCGTGGTGAGTGTGGATGCTGGCCATGGTTTCGCCTTCCCGGCGATCGCGGCTGGACTCGACGCCGCACTGCCCATTGTGCGTGAAACAGGTTTGGTGGCTGTGGCGATCGGGAATTCGCACCATTGCGGCGTGCTTGGTCGCCAAGTGGAGTCCCTGGCCCGACACAACCTGTTGGCTCTGGCCTTTTCGAACACGCCGGCGGCGATCGCCGCTTGGGGCGGTACGCGGGGCGTTTTCGGCACCAATCCGATCGCGCTCGCTTGCCCCCGGCGTGACCAGGAGCCCTTGGTGATCGACCTCGCGATGAGCGTTGTTGCGCGCGGCAAGATCATGCAGGCGGCCACTCGCAACGAATCAATTCCCGAAGGATGGGCGCTCGATTCTTCGGGAAAGCCCACCACCGATCCGCGCGAGGCTCTGGCCGGAACCATGTTGCCAATTGGCGGCGCGAAAGGCGCGGCACTGGCCATGATCGTCGAATTGCTATCAGCCGCGCTGACCCGCTCGCACTTTGGCTTCGAGGCCAGTTCCTTTTTCGACGCCGAGGGTCAGCCGCCGGGGATCGGTCAGCTTTTCCTGCTGTTCGACATCCTAACGTTTGGCGGCGACGCCGTAACGGAACGCATCGAAGCCCTCTGCCAGGCGGTCGAGGGAGATTCCGGGACACGCCTGCCGGGCGCTCGAAGAGCCGCGGATCGGAAGCGAATCGAGGGGTCGGGAATTGCGGTGCCCGATCCGCTCTATCAAGATCTGCTGAGACGCGCTGACGCAACCGCTGCGGGGTGATCAAGGGCGATCAGGGGTGATCGTTGGTCGTGACGCGCGACCCCGTCTTCGACATTACAGTTGTAGGGCGATCCATCCGTGCACGATAAGCCAAAGCGATGTCACTCCAACGATAATCCAGAGTGCGACTCCCTGAATAAGCGGCCGCACGCCGACCTGCCGGATCGTGGCTCGCGAAAGTCCTGTGCCAATCAAAAACAGCGTAGCCGTGAGACCCACTTTTCCGAGGTTGCTCAAGATTTCCGAGAAGTGCGTCAGCGCTGGAATATAGGTATTGACCACCGCGGCAAGACAGAACAAGAGAATGAACCAAGGCCACTGAATGCGGCTCTTGGAGCCCTTGAGTACCGCCGCGCCGGCTGAAACCGGGACAATCCACAGGGCTCGAGTCAGTTTTACGGTAGTGCCCACCGCCAGCGCAACAGCCCCGTAGCGCGACGTCGCGCCCACCACGGAACTTGTGTCGTGTATCGCCAGCGCCGACCATAAGCCAAATTGAGATTGCGAAAGATGCAGCGCCCAGCCGAGCGCCGGAAAAATCAAAAGCGCGATGGAATTGAGAATGAAAATCGTGCCGAGAGAAACGGCGGTCTGGTCCTGATCGGCATCGAGGATTGGGGCGATCGCGGCGATGGCGCTGCCGCCGCAGATGGCGGTGCCGGCGGAGATCAACGCGGACGCAGTGGAATTTACCCGCAGCAGATTTCCCGCGGCTAGTCCCAACACCAGAGCGAAGGTGATGCTCGCCGCGGTGTACGCGAATCCGCTGCTGCCCGCGCGCAGCACTTGTTGCAGGTTCATTCCGAAACCCAGGCCCACGACCGACGCCTGCAACAGAAACTTTGAGAGATTGCGACTTTCGGCGTGATACGGATGCGCAAAACTGAGTCCGTAAGCAAGCCCCGCGGCAAGTGCAACCGGCGCCGTAAGGACACCGCTGGCGCAGAGGATCAGCCCGACAAAAAAAAGGGTCTTTGTATTCATGGGAGTTCGTTCCCGGCAGCGAAGGTCGTGCCGCCGGAAACGGGGCGCTACGCAGACTGATACAGCTTGGTGAACACGAACTCGCGATGTCCCATGGCTTCCGCGCAGGTCAACCGGCCATTGCAAGTGCGGATCATGATGTCGATCAGCCGGTCGCCGGCTTGATCGAGCGTCATTTCCCGCCGCAGGATGCCGGAAACGTCCAGATCGATATGCTCGACCATGGTGCGAGCGGTTTTCGGGTTGGCGGTGAGCTTGATCACTGGCTCAATCGGATTGCCGATGACATTACCCTGCCCGGTGGGAAACAAATGCACGACGAATCCTGCCGCGGCCTGCAAAGTGACGCATTCGGCCGCCGCGGAGGACGTATCCATGTAGTAGAGCCCGGCGCCTTTGGCCGGCGCTTCCGCGGGTTTCAGCACATCGATGAACTTGGCCTTCCGGCCGATCTTCTGCAAATTGCCGAAAGCCTTTTCTTCGATCGTGGTGAGGCCGCCGGCGATGTTTCCCTTGGTCGGCTGCGATTCGGAAAGATCGCTGGTTTTGTGGCGCTCGATGACTTCCTGGTAGGCATTGAAGACGCGCATGAATTCATCCGCCACGGCCTTGCTCGCGGCCCGGCTGGCGCAGACCACTTCGGCGCCTGTCAGCTCGGAAGTTTCGCCAAAACAAGTCGTGGCGCCCAGCGGATCGAGCTTGTCGATCAGGTTTCCTACCGTCGGGCAGGAGGCCAGACCCGACGTCGTGTCGCTTTCCCCGCATTTGGTGGAGACGAACAGCTCCCGGATGTTGCACAGCTCGCGCTGCTTTTCCGAAGCGTTCTGCACGAACTCACGCGCTTTGCGCGAGGCCGCGGCGATCGTGCTGATGTCGCCATTCTCTTCGATCGAGAAACCTACGACCGGTTTTCCCGTCTTGGCGATGCCCTCCACCACCCGGCCCGTCCAAGCCGGTTCGATGCCGATCACCACGCAGGCGGCCACGTTGGGGTTCGAGCCGGTGCCGATCAGCGTGCGGAAATGCAGTTCCAGATCCTCTCCGAACTGCAGGCGGCCGTACGGATGCGGCAGCGCCATAGTTCCCTTGATGTTGTTGGCGACAGCCTCGCACGCGGCATTCGAAAGATCGTCCAGCGGCAAAATGACGACATGATTGCGAATCCCTACACGTCCATTTTCACGGCGATATCCATAAAAATCGTATCGGCTCATCGTTACCACCTCTTGGTTTTCATATTGTGAACATGTACGTGGTGACCCTTGCCGGCTTCCGCCACGATCCGTCCTACGTCATGCCCGTACTTCATAACGGTGTCGCCGGTCTTCAGGTCCTGCAGCGCAATCTTGTGCCCCAGCGGCACTGCATCGAGAGCTTTCAGCTTAATCGTTTCATCCGTTTCCATGACCCAGCCGGTCAGCTCCTTGCCGGGCTGGACATCCTCAACTACCACCACTCCGACCGTGTCATTTTTGTCATGAACGATGAACTGTGTAGCCATGTTTCCTCCGAAGTCAGTAAAAAGATCGAATGGAATCGAGCTTCCCGACGCTCAACTAAGCTTCAAATCGGCACCCGGAAGCAATCGCATTACTTCGCTGGCGGCGTGCGTGACCTCGTCGTGCATCCTGCGCTCGGCCAGACTCGCGTTGCGTTCCCGGATTGCGGCAATCACAGCGCGCAGCCCCCGCACGCTCTCCTTGGATCGCTCCAGCGAGCGTCCAGGATGACTCAGGCCCATGGCCCGCCATCGCCAAATGCGCCCGTGCAGAGTGCCAATCATGGACGAAAGCGTCTCGCTCCCAGCGCCGTCGAATAGCACATCGTAGAACCGGTTCTTGCTCTCCAGTATCACTGCCGGATCGTCGCTGCCGTATGCTTCGGCCGCGGCGTCGAGCGCCTGCTCAAGTTTCTCGACCTGGCTATCGGCCGCATTCTCGACGAAACGCCGCGCCGCCAGGCCCTCCAGCACTGCCCGGATCGAATAGAGGTCCTTGGCTTCAGCGAGCGTCAATTCGCGCACGACAGGGCCCTTGTTCGGAATAATTAAAATCAGCCCTTCGGTTTCCAACTGGCGCAGGGCCTCGCGCACGACGGTCCGCGAAACACCCATCATGGCCGTAAGCTCGCGCTCCACCAATCGCGCGCCGGGGGCCAGCCGGCCCGCAATAATGGACTGACGCAACTCATCCACGACCTGACGCCGCAAGGGAGCGGCTGACTTATCGATGGTCGATAAAGCGGCACCCGGTGAAACAATTTGGCTTGACTGATCCATCATCGCGTAATACTGTACTACGAGACTATTCGATTTGCAACCACCGGGAGGTTTTTTTATCCCGCCGAAGGGACACGAAAACATGAGCACCGATCCGGTTCGCGTTGGCATCGTCGGGCTTGGCCGCTGGGCGAAGGTACTTACCCGCGCCGCGAAGAAATCCGACAAGATCAAGATTGTGGCGGGCTACAGCCGCTCGGAGGAAAAGCGTCAGGCATTCGAGCAGGAGCTTGGAGTCCCAACGGTGCCGGACCTCCAGTCGCTACTCGCCAAGCCCGAAATCCAGGGCGTCATTCTGACCGTCCCCAATGAGCAGCACCTGGGCGTGGCCACGGAAGTCGCCAAGGCGGGAAAGCACGTTTACACGGAAAAGCCGATCGCGAGCACGCTCGAGGACGGATTGGAGATCGCCGCCTTGCAGCAGAAATACGGGGTCACGGTAACCGTGGGTCACAGTGCGCGGCTGATGGCCGGAATCCGCATGATCCGGACGGCGATGGATCGCGGCGAGCTGGGACGGGTTGCTTTCCTCGAAGCCAACTTTTCGAACGAACGGGCGCTGGAGCTTACGCCGAAGACCTGGCGTTGGTATAAGGACCGTGCGCCAGGCGGACCGCTTTCGCAATTAGCCATCCATCACTTCGACGTGCTTCACTACTTCGGGGGCGAAATTGTCGAGGCCAGCTCGATGGCTTCCAAGCTCTCGCCAGTGGGCGCGGAAGTGGACGATCAATCAATGACGCTGCTCAAGTTTGCGGACGGCAAGGTTGGCTATGTCGGGCTCCTGCTGGACTTCGCCCGGGGTGTTTTCCGTCCGCGTCTTCGGCTCCAAGGGCCTGATGCATTATGAGATCGATTTCGGAAGCTGGGATACGCCCGATAAACTGCACGAGACCTCTACGCTCTACATTCAGCGAGGCAAGGATGGCTACGCGAGCCGCGAGGAGTTGAAGGTCCCGGAAAGCGACATGTTCCGTACCGAGCTGGAAATGTTTGCCGAGAGTTGCCGCACGGGCAAGACCGGTGAATTGACCGCGGAGAACGGCTACACGGCTGTCGCAGTGGTGTACGCTGCACTGCGCTCCATCGAAAAGAATGGCCAACTGGTTCGCATCGCCGACATGATCGCGAAAGCTCGCGCAAGAGTTCCAGAGAGCAGCCATGTTGCCTAGCCGTTATTTCATCGAACTCACGCAGCCGGAGATCGCCGCGCAGTTCCAGAAGAACCCACTGGTGATCCTGCCGGCCGGGCAGCGTGGAGCAGCATGGGCCGCATCTTCCGGCTGGCACGGACATTTTCGCGGCGAACGTGATCGGCCATGCCGTCGCGGAACGGATGGACGGGCTCGTCTTACCTGGCGGGCCGCTGGGCGTGACGCCGTTTCACATGCCGTATGAGGGCACGATTTCGCTCACTCCTGACACCTATATGCGCCTGGTCAGCGAGACCTGCGCTTCCACGGCAAGTCATGGCGCGAAGTACTTGCTCATTCTCAACTGGCATGAAGGAAATATTCCGTCGCTGGCCATTGCCGCCGATGCGCTGCACCGGGATCACGGCATGACCGTGCTGACGGTGCAAGCGTGTTACGTCGCAGCGGATCTTTTTGGCGCCGAGTGCGGGGGGCTGACCCATGGCGGAGAGATCGAAGCCTTGGCCGTGATGGCCTACCGGCCTGAACTCGTGCATCTCGACCGCGCCGAGCACTCCTCCGAACACCAGCACGCCAAGAAGATGGACAAGCTCCGCCGCACGCGCAGCTTCCAGCCCGTGCTAAGCGATATTCGCACGATTGCGCCAACCGGCTGGTACGGCGATCCGCAGCCCGCAACCGCGGCAAAAGGTCAGCGCATGGTCGCAGAGCATCGCGGACGCCATCGCCAGCGAGGCTAAGGAAATTTTCCGGCAACTCGATGAAGTGCAGGGCGGAGTCGCGGAAATCAAGCACGACGGCAGGTGGAGTGATGGCGCGCGTTTACAAACAATCCGAAGCCAAGCGTCTGGGATTGCCGGGGCGGACATCGGTCGAGATCGTCTCTGGCGAAAAGGGCGCGCGCAGCATGACGCTGCGGCTGGTGGAAATTCCGGTACCTCGCCCGGTGATCCGCAACGCGGCCCTCACTTTCACGGTGACACCGAGGAGTGCATCTACGTATTGTCCGGCTGGGCCACAACTTACGCCGACAGCGGCGAATATCCGCTTGAGGCCGGGGATACGATATTAATGCCGGCCGGCGAGAAACATGTCACGCAGGAATACGGGGACCAGCCGCTGTTGTTGCTGTGTTTCTTTCCCGTGGCCGATGTGGCGAGGGCGACAGAGGAGCCGCCAACTTACCCGGGCGCGCAAGATCGATGAGCATCGAAGTCTTATGCCTGCGGCCGCGCGCGGATTTCGAGCGCGTGGGAGCGCTGCCGCCCGCTTCGCTGGAAGTCAGCTACCGTGCTCCGGGCGACGCTGACGTGCCCGCGCTGATGAAGGCCGCCAAAGCGCTGGTAATTCCGGCGGTCGGGGCGAAGCTGCCGCCGTCACTGTTCGAAGGCAGTTCCGTGCAACTGGTGCAAGTGACTGGCGCGGGGATGGACCGTCTCGACGCGGATACGCTGAAAAGGCTGGGAATTCCCGCCGCGAACGTGCCGGGGGGCAGCAACAGCGCCGTGGCGGAATATGTGGTCACGACGGCAGCCGTTCTGCTGCGGCGGCTCAGCTGGGCGGACTACGAGATTCGGCGCGGGAACTACGCCGCGTTTCGCTCCCGGCTCATTTCCGAGAATCTTTGCGGGCTTGACGGTTTGCTGGCCGGCGTCGTAGGACTGGGTTCGATCGGGATGGCCGTCGCGGAAGCGTTTAAGAAAATGGGTTGCCGGATATGCTATTTCGATCCGGCGCCGCGGGATCCGGCGGCCGCGAACGCGATGGGTGCGCATTCACTTCCGCTTGCCGAGTTGCTGAAAACCGCCGACGTGGTGACGCTGCACGTTCCGCTGTTGCCGGAAACGCAAGGACTCGTCGGTGACCGCGAACTCGGATCGATGAAGTCTGGGACCGTGATTATTCAGGCCTCGCGCGGCGGGATCGTGGACGAAGCGGCGCTGGCGCGGCACCTCGAATCGGGCCGCATCGGTGCTGCGGCCGTCGACGTTTACTCGAGCGAACCTCCCGCGGCGGATAACCCGCTCCTCGCGCTGCAGGGTGAAGCCGCGAGGCGCGTCCTGTTTACCCCGCACATTGCTGGAGTGACGCGGCAATCGGCGGAATTTCTTTATCGAGCGGCTTGGCGCAACGTCGAACGAGTGGCGGTATCTGGCGAGCCGCCGTTAAACCGCGTGTACTGACGCGCGCGGCCAAGGCGCGTCGGGCACGTCCGCCCAGGTTGTTGGGTGCGGCAAGGGGCAATCATGGCGCAACGTCGTCCTTGGTACTCCATCCTGTACGTGCAGGTCCTCATTGCCATCGTCCTTGGCATTTTCATCGGGATTTTCTTTCCGAAGACCGGCCTGAAGCTGAAGCCGTTGGGAGACGGCTTCGTCGCGCTCATCCGCATGATGATCGCCCCGATCGTCTTTTGCGTTGTGGTGCAGGGCATTGCGTCGATGGGCAACTTGAGGCAGGTGGGCCGCGTAGGACTCAAGGCGCTGGTCTACTTCGAAGTGGTCTCTACGCTGGCGCTGGTTGTTGGGGTTCTGATTGCGTACGCGGTCCATCCCGGAAGGGGCTTCAACATCGATCCAGCCACGCTGGACGCTCATCTCGTTTCGAATTACTTGACGCGGGCTCGCGGCGTCGGCATCGTGCCACTGTTGATGAGCATCATCCCCACTACAATCTTTGACGCCTTCGTGAAGGGCGACGTTCTAGAGGTGCTGCTTATCGCCATCCTGTTCGGCTTCGCCTTGATGCGCATGGGCGCGCGCGGCGAATACCTGACCAGGATGGTCGACTCCTTGACGAAAGTGCTTTTTGCCATCATCCGCATCATCGTGCGAACCGCTCCAATCGGCGCGCTTGGCGGCATGGCCTTCACCGTCGGCAGTTACGGCGTCGGCTCGCTTTCCAACCTAGCTAAACTCATCGGGACTTTCTATCTCACGGCCGCGACCTTTGTCTTGGTCGTCCTGGGGCCCATCGCCTATTTCGCCGGATTCTCGATTTTCGCTTTATCTCCTACATAAAGGCCGAGTTGTTAATCGTGCTGGGCACTAGTTCGTCGGAGACCGTTCTCCCGGACATGATGCAGAAGCTCGAGCGTCTGGGTGTGTCGAAGACGACCGTCGGGCTCGTTTTTCCAACCGGCTACAGCTTCAATACCGACGGCACGAACATCTATATCACCTTGTGCGTGGTCTTTCTCGCGCAGGCTACAAATACACATCTGAGCCTCAGTCAGCTTCTGGCCATGCTGCTTTTTGCCACGATCGCGTCGAAGGGAGCTTCCGGCGTAACCGGTACCGGCTTCGTAACCCTGGCCGCGACGCTCTCCGCCGTTCCGGACGTGCCCATTCAAGCGCTGGCGATTCTGGTGGGCATCGACAAGTTCATGAGCGAATGCCGCGCCCTTACGAACGTGGTGGGAAACGGCGTGGCGACAATTGTGGTGAGCCGCTGGGAGAAAGAGCTGGATGGCGAGAAAATGACTGAAACTGCGAAGCCCTCATGGCAGGCCACGCCGCTGCCGCCAGCGAAACGAAGCCTGAAGAACCCAATCCTGTGGCTGTGAAAACGTCGTAGCCGGAAATTCCCCAGAAAATTGCAAATTAGGACAGTACCCGATCGAGGTGTGAGCACCATTCAAGCTCCGTTTGATTGTGGGCTTTTTAGCGCCTGGAACTTCAGGGGTTAAAACCCCTGACTCGATATTCTTTTTCGTCGGGGCTTGAAGCCCCGACCTCCGAAATCATAGCCCCCAAAACAGATTCGCCAAATTGGGTCAATGCCCTCGATCGGGTACTGGGTCAGTTTCAAATAATCCACACATTGACTCTTTCACAAGTCGGAGTACCATTGCTTTGTCATGCCTGACCGCTCAAAGAAACGCCCCCGCGATCCAAATCAGCTTGCCTACCAAGTGATGCTTGAATCCACAGGACAGGCTCCGAAGTACGAACCGCCCGCTGAACCTGCTAAGAACCCCGCCGCTGTTGCGCTAGGACGTCTTGGCGGCCTAAAAGGTGGCAATGCCAGGGCCGCCAAGTTGAGCGCCAGAAAACGCTCCCAGATCGCAGTAAAGGCCGCTAAGGCGCGTTGGAAGAAACGGTAGTGACAGAATCACATGTTTGACCGGGTCTGGATGATGCATTGTCGGAAATGCTCTGCGCCCATTTCGCTCCCTCGTCGAAGCCCAATAGGAAAACCTGAAGATCTACAAGATCGGCCCAAGGGAACGTGGTCAATAAATGTTTTGTGCCGTCACTGTGACCAACGGTTTGAGTACACACCAGAAGATGTCCACTTGGAGATCGTTGAAATGCCGGCCCAAGGTCAACAGATAGATGTTTTGTGGTATGGAGCGTTTGAATGTGTCCACGAAAACTGCGGAAGGTCGATCGAAATATATGCCAGCGCTGAATACTTTCTAGAGCCGCGCGAAGTATTGGGCGTCTTACGGCAAGCCATACCTCCCATAGTCTGTACACAAGGACATCCATTGTCTTATGACACCGTAATACGAAACGTTTCCGCCGTGAAACATCTGACAAATTGGTAGACGTAAATTGTTTGTTGGCGATTTTTAATGACATAGGCGCACTTCCATGCTACCGTTCGGATTGCACCCAACGAATTTGTAGAGGCCCCGACTGGCATCGGGGCTTTTTCATTCTTAAGTCTATCATGCGAATCAAATCTATATTGGTGTTCCTAGCACTTGTGTTGGCTATGCCTGCTTTTTGCCAAACCGCGCCAGCGCGATCCAGTGAGTTATGTGAAGGTCTTAAGCAAACCGCTTCGGAGAATGGGCGGAAATTCACTGTTGCCGCGCCAGGTGCCTGTTTTGTAGAGATCGACACTGGATACAATTTGGTCGTCACTTACAAAGATGAATATCTCAATGTTGGCTTTGTGCAGACTTTTCTTGACAACGGCGATCCGAGCGCTTTTTGGCTTCGCTTGAGCATGTTAGACAATCTGGCAAACATCGCCTTGGGGACCAAGCAACGTGCGGTTTTTGACGGGCTAAACAAGTTAGCGGAGCAAGCGGCAAAGGAAATGTTGCCGCTGATACGGCAAGGCAATACCAATGCAAAGAAAGAACTCCACGGCTCTGCGGAAAAGGCCACATTGGACTAGCACCGGGATTAACAAAAACCATGTCATTTCCGAGGCCGACTCCAGGAGATGCTTTTCCCGCTTCTCTAAAAATGAACGTGGCGAGTGAAGCTAATGAATCATGGGGGATGCCATATGTATAAAGCCGATCCGGCGCGTGTCAACGAGTTTGAGACCACTGGTCATGGAATTTAGTGAGCATTTTCATCTGCGTTGAGCGGTTTGTTGATCCAGACCTCGGTTGGAACCGAGAGTGGTTTCGGCGCCTGGCGCACGAAGCGTTCGGGATGGACGCGATAGGCGGCATCGAGAACGGCTTGACGCTGTTCGAGGATGAGCGCGGTTTGGTTGTAGTGAACCATGGCCGGGGTGAGCAAGCCCAACCCGGAGTGGCGGTGTTCCTGGTTGTACCAGCGGAAAAATCCCTGCGAAAAAGCGCGGCTGTCCTGAATGCACCCGAAGCGGTCCGGGAACTCCGGCCGGTACTTCAGGGTGCGAAACTGGCTTTCCGAATACGGGTTGTCGTCGGAGACGTGCGGGCGACTGTGGGTTTTCGTGACACCCAAGTCGGCCAGCAGGAAGGCTACCGGCTTGGAACTCATCGAGGTGCCGCGATCGGCATGTAGCGTGAGCTGGCCGGGCTGGATGTTTTGTTTCGCGCAACTCTCCCGGATCAATCGCTTGGCCAACTCCGCACTCTCGCGGTGCGCGACCATCCAGCCGGTGACGTAGCGGCTGAAGACATCCAGGATCACGTAGAGGTAGAAGTAGGTCCACTTGGCCGGTCCGAGCAGCTTGGGGTGAGTAGGCCGGGGCATTGCAGCCCCAGCCCCTCGCAGAACCGGACGTGAACCTCTCGGCTCATCCGGCTCCCATCACCGAGCCACAGGGATGAATCCCCGCTCCCAATGCACAAATGAACTTGGGGCACTTTCAGCGAGGCGGCCCAATGCCCGTGCCGCACGCGTGATGCCGCGCGCCAGGGACTTGTATTTCCGCTGCATCCAGCGCACCAAATAGTCGTTCACTTGCCTCCACAGTGGTTTCAGCGCCGTCGGATAGAATCGACCGTAGTAATTCGCCCAGCCACGAAGTACCGGGCCGAACATGTTCGATAGGTCACTCAGCTCTCTGTCGCACATCAGCTGAAGGTGCCATCCCCGCACCGTTTGTCGCATCGTCTTCAGCGCCTCACGGCTGACGCCTGGAGAAAAGTTCACATAGACCCGACCGTACTTATCGACCGCCTTGCGCGGTCGAAACGTGTAGCCGAGAAAGGTGAAATGGATCGTGGGATGCACGGCCCGACGATTGACATCTTGGCAGTACACGATCCGCGTTTTCTCTGGATGCAACTCGAGCCTGCACTCACGTAGCCTTCCTCCGAGCTTCCTTAGCACCAACCGGGCTTGCACCTCGCTCTTGCAGTGAATGACGCCGTCGTCCGCGTAGCGGCAAAACCGAACGCTCCGCATCTCTCGTCGCATCCACGCGTCCAGCGCGTAGTGCAAGAAGAGGTTCGCAAGCAGCGGACTAACGACGCCCCCTTGCGGGGTGCCTCGCTCGCGCGCCACCTTTGTCCCCTCCTGGGTTTCCATCGGCGCCTTTAGCCATCTCTCGATGTACAGAAGGACCCATGGCGTACTACAGTGCTTTCGTACAGCTCGTAAGAGAAGCTCGTGGTCAATGTTGTCGAACAGACCTTTGATGTCAAACTCAACAACCCAGTCATATTCCCAGCTTCGCCGCCTCACCAATGCCACCGCGTCCAGGGCTGATCGCCCCGGCCGATAGCCAAATGAGTCGCGATCAAAAACCGGCTCGAGCACAGGCTCGAGGACCATCTTGACCACCGTTTGTGCAACCCGATCGGCGACTGTGGGCACGCCCAACATTCTCGTACCCCCGCTCTTCTTTGGTATCGGCACGGCTTTGACCGGCGGCGGAAAGTAGCTGCCAGACCCCATGCGATTCCAAAGCTTGTACAGATTGTCGCCGAGACTTTTCTCGAACTCTTCGATTGACTCGTTGTCTACACCAGCGCTTCCTCCATTTGCTTTGACTCGCTGGAACGCTTCCCAGACGAGCACCTTGGGAATTACGAACGGCTTCGTCATTTGCTCACGCTCCTCCTGCTCGCGCAGTTGGCATGAACAGTTAACCCGATGACGCGGCCCCTTCGCTCCATCGCCATTGCGGCGACTTCAGCGCTACTACGAGCCGCTCCGCCCCTTGATCGCGTTTCGGTATTCTCGGCCTTGCGTTGTGCGCTTGTGCCTTTCCCTTTGCACCGCGATCGAAGGTTCCCGCAGTTCAACATGAGAGCCCGAACCAGGATGGCGCTGCCTCTATGCCGGACGTTGCATGGCCAATAGACAGGCTCCCGCCATGCTGGTCCCGGGTTAACATCAAGGCCCGGTTTCGACGTCATCTGAGCACTTTCGACAATTGAACGGCAGTTCACTTGTGTTCGCCTTCCTTGATTCTCACCTGATGCCTTGTGGCACCTTTTCCGCAACGCTCACGACCGGGGCTTTTGGCCCAAGCCGCTTGCGGTGGTTTGCGCCCTGCTCCTGCAAGCCGAGCGCGAGAGGTCAGTTCATTCCTTCTCTCATCTCCTATGCTGCTTACTGCGGCACACTGATGTCCCAACTCCAGAGTTGATTGGGAGCCGTCGCCAGTAGTTCCGGCTTCGTGTACGGCGGATGAGTCAACTGGTCACGTCGTTCGCGGGATTCGCCCTCCTGTTTCAGGAAGCGATGCATGCTGCGAATCGAGCAGTAATAGTGCCCTTCATCGAGCAACGTCGCATACACAGCGGCTGGGGAGCGATCCTGGAAGCGTTCTCCGTGCAGATGCGCCAGGACCGTTTCGCGTTCTGCCGGACTCAGGGCACGCGCTGGTCTGGGTCGCAAAGCGATCGCTGTAGGGACAAAGGCTGCACATCGATCCCGGTAGTAGGAAGCGCGCGACGCAAACAGCGCACGGCAAGCGGCGCGCGTACCAACAGTCGTGGCCAACTCGGTGACGGCAGCCATCAGGACTCTTCCTCCGGCTCCTGCTCCGGAATCGGATGACCCAACAGCGCAGCCACTTTTTTTTGGACATCGATGATGATGTGCGCCTTACGCAGATCTTCGGTCAAACGTGCGTTCTGGAGGCGCAGCTTCTGGTTCTCCTCATCCATCGGATGGCGTTTGGACTTCGGCCCGCGCCTCTGCGGAGTCAGCGCCTCCAGGATGCCGTTGGCCCGCTCGCGCCGCCAGGTGGCCAGCAGCGACGAGTACAAACCTTCCCGGCGGAGCAGAGCGCCGATACCGCCTCGTGTGGCAGCGGCGGCCTCGGCTTCCTGCAGGATGCCCAGTTTATATTCCGCGGTGTAAGTACGCCGCTTGGGTTTGGCGACCACTTCGGGATCAGGCCGCGAGGTCAGCACCGGATCGCCGCCCGCTTGGGCTGCCACTGCACTCCGCTTCGGCTCGCCAGGCTCGCCTCCGCTCCGTTCCGTGGCAGCCCAACTTGCAGAAGAAGCAAAACCAAGAGAATTCCCGTTCATCTCTCCCTTTTTCTTTCTCGCCCTGCTCATTAATTAAGAGTACTAAAACGGTCTCAGAGATGTTGGCACGGAGGGATCAGCCAGGTAGTCTGCAATGGTTTTCCCGCTACCATACGCAGCGTAAAGTTGTTCGGGGATCAAGAGCGCTTTATCTGTTCGATATAAAAGTAGAGGTACTTTCCCCTGAGAAGTACGAGGTGCAACGACAATTAGCAATCCGAGAGGGTACAGTTTCAGATCTTCTTTATGTCTAGCATGAATGTTTTTAAGACTCAATTCGATAAGACTCTGATGATCTGAATAAATATTCTTCCCTTCAGCAGCAGCCCTAAACAGGGATTGCTCAATGTCGGCCCATGCATCTTTCACAGCTGCCGTGGTTCCTGATCCTGCAATGAACACTTCGCACGAAAATAACCCTGTAATCCGGTAGATTTTATCCATCGGCCTTTTGGCGTAACCATCTTCTTCTGCACGGTCTGCACATAGTAGGACTCCGTTATTCTTACATCTAAATGCGGCAATCAGAGTCATGGCTTTCCTTCTCGGAAGCCGTCGCGGAGGTGGAATAGGTGATGGATGCGGCTTCGGGAGCGTCATCTAAGCACACTCCTGGGCCGTACGGAAATTTGAATGCCAGAAATGAATGTTGAGTCTCTGAAGAAAATTGAAACTGACCCAGTACCCTCGATCGGCGAGGCTGGACGGCGCGCACATTTGTGGTTATCATCTCCCCCAAAGTCGGCTCGCCTAGGCCTCGTGGGCTCGCGCACATGCGCACTGGGAGGGAGAGATGGCAAACTTCTGCACACGTTGTGGAACCCCAGTCAGCGGTCAATTCTGCACGGCATGCGGAGCGGCAATTCAGGACAGTCCGGCACCAGCACAGAACGTGACTTCCCCGCCCGCACAGGCTTCCCATCCTGCCGCGGCGTCGCCGGCTGTTCGCAAAAGCTCGGGCATGAAGATCGTTCTCATTGTTCTCGGCATTCTGATGATGTTGGGCGCCATCGGCGTCGGCGGCATTGTGTATGTCGGATATCGCGCCAAGCAAAAGTTTACGGAGCTGAAGAAGGAGTACGACCAGGATGCCGGCAGCTCTAGCCGGACGTCGTCCGTGAGCGCGCAAACATTTCCGCCGACCAAAGGAAGCGGCTGCAGTCTGCTCGAAGGCCAGGAGGCAGCCAGGATTCTGGGAGTCGCCGTGGATCGCGTGGAAACGGAGGCCGACACCAGCGAAGGCGCCCTGTGTAAATATTGGGTGAGCGCTTCCGAACGGCAGCGGTTGATTCGCGAAGAGATCGCTTCGGGCGTGGCCGGAATGGGTCGTGATGACGCCAAGAGCCAGCAGCAGGATTTCGAGAAGCTCATTGGCGGGGCGGCCGGCGCGTTGATCGAGACGAGCGGTGATAACAAGGACAGTGACTACGCGTTCAGCCTTCAGGTGTGGCGCAAGAACGGCAAAGAACAGTGGGACAAAATCGAAACGGTGCAGACGCGGGCCAAGGACACGGCGGGAGCGGACTTCGCCAGCGTGGCGATGCAACCGGTCCAGGGCGTCGGCGACCGCGCGACGGTGCTGGCCGCCGGGCATTCCGTGATGGTACTGAAAGGCGACGCCTTCTTTCTGTTGGGATTCCAGCAATTCGTTCCGGGACGCGATAAGACGGTGGCGCTCGCGCAGGTGGTTGCTGCACGCCTATAAATTGAACGGCTGAAGCGACGGTTCGTCTCTCGTCGGAGAGCTTGGCCTGGAGTTGTTCCTCCTTCTACGCGCCGCAACAATCTGAGCGGACGCCAAAGGACATCAATTAATGTTTCCTCAAAGGAAATGGCCGGCGTAGTATGAATCGTGCGGTGTTTGCAGCGCTGATCACCGGGGCCCGAGATGAAACTAATATTGAAGATTCTTGGAGCAGTTGTGGTTTGCGTGGTCGCGGCGCTCGTCGTTCTGCGCATCACGGGTCTTAACCCTCATGGCAGAACTCCGGGCTTGTGGCTCACGGGTCAACTCGTCACCACTCCGGTCACGGATTGGACGTTCCTCGATGAGGTTCCGAATATTGAGATTCAGACCGAGGCGTGGTATCTGCTCCCTCATTCGGTAACCATCAACTGTCTCGACTATCAGGGTCAATTTTACGTGTCGTCCGTTTACCCTGCAGGGTCCGCGAGAGGTTGGAATCAAAATGCGATGCGCGACCCCCACGTGCGTATTAAAATTGGAAATAAGTTATACGATCGTGAGTTGGCGCTGGTCACTAATCCGGCTTTGAGGGACAGCGTGCTGCAGGTCAGGGAACTGAAATACCCTCAGCTGAAAATTCCGCCGAATTCAACGATTCACGTGTTTCACGTTGTAGGGTAATTGGAATCCTGCATGAAGGTCGTCATCACCGGTGCCAATAGTGCTGTCGGTCAGGCTATCCTGCGTTGCGGACCGGGACAGGATACAGCGAGAAACACGTTTGTCGCGGCTGTCCGCTCGGCCGGCGCAGCTGAACAGATTCGGTCGAAAATCGGCGCTGCCGCTGGCGTGGTCCAAATCTCCTACGACGATCCCGGAAGTCTCGACGCAGCATTTCAAGGGGCCTCCGGAGTGATTCATCTCGCGGGCATTCTTGTAGAACGGCCGGATTCAAGCTACGAACAGGCCAACGTAGTGTCGACGCGCAGCGTGGTGGAAGCCGCAAAGCGAAGCGCGGTGCGGAAACTCGTTCTAGTCAGCGCAACGGGAGCTAACCAAAACTCTGCCAACCGCTATTACCGCACCAAAGGGCAGGCCGAAGCCCTCGTCCGCGAATCGGGTTTGTGCTATACGGTGCTGCGCGCCCCGCTGTTGCTGGGTCCCGGCACCGCGGGCGCGGTTGGGCTTCAGCGCCATTTGGGCGGGGATAAGGCTAAACTGGTCGGCGGGGGGCGCAACTTTCAGCAGCCACTTTATGTGGATGACCTGGCGCGGGCGGCAGTCGTTGCCGCGCAGCCATCGGTTGCGGACAACCAGATTTTGGATCTCGTTGGCCCTGTTTCGCTGCCGGAGCGGGAACTCGTCGAACGAGCGTCCCGCGTGCTGGGCCGCCAAGTTCAAATCGGATCGATTCCGAAACGTTGGCTTTCCCTGATGCTGGCCGCTCGCCAATTCGCCGGCAAACGCGGATTTTCACGGGACGCGCTTGAGGTCATCACGGCGGACACGCGCCTGGATCCGGAACCGGCCGCGCGCGCGCTTGGGATCGAGCTCACCGGAATCGATGAAATGATTAAGGAAAGCTTGGTCCAAGGATTGCAAAATGAATGAGACCGTTCCATCCGCAAGCATAGCTGCCGCCGCGGCCGGCAAAAAAAAGGCCAAGCCGTGGCAAAGGCTTTTGCCATTTCTCATTACGGCGGCCTGCTTCACGTATCTTTACACTCGGCTGAACAAAGCCGCCCAGGCGGAAGGCAGCAGCCTGATCGCCTATCTCCTAAAAAGCTTTGAGAACGTCAACTGGCTTCATTGGCTGGCCCTCATGATTCCGTACTGCTTTTTGTATCTGCTGATCGACAGCCTGGTGGTCTGGAGCGTAATCAACTGGTTCAACATCAAAATCCGCTACGCCGATATCCTGCCGATTCGGGCCAGCGCCTACATTCTTTCTCTCGTCAACGAACAAGTCAGCAAAGGCGCCATTGCGCTCTATCTGAATCGCCGCGACGGCTTGCCCGGCTGGGAAATCGGCTCCAGCATGCTTTTCCTGATGTTTTGCGAGTATTACAGCCTGATTGTATGGGCATCGATCGGCGTGATGTTGCGGTGGGGCGGCTTCCAGCCCGTCTTTCACATCATTCCCTGGATTGCCTTGGGCTCCATCGTTTTCTTCGTGTTTTTCCACCTTTTCTTCAGCGGAAAAATCGGCGCGGGGATACATCTGCGCGACCGCCCGATCTTCCGCGCGTTCCGTCTGGCGAAAGTCTGGCATTACGGAGCGGTGATCCTCATGCGCGCGCCGCTAGTGCTTGCCGGCGTGGTTGTTTACACGCTGGCTTTGAGGCTCTTCGGGGGAACGGTCAGCTTCGGCGAAATGCTGGGTTATCTGCCGGTCATCTTCTTTGGAGCGGCAATGCCCGGCCCGATGCACTCGGTCGCCATCCTCTTCTGGGTCCTGCTGTTTCCAGACCGGCCCGGGCAAATGACCGCCTTCGGTTTTGTGATGCACAATTTCTTTATCTTCTTCAATGCGGGAGTCGGCCTGCTATTTCTCCGGCGAGCCAGCCGGGAGATGTTCGGGTAGTCTCCGGAACATCAGGCGTTGGCCCATCGACACCAGCGTGGAGAGAACCAGCATCCAGACCAGAATCGTAAGCAGGGGCTGCAGAAAGTGCGCGCCCAGCCGAATCAGAATGTCCATGCAGGGTGGAACAAAATACAGCATGCCGTTATACCGGCCGAGTTTGCTTCCGCGGAGTTTGGTCTGGCGATGAATCCAATAAGAATCGACAACGTACTGGGTGAAGGCCGCGACAATTAAAACCGGCAGGATCCACGGAAACACGCCGCGGTATGCGCCCGCAAACAGCCCGCTGGTAACAAACAGAAAATCGCTGGTGTGATCGAATGTCCCGCTGAGCGCCGTCACCGTGCCTCTGTGCCGCGCGACGGGGCCATCCAGGAAATCCGTAGCCAGCGCAACAGCCCACACCACCAAAGCGAGAACCGCCGAGCGCAAGTCTCCTCTCGCCATGAAATACGCAAAGGGAGCCACAAGAAGCAGGCGAACAGCCGTCAGAGCATTAGCCATCAGCAGTCCGAAGGGCGATGAGAGCGTTCACAGGCGGTTGTGCCGGACATCGTTTTTATTGTCGCATATTGTTGGCGTGTCGCGACAACCGTCGCGTTGCTCGATTTGATGCCACATTCCGAGAATCCCGTTTCTCTGGCCCTATCCGGTCTAGGCGGGGGTTACTTACGGATTGCCCGTTATCCAGCAGGTTCTGCGATTGATTCGCACAAGCCGACTTCCATGATAGGTCTTTGTCAAGAGGACAAAAACTCCTCCGACGCGCTCGGGAGGAGCGCGGGTGCGGTTTCTGTGAACTTCCTCAGCTCGCCCGGTTGCCTCGCGGCAGTGGTTCCTCTTCGTTCTAGAACCAGACTTCCATGATAGGTCTTTGTCAAGAGGACAAAAACTCCTCCGACGCGCTCGGGAGGAGCGCGGGTGCGGTTTCTGTGAACTTCCTCAGCTCGCCCGGTTGCCTCGCGGCAGTGGTTCCTCTTCGTTCTAGAACCAGACTTCCATTTGCTGGCGCAGTGATTCTCATTGCCCAGAAGATTGAGTTGATGTACTCCTGCCAGCCTCGAAACTTATCAATGGGAGCATCGGGAGCATTCACTCCTTCGCCCAGTCGGCTTACGGCGAGACCTGGCAGGCGGCGCGCTGAATAAAATTCTTTCTATTCCGCAAGCCTACGCAGCAGTGCGGTTTTCGTTTTTCACTACCAGAAAGCCTTTCTCACGTCGATCGACGGCAACCAGGTATGCCACCAGCTTGCGCGCCACAGCGAGAGTTGCACGATTCGCATTGCCTTTCTGTTTCTCTCGATCATAGAGGGCCGCCAAGTCCGAGCTGATTCGTGGAGCCATCTTCGCTGCTTCGATCAGTGTCGTCTGCAGGTGTTTGTTGCGCTGCTTAGACAACGGCGTGCGTTGCACGGTGTTGCCGGTGCTTCTCTCCGCTCCACACAGCCCGCAGTAGCTAATCGCTTTCTTGATGGACGAGAGGCGCTGTACATCACCGACCTCCAGTGCCCAGGTCAGCGCCGTGATCGGACCGACGGCGGGAATGGTCATCAAGCGCTCCACACGTTCCCTCAACAACGAATCTCGTTCCAGCGAGCGCACCAGGGCACTCTCGGTGCGCTGCAAACGCACCACTGTCTCGCGACATACACGTAGCAGTGAGCACAGTCCTTCATCAACGTCGGGGTTCGTCGCCAGCAGCTCGCGAAAGTAACCGGCCTGGTGCAGCTTCTGCTTGTTATAGCTCACCCCGGCCGCCATCAGCAGGACCGCAATCTTATTCTTCATCTGAACCATCTGCCGGACAAGCAAGTTCCGGTACCGCAGTGTACGTCGCCGTTCGCGAATCTCGGTCGAAGCCATGTAGCACTCCGGCAAAAAATCACATCGCAAACAATCGCAGATCTTCCGGGCATCGATGCGGTCATTCTTCTTTTTCGCTGCGGCGATGGCGCGCAGCATTAGAGGGTGGGCCACCTTCAGCGCGGCCGCATGCGGCTTGAGGTGATCGTAAATCCAGCCGCTAAACAGTGTCGCTTCCATCGCTGCAGTCCATGGCTGCGGAAGCGTCTTCAACCAGCAATCCAGGTCCAAACGCGTGGCGGGAATCGATCCTTCAGAATGAATCTTGCCGCTGCTGTCTTTCACGCAGTAGCTGATCATTCGCTTGTGCACATCCAGCCCAATGTAATACATAGATTCCATGGGGGAGCCTCCTTGGTGTATCTGAATCAGCCGGTGCTGAGTTCAGTCTTTGTACACCAAACGCTCCTCCCTCGACCTATACATTCAAACTTGTCGAGGCCTATCGCCGAAAGGCTCCTGACTCTTCAAAGGGGAGCGCACCAGCCAGATTCACGCCTAAGTGACTAGCGACACGAGGCGCTGGACAAGCAGGAACGCAACGAGCAGCGGAACACGGATCCTAAGGCGCATCGAATTCACGATTTTGGACGCTAACTCAAGGTGCTTCCATCGAGCATCTGGATCCCGCGGAGTAAATTTGGTAACCCTCGGAGGGCGACCGGCATCTACTTAATTTCAGCCCTCCAATTCAATAAAGGATAGGGAGGAGCCTATGTACGTCATTACCGGCGCGACAGGACAGACGGGAAACGAAGTAGCGGAAAAGTTGCTCGCAAAAGGTGAAAAGGTGCGTGTTGTAGGCCGCAGCGCAAAGCGACTAGAACCATTCGTAAAGAAGGGCGCAGAGGCTTTCGTTGCGGACATCACCGACACGGGGGCGCTCACGAAAGCTTTTTCGGGTGCAAAGGGGGTGTACGCGATGATACCGCCGGACGTGAGCGCCCCGGACGTGCTGGCACACTATCAGCGCGTGGGCGACGCCTTGGCCACCGCGATTGAGAAGAGCGGAGTAAAATACGCCGTCGTGCTGAGCAGCGTCGGCGCGGACAAGCCGGATAAAACAGGCCCGGTGGTCGGGCTGTACAATCTTGAAAAGAAACTTGGGGCGATTCCTGGATTGAACGCCCTATACCTACGACCCGCCGCCTACATGGAAAACCTTCTGTTCCAGGTTGGTGTGATCAAGGCCTTCGGAACAATGGCCGGCCCGGTCAAAGGCGATCTGCCGATACCCATGATCGCAACGCGCGATATCGGCGACGCAGCCGCGGACGCCCTGTTGCAGCTCGATTTTCAAGGACAGAGCACGCGCGAACTGCAAGGGGCTCGCGATGTCACAAACACGGAAGCCGCCAAGATAATCGGCGCCGCGATCGGCAAGCCCGAGCTGACATATAAGCAGATGCCCGCGGCACAGCTGAAGCCCGGTTTCATGCAGATGGGCATGTCTTCGAATATGGCGGACCAGCTGTTTGAGTTGGCGGACGCGCAGAATTCGGGCTACCTAAAGGCGCTCGAGCCACGCTCCCCAAGGAACACCACTCCCACAACGCTGGAGACTTTTGTAGCCGAAGTTTTCGCGCCGGCCTATCGAGGACAAAAAGCGGCCCGCGCCTAGCGGCTTGCGGCCATGGGCTCGCCTAGCGGGCCCATGGCCCAAGCGTCGATGTTCTTGTCAATTTCCGTGTAGTCCGTATTTCGGGAGTTGGCAGATTCAAGCCGAGCGGGATCGGAAATTGGACATGGCGCGGGTTCATGAGAATCGGCGAATTGAACGGGCGGGTGGTTCCGCTGGATTGCCGGTCTCAATGTATGGATTCCGGAGGATACAGGCGTAGGCTGGGTTTGGCCCATTAATGAAATACGCCTGCTTCTCAACGCAGTTTCTTCCGCACAACCCATGTGGTCATCGAGCGTTGATTTTGGACAACGGTGGTCTTCAACGGGTCGGCCAGTTCGCCGCCTAACCGTTCGGTGATCGAACCGAGCAGCGCTTCGTCCACCAGATACCGCTCCGCGCCATCCGGCGATTGGAAGCGGCGTCCATGGACACGTCTGAACTGGCTTTCCATGCCGATTGTGGACGCGACGCGACAGAAGAATAGGCCGCCGGGCTTAAGAACGCGCCACGATCCCTGCAGCATGGCCTCGAATTGCGCGTCGTCTTGGGCGAGATGGAGGACAGTGTTGCTGATGACCACATCCGCGCAGGCATCTTCGAACGACATATGTTCAACGGCTTCGACTCGAAAATTCGATGCCGGAAGCGCGGGTGCGAACGTCCGGGCGAGGGAGCGGACCCTGTCCACGGACTGTGCGTCCGAGTCTGCAGCGTAAACTTCGTACCCTTCGCGCAGGAGGTAGACGAGGTTTCGGCCGGAACCGCATCCGGCGTCCAGTATTCGCATTCCGGGTGAGACACGGCCTCTCAGAAGCTGGTCGAAAAGATAGATGTCTATCTGACCAAACTGCTCTTGGAGCGTGGGCGTGGGCATTCTTGCGACCCTAGACTGGCATTGCGCTTGTGTCAAGCATCAGAGCCACTCTTTTTTGGCGCCGGCCTTTTCCCGTCAGGTGCGCGCCGCTTCTTGAGGCAAGTAACGTCATGCGCTGTTAGAGGCAGAAGTCTCTGATAACTCTCTGGCTCTTCAAGGGTTCGCGCGATAGCTCCAGTATGGTCGGCAACTCGGAAGTAATCCTCGGACCACATACCACATAGCAACTCGCGCCAAGTCCCGAGAAGTCGTACCGGCTTATCGTCATGTGGGATTTGTGGGATTTCCACATGACGATATTGCCGCAGAGACAGACATTGGAATATTCCTCATATTCATCGCCACCACGGGTGTTCTCGTAATCTGCGACGGAGCTTGTAGATCACTCTGCGCAAACTGCAACTCTTAGTTTGTGAGGGTTCATGAGTCGTCTATCCAAATCTGTGTATATCCTGTAATCCTGAAAATAAGTCACTACCGAATCCTCCCCGCCGGGCTCCGACAATCGAGTTTCTCCGCATGAATACCGTATTCCGGCCACGACCCGGTGTCCTCGCAACACTCGTCCAGTATTTCCTTGTGGGCTTCGGCTGGGACGGCTTCTGGGCGCTCTAGCGACACATTCACGGTTTAACGACTTCTTGCTTTTCGCGCACCCGATAGGAAATAACCTTTCCGTTAAAAAACAAGGAAATACTTTTTTCGTACAGCTGGGCCGGATAGTCTTGCCCAACTTGGATTTCTTTGTGTCTGCACTCACCCGTGTACAGCACGTTGCCGATTTGAATCATGGTTTCCCCTATCCGCGGGGGCGGGCATTTCAACGGCGGTCCCGGTATCGGACCGTCCTTAGGTGTCACCACCGACACTACGTGTGCTTTTAAGGGATAATCGGCTGAATTCTCTTTGGCTATCACAGGCGCACAAAGGATCAGCACCGCCGCTAGTGCCATTATCTTATTCATACATCCTCCTTGTTCGTCTTCAGCGCTTGTGAGAGTAACCGAGTCCGTCCGACAAGCTACCGTTTCGAGCTTTACGTTCACCGGTGGTTCGAGTGGCGAGCGCATACTGCCGGGAGGACATTCCCAGGAAGAATCAAAGGCGATTACGAGCCAAGGCCTTTGAAGTCCGCTTCTCGGAGTCAGGTCCGCCAGGCAGCGTTCGTTCTACAGCCTACATCGGCCCTGCAGCGCGTGTCCGCTTTACTTCCATCCCTTTGTATAAGTTGACACTAAAAGTATGGTTGCATATGCTTTCAGTTGAAATTGTTTGCACTCGATCCGTATTGTTAAAGGCGTTTCAATGCCGGATGTGGCCGTTCCTCACCGTGTGGATGTCGCTCTGGAGCGTGGATTGGAAGGCCGCGGCGCCTCCCGCGAAGATGCGCTCTCGTTGATGGCCGAGGCGCCGCTCGCGGCCTTGCTTCAGGCGGCTGCCGCCGTTCGGGACCGCTTCAAAGGCAATTCCGTCAGCTATTCCAGAAAAGTTTTCATTCCGCTAACCCACTTGTGCCGCGACTATTGCGGCTATTGCACGTTCCGCGCGGATCCCCAGCCCGGCGTTCCACTCTACATGCTCCCGGAAGAAGTGCTGGCGGTGGCTGAGGCGGGCCGCCGCGCGGGATGCAAAGAGGCTTTATTCAGCCTGGGCGACCAGCCCGAGCGAGTGTTCCCTGAAGCGAAAGAATTTTTGAAAACGCTCGGCTATGAAACCACGCTCGAATATCTTGCGGCGATGAGCGAGCTCGTGCTGACGAAAACCGGACTGCTCCCGCATGCCAATCCGGGCTTGATGGGCGCGGATGATCTTCGCCGCCTGCGGGAGACCAACGTCAGCGTAGGCCTGATGCTGGAGAACGTCAGTCCTCGGCTGGGACGCCCCGGCGGGCCTCACTGGAAAGCGCCGGACAAGGTTCCTTTCCTACGTCTGCGGACCATCGAGAATGCAGGCGAACTGTCCATGGCCTTTACAACCGGCATCTTGATCGGGATCGGCGAAACTCAGGAGGAACGCGTCGATGCGCTCCTCGCAATCCGCGCCGCGAATGAAAAGTTCGGTCACATTCAGGAAGTGATCGTGCAGCCATTTCGCGTGAAGCCGGATATCCGCATGGCTCTTGCGCCGGAACCCTCCAACGACGATTTGCTGCGCACGGTAGCAGTCGCGCGGCTGATTCTCGGCGGCAGGATGAATCTGCAATCCCCGCCGAATCTCCTCTCGAAAGATTATCCGGATCTGCTGAAGGCCGGCATCAACGACTGGGGCGGAATTTCTCCGGTCACGAAAGATTTTATCAATCCGGAAGCCGCTTGGCCGCAGATTGCTTCACTCGCGGCGAGAAGCGCCTCCGCGGGATTCGTCCTGCGCGAACGGCTGGCCATCTATCCGGAATTTTCATCGCAGGCCAAATTCGTAAACGAGCGTCTCCAACTTTACGTCCAGAAGCTCCAGGGCGAGGACGGTTACGCTCGAGGGGAGATCAACCCATGCTGAAATCCGTGAATCCCGAATGGAGAGAAATCCCCTGCGATGAAGTCCTGAAGGCGGCGAGCCCGAACGTTGCCAATGCGCTGGAAAAAGTTCTTGCGGGAAGCGATTTGGATCTGGAAGAAGGGCTGAAGCTGGCTACGGTCGATGGAAATGACCTTCTCGCGCTGGTGAAAGTCGCGGACGAGCTTCGGCGGCGCGTATCCGGCGACCGCGTCACTTATGTAGTAAACCGGAATTTGAATTTCACCAATGTCTGCATCGTCGGTTGCGCTTTCTGCGGGTTCAGCCGGGGGCCGGATTCGCCGGATGCTTATTTCCACTCCATGGAAACCCTGATCGCCAAGGCGCTCGAGGCCGTGAAGCTCGGCGCCACGGAGGTGTGCATTCAAGGCGGCCTTCCAAAAGACCTCGACGGCTTCTATTACGTTGAACTTCTTCGCGCGTTAAAGGCGCGCCTGCCCGAGCTTCATGTGCACGCGTTTTCACCGATGGAGATCGTTTACGGCGTGGAGAAAACGCGCATGCCGCTGCGCGAATATTTGCTCATGCTGAAGGAAGCCGGCTTGGGAAGCATTCCGGGAACGGCGGCGGAAATTCTCGATGACAGCGTGCGCAGGTCCCTGAGCCCCAATAAATTAAAAGTTCGCCAATGGATCGAGGTCATTCGCACGGCGCATAGCCTCGGCATTCCCACGACCTCCACAATGATGTATGGCCATACCGAGTCCCCCGAACATTGGGTGAGACACATTCTTTTATTGCGTGAGATTCAGAAGGAAACGCGCGGGTTCACTGAATTTGTTCCGCTGGGATTCATTCATTCTCAAACTAGACTGTTCCAGAGCGGGGGCGCGCGCCCGGGCCGTTCGGTCCATGAGGATTTGATCGTCCACGCCCTCGCGCGCGTCTTGCTGAATGGCTACATCCCGAATATTCAAGTCTCCTGGGTGAAGCTCGGCTACAAAGAATCGCTGTCCTGTCTCGAAGCGGGAGCGAATGATTTCGGCGGAACGTTGATGGAAGAGAGCATCTCCAAGGCTGCGGGAGCGAATTTTGGCGAGTATGTTTCTCCCGGCGAATTCCGTGCGCTGATCCGGTCGATTGGACGGATCCCGGCAGAACGTTCCACAACCTACGGAATTCGCAAAATTTTTGAACGCCCGGACGCAGAGGAGCGCCTACCGGTTGAACCGATGGCGGTGCTCGCTTCCACTGCAGATCACGCGCCAATCACTGCGACCGGCTATTGATCCCAACCGTGGTGTCGGCTCTTCCGGCAGTGAGCCATCGAAAAACGCCGTGCGCTCCTCGACAGAGCCACCCCGCTCCCGGCGACCTGGCAAACACAGCTCCGTTTCATTCTTGAGCTTTATTCTCAGGAACCAGTCCCGCCGAACTCAAGGATGGTTGACCACCGCCGTATTCCGGGATATCCCTTTGGAAAACGCGGAAGACGTGGTCATAACCGACGACGTGTTCCTGCCCGTCAGGACCTTTTTCCATGGTTTCCGGGCTTCTCCCTAAGAGAGCGGTGGCCTGGGCGCGATCCGCGACCAATACGAGAGTCGCTTCGTACAATTTATCCCCGATCTTTATGCGCACGCGGGGATCGCGAGCCACGTTCGATGTCCAGGACTTGTCGTTTGGAAACTGCACGTCCATGCGATCCTGGTGCGAACGCAAGTAGAGCTGGCCGTTGCGGACCGTAGGCATGATCCGCACCGAGTGTGGAATGAAATAGGGCGTTCGCGTCTCCACCAGGACCGTGTTGAGGCTGCGGCCGGGATGTGGCACTGTCTCGACGAAAGACCAGTCTGTAACCGGAGTGGTGACCACTTCGCCCTTCAACCACAAGCCGGGGCGCGCGATCATATGGTGGGCGCGGAGTTGGTCCAAGTCGAGGTATTCGGGTTCGAGACCCGTTATGCGGAGCGTCACGAGCGCCAACGCCAGGATGCCTACGATGACAACGATGCTCACTTTTAGTATTTTCATATTTCTATGTCCCGATTAGCTGAGATGAAGTGATGCTACACCACCGGCCAGCAGGTTGCGGAAAATTCATTATGACACGCGCGCGTCCAACGGGTCGTTGGTCTCAGGACTCCCAACTTATCCCACTCAGTTGTATAGTTAATGAGGAATTAAACCTGCTATCGGACCTGCCATGTTAAGGAGTCAGCTATGAAAATGCTGTCGAAGATTGTCGGCGCGATCTTGGTTTGTTTGATCCTGGCACTGGTGGTGTTTCGCATCACTGGATTGGATCCCCACGGTGGTGTGCCCGGTCTATGGCTGAAAGGAAATCTCGTCACCACCCCGGTGGCGGACTGGTCGTTCACCGACGGAATTAAAACCGACATGATTCAGACAAACACCTGGTATCTGCTTCCCCACTCGGTCAACACTTGGTGTATCGCCTATCATGGCCAGCTTTATCTGGCCACATCCGGGGCTGCCACCAGAGAGTGGCCGCATAATGTGGCCCGCGATCCGCACGTGCGCATCAAAATCGGCGATCAATTATATGATCGCACGCTGATGGTTGTTACCGATCCGGCCGAAAAGGCTGCCGTGCTCCAGGTCAGAGCGAAAAAATACTCTCAACCGTATCCGCCGCCGGCAGGCGTAACGTTTACCGTGTACCACGTCGTGCCAGGCTAGCTTGCTTACCTGAATTACCGGAACGACAGCACATCATGTCCCGTCGGGATAATGACCCGCCGCAAAATTGTAAGTGAACAAACAGCTAGTTACACACTACATCCACGCGAGTACTGATAGTTCTAGTAATACTGCAAGCTTTGTAACTTGACGGGCGAGATCGCAACACCCAGAATCCGTTGCTCGGTAAGTAGCGAATGAGCTCATCCGTCCTCGGTTGCTCGAGCGCTCCTCACATTCTCGAACTCAATTTCGGGAAGGCGACTTTTTGTCAGGGTATTCTGTGCCGTTCACAACTGGTTTTGAGTCATAGCTTCAGCATGTGCCGTCGCTAAGATCTTCGTAGCATTTAGGGGAAACGGAATGAAGCGAATCTTCTTTTTGATTTTTTTGTTGAGCTTTGTCAGCAGCGCTTTAGCCCTGATGATTTGCGGGCAGGAACTTCCGGAGGCGCCGGCGGGGTTCGACGGCGCTACCAACGGCGCGGCATCTCAAAGCGCTGTGGACGCGGCGCGCAGCGTGTTTATGGAAATCCGAACTCCTGAAGAAGGACTCGGTCCCATATACAACGAAGTATCCTGCGTTTCCTGCCACCAGAATCAGGGCGTAGGTGGCGCGGCACAGACGTTGGAGTTCCGCGCGGGTCACGTTGACGGACGGCGGCAACGATGGCAGCGCGAAGTGCGGCATCGGTTTGACACCAACGGATCGAGCGGAGCGTTCGTAGCCGCAACGGCAGTGATGGCGAACGGAACTCTAGTTCCCAATCGCTCGCTCATCAATCAGCGCGCCACCTGCCCGGACGCCCAGGAACGCATGACGGACGCAGAGAACGTACGCGCCGCGCGGCTGTCGCTGCCCCTTTTCGGCGATGGATTCGTGGAAGCCGTTCCGGATGCTACATTGCTGGCGTTGGCTAAGCAAAACGGCGGAGAAGCGATCCAAGTTCCCGTCGTCGAGTTGAGCGGGGTGACCGCGGTGGGCCGCTTCGGCTGGAAGGATCAGCACGCCAGCCTACTATCATTTGCCGGGGATGCATCGGTGAACGAGTTAGGGATGACGAATTTACTGTTCCCGGATGAATCGGTCGTGGGTGTTTGCGCCTCAGTGTCAGCGTCCGCGCCGGAACCGAATGACACGAATGGCGACATCAACGAACTCGCCACCTTCATGCGCACATTAAAGGTGCCGCCACGACACTTACCGACGGATGCGACGGCATTGTCCGACATTTCGGCGGGAGAGGCATTGTTCAAAAAGATCGGGTGCGCCACCTGCCACACGGAAACGTTGGTGACCGCTCCGGCGAGAACGCCCATTCTCGGCGGATCGCTGATGGTGCCCGCTGCAATCGGTGGCAAACAGTTTCATCCCTTCGGAGATTACCTTCTCCATGACATCGGTACTGGAGACGGCATCGTTCAAAACAGCCCCGACGATACGGCCAACAAAATTCGCACGATGCCGCTCTGGGGACTCTCGACGCGAACGCAACTGATGCACGATGCGAAGTCGGCGACCTTTACGGAAGCGATCCAACGCCACAAAAACGAAGCCGCCGGCGCGGAGCGCAATTTTGAGCGGCTGGCGGACACGGAACGCATTCTATTATTCGAGTTTCTGGGTTCGCTGTGATCGCAACGCCTGAACCGGAATTTATTGCTGGACTTCCTGGCGGTGGACAAATGGAAGCCGTAAATCCGATAATTGCGCCTGCCCCTGGTCCGCCGCATGAAAGTGCGGCAACTGTAGAACTTTTCGCGGGACGAAATTATGGACATGAAATGCATCCACTCACGGCGATTACCTTTTATTGCCACGCTACTCGTCCTTGAAATCGCAGCGGGATTCTCCGCACTGTCAGCGCAAGTGTCCGGGACGAACGTCCAACAACCTCCCGAAGCTGTTGCCAGTCAATCGCCAGCCACGATGGTTGCCCAAGCGATCGTTTCACACGAAGATCGGAAGACAATCGTGCGAGTCGTCACGAGCGGCGCGGCAGTCTACCGGTCTTTTCACTTGACGGATCCCGAACGTGTGATCCTGGATTTTTGGCGAGCGCGTCTGGCGATACCCGCAAACGTCCCCAGCACCTATCTCCCCGTTCGTGGAATTCGTTCCGGGCAGTTCGCTCCAGACGTGGCCCGTGTGGTGATTGACCTGGACAAGGCGGCGCCATTCCACATCCACCTCGAGGGAAACGCCGTAACCGTTGAGTTTGACGGCGCAATCTCAGCATCGCAGCCAAGCCCGGAGACTCCGCCGCCTTCGTCCACCCTCGCATTCGGGGCCTCCAGGGCATCGGGCACTGCGGCAGGCAACCGCACGGTAATTGGCACCGAGAAGCGCCTGAGAATGGCTCAGCCTGCGGCACGAACTGCGCCTCCCGTGAGTCCTCCGCCGACCGAGAGCGAGCCGCTTCCCCTTGAACCAAGCTTTACGAATGGAATGATGATCTACCGCGTTCAGAACCAGACCCTTCGGTCCGCGGTAATGCGCATTGGCATTCAGTCCGGCGTTGCCATCACCATGGGTGAAGATTTGGGAACCGAGCCTCTTTCCGTCGAATTTCGGCACTTTCGCACAGACGAAGCCCTCCGCCAGCTCTTGAAAGGCTATGACACTTTCTTCTTTTATGCGGGAGACGACGGAAATCAAGAGGCGCCCACGCTGAAGGCTGTCTGGGTCTATCCGCTGGGTCATGGACAGGATTTCCTAAGTCTTGCGCGGGACGGACAATGAGGCCACGAAGCAGTTTTCCGGAAAACCACGCGGCGGTAGGATCGCTGACGCGGGCTTCTATTTCGGCGCGATGCCTGCAGGTTTCCGAACGACTCGATCGTACGTGTTATTTTCGTCCACGACGCAGAACCACTCTCCGATCTCCCAGCCCGGCTCCAATTTGTGGAGTTTGGGAGGATTGAACCATGGCTTGGTGTAGGCCTTCGGATTGTCCATCGTGATTTGCAAGTCCAGGGTGTCGTGATTCAGGCGTCGATAGCGCTCGGTCACGTGCATCTGCTCGCTTCGCGGATCTCCAGCGATCCAATGCTTCAGACTTCCTAAGGGGAACTTAGCTACCAACATCGGTATGCTCGATGACCCACTCGAATGAGCTGGGTCAGCGTTTCGCTAGTTGAGCACGAATAGCGAACTCATAATCTGGCTCAGTGGAAGACCCGCAAAACGAAAGTATGGCGTGCTGGTAGCATCGAACTAGGATGGCAGACTCAGCAGCGCCAGCCCGAGCCGGCTTTTCGTCGCGGCGAGAAATAGTCAAGTCTAAGATTCTACGTGGATTAGGCGAGTTCGTTTTGCAAATCGACGCGCTTGGTCGATCAATCCGTCGCAAGTGGGTTGCCTGCGCTCGGCGGATACGATTGAGTGAGCCGCCTTGTCGCAATGGCGAAAAAACAGTCAAGTCTAAGATTCTACGTGGATTAGGGTGAGTTCGTTTTGCAAATTCGAATTCTCGTCCTTGATCTCCCTAGTCCTCAAGTCTGCGGGGGACCGGTCTGCCGCAGTGAATCCGCCGGCGTCAGGAGTCACTCGGGCCGCCAACTGGGCTTTGCAAAAGTATATTACTGTATAGATATATTTAGCTGAACGTTGGCTCTAAGATCTACGTTGCTGCGCCGCGCCGCAGGGAAAGAAGGGAAAGGCAATTGGGGCGCGAAGGATGTCTACCACTATTCCCGCGGATGGCTGGCGCCGTATATTCGATCACGCATGTTGCCCGGCGATTTTCATCCTATCACCGCGTACCTCGTTTTTTTCAGCATGAATATCTGCCGCAACAACACGGGAGACATCCGGAAGCTCACGGAATACGCGCACGACCACCGCGTGGCCACCGATCACCACATCGATGAAACGCCGATGCTCGAACAGGACGATCATTTCAAGCATCTGTATGACAATCCAACCTGCATTCGCCCCGAAGACTGACGCGAAGTGGATGCTCTGGTTGACTGGCTGATTGAGAAAAATAAATCCGGGTACCAGATGATGAATTCGGCCCAGCGCCTTCAGGAAATTAAGGCGTTCATGGGGATGTCCTCCGGGCTCGACCTGAAGGAGTACGGCTGGAATAGCGACGGCACGAACGGAAATGGCCACCAGGCAGCAGGACGCACGGCGCGAGCGCTTGTGGATTGCGCGGACTGCAAGTTCCTTTCCGGTTCCCGTTTCACCCGCAATCAGCACTTTGGAATCGGCAGGCGCAACCTTGCACAGAACAGCGAGAACTTGTTTGATTGCATCCGATGCCTCCACAATATTCTCGAACATGGATGCCCGATCAATCTCTTCCTTGAGAGCCAAGTTCTCCTTGTGTAGCTGGTCTGTTAGCGTTTTATTACTCCGAGCACTTAATTGGTGACACTTTTCAAGTGGCGGCATATCGGACATGGCGCTCGCGAAAATAGCGCTTCACTAGCTTGGGCCGGGCCTGTGTGATCCGCAGGTAAGAACGTACGTTGCCCATCATTTCCTGGACGTTCACGGGACGGACACGGCCGAGCGCATTGGTCTTCACATCTTGATTGAGCAATTCATCCGGATTCAGCTCCGGACTGTACGACGGCAAGCAGAAAATCCGGATTTGTTCAGCGTGCTCGGCCAGCCAGCGGCGCACCGATCGAGACTTGTGTACCGGGTGGCCATCTACAATCAGAAATATTTTCCGCCTGGTCTTCCGCGTCTGGCGCAGCAGTCGGTTGAGAAAATTCAGAAACACCCGCGCCGTGAAACGCTGCCGGAAAATCATGAAGGACAATCGCCCCCGATTGGTGATCGAAGAGATCATGTTGCAACGAAAACGCTGGCCGGTGCCAAATACGACCGGCGTCTTGCCGCGGCGTCCGTAGCTTCGTCCCGCCTGATGGTCCGAACGCAGCCCCATCTCGTCCAGCCAATGAATTTGCGCCTTCCACTGTCGCGCCTGTGCGCGAATCGCAGGATATTCTTCCTCCAGCCATTTCCGCACGGCCACCGGATCCTGTTCGTACGCGCGTCGCACCGGCTTCTGGGGGGTCAGCCCCCAGGCCCGCAAATAGCGCCCCACCGTCCATACCGAAACTTGCACATCGAATTTCCGCGACAACAGCTGTTGTACTGCTTCTCGGGTCCACAGGGCGAACGGCAAGCTCAACTGATCGGGGCAGCCGCTGAGGATCATGCGCACCGTTGTGGCGGCCTGATGTGGCGCCAATCGCGATACCGGCGGCCGTCCGCGTCGCCGCGCTTTCAGCGCCCGGCGTCCTGCACGTTTCACAAGCCCCATCCAGCGGCTTACCGTACCTCGCGCCACGGCGAAAACCCGAGCGGCCTCGGTTTGCGAAAGACCTTTCTGAACGGCCTCGACAACTCGTCGACGAAGGTCCTCTTGGGCTTCTTCCGGCAGCGAGCGAGCATCCTGTTTTTCCATGCCCCACACACTACCACATCAAAGTTCCATATGTCATCTATATTATGCTCCGATTAGTAGTTATCGAGCTTCAAACGGACACCAGGGCCGGAACTGCGTTCAGTGGCTGTACCAAAATATGTGGGTAGGAACGTTGGGGCGATTAATGTCACGTTTCGTTACGAGACTTTGAATGCTAAAGTCTTCAATCCTACTGAACTTCGCCTAAAGTCCATGTACTGATAGGGTTACAAATAATTGAGAATGGCGCCAAGAATGCTCCAAGAACACTTATAAGGTTAGGACAAAAGACTATGATTGCCAACAAAAACTTCCCTAGGCGATACGGCGATAAACAAGCGGAACAGATAAACGGCCGCTTGGTTCACCAGGCTGGTTTCTCATTGCTGGAACTCATCATCGTGGTCATCATCAGTCTGATTATTTCGGCCAGAAATTGTCCCCGGTTTAGTTGAAAGTGGCGGCTCTCGACTTCGGGCACCTTATGCGACCTGCTCCTGCTGAGTCAATAACGGATTCAGTTTGCGCTGCAGGAGTTCCAGTTCCCGGAAGCCTTTCACCTTTCGGAATTTCTTTTCCGCTTCAAGTAATCCGGTGGCCGTCCAGCGCAGCGCGTGGTCCCCGGCTCGCCAGCGTTTCACATTCCGGGCCACGCGCTCGACCGTGGAAAGGCACGACTCGATGGGATTGCTCGAAGCCAACGTCTGCCGTAGCAGCCCTCCCACGCCCAGCCGGTGCACGGTGAGAGTTTCGTCCAACCCTTCTTCCAGGCTGTGTGCTGCGCTCGGATTGATGCGCTCCAGTTGCCGGAAGATTTTTTCAAGTTCCGCTTTGGCCTCCGCGTAGCCGGTCATCGCGTAGGCGTTGCGGATTCTTCGATCCGTATCTCCCTGGGCGCTCTTGGGCAAATGCTCTTTCACGTTCCGCCGCTTGTGGATCTGGCAGCGCTGCACTTCGGCCCGTTTGCCGAACACCCGCTCGATCCCCGCGCGCAGTGCCTTGGCCCCGTCGATCACGAACAAGTAGCGTCTCTCTGGGTTTAGGCCCCGTGCTACCAGGTCTTCCAGCAGTTCTTTGACCACGGTGGTGTTCTCCGTCGCGCCCTGCCAGAGTCCCAACACCTGCTTTTTCCCGCTCGTTTCGATGCCCAGCGCCACGACCAACACCTGCTTGCCCAGATGAATCCCGTCGATCAAGATCGCCACCAGATCCAGTTCCTCCAGTCTTTTCTCGTAGAGCTTTTTCAGTTGTGCCGCGCTGGCCGCCACGAACTGGCGGCTCACACTGGACTTCTCGATCCCGTAGCCCTCCAGCACGCTGTCCACCGCACGGTGATAGTTCCGCGAGGTCAGCCCGGCCACGATCCCTTCCCGCACCGCCCGCTGCCGTCGACCGTCGTGTTGCAGCCGCGCGTAACTGTCCAGCTGCACTTCTTCCCCTTGACGCGTGCGCACCCGCGGACGCTGCACCGCTACTTTCTGCCCAGCAAACACCACGTAGCCCGATTGCTGACCCCATCGCAAGCAACTCGACGCCGCATCCGGTTGGTGGCGCGGCCCTACGCGTCGCATCACTTCATCTTCGATCACGGCACGAATGATCTTCAACCCCGCCAGCCCGGTCAGGTGTTCGACCTCTGGCTGCAACTCCTCCCACACCTCCACCAGCGGCAGCGGTAACCGCACCGCCACTTCTTTGCTTCCCAGCACCTCGAACTTCTTCGTGGACTTCTTCCCACTGCTCTGGTATCTGTCGGCCATAGCGGCTCTCCTCTCTAAAAAGAGTTCTCATCCCGGACTCTATCCGAGTCCGGGCCGAGAGCCGCTACTTCCTTCTTCAGGTTTCAACTAAAGGCGGGACAACTTCTTTCGGCCATGGCTATCCCAGGCATCGTTAGTTCGATGCGTCTGGCTCGCCTGCGCGGTGCAGCGAGCGACGTGTCAGGTATCTACGAACAAGCCAGAATCTACTCTATTCGGGACAACCGTTTCTATGGAGCCTATATTCTCCCAGCCTCTGGAAGCACGCCGCAGGGAGCCTATGTAGATATGCTGCCGAAGAGTCTGACGGGGTCTTCAGGAAATGGTGGGGTTTCGGTTGTGTCAGGAGATCCCCTGGTGACGCTGTCTTCCGAAGTCGTCCAAAAACCAGTGGCAAGCGCACCTAACACAAGCAATCTCCAGACACAATTGCTTCCTTCAACCACTCCAGTCACGCCAACCGACACTAGCGCAGTGGCGGCGACGTTTGGCCCCCGGGGTCTTCCTTGCTTGCCTCTTTCGTTGACTGGTGGGTCAGTTTGCGATAGCTCAGGCGGCCCAGTTGCCTATTGGACTTTTCTTCAGAACACCAACTCGGGCAATTGGCAGGCAGTGACCATAACACCTGCCGGGCGAATTCAGAAATGGTACTACACCGGTTCAGTGTGCCGCCTCAGCTGGAACTGGAGAGGGCGTTCTTCCGTTAAGATAACGGAGAGGACGCATGCGAAAAGAGCGAAAACACTACACCGCAGAGGAGAAGGTGGCCATTCTACGACGGCACTTGTTGGATAAGGTGCCGGTGTCGGACCTGTGTGAGGAACTGGGGCTGCAACCAACGGTGTTCTACCGCTGGCAAAAAGAATTCTTTGAGAACGGTGCTGCCGCCTTCCAGGGCAAGAGCCGTCCGGACCATCAAGCCGAACAACAACGGATTGAATTTCTGGAAAAGAAGATCCAGACCAAGGACGAGGTGTTGGCCGAACTGATGGCCGAGCACATCGCCTTAAAAAAAAGTCTTGGGGAGCTCTGACCCAGGTGTGGGTGCCGCACGATGTGCGGGACCTGGTGGTGGATTTCGTCCGGTGCTGGTCGGAAAAGACCGAGATCGGCGCCGGACGATTCATTCGTTGGCTGGGTGTGCGTGCCAGCAAGTTCTACGACTGGCGAGAGCGCTACGGGCGCGTCAATGAACACAACGGTTGGGTCCCCCGGGATTTCTGGCTGGCGCCGTGGGAGAAGCAAGCCATCATCGGCTTCCACCAGGAACATCCCTTGGAAGGCTATCGACGACTGACCTTCATGATGCTGGACGCGGACGTGGTAGCCGTGAGCCCCTCCAGCGTTTGGCGGGTCCTCCAACAGGCCGGGTTGCTCTCACGCTGGAAGGGTAAGCCGTCGCGCAAGGGTAGCGGTTTCGAGCAGCCACCGCAGCCGCACCAGCATTGGCACATCGATGTTTCCTACATCAACGTGAGCGGCACCTTCTACTACTTGTGCAGTATTCTGGATGGCTACAGCCGTGCGATCGTGCATTGGGATCTGCGGGAATCGATGACCGAAGCGGAAATCGAAGTCCTTTTGCAACGAGCGCGGGAGAAATACCCGGAAGCGAAACCGCGGATCATCTCCGACAATGGGCCGCAATTCATCGCACGGGATTTCAAAGAGTTCATTCGCATCGCGGGGATGACGCACGTGCGAACGTCGCCCTACTATCCGCAATCGAACGGCAAGCTGGAGCGCTGGCACAAATCGCTGAAATCCGAATGCATCCGGCCCGGCACACCGCTGACCCGGGAAGATGCGCTGCGCTTGATTCAAACCTACGTGGATCACTACAACACCGTGCGTTTGCACAGCGCCATCGGTTATGTGACCCCGCACGATCTGCTCGCCGGCCGACAGGCGGAGATCCACGCGGCGCGCGATCGCAAGCTGGAGCAAGCACGTCAGCAGCGGCAGCTGCGACGGACGGCAGAATCACTTGCGCATTTTTCGAACACGACTACAATGACCTCGCCATGTGAAACAGAAGCGGGCTCTGCAGGGATGCAACCATGCTGAGGGATAACTTGGTAGGACTCATCGAGCCGATGCAACTCAGCGCGGGAGCTGATCCTCTCGCGCTGCGCACCCAGAAACAGGCATCGGACGATAGATCCTTATGCCTTGAAAATCCCCGCCCCGAAGGGGCGGAATCTTCACTAACGGAAAACGTCACCTCTCCATTTCAGGCTGAGCCAACACAAAGAAAAGCGCGAGCGACGTCAACAAAGTAGGCTTAGCCCAGGAATCACGGCAGTTCATGGACCAGATTTTGCGAGACATGCGGCAAACCGGCTACCCAAGTCTTGCCATGTTCGACCCAACGACGGTCACCTCGGCTACGGATTGCACGCAGGACATTAACGTGGCTTGCGGGATTCTCAGTTTTTCCTCGTCCGCGATTCAGTTTGAGGGAGACATCGATGGAAGCGGCGTGAGCGAAGTCTATATCCAGGTCGTTGCCCCCAGCGGGAATTGTCCATGCACCGTGCAGCGCGGAACGGTTCTGAAATCAGTGGGAGGCACCCCGGCATATTACACGGAGCTCGATAATGTGATGACCCAGAATATCTTCACAGCATACAAATATGATGGCTCGGCCTGGGTTTCCGGGACGGATGGGTTGTCCCTCATAAAGAATATTGGCGTAACACTATACGTTCAAAGTCCAACGCCTGATGTGAACCAGTCTTCGGCAACCTATCCCACGACGACAATGGTTTCATCCGTGAGGATCAATAACTAAGAAAACTGCCGAAGATGAATGCTTTGCGTTCGAGGAACTTCATTATGACCGACCAAATTAAAATCACCATGCGATCGAGAAATCTCGAGCGCGGCGTCGCGCTAATATTTTGTTTAGTCGCACTGTTAATCCTGACAGCGGTAACGACATCTCTTATCTTGCTGTCCGGGACGGAAACATCGGTCAATTACAATTATCGGGCGGAAGAAGTAGCCTTTTTCGCTGCCAAATCGGGCGTCTACGAGGCCTTGGACCGAATGCAGCAGTCCAACGCGAATACCATCGCGGCGAATATTCCTACCGCATCACCCTCCGCGGCTGGTGGTGTCCTCTACATCATAAATGCAGGCAGTTCGCTCACAGTCAAGCCCTGGGACCCGACGAATGCTTATTTTGACGACGAGTTCTGTCACGAAGGCTACTCCATCGCTGGAATGACGGCCACCTCGCCCGATGTTCCGTGCAGCACTATACCCACTGGCTCTTCGTGGTACACCACGGTAACTAGCAATTTTCCCTGGAGCGGCACTTCCACGGCGATGCCCTACGAGTGGGTGAGAATTAACTGGAAGGCGAATAACACTCAAGCGTACCTAAGCGGCGGGACTACTCCGGTCACCGCATACTATGCCGTTAATTCAGGGCAATCTTCCAGCACGCCGGTATGCTGGAACGGCGGGTCGGAAGTCCTGTTGAGCACGCCGACCGGCGTATCTCCGGCCTACACGCGTTGCGAACAGTATCAGACCTGCGCCGCCGCATCGCCATCCGTCTCCACGCCCGTTCTAATGATTACCGCTCTGTCAGTCACTTCCAACGGCTCGCGCCAAATGGTCCAGGCCGAGGCCGCCCTGAATCCACCGTCTATTACCGTGCCCGCTTGCGGGACGAGCGATGCGTATGGGTTCTTCGCATATGGGCAAGGGTTCTCTTGCAGCAGCCCTGCCTTTACGATCGGCGGAAACGCTTCCGTGGACGGATATAACAGCGCTAATGGGCCATACAATTCATCGACGAACGCCCAAGCGAGCCTGGGGGATATCGGCACGAATCAGGGCCTCATAGCAGCTGGAACTTCAACAAATATAGGAGGAACCGTCTACGTTCCCGTCGATGCAAGTGGCACTCCTCCAGTTGTCGGCCCGGGAGGATGCCCGGATGATTTTTCCATCAGTGGTAATCCACATTACGGGGGCTTGGCGCAATCCCAAATTATGGCCAAACCGACGATCACCGTTCCTCCCGACAGCTCGACGACCGATGAATCCTCCGGCACGCTTACCCCGGGAACTTACCGCAATATTTCCGTCGGATCGCACGGTTCGATGACTCTGACGGGGCCGGGAACGTACACCTTCGATTGCGTATCTCTAGACAGCTTTGGTTCAATCACTACCAGCCCGTCTAATAAAACTGTAACAATCAATATAACGGGCACCGGGTGTGCGACCGCTCCACTTACCATGAACTCCCATTCAACGTTTGTTAATTCGTCCGGGATTTCGCAAAATCTCCAGATCAACTACGCGGGCACCGGAACCCTCACTTTCGAGGGTGGTCCCAATATGTGTGCCATCATCAACGCCCCAAACTCTGCGGTGGTGCTGCATGGCGGCGCTGATTTTTACGGAACCATCATGGCGAATTCGTTCGACGACTCCGGCGGAACAAATCTTCACTTTGACGCCGCGGATGCTACGCTTTCCGGCCAGGCGGCGAGCACGGCCACGGCTACGGCAACAGGCTCCTACAACATACTGGCATTCCACGCGATGTCCTACTAGTCATGTTTAGTGTGGTCGTTGACGTGCTCTAGCGACGTGGACTTTACGGATTTCGCACAGGTCATCAACGCTCACGACAAAGGCTCGTTCAAAAGGGTCTCCCAATCCGATTTCCGATCAGCCGCACGATTTCTAATCCAGCCGCCCCTTGATTTACCTCGTTAAATCTGTAGCCGAATCGGCCAATTTCGATGTATGTCCCTGTACCGATGCAACGGACGGACGGTGTGTTCAATTCCCCGCCGCTTCAGCTTGGTGACTTGGTGATGAAGTCTTATCGCTTGTTTCATTGACCAGCATCGCATTTGTGATTTTCCTGAGGATGGATTATTTCCTGCCCTATCATGGCCCGGTGAAGAAGACCTTTCTCATGATTGACGAAGGCAGGAAAATCGGTCTGGTGCTGTGAACCCGCCAGCGTCAGGAGTCACTCCGGCCGTCAACTGGGCTTTGCGAAATAGGTTTACTGTATATGTATATATTTATCTAAATACTGATATGGCTCCAAGATCCGACACCGCCTCGCCACAACGCAGGAAAGAAGGGAAAGGCATTCCGCATGCCTTGGAGATTATGACTTGGCCTGAACCCGGCTTTGACGATCACGCAATTCCTGGGTCTCCGGCAGTTCTGAAACGGCTCGCCGGGATCGTCGAGAATAAGCTCGCACTCGCACAGGCGGGTGATTCCATTCTTATTCAGGACGAGTTGGCTGCGAACAGTCCCTATGCCCTAATTTTAGAAGTCCGAGAGGATGATTTTGATGAACTCTTGATCCGATTTCCTTGTGTCGCAAAACTCAATTCAACATTAGCTGCACCTGTTCGTCCGACCACTATCCCGTTATCGCGTGCCTCAGTAAACTGCAGACGGATGACTTTGAACTCGCTAGCACTCGGTGCCAGGGGCGAAAAATGCTGAGGCTTGATTATCTGTCGTGCTTTTTGACTATCCTCTCGACGGTCCTCGTCGGGAAAAAGCTATGGCAAGGCTGGGTCGTTGCTGGAGCAAACAGCATCATCATCTGTGTCATTGGAGTGCGGACGGCCGAATTCGGATTCCTACCCGGCAATCTCTTCTGCATTGGACTCTATGCAAACAATTTGTGGAATTGGCGACTGAAAGACCAGATTGCGAATGCTCGATCCCACCTGCAATCCCATCCTTAGTCGTATGGGCTGTTCGCGACTGGCACTCGAGTTCCACTCTTTGCTCCCCGCTAACTCGATGAAGGTTCATCAGTTACGGAGTGAACTCAGATGTATTTTATACGATTCCTGCAGCGCTGGCATCGGAATCCTCTCGCTGCATTCGATAACTTTTTCAATTCGTGAGGCGGGCACCGTCAGTCTATTTCGATTGCTTGTAATTCCAGTGGGCTGATCACCAACTCCTGAAGAACGGAATGTGGCCCGAATCTGAGGCCAAAAAGCCAGTTTCGGTCTCCTCGGTAACAATCGCCAACGCAGGCGGAGCGCCGACGGTGGATTCCTGCGTCCTCTGACATGAAAACTTCCGCCGCATGGCAACAGAGCTCCAGAATGTTTTGATTTCTTCCAGACAACGATTTTTTTGACCTACAGTTGGCAGACTGTCGGATGACTGGGGCGGAAATACGCGAGGCCGTCCGCGGCGTCATTGACTGAATCGGTGCGCCGGACCCTCGGGCTGCAAGACAAATCTCAACACTCAAATTATTGATGATCATGCGAGATGGCGGTTGACTGGTAATCTTCAGCTTCAACGCAAGAACTGAGGCGATTCAAGCCCCAGTTCGCCTAACGACTACGTAACCCTATTTAGGCACTACGGCGGGGGCCGACTGAATGGTTGTCTGGTAACTGACCGCCATCCTCCACATGCCATCTCGCTTGGCCCAGATGCGCGTGATATGAACCGGCTTGCCGCTGTAACCTTGGGCCGTGGCGACCATCACAATCGTTTCCGGTTTGTTGCGGGGGAAGTCGAACATATCCGCGTGAACCAATCCTCCCGGCGCGGGACCCATCCCGGGCCTGTTGAGTGTCGCTAGCCGGTCTGCCTTGGTCTGCACTTGGGTTCCGTTGGAAGAGATCAGGACAAACTCGTCGAGAAAATGAGGGGCCCAGCCCTTCGGGTCATGGTTGAGGGCAGCGGTCTCTGAGAAATCGATGACTCAGCAGCGAGCGGGGCTGGTCAGACGGGCAAAATGAGCCGTCGGAACCCCGCTGATCTCGCTGGAGTCTTCTCTGGTGAAAGATTCGTGTCAAAATTCGTTCTGTCGAGGAGAGAAGAGTCGTACGATGCGCGGGTTAGAGGTCCAAATTCCGGCTAGAGCACCACGTCAGCGTCGGTGCGTCTTCTTACGGAAGTGCATATAAGCGCAAATCACAGATTCCATGTAGCTTAGGTGAATTCTTTTTGCAAAATACGCTTTGACCGTCGCCCCTGACAGCGCAGTTTCCCAAACCCTCATGGCACTCATAGCATGGAATGTTCTTGCTCTTTTGGGGCCGAGGTTTGGAAATTCGCAGCCGAGATTGTAAGTACATCGAATTTTATGTCGTGTATTTGCTTAATGCGAAGAATGGGCTGCGAATTGCTCTTATGCCAATCTCGCGATGGAAGCTTCAACGAGCCCTGGGTGAGCTTTCCCTGTTTGGGCGTTAATTAACTACTCGGAGGAGGTGCCTGACGGTGGCGCGGATTTCCGTTGTTATTACTTGCTTCAACCAGAAGAATTTCATTCGAGATGCCGTGGAGTCGGCCCTGGCGCAGCGCTCCGCCGGCGACGAAGTCATTGTGGTTGATGATGCTTCCAGCGACGGCAGTTTGAAAATACTTGACGATTACGGCAGCAGAATACGGCTAATCAAGTTCACGACCAATCAAGGAGCCTGTGCGGCGCGCAATGCGGGTGCCTCCACTGCCAACGGTGATTTCCTGGTCTTTCTCGATGGCGACGACTTCCTTCTGCCTTGGGCCCTCCAAACTTACCGGCGTATCCTCGATCTGAAACGGCCAAAAATAATCCTTTGCCGCCTGCACTTTTTTAAGGGCCCTTTGCCGGCACCGCAGTTTTCGGACTTCGGCCGGGAAATCAAGATTGCCGAATATGACGCGCTGGTCAGAAAAAGCCATCCCTTTGGACCATGCACCAGCGCGATCGCGATCGAGCGCGCCGTCTTTGAACAGACTGGCGGTTTCGCCGTCGAAATGTTTCCTTCCGAAGGCGACGACCTGACGGTGAGACTCGGCTTCTCCGGTCGCACCATCCACATTCTGTCGCATCCCACGGCCGGATACCGCATCCACGATGGCAACACGATTCATCAGGTCTTCCGGTTTGTGGACGCCATGCACAAGGTGATTCGCAATGAAAAAATGGGCCGCTATCCCGGCGGTCCGCATTTGCGTCGCGAGCGTCATGCTTATATCGGCGGGTCCGTGATCTATTGGTTCAAAAGGGCGATGATTACGGGTTCTTACCGGCGCGGAGTCCGGCTTCTTGTCAGTGGTTGGATGATGGTTCTGACGGCCCTCTGTTTCAAGCTTCGCTGTAGAGTCGGGGGCGCGCATGCTGCGAAAAGCATGACCTGAGTCGGTTTACGGTCTTGCGGCTCCGCCGCTCACACCAACTCGCCAAGTCATCAGGATCGAAATTTCTATAGACCATGTCTTAATCTGCTCCTTCTGGGATTTCCCAATCTCGCTTAGAAAACTTTTGCATTGCCAGATTGTTGGGCCATCGGCGAGTTCGCCTTTGAAACAATCAATCCCTTCGCCGCCTCCAGGACCTTCAACATGTGAGCAGTACGGCCAACGTTAGGGCCACGGCAACAGCCGCTCGTGCCTCGGCCTCAGTGAAAAAAAGACCGAGCCTCGTTAAAATTATCGGTACCAGTACCCGGCTGGATCCCCTCATGTAACTAGCAGGATTCCTTTAGGCGCTTCCTGGAAGTGCCTGACCAATCGATAATTACAAAAATTCTTCCTCGATGGCTAGTCTTTTGCTCCATCGAAGCCACGGGAGGTCCTGAGAACTAAAAACGAGTCCGCGAAATGAACGGCATGCCTCCAAGCCCACGAGGGTCTATCTGCTAAGTGAAGAAATCTATCTGCGATGCGAATAACGGCGAAGGAGAGAATGCGCCATGTTCACTGAACTCATCGAATCGACTTCGAAAAAGGAAAAAACCAACACCAGCTGGTCGGTGATTGCTTCTGCCATCGTTGAAGCATCGGTTCTTGCCGTGCTGGTCCTGATCCCGCTGATCTATACTCAGGCGCTGCCCAAAGCGATGCTGGCCACTTTGCTGGTTGCGCCGCCCCCGCCCCCACCGCCGCCTCCGCCCGCGCCCAAAACAATTGTCAAGCCTGTGGCTCGATTGATCGAGTCTGGAAGGTTGATCCAGCCCCGCGCGATACCCAAAGACGTGGCCGTTTTCAAAGAAGCCGAGCTGCCTCCGGACGTGATCAATAACAACCCCAATCAGAGCGGAGTGTTCGGCGGCATTCCGGGTCAGGGTCTTATGGCCGGCAACGGCCCCGCATTGCCTCCTCCTCCCAAGGCCGCGGCCCCGGCTCGAATCAAGCAAGGCGGTGCGGTTACGGCGGCTTCGATCATCACTCAGACCCGTCCGGTTTATCCACCCCTGGCGCGGCAGGCGCGGATTCAAGGCGTCGTCGTCCTCCACGCGATTATCGACAAAGATGGAAAGGTCGCGCAACTCGAAGTCGTTTCCGGACATCCACTCCTGGTGCAATCGGCACTGGATGCGGTGAAGCAATGGCGATATAAGCCTACTCTTCTGAACGGCGATCCGGTAGAAGTGGACACAACGATTCAAGTGACTTTTGCGATGGGAGCGTGAGCAACTTCAAAGCAGCAGAGGACGCAGCTCGCCTTCAGGTCAAGGCCGTTTTCAGAGCGAGTCCGGTTGCCAATGTTAACGCCCCGTCTTTCTGATGCGAATGCGGACCTCGGCTGCGGAAGTTACTTCGCAAATCCGACTTTCCGTAATATAACGCGGTAATGATTCTGATTACCGGCGGCACCGGTTTCATCGGAAGCCATCTGGTGGAGTCTGTCTGTGCCAGTGGCAAGCCACTCCGCTGCCTGATCCGCCGCGAAGGTTTCAAGCGACGTCCTTTCGCTTTGCCTCCTAGAGCTGAGCTTGTGTTCGGCGACCTTGTTTCCGGCGAGGGTCTGAGTGATGCTCTCGAAGGCGTCGACACGGTGATCCACCTTGCGGGTGTGACGAAGGCGCTTTCGACGAGCGAGTTCTACTCGGGCAACGCGCGAGCAACGGAGAATGTCGCGCGGGCGGTCGCGGGGCGCGGGGTTCGATTTGTGCACGTCAGCTCTCTTGCTGCCGTCGGTCCCAGCACCGATGGGACGCCGGTCTCCGATGATGCCGAACCGCATCCCGTCGCGCACTACGGCACGTCCAAACTGGAAGGGGAGCGGATTGCACGGACGCTGGTTCCTGACGCGGTGATCGTGAGGCCGGCCGTGGTCTACGGCCCACGCGACACGGATGTGCTGGAAATATTCAAGGTCGATTAGTAGGGGCTTGGTGCTGGAGATCTCAGGCGGCGAACGCTGGTTTCAGGCGATCTATGTAAAGGACCTGGCCGACGGGTTGCTGGCAGCGGCATGCGCCCCTCAAGCCGGCGGCCGCGCGTACTTTTTTGCCCACGCGAAGGCGGTCTCCTGGAGCGAGCTAAACTCCGCGACAGCACGCATCATGGGGAAACGCGCGCGCGTCCTACGGATTCCTTCGACGCTTGCGTACGCCGTAGGTGGCTTCGCGGAAATTTGCTCGCACGTTACCAGGAAGCCGGGGATTATCTCGCGCGAGAAGGTAAAGGAAGCGCAGTGCCGCCACTGGACTTGCGACACGCGCCGCGCGGCGCGAGAGCTCGGCTTCGAGGCGCAAACGCCTCTGGATCTTGGACTCGCCCTAACGCTTGCCTGGTACAAAGAGGCGGGTTGGCTAAAGTATTGAACTCAGACGAGTGTTTTAGGGCCACTTACAAATCTGATCCCGGTTTACGGAGTTCCTGGAATTTGTCTATACTCTGTCTACCGTCGATACGATAGACGGTTGACTTGGCGGCGGGCGCGCTGCTTGCCGCGTTCTTGATTGCGGCGGGGCCCGTGGTGTACCGGAAGCTGTCAGGAAGAGAGGATTCGATTGGCGCTTGAGGTCGTAACGGCAGATAGCAAGCGGGCATTGAAAGAGTTTATTGAGTTTCCCTATTCGCTGTACCGCGGCGACCCTTTTTGGGTGCCTCCATTGCGGATCGCGGTCAAGGAACTGCTGGACCGGGCCAAGCATCCGTTCTACGCCAACGCGGAGGCCGAGTTATTCCTGGCGCGGCGCGACGGCCGAGTGGTGGGCCGGATCGCCGCTATCCTCGACCGCAATCACAACAAGTTTCACGAGGAGAACGCCGGGTTCTTCGGATTCTTCGAATCGACGAACGACCCCGGAAGTGGCGGCGGCTCTGCTCGGCGCCGCACGAAAGTGGGTATTCGGCCGCGGCGCAGTGCTGCTTCGGGGGCCGGTGAACCCCTCCACCAACTACGAATGCGGCATGTTGGTCGACGGCTTCGATTCCAATCCGATGGTCATGATGACCTACAACCCGCGCTATTACCCGGCGTTGATGGAAAAAGTAGGGCTCCGCAAGGCAAAGGATCTCAATGCTTACGTAAATACCGCGGCGGCAGTCGAGCTGGAGAAGATCGGGCGGGTGGCGGACCGCAAGCTCGCCAAGAGCGGGGTCACGGTCCGGCCCATCAACATGAAGGATTTCGACGGCGAAGTGGGGCGGATCTGGGATGTGTACAACTCGGCATGGAAGCGCAACTGGGGATTTGTACCCATGACTCGCGAAGAGTTCTTCCTGATGGGCAAGGAGATGAAGCAGATTCTCAAGCCGGAGCTGGTGCTGGTGGGGGAAGCGGGCGGGAAGCCGATTGGGTTCGCACTGGCCTTGCCCGATGTCAATTTCGCGCTCAAGCCGGCGGGCGGCAGTCTCTTCCCAACGGGCCTGCTCAAAATTCTCTATCATCAACGCTTGATTAAAAGTCTGCGTGTTCTTGCTCTTGGGGTGGTGGAGGAGCATAGAACCTCCGGTGTAGCGGCTGCCTTTTATGCCACGCTCGTGCGGACTGCCAGGAAATTGGGATACAGCGGCGACTGTGAAATGTCGTGGATCCTGGAAGATAACGTTCTGATGACACGCTCCCTGGAAGTGATGGGCGCAAGACACTACAAGACCTATCGAATCTACGAATGGCACTGAACATGACCCTGACGGCCACCGCGAAAAAGAAGAGCTCCGGAGCGAACGACATTTTCGGGAAATGCCGCGCGTTCACCCGCCCGGTGGAGCTCCAGCAAGCCGGTCTGTACATGTACTTCGAGACCTTCGGAGATCGGGAAGGCTGCCAGCCGGGAGAAGTGCGGCTGGGCTCGTCGAAGGTGCTGATGTTCGGATCCAATGATTACCTGGACCTGATCACGCACCCGCAGGTCAAAGAAGCCGCCGGGCCGAGGCGATCCGGAAGTACGGCAGCGGATGCAGCGGCTCGCGCCTGCTCAACGGGACCCTGGATCTGCACGTGAAGCTGGAAGCGGAGCTGGCCGCCTTCGTGCGCAAGGAAGCCGCGATGATCTTCGGCACCGGGTTTCAGGCCAACTACGCGACGCTTTCGGCGCTAACCGAAAAGGGCGACGTGATGATCTGCGATCACCAGCTACACGCCAGCTTGGTGGAAGGAGCGTTGCGGTCGGTAGCGCGGGTGGTGCGCTTCCGGCATAACGATCTGGATCATTTCGAGCGGTGCATAAACAACTGTGCTTCCGAAGAGAAGATCCTGGTGGTCTCCGAAGGAGTGTTCAGTATGGAAGGGGACCTGGCCGAGTTGCGCGGGTTGGTGAACCTTTCAAAATCCAAGGCGGCGCGCATCTATGTCGACGAAGCACACGGACTGGGAGTGTTGGGGCAGACCGGAGCGGGCGCGGCGGAACACCTGGGGGTGCTGGACGAAGTGGACATCGTGATGGGCACGTTCAGCAAGGCTCTGGCGTCGGTAGGCGGGTTTATCGCGGGCCCGCATGAGGTGGTGGATTATCTGAAGCACACGGCACGGCCGTTCGTATTTTCGGCGAGCCTGCCGGCGGCGTCGGTGGCTGCGGCGGGAGCGGCGCTGGAGATCATCCGCAAGGAGCCGGAGCGGCGCCTGCGGTTGCTGCAAATGGCGCGCGCGCTGCGCGCCGAGCTGTGCGCGCGCGGCTTTTCGGTGCTGGATGGGGAGACGGCGATCGTGCCCGTGGTGATCCGGGAGGAAGTGGACTTATGCCGGCTATGCAAGGCGCTTCTGGCCGAAGGCATCTACATCAACCCGGTGCTGAAGCCGGCCGCGCCGCAGAATTTGCTCCGCATCTCCTGCACTTCCGCACACACCGAAGCGCACATCGAGAGGTTAGTCGCGACGCTTACAAAGGTGGCAGGGTGCCTCGGCATCGAGCGCTAGACCGAGCGATGCTCACTGCGCTCGCGGAAAATCTTAAGAGGAAAGGAAGTTGCTGCCGGGCCGAGGGGCAGCCGTGGCAGCTGGTCGTTCCTGGATGACGGGCAAAGCGAAAGTCATCGGAATGCCGTAGCCGCGCCAAGCCCCCGGATGACGGCCGACCCGGAAGTAATCCGCTACTTATATCGGATAGGCTTATCGGTATCGTTGTCTCCACTGCCGCGTTGCTGTTATGCTGTCCTCGTAATCCCGCATTTGGAGGTGCTATGCTCCATTCCCTCCCCTCCCCCGACGAGCTGCTCGTGACCGTCGTACTCGCGACGCTAGCCATCGGCCTGCCGATCGTTCTCGCGTTGTCGATTCGTTTTTTATTGGACCGTAACTTGAACCTCGGTCGTTCAAAGGAACTCGAAAAACTCATCTGGCAGTTGCACCGAATCGCCAGTGCAATGGAGCAACAAATGAAGCAGCCCGCTACTCAGCCGACCGCTATTACGCAAAATGTTGCATCTGTTCCTGCGGTTGCGGTACCGGCCACTCCCGACACGCATCCTGTTCGCGTGGAACAACCAGAGACGCTGCCGGTAGCCACCCAGCCGGCATCGGTGTCTCAAACCGCACCACGAGAACCTTCAGCCCAAGGCGAGCGACACGGGGTAAATTCCATGTTCGGCTTCTAACTTTTGTGGCCGAGATTCCAGATTCGGAGTGGGAATCATAATGCAAGTAGAGACGGGATATCGAATTCCAACTCTAACCACTTTCTGATTCAACTCAACAGCACGTTGCCTCTCTGATTCGAGAAAGACATCAATCATAGCTAATGTGCTTAAGAGTTGTGCCTCCGATCCGGGAAATTGGTCGAGTAGCGGAGCCATTTGACCTTGCCCTCTCAGATCCGTACGTGCGGATTTCCCGCATAGGTTCTTCCCGAAGCTAATCCCGTAACAGCAGTCACGCCGTGCGAGGATCGGTGATCCCTGGAACCGGAAGGGGGAAATGCACAAGCAAAGCCTCGAAGGTTTCCCAGTTGAGCCTTCGCTGGCTGCGACGTCTCAGCGCATCGAACCAGATGCGTCTGGTCTGATAACGGAAACCCAGTAGCCAGCGGAAGTTGCTCGGTAACCCACCATATGCGTAGTGTGTGCGCAACACCTGGCAAAACCATCGGTCTTGATCAAAAACAGGCGCATGCATCCTGCTCTTGGAACAACCGCATCTCCGCCAACAACCTTCAACCCCGGCCCTAGGGTTTGTCCGGTGATTTGCTCGGCGGATTTTGGGCCTGACTGCCGGTATCCGTGGGATTCACAGCGACAACCCGATACTTTCTCGTCTTATTATCCGCGTCCTCGACCTTGAGAAACATTCGGTCGTTCTTGATCTTGAATACGCCTTCGTGTCCAACCGTCAAGACCGTGGAATGTTTGGCATCTATGGGCCGTATGTGATATTCCATGTCATCTGTTCGAAGCAGGTATTCCGGGCACAGTTTTTCATCGGAGTTGACGTGCGTAATGCCCGCCGATGCCCACAAACTTCCTAATCCCGTAAGTCCGCGCTCCTTCGCACCGCAAGGCACCGCTTCCATCTTCTCGAGCATGCCCCTCTCGGACTGGTCTCTCTTCTTGTCTTTCGCGTGAAGAGGGCACACGGAAACGACGACCGCGATCAGAAGCAAGGTCTTGATATTCATGACGTCCCTCCAAATTGAAATCTTTCGTTCAACATGGGACGCTTCGACCACCGGTAAAAACCGAGTGCGGCGCGACCCCATGGAATCCTATAATCGGCGGATCGGAAGGGCGGTCAACCCGCCCTTCCAAATCCGGTAGTCCTTCGAGAGACTTAATGGTTTGCCTTAGGGGCAAACGTCGGAGTCTTGCGTCCCTGGTCGTTATTAGCATTAGTCGTCGGTTGTGCAGATTTCACAAAGCCCTGCGGGTTCTTCATCAATTCCTCACTGACGTCAGGATGGTTTTTCAGATAGTCATGAAGTTCAGGATGGCGTTCCACGAAATCCCGGTTTTTGGCCTGGGAAGGATCTCGTGATAGTTCGTTCGCGATGTCCCGATGATCGCCCAGGAATTCCTTGAATTTAGCCGACTTCTCCCGGTCGATGTCCCGGTCCCCACTATCCTCCCGGCGTTCAAAATTATTTTCTTGCCGCACGAACCCGTTTGGATTGTCGCGGACTTCGTCACGAACTCCCGGGTGTTCCTGCAGATACGCCTGCAACTCAGGATGGTTTCTTGAGAATTCGTCATTGTCCACGAGCGACGGGTTCTTGCGAACCTGCTCGGCGATTTCGCGATGGCTGACCAGGAACCGATCGAAGCTCTCACGTTCGGCGCGGTTGGCATCGTTGCCGTCGGCACGTCCGTTCTCGCGGCGGTCAAAGTTATAGTCTTGGCGCATGAATGAGTCGGGATCTTGCCTGATCTCCTGGCGGGCTTCCGGATGCTCCTGCAAATACGTCAGCAGCGCTGGATGATTTTCCACAAACCCTTCGTGGTTCATCAGCGAGGGGTTCTTGCGAACCTGCTCGGCGATTTCGCGATGGCTGCCCAGAAACTCGTTGAAGCGCTGGAGTTCTGTACGGTTATCGACGTCAATTCCACTCCTGTCCTCGCGCCGGTCGAAGCGGTACGCCTGCTGCATAAAGGCGTTCGGATTTTCATTGATCTCCTCGCGGATTCCGGGATGCTCGCTCAGGTATGTCTGCAGCGCCGGATGATCCTTCACAAATCGCTCTTTGTTCACCAGCGAAGGATCTTTCCGAAGCTGTTCGCTAATTTCGCGATGGCTGTCTAGAAATTGGTCAAAACGCGCCAATTCCGCGCGGGTGGTTTCATCGTCTTGGGCCGACCCGGCTGTAGTAGTGGTTTGAGTCGGCATGGATTGCGCCTTTGCGGGCCTGCCAGACCAGATTGAAATTATGAGGGCTGATAAGGCGAAGCAACTCCTCAATTGCAATTTCCTCTGTTTCATGACCTCCTCCTGCCGTGAATTGGTGCAGTGAGCGTGCCAAACCCTCTAGGAAATCCAGATCTCAAGGGGCTTCAAAGGCTTGGAAGTCGTGCAAAAAATACACAGCACCTGAGTTTGAGGAAAATTCTGCGTACCAGAGAAAAATCGCCATACGGCCATTGCCTTAGGACAAAAGATGTGTCGTGTGTCGTTTTTATGGCTCAGTACGGCACCCGGCAATTCGTGACTTGGGCTTTGAATCCCCGTTTCTCGGAAAGACATCTAAGTCAGAGAGTGGTTTTAGAAAGAGTGAACCATGAACGTTTTGGTCCGGCCGCTGCTTGCGACGCTGTTGCTTGTCCAGGTCTCAGTGGCTTCGCCACTACAAGAGACCGCGAATACGCAGGCGCAAAGTTCGGCGATTTTATATCCGGTAAGAACTCTTGACGATGGGACACCAGTCACTCTGAGAATCTCACAAACGGTATCATCAGCCGATGCCCGTGTGAATGATCGCGTGCAGTTTGAAGTGATCGACGAAGTCCGAGTTGCAGACACTCTGGTCATTCCCAGAGACGGGATTGCTTGGGGAACTGTAACGGAAGCGCGGCATAGGCGGCGCTTGGGGCGTGGTGGAAAGCTCGAAATCGTCATGAACTCTGTCAGTCTCGCTGATGGGGAGACTGCCCCCTTGCGGGCCACGAAGGAAGCACAAGGAGGCGGTCACCAGGGCGTTATGACTGCCGGAATTATAGCGACGGGACTAATATTCTGGCCGGTGGCACCAGCTTTTCTATTCATCCATGGCAAGGACATTACGATTTCCAAGGGGACGGAGGTTCCAACATTCATCAACGGCAATTTCGCGCTGGATATGGCGAAGTTCAGGGCGCCCGCTCCAGTGCAGACAGCCAGTGAGGCTCAGGCCAGTACGAGTTCCGAAGTCGCGGTCACATCTAATCCGGCAGGAGCCGACATCGAGGTAGATGGAGCGTTCGTTGGTAATACTCCGTCTACGATTACTCTTAATGGGGGAGATCACACGATCTCACTTAAGAAGCTGGGATTCACACCTTGGGAGCGGACGGTGAAGGTGAGTGGCGGCAAGATACAAATTACCGCTGAATTGCAAGCCGGCGGCGAAACACCAACGCAGCCTGCTCGGTAAGGGCACAGCGTTTAGCTTCCATTGACCGTTTTCGGGCGAAGGTGCTCGGTAAAACGTTGAACCCGCCTTGACGGTATCGAATTTCGTAGCGCAGCAGGTCAGGTGTTGGGCGTGCAGGTGCCGCCCGAATAAGAATCGGACTAGTGTCACCTGTGGGGAGGGCCAACCTAACCCTGGCCTCCATTTTGCCTTTCTCGGTGTCACAAGCATGCGGCTGCCTCCGTCGTCCACATTTTTGGAGTAGGTACAAGACGGAATGCCCAAAACACCCCTTAATTGCCATTTGCGCTTTTGGAGGCTCAAGTTTGACCAGCATCGCTGATTTACAGTAATTGGAGAGTCTATTTGTGGCGGATGTCCATCGGTGCGCGGATGCGATCGAACGGCAGAATTCGGAGTTGCCACTTGACCGGGACAGAAGCCGGCAAGTAGCAGATCGTTTTGTCACATGCCTGGTACTCGAGATTCCCCGAGATGGTGACCACCTTGCCTTCTTTTCCGAGTACGCCCAAGGCGCCCCCCGTGCTTACCTTGGCAATCTCGCTAATACGGAATGTGCCCTCTAACACGGGCACCTTCTCCTTGATTGCGGGAAGATAAAGAACTTGCGACGCCGGGTAAACTGCCGGGTCGAAATCCAGTTCCGGGATACGGTCAAGCACGAGCCGAATCGGCTTATATCCCTGCGCGCCCGGCGCATAAACGTGCACATCCGGGGGTAGACGCACTTCGGCCACCAGGGTAATGTTCGTACCGGAGATGCCTTCGGGATCGGACTGTTCGAGCGCCACTCGAAGATGCGGCGCCTCGACGGTTCCCGTGACTTCCTCGCCCAACTGCGGGAACAGTTTCAAAACAAGGCTGTTTCCGGTGAGCCGTTCCCGGTACTTGGGGTCGAAAAACTTCTCTCGAATGATCCCGTTGGGATCGATAAAGAAATATCCTGGGCGAGCGTAGCCCCTCTGCATGCCAAAAGCTTCTTCATTCAGAACGCCGTAAGCGCGGATCGTTTTCGAGCCCGGGTCCCCGAGTAACGGATATGTGATCTTTTCTCGTCCGGAGTAAAACTTCAGGATGTCCACGGAGTCATAGCTGATCGCGGCGAGCTTGACTCCTTCCTTTTCGAATCGCGGGATTGCGCTTTGCAACTGGACCAGCTGCTCTTTGCAGAACGGTCACCAATCCGCCGAACGGAAAAAGAGCAGGATAGTGCCCTTTGGTCCCTTCAGCGTGTCCAGAGTTTGCATGTGGCCGAATTGGTCGGGAATCGAAAACGCGGGAGCTTTCTGGCCCACCGCCAAGCCGATTGACATCGGTCCGACGACGGCCTTCTGAATCACATCGCCATTCAGGATGCCCCTGACGGTCACCGCATCTCCCAAATGAGCGGCAACGGGCCCCTGAGGGTCAACCTCGTACATGACGCGGGTCGTATCATCCAGCAAAGACAGCTTCGCGCCTGGCTGGTCCTTATAGCAGTCGGGAATTTCCATGAACGCTTCATCAGCGTTGCAGGCGCTGGACACAAGGATCCCGGACCACGCTTCGGAATTATTTGTATTCTCCTGCGCCGCTATGGCCAGGGCAGCCACAAAATGCAGTGCGATCGTGGCAACGAGAATGCGTTTTGTGAACGAATTAAGCGGACGCATCATTCTTTGGATCCACTTCGTTTGCAAGCTAGCAGCAATTTACGCCTGGCGCTCTGGTTGAGCAAGGATTTTGTTCGTGCTGGCGCTAAACCTAAAGTGCCACTCGCTTCAGTTTCGCTGCGAGTCACGGGCGACCAAAGACACAAGCCACCGCAGAGAGCAGATTTCGGGACAAAGTTACGGCAGTTGAAATTCGCCAGCCGGGGGCTGAGGCGGATTGTCCTTCCAATAATCAATCCAGGCGATCAGCAGCGCGTTGAACTCCCCTGGATGTTCACGGTACATGAAATGGCCGGCGTTGTTGAAGACGGCAAACTGTGCCTTGGTGTTTTTCGCAGCGATGATGTCAAACAGCGCCATCTCGCCCTTCAATTGCGCCGTGGCGTCCGCCTCGCCCCAGTCGAGCACGTCGTTCTTTCCCGCGACCATCAGCACCGGCATCTGCAGCATGCCTTCACTCTTGATTCGGTCGAGCATCTTGTCGCGATAGGCAGCGGCGGTTGGCTGCGATTCGCCGGAACCGGAGCGGAGTTTGTCGCGCGCCTCTTTGGATTTCGGCAGGCCAGCCATGAACTCGTCTGCCTTCCAATACTCATCGTCGAAGGTGGTCGGCAGCCAGGCCAGTTCAGAGACGCGGCACTTCAGCCCCGCGTATTGCGATTGGTCGGGACACTTCTTCAGCATATTTGCAAGTTTCGTCTGGGGCTGGGGCGGATTTTCCGGCCCCACTGCGAGAATCGTCAGCGTGCGTGCGATGTCAGGATGCTCGATGGCGAGATACAAAACGATCGCGCCGCCGGCGGAATGCCCGACAAGATGAACCTTGCCAAGTTTCAGCGCCTGGACAAAACCGTAGACAAAGTCGACATCGCCTTGGTAGCTGTATTGGTTGTCGCTGGTGGGGTTGCCAGACATGCCGCTCGCGAGGCGGTCGACCGCGTAAACGTGGAAATGTTTCGCGAGGCCGGGAATATTGCGCGAAAAAACATTCGCGGTGGACGATCCAGCGGTAAACCCGCCATGCACCATCACCATTGGCTCGCCCTGTCCTGCTTCGTAGTAGCGAGCCTTCACCCCGTCCACATCCACGAATTTCGATTTCAAACCGCCGATTTCGGATTTCGGGTCGGGCTTGTCTTGCGCATGGGTGGACGATGCGCCCCAGGCCAACAGGGTGGCAAAACAGGCGACGAGCTTTCTTGTGCTGACTGTCATCCCATTGGCTCGGCTGATAGGCACACGCACTTCAGGCGTTAATGTCGCGACGGACATGAGCCAGTGCTCCTGGAGAAAAACCGCATTCAACTGGAATTCCCGATTGGGAGTTCTCTCTCGCATCGTACGCTTCTGCTGAGGTCGATACAACGAATTTGCCACCAGAGCAGACCCCAGTGAGTTCAACGGAGCTCCGACGGAATGTGGCCGGGAGCCCGTAGGCAAAGTCACTGGCGCGAAGGGGGCGGGAGAAACTTGTTGGGCTTTCGCCTACGAGGTGACTGAGTAGACCACTGCGAAGTAACGGCAGGTGCTGCCCGCCACCACGAAAAGGTGCCAGATCGTGTGGTTGTAGGGAAATCTCTTCCATGCGTAAAAACGCAACTCCGACTGTGTACATCAATCCTCCAGCCACCAACCAGATCAGCCCGATGGTCGGAACGGCCAGGAAGAGGGGCTTCACAGCAAGCAACGCCAGCCATGCCATCAGGACATAGCCCCCCGTAGACAAAATCGGACGACAGTCCACAAACCAGATCCTTGAGAACAATGCCTGCTGCCGCGAGGCTCCAGACAATTTCGAGCAGCGACCAGCCCCAACCTCCGCGCAGATTGACAAGCAAGAAAGGGGTGTAGGTCCGCAATCAAAAGAAAAATCGCTGAGTGGTCGAAAATCCTAAGAATATGCTTCATCCTTCGTGAACGCAGACCATGATACAGAGTTGAGCGAGCGTAAAGGCAAACCAGTGTGACGTCCTAGACCGCGCAACTCACGATCTGCCAGGCTCCGCCGTGAACGATAGTTAGGATCATCAAGGCGGCGAATCCACTAATGCTCAACTCGAGGCCTATACCGTGAGTGACGGCACTTGCAAGTTCATCGACAGAGTCACGATTATTTGCAATACACGCCAAAGCTGTTTCTCCCACAACGAATTTTCTTCAACCGAGCTCGATTCGCAAAAAGCTACGCGGAGATCTGCGCGACAATTCCTCCATCACTCAGGCCCACATCTCGATGAACGCGATTCACCGCAAAGTGTCGAGCTTTCCGTCCCGAAGACCCCAATCATTTGCCGATAGGAGGAATCGACAGAGAAGTCATCCGCACACTCTTTGAGCCACCTTAGTGCACCAGCCTGGAATCAATCGGCCGTCCGTTGATAAATCCCCGTGTTAGCTGCTCGTCTGTTACGTCACGGTATTCGACCTTCCTTAACGGAACGGAAAACGAACGATGACAGGCGGGACAGATCAATTCAAAACTTTCTTTGCTTTGCTCAAATTTTCTCATTTCCGCTCGGACAGCCGGGATGATCACGATAGCCAAACAGTCTTCTTTGTCGCAACGAGCGCATGCAGCTGATTGCGAGATACTCATACGGATTCCTTCAACCAATAACGATTCTGCGACACATCCGAAGATTTCAAATCGACGAGGGAGACCGTCGCATCAACCGCAAGAATAATCTGAGTGCGCCGGCCAATGATGTGATCAGGGTCACGTTGTGAGGTGAGCTAAGCACCTCATAACCGTGCCTTCTTGAATGTTTTTGGATAGCTCCTTCCATGACAAGGGCGGTTAATGTCAGGTCTGCGTCTACTGGTCCCCGGCCGAGATCGTCCCCACCGTCGTTCGCGTGTGGAGCGTATGAGTTTCAATGCCGTTCGCAGCTAACAATCAGAACTTTGGGGCCTTCGTCCGCCCTCGGAGCTATACTGACAGGAAAAAATAGAGCTCGGAGGAAACCAGCATGATACGAATCATCCGAGGCGACTTCAGTGATCCACGTGTGGTCGATCTCCTGAGTATCCATGTGACCAGCGCCCACGCCGAAACGGCGCCGGGAAGTGCACACGCCCTGGACCTTACCCGGCTGCAATCCCCCGACATCAGCTTTTGGACAATCTGGGACGATGAAACGCTCTTGGGAACCGGCGCGCTGAAGCGGCTGTCGGCCAATCATGGTGAGGTCAAGTCGATGTATACAGTTCAGTCCTTGCGCCGAAGGGGAGCGGGAACATCAATGCTGCGCCACATCATTGCGACTGCACGAGCGGGCGGCATGGCGCGCCTCAGCCTCGAGACAGGCTCATGGGATTATTTTCTGCCTGCGCGGGCGCTCTACAGGAGCCATGGCTTCGTGGAATGCCCGCCGTTCGCTGACTATGTGCTTGACTCGAACAGTGTCTTCATGTCGCTCGACCTGCGCGAATTGACGTAGTTCGCTCAAGGGCTTGGGAGATTCAGGCCGAGCGGAATCGGAAGTTTAGAAGCGGCGAGCGATTCAGCGTCGGCCAGAGGATGGATCTGGTGAATCAGCAGAATCGAGATCGATATTGAGGCCATCGGTTGACTGGGGCGCGTAGCAATTGCCGTCAGCGTGATAGTTCGATGGGCAGCTGGCCGTGATCTCCCGCCTTCGAGGCGATTGAGCGAATTGCCAGATCGCGGCAAATGGAACTCCACTCTGTTGCGGTGACGGCGGATTTCTTGGGAATGCACAACCGGGCGATGGAGGGCACGAATCGTTGTAAATGAAAAACACGATTTTTCTTCGGTCAGCGTTATCTCGTAAATCGTTCGCGGTAATAATTGTCGCTCCACCCTCCTCGTTTGCAGGGATTCCGGAGCAATAGACTCCCGCTCGATATCCAGAGGCATTGACTGCGTCGATCCACGCATACACATATGCTCGCTGCTCCGGAAGCATTCTCCCGCCTTCTTCTTGATCGAGAAAAATGACGGTCCCTTCTGGAAACCCTTCTTTCTTTGCCGCCCGGACGGCGACTGCCGCGTCGTTCTTGCCGAGCGTTCTTGGGTCCGCCGGAGCCTTGAGTTCTCGGTATAAGCGCCCGTTGAACAACACTAGGAATCCAAAGCCATTTGAAGTTAGGACTTCGCGCTTGCCTTCCCAAGTGTTTGAGGTTTCGTTTGGCGGTGCGTTAAGCCAATATCCGGAAAAAGAAAAGGTTTGCCGCAACAGTCTAAGGGCAGGATCGCCAGGATACCTGTTCCGATCAAAACCAAGATAAGTGCGCGAAAAGGCTCCTGCTGGCCTTGTTGCTTGAATGCCTGTTGGAGCACTCGAACCCAGCAAGCCCAGACCGCAGGCGAAGAATACTGTCGCCAATGACACTGAATGTGACGTTCGCATACAGGCAAATCTTATGACATAAACCTGACATGGGGCGTGCGGAAACATTTCTTGATAAATGGCCCGCGCTAACCGAAGCAATCCGCCAAGAGATTAGGAAGAATTTTGATGTTCGGGGCCCGATAAGCCTCTTATAGGAGCGTGACCTTACTTCGAGGGCCGATCGTATGGTTCGACGAAAGCGGCGCGTGTCAACGAGTTTGAGACCACTGGTCATGGAATTTAGTGAGCATTTTCATCTGCGTTGAGCGGTTTGTTGATCCAGACCTCGGTTGGAACCGAGAGTGGTTTCGGCGCCTGGCGCACGAAGCGTTCGGGATGGACGCGATAGGCGGCATCGAGAACGGCTTGACGCTGTTCGAGGATGAGCGCGGTTTGGTTGTAGTGAACCATGGCCGGGGTGAGCAAGCCCAACCCGGAGTGGCGGTGTTCCTGGTTGTACCAGCGGAAAAATCCCTGCGAAAAAGCGCGGCTGTCCTGAATGCACCCGAAGCGGTCCGGGAACTCCGGCCGGTACTTCAGGGTGCGAAACTGGCTTTCCGAATACGGGTTGTCGTCGGAGACGTGCGGGCGACTGTGGGTTTTCGTGACACCCAAGTCGGCCAGCAGGAAGGCTACCGGCTTGGAACTCATCGAGGTGCCGCGATCGGCATGTAGCGTGAGCTGGCCGGGCTGGATGTTTTGTTTCGCGCAACTTTCCCGGATCAATCGCTTGGCCAACTCCGCACTCTCGCGGTGCGCGACCATCCAGCCGGTGACGTAGCGGCTGAAGACATCCAGGATCACGTAGAGGTAGAAGTAGGTCCACTTGGCCGGTCCGAGCAGCTTGGTGATGTCCCAACTCCAGAGTTGATTGGGAGCCGTCGCCAGTAGTTCCGGCTTCGTGTACGGCGGATGAGTCAACTGGTCACGTCGTTCGCGGGATTCGCCCTCCTGTTTCAGGAAGCGATGCATGCTGCGAATCGAGCAGTAATAGTGCCCTTCATCGAGCAACGTCGCATACACAGCGGCTGGGGAGCGATCCTGGAAGCGTTCTCCGTGCAGATGCGCCAGGACCGTTTCGCGTTCTGCCGGACTCAGGGCACGCGCTGGTCTGGGTCGCAAAGCGATCGCTGTAGGGACAAAGGCTGCACATCGATCCCGGTAGTAGGAAGCGCGCGACGCAAACAGCGCACGGCAAGCGGCGCGCGTACCAACAGTCGTGGCCAACTCGGTGACGGCAGCCATCAGGACTCTTCCTCCGGCTCCTGCTCCGGAATCGGATGACCCAACAGCGCAGCCACTTTTTTTTGGACATCGATGATGATGTGCGCCTTACGCAGATCTTCGGTCAAACGTGCGTTCTGGAGGCGCAGCTTCTGGTTCTCCTCATCCATCGGATGGCGTTTGGACTTCGGCCCGCGCCTCTGCGGAGTCAGCGCCTCCAGGATGCCGTTGGCCCGCTCGCGCCGCCAGGTGGCCAGCAGCGACGAGTACAAACCTTCCCGGCGGAGCAGAGCGCCGATACCGCCTCGTGTGGCAGCGGCGGCCTCGGCTTCCTGCAGGATGCCCAGTTTATATTCCGCGGTGTAAGTACGCCGCTTGGGTTTGGCGACCACTTCGGGATCAGGCCGCGAGGTCAGCACCGGATCGCCGCCCGCTTGGGCTGCCACTGCACTCCGCTTCGGCTCGCCAGGCTCGCCTCCGCTCCGTTCCGTGGCAGCCCAACTTGCAGAAGAAGCAAAACCAAGAGAATTCCCGTTCATCTCTCCCTTTTTCTTTCTCGCCCTGCTCATTAATTAAGAGTACTAAAACGGTCTCAGAGATGTTGGCACGGAGGGAAGTGGATCAGGTAGTGTCCGGCTTCTTTGGCAACGGAGATGGAGGATTTTCATGGCCTGCATTCCAAGCCGGAGAATCACTTGCGGGAAATGATTCCTTGGAAGCTTCCTCCACGGGGTCGTCCGTCATGATCGGGGGTTGCAGCTCCGGTTTAGGTTTCTTCTGGGATACGCGTTTGGCGCGAGGCTTTGCCATAAACTGTCCACCACCTAATTTTTGCTCGCCACACTGGAGAGTGTCAACTGCGCATTGGTCGTGGCCAATGAAGACAGTTAGCATGGGTTCGATACAGGAGCCTAAATCTCACCTTCCGTTTGTCAGGACTCGGGAAAGAAGGGACGAATGTTATCCGACTCTAGCCGCGTCTGCGGTTTCCTCAGTCTGGCCCACTTCTGGAGCGGGGAACCGCACCACGATGTGAGTTCCCGTTCCTATGCCATCGGAGCTGATTTCAAGGCTGCCGCCCAATTGTCTTGCTCTTTCACGCATTCCTCGAACACCTACTCCGAGCGTTCCCTCGGATTCCATCTGGTTACGCAATTCGGGCGAGATTCCCTTACCATTATCTTTTACTTCCAACCGTACACCGCTATCCGACCATGTGATCTGAATTGAAGCTGTGGGACTGCCCGAGTGATGGTGAATATTTATCAAGCATTCCTGCACGATGCGAAAAATGGCAATTTCCACATCGCCGGCCAGTCGGCCAAAATCCTTACTGCACTCCAAGTTCACCGCAATCTTGCTTCGCTCAGCAAATCCTTTGACGTACCACTCCAGGGCAGCCAAAAGTCCCATTTCATCTAGAAGCGGTGGGTGCAGGAGGTATGACATGGTTCGAATATCGTCGCTCATCTGCCGAACCATGCTCGCGCTGTCTGCCACCGTGGCCGCTGTCTTCATCATCCGGCCGAGGTCTTCTGCAATTGCACCAAGGTTCATTGCCAGAACGGACAGCGCTTGTCCAGCATTGTCATGCAATTCTCGCGCAATCCGTCGCCGTTCCTCGTCCTGCAAATTTAAAAGCTGTCCGGTAAGCTGTCGCAGGCTTTGATTGGCGTGATCGAGTTCGAAAGTCCGCTCCCGAACTTTTTCTTCCAGCGCCCCGGCGGCATTCCGCAATCGTTTCCGCTCGCGCAGGTTTGATTCCCCAATTGCAACGACCAGAAGGGCTGCGAATAGGAACGCAAGGTAGTTGGCCAAGTCTGTAGTGCTCATAATTCGCAGCGAATGCGTAGGAGGGATGAACCAATAGTCGATGGTCAGCGATGAGAGCGCAAGGCTTGCTATCGCGGGCCCAGTTCCACAAAACCGGGTACAAATCGCCACGGCCGCAAATGCTGTAAAATACGGTGCCAAGCCATTGGTTGAAATCGCCCTAGCAATTAGCAAGGCGAGGAGAGTCACGAGAAGTGCGGCACCAAAACAAGCCGTAGTGCTCGCGGACGTTCTTCTGAGTAGCGTTCCCGGGTTGGTCATGCCGTCCCCTTCGCACTGCCGTCGTGGGCGGGCTGGTTGACCGATGCAAATTCTAATTCACGAAATCACTTATCGTCAATATGCCTAGGCCAGTAAAGACGAATCACTTATCAGTCGTAGGATTAGACATCGCGGCTCCTTACGCGTTCGAGAAAGTTTCAGTCTGCGTGCAACCCGCTCGCGGTCCAAATTACCTCGCTGCCAATGCGAGGACCGCAGGCCCCCTGGCTGTGCAGTTCCCGCACTAGTGAGGCAAGGGCCAGCAGCAGGAATCCAATTGGCAGACCGAGAGAGTAGTGGTCGCGCGCACAGGTGGGTGATGATGGAACCCAGAAGGAACAGGATAAGACCAGCTGCGGCTGCCACCCCGATTACTGGTAAACGGATTCCGCGGAGCTCCCCAAGCGCGCCAGCTGCTTTGAGGACGCCGAGTTTAGTCGACCATGATTTTAAGTTGCGCGTGGATCGGCTGAGCCAAGAAAGCCAGCGCTAATGCGCTGGGAGCCAATAGTTTCTAGCTTGGAGTTAGGGATTGTCGCCGGTGACTTAGTTTTGGCGCACTTCTGTTCTGCGTGGTGCACGGATTCACCCGAGCAGGTAGTCTCAGTCTCAAATCCCCGACATCTCAATTCAATAGGTTCGCAAATGTTTATCCTTCCTTGGTTCCGTCCCGATTCCTGTAGAAAATCTGAAGGCGTATTCTCCTGAGAAGGCTTGAATAAAAAAGCCCGGAATCTCTTAGCCGGAGGTTTCGGGCACAGGAGGAATACGCCGTGAGGAAGACTAGCATTGGCCAGGAAGTGATCCAAGAGGGTTCGCTGCGAGAGGGTTTGGAGGCGGCCATCCGGGAGCGGGTGCGGGAAATTATTGAGATGGTTCTGGAAGAAGAAGTGGAATCGACGCTGGGGGCATCGCGCCACCAGCGGGTGGCCGAGCGGAGTGGCTACCGGCACGGTCGGAAAAGCCGCCGGCTGACGCTGCGGACGGGCACGGTTCGCGTGGGAGTGCCGCGTGCCCGGTTGGTGGATGCCGAAGGCAGCGAGCGCGAGTGGCAGAGCCAGTTGGTGCCGCGTTACCGGCGCAGCAGTCGCGGAAGTCGAGCAGAGTGTGCTGGGAGTTTATCTGTCGGGATCGAACACGCGGCGGATCCGCCGGGCGCTGGAACCGTTGCTGGCCGGCGCCGCATTATCGAAAAGCACGGTGTCGCGGTTGGTGCTACGCCTAGAAGAAAGCTATCGGCACTGGCAGCGGCGCGATCTGGCAGAAGAAAAGATCGTCTATCTGTACCTGGATGCGATTTATCCCAAGGTGCGTAGTGCTGGGAAAGTGGTATCGCTGCCGGTGCTGGTGGCGCTGGGGGTGCGGGAGAATGGCGAGAAGGAGCTGTTGAGCTTGCTGACGGCGGGAGCCGAGTCGGCCGACGGCTGGCAGATGTTACTGGAAGATCTGGTGGCCCGTCACATGGGCCGGCCACGGCTGGTGATCAGCGACGGCAACACGGGGTTGGCGGCAGCGTTGGATCGGCTGTGGCCAGGCCTGCCGCACCAGCGCTGCACCGTGCACAAGCTGCGCAACCTGATGGCGAAAGCACCGAAGCATGCGCACGAAGCTGTGCGCGAAGACTATCACCGCATGGTCTACGCCGCGTCTCTGGATGTCGCGCAGGGAGCACGCCAAGCGTTCCTGGGAAAATGGAAGAAACTGTGTCCCGGCGTAGCGGCTTCTCTGGAAGAAGCCGGGGAGAACCTGCTTACGTTCTATCGGTTTCCGGAAAGCCAATGGCGGTCGCTGCGCACCACGAACGCCATCGAGCGGATGCAACTGGAGTTCCGCCGCCGCGTGAAAACCCAGGCAGCGCTGCCCAATGAGGGTGCTGTGCTGCGCGTGTTCTTTGGGCTCTGGATCAGCGGGCAGATGAAGTTGCACCGCATCAACGGCTACAGCGACATCGGAGGCACAGAAAAGGCTGCTGCTTAAGAAAAAGGAATTTCATGACTTCTCAGGAAAAATGCGATATTCACTTTTCTACAGGATTAGGGACAAAACCCCTTCCTTTAACAGAATCAAGATAATTCGGCGGCGGGTACAGTTTGTTAGGAATCAGTTTTTAACCCGTGGAACGCGAACAGAAAGCCTGCCTCGAAACCGCGCAACATCCCCCGCCGCAGCCCCGCAGAGCGATGATGCGCGCGTGTGGGGGAGTATAGTCCGCGCCAAGTGGCGCCGTGCGCCAGCCTCGGGGGCGACGGCGGCGCGGGAGTCGTGCTTCACGGCAAGGCACCATGCACGCTTGGTGTGCCCATCGGGGGTGGAGTCGCGGAGCCAGCGAGTGCTGAGCCCAGCTTGCACTGTTCTTCCGTGAGCTTTCGGCCCCGTACGGTCGGGTCATTGTGGCCAGAGAGCAAAAATCCAGTCCGGTAAGCCGACGACGTTATCTAATCAACTTAGCTCCGGCCGCGGAGATCCCGTTCTAAGTTTCTGATTTCCGTAGGCGTTCCGAAACGCGGTATCGTAACTTCCCAAGACTCCGGTTCAAGAAATGTCCGCGCTCAAGAAACGGTAGGAGAGGAGGGCAACGCTTTCCTAAATTGGCACGCGCTCGTCTTATCCGAGTATCTCTGTTGAAGTAAATCAAACCTCTGTCAAGCACAGCCACGGCGTCGTCACGTCGACCGGCGGAGACGTAAACCTCCGCCAAGTTCAAGTAGAGCTGCGGTTCGCTACGTTTCGAACTTAGGGCCGTCTCGCAAAATTTCACTGCTGCGGGCCACTTCCGTTGGGCACGGGCGACGGCCACACCCAAAAATGAAAGGTAATACGGGTTTTGTTGCTCCAATTGGGCAGCGTGCCGCAGGTACTCAAGGGCCTCGGCCGAATGCCCTTTTCGCAAAAGTTTGATTCCTTTTTTGAAATCGGCAAGAGCAGGATCTTCCGCCATTGTTCCTCTTCTAATCGTTTCCCGACGGCTTACAAAGTAATACCCACGAAAATACTAGGTTTAGGCACAATTTACGCATTCCAATAGAGCAAATCTACTGGTCTATGGGACAGTTCCAAGGCAAAGTAGGGGGGTGCTTTCCTGCCCATCTTGCCTCCTGTTTTGGAGGCCCTGATTCTACCTACCTGGACCCGATACAGCCGCGACCCCCAACAATCGCAACGGCGCTTGGGGCCGCGCCGGTGTAATAGTCTTTAACTCCATCTCAACGGGGGAGCTTCAGGAAGTGTCCGAGGCGGGCGATTCCCCACTGCCGCTACGTCGCTGGCTCAGGGCGAGACCGGGCATCTGAGGCCTTCCTTTCTGCCGGACGGCAGGCACTTTCTATACGCAGCGTACAGCCGGGATGCAGTGAGGTCAGCACGCGTTCCCATTTATCTCTCCTCACTCGATTCGACCGGTAAGGCCCTATCCGGCCCATGCGGGGATGACTTGCGGGTTGCCGGTAATTCATTTCTTATCGGCACCTTGATCGGATAGAATGAGCCGGCTTGCTACTATGCCGCTTTCCGCAGGCGATAAGCTTGGTACCTACCAGATCCTCGCCCCCATTCGCGGGGGGGGGTGGGTGTGGTGAATCGCGCCAACGGCCCGCGTTTGAATCGCGATGTGGCCATTAAGGTTTCCGCCTCGCGATTCCTTGAACGTTTCCTACGAGTAATCCGTTTCGTCCGTCGGCTACCCGCTAGCGCCGGTTTTTTTTGCTGTTCCCTCGCTGCGTCCAATTTCTTCATTTTGTTGCGCATGCGATTTTCCAACACGCCTCCAAGCGCTTGATTCTGGATGTTTAAGCTGCTTTTGAGCAGGTTGGATAGCCGCCAGGTTAGCGACTCCCCCGATTCCCAGACGCGCCAGCGGCTTTTTACGCGCAAATCGACGTAGAGCAGCGGGACCGCCTTCGCTTTAGCAAAAGCATTTCCGTCCCGCTACCGGCAGACCTTCCTGGACATCCATCACCTTATTTTTCCATCCCAGAAAAGCCGTATTGTCATTCTTAATGTTTTAGCGATATTGGCGCTAGGCATCTGTGCTGTTTGAAAAGCTTCTCTTAGGTTGAGCGCATCAGTACGAAATTGAGGTGAACGAATGAATGCAAGCATTTCCCTCCATGTCAACGGAATTGACCGAATTTTAAGCATCGAGCCGCGCGTGTCATTGCTTGATGCGCTGCGAGACCATCTGGGTCTCACCGGAACTAAGAAAGGTTGTGCGCAAGGCGCATGTGGGTCATGTACGGTCTTGGTGGACGGGGAGAGGATTAATTCCTGCCTTGCGCTGGCAGTGCAGTACGAAGGACGGGAAATCATCACGATTGAAGGTTTGGCGGATTCAGGGGTGTTGCACCCGCTACAGCAGGCATTCATCGAGCATGACGGCTTTCAATGTGGTTACTGCACACCGGGCCAAATCTGTTCCGCTGTGGGCATGTTTAGCGAGTTCCGCAGCGGAGCGCCCAGCGCCGTAACCGAAAATGGCGCTCCGCCAAGCGAATTGACGGACGCGGAATTACGGGAGCGCATGAGTGGCAACCTCTGCCGGTGCGGCGCATACGTTGGCATCCGCGAAGCGATCCAGCAGGTATATGAATCGAGGAAGCCATGAACGACTTCATCTTCGCGCGTGCAACGGATACAACCTCGGCACTAAAACTAATTTCGGAAATCCCGGACAACAATGCGAATGCGGCACGCTTCCTCGCGGGCGGGACCAATCTGATCGATCTGATGCGTGAAGGGATTGAACAACCGCAATCCCTCGTAGATATTACGCCACTTCCGCTTTCTGAAGTATCGGAGCTTCCCGATGGTGGCTTACGCGTAGGAGCGATGGTACGCAACAGCCATCTTGCGGCGCATCCTTTAATCCGGGAAAGATATCCGCTGCTTTCTCAGGCCATTCTCATGGGCGCATCGGCGCAACTGCGCAACATGGCCACTACCGACGGAAATTTGATGCAGCGAACGCGTTGCTATTATTTTTACGATGGTGCTGCCGCTTGCAACAAACGAGCCCCCGGCAGCGGTTGCGACGCCATTGACGGGTTCAACCGCATACACGCGATTCTCGGCGCTTCGCCCCAATGCATCGCGACGCATCCTTCCGACATGTGCGTAGCGCTTGCCGCTCTCGATGCCGTCGTGAATATCACGGGGTCATCCGGGGAGCGTCAAATCGCAGCCGCCGAATTTCATCGCCTGCCGGGCGAAACACCTGAAATCGATACCAATCTGAAACCCGGCGAGCTGATCACCGCGGTCGATTTGCCTGCCTCGACGGCCGGACTTGCTTCGGCGTACCGCAAGGTGAGGGACCGCGCGAGCTACGCGTTTGCTTTAGTTTCCGTAGCCGCGGCGCTCAGGATCGAAAAGGGCAAGATTCGCGACATTCGCCTGGCTCTTGGCGGCGTGGCCCACAAGCCCTGGCGCGCGTCTGTGGCTGAGGAACTCCTACGCGGCAAGGCAGTGACGCCAGAAAATTTTGCTATGGCGGCGGCCGCGGAATTGGCGCCGGCGAAACCGCTGAAATATAACACTTTTAAAATCGAACTAGCAAAACGAACGATCGCACTGGTACTTTCGGAACTGAGTGCTGACAAAGGAACTGAGCAATGAGCGTCATTAAGAAAATCGTGGACACCGCCGCGCACGTGATGCCGGACCACGAGCGGGATAAACTGATTAACCAGCACCGTTTCATCGGGCAGCCGATCGATCGGCTGGACGGTCGCGCGAAAGTGACCGGGGCGGCACGCTTCTCGGCTGAGTACCCAGCAGAAGGATTAATGCACGCAGCTCTGGTCTATAGCACAATCTCGAAAGGCATCATAGAAAATATCGAAACCGGGGAAGCCGAGCGCGCTACGGGAGTCATTAAAGTAATCACACATCTCAACGCTCCGGCCATGAAGGTCCCTAGACCGATGTCGGTTGAAGGAAAGCCCAGCGCTGGAGTGACCGAGGCCAAGATTCTGAACACGGAGCAGATTTCTTGGAACGGGCAGCCGATTGCGGTTGTGGTTGCCGACACCCAAGACCGGGCAGAGTATGCGGCCGCACGCATCAAAGTAAATTACGCCGCGAAACCCGGGATGAACTCTTTTGAAGCGGCAATTCCTTCGGCAAAGAAGCCGAAGGAAGTTCTCGGGGATGACCCGGAGGTCAGCAAAGGCGATCCCGATGCCGTATTCACGTCCGCGACTCACAGGGTGGACCTGAGGTTCACGACACCGCCATACAATCACAACGCGATTGAACCTCATGCAACGATTGCGATTTGGGACGGCGACGACAAAGTAACTTTGTATGACACCAGCCAATTTACCGCCGGCGCGGCCAATAGCATTGCGGATATTTTTGGTTTGAAGGAAGAGAACGTTCGCGTGATTTCCCCTTTTGTCGGCGGCGGTTTCGGCGGTAAAGGTGGAATCTGGCCGTACAACCAATTGGCAGTTTTGGCGGCGCGCATGACCGACCGGCCCGTTCGAATCGCTTTAACTCGTGAAGGAGTTTTTCGCATCGTCGGCGGCCGCACGCCTTCGCAACAGCGGGTGGCAATCGCGGCGGACGATTCAGGGAAGATCTCTGCTTTTATCCACGAAGGCGTTACCGCGCAATCCACAGACAATAATTTCCCAGAACAATTCAGCTTCCCGCCACGCCATTTGTATGCCATTCCCGCCTACCGAATTGGCCAGAAAGTTTGCGAAGTCAATCGCGTGGCAAACACATTTATGCGCGCGCCAGGCGAATCGATTGGGACGTTCGCTGTGGAGAGCGCAATGGATGCCATGGCGCACGAGCTGCATATGGATCCAATTGAGTTTCGGATGCGCAATGAGCCCGAAAAAGATCCTGTGAGTGGAAATGAGTTTTCCAGCCGGCACATGCGGGAAGCATATCGGATGGGTGCGGAGAAATTTGGGTGGAAGGGGCGGCCGGAGGCAATTCGTTCACAGCGCAAAGGTAATTGGTTGATCGGTCAAGGAGTGGCCACCGGAACCTATCCGATGTATCGGATGACTACGGCTGCGCGCGTGCGTATCAATGCGGACGGCACGGCCCTGATTCAGAGTTCTGCGCAAGAAATGGGAATGGGTACAGAGACGGCGCAAACGCAACATGCGGCAGAGCGGCTCGGGCTGCCTATGGACAGGGTTCGTTTCGAGTATGGTGACAGCAGTTTGCCGTGGGCGGGCGTGGCGGGCGGCTCGTCGCAAACCGTTAGTATTGCTCTCGCCGTGCAGCAAGCATCGGAGAAATTGCTTGCTGAACTTCTTGCGTTAGCTCAAAAGGAACCAACTTCTGTTCTCAAGGGGAACAAAGTGGATGAGGTTCGCATGGCCAACGAAGGCATTTTCCGCAAGGAGCAGCCTTCTATTGGTGAACCTTATACCGTCATTCTCAAACGTGCAGAAAGAGATCATGTGACGGTGGAACAAAAGACAGGGCCGCCGCTCGAAATTATGAAGTACTCCATGCATTCTTTCGCGGCACAATTTTGTGAAGTTCGCGTGCATGAGACAACCGGGGAAATCTGCATCAATCGCTGGGTGGGTGCTTTCGATACGGGGCGGATTCTGAATCCCAAAACTGCGATTTCGCAGTTTCGCGGCGGAATCATTATGGGTATCGGCATGGCGATGACCGAGGAAACCATCTTTGACGATCGCACAGGTCGAATCGTTAACGCCACTTTGGCCGAATATCACCTGCCAGTTCAGGCGGACGTACCACACATCGATGTCGTGTACACCGACATTCCCGATCCGCATACCCCTATGGGAGCCCACGGCATTGGCGAGATCGGCATAACCGGGGTTGCCGCAGCGATCTCGAATGCGGTTTACCACGCGACAGGCAAGCGCGTCACGAGCCTTCCCATTACCCTGGACAAGCTTTTGTAGGAATCGACAAACGATATTAATCAGCGATCTACAAAATCTTAATCCTCGGCCGTCCGTCTTGTAGGCCCACGGGTGTTTCCAGTACCTGTTAAGCCCTGCGAATATCAAAGCCCAGCTGGTAAGCGATCATCGTGAGCCTTAAGCAGGCAAAAATGGCAACTCTCCGAACTGGTTTGAAAGTGATTTTTACGACTGGTATACAAACGGAGCGGCCTCGCTTACTTCCATGATTGACAAGGGTGCCGGTTTTCTCCAAAAGCCATAGGCAACGCAGCATTGGCTTGAAAATTCGTGACGTACTCGATCGCTAGCACTCGCCACCCGCCACAAGCGATCCAACAAGTCATGGCCTTCTCCAAGGACATCGAAACGGACGTTTACGGGGAAACACTCAAGACAAAATTTGAGAGTCTAATGAACGCACTGAGGGTCCGTACGAGTGGGGATCGAAGCCAGCAGGCAGTCGCAGCGGTTCGAGGGAATGCCCGAATGGGGGCACTGTCCGCCAAAGTGCGTTTATCCATAAAAACCTTCAGGAGAGGAAACCAGTTCAGCCGGGAAGGAATGCCTCTGTACGCCACCGTGCACCCATCCGCGAGAAAGGGTAATACAGGTTTGCGCTCTTTAGAATAGGGATAAGGGCTCCGGGAAAAGGAAATCAGGATTTTCCTCGATTCCCATTAGGCCGCGAAGAGCACCAAAATTAGCTATATCCGCCTTGCCCTCCAGGAGTTTGAGTATGAAACGAAATCGAATAGTTCCGATGTTTGTCCTCGCCTTGTCGACTTTGATTGTGGCTCCGATGGCCCGGGCTCAATCGGTAGGACAGATAATTGGCCGGGCTGTGAACCAGTTTTTCGCCCCCCAGAGCGAGGCAGCTTCAGAGGACCAGTTGCGCAGCTTCAATCATTTTCTGCAGCGGAACCCCGATACCGCCAACGATCTGTGGCGACGCCCTGAACTCGTCAACGATGGAGGCTTCGTTGACAACCATCCAGCGCTCCGAGATTGGATAAACGATCATCCCGAGGCAGCGGCAGCGCTTCGCAACAATCCCGACTCGTTTATGGACCGAGAGCGGCACTTTCAGTCTTATGAAAGCGATTTTGCTTCGGGAGATACGCGACGCGGTGAACTCGCCCACTTTGACTGGTTCCTGGATTCCCATCCGGAAATACGCGCCGATCTCACGCGGCGGCCCGAGTTGGCGCTGCGCGGAGAGTATCTGGAGAATCATCCCGACTTGGGAGCGTTTCTTGACCGGCATCCCGTTGTTCGCGATGAGTTGAGAGATGATCCGAGACGCTTCGTGGATCGCGAGCAGCGGCTGGAGAGTCGACGAGACGAGAACCGAGACTACAACCGCGACTACGACCGAGACTACAACCGCTAGTCAGTAGCGTGTCATCGCTCCGCTCATTTCTAGATGCGCGGCGGGCGACATTGCTCGTTCTCGCGGGAGGGTCATAGCCTCGCCGTCGTTTAACCCGCCCTGCCGACCACGTTCTATAGCTTTGGGTCTTCGCTCGCGTTTGGGCCTGGCCACCGGCTACCGTCAAATAGATTCTCGCCGATGGCTTGGCTGACCACACTAGCGGCTGTAGTGAGGCTACGTACAATTAACCTCCGCGAATCGGTTCTTCCCGGTATGGCCATAGTTCTCATATCCGCTGAAAATCGCTTGTGATCGGCATGTGAGCCCGGCCGTCATCAAACCAGCCTGTAAACCCAGCTCAAATACCGTCTCGTCCTCAGATCCGGGAAGAGAAATTCGTGGAGAATCACAATGCGCGAGGGCCAAAAAGTTTCCTTCATTGCCATTCTATTAGCCGTTTCCGTTGCTACGGCGTTCGGTCTGGCAGGGTGTCAGAAGAGCAGCACACAGGGCACCGGCGCGCAAAGCCAGGTGGCTGCGACGCAGCCCGATCAATCTCAGGACCCGGCCGCCGTAGCCAACTTGGCCCCTGCGCCCGCGTACCAAGCGGCTGGCGGCAACGAACAGCCGCAGAACTATTCCTCAGGCCCAGACCATTCTCGGGACGGGAACTATTCTGAGGATCAGAACGCCCGTGATGAAAACTATTCTCAAAATGACGATGCCGATTACGAGGATTCGAATTACGGGCAGCCCGAACTGGACGCTTCGGAACCTCCTCCACCGCTGCCTGAGTATTCGCAGCCCGAATGCCCTGGCGACGGCTACCTGTGGACGCCGGGATATTGGAGTTACGCCTCCCAGGGTTACTACTGGGTTCCAGGGGCATGGACGCGCCCTCCTGAAGTGGGTCTGCTATGGACGCCCGGGTATTGGGGATACTCGCGCGGTAGATACCGCTATCACGACGGCTACTGGGGCCATCACATCGGTTATTACGGCGGCATCGATTATGGATACGGCTACGTTGGTACCGGGTATCAGGGTGGGTACTGGAATGGCGACCGCTTTGACTATAACCGAGCGGCGAACAACATTAATACTAACAACGTCCGCGCCTACAACCGCACGGTCACGAATACTGTCGTCAGCAACAATATTACGATCAACAACACAACGAGCCGCGCGAGCTACAACGGCCCCGGAGGAGTGACGCGACGTCCGCTGCCTGTGGAAACGGCCGCAGTGCGCGAGCAACGCGTGCCGCCCATGACGACCCAGTTGCAGGAGAGGCATACGGCGGAGCAGAACCGCCAGCAATTTGCCTCAGTAAACGAGGGACGCCCGACTATCGCTGCCGCAGCCAAACCTATCCCTGAAGGCCGGCCGATCGCGCCGGTCATTCCCGCTCGGCCCGCCCCCGCGGCTCAACCAGCGCCGGCACGCTCGCAACCAAATCGTCCGGCCGAAACGGCTCCGGGGCGTCCAACTGCTCCCGCCACGGGGGCTCCTAACGAACCGCCACGGAGAACCACGCGCCCTGAAGGGCCGGCGGCGAAACCTGGGGCTGCTCCGCCAGCTACGTCACATCCTCGTCGGATTCCTGCGACTCCAAACGAGCCGCCGAGGAAGGCCGTCGAACCGACGCAACCAGCACCTCGGGCTGCGGCACCTCCTGCCGCGCGGCCAACTCCTCCGCCTGCTCGACCGTCTCCGCCTCCGGCACCCAAGGAGCGGAGTGCGCCACCGCCGCATCCGGCGCCGCAGCCGCAGCCGCCAAGAAAGGCTAAGCCCTCGACCCCTTCACCGAGACCAGCGCCGCCCAAGCCAGGGGAGCATCCTGCGAGCCCGACGCTGCAACAAAGGGAACAGCAACGTCCGACACCAGAAGCTAACCCCAACACGCACGCAGGGCAGGAAAAGAAAGTACCGCCCGACGAACGACGGAAGACCGAACCGCAGTGAGGAAAAAATGGATTTGCAAAAGCGAGCCGCGTGATCGAGGAGTGCAACGGGCACGGGTGATCTTCAACACGCGCCGTGGCGGCAGCAACACTGACGCTGGCTTCCACTTCGGCGCGACGCCGGCGGGTTTCCGAACGACGCGATCGTACGTGTTGCTTTCGTCCACGACGCAGAACCACTCCCCGATTTCCCAGCCCGGCTCCATTTTGTAGAGTTTGGGAGGATTGACCCAAGGCTTGGTGTAAGCCTTGGGATCGTCCATCGTGATTTGCAACTCCAGGGTGTCGTGATTCAGGCGTCGATAGCGCTCGATCACGTGCATCTGCTCGCTTCGCGGATCTCCAGTCGTCCAACGCCTCTCGCTTCTTTAGGAGGTCGTAGCCAGTAACGTCGGAATGCTCGATCCTCCATTCGAACGAGCAGAATTTTGGTCGGCGTTTCGTTAGTTAAGTACGAGTACGAGTAGCGAACTCATAATCTGACGCAGAGGAAGTATCGCAAAACGAACGTATGGCGTGCTGGTTGCGAAATAGGACGCATGACTCAGCAGGGCCAACCGCAGCCGTTTTTTTGCCATGGTGATAAACAGTCAAGCCCAAGGGCACGCCGAGGTCACGTATCTTTTCGAGGTCGACCTGATCGCGCTCTCCGTAGATTGGTTCTCCTGCTTCATTAAGCTGTAGTTTCCCTCGGGGAGGCGCATTGTGCCCCCCGGCGGTCGGCCCCTCGATGACAAATCCGTCCACTCGGCCGTTGGCCCTCTTCAGCATAGTTGTGGCGAGAGTATTGGACGCAATGACGGCAAGAAACTTGGGTCGGGCCAGAAGCGCAAGCTCACGTTCCATGAATTCCGAGCCCGGTATCAAACGATGGTAAGAATTTGAGGGAATTCCGAACTGATTCGTGACGCCCAACGTGCAGAAAGGGAGCATCAGGCCTTCCCGCTTGGTCAAAAGGAAAAGACCCGCTTCGCCGCTTCCAGCACCGACAAGATATTCCCTGCTAGTGAGCCTTGAACCACGCCATTGTGCTCACAGACCTGCAACAATGACCCTGGGCCTAATATCGATCACGTGGATTGCATTTGCGTCTTTATCGTACATTCCGGTTACGGTCACTTCGTCACCCGCAAAAGCTTCAGGTTTTTGTTGATCATCCAACTTGTATATGCGTTTTCTCTCGGTGTTGTAGAGCACGGATTGCGCGCCGTCAAACCTGACGCACGTGAGGATACAGTTTCTCTCACCCTTGATCATTCCGAGGTGATGTCCATCTTCCGCGCAGAAGCTATCTGTGATCTTGCCGGTGAAGGTTTCGTCGTTTCGAACCGAAAAGCGTGGAGCCTTTTGAGCAGAGAGGCCCCCGGCCAATATCAGCACGCCAACCATGCCGATCGCACCCGTTTTCATAGGACCCTCCTGATGATTCCGGAGCACTGCTCAGCATGGGATTAACATCTGCTGCAAATAGAAAAAGCGCAGTGAGTGCGGTCACGTCTCCTCGTGATCCCGATCACGTTTGTTCTGCGTTGCAGACAGGTCAAGCCCAGGGGAAAAGGGCTCCTGTAATCATAGTGGGTTAGACGATGAAATGATTATCACCATCAGCTCATGGCTGAATCGCGGTTGAAACTACACTCACTGAACATTGCTGAATTTCCAAGTCCTCCTAAACGGTGCCTTATTGATTAACGACGTCGGCTCCTTCGACCCGGGTAGACTTGGCGTGATCAGCGACCAAGGCTCGAGAGAAAGGAGCCGCAATGAAGATTATGTACTGCTATCTTCATCCGAGCCATCAGCAGAAAACTGACCCCGATCGCCTATAGGGGCTGATCAAGAGAGCTAAGCTCAGCCACAACTTTTGGAGCATGCATTCCTGAACGATGCGAAAAATGGCAATTTCCACATCGCCAGCCAGTCGGCCAAAATCCTTACTGCACTCCAAGTCCACCGCAATCTTGCTTCGCTCAGCAAAGCCTTTGACGTACCACTGCAGGGCAGCCAAAAGTCCCATTTCATCTAGTAGCGGTGGGTGCAGTAGGTATCCGAGTGGCACCCTTCGTCATTGAAGAACGCCTCCCAAAAGAGTATTGTTTCCTTACTAATCTGACCGAATCGCTTTAAAGGCTCCGTGTCCTTTATCAAGACTGATCCGTCACGCCGCCATTTTCTTTTGGGTACGGCTCCTGCAATTGCAGATCGGCATCCTGCCGGGAGCGGCGCACGCGCTGGCGCTTGGAATCGATCGCAAACAGTTCTGGCACGTGGTACGTGCGTCCTTGGATGCGCCGCCCCGAATGGATCACTTACAGAAGAGCTGATTGCCCGATCGTCATGACGACTCGGAGTGGGACAACGTTAACGGCGCTTGGTCGAAGGAGGTGCCAAATGAAGCACGGGTGGGCTATCCGCTTATGTTTCCCCGCGCTCCTGGTGTTTCTGTGCTGGCCTGCCGCAGCTCACCACGGATCGCAGGGGTACGACTTGACCGTGCGGAAGACATTAAAGGGGACCGTCAGCCGATTTGCATGGGAAAATCCGCACGCCCAGATTTATCTTGACGTGAAAGACGAAAAAGGCAACACCGTCAATTGGGCTATGGAACTGAACAATCCGGGCAATCTGGTCACTCTGGGCTGGACCCATTCATCCATTAAGGCGGGAGATGAAGTCAAGGTCACCTTCAGCCCTGGCAAGCAGGGCAAGCCCGTCGGGATCTGTGTTGACGTCGTTTACCCCGATGGACGAAAGCTCCACTCCAGTCAGGGTTGCTCGGGAGAACAAGAAGGGACATTCAAAGAGTTGTATCCAAAGGGCGACAAGTAGCGCATGTTCGCGGCCGAATAATTCAAATGTCTGGGTTCTGATTGGGGAGGATGCTCAAAGTGCGTGTTCACTGGATGGGTTTGGTGGCGGCCATCGCGGCGGGGCTGGTCTCGTACGCTGCCGTCGCTCAGACCGGATCATCGTCGGCTGCAGCCGACTCCCAGCCCACAAAGGCGGAGGCATTTAACCCGCATGATCTGAATGGAATCTGGAACATTGCTAGACGACGGCAGATGGCGATTAGCGATGATCGTCCACCGCTCACTCCTTGGGGACAAGAGAAATTCAGCAAGATCAGAATGTCATGGACGAACAAAGCGCTGGGGATCAAGACATATCCCGAAAACGAATGGAATGACCCCCTCTTTCAGTGTGACCCGGCGGGCTACCCGCGCGTCATGCAGCAGATCTTCGGCGAACTCATGCGATTCGTGCAGACACCGAACGAGATCATCGAATTTTTTGAATGGGATCATACCTGGCGCGACATCTGGACCGACGGCAGAAAACTACAAGATGATCCGGAGCCGAGGTATTACGGATTTTCGGTGGGTCATTGGGACGGCGACGCGTTCGTTGTGGAATCCAACGGTTTTGACGAGAGAACCTGGCTCGACCCCTACGGCGATGTCCACAGCGACCAGATGCGCTTGCACGAAACTTTCCAACGCGTGGACCGCGATCATCTTGAATGGACCCTCACCGTCATCGACCCCAAAGCGTACACGCGTCCCTGGGGGCCTAGCGAGAAGAGGATTTTCAACCTCGTGCCCAAGTCGCCCCGCAGCGAGAGCGAGGAACTTCGGGAGGATTTCTGCGTCTGGTCGGATTCGGCCGGCTTCTTCAAGGGCGTCGACCCCACGGGCGTCGGCGATGCTCCCGCACGCGGGGGCAAGTAGCTGCCCGTCGGGAAATCCGAGATCAAGCTTTGCGCACCCGGTTGACCCGCGGTTGCGCGCCGTGGTCACTTCCTAGTGGGGCGACTACGGAGTTCGGCCGAGCCGCAGCGTCTTCGCGACCCATGCGGTGATCGCGTCACATTACTTGAGTGGAGCTTGGTATCCGGCTGGGGGCGCGGATGAAATCGCCAAAGCTACAGGAGCCGTAATTCGCGCGGCTGGTGGCGAATTGTTGCCCAACCACGAGGTCACCCGCATCCTTCTGGAATATGATCGCGCCGTCGGCGTCGTGGTGAACATCAGGAAGGGTAAAGAAGGGGGTCGTTCGGAAATTCGAGCGCGGGTCGTCGTATCTGACGCAGGGGCGTGGAATACGTTTGCGCGCATGCTTCCCGCCTCTTCTTTGCCTTTCCGTGACCAGCTCAAATCGCCGCCGGAAGGCTTCGAGGTTGTCGAACTCTTTCTCGGTTTGCGGTGAGACCCCCGCGAGCTGGGTTTCCAAGGCGAAAACTATCGGATTTTCGAGTCGCGGGCATTGCTGGATATTGTCGAGTCTTACATTCCGGCTAATTGGCGGTCGAGGAGGATTCGGAGATGAAAAATATCATTCTCGTGCCTCTGTTGATCTTATGCGTTTATACCCTTGGAAGGTGCCAGCTAAGAAGTCAAATCCCAAAGGAGGCTTCCACTTACATCGCAATTACCAACCCTCGAATGAGTCTCATTGAAAAAGATCACTGGCCCGAGAAATGGGTGCTACTCAGGCATCAACTGCCGGATCAAATCGGGCGAACTGATTTTCCAATCGTCCGCGAGCACGTATGCCTTTCGCAAGACTGATTCCGTCCGGTGGTCGAGGTCAATCGGCAAATCTTTCAGATCCAGGTTCACCTCGGACAAGATTTTTTGCGAAATCTTCAGCCGTCTTCTGAGCTTACCGGCCGTGAGGACTGCGCCGCCCCAGACCATATCGATGTGATAGGTTCCCAGTTGTCCGTGTACTTCCAGCCATGCCTTTACAACCTTGCATCGATCAGCGATACGCGTTTGAGGAAGCACACGGGAAAGGACATCCAGCCGGAGGGCGATAATCGCGGTGATCGCCTGGACGCTAAAATCCTCGAGCAACAACCCGATGCCGCGATCCCCCTGGTCGGACCAGGTCTCATCTTCGCCAACCGCACAAACGCTGGTGAGGAAGTCGACGTCGCGCATGATTTCGGAATACACCAGCGCTGGAACTTCATCCATCGCAATTTCGCGGCGTTCACGATAGAAACGCACCTGGTCCGATCCGACAAAGAGGTTAATCCCTGTTCCCGACTCTTCGGCCAAGCCAGAATCGAGAAGTGACGGTTTGCGATCCGACGGCAGGTCGACGTAAAACTCGGCATGCAGTTTCCATGAATCGAGCTTCTTGGTCGGCACATTCCCTCCATCAAAGTGGGCTCCCATGAGCCGGTAGTCCCACTCCCGTTCTCTGCAAAGGCTGGCAAACTGGTGTTGGCGCATGAGAACTCCAGCAAAGCGGTTCGAGTAAAGCCGTGTTTCCCGCTCGCCATCGGTGACCTGATAGAATTCACGAAAGGCTTGCGGAAATGGCTGACGAACCCCATTCTTGAAGATCACATCTCGCCAGCGTTGAACCTCCACGGGGTCAGTTGAAAGCGGGTGCCAAAGCCTTACTTTCTCAAAACCAGAGAGGTCGAGTTGTTGTCCCAATGAATCGCGCATATGGCCTTCCAAATGCAAGGCTGCCTGCTCGAACCCCTGAGCGTCGCGGAAGACCCAGATCAGGCTGCGGCCAAGGAATCCAAGTACGGGATGTTCCAGGAAGTATTGTCTCCAATGGTTGAGTCCCATCTCGCGCGCGACCATAAGTGACGCTTCCAGGCGAATTTTCTGCGCGCGGTACGCTTGCTCCAGATCCTTAGCGGTGGAGGTAATCGCGCGCACCTCAGATGGATAGGCTTTCTTAATGTGCGCCGCGGCGGTTCTGACTTCCTTCCCGTGGGCATTGCGCCATGAGAGTATGATCCGCCCGTTTTCACGCAGCTGAATGGAGGCCTGCTCATCGCCGACTTCGATTCGAGCGCTTCCGTTCTCATCCAAACCGTATCCTTCGACCGCATAGTCTTCGAGTTCGTGCACCGTCGCGCCACTTTTGTCAGCGGCTGACTGTAGCGATTTGTCGATCAATTTTCGTGTCGTCGAATATTTTATTTTCGCCCGCATTCTAGTCAGCTGGGCGATGGCGTTACGCGAAGTCATCGCACCGAGAGCCTGCACGCAAGCCAGGCCAACCTTTTGAGACACAGCGCCGAGCATCGGTACTTTGCGCAGGCAGGCGATGCCGAAGTCTCCGATCGCTCCGCCAACTTCCTGCGCCTTCATGAAGGCCAGGCACCAGACCATTCCTTTTTGATACGGAGAATCCTCGATCGGTGAGCGAGCTTCGGAAGGCTGTCCAGGCGTTGGCCCGAGGGCGAGCCACCTCAGAAAAGATGCCCTCACTTCGGACTCGCCGATTGCTTTGATAAACTGGTCGGCTTGTTTTCTCCATTTCGCGCTGGGAGTCGGCTGTTGCAGCGACTTGCAATGCTCCAAGAGCGCTTCCCATCCCGACCTTGTGATCGGCTCCTCGGTTTTGATTTCGTCAAACACAATCTGCGACCAGGGGCCTCGGCCCGGGTCCAGTTGTTTTTCGCCTTCCACGTAGATCAGCTCGGCGATTCGATCCCGGGTCTCGCTTGCCCCAGGTTCGAGTTTTCCGTTCGGGCTGGGCGCAAGATGAAGGTAAATCTTGCGCAACTCAACCCTGATTTCCTCCGTAATCTGGTCCCTCGTAAGGCCTGAGAGAAGCAAATCAAAAGGAAAATAGAAGCTGGATATCGAGTAGCCCCCTGCACGCTGGCTGATAAGGTGCAGAAGAAGGTCGGAAGGGAGAGGTTGCGTGTGCGCTCGGAGTGATGTACAGATTGCGTCCGTAAGAGTGGAGCAAAGGCTATAGTTGCCCGCCACACCCCCGTTCGCTTTTAGCCATTCGCAGCACCGCTTGAGAAACGCTAAGTGAACCGCAGGCTCGGATTCCCGCAATATCGTTAGCGCGGGGTTGGCGATTCGCCATTCGTTGATCTTCCGATTCAGTTCCAAGACACTATTGCCCGACCTCGGCCGATCCGCGCAAGTCGCGCATATCAGATCGTAAATGGCGAGCGCCTGTGTATCTGGGTCGGCCATGGAATTGAGAGATCACACAAATATACCGACGGATGTTGACACGATCAACCGTTAAGATCGTTGTTGGCGGAGAGGAAGTATCAAACTGATGATTCCGCTTATAAACCGGGTTATCGCCAACTGGGAACCGGGGTTTCCCACATGACGGTGGGCGGAATTGTGGGTGATCAACCGGCTTCGTCAAATGGGGAGATTTCGCACCGAGCTGAATCGCAGATGTACCATGAATAGAGGTTTCGTGGTGCGGAGATGACGACGGATACGGGGCCAAAAGCTCAATTGATGTGGCTGGGATTGACGGTGCTGGTTGTTTTTTCAGGGCTGTGCACGATCTTCGTGTCGGTGGCGACGACGGTGCAGGCCTGGCAGGAGCACACCCAGGCGCGATGGCCGGAGGTGACGGCGCGCGTTGATGGATGCAGCCTAACTCGAACCAGCAGCAATGGAGCAAGAAAGTTCTACATCCGTTGCCGCTTGAGCTACGCGGTAGGAGAGGAGCAGAATACGACGAACCTCTATTCGAGCAATGTTCCTGCGCCCGAAATTTGGCAATACCCGCCCAACCAGATCGCGCCGCTCGAAAAGTGGGTGGATAAGCACCCTCAAGGAACGCCCATCGTCGTGCAATACGATCCCGTCGAGCACACAAAAGTAGTGCTGGTGGCGGACTTTATGCCGCCGCTCGGCGGACCGCGAACGCCGCGTAATCGGAAGCTACTGGGAGTCTGCGCGGGAAGTTTCCTGGTCCTGCTGACGATTGCGCGAATCACACGACCGCGATCTCTTCGGCAAAACGGATATTCTTCAATGCCGCTGAACCCATAGGCTGTCGCGTTTCAGTCGAGTCCTGATTACGGCGTAACCGGAAGTGATCCCCTATTCCTGCCTGAATCGGATTCCGCCTGATAAACGGCCTCTCGTCAATTGAAAATCCGGCAAATTCCGCATGACGATATGTCCGGGTGTGGGAAGTTACGGCTCCAGTGACGCTTGCGACCGATTTTGGTCGGATGACGGCGTATCTGGAAGTTGATCTCGGAGGGCGTAGGGCCGATCCCATGCGTGATAGAATCCCCCGGAGTCTCAGTGATGTCAGACCAAGATTTCGTTGCGATGACGGTGAAATGCCCTCGTTGGCACGAAGCAAAAGTTTCATGTCGCGGTCAGTGCCTGACCGACAGACGTGATCAGTCAGACGATTCCCTACATCCAGTGCGACAATTACTTCAAAGTGTCACTTCCCGATAGGATTATAGACGGACCTTTTCTGGCGTAGGGTGGCGATCAGCTTCCGTTAAATGGAACGAAGTAAATCCCACCTGATAGACGCTGTCGATGAACGAATTGGATGCAGCGTCTCTTCTCGTAGGTTACCGACCAGACCAAGCCGGAGCAGGAGCTTGTCCAAGCCTTCTCCGTTACGCGCTAGAATTTATTACTTATCTCCCTGGATAATTCTCGCACCTTCTACTCGACGCTTTCCTTTCCGAATCAAAGGCACGAGGACTATGAAAGTTCCCAGTCATGCTTCCGTGATTTGGTTGCGTACCGCATAACGCACCAACGCGCTCACAGAATGGATTCCCAGCTTACGCATGACGTTAGAACGGTGCGCGTCGGCTGTCTTAACGCTGATCCCGAGCGAAGAAGCGACCTCCTTGGTGCTCTTGCCTTCGGCGACTAATTGCACGATTTCTCGCTCGCGTGCAGTGAGGCGCTCGCGGACCAAGTTTGGAATCTCTTTTACAGGTCCACCCGTATTGAAACTGCCAAGGATCACCTCCGTGACCTGGGGAGTGAAAAAGGGTTTATGGTTCGCGAGAGTTTCTACCGCGATGATGAGATCACGCTCCGAATCTGATTTCACGATATATCCACGGATTCCTACATCCACGATTTCGCGTATCAATTGATCGGAGTGGTGCATGGACAGAATGAGAATTTCCGTGTTCACCGATGCGTTTCGGATTCTTCTCGCTGCTTCCAACCCATTCAGGTCTGGCATACCGATGTCCATTATGACGACGTCGGGCTTTAATTCTTCTGATTTGGCGATTGCCTCTCGGCCCGTTGTAGCTTCTCCACAGACCTCCCAACCCGTATGAGACAGGAGCAAGTTCGTTACTCCACGCCGTACCAGGTCATGATCATCGGCTACCAAGATACGAAGGCGCTTCATGACGTCCTCTAGTTGCGGGAAGGTAACTTTGATGCTATCAATATCGATTGTCAAGACCCGGTACTCATAGCGACGATGCTTCTCGCCCAAACCACCTCATTCTGAACGGTATTGGACCTGGAACACAGCAATCCCATCGAGTCGTGCCTTTCCACGGTGGAACGCTCGATTGCTTGCAATGGCGACAATCTGAAGCAGTATTGATCCGCCCTGCGCGGTGCACTATTCCTTCAGCGATACAGGATCGGACTCATTCTTCGGGGACTTCGTATCCAACAGGGAGATTAATTCACGGCCCGTAGCCGGGACGCCGACCTTGCCTTCCGCCACGTCTTTTGCCTCGAACATCACTGGAACCACCCTGTTTTCGCTGGCCTTGAAAAACTTAAGCCTCAGATGTTACGCGGCTTAGCTGAGTTCGTTTCGCAAAATTGCCCTCTTAGTCTTTCGGCTTGAGCTTACGTACTTGCGCGCAAGTGTGCCCCAGCAAGCGCAGCCAGCGCTCGAGAGCACAGACTTCTCCTCGTTTATGGTAATGGAGTGGATTAGCGTCTTACCGGAAATACCAATCGCTGACCAGCAGCTCTACTTCTTCGAAGAGAGAGAAACACCTAACGAACCGCTTGAGCTCCTTCCGCAGCCCTGCGTTGCAATAAAATCCGAAACTTCTCACCAGCCTCGCGGATGAGCTGCTGGTCCACATTCGTCAGTTTCGCTATGCGCTGAGCCTCTTCCGATTGTTGTGACTCTGGAATTGGAGTGCGCGTTTTCGTCTGAGCTTCAATGAGCTTCTGCAATGCCTCGTTCTTTTGAAGGATTACGGCGGCGCTTATTAACACCTGCATGCTCCGAACCCAATCTTGCGAGGGTTCCTTCGACTGCTTCTCCCATTCGTTAAGACGGTCAATATGAGACAAATGCTTTTTAAGCATGAGCCGGACCAACCCATCTGAGGATATCTCATCGAACATGGAATTCGGGGGTCGTGATTGCAATACCTCAATCCTCTCTTCGGGTGGCCCGGGTTCTTCCGCTGCTACGTCCGTTTCTGGCGTCATCCCGCTCATGAATTCATCGGCTAGCCGCGTGAGTCGCTGTGCAAGGAGCGTACGCTCGATCTTCCTGCTATCGCGCGCATCCCGACTTATCTCGACTGCGATCGGAGTTGCCGCCGAGCTCGGTTCCTCGTCGGTCGACTCCTGCTGCGTACGGTTCCCCTCAGTATTCGGCGGGAATGCCTCGTGACCTTTTTCTTTAATGGTTTCATCCATAAAATATCCTCTTAAAAAAATCCCAGGGTTCGCTCGACCGCTGAATCCGCTCTGGTCGTGTGTCGTTCTAAACTTTACATCTGGGTACCGGCATATTAGGGCCACGTCTCTGCAATGAGGTTGCGCACCAGAGCAGAAACGGAGCAGCTGATTCCCTCCCCCTCGGGATCAGGAAACCTTGATATTCAATTCCGGCGGAAGAGGTTGCCCACTGCGTATCCGCTGCAACCGCTCCAGCCGGTTTAGAATCCGATCGATTTCACGGCTCAGCTGCACCTCGTAGCGCAAAAAGAGCTCCGATCCCTCTCCGCTTGGAACGACTCCGGCAACCTCTTTGAAACGCATCTGCTGGTGGTCAATTTCCTCTCGCAATTCCTTGAGCTTTGAAAATCGTTCGATTTCACCCTCGATCATATCGATCATCATTTGCTTCATCTCGGCTAACTTTGGCGGATTGCCTTTTGCCTCGCCCAACTTCACTGAATCAGAATAGATCTCAAAGGACTTACGAAACTCGTCCGGAGCTTTTCCGTATTGATTCATGCCGTACAATCGATTGATAAATGGACCACAATCCCCCAATTTGTCTTTCGTGACTAGCTGACGGAACACTTCCCATATATTTATGATCTCCTCAATAACGAAAAGATTCTCGTCGTGTGCGACCAACCCATCAGAAACCATTGCATCCCGCGAGATGTGAAGTGCTTCAGCGGACTGCTTCGCTCGCATGTTGGTTTCGATGAAGAAGATCTTTTCCGAGATCGTCCCAGTGTCGGCCGCGATGAGGCGCCTCCTGCGCCACACTGCTATCGTCAGATCCTCGACGCAGACGTATTCCATGATTCCCTGAGGCTGGAAGTAGTCGAGCAATCCGATGTATAAGGTCCGATATTCTTCCGGCGATTCCCCGTCGAGAAGTGCGAATTTGGACAGCACCCCGTGCTTGAGCGCGTTCAACCGAGTTCGTTTTTTCCCTTGGGTAGTTCGCGGGCCGGTGGATCGCCGTGCGGCTGGTTGATTTGACGGAGTTTGATCGCTCGGTTTTTCCAGGAGAGGCAGCGCTTGAGACCCATCCCCTGTCGTGTTCGATGGCAATTCTTGTTGCGGATTTGCTTCAGCCATGAAAAGCCTCCCAAGAAATAAATAGTGGACCCGTGGGTCCTTTTGAGTTTCGTATTTCAAAACTGGGGAAAATCTATCCCCGAAGGAGCTTGAGGCCAAGCAAACCCTAGTGAAGAAGCGCGGTGCGTCCAGCTAGCGAAATATTACACGTCTTTGCGTTGTCAGTCGCTACAACGTTCGGCTTTTTAGGATGGCGGTGTCCAAAAAAATAACATGTTAGCCGTCCTTGCATCTTCATCTTATTCTTTGATTCAAAATGCGCTAATTGAGATGAGCTTTTTTATTTACAACATTTAGCAGTTTATTGAAAAGCACACTTCCGCTGCAACTTTAATTCAAAAAACTCGCCTCAACGAAAGATGGCAAGGGAGATGAGTGAATGCGCGGCGACGATAACCAGCAAGCGGGAATGTTCAGCTACGTGTTTCCAGCGAAGCGTGTACCAACACAGCATCTGTTGCGATCGATCCGCAAGACTCGATGAGATTCTGAAGGAAATGTCACCGCAGTCCGCGAAGTTATACTCCGAGGTCGGGCGCCCATCGATTGCGCCCGAACGACTGTTTCGGCCGCTGCTATTGCAGATCTTCGATTCGGTACGTAGGGAGCGAATGCTGATCGAGCAATTGCAGTACGTCCTGCTGTTTCGGTGGTTTGTGGGGATGGAGATGGACGAGACGGTCTGGAATCACGCGGCATTCAGCAAGAATCGGAAGCGTTTGCTGAACGAGAAAATCGCAGAGTCATTTTTCCAGCGGTACATGTCGCATGAACATTTCACGGTGGATGGGACCCTAAAGTTTCGCCATTCTGTTTTACTTCCGCTTCACTCGCTCACTCTTCTGGCGATTTGAATGTCCGGTTTCGTGCGCCTCCTCCTCTTCCCGGACACTGCGATCAAGCAGGAACTCTATCTGTTTGTTCAAGGATCTGTTTTCACGCTCGGCGATTATGGCTAATCGTGCCTTCAGACTGGCCGATATGCGCAGAGGCAGACGGATTTTTTGTTCACTCATGGGATTAGAGATGACGAATACACAATTATTCCCTTCTTGACACAAGTTCTTAAAGGCGTCATAATGACGTCACAGAGGAGCCAATATGACGCCAAACCAACTAAGGCCGCAGCCCTTACAAACGACGGCTAACGTAAATCTAGTACGTCAGAATCTGCGCGTAGTCAAGCAACTTCACCCCTGGCTACATAGAACAGATCTCGGAGCTTTGCGCGAACTGACGATAGATTTGTGCCTTTCAGTGTCCCGTGGGGAGGTACTGTTCATTGATGGTAAGTGGTACGTCACCCACGCAGGTTTACTTCGTATCGCTCTTCGGCAGCGTTGTTGCGGCATCCGTACCGTCTTACAAGAGCGTCAATCGGATCCGAACGCAGGCCGATGGGTGTTCAAGGCCACTGTCTATAAATCTCCGCGCTCCCGCGGCTTCGTCGGCTACGGGGATGCCGATCCGTCCAATGTCTCTTCCTTGGTCCGCGGCGCCGAGATGCGCGTCGCCGAAACCCGGGCAGTCAATCGTGCCCTTCGCAAAGCCTACGGCATCGGGCTCTGCTCAGTCGAGGAACTTGGCTGGGCGCCCAGATCGAATGCTCCGGCACCGTCTGATCCGCCCAAGTCTCCCACCAATGGAAATAATGGCCACCGGAACGGTCAGCCCCGCCTCCGCGACCGCTTCTGCCTCTTGATTCGCCAGCACCAACTCGATGCCGGCCTCGTGAAGTCCTATGGCGCCGACTTCTGCGGCACCGCCAGCCTGCGGGAGGCCACCCGAGATCAGGTCGAAGCTTTCATCAACCACCTCGCCGAGCGCGCCGCTAAAGATCGCGACGGGCTGGTCTGCCAGCTCAACAGCTATTCCAAGCAGGAGGAGCCTCACCCATGAAGCGGCACATCCCAGGTTTGCATGGTGAATCGAACGCCCCCGAAAACATCCTGGAGGGTGTTTTCCTGGTGCGCGTCGATCGCGTTTTCTACCGCTGGCATCCCGAGCGACCGTTCTACGTCCTGCGGCTCGTCATTCTCGAACCAGCCGAGCATCACGATCGTTCCCTTAACGGTCGTCTCTACTGCACTCCCAAAGCGCTCTGGAAGCTTCGCTGGTTCCTAAGGGACTTTGGCTATGACCCCGATCTCTTGGGCCGGGACGAAATTGATGAGAAGGCCCTCGTTGGCCTTCGAGGAATCGTGCGCATTTCCCGCACCACGCTAAATGGCCGATCGTTCCTCAATCTTGGCGGGTTTGCTCCGGCCAGTGAATGGGAAGAACTCTCGTCCTCGGTGGGAAGCACCCGGGAGGTGGCCCGTGACCTTTAGCTATACCCAGGTTTCGCAATACCTGCGTTGCCCGAGAAGCTATCGTTTCCGGTATCTGGACGGCTGGAAGGAGAAGGAATCTCGGGCGGCGCTGTGCTTTGGGCGCTGTTTTGAGAAGGCCATCGCGGCATTCTTTGAGGGTGAGGATGCGGGAGCAGTGTTGTTCAAGGAGTGGGGTGCCTACCGCGATGTTCCACTCGAATATTCCCACGGAGATGACTGGGAGCGACTGCTTCGCCAGGGGATCGCGTTGCTGGAGCAGTTTGGTCGGGATAACCGCATCCGCATTCGCCAACCCCAACACAACCTGCAGAAGAAGATCGTCCGTGCCCTCCCCAACGGGCATGAATTTGTGGCCTACATCGATGCCATTGGCGAGCTAGACGGCCAGCAGCGTTTGCTGGAATGGAAAACTACGAGCGCCCGCTTTCCGGACCAACCGGAGGGGTTGACATCGCTCGATCTTCAACTCGTTTGCTACTCCTGGATCACGGGCATCTCGGATGTTGCCATTGTGGCCTTCGTGCGAAAGCGCGTGCCGGAGATTCAGTATCTCTTGGCGTCGATCACGGAAGAGCAGCGGCAGGAGTTTGGCTGCCTGGTTGAGGCGACCGCTTGTCAGATCGAAACGGCCCAGTTTCCTTCGCACCCCGGAATCCGCTTCCCGCAGAACGGGTGCGTCAGCTGTGCGCACCTCGGCCTATGCCTTGGGAACGAAGCACTGGCCGAGACCAAACTCATACGTCAACCAGGAGCGAGCGACCTTGATTGGCTTGACGTGCTTGACGACTAACGGAAGACCGTTGATGGCTCCGAAGCTCAATCGCCGGCGTGCGGTATTCGTGCTCTCGAAGATCGATGAGATCTTGTCCTGGGAGCGGGCCACCGAGCGCGACCGGGATTCCAAGTTTGTCGAGCTGGGTCGCTATCTGTGCGAGGTGCGGGCCGGGCAATACTGGCGGGTGGACAACGCCCGTTCGTTTGATGAGTTTCTGGAGAGGAAGTTCCCGGAGTCCCGGCGCAAGGCCTACTACCTGATGGCGATCCACGAGCACCTGACCCCGATTCGCAAAAGGGAGCTGGAACAGATTGGCTGGACCAAGGCGAGGGAGCTCGTGAAGGTGGCGCGACGGGACCGGCAGGAGTTCGAAAGTGCACCCTGGGTGCACAAAGCCAGCACCATGCCCCGGGAGGCATTCAAGCGGGAGGTGGACCGCTACCTGACGGGCAAGGACACGGAGCCGTGGGAGATTCTTTATTTCAAGGCTTACAAGAGCCAACTTCCGGTAATCGAGCAGGCGCTGGAAACGGCGGGAATGATGCTGGGGAGCGACAAGTCGCGCGGCTATTGCCTGGAGATGATCTGCGCAGATTTTCTGGCGGGGGCGAGCTTGGAGATGGGCAACGGAGAAGCGTTGCTACCTTGTCTCATTCGGCTGGTCACCGGTCTTCCCACGCCACAGAAGAGGGAACTTATTGAAACGGTGCAGGTGGCGCTGTGAGAGGGATTCGGACCAAACGGCGGCCGCGCTTGAGGCTTGAGTCCGAGGAGTACCGCCAATTGTGCCGGGAAGTCCTGCAGCGAGACAATTGGCGATGTCAGCGGTGCGGTCAAATCGAAAATCTTCAAGTCCACCATATTCAGTGGCGGAGTCGCTTAGGCGATGACGACGCCGAGAACTTGATCGCGCTCTGCGCGCCATGCCATCAAAAAGCTCATCGGCCATAGGGCGAATATCGCCAATAGCTCCTTTTTCTGATGGGGGGTGTGGCGCCCGTTCTGTTTGAAGGCCCGACGTGATACCGGTGGAATGTCGCCCTACAGTTGTGGAACTGCAGCGGCAGCAAGTTGCCGCGTCCGATGCCAATTCAACGCATTGTAGACAATTTCTCCGATCTCGGAACGCTTCGGGCGCCATCCTAACAAATTCATAGCCCGGGACGGATCCGCAACAAGTATGGGTGGATCACCGGCACGCGGTGCTGCATGGCGAGTTTTGACAGACACATTGACGAGTTTCTCGACAGCACCAATCACCTCCCGCACGGAGGTTCCGCGGCCTGAACCCAGATTGGCGGAGAAGCTGCTTCGCCCCTCCAATAAGCAGTTTAAAGCCGATACGTGGGCATCCGCCAAATCACTCACATGGACAAAATCTCGGACCGCCGTACCATCACGCGTCGGATAATCGGTCCCATAGATGTCGATGCCCTCGCGCCTGCCCAACGCCGCTTCGACGACCAGTGGGATGATATGAGTTTCGGGATCATGCGCTTCTCCTAATTCCCCCCTCGGGATCGGCGCCGGCGGCATTGAAATATCGAAGGCAAGCGGTGCGCAAGCCGTAAGCGGCTCCGTACCAGCCAAGGACACGTTCCGTGAACAATTTCGTTTCTCCATACGGATTGACAGGGAACGTGGGATGCGACTCCGGAATCGGCACAACTTGTGGTATGCCGTAAACCGCGCAACTTGAAGAAAAAACAAAAGTGTCTACGCCAGCACCCAAAAGCGCGTCCAGTAGAACAAGCGTATTCGCGACATTATTATGAAAATATCGGCGCGGCTCTTGCATGGACTCGCCGACGTAGGCATGCGCGGCAAAATGAATAACCGCCTTAATGTCATATTTGCTGATCGCCTGATTGAGCTGGCGCCGGTCGCCGAGGTCCGCTTGGATCAATGGGCCCCATTTCACGTGGCAGCGCTTCCCCACCGACAGGTTGTCATAAACAACCGGTTCGTAGCCGGCCCTGGCCAGAGCCTTCGCCGTGTGACTCCCGACATATCCTGCACCGCCAGTGACAAGGACACGCATTCGTGTTAACTCCGCGGAGCTGATCGGTTAATTTTCAGAATTTCATCGGCGCTATCGAAGCCGCTGCCAGGCAGAGGCTCGGGAGGCGGCCAGCGAGTGAGGATCGTCTTGAAACCTTGTTCCTGAAGTCGAGCACGCGTTACGAAAGCGTCGTGGGCGTTCGGATATGGTCCGACAAGGACCTTGAAGTAGCGGCTCTCGCTCTCTTTAAAAAGGAAAGCGACGAATTTCTTCTGTTGTAATGAACGAACGAGCGCGTCTGCGTTTCCTTCGTCTTTCATTGCGCCTGCCTGCAGGAAAATCCCGTTAACGCTTTCGGTTCTGACGACAATGGCAGGAAGTTCTTGTCCGGCCGTTGAATTGACTTGCGAGTTGGGAAACGCGGCTGGCAGCGCGGCCTGATCGCTGGCCGCTGCCGTTTGTGAGTTGTCGCCCCCGGCGCGTGGCGCGCTCCGATGTAGAGAAACGCCGTAAAATCCCAGCGCCAGGAGCAGACTCGCGGAAAGAACCGCAGGAAGCCACAAGCTCGAGCGGCGAAATTCAATTACCCCCGACGGGATCACCTCTGGACACCGTTCGAGAATCCGCGGCAGCGGCGGCTCGCGATCGTTTGAGTTTGGCGAAGTATGCATCGATCCCGGTGCGGAGGCGGCCATTTCGACTGCGAAAGCGTCGAAACAAAAGAAGCGGCGGGGCCGTTCGAGGGTCGGCCTGAACTCTGGGTGGCTTGCGTCCTTGTCTCCGGATCCAGATTTGAGTGCGCCGACGCCGGCTCCGCGCCGAAAATCGCAGATTTCGCCGAGGCCTCGTTCTCCGAGCGGCCACCCGCGGTCGCCACCACTATTGGATTCGCGATCGAGGAAATCGAATGCCTGAGTAATATTCTACCTTCGCTGGAGAGACAATCGAACTGCACGCCAGCCACAGTTCTCGACTGGTCAGTCCAGACGAGTCGGGCGTGGGTTTCGACCCAATTTCCGGGTCGCGCAAGCTGAAAGCGTATCTGTGTGGATTGATTGTCCGCCAGGCTCCGGACTATGCGCATCGATAATCCGTGCTCGGACACATCAAGCACGATGCCACCGTTATCGCCTTCCAATTGGACGCAAGTAAATAAAGTGGGAAACCGCGGATGTAAACGCCGCTCAGAAGCCCAAACATTGGCCGTAGACTGAATTGGGTAGGACAATCATCCTCCTCTTCCTCGCGCCTGCGTAGGATTTTGATATGACAGCCAGGCTGCCGCAATTATGGCGGCGTGCTTTTTGGTCAAGCACGCTACTTTTCGAGCTGCAGTTGAATCGTCCTGAGTTCGGAATTGCCCTGAGACCGCAGTCGAGACAAACCCGTTGAAATTCAGCGATAAGCGTACAGATAACCGCACGAGGAACCCAGTGAATCGGTCGGGGTGAGGTCGGGATACGCGAGCTCTACTCTAAAGCCATCGCTCAAGAGGGCTTTGGCAATCCTGTTGACGGCTCCAAAGGCGACGTGCAGTTCCATTGCCAGGCGGCCCACCTTTGGCAGCCAATCGCTCGTCTGTTCAAACAAATCAAACTCCGAACCTTCGATATCGATTTTGAGAAAATCGATCCGATCGATGCTATGCGCGCGGATCAACTCGCAAATGGACTGCCTGGGCGGCATGCCGCGCCAATGTGAGGCGGTGGCTTGCGCTGCGGGATAAAACAGGAGGCCGGTGTGCGAGCCGACCAAGCTCCATACTAGAATTGCCCCGGATGCGCAGTCATTCTTTTCGAGGAGTTCCTGAATGAGCGGAATAAATCCACTCTGTGCTTCCACCGCGACGACCTTGCTGGCACCGAGTTTCAACGCGAGGAGCGTAAAGAGCCCACGATTTGCTCCTAAATCCACAACGACGTCGCCCGGCTGAACCGGTAGCCCTGGCCCGCGAAAGTAAACGCCGCGGCCATACATTTCACGAGCGCCGCCAAACAAGTCGCCTGGAATTGTGAGTGTCCGGCCGAGGACGCGCAAAGAAAGGTCGGGGCAGAGCGCCACATCTATGTCGGCGGTCTTGAAGTTTCCGCTGGCGAGAATCGTGCGCGCGTGCCGTCCGGCTGCGAGAAGCCAACGGGCCGTCACTCCGGGCCCGGCTATATGGAGAACTGCGTTAGTTTCACGGACAAATCGTTTTAAGGGCCCCATGTCAAATGCGTCTCGCCTTCTTTCGCATGAATCCATCGTTTCTAATTTCGGAAATTTCAGGGACTGCAGAATCATCAACTTCTTCGGTAATAAGAGTTATTCGCGTCCAACACTTCCTTGGAAAGAAAGTGCGAAGGCAGGTGAACCAACCCCTTCAGCAAAAACTCCAGGGCAGACCAGTAGTCGTTCCCAAATAGTTTCCCCGCCAAGACCGCAGTAGCGGGCACCCTCGCATTCGATAAGGCACGACGGATTAGCCACTTTAGTATCAAGGTGCGACCTTCGCGAAACGCTTCGGCATACTCAGGATGAGTTTTGCAAGAATCCAATAACACCAGATCATGTGACCGCAGCATCTGCAATACGTCGGTCGACATCTTGCCTGCCGCCACTCGATAGTAAGTTAAAAATTCTCGAATAACCGCGAACTCGTAGCGCTCGGCAATGCCTAAGTAGAGCTTCCAATCTTCGCAGCCTTGCGCATTCCTCAGTCGCAACGAGAGGTCGTAGTCGCCGGCTTCGGCCAGCCCTTGTTCGCATCAAAGCGGGCATTCCAGGCAAATTGCGCGCACACATCTGGGCCAGCACGCGCCCTTCGCCGTCCGGCCGCACCCTTGTCGTGATTCTTCCCTTAGAATCGATCACAGCAAACCAGGTATAAACCAAACCGACTTCAGGACCTCGGTCCCGCATCGCCTTCATCTGCTTCTCGATTTTGTGTACGCCAGAGGTCGTCGGCGTCGACGGGGGCAAGATAGTCGCCTCTCGCTACCGCCATAGCGCGATTCGCGATACGGCTACGCCTGTATTTTGCTGGCAAATGAGGCGCACACGCGGGTCCTTCTTGACGTGGTCATCGACGATTTGCGGCGTGGCATCGGAAGAGCCGTCGTCCACAACCAGAATTTCCAGGTTGCGATATGACTGCGTTCTGACGCTGTAAAGCGTCTCGCCGACCGTTTTTTCGGCGTTATACGCTGCGACAATAACCGTGACGAGTTGTTCCATCGCTACCCAATACCTCCCGGCGGCCGAATTTACTCGGCAACTT
>CAWIIJ010000011.1:0-342580 GCA_963836145.1 uncultured Acidobacteriota bacterium
AGCGGTAAAAATGAGCATAGTGGAACTCCTGTTCTGGTCCAAATGGGATGACGCGTTTGCCCCCGCAACGTGGTCAAACTGGGTGCTGGTTCGGCATCACGCTGGGAGCCACTATAGCCGCTGTCATAGCCACGGTAGCTGCGTTCCGTACATTGAAGCTGCTCGGCCCAGCAGACAGCGGACACAAAACATTCTGTAGAAGTGGCGCTTCTTAACGCCAAGGCTGTCATTAACAGTGAACGAGCGTGGGTTGAAATCTCACTTGGTCCTCCAGACGTTGATCCTGAGGCCGAAGCACAAGGCGTGGACACTTCCAATCAGTGCTCAGTCCGGATTACGAATCATGGAAGAACTGTTGCGAGGATCGAGAGCTTCAGAGTCGCTTGTGATTCCGTTAGCGGACCACTCAACGTGGAGGCCTTAAACCATACAACGCAGAGCTACAATACTCTGCTTGGAGTTGGAGAAAAAACTGGTTTGACAAATATTGATCTCTACAACTTCCCTGACTGGGACAGTATAAACAACAGGACGAAGACTGGGATTTATCATTTTGTTGTGAAGTACCGGGATGTACTCGATAGCTCGGCGGAACACGAGACTTCCGCTTTGTATGTCTATAATGCGAATCGGGAAGATCTTGATCGAATCTCAACCCACAATAAGTATTCCTAAGAGCCGAAACGCTGCTTATCAGCCTCCCACTGCATTGCTCTTCTGATTAACCATCGGGGATATTTCGCTCGTTCGATTATTGGATTGATGTCCACGATCTTGAGATTCGTTGCGGATTGTCCGCGCTTTATTGCTTCAAGCATCATCGCTCTCTTAGTTTCTTCAAGGTTTCTGAGTGCCGCGATGTATGCGTGCCGTTTTACATAAGGGATCGCTCTAACAAAAATCCATGCACCGAGTCCAAGACCCGCGACAAGAAGTGGTGGTTTCGCCCAGTCAGGTACCGTGCTCCACCATGAAATGAACCAATACATATAGACGGTGGCCTTCTCGATTTGCATTGTGCCACTTATCCAGACGACGATTTCCACGGTTTCGGTCAGCGAAGCCTGCTGTCGAGATAGTGGAGTAGCGTCCGGACGCAGTTGATTGCAAGCATGGCTTCCGGCTCTTCAAGCAGCGATTCATTGGGGTGGGCCATGCTGCTCTGATTCCGCAACGGCTGAAGCGCGTCCACTATCCGGGCCATACCGCGATGAATCTGGTCTATCCTTTTTGCTGCCTCAGGATCGGCAACGCGCAGCTTCGGATGGCTTGTTCTCACAAGTTGGAATAGACGCGTGATTCCTGAGTCAGCCGCGAAGCTAATGTTCGCATCTTCACATACAGCGCGTAAGTATCCGTGAAAAACCGTGTGAATACGATCAAGCCCGCTTGTTGCTCCATTGGCCCGGATGAGACTTTCGGCGTCACTGAGAGCGCGATCAACAGCTTCCGAAGTGATCGTCAAAGCTGGTGAAGACACGCTTCGCACTTCCTCGGAGGCGTCGAGATCAGCGGCTATATACCAGATCGGATGTCCCAACTTCTCCAGGGCCAATGCGATGAAGGCGAAACTCGCATCCTTGAACTGCCCCTCAAGCATGACGTATTCAGGTATCTTCGCGGATTTGTACAGCACTTCAAACTCTTGTTTGTAACTTTTATTCCTGGCTTTCCACAGTTCAAATCCGCCGTTCTTCAGTTTATCTTCGGAGTCTGGAGAATATTTACCTGCCTGCAAATATTGGATTGCTTTCCCTTTGAGACTCTCCCATTCTTCAGCGAGAACTCGCTCGACAGGGTTGAAGAAATCCGTGCTGAACGGGAACCGATCATAGAGCATTATACGAGTTACGCGCATTACCCTCTTCCCGTGCCCAGAAGAGACCTATTATACATTCCGTACAGTGCTATGAAAAAGTGCCCGGTACAGGGAGAAAAACCAATATGGACTGGTCTGCGTGGCTGACGGCTGGAGAGATAATCTTTGGTGGCGCTGTTGGCGGGACCGCTGCTGTCTTCGGTCTCTCTCGATGGCTAGGCGAAGTGTGGTTGGGCCGGATTCTTGAAAAGGAGAAGGCTAAGTACGCAAAAGAGATCGAAAAGTTGAGGGCCGGGTTCGCGCAAGAGTTAGAACACTACCGGGCACAACTCGACCGTTCTACATTCGTGACTCGCGCACACTTTGAAGTGGAACTTGATGCGTACAAAAAGGTGTTCGAGGGCTTGGGAGAGATCAGACTTGCAATCCAGAGAACCCGTCCATTGATGGAAGTGATGATAGGGCCTCAGCCAAACCGGGAAGAGCGGGTTGCAAATCTAGTTGAGCGATTGAACGATTTAGCCAGCGCCCAGAATAAGACCGTGCTGGTAATCGAACGTTTAAGTCCATTCTATCCGCGTGATATCTATCTCAAACTCGAAGCCTGCCTCGCAGTTGTGAGACGCGAGATTCTGGAGATCAAGACAAGCGGAGATACAATGTTCTCGTCCGACTGGTATGACAAAGGGCAAGCGCGATTGGACGCATTCTTTCCTTTGTACAATGGCGTTACCGAAGCAATCCGCGAACGAATCGCCACGTTGGCGATTATTCCGCGTTAGTTCAGACCGACGGGGTTGGAACACACAAATGGACATCCTAGCCGGACTGCGAGACAAACTCCGATTCATCGAACGGCACTACGCAGCGGCTTCCGGCCCCTTCCGCGAGACGAAACGAAAAATCAATGATGGTGAAGAACCCTATGCGCCGCCTCCATTCGATCCCGAAACCGCTGTCGATTTCGAGCCGCCGTTCCTGGAGCAATGGCAAGAAGCGAATGAGTCCCTCAACATTGAGGGCCAGGCCGCGCTAAAGCTTGTCCAGGGTGCATTGCGCGATTATCTGAGTTCCTTCGTTGAGCTTTATGGAACACCTGTGACGGCGAGCGGAAAGAACTGGCTTCAGCGATACAAGAAGCACTTTCTGGCCACATACGGTATCGACTGGGAGAAAGGACCTGTCCCACTCGATGACCTGGAAGAAGTCAATCTTGCGCGCAATGACGTTGAGCACGGCGGAGAGCCCTTCGGAATGACAAGACGACAGAGTCAGGAGCACGCGCTTCGCTTCCCTTCGGGCCTCTTCGTGGACGAAATCGAGAAGCAACTTTTTCAGGCGTCGGACTCCTCTTGGCCGAGACGGATTGAAGTGACTGACGCAGGCCTTAAGGAAGCGATTCGGCGTGTAGAGGGTTTTTGTGAGTTCCTCGACGCTGAGCGGTATTAGCCAAATACGACTTGGGGGCCTTTGCCAATCTGCCCCCATAGAATCAACTCGGCACAAGCGCGCCGATGAGTTGGCAGGATTTATCGGCATCTTTTCCCACCGTGCGACACACCTGTGTTTGCATGGCGGGCGGCTGCGTCTGATCGGGACATTTCTCTTCACGCAAAGCCATTCTGACCTCATTCAAACGATTTTCAAATCTCGCTTTAACGTCGGGAAGTCGCTTCACTTCTTCATCGGCGGTCATCGTATAAGACGCGACGTGATGCTCGCGTGACTCCTCGGGATAACGCGGCCAGACTCGGTCGTTCTTAAATCGATTGTCGGTGCTCCAAACGCGCCATTCTTCGGGTGTCAGTTCGTCGATAAATGGCATGATCCATCTCTGGATTAAGTCTTTCGGATTGCCGTTGTGCCGTCCTGGATTCTTCAGGGTCAACGCGCTGCGCGATGACGCGATAGCAGGTCCGCGAGTATCTGACGCTTGTATTCGATGACCGCCAACCTCACCGGCAACCGTGACAACCGCATATTCATCTTTGCCGTGAAAGGTGTTGTGCTTGGCAGCAATCTCAGCGTGTGCGCTCTGGAGCCGCTCAACGGCATCGGCTTGGTCGCCGAATGCCTTGAAATGATATCCGTCCACTTCGAATGTAATCATTTTTCGTCCGCTGCGAGTACTGACGTTCTTGACGTTCTTAATCTCGCCCCGGAATGTTTGCGTTTCTTGTCTTCGCATCATGATCTCCTCAAGAAATCTGTCTGATAAATATATATATATCCATTATCTAATAAATACGTAATGAGCCAAAGCTGGGAACTTACATCGAGCGCGATTTCGTGACTGACTCGGATGCTCTTCAGGAACACACAACCCATCAGGTGCGCCGAGAGGTGTCCAGCATCGAGTGAGCGCAGGGCCGGAACTCGAAGAGGTTCAAGCGTACCGAGTATCGTGGTAAAGATTCAGCTCCAAGATGAGGTCGGTAGTCAAAATGTCCTCTGTGACTCCAGTTCCGTAGTCGCTCGCTGGTGGCTCGCTCCTCCCGGACTCCATACCAGCCCTCTTCAGCCTCTGGAGGGGCGGTACCTTATTCCAGACGGAATCTGGATTCAGTCGAACATTGTGAATATGGAAGGGTCTTGAGTTCCTTACCAAAGGGAGAAAAGAGACATACCTTGGTAACTATTCTGTTTGCAATCCAATACAGGGATAACACCAGACAAAATGTCCGTCGTTCGGTAGACAAAATGTCCACCGTGCAGTTTTTACGCTGGACAAAATGTCTACCGTTCAACTATGGTTCTCAGGGAAGGGAGCGACCGCCCTCATGAGAAAACTGCCCAAGGCTCTGAAAGAACAAATGCCGGAAGCTCACGTCGTGAAGGTGGTGAGCTTCTTGGAGGAGCACGAGAAAGAAGTCTACAGCGAGAAGGAGATTAATGATTGGAAGGCGCTCTCCAACGGTGAGCGGGCGATTCTGATCGCCATTCGGAAACACATGAGGGAACGTACAAGTCTCAAGGGCAGTAAAGGGTGGGCTTCGGCGACGCATAAAAACATAGCACAGTGGAGCACTTTCTCCGAGAAGCATGCGGGCCGCCTTATAAAAGGGTTGGAAAAGAAGAGGGTGCTCACGATCGCTGGCAAGGCGACGAAAACATTTCCAGGTAGTAAGAAGGGGTACACCATCCAGAAGCAGGGGTGTTGCTTTAGAGAAGAATCTCGACGAGAGAGACTTGCGCGTAATCAAGTCGCACGATTCAGGCAACGCATGCGGGGACGCAAGAACGCAGGGCACCAATCGCCAGATGCCTAGCAAGGCATCGATTTCGAATAACTTTTTGGAACAGACACAGCGGTGCCACGCGCCGAACGAAGTGTGTTCGCTTAGCCTTGCTTTATCCGCTAGGGGATATATCACGAAAGCAACATTCAAAGTGAATAACAGAGGAGAATAAATCGCGATTTGACCGGCCAATCGTTGTCGAAGACAGCTCGATAGAGCCTGTACAGCGAAATCAGGCTTATCTGCCTCAAATCCCTGGTTTGCATAAAGAGACAAGAACTCCTCATGGTGGCCAGCAACCCGCTCAGCTTTTGCACAGGGGAAGGGCCGCCGACAATCCTTGCACCGTCTATCGAGAACCGTGACTGAGAGCATTCGAGGAGCTTCTGAGCGGACGGATAGTTCACAACTCGTCCGGCCCCCGTGGATACTTCCCTTGCAAAAGGCGTTCGAACCTCTCGATCCCTTTCGCTTCGATCTCGTCCAGGTCCTCTGCGGGAAGAGTCCTCAAGAGTTGCCCGGTCTCCGCCGTTGGGAACAGCTTGTCAATGATAGTTGTTGGATTTTCTGACCAAATCGCATTGCCACCTGGATACAGGAAGTTGATCGCCTGGGCGAGCCTTTTCCGGCTCGTTCCGATGAACTTACGCCAAAACTCCTGCTCGGCTGTGCCGTCCGTGTCCGAGTTGCCAGCCCAGATGAGAAACGCCTGCCAATCCCCCTTCGTAATATCCACCTGATTGGTATCCACGGTGGGACCATACCTATGGAGCATCCGATCGATGAATGCGCGCTTTAGCTTTTCGGGGTCTATGTTTGAAAAGTTCGTCAGAATCTTGTTGCGATCTGGGTTTTGCGTGTACTCGAGAAGTCTCTTCGCGAAGGTATCATCCGTTGCGCGGTCCATAGCACCCTCGAGGATTCGCTGCCCGGCCGACGTGGCTGACAGTTTCTGAGCCGCGATAAATACGATATTGAGTGCCCTCGAAGCTTCGCCGATATTCATCTGGTCGTAGGCGTAGTCGGCCGCTCGAGCGGCCGCTGCGTAGGCAAGTCGCTCGGCCGTTACATTATTGCTCACCTGCTCTAAGGCTCGGCCGAGTTTCCAAAGGAAATCGTCCCGCTTGGGGTGCCCCTTCGGAATCTCATCGAGCGCACGACTGAAGATAGCTTCGACCTCTGAGTCAGTGTTGGCTTCAGCAAGCTCATCCAACATGTCGCGGAGTTCCGCGTCGCTGAACATTTCCTGGGGCACGGCTGCCCGGAAGTAAATGGGGAAATAATCTGGATCGCAGATACGTTTCTCCTCTTCGGCGATACTTTGATCCGTACGTCGCGAGAGCCCATGGAAACGTCTTCCGGTAGTTTTGGTGGCGGCGTAGTCTGGGAAGATCCAGCTGAGCATTGCCTCCACCGCCGGTGGATCGCTTGCCTCGCTGATCGTAGCGTCAAGAGCCCTGAAGAACTCTGCTCAATCCATTCTTCTTCCCCTCCTCGACGAAGAATCGGCCCTTCGACCAGTTGCTTGTTGCGTAGGTTACGAATAATGGATTCTTTCGGATCCTCCTATAGACCTCAGGATAGAAGCGCCTGATGCCTTCGATTACGGCTAGATCAAAAGCGTTTACCTCGCCGACGATCGGCCGGGATGCGGTCACGATGTCACTCAACAGTAGTCCGATCTTGCGTAGGTTGGTGCATAGGCGCGAGAGCGAGTCGCTCCAGGCACGTTCCAAGAGTTCCGAGAACTTCTTTTCATCATCAGTGGTTGTAAACCAGTGCTGCTGACGAAAGGCCTCCGTCAACCTCCCCCGGAATAACTCTCCGAGGACCTCTGGTGCAGGCGGAGCAAGCTGGACGGTGACTGGGAAGAACTTTTCCAAGTAGTCCTCCGATAGCCCCTCCTTTTTAAGTTCGTTTCTGACCGCTTGCTCGCTGAAGGCACAGACGAACGTGACGTTCGGGATCGAACCTGCGCCACGAAGGATTTTGAGGAGCACGAGAATCTCTTCGCGCTGCATGCGATCTACGTCATCGAGGAGCACGAGTATGGGCATAGGGACTCGCGCCAGAGCCGCTCGCAACTCATCAATCTCTTCGCGTTGGGACTGCGGCGGCAGGATTTCCCGCAGCCCTCCGAAGTAAGAAACGGAGGCGCTCAGAGTGCGTGCGTATGCAACTGCGCGTTTTCGGAGCTGCGGAACGTGGAGGTGCCTCCGACACTCGTTGGCAATATCCGCGAACAAATCGATGGCGAGAGTCCGTTCCGACCCGGGCAGCCATGCGCTGAACGAAACAACGATTGCCTTTCCTCGAACGGCCTGTCGGAGGAGGTTTAGCACGGACGTTTTGCCATCGCCGAGATCGCCGTGTAACGCCACGACCGGCGTCCGCGCGCGTAGGGCGTAATCGGCGAGCAGCTCTACAACGGCGATACGCCCGATAATATCTTGATCCCAACGGTCGATTGGGTCATCGGTGCCAATAGAATCCCATGGCTGGTCAGCTTTCGGATCAAGTAGTTGCTTCGGTATATTGAGTTTTAGGTCCCTCGGGGTTTGGTTGGGCGGCGTGGTCCATCGCCAATATTCGCCAGTGATACTGGCTATGAGCACGAGGACAACAACCCCCGTGGCGATTCGAGGGGATCGCAAGCCGTATACAAGCACAGCTGCGGTTAGGCCCACGGATACCAAGGAGGTGATGCTCGTGATCCCTGACCACCAAGCGCGCAGAAAGCGCCACAGGTAAAAGCTTGTGGGAATCAGGATCAGCGCCGCGAGTCCAACCAGGACCGCGTAAAGTTCCGGCGCGAATGCACGAAAGCCATTGAAGTCGTGGGCAAGATCAGAGGCTCGCCATTTCAAGCGAATGGTCGGGAGGAAAACAGAGTCGCGGAAGAAGAGATGCGAGAATGCGGCGGCTATAGCGCCGACGATTATCCCGATTGCGACTCGGCGCAACTGGTTGAAGATGAATCTAACGCGCGTCATGGGCACCAGGGACTACTAGTGCTGGACGAGATTCTTCTAACAGCATGTTGGGCCCCTGTGACTTTCGACCTACAGGGATATGCTACGTCACATCTTAGAGGAACGGGGCATCCGGAAAATCCTCTGTAAGCGCGATTACGATTTACACCACCGCACGCGGTGAAACGCGGCCCGACCCTCTGATTATTTGAATGGTGTAGCCCACGAGCGGAAAATATGCACTCGTCACGTCCGCTCCCATCGCCGCCACGAGCCCTCGCCGGTATCATGCGGTCTGCCGAGCGGCTTGTACTTCGCTCGGCCAACGTGGAGAAACAAGATTTAACTGGGAGGAGATAGCCGTGCGAGCGGCAGCCATAGGCGGAAACTCCTCCTCAACGATGCCGATGCGGACGGGATCATACTGACCGGCGTAATCGTTAACTGCACCACAGATTATCTCGTAAGCCTTAGCCCGGCTAAGTGTTGAGGGTCTATTCCAGGTACTTCCGTCATCATCAATATCCACGTAGAGCGCGGACGTACGCATATCGTGGCGATCGTGAGGTAACCGCTTACCCTTTGCCTGGACGGCTTCATCCAACCTGCCGTTAGCTCGACGGTATTCCTCCGTCCCTGGCCGGAGGCACATCATTTCACGCATCAATCGGTCAATCGTGCCGCCCGGTTCGCCGATCAAGGTAATGCTAAGAACGGCGGCTCGCTGCTTTACGACGTGATCGTCACAGGCATTCTGGACATCATCCGGGCGAAACGATTCTCCCCCGGCTGTACGCTTGGCCATTTCTCGGAGGATTCGCGAGCGGCCAAGCTCTTCTTGGGCGAACATCGCAAGTACAACTCCCGTTGCGTGATCGCCGCTATCGAAGACCTGAACGGCGCTTCGCAAGAGACGACCACATTGCTCGAGCGCAAACCAAGAGCCCTTACACAGCACTTCCACCGGAACAGATTCAGCGTTCAAGGTCTCCTCCTTCATAGTTGCCGAACCTAAAGGTTAAAACGAACATTGTCAACGGCTGGCTCGCGCCAGGGCCCGTTCGAGATCTGGAGGGAACCTCAATGTTAGGCTCTTCGGCCGACGCCTACGCTGGAACTGAGCGTCCATACGATTCGTCTGCTTTATGGGTTGGGTCTAACTGCTCCAACGCGCCCAGGTTACGACCAAATCAAAAAGCACCCGCCGACTCCAGAGAGGACGTAGGTCCGTATGTCTTTGGCTGGGTCTGGCATTGCAGTAAAATGGTGTTAGTTCGATCCTCCGAGCAGTGATAGAAGAAGCCCCTTCTAAAGGTGCAAGCTGCTTCTACAAATACCAGGAAATCCGTTGCTGAGGTGATCGTGTGACTTACCGAGTGGTGGAAGAGACCGACAGGCCGGTATCTCTGAAAGATCGCATTGATCCGGCACACATGTTGCAAGCGATTGAGAACTCGTTCGACCACCACCACGAGACGGCCCACGGCATGACAGGGATTACGTTTGAGCACTACACGATCATCGTCCGCAAGAAACCGGGTTTCAGCTGGTCCGTCGAATGTCGGTTTAAGAGAGGATCCATCGACCTCAGCCGCCAGCGAACAAAAAACCAGAGGTACCGATGCCAACCACGACTAAAAAAACGATAGTAGCCGCGATAGTCCGGAAGACTGGCGTAAAGCCTGCCGAAGCTAAGCGAGCTCTCGAAGCGGTCCTGGCATCGATAAAGCTGGCCCTTGCGGACGGGAGCCAAGTAGATCTTGGGAAGAAACTCGGGAAGTTGAAGGTCGTTAGTAGGAACCCCACCAGGCGCATCAACCGGAACCTGAAGAATGTTGCACCGACTATTGAAAACGTCCATAAAAAGCATCCCAAGACGGTCAGGCTCTTGGGTGGGAAAGATCTGTCGGAGAACCCTTTGCCGACGATCGTACATGAGCCAGAAAAGGCCCTTACTTATAGGCGATCGTTCGCGACGGCTGTGCCTCGTTGGAGAGCCCGGCCGAACTCTTTTCGAAGGAAATGAAACCGGAGTCAGTCAACAAACAAGGAGACGATAAATGAAATCAGCAATCGAAGTACTCAATGAAGTGCATCACGCTGGTAAGGAAAACCCAAATCTGTACGAGGCCGTGAAAGTAAACGATGGGGTGTTCGTTGCTGCCATCGTCAGTTTGGCGAACCAACTGGAACGCTTCAAGCAGACCAAACAAGACAAGATCTCGCCAGCTCAAGTCCAGGCCATGGCAAACGATCTTACGCGCGGAGCCCTTTCAGGCAAGGTTTCCAGAGTTCTGGCTGAAGCTGGGGTGAACGAGAAAGAAGTAGCGCTCAAGATTTATCAGTTCTTAGAATCCCTATGAGTTTGCTGGCGGCATAATGCAGCGGTGCCAATCACATCGAAACCAGGTCCTGCCGTCCGGTGGTCTGCATTCACGATCCGGGTTCCAGCATCACCAAAGCCCTATCACTTCACGGTGGTCGGGCTTTTGTGTTTTCTCCCGACCTGGGGGCGAATGCTCCCTTTAGATAACAAAACCTTTCGAGCGGCCCTTGTCCACATTCGCAATATCTTCCGACAAGTCCACTGGTTGGCATACGGACCCCAAGCTTCCACCGGTTCTTCCCCAACAATCTGCGCAAGCTGAATCATTTGCTCCTCTTGTAAATGTTGTCGCCTGGGATCGGATGTATATCCATCCAGGTCGCGCACGATGATACGAAGTCGAGTGCATTTGCGGAAGGAGCAGCCCTTCTCTCCGTTTGCTTTTGTGTAAGAATACAGCTCGGCTTCGAACTCGACCCTATCCCCGGAGATCGCCCCAAGAAACAGCATCGACCCGTCGAATACCCTTATCCAGACGTGATCTGCTATCAGTTCTCGTTTGCATGTGCCGGTCATTGACTGAGGCTCTGGTTCAATCACCGACTGAGGAGCTATATCAATCACCACGGCGGTGACGTTCTTTAAGAGAAGAGTGAGATCGAAGATTACCCGCTCACCGTCCCGCCGAGTGGACATCGAATAGCGCCCGGCAACAGCGCGGCAAGTGATCGGTCCCGCTTCTATTAGCTTTTCTAAACCTTTAAGCATCGCTTGTATAAGAAAAGAGGCAGCTAGTGAAAGCTGCCCCTGGTACGGAACATCATCGGAATCTCCTTGTCGCGACCCATCATTGCTAACAGGTGCGAATGTTCAAGCAAACCCGATTGTCCCGCATTGATTCAAGTTTATCGTGATTTGATTCTCGTGCTTCTCCCATTTCGTTGCTGGTTTCCATCCAGTAAAGCGAACACGCGAGACAGAAATCTAAAAACCACGATAGCCCTAGATGGACCCACCAACTCGATTTGGCTTTTTCATTTCGAGCCCCAGGGGGTTTTTCTGCATTCAAATCCAAATAAGGAGATACATATGCTTCTCACACCCACGATGATTGGCGCTATCCTGGCCGGCATCTGTCTTTGGACGCTCTTTTGGGCAGCTCTTCACAAGGTCGAAGAGATCCCCTACGTCCGAGACATCCTCACAACGAATGATTGCCTGGACTGGATTCAGCGACGCCCAGGTCTAACCATACTTCTGACGGAAGGAGCGAACTACCTAGCGCATGGAACATCCCCGATAGGAGTCGGCTTTGCCATGGGCGGGACGATCGTGAATATGCTTGCGATCTACGGCTACATCCCAAGTAGAAAGCTGCTTTCCGCCTTTACCGCCAAGCTCCGCACGTCCGTAAGCCAAGCGGCGTAAAGCTCACCAAAACTCAAGGAAGGAGGATTCGAGACGGCATTTAGTCTCGCTCCCAGCCCGTTCACACCTGAGCGGGTTGGAGGAGTGACTAAAAAAAGCTCACTCAGAAAAGGAAGTACAAATCATGCGTATGTCGATTGGTGTTCCAGGAATCAGCTTTTACTTCGAGCATCATCAGGTCAAACCGTTCATCAAGGATCAGTCCAAGAAGGCGAAGGACTTGTTCAATGAACGCGTTGTTCCTGCGGTGCTCCGCGGTACGTGCAAGGCGTTGGAAGTGGTCGCAAATAATACTGCCGACGCCCACGATTATCTGATCAGCAAGACGAAGCCCAAAAAGTCAGCTTGATTCAGAACGACACTCACACAAAAGGAGACGACGATGAAGAAATATCTAGTGGTGAGCTACGACGACGATCAGCAGCAATGGTTCTGGGATTACGTCGCGGCAAAGACGGCAGAAGATGCAGTCGCCCATGTCTGCGAGCGGCGTCCTTACGTCATCGCGGCAGATGCGGCTTCACTGTCTCATGTGCAGAGCATTGCCAAAAACCTGAAAAACCGCACTATCACCCGAATCATTCACCAGTTCGACTGGGACACAGCAACACCGGAAGAACAAAATGGAGGCAACAACTAATGAATCCAGAAAAAGCCAAGAAATACCTCGAACAACGTGGCCTCGCATGTCTCTTCTGTGGTTCGTGGGACATCGAGGGCGGGTCCATGGACTTCGACGCGGGCGAAATCGCACAGAGAGTCTCCTGCCACGAATGCAATGAGCGGTGGACAGATGTCTACAAGCTCGCGGCCGTGGCGGACCCAGACTCTGGGGCGACGATCGCTTCGATTTCCATTCAAGCTGAGTAGGAAAAGCAATCTCCCGCCTTTATTTTCCCCCGTATTTCACGAACTGCTCCCGCCGATCGGAGTCCTGACCTCGTAATCCTTAAGTTCTCCAGGCTCGCCTCAACCCGTTTTCCCTGAACTCAAACACTCCCCGGTCGGGGTGTGTCTGCACGCAGTCATTTCCCACAAAAAGGAGCTGTGTCATGAATAAAAGAAAGAAGTGCGTCTTCGATACCGGTGAAATCCCACATTTATGGGCTCACGGCACACAAGACGAAGCACGTAATCGCCAGGGAAATCTCTACTTCACCGGCGACACCATCTATAGCTACGGCTCGCATTTCCCAATCGCTCGTCATGTCACGAACGATGCCGGGGAACGGGCAGTCCTGTTCACCACCGCCACCTACAGTGTCACAACCTCCAGCCATTGCTCTGCTGTTCGTTCCGCGATTCCGTCAGGCATTCCAGTCTTCCACGTTCCGAACGTATGCCACGGGCGGTACAGCGGAAGCGAGCTAACCGCGGACGATCATGCGGGCAACCTGGCCGACTATGCCGAGCGGATAGACAAGCACATCGTCACATCTGCTCGGGCCAGATCGTCCTACACGAAGGAATGGAACCACCAGCATGCCGTTCAGTTTGCGTGATGAGGCATTCGCTTATTGCGCATTCTTCGGCTTGCCCGTTCCGAATATCCCCGAAGTGCCGGAGCTCGACTCCGACGCACTTACCGCGATTCGCAAGCGCGAAGCCAAGCGAGCAGCGGAAAAAGCAGAGCAAACCAAACGGGAGCGGGCAGAAGCCCTCGTCCGTCAGCAAGAACTAATCACCAAATGGCGGGCTGGGCAGTACTCCGGCTGTCTCTACGACGTTCCCACGATGCTGCGAATCGACGGGGATGAAGTGGTGACCAGCCGGGGAGCACGATTCCCCGTCTCCCACGCCAAGCGAGCACTGGCTTTCGTCAGGAAGATCCGTGAATCCCGGCAAGCCTACGTTCGCAACGGACACACCATCCACCTCGGCCCATACGCCCTAGACCGCATTGAGCCGGACGGAACTGTCAAGGCTGGCTGCCATGTCGTCTCTTGGGAAGAGATAGAGCGCATCGCACCAGCTCTCGATTCCGTTCCCCCATCCGCTACCGCAATTGATCCCACCTCGGAGGTGCAATCGTGAGAATGACCAAACGAAAGAAGGAACTGCTTCGGCTGTATCAACGCGAGCGGGCAAGAGGATTTCAGGCCAAGTGGGCTCTGTCCAATGCCCGCACGCGCATGGAATGGGACAAACACGAAGTAGCCGAGTATTCCAGCGGAGAGCCGATTGACCCGAAACGAGGCAATGTGCGGCTCCGCATGGTGCCCGACGAAACGTGTTCTCTCGAGGACCTGGAAGGCGACTGCTTCAACCCAAAAGCTAACCCCGACATCCCTGCCTCACGACTGCAACGCGATCGCGAGGATTTCATCGCGAAAGTGAATCGAGAAGGGGTGTGGGGAATCATCGGCGAATACTTCGACGGGGAGGCGTGGCAACACGCGGATTCCTGTTTCGGATTCGTCGGCGATGATTGGAAAAACTCCGGCTACGACACCGACATCATGCGGGCCACACTGGATGAAGCGCAAGACACCCGTATCTGCCGTTGCTGTGGCCGGCCGATAATCACGAAGACGGAGGTGCGCTAATGCAAGACACCTCCGTGCAGGAATCTCTGGCTGAAAAGAAATGCCCGCTTTGTGGTCGCGGACTAGCACGGACGCACGGACCGGAGATTCCCTGTGTCCTATGCGTTCGTCTAGGTCCACCGTCCGTCCGGCGAAAGCAACCAACGCTGAAACAAGCCGCTATCTTCGCGGCAGAAAAGGATCAAGTAATGAACACGCCGGACAAAGAGACGGTGCAAATAAAGGGAGGACACAATGAAGAGGAATAAGAAAACGAATCCAGTTCGGTCAGCACGTAAGAAGTTGCTCGACCCGGATGCCTACGTAGATATTTTGGATGCTGCATTGACCGCGGCAGAAGAGGAGTTGAAAGCGTTATTGCCAACGTTAAAGGCATCCGAAGTCAGCGAGGCTTTTGTAACCCACATCCACACACACCTATCCACGGAGTTGTCCAACATCGCAGCCCACGGCCACCGCAACGACGACCCCGACTTCGTCCTACCAGCAAAGCCCGATCTACTGGCAGCCCTGAAACAAGCGGCCGGTGTGTTGGACTTGTGGCTTAACGGCCCTGGGGACGCAGATGGCAAAGAGACGGACGCGGCGCTCATGGTGGCCAATGCCGCGATCTTAGCATCGGATGCCCAGCGCAGAAACGAGGACCCTGAGAACATCCCAAAAACAAAGCACGATTCGGGCACTTGGCGAGTCGAAGAAGGGCGTTACGTAGTTTCTAGCGACGAAGTTCTTGTTGCTGATTGCTACGCAGACTCAGCGATGGACTTCGGGTTGCCCGAGCCAAGCGAATATCGTGCTAATGCTCGGCTGATTGCCAAGTCCCCACAGATGGCGACATTCGTTAACCTCGTTGCTCGAATGAAAACGGAAAAGGAGTTTGGCGACAACGCTCCGCCGTCCGAAGACCGGATCAGCACGCTAAATGTTTTGATCGTCGAGGCACGCAAGATCGCAAAACTTTAGGCCCGCACAGCGGGAGAAAAGAGGATGAAATGAAAAGGAACGTCGTAGTTGCAGCGTATGTTCTTGAAATCGTAGGCGACATCGAACCAACGTTACGCGGCCCCTATAAGAACACGGATACCAGGGACCGTGCGGCGAAGCGGTTGCGCGCAAAGGACGGAGAATGCGAAAACGGCATCTTTGCGCTCGACCTAAGAAATAACGGCAAGATTCGTGTCTGGGCATACTCGGCCGGGTTTCTCGATGGCACATTTGAAGCCCGAGACGAAGACCAGGCCGAAGAGATCCGGTTTGTTAACCATTACAAGTGTCCGTACGACGGAACCGAATGGAGCGATGAATGGAGTTGCGCCTGCAACGACAAGTGTCCAACGTGCAATAAAGAAATCGAACCATACGAAAGCGACGAGATCGATGCTCCCAGCGAACCTTTGAAGAGTATCGACCGGCCAGGCCCACGCAAGGACTCTAAGAAAGCGCTAGGAAAGCACGGAGCATAGGTCTCGCAGGGAGTCTTCTCATTCGAAAGGACCATCCGGCATAAGGAGGCCCGGCCAGAACACAGGCTCTCAAGCCCGTCAGTCCCGCTGCCGTTGTAAACCCCACGAGCCTCCCCCGCGGTTGCTGTTGTCACCCGAAAGTCACATCAATGGAGGAATACACCAATGTCGAAACAGAAGAAACGACGCGTCCATATTTCCATCACAAAACGCGAGCACGCCACGATTCTCGCGTCTCTGAGGCTCTGGCAAGAGGCTGACGAACACAACCGAGGCGATCTACGCGATATCGCGGAGGAGGCAGGCGTTCCCCTCAGCAACGAAGAAATCGATGTGCTGTGTGAACGAATCAACTTCAGTACGACTCAGGAGGCATGAACCATGGCAAAGAGACTGAAGGGCATTCTCATCGAGGTGAATGGCGGTGTCGTTTCCTACGTGGAGTTCAACGGCAAACCAGCGGCAACGTATCACCTGTTCGACTGGGATGAACTACTCGGTGACAGCAACACTCGCACAGCATGGGATGGCCTGAGCACCGAGGAACAAGAGTTCATCCGCGACCGTTATCCCACCGACTTCGCGGCAATCCAAGAACGGCTTAAGGAGGGAGCCGGAGACGACGCAGCACAGCAGAGCTAATGGCCACAAACAAGGAGATGCAAATGCGAGATACGTCCGTACGTGAATCCCTCACAGATAAGCAATGGGACCGTATTTTCTACGGTTGTCCCGGCGCATGGGCAGGAAACAAACCCGAACCAAACTCTCACGGCAGCATTGTGATCGACGGCAGGAACATTCTTGCAGCGGTCCAATACCTGAATCGTCAGCGGCTCCGCGTTCTCTACGCCAAGGCCCCGCTTCCGGGGATCTGGTGTTCTGACGGTGGAGTCATCCTCGGAATCGGTCTCAGCTACTAATCACGGTGCCGATAAACGTGAAGACTCGACAAGGAGAAAAATGAAATGCTTGCGATTAAGCCGGATGGCAGAAAGAAAATAACCTTCACGGACCTCTTGATTTGTGGCGTGCTGGGAGCGGCCTGGTTGCCCTTGGGCATCGCAGCTGCTGTCGGCATTGGCGGGTATAAGTTTTGGCAGAGCAAAAGTGAGAAGTGGTCCGAGGAATCTAGGAGAAATCTTCCGGAGGATATCAAGAAACTGAAAGCTGAGTGACGGCTAGGCATCTCGCGGGGTACGGTGTACTCCAAAGGAGGAATACTAAATGGGTTACAAGAAGGGTCCGAATAACAAGCAACAGGCGAGTGTCAGGAGGTTGTTGCAAGATCAGATTAACAGACAGTTCCCTCCTGATTATTCAAATAAGACTTTTATTGAAGTTAGATCCAATCCTTCTCGTGGGGTTGATTTCAAAGTTTACTTGCATTCGCCTTCGGGCACGAGCCATTGGGATCCAGTTGGACAGCGGAGTGAAAAGGGTGAAACAACAACTCTATTGGCAGTTGGCGAGCATAAGCAGGATGGCCAATATCTTGGTGAAGAACTCGGCCACCATTCCGTTGATATTCGCTTTTTGACCACTCATTGGAAAGAACTTCGAGATTGGCCTGAGTTTGGAGTCGAGGAAGTGTGTGTTGTTTATGATTTGTCGTCGGGTTCAACTCGGTGGTCGGATCCAAAAAATGTCTCTTCTCTTGAAATAATCGCTGGTCGCATAGCGTCACAGGCTAGGAAACTATGTTAGCGCCTTGAAAGAACCACTTCCGGATATACGAATCCTTCCAGCCAACCCTCTTATTTCATCTACTTTCCCACTCGCTGTTGTGACGCCACATTGCTCCGGTAATGCCCTCAAGTAAGTCCGCATCACGAATCCCGAAAAACAGGAAAGGAACGCATGGCAAATCTAGCTGTAATCCCCATTTCTGTTCACAAGGCACATCGCATTCGACGCAATCACGGTCGAATGACCATCCTCACGCCTCAGGAAATGCTCGACCTGCTCAAGGCTGCACGAAAACGTTCCGTGCGGGATTGGGCCATGACGTTGCTGGCGTATCGGCATGGCTTACGAGCATCTGAAGTTTGCGGAATCAAGCTCGCTGATCTCGACCTGAAGTCCGGCTCGATTTCAATCCGACGCCTCAAGGGCAGTCTGCACACCGTCCAACCCCTCTTCCAGCATCGCGGACAACCGTTGCTCGATGAGACGGCCGCGGTGAGAGCGTGGCTGCGTAAGCGACCAGCAGACGGTTCCGATTATCTGTTCACATCGCAGAAAGGAGGAAGACTCAGCCGGATTCAGTTCTTTCGTAACTTTCAAAAAGTCGCCGAGAGTGCTGGTCTTGCTGTCGAGAAGCGTCACCCGCATGTTCTGAAACACTCGCTCGCGTCACACCTCGTCGCCGGGAACGCCAACCTGGCGCTCATCCGGCAGGCATTAGGTCACCGTTCCATCAACAGCACAATGGCATATGTGGGCACCACTGACGCTCAGGCTGCCGAGGCTTTGCAAAGGGCCTTGATGGGTCTGTTTTGAGAGGGAACAAAAGAATGTGAGAGGTGATTTATGGTCCCTGTGATTCTGGGGCTCTTGGCCATCCTCAGGTTTGTGACCTCAAAGAAAGAGGAACGGGTCAGAGCCCGCAAAGAGCTGGAGGATTATTACAAAGATCAGATCGAGCAGCCATTCATGGAAGGTTATAGAAAAGACGAAGAACTGACTGAATGGATTCGGATGGACGTTCCGCAGGGAAAGAGCTACGTAAGTTATCGAACACTTTCCAGCCTTTCATTCGGCTCCATTTTGCTCGTATTCGTCGCCGCTGCCAACAAGTGGCTGCCACAAGACTGCGCCTGGGCCATGACTTTGCCCGTACCTATAGGCGCGTTCTTCTTGTATCTGATGTGGCGTCAGAGAGCCCACAGATCATTGGTCAAAGTTTGGAGGGGCACCAAGGAGCCAGCGAGCCGTCCAACTCATGGAAAATAGGCGAGTACGTTCCAGGTAACAAAATATCAGTAGTGTTTCATTCTTGCACCGCCCACCTGCTGATCACCTCCTGATCCAAAGGACTTACGGACCACCAGCCGAAATGAAGAACCAACGAAAAATGGACGTAATGTTACGTTTCCTGAACTTCTATAAGTCATTTAAAATAAGTGATATGCAGTCCATATCGGGCTAACAAGTACAATAGCTACCTTCTCGGCTCATACCGCATGGCCACCGCCCCCGAGCCGAACTCCAGCAGGCTCACGAGCCTCAAGTCGACATGCTTCGACAGCCCCGCGAACAACGTCGGCCCGTGGCCCGCTATCTTAGGATGCACCACGAACTCGTACTCATCGATCAATCCCAGCTCCGCCAACGCCAGCGGGAGCTTCACGCCTCCCACAAACAGCCCCTTACTCGCCCCCTCCTCGCGCTTGAGCTGCTCGACGGCCTTGGCCAAATCTCCGCGCAGCAGCTCCGCGTTCCAATCAACCCGCTCCAGCGTGTTCGACACTACGTATTTCTTTGCCGCATCGATCGTGCGGGCGAAGGGTTCCATCCACTCGGCCATCCATTCGGGCCGCACCGCATTTGCCGGCCACCGCCACGCGGCCTGCATCATTTCGTAAGTGAACCGGCCAAAGAGCAGGGCATCGGCCTGGGCGAGTTTCTCGGCCCAGAAACGATGCAGTTCTTCGTCCGTGGAACCTGCACGATGATCGACGCAGCCGTCCAACGTGACGTTGATGGAATACCGAAGGGGTCGCATCACGCAAGTTTACCGCCGATGAAGTACGCTCGACGAGAGCGCGATGCCACACTCCTGCTAACCCTGACGCCCTGTGAACTCAACCCCCCACTCGCGCGCCTGCAAATACTTTGCAGGGAACTCGGACTGTGGAAGTTCTTAGTCGAGTCCGGGAATGTTTAGCATGTCCGCTTTCTCGCTTCGACAAACGCATCGAGGTCTTTGCGGTCAAAGTTATCTCTCTTGCCGATTCGGATGAATGGCAGCTCTCTGGAATATTTCAATGTGCGGATCGCGGGCACAGTCGTAGATGGATACACTGCGGCCTACATAACCGTGCATATACGCGGCTCATTCACTTAGGGTTTCTCCTGGGTGTTTCAGAAACTCCTGCGGCCTGATTACCGACGGAGTAAAGCAGAAGCCTCAACTGCGGCTGATAGGGTATGAAAACCCTGAAGGGCACTGCTGGACCCATTGTAACACGCCAATCGCGTCCTATATCGGCATATCGAATGTAAGTTCAAACGTGGAGAGAGAGAAACCTCCCCTCGGCAACGGTCCCGTCGTAGCTTACGACCGAAGATCTCGTTCCCGCCTTCGCATTGTGCTTGCCACTCCTGGTGTTTTAATCATTCTCACCAGCGATCTAATAAGGCGAGCATAGCTGCCCTTGACAAGGTACGGTGTCAAAGCTTGCTCGTATTTTTCACCCATTGCGTTGCGTAGCGTGTCACGATGTTTCTCCTCAATCGGCTCGCGCAACGGACTGCACAGGGACTTCTCATCTTTCACTACGATCACTAATCGTTTGCAGTTGCGGAAAGACCATCCTTCTGTCTGATTCTTGCGCCTGTACGTGTACGTCTCGGCCTCGAACTCCACTTCATCACCGGGCAAAGTGCTGAGAAACGGCAGCATGTAGAACAGATTAATCCAGCGATGATCGGCAACCAGCTTGTCATGGCAGTTGACGTTCTTCAAGATGAGCGTTAGGTCGAAAGTAGGTCTTGTGGGATTACCTCTGAGGGCCAGCGAATATCGGCCGATAATCGCGCTGTAGGTGAACATGGTCGGGAAGAGAAAGGAAGAGGCGCCACCAAAGGGCGCCTCTCGTACGGAACAGCATCGGAATCTCCTTAGGCGTACCCTCGTAAGAAGGCACGAATCTTTAAGCAAACCCGATCGTCCCGTTAATCAAGTTTACCGTTGATCAGTTCTTGTGCTGAGCCAGATTTCGGCCAATGTTCCTTTCAGTAAAGCCAATACGAGCCTGAAATCCAAAAACCACCAGGGCCTCTGGTTCCGAGGGCGCGGGCCACCATCTGAATCGGTTTTTTTCTAACAGCTTTCTAACAGTTGATGATGGCCCCAGAATCGTCTTTCAGGTCTTCGTTCCTGCTAAGTGATTTGTTTTCAGTGATTCAAGCGGGCGGAAGAGGCTCCCTCAACCGTTGAACATATTAGCTGTTAACCGAAGGGTTGCAAGTTCGAATCTTGCCCGGGGAGCCAAACTTCATGCCCACCGCTCCGCATCACTCAGAGGACTAGACATCGCGGCTCTTCACGGGTTCGAGACCGTTTCAGTCTGCGTGCAACCCACTCTCTTTTCCAATTACCTCGCCGCCGATGCTAGCGCCGCAGGCCCTCTGGTGTGTAGTTCCAGCACGAGTGCGGCAAGAGCGATCAGCAGGAAACCGATAGGCACACCGATAGAGTAGTAGTCGCGCGCGCGCAGATGGGTGATGACGGCGCCCAGAAAGAACAGGATAAGACCGGCTGCGGCGGCTGCTCCGAGTAGTGGCACACGGATTCCGAGGAGCAACCCAAGAGCGCCGGCCGCTTTGAGGACGCCAAGTTTAGTCAGCCACGATTCGCGCACGTCCAACCTGGTCATGTTGGCAAGGAGCCATTTGGGGCGGATGAAGTCGTTCGAGGCCGCATAGCCATTGGCCATCGCGGCTATCGACGTGACAATGAGATAAGCGGCGCACATCCGGAAACTCCCTCAATTTCCCAAGCAATCTGCTTTCTGATTGTATTAAGACCGAGCCAAGACACTCCTCCCCTGACGCGCTCGCGATCTTCGCGGTGTCATGCACGGTTCACTGTTGCTGACACGGCAGCGCTTAGGGAGTCTGGGATGCCTTCTTCCCGGGATCGCAAAACATATCGGAGTGAATATTCAATCCGATATTCGTCATGTTGTAGAAGTGTTCGCTTGCGACCAGCCAGATGATCTCGCAGATCTGGCGTTCGGAATAGTAGCGAGCCAAGCGGGAAAAGGTTTCTGGCTCAACCTTTTTATTTCCGGTCAGCTCAGTCACATAGTCCAGCGCCGCGCGCTCGGCGTCGTTGAAAAGAGGGCTGGTCTGGTATTGCCCGAGCGCGTCGAATTTTTCTTGATTCATCGATGCCTTAATCGTGAAATGGCGGCCGATATCGATGCAGAACAGGCAGACATTGATCTGCGCCACCCGTTGGCGTACCAGCATTGCGGTCTCCGGCGGCAAGAGAAGTTTTTTGTCCAGCGCGCTGATCTTTCCGTAGAACTGGCCGAAGGCAATCGGCAGCCGCGCAGCGAAGACCTTCAGCGGGGTCATCACTTTTCCGAATTGGCGGCGTGAGATGGCATACACCAGTTTCAGGATCAGCCCTTTGGGTCTTTCAATCGCGGGAAGAAACGGGCCCTCCTGCCCAGCACCTTTGCGAGCTGAGCTTTCCATCTGTGCCTGCATGATTGACTCTCCTTTCGACGGGAGTTACACCGGCTCGCTTTGCTCCGTCATTACCATGACGAAACACGAGGAAGGAATGTGACCGATGGACATCGAGATTGGCTGGCGGAAAAATTCGGGGAAACCAGCCGGCCCTGCCTTCAAAATCCGCTGGACTGAGTCGGTATTTCTAACGATACACCTTCTCTTAAGGAATTGAAGGGTTGCAAGTTTGGATCTTGCCCGGAGAGCCTACTTTTCGGGACGAAAACCCGATTGGTAAGCCTGGCCAGCAAGATCCTGCCCGAGCCGGCGACAACGCTGGTGATGGCGCTGCGTGGACACCCTATGCAATGATGTTTCGGCAGTGAGAGAGGAGGAAAAACAAGTTCGCGAACAAATTTCAGTTGAACAGACGAATCCGCCACGCGAACCGGCGGGCGCCCGCGCTTCGGCTATCGCCATGTACGGCGTGCTGCTGCTGGCCTATTCGGTGAACGCCGCGGACCGGCAGCTTTTTCCGCTTCTGGCGCACGACGTTCGCACGCAATACGGCTTTTCGCTTTCCGACACCGGGCTTCTCACGACGATCTTTACGCTGGGGCTGGCGGTTGCCGGACTGCCCACCGGTTATCTCCTCGCGCGCTTTTCCCGCAAGACGGTGCTGCTTGTCGGAATCGGTATTTTTTCCACTGGGACTGCGCTTACCGTTCTGGCTCTCGGATTTCCGGACATGCTGGTCTATCTCGCCGCGACCGGCATTGGAGAGGCCATGCAACTCACGGTGATGATCGCCATCGCCGCGAATTATTTTGTCGGTTACCGCGCTGCAGCCATCGGATCGATGAATGTGTTTTTCGGGTTGGGTGCTTTCAGTGGACCCATCGTCGGCGGACTTTTGCTTAGCACGTATCGGAACTGGCACGCTCCGATGATCCTGTTCGGTATTTTTGGTTTTGTGATGATCGCCGTGATCTCGCTCAGCGTGCGGCCGTGGTTCAGCGAAACGCATCGCGCCGCTGACGCCCGCACAGATCTGCTCGGCGCGGCCACGCTGCTGAACAGAAACACAACTATACTGACGATCCTCAGCGTGATCGGAGGCCTCGTCCTATTCGGTTTTACGGGGATGTATCCGACGTATTTGCGCGAGGGACTTCACTACCCGCCCAAGGCGGCGGGATTCGTCGCCAGCTTCTATGGGGCCGGAGCGCTGCTTTCGATTTTCGGCGGCTGGCTGGGGGACCGCTTCTCGCCGCGAGCTGTATTGAGCGCCGCATTCTTCTGCATCTCCGCTCTTGGCTATTTGTGCTTTCACGGCTCGGAAGCGGTTTTTCCCCGCGCCATCCTGACGTGCGCCTATGGCGCGATCGGCAGCGGCACAATTTACGTCAATCTGGCGGCGTATCACGTGAAAGCGGTGCGCAGCAGTTTGTCCAGCCGGGCTTCGGGAATGTTTGTGACCAGCCTGTACGCCGCCGCCGCTGCTGCCGGATATTTGATGGGTGGAATTGCCAGCCACGCGGGATGGGCGCTCGCGGGAGAGATTCAGATTTCGCTGCTGGCCGCGATTGCGGGGGGACTGGTGCTGACGCTTCGGCCGGATCAGATGTCGCTGTAAGGGATTCGCGACTTGTGGCGTTGGCGTCACTGGCTTCGGAAAAAGTGAGTTATTTTGTCATTTCGAACGAAGTGAGGAATCTCTGCGAGTTCTAAGGTCAACAGAATGAGATATTCCTCAGCACGCAGCGTGCCTCGGAATGACAAAAAATTTGACCTGTTCGGCAATGCGTTCGGAGTGCCGGCTTTCGTCCTGGTCAGCACGAAACCCCGCGGACGGAAATTGTTACCGCGAAAAATCGCGCAGCTCTATTTCGCTAGTTCGCGATTGATCAGTCCGTATGGTATTTCGCCCTTGAGGCACGCCAAGACCTGTTCAATCGCGCGCAGTTGAAGTGTCTTGCGGGCTTGCTGGCTTAGCCACGCCGTGTGCGCTGTGACAATTATTTTGGGATGGCGCACCAGCGCGCTGCGGACGGGGCTCATGGCGTTTTCCGATTCCAAGACATCGAGCCCCGCTCCGAAAATTTCCCCTGCATCGAGCGCGGCGAGAAGCGCGGCTTCGTCGATCAGGCCGCCGCGCGCGGTGTTGACGATGGACGCGGTTTTTTTCATCTTGGCAAAGGCCGACTTGCCGAGCAGATGCTGCGTCGCGTCGTTGAGCGGCGCGTGCAGCGAAATGAAATCCGCGCGTGCGAGCAGGGCGTCGAGTGTGACGAGTTTCGCGCCAATTTCGCGCGCGCGGGGCTCGCTCAAAAATGGATCGTGGATGATCACGCTCATTCCCAGCGCGGATACTTTCCCCGCCAGCAGCGAGCCAATCCTGCCGCAGCCGATTAAGCCGCAGGTCTGCCCGCGCAGTCGCTGCAGCGACGGCATTTTGGCGACCGCCCAGGTGTCTTCCCTGGCCAGCGCAATCGCGGGAATGATCTGACGGCTGAGCATAAGCAGCAGCGTAAGCGCATGGTCGGAGACCTCGTCGAGGCAGTAGTCCGGAACGTTAGCCACGAAGATGCCGCGCTCGGTCGCGGCTGCGACGTCGACCGTGTCGACGCCAATGCCATAGCGCACGATGATGCGGCAGCGCTCCATGGCGGCGATGGCGCGCCTGGTGACGGGCGCGCGCGCGTTCAGCACACCGTCCGCGTCCTTGCATAGGTCCGCGACTTGCTCTTCGGTGGTCGCTTGTCCCGTGACCAGCGTGCCGCCCGCGGCTTCCACCGCGATCCGCTCCTGATTAACATCCGGAAAACGGTAATCGGTGATGACAATCTTCAACTGTTCCTCCAGGAAAGGTTTCTGCCAGCCGGCGTTGGGCAAATTCCGTCCGTTAGTGCAAAATGATATGTCCCGCGAAGAGCAAAGCGTCGCTCTGAAGTAGCCCAGGCTTCAGCCTGTGTGGTTTTGATCGCGGTGGCCGCGCGGTGCACAGGCTGAAGCCTGCGCTACTCACGGCCTATAAATTTGACACGCTCCGGATAAGAATGCTAATGGAAGCGTGCATTTATTTTCGAGGAGGAACACGCCTTGTCCGATATTGGAATGATTCCGGTTGATTGGGAAGTGCGACTTGATCCGCAGCGCATGGTGCGCGACCGTTTGCAGCGCGCCAAGGACGCTCTGAACAATTCCGATTTAGATGCGTTGTTTGTGTTTCGCACCGAGGATGCCCGTTATTTGACGGGTTACCGGCACCATCTCGGCCCGGCCTTCATCATGGGCAACGCCGTTACCGTGCTCTCGCGCACGCACGACCCGATTCTGTGGACCATGGACTTCGAGCACTGCAAGCTGCGCATGCCCTGGCTTGCGCCCGATCAGATTCGCCCCCGCGCGAATTTCCGCGAAAAAATCGGTATGAAGCGCTGGGCCGAGCAAGTCGAAGGACTGATCGGCTCGCTGGCCGGCAAACGGGTGGGCATCGACATCTGGGACATCAACATGGAAGCGGCCATCAAGGACGTGTTCCCCAAAACGACGTTCCACGACGGCTACCAGAGCGTGCTGATGCGCGCCAAGGAAATCAAGACGCAGGACGAAATTATCTGCCTGAAGATCGCCAATGCCATCACCGAAGCGGCGCTTGACGAGGGAATTCGCGCGCTGCGCCCAGGGATCAAGGAATGTGAAATCCTGGGAATCATTTGGGGGAAGATGACGGCCATGGGCAGCGAATGGACGCAATGCTCCAACATCATCTGCTCCGGTCCCTACACCGCGCCCTATCGCCGCTTCACTTCCGACCGGATTATCCGCAACGGCGACCTCGTGATCATGGACGTTGGCGCGGGCTACAACGGCTACTGGGGCGACCTGACGCGCACCTGGGTTTGCGGAAACGTAAAACCCACGCCTGAAATGCGCGACCTTCATCAGAAGTGCTACAACGCTCTCTTCAATGCCGGAAGCAAAGTGCGTCCCGGAGCGACGAACGCCGAAGTTTTCGACGCGGCCGACCCCTACGTGCTCGATAGCCTGGGCCACGGTTCCGGAGTGAATCCCTGGGAGGCGCCGTATTTCAGCCCGGCCTCGAAAGATTCGCCGGTGGTGCTTAAAGAAGGGATGGCGTTCAATCTCGAGCCCTACGCGGGCATACCCGGAATCGGCGGCATTCGCCTCGAGAACGATCACATCGTTACCGCCGATGGTGTCGATATCTACACCACGTATCCGTTCGACGAACGGCTGGTGAACGATGTGCATCCTCTGGATACAACCACGGGACGCACAAGGTAGGTTTCCAGTAGCAGAGACTTCAGTCTGTGTGGTTTATTGCCGCAAAGGCAACGGGCGAAATGCGTGCTCATGCGCGCATAATGAGACGCGCATAGTGAGAAGAGTTCCGTCCGACAACTCAATCACCGACGCCACAGACTGAAGCCATTGCTGCGAATCGTATTCTGGAGATGAATCCAGGCCACCCAAAACCGGACGAACTGCCGTCGTTTCGCCTCGATGGCCGCCTCGCGGTCATCACCGGCGCGAGCGACGGCATCGGGCGCGCGTTCGCGCAAGCTTATTCGCGTTCCGGCGCGGAAATTGTTCTGGTGAGCCGCAACCAAGAGAAGCTTCTCGAAGTGCAGCGATCCGTCAAAGAGGCTGGCGGCTGCGCTCACGTCGTCCGGGCCGACGTCAGCAAAGTCGAAGACATTCGATCCATCGAGCAGGAGCTTGGCCGTATCATTCAGGGCCGCGATCTTGCATTGGTCCTCGTGAATTGCGCCGGGTTTGGATTTACCAAGCCGGCGCTCGATATCACGGAAGAAGACTGGGACCGGCTACTCGATACGCACTTGAAAGGGACGTTCTTCTGTTGCCAGACGCTCGGCAGGCTCATGATCGAGCGTGGCTACGGGAAAATTATCAATCTCAGCTCAACGTGGTCGCAAAGTACCGACATGGGCAAGAGCGTCTATGGCGCGGCCAAAGCCGGTGTGTCCTACCTCAGCTCCGCCCTTTCCACCGAATGGGCGCCCCTGGGCGTCCGCGTCAACGCCATCGCCCCTACCTCGACGCTCACGGAAAACACCGCGCGCTCGTTCCGCGAAAACGAAGCCCGCGCGCAGAGATTGCTGAGCAGAATCAAGCTGGGCCGCTTCGCCGAGCCCTCCGATCTGGTTGGCGCGGCGATTTTCCTCGCCAGCCCCGCGTCCGACTTTGTCACCGGGCATACGCTCAACGTCGACGGCGGCTGGCACGCCGCGCTGTGAGTCAGAATTCACGAGCAAAATTTACAAACAGGGAATGACAATCGTTTGCGCCGCATTGCGGCAGCGTCTCGCGAGGCACCACGAATCGCCTTACACTCAAGGCTGGACGTCGAACACTTCGACCGCTAAGTGTTGCTCCGGCTCCGGTTTGAATTTGCCGGACACCGCCGCGTAAAAGCGGTTGAGCTGCGGCACATAGAGAGAAGTTTTGGCGCGATACCCGGTCTTCACCTCGGCGACGAATTCGTAATGGTCGGCGTCCTTTTGAGCGAGCACCGTGGTGGTCTCCGAACCCGATAAGTAAATCCGCTTGCGGGCGACGTCGAACCACATGTCGTCGTTGAACGCCGAACACGGAACCGAGGTCACGATTTTGCCCGTGTCGGTATCGAACACGAAAAATTTGGGTGGATTTCGCGTGGCGATGAACAGGCGATGGTGCGGCTCGTCGAGCGCCATGGAATTGGGAGTCTCAGCACCGGTAATGGGCCACCGCGCGACAAGCTTGCGAGTCGCAAGGTCCACCACGCCGACTTCCTTGGGCGTGGATAGATTCACGTACATTTTCTTGCCGTCGTGGGTGACGGCCATCGCCTCCGAATGATTGCCCGGGAGCGTAATATCTCCTACCAACTTGAACGCTTGGGTATCGATGATGTTGATCTTATGGGTCGGTTCGGTTTTCTCGCCGCCGCTTTCCACGTAGTAATACTTTTTCACCGGATCGTAGGTCGCGCCGTCGACGCCGGGAGGAAGTTTGATCTTATCGAGGATCTTGTAGTCCTCTCCGCTGACCAGTTCCACCATGCCGAAGCCGTCCCCGTCGGTCACGATCAGCTTGTTCACGTCGGGCATGTAGTGAATCGCGTGCGGCTGGCCGAAATCCGTGATGCTGTGCAGGCGTTTGCCGTCCAGGTCAAACACTTCCACCGTCTGGTGATCCTCGGCGGCCAGGAACAGACGCTTGCCTTTCAGGTCCAGGCCGAAGTGGTCGAAATCGCCGGTAAAGCCAGAAAGCGGGGTTGTGGCCACCAGTTTCATCGGCGATTTTTCCTGTGAGGCGATTTGCGGCGCGATGCCAAGCGCCATCAGTACAGCCATTGATAAAATGCTTTTCGCACGCATATAGAACGCCTCCGCGATTTCTGCAAATCCGGGTACTTGGGGGCCGGGGCTTCAGCCCCGACGAATCGATTCGTACACCTCAGGGCTCTACAATATCTGTGTTGGAACTCGCACTTGGCACGTTTTGTGGCGTCCGCCTTCAGGCGGACACTTTGTAACCGAGCAGATGCCCGCCTGATCGCGGGCGCTACCCTGCCGCATTTACGGCGCGACATCGTAAACCAGAATCTGCGCCGGCTGCCCATCTTTTGCCGGAACCCCAACATAATACTTATTGAGCTCCGGCACGAAGCGCGCAGTTTTCGCTCCAGGTTTCGTCGGCACCGTCGCAATCACCTGATAATCGTCCGCGCCACGCTGCTCGACGACGGAGACTGCTCCGCTTCCGCCTCCTCCGGGGACGTAAATCCGGTGATGCGCGGCGTCATAAGCGAGATCGTCCACATAATCAGCCACGTCCAGGCTCGCGACTTCTTTGCCGTTGTCGGCATTGACGACCACCAGCTTGGACGGTTTCCTGGTGGCCAGGAACAAACGATGTGTGGCTTCATCATACTGCAGAGGAACGTTGTCTTTGCCCGCGGTCACCGGCCACGTCTGAATCACCGCCCGCTTTTCGCGATCGATGACGCCAATGGAGTTGATGCCGGTCATGTTCACGAACAGGCGCGGCCCCGATTTTTCAATGGCCATCGATTCCAAGCGATTGGTGTCCAGCTTCATGTCCGCAAGTTTTTTTCCGGTCGTCGTATCCACGATGCTGATCAGGCAGGTTGGCGTGTGCGCCTCGCGGCCGCCGTTCACGACGTACAAATACTTGGAGGCGGGATCGTACACGACAGGATCGGCATCGATCGTCAATTCCGTGCGGCTGATTAATTTATAGGAATTATAATCGAGGATCTTGACCTCCGATGCCCCTCCGTCGACGACAAAAATCTTTTTCAGCTCTGGGAACGGGAGAACGTTGTGAGGCTCCTTGAAATCCGTAAGCGATTGAAGATGCCGGTTCTTCCGCAGGTCAAAAACTTCCACCGCCGGCTCTTCCTCCGATGTGACGAACAGCCGGTTGCCCTTGAGATCGACGGCGAAATGGTCTCATTTCCGCGCGCCCGGTACAGTGATGGTTTGAACCAGGCGGAGAGGCGCGTGTTCTTGAGCCGGGGACGCCACGGCGCAGAGCTGGGCCAACGCCAAAGTCACTACCAAAATGAATGATTTCATCCGCACCGCCTGAGTGATCGATTATTTCCCGACGATGCGCGCCCGCCGGTGTTACACTCGTCGGCAACGGCGCGCCGCGACTTGCCTGATTCTAGAATGCCAACCTGAACGTTTGCTTTAAGGCATTCGCGCAGAATGGCAATCGCGAACTGAAATTCTGCCAACTTAGACTAGGATCAAAATGCGATGGGAAGGTTTCGACGGAACGGGGCTTGCGAACAGGCCCCGCGTGAATCGACCACGCCTACGAAACCGGGAAAACATGAACCTGTGGTTCTAGCGACGAACAGGCCGAAGCCCCACTCTTCCGTCTTGTGAAAGAGTGGGGCCCGGCACCGTCCTGCACTTTCGTCAGCTACTTGCTCACTAATTTGAATTTATCTACGCGCCGGCCGATATCCGTTTCGGCAACGTAAATGTTGCCCTTGGAGTCGATGTCCAGCGTGTGACAATGGGTGAACTCCCCGAGTTGATGGCCGGGACGGCCGAACCTCGTGATTTCATTCCCTTCATGATCGAGGATGTGAACGAGTTCGTTGCGCCCGTCAGCCACGATCATGTATTTCTGCGCCGGATCGCGCGAAAAGCGCAGCCACCAGGCCGTGCCCCATGAATCCGGCGTTTCTTCCTTGTAGCCCTTGATCCAGATGTTCTTCTTGAAATTCCCCATCTTGTCGAACACCTGAATGCGGTTGCCCTGGCGGTCGCAGACGTAGACGAGGCCCTGATTGTCCATCACCACGCAGTGAACCACGCCCATGAACTTGCCGCCCTCGCCCGCCGCGGATTCTTCCTTGGTGGCCTGGACGCCCCACTGGCGCAGGTATTTTCCATCCTTGTCGAACACCACGATGCGATGATCCCCGTAGCCGTCGGCAATGTAGATGTCGCCGTTCGTGGGATCGACCGCGATGTCCGCGGGTTTGTTCAGCAGCGTCTTGCTCCGGTTCATGGCGATGCCGGTGATCAGGCCGGTGGAGCTGTCGAAAAGGCCCTTGGTGCCGATCTGCAGCAGCATCTTGCTGCCATCGTGCGAATATTTCTGCACGATCGCGTCGTCGTTGCCGGCCACGTAGATGTTGTTGTCCTTGTCCAGGATGCAGCCGTGAATGGAAGACGGCGCGGTTTTGAAATCCCCGAACGTATTGACGAGGTTGCCGTCGGAATCATATTCAAGAACGGGAGGCGCGGGCGTTCCCACCAGTTTTTCCTTATCCTGCAAGTCGCCGCGATTAACTTCGAAAATGTGATCCTGCGCATCGACGCAAATTCCGCCGGCTCGCCCCGTCACCATCAGGCCCGGCAACGGCTTGGGCCAGGTGGGGTCGATTTCGTATTTCGGAACCTGGGCGCGCACTGGATAGAATCCCGCTAAGACAATTGCCAGACCCGCAGAAAACAAAACCGTACTTCGAAAACCTGTCGCGTTCCTCATTGCTTGCCTCCCCTGGTTAATTCGCCGCTTCCTATAGCAGATCCTGGCAATCGAATGCCTGCGCGAACTGAAAGTAGCACAGCCATTCCTGGCTGTGCGTTTCTCTCGCTGCACAGACTACCTCACCCCAGCTTGCAGCACAAAATGCGCAGGCAATCCCTCGCTCGAACTTAGGATAAAAAGCGCCCGTGCCACCACACCTATTTTTTCTTCAAACCAAGTTGCAAAGCTTCCGCCAGGTGCAGCGCCCTTCGGCCCGTGGATTGTTGGATTTGCTCCCGGCAACTGAAACCGTCGGTAACAATGAGCGCTTCCTGCGGCGTGTTTCGCACCGCGGGCAAGAGCACCCGTTCGCCCACGGCCTGGGATACCGCGTATTTTTCTTTCTCGAATCCGAACGGGCCAGCCATACCGCAGCAACCGGAATCGATGGACTGCAGGTCCGCTCCAGTTTTGCGCAAGAGGGATTCTTCATCGCTCATGCCCATCAGCGATTTGTGATGGCAATGTCCATGCAACAGCACTTTCGCTGAAAGTTGCGGAGGCGCGTATCCGGGTGCGTGGCGTTCGAGGATCTCGCTCAAAAGAAATGTCTGGGTGCGCAGCTTCGCGGCGCGCGCATCGCGCGGGAAAAGATTGCGAAGCTCGTCGCGGAAAACCGAAGCGCAACTCGGCTCCAGGACCACGACCGGAACGCCCGCATCGATCTGCGCGCTCAAGACAGTCAGGATTTTTTCCAGATACTCTTTGGCCTTGTCGAGCAGGCCGAAATCGTAGAGCGGTCTGCCACAGCACAGATGGACCTGCGGAACGGTTACTCGAAATCCCGCCCCTTGCAGAACTTCCAGCGCCGCGCGGCTGGTATCAGGATGAAAATAATTATTGAATGTGTCCGCCCACAGAATCACTTCGGTCCTGTTGGCGTTTTTGTCAGTCACGGCGGCGGTCGCTCCGCCGCTGGCGGGAACTTGATGCCGGCGCGCCCAGCTTTGGAAACTGGAGGGAGCCAGCTGCGGCATGGTCCGCTGCGGCGCCAGATGCAAAACGCTTTGCGCGATCTGCCGGAACCCCGGCGCGCTGCTGAAGAAATTTGCCAGCCACGGAACCTTCGAGCCTAGCTCGGCCCAGCGATCGATCATGCCGAATGCGTACGCATGCAGCGGGCGCCTCTTGCCCTCGTAATAGTGGGCCAAGAATTCGGCCTTGTAGGTGGCCACATCCACGTTGGTCGGGCATTCCGATTTGCAGGCTTTGCACGCCAGGCACAGGTCCAAAGCCTTTTTCACGTGTTCATCGTTCCAGCCGTCGCGCACCACTTCGCCCTGCAACACTTCAAACAGCATGTGCGCGCGGCCGCGTGTGCTGTGTTCTTCCTCGAGCGTCGCCATGTAGCTGGGGCACATCGAGCCGCTGTCTTGCTTGCGGCACTCGCCGAGGCCGATGCATCGCAACGTGGCTTTGGCGAACGATCCGTCGTCGTCCGGAAACTGAAAATAAGTTTTGGGATCGTTCGGCTTGTAGTCCGCTCCCAAGCGCAGATTCTCGGTGGGCAGATACGCGTTGACCACCTTGTTCGGATTCATCTTGTTGTCCGGGTCCCACGCGGACTTGAATTCTGCGAACGCCTTGATCAATTCGGGACCGAACATCTTGGGAAGTAGCGCGGCGCGCGATTGGCCGTCGCCATGCTCGCCGGAAAGCGAGCCGCCATAGCTCACCACCAGGTCGGCGGCGCGCTCCACAAATTCCAGGTAATTGCGTATTCCGGTCTCGCTCTGCAAATCGAAGCTCACGCGCATGTGAATGCAGCCGTGTCCGAAATGGCCGTAGAATGAGGTCTGATACTTGTACTCGTCGAGCAACTTCCGAATATCGCGAAGGTAGTTGCCCAACCTTTCGGGTGGAACGGCCGAGTCGTCCCAACCTTCCCATTCGGGAGGTGACCCTGGCGCGGCAGCGGCGGCGCGCGGCCCAGCCTCGCGCAACTTCCAGACGTGGCGCGCTTCGGCCTTGGTGTAGAGCCGCATGTTGGGGGGATCGGGCGAGTGTTCCAGTTGGTCGATCAACCGGCGGGCGGCTGCGTCGGCTTCGCCCGGAACGTTCGAACCGAATTCCACGAGCAGGAAGCCGCGCCCTTCCGGAATCAATTCGAGATGCGGGGCGTTTTTCTTTTTCAAGCCATCGACGATGCTGCCTTCAAAACCTTCGAGCCCGATGGGCTTGAGCGGCAAAATTTCCGGCACGTGATCCGCCGCGGAGATAGGTATCGCTGTAGCCGAGGCAAACCAGCGACCTGATCTGCGGGCTTTCGATCAGCCGCAGCTTCGCTTCGAGCACGATCATGCAGGTGCCTTCGGTCCCCACCAAAGCCTTGGCGACGTTGAATCCATTTTCCGGCAGCAGTTGATCCAGGTTGTAGCCGGAAACCCGCCGGGGAATATTCGGGTACTTGGCGCGAATCAGGCCGGCGTACTGGTCGCGAATTCCGCGCAGCTTGGCATAGATCTCGCCGCGCCGGCCTCCCTGCGCGATGATGGAATCGAGGTCCGCCTCTCCGTCAATCGCGCCCACCGTCATCTGCGTCCCGTCATAAAGCAAAATGCGCAGCTCGATGACGTTGTCGACCGTCTTTCCGGCCAGCAGGGAATGCGTGCCGCACGAATTGTTCCCGATCATTCCGCCGAGCGTGCAGCGGCTGTGCGTCGATGGATCGGGGCCGAAGGTCAGTTGGTGTTTCTCCGCCCGGTTGCGCAGCGTATCCAGAACGACGCCGGGCTGCACGCGCGCGAACCGTCGCATCCGGGTCGATCTCCAGAATTTTGTTCATGTACTTGGTGAAATCCAGAATCACCGCGACGTTGCAGGATCTGCCCGGCGAGACTCGTGCCGGCGCCGCGCGGCAGAACCGGCGCGCCGAATTTCCGGCATGCGGCCACCGTCGCGATAACGTCGTTGTCGTCGCGCGGAACAACCAGGCCGATGGGAATCTGGCGGTAATTCGAGCCGTCGGCGAATAGAGCGCGCGACTCCCGCGGTCGAAGCGCACCTCACCCTTCACGACGCGTTTTAATTCGTTTTCGAGTTCGCCGGCCTTGGCGAAAGAATCGACAGGCTTGGCGTGTGAACTTAGCGGCAGCGGAGATGAAATTTGTACTGTGCTCATGGTCGATGGGGAGACAACTGAACATTTTGACTCGCCGGCACGCACATGGCAAGTCGAAACCCGCTTCTCCGAAAAGGTGGCGCGCAGCCGCGCCTCCAAGTAGCACAGGCTTCAGCCTGTGGCCTTCCATCAGCCTCGAAGCGTTTTTGCTCCGAAAATCGACCGATCCCGACACGGAAAAAAGATTGCTGGCCGTGAGGCCAGCGGTGTATATCTGAAAGGCTGCGATCAAAACAGTTTGACCGGAGTCCGGCTACCCACGGGTTGATGGAGGAATGGAAATGGAGAAGCAGGAAGCATCGGGGCGAAGCCATGTGCGTTGGGTGGTGCTGCTTCTTCTGTGCCTGATGTACCTCATTACCTATCTGGACCGCGTGAGCCTGGCCAACACCGCTCCCTTCATCAGCAAGGAATTCGGCTTTAGCAAAGTCACCATGGGGGTTATTTTCAGCGCCTTCATCTGGTCGTATGCGATTTTCCAGGTCCCTGGCGGATGGCTCGGCGACCGTTTCGGCCCGCGAAAAGTTCTTTCCTCGATCATGGCCTATCGCACCGTGATCGCCGTTCTTACAACGATGGTGACCGGCTTTTATTCGCTGTGGGGCGTTCGGTTCGTACTCGGCATAGGCGAGGCTGGCGCGTTCCCTACCGCCACGCGAGCCATGCAGATGTGGTACCCGCGCGATGAACGCGGCTTCGTGCAGGGCGTCAGCCACGCCGCCAGCCGTTTCGGCGCCGCGATCGGCCCGCCCGTCGCCGTGGCGATCATGATTCATTACGGCTGGCGCTCGGTGTTCTATGTGATCGGCGCACTGAGTTTGCTGTGGTCGGTCCTCTACGTTCTGGTGTATCGCAATATGCCGGAGGAGCACAGCAAGGTCAGTCGCGCCGAACTCATCCGCATTCGCGGCCTCGATGCGAAAGGCGAAATCAAGCACGCGAACGTCGCCAAACGGCCGAAAGTGCCGTGGAGCATTTTGCTGAGGCACGGAAACATGTGGGCCGTAATGTGCGCCTACGCCGCTTACATTTATTCGCTGTGGTTTTTTCTCTCCTGGCTGCCGTCCTACCTCATCGAATACCGCAAATTCACTTTGATCAAGACGGGTATTTTTGCCTCACTGCCTCTGGCTGCCGGAGTCATGGGAGACGCTTTCGGCGGCTGGCTAACGGACAAGTTGCTGGTAAAGACGAATAACCTCAAATTTTCCCGCCGCTCGGTTGCCATCGTGGCCATGGTCGGCTGCGCGACCTGTACGATCTTTGCCGCTTTGTCCGCCAATCCTTATACGGCGCTTTACTGTCTTACAGCCGCCATGTTTTTCCTGGAAATGACCATCGGTCCCGCCTGGGCCGTTACCATGGACATCGGCGGCGAATTTTCCGGCACCGTTTCCGGCATGATGAACATGGGCGGACAATTCGTCGGCGCGCTTTCGCCCACAGTGTTTGGGTATCTCGTTTCCCGAGGATCCTGGGTCGCTCCGTTCGGGGTGTCCGCCGGCTTGCTCTTCATCGGCGCGGCCGTCTGGGCCTTTTGGATCGATCCCGAACAGTCCGTGATCGATAGAGGAAGCGGAACCGACGGCCCGACCGTTGGCGTTGAACCGCCGGTGGCCACTGCGAATCGATAAGATGGAAATCAGCTCGGAAACTGAACTCTGGGATAAGGGTGTGGAATTTCGATCCGCACTTTCAAGAAAACACGTGAAGAGTGCGTCACGCATCCGCAGCCGGGCTGGAATTTGGTCCTGGAGAAAAACTAGAGCTGCACGGTCGGAAAATATCACCTGGCCATGGTGGCTGCTTCGGATTTCCGCTCGGTCGTCGTCGCCAGGGAATTGAGCGCCGCCATCACGCCGCCCTCTTTGTGCGGCACGCCTGCCAGTCGCAGCCCCATCTCCACCCCGCATAGCGTTCCCGATAGCATCAAGTCGTTGAAGCTGCCGAGATGTCCGATACGGAAAACTTTTCCGGCATATTTCGAAAGGCCCGCGCCGAGGGACATGTCGAAATGTTCGAGGATTACGGCGCGCAGCTTGTCCGCGTCGTAACCTTCCGGCATGAAGACCGCCGTCAGCGAACTGGAATATTCACGCGGTTCCTGGCAAACGATTTCCAGTCCCCAGGCTCGTACCGCGGCGCGAGTCGCCTCCGCGTAGCGGTCATGCCGGTGGAAAATATTGGCCAGACCCTCCTCGCTCATCATGTGCAGCGCTTCGCGCAAACCGTACAGCAGGTTCGTCGGCGGGGTGTACGGAAAAAATCCGCTGCGATTGGGCTTCAACATTTCCTGCCAGTCCCAATATGAACGCGGCGACTTGGCCTTCTCGCTCGCGCGCAGTGCCTTCTCCGAAATGGCGTTGAAACTCATGCCCGGGGGAAGCATCAACCCCTTCTGCGAACCGGCAATGGTGACGTCGACGCCCCATTCGTCATGACGGTAGTCGATGGATGCCAGTGAGGAAATCGTGTCAACCAGTAGCAGTGCCGGATGCTTAGCTGCGTCGAGAGCCCGGCGGAGTTCCGGAATGCGGCTGGTCACTCCTGTCGAGGTCTCGTTATGCACTACCAGCACAGCTTTGATCGTATGGTCGCGATCCGCAACCAGCCGCGATTCCAGTTCCGCGGCGTTCGCGCCGTGCCGCCAGTTACCGGGCACGTAATCGACCTGAATACCGAACTTCTCGGCCACTCCTCGCCAAAGGTACGAAAAATGCCCCGTCTCGAACAGTACAACGCGATCGCCCGGCGACAGGGTATTCACGAGCGCCGCTTCCCAGGCTCCCGTCCCCGATGCCGGATACATGACTACGTGGCCGGCAGTCTGGAATATCCCGCGCATCCCCTCGAGGACTTCTTTGCCGAGGCTTGCGAATTCGGCGCTTCGGTGGTCGATGACCGGCGCATCCATCGCGCGCAAGATTCGATCCGGCACGTTCGTCGGCCCCGGAATTTGTAAAAAGTGGCGTCCTGTATGAATCATGGCGACTCCGTAAGATTCCGAATGATGTTGAAGCAAAATTGTACATGCTCCGCGCCGGGGTGCGCAACCTGCCCGCGGCGTGTTCAGGTTGACGGCAGACCGCGGGGTGGTGTACGAATAATAAAAGACCCATGCGTAGGTGCCCGGCTACAAAGCGGTAGCGTGCGCACGCGTCCAACTAGGAACGGGAGTTTTTCATGACTAAACGAATGGCCGCAGAACTCTGTGGCGGACTTTTGATGGGAGCCGCTTTGCTGTCATGGGCGGCAGGCGGGCGCGCCCAGGCGCAAGGCGCGCAGACCGGAGAAATCTCGGGAACCGTCACTGCCAACAGGGATTACGCTCTTAGCGAAGCCTCGGGAAACCACATCCCCTCGCTTTATGCGGTTCGCGTCAGGGCTCGAGACGCCGAGCGCCACATCACGTATACGGTCTTCACTCAGAAGGGTCACTACGAAATTTATAATTTGCCCCCCGGAACTTATCAAATGTCTGCCCTGCAGGACGGATTCGATTCGAGCGAACCCACGGTTGAGGTGAAGCCAGGAGAGAACGAGACCGCCGACGTGGCCTTGAAGGTTCGCCCGGACCACTTGCGCGCGGAACTCGTCGACTTTAACACGCTGTTTCCTCCCAGTCCCACCCGCGACTACCTCATGAAGAATTGCATGGGCTGCCACGGCTACGAGCATATCCCCTGGCAACGCATGGGCGGACGCAATGCCGACGTCTGGGGCGCCGCCGTGAGCCGCATGTTTGACATGGACGGCACCAGCCCCGTGAACCACACCGGCGTTCCCCAAGTGAATCCCGCTGCCATCCCTCAGGAAAAGCGCGATGAAATCGTCGCGTATTTTACGAAGATCTTTCCCCCGGGCGGAAAACCACGCGACCTGAAGCTGGACGATCTTCCGTTGGACGAAAAGGCCCTGTCGCACGCGATTTACATCGAGTACGATCTGCCGCCCGCTCTGCCGGGCAAAACCCAGGCCAATATTTCCAGCCATGACGTATGGCCGAGCCGCATTTCTCCCACCGTCTATGTCGCTGAAATGGGCATGGACTCGATCCAGGCCATGGACAAGAATCGCATCGATTATCCGGGACGCTTCCAGACTTTCGTTCTCCCCAATCCTGACCTTGGCCACCGCGTTCTCGGCCCGCATGGAATCACGCAAGCCAAGGACGGCCACGTATACACCGCGGAAATTGATGAAAGCTCAATCGGCGAACTGGATCCCGAAACCGGGAAAGTCATTCAATACGTCACCCCGACGCGGAGCACTCCGCACACCATTCGTTCGGACTCCAAGGGCAACGTCTGGTTCACCGAGATGCAGGGCGTAAGCAAAATCGGCGAACTCAGCGCGGCGACCAAAAAGATTACCGAATGGAATCCTTCGCCAAGCGACACGAATGCCCACTATTACGGCATGACTGTCGATCAAAAAGATCGCGTCTGGGCCGTGGGAATGACCTCGCACAAAATCGTCGGTTACGATCCCAGGACCGGCAAATGGTCCGTGTACCCGACTCCAACGCAGCCCTCCGGCCCGCGCCGCCCCACCGTCGATTCCAAGGGTAAAGTCTGGTTCTCCGAACATATCGGGCAGGCTTTGGGCGAACTCGATCCGGATACGGGTAAGATCACCGAGTACAAGGATCCGTTCAAGCTTGGCGGAGGCTACGAGTGCTACGCCGACTCGCACGACAACATCTGGGTGACGCTGCGAAGCTACGGCGTTCTTGCCAGGTTCGATCAGAAGACCAAGACTTATACCTATTTCCCGGAACCCTTCCCCGACATCATGGGGCGGGAACACCCCGGCTCGCACGGCACGCGTTGGGCGGATTGTATCCGCCTAAGATCGAAGAGGATTCCCAAGGCACGTTCTGGTACGCCGGCATCCGATGAAGACGTTGACTGCATTTAAGCCCGACGGAAACGTTCCCAACGGCCAAAGCGCGGGCAACTAGATACTTCACGCGATCCGATCCGCTTCTTAACCGGTAGCACATGCTTTCAGCCGGTGGGGTTTCGTTCGAGCAAGGACAAAACCCCGCAGGCCGAGGCCTGTGCTACCAATGCTCAACCCGATCAAAAAAGGAGAAACAGTGCGTAACAAAATGTGCTTGACGGCGGACGACGCTCAGAAAATCGTGGCCGGATGCAAAGCCGAAGCGGTGAAAAATAAGTGGAACGTAACCATTGCCGTCGTGGACGATGGCGGATTCCTCGTGCACCTCGAGCGACTGGACGGCGCCGTAGCGCAGAGCGCCGGGATCGCCATCGCCAAGGCCCAAACCTCAGCCGCCACGCGAACTCCCACCAAAACTCTGGAAGACATTGTGAAAGACAGGCCCGCAACCGTGGCGTTCCCCGGCCGGGTAGCCGTTCAAGGCGGATTGCCGATCCTGCATCAGGGCGAGTGCGTGGGCGCTGTAGGCGTCTCCGGCGCAAAATCGCACGAGGACGAACAAGTCGCCGGCGCGGGACTGAAAGTGCTAGGTTAACCAGGTAGCACAGGCTTCAGCCTGTGGGTTTCCGGCAGTGCAACGCCAGACCCACAGGTTGACGCCGCTGTCTCCTCGTTAAAGGCTAACTGGAGAGTGAAGTCTATTCCTTAGCCTTCCCAGTAACAGGCGTTTCCATGTGCACTTCGCAGAGCCAGCGCCCGCCTTCCTTGACGTAAACGTTGACGAATCTTCGAGGGCTGCTGGAGACGCTCCCCTGATAATCCACCGCGGATGTGCTGATCCCCGTCACGATTCCGGTATCGCCATGCACGTGCACTTCAACGTCATCGTGCTTGAAAGATTTAAAATTTAGGGTCTTCCTCTTCAAGTCTACCAGATGCTGCGCCTTCGTGAGCATTGCGCCCGTGGCATTCGTGTAGACCACGTCGTCCGCATAGATACGGCTCAGCGCTTCCACGTCATTCTTCTGCAGGGCCTGATTCCGCTCCTCTTCCACCTTCATGACCTCATCTTTCGCGCTGTCCATCGCCGCGGCGCTCCGGGCGGTGCGCCACGCGATCGTGAAAAAAGCAAAAATAGAGAAGGCAATTCCAACCATTCGTCGCCGAGTCATCGTGTTTCTCCCGTCGTCTGATTTGAATCTATTTGCGCTGTATGAATCTGTAACCTTGCTTCATCGTGATAGCATGCGCCCGCCGGAAGCGTCAAGAAGAGGCGGGACGCTCGCCGATCGGCTTACCTGTTCTCGCCCGAGTTGGTTCTTCCCCCGCCGGTAGCAAGGGCTGGAACCGCCTCCTCGACGACCGATTCCTCCGGGTCGATCAAAAATGTCCAGATCAACGCCCCGCCGAGCAACACGCACGCTGTAACGATGAATGGCGTGATCCAGTATCCCCGCTGTGCGAAAAATCCAAACACCACCGGCGACGCAGATGCAGCCAGCGCTCCCGCCGTATTCATCACGCTGCTAACCGTGCCGCTGAACTCGCCGCCCACATCCATCGGCACCGCCCACGCAGGGCCGATCACCAGTTCCAGGGCGAAAAATGAAACGGCCAGGCAGGTGACGGCCGTCCAGGCGCTGTGCGTCAATGCGGTAGGGATCAGCATGGCGCCCGATACGAGTAAGCCGGGTACGGCCACCACGCGACGCGCCAGCTTGAGCCGGCCCGTTCTCCGATACACCAGGTCGCTAAGCGACCCCCCGGCCAGGTCTCCAACCATTCCGGCGAAAAGCGGGAGCGAGGCCACAAAGCCCAGCGACCTCAGCGTAAAGTGCCGGTATTCCTGCAGGTATGTGGGATACCAGGTCAGAAAAAAATAAGTCCCGTAGAAAAAACAGCCGTACGCGGCGGCGATGTACCACATGTTCGGCGAGCGCAGGATAAACTTCCAGGAAACGTTCCGCCGGTTGCCCGAATCGAGTTGTTTGATCGTGCCGTCGGCGTTGAGCCCGCGTATGCGGGCGAGTTCAGCGCGATTCACGCCTTTGTGCTCCTCCGGACGGTTCAAGTAAATCAAGCCGAATACAGTGGCCCAGACCGCGCCGAGCGATCCGAAAATATAAAAAATGGCGCGCCACCCGAACGCGCTCATGATGCCCACGGCAACAAACGGCGTGACCGCCACGGCAAATCGGCTGAAGCAATGCGTAATCCCCTGGATTCGCCCGCGCTCTACCTTGGGAAACCAAAGCTGCATCCCGCGCGTAGCCACCGGAAATGCGCCAGCTTCGCCGAGTCCCAGCAGGAACCGTGCGCTCAGCAGGGTAATCAGCCCCGCCGCCGCTCCGGTCGTGACCGCCGCTATCGCCCACCAGAACATGATGACGGTGAGCACCTTGCGCGGCCCGATACGGTCGCCCAGCCAGCCTCCCGGAAATTGGCCCAGCGCGTAAGCCAGCGTAAAAGCGCTGAAGACCCAGCCCATCGCAGTTTTGCTCAGCCCGAATTCCCGGGCAATCTCCGGGGCGGCAACGGAAATGTTGCTGCGATCCATGTACGTGATCAGGTACATGAAGCTGATAAGAAGAAGAATGAGCCAGCGGGTATTTGTTGGTTTGGATCTCGCCGCGTCAAGGACGGCGGCTTTCGGCGATGCGGACGTGGAAGTCGAGTCCAGCATTCTGTTCAGTCGGAGATCGTCAGAAAGTCCGGGCTTCAGTCCGGACTTTTAGCGCAGTCCATCGCCCCACGTTAGCCTCTAAAATTTCAGTGCCGGATGAACAGTTCACGCGGCGCTCGTTATTCTGCCCGCTTTTCCTTGCGGCGAAGAGAGGCCGGACCTACGAATCCGTAACCGTTAGCCAGGTTGCGCGAGGCCCCGGAATCTGGCCATTGAGTGAAGTTCACTCTCGAGCTTGGGCAGGCGCTCCCGCCCGGACGCCAACCGCTTCCTTTTCTCCGCTGCCGCGTTCCGCATTCGGCCAGACGATGTCGATGGGCCGATTTTCCTCCGCCGATTGGTCCGCGGCCTGGTACACCCTCATGACCATGCGGGCATGTTCGGGCGTGACCAGGGGTTGCTTGCCGTGCGCCACGCAATCCAGAAAGTGGATGGTTTCCGCTTCCATTGGCCCGGCGTAAACGTGCTCTACCTTTTCACCCGGCATGGTGGACAACGGAAATTCGATGCCGCGCTTCATCGTGTTGATGCTGACGTCGCGGTGCGAATCGTCCACCATGATCGCGCCTTCGCTGCCCACCATCTCGATCCAAGTCGAGGAGAAATTCGGATAGGCCGGCGGAAGCACCCAACCGGCGCCAATCGTGAAGACGCTGCCGTCGTCCAGCGTCACGATGATCCAGACGCAATCGGGCACCCCATGCGTCGGCTGCATGATCTTGTTGACCAGCTGCGCGTACACACGCACCGGCTTGCGCGGCTCGAAGCACCACAGCACAAAATCGATATCATGGGTCGCTTCCATCGCCGCCGGCGAAAGCTTGATGCGCCCGCCGATCTTGTTGCCGAGGTTGCGCGTGATGTGGCGGCTGACCAGCGCGCTGACCGGCTGGCCGATCGTGCCGTCCGCGATGGAGCGCTTTACATACGCGAATTTAGGATTGAATCGCTGTGAATATCCGATCGTGAACAGCAGCGACTTCGATCGCGCGAGATCGATCAGCTCATCGGCTTCGGCCAGCGTGAGCGAAATCGGCTTTTCGAGCAGCAGGTGCTTTCCCGCCAGCAGCGTTTCCTTGGCCATCGGGTAGTGAACCGTTTCCGGGGTGGCCGATACGATAACGGCATTGATGTTATCGTTCGTCAGAAGGACGCGATAATCCGTGGTGGCCGTCGCCGGATGGGTTTTCTCCGCCACCTCCTTCAGGCGCGCCTCTTTGATTTCGGCGATGTGCAATTCGCTCACATAGGGGCTCGCGGCGCAGGTTTCCGCGCGAATGCCTCCGCACCATCCCGTTCCTATAATTCCGATATTGACCTTCTGCATGTTTCCTCCCCTCGGAAATTCCGCGATGACGGAAAACGCCGGACCGAGAACGCTGGACCGGCACGAGCATTTTACGATCCCGCGTACGCGTATATGTTAGCCCATTTCGCTTTATGGACGCGCCATATTACAACAGCCGGAGGACCCGCGCGCGGAGAGAACATCATCTCCCGGTCGGGATGGCCACGCTAGGAAAGGCACGAATCCAGCGAGAAATATTTGATGCCGCACGGCGCGCCATCGTACACCAGGGCGGCGACGTATCCTTCGGCGGGCTGGTAAGCCGCCAGTTGCCAGCAGGGCGCGACGCCGCTGAGGAATTGCGCATCGGCTTCGGGCGACACACTCACCGCAAAACTATCCAGCGGGATCTGCAATCCCATTCCGGTAGCCTTCAGGTAGGCTTCCTTGCGCGTCCAGCAGCGATAAAATCCGTCGGCTCTCGCTTCTGCCGGCAATCTTCGCAGATCGCTTACTTCCCGCGCCGAAAAATAGCGCTCGGCAATGTCGTCGCCGCTCGAATGCGGCTGGACGTGCTCGACGTCGATCCCGAGATTTCGCTTTCTGGCCACCGCGTACACCGCCAGGCCTGACGAGTGCGACAGATTAAAACTAAGTCCGCTCGCCGCACTCGCTCCCGAAAGAAAAGGCTTTCCGTGTTGCGCATAGGAAAATTCCAGATCGGACGGAGATTCGCGAAGGTATCGGCCCAGCAGCTGTCGAAGCAGGCCGCGCGCCACGACGAATCGGTTCCTGTCGTTCGCGAAATGGAACCGATCCGCGCGGGCTCTCTCCTCCAGGGACAGCGTCGCCTTTAGTTCGCCGACAAAGGCTTCCTCGCGGTCCAGCGCCGCGTGCCAGACGTGGATTTTGTCCCCGAGTGTTTCCCAATCCGTTGAAAGAATTTGACTCACCGCTCCTCTTTTGCCGGCGGCCGGCCTGTGGCAAAGGCATTTCGCCTGCTGCGTCCGCCGGATATTACGAAAAGAAACCGTCAAGCACGCTTCGCCCGTACGGTTTTGACGTCCTCGATCACCCCGAGGCTTCGTGGGATAAAAAACGCACAGGCAGGGGTCCCTGTGCTAATTCTCGCGCAGCGTGCTCCCCAAGTTCAGGATTTGTGCGAAAGCGGGCCGCAACTGTCCGTAATCCGGGAAACATTGAACACATGCGTCAAAGTTGACATTCATGGATCTCCGAATCGAAGAGGGCAGACAGCCGCAATTCATCGCGGCAAATCCCGGTCGCTCATCGCCGCATTTCCGTTCCGGCCTGCTCACTCCATCGGTTGAATGCGAACGATGCGCCCCGTGCTGTAGTCGGCATACCAGACCGTGGTCGGAGTCGTGGACTTGTCAACCCAAACCGCGCGAGAGTGCGAATAAGGCTCGGGCATGGCGTACTGTGTCCACTGCCCAGTGCGCGGGTTGAACCTCAGAAACTCTCTTCCGTGCAATTCGCCGCCCCACACTTCGCCGTTCTGGTCCGGTTCCACCGAGTATAGGTCGGTGTACGGATCTACCGGCCCGGGCGGATAAAATTCACGGATGCGTTTGGCCTTCGCGTCCAGCTCCACGAGCGTTCCGTTCTCTCCGCCGAACCAGGCATTTCCCGAGGGATCGAAGCCACCCCGGCGGCCCGCCGAACGCCGGTCCCCGGAATCCAGATTCAGCATTTCGCCCGTGCGAATGTCCAGCAGTTCCGCGGAATTTCCGGTTGTGCCGGAAATTGCCCCGCCGGCCCAGAAATTTCCGTCCTGCGAAACGACCCCGTCGTAACTGAAGGGCACCTTCATCGGATACTTCTGCACCAACTTGCCGGTCTTCGGATCGATCTTCTCGGCCGCGTATCCTCCGCCCATGCTGGCCCACACGAACCCGTCCGGCGTGACGTCAAAATCGGCCATGCCCGCGGAGTTAATTGGAAAGGGCGCCGCCACGGGCACCTCGCTCATCTCGCCGTTTCGAGAATCCACTTTAAGCAGCTTGTGCGACCAGGGCTCGGAGATAAGCACTTCGCCATTTTTTTCCACGTAGACGTGGTGCGTTCCCGGCTGCGCGCCCGGCGTCAGGGGAGTCTGATATTCGGTTACGACGCCGGTGTGCGTATCCAACTTTCCGAAGTACCGGCTCAGATGGCTGGTATACCAAATGTTGCCGTTCCCATCCCCATAAACATCGTGGGCGCTCATCAGCGCGCGGGGCAGCTCGAATTCCGTCACCACCACGCGATTCGATTCGCCTGTCAGCCGCGGGAACGCGTACATCGGCCCGTCTACCGATTCGGGTCCGCGAACTTTCGCCAGCCACTTGATCACTATTTTGTCTGTGGCTTGGGCCGAAGCGCTTACCGGTTCCAACGGATCGTTGATCAGCGGCCCGCCGCCGCGATGAAGCATTCGCGACACCAGCACGCCCCAGCTTCGCTCGTCATACCGATTCTTGAAAATCTGCTGAAAGGAGTGGCAGCCCAGCGCGCAGGTCGCGTGCAAAGCCTCCTTTTCCTCGACCGTGCCGGGAAGGTTCCACAGAATTTCCTCGCCGCTAAGCTGCGCCTCCACTTCCGGCGTAGGAGGCAATGCCCGCGTCTTCACTAGCCGTTCCAGCACAATGTCATCCAGCTTTGCGGAGCCGTCGATGCGAACTCCGTCCCGCCGGAAGGGCTTGAATTCCAGCGGATTGGCAATCCGTAGGGTATAGGCGCCGGCCTGCATCTTTGGGAATTCGTACTTTCCGTCCGCGTTCGTGTACACTGTGGTACGGACTCCGTTCGGCGCGATCAGCTGCACCATCACGCCTTCGGGCGAATCGCCGCTGGCGACCCGCACCGTCCCCGTCGCCCCGCCGGAGAGGTCGCTTTGCACCGTCCATTTGTTCGTGTCGGCTCGATACCACGGATTGGCCGGAAGAGATTCTCCCTCGACGCAACATTTGTCACTGTGCAAATAGCTGACCACGTCCGCGACGCCGGAGTCCGTAAGAGTGGTGCCAAACGACGGCATTCCCGGCCCGCCCTTCTTGATATGCGCGGCTACATTTTCCTCGTTCACGGAAACTCCCGTGATCAGGGCCGCGCGCTTGAATAGTCCTTCAAGTTGCGGAGCCGCCTGCTGGTATTGGTTATGGCAGGCCCAGCACTTGTGCCAGTAAATATTTTCCCCGCGGGCCGCGCCGCTGTCCGCCACTTCGAGATAATGATCCGTTCGGTAGGAGCGCTGCAAATCGTCGCGGTACGTCGCCGGACCGGAGATGTCCCCGGCCCCGTCGCGAGCCCGGCCGGCGGCTGCAGGCCGCGCCATGGAGATGGTGAAACACAGAACCAGAACGAAGGCACTCGTGCCCAGTAGTGCTGCTCGCCGCCGCATATTCACCTCGGCTCCAGATTAGTCAGGATCATCACACCCAGCGAAACTCGGCTGGCTGCCGTAGCCCGCCCGCAAGATACCGCGTATTCTACAATGATTTTGGGCGCGGGTATTCTTTCTTCTCGCGTGGATGCTTGGGAACGCCGCCCAGCGTTTGCCCCCAGGCCGCGCTTTCGACCAGACTCAGCAGCGAAAACCGCCAAGTTGCAGTCGTCCGCGAAAAATCGCGCCATGCCGGCGGCGTTTAAGTTTTGTGCCGGGCCATGTTAAACTTCAGCTCCTTTCCTTTTCATGGAAAACTGAACCTGGGCTGGAGGAGAATCCTGTGAACTATTATGGTGGCAAAGAGTTGGCTGAAAGTTTCCGCACCGTCCGCAAGAACACCATGGTGATTGCCGAGGACATTCCGGAAGACAAGTACGGTTTTCGGCCCATGCCGGACTCGCGCAGCGTTGCCGAACTGTTGGCGCACATCGCCTTGAGCAACGGCTTTCAGAAGCAGATCCATGCCGAGGAGCGCCGCACGAATCTCGCGGGATTCGATTTTCCAGCTTTGATGAAGCGTCTGTCCGCGGAAGAGAAGATGCCGCGCACCAAGGCCCAGCTGATTGAGCTGCTGACCAGGGAAGGCGAAGCGTGGGCCAAATGGATGGAAGGTCTTGACGACAATTTCCTCGGCGAAGTACTCCTCATGCCGCCGGGAGGAACGCCGCCCTCCCGAAAGCGCTTTGACATGATTCTGTCCGTCAAAGAGCACGAAATGCATCATCGCGGCCAGTTGATGCTCATCGAGCGCATGCTGGGAATCGTGCCGCACCTGACGCGCCGCATGCAGGAGCGCATCGCTGCAAACGCCTCAAAGAAGTAGCAAGGTAGTCAGTCGGACAGGCTTCCGCCCGTCAGGTTTAAATTTTGGCCGGCGCGATTCTAAACCTGAAAGGCGTCAAGCCTGTCCTACGAAAGCGCCATACCGCTCGATCCCCTCACTGTTTTTCTCTGCCGTGCACCCCGCGCTAAAGTAAATTCATCTTTGGTCGAGATTAAGTGGTGAGGTGACACGCATGAGCAACCCTGTCCAATCGATTCACGCCGTCAGCGCTTCCAACCTGACGCAACAAGCAACGCCCAAGGCTCAGCCCCCTGCGACTCAGCCCCCCGCGACCCCGCAGGACAGTGTGACAATCAGCCCGCAGGCGCAGCAGAAACTGGCCAGCACAAAACCTGCGGTTAGCGGCGATGTGGACCACGACGGCGACAGCCGTTAACCATTAAATCCTTTCGTTTCTTCACGCTGGTCGGAGCTAATGCTATTTCCTCGTCTGCCGATGTATAAAGCGATGAGGTAAGGCCCATGACCAATTCAGTTCACTCGCTTCAGGAAGCGCATGCCCAGGAACAAACTTCTGAATCCGTTCAAGCGCCGAAGTCACTGCAAGCGCAAGCCGCCAAACAAAACACCGGTTCGCAGGACACCGTCACGATCAGCCAGCAAGCTAGGCAAGCCCTGGCCAGCAACACCAAACAACGGGGCGGCGGCGACACAAATGGCTCAGGCGATAACCACTGAGTCGTTTTCGGAGGCTTCTAAGTAGCACAGGCTTTCGGCCTGTGGGGTTTTGTCCTGGCAAAAGGCACATCCCACTGTCCGAAGCCCGGTCACTGTTTGAAGCCCGTTCTACGAAAACAGTTACTGCCTCAATGCCCGGTGCGAGCCCGGTTTAATTGGTCTTCCCGGCATACTGCAATTTTACGCGCGCGCTTTTTTCCGCCACCGACTTCGCCAACTCCTCCTTGTACGTGGTCAACCGCTTGGCAATCTCGGGGTCCGCCGTCGCCAGAATTTCCGCCGCGAAAATCGCCGCGTTGATCGCGCCGGGCTTGTCGATAGCCATTGCCGCCACCGGCACGCCTCCTGGCATCTGAACGCTGGACAGCAGTGAGTCGATGCCGGAGAGCACCGTGGTCGCCATGGGTACGGCGACGACGGGCAGCGTCGTAACCGCCGCCACCACGCCCGCCAGATGCGCCGCGCCTCCCGCAGCAACGATCACCACTTTCAGCCCGCGCGAAACCGCTGTCGAAGCGTACTCGTGCGTGCGTGCCGGAGATCGGTGCGCCGAGGTCACCTCAATTTCGTACGGCACTTCAAATTTTTCAAGCATCTTGGCCGTCTCGCTCATCACTGGCAGATCGGTGTCCGACCCCATGATGATTCCGACGAGCGGCTTGCGGCTATTCTTCGATTCACTGGCCATGAATGCTCCTTGCCTTATGGATTGGGATACAGCTGCAGATCAATACGACGCGCCGGAGACGGAATTATCGTTGTGGCGATATGCCGCGCTCCCCTTCTCTTGCACCTCCACTCGATCGCCCCGGCGGATCCTGCCGGACTCGATGACCCGGCAAAGCAGGCCCCGCCGTCCGCGGATCGCTTCCTGCAGACCAGGATGAATGTCGTCCATCAAGTGGCACGGAGTGCATGGCTTGGTTACTTCCAGCAGAGCTTCTCCGACGCGCAAGCGCTGCCCAAGGGTCAGCGCCCCAAGCTCAATTCCGCATGTGGTGATGTTTTCCCTGGCGCGCCCCGGCGCGATGCCAAATTCCTGGAGTGTTTCCAGATCCATCACCAGGACTTGGCGGCTGCTGCCGGTCCGTCCGTGAATGCAGTCCTTGAAGCCCTTGTCTTCCACAGCCAGCACTTCATCGAATTCATGCATGGGCTCGCCGTGCGCCAGGCATTGAAATAAATGCAGCGCTTCAGACACGCGGCGTCTCCTGGGCTACGCGCCAGCGGAGGTCGCCCTTCGCTCCGATGTCGGTGCGGCAGTGCGCGCCCTGAAAATGGATTTTCGCCGTGGCTTCGTAAGCTTTGCGAATCGCCCTCGGGAGGCTCTCAGCCGAGGCCGTCACGCCGAGCACGCGTCCTCCGTTCGTCACGATGGAATCGCCTTCGCGTTTGGTCCCCGCGTGAAAGACGGCCACGTCCGGCAACAAGGACGCGTCCAACAATCCCGAAATCTTTTTTCCCGTCTCAAAAGCGCCCGGATAACCTTCCGACGCCATGACCACGCAGACGCTTGCCCCGGGCTTCCATGCCGGCTTGATCCGGTCCAGCGTCCGCGAAGCGACCGCGTCAAATGCCGCCGCCAGATCGAAATCCATTCGCATCATGATGGGCTGCGTTTCCGGATCGCCCAGCCTGCAATTATATTCCAGAACAATGGGACCTTCAGCGGTAAGCATCAGACCGAAATACAGGAATCCGGAGTACGGAATTCCCTCCTCGGAAAGCCCGGCAATCGTCGGACACACGATATCCTTGACGATGATGGACTCGTATTTCGCCGTGATCATCCCATCCATGGTGTACGCGCCCATTCCGCCGGTGTTGGGGCCCCGATCGCCGTCGAACACCCGCTTGTGGTCGCGCGTCGCGGCCATCGGCACGAAGGATTTTCCGTCCGTCAGCACGATGAACGAAAGCTCTTCACCGTGGAGCGCATGCTCAAATAAAATGCGCGAGCCGCCGGGGCCAAGCTCGTGCTTCTGCATCAGGCGGCGGATGAACGACTCGGCTTCCGCGCGCGTTTCAGCCACCAGCACGCCTTTTCCCGCGCACAATCCGTCGGCCTTGATCACCACCGGCCAATCTACCGCGTCCAGCGCGCGGATGGCTTCACTCGGCGATTCGAAAGCGCCATAAAGCGTGGGAGTCGGGATGCCGTAGCGCTCCATGAACTCCTTCGCATAAATTTTGCTGCCTTCAAGCCGCGCGTCGCGTTGCGAAGGCCCGACGAGACGCATATGCCGGCACTCAAATTTATTGCGGATGCCGGCCACCAGCGGCGCTTCCGGACCCACTATCGTAAGATCCGGCTTGAGTTGCTCGGCCAGGGACACCAGCCTGGCCACGTCATCCGCGCGCACCGGCACGCATTCGGCGATCTCCTCGATTCCGCCGTTGCCGGGCGCACACCAGATTTTCTCGACTTCCGGCGATTGACGCAGCCGCCAGACCATTGCGTGCTCGCGTCCTCCGCTTCCGACCACCAGAATTTTCACAGTAGGCTCACGATAATCGGAGCCTCCCCGCGTGTCAACCCTGAAGCGAATCTGGCGCAGCCGCTCCAGGCTTCATGGTTTCGGGTCCCCTAACGAAGTCGCATGGCCCGGAGTGGCTGCACCATTTAAGCCCGTTGCGGCAAATTCGTCGCGTAGCTGAACGGGAATAGAGTTCACGGCCCGGCAGGCAGAAACGTCCGGAAAATTGACAAATTGAAGTGTCTAAGCCCTGCGGTTAATATGTCTGCTACATAGGAGCCCCGAGCATGGCCTGCAAGATCGCTTCCAATAACATCAAGTCCCCTGAATTGCGAGACGCTGTCAGCAAGGCCGCCTCCGATGGGATCGGTACCAGGGACGGAGATTGGAGCGTCGTCATCTACCAAGCGCCAGATTACCCGGCGTTAGCGATTAGAATCGAGGGCCCCAAAGGCCTCCACTGGAGCTGGACTTTCTATGAGCGGGAGCAAGGCGCGGATTTTATCCAGCAGAAGGTGGCTGAGGGAATTGCTGCTCAAGCGTCCAGCCAATAACGCTCCATCGAATCCCCAGTGTTTCCCGTCCGCTCTATAGCTTCCACCGGAATCTAACCGATCAAGACAAGGCTGGATTTGACGCCTCCCGGCGGCCAGACTACCATTCGGTCCGCCATGCCAGAACGATCTCCCGCCGGACTCAAAGTAGAGCCCGCGCCTCCTTCGCTCCGTGTCTTGTTTCTCGCCTTGCTGGTTTGTTTTTTCCTTTCCGGCGCCGCCGGATTGATCGATCAGGTCGTCTGGAGCAAGGCCCTCGGACTTGTCTTCGGCCACACTGCATACGCGGTCGCCACCGTGCTTGCCGTGTTCATGGCGGGACTCGCTTCGGGAAGCGCGTGGATCGGTGGCCGCAGCGAGCGCTGGAACCGCCCGGTTGCGCTTTATGGATGGTTGGAATTCGGGGTCGCGGCAACGGCCGCGATTTCTCTCCTGGGTCTTGCTTCTGTCCGCGCAGTCTATGTGGCCGCGTATCCCTTCGCGGCGGGGAATGCCGCCGTTTTGCTGGCAACACGTTTCCTCGGCTCGGCGCTGGTCCTGTTCCTGCCGACCTTCCTGATGGGCGGCACGCTGCCCGTGCTGGTGCGTGGACTCACTCGAAATGGTTCTGAACTCGGAGCGCGGCTCTCGCGCCTCTACTGGACGAACACGGCCGGCGCCGTAGCCGGAACATTTGCGGCCGGATTTTTCCTTCTGCCTTTGCTCGGATTGCGCCAAACGCTGGCGATTGCCGTGGCCATGAATCTGATCGCTGGAGCCTCGGCGCTGGCTCTCTCGCGCGAACTACCCGAAGCCGGATCGTCGGAGTCCAACCAGTTGAATTTGGCAACAGAGGCGGGGAAGCAGCGCGACGTCGATCACGTCGCCGCCGGCAACCAATCGAGCCAGTGCGATTCCGGGCCCGCTGTTCCCGCCGCATCGAAATGGTTTCTTCTAAGTTTCGCTATCGTCGGCGCAACGGCCATGTCCTACGAAATCGGCTGGACTCGCCTGCTCTCGACGCAACTGGGCAGCTCGACCTACGCATTTACGCTGATGCTCGGCACGTTCCTCGCGGGAATTGTTTTAGGCAGCGCGCTTTTTGAACGGTGGAGCCGCCGCCATCAGCCGGGCTCGGCGACCTTCGCCCTCACCCAAACCTTGACGGCGCTCTTTGCACTCGCTTTCCTGGTGTTCTTCACACATCTCATCGAAGTTCTTCCGCCGATTCTGCGCGCGACCCATGAATCGTTTCGCGGCCTTGTGCTGGCCCAGCTCGTCACCTGCGCGCTCGCCATGCTGCCCACAGCGGTGGCCTTCGGATTCAATTTCCCCGCCGTAGTGGTGCTGATTGCCGGTTCGCGCCCAGCTGAGGAAAATGGCGCGGGCGCGGCAGTGGGGCGCGCCTATGCGTGGAACACGCTCGGAGCGATCGTAGGCGCGATGGCCGCCGGCTTCTGGCTGATGCCGCGCCTCGGAAGTTTTCATTTGCTCGCCGCGACCGCCTGCGTGAATCTCGCTCTTGCCGCCCTGATTTCGCTTGCAACCGCGCAGCGGCAACCGTGGAAAATTCTCGCCGCCGCCGGGAACCTTCTCGCGCTCGTTGCCGCCAATTTCATCGGCTTCTCAAACTATTTTTACGATCCAGCCGTGGCTTCCTTCAATACCCTGATGTACTGGAATCTTTACGACCGGCCGCTGACGCTGCGCGAAAACGCCCACGCTCTGGACATCGTCTATTTCCGCGACGGCTTGAACGCCAACATCTCAGTTGCAAAAAGCGACGATTACATCGCCCTTCGCACCAACGGAAAAGTGGACGCCTCAAACCGTGACGCCACGACGCAGCTCCTGCTCGGCCATCTGGCCGCGCTGGCGCATCCGCCGCGCCGCGTCCTTCTCGTTGGATTCGGCAGCGGCATGACCGCGTCCGCGCTCGCCGGCTACCCGGAATTGCAGCGATTGGACGTCGTGGAAATCGAGCCCGCCGTTGTAGCCGCCGCCCCGCTGCTGGCGCGATTAAATCGTGACGTGCTGCTCGATCCCCGCGTGCACGTCACCTCTGACGACGCGCGCAATTTTCTGTTTACCTCGCGCCAGACCTACGACCTGATTATTTCCGAGCCGTCCAATCCCTGGATCGCCGGAGTCGCCACGCTTTTCACTCGCGAATTCTACGCAGCCGTCCGCAAGCGGCTCGCTCCGGACGGCGTGTTTGTGCAGTGGATGCAGGCCTACTCGCTGTACCCCCAGGATCTGCGCATGCTTCTGGCCACGTTCCTCTCCGAGTTTCACGACGCGACGCTCTGGCACGGCGACGCCCCGGACCTGATCCTGATGGCGCCCAGTCCCGCGTCCAGCGTTATCTTGCAGCGCGCGCTCCACGCATATGAATCGCCGCGCCCGCGCGACGATTTCGCGCAACTGGGAATCGAGCAGGCGGATGGGCTTTTCGGTTTTTATCTGCTCGACGACGCGGGATTACGAAGCTTTTCCGCCGCCGCTCCAATGAATACTGACGATCGAACTCAGCTCGAATATCGCGCCCCGCAAGCGCTGCTCGTCCGCGGTTTGGAAAACCAGAATCGCGACGCAATCCTGCGCCAACAGAAAAATTTGCTGCCTGATGATTTTCCGCCCGGCGCGCGCGACGCGGCACTCGCGGCCGCCGCTGCAACGTCCATCAATCAGGAAGATGCGGACGGGGCCGAACGTTTCCTTCGGGCGCTGGACGGTCGGCCCGTAACCTCCGGTATCGCCACAATTCGCGGTCGCGCCGCGCTCTCCCAGTCTCATTTTCAGGCGGCTTTTCACGCCTTCGACGCCGCTCTGGCCATCGATCCCAATTCCATCGCCGCCGCCTGGGGTCGCGCGGAAGCGGACCGGCACTTTGGCAACAATGAAAAAGCGCGCCAGGAATTTCAACGAATCATCGACCGAGACCCCGGCAATTTGCCGGCGCTCGAATCGCTTGCCAAACTCGATGTGGATTTTTCGCGCTGGTCCGAAGCCGAAGACCTTCAGCGCCGCGTTCTGGCGGCCGATTCGCGCTCAAACGCCGCCGAGCGCGCGCAGCTTGCGGAAATTTTGATGCATGAGGACAAGAAGGACGACGCCTACCAGGCCATGCTGGAATGTCTGGCGCAGGACCCCTACAACTTTCAAACGCATCTCAACCTGGGCGAGATGCTCTCCGGCCAACAAAAATGGGCCGAAGCGCGGCGGCACCTCGAATTCGTTATGCGCTATTTCCCCGATGAGACCGAGAAAATTTATCCGCTCCTGTTTCGGGTTGACCGCGCGTTGGGCGATCCGCGTTCCGCGGCAAAAGCCGTTCGCTTCGGCTTGCGTATCTTCCCCGACAATTCCGAATTACAGCGCCTGAATTTGTTGCTTTAGGCCGCGCACGCTTCAACCGCTGCGCTTTTTCTCCCGGGAAGAAAACAGCCCATGCGGGCAGAAGTCCCCTCAACAAAAAAAGGGCCGCCGAAGCGGCCCTCCTCTTGGCACAACCAACTGCGACGGCACGAAAGGGGTTAGTTTCCGTTCACCTTCGCGGAGGCTGCAATGGCTTTGGGAGCGCTCAAATAGCCCGAGATCTTCTTGTCGCTCACCTGGTTGACCACTAGTTCCATGGGCTGGCGCGATCCGCCGGCGTAGAAGTAGATGGGTTCGTTGATGGACTTGTTCTTCTTTTCAAGCCGCATGTCGTCGACGTACAGCGCAACGGTGTATTGATGCTTCTTGGCGCTGGCGCCGCGCAATTCGATCTGCGTCTGCCCAACATGCTCCTTCTGTCCCTTGCCGTTCAGGGTGAATTCATAATAATCGCGCTCGCCCATTCGCTTGAGCTGCTCGAGTTCTTCGTGGTTGCGCGCAATCAATTCGCCGTGCTCGCCGCGCAGCTGATCCAGGTTACCCTTGGTCGAATCCAGATCGGACTTCACGCCGTTGACGTCGGTGCCGAGGGCCTTCACGTCGTCCTCGTTGGCCTTGGTCGCCAGCGTCGTTTGCACGTCGTTCAGTTTCTTGTTGTAGTCGGCGCGAGTCTGCTTCACCTGGTTGCGGGCCGTGGCCAGCTGATCCTCGGTGAGTTTCAGCTTGTCTCCCACCAGATTTACCTCGGACTGCAGCTCGGCATTAGTATGCTCAGCTTGCGCCATCCTCTGGCTCATCCCGTCCTGGGCTTGCTGAAAGGTCTTGCCTTGTGCCGCCAGTGCCTGCTCGGCATCGCGCGCGTGTCCGCCGGCATTCCATGCCAGGCCCACGCCTACTAGTGAGAGAATCGCCAGCCCAACTACGGCTATTCCCATCCATCGCGGTGAACCTTCCGTTGTCCCTTGATAGTTCGCCTGTTCGTCCATATTGATGAATCTCCTTTGCGAATTCCCTCGCGCCAGTGAGAAGTGCATGCGTAGAACCAAATGCAGGTGGAAGCATTTCGGCATGTAGATATAAGTAAATAAGCCGGTTACAATTATACGCCGGCGCCGGATTGCTCGGAGGAAAACTGTATGGATGTGTAAGTTTTACCTGTAGATTAAGGTGAATACCGGATAAAGATTTGAATCCATTGATTTTGAACACAGACACACCAAAGCCGGAATTTCTACCGGCGAGGCAGCATTTCGCGAAGTCTCAGAATCGTTGGAAGTTATGCGACGCGCGTGCGAGGCGTAGGCGCAGGTTCTAAGTCCCGATCAAAATAAACCTCAAGGGTCAGGGCAGCAGCATCGAAAACCGTGCGGCAATCCGGGCAGTAACTCAAATGGCGTTGAACTTCTCCCGCAACCTCCGGCGAAAGTCGGCCTTCCAGGTATTCACATATCAGGCGAATCGTGGCCTTACAGGTCATGCTCATGGCGCTCCCCCATTGCCGAGCGACCTCCAAGCATGCACGCCGTACGCCAAATCCCCCGGAACGCGCCCATTATTGTAAGCGGATTGTAATGAATCGCTTATCGGGTAATCACAGGATGCCCGTGCCGGTTCGGCCGAGGCCCAAATCAGAGAAATTTTTCTTATCGGGAATCATTCTTACCGACGTCTGCAAAATCCATCACCTTCGTCGCGCGAAGCCCTATCGCCAAGCGCCACCGGCATTTATCGAGTGATGGTCATTTCGCGAAGAACCGCGATTCGTTCCGACAGTGGCGGGTGGGTGCTGAACAGGCCCGAAAACATCTGGCCTGCCGTCAACGGCGCGACGATGAACAGCGAAGCCGTTGTCGGTGAAACATCCATGGGTATTCGTTTGTTATAGGCACCCAGCTTCTCGAGCGCGCTGACTAGCCCGTTGGCGTGGCCGACCATGCGAGCGCCGGACGCATCGGCGGCAAATTCGCGCTGCCGCGAAATCCCAAGCTGGATCAGCAAAGCCGCGATCGGCGCGACGATCAGCATCAAAAGCGCGGCCAGCCCTCCGCCGTTGCGGTCACCATCGCGGGACCCGCCGAAGCCGCCAAAGATCATGGCCCAGCGCCCCATCGACGCGATCCAGGTAATGGCACCGGCCAAGGTAGCCGCAATCGAGGTAATCAAAATGTCATAGTTGCGCACGTGGGAAAGCTCGTGCGCGATGACGCCTTCCAGTTCGTCGTCGTTCATTAATTCCATCAACCCTTCCGTGACCGCCACGGAAGCATGCGACGGATTACGGCCCGTGGCGAACGCGTTCGGCGCCGCCTGCGGAATGACGTACAGCTTTGGCATCGGCAGCCGGGCCTTGGCCACCAGACGCTCCATAACCTCGTATAAGCGCGGAAGCTGCTCGCGCGTCACCGGTTGCGCCCCACTCGAACGCAGCGCGATCTTGTCGGAAAAGAAGTAGGCTACTCCGTTCATCACCACGGCGATGATCAGGCCGAATGTCATGCCTTGCTGTCCGGCGATGGCATCCCCGCCCAGAACAAGCAGAAGTGTCAGCGCAGTCAGTAAGAATAATGTCTTTACGGCTCTCATATTGGCCACCCAGTCTATTAGACGCAAAACGAGTCTAGAAGCTTCCGCCGGGCGCGTCAACTTGCGGCGGGCCCGGCGAAATGGAGCCTACCTCCGGCGCCCGGATTTTGCCGCGGTAGCGGCAGTCACCGGTGGTTCCGTTTTCGCCGCGGGGTCTTCGCCCGCCTTTTGTTCCACGCGTTCGAAACGCATGGAGTCCGATTCCGGATCCACGTCCACCCGGACGAGTTCTCCGGGCAGAACGCTGCCGTCCAGGATGCGCATCGCCAGCGGATCCTGAACCAGGCGCTGGACCGTGCGGCGCAGAGGCCGCGCGCCGTAGGCCGGATCGTAACCGTCCTGCACCAGCCTTTCGCGCGCCGCCGGAGTCAGCTCGATGCGAACCTTGCGCTCCGCCAGCAGCCGCATTACTTTGGCCAGCTCCAGGTCGACAATCTTGTTGAGCTGTTCCTTCCCCAGAGGATTGAACAGCACGATGTCGTCGATCCGGTTGATGAACTCCGGCCGGAATGCCTGCCGCAACGCTTCCATCGCTTCCTTGCGGGCGCGTTCCGGATCGCTCCCGGCCAGATCGAACAGAGCGCTCGACCCGACGTTCGAGGTCATCACCAGCACGGCGTTGCGGAAATCGACGGTGCGTCCTTTGCCGTCGGTCAGGCGGCCGTCCTCCAAAATCTGCAACAGAATATTGAATACGTCCGGATGCGCCTTTTCGATTTCGTCGAAAAGGATCACCGAATAGGGATGCCGGCGCACCGGCCTCCGTCAGTTGTCCGCCTTCTTCGTAGCCCACGTAGCCTGGCGGCGCGCCGATCATGCGCGAAACCGAATGCTTCTCCATGTATTCGGACATGTCCAGCCGGATCATGGATTTCTCGTCGTCAAACAAAAACTCGGCCAGCGCGCGAGCGAGCTCGGTTTTTCCCACGCCCGTGGGTCCCAGGAAAATAAACGACCCGATCGGCCGGTTGGGATCGGAAAGCCCGGCGCGATTTCGCCGGATGGAATTGGCCACGCGTTCCAGCGCCGAGTCCTGGCCGATCACGCGCTGGCGCAGGCGCGATTCCATGGTCACAAGCTTCTGCGCTTCGCCCTCGAGCAACCGCCCGACGGGAATTCCCGTCCACTTGCTCACCAGCTTGGCGATGTCCTGCTCATCCACTTCTTCCTTCAGCATGCCGCCTTTTTTCTGAACATCTTCCAGATTCTTCTGCGCGGCGGCCAGTTCGCGCTCCGCTGCCGCCAGTTTTCCGTAGCGGATTTCGGCGACCTTCGCCAGTTCGCCGCTTCGTTCCAGGCGCTGCTCTTCCGCTTTGAGCTGTTCAATCTGTTCTTTGACCGCGCGGATTTTAGCGATGGCCGTTTTCTCCACCTGCCACTGCGCCTTGCGCGCGTTGGACTCCTCGCGCAGTCCGGCCAGTTCCGATTCCAGCTGCTTCAGCCGCTCCTTGGAATGCGCGTCGGATTCGCGCAACAAGGCCTGCCGCTCGATTTCCAGCTGCATGATGCGCCGCTCGATTTCGTCGATTTCCACGGGCAGGGAATCGAGCTGCATGCGCAGGCTGGCGCCGGATTCGTCGATCAGGTCGATGGCCTTATCGGGCAGAAAACGGTCGGTGATATAGCGGTGCGAGAGCGTGGCCGCGGCCAGAATCGCGGCATCCTTAATCCGCACGCCGTGATGCGTCTCGTAGCGTTCTTTTAAGCCGCGCAGAATCGCGATCGTGTCTTCAACCGACGGTTCGGCGATCAGCACGGGCTGGAAGCGCCGCTCGAGCGCGGGGTCTTTCTCGATGTACTTTCGGTACTCGTTGAGCGTGGTCGCGCCGATCGCGCGCAACTCGCCGCGCGCCAGGGCCGGTTTCAGCATGTTGGAAGCGTCCATCGAGCCTTCGGCCGCGCCCGCTCCCACCAGCGTGTGCAGCTCGTCGATGAAAAGAATGATTTGCCCGTCGGATTCCGTGATTTCCTTGAGCACCGCTTTCAGGCGATCTTCGAATTCTCCGCGATATTTTGCCCCGGCCACCAGCGCGGCCAGGTCCAGGGCCACGACGCGCTTCGGGCGCAGCACTTCAGGCACGTCGCCCGCGACGATTCGCTGCGCCAGGCCCTCGACCACGGCGGTTTTTCCCACCCCGGGCTCGCCGATCAGAACCGGGTTGTTTTTTGTACGGCGGGCCAGTATCTGCATCACGCGGCGGATTTCGTCGTCCCGTCCGATTACCGGATCGAGCTTGCCGCGCCGCGCCAGTTCGATCAGGTCGCGGCCGTATTGCTCCAGAGCTCGGAAGGTCGACTCCGGGTTCTGCGAGGTCACACGATGGCTGCCGCGCACCGAGGTCAGCGCCTGCAGAATCGCTTCGCGCGACGCTCCGTACTTGGCCAGAAGTTCCGCCGCTTCATCCTTGCGAATGGTGGCGATGGCCAGCAGGATGTGCTCGGTGGAAACATACTCATCTTTGAATTGCTCTGCTTCGACAAACGCGCCTTCCAGTACTTTGTTCGACGCCGGACTCAATGACTGCTGCACCGCTCCCGTCACTTTCGGAATGCGCCCTAGCCGGGTTTCGATTTCGCCGGCCAGAGTGTCCGGGCGGACTCCGAGCCGCTCGAGCAGCGGCGCCACGATGCCGTCCTTCTGCGCGACGAGCGCGCCGAGAAGATGCAACGGCTCGATCTGCTGGTGGTCGTGCCGCGCGGCAATGTCCTGCGCCGATTGCACGGCTTCCTGAGCTTTCAGTGTGAATTTGTCGAAGCGGACCATCTGTCTTTACCTCCTTGTGAAAGACAACGGGGCCGGTCTTGCTACCCGGCCCCGATTGCCATCGCGAGAAGCCGTCTTGCGGCCCGGAAATTTACTTTCCGTTGTTCGCGTTCGTCCCGTTGTTTCCGCTGGTGACGGTCACTTTTACCTGGCGCGGTTTGGTCTCTTCGCGCTTCGGCAAAGTGACGGTCAGGACGCCGTTCTTGTATTCGGCGGCGATGGCTTCCGCATTCAGCGTGTTCGGCAGCGAAAAGCTGCGGCTGAACGCGCCGTAGGTGCGCTCCACTCGCAGGAAATTTTCCTCCGAGACTGACTTTTCAAACTTACGCTCCCCGCGGATTGTGAGCAAGTTGTTCTCGACGCGTACGTCGATATCCTTCTCGTTCACGTCCGGCAAATCCGCCTTGACCCCCAACTCGTTGGGAGTCTCATAGATGTCGACCGCCGGCGCCCAAGTCGTTAGAGCCGACTCTTCACTGCGCGTTCGGAACGATTCGTTAAGAAGTCGATTGAATTGGTCCTGCAAATTGGACAGGCCCCTGAAAGGTTCGAGATGAGCGATTGTAGACATGGTAGATATCCTCCGTCTATTCGTTTTGATAAGTGACTACACAAAGATAATAAAATATGATTAGCTTAATGTCAAGTTATTTCGTGGCTCGCCTGTCATATTTTGTGGCTCCGCTTATCTCATTATGAAATATACGTTTATAGCCTACAGATCCCCAGGATTGCGTTTCCTCCTCGATATGCCGTATAGTTCTTCCGCCTATCCATGCTCCTTTCCGATTTCCAGTTCGACCTGCCTTCCGAGTTGATCGCTCAGCAGCCGCTCGCGCAACGCGATGCCTCGCGCATGTTAATCCTCAATCGCGACGGGCTAAAATGGGAGGACTCAGCCTTTGGTTCATTTCCTGACCTGCTACGGGGCAATGAACTGATCGTGGTGAACAACGCGCGAGTCATTCCTGCACGTCTTTTTGGACGCCGCGAAGGCAGACGCGCCGAGAAACCTGGGCGCGGACGCCGCACGGTGCGGGAGTTTTTATCTTCCGAAATCGAGGTGCTTCTGACCCGGCAGGTCGCGCCGGACGAATGGGAAACGCTGGTCCGGCCGGGGCGGAAAATCAGGGTGGGGGAGAAGATCGACTTTGGAGATGGCGAGCTAACCGCGGAAGTAACGGGGCGCGGAGACTATGGCCTGCGGAAAATCCGGCTGACGGCGAAGGGAGACGTCACGCAAGCCATCGAGCGCCTCGGCCACGTTCCCTTGCCGCCTTACATCTCGCGTGCGGACGAACCGGCGGACCGCGAGCGTTACCAGACGATCTTTGCCGATCATCCGGGCGCTGTCGCCGCTCCCACGGCCGGCCTGCATTTTTCGAGGGCCATTCTCGATCGGTTGCGGCATCGAGGAATTGAGATGGCGGCGATCACGCTGGACGTCGGGCTGGGCACCTTCCAGCCCATCCACGAGAAAGAAATCGAGCAGCATCGAATCCATTCCGAGCGCTACGAAATACCGCAAGCCGCCGCCTCAGCCATTTGCAAAGCGCGTCGCGACGGCCGGCCGATTTTGGCTGTGGGCACGACCGTGGTGCGAGCCCTCGAAGACGCCGCGGAGAAATGCGCCGCCCGGCGCGGTGAGAATTCGAACGCGAAAGATTGCCTGCTCGAACCCGGCCGCGCGGAAGCCGGGATCTTCATCAAGCCGGGCCACCGGTTTCGCGCCGTCGATCAGCTCCTGACGAATTTCCATCTTCCCGAGTCGACGCTGCTCGTGCTGGTTAGCGCGTTCGCGGGACGTGAGCTGATCCTGCGAGCGTACCGCCATGCCGTCGAGGCCCGCTACCGATTCTATAGCTATGGGGATTGCATGTGGATCCGTTCCTCTTGATTTATCTGGTTGATTTCTGCGGCCCATCCGCGCGAGCCGAAAAAACTCAGAACACGTAGTTGACGTCAAACTGGAGCCGCTTGAGCGTGTCAATCGGCGGATTGGGGTTCCCAAAATTCAACGGACGCCCGAACAGCCCGATGAAGTCCAGGATCACATTGCTTCGAACTGTGTAAAACACGCTGAAACGGTGCTCGGTGACATTGCTCCCCTGATACATCTGGTTGTAATTCAGATTGGACAGAACCGCTTCCCGCTCGATGAAGACACGCGTGTAACCGAACTGCAGATCGTGCTTCTGCAGCACACGGCCGACCTCGATTTCCCCCCAATATCCGCGCCGCTGGCGCGGGTCGCAGGAGAAGTTCACGGAACGCGTGTATTCGGTCGTGGCCGTATCGGCAGGCGCGGGCTGGATATTTGCCACGTTGGCGCAGGCCTTGGTGTTTTGCACGTAGTCTCCGATGATGGCAAGGGGCCAGCGCTCGGAAGGCGTTTTGAAGTCGAAACGAGCGATGGAGTCGAACAGGCCGAACTTGGAAGCAAACTGCGAGTTCGAAACGATCGTAACGCCCGTGGGCTCGGAAGCGCCGTTTACGGCCACCACTGAAGTTGCAACCGTCGTGGTGACGGAATTCTGTACCGTGCCGCCGCCTCCCGCAAGCGGCAGCAAACCGATCAGCGGCGTTGCAGGGTTTTTGGCGCTCGCTTTGGCCAACGCCAGCGCAATGGGATCGGCATTGTGAAAATTGTAAAAGCCGGTGTACGCGGTCAGATTCACCCAACTGGCCAGCTTCCACTCGGACTGAAACTGGCCTCCATACACGGCTGTTTGTGTAAGACTCTTGTTCGTCAAAGATTCGCCGGCAACTTGTGAGAACGGCAACTCGAACCCGACGAAGGTCACTCGCCTGAGCACCGGCAGGGAGTTCAGCTGGAAGTTCAAGGTTTGGCCGAAACCTTCAGGGTTGAGGTCCTTGTCCCAGGTCAGCTCGGTGTTGTACCAGGGATAGCTGAACTTGCCGGCCACCAGCGTCAGCGGCTTGAAATAGCCGGGGTGGTAGTCGATGAACACCCGGTCCAGCGAAATTGGCTTGCGCGCGTAGAACCCGGTGATGGTCTGGTTCGTGGAGGTCGGATCGTTGATATTGCCTGAGGCAAGGGTGAATCCACCGGACAGATCGTCGCTCAGCTGTATATCCGTGTTGAACCGCAGCCGGTAGTTTTGCAGATTCTGGTCCAGGGATCGGTCGCTCGGGCCGCCATAGAGGGCGTCCTCGCGAAGGCGGAAATCGCCGCTGAACGAGAGAGGCCCGAGCTTCCTCAGCCTTTTTTCGAGTTCGCCTAGCCTGCGGTCCACGCTGCCTTGCGCCGGGCGGGTTTGTGCCGGAGTGCCCGGGAGACCTGCCGCCGTTCCGGCCTGTGTAGCCGGTGGGAAATCCGAATCACCGGTCGCCGAAAGAGAGGGTCCCAGGTCGCTCGGCGCTGCCCGCAGCTTCGTCTCCAGCGCCGCGATTTGATCGAGTTCGTCGCGCAATGTGGCGCGCTCCGATTCCAGGTCCTCGGCTTGCTTGGCGATCCGCTGCGCCTGCCCTTCCACGGTTTCTTTCAGCTCCTGCAATTCACGCAGCAGCGGCGAGGGAGGCGCAGCAGGGGACGCTGCCGCTTCGGGTATGGTGGGCGCCGAAACCGTCGCGTCCGGCCGCGATTCGGGTGAGCCGCTTTCGGCCAAAGTCGTGGTTCGCGGTCCGCTATACGCAGCTTCCAGGGACGCTTCGGAGCCCAACAGAATAAGAAGCATCGCCAGGGCCAGACGTGCCAAAATTGTGCTTCGCGACATGGATCTCTCCCTTTACTTGCAGGCTATAAAAACAAAAAACCCACCGGCCAGGTTGTGGCGGTGGGTCTAAAAAGCGCTGAGATATGATCTTAGAGTTAGATCGGCACCCTCTCTGCGCCAGAAGACACACCTGCGGTGTTCTGACAGCAGAAGCAATACGGCGCGCTCTTAAGGTGTGGAATCAAGGTTGACAGCATAATACATACCCGCCGTCAATTGCAAGGACGACGATGGAGCGGCTCTGCCGGTCTTTTGTCAACGAATGTCCCCTGTCCTGGCTCGATCAGGTCTTTTGCAAGATCGGGCGAAGCTCGCGAACGTCCTTCACTTTTTCCAGCCCCATGATTTTATCGATCAGGTTCGTGCAGTTGTCCTTGCCCAGCACCGGTTCGACCAGGTCCCGGCATTTCTGAATCACTTCTTCGCGGGTCATGGGATTCTCAACCGTGCCGCGGACGTCGGTAACGCGCTCGGACAAGACCGTCCCGTCGTTCAGGGTGATTTCCACGATGGCCTGCCGCGACGGTTCCATCTTTTCGAGGGCTTCGCTCGGAACCAGCTGCACCTTGGCGCGAACTTTAAGGACCTCGGGATCCTTCATGCGGGCGGTGTCGTGCGCCGCCTTGAAGGAAGCCGTCTTGTCGATGAGCATCACGGCGACCATGTGCTGGAGGCAAATATCGGGCATCTCGCGATTATCGACCACGCGCGCTTCGGTATTGGCCAGGCGCACGACGACAGACTTGATGTCGTCCGGATTCAGCGGATGCTTCTTCAGGATGAGGTATATAGCGTCGAGCGGCGCCTGGATCGGCGATCCCACCGTCCATTTTTTGATGTTGGTTCGCGCAATCTCATAACGCTCGCCGAGTTGCGAAACAAGTTCGTCCTGGTGCGCGTTGGGAGCATAGGCCAGAAAATAATTGTCCACGCCGGAAAATATATCGCTCAGGCCGTCGAATCCGGCGTGCACGACCATGGCTGACGTGACCCCGTTGCGCGCCGTCATCCCCGCGAAAACGAAGGCTTTCTCGATGTGTTCGGTATCGCGGGTCCAGGCGCCGATGCCCGACGATTGCTGCGCGGTGAAGTCCAGGAGCCAGCGCATCTGTTGCGCGTTCAAGTCCGCCGCGCATCCTGCGGCCGCCGCCGAACCGAACACGCCCGAAATCGCGTGCGTGCTTTTATGGCTGTTGTTGCGGAAATCGATGGAGCCGAAACTGATGGTCATGCGCGGGCCAATGTCGTAGCCCAAAGTCACCGCGCGCAGGAATCGCGTTCCGTCAATGCCAAAGCGCTCGCCGGCAGCCAGGCTCGCGGGAACGATCGAGCAACCCGGGTGCGATTGCGAGAATTCGTTGGAATCGTCCGTCTCGTCGGAGTGCGCCAGCATCCCGTTGATGAACGCCGCTTCCGGAGGGCTCGCCGTCATTTTCGACGCGACGATCGTGCAAGTCTTTTCCGCCGTAAAGTCTTGGGCATACCGAAACGCCGCGCGCGCCGGAGGAAGATCCGAACCGGAAATCATGGCGGCAAAGGTGTCCAGGATATGGTGCTTGGCCTTTTCGACCACTTCGTCCGGCAGAGCGCGGCCCCCGGCTTCGCTCATGTACGCGCTGAGCTTGGCCATCACGGGGCTGACGCTGTCCGCGGCAAACAAACCGGAGGGCAGGGCCGCCGCCGCTGCCATGGTCCACCCGGCGCGTTGTAAAAGGGCGCGCCGGCTCAGGCTGAAGCTGCTCGCGAAGCCCGAAATCTTGGCGTTTCGTTGATGTTTCATTATTTTTCTCCCCCGAAATCCTAACACGTCGGAGGCGGCTGGCGGAAGCCGCACCGCTTCCCCGTACGTCCGCTTCGGTGAAGCCAGATGTCCCCAACCGAAAATTACCGGGCGCCAGCGGGCCTCAGAATTTGACCATCGCGCTGCGCGTCAGTGTGACCAAGCTGGTGATCACTCCCGGCCCTCCTTTGTAGAGTTGCCAGGCCGCATATTGCTCGGTGTACGGATCGTCGGACGAAAGACAATCGATCGGCACGATGACTTTATAGCCGCGCTGCGCGGACTCCGAGCCGGTGATCATGCCGACGTTTTGAAACGAAGTACCGCAGACGATCACTGTCTTGATCCCTCGCGCTTTCAGTTTCTCCTCCAGGTTCGAGCCGAGAAATTTGTCCGGGCCATTCTGCTGCACCCATTCGCCGTCGTGCGGCATAAACCCCGGATCGACCATATCCGCCGGCGTGGCGTGGCCGTTACTGCCGATCAGGCTGTACCAAACCAGAGCGCCGGCTGCCCGCGCCGCGTCGTTCAGGCGCTTCACGTTGGGGATCGTTGCCACGCACCGCGGCCGGGGTCCGCAATTTACTTTCATCATGTCCATGATCAGCAGCGCGGTAGTGAGGCCGTCGAGAGTTACCGCTTTCAACTCCGGCCGCGGCGGCAACTTAACCGCGTCCCATTCGTCCAGGACGTCTGCGGCCATTGAAGACGCAACATATGCAATCAGGATCGCTACCGCCATCACAACTGCTCCGCGCGAAACGGCTCGCAGTTTCGACATGGTGTCCTCCGGTATTCTCGTCAATCTGTTTGGATCGGAACGTGATTCTACCAGCATTTGACGCGATTGGAGATGAGCCGATTTCTTCACAACCTTCGAGTATGCGATACCGGTCCTGCGGCTATTTCAGACGCTGCACATGCGCAATCCCCGATTTCGTCTATAATCGGGGCGGGTCGTGGGTGCGGCCTATTGATGCGATTTCTCCTGCTGAGTGATATTCATGCCAATCTCACTGCGCTCGATGCTTCCCTCGATGCGGCCAAGGGCCGGTGGGAACGCATCTTCTGCCTGGGCGACATCGTTGATTACGGCCCTGATCCGAATGAAGTGGCCGAGCGCGTGAAAGAGCTTTCGCCCGTCATCATTCGTGGCAATCATGACAAGGCTGTCGCCGGGCTTACCGATCTCGAGGATTTCAATCCCGTGGCCCAAGTCGCCGCGCAATGGACTCGCCAGCAGATGAGTCCCGACAACCTTGAGTACATCAAGCAATTGCCGGCCGGGCCGGTTTCGGTGGACGGCATCACGCTGGTGCATGGAGCCTTTGAGGACGAGGACGAATATGTTTTCGTTCCCGGACAGGCTATGGGCGGGCTCCTGGAATCGCCCACGGACGTAACATTCTTCGGGCACACGCACCATCAGGGAGGTTTCTCGTACCGTGCCGGGCAAATTGGCATGATTCAACTTCGCCCGGATCATGGTCCGAAGTTTGCAGCCCTGCGCATGGAGCCGGGCACGCGATATCTGCTGAATCCGGGCTCAATCGGACAGCCGAGAGATGGAGACCCACGAGCGGCGTTTGCCATTGCCGATCTGGAACACCACATTATTGAATTTTGGCGCGTGCCGTATGATATTGCCGCAGTTCAGAAGCGCATGGAAAGCGCCGGCCTGCCGTTTCCATTGGTTGAGCGACTGGGCGTGGGCCGATAGCGAAAGTAGGGCAGGCTTTAGCCTGTCCGGTTTTGGGCTGCAACTGACGGCCACCGAAACCAAACAGGCTCAGGCCTGTCCCAAGCGGAACTGAACAGGAGGATTTCCGACTTGATTCCCACCGAAGAACGCAGCCGGCTGCCGATCGCATTTCTGGTCGGAATCCTCATTGTAGGTGTGCTCGTCAGCGCGGCCGTGCTTTATAGCCGCTATGCGAAGCCCGCGGAGTCGCCCGACGATAAGCCCCTGCCGATGGGTTCGGAGGGAATTGCCTACGCGCCGCAAATCCACTTTCTGGAACCCAAGATGAGCCGCGCCGCGAATTTCCTGAACCAGGAAGTGACCTACGTCTTTTTCACGGTCGAAAACGGCGGTGACCGCAAGGTTCAGAATATCGAGATTACCGTCGAATTCCACGATCCGTTCAACCAAGTGATCCTGCGCGATAAACAGCGCCTGTTTTTGTTCACCGCGCCCCCGTTCCTTCCCGGCCAGCAACGCGACGTTCAGATTCCCTACGAACATATTCCTCCGCAGTGGAACAACGTGTTTCCGTCGATCGTTGTCAGCGGCCTCTCGTTCAAATAGGCCGCACTGAACGTTAGTCACGAAAAATGACTTCCTCTTTTCCCCTAACTATTCGATAATTCGCGCCGATGGAGCTGGCCGGTGAATTGCGACGCGCCCTCGATGGACTTTGCGCCATTGGAGCGCCTGAAGTGCGGGAAAACGGCGCATGGCTGGCCGATCTCGAAGGCGTGCATTATGAAGTCAGCGCGCAGGGCGAAACGGCTCTACTGCATTTGTGGAGCGCCCAGCAATCCCTGGTTCGGCGCGTGCTCCGAGTCGTCGAAGAATCGCGCCATCGCCTGGTTCTCGAAGTCAGCCGCTTCGGCTACTCGCGCAACGCGCATCTGGAGTTCGTGGCCGGCGGCCCGCCCCGCGAAACACGCCGCGTGGTGCGCGAGCAGTTTTCAATTCGCTTGCGCAGGATGCTCGCCGATCACTTCCCCGATGAAATCACGGAGTCGCTGTCCACGTCCCCGGACCTGCATCATTCCATTTCCGGCTCTTATACCCGTGGCATGTTGCGTCGGGGTTCAGAAGCCTATGCCCTCCTGGCCGCTTCACCCGATGAAGACTCGGCCACGATCGACGGGATCCTGACCTTCGGCCTGATCTGGCTGCATCATCTTCGGGATCGGACCGGCCTGTATTCCGTTCAGGGCTTGCGCCTGTTCGTGCCGCGTGGCGGCTCTTCTGTGACGGCGCATCGGATGGCCGCGCTCGCTTCTCCGGCCGAAGTCGAGTTGTACGAGTATGAGCCGCCGTACTGGCGCGTCCGGCGAATCCCCCGATCCAACGCCGGGAACCTGGACGCCCGGATCGTCGCGCGCCGCGAAATCGAGCAAGCCATCGCCGCCGCCATGCCGCTGGCAGAGCGCATCTGTCGACTGGCCCCCGGCGCCATCCGAGTCGGGGTGGTCCCGGCAAGCCAGGAAGTGACCCTACGTTTTCGGGGCTCGGAATTTGCTCGCTGGCGTCTCGGCGCCATGTGGTACGGGCTGGGGGACCGCCAAAGCATTCTGACGCCTGACGAATGGCCGGCACTTGAGTCGCTGGTCCGCAAACTTGAGACCCACCGCCATCCTCTCGCACGCGACACTAGGCACCACCTTTACCGGGCGCAGCCCGAACGCTGGCTGGAAACCATGGTGGCAGACGACCCCGCGCGGATCGATGCGCGGCTCGACCCGAGGCAGATTTATACGCAAGTTCCGGCCTGCTCTTCCGGAGATCGGGGGATTGTCGATTTGCTGGGAATTACCCGGGACGGTCGGCTGGCGGTTGTGGAACTGAAGGCTTCCGAAGACATCCAACTCGTCATCCAGGCGGTCGACTACTGGCTGCGCGTGCGCTTTCATCACGACCAGAATGACTTCAGCCGGTATGGATATTTCCCCGGAATCCAGTTAAGCCCCAAGCCTCCGCTCCTGTTCCTGGTGGCTCCCGGGTTCCGGTTTCATCCCTCCACAGACATCGTGCTGAGCTTCCTGTCGCCGGAGATTGAAATCGCTCGGGTCGCGCTCGCCGAAAACTGGCGCCGAGGCTTGCACGTAGTCTTCCGGCAATAGCGGCGCGGATATAGCAAACTCATCGAAATTCCCTGAAAAAGCGCGTAAAAAAAGAGAAGCAGCCTTGGCAGAGCCAACGCTGCTTCCCGGGGTGTGTCCTTGAAGTGGTTTGTATATTTAGACGCTGGGATTATGAAAAGGTTGCACAGGTTAGAAAAATTTTAGATTGATTAAGGATTGATCGTAATTTCGGAGAAACTTCGAGAATCCAGGATAGATTCAAGCCTCAGTAAAACAGATACTTGCGCCATTTCTCGTCCTTGTTCCCGATCAGGCGCATGAGCTGCCGGGAGGTGTGCAGCGTGAACGGTCGCGGCCGCCGCGTCAGCGCCAGTCCGGCTTCCTCCGGAGTTCGGTCTCCCTTCCGGTTGTTGCACTGGTAGCAGCAAGCCACGAGATTCTCCCATGAGGACCTGCCTCCGCGGGAACGAGGCACCACGTGGTCGAGGGTCAGCTCGCCCGCCGGAAGCATTCGCTTGCAGAACTGGCAAGTGTTGCGGTCCCGCAGTAGGATATTCTTCCGCGAAAGCGCTCGAGTCTGCTGCGGGATGTGCCGGTAGGCCAGCAGGCGTATCACGGAAGGCACTTCGAGCGACCGGGAGGCCGAGTGCACTTTAGTGTGATTGATTTCCTCGGCTTGGGCCACACCCTTGAGCATCAGAACCATGGCACGGCGGACGGCGGTGACGTTGATCGGCTCAAAGGTTGCGTTCAGAACTAGGACCGGCTCCTGCATAATGGCCGGTTTTCGCAAAGCGGAAGGTATGGCGCCCGGTGGGCGCGACTCACCTCGGACTTCCGGCGAGAGCTTCGGCCGGGGAGGTCTACCGGTATGGCCTGGTGGCGTCATTCCCCAAGGTCCTGATCGCGCGATCCCGCCGAATCCGAGGCCGGAAACCGAGGTATCGCCCTTGCAACGGTCAGACCGACCACTCGGGCAGCTCCGGCCCCTTTCAGGACCCGGGAGCAAGCATCCAACGTCGCCCCAGTGGTAAATACATCATCTACCAGCAAAACCCGCAGGTTGTCAACCTGAGCCGCCTTATGCGTAGCATAAGCGCCACGAACGGTCTCCCAGCGCTCCCTGCGGGTTAGACGCAGAAGATTCGGCCGAGGTCGCGTCCTTAGAATCAGGGCGGATCGAAATGGGATTCCCAGCAGGCCCGCGAGCGGCTTGGCGATCAGCCCTGCCTGATTATACCCCCGTTCCCGCAATCGGCCTCGGTCGAGAGGCACCGGAACCACGGCGTCGGCGGCAAAGTCCGCCGGGCTGCCCGCCACCAGCGTGATCAGCAGTCGTGCAAACCAGTTCCCCAGCGGGACCACGTTGCCGTATTTGAGCAGCAGAATTGCGCGGGACATTTGCGGCGTATAAGCCCCGAAGCTGCGCGCGAGATCAAAACCGTAGATATCGCGGCGGCACAGGTGACACCGCGGAGGCGATATTCCCTCGGCAACGCTGGGGGAAACGATGGGCCGGCCGCATAGCGCGCAAAGCGGCTGAGGCAACGTTTGCCTCAGCGCCGCCACGCACTCGCCGCAAAACGGGATGACGCTGCCCGTATCCAATGCCCGTTCGCAGATTCGGCACGGCGCGGGAAATACAACCGAGGCCAGCGCCTGGCATACTGCGCGCAACCCGCCACGAACGGAATCAGGGGCCGGGGCCATGGTGCGTCCAGCCTACGCCCGCGGAAGCCTCAGCGAAAGAGAAAAGATGTCTGAAGTGTCATGATTCGTGTCAAGGGCGTTGCAGGGCCATCCGGCTTCCGGCGGGGACTTTTGAGCGGATCTCGGGTTTGCCTGGCGGCGAGTGCTCGATCAACTGGACACACGGACGCTTCAACCGAGGGGCGTCCGGCCTCTCCGGACTCGAGCCATGCTATTCGCGGATCGTTATTCTAGAGGAGTCCTTGCTCGTGCTTTTCCGCGCAAGTCACGCAGTGGCGCGCCCAGGGCACGGCCTCCAGGCGCTTTTGCTGAAGTTCGGTTTCGCATTCGACGCAACTGCCATAAGTATTGGCCCTGATGCGGGCGAGCGCCGCGTCAATCAGCGCCAGCATCGAGCGGTCGGTATTCGTCTGTCCGAACAAAAACTCCTTGGTATAAGAGTTCGCGGCCTTGTCCGCGAGGTCTACCGTGGGATCGTCATCAGCGGTCCGGCCCTCTTCTTCGGTCCGCGCAATCGTCTTGATCAATTCCTCGCGCCGCGCCAGCAATTTCTTCTTGTAGTAATCCAGACGCTTCTTGTCCATAGTCGGAGCCCTACCATTCACCCTATTATCGCTATTACAAACGGGTGATTGTAGGCCCGCCCTTCAGAACTGTCAAGGAAGGGGGGGCCGTTGGCATTGGAAAGGATCATCGTATTCCCCGAGCGGAACTGAAGTGCACAAGTCCAAAGCGGGTGAACGAGTTGGATTTGCATTTCTGCGCATGGATTGCGGCTCGCCGATTCTAGGTATCTCCGTGTATTGCCCAGCCTTCTTCCCATGCTATACTCTGTAACCCATCCCAGTCCCGGGCGGCGTGCTGCGCGGAGAAGGGGTTTGGACGGCAGAAGTCGGCCCGGCGCCAGGTATTTTGGGGCTGGTAGGCGCGATTCTCGGAGGTGGGTTTATCGCGGAACGGAGTTTTCGGCAGGCAGACCGGATTCGAGTGAACGATCGGATCCGGGCGCGTGAAATTCGCGTGGTGGATGACGATGGCGGGCAACTCGGTGTGATGCCTCCGTTCGAGGCGATTAAACTTGCCCGCGAACGGGGACTGGACCTGGTGGAAATTTCACCGACCGCCGACCCGCCGGTTTGCAAAATCACCGACTACGGAAAATATCTCTACCAGACCAATAAAAAGGCCCACGAGCAGCGAAAGCATCAAAAGGGTTCGCAGCTCAAGGAAGTGAAGTTCCGGCCAGCCACCGCGGAACACGATTTCCAGGTGCGCAAGAACCAGATCATCCGCTTTCTCGGGGAGGGCCATAAGGTCAAGGCCATGATTTTTCATCGCGGCCGCGAGATGGCTCATCAGGAAGTGGGCCGCGCGAAAATGCACCGGCTGCTGGGGGAGATTGCGGATCACGCGCTGGTAGAAATCGGCCCGCGCATGGAAGCCAATGTCTTGATGGCGCTGCTGGCCCCGAAACGCGGCGGAACCCCGGTGAAGCCGGCAGGCGCGCCGGCCGGCCAGTAGCACAGGCTTCAGCCTGTGGATTTTCGCTGACTCTTAAGATCAAAACCAAACAGGCTGAGCCTGTTCTACTTTTTAAGAAGAGGAAACATTCGTGGCAAAAAAGGTTAAGAAGCTCAAACTCAAGACGCATCGCGGAGCAGCCAAGAGGTTTAAAATTACGGCGACCGGAAAAGTGATGCGCATGCATTCCGGCAAACGGCACCTGCTGGGCACCAAGAAGGCCAACCGCATGCGCCGCCTTAAAAAGATGAAACAAGTTTCGCCGGCGGATTCGGGCAACGTGCACAAGATGTTGCCGTACGGCTAGGTGAAGCCGCCGGGAATTTCGTGTATTGTCATTCCGAGCGAAGCGAGGAATCTCTCTTCGGTTTAGACTCAGGAAAAGAGAAATTCCTCGCATCGCTCGCAATGACGGAACAACTTGTTGTTCGGCAAAATGTTGGGCCGAAGAAGTAAGTAAGCCGCAAGAAACGCAAGTAGGACGGATTTCGATTTTTGCTGCGCCAGGCAGAGCGCAACCCGCCACGGTGGGCCTGCCGGCCAGCGGGTCCGGTCCAAACAGAACCAGGGACTGGGCCGACGCTCGCGAAAATTTCGTTCGCGCGAAATTTCCGCTGAGCTTCTAAAACACGCCGTGGAGACGCTCTCGCTTTCCGATTGTGTGCCGGTTCCCGTGCGCGGGAACTCGCCTCGATGCTGCGGAACGCCCTGCGTCTCCACTCTGGAGAAAATAAAATGGCTCGAGTTAAACGCGGAACCAAGCGCCGTGCGCGCCGCAAGAAGTTTCTAAAGCGCACCAAAGGGTTCTTTCTAACAAAATCCAAGCTCTACCAATCCGCCCAGGAGGCGGTCAATCGCGCGGAGCGTTTTTCCTACCGCGATCGCCGCGTCCGCAAGCGCCAGTTCCGCACGCTGTGGATTCAGCGCATCGGCGCGGCCGCGCGCAACGCCGGGCTTTCCTACAGCCAGTTCATGCACGGGCTGAAAGCTGCGGGCGTCGAGTTGGACCGCAAGGTCCTATCCGACATCGCGGTGAAGGACGCCGCGTCATTTATCGCGCTCGTTGAACAGGCGAAAGCTTCGCTGGCCGCTCCCGCCAAAGCGTAACGTCACGCCGGCTTCCATGACGAACGACCCGACGGCGAAGACTCTCGCTGAATTGGGCGTCACCGACGCCCCGGGAGTTCTGCGCCTGTTCGAGGAGGCGAGGGCGCGTTTCGAAGCAGAGTCGGTCGCGAAGCAAAGCGTGAGCCAGTGGGAAGAATTGCGAAACGCGTGGGTGGGCCGCAAATCCGGCGCGCTGACGCGAATTACCGACAACTGGTTGAAGCCTTCGCCGCCGGAGCTGAAACGCGCCGTGGGACAGGCGCTGAACGAGTTTAAAGCGCACGTCGAAGCGGCTCTCGAGGCGCGGCGCACGGGGATTCAAGCGGCCTCCGATCAAGCGGCGATCGCGCGCGAACGCGAGGATCTTTCCCTTCCCGGTGTCGTGCGGCCGCTCGGCTCACGCCATCCGCTGCGCCAGACGTTCGAGGAAATCGAGCGAATTTTTCTTTCGCTCGGCTATTCGGTCGTTTCCGGACCGGAGATGGAAACTCCGTATTACAACTTCGAGGCGCTGAACATTCCCGAACACCATCCCGCGCGCGACAACATGGACACGTTTTACATGTCCGCGCCCTTTGCGGAAGCCGGTCAGGGTAAACCCGGCGCCACGCCGCTGTTGTTGCGCACACATACTTCGCCGATGCAAGTGCGCACCATGGAAAAACAGCAGCCGCCCGTGCGCATTATTGTCCCTGGAAAAGTCTATCGCCGGGACAATCCTGACGCCACGCACGGCTTCATGTTTCACCAGATCGAAGGCTTGGCCGTCGATACCGGCATCACTTTCTGCGATTTCAAGGGCACGGTGGAATATTTCGTCCGCGAATTTCTGGGCCCCGGCGTGAAAACGCGCTTGCGCCCGAGTTATTTTCCATTCACCGAGCCGTCGGTGGAAGTCGATGCCACGTGCGTATTCTGCGGCGGCAAAGGCTGCAGTGTGTGCAAGCAGTCGGGCTGGATCGAGCTCTTCGGCGCGGGCATGGTCGACCCTGCCGTCTACGGCTTCGTGAATTACGACGCGGCGCGCTACTCGGGCTTCGCCTTCGGCCTGGGCGTCGAGCGCCTGACGCAGCTCAAATACAACATCAACGATTTGCAGCTGTATTTCCAAAACGATGTGCGCTTTTTGCGCCAGTTCGCGTAAGGCTGCAAGGCCAATCGGCCGCCGAACGGAATCGATCGTCGATGTCGCGGCTGAAGCCGTGACCCGCAAAAATATTTTTCCTGTTGTGAATGAGCAGGCATCGGAAGCGATAACGGAAAGATGAAAGTTCTCTACAACTGGCTGAAAGAATTCGTCGAACTCTCCGCGCCGCCCGAGGAACTGCGCACGCGCCTCTCGCTCTCCGGTACGGCGATTGAAGCGCTGGAAGAGACCGCGGCCGGTCCGCTGCTCGACGCGGAGCTGACTTCTAACCGCGCAGATTGCCTGGGGCACTACGGCATCGCCCGCGAAGCGGCTGTGCTGTACTCCCTGCCGCTCAAGGCGGTTGATCCGCGGCCTCGCGAATCCACCGAGCAGGTTGCCTCAGCCACGCGCGTTCAGATTGACTCTCCCGAGCTGTGCGGCCGTTACACCGCGCGTGTTGTGCGCGGCGTGAAGGTGGGCCCGTCCCCGGGTTGGCTGCGCCAGCGGCTAGGGGCGTTGGGGCAAACGCCGATCAACAATGTGGTCGATGCCACAAACTACGTGATGCTCGAACTCGGGCATCCGCTGCACGCGTTTGACATGGATTTGCTGGCCGAAAAAAGAATCGTCGTGCGCCGCGCGCGCCCCGGCGAAAAAATGCGCACGCTGGACGGCATCGAGCGCGTGCTCACGAATGAAATGTGCGTGATCGCCGACGCGAAGCGCGCCGTGGCCATTGCCGGAGTAATGGGCGGCGCCGAATCGGAAATTCGCTCGTCGAGCCGCAATATCCTTCTCGAATCGGCGGTGTTCGACCCGGTTTCCATTCGCCGCACGTCCAAGTCGCTGGGACTGCGCACGGAAGCTTCCATGCGTTTCGAGCGCGGCGCCGATCCGGAAATGGCTGAGACTGCTTCGCGCCGCTGCGCCGAACTCATACAGCAGTTGGGCGGCGGCGAAGTTTGCGCGGGCGTCGTGGACATCTATCCCGGCCGCTCGGAGACCCCGACGATCGAACTGACGCGCCGCGAATTTCTGCGAGTGATGGGCGCGGACGTGCCCGATGCTGAAATCGAAGCGATTCTCGGCGGCTTGGGCTTCGCCCCGTTGCGTTCCGGCGCCGCGCAAAATGCCTCTGAACGGCTCGTCGCTGTGTGGACGTGCCGGCGCCCGTCGTGGCGCAGCGATGTGACGCGCGAGGTGGACATCATCGAAGAAGTCTCTCGCATCCACGGCGTGGATAAATTTCCCGCGACCCTTCCTCCCGCGAAACTTCCGGCAGCGCGTCTAGAGTATGCCGAAGCCGACGATCGCCTCCGCGAAATCCTGATCGGCCTTGGCTACCAGGAGATCATCACGATCCCCATTGTGGACGAGCCGAGCGACGCGATCTTCCGCGGAGAGGGCGCGGCGCCCGCGCGCATCGCCAACCCCCTCGCCGAAGACGCATCGGTGATGCGTTCGACCGGAGCGGTGACCATGGCTCGAACTCTGGAGTGGAACCTGAATCACGGCCAGCGCAACGTGCGCCTGTTTGAATTCGGCAAGACCTACGGCTGGCACGGAACGCAGCCCGTTGAGACCCGCATCGTGACGCTGGGCGCCACCGGGCTCGCGCGGGAGAAAGGCGTTGCCGAAACGGAGCGCGCCTACGTATTCGCCGACTTGAAGGGCGACCTCGACCGGATGGGACAGATCGCCGGCGGGTTTGCCTGGGCGCCGGGCGCGCCTGAATGGCTTCACGCGGCGCATGCCGGAGCCGTTTCGCTGCGCGCGGGCGGCGCGGCAGCGCGGCCGATCGGGTATGGGGGACAGCTTTCGCGCCGCATCTCCGAAAGATTCAAACTGAGGCAGGATGCTTATATTGCGGAAGTGGAGCTTGAGCCGCTGTGCGCGGGCTACAAATCCGCACGCGCCGCGCTGCGCTACAGGCCGCTCTCCCGCTTTCCGGCGGTCGAGCGCGATTTCTCTCTGGTACTTGCGGATGGAACGGCGTTTTCCTCTGTGCAGGACTCGATCCGCGCGCTGGAGATCCCCGAAGTTACCTCTATTGAGGCCGTCGATTTATTTCGCGGTAAGAATGTGCCGCAAGGAAAATTTGCGCTGCTCGTCCGCGTGCGGTTTGAAAGCCGAAACGCCACGCTCACCGAAGCGCAGCTCACGGATTTTTCTTCGCGGATTCTCGCGGCCCTGGAACAAAAGCTGGGCGCGAGCTTGCGCGCTTAGCTAGCACGGGCTTCAGCCTGTGTGGTTTCAAGTGGATCGAATTCCACACCAAAGCCAAACAGGCTTCAGCCTGTGCTACCCGGATTGCCTCTCCGGAAATACCTTCGCAAACACAACTGCCGCCAGTCCAACCACGGCAAACGCCATCACGCTGCCCTCGGGCCCGACCGTGCCGCCCGTGAGCCATGCCGGGCCGTGAAACGAAGAATTCAGCAGATGGCCGGGCGCCACCAGACCGCTGTCCGGCACCGAATAGAGAAAGGTCTCGCCCCAGTCGAAGGCGGCATGCAGCCCAACCGCGAACCATAGGCTGCCGGTGCGCCGCAACGTCAGGCAGAAGAACATTCCAATCACAAACACGCTTAGCGCGCCGATTTTATCCTCGCCGCCGTTCCCCAGATGAATCGCGCCGAAAACGGCGGAGAGCGTTATGGCCGCCGGCCAGAATCCGATTCCGGTGGCCAGCGTGAATTGTGCATAGCCTCGAAACATGAATTCCTCGAACAGGCCGACAAGAACGAAAACCAAGCCCCAAAGCGCGGCGTAGCCCCAGAGTGTTGGGCCTCGCAGCGCCAATTGGCCGAAGGAATATCCGCCGAATACGCGGATCAGCAGAATGGTCGCGGTGATCATCGCGATTCCCCATGCCGCCCCCTGCTGGAATCGCGCGCCGAACGCGCCGGCGCGCGGCAGGCCGTAGCCGCCAAACGGCCGAGCCTCGAACATTCCCATGATCGCCGCTGCCGTCAGGGTCGCGATCAATCCAATGGATTCCTGCACCAGCATGGACGTCGCGGTCAGGCCGCCGCGGGACATCCGCGGAAGATGCAACACGTTGGCCAGGAAGCCCACGGCCGTAACAATCACCACGACCAGCAGCAGGTACACCAGAAGCCGCCAACCGGCACGGAGCTCGCGATCATTCCAAAAGATGGCTTTCGCGCCGGTGACGGCGCCCTCCGGCGGACCGATTAACGGTTGCGACGATTCTTCGTTTGGATGTGTGCCTTCTGGTGGGTTCGTGTCTTCAGGCGTCATGATTTCATTCCGGTTCGCCGTGTTCCGCGTATCGTTTGAGGCGGGCAAGATAGTCCTGATTGCGGCGCGCGACTGCATGGCGCGTCAGAAGCCAGTCCATGGCCTTGCCCAGCAGGCCGGGCATCTTGTAGTCGCTGCGCATCCGCACGATCGTTTTCGGCGCGCCCTCTGAAGACGATGCGGCGACTCGCTCCAGTTCCCATCTTTCCAGGCCTTCGACTCCGTAGCGATCTTTGAATCGCCACTCGAGCACCCGGGCCGGCTGATATGCCGTCACCACAGCGGTGTGCGACACCTCGCGCTTCCCTAAATTTCCCGTGACGCGCACTTTCTGCGCGACGGCAAAATCCGAAGCTCCGTCCTGCACCTCAAAGCACGCTTGCATGTCCGCACCATACCAGTACGGCATGCGCTGCGGGACGAAAAATGCGAACACCAGTTCGGCGGGAGCCGCGATCTGCACCGAGGTTTCGATCCGGGCCATAGAACGGGCGCTACTTTAGCACGAGCGAGGAAGGGCGCAAGGAAACGGGACTCCGCGACGCAGCGGCGGCACGATCGAGCATGCGCATGCGCCTTCCGTCCCGAAAATCAGCCTTTGGGAAACGGGATGGCCGCGGCGGCAAGCACATGAAGGCTGCGGGTGTCCCGCGCGAAGACGACGGCCTGCAAATTGGCCCGGTTCCATTCGGGCGCGGCATGAAGGGCAACCTTCGAGGAAAATCCTGCGGCTGTGGCGTCGATTTTTCCGAGCGGCAAGAGCTGGCGGACCACGCCATTGTGTTGAAGCGCACGGCCTTCATTTTCTCCGTGCTTCACATCGGACCGAAGCCCGTACTCGGCGACGGCAACAAACAATTGTTGCGTGTCGCCTTTTCCAGAATTAGGCAGCGGCGCAATATGGATTTCCAGAATACTGCCGCTCCCCCAGGAAAGCTGGACGGCGGGTTTCGGCGATTGGCTGGCGTTACGGATGGCGCGTAGGGCATCCGAGTCCGAGCTGCCCACGAATTTGGCGCTTCCATCGACGACCATTTGCGGCGTGTACGCCTGGCCGCCCGCGAAGGTCTGGTCATATTCGTTCTGGCGCGCCGTAGCGGCTTCAGAGGAAAACGGGTCCTTCCAGCCAAGATGATCCCAATAGTCCACATGCTCTTCGAGGATGATGATGTCTGCGCCGGGAACGGGCTGCGTCCGGCCAAGACGCGAAAGCAGCGCATCCGCCGGCGGACAGCTTGAGCAGCCTTCCGAGGTGAACAACTCCACGAGCACGGGTGTGGAATCCTGGTCAGCCGTCCTTGGCGCGGTGTTGCCGCTCTTGGCATCCAATGGGGCCGAGCCGATTACAGAACCGGGCCGCCACGCCGCGAGCCCAAGCAGCGCGACCGCCGCAATCGAAAGAATCACTGTACTCGGTCGAAGGCTCATAAAATCTCCCCTTCGGACATTACCCGGACCGCACCACTTCCAATTCTAATACGAAGAAAGCTCTCCGACGGATGAACGTGCCAGGCCCGCGCTTTCCGATCGCAACGCCCTTTCAGATTGCGGGTTTCCCAGACAAGTTCGAGCGCCTAGTGCGCGCGACCGTAGCCTCCGAAATACCAGCGCGCCCCGATCGTCGTGTAGAGCCCGTAGGGCCCGGAGGTGCCGAGGTCGGCAGGGCCGACGTTATGGTTGTATTTCCCGAGCCAGTCCACTTGGTGCTGGGTGACGCGGACTTCGAAATTCTTGGGCAGCTCGATGCCGAAACCGACGGCGCGTTCGAACGCAATCGGAGCCATGGACGCGGTGTATTTGAATTGCGGCACGTTGTTCCCAAACGAAAAGGTGGGTGTTAAGAACAGGAACAAGTGGCGCGCGAAGGTTTTCCCGAACGGCTGCAATTCGAGATAACCCCCCATGAGATACCGCGCGTAGGCATTGCAATCGGAATTCGCGCCGCCGGCCTCGACAATTACCGGGCCCACCGGCGAGCAGCGGCCCAGATCGGGCTCGTTGTGCGACGGCGCGACGCCGAAGTCCACGTAGCCGCGCACCCAATTGTGCGGAAAAAACATTCGCCCTTCAGGGACGCCCCAGGAGGCCGGCTTCGCGGCTGGGGCAGCTCCGGCATCCGTCGCGGACAGAGCGGGCGTGGAAAGGGCAGCGGTCAGATCCTGCGCCGGCGCCGGAAGGACCGCTACTGTGACCGCGGTAAACAACAGCACCATCTCAAGGATTCGATTTTTCAACGCAATTCTCCTTTTTGGTAGAAAAGGCTTCAGCCTGTCTGGTTTAGATTTTCGTCGGGCACGAAATTAAACCAGACAGGCTGAAGCCTGGCCTACCGATCCGCAATTCACTTCACATATTTAGGCGATTTGCCCTGGGACCACGGATCGTACGTTTGCGCAAAACGCATGCGCTCATCGAGCGGCGGATGATTGTAGAACCAGAGCTTCACGGCAGTCGACGGATTGGGCTCCTCGAGATCCACTTCACCCAGGACTTGAAAGGCGTGCGCCGCCACCACCGGCGCGTCCGGAACCAAGCCGTGGATGACTTCGAGGCCATACTGATCGGCCTGATGTTCCAGCTGACGGCTATACGCATTGGAAATCGGCGTGAACAGAAACCCGAAAATATTGAGCAGAAGGATCAGCACAGGGAGCGACGCCAGATCGCCCGGGCCGCGAATGGACCACGTTCCTCCCCAGCGCGCCAGCGTCCAATTCAGGACGCGGTAGGCTAGATCGAGGAAAAGCAGCAAGACCGCGCAGGAAAACAGGATGCCGTCGCGCACGTGTCCCAAAACGTAGTGCCCCATTTCATGGCCGAAAACAAACAGGATCTCGTCCTCGCTGAGTCGCTTGATGGCCGTGTCCCAGACGACCACGCGCTTGGTGGCGCCAAGGCCGGAGGCGTAGGCATTGATGTCCCGGCGTTTCGAACTGGCGTTCATTTCGAACATGCGGTTTTCGGGAATCCGCAGGCCCGCGCGCGCGACTACCTGTTCGATTCGTTCCGCAAGATGAAGATGTGAGCTGGCCAGCGGGGTGAATTTATAAAAGAGCGGCTCGATGATCAAGGGCTCGACCACCGCTCCGAGAATAATCAGAGGCACGGCCGCAATCCAGAACCAGATCCACCACTTTCGCGGGCTCTTGCGAATCACGGCGAATAAAATCCATACCAGCAGAGTGCCAACGCCGATTTCGATGGCCTCACCCTTGGACCAGTCCTTAAGCCAGGATGCCCAGCCCTGAATCGACTGCTGGTACTGTAATGCCAGGCGGTGTTCCCAAATCGCGGAGGGCAAGCTTAGAACGTCGAGCGTAAGCAGCAGCAACGGCGCATAAACGACGATTTGACCGAAACTGCTGTCAGTCCAGTTGACGGCCCAGTCGCGGTACTTCGGAGCGATCCGCAATTGCAGCATCAGCACCAGGAGCAGGATTCCGTAGGCCTCGTCCAGAAAATAAAGTTCGTGGCGGGCGTGCGCGTAGGCGATGGCGCGCGCTTCTTCGCCCGGAGTCAGCGTGTAGCCTTGCACCCGGCCGTTCGAACTGGGTGCGGCAGGGGCTTCCGTGGACGAAGAAGGCTGCGATTGCTGCGCGAGGAGTGGCGGAGCCGAGAGCAAGGCAACCGTGAGCAGGATGAAAAATGCGCAGAAAGATGCTGTAGCTTGAGTCCTTCGGCGGTTCACTGATCTTCCCCTAGGGCCCTAGGGCCGCCGCGCCGGAAGCGCGCGCGGCCACGGCGCGCGGAGTATGATGCAACCCGGCCCGCCGGCGCAAGCGCGCTGACTCGCGCGGAGCGGAGGGTTTCCGCCTCATTCCGTCTCTTTTCGTTTCCATCTCTTGCAGTTTCAACGTCCCGCGAATTTGAAATTGCAGACGGCTCACTCCGAAAGCAAGTTGAACGGGCATCGAAAAAAGTAGCACGGGCAAGAGCCCCGGCGCGATTCGAATTCAAACACCTAAATTTTGGCGATCGATCTAGCGCGTCGGCGGCGATTAGATCCTTGCTGCGCGCCAAACTCTCAGTGCGGCGTCTTCAGCGCGTAGTTTCGAATTGCCCCGCCCACCGCGATGCCTGCGTGGATGGCAGAAGTCCAGCGCTCCAGCCTGTGGTGCCCGGTTCGATGGAAAATGTAGGAAACGCCGAGGGAAGCCGCCGTGGCCGCCACCTCGATGCTTGCGAAGAGCGGGTGGTTATCCACGATCGAGTTGGTCAGGAAAACTTCGTTGATCCCGCGGCGGCGGAGGTTGAGCGTCGAAGCGTAGTCCAGTGCGCGTCCGGCACCCACCGCTGCGAAAAGCAAATCGTTGTCGCGATCCCAAAAACGGTGCTCGTTCACGGCGCGCGGCTTAGGGGCGCTGGGAAGCCCCGCACCCTTGTCCTGAGCGGCCGAAGCGGTGCTGCCGCGCGGTTGTCGAGCCGAAGGCGCATTCGGATCCATGCTTCCCGCCGGTTGCTGCTGAGCCTGCCCTGCGCACACGAAGGCCAACAACAAAAATGAAGCGCCGATCGCACGGAAGATTGCTTTCCGCATACGGATTAGAGTTCCGCCCTTTCATCGACGGCCTGGAAGCACAGATTGTGGGCATGCCTCGGAAGGTTGTAAAGGAGGAAAGAGAATTCGCTCCTGGAAATTTCGGCGTGCTCCGGAGGGACGCCAGGCGGCTGGCTAGCCCGCCGCAACCCCACCACTAGGAATTGTATCTTTTATCTTGACACCACAAGAGCGCCGGCGCAAACTGCCCGCAACTTTTTCCGTGGGCATCCGGTCCCAAGGGGGCCGGAACGGAAAAATGGCGCGTCATTCCACAACGCAACGGGGGGAAAAGCGTGCAGTACTTACCGGGATGGACCGTGCAGTGCATTAATCCGGAGTGCGCGGCGCGCGGCCACTGGCTGCGTGCCAACGACTCCGGGGGAGAACTCTGCAGCAATTGCAGCGCTCCCCTCCACAATGTTCCGCCGCCGCTTGGCCCGCGCTTGCGGCTGCGTCCCCGCTCGCTGGGCAGTTACCGTCCGCCGGGGCGCTCACCAGGCCGGCAGCGGTAGTCCAACCGTCGAGGGCCGCGCGTCCCGAGACACCGGGACGAGCCTTCCTCGCAGACTCTCTTCACGACTCCGTGTAGGACAAACTTCAGTCTGTCCGATTTAGATTAATGGCCGATTGAGATTTAGACCTGACCGGCTGAAGCCTGTGCAACGGTCGGAAAAAGGGGGAGAGCGGCCGGTGGGGGGACCGGCCGCTCGGGGGCATGGGCGTGGGCAAATTCAAAAGATGCGCTTGAGCTCGGACGATCGCAGGCTGGGAAGAATGTTTGCCTTCAGGATCTTCCCAAACGAGCTCAATTCGAATTCCTCCAACTCGAACCGCTCGAACAACACCATCAGTCTGCCTGCTCACTCCGCCCGCGCAAATGGCCCAGTGGTTCCATTCGCATCGGTACTCTCGTACGGTGCATCGATTCCTACACGCCAAGGTCCGGAACGTTTTCGAGGGCGTCGTTGAAGCGGTTGGTGAAATTTGCGATGCAAATGGTCAGGGTCAGCTCGACGATTTGTCCTTCATCGTAAAACTTGCCGATTTCTTCGAGTGCGGGGCCGCGGATGCCGGCGGCGCCGGGCGTGACGCGGTCGGCGTAGAGGATGGTGGCTTTTTCTTTTTCGTCAAAGAGGGGACTGCGCGCATAAAACGGCAACGCAGCGACCTGCTCGGCGGTGACTCCGGCGCGCTTCGAGGAAGCGATATGCGCGCGCGTGCAGTATTCGCAGCCGTTGACCATCGATACGCGAAGATACGCAAGTTCCTTGTACTTGGCGTCCACCGTGCCTTCGTTGACCACCGCCTTGTACAAAGGGAGAAACGCGTTCAAGACGGCGGGCCGGTGGGCCATGGCCGCGAAAATATTCGGTACTTTTCCCGCTCGCGCGGCCAGCTTTTCAAATGTGTCCTGCAACTCCGGCGAGGCTTGCTCTTTCGTCAGCGGATTTACCACTCCCATGCGCGGGCTCCTTGTTTAGCTCTCAAACTGAGAGACTGGATATGTGCCGCGCAAGTCTATCAAGGAGTTCCCCACTAGGACAGGCTTCACAGACTGCGGAAAAAGTCGCCCATGCGTTCGTCATTCCGTTCACGGAGAACGTTCTCGGTGAACCGAGCGGAGCGAGGAATCTCTCTTTCTTTTCTCGTAGTTAAACCCAGGAGAGATTCCTCGCTCCGCTCGGAATGACAAAATCGATTACTTTTTTAGCGGCCTGTTCAGCGTGTCTGCTTTTAATTCCGCGAAAACTCAGAATCCGAAAACCAAAAGACATACGCCCAAGCCGCGCTACGTCGATCGCCGCCGCTCTTTCGCCCCAGGGCGCTCACGTTCAAGCAGCGCTTCCTTGCGCGCAAGGCCCCAGCGATATCCACCCAGCGAACCGTCCGCACGCACCACCCGGTGGCAGGGAACGACAATGGCCGCCGGATTTGTGGCGCAGGCGCGGGCCACCGCGCGTGTCGCGCTGGGACGCCCGATCGAACGCGCGACGTCGGAGTACGTGCGGGTTGTGCCCATCGGAATGCGCCGCAATTCTTCCCAGACGCGCCGCTGAAATGCGGTGGCCCGGACGTCCGTCGGCAAGTCTAACCGAGGATTCGAACCCGCCAGATGCCGCACAATCGCGCGAACCCAGTTCGAATGCCCGCCCAAGCCGCTGCGGATTTCCGCGTTGGGATACTCCTCGTGCAATGCGGCGATGAGGTCAGCCTCGCGGTCCCCGAGGTATACCGCCGAGATTCCGCGTTCGGTCGCTGCGACCAACACCCGTCCGAGCACACACGCGGCAATCGTGTAAGCAACGCGCATTCCGCGTCCGCCGCGGCGATACGTTGCGGGCGTCATGCCCAACTGATGGTCAGATTTCTCGTACAGGCGGCTTGCGGAGCCGTAGAAAACTTCATGCAGTGCTGTGGTCACGTCTGTCCCCTTTCGTAGCTCGGATTTGAGCCGCGCGACACGAAGAGCGTCGGCATACTGTCGCGGCGTGATGCCCATGGCCCGGCGGAACGTGCGTTGCACGTGCGTAGCGCTTACCCCGGTGCGCTCCGCCAGGCTGCGCAGAGAGGCCGCGCCGTCCGCGCAGTCCTCGATTTCACCGCACACCCGCCGAACGAGATCCGCTTGCGGGCTGCGGCGCGCTTCGCGAGGATGGCAGCGCCGGCAGGCCCGGAAGCCGGCCTGCTCCGCCGCTTCCGGCTGAGCGAAGAAAAGGATCTGCTTGGCGCGCGGCCGGCGCGACGGGCAAGAGGGCCGGCAGTAGACGCCAGTCGAGCGAACGGCATAAACAAATTCCTCGTCCATGCACCCGTCGTGCGACGCTACAGCCGCAAGGCATCTCCTTCGTTCGAGCGCGGGCATCGCGGCTCTTACGGCGTTGAATGGCTTCGACACTGGACGTCCCGCTCCTTCCCAAACACAATATCCAAAACCTTTCGGCAGACGCTATCCGAATCTTGCGCTCAAACTGATTCGTTCCGGTGGCCCTCAACGGCGACGCAGAAGGCGGAGCAACAATCGTGCCCGGGAGTATGCACTAGGACAACAACGCTGGGAACCCAAATTGACGCCGCAAGCCTGCGCAGAGGATAGTGTCCCCGCGAGCAGTGCCAGAAGCTCACGAAGCTAGGAGAGACTTATGCGCACAGCTCGAAACCCATTGCTCATGGACCAGCCCAATCCCAGCCGCGGCGATGCCGCGACAACAGAATTATCCGCACGTCCGGCGACCCCGGTGGTTGACCCGCCGTCCTGGACGACGCGGGCCAAGCCCAAAGGCATCGCGCGCGTTCCAACTCATGCCGTGCGCCCTGCTGCGGAACGGCGCTCCTACGCTCGCGCCAAGCTTAGCCTTCCGTTGCGCGTGAGGCGCATCGCGGGCAAGCCCGACCCTAACGCGGAATTTTTGCAAACGACCAATATTAGTTCCAGCGGTGTGCTTTTTCTCTGCCCGCGCCGCATTGAACCGGGAACGCCCGTAGAGATCGAGGTCTGCCTCGTGGATCGTCCATTCGGCCGCGGTAGCGTGAAAATGACGACTGCGGCGCACATCGTGCGAGCCGAACCCGCCACGCGCCCGGGCTGGCACGCTCTGGCCGCCACGTTCGATGACATCACATTTCAACGGGAAGAGCCGCTGCCTTCGCGATTTCAACGCCGTTAGAAGAATCGCGGTAGCGTTTTTCCCACGCTCTGGAGCACCCAGAGCAGCTCATCAACTCATCAGAACCTCAGGTCATCCGACGTGGACCGCGATTCCGTGCCCCGTCTCTTTTTACAAGCGCCTTGCAATAGGTCAATATAGGAACCGCGGAATTTCGGTCCCAGCTAATCCGTTGAGATGAGCACCCAAACGAATGCCTCCATCGAACATGTGCTCTTCGACTGGGACGGAACGCTTCTGAATTCTTTTGAGGCCGACGCCAGCGCCTACGCCTCTATGTTCAGCGCACTGGGCCTGAACTGGAGTCTCGCGGACCTCAAGCGGCACTATTCGCCGAACTGGCACCTCGTTTACCGCGCCGCAAAGCTGCCCCGTTCGAAGTGGGAAGACGCGGACCGCCTCTGGAGGCTTTCCTATCGGAAGCAGAAACCGAAGTTGCAGCCGGGCGCGCTGCGAGTCCTGAAAACGCTGGACCGCCGGTTTAAGCTGGCGCTGGTTTCCAGCGGAAGCCGCGCGCGTGTGCGGAGACAACTGCGCGAACACAATGTTTCAGCGATGTTTCTGGCCAAGGTTTGCAGCGAGGATGCTCCGCGCCGCAAGCCACACCCCGCGCCGCTGCTGATCGCACTCGAAAGGCTTGGCGCCGTGCCGCAACGCTGCGTGTATATCGGCGACGCACCGGAGGACATTGAAATGGCGCACCGCGCGGGCGTGCGCGCCATCGGCGTGCTCGGCGGCTCGCCCGTGCCGGAGCGTTTGCGCGCGGCTTCGCCCGACGCGATGATTGAAACGATTAGCGAACTGCCGGCAATGCTGAGGACTTTTACGTAGGACAGGCTTTCAGCCTGTCAGGTTTTGGTTCATGCCCGCGAAGATCTAAACGAAACAGGCTGAACGCGTGTTCTACCTTACGGGCTAGGCCAAGTCTTCCGCCCGGATCGGCAGACGGCGAATACGTTTGCCTGTCGCGGTGAAGATTGCATTGCACAGCGCCGGAACCACGGGCGGCACGGAAAGCTCTCCGGCTCCGGTGGGCTTTTCCTCGCTGGGAACGATGTGCACTTCGACGACGGGCATCGCATCCAACCGCAAGACCCGGTAGTTGTTGAAGTTCGTTTGCGTGACGCGGCCGCCAGCGATGGTGATTTCGCCGTAAAGGGCAGCCGAAAGTCCATAAACGATCGCGCTTTCGCTTTGCATGACGATGTTGGCGGGATTCACCACCCGGCCAACGTCCACGGCGCAAACCACGCGATGAATCTTGACGGATCGCGCCTTGCGGTCCAGCGAAATTTCCACCACCTGCGCCGAATAGCTCTGAAACGCCTCCAGCACCGCGATGCCGCGATAGCGTCCCGCCGGGAGTGGTTTGTCCCAGCCCGCTTTTTGCGCGGCCAGTTCCAGCACGCCGAGGTGACGGGGGGATTTGTCGAGCATGCGGCGGCGAAGTTCGTACGGATCTTTCTTGCCCGCGGACGCCAGCTCATCCATGAAGCATTCGCTGAAAAATCCGTTCTGCGAAGCGCCCACCGAACGCCAGAAACCCACCGGAATGCCGGGTTCGGTGCGCACGTAATCGACTTGAATATTGGGAATGGAGTACGGCAGATCGGCGATGCCCTCGACGCTGGTTGGATCGAGATCGTCCTTTATCCTCCCGGGAAACCACGCTTCCATGATGGAAGGGCAGGCGATGCGCGTGGTCCACGCGACCGGCCAGCCATCGGCGCCGATTCCGCCCGCGATCTTGGCGTAGGACGCTGGCCGGTAATAATCGTGCTGCGTGTCGTCTTCGCGCGACCAGGTGAGTTTCACCGGTTGGCCGATGGCCTTGGAGATTTCGACAGCTTCAATCACAAAGTCGGTTCCAGCCTTACGTCCAAAGCCGCCGCCGAGATACGTCGTGTGAATGAAAGCGTTTTCCGGCTTCAATCCGCTGACCTTGGCCGCCGCGCCTTGCGCCATGGTTTGAAATTGCGTGGGCGCCCAAACGTCCACGCGGTCCGCGCGCACGTCCGCGGCGCAGTTGATCGGCTCCATCGTGGCATGCGCCAGGTAGGGAACTTCGTAGACCGCTTCAATTTTCTGCGCGGCGCCGCCCAGAGCGGATGCTGCGTCGCCCTGTTTGCGCGCCTCGGCGCCGGTCTTCGTCATTTGGTCCGCGAAGAGCTTGCTGATGGTCTCGCTGCTGGCGCTGGCGGTGGGGCCCTCGTCCCACTTCACCTCCAGCGCGCGCCGCCCCTGCATGGCGGCCCAGGTATTGTCCGCGATCACGGCGATCCCGCGAGAGATTTCCACTACGTTCTTCACTCCTGGAACGGTTTTGGCTTTTGTCGCGTCAAAGCTGGCTGCTTTGCCGCCAAACACCGGGCATCGCGCCACCACCGCGTAGACCATCCCGGGCCGCCGAACATCGATGCCGAATTCCGCGCGGCCATTGACCTTGTCCGGCGTGTCCAATCGCTTGGTCGGTTTTCCGACGATGCGGTATTGCTTCGGATCTTTTAGAGGCACATCCTGCGGAACCGGGATTTTTGCCGCCGCCATGGCCACACCACCGTACGTCACGCTTTTCTTGGACGCATCATGGTAGATGACTCCGTTTTCCGTGCGGCAGGATGATTTATCGACGTTCCATTGCGCCGCCGCTGCCTGCAGCAGCATATCGCGTGCCGCGGCTCCGGCCTTGCGCATCGGGTCCCACGAGGATCGCACGCTGGAACTGCCGCCCGTGCCTTGCATTCCAAACGCCGGATTGAAATATTCCCTGGCTGCGGGCGCGAATTCCGTGTGGATTTTTTTCCAATCGCAATCCAGCTCTTCGGCCGCGATCATGCACAACGCGGTCAGAATGCCCTGCCCCATTTCCGACTTGTCGATGGTGATCAGCACGGAGTCATCGGGGGAAACCCGCATCCAGGCATTCAGCGAAGCTGGTCCGCCCTCCGCGGGAGCAGCCGCGAGCGCCTCAAAGCGCCCGGGCAAATAAAATCCAATGATCAGGCCGGCCGCGCCGGCCGCGCCGGTCTTCAAAAAACCGCGGCGGTTCATTCCGGTAGCTGTTCCTGCGCTCATGCCGCACCTCCCGCTTCCACAGGTTCCCGATCGAGCGCGGCCTCCGCGGCCTCCCGGCCATCGATCCGGGAGGGCCTGGCCGAAGCCCGGTGCAATTCCGCGGCGCGGTGCACGGCCTCGCGAATCCGTTGATACGTGCCGCACCGGCAGATGTTTCCCTTCATGGCCGCGTCGATTTCAGCGTCGTTCGGTTTGGCGTTCTGTGCCAGGAGCGAAGCGGCGGACATGATTTGTCCGGACTGGCAGTAGCCGCACTGCGGCACATCCACTTCGATCCAGGCGCGCTGCACCGGATGGCTGCGGTCGGGAGAAAGTCCTTCGATGGTCGTGATGTTTTTTCCGGCTACGGATGAGACCGGAGTGACGCAGGAGCGGGTCGATTGACCGTCGATATGAACCGTGCAGGCGCCGCACAGGGCCATGCCGCAGCCAAACTTTGTGCCGGTCATGCCCAGCGTGTCTCGCAAAACCCAAAGCAGCGGCATGTCCGCCGGGACATCCACGGATTGCGATTTGCCGTTTACCATAAATTGAATTGCCATGAGAGTCCTCCGCGAAAAAAGACGATTGCTGGATTCAGCGCCGGCTGCCTACGTCCAGGGGTTAGAAAGGGGATCCATGCCGGCCTCTGCTTGCAAGCATGTTACTGCAAATCGAGCCGGAGGGTATTCGGAAAATGGGGAGAGCGGAGCTTCCGAAAACAGCTCAGCTGCTACTGGCGGTCTGGTCGTTGAATCGTGCCTGCATCCGCGAAACCGAAAACATTGCCAAAAACGCACAGCCTGAAGCGGTTGCCCACTGAACCAACCTATTTCGAGCTTTTCTTGTGATCCATCTTCAAGGTGAGCGACGAATTCCTTGCGAGTGTCGAAATTCGAAATCGATCGGGTCGAGGAAGTCCAGCCATCTTTTTCGGCATGAATTTCGTAGTCCAAGTTAAGGTCCAGCCCGCTGAAGCGGAATGTGCCGTCGGATCCGGAAAGATGCGTAATAATATCCTGGGTGTGGACGTTTTTCAGATAGACCACTGCGGTGTCCACCGGCGTTTCGTCCTTGTCCACGACGGTGCCGCGAACGGTCCGCAACTCGGATTCCTTCCCTTGGGCTTTTCTTGCGCGAACAATACCGCCGCGGTCAACGCCACGAGCGCCAGCAGTCCGATCGTTCTGCGCAGATTCATGATTTTCCTCCCGAACTTCATCGCGCTATGTTTCGGGGCCGCGTTAGCGGCTCCATCCGGAGTGTCAGATCCTCGCGATTATCTTCGCCGCGCGTCGATTTTGCGCGTTTGCGTTTTAAATCCGCGCGCTTCGATCGTCAATTCGTATTCCGCGCCTTGTTTGACCCGGATGCCCAGTTCGCCCTGATGGTCGGACATGGCTTCCCAGCGAAATTTCTTTTCGTCCGCGCGGCGGACTCTCACGCGTGCGCCGAATAAGGCGAATCCCCGGTCGTGTAAACACGGTGGCAAAAATAACGAAATCGTGGGCGTGGGAACCCTTTGAGTTTTGCGTCGCCGGCAGGCGGCTTGACGGCCAGCGTTGCGCCCGCCAGACAGAGCACCCCGACCAGTACAATCGTCAAGCGCACAGAAGTGAGATGGCTGAAAGGAGAGAGAGGATGCCGGAAGAAATCGAAGAGCGGGTCAAACTTCTTCTTCTTCGTCTTCTTCTTCGTCATCGTCCACTAGATCGTCCCCGTCCTCGGACTCTTCGTCTTCTTCTTCGTCATCATCATCGGAGATGGCGTTGACTTTGACGGGATGAATCTGCACGACTTCCATTTCGGTTTCGCACTCGGGGCAGGCCAGGATTTCGCCCTCCTCGACTTCATCTTCGTCAACGTCAATTTCAGTGGCGCATTTAGGGCACCGGACCACGGCGAAAACCTCCTTGGGGACGGGTGCGGGCTTTTACCCGAAGCCCGCCGAAATTAGGACGCACCTTCCGCTGGGGTATTATATAACGCGAAGCGGGCCCAGGAGGGAAGCGGCCAAAAAGACCATGGCACCCAGAAGAGAATACCCGGACCAACCGATGGTGGGCGTCGGCGGCGTGGTGGTCGATGACGGGCGAACTTTACTGATCCGGCGCGCTAGCCCGCCGCTTCAAGGGGAGTGGTCCATTCCCGGCGGCTTGCTCGAAGTGGGAGAAACTCTCGAGCAGGGCGTCGCGCGGGAACTCGCGGAAGAAACCGGGCTCGAGGTGCGTGTGCTTGAACTCATCGAAGTGTTCGAACGAATTTTCCCCGCTCCTCCGAACGCGGACGGCACGCCCGGCGACGCGGCGCGCCCGCAGTATCACTTCGTGATTCTCGATTACCTCTGCGAAATCCGCGGAGGAATGCTTTCCGCGGCAAGCGACGCTCTGGAATTTGCCTGGGCGCGGGAAGAAGAATTGCCGAAATTCGGATTGACCGTCGCGGTCACGCGCGTTTTGAGGAAAGCGTTCTCCCGGGCGCGCGAACGGGTAACATCCACACGGCCGTGATCCCAAGGAAAAATCTGGAATCCGCGAAAAAAGGGTATAAAATCCCGGAAATGGTCGGGATCTATAGTTGGCGTATCGGCTGCCCAAAATTCGTATTGTTTTGCGCCTTTTCTGTGGCGCTGTCCGCGTTGCCGGTCTCCGCGCAGAAGGGCGGAGCTCCGCCCAGCGGATCGGGAGGATCCCGTGGGACACCAGGCAGCGCCCCGGTTGGCCGTGTCTACTTTCCTCCGATCGAGCCCGTGCCGGAACCCACCGCGGAACCAGGAGTGATGGTTCCGACGCCCGAGCCGCTTCCAAAGCCAGTGGTCGTCCAGGACGAAGCCTGCCTCCCCTGGGATCTTCCCAGTGTAAGCGCGGACACCGTGAGCGCTGTGAGGTTGGGTGTTCCGGGAAAAGCCCGAAGCCAGTACCAGAAGGCTTGCAGCGCTCTGAAGAAGAACAAGCTGGCCGAGGCTGAGCAGCACGCTCGCGCCGCGATTCAACAGTATCCCAAATATTCTGCGGCGTGGGTGATGCTCGGTGAACTCCTCGAAAGCCAGCAGAAGTTGAGCGAAGCGCACGACGCGTGCGCGCAGCCCATCAAAGCCGACCCGACGTATCTGCCCCCGTATCTCTGCCTGGCGGGCTTGCTGACCCGGCAGAAAGAGTGGAACGTTCTGGTGACTTTATCCGACCAGTTTCAGGGGTTCAATCCGGCTGGCGATATGTATTCGAACTATTACCGCGGCCTGTCGCTATTTCATCTCCAGAAATATGCGGAAGCGCAAAAAAGCGTGGTGGCAGCACTCGCGAATGATACGGAGCACCATCAACCCGGCCTGTACTTTTTGCTCGCTCAAATTTACGGCAACCAGGGCGACCTCGCCGATGCCACTGCACAAATTGAGCAGTTCGTGAAATACAGCGCCAGTCCGCAGGACAAAGAGGAAGCAAAGGAGTACCTGTCGCAGCTTCAGCTGCAAGAGAACTTGAAATGAGGCAGCCTGCAATTCCTTGTAGTCGCCGGCGGATTTTCCTCAGGAAGTTTTCCGGTCCGGCCGGTCCCAGCCGTAGCGCCCCAGCAGCGGCACAAACTTACAGCTGAAAAGCACCCGTGATTTTAGCTGGCCGTTTTCCATTTGCGCTCGCACTAGCTCCTGACTATCGCGGTTGCCCACCGGGATCACCAGGCGGCCTCCCTCTCGAAGCTGGCCCGCGAAAATTCGCGGAATTTCCGGAGCGCCGGCAGCAACCAGAATTGCGTCATAGGGCGCGGCGTCCGGGAATCCCGCGGAGCCGTCCCCGTTGTGGACGTGAACATTCATGTATCCCAATCTCGTCAGACGTTCCTGCGCGGCCAGGGCCAGTGCCGTGTGGCTTTCCACGGTGATGACCTGGCTCGCCAGCAGCGAAAGCACGGCCGCCTGATAGCCCGATCCCGTGCCGATTTCCAGCACGCGTTCGACGCCCGTAAGGTCGAGGGCTTCGGTCATGGCCGCCACCATGTAGGGCTGCGAAATCGTTTGCCCGTCGCCGATCGGCAGAGGCTTGTCGGCATAGGCTTCCGTTCGGAATTGCGAGGGAACAAACTCGTGTCGCGGAACAGCCGCCATCGCCTCCAGGACCCGCGGCGAGCACACTCCCCGTTTGCGGATTTGTGTTTCGACCATGGCACGGCGCTCTAGCGCCGAGGCATCGGAGGGGGAGCCTGTATTACTCACAGCTTTATTATAAACTGCGGCACGGGCGTCCGGAGAACATCTTCCGGTGTGGCCGTCGCTTTCGGCCGAGACACTCCGGACAAGCACGAGCAGCCGATTTTAGGGCACGATTTTCGCGACCGTGCTTCGAGCGGCGCTGACGGGCTGCGGCCTGTCGCACTCTTTCTACTCGAGCGGCTGTATGCGAACGATGTAGCCCTGATAGTCCACGTACCACACCGTAACCGGGTTTGTGGAATTATCGATCCACGTCCTGCGATCGTGCGAGAACGGCTCGGGCATCATGTACTCGGTCCAGTGCTCGGTTTTTGGATTCAGGCGCACAAATTCACGGCCCGGCAGGACGCCGGCCCAGACCTCGCCGTTCTTGTCCGGCATGGCCTCGTAGAATCCGGAGTAAGGGTTAATCGGAATCGGCGGCTTGAATTCGCGGATGCGCCCGAACTTTTGATCGAGCTCCACAAGCGTGCCGTTGCCGCCGCCGAACCACGCGTTTCCAGAAGGATCGAATCCGCCGCGCCGCGAATTGGACGGCTCCGAGCCGGTTTGAAGATCCAGCATTTTCCCCGTCCTGATATTCAGAAGCTGCGCCGAATTCCCGCCGCCCGGAGGCGAGCCGCCTGCCCACCAATTCCCGTCGTAGGAAATTGCGTTGTCGTACGTCGAGGGCGCCTTCATCGGAAATTTCTGCACGAATTTTCCGGTTTCCGGATCGATTTTGACGGCGGCGTAGTCGTCCGTGTACCAGAGATAGCCATCCGGCGCGAGAGCAAAGTTGTTGAAGCCCGGCGAATTGATCGGCATGACCGAGGAATAGATCGGAATTTGCGTGAATTTTTCCGTCTTGGGATCGAACCTGGTCATGTTGTGCGCCCAGACTTCGGAAAACCATACCGTGTCGTTCTTGTCCACGGTGATCCGGTGCGACCCGGGCAGCGCCCCCGGCGTGAGGGGCACCGCGTATTCGGTGATGATTCCCGTCTTCGGGTCGAGTTTGCCGATGTAGCGCGTCCGGTGGCTGGAAAACCAGATGTTACCGTGGGAATCTCCCGCGACGTCGTGCGGACTCTCAATCAGACGGGGAAGAAAATATTGCGTGATCACCACGCGGGTGGAGGCGCCGCGAGGCCGCGGGAAGATTTGCTGCTGCCCATCTTTGGAATCGGGTCCGCGAACACGCGTCAGGAATTTCACCACCATGTCTTCGATGCGCAAACGCCGCGGATCATTGGGATCGAGGCCATTCTCGGAAGCGGCGATCTTTGGCGATGTCGGGTTGATCAGCGAGGCGCCGTTGTAGTGCATCATGCGGTGCACAATGGCCCGCCAGCTGCGCTCGTCATACCGGTTGCGCAGGACCTGCTCGTAGGAGTGGCAGCCGCTGGCGCAGCCGCGGAACGCGCGCTTTTCTTCCGCCGTGCCGCCCAGATTCCATACCAGCTCGGAGCCGCCCATTTGCGATTCGATCTGTTGCGTGGGGGGCAGAAAATCGGAGTTCGAGACGCGCTCTAAAATGACGTCATCGAGTTTTGTGGCGCCGTCAATCTGAATTTCCTTGTTCCATGGTTTGAATTCCAGCGGGGAGGCGATTCGCAGAGTGTAAGTTCCCGCCTGCATCCTGGGAAATTCGAAATTCCCTTCTTCATTGGTGAATACGGTGGTGCGGACGCCGTTGGGCTCAATGAGCTGCATCATCACGCCTTCGGGAGTTTCTCCGCTGGGAATTCTCACCGTGCCGTGTGCCCCGCCCGACGTTGCGGTCTGCACCGGCCACGTATGCTCGTCGGCCGTGTACCACGGATTCTTCGGCTGATTTTCTCCCTCGACGCAGCATTTGCCCTCGCGGATGTAGGTGACCACGTCGGCCACGTCCGCGTCAGTCAGGCTTGTATGGAACGCGGGCATTCCCGGTCCGCCGTTCTTAATCTGCTCGGTGACCGTGTCGTCGTCGACCGGCTGGCCGGATCCCAGCGTCGCGTGCTGATAAAGGTCCTTGAGGTAGGGAGCGCCTTTCGTGTACCGGTTATGGCACATCCAACATTTATAGTAATAAATGATCTCGCCGCGTGCCGCGCCGCTGTCGCCCGCCAACTGGTACCGGTCGATTCGATAGGACCATTGCAAAGGATCGACTGGCGTGCTGGCAGCAACCGCCGCCTGGGCGGACTGCGGCGCGCCCTGCGTCGCCACAGGAGCCTTCACGGGACCCGCGGCGTATAAGGCCAATGTGATCGCACTGCTCAATAAAATTGTGAAAAGTCGATGTTTGAGCATCCGTCCAGGCTCCCTTCTTTCCAGGCCCTGCTCCGCGCTTACGGCTGCTTCAATCGTTGTATCGCTAAACTTAAGCAGACATTTAAATTTGTTTGCCCTCTCGTGTACCACTCGCTGGCGCTCGCGGTCAACCGCAAAAAAGCGGAATGAGAATGCGCCGGCGTAGCGGAATGAATCTAGAGGAGAATCCTGAGTCGATTCCGGACTCTTCGCGGATGAGCGGCACGTTCCAGTCGCCGGGTTTTGGCGGCTGCTGGTACAAATTCCACAGGCTGAATGCCTGTGCTACCGGGGCTGCCCTAACCTCGTTGATCGAGCTGCGCGTATGGCCGCAGGGGATACCCGGTATACACCTGGCGCGGCCGCGCGATTTTCTGCTCGGGATCGAGCAGCATCTCTTCCCACTGCGCGATCCAGCCGCTGGTGCGCGGGATCGCAAACAGCACCGGGAACATCGTGACGGGAAAGCCCATGGACTGATAAATCAGGCCGGTATAAAAATCGACATTGGGATAGAGCTTGCGGGAGACGAAGTAATCGTCTTCCAGCGCGATGCGTTCGCATTCCAGCGCGATATTCAACAACGGGTTGCGCCCCATGATCTCGAACACGCCGTCGGCCACGCCCTTGATAATGCGGGCGCGCGGATCGTAATTTTTGTAGACGCGGTGGCCGAAGCCCATCAGCTTGGTTTCGCCCGCTTTCACCCGCTTGATGAACGCGGGCACATTGGCAAGCGAGCCGATCTCCAGCAGCATGCGCAGAACTTCCTCGTTCGCTCCGCCGTGCAGCGGGCCGTACAGGGCCGCGGTGGCCGCGGCGGTCGCCGAAAACGGATCCACGTGCGAGCTGCCCACGCAGCGCATGGCGTTGGCCGAACAATTCTGTTCGTGATCGGCATGCAGAATAAACAGAATATCCAGCGCGCGCTCCAGCGTCGGATTCGGGCGGTACTTCAGCTCCGACGTCTTGAACAGCATGTTCAGGAAATTGCCGGTATAGCTCAGTTCATTATCCGGATAGGCGAACGGCATGCCCAGGCTATGCCGGTAGGAAAACGCCGCCAGCGTCGGCATTTTGCCGACCAGCCGGTAGGTCTGCTTGAGTCGCGAATCCTTGTTGAAGATATCCTTGGCCTCGGGATAAAAAGTGGAAAGCGCCGCGATGGCCGAAATCATCATGCCCATGGGATGGGCGTCGTAGTGAAATCCGTCCAGAAATTTCTTCACCGACTCATGAATGAAGGTGTGATGCGTGACGTGGTAGGTCCAGTCCTCAAGCTGCGGACGAGTGGGCAGTTCGCCGCGCAAAATCAGATACGCCGTTTCGAGGTAGGTGCTCTTTTCGGCCAGCTCCTCGATCGAATACCCGCGGTAGCGCAGGATGCCTTTGTCGCCGTCGATGAAGGTGATCTTGCTCTGGCACAGGGCCGTGTTGTTGAAGGCCGGGTCATAGCTAATCATCCCGAATTCATCGGCCTTCACCTTGATCTGGCGCAGATCGGTGGCGTGGATGGTGTCGTGCTTGATCGGCACTTCATACGATTTGCCCGTGCGATTATCGGTAATCGATAGCGTGTCCCGGCTCATGCGGGTGGTCCCTTCGGCTGCAACCTGCGTCTCAGGTTTAATTGGATTCATGGCGATTTTCGCTCGTCCAAAAGAGCGGCACAGAGGAATTTACACCAAGTTGGCGTTTTACGGGAGTGGTATCCAATCAAATTCAACGTGTCAGAAGGGCGGCGTGCGCGAGCGGGAAGTGCGCCGATTTCCTCTCGATTGCATCTAATGCAATATCAACTCGGTAATAAAGATTGCGGTCGCGGCGAGTCGGGAGGCCTGAGACGATCCAAATCATACGCGCGAAGGATCGCTATCACATTGAAACAGGTTGGCTTAGCACTAACTGCCATTTCTCTTTTGACCACTACCACGATCCCCAGAACATGAATTTCGGGCCTTTGCGTGTCTTCAACGATGACACCGTAGCCCCGGCCCAGAGTTTTCCCCAGCACGGTCACCGCGAGATGGAAATCATCACATATGTGATCGAGGGCGCTCTGGAACATAAAGACAACTTGGGAAATAGCGGCATCATCCGTCCAGGTGCAATCCAGCGCATGACGGCCGGAACCGGCGTGCGCCACTCCGAATTTAATCCTTCGGAGAGGCAGCCGGTTCGTCTCCTCCAGCTTTGGATCATGCCCTCGACCCAGCGGCTGCGCCCGTCTTGGGAGCAAAAGAGTTTCTCCCTGGCCGGCAAGAAGGGCCGGTTGCTGCCAATAGCCGTGCCGGCAGACAGGAACGGGAAGAACACCGTGCAGATTCACCAGGACGCGACCATCTATGCCTCGCTTCTTGCTCCCGACCAGTCGGTCACACATACGCTCGCAGACGGACGGCGCGCCTACATCTTTGTGAAGCGCGAATTGCAGCTTTCCACGACCCAGGGGTCTGGATGGGTCCCCCGCGGATTTTCTTGTCCTCGATCTTCCGTGACGCCAATCAGCTGTCCCGGGCGGATTAGAATCGGTTGGGAGTTAATGGGATATTGATTCTCGCTTCGGCACCTTCTGTCGCCAGCCGAGCAGCGTAGCCCGACTCGGGCACGGCTACATCTTCAATAAATAGAGTAAATTGCAAGAACTGGTTCAAACTTTGACCACTCGCCTGTTTGGGCACAAGCGTGCGGAGGCTCTCAGCGTGAAGGACTGCGTGTTGGTAGACTGGATGCAAGCGGTTTGAACTCAAATTCAGCAAATCTCGTCTTTTGTTAAAGGTCGTGAATGTCGGCACGCTTGGGATTTGAAGAGGTGGGAGATCGGGTCAGAGTACCCGCGGGGACGCACGGCCTGAGTGCCGCACAATGGCTCCCTGCGGGCCGGGAAGCGGAGTGGGACACCTTTGTCTCGGAACACCCTGTTGGGTCGGTCTATCACACCACTGAATGGAAGCGGGTGATTGAGCGAGCCTTTCCACACATTCGTGGACAGTTACTGTGTTTGACGCACGGTGATTCGGGCCGAATACAGGCGGGTATTCCCGTGTATAAGGTGCGCAGTTGGTTGTTGGGAACTCGCCTGGTCAGCATCCCGTTTGCCACGGTCTGCGATCCTATGGTGAACTCGCTTGAGGAATGGGGTGCTCTGTCGCCGGAATTGGAAAACGAGCTCCGCAGGACGGCAAGCAAGAAAGTGGAGATCCGCGCGGCACTGAATGCCGGAGGAGAACTGCCGCCCACTTTTGAAAGCAAATCACTTTTCAAACATCACATCTTGCCGCTGGACGCGGACTTCGACGCGTTGTGCCGCCGCTTCGACAAGCAGTCGGTGCGTCAAAAAGCTGAAAAGGCGCGCAAGGCGGGCGTCACGGTCGAGGAACGGAACGACAAAAAGGGGATGGCCATAAGTCACTCGCTTCTTGCCTCGACCCGGCGCCGCCTCAGTTTGCCGCCCATGCCGTCCCGCTTCTTTGAAGCCATGCAGGAGAATCTACGACCGGAGCATCTGAAGATTTTTCTCGCTTATCAAAACGCAAAACCTGTGGCGTGCCACATCGTTTTGATATTCAAGAACCAGTGGATCTCCGAGTACTCCGCGAATGCGGACGGCGTCATATCCGGCGTAAATCAGCTCCTGTATCTCGAGACCATTCGAAGGGCCCACGCGGCGGGCGCGCGAAAGTTCAGTTTTGGCCGGACGTCCAACTACAACGAGGGCCTGCTTTCCTACAAGCGCAGATGGGGCACCGTTGAAGAAAGCCTGACGGACTACACCTTGGGAAGCGGTCGTCAGCCCCGAGCACGAGCACAGGCGGAGGACGCCGCCGCTCCTGGGGAAGACGCCCGGTTGTATAAGCTCTGCAAGCAGGCCATTTCAGTCGCTCCCTTGCCCGTGTGCAGGATGATCGGCAATTTTTGTTATCGTCATTTGGGCTGAGTCGATACGTACTTCGGCGAGATTGAAAGATCGAGGCGTTTGTGCCGGTTAATCCGCTTTTCAGCGTCCTAATCCCGACCTACAACCGCGAGCAGCACGTTTGCGAAGCGGTCGAGTCGGTGCTCGCGCAGACGCGGGACGACTACGAAATTTTTGTCATCGACGACGGTTCAACGGATGGGACGCAGGCGGCTCTCGAAAAGTTCGGTTCGCGCATTCACCTGTTGCGCCAGGAAAACCGGGGCCCCGAGGTTGCCCGCAACAATGCCGCGGCCCGGGCACGCGGCGAATACCTCGTTTTCCTCGACAGCGACGATCTGCTGTTTCCGCAGGCTCTGGAAACCTACGCGAACCTCATTCAAGCTTTCGACTCGCCTGCCCTGATCATCGGTTCCATGACTTACTTCGCCGAGGGCGGCGCGGCCCGGCAAGACGACGACCAAGGATCGGAAATCGAGGCTCTGAAATTTCCCGATTTTCTTTCCAAGGATGTCGGCGTGGGTCTCTCCAACAGCCGCATCGTGATTCGCAAATCGGTCCTTGATCGCGTCGGAGGATTGCGGCGAAGCACGCCCTCCACATTTCATCTGGATGATTTCAATCTGGTCCTGAAAACAGGGACCGAGGGTCCGTGCCTGGTCGTCATGAACCCCAAAACGGTTGCCTACCGGGTGCACGGCAACAACAGCATAGGCGATCCGACCGCGATGGTGAACGGCATTTTGTCCATTATCGACTCGGAGAAGAAAGGCGAGTATCCCGGCGGAAGGCTGCGCAGGCGCGACCGCTACGCGTGCATCGGAGGCATCTCGCAATTGTGGATCCAGCGATCCCTGCGGGCGGGGAGACCCGGCCAGGCGCTGCGTGTGTTTTTCCATAGTCTGCCGATGCTGTCCGCTGCTCTATCGAGGAAAATTCGCCTGAAGTTTCGCAAAAAAACACCGGCGCTTGTGATTCCCAAAGTATCGCAGGCTGCGGAACTGGCATCCCACGCAAAATAGTTCTCTAACAATGCAGTCTTCGTAGCACCGGTATCCTGCCGGCGAGTCTTCCTCACTTCCAATTCAGCCATCAGCGATGGCGTGCATCCCGGCCAGCGGCGCGGAGCGCTTGCGTAGCGGCAATTTGCGCCCTCGGAGCGGCCCGTTGCTTGCCACGCTTTCTCGAACGACAAAATCTGGGACCGCGCGCCGAAATGCGATAGGCTATCGCTTCGCGGCACAGTTTTTCTCGGAAAAATCGTTCGGCGCTGGAGGACGTTCCATGGGAGAAAAGAAGCAGCCCTCCTCAAATCTCTCCCGGAGAGACTTTGTCAAGACCACGGCGACGGGCCTGGGCGCAACGGCGCTCGCCGGCGTGACAGCGGCGCCAGCCGAGTCCGCGGCGGGCGATTCGCCGGATCCGAAACATTGGGACCGCGAGGCGGACATCGTGATCATCGGCGCGGGCGCCACGGGGCTCCCGGCGGCGATCGAAGCGATAGAAAACGGCGCATCCGTAATTGTGGTGGACGCGAATATCGATGTGGGAGGGCACGCCATTATCAGCGGCGGTAACATCGCTCTCGGCGGCGGAACCTCCCGGCAGGAAAAGTACGGCGTGAAGGATTCGCCGGACTTGCTGTTTTCGGATTTGACGGACTGGTCCGTGGTCGAACCCAACGGTTTCCCCGATTACCGCTACAACGACAAGGAAATTATCCGAGCCTTTGCCGACAACAGCGCGCCCACCTGCGAATGGCTCATGAAGCACGGCGTGATCTTCGTCGAGAAAACGCCGGACAACGCCGGGGCACACGCAACCGGGAATTCCGCTCCGCGGGAAAATCACGCCGCGCCCATGCACTGGCCGCAAATGCAAACCGGCGTGCCGGTCGCGCCCGAGAAACAAGCCACTACTTCCGCGGGCATCGGTTTCGTGCGGCCCATGGAAGCCGCGGCCAGAAAGCTCGGCGCGGAGATTCTGTTGCAGCACAGAATGACCAGCATCGTCCGCGAAAACAAAAATGCGGGGCGGGTCCTGGGAATCACGGCGACGTATGAGGGCAAGAGCCTCAACATTCGCGCGCGCAAAGCCGTGATCATCGGCACCGGAGGCCACAGCAGCAACGTGAACTTCCGCCGCATTTTCGATCCGCGGCTTACCGAAGAGTATCAGACCATGGGCGAGGCCTATTCCACACGGGATGCCAGCGGCGAGCTCGCGGCCATGGCCCTCGGAGCGTCTCTATGGGGCACGTATAATCAAACCGGAGAGTTCGGCGAAGCTCTGTCCAAGGCGGGAAGAATTGGCAGCCGTGAAGGCTACGTCAATCTCGGATGGATGCCGGCGAGCCCCGTATTTTCCCGCGCCGGTTCCACGGGCCTGCGCGTGGCTGACTGGCAGAACGTGATCCTCGTGAACCAGGCGGGACGCCGGTTTTACGACGAGACCAAGGGGCAGTATCCCACGGCGAACAATTACGGCGCGATTAAGCCTTACGTTCCGGATAGCTATCTGAATGCCGCCAGCATCAAGTGGGATCCGCCGAATTTTCTGAACGCGGCGCTGGCGGGTACCGGCGAACCCGTGAACGGCGGCGGTCCCATCTGGGCCATTTTCGATGCCGATGCCGTAAAGCGCGAAGGCTGGAACACCGCGCCTCCCGACGTGGACATTGCCGCCGGGTTTTTCTTTTCCGCAAACACCGTCGCGGAGCTGGCCGCAAACATCGTGAACAAATACCAGCGCAAGGCCATGCCGCCCGGTGCGCTGCAGGACACGGTGGCCACGTACAACTCTTACGTCGATGCGGGAATCGATCGCGAGTTCGGGAAGCCGGCGCCGAAATACAAGATTCAGACGCCGCCGTTCTACGCGGCGTGGTCCACGCCCGTCGTGCACGATTCGCGTGCGGGCCTGCGCATCACCGGGAAGTGCGAAGTGGTGGACCTCGACGGCAAGGTCATACCGGGATTGTATTGCGGCGGCGAATCCGCCGGCGGATTCAGCTTGCATGGCATCGCGCGCTGCGCGGTGCAGGGACGGATCGCGGCGCGCGAAGCGGCGCGGTTGCCTTCTATATCTCCAACGAAGAGTTGAAGCGCGCAGTAGGGGTGGTCTTGAGTCGCACCGTTCTCTGTCGGTGTATTTTCGGACCGGGACGGACCAACCCCCACAGGCTGGAAGTCTGTGCTACCCCCAACTTCGGCGCGTGAGTGGTTACGTCTCAAGTTTGAAGCGCGTGGCTGCCAGGCGGTAGAGGCGCTGCCAAAGGGTTCGATTCACGGTGACTACGATGATCGACATCATGATCGTTGCAGCCAGGAGCACGGGCAAACTGCCCGAATCCGTGGCGCGGCTGATGGCCGCTCCCAGACCGCGAACGGAGAGTGTTCTTCCCTGGAAATGAAAATATTCCGCAACGATGCTGGCGTTCCAAGCCCCTCCGGAAGCGGTCAGCATTCCCGTCACGAGGTACGGAAAGATGGCCGGAAGAATCAAGCGCTTCCATCGCTCCCACCGTGAGAAACGGAAAACGCTGGATGCTTCTTTCAAGTCCGTCGGTATGGCCATCGCTCCGGCGATCACGTTGAACAGGATGTACCACTGCGTGCCAAGCAGCATCAGGGCCATCGCTGCAATGCCCATGCCGCCGCCCACGCGAATCAGCAACAACAGCAGCACCGGAAACAGCGCTGTTGCGGGCACTGACGCCGCAATCTGCACGATGGGCTGCGCGAGCCTGGCCACGCGCGGCGTTGTTCCGATCCACACCCCCACCGGCACGGCCCAAAGCGCGCCGAGAGCCAACGCGGCGTTTACGCGAAGAAACGTAAACGCAGCGTCGCGCGTGAGAAACAGCAACTGCCGCTCGCCCAGTTGCGCTACCTCGGCGAGCGCCCGGTATGCCAGCCACGCCAGCGCGACCGCCGCAACCGCTCCCAAGGCGCGCGTGAGCCATCGTTTAAAGCCGGTTTCCGCAGGCCGGGTTTCCGGCCGCGCAGCAAGGTTCCTGGCCGCGAATAACTGCGTCACGCGTTCTTCCATTGGAGAGATTGCCGTGCGATGGAACGCCGCGAGAATACCGGACCGGCGCAGCACGGTGAGCACCCACGATTGCGGAGCCGCGCCCTCCACCGTCTCAAACTTGAATTTGTCCGACCAGGCGATCGCCGGCCGCCAAACCAGCTGGTCCAGGAGCACGATCACGGCGATCATCGCCGTCACGCCCCAGACAATGGCGCGCGTATCTCCGGCCCCGGCGGCGATCTGCAGATACGAGCCCAGTCCCGGCAAACGAAAATCGCGCGTGCCCAACACAAACATTTCGCAGGCCATCAGGAAGAACCAGCCGCCGGCCACGGACATCATCGAGTTCCACACCAGTCCGATGGCCGCGAACGGCAGCTCCAGCTCGGTGAATTGCTGCCACCGGCTGAAGCGGTACAGCCGCGCGGCTTCGTCCAGTTCGCGCGGTATTCCTTTCAGCGAGGCGTAGAAACTGAAGGCAATGTTCCAGGCCTGCCCGGTGAAAATCAGCAGAATCGAGCCCAGCTCGAGCCCCAGCTGCCTGCCGGGAAACAGAGCCACCATCGCCAGCATCACGCCGGGAAGGAAACTCAACACGGGAATGGATTGCAAGATATCGAGCAGGGGAAGCAGGATTTTCGCCGCGCGTTCGGATTTCGCCGCCATGCCGTAGACCAGCGCAAACAGCAGCGATAGAACGTAGGCAATCGCGATGCGCACGAAGGAATACGCTGCATACAAGGGCAACGCGCGGGGACTCGAGGAAATGTGCGCGACGGGCGTGAAGGGCGCTAACCAGATTTTGCCGGAAGCAAACAGCGCGTACAGGATCGCGAGCAATCCTAAGAAGACGGCGATATCCGCAACGGCTGAACTTTTCCAGCGGGTGCGCTCGGAAATTCCCCGCAAAATGGATTGGTAGCTGAGGATAGGTTCCATTTTCATGGGCGGAGCGAAGCGGGGAGGCTCACGGCTTGGTGCGGCTCAGACGTCCGGTTACGGAGTCGTAGTCGAATATTTCCGCGTATCGGCCCCACTGAATGGCCGTGTCCAGCTGGCGGCGTACTTCATCGTCGCTGAAGTGTTCGTCCAGCAAGTCATGAAAGAAGTCGAGCAGCATGGTGCCATCCGCCTTCGTTCGCAGCGCCGAATCCATTTGTTGCAGCAGGGGAACATGAGCGAGCAGGGCGTCGCGGAACATTTCCTTGCGTCTCTGGATGTCGCCAGCGGCAAATTCCCGCCCGAGCGCCGTGATTTCCGCGTCGCCGTGCTCCACGATGGCGAATCCCATCAGAACGCAGGCATCCACGATGGGCAGCAAGTCATTCGATTCCAGCATCAGCTGATGAGAAATCCGGTGCAAATCCTCGCGCCCGCCGTGGTCCACCAGAATTTCCAGTAGGCCGGCAATGCCTCCGGCTCTCACGTGAGGCAGCATTAAATATCGCGACGAGACCGCGGCGCCCGCCGTCGGCAGGGCCTGCGCCGAGCTCATGCCTGCCGGCATTTCGTGATGGGCGTCGGGCTGCGTGAGGACGCGGTAGATATGATCGACCAGGGACTCGAACGGTTCGGACTTGCGGCTTCGCGGCTGCTGCAGCATGATTTCAAAATCCTCGCGGATGCGCGCCGGATTGCTGGCCAGAACGATCACGCGGTCGGCGAGCACTACGGCCTCCTCGATGTTGTGCGTGACGATAAAAATCGCGCGCGTGGGAATTTTTTTGTCATCCCACAGTTCCAGAAGTTCCCCGCGCAGCGTCTCCGCCGTGAGCACATCCAGCGCGGAAAACGGCTCGTCCATGAACAACACTTCCGGCTCGATGACCAGGGCGCGCGCGAATCCCACACGCTGCTTCATTCCGCCGGAGAGCTCCTTGGGATAGGCATTCTCGAATCCGTCGAGACCCACGGCGTCCAGGATGTGCAGGGCGCGCTTGCGGCGATCAACGGTCGGCACGCCGCGCGCTTCAAGAGGCGCTTCGACGTTTTGCAGAACCGTCAGCCAGGGGAACAGCGCGAAACTCTGGAACACGATGCCGACGTTCGGCGGCTCGTCGCCAAGCGCGCGGCCGTGCCACAGCACTTCTCCCGCCGAGGGGCGCGAAAGTCCCGTCAGCATCCGCAACAGCGTCGATTTTCCGCAGCCCGAAGGTCCCAGCAGGGCCAGAATTTTCCCCGGCATTATTTTTATATTGGTGGGAGAAATAACTTCGATGCGTGCGCCGTCCGGCTGGACGTAAAATTTCTCCAGCTGGCGCCCTTCGAGGATGGGCTCGCCGTTTTCGCTCCCGGCGGCTCCGGTCGCTATCCGGGAATTGTCGGTCTGGGACACTAGGGCATTATCTACGAATCGGATCGGATTTCTAACCTGTAATGCTGCGGGGCCCGGGTGTGAAGCAGCACAGACTCTTCAGCCGGTGCGGTCGATCGCCACGCGGGCGAAAAACCACAGGCTGAAGCCAGTGCTACCTCAGGCGGGGTTGCGGTCGACGGCGGGATGTCGCACATCGCTGCCCGCGACCATGTAGATTACATCCTCGGCCACGTTCGTCGCGTGATCGGCAATGCGCTCGAGGTTCTTGGCCACCAGGATCAGCTCAAACGCGGGAAAGACGACGGAAGAGTCGCCCATCATGTAGCTCAGGAGTTCGCGAAAAATCTGGTCGCGCAGTTGATCCACCTGGTCGTCGCGGGCCAGCACGGAGCGGGCCAGCTCAATGTCGCGGCGCACCAGCGAATCGAGACTGTCGCGCATCATTCGTTCGGCCAGCTCGCCCATTCGCGGAAGATCCACGTAGGGTTTCACGCGCGGGTGCCGCACGATGCGCGTCGCTGAATGCGCGATGTTCACCGCCTGGTCGCCGATTCTTTCCAGGTCATTGTTAATGCGGGCGATGGCCAGCACGAAGCGGAGATCGGCGGCCATGAGCTGTTGCAGCGCCAGCAATTGCACGACGCGGTCGTCAATCTCGATTTGCAGCTCGTTGATGGCGTTCTCTTCCTTGAGAACGACCTGCGCGAGCTTTTCGTCCGCATCGAGCACCGAATGAACCGCCTGGTGCACGGCCCTCTCGGCGAGGCTGCCCATCCATAGCAGTCGCTCTTTCAGCTCTTCCAGATAGCGTTCGAAATGGCGTTCCATTCGTTACGTCCTCTCCCCGGCAAACGCGAATTCTCGCGGAGTCTTTCGGCGGGTCTCATCCGAAGCGGCCCGTGATGTAAGCCTCCGTGCGGGGATCCGAAGGCGTCGTAAACATATGCCCGGTTGGTGAAAATTCGATCAGATCGCCGTTCAGCATGAACGCGGTTGAGTCGCTCACGCGCGCGGCCTGCTGCATGTTGTGCGTGACGATCACCAGGGTGCATGTAGGCTTCAATTCGAACAATAACTCCTCGATCTTCGCGGTGTTCACCGGATCCAGCGCCGAGCAGGGCTCGTCAAGCAAGAGTACCTCGGGATCGACCGCCAGCGCCCGGGCGATGCACAAGCGCTGCTGCTGGCCTCCGGAGAGCGCGTACGCCGACTTGTGCAGCTTATCCTTCACTTCGTCCCACAAAGCGGCGCGCCGGAGGCTCTTCTCTACCGCATCGTCCAGGCGTCCCTGATGGCCGTTAATGCGCAACCCGTAGGCCACGTTCTCGTAGATGGACTTGGGAAAGGGATTCGGCTTTTGAAAAACCATGCCCACCATGCGCCGCAGCTTGGTCACATCCAGCGTAAGTATATTCACGCCATCCAGCGCGATTTCGCCTTCCAGCCGGGTGTGCCGCAGGGTTTCGTGCATGCGGTTCAGCGTTCGCAGCAGGGTGGACTTGCCGCAGCCCGAGGGGCCGATCATCGCCGTCACTTTGTTGGTGGCCACGTCCATCGACACGTTGTGGAGGGCATGGTTCTTGCCGTAGTAGAAATTGAGCTTGGTCACTTTCATTCGCAGCGTGTTGGCGCCTGAGGTGGTCATGGTGGGGGTATGCGCGGAAGTCTTAGCCGTCGCGGCGGAGGCTGTCCCCGTGCCCGAATTCGACATGAGCGGAAATGCGGCATTCATGGTCAGGTCCTCTCATACGCGGTCCCGCGAGTTAAAAACGCGCGAACCAAAATGTTTGTCACCAGCACCAATCCGAGCAGCACGAGACCCGCGGCCCATGCTTGCCGGTGCCAATCTTCGTACGGCCCGGTGGCATAGGTGTAGATCACGACCGGGAGCGACGATGTCGGCTGATCCCAGCCGGGACTCCAGAAGCGGTTGCCGAACGCGGTGAAGAGCAACGGCGCCGTTTCTCCCGCCACCCGCGCCAGGGCCAGCAACACTCCCGTCATGATACCTCGCGAAGCGGCCGGCAGCACGACGGAGGCGATCATGCGCCACTTGTTTGCGCCCAGGGCAAAAGATCCCTCACGCAGCGACCGCGGCACATCGCGCAAAAAACTCTCGGTGTTGCGCAACACCACGGGTATCACCATGACGCCCAGAGCGATTCCGCCCGCGAGTGTCGAGAAGTGATGCATGGGCATCACGACCATGGCATATGCAAAAATGCCCATGACGATCGACGGCACGCCGTTCATCAAGTCCGCGGTGTAGCGCACCAGGAATGGGATCGTCCTTCCGCCGAATTCGGCCAGGTACACGCCTCCCAGCAACCCAATGGGTACGCCGATGACGGCCGCGAGCAGCAGCAGTTTCATGGTGCCCACGATCGCGTTCGCCATGCCTCCGCCGACTTCTCCCACCGGAGCGGGCAAGTGAGTGAAGAAGCTCCACGACAGGTCTTTTCCGCCGTTCCATACCAGATAGCCCAAAATGAAAAACAGGGCCGAAACGGTGAGCAACGCGCACAACCCGGTGAGCGAGAGCATGAAAACGTTGAGCGATTTTCTCCACATCAGCCGCACGCTCATGTCGGTAGCACCCCGCTGCCGCGCGCGGTGGTAACCAGAATCAGAAGACGCGCAAGACCGTTCAGAACGAACGTGAGCAGAAATAACACCAAGCCCAGTTCAATCAGTGCGCTGAGATATAGATTGCCGGTGGCCTCGGAGAACTCATTGGCCAGCACCGATGCAATCGAATACCCGGGAGAAAAAAGCGACGCCGAAATCTTCGGATCATTGCCAATAACCATCGTCACTGCCATGGTTTCGCCCAGCGCGCGCGCCAAGGCCAGAAAGACCGAGCCAAAAATACCGATTCGCGCGGCCGGGACGACTACTTTCCAGGTGGATTCCCATTTGGTAGCGCCCAGGGCCAGCGCCGCTTCGCGCTGGTCGCGCGGCACCGCGAGCAGCACTTCCCGCGAAACGGAAAGCACAAACGGCACGATCATGATGGCCAGGACGATTCCCGCTGTCAGGAATCCGATTCCGTAGGAAGGTCCCTTGAACAGAGGGAGGAATCCGAGGGTCGCTTTCAGGGCCGGTTGAATTGTGGTGCGCATGATCGGCACCAGCAGGAACACACCCAGCAGTCCGTAAATCACGCTCGGAACCGCGGCAAGTAAATCGCTGACGAACGTCAGGGAAGAGGACAGCTTGGGGCTAGCCAGTTCGGCGAGAAATATGGCCGCTCCCACTCCGAGCGGAACGGCAATCACCAGCGCCACGGCCGAGGTGACCAGCGTGCCGTAAATGAAGGGTAATGCGCCGAAATCGCCGGAGACCGGGTCCCAGGTCCTGGTGATGAAGAATGTCCAGCCGAATTTGGCGCGCGATTCCGCCGAAAGAACCCACAGTTGATAGACCAGAAGGACGGTAATTAACAGAAGTATTGCCGCCGCGATCAGGGTAATCAGGTGAGCGATTTCGTCCGCGCCCGTCCAGCGGCGCAGTAGCGAACGCGGTTGCGCGGCGAACTCAGTTGGTGTTGCCGCGTTCGGTGCGGTACCCATATTGATATGTCCGCTCTCCCGGATTCAGATGCCCGGAAAAATGATGCTGGCCGGCGTCGTCGAGTGTGCGAAGACCGCTCTCGGAGCCGGACCGGTCAACGTGCCGAGGAATCTCCCCGTCAAGCGGAGATTAAACCGCAGGGAGATTCCTCGCTTGGTTCGGAAAATCAGATCGACCTTGCTTTGCGAGCAGCCGCTCAGATCGTTACTGAATCTTGGCGATTGCCTTCATTTCCTTGGCTACAACTTCCTTCGGCAGCTTGGCGTAGGAAAGGGCCTCGCACTCCTGTTGCCCATCCGTCATCATCCACTTCAGAAAGTCCTTCACCGCATCGCGCTTCGTGGCGTCACTGAACTTCGTGGGAATCAGCAGCCATGTGAAGCTGGAGATCGGATACGCTGCCTTTCCTTCGGGATCGGTGATGGACACGCGGAAATCGTCAGGCATGAACTTGGCCGCCGCCGCTGCCGCCGCGGAAACGCTGGTCAAGTCCGCCTTCACAAAAGCGCCGGAGGAATTCCTGACCTTTCCATAGGGCAGATGGTTCTGAATCGCATAGATCAGCTCGATGTAACCGATGGCGTCGGGCGTTTGCTGAACCAGCGCCGAGACTCCCTCATTGCCCTTTCCGCCTAGCCCTACGGGCCAGTTCACGGACGTTCCTTTGCCGACTTTCTGCTGCCATTCGGGGCTCACCTTGGAAAGATAATCCGTCCAGATATAGGTCGTGCCGCTGCCGTCGGATCGGTGGACAACGACGATGTCATCGGAGGGCAGCTTTACGCCGGGGTTTGCCGAGGCGATTGCCGGATCGTTCCACTTGGTGATCTTACCGAGGAAGATTCCCGAGAGCGCGTCAGGAGTGAAATTCAACTCCGCGCTAACTCCCGACAAGTTGTAGCTGGGCACATCGGCTCCCAGCACGGTCGGAAAATGCAGGATGGGCACACTGGCCTGCTTGAGCTGGTCGTCGGTCATCGGGCCGTCGGAGGCGCCAAAATCCACGGTCTTATCGATCAGCTGGCGAATACCCCCTCCGGAGCCAATCGACTGATAGTTAATCTGAACATTTGGGTGATCTTTATGATAAACGTCAAACCACTTGGAATAGATCGGGTACGGGAAAGTTGCGCCAGCGGCGTTCAACAAAACTTGCCCTTCGGCCGTGGCCAACATCGCAACCGTCAGCAGAACTAACAGAACGCTCAGCACTCTTACGATTCGCATTTTTTCTCCAGGAAGTCGTGTGTGGATTCTGACTCTAAATTGTTACAGCCATGTTACAGGGGAGTGATGCCGGCATAAAATACAGGAAGCCGCATAACTGAACTATTATGTGCCGCATACAAGGAAAAGGGGAGATGGGCCGACGCCAGGGGAGCGTCGGCCCGGGGTGGGGTTGCAACACGAAGATCGGTGTCCTGCACCAAGATTGTGCAGCGCCTTTTAATTTCTTTTTTCCGGATAGTTCATTTCTTCCACACCCAGACGCGCGCGCCCGTGGCGCACGTCAAGACCCCGAACCCAAAAAATAATGTCCTCGGCAATGTTGGTGGAGTGGTCCGCGATGCGCTCGAGAAACCGGGTTGCCAGCAGGAATTGAAGTTGCGGCGCGGCCTGCCGGCCATCTTCGGTCATACGCGTTAGCAAGTGTTCGAAGATTTGATCGCGGTAGCGGTCCACGACGTCGTCTGCTTCGAGCACTTCTCCGGCCAGCACGACGTTTCGAAAAATCAGCGCACCCAGGCTCCGGCCCAGCATTCCTCGCACGGCTCCAGCCATCGGTTCGAGGTCGCGGGGAGTTTCCGTGACGTTCATGCCGGCGAGTGAAATCACGCGTTCGGAAATGTTGACGGCCAGATCTCCGATGCGTTCCAGATCGTTCGCGATTTTTTGAGAGGCGACGACCCGGCGGATTTCCTCGTCGTCCAGCAGGCCGGTTCGCAGCATGCGCACGGCGTGATCGTCGATCAAAATTTCCATTTCGTTGACGCGCGGCTCGACCAAAAACACTTTACTCGAAAGCTCCGCCGCCGCTTCCTGATTGGGGCGCAGGAGCGCGTCCAGGGCGCTTTCCACGCTGCTTTCCACCGTGCGCGCCATGGAAATCAGGTAGTTGGCCAGCACGTCCTGATAGATCGTTTGTACCTTGGTAGCCGGGGTCGCCATTTTTTCACCTTTTGTCCGGTCTCGCGGCATGGCCAGCGTAATGGGGTTTTATGAAAGCAGGATGAAGCTGGGGTGAATATCCGGCCAAAGGACGTAACTTCCCGGCTAGCTTGAGGTTACTCGGAAGCTGTGGGAACGCTGAAGTGGAAGCGGGAGCCCTGGCCGATGGCGCTTTCCACCCAGATGCTTCCGCCATGCGCATCCACAATATGGCGCGCGATCGCCAGCCCAAGCCCGGTGCCGCCGGCCTCACGCGATCGTGCGGCGTCGACGCGGTAAAACCGTTCGAAAATGCGCTCCAAATCGGATTCGGGAATTCCGATGCCGGTGTCGGACACCGTGAAGATGACCTCGTGGCTATTGGCGCGGGCCTTCACTTCGACCTGGCCGCCCGAGGGTGTGTATTGCAGCGCGTTGTCCAGCAAGTTCTGCAGCACTTCGCCGAGTTGCGCGACATCGCCGCGAACCGCCGGCGTGTTGGGCTGGAGGTCGACGTGAATCTGGAGTCCTCTCGCTTTCGCGTTGAGCCGCGCGGTTTCCAGGCAGCCGTTCATGATGGCTTCCACGCGGATCGGGCGAATTTCGAGTTCCAGGCGGCCTGCTTCGATGCGCGCCAGTTTCAGCAAGTCGTCGGTGAGCCGGGCCAGCCTCACGGCGTGCTCGCGGATGATTTCGACAAAGTGTTTTCGATTGGCTTTGTCGTCCAGCGCGCCGTTGAGGAGCGTTTCGGCAAAGCCTTGAATTGCGGTCAGCGGCGTCTTGAATTCGTGGGACACGTTGGCCACAAAATCGCGCCGCACGCGTTCCAATCGGCGCAACTCGGTGATGTCATGAAGGACCAGCACCGCGCCGTTGGCTCCAGCGGAACGCACCGGGGCCGCCGTGACGCTGAAATTTCTGCGCCGTACCGTGCCGACTTCGACCTCTCCGGTTAGTTCCTCCGCCCCGGAAAGGGCCTGCCGGACCAGGTCGATCAGATCGGCCTGTCGCAGCGCCTCGACGAGCGTCCGGCCCTGCGAAGTTCCGGGCGGCAGCTCGAGAATCTGCTCGAAGGCCCAGTTGCAATAGAGGATACGTTCATCCCCGGCAACGACGGCTACGCCCTCGACCATGCTGCCGAGAATTGCCGAGGAGCGATTGCGTTCATCGGTGAGCGTGCGAATGGTTTTTCCGAGCCCGACCACCGAGCGATCCAGCGCCTGCGCCAGATCGGCCAGTTCGTCGTCATCGCGATCGCGCTGCAGCGGCGTGAACTCTCCGGCCGCGGCGCGCTCCGTGAATTCTTTCATGCGGCGGATACGCGACGTAACTGCGCGAAAAGAAAAGTAGCAGGCGATTCCCGCCGCCAGCAGTAAAACGGCCAGCACGGGCCAGATTTTTGGCAAGGTTTGAGGCGAGGCCCATTGCACGGCGAGCAGGATCGCCGCCACCAGCACCAGGCAGATAATCACCGGCCGCCAGAATGGGCTTGGACGCAAGGCCGGCTCACTCCTGCTTTTCGGATTGGCCATCGTTCTCGAACATGTAACCCGCGCCGCGCACGGTTTTCAGGAAGGAGGGATGGTCCGCGTCGAGGTTCGACTTTTTCGCGCAGGCGGCGAATATAAACATCCACGCTGCGCGGCGTGACAAAACGCTCCGTGCCCCAGACGGCGTCTAGAAGCTGATCGCGGCTGAAGACGCGGTTCGGGCGCGTCGCCAGATAATAGAGCAAGCGAAACTCGAGCGTCGAAAGCGTGACCGGTTTGCCGTCGCGCGCCACACGATAGGAGGAAGGATCGATCGACAATCCGCGCGCCTCGATGACGCGCCGCGGCTCGTTGGCGGGCTCGGTGCGCCGCAGCAAAGCTTTCACGCGCGCGCCCAGTTCGCGGGGGCTGAAGGGTTTGGTCACATAGTCATCCGCGCCCATCTCCAAACCCACGACGCGGTCCGCTTCCTCGCCGCGCGCTGTCAGCATCAGAATCGGCAGGCGATTCAGCGAAGTGTCCCGGCGAATCTCCTTGCAGATGTCCAGGCCCGAAAGTTTCGGCAGCATCAAATCGAGCAGCAGAATGTCCGGCGGCATTTTGCGAATTTGGGCGAGGCCGCTGGCGCCGTCGGTCGCCGCGGCAACCTGGAACCCTTCGCGCTCCAGGTTATAGCGAACCAGCTCCACAATGTCGCGGTCGTCTTCAATCAGAAGAACACGTTTCATTGACACGCATCCCTAGCTTTGCTTTGAGTCGTCAGGCCCGGCAATAAACGCACTATATTACATGGACGCATCGCCGCGCTATGTTACGCCCGCGTTAAAAGACGGGTCCTCCTTTCGGCGTCGAAATCTCGCTCGGAGGGTTGGCTGTCCACGATGCTCTTGAACGGGCGGGATGCGTTCGCGCCCGACGGTGATTGGGCCCCGCCGTGTCAGACTTTCAGAAAGATTTTTCCACGGTAGAACGGCCAAAGCAGAACAAAGATCACCAAAACAAAAAAGATGCCGAAAGCCAGCGAGGCATTCACCGGCGTTCAGATGCGGCACGAAAAATCGATCGTAGACCCATCCGTGCAAGGTGGTGTCCTGGCCGCGCGAATCGCTGAAATCGAAATCAGTGCTCACTTCGGAGACCAGCGCCGCTAGGGCGTAGGCCAGGATCGCGTTCATCCCGAATATCAGGAACGGCGATGCCCAGGCGCGCCAGGCGCGCACATCTACGACCCAATAGCAGGCCGCCAGCGCCATCATCGCGAATCCCCCGGTCAACAGCACGAACGAACTGGTCCACAGATTTTTGTTAATTGGAAAATACGGGTCGAGCAATTTTCCCGCAAGCACCAGCACGACTCCCGCCGCCACCAAGCCCAGCGCTTTGCTTGCCGCGCGGCGGTTCGATCGCAGCCATTCGCCCGCCAGGATTCCGATCAGCAGCGATGCAATGGCCGGAAGCGTGGAGAGAAATCCTTCCGGGTCCCAGGTTTTGGATTCGGACCATAAGTGTCCGCCCATGAATGTGCGGTCAACGTACGCGCCGAGATTGTCGTCCTTGCCAAGATGCCCTGCGCCGTGGCCCGGCACGGGGACGAAGGTCATAAGGGCCCAATATCCGAAGAGCAGCGCCAGCGCCATGCCCGCCGTGAGACGAACATCGGCGCGCACGCGAACGCTTCCGTCCGTCACCGGATCCCTCTGAAACGTCATCAGGTAAAGCAAGCCTGCCACGAGATAACAAAGAGCGATGCGTTGCAACACGCCCATGATGCGAATGGAACTGAAATCGAAGTCGGGGAAGCCGTTCAAAAATAATCCGATGGCGAAAATCAGCGCGCTGCGCCGCGCCACGTGAAGCATCAAAGCCCGGCGGGTAGCGCCCCGGGCAATGCGCGAAGCAAACGACAGCGTCAACGAAACGCCGACAATGAAAAGGAAAAACGGAAAAATCAGGTCGGTGAGTGTCCACCCGTTCCACTCGGCGTGCTCCAGTGGCGGATAGATGTGGCTCCAGGAGCCCGGGTCGTTCACCAGGATCATCGCGGCAATGGTCGCGCCGCGAAAGACGTCCAGCGAAACCATGCGTGCGGGCCGCGCCGTGCCCGAAGACGCGGGAGCCTTCGATGCGGTGGCCGCAATGGTCTCCGCCGTGGCGATGGTGGAACCCTCCAATGGCGGGGATAGTATAGCAGCGCTGGGAAGGCTGAAGCGCAGGACTTGAGGCAAAAAAGGCGGGGCCGAAGGTTTCGGCTGGGTTTGGCGCTCTTGCCAGGTTGCGGGCGGGGGAAGTGCATTGGCGGCCAGCAACGGCAGATTGGTGAAGGCCGCCCGTCGCGTGGGACGCTGCTCCTAAGCTCCGAGCGGGCTAGCCTCTAGTGAAAGGCCAGATTGTGGGCTCCGCAGAACATGGACGTGACGAAGCTGGCGCTCTGCGGTAACCACCACATGCGGCGAACCCAGGTATGCCGGTTGTACATCATTTTTTTGCCGGCAAAATCGAAAAGCGCGGGGCCAACCTGGATGGCTGCATACAGCGACGCATTGCCAGAGAACGGTTTCAATAACGGGTTCAGCTCGACCGCTCCGGTGCTGGTAATGGCGCGGCGCGTGGTCCAGGCATCAAAGGTGGCCGCGCCGCTGGAAGCGATCGTCAGCCCCTTCCATACGAGTATTTTCCGGCGATTTTCCGCCCGCAATTCGTCCACACTCACCGCCAGAGGCTTGCCCGCCTTCAGGAAGGCAGCAGGGGCCGCAGCATTTAGCGCTGCCGTGGGCATAGGAGCGTCCGGCAGTGTCGCGCTGGCGTCCGCTGGCGGCTGGCTTTCGGCTTCGGCTACGGTGGTTGTGGAGGTTGGCGAAGAATTTTCGGCGTCGGCGGAGTTGCTGCTCGGCGCGCTAACTGGCGCCCGCGAATCCAGCGTTGAGTTTGCGGCCGACAAAGAAATTGTGGGCGAAAGCTGCGGATGAATCAGGAGCAAGGCAATTGCGAAAAGCATTTCTGCTATCCTCAGTACGTTGAAGGCTCGAGGCAGGCAGCCTCGTGCAACGTAATGGGAGAATAAGGATTCACCCTGAACGGCGCATATGGTTCCGCAGTCCCAAGTTATTGGGACCTCGGTTTAAGGCGGTACTAGAACCGGAGTTCTAGTACTTAAGTTCTAGCGCACGACAAAGTGCAATTTGCGCAATGGCGGACTGAGCCGCTGCTACCATTCTGATAAATAATGATTTACCGCGAAGCCGGTTCCGCATCGGGCATGGCGATGATTACGATTTTGCCGTCCGCTTCGCGCTCCAGCGTTGGGGCGTACAGCCCGAGTTGTTCCCGCCGCCACCAAGCGCCCTGCTCGCGGCGCTCCTCCCGGTTCGTAAACCAATATTGCCAGAGGACGGCGCGAATCTGCTGCGGTGGTTGCCCTGCGAACGGATTTCCCGCGAACAGGGCGATCACGTCAGGGCTGCCAGTCAGCAGGCGCCGCTCCACCTGTAGGACCCAGGGATACTCCCGCCAGGTCCCCAGAGAGGCGAACCACAGGTTCCAGTCAAAGCGCGGCTGGTAGGGCGCGTAGATTCCCGGAGGCTTATGCACGTCCTGTGGCTTGTAACGGAACGGATAGGGCGTCCAGGTCTGGCCGTCGCGCGAGCCTTGGAATTCGATTTCGTAGCGGGCGCGGGTCATCACGGCGAATAGCCCGAACTCATTGGCGAAACGAAAGGGTTCGAGCGCGCGAATCGGGGCTGTCGGGAGCGGCGCCGTGGGAATAAGCATGAAGATGAGAATGGCCGTGGTCGCATAGAAAATCCAGGTCAGGCAAATTGCCTGTACCCAGAGACGGACGCGGTTCGGCCAGCTGTGCAGATCGGCGGGCACTGTTCCCGGCGTGCCCGAAGGGGCATCAGGCGCGGCGCGCAGGCGGCGGGGCAGGAATCGGGCCAAGAAATTTATCGTCAGGCAGCAGGAATCCCAGGACCAGAACCAGATAATTCAGAAAGGCATAATTGCTGGTCAGGATGATGCCGATTTGCCAGGGCGTGATGATGAAAAACAAGACGATACGCGAGCGCCGCGGCAGAAATACGGCGAAGATCAGAACCAGTTCCAGCGCCAGCGTCAGGATCACGGTCGCGGCATGAAACGCATGCGGCAGTTGTTGCGCGTACCAGGCGATCCACGTGGGCAGCGGACCGTTCTGATAATACTGGTCCATGGCCGTGAAATTGCGCCATTCCGGATCGTGGCCCAGGATTTTCGCGATGCCCGATTCGAAATAAATCCGGAACATCAGCCAGATGAGCAGCCACCGGCTGGCCAGGAGGGCGGCGCCGAGGAGCCCCATCGCGGCCGACATCCGGGGGGAGCAAAGAACAGGCTGATGAAGCCGGCTGCGAGCAGCATCCCGTCGGATTGATAGCTGGCAAAATCCTGGGCCGCGGCGATGAAGGAAAGAAATGAAACTAAGCAGATGACCAGCATGCCGCGAGGGCAAATGTTCAGCAACAGCAGCAGCGATGCGGCCATTCCGAGAAGCACAACCGCCATCAGAAAGCGGTCGCTCGCCGACCACCAGAACATGGTGGGTGCATACCAGAAACGCGCACTGCCGAATACGCGCGCCACCTGCGCAAGGTAATCACCGGCTGGAAGAATTCCATGGGGGCCGATGAGACCGCGAATCTGGTACGCCAAAGAATAGAACGCCGAAAAAAATATCAAGCCGAGCGCCCGGAGAAAGAGCCAGCGCGCCAGCAGATATCCGGGCGGCGTGAAGTCGGGCCCGAACACACGCCCCAGAATCGCTTTGAGATCGAAATCCATAATGAGCCGGCAATTCGCGGCAACGCTCCGTTTTAATGCGGGGCGGACGACTCGCAGCAAACCAGAAGAAATCCTCGTACGAGGATCAGAATGCCCGCCGGCTCGGAAGTGTACCAATATATTTCCACAACGCGAGGCGCACATTGATTCCCGGCTGTGCAAACTCGTGGGCCAGAGAGCAGGCCTCCAAGGTCGCTGCAATCGCAAACCGGCGCGGCCGGGCGTAGCTGCGCTACTCAGACCTTCTGAAATTCAATAGTTTTTTGGGTGGGGAGCAGGCAGGAGCGCTTCAGATTGTCCGGGCATCATTCCGCATCGAGTTCGTCGAGCGATTCTCTTGGTGTCATCCTCTTAGGGCCATAGAAACGCTGCCGGCACTTGCCGCAACGATACGGCCGGTAGGGCAGAAAGAGGAGAACCCAGAACTCAACAAGGCGTCCGCGTTTGGTGCGATGCACGTGGTCACTTCCACACAGAGGACAATTTCTATCCTCGGTATAGACGAAGAAACCGAGTCTGCGTTTCACTGGAAATGCATGATAACCCTGGACCAATCGCGACGCAATCGGGAGGCTGGGGCGGCGGCAAGCGAAGTGCCGCGCCCACCTATCAAAATGACGCCAGCACCTGCAAAGCGTGATGCCGCAGCTTGCCGAGGTTCCGATTCACCGAGTGCGCCCTCGGCAAGAAGCTCAAGACAGGGGGCCGGCGGATCGCCAGGCGGTCTAGCCCGATTTTCAGGCGCTGATCATGGGGAGCATAACGCAGGCCACGGACCAGTGTGTCGGCGGCGTCCTGCTTGCGGTCCGCAGCGACGTAGACTTCGGCGAGATTCAGATAAAGTTGCGCCTGACGGCGGCTCATGCGAATGGCGGAACGGCAGAGCTCTTCGGCGTCGGCCCATTTCTGTTGGGTCGCCGCGATGGCCACTCCCATGTAGGAAATGTAAAAAGGATTGGCCGGTTCTTCTTCCAGAGCGCACTTGAGATGCGCAAGGGCCCGATTCGCATCGCCTCCGCGCAAGAACGTGAGGCCCGCGCGGAATTCCTGGAATGCCTCGATTTCAATCATGTGATGTCCTCCACTGGGTTGGCGCATCCGGCTGGCCGCGTGCCCTGCTGCGACGCGGGCCGTTCGTCAATGATTGTTGAACAGGTTAAAATCAGGGGGCGAAACTGACAACTGCTCGTAGGGCCAGAACAAGGACAGTGATACGGGGATCTATTTTCGAATGCTCGGAACGGCTATGCTAGAATGTGTTTTTTTCAAGGAAGAGTCGGAGATTTCGTCCAGGAACTCGTGATGCGAAGTGAGCGACTCAGCGCATGGTGGATGGCATTGAGCCTGCTCGTGCTGTCCGCCGGGCTGTATATCGGCACGGCCAGCCGCCCTGCGTTGGACGACGAGGATGTGGACGCCGCGCATGCCCTGGTTTCCCAGGAGATGCTGGCGCGGCACGATTACGTCGTGATGTATATGGATGGCGTGCGCTACTTGATTCGCCCTCCCATGCACTTCTGGCTGGTTGCCGCGAGCTATAAACTGCTGGGCCAAACGGAATTCGCAACCCGGCTGCCGATCGGGCTGGCGGTGGTCGGGATCGTCTTGCTGACATTTGAATTCGGCCGCAGATTTTTCGGGCCGCGCGCGGGATTTTATGGGGCCCTGGCTGTGGCCACCTGCATCGGGATGTTCCTGTACACGCGGAACATGATTCCCGAGGCTCTCTACACGTTCGCGTTCGTGGGGATCTACTACTTATTCCTGCGTTCCTGGACCGGGACGCTGGACACGCGTGTGGGGTATTGGGGCGCCGCGGCTTTACTCGCCTTTGCCGTGCTGACACGTTCGCTGATTGGCCTGCTGTTTCCGCTTTTAGGTATCGCTGCGTTTATCACCATGACGCGGGGCTGGCACCGCTGGCGGGAACTACGGCTGGTATCGAGTTCCGCCATTTTTTTGGCGCTCGCCGCGCCGTGGCATATCCTTGCGGCCATCCGCACGCCCGGATTTTTCTGGGCTTATTTCATCAACGAGCACATCAACCGCGCGCTGGGCACGCGACTGCCGCATGACTACGGCGCCGTGCCGCTGTGGGCCTGGTGGAGCGCCCACCTGGTCTGGCTCTTTCCGTGGAGTTTCTTTTTTCCGCTGGCGCTCCGCGAACTGCCTCCGCGGCGAACTTGGAAAAACGCAGCTGATCCCGCGTTGCAGGCGCGTCTGCTGCTATTTGCCTGGGCCGGTGTGATCCTGCTGTTCTTCACAATTGAAAGCGGCTCGCGCCTGGAGTACTACAGCTTCAGCGCCTGGCCGGCGATGGCCCTGTTGCTGGGGCTGGGGATCGCCGATGCCGAGGTCTCCGACAAAAAGTGGCTGCGGCCCGTGCAGCGCGTGCTCGCGGGGTTGGCCGTGATTCTGGCCTCGGTTGCCGGATACTTTCTTTGGGGCACGATGCGCATTGCCGCGGCCAGCGATGTCGCCAACCATCTGGAAATGCGCAGCCCGGAGAATTATCTGACCGGCATGGTGCACTTGCTGGACTTGACGCCGGAATCGGTGGCCGATCTGCGTCTGCCGATTATTCTTTCTTCTCTTTCCATCCTGATCGCGTTCGTGACCGCGTGGGCGCTGCGGGAGCGCGGAATTCAAGGGTTTCCGACCATCGCACTCGCGCTGGGCATGGTGGGATTCATCATCGCGGCGCACATTGCCCACGATGTTTTGAATCCGACGCTTTCTTCACGGGCGCTGGCGTTCGATATCGAGAAGTCACTGAAGCCTGACGACCAAATTGCCCTCTATGGAGACATCCGTGTGGCGCCGGGCATTGCGTTTTATTCCCATCGAGGCGTGCTGCTGTACAACGCCACCGGCAGCAACCTGGAATTCGGTTCGCATTATCCTGACGCGCCGAAGCGATTTTTTGACGATTTGGATTTTTCGCGGCTGTGGGAAGGGTCGAAACGCGTATTTCTAGTCGTCCCGGTGGAGCACAAGCAGGATGTGCGCGAACGTCTGCCGAACGATTCGATGTGGGTTTTTGCGGAGACCGGCGGCAAAACGGTCTACGTAAACCAGCCGCCCGAGCCCGGGCAGCCTTCGCTTGCGCAGCGCGATGTCAAGCTGAAGCTGGCGGCCCAACCGTAAGGCACACTCGGGCTGCGGCACCGCGAAACTCAGGGCCACAGATGGCATGTGCTGCACGCGGCCTTGGCGTTATTCATCTGATGACAATTGATGCAGGTCCCCATCGCTGTGACACTGGTCACCATCGACATCGCATTCATGTCCGCTACCGGACCGTGGCAGGTCTGGCATTTCACTCCGGCTTCCAGGTGTTTGCGATGGCTCCATTGTATTCCCGGCGTGATGGTGTAGACGCGTACCCAGGGGACAGGTTGCCGTGATTTAGCGTATGCCGCCAGCTTCACGATCGCCGGTTTCTCCGTCGCCACCGTGGTATGACAATTCATGCAGGTGGAGGTGGCCGGAAAGGTCATCAGCGTGCCCGGGTCCGGATTCGTGTGGCAGGTCTGGCACTGCAGGCTGAGCGCGAGATGCACCTTATGGCTGTAGGGAATCGGCTGAACCGGCGGCGTGGCGGCAACAGGATTGTTCGGCACCTGCGGCTTTTCTTGTGATTGCGCAGTTGTGCCCTGCGCTGCAAAAAAGACGGCCAGGAATGCGATGGCTGCGGCTGCCGCGAAGACGCTTTTTTTTCTGGTCACCGGCATTCCTCCCGATTGGTTTCGTGAGTGCTCCTGGCATTTGGCGGCGATCGCGTTCGCGACGCGGCGACGGAAAACCCCGGCCTCTGAACGCCGTCGCTACGCGAAATCGTGCGACCCGCTCGAACGCAGCCGCCCCAGCTTCAAGATCGGAAGCCTTCCTTGCTTATCCGTTTTTGCTTTCGGGCTTGTCTACTACTTGCTCGATGCTGGTGCCAAAATCTTTGAGCATAACCATCGCTGCGTTTCGACCCGGAATGCCGGAAATGCCGCCGCCCGGGGCCGTGCAGGCGCCGGTCTGATACAAGCCACCGATCGGCATTCGATATTGCGCCCAGCCGGGCACCGGACGCATGGCACCGCCCTGCGCCGCGCCGGATGCGCCCGCGTGGACGCTGCCGTGCCAGAACGCAGGGTTCATCCGCTCGATATCGAGCGGAGACTGGATGAACTTCCCGAGGATCTTGTCATCGGTCACATTGGGCGCGAAGCGCCGCAGGTATTGGAGCTGCTTGCCGGCCATTTCCTTTTTGATCTGGTCCCAGTATTCGGGTCCTTCCTTCAAGCTGTACGGCTGGCAGCTCATGAGCTTCAAGGTATGCATTCCTGCCGGGGCGCGCGAGGGATCCGTCACGGTCAAGGTTTCGGCCAACATGATTGGCTCATCAAAGTTGAAGTTTCCAACGCCGATGTCGTATCCGTTCCGTAAGACGCGCGTCGCGTTCGGCGAAATCATGGCCGCGGTAGCGACCATCGTTCCTCCATACTTTGGAGCCTCCGTCAACGCGTAATTTCCTGCGAAGATCGAACCTTGTTCCTGCTTCCAGGTATCCACACCGTCCAGAAATCCCTGGCCCCACAATTCGCGCGGCGCCATGTTCACCAGTTGCTTGATGTGGATGGTTGACACCACGGCTTTGTCGGCATGAAACGAGCTGCCGTCGGCGCATTCCACTCCCAGGCATTTGCCGTTCTCGATGAGCAGGCGAGTCACGGGTTTGTTGACTTCAACCACGCCGTTGTGCGCTTCGATGAATCGCGCGAGTGACTGCGTCAATTGTCCGGCACCGCCCTTCGCGCACGGGCGGCCCCACTTCATCAGTGCGGCCGTTCCGAAAGCTCCCATTCCCGTGCCCGGATAGATCGGATCGGTCAGCGGCCCAAGCATCGCCAGGGTGACCAGAAAATTTCGCACATGCTCTTCTTCGTAGTTATCGCAAATGTTGTCCCAGGCCGACATCGCCATGCGGCGCTGCCACAATCCCGCTCGCGGAACGCCGGCCATCAGTTCGTTCATTGGTTTTCCCCAGCCGACGGGCAGAAACTGGTTCGCTTCGATCACCGGCCGGAACGCCTGATACTCCGCGTGGATGCGGCGGAACGCGGCGCCATCTTTTTTTGAAAACTTGTCGAACTCTCCCGCGGTGCGGTCCAGATCGCGCCACATGGTAAGTGAACTTCCGTCGGCGAAGGGCATGTGGAAAAACGGATCGGGAAACAGGTACTCCAGCCCGTAATCCTTCAGGTTGAGTTCTTTCAACATCGGATTATCCTGAATCCCCGTATGGCCCGTCGAACACATATCGTCTTTGAATCCGACCATCGTTGCGGATGCCGTCTTGGCTCCTCCGCCAACCACCGGACGGCCTTCCAGTACGATCACCTTGTAGCCCGCTTTCGCCAGGTAGGCTGCGGTAACGAGGCTGTTGTGCCCCGCGCCCGCCACCACAATGTCGAATCGATCGCCGGGTCCCGAGGCTGTTTTCTGGGCCATGGCGCCGAGAGAAGTGAAGCCCAGGGGAGCCAGAGCCGCGCCCTGCACAAATTCGCGTCGCGTGATGGGAGTCATGAGGTATCCTCCGTGCGCCGGCAAACCGGCGAGGTGTAGTGAATGAAAAAGTCATACGAAAGTGGTGTAGCGACCCACATCGGCCCCGAGTCATGCGGAGCCGCCTGTAAGGGCGGCGTCGAAGCGTTGACAGGGGAACGTGCGGGCCGGGTATTGAGCCGCGTAAGAATCACCCTCCGGGACGCCGACGCTGTGGAGGTAGGCGGAAGGCAAAATCGGGCACACCGATATCGCGAGGTGTGCCAGAGTCCCGCGCGGTCAGAGACCCCGTGCACGTACGGAAACACCTTGCGCGGGAACCGGGAGATCCCAGGACCGCCCAGGGCCGCAGCTGCCCTGGGCCGCATCGGGAAGTCTAAGGACGTACGCCGATGATGAACGGACCTGGGAAGTCGGACCGCCCCGTAGTACCTGAGAAGCCCTCGAACAATGCCGGGCAACCGGCGGCGAAGAGGGCGGAGGGAAGGGGGTTGGCCAAAGGGAACCTGCCACAGCAAAACGCGTCCCGGACACCGAGCCGGAGCAACGCGCCCAGTGCGCTGGAGCGGGTACGTCAAGCAGCAAAGAAGGATAGGAAGTTGCGGTTCACGGCGCTCTTGCACCACATCTATAACCTCGAGACGCTTCGGATGGCATACTTTCGTCTGAAGAAGGAAGCCGCACCAGGCGCGGACGGGGAGACGTGGCGGCACTACGGTGAACGACTGGAAGTGAATCTCCAGGACCTTTCCGAAAGGCTGAAGCGAGAAGCGTACCGAGCCAAGCCGGTGCGGAGGGTGTACATCCCCAAGGCCGACGGGCGGCAGAGGCCGCTCGGAGTGACTGCGCTGGAAGACAAAATCGTCCAGCGCGCGGCGGTCGAGGTGCTGAACGCTATCTGCGAAACGGACTTTCTCGGATTTTCGTACGGGTTCCGGCCAGGGCGCAGCCAGCATCAAGCGCTGGACGCTCTGTATACGGGATTGCTGACGAAAAGAGTGAACTGGGTGCTCGATTTGGATATCAAAGGCTTTTTCGATGGAATTTCTCACGAATGGCTGGTGAAATTCGTCGAGCATCGGATCGCAGACCGGCGCGTCGTGCGGCTCATCCAGAAATGGTTGAAGGCCGGCGTGTTGGAGGATGGGAAGCGGATAGTCGTGGAGGAAGGAACACCGCAGGGCGGGAGTGCCTCGCCATTGCTGGCCAACCTCTACCTTCACTACGTCTTCGACCTGTGGGCCCAAGTATGGCGACGAAAGCGTGCGCACGGGGACGTGATCATGGTGCGATTCGCTGACGACATCGTCCTGGGTTTTCAGATCGAAGCGGATGCCCAACAGTTTCGGGCGGAGCTTTCCGAGAGAATGCGGAAGTTCAACCTGGAACTGCATCCCGAGAAAACGCGCCTTCTGGAATTCGGGCCGTGCGCGGCCGCGAATCGGAAGATGCGTGGAGAAGGGAAGCCCGAGACGTTCAACTTCCTCGGCTTTACGCACATCTGCATAAAGAAGAGGAGTAATGGACGATTCACGGTGCTGCGGCAGACGATCCGCAAAAGGTTGCAAGCGAAGCTGAAGGAGGTGAAAGTTAACCTTCAGCTGCGCATGCACGAACCCATCCCTGAACTGGGTCAGTGGTTGCAAGCGGTGGTGCGTGGACATATCCGGTATTACGGAGTGCCCATGAATACCGCGGCGCTGTGGCTGTTTCGGTCCCAAGTGGGCTGGCTCTGGCATCGCGCGCTGTCGCGGCGCAGCCAGAACGGTCGCATCCCTTGGGATCGCATGGGGCGCCTCATCAACCGCTGGTTGCCAGTGCCTACTGTCTGTCATCCCTATCCCCTGCGTCGCATGGGCGTCATTACCTGAGGCAAGAGCCGGATGCGGTAGTGCCGCTTGTCCGGATCCGTGGAGGGGGTTGTGAGCAATCATGATCCCTACTCCGACTGGAGTGAGCAGGCGCTCACCAACCGTTGGGCGAACGCTAGCACCGGTCGCCGCGGCGGTCAAGCGAAACAAGCAGCGCGGGCTTCGGCCTGTCGATTTTTGTCGGGCGAGGCGCGATACCTTTGCATCCAAACCCCAAAGACTGGAGGCTTCGCCACATCGCCCCGCAACGCTGGCCCAGGGAATTTACATGCGCAAGGAGAAAACCAGAGGAATGACGAAGACACGGCGGAGCAAAAGGAAAGATTTGTTCACCGCTCCGGAGAGCGACCCGGCATCCAAGCGGGAGATTCTCAAGGCGGCTCTGTCGCTCTTCGTCCGGCACGCGCCGACGGACCCCACCGCACGCCAGATCGCCGCGCGCGCAGGCTATTCCAATCCCGCGATCTTCAAATATTTCCGGACCAAGGACGACCTGGCGCTCTACCTCTTCAAGCAATGCTACGAACGAGTGACAGGAGAATTCCGTGAGGCGATTCAACCGGACCGCCCGTTCCAGGAAAATATTCAGGCGTTGCTGCGCGCCTACCGCCGAATCGTGGAAGAAGATCTCGCCGTGTTTTTGTATGCCACGGAGAACACGCGTCGTTTCTGGCAATCCCTTCCACGGGATTTGCGCCAGCGCAGTCTAGGCGTTTTGCTCCGCCGGATCTTCGAAAAGGGGAAAGCCGAAGGCGTCGTACGAGGCGATGCCGATACCGAGTTGCTGGTCGTGGGTGTGGTCGGCCTGCTCTCTCAGTTTGCCCGCATGTACTACTTTGAAGAATTTCAAGGACCCGCGCGAAACTGGATCGCCGCCATGGAGCGTATGATTATTCAGATGTGCGGGTAATTGTGCAGGTGATCGCTTCGGCCCGGGATGCGAATCTTGATTCGGCGTCATCCAAATAATAGCGGGAGATACGAAATGAATTATCTAAATCGGCTGGAGGAAGAAGTTTTGGGCTGGGCAAATGTCTCGGTTCACCTGCACCGTTTTGGGGGCAAGGAATTTAGATTCGGCAAGGCGGAAATCGGGCATGTGCACACGAATGGAACCGTGGACATTCCATTTCCGCGGGCGGTTCGCGACGCGCTGCTTGAGGAAGGCCAAGCCGCGGAGCATCGCTGGGTGCCGAACTCCGGGTGGACGACGTTTAGGATTCGCGGCGAACATGACATCTGCCACGCGCTGGAACTGATGCGGATTTCTTACCTGCGCTACGCTTTAAGAAGAACCAGTAATCCTCGGGACGTCTTGCGGCGGGAGAGTGAAACCCTGCATCTGAGCCCGCGCTTCGTGCATTTACTCGAACCGTTTGCCGCGCCCCGGTCCGCATAGATATCACGCGGGCTGGCTGCCTTGTCCCACCGCTTGGAGGTTCCTCTGCTCGATCTCCAGATACAGGACCTTGGCGCGTTCCAGAGCGACCGAAATACTCGGGCTGATGTTGCCCGCCCCGACATGCTCCTCAAATTCCGCTTGATGCATCAGCCGTGCGGGCTGTTCACGCGCGCCGCAGAGGATCAGTCCGCGGCCGGATGCATGCACGGCGTCAGCCAGGTTCTCCAGGGCCTGCAGGCCGGTGGCGTCGATGGCCGTCATGTTCCGGAGACGAAGAATGAGGATGGGCGGCAGCTGCGCAATCTGACGGATCACTTCGTCGATCTTGTCCGTCGCGCCAAAAAGAAAAGGTCCGTGAATGCGGAAAATGGTCACGTAGGGCGGAATTTCCTTGTGCTGCAGGATATGCACGTGGCCTTCGCGGAGATATTCGTCGGTGACCTGGGAGACCGTCGTCGTGGCCGTGACCTTCCGGATGTACACCAGGGCCGCGAGAATCATTCCGGCTTCGACGGCCACCGTTAAATCCGCGAATACCGTCAGCGAAAATGTGACCAGCCACGTGCCGATGTCCAGCGGCGAAAGCTTCAGCAGTTCTGGGATTTCCCGCCATTCGCCCATGTTGTAGCTGACGACAAGCAAGATCGCCGCCAGCACCGAAAGCGGAATAAATCGCGCCAGCGGCGCTGCGAATAGCACAATCGCGAGAAGCGTCAACGAGTGCACCATGCCGGCGACCGGCGACTTCGCTCCGGAGCGGATGTTCGTCGCGGTTCGCGCAATCGCTCCCGTGGCGGGCAAGCCGCCAAAAAGCGGCGACACGATGTTGGCGATGCCCTGCCCGACGAGCTCCACGTTGGGATTGTGTTTGGTTCCGCTCATGCGGTCGGAGACCACGGCGGACATCAGCGATTCAATGGCGCCGAGCATGGCCACGGTGATCGCCGGAGAAATCAGCGGCCGCAGCAAATCAACACGAAACTGTGGAATTTTCATTCCCGGGAAGCCGGACGGAATGCCTCCGAATCGCGTTCCGATCGTTTCCACGGGCAGCTTCAGCAATACGACCAGCGCCGTGCCGGCAAAAAGAGCCACGATGTATCCCGGCACACGTTTCACATAGCGCATGAATATCAGAATAACGATCAGCGCGAAGAGGCCCAGCCCCGTTTCGAGCGGAGAAAGAGTGCGAAAATTCCGCCCCAGGATTTCCATGCGCGCCAGGAAATCTCCCGGAATCTTGTCGATTTTCAGGCCGAAAAAATCCTTGATCTGCGTGCTGGCGATGATCACCGCGATGCCGTTCGTGAATCCCACCACCACCGGGCGCGGAATATATTTCACCGCGGTTCCGAGGCCGGTGATGCCCAGGAAGACGAGAAGAACCCCGGCCATCATCGTGCACATGAACAATCCGTCCAGGCCGTAGCGCGCCACGATTCCGTAGACCACCACGACGAATGCGCCGGTAGGTCCGCCGATCTGCATGGTTGACCCGCCCAACGCGGAAATCAAAAACCCGGCGACGATCGCGCAATACAATCCCGCCTGCGGCGCAACTCCTGAAGCAATGGCAAAGGCCATGGCCAGCGGCAGCGCCACAAGCCCAACGGTGACGCCCGCGAGAACATCCGAAGCGAACTTGTGCCAGCTGTAGTCCCGCAGGCAGGAAATCGATCTAGGCAGCCAATCTTGCATATGCGTGTCCCCGAACCCTCGTAGCAGCACGGTCGTATTGCTTGAAAGCGAAAGCTGATTATAGCTGGGAATCCTGCGGCTAACCGGAAACAACCGAGAAAGTTTCGTGGGAGAAAACTGTTTCAAGTTGAATCGTTGCACAGGCTTCACAGGCTGAAGCCTGCTCTGCCTTACCAGATTAATTTCAGGGCGAACTGAATCTGGCGGGACGTCGTCTGCGTGGAGTCGATGAGTCCCGCGCTCGCGATGGGCTGCCCAGTTTGATCGAACAGGTCCATGTTGTCCGTGGGCGAGGCAAAATTCGTACGGTTCAATATATTGAAAATCTCCGCGCGGAACTGGACGTTGAAGTTTTCCGAAATCCGCCGGACGCGGTTATTTTTGAAAACGGAAAAGTCCAGCTTGGACATTCCCGGCCCGATCACCGTGTTGCGGCCCAGGTTGCCGCGAAGATTCGCGCAGGTGCCGGGAATCCGCGTGCTTCCGGCGCCAAATGGCTGGCACTGGGCGGCAATGGCCGGCGTGGATTGGGGCAGCACCAAGCAACCGGGGTTGATATAGATGGGTCCGCTGGGATCTTTCTTGAAATTAGAGTTCACTAAATTGCAGCCCGGAACAACGTCGGGAACTTCTCCGGTTTCGTCCAGATTTGTGCCCAAAGGATCGCCGCCCAGAATGGGCGTGAAGGGCTGGCCGGTGCTGGCTTTGTACAGGCCACCTACTTGCCATCCGCTGGTGGCCCATCCCGCAACCTTGGAATCCGTTTTCGGTCCGGGAATCTGCCAGGTGAAGTTCAGTACGAAGGTTTGGGCGACGTTGAAGTCGGATAAGCCGCGCGTGGTGCTCTGATCGAAGAAAAGCTGGTTGAATAGTCCATTCGGAAACGAGTCATCGGCTTCCGTGGCCGAAAGCGTATCGATACTTTTGCCCCAGGTGTAGGCCCCATGAATCTGGAAGCCGTGGCTCAGGCGTTTGGCGACGTCCACCTGCAACGCATCGTAAAAGGAATTGGCCTGCCAAAGAGTTGCGCTGATCCGGCCGAAATTCGGATTGAGCGTGGGCCAGGGGCAGCCGGTGGGAGTGGGGATCGAGCCGCCCGCGCACGTTGTGCCGGTAAGCAGCGGAGCCGTGTCAGGGATGGGCCACAGATAGCCAGCCGAGGTAAGAGTCGGCAGGACCATGTCAGCATTGTCGAGGCGATAAGGAAGGTGGACTCCGCGCGATCCAACATAGCCCACGGTGAGGTCCAGCGTCGAAGTCAGTTCGCGGGCCACGCTGAGGTTCCATTGCATCACGTAATTGCGCTTGGGATTTTGCTCCGGATAATAGGCCAGGCCGGAGTCGGACTGGCCGCTATATTCCTGATAAGCGCCCGTGGGAAACATGCCGGGACTCAACGTATTGGCGATAATCCGTTGCACGAAGGGTTCGGCTCCCTGATAAGAAAGGGTAAATTCATACGGCAGCGGCAGCACGTCGAAAACACCGAATCCGCTGCGGATGAGCGTCTTGCCGCCGCGCGGATTCCAGGCGAAGCCCAGGCGCGGCTCGAAATTGCGAAGCGTGGGATTGTGGAACAGCGGTGTTCCCACGCTCAGCGAAGCGGCGGTCAGGCTGGTCAAATGGGAAATGCGGTCGGTGGCCTCTGTGGGCACCGTTACCATTTCATATCGCAAGCCGGCGTTGAGCGTCAGGCTCCTTCGTACCCGAATATCATCCTGCGCGTAGGCGCCGAACAGCGTCTGGCGTGTGCCGAACTCTGGCACGAGGGGCGAGCCCAGCCCCGAAAACGCCGCCGGCTGGTTGGTTAGAAAATCCTCCAGCGAATCGAATCGGAAGGTTCCATTCACATTGCTGAGATTCAGTTCGTTGTCCTGCATCCGCTCAACGTCGAAGCCGAATTTCAGCAGATGCGCTCCCCGCGTGAGGAAGACGTCGTCGCCCCCTTGATACGAATTCCAGAAGACCCGTCGGCTGGAAGACAGCAGCCCTTGCGTGGTCGGACCACCCAGAAAGGTAGTCAGCCCGGGCACATACCGCACGGTCCCTGCATATCCGCCGGGACTGAAACCGTAGGAAGGATCGGTCATGAGTGGATTCAGCACCTGGGACACCCCTCCCACGATTCCGATCGCGCGGACGAAACCGATTCGGGCCGCATTCAGAAGATTGGGGCTGAAGACGTGCTCCTCATGCAGGGTTGCTTCCTGGCGACTTGATACTACGGTCGAGAACAATTCGCCGAAAGCGTCGGGTTGCACGGTTTCGGAGGAATCCCGCACGTCTGTGGCATAGAAACCGTCCTTATCCGAAAACTTATGGTCGAAGCGGACGGTGAAATAGTTTTCGTTGGTGACCACCGGGGCCTCGAGCGAATAGATTCCAGTGTCCCCGGCGCCGAGCAAAGGACCGTTCGGGAGCGGGTAGAACGCCGCCAGGTAGCGCGCCACCGCGGGATCCACCGTAACTGTTCCGGTGGAAAGCTGGCCGTTGCGCGCTGCCGCCGAGGGCACCGTGTCCACGGTGGTCAAACCCAGGGATTGGCGAAGACCTTCATAGTCCCCAAAAATAAAGGTCCGATTCTTTTGAATTGGCAACCCTGCCGAGCCCCCGAACTGGTTGCGCCGGAATGGAGGAATCACCGGGCCGTCGAAGAAGTTTCGAGCGTCCAGAGCGCTGTTGCGGAGAAATTCATACAGCGAGCCGTGAAAATTATTGGTTCCGGAACGGGTCGCCACATTAATGACGCCGCCCGAAGTTCGTCCATACTCGGCCGGATAGTCACTGCCGAGCACGGAGACCTGCTGGACCGCATCAATGCCCAAATTATCCCCGAGCACGCTGCCGGGAGCGCCGTTCGCGTAATCATTAATACTGATCCCATCGAGGTGGTAACTATTCTCATCCGGGCGCGACCCGGAGATACTCACAGGAGCTCCGAAGCCGCGATCGGTATTGCCTCCTCCAGTCGCCGTTCCGGTTTGCACTCCGGTAACACCGGCCTGCAGAGTGGCGAGCTGCGCCCAGTCGCGGCCGTTCAACGGAGTCTCCTGTGCGGTTGCGGTGTTTACGCTGCCGCAGCCCGTCGGGCAGGGCTGGCTGATCGCCACAGGCAGAGCCACGACGCGCATTACCTGCTCGGGTTTTCCCGGATGCATAACCACATTCACAACGCGTTCGATTCCACCCGTGATGGCCACCTGAGTCCACAGCTGAGTGACGAATCCAGGAGCCGCAACGGTCATTTCGTAGCTTCCGGCGGACAGATCTGGAATTCTGTAGAGGCCGATTGTATTCGTTGTGTCCGTTCTCGCCAGGCCGGTGCTTGCGTCTTTCATGGTGATGTGAACGCCCGGCATCGCGGCGCCAGATGCTGCCGTCACGGTACCGCTAACCGAACCGCCGGCGATTTGGGCATTCGCCGGACAGCTGAATATGAAAAGTTGCAACAAGATAGGAAGAAGTGAGAATGGCGCCGCTGCCAGGAACGTTCTGCAACCGTTATTCATGGGCCCACTCTTCTAAACCGAGGCCTTCGCAACTCTTTTTAGGGCAAGAGCGTTCCCATCCTACTGCCGTCCGGCTGAAGATTTCATGAAAGAAAGCGAATCTTTAGCTCTCCGTGCGTGGCTGAAAGTCGGAGAAGTTGCAGCAGTTGCACGCGGTCCGCGGGTAAAAAGATCAAGGGTCAAACGGATTCGTGCATTCCGCCCAAAATTCCGCGCTCACCAGATCAATTTTAGCGCCAGCTGAATCTGGCGGGAGGTAGTCTGCGTGGAATCGATCAGGCCCGCGCTTTGGATGGGCAGACCATTCTGATCGAACACCGCGGTGTTGTCGGTGGGCGAGGAAAAGTTCGCACGGTTGAAAATATTGAAAATCTCCGCGCGAAATTGGGCGTTGAAACTTTCCGAGATGCGCCGGATGTAATTGTTCTTGAACACGGAAAAATCCAGTTTCGACATTCCTGGTCCAATCACGATGTTGCGCCCCATGTTTCCGCGTAGATTGGCGCACGTGCCGGGGATCCCCGCGCTCACCGGGCCTTGGCCAAACGGCTGGCATTCGGCGGCAATCGCCGGGGTTGCCTGCGGGAGGACGAAGCAGCTGGCGTTGATGTAGATGGGGCCATTGGCGTCTTGCTTGAAGTTGGAGTTCACCGGATTGCATCCGGGCAAGATGCTGGGTACCAAGCCGGTTTCGTCCAGTTTCGTGCCTGCCGGATCCCCGCCAAGAATCGGCGTGAAGGGCTGCCCGGTACTCGCTTTGTACAGGGCGACCAGTTGCCAGCCTCCAAACGCCCACTCCGGAAGCAGCCGTGAGCCTTTCGGCGGTCCCGGGATTTCCCACGTCGCGCTCAGGACCAGATTTTGCGCGATGTTGAAGTCCGAGAGTCCGCGGGTGGTTTGCTGGTCGAAAAAGATTTGATTGAATATGCCGTTGGGAAACGCGTCGTCCGCCTCCGTGGCCGAGAGCGTATCGATGCTCTTGCCCCAGGTATATGCCGCGTGGAAGGTGAACCCGTGGCTGACGCGTTTAGCGAGATCCACCTGCATCGCATCGTAAAAAGAATTGGCCTGCCATAAGGTGGCATTGACGCGCCCAAAATTCGGATTGATTTTCGAGCTGGGTATGGGATTCGCCTGCGTGCCGCTCGGAAGGAAGCCTGCCTGGCACGTGTCACCCAAACCGTCGGGTCCGCAGGGCCATAGGTAGCCCGCGGGAGAAAGCGAGGGAATGACCATATCGATGTTGTCAACGCGATACGGCTGGTGAATGCCGCGCGAACCGACATAGCCCACCGTCAGCGCCAGCGTCGGCGTTAATTCTTGCGCGATGCTGAAATTCCACTGCATCACGTAATTGCGCTTCGGAGCGGGATCGGCATAATAAGCAAGATTGGTATCTTGCTGATTGATAAATTGATCGTAAGCCCCCATGGGCAGCGAGCCCGCGGCGGGATCCTCGCCCACAATCGTTCGCACGAAGGGCGCCGCGCGCTGGAAGGAAAGCGTGAATTCGTACGGCAGCGGCAGCACGTCAAAAATTCCGAAACCGCCGCGGAAAAGAGTTTTGCCGCCGCGCGGATTCCAGGCGAAGCCCATGCGCGGCTCAAAATTGCGCAGCGTGGGATTCTTGAACAAGGGCGTTCCCACGTTCGGGTTGGCGGCGGACAGACTGGGAAGCACGGAAGTGAGGTTATGCGACTCGGTCGGTACCGTCAGGAATTCGTAGCGCAGGCCGGCGTTCAGAGTTAACGTTTTGCGCAGCTTGATGTCGTCCTGCACATAGGCGCCGAAAAGCGTTTCGCGGATCCCGATGTCCGGGGGAACGGGAGTGCCAGTGCCGGAGAACAGCGACGGCTCGTTGGTCAGAAACTGAGTCAGCGAATCGAAGCGGAAAAGTCCGTTGATGTTGCTGGCCGAAACCTCGTTGTCCTGCATCCGTTCTACATCCGCGCCGAACTTGATGGAATGCCTTCCCCGCGTGAGCACGGCGTCATCGCCTCCCTGATAGGAGGTCCAATACAGGGCCTTGCTCGAGGGAATATACCCTTCGGCCGTCGGCGCGCCCAGGAAACTGGTGATTCCGGGAATACTCTGAATGTCTCCAGCAAAGCCTCCCGGTTCGAACGCGTAGTAAGGATCGGCCATCAGCGGATTGGAGACCGAATTCACCTCTCCGATGATTCCGACGGCGCGGTTAAATCCGATTCTCGCCGCGTTGAACAAATTGGGGCTGAAGATATGCTCCTCATGAATCGTGGCCGCCTGCCGGTTCGAAACGATGTCGGAAGACAGTTCGCCGAAGGTCCCCGGCTGGACGGTCGTTGAATCGTCCCGAATGTAGGTGACGTATATGCTGTCGCTGTCCGTGAACTTGTTATCTAGGCGGACCGTAAAGTAATTTTCGGTGGTGATTTCCTGAGCCGCGAAGGAAAAAATGCCGGTATCTCCGTTGCCGATCAATTGCCCGTTGGGCTGGGGAAAGAATGCGTTGACGAACGATTTGTGCTGAGGATTGTCGACGCCAATATAATTATCGACGCAGAAACCGGCCGCGCCCGGCGCCAGATTCGTCTGCGTCGCTGGATTCGGACACGGTCCGGTCCAGGGGCCGCTGGCCGGGCTTCCGTCGGGGCCCAGGAGATTGCCGTTCGCGTCATGCACGATCCCAAGACGCGCGTTCGCCGAGGGCACGGTGTTCACGGTCGTTACGCCCAGCGACTGGCGCAGCCCTTCGTAATCGCCAAAAATAAACGTGCGGCCCTTGCGGATCGGTCCTCCCCCCGAGCCCCCGAATTGATTGCGTTTGAAGGGCGGGATTACCGGCCCATCGAAAAAGTTTCGAGCGTCCAGGGCGCTGTTGCGCAGGAACTCGTAAAGCGAACCGTGAAAGGCATCCTTGCCGGAGCGGGTAACAACGTTGATCACGCCGCCCGACGTGCGCCCGTATTCGGCGGGATAATTGCTCCCCAGGACGGACACCTGCTCCACCGCATCGATTCCTAAATTGTCGCCCAATACGCTGCCCGGCGCGCCGTTGGCGTAGTCATTGATGCTGATTCCATCCAGGCGGTAGCTGTTCTGATCGGGCCGCGATCCGGAGATGCTCACCGCCGCTCCAAATCCGCGATCCGTGTTTCCGCCTCCCGTCGCGCTGCCGTTCTGCACCGAGGAGACGCCGGCCTGTAACGTCGCGAGCGCCGCCCAGTCGCGTCCGTTCAAAGGAGTATCGCGCACGGTCGAGGAATTGGCGCTTCCGCAAACGGCGGGGCAGGGTTCGCTGACAAGCGCCGGCGGGGCCACCACTCGCACCACTTGCTTCGGATCGCCCGCATGCATGACGACGTTCAGCACCCGCTCCACTCCCCCGGTCACCGTGATCGTCGTCCACAGCTGGGTCGTGAATCCGGACGCTGAAACCGTCATTTCAAAATTTCCGGGAGCCAGGTCAGGCACGCCGTAAAGTCCGGCCGTGTTGGTCGCCGTATTCCTGACCAGGCCGGTTCCCGTGTCTTTCACCGAGATTTGAACGCCGGGCATCGCAGCGCCGGATTCCCCGGTCACCGTGCCTGTAATGGAGCCTCCCGACACTTGAGCGCTGACGGGAAGTCCGAAAAACAATACCAAAGCCAGCGTTGCGACTGCGAATTTCACGGGGACTCCTTCAAGGCCTTGCGCAACAGAGAACAGTGACAAAAACCCATCCGACAAACGTATCGACCGCCGGTTCAGAGAGGGGACGGCGGCGGTCACCGTAAGTTATTGCCGATCCTAATTCAATTACCTGAATGAAACCTGAATCGTCCGCGGACGCATTACTCCATCCGCCACGGCGAGCGCTCGGGCCAACGGCTCAATTCACTCGTGGCCTAGGCCGTGCTCTCGTCCGCAGCGCACGACTTGCCCGCCGGCCTGTCATCGTATTTGCCTTCGATGGAGTTGACATCCCAGCCGTTTCAGTTTTTCACTCTCTGACTGGAACTAGGCTCCGGTGTGCCAAGCAGGTTACCAAATTGCCCGCAACAATGGCTGAAAATCCCGCATTTCGCTCCCCACGGCCAAATACTTTCCTCTTCCGCCCCAGCCTCTTTCTATGTGCGTGCGAACAGCCTAGAATTATAGACAGGCGATTTCAGTACATTTTCAGGTTGCGGTGCTTTGATAGGAGTATGTCAGCGATGCATGTCCTCATCGTGGAAGACGAAAAAAAAATGGCCGAGCTGCTGAAGAAAGGGCTCGAGGAGGAAAACCATTCCGTCAGCCTCGCGTTTGACGGCCGCGACGCTCTGGAAATGGCCCAGACGCTCGAATATGACGCCATCGTGCTGGACCTGATGCTGCCCGGAATCGACGGCTTCGAGGTCGCGCGGCGCCTGCGCAAGGGCGGAAACAAAACGCCAATCCTCGTTCTGACCGCGCGCGACACCGTGCCGGACGTCGTCAAGGGACTGGACATCGGCGCTGACGACTACATGACCAAGCCGTTTTCCTTCGAGGAATTTCTCGCCCGGCTGCGCTCGGTTTCGCGACGCGGCTCGGCCCCGCGTCCGACTTTTCTGCAGGTGGGCGATCTGGTCATGGACCCTGCCTCTCATCGGGTTACCCGCGCGGGCGAAGAGATCAACCTCAGCCGGACCGAGTTCCGTCTGTTGGAATTTCTGATGCGGCGCGCCGGCCGGGCCGTTCCCCGGAACATGATCGTCAATTCCGTGTGGGATTCGAACGATGACGTGGAAGAAAATACCCTGGACGTTTTTATCAGTTTGTTGCGCAGCAAAGTGGATCGCGACCATCACGTGAAACTGATTCAGACCGTTCGCGGAACGGGATACGCCATTCGGGACACCAGCAAAGCATGATCACCCTGCCCATCCGGCTCCGGCTGACGGCCTGGTACTTCGCCGTTCTCGCCGTGGTGTTGTCCGCCTTTGGCGTCAGCGCCTACCTCGAAATGCGCCACAGCATTCACCGCACCGTGGACGAAGAGCTTCAAGCCCGCGCCGAGGGAGTTCACCAGTTAATCGAACGCGACGTCCAGCGCGGCCGCCAGGCCGATCTGCCCGACGGCCTCCGCGAGCATACCGAACTCCGGGCAGGCGGCGCCCTTCTGCAGGTCTCCGACGAGCAGGGCAACTGGATCTACCGGTCCAAGGTGATGAGCGACTATGGAGTCCCCAGGCCCGGCACGCTGCCCACACGGCCCGTGGATTATTTGCGGAACGTTGTGCCGCTGCGCGTCTGGAGCCAAAAAGTTTCCGTTGGCGGCGAGAACTACCTCATCCAGTCCGCTTTTGAAATGGACGATTTTTACGAAGCACTGGACCATTTTGCCTTGCTGCTTTTTATCTCCATACCCACCCTGCTCTTGTTCGCGGCTGCCGGTGGATACTGGATCAGCACGCGCGCGCTGGCTCCCGTGGACCAAATTACGCAGACCGCCAGGACGATCAGCGCGCAAAATCTGTCCAGCCGCCTGGAAGTGCCGCACACGGGAGATGAATTGCAGCGCCTGTCGGAAACGCTCAACGGGATGCTGGGGCGATTGGAATCGGCCTTCAAAAAAATCACGCAATTCACCGCCGACGCCTCGCACGAACTGCGCACGCCGGTCGCGGTGATGCGCACCCGCGCGGAGCTTTCCTTGCGCAAGGCGCGTTCCGCCGAGGAATATCGCGAGGTCATCGCCGAGGTTCTTCAGGAACTTGAAAAGACTTCGACGCTGATTGAACAGCTCATGTTCCTGGCGCGCGCCGACAGCGGCGCGGAAACGCTGCGGTTTGCCGCCACCAACGTGGCCGAAGTTCTGCGCGAGGCCTGCCATCAGGGAAGCGCCCTGGCCGAGGCCAAGCAGATTGTCTTCCAGGAGGAGATTTCCGCGGAGTCCATGTGGATTCAGGGAGACGCCAGTTCGCTCCGGCGCCTGTTTCTAATCCTCATCGATAACGCCGTGAAATACACTCCCGCGAACGGCCAGGTGGAAGTTTCCTTGCGGCGAAACGACGGCTTCGCGGTGGCGGAAGTGAGCGACACGGGCATTGGCATCGCCGAGTCGGACTTGCCGAATGTGTTCGAGCGGTTTTACCGCGCGGACAAGGCCCGTTCCCGTGAATCGGGCGGAGTGGGTCTGGGCCTATCCATCGGCCGCTGGATCACCGAGGTCCATTCCGGGACAATCGAAGTGCATAGCGCTCCGGGACGCGGCTCAATCTTTCAGATCCGGCTGCCCTTAAACTAGGCATCGGCGCTCCTGCGGCAAACTTTGAGCCTTTGCGTGCTCCTGCAAGCTTGTGCCCAAAGCACTAAGCCCAAATAAATACTGCTTGACTTGACCTACCTTTACAACTAATCTCCCCCCCATCAGTGGTCGGGTGCTGTCCAGGTAAAAATTTTAGTTTTGACTGAATATATATCGAGAACCTTATAGAACTTTGCGTGCGCAATCATCGCGTCGCGCGTTTTGCGCGGCGCTGGTTGGCAAGCTTTTTCGTTTTTAGCGGCTTGGACCTTGGTGGGGAATCAGTAGTGGGGTGTGGGGACCAGAATTAGAATTCAATCCTTGTTAGTGAGAGGTTCAGAAATGAATTCTTTAGCTTCGATGAGTAGTGCATCGGCGGGGGGATGGCGCTCGAATGCCATTCGATTGTTCACCGTCACCTTTGCAGTGCTGCTGCTTTGCGTGCCGGCCTTCTCGCAAGGCAATACCGGCCGCATTCTCGGGACGGTCACGGACCAGAGCGGCGGAGTCGTAGCCGGCGCCACGGTAACCGTTATTGACGTTGCCCGCGGCGTTTCACGAACTCTGACCACGGACGACGCTGGAGAGTACAACGCTCCCAACCTGACTCCTGGCATTTACACGGTGCGCGCGGAAGCCAAGGGCTTCAAGAAGCTCGAGCGCCAGAACGTAGCCCTCGAAGTCGGCAAGGAAGTCCGTGTCGACCTCACGGTTCAGCCTGGCGAACAGGAGCAAACGGTCACCGTGACGGAAGCGGTGCCCCTGGTCGAGACCACCAATGCGACCTTGGGGGGCACGCTCGATAACGCAGACATCGTCGACATGCCTCTGAACGGACGCAACTACCAGAACCTGCTTGGTTTACGGCCCGGCGTGATGACCCAGGTCGGCGGCGGGCCCTGGACGCAAAGCACCAATGGTGTGCGCCCCGACGAGTCCGTTTGGATGATCGACGGAGTCATCAACCACAATTTCTTTGACGCGCGTCCCATCGCTGGTATGCCCAGTCCGATCACGGATGGCGCAACCATACTGCCCATCGATTCGATCCAAGAGTTTAACCTCATGGAGAACCCGAAGGCAGAATACGGCTGGGATCCTGGCGCCGTGGTGAACGTCGGAATTCGATCCGGAACTAACTCGCTGCATGGCACGGCTTATGGTTTTTACCGCAGTTCGAACTGGGACGCGCGAAACTACTTTAATCCTGCTCCCGCTGCGGATGGAAGCTGCCCGGTGACCAGTTGCGATAAACCCGCGACGCAACTGAAGCAATTTGGCGCGTCCGTTGGCGGGCCGATTATCAAAGATAAGTTGTTCTTCTTCGGTAACTATGAGGGGTTGCGGGACTTGATCGGTAACGCTTTCGGCACCAGCGGCGTTCCCGAAACCGGGCCGTCCAATGGGCAAGCAGGGAGCAATTTCGCGGCTGCGCTGGAGTCCGTCGTAAACGGTGGCTTAACTCCGAGTCCGGTCAGCGAAACGCTCGCGGGTTGCACCGTCACCGGCGCGGCGCCAACCGCAACGGCCACGTGCACTGGAGGGCTTTACCCATCAAATCCTACCGGCACTACCGGGTTCGTCAGCACAATTCCCAACGTCAATGTTAGTAACAACGGCGTTGGAAAAATTGATTATCACGCAAATGACAAGAACACACTGAACGGAGAACTGATCATCGGCAACTATGTTGGAACCGGAGAAGATCGTGGCTACATCGATCCGATCTTCACCAATGGTTTTATTATCGACACCTGGACTGCTTCCGGCACTTGGGATTACACACCTAACTCCAACATGGTGAACGAAGTTCGGTTCGGCTATAACCGGATGAGCTTCATTACCACCAGTGACGATGCCGGTCTGACTGTCCCGGGACTCAACACAGGCTTGACCGTGGCTGGCTTGCCACAAATTGAAATCGGCGGATTCGCTCTCTTTGGCACCTGGCACAATCGCCCACAAGCAATCGCTCCAAACCCATATTGGGATGTGCAGGACAGCCTGTCGTATTTGGTTGGCAAGCACAGTCTCAAGTTCGGCGGCGAGTACACGCACATCGAGGCCGACTCCTGGATTCCGGATTATGGCCGCGGCAGAATTAATTTCCCCGATCTCTCATCGTTTTTCCAGGGGATCACCGATCCAGGGAACGGGAAGGCTGGCAAAGCTCTGGTTGGCGACCCAACTCGCAGAATGCTGAATAGCTATGAGGCGGCGTTCGTGCAGGATGACTGGCGCTTGACCCCGAAATTTACTCTGAATTTGGGTCTGCGCTACGAATACGCTTCGCCGATTCAGGCCGTCAATAATCTCTGGGCCAACTTCGATCCGAATTCGTCGGACGGACTCGTTCAACAAGGACAACCTGGGGAGAGTACCCTGTGGCAACCCAATCGCGGCAACTTCTCGCCGCGCGTCGGCTTTGCTTACGATGTGTCGGGTAAAGGAACAACCGTCGTGCGTGGCGGCTTCAGCGTCATGTACTCTTCGTTTACTGCGGTCGAATGGATGAACCAGAACCAATTCCAGAATAGCTCGTCGGTCAGCCTCGGTGCCAATCCGACCAACGCTATCTTCTATGTGAATGGAGCAGCAACACAGGGCACAGGATCCATCGCTGTCGCTCCATTCGCTTATAGCGCCGGGCAACTGTGTTGGGATCCAGCGGTAGCCACGAGCTGCGCTCCAACGACACCGGGTCAGACCACGGTTTTCCCCAAGAGCGCCAACATTTTGTGCGGGGATGGCGTCGTGCCGACAGGCGGCGGACCCAAAGATCCCGGCCAGTGCGCCCTCATGGGAGTGGATCCGAACCTCAAGACGCCGTACGTCATGAACTATAGTCTTGGAGTAACGCACGCTTTCGGAGACAACCTCTCACTGGAAATCGGTTATGTGGGCAATCGCGGAGCGCGGCTCACCGGCTTTTCCGACATCAATGCGTGTGCTCCATACGATACATTCAACCCGGCGCTGTCTTGCGTCCGCCCGTATGCGGCTAAATTTCCTTATTACAGCTACATCAATATGATGACGAACGACACGCATTCGAATTACAACAGCATGCAGGCGACTCTTACCAAGCGCATGTCTCACGGAGTCTCTTTCACGGCCGGATACACCTATGCCCACGGCCTCGACAACGGTTCCCTGAATCGTTTCGGGCTCCTCCCGCAGAACGCCAACGACCCGGGAGCCGAATACGGCAGCAGCGACTTCGATGTGCGGCACCGTTTCACGCTCACGGGTACTTACAACATTCCAGGGATCAACGGCTTCGCTCAGTTGCTAAAGGGCTGGCAAGTCAATGGAATTGTTACGATCCAGAGTCCCCAACCGTGGATCGTTAACGACTACCAGAACAATTTCAGCGGAACCGGAGATGCCACGGATCGTTGGGATTTCTTCGGGAATCCTTCTGACTTCAAGGGCACGCAGAACTCCATTCCATACTGCTACGGTTTTGCTGGCGGGTTATCGGCTGTCAATTGCACCGTGACATACGGACAGACGGGGCAAACGATAGCGGTCCCGGCGTCCCAAGTCGCCACCTATGCGGCGAACTGCCTGGCTAAAGCTCCCGATGCTCGAACACTCGACGCAGGTGGCTGCTACGCATCCGGTAACTCTGTCATGGCTCCTCCGGTCTCTGGAACGTATGGCACGATGGGTCGGAACATCTTCCGGGATTCAGGCTTCAAAAACCTGGATCTTTCCGTCTTCAAAAATTTCACCTTCAAAGAGCGCTATACCGCTCAATTCCGGCTTGAGGTTTTCAACGTCCTCAACCACCCTATTTTCGAAAATCCCTATGGAGCGTCGAACGGCTCCAGCGGTGGGAACAACGATCCGTCGGCCGTCAATTCGGCGCCCGGGGGCCTGACGTCCTCGGTTTTTGGCGGCGCTCTTGGAACACCTGACGTCATTGCCGGGAACCCGGTCGTCGGTTCTGGCGACGCCAGGGAAGTTCAGGTCGGTTTGAAGATCACCTTCTAACCTAATCCGTCAGACGAAACCGCTCTGGCAAGCTTCGAGGGGGGTGGAAATTCACCCCCCTCGATTTTTTTTCAGGTGGCCTTTTGGACGGAAGTTCGGTAAAAGAGAAGTTACGAGATGTGCTTCCGGTAAAATGCGTTCGCCGCAGAGGCGCGGTAGCCAAGTGGTAAGGCAAAGGTCTGCAAAACCTTTATCGGCGGTTCAATTCCGCCCCGCGCCTCCAGAATTTCCCGCCGCCTGTTGGTTCGAGCAGCGTATCCTGGCTTGGCAGCCTGCCGAGGCGCGATTTTTCATTTAGATATCTGGGACCGTGCGGAGGCAATCGAAGTAGCTCAGGCTTTTGCCTGCGCGGTTTTTCCGGTGGGCGCAATCCAACGGCAGGCCGGCTGAAGCCTCCGGTACTTAATGCTGTCGCTCAATGTTGTCGCTTACTGCTCAAAAATGCGATCGGCGTTGACGAGCAATACTCCTTCCAGTCCGAAGAACACGGACAGGGCGATATTTACGGCCCAGATGCTTCTCCCGCTGATCCCGGCGAGAACAATCTCCAGCAAAATGGCGGGGAGCAGCAACCCGGCAGCGAGGATCCACACTCCGGAAAAGTTTTCTCGTGACCACTTCTCGGCTGCGACTCCGATCAACAAACCGGCCGGCAGGAAGAGCACTGTCTCGTAAACGATTACGTACCCCTCCAGGTCCGAGGTCCGGATGGAAAAGAACTTTTGCAGCAGAGTCGCGCCCGGGCTCAAGTGGTAGATCTGCGGGATGCGATTTCCGTCCAGGTAGATGAACGCATCCGATCCGTTGTAGGACGCCACGATGTCCCGAACTTTTCCGGCCTGGAACGCGCCGCGAATGGTCCAGGCCAGTATGGAGCGCGTGTTTGAGAGCGGATCGCGAAACCAGAACACCAGGTTCGTTCCTTCCTGCCGCAGATGAAAATTCACATCGCTGTCCGATTGCGAAAGGGAAACGATGCGGCCGCCCGCGCCATCGGTGGACGCGGGTTCGCAAACAACGTGGACCGTGAACTGGCCGGATTTCACGATCTTCCGCGTAAGCGTCTCCGCGGGAGTCGCGGTGCGTAGCCACCCTCGGGCGTCAAATTCAGATGCTCCGGTGCTGGCCCATTGCGGCTGCACAGGAGTCCAGGCAAGCTCCGGCAGGTTCTTCGTTGAATCCTGATAGGGCGGCAAGCCTGTGAAATCGTAAGAGCCCGCCAAATTCGCGCTGGGAAAATCCCCGGACTGCTTGCCGGCGAAAGCCTCAATCGTTTTCTCCGGAAGCGCGCGATCCCAGATTTGCAGGCGAAACACGCGCCCTTTCCAGGGGCTTTGTCCGGAGGCGTCATTCCCTACGTTAAGAACGCATTGAGGATACCAGTCGCTAAGCCGCGTTTTGCCCTGCAGCCAGGCGGAAACGCCAAAGCATAACGCAAAATAGGCCAGCAGCAGAAATCCCACCCGGCGCGGCGAGAGCCATTCGGCAAATGAATTTTCAATCCTTGACAAGCTTCGCAGGATGGCCACGCCGCAAAGCGCAAACAGAAAACTTCCCGCGACCGATCCGGTGGTATTCGACACCACATCAGCCCACCCTGAATCGCGCCCCGGTATGAAGAGCTGCAGTAATTCCACTGTGTAGGAGACTGCCGCGCCGAGGGCCAGCGCCAGAAAAAAAGTATTCAATCTGCGGATGCCGCGCTTGCAGGCCTGCGCGTAAACGCCAAATCCAAACGGAATGAATAGAAGGATGTTCAAAAAAACGTCAAGTGACGGTGGACGCTTCCCGGAATCGCCCAACAGAAAAGGAGATCGGTGAAGGAAGTGGTTTGGCGCGAACCGGATTCGAAACGGAAAAAGAGTGAGATAATCAATTCCCAAAAGGGAAAGGATGAGAATTCGATTCGACCACTTGGCGCAGGTTTGCTGATCCGGAAGGTACTGATTTTTCATGATTTCAGCATAGCTTCAAGTGCCTCAGCGTCCTTGAGTGTAGCACAGCAGTACAATCCTTCCGGAAGCGCCAATCGGCCGCGTTTTCGTTTGAGTGAAGACCGCATTTTTTAATTTTTGACACTCTTCTAATCGTCTCATGCCGTTCAACCTATACGCGCGCGTGCAAGTTGCACCCATGTCCGAAAGTACAGTTCCAACGCCTGTCCCACGTCAGTTCTCTGGACCAGTAGAGGCTGCCGCATCGCGAATCCTAATGTGGCTTCGTGATGAGCGCACATACAAGTTCGGCGATCCACTCCCACTTTGACGCACCGTCCAACCGTAGAGCGCCGCTCGGCTTACTGGCCCTCCTATTCGCATTTGTCGCGGTGTTGTCACTCGCGGGATGCGTGGGTGTGGCAGGCTCCGGAGCCCTGACTCCGACTCCCGCCAGCCTGAGTTTTGGAGACGTTGCGACGGGCTCAAGCAGCCCGCAGACCTTGACCTTGATGAACACTAGCGCCACGCCGGTCACGATTTCGGGCATGGCGGTCGCTGGAACAGGCTTCACCATCGTTGGCGGAGTCTCTTCGTTTACCATCGCGCCAGGCCTCACCCACCAGTTCCAGGTGAAATTCGCTCCCACCGCGGCCGGGAACGTTTCCGGCAGCATCGCGATTGTAAGTGACGGTCCGGGCTCTCCCCTGTCGATCCCGCTAACTGGCACAGGGACCACGGGGCTGGCGATCGTTACGCAGCCGCGAAGCCTCAGCGTCATTACCGGGCAGACCGCGCCATTTTCTGTCACAGCCAAGGGACTAGGAACGCTGTCGTACCAGTGGGAACAGAATGGGGCGGCCATTAGCGGGGCGACGGAAGCATCTTATTTGGCGCCCGGAGCGACGCTTTCGGAGTCGGGGACTCGATTTACGGTCGTCGTGAGCGACGGCACCACAAGCGTGACCAGCAGTCCGGCGATCCTGACGGTGATGGCTTCAGCGGTGGCGCCCGCGATTGCTACGCCGCCGGTAAGCCAGACCGTCGCGGTTGGGCAGTCCGCTACGTTTAGCGTTGTCGCGACAGGAACGGCGACCCTGACCTATCAATGGACAAAGAATGGCTCGGCAATCAGTGGTGCGACTTCGGAATCTTACGCCACCCCGGCAACGACCACGGCGGACAACGCGGCGCGCTTTGCCGTGACGGTAACGAACAACAAAGGAAGCATTACGAGCAGCGCGGCTACGCTTACGGTCGATACCCCTCCCACGATTACTTCGCAGCCGACCGGTGTGACCGTGGCTACCGGGAAGTCCGTGACGTTCCGAGTCTCCGCATCCGGGACAGGCCCGCTGACGTATCAGTGGAAAGCGAACGGGGCGGCCATCAACGGCGCGACGGCGTCTTCCTATGCGATCGCGTCCGCGGTCGCCGCCGATAACGGCAAATTATTCAGCGTGACGGTTTCGGGAGCGGCGGGCAGCGTTACAAGCAACTCGGCCGCGCTCATCGTCTCCGGCACGAGTTCCACTCCAGCCGCGTCCAACACCACTACCGCGCCGTCCTTCATCGTGCAGCCGGTCAGCAAGAGCGTGGTTGCCGGCCAGACGGCGACGTTCAGTGCTACGGCGACGGGTTCTGGAACGCTGACGTATCAGTGGAACAAGAACGGGATTCCGATCTCCGGCGCTGCTTCCTCGTCGTATACGACTCCCGCGACGACCACGGCGGACAGTGGCGCGCAATTTACAGTCACGGTCTCCAACAGCGTGGGGCAAATCACCAGCGCCGCGGCCACCTTGACGGTCAGCGCCGCCACCGCGATTCTGAACGCCAGCCGGACGAGCCTGAATTTTTCGAGCGTCGATATCGGCAGCAACAGCACCCTGTCGGTGGGTTTCACGAACGGCGGGAACAGCAACGTCACCATTTCAAACGTTTCGATTTCCGGGGCCGGGTACGCCGCAAGCGGCGTGCAATCCGGACAGATTCTCACGCCGGGGCAAACGGCCACGCTGAATGTCACATTCGCGCCCGCGGCGACGGGTGCCATTCCCGGTAGCGTTACCGTAACGAGCAACGCGAGCAATTCCACATCCGCCATTACACTGGCTGGGACAGGTGTGCAGGCGGCATCGCACTCGGTCACACTCACCTGGACCGCCAGCACATCGACGACGGTAACGGGCTACAACGTGTACCGGTCCACGGTAAGCGGCGGTCCGTACACAAAATTGACTTCCTCCCCGGTTGCAGCAACGACCTATGCCGACGGCACGGTGCAGTCCGGGCAGACTTATTACTATGTGGTGACGTCGGTGGATTCTACGGCCGCCGAGAGCGCGTACTCGACCGAAGTATCCGCGACGATCCCGTAGATTGCTGGCCGTCGAAGCAAATCATCCGATTGAGCGGCCGCCGGCAAGCGGCCGCGCTTTCCTTCCACTCTGCCGAGCGGGTCAGGTTCCCCACCTGTCCCTTAAATGTACGCCGGGACAGTAGTCCCGTCGCGGCGGTCCCACCAAAATCGATTTCATGAAAACGTTGAGGTTCGACGAGAGGTTCGGCGCGAGGTTGGGCGAGAGATTCGAAGAGAAGATCTGCGATTGTTTCGGCGGCGCCAGCAAACGCGCGGCGCACCCGGCTTGCGGAGGCCAGAAGGCCATATCGATCGCCGCGATGCTCTTGCTTTGCTTCGCCATCCTATTCAGTTCGGGCTGCACGGGTGTAACCGGCGCATCGAAGAACTCCTCAAGCCAGCAGACACCTGGAGGCGCGACGATTTCAGTTCAGCCCGCGTCAATCAATTTTGGTTCCGTTCCGCTGGGGGACACGGTTTCTCAATCCGTCATCGTCGCCAATGGAGGTACCGCGAATCTTACGATCACGCAGGTGAGCGCCGCGTCGGCGGGAATCACGATCGCGGGCGTTTCGCTACCGTTAACGATTGCGCCTGGGAACCAGTCCATGCTTAGCATCGTTTTTTCGCCGAAAACAGCCGGAGTTTTGTCGGGCAATGTTTCTATTCTGACGGATCAATCCACTTCTACGAGCACGGTCTCCCTGCGAGGAATCGGCATGGCCGCCACGGCCTTTCTCAGCGTGAATAGTTCAACGTTAAGCTTCGGAAACGTCACCGTCGGAAAAGGGAGTGAACTGGGCGTCACGCTGACCAACGCTGGAAATTCCAGCGTTTCGGTGTCGAAAGTCACGGTTTCGGGCGCGTCATATACCGCGAGCGGCGTCTCCTCCGGATTGATTCTGGCCACCGGACAATCGGTGGTCCTGAACGCGACATTCACACCGACGGCCACGGGTACCGCGGCGGGCAGCGTAACCGTGGCCAGCAACGCCACGAACTCGCCGGCGACCATTGCGCTTACCGGGACTGGCGTCGCCGCCGGCGCCCATTCCGTGACGTTGAACTGGACGCCCAGCGTTTCGGTGGTCGCGGGTTACGATGTCTACCGCTCGGAAGTTTCCGGTGGACCGTACACCAAATTGGACTCCACGATCGTGACCGGGACTACCTACACCGATCAGACCGTCCAGGCCGGCGTCACCTATTACTACGTGGTTACCTCGACGACGGCTGCCGGCGTGCAAAGCGCGGATTCCGCGCAGATCTCCGTCACCATTCCCACGACTTAGGATTCCACGCGCGCCGCGAAGAAGCGGGCTGCTGAAGTTTTCGGCCTCGTTTCCTTCGTGCGTTAAATGAGCCACCGAACCCTTGAATCGCAGCAATCTATTCAAAGCGAACTAGTTGCCGGGCTTCTGCCCCAGAGTGGGAAACCTTGGCGGAGTGGAATCTGAAATTGGTCTTCTTGGAAGCCTGTGGGTACATTGTGGAAAGACTTTTCTTCGAATTTTCCTTTCTTGGGTTTGGGAACGGGGATGGAACCGGCCGCACCGCTCTGGAACAGTCTTATAGGCTTTGGTTTCAGCAGCTTAATTCAATCTCGCTTTAAGAACCTTCAGTTTGCGCGCCGCTCTCTTTGGAAGCCTGATTGCGACTGTTGGGGGTGAAGCATGAGTGCGGCATTGGGGCTTTTATGGCGGTAGCCTACCCTCCCATTGTTGCAGGGAAACGAAACCAGGGTGCAAAACGACATCGTGACGGACCAAACCAAATTGAGTGACGGGCTTCGCTGGTATGCGCTTCAGATTCGCTCCCGCTGGGAAAGCAATGCGGCGGAAATACTAAACGGTAAAGGGCTGGAGACGCTTCTGCCCCTGTACACTACGAAACGAAAATGGTCGGATCGCATGAAGGTGGTGGAAGCTCCCCTGTTTCCGGGATATGTATTCTGCCGCTTCGATGTTCACAACCGGCTGCCGGTGCTGATTACTCCGGGCGTGCTTTCGGTTGTGGGCCTGGGCAAGACTCCCGTCGCGGTAGACGACGCGGAAATTCTCTCCATCCAGGCGGCGATCGGGTCCGGCATCCATCTGGAGCCGTGGCCCTACCTGGCGATCGGCGAACGCGTTCGCATTCAGGACGATGTGCTGGACGGGATGGAAGGAATCCTGACGAGCTTCAAGGGAAGCGATCGGGTGGTTATTTCCGTGACTTTGCTGCGGCGGTCGGTGGCCCTGGAGATTGACCGCTCGCGGGTCAAGCCGCTGGACGCCGCGCGGACCGCGCCGGACGCCGCGGTGGAAGCATTGCACGTCCTGGACGTCGTCCGGGCCTGAGCCAGGCACGCGGCCCGCTTGGCGCCTGGGCCAAAGAATTTCCGCCTCTTTCCACTCTGTGCCGGCGGGCAACCAAAGCAACGCAACTCACGCGCAAAAAATTGTTTTCAGATCCCCCCGAACCGCAGAGCGGGATTGGATCGAATGCAAGTATTCATCCTCTGAAGAGCCGGAAAACGGATCTTCGGAATCGGTCGGGAGAATCCATGAGCCAAAACGGCAGTTACAATGCTGTAAAAGAAGCGACGATTCGAGTCGGCGTGATCGGATACGGATACTGGGGCCCGAACGTTGTTCGGAACTTTTTTGGGGTGGACCACACCAGCGTGGAAATGCTGTGTGACATGAATCCCAGCGCGCTGGCCCGGGCCAAGAAAAGTTATCCCAGCCTGGACGTGACCACCAACCCGGATGAAATTCTCCGATCGACCACGATTGACGCCGTGGCCATCGTGACCCCGGTGTGGACGCACTACAAGCTGGCGAAAATGGCGCTGGAAAACGGCAAACACGTATTCGTCGAAAAACCGTTCACGTCGTCATCCGAGCAAGCCGAGGAACTCATCGAGCTCGCGGCGCGGAAGAATTTGAACATCATGGTGGACCACACCTTTTTATTTACAGGCGCGGTCCGCAAGATCCGCGAGCTGACCGAAAGCGGCGCGCTCGGCGACCTGTATTACTACGATTCGTTGCGGGTGAACCTGGGCCTGTTCCAGCACGATGTCAGCGTGATTTGGGATCTGGCCCCGCACGACCTTTCCATCATGGATCATCTGATCAAGGGCGACCCCGAAGCGATTGTGGCCACCGGTGAATGCCACCTGAACGGGGTGGAGGACGTGGCCTTCATGACGATCTATTTCCCGAACAACATCATCGCGCACATCAATGTGAACTGGCTTTCTCCGGTCAAGATCCGCATGACCATGATCGGCGGGCAGAAGAAGATGCTGGTGTGGAACGACCTGGTGGCGGATGAAAAAATTCGCGTTTACGACAAAGGCGTGAACATCACTTCCGGCGATAAAGTGCGCGAACTGCTGGTGAATTACCGGTCCGGAGACATGTGGGCGCCGCAACTGGAACAGCTGGAGGCGCTGCGCGTGGAGCTGGATTATTTCGCCGATTGCATTCTGCAGAACAAATCACCCTTCAACGACGGCGAGGCCGGCCTGCGCGTGGTGCGCATGCTGGAGGCCGCCGACCAGTCCATCATGCAGAGAGGAGAATTGGTGCGCCTGTGAACGAATACTGCAGCATTGCCCCGGACGTCAAGCTCGGCAAGGGAGTGAAACTCTCGAAGTTCATCAACTTGTACGGCTGCGAAATCGGCGAGGACACGAAAATCGGAGCGTTCGTCGAGATTCAAAAAAACGCCACGGTCGGACGCCGCTGCAAAATTTCCAGCCACACGTTCATCTGCGAGGGCGTGGCCATCGAGGACGATGTCTTCATCGGCCACGGCGTGATGTTCATCAACGACAGCTATCCCCGCGCCACCGCCAACGGGCAGTTGCAAACCGAGGCTGACTGGAAAGTCGAGCGCACGGTCATCAAGCGCGGCGCGTCCATCGGCACGGGCGCCACGATCCTTGCCAACCTCACGATCGGAGAAAACGCCATCGTGGGCGCGGGCAGCGTGGTCACCAAGGACGTTCCCGCGAATTGCATCGTCGCCGGAAACCCCGCAAAAGTGTTTCGCAAGATCGAATCCGTACTGGAGGCCGTCAAGTGAGCTCAGCAAATGGAAATGGCAACGCCAACACTATTCCGTTTCTGGATCTGATTACTCCCCACGTCGAACTGGAAACGGAACTGACCGAAGTGTTCCAGCAGGGCCTGCGGACCGCCGGGTTCATCGGCGGGCCGATGGTGGAGAACTTTGAAAAAGCCTTCGCCGCTTTTTGCGACGCCAGCCACTGTGTGGGCGTCGGCAGCGGAACGGACGCTTTGCGTTTTGCCATCATGGGAGCGGGCATCCAGCCGGGCGATGTGATTGTCACTGTGCCCAACACCTTCATCGCCACGAGCGAGGCCATTTCACAGGCCGGCGCGCATCCGGAATTCGTCGACGTGGACGAGCGCACCTGCAACATGAGTCCCGAGCGGCTCCGCGATTATCTCGAAAAACAATGCGCCAAGGACCCCAGCGGCAAACTGATCAGCCGCCGCAGCGGGCGACGCGTGGGCGGCATCATTCCCGTCCATCTTTACGGGCAAATGGCGGATATGGACGCGATCCTGGCTCTGGGCGAGCACTACGGCTTGGTGGTGATCGAGGATGCCTGCCAGGCGCACGGAGCCGAATATTTTTCCAAGAAGAACAACCGCTGGATGAAGGCCGGGTCCATGGGACGCGCCGCCGCATTCAGCTTTTATCCGGGAAAAAATCTGGGCGCCTGCGGAGAGGCCGGCGCGATCACCACGAACGACTCCAAACTGGCCGACAAAGCCCGGGTGATCCGCGATCATGGCCAGGCCAAAAAGTACTATCACGACATGGAAGGATATAACGGCCGGCTGGACGCCATCCAGGCCGGGATCCTGCACGTGAAGCTCGCGCACCTGGAGCGGTGGAATGCCGCGCGGCGGGAGCGGGCCGCGGAATACAACCGCTTGCTGGCCGGGGCCGAGGGCAGCGCGATTCTTCCCTTCGAGCCGTCCTGGTCGCGCGCCGTGTATCACCTATACGTCGTGCGCACGCACGACCGCGACGCCCTGATGAACCACCTGAAGGAAGCGGGCATCGCCACCGGAATTCACTACCCCATTCCGCTGCACATGCAGAAAGCCTACGATTACCTGAACTACCGGCAAGGCGATTTTCCGGTCACCGAAAAAGCGGCCTCGGAAATCGTGTCTCTGCCGATGTTCCCGACCCTGCGGGCGGAACAGCAGGCCCGCGTCGTGCAGGAGATGCTGCGCTGCCTGCGCCTCGAACTGGTCGGCTAGCCGGGCGCGGAAATCTCTGGCTTGCGGCAAGAAAAATGTTTATCGTTCGAACTTCCACCCGTGCCGGCACTATTCTGTTGCTTGCGGACTTCGCCGAACCGGAAGGAAGCCATGACGGAAAACATTCTTCGCCAGAACATCGCCGGCAGCATCGAAGTTCATAGCCGTCTGGAGGAGGCCTGCCTCCCCGCGCTGGTCGACGCAGCCGGCGTGCTGATCGCCGCGTATCGCCACGGCCGCAAGGCCCTGTTCTTCGGCAACGGCGGCAGCGCGGCGGATGCCCAGCATCTGGCCGCGGAATTTCTGGGACGCTATCTGCGCGAACGCCGTCCCTTGCCGGCCGTCGCCCTGCAGGATAACGCTTCCGCCGTGACGGCCATCGCCAACGATTACGGTTACGAGCAGGTGTTTGCGCGGCAGCTTCAGGCGCTGGCCGTGCCGGGCGATGTCGCCGTGGGCATCAGCACTTCGGGGAATTCTCCCAGCGTCGTGGAAGCTGCAAAGCTGGCGCGCAAGATGGGTCTGCATACCATCGGGCTCACCGGGGTTTCCGGAGGGCGGCTGCGCGAAATCGTCGATGTCCTGATTGCCGTGCCCTCGAACGAAACGCCGCGCATTCAGGAATGCCACATCCTGGTCGGCCACGCGCTGTGCGATGCGGTCGAGCGTGCCATGGCCGCGGCGCCCGCCGCAGCCGGCGCATCGGTAACCGAGAAGTAGCCACCGGGCCGCTCAGCTGTTCCGCTCTGGGGATTCCGGACGCCGCGCGCCCGCGCATCCGAAAAAAACGAACCTTTATCTTCAGTTCCTGCCGGCAGCAAACGCCGCAGCGCCGTTTTTCAAGGAAGGATTCTTCCACGCCATTGCATATCATCGATCCACTTGCCGATCCGCGCTGGGACGATTTGGTCGCCAGCCATCCCGCCGCTTCGGCGTTCCACCGGCGGGGCTGGCTCGAAGCCCTGAAGCACACCTACGGGTACGAGCCCTTCGTGCTGACTTCAGCGGCGGCCGGAGAACCCTTGACCGACGGACTGGTGGCCTGCCGCGTAAGGAGCTGGCTGACCGGGACGCGCCTCGTCTCGTTGCCCTTTGCCGATCACTGCGAACCGCTGGCCGGCGATAGCGGCGGGAAACTGCTCCTGGCGGAGCGGCTGGTGGAGGAATTCCGGCGGCAACACTGCAAATATCTGGAATTTCGGCCGCTGGCGGCGAATCTGGGCGACACGTTGCAACCCAGCGAATCCTTCTATTTTCATGAACTCGATCTTTCACCGAGCCTCGAGCAACTTTTCAAGGGCCTGCATAAGGATTCCATCCAGCGAAAAATCCGCCGCGCGGAAAAAGAGCAGTTGGTGTACGAAGTCGGCCGCAGCGATGAATTCATCACGACGTTCTACAACCTGATGCTGATCACCCGGCGGCGCCATCACCTGCCCCCGCAACCGATCAACTGGTTCAAGAACCTGGCCCTGCACCTCGGCGATAGCCTGCACATCCGCGTGGCCCGAAAAGACGGCGCGGCCGTTGCCGCCATGTTGACGCTGCGGCACAGCTCGCGGGTGATTTACAAATACGGATGCTCGGACGGAGCCTTCCACCAACTCGGCGGCATGCCTTTTCTGTTTTGGAAGCTGATCGAGGAAAGCAAAACCACCGCGGCCCAGTCCATCGATTTCGGCCGTTCGGAGATGGAAAACGAGGGTCTGGTGGCCTTCAAGGACAAGTTTGGCGCCAGCAAGCGAACCTTGACGTATTTCCGCTTTCCACATCTCCGGAAGGAAAACGCCAGCTCCTGGGGAGATTCTCCACTGGCGCGGCGCATGTTTTCGATTTTGCCGGACGGCGTGCTGTCCGCAGCGGGCAAAGTCCTATACCGGCATATCGGCTAAGGGCCACTCTCGAAACGTTAGGCACGGAAGCGCTGCGCGCCGCGCGGCAACAAATTCCGCAATAAATGAATCCGCACGAGTTGCTGAAGCACCGGCCAGCAAGCGCCGGAACGGAAATCGCGAAGGCTCTTACCAAAATTTTTATGAATACTTCGTTTCTGGATCATTACCGGTGTCCGGAAGGGTTTGCGCCCTTCGGCGTCGCCGAGGAACTTGGGCGGACGCCGGGCTACTTTCGTTTCGGAAAGAAGATCACCTGTTTCGGGCGCGCCGCCGCACCGGTGTCGCCGGCGCCCCATGGCCATCTTACGGATGTCCTGTCTCTCCTGCAGCCGTGCGGAAACCAGGTTTTGCTCCCATTTGACCCGGACGAAATCGTGGAAAACCTTCTCGAGGAAAAATACGTCGTTTCCGAAGGCGCTCCCTCCGTTTTGCAGCAATGCATCAAGGAGGCGTACTACTTTGCTAGGCCGTTCCTTTCGGTGGGGATTCGCAAGCATTTTCAGCGATTTCATTTACGCGAGCGGAAAAGCATCGAGTTTCCCGCCTGGCCTCTGGACCAGACGGTTGACCATCTGCGCGCCGAGCTTATGTCGCTCGCCGTGCGCGCAAACGAAGATCGGCCCATTCCGTTTATCTGGTTCTGGCCGGACGAATATCAGGGCTGCGTGCTGATGACCCACGATGTCGAACACGAGCCCGGCAGAGCGTTTTGCGGCGAGCTGATGGACTTGGACGGCCGCTACGGCATCCGCAGCGCGTTCGAGGTCGTGCCCGAGGAGCGCTACGCGCTTTCAGAAGCTTTTCTCGAAAGCATCCCGGCCCGCGGTTTCGAACTGAATGTCCACGACTTGAACCACGACGGCCACCTGTTCGAAAACCGCCGAGTATTCCTCGAAAGGATCGAAAAAATCAACGCCTTCGGGAAAAAATGGCGAGCGGAAGGCTTTCGCTCGGGCGCCATGTACCGGAATGCCGCCTGGAAGGACGCCTTTCAATTCAGCTACGACATGTCGTTCGCGAGCGCGGCGCACCTGGAACCGCAAAAGGGCGGCTGTTGCACGGCGATGCCGTATTTCCTCGGGGAGCTGGTCGAGCTTCCGCTGACCACCACGCAGGACTACACCCTCTTCCACATTCTGGGCCAGTATTCCATCGATCTCTGGAAGGAAGAACTGAGCACGATCGCCGCGAGCAACGGCCTGGCCACGTTCATCGTGCACCCGGACTATGTGATCGATCCCCGTGCGCGGGTCGTTTACGAAAGTCTTCTCGAATCTATTTCCGGATATTGCCGCCGCGAGCATCTCTGGCAGCCGCTGCCGCGCGATGCCGCGCACTGGTGGCGGCAGCGAAGCCAGATGCATATCGCGCCTTCCGGCGGCTCCTGGGCGGTAACGGGCCCCGGATCCGAGCGGGCGCGCGTGGCCTTCGCGCAGGTCGAGGACGGCCGCCTCATCTATCAGGTTCAGACTTCCGTTTGCGGGGAAACCGCGCGGTAAATTCGACCGAATTCGAAATCCGGCTCAGGAAGACGTCGCCGGCAGCGCTTTCGCGCGCGCCTGAATCTGTCGTCCCCGGCGCGACCGCTGCACACTGACAAAAACCATGGCTGACTCTACAATTCAAATGCCGCGCATCGACCGGTTGGCCACGCTCTATCTGTGTCATCCGGCTGGCGCGTCTCCTGGGCCTGAATTCCGGGGCGCGCGTGCCGATCCTGATGTATCACAGCATTTCGGATAACCTTTTTGCAAAGTCTCACCCGCTATTACCAAATCAATACTTCGCCGGATGTCTTTTCGCGGCAGATGAGATGGCTGCGCCGCAACGGTTACAGGACCATGGATTTGCCGGAGATGCTAGGCGGCGATGGAGGCCGGCCAGGATCTTTCCAAGACGGTGGTGATCACCTTTGACGACGGATATCAGGATTTTTACACGCGATGCCTTGCCGGTGATGAAGCAGTGCGGTTTCACGGCCACGATTTTCCTGGCCACCGACCGCATCCAAGACCCCTCCGTGCGGGTCGAAGGCGCGGATTATTTGACCTGGCGCGAGGTGCGCGAATTGCATGCCGAGGGCATTCAGTTCGGTTCGCACACGGTGACTCATCCCGACCTGCGCTCGCTCGGCCCCGAGCAAATCGATTACGAACTGGGCTATTCCAAAGAAACGATTGAACAGAAACTGGGCGCTTCGGTCAAATCTTTTTCGTATCCCTTTGCATTTCCGGAGGAAGATCGCGATTTCACCCGCTATCTCGTCGATGCCCTGGAGAATCACGGCTTCGAGAATGGCGTGTCCACGATCATCGGCCGGGCCAGAGCCGGCCAATAACTGGTTTCGTCTCCCGCGGCCTGCCGGTGAACTCCTGGGACGATGCCCGGTTCCTGCGAGCCAAACTTGAGGGCGGCTACGACTGGCTGCACTGGCCGCAATGGTGCCACAAATTCCTGTATCACAACGTCAGCCTGATGCAGCAATCGAGCCGGCCGAAATCCGCCGAAAGCGATCGCGGCGCTTTTCTGGAACGCTGAAATTACAAATGAGTTAGGTTTGCGTTCGCTTTACTTCAAAGGCTGCTAATCAATACCAGCCCGCGAACCGATATTCAGGGAAGTGCGCCGGCGGCCCGCGAGCGCGGGTGCTTAGCTCGCACAACGCTGCGCCGCCCGATTCTTCGCGCGATTGAGCGGCGATCGAGCGGCGAGTACAGGATGGCCTCCTGTCCCCAGACTAGTCGAAGGGCCAGTAGTTGGCGGCGAGAAGCGGTTGCTAGGCTGATGAGCGCGTGCGGGATAGCGCTCGCGAGAGTGCTCGAGGGAGACTTATTGTGAAGGAAGTCAAGGAATTGAGCGAACGGATGGTGGCGAGCAAGGCTCGGAAGATCGGCGCGATCGCGAGCCGGTGGGGACTCTATTTGCTGATCGCCGCGGGAGCGTTGTTCAGCGCTTCGGCCGCGCGCGCCGGCGACATCTACGTGGCGCAGAGTTCCGCCGGGGGCAACAACGGCGCCGATTGCGCCGATGCGCGTCCCTATACATCGCTGACCGGAAGCGATTGGGTCGCCGGTAACACCATTCACCTGTGCGGAACGTTTGCCCTTCCGGCGGGCGCGAACGGCGTGATTTCCGTGGGGGGGAGCGGCACGTCGGGAAACCCGATTACCGTCAAATTTGAAACCGGGGCCAGCGCCAGCGCTCCCTACTTTGGCACCAGCGGCTTCATCACGGCCAACAATCGAAGTTACATTGTGATCGACGGCGGCACGAACGGAACCATCCAAAACACGGCCAACGGCGCGGCCCTGGCGAATGCGCAGGCTTCCGCGGGCATCTTCTTCAGTTCCGTCTCCAATTCCGAGATCAAGAACCTGACCATCGCCAACATTTTCGTGGCTTCGGCGGGCAACAATAATAACGGCACGGACGCATTTGGCATCGACTGGATCTACGGAAGCAACGTCCGGGTGGATAACAACACGCTGCACGACTGCCGATGGTGCCTGTCCATCGCCTATCAGGGCGGCGGCACCACGCAGAACTGGGAAGTCGATCACAACACCATCTACAACACCGATCACGGGCCGACTTTTTCGAGCGGCGATACGGGCGCGGTCCTGAGCGGGACGAACAGCATTCACGACAACATTATTCACGACTTTGCGATGTTCGATGACCCGGCCAACAACGCCCATCACGACGGCATCCACGTATTTGCCGTGCAGTCCGGCGCGAAGATTGTCGACGTCAAGATTTATAATAATTATTTTTACGGCAATCCGGGAACGCACGCGACCGGCTATGTCTTCACCGATGCGGAAAGCGGAGGAACGATCCAGGCGGAAATCTTCAACAACCTGGTCGTGGAATCCGGAAGCACGGCTCCGGCGCTGTTTTTCCTGCAATCCGATACGCCCGCGGTTTACAACAACACGTTCATCGGCAGCAGCACGTCCAGCGGCGGCTGCCTGTTCATCTACGGCGCCAACGCCATAATCAAGAACAACATTTTCAGCACCTGCAACTCAGCGATCTACGTGCAGGGCGGGTCCATCGCCGCCAGCAACAACAATGACTTTTTCAACTTGCCGGGCGGCTTTCTGATTATCAGCGGTGGCGCCACTTATAATACGGTGGCTGCGCTGAAATCCGCCCCGGGAAACCTGGACGCAAACAGCATCAGCGGCAATCCGAACCTGAACGGCAGCTATATCCCCAACGCGGGATCGCCCGTGATTGGCGCGGGCGCCAATCTGACTTCGCTGGGTATCGCGGCCCTGAACAGCGACAAGGCCGGGACCGCGAGGCCGGCAAGCAGCGCGTGGACCATCGGCGCATATGGCAGCGGAGCGGGCACCAGCAGCGTTCCGGCGCCGCCCACGAACGTTACCGCAACCGTCAAGTAGGCTGCGAAGAAGCCGGCTCAGCAGGCATCCTGCGGGTTCGCCTGCGGATCTTCAGGCTTCCGGCGAACCAGGAACTGAACTCTTCTTCTTTTCAACATCCGGGCAGCCAGGCCGTTGGAGAAGCGTCTCACTAAATTCCATACGAATCCGATGTTTTGCGCCGCGAACCGCACTCAACTTGCCGTAAGGTTTCGCGGATCGCCCGCGAACACGCGGCCTGCTGAAATCGAGCCGGACCGGCATAAGCTCCATTGTTTGATCGCGAGAACGTGGCCGCTGCATAGCAGCATCATCCGAATTGAAATGAGCCCAAACTAAATGTCAACCAGCACGAGCCTCACGAGCGGACGTTTGCTCGCGCGAAACACGGTGTGGAATCTCGCCGCCAGCGGGGCTTCCATTCTGATTGCGTTGTTCTCGGTGCCGATTTTATTGCGGTATCTGGGCGCGGATCGGTTTGGTGTAATCAGTCTGGTATGGGTCGTTGAGGGACAATTCAGCGTGTTTGACCTCGGTTTGAGCCAGGCGCTGACCAAACTGGTGGCCGAAAGGCTGGCGGCTTCGAGAGAGGAAGAGATTCCCGCGATCTTTTGGGGTTCCCTGCTGATTATGGGCGCGCTCGGTCTGGCGGGCGCGGTGATCCTGCGAGCGGTCTCGCCCTGGCTGGTCCACAGCGCGTTGAAAGTGCCCCTGGCCATCCAACCGGAAACGCTGACCTCCTTTCACCTGGTGGCCATTTCCCTGCCCGTGGTGATCAGCAGCGCGGCGCTGAGAGGCTTTCTCGCCGCCAATCAGAGGTTCGATATCCTCAGCGCCGTCCGCGTGCCAATCAGCTTGTTCAGCTATTTAGTGCCGCTCGCGGTACTGCCATTCTCGAAAAAATTGGGTCCGTTCATCCTGGTGCTGGTGGCTGCACGATTCATCGCCTGGCTGACTCATCTAATTCTGTGCTTTCGAGTCTCTCCCGCGCTGCGCAGACGAATCACCATTGCCAACGCTCCCTTTGGGCATATGTTTCGCTTCGGAGGCTGGATGACGGTGACCAACATCATTTCGCCAATCATGGTGAGTCTCGATCGCATCCTGATTGGCGTTCTGGTGTCCATGGCGGCGGTGGCCTATTATGCGACTCCCTACGAGGTCGCAACCAAACTGTGGATTATTCCCAGCGCGATTTCCGGAGTATTGTTTCCGGCGTTTGCCGCCACGCTGCTTCAGGACAAGCCGCGAGCGGCAATGCTCTTTGAACGCGCCGTCAACTATATTTTCCTGGCCTTATTCCCCGTGGTCATTGCGGTGCTGACCTTGGGACATCTCGGCCTGCACCTCTGGCTGGGGCCTTTGATGGCTGCGAAGTGCACGCTGATCCTGAAATTCCTGATCCTGGGTGTTTTCGCCAACAGCCTGGCGCAGATCCCGTTCTGGCTGATTCAGGCGGCCAATCGGCCGGACCTGGCTGCCAAAGTTCATTTTGTCGAGCTGCCCGTGTATCTCCTCCTTTTCTGGGGACTAACCAGAACGTACGGAATCACCGGAGCGGGAATCGCCTGGATGCTGCGAACAACGGTCGATTCCGCGGTGATGTTCTGGTTTTCAGGGCAGCTGCTGTTCGAGATTCGGCCCGCGCTGCGGCGTCTCCTTAAAATGTCGTTGCTGGCGGCGCCCATTTTTCTGGCTACCTTCTTGATTGAGAACAACGCGATTGGGGCCTTGTTTCTGGTGGCGTCCTGCCTGTTAATTCTGCTGGTTTCCTGGTTTCGTCTGCTGTCTCCGGAAGAGCGTGACCTGGCGCGGAATCCCGGGCGTCTCTTATCGGCCCTGCAATACCGGACACGGTAAACCCTGACATGGAAAAGCAGTCCATCTCTATCGCCATGTGCACGTACAACGGGGAGCGGTATCTCCGTGAGCAGCTTGAAAGCCTGCGCGCGCAATCCCTGCTCCCGGGCGAACTGGTCATTTGCGACGACGGCTCGACGGATGACTCTCGCGAGTTGATCGAATCTTTCCGCGCCGCCGCGCCGTTCGCCGTGCGCTTGATTGTGAATGAGCAGCGGCTGGGTCCGGCGCGCAATTTTCAGAATGCCATCGAGCGCTGCGTTGGTGAGCTGATTGCACTTGCCGATCAGGACGATGTCTGGTGCGCGGGGAAGCTAGAACGCCTGGCGCAGGCCCTCGAGGAGCATCCCGAAGCCGCGTACGCCTTTAGTGACGGCGAAATGATTGACGAACGCGGGCAGCCGCTTGGAATCGGCTTGTGGGAAACGATCGGGTTTTCGCCGAAGCACTGGGATGATTTCTCGGGGCAGCGGCAGTTTCATCAGCTTTTCAAAGCGAACGTGATAACGGGCTGCGCGATGGCTTTTCGCGCCAACCGGAAGAGCCTTTTTCTTCCCATTCCCGAACACTGGATCCACGATTACTGGATCGCCATGCTCGGATCCATATTCGGCTACGGCGTTGCCATCCCGGAACGGCTGATCTGTTATCGCAAGCATGCTTCGCAGCAGATTGGAGTGAAAAGGGATTCAGTCGTCCGCAGAGGCCGGGAATCCCTCTCCGCGCGCAAACAGGATTACTGGGACAGGCTGGCGGGAATTCGCGAACTTCAGGAGCGGGTGCGGTCCTATTCGATGATTCAACCGTGTCCCGGCAATTATCTCGCGGAGATCGACCAGAGGGCGATTCACCTGGCGCGGCGGGCCGCCAGCCAGGATGCTTCGGGCTTCAAAAGATTAAGCATGGTTCTGGACGAGTGCTTCACGGGAAGGTATGCGCGGTTTTCCGGGGCCTGGCGCAGTGTTTTGCGGGACTTGTGCCCGCCATTCCTGCTTCATTGACGAAACGCGCGGAATTCGCGAAACCTGCGGGCGGTTTGAGGGTTTTCGATCAGAACGGATGAGCATCCGTGCCGACGCTGCGGAAATTGCAGCATCGGGGCGGCTAGGTGGAGACGGTGGACCATATAGAAGTATCCAGGTTCGGACAGGGCACGGCGGACACGCTGCTGCACCCGATCGTCCTCGTGGCGATGATCGTCTGCATTGCCCTGATCCTTTTTCTGCCGCGCAAATCCATTATTGTGCCCTTCTTGCTGTGCGCGTTCCTCATTCCGCTGTCGCAGGTTCTGGTCATCGGCGGCGTCCATTTGATGGTAGTGCGGATCCTGATTTTATTCGGATGGATCCGAATGGGCATCGCCAAGCTCACTTCGAAGACTACGCTCGTTTCCGGCGGATTTAACTCCATCGATATGGTCTTCCTGCTCTGGGCGCTGTTTCGCGGAGCGGCGGGCATGCTCCAATTCATGGAGACAGCGGCCGTCGTCAATCAATTCGGGTTTTTCTGGGACGCCCTGGGCGGCTATTTCCTGCTTCGATTCATGATTCAGGACGAGGAAGGCGTCACCCGAACGATTAAAACATTCGCCGTGCTGACCTGTGTTCTGGGTTTACTCGTCCTGAACGAGCAATTTCATCATCAGAATATTTACGGTTACCTTGGCAATGGAAGCCTGGCTCCCGACGTCCGCGACGGCCTGGTGCGTGCAAAGGCCTCGTTTGCTCACGCGATTCTTGCAGGCGTTTTCGCCGGAACCCTGGTGCCGTTGTTTTTGTATCTCTGGAAGGGCGGGAAATCCAAAGGAGCCGCAATCCTGGGCCTGCTGGGATCGACGGTGATGGTGTTCTCAGCGGCATCCAGCACCGCGATTCTGGCCTATTTCGCAGCCCTTGGCGGAGCGGGTTTCTGGTTTGCCCGCAGGTACATGCGGCAAATCCGCTGGGCGCTGCTCCTGGTCATCGCCGGCCTCGCGCTGGTCATGAAAGCGCCGGTTTGGTTCGTGATTGCCCGCATCGATTTGGTGGCTGGAAATTCTTCCTACCACCGCGCCGAGCTCATCGATCAGTTCATCCGGCATTTCAGCGACTGGTGGCTCGTGGGTGTGACGTCGACGGGTGGATGGGGCTACGAGATGTGGGACGTGATTAATCAATTCGTGGCCGAAGGCGAGATGGGCGGCCTGGCAACTCTGGTCTGTTTCATTTTGATCATCGTCCTAAGTTATAAGAAGCTCGGGCTGGCTCGGAAAAAGATCGCCGGTGAAGCCAACCGGGAATGGCTGGTCTGGCTTTTGGGCATAGCGATGTTTACGCACATTGTGAGCTATTTTGGCATCACTTATTTCGATCAGACCCGGTTTTCCTGGTATGCGCTGCTGGCCATCATTTCCGTTACCACTTCTTCGATTTTGGGCGCCCAGGCCGTCTCCGAACCCCTCGGCGCCGTGGGCCTGGCACAGGCCCAGCCACGGCTCACGCCGGCGGCTTTGCGTTCCGCTCGTCCGGCGAACGGGATTTCTCCCTACACGCATGCTCATCCATTCAAGCCCAGGTCTTTTTATGCGGGAAAGATAAACAAATAATGAAAAAAATCTCCATCGTAATCGTCACTTGGAACGCCAAGAAATATGTGGCGGAGTGTCTGGATTCGTTGCGGTCCTACATCGACGATCCCGGCTCCGAAATTATTCTGGTGGACAACGCCTCAACCGACGGTACTCCCGAACTGGTTCGCGATTCCTACCCGGGAGTCATCCTGATCCGCAACGAGCAAAACCTCGGATTTGCAACGGCCAACAACATCGGTCTGCGCAGAACCACGGGGGAATACATCTGCCTGATCAATTCCGACGTCCACGTTTTGGACGGCTGCATCGAAAAGTGTGTGCAGTACCTGGAGAAGGAACCGAGCATCGGCCTGCTGGGGCCCAAGATGCTGGGCGCTGACCGGAAGTCGTATCGCTCTTACATGGGAGCGCCCACTCTCTGGCGCAGCTTCTGTCGGTCGCTCAAGCTGGACGTCATGTTCCCGCAGTCCAAGCTCTTTTCCGGTTTTCTGATGTCCTATTTCAAAAGGGACCACATCGCCGAAGTGGACGTGGTGAACGGGTGGTTCTGGGTGACGCGGCGCCAGGCGCTTGACCAGGTCGGACTACTGGATGAGACGTTCTTCATTTACGGCGAAGACATCGACTGGTGCAAACGCTTTCACCAGGCGGGCTGGAAAGTCGTCTATTTTCCGGATGCGGAATCGATTCATTACGGCGGAGCCAGTTCTTCCAAAGCGCCGCTGCGCTTCTACATGGAGATGCAGAAAGCCAACTATCAGTACTGGAAAAAATATTATGGCCGGCCGTCCCAGCTGCTGTACCTGTCCATGAACTGGATGGAACAGGCCGTGCGGCTGGCAGGCCAGGCTGTCCTGGTCGTTGCCGGGAAGAGCCGTTCGGACGCTTCGTTTAAGGTCCGGCGCAGCGTGGCGTGCATGTGCTGGATCATGGGTCTGCGGTACCGGAGTGGAGGAGATGCTCGATGAGCGAACCGAGGGCCTACGTGCTGGTCACCGCGGCGTATAACGAAGAAGCGTACATCGAGGCCACCATACGCTCGGTCGTCGCGCAGACCGTGCTGCCCCTGCAATGGGCGATTGTCAGCGACGGCTCGACGGATCGCACCGACGAAATTGTATCGAGCTACGCGGCTCGATATCCCTTTATCCGCTTGGTGAGGGTTCAGGAGGAGCATGCCCGCAATTTTGCCGCGCAGGTGCTGGCCATCAATCTTGGATGCAAAAGCTTGCAGAACCTCGATTACCAGTTGATCGCCAACCTCGATTCCGACATCACCCTGGAGCCCACTTACTACCAGCGTCTGATCGAAAAATTCGACAGCGACCCGACGCTTGGCCTTGCCGGCGGTTTTGTTTGCGAGAAGCGCGACGGCCGGTTCGAAGGGCGTACCGGCAACCGGGAGTACTCCGTGCCCCATGCGGTGCAGATGTTCCGCCGGGAATGCTTCGAGTCCATTGGCGGTTATTGCGCGCTTCCCTACGGAGGTCCGGACTGGCACGCCTTAATCAGCGTGCAGATGCATGGGTGGCGCGTGCAGGCCTTCCGCGACCTGCCCGTGTTTCACCACCGCCCCACGGGCGGCGCCGACCGTCGCGTTCGCACGCTGTTTCGCGAGGGCCGGATGGATTATTCCGTGGGATCGTATCCGCCATTCGAAATTTTTAAATTGGCTCGCCGGGCGTTCTACAAACCTTACGTGGCGAGCTCCTTGATCCGGCTGGGCGGCTTTTTGTGGGGTTACTGGCTCCGGGAAGCAAGGCCGGTCTCCCCGGAATTCGTGCAATTTCTGAGAAACGATCAAAAAAACGCGTTGCGAAAGTTCTTTCATCTGCGTCCCGGGAAGCAAGCGCCACCCCAAGGCACCTTGAGCCACCCGGAGCCACGGGTTGTGGATGAAGTTCCGAGTGAGAAGCCGGTCGGTCACAGCGTGTAAGGCCCGCGCATTCCTGGCGGGATGGGACCGCTAGGAGCATCGCCGCTCCGACGTATCGCGCCCCGCTAGCCTGGAGATGGCGCCATTTTAGTGCTGTTACCAGTTCGCTGCAGCCGAGCATGTTTACGATAAGATTTATACAACCCTGGTACTTCATAAACCTTCTAAGTAGAAGGTTTCAAAAATTCTCCGAGCGATAAACCGTAAGGCAAGGCCATATTAATAAGGGGAATCGCGATTTACCGAACAGGATGCGCAGATCGGAATTCTTAGGCTGCTCACGCGGCATTGATAGTTCTCTGGCGGTCCACAGGGGGCGAAGTTGAGGGATTATGAAATGCCGGCGTCCGCGATCCGACGAGCGGCGCGGTCATGCTGGAAGACAAAACGGTTCGGTTGTTCACTGGGGATCCTCGGATGAAAGTGTGCATGGTTGCCTATACCTTCTATGAAATGGATAACCGCGTCCGCCGGTATGCCGAAGCCCTTGCCCGGCGCGGGGACCGCGTCGACGTCATTGCGCTCAGAAGCGAAGGGCAGGCCCCGGAGGAGACCATCAGCGGCGTGCACCTGTATCGCATTCAGCGCCGGGTCATCAGCGAAAAAGGGAAATTCACCTATCTCGGGAAGCTGCTTCTGTTTTTTCTGCGCTCGTTTGCTTTCCTGGCTTGGAAGCAATTGCACGAGCGCTACGATCTCATCCACGTGCACTCCGTTCCGGATTTCGAAGTTTTCGCGGCTCTGATCCCCAAACTTACCGGGACCAAAGTCATACTCGATATTCACGATCTCGTTCCTGAGTTCTACGCCAGCAAGTTCAATACGCCCCCCAATTCCCTGATTTTCAAGCTGCTGGTCGCCATGGAGAGAATGTCCGCGGCGTTCGCGGATCACGTGATTGCGGCCAACCATATCTGGCTGGAGCGGCTTTATAAGAGATCTGTTCCCAAGGACCGCTGCACGGTCGTCCTGAATTTTCCGGACACGGAGATTTTTCATTTTCGTGGGCGAACCCGCAATGACGGCAAATTCATCATGGTTTATCCGGGATCGTTGAACTACCACCAGGGTCTGGATATCGCCATTCGCGCGTTTGGGATGATCGCCGACCAATGTCCGGAAGCTCAATTCGATATTTACGGCGGCGGCGACCAGACCGAGTATCTGTTAACGTTGATTGCGGAACTCAATTTGCAAGACCGGGTGTTTATCAAGGGCGGCCGCACGCTTCAGGAAGTATCGCAGATCCTGGAAAACTGCGATTTGGGAATTGTTTCCAAGCGCAGCGACGGTTTCGGCGATGAAGCGTTCAGCACCAAGATCTTCGAGTTCATGGCCCTCGATGTGCCGGTCATCGTTCCCGCGACGACCATTGACCGCTATTACTTCAACGATTCGATCGTGAAGTTCTTTAAACCGAACGACGACAAAAGTCTGGCGGAAGCGATGCTCCAGGTCATCAAGAACCCCGCGCAGCGGGAAGAATTGATCCGCAATTCCCGGGAATTCATCAAGGGCTACACCTGGGAAAAAAACAGGAGCATCTATCTGGATTTGGTGGATTCCCTGGTCGATGGAAACGGGCGTCATAAGGCCAGCGAGCCGATCGTTTCTTAGCGCCGGAGCCAGTCGAGTGTTCACCAGGGCCGCCGAAAGTTTCTCGCTGTCTGCGCTCGGCAAAAAAGGATCCATTCTTGCTTCACTCTGCTCCGGCCAAAGTGATCTCTCCCCCAAGCTTTAATGTTCACCGGCCATCGTTGTCTAAAACCGGTTGCCGTGTGGGCACAGCTGGACAATTAGTTTTCGAGAACCATCCTCGCGTTTGCTAAACTTTGAAATAAGCCCAAGGCCGTAGGAGGAGACACAGATATGAAAGGCGTCGTGCTGGCAGGAGGCTTGGGTAGTCGATTGAATCCGCTTACCAAGGTGACCAACAAGCATCTGCTTCCCATCTTTGACAAGCCCATGATCTATTACCCGATTCAGACCCTGGTGAATGCGGGCATTCGCGACATTCTGGTCGTGACCGGCGGAAAAAATGCCGGCGAGTTCCTGCGCCTGCTGGGCAACGGCAAGGATTTCGGCCTGAAGCATGTGAATTACACCTACCAGGAAGGCGAGGGCGGCATCGCCCAAGCGCTGGGGCTGGCGGAGTTTTTCGCCGAAGGGGAGCCCATTTGCGTCATCCTGGGGGACAACATCATCGAAAGCAATGTTTGCCGCGCCGCGGATGATTTCCGTAAGCAGGGCAAGGGCGCAAAAATCATTCTTAAACAGGTCACCGATGCGGACCGCTTCGGCGTCGCTGAAATCAAGGGCGATCGAATCGTGAGCATCGAGGAAAAGCCCCGGGCCCCCAAATCCGACCTGGCCGTGATCGGGATCTATTTCTACGACTCCACCGTGTTCGAAAAGATTGGCCGATTGAAGCCTTCCGGGCGCGGCGAACTCGAGATCACCGACGTAAACAATTTCTACATCGAAGAAGGCAGTCTGACTTACGAAAAACTGGACGGCTGGTGGACCGACGCCGGCACGTTCGAATCCCTGCTGCGCGCCAACAATCTGGTGGCGGAAACCGGAGCCAACAAGATGCCCCGCGAACATGACGGGGAACTGGTGACGTCCAAGGAAACACGCCGATGAAAATCTTCGTTACGGGCGGCGCGGGATTCATTGGCTCGAATTTCATCCGGCATGTGCTCTCCCTCAAAAAGGGATACAAGGTCGTCAACTACGACAAACTGACCTACGCCGGCAATTTGGCCAACCTGGAATCCGTCGCGGACTCTCCGGATTACGCATTTGTCCGGGGAAGCATCTGCGATGCGGGCGCGGCCGAAGAGGCCATGAGAGGTTGCGATGCCGTGGTTCACTTTGCGGCCGAATCGCACGTGGACCGGAGCATTTACGAGCCCGCGCCTGTGATTGACACCAATGTGACCGGAACGTTCGTCATGCTGCAAGTTGCGCGCAAGCTGCACATCCAGCGCTTCGTCCATATTTCCACGGACGAAGTCTATGGCGACATGCTGCCCGGCGCGTTCGCCGACGAAAGTTCGCCGCTCAAACCGAGCAGTCCGTACTCGGCGTCCAAGGCGGGTTCCGATTTGCTGGTTCTGTCCTACGTGCGCACGTACGGGTTCCCGGGGATCATCACGCGCTCGTCCAACAACTATGGCCCGTATCAATTTCCGGAAAAATTCCTTCCCCTGATGATCACCAACGCGTTCGATGACAAGCCGCTGCCCATCTACGGTGACGGCAAGCAGCAACGCGACTGGCTGCACGTGGAAGACAACTGCCGCGGAGTTCTGGCCGTTCTCGAGGGCGGCCGCATCGGCGAGGTCTACAATATCGGCGGTCTGGACGTCGAAGAGAACCTGACCATCGCGCGCACCCTGCTTCGCTTGATCGGCAAACCCGAAACCCTGCTCTCCTACGTGAAAGACCGCCCCGGACACGACCGGCGGTATGCGCTGCACTGCGATAAAATGGGGAAGGACCTGGGCTGGAAGCCGGCGGTTCCGCTCGAGGCCGGCTTGCGGCAGACCATCGACTGGTACAAGTCCAACGCGAAGTGGATGGCCGGCGTGCGCGACGGAGAGTACCTCTCCTACTATGACAAGTATTACGAGAACCGCGATTCCTCCCTGCACGCGCTGTCGTCCGCAGGTGTTAAGCTTCCCGGTTGATGCCGCTTCGCACTCCCGGCCATGGCTGCCGGGCAGGGATGGCCCAGCTTGCAAAAATTGCCCACCGCGCTGCCCGATGTCTGGGAACTCCAGCCGAAAGTGAACCGCGACCCGCGGGGCTTCTTTCTGGAAACCTACCACCAGCAAAAGTTTTCCGACCTTGGCATCCACGATACCTTCGTTCAGGATAACCATTCGCGTTCGGTGAAGGGCACGCTGCGCGGCCTGCATTACCAATTACAGCATGCGCAGGCGAAACTCTGCCGCGTGGTTGAGGGCGAAGTGCTGGATGTCGCGGTCGACATCCGGCAGGGCTCGCCCAACTTCGGAAAATGGGCCAGCGTGTTGCTCTCCGCCGAGCGCCAGAATCAAATCTATATTCCAAGCGGATTTGCGCACGGTTTTGTGGCCCTCTCCGAGACGGCTCAATTTCTATACAAGTGCAGCGACTTTTACGATCCCACGAGCGAGTACGGCATCATCTGGAATGATCCCGGCCTGGCCATTTCCTGGGGCGTTGGCAATCCCCTGATTTCCGAAAAAGATGCCAGGAACTCCGCGCTGGCGGCGATGCCTCGCGAATTCCTTCCGCAGTACCCCGGGAAATGAAACCTTCCATCCTGCTGATCGGAACGAACGGGCAAGTGGGACGGGAATTAAACCGCCGCCTGCCGCGCATCGGCCCGGTCACCCCGCTTGACCGCACGCGCCTCGATCTAACCCAGCCGGAAGAGATTCGCCGCGCCATCCGCGCTGTTCGTCCGGGAGTGATTGTCAACGCGGCGGCTTACACCGCGGTGGACAAGGCCGAATCGGAAGAGTCCGTGGCGCGAGCCATCAATGCGGTCGCTCCGACGGTGATGGCCGAAGAGGCCAGGAAAATCGGCGCATCCCTGATCCACTATTCGACGGACTATGTTTTCGATGGACTGAAAAGCGTTCCCTACGATGAAGACGATCCGCCGAACCCCCAGAACGTGTATGGAAAAACCAAGCTGGAGGGCGAACGCGCTATTCAGGCGTCGCGCGCAGCGCACCTGATTTTTCGCACGGCGTGGGTCTACGCGCCGGAAGGCCGAAACTTTCTGCTCACCATTCTGCGTCTGGCGGCGCAGCGCGAAGAATTAAGAATTGTTTGTGACCAGACTGGCGCGCCAACCCTGGCCGGCGAACTGGCCGAGGCCACCACGCGCGTTCTCGAGCAGACCTGCGGCGTCGCGCGCGGCGCGATCTCGCTGGCCGATGTGGGCGGCGTTTATCATATGACCGCGGGAGGCGAGACGACCTGGTACGATTTCGCCAAGGCTATTCTGCACGAGGCTGCCGCGGTCCCTGCCGGGAACGCGTGGCTGGCATCCGCCACAGGCAATCTCCCGCTGATCGCTCGGCGCGTCACTCCTATTCCCGCAAGCGAGTATCCCACGCCGGCGCGACGCCCGGCCTATTCAGTCCTCTCGAACGCTCGCCTGAAGCGTACCTTTTCCGTCCAATTGCCGGACTGGCGAACGCAGCTTCATTCTGTGTTCGCAAACCCGCCGGTTCGAGAAGCCTAAACCGTTCAATTGAGTAATGTGGTTAGCCTGCGCGCATGGCGCAGCATTTTCGGAGACGTCTGATCGGGCGAGCTGCGGGAGAGAGACGGCAGCCAGCGCTACTTCCTGGCTCGCAGCGACGGTTACTTGTGTGTGGAATTCGCGTGGTTTCCGTAAGTGCTGTTGGAATAATAGGAATTGTATCCAGCGGATTCTTCCGCGTTGTTGAGGACCACGCCGAGAATGTGGGCGTCCCCCAGCTCTTTGCAGGCTTTTTGAGACGCTTCGGACGGAGTTGAGCCGGCTCGGACAACAAGAAGCGCTCCGTCAACGAATCCGCCCAGCACGCTGGCATCGGCCACGGGAAGGGCGGGCGGAGAATCGATAACGATCCAGTCAAACGCAGACCTGACACGTTCGAGAAACCGCTTCATTCGTTCGCTTGAAATCAATTCAGAGGGATGCGTGACGTGGTTGCCCGCGGCGATGAAGCATAGTCCTTCTTCGCTCCCTCGCTGTATCACTTCCAATTCCGTCGCCGAATTTTGCAGATAATCCGCCAGGCCCGGAGCCGCAGGCGCCCCCAGCAGGGTGTGCACCCGGGGAGACCGCAGATCGGCATCGATCAGCAACACGCGGCAGCCACGCTGGCGGACCAGCGCGTAGGCCAGATTTGCGGAAACCAGGGTCTTGCCCTCCGCCGGAATCGCGCTGGAAATCAAAATGGTTTGCAAAGGCTGGCTCTCGCGTATCCGGTAGAGGCGTGAACGCAACGTCCGGAACTGCTCGGCGCCGGGAAAGAAGGCGTCGGCGTTTTCAAGGACGATTAAATTTGGATTGGGCTGCCAAACAGTCCGCGCACATTTGGCCCACGCTTCGTCGAACCGCAGGGCACCGGAGCCCGCATCAGTTGCTACCCGCACCGTCGGGGTGAGATGGGGCAAGAGGTCTTGAGGAACCTCGGGCAGAGGGGTCGCGGAGAGAGGGTCGGCGGTTTCAACCATGCTGCTTGCGACGGCGCGCTCGGCCGGCAGCTCGCCGGCTTGAGCAATCTGCCCCGTCGCCCTTTCCTGCTCCGCTCTCTTCAGTGCTTCGTGAATCCTGCTCATGATTGCCTTTCGCTTCCAATCAGTCTCGGGCTCAGTCCGGGCACGTTTCCGCCGATTTATGCCTTCGCGGGCGCTTTGGCCTTGTAGGACCCTGCCGCCAGAGACTGGGTCCGCGCCTTGCTTGCCTTCGGTTCGATCACCGGAATCATGGCAAGAACGGGCAGCTGCAGGCTGACTTCGACATCGTGCTCGGAGCGCATCGACGTGTCTTGCATCTCCAAAAGAAATGCCAGGCCCATCGCCAGCACCAATCCGGCGGCAAACCCTCCCCCGGCAAACACCGGCATCTTCGGGAAGGAAGGCTGATCGGGATAATTCGCCGGGTCCAGCACGTGGAAGCGATCGTTTTGCTTGCTCTGATCGAATTGTTGCGACATCGCGGAAGCGTCGCGCTTTTTCAATAGTTCGTTGTAGGCGTCGAGGACCGTCTGGTGATCGCGGGTCAGCAATTTATATTCCTGCTCAACGCCGGGACTGGCTGCCACTCGTGCCTGATAGATCGCAATTTGCCGTTTGATCTCGTCCTGCTGTGCAAGCCGGTCCTTGATCACCTGGTCATACTGATGAATTTGCGCGCGGAGCTGCAGGATTTGCGTGGGCTCGCCCTTGGGAAGCATGCTTTTGTCGGCCGCGGCCACGGTCTTTCGCTTCTGATCGCTGTCCGCCATTTTTTGCTTGAGCGCCGCGATATCGTTCTTCAGCTTGATGACATCCGGATGATCGTCCGTGTACTTGGATTGCAGGGTGACAAGTTCCGCCTGCAGCGTCTCCAATTGCGTTCCGAGCGTTTCCGGATTCTGTCCGGTTTGCATTGCTTGCCAAGCCGATAACTGCTGGGCCAGGATGGATTCGGCAAAGCTCTTATCCTGCTGCGCGCGGTTTACGGCTTGCGTCGCGGCGTCCAGCTGAGAGGTCTGGCCGTTTAAAAGATTCAGATTCGTTTGGCTGTCTTCAGGGAGCGAGCCGACGTAGCGGCGCTGGAACGCAGCCAGCTTGGCGTCCTGTTCGTCCAGTTTCGCTTTGGCCTGGTCGAGTTGGTCGGTAAGGAATTTGGTGGTGTCGGCGTCGTAACTCTGGCTGACCTTTATGTTTTCCTCGACGAACATCGAGGTAATCATGGAACAAATCTTTTGCGCGATCGCGGGGTTCTGAAAGGCCACGCTGATCGTAAAGCCGGGAAGATTCTGGGCCCGGGTTTCCGCCATGGGCGCGACCGGCGTGATGGTGATGGACTGTCGCAAGCGCTCGACCAGCACCTCCATCGACACCTTGTCGATGTCCGCCTGGTACAGATTCAGATCGTGAATCACCGGCTCCAGGCGCGCTGTGCTCAAGATCTGCTGCTGCATGGTCGCCAATCTCTGGTTGATGTTGTCCGTGGCAATTGGGGCGACGGGCTGAACCTCAGGCTGCTGGACGAGAACCAGGGTTTTTGACGTGTAGCGCTTCGGCAGAATGCGCGCTGCGCCGTAGCCTATCGTGCCGCCCAGCACCGTCAGCATTGCGATGAGCACAAATCGGCGTCGGACAATCGCCACGATATCTTTCGGCCCTAGTTCCTGATTCACCATCTATGGTTCTCCTGGCAGATTGCAGCCGACTGGCATCGTTCAGACTGTTTCTAGCCCTAGGACGATTCGGTTCATGACACTGGGGAGGGAGACTCCCTCCACGGGCGATAGTGCAATTCAATGGCCGGGCTCGTGGCTCTCATAAGTACCTGTGTTTGCAATCGAATGAGTCCGTTCCCGGCGTCTGGAATCGACCGTCGGCGGCCCCCCTGTACAGCGAAGTTCCACTATTTGGAAATCGATTCGCCATTTGACTGTATCGCGCTGAAAACGAGTAATTTAGGGGTGCTGGAATGCGATTCCGCAGGGGTATATTCAAGAATCAGGCCAGCCGGTATGAGCTGCGAAAACCTAGCACGCGCCGCCACCGTTAAGTACCGCCTTCGGAGTGGCCAGAAGAATCTTCAGGTCCAGCCAAATCGACCAGTTCTGGCAATAGCGCAAATCCAGGCGGACCATTTCATCGAACCGCGTGCGGTTGCGGCCGCTTACTTGCCACAAGCCGGTCACGCCGGGCCGCACTTCCAGAACCCTTCGCCGGTGCCAGATATCATAGACTTCGAACTCATAGGGAAGCGGCGGCCGAGGACCAACCAGCGACATATCGCCGCGCAAGACGTTCCAGAACTGGGGCAGCTCGTCCAGGCTGGTCTTCCTCAGAAATGATCCCACGAACGTTACTCGCGGGTCTTTAACGATTTTATAAACCGGTTGTCCGGAGCCCTCGGATTTGTTTAAAACACCCTGGCCGGCAATAAACTGCTGGACATATTCCTGGTGGATTTTCGGATCGTTGTTGGCGTACATGGTGCGGAATTTCAGGCATTTGAAGCGCGCCCCGAACTGGCCCAGGCGCTCCTGTTCGAAGATCACCGGACCCTTGGAGGTCAGCTTAATCAGCGCCATGATCGTTGCCAGGAACGGCGACATCACCAGCAGCAGAGCGCCGCTACCCAGAATGTCGATGGCACGCTTGATGACCAGGGGGAGGCGTTTTCGCGAAGCTTTTCTCTTGAGATCCGGATAGAGCTTCGAATCAGCAACCCAGCCGGAAGTATTGCCGCTCGAGCTTTCCGGGAAGATATGCACCGAGATAGCGATCTTGGCAGCTCGCTCGCGGCCCAGATGCTTGACGAATGCGGTTCCAATTTTTGTACGAAGCGTGTCCGTGACGGGAAGTTCCCCCTCCAGACTCACTTCGGCGAAAATGACTCCCAGGATAGAGCCCTGTTTATACCAGCCAACTAGGTCCGTTTCACGCTTGGACGCCACAACAATCTCGGTGGCTTGTCTAAGAATATTTTCCGCGGCGCCAATCTCAAGATTCGCGTCCAGGAGCATGAGCACGAATGGTTTGCGCGAGCGCTCCGCCCGCCGGCGCTCCAGCGTTAACATGGAGTGAAACACATTCTCGGCTAAAACTTCGTCCGATTCAGTTCCACCCGAGCCGCGGGAATAATCCAGTTGAGCAACTTCGATTTGCGACAAGCGCTGTTCTGGAGCTGAAATTTTGACGTTACTATTGCCCATTTTGTCTCCTGCAAAATTCGCACTGCTGGGAAGCTGCCATCGCTGGGCCCCGAGGCGCGTCGGAATATCCGATGCAGTTGCTGCGTAAGGTCAATCGGTGTACAGCCCACCCGCGGCCGAATCTCGCCAAGATTGCAATTCCGGAACTGTGCCAAGGACGATTCTTCGGTCGTTCACCCATTGCGCGAGGGCCGGCGCTGCGAGTAACCCAATGGCCAGTGAAAATCAATATCCGGCATGGCTTACGCAATCAGTCTGCCAGAGTGGAGGGCCGGATCGGGCTCGTTCCAGATCCGGACGATTTTATAACTAAGTGAAAATAGGCTGGTTACTGTCCGGAGGGGATTTCCGCGGCTCGCTTGTACGATCTCCGCCGGCCGGCTCAGTCCTAAACGGGAAAACTATTTCTGTGTTAGGCCACGACTTTTCCGTGAGGCATCGTAACTCTTGTTGTACTTTCCAAAGACACAAATCGTGAATCGACCGCAACCGATGGCGCAATCTCCTTGCGGGACCCCGTGAACGCACTTTCGTTTCGTCGCGCTTTCGTCGCGCTGGGTCCGTAACACTAAGGACGAGAAACAGGGCCACAAGACGACGGTGTGTGATCGAACTCTGGAGCCGCGGCTAATCTTGCGCGTAGCCACTCGGATGGCGCAGCCGCCACTGCCATGCCGACAGGACGATCGAGCGCAGATCCGATACCTCGGGATTCCATCCGAGCACGGCCTTGGCCTTCGAGGGATCGGCAATCAATCTGGCCGGATCGCCGGCGCGCGGAGGCTCGATCTTTAGAGGTATTTCACGTTCCGTGACTTCGCGTGCACATTCGATGACTTGCAGCACGGAATAGCCGCTTCCCGTTCCCAGATTCAGGAAATCGGACTGCCCGCCGGAGCGAAGATGCTCGAGGGCGCGGATATGCGCATCCGCGAGATCCACCACGTGAATGTAATCTCGAATGGGCGTGCCGTCCGGAGTTGGATAGTTGTTGCCGAACACGCGAATGGCTTGCTGCCGGCCAAGGGCTGCGGCGAGCACATTGGGAATCAGATGTGACTCCGGCCTGTGGTCTTCGCCGCAGTGTTCGGTGGCGCCAGCGGCATTGAAGTAACGCAAAGCTGCGAATTTCAATCCGTAGGCAGTGTCATAGGCATCGAGGAGCCGTTCCATGAATAGTTTCGACCAACCGTAGGGATTCTTCGGCCATTTCCGGCTTTGTTCCGTTATGGGAATTTCTTCCGGATCTCCATACACCGCAGCTGTCGATGAGAAAACCAGATGCCGAACGCCGGCGCGAACGAGCTCGCCGATCAGCGCGATGCCGCATCCCGTGTTGTTCTCAAAATATTTGGCCGGTTGAATGACGGATTCCCCGACTTCGATCAGCGCCGCGAAATGGATGCAGGATTCCAAGGAATGTTCACGGGCGATGCGGGCGACGAGCTCCCGGTCGCCGATATTCCCCTGGTAAACAGGAATGCTGGCAGGCAGTGCGGCGCGGTGGCCGTGTGCGAGATCGTCCAGCACCACGACCTGCTCTCCTTTGGCCATAAGGCGCTCGATCGTTACACTGCCGATGTAGCCGCTTCCACCTGTGACCAGGATCGCCATGAACCCTCTCTGATTTCTTCTTCGAATCTTCGCAAAATCTCGCGGAACGAACATCCCACGGATCGGAAATGAATGGAATGGCGGAAAAGCCCCCGCGGCTCATTTGCAAGAGTGAGGGCAGCCGAATCCCATATGGTAACAGCGTATCGTAGAGCAGGGGATTTTGAACTTCCGGGCCGGGACGCGCTTAGCCTTCTGGTTACGTTAGAATTATTTGAGGCCGTCGGCATTTTAGGGCCGGAAGTTGGCGTGAAGCCATGCCTTCGGAGGTAGGGGCATTCAGCCGCTACGACAAAGCATCGTTCGATCAGGGGTCTTAACACCTGCAGCTTCAGGGGCTGAAGCCCTGCTCGAGCCAAATTTTATGTCCGAGCTAAAGCTCGGCCCTCCGAAACCAAAGTTGCCCTCCGAAACAATCTTGGCTCTCGAACTAGGCTCTCAAACATTTTCTGAACAACAATTTCTAAACTCGGACGTTACCTAGTGGGAGGCTACCCAGTCCAGTGGCGGGCTGCCTTGACCGTGCTCGGAGGCATCTGCTAGCTTAGGTGACTCCGCGGGCGACGGCGCGCATTTTCATTTCGCACTCGCCGGTCGAAAGCCGAAATCAAACTTATGGACATGATTCACATTACGATGCCGGACGGAGCAATCCGCGAAGTGCCGCTTGGCACCACGGCGGCTGAGATTGCGCAGCAGATTTCGCCGAGACTGGCCAAGGAAGCGCTGGTGGCGCGGGTCGCCCCGATCCACGGGCCTGTTGCGGTGGGCGCAAGCGCGTCCACGAGCGGCGTTCCGGAGAAATCTCCCGACGCGGCACCGGAAGCGCGCTTGAGCTCCGCCTCCGCGTCCAACGGCGAAGGCTTTCTGGTCGATTTGCGCGCGCCAATCGACCAGGATGTGCGCCTCTCCATTCTGACTCCGAAGGATCCCGAGGCGATTCAAGTGCTGCGGCACTCGGCTGCGCACCTGCTCGCCGCAGCGGTCCTGGAACTTTTTCCGAATGTGAAGCTGGGTATCGGCCCGCCGATTGACACCGGTTTTTTTTACGACTTTGTGCGCGATGATCCCTTCACACCCGAGGACCTTGAGCGCATCGAAAAGAAAATGCGCGAGTTGGCCGCGCAGGATATTCCCAACGAACGGAGAATGCTGCCGAAGCCCGAAGCGCTGGAGCTGTACCGCAAGTGGGATCAGGGCTTCAAGTGCGAACTGGTGCAGGAGCGCGCCATCGAGCCGATGGTGTCGTTCTACACCACCGGGAAATTCATCGATTTCTGCCGCGGGCCGCACATCCCTTCGACCGGGCGCATTCGCGCGTTCAAGCTGATGAGCGTCGCCGGCGCCTACTGGAAAGGGCAGGAAGGCAACTCGCAGATGCAGCGCATCTACGGCGCGTGCTTCTATACGCAGCAGGAGCTGGACGAGTATCTCCACCGTTTGGAGGAAGCCAAGCGGCGCGACCATCGCCGTCTGGGGCAGGAGTTGGATCTGTTTTCCGTGCAGGAAGAGGCTGGGCCGGGCTGATCTTCTGGCATCCCAAGGGCGGTCTAGTCCGAAAAATCATGGAGGACTGGCTGCGCGATGAGTTGCTGAAGCGCGGCTACGATCTGGTGTATACCCCGCACATCATGCGCCTCGATCTGTGGAAGACCAGCGGGCACGCCAACTTTTATCGCGAAAACATGTTCGGACCCATTGAAGTCGAGAAGGACGACTATCAATTAAAACCCATGAATTGCCCGGGGCACATCCTGATCTACAAGTCGCGCCTGCGCAGCTACCGCGAGCTTCCGGTGCGTCTCGCCGAACTCGGCACTGTCTACCGCTACGAGCGCTCGGGGGTGCTGCATGGACTGCTGCGCGTGCGCGGGTTCACGCAGGATGATGCGCACATTTTCTGCATGCCGGAGCAGATCGAATCGGAAATTGAAGCTTGCATCGATTTTGCGTTTGCGGTGATGAAAACCTTCGGTTTCAACCAATACGTGGTGGAGCTTTCCGATTGGGACGCGAGCCATCCGGAAAACTATGCCGGCTCGGCTGAAGACTGGGCGCGCTCGACGGGCGCGCTGCAAACAACGCTCACGCGGCTGAAAATTCCGTTCAAGCGCATGGAAGGCGAAGCGGCGTTTTACGGGCCGAAAATCGACGTCAAGTTGATTGACGCGATTGGCCGCCCGTGGCAGCTCACCACCGTGCAATTCGATTTCAATCTTCCGGGTCGCTTCGGCCTCGAATATGTCGGCGAAGACGGCGCGCGCCACCAGCCGCTGATGGTGCATCGGGCGCTGTGGGGATCGGTGGAGCGATTTTTCGGCATCCTGATCGAGCATTACGCGGGAGCGTTTCCCGTGTGGCTTGCGCCGGTGCAGGCGGAAGTATTGCCGCTCAGCGAAAAATTCTCGGTCTACGCAAACAACGTTGCGGCCGCACTGCGGACGGCCGGCTTCCGCGTGCATTTGGACGACCGCAACGAAAAATTGCAGGCGAAGATTCGCGACGCGCAAATGCAGAAGATTCCTTACATGCTGATTGTCGGCGGCAAGGAAGCCGATGCAGGGACCGTCTCGGTGCGCCATCAGAGCAAGGGCGATCTCGGGCCGCGGCCGGTAGCGGAATTTATCGCCGACCTGCGAGGGCAGCTGGATGCTCGCGCGATCTAGGACTTGGTGGGACAGGCTTCAGTCTGTCGGGTTTAGACTGGTGTACGGTTACAATTGTGACAGGGTGAAGAGGCTGCGGAAAAAGCACTTGATATTGTCATCCGAGCGGAGAGCGGAATTTCTCCTGGACTTAACTATTAGAAAAGAAAAAGAGATTCCTCGCTCCGCTCGGAATGACAAACGCATGGGGCGAATTTTTCCTGTTCAGCCTGTCAGTTTGGACTACCGCACGGCCGCAGTTGTGACCCGCTGGGCCTGCCCTACTCGAATTCCCTATAAACTCTCCACAACCACCACGCGGAAAGCGCAGCGCCGACGAGCAAGACGCCGGCGAGAATGAGTAGCGCGCTGGGAAAAACTCCGGCCTTTGATAGAAACACCCACCACTTGTCGAATCCTTGACCGAGCGGCGCAGGACCGGAAACCGCGTAGTGCAGCAGCAGATGGATGTGCATGGGGATGGGAGAAAAGTTCATTCGGTAATTGTACTGCGCGTCGTAGTAGCCGCCGGCCACGTCGGCTTCTAGAAAACTGATGGCCGATCCCATCGCCTGGACGAAAAATCCCAGGACGAAAACCGCGATCGCCAGCAGGCGCGTAGTGCGTGACGCCCGCTCGAGCGCCGGACCTACGCCAAGTCCAAGCAGAGCAAGCGCGGGCACCAGATAGCGCGGACCGTAACAATAACCGCCCTCCCACTGCGTGTACTTCGCAAAAAACAGAAGGTAAACGATGGGCGCGGCGGCGGCCACGAACGCGAGCCCCCGGTCGCGCCGCCACAGCCGCGGCAGGCCGAGAAATGCCAGCAGAATCGGCGGCGAGAAGAGCAGAACCGATTTTCCGGGTGACGCGAGGAATCCGAGGAGGCCGGTGGGGATGGGAGTCTGAAACGTGTTCAGGGCCTTGCCACCTTCGGCGGAGGCCGGATAACCGAACTGGAAAAGGCCGCCATGAAGATAGGAGTTCCGCCACAGCAGAAGGGCGATAGCTGCGCCGGCCACGGCGGCCAAGGCGATCGCAGCGCTCCAGGCTTTTTGGCGATCGCGCACAAACAGCGCAACCAGAAACACGGGCAAGACGATGACGTGCGTCGGCCGGACCCAGACGGCGGCACCGAGAAGCGCGCCCGCGGCGACCGCGCGAGCGCTAGGAATCGGCGCTTCTTGCGGCAACGCAAATAGTGCGGCGGCCGATGCTAGCAACAGGGCCGTCGCCAATGGCTCGGAGAATAGCCACCCGGAATACACCGCGATCGGCGTAGCCAGCGCCAGAATTCCCGCAGCCATCAGGGAAGTTTTCGGGGCCATCCCGAGCTGGAGGAAAATGTACAGCGCGAAAGCTACAGCCAGCGCGGAAAAAAAGGCGCTTTCTCCGGTCAAAAAGAAATCGCTGACCACATCGCGCAAGTCTGAAGGCACGCCCGGCAGATGATTGGCGATAAACTGTCCGGCCTCATACCAGGGCAGCATGGCTACCGCCTGCCCAGGCGGATAGGGCGACTCAGGCTGGCCGAAGCGATCGAACGTGCCGTAAAACATTTTTGCTTCGACAGCCTGAGGTATCTCCGCGTTGCCGCGTTTGGCAAGGCTTTCCACTTGGAATGCCGCGGAGACTTCGTCAATCGTCCGCACGCGGCCGGTCGTAAAAAGAAAATAGAAAAAATTCAGGAACAGCAGGCAGGAGATCACCAGAGCCAGGCGTCGCCTTGCGCCGGGAACCGCGGGCGCGGAGCTTGTGGGTAGAGAGGGGGTCGCGGTCATGTCCTGAGAGGTCGCCGACGCATTACAGCACATGCCGCGCACTCGCGCGAGTCCAGTTCGACGTCAAGTTCTTGGACCGCAACCCCGCCCGAATCCAAGGTGATAATTGCCATCAGCGGCACTGTGCATGACATTTATAAAACCTTGACTATCTCGGGCGAAATGGGATATGTGGGAGACATGTAAGGGCTGGTTTCATTCCAATCGTTTCGGGTCAGCCCCGATTGATACAGATCCTTTGTGAGCGAGCGCTAGCGATTTATTTTTGTGCCTCCTTATAAGAAATGAGGCTCTATGAACCGCCCTTTTACTCGGCAAGGAACTTCCGTTCCTCCGCCCGCTTCAATGCCGTTTCCGCTACGTCCCGCGGCCCCAGCCCAAATGCAGCCTGAATTCGGAAACTGGTGGGACCACATGATCGTGCGGCTGATTTTCTCGGCCGCGTGCGTTGCGGCGGGATACCACTTTCACCCGTTCGGTTTGTCCAGCTTGGTTGCCGCCGGCGTGGGCTTCGCGTTTTCCATTTCCGTTTTTCTGTTTGAGGTACGCCTGCAGCGCGCCAGCATGCGCCGCTTGATTGGCGCCGCAGTCGGCTCGATCTTGGGCATTCTGGGCGCGTACCTGATGGGCCTGGTCCTGGCTCGCACATCGATTCCGGAGGGCTCGCGATCTTTCATGGATGTTGGGCTGCTTCTGGTGATGACCTACATCGGCCTGGTGGTTGGCGCCAACAAGGGCGACATGCTGAACCTGGCGGCTCTCGGCGGCCTGTTCGGCAGTGAACGCAGCACGCGGCGGATGCCCAAAGTCCTGGACACCAGCGTCATCATCGACGGGCGCATCGCGGACATCTGCGAGGCGCATTTTCTGGACGGCGTGATGCTGATCCCGCAATTTGTTCTGCGCGAGCTGCAATTCGTGGCCGATTCCGCCGACTCATTGAAACGCCAGCGGGGCCGGCGCGGGCTGGAAGTGCTGCAGCGCATCCAGAAAATGGCGCACTTGGAAGTGGAGATCGCCGATGACGATTTCGCTAACATCGCGGATGTGGACCTGAAGCTGATCGAGTTGGCCAAGCGCTACGACGGGAAAATTATCACCAACGATTACAACCTGAACAAGGTCGCCTCGCTGCAGGGCATCGAGATTTTGAATGTTAACCAGCTGGCGAACGCGCTGAAGCCGGTGGTGCTGCCCGGAGAGACGATGCGCGTTTTCATCCTGCGCGAGGGCAAGGAATACAATCAGGGCGTGGCCTATCTGGATGACGGCACGATGGTGGTGGTCGACGGCGCTCGCCGGATGATCAACAAGACCATCGACATCACCGTGACCTCCGTGCATCAGACCACCGCGGGCAAAATGATTTTTGGGCGCATCGACGATCGAACGGAACTCGCAGGTTTGCGCGCGCCGCAGCCCCATGCTGTCAACGAACCGGCGCGGCACGTTGAAAATGGCGGCCGTCATGCGGAAACTTTGCCCGGCGGCGAGCGTGTTCCGCGTCCCGTGGTACCGGACTCCTCTCGCGAGCCGGAATGAAGGCGGTTCGCGCTTTTCACCGCGCGCGCGAAGTAAGTTGAGTTGATCTCTTGCCCTGCGAATCCCGGTGCGCTACCCTCGCAGATTCAAAATCCTCATTCATGGATGTGCAGGAAAGGACCGTGCCGTCGTGACTCCCTCTAAAAAGCTTGCAGATCGCCGCGCATTTCTGAGTTTCCTGGCGGCCAGTCCCGTCCTGGCGTGCGCGGGATTTTCGTCGAGACGGATCGAAGAAGTTCTGGCGGCGCCGCTTCCCCAGCAGAACGAAGTGGTCATCAAGTCGGTGAAAGAGGCGCTCAATGTTTTCGATTTTGACGCCGTCGCGCGCGTCAAACTCACGCCCGCTCATTATGAGTTCATCACCGACGGCTCTTTTAACAACGAAACGCTGCGTGCGAACCGCGAAGGCTTTGAAAAATACGAAGTCCGCCTGCGGCGTCTCACCGGCATCACCAAAGTCGATCAGTCGGTGAAGATTTTTGGCAAGACCTGGGAATCGCCGATCTTCTTTTCTCCCGTGGGAAGGATGAACGCGTATTATCCCAACGGCGCCGTCGTTCTGGCGCAAGCCGCCAAAGCGACGCGCACGTTGCAGATCCTCTCGGGATCGGCGGTGGTTTTGCTCGATCCCCGCGGAATTGAAAACGTCGTCGCGGCGCGCGGCGAGCCGCTCTGGCTGGCAGGCCTCGGAAGCACGCTGGATGAGAAATCCGTGCGCCGCTTCGAATCGACCGGGTGCCCCGTGCTGGTCTGGACCATCGATGACGGCGGCGCCAACACGATCGGCGCCAAATCGCTGCAGATCGTAGGCGTCCGCGACCTGGATCGCGAGGCTGACGATCGCTGCGTCGGCTGCCACTCCAATCTTCCCACCATCAGCCGCATCACGCCGTCCACTCCGATGGATATTCTCGGATCGATCGGCGCGCTCCAGGGCGAAACCAGCATCAAACTCAGCTGGGACGACGTGAAGCGCGTTCGCGATATGACCAAAATGAAGCTGGTCCTCAAAGGCATCGTCGCCGGCGAAGACGCCGCTCTGGCCGTGAAGCACGGAGTCGACGGAATCATCGTCTCGAATCACGGCGGCCACGAAGACGCCAGCGGCCGCGGAACGATTGAGTGCCTGCCGGAAGTTTTGTCCGGTGCCTCGGGAAAAATTCCGGTGATGATCGACAGTGGGTTCCGCGGCGGCGCGGATATCTACAAAGCCCTGGCGCTGGGCGCGACCGCCGTCGGAATAGGGCGGCCTCATATCTGGGGCCTGGCCGCGTTCGGTCAGGAGGGCGTCGAAACGGTGGTTGCCATTTTGCGCCGCGAATTGCAGACCATCATGGCGCAGACCGGCGCAGCTTCGATCGCGCAGATTCGACGCGATTCGCTCGTTCCGCGCGCGTGAGCAGCACAGCTGCTCTTGCCTGCGCGATTTCCGCCAAGTTAACAAAAGCACCCGATCGGAGACCGCGCACCTGAGCCGGGCCAGAAAATCGACGACGGGTTTCCATGCAAGCAGCGATGAATTGCGAAGTTTTGTATAGGAGCGATCCGGCATGAGCGCGAATGACCCTAAAAATGCGGCATTGCCGCGCAGAGGTTTTATTCAGAAGGCTGCCGCGGGCATCGGCGTAGCGGCGCTCGGAAGCTTGGGCGCGGCTGAAACTGACGCCGCGAAATCTGAAAGGCACTGGGACCTAACGGCCGATGTCGTCGTGGTCGGCTCGGGCGCCGCCGGACTGCCCGCGTCGATTGCCGCGGCCGAAGCGGGCGCCTCCGTGATCGTGGTCGAGCAGAACTATGACATCGGCGGGCACGCGATCGAGAGCGGCGGAAACATCGCCCTGGGCGGCGGCACGAGCTTGCAGAAAAAATACGGCATTGAAGATACGCCCGACCGCATGTTCGAGGATCTGGTGAATTGGCACGATTACCGGTTCAGCGACCGCGAAATCGTGCGCGCCTTCTGCGACGAAAGCGTGGCGACATTCGATTTCTTGCTGGCGCATGGCGTTCAATTTCCCGACAAGTCTCCGGGCGGGGCTGACGGCGGCCCTCAGGACGTGAAGCGCTCTCAAACCGTCGTCTGGACTGGAGAAGTGAGCGCGTACTCTCCCACGGGAGGAAACGGCACGGCGCTTATCCGGCCGCTGGAGGCCAGCGCGAGGAAACTGGGCGTCAAAATTCTTTTGCGGCACGGCATGACCGGCCTCGTGCGGGAAGAAGCTTTCTCCGGCAAAGTTTTGGGCGTCACGGCAACGCACGAAGGCAAAACGTTGAGCATTCAGGCGCGGAAAGGCGTGATCCTGAGCACCGGCGGGCACACCAGCAACGTGAATTTCCGACGCATTTTCGATCCGCGGCTCACCGAGGAATATCAAGTGGTGGGCGAGCCTTACTCTCGGCAATCGGGCGATGGGGAAATTGCCGCCATGCAGGTGGGCGCGTCACTCTGGGGAGCCGGAAACCAGACCGTGGAAACGCACGCGCGCTCGCACATTTTTGAGAAACCATATGTAATCGGCAACCAGTTCGGCTACCCGCAAGGCGGCGGAAAGCGGAATGAGAACATAAAAGACAGCCCGGTCAAGGGCATCGCGCGCGGCATTGGGCTGCAGGTTGCGGACTTTCAAAATCTGATTCAGGTGAATCAGTTTGGCCGGCGTTTTGTGAATGAGCTGGCCACGGGATTTGACTGGTGGAATCCGTGCCTTGAACAAGGCAGCACGAAGTGGGAAGGAGGCGGTCCGGTCTGGGCCATCTTTGACGCCGACGCCGTGAGGCGCGAGAACTGGACGGTCGCGCCGCCATTTGTCGATCCGGACGGCTGGTTTTTCAGCGCGAATACCCTGCGGGAACTTGCTGGCAAGATTGTAAGCAAATATCAGAAAGAGCCCATGCCGGGCGAGGCGCTTGAGGAAACCGTCACTCGCTATAACACCTTCGTCGATCGCGGAAAGGACGAAGATTTTGGAAAACCAGTTCCCATGCACAAGATTCAGATGCCTCCGTATTATGCCGCGTGGTCTACTCCGTGTATTCACGACTGCCTTTCGGGCTTACGGATCAACGGGAAAGCTCAGGTGATCGATTTGTGGGGGAAAGTCGTTCCGGGTCTGTTCTGCGCCGGAGAAACTTCGGGCGGCTTCAACCAGCACGGGCTGGCGAAATCGCTGACATTCGGACGGATTGCCGGCCGCGAGGCGGCGAAAACTGAGGCTCGTTCGTGATCGTTAGCTCAGTAGAACTGATTTCAGTAGAACAGGATTCACAGGCTGCGGAAAAAGTCGCGCCATGCGTTTGTCATTCCGTTCACGGAGAACGTTCTCGGTGAATTGAGCGGAGCGAGGAATCTCTCTTTGTTTTCTTATAGTTAAACCCAGGAGAGATTCCTCGCTCCGCTCGGAATGAAAATATCGGGTACTTTTTTCCGCAGCTTGTTCGGCCTGTTGGTCTTTCGTGTTTCGAGTTGGCGGACAATCGCCGGGAGACACGGGAAGAAGTCAAAAGAAAACAGGCTGAAGCCTGTTCTACTTTTCGGGTTACCAATTCTTGATCGACAATTCGGGAACGGCTGCGCCGTCTTTTCGCGGGTCGGACGCTCCGTAATTCACCCCCGTGGCGTAATCGCGCATCACGGCCTGGCCTCCGCCGAAGGCATCTGAAAAGCCGCGGTGAACCGTGACCTCGTGGCCTTTGGCTTCCAGTTCAGATGTTACGTTGCTGGGCATGCGGCTTTCGATCATGACGTCGCAACCGCTAAAAGTCGGCTTCGTGAACCGTGCTGTCTCCAGAGCCATCTGAATGTTCTGATTGAAATCCACGATATGCGAAACGAATTGGGCGTGCGCCTGCGCCTGGTTCCACCCGCCCATGATGCCGAATGCGATGCGGATCTGATCTTTCTCCATGAACGCGGGAATAATCGTGTGCAGCGGGCGCTTATGCCCGGCGATCGCGTTGGGAGAACCCGGCTCCAGGTTGAAAAGCGCGCCGCGATCGTGCAAAACAAATCCCGTGCCTTCAGGGACGAGTCCGGAGCCGAATTCGGCGTAGTTCGATTCAATAAACGAAACCATGTTTCCTTCGCGATCCACGACGCTCAGGTAAGTAGTATCGCCCGCCGGAGGAACCGGCGTGCCGGGCCCTACCTGGCAATTCGCATGGTTCATATCGATCAATTTCGCGCGCTCGGCGGCGTATTTTTTGGAGATCATTTCGCTCACCGGAAGCTGGGACATTCTGGGATCGCCGATGTAGCGGATCACGTCGGCGTAGGCCAGTTTTTTCGCTTCGATCTGCACATGCAGCGCGCGGGCGGAATTAAGCCCGTAGGCGCGCAGGTCAAAGTGCTCCATGAGATTGAGCATCTCGAGCGCGCCGATGCCCTGGACGTTCGGTGGCATCTCGTAGACCGTCCAGCCGCGATAGGTCGTCGAGATCGGCTCAACCCATTCGCTCGAGTAGTCGGCAAAATCTTTCGCCGTAAGCGCGCCGCCGTGGCGCGCGGACACCGCCAGGATGCGCTCGGTAATTTCTCCACGGTAAAACGCATCGCGTCCATCCTGAGCGATTTGCCGCAGAGACCAGGCAAGGTCCGGATTGTGAACGACTTCGCCGAGGCGTGGCGCGCGACCGGAAATCAGGAAGGTGTGCGCTGCCGCGTCGTCCTGGCGCAAGAGATCTACATTGTCCGCGAAGTGCTCGGCGATCCACTCGGTAACCGGATAACCGTCTTCGGCGATTTGGATGGCCGGAGCCAGCACTTCATTCATTTTCTTTTTGCCGAAGCGGTCCAGAAGCTTTTGCCAGCCATCGACGGAGCCGGGAACGGTGACGGCTTCAATGCCGCGTACCGGCATTTCGCGAAAACCCTTCTGGCGCAACCGCTCGACGGACTGCGCGGCGGGGGCCCAGCCGCTGGCATTCAGTCCGTAGCATTTTCCGCTCTTGGCGTCATAAACAATCGCAAACAAATCGCCGCCGATGCCATTCCACATTGGCGCCACGACCGTCATGACGGCGTGCGCCGCGATGGCCGCGTCCACGGCATTTCCGCCGCGCTCCAGAATCGCGGCGCCCGCTTGCGACGCTAGCGGTGATTCCGAAGCCACGATTCCGCCCTGGGCGATGACCATCGAGCGTGCCTGTTCGCGATCTTGTGACATGGCGCTCTCCGAACTCAGTCCTGCCGCGAGAAATCCCGCAAGCAGAGCCAGCATGAAACGCATGGAGTGGTTGTGCATCGGGTCGCGGTAGGACAGGCTTCAGCCAGTCTGCTTTGCGAATGCTGGGCAAGAATCAAAACCAGACGGGCTGAACAGGCTCCGGAAAAAGTCGCCAAATGCGTTTGACATTCCGAGCGGAGCGAGGAATCTCTCTTTCTTTTCTGACAGTTAAGCCCCGGAGAGATTCCTCGCTCCGCTCGGAATGACAATATCCGGTACTTTTTCCGCAGTCTGTGAAGCCTGTCCTACTGAAACCTAGGACGCCGGCACGACCATGGCCAGCAGGCGCTTGGGGCCCTCGCCGGTTTTGATGGTGGCCACGGCTTGCCGGGTCTTCGCGTCGATGATGGTCGCGTCGTTGCTCCCGCAGTTGCTTACCGTCACGTACTTTCCGTCGGGAGAGAAGCCGATCCAGTTCGGGCACTCGCCGGTGCGGATTTCCTTGGAAAGTTTTTTCGCGGCGATGTCATACACGTAAACGCCGTTGTCCGACAGGCTGGTCACCCAGAGTTCCCTTTCGTTGGGCGAAAGCGCCAGCCCGTGCGTCTCCGTGTGCGGTTCGAGAATGCAATCCGCGGGAGGCGCGGCAGGGAGGTCCACGCGGGCGATTTCCTTTTTGTCGGGAATGTTCACGATCTCGAACCCGTGATAGTCAGAGAGCGCCACGTACAGCGTTTTTTCGTTTCTAGTCACGGCGTAAGGTCGCGGAACGCCGCCGACAGGAATCTTGTCGGTGTATTCCATTTTCTTAAGGTCGATGCGATCGATCTCGTGATCTCCCATCGAAGAAATGTACAGGACGTCGTTGCGCCCCGTGTTGTAAGCATTGTGCGGCTTCTTCACCGGCAGCTCTTTGACGATTTTTCCCAATCGAATATCGACAATGACCACGGTATCCCCGCTGCGATTCGGTACGGCAACAAAGTGGCCGTCGGGAGTGGAGGCGCATTGGTTCGGCACGCCGGGCAAGGGAATCGTCGCCGTCACTTGGTTTGTGGCCGTGTCTATCACCTTGAGGGTTCTTTCCGACTCGATGGTCGTGAAAAGTTTTTGTCCGTCCGCCTGCGCACAAACGCCATGCACACGCTTGCCGACTTTGATTGTTCCGGTCGTTTTGAGCGTGCTGAGATCGATCACCGTAATGCTGTCGCCCAGGCTGTTCGTGACATAGGCATTCAAGGTTCCCATTTTTGCGGGAACCGAGTTGCTCAGTCCGAACGCTGACACCGCCAGAATCGCCATCACCACCCATCGTGTGCGTGCGCGCATCGCTGGTCTCCTGTGCCTTCCGGATTCAAATTGCGGGTTGTTGCCCAATTATACTTCCAGAAGGCGCGCCTTTCCTATCTCGTATTTCGCTTGCGAAAATCGAAGGTCCGGTTCAGCCTCTGGAAGCACGGGCGCTTCTGCATGCGCAGGTTTTGCAATTGTAGTAGCGGAGCCGATTGGCGTGCCCGCGCGACGAAGAAAGGCTCCGGCCAGGCGCGGCTGCGCCTTTCGCTCGCACGGCAGGTCCAGAAACGATGAAACCCATGAAGATTTCCGAGTGGAACGAGCGCTACCGCCAACGCGAACGCGCCGCGGAAGATCTGGACGCTACGCCCACGCCCCTCGTTGTGGACACGGCGGCCAAACTCGCGCCCGGCCGGGCGCTCGATCTCGCCTGCGGAGCGGGCCGTAACGCTCTCTGGCTTGCGGAACAGGGCTGGAAAGTCACGGCGGTCGACGGCGCTCCGGAGGCCATTAAAATCCTGCGCGCCCGCGCGCTCGAGCGCGGCGTGAAGATCAAGGCTGCGGTCGCCGATCTGGAAAAAGGCGAATTCGAGATCGAACCCGCGCGCTGGGATTTGATCGCGATCTGTTACTACCTTCAGCGCAACCTGTTCGAGCCCGCCAAGCGCGGCGTCGCCCCCGGCGGCATCCTGATCTCCATCGTCCACATCAACGCGCCCGGCGAAGAAGACGGCCCGCATCGCCTGCGTCCCGGCCAGCTCGAAAGATATTTTGAAGGCTGGGAAATCCTGCACCGCCACGAAGGAAAAGCGACCGACGCAGCCCACCGCCGGGCTGTCGCCGAAATCGTCGCGCGCCGCCCGCTGGCGCAGTGAGGGCTCAGTTCCTGGACCATGTCCTCGGCGCCGGCCGCGCTGCCCTGCATTCGATAAGCGACCGAAAAAAAAAGAGTCCGCGATACTGGCTGAAAGTTGCCAGCCGTTCGGCGCCCCGCCCGTTTGCGGCTTCGTTTCTTCCGAGGCGCTTTGCCTGTCTTTGTCTTCGGTTTCCATGGCCTTTTCCGCTGAGCGGGCATTTGCGGCACCCTGGCCGTAGCACAGGGTCATTCTTTAAGACCGGGCGGCATGCCGTTGTGTGGCATGGTAATTTTTCACCGCCGAGAAGGAAAGGGAAAGCGATTCAGTGCACCGCCTAGTTGGACTCAGGAATCATGCAGGTGGTGTCGGAGTATCGTCTTCCCGAGTCATCATCAGCACAGTTTCCCCGATCCATTTCAGGGCGGGCAGGTAGGTTTCGTCTTTCCCTTCAGGACACATCAAGATTAGTAGCAGAACTCCCTTTGGACTATCGATGTACAGGGAATACTCTGGCCCGCAATACGACGGAAGGACATGGCCAACCCTGAGAAGAGACCGCGGGAACTGGCCATCCTGTCGAATTTCATTCTCCAACGGGGTTAGACGCTCGAACTTGGCAGTGGAAGCTCTTTCGAGAATCACTCTTTCGTGGCGATCAGCGATGGCCTCCATTGTTGGTTCCGCGGCGTTCTTGAGAACGATGTTCCCGTACAAGAACACTCTTTTTCTGATTGCAGATTCCCGAGTGTGAAGCACAGGGTACATCGAAAACTGATATCCAGTGTTGGGCTCGTTATCGGTTACCCAGCCTTCTGGGAGCCCGACCATCGCGGCGACCGGCCCCTTCCATAGCCACGGCTCGCCAATGTGCGTTGGCCGCACGTTGAAGAAAGAATCCGGATCAAAGGGCAAGCGTCTAAGATCACCAGTCTTAAGGGTCACTTTCCAAAAGTAACTGACTGCCGAGCCCGTTGTTATTCTCTCTACCGCCAGCTCTTTAACATATTCTAGCCCAAGATCCGCGACGCTGGACGCTGGGCAATCCGCAATTACTTCCAGGTAGAACCTAAGGAAATCACACCACCATTTCTCAGTGACTTCCGGTAACCCTGTCTCCCGAAAAAGCCAGTTAAACTCAAGGTGAAATCCAAAAAGAAGAAAGAATCTACAAGCATCGGCGGCCGTATCTTTTTCCAGGAACTTTGGTGACCAGTTATCAAAATGACGCAGCACTCTCTTTGCGCCTGCTCGGTCGACGCGCACATGGAATGCCCAGTCGCAGAAGAATTGGAGGTAAAAAAATCTTGTTGCGCTCCCTCGGTGGGCGAGTACTTTTCGAAAAAGCGCAAGGGTGTAGACGACCTGACTCTCCGATAGCTCTGTTCTGAGGGCGCCGCGCAGCTTGCTGATGACTTCCAGTTCCATTGAAGGTCGATTATAAGGCCGGAGGCACAACCTTATCCTGCGAGAAGTTCTTGAGGAAGACCCATCTGTCGCGTCGCGCAACAGGTGGGGCTGCTGATCTTAGTTTTTTCAGAGGGCCGCCCACCTTATTCTCCGCCAGTATCCAAAATCACTTCCCCAGCGTATCCGCGATCGCCTTCCCCACAACTTGCGTAGTCGCTTTGCCGCCGACGTCGGGCGTCAAATATTTCGGCTTGGTCAGGACTTCCTCGATGCCGCGCTCGACGGCGGCGGCGGCTTTGGTTTCGCCCAGGTGATCCAGCATCATGGCGCCGGACCAGATTTGACCGATGGGGTTGGCGATGCCTTTTCCGGCGATGTCCGGGGCGGAGCCGTGCACGGGCTCGAACATGGAGGGATATTTTTTGGGCGGATTCAGGTTCGCGCCGGCGGCGATGCCGATCGAGCCCACCACCGCGGGGCCCAGGTCGGAAAGGATGTCGCCAAACAGGTTCGATCCCACCACTACGTCAAACATTTGCGGGCGGCGCACGAAATGCGCGGCGAGGATGTCGATATGAAACTGGTCGGTGCGGACGTCGGGATATTCCTTGGAAATGGCGGCGAAGCGCTCGTCCCAGTACGGCATGGTGTGGATGATGCCGTTGGATTTCGTGGCGCTGGTGACGTGCTTTTTGCGTTTGCGCGCCAGGTCGAAGGCGTAGCGCATGATGCGGTCCGTGCCGCGGCGCGTGAAGATAGTTTGCTGCATGGCCATTTCTTCGTCGGTGCCGTTGTACATGCGCCCGCCGATGTTGGAGTATTCGCCTTCCACGTTTTCGCGCACCACGTAGAAATCGATCTCGCCGGGCTTGGCATTTTTCAGCGGCGATTCGACGCCCTTCAGCATGCGCACCGGGCGCAGGTTCACGTACTGCTGGAACGTGCGGCGGATGGGGATGAGCAGGCCCCACAGCGAAATGTGGTCCGGCACGCCGGGATAGCCCACCGCGCCGAGAAAAATCGCGTCAAAGGGGCGCAGCTGCGCGAGGCCGTCGTCGGGCATCATTTTTCCCGTTTTAATGTAGGTTTCGCAGCTCCAGTCAAAGTGCGTCAGCGCAAAATTGAATTTGAAGCGTTTTCCCGCGGCTTCCAGCACGCGTAATCCTTCGGGGACTACTTCTTTGCCGATGCCGTCGCCGGGAATGACTGCAATTTTGTAAGTTTTCATTGAATTGGTCTGTAAGCTCCATTTGTTTGTTTTAAAATGATTGCTGCGTTCCGCTCGCGAGGCGAAAAACTCCTTGGGTCTAATTGCTCTTGGCGCGCGCCGCAACGTTCAACTTCAGCGGCTAAAGCCGGTTCTAAAAGCGACCTTGACGGCCCGGCTGAAGCCCGGCCCTCCAACCCCGGTCCGTCAACTCCGGCTTCCCAAATCTTGCCCTTCCACTTCGGGCAGTCGACTGCGGGCCTTCAGCTGCTTTACTGGATCTTTCCGATCAGCGACTTCCACAGTTCCCACGGGCGGCCGACGCCGGCATCCGTGCCCGCGGCTGCTTTAACCGCTTCCTCGGGTGACAGGTATTCGACCTTGCCCAGTTTCATCGCTTCCGCCTGCAGTCGCGCGTTGATCGGCGTGTAAATCGAATACAGAACCACGCGCGGAATCGAATTCGCCACGGCGACAAATCCATGGCCGCGCATCAGCACCACATAACTGCTGCCCAAAGACTTTGCCAGCGCGTCTCCCAGCGTGTTGTTTCGAACCAGCATGTCGGTCGCGCCTGCGTCATCGCGAATATCGAAGATGGGAGCCCCGGCGCCGAGGAAAGCACTCATGTGATAGAGCGGCCGCAGCGTCGTGCCGGTGACGCCGAACGGGATCACTTCCGGCGAGTGGCTGTGCACGATGGCCATCACGTCGGGGCGAACGCGATAGATTGCCGCGTGGATATAGCGCTCCAGGTAAGACTTGCGGTCGCGAGCGTCCACCGGCTCACCCATGCGGTCATACTCCATGATGTCGTTCGAGGTGACCAGGGCCGGCGGCATGCTGCGCGCCATCAAAAAGTGGCTGGGATCCTTGTCGCTGCGCACGCTGACGTGGCCGAAGCCGTCCAGCACGTCCTGTTGGTACAGAATGCGGTTCGCGTACACGAGGTCTTCGATCATTTGAGGATTGTTTGCGAGCGACGATTGCGGCTGAGGGGCGGGCCGCGCGGCGGGAAGAATGATCGCGGCGCCAAGCGACGCGCACAGTGCGATGAAGACGCCAATTTTTAATCTCGACAGCATGCTTCCTCCATAAACGGAGCGTTTTCCGTTATCTCTCGATGAACCCAAGATGTTATACGGTTTCGTGAATTGTACCAAGCGCGCCGCGAAGCATCAAAAGCAAGTTTCGCGCGCCCAGTCCACCGCGAATCGCCGGTTACACTGCCTGAGCTTCGCGCTATACTCTCGCGGTAAATTACAGGAGGAGTTTCCATGTTCACGCGGCGCGAGATCATCATTGGTGCGCTGACAGCCGGGACGGCTGCCTTTGAGTGGAGGCCAAACGTGGCTCTGGCAAGCGCTTCACAGCCGTCGACGCCGGTGAACTTCGCGGTGCCGGAGGGCGCCTGCGACTGTCACGTGCACACCTTTGATCCGCAACATTTTCCGTATTCGGCGACGCGTCCCTACACTCCGGAGGCTGTTTCGGTCGATGAACTGCGCGCCCTGCATCGCGCGCTGCACATCAGCCGTGTAATCGTCGTGCAGACGACCGTTTATGGCACGGACAACGCCGGTGTGCTGGACGCCATGAAAAAACTTGGCGCGCGTTCCCGCGGCGTTGCGGTGATTGACGACAAAATTCCCGATTCTGCGCTGGACGAAATGGATCGCGCCGGCATCCGTGGCATCCGTCTGAATCTCGAGACGGCGGGCCAGACCGACCCCGAAATTGGCCGCCGCCGTTTTCAATCAGCCGTGGAAAGAATCAAAGGCCGGAAATGGCACATTCAGATTTACGCGCGGCTTTCGGTAATCGACGGCATCAAGGATCTGGTGGCGGCGGCGCCCATGCCGGTGGTCTTCGATCATTTTGCGGGCACCCAAGCATCGCTCGGCGTCGACCAGCCGGGCTTCAGTTCTTTGCTCGGCCTGCTCAAAACCGGCAAGGCCTATGTGAAGATTTCCGCGCCGTACCGCAGCTCCACTCTCGCGCCCGATTATCCGGATGTTGTTCCGATCGCCAAGGCGCTGGTGGCCGCAAATCCTCAGCGAATTTTGTGGGGCAGCGACTGGCCGCATCCGGGACTTCCGGTGCCCGGCCGCAGCCTCGCGGAAATTACGCCGTTTTTCAAAATCGACGACGGCCACATTTTGAATTTACTGCCGACGTGGGTTCCTGACGCGGCGACGCGCAAGACCATCCTGGTAGAGAATCCCGCCAAGCTCTACGGGTTTTGATTGCTCTTAGGTAGCACAGACTTCAGTCTGTGGGGTTTCGTCCGTGCCGAGATTCCCCCACATACGGAAGTCTGTGCTACCTAAGACCTAAGAAGCGCGCCGCTAGTTCTGCGGCGGCGGGTTCCCTCCCTGATCTTCTCCGCCCGGCCCGCCCGGACCTCCGAACCCGCCGCCGCGGCGGTTCTGCATGCGGTCCTGGCGCTCCTGCTGTATTTTGTCGAACTTTTCCTTCTGCTTGTCGTCGAGCTGATCGCGCACTTGATTATTGGTGTCCTGCCGGATTTGCATCATCTTTCCGCGCATGGTTTGCCGGTCGATGCTGGAATCGTTGCGCACGTCCTCCATCTTCTTCTGGGCGTCCACCAGGATGGGCTTGATCTTCGATTGCTGATCAGCCGTCAGTTTGAAGTCCTTGGTCATCCGCTTCAACTGATCGTCGGGTGACATCGGCCCTCGGCGGCCTCCTCCTTGTCCTCCCCCGTATCCGCCGCCCTGATATGCAGCCGGTGTTCCGGCAGCCAGCAGGGGCAGGGCCAGCAACAGTGTCAAAATCCAAAGGTATTTACGTTTGGAAATCATTTTGCGATTCCTCCCTTACCCGAAACGTTATCCTGACCCCTATCTTCTCGAGTCTCTCACACCCCCTTCTCTATTTCCATTTTGCGGCCGACAGGTTCCATAAACCTATGCAAGAACTGATATTTCCATTTTGAAGATCGCTGCGGAACCGCCTGTTCGCCGATCTCATCTAGTACTATGTTTATCCGTGTGAATGGCCGGGCACCGTGGTGTCCCGTCGCGGGCCGCATTGATTCAGAACGCAGCGCCCGGGACTTCGAAGATGACAAATCGATTTCGAACTCAATGGATGGCGATCGCGATCCCGATTGTTTTTCTGTTTGGCTACGGCCCAGCTATTCAGCTCACGGTGCCATCCCGCCGGATCCAGGAACCACCCCCGCAATCGCCTCCACCAATGCCGAAACGGAACGGATCGGTGACCATCGACCCTGAATATGCAGTGTTGAGGCCCGGACAAAAGTTAAGATTTGCCGCTACAACGGGCGCTGGTGGCCCGATTGAATGGTCCGTTAACCAAATTCCAGGAGGCAACGCGTCCGTAGGCAGCATCGACGTGGATGGGAACTACACAGCTCCTTACGTCCCGCTCAGCACGAACGTAATCGTCAAGGCTGCGCTCTCCGCTTCGCCTGGGGAACATTTTGCCACTGCCACTGTGTCGGTGATTGCGCCGAGTCATGTCACCTCTACGCCAAATCCACAAGTGGCCGCCTATTCGATTTATTTGCCGGCGCCGGGCGAAGCTTCCGTCCAATTCGGCCCCGATGTCCACATGGGGCTCACCACATGGTCCCAGCAAACGCCATCCGCTAACGGCGGAATGATCACCATCTACGTGGCCGGAATGCGCTCCAGGACGCAGTACCACATGCAAGCCACGGTGAAATTGGCCAACGGCACCGTCCTTCAGGATATTGCACACACGTTTGAAACCGGCACGCCGCCGCGTACCGCGCCTGTCCAAGCGTTCACGACGAGCGGGCAGCACCCGCAGGATGGCGTCGAACTATTCGACACCATGATGCCGCCGGAAGCGTCACAGGCTTTTGTCACCGACCTCCAGGGGAATGTTCTCTGGACCTACCGCTATGAAGGTTCGAATCTGGATACCGTTCAGCCCATCAAGTTGCTGCCCAACGGTCATTTTTTAGTTCTTATTTCATCCGCTACTCCGACCGTTTCCACGATCGCGAGCCATTTGCCCGCTGGCACGGTCAACGTCATTCGCGAGGTCGATCTGGCCGGCAACACGGTCCGCGAACTTACCTTGGCGAACCTCGGTCGATCTCTTGCGGAGCAGGGCTACAAATTTAAACTCATAGGACTTCACCACGATGTACTAGCGCAGCCGAACGGACACCTGGTTCTATTGGCAAATTTAACCAAAACATTTACCAACCTGCCCGGATTTCCGGGCGTTAAGGAAGTTCTCGGCGACCTGCTGGTCGACGTCGACGTGGACTCGAATTTCAAACCGACTTGGGTTTGGAATACGTTCGACCATCTCGATATCGACCGCCATCCCTTCAGCTTGCCGGACTGGACTCACGGCAATGCGTTGCTCTATTCGGCCGACGACCATGATCTCCTTTTCTCCATTCGGCATGAGAGTTGGATCGTCAAGATTGATTATCGGGACGGGAGAGGCTCGGGGAAAATTCTCTGGCGCCTCGGGCCGGACGGCGATTTTAAGCTTGTTGGCGGGAACGACCCGACGGATTGGTTCTACGCCCAACATGACCCCGCCTTTTTCACGCCGAACTCAACGGGGGTTTTTCGGCTTGGAGTTTTTGACAACGGAAACGACCGGCAGTTTCTTTCGAGCGCAAGATGCGGGTCGGCGGGTTCGCCGCCCTGCCACTATTCAACGGCAACTGTCCTGCAGGTTGATGAACGGGCCATGACCGCAACCGTTAGGTCGCGTTACACCCCTCCTGCGAGCTTTTACAGCTACTTCGGCGGCGATGTCATTTTGCTCCCTGACGGTCACATCGAAGCCGATTTCGCCGCGGCGCAGGGAGGTTCAATCATCCAGGAACTGGACCGATCGAGCGCAACGCCACAAGTCGTGTGGCAGGCGACCACTCCCGGTTCCAATCAATATCGAGCCATGCGCCTGCCGAGTCTGTACCCCGGAGTGCAGTGGTCCACAATTCCCTGAACTCAAGATGAGTCGTGAACGAGAGTGAATCACAATCGCGGGAAGTATAATTTCTGCGGAAGTTGGTATGATGAGCCAGTCCAATGATTTCCATGCGAACTGCAAGCGTGAGCGATGCCGAGGCCATCGCCCGTCTAGTCAACACCGCGTTTCTCGTCGAGCAGTTTTTCATCGAGCGCGACCGCACCGACCCCGCCACGGTCCGCAGCCTCATGGAGAAAGGAAAGTTCCTGCTGGCGGAGGACGCTTCGAGCCTTGCCGGCTGTGTCTATTTTGAGCTGCGCGGCCAGCGTGGTTATTTCGGTATGTTGTCCATCGATCCGTCGCGCCAGCGCATGGGTCTGGGCCGACGCCTGATCGCCGCGGTGGAAGAATATTTTCGCGGCGCGGGCTGCCAATTCTGCGATCTGAAAATCGTCAACGTTCGTGAGGAACTGCAGGACTTGTATCACCGGCTGGGATACGCGGAAACCGGGACGGCGGTTTACAACGATCCCACGCCTACAAAAACTCCCGTGCACTTCATCCTGATGTCCAAGCCGCTTTTATAGCTTGGCGCCGGACGTGCCGGCAGCCTCGCTCAGAGCCATTTCCCCGCTCGGCTGCACTTTGGATTTGCCCAGGATGAAATCGTAATTCACCACCAGGAACGGCTGGGACGAAATTTCTCCCGTCGGAGTCTTGCCCGGCGCGTGTTTCTTGAACTCGACAATCAGCTGATCCTTCACGCCGAACACCACGTCGGAGTCGATGTATTTTGCGTCTTTCTTGAAAAGGTGAGTGATCAGCGTCTCATAGCCCGGCGCGGAAATATAAAAGTGGATGTGCGCTGGCCGGAAGTGCGAGATGTCCGTGTGCCGCAGCAGGTCACCCACCGTGCCATCCATGGGGATGGAGTATCCTGGCGGCGCTATGGTGCGGATCGCGTATTTGCCGTCCGCGCCGGTGTGAAAAATGGCGCGCAGCGTTGGTTCTTCCGCACCGAGTTGCGATTCATACAATCCGTCGGCATCTGCCTGCCAGATATCCAGTTTCGCGCCCTCAACCGGTTTCCCATCCATGCCGCGCACGGTCCCCACCAGAAAGCAGGTTTCCCCCGCAAGGCCTTCGGCCAGATCCGCGCCCATGGGCAGTTCGGGCGAGTCGTCGATATGGAACGGGCCAATGACGGTCGAGGGCGTTGCTCCCTCCGGAAACCGGTGATTGATCGCATCAACCAGCATGCTGAGTCCAAGCACGTCGGAGAGCAGAATGAACTCCTGGCGCTTCTCCGAGGAAAGCTTTCCGGTGCGCGCGAGCCAGTCCATGGCCATCAACCATTCGTCCTGCTTCAGATCCACCTCGCGCGCGAATCCGTGAACATGCTTGACCAAGGATTTCATGATTTGCCGAAGCCTCGGGGAGTGACAGGCCTCCCACTGTTTCAGCGCAAGATCGGTCAGATTCTCCTCGGTAGCGTATGGCATTGAAATGCCCTCCCGTATGAAGCTATGCCACGAATCTTCTCGCCGAAAACCCCTTCATGTCCACCGCTTTCTATTGCCGCTGACCGTTGCCCCAAAGGTAGAACAGGCTACAGCCTGTTGGTTTTCAGCCGTCGGGCGACGCCGGTTGCGAGATTCGCCCAGCCCTGAATGGCCCGTCCAACACCGCTAAAAGAGCCCCTGTTGCGCATCGATTTTAAAGCTGAAGGCACTTGTCTAACTAAACAATCACTTAAAACTCGTTAATTGACGCTCGAACGCCGCGCCTTCTAACATGTTGAGAGTCAGGATATCGGTCAACGGCGACACCGGGCTCTTCCCGCCCTTTGGATTCGATGGTTTGGCGATACCCGGCCATAACCAGCCTAGGTCTCTGCACCGCGAAGGAACGGAATTCGAAAAATCGAGGCGCAACTTCCCGGCTGACGCCTAAAAGGAAATTCTTGCGTTCCATGCACCCAGTGCTGGTAGGTTCCTACGATTACCATCTGGTCGCGCTCTCCGTAATCATTGCGATTTGTGCGTCTTACGCCGCTCTCGATCTGGCTGGCCGGGTGACCGTTGCGCGGGGCCGCATCTTTGTAGCCTGGTTGGCAGGCGGCGCCATAGCCATGGGGCTGGGCATTTGGTCCATGCACTACATTGGGATGCTGGCGTTCCGTTTGCCCGTTCCAATTGAATACGACTGGCCGACCGTCATGCTCTCGCTGCGGGTGGCCATTCTAGCCTCCGGCGTGGCCCTCTACGTCGTCAGCCGCAAGAACATGGGCCTATGGCGGTCGATGAGCGGCAGCGTCGTCCTGGGCGCTGGAATCGCCGCCATGCATTATATCGGCATGAACGCCATGCGGTCGACGGCCATGTGCCATTACAATCCCGCTCTGGTGGCCCTGTCGATCGCCCTTGCCATCGTGATTTCGTTTGCGGCGCTTCGCTTGGCCTTCCTGGCACGGGATGAAAAAAGGGGCGTGAGCCCGCGAAAGATTATAAGCGCCGTGGTCATGGGCATTGCCATCCCGGTGATGCACTACACCGGAATGGCCGCAGCCAGTTTCACCGATGACGGTGTGGCTCCGGACCTGTCGCACGCGATCAGCATCACCATGCTGGGAGCGGCGGGTATCACGATTGTAACGCTCATGATCCTCGCGCTCGCCGTTCTGACTTCGGTATTCGAACGCCGGCTTTCGGAGCAAGGTTTGGAACTTGAGTCCGCGGAACAGCGCTACCGTCTGCTATTCGAAAGAAGCCCGGCGGGAGTCATTCGCACGGCTCTCGATGGACGAATTCTGGACTGCAACCTGGCCTGCGCACGAATGTTTGGCTATTCCACGCGCGAAGAACTGATCGGCTCTTCGACCGCCGATCTCTATTTCGATCGCGACGGCCGGAAAGCCTTTCTCGCCAAACTACAGAAAGCGAAAAGCCTGCCTGATCACGAGGAGTGCCTTCGCCGCCGGGATGGGAGCAAGGTATGGGTCCTGGGCAGCGCCACGCTCGTGGAGGGCAAAAATGGTGCGCCGGACGTAAGCGAAAGAACCTTTGTGGATATTACCGCGCGGCGAATTGCGGAAGAAAAATTCCGCAAGGCCTTCAATGCCAACCCCGAACCGATCACCATCGCGGCGATCTCAGACAGCCGCTTCCTCGATGTGAACGAAAGCTTTCTTCGCGTAACGGGGCATTCGCGCGAGGCAGTGATTGGCAGTACCTCCATGGATTTGCAATTCTGGGTTCGTCCCGAAGATCGCGCTGCGTTTATAGAACTGCTCAAGAGGCAAGGCTCGGTGCGCGACCAGGAAATCACGTTCCGGACGAAGTCCGGCGAAATTCGCACCGCTTCGAATTCCGCCGAACTCATTGAAGTCGACGGACAGGAATGCGTAATCGCAATTTTCCGGGATATCACCGAGCAAAAATCGCTCGAAAAGCAGCTGCGCCAGACGCAAAAAATGGAAGCGATAGGACAATTGTCCGGGGGTATCGCTCACGACTTTAATAATTTGCTGAGCGTGATCATCGGCTATAGCGAGGTTCTGGAACAACGCTTGCCCCCAGGGGATCCGCTGCACAAGGAATGCTCTCAAATCAAAAAGGCGGGCCAGAGCGCGGCTTCGCTGACCCGTCAACTCCTAGCCTTCAGCCGCCAGCAGGTTCTTGAGCCCAAAATTCTTGACCTGAATGCGATTGTCCTCAACGTCGAAAAAATGCTGCGACGCCTGATCGGAGAGCACATCGATTTGAAGACGAATCTGGACCCCGCGCTCGGTAATGTAGTGGCGGACCAAAGCCAAATTGAGCAGGTAATCATCAACCTTGCCGTCAACGCCAGGGACGCCATGAAGAATGGCGGCAAGCTGATGATTTCGACGGCCAATGTCGAGCTGGACGAAGACTATGCCCGACGCCATCCCCCGCAATTACCGGGGCCCTATGTGCAACTGACGGTTACGGACACCGGCGTGGGCATGGATGCGGAGACTCAGGCGCACATTTTTGAGCCGTTTTTTACCACCAAGGAAATTGGCAAAGGTACGGGTTTGGGGCTTTCGACCGTCTACGGAGTCGTAAGGCAAAGTGGCGGCCACGTCTGGGTTTACAGTGAGCCCGAGCTTGGCGCGGAGTTCAAAATCTACCTGCCGCGCGCCGGTCGTACGGCCCGCGCGCAGCAATCGCCCATGGCCCCCGCCGAATCCTTGCGCGGCTCCGAAACCATCTTGCTCGTGGAGGACGAAGAAGCGCTTCGTGGGCTGGCGCGAAGCTTGCTCGAAGACAGCGGCTTCACCGTTCTCGAGGCGGGAGATCCCCAAGCGGCCTTGGAGAATGCCTTACGGCATAATGGGCCGATCCACTTGCTGCTCACGGACATGGTCATGCCTGGAATGAATGGCCGAGAATTGGCCAAACAAATGATTCACGCCAGGCCCGAGATGAAAGTCGTGTATATGTCTGGATATACGGGCTTTACACAGGTTGCGCCAACCGATACCGAGGTCACCTTGCTGTCCAAGCCGTTCACCAGGGAAACCTTGCTTACCAAGGTCCGTGAAGCACTCAAGTCCCAAGCGAGAGTCGAAGTAACGTAACCCGGCCCGCTCAGAAAACTTCCTAAAGGAGATTCTAGGACAGGCTTCAGGGCCGGTAAGTTTTAAATTTTCGCCGGGTACAAAACTTAACCCGACAGGCTGAACGCCTGTCCTACTCCTGCCTTGTAATCCCTCCCTCCAGCGCCCACATTGCTAGGCATTCTTACGCCTGATAGAATCGGTGCGCGGAATTCCCGCGCAGGCCCCGATTTAATCAGGGCAAGCCGTGCTAAAGGGTGGACGCCGGCTGCACTTCCACTTCATCTAATGGTCTGGGCACGCGGGAGCGTACTCATCCGCTTTCGGGTGAGGGATGCTCTTACCTGCCGCGGAGGACACTTGGCTAAATACGATCTGATTATCATCGGCAGCGGTCCGGGTGGATACAACACCGCGATTCGCGCCTCGCAATGGGGATTGAAAACGCTGGTCGTCGAAAAAGACGGATACCTCGGGGGAACCTGCCTGCACGTGGGCTGCATTCCCACGAAAGTTCTGTTACACCACGCCGAGATTTACGACAGCTTCAAGCGCGCCAAGGAGTTTGGCATCGACGTGAAGGAATTCTCGCTCAACTGGCCGGCAACGCTGGCGCGCAAGGAAATGGTGGTCAACAAGCATGCCAAGGGCATCGAGTTTTTATTCCGCAAAAACAAAGTGGAGAGCATGCAGGGCTGGGGGAAGTGGGTTGGCCCGGGCCGTGTGAGTGTCGAAAAGGACGGCAATATCACGGAAGTTGAAGCCACGCACATCATGTTCGCGACGGGTTCGGCGGCGCGCTCGCTGCCGGGAATCGAGATCGACGGGAAAACGGTCCTCAGCAACATCGAAATTCTGCAATTGCCTGCCGTGCCCAAGACGCTGGTGATCGTCGGAGCGGGCGCGGTTGGCGTCGAGTTCGCCTCGATTTTCAATTCTTTCGGGACTCAGGTTACCGTGCTCGAAATGCTGCCCCGGATCACGCCGCTGGAGGACGAGGAAATTTCGGCGGAGCTCGAAAAATCGCTGAAGAGGAAGGGAATTCAGATCTTCACCGAGGCCAAAGTCGAGTCCGTGAAGAAAGACGCGCAGGGCGCCAGCGTGGCCTTCACGGACAAAACCGGAAAGACGCAGACCATTTCCGCCGAGCGCGTGCTCATGGCGGTCGGGCGCGTGCCCAAAACGGAGAACCTGGGCCTCGAAAAATCGAAAGCGAGGCTGGAGCGAGGTTTTGTTCACGTCGGGCCGTACATGGAGACGGCCGAGCCGCGACTTTACGCGATCGGCGACATTGTCGCCGGGATGCCGCAACTGGCGCATGCCGCTTCTATGGAGGGCATCACCTGTGTCGCGAAAATCACCGGCAAGCAGATCATGCCGCCGGTTGAGAAAACCCGGATACCGAACGCGACCTACTGCGAGCCGCAGGTAGCTTCGATTGGATTGACCGAGCGCGCGGCGCGCGAGGCCGGCTTCGCGGTCAAGACCGGAAAATTTCCGTTCCTTGCCAACAGCAAGGCCACCATCCTGGGCAGTCATGAAGGCTTCATCAAAGTTGTGACTGACGAAGCGACCTCCGAGATTCTGGGCGTTCATATTATCGGTCCACTGGCGACGGAAATTATTTCGGAATCGGTCGCGGCGCTGCAACTGGAGGCCACCGTCGACGATCTGATGTCTACCGTGCATGCGCACCCGACGGTGTGGGAGGCCATGTCCGATGCGGTTGCGGCGGTGCGCGGCCTGGCGATCAACGCGTAAAGGTAGTTGGGAGCCGGCGATTTAGAGTTGAGAGTAACGGCATGTTTCGCTGAAATGATGGAACCCTGGGCGGCCGTTGTAATTGAATTGGAATTGACGGGGAGAATTCATGAAAGAAGCGGTGCAGGATTACATTCAGCGCATCCTGGGGCACTCTGCCGGGAAAGACCCCGTGAAAGTACAGGCCGCGACGGCGGCGAAGCTGAAACGTCTCATTCAGCGAGCTTCTTCAGCGAAACTGCGCAAGAGTCCCGCGCCGGGAAAATGGTCCGCGAGCCAGATCAACGCGCATCTGGCGGACGGAGAAATTGTCACGGGGTGGAGGATCCGGCAGATTCTGGGAGCGCCCGGAAGTCCCCTGCAAGCTTACGATCAGGATGCGTGGGCCGCCACGGGCCATTACGAAAAACGGGACGCAAGAAAATCACTGGAACAATTTCGCGTATTGCGGGAAGCAAATCTCGCGCTGGTTAAATCGCTGACCGCGGAACAGCGGAAGCAGTTTGGCATGCACGCCGAGCGGGGCGTCGAGACCGTCGATCATATAATGCAAATGATGGCGGGGCACGATCTCAATCATTTGGCGCAGGTCGAGCGGCTTCTGGCGCCGAAAAAAAGTTAAGAGTTTCGGGTTTGCAGGCGAAAGAAATGAAAGAGCTGCTGGTCGTCGACTTGGGTCTCGTGGAATACGCCGCCGCGTGGGAGCTGCAGCGGCGCGTGGCGACTGCGCGCAAAGCCGCGGCTGTTCCGGACGTGCTGCTGCTATGCGAGCATCCGCACGTGATTACGCTCGGGCGCAGCGGGAAGATCTCCAATCTTCGGGCCCCGGACGAAATGCTGCGGCGCATGGGCGTTTCTTTTTTTGAGACCGACCGCGGCGGCGACATCACCTATCACGGGCCGGGGCAGCTGGTCGGCTACCCGATCCTGAACCTGGGCGAAATTCGCCGCGATGTTGCCTGGTACGTGCGCGGGCTTGAGGAAGCCATGATCCGTGCAACGGCCGAGTTCGGCATTGCCTCGAGGCGCGTTCCGGGACGCACGGGCGTGTGGGTCGATGTGGCGGATGGGTCCGCGGTTGGCGAGCCGGTGAGGGACGAGGAAAAGCTGGCCGCGATCGGGGTGCATCTGAGCCGCTGGGTGACTTCGCACGGCTTTGCGTACAACGTTTCGACGGACTTGCGGTATTTCGATCTGATCGTGCCCTGCGGGATTGCCGGAAAGCGCGCGACGTCGCTCGAAAAATTGCTGGGGCGCGGCCAGCAGTTGCAGCGTGCCGCCGCGCGGATCGCGGCGCACCTGGCGGAAATTTGGGGGCTTGAGCCGCGCCTCTGCGGCCGTGATGATTTGGAAGTCATGCTCCGCGCGCACCAAGACCGGGCGGCGCCGGCCGCAGTATAGTAGAAGCGGAATAGTAGAAGCAGAAGAGCAGCAGAGGTTTGTCCGGTGGCTGGAGCGGTAAGGCTCTGCCGCCAGCCGTTTGACGCCCGGCAACTTGGAAAAAAAATGACCCCGACCCTGACCCGCGAACAGCACCTCGAGCTTTATTACTTCATGCGGCTGAACCGCGAGCTTGAGGAGCAGATGGTGCGGCTGTTCCGCCAGAACAAAATCGTGGGCGGGTTGTACCCCAGCCTGGGGCAGGAAGCGATTTCCGTGGGTACGGCCTACGCGCTCGGTCCCGGAGACTGGATCGCTCCGATGATCCGCAACATCGGCGCGCTGCTGGTGCGCGGCTTCAAGCCGCGCGATGTCGTCACCCAGCACATGGCGCGTTACACTTCGCCGACGCTCGGCAAAGACGGCACCAGCCATTTCGGCGACCTGAAATCGCGCCACGTGGTTTCACCCACCTCCATGCTGGGCGATTTGATCCCCGTGATGACCGGCATTGCCATGGCCGGACGCTACCTGGGCCAAAAAATCGTGACCATGACCTGGGTCGGAGATGGCGGAACTTCCACCGGTGTTTTTCACGAAGGATTAAACCTTGCGGCGGTGCAGAAGGCTCCCTTCGTTCTGATCGTGGAAAATAATCAATGGGCCTACTCGACGCCGACGGAGAAGCAATCCGCGCTGCACGATCTCGCCGACCGCGCCAGGGCCTATGGCGTGAAGAGCGCCATTGTGGACGGAAACGACATCCTGGCCGTCGAGCGCGCCACGCGCGAAGCGGTGGCCTATGCGCGCGCAGGCCACGGTCCGGTGCTGATCGAAGCCAAAACCATGCGCATGCTCGGACACGCGCAGCATGACTCCGCCGAGTACGTTCCCAAAGCCATGCTGGAGTCCTGGAAACGGCGCGACCCCTTGGATCTGTTCGAAAAGGTGCTGACCGAGAAAAAATTCTGGGACCCGAAAACGAAGAAGGAAATCGACGCGCGCATCGCGCGCGAAATTCGAGCCGACGTCGAATTCGCGGAAAACTCGCCCTTCCCTCCGCCCGAATCGGCCGAAGAAGGAGTCTACTGCGAGGGTTGCCATACGATCGAGGCCGACTGGCAGAGGCCCAAGGAAGAAGTCATGCCGCCGCGGTCCAGCGTGAAGGCCGAATGGCCGACGAAATCCTTTTCGGTGAATGGCGCGCGTCCCGCAGTCTCCGGGCAGGCCGTGCCGAAGTCCAAGGCCGGCAAAAAAACCGCGCGCGCGGGCGTCCGCGCCAAGGCGGGGCGTTGACCATGCCGGAGACAACGTATCTCGAAGCCATTCGCCAGGCCATGTTCGAGGAAATGGACCGCGATCCGGCCGTGGTCCTGATCGGCGAGGACGTGGGCGTGTACGGAGGCGCCTTTAAAACTTCGGAAGGGCTTCTGGCGCGCTACGGCTGGGAGCGAGTGATCGACACGCCCATCAGCGAATCCGCCATCGTGGGCGCGGCCGTGGGCATGAGTTACGCGGGCTTGCGGCCCATCGCGGAAATGCAGTTCATCGATTTCATCGCCTGCGCGTTCAACATGATTACCAACTACGCGGCGAAATCGCACTACCGCTGGGGCGCGCCGGTGCCGATGGTGCTGAGAGGACCGTCAGGCGGCGGGGTGCATGGCGGACCGTTTCATTCCGCCAATCCCGAAATGTATTTTGTGCATACGCCCGGCCTGAAAGTGGTTTGCCCGGCGACGGCCTATGACGCAAAAGGCTTGTTGAAGTCGGCCATTCGCGATAACAATCCGGTGCTGTTTTTCGAACACAAGTTTCTGTATCGCCGCATCAAGGAAGAACTGCCCGCCGGGGACTTTACGGTGCCGATAGGAAAGGCCGCGGTGCGCCGCGAGGGCCGCGACCTGACCATCGTGAGTTACGCGGCGATGGTGCATACGGCGCTGGCGGCGGCCGCGGAACTGGCCAGGGAAGGCATTGAGGCCGAGGTGGTCGACTTGCGGACGCTTCTGCCGCTGGACCGCGAAACGATTCTCGAATCGGTACGCAAAACCAACAAGTTGCTGGTGGTGCACGAAGACACGCGAACGGGCGGCATCGCCGGAGAAATCGCGGCGGTCGTGACGGAAAGCGCCTTCGAGGATCTCGACGGCCCGATTCGCCGGGTGACCTCGCTGGACACGCCCGTACCCTACGCGCCGGGGCTGGAGGATTATTTCATGCCCAATGCCGCGAAGGTTGCCGCCGCGGCGCGGGAACTGGCAAAGTATTAGTGACTGGTGGTTAGAGATTCGTGATTCGTGGTGAATAAGCCGATTCGTAACTCTGGCGCCTATCGCGGGTTCGTTGAAACAGGAGATTTCATCCCGCGCGATTCACCGGTCGCCAATTGCGGAATACGAAGAGAGGAAAAACAATGGCCGTAGACGTCATCATGCCCCAGATGGGGGAAAGCATTTTCGAAGGCACCATAACGCGGTGGCTCAAGAAGCCCGGCGACCGCGTGGAGCGCGATGAACCCCTGTTCGAAATCTCGACCGATAAAGTCGACGCCGAGATTCCCGCGCCGTCGGCCGGCGTGCTGAAGGAAATCAAGGTCAGCGAGGGAAAGACCGTCCCGATTCAGACGGTGGTTGCGGTAATCGATGCGGATGGCGCGGCGTCAGCGGCCTCGGCTCCCGCAGCGGCCGCTGCGCCGGCTCCAGCTTCGCCTACGGCGCCGGTTCCGGAAAAGGCCGCTGCGCCCAAGGCCGCCGCTCCGTCTCCGGCTCCCACTGCGCCGGCGCGCACGCCCGCTCCGCAGACCCCGGCTCCTGCCGGTGCGGCAGCCTCTCCGCCTGCCATGCGCGGCAACGGCCAAAAGATTCGCAGCTCTCCCCTGGTCCGCAAGATGGCTAAAGAACACAACGTGGATCTTGCCGGGCTGGAGGGAAGCGGCGCCGGAGGACGTATCAGTAAGAAAGACATTCTTGCCGCGGTCGGATCGGGCGGAGCGAAGACTGCTGCTCCGGCTTCGGCCTCCGCTCCGGTCCCTTCTTCGGTCTCGGCGTCTTCCTCGCCCGCTCCATCGGCGGCTGTCGCGCCTCCACCCGCGGGCGGAGGAACGGTTGTGCATCCGGTGCTTGAAAATGCTGTTCCGCGCGAGCGCATTTATTTCGGCAACTACGAAGCCCAGCCGATGAGCAACATGCGCCAGCGCATTGCCGAGCACATGGTGGCCTCAAAGCGGGTTTCGCCGCACGTCTACTCCATCGACGAAGCGGACATGACCAAGATTGCTAAAATCCGCGAGCATTCGAAGGCGGCGTTCGAAACCAAGTACGGCACCAAGCTGACGTTCATGCCGTTCTTCGTGCGCGCTTGCGTCGAGGCCCTGCGTGCGTTTCCGACGGTCAACGCTTCGGCGGACGGGGCCACCGTGGTCCTGCACCGCGAGATCAACGTGGGCATCGCGGTGGCCTTGGACTGGGGCCTGATCGTGCCGGTGCTGAAGAATGCCGAGGAGAAGAATTTCCTGGGAGTGGCGCGCTCCATGAACGATCTGGCCGAACGCGCGCGCGCCAAAAAGTTGAAGCCCGAAGAAGTTCAGGAGGGCACCTTCTCGATCACCAATCCCGGCGTCTACGGCGGGCTGATGGGATTGCCGGTGATCAACCAGCCCAACGTCGCCATTCTGGGGATCGGGGCGATTCAGAAGCGCGCCATGGTAATCGACGACGCCATTGCCGTGCGCTCCATGGTGTACTTGACGCTGTCCTATGACCACAGGGTCGTGGACGGGGCGGTGGCCCACCAGTTCGTGGGCAAGGTGAAGGCCTATCTGGAATCGTGGAGCGAGGATATTCTGTAGGGAAACGACGGGCGGCGCGTTCGACCGGACCGGCGCGAGGCTACGCCACGCGCTTTTTACTCTAAGCCCGTAACCGTGGCCTTGGCCGCGGCGCAAACCAGCTTTGCCTGTTACGAGCCGCTCTTCGTCCGTCGCGAATCACGGGTCACCCCCTGTCGCCCATCACGAGCGGCCCATTTCAAACTGCCGATCACGGGTTAGATTCCTTCCGAGCGCAGCACCGGGGCCACGTCATGCGCCCACTTTCGCAGTTCCCCCAGCGGCACCACGCGAATGTCGCTTTCGGCCAGAATCCCGGAAACAAACTGGTCCCGCACGTTGCCGCGCGCGGGCTCGCGCTCGGTGACGGCCAGAAATTCCGAGTGCGCCACGCGTTCGCGGATGGCCCCGGCCGTGTACGCCAGCAGTTTGGCCTGCCCGGGATCGCGGCCGAGGGCCACGGAATGCACGAAGCCGCGGGTGCCGTTGCGGCGATAGGAAAAATCGATGCGCATGGGATCGCCCGGAGCCGTGAACTCCTCGACGCGCACGCCGCGCTGCATCAGGCGCAGTATTTTTTCGCTGCGGAAATAGTCCGCGGCCCGGGCCCGCAGGTCGCTGCGGGTGCGAATCTCAATCGTGCCGCGCCGCGTGTCGCGCACGGGCTCGACCTGCTCGCGGAAAAGGCGGTCGAGTTCGGCGTCCGGGTCGGGGGAAAGCAGCCCTTTGCGCGGCGCAAGCTGCACGGCATTGGACAGCGTTTCGTCGAATTTTTCGAGGATGGCCTGGGCTTCCATTTCGCGCCCGGCGAACTGGCGGTCGAATTCGGCGGGCAGGCGCAGCAGCAGCTCCGCGTCGGCGCCGGGGTGCAGGCGCCGCAGGCGCAGGAAGTCGGCGGGTTCCTCGATCCAGCGCTGCCGCACCCGCCCGGCCGGAAGCGCCTCGCGGGGCGGGTCGGCGGGAACGAACAGCAGGACTCCGATGTTGATCCACTCGTCGCGAATGAGATTGGGATGGTAGCGCACCACGTGATAGGTGCAGAATTGCAAGGTTTCGTCAGGCATTGGGCATCCTTTCACTCGCTTTCACTGGCTGTCTCTGGCATTCACTGTCTCTCGGTGGCTCTCATTGATTCTCATTGGGTCTTCCAGTTCGGAAACGGATCGCGGCCGGAGTTGCGAGCCGAAAGGATCAGTTCGCGGACGCCCTGGCGCCGGCGATCGAGGCGCTCGAGCATCCGCTCGAGCGCGTCCCAGTCGCCGGCGTACCATTCGGGCGGGATGCGCGCGGCTTCCTCGCCCAGCACCCGGCTGGTGATCCGCGTTTCAAGGCGCGCGAGCCAGGGCTCGAAGGCCTCCATTCCGCGGACGCCGTCGTAGACATGGTGGCGGGAATACAAGCCGCGCAGGGGAGCATCCGGGAAATCCCACTCGCCGGCGTTGAAGCAGAATCCGAAATCGATCATCATGGTTGTGTAATTCATCGATGTGTAACCGGCCGTCGTGGAACTCGTCGTCGCGTAATTCGTCGTCGCGTGATTCGTGGCTGTGTGACTCACCGCCGTGTGACTCGGCGCCGCCTGATTTATCGCGTAGCCCGGCCCACGGGAAACGGACGGTTCGGGGCCGGGCGTTGCATCTCCAGGGTCTGAAGACTCGTGGAAAAAAATCGCCTGGCGGCCGTTGGTGTTGCAGGTCCATTTGTCGAAGACCAGGACGCCCAGGAAATCCGCAAGATTCCGCACGGCCAGGAGCTGCTCGTCCGGCAGGAAATCGTAAACCGCCAGGCGCGCCGGGTGGCCGGGAAACTGCGATCCGAATTGTTTTCCGGACGCGCACGGTTTTCGTCCCAGCCCCAATTGCATCACCAGGTCCGGCGTATAGGCGATGATTTCCGGGCGTACCTCCACGACTTCAACCTGCGGCACGCATAATCCCAGGCGGGCCGCCAGGCGTGTTGCGAGCATTTCGTTCGCCAGAATCCTCAGATGTTGAGGGTTGTTTTGGAATTTGACGATGTAGTAAGCCTGGTCATCGCAGCGCATCAACTGGGCCTGCGCACCGCCCCGCATCCGGCGAACGTGCTCGACGGCCAGCTTCATTCCCGCCATGCTAGTCACGAATGATGTGGGCGGCAAGAAAATTGTTCCGCAACGGGAAACACAAGCAGTTGGACGGAAATGGGATCAACGAGCTTGGGTGAGAACCGAAATGGCTGAAAGAGCAGTTTGGAGCGATGATCCGGAACGAAACAGAAGGGCGTGCTCCCAAGGGCAGTACTCCCGAGTCAACCGGCGGTCCGCAGAAAAATCTCCGGGCCGCCGGTAAATAGCCGGCTAGTGAATTGCTCTTCCGCCGGCATTCGCCGGGCGAAGGCCGTCAGCGCTTTTTGCCGCGCTTCGGAGATTTTTTGGCCGCCTTCTTGGCCGGTTTTTTCTTGGCGGCTTTCTTGGGGGCAGGTTTGGCTTTGGCCTTGGATTTTTTGGCCGCCGCTTTCTTCGTGCTTTTGGCGGCCGCTTTCTTCCTGGCCGGCGATTTCGGCGCCGCGGGAGGAGGCTGCGGCGCGTCGGCCGCGCCTGGGCGTTCGGTGATGACCAGCTCCTCTTCGATTTCCTCTTCGATTACTTCTTCCGGGTCGCCGCCGAGTTCTTCTTCCTCAAAATGCACAAACTCGTTTTCGTCGCCCTGATCTTCTTTTTCGTAGGCCATCCACGTTCTCCCTTCGATTCGTCGCCATTTTGAGGAACTCGACGGCGCCTGAAACCATCGCGGGCTTATAAACGGAATCCCGCGGGTTGTCAAGCATTAGCCGAAATCCATGAGATTCCGGTTTGCCTTTCCGGTCATTGCTTCACTGTCTCCGGGACCCAGCCGCTGCGGCGCGCGCCGGGGCGGATACGGTTGCGAACCCGCTCACAATATCGCTCACACTATAGGGATAAGTCGGAATGAAAAGCAAGATGGGACTGGCGGCTCGGCCGCGAACGCCCGAGCGGCTAGCGGGTGGGAAGAATCGTGAGCGTATCGCCCACCTGGAGCGGGCGGCTGAACAAATAGCGGTTGCCGGCCTGAATGGCTTCCACGGTGGTCTGGTAGGCGCGAGCGATCGACCACAGCGTTTCGCCCGGTTTCACGTGGTGCACAACGGTGCTCGTGGCGCGCGCTTCCATGACCGGCACGTTGGCCTTGCCGTTGTGAAGCGCAGGAACCGAGTCGCCGGGCGCAGCGTCCGCGTCTCGGATTTCCCTGGACTCTCGGCGCGGAGGCTCGGGAGCCATGCCGCCCGGATAGATGCGCAGGGAAGTTCCGCGCGCCACGTGGTTCGCCCGCAAGTGGTTCCATTTGCGCAGCTCACCGGGGGTTACGTCAAACTCGTCGGCGATCGTACCGATGGTGTCCGTCCGGCGCACGCGGTAGCGGATCAGCTTTCCGATCGTGGTTTCCGACCGCTCGGCGGCGGGAATAATCAGTTTCTGCCCCGCATCGAGCGGCGTCCCAGGGGTCAGCTCGTTGGCGTCGGCCACTTCGGCGGGAGAGACGCGATATTCCTTGGCGATCGACGAAAGTGTTTCCCCGGATTCAACTTTGTGGCGGCGCCAGCTGACCCACTTCTCCGGAGGAATGGCCGCGATCTCCGCGAAAAAGCGCTCCGCGGTGCCTTCGGGCAGCCGCAAAACGAAGTCCGGATCGGGCGGCGTAACCAGGCGCAGGAGTTCGGGGTTCAGGCTGCGGAGCGATTCCAAATCCGTATCGATGGTTTCGGCCACCAGCCGGAGATCGATGGCTTGCCCGGGCTTGACCGTGTCGGCCTCCAGCGGCGGCTCGGGCTCGAATTCAATGCCATAGCGCGCGGGATCCTTGGAAATCAAAGTCAGCGCCAGAATAATCGGTACATAGTTCTGAGTTTCCTTGGGCAGCACGTTGCGGCGGTACAACTCCCAGAAATCGGCGTAGCCGGTTCGCTCCACGGCGCGCTGCACGGTGCCGGCGCCGGAATTGTACGCGGCCATGGCCAGATACCAGTCGCCGAACTGGTTGTAGAGATCGCGCAGATCGCGCGCGGCGGCGCGTGTGGCCTGTTCCGGATCCTGGCGTTCGTCCACCCACCAGGTCTTTTGCAGCCCGTATTTGCGCCCAGCAAAGGACATGAATTGCCACATTCCGCGCGCGCCCGCCTTGGACACGGCTTGCGGCTGGAAAGCGCTTTCGGCCTGAGCCAGATAAATCAGATCCTGAGGCAGGCCCTCTTCCTTCAAAACACGCTGCACCATTGCGCGGTAGCGGCCCGCGCGGCGCAGTCCGGTTTCGACGATGGCGCTGCCGCGCGGCGTCTGGAAATAATTCAAATAGGCCAGCACCTGATCGTTCACGGTCAGAGGAACGTCGTGGCCGATGGCGCTCACTTCGCCTTCCGCGCGGCTTCGCAAATTGGGATCGAATTTTTCGGGCTGCGGGATGGGCTCCTCGGCGATTTCGTCGATGGGCGCGGGCGTGGATTTCTGTTCGCTGAAACCGTCGCCGGCGCGAAATGCCTCCAGTTCGTCCAGGCTGACGGTGTCGATGATGTGGTGATACAAAGCGCTCAAGCGCGGGTCGCCGTCGAGATCGAAGCCGCTGGCCAGCAACTGGTCGAGCGCGTCATCGAATTCCTCGCGCGCCTTGCCCAAGTGCCCGGCCTGGAAATCCTGCTCTCCCGCGTCGAATGCTGCCTGGCTGTCGGCTGCCAACTGCTCGGCGGCGTTGGGCGTCTGAAGGCCCAGAGGCCGAAGCACTCTGTTTCCCCCATTGATGGGCAGCGAAGGAAGAACCGCGTCCTGAGACGGCAGAGCGATTTGCGGAGGATGAACTTGCGCGGGAGTCTTGGCGGAATCCTCGCATCCAGCAAGGCCGAAAACTACACCGGCGGAAAGGAAAAGCCAAGCCAGCGATTTTTGAGCGCGATAGACCATAAGAGTCTTTTGGACCAATTTGAAACGACTATCGGCACGGCCCTCCGTAGTAAGGAGAGCAAAATTGCTGCCAAACTTTGGGGCAGATTCCCGCCACGAGGAATCGCGCTCCCCGATTGTAGATCAGGTGCCCCACCATCGGTCAATAGAGATCGCAACAGGTTGTTAATATTTAGCTAAGCCATTTATTTATAGGAGATTACGAGAGCGCATCGTTCAGATCCGCGAGCAGATCCACGGGGTCTTCCAGGCCAATCGACATGCGCACGGTACTGGGACTCACTCCCGCTGCCGATAGTTCCGCTTTGCTCATCCGGTAGTGAGATGTGTAGATTGGGAGCACAATGAGTGATTCAACTCCACCCAGGCTGGCGGCCAGCAGGAAGATTCGCGTTCGGTCACAAAAGCGCCGCGCCGCGGAAAGCCCTCCCTTGACATCGAATGCCAACATGCCGCCAAAATTCGTCATCTGGCGCTTGGCTAGACGGTAGTCCGGATGCGATGCCAGGCCGGGGTAATGGACTCGCGCGATCTTCGGATGGCGCTCCAGAAAACGGGCCACGGCCATGGCGCTTTTGCACTGATGCTGCACGCGAATTTCCAGTGTTTTAAGGCCGCGGATGAGCAGGTAGGCGGGGTCGGGATCCATCGATCCGCCCAGGAAAATCACCATTTCCCGCACCTTGGCGATGCGCGGGCGGGTACCCGTCACGGCGCCGGCGACGATGTCGGAATGCCCGGCCAGATATTTCGTGGCGCTGTGCACCACGAGATCGAAACCCAGATCCAGCGGCTTTTGCAGGATGGGGGTGGCAAAGGTGTTGTCGATGAGCGAGGCCAGATTATGCTTGCGCGCAAGCAGCACGGCTTTTCGCAAGTCGACCAGACCTAGCGTGGGATTGGTGGGCGACTCGACATACAGGGCGCGTGTTTTTGCGCTCACCAGACGGTCCACTCCTTCGAGATTTGCTTCCACGAAGTGCACGCGAATCCCCAGGCGCGGCAGGACGTCGCGCAGCAGGCGGTAGGAGCCGCCGTACAACTGGCGCGTGGCAATCAATTCGTCACCGGCCTGGAGCACGGACAGCAGCGCGCTGGAAATTGCCGCCGAGCCCGAGGCCGTGACCACCGCAGCCTGACCATTTTCGAGGTCGGCGATTTTCGCTTCAGCCACGGCGAGAGTGGGATTGCCATAGCGCGTGTAGATGTAGGCTTTTGACTTTCCTTCCGCCCAGCGCTTCATTTCCGCCGTGCCGGCAAAGGTAAAATTGGAGGAGCGCACAATCGGCTCGGTGATCGGCGCGTTCAGGCCGTGCTTGGGCTCGCCGCTGTGAATGGCGCGCGTTGCGTTGCGCCACCGGGGAGGAGGTTTTTTTGGCATGATCGGGGGATTATTGCATTGCTGGAGAAATGCACAAACGCCAAATTGGCTTGTGTAGAACAGGCTTCCGCCGGTTTGCTTTTGGGCGGGGCTACATCTCGACCAAATAGGCTGAACAGGATGCGGAAAAAGTCAGTCCCATCCTTAATTCTCATGTCGAGCGGAGCGAGGAATCTCTCTTTCTTTTCCGATAGATAAACCAGGAGAGATTCCTCGCTCCGCTCGGAATGACAAAAATCCAGTAATTTTTCCGCAGCCTGTGAAACGTGTTCCACGTGCGCGCCTAGACTTGCTCCTCTTCCTCCACCGCTACGCCTCTCGCGGCTCTGGCGGCGGCAATTACTTTTTCCGCGATTTCCGCGGGCACGTAATCGTAGTGCGAGTATTCCATGGTGTAGGTGGCGCGGCCCTGCGTCATGGACGTCAAGGTGGTGGCATAATTAAGCATCTCGGCGAAGGGAACCTGCGCTTTGATGATGGCGCTCGATCCGCGCGCCTCGCTTCCGCTGATGCGCCCGCGCCGTGAACTCAGATCGCCCATGATGTCGCCGGAGTATTGATCGGGAGCGTAGACTTCGACGTGCATCACGGGTTCCAGCAGGGCCGGCCGCGCCTGCTTCATTCCTTCCTTGAACGCCAGAGATCCCGCGATCTTGAAGGCCATGTCGGAGCTGTCCACGTCGTGATATTTGCCGTCGTAGAGGATGGCGCGAAAATCCACGACCGGAAAGCCGGCCAGGTACCCGCGTTCGGCGGAGGCGCGAATGCCTTTTTCGACCGACGGAATCCAGTTTTTGGGAATGGCGCCTCCGAAAATATCGTCCACAAATTCGATGCCCGTCCCGCGTGCCGCCGGCTCCAGGCGAACGCGGCAGACGCCGAACTGTCCGTGCCCGCCCGTTTGCTTTTTGTGCTTGCCTTCTGCGTCGGCCTTACCGCGAATGGTTTCGCGGTAAGGAACCTTCGGCGGGTGCAGGGTCAGGTCCACGTGATAGCGCTTGTGCAGCTTGGCGACGACCACTTCGATGTGCTGCTGGCCGGAGCCTGCCAGGAGAAATTCCTTGGTCTGCGGATCGCGCGAAAAACGCAGCGAGGGGTCTTCTTCCAGAATGCGATGGATGGCCGGGCCGATGCGGTCTTCGTCCGCGCGCGTTTTGGGTTCAACGGCGAACGTGATGGATGGCTCGGGGACATGCGGCAAAGGATAGTGAATCGGCGCGGCCTTGTCGCCGAGCGTGTCGCCGGTAAAAGTTTCCTTGAGCTTCGCGACCGTGCCGAGGTCGCCGGCGTGCAGATCGGACACGGCCGTGGCGGTTTTGCCCTGCATCACTTGGATGTGCTGCAGGCGCTCGCTCGTGCCGCGCGTGAAGTTCTGCGGCATGGCGTCGTTTTTCAGGACGCCGGACATCACCTTGAAATAGGTGATGCGGCCGGCAAAGGGATCGGCCAGGGTTTTGAACACAAAAATCGAGAGCGGCTCGGAGTCAGCGATTTTTCGCTGCACTTCGTTTCCCTTGCTCGCGGTTTCCGTGTGGCCGATGACTGTGCCGCGCTTGGAGGGATCCGGGAATACGTCCGCCAGCAAATCGAGCAGCGTGGCGCTGCCGATATTGTGCAGCGCCGAGCTAAGGACGACCGGGTAAATGCGCTTGGCCTCGAAGGCTTCGCGCAGGCCTTTCATCAGGTCGTCCATGGGCAGGGTGCCCTTCTCGAAAAATTCCTCCATCAGCGCGTCGTCGCCCTCGGCGACCATTTCGACGAGCGTTTCGTGCGCGGCCTTGGCGGCCTCGGCCAAATTATCCGGAATGTCCTCGACTTTCGGCTTGCCGTCGCCGTCCGGCGTGTAAACGTGCGCCTTCATGGTGATGAGATCGACGACGCCTCGAAACGATTTCTCGACTCCGATCGGCAGCTGCAGCGCCACGACGTTGCGGCCGAAGACTTTCGCGATCGACTCCATGGCGCGGTCGTAATTCGCCAGCTCGCGGTCCATCCAGTTGATGACGAAGGCGCGCGGCACATCGTATTCCGTGGCGTAGTCCCACACTTTTTCCGTCACCACTTGCACGCCCGCGGCCGCGTCCACCACGATCAACACGGCGTCGGCCGCCACGAGCGAGGCGCGTGTGTCATTCAGAAATGTGCTGTAGCCGGGCGTGTCCAGAAAATTGATCTTTATTTTTTCCGCTTGGTCTCCCGCGGAGGACTGTCCGGCGCCCGCCCATTCGGCGTAGGCCAGGCTGGTTTGAATCGTAATCTTGCGCGCGATTTCCTCTTCATCCCAGTCGGTAACCGTGGTTCCCTCAGCGACCTTTCCCAGCCGGGTGGTCATCCCCGCGGTGAACAGGAGCGACGACACCAGCTGGGTTTTCCCCGTGTCGCCGTGACCGGCAATGCCCACATTGCGGATGGACTGCGTTGCGTAGGCTTTCATCGTGCTACCCCCTGAGCGCCGTTCGCGATGCGCGCGCGGAGTGCCGCGGCCGCACCGGGAAATGAATTGCGGCGTGACATTTGGAAGGATGAAGGATCGCGCTCCAGGGTGGCCCGGCCGCGTTCCCCATTTCGCGGATGCTAGCACGACAGGGCGTGCGCGGCAATCGGGTCGAGGGATGAGATCGGGCGCGACACGAGCGGCCGGTTTTTAGGATGTTTTTCGCTGTTGGAGAAAAGCAAAACCCGCGGGAGTTACCCTGACAATCTCGCGCCTGCCGGAATTTTCCCGCGCGACCAAGCCGCGATCCATGGCATCTTCCCAAACGGGAAGTCTCGGGCATGATGTTTGCCAGACTTCGATGACTTCCTGGTAGGTTCGATCGCGAGAAGCCAGCCAGTCGAGGAGATCGACCATTAAATCGTCAACCGTCGCGTTTGCCATGGGGTTGTATGTTTTACGTATAATCCAGGCGATCGAGGCCGGCGTCTGAATCCTAACAATCTAGTTGCTCTTTCACAGATGTGCCCTAAGATCCTTTTCTTAATGGGCGTCGCATGTTTTTAAAAATCGCTGAGCGGCAACTCCGATCCACTTGGGGGAGAAGCAAACTGAGATGAGAAATTCTACCGCAGAGACGCGACGGAGAACCAACCCGCTCTACAACGACCGCAAACTCAAGCTGGGAACTTTCAGCACGAATCTGGAGGGCGGATGCGCGATTACGTCCATCGATGGGACGTTGAAGGCGGATTGGCCGAGCACGCTGGCGCTTGCCCGCATGGCCGACGAAATGGAATTCGAGGCGCTCGTTCCCGTGGGACGCTGGAGAGGGTTTGGCGGAGTCACCAATTTCAACGGGCCGGGATTTGAGGCGTTTTCGTGGGCTGCGGGGATTGGCGCGTCCACGAAATATTCCGGGATCTTCGCCACTTCGCATGTGCCTACCGTGCATCCGATCATGGCGGCGAAGCAGGGCGCAACGATCGATCACATCACTGGAGGGCGATTCACGCTTAATGTTGTCACCGGATGGCACAAGTCCGAGATTGAGATGTTCGGTATTCCGCTGCTGGAGCATGACAAGCGCTACGACGTGGCCGTGGAGTGGCTGGAGATCATCAAGCGCCTGTGGACGGAGGAAGAAGAATTCGATTACGACGGGAAATTCTTTCAGATCAAAAAAGGTTACCTGCAGCCCAAACCGATTCAGAAGCCGCATCCGGTGATCATGAACGCCGGCGGTTCGGAACGCGGCCGACACTTCGCGGCCAAATACTGCGACGTCGCGTTCCTGGTGATCGATCCGCGCGATGTCGAGGGCGCCAGACGGCAGGTGGCCAGTTACCGCAACCTTGCGCGCGAAGAATACGGCCGCGAAATTGAAGTATGGAACGCCAGCTACGCGGTGCAGGGCGAAACCGAGAAGGAAGCCAGGGACTACTTCGATTATTACGTTCACCAGAAAGGCGATTGGGAAGCGGCCACGAATCTGACGGAATCGATTGGCATCAATGCTAAGACGCTGCCGGTGGATACCTTGCGCGCAATGAAAATTCATTTTATGGCGGGATGGGGCGGATATCCGCTGATCGGCACGCCTGAGCAGATTGTTGAGGGGCTGCAGACCGTTTCGCGAATGGGTTTCGACGGGACGCTCATTTCCTGGCCTCGCTACGTTGAGGACATGCGCTGGTTTCAGACCCATACGTATCCGCTGGTGCAGCAGGCCGGGTTGCGGTGAATTTATTAGCACAGACTTTCAGTCTGTGGGGTTCCGTTTGAACTTGTTGAACTTGGCTAACCCGAGCGGCCCGCGTGGATGAGTGGACGGCCACAGACTGAAGTCTGTGCTACTAAATCGGCAAAGTTCCAGTGAACACAACCTGAGGTTTGCGCGGATCGCCGCGGCGGATCTGGCCGATGCGGTAATACTTTTCGCGGCGGCGCTTCAGTTCGGATTCCACGGCGCGATGGTTTTCCAGCGGGACCACCAGGATCATGCCTACACCCATGTTGAATACGCGGAGAAGCTCGTCGCGTTCGAGTTTGCCCAGCATGGCCAGGTAAGAAAAGATCGGCGGCACGGGCCAGGAGCCCAGCTCGATTTCCGCCTGCACGCCTCGCGGCAAGACCCGCGGCAAGTTTTCGGGGATGCCTCCGCCGGTGATATGCGCCATTCCGGAAAGCCATCCGCGCGCAACGGTGGTCTTGAGCATCGGCCAGTAGCAGCGGTGCGGCCGCAGAAGTTCCGCGCCAATCTTGTTGCCGACTTCGGCGACGTACGCTTCGGGATGCAGCCCTGCATGATCGAAGACCAGCTTGCGAGCGAGCGAATAGCCGTTGGTGTGCAGCCCAGTGGAAGGAAGCGCGAAAACCAGATCGCCCGGCTTGACGGCGCTGGTCTTCTTTATATTTGCGCGTTCCATCACGCCGACGATAAAGCCCGCGAGATCGTATTCTCCCGGCGCATAGAAGCCGGGCATCTCCGCCGTTTCGCCGCCGATCAGGGCGCAGCCCGCGGAGTGGCAGGCGCGCGACATCCCCTCGACCAGCTGCTCGACTACGTTCGGATCCATTTTCGACATGGCTAGATAATCGAGAAAAAAAAGCGGTTCGGCGCCAAGCGTTAGGATGTCGTTGACACAGTGATTGACGAGGTCCGCGCCGACCGTGGAGTGAATATTCATGGCTATGGCGATTTTCAGTTTTGTTCCAACGCCATCGGCGCTCGATACCAGCACGGGCTCGCGCCATTTTTTGTCCAGCGCGAACAGTCCGCCAAACGAACCAATGCCGCCGATCACTCCACGCGTGAAGGTGCGCGAAGCCAGGCGCCGGATGCGCTGCTTGGCCTGATCCGCAAGCGAAATGTCCACACCTGATTCGGCGTAATCCATAAATGATCGGCGGACTGCAAGCGCAGCCCGCGCCTCAAACGTGAACTCTTTCTACCGTGGGCGGGAGGACCGGTCGGCACGCTCCCGTTAGATCAAAACGTTTTGAAGATACGGCGCCAGCGCACGATGCCCGGATGCAAAAAGATGCTGGCATACGTCATCATGCGATCGCGGATATGTCCGGGATCCCAGGTTTCCTCGGGCGCATCGATCGACATGTAGACCATGATCGGCGTGCCGATTATATTATCGCGCGGTACAAAGCCCCAATACCTGCTGTCGTAAGAATCATCGCGGTTGTCACCCATCATAAAATATTCATTGGCCGGAACCGTGACCGGACCGTAATTGTCGGTTGGATTCGGCGGGTCCGCGCGGTACGGCTCATTCAGCGGCTTTCCATTGATGGATACGACGCCTCCGCGGATCTCCAGTTCGTCGCCAGGCAATCCGATCAGGCGCTTGATGTAGTCCGGAGTGCCCGGCAGCGGCGCGCGGAAGACGATGATCTGCTGGCGGTGCGGATTCCGCCAGAGACGCACGTGAAAAGGCGTCATGGGCAATTCCGCTTCGTAGCCGAAACGGCTCATCAGCAGGTGATCTCCGACGAGCAAGGTTCTCTCCATCGAGCCGGAGGGAATGACGCGGGCCTGGACAATCGTTCCGGTGATGAACAGAAACGCGAGGATGACCCACAGCCAGGACAATGCCTCGCGGACAATGATTTTGCTTACATCCGGTTTCGCCTTGACCGGGACCGGGAGTATTTCTTCAACGTTCATTCGGCACCACCTGAATTTCCCCTTGTATTTCCGCGGCCGGCGTTTCTTCCGGCGCCGCCGGGCGGGCTTCCAGTTCGCCTTGCGCGCCATCCACCGGATACACGCCGGTGTAACACGAAGTGCAGAAAGAGCCGCGCGTGTCGTCCACGGCGCGGCGCAAACTGGCCAGCGAGACGTATCCCAGGCTGTCCGCGCCGAGATACTGGCGGATTTCCTCGATGGAGCGCTGCGAGCGATCGGATCGCGGTTCGCTCATGGGGAGACTGGATTCAAAGGCTTCGAGTTCCTCCGGCGTGAGCCGCGGGCGCACCCGCGACTCATCGGAAGCGATCAATTCCTCGCGCGTGGGCGTGTCCACCCCGTAGTAGCACGGAGAAATTGTCGGCGGGCAGCTGATTCGCATGTGCACTTCCGCCGCTCCGGCCTCGCGCACCATGCGCACGATCTTGCGGCTGGTCGTGCCGCGCACGATGGAATCATCGACCAGGACCACGCGCTTGCCGCGCAAAAGCTCCGGAACGGGATTGAGTTTTAGCTTCACGCCGAAATCGCGAATAGACTGCTGCGGCTCGATGAACGTGCGCCCGACATAATGGTTGCGAATCAGGCCCATGCGGAAGGGGACGCCCGATTCCTGCGAGTACCCCACCGCGGACGGAACACCGGAATCGGGGACGGGCACGACGATGTCGGCGGGCACGGCGTGTTCGCGCGCCAGCAGACGGCCCAGCATTTCGCGGCTTTGCTCCACCACGCGTCCGAAAACCAGGCTATCGGGCCGCGCGAAATATACGTGCTCGAAAATACATTGCTGCAAAGGCTTTGGCGGAGCGAAGTGCAAAGACTCCATTCCGGCGCGCGAAATGCGCAGCATTTCTCCAGGTTCGACATCGCGCAGGTAGGTCGCGCCGATCAGATCGAAGGCGCAGGTTTCCGATGCCACGACCCACGCGCCGTCCAACTGCCCCAGCGCCAGCGGGCGGAAGCCGCGGGGATCGCGCAGGGCGTACATTTCGTCGCGCGTCAGCACCAGCAGCGAGTACGCCCCTTCGACCTGATTCAGGGCGTCGGCGAGCGCGCCGGAAAGATTGCGCGCCTGGCTGCGTGCGACGAGATGAACGATCACTTCGGTATCGCTGGTGGTTTGAAAAATGGAGCCGCGGTGTTCGAGCGTGCGGCGCCATTTTCCCGCGCTCGGCAGGTTGCCGTTGTGGCCGAGGGCAAGTTTTCCCTTGTTGCAGTCAATCACGATCGGCTGCGCGTTCATCAGGGAAGTCTCGCCGGCGGTCGAATAGCGCGTGTGACCGAGCGCCGCATCGCCCGGCAGGCGCGCCAGCACTTCCGGCTGAAAAATGTCCGCCACCAGTCCCATGCTTTTTTCGAGATGCAACTCGCGGCCGTCGCTTGAAACGATCCCGGCAGATTCCTGCCCGCGATGCTGCAGCGCGTAGAGGCCGAGATAGGCCATCTTCGCGGCTTCGGGATGCCCAAAGACGCCGCACACGCCGCAGTGATCGTGGAACCGGTCGTTTTCTATTTGGACCAGGCTGTTCATTCTGCCTTTCGGATATTCCTGAAGTGCCCGCCTTCAGGCGGGCGCTACAAAGATCGAAGTCGCTTGCTCGCGCGGACACTTCCCTACCGGCCATTTTTCGGATGGCTTCTAATTCAAGAGCCGCTCGAGGGCTCCGCTCCAAGCGTCGGCGAGGGAGGGGACGTCGGCGCTGACAACTGTCCGGCCATTCAATAAGATGCGGAATTCGCCGCGGGTGACTCGGCCAACTTCCACGACTGCCACTTCATATTGTGCCGCAACCTGGCGCACGGCGGCAACATTTTCGGGAGTAACCGATACGACGGCGCGCGCGCCGCGTTCGCCGAACAGAGCTGCCTCGTCCCGCTCCCCGCTCGTTAGCGCGGCCTGCACCGAAAAACCGTTGCTTGCAAAGCATGATTCCGCAAGCGTGACGGCCAGGCCGCCATCGCTTACATCGTGCGCGGATTGCAGCCGGCCATCGCTTGCGAGCGTCACGAGCAAGGCGATCAAGCGTTTTTCCCCGGCCAGGTCTATGGCGGGCGGATCGCCGGCCTCGATCGCGCGCAGCGTTCGCGAGTATTCAGACGAGGAGAATTCCTTCTCGGCATTTTTAGCCGTGCTCGTTCCGGCCGCGCGCCCGTCGAACAGCAGCACCGCATCGCCTTCCGCGCGAAATGCCATGCCCATGGCGCGCCCGGCGTCTTCGAGCATTCCCAGGACGCCGAGAACCGGTGTGGGATCGATCGAGCGCCCAAGCGTTTCGTTATAGAAGCTGACGTTGCCGCCGGTGATGGGAATCTCTAGCGCCGTGCACGCTGCGGCTATGCCGTCAATCGCGCGGCTGAACTGCCACATCACTTCGGGCTTTTCGGGGCTGCCGAAATTGAGGCAATTGGTAGCGGCCATGGGTTTGGCGCCCGAGCAAGCCACGTTGCGCGCGGCTTCGGCCACCGCCAGTTGAGCGCCCATGAACGGATCGAGGCGGCACCACCGGCCATTTCCGTCCGAGGCCAGGGCGAGCGCGCGCCTGGTGCCCTTGATGCGCACGACGGCGGCGTCGCCCGCTCCCGGCGCTTCGAGCGTGTTTGTGCGGACCATGTAGTCGTACTGTTCCCAGATCCAGCGCTTGGAGACAATTGCCGGAGCGCCCAGCAAAGTTCGGAAATTTTCGGTGAGGTCCGCTCCGGCGGAGCCGAACTCGACGAGGCGCGCGGGGGTTGCAACGGGAGCGGGCGCAGCGAGCGGACGCTGGTAGACCGGTCCTTCTTCGGCCAGCGCGTGGGCGGGAATTTCCGCCACGACCTTTGTGTGATCGAGAACGCGCACCATCCCATCCGGCGTTACGCGTCCGATTTCGACGGCGTCGAGTCCCCACTTCGCGAATACCTTGAGGACTTCTTTCTCGCGCCCTCGCTCGGCGACCATGAGCATGCGTTCCTGCGATTCGCTGAGCATCATCTCGTACGGCGTCATGCCAGGTTCGCGCTGCGGCACGCGCGCCAACTCGATCTCGATGCCCAGGCCGCCGCGCGACGCCATCTCACACGAAGTGCTGGTGAGTCCGGCGGCGCCCATATCCTGAATCGCAACGATCGCGCCGGATTGCATGGCTTCCAGGCATGCTTCCAGCAGCAATTTTTCCATGAACGGATCGCCGACCTGCACGTTCGGGCGCTTCTGCTGCGACTCTTCCGTGAATTCGGCGGAGGCTAGAAGTGACGCGCCGTGAATGCCGTCGCGGCCGGTCTTCGCTCCGACATAGATCACGGGATTGCCCACGCCGCGCGCCTTCGCGAAGAAAAGATCCTCTTTCCTGGCGATGCCGAGCGCCAGAACATTGACCAGCGGATTCGCGGAATAGCCCGGCTCGAATTGCACTTCGCCGCCGACGGTCGGCACACCGAAACAATTGCCGTAATGCGCGATCCCGCGAACGACCCCGTCGAGAATTCGCCGGTTGCGCTCGATGGTTTCTTCGTCCACTCCCCCGGCAGCTTCAGGGGCTGAAGCCCCTCTAGGGGCGGCGCTTTCGGACGGGCTAAAGCCCGTCCCTCCGAAATCCGCAGGGGAAGAATCTCTAGCAGAAAGTGAACTTGCGGCGGAACGATAGCCTGCCGCAAAAAGGGAAGCTGGGGCGGAAAGAGAACTTGCGGCAGACGAAGAATCGGTCCGGGAATTGTTCTGAGAGACTGTTGCAGGAAGGGCATCCGCCTTGGAGCGAGACTCAGGGTTCGGAGGGCCGGGCTTTAGCCCGGCCGTTTGGGGCCCGACTTTTGGGCCTTTAGCCCCTGAAGTTTGCGCGCTGATGGGACCGAAGCGCAACGAATCGAGAACTGCGATGGGGCGCGCGCCCATGGTGAAAATGTCCCGAAGAATTCCTCCGACGCCGGTGGCCGCTCCCTGAAACGGTTCGACGTAACTCGGATGATTGTGCGATTCCATCTTGAAGGCGGCGGCGAGACCTTCGCCGATGTCCACGACGCCCGCATTTTCGCCGGGTCCCTGCAACACTTGCGGTCCGCGCGTGGGCAGGCGGCGCAGATGGACCTTGCTTGATTTGTAGGAGCAGTGCTCGCTCCACATCACGCTGAAAATTCCCAGCTCGGTGATGTTCGGTTCGCGCCCCAGAATTTTCTGGATGGCCGCGAATTCCCCGGCGGTCAGGCCGTGCTCGGCCGCGAGTTCTGGCGTGATTTTGATTTCAGTGTTTAACATTCATTCTTTCGTGCGTTCTTTCGTGCGAACCTTGCGGATCAAACCTGAAATCATTGCGCTAGGCCGAAATCGCAGCTTGCCTCTTCAACGATTCGATCAGCGAACGCAAAATTATGAGGCCGTCCTCAGAGCCGAGCGCCGCTTCCACTGCGCGCTCGGGATGCGGCATGAGGCCCAGAACGTTGCGCTGGCGGCTGCAGATGCCCGCGATATTCGACAGAGAACCGTTCGGATTGGCGGCCGCGTCTTCGCGGCCGTCGGGCGTCGTGTATCGAAACACAACCTGATGATTGCGCTCCAGATCGATAAGCGTGGCCTGATCGCAAAAATAGTTTCCATCGCCATGGGCGATGGGAATCTGCAACACTTGCCCGGGCTTGGCCGCCGCGGTGAACGGCGTGTCATTGTTCTCCACGCGGATATGCACGTGCTTGCAAACGAAACGCATTCCGGCATTGCGCTGCAGAACTCCCGGCAGCAAACCCGCTTCACAGAGAATCTGGAAGCCGTTGCAGATCCCGACGACCAGGCCTCCGCGGCGCGTGAATTTTTCCACCGCGCGCATGACCGGCGAGAATCGCGCAATCGCGCCGGTGCGCAGATAATCGCCATACGAAAATCCGCCCGGCAGCAGAATCGCGTCAAACCCATTCACGTCTTCGGATTGATGCCACAGGAATTCGACAGGCTGGTGGAGAACTTCGCCCAGGGCGTACCAAGCGTCGTGGTCACAATTCGAGCCCGGAAACACCACCACGCCGAATTTCATCGCCTGAATTCTCCCCCGCGACATTTTAACACAGGCGCGGAGATATTCCGCCGAAGGAACACGATCGCCTTCGCGGCGCGGCAAATCCGGCTGAACCTTGGCTGTATCCTGGGAATTGGTCCTATCTCATTTGACTTCGGTCGATGGAGGCGTGTCCGTCTTATGTTTGACCTTGTTTGCTTCTCGCTCCGTTTTGGATGCCGCTTTATGCGTGCCGTTCTTCACGGCGTGGCCGGTCTTCTTGGCGGTTTTTTTGGTAGCACGCCCGGTGTCCTTTGCCGCTTCTTTCGTCTCGTGCCCCGCATCCTTCATATTCTGTTTGGCCGAATCTTGCGCTCCGAGGACTGTCGGTCCCGCCAGCAGCATCAGCGAAATCACGAATGGCCCGAAGGCTTTTTGCGAAGCTCGCATCCTTGCGTCTCCTGTGATGAATTCAGATCAGCGACTCAAGATGGCAGGGAGTAGACCGGACTGGAATACCCGATAGCCCCTAGGCCCAGGGTTAGAAGGTTGTAGCGGGAATGCAGGATTTCACCGCAGAAAAGATTTCGAGATCATCGATTAAGCTGTAAATGTAGTGGGAAAATCACACGGGCACAAAGTCGCTGCGACCGCTTCGTTCACGCGCAGACACGCCAAGCCGCGCCATTCAGATCGGCTTTAGTGACCGGAAACGTGCTTCGGGAGCATCTGGCCGGGTCGGCGGTGAACCACCAGGTAGACAACCGCGAGGACTACCGAAGTTCCGAGTCCGACTGCGACCGAATCGATGGCCAAGCCGAGAATTCCGCCCGCGAGAAGGAACATACCCAGCACGGCAAGATTCACACTCTCATAAACTTCCAGAACCAGATCGCCAAAAATGAATCCAATAGCAGCTACGACGAGGCCCCAGTTCACCCAAACACCCATATCCCGGTCCTCCCGAGAGCAGATTTAAGGCGACAGTATCACCAGGTGGACCGCCATGCAACAGTTTCAATTCGGCTCACGTAGCGCAGGCTTCCGCCTCTGGATTTTGACTTTTCCCCAGAGGCGGAAGCCCGCGCCGCGAACTACTTTTTCTTGCGCGCTCTGGGCTTTGGTTTTTTGAGGCCCCGCGGTTTGGCGGGCCCGCTGGCGGCGGCCAGTTTACGGCGGCGCGAGGCGGCCCAGCCGATTTTGTTGACCTGTTGGCCACGCGCGACGCCCAAAGCATCGGGCGGCACATTTTTCGTGATCACCGAACCCGCGCCGATATAGGCGCCGTCGCCGACGCGCACGGGCGCCACGAGCGCGGTGTCGCTGCCGATGAAGACGCGTTTTCCGATGGTCGTAGGATTCTTGTTCACGCCATCATAATTGCAGGTGATGGTTCCGGCACCCACGTTGGTGCCGCTGCCAACGCGCGCGTCGCCCAGGTAGGTAAGGTGCATGGATTTCACGCCCTTGCCGAGCACGCTTTTTTTTACTTCCACAAAATTTCCGACTCGCGCGTTTTCCTCGATGCGCGCGCCGTCGCGTAGATGCGCGAAAGGGCCGACCTGCGTTCCACGCGAGAGTTGGCTTGCGGAAACGATAGAGTAGGGTTTGACAAGCACATTGTCGTCGAGCACGGCGTCCGAAAGAATGCTGCCCGTGCGGATCGTGCAGGCCGCGCCGATGCGCGTTTTTCCGAGAAGCTGCACGCCCGGTTCGATGCGCGAATCCGCGCCGACAATAACTTCGGGATCGATCAGCACCGTTTCCGGGAGTTCGATGGTCACGCCCGCGTCCATAACGGCGGCGCGCTTGCGGCGGCGGAAAACGGAGTCGACGGCGGCAAGATCAGCCCGCGTGTTGCAGCCCAGAACCTCGTCAGGATCGGATGCCAGGACGGCTTGCACCTTTTCGCCTTTTTGCCGCAGCAGCGCGATGGCGTCGGTAAGGTACAGCTCTTTGTGCACGTTTTGCGGCTTGAGTGACGCGAGATACGGCCATAATTTTTCAAGCGTGAAGCAGTACATGCTGGAATTGATTTCCCGGATGGAGCGTTGCTCGTCGCTGAGCGCGGAATCCTCGACGATGGCGGAAACCGAACCGTCGTCCTGCCGCACGATGCGCCCGTAGCCAGCCGGATTTTCGATTTCCGCGGAAAGAATGGTCGCGGCCGCGCCGCTCTCGCGGTGCGCCCGCGCCAGGGCCGCGAGCGTTTCGGCGCGAATCAGGGGCGCGTCACCGGGCAAAATAATGACGAATCTGGCGCGGCTGGAAATTGCCCGGCGCGCCACGAGAATCGCGTGTCCCGTTCCGCGCTGCGGCTCTTGCACAACCGTTTTGACGCCGAGCGACGCTACTGAGGCGATCACATCATCGGCCTGATGCCCCACGACCGCCACGATCTCGCGCGGTTTCAGCGGCTGGCAGGCGCGCACCACGTGCTCGACGAGCGGCCTGCCGCCGGCGCGATGCAAGACTTTCGCCAGCGCCGATTTCAAGCGCGTTCCTTTGCCGGCTGCCAGAATCACCATCACGAAGTCAGGATTTGTCATGCCTGCATTCTCAGCGTTTCCCGGGAAATTGACAATGCAAGGTAACCCCCGGCGGCGCGAAATGAACACTTCATTGCGTTATTGGGGCCGGCGAGAGTATCGGCAGCGAGGGTTTCAGTCAGCAGCGGAAGAAGCTGTCTGGGTGTGGACCGGAGCGCGAACGGAAGGTACTTCGTCGTACGTCTCGGTCCAAAGCGAACGATCGGCCAGCAGGCGCGTCACAAGTTGCGTGTGCAGCGCGTGGCCAGCCTTGTAGGCTTCGACTCGCGCCAGCAGTGGTCGGCCCACCAGCGCCAGATCGCCGATCAAGTCCAGCGCCTTGTGCCTGCCGAACTCGTCCGGGAACCGCAACGGGCCGTTCATGACGCCGGCTTCGTTCAGGACAATGGCATTGTCGAGCGAGCCGCCGCGAATCAGACCCATCCTGCGCAAGCCTTCGAAATCCTGCACAAAGCCAAATGTTCTCGCCGGAGCCAGCAGACGGCTGAAGGAGTCGCGTCCCACGCGCAGTTCGATTTCCTGCGACCCGACGGCGGGATGCGCGTAATCCACGAAACAACGAACTCGGAAATCGTCCGACGGATAAATGCCGATGCGCCGTCCACCTTCGGAAACTTCGAGCGGTTTCAAGACCTTCAGGTACCGCCTCCGCTTGCGCAGGCGCCGAATTCCGGCTTCCGCGAGCATCTCGATGAAGGGCTCCGAGGAGCCATCCAGGATCGGCAGTTCCAGGGCGTCCAGTTCGACGAAGACGTTGTCCACTCCGCAGGAATAGAGCGCGGCGAGCAGGTGCTCGGTCGTCGAAAGCAAGACGCCTTTTTTCATCAGGCTGGTGGCGTAGCTCACGCGAGCCACGTTGCGCACATGAGCTTCGATCTCAAAATCGTCCAAATCCACGCGCCGGAAGACAATTCCGGTATTGGCCGGGGCTGGCACAAGGCGCAGGTGGGACCTTACGGCAGTATGGAGGCCTACGCCTGTGGTGCTCACAGGTCGATCGATCGTTGTCTGGTAACTCATCTCAGGTGTTCCTATTAGCACTTTGTTGGCCTTCCTAAACTATGTTTATGCCATTAGAATCAGTAAGTTGTGATATGCAGAATTCGGGCGCGTGGTAAAAAAGCCACAAACAACGCGGTTCCGCGTGGTCGAATTCGGTCAAGCTGCGTCCCGAAGCGGTTCTGTTCCCGATAACGGCACCCGGACGTTGAATCTCTCTTGCTGGCATGGCGACCCACGAAGCGAACTAAGGCCGCAGGGGAGCAATCCAGAGTCCCGCCCGCGCTTGTGTCCTGTCGAGCCCGCGCTTAGAATGTCTAGACATCGATGGCTTCCCCATTCCACATCATTTCAGGCTCCGGCCCTTCGCCGGCGGCAGATAGCTCGCCGGATCCGGCGGCGCATCCCAGGCCGGAATGGCTGCGCGTCAAGTTCTTCAACGGTCCCAACTACCAGGATTTGAAGCGCATCATGCGCACGCTGGGGCTCAATACCGTGTGTGAGAGTGCGCGCTGCCCGAATATGGGCGAATGCTGGGAACATCGCACCGCGACGTTCATGATCTTGGGAAACATCTGCACGCGGGCTTGCGGCTTCTGCGCGGTGCCTTCGGGCAAGCCGGCGGCGCCCCCGGATGGGCAGGAACCGGATCGCGTGGCCGAAGCCGTGGAGCGGATGGGCTTGCGCTACGCGGTAGTGACGTCCGTGAATCGCGACGATCAGCCCGACGGCGGTGCGGCCATCTTTGCGCGGACAATTTCGGAAATTCGCCGGCGTGTTCCGGCGTGCAAAGTGGAAGTCTTGATTCCCGATTTTCGCGGAGACTGGAAGGCGCTCGAAACCGTGATCGCCGCTCGCCCGGACGTTCTGAATCACAATACGGAAACGGTTCCGCGGCTCTATCACCAGGTGCGCAAGGGCGCGGTGTATGGACGGTCACTCGAACTTTTGCGGCGCGCAAAATCCCAGGCGCCCGAAATGCCCACCAAGACCGGGCTCATGCTTGGCCTCGGCGAGGAGCGTAATGAGGTTCTCGCCGCGATGCAGGATTTGGCCGCGCAAGGCACCGACATATTGACGCTGGGCCAATATCTGCAGCCCACGCGCGAGCATTTGCCGATCGCGCGCTACATCCATCCCGATGAATTTGCGGAGTACAAGAAGCTGGGCGAGCAGATGGGTTTTGCGCACGTCGAGTCGGGTCCCCTGGTGCGCTCGTCGTATCATGCGTTTGAGCAGGTGGAAGCCGCCCGCGTCTAGAATCGTTTTTCAACCTGACAAGTCAAAGGTCTTAGTAGCATAGCCTTCAGCCTGTGTGTGTTCGTCCTAGCAAGGACCGGACCTCCACAGACTGAAGTCTGTGCTACTGGTGCTTGCCGCAAGGTTCGCGTCGCGGCGAAAGTTAATCTATCGTAAGATTCCTCTGACTATTGTTTCGCCGAGGAAAAATCCCATGAAACGTGCAATGACTTCCACGGGTCTCGCTTCCGTAGCCGCTCTACTGGCTATTTTTTTGTGCGCGGGTCCCGTAGCGGCTCAGAATCCCGCGCCTGCGTCTCCGTCGGAGCCCTCCTCGGTCTCCGGCGCCGACGTCTATCAGAAACGCTGCGCCCGCTGCCATGATCAAGCCGGTTCGCGCGCGCCTTCGCGAGACGCCCTGCAAAAATTATCCGCCACGCGGATTCTGCGCACGCTTGATTTCGGATTGATGATGGCCGTGGCCTATCCGATCAATCGCGCGGAACGCCAGGCCGTGGCGAATTATCTGGGCACGAAGGCGGAAGAAGCGCCGCTGCCCGCCAGCGTTTTTTGCTCCGCGAATGTTGCGATCCTTTCCGGGCCCGCGAATGACAGTTGGGCGGGATGGAGTCCTTCCGCCTCCAACTCGCGTTACCAGCCTCCGGAGCGCGCTGGAATCACGGCCACACAAGTTCGGCATCTTAAGCTGAAATGGGCGCTCGGTTTTCCGGGAGACGTCACGGCCTTCGCGGCGCCGGTCGTATTAAAGGGCACGCTCTTTGTCGGCAGCGCCAGCGGCGCGGTCGAAGCCGTCGATGCCAGGACCGGTTGCACGCACTGGGTGTTTCAGGCCGATGGTCCGGTGCGCGCCGCCATTCTTCCCGTTCCGGACGGCGCGAGAACTTCACTGGTGTTCACGGACCTGATCGGGTGGGCCTATGCGCTGGACGCCAAGTCCGGCAAATTGATTTGGAAGAAACGGATCGATGAGCATGACGCGACCCGGTTGACGGGTTCATCCGTGGCGCTCAATGGCGTGGTATTCGTTCCCGCCGCGTCCTGGGAGGAAACTCGATCGCTCGATCCTCAATATTCGTGCTGCACATTTCGCGGCAGCGTCACGGCGCTTCGTGTCCGAGACGGCTCGCTGATCTGGAAGACGTACATGGTGGACTCGCCGCGGAAAACCGGAACCAACAGCGTGGGTGTCGCTCAGTGGGGGCCATCCGGCGCGCCGATCTGGTCGGCGCCAACCGTGGATGCCAAGCGAGGCTTGCTCTACGTGGCCACGGGAGACAATTATTCGGTGCCGGCAACTTCGACGAGCGACGCCGTGATGGCGCTCGATCTGAAAACCGGCCACGTCGCGTGGTCCACGCAGGTACTGGCGAACGATGCGTATACCTCCGCGTGCCGCAGCAAAGGCGTGAATTGCCCGCCGCCGGATGGGCCGGATTTTGATTTCGGTTCGTCGGCCATCCTGGTTCGCGCTCCGAACGGCAAGGAAATACTTGTGGCCGGACAAAAATCCGGCATCGTTTTCGCGTTTGACCCGGACGCGAAAGGAAAAATTCTCTGGCAGACTCGCGTGGGAAAAGGCGGATTGAACGGCGGCGTGCAATGGGGCATGGCCAGCGATGAGCAGAAAGTTTATGCCGCTGTTTCCGATGTTTCCGGCGTGATGAACACGGCCGGGCCCGTGGGCGGCGCAACGTTCGATCCGGCAAAGGGTGGGGGGCTCACGGCCCTGCACCTCGAAGACGGCTCGAAGGCGTGGTACGCGCCCAGCCATCCCTGCGATCCGCCGCGGCCGGGTTGCAGTCCCGGCCAGTCCGCCGCGCTGACGCTGATTCCGGGCGTGGTATTTTCCCCTTCGCTCGATGGACACATCCGCGCTTTCAGCACCGAAGACGGCCAGATGCTCTGGGATTTCGATACCGCCGCGCAGACCTATTCCACCGTGAATGGAGTGCCGGCGAAAGGCGGCTCAATCGACGGCGCTGGGCCGGTAATTGCCGGAGGCATGCTGTTCGTGAATTCCGGGTACCCGCGCAACGGCGGCATGCCGGGCAACGTGCTGCTGGCATTCGCTCTCGGGGAGTAGCACAGACTTCAGTCTGTGGGGTTCCGTTACATCGATACGGTCCTTCAATTTCAACAACCCAGTGACACCCACTTGCTCTGATGGAACCCCACAGGCTGAAGCCTGTGCTACTAAAACCGTATTAATCCATATTTACATGCAATATAAATTCGGATATAAATGTATTTTCTGGAGGCGCCCGTGCACGCCGACGAATTGCTCAATCCCCGCGATGCCGCCCGCTCGCTGGGCATCAGCTACCCCACGCTGAAGCAGTGGATCTACAAGAAGAAGCTGCGCAGCATCTGCACCGCCGGAGGGCATCACCGCATCCCCGCGTCCGAAATCGAGCGTTTTCTGCCGCGCACCGAGGAAAAGGATGTTCTCGCCGGACGCCGCAATTTCCGCCGTATCAGCGGGCGCAACCAACTGGTCGGGCGGATCGTGGAAGTGCGCTACAGCGGCCTGCTGGCGCAGGTGAAGCTTTCAATCGGGGGCCAGCGCATCTCTTCGATCATCACCGCGGACGCGGCGCGCGAAATGCGCCTGGAAAAAGGCCAGACGGCCGCGGCGCTCATTAAATCCACGGAAGTCATGATCGTGCGTGTCTAAATCCGAAAGGCGGAACGATGAAGTGGATTTGCGCAACGATTGCATGGGCTGCGCTGGCCGGGCTCTCGCCGGCGTCGCTGTTCGCCGCACCGCGCGCGAGTCACGCCGGGATGCGGACGCAGGCGGCGAAATCTTGCGGCACCGTCACGGTCGCGGCAGCGTCAGACCTGACGTTTGCGATGAATGAAATGATCGCTGATTTCGAGAAGACTACCGGGTGCACTGTGCGGCTCAGCCTCGGGTCGTCCGGAAATTTTCTAACACAGATTGAAAACGGTGGGCCCTTTGATGTTTTCTTCTCCGCGGATATTGCCTATCCGAAGAAACTCGAAGCCGAGGGACTGGCGGCGCCGGGAAGCACATATCTCTATGCCATTGGCAAAATCGTGCTGTGGACGAGAAAAGGTTCCGGCGTCGACGTTGGCAAAGGTTTTTCCGTGCTGCGCGACCCCGACGTAAAAAAAATCTCCATCGCCAATCCTGAGCACGCGCCTTACGGCCGCGCGGCAGAGCAGGCTCTGCGCCGGGCCGGCATTTATGACGCGGTGAAGGACCGGCTGGTGCTGGGCGAAAATATTTCGCAGGCGGCGCAGTTTGTCGAATCCGGAAACGCAGATGTCGGGATCCTCGCGCTTTCTCTGGTGGTTTCGCCCACCATGAAGGACGCGGGGCGCGCCTGGATCATTCCTGAAAACTTATACACGCCAATCCAACAGGGCGCTGTCGTGCTTCGCGCCGCGCCGAATCCGCAGGGCGCGCACGAGTTTCTCGATTTCATCAAGACGCCGGCGGTTACTGCGCTGTTGGAGCGCTTTGGATTCGTGCTTCCGGCACGGAGTTCCGGCGGAGGAAAGCGTTGAACTGGCAGGCGATCGTGCTCTCGCTGAAGCTGGCGGTGTGCGTCGCCGGGATCCTCTTAGCCGCAGGTTTGCCTCTTGCGTATTGGGTGACGTTCTCGCGGTGGCGCTGGAAATTTCTGGTCGAAGCGGTGGTCGCGCTGCCGCTGGTTCTGCCGCCGACGGTGCTGGGCTACTACATCCTCGTCGGACTCGGGCCGCGCCATTTTGCCGGACGGCTCTGGCAGTCTTGGTTCGGCAACACGCTTCCGTTCACGTTCGGCGGATTGCTGGTAGCCTCGGTGCTCTACAGCCTTCCGTTTGCTGTGCAGCCGATTTCCGCGGGCTTTGAGGGCGTGGACCGGCGGTTGATCGAAGCTTCCTGGACTCTGGGCGCATCTCGACTGGGAACATTTCTTCGCGTGATCCTGCCGCTCTCCGCCGCCGGGGCCGTGACTGGCGTAGTATTGAGCTTCGCGCATACGATCGGCGAATTCGGCGTGGTGCTGATGGTTGGCGGAAACATTCCGGGCGTAACGCGAACGATCTCCATCGACATTTACGACCAGGTGCAGGCCGCCAATTACGATGTGGCGAACCGCACGGCGCTTGTCCTGCTGCTGTTTTCGTTTGTCGTTCTCACCGTCATTTACGGCACCAACCGGCGCGCGTTGAGGCTGTGGCGACGGCCGTAAGTAGCACAGGCTTCAGCGTGTGGATTTTTGAATTTAGTTTCGGCGGTTGAAATTCACGCAGGCTGAAAGCCTGTGCTACGAAACCATGCCACTCGAAGTTGCAATTGAAAAAAGCGTGCCCGGTTTCCGGCTGGCCGTCGAATTTACGGCCGAAGGCGCGCCGCTCGGCTTGCTCGGTCCGTCGGGCTCTGGCAAGACGATGACGCTGCGCGCGATCGCCGGCCTGGAAACACCGGACCGCGGGCGCATCGTGCTCCACGGGCGCGTGCTGTTCGATTCCGAGCAAGGCATCGACGTGCCCCCGCGCGACCGGCGCATCGGTTTGCTCTTCCAGAGTTACGCGCTGTTCCCGCATCTGACCGTGGAGGAAAATATCGCCTTCGGGTTGCGGCACCTCGCGAACGACGAGAGGAGCCGGCGCGTCGCCCGGCAACTTTCCGCTGTGCACCTCGACGGCCTCGCCGAGCGCTACCCAGCAACGCTTTCCGGCGGTGAACAGCAACGCGTTGCGCTGGCCCGCGCGCTGGCCATCGAACCCGAAGCGCTGCTGCTCGACGAACCGTTCTCGGCGCTCGATACGCATTTGCGGAGCGCGCTCGAGCGCCAACTCCGCGAATCGCTGAGCAGCTATTCTGGAGCGACATTGTTCGTGAGCCACAATCTCGAAGAAGCTTACCGCGTGTGCGAAAAACTCGCGGTGCTGGCAAACGGGAGCGTGGCGGCGCAGGGCCCGAAAGAAGAAATCTTCCGCCATCCTCCGACGCTCGAAGTGGCGCGCGTAACCGGGTGCAAGAATTTTTCGCGCGCCAAGCGCCTCTCCGACGGGCGCGTGGAAGCGATCGATTGGGGCTGCACGCTCCGCGTCGCACAAGAGTTCACGCGTCCGGCGGAGCACGTGGCCATCCGCGCACATCACGTGCGCGTGCGTTCGAGGCCAAAGGCGGCCGCGGAAAATTGCGAGAACATTTTTTCTTGCTGGCCGGCCGCTATGACGGAAACTCCCTTTCGCGTCACGCTGGACCTGCGCATCGGCGCGCCGCCGGCCGGTCCGGCCGATTTTCACGTGCAGGCTGAGGTTTTCAAACAGGAGTGGGAGTCCTTTCGTGATCTTCCGCAGCCCTGGACGGTTGAGCTGGCGGTGGATCGCCTGTTCTTATTGCCGGATTGAAGAGATTCGGATTTCTGCAGAACAGGTTCCAAGTCTGTCCGATTTTGATTTTTGTCGATGAGAAAAGCGGCTGGAGCCTGTCCTACTGCAGGGCTTGCGTCGACGGCTTGCAGCCTGCGGGCGCTCCAGCGCAGGTATCGCGCAGGAAAACACCAGACGCGGATGATGCTGATGGGTCCAGGTTTGTTGCGGCGGACTCGAACGTGATGTAGCGGCCCGTGCCGCTGATGGTCGCCGAAGTGCTGGCGGCGTTGGCTTGCGAACCGTCGGTGGCCACGGAAACGCGCTGCGTCGATGGAGTGCAACCGGACGCCACGCCAGCGCAAGTATCCCGAACGAAGACGTCAGCCGCGCCGTTCGTATCGCTATCCACTAAATTCATGGCCGAAGAAATGAAGGTCACGTAGCGTCCATCGGCACTGATGGAGGGAGAAACGCTGCTGCCATCCGCGGGATTGCTGTCGAGTCCGACGGATGCCAGGGTCACCGAAGGCACGCACCCGGAAGGCGCGCCCGTGCAGGTGTCCCGCACAAAAACATTCTGCGTCGTTCCGGGAACTTCCGTCACGCCGTCGGTTGAGGCGAGCACGACAACCGTGTAGCGCTTGTCCGTGCTCATGGTGGGCGTGGAGAACGAGGGTGCTCCGGCAACCGTTGCGGTCGATCCGCCGACAGACGGAGATTGCGCCAACACGGCGACGCGAGCCGCCGGCGTGGGGGGCGGATCAAAAATGGTGAAAGTCAGCGCGTTCGAAGTCCCTCCGCCGCCTCCATCCGTAAGAGTGAATACCGTGACCGGGACCGTGGCCGCGCTCGCCACGTCCGTCGCAGAAATCGCCGCGCTGACTCCCGCCGGGCTGGCGAAGATTGTCGTTCGGGGACTTCCATTCCACTGCACAACCGAACAGGGAACCAGACTGCCGCCGCTAACGCCGCTCGCGTCAACCCCCAGCATGAACGCGGGAGCTCCGGCAGCCACGCTGGATGGCAGGAGAGTAGAGATCACAGGCACAGGAAGCGGAGTCGTGGACGCCGCCACGGTGAAAGGCGAAGACGCGGAAGCCAAGGCCGGAATCGTGGCGCTGGACACCGTGACGGTCGCCGGACCCGGGAAGGCGGTGTCCACGGCTGAGATCGCGGCTGTAAGCTGCGTTGGACTTACATAAGTCGTGGGGACGGGAGCGCCGTTCCAATTGACCACGAGCCCGCTGGGCACAAAATTTGTGCCGTTCACGGTCAGCGTAATGCCGGTTGCGCTGCAAGCGGGAGTCGTATTTGACGAGCTAGTCGACGCAGACAGAGATGTGATGGTCGGAAGCGCAATGGAGAACGGAACCGTGTTGGATGTGTTCGCGCTTGACGCGGGATTGGCAACCGAGACCTGGACGGTTTCAACAGACGTGATATTCGTGGACGCCACCGCGGCGCTGAGTTGCGTCGGGCTTACGTAAGAGGTCGTCAACTGTGTCACGTTGCTGCTGGTGTCCACCCACTGCACACTCGAGCAGGGAAGAAAATTGCTGCCGGTAACGGTCACAGGGAAACCCGCAGTTCCAGCGGTCGCGCCCAGCGGCGAAATGGATGTGATCGCCGGCACCGCAAGGGTCGAAGCCGAAATTGTGAACGATGCGGGGGCCGAGATGACGCCGGAATTGTATACCGTAATCGACGCAGATCCAGCGGAGGCGATATCCGCGGCCGAAATGCTGGCGGTGAGTTGCGTCGAGCTTGCAAAAGTGGTGGCGCGCGCGGAACCGTTCCAATCGACCACCGAGCCGTTCACGAAATTCGAGCCGTTCACGGTCAAAGTGAAACCTGACGCACTACAAGACGGCGTGGTGTTCGACGCAGTGGTCGAGGACGATAACGACGCAATCGTGGGAGCCAGGATCGTGAATTGGATTGCGCTGGATGTGCCGCCGCCCGGGGATGGGGTGAATACAAGTACTTGGGCATTGCCAGCAGCCAGAAAATCAGCAGCCGGGACCGCCGCGTTGAGCTGTGTAGCACTGACGAAGGTTGTCGTCAGAGTCGATTTGGCATTGCTCGGGTTAACCCACTGCACCACCGAACAGGGCAGAATGTTGGCGCCAGTCACGCTCAGAGTAACTGCTGAGCTGCCCGCGGGCCCCGAAGTTTGCGATATCGACGCGACGGTGGGAGCCGCGAGAGCCGTTCCTGGAGTGGACAGGGTAAAGGGCAAGGAACCCGATGTGCCATTCGAATTTGTTACCGTGACCGCCGCTGTGCCGGGGAACGCGGCCTTAATGGCAGGTATGGCGGCTGTGAGTTGAGTCGCGCTGACAAAGGTCGTCGGCTGCGGCGCTCCAATCCAATTTACGACCGCATCGTTCGTGAAACCGGTACCGTTCACAGTCAGCGTGAAGCCTTGCGCGCTGCAATACGGCGTCGAGGCTGCCGAAGTTGTGGATGCGGACAGTGACGTGAGCGTCGGCGGCGTTCCGGGCACCGCGCCAATCGTGAACAGGACCACATTTGAGATGGCGGTGGTCGTCGTGCTGTAAATATTTTGGGTTGGGGACACGGCAGACCCGGGAATCTCGATGGATATCTGCACCGTCCCCGCCGAGGCCAGATCCGAGGACGGAACAGGAGCTGTGAGTTGAGTAGCGCTGACAAGGGTGGTGTTTAATGGCGTTCCATTCCACAGGATTAGCGCGCCGGTTGAGAAGCCGCTTCCGTTGGCCGTAATCGTGAAACCCTGGCCGCCCACAGTCGCGGCGCTGGGACTTACAAAGGTCAGTACGGACGAAGCCGTCTGGATGGAAAGATTGGTGTTGTAATCGGAACAGGCGGACGCCAGTCCGCACGCCACCAACGCCACGATTAGCCACTTGCGCGAACACATCCGAACACGCTCCTCGCGAGCCATCCGGCCACGATGCCGGGAAAATAAAAACGCTTTGAGATCAATCCGGATCCTGCGGCCGGGCGCTGCGGCCGGGTGCTGAGGAAGTCAGCGCGGCGATCCAAGTTTCGGCAGGCTTCGACGCTTCCGCCCTGCCCTTGCGGGACACAATTTTCAGCGGCAAAGCAGAGCCCGCGCCCTAGAATAGGAAGAACCCCCGCCAAACCGGCCTGTTTCTGATACCACCTGAGCAGGCCCAAGTCAACTCGAAGCCCGCTCGCACAGCTTACCGCAGCAGTGTTGAGATGACAGCGTGAGCCAGCCCGTTGCCCGCAGTCGCTTACTATCGACCCATACTATCGATTCGTGCCGGCTTTATCTAGGGAAGCCAGTGCTTCCTGCGCTAGCTGGCGCGTTCGCCCCCCGCAGGCGCCGTCTTCCCAGGGTGCGGACGCCGCGCGAAACCGCTCCGCGGCTGCTTCTGTGTGGCCCAGTTTCTGCTCGATATCGCCGGCGAGCAGCAAGAAAATGCCATTCCTCGGGTATTGGACAATCAGGGGCGCGGCAGCCTGCTCGGCACGCAGGTAATCGAAATCGTAGTTGCGCAGGCTTTTGGCCATGTTGAATCGCGCCTCAATCTGGGTCAGCTCACCCTCGCTGGAGGCAATTTCGAGCTGCCGCAAACCTTCGCGCTTGTCTCCGCCCGGTATGCCCATGAAGAAGCGCAAAATCTTGGCCATGGCCGAAAGAGTATCGACGTAATAATTGTAGAGTCCGAGTCCCAGGTAGGCATCGGCCATGTGGGGATCGAGCTCGAGGCAGCGCAGCAAGTGCTTGCGGGCCTCGACGCCGGCGCGGGCCACGGGCATTTTCTCGTAACGCAATCCCAATAAACGCGCGCGCGAGGCGTAACCGAGCCCGGCGTATAGCTCCATTTCGGCCGTGTCGGACCTGGCGATGTCGGCCTCGGCCAGGCGGGATACTTTGTCGGCGAGCGCGAGCTCTGCGTTGTCGTCGGCGTCGGCCGGTCGCGTGTGGCTCCAAGCGTCAATCGTATTGTATTTTCGCTCCGACCACTTGCAGTAGATATTCCACCAAAGGACGTCGGCTTCGATCAGGTAACCGAGAGGATGCTCCGGACGCTTGGCTTCCAGCTTGTGCGCGAGCGCTATGGCCTCGTTCGATTTGCCCAGGTACATCAGATCAATCGCTTCCTTTGCGTCCGGGGGAATATTGAGTTCGGAGGCGCGCGCCCCAGGCGGGAAAAAGAACGGGCACGCCGCAATCGCCAGGCAGAACAGCGCTCGCAAGTATCGGCAGGGGATGCGCACGCGGCTATTCCTGATATTTTTTCTCGGCGATATATTTGGGGCTGAGGAGCCACGCGCCGTATACGTACATCGCGAAGCATTCTAACGCATACACGGGGAAAGCCAGGTATCCGGGAGCCGGCATCTGAAAGATTTTCCACTTCTGGCCGATCGGGAAAGTGTAAATCCAACCCGTGCGCGCCCAATAATTCCAGAATTCCCACAGCCAGCCGCACACCCAGCCCGCGGCGAGAAACGAGTAAAGGCGTCCTCGATGCCCGCGCGCCAAGTCGCCCTCGAAAGAAGGCAAGTGAAGCCGGCGATTGATGGGTTCAAGCAGAAATAAGAAACCGAGCCACACGAGACCGAAGAGATACGCGGCAGTGTGCCTGGGAACGAGCAGCGGAGCGAGAAGCATTGCGGCGCCGAGCACGATGAAGGACGTCTCCGCTGTTCGGCTGAAACGCAGCGGACGCGATTCCTGCTTGAACCAGCCGAACGACTCGATCAGGGCAGCCGTCATGAAAATTCCGGGAGTGATGGTTGCGAACGCCCAGCCGTAACCGATCCACCGCTCGATATGTCCTTGCGGCAGGCCGACATAGGTCCAGTTCGCCAGTCGCAGGTTATACGCTTCAAAGATCAGCCAGAGGGGGATCGAAAGCGCTGCCATCTTCAGCAGTCCGAGCGGCTCTTCGCGCAGCCGGGAATGTCCGCTGATCGCGAAGATGGCGGCATCGGCAATCAAGATGTACGACGTCCAGGCCACCGGACTGAAATAGGTTGCCGCCGGTTCTACGCCATGAAACATCAAGTATTCCGCGCAGATCAGGGCGACGACCCCCATCCACCCGTGCGCGGGAAAGGGGCCGCGGCGCGCGCGGAAGAACTCCACGACTAGGATCGTCACCGTTGCGGCAGTCAGGATAATTCCGAGCTTCAGCATGCGCCGTGTTTAGCTCCGCAAGGATTCTGCATCATTTTATCTTGTCGTTGCAGCGCGAAAGAAGCGCCGCGTAATTTGTAGATGGAATACTGGCCCCCGGTCGTGAGCAGGCCGTTTCCGGGAAGACCGCTTTTTGTTCGCGGTTTGCCTCCGCGTCTCCGGTCCTGTCAGCATCGCCGGCTTTCCGTTCTGATGTGAAATCGCAGCTTGAGTAAATTCAACCGGGCCTGCGGAATTGCCACTTGGTTTGTACGGGTTAAAGTCGGGATTGATTCGGTCGATGTTAGTACTGCCGTTTGAGCCGGAAGGCACGCAAGGGTGGAAAATGAAAGTTAAGCCGAAAATCAACTTGCTTGTATTCGGCACTGTCTTCATCGCTATGGGCGCGCTGGCGTACGCGATGATTCGAGGATCCGCTCAAGAAGCAGAATACAACTCGCTTCTCGCTCATGAGGTCGCGCAGGTCGAAAGCGCGCGACAGATGCAGGTAACTTTTAAAAAGCACGTTCAGGCTTGGAAGGATATCCTGATCCGCGGAAGCGACCCCGCAAGCCTGGAGAATTACTCCAAGGAGTTTTTTTCGCTGGACGAAAATGTAGACGAAAACGCATCCAGATTGCAGAGTTCGGTCACCAACAGCGATCTGCGGCAAGTGATTTCCCAATTCGTGGAAGCACACAAACGGCTCGGCGAAAACTACCGCGCCGGATTGGAAGTGTTTCGAGCGTCAAAAGGCAAGGATTTTGCCGCCGTTGACGCGATGGTGAAAGGGCAGGACCGGGCTCCTACAAACCTGATCGACGGGCTGGTGCTGTCGCTGCAAAAAGATATGGCGACCCATGAAACGAGAATCGAATTGTCCGCCGCTTCCAACCGGCGCGTCATGATCGCATGGAGTTTCGCCGCCTTGCTGAGTTCGTTGTTGGTGGCCGCGTACTTGAGCCGGTGGATTACCTCGGGTATCCAGGTTGCGCTGGAGCGCGCCGAAGCGATTGCTCGAGGGGATTTATCCGGGGAGGAAATTGAAATCGTCAGTCACGATGAATTGGGGGATCTTTCGGCTGCATTCAACACCATGCAAAGCAAGCTGCGAAACATGCTCACCTCGGTCGCCGATGACGCCCGCCGGGTGGCCAGCGCCAGTGAGGAATTTTCAGCGGTTAGCCGCCAAATCACGTCGAATTCCGAAGAAACCACGGCTCAGGCGAATGCAGTTTCGGCTGCCACTGACCTCGTGAATCGCAACCTGCAGACGGTTGCAACCGGCGCGGAAGAAATGAGCGTAACCATTCAGGATATCGCCAGAAATTCAACGGAATCGGCGCGAGTGGCCAACGAAGCGGTGAAAACGGCGGAAACGACGAACACGACGATTTCCAAGCTGGACGTTTGCAGTGCGGAAATCGGCCTGGTGATAAAGGTGATCACCTCAATCGCCCAACAGACGAACCTGCTGGCACTGAACGCCACGATTGAGGCCGCGCGGGCCGGGGAGGCCGGCAAGGGTTTTGCCGTGGTGGCAAACGAAGTGAAGGAACTTGCCAAGCAGACAGCCAAGGCAACGGACGATATCAGCCGAAAGATCGTGGTGATCCAAGCGGACACCAGGAAAGCGGTTGAGGCGATAGGGGCGATTGGCGGTGTCATAGGCCACTTGAATGACTTTTCCGCCATGGTCGCGACGGCGGTCGAGGAACAAAGCGCCACGACCAACGAGATGTCTCGAAATGTTACCGAGGCCGCAAAGAGTTCAACCGAGATTTCGAACACGATTTCGGGAGTGGCGCAGTCGGCCCAGGGAACTTCCTCGAACGCGCATGACTCGATGAAAGCCGCAAACGCGCTGGCACAGATGTCCACGCGGCTTCGCGGCCAGGTCGAGCAATTCAAGTTGACCAATGGGGCGGAAAACCATTCAGCCGTTTAGAATCGCCCGTCCCTCGTTCAGGCCATCCGGATCCATTCTTCACGAAGTTCGCGAAAAGTGCGGAATCCGGGCTCGTTCGCGGATCGCCGGGAATCGCGATTGGCTCGATGAAGCAGTCTGTGGGACAGACTCCCGCCTGTCAGTTTAATTTTTTGGCGCAAATGCATCTAATTCCCCGCAGACTGAAACCCGTTCAACTAAAAATCCGGTGTTTCTTTAGCCCTTTCCCGGCATCTGATATGCTTTGCCCGTTTCACGCCCTCTATGTCCATACCCTTGCCAGAGGAAAAACTTGAACGAGGGCTCGGCCTCACCGCGGCGATCGCCCTGAACATGAATGCGATGGTCGGGATCGGCCCGTTCATCGTGATTCCGCTGGTCATCCAGGATATGGGCGGGCCGCAGTGCCTTCTGGCCTGGGTGGTGGGAGCGGTGCTTTCCCTTCTTGACGGCCTGGTGTGGGCCGAACTCGGCGCAGCTATGCCCCGCGCCGGGGGCACGTACGCGTTTCTCCGTGAGATTTACGGGCCGGGCCGCGGCGGTCGGCTGATGTCCTTCCTTTATATCTGGCAAACGCTTATCCAGGCGCCGCTTGTGGTGGCTTCGGGAGCGATCGGTTTTTCGCAATACCTCACCTACCTTGTTCCGCTGGGAAAATATCAGCAGAAGGCGATATCGGCCGCGCTGGTCGCGGTTTTAATCGTGCTGCTTTATCGCAAGATTTCCGCGGTCGGGCTGATCTCAAAGTTTCTGTGGTTCGGCGTGGTGGGCACGATGTTGTGGATGATTTGGGGAGGCGCGACGCATTTCTCGGCCAAGATGGCCTTTGATTTTCCGCCGGGGGCGTGGAGTTGGTCCTGGCTCTTCTTTGCCGGGCTCGGTTCGGCCACGGTCAACACGATTTACACCTATCTCGGCTACTACCACATCTGCAACCTGGGCGCGGAGATTCGCGACCCCGAGCGCAACATCCCGCGCGCGATTCTGCTGTCGATTGCGGGAATCGCCGTGCTCTATTTGGCGATGCAGACGAGCATCCTGGGCGTGGTGCCGTGGCGCGAAGCGCAGAATTCGCAATACATTGTAAGCACGTTCGTCGAGCGCTTGTACGGCGCGCGCGCCGCCACCTTCGCCACGATCATGATTTTGTGGATTGCGCTAGCTTCGCTGTTCACCACGCTGCTGAGCTATTCGCGGGTGCCGTTCGCGGCGGCCGAGGACGGCAATTTTTTCGCGATCTTCGCGCGCGTGCATCCGAAAAAGCATTTTCCGCACGTCTCGCTGTTATTTTTGGGCGGGGCTTCGCTCGCGTTCAGCGTGCTGTTCCGTCTATCTAGTGTAATCAAGGCGATCATCGCCGTCAGGCTGATCGTGCAGTTCATCAGCCAGGGCGTCGGAGTCATGATTTTGCGGCGGCGCTGGCCTCCGGAGCGGCTTCCCTTTAAGATGTGGCTCTACCCTTGGCCGGCCATCCTGGCGATTGTGGGCTGGGCTGCGTTGTTCTTTTCCACGGGATGGGAATTCGCGCTCGGAGGGATAGGCGTGATTGCTCTAGGCATCCTGACGTACATGATTCAGGCGCGCTACCGGCGCATCTGGCCCTTCGGCGCGGCGGAGCAGGCTCAACAATGAAACTTCGGCAAAAAGTCGGGCTGCTTTCGCTTCTGGCGACGCTGTGCTCGCTGACTCTGGTTCTGCCGCGGATCGTCGCGCAGCAGGAGCAGCCCGCGCCGGGCCGCGGGCAAAGCGTCGCGGATACGCTCGAATCGATTCACAAGGCTCGCGTAGTCACACGCGTTCTTTTCACCGTTGCGCATCCCGATGACGAAGCCTCCACACTGCTCACCTATCTGCCCCATGCCCTGGGCACGGACACGACGCTGCTCACGCTGAACCGCGGCGAAGGCGGCCAGAATGCCATTGGCCCCGAGCAGGGCGCGCAACTGGGCATCCTGCGCAGCTCCGAATTGGCTGCCGCGATGAACGTCGAAGGACCGCATCTGTATTTCACGCGCGTCGTTGACTTTGGTTTTTCAAAGACGCTTTCGGAAACGCTCGAAAAATGGCACGGCGTGGAACTCGAAGACATGGTGCGCGTCATTCGAGCGGTGCGCCCGCAAATCGTGATCAACGGCTGGGGCGGCCAGAAAACGGGCCACGGCAACCACCAGGATTCCGGCTACCAAACGCCAATTGCGGTGCAGGACGCCGCCGACCCCAGCAAGTATCCCGACCAGATTGCCGAAGGCCTCAAACCCTGGCGCGCTGAAATGATTCTCGATCCAGTGCGCGCAACTACGCAGAATGAAAAGGTGGACTACAGCGGCTCGTGGGTCGTGCCCGCCGACGAAATTTCACCCATTTGGGGACTGAGCTACCGCGACATCGCGCTCGAAGGCTACCTGCATCACCGCTCGCAAGGCGTGACGCCGTTTCTGAATTCACCATTCCTTCGGCGCCCGTATGGCTTGAAGCGTTCGACGGGTGGCGCGCCTTCGCCTTCCGATTTTGAGCAACCACTCACTTCGCTCGCGCACGCGATTCCCGTGCCGTCGGAAGGTGTGCTGGCCGCGACCGATCATGCTCTGGATCAGGCGCGCATGGCGGCGGAAAAACTGGACTGGCCCGCCGCGGTGCACGCCATCGCTGAAGCCGGCAAACAGATCGTTTCGCTTGAGGACCGGCTAAAGGGCTCGCAGGACGCCGCCGCGGCGAATGGATTGTGGGAACTGGAACGAGTCCGCGGACGAATCAATCACGCGCTCTCCGATGCCGCGGCGATCAAAATCGTCTCCAACTCCGATCGCAGCGAACTGGTTCCCGGAGAAGGCTTCACCGTACGAGTCGGCATAGCTCATCGAAATGACTTGGGGGCGAATTTTTCCAAGCCTGACCTCGTCTTGCCGTCCGGCTGGAGCATCACGAAGCGGGAGGAGAAAGACGGCTCGACCAATTTCAGCGTCGCCGTCCCCGCCGGGGCGCAAACACCCCACAAGCCCGGCGATTTTCTCTATCCCTTTCCGCCGCCGCTAGTCACCGCGTGCACGCACGTGGAGGCGGAAGGCTACGCATTTGATTTCACCGTTCCGGTGCAGAGTCTGCACCCCACTACCGTCAGCGTGCTGAGCTACCCGCTGCGCCTCGTTCCTCCGGTCGGGCTCACTCCGGAACCCGAGCAGTACGTGGTGGTCGAATCGCGTGAACCCTCGCGGTTCGATATTTTCGCCCGCGTGCATTCGTTTGCGCAGACGCCTGGCAAATTCAGCGTTGGGGTCGATGTACCTTCCGGATGGAAAGCGCCAGTGCCGGAGTCCGTCGAATTTTCAGGCGCGGGTGACCGCCTGGTTCATTTGGTGGTTATGCCGCCGGCGAAAATTGCCGCGGGAAATTATGAGTTGAAAGCTTACGCTCAACGCGGCGACGAAAAATTTGAAACTTCGCTCGAACCGCTCCCGTCGCTGCCCACTTATCTTTGGCGGCAGCCTGCGACGGTCCCGGTTCACGTATTCTCGATTTCCGTGCCGGAGCATCTGCGAGTCGGTTACATTGCCGCCGAGAACGATGAAATTCCCGATTCGCTTCGCCGGCTCGGTGTCAATCTGGATATGCTGGACGCGAACGCTTTGGCCTTCGGAGACCTGAACCAGTTCGATGCCATTGTGGTCGGCATGCGGGCGTATGAGTTGCGCTCCGACGTGGTTTCCTCGAATTGGCGGTTGCTCGATTACGCCGCGGGCGGAGGCACGCTGGTCGTGCTGGACCAGCGCCCCGCGGTCTGGGATGCGCTCAAGCCCGCTCCATTCCCGGCGACGATAGGCCCAGGCCCGCGCGTCACGGACGAAAACGCGGCCGTGAATTACACCGATCTCGCGAGCCCGCTGCTGAATTTCCCGAATAAAATCGAATCCCACGATTTCGACGGCTGGGTGCAGGAACGCGGACTCTACTTCTGGGAGAAGTGGGATCCGCGGTATCACACGGCGCTCTCGATGCACGACCCGGGGGAAAAGGACGTCATGGGCAGCCTGCTCTGGGCCCGCACCGGGAAAGGAACCTATATCTACACGGGCCTTTCCTTCTCCCGCCAGTTGCCCGAGGGCAACGCCGGGGCCTTCCGCCTGTTCGTCAATCTTCTGAGCCAGTCTCGCAATCCGGCCAAGTAGCCGTCGGCGGGCGCAGGCCGCCGAAAATCATTGCAGCTGCAAATCCGAGGCACTTCGATCCACTCCGCAAGAATCGCTTTCCCCGCGCGAAGAGGCTTCATCGGCGTCTTTCGGGCGCTCGAAACGCTTCCGCGTCGAGCGGTCCGGACGGAGTGCCGTTCAGTGGCCGGTTTGCGTTACAAGTCTTGACATCCGTCCTGGACTGGATAAAGCTTAAGATCCCCCTTCCAGAAAGCAGGTTCCCTAGTTTGCCCGGCCAGTTGGCATTGCTGCCGCCAGTGTTGGTTTGTACCGCGGCATGCGTTGCGCCCTGGCGGTTCAGTACGGGCAAACTTTCTATTGGGGAATCTTGAGGATTGCACGGTGTCGATGAACGGCGTTCCGATCCGGATTTTGCTGGTAAGCGACGCGAAAGAGGCGTGCTGGCTACGTGGTCTGCTGGGCGCTAAAGACTCCTTCCAATTTCATATTGTGCACGCGACGGACCTCGATCTCGCCGCCGAGCGGCTTGCCAGCGATCCTTCGGATCTTTTCCTGCTGGATCTGGGCGACAAACAGCGTCACGGCCGCGCCTATGTGCAAGCGGCCCGGGCGGCGGCGCCGGATACGGCCATGGTGATTCTGGCGAACTCGGACGACGACCTTCTGGCGGTCGAGGCGCTGCGGCAAGGCGCACAGGACTTTTTGGAAAAGTCGCGCCTGGATTCCGCCTCGCTCGTGCGCGCGTTGCGTTACTCCATCGAGCGGCACCGTCTGCAGAAGAATTTGCAGAATCTTTCGCTGGTCGACGACCTCACGGGACTCTACAACCGCCGGGGATTTATGGCCCTGGCTGAGCAGCACTTGCGGATGATTCAACGCAAAGGCGCGGCGCTCCTGATCTATCTGGATCTGGACGATCTGAAACTCATCAACGACTCCTACGGACACCTGGAAGGCAACCGCGCGCTGGTGGTGACCGCGAATGTGCTGCGCGCCTGTTTTCGGCAGTCGGATATTCTCGCTCGGCTCGGCGGCGATGAATTCTGCGTCCTGATGACGGACGCCGCGCAGGACTCCACCCAGCAAGTCCGCAAACGGCTGCAACAGCGCACGGACTTCATCAATGCGCTTTCCTCCTGGCGATTCCGGCTGTCATTGAGTGTCGGAATTGCCGACGTGCCCGTGGTTCACCAACCGTCACTCGAAGAACTGCTGAAGATCGCCGACACGCGCATGTATGAGGAAAAGCGGAATAAACAATTGCGCGGCTCCGATTCGCCGGCCCTCAAACAATCAACGGTCGCCTAGCCATTCGCGACTTTCCGCGCGCTCCAAATTCCTCGCTGAAGCCAATCCCGTAACTTGCCGATAAAGATTTTGTGGAGTGTTCGCGGAGCCTCGCGTTTTTTGCGCGGGGCTCTCCATGCCGCGGCTGCGCCTCGCCCGGCGGGGGTTGAATGCAATTACTGAAAGGTTGGATTTTTTCCTGCGCTAGCAGTGCGCGCGGGAGTTTCTATTTTGGGAATTCAGGCCCGGCCGAATCGCGCCTCGATCCGCGGGCAACGATCCCTGCGTTCAGCCTGCCGATTCCCATCGACGGAACATTCTTGGCCGGCTGCTCCGGAGTCCAGCGTGCGGACCGGCTGGACGGACTGTCCCTATTTACGAATCGGGAGGGGGAGTCCGTATGAGCCAGATCGTCGCGAGCGCTCCACTGACCGTGTTATGGAACAAGACGTCGCCGCTGCGCGTCATGGTCATTGAAAAATCGGCAGCCGAAGCCGGGCTGTGCATCGATGAACTGCTTCACGCCGGCTTTCGGTGCAAGCCGCAATTGATCGCCACGCGCAGCGAATTCCTGGAGCACCTCGCATGTTTTCCGTTCGATATCGTGCTCGCGGATTACGGGCTTGCGGGCTGGACCGGGATGGACGCTTTTTCCGCCATGCGCGAGGCCGGACGCGATGTTCCTTTCGTGCTGGTCTCTGGAAACCTCGGAGAAGAGCTGGCCGTCGAGTGCATCAGGCGAGGGGTGGCCGATTGCGTCCTGAAGGATCACTTGAACCGCCTGCCCCAGGCGGTGGCGCGCGCATTGGAACAGAAGGCCATCCGCGACGCCCGCGAGCTTATGTTGCAGCTGCTGCGCGAGAGTGAAGCGAATTCACTTTTTCTTTTTGCTCTCAATCCCCTTCCCATGTGGGTTCTGGAATCTGGAACGTTGCAATTCCTCCAGGTGAATGACGCGGCGGTGCGCAATTACGGGTACGACCGCCTGAGTTTCCTGCGCATGTCCGCCGCCGATCTGCATCCCGCCGAAGAAATTCCGAAATTGATGGCGGCGTTTCGGAGCCGTAATTCGAGGAGCCAGCTCGACGGTCCCTGGCACCACCGCAGGGAGGACGGCGCCACCATCGACATCGAGATGTACGCCCACACGATCGAAGAATCCGGACGTGGCGCCGTGCTCGTCGTGGCGCAGGACGTAACCGAGCGAAAACGGGCTGAGGAGGAAAAGCAAAAGTTTTTTACGCTGGTGGAAAACAGCCGTGACTTCATTGCCGTGGCCGACCTTAACGACAACGTGGAATACGTTAATCCGGCGGGCCGCTCCTTGCTCGGCATTCCGGATGCGGAATCCGTGAAAGGAACGCATTCCCTCGATTATGTGGTTCCGGCCGATCTTCCGCTGGTCCACGAGACCATTTTGCCGGCGCTTTACGAACGGGGGCATTGGGAAGGAGAGCTGCACTTCCGCAATCGCCTGACCGGGGCATCCCTGCCTATGGATTTTGTGGGCTTCCAGGTGAAGGATCGTCAGAATGGCCAGCCGCGGTTCGTCGCCACCGTTTCCCGAGACGTCTCCGAGCGACGGAGGCTCGAGCAGCAGTTGCGCCACGCTCAAAAATTCGAGGCTTTCGGCCAGCTTGCCGGCGGGATCGCGCACGATTTCAACAACGTGGTCGGCGCGATCCTGGGGTGGACGGAGCTAGGGGAAGAGCAAGCCGCTTCCAGCCATCCAGTGCTGCAAGGTTATTTCAATAAAATTCATGCTCAATGCGACCGGGTGACGGCCCTGATCCGCCAGCTGCTGGCGTTTGCGCGGCGGCAAGTATTGCAGCCGCGCAGCCTCAGCCTGAATCAAACCGTCCACGAAGTCTTGAATCTGCTCGACAAAGTGATCGGCAAGGACATCGAGATTGAAATGAAATTGTCGGAAGATTTGTCGGCGGTCCGAGCCGATCCCACGCAAATCGAGCAAGTGCTGATGAATCTCTGCATCAACGCTCGTGACGCCATGCCAAAGGGAGGCCGGATCGCGATCGGAACGCTAAACTCGGAGTTCTCCGGTGAAGATTGCCGCCGCACCCCGGGACTCCAGCCCGGGCGTTTTGCCGAGCTCCGGGTGAGCGATACAGGTATTGGCATGGATGCGGCCGTACGAGAGAGAATCTTCGAGCCTTTTTTCACCACAAAAGAACCCGGAAAGGGCACCGGGCTCGGTCTTGCGACGGTCTACGGCATCGTCAAACAGCACAACGGATTTATTCACGTGGAAAGCCAGCCTGGCCAAGGCAGCACGTTCCGGGTTTTTCTTCCGGTTAATACCGCGATCGAGCCAAACGAGCTTGGAGCGTCTGATTTCGAAGAGTTGCCGGTTCAAGGCGGTGACGAGACGATCCTGATCGCCGACGATCACCACGGGATTTGCGAAATGGCGCAGTCCATTCTGAGGGTCAAGGGTTACCGCGTCTTGCTTGCACACGACGGCGAGGAAGCGATTGAAGTTTTTACCGCGAATCGGGATTGTATCTCGCTCGTACTGCTGGATGTAATCATGCCTCGCAAGAGCGGACCGGCGGTTTTTGCAGCGATCAAGGCCATTCGTCCGCAAGCGTGCGTGGTATTCGCCACGGCCTACAGCGAGGAGAGCGCTACCCTGGCCGACCTGGTGGAGAAGGGCGTGGCCGTGTTGCGAAAGCCCTATCGTCCTTCGGCCCTTTGCCGCCGCGTGCGTGAGGTTCTGGATGCCGCGGCGGCCTCTCACCGCTAAACACCAGCTCAAACGCGATCGGTCCCCTTCGTTTGCCGCCGGATTGGTGTCGCCGGGAGCAAGTGCCCTCATGGATGTCTCCGGAGGGATCCCGAGACTCGACAGAGCTCCGATTGCCAAGTGTGTTATTGAATTCGCGAGAGGCGATGCAATACGATCATTCCGAATTTCGTTGACATGGTTTCCGGTGTGTGTTATTTCCTGAGCTGGCCTTGGTGGTTGTTTTTTGTACCAGTTAAGAGCTTGTGGCTTTTAAGTGTAATTATAGACTTTAATTTGTTGAGTTTACCCGGCAACACCCCACCCCACCCCGGGAGGTGATAACCCAGTCAGGTTATCACCTCCCTTTTTAATTGTGCTGCCTCTCTTGGCGTGGCGCTCCGGCGCCTAGTTTTCAACGCTATGCAAAAATCTCTTCCGCCGGATTGTCTTGATTGAGCCTCCAAAAGACTCGAACCGTGAGACGCCGTGGGCCCTTATCCCGTTTTTTTGGTATCCGCGGCTTTCGAGAACCAGTCGTCCGGAGGGAAGCTTATGTGCCAGAACTCCGGGCTCGGATGGGAAAATTCAAACGCCGTGCTGAGCTTCCCGGGCCCGACCGGCGTCGCATGCTTTGTGGTGCATTCGATGCTCTCGCCGGTCGACACGTTTTGCAAGGTGACGATCTGACCTGGATCGAGCTGGGTAGCCATTTCCACCAGGGCTCCATGGGCGTTCAACACGAGCGTTTGCGTCTGTTCGCGGAAGGGAGATTTATCGGGAAGCGTTCCTTCCACGACGATGCGAATCTGAAGGAACAGGCGCTGACTGCGTCTCCGGCCGGCGATAGTATCCATATGTTCTGAATCCTCAAGGATCCCACGGTATCGATGCTGGCGATGTCAACAAGACCTTATAACACGGTCGAAATCAGTCTGGCCAAGGCCGCGCCAGGCGCTCGGATTAAAAGAGCAACATCGTTCAAGGAAGTAATTGAACTGATAACAGCCAGGGGAAGGCGATCATGGACTGCTGTTGCGGGCACCCGCAGCCAGCACGTCAGGGTACCGGGCGGCCAGAGACTCCTGTTCCTGCGTCTTTGCCAAGCGCTTTTGCGCATACAAGATACGATCGGCTCGCTCGAGAAATTGTTCAGTGGTCTCGCCTTTCTCATAGCCGACCCAGCCTGCCGAGAAGGAAATCGGAATTTTCGTACCAGCGTATTCGGTTACCATGGGGCGCAACCTGGCCAGGAGCATTTGTACGTGGCTGGCCGTGCATTCCGGAAGCAGGACCAGAAATTCGTCCCCTCCCATGCGAGCGGCCACGTCTGACTTTCGTACCGCAGCCTCCAGGTGGCGGGCAAATACTTTGAGGACCTGGTCTCCCGCGGGATGGCCGTGGGTGTCGTTGATTTGTTTGAATTTGTCGAGGTCGAAGGAAATTACGGTCAGCGGATGGCCGTAACGCTCGGATCGAGCCGCCTCGGAAGCCAGCCGTTCCTCCGCCACGCGCCGGTTGACCAGGCCCGTCAAGGAATCGACCCGCGCGAGCCGCTCAAATCCCTCCGCCCGCACTTGCAAAATCCGCATCTCTTCGATTTTCCTGGAGAAATCCCGCCGCAGCTTTTTCACCGTGATCTGCTGATAGATGGTGTAGGCGTTGAAGATCAGAACGAGGCCGATCAACCCGCGCACGGCCCGATTCAAACTCTGTTGAAAAAACGGATCGTCCACTTTGACGACGTCCGGAAAGCTCATGGCGAAGACGGCAAACGTGAGCAACAGCATGACCACAACCGCCATGCTCCACAGCCACCAGTCGCGACGCTCCAGTATCTGCAGTTTTGCTTGTAACTCCGGCAGACTCTGATCCGACGGGAGATCAGGCTGGTTCATAGGAAGTGTTGGCGGTATTGATCTCATGCTCTCGAGTCCTGTCGAAAAAATCCGAAATCCGCTGCCCAAGTATAGAGGCTCGGAGAAAGGGAGACGGAACAAAATGGGAGCGGGGTATTGGAACGGCCACTGCACCTAGGTACAGTTCCAGCACGACAGGCTCCAACCTGGCTGTTTTTACGGTTTGCGCCGGTTACAACCCGTTAGCAGTAGTCAAACGAAAACAGATCGACGGCCATTCAATCTTGTTGCTATCCGCCTTTTTTCAACTCGGCGAGAACCAGTTTGGCAATGTCCCGAAGGGTCTCAAATACACCCTGCCCGGTGATGGCCACGGCCTCGGTGACGGGCTCGCCTTTCACCTGGAGCTGCTTGGTCAGTTCCCCGACGGAGAGAACTCCGGGAAGATCACGCTTATTGAGTTGCAGGACATAGGGGATCGTATTGAAGTCCAGCTTGTGTTCCCTAAGATGTTCGCGCAGGTTTTCCAGCGTTTCAAGATTCGCATCCAGCCGCTCTTCCTGCGAATCCGCGACGAACACTACACCGTCAGCGCCCTTCAAAATCAACTTCCGGCTGGCCTCATAGAAGACCTGCCCGGGAACCGTGTAGAGATGAATCCGGGTCTTGAAGCCGCGCACCGTACCGAGGTCAATCGGGAGGAAATCGAAAAAGAGCGTGCGGTCCGTCTCCGTCGCCAAGGAAATCATCTTGCCCTTTTGCGCCGCGCCCGTATGGTCATAGATCCATTGCAGGTTGGCCGTCTTGCCGCCCAGACCTGGGCCGTAGTAGACCAGCTTACAGTTAATTTCGCGCGCGGGAAAGTTGATAAAGGGCACAGTTGTCCGGACGAACCGGGTTCTCTTTTATAACACACGCGTGAAAGCAGGCCAATCCTCAAACCGGGCTATGTTGCTCGCCGTGCATGAGGCAGGCAACGGCGAATGGCCACCAAGGCCGGGGGCGCTTCGAGAATCGGCGCGGGAAAAGTCCGAACTAATGCAGACAAAATTGCATAAAAACCGAACCAACCCGAAGGGGTCCATTGGCATCTTTTTGCAAGGCTTGTCGGAATCCGAACCTAAATCGAATTCGAAATCTTTAAGTGCTGAAACCTGAGGACCTTGGTCTATACTCTTGTGCTCAATTTCGAATCGAGGAGACACTGCTCATGAAAGGTTTCGTCATTGGTGTGCTGGTTGGGATCGTGTTGTTTGCCGGCGGTATTTACTATTATTTTGTTTCCGGAATGGCGCCCGCGGCAGTTTCCGACCCGCCGATGTTGATGGAACGCAAGATGGCCAACCGGTCGCTGGACGCCCACATTGACAAGGCCAATGTTCCGGCCCCCCCGATCCAACCGAGCGAAGACAATTATGTGGCGGCCGCCAAGCTTTATAAGGATCAGTGCGCCGGGTGCCACGGCTTGCCGAACCAGACGCCCCCTGCGATCGCAGGGAATATGTTTCCGGATGCGACGCTTATGTTCAAAGGCAAAGGCGTGACGGACGATCCTCCGCAAGTGAGCTACTGGAAAATCAAGAATGGCATTCGGCTGACGGGAATGCCGACATTCAAGGGCATCCTGGATGACACCCAGATGTGGCAGCTTGCATTGCTGGTCGCCAATGCGGATAAGCTTCCGGACCCCGCGAAAGCACTTTTGGTGCCGGAGCCAACTCCGACCGTGGCGATGCCGGCTGTCCCGGCGGCTATCTCAAAGACTCCGGGTTCGAAGAAATAAGGTGCGTTGTCAGAGGGGCACTTGAAATCCCGTTCCCCTCTGACGCCCGCAGCCGCGTTGACGATAAAGTAGACCTCTGTTAGACTCCCCGAAATGGCACGGACGGGGAAACCGACAAAGCGGCGCAGGCCCGGGGCGGCTATTCCCTCGAGAAGTCGTAAGTTATTGAAAAGCAAGGAAAATAGTAGAGTCGCAGCACACGCAGAAGCGGTCCGCCAAATGGTTGATCCTCAATTCGAACAGCAGTTAAAGACCTACGAACAGGCCGTTCAGCACCTCCATCAGCAGAAATTTGTGAAAGCTAAGGAATTGCTTGAGAAGGTCGAATCCGGCCCCAGCAAGGAATTGGCGGATCGTGCGCGAGTTCATCTGCGCATCGTCGAGCAGCGCATGGCCAAGCAGCCGCCTCCTTCCGTTCGCACTCCGGAAGAACATTATCAGGCGGGCGTGGCCATGATGAATCTGGGGCGCTGGGACGAAGCGCGGGAACATTTGCTGCGCGCAAAAAAATTGGCGCCCAAGGCCGATTATGTTTTCTACGCGATGGCGGCGCTGGATTGTTTGACGGGCGAAGCCGAATCGGCTATGGAAAACTTGAAAGTCGCGATTCAGTTGCGGCCGGAAAATCGCTATCACGCACGGAACGACGAAGACTTCGCCTTTCTGCAGGAAGATCCCCGCTTCACCGAATTGCTGTACCCCGAGCGCGAAGTTTCCGGCGCCTGAATCGAGTTGTAATGCATTCTCGCTCCATGGCGATGCAATTCCGATGAAAATTAAAAAATCACAGGGCTTGGGAAGCACCGGGGGAGTGCGCGTGGTCGCGATCGGCGGTGGCACCGGGCTTTCGATGCTGCTGCGCGGATTGAAGCATTACGTTTCGAGACGGCGGCATGAGTCGGACCGACATCCGATCAGCGATCTTGCCGCGATCGTCACGGTTACCGACGACGGCGGAAGTTCGGGACGCCTGCGCCGCGAATATCGCGTGCTTCCGCCGGGGGATATCCGCAATTGCATGGTCGCGCTGTCGCAGGATGAAGCCTTACTCGGACGTTTGTTTCAATACCGCTTTCACTCCGGGCGCGGATTGCGCGGGCACAGTTTCGGAAATCTGTTTCTCACCGCTCTCAGCCATGTGACGGGCGATTTTGCCGAGGCCGTGCGTGTGAGCGGAGAGGTGCTGGCCATCCGGGGAAGAATTTTTCCCACCACGCTCGAGAACGTTTCGCTCGAAGCGGTAATGACGGACGGCAAGATTGTTTTGGGCGAAACAAGCATCGCGAAAAGCGGAAATAAAATCCGACGTTTGAGCTTGCGGCCTCGCCGCGTCCACCCGCTGCCAGAGGTGGTGGAGGCAATCAACCAGGCGGACTTGATTCTGATTGGCCCCGGCTCTCTTTACACCAGCATCCTGCCGAACCTGCTGGTATCGGGAGTCGCCGAGGCGATTGAGAAATCCTCCGCCACGCGGGTCCTGATCGCGAACCTGATGACGCAGCCCGGAGAAACGCAAGACTATTCTCTGGCGGACCACGTCCGAGTCATTTACGGCCACACGCGGCGAAATTTCATCGATTGGGTTGTGGCGAGCAATCAACCCGTGTCTCCCGAAGTGGCCCACCGTTACCGCGCTGGCGGCGCCGAACCCGTGCGGGTAGATATTCAGGACCTGCAGCGCATCGGGGTGCGCTGCCTGCTGGACAATCTGCTCGAAGAGCACGGCGTCGTGCGGCATAACTCCGAGCGTCTCGCGCAGCTTCTGATCGAGGAATTCGTCGAACGCCGCGCCCCCGTACACTAAGGTACATTCATTGGAGTCCTTGGACCGTTCGTTCCGTGCAAAATAAACGCCGGCGGAACGCTCGCGCCGCGAAACGTATCCGGATTGGCCAAGCTCTAAATTCGCGCCGGGAAATCCGAATGAATTCCTTTCCTTGCACCCTGCGCGCTTTGGTTCGTATACTGGCCACGGTCGGCACTTTCGTGCCAAAATTTTGGATGCTGGGGCCGGCATCGACGCCTGGGAGTTGCGATGCGATTTGCAGAGCAACTCGCAGATTCATCAGGAGCGTTTTCCATGGCCACGCTTGCTGCACGTGACGAATTTAACGTTTACGAATCCGCCGATGCGCGCTTTGAAGCCGCCGCGAGAAAATTAAATCTTGCGGAGGGCCTGTACCGTTTTCTGAAATATCCGAACAAGGAAATCACGGTGTACATTCCCGTGATCCTCGATAGCGGCCACCTCGAAGTGTTCATCGGTTACCGCGTGCATCATTCCATCGTTCGCGGACCGGGCAAGGGCGGCATCCGGTTTGCGCCAACCGTGACACTGGATGAAGTCCGCGCGCTGGCCAGTTGGATGACCTGGAAGTGCGCAGTGGTCAACATCCCCTTCGGCGGCGCCAAGGGCGGCGTGATTTGCGATCCCGGCAAATTATCCAACGGCGAACTGGAACGCATCACGCGCCGGTACACGGCGGAACTCATCGAGTGGTTCGGACCCGAGCGTGATGTGCCGGCTCCCGACCTGGGCACCAACGAGCAGACCATGGCCTGGATCATGGACACCTACTCCATGCACGTGCGGCACACGGAAACTTCCGTGGTCACCGGCAAGCCAATCGATCTGGGCGGTTCGCGCGGGCGGCACGAGGCCACCGGGCGAGGCGTGCTGATCAGCTGCGACCGGGCGCTGGCTAAATTCCGCATGCTTCGTGTGAACACGCGCGTCATCGTTCAGGGCTTCGGCAACGTCGGCTCGATGGCGGCAAAACTTTTGCACGAAGCGGGATACAAAATTGTGGGCGTCGCCGACGTTCACGGCGCGCTGTACAACGAAAACGGTTTTGACATACCGAAATTGATCGATTGGGTGCACATGCAGCAAAAGCCGCTCCCGGATTTTTCGGGAGGCGGCGCCAAAATGAGCGCCGCGGAAATCCTTTTCCAGCCGGCCGAGGTCGTCATTCCGGCGGCCGTGGAAAATCAGATCACTTCCGAAAACGCGCACCGTTTGCAGACCCGTATTCTGTGCGAAGGCGCGAACGGCCCGTGCACGGCGCTTGCGGACGAAATCGTGGACCACAAAGGAATCTTCGTGATTCCCGACATCCTGGCGAATGCCGGCGGCGTGACCGTCAGCTATTTCGAGTGGGTGCAGGATCGCCAGGGATATTTCTGGAGCGAGAGGGAAGTGAACGACCGGCTGAAGGACGTGATCGAGCACAGTTTTGAGGAAGTTGTGCGCTATGCGGAGCTTCATCAAGTCAACAACCGCGTTGCCGCCTACATGCTGGCGATCGACCGCGTCGCTTTTGCGCTGAAGGAACGTGGAATTTACGCCTGACCGGGGTACTATATCGCCGCCTATCTGGAGACTTCTCAAGTCCGGGCGCAGGCAAAAAATGACGGAAATCGCGAGATCGAGATTAAGAAGATCCGCCCCTGAACGATGACTGCTGATTCCATTTCTCCGGGAGTAGTGAAGTCCGAGGACGAACACCGCCGCGACATCTGTACGGTGGGCCGATGGATCCACGCCCGATCGTTCGTCGTTTCCACCGACGGGAATATTTCCGTGCGTCTCGATTCGCGCCGCGTACTGACGTCTCCGACGGGCATGAGCAAAGGCATGATGGTCCCCGACGACCTGGTGATCACGGACCTGCGTGGCCGCAAGCTCGCCGGACGCCGCGAGGCGTCCTCGGAACTGGCCATGCACCTTTTGATCTACAATCGCCGGCCGGAGGTTCACTCGGTCGTTCACGCGCACCCGCCGACGGCAACCGCGCATGCTGCCGCGGGAATCCCGCTCAACAAAGCGCTGCTCAGCGAGCTGATTATCGCCCTCGGGTGCATTCCGGTCGCGCAGTACGGCACGCCGGGGACGCAGGAGCTTTCCGACGCGCTCGAGCCCATGGTGCAGCATTACGACGCGATTCTGCTGGCCAATCATGGCGTCGTGACGTGCGGCCCCGACTTATTGAACGCGTTTTTCAGAATGGAAACGGTGGAGCATTTTGCGCAAGTTTCGCTGATGACGGAGCTCTTGGGCAAACAAGTGTTGCTTTCTGGGCGCGATGTGGAAAAATTGCTCGTCGCTCGCGCCCGTTACGGCACGACCACGGCATCCACGATAACTCCAGGATGTCCGGTCACGAGCGATGATGCACAGAACGAGGCGCGGACCGAAGCAAGGAATGATACCGGGAGCGGGATGCGGGACACCGAGAGCCGGCCCCAACGCATCTCGATCACGCGCGAAGAGCTTGAAGCGTTGATCGAAGAAGCCGTGCGCAAAGACCGCGCGCTGCGGTAAACATTCGAAGCCGCAGCTGATTTCAGGCCATTTGATTTTTTCAACAGGTGCGCCGGCCGGGCATTCTGGCGGCAGGCCACGGAGGAAAAAGCATGGGCGAAGCACTCGGCATGATCGAGACACGCGGCCTGATCGCGATGATCGAGGCCTCGGACGCGATGGTCAAGGCGGCCAAGGTCACGCTCGTTGGCTGGGAAAAAATCGGTTCAGGCTATGTGACGGCCATGGTTCGCGGAGACGTTGCCGCGGTAAAGGCCGCCACGGACGCCGGAGCCGCTGCCGCGCGGCGCGTCGGTGAATTAGTTGCCGTTCATGTTATCCCCCGGCCGCACCAGTCACTCGAGGACGTGCTTCCCATCGGGAAGACTGCCGTGGCCGCCGGAGACTAGAGGCCGCCTCGCAAATACGTTTGTGCGTCGCGGCTTTACCGGCCGTGGAAAAAGTAGCTTATTTTGTCATTCCGAGCGAAGCGAGGAATCTCTCTCTGATTTAAACGGCGGAAATGAGAGATTCCTCGGCGCGCGGTGCGCCTCGGAATGACAAAAGTTGATTTTTTCCGCAGCCTGTTTAACCGCGACACCAGAACTTGCGGGAATCTAGGCCCTGGCGTTTCGATGCTCCGCGCCGAGACATCCTTTATGAGATGGCTTGATGGCTTCTAGTCGCAGATAATCGCAGGGTAAGCGAAGCCCGTGAACGCGGCGATGTGCTGACCTTGCGCGCGGCACGATGATCGTCGGCGAATGTGGTGATGAGCCGTTTCATTCCTGTCGCACGGGGATGGTTGCTGTTTGCCGAAAATTGCTTCGCGTAATTTCGATTTGAGGTGGATGTCGCAGGAATGATTCTCGCTCGCATTGTCGGCACCGTTGTTGCGACGCGCAAGGATGCGCGCCTGGAAGGCAAGAAACTTCTGGTGGTCAAGCCGATTTCGCCCCAGGGCGATGATGAGCCCGGATACCTTATCGCGGTGGACACCGTGGCTTCCGGATTTCGCGAGACCGTCCTGGTCGTAACCGGCAGCTCGGCGCGCAACGCCTCGGAATGCAAGGATCGTCCGGTGGACGCCGCAATCGTCGGAATCGTCGATCAAGTGATGCTCGATGCTCTGCACGAAGCCGAACTCGCCGCCGCGAGGAAAAAATAACATGCACCTCGGACGCATCATCGGCAACGTCGTCTGCACCATGAAGGATCCCGCGCTGTTCGGCCATAAACTTTTGATCGTCCAGCCCCTGGACCGCAAAGGCCGCGACAAGGGCCGCCCAGTCGTCGCTCTCGATGCAGTGGGCGTCGGCGCCGGCGAGACAATCTATTGGTGCCGCGGGAAAGAAGCCAGCTTCCCGTTCCTGGGCGATTTACCGACGGAAGCAACAATCGTGGGCATCGTCGATTCCGTGAATATTCCCTCCTAACTCGATGCGAGGTGCCGGCGCTACGGTTTTTTCGACCGCCTGCGCAGCTCTACCGTTCGCGTCGTTAAACGCTGAACGGGAAGCGGCGGCCCGCAAAGATTATTTTGCGCTTCTCCCGATTGCGTTTCACCACTACACTGCTGCGCATGTTAATTGGCCGGGTGATCGGCGATGTGGTGGCGACGCAGAAAGTCGCGTCGCACGAAGGACGCAAGATCCTCGTCGTCCAGCCGCTGCAACTGGACGGAACGGATCGCGGCGATCCTGTCCTGGCGCTCGATGCCGTCGACGCCGGGATCGGCGACCGCGTCTTGCTGACCACGGAAGGCTTCTCCGCGATGACCGCCGTCGGCCGCCCCAATTCTCCGATCGATTCCGCCGTAATCGGTGTAATCGATTCCGTCGATCTGCACGACCGTTGATTTCACGGAGCCGGACGGATGAGCGCGAGCCCCGCTGATAAAGCCGCGTCAACCGCAAAGCGGCTTGGCGGGATCGCTCCGCTCAGCCATCCCGGGTTGCGTTGACACCCAGCCGCCGCGCCGCCATAATCGCGAGCGGGTAGCCACAGCCACAACGGTAGCCACAGAATGATCGCTCAGCTTCGTGGAACGCTTGACGATAAACGGCCGAATCAAGTGCTCGTGGACGTGGGCGGCGTTGGTTATCTGGTGCATATTCCGCTTTCGACGTTCTATGCGCTCGGAGATCTTCACTCCAATGTTACCCTGCTGATTCACACCCAGGTGCGCGAAGACGCGATTTCTCTCTACGGTTTTCTCAGCGCGCGCGAAAAACATTTGTTCGAGCTGCTGATTTCCGCTTCCGGCGTGGGTCCGGTGCTGGCGCTGAAGATTCTTTCCGGGATGAGCGTGGACGATCTGGTGCCCGCGGTACGCTCGGGCGACCTGGCGCGGCTGACGCGCATCCCCGGCGTCGGACGCAAAACGGCCGAGCGCATGATCGTAGAGTTGCGCGACAAGCTGGCCGCAATGGAAATTCCCGAAGACGCGCGCAGGCCGGTTACGACGGAGGGTATCGCGGGCGACGTTGTATCCGCGCTGCTGAATCTTGGCTACGACCAGCACGCTTCCGAACTAGCCGTCGAGCGTGCCGGAAAAGGCGGCGCGTCCGAAACATTTGAGACCCTGTTGCGCGGCGCCCTGCAACAACTGACGGCGCCGGCACAGACTGGCGCGAGGGCCGCTCGCTAGATTTCGGCGTAAGAATCAAGCGTCGCCCAAGTCTTGTAGCGCCAACCTTCAGGTTGGCATCTTCGGTCGGCGTATTAGATTGGCACGGATTCTGGACTGAACGTGGGCGACACACAAAGCTGACCGGGACGTAGTTATCCTGCATACCCGGCTGCTACGATCGGCGCTGCCGCTGAGATGATTCGCGATCAGGATGCGCGAGGCAAACAGGGATGACTTCCGGAACGGGGAGCGAACCGAGAATGGAGCAACCTACGCGGCGCATTGTTACCGGCGCGGCGTTGGACGAAGACGCGCGCATCGATGCAAGCGTGCGTCCGCAGCGGTTTGCCGACTACATCGGGCAATCGCGCGTGAAGGAAAACATCGAGATCGCCATCCAAGCTGCGCGCAGCCGCGGCGAAGCCCTCGATCACGTTTTGCTTTACGGCCCGCCGGGACTCGGCAAGACGACGCTCGCGCAGATCATTGCCAGCGAACTCGGCGTGACCATCAAGACCAGCTCCGGGCCCCTGCTCGAACGCAAGGGCGACCTCACCGCCATCCTCACTTCGCTCGAACCGCGCGAAGTATTTTTTCTAGACGAAATCCATCGGCTGGTTCCGGCCATCGAGGAAGTTTTATATCCCGCGATGGAAGACTACCGCATCGATCTGGTGATCGGGCAGGGCGCCGGCGCGCGTATTCATCCGTTCATCCTGAATCGCTTCACCCTGATCGGCGCAACCACGCGCGCGGGCCTGGTGACTGCTCCGCTGCGCTCGCGTTTCGGCATCGTGCACCGGCTGGAATTTTACACGTCGGAAGATCTGGTCACTATTGTTCGCAGGTCGGCCTCCATTCTGGGGATAGCCGTGGATGACGACGGCGCATTTGAGTTGGCGCGCCGCAGCCGCGGAACGCCCCGCGTCGCCAACCGCCTGCTGCGCCGCGCACGCGATTTCGCGCAAGTCCGGGCGCAGGGACACATCACGCTCGCGGTGGCCAAGGACGCCCTGCAGATGCTTGGCGTCGATGAACATGGCCTCGACGAAGTCGATCGCAACCTCATGCTCACGATTCTGCAAAAATATTCCGGCGGACCGGTGGGGCTCAGCACTCTCGCTGCGTCCATCAGCGAAGAGGAAGACGCCATCGAGGAGATTTACGAGCCTTACCTGATGCAGCTTGGCCTGCTGGATCGCACGCAACGCGGACGCGTCGCGACGGCCCTCGCTTATAAACATTTCGCCCTCGAGCCGCCACGACGCCAGCCTGGACTGTTTTAATCGCCCGTTGTTATTGAACTGACTACCGGCGCGAATCCATAGACGAATTCAGATCGACACGGATGCGTCCCCTTGTATTTGACGTGGCTTGCGTCGGGCTTATCGATTCATCCGTGCCGTTTTTAGAAATGCCGAAAACCACCCACATCCTTATCTCCCTCGGATCGAATCTCGGCGATCGCGCCGCGAATCTGCGGCGCGCAATCGGTGCCTTGTCCGCAATCGGTGTGCGCGTCGCGCGCCGCTCGTCAATTTATGAGACCGAGCCGGTCGATTATCTCGAACAACCGTGGTTTTTAAATTGCGTGGTCGAGGCGGAAACGGAGCTGGCGCCGCGCCAACTGCTGGAAGGGTTGCAGGCGATTGAAGGCGAACTTGGCAGCAGAAAATTGGTGCCACGAGGTCCGCGGATCATCGATCTGGATATCCTTTTCTATGGAGACGCCGTGATCCGCGAGGATGGCATCGAGATTCCCCATCCGCGCCTGTCCGGGCGCCGCTTTGTGCTCATTCCTTTGGTTGAGATTGCTCCCGATGTGCGCCATCCAGTTCTGCAAAAGACAGCCGCGGAAATGCTTGCGGTCACCAAAGACCAAAGCGTGGTGCGAACCTGGCTGCCGGAACAGGAAGGATGAGGTTGTTCTTCGGTTGAAGTAGCACAGCGCATCTCGGCGGTGTGCGGCTGGCGTTTTTCGCGCCGAGGGGATTCAATAGCGGTCGAGCTGGGGGTTCTTCTTCTTTTTCAATTCGCGTTCTTCTTTTTCCGTTCTTTCGTACTCCGCAATTTCTTCCTCGGTCATGACATAGTCTTCGCGCTTGGCGAACATACTCGTGTTCCGTTGGGCAAAGGCGTTGCCCGATTCTCGGCCTTCCCGGCCTTCCTTGCGCTTGCGTTCAGAGAGGGTGGAATCGTGGCGCACCCGGCGGATCGGCTTGGCCAGGGCAGCCGCTTCCATCAGCAAATCGCTTACTTTTTCAAGCAAGTCATGGAATTGAAACGGTTTAAGGACATACGGCAACCGCTCCCGCTCGAAGATCGGAAGCGCCTCCACGGCCGCCGATTCCGGCACCACGAAAAGCACGCGGGCGCGGACATTGCCTGCTTCGACCGCGGGCGCCAGGGCCAGTTCTTTAAGCGTAAGGTAAACGGGGCTCGCCAATCCGATCATGGCGATGTTTACAATCACCAGGGACCACTCGCCGCTCGATAGCTCTGCAAGCGCTTGGCTGACGGCGGGCACCATGTGGACGTGCCAGCCTTCCGAGTCCAGCAATTGGCGCAAGGCCGACTGGTTGGCCTCATCGTCTTCGATAATCAGAATGCCAATATTGGCCAAGCGCGGATCCCTTTCCGAGTCTGAGTATACCGCCCGAAGCCCGGGCCTTTCGGGACCGTTTGGGCGCCCCGGTCTCAAGTGTCACCTGCATGGTGCGAGAGCGCGGGAGGAGTCTGCCGCACCGGCTTGCAGACGAATAAAATACGAAAGTTAATTCTTGACATGGCGAAGAAAAGGCGAAATACTTGCCCGTGCTTGCGAGATGGGCTATGGCGACTGCTACCTCGACTTCCACGGTCTCCGGCAACCTTCCTCCACAACGGAAGAAGGTGTCGCGTGTCCGGGGGATCGATCCCACACCCACCTTATTCCCCGACGTCCCTATCCAACGGGACAGCGGGCCGTGCGCCCTGCCGCCACCAGGGACTGTGCCCGAACGCGTCGGCATCGCCCGTCTCGCCTTCTCCTCCCCGCTGACTGACGCCAAGCGCGGCACGGAATATTTTCTTCTGCCGGTCAAATCGATATTGAATCACTGCGAGTCGACGCGCGTGCCTTTCTCCTGGACCGTGAATCCCTACCGCGGCTGTGAATTTGGCTGCCAGTACTGCTACGCGCGCTATACGCATGAATACATGGAACTGGATGGGCGCGACTTCGAGAAGAAGATTTACGTGAAGCAGGATTCCGGACCGCTGACCGGACGCGATCTGGCCATGGAGAAAATCCAGGGTGAGCACATCGCCATCGGAACTGCCACCGACCCCTACCAGCCGGCGGAGCGCAAATTCGGAGCAACGCGAGCGATTCTCGAACAAATGGCGGCGCGCAGCGGGCTGAGCATCTCCATCACTACGAAATCCGATCAAGTGCTGCGAGATGTGGACCTGCTGCGCCGGATTGCCGAGCATTCGGCCGTGTCCGTGAACCTGAGCATCACCACGCTACGAACGCGTCTGGCCCGAATCTTGGAGCCGCGCGCGCCGCGCCCCGACCTTCGTATGGACGCTGTGCGCGAGTTGCGCCGCGCGGGCATCGCGGCCGGCGTGTTCGCCATGCCCGTCTTGCCGGGCATCACCGACCGCCAGGAAGATCTCGACGCGCTGGCCCGGGCCGCACGAGACGCCGGAGCGCAGTGGCTCGCGGCCAGCGTGCTGTTCCTGATGCCGTCGGCCCAGAAACAGTTTCTACCCTTTCTAGACACGAAATTCCCGAAACTAGCCGGGCGGTACCGCGAATGGTTCGCTCACGCAGCCTACGCACCCGAAACGTATCGCCGGGAAATTTCCGCGCGAGTTGCGGCGCTCCGCAGGAAATATGGGCTGGGTGTGCGGCCGCTCGATCCTGGCCGCCCGGTGGAAGAAGGACGCCAATTGAGTTTGGGCTTGGAAGTTCGGTAGAACCGGCTTCGGCGTGATTGACTGGGATTATTGCTTATCGCGAATTTAAACCGACAGGCTGAAAGCCTGTGCTACGAAGACCTACGGCAGGATAATGCGCGGCTCGTCCTTAGCAACGCCGGCTTCGGCGGGGAACTGCGATCGCAGGAACTCAATGAACGCGCGGGTGCGCGGTCGCCCGTTCGAGCGGAGGCGGCCGAAACGCAGAAAAAACACTAGCAGGTGAAAAATTTCCGTGTCTTTCAAGGCGGGGAATTCGGGATGCTCCGCCAAAAGTTTCTTCTCATCCTCTATGAACCTCGCAAGCGCTGCGTAAAGCCCGGCCGCCACCGGAGCGTCCGGCGGCTTTTCGTAATAGATGCCGGACAGGAGCGTGCGGCGGGTCTCCGCCATGGCCTGCACTGCGGCGAAGACGTCCCAATCGCTAAGCGAACGCTGGTTGGCGGCGTAGATCGCCACCGTAGATCCGAGACCGGAGAGCTCCGCTTGCCGGGTGTGAATCAGATCCGAAGGGAAGGACACGTCCGGAAACGGGACTTCGCTTTCGTTCAGCGGCTTCGGATGGCTTTGCTCCCACCGGTGCGCGGCGATCAGGTAAGAGCAATCTTCCGGGCAGTCGATGGTTATCTCGCGCCCCGTCCCGCAATCGATGGCACAGATTTTTTCGCCCATGGCGGGGCAGTAGCGCTCGGCACGCCGCTTGTTGCAGATCGGACAGATTTTCTTTTCCGGCACTCGTCTTGGTCGCCCCGCCCAAAGTACGCGGCGCTCTCCTCGGAATCTTCAGGTTCGATTTGCTGCAAAGCTGGCGCTACGTGGCGTGTTCAACGAATTCGAGCCGGTTTCCCCAGGGATCGTCCGCATAGAAGCGGCGCACGCCCGGAAGATTCTCGTCATCCAGGATGGGGACGCCCCGCGCCTGAAGCGTCGCGCGCAATTCGTCCAGATTGTCTGTCGCAAAGGCCGGATGCGCTTTCCTGGCGGCGCGAAAATTCCGCTCGACGCCGATGTGAAGTTGCTGCGAGCCGCACTCGAACCAGCATCCCCAGCGGGCGCGAAGCGCTTCAGGTTTCTCGATCTCGGTCAACCCCAAGATGGCGCCGTAGAATTCCCGCGCCGCGCCTTCGCATCCTTCGGGCGCCGAAATCTGAATATGATCGATCCGCACTCAGAAACTCACCCTTGACAGAATAGCATTCTTCCATCGGCCCGGGATGCGCTCGTGCGCTGCTGCGATCTTCAAAAAGCGACACTTCCAGGCGCACAACGCCAGGCGGATTGCCGGATCCATACCGGAGCCGGCAACCACAGGCAGGCGCGAAACTACTTCAGCGAATTTGGATCTGAAAGATTCTTGGGCGACTTCTTTTGCAGCAGGGAAACAAGCTTTTGCCCCGACGGCGGCACGGAGACCGCGCCGCGGCGGATAATCTCCATGGCGGTTAATCTTTTTCCATACAGTTTTTCATTGGCGTCGTTGTCCGGCCGCAAGCTGGCGCCCTCCAAGGACACGCCCGCAAACAGGCCGCGCGATCGCGAATAGGACAGAATTTCGGCCCGCAGCGTGGCATCCGTATTCGCAGAGGCGTCGCGTCCCTTCGGTCCGGCGGCTGCTGCCATATCCGCGCCCAGCTTCACTTTGCTGTTCAGCAGCGCGTTGGCACCGCGCGGGTTCATGACCAGCAGCACAAAATCGGTAGCCTGACCGCCCAGTTGAAATCCGACGCTGCCAGCCTCCAGAGCCATCATCGACGGCGCGCCCCAGGGGCCGGTGAAGTGTTCGCCGCTGCGGCAGACCATCGCACCGCGTCCGTAGCTTCCCCCGACGATGAACGCCGCCTTCACCACCGATGGGAACACAATGACGCATTCCGCCTTGTCCAGCAGGTCCTGCGGGATATCGTCCGGGATATTCATGATTTCTTCCATCACCGAGCCGGCGTTTTCCAGCCGGTCGGTTTCCTTTTCGTTATCCGCTCGCGCCGCCAGCAAGGGAGCCGCTGCCAGCGCAATGAGCATCCCGATCGAAAGTAATCTCTTCATGAATTCATTCCTCCTTGAAGTGGAGCAGGGCATAAACCGGGCTGGATGCCACCGCTATCATATGGTTTCCGGCACCTTCCTGCAAATCTATGCCTATCTCCGCGCTGCCCTACTTTGATTGCCTTTGATTTTCTGAGCGCCGAAAAACGGGTCGGCCTTTCAACTCGAGACTTAAGAGCTTTCGTCGCGACGGAAGTCCAGGACTCCCCGGAATCCTTGCGGCCTCAGCGCGGAAAATCCGCGCCGCCACCCTCGGCGCGCCGGGCGGAAATACACATTCGTTTCGAGTTACCGCAACCCCGTGGACTATAATCAATTTTCCGCTTGGGATTCTCATGGGAGCGGCTCGATGACGTTGACGCCGAAACTGCAGGCCGCATTGCTCGTTGGATGCACGGCTTCCTGCATGGTTGTCTTCGCCGCCGGAGCAGCAACCGCGGTGCAATCCAGATCGGCGCGCCAACATGCCCCCGCTTCCAAAGCGAAACCCGTGGCTCGAGCCGACATCGAGCGCTTCCGGCGTCGCGTCGACGCAGCATTGTCGGCCGCCGGACCGGACAAGGGAACCTGGGGGCTGCTGGTGACCGACGCCGCGACGGGAGAAGTCCTGTATGCGCGAAATCCAGATGGATATTTCATGCCCGCTTCAGACGCAAAATTATTTACGACCGCATTCGCGCTGGCCACGCTCGGTCTCGACTACCGGGTGAAGACTACTGTCGCGTCAAACGGCGCGCTGGATGCCAACGGCGTCCTGAACGGCGACCTCGTTTTGATCGGACGCGGCGATGCCAATCTCTCCAACCAGAAGTTTCCGTATGACAAGAGGGAGGAGCGCGAGGGCCCTCCCGAAAAAGTTCTCGCCGAGTTCGCGGACGCCGTTGCGGCGCGCGGTGTGAAGGAAGTCACCGGTGATGTAATCGCCGACGACAGCCTGTTCCAGCACGAAAAATTTCCGAGCGGGTGGCTGGTCGACGATATTTTGTGGTCCTACGGCGCGGCCGTCTCCGCAATCACGGTCGACGACAATACGTTTACCGTGGATCTGCGCCCGGGCATGCACGAGGGCGATCCCGCCCGCTCCGACTCGGGGCTGGCGGGCGATTTCTACACGCTCGAAAATACGGTCGTTACCGGACCACGCGGGAGTCTCGAAAATCTGGCGGTCGCGCGCGATCCCGGATCGCGCCTGGTTCGCATCAGCGGCACGATGCCCCTGGACGCGCCTTCCCGCCGCTTCACGATCGCCGTTGAGGAGCCCGCCGAGTACGCGGCCACGCTTCTGGCGCGCCTGCTCCAGGCCCGCGGAGTGAAGATCGACGGCCACCCGAGCGCGCGCCATGCTTCCACGACCGCTTCGCCCGCCGGCGCGCCGCGAACGGTTCTCGCCGAACACATGTCCGTCCCGCTCTCCGACGACGTTCGCTTGACGAATAAGAACAGTGAGAACCTGCACGCGGAACTTCTCCTGCTGCTGGCCGCGCACGAAAAGGCTGGAGCTACAAATTACGAAGACGCTTCGAAGGTCGAGGCTGACTTTTTCAGAGTGGCGGGCATCGCCGACGGAGATGTGGTTCTCAGCGATGGCTCGGGGCTGTCGCGCAAGGATTTGGTCACACCGCGCGCTGTCGTGCAGCTTTTGCATTATGCGGCAACGCAGCCTTGGGGTCAGCTGTACCGTACGTCGCTCCCTGTGGCCGGAGAAGACGGCACGCTGTCAGACCGCATGAAAAACACTCCAGCGGCGGCGCGCATTTTCGCGAAAACGGGAACGATCGGTCACGGCAACGCGCTTTCCGGTTACGCGACCACGGCGAGCGGAGAACCACTCGTGTTTTCGATCCTCGGAAATAACAACAACCTTCACGCCCAGGACGCCAACAAAGTGATCGACGCAATTTGCGTGGCGATGGTGGAGGAATTAGGCGGCTGGCCCCAGAAGAAGAGGAAATAACCTGCGACCGGCCCTTCGGCCCTGAAGCACGATGGCATTATGGGAGAGAATCTAAAAATCATCACTGTGTTTGGAAGTTCGCGACCCGAAGATGGCCACGCCGATTACGGCGAAGCGCTCGAGCTGGGGCGCTCGCTTGCCGCGGCTGGATTTGCGGTCTGCACGGGCGGCTACGGTGGCGTGATGGAAGCTGTATCGCGCGGCGCGAGCGAATCCGGCGGACGCGTGCTCGCCGTAACGTCCAGTTTTTTCCGTTCCCGCGCAAATCGCTGGGTGGAGGACGAAAGGCGCGTGGCAACCTGGCAGGATCGCTTGTTTGAACTCGTGCGGCTGGGTGACGGCTACATCGCCTGCAAAGGCGGCACCGGCACGCTGGTGGAACTGGCCGTGGTCTGGGAAATGCTCAATAAAAAAGCGATGGAACGCCGGCCATTCGTTGTGCTGGGCGATTTCTGGCAGCCGATCCTCGACCGGGTACGCGAGGTCGAGCGTGGGCACGCCTCCCGTTGGGGCGAGTCAAACGATCCACTGGTGCATCAGGCGCCCACTCCGTCCGAAGCCGCGCGCTTCCTGACCGCGCGGCTGGCCAACGGCACGCCAAGCGGAAAGGACTCGTGACGGAACGTGTCGCGCGCCGCGGAAGACATTCTGGAATTCGACCGGCTGCGCGACCTGCTCCGCCGCCAGACAACCTGCGCGCCCGGCCGGGGCGCGGTTGACGCCCTTTCGTTTTCGCAAGACCGCTCCGCGCTCGACGCCGCGTTCGCCTTGATTGCCGAAGCCGTTGCATACCTGGGCGACGGCAGTGAAATGGGATTCGGATCGCTGTCCGATCCAGCGCCGTGGCTCGCCGAACTCGCGGCTCCCGCGGCCGTGCTCACTCCAGCCATGCTGTTGGGCGCGGCGTCGCTCGCGGATACCGCGGCAACGCTGCGCGAAGCGTTTCGAGAAGGCGCTCGCGGCGGTCCGGGTCCCGCGGCGCGGCAGTTTCCGCTGCTCTCGGCGCGCGCCGCATCCGTTGCAGACCTTCGCCCTCTGGCCGTCGCTGTTCGTCGAGCCATACTTCCGAATGGAGAAATCAGCGACGACGCCTCACCCGAATTGAGGCGCGTTCGCGTCAGCGTGGGGCGCACGCGTGAAACTATTCAAAAAACACTCGAACGCATGCTGCGCACCCGCGGCGGTGACGCCGGCGAGGATTACGTTACGCTGCGAAACGATCGCTTCGTCATCCCGGTCCGCGCCGCCGAACGGCGCCAGGTGAAGGGCGTGGTGCACGCCGCAAGCGCAACTGGCCAGACGGTCTTCGTCGAGCCCTTTGAAACCGTCGAGCACAACAACCGGCTGGTGCAGCTTGCCGAGGACGAGGCCGCGGAAATCACGCGAATCCTGATCGAACTTTCGGAGCGCCTGCGCGCAAATCTCGGACCGCTTCGTTTTGCCGTCGATGCCATTGCCGAATTCGACTCTGTATTCGCGCGAGCGCGTTTCGCCCGCGAATTCGATTGCACGCTGCCTCGATTTACAACCGACAATTTTCCGACGCTTGCGCCCACCGGTCCTTATTCCGCTGGCAATTCGTCTGGCGGTGCTTCCGATCAGTCGTCGCGCCAATCACCCTCTCTGGAGTTGAAAGAGTCGCGCCATCCGGTGCTTGCCGATACCCTGCGTTCCCATGGCCGCAGCGTTGTTCCCATGACGCTGGCGCTCGGTGGAGACAAAACGGCGCTGGTCATCAGCGGCCCCAATACCGGCGGCAAGACCGTTGCGCTTAAGACCGTGGGGATCGCCGTGCTCTCCGCGCAATCCGGCATTCCGGTAGCCGCGGAAACCGCCCGCCTTCCGCTGGTCGATCGTGTGCTTGTGGACATTGGCGACGAACAGTCGATCGCCGCAGATCTCTCCACGTTTTCCGCGCACATGCTCAACGTGCGCGCCATGCTCGAAGCCGCAACGTCCCGCTCGATCGTGCTCGTCGACGAGTTGGGCACCGGCACGGCCCCGGAAGAAGGCGCAGCGCTGGCTGTCGCTTTGCTCGATGAATTCCGCGAGCGCGGGTGCCTGACCCTGGCGACCACGCACCATGACCGCCTGAAAACCTATGCCTCGACCACCCCGGGCGTCCTGAACGCTGCCGTCGAATTCGACGAAATAAATTTGCGCCCGACCTATCGCCTGATGGTCGGCGTGCCGGGCGGATCGAGCGGTATCGACATCGCCGGACGGCTTGGTTTGCCCGCCAAGATTGTCGAGCGCGCCCGCGCGCAGCTTTCGCCCGAAGTGCGGGAAGCCGCTGCCCTGATTGCCTACTTGCATCGCAGTCGGGATGAGCTCGAAGCCCTGAAGCGCGAAGCCGTGCGCGCCGCCCAGGAATTTTCCGAGGAAAAGAGACGCTTACAGACGGAGTGGATCGATCGGCAGCGAAACCGCCTGCGGGAGTTGGAGCAGCAATTCGCGCAAACCATCGAAAAGCACGAAAAAGAAGTGGCTCGCGCCGTCGAGAACATAAAGGAACGCGAACTGCATGCGCAACTTGAAAAGCAAGCGCATCGCAAACTCGTCAAAGCTCGCGGCGAAGCCCGTGAAGCAGCCGACGCCGCAACGGTGGCGCATCTGGCCGATTCGCAGGCCGACCTGGGAATTCCTGCGTCTCAAGCCGCAAAGCCCGTCGCCCAGAGTGACCTCGTTCCGGGCGTCCGAGTCCGTGTGCGCGGTATACCTACCCCTGTGACGCTGCGCCGCCGCGACGAAACCAGCGCGGAGGTCGAGGCTGGCCCGCTGCGCATGAAAATCGCGCTGGCCGACATCACCTCGCTTGCCGGTGAGGAGTCCCCGAGAACGCGCGTCCTGCCGCAAGGCGTTACGATTCGCACGCAGCCTGCCACCGAACCCGCCCGAGACGAGATCAACCTCATCGGCTGTACCGTCGAGGAAGCCACGCGACGCGTGGACAAATTCCTCGACCAGGCGGCCCTGGCCGGCTCGTCGCAGGTACGCATCATTCACGGACATGGAACGGGCGCCCTCCGCCGAGGCCTCGCTGAATTCCTCAAGACCCATCCGCTGGTTGAAGCGATTCGCTCCGAAGCGGAAGACCGCGGCGGCGCGGCGATCACGGTTGTCGAATTGAAAGAATAAGCGCGGCCTTTTCGTCCCGCCATCTTCACTCACCTCCCGGCGGACAACTTAATATCGTTACGCGATACAACGCCGGCGGCGCACGCGCCGTTTGCAAGAAGATCGCTCCGCGCTCGCAGTTTGGGATTATTCTGTGTTGTGTCATGAGAGTTTTGATCTCCGGGGCGGGAATCGCCGGACCGACTCTGGCCTACTGGCTCACGCGCTACGGGTTGGAGCCCACGATTGTGGAACGCGCCCCGCGTTTGCGAACGGGCGGCTACCTCATCGATTTTTGGGGCGCCGGTTTCGAAATCGCCGATCAGATGGGCTTGCTGCCGGAACTCGTCCGCAAAGGTTATCAAGTCCAGGAAGTTCGAGTGGTGAACCGCGAAGGGCAACGAGTTGCAGGATTTCCCGCCGACGCGTTTTCTCGGGCCACCCGGGGCCGCTTCACCAGCCTGCCGAGAGGCGACCTCGCGGCGTCCATCTTCGGCCAAATCGATGGCAAGGTCGAAGCCATCTTTGGCGATAGCATCGCGCGAATCGAACAATCTGAAAATTCCGTGGATGTCACTTTCGAGAGCGGCGGCACGCGCGAGTTCGACATTGTGGTGGCCGCCGACGGCCTGCACTCACGAGTTCGCGAACTCGTGTTCGGCGTGGAATCCCAGTTTGAAAAGTATCTGGGCTACAAGGTCGCCGCGTTCAGCGCCGAAGGATACGCGCCGAGAGATGAACTCGTTTACGTTATGCATACGGAAGTCGGCCGGCAGGTGGCGCGCTTCGCCATGCGCGACAACCGGACCATGTTTCTGTTTATTTTTGCCGATGAAGTCGCCGATCGCGGAGAGCCAGGCGATGCCGGGGCGCAAAAAGCGCTGCTGCGGAAACAATTCGGCAATACCGGCTGGGAGTGCCCTCGGATTCTGGACCGTCTTGACGCAGCGAACGATCTATATTTCGATCGAGTAAGCCAGATCCGGATGAAACCTCCGCAGCGCGATTCCTGGCGTTGCGGCCGTGTAACCTTGCTTGGCGATGCGGCTTCTTGCGTGTCGCTGCTCGCGGGGCAGGGCTGCGCACTGGCCATGGTGGCCGCTTATATTTTGGCGGGCGAACTTCACCGAACCCGCGGAGATTACGCGCGCGCTTTCGCCCGCTACCAGGCGCTCTTCGGACCGTTCGTACTGAACAAGCAGAAGGCCGCCCTCCGTTTTGCCGGCGCATTCGCTCCCAAAACGAAATTCGGCCTGTTCTTCCGCAATCAAATTATGAATCTGATGAAAATTCCCTGGATCACGGATCGAGTGGTCAACCGGGATATCGTCGACAAAATTGCGCTCCCGGAATACTGAATTACACGAACGCCCGCACGGCGAACCATTTCAACTGGCGGCGCGAGCGGCTGTTTCATGGGCGTCGGCTAACGCCTTGGTGTCGTAGTACTGCCTGAATACCGCGACCTTGCCGTTGCGAACCGTGAAAGACATCACCCAGTCGACGTCGGCAGTCCGATTCGTGGCCTTCACCTTTATGCGCTCCCAACCGACGACCAGCACGCGATCCCCATCAGCCACGAATTCACGGGTTTGGAAATCCAGGATCTCCGCGTCGGCGTTCAGCTTTTGGAAAAAATTCGCGACACCGTCGCGGCCTCGGTATGTCCCGGCGAGCGGCGATCCGTCGCCCGGAATATGCCATTCCACATCTTCCGCCATTAATTCCAGCAAGCTCTGGATATCGCCGCGCCCGAATGCGGCGTATCCGTTTTTTACCAGTTGCACGCTCTCCTCGGTGCTCATTGCTATCCCTCCGCATCAGATTTTATGGCCGGACCACCAGCAGGCCCCCGTTATACGCCTGAGCATCCTGCGAACAAAGTAGGTTATTTTTTACCCGTGAGCGGCTCGCTCCCATGTTCCAAAAACTGCGCAGGCCAGCGTTTCCCCCGCGTACTTCGCGACGGTGTGCCGCTAAAGCACTGATTCGGAGAAGGTGCTGAGCGCCCGGAGCTTTCGTTTGCCGGTTTATTCCAAGGGGAAGGTCTTTTTCAATCGCAGAAAACTTTTCCACCGCGCTCCGCCGTGCAAACCGCCGTGCCCAGCGTGTACAATACGAGTTCCAGATATCTATTTTATGTCCTATGGCTGAAGCCGGCTCATTTGCGGAACGTGTAAAGCAGCAGGCGGACATTGTTCGCGTGGTCGGTGAGTACGTGCGCCTGAAAAAATCCGGACAGAATTTCACCGGGCTTTGTCCGTTTCATCCCGAAAAGACGCCTTCCTTCGCGGTGCATCCGGTGAAGCAGATTTATCACTGCTTTGGGTGCGGCGCGGGCGGTGACATTTTCAAATTCGTGATGGAGATGGACAAGATTACTTTTCCGGAGTCAGTGCGCGCCGTGGCGGAGAAATGCGGGATCGCCATTCCCCGCGCTAAAGAACGCACGCCCGAGGAGCGCAAGGAAAACCAGCAGCGTACTTCGCTTGTGGAGCTGCACCGCGACGCTGCGGCGTTTTTCGCGCAGCAATTGAACGCCACGCAAGAAGGGCGGGCCGCAAAAGCCTACCTCCTGGACCGCGGGCTGGACTCCGATGCCATGGCGCGCTTCGGCCTGGGCTTCGCGCCCTCAGGGGGAGACGCGCTGCTGCGCGCGTTCAAGCAGAAATATCCGGAAAAAGTCCTGGAAACCTCCGGCCTTTTCAGCCGGGATCAGCACGGGCGTCTCTTTGACCGTTTTCGCCGCCGCATCACGTTTCCCATCGCCAACGACTCGGGAAAAATCATCGCCTTCGGCGGGCGCGCTTTGGGCGACGACCTGCCGAAATATCTGAACTCGCCCGAAACGCCCATCTACACGAAGAGCAACATTCTTTATCATCTCGACCGCGCCAAGGAAGCGCTGCGGCAGCGAGACTTCGCCGTGCTGGTCGAAGGCTACATGGACGCCATCGCCGTAGCGCGTGCCGGAATCTCGAATGTCGTCGCCAGTTGCGGCACCAGCCTCACCGAGCCGCAAGTGAAACTCCTGAGCCGCTTCACCCGCCGCATCATCGTCAACTACGATCCGGACACGGCCGGCCAGGCGGCCACCGAGCGTTCGCTCTCGATCCTGCTTGAGCAGGGCGCGGAAGTGCGCGTCCTCGCTCTGCCCGGCGGCAAGGACCCCGACAGTTTCATCCGCTCCGAAGGCGCGGCGGCCTACACGAAATTGCTGAACGAGGCCCCGCCCTATGTCGATTACCTGATTTTACGCGCACGCAAGATGGACATGTCTACCGGAGAGGGAAAACTCCGCGCCGTGAATTTCCTGATGCCCTACGTGCAGCGCATTCCCGACCGCATCCTGCGCTCGGAGTGGGCCACGCGTATCGCTCAGCAACTGCACATCGAAGAGCCGGTGCTGCGCGAATCGATGCGCAAAGCCGCCAGCGAGCGCCGCGGCGAGGTGAAAGCCCGTCCGGAGCTCGTCGGCCGGGTTGGCAAGCCCGCCGAGCGCCGCCTCGTTCAGATGCTGATCGAGGCTGAAGAATTCCGCGAGAAGCTGGCCGAAGAAATTCGCGCCGGCGAGCTGCATCGAGGCCTGGAAAGCGAACGCCTCCTGCTGGCCCTGGTCGAAGCCTGCGCGACGGGAGTCAAGCCGGATGCGGCTCAATTGGCGCTGGCGCTCGAAGATCGCGACCGCCGATTGCTGTTCGAAATCGCTTTCGAATCCGCGGCCCCGCCTACGTGGGACGAAGCCCAAAGCTGCCTGGCGGTTTTGCGCCGCCGGCGCGCGGAAGACGAATTGTCCGCGGTCCAAAGGCAGATCGAGTCTCTGGCCGCCGTCACCAGCGCGGCAGCGGGCGGCGAACTGCGGCGATTGCTGGAGCGCAAGCAGGAACTTCGGCGGCGACTGACTCCCCCGGCGCTTTAATCCACGGCCCATCCATCGCTCGCGTGCAGGGGATTCCAGGAGCCCAGGCGCAACTGCGCCTGCGAAGTTCGATTGTCGCGCAAGTCGTGAGACTCCACATTTTTCGCAGCGGCCCGCAGAGCCGCGCGTGTTACTCCAATCGTCCGCTGAATCTCTCCAGCAACCGACACATGTTTGTATTGATTAATAGCCGCAAAACAAAACGGTTGACGCATTTGGCCGCCTCCATATAAATAACTTCATACCGTTCCGCGTGCCGGCAGCGTAACGCGGGAATGGCGGATAGCATCTAAATGCTCGTGGGGAGCATCGTTGCATAAGAAATTCGGAACGCGTCCCGGGCTGAGAGCGACGTTTGACGGACGAAGAACCACTTCAGTGGTTCGATTGCAGAACTCAACTTGAGTACGGATTGCGGAACTTTGGTTTCGATGGTTGCGGATTTTGCCGATCGTTAATTGCGGGTCTATATTGAATCCTGCGTCGTCTTAAAGGCTGCTTCTGGCACTATTTTTGGAGGACTCCTTGGCGCTGGCTATCGAAGAGAAATACGACCAGGTCCGGCAGCTCATTGCCATGGGCAAGGAGCGCGGATACCTTCTCTACGACGAAGTGAATGATATTCTCCCCGCCGAAGTGCACTCCTCCGAGGAAATTGACGATCTCCTCTCCACCTTTGAACGCTACGGAATTGATATTTACGAAGACCTGGCCGCGGCGAAGGCCGCCCGCGCCGCAGCCGATCCCACCGTCGCCGAAGCTCCCGAGATCGAATCCAAGGATGAACTGCCCGTCGCGGAGGATGCCGGCGAACTCGACCTCACGCCGGGAATGCTCGAGAAGACCAACGACCCTGTTCGCATGTATCTGCGCGAAATGGGCACCGTCGCCCTCCTGACGCGCGAGGGCGAGGTGGCCATCGCCAAGCGCATTGAGCGCGGACAGCTGCTCGTTCTCAAAACGATTACGCGCTCCCCGATCATCCTCAAGGAACTCCTGACGATCGGCGACGACCTCCGCAAGGGCACGCGCTCGATCAAGGAAATCGTCCAGTTCGACGACGAAGAGCTGACCGAAGAGAAGATTGAAAACAAGACCAAGAAAACGCTCAAGGTCCTCGACAGGATCGCCAAGCTCTACAACGAGTGCTTGCATGAGGCCGTCAAGCTCGAGCGGATGACCAAGTCCAAGAAGCGCCCCTACCTGCGCTTGAAGTACCACGTCGCCCGCCTGCGCATTGAGATGTCGCAGTTGGCGCGCTCGATCGAGTTCCACCTATTTGAAAAAAAGCGACTGATTGAAAAAATCCGCAGCACCGTCGAGCGCTTGCAGTCTCTCGAGCGCGAGGCCGGCAAGCTGGAGCGCCGCGCCGACGCCTCCAAGGGCGACAACGCCGCCGAGGCCCGCAAGGAATTGCGCACGCGGCGCACCGAGTTGCGTGAAATCGAAGTTTCCAGCGAAACCGGCCTCACCGATTTGAAACGCATGCTACAGGTGATACTTCGGGGAGAAGCCGAAGCCGAGCAAGCCAAAAAAGAATTGATTGAAGCCAACCTTCGCCTGGTCGTTTCCATCGCCAAGAAATACACCAACCGCGGTCTGCAGTTTCTGGACCTGATTCAGGAAGGCAACATCGGCTTGATGAAGGCCGTGGACAAATTCGAGTGGCGCCGCGGCTACAAATTTTCCACCTACGCCACTTGGTGGATCCGCCAGGCCATCACCCGCGCCATCGCCGACCAGGCCCGCACCATCCGCATTCCGGTGCACATGATCGAGACGATCAACAAGTTGATCCGCACCAGCCGCCAACTGGTCCAGGAACTCGGCCGCGAACCCACCTCCGAGGAAATCGCCAAGCGCATGGATATTCCCGTGGCCAAGGTGCGCAAGATTCTGAAAATCGCGCAGGAGCCGATTTCCCTGGAAACGCCCATCGGCGAAGAAGAGGATTCGCATCTCGGCGACTTCATCGAGGACAAAGCCGTGGTTTCGCCGTCCGACGCGGTGATCAACCTGAACCTGAAGGAACAAACTTCCTCGGTCCTGAAAACGCTGACGCCGCGCGAGGAAAAAGTAATCAAGATGCGCTTCGGCCTGGACGACGGCTCCGAGCACACGCTCGAAGAAGTCGGCCAATCCTTTGCCGTAACTCGCGAGCGCATTCGACAGATTGAAGCCAAGGCGCTGCGCAAGCTGCGCCACCCGTCGCGCTCGCGCAAACTCCGCGCCTTTCTCGAAGGCTCCTCGCGCGATTACCTCTGATTCTCGGCGGCGATTGGCGGTAATCGAAGTGATTCCGTCGACACGTGGCGTCGCGGCGCTTCGCAGCACACGCCGCAGCTTGCGCGGTTAGGTCCGTTCCTTGTGCCACAATCCGTCCTTGTGCTACCAGAAGACCACAGGCTGAAGCCTGTGCTATCTACCCCGCAACGGGCTTGGGCGAGTTATTCGCCGCAATCGAGAGAGAGCGCACCCGCAGCGCGGACACCATCGCGCCGCCGTAAATAGCTCCCAGCAAGATGAAAGCGACGGAAAGCGCCACGTGCTCGGCAAACCACCCGAGCGCGAAACTCATCACTACCTGCAAGAGCGTTGCAATCACCGAGAATGCCGACTGCGTGCGTCCCATGAGATGCCTCGGCACAACAGCCATAATCGACGTCTGCGTCAGAACGCCGCCCAGCGCGCGGCACACGCCGAATAGCGCATTCATCGCCACGGCCACGGCCAGCAACCGCGCGTAAGGAAACAGCATGTGCCCCACGGCCAGCGTGGCGAGCGCCGCGACCAGCACTCCATATGGTCGTTTTCGCGCCGCGACGCCCGCCGCGAGCCCGCCAACGATCGCTCCTCCGGCCCATCCGGCTTCGATCCATCCGTAACCCCGCGCCCCTGCCGAGAGTAGATCCTTCGCCAGCGCCACGACCAACACATTCGCGCTGATCACTCCGGCCATCATGCACGCATAGGTAAATCCCAGCGCCAGCACCCGCGGCTGGTGGCGCAGATAAACCAGTCCCTCGCCGATGTCCGCGAAAATGCCGGAAATTCCGGCCTCGTTTTCATCGCTTCGCATCAGCATGGGCTCGGACATTTCCGGCGGAGCTTCGATCGTCGGCGAAGCGGAAACCAGCCGGACATCTTGGAATTCGTGGGGAGGGTAGTACCCGTGCCGCAACAGGAGCAGGCAGATCGCCGAAATCAGGTAGGTCGTTCCGTCGATGCCCAGGATTCCGGCCAGTCCTGAACTTTCATAAATAAATCCCACCAGCGCGCCGGCCGCCGCCATTCCGCCCTGCACGGCGATCAGCACGGTGGCGTTGGCGATCACCAATTTTTCGCGCGGCACCAGTTCCTGGATCAGCGCGTTTGTGGTCGACCAATAAATCGCGAAGCCCACGCCCAACAGCAGGACCATGGAGTACAGTTCCCACAACTTCAGGCGTCCGGCAAACGCCAGCGCGCCCGTTCCCAGCACCACCACCGCGCGCGCCGCATCGATCACAATTCCCAAATATCGCCGGTCCACGCGATCGATGAGCACCCCGCCGAATGGCGGCACCACCAGCCCGGGCAACGTCACCAGAATGACGATCAAGCTCACTTTTACGGTTGAATGTGTCGCGCCAAGGACGTACCAGGTTACCCCGGCAAAATTCATCCCCGTTCCGAACAGCGACACCAGCATTGCCACGAAGAAAAACGGGAATCCGGGAACGCGAAAAAGCGCTCTCCAACTGGGTCTTGCTTGCGGGTCCGGAACCATCTCAGAATCGGAAGAGCCACTCTTCGGCATCTGCGCCAAGTTTAGCGGCAATGCCGCCCCAGGTCCAAGCAAATGAATCGTTCCGCGAGCAGAATTCTGTATCGAATCTGCGCCGCTTTTCGATCGCCGCGCCGGACCCAAAATGATCCTCTTCAGTTACCCCCTAACTTGCAGGTCCGATTACGGTTGCGCCCGTTTACGCGCCGTCTATGGAGTGTTTATGCCTCCTTTAGCTGAATCCTTTTATTTTATTGCGCAGTCAAGCGCGCGCCGTCAGGCGCGGGAAGGACGCGGCAGATGTTGACCGAGCAGCTTCGGCCCGGCGAACGGTTTGAGTATTTCCGCATTGAAGTTTTTGTTCTGCGCACGTGCATGAACACCATTTATCGCGCCACCGACCTGAGGACCGGCCGCCTCGTAGCCATCAAAATTCCGCACCCTGAACTCGAGTGCGACCCTACCTTTTACAGCCGCTTCCAGCGCGAAATCGCCATCGGCAAAAAACTCAAGCACCCAGGCGTCGTGGAAACGATCGACAGCGAAGATATGGATCAGCTTTGCATCGTGATGGAATGGATCGACGGCCGCTTCTTGCGCGACATTCTTACGGAGGAAAAACAACTTTCAGTCGAGCGGGCCACCCGAATCGCGACCGGAGTTTGTGAAGCTCTGGCTTACATTCACAGCGCGGGCGTCGTCCACCGCGACATGAAACCGGAGAACATCATGGTGGGCGACGATGATCGCATCAAGCTGATCGATTTCGGCATCGCCGCCGCCGAAGGCATGCGCCGCCTCACGTTTTCCAAATTCTCAAACGCCATGGGCACTCCCGACTACATTTCGCCCGAGCAAATCAAGCGCAAGAAAAGCGACGGCCGCTCCGACGTTTATGCCCTGGGAGTGATCCTCCACGAAATGCTGACCGGACAAACGCCCTTTAACGGGCCCAATCCCTTCGCCGTAATGAACGACCGGCTGGTGAACGATCCGGCCTCCGCCCGCGAAATCAATCCCGAAGTTTCCTTGCAGATGCAGGAAATTCTCTACCGGGCGATGGAACGCGAACCGGAAAATCGCTATGCCAGCGCGCAGGAACTTGCCGCCGCTCTGGCGAACCCGGAAAACGTCCAGATCAGAGACCGCTCGGCGCGCCCGGAAAAAAAGCCCGCACGCGTCCCTTTGTTGAAAAGAATCTTGTCCTACACCATGCCGCTGTAATTCCGCGCGCCGCGAACGTGTCCGAGCTTGCCCCGGGCGTCCCGAATCGAGCGCGTGTCGGCGTGAGAATTCTCGCAACGGTAGCCAGTTCCCCCAGGATAACTCTTTCCGCATGCCTGTACTCCCGGTCCATAGCCCATTACCGAAGAATCGGAAAGCATGGTAAGGATAGGGCCTTTTCGCCGGTTCGGATTGTGCCCCTGGAGGACACCATGTCTCGTAGCTTTTGCCTCATCGGCTTGTGCGCGCTGGCCCTGGCTGTGTGCCCGCCCGGACGCGCCCAGGATTCCTCTTCGCTCGGCGATCTTGCGCGGAAGGCGCAAAAAAACAAACCCAGTAAGCCGCCGGCGAAGGTCTTCACGAACGATGATATAGCGTCCAGCCCGCGAGCTTCTTCCACACCTGGCGCCGCGCCGAGCGCAGCTCCGCAGCTCGGGCCCCTAGGTAGATCCGGCGAGGTCCAATCGGCGCCCCAAGGCCTTGAAAAACTTCGGGAGACGATCGACCTGCTCGACTCGCTGGACCGGCCGACGCTGGTGAGCAACGTTCTTGACGGCAATACCACGAATTTTCCGGGCCGCGCCCAATGGGAGCAGAAAGTGTTCGCCGCCAAGCAGGTCTTTGTATCCCAGGCTCGTGGGGTCCTTCAGCAAGCGTCGCAACTTGCTGCGACCGCCGAAACAATGAAGGACATTCAGGATCCGAACGATCCGCGCGTGAAAAGCTTTAGCGCCAAGCTGCAACAGCTTGTGCAGGACAGCCAGCGAGAGAGCGCGGCGTTCCAAGCCGTGGTCATGGAAGGCAAGGATCTCGCCGGATTGCCGGCTGCGCACTAGAATTCAATTCCGAATGAAAGTTTTATTCGCGTCCCGGAGGAACGATTTCATAGAACGAGGCGCAAGCGGCGAGCTGTTTCTTCGGATTCTGCGCATCGTAAAAAACCGGCACGCTCATTCCCACGGAAAGTTGCCGGGAGCCATCCGTGGCGCCACGCGAAAAATGCTCGCCAAGAGGTGTGGTGAACTCATAGCGGATGTTTGGACCATTCCGCGCCATCCACCGTTTCGTCACCCGCGCCGTGGCCAACTCTCCGTCAGCCAGCAGAGATTTTTGCCGCGCGACCGAGCTGATCATTACGGAGATCATGACAACCAGCAGGGCGATCGGCAGTCCGTACGTCAGCAACTGCGGCGGCCCGCCGCCCGGGCCACCCGCCGCCGATTTTGCGGCGAGGCCGGCGACCAACATTCCGAAAGAAGCCAGCAGAATCGCCGACACCACAACGGCCATCGCTTTTCCCCGGCGGCTCATCCGCACGGGCCGCGGCCGGGGCAATTCCGCCAGCACGCTCTTCATATCGTCGTAGGGTCCCGGCTCTTCCGCGTCCCGCCATCCGGTCGAGCTTGCCCGGTCCTCGAACGATGCCGTCACGGCAGCCTTCGCGGCTCGCGCCCGAGCCAGCCGATGCGGATTTTTCCTCTCACCACCAGGGCCATCAGAATCGCGGGAATAATCGCGACGAAAAAGAGCACGGCCAGAACGAGCATCTCGGCGTGCCCGATGAAAATCCACACAATCAGCGGCGCGTCGAACACCATCACCAGGATCGGCAGCATCCGCAAAAACTGGCGCGTCTGCTTCTCTGCCTCCCCGCGATTCCACCCGCACAAGGGACAATATGCTTTGCCCATGGCAGTCGCCGTGGGCATGTGGCACTGCGGACATCCAGCGGATTGCATGGCAAAAAGGTAGCACAGGCTTTCAGCCTGTGGCACTTGACGTTCGGCCCGCGGAAAGTTGCCCGCCGAGCTCCGGAAAATCGCACCCGGCGGAAACGTAGTTCCCGTCCAGCGAGTGCCGATTGCCCTAAAAATTCCCCTGCGCCGGGCTATAAGGGCTCGCCAGGTACTTCTGCGATTGCGCCTCGCTCTTCAACGGAAGAATCTTGTCCGGATCGAGCCGCACCATTACGTAGCGGATATGATCGTCAATCTTGGTGAACCAGTGCCCGGTTCCCGCCGGGATAATAATCATGTCGCCGGCCTTTAATTCATGTGCCTCCGGATTTTTGATCGAAGTGGCGCTGAATCCGGGACCATTCTGTTCGCGCACGGTTTTCAGAGTGCTCGGCCGCGGCTTTGGGTCCACCAGCTCGGGGCCCGTCAGAAGCGTTGCCGATCCATCGATCACGTAATAGACCTCGCTGACCTGCTCATGCTCGGCCACCGCTTCCGCCACTTTGTTTTCCATGCCCTCGGCGTGGCCGAGTTTTCCGCGATAGATGCTTCCGATGCCAACCTGCACCCTGCCGACGTCCACCGAGCGCACTTGCTGATCCACCAGGTGGTGCTCAATGGCTCGCTCGTTGTAGGCATCCAGCTCGCTCTTGGGAACATACACGGCCTGGCACTGGTTGCACGTCGGGTGAGGCTCAACGTCCTGCGCCAGCACCGGGAACACGGCGAGCACGGCGCTCAGCATAAAAACTTTCACGGCGATTCTTTGCATTCTCATTTGCGCTCTCCTCGGCAATATTTTCAGGCCTGCCTATATTTTCGGATACGATGGGATTATCTATACATTAAGATCGTGGGAAGCGGGTGAAAAATCTCGGCCCGATTCTGCTTCCAGCTTCAGACCGTCGTAGCTTTCCCTCAAGCGCCCTAATTGACCGAAGGCAAGCCGGCAATTACTGGAAGCCCACGAGAAGTTCTTTCAGGTGCACGACTCAGCTCTATCCATCTTATGATGTACCGATGCCTCCACTGATCGACCTGCGCGGACTCACGGTCGAGATCCTTACACCGGCGGGATGGATTCGTCCCGTGGACGATGTTTCGTTTTCTCTGGACGCGGGCGAATCGCTTGGCCTGGTCGGTGAATCGGGTAGCGGAAAATCGATGCTGGCGCTGGCGTTGATGGGTTTGCTCCCGCCGGGCGCGCGCGTAGGCGGCGAAGCGTGGTTTTTCAGTCCCACCGGCCCCGCGACAAGCGCGGACGGCGCAGCCGGCTCGCGCGTGAATTTGCTGGCCCTCACCGAAGAGGAACGAATCGCGGTGCGCGGGCGCGACATCGCCATGATCTTCCAGGAACCGATGACCGCGCTCAATCCGGTGATGCGCGTCGGCGACCAGATTGCCGAAGCGATTCGCGCGCACCACGCGGGACTTTCGCGCGAGGTTGTCGACCGCCGCGTCGTCTCCGCGCTCGAGCGCGCCGCCATCCCGGAGCCCGCCATGCGCGCGCACCAGTATCCGCACCAGCTATCGGGCGGCCTGCGGCAGCGTGCCATGATTGCCATGGCGCTTGCCGGGGGTGCGGGCTCTGCTCGGAACCTGCAAAGAAAGAACGACGATGAAAATGCTCCGCGCCTGCTGATCGCAGACGAACCGACAACCGCGCTGGACGTCACTGTGCAAAAACAAATCCTCGACCTGCTGGCGCAACTGCGGCGCGAACTCGGCCTGGCGTTGCTGTTCATCACCCATGATCTTGGCGTGGTCGCGCAGGTTGCCGGTCGCATCGCGGTCACCTACGCCGGTCGAATCGTGGAGCAAGGCCCTGCGGGCGAAGTGCTCGAGCGCCCGCGGCATCCTTATACAGCGGGCCTCTTGCGCGCGTCGCCGCAACTCGTGCGTCACAAACTCGAGCCGATTCCGGGGGCGGTGCCGTCGCTAACGGCTTTGCCGCCCGGCTGCGCCTTCGAGCCGCGCTGCCCGGTACGCATCGCTAAATGCAAAGCAGCCCTGCCCGGCCTGCGCGAAGCCGGCCCAGAACATCGCGCGCGCTGCATTTTGGTGGAAGCAGGAGTCGCGAAATAGTACAGGCTTCATAGGCTGCGGAAAAGACACGCGATATTGTCATTCCGAGCGGGGCGAGGAATCTCTCTTGGGCTTAACGATCAGAAAAGAAGAGAGATTCCTCGCCCCGCTCGGAATGACAAACGGATGGGGCGACTTTTTCCGGAGCCTGTTCGGCTTGTCAGGTTTAGATTTCGAGGTCCATCAGATTAAAACCGGCAGGTTGAAAGCCTGTCGTACGAAATTCTAACTCGGCAAGAAAGGAAGAGTCACACAAATACCTATGAGCACCGATCCAACACACCTGAAAAAATCCGCGAACGCTTCACTGAAACCGCGGACGCTTCGCTAAAACGGTTCGCCGCACGCGGGTACAGGAAGGCGAGGAGCTTGCTGAACGCGCCACGGCCGGCCTCGCCGGCGCGGACAAACTGCTGGCCATCGATCTCGCCTGCGGCCCAGGAACGTACACTCGTCCGCTGGCCGCGCGCGTTCGCCACGCGATCGGCGTCGATCTGACTCCCGCGATGGTCGAGAAAGCGCGCGCCGAAGCCGCGCACGATGGCATCGCCAACATCGAATTCGTCTGCGCCGATATTTACGCGCTGCCTTTTGCCGACGGCCATGCCGGGATTGTCTCCTGCGGCTACGCCTTTCATCACATGACCGATCCGGCGAGCGCGCTGGCCGAAATGGCGCGGGTGTTGCAGCCCGGCGGACGCATGGCTATTACCGACATTGTTGTGCGCGAGGGATGCGACGGCGATTTTCAGAACAGCGTCGAACGCGTGCGCGACCCTTCGCATACCAGCACCCAGAGCATCGCTTATTTCCGCGCCATGATCGGCAGCTTGGGACTGCTCGAGATCTCCGAAAGCGTTCACGACAACTGGCACGACTTCGACGTCTGGATGGGCAATGCCTGCAAACCGCCCGGCGATCCAGTCTACGTGCAAACGCGCGACATGATGGAGGCTTGCCTGAACAATGACACCTCCGGGTTTCGTCCGCGCCATTCGGAAAAAATTCCGGGCGGACTCGAGTTCATGCACACCGTCTTGCTGCTGATCGCGGAGAAGCCCGATGCCTCCAGGTAGAACGGGCTTCAGACTGTTGCCTTCCTCATCGCCGAGCAAACCGAAAATCGAAAGACGGACGCCTATCGAACTCGCTCCGCAGCGCCAAAAAGGCGGCACACTCTGATGCCAGTCCCGATCCTCGAAGCGCGCAATCTGCGAAAGACGTTTTCCTCCCCGGTGCGCGCGCTTGCAGTGGGCTCGCCGGAGGCAAGCGATGGCGCGAAGCGCCCCGGCGTCGCAGCGGTGGACGACGTAAGTCTCGAACTTGCCCCAGGCGAAACACTCGCCATCGTAGGCGAATCCGGCAGCGGCAAGACAACGCTCGCCCGCATGCTCCTGCGCCTGATCGAACCAGACTCCGGCGAATTGCGCGTTGACGGCCGCGATTTCCTGACCGCGCGCGGCGCGGAATTGCGCGCCCTTCGCCGCGAGATGCAAATGGTATTTCAGGATCCCTTCGCCTCGCTCGATCCGAGAATGCGCGTAGGAGCCATCATCGCCGAGCCGCTCGAAATTCACCAGCCGCAACTGTCGCGCTCCGAACGCCGCGCGCGCGTGGTCGAAATTTTGCGCGCCGCCGGACTCGGAGAAGCGGTCCTGGCTCGTTATCCCCACGAATTTTCCGGCGGCCAGCGCCAGCGCATCGGCATTGCCCGCGCCCTGGTGCTGCGCCCGCGCCTGGTGGTCGCCGATGAACCGGTTTCCGCGCTGGACGTTTCCGTGGGCGCGCAGATTCTCGAGCTGCTGCAGAATCTGCAGCGCGATTTCTCGCTGACCTACTTGCTCATTTCCCACAGCCTGCCGGTCGTCGCCCAACTCGCCACGCGCATCGCCGTCATGCAAGCCGGCCGCATCGTCGAAACGGGCCCGGCACAGCAAATCCTGACCGCGCCTACGCACTCCTACACGCAATCGCTGATCGCCGCAATCCCCGCCTTGCCGAACGGCGTTCAGTAGCGCAGGCGTCAGCCTGCGCGGTTTAGATTGGAGACCCACCACCGCTCGTGCGGAAACTTATCTCCGAGCTAAAGCGCGGACCTGCGAAATAATTCCGGCTCTCAAACATTTTCTAAACGAGGAGATCGCCCATTATTCGGCTTTGTTCTCCACTGCTGCTACACTCAAGCAAAATGGAATTCAGCTTCAAGGTTCTGAAAACCGATCCGTCCGGAGCGCGCCTCGGCCGTCTGACCACGCCGCACGGAGTGATCGATACGCCCGCGTTCATGCCCGTTGGCACGGCTGGAACGGTGAAGGGACTTACGCAGCAAGCGCTCACCGAACTTGGCGTTCAGATCCTGCTCGGCAACACATACCATCTCTATCTGCGTCCGGGCCACCAACGGATTCGAGAGCTCGGCGGGCTGCATCGCTTCATGTCCTGGCCGGGAGCGATCCTCACCGATTCGGGCGGTTTCCAGGTGTTCAGCCTGGCCGAGTTGCGCAAGATTACCGATGACGGCGTGGTGTTTCGCTCGCATCTGGACGGCTCCGAGCATTTCCTTACGCCTGAAAAATCGATCGAGATTCAACAGGCGCTCGGTTCGGACATCGCCATGGTTTTCGACGAGTGCATCGAATATCCGGCCGACCACGCGCGCGCCGCCGCCGCGACCAAGCGCACCGCGGAGTGGGCCCGCCGCTGCCGCGAATATGCAATCGCCCCTGCGAGCGGCGGACGTGCCGCCGGAAGCAGCGGCCGCACAAACGCCGAATCCTCCACCAATCCGGGCCAAGTGCTATTCGCGATCGTGCAGGGCGGCATGCATGCAGACCTGCGCCGGGAGAGCGCTCGCCAACTGTTGGATTTGGATTTTCCGGGTTATGCCGTAGGAGGCCTGGCGGTCGGCGAACCCCACTCGCTCTCCTGCGAAATGGCGGCGGTCGCCACGGAAGAATTGCCCAAGGACCGCCCGCGTTACGTCATGGGTGTGGGCCTTCCCGAACAGCTTGCCGACTACGTTCGCCGCGGCGTGGACATGATGGATTGCGTGTTGCCCACGCGGAACGCGCGCAACGGTTGCCTGTTCACCAGCACCGGCCGCGTGAACATTCGCAACGCAATCTATGCCAACGATTCGCGGCCGCTCGACGAGCGCTGCTCCTGCATGGTCTGCCGCACCTATTCGCGAGCCTACCTACGGCACCTGTTTCAGGCCAATGAGATACTTGCCTCGATCCTTAACTCCCACCACAACGTTGCATTTTTCCTTGACATTATGAGCAAGATTCGACAGGCTATCGCGTTCGGGGAACTGGCGGAATTCTCTTCGGAGTTTCAATCGCGCATCGAAGCGAGTGATTCCTGAAGCAGGCTGGTGGCAAGGTCTGCGGGACTTGCTCGGGCTGTGGGTGTTCGGGCGCGAAATTAACGGCGCACCGAGTGGTTTAGCCCTCTTCAACGTCTAAAGCATAGTTAGATCGGTTTGTCCGCGATGGCTCGTGCCGCGGCCGGTCGCAAGGGGAGGAAGGGTCGCAGCGATGGGTTTGGTTTCTTCACCGCACAATTTGGTTTTGATGGCCCAGGCTGGGGGAACCGGTGGCCTGATGGCCTTCCTGCCTTTGGTCATTATCATGGGCATTTTCTACGTGCTGCTGATTCTTCCCGCGCAGCGCCGCCAGAAGAAAACCCAGGAAATGATCAACGCCCTGAAAAACGGCGATAAAGTGGTCACCAGCGGCGGACTGTTCGGTACGATTGTGGGGCTGGAGGGCGATTCCGTGCAGCTTCGCATCGCCGACCAAGTCAAGGTAAAGGTTCTGCGTTCCGCGATAACCGGCCTGCAGCCAGATGGTAAGGAGGAGTCGTAGGGCCGGGGTAACAAACTTCTCCACATGATCCTGTCGGGCTGAGCGCAAACGCGCGAAGCCGTGGAGTCCTGAGCCAGTTCAAGCCATGAATTCTAATCTCAAGTGGAAAGCACTGTTCATCGTAGGCGTTATTCTTGTATGTGTGGTTGGTCTTGTGGGGCGGCCGACTTTCCCGCCAAAATCCTGGAACGATCTCAAGTCGAATTTCGCGGACAACATCAAGCTAGGGCTCGATTTGCAGGGCGGCACGCACCTGATTCTGCAGGTGCAGGTGCAGGAAGCCATCAGCCAGGAAACGGATCAGGCGCTCGATCACATCACCACGCTGCTGCGCGACAAAACCATTCGCTACGACGAGATTCGCAAGTTAAGCGATACCCAGATTTTGGTGCATAACATCGCTCCCGAGCAGGCCGGAACGGCACGCAATCTGATCTCCGACCAGTTTCCGGATTGGGACATTACTCCCGCTCCCGGCGAGGCTTCCGGCTATCTGGTGACGATGAAACAGTCGCGAATCGTAGCCATCCAGGAACAGACCATGGATCAGGCCGAAGAAACCATTCGCCGACGCATTGACGCGCTGGGTCTGACCGAGCCTTTGGTCGCGCCGTACGGCCAGGGGGATAACGAGATTATCGTCGAGCTGCCCGGCGAAGGCGATCCCAACCGCGCCAAAAGCGTAATTCAAGCTGGTGGGCAGTTGGAGCTTCATTTGGTTCTGGACCCGATGGCCTACCCGTCCGAAGCGGCTGCCCTGGCTGCGCATGGAGGCGTCCTGCCACCTAACGCGCAGCTCGTTCAGGGAAAAAGCTCGGCGGAGGCTGGCCCGTCTGCCGGCGAGAGCTGGTATGTCATCGATCGTGTACCGATTGTCACCGGACGTGACCTGCGCAGCGCGACCGCGGTTCGCAGCACGAAGAACCCAGGCTTCTTTGACGTGGATTTCACCCTCTCTACCGAAGCAGGCCGCCGCTTCGGCCCCTTCACTGAACAGAATATCGGCAAGCAACTGGGCATCGTGCTCGAGCACAAGCTGCAGACGGCGCCGGTCATCAACGGCCGCATTGACGATACCGGCGTAATCGAAGGCCAGTTCGGCGAGCAGGAAGCGAACGACCTGGGACTCGTGCTTCGTTCCGGAGCGCTGCCCGCATCCATCAAATACCTCGAAGAGCGTACCGTGGGCCCTTCGCTCGGGGCGGACTCCATCCGGCATGGCGTGCAGGCTTCGATCATAAGCTTGGTTGTGGTGATGATTTTTATGGTCGTCTACTACCGTTTGTCGGGAATCAATGCCGTGGTGGCCTTGATCCTGAACCTGCTGTTGCTGCTGGCGGCACTGGCGTACTTTGGCGCTGTGCTGACCTTGCCGGGCATCGCCGGCGTCATTTTGACCATCGGTATGGGCGTCGATTCAAACGTCCTGATTTTTGAGCGCATTCGGGAAGAATTGCGCGCGTCCAAGGCGCCCGTGTCCGCGGTAGATATCGGGTTCAAGCGCGCCTTCCTGACCATTATTGACACCCACGTGACCACCATCGTTTCCGCCGCATTCTTATTCCTGTTCGGAACGGGTCCGATCCGGGGGTTTGCCGTCAGCTTGGCGATTGGGTTGCTCGCTAACCTGTTTACATCTGTCTACGTATCGCGGGTGATCTTCGACTGGCATCTGGCCAAGATGCCGCGCGAAGCCGAATTGAGTATCTAGCAATGCCGGCAGCGCGGGCTTGAGCCTGCGGATTTGGGTGCAAAAGGTGCCGGTTTCATAGGCTAAAGCTCGCTTCATGAGCAAGTTGTAAGGGTAGTTTTATTTTGGGAACAAATCGATGATCGTTGGTGTCCAACTCTAACGGGTCAGAGTGAGCATGGAATTTTTCAAACAAGTCGATCTGGATTGGATGGGCAAAGCCAAGTACTTTTTTGGCTTGTCATTTCTGCTGCTTGCGGCCGGGGTATCGTCAATCATCGCCCACGGCGGACTCTTCTATGGAATTGATTTTAAGGGGGGTACAGTTGTGGACGTGCGCTTTGCCGGTCCGCCGCCCATCGATACCCTCCGCGCCGGACTGGCCCAGCAAGGAATCGGGAACAGCACCATCGTTCCGGTCAGCGACATCGCCACGCAGAATTCGAATGAAGTTTTGATCAACCTGGAGGAAAAGGGCGAGGGTGCCGAGGCTCTCGATGCCGGTAAGACGGCTATCTTGAATGCTTTGCACGCCACGCTGGGCGCGGGCGAGGCCGGCAAAGAGGACTTCAACGCTGTCGGAGCCGACGCTATCGCAACGGTCTTGACGCGCAAGGATCCGCTGGGGCTGGGGACCGCCGCGGGCGATCGCTATAACCAGCTTGCCCGCCAGCTGACCACATATCGTGACAAGGACCGTCGGGGTATTGTCACCAATTTGAACGATCTTTCCGCTGCCGGCGCGAGCCCGAGCGTGATCGCCGCCCTTCGCGATTCCTTCTATGCCAGCACGTTCGCCATCATCAACGTCGAGATCGTTGGTCCCAAGGTAGGCGCCGAACTGCGCCGCCAAGCCGTGGTCGTGACCCTCTACGCCCTGGGCGGGATGCTGGTTTATATTGCATTTCGGTTCGAGTGGGTGTACGGTGCTGCCGCTGTATTGGCAGTGTTCCACGACGTTCTGATTACGCTGGGTCTCTTTTCCATCTTTCATTTCGAGATTTCTCTGACGGTAATTGCGGCGCTACTGACACTGGTTGGTTACTCGATGAATGACACGATTGTGATCTTTGACCGGATCCGTGAAAATACGCGCCTCATGCGGCGCGAACCGTTCAAGGCCATCGTGAACCGTTCCATTAATCAGACGCTTTCGCGCACCATCCTTACCAGCGGCCTCACGTTCTTGACCGTGCTGGTGCTGTTCCTGATGGGCGGGCAGGTATTGCGAGCTTTTTCCTTTGCTTTGGTGGTTGGGATTCTGGTAGGAACGTACTCCAGTTTTGGCATTGCGGCGCCCTTGGTCGTGGCCTGGAACAATTGGAGAGGCCAGGGCGCAGCGGTAGTAGCATCCGGACCCGCAGCCGGTACTAAACTCCGGAAGACCTAGGGACGCGCGCGCCGGCTCATTCAGGAGCCCGCACGGAAGAATGTCCAGGAGCTTTCCGGCAGGAGGGAAGTTAATGTTCGACGATCTGCTCGAATCTACAAACGAAAAGAAGAAGACAAACAAGGGGTGGGGTTTTGTCCTCTCGGGAGTCGTACAGGCGTTGATCCTGGGCGTTCTGATCTTGATCCCCTTGATCTACACCGAGGCATTGCCCAAGGCCATGCTCTCGACCTTGCTGATCGCCCCGCCGCCGCCTCCGCCACCGCCACCGCCGCCGCAACCCGTAAAGACCATCGTCAAGCCGGTGGCGCGCTTGATCCAGGCCGGAAAGCTCGTTCAGCCGCGCGCGATTCCAAAGGCCGTCGAAGTATTTAAAGAAGCCGCGCTGCCGCCTGACGTGGTCAATAACACCGGCGTTCAGGGTGGCGTGTTCGGCGGCATTCCCGGACAGGGCATGGTCGCTGGCCCCGTGGCTCCGCCTCCGCCTAAGCCCGCCGCGCCTTCGCGCATCAAGCAGGGCGGCAACGTGACGGCAGCGTCCATCATCCAGCAAACGCGCCCGGTATATCCCCCGCTGGCGCGGCAGGCGCGCATTCAGGGCAGCGTCGTTCTGCACGCGATCATCGACAAGGACGGCAAGGTCGCGCAGCTCGAAGTCATCTCGGGTCACCCGCTCTTGGTGCAGGCCGCTTTGGACGCCGTGAGGCAGTGGCGCTACAAACCGACTCTTTTGAACGGCGACCCGGTGGAAGTCGATACGACGATTACAGTCACGTTTACGATGGGTGGTTAGGTTTTGCAGCAAGGCGGCCTGGGGACCGGTCTTCGAAGATTGAAGGCCGCGGATTGAGGCTGCCGATCAGGGAGTCGACCGGGACCGGCAGAGCCGGTTTCGGCCAGCAAGATTCACGAAATAAAAAGGAGCGAATCAGATGCTTAGCACTCTAGCGGTTTGGGCAATGAATATGTACGTCCTGCAGGGCCAGTGGGACTTGAGGGCCATGTGGGGCAGCATGAGTATTATCGCCAAGGTAGTCGTAGGCATTCTATTTCTTCTGTCCGCGTGGTCGTTGGGCGTCATGATCGATCGCGTCCTGATGTACAGCGCGGCTCGCAAGCAGTCTCGCGTTTTCGTCCAGCAAGTCGCTGGCGCGCTGCGGGAAGGCAAACTCGACGAAGCCATCTCCATCGCCGAGCGCAATAAGAAGAGCCACATTGCCAAGGTCGTTGCCACGGGCTTGTCCGAATTTCAATCCGCTTCCTCGCAGGTTGCCGATGCCGAAGTGATCGAAGCCGCCAAGCGCGGTCTGGATCGCTCGGTCGCGATCGTGCACGCGGAAATGAAGCGCGGTCTCTCGGGTCTGGCCACCATCGGTTCGACAGCGCCGTTCGTCGGACTGTTCGGCACGGTGGTCGGCATCATCAACGCGTTCAAAGGCATTGAAACCACGAAAGCGACCGGGTTGTCGGCGGTTGCCGGCGGTATTTCCGAAGCGCTGGTCACCACCGCGCTCGGGCTGCTCGTGGCCGTACCGGCCGTGTGGGCGTACAATTACTTTACTAACAAAGTCGAGGCTTTCGACGTCGAAATGGATAACTCCTCGATGGAGTTGGTGAACTACTTTATTACGCGCCGTGCAGGCGGAAAGAAGTAACCAATGTCATACAAGCCAAGCGTCGGCCCACAGATGTCGGCCCCGAACGTGATTCCGATGGCGGATATCATGCTGGTGCTGTTGATCATCTTTATGGTGGTCACGCCCATGCTCTCCAAGGGCTTGTCGGTGGAGTTGGCGAAGGTCAACAATCCCACCGACATGCCCGATGCCGATAAGGATGACGCAGTCATCGTGGGCATCTCGGCGAGCGGGGACGTTTATCTTGGCAGCGCCAAGTCGGATGTCTCGCAGATCGCGGATCAGGTTCGGGACCGCATTTCGAACAAGCTGGACAAGACCGTCTTCGTCAAGAGCGACGGTCGCGCCAAGTACGGTGATGTGGTCAAGGTTGTGGATGAGATTCGCTCCGCGGGCGTGGATAATGTCGGCCTGATCACGGACAAGGCCGAACAGAATCGCCGGACCGCTCCACCGCCGCCAGCTGGTTAATTTTGCCGGGGTGCGCGGCGTTTGGTCGCGCTTCCCGGTTCGGGTTCCGTTGTACGAATACGTCCGTCCCGGTGAATCCATCGGGACGCGGAAGATGAATTACGGAGCTACGACAATGGGAATGGACGTTGGAGGAAAACAGGGCGGTTCGATGGCCACGATGAACGTCGTGCCGCTGATCGATATTCTCCTGGTGCTGATCATTATTTTCATGGTGATCACGCCGCTGACTCCGAAAGGCCTGGATGCGCTGGTGCCACAGCCTGCGCCGCCAAACCAAAAGCAGCAAGACCAGGTTCAGCAGAAGACGATCGTGGTGCAGATTCTGGACACCGGCAAATTGAAGATCAACGATGAGGACGCCACTTGGGATACTCTCGGGCCGCGCCTCACCGACGTTTTCAAGGAACGCGCCGAAAAGGTTGCCTTCGTGAAGGGTGACGATGCGGTGCGCTTTGCCGATGTCGCTCGAGCGATCGACATCATGCGGGGCTCCGGGATCGACAAGGTTGGATTGATCACCGCCAATCTTGAAGCGGGAAAGTAGCAGTGCAACCAGCAAGTGTATTGCCGACGGCGGTCCGGCCTGCTCTCTGTCGTGAACGCCGGTTTCTGCCCACATATGAGTAAGAAAGTTGCTTTGTTCCAAGGCCCTGCTGGTGTAGAGTGTGCGGCTGTAGCCTCTGCCATCGTGGTAGATATGGGTGGCGCGCTAGATCACGGTGGCGGTTTTTATGCATGGCGGTTGGGCCGGTATAAGCGTCGGTAACTTCATTGCCCTCTCGGGGGAATACAAAATATTCGCGGGGACGGATTGTTTGCCATGAATCCTTTTGCGCATTTTCGGCACTCCAAAAATAAGAGTTCCGTGGCACTGTTCGCGGTTGCCATGATCGCTGTCGGCTTTCGGCGCCATCGGGCTGCGACAAGCTCAAGGCTCGCGACGAACTCAACAAGGGCGTCGCCGCCTATCGCGATGGTAAGTACGATCAAGCGATCGAATACTTCAAGGAAGCCAAGGACAATGATCCGACGCTGACCAACGCCCGCCTGTATCTCGCGACGGCTTACGCCACGCAATACATTCCCGGCGCGCCTTCGGACGAAAATATCCGCATGGGCGAAGCGGCGGTGAAGGAATTCCAGGACGTGCTCTCCGCGAGATCCCAACAATATTTCCGCGATCGACGGCATCGGTTCCATCCTGTACAACATGGCCGGAACGCCCTATACGCGGGAGCGCTTCGAGGAATCGAAGACCTACCACATGAAGCACATCGCCCTGAAGCCCGAAGATCCCGGAGCCTTACTACTGGGTCGGCGTGATCGACTGGACGCTTACCTACCGCTCAAACCTGGAAATGCGCGGCACGTGGCGTCTGTCGCACCCCGGCAAGGCCTCAAGGACGACGACCCGATGCCGCCCGAAGTTCGCGACGCATACACCAAGGAAAACAGCCAGTTGATCGATGAGGGCATCACCGACCTCAAGAAGGCCATCGAGCTTCGTCCGGATTACGATGACGCCATGGCATACCTGAACCTTCTCCTGCGCCGCAAGGCGGACGAGGCCGCCACGCCTGAGGAGCGCGCCGATTTGCTGAAGCAGGCCGACGATCTGGTCGAAAAGGCCAAGGAAATCAAGCAGAAGAAGATGGAAGCCTCCGGCAAAGTCCTAGGCGTGACTCGGTTCGCTGAAAATCAATTTCGAGAAAAGGCGGCTGCGAAAAGGGCCGCCTTTTTTCTTGGCGCGACACCTACGGATCAATGACTTCGCTGCACTCCACAGCTCAATTCCTACCTCGCCTCTGCCGCGGAACTCTTTTCTCCCCCGGGCATCAAATAGACATAAAATAGGCACACATGTCTTCACTGGAAAAGCCGGTAGGTTTTTCTTCGCTGGTCGGTGTTGGCGCCAGAAGCGAGCGAACCACGCGGGCGCTGCAGGCGCGCTTCCTCGAACTGGTCGAAAAAGTAAGGCAGACGCGCCCGGCCAGCGACATCGAGCTACTGCGGCGCTCATTCGACTTTGCCGCGGAGCAGCATCGCGCCCAGTTGCGCAAGTCGGGCGACCCCTACCTTTCGCATCCTCTGGAAGTCGCGCACATCCTGGCGGACATGAAGCTGGATATCACTACGCTCTGCGCCGCGCTGCTGCATGACGTGGTCGAGGACACGCGCGTTTCCACGCAGCGCATCGCCGAGCGCTTCGGGCCGGACATCGCCACGACTGGTCGAAGGGGTCACGAAAATCAGCCGGCTGGACCTGCTGGCCCCTGAGGCGCGCCAGGCGGAAAATGTTCGCAAGATGCTACTGGCCATGGTCAACGACGTGCGCGTCGTGGTCGTGAAACTCGCCGACCGGCTGCACAATATGCGCACGCTGGGATTCCTTTCGCGCCGAAAAACAGCAGCGCATCGCCCGCGAAACGCTGGATATCTATGCTCCCATCGCCAATCGCCTGGGAATGGGCTTGATCCGCGGCGAGCTGGAGGACATCGCCTTCAGCTATCTTGAGCCCGAGGCGTACAAGGAGCTGCAAAATACCGTCGTTTCCAAGCGAAAAGAATTCGAGGTGTTTCTCGCGGAATTGCAGGACACCATTCGCAAGCGCCTGGACGAAAACGGAATTTCCGCCGAAGTCGATGGCCGCGTGAAGCGCCTCTATTCCATTCACCAGAAAAGCTTGCGGCAGCATCGCACCATCGATCAGATTTACGACTTGCTGGCCGTGCGCGTCATCACGGACACCATTCGCAATTGCTATGCGGCGCTGGGGGTGGTTCACCAGGTTTGGCGGCCCGTTCCGGGCCGTTTCAAGGATTACATTGCCATGCCCCGGCCGAACCTCTACCAGTCGCTGCACACCACGGTGATCTATGCGGGACAAACGTTCGAAGTGCAGATCCGAACGCAGGAAATGCACCGCATCGCCGAGCAGGGCGTGGCCGCGCACTGGAGATATAAAGACGGCAAGGACGTTTCCGACGCCGACGATCAACGCATTTTGTGGATGCGCCAGCTGATCGAATGGGTCAAGGAGATGCAAGAGCCTTCGGAATTCATGTCCACGCTCAAAGTGGACCTGTATCCGGAAGAAGTCTACGCCTTCACGCCAAAGGGGAAAGTGCTGGCGCTTCCGCGCGGCGCGACTCCCGTGGATTTTGCATACGCCGTGCACACCGAAGTCGGCAACCAGTGCATCGGCGCAAAGGTGAACGGACAGATTGTGCCCCTGCGCCACAGTCTCGCGAATGGCGACGTGGTCGAGGTCCTCACGCAAAAGGGCCATGTGCCCAGCCGGGACTGGCTGAATTTCGTGCGCACCTCGCGTGCACGGAGCAAGATCCGGCACCACATCAATTCCATCGAGCGCAGCCAGGCCACCGAAGTCGGCCGCCGTTTGCTCGAGCGCGAAGCGCGGCAAGTGGGCCGCAGCCTTAAGAAGATTCCGGAAGCGGACCTGTTGCGCGTGGCCACCGAGTACGGCTGCGCTAAGCTGGAGGACCTGTTCGCGGACCTAGGCTATGGAAAATTCTCGGCGCGGCAGATCATTTCCAACGCGCTGGGCGAGCCGCTCGCGCCGCCAGAGCCCGCGCGGACCAAGGAAGATTCTCCCGCGCGGATCGTCTCGACCGTGCGGAGAATGTTGGGCGTGGGCGACGCCACTCTTCAGGTTGGCGGGCAGAGCGACCTGATGGTGTTCCGCGCGAAATGTTGCAACCCGATCCCCGGGGATGAAATCGTCGGCTACGTGACGCGTGGCCGCGGCGTCGCGGTCCATTCCAAGACCTGTCCCAATGTCGAGAATCTGCTTTACCAGGTGGAACGGCGCATCGACGTCGAATGGGGCGTGCGCGGCGGGATCGACGTATCCCGTAACATTGCTGATTCGCGCGCAGGATCGGCCCGGCATGCTTGCCGACATCACCACCGTCATCAGCGAAACGGGTTCAAACATCCGCACACTCGGCAGCCATCCCGACAATTTGCACGCCCGCATCGACCTGACCTTGGAAATCGCCGACCGCAAGCAGCTCGAACGCATCACCGCCAACATTCGGAAAATCTCGGGCATATTCGGCGTGGAACGCCTCTATAACGTCTGATCGGCCGGACCAAAATTTAGACCTGAGGTACGGCAGGCTTCAGCCTGTCAGGTCTAAATTCTAGCCCCCCGTGAATCTAAATCGACAGGCTGAAGCCTGTCCTACTGGCCCCGTTAATCTTCGAGGCACACGCAAACCCCGCTTCCCACTCCCGCGGTTACAATTGAAACATGCCATCCGTGCGTTCATGGCGCCCGAATCTTGCCCGCCGCCTTCCCTGCGGATTTCTGCTGGCATCGATGGCCCTATGCTCATCCTGCAAGCCCGCCCAAAAGCCGGATACGGGCGAAGCCCAAGAGTTGGCGATGTGGCTTGACAGCGTTCCGCAACTGAAAGCCCTGAATGTTTCCAACGCCGAAATCGAAGAACTGGCCAAGGCGCACCAGGCCGGTCTGACTGATCCGGCCAGTGTTGTGCTCATCAAGCTGGCTCGCGACCGCAAGACCCCGTTTGCGGACGGAGAGGCCATCGCGGATCTCTTGAACGTTGGCATGTCTGAAGATTCGGTGCTGGGGCTTGCGCGTCTTAATGAATTGGGCCTGTGGGCCGGGGAGGCTCGCGCGATGCGACTCGCGGGGCTCTCCGATAAAATTGTTCTGGCCGTGGCGCGCCGCCGGTCGCAGGGACTGCCAGTGCTCTCCGGGAGTAAGCTCGGAGAATTGAACAACACCGGAGTGAGCGACGCGCAGATCCTGGAAATGATTCAGAAGGGCGACTCTGACGAGACTGCCACCCGGTATATCGCCCAGCTGGAACGCGCCGCGGGCGGGCACCGATTCGTGTACCAGACCCGCGCCCACCGGTAAAACAAATCCCAACTTCGTTTTCTCTAATTTCGTTTTGTAGCGGCGTCGTTACCGTATATCCTGACACTAGGAAATAAAATCGACGAGCGTGCGCATGGTGCGGGCTCGCAAACGGAAACCGTGACTCCCGTGAAACTTGAAATCGTGCAGGTTGGAAACCCTGTTTTGCGGCAGCGCGCCCGTCCGCTGAGCATCGCGGAAATACGCAGCCGCGAAATCCAGAAATTGATCGAATCCATGCGAATGTCGATGCACGAAGCGCCCGGCGTGGGGCTCGCGGCCCCCCAACTGGGGCTTGCCCTGCAACTCGCGGTGATCGAAGATCGCGAGGAGTATCACAAAGAAGTCTCCGAAGAGGTTTTGCGGGAGCGAGAACGGCGGCCCGTCCCGTTTCACTCCATCATCAATCCCGCCATCGAGCACATGACCCCGGAAACCGCTGAGTTCTTCGAGGGCTGCCTGAGCCTTTCCGGCTTCACGGCCCTGGTTCCGAGGGCGCGCAATATACGCCTCACCTGCCTGGATGAACGGGGCGAGCATAGAGTGATCGAAGCCTCCGGATGGTATGCGCGGATCCTGCAGCACGAGATCGATCATCTGAACGGCACGCTTTACATTGACCGCATGCGAAGCCGCTCCTTCACCTCCATGGAAAATCTGGCGGAATTCTGGAAAGGCAAACCGGTGAACGAGATTAAAAACTCACTCGGCCTCGATACGAAGTGAGGGTTCGCGCGGCGCTCGCGGTGGTGCATTTCAACCACCCGAGCGGCAAATATTCCGTTGCTTCCGCGAAATGAGATCAACCGTCAGGATTAACTCTTAGGATATCTTTTCATCCTTTTGCAGCCGCTTGCGCAACTTCTCCGCTGCGCGTGTGTTTCTTCCAGTATGCAGGCTTCCGGGTAGTTCTACTGGTTGCCCAGCGAGATTACGAACGCCGAACTCAGGAGAAACGTCATGAAAATCACAAAAATAATGTTACCGGGCGCGGCATTCATCGCCATGATCGCGCCCGCTGCTTTCGCGCGACAGGCGGCGCCGAATGTCGATGCGTCCACCTTTAACCAGCGAAAGGAAAACCAGCAGGATCGCATCGCCAACGGAGTGAAGAGCGGCCAGCTGACTGCCGGCGAAACCACGAACCTGGAGGCCAAAGAATCCGCGTTGAACCGGGAAGAACACAACATGCGCGAAGCGGACGCCGGCCATCTGACTGCCGCCGATCGTGCGACGCTAACTCATCAGCAAAACAAACTTTCGCGGCAGATTTATAGCAAGAAGCACAATGGCCGCACCCAGTAGGCGGATTCGGCGAATGAAAAGGGAGGCGAAGATCGCGAGCGACGCCTCTCTCGCGGGCTTTTGACCCACACCCCCGCCCCTCGGTAGAATCATTTCACCTTGCTCGCCAGAACACGCTTGCGGATGTTTTTTCCTGTTGTCTTGAGCGCTGGGGCATTCCTGGCGTTCGGATGCGTCCATCCCCTTGGCCCAGGTTATCGATTTACCGACCGCCAGGTCGATATCCGGGTTTCGAGCGGCTCGCCCGGAAGCATCCACTTTCACGTGGTCGATGAATTAGACAATGCCGGCGACCGTCCGTTACGATCGCTCGACGTCCGATTGCCTGAGAGCCGCGCGTTTGGCGAACAGAACCTGAACATTCTCGTCGAAGGCGTGGAAGTAAATCCGCGGCACGATTCGGACACCGATTTGCGGATGATGCGTGCGCCCTTCGACCCGGTGTGGGAAAAAGGTGCAACACGAAAAGTGGTTACCGACTGGGATCTGAAGCCCGTGGCCTCGGCGAGAGGCACGATTGTCGCTTCGCCGAACGGTTTTTTCATCGCCGATGAAACAGCGCTTCCTCTCTGGCAAACTCCCAGCGGTGTTTTCGCCATCGGCGGAACAATCCCAACCAAAGAGCTCTTGACGGTGACCGGGCCGCGGGATTTTCGCCTGCTCGCTCCGGGCAAGCCGCTCAAGCGGCGCCAGAATGGAAATCAGATCGCCCAGCGGTTCGTGATCGATCCGTCCAATGATTTTGTGACCTATGTCGTCGCCGGCCGGTATCTGGAAAAGGTGGTCCAATCGCGCCCGGCAGCAGTCCGCTTCTGGACTTTTCAGCCGGTGGACGACCCCACCGCGAAAACGGTTGGCTTGCGGCTTTCCTCCTCGATGACAACGCTCGCAAAGTTTTTTGGTCCCGTCCCCAACGGTAGAACTGAAGTGCGCGTCGCTGAAGCTCCAGCCGAGTTGCCCGCCGAATTCGGCGCTGCCGGCGATCCGGGCGCAGCGTCGTTCCCGCAAGGGGTGTTGCTCGACCCTCGATTCTTTCAACAGGGACTGGCGAGCGAGGGCGCGTTGCAACTCGCCGAATACGAACTGGCGCGAACCTGGTTCGGCTGGCGTGTTCGTCCCAGGCCGGAGGCGCAGATTCTGATGGGCCGGGGCATCGGGATTTTTGGACTGGTGATCACCGCCGAAGCAAGAGGGCCGGGCCAGCGGGATCGCATGATCGCGTCCCTGATCGAACGCTATGACCAGGCGCGCGCCGCAGCGCCTGACAGGCGGCTGATGGAGCCGCCAGCAGGTTATACGCGCGGCGAGCGAGTCTCGACCGGATACCGCGGAGCGCTCTTTCTCGTGGCGCTGGAGGACATCTGCGGGCACGACAATCTGCGCGCCGCACTGCGCGAGATTATTCATGACCGCGCCGGAAGCGACACGGGTTACGAAGAGCTGCGGGCCGCGCTGGAGTCGATCACCCGGAAGGACTTGGCGGAAATGTTTCGCGCGTGGCTCGGTCAGCTGGGCATTCCCCAGGATTTCCGCGCCCGGTATCAGAAGCCCCAAGATGCGCGGGTCTTGAACTAGGGAGGTTTTGAGTGCCGGACGTCGCGGTGAGATCGTGGAATGGAAGAGCGACTCGGGCTTTTGCGGCTGGCAACGCAGATTCGGACGTCCGGACAGAACCCGATCAGATGGAAGAACCAGGAGGCTCGCATGATTGAAATTGTGGCAACCGATCGAGGGCCCAAAGCCATCGGTCCCTATTCCCAAGCCATCCGCGCAAACGGATTTGTGTTTCTGTCTGGGCAAATCCCGATCGATCCAAAGACGCAGCAGGTCGTGGAGGGAGATGCGGCGGCCCAAACCGAGCAGGTCCTGGAAAATCTGAAGGCTGTCGTGGAAGCGGCGGGATCGACGATTCAGCGCGTGGTCAAAACCACTGTATTTCTGGCCGATATGAACGATTTTGCCGCCATGAACGAGGTCTACTCGCGGTATTTCGTCACCCATCCTCCCGCGCGCTCGACGGTCGAAGTATCAAAATTGCCCCGGAACGTTCGCGTTGAGATCGAGTTGATCGCGCTCCTCTGATACTGCGGATTCCGCTGGGGCAGGCTTCGGCTCGTCGGGTTGAAATTTCCAGAGCCTGTCCTACAGGATTCTACCGGCGCCTTCATTCGAATGAAAACCCTCAGAAACCTGCACCACCATTCGTCCGAAATACGCATCCCAATCACCTGGCAGTGCTCTGCTTCACTTCCTCTTGCTGATCGGTTTTCAATATGAGATCAATCATCGAGTTCGATCCTAATTCGTGATGGATTTAGTATGGAAAGCGGGAATCTTGGGGTAGATTTGTACTAGTAAGCGGCATGGCCGAACCTCTGGGGAGGCTGCCTTTGCTTCTTCGCGAGAAGATCGACTTGGTGCAAACCGGTCACGCGTCCGGAAGGGCCCGCTTCTCCGCGTTGCGGGATTTTTGGCGCGGCGTCTCCGCCAGGATCCAAGCACAATTCCAGCAAAACCCCGTACCCATGGTTCCGAGCTTCGACCAACGCATCAGCGTCTCGGAATTGCATGGATTGCTTGGTACGCTCAAGTCTGTCCGCCAAAGAATCCTGGCCGACCGGCTTCTGCGCAACGGCGTGACATGGTTCGCCTGGCTGCTGATCGGCCTGATCGCGGTGGCGATCGTGAGCGCCAAGTTGACCGGCGCGCTGATTCTGGTGAGCGTTCTGGCCCTGATTTCCGCGGCGGGCATTTTGGCCTGGACCTGGCGCAATCGGCCCTCCAATTACGAAGCCGCACGCCGACTTGATTCCGCGGCCGGCCTGAAGGATCGGCTGGCGACGGCGGTCTACCTCGGAGGAGTCGAGGACCGGGACGGGATGATCGGGGAGCAGCGTAAAGACGCCCTGGCGCGCATCGCGAAAGTGGATGCCTGCGGATTTTTTACTTTGCAATGGCCGGGGAACGCCAGGCGCGCGCTTGTGCTGGTTCTGGTAGCCGCCGGATTGTTCGTCTATCGCGTGCATCACCAGGCGCCGCTTACTTCGTTGATTCAAACCACGTCGCGATCCCAACTGGTGCAATCGATCTTTTCTCCAATTGTGCACGCCATGGAGAAGGATCTCCAGAGAACGATGGCCCTTGTGACCATGAAGCCGGATGCCGCCGGCGAAGAAACGCAGCGCGGTGACACAGCCTCCAGCAGCGACGATCTCTGGAAGGCCAGCGACGACAAATCGGCCAATGCCCAGGAGCAAAAAGATCCCGCGGACATAGGCTCGGGCGATCAGCAGCAGGACCAGTTGCGGGCCCCCGGCAATCAGGAAGGTAATCCTTCGGGCGAAGCCCGCCAGGACAGCAACGCGCAATCCCAGGAAGGTAAGAGCGGCAGCGAAAGCGCCTCGAACAAAGCGCAGCAGTCGGAGCAGCAGGGGCCGGAAGGGCGCCAGTCGCTGGGTCAGTCCCTGATGCAAGCATTGAAAAACATGATGTCGAATTCGCCGAACCAGCAGTCCAACACGCGTGCCAGCCAGCAGCCGCCCAATGGCCAGGGCACGCCGCAATCGGGAAATTCGCAGCAGCCGGGCGCGACCGAGAGTGACAAGCGCGGCGAATCACGAGGAAATTCAGACGCGAAGCAGAAGGCCACGCAAACGGCCAGCGAGGGCGCCGGGAGCCAGCAAGGCACCAAAGAACTGCGAAAAGATCAGCAAACGCATCCGATCAACGCGGTTCCCGATCGCGTGGCTCTAGAATCCAGCGGATTTAAGGAGCAGACGCGCATGAAGGTTCCGACCGAGACCGGCACGGCCCAGCTTGCCGTCCGCGACGTCGCGCCGCAGCAGGACGCCGTGACCAACGGCGCGGAGCAGGAGAATATCCCGGCCCGCTATCGCTTCTACGTGCAGCATTATTTTGAACACGCGGATAACGGAAAGCATTGAGTTAGAATCTCTCGGAAACTGCGCGCCGGTCCAGGGGGCGGGCTCGATATCATCATCCTGAATTGCCAGGGTGAGCCCGCGACAACAAGGATGGATTCATGACCAGTTCGGTGGGAACAGAAGGGCAGGCGGGCGGGCAGACCCTCGGCCAACAAGCGGAATTTCTCGCCGAGAAAATGGCGGAAGTCCGCCGGGAAATTTCCAAAGCCATTGTCGGCCAGTCGGAAGTGGTCGACGGAGTGTTGATCGCCTTGCTGGCCGGCGGGCACGTTCTGCTGGAAGGCGCGCCGGGCCTCGGCAAGACCATGCTGGTGCGCACGCTGGCACAGGCCGTGGCCCTGAAATATTCGCGGGTTCAATTCACTCCCGACCTGATGCCCGCGGACGTCATCGGCACCTCCGTGGTCCAGGAAAACGGGGACGGGAGGAAGTCCCTGGGGTTTCAGCCCGGCCCATTATTTACGAATCTATTACTTGCAGATGAAATTAATCGCGCGACGCCCAAGACGCAGTCGGCGCTGCTCGAGGCCATGCAGGAAAAGCAGGTCACCGTGGCGCACACCTCCCACCTGTTGGAGGAGCCCTTTTTCGTCATGGCCACGCAGAATCCCCTGGAAATGGAAGGAACCTATCCGCTGCCGGAGGCCCAGCTCGACCGCTTCCTCTTCAAACTGCGCGTGCCCTATCCCGGGCGCGAGGACCTGCACGAAATTCTGGACCGCACCACGCAGGGTTCAGCCGCGATCGTGAGCCCGGTGGTGAACGGCGCGCAAATCCTGGAAATGCGCAGGGTTGTGCGCAGCGTGCCGGTTGCGCCGCACGTGCAAGAGTATGTCGTAAAACTGACCATGGCCACCCACCCGGAGAACCGGGAAAATCTCTTGGCCAGCAAATACATCCGGTACGGAAGCTCGCCGCGCGGCGCCCAGACTTTGATTCTTGGCGGCAAGGTTCGGGCCCTGCTGGACGGCCGCTACAATGTCAGCATGGAGGATATTCGCGCGCTCATGCTGCCGGCGTTGCGGCACCGGATCATCCTGAACTTTGAAGCCCAGGCGGATGGCCGCACGCCCGACGACTTGCTGGAGGAAATTGCCGGCAAGGTTTGCGCGAAGTAGATTGGAGTTTGTAGCACAGCTTTTTACCCGGAACATCCGTGAAGGGCGGCCAGCGGGGTGACGGATTTCCCCAGAGGCTGCCCTTAGTTTTCCTCAGGGTAACAAGCTTGCGCTGCTAAGAGCTGAATCCGATGGCTACCACTTCGCCGCTGTTGCTCGACCGCGAATTCCTGAAAACGCTGGAGCAGGTCACGCTGCTGTGCCGCACCAACTTGTCCGGCGCGGTGGGCCCGGAGCACCGCTCCCGCACGCGCGGTCCGGGAATGGAATTCGCCGATTACCGCCGCTACAGTTTTGGCGACGATCCGCGTTCGCTGGACTGGAGCGCCTACCTCCGCCTCGGAAAACTTTTCCTGAAGATTTACGAAACCGAGCAGCACATCCCCGTGCGCATACTGCTCGACCGCAGCGAGTCGATGGACTTCGGCGACGAGGGCGAGTCAAAATTCCTTTACGCTCAACGCCTCGCGGCCACCTTCGCCTATCTCGCGCTGCTGCATTTGGATACCACGGCCGTAATTCCGTTTGCGGAACGCCTGCACAAGCCGCTGGTCGTTTCCGGCGGACGCGACCGGCTGTGGCCGGTGCTCCAGTTCCTCACGGAGCAATCGTGCGGCGGCACCACGGACTTGTTTGGCTCCGTGAAGGAATTCATGAGCAACTTTTCCACGCGGGGCATCGCCATCCTGATTTCCGACTTCTTCGATGAACGGGGTTGCGAGCGCGCCGTCGAAATGCTGCGCTCCGCCGGGCACGATTTTGTGCTGCTGCAGGTGCATAGCGCCGAGGAACAGCATCCTTCCGCGGCCGGTGAGTTGATTCTGGAGGACGCCGAGACCGGGGCGCAGCGCACCGTGGAATGTTCGCCGCAGAGTACGGCGCTTTACGAAAGCAGATTTCAGGAATTTTCATCGCGCTTGCGGCGCCTGGCCATCCGCAACGGCGGAAGGTACGCGCGCGCGGTAACCAATATCGCCTACCAGGAGTTCGTTCTGCGCAGCCTGCGTAGCGGGCAGGTGCTGGCGTGAACTGGCTGGCGCTCAGCCCCGCGGAAATCGCCGCCACTTGGGCTGTGCTCGGCGCCGCTGCGCTGTGGCTCTATCTACATCACCGGCGGCCGCAACACCGGAAAGTTTCCACACTGAGGTTCTGGGCCAGCGTCCAGCCCATCTCTCAGCCGCGCCGGCGCAAGCTGCGCGAGCCGTGGGCGTTTCTGATGCAGGTCCTGTTTCTTTTGCTGCTCGTTCTGGCGCTGGCAAATCCGCGTTGGGGCCCGGCTTTCGAGGGCCGCAGCGTGGTGATGGTTCTCGACGCCTCGATCTGGTCGCAGGCGTATCCCACGGGCGAACCTTCGTGGATTGACCGTGAACGCGCGGAAGCTGCCAGCGTTCTGGATTCGCTGCCCGGCACGGACCGCGTGCTGCTGCTTCGCGCCGAGGGAGACGCGCCTCCCATCCTTCCCTTCACAACCGATCGCGCTGCGCTGCGCCGCGCCATTCTGGCGCTCCAGCCCTCCAGTGTTGCCGCCGATCTTCCCCGGTCGCTGGAGCTGGGCCGCGCTGCGCTCGGCGGCGCGCGCAGGGGCCTGCTTGTCTATGTGGGTCCCGGACTTATCGACTCCGGGCAGACGGCCGGGCAGGCCTCGGAACAGGCGCGCAGCCTCGACGCGTTTCGTGCCGAGGTGGAATCGCCGGACAACAGCGCGGGGCAGCCGCAATTTCTGATGCGCCTTGTGGGAGATTGGTCCACGGTGCAAAACCGCGGCGTCACTCGGCTCTCCCTGCGTCGTGACGCAGCGCAGCCCGATCGCTGGCACTTGCTCACGCAACTGAAGAATTACGGCAACGAGAAATCGGATGTCGTGCTGGCCTATTCCGTGAATGGCCAGCCGATCGGCCAGCGCAAAGTGTCGCTCGGGCCGGAGGCGCAGGCCAACGCGGAAGATGAATTTACCTGGGACAAGGGTGGATTGCTGCAGGCGGAGATCAGTCCGCCGGACGCGCTGCGGGCAGACGATCGGGCCGTGGTAAGTCTCCCCGCGTTCCGCACGGTTCGAGTCGCGGTCTTTGCGAACAGCGCCTCGCCGCTGGCCGCGGACTTGCTGAGCGTGCTTTCCGGCGACCCCTACGTGCAGGCGCAGATTGTGCCTCCGGAATTCGGCGCCAGCGTTTCGCCGGACATCGCTATTTACCAGGGGGTAAATGTCCCCGACCATCCGGACCTCAATTCGATCTGGTTTCTCAGCGGCCCGGCGGTTTCCGGTTCCCGCGCGGTGCGCGTGACCTCCTGGAACCTGCAGCACCCGGTGACGCGGTGGGTACGCACGCGTGACATCAGCGTGCGCAATCCCGCCACTCTGAAGGTCCAACCCGGCGACACGGTCCTCGCCTCCACCGAAGGCAATCCCCCGGCGCCGCTGATTTTGGCGCGCGAAGAAAACGGCCGCAGGATTCTGATTGTCGGCTTTAACCCTCACGATTCCAATTTTCCGCTGGAGTCCGCCTTCCCCTTGCTGATGGCCGGTAGCGTCGAGTGGATGACGCACTCCGTGGACGAAGTTGCGGATTCGCTCTCCACGGGGGAACTCGATCTGCCTGGGCCGGTGACCAGGATCGTTTCTCCGTCTGGAAAAGAAGTGCCGTTTGCCCGAAAAGGCGCGGACGTTCACTTGCTCGCGCTGGAAACCGGAATGTATCGGGTGATCTCGCCCAGCGGCGAAACGAGCGTGGCCGTAAATCAGCCGGCGCTGCCCGCGCAGCGTGTGCAGCTGACGTCGGCGGAGGCCGCGGAAGTTGAAAGCGAACCGCTGCCGCCCGCGTCGTGGGATCTGTGGCGCTGGCTGGTCCTGCTGGCGATTGTGGCGCTGTGGCTGGAGTGGTGGCTGTATTACGCGGCGCGCGAGAGGCAGCGCGTGGCGGAAGTCCGTGAATCGCCCGGCGATCAAAGTCCGCCGGAAGTTGACCGGAACCCAGCAGAGCGTGAGGAATCCGGATTCCGCAATCCAAATTTGGTTGGCAGGTGACCGAGTGACGTTCGATCAACCCGCGTTCCTGGCGCTGCTCGGTTTGCTTCCTGTCCTGTGGGTCTGGATGCGGAAGATGCCGGCGGCGTCGCAGGTTTGCCTGGCGCTGAAATGCGCTGCGTTCACGGCGCTGGTGATCGCGCTGGCCGGCCCCTGGGCTCCCATGCGGGTCGAAAAGCTGGCCGTCACGGTGCTGATGGACACTTCCGCGAGCATGCCGCGCGAGTCCCTGCAGCGCGGCGAAGCCATGCTACGCGACCTGGTGCGCAAAAATTCGGGCGCCGATTTGCGCTTGATCACGTTCGCGGAGCATGCCAGATTGCGGCCGGTTCCCGCGCAGGCCGATCAGGTGAGCATTCCTCAGGGCGTTGATCCGAAAGAAGGCATGGCCACGAATTTGGAGGAAGCGCTGCAGCTGGCGCTGAGCACGTTCCCATCGCAGGGCCAGCGGCGTGTATTACTGATTAGTGATGGCAACGAGAACCGCGGCCATGTGCTTACGGAAGCGTTGCGCGCGAGAGAGTCCGGCGTCGCCGTGTTCACGGTTCCCGCCGGAGGGACCGCTCCATTACCCGTGCAGGTCGAAAGTGTGGCCTCCCCGCAAGACGTGTTTTCGGGGGAACGGTTTCCGATGACGCTGCATCTTGAAAGCGGCAGCGCGATGAAGGCGCGAATCTGGATGACTTCCGAGGGCCAGGAAATTGCCTCCACCAACGCGGATTTGGCGGCGGGCAGCAACACGGTTGCACTGGAAGCGCGAATCTCGCGCAGTGGCGTCAACCTTTTGGAAGTGCACGCTTCCAGCGAAGGGGCGGACCAGGTCCTGGTTTCGCGGGCGATCACCGTGCGCCGCCCCCACGTCCTGTACGTCGCGGGCGGCCACGAGACGTCCGCGCCACTGCTCGACACGTTGAAACAAGCGGATGTGGACGTCGAATCGGTCACCGCTTTCCCTGTGAATCGCCTGGCGCGGGACTGGGACGCGGTCGTGCTGGATAACTATCCCGATCACCAGTTGGCCGCGGATGAGGATTTGGCGCTGGAGCGATACGTCTACGCGGGCGGCGGCTTGATTTTCATCGCAGGCGACAGCAATGCCAAGCTTCCCGAGGAACCCAAAACGCCGTTTGAAAAAATGCTGCCTGTGCGAGCCGAGCCGCCGCCCGAAAAACCTACCGCCGTGGTTCTGGTGCTCGATAAGTCCGGAAGCATGAGCGGCCCGAAAATCGAAATGGCCCGGGACGCGGCGCGCGCCAGCATCCGCACCCTGCGCCCCATCGATATGATCGGCGTTATTTCCTTTGACGAAACTTTTAACTGGGTCATCCCCATGGGCCCGGCCGGCTCGCTTGAAGACAAGAGCGCCCTCATCAGCCAGATCACGGCCAACGGCGGCACGAAGATCTATCAGGCTGTGGAGGCCGGCTTCGAGGCCATCGTCAATGAAAAGGCCACGCACAAACACATTATCCTGCTCACGGATGGCGTCTCCACTCCCGGTACTCAGGAAGATTTTCCCAGGCTGGAGCGGGACGCGTTGGCCAAGCACGTCACGATCTCAACCATCGGAGTGGGCGATTACATCAACCGCGATCTGCTCGACGAGCTTGCGCACAAGACGAAAGGAAAATCCCACTTTGTCGAAAATCCGGAGACCATTCCTCAAATCATCAACGCCGAGGTGAAATCCACGGAGGATCTGGCCATTCAGGAACGTCCGGTGCGGGCGGTCCGCGTGCGCCCCGTGGAATTCATCGACGGCATCGATTTCACGAAAGCCCCGCGCCTGCGAGGATTCGTGCAAGCGGAAGCGAAAGAAGGCTCCGAAGTTATTTTGCGCGTGGACGACAAGAAACCTCTCCTGGTGCGCTGGCGCTACGGCCTGGGCCGGGTCATCGCGTTCATGTCCGACGCCAAGAGCCGCTGGGCGGCCCCGTGGGTGCGCTGGGAAGCTTTCGGCACGCTGTGGCCACAAATGGTTCGCGATGTTTCGCATCGTGACCGCACCATCCGAGCCGGCGTTCGGCCCGCCGATCAGGAGGGCGAGGCGGTGGTCTATTACGATGTCCTTGGCAATGCCGACAATCCCGCCAGCGAGACCCTGGACAGCGCCGGACCTCCGCACATCCTCGTGGAGAGCCAGGGAGCGGCGCCGCGCTCCGTGCCTCTCGAAGAAACCGCTCCGGGCCACTACGAAGCGCGCATTCCCGCCGATCAGGGCGGTCTCTATCACATCGTTTCGGGCAACTCGGAACTGATTCTTCCCGATGCCGGCTTCTATCGTGAATCGGAAGAGACGAAACCTCAGGCCGTCAATACCGCGCTGCTCGGGGAAATCAGCCGCGTAACGGGAGGCCGGATGCATCCTTCGCCCGACCTGTTGTTGAATGACAAGGGCGCCATGGTGCGCGAACGCCAGGCGCTGTGGCCTTACTGGCTGGTCCTCGCTCTCTTTCTGAATTTCGCGGAAGTCGCCTTGCGCAAGGGTTTCTTTGAGCGGCTCGCGTCGTGGCTGCGCCGGCGTTCGCCGCCGGCTTGGAGCCGGCAGGCGGCGTAGGGTTATGTAAGACAGGCTTCAGCCTGTCTGGTTTAAATTTCGGGCGGCGCGAATCCAAACGTGATAGGTTGGGCCTGTCCTGTGTTTGCTTTTCCGCAAATTCGGGATAAGGTTGGAAGTTTCGAGGAGTATTTTCCGATGAAATCATCCAGGCGCGATTTTTTGGCGACGGCAGCCACCGCCGCTGGAGCCGCCGCGGCGGGCGAGCTAGCGGCGCAAGCGCAGGATCACGACCACGAACAGAATCAGGGCCATCAGCATGACCACGCTCACCAGGCAGTCCCTTCGGACATGGCTTTGCGCGTCAAGTCGCTCGAATCGCTGCTGGTCGAAAAAGGGCTGATCGACCGGGCCGCGCTGGACGCATTGATCGATACGTATGAGCACAAGGTGGGCCCGAGGAATGGCGCGCAAGTGATTGCGCGGGCCTGGGCCGATCCCGCATACAAGAAGCGTCTCTTGACGGATTCCGACAAAGCCATCGCCGAACTTGGCTACGGCGGCCAGCAGGGCGAGCACATGGCGGTGGTCGAAAACACTCCTACCGTTCACAACATGGTAGTCTGCACGCTGTGCTCGTGTTACCCCTGGCCGGTGCTCGGCCTGCCTCCGGTATGGTACAAGTCCGCAGCCTACCGCTCGCGCTCGGTGATTGATCCGCGTGGCGTGCTGCGCGAGTTCGGCCTGAATCTTCCAGAGGATGTTGAAGTCCGCGTCTGGGACAGCACGGCAGAGTTGCGCTATCTGGTGCTTCCCGAGCGTCCGCAAGGGACGGACGGGCTTGCGGAGGACGCGCTGGCGGCGCTCGTCACGCGCGATGCGATGATCGGCGTGGCCCGGGTTCCCGCACACGGGCGAGGAGGGTCCGCGTGAACGGAGTTCATGACATGGGCGGGATGCAGGACATGGGTCCCGTTCGGGAAGAAAAAAACGAGCCGGTCTTTCACCATCCGTGGGAAGGCCGGGTGTTTGCGATCACGCGCTCGATGTCCGCTTGGCGAAAGTGGAATATCGACGCGTTGCGCCACCAGCGCGAACTGATTCCACCCGCTGAATACCTGCGCATGAGCTACTATGAAATTTGGCTGGCGGGTCTTCTGGAACTCTCCGTGAAGAGCGGGCTAGTGACGCGCGCAGAGATCGACAGCGGAATTCCGGCGGCAGGCTCCGCCAGACAGACTCCTGCTCTTACCGTGGAAAAGGTGCCGGGGCTCGTGGCGCACGGCACTCCGGCAAGCCGCGATGTGCCGGTCGCTCCGCAATTCCACGCGGGCCAGCGCGTGCGCGCCCGCAATATCAATCCCGTCGGGCACACCCGGCTGCCGCGCTACGCGCGTGGAAAGCTGGGAACCGTCGAATGCGACCATGGCGTCTTCGTCTTTCCAGACACGGACGCGCATTTTCTGGGCGAAAAACCGCAGCATGTTTATTCCGTGCGTTTTTCCGCGCGTGAACTGTGGGGCGAACAGGCCAAGCCCCAAGACAGCGTCTATATCGCAATGTGGGATGACTACCTTGAGTCGGCATAATTCCGTTCCCGCTTCCGAGAAACTCGCAGAGCTGCCACGGCTGCCGCGCGATGAGGGCGGACCGGTCTTCCGCGAGCCGTGGGAAGCGCAAGCATTCGCGCTTGCCGTCAGGCTCTCCGAGCAAGGGCATTTCACGTGGAAAGAGTGGGCAGCCGCTCTCGCGGAGGAAGTAAAGGCCGCCGCCGATCGCGGCGACCCCGACGACGGCTCGCACTATTACGAACACTGGCTGGCGGCTCTGGAGCGGCTGGTGACCGCAAAAGGTTTGAGCGATCCGGCAGCCCTCCTCAAACGGAAAGAAGCCTGGGCTGAAGCTTACCGGCATACGCCGCACGGCAAGCCAGTAGAATTGGCTATTCCCACAGATGGGAAGAAGTAAGGTAGGACAAAGGATAAAGTAGGACAGGCTTCAGCCTGTCAGGTTTGGAGTCGCGCGGACCCAAACTTAAAACGGGACGGCTGAAGTCAGCGCGCCTTCGGCAGGACCAAAGGCGCGCTACCGCGGAACCCAGCTAAGATGGCCGGTAAACAATCCATCGACGAATCCGATCTGGTAGCACAGGAATAATCCAAACGCCACGCTCACAAGTCCGGAAGCCATCGCCAACCCGCGATTCAACCGCACGAAATGTTGCAGCGAGTAAGCGAACGGCAACGCAATAGCCGCCGTGATCAGCATCATCCCTGCAACAGTTCCCAATCCAAAAATCAGGAGGTAGCCGATGGCCCACGACGCGCGGCTGATGGTCGTCAGTACCAAAAGCGCCACGGCGGCCGAGCCTGCCAGGCCGTGCACGACTCCCACCACCAGAGGGCGCAGAACTTGAAAAAGTCCCAGTTTCTTCCACCACTGCGGCGTCCATCCCAGGATGGAGATGGAATCGAGGAGAACCGGCTCGCCATCTTCGTCGTGCGTGTGGACCATCCAGCGGCCAAAAATAAAATGAGAATGCGCGCCGGAGCCAAGGCGGCGCGTCGTAATCCAGTCGATCGCCCGGCGGAGGATGCCGGTGAGGTTCAAGAGGCCGAGCAGAATCAGCATGAGGCCGACGCAGAGTTCCATGCTCAAACCCAGGCGCGGCGGAATGGTCAGCTTGAACACGATGATGGCGGAGCCGACGGCCAGGATTGTCAGTGTGTGCCCCAAGCCCCAGAGCGCGCCGATCAACGTGGCGTGCAGCAGGGTGCGTTCGCGGCTGACAATGGTTGTTACGGCAACAACGTGATCGGGATCGGTCGCGTGCCGCATCCCGAGAAAAAATCCCAGCAGCACGATGGCGAATAGCGCGGTCATTGATTTCCTGTCGCGATACAAAACCAGAAAAACGGCATTCAATCCGTCGCGATGATTCAGATCACGATAGCGTATTGCGCGCGTCTTACGGCCCAACGTTTTCGCATCAATACTTCCGGTGATCGAAAGGCGAAAGTTCCAGCAGCATTTCACGGGCGGCATCCCACAAATGTTTATTCATGCGAGTCATGTCGGATGCGGACCGCGCGAGAAATCGTACGACGCAGCCGCCTCGCGAAAGCAGGCTGGCCGCGCCGCAGGTATTCGGCGCGCCGCTCAATCGTTCGTTCAGGGCGTGGTTCAAGCCGGCGGCAACCCGTTCCCAACTCGTGAATTCGTCGGCAAATATTCCCACACTCGACATGTAATCGAATTCCTCCATCACGCCCATCTGGTCAAGCGGTCTCGTCGCCGGAACAATCCTTGCGCGATTGATGTAAATCGGACGGCCGTGGGAGAACACTTCCATCCGCGAATCGATCTCCGCGAAACGCCAGCGCTCGCCATGGGCCACGCGGCCGGAAGCCAGCGAATCCACAATGATGGCGCGGCTCGCAGGTCCCATTTCCACTCGCAACGACTGCCGCAGCGCCGCACCCGCATGCGGAATGACGTGGTCTGGAAAATATTCAAGCACGGCGTCTTCTTCCAATCGGATCGTGGTCTCGAGCGTCGCAGCTTCTCCTGAGGTTCGATAAATCCGCGTGGCCGAAGGCGTGGTGAGGCAAACGTGGGTCCCTGCTTCCTGCGCGATTTCCGTGAAGAGATGATCGCCGCCCAGGACTCCGCCTGTCGGATTCAGGAGCATCAGGTAGGAAGCGCCACTCTCGAGCGTCATCGGCGTCAGCGCCTGCAACGGAAGAGAGAAGCGCGATTGCGCGAGGATCGTGTTGCGGCCGCTGCGCGCAAATTGCAGGCGAAGGAATCCGTCGCGCCCGACGCGTTCAGCATTAGCTTCAGTCTTCAAAGAGCAGGGTGTGGCGAATCCAGTCAATGAGCTGGTCCACTCCTGAGCCGGTCTTGAGATTGGTGAAGACGTAGGGCCTCTCTCCGCGCATGCGTTTGGCATCGCGATCCATCACGGCAAGATCCGCGCCTACGTAGGGCGCGAGATCGATCTTGTTGATCACCAGCATTCCGGACGTCATGATGCCGGGCCCGCCCTTGCGCGGAATTTTTTCGCCTTCGGCCACATCAATCACGTAGAACGTGGCGTCGACCAGTTCCGGGCTGAACGTGGCGGCCAGGTTGTCGCCGCCGCTTTCGATAAACAAAATATCCAGATCCGGAAAGCGGCGCATCAGCGCGCTCGAGGCTTCAAGGTTCACCGACGCGTCTTCGCGAATTGCCGTGTGCGGGCAGCCGCCGGTTTCGACACCCACGATCCGGTCCGGCGAAAGGACCCCGCGGCGCGTCAGAAATTCCGCGTCTTCGCGCGTGTAGATATCGTTGGTAATTACCGCGAGCTGATAAGTATTTTTAAGGCGAGTGCACAACGTTTCCACGAGCGCGGTTTTTCCCGAGCCCACTGGCCCGCCAACGCCGATTTTGAGTGGTTTGGAGATCAAGAGCGGAACAACCTCGCGTCCAGCAAGGCGTGGCGCATGCTCGCGATCTCAAGCGCGGGCGCAAAGGACCACATATCCAGTTCGTTCTTGTCCTGCGCATCTTGCGCCAGCGACGCGATGAGAGGTCTCACGTTCCACAATATTTGCTGACCCGCGAGCTGGCCGAGTGGCAGGAGCCGCAGCGCCGCGCCAACGAGGGCCGCGCTCGTCGAATAAAGAAACGCGCCGGTCATTTCGAGCGCATGCCAGTCGGACAAACCTCCTATCACCCCGAAAACATCCGGGTGGTGGCCAGGCGTCTTATCGCCGGAGACCGCCGCGCTGAACTCTTCGAGGATCGGATGGCGCACCAAGCGAGTTGCAACGCGCAAGGTTTGTCTGCCCATCTGGCGGCTGGCGTCGCGCAATTCACTCGGCGCTTTAATGGCGTCGAGTGTTCGGTCGAGCGCCAGGCAGGCCGCGAGATCCGCGTTCCGCGCAGCGCGCCGCGCGCAAACGGCTGCGACCGCATCCGTGGGACCTGCGCAGCCTTCCAGATAGGCGCGCAGAAACGCATCGACGCCTGCGGCGTCATGGACTTCGCCGGACTGAACGCAACATTCGAGCCCGAACGAATGCGCGTAGGCGCCCGCGGGGAAAAGTCCGTCTGCGAATTGAAGCAGGCTAAGAAATCGATTCATGTTGATGCAACTGCGTGTTTCCGATCGGCTCGAAGATTGCTCGACGCCGTTCCCAGGGCGCGCCCAGCCGCTCCATCAGGCGAACCATGGCCGTATCGTCAGGAACCAGGATTTTTCCGCCGTCGAGCGCCAGGGGAAAATGGCGATTTCCGACTTCAAACGCAATTCTCACCGCGGCGTCATAGTCCGCGGGATAAATTTCAAGGACCGGTTCGGTGGCAGCTTCGATCTTCAAGTACCAGTCGGCTCCGACATAAAGAATTGCGCCATGCGTGAGAGTTGTCCCGGTCGGAAGCGCGATTCCGATCTTGCGTCCCCCCATGGTTGTGAATCGCCCGCGCATCCAGCGGCGCTGTTCCCAAGTAAGAATAAGCTTGTCTTCTTCCTTGGCGCGCAAATCAACTGGATTCACGGAAAAAAGCGTGCGATCGATGATGAGCGTGCGGCCCCACATTCAATTCGCGCGGTCCTTGCGGAGGCTGGGAATAAAAAATCGCAGCCGGGACTTCTAAAAAAGAAAATACCTTTGCGCCATGGGCAGCACCTGCGCGGGCTCGCAGGTGAGCAGCACGCCGTCGGCGCGAACTTCATACGTGTCCGGATCGACCTCCATGCGCGGCAACGCATCGTTATTGATCATGTCCCGCTTGGTGAGGCCCCGGCAGTGGTTGACGGCCACCGGGTTCTTTTTCAAACCGAGCTTTTCCCGCACTCCCGCATTCATGGCGGCCCGTGAGACGAACGTCAGAGAAGTCGAATGCTGCGCGCCCCCGAAGGCGCCGAACATGGGCCGATAAATCACGGGCTGCGGCGTCGGTATGGAAGCGTTCGCATCTCCCATCGCGGACCACGCGATCATCCCGCCCTTGACGATCATCTCCGGCTTCACTCCGAAAAACGCGGGCTTCCAGAGCACCAGGTCCGCAAGTTTTCCTGTCTCCACCGATCCGATTTCGTGCGCCACGCCGTGCGCGATCGCGGGATTGATGGTGAATTTGGCGACGTAGCGGCGCACGCGCAGATTGTCGCTCCCAGCTTTTTCTCCGGGCAGCGGCCCGCGCTGGCGTTTCATTTTGTCCGCCGTCTGCCAGGTGCGCGTGATCACTTCGCCGATGCGGCCCATCGCTTGAGAATCCGAAGACATCATGCTGATGGCGCCCAGATCGTGAAGCACATCTTCGGCGGCAATGGTCTCGGCGCGGATGCGCGATTCGGCGAAGGCCACGTCTTCCGGGATCGCCGGGCTCAAGTGATGGCAAACCATCAGCATGTCGAGGTGTTCGTTTAGGGTATTCACAGTGAACGGCATGGTGGGATTCGTAGATGAAGGCAGGCAATTGAGCTCGCCGCAGACTTTGATGATATCGGGCGCGTGCCCGCCGCCCGCGCCTTCGGTGTGGTAGGTGTGAATCGTGCGTCCCTTGAACGCGCGAATGGAGTCCTGCACGTAGCCCGCTTCGTTGATCGTGTCGGTGTGAATCGCAACCTGCACGTCGAATTCTTCCGCCACCGATAGCGCGCAATCGATGGCCGCGGGAGTTGTGCCCCAGTCCTCGTGCAGCTTCAGGCCAATGGCGCCGGCTTCGATTTGTTCGCGGAGCGGCTCGGGAGAAGAAGAATTTCCCTTGCCCAAAAACCCCAGATTCATCGGAAAGCCATCGGCGGATTCCAGCATGCGGTGCATATTCCACGCGCCCGGCGTGCACGTGGTGGCATCCGTGCCGGTGGCCGGGCCGGTCCCGCCGCCGAAAAGCGTGGTCAGGCCGCCGGAAAGCGCGGTCTCTACCAGTTGGGGACAAATAAAGTGCACGTGCGCGTCAATACCGCCGGCCGTCACGATTTTTCCTTCGCCGGCGATAACTTCCGTTCCCGCGCCGATGACCATGCCGGCCGTCACGCCGTTCATGATATCCGGATTGCCGGCCTTGCCGATTCCGGTGATGCGCCCGTGACGGATTCCGATGTCGGCCTTGTAGATTCCGCCGTGATCCACGATCACCGCATTCGTAATGACCAAGTCCAACACTCCGTCGGCGGAAGTCGCCGTCGAGGATTGGCCCATGCCATCGCGTATCACTTTGCCGCCGCCGAATTTCGCTTCTTCGCCGGGAGTAGTGAGGTCCTTTTCAATTTCTATAAATAATTCCGTATCGGCCAGGCGAACGCGGTCGCCGGTGGTCGGACCGTAAAGGTCGGCGTACTGGCGTCGGGGAATTTTCAGGCTCATTCGATTGTCTATCGCATTCTCGCCGAGGCCAGTTCAGCGGGGACGTTCTTCGTCAACGGCCGCTGTGCCCCAACGAATGTCACGCGCCTTCCGGCGCTTCTTAGTTGTGTCGGCTAAAAAATGGCCTAAAAACCATGATCGGCCGCGCGTTTCACGGCGCCTGCTTTTCTCGATTCATCGGCCAGGCCGTTGGTAAGGGCGTTTAGGCCGTAAACATGTTTGGTGCCGCCGATTTCAACCAGCCTAATTGTCTTTGAATCGCCGGGCTCAAATCGCACCGCGGTCCCGGCCGGGATATTCAGTCGCATGCCGAATGCGGCTGCGCGGTCGAATCGCAGCGCGCGATTCACCTCGAAGAAATGGAAGTGGGAGCCGACCTGGATGGGGCGGTCTCCGGTGTTGGCGATTTCGAGTTCGATTTCGCGGCGGCCGTCGTTGGCGATCACGTCGCCCTCCGCCAGCAGGTATTCACCTGGAATCAAAGCGTTCCTCCCTGTCTATGCATCTTTAAAATCATCCGCAATTTAAGTAGCACAGGCTTCAGCCTGTGGATTTTTGCCAGCGGAAGATCCAACCCACAAAGGCTGAAGGCCTGTGCCAGTACCTAACGGATCGGGTGATGAACGGTCACCAGTTTCGTGCCGTCGGGAAACGTGCCCTCCACCTGAACCTCGTCCACCATTTCGGGCACGCCCTCCATCACGTCGTCGCGTTTCAAAATCGTCGCGCCAAATTCCATCAGATCGGAAACCGAGCGGCCATCGCGAATGCCTTCGAGCAGGTCCGCGGTAATCAGCGCCACGGCCTCTGGATAATTGAGACGCAGGCCGCGCGCCCGGCGCTTGCGCGCGAGTTCCGCCGCCGTGGCGATCATGAGTTTTTCGATTTCCCGTGGCGTGAGATGCATTTGGCGTTGTCGATGCGCTTCGCGATCCTTAGTTGCGCCCTTGCGAATGATAGCGAAGCGATTGGCGATTGACCATGCAAAATCTAAATGCTCAGCATTGCATGGTGATGACGGAGGGTAACCTTCAGCCTGATGGATTTTCGTCCGGAGCCGGGCAAAAATCAAAAGCAGGCACGCGCAAGCCAGTCCGCTCGCCGTGCGTCTTCCTCAACCGTGGTGTATCATCGAAGTCCAAACCCAAACATGCTCCAATACCTCGAGCAGCAGACACAGCTGACGAACAACCAGCGCCGAATCATTGCCGCCGCGGTATTGGGCGACATGCTCGAGTTCTTCGATTACTTCCTGATCGGGTACGTCGTAGCATTCATTGCCGGGCCGTGGAAACTCACGTTTGGCGAATCCGCTGTCATTTTGTTGTCTTCGGGTTTCGGTGCCATGTTTGGCGCCGTTTTTTATGGCTGGCTCGCGGACAAAATCGGAAGGCGCAAAGTTTTTCTCATGACGGTGATCAATTTTTCGATCGCCACCGGCATTCTGACGTTCACTCCGGACAATGCCTGGATTTTCCTTTCCTTCTTCCGTTTTCTGATCGGATTTGGCGTAGGCGGTCTGTACTGCGTTGACTTGCCGCTGGTGCAGGAATTCGTGCCGACGTCCAAGCGCGGCATGGTTGGCGGCCTGGTCACGGCAGCCGTGCCCATCGGAGTTCTTTTGGGCGCTGCGCTTGGCGCGTATGCCACGCCTTACGTCGGGTGGCGCGGTCTTTTCGCAATCGGAATGATCCCCGGACTTCTCACACTGTTGATCCGAGCGTGGGTGCCCGAATCGCCGCGTTGGCTGATCCAGATGGGAAGATTGGAGGAGGCCAGGAAATCGCTGGCGTGGGCGTTGGAAATCGATCCGGCGAAGCTGCCCGTGAGCGCAACGCAACTGGAGGGACAGAAGCAGCCCGCGTCACGGCTGTCCGACATCTTCCGGTATCCGCGAAGTCTGGCGGTTTCGTGGATCGCGAATCTCGGCGCGCAGACGGGCTACTACGGGCTTACGCTCTGGGTTCCCACATTACTCGTGCAGCTCCTGGGCGTCACGCCCGCTCGAGCTTCATTTCTTCTGATCTTCGTCAATTTTGCCGGATTATTTGGACGCCTGGGCCTGTCGTATCTTTCGGACGCAATCGGCCGAAAAGCCTCCGGCGCGATCGCCAGTTTTGGCGCGGCGATCCTGATCGTCGCGGCTGCCGAGTACCACAATGTTTTTTTTGGAACGGTATCTGTTTTCTGGCTCCTGTTGATCGTAAACAACGCTTTTGCCGATGGAGGTTTTGCGATCGTCGGACCTTATTCAGCGGAAGTATGGCCCGTGGCCCTGCGCACCACCGGCATGGGATCGGCTTACGGATTTGGCGGTTTGGGCAAAGTAATCGGCCCGCTGGGACTCGCGCTCATCGTCGGTTCGTCAAATATCATTTCGCCCAAGGCGTCCGTGAACGCGCTGCTGCCGTCGTTCGCCTACCTCGCGGCCTGGTTCGCGCTGGCGGGTTTTGCCTATATTTTCATTGGGATGGAAACCAAGGGCCGCTCGCTGGAGACAATTGAGCATGCACTGGACGCGTCACGCGCCGCAGACCCTGCATCCGCGAAGGCGGAAGAGCGGCGCAAGTAGTAGCTCAAGCTTCAGCCTGCGTGCTTTTGCAAATGCAAGATCGAAACTGAGAAGCGGAAGACCGCGCTACCTGGATCGCCGCCGGCGCGGATTGTTCGCCATCCGCTCGAGAACCGCGCACACCGCTCCCGTATCTTCTGCGCCGCGGCCCATGGCCATTGCCGCGGTGTAAATGGGCGCGCTGGCCAGGAACAACGGCGTGGGACACTCGATCTTGCGCGCGTAGTCGCCGATAATGGTCATGTCTTTCTGCCACGTCTGTACTTTCATGGTCGCGTCGGAGTAATCGCCTTTCACCATCATGGGGCCGCGCACTTGCAGCATGCGCGAGCCGCCCGCGCCGTCGGCGACCACCTTCAACACCATCTCCGGGTCCAGTCCCGATTTCATCGCCAGCACCATTGCCTCGGCCGCGGCCACGTTGTGAATGGCCACCAGAAGATTGGCGACAAATTTTACTTTGCAGCCCGCACCGAACGCGCCGACGTAGTAATGCGCCCGTGCAAAGCCATCCAATACGATGGCGATGCGGCGACAGGATTTGGCGTCGCCGCTCGCGTAGACCACCAGATCCTTGACGCGCGCCTGCGCCCCCGTGCCGCTCAGCGTGCAGTCCAGCATGATCGCGCCGCGCGCCGCAAGCCGTTCGCGAGCTTCTTCCTTCACGGAAATGGGCAGCGTGCTGGTCTCGATGACGATTTGATTGGCGCGCGCCGACTTGGCGAGTTCCGCCGCGGACTCCAGCAGCGCGTCGGCCGACGGCAGAGAAGTCACCACGATGTCGCGTCGCCTGGCCACTTCGCGGCAATTGCGCGCGGTGCCTCCGCCCGCCCTTCGATGTTCGTTGCGGCGCCGCGGGAGCACGTCGTAGCCCAGGACCTTGAATCCCGCTCGAATGAGGTTGCCCGACATCGCCGATCCCATGATTCCCAGTCCGATCATGCCTACTGACTTTGACTCCATGGCGCTCCTTCCGATTGAGCACCGCCGCTAGCGGTGAAAGACCACTCTAGCAGAATGGAAGGCCGCTCGAAAAAAGTTCGATCGCAAAAGTTCAAACTAAAAGTCTCGCGCGTTGAAATGCATGTAGGGGAGGGCCCGAATTTGTCGGTCGTGATAATGTATACGTTTGTGCGCATGATTTTTTCCATTCTATCGACAGGATTGAGGCCCCATGACCAAATCGACGGACAAAGTAACGCTCCAGGATATCCAAGGCGCTTCAGAACGCCTGAAAAATTGGGGGCGCTGGGGCGCTGACGACGAAGCCGGCACGCTGAATAATATCTCGCCGCAGGACATCGTCAGCGCGGCGCGGCTCATCCGCAAAGGAAAAGTGTTTTCGCTGGCCCTTAATTTTGACAGCAACGGTCCGCAGAACGGCCTGTGGGGCAATCGCTTCAATCCGATCCACACCATGCTGGCGACGGGAACCGACGCGGTGGCGGGCCGCCAGGAATCCATCGGAATACGATATGCCGATGACATGGTGTCCATGCCGCTGCAATGCGGGACGCAGTGGGACGCTCTCGGCCACGTGTTTAACGGCGAAAAAATGTGGAATGGCTACGATGCGCGGCTGGTGGACGCCAATGGCGCGCAGAAGAACGGCATCGAGAAAGTGAAGGACCGGATGGTTGGCCGGGGCGTGCTTCTGGATGTTGCCCGGTTTAAAGGCGTCGATTCGCTCGACGACGGCTACGGCATCGGCACCGAAGAGCTGGAGAAATGCGCCGCCGCGCAGGGAGTCGAGGTTCGCAAAGGCGATTTTGTCATCGTGCGCACGGGACACATGGAACGCTGCCTAAAAGCCGGCAAATGGGAAGGCTACGCGGGCGGCAATTCTCCCGGCCTGCGCTTTGAAACCGCCGAATGGATTCGCAGAACGGATATCGCCGCGATCTGCGCGGACACCTGGGGCTGCGAGGTCCGGCCAAATGAAACGAGCATCGCCAGCCAGCCCTGGCACTGGGTCGTGATCCCCATGATCGGCATCAGCATGGGCGAGATTTTTTATTTGAAAGATTTGGCGGCGGATTGCGCGCAGGATCATGTCTACGAATTCTTTTTCTGTGCCCCTCCGTTGCCAATTACCAAAGCCGTCGGATCTCCGGTGAATCCCATCGCGGTAAAATAAAGCGATTCGCGCTGCCTTATGACATCACGTAAGGTATGGCCCGTCGTGGTTGTGGGAGCGGGGCCAAACGGCCTCACCATCGCCAATTTGCTGGCGCGGTATGGCCTCGACGTTCTGCTCATCGAGCGGAATGAGACTACCGTCCAGGAGCCGCGCGCGGTTTCCATTGACGACGAATCGCTTCGGACCATGCAGGCCATCGGTGTCGTGGACACCGTGGTTTCGCGCGTGGTCCTCGGTTACGGTTCCGATTATTTCACCGCGGCGGGATCGTGTTTTCTGCGGGTTCGTCCGACTGCAAGAGAGTACGGTTATCCGCGGCGCAACGCCTTTCGTCAGCCCGTTTTTGAGCAGCAGTTGCGCGACTATTTCTGCGCGCACGCGGTAAAGGAAACTGGCTCCGAGGCTTGGTTCAGCACGGAGCTCGCCGACTTCCGGCAGGGACCGGATGCTGTCGATTTGGTTTTGCGACGCGCCGATGGCGGCTCGATCGAAGTCTCCACTCCGTATCTGGTTGCCTGCGATGGCGGACGCAGTTTGGTCCGCGAGAAGCTCGGAATCAAGCTGAGCGGCTCCACATTCCGCGAACGCTGGCTCATCCTTGACCTTGAGGAAACGCGCGACCCCACGCGCGATACAAAAGTCTTCTGCAATCCGGCGCGTCCGTGCCTCTCGCTGCCTGGCCCGGATCGCACGCGGCGATTTGAGTTCATGCTGCATGAAGGCGAAACCGAGCCCGAGGTTATCTCTCCCGAATTCACGAAAGAGTTGCTGAGGCAGCATGGCGAAGAAAACACGCCGCTGCGCCGCAGCCGCGTCTACGCGTTTCACGCCCGCATGGCGGACCGCTGGCGCGACGGCCGTATTTTTCTTGTGGGAGACGCCGCGCACCTCACCCCGCCCTTCGCTGGGCAGGGAATGAACAGCGGCATCCGGGACGCGCACAACCTCGCGTGGAAGCTCGCAGCCGTCATTCAAGGCAGGCTGGGCCCGCGCCTGCTCGATACCTACGAGCAGGAACGCCGCCAGCATGCCTGGGAAATGATTCTACTGGCGCTGCGAATGGGCAAAGTCATGATGCCGCGCAGTTACTGGAGCGCATTCGGTTTGCAGGCCGGATTTCGTTTGCTCAGCCTGGTCCCCCCCGCGCGCAATTATTTTGCGGAGATGAAATACAAACCCAAGCCGAGGTTCGACGCGGGCTTTCTGATTCGCGGAGAAAGGGACGGCGCGGGCGCGCTGATCGGAAGGCTTTTCCCTCAACCCCAAGTGCGCTGTAACAACGTGGATCGATTGCTCGACGAATTTCTGGGCAACGGATTTGCCTTGCTCTCCCTGCCGCAGACTTCCCCGAGTCTCTTCGACCGGTTGCCCTCAGACCTGTGGCTGGCGCTCGATTTGCGGCGCGTAGCGATCCGCGCAGTCGGTGATTCGGAGCCGGCGCCGAACGGCGTGCTCAGCGTTTCGGATGTGCAGGGAGATTTCTCCCGCTCTATGAGGAAAATCCCGCCGGGGCTCGTTCTTCTTCGTCCGGACCGCTATGCAGCGGCATTTCTGCCAGCTGAAAATCTTGAGGCTGGCGTAAGCGCCGTTCAAAAAATGATCGCCGGTACTTGATCACGAAAAAACGTTGCACCAGCGCGAATCGGCGTGCGATTTTGAAGCTTCGAATCCGATGAGTGGGACAGGTGCGGACATGCGTTTGGATCGAAATTTTGGAAGCAGCGTCGCAACGAAAACGACGGTCTTCGCTCTCGTGACTTTGATGGCAGCGACGACGGTGGTATCCCTCTTCGTCATTCCTAAGCTCGCACCTCTGACACGTCGCGCACCGGCTACATATTACATCCCGCTATCCTGCCTTCTGCCGTGGCTGGCGGGATGCGTATTTTGGCTCAAGGTAAGTAAAAGAGCGAAACTGGGTATCGCTGACGGCAGCGCCGCCGGGTTCTGTTACAACGCCATAATTCTGAAGGTTACTGCGGCTTATGTGGCCATCGTTCAATTTGATGGCTTGCTTCTCTGGATTTTGAGCAGACCGAAATGAGCCCAAGCGTGCTCACCGGGTCGGCCCCGCCAAAATGTTTTCCCGACTGCATCGGCACGGTCTACAAACGAACACAGAGATTTGGCGGGGCCCTGGTTGACGATTTTGGACCGCTTAAACAATGGCTCCCGCGCAGATCCTCGTCTCGACAGATGGCTGTAGCATCCGGAGAGCGCCCTAGATGACCTCAACCTTGGCCTCGTGGCCCGGCGCGGAAGCAATCTTGCCGTCGCAGGTCAGAAGGCGGGCGTCGAGCACCTCAGCGAGCGCCACATATGCCGCATCGTAAGCCGTGAGCGTTGCGCTGAGTTCCCACACGCGAGGAATAAGGAAATTATGCGAGTATCGGCGGAGCGGTACGTCGCCGAGATCCTCGAGCGCTTCCTGTCCCCGCTGCGCGGTAATTGTATTATCCCGAACAAAACGCCGCAACACCTGCGCCACTTCGACGTCGAGGAGATGTGGAGCGTGGAGCGACTCCGAAGGAGCAAAGATGCGACGATCGATCTTCAGCCCGACAGGCGACTGAAGAAGCCACTCGATTGTGGCAGAGGCATCCAGAACAATCACCGCGCATCCCGCTCGCGGCGCACGGCCTCTGCCGCGGACCGGGTTTCTGCAATCCGAGCGCGGCGGCGCATGCGTTCACGCAGTTCCGCGACCGTGGGCCGCTCGGCAAGTTGGCGAATCTCCGCCAAGAGGAAATCCGAAAGAGACATCCCGGCCATGGCGGCCTGCGCCTTCAGCGTGCGATGCAAGCTGTCCGGCACATTACGAACCTGAATCATCCTGGACATGTGCAAAACATAGGTGCAGCACATGTCAACCATCGGTTAAAGTTTCCGACAGGCTCAAATTAAATCAAATATCGAAGCCGGCTGAGGCTGAGGACGATAACAGCGAAGATTGGTGGGCCTGGGTAGACTTGAACTACCGACCTCGCCCTTATCAGGGGCGCGCTCTAGCCACCTGAGCTACAGGCCCGACGGAATCGCTGAAGAACAACTCTGCAACCGATCTAGTCTACACATACTTAGCCGCGATTTCAATTGAGTACAACTGAGCCCACTTAAGTACAAGACGTCAATTTTGGTGCCAGACGCTCAACAGTTTCACGCATAAACGCTTCTGAAAAATGCGTGTAATTGCTGGTTGTACGCAAGCTGGAATGCCCTACCTGACTCTTTGTGAAGTCCGCTGGGACACCGTTCGCCTGCAATAGCTGACACGGCCATGACGAAATGCGTGCATCCCACCGGGAGCGATACCAAGGCGTTCGCAGATAGGCTTCAGGACCCGTCTGCAAATCTCACGGTTTTCTAGTGGCGTGCCAACTCTTGATTGAAACACGCGGCCCGAAGTGCGGCTGCCAAGATGCTGACGGAGCATAGCAACGGTGGTTGAATCAATCCACACGTCCCGATACCCACGTTTTGTCTTGGTGCTCACCTCCTGCCCCTTCCATACCGAACGGCGCACGTGAATCACTCCACGATCGAGGTCCACGTCTCCAACGTGCAGCCCGGCAAGCTCACCAGAACGCAGTCCGGTGTACGCAGCAAGATGGAAGAGCGGTTTATACTGGCCTTGTGCGGCTTCCACGATGCGGTGTGCTTCAGCCTGAGTGAACCAACGTTGTTCATATTCGGGAATGGCGGGCAACATGGGATACCATGCCCGCTTTGGTTCATCGTTTTGTTGAGCATGCCAATTCATGATTGCTCGGAACTGCTTCCACAAGTTGTGGACTGTTTTGGGTTGAAGGCCCTTACTCTCCAAATCCGCGATCCAATTGTTGATGACGCCGGTTTTGATTTCTTCCAATGCCATCAAACCGAAAAAGGGACGCTGATATTTACTGTTGAGCATGGGTGCCGTGTACTGCGTGCTCGGCTTCAACTGCGGAAGCCTCCTCAATTCCCACGCGTCCGCAACATGGTTGAAAGTCACGACAGGCGTCAAGGCCTTCTCCAGATGTTGAGGTGTGTTCACACCCTCACAAGTTATGAGTTCCTTGAGCTTGCGCCGTGCTTCTGGCTTTGTCATTTCTGATTTCTTGCCTAGGACCACTGAAGGATGTTCACGCTTCGCTTTTCCCGGAACATCACGCCAGTAGCGCCCATACCACTTAGAACCAACCAAATGAACAGAACCTGATTGACCTGACCGCTTCGACATTGAGCGACCTTTCCGCTGTTGTCGAATCGGCGTCGCCGCCAGGATGGTAACACTGCTTACACGCTGCCCATGTTCCATTTCCTCGCATTTCCGCGGTGATGGTCCAGGCGACCGGAACCCGCTGCCATCCCGGCGCTGCCGCCTCGGTTGCGGCGTCCAACTCGCACGTGGCGGATGGACCCTTTCCCCGATGCCACTTCGTCGCGCATCGTCGACGCTAAGCGCTGAACGCTTAGTTTTGAGGTTTTGAATCGTTTCCTTTGAAAGCTCTCTCAGCGCCGCGTTGGGCGCCAACCACCACGCACAACGCGACTTTAAGTGCGGTAAGCAACTTTGCCGTTAGGGGCACACCAAGGTCATCGGCCGACCCTGGTCTTTCCCGTTGGATAGAACGTCCCATTAATTCGCCCAACACTTTCGCTGCTGCGGCTCCGCTGCACGTATGCGCGAGCAACTCAATTCGGCCTTCGCTTTATGGAGTTCTGGCTGGGTCTGGAAATTGAGCATTCCGTCGAGGCAGAACTTCTTTCTCTCTCTCGGTAAGCGAGAAGAATCGAGGACGCGGAGTGAACTTTTGCCCGCACTTCGTCAGGGCTAAGCATGTCATCGACAACAAAATTGACGCTGTAAACCCAGCCGCGTCCTTCCGTGATCGCTAAGTACAGGTCGACGCTCACGACGAAGGGTCGCGGAGACCAAGCCGAAGTTGGGGCTGCTTCAAACGGGCTCGCGGACCTTTCGCTCGGCCCGTCATTCCCGAAGCATGCGCAGATATGAGAGGTGTTCCCCAAAAAGGGCCCGAGAAAATGGACGCCCGCGGGCAGTTCCGGCTCCAGTTCTCGCAAGAAAACCTCGAGTTCTTGCCACGAGTTGAGTAAAGTGTTCATCGTCGATCTTTGACTACCTCCGTCACGCGCACTTTCGCTAATTCGGCGTACCTCTTTTTTTCATCCCGCGGATATGCCGTCCAGCGTCCCCCGAGGTCTGCCGCTCATATCCGCAACGAACACGCAAGAGACTCAACAAAAACGGCAAGCCAACGCGGATTAGCGTTCTTTGTTGACATGGCTAGCGTCGATGAAAGCATGAGCGATCACGCGCACCGACTTACCGCCTATTTTTACGGTCGACCGCCTGACGCCACGTGTGCTTGCCACGAGCAAGCTTTTGCCCGATTTTGAAGGGGCTGGTTTCCGCAGCTTGAGTGAAATTGTCAGCCTGCCGTTGTCGATTGCGACCTTCATTTCGTCCTCCCTGACATTCACGATTTGGCTTTCTTGGTTGGTACCGACGCATTTTGCTTCGAGGCGACTCGTGGAAGTTCAAAATCGATCTCGAAATCTTGACCGGGGCGTAGCGTTTTCAGGATGTAGCGGGTGGCACCGCCCGAGCGTCGGTGATAGGTGAGTACCGCGTGTCCGGCCAGCTGTCCCCACCTCACGAGCCAGGGCAGTCGGCTTCCCTCCCTGAGCCCGCCGACGAGAATGTGGTAATGAAAGTGATCCCCGAAGGCACCGCGCTCGGTCACTCGAAACCAGCAAAATTTCTTGGTTCCCTCCTCGTTTTTCATTTCATAAATCCATTGCTCGAAAATCCGGTTAGCTCTACGAGGGGAAATGTCAGGAATGGGAAAAAGTAACGTTCCGAAAAAATTCCAGTCATAGCGTTCGAGCCATTCGACATAAGCTTGCGTCAACTCGTCCCTGGTCATGTTCCGCTCCTGGTTTCGACACTCTGCTGGATTAAGCGCGCGCGTGGAAATTGTGCAGGGACGTGCGGTGGAGGGAAAGCCAATTCAGTTGCGGAAAATAAGACGGAATTTGTGGTCAGACAGATTTGCGGAAATTGCGACGGAATTTATTTCTTCAGTTCTTTCCGGAGACGGCTGAGGTACGGCTGCTCTGTCGCGAGGTGCTGTGCGCTGCCACCTAACTGAAACGCCTTTTCTTTCAGAAGACCAGGTTTTTTCAGTAATTTTTGGGCTTGCCTTCGCTTTTGAAGGTCCTTTGGCCGACCTGCTTTGCCCCGACCAAACTGCTCACGAAGCATTGCCGTAACCGCGGTGCTCAGCTTGCGCCATTGCGCAACTGAGACCTTCTCACCTATCAAGCAAAACAAATATGGCTGCTCTGCGTCGTGGAGCACGAAAGTTATTCCCTCGGGGAAATATGCAACGCGTTCCAGCATGCTCAAGCACGAACTCCCCTCTTCGTCGTCGATTTGCATAAACTTTGCTCGTCCGTCACGGATAGCTTCGTCGAGCGAGTGTGGAACGGTCACCTGGTCAGAGGCGAATGAAACATCGATTGGTAGGACGTCCTCGACAGGGGCGTCTTCAACAGGGAAGCCCTCAGCAGGGACGCCCTCGACAGGGGCGTCCTCGACTGGGTCGGCCTCGTCAGCGGGATTGATTGGCGTCAGTTGCCCGTTCTCAATCTTGACGTGAAATCTCGCTGCACCGGGAAGAATTTCAGATGTCTTGAAATGAGGCGACCGTTTTCGTAAGACGAAAGATACGCGAAATCGATTTGCGTGTTTGACATACTCGCGCAAGGTTTCTCTCAAGGCGGTATCTTGTATGTTCCGGAGGAATGCCGCCAATTCCTTCAACTTCGGCGCCACAGGCCAAGAAAATTGCCGAAAAAAGTCAGCGACTATTTTTTTATGATTCGCGTAATGCTCTTCAAGCCGTCGCTTGAGAGCCTCGGTTTGCAGTACAAACATTGGGTCCGTGGAAAGCTGCCGACGCCGTCGCTTTTCCGCGTGTTCCAACGCTTTCACCCGAGTGTCCTTTTTCAGCTTTTTTTTCCAGTTCTTTGGCATCTCACGCCTCTTATGCGAGTGGACGTTCCGATTCTACCTCACTTCGTTGTGAGAGATGTGCCTCCGCAGCAGTGAACATCTTAAATTGCGTCCTTAACGCCCGGCGTTCCTCGTTACATACGGCAGCGGTCCAATCTGGCCGATGACATCGAAATTGACTTCGGTTTGCCAGAAAACATCCCCGAGGCAAGTCCCTGCTTAACTTCGACCGGCGTAATCTAGGTTCCTTGGGCGCCTTTCTCGGAGGTCCCAAGAGCAGAGAAAGACTGTGCCTATTCATTGACCAAACCACAGCCGAGCTGCCTTGACACCTCCAACTGCCTGATTCTAGGCGTTTAAGCTAGTTTTTAGCCGTCTGGACACCCAGCCAGTTAGCGTTTCCCGCGGTTCCCAGACTCGCCAGCGGCTTTTTCCACGAAAATCGACTCTAAGGAGCAAAACAGCCAAAAAGCGCCCTTTCTTCGCTCTTCCTTCGCCATTGCTGGGCTCTGATTGGACGCGTGCAAACTGCGGCGGTTTTAGCATCCAAAATACCCGGATCGCAGTTGGAAAATTCCGACCAAACCCGGAATCGCACTGGTTACCACGGGCAGACGGAAATGCGCTCTATGGCATCTTGAAGATTCACGTTCACACGCAACCGGCATCTTGAACATGGTTACTTGGGAAACGTCCCCCTTCCCAAGGTGGATCGACGTTCTCAATAATTCATTTGGACTCGTCGTACGATCCTTTGCTACTTCCAGACGCATAATCGAGGTGGTTTCATTAGCTGTTCACGGCAATCTCACCTCCTACCTTCTTGCGGGCCCGCATTTCATTTATTTTTGCGTGGTCTGCAGTCTGCGCGTAGGCGCTGCGAAGCTCTTTAGCCAACATGCATGTAGTCCCGCCGAAAACCCGAGTCCGTTCACATCGCACCCAAGAAACACGCCTCCACCATTTTGGTCCGCGATGCATTCGTGAATCAGTAGTTCGTTTCTGAATGAGATCGATGCGAGCACAGAATTCCTAGATTTTGTCTTACAGAAGGTCATTGGAACGGGAAGCCACATTCCGTCCATCACGCGCAACTCAAAGTCCGAATCTTTCCAATCGCGATTAACAGAGCTGGTAGACAAACGGGGCCTTTGGGTGTATCTCTACAGCCCCCCAATCCGATGTGCGAAATGATGAAGGGAAAATTCTGATGACAAGCGAAATGACCGAATCCTACCAAGCAGTTCGTTGCTTTTATTGTTCGACGCCGATTCGGCTTTCACGAAGACTGCTAGAACTATGGCATACCGATTCCGATCCGACGACTGCCGAACGGCAATGTCAGTGCCAGGTATTCAATTTGCGGTGTGAAACCTGTTCGAGAGAAATCTGCTACCTAAAATCAGAAATCGAAACATTTGAAGGGGCACCACGCGAAATAGGCGACGCGAATTGATCCGGTCAGCAGTCTACGAACGGCTTACTTGAGCGGTTCTTTTCACTCATAGAGTTCGATGCGCACCGACCGGATCCCGTCCGAAAACGGGATCAACGATAACTGGCATTCGACAGTGGTGACGCAGGTCACATACGTGTGGGCATCCGGCAGATAGCCTTCGATGATGAATTTTGCATTCCGAGCTACTGGGCGGGATCATGAAGTAGGCGATTTGTACTGCACTGGATGCGCCGCCGTGCAAGGCGAACGCTACCCACGGGCGCATAGGGAGTACGATGGGGTAACGTGTCTCGGATTAATTCACGCCGAGAAATTCGAAGGACCAGCTAGGACTATTTACCAGTGCGATGTATGCAACGCTAACCCGAGGACCACATTCCGTCTATAACGACATCGGCTCTGTCAAGACACACTTCTCCGGGCACTTGCCTGGAAGTGTTTTTTCTTAACCCGAAATCTTTTTCCTGCGACCAAGGTTCGTGCTCCAATCGTTCGATGGAACCGCCGAGGTTTCCACCAGCCATCTATTCGATCCCAACCCGCGTCAGGACCATGATAACCTGTTCAAACTCCCCAACGCCTTGGGGAGGCAGAATGTCCACTCAATAAGGCAGTCTTAACCACGACCACAGAATGGGCCGGGCCGCCCTGCATGCGATCCCTGGATTGGCCGCGCATAGTTCACCTGCAAGTGCAGCCTCCGGTACAACCTCACTGCCGGCTTCCGCGCCATGGCTATGCTACTTTATTCCTGCTTCTGAACGAGCAACGAATAGTCACCTCGATTTCAGCGGGGAGCCCTACACGGTCTTCCCCAAATCGATACCGATCACGTGTAGTGCCATCAGATCGTCCATCCTCGGACTTTACAGCTGTTCCGCGGCGGACCACACCATTATCTGGCCTTTGGCTCCTCGCTGGCCCGGTGCACACGTCGATAAGACTATTCCTCTCGAATACACTCACTTATTGCTTGTCGTAAACAAGCACGCTGGCGACTTTTCCATCGGTTCCCTTGGTTGTAAACGTGAAAACCTTTCCTCCCTTGGAAATGACGGCCCGATTCGTCGAAGTCAATTTGCCATCCTTTTTCAAAGTCCCTGCGTAGCTTCCCGGGCCTAGCCTGCTTAATTCATGAGAGCTGAGATTTTGGTTGAGGAGACAGTTGGTCGGGAGAGATTGCGCGATACGAGGGGTGAGCAGGGCGAGAGTATGCGAGCCAAGAGCGTACGGGTGGCGAGCGGAGCGGTTTTGGGCACGGCTCCGCAGGGACAGTCTGTGGAAAGCTGAGTTCGGGGCAAGCGGTCAGGTCAACTGCTGTTGACGGCGAAGGCGACGGAGCGGAACAAGTTCTGGAAGGGCCAGCCGCTGGCGAGGTGAAAGCGAACACAGCGGGCGGTCTGGCGAACGCGAGCGCCGATTTTGAAGAGTTGGGCGCGCAGCGTTTCGATCTGGGCCGAGCGCCAGGGCTGGGGCAACTGCAAGCGGAACAGGTTGACCAGGTTGTAGGCGAAGCCGTGCAGGAGCAGGCGGAAGGCGTTGGCCAGGAAGCGGTGACAGCTCAAGCGGTCGGCGCGGAAACCGTTCTTGAACTCCTCGATGCGGTTCTCACACTCCCCGCGATCGTTGTAGAAAGCGAAGACCTGCGAGGCACGACCGGGGCAGTTGGTAATCACGAAGCGCAGGTTGGTTCCGACGGCGGTGTGTTCGGCCTTGTAGCAGATGCGGCGCTGGCGCGGCCAACTGCGGGCGCGGTGGCGGAAGCTGGAAAAGCTGCGCTGCGGGAGTTGCGTGCGACGATAGCGCCGCTTCAACTGTTTCTGCCGAGGTTCGGCGCGCTGTTGGAAGACGCAGTTGGCGGGGATGCCGAAGGCGTACTGGATGCCGAAGAACTCGCAGAACTCATAGAGCAGCGGCAGAGCAAAACCGGCATCGCCGCGCAGCTTGGATCTTCACGCCGGGAAAGGCGGCCTGCAGACGCGGCACCAGGCGCAGCAGCAGGGGCACGATGCGGGCATGACTGGAGGCGTTTCCCGGGCGCAGCCGCGCCGCCAGCAGGCATCCGGTGTGGCGCTCGAAGATCAGCATGGGGTGATACATGTGCTGGTCGTAGGCGCCGTTGAAGAAGCTGAGTTGCTGCTGGCCATGGGTGGGATCGTCGGTGGAATCGAGATCCAGCAGGATCTCACCGCGTTTGCGGACCTGCTCGCCGCAGAGACGAATGAACTGCTCCAGCAGCAGCGTCGTTCAGGCGTACCAGATCGCGGCGCGGAAGGCGCGTTCTCCCAGCGGCTGAGGGTGGGCTGGGAGCCCAGCGCGTCGCCCAGTTTCTGATCGGCGACGATCTGCAACAGCGGATCGTGGCGCAGGCGGTCGGCGTCGTTGGCGTCTTCGTATCCGGCGACGATCTGGTAGATGCGTTGCCGCAACAGCGCCAGCGAGTCGTGACGCACGCGGTCGTCCTGACGCGGATCGTTGAGGGTGCGCGGCCAGGTCGCGGGTCAGATGATGGCGCTGATCGAAGGCGCGCAGGGGCAACAGACCGGCATCGCTGGTGATCTGGCCGCCGGAAAAATCGGCGCGGATGGGTTGATGACGGTAGAAGGAGAAAACCAGTTGTGGTATACAGTCTGTCACTGTTGGGATGCTCCGAAAGGGAATGCTGGGTTCACGAAAACCCAGTGTTCATCAACCTTTTAGAGCATCCTTTCTTTTTTCACCAGACAAATCGTGAATAATCCAGGCTAGGAGTTTGACAGAAATAGTAATCCCTCCATTCGCGGGTCCTGCGGGGCGATCCATGCCGTCGGCTGTGACGTTCGTGTGAGTAGTTCTGTGCATTCCCTTTGCATCATCAATTTCGGCAGTAACCATGACGTCGCTGCCTTGTGCTTCGTACGTCCGAGTTTCACTTGCAGGCAGCGGTCCGGGATTGGCTGTCGATTTAGCGACATTCAGTTTCCATGTTCCGATGCGTGGGTCGCTCTCGGCCCGCAACGTGCCCATGGCACCCAAAATCAATACTGAAAGCGTGGCGAATACGAAAAATCGTTTCACAGGCGCCTCCTTAAGTTAAGTTTTCGTGATGGTTGCTTTGGTCCGAGAAGTTACGGGGGCCGACAGTCTAGCGAGTACGGTACGTCGTTCCGCCGTACATGTCAAGATCAGTCCGTTACGAAGGACGAGGCCCAGCGGTCACCAAACGATCGAAGCAACTCCGCGATTGGAAGATGATCCGGCACCTGCGAAGCCTCGGCCGCCGCTGCCAGATCCAGGCGGACTATATCCTGGTCGTGGATTCCTCCCAACCCGGATGCTTTCGATCGGCGCTTCATCGAGTACCGGAGCGTCATCGCCTTTATCTCCGTTCGTGGCCGCCACGACCTTCAGCAAGGGGATTGCAACCAGTTGGGCTTGGTCGACTTTCTTGGTGCTGGAGCCGGCGTGCACGAGTTCAAAATCGCCGACGCGAGGTTTCGGATAGCGTTTCTGAAGCTTCGGCAGGACACGCATGAGGTCTTCGCTGCGCAAGCCGGCGCATTCTGGAATACCGCGAAAGCGACGAATCGGCGTCCGCTACATCTCGGGCCAGTCTCCAATAGGGCCGTTCTCAGGCCCCATCCGGTCCAGGCGGGGATGACTTGCGGATAGGCCTTCATTCATTTCTTATCGGCACCTTGATCGGATAGAATGAGCCGGCTTGCTCCTATGCCGCTTTCCGTAGGCGATAAGCTTGGCCCGTACCAGATCCTCGCCCCAATTGGTGCGGGGGGCATGGGGGAGGTGTATCGTGCCAGAGACCCGCGTTTGAATCGCGATGTGGCCATTAAAGTTTCCGCGTCTCAATTCTCTGAGCGCTTCGAGCGGGAAGCGAAAGCGATCGCCGCGCTGAATCATCCCCACATCTGCCAGATTTACGACATCGGCCCAAACTACTTGGTCATGGAGTTTATCGCGGGGACTCCAGTACAAGGCCCCCTCCCGCACGATCGAGCGCTTCGCTACGCCTTGCAGATTTGTGAGGCGCTTGATGCCGCGCACGAGAAAAGCATCATTCACCGCGATTTGAAACCTACCAACATACTGGTGACCGCATCGGGCGTTAAGTTGCTGGATTTCGGACTGGCGAAGATAGGAACTGCCAGCACTCCGCCCTCTTCCGATGCCACCACACAAACCCCGGACCTCACGGAAGTGGGTACGGTACTGGGCACTGCGGCTTACATGTCCCCGGAACAAGCTAAAGGCGAGGCGACGGACGCGCGCTCCGACATTTTCTCTTTCGGCGTGGTGCTGTATGAAATGCTGAGCGGCCGCCGGGCGTTTTCGAGGAACTTCGCCGTCGAAACCATGGCCGCAATCGTGCGCGACGAGCCCGCGCCGTTGGATGCGCCGTCGAGTCTCTGCGCGATTGTAGCTCGGTGCTTGCGCAAATTGCCCGCCAACCGGTTTCAGTCGATGAGCGAAGTTCGCGCGGCCCTCGAACAGGCATCCGCAACCGCCAGCGCGAAGTCTCCCTCAATCGCCGTCCTGCCCTTTGCCAACATGAGCGCGGACAAGGAGAACGAATACTTCAGCGACGGCCTGGCTGAAGAAATCTTGAACTTGCTCGCCAAGATTCCGGGTCTGAAGGTGATCGCCCGCACTTCCTCCTTCGCGTTTCGAGGCAAGGAGCAGGACATCCGCAAGATCGCCGAAACGCTGCGGCGTGCAGACCATCCTCGAAGGCAGCGTGCGCCGCGCCGGGAACCGCCTCCGCGTCACCGCGCAGTTGATCAACGCCGCCGACGGCACTCATCTTTGGTCGGAGCGCTACGACCGCGACATGACCGACGTCTTCGCCATTCAGGATGAAATCGGCCAGGCGATCTCGGAAGCGCTCAAAGTACGGCTGGCTCCTCGCGCGCAGACGGTGAATATCGAAGCCTACCAGAATTACTTGAAGGGACAGTATTACCGCGTGCGCTTCACGCCGGAGAGCCTGGCGAAAGCAAAGGAGTGCTTTGAGCAGGCCTTGGCCATCGACCCGAATTACGCTCCGGCTTATAGCGGTCTGGCGGTGTTATTACTACTCGCTGGCGGCGCTCGGCATAAAACCGATCTGGCGAAGTGGCGCCCTTGGCGAAATCGGCTGCGGAGAAAGCGCTGGCCATCGATCCTGCCAATAGCGAGGCGCACAGCGTGTTGGCGATTGTGGCGGCAGTCTTCGATTATGACTGGAAAGCGGCCGAAACGCATTTCCGCAAGGCCATGGCGGTTGAACCCGTCCCGCCCATGGTGCGACACCGCTACGTCCAGTATTATCTGCTCCCATTGGGACGAATCGCGGACGCGATGGAACAAAGCCGGTTGGCACTCGAAACCGATCCACTTTCCATGATTCTTCAATTCGGCATGGCTTGGTCCATGGACTTTGCGAAGACAGTACCAGGAAACCATTGAGTACTCGCGCAGAGCCCTGGAAATCGATCCGAACTTCTACCTCATCTGGTCCGTGATGGGGCTCGCCCAACTTCACGCGGGCTTCGCACAGGAAGCGATTACCAGCTTGAAACGAGCTGTGGAGCTGGCGCCCTGGTGGTTCCCTGGGTGCGTGGTGCCTGGCTGCGGCCTACTATCAGGCTGGCGATCGCGAGCGTAGCCAGGAATGGGCGGGGAAGCTCGCCGACATCGCACGGCCACACGTGCGGGGCTGCGCTGTATTACGCCGCTGCCGGCGAAGTGGATGCGATGTTTGAAGCGCTCGAAGGGGCCTACCGGCAGCGCGATCGGATTGCTTATCGATGTTAAAAACCTGCCGTTCTTCGACCCCTACCGCTCCGACCCGCGATTCGCGGACCTGCTTCGCCGCATGAATTTGCAGTCCTGAAAATCATAAGCGACCCGCATTCTTCAAGCTGTTTTGTATTGGCAGTCGCAAAGCCATGCCAGTTTCATCGAATACTTCTTCCACGAACTGTGACGCAAAGTTCCTGCGGGCAAATATTACTCCGAGCACTAAATTGGTGACACTTTTCAAGTGGCGGCATATCGGACATGGCGCTCGCGAAAATAGCGCTTCACTAGCTTGGGCCGGGCCTGTGTGATCCGCAGGTAAGAACGTACGTTGCCCATCATTTCCTGGACGTTCACGGGACGGACACGGCCGAGCGCATTGGTCTTCACATCTTGATTGAGCAATTCATCCGGATTCAGCTCCGGACTGTACGACGGCAAGCAGAAAATCCGGATTTGTTCAGCGTGCTCGGCCAGCCAGCGGCGCACCGATCGAGACTTGTGTACCGGGTGGCCATCTACAATCAGAAATATTTTCCGCCTGGTCTTCCGCGTCTGGCGCAGCAGTCGGTTGAGAAAATTCAGAAACACCCGCGCCGTGAAACGCTGCCGGAAAATCATGAAGGACAATCGCCCCCGATTGGTGATCGAAGAGATCATGTTGCAACGAAAACGCTGGCCGGTGCCAAATACGACCGGCGTCTTGCCGCGGCGTCCGTAGCTTCGTCCCGCCTGATGGTCCGAACGCAGCCCCATCTCGTCCAGCCAATGAATTTGCGCCTTCCACTGTCGCGCCTGTGCGCGAATCGCAGGATATTCTTCCTCCAGCCATTTCCGCACGGCCACCGGATCCTGTTCGTACGCGCGTCGCACCGGCTTCTGGGGGGTCAGCCCCCAGGCCCGCAAATAGCGCCCCACCGTCCATACCGAAACTTGCACATCGAATTTCCGCGACAACAGCTGTTGTACTGCTTCTCGGGTCCACAGGGCGAACGGCAAGCTCAACTGATCGGGGCAGCCGCTGAGGATCATGCGCACCGTTGTGGCGGCCTGATGTGGCGCCAATCGCGATACCGGCGGCCGTCCGCGTCGCCGCGCTTTCAGCGCCCGGCGTCCTGCACGTTTCACAAGCCCCATCCAGCGGCTTACCGTACCTCGCGCCACGGCGAAAACCCGAGCGGCCTCGGTTTGCGAAAGACCTTTCTGAACGGCCTCGACAACTCGTCGACGAAGGTCCTCTTGGGCTTCTTCCGGCAGCGAGCGAGCATCCTGTTTTTCCATGCCCCACACACTACCACATCAAAGTTCCATATGTCATCTATATTATGCTCCGATTAGTAACTGCAATCGTGCCTAGCCTTGTGAATCTTCAATAAAAGACCCATTTTCAAGTGGGTTGAGCGGATAGCTTATGGATTGTCGGCAATACGCAAGTAATATTGGGGGTCGTCGTTTGCGAGAGATAAGTTGCGGTTTGCCCGTAATTCACCCACGACCGCGCATCGCCCTACACCTCGCGACTTCCTAGGACGAATCCGCCGTGCTACTCCGCCTCTGCTGATGAAAAAGGTCAAAGGTAGAGTCCGATGTAGCGCTGGCAGGTGCTGTTACCGTGTCTTCAATTCCTGCAAGGTAGCCCAGAATCGCTCGCCATTCGCTTTTTGAACCCAGTACTGAGTGATTTTATTGGAAGGTGAACAGCGCGCGCCAACAACGATGCCTTCGCCAGACTCGCCGCGCACTGTCGCATTAATCTTCAGCGCGAAGCAGTCCGGCGGGCTAGACGAAGTGGGACTTCCCGGCAGCATTAGAGATGTCAGCGAGAAAACGCCTTCCTCAGTAAGCACTTACGCAGGCTCGACCACCGTGGACGATAACGGCCCGATTCCATGTATCTGTAAAATCGTTTCAGACCTTCGAGCACGCAAAGTGGAACATATTCCTGGGCGCAATCCCAAAAGTTCCGGAGTGACTCGACAGAGCCATTGATTTCCTATTCGGCTGAGAAGTGTTTGAAATTTAGGTTCGAATACCCGAGCGCGGTCACCATGCCAGCGTGGAAAACTTGCCCCAATTTTCATTGAGTTTAATTGGGGCGCGTCCAAATCCAAGTCGGTTGCCGTCTCAGCTAAGCGATGTACTGAGGTATGCTGGCCATATCCTTCATCCGCGCGCCCCTCGCATAGGCTGCATTGCCAACCACGAAAGCCTCTTCGGGCAGATCCACGCACTTGATCCCGACACTCTGGAATGCGTCTCTGCAGGTTTGCCGGGCTTGCGCATCCAATATGGGCACCTGATCCGGCGGCAGTTTGAACTCGCGCAGTATCCCGCCGTTTCCCCCGGTCAGCCATTTGTAATACTTGATATGAACCCACGGATGTCCCCCCGCGGCGATCGAGGGGCCTTGCAGTTTGAAAAAGGCGTCGAGCGCAGGCTGCATCGCCCAGTAAGTCTTGGCCGCATCGCCCAAACGGCCTTTGGCGACCGAGTCCATAAATTGAACGGCATATCGTTTTTCGGGAGATTGCACGGCATCAACGGCCCATTCCCCGCTCCACTGAACGGGATATTTATTCGCAAATAGCGGCACGATCTCAAGATTGACCGCCCCGACCATTACTCGATCGCTAACCATTTCCGCAACCTGATAGGCGGTGACGAAATTGATTTCCTGCGTCAATTTTACGGCAATCACATTGGGCAGGTCGGCAAGCCGGTTGAGGGCATTCATGGGAAGGCCGTTCGGATGGAACTTCCGAAACGCCTTATTCGGCGCACCATAGAGGACAATTCCGAGATTTGTCGATGCAATTTTCGACTTCATTGTGTTGTAGATCTCGTCTTCGGTCTGCAACTTTGGGTCGAAGCTAAGAAGCGTTTCCGATACGCCTAATGAGTCGGCATGTTTGAGCGCCGCCACACTCTGATTCACCATCAAGACATCGCTCGTCCCGCCAACGATGACCTTACCGCTCGCCTCGTCCGCAACGATCTCGAGCAGACGGCGGCTTTCAGCGGGACTCAACCCGAGCGGTGTCGAAAGGAGCGCACCGAATCCCTGCCGGATTCCGTGGCGGACATCGTTGCGGATACCTTCCTCGTCAATTTCATCGAGACCCGGCATGAAGGAGGGCATGATAAAGGATTCCATGCCCCTGAAATTTTGGCGCGACCATTTTTTCCTGTCGCTCGCGCCAACCGTCGTGCCAGCCTTCGGAATGGCGGTCCCGGGAGTGGCGGCGTTTGACTGCATGCCGGCGACGGCGGCGCCAAGTATGCCAAGGCCGATTGTCCTGGAAGCTTCTCGCCTGTTCATTTTAGAACTCCCTTCAGTTCCATCATTGCACCTGACCGGAATTTCCGATTTGGACCCTAGCTCGCGCATCTTAATCTTGTTTCCGCAGGAGATCCACTTGTAGGCGTACGGCGTTTAATAAGCATCTAGATTACTTCCGAATGCCGTGAATACGGGAGCAATCCGCTCACTATGGTGCATCACCTCTCATCGTAGAGTGGCTCCAAGGTAAGACTCGACGGAGTCGATTGATTTGCTGCCACCGATAAATCCGATGTATCCATCAGGTCTGATCAGAAAGAGCGCACCATTTTCACCGCCATAAGCATGAAGAACATGCCCCTCGATCATCGATCAGTTGATTGCTGCAAGCGGCCGTTCCGGAAGGACCGCGATCGATTGTGAATATCTGAAGGTGTTGTTTGAATCTTTCGCCGACTCGATTCAATCCCTGGAGATCATGGCTTCCAAGGCTTAGCAAGGTAAACCGGGGACCACGGAAGATGTCGAAGAGGCGGACCCGGTTTCCGTCATGATCATGCAGTGGAGCGTCAGGAGCGCGGTCTCCCGCTTGCAGTGGAGTTGACGGGCGGATACTCCTGCCGGCTGAGAGAACTGCCGCGATAGTTCAGTCCAAGTTGTAGGACTTCCTCACCCCTCCGCCACTGTCTATCTTTAAGTGTCTGCTGGTGAAGTCTTGAGGAGATCCCCAGCAAGGATGCCGCAACTGGCAATCTCTCCTCCTCGTAGGTATCCAGTAACGACACCTTCGCGCCATTCAAGACGGCGCCAAGTTTCCAACCGAGATTGTAGGCATCCTGAATTCCAGTGTTCATGCCCATTGCGCCGGCTGGCGAGTGAACATGGGCTGCATCGCCTGCAAGGAAGACTCGCCCGACTCGGTATCGGTCCACCATTCTTACGTTCGCACGATAGAGCGAGAGCCAAGTCGCACCGTAAAGATTCAAATCGGTGCGTCCGGTACGCTCGATTATGATTCGTTGAAAGGTTTCCAGCGATGGCTCTCGCGCTTCCTCCGGCAGAACCTGTGCTTGAAACTGGAACATCTCCGTGGCCCGAAGAGGACAGAGGGCCATGAAACCGTCCTTATGTTTCGGCCACATGTGCCAATGGTCTCGATCCAGGCCGTCTACGCGGACGTCGCCTGTCATGAGCCGCTCTTCTTTCCAGGTCTCTCCTTCGAACCCCACGTTCAGGGACTTGCGCACAAAGCTATGTCCACCGTCGGCCGCAATCAGATATTTGCCGCGCACCTGTTCCCTGGGTATCACCCTTTTGCAGGGTCGCAGTCACGCAATCATCGTTCTGTTCGAATGCCACCAACTCTGTCGCCAATTCCACCCGCGCGCCCCACTCGGCCAGGCGCATGCGAAGCGTCTCCTCAACGCGCCACTGCGGAATCATCAGCGTACTCTCGTAAGGTATGTCCGGTGTGCGATGGCGGCCTTCATGCAGATCATGGTCGCCAAGGACGGTCGTCCCGTCGTAGGAACGGATGAACAGATGTAACAGCCCATGAGCAAGAATGCGGTCAATGACCCCAAGATCATCAAGAACTTCCATGCTTCGCGGTTGCAAGCCTTTTCCACGCGACCCGGCGGCATACTCAGTCGCTTTTTCGACGATCCTGAAGTCCACACCCCGGCGAGCCAGGTCGCAGGCGAGAATAAGCCCGGTCGGACCAGCTCCAACGATGAGGACCGAAATATCAGTTGCATGGGTGATAGGAGTGTTCATAGGAAAAAGTTGCTCAACAGCGTCAGCAGCCTAACATCCGTTACCCTC
>CAWIIJ010000012.1:0-201823 GCA_963836145.1 uncultured Acidobacteriota bacterium
TGATCGCCATTCGCGAAGAGGCTTCGCCTGAACTGGAAAAAGTCGCCCGGCGTCTGCATTGGGTCAGCCTCGGCGAGTTGTACCGCGCACGCTCGAACTCTTGCACGAGGCAAGGCGTTACCCGCGCCGTGATGGCCGGGGCAGGTGAAACACAATAAGATTTTCAGCTCCATTCGCCCGGACTGGAAGCTGGCCAAGCTTTTGCTCTCGCTGCCGCTGAAAAATACCTATTCGCTGATCGGGGCGGTGGCGCGCGTGCTTGGAATCTGGAAGGCGTCCAACTGGTGGACTCGACTCCTCGTCTGTAAGCCTCCGCCTGCGGCGCCTGGAGTTTTGAGGCGACGCGGGTCCGTGATGCGCACGAAGCCGACGACATGGCGCACTGCGGCCGAGAAATCGCGAGGTATCTGGTGGGGCCTGGGACTCGGCCAGACGGTGGTGATCCGCTACTGCGCCGGCATGTTCGTCGAAGCCATGGAGGGCACGGACGAAACCATCGAGCGCGCCGCCCACTTCTCTAAATTGTGCTTATCTGCCTGCCGCGAAGGTCAGCTAGCCGCGTTGAAGCTAGCACCTCCCATCGGATGCATCTTTAATCGGGCTCCCCATGGTTGAAGCCACGGAGCGTTCCCGAGTGATCTGCGCTGGGGATGGATGCGGGCCGCACGCTGCTGTTTGACCGCGCGCGCGTCATCGAAGCCGCTGACGCCGCGGGAATCGCCATCGAGGCATTCCCGCTGGAGGCCATCGGAGGGGCGGAACGACCGGCGAAACAGGGGAAGGCGGTGAGTCTGGGCATTCAGGCAGGCCACCAAACCGAGTTGCGGTCGTAGGCGCGGGAGATTTCGGGCGAAATCATGCGCGGGTGTACAGCCAGATCGCGGAAGCGGAGCTCGCTGGCATCGTGGACCCAAGCGGCGAGCGAGCCGCGCAATCGCGGCCGAATTTTCCACAATAGTTTTCCCGGACATCGATCGCTCGCCGGGAAGGCGGACGCTGCGAGCGTGGCCGTTCCTACGTTCGCGCATGCGCGCACCGCCTGCCAGCTGGTGGAACAGGGCGTCGATGTGCTCGTCGAGAAACCGATGGCCGCATCGCTCGCCGAAGCCGATTTGCTGGGACCGCGGCACGCCACGGACGGCATGCTGCAAGTGGGGCACCTCGAGCGATTTAATCCCGCAATCGTCGCGGTCATGCCGGTGGTGAACCGTCCGCTTTAATTTCAGCTTCACCGCCTGGGCGTGTTCACGCCGCGCAGCCTGGACATCGACGTGGTGTACCATGTGATGATTCACGATCTCGATATACTGCTTGCGCTGGTCGATGCGCCCGCGACGGAAATCAAACAATCGGCATTCTTGCTCCGACCGATAAGGTGGACATCGCGCACGCGCGCCTGGATTTCGCTCCGGTGCGGTGGCCAACGTCACCGCCAGCCGCGTATCCACGGAGCGCGTGCGCAAGATGCGCTTTTTTCAGCAGCACGAGTACATTTCCGTGGATTTCACGCGTCAGGATGCGCTCCGCGTTCGTGTCGCCGAGGCCGGGGCCGCAGCCGAAGTTCGATTTCGCGCGCTCTCCCATCCGAGATGAAGACCACTTGAAGGCGAACTGCGTGCTTTCTCGCATCCGTGCGGACGCGCCAAGAACCTGTTGTAGATGGCGCTGCCGGCAGACGCGCCCTGGCCCTGGCCGACCAGGTAATGGCGGGCATCCTGGAACATGCCCGGCGCGTCCAACTGGGAGCCTTTGCGGCCCCGCAGGCAAATCCATGATTCCGAGATTCTGGTCCGAAGAATGCCCGGCCGGCGGCGTCTGCTCCGGACGCCCGCCCCGCCGCTTGAGTTCGACCTGGACGCGCGCACGCTCGTGCCCTCGAACCTGCCGAATTTCGAGCTCGATCCGCACTCTTTGAATCCGTCTTATTTTAAGCTGGAAGTCCTGGGAGACGCCGTGGTTGTCCCCCGCGACATGCCCAACACCCCGCTGGACGTCATCAAAGGCGCCAAGTACGTGCCGCTAACAATCCTGGATTCGCGCGTCGCCGTGCCGAAAGATGCGCACGCCGCCAAGATCGAACCAAAACTTTGGTTGCCATTCAGGATTTGCCCGACGTGCTGGAGCCGACGTTTTGACCACGGGGGAAGTAAATCTCATGAACACCCCGGTCGAGGAACGCACCACCGACTGGAATGCAGTCGCGCGCGTCGCGTCGATCGCCTTTCACATTTTGGTCATTGCGCTCATCCTATTCGCACCCAAAATTTTTCCGTACCATCCGCCCTCGGATGCGGAAATCGCGCGAAACATCACTGATCTTTATTTACCGTCCGACTTGAATCGCATTCCGAAAACGCCGTCGTCTCCCCAGCCCCGAAGCCCGGTCATGAAGATCGATCCGCGCCTGCTGCGCCGGCTGGCGCCACCGCGCGAAATAGGCCGCTCCGGCCCCAGCGCCGCCTGAGCCGGCGCGGGAAAATCCAGCGCCCCCGAAGCCATCGGCGGCCGCTCCCTTGTCCCAGCCGCATCCGGCGGAAAGTCCAATCCGGCCGCCAACGCCGACCCCTCCACCTGAGGCCACTCCCAGCCTAGTTTTGCCGCGCTTCTCTCCCGGCAGGGCGTTGCAGGAGTCCATGCAAGAAGCCATGAAAGGCGGCGGATCGGAAACGGACACGTTTGGCGGACCGACGGGAAGGCCCTCGCCTGGAATGGGCGGGATTGGCGGCGGAGGCGGTGGCGGAGGGGAAGGCGACCTCGGAGGAGCGGTCCAGATGCTCACGCCGACCGAGGGCGTGGACTTTTCCACCTACATTGCCCGGGTGCTCGCCAGCGTCAAGCGCAACTGGTATTCCGTGATGCCGGAATCCGCGCGCCTCGGAGACCAGGGCAAGGTGGTGCTGCAATTTCGAATCATGCGCAATGGCGTCGTGCCGGAGCAGGAGCCGGTCATGATGGGCAGTTCCGGAAAGGAGCCTCTGGACCGCGCGGCGGCTTCCTCCATACGCGCTTCGACCCCGTTCGAACCGCTCCCCTCGGCCTTCAGCGGCCCCTACATCGAGCTTCGCTTCATATTCCTGTATAATATTCCCTTGAATTCACAGACGGGCCAGTGAAGCCATCCCGCGCACAACTGGCGGGCTTCCTGTTACTGGCTCTGCTGTGTTTGATCTATCTGGTCGTCCGCTACTGGAAAGTCCTGTGATGAGCACCGCACTGAAAGCTATGCCCGAAACATCCGAAGAAGCTGCCGTTCCGGGACGGGATTCGCTGCCGCTGGTTGCGATCGTGGGCCCGACTGCTTCCGGCAAAACGCCTCTCGCCGTATCGCTCGCTCGCATATTTGGCGGGGAGGTGCTGGCCTGCGATTCGACGCAAGTCTATCGCGGATTTGACATCGGAACGGCGAAGCCGACACTCGAAGAACGTGGCGGCGTCCCTCACCATTTGCTGGACTTGGTGGACCCAAGCTTCCCGTTTACGGCGGGCGAGTATCGCGCGCGAGCGCTGGCCGTGCTGGAGGATTTGCGGGTACGCGGGCGGTTGCCGATCCTGACAGTCGGGACCGGATTATATTTACGCGCACTGCTCGAAGGTCTGGCCGACGCGCCGGCTCGTTCGGAGGAATTGCGCGCCCGCCTGGAGGCGGGGGCCAACGCGCATAGCTTGCAATATCTGCATCGCGTCTTGCGGCGTCTCGATCCTGAAGCCGCGGTGCGCATCGGCTCCCGCGACCGTCCCAAGATGATTCGCGCCATTGAAGTTTGTCTGCTGACCGGCCGTCCGGTGTCGGACATGCATCGCGCGGGCAGAACGCCGCTGGAGGGTTACCGTCCGATCAAAATCGGACTGCAACCGCCGCGCGCCGCGCTCTACGACCGCATCGAACGGCGGACGCGCACCATGCTCGACCGCGGTTGGCTGGAAGAAGTTTCCCGCTTGGTTGGCAGCGGCGTTCCGCAAAATTCAAAGCCTTTCGACTTCATCGGCTACAGCGAGCTGCAAGCGCACCTGGAAGGCACCGTCACTCTGGCAACCGCCACCAAAGCCATCGCGCAAGCCACGCGCCGCTACGCCAAGCGGCAGCTGACCTGGTTCCGCAAGGAGCCACTCGTACACTGGCTCACCGGTTTTGGGGACGATCCAGACATTGCGGCTGAAGCCGAGCGATTGGTGGCGGAGCAGTTGGAATCCGGCGCGGCGGCCTGATTCGTAACCTCCAGTTGGAATGCCTGCTCGGTGGCGATACTTCCGACTGAGTTTTTTTTCTCACCGAAAAGCTAGACGAGCTTCGTTTTACTGAGTGGCAGTTCGCGCACCCGTTTGCCCGTGGCTGCAAAGATGGCGTTGCACAGAGCGGGAATAAACGGCGGGACTCCAGGTTCGCCGACGCCTGCGGGCGGCGCATCGCTCTCAACCAGATGCACGTTCGTCTGCACGGGCGCTTCCCTCATTCGCGCGACGGGATACGAATCGAAGTTGGATTGGTCGATGGCCCCATTCGTCGCGGTAATCGAGCCAGTCAGCGCGATGCTCGTGCCGAAAACGGCCGCGCCCTCAAACTGCGCGCGGGCGGCTTCAGGATTGGTGATGAGGCCGGCGTCAACGACGGTCTCGACGCGAGGAATGTGAATTTTGCCGTCCTCCGTGACCTGAACTTCCACCGCGGTGGCCACATAAGTCAGGAAGCTTCGATGGACCGCAATCCCCATCCCGGATCCCTTGGCAAATTTGCGCTTGCCCCAATCTGATTTTTCAGCGGCGATTTCCAGGACTTTTCTCAGGCGGCCCGTATCGTTCGGATACACGTCGTAATTTCCGCCGTAATTGGGATTCTTCGTGTTGGTCATGTCGACTACCCGCGGCGGCCCGATCAGATCGAGCATATATTCAACCGGATCGCGTCCCGCGGCGTGCGCCAGTTCGTCGGCGAATGTTTGAACGCCGAAGGCATGATAGATGTTGGCCACCGAACGCAGCCAGCCGATGCGAACTTGGGCGGTAGCCGTGCCGTTCTCCACGCGCAAGTTGGGCACGTTGAAAGGCACGTCTGTGGAGCCCATGGCAAGCTCGAAGTCGCCGCCGTAGGTGAGCGCGGGATTGCCCATGGATCCGATCGGCGGGAACACCGAGCGCTGCAGCCACGCCGTGGGATTTCCTTGGTCATCGACCGCCGCTTTCAGGTACATGGCCGAGACGCTGTGATAGTAGTCGAACTGGATGTCGTCTTCGCGCGACCAGACAACTTTCACCGGGCGGCCGACTTTTTTGGACAGAATGGCCGCTTCGGCGACGTAGTCCGGTTTGGATTTGCGCCCGAATCCGCCGCCGAGAAACGTCACGTGGCAAATTACGTCGTCTTTGGAAATTCCCAACGCCTTGGCGACCGTGTCCTGCACCGCCTGCGGATTCTGCGTGGGCGTCCAGGCCGTTACTTTACCGTCGCGAAAATCCGCGACCGCGACGAGCGGTTCCATGGCGGCGTGCGCCAAATGGGGAACGTAATATTCCGCCTCGATGATTTTTCCGCCTTTCGCGAACGCGCCATCGACATCTCCGTGATCGCGGACGATTTTCGCGGAACTGCGAGCCGTCTGTTGCAATTGCTTCTTGTACTGGTCCGAGTTGTAGCTGGCGTTCGGTCCGTTCTCCCAATCGACCTTCAGGTTGTTGCGGCCCTGAAACGCGGCCCAGGTATTTTTTGCGATGACGGCGACGCCGCCGAGCGGTTGAAATCCCCACGGCCCCTGAAACGGATCGATGGTAACCGTCTGGCTCACGCCTGCGACCTTCAGCGCCTCCTTGTTGTCGAACGATTTCACCTTGCCGCCAAGCACGGGAGGCCGCTGGATGGCCGCATAAACCATGTCGTCCATGCGGGCGTCCATGCCGTAGACGGCTCTTCCGGTCACGACGTCGGCTAGATCGTAGCTCGGAGAACCTTTGCCGATGTAGCGCCACGCGCTCTTCGGTTTGAATTTCAAATCCGCGACGTTCGGCACGGGCAGCTTAGCGGCCGCGGCCGCCAACTCGCCGTAACCCAGGCGGCGTCCGGAGGGGGAATGAACGATCGCGTGCAAATCGGCGGCGCACTCCGACAGCGGCACGCCCCACTGATTGGCGGCGGCCTGCGTCAGCATCATGCGAGCCGTCGCGCCGGCCTGGCGCATGGGCTGGTAGAATTCACGAATCGAGTGGGAGCCGTCGGTATTTTGCGAGCCGTAGCGTTCGTCTCCAATGGCTTGTTCCAGCTTCACGCGCTTCCAGTCGGCGTCCAGTTCATCGGCCAGGATCAGCGGCAGGGAAGTCCGGCTGGTGGTTCCCATTTCCGAGCGGTGGGCGATGATATAAACCGTGCCGTCGGCGGCGATTCCGACGTACACGCCTGGGTGGAACGGAGCGTGATCAACGTCGGCATTTCCCGGCGAACCCTCAGCGTGCAGCGAGTCCGGAAGTAAGCGCACGCACAGCACAAAAACTCCCGCGGAACCGAGACCTTTCAGAAAACCGCGCCTGCTTACATTCTGGATCGCGCTCATGCCAGCTCCTCCGACGCGGATTTGATGGCCGCTCGCACTCGCTGGTAGCTGCCGCAGCGGCAGATGTTTCCGGACATCGCGGCGTCAATGTCCGCATCGGTGGGTTTCGGTTTTGTTGTCAAAAGGGAGGCCGCTTGCATCATCTGCCCGGGCTGGCAGTAGCCGCACTGCGGGACGTTGATGCGCATCCAGGCTTTCTGTACCGGGTGCAATCCGCTGGCGCCCAGGCCCTCAATGGTGGTGATCTCGGCGCCTTCGACGGCCGCCATTGGAGTCATGCAGGCGCGCACCGCGCGGCCATCCCTGTGCACTGTGCACGCGCCGCACAGCGAAACCCCACAGCCGAATTTTGTGCCGGTCAGCTTCAATTCATCGCGCAGGTACCACAGCAGAGGCATCGCGGAATCCCCATCGAAGGAATGCTCCGCGCCATTTACCTTTAGTTTGATCATCGCCGGGCCTCGATTCGCGAGAAACTATGAGAGCCGAATGCAGATTCAAAATCAGGAGAAATTATTATGCGCTAGATTCGTTTAAGCCTGCAAGGCGCTTGCGCCGTCGTTAGCTGCCGTCACGCGAACCGCAGCTCGGGGGCTTGACGCTTGTGGCGCTCTAGTGCCGGCCGTCTGTCAGGTGTATACTTAGTGGGTGCACTCGCGCAAGTTGACCGATTTTTCTCTCCCGATTCTCTTCCCAATCGCTGCTGGCGAATGAAGACTACACGTCCGACAGAAAACCATGAGCGCGTGTTCCTGGTGAGTGTGGGCCTGAAGCGGGCCGCGCACGTGCCTGGGATCGATGCCGGTGAAGCGGAGCGCGCATCGCTCGAGGAACTGGCGGAGCTGGCCCGCAGCGCGGGCGCGGAAGTTGCCGGAAGCATTTTTCAGATGCGCGACAAGATCGATCCCGCGACCGTCATCGGCCGCGGCAAGATCGAGGAAGTCAAAATCGAAGCGAATCTGCACCACGCGCCGCTCATCGTGTTTGATCGCAACCTCACGCCAACCCAGCTGCGCAATCTTGAGAAGGGCACCGAATGCCGCGTGGTTGACCGCACCCAGCTGATCCTGGATATTTTCGCGCGGCACGCGCGCAGCCGCGAGGGCCAACTGCAAGTTGAATTGGCGCAACTGAATTATGCGCTGCCGCGGCTGGCCGGCAGCGCCAAGGAACTTTCCAGGCAAGCCGGCGGAATCGGCACCCGCGGTCCCGGCGAGCAGAAACTGGAAACTGACCGCCGTCGCATTCGCGACCGCATCAGCAAGATCACCAAAGCCATCGAAGCGGTGCGCAAACAGCGCTCTCTGAGGCGCGAGACGCGCCAGGCGGTGCCGCTCGGAACCGTGGCCCTCGTGGGCTATACGAACGCGGGAAAGTCGACTCTTTTCAATTCGCTGAGCCGCGCGGGCGTGCTGGTATCGTCAAAAATGTTTGCCACGCTCGATCCGACCGTGCGCGCCGTACGTCTTCCATCGAATCGGCGCGTCCTTTTGTCGGATACCGTCGGATTTATCCGCGATCTTCCGCCGGGATTAATTGCCGCATTTCGCGCCACGCTCGAAGAAGTGCAGGAATCGGCGCTCATCTTGCTTGTGACGGACATCTCCAATCCGCACCACGCCGAGCAGGACGCCGAAGTCGAAAAAATTCTGAAAGAATTGGGCGTCGCGGACCGGCCGCGTGTGCACGTGCTCAACAAGATCGACCGTCTCAGTCCAGAGGAGGCCGCGGCAGCGAATGGAAATCACAATTCCACCCGGGTTTCGGGGCTCACCGGCGAAGGTCTGGAAACACTTCTGCGCCGCATCGACGAAGCAATGCCCGTGGATCCCTTGCTCCATTTGCACTTTACGCTGCCCCTTTCCAATGGTCGCGCGATAGCCCTGGTGCATTCTCTTGGCCGCGTTCTGCACTCCGAATTGCAGGATTCGGCGATGGCCATCGAAGCGGAAATTCCCGAGTCCGTGGCTCGCCAATTGAGGATCGGCCCGGGCCTGCCCGCCTAGAACGTTGCCTTTTGCCGGCGCAATGATTTGCCGCAAATTCAGAAAAACGGCGAAGCCGCAAAACAGCAAGAAGCCCTCGGGAATCAGCGAAATCCGCGCATTTTCGATTGCCAGCGCGATCCGGCCCTCGAAGCCCACAAATTGTGGAAATGTCTGTGGAAATCGCTTTTCCTGGACTTGGCTGGTGGACGGCAAAATCGAGGGGCGGGCCGGAGATTGGAGAGGTTTGAAGGCGCATCCCTTCTGTTTTCTGACAGTTGTGGGAATATGTGCTGAATCATTCAGCATTTTAGGACTCTTGTTGCCCATTGGTTCTAAGCTCATGATTTGCACAGCCTTGCGGGCCGATGTCGTCGATCAGTACCTAGTTGCGAGCCCTCGTGAGTTCTTCCTGACGCGTTCTTGGGCTTTGCTGCGGAACCCATCTTGAGCAGACGTTGACTGCCTGCAGCCGTGCGACTATAGTGTGTTACGCCTTGCGACTGGGCGGGTACTTCCAAAACTAGGAGCAGGGAACCCCCCGGGTGCGTCATGAACCTGCCAAACAGCCTGACGCTTCTTCGCATTTTCTTTATCCCTGTGCTGGTCGTTGTCCTGTTGACCCGCGAACCGAATATCGCGTTTTCCGGAGTGACAATAAATTTTGCCGAATGGGGTGTGCTGATTCTGCTGGCGGCCGCGGCCACTGACTGGGCGGACGGCTTTTATGCGCGGCGTCGCAGTGAAGTCACCACGCTCGGAATCCTGCTCGATCCGATCGCCGACAAACTGCTGATGTCCGCGGCATTTATTTCCCTGGTGGAAATGCACCTGGTGCCCGGCTGGATGGCGGTGATTATTATCGGACGGGAAATTGTAGTTCTGGGACTGCGCAATATCGCCTCCGCCGAAGGATTTACAATTCCGGCGTCGGCGCTGGGTAAAACGAAAATGGTTTTGCAGGTGATTGCGGTTTGCGCGGTGATTCTGGCGGCAAAGCATACGATCATCCGGCCGCTCGGCGTGCTTTTGCTCTGGCTGGTGGTGGGCAGCGCGGTGGTCTCCGCGTTTCAGTATTTTCAGAAGTTTTGGGGCCGCGTCGACGGCAGCGTGAAGCAACGGCGTCACTTGAGAATTCTCGAGCGGCGCAAGAGCGCTCAGGATGTCCCGACTGTCCAGTGACGATTGGCTGGCGCTGATGGAAATTGCGCGGCGCGCAATTTCCAGCGTCGTAATCGAGAAGTGCATCCCCGATTTCCCGCCGCATCCCGAAGCGCTTTCCGAGCAAAGAGGAGCATTCGTGAGCCTGTATCAGCGGCGGGCGCTGCGCGGATGCGTCGGGCAAGTCGAAAATCGCGGCGCGCTCGCGGATCTGGTGGCCCGCTCGGCCATCAGCGCGGCCTTACATGATCCAAGATTCCCTCCGGTTAGCGCCTTGGAAGTCCCCACGCTGGAAATTGAAATCTCCGTCTTGACCGCGCCTGAACGAATCTTGCCCGAAGAAATTGTCGCGGGCCGCCACGGGCTTCTAGTCGCCAGAGGGCAGCTCCGGGGGCTTTTGCTTCCGCAGGTGGCCACCGAACGGAAATGGTCCGGCCTAAGGCTGCTTGAGGAAACGTGTGCAAAGGCGGGCCTGGCGCGTGACGCATGGCAGGATCCGGCGACGGAAGTCTTTGGTTTTACGGCGGAAGTTTTTTCGGCGAAAGGCGGATCGGGCTCGCCAGAAGCGTGAGCGTGCCGACGGCGCGGGTGGCGATTCGTCGAATGGGCTGAGAGATCAGCGATTGAAAACCAAGAAGATGAAGCAAAAACAAAAAGGTCCGATCCGGAAACCGGGTCGGACCTTTTTTAAGGTCTACCGCTGAAGAAGGAAAGGACTTGTGCCGGAGCTACTCCAGTTCCACGTAGTTCCCGACCAAAACGGCTTCGCGCACCGTGGTCAACAGAACCGTTGACGAATTAGGTCCGACGCGTACCACAATTCCTTCCCCGAGCACCTGGCGGGGAAGATTGTTCCACTCGTAGGCGACAGGAGTGCTCCCAAACCCATACGCCTTGTATTGCGTATCGGGCACCTGAGCAACCGTTTCGATGCGTGTCCCCGCGTAGCGGAACATCCGGAAGTAGTCTCCCACCCGGACTCCCTGTGCGCTTCCGAGATTGACGTAAACGATTTTGCCAGGTCCGCCAAGGACCGCGTAATCCCTGGCGCTTACGATCATGGCCGTTTTCTTACCCGAGGGCGCGGCATAGGGATCCAGCGCGACCGTATGGAATTGAGGGGCTGGACGTGGCGTGAACGGGAGCACAATGTCACCACGCTGCATAAGGGTGCAGCCTAGGTCCATCGCAGCGATGGATACTTTTGCGTCGACGTGAACGACTCGCAGCCGCCCGATGTCCGCATATCGCGTACCCATGGCGCGGCTGAGCGCGGCTTGGTACTTGAACCAAACCGTTTTCGCGCTCATATCCGTGACCGGGCGAACGACTTCAAACTCATCGCCGACCTTGACACCTTGTTCCGCTCCGCGATTGATATAAATTGAATCGCCTTCTTGGAAGGTCGTCTTGTACCATGAGTCTTCTCCCGAAATCACATAGGTGTCGTCGGGAACCGGCTTGTCGGTAATCACGCCGGAGCAGTACAGATCCGCTTGCGTCGGAGTGGTCGTTTCGTACCGCTGGGCGCGGGCTACACCGGCCGAAACTAGCAATCCGAATGCAAGTGTAAGTCCAATATTTAGAAAGCGATAACCGATCTTTGTGTGCATGGAGACTGCTCCTTGCGTGCGCAACTTAGTGATCCCCACACCTGCCAACAATCACCCATTACTCTACCCATAAACGCTAGCATTGGCCCCGAGGAGCGTCAACAAATCCCGGAGGGACGCTTTACACATTTGTCACCCACGTGTTAGAAGCCTAAAGCTTACTATGGAGGGTTGGAGGGCAGTTGCCGAGTCTGTTTGGGAACGATCCTGTCTGCGGCGTCGTCGCGGCGGAAACGGCGCGCGAGATGAGAATGCAGGTCCATGTGGCCCTGCGCAAAACGCGCGCGCTGGAGTTGCGCCTCGACTACCTTCGTAGCGCCAAGGAGCGGAATACCTTTCTTTCCTGGCTAGGCGGCGAACGGCCGCGTGCCGTGTTCATTGCTACCTGCCGGCGAAAAGAGAGCGGAGGATTCTTTCCAGGCAGCTGGGACCAGGAAATCGAAATCCTGGCGCAAGCGGTTCGCTCCGGCTGCCAGTGGTGCGACGTTGCAATTGAAACTGCACAGCATTTTTCGCCGGGTGAGGTGGTTCGCGTGCTTGTTCCCGGGCGCGTGTTGGTTTCCTACCATGATTTCCACGGCACGCCGCGAAACCTCGGGCGAATCGTTCGCCGGCTGGAACGCGTGGGCGGCAAAGCAATCAAGATCGCGGCGCAGTGCAGCTCAGTTGCTGACAGCGTGCGAGTCTGCGAGTTGGCGCGGAACCGCCGCGATATCATTGCGATTCCGATGGGCGAGTTTGGGCTTGCCGGACGCGTGCTGTCGCTGCGCATGGGTAGCGCCTTGGCGTACGCGGCAGTGGAACGAAGCACGGCTCCCGGGCAGCTTTCACTGGACGCGATGGCGGACCTTTACCGGGCCGAGCGGATCACGCGGCGCACGCGAGTGTACGGGGTGATCGGCAACCCGATCGGGCACTCGCTCTCTCCGCTGTTGCACAACACCGCGTTTTGCGCGCGCAAGGTTGATGCCGTGTTTGTTCCATTTCTGGTGCGGGCCGTTGGAGATTTTCTGGGCGCGATGGATCACTTTGGAATCGCTGGAGTTGCGGTCACGATTCCGCACAAGCAGGCGATCCTGCCCGCGCTTGACGACTGCGATCCGCTGGCCGCGCGTATCGGGGCGGTCAATACCGTGGTCGTGCGTGGCGACGGGCGGCTGTACGGGTACAATACGGACTACGTCGGTGTGCTGCGCAGTCTGGAGCGGCGCGTGCGTCTCGCCGGCAGCCGTGTGCTCCTGTTTGGAGCCGGCGGCGCCGCAAGAGCGGCAGCCTTCGCCCTGTCGCAGGCGGGCTCGATTGTATGTGTCTGCGCACGGCGGCCGGAACGCGCCCGGGCGCTGGCGCGAGCGGTGGGCGGGCAGGCGATTGGGCGCGCCGAATTGACGCACGAATTTTTCGACGCGATTGTGAATTGCACGCCGATTGGACTGCATCCCAAGGGCGGTTCTCCGCTGACGAGCGCGGAGCTGAATTGCCGGGTCGTCATGGACATGGTCTACCGGCCGCGGGAGACACGGCTGCTCCAGTTGGCGCGGCGGAAAAAGATTGAGACCGTATCCGGCGTGGAGATGTTTCTCGCGCAAGGTTTCGCGCAATATGAAATTTGGACGGGCGAGCGCGCGCCCGAATACGCCATGCGCCGCGCGGTGACAGCGGCGCTCGATCGCGAAGAGCAATCCAGTGGCCGCCGCTTGTGACCTGCATCGATAGGGGCGCAGGGAGGCAATCGCCGGGAAATCTATGATCCAGCCTGACTTCAAACAGTTCTGCAAGCTCGCGCGGCAGGGAAATCTCGTGCCCGTGTACGACACCTTTACGGCTGACACACTCACGCCGGTTTCCGCGTATCTGCGGCTGGCGCAAAATGCGCGGTACGCCTGCCTGCTGGAGAGCGTCGAGGGCGGGGAAAAGATTGCGCGGTACACGTTCGTGGGCGCGAATCCCAGCGAAGTATTCCGCTACGTCAACGGCGCCTGCGTGCTTGAGAGCGATAGCCGCACGTCATGGGTGCAGGTGAATCCGCTCGACTATTTGCGGAACCGCGTGGAGAGGTATCGCCCCGTGCGCGTGGCGGGGTTGCCGCCGCTGGTGGCGGGCGCGATTGGATACTTTGCCTACGATATGGTGCGGCTGATCGAGCGCATTCCGGACGCCACGCGCGACGACGTTGGAATGGACGACGCCGTGATGATGTTTTTTCTGGGCCTGGTTGTTTTCGATCACGTCCGGCACAGGGTCTGGATTGTGCGCAACGTATTCACCGATGGCGAGGGCAGCCTGCGCACGAAATACAACGAGGCTGTGCGCGAAATCCAGGCCACCCGGCGCCGCCTGGATGTGGCGGTGACCGCCGAGCATCCCAAGCGCAGGAAGGCCGGACCGCTCAAGATCACGTCGAATTTCACGCGCGCCAAATTTATCGCCGCCGTGAAAAAGTCCAAGGAATACATCCGCGCCGGCGATATTTTTCAAGTGGCCATCAGCCAGCGTTTTGCCGCGAAGACCGACGCCGACCCGTTCGAGATCTATCGCTCGCTTCGCGTCGTGAATCCTTCGCCGTACATGTATTTTCTGAAGCTGAACGATCTCGCGGTGGTCGGCAGCTCTCCCGAGATGCTCGTGAAAGTTCAGGGCCGCGATGCTTCCTACCGGCCCATCGCCGGAACGCGTCCGCGCGGCGCGGATGAACAAGCCGACGCGGCCCTGGCCGCCGAGCTTACGGCCGATCCCAAGGAACAGGCCGAGCACATCATGCTTGTCGACCTGGGGCGCAACGATCTCGGCCGGGTGTCGGAATATGGCACGGTGACGGTCGAGAAGCTGATGTTTGTGGAGCGCTACTCGCACGTCATGCACCTGGTTTCCAGTTTGCGCGGCCGCCTGCGCGAAGAGGTGGACTGCTTCGATGCGCTGGCGGCGTGTTTTCCGGGGGGCACGCTCTCCGGAGCGCCTAAAGTTCGCGCCATGGAAATCATCGACGAGCTCGAACCGACGCGCCGCGGGATCTACGCCGGAGCGATCCTGTATTTGGATTTTTCAGGGAATCTCGATTCCTGCATCGCGATTCGCACCATGGTGGTCAAGAACGGCATGGCCTATGTGCAGGCCGGCGCGGGACTCGTGGCCGATTCCGTCCCTGAAAAGGAATATCAGGAAACCGTAAACAAAGCGCGCGCTCTGCTTACCGCTCTGGAAATCGCCCACCTTGGACTCGACCCCGCGCCGGGTGGGGCGAAACGAAAGCTTCGCTAAAAGTAACGTTCTTCAACTATAATTCGATTCGCTCCGCCTTGCGCATCGTGGCGACCGCGCTTTTGTCTGGTGCTCCATGCTGACGAATCCGACCCCTGAATCCGGCTCGGGAGTACGCAACTTCATTCTCTTATCCGTCGCCGTCTTGCTATTCGGAGGTTCGTACGTGGGATGGGTTTTTTATTCGCGTTGGGAAGCGAATCAATCCATCGTCAGGAAAGCCGCGGAAAAAGAGCGTTCGCAAGGCCAAGAGACGTTTTGAAGCGATGGGTGGTAATTATTTCGAAATCTTGAGTTATACCGCCGATCCGGCGACCATCCAGCCGGGGGATAGAAGTTCGCTCTGCTATAGCGTATCCAACGCAAAAGCCGTGAAGATTGAGCCGCAAGCCGAGGAGCCCGTTTGGCTGGCCTTCGCTCGCTGCGTGCACGTTTCGCCGCGCAAGACTACGAAATACACGCTGACAATCGAAAACGGGGCAGGGCACACAAAAACGGCGAGCGTAGAGGTGCGTGTGCGATGAGTTGCGACGGCAGCACGGACACCCCCGCCTGTGCAGAGAACCCACAGGTAGCGTTCCTGTGCGTTACTTATTTGGATGAATAATCAACTTTTGCACGCGCCAATTGGACGTTTCCGCCGCATAGATGACGTTGTCCGAAGCGCAGGCAAGCTGGTGCGCGCCGGAGAATTCCTTCAAGTTGCGCCCGGACTTGCCCATGACGCCCAGCACTCTTCCCTCGAGTGAAACTTTGAAAATGCGCCCGGGGAATGTAGTTTCTCCGACGTAAAGGACCTGCTTCGCGCCCGGCGTGATGCAGATGGAATTGGGAGCGCCGATCACGGCGGCGAGGCGATCGCCCGTGGGAGTGTTGCCGTTGACTGCGTGTGTTCCGGGGACCGGAGGCACGTCGATGGTGAACATGCGCAGGAATTTTCCGTCGGTATCGAACACCTGGATGCGCCGGTTGCTGCGATCGCCGACATAAATATTGTTATCGCGGTCGATCACGATGGAGTGTGGCAGACGAAATTGTCCCGGCGCCGTGCCCTTTTCGCCCCAGGATTTTACCCAGTCTCCGTTCTTGTCATATTTCGCGACGCGCGAATTGACGTATCCGTCGGTGATGTAAATATTCCCGTCGGAATCCCAGGCCACATCGGTGGGCTGGCGAAAGAGTCCGTCGATCGCGGGCAGTGGGGGATTCGGGTGCCCCCAGGGCTTGGTGTCTTCGTCAGCGCCTTCGGCGCGACGCCCGAATACCCATACCACGCGTCCTGCCGGGTTGAACTTGATGACCATGTCGGAACCCTTGTCGATGGCCCAGATGTTGTCTTCTTTATCGATGCGCACGCTGTGGGCTTCGGACCAGGCATAGAGGCCTTTGCCGATTTCTCGAATAAACACGCCGGTGGGACTGAACTCGAAGAGTTGAGCCGCCGCGGGCGCGTAGGCCGGACCAGTCGCGCTATTGGATCGCGTGAACACAAAGACGTGTCCCTTGGAATTGACGGCCACTCCGGGAACTTCCCCGAAGTTCATTCCCGGCGGAAGCTTGAAGAAATCGGGGACGGAGTCAAAAGCAAGTTCCGGCGCATTTTCCTGCGCCAACAACGGCGAAACGAGCAACAGCATGCAGAACAGAAATAGACAAGTCTTCAACCTCATGGAACCCTCCGTCTGATTGAATTCGGATTTCAACATGGCGTGGCGCGAATCTACGCTGGGCGTGCGCGCGTGTCAATTAGCGGAGCGTAGCGGACGATTCGCGCCGGCGCTTCGCAAGTGTCGCAAGGCGCTCAATTTTCCATTCGACGCGACGTAAGTCACGAATCGGGAAATACAGGGAAAGATTTAGACTTTCTTCTGGGTGTTATTCAAAACCGAGTCCGGAATGATCAGGCGTTCCACCGGCCGGCCGCCGATAATATGCGAGTCGATGATTTCATCGACGTCGGCGGAAGTCACGCCCCCGTACCACACGGCATCCGGGTACACGACCACTGTGGGGCCGACCTCGCACTGCTCCAAACATCCGGACTTGTTTGCCCGTACTTTCTTGCCCGAAATCCCGCGTTCGGCGAGTTTGGCCTTGAAGGCCTGATGAAGCTCGGCGTTTCCGGAAGGATTGCAGCAGCCGCGCGGGTTGCCGTCCGGCCGCTGATTGGTGCAGATGAAAATGTGCTTTTCAAACTTGGCCATGGGTCCTTTTGAGATGCTCGTTGCTATTTTCCCACCCCGTTATTGTACATGGACTTATCATCGGATTGGACAGGCCGTGAAATTTGCGTATGTCTGTCATTCCGAGCCAAGCGAGGAATCTCTCCTTCTTTTCCAGCAGATAGGTCGACGAGAAATTCCTCGCTGCGCTCAGAATGACAAGTTTAAGCAATTGTTCACTATATAGCCTGCCCTGCCGAATTCGCCTCGCTGCTAAATTCGTGTACTATTATGTTTTTAGGGTCCATTTCAGGGGCGTCGGCCGGTTGCGCGGCCATCGGCAGCGGGAGCACAACATGAAGTCGCAAGTGATTCGGAGAGTGACCATCGCTCTCTTAACCGGGTTGGTATTTGTGGTCGCGGCGCGCGCACAGCAACCGCCGGCAAAGCGCGGGCCGTCAACGGCCGAAGAGCGCGTGCGTGCGGTGAAAGTCGCGCACGAACTGGAAGACGATCCGCTCTCGAAGGATGCCAAGGACAATCGCGACTGGGTTATCCAATGGATCGTGGATATTCCGGACATCACCGTGAATGTGTGCTTCGATTATTTCGGCAAAATGCCCGATCCGCCCCGCGGCCATTCCAAGGAAATCGTCCGGCAGATGATCATTTCGAGCGCCGCGTTCATGATCGAGCACCCGGACAAGGCCAAGGACGAGCAAGCGGTGGCCACGGCAGGTTTGCTTGGTTCGCTGAAGGCGTACCAATCGATTCTCAAGGAGGATCCCGACTCGCGCTGGCCATACATGGACAAGATTGTTCAGATGCGCGATCAGGGCAAGCTCGACGACTTCGTGGCCGATACCCGCCGCAAATGCGAGCAGGACGAAGAAGAGCCGGATCCGGATACCATGCATGCCGGGATACGCGGGGCTAATCCGATCTTTTCTTCCTGGCAGCGGTGGGCGCCAGTCTCGTAACCTCGAGGCATTCGAGGTGGGAATTTTCGGCCGCACAATACGAAAACCACGGTTCCGAAAGCGCGGGTGCAATAAATCTTCTCCGATCTCGGGCAAGTGCTTGGCTACAGCTAAAGATCCCAGTTAAGAGAGAGTTCGTAAGGCGGAACAAAAGAGACAGACATGAGCTGTGTGCGACGATGATCTTGCTTCTCGACAACTACGACTCGTTTACCTATAACCTCGCGCAGTTCCTCGGCCAATTGGGCGGGAAGCTGGAGGTGCATCGCAACGACCGGATTACATTGGACGAGATCGCCGCAAAGAAGCCCGAGCGCATCGTCATTTCGCCCGGCCCCGGGACGCCGGAAGATTCAGGCATTTGCGTTGACGTGATCCGGCGCTTTGCCGGCCAGATCCCCATTTTGGGCGTGTGCCTCGGCCACCAGGCGATTGGATACGCGTTCGGCGGCAAAGTCATACGCGCGCCCGAAATTATGCACGGGAAAACCAGCCGCATCCACCACGACAACAAAACGATCTTCAAGGATTTGCCGCAGGATTTTGTCGCCACTCGCTACCATTCGCTGATCGTCGAGGAAAAATCGTTTCCGCCGGACCTGGAAATTTCCGCCAAGACTGCCGGCATCATCATGGGTCTGCGCCACCGCAAGATGCGCGTGGAAGGAGTACAGTTCCACCCCGAATCCGTGCTCACCGAAGTCGGAATGCAGCTTTTGAAGAATTTTCTTTCGGTTTAGATCTAGGTAGGACAGCCTGTGAGGCCTGTGGGGGGTTAGCGCGCGCATGCGCAAAACGACACAGACGGAAGTCGGTGCAACTACAATTGCTTGCTCTCCTGGTTTAATTTTCAAGAAATCAATGCGAATGCGGCGCCTGTTTTCCGGTAGCCGATGCGGCCCTGGGCGCGGAACGCGATGATCTTGTTTGTGCCGCGCCCGCGGTGGTTGAATCGTGGGGAGGTGCCGCACCTGGGGCTGCTGCGGACGGAGTGGCCGGCGTAGACTCCTGTCCCGCGCTGGCGGCTGCCGAAGGAACCGGGAACACCCCGAAAAGATCCAGATGTCCCGCGAGCGTCTCCGTTTCCTGACCGTGGACTAGAATTTTTAATTGGCGGATTCCCGGCACGTTGGCGCCAAGCGTCTGCGCAATGGACTGTACCGCCAGCTGCTCGCTGAGAATTCCCGAGGGCATCCCGGATGAAATTTCATCCGAGAAATCAGCAATGGCCGTTCCGTCCGGCTGAATGTAAAACGCAAGCAGGCTGGCTTCCGCGGGAAGCGTCCGCACTTCTGGGAAAGGGGCTCGAACGATCAACGCGTTGATGAGTTGTTTCCCGCGCTCCACGGGATCGGCGGAAAGCGGAAGCTGAATGGACGTCGGTTCCAGCGAAGTCGGAGAAGAAGTCGAAAGCCAGTACATTTGCGCCTGCACGTTCACGTCGGTCGGAGTTGAGATCGGCTCTTGCATAACTTCGCGCCGCGCCTGCTCTTCGGTCTTCGGCGTGTTGCGGAGCCGCTGTACAGTCCGGCGCAGCCCGGGCACGGTGAACAGGCCAAGGGCCACCAACACCGCAAGGATGGCAATCGTTGTTTTGAGCCCTTTCGACAACTTCTCACCTGCCTCCCGACTCATAAATCGTTCGAAACGCAGCGACGGCCCGCGCCACTCCATCCGCCAGCCCTGGACCCATTTGATCGAGCTGGGAGCGATCCGGCACGCTCACGCTCGATACTTCAACGGCCACCGCCGGCGCCCCAACCGTGCGCAATTGCCGAACCGGCGCTTCGAACGGAATTTCCGACGAGCCCCGAAAGCGCTGCGCCATTTGAATCTGAATCAGCTCGGCGAGCCTCCGGCTCTGGTCGATAAAATTGAACTGCGCGCGGTCCCAGGGCAAAAGGCCGCCGCGGGCCGAAAAGGCTCTGTTTTGTTGTGGATCCATGGGTGGCAGCGAATAGACGCGCACCGTTCCCGGCGGGCCCGTGGACGAAACGTGCAGCGAGATGAACACATCCCCGCGCTGCGCGTTAGCCAGCTTGGAACGATCGTCAAACGTCGGGTCATCGTTCGCCTGTCGCGTGAGGATGACGTGCAATCCCTGTGCCTCTAAAGAAATTCGCACGAGCCGCGCATAGCTGAGCACCACGTCGCTTTCCGAGATGCCGGACGAGCCGCGCGCGCCAGGGTCTGCGCCGCCGTGCGCTGGATCGAGGATGACGAAAGCCAAAGTTTTTTGCGGCGGAACCGCCGGGGTGGTGAGTGGCTGGCCCGGAGCCGGAAGAGTTTGCTGCGGGGCGGGAGCTTGCGCCGGGGGCTGGCCCGGCGACGCCGGAGACTGCGTCGTCTGCGCCCATGCCGAAACTGCCAGGGCCGCCGCGATTATCCATGCAAAAATGAAGCCAATCGATTTGCGGGGCACTTTCATCAGGATACCAGAATCATTCCGATCATGAGAGGAACGCTTGATTTTCATTCTCACCGCGCGCTGGCCCAGCGCACAAATCGTCTGCGGATTTTTGCTTCTCCGATTTCGTGAACGCCAGAAGCTGAGCGACTTTTGGGTGTGCGATTTTAGGAGATTCGCGAGTCGGCTCCTCCTCCGGCAACGATGGCCAAGCCTGTACAAAACGGAGTGCCCGTGCTGCCGGCATCGGCTCCTAATCGAAGACAACGGTTTTGTTCGCATACAGCAGGACGCGATGTTCCAAGTGCCAGCCCACCGCTCGCGAAAGAACGATTTTTTCCAGGTCGCGGCCCTTCTGCACAAGGTCAGGGAGCGAATCACGGTGCGAGATTCTTATGACGTCCTGCTCGATGATGGGGCCGTCGTCCAGTACTTCCGTCACGTAGTGCGCGGTGGCTCCGAGCAGCTTGACGCCGCGCTCAAACGCCTGGTGGTGCGGTTTCGCGCCGATAAATGCGGGCAGAAAAGAATGATGGATGTTGATGATTCGCTGTGGATGGCTGGCGATGAATTCCGGGGAGACGATTTGCATGTAGCGGGCCAGGACAATCAAGTCGATGCGATGTTCCTCCAATAATTCTTGCTGGCGCCGCTCGGCTTCGGCCTTATTCTCCTTGGTCACTTCAATTACGTGAAACGGGATGCCGTAAAAATCGGCGTGGCGCTTTGCGTCGGGATGATTGCTGATGATCAGCGGAATCTCGCATGCCAGTTCGCCCGTGTGCCAGCGGTAGAGCAGGTCCACCAGGCAATGATCGTACTTGGAAACGAATAGCGCGACGCGCAGGCGGTCGCTCGAAAGCGCGATTTGCCACTTCATGTTCATACGATCCGCGATGGGAGCGAAGTGGCGCGCGAAATCCGGCATTTCTATTTTGAAGCCATTGAGGTCCCACTCGATGCGCGCGAGGTACAGGCCGAGTTCCCGTACCATGTGCTGCTCGAAATGGAGAATATTTCCGTTGGCGCGGTAGATGAACTCCGCAAGCGCGGCGTCCAGGCCTTTCTGGTCGGGGCACTGCACGCGCAGGATGGCGCTTTGCTTCATCGGTTCTCCTAAAACAAATCGAAGAGTGGCTCCAAAGAAATCGGTTTGAGGCGGTTACGTAGGAAAGGCTCTGGCCCTTTGCCATTGGCCAAACATACAGACGCCTGACAAGGTCACAGCATACGGCGGTTTTCCCCGGAGTGTCTGAAGACACCGGTGCTTATGCGTCTCAAGAATTAACAGTCCTGAGAGAAAATGAAGAGGGCATTCCTGTTTTTAGCGGACGCGCCGAGCGACGCGGCGCTAAAAGAAGTAACGCAAGATCCATTCCGCGACGCAGCAGGGCTTTTGGGCGCCCTCGGTTTCGATCGCTATGTCGAAGACCGCCTCGACGCTGCCGGGTAAATCCCGGCACGACTGCAAAAGAATTCGCGCGCGGATCGTTTCACCCGCGCGAACCGGCGCCGGGAAGCGAACGCGGTTCAACCCGTAGTTGATGGTCTGCCGCACCTCGCCTGGCAACTGGATGGCCTCCCGCAGGAAGTGGCTCATCAGCGAAAGCGTCAGAAATCCGTGCGCGATCGTGGCCTGGTAGGGCGATTGGCGTTGGGCGCGTTCCGCATCGACGTGTATCCACTGGCGGTCTTCCGTAGCGTCAGCGAACTGCTGGATGCGCTCCTGCGTCACGGTCAGCCAGCCGGTCGTGGCGATTTCGCGCCCGGCGTACTCTTTCAGCGATTGCAATGATTCCAGAACAAGCTTTTGCATGCGGTCCTGCGCAGCACAGGCTTCAGCCTGTGTGGTTTCGCTGCGTTCAAAAGAAAGCCCCACAGGCTGAAGCCCGTGCCGCTGGAAATCCAACTTACGGCGCTTTACTTGGCCATTTTCAGTTCCGCGTACACCTGCCCGACAAATCGATCCGCCATGCGATCCCCGTTGGCCGAGGCTGGCGCCACTTTCGAGTCGTACTGGGCTGTGGGATGTGCGGCAGAAACTTCTTCTGCGGACTTCCCATCGTCCACCATTTTCGCAATCTCGTTTCGCACGCCCAGAATTATGTCCCGTTGCTCGGCGACCGCGGTCCGGTCGACGATGGGTCCGTGGCCCGGGATAATTTTTGTATTGGGCCCGGCGAGCGCAACGACTTCGGCGAGCCCGGCGAGCATCCCGTCGAGACTTCCGCCGTTCGATCGGTCGATGTTCGGATATCCGATCGAGCGGAAGAAGTCGCCGGTCATAATGATGTCATTCTTGTGGAAATAAACCATAGTGTCGCCGTCGGTGTGAGCCTTGCGGACGGGAATGAGGTCCACGGTCTCTCCGTCCAGGTGGATCGTAATTGGATTTTCATACGTCACCACGGGCAGGGCGATCTCCGGCGCGGGCATTCCGGGCTGGCCGTTGGGGCCTGGGTTAGGGTGCATCAGCCGCTCACGCAATTCGTCACGCGCGAAAATGATCGCGCCCAGCTTGCCCATATTGGCATTGCCGCCGGTATGATCCGGGTGGACATGGGTGTTGACCACAAAGCGAATCGGGTTGGGCGAAATTTGCTTGATGGTCGCGACAATCCGTTCGGTGAGCGGCGCGAATTGCGTGTCAACCATCAAGGTTCCCTCCGGGCCCACCAGCACGCCGATCGTGCCTCCGCGGCCGTCTACGGTGTAGAAATCGTCGGTGATCTTGTTGGATTTGACCACGGTTTTGCTGTCGTCGACGGGCGCCTGCGCGCGGACCGATGCCGCCGCCATGAGCGACAAAACCAGGAAGGCCGCGGGTACGGCAATGGCGCGTCGAATCAATGAAATTTTCATTGGTGTTTGCTCCTGACAGAAAAAGCGATTTTGACTTGGGTTGCTGGTCGAGAGTATATACCAAACACGCTTTGCGCCAATATTCGGGCTGACGAAATCCTTTGGTTCGTAGGAAGGGACTGCCTGAGGTTCCGTATTTCGCGGGGGAGAGAACGGCTTGCTGTTGCGCCGCCGCAGCGCACACATTCAATGTGTTTGGTTGTGATCTGTTTCGATCATGCTTGCAGCAGCCCTCAGAGCTTGGGGCCTGCGCAGTCAAAAAAAACGCCCCCGGCTCCTAAGAGCCGGGGGCGTTCTGTTTTCGGAGCTATTTTACTGGCCGATTTCCAGGACCACGAACGAACCTGGAATCGGAGTGGGACGCGGTCGCGGATTGTCCGGCGTCGGCGCTCCCGCGGGCCTGAAGTCCGCAGTCTCCGTGTATACGCGGTGGTTCTGCGTGTCCAGGGCCATCGTGCGGGCGCCAAATTGGGTATTGATATTGCCAACCACGGTGTACTTATCGGGTGAATCCTCGTGGACGACGGAAACCAGTCCTTCGCGGCAAGCGGCAAAGGCATAGCCTGTACCCGGATCGAAGCCGTTGCCATCCGGATCGCCACCAATCGGAGGAGAGGCAACTACCTTGCCGTTATCCGAATTCACCACCACCATAACCTTGTCGCAGGCCACAAAAATTCTGTGGTGCGCGTTATCGGTTGCCATTGCGGATGGTCCATCGCAAGGCGCGAGGGGCCAGGCGCCCTTGATCGCATAGCTTTTCGTGTCGAATTCCGTGATTTCGCTCTTATCCTCGAGGTTAACCCACATATTGCCGTTTTGGTCGAGAGCGGCCTCTTCCGGTTTGCCGTTGAGCTTGACCGTTCCGATCACTTTGCCGGTTGTTGCATCAATGACGGTCGAGTCCATGCTCTTGCCGTTAAAGGTGAAGACGCGCTTGGTCGCGGGATCGTAACGGATCGAATCGGGGTCTTTTCCGGGAATGGGGATGACCATGGTGGCCTTCAACGTTTTCAGATCTACAACCGAGACTGTATTGGCGTCTCCGTTGCTCGTGAAACCTTTGCCAAGATCGAGGGCCAGCGCGATCCCGTGAGAGTTCTTCGAATTGGCGATCTCAATATCGCCGATCACTTTTCCCGTGGTATCGTCCACGACCATGAAGTGCGATCCGCGCGCGAGATAGAGCCGATGCGAAGCCGGGTCCACCGACATGTAATCCCATCCGCCCTCTCCCCCGACGGGCATTCTCTTAATGATGTGATAGCCTCCGGCCTGTGGAGCGGCGTACACGATCGCTCCGGCAATCAGCGCCAGAACCAGCATCGGGCTGGTACGGCGTAACCATCCTGTTAACCTTTGTCGTAACATGCGAAGCGTCTCCTTATGGTTTCGTTTGAGCAGAAAACTGTGAACCTGGTTCTGAGTTCATTCTACGTTTCACGGCCGCAAAAGTTTCGCTCTCCGTCCGGTCCTACTGCACTGTTACCGGGGCAGGCGCGGTCACGGTCGCTTCTTTATCGCGCGTCAGATAGAACTGCATTGCCGGCGTAATGATCAGCGACAGCACCATCGAAATCAGAATTCCGCCAATAACCGCGATCGCCAGGGGTTGCAGCATCTGCGAACCCGCCCCGAGCGCGAGCGATAGCGGTAGCATACCCGCCACGGCGGCCATGGCCGTCATGACGATGGGTCGAAGCCTCCGGCGTCCCGCCTGAATCATGGCCTCTTCGGCCGCGAAGCCGAACGCTCGAAACTTCTGATTGGCGTCCAGCAACAGAATACCGTTCTTGGCCACGATGCCGATCACCATGATCAATCCCATGAAGGACGAGACGTTGAAAGTCGGTACGTGTAATCAACAGCGCGAAAAACACGCCCGAAGTTGAGAGGATGGCCGAAGAGAGGATCGCCAGCGGCGCCGAGAACGACCGGAATTCAAACAGCAGAACCAGGAAGATCAGCACCAGCGCCAGCAGCAGCACCACGACCAGGTCGTGGAACGATTTCTGCTGCTCCTTGTACGTGCCGCCGTATTCGACGCGGATCGAGGGCGGCAAGTGCAGATCATTTACCGCCTTCTGCACGGCGGCAACGCCCGTTCCCAGATCGATGCCTTCCAGGCGCGCCGGTGACTTCCTTTTCCCGCTGCAAGTTGTCGCGGAGAATTTCGGTCTGGCCGGGCACTTCGGTGACTGTGGAGATGGAGCCGAGAGTGGCCGTTCCGCCGTTGGCGTTGACCAGCATCGTGTTGCTCATGGCCTCGAGCGAAGCACGGTTCGACGCCGGGTACCGAACGCGCAGCGTGTAGGGCGCTCGTTGATGATCATGGGCGTGGTGGCGGGTTCGCCGTCCACGATGGCGGAGGCGACCGTGGTCAGCTGATCGGTCGTGAAACCGGCCTTGGCTGCTGCCGCCGGATTGACGGTGAAGATCACCGCCGGTCCGCTGGTGGTGTTCTCGATTCCGTCCTCGATGTCCACAACCGGCTTCTTGTAATTGATCTGAATGCGGTCCAGGGCGTCGGCGACTCGAGGCGCCCAGGTTGCCAGTTCATCCGCGTCCGGCGAAAAGAGCTGCACGACGACCGGTTCGGCGCGCCGGTCAGGTCCGAAATCATGTCCTGCAGCACTTGGGTGAACTCGACGTCGAGCGCCGGCTCCTGGGTGGTCACCTTGGCTCGGACTTCGCTGATGATGTCATCGATTCCGCGGCTGCGCTTGTCCTTCAGCTTGACCGCGATGTCGCCCGTGTTGGGCTCGGTGACCGCCGCGAGACCCAAGCTGCAACCCGGTGCGCCGCGAGGTGCTTTCCACTTCGGGGACGGACTCGAATGATGTTGTTCGACGTGGGTGATCGACGCGATTGGTTTCCTGCAGCGAGCTGCCCGCGGGCATGACGTAGTCGAGAATGAATCCGCCTTCGTCCATGTGCGGAAGCAAGTCGCTGCCCAGTGCGCTGTAACAGACATACGAAACGCCGATCAGGATCACGCAAAATGCGCCCAGCCAGACCGGATGCTCCAGCGCGCGGCGCAACCAGCGCTCGTAAAATACGATGATTTTCTCGAACAATCCGCCGCTGCAGCGACTCTTCTTCCGCGGCCATCATGCGCTTCATGCGCTCGAATTCCGCGGCTTCGGAGTTTTCGTCCATGGCGGTGTTCCCTGGCTCCGGCTTCGGTCGAATCCTCTCCGTGACCCCGGCGAATCAGGTATACGCCCAGGTTAGTGGTCCAGGTCAGTGCCAGCGCCAGAGAAGTCAACAGTGAGACGCTCATGGCGATGGCCAGCGCGCGGAAGAACGTGCCGGTCACGCCGGTGATCGAGATCAGAGGCAGGAACACCACGATCGGAGTCAGCGTCGAGCCGATCAGCGGAACCGTCAGTTCTTTCAAGGCGCTGCTGATCGCTTCGAGACGGCCCTTCGCCGCCATCGCGGTGCAGCACGATGTTCTCGACCACCACGATGGCGTCGTCGATCACCAGTCCGCCGGCCGCCGCCAGGCCTCCCAGGGTCATCATGTTGAAGCTTTGCCCCAGAATCTTCATGGCGATGAACGTCACGAAAATGGTCACGGGAATGACCAGGCCGGTCATCAGCGCCGTGCCCAAGTCCCGCAGGAACAGCCAGATGATGAATCCGGCGAGCAACAGACCGATGATGATCGCGTCGCGCACGCTGCCGATGGATTCGCGCACGATGTTCGACTGATCGTAAAAGACGTTCAGATCGACGCCTGCGGGAAGGTTGTTGCGCAGCGATTCGATTTCCTGGTGGACTTCGTTGGCCACCTCCACCGTATTGCTGTCCGGCTGTCGGTTGATGCTCAGCAGCACGGCTGGCTTTCCGTTCGCCGTGACCACCGTGTAAGCCGGAGCCGTGGACGGGGCACACGGATGCCGACGTCCCGGATGCGAACCGGCGCGTCGTTCACATTCTTGATGACCATGTTGCCGATGTCATCCGCGATTGTGGACCTGGGAGTTGACCAGGCCCAGAAACAACTGGTGATTGCGGCTCAGCAAGCCCCGGCGAATCGATCGATGTTCGTATGGTTGACGGCATCCAGAATATCCTGCACCGTGACGTGGGCGCGCAGCATCTTGGACGGATCGGGCGTGATCTGAAATTCCGGTAGTCTGTCCGCCTTGAACCAGCACGGTGGCCACGCCGTTCAAGCGGTTCAGGCGCGGCTTCATGTCGTAGGTCGCCAGTTCCCAGAGCTGCGTTTGCGGGACTTTGTCGGACGTCAGGCTGTAGCCGAGAATCGGGAAACTCGCGAAATCCAGCCGGTGGGTTTCGATCTGCGCAGTGGGCGGAAGGGTGCTCTGAATCCGCGCGATCGCCGAATTCACCAGCTGGAGCGTCGTGACCATGTCCACGTTCCAGTTGAAGGACAAATCGATTTCCGCCGATCCGCGGCTGGTGGTCGAGCGGACATCTTCGAGACCCGGCACGCTGTTGACGGCGTTTTCGATCGGGCGCGTGATGGTGACTTCCATCTGGTCGATGGGCATCACGCCGTTATCCACGCCAATGATGATGCGCGGGAAGTTGGTCGCCGGAAAAACGGCGATGGGCAGCGAAAGCGCTTCGTAGACTCCGACCACCGCCAGCGTCAGGATCAAAAAGATGATCGACTTGGAATGCCGGGCAAACCAATAGTGGCTAGGTGCTTTATCTGGCATGGCGTTTTACCTGTCGCAGAGCTGTGAATGCAAAATAAGGAATCAATGCCGGGAAAATTCCGGCCTGCTCGTCAAATTCGGGTCGCATGGGTCTATCCGTCGTGGAATCGGCCATGGTCATTACTCGTCCTCGTCCTCATCCGGCATCTTTGGCGCCTGGACCTGAATCTTGGTTTTAGCCAGGACCGGATCGTCCTCGTTGTCGAGTTCGAACGCTCCCACGGTGACCACGCGCTCTCCGCCGTCCAGCCCGTCGGTAATTTGCACGGTCTTCGACTCGTCGTCGCGGATACCGATTTTCACGTGTTTCTTGTTGGCGCGTTGTCGCTGTCCAGAACGATTACCGTGTTCACGCCGTCGGGCGAAGTCAAAAGCGCCGCTTGAGGGATGACCACGGCCTGCGGAATCGTTTGCGCGACCATCGAGACACGAACGCTGCTTCCCGGCCGTAGGCTCCCCTTGGGATTGGGGGCTTGTACCCAGACTTCCACGGTGGTGCTATTGGGGTCCACCGACGGGCTTACCAAGCTAACTTTGCCCTTCACCTGGACGGGCTGGCCCGGGACGGTGATGACGGCGGGGTCGCCTACTTTCAGGCTCGCGGCTTCCGTCTGCGCAATGTGGGCGCGAGCCACGACCTGCGAAAGGTCCATGACGGTGATGACTGGAGTGCCCGTAGCCGGAGTTTCGCCGGGATAATAGGGCCGATCCGTCACCACGCCGTTGATGGGGCTGACGATCTTGGTGTAGCTCAACTGCGCGTTGGCGTTCTCCGTGTCGCCCTTGGCCGCGTTCAATTGTCCTTCGGCCACCTTGAGGTCATATTGCTTTTGCGCCAGGTCGTACGTGTTTTTTGCCTGGCTCAACGCGACAGAGGCGTCGTCAACGTCTTTCGCGGAAACCGCGCCCTGCTTGTAGAGCGCTTCGCGGCCGTCATAAAATTTCTGCGCGGAATCCAAACTGAGCTTGGCGAACTTCAGATCTTGCGCGCTCTTCTGCACGGTCATTTGGTAGGTGGCTTCAGCCTGCGCGTAGCCGCCCTGGCTCTTCATCTGGGCGCCGGCCAAATCCTGGTTTTCAAGTTCGCCGAGCAATTCCCCAGCCTTCACGTGGCTGCCTTTGTCCACGTACCATTTCTTGATCGGACGAGACCACTTTGGGCACGATGGCCGCTTGATCGCGCGGGTAAAGCACCGCATCCGTGACCACTTTGCGCTGGATCGGACCTTTTTCCGCGGCGTCCACCTGCACCGTTACGGTGGGAGTCGCTTCGGCCGCTTCCTTGGTGCCGCAGCCGCTGAACAGAACGCCCGCGGCCATCAGAATCACGAGCGAGCGGACCGCCATGCCCGCATCCAATTTCAGGCCGGGTCCAGAGTGAGCCTGCGCCTTGCCATTCATCGAGGGAAATTGCATTGATTTGCTCCCATTCCTTTTCGTGCCTTTGAGTTTTTCAGACTTCAAAAAATATCACGTTTCAGAAACTTCCCGTAAATGTCTGCAGCGTCGCCAGCAGGGTACGGTAGCGTACCTGCGCGTCGGCATACGCATTTCGCGCGGTCACCAGGGTGGTTTCCGCATCGACGACTTCCGTCGCCAGCGCGGCCCCGCCCGTGTACCTCAAATTGGTTAGACGCAGGTTTTCGGCCGCCAGATCAGCGGTGCGGCGCGATTCGTCAAGATCGGCGCGAGCGACCATCGCTTCGTCGTAGGTGGCGTAGAGTTCGCTCAGATCGAAACGCTTGGCCAGGGTCAATGCCTCTTTTGCCGACGCCTGCTTGTACTCCGCCTGGTGCAGCTTGCTGCGCATGGTGCCCCAATCCCACACCGGGACTGTCAATGCCGCGGTTAGGAAATAACCAAGGTTGGGGAGAACGCCTGCTTCCGGGAATGAGGCGCGGGCGCAGTTCAGCGCAAAACAATTCGCTTCAATACCGTAGTCCGTGTCAACGGTCAGGGTCGGCAGGAACGCGGTCTTGGCGAGCTTTACATCCAGTTCCGCTTCCCGAGCCGTCTCCAGCGCCACGCGAATATCGGGATTCTGCTTTTCGGCCAACTCCTGAACCTCGGGGAATGGCGGCAAGGCCGGAGCGGAGTCAAGGTCATCGACGACGCTGAAATTCTCATTAAAGTCGGGGAAGATGATCACGGCAAGTCCCAGCCGGGTGTCTTCCATCGTAAACTTGGCTTCGTCGAACGCCTGCTTCTGAATGCGATACTGAATTTCAGCTTTCAACTCGTCACTATGCGGCGCCTGGCCCTGACGCTCCATGTCCGAAGTGATGTCCATGAAGTGCTTGGCCTGGTCCATGCCGGCCTGCGCCGTGGCATATTTGCGCTGCGCGACGACGAGCGCGTAGTAGTTCCTCGTAACTGTCACACCCAGGCCGCGGCGCGCAATTTCGAGCTTGGCAGTCGCTAATGCCTCGGCTGCCTTGGCCCGCGTATAGCTGGTTCCCATGAGCAGGGCCGGGGACAAATCCTGGTGGTAAACGCCCCAGGCGCGGTAGACGTGGATACCGTCGTTGGTAACGAATCTTCCGTCTGAAACCCTTCCGCCGTTGCCTTGCGTGCCGAGGTATTGGGTCGTGGCGCTGATCTGCGGCAGCATCGCGTTTCTTGCCTGGATTCGATCCTCGCGCGCGCTCTTGGCATCCCACGTCGCGCCCAGAAGAGTTGGATCGAGCTTCCGCGCTCTCTCCAGTGCGTCCTGCAGAGTCACGGTCGTAGGCGGCGTTGCCTGTCCAGGGCCCGTGGGTTGCAGCAGCTGAACGTCGGATTCCCCGGGAGTAACGGGAGCTGTGGGAGTCGATTCCTGCGCTGCGGCTTTCAAAATCGGGAACATCGTCGCAACGACCAGGCCCACGGCTAAAACCGAAAACCGCCGGAACGATGGGAATGACCACGTTAGGCGGGCATCCGGCCGCCGTCCAGACATGCGTCTACCGATCAAATCGTATGAATGACCCATGAATTCGTTCTCCTCCCGCTCCCGACCGCCGCCGATTGCATGCCAGGCCGGAGCACATGTTCAGCGCCTGATTCCAGGAATCAGAATCGAACTGTAACGTGCAAGCGCATGTTCAGCAGACGGGTGAAGCATACCAATTTCACATGAAAATTATCTGAATGAATATCCTTCGAAAAATTCCGGGTCAATCGCCGACGGCTTGCCGATGCCCCTGAACCCGGCTGCCCCTGAAACCCGCCCCGTGGTTATGTTCCCTCACCCAATGCACCGGCCATGCGAAGCGAACGCAACAAAAGAGCGTACGAAAGTGTTGCGCGCTGCAGCCGATTTCTCCGAACCTTAAGGGAACCGTGAGGCTCTGTCAAGCGCAGCCTAAGTGCGGAAGGGATGGCGGACGGTCTTCGAGACTGATTCGTGCGAGGAGGGAATTTTCGTACATTTGGGACCGGAGCGCGAGTTACTGCGGCGATACCTGTAATGGAAAAGATAACGGAATTCGCGGGGATGCTGTTTTGGAGCGCGTTGGCGGAGGCGCTCGGTTCGCGCCTCCGCCACACGATTTGGAACTTGGTGCTTCGGGCCGCGAGCCCAGTCGAGAGCGCTCAGTCCAGAGCGCCCAGACCACGCGGGCAACTACGCGCTTCAGGCCGCCTGCTCCGCGCCCGTTTGTTGACGAACGAACCGGATCTCCATCCCGATTCCGGTGGTCACGATTTCGCAGCCTCGGAAGTCAGACGCTCGTGCCAGAGTTCTCATTTGCTCCTCCGTGTAGGCGCGTTTCAGCAGCATGTGCTTGAACGTAAATTTCATGAACCAGCGGTTAACCGCGCCGACCTGCAGCCCATCCACGTGTGCGGCAATCTCGTCCCAGGAAGTATCCTTGCGCAGATCGATGATCATGGCGCGGCCGCCCGGTTTTAGAACGCGATGCATTTCGTTCAGCGCCTTCAGGGGTTCGGAAAAATTCTTGAACGCCGCGCGGCAAACAACCAGGTCGAACAAGCCATCCTCGAGGGGAATGTCCGACGCGCTGCCGTGGATGAATCGCGCCACTACCCCCTCTCGCTTCGCATTTTGAGAAGCCATGCGCACGAACGATTGGCTGATGTCCAGCCCGGTGACCCTGAAATTGCCGAGCTTTGCCAGCGCGATGGAAAGATATCCCGGGCCCGGCGCGACCTCCAGAACGCGGGCGTTCGGCGAAAGGTCCTCCGCCAGGTCCCGAGCCAGGCGTTCAAATTCGCTCAGATCCTTCCGCGTGATCCTGGCGTACCAGGTCGCCAGCGCGCCCTCCATCGATATTCCGCGGTACGGTTTTGTGGCCGCTGTTTCCATTGTTACGTCTCCTTTCTCTCGTTCTCTTGTTGCTCTTATGTTTCTCGTGATTACGCGTGCTTCCATTCGAGAGCTTGCGCCCAGTTCTAGCTGCTCAAGGCCACGATCAGTCCCCAAGTCAAAAGGCCGGCTCCGAGGCCGATCACGCTGAAGGGCAGGGAATGCTTGGTCAGAAGTCCAATTCCGTAACCGATCACCGTGCAACCTGGTATGACCAGTAGGAATGCGGCCGTTTTCGTCCCTTGCCGCATCCAGTGCTGCATTAACTTGGAATCCATTTCCGGACGATATGCTTCGGCAGCGTGTTCGCTCATAATTTTCCTGCTTTCTTTTGTTTTTGATTTTTGCGGGTTGTAGCGATCCCCGGCGCCTGTTTTTTGGTGGCGCCCGCTTTCGAGGCCAGATGCCGGTTTCGCATTTCCGACCAGCTGCTCCGCAAGCCGCCGACGTCGCGCTTGAGGTCGGAGAGCAAGTCGCTCGAGAATTTGTACTCCGCGAGGGTTGTGGCTTTGTAGTACTCGCTTTCCAGAGAAAACAGACGCGGCAGCTTCATCTCCCTGCAAATGTGGTCTTGCTCGTCAATCTCCTCGATGGTCTTTTTCAAAAGGCCCCGGCGAATCTCCAGCAAATCGATCACTTCCTCCGGCGGCAGGACGGGCAGCAGCGAAATGGCCGCTTCAAACATTGGATATTCCTTGACCGGGGAACTCACCAGTTCCCGCATCCAGTCAATCAATTCAAGCTCGCCGGCTGAGGTAAGTTCATAAACCGTCTTGACCGGACGCCGGCCCTCCTTCAAGACTTCGCGAACGGCAATGAACTTTTCACGCAGCAACTGCTCGATGACGGTGTATAGCGAACCGTAGTTCAACTTGATGCTGGATTCCTTGCGCCGCTCGCGCATGGTGGTGGCCATTTCGTAGGGGTGCATGGGCCGCTCGTAGAGGAGCACGAGAATCGCTAGGGCCAGAGGATTGGAGAACGGGCGCTTGGTATCCGGCATATAATATCCTGTACCAAATACTCGTACACAAGTATATAAGAACTGGCACGCCTGTCAAGCGGATTTTCATCCACTCAATCTGCGCATTGCCGTTCGATCGTTTTTGAGGTTCAGTCTTAACGGCGAGAAGGCAGACCGGGCGCCGCACCCTTCGCGGGCTTCAAAGAGTGCGGCCCCGGCTGGTCAGATCGTACAGCACGCAATTTCCCGGCCTTACGAAGCGTGCGTTGGTGAACTCGCCTGGAATGTAATGTGCACCGTCTTCGATTCTTTCGGGCCGATGGTCACCGGCTGTTCGGTGGTGCCGTAAAGTTCCTGCCAGGCCACCAGCGTATAATTTCCGGGAGGCACGTTCTTCAGATCGAATGAGCCGTCCGGTCCGGTTACCGCAAAATACGGATTGTTAAAAACGCCGATGTAAGCTTTCATCCACGGATGGATGTTGCATTTCACCGGGATGGGTACCTCCTCGTGGGCAAAACTCTGGTCGATCGGCGGGGCCCCCGGAGGCTGGGACTCGTTCCATTCCCGGTTATCTTTGGGGAGCGGATGGATGTTGTGCGTCACGGGATCGGCGTTAATGACCTGGAGCGGCTGGCCGGTCTCGAGAACCACAATGTGCGGATCGTACATGCAGCCTTTCTGCGTGATGGTCGCCGGAGTACTCGGTGTGTCAAATTTGTATTTGCTGAAATCCCCTTTCAGATAAACCACCACGTTTTCCAGGGCGTCGTCTTTTCCTTCCTCGACTTCCTGGCTTTTCACGGGAGTGGGATGCTGTTTAGCACAGGCCGGTTCGGCCGCCATGTTGATCGTTTTCATGACCGGCGGCTTGCCGTCCAGCTTTACGGTTCCGGAGATGGAGCCAGCGGTAGCCGAGTCCACCGGCACCGCGTTCGTGCTGCTTGCGGGGGCCGATGTTTGAGGCGTTTCCTGTTTTTGTCCGCAGCCCGTAACGGCAACGGATAAAAATGCGGATATCACTGCGAGGCACATCCATTTGCTGTTCATGTTGCTGTTCATGCGTCGCTCCTCCAGTCGAGTATTCCCAGTTCGTGTCCTAGATCGAGACGTAAGCGTGCGGGTCGTTGAACTGATTGAGTCCAGAGCGCGGGTCCTGCATGTACAGATGGCTCGAATCCACTTGAACCGTTCCATCCGCCATCAGCTTCACCTGACACCGGTCCATCGGCCGTGGCGCGGGGCCCGCGAAATTGACGCCCTCGGGGTCGTATTCGCTGCCGTGGCACGGGCAGTGGAACATGTTCTGTTGCGGCAGCCAGTCCGGGGTGCAGCCCAGGTGCGTACATCGCGCGAAAATCACGAAGAGCCGGCCGGGTTCCAGCACCACCCAGAGGCGGTTCGACTGCAGAAACTCTTGATTCACTCCCTGCTGGAATGCGGTCGGGTAGCCGATGTTGACGTTGGTGTTCGGTTCGTACAGCACTCTGGGGAAGAAGAAACGCAGAAACATCAGAAAATTGATTCCCAAATATCCGCCCAGCAGTCCCCAAACAATTCTCCGCCGATTCTTGTCCGGCGGCTGGCCATCGGGTTTCTTTCCGGGGACTATCTTTTGCGGAACTGGAATGTCTCGTACGGCGGTCTTACCGGAGCTTTGTTCCAGGGTTTGCGGAGCCATGACATCTTCCCACTGAAGGCGCAAGGGGAACCGCATCTAGCGTCTACGTTAAATTTGATGCAGCGAGTGCGGCCGGCCGTTGTCCCCTGGACGGCGGAGATCAACGCGGGCCGGATGCTCTCGTCGCGAATCGGCCACGCCCTCCCCACGGCGTTCTATGCACTCGGGCAAAACGCGGAGTGCGGTTAAAATTGATCCCACGGATCATGAAACCTCTTTCCGGGTCGGTCTTCCATTTTCAGTGCGACTTTTCCACGGCAACTTGAACCGGATTTTGCGCTGACATTCGCTTGTCGGATCTTTCCGGCGCGCGAGGCGGCGCGACTCTTCAATCCGCCGCTCGCGCGTCAGAGGCAAGCTTTGCCGCTCCTTTCCAATTTCATCCAAGTTTCTCCGTGAAACGAACTATTTTCTCGCCCCGGTCAAGACTGCTTTTTCTGTGTCTTCGTGGAATGCGCGCTGGTTTTCGGCGAGACATCTTCGAGCGCCTGGCGCGCCAGCTTCAAATGATCTTCGAGCGTGGGCAGATTTTTCGCGGCGAAACCCTTGATTGACGCGTTTTTGCCCTCATCGGCCTCATGGCGAAAGGCGGCGATATCGGCTTCATGATCCCTGACGATGTCACGCGTGTAGGCACGGTCGAATGCGGCACCCGAAAGTTCCGAGAGATGCGCGTAGGTGGCTTGATCCTTGGCATTCATTTGAACGGGTATCGAAAGGTCATCCTTATCCGCGATGGATTTGAGCTGGTCGTCGACTCGGGTGTGGTCCTGGACCAGGCGTTCGCCAAGATCCTTCACGGCCTTGCTGCTGGCTTTGTCCTCCGCCAGTTCGCCGAGCCTGATCTGGGCGACTCCGCCTTCCGCGGCGGCCGTTGCGAATTCCGTATCGGTCATCATGGCGGCCGAAGTTTTGGTTTTGGCGGTGGATTTGGCGCTCTTCGCCGGGGTCGTGAGGCCGACCGTAAAGATGGCCAGGGCGATCCAGGCGAAGGCGAAAGACACAGCTACCGCGACGTGCTTGACTTGCTGGGTCATGGTGCAGTCCTCCTGAGTATTTGAGTATTCGGAATGAAATACGAAAAGGCGACAGTTTTTGCGAGGTTCATGTCTGCCCCCACAGGCGGGACACGCCCCTTGCTATTTTATATCGTAAAGCGATACAGTATGTCAACTGCGCGGCCTCCCAGGCGGGCAAACTCCGGCCTCCGCGCGGCATCTGAATACATCGTTGAGCGATATATTCCTCGGACGGCCCGGTAGCCTTATCGCCGACGATTCTTTCGACGACTTGAAAAGGAGCACCAACTCATGAACATCAAAAATCCCCTGGGGTTGTTCGCTTTTGCCCTGGCTTTCCTGGCGCTGGGAAGCGTTCCCACGTTCGCGCAGAGCAGCCAGGCGACCGGAAAATTGAAAATTCACGTTACTCCGAAACAGGCCTATGTCTTCGCGGATGGAAAAGCGATTCGCGACGGCAGCCAGACCATCGAGCTAAGCCCCGGCAGCCACACCATCGGCGTCGATAACTACGGCTATACTCCCCAAAACAAGGATGTGGAAATCACCGCCGGAAAGACCACGGATCTGGACGTCACGCTGCAGGCTTCCGGCGAAAAGGTCAGCGGACCTTTCGGCGACATTGAACTCAAGGGCCACCCCCGCGCTGCGGTCCTGCTGAACGGCACAACGCCCGCTTATTTCGTCGGCCACGTCGATGAGTTTGACAACAACTGGATCTGGCACCAATGGTTGCTGGTCAAGCCCGGCAAGTACCAGTTGACGGCCACGCAAAAGGGCCAAACGGTGTGGTCCGGCCCCGTCACGGTGAAGGCCCGCGAGCGTGTAATTGTCGATCTGAATCGCAACGGCGCGACCAAGACGAAAGACTTCAAGCGCGGGCTCAAGCTCGGTCCTGAACCGCGGTTCGACGCTGGCGTCGCCAGCGCCATGGTGCCCATCGCTCCGGTCTCGGGTGAACTTTCCGCGCAGGCCAGCCAAGTGAGCTGCGGGAAGTCCACGGAGCTCAGCTGGAAGTCAGCGGACGCGGTGGACACTTCGATTTCGAACGTTGGCAGCGTTGCCGCCAGCGGCCAAAAGGATGTAAGCCCGACGCATCCCACCACCTACGAACTCATCGCCAAGGGCCCCGGCGGCACCGTCGACAAGACAGTCACGGTGAATGTAGATGCGCAGCCGACGGCGACGCTTACGCTGAGCCAGCCGCAGGTTCGTTATCATAAGATCGGCGACAAGGTCGTCGAGCAGGATTCGACCACCTTGAATTGGTCGGCGTCCAACGCCAATCAAGTCTCCATCCAGCCACTCGGCAAGGTCGCAACCGATGGAAGCACCAAGGTGGAAGCCATGCCCGACCGGACCGCCACAGGCCCGATCGACCGGGACGTGACCTATACGATGAGCGCGGCTAATGCCTGCGGCGGAACGACCACTCGGACCGCTACATTGCACGTGGTCGGTTCCATCGATCCCGCGCCGCCGGTCACACTCGCCAGTCTTTTTTACCCTTCCAATTATCCGGAACGCCGGCATCCGCAGGTGGGTTTGGTGGCCAGCCAGGAACAGACCCTCGCCAAGGCCGCAGCCACCTTCAAAAACAACGAACAATATGATCAACAAAACAAGCTGATGATAGTCGGACACGCCGATATCCGCGGCCCCAAGAAGTACAACGAAGCCCTCAGCGAGCGGCGCGCCGAAGCCGCCAAGAAGTATCTTGTTTCCCAGGGAATCCCTGCGGACAAGATCGAGACGAAGGCTGAGGGTAAGGAACATCAGCTCACCGAGCAACAGGTGATGGGCCTGCAGTCGAAAGACTCGCAACCGCAACCAAAATGGATGACGAAAAACAAGAAAGCCACGTGGCTCGCTTACAACCGGCGCGTCGACGTGATCCTCGAGCCGACCGGGCAGGAATCAACCGATGCCTATCCGAACGACGCCCCCGACGCGCGCGTCCTGTGGCAGCGGGCGGTTCCGAAACTCAAGGCTGTCGAGACGGCGTCCAAGGTGGCGTCCGGCAACGAGAACGCGCAGCTCAATAGCGCCCGCAATTAACCGCAACAAAAGTCGCAATTGGGGTAGCCACCGGCGGCCGGCTGGGCCAAATTTTCGGACCAGCCGGTCGTCGGCGTTTTTACTTCTCTGTTCGGCCCGTTCCTAGCTGAATTCCTTATGGCGAATAAAAAGCGAATATGATAACCTGCTCTTCCGATGCCCGTTCGCTCCTGCAAGGTGACCATCGAGGACATGAATGGCGTGCGCCATACGGTCGACGTGACTGCTGGAAGCTTGTACGAAGCCGTGGCGCTGGGCTTGGCGGCGATTCGATCCGATGACTGGGCCACGGGTATCGCGCAGGGGTTGAACCCGGTCAAGGTCCGGGTAATGAATGTTCCGGTCGAGCACGAGGTCCGGCTGATGGATTTTACGAAATGGCTGGACAGGGACGGTGGTTCACCGCGAGAGAGATCGGACCGCGACCGGATTCGGTCGATCCTGGACATGGAGAAATCGAATCGCAGAGCGTGATGATAGGATTCGGCAACGTCGCGCGCCTTGCTTTGGGCCACGCTTCGACGGCATCAACGTGGCGACGAAAATATTTTGACAGTTTTGAGTTTATGAACTATAGCTAATTGCAGTATTCTGCCTTAGCGGATTAGTCCGCTCGGACCGGCGATCGCCCATAACAGAGGACACCATGAGAAATCATAGCCGCACCTATACGCGCGTCACCCTTCTGGCCGTCACGATTGGAGTAGCTCTTCTTGTGGTGGGGAGTGCCAGCCGCTCGCATGCCGATTCACCCAAAGCGAACGCCGCGCCTCCGGCCGTGTTGCACATCGATGAATACCAGCGCTCGGCGCGGCTGGACACGTACAAGGTCATTTCCGATAGCGGCGACGGCCGGGGCGAAAACATTTATTTCTATAAGTGCTGGATGTGCCACAACCAGTACGCCAAGACCGGCCCCTATCTGAAGGAACTGTTCAAGCATGAATCCCTGATGTCGGGCGATCCGGTCACGGTGGAAAATGTCATCAAGAAAATCCGCGAAGGCGGGCCCGGCATGCCGGCGTTCGGCACGACGCTGAAGGACTCCGACATCGCGGACGTTGTCACCTACATCAAAGACGGGAAGTGCTGCGTCGAGGGCGAAAATCCCGGGCCGAACCCGTGGTATCGCGCCGAAACCAACAATTGGCCCGTGCAAAGCGGCCTGAACGGCGGCGCGACGGGCACCGTGAAAATCGACAGCGGCGATTCCCCCGAAGGCATCGGCGTGCAGTTGATCGCTCCGAATGGCATACGCACCACGGTCTACACCGATGCGAAGGGCCACTTCGAGTTCCCGAAGATGCAGACCGGGGACTACGTCCTGCGCGTCCCGACGCCGCTGCTGTTCAAGCCTTACGTGATTCAGTCGGTTCACATCGAGGGCGCCACCAAGCTGGATGACATCGCGTTGGAAAGGGTTTCCGACTCGGATGCGCTGCCCGCGACGCCGGACATCGAGCGCCAATTGAGCGGCGCCGAGCTGCTCTGGAACATGCCGGGTACGGCGGAGGAGAAGGCCACGCTGCAAAAGAACTGCTCCGCGTGCCATTCCTGGAACCAGATTTTCCGCAACCGCTACGATGAGCACAGCTGGGCCCTGATCGTGGACCGAATGACGCAGTATTCCGGCACTTCGCTGGTGATTCGCATCAAGGGAACAACCACAACGGGCGGCGGAAAAAATTCAGTGACTCGCAAGGACGGAACAACGCCCGAGGAAGTGCAAATGCTCGTGAAGTTCCTGACGCGCGTGCGCGGACCCGAAGCGCAGGACGAACCGCTTCGGGTGTTCCCGCGGCCGCGCGGCGGCGACACGCACGTGGTTGTCACCGAGTACGAATTGCCGCAGTCGCTGCTGGCGCTGCACGACGCGCAGGGCGATTCGAAAGGTAACATCTGGTGGACCAGCCACAAGACCGACTTGGTCGGCAAACTCGATCCCAAGACCGGCATCGTGACCGAGTACACTATTCCGCTGACACCCAAGGGCATGCCCGGAACGCACGCGGTGAGGCTCGATAAAAACGACGTCCCGTGGTTTTCCGAAAATTGGAGCCACAATCTGAACCACCTCGATCCCGCCACCGGAAAAATGATTCAGGTGCACATCGAGGATGCCGTGCCTCTGAACGCACCCGGCTTCGGCAACTTTTCTATGACCCCGGACGGCTACGTCTGGGATAGCCGCGACAACAATGTCCGCAAGATCGACCCGGAAACGGGCAAAGTAATTCAACGCATCCCGCTGCAAGTAGGCTTCAGCTATGACAATCTGATTTCCGCTGACGGGAAGTACTACGGAGGCGGCGGGCTGCCGGCTTGGGGAAACACCATCGAGCGGCTGGACCTGAAAACGGGACAGTGGATTAACCAGAACTCGGGCGTGCACATGATGACGGCCAAGCGGGGCGGGTTCGATCCCTACGACAATCCCTGGTTTGGCGGCGGCGACGGCGCCCTGATCGAACTCAACGCCAAGACGGGCCTGATCGAAGAGCACATTCCTCCGATCGCTCCGAGCCCCTATACGGACTTCTACGAAGCGCAGCCTGACGCGAACGGCGAGGTCTGGGCCGGCGTGCTGCACGGCCGGCAGATGGTCCGCTACAACCAGCACACCGGTGAGTGGCATGTCTACGAGATGCCGGAGCCATTTTCCTACGATCGCCGGACCTACATCGATGCCTCCACACATCCAGTTACTGTATGGTATGTTGACTATAATGGTTACATGGTCCGCGTCCAGCCCCGGGATTAGGCCATCGCGCGGGCCGCTAAACACGGCTCCGCGCACGGCTGCCGGAAACGGGCAACGGCCGGAACTTCATCAGTCTTGCGCTGCGGGAAATTTCCTGCTGGCTGCTGCTCTCACACCAGAACGTCGGGGATCTCCAGCTTTTGTCTGCGGAAGGCCGATTCAAACGCTTTGACGACCGAAGGATCGAAGTCGGAGCCGGCTAATTTTAAAATCGCATCGCGCCCTTCAATCGGCGTCACTCCTTTGCGGTAGGGACGATCGCTGGTCATGGCGTCGAAAGCATCGGCGACGGCGATGATCCGCGCCTCGATGGGAATATTTTCACCCTTGGATGGATGATAGCCGGAGCCGTCAAAACGGTCGTGGTGCGCCAGGATAATCGGCAATACGCGGCGCAGCGAGCCACCCACCGGGCTCAGAATCCTAACGCCTTTTTCCACGTGGGTTTTCATCTCTTCCACTTCCTGGTCATCAAGACGCGCGGCTTTGTAGAGAATGTTGCGGCTCACTTCCAGCTTCCCGATATCGTGCAACAGGGCCGCCGCGCGCACGTCCTCGATCCGCTCTTCCGGCAGGTGCATTTCGGTGGCGATGGAGGTGGCATAGACCGAGACGCGGTAGGAATGGTTCTGCGTGAACTTGTCATTCCCGATAAACTGATTCAGGATTTGCAGCACGCCGTAGTAAGTCTCCCGCAATTCATTCAGGCGCCTCTCGCCCATTTCATAGAGACTTCCTGTGGCGTAAGCTGAGATCAACAGGAAACCTGCCCAGATGCAGAGGTCGGACCAGGTCAAGAGTCCCTTGGTCTTCCACTCCAGGGTTCCACCCAACGCCGAGGGATTCATCAGGTCCATCCAGACGACGAAGAGGATCGAAGCCACGGCCGACTCCACGGCGCGACGTCGGCCAAAGTAATACGCCGCCATGAGCGTCGGCAGATTGTAGAAGGTCAGAACCAGCCGCTGGCCCGCCACAAAAAAATTAACCACGCCGGCCGCCGCAATGATCGAGAGGATCAGGAGCAGCTCTTTATTGATGTCGCCGAGGCGTGAAATCCACTTACGATTCATCCAGACTCCAACGATAAAAGCCCAATAGTTCCGATATGGAATTCCGCTAATAGTGTTCCAGAATTGACTATAAAAGGTAGTAGTACCCTCGTTTAATGTGTCCGATGGGTTAGCGACACCGTGTAGTAGAGCATTGGGGCAGGCTCGCTCCAAAACCTCATTCCAGCCGCTCCAAAGCTGACCGGCGAGCCTTGGATTCACCAAGAACATCGACAAATCCGGATGCGTGGCATCCATCGGTCTCGGTTCAAGGGGATCGGAGGGCCCTCTGGGGCATGCTAGTTGTTCGGAAGGGACGAGAAAGCGTAGAATGCGCACACTACAGTTCCAAATCGGATATTCCGATTGGCACGCGATTCGAGCCACAAATTCTGGACTCGAAGTTCCCGCGAGGCCTGGAATAACATGAGACTAGGAGAAAATCGATGTTGCGCATAAACGACGATGCACCCAATTTTAGTGCCGAGACGTCCCAGGGCACGATCAACTTCCATGATTGGATTGGCAACGGCTGGGCCATCCTGTTCTCACATCCAAAAGATTTTACTCCGGTGTGCACCACGGAATTGGGTTACATGGCTGGATTGCAGCCCGAATTCGAGAAGCGAAATTGCAAGATCATCGGGCTCAGCGTCGATCCCGTGAGCAGTCACGCCAAGTGGGCCACCGACATTGAGGAAACGCAGGGCCACAAGGTGAACTATCCGATGATCGGCGATCCGCAACTCAAAATCGCCAAGCTTTACGACATGCTGCCGGCGGACGCCGGCGACACTTCCGATGGCCGCACGGCGGCGACAAACGCCACGGTTCGAACGGTATTCGTCATCGGCCCGGACAAGAAGATCAAGTTGATGCTCAGCTATCCGATGAGCACCGGCCGCAACTTCGATGAGGTCCTGCGCGTGGTCGATTCCATGCAACTCACCGCCAAGCATAAAGTAGCCACTCCGGTGAACTGGAAACAGGGGGACGACGTGATGATTTTGCCGGCAGTTTCCGAGGAAGAAGCCAAACAAAAGTATCCGGGCGGCTGGAAGTCACCCAGGCCGTACATGCGGATCGTTCCCCAACCGAAGTAGCAGTTGCCGAGAGGGAATCCAAATTGATCTTCCAACAATTCTATTTACCGTGCCTGGCCCACGCCTCCTACGTGATCGGAGATGAAGGGACGGGCACGGCGGCCGTTGTTGACCCGCAGCGCGATACCGGCCAGTACATCGCGTTCGCCGCCGAGCATGGGCTCAAGATCAAGCACGTATTCCTGACGCACCTGCATGCGGATTTCGTCGCCGGGCATTTGGAATTGCGCGACCGCGAAGGCGCGGGGATCTACCTGGGCGCGAAAGCGAAAGCGACTTACGCCTTCACTCCGCTCCACGACGCGGAAATTCTCGAATTTGGGCGCGTCCGGCTGAAAGTGCTGGAAACGCCGGGCCACACTCCCGAGTCCATCTCCATCGTGGTTTACGACCTCAACGCCAGCGACACGCAACCGTACGGTGTGCTCACCGGCGACACGCTGTTTGTCGGTGACGTCGGACGCCCCGATCTGCGCGCCGCTCTGGGCTGGTCGGCAGCCGAACTTGGCGGCATGCTGTTCGATTCGCTGCACAGAAAACTGCTCGCGCTGCCGGACGCCAGCCTGGTGTACCCCGCCCACGGCGCCGGATCGCTCTGCGGAAAATCTCTCGGCAAGGAAACGTTTTCAACGCTGGGAGAGCAGCGCCGTTCGAACTACGCGCTGCAGCCCATGTGCAAGGAAGCGTTCATTCAAGTTGTGACGGCTGACCAGCCGGATGCCCCTGCCTACTTCAATTATGACGCCGTGCTGAACAGCGAAGAGCGCCCGACTCTCGATCAAACCCTGGCGCGTGTGAATTCCATGACCCTCGACGATGTGCTGGCCCTGCAGCAGATCGGCGCGCAGGTCCTCGACACGCGCGATTCCAGCGAGTTCGCCGCGGCCCATCTGGCAGGCAGCATCAACATAGGACTGGGCGGCCAGTACGCCACCTGGGCCGGAACGGTTCTCGACCGGGAAAATCCGATCGTCATTATCGCGGATCAGGGCCGCGAGCGTGAAGCGGCAACGCGGCTCGGTCGCATCGGATTCGATCACGTGGCCGGATTCCTGAAGGACGGATTGCACAGCCTTCAGTCGCGGCCGGATCTGACGGCTAGCACGCAACGGGTGAGCGCGCCTTTTGCGGCCGAACTGTTGTCTTCAAGCCAGCCTCCGCTGGCTGTCGATGTGCGCACGCCGCGCGAGCGCGAACAGAAGCGCATCGCAGGCAGCCTGGGTATGCCGCTCAATCATATGACCGAAGATCTCGAAAAGCTCCCGCGCGACCGGGCGCTGCTGGTTTACTGCGCGGGCGGCTACCGCTCGTCGATCGCCGCCAGCTTGCTGCAACGCGGCGGATTTAAAGACGTCAGCGAAATTGCCGGCGGTATCGCCGGTTGGGAGTCGGCAAATCTGTCCGTCCAAAGCGGTCAGGTAGCCTCCTGAAACCCACCGGTGTAGCCCTATCCCTCGGCCCGGAGCGCGCTTGGCTCTGACGACGTCCGCGAAAAAGCGTAAGGCATAAATCCCGCGGACATCAAAACGGGCAATCCTGATAAAGAGTTCTGCAAAAGCGGTACGTGGACCACTCGTTGGCCTTGCCGGACCGGATTCGCTCCAGGCTCCAATCCGTGCTGGACGAGACGCTGAACGCCATGGCGTCCGACACTTCCGGATGATAGATCCTGGAAATTTGCCAGAGTCCCCGGCTCGCCTCGCCGTCGCCCTTGGCGCGGGGATTGAAATGCGATTCATGCTTCACGATCCAGAGAGCCAGCGCCGGGTTGACCCCGTAGTCCACAGCCCGGTTCCGAACGAAGGCCCTGACCTCTTGAGCCGACGGCGCGTCGCTCCGCGCTGTCCGCGGATTGCCTGTCACGCGGGTGAGGCTCGCAAGCTGCCCCCGACGGCTCTTATAAATGGTCACCTTCAGCGGCAGGGAAGCGCTGGCCACGGGCCCCGCCTGAGCTCGCGGCCTGGAGACCTCGGCGCGTGGTTCCGTGAGATTCGCGGCAAACGCAATGACCGGCAGCGAATACAGCCCCAGCCAAAGAAGCTTCTTGATTACGGTGGTCTGCATGGGAAGGGGATTATACCTAAAGGCGAACATAAAGCGAAACTAAAATTTTTTGTGGTCCCGGCGCCGCTAGGGGTCCAGCTGGGTTTTGGAGCTCAGCTGGGCACCCGCAGGTAGCTGCGTGGCGTTCCAGCCGCCTCCGAGAGCCTTGATCAATTGTACGCTGGCGGTCATTTCCTGAGCGCGCAGATTTACAGCGGTCTGCTGGTTGCTCAGAAGCGCGGTCTGCGCCGTAATGACGTTCAAGTAGGGATCGATTCCGAAGCGGTAGCGGTCCGTGGCCAGCTGCAGGCTCCGAGTCGCGGATTTGACCGCGGTGTCTTGCTGGCCGAGTTCGACGGCGAGAATTCGCAGCGCGGCGATGTTGTCTTCGACTTCTTGGAACGCCGTCAGAACGGTATTGCGGTAGTTCGCGACGGTTTCGGCGTAGACCGCCTGGTATTGCTGCACGGTCGCCCGGCGAAATCCGGCATCGAAAATCGTTTCGCTAAGCGATGGCCCAACGGACCAAATGCGGCTGGGCCAAGTCAGCAGACTGGAAATTGCCGTGCTTTCGAACCCCGCCGAGGCGCTGAGTGTGATATTCGGATAGAAGGCCGCCGTGGCCACGCCAATCTGAGCGTTGGCCTGAGCCACGCCGCGTTCGGCGGAGGCGATGTCGGGGCGGCGTTCGAGAAGCTGAGACGGGACGCCGACGGGAATGTCCGGAGGCGGAGCCTTCACGGGCTCGGCGGGAATGGAAAACGTTGAGGCTGGCTGCCCGACCAGAAGAGCGATGGCGTGTTCGTACTGCGCTCGCAGGATTCCGAGATTCGTGGCCAGCGCTTGCGTCGATTCGAGCTGCGTCTCCGCTTGCGCAACGTTTTCGTCGGAGCCAATCCCTGTTGCCAGCAGCACTCGATTGAGCCTCATTGACTCCTGATACGCGCCGACGGTTTCGTCCAGAAGCTTTATAAGCGCGTCCTGCCCCTGCAGCTGGAAGTAATCCACGGCGAGTTCCGCCTGCATGCTGAGCCGCGTGTTTTGAAGGTCGGCCGCGCTGGCCTGGGCTCCGGCAACACTAGCACGCACCGTGTTGCGCACGCGACCCCACAGATCGGGCTCCCAGGATGCATCGATGGGCAGTGAAAAGTCGTTGAACGCCGTGTTGGCTACGGCGGATGGCGCCCGTGAACCGACAATGCGCTGGTTGGTGATCGAAGGGGTGGTGGAGACAGTCGGGAAATACTGCGCGCGCGCTTCTTTGACCAGCGCCCGTGCGGCCAGGAAATTCGCGGCTGCCGCGGCGATGCTTTGGTTGGAAACGTTCACCTGTTCTTCCAGGGAATTCAATCGAGGATCGTTGTAGGCTTCCCACCACTTTTCCCGGACGGCGGCGTCCTGAGGCGAGGCGACTTTCCAGTCCTTGGTCTCTTTGTAAGCTTCCGGCGTTTGCACGGTCGGGGTGTGATATTTCGGGCCGACGGTACACCCGAAAAGAACGGCTGCCAGAAAGGCCAGCGGGGCCAGAGCAACCGGAAAAAAACAGTTCTGCTTCTCGGAAATCTTCGTGTCCTTGCGCTTGAGTCGCTCTGTCATTTGTATCATAGGCCGCTCACTGGAGGTGTCATCCTAGTGTGGGTTGGGGAGCCGCACCGGAAGATTGCTGGCGCGCGCGTTCTTTCCGCAGGCGCAGCCGGTCAAGATACAGGTAGACGATAGGCGTGGTGTACAGCGTCAGCATCTGGCTGAAGATCAGTCCGCCCACGATGGCAATTCCCAGAGGGCGGCGCAACTCAGAGCCCGTTCCCGTGCCCACGGCCAGGGGAAGCGCGCCCAGCAACGCCGCCATCGTGGTCATCAAAATTGGCCGGAAGCGCAGCAAGCACGCCTGAAAAATGGCGTCGCGCGAATTCATTCCCTCGACGCGTTCCGCCGCCAGCGCGAAATCAATCATCAGGATGGCATTCTTCTTGACGATGCCGATGAGCAGGATGACGCCGATAAGTGCAATCACGTTCAGGTCGGTGTGAAACAGCATCAACGCGAGTACCGCGCCGACGCCAGCCGATGGCAACGTGGAGAGAATCGTGATCGGGTGAATATAGCTTTCGTACAGGATGCCCAGGACGATGTAAACGGCCATGAGAGCGGTAATCACCAGAAACGGCTCGGTCGCCAGCGAAGACTGAAAGGCCTCCAGGGTTCCCGAAAACATTCCATGGATGCTGGCAGGCATGCCCATTTGCAGCTCCATTGCATTGATGGTTCGGGCAGCATCGCTGAGCGCAATTCCGGGCGCCAAATTAAAGGAGACGGTGACCGAAGGGAACTGTCCCTGGTGGTTTACGGAGAGCGCAGCTGTACTCGGGTGGAATGTGGTGATGGCGTTGAGGGGAACTTCTCCGCCCGAGGACGGATGGACATAAATATCCTTAAGCCCTTCGGGACTCTGCCAGAACTCCGGCGCCACTTCCATCACGACGAAGTATTGATTCAGAGGCGTGTACATGGTCGAGACCGGGGCCTGCCCGAAAGCCTGGTACAACGTGTTATCGATCGCCTGCGGGGTGATTTGCAACCGCGAGGCCGTGGGCCGGTCGTAATCGAGAATGGCTCGCAGTCCTTGATTTTGCTGGTCGCTGTTGACGTCCGTGAAGCCTTTCTGTTTCCTGATTTCCTGAAGGAGCAGAGGCCCCCATTTCACCAGGTCGTCCACGTTATCGCTTTGAATGGTGTATTGGAATTGCGCATTGCTCTGGCGTCCCCCAATGCGCAAGTCCTGGCCGGCCTGCAGAAAAACGGAAGCTCCAGGCGTGGAGGTAAGTTTTGGCCGCAAGCGTGCTATTACCTGGCTGGCGCTCGCGTTTCGCTGACTGAGCGGCTTCAAACCGATATACACGAATCCGCCGTTGATTGCTCCATTGCCGCCGGTGTAGGCCACCACGTTCTCGACCGCCGGATCCAGCTTGATTCGGTCGCAGAATTGCCTGGCCAGGGTCTGCATCTCCTGGAAGGAAATGTCCTGCGCCCCTTGAATCCCTCCGTAGATCGTTCCGTTATCTTGCTGCGGAAAAAATCCCTTGGGCACCACAATGAACAAATAAATATTGAGTCCGATGGTGACCAGCAGAACGGCCAGGGTGAAGGCCGCGTGCCGCAGCACCCACCCCAGGGATTTTTCATACGTTCCCAGCATCCAGCTGAAAAAGCTTTCGCTGGCTCGGTAGAGCCGCCCATGTTCCTCGGGCCGGTCGTGCTTCAGAAGGCGGGCGCACATCATTGGAGTGGTGGTCAGCGAAATCACCAGCGAAACCAGGATGGCCACGGACAACGTCACGGCAAACTCGCGAAAGAGTCTCCCGACGATGCCGCCCATCAGCAGAATGGGAATGAACACCGCTACCAGCGACATGCTGATGGAAAACACCGTGAAGCCGATTTCCTTGGCCCCTTGAAGAGCCGCTTCCATCGGCGACAACCCCAGTTCCAGGTGACGCGCCACGTTTTCGATCACCACGATCGCGTCATCCACCACGAAGCCCGTGGAGATCGTAAGCGCCATCAGCGAAAGATTGTCCAGGCTGTACCCGAACAAATACATCACCCCGAAAGTTCCAATCAGCGACACGGGAACAACCACCGCAGGAATCAGGGTCGAACGCCAATTGCGGAGAAAAAAGAACACCACCAGGATGACCAGAGCTATGGAGATGAGCAGCGTTATCTCGACATCATCCACCGAAGCCCGAATCGTGGTGGTGCGGTCGACGACGATCGTATAGTCGATGGCCGAGGGCAACGAGCTTTCGAGTGAGGGTAAGGACTGCCGGATTCGGTCGACTGTATCGATGATGTTGGCGCCGGGTTGCCGGAAAATGATGATCGAGATGCTGGGCTTGCCATTGACGAATCCCGCGGCGCGGATGTTCTGGACCGAATCTTCGACGTTCGCGATATCGGAGAGTTTGACGGCCGCGCCGTTGTGATACCCGACAATCAGGGGCTTGTAGTCTTCCGCCTTCAGCAACTGATCATTCGTGACGATATCCGCCGTCGTGTACTGATCTGAAATCTGTCCCTTGGCCAGATTCGCATTCTGACGGCTGAGCATAGCGCTGACGTCCTGGAGCCCGAGTCCGTAGCTGTTGAGCTGCGTGGGATTCACGTCCACACGCACCGCGGGCAAAGAACTCCCACCTACGGCCACCTGGCCCACGCCCTGAATCTGTGAGAGCCTCTGCTCCATGATGGACGATGCGGCATCGTAAAGTTGCCCCTTGCTGTACACGTCCGACGTCAGGGACATGATCATGATGGGCGCGTCCGCCGGATTCACTAGCCGATAGGTGGGATTGCTGGGCAAATTGGTCGGCAGGTAGCTGCGCGCCGCATTGATGGAGGCTTGAACATCCCGCGCCGCGCCGTCGATATTGCGGTCCAGATCGAATTGCAGCGTGATGTTGGTCGTTCCCAGGAAACTCGAGGAAGTCATTTCGGAGACGCCGGCGATGCGGCCGAATTGGCGTTCCAGCGGCGTAGCCACCGAGGAAGCCATGATCTCCGGGCTCGCTCCGGGCAACTGCGCCTGAACCAAAATCGTCGGGAAATCGATCTGGGGAAGAGGCGACACCGGCAAATACCTGAACGCCACTCCGCCGAAGAGCGCAATCGCCAGCGTCAGGAGAGTTGTGGCGACCGGACGATGAATGAATGGAGTCGAAATGCTCATGAGCTCAATCCGCCGGCACGGGCTCCGTTTCTGTTCCCGAAGCATGCTTCCCGGAAAATCTCTGCGCCAGATGATCGAAGAAAATGTAAATGACCGGGGTGGTGTACAGGGTGAGCACTTGGCTCACGATCAGTCCGCCAACCATCGCGATGCCCAGCGGCCGGCGCAATTCGGAACCGATTCCAGTACCCAATGCCAACGGCAGGCCTCCCAGAAGGGCGGCCATGGTGGTCATCATGATCGGCCGGAAACGCAGGAGGCAGGCCTGATAGATGGCATCTTCCGCGCGTTTGCCCTCGGTGCGCTCGGCTTCCAGCGCGAAATCGATCATCATGATGCCGTTTTTCTTTACGATGCCGATCAAAAGAATGATTCCGATGAGCGCGACGACGCTCAATTCCGTTCCGCAAAGCAGCAATGCCAGGATGGCGCCAACGCCGGCCGACGGCAGCGTCGATAGGATCGTGATGGGATGGATGTAACTCTCATAGAGCACGCCGAGCACAATATAGACCGTGACGAGCGCTGCCAGAATGAGTATGGGCTCGTTGGACAGTGACGCCTGGAAAGAGGCCGCGGTACCCTGGAATGCCGCTTGAATGCTCAAGGGCATGCCAATTTCCTGTTGCACTTTGTCGATCGCTTTGGTGGCGTCGCCAAGAGACGCGTTGGGCGCCAAATTGAAGGAAATGGTGACCACCGGGAACTGCCCTTGATGGTTGATCGCGAGGGGCGCGCTCGAGGACTCAAAATGTGTGAATGTGCTCAGCGGAACCGCCGCGCCGTTCACGCCGCTCACCGCTTGCGGAGTCGCCGAACCTCCGGACGAATTAGAAGAGGAGCCGCCCTTTGGGGAAGCGGTGCCTCCCGACGTGCCGTTCGCAGTCGTCGAGGTAATGACCTGGCTGGTGGTGGTTGTAGTTACGGGTGGCGCGGCGGCGGAGCGCACGTAAATGTCGTTCAATTTCGCGGGATTAGTCTGAAAATCCGGCATGGTTTCCAGAATCACGTGATATTGGTTGACTTGCGTGTAGAGCGTGGAGATTTGCCGCTGGCCGAAGGCGTCATAAAGGGTCTCGTCGATCACCTGCGGCGTGATTCCCATGCGTGAAGCGGTAACGCGATCGATCACCAGGGAGGCGGCCAGGCCCCGAGTCTGCTGATCGGTGGCCACGTCGCGCAGTTCGGGAACCGCTCTCAGCTTATCTACAAATTTTGCGGTCCACATATTCAGCTCATTGGCGTCCGGATCTTCCAGCGTGTATTGATACTGAGTCCGGCTGACGCGATCTTCAACCGTCAGATCCTGCACCGGCTGCATGTACAGCGTGATCCCATCAACCTTTTCGAGTTCCGGTTGTAAGCGCCGAATCACGTCGCTGGCGTTGATTTTGCGCTGCTCGAGCGGCTTCAGGTCGATCAGAATGCGTCCGCTGTTCAGCGTCGTGTTCGTCCCATCCACGCCGATAAACGAAGAAAGATTCTCCACCGCCGGGTCTTTCAGAATCACCTTGGCCAGCTTTTGCTGCAAGTCGGACATGGCGGGAAAGGAAACGGATTGCGAGGCCTGAGAAATTCCCTGGATGATTCCGGTATCCTGTACCGGAAAGAATCCCTTCGGAACAATGATGTAGAGTACGACCGTCAGAACCAGCGTTCCGGCCGCCACGATCAGAGTGGCGGTCTGGTGTTTTAGAACCCAGCGAAGCGTGCGGGCGTAAAACTCGATGATCCTCTCGAACATGCGTTCGGAGGCGTGGAAAAGGCGACCCTGTTCGGATTCCGGCTTGTGCCTCAGCAGCCGCGCGGACATCATCGGTGTCAGGGTCAGGGAAACAACGGCCGAGACCAAAATGGTCACGCTTAGCGTAATGGCGAATTCGCGGAACAGCCTGCCGACGATGTCGCCCATGAACAGCAGCGGGATCAACACGGCAATCAGCGAAATCGTCAGCGAAATGATCGTAAAACCGATCTGTTCGGAACCCTTCAGGGCCGCATCCAGCGGGCGGTCGCCTTCCTCGATGAAACGATGAATGTTTTCGATCATCACGATGGCGTCGTCCACGACGAAGCCTGTCGAGATAGTCAGCGCCATGAGGGTCAGGTTGTTCAAGCTGTATCCGGCCAGATACATCACCCCGAAAGTGCCGATGATCGATAGCGGCACGGCGACGCTGGGAATAATCGTGGCGTAAACGTTTCGCAGGAAAAGAAAAATAACCATGACCACCAGCGCGACGGTCAGGAGCAATTCAAATTCAACATCTTGCACCGATGCCCGGATGGTGGTGGTGCGGTCGGTCAGCGTGGTGACCTGCACGCTGGCCGGAAGCGTTTCCCGCAGGATCGGCAGCAGCTTCTGAATGCGGTCCACCACTTGAATGATGTTGGCGCCGGGCTGGCGCTGGATGTTGACGATCACAGCCGGCGTGGTGTTCATCCAAGCCGCTTGCCGCTCGTTTTCCACGTCGTCGGTGACCGATGCGACATTCGACAAAACCACCGGCGCGCCGTTGCGGTAGGCCACCACGACTTTTGCAAAGTCCTTGCTGGTCAGAAGCTGATCGTTGGCATCGATCTGATAATCCTGCGCCGGCCCGTCGAAATTGCCCTTGGCCAGGTTGAGGCTCGCCTGTTGCAGCGCCGTGCGCACATCCTCCAGATTAATTCCGTAGGATGACAGCGCCGTGGGATTCACCCGGATGCGGACTGCCGGTTTCTGCCCGCCGCTGATGCTCACCAGTCCGACGCCAGGCAGTTGCGATATCTTTTGCGCGAAGCGGGTGTCGGCCAGATCCTCAACTTGCGGGAGTGGATTCGAATCCGAACTTAGCGCCAAGGTCAATATCGGCGTGTCGGCCGGATTGGTCTTGCTATAGATGGGCGGCGTCGGCAAGTCCGACGGCAGGTAAGTCTGGGACGCATTGATGGCCTCCTGCACTTCCTGTTCGGCCACGTCAATGTTCAGGTTCAGGGCGAACTGCAAAACGATGACCGAACTGCCGTCCGAACTGGTCGAGGTCATCTGATTCAGACCGGGAACCTGCCCGAATTGCCGCTCCAAAGGCGCAGTCACCGCCGATGCCACCACCGCGGGACTGGCCCCTGGATAGAACGTGACCACCTGGATCGTCGGGTAATCCACTTCAGGCAGGGCGGAGACCGGAAGCTGAATGTAGCCCACGAAGCCAGCGAGCAGGATCGCAGCCATCAACAGCGAAGTCGCTACCGGACGCTGGATAAAAGGACGTGACGGATTCATGGTTACTGTTTTCCGCTTGGGCTGCCGGTGTTGCCTGGTTTCGCGGGATGGGTCAGCGTGCCCTGATACCCGGCACTCGGCGTACTGCCCGGCTTCCCCTGTCTGCCCGGATTTCCCGGGCTACTCTCACTGCGCGAATTCTGTACGATCACCCTGCTGCCATCCTGCAACTTCTCAAACCCTTTAATCGCAACCGTTTCTCCCGGCTGGATCCCATCCACCTCTGCCGTGTCCCCATCTGTCGTGCCGACGGTGACGGTGCGCATCGAAGCCGTTTTGTCCGGCTTGATGACGTATACGAAAGCGCCCTGCGCGTTGCGCTGGATGGCTTCTGCTGGGATGAGCACGACGTTGTGACTGGTGTCCACCAATAACTTCGCATTTACGAACTGGTTGGCAAACAGGGCGCCATCCACGTTGGGAAAAATGGCTTTCAGTTTAAGTGTGCCGGTGGTTGGGTCGATCTGGTTGTCCAGGGTCAACAAGTATCCCGAACCTAGCTTTGTTAGTTGGTCGCGATCCAGGGCCTCCACCGCCATGTGCTGGCCCTTTCGCAATTGCTGCTGAATTTGCGGCAGGTAGTCCTCGGCCACGGAAAAGACCACGGTAATCGGTTGCAGTTGGGTCACTACCACCAGCGCGGTTGTGCTGTTAGCCTGAACGATATTGCCAGGGTCCACCAGGCGGAGTCCCACGCGTCCATCGATCGGGGAAGTAATATGGCAGTAGATCAGGTTTACTTTGGCGTTTTCCACCTGGCCTTCGTCATTCTTTACGGTTCCTTCGTACTGCAGAACGGTTTGCTGCTGGTCGTCAACCTGTTGCTTGGCGATGGCGTTTTGCGCAAACGCGGACTGGTAGCGGCCCAGATCGATCTTGGCTTCGTTCAAGAGGGCTTGGTCGTGAGCCAGTTGCCCTTCGGTCTCGGCCAGTTGAGCCTGATAAGGCCGCGCATCGATGTCCAGCAGCGGGTCGCCTTTATGGACCATCTGACCTTCGCGATAGTAGACGTTCACGATCTCCCCCTGCACGCGGCTGGTGATCGTGTCCGTATATACGGGCGTGACCGTTCCGAGGGCGTTAATGTAAACGCCGATGTCTCCTTTGCGCGCGACGGCGGTGTAGACCGGTACCCCTCGAGGCGCGGCAGCCGTGGCTTGAGCCTTTGCTTCCCGCAACTTCGATTGGTGCTGGTAGTAGTACGCGCCCCCGCCCAGGGCGGCGACGATTACTAGTACCCAAATCCAGGTCCTGTTTTTCTTCTTGGTTGTTGAATGCGGGTCAGAGGGTGGCTGCTGAGCTGGCACATAGTCGTTTTTGCGTTCCAAGATCTGATCAGGCATTTTCACTCCACATATCGTCCCGGCCAATTTCCTTGGTTTGATGCCGATTGGCTGCGCTTCGCTATTCCATTTCGTTCGATCCTATAAACTTCGATAGTATTGGGACGTGAAATCGATGTCCATTGTTTCAAGTGACTTGTAAAAGTTTGTTCACACATGTTCTGCGTGTCCGGGCTGGTAGCGCCGCTTCGCGCACCGGCGAGTCAGTCCCGCGGCTGCTAACCAGTGCATTGTCAGTACGTTGGCGCTAAAAATGGATTCCGCGCCGCAAAACGGAGTTGCAAGATGCCCCATCCGAGGCAGATTCCTTTCTCACTCGATTCCCGCTCGAGCACCGTGGGTCTGCCGGAAGAGATCAGGAGCTTTAGGGGTTCGGAAGGGACGCGCTCGAACCCGGGAGGCTTCCTGGCTGCTCGGGCATCTCCGCGAGCCAGGGCGTTCGGCCCGGGTACAAAAAAGCCCTCGCGGGAAATCTTGTGAATTGTCCGCTGCTCGCTGTATGGACAACGGGCGGCCGTGCGCAGCAAATTGAATTGTGAAACCAGCGTCTAAAACCCGGAGAGACTCCCACCTTACGGGTATCGTTACAGCAGTCGTCGTGGTGGCCACGCTTTATTTTGCAAAGGTGGTTTTCATACCTCTGGCGCTGGCCCTGCTGGTGTCATTCTTGCTGACTCCAGTAGTGGCGGGCATCGAGCGAACCAAACTCCCCCGCGGCGTAGCCATCTTCATGGTTATCGCCTCGCTCTGCGGAGTAATCGGATTGCTCGGCTGGAAGACGTCCCAGGAATTCATCGACCTCACCAATAAATTGCCTGCGTACAAGACGGCACTCATCCAGAAAATCGAATCGCTGAAGGGCCCAGGCACCCAAAAGCTGGCCAAGGTCTCTGCCACCGTGAAGGATCTGGAAAGAGAGATCTCTTCGTCGGATGGATCGCCGGCCGGCACTCGGGGCCGTCAACCGCAAAACGCTCCGGCCCCGAACTCGCATCCCGTCCCGGTCGAAATGGTTCCATCGAGCAATCCGCTGGCCGACGTAGAAAACATGCTCGGGCCGGTCGCCACTGCCGGAATCATTCTGGTCTTCACGGTCTTTATGCTTCTGGACCGGGAAAACCTGCGGGATCGCTTCATTCGCGTGGCCGGTCGCGGGCGCGTCACTACCATGACGCAGGCGCTGGACGAGGCCAGCCGCCGCATCAATCGCTATTTGCTGCTGCAAATGATGGTCAACACCTGTTACGGAATCTGCATAGGAACCGGGCTGTATTTTATTGGGATTCCCAATGCCTCGCTGTGGGGCGTAACTGCCACCGTGCTGCGGTTTCTGCCGTACGCGGGGCCGCCCATGGCGGCGGCCATGCCGATCCTGTTGTCGCTCGCCGTCTTCAGCGGTTGGCGTCATGTGCTGGAAACCGCCGGTCTCTTCTTCACTTTGGAAGTCATCGTATCGAATTTTATCGAGCCGCTTTTGTATGGCGCTCACGTGGGTTTATCGCCTTTGGCGATTCTGGTGGCGGCGATTTTCTGGACGATGTTGTGGGGTATTCCGGGACTTCTGCTGGCAACGCCGCTGACAGTTTTTCTGGTGGTGATGGGGCGTTACGTTCCCAGCCTGGCTTTTTTGAATCTTTTATTGGGAGACGAACCGGTACTTGAGCCCTACGCGCAATTTTATCAGCGGCTGCTGGCGACGGAACCGGCCGAAGCCAAGCACGTTCTGGAACAGCAGCTGAAGGAAAAACCTTTGGAGGAAATTTACAGCTCGGTCGTGATTCCGGCGCTGGGCATGGCCGAACAGGATCATTATCACGATGAACTCGACGACGATGCTCAAGCCCTGATGTATCAAAGCATCCGTGAAATGGTCGACGATCTCGGTGAGAATTCGATGGAACTGCCCTTGACCTCCAACCACGAGCCTGGAACCCATGAACCCGGCAGCGCCGGGCTTTCCCACAGCGGAACGGAGCCGAATGCCAGTCGGACCGACATCATCTGCGTTCCAGCCAGAGACGATGCGGACGATGTGGTCGCGCTGATGCTCACGCAGCTACTGGAGCGCAGCGGATACCAGGCGCAAAATGTGCTCCTCGCTCCGATGGCGGAGATGTTGACGCAAGTTTCGGAGGCCAAGCCGCAGATTGTCTGCATTTCGGCGCTACCTCCGTTTGCCGTAAGTCATGCACGGGCGCTGTACAGACGATTACGACCGCTGTCGCCGAACTTGCGCATCGTCATTTGCTTGTGGCACCTGGAGACCGACCTGCGCAAGATGGCCAGCCGCTTGAAAATGGCCCTGGGCGATCGGGTGTTCAGTACCATCCGTCAAGTCCTGGAGTACGTTAATTCCGAACTCAAAGACAAGACCGGCGTGGCGGCGGTGCCGCGATGACGGAGTCTCGCAGCGCGGCGAGCTCGATGGGTGTAGGACAAAGGTCACAGCTCCACCTTCCGGGCCCGTCGGACGCAGGACGCGCTGTTCGGCAGTCTCCTTCAAAAGGCTCCGTGCTAATCGGCCGGCTGGTACGCGCCGTTGTTGGGTCTTCTGCTTCTTTTAGTGCTGAAGCCAGGAATGGCAGAAAACAGAAGATTTACCAGTTTTACGGTGGCCACGCCGATCAGAGCAGTTTTGACCTGCCGCCAGGATTCCAATGCCTCAGCGCTCGGACCATTCGCGGGATGTGCTTCGGCCCGCAGCCGGCTTTCGGGCGCCGTCGGAGGCGGCGCTGGGTAATGATTAAGGCTCCTCGACCGGGACTTCGGACCGGCCAGAGCGGAGAGCAAAATGCCGCCGCCTAACGCAATTCCAATCATGGTCATGGGCCGCTGCTCGAACTGAGCTCGCCAGTCAAAAGAGTTCTTCACTCTCCGTTGTATCTCGGACAGATTGCGGCCAAGCTCATTACGTTGTTCGCGAATGTAGCGTTCTATTTGATCTGCTGTTTCACCCATGTCATGTTCTCCTTCATGGTCTCGACGGTGCGTTCGGGTACGGGGTCAACCCGCTTCAACTGAGTTCTGGCCGAGCTGATGATGACGATCGCCGCGATCGCCAGTACGGCGCCCACAATCAGCGCCGCCAGCCAGGCGGCCATCACGATTGCCAGGCTGTACACGATAGCCAGCAAAATAAATCCCGCCGCGTAGAGCGAGATTGCTATTCCCGCGCCGAGCATTGCTGCCGGCCGGCTTGATCTTGCCACCGTGTCCTTCACTACAGTTTTTGCCAGCTGAAATTCGGAGCGTATGATTTCTTGAATGTTGACTGCCGCTCCCTGCAGCACTTCGGGTAATGTTCGTTCGGTGTGTGTGGTCATTGGATCCCCCCTGGGGTTCGGAAACTGTTCGGAAACTGTTCGGAAAGTGCTTCGGAAGCCGGGGTCGGTAACCGATCCCTGAATCCGGAGACTTAGTCGCTGTTTCGGAATATTCGACCCAGCAGAAAGCCAACTCCCACCGCTGCCAGAAGGCACTGCGCGGGATACCGCCTCGCCAGGTCTTGAACGTCGCTGAAGATCGCTTGCAAATCGTGCTTTCGCACGTAATCCGCTGTGGAATGCAGCTTTTCCGCCGTGGCGTGGGCTGTCCTCGCCGCGCTTTGTCCGGTTTGGCGAAGCGTGGAAGCGGTCCTGTCCAGAGTGCTGGCAATTGGCTCGCGTGATGAATCGATTTGATCGGCGGCGTTCCGCCCCAAATCGCTAATTTTTTCGGCGGCCTCAGAGGCTGCATCTCTGACGGTCTCCTTCATGCGCGCTGCGGTGCCGGCGCCGGACGACTGGCCGCTCATCGGGTCGCGATCGTATTGGTTATCCATAATGTGTTTGCCTCCCCAGCATTCCATTTAACTTAACCAGATTACCGCCGCGGACGGTCTCCGTGAATGCCGTTGAATGTGTATGCGGAATCCCGGATTCACCCTAGAGGAAATAAAGAGGATGTAGACAAACTCAGCAGAATGCGCGACGCGGCAGGATCGCAAAGACTGCGCCGCAAAAAGCGAGGGAAATTTTTATGGGACCAGACTAAATAAAAACCGCCGCGTGGGTGTCCGGTTTTTTTCGGCGGATGAGGAAAGAATCGCCATCGCGAGTGATTTCGACTTCGTCGTCATGCACCAGGTACCCGATGGCCCAGTCAAAAACAGGGCGGTCAAGCTTCAACTCTCTCGCGAGCAGCTCCACCGCCACCAGGCCGTCATCCTGGAGCGTCTTCGCGATCTGCGCCGATGCATTCTGAATTTCGTCTCGTGTGATCCGCTTTGCCGGATAGTCCTTCACGAAATACCCTCTCCTCACCGCTCCCGATCTGCGTAGTCCGGCTAGACAGCCCGCTTACCCATTCCGGCAAGACTGAAAAGGATACCCATGCCGAAAAGGACCAAAAGAAAAATTCCCCGCGTGAGCGGCGATGAAACCGCCACCAGCCCCAAGTAAGCGGAGAGCGACACGGTGGCAAAAACGAGCGCCGCCAAGACGATGCACGCTGTCAAGATCGTCGAACCGGAATCGCGGGGTTGCTCTTTCCAAACGGTGAGTGAAACGTGGATGACCAGCAGCAACAGGACCACAAAATCCACGATGCCAAGGAACATGCCCATGGAAAAAATGTACTGCAGAGGCACAACGAAGACAAGCCCGAATTCACCGTACTCACGTCCGCGTCGCAGGTGGCCCGGAGCCGTCTCCTCCTCCGGAAACCAGATCTCGAAAATTCGGCATGGCGTCCGAAGAGGGAGAAGTTGAGTTCATCTGCGGATTCTCGCCGGGTCCGGGATGCTGGATCGATCCGCCGGATGGTTGGCTGTTCTGCACCACCCACTACCCGTTTTGTTTCTCCAAAGAGTAGTCCACTTGCATTCCGCCACCCTGTGGCGCGCCTGTCTTGGGCCCGAACTCCACCTGAGCCTCGGCCTGGTTCCCCTGTATCGAAACGTTCGTCACGGTCATGTCCATGGCGGCAAGGTTCAGCGTCTTCAGCGCCGCCAGGTGTTAATTGATTCCGGAACGAATGGCGTCGGCGTCGCTCTCCTGCTTCTTGCAACCGGAGAACAGGACGAGGAGGCCAACGAGAGTCAGCAGATGCCCGCTTCGCTTCATACGAGTCTCCCTTCCTCAGCTATAACCGGTCCCAACACAACGACAATGCCAGGGACAGCTCAGTTCGTCGCGCTCACGACTGGAGTTGCCGAGCGGGGAGGTTTGCGCTCATGACTTGCCTGCTCGAATCCGTAAGCGAGCATAAGCAATTCCGGCTCGTGCCAGGGGCGGCCGAGAAATTCCATGCCCACCGGCACACCGATTGGCGCATTCACCGTGGGCGCGGAAAATCCAGCCGGAACAACAATGGCCGGGAAGCCTCCGGTGGGCGCAATGTTCCCATTGCGATCTTTTTGAAACGTCGCGCCGATGGGAAGAACCAAGCATTTTTGATGCGGATATACAAGGACATCCAGCCTGTTTTTCGCCATCAAGTTCAGAACTTCGATTTTCAGCTCATCCATTTTAATCCGCCGGGTCTTGTATTCCATCGTGCTGGGGCCATCCTCATAGCTTTCCGCCGTGGCAAAAAACTTTTCCAGGGTGGGTTTATTGTATTGGCCCGAGGCGATAATCTCGGCCAGAGAATGCACCGGGACATTGGGCCCTTGATTCTTCAGATACTGATTGAGAGCTGCTTTAAACTCGAATTCGTTCAGTCGATAGTTTGAAGTCACACGGTCGGTATCCAGCTGATCATCTTCCACCGGAACAATCACCGCTCCCTGTTGTTTAAGGACGTCGATCGCAACCGCCATCACCCGGCTCACTTCATCGTATTCCGGACCTTTGCCAAACAAGTTCGTCACTACTCCGAGGCGAGCGCCCTTCAGTCCGTTTTTGAGATACGCCGTGTACGTCTTTGGGATGTTGCCTACCCCGAGGGATGTTACCGGGTCGTTTGGATCGTAACCGACCATCGCGTCAAGCATGCGAGCCAAATCCGCGACGCTGCGAGTGATTGGGCCAATCGTATCCTGGGTATAGGAAACCGGCACGATGCCGTCGCGGCTGATCAAGCCTCTCGTGGGCCGCAGTCCAACCAAATCGTTTGCGGATGCCGGGGAGCGGATCGAGCCGCCGGTATCTGAGCCGGTGCCCGCCGCGGCGAAGTTCGCTGCGACGGCTGCGCCTGTGCCACCCGAAGAGCCGCCTGGAGTTCTCATCAGATCATACGGATTCTTAACCTGGCCGCCGAGGGAACTGACCGAAATGCCGCCGCTCGCGAATTCCTGCAGATTGGTCTTTCCCAAAATGAGCGCACCATTTTCCCGCAGACGCTTAACGGCAAAGGCGTCTTTGTCGGGTTGCGCCCCTTTGAGCGTAAGCGCTCCCGCTGTCGTGGGCATATCGGCTGTGTCGAAGTTGTCTTTCAGAACGATCGGCACGCAGCCGAGCGGCTTGAGCTTTCCGGTGCGCTTGAATTCCTGGTCCATGCCGTCGGCTTGCTGCAAAGCCCGGGGATTCACGTACAGCATTGCATTCAGTTTCGGGCCCTGCTGGTCGAACTGCTCGATGCGCGCCAGGTATTGCTTCACCAGATCATGGCAAGTGATCTTTCCGTCCTGCAGGGCTCGATGAATATCGGCTATGGACGTCTCCGTGATCTGAAACGATTGCGCCGAAGCGTGGCCTGCGAGAAGCAACTGGATGGCCGCGACTATGCACGCGATTCTGACTCGATGCACTCTGACCTGCACTCTTGCCTCCTGGGACTTCAAACTGCGGCGGACGCCGCCCTGCCATTAAAAGGCTCTGAAATTCGGGTGTCCTTACACAGCCGTTGCAAAAAGTTCATAAGCAGTGCGGTCGGGGTTTCCACCGAGCTCGATGGCTTTCTTTTTTCAGGTGATCCGTAGTCAAAATTAAAATTCACTGTCCGTGAAAAATTCAAACCCTCAGCGACCCACGGAACGCCCTGCCGGCATAGTAAGATTCCGCGCCATTGTGATAGACGAAAACAGTATTGTAGCGGCGATCGCAAAAGAGGGCGCCCCCGAGTTTCCTGATGTCCGAAGGTGTTTTCACCCAACTCGACGTTTTCGTATCGAAGTTTCCAAGTTTCTGCAACTCTCGATATTGCTCCTCCGTTAAAAGCTCGATGCCCATGGCCGCCGCCAGATTCATGGCGCTATCTTTTGGTTTATGTTCCTTTCTGGACTCCAGCGCTTCGCGGTCGTAGCAAAGACTTCTGCGGCCCTCAGGGCTTTCCGCTGAACAATCGTAAAAAATGTATTCGCCCGTCTTTTTATCAAGGCCCACAACGTCCGGTTCGCCGCCGGTTCTTTCCATTTCATGGAGCGACCACAGTTTTTCGCCATTGGCTTCCAGGTTAGCCCGCACCTTGGACCATGCGAGATCTTTATGGCGGCCCATGTTCTTCTCAAACCGGGCTTTCAATGCTCCCAGCAGTGCCTCACGTTTGTCGGGCGACAATTCCATTTTATTGCCGTTCAGGCGGTTCATACTTTTAGATTACCTCAGTGACGCTTCTCAAGGGCGGGGTTCTTGGGTTCCCTGTCCCACCATCGAACCATTGGCCGAGGGGAGAACATTTTAGTCCGGGGCTCGGACGACTCATATTGGCTGTAAACGATTCCGGCCTGCCCGTAATCAGGAGCGACCTTGCGGGCCTCGTTGACTCCGCCGTCAAACTCCATGGTGCTGCATCGCGTAACCGAGGCGGTTCACTACTTGCTCTGTGCACGCTGATTTCTGAGCTCCTCCAGAGTCTTGGCCGGTGCGGCTTCAACGCCGACTACGACTACTAACTAACTAATGGATGAGGAGTTTGAATTCCTTCACGCGCACATCCGGCACCGCCATTGCGGCGCTCGATCAGAACAGTCATGGCAAACGGGTGTATACTGGTTGGGTCTCACCACACACCCTCATTTGCGCCCGTTGTGCGCGACGGCTCCTGTGCCGCAACCCGAAACTGAATGTCTTCATACTGTCAAAGGGAGGGAAATGTTACTCGCTCCAGATTCTCAAGGTATGGTGCTGCAAGAGCTGAAAGACAAGAGGAAGCGCTTGCAGAAGCGATTTGAGGGCAACCCGAACGAGATTCACCTGGCCCTCGAACTGAAGATCATCGACGATCAGATTGCGGAAAGTAAGCAGAAAGTTCAACATAAAGGCGGGAGTACCAGAAAATCGTCGATTCTTACGCAGCGCAAGTTGAGCTAATCGACGCAAGCTTCGACCCAATCAGTCTCTCTCGAATGAGGCCGACAGGAGATGAAGGCTGCGCGTCGGAGTAAATATAAACCGGGATGTCTGTTAGCAGCTACAGCGGCAATAAACAAGCTTGCTCGGGGTTGTATTCGTAAAAATTCGGCATCGCGCAGCCTCCTGCGCGAAGTATACAATTGTTGTCCAGCTCCAGTTGCCATACAGGCTGTTTAGCCTGTGGATTTTGATTCGGGGATAGCTGACGCCCTAAACGCCAAAGCCAGTGCCATCCGAGTCAATCCAGAGGGCGAGGAAGTCTCAGAATTAGTAGTCCAGCTCAAAAATTGCATTTACGGGGAAATTCTGAATGGCTATCGAACGAACATTAGCAATCATCAAGCCTGACGCTTTTGGGCGCGGGTTGGCGGGCGAAATTGTCGCGCGAATTCAAAAGGCCGGATTTCAAATCGTCGCGGTGAAGTCCCTCCGGCTAACGAAGAAAGAGGCCGAAGGATTTTACGCGGTGCATGCCGCGCGCCCCTTTTTTGGCGAGCTCACCGACTTCATGAGCTCCGGCAAGGTGGTTGTTCTTGCGCTCGAGGCCGAAGGCGCCATCTTGAAGTGGCGCGAAACCATGGGCGCCACGGATCCGGCCAAGGCCGCGCCGGGGACGATCCGCCGCGACCTCGGCACCAGCATCGGAAACAATTGCACCCACGGTTCGGATGCTCCGGAGACGGCGGCGTTTGAACTAGGGTATTTCTTCGCTGGCTACGAATTGATCTGAGCCCTTTTCGGACGTAAGCCCCAATTCTCTTAGTCAGCAAAACCCCCAGCGTGACCGCGGGATTGATATGGCAGCCGGAGATTGGCCCGATCGTGTAAACCATTGCCAGCAGCGCCAAACCGAACGCGAATGCCACGCCCACAAATCCGATGTGGCTGCCGGCCAGAACCGCGCTACCGACTCCCCCGAACACCAGCACAAACGTACCCAGAAATTCCGCTAGATATTTGCGCACGGGATGCTTCCTCCTTCGAGAGTGGCGCGAGTATATATCAGGGTCGAATCAAGGGACACGCTCAGAAATTTACGGAACGATACACCTCGTCCGAGAGCAGCGCCGCTATGTTGCGGATGAAAAATTTATTCGGAAACTTGCCGACCGAACCCGGTCGTGTGATGAAGTGGCCGCGAAGCTTCTGCGGAACCGCGCACTGCCGTTACGAATGCGTCGTTTAGCGTTGATGGAATCCGTGGCGAATCAACGAGGATGCAGCTCGATCACTCGCGGCAAGCTGCGGCGTTGCCGTGGTCTTGTGCGCGCTAGTTTCCGCCGCTCGTATCGAGCAGCTCGCCGCTCGAGAGCACGACTTTCTGAATCCACATTTCAGGCGCTCCCGTTTTGGCGGGAAACCCGCTGATGGTAACGACGTCGCCGACTTTAAGGGTGTCTTTTGTCCACCCGGTTCGCATCAGATGATTCGGGCTGGTGAGTCCCCCTTGCCAATTCTGGACAATCCCTTTGTCATCCTTGACATCCACGGAGATAATCACGTGGGGATTAATGAATTGGAAGTTGGTCACCGTTCCTTTTACCGTAACCGACTTCGTCGTGTCGTAGTTTGCGGTGCCATGGTGGGCGAGTGCCGTTCCGGAAGCCAGGAAAATCAGCGCGATCACGGTTAAGAACGCTGCTCGGTTGTTTTTCATATTGAACCTCTTGAGCTCTGGTCTGGAAATTTCAGCGTTTCCAGAGAGCTTTTACGACGCTTCAAAGATGAGTCATTCATCGAAACGCGGCAGTGTCCTTCGTCACATACGGTTGTGCCCGCAGTCACTTCCGCGGCGGTTTTCGGGATTTCTTCGTCTCCCCCGGTTGATCTCGCCGCAAATTGGATAGAATCGAAGGCTGATGGAGCCCATGCGCGAGTTCGGACGGCTGATGGTCTTCGCGGGCGCGGCGCTGGCCGCGGTTGGCGCGATCGTGTGGTGGGCTGCGAGGCGCGGAGGCTTTCCGCTGCGGCTGGGGCGCCTGCCGGGAGACATCGCATACCAGGGCAAGCATGGTTCGTTTTATTTTCCAGTGGTGACGTGTATCCTGCTGAGCGTGGTGCTCACGCTGATCGTCTGGCTGGTGCAATGGCTGAAAAGGTAAAGCAATTCGAGTTGAACCTCGCTCCAGAGCGAAAAATCTGGAGCGTCGCGGAGCTGACGGCAAGAATCAGCGGCGTGCTGGCGGCGCAATTCTCGAACTTGTGGGTGGAAGGCGAAGTCTCCAATTACCGTCCGGCCCAGTCCGGCCATCTCTATTTCACGCTCAAGGACGCCAAGGCGCAGGTGAAATGCGTGTGTTTTCGCACGCAGGCGATGCGGCTGAAATTCAAGCCCGAGGACGGCTTGAAGCTGATCGTGCGCGGATCGATCAGCGTGTACGAGCCTCGCGGCGAATACCAGATTTACGTCGAGCACGTCGAGCCGTCCGGCGTCGGCGCGCTGCAATTGGCCTTCGAGCAGCTCAAGAAGCGCCTGGCCGCCGAGGGACTTTTCGACGAAGCGCGCAAAAAGCCGCTCCCGATGTTGCCCGGACGAATCGGAGTGGTGACTTCGCCCCGGGGCGCCGCGGTGCGAGACATTATTCGCATCCTGCGCCGGCGTTTTCCGAATCTGCACTTAATCGTCTATCCTGTGCGCGTGCAGGGCGACGGCGCGGCGGAAGAAATCGCCGCGGCGCTGAAGTATTTCAATCGTATGCAATCGGTGGACGTCATTCTCGTGGCGCGCGGCGGCGGCTCGATCGAGGATTTGTGGGCTTTTAACGAGGAATCCGTGGCGCGCGCGATTTCCGAATGCACCATCCCGGTCGTAAGCGGTGTGGGGCACGAAACCGATTTCACGATCGCGGACTTCGTGGCCGACGTGCGCGCGTCAACGCCGTCCGCGGCCGCCGAAATCGTGGTGAAATCACGGCAGGAATTTCAACGCCATCTCCGGGAGCTGGAACATAAGATTTCGCAGCGCATGCGATACATCCTTCTGGAACGGCAGCATCGCCTCAGAGCGCTCACGACGCACGTCGGCTTTCGCCGCCTGGAGGATTTGCTGCGGCGTCACCGGCAGCAGACGGATGAGCTGACCTCGCGGCTCGGCGCGGCGCTGGACGGACGCATCACGCAACTGCGCCATCGCTTCACAGTTGCCGCGACGCGCATCGCTTCGTTCGATCTGCGGCGGCGGATCGAAACTCTCGGCTTTCAGCTGATGCAGCGTTCCGCGCATCTCGGCAGGCTCATCGAGCGGCTGCTGGTCGGAAAAATCCAAAAGTTGGAAACGCTGCGGGTGCAACTCGACGAACGCAGCCCGCTCAAGGTCCTGCAGCGCGGATACTCGATCTGCACGGATGCCGCCGGAAACGTGATCAGCGCCGCCGATCAGGTGAATGTCGGCGCGGAGGTCAACATTCATCTGGCCCGAGGCCGTCTGGGCGCCGAAGTGCGAAAGCGGGAAGTTCCAGAGTTGTAGCGCTTCGTAGGGCACTCTTCAGCCTGTCGCTTTCTCTCAGGATGGCAGCGCGCGCGGAAAAGCGACCGGCTGAAAAGCCTGTGCTACTCGCCGTTATTCATCGGACGTGCTCGCCACCTTCAGCACGGCCAGAAACGCTTCCTGTGGAATATCCACGCGGCCCACGCGCTTCATGCGTTTCTTTCCTTCTTTTTGTTTCTCCAGCAGTTTGCGTTTGCGCGTGATGTCTCCGCCATAGCACTTGGCCAGCACATTCTTGCGAATGGCGGCGACAGTTTCGCGCGCGATCACCCGGCTGCCGATCGCGGCCTGAATGGGCACCTCAAACATCTGCCGCGGGATCAATTTCCGCAAACGCGTGACCAGTTCCCGCCCGCGCTCGTATGAAAATTCGCGGTGGCAGACCAGCGCCAGGGCATCCACGGGCTCGCCGCCGATCAGAATGTCCAGCTTCACAAGGTCGGCTTCCTTGTAGCCCGCCAGGTGGTAGTCGAGAGAAGCATAGCCGCGCGACACGCTCTTCAGCCGGTCGTAGAAATCGAGCACGATTTCGTTCAACGGCAATTCGTAGGTGAGCATCACGCGCTGCGGCGAGAGATATTCAAAATTCTTCTGCACGCCGCGTTTCTCCTCGCACAGCTGCAGGATTCCGCCCACCGAATCTTCCGCCGTGATGATCATGGCCGTGATTACTGGCTCCTCGATTTTGGCCATTTCGTTGGGCGGCGGAAATTTCGTGGGGCTGTCGACTTCTACGACTTCCCCGGCCGTTGTGGTGATGCGGTAGCGGACGCTCGGAGCAGTGGTGATCAGATTGATGTTGAACTCGCGCTCCAGTCGCTCCTGGGCAATCTCCATGTGCAGCAATCCCAGGAATCCGCAGCGGAAACCGAAGCCCAGGGCCACGGAATTTTCCGGTTCGTAGAAAAAGGCGGCGTCGTTCAGCTGCAATTTGCCGAGCGCGTCGCGCAGGTTTTCGTAATCGCTGGCCAGCACCGGAAACAGCCCGGCGAACACCATGGGCTTGGTGGCTTCGAATCCGGGAAGCGGCGGCGCGGGCCGCGCGGCGTCAGTCACCGTGTCGCCCATGCGCGCGTCCGCCACTTGCTTGATGTTGGCGATCACGAAGCCGACGTCTCCAGCGGCCAGTTCGTCAAGCACCACGGGCTTGGGAGTAAGCGCACCAAGGGCTTCCACCTCATATACCTGGTCGTTGAAGCACAACCGGATCTTCATGTGTTTCGTCATCCGGCCATTCATCACCCGCACCAGCACCACCGCCCCGCGAAACGCATCGAACCAGGAATCGAAAATCAGCGCCTGCAGCGGCGCATCCGAGCTGCCGGTCGGCGCGGGAACCCGCGCCACCACCGCCTCCAGCACTGCCTCCACGCCAAAGCCGCTTTTGGCGCTGATCAGCAGCGCGTCGGAAGCGGGAATCGCCAGCACGTTTTCAATCTGCTCCTTGGCCTGCTCAGGTTGCGCGGCGGGAAGATCGATCTTGTTGATGACCGGAATAATGGTGAGATTGTGCTGCGCCGCGAGAAATGTGTTGGCGACTGTCTGGGCCTCCACGCCCTGGCTCGCGTCCACCACCAGCAGCGCGCCTTCGCACGCGGAAAGCGCGCGCGAAACTTCGTACGAGAAATCTACGTGCCCGGGGGTATCAATCAAGTTGAGCTGATATTCGTTGCCATCCTTGGCCTGGTAATGAAGGCGGATGCTTTTGGCCTTGATCGTGATGCCGCGCTCCCGCTCAAGCTCCATCGAGTCGAGCACCTGCGCGCTCATCTCGCGCTGGCTCAGCGCGCCCGTAAGCTCGAGCAGCCGGTCGGCCAGCGTGGACTTGCCGTGGTCAATATGCGCGATAATGCAAAAATTGCGGATGAAGCGTGGGTCCATCGGTTAGCCTGCCGGTGCGCCGGTCTTGCAAAGAGGCGGCCCTAACGTGCAGCTCGCCGCATTGGAGCGCGGCGCTCCGGTAAAATTCTCCCGTCGAAAGCGATTTCCGTGCGCCGAAATAAAATACCGCTGCGCGAGCGGTTCCGAGAAGTGCTCCGTAACAATTCAGTGTGCCACAACTGGACGCAGTCAGGAAGCGGCGCTCCCGGTCCGTTCTGATCCGTCCTGCGCGGCGCGTCCTCGGAACCCGGCGTATTGACCTAAAGGGAACAACGGTCGTGAAACCGTTGACGTCAGCGGGTCGGTCTCGTTAGTCTGAATGCACCCTTCCTGCCGTAACTCGGGATTTCTTGCACGGCAATTCGTCGCCATTTTGGCGTGCGTTACTTTCCCTCTCTTGCGTTATTTCCACGAATCGTGAGCCGCCTGCCCGGGCGTCTGTGTTTTTGAGCCCTCGGCAAAAAAGAGAGAACGAATGGTCACCGGCTTGGCAACCCACAGGGTGGCTGGAAAAATGAGAAAGAGTGTCCGCACGCTGCTGGCGCAATTGTTTCCGCTCGGTGCCCTGCTGGTTCAATGGGCGCTTTGGCCCATGGTGCGGCCACTGTATTGGCTCCTTTTCTATCCCGCCGTTTTTTTTAGTTCCTGGGTCGGAGGTGTCGCCGGGGGCCTGGTCGCCACGATCTGGTCCGCGCTGGTTGTCCTGTACATTTTCGTCCCGCCCCAAATTTCATTCTCGGCGAAAGATCATAGGACCTACGTGTCCGCGGGCATTTTCGTTTGCATGGGCACTCTGTTCAGCTTCATTCACGACCGCCTGCGAAAATCCAGCTGGCGGACCGAGGAGGCTCTGGCGGCCGCGGGCGCAGCGCGCGACGAACTGGAGGAAAAAGTCCGCGAACGCACCAGGGAACTCAGTCGGGCCAATGAACTTCTGCTCGACGGAAAGGAAGTCATGCGGCTGTTGGTCGCCGAAGTGAAGGACTACGCGATTTTCATGCTCGACGTGAATGGGAATATTACCAGCTGGAATGAAGGCGCGGAGCGCATCAAGGGCTATAAGGCCGAAGAAATTCTTGGCAAACATTTCTCCTGCTTTTACTCGGAGCAGGAGCGACTGGCCGGAAAGCCGGCGTGGGAACTGCAGGTCGCCGCGGAAAAAGGTAAATATGAGGAAGAAGGCCTGCGGGTTCGCAAAGACGGCAAAGCTTTCTGGGCCAGCCTCGTGATCACTCCCATGCGCGACGAATCCGGTAGGTTGCGGGGATTCTCCAAGGTGACCAGGGATACCACCCAGCGCAAAATGCTCGAGCGGGAACTGCGCACCCTGGCGGACGTCGCTCAGAACAGCAGGGACTTCATCGGCGTTTGCACCCCCGATTTGAAAGTCGAGTTTCTGAACGAAGCCGGCTTGCTCATGGTTGGATTGAACTCGACGGAGGACGTCCGCAATACAAACGTCCTCGACTATTTCTGGCCGGAAGACCGCCAAATGATTGAGCACGTGGCTGTACCAGCCCTCTTGCGAGACGGCAGTTGGCGTGGCGAAGTCCGCTTTCGTCACTTCAAAACCGGCGAACCTATTCACACCGTCTGGGACGCTTTCAGCATTCACGACGAAAATGGAAAGACTACCGGCTATGCGATGATTAGCTCCAATCTTGAAAGAATGACGCAACTGCAAACAGCCCTGAACAAGGCGGACCAGATGTTGCAGGAAACCCAGGCCCGCCACGCCGGAATTGTGGCTTCCGCCATGGACGCCATCATTACGGTGAACGATCGGCAGCAAATCCTGGTGTTCAATGCGGCCGCGGAGAAAATGTTTCGCTGCACCGCCGCCGACGCCCTGGGCACGCCTTTGTCGCGGTTTATTCCAGACCGATTTCGCAACGTTCACGCCAGGCACGTTGAGAATTTTGCGGAGAAGGGAGCGACCAGCCGGGCCATGGGTGCGCTCAACCCCTTGTGGGCGTTGCGAAGCGATGGAACTGAGTTTCCGATCGAAGCTTCCATCTCCCAGACCGAAATCAGAGGCAAGCAATTCTTCACCGCCATTCTGCGCGACGTCACCGAACGGGTAAAAGCCGATGAAGAAATCCGGCGCAGCGACACGACTCGCCATATTGCCTTGGAGGCGGCGCAGCTGGGCGATTGGCAAATTGATCTCGATACAGGTGTATCCCAGCGTTCGTTATCCCATGACCGTATATTTGGTTATTCGGAAAAACTGCCCCAGTGGACTTTCGATACTTTTTTAGCCCATGTCCATCCGGAAGACCGTGAGAAAATTCGGGAATCGTTCAAAGCCTGTCTCCGGCAGAAGAAGAAGTGGGATTTTGAGTGTCGAATCGTGCGACCCAACAAGGAGATTCGATGGATTTGGGCCTGCGGCAGCCACTACCAGGACTCGACGGGCAAGTCCACTCACGTGATGGGCACGGTTGCGGATATCACCGATCGCAAGCGTTCGGAAGAAATGCGCCTGCGTTCTCAGAAGTTGGAGGGCCTGGGCACGCTGGCCGGAGGCATCTCGCATGACTTCAACAATATCCTGCTGGCCATCAGCGGCAATACCAGGCTCGCCTCCCTGGACTTGCCCGCGGATCATCCCGCGCAACAAAGCCTGTCGGAAATTGCCAAAGCGGCGGCGCGAGCCACGGATCTGGTCCAGCACATCCTGGCGTTCAGCCGTCCGCAGGAACTCAGTCGCCGGCCCGTGCAGCTTCCCCTGCTGGTCGAGGAAGCCCTCAAACTGCTGCGCGCCACGATCCCCGCGAACATCGAATTTCATACTGAGTTTCCGGAGCATGTTCCGGCGGTGCTGGCGGATGCGACTCAGATTCATCAAGTGATCGTCAACCTGGCGGTTAACTCCGCGCACGCGATGGGATCTCGAGCGGGGTCGCTTCGGTTTGCCTTGCACGCCGTCGCGGTGCGGGACGCCCAAACGTGCGCCTCGCTAAACCTGCGTGAAGGAGACTACGTCCAGTTCTCCGTCATTGATAGCGGCTGCGGAATGAATCGGCATACGCTCGATCAGATCTTCGACCCCTTCTTCACGACAAAAGCCCCTGGTGAAGGGACTGGACTGGGACTTTCCGTGGTTCACGGGATTATCACCAATCATGGCGGCTCGATCCGGGTTTACAGCGAGGTGGGGAAAGGCACCGCCTTTCACTTATATTTTCCGGCCGCGGAAACCCTGCCGGAACTGGCTCGGAAGACTGAGCATGGACGCTCCCGCCAGCGAAGCGAGCACATTCTGTATGTCGATGACGAAGAGGGTTTGGTGCTGCTGGCCACCCGTTTGCTCAAGCCGCTCGGATACCAGGTTACTAGTTACGTCGACGCGCCGCTTGCTCTCGAGGAATTCCGCCGCAGGCCGGCGGAATTTGACGCCGTGGTTACCGATCTGTCCATGCCGAAAATGTCGGGCTTCGAGCTCGCCGAGCAGATTTTGGCCACTCGATCCGACATCCCGGTCGTGGTTTCCTCCGGATACGTCAAGCCGGAGGACCAGGAGATGGCCCGGCAAATCGGCATTCACCAACTCATACAGAAGCCCTACACGCTGGAACAGTTGGAACGAACCCTCGACCGGTTCTTTGAACGCGCCGGGCGGCCGGGTGAGCCAGGCCGGCGTTAGCGATTCCCACAAATCTTCCTCCCTGCCATCAGCGGCCGTAAGGCTCGCTTCCGCCAGGAACGCCGGGGAATTGCTGAATTGAGCAGCCCGGACTCGATCCGTTTGGCGCGCAAAGCCGCAGCAGTATATAGTTGGTTTTGTTCTGCGAATGGCGGTCCGCGATACTGCGGTCGCGACTTCTGATAGGAAAACCGTTCGAATCCGCATGAGCGTGGACATCATCAAACAACTGGATAAGGCCAAGCGCTTCGTCGAGAAGAGCCGCATCGACGAAGCCATCGAAGCCTATCAGACCGTGCTGTCCGCCGTTCCCAATCACCTCGAATCCCTTCAATCCCTGGGCGATCTTTTCACCATGCAGAACCGTCCGGACCGCGCGGCCGTTTACTACGGGATGCTGTTTGACCGCTTCGTGGCTCCGCGCGAAGAGCCCAAAGCCCTGGCCCTCTACACGCGTTTCTTGAAGCTGCAGCAGCAGCCTCCGGAACGCGTCGCGCGATACGCTCTGCTGCTGCAAAAACAGAATCGCGCCGAAGAGGCCATCGAACAGTTTACCTCCGCCGCTCTCGCTTATGAACTAAGCGGCAAAGGAGAGGATGCGCTCGCTTGCTTCGTGCGCATCGCGCAGCTGGATGACGAAAATCGCGACCGGCACCTAGCCGTGGCCGAATTGGCCGAGCGCCTGGGCAATCACGCCGCCGCGACGCGCGGATATTTAAGGGCCGCACAGCTCAGCACCCAGAGCGAGCAGCAGGCCCTCGAATTTTTCGCAAAAGCGCACCAGCTGGAGCCGGCCGACCGCAGCGTGTGCCTGCTGTACGCCCAGGCGTTGCTGCGCAAAGGCGACCCTGCGGCGGCCTCCGCTCTGCTCGCGCCGCTGAGCGAAACGGAAAAGGATGCTACGTTCCTTGACACCTATGTGGAAGCTCTCACGCGCTGCGGTCAACTGGACGCCGCGCGGGCTGTCCTGCAGCGCATGGTCAGTCAAGGATCCGGCTCGGCGGAAAAAGTTTTCTCGCTCGCGGCTGAATTCCTGCGAGCCGGGCAGGACGATAAGACGATCGATCTCATCACCGGCACCAAGAAGAGCATGTTCGCAACGCGGCGTGAATCGGAATTCGCGTCCGCCGTGGACCAGCTGGCCGAAGCCTTCCCGAAGTCCGTGGGCCTGGCGCAGTTCCAGGCGGCCATGTACAACGAAATGAGTCGCGAATCGAAGTATTTTGACGTTCTGGTGCGGCTCTTCGATTTGAATTTGGCTAAAGATAATCTTGGCGGGGCCTGCGAAGCGTTCGAAAAGCTTGTGGAAATCGATCCCTACGACGCCCGTAATCAGGCGCGACTGGACTCGCTCGAGGGCCGCACCGACGAGCACTTTTTGGCGCGAGTGCGCTCCCGCATGTCCAATGCCGCCACGCACCGCTCCGAACCGTCGCGGGAATCCCGTGGCGGCAAGCGCACCGAGCCGTCCGCGGCAATCCTGCAGGACGTCCAATCCGCCCAGACGCTTGAAGATCTTCTCGTCCAAGCGGAAATTTTCGTGCAGTATTCCCTCCAATCCAAGGCCATCGAGCGGTTGCAACGCATCATGGAACTGTTTCCCGGCGAAGAACAAAATAATGAGCGCCTGCAGGGCCTCTTTGAAGCGGCGCACTGGTGGCCCCAAGAGGGGGCCGTGCGACGCGTTCCTGCAGAACCTTCGCAAACGGTTCTCGACGAGCCCGTTAGCCGCGTCTCCACCGCGTCCAACTATGCTCCCGAGACCTTGCGCGATCTCGCAAAAATTTCTGAAATCAATCAAAACGTTTTCCGCCAGCCTTCGCCGCGCGCCATGCTTTCGGTCGCCGTGAACGAGGTTGGCAACTATTTGCGCGCGGCCAGGTGCCTTGCGGTGGTTGGTCCTCCCGGTCAGTCGCCGCAGATGGCATCGGAACATTGCGCTTCGGGCGTGGAGGCTTCCTCCGGCACCCAGATCGTTCGCCTGATCAATCAGATCGAACGCAGCGCGCCGGACTCGCTCGGCGGTTTGCCGCTCGAAGCTGCCGCCGCTCCCATTCTGAAGGAAATGGGTCTGGAAACCGTCCTGGGAATCCTGCTCACGGACCCGGAAACACAATCGACCGCGGGAATGATGATCGTGGGTTTCTCTGACCCGCATACCTGGAAGCAGAATGAAACCTATTTCCTGCAATCGATCGGCGATCAGATGCTGATGTGCGTGTATCACACGCGTCTTCGTACCCTGGTGCGCACCCTGGCCGTAGCCGACGAAAAAACCGGTTTGCTTGCGCGCGGTGCTTATATCGATTGCTTGCTGCACGAGTCGCAGCGCGCGCGAACCCAGGGCATACCGCTGACGCTGGCCCTGTTGCAGATCGATGACGGGCCCGAACTTCTCCGCCAGCAGGGCGAAGGGCCGTTCGACCGGTATATGGAGCAGCTTGGAAAAGCGGTCCAGGCAAACGTCCGCCAAACCGACCTTGCGATCAAGTACACTTCCTGGGCGTTGGCCGTCGTCCTGCCGGACACGCCGCTCTCCGGTGCCCAGACGTTCGCCGAAAAGCTGAAGCGAACGGCCGGCGGTTTGCGTCCTCCGTGGAATGGAGGGCAGCTGACGACGAGCGTTGCCATCGCGGAGGCCGTGGCCCGCCAGGATTACGATAACGAGGATATCGTCACCGATTTAATCAACCGCGTCGAGTCCGGCCTCGAGGAAGCTCGCAAGCGCGGCGGCAATGAAATTATTTCTCTGGAGATGGCCAAGAATTAAATTGAGGCATGCGGATGGCTTACGAAAACCTGCTCTATGAAAAGCGGGATCGCATCGGGTTCATCACGTTCAATCGCCCGAAGGTGTTGAACGCGCTGAACCGCAAAACGATGGAGGAGTTGCGCGATGTTCTGATCGCCTCGCGCGATGACGACGAAGTACGCGCGGTGATCCTGACCGGCGCGGGAGAAAAGTCTTTCGTGGCCGGCGCGGACATCGGCGAGCTTGCCGTGCAGACTCCGGTCAGCGGCAAGGAAACCGCCGAGTTCGGGCAGAGCGTGCTGCATCTGCTGGAAACGATCGGCAAACCATCCATCGCGGCCATCAACGGATTTGCGCTGGGCGGCGGATGCGAAGTCGCCCTGGCTTGCTCCATGCGTTTGGCCGCGCGGACGGCTAAACTAGGGCAGCCCGAAGTCAAGCTTGGAATCATGACCGGGTATGGCGGTTCGCAGCGCCTTACCCGTTTGTGCGGAAAGGGAATCGCGCACGAAATCTGCCTGACCGGAGAAATGATTTCGGCGGACGAAGCTCTGCGCATCGGCCTCGTGAATCACGTCTACGAGCCTGGGGAGCTCCTGGCCGCCGCGGAAGCTTTGGCGAAAAAAATCATCGCCAACGCCCCAATCTCCGTGAAGTTCACGATGGAAGCGATTGAGCGCGGAACGGAAATGCCGCTCGAGGAGGGCCAGTACCTTGAAACAGCGCTTTTCGGATTGTGCGCCGCCACCGAAGACATGCGCGAAGGAACGCGGGCATTTCTCGAAAAGCGGCCCGCGCAATTCCGCGGAAAGTAACGCGAGCGTGCGAAGCAGGCGCTCATTCACATGAAAAAATCCTTTGCAGGAAACGAAATTCGAGCGGCAGCCAACGCGGCAGGCCTTCGATTCGCTCTGGTAGTCAGTCGCTTCAATAGTTTCATTACCGACCGGCTGCTGGCCGGAGCCCTGGACGCGCTCGAATCATCCGGCGCGGACGCGGAAAACATCGTGGTGGTCCACGTTCCCGGCTCGTTTGAGATTCCTCTCGCGGCGAAAAAACTGGCGGAAGGCGGGCGCGCCGATGCATTGATTGCCATCGGCTGCATCCTGCGGGGAGAAACCGCGCACTTTGACTATGTCGCGAGCGAAGTCGCGCGCGGCGTGCAACTGGCGCAACTCGACACCGGCATTCCGGTTATCTTTTGCGTGCTTACCTGCGACACGCTCGAGCAGGCCATCGATCGCGCCGGCCTCAAGAGCGGCAACAAAGGCTACGACTCGGGACTGGCCGCCATCGAAATGGCCAATCTTTCCCGGCAACTCCGCTCGGCCGAAGCTCAGCGCGGCCACAAGGCCCAGCCCGTGGGGCAAGCCGCTAAATGACTACCCTCCGCCGCAAGTCTCGCGAGTACGCCCTGCAGATGCTCTTTCAGTGGGAAATGGGAAAACAGGATCCGTCACGGATCGAAGATGGTTTTTGGAAAAACGCGCGCGCCCAAAAATCCACGCGCGAATTCGCCAATCAACTGTTTGAAAACGCCGCCGCCCGCGTTCAGGAACTGGACCCCATCATTTCCACGCACGCCCAAAATTGGCGCATCGAGCGCATGTCGGCCATTGACCGCGCCATCCTTCGCCTTTCCCTTTGCGAGTTGCGTACCACCGGCACTCCCGCGAAAGTCGTGATCAACGAAGCCGTGGAACTCGCGAAAAAGTTTTCGTCCGAGGAAGCCTCACCCTTTATCAACGGAATCCTCGATGCCGCCGCGAAATCCTTTGCCGAGAAAAAATCCGCATCCCAGTAGGACAGGCTTTCAGCCTGCGGAAAAAATCGCCCTATGCGTTTGTCATTCCGAGTGGAGCGAGGAATCTCTCTTTCTTTTCTGATAGTTAAGCCCAGGAGAGATTCCTCGCTCCGCTCGAAATGACCATATCGAGTACTTTTTCCGCAGCCTGTTCAGCCTCTCTGTTTAGATTCATTTAGATTCACGATGAATGGACATTGAAACGAAACAAGCCGGTAATCAAGGCAGCCTGAGAATCGAGGCAGGCGAAGCGGTCCCGCAAAATCGGCAATCTACAGCCGCTCGACAATCGAGCGCGTTTCTTCCAGTATTTTTCGCGTAGCGGCCGGGTCCCTCGTTTCGGAATACACCCGCAGCATCGGTTCTGTTCCGGACGCGCGCAACATCACCCAACCCAAATCATCCAGGTACAGCTTGATCCCGTCCAGATCCTCGCGGCGGGCTACGGACCACTCCAGCACGCTGGTTACCCGCGCGTCGCTGAAATGCTCGATGGCGCGCTCCTTCTGTCCCGGCTTCAGCTCCAGATCGACGCGGCCGTAATGGTGCTCTCCGAATTCCTCGTGAAGCTGCCGGACGAGTTGTCCCAAGTTTTTTTTGTGCCAGGACATCACTTCCACAAGCAGCAGCGCCATCACCGTGGCGTCCCGCTCCGGCAGATAGAGCTTGGTTCCGATGCCGCCCGATTCCTCTCCTCCCAGCAAAATGTCCCGCTCCAGCATCAATTCGCAGATGTATTTGAAGCCGATGGGCGTCTCGAATACTTTGCGTCCGAATTTCTGGGCGATCTTGTCCAGCATCTTGGTCGAGGAAAACGTCTTGGCCACGTCCCCGGAAATCCCGCGCGTGCCGGCCAAGTGCCACAGCAAAATCGAAAAAATCTGGTGCGGGGTGATAAACGTGCCGTCTCGGTCCATCGCGCCGATACGGTCGCCATCGCCGTCCGCGCACAAGCCCGCGTCGTATCCGCCCGCCAGCACAGCCTGCCGCAGCGCCTCCACATGCGGCTCGATTGGTTCCGGATTCACGCCGCCAAAGAGCGGATCGCGCGTGCCGCGAATTTCGTCGCAGGCGATGCCATGCCGGGTCATCAGTTCGCGCAATAGCCCCCGCGCCGCGCCGTGCATCGGGTCCACCACGAACCGGAACTTGGCGTCGCGAATTCGATCCCAATCCACAATTTTGTCGATGGTTTCCAGGTACGGCGAAAGAATATCGAGCGAATGGATCTGATCCGGTTGCGGAGGCAACGGTGGCACGCCTTTTTCCAGGACCGTAGCCAGTTCTTTTTCCACTTGCGCCACGATCGAAGGCAGCGCCGAACTCCCGTAGCTGGCCTTGAATTTCATGCCGTTCCATTTATAGGGATTGTGGCTTGCCGTGATCATGATTCCGCCGGCCGCTCCGCGTTGCCGCACCAGCAGCGAGAGAGCGGGGGACGGGCAAGCCTTCTCCGCGACCCAAACGGGCATTCCCGACATCGAAACCACTTCCGCCGCGACTTGTGCGAACAGCTCGGAACCGAACCGCGTGTCATACCCGATGAGCACGCCGGCGCCGGGCTTCTCCGCGCGCACTACATATCGGGCAATCGCGCAGGCGACCTTGCGCACGTTGGCATACGTGAAATCGTCGGCGATAACGCCGCGCCAGCCATCTGTTCCAAATTTAATTGTGCTCACAGTTCAGAAGTATATGCGAAGCGGGCAAGCCCGAAAAGCAAGTGTCAGGGTCATCGAGGCGAAACAGCAAACGTGGGGTCCAGTAGAACAGGCTTCAGCCTGCTTCCTTCGTTATAAGGATACCGAAAACTCGCACAAGCATAAACCTGTGTTAAAAGAAGCATCAAAGCAATCCTCAAAGCAGCCGCGAAAGCTTCTCCGCTTCCAGCCACTTTACAATTTTCCCCACGTCCTGCGCGCGTTCGCGCGGGCACAGCAGCAGCGCGTCGTCGGTCTCCACGACGACCATGTCCCGAATCCCAACCGCGGCCACAAACTTCTTCGGGCTCCACAAAAAATTCCCCTGCGCGTCGAGCGCCACGAACTTCCCGGCCGAAACATTCTCCCCGGCCTTTCGCGCCAGCAATTCATAGACAGCGGCCCACGAACCGATGTCGCTCCAGCCCACTTCCGCGGGCAGCACAAACACGCTGGGCGTCGACGCGTGCCGCGTGACCGGCTCCAGGATCGCGTAGTCCACGGAAATATTCTCAAGCTTGGGATAAATCCGTCCAAGCGAGCGAGCGTAACGCGGCGTGCCGATGTCTCCGGCCAGGCGCATCAGAGCGTCATGCGTTTTCGGAAGGAATTTTTCGAGATTGCCGAGGTACGTCGATACGCGCCAGAAAAACATCCCGGCGTTCCAGTAGTAACGTCCTGAAGCCACATATTTCCGCGCCTGCGGCAGCGCGGGCTTTTCCGTAAATTGGCGCACCGAAAAAACAGGAATGCCGTTCGCACCCGCGGCCTTTCCGCCCGATCGTTCGATGTATCCGAAGCCGGTCTCGGGCCTGGAGGGCGGAATCCCCAGCACGACCAGCGACCCCGCGGCGTGCGCCACGCGCAGGGCGGCGCGCACGATTCGCAAATAACGCCCCGGCTTGGCAATGTAATGATCGGCGGGAAGCACCGCCATGAGCGCGTCGTTCCGCGTTCCCAGACCGTCATGCAGCAAATGCGCGGCAGCCAGTCCGATTGCCGCCGCGGTATTCCGGCCAATCGGTTCCGCGAGAATATGGGAAGCAGGGACGCGCGGCATCTGCTTTCGCACTGCGGCCGCCTGCTCGGAGTTGGTGACCACCCACTGGCGGGACGCCGGAAACATTGGCGCGAGGCGTTCGGTGGTTTGCTCGAGCATCGTATTGTTGCCCACGATGTTCAGCAGTTGCTTGGGAGTCCGCGTGCGGCTGCGCGGCCAGAAGCGGGTGCCGCGGCCGCCCGCCAAAATGATGGCGTGCGCGTCGAGGGTTTCACCGCCGCGTTGTTTGCTCATGGGTGCACCACCCGCGACCATTCCGCTTCCGCGACCCGCTCATCGGTGAGCCGCTGCACCAGGCTGTTCAGATCCGGCACGTAAGCGCGCAAGAGCGTCGTAGGACGATCCGGCGCCAGTTGGTACGCGCCAAGCGCCGCGGGCAAAAGCCAGACTTGCGCCGGTCCGTAGTATTCCGATCCCTCGGCAAACTCGATGCGGCCCGTGCCCGAGAGAAAGATAAGCAGGTCAAAATGTTCGGGTGAAGTGACGGCGGCAATTCGTTCGCTGAATTCCCAGCGCTCGGTGGCGAAGTGGCGGCACGCCGCGTAAAGTGTCTCCGTGACCCCGCTCCGCGTAATGCGCACCGGCTCGCAAAGCCCGCCGCTCTGTTCGCCAAACTGCATCACTTCCAGAGCCTGGCGGATGTGCAGTGTGCGCGGCTTGCCGTCCGCTCCAACGCGGTTGTAGTCGAAGACGCGATAGGTAATGTCGGAATGCTGCTGAATCTCGCAGAGCACGACGCCCGGGCAAATCGTGTGCGTGGTGCCCGCAGGCACGAAAACGGCGTCGCCCGGACGAACCGTGACGCTTCCGATGCAATTCTCCGCGCTGCCATCTACAACCGCGCGCTGAAACGATTCCCGCGTCACGCCCGGATTTAAACCCACGCGCACGGCTGCTCCCTCGCGCGCGCTGATCACGTACCACATCTCGGTTTTGCCGACGCCTCCGGCTGCGGATTCGTGCCGCTCCGCGTAAGCGTCGTCCGGATGCACCTGCACGGAAAGCTTTTCCTCCGGGAAAATGAATTTTACGAGCAGCGGAATGCGCGCCAATCCGCGCAGGCTCGTTCCGGTCCATTCTTCGGGCAACGAAGGCCAGACTTCACCCAGCGTGCGGCCCGCAAATTCGCCCGCGACGAACGCGCAGGACTCGCCCGTCAGCCAGGCTTCTCCAATAGGCTCCGGTTCACGCGAGCGTTCTGGAAAAAGCGGCGAGAGATCGCGAGCGCCCCAGATGCGCGGCACGAAAATGGGGGCGAGCCGCGCGGGCGAGCGCCCCAAACGTTTGGCTGTGGAATTCACCTTGCGGCTTCGGCCATGGAGCAGAATTTTTCCAGACGCCGCAGCCCTTCCTCGATCCGTTCGATCGAAGTCGCGTAGGAAATCCGGATGTGGCCGGCTGTTCCGAAGGCGTCGCCGGGCACCGCAACCAGATGCTGTCGTTCCAGCAACTGCTTGCAGAGCGCGGTCGAATCCGCGATGCCGGTGCCCAGGTGTGCGGAGAAGTTCGGGAATGCGTAGAACGCGCCGCCCGGTTCGACGCAAGTCACGCCGGGAATCGCCCGCAATCCGGAAACGATGCGGTTCCGCCGCCGCGCGTATTCCGCGAGCATCGAAGCAACCGTATCCATCGGGCCGGTCAGCGCTTCGAGCGCCGCATATTGGGAGATCGAAGTGGGGTTGGAAGTCGACTGGCTCTGCACCTTGATCATCGCCGCGATGAGCGGCTCGGGCGCCAGCGCGTATCCCACGCGCCACCCCGTCATGGCAAATGTTTTCGAGAGCGACCCGGCCACGATGATATTCGGCTTGGTGTCCGGCACGCTCGCGAGCGACCACGGCTTCTCATTCCCGTACAGGAAGTGCGAGTAGCACTCGTCGGTCATCACCCAGACATTCTTCGCGCGGCACACTTCGTAGATCTTCACGAATTCGTCGTTGGGAACGACTGCGCCACTGGGGTTGCTCGGCGAGTTCACGATCAGCAACTTGGTCCGTGCCGTAATCGCGCGCGACACTTGCTCGGCTCGCAAACGGAAACCGTCGGACTCGTCAGTCGGTACCGGCACGGGCGTAGCGCCCGTATAGAGCACTTGCTCGGGATAGCTCACCCAGTAGGGAGCGGGGATCAGAACTTCGTCGCCCTTTTCCAGGAGGGAACAAAACGCGTTGAAGATGGCATGCTTTCCGCCAACCGTGACCACGCACTGCGGCACCGCGTAGGACGAACCGAACTGTGTCGCATGCCACTTGCAGATTGCTTCGCGCAGCGCGCCGATTCCCGGAGTCGGCGTGTACTTCGTGTAGCCCTTTTCGAGCGCGCGAATCGCCGCCTTCTGGATGTGCTCGGGAGTCGGGAAGTCCGGTTCGCCGGGGCCGAAGTCGGCTAGGTCCGCTCCCTGAGCGCGGAGTTTTTCGGCCGCCGCCAGCACAGCGGAGGTCGGCGAAATGGCTATACGGTTAACGCGGTCTGCGAGGTGCACGGTATGACTCTCCTTGTTGGTGCAGGTCTAGGTCGTTCAGCCCTCTTTATTGGCATTCCGATTCGCGCGGAATAACAAAAATATCTCTTCGGGCAACTAAAGCACTTTAGCGCGTAGCCGCTCTTCCACCAGTGCCGGCACGAGGCCCGTGATCGGCCCGCCCAGTTGCGCAATTTCGCGCACCAGCCGCGAACTGAGGTAGCTGTAGGACACGGCCGGCAACATGAAAACCGTCTCCACTTGCGGGTTCAGTTTGCGATTCATCATGGCCATCTGCAATTCATATTCGTAATCGGAAACCGCGCGAATCCCGCGCAGGATCACGTTGGCTTCGCGCAGTCGCGCATAATCGACCAGCAATCCACTGAACACGTCGATTTCAACGTTGGGCCACGGCCGCGTAACCTCGCGCAGCATCTCCACACGCTCGTCGATCGAGAACAGCGGGTCCTTGTCAAGGTTGCGCAGGATACTGACCACCAGCCGGTCGAATATCTTCGCGCCGCGCTCAATCAGGTCAAGGTGCCCGTTCGTCACCGGGTCAAAGGACCCCGGATAGATGGCCAGGACATTTTTCATGGTTTCGTCCGTCCGCGCCCGCTCGGTTCCGGCCTATTGTAGCGAAAATCCGCGCGGATTTCGCGAGGGAATTGAGGGAGACGTATTTCGTGGTCGCTTGTTTTTCCGTCCAAGCGCGCTCCAGCAGAAGGCGAGATTTCCGCCGCGGTCTGATATAGAATCCCATTCAGGAATGCACGCGAGGAACTATGAAAAGCGTTCGATTCACCTGGATCGTTGCTCTCTTCTTGTGTTGCCAGCCGGCCCTCTTTGCTCAGACTTCCGCGGCGCCAACGCACGCGAAAAAGATTTCCAAGGCTTCACCGTCCTTTGCCTTCGAGCCGCTGGATAGCTGGAAGTCCGCGGTCCTCGCAGGGGATAGGTCTGCCTTGATGCGCTTCTACACCACAAATCCTGCGGCCAGGGCCAAAACACCGCAAGGTGAAACCCTCGATCCGTCCGAAGAGCCCGCGTTCTGGTCTTCGCTGAAGCCGGAGGGCCTCGAGCGGCTAAAGGTGCAGGTGCTCCAGGTGCAGACGCCCCAGCCCGACGTGAAAGCGCTGACACTGCGAATGGAGGCCGGAATCAAGAATGCTGGGCAGGAAAAGTCCGTGATCATCGGGGCCGCGCAAGTTTGGGTGCAAAGGCTCGGCGACTGGAAAATCATTCAGACCCAACGGAGTGACCCGGCGGAAAAGAAAATCCGCCGCCTTCCTGAGCCGGACAAGCCCAACACGCAGCTCTATCCTCCTCCCGAGGAGGCGCAGGCGGAAATATCGTCCGCCCTGGCTGCGGCAGCCAAGGATCACAAGCGTGTAATCCTGGTCTTCGGCGGAAACTGGTGCTACGACTGCCACGTACTGGACACGACGTTTCATTCAAAACAGTTCGCTCCGGTCGTGAATGCCAACTACCACGTCGTCCACATCAACGTGGGCAATTACGATGCCAACCTGGATCTCGCCGACAAGTACCAGATCCCGCTCAAAAAGGGCGTCCCAAGCCTGGCCATTCTCGATCCGAATGGAACTCTGGTCGTGAGCCAGAAGCAAGGCGAGTTCGAGTCCACCGTGCGCATCGGTCCCGAAGACGTTCTGGAATTCCTGAAAAAATGGAAGCCGCAGCGCGGAAGTTGAGCGTTCATTCAATCCAAAATTCAGCTATTTTAAATTTCGGATCCGGAACCTCGAGTACTCGAATTCAAGAGTCGCCACTTCGGGTTCCCGTGGAGACTCCCTCGCTCGCAAATATCCTGAGTTCCACAAATCGAAATTGGCGTATACTCCGCCAATAGTCAGGCCCAAATTCAAGGTTGATACGTTCTACCTTGCACACTGAGGATTGCGCGTTAAGCGCTGAAATGTCTTGCCGGCGCGCCCTTCGCTCGCGCACCGCGACGGAATTACAAGGAGATCGAGAATGACACTCACCGCAGCGCGTTTGAAATTCACGGTCATCTTCGCAGCCGTTTTTTTGCTCCTAAGCGGCGCGTTCGCCCGGGCGGCGGAAAATAATGCCGCAATCGAGGGCGTCGTTCAGGATGCGGCCGGCAAGCCCGTGGCGGGTGCCTTTGTGAAGCTCAAAAACAGCGAGCGTCATCTCGAATTCCTGGTGATCAGCCAGGCGCAAGGGCGCTATACCGTCAGCAGCCTGCCCGCGGGGCAATACGTGATTCAGGGAGTGGGTGGCGGCTTCCAGAGCGTCGCCTCCGTGCCGATCGAACTCGCCGAAGGCAAGTCCGCCAAGCAGGACTTGTCGCTGACCGAAAAGCGCGGGCCGATGCTTCCCCGCGCCTGGCCGATGAAAACTCCTGAAGCCCTGATGGTCACGGTCTCAAAAGAATTGCCGGAGGGTGATGGCAAGAAACTTGTCGCCGCGCGCTGCACCACCTGCCATACCACCGAACGATTCATCGGCTTTCACATGCCGCGCGAGGACTGGGCCTTCACCGTCCGCAGAATGCGCGCCCGCATACGCACCGCCAAGCTCAGGGATCTTACGCCTGAGGAAGCCAAGCTTGCGATCGACTATCTTTCGACCAACTTCGCGCCCACCCGTTCCGTGGACCTCAACGATCGCCTGCCCAGCGCCTTGCTCGAAGGCAAAGCTTTGCACTACCGGGCCGTTCAGTACGACATTTCCGACACCATGGTTGGCGCCGAGCCGCATGACATCGCCGTCGACCCCCACGGCAACGGATGGGTCAGCGAGCGCGCGGGCAAGCTCGGCAAGCTAGATCCAAAAACCCTCGAATATACCGAAGTTTCTCTTCCCGCCGGTCCCGCTCTTCCCGACGGCCAGTTACTCGGCAACCTTCAGATTGACGCCAAGGGCCAACTCTGGGTGCCGGACGGTTCCAACTTCCGCTGGCTCGATTACGACGTGAACACCGGCAAATTCACCTCCTATGACTGGCCGAAGGATGTTCGCGCCGAGGCGGGCGGCAATTCCATGCTCATTCATCCGAATGGCACGATCTGGGAGACCAGCGGCAATCAGGTTCGCATGCTCAACACCTCGACCAGAGAATTCAAGTTTTTCGACCCACCCTCTTACGTCGCAACGCAGAAGCCGACAGGCGCCTACGGCATAACCGTTGCCGGCGATGGCTCCGTCTGGTGGGCCGAAGACATCGCCGATAGCATGTCCAGAATCGATCCGGCCACCGGCAAGGTTGAGGAGTACAAGATTCCCTATGACGGTATTGCTTATCCGCGCCGCATGAGTCATGACGCCCGAGGCGATCTATGGGTCGGCCTTTGGAATGCCGGACTTCTGATGAAGATTGACTACGAAACCAAACAGATGACGTTCTTCGCTCCCCCCACGGAAACCTCCGGGACCTATTCCGTGACCGTGGACCGCAAAAACAACCTGATCTGGGTGAGTGAGCAACAGGCCGACAAGATTGCCCGCTTCAATCCCAAGACCGGCGAATGGGTGGAGTTCCCGCTTCCGGATTCCGAATCCGATCCGCGAAGATTGGAGATCGATCCAACGAACCCCAACCGCGTGTGGTGGAGCGGAAATCTCTCCGGCCGCATGGGATTCGTAGAAGTCCTAGCAGGGAACTGAAGCGCGCCAAGCCCCGGTTGGACAGGCTTTCAGCCTGTCCGGTTTAGATTTCCGGCGGAGCAGAACCCAAACGGCACGGCGTATCGCGTCCGCCCGTTCAATCGCTCCCACGCCCCAATCGACCCCCAAAACCGCCACTTCGTTGCATCGTATTTGACGAATACGACTAGATTGGTCGTAATGTAATCCGCTGGCCCGGTGGGAGTTGCCCTGAATCGCAACCGCTTGACACGGGAGCGAAGCAGCAGTATTATTCAATTGCGACTGAATTAGTCGTATATCGAATGTTAAAGCTCTCCAAGAAAGCCGATTACGCGCTGATCGCCGTCAGGCATCTGGCGACGCACCGTAACGGGTCTTCGCAGAGTGCGTCCGATATAGCTGAAGCTTACGGAATCTCGGCGCCGTTGCTGGCAAAAGTGCTGCAACGGCTGGCGAAGCACGGACTGGTTACCGCGCGGCACGGTTCCAGCGGGGGCTATAAGCTGGCTCGGCAGCCGCAGAATATTTCGGCGCTGGACGTCATCAACGCCGTGGACGGTCCCGTGGTGATCACTTCCTGCGTGACGAACCACGGGAATTGCGATCAAAGCTCGACGTGCACTGTGCGCGAGCCGCTTCGGCGAGTGAATGAAAGTATTGCGCAGGTATTGCGTTCGGTCACCATTTCGCAGATGGCCGAAGATTCGCCCGACCCGGAACTGGTTGGGCTGTCGGTTTAGAATTTAGCGCTAAAGTTTAGGGCCCAACGCGGCCCACGAATGGAATTCGAAGGCAACTGCTCAGGGGTTTCTAGGAATTCGCGACGGGAGAGACAAGAATGGCTATTAAACTGCCAATTTACATGGATTATCACGCCACCACCCCGGTGGATCCGCGCGTGGTCGAAACGATGCTGCCCTACTTCCACGAGAAGTTCGGCAACGCCGCCAGCCGCAACCATTCCTTCGGCTGGGCAGCCGAGGAAGCGGTCGAGAATGCTCGAGCGCAAATCGCCCGCCTGATCAACGCCACGCCGAAAGAGATCATCTTCACGAGCGGCGCCACGGAATCGAACAACCTGGCCCTCAAAGGCGCCGCGGAGATGTACCGCGAAAAGGGCAATCACATTATTACCCAGGTCACCGAGCACAAAGCCATTCTGGACACCTGTAAGCGCCTGGAGAAATACGGCTACGAGGTAACCTATCTGCCGGTAGCCAAGGACGGCCGCATCGATCTCGACGATCTGCGCCGGGCCATTACCGCCAAGACCATCCTGATCACCATCATGTATGCCAATAACGAAATCGGCGTGATTCAGCCCATCCAGGAAATCGGCAAGATTGCCAAGGAAAAGGGCGTCCTGTTCCACACCGACGGCGTGCAGGCGGCCGGCAAGATTCCGGTGGACGTGCAAAAAGAAAATCTGGACATGATTTCGCTGACCGCGCACAAGATCTACGGCCCCAAGGGTTGCGGCGCGCTCTACGTTCGCCGGCGCAATCCACGCGTTCAGCTCTCCGCCCAGATTGACGGCGGCGGCCACGAACGTGGTATGCGCTCGGGAACACTGAACGTTCCGGGCATCGTGGGCTTCGGCAAGGCCGCCGAGCTTTGCCAGATCGAAATGGCGGACGAGAGCCGGCGCCTGAGCGGCCTGCGGGATCGGCTGAAAGACGCCATTTTTGCCAAGCTCGACGAGGTTTATATCAATGGCTCTATGACCCATCGCCTGCCGCACAACATCAATATCAGTTTCGCGTTCGTCGAGGGCGAATCGCTCTTGATGGGCATCAATGACGTCGCGGTTTCGAGCGGCTCGGCCTGCACTTCGGCCACGCTTGAACCGAGCTACGTGCTCAAAGCCCTGGGCGTCGGCGAAGACCTGGCGCACACTTCGATCCGCTTCGGCCTCGGCCGCTTCAACACCCAGGAAGAAGTGGATTACGTCACCGATCGCGTGATTGAAGTCGTGCAGCGGCTGCGCGAACTGTCGCCGCTCTACGAAATGGCCAAGGAAGGCGTCGATCTCAGCAAGATGAATTGGAGCGCTTCGGCGGAACACTAAAAAGGATTCGGGAAAAGAATCTCAGGACCCAATTAATTCGTCCAAATATCGAAGGAGAGTGAAATGGCTTATTCCGATAAGGTAGTCGATCACTACGAGCACCCGCGCAACGTCGGCAGCCTGCCCAAGGAAGATCCGAACGTGGGCACGGGCCTCGTCGGCGCGCCGGAATGCGGCGACGTCATGCGCTTGCAGATGAAGATCAACCCTGAAACGCAGGTCATCGAAGAGGCTAAGTTCAAGACCTTCGGCTGCGGTTCGGCCATCGCCAGTTCTTCGCTGGCCACCGAGTGGGTCAAGGGCAAGACGGTCGCGGAAGCCCTGGCAATCTCCAACACGGACATTGTGCGGGAGTTGAGCTTGCCGCCCGTGAAGATTCATTGCTCGGTGCTGGCCGAGGACGCCATCAAGGCCGCCATCGCCGACTGGAAAAAGAAGAAAGAAACGTCCGCCCCGGCAACGACGGCGTCGTCAGTCGGCGACTAACGGCGGCTCATCCGTGATCTTTGTGGGTCGCGGGTTTCGCCGCGACGTTCAGGGGGCCGGAAGAGCAACGGCTCTTGCTCCTGAAGTTCTTTCCAGCGAGAAATGCTTTGTCGGACGGGTGCAGCGCTTGAAAGCAAGGATTCGGATGAAATCGGATTGGAACGAAATATGATTCACGTTACGGAAAAAGCGGCCACAAAAATTCAGGAACTGCTCGCGAAGGAAGGCGTCGCAGGCGAAACCGGCGGCCTGCGCGTGGGAGTTCAGGGCGGCGGTTGCTCCGGGCTGACCTATGCAATGCGCCTGGAGACCCAAGCGCGCGACCGCGACAAAGTGATCGAAGAAAACGGCGCGCGCCTGTTTGTCGACCCGAAGAGCTTTCTATACCTGAATGACACCACGCTCGACTATCAGGAAGACCTGATGCGGCGCGGCTTCGTGTTCCAGAACCCGCAAGCCACCCGCAGTTGCGGCTGCGGCAGTTCGTTCACGCAGTAGTAGGACAGGCTTCCAGCCTGTCGCTTTTCGTAAAGCGAGTCGCCGAACGGACTCTCAGGGCAAGAAGCAAGCTCTTACTCTCAATCCGAGTGAAGCGCAAGGTTGGCCGGGGTGGGGGAGCCCGCCAGCCATTTTTTTTAGTAGCACAGACTTCAGTCTGTGGGTTTCCATTACACCCCCAAGCGTTTCATGCGAGACAAGATCAATCGGAACTCCACAGACTGAAGTCTGTGCTACCAATCTCGCGAACGATCAAAACGATGAGTGCACAATTGACAACTGTGGCTAACTCGGTGATCTGCCGGCATTGCTCCACGCCGACAGCCGGCGCGCACTTCTGCCCCGCGTGCGGCAAAATTCAGCCGCTCCCCCCCGGCGCTGATTATTTCGGTTTCTTCGGCCTGCCGCAAAAATTGACGCTAGACCTGCCCACGCTCGAACAGCGATTCCACTCGCTCTCCTGGAAGCTGCATCCCGATCATTTCGCGCGCGCGTCGGAAGGCGAGCGCCAGCTTTCGCTGGATCTTTCCTCGCAGCTGAATGACGCGTATCGCACGCTGCAAGACCCAGTTGCGCGCGTCGAGTACCTTCTGAGCCTCTCCGGAATGCGCAAGGAAGGTCAGAAGAAGCAGCAGGCCCCTCCTGAACTGCTGGAGGAAGTGTTCGAGCTGAACGAATCCCTGGATGAGTTGCGCGAAGCGCGCGATTCCGGTGGAAGCGCTGCCCAGATGCAGGGCTTGCGGGCCAAGCTCGAATCCGCTCAGCATAAATTCGAGTCGTCGCTCGCGGACGTGGACAAGGAGCTGGCGCAGGTGGGGTTGGATTGGGACGCGGCCGTCGATTCCGCGGCGGACGAAGCCGCCAGGAAAAAATTAATGGAGCGGATGAACGAAGTCCTGAACCGCCGCTCGTACATCCGGAATCTAGTGAACGGCGTGCGCCAGGAGTTAGCGACGTGATTTGTGATTCGTAACTCGTGAAAAATCTGACGCAAGTTCGCTGCGGTTTTCCACGAATCACAAATCACGACTCACGAATTACGAAAGCAGGGGACACATTTAGAACATGCCTCGAACCGTCGGCATCGATCTCGGCACGACCTACAGCCTGATCGCTTATCAGGATAAGCGCGAAGGCCGGCCGAAGTGTATCCCGGGCCCGTACGGCACGCCGCTGTGTCCCTCCGTCGTGAGCGTCGACGCGGACGGGTCGATCGTCGTCGGGCAAGCTGCGCAGCGGCGCTTGCTCACTCAATCCGAGCGCACGATCTATTCCGTGAAACGCCTGATGGGGCGCGGTCCCGCCGACGTGCAGGACGAACTGAAAATTTTCCCGTTTCGCATCGATCCGGCCAGCAAAAACGTGATCCGTGTGCGGCTTGGCGAGCGCGTCTTCACTCCGCCTGAAATTTCTGCCTTTATTTTGCGCGAGCTGAAAATGTGGGCCGAGGAATATTTCCAGGATACGGTCGAGCGCGCGGTGATCACTGTGCCCGCCTATTTCAACGACGCGCAGCGCCAGGCTACGCGTGACGCAGGCCGCCTGGCGGGCCTTGAAGTCCTGCGCCTCGTGAACGAGCCGACCGCCGCGGCGCTCGCCTACGGCTTGCACGAGCAGAAGCGCGGCAAAGTTGCGGTCTACGATTTCGGCGGCGGCACATTCGACATTTCAATTCTGAAACTGATCTCCACCACCGACGGCGATATCTATCAGGTCCTCTCGACCAACGGAGATACGCATCTCGGCGGCGACGATATCGACAACGCATTGCAGGCGAAGGCGCGCCAGGAAATTCTCGGCCTTGGCGTGGACCTCGCCGCGCATCCGGAAGTCGTTCAGGAGTTGCGCAAGGCTCTGATCGGTTTGAAGCACGATCTTTCCGAATCCGAAAAAGCGGCGATCAAATTTCCGCTGCCCGACGGCGGCGTTTATTTTCGCGAGGTTTCACGCGCCGAATACGAGCGCCTGATTCGCCCGATTGTGGAGCGCACCATGGGGCCGGTGCGCCAGGCCCTGGCCGACGCCAAGCTTGCGCCGGCGGAGATCGAGGAGGTCGTGCTGGTTGGCGGCTCGACGCGCGTGCCGCTGGTGCGCGAGACCGTCGAGCAGTTTTTCGGCCGCCGCCCGCACGCCGAACTCAACCCCGACGAAGTCGTCGCCCTGGGCGCGGCGGTCCAAGCGGACATCCTCGAAGGCGGCGTGAACGACATGCTGTTGCTGGACGTCACGCCGTTGTCGCTGGGCATCGAAACGATGGGCGGCGTGGTGGCGAAAATTATTCCGCGAAACTCGACCGTGCCGGCCAGCGCGCAGGAACTTTTCACCACCGGCGTCGAGAACCAAACCGGAATCGACATCCACGTCCTGCAAGGCGAAAGGGAACTTGCTAAGGACTGCCGATCCCTCGCGCGATTCCAGTTGAAGGTTCCGCCGGGACCCGCGGGCCTTGCGCGCATCGAAGTGAAATTCCTGATCGACGCAAGCGGCATCCTGCAAGTTTCCGCGAGCGATCTGCGCGCCGGCACCGAACATTCGATCGAAGTGCAGCCAACCTACGGTCTCGACGACGCCGAAGTCGAACGCATGCTCGAGGAATCCATCGAATTTGCGGAGCAGGATTTGTCAGAACGCCAGCTGATCGAAGCGCGCAACGAAGCCGAAAGCATCCTCAAGCTCACGGAAAAGGCTCTGGCCCGCGAAACGGCCGAAGCCCCGGGTGAGCTTCCTGCGGAGGAGCTCGCCGCGGTGGATAACGCCATGGAAGCCCTTCGCGAAGCTGTGGCCGGCACGGATTACAAGCGCATCCGAGCGTTCGTGGACGTGCTGAATCAGGCCTCCACCCCGCTCGCCGAGCGCATGATGAACCGCGCGCTAGGCGCAGCCCTGGAAGGCAAAAAGCTAGGCGAAGTCTAGTAGCACAGACTTCAGTCTGTGGTTGTCCGTCAACGAACCGACCACGCCAGTTTTGAAGTGGGCAGTACAGAAGAAGGAGATAAAATGGGCGGCAGCAATCCCTATATCGAACAGGCCAAGTACACGCCCGCGACGAAAAAATTTAAGGTGACCTTTGTCCGCGAGGGCAAAACCGTCGAAGTCGACCCGGAAAGAGTCCCTTACGCGCGCGAGGGCCTGCCGGGAAGCATCCTGGACATCGCCACGGGTTTTCACATGGGCCTCGACCACGCCTGTGGAGGCGTGTGCGCTTGCTCGACCTGCCATGTCATCGTGCATGAGGGCCTGGAGTCCTGCAACGAACCAACCGACGCCGAACTCGATCAACTGGACGACGCTCCCGGACTGGAAGTAAAGTCGCGACTCGGATGCCAGTGCGTCCCTGACGGAACGCGCGACATCGTCGTCGAAATTCCGGAGTGGAACAAGAATTTCGCCAAAGAAGCGGAACACTAGAAGTAGCAGAGGCTTTCAGCCTGTGGCTTTTGTGGTTGCGTCAACTGCGTCAGTCCAGGTGAAGGTTGCAACAAAGGCCCAGCCAAGAGCGCCCTGCTCTGCCGCTCTCAGGATTGCGCGGAGTCGTTGAACAATTCACAAGAGGACAAAACCATGCCCGCCACATTCGATTGGGACGATGCCGAAGAAATCGGAATTCAGCTGGCGGAAAAATATCCGGACGCCGACCCACTCACCGTGCGTTACACCGATCTGCATAAATGGATCACCAGCCTCGACGGATTTACGGGCGACCCCAAGCAGTCCAACGAAGGGAAGCTGGAAGCGATTCAAATGGCCTGGCTCGAGGAGCATAATGAGAGAAAGGCCTGAATAATGATTCGTAACCGTGACTGGTGAAAACCGTTCTCCCAGCACAGCGGCTCACCGCTTTTTGGTTTTAACTCCGAACCCGAGTTTCAAATGTTAGCTCTCGATTCCCGACTCGCAACTCTGAACGCTCCTGCAAGCAATTATGCTAGAATTCCACAGCGCAAGGCTCGCCTCGCGTTCATCGCTGTGGCCCGGTAGAGTAATGGTTAACTCGTCGCCCTTTCAAGGCGAAGATTACGGGTTCGACCCCCGTCCGGGCTACCAATTCCCTCAAAAGAAGACACTTCGAGCGCAGTTCCGATTCTCGGTGCGCGTTGCGCACGGCCGATCATTCCGCGGTATCCAATTCTCTTTCTCCGCATCAGATTCCACTGGCGTCATTCCCGGATCCTCCTCGTTCTTCGCGAGTCCGACGGAAGCGAAAAAACTAAGGAAGATTCCGAGGACGCCGTGAGGGCGTGCCGGAAGGTCGAGCGCATACCTGCGCCGCTGGATTGCATTCTGCGACCGTCAGTTGTATGTTTTCATCGACCGGAAAAGCGAGTGTCGCGCAGTGGCATCCTCCCGGAAGGTCACCGCACTTGAAAGCGGCAGCGAGTACCCACGACGGTACCTCTGTAGTTTCCATTATTCTATTTACGCTAGGATTTTACTGGCGCATGTCCCCAAGCGCCGCCAGGGACCCCGATACCGACGATTCCAAAGGACGATAATCCATGGCTGATGAGCATCCACCTGTTATGACCGTCGACTCGAGCAGCGAGTCCGCGCCGCCTCCACCGCCTCCACGCTATACACGCTCGCACAAACGCAGAAATATAATCATCATCGTAGCCGTTGTCGCGGTCATCCTGGTCGGAGGCCTGTTCTTGTGGCGTTATCTGAGCAGTTACGAATCGACCGACGACGCCCAAGTGGACGCGCATCTCTATCCTGTAAGTAGTCGCATCGCCGGATACGTGGTCAAAGTCGATGTGGGCGATAACCAATACGTGCGTGCGGGCGCGCCGCTTGTCGAAATCGACCCCAAGGACTACCAGGTCGCGGTCCAGGAAGCCCAGGCCAATCTGGCAAGCGCGGAAGCTACGGCGCAGTCGCTGAACATCAGTGTCCCGATCACCACGACCAATACGACCAGCCAGCTGAAATTCACTGCGTCGGGTGTGGAAAACGCCAGCGCGGGCATCGTCGCCGCACAAAACCAGGTTTTTGCCGCCCGCGCTCAGCTGGAAGCGGCCGAGGCAAATGACGTGAAGGCCCAGGCTGACCTTGTCCGTTACAAGGCGCTGGTCGGCAAACAAGAGGTGGCCCAGCAAATCTACGATCAGGCGGTGGCCGTGGCCAAGGCCAGCACGGCGTCGGTCGCGGCCGCTCGCGACAACGTGGCCACTGCTGAACAATCCGTGCAGCAGGCGAAAAGCCAGTTGTCGCAATCCGAAGCCAATCAGCAGTCCGCTCAAACCGGGCCGCAGCAGGTGTCGTCGGTAAAAGACCGCGTGCGTGCTGCGATCGCCGACGTGCAGCAGAAACGCGCCGCCCTGGAGCAGGCCGAATTGAACCTGCAATACACGCAAATCGTCGCGCCCGTCAGCGGCGAAGTTAACAAAACCGTAGTCGTGGGTATGAACGTTCAACCCGGCCAGCAACTCCTGACCGTCGTTCCCCTGGGCGAGATCTGGATCACCGCAAATTTTAAAGAGACGCAACTCAGGCAGATGAAAGTCGGGCAGCGGGCCGATATCCATGTCGATTCGAGCGGCAAGACGTTCCGGGGCCGCGTCGACAGCATCGCCGGAGCCACCGGGCCGCTTTTCAGCCTGCTTCCGCCGGAGAATGCCACCGGCAACTACGTAAAAATCGTTCAGCGCATTCCCGTGAAAATCGTTCTCGAGCCCGGAGAAGACAAGGACCACGAACTTCGCCCGGGCATGAACGTCGTGCCTGACGTCTACCTCCAATGAGCACCTCCGCAACTCTCACAGCCGATCAGGACACCTGGCGGCCCCGATTCAATCCCTGGCTCATCGCCGTGGTCGTGGCCATGGCTGCGTTCATGGAGGTCCTGGACACCAGCATCGCCAATGTGGCGCTGCCGTACATGGCCGGGAATCTGGGCGCGAGCAACGACCAGAGCACGTGGGTGTTGACCTCCTACCTGGTCTCCAACGCGATCGTGCTGCCGATCAGCGGCTGGCTGGCCGGCGCGCTGGGACGAAAACGATTTTTCATCATTTGCCTTTTTATTTTTACCACCAGTTCGTTACTATGCGGGATCGCGCCGAGCCTGGGCCTGCTGCTGTTTTTTCGCGTGCTGCAAGGCGCGGGCGGCGGCGGACTGCAACCCATGGCGCAAGCCATTCTGGCGGACACATTTCCGCCGCAGCAGCGGGGCTTGGCCTTCGCGCTTTACGGGATCACGGCGGTCACGGCGCCGACCATCGGCCCAACCCTCGGCGGTTGGATCACGTTCAACTACACCTGGCGCTGGATTTTTTTCATCAACCTTCCGGTGGGATTGCTGACGTTACTCCTGGTGTTCCGCTTCGTGGAAGACCCGCCGTATCTCGCGCGCATCAAGGCCGCGGGCGTCAAGCTGGATTACATCGGCATTGGCCTGCTGGCGATCGGTGTGGGCGCATTGCAGGTGTTGCTGGACAAGGGCCAGGAGGACGATTGGTTTGGATCGCGTTTCATTACCACGCTGGTCATCATGTCCGCGGTTTGCCTGATCGCTCTGGTGATCTGGGAGTGGTACCAGAAAGCGCCGGTCGTCGACGTGCGCCTGTTCAAAAATTTTAATTTTGCAAGTTCCAACCTGATGATGTTCACCCTGGGCATCATGCTGTTCAGCAGCCTGGTACTGATGCCGCTGTTTCTGCAGACCTTGATGGGCTACACGGCCGAAGTGGCTGGCCTGGCGATTTCCGCGGGAGGACTTTGCCTGCTGATCGAAATGCCCATCATGGGCACCCTGACCACGAAGATCCAGGCGCGCTACCTGATCGCCTTCGGCTGGTTGTGCCTGGCTCTGGCCATGTATTACTCCACGAAGCAGATCGACTTGCAGATTGGGTTCAGCACCGCGCTCTGGCTGCGCGTCTTTCAGGTTTTCGGCATGGGCTTCCTTTTCGTGCCGATCACGCTGGTGGCCTACATTGGAATTGCGCCGGAAAAAAACAACGCGGTGTCCGGCGCTGATCAATTTCATGCGCAACATCGGCAGCAGCGTGGGAACTTCGATCGTGACCACTTTGCTGGCGCGCCGGTCGCAATTTCACCAGGAGATTCTCACTGGCAATATCCGTCCGGGGAATCCTCTGCTCCAGGGAGCGGTGGCTGGCCTCTCGCAGCGCCTCGCCAGTTCCGGATTAAACACCCACACCGCGCAAATGACGGCCTATGCCAGAATCTACCAGTTGATTCAGGCGCAGGCAGGTGCCGCGGCTTACATCGACACCTTTATGGTTTTAGCCATCGGGTCGGCCATCATGTTCTTCCTCGCGTTTATCCTGAAGAAGAACGATCCGGGCGGCGGCGGGCATGTTATGGCGGAATAAAGAAGTTGCATTTCAGCACGGCAGGCTTCAGCCTGTCTGTCTTTGGTGCATGGCAAAGTCAAAACCAGACAGGCTGTAGACTGTCCTACGTGGAGACACCATGATCAGAATTGTCACGGTGGAACGGGAATACGGATGCGGCGGCGGTGAAATCGCCCAGCGTCTGGCCCAGCGCCTGGGATGGAAACTGTGGGACCAGTTGCTCACGGAAGAAATCGCTCATCTCGCCCATTGTTCCCAGGCCGTTGTCGAGCAGAGAGAGGAACGCACCGATCCGCTCTACTACCGGCTCATCAAATCCTTCATGCGCGGCAGCTACGAAGGCAGTCTCAACGCGCCCAAGCTGAATCTGGTGGACAGTGAAACGATCATGAGGATTTCCCAGCGCGTTGTCCTTCATGCGGCGGGCAAGGGAGACTCCGTGATCGTCGGAAGGGGATCGCAACTCTTTCTGAAGGACCGCCCGGACACCTTTCGCGTATTTCTCTACGCCCCCAGGGACGAAAAAGTGAAGCGCCTGCTGGCTCGCGGCAAAAGCGAAAGGGAAGCTCAAGACCTGGTGGATACGGTGGATCGCGAACGCGCCGGCTTCCTCGAAAAATATTTTCACGTCGCCTGGCCCGACCGCGCCGTTTACCACGTGATGATCAATACTTCGGTTGGCGACGAAACCGTGGTCCAGACGATTGTGAACTTCATGAAAGCCGTCGATTCAGAGGTGATCAATACGAAGTAAAATTCGGTGTGGCAGGCAGGACTTCCTTCCGTTTGTCTGGTTGCGCTCCGGGGGTAACCACCAGACCAAAACACCCTGAGACATGTTCTACGAAGCCCTCCTCCACCCGCCCAGAATGGCCCCCATCAGGCACAACCCCAGCAGCGGGTAAAACTCATTGATCGCGAACAGTTCCTTGGATCGCGTCTCATACATGTACGTCGTGAACACGATGGGCCCGACAATCCCAATCCAAAGCAGCAGCCCGACGGCCGCTCCACGCACCGCCGTGTTCGCATTTCGCCATCCGCAGAACTTCGCCAGAACGTAGGCCATCAGCAGATTCAGCAGCAAGGTGATGAAGTAGGGCAGCGCAGGGTTCGTGCGTTTCGCTTGTTCCATGGTAATTCCTTCCAGCGCCATCCATCGTTGTCCGAACAGCACGCCGTACCAGAGCGCACCCAGCATCCAGTACATCACCGCTGAAACCACTACTGCCGCGTAACTGGTCTTCACGATTAAGTCTCCCCCGGCATATCTCGCAGCAATTGGCCGGAGTGTGCGTTCCAAGCTAATCGAAGTCAAGCGCAAAGCATTTAGGAGATTGGTCGCATGCCGTTCAGATTTCGTTGAGCGATGGCACTCGATTTGTACAGATTCTACCCATGCGGCCCTAAATCGGCCAATTATTGCACTGGCCATAGCTCGCGTAAGCCACTTTAAATAAAAGAGTTATTGCGACCAATAGTCTTGGCGGACGAGTTGCTCTACCAATACCCGTGCTTCTCCAGAGAATCCCGAGAAAGGCCGAAGTAATCGCAGCGTTCCCGATATGAGGAAGACTCTAGAACAGCGAAACAACCGGCAGTTGCAAACCCTTCGGTCGCACAAAAGCCGAGGTTACACGTTGATTGAGATCGTCATGGCCATGCTTGTCGGCCTCATCCTTACATCGATGGCGATTCCTCAAGTGAAAACCGGAATGAACAACTACCGGCTGAATAGCGCGGTGGCGATGGCGAAGTGGGCCATTCAATCCACGCGATTTCAAGCCTTGGCCAAGGGTTATCCCTACCAAGTGGTCTTCACGGCGGCAACCGTGAATTACCAGATCCAGGATTTGCCCACGGGTGCGGGGAGCTATCAAAACGTCGGGTCGTCGGTGCCGCTGGCTTCCTGGCCAATGACATTCAATCAAGACACGACCATCAATTTCCAGCCTAACGGATTTGTTACGGAAACAGTCGGCAGCAACGTCTTTACCATCACGTACCAGGGAACGACAGCAACGATCACGGTATCCAACTATGGAAATGTCACTACAGCGTGTAGCAACAACGTCATCAATCCGACGTGCTAGTGGACGAAGTCGGAACCCAGGCTTCTCCATTCTGGAAGTCCTGATTGCGATAACCGTCCTTGCCGTCGGCTTGTCGGCGATGGCCGCGCTTGTCGCGCAGAGCCTATCGGGTACCGAGCGCGCACGCTATATGGCCCTGGCGTCGACGCTGGCATCGGAAAAACTGGAAGACCTGAACCGCTACCCGGATGCATCGCCTCCGGTCGCGCAACTTACCGCGGGTGGAAGTCTTTCGACGGATACGACGGCGGGCGGAGTCAACTTTTACGACGACGTCGACCTGTCCAACACCACTGGAGAGGTATCGGAGACGATAGCTGTCAGCGGCGGTTACTCGAGTGTCGATCACTACGCTACCGGAGTGGTCGTCTATAACAACGCAGCGGCTCCCAGCGGTTCAGGGACGACCGGCTTTCATCGCCGCTGGCTTATCGAATCGAATCCGGTCGTTGGCGGCGTTACGATTACTGGCAGCCGCCGCATCACGGTGTACGTCTCTCTGTCGAACCAAAGTGTCAGCCCCCCCGTTACATTCCAGATGAGCACGGTGAGGCCATGAGGAAGATCATGTTGAATTCTCGAATCGAAGCTCGGCAGCGACGCAACCACCACGCGGGTTTCACTATGGTCGAGCTTCTCGTAGCGATGGCCATTTTCATGATCATTAGCGCCGCCGCATTCTCGCTCATGGCTCAGCATCAGCCGATTTTCAACCAGCAGCAAAATCTGGCGGAAGTGAACATCGCATTGCGCAACGCCGTCGCGCAGATGCAGTTGGATCTGGGAAATGCCGGCGCGAATTATTACCCCAGTGTAAACATCCCCAATTATCCCGTGGGTGTTGTGATCACCAATAATGTGGTGGCTTCAGGCAGCGACTGCCGCACAGGAACACCCCTGGTGTACAGCTCCACCTGTTTCGACCAAATGTCGATTATTACCGCCGATAAAAACACTAAGCCAATGAATCCGTCCATCAATCCTGTTACTTCGGGCGGCGACGCGACTTGTGTGTCAACGGTTCCGACTTCGCACGCCACGAACACGAGGACCAGCACGACGACCTATCTCATTCCACCCACGGGTTCCACGACCGCACAAATTAACGCTCTGGTCGCCAACTTCAAAAGTGGCGACCAGATACTTTTTGTATCGAATGACGGCTCACGATACACCACGGCGGCTCTCACAGCAGCCGGGGCGGCCTATCCCAGCGCGGCGGCTCCGACTTACATCAAGCTAGTCCATGGCGCGACGACCTCGGTGGTGAGCGGCGGCACGACTTACTACGGGTATAACACCAGCTCGACCAACGATCCCTACAACATGACAACAAACGTGAATAGCATGATTGGCGAGGGATATTGCTCCACCGACTGGGTTCTTCGGATCCTGCCGATTACTTACAAAGTGGACCTGACCAACCCCAGTAACCCAGCGCTCCTGCGCCAGGTCGCGGGGACAACCCAAACGGTCGCCCAGCAAACTCTGGCTACCCAAATCATCGGGTTCAAGCTGGGGGCCGCGCTGTTTAACTCTGCCTCGGATACGGATACGGTCACCTACAGCTTCGACGCTTCCAGCTACAACAATGGAACGGCCATTCCCTACAACTACACGCTGTTACGGTCGGTGATGGTGTCACTCATTGGGCGAACCAATCCAAATCCGGACCCCACGTACGTGTTCCGCAATACATTCGATAATGGTCCCTACGAAATTCAGGGCGTCTCGATCGTCGTGAATCCCCGAAACATGAGCATGAACGATTAAGGATCAATTATGAACAACGTTACGACCAATGAGAACGGACGAATCATAAAATACCGGGGGAACCGCGGCATTGCCCTGGTCACGGCGCTTCTTCTTCTGAGCCTGTTCACGGTGATGACGCTTTCCATGGTCATCGCCACCACGTCGGACACGTTGATCGATGGCTACTACCGCAACGCCCGTGGCTCCTTCTATGGAGCCGATTCCGGCGTCAACGTGGTGAGGCAGGCTCTGCTCAACGACATCTACAATAACGACGTGCCCGCGGGCTACACGCCAACCAACGGCGCTCCAAATCTAGCGCTCGCATCCAATGCGTTTCCCACCGACCTTACCAGCACCTCCTCCGGATTTGGCGCCTACCAATCGATCGTACCATCGGGCTCTGCCTCCTGGCCCGCGACCTTCAAGCTCGATACGACGAACAGCAGCATCAGCATGTCACAGCCCTCCGGACAGAACGTTCTGTGCAATCCGGGTTCGACGGTTGCAATCACCATCAACCTTACTTGCACCTACAACTACAGTTATCATCTGGTCGTGGACGGCCAGTCCCGCAGCGGCGAAATGAACGTGGTCGAGGAGTACGGAACCATTCCGCTGGTCGTCCAGATGGCGCCCGCCGCCGCGCCTCCGGCTCCCTTCTCGGATTGGTCCACTCTGTTCGATCAGTATGCGATCTGCAGCGCCCCGCTGGTTCCCGGCACTTTTTCGGGAAAAATGTTCTCTAACGATACTTTCAACCTTGGGGTCTTCTCGACCAGGTACATTTTCAACGGCTCCGTTGGTGTGCACAACGCTGCTGGCGTGGGGTACATGTACAACGACGGGAGCTGCGACCAGAGCACAGCGACTTCCGATACGCACAGAGGCACGACCATCAACCCCACCTTCAGTGGAGGGCTGGCGTCGAACCAGACAAAGGTGCCTCTACCGGCCGATTCTTACAGCCAGGAGCAGGCCGTTCTGGATGGCAAGGGCGGTTCGTGCGCTGCGGGAGCGACCGGGTGCACAAACCCCAACCCCGGAAATACGGCCTTGGCCTCAGTCTTGGAGAACGCAGCCGGAACACCCTGGACTAGTTCGACTACATCGGGAGTCTTTCTGCCTTACAACAAGTCCGCAGGCACCATAAATGATAATGGGACCACGAATGCTTTCGGGGGGATTTACGTCCAGGGGAACGTCAGCCAGATGACGTTGACGGCTTCCACGTCCGGTTCCGGATCGTCCGCTCACAAGCTGCAAGTGATCTCGATCGGACAGTCCAGCACAACGACAACTGTGACCCTGGATCTAACTGGAAACACCACCACGATCTCCGACGGTACGCACACTACGACGATGGCCGGCCTTCCACAAGACGTGAACACGGGGACCGAAGGCTGCATGGTTTACGTAACCGGAAACATCAGCAGCAATCCCTCGGCCAACGCGCCGACGGGCCTGTCAGGTCCCAGTTCCGGCGCGGCGATCCAGGACGGCTCCGCGGTAACAATTACGGCGGGCGGGACGATCTCGATTACCGGGAGCATTACCTACTCGACCGAACCCGTTTCCTTGAGCGTGTCGGATACCGCTGTTACTCCGGCACCCACGAACGTGCTCGGGATTTTCACGACGGGAGGCAACATCCAATTCCAGCCTCCCAGCTCGGTCGGGACCATGGAGGTCGACGCCTCCATGGCCGCGATCAACTCCGCGAGCGGCAGTAACTACGGTTTGCAGGCATCGTGGAACAACATCAATACCCTGAACATCGTCGGGGGCCGCGTTCAAAACGAGGCACTAGACGGGAGCTCTCTGGGCACCAGGAACATCTACTTCGACCAGCGCTTTACGGGTGGCTTCGCGCCTCCGTGGTTTCCGACTACAACGCTTCCCGTGCCGCCCACGGATACTGCCACCGTGCAGCCGATCACTGTGCTGCGGCAGTCCTGGGTCAACAGCTCGGCCCAGTAGATTCCTCGGAATTGATTTCAAAAACGAAAACCTGGTCTCACGGGACCGGGTTTTTGTTTTTGCGGAGCCCGGCATCTTCCGGCATTCGAGAGCTCGCATCCGAAACTACGGCCCTGGCCGGATGCGCGCGGAAAACGGCGCCGCCGGCTCCGGAACCTCGCAGGCATATTGTGCCGGCCATGCGGGATCGCTTGAAGAGTTCCGGCACAGCGATGTCGAGTTGGCAATCACGTCGCCGAGGCCCACCGGCCCGTCAAGCGGCTCGGCGTAAATCCGATAGCTCTGCGACGGCCCCACCGGCAAACTTTGCAGCGAAAATGTGCCGTCGAATTGTGTCGGACCGGGATCGCTGCAGCTCCAGCCGGCAAACACGGCGGCGGCGACTGTGCCGGTGGCGCTGTCGAACGCCACGACCTGCGCCGGGAAGACGCCGGTCACTCCCGCAGGCGAAATCGGCAGCGCGAGCAGGTTTGCGGGCAAGACCCGCCCGCTGATCGTGCCAACGTGTGCGGTGTCTGCAGGGTCGGGATAAAGAACGCGCTGCCCGGTACGATCGTCGTCGGAAAGCGGCGCGTCGGGGATTTGTTGCGTGGGTCTCGTGCCCGTAATCTGGCCCGGCGGCGGAGCGAACGGAAACATCATCGCGCCCCACACCCCCGAATGATTGAAGCCAAAGGAGTGGCCGAGCTCGTGTGTCAGGATCGATTCCAGGTCGTAAGCGTTCGGATTAGCCGGAAGCGCCGAGGGGGTGGCGAACGTGGCTTCGGGATCGCCGGGCAGGAACAGCGTATCCGCGTCCAGGATTTCGCCGATGAACGTGGAGGGCGCGGTATACGGCGAGAGTTGCTCGCCAATGGTGTCCGCCGAAACGACCCGCGTGAACGCCAGGACGCCGAGCGCGAACCCCGGATCGTCCTGGTTGAAGCAGATGGTATTTAGCCCGTCGTCCGACGCGCATGCCGGGCTGACCCAGGTTTGTTGGAGCGGGCCGAGCGCCGACGGCTGGAGCAGAGTGCCGGAAACGCTGGTCCAGACGGAGAGCGACTCTTGAATCACCGCATCGATTTCGTTGATTTGTCCATCCGAGGTTTGATCGGCCGTGAGGATCGTTGCCGGGCTCGTTCCGAGCGAAGTGCTCCACTGGCGATTGATGGAGCCGGGGACCGAAACGTCAAATCGCGTGAGCTGCGGGCAGGAGGTTTCTCCCGAAACAGATGCCGACTGAGTCATGTCCGCCACGACAGTCCCCAAATCGTAGGCTCCGGTAGACGCGGCCGTCATTTGCATCAGGAACACGCAAGCAACGGCCACGGCGATCGCGGTTCTGAACTTAGAGGCGCGGTTTCTTCTCATCTTGTTTTTCCTTCGCTTTGCGAGACGGCTGCGGCAAGGCGCGCCCGAAACTCCGGCAGCGGCATTCTGCGGATGCCTTCGGCGCGAAACGTGCGCGTCGCCGCGTCGAAAACCGCGAAGCTGCTGGAATCCTGCGTGACTGTTTCGCTGGCGGTTCGCGCGTCTCGAGAAATGCGGAACGTTCCCTGCACCCAGCCCGCCACGGTGAAGCCTCCGGCGCGCAATGGTTGCAAGAACACGACGGCTTCCGCACCGGCGGTGAATCTGGGCGCGCCATCGACGGTGGCGGTCAGATGTCCGACTCGCCCTCCCGGCAAGCGAACGGCAATTGCCTTCCGCAAATTTCCTTTGAAATTTTCAATCACGTCGAAAGTGGTTACCGTCCAGATGGAGCCATGCTCCCAGCGCGATTCGGCGCTCGCGCAGCGCACGCGAGCCACGGCTTCCGATCCTGCGGCCAGCCGATCCAGGCTAAGCCTGGCGAGCGTGGTGGAGCGCGCAGCCGGCAAGAACCAGAACAGCAGCGCCGGCAAAAATAACGAAATGATCTGTAGCCTGATTCGCGGCATGTTTCGCATCACTGCACCTCGATGACGCCGGTCCCGGCGGCGTTATCGCCCGCCGGATTTGCGATGAACAGAGTACGCGGCCCGGGCGCCGCGGTCGCGGGTACTTGCAGCGTCAGATGCAATATGCCCAGGCCTAGGGGCTCGCGATTGGAGACCGTGACATCTGGGGTCAGCGGCCCAGTGATTGTGTAAGTAAAAAACGGATCCAGCGCGCTCACCGAAAAAACACACAGGTCCGCGGTTCCCGTGCCTCTCGCGGGCCGTTGAACGATTACCGGGCTTCCGCCGAGGATGCAGGACGAAGTCGCCGCGGAGTACGGTCCGATCGCGCCAAGGTTCAAGCTTACGTTTCCCGCGGCTCCGGACCCGCCATTCGTGCTGAGATCCACCACGATGATGTCATTTCCCGCGCTGGCAGGGGCTCCCGGCGTCAGCGGAATTGTTTCCGCCCCGGTGCCCGGCGCGAGCACGACGAAGACTTCCGCATCGCTGAGAGAGCCGTCCGGATTCTGTAGCTGCACGGACAAATTTGCCGGCAATTGCAGGTCCGGCGCGGCAAGCGAGGTGATGCACTGTGTGCTTGACGCACACGATGTAGCGTGCGCCGTACCTCCCACCAGGAGCGTCGAACCCGGCCCCGGATCGGAGGCCACAAAATTGTTCCCGACGACCAGCAGCGTAAAGCCGCCCGCCGAGCCCGCGAATGCGCTGGTGGGACTCAAGGAAAAAATGGCGGGCCCGCCGGTAATCGTGACGGTTGCGGTTCCCGATTGATTGCTGTCCTCGGAACTTGTCGCGACTACGGAGATCAGGTCCGGCGATGGCGCGGCGGGCGGCGCTGTGTACAGGCCGTTGGAATCAATCGAACCGCACGCCGCTGGATTTCCGCAACCCGCGCCGCTGATCGACCAGAAAACTTGTTGATTGTTTGAGCCGGTAACGCTGACCGTAAATTGCAGTTGGCCTGTTTCGGCGAGCGTAGCGTTTCCCGGCTGAACGCTGACCACGGTGTGCGGCAATATCGTGACGCTTGCAGATGCGCTCCGTGTGCCGTCCGCCTGGCTTGTTGCCGTGACGATGACCGGGTCGGGAGAGGGCAATCCGGCGGGCGCAACGTAGTCGACGCTCCCGCCATCGCTCGCCGACAGCGGCAAGCAGGGGCTTGACGCGACCTCGCAAATCTGGCCGCTGGCCGGTGTTCCGCCCGGGATTCCGTTGACCTGCCAGGTCACGTTTTGATTCGGAGTGTTGTTCACCTGCGCGGTGAAGGTTTGTCTCTCGCGAACCGCGAGCGTTGCTCCGGAAGGTGCCAGTGCTACGTTGATCGCCGCCGTGAACGTAATGATCGCGCTTGCGGAAACGTTCGGATTGGCGTTGCTGCGCGCACGAACTACGACGGGGGCATTCGCCGGCAAGGTTAATGGCGCAGTGTAGATGGTGTCGTCAGGAGCGGTTTGCGAATTCAGGATCGAGCCCGCGGAGGAGTCGCCGTCCACCACTCCATTGACGTCCCAGGTGACCGTGTCATCCTGCGCTCCTGACACCGAGGCGCGGAATGACTGAGACGCGCCCAGCGCCACGGTCGCCGCGGTGGGCGAAATCGAAACGCTCATCATCGGAAGGATGGAAACGGAAACGGCCACCGCTTTCGACGGGTCCGCTTGCGGCGTGGCGATGATTTGAACGGCCGCCGGAGTTGGCGGAAGCGAAGGCGCACGGAACACTCCGCTCGAGGATATGGTTCCGCACGCCGCGCCGATGCACCCCGGGCCCGCAACGCTCCAGGAAATCACGCGGCTTGGATTCGAGTTGGCCGCCGGCGTAAGTGTGGCCGAGAAGCTGGCTGTGCCGCTGACTATGACCGATGATGGCCCGGCGAGGGCCAGGAGAAAGGAACTGGTAATCGTAACCGTCGCCGTTCCGCTCTTCGACGGGTCGGCCGCGCTGATCGCGGCAAGTGAAACAATCGGCGGCGTCATCAGGATTTGCGGCGCGGTGTGGTTTCCGGAAGCGTCCACGGTTCCGCACACTTCTCCCGCGCATCCTTTTCCGGAAACAATCCAATTGATACCGCGGTTGGGATTCCCGCCAGAACTTACTGTGGCGGCGAATGTCCGGGACGCACCCAGCTCCGCGAGCATGGCCTGCGGAGAGACGGACACTGAAATGTCGCTGGCAACGAGCACTAGCGCGGCTGAAGTCTGTGAAGTGTCAGCCACGCTGATGGCCCGCACGGACACGGAAGCAGGGGATGGAAGATTCATCGGAGCCGTGTAGGCGCCGCTCGTGTCCACTGTTCCGACCGTCGCGTTGCCCCCGGGAATTCCATTCACGCTCCAGGTCACGGATGTGTTGGCCGTGTTCTTGACGGTCGCCGTAAAAGTCAGGGATTCTCCCAGCAGGACCGATGCTGTAGCCGGTGCGACCGTTATCGTTATGCCGGAGGGGGGAGCTGTGGCGGGCCTACGAGTCCGCCACAGCCCAAGAGCGGCGCGACGAGAAGCAGCGCGGGACGCCAGCGAGACTGGGTGCGAGTCCGAGTGCAGCGTCCGCGAGGTTTCGTGCTCCGTTCCATTGCCGATGCAAGTGCACGCGTTGTGCCAGTGTGGCGCACTGAGGAGAATGTCCTTCGCCGGCGTCTTCCGGCGCAGGTTTGGGATGCGAGGAACGGAATGCAAATCTTCAGCGTTCAAGGGTTTGCCGGTCTTTGAGTTCTTACGAAGAGCGAGCTGATGAGGTCCTGGCGCGGAGGTTTTCACTTCACGCGTCAGCTACGTTTGTGCCAAGTCGGGAAACACGAGCGGGAATGGTGATTCAATTTGGAGCAATTTTCGATTCTCTGCCGGCGCCAAGTCAGCCAGGTCAGCGGGTTGACACGGCGGTTGTGGGCTTGAATAATCTCTGCATGCCCCGTCCCGAAGCCGCGCATCGCGTGAAAAGCTATTCCGCCGCGACCGGCTACGTGTACCAATATTATTTTTACGAAGTCGAGAAATCGAAGCGCGGCGCCAAGGCCGGCACGGAGTATGTGTACATGGCGTCGGTCGACCGCAAGCACGTTTTTCCGGTGCGGATTTTTGTATCGAAGGAAGCTCTGGAAAACTGGACGGCACGCACGGGCCGTGAATTCACGGGCACGGAAGAATACGCCGTCGCTAAGATGCGGCTCTTTCAAGCTTTTGACGAAGTGGAAGGGCTTTCCGCGAAGACTGCCGATCTGCTGGTCGATGAATCGAATCTAGACACGCTGTTATCGCAATTGGACCTTTGAGCGAAGCAAGCATCGCAGGTTGCACAGGCTGCGGAAAAAGTCGCCTGCCTAACCCTTAATCGGGCTAATCCTTTTGTCATTCCGAGCGGAGCGAGGAATCTCTCTTTCTTTCCAGGCAGTTAAGCCCAGGCAGACTGCCTCTGTCGTCTTGAGGGCTGACGGGCGGGAATGAAACCACACAAGTCGAAACCTCTGCAACCCAAGCATAGCTGAGTCACGTTCAATGTCAATTCCCATTCAGTGAAAAATGCAGGCCGTAACGCGCTTCAGCGGATTTCCGTTCGAACGCCGGAAGCTTCAGGCACCCCTATTTTTGGAAAACTTCCGCCAGCGCGCCTTCCAGCTCCGGCTGCAAAAATCGATACCCCGAGTCCACAAGTTTGGACGGCATCACCCTTTGGCTGCTGAGAAGCAACGCGTCCGCCATTTCTCCCAGCGCTATCCGAAGCGCGAAACGAGGAGCGGGAAAGACGGCCGGCCGGTGCAGAGTTTTTGCCAGGACGTCCGTGAATTCCTTGTTCCGAACTGGATTGGTTGAGACGGAGTTCACGGGCCCGCTCAGGACCGAATTGGCCAAGGCGAACTGGATGATGTTGACCGATTCCCGAAGCGTCAGCCAGGACATCCATTGGCGGCCGTCGCCAAGCCTTCCACCCGCTCCAAATTTGAAGGGCAGAGCCATCCGCGGCAAGGCGCCACCGTGCGCCGCGAGAACGATCCCCGAGCGCAAGCTCACCACGCGCGCTCCGAACCCGGCTGCACGCGCGGTCTCCGCTTCCCATTCGCGGCACAGAGCGGCAAGGAAATCGTTTCCCGAGACGCTCGTCTCCGTCAGGGTTTCATCGCCGCGATCGCCGTAGTAGCCGATCGCGGATGCGGCCACAATCACGCGAGGCGGCCGCTGCAATTTTCCGACCGCTGCAATCAAGTGCCGCGTGGCATCGATGCGGCTGGTGCGCAGCAACTCCTTGCGCGAGGCATTCCACCGGCCGCCGGCAATGGACGCCCCCGCGAGGTGGACGAGCGCATCGGCGCCTTCGGCGCGAGCCGCGTCGAACCGGCCCGCGCGGGCGTCCCATTCTACGGATGGAGCGTCGGCGCCCGCGGCCACATTCATCTTTGTGCCGGGCCGCACGAGGCGCACGATGGAGTGGCCCTGCCGCTTGAGAGTTTCGACCAGCGCCGTGCCCACGAGTCCCGTCGAGCCTGAAACCAGAACGCGCATATGGTAGGTCTCCCTGTTCTCTCCCCACGCTACGGCCCGGGCGCGGGCGAGGTCAAATGGATTTCGGAAACATAAGGTTCAAAAAAGTTGAACGATTCGAAAGAACAATTCAAAAGAATGAAGCGGCAGGACTTGCTTCGCCCCTTGTGGTCGAAACGTTTATCCGGGCTCGAATCCAAACCCGACAGGCTGAAAGCCTGTCCTACTCGAGCGGTCCTACTCGCGCAGTGGAACTTTCCGTTGGGCGCGGCTAGAATGTGCCCATGCGCGTGCGTGTGCTTTTCTTTGGACGGCTAAAGGACATCGTGGGCAGGGCCGAGGAGCAGGCCGAACTGTCGGAAGGGGCGCGTGTGGAGGATCTTTTCGAGCGCTACGGCAGGAGTTTTCCGGAACTGGCCAAGTTCCGTACTTCGGTGGTGGCTTCCGTGAACCAGGAATTTTCGGAGTGGCGCGCGCCGCTCGCTTCCGGAGACGAGGTTGCGTTTCTTCCGCCCGTCAGCGGGGGAGCAATCCCGGCGGGCGCAGCGATCGAAGAAAACTTGTGCGCGCTGGTGCGCGTGCCGATCGAGACTTCGGAGATTGTGGCGCAGCTGAAAGCCCCGCCCGACGGCGCGGTCGTCGTGTTCGAAGGAATTGTGCGCAATCATTCCGGCGGGCGCCCCACCTTGTATCTGGAATATGAGGCTTACGAGTCCATGGCCCTGGCAAAAATGCGCGAAATTGGCGCCGAAATGCGAGAACGATTTTCGATTCGGTGTTACGCCATGATTCACCGGCTGGGGCGGCTGGAAATCGGCGAGACTTCGGTTCTGATCGTGGTGTGCTCGGCGCACCGCGGCGCTGCCTTCGATGCCTGCCGCTATGGCATCGACACCCTCAAGCGCAACGTGCCCATCTGGAAGAAGGAGTTCTTCCGCGATGGCGCCGTGTGGGCTGAAGGAGAAATCCCTTCCCCTCGCGATGAACCCTCGCGGTGAACCGCCTGAGCAATCCTTTTCGCGCTCGCAGGAATCGTATTTCTGTGCCGATATCGCCATTTCCCAATCGCTTTCATTACAATTCTGCGGTTGGCAAGAATGCCAGGGGCGCAGCCTGCCTGCGCAAGGCAATCGCCTTGGGATCCTGCGTCGTTCTGGTGGCGTTGTTTTTCGTTGCGGAGCTCAAACCGGCTGCGGCGCGCGAAGATAGCGATCAGGACCAGCGCGGCCGCATCCGCTCGGAAGTCACCTTGGTCAGCCTGCTGGCCAGCGTGCTGGACAATGACGGGCGTCCCGCGCTGGGTCTCACGGCGGACCAATTCGAGGTTTACGAAGAGGGCGTCAAACAAAAGATCGAAGTCTTCGAACCGGAAACGCAGCAACCCCTGGACCTGGCGCTGATGATCGATTCGAGCCTGAGCGAAATCAAGGAACTGGAGTTCGAGGAAGACGCCGCGTCGCGATTTATCCAGAAGCTGGTGCGTCCCGCGGATCGCCTGGCGGTGTACGAATTTGCCGACGCAGTCTCTCAACTCGCGCCGTTTTCTTCAAGCGTGCCCTTCCTGCAGGCCTCCTTGCGTCGCATCGTCCCCGGTGACGGTACGGCCCTTTATGATGCGATCTTTCTGGGGTCACAGGCGCTGACCAGAAATCCGGCCGGGCGGCGGCGCGCCATCGTGCTTGTTACCGACGCCGGCGAGACCACCAGCCGAGCCGATTTTGAGACCGCCCGACGGGCCGCCCTGCGCGCCGACGCCCTCCTGTACACCATCGTTGTGCGCGCCGTGAAAAACGAGGGTGGACGCAATACTGCGGGAGAGCACGCCCTCGAGACCATCGCCGACTCGACCGGAGGCGCCATCTATTTCCCGGATTCCATCGCTCAACTCGGCGACATGTTTGACCTGATCGACCGCGAACTCCGCACCCAATACCGCATCGCCTACTATCCTAATCCGCGGCCCCCTGCTGGCACCTTCCGCACCCTGCAAGTCCGAGCCAAGTGCCAATGCACAGTGCGAAGCCGGCAAGCTTATTATTCAGGCGGCCGTCTGGATTGAGGAATTGTCGTTGCTGGCGGGTGGTGCGTGATTCGCGCTAGTCAGTCTCCGTCCGCCGTTTGCCGATTGCTGTGTGGCGGATTTCCTACTTAAACCTCGTGCCTACTTAAGCTGCGCGATTTCTGGCATGATTTAGGCAGAGGGTCTGACAGCGCATGAATTCATTTCTTGATGTGGCGATCGAAACGGCTCGGGAGGCAGGGGCGATTCTGCTGGCGGAATTCGACCGGCCGGTGAAGATCAGCTACAAGGGAGAAGTGGATATTGTGACGCAGGCGGACAAGCGATCCGAGCAGGCGATTGTCTCCCGGCTGCGGAGCCATTTCCCCAAGCACGCCATTGTGGCCGAAGAAGGTGGCGGCAGGGAAAGCGAGTCCCCCTTCCGCTGGCACGTCGATCCGCTCGACGGCACGACGAACTTCGCGCATGGCTACCCATGTTTCGCGGTCTCCCTGGGGTTGGAGGAAGCGGGTGAACTCATCGCCGGACTGATTTTTCAGCCGGTCAGCGGCGAACTTTTCACCGCCGCCAAAGGAGAAGGGGCATACCTGAACCAAAAGAAAATCGAAGTGTCTCGCATTGAAAAGCTGGCCACGAGTTTGCTGGCCACCGGCTTTCCGAGCAACAAGCGCGCCCAAAATCCCAATATTCGCTACTACTGGGATTTTACCTTGCGCTCTCACGGGGTGCGCCGTGACGGCTCGGCCGCGCTGGACCTCGCGGCAGTGGCTTGTGGACGGTTCGAAGGTTTCTGGGAGTTTGGCCTGCACACCTGGGACACGGCGGCAGGCGTTTTGCTGGTGCGCGAGGCTGGGGGCGCAGTAACCCAATTCGATGGCCAGCCCTACCGGTTGGGAGATCGGGAACTTCTGGCTTCGAACAGCCGGGTTCATGACGAGATGAAGGAAGTCGCGATGTCCATCGCCCAGCGGGCGGCGTCCAATCCACTGCTGCCGTAACCCCCGATCTTCGGTTTCGAACGGCTTCCCTGAAGGGAATTGGATGTTCCCATTTTGCACATTGGCCCCTAATACGCTGCATTGACCAGCGTTCAAGCGAATGTTAGGCTTGAACCAGTGGCTTGTATTTACTGAGGGATGATGGGGAACAGCGTTACGTTTCCGGTTCCGGGAAATCCGGGAGCGGGCGAAAAAATTTCGCGATGGATTGGCCGATGGCGCCAGGGCGGAATTGAAACCTACTCCGCAGGCGAAGCTCTGAAACCTTCGACGGCGTGGCGGTATGGGGATCGGTTTGCCGTCACGGACGAACGCATCTGGCTGGACGCCCTCCCAAGCGCATTCCGTGGATTGCGCGTGGTACAAATTTCCGATATTCACCACGGCCTTTTTCTTCCTAAAGAGTGGCTCTCCGCGGCCGTCCGCCAGGCCAACCGTCTGAATCCAGACATCATTGCCCTTACGGGAGACTTCGTCACCTACTCGCGGCGGAATATTGGGCCGGCGGCGGAACTCCTTGGGCGCCTCCGGGCCCGCTATGGGGTTTACGCCGTTTTGGGCAATCACGACTTTCGGGTCGATGCCGACGCCATAACGCTGGCGTTGCGGCGGCAGCGGATTGACGTCCTGCGCAACCGGCACGTGACTCTGGCTCTCGGCGGTCAGTCCGTCTACCTCGCTGGAGTCGACGATTACGGCTACGGGGCGGACTTACGGCGCGCGGTACGCGGAGTTCCCCGCGACGCGGTCACGATCCTGCTGGCACACAATCCCCGCGTGATTCACCTGGCTTCCCGGAATAACGTGAGTCTGGTCCTCTCCGGACACACGCACGGCGGGCAGGTAAACCTGCCGTTGCTTGGCACCGTGTACGGGCGCTCGCCGGAGCGCTTGCGGTACAAGATCGGCTGGGACCGCATGGGCACCACGCAAATTTATGTCAGCCGGGGGATTGGCACGATTGTCCTGCCGTGGAGACTTCGCTGCCCGGCGGAAATTACGCATCTTGAACTTTTCCAGGGCGCCTCTAGCATTTCCCGCTCGGCAGCCGCGGATTGATCCCACAAGCGCATGCGTACGATTGATCTGATCCGCCGGAAGCGGGATGCGGGCGAACTAACTCCAGCAGAGATTCAACAACTGATCGCCGCTTATACCCGCGGCGATGTTCCCGATTATCAAATGTCCGCCTGGCTTATGGCGGTCGTGCTTCGCGGCATGAGCCGCCCGGAAATCGCGGCGCTCACGGAGGCCATGCTGCACTCCGGCAGCGTTCTGGATTTTTCCGATTTGCCGGGGCGCAAAGTGGATAAGCATTCCACGGGAGGCGTGGGCGACAAGACTTCTCTGGTCATCGCGCCAATCGTGGCGGCCGGCGGCCTGAAAGTTCCCATGATCAGCGGGCGCGGCTTGGGCCACAGCGGCGGCACGCTGGACAAGCTGGAATCCATTCCCGGATTTAACGTCAATCTGACGCTTGCTGAATTCCGGCGCGTCCTGGAAACCTGCGGATGCGCCCTGATCGGGCAAACCGCCGAGATTGCTCCGGCCGACAAGAAGATGTACGCGCTGCGCGACGTCACCGCAACGGTTGAAAGCCCGGCGCTGATTTGCGCCTCGATCATGAGCAAGAAGCTGGCCGAGGGCATCGACGCTCTGGTGCTCGATGTGAAGACGGGATCCGGCGCGTTCATGAAAAATATCGAGGATGCGGAAAACCTTGCGGGATTGCTGGTTGATACCGGGAAGCGCATGGGCAAGAATGTCGTCGCGCTCCTGACGGACATGAATCAGCCCCTCGGGCGCAAGGCCGGAAACTCGATGGAAGTTGCGGAAGCTCTCGAAGTTCTGGCCGGCGCCGGGCCTGCGGACCTGCGCGAGCTTTGCCTGGAGCTCGCGGCATGGATGTTTTACGTCGGAGAGCGAGTGAAGACGCTCGAAGAAGGGAAGAAGCTGGCCTCGGATTTGATCCTATCCGGGCAGGCGCGCGAAAAATTCCGTGAAATCGTGGGCCTGCAGGGCGGCGATGTGGGAGTGGTGGACGATCCTGCGCGCCTGGCGCGTGCGCGGCAGACTCTGATCGTTACGAGCGCCAGCGGCGGATTCGTTTCCGCAATCCAGTGCGAACAGCTTGGCGTGGCCGGTGTGATCCTGGGCGGCGGCCGGGAAAAGAAGGAAGACCAGATCGATCCCGCCGTGGGCCTTGAATTTCACAAGCGCATCGGCGATGCCGTCGAGCGCGGCGAGCCGCTCTGCACGCTGCATTACAACTCCGAAGCGCGGCTGGCCGAAGCCCGCATGCTGGCCCAAACCGCATATCGCATCCAGCCGGAGAAACCGCAGTCCGTCCCTCCGCTCATCTATCGAACGATCGGCGCTTAAAATCGCTCCGGGCATATTGTCTTTTTCCCCGGCGGTCGCAAAGAGGAAAGAGCGCCTGCTCACTTGACACCCATCCTGACAGTTGCCGTGATCGCTGCCCGCTAACCGCGCAGTTTGCGAATCGTGCACATCATGATTTCCACATCCCGGGCGCTTCTCCGGCGTGTTACTGTGACGGGCATTTCCCGGGTATTTGCCGGGACGCGAGGTGGCGCTGAATGGGCCGATTCACAGGCTTGCTGGGGTTGCTGACCATGCTCGGGCTGGCCTATTTGTTTTCGACCAACCGGCGCGCGATCAAGCTGAAATTGGTGATTTGGGGTTTGACTTTGCAGATCGCCTTCGCGTTTCTGGTGTTTTACTGGACGTTCGGGCAAATGCTTTTTTTTCGCGCCGGCAACGGAGTGAATAGGCTTCTCGCCTACACGTTTGTGGGATCGGAATTTGTGTTCGGTGAATTGGGCAAGCAGCGCTCCTCGATCGGATTCATCTTCGCATTTCAGGTTTTGCCGGCGATCATCTTCATCGCATCGTTGTTTGCATTGCTGTACTACCTCGGCATCATGCAGGTGCTGATTCGCGGGGCGGCCTGGGTGATGCAGCGGGTGATGGGCGCGAGCGGCGCGGAATCCCTGAACGTCGCGGCGAGCATCTTCATGGGGCAGACCGAAGCGCCGCTGACGATCCGGCCATTCCTGCCGGACTTGACGCAATCCGAGCTGATGACCATCATGACCAGCGGCATGGCGCACGTGTCGGGCGGAATCATGGCGGCGTATATTGCTTTTGGAGTCGAGGCGCGGCACCTGCTGACGGCCGTTATCATGACGGCGCCGGGCACGCTGCTGATTTCCAAAATGCTGGTGCCGGAAACCGAGCAGCCCAAAACGATGGGCGTCGTGCACATGGAAAATGTGGAGCACGACTCGAATTTTTTGGCGGCCATCGCCCGCGGCACGGGCGAGGGGCTGGCCATGGCGGTGAACGTCGGCGCGATGCTGGTGGCGTTCCTGGCGCTCATCGCGCTGACCAACGGCATCATGGGCGGGATTCACAACTTCCTCGGCGGGCACGGCATTTTGTGGTTTCCTACCAGCCTGCAGCAGGTTTTCGGCTGGGCCTTCGCTCCGGTGGCGTTTATTATCGGCGTGCCATGGCATAACTGCGTGCAGATTGGAAATCTGCTCGGCACGCGCATGGTGCTGAACGAATTGGTGGCCTTTTCGTTTCTGGGCCCCATGAAAGGCGCTCTCGACCCGCGCTCGTTTACCATCGCCACATTCGCGCTGTGCGGCTTTGCGAATTTCAGTTCCATTGGAATGCAGATCGGCGGCATCGGCGCGCTGGCGCCCAACCAGAAGAACCAGCTGGCCAAGTTCGGCATCCGCGCGATGCTCGCCGGAACGATGGCGAACCTGATGTCCGCTTCGATCGTGGGGATGTTTTTGAAATGAGCGCTTCCCGTACCGCAAAAGCAAAACCCAGCCAGGAATTTCTGCGCGCTGACGCTGCGGCAAAATTCATCCTGGGCAAAACAAAATTGCGTCCGCGTATCGGTTTGGTGCTGGGCAGCGGGCTGGGCGCCTTTGCGGACGGAATGGCCGGCGCCGCGCGCATCGAGTACAGGGCCATTCCGCACTTCCCGAGGTCAACCGCCATCGGGCATGCCGGGCGCATGGTGATCGGCCCGGTGACCGACGTGCCGGTCGCCGTGATGCAGGGGCGCGTGCACTTGTATGAGGGCTATTCACCGAGCGAAGTGATTTTTCCGATTCGCGTAATGGCCCGCATGGGAATCGGGGCCGTGCTGATCACCAATGCCGCCGGCGGAATCAACACGAATTTCAGGCAGGGATCGCTGGTAGTTTTGCGCGATCACATCAATTTGCAGGGGCGGAATCCGCTGATCGGGCCGAACGACGAGCACTTCGGCGCACGCTTTCCCGACATGACGCAGGTGTACTGGAAACCGTACCAGGCCGTGGCGCTGCAGGACGGCAAGCGCCTGGGAATTGAAATTGCCGAGGGCGTGTACGCGGCCATGACCGGACCTAGCTACGAGACACCCGCGGAAATCCGCTACCTGCGCGCGATTGGCGCTGACGTTGTGGGAATGTCCACCGTGCCGGAAGTGATTGCCGCCGCGCACCTGGGAATTCGCGTGCTGGGAATTTCGTGCGTGACGAATATGGCCGCGGGAATTCTGGACCAGCCCATCACGACCGAAGAAGTCATGCAAACCGGCGAGCGCGTGAAGGCGGACTTTGTAGCGCTGCTGCGGGCGGTGATTCCACGCATGAGCAAGGACCTGCCATGAACGAGCATGACCGGGCGCGAAGTGCCGGCCATGACGCGCTGATCGCCGCGGCGCGCACCGCGCGCGAGCACGCCCATGCGCCCTACTCCAATTTCCGCGTAGGCGCTGCGGTGCGCGCGAAGTCCGGAAGAATTTTCACCGGCTGCAACGTCGAGAATGCCACATTCGGACTGACGCTGTGCGCCGAGCGCGTGGCCGTCTTCAAGGCCATTTCGGAGGGTGAGCGCGGGTTTGACGCCGTGGCCGTAGTTGCGGATACCGGCGTCCTGACGCCGCCCTGCGGCGCGTGCCGCCAGATTCTGTGGGAATTCTGCGGCGACGCCGAAGTGATCCTCGCGAACCTTGGCGGCAAGCTGGAACGCTATCGCATGTCGGAACTATTGCCGAAGCCGTTTGACGGTTCGTACTTGTGACGCGCGATTGGCCGACGCCGGCCGTTTCGCAACTACCTCGATTCGATAATCCGTTTTGGACCATGGAGCGCCCGCTTTCAGGCGGGCATCTGCTCGGTTACAAAGTGTCCGCCTGAAGGCGGACGCTACAAAAGGTGCCAAATATGAGTTCTCACATGGACTCTTTCGGCCCTGGCGTTCCAAGGCTGCGCGCCGAACCAGCATCTATGAGATGGCTATGGCTTCTTAGTCGCGCGCCGAGGAGCGCTGGCGCTGGAGGCGCATGGCGGAGGTGCGCAGCGTATCGGCGACATTCTTGTTGCTGGTCATGAATTTCAGGTCCAGCGGCTTCAGGTGCGGCAAAAGGTGCAAGGTCACTTCCAGGGGCGTCTTGGGATTGAACATCAGGCCCCGAAGAATGCTGTAGTTCTTGCGGAATTTGCGGTTGCCGGCGATCAGCCGAAGCGTCTCGTCGCTAAGGCTGGCCATGTTCGCGAACGATTCCACTTCCTGTTCGGATAATTGCGGCGATTGCAGGACGGCGCGTTGCACGATCTTGCAGGGATCGCGGATCAGCAGGAGGCGCTCATCGCGGCCGCCCTTGAGCGCGCGCTGCACGCGCTCCACGACGCGCATGTGCGACAATTTTTGCAGCAGCGTTTGACGCTTTGCCGCGTCCTGCTCCGCCGCTTCCACAGCTTCCACGAAGGCTTCGATGGGTTCCGGCTCGGCGCGTTGCAACTCCAGCAGCTGCCCGCGCTGTTCGGCATTGATTACTGAGGAGGCAATAAGCTCCGCTACCAGCGCCGGCGAAGTGCTCAGCCGGTCGAGGTCCTCGAATAATTCTTGAACCGCGGTGACCGAGAGGTAGCGAATGACCGGCCGAAGAACTTCGATGGGGCAGGTGGTATTTTGGGCCAGTGCGTCCGCCACGCCGGGTCTGCGGGGAAACTCGGCGGCGCAGTAGGCGAACATTTCCGGCGCCGCTCCCGGCCGCGCCAGCGCCGTGAGCACATACTTCAGCGGCTGCGTCAGCAAAACGCCGGCAGCTTTTTGACGCACCGAGGAATCGGAATCTGCCGCCAGAACACAGAGGGTTTCAACGCGATTTTCCGGCTCGAGCGAAGCCGCATCGGCGCAAATTTCCAGCTTGCGTTCACGGGTCGCGCGGCCCGAACGAATTTCCTCGCGCAATGCCGAACTAATTTCCGCCTCCTGCGGCGCTCTTTAGAGCATCGCGTGTAAGAATGACCTTGCCGGAGTGGCCGGAAGGACCAATCGGCGCCAGCGTTTTTCCATTCATTTCGAGAGAAAGAGCGCCCGCGTCTTTTGCGGAGACCTGAAAACGGTCCTTGGCGGAAAAGGTCCGGTTCTCACCGGCTTTCATGGTGCCGGCAAAGACGCGGTTGGCGTCCGCGACCACCGTCACCTTGGTTTTCTTGTCTGCCTCGACCGTGAGTTCGAACGTATCGGCTGCCGGCGAAGTTGCATCCGCGGATGGCGATGTTGCCGGAGCGCCTGCGGACGAATCCGCGGCGGCCGGCGGCGGTCCCGTCGTTGCGTCCCCGGCAGCCGTAGCGGCGGGAGCGGAATCGCTGTGCGAAGGCGCAGCATCGGCCGCGGCCCTGCGTGGCCCGCCATTCGTGCTCACGGCGGAGGGCTCCGCATCTACCTGCACGGCCAGCGCTGGTTGCCGCGCGGCACGCCAAGCAAGTAGTCGTCGCGTTCCGAACCACGCTCCAACGAGCAGAGCAGCGATCACGACGGCGGAGATCGTCCAGGCCAACCAGGGGAACTCCGGCGTGACCGCCGGCGGACTGCCGGTCCACACCGGTACGCTTGGCCGGTCGCCGACGACCAGAGTGTATTCCGCCACGATGCTTTCCTCGTCGAGCCCGAGATAACGGGCCACGGCACGCACAAATCCGCGATTGAAGACCCCGCCGGGGAGCTGGTCCCACTGCTCGTTTTCAATGGCTTCCAGAAAACGCGTGGCGATGCGCGTGGCGCCGGAAATCTCGTCCAGAGTGACGCCCCGCAGTTCGCGTTCGCGCCTGAGGTTTTCGCCGAAAGTGCCTTTGGTCATGGGCCTTTGTTCTTTAAGGGGTCTTTTTTGGTCCCGTTGCGAATATAGGCGGGCGGCGGAGGAGTGTCAATCTCACGAGAAAGGGGCCGAGGCTCGGGTTTTGACGCGCTCTTCACTTTCGCGCAACAGTCCGCGAAGTCACCATTGCACGGATTGACAAGAGCTGACTATAATTTCTAGTGCCTCAATACCTTCCGTGGAACGGAAGGTGACCCGCAATCGAATCTGGCACTAAGGCTTGCAGTGACCACCACTGAAAATTTCTCTGGCATCGAGCGGCGCCGCAGCCCTTCAGCTCGGGGAGAACAACGCGAGGCGGGCGAGATTGCGGTGTTCCACGAACTGGGCAAGGCGCTCACTTCCTCCCTGCAACTCGATCAAGTCCTGCGCACCATCATGGAAAAGATCGACGAATTTCTGCGTCCGGATACCTGGTCGCTGCTTCTGGTGGATGATGTAAAGCAGGAATTGTATTTCGAACTGGCCGTCGGCAAAGGCGCGCAGGCCCTGAAAGATGTGCGCATCAAAATGGGGCAGGGAATCGCCGGCTGGGTGGCGCAGCATGACGAAGCGGTGATCGTGCCGGACGTCAGCAAGGACACGCGATTTTTCTCCAAGGTCGACGAAAAGACGCAGATGGAAACGCGCTCGATCGTGGCCGTTCCGGTACGCTACCGCGACCATTGCCTGGGCGTCATCGAGCTGATCAATTGCGTGGAGCGCGAAGGCTTCATGGAACGCGATCTGGCGCTGCTCGAAGCATTGGCCGACTTTGCCGCGATCGCGCTTGAAAATGCGCGGCATGTGAAACGAATCCATGAACTCACCATCACCGACGATTGCACCAGCCTGTACAACGCGCGGCACATGGATTTTATTCTGGAAACGGAAATTTACCGCTCGCAGCGTTATGGCTACGAATTTTCAGTGGTTTTCATCGACCTCGATCATTTCAAGAGCGTCAATGATACCCACGGGCACCTCGTCGGATCGAAGCTCCTCGCCGAAGTCGGGCAAATCGTGAAGAGCGCCTGCCGACGGATTGATTTCGCCTTCCGGTACGGGGGAGATGAATTTGTGATCGTTCTGCCGCAGGCCACCAAGGAAAACGCCTTTGTGGTCGCGCGCCGCCTGCACAAATTGATCGGGGAAACGCGCTGGCTGAGCAGCGAGGGGCTGGATGTGCATTTCACGGCCAGCATCGGAGTGGCGTCGTATCCCTCCGACGCGAAGACCAAGGTGGAATTGCTACACCTGGCCGACGAGGCCATGTATGCGATCAAGAACACCACACGCAACGGCGTGGCCGCGGCAAAAGTCGGCGCGTTGCCCACAAAATAAATCGGTTTTTGGACTCGATTTCCACAGCAGTATACATTCCCGCCTCCCGCATCTTCTTGATTCACTTCCTATGCCATGCTAGTCTCAGCGCTTCCGGTGACACGCCGCAGTGTGAATGGAGTGGATGTCCCGGTCGAGCATCCGAGACGAGGAGCGCATGTCCAACGAAGCATTGGGGATGATTGAGACCAAGGGCCTGGTCGCTTCGATCGAAGCGGCCGACGCCATGGTGAAGGCCGCCAACGTCATCCTCGTCGGCAAGGAATACATCGGCTCGGGATATGTCACCGTGATGGTGCGCGGAGACGTCGGCGCGGTGAAAGCCGCGACTGACGCGGGCGCGGCCGCAGCGCGCCGCGTGGGCGAGCTTGTTTCCGTGCATGTAATTCCGCGCCCGCACGAGCACGTGGAAAAGATTTTGCCCGGAGGCGGAGCGGCAGGAACGAAGAAGTAAACCGCGAGGACGCGCGGTGCATCGAGCGGCCGCTAAGTTTCTGCAGCTCGCGTCAACGGTCTTCAGGCCTGCGGTTCCGGAGCCGGCGAACGAAGGCAGCGATGTTGGTAGGAGAAGGTAAAGCGTTTTGAGCCTGCGCGATCGCGACCTCATCTCCATTCAAGAAGCCCGCGAACTGGCGGCCCGGGCGGCTGCCGCACAGAAAAAATTCGCAGCATTTTCCCAGGAACAAGTTGACGCCGTCGTGGAGGCTTGCGCGAGAGCAGCCGCTGAAAATGCGGAGCCGCTGGCGCGCACGGCCGTGGAAGAAACCGGCTTCGGCAACGTCCCCGACAAGATCGTAAAGAACACGCTCGCCGCGGTGAACGTGCCGCGCGCGATTCGCGGCCTGTGCACCGTCGGAATTCTGCGCGAGGATCGCGACAAGGGAATCGTCGAGGTCGCCTCGCCGATCGGCGTTGTGGCGGCAGTGATTCCTTCGACGAACCCAACCTCGACGGCCATCTACAAAACGATCATCTCCATCAAAGCGCAGAACGCGATTGTGCTGAGCCCGCATCCTTCGGCCATCAAGTGCATTTGCCAGGCGGCCACGCTGCTCGATCGCGCGGCACTTCAGGCGGGCGCGCCGGACGGCCTGATCCAGTGCATGTTGCACACCACGCTCGAAGGCACGCGTGAGCTGATGCGCCGGCCCGAAGTCGGCGTCATCCTTGCCACCGGCGGCACGGGACTCGTGCGCGCGGCGTACGGGTCGGGCAAGCCGGCCTACGGCGTCGGTCCGGGGAACGTTCCGGCGTTCATCGAACGCACGGCCGACGTGCGCAAGGCCGTCGCGGACATCATCGCCGGGAAAACTTTCGACTATGGGACGATCTGCTCATCCGAGCAGGCAGCGGTCGCCGAGGAATCGGTGCGCGAGCGCGCGCTCGAGGAATTCCGCCGGCAGGGCGCGTATTTTCTTTCTCCGGATGAAATGGAAAGGGTCGCGCGCCTCGTTTTCCTGCCGGGATCGCACACGCCGAACACGAAAATTGTTGGCCGCGCGGCGACCGTGATTGCCGAGCTGGCCGGAATCAAAGTGCCGCCGGCGACGCGCGTGCTGATCGCGCGTCTCGAACCGGAACAAGTTGGCCGCGAGTTCCCGCTCTCGGCTGAAAAACTGTCACCGGTCCTGGCCTTCTATGCGGTGCCGAATCTCCCGGCGGGAATCGCTCTTTGCCGCCGGCTGCTGGAATTCGGAGGCCTGGGTCACACCTGCGCGATCCATTCGCAGAATCGCTCCGCAATTCTGCAATTCGGCGAAGCCATGCCGGCGTTTCGCGTAGTTGTGAACAGCGCGTCGGTGCACGGCTCGATCGGCTATTCGACCAACCTCTTTCCCGCGATGACTCTCGGCTGCGGCGCACCCGGCGGCAACATCACTTCGGACAACATCGGCCCGCAACACTTGATGAACGTGAAGCGCATCGCCTGGGAATCGCGCGGCGTCGAGCACCACACCGTTCCCGCGGCGGAACGCATGGCGGGCGCGGCGATTGCGGCTGCGCCTGAAGCAGTCCAGGAAAGGGAGAGCGTGTCCCCGCCGCCGGCTGCGAAGCCCAATCCTGTTGAGAATCCGGCGGCGGCGCTGCCTGGGCCGAGGCTGGAGGAAAAGAAATCCGCCGCAAGCGCGGGGGCGCCCGCTTCCGCAGCCACCACCGGTGGAGTGGACCGCGCCGCTGTCGCGCGCGTGGTCGAGAATGTTCTCAAAGCGCAAGGGATCGTTCGTGGCAGCGGCGTTCCAAGGCCCATAAATCCGTCTCCGCCAGCACCGGAGCGCTCGACGAAAGAATTGCCCAGCCCGTCTTTGATCGCCGCTGAAGTTGCGGACCGGCTTTTTGGTTTGGCGGCGCAATTGGGGACGAATGTTTCCATCGCTCCGCCCCAGGGCGGCGCTTCAGCATTGAGCGAGGGCCAGCCTAAAGGCTCGCGCGAAAACAACCAAGTCTCAAGCGGCGACTCCGGGAAAAAGCCCGAGGCCGCCGCAAAAATACCCGTCGAAATTCAAGGCTTTGTCAGCGAAAACGATGTGCGGCGCGCGATGACGCGCAGCGAAAAAATCTTCATCGGGCGCAAGACCATCCTCACGCCTTCCGCGCGCGATCTGGGTTTGGAGCACGAAGTGTTTGTGGAAACCGAATCCGGCTCAATCCGCTAGCTTTGGCAGGTCGTCTTCAGCCTGTCATGTTTAGACTTTCCGGTGGGCATGAATCAAAACCAACTAGGCTGAACAGGCCGCGGAAAAAGTACTCGATATGGTCATTTCGAGCGGAGCGAGGAATTTGTCCTAGGCTTAACTATCGGAAAGAAAAGAAAGATTCGTCGCTCCGCTGGGAATAACAAACGGTGGCGCGAGTTTTTCTTCAGCCGCTGAAGCGTGTCCTACTTTAAGTACTTATCGAAAAATGCCATGGTGCGATCCCACGCCAGCGTGGCCGCCTCCTTGTCGTACCGTGGCGTTGTGTCGTTGTGGAAGCCATGATTGGCTCCAGCATAGATGTACGCGGTGTAGGTGATGTGATTGGCCTTCAGCGCGGCTTCGAATGCCGGCCAGCCCGCGTTCACGCGTGTATCCAGCCCGCCGTAGTGAATCAGGAGCGGCGCCTTGATCTTGGCGACGTCCTCCGGGCTAGGCTGCATTCCGTAAAACGGGACCGCGGCCGCAAGATCGGGCATGCGCACCGCGAGCGCATTGGCCACGCCTCCACCGTAGCAGAAGCCGACCACTCCGATCTTTCCCGTGCAGGCCGGGTTCGATTTCAAGAACATCGCGGCGGCGTACCAATCTTCCATCATTTTCTTGGGATCGAGCTTGGACTGCATATCGCGGCCCTTGTCGTCATCGCCGGGATATCCGCCGAGCGGAGTCAGTTCGTCGGGCGCTAGCGCGAGATAGCCCGCCACGCCCAGGCGGCGGGCGACATCCTCGATGTAGGGATTCAGGCCGCGGTTTTCGTGGACCACGAGCACGCCCGGCAATTTCCCCTTGGCTTCCGCCGGCCGCGCGAGATAGGCGCGAATCGTGCCTTATCCTTCTGGCGATTGGAACGTGATGTATTCGGTCTTCAGGCGCTTGTCATCTTTGGGGACTTGCTCGGCGAAGGCGTATTTCGGCGCGAGAGCTTCGTAGATCGCGGAGGCGGTCAGGCCGCCCACGGCGAATTTCGCGGCGCCGTCCATGAACTCGCGGCGGCTGATTCCGCCGTGAACGTATTGATCGAAAAGATTGAGCAATTCCTGATCGAAGTCCGACGCTTTTTTTCGTTCCATGGGGGCCTCCCGTTTCACGCTGTTGGGCGAAGAATAACACGGGCCGGAATGGCGTACCACGCCATTGCGGGCGGCCGGATTGGTGGTATCGTACGGCTGGCTGGCGGTCGGGAAGCCGATTTCAGCCTGTGTGGTTTAGAGTCTGGGTGGACACTAATCAAAACCAGACAGGCTTAAGAGCCTGTGTGACAACCTCCGGATCTTTTTCCGGCTCGTTGTGGAGCGTGCAGGGGACGCTAGGACAAGGTAGGCCGACTTTAGTGGCTGCGGAGAACTTAATTTATTTGTCATTCCTCGGGCAAAGGCAGCCCTCGGAATGACAAAACGAGTGGGTGGTTGCCCTTGGAGCGGTGGCTGCCCCCAGAGCTCGGGGCGGGTGCCGGTGAGATTCCTCGTTCCGCTCGGAACGACAAAATAGATTTTTTCTTGCGCAGGCGGTGAAGTGCGGGTTGGTGAAGTATGGGTATTGGTTCTTGCAAGAACGAAACCCGACAGGCTGAACGCCTGTCCTACTAAAGCTAAAGAGGAAAAATCGACATGCGAAAATTTTCGATTGGTGCGGTCGCGCTGGCGGCCGTGTTTCTGTTCTCGCAGGGAGTTGCGGCGCAAACGTCCGATGTCCGCGTGCTGGCCTCCAACGGCATCAAAGCCGTGCTTCAGGATTTGCTTCCGCAAAGCGAGCGCACCATCGGTCACACGATCTCGGTTGAATATCGCCCCACAGCCGCTTTGAAGCAGGAAATTGAGGGTGGCGAACCCTTCGACGTGGTGATCGTGACCGTCGAAAGCATTGCCCAGCTGAGCAAGGAAGGAAAGACGATCGGCGGTGAAGGAACTCCCATCAGCCGCGCGGGCGTGGGCATCGGCATTCGCAAGGGAGCGCCCCGTCCGGATATCAGCACGCCCGAGGCCATGAAACGCGCGCTGCTGGGAGCCAAGGCGATTGCCTACGGGCCCAGCGGCGCAAGTTTTCCCTACATCACCCGAATGTTCGAAACCCTGGGGATTGCCGACGCCATGAAGGCCAAAACTTTATTTTTCGATACGTCCGACGGCACCAACGGCGCGGTCGCCGAGGGCAAGGCCGATTTCGGCTTCACGCTAGTCAGCGAAATCCTCCCGGTGAAAGGCATCGAATTGCTCGGTCCGTTTCCCGATGAGTTTCAAGGCTACGTGCGCTTCTCGGCCGCTGTTAGCGCCAGCGCCAAAAATCCCCAAGCGGCGAATGCGCTGATTCAATTTCTGGCGGGCCCGGACGCCCTGGCGTCGATCAAAGCCCGAGGCATGCAGCCTCACTGACGAAGGTTTCTTCGAGGAACACAGACACTTTTGCCTGCGGCTTTGGAGTTCGTCGCGGTCGTCGAAGACTTAGCGTCAGCGGCACAGGACCGCACGCCATTGCCGGCCGGGCCGGGGAAACCGTGCCGCGGTGAGTTCGACGCTCGTCATGCTAGAATCCGCGGAAACGCGGCCCGAAGAATAGGCAGACGCCCAGGTCAGAAATTTAATTCTTTCGCCGGCAAGCAGGCCTTCTGCAAAACTGCGAGGCACAGTGGGGAGGCAATTCATGAATCGAATCGGCAACGTGTTAACCCTGGTCCTCTTTTGCTCTGCGTTTGCGTTCGGCGCGTCGGACGGGACGATTTCCGGCGTGATAAAGGGTCCGGCTGGAGCGGCCTTTCGCGGAGCATTCGTGCACGCCCAGAACACGCAATCCAAAATTACGGTGGAAGTTTTGTCCGACAACCAGGGACGCTACCGCATCCGGAACCTGCCTCCCGGAGAATATAACGTCGGCGTCACAGCGCCGGGCTACAAGAGCGACGCGCGTCGCGACCTGAAGCTTGCCGCCGGAGATTCCCCCGCGCTCGATTTCTCGCTGCAATACGGCACGGTGCGCTGGAGCGATCTTTCCCTCTATCAGGGCAAGGCGCTGATGCCTGCCAGCAAAGGCAAAGATATACTGACGGGGAACTGTTTCGCGTGCCACGGATTCCAAACCCGCATGGCCGCGGTGAAACGCGATCATGACGGCTGGACGCAGGCGGTCAACTACATGCTGACCACTCGCCACGCGCGCCTCGGCAATCACATCGATGACCGGGACGCCGCGGTGCTCACGAACTACTTGGACAATGCTTTCGGAGTCGAATCGAAGTTGCCGAAATCGCCCGTCGACATGCCGGGATATAAGGCGACTCTGCGTCCCGTCAGCGACGAAGGCTTGAAAATCACCTACGTTGAATACGATATGCCCGGGCCGAATCGCATGCCCTTCAGCGCGGCACCCGACAAAGACGGCAAACTTTGGATTCCCGACATGGGTTCGGTGAACACCATCGGATGGCTTGACCCGGACACCGGCGCGATCCAGGAATTTAAGGCTCCGAACTCGTTTCCGGCGGGCATTCACTCGGCGATTCCCGCGCCGGATGGCTCCGTCTGGCTCTCCGAGCAGGCGGCAAACAAGGTTGGCCGCTGGGATCCGAAAACGAAGCAGATTACGGAGTACCAGGATACGTACAAGCAGGGAATGGAAGGGCTCGAGGATGGCGGTTCAAAGCACACCGTGCGCGTGGATGCCAAAGGGCGTGTGTGGGGAACGGCCGTGTTCAATAATCTGACCGTATACGATCCGAAGAATAATGAATTTTCGCACTTTCCGGACACGTTTTCGCCCTACGGGCTGGAACTGGACAAGAGCGGCAATGTCTGGTTTGCCGAATTTTACCCGCAGGGAAAAATCGGCATGGTAGACGGGAACACCGGGAAGGTCACCAAATGGGATCCGCCGACCAAAGGAGGCTGGCCGCGCCGCATCGAAATTGACGACGACGGCATCGTCTGGTTCGCGGAATATCAAGGCGGCAAGATCGGGCGCTTCGATCCCAAGACGCAAACGTTTAAGGAATATGACTTGCCCGGACCGCGCGCGACGCCCTACGCGCTGGGCATCGATCGCGCGCACAACATCTGGTACTCGTCCGACGAAATGGACGTGATCGGACGCCTCAATCCAAAAACCGGCAAAGTCACCGAATATCCCTACGCGCATTCGGAAAACACGATGAAAGAATTTTTTCTCGATGCGCAGGGCCGCATGTGGTACGGCTCGGCGCCCAACAATAAGGTGGGCTACTTCGTCCCGTCCGACCTGGATTGAATTCAGTAGCACAGGCTTTCAGCCTGTGCGATTTGAATTTTGACGCAGGTCAAAAAAGACACACGCTGAAGAACACCTGCTGAAGCCTGTACCAGTTAGGTCCTCGACGCACCGCTTTTCGGCTTGGCTTGCTTTGATCTTGACGGGATGGAACTTCGGCGGTGTATGATTCATTCCAATTGAATCTGGCACATGACTTGGGACCGGGGAGGAGTTTGAAAATGCGAAGTAGCGCATTGGGTGTCGTGCTGGCGCTGCCGATTGTTTTCATTTGCGCTCCGGCGGTTTCCGCGCAAACCAAGCCGGCGGCTCAAACGCCCGCCTCTTCGGCGCCCTTCGATCCCCATGACTTGTCCGGAGTTTGGAGCCAAGAGCACCCCCGAACGGCTCCGGTCGTGGAGCGCTATTGGAATTATGAGTTCAGCAAGGAACCGCCTCCCATGACGGCCTGGGGAAAGGCGCAGTTCGACGCGGCGAAATCCTCGTTCGGGCTTCACACGTATCCCCTTGCGGAAACGAACGATCCTCTTTATCACAGCTGCACTCCGCCCGGACTGCCGCGCGTCTATCTGCATCCTTTCCCAATGGAAATTGTGCAGATGCCCGGAGAAATATTGATCCTGTTTGAGTACGACTCTCTCCGCCACCCGATTTACACGGACGGTCGAAAACATGACGAAACTCTGGGTCCGTTGTGGATGGGTGACGCCATCGGCCACTGGGAGGGAGACACGCTGGTTGTGGACACCGTGAACTTCAATGACAAGACCTGGATCGACCGCGTCGGGCATCCGCACAGCGCCGAACTGCACCTCGTCGAGCATATCCGGCGGACTGACCGCGGGCACTTGACGGACGACATCACCATCGAGGACCCCAAGGCCTACACGCGGCCCTGGACGGCTCACCTGGATTTCATACTCCGGCCGACCTGGACTCTGGGCGAACAGTTCTGCGAGGACGAGCACAGTTTTGAAAACTTCGATAAGGGCGCGGCAACGCCGCCGAAATAGACCTGCACCCTCCATGTGATGGCCGAATCGCGGCGACTGGGTTTTTGTGGTTACAGGGGATCCGCGCGCGACTACGGAGTTGACACCACGCAACTTGGATGGGATATTTTGATCAGTTCACTCTTTTGTTGCTGAGTTTCCTCGGCAACCGTAACGTTAATTTGATTCGCTCCTTTTCCGGAGGCACGGAAATGAAAAAAATCGCGTTCTTTGTGGCCGTGGCCTTTGCGCCGCTTCTGGTATCGACCCCTGTTCTGGCGCATCACGGGGAAGCGAATTACGATACGGACAAAGTCGTGTCCGTAAAGGGCACCGTGTCGGACTTTCAATTCATCAATCCGCACACGCTGATCACCCTGGACGTCAAAAACGACAAGGGCGAGATTGAGAAGTGGAACTGCGAAATGAGAAGTCCCACCATGCTGGTCCGCGCGGGCGGTTGGGACAAGAACACGCTCAAGATCGGCGACGTCATCACGGTTTATGGTTACCGGGCGAAGAATGGCACGACGGTTATGCGGCTGCAAAAGCTCACGCTCCCGGACGGCACGTTGAAAGACAATCTGTAAGAGCGGGAAGCTTCGCCGAGCGGCAGGGCGCTCCGGGGGCGCCCCTGGTTACGGTTGACGAAATTACGTTTGGCGAAACACGCTGCCCGATCCGCGGCCTGATTTTTCCTCAGTGGTTTCTGTGCTCAATTTGCGCCTCTGATTCTCGTACGCCCTCAGGATTAGTCTTGACCTAGTCGAACCGCTGCGGTGTATCATCGCCTGAAATCTGAATCCCAATAGACAGTTTTAAGTTTCGGGAGGCGTTCACGAGATGCGAAATCCAATACCCGGCATGGCGTTCGCGTTCGCGATGGTCGTCACCGTCTCGTCGTTGGCGTCCGCTCAGAGCAAACCGGAATCGGATGCGGCCCCGGCTGTGAGCGTGGACCCATCGCACGATTTGTCAGGTGTCTGGATGAGAAACGCCCCGCCCGCGACCGGTCTGGAATACTGGGTCTACGAGTTCAGCAAAGAAGATCCTCCCATGACGCCGTGGGGCGAAGCGCAATTCAAAGCGGCCAAGTCCTCGTTCGGGGATCACCCGTATCCCCTCAACGAAGTGAATGACCCGCTCTACCACAACTGCGCCCCTCCGGGTGTGCCGCGCATTTATCTTCATCCGACGCCCGTGCAGATCGTTCCGGCGCCTGGCGAACTGATCATGCTCTTTGAATATGACTTCATCCGGCGCCAGATTTTCATAGATGGCCGCCCGCACGACAAAACTTTCGGGCCCATGTGGATGGGAGATTCGATCGGACACTGGGAGGGCGACACGCTGGTCGTGGACACCGTGAATTTCAATACCAAGACCTGGCTGGACCGAATGGGCCATCCGCACAGCGACGCCCTGCACGTGATCGAACGTTTCCGCCGGCCCGACCACGGGCACTTGTCGCTGGACATCACCATTGACGATCCCAAGGCTTATTCCAAACCCTGGACGACGCACCTGGATTTCCTGCTCAAGCCGTGGACTCTCGAGGAGCATCTCTGCGTGGACTACGACACCTTCCAGAATGTTGAGAACGGAGAGACGATGCCAGCGAAATAGCCGCGATTCACGCGTTTGATAGATCGGCTGCTGGCTCGATGCGCCGTGGTGTATGATTTCTCCAAAGCGAGAATTCAAAAAACGGAATTGGGACTTGCGGAGGTGTTTCGCAGTGCGAATTCATAACCTCGCCATTGCTCTCGCGCTCTCGATGCTCGGCAATTGTTCGGTTGTGCTCTTGGCTCAAACGCAACCGCCATCGAAACCGGCGCAGTCCGCTGCTTCCGGTCAGGTGCCTGACTTGTCAGGAGTTTGGTTCAACGATCATCCCCGGCCGATGACCTCCAACGAGCGCTACTGGATCTACAAGTTCACGATAGAAGAGCCTCCCATGACCGCATGGGGCCTGGCGCAATACAACGCCACCAAATCTTCCTTTGGAACCCGATCGTATCCCCTGGCCGAGACCAACGACCCGCTGTACCACACCTGCGCTCCCCCGGGATTCCCGCGTATTTATCTCCATCCGTTTCCAATGCAGATCGTTCAAACGCCCAGCGAAGTCATCTTCCTGTTTGAGTACGACTCGATCCGCCACCAGATTTTCACGGACGGGCGCGCGCATGACACGACGCTCGGTCCACTGTGGATGGGCGACTCGATCGGGCATTGGGAAGGCGACACGCTGGTCGCCGATACGGTGAATTTCAATGACAAGACCTGGCTCGATCGTATCGGTCACCCGCACAGCGCGGATCTCCACGTCGTGGAGCGCATCCGGCGAGTGGACCATGACCATTTAGTGGACGACATCACGATCGAAGATCCCAAGGCGTATACCCGGCCGTGGACCACTCAGATCGAATTTCTGCTGAAGCCCAAGTGGACTCTCGAAGAACAGTTCTGCGAGGATGAAGAAAGCTTCCAATCGATGGACAAGGACGCCGCCGCACCAAAAAAGTAGCCATCATGGCGGATCGAGCTAGGAGTTTTGGAATGCGAAAGTATCCACTGGCCATTCTCGTGGCGCTGACGATCGGCCTGGGTTTCTTGGCCATGGCATCGGCTCAAAACAAACAACCCTCCGCGACGCCAAGCGCCGCCAGTTCGAATCCGGCGCACGATTTGTCGGGCGTATGGTTTGACGACCATCCGCGGCTCATTCGGGTCATGGATCGATACTGGGCTTACGAATTCACCAAGGAAGAGCCCCCCATGACGGCCTGGGGCGAAGAGCAGTTCAAGGCGGCCAAACCGTCCTTCGGAACTCGCTCCTATCCTCTCGCGGAATCCAACGATCCCATTTATCACACCTGCGATCCGATCGGATTCCCGCGGATTTATCTTTATCCGTTGCCGATGCAGATCGTTCAAAGGCCCGGCGAGGTTATCCTGCTTTTCGAATATGATTCGCTGCGCCATCAGATTTACACGGACGGCCGCCCGCATGACACAAGTCTCGGCCCTCTTTGGATGGGCGATTCGATCGGCCATTGGGAAGGCGACACGCTGGTCGCCGACACCGTGAATTTGAACAACAAGACTTGGATCGATCGCATGGGGCACCCGCATAGCGATGCCCTGCACGTGATCGAACGATTTCAGCGCGTGGATCACGATCATCTCGTGGACGACATTACCATCGACGACCCCAAGGCCTACACCAGACCATGGACCGCGCATCTCCCGTACGTGCTGAAACCGAAGTGGACTTTGGCCGAAGAGTTTTGTGAGGACGAGGGCTCCTTCCAGAACATTGAAAACGACGAAACCCAGCCGGCCAAGTAATTAACCGAGAGGTCCCCCCGCAATGCGAAAGCATCTACCCGGAATTGCGTTGGCATTCGTAACCGCGCTGATTTATTCACCGGGCCCGCGCGCTCAGACCAAACAGCCACCGGACACCCAGAAGGCTCCCGCTTCATTCGATCCGCATGACTTGACGGGCGTGTGGATGCAGGACCGCCCTCGGTTGCAGACGGTCGTGGCGCGATATTGGATTTATGAGCTGACCCAGGAAGAGCCCCCCATGACCGCGTGGGGACTGGCGCAGTACAAAGCTGCCAAGTCTTCCTTTGGAACTCATTCATACCCGCTCGCGGAAACGAACGATCCGATCTACCGCAACTGCTATCCCACCGGCTTCCCGCGCGCTTTTTTTCATGCCTTTCCGCTGCAAATTGTCCAGACACCCGGCGAGGTCATCATGCTTTTCGAGTGGGACTCCCTGCGGCACCAGATTTTTACCGATGGGCGCAAGCATGACAGCAGCCTCGGCCCGCTGTGGATGGGCGATTCGATTGGACATTGGGAGGGCGACACGATGGTTGCGGACACCGTGAATTTCAACGACAAGACCTGGCTGGACCGTATTGGCCACCCCCACAGCGAGGCTTTGCACGTGATCGAACGTATCCGGCGCCCGGATCACGGCCACCTGGAGGATGAAATCACCATCGACGATCCCAAGGCCTACACTAAGCCGTGGACCGGACGCATCGTTTTTGCGCTGAAGCCCACCTGGACTCTTTCCGAGGAATTCTGCGAAGACATCAGCAGCTTTGAAAACATCGAAAAGCAGGAGGTTGCTCCCGCGAAGTAGCGACTTTGGGATTGACAGATCTCTAATTGAGGTGGGATATTTCCCTCAGATACTTTCCAAAGTCGCAACTTCAGCGCAATGGTGTGTCGATCTTGGTTGCTGCCTGCAGGAGGCTGGGAAATGAAAACCTGGGTGCTGGGCCTGGCGATTATGCTTGCGGCTCTTTTTCTGTCGGCGCCGGTCATGGCGCATCATGGCGAAACGAATTATGATACTGACAAACTCGTGAGCGTGAAGGCCACCGTGACGAGCTTCGAATTCATCAATCCCCACGTGCAGATCACGTTGGAAGCCAAGAATGACAAGGGCGAAACCGAAAAATGGATCTGCGAAGCCCGCAGCCCGGCGATGCTGGTCCGCAACGGCGGCTGGGATAAAAATACGCTCAAGCCCGGTGACGTGATCACCGCCACCGGTTTTCGCGCCAAAAACGGAACGAATATCCTGCGCCTGAAAAAAATTGTGCTCTCCAACGGCACGGAGCTGCCCGACCTATAGAACGGTCACTGCAGAACGGCCGCGCGGTTCGGAGCCGGCAATCACAGCGTAAACGCGTAGATTCAAACTGCGAGGGTGTGGCATGAACTTGAAGACGAAAGCCTCCATTTTCCTGATCGCAAGTTTTCTTCTGGCGAGTGTCCCGGCGCGGGCGCACCACGGAAATTCGGCTTACGACGAGAGTCATTGGATCACGCTCTCCGGCACGGTCACGGAGTTCGTGTGGTCCAATCCTCATTGCCAGATTTTTTTGGACGTGAAGGATGACAAGGGTGCCGTCGTAAACTGGGCCATCGAAAGCCAGAGCCCCGGCATTTTGCGGCGGAACAATTGGACCCGCAATTCCGTCAGGGCCGGCGACCAGATTACCATCACGCTGGCCCCCGCGAAAAACGGAGCGCCCGTCGGCTTTTCCGGAAATCAACTGGGAAAAGTCGTGTTCGCCGATGGCCACATATTAAAGATGGACATTCGCTAACAGCAGTAGCGCCGGGGTCCCGTCCTGTGCGCTTTTGGCGGCCAAACGTTTGTGCAGCGCCCGCTGTTCGATTTATCTTTTTCCGCAGCCGGAAAGAGGTCCGAAGTGCGAACAAGCCTAAAATCTTCTCTCCCGGCTTTTGCGGCGCTTTTGGCGGCGCTGACGCTATTGACCGCCGCCCGCATGTATGCCGCCCCGCGACGAGCCGCCCAGAAATCCCCGGCCATGCCAGCTCCCAAGCGCGACCTGACCGGAGTTTGGCAACTCCAGAGCAAAGACGGCGGCGCGCAGCCTATCGCGCCAGACGACGACATGCCGCCGATGACGCCCTGGGCGAAGGCCAGATTCGTTGCAGAGAAGCCTGGATACGGCGCTCGCGGCGCCGCGGGCGGCAATGACCCCATCCTGCAGTGCGATCCGATTGGCTTCCCGCGAATCATGTTGATGCCCACGCCAAATGAACTTGTTCAGCTTCCTGATCGAGTCCTCCAGTTCTGGGAGCGCGAACACGAATGGCGTCCCATTTGGACCGACGGCCGCTCGCTGCCCAGCGATCCCGACCCCACCTGGTACGGTTACGCTATTGGCCACTGGGAAGGTGACGACACTTTCGTCGTGCAATCGGCCGGCTTCAACGACAAAACGTGGCTCGGTCCCACAGGTTATCCGCACTCCGACGAGATGCAAGTCACGGAACGCTATCATCGCGTGGACCATGACACCATTGTCTACGACATGACCATCACGGATCCAAAGGCCTACACCAAGCCGGTCATGGCGCCTCAGCGAATCATGAAACTAAAGCCCCATGAAGAGATCGAAGAGCAGCCATGTGTCTGGTCGCAAGAAAATGAATTCACCCAAAGAATCCGGGAGCCCGCAACCCCCAAGCGCCGGCAGTAGGACAGGCTACACAGGCTGAGGAGAAAGTACCCAGCCCTGTTGTCATTCCAAGAGGAGCGAGGAATTTCTCTTTCTTTTCTAATAGTCAGGCCCAGGAGAGATTCGTCGCTCCGCTCGGGATGACAAATCGAGTGCTTTCTCCACAGCCTACGGAGCCTGGCAGCTTTAAATGCACGAACATGCAAAGTGCCCGGTGGAAAGAACTCTGTCGGTCAAGCACCCCGGCCAGCCGCCGCGGAAAGGAAAAGTAACATTCTCCCCAGCGCAAAATACGCCGCAGCAACGCTCCTGCCCTTGCTGCTCTCCTGCGCCGTATCGCCGGCAGCGGCTCAGCAGCCGCCCGCCGCAAAATCGACGGCGGCCCACGCCGCGGCTCCCGTTCCGAAGCGAGACCTTTCCGGCCTATGGCACTACCAAAGCACCGGCGCCTCCGAACCCATCGCCCCCGATAACATGATTCCGCCAATGACTCAGTGGGCCAAGGCAAGGTTCGACCTGGAAAAGCCAGGATACGGCCCCAGGCGCGCGCCGGGCGGCAATGACCCGATTTTGCGATGCGATCCGATGGGTTTCCCGCGGGTGATGTTTTTAAATACGCCCTTCGAGTTCGTTCAGGCACCTGGCCGGGTGATTCAGTTTTTCGAACACGAACACGAGTACCGCACCATATGGACGGACGGCAGGCCTCTGCCCACCGACGTCGATCCAACGTGGTATGGATACGCCATCGGCCATTGGGAGGGAGACGACACGCTCGTGGTTGAATCCTCAGGCTTCCGCGACAGTACCTGGCTAGGTTCCACCGGCTACCCCCACAGCGAAGACATGCGCGTTACCGAACGCTACCGTCGCGTGGATCAGGACACCATCCTCTACGACATCACCGTAACCGACCCCAAGGCCTACACCGAGCCCATCGTCGGCCCGCACCGAACCATGAAGCAGCGCCCGCACGACGAAATGGTGGAGGAGATTTGCGTCCCATCGGAAGAACAATCCTTTGCCGACCGGATCGCCGAGCCGGCCACGCCGAAATCCTCGAAGTAGGAGTTTTTTGGGTTATTGGCGGCACAGATTTCCGCCTGTGTGTTTTTTTTTGCGTGATCATTCCGAATCAAAAAGCCACAGGCTGAACGCCTGTGCTACTTACGGCAATCAGAAACCGTATAGGCGGGCAGGATTGTCGACCAGGATCTTTTTGCGGATCGCCGGGTCCGGCGCCCACGTTGGAAGCAGATTGAGCAGGTGGCCGTCGTCGACGGCGAACATGGGCATGGGGTCGGTAGGTTTTCCGCGATCGACCGGGGCCATCGGATGCGGCCAGTCGGTGCCCCACAGGATGCGATCCGGATTCGTCTCGATCAGGGCTTTGGCGAATGGCGCCATGTCCGGATAATCAGGGGCCTGTTTCGAGGAGCGGTAGGGCGCCGAAATTTTGACGTAGGCGCTGCCGGAACGGACCAGTTCGAGCAGATCGGCGAAGCCCGGCTGCTGCAGGCCGCGCGCGGCTTGCGCTCCGGCGAAGTGGTCGAACACGGTGGGCACGGGCGAAGTGCGCACCAGATCCTTCAGCGCGGAGACCACGGCCAGATCGGCGTAGATCTGAATGTTCCAGTTGTGCTTTTTGAATTGCGCGGCGGCCGCCTGATAAATCGGGCGCGCGAAAGTTGGATCGGGCAAGCCCGTGGCCGTGGCAATAACTCGCGCGCCGCGGACGCCCGCCTTGTACAGCGCTTCATAATCGTTATCGGTCATCTTGTCGTTGATCACCACGATGCCGCGCGCGTTCGCCCCGCGGGCCTTCATGGCGTAGAGCGTCGCGGAATTATCCGACCCGTAGGGGCTGGGGGTGACGATCACCACCCGCTCCATGTGCAGCGCATTATGCAGCGCCGACATGTCTTCGGGGGTCATGGCCTCCGGCGTGTACACGTGCTGAGGGACGAGCGGAAACTGCCTGGTGTCCCCATAAAAATGGATATGGCAGTCGCAGGCGTGCGGTGGAACGGCAAAATTGACCGGCGTGGCCGGTTGCGGCGCCTTGGCAAGGCTTGGTAAGCCGCGCATCAACACACCCACGGCAATTGCTCCCGATACGAAGTTTCGTCGCGTCAGCATCGCTGCCTCCGATCTGCTAATGGGATTTCCGGATTGGCTTTCTGGCTCGGAGCAGTATACGGTAACTTGCCTCAGGTTGGCGGGTGGAACTGGACTTTGAAGATGCGCCGGATCGATTGACTTGGAGACGTCTTTCGACCCCTGCCTTGCGAAACGAATTATAGAAGGGATGACGTACTCTCCGGTCGGAGGAACGATGCTCGAGCCCGCCATCGTAGCGGAAGGATTGTCGCGCAGTTTCGGTAACCTCATTGCGGTGGACCATGTGGACTTGCGCGTGGATGCCGGACAATTCTTCGGTTTTCTTGGACCCAACGGAGCCGGGAAATCCACCACCATCCGCATGATGACCGGGCTGCTCGCGCCGACCGCCGGAAGCATCCGCCTGCTGGGGCTCAATCTGGAAACCAACTCGACCGAAGTAAAGCGCCAGATTGGTGTAGTCCCGGAAGGCCTGGCGCTGTTTGACCGCCTCACGGGAAGCGAATATTTGAATTTCGTGGGGCGAATGTACGGCCTGGACCGCGCCACAGCCGCGCAGCGCACGCGCGAATTGCTGGACTTCATGGACCTGGCCGACCGGCCGAAAACGCTGGTGGTGGACTACTCCCACGGAATGAAGAAAAAACTTGCTCTGGCCGCAGCCGTGATCCACGGGCCCAAGATTCTGTTTTTGGACGAGCCCTTCGAAGGAGTGGACGCGATCGCCGCCGGGACACTGAAGAGGATGTTAAACAACATGACCGCGCGCGGGGCGACGATTTTTCTCACCTCTCACGTGCTTGAGATTGTGGAGCGCTTGTGCAGCCACGTGGCCATCATCAATAAGGGACGCATTATCGCGCAGGGTTCTCTGGACGAGCTTCGAGCGGGTGTGGCCGCCGCGTCGCACATGGATGGCGCCTCCGCGGCCCCGGCGCAGAAACTTACGCTGGAAGAAATTTTTCTGGCCGTGGTGGGCAACGAAGCCGCGGCGCGGAAATCCGAGGAAGAGCTTTCATGGCTGAAGTAGCCGCCGCGCCCAGCCTGAGCCGGCAGTTATCGCTGGTGATGATGGTGCGCTGGCAGACATTCCGCAACGGCCTGCGCAGCCGATCCGAGAAGGCGCACCTCGCGGGATCTCTCGCGCTGGGCTTCTTTCTGGTGCTGCTGACGCTGGCGGCCTCGGTGGGAGTAGGTTTCGCCGCCTATGCCGTGGCGCTGACTCGAAACTGGCTGGCGCTGACTTTGATGTTGTGGGGGATTTTCGTCTTCTGGCAACTGGTCCCGGTGCTGGCCTCCGAAATGAATCCAGGCTTTGACGGACGCAACCTGTTGCGGTTCCCGTTGCGATTTTCCGCATTTTTCCTGATGAGCGCGGCCTACGGCGTTGCCGATCCGTTTGCACTCACCGGCATCGCCTGGCACGTGGCCATCGGCATCGGGGTCGCGATGGCCCGCCCGGATCTTGCCTTGTGGGCGGCGCTGGCGCTGATTATTTCGATCAAAATGAATCTGCTGCTCAATCGCCTGGTGTTCGCGTGGCTGGAACGCGCGCTGGCCAAGCGCCGGATGCGCGAACTCGTTACGGCAATGTTCGTGTTGTTGTTTGTGTGCATACAGTTTTCGGGCATCGCCGTGCGCCGCTGGGGGCCGCAGTTGCGGCGCGGCGTGGAAAATTATGCGACCCTGTGGCGTTCGCTTCCCCCGGGATTGCCGGCAACCGTGCTGCAACACGCCGCCGCCGGCGAGTCTGCCGCGGCCCTGCGCGCCGCCGGCCTGCTGGTGATCTACGCGCTGGTGTTCGGCGGGCTTTTCGCGCTTCGAGTGCGCGCTCAGTTTACGGGTGAAGATTTAGGAGAAAGCGCCGCGCCTTCGCCGCCCAAGCCCGCCGCGAGATCCCTTTCCGAGTCCGCTGCGCGTTCGGGCGCGGTAACCCTACAGGGATCGCGGCCGCTTTCGAACGTCGTAAGCTCTCCGGTCGCCGCTATATTCGTAAAGGAGTTCCGCTATTTCTACCGCAACACGATGTTGATGATGAACGTGTTCATGCCGCTTATTTTGATCGCATTTTTCAGTCTGTCTTCGTCCATGCCGCGGCGCCACGGCGAGCCGTCATATCTGGGAAGATTCAGCGGGGACTTTGCCTATCCTGGCGCGGTCGTCTACATCCTGCTGCTGATGATGAATTTTTGCCCTAACAACCTGGCCTACGAGGGCCGCGGCATGGAGCGATTGTTTCTCGCTCCGGTGAAATTCCGCGACGTGATGCTGGGGAAGAATCTGTTTCACGGGGCGATTCTGGTGATGGAAGCGCTCATCGCGCTGGTTCTGGTAACCGAATTGGGGCATCCGCCACGCCCGGTCATCATTCTGGCGACCTGGGCGGCGCTTCTGTTTGCCGCTCTGGTGCACTTGGCGGCAGGCAACTGGCTTTCCCTTCAGTACCCGCGCAGATTCGAATTCGGTGTGAGGCGACAGCGCCCTTCGGGGCTGACGATGATCATTACTTTTGGACTGTTTTTGGGGGAACTGGCGGTGATTTCCATCGCGGCAGCGCTCTGCATCTGGCTCGCGCGCCTGTGGCTCCTGCCGCTTGTCTATCTCGTTATGAGCGCGGCCGAGCTCGTTATCTACCTGCTGGCGCTCGAGGGAACCACGCGCCAGGCGATTCGGCAGCGCGATACTCTGCTGGATCAGATTTCACGCTAGGCGCGCCCGAATCTTCAGCTTTTTTTCCCGGATATCCCTGCGTTCGGGTTTTCGGCTTCGGCGCCAAGTCCAGTCCGCGGCATTTCCGTGCTGGTAACCGCCGGCCCTACACAGCCTGAGGCTGTGCTGCTGCCGCCTCAACCAGAGAACTTCACGCTGCACCGAAGGTTGTTGGGGTAGTGTACAGCGACGGCAAAATGCTCCCTCCCCCCTTTCTGAGCGTTTATGGCCATGGCGAGCGGCGATTGCGTTGTTGCGGGTGCGCGGAATCGGGAGCGGGCGGTCCAGCAATGCAATGTAGAAGCGCGCGCTAGATAAACGTGTGGCGCGGCGGTGTGGGGGATGGCAGAGGGAATCTACTGTTTCAAAAGAAATGCCAGGAAATTGGAGTGAAATTTCTCAGCCAATTCATCAGCAGATCGCGTGTGAAAAGTTACATTCTCCCGAAGAGATGTTCTCGGGTCGAGAATGTTGAGACGGACCGCAAAAGTGATAGCTTCATGGCCCCCTGCAGGGGGAACGTTCCACCACGTAACCGTTTGCTTCCCGTCTTCATCGCCGAGTGCTATGTGGGCGTTGGCTCTGGCAAGTAATTCCTTCGGAACGAAGCGATTATAGATCGCAAACACGGGTTGCAGTTCAGCCACGTCTTCGAGTTCCTTGTATTTTTCAATTGGGATACCCGATGCCACTTGGCTGGCAATTGCAAGCGCGAACTCAATCGGTATGACTTTTAAGAAGGCGGTTAGTTGCCCTAAGAGTTCCTCGCGCCATACTTGCCACGAGTTGAAACTCACGCCCCAACCGGCCCAAAGCAGGATTTCATTGCGGGAGATTTTACATTGAAAGTATGGGTTCGCTTCAGTCCCATCCCCTTTTACGAGACTAACTTGATTCGCGGGTTGTGCTTGAACAATTTCAGAGAACAGCTTCTCCCTTACGAGGAGATACTCAGCCAGCGAGGCCATTAGGCTAGCGCCGAGGCATTCGAACTTGAAACTTATCGCACACTGGTACGTGTTTTTTCCGAAGTCAACAATAGCCAAAACAATCTTCTCCGTACGAGCTAGGCTACGGCGCACCTTGCATCGCTAGTTTTTCCGCCGTTTTCGATTCTTGTCTTGTTTCGACACCTAACCCTTGCAAAGCTGCTGCTCTTATCTGGCGCGCCTCCAATGACATGAAGCGGCTTTCTTCCAAATGCTTTTGCCACTCGGTCAGATACCTGCCATAAGTTAACTGAAGTATTTGGAAATTGTCCCCGGTTTAGTTGAAAGTGGCGGCTCTCGACTTCGGGCACCTTATGCGACCTGCTCCTGCTGAGTCAATAACGGATTCAGTTTGCGCTGCAGGAGTTCCAGTTCCCGGAAGCCTTTCACCTTTCGGAATTTCTTTTCCGCTTCAAGTAATCCGGTGGCCGTCCAGCGCAGCGCGTGGTCCCCGGCTCGCCAGCGTTTCACATTCCGGGCCACGCGCTCGACCGTGGAAAGGCACGACTCGATGGGATTGCTCGAAGCCAACGTCTGCCGTAGCAGCCCTCCCACGCCCAGCCGGTGCACGGTGAGAGTTTCGTCCAACCCTTCTTCCAGGCTGTGTGCTGCGCTCGGATTGATGCGCTCCAGTTGCCGGAAGATTTTTTCAAGTTCCGCTTTGGCCTCCGCGTAGCCGGTCATCGCGTAGGCGTTGCGGATTCTTCGATCCGTATCTCCCTGGGCGCTCTTGGGCAAATGCTCTTTCACGTTCCGCCGCTTGTGGATCTGGCAGCGCTGCACTTCGGCCCGTTTGCCGAACACCCGCTCGATCCCCGCGCGCAGTGCCTTGGCCCCGTCGATCACGAACAAGTAGCGTCTCTCTGGGTTTAGGCCCCGTGCTACCAGGTCTTCCAGCAGTTCTTTGACCACGGTGGTGTTCTCCGTCGCGCCCTGCCAGAGTCCCAACACCTGCTTTTTCCCGCTCGTTTCGATGCCCAGCGCCACGACCAACACCTGCTTGCCCAGATGAATCCCGTCGATCAAGATCGCCACCAGATCCAGTTCCTCCAGTCTTTTCTCGTAGAGCTTTTTCAGTTGTGCCGCGCTGGCCGCCACGAACTGGCGGCTCACACTGGACTTCTCGATCCCGTAGCCCTCCAGCACGCTGTCCACCGCACGGTGATAGTTCCGCGAGGTCAGCCCGGCCACGATCCCTTCCCGCACCGCCCGCTGCCGTCGACCGTCGTGTTGCAGCCGCGCGTAACTGTCCAGCTGCACTTCTTCCCCTTGACGCGTGCGCACCCGCGGACGCTGCACCGCTACTTTCTGCCCAGCAAACACCACGTAGCCCGATTGCTGACCCCATCGCAAGCAACTCGACGCCGCATCCGGTTGGTGGCGCGGCCCTACGCGTCGCATCACTTCATCTTCGATCACGGCACGAATGATCTTCAACCCCGCCAGCCCGGTCAGGTGTTCGACCTCTGGCTGCAACTCCTCCCACACCTCCACCAGCGGCAGCGGTAACCGCACCGCCACTTCTTTGCTTCCCAGCACCTCGAACTTCTTCGTGGACTTCTTCCCACTGCTCTGGTATCTGTCGGCCATAGCGGCTCTCCTCTCTAAAAAGAGTTCTCATCCCGGACTCTATCCGAGTCCGGGCCGAGAGCCGCTACTTCCTTCTTCAGGTTTCAACTAAAGGCGGGACAACTTCAGTATTTGAGGAATCAAGATTCTGGCGTAAGCATTCTGTGGTAACTCTTCTAAACTTTTCTCTAGTTGGAGCGTAAGTAAACGAGTCTTACCTATGCCTGATGAGCCGAGAATAAAAACATTGGGACGCATACCTTGATATCTAAGACGCCCCCAATCCTGCTGCAGCAACCCGCTCGGTATCACGTGTTGCGCCGAAGATATTCCGAGCACCTGTGACCAAGCTTCTTCCTCGTCAGGCTGGACCGTCGATGAAATATCGCCCGGCAAATCAACGACGAAACTTTCCGGCAGTTTTTCCATTTGGTGATCGAGGTCGGCGGGGGATAAAACACACATTTTGTCTTCGGCAGGTGGTGCAACTGGGTGCAAGACTCCCCTGACTGCATCTAGGATCGGTCGCACCAACGCAAGCACTCCCCAAAAAACGAGCGTGAGCGCAAGTCCTACTCCGACCCCAGTCACAATAAGAACAAGAAGTTCAACCATTTTTCAAATCCTCTAACCTACCCCCGTGTGTACCCATAATATATGATGACCGAAATGATCGCTATCGACGCGACTCCGAAGACGCAACTCCAACTTTGCGAAAACCGACGAGCCAAAGGTATCCTGCTACTCGATTGACTCAAAGTCGCCGACGCCAAGCTAAGGGTAGCTCGTTTGATCCAGGAGCCGAAAATACACTTCGTCCGCTGCGTATCTGTCGAATTTGCGGCGCGACCATTAAGCGGGGTCAGACCTACTGTGCATCGTGCGCTGTCGGAGTTTCGAGGGAAAGGTTGATCGAGGCCGCAAAACTCGGGCGCATTGCTACGCTCACTCTTGAAGCAGAGACCCTCCGCGCTAAGACCCAACGAAAGCACGCTGCCGCCATAGCTGCATGGCAGCCCTCCGAGTTGCCGGAATGGCTTACTGAGGAAGCTTACCGCAAGAAGATTCAACCCGCGCTTGCTGAAATAACTGTTCCCGCTATCGCAACTGCTCTCGGCATCTCGGAGCCCTACGCTACAGATATTCGTGCGGGCCGACGCATCCCACATCCAAGGCATTGGCTAGCGCTTACAAGGCTTGTTGGTGTTTCGGCCAATTCTTCCCAATCTGAGTAAAGTGTTAGTTTCAACTTGGGATCGGGGCAGGACTTATATCGCTCCTGTTATGTATTATCGTGATAACGTATATCCAGGTACTATAAGAGATCAATGACTGGACCTTCCAACTCGGTAACTGTCCCCCGGTGCGGTCAGAATAAACGTGTGGTAATGTTGGCATAATCGGAAAGAAGGTGAAGGCGTGTCAACATCCGTCCAAGAGCTTCGCACGATTGTTCAAGAGAGTCTGCGTGTGCAGCGCGATAGTCCTGATCCGGTTGATTACATTGATGCAGCAAATGCGGTAAGTGATGCCGTCGCTCGACAGAACCATGTAATCTTCGGCAGGCGTGGATGCGGCAAGACTCTATTGATGCATTTTTCCGCGAGAAAAGTCCGCGCTGATGTTCGGGTCGTCTACGTTAATTGTGAGGATTATAAGCAGCATTCCTTCCCTGACGTACTGATTGAGATTCTTGATCAATTATTTCGAGAGCTTGAACAGAACCTGCCTGGCTGGTTTGGAAAGAAAAGGCAATCGAGAGAGCTGATTCAGGAAATTCGAAATGAGCTTGCGAAATTGAAGCGGAACCCCGACGAACTTAAGTCTAAAGTCCGAGAATCTGTGTCGTCGGAGGGTAGTGTCAATGCGTCGGTGGCAGTTTTGGCAAGCGGTATCGGGATAGGGGCCGCTGCGCAGAGTGCTCAAAAAAGCGCAGTCGAAAAGGTCTATGAGCAAAACGATAGCAAAATTCATGAACTAGATCTATTGCTCCCGAGATTGAAGGAAAGGATTCGGCAATTCTTTTCGATTTCCGATGATGTCAAAAGCGTTTTTTTAGCGCTGGACGACTTCTACCATCTTCCGCGAGCTATCCAACCTTACGTGGCTGATTACATTCACAGATTATGCAAAGATGTCCCGATATACTTCAAGATTGCGACATTGAGGCACGCGAGCATGCTCTATGCGGATCGCAACAAGCAGCCGATAGGAGTTCAGGAACATCACGATTATCAGCCTATAAATATCGACTTCACGCTTGCCGACTTTAGCCGCACGTCTTCCCAATTGAGAAAGATTTTGTACGCATACGGGGAGAAAGCAGGAATGTCGCGCGATGAAATTGATGATTTGTTTATGGGTGAAGGATTTGAAAGATTGGTGCTCGCGGCTGGTGGTGTTCCAAGGGATTTCTTATCCCTGCTTTTGGAAGCCCTCTCTCCTAAGCCAATCGGCGACGAGAGAATTGGAAAGGACGATGTCCGGCAATTGAGTTTGGGTGTTTTTCAGAGACGAATCGCGGAATTAAAAGTCGATTCTGAAGAACAGGATCAAGATACCCTGCTCAAGGGGATTCATGCGATTACGACGTTTTGTTTGGAAAAGAAGGAAAATGTTTTCTTGGTGCCTGACCAAGCACTCCAAGAACAAAACGGGCTAAGAGAGCTGCTCAATAGGTTGTTGGACTACCGAATTATTCATTCCGTGGGGATTGCGCTCACCCACAAGAGCAACCCGGGCACCTTCACTGCCTACATGCTCGATATTGGCGCGTATGCTAAATATAGGAAACTCGAAGGTCGCTTCAAAGAAATTGATGTTACAGCCCCTGATGCCCGAGAACGGTGCCGGAATTCGCCTGTGCTTGACCGTGACACATTATTGCAGCTCCTCGGCGTGGCTCCTGCGAATCCCGAGGTGGACCTTCCAGACGAAGATCACGCATCCTAATGCGAACAACGACCTGTATCTTTGTCATCATCGCTTCGCTAGCGGCCATTCCACTAGCGGCTCAAAACGCACCACCTCACCGACTATCGCGAGCGGTAGTTGATCCCGTGGAACTTAGCGGTCCGCCGAAAAAGCTTGTTCTTTTAACGCCAACGAAGCGAGCGTTCGCCCAAAGTGCGGTACTGGAAAAACTAAATTCGAAGGACCCATCAGTCCTAGCGTCCGCATTGAGCGACATTACATCCTTCATTCAGCAAGACCCGACTGATACGGACCTTTTTAATCTCAGGGCAACCATCTCCTGTGAAATCGCGGGCAGCAATAAAGAGGTAATGCTTAACGACATTAAGACGTCCATCAAACTTTGGAAGCCAAATGAGGACAGCGCGTTCTATTCTTTAAAGAACCACTACGCACTGAAAGCGAAAATCGACTTTCTGTTGGGGCGGTATGCAGATGCTCTAAATGATCTCGACGCGGGTATGCGGATCGACTACGCGGACGCCACTGAAATGTTCAATAATGGCAACGTTAAACCAGATGAGCCGACAGCTATGCCGTGCATGTGGTCACAGGCTGATGTAAACAAATTGGCAGAATTGTTTCCGAGGGATTACCGAACGTCGCTTTACGTTGGCCTATACGGGCTTGAATTTTCCAAGTGGTCTTTGGACACTGACTATCAACCCATCCTGAAAGCATTTGAACGCGCGGCTGAACTTAATCCGTCTTCGGCCCTACCATCATATTTCACTGCGAGACCGTACGTTGCTGGCGGCATAGGGGGTTTGATGTCAGAAGCGAATGCCACATGTCTCGGCGACGTGGTACCACGCACGAAGGCGTGCCTCGAATTGGATGAAATCCACCGCACTGGCGTTCGAATTCTCACAAAGGCAATCGCCGCTGAACGGACATTTGAGCCTGCTTATGCTCTTCGTGCCGAGGCTTACCTTCAATTGCGTGAGAATCGGCAAGCAATTCGGGACTACACGGAAGCATTGGAACTCGCCCCGAACGCTAACCTGTATGGAGACCGTGGTTTGGCAGAGTCAGAGTTAAAGGAATATCAAGCGGCTATTCTCGATTACACCAAGAGGATTGCTGAGGGCTGCGAAGAGCCGTGTTCAGCCTATGAAAATCGCGCAAACGTTTATTTGAAACTCCGCGATTATCCACATGCAATCAATGACCTCGGCCATGCCATTAGGAACTTTCTGGCGGGCACGATCTATGGATTCAATATCGAGCAATTCCGCATAATCTATCCCGAATATGACGCCGTAGCTGATGACGTATTGTGCGAGAAGCTTCGAGTGCTGTTTAACCCGCAAATGAGCTACGCGGATTATTCCAAACAGTTCTTGGTTAACGCGAAGGAATTTGATGATTTTGTCTTGCCAGAACTGTTTCTGAAACGGGGTGATGCATACGCCGATATGGGAGACATCGCCAGCGCAAATCGAGAATATGATCGTGTGGCTGCGGGATTCCCGAAGTGGGCTGAAAACGCATTCGTGACGCGCAACGGAAAACGCGTTCGCGTCCGCCAGTAAAAGGTTGTGGGGAATATTGCTTTCCCGGTGCGGGCCGAAGCGGCAAATACGGCAATTATCAAGAAATTGATGCCCGGCGATCTCGTTTTCGGCCACATGAAGGGACTCAGATACGTCGGGTTCGGACCCGTCAGCAACCGCCGCGCGCGCGCTTCTTTACCGCGCCCCGCACCGCCCGCCTTCCGCTCTGTCCACACTCAATGGCCCATCGCCGCTCGCCTGGGCAAACATGGCAGAAATATGGGGGAGGGAGCATTTTGCCGTCGCTGTACACTACCCCCACCGAAGGTTGTTCGCTGCCAACGCCTCCCCTATACTCGGCGTCTAAGTCTTCGAGGCGCTTGAACGGATGCGAAATAGCGAAGCGCAGAGATATGCGCGGTGGTCGCTCGCAGCGGCCGGACTTCTGGCCGCGGTAGTGGCCGGCGTGTACCTGCGAAACATCTGGCTGGCGCGCCAGGCGGAAAAGAAGGCCCCGCCAGCGGTGCCTGCCAGCGTCGAGCAGCGTTCGAACGAGTTTTCCTACTCGAAAGTCGATGGGCAGCGCACGATTTATACGGTGAAGGCCTCGCGCACCACGGAATTCAAGGAAGGGAGCAGGGATCTTCTCGAAGACGTGACCATCCTGGTGTACGGGAAAACCGGAACGCGCAACGATACCTTGCGCACACGCGCCTGCGATTTCATCTCCAATACCGGGAAAATAAGTTGCGAGGGAGAAGTCCAAATCAGCCTGCAGGCTGCCGGCGCGCCGCAAGCAATCGCCAATGCGATCCAGGTGGCGACCTCCGCCTTGACGTTTGACAGGAATTCCGGCCAGGCGCGCACCGACCAGCCGGTTACGTTCCACTGGCCCGCGGGAGAAGGCAGCGCCGTGGGCGTGAGCTACGATTCGAACAGCGGAACGCTCCAGCTGCTGCGGAACGTCCAACTGAATCTTTCGCCTCCTTCTGCCGTGATCCCCGCCAAAATCAACGACACCGACGAGAAGACGGTTCGCGTTTCAGGCGACAGCATGTCATTCCAGCGCGACGCCCGAGTCGTGGTGATTGACGGAAAAGTCCACTCGCAGCAGGCATCGCACGAGCTTTACGCGGATCAGTTGCTGCTGGAGTTGGATTCGCAATTTCAAGCCCGGCGTTTTGTGGCCAGCGGACATCCGCAATTGCGCGACCTGAATCCGCAAGGGCCCGTCACCCTGAGCGCCGACGAAATTGCCGCGGAGCTCAGGCCCGACGGTTCCGTCGCTTCGGTCCAGGCGAAGGGAAATGTGCACGGGACGCGCGTCACGCCCGTCGGCGGCGACGCCATCGACGCCGGGCGCGTGCAGGTGAACCTCGCGACGGCCGACAACTTGCCGCGCCTGCTGACGGCGAGCGATGGCGTCATGCTTACCTCGACCAGCGCATCATTCAATGGGGGCACGCGCCACGTCGAAAGCGACGCGCTGGACGTCAACTTTTCAAACGATCCCGCCACGGGCCAGACGTTGGTGGAGAGCGTAAATACGCTCGCGCCAGCCAGCGTCGATTGGCAGAACGTCGCGTTGGTGAACGGCAAGCCGGTGCCTCAATCGACGCGCATGTCGGGCAAGCAGATGAATCTGAAATTCGACGGCCAGAACCAGTTGCAGGAGCTGGTGAACACCGGCAGCGTGGAAGTAACACGCAAGCTGGGCGACGCGCCGGAGGAGACCACTACTTCGCGCGAACTTACCGCCGTGTTCGACAAAACGGGCCAATGGTCGACCATCGATCAAACAGGCGAAGTGCATTTCCACGACGGCCAGCGCGCGGGGCAGGGAAACCGGGCCCACCTGGATCGTGCGAGCGACGCGCTCACGCTCGACGGCTCGGTGGTCTTTTCCGACTCCACCACGCGAACCACGGCGCAATCCGTATCCTTCGTTCAACCGATGAGCGCCTTGCGCGCGGATGGGCATGTGCTCACGACGGATCTGCGCCCCACGACGTCCGGCATCTCAAATCTCGCGCCGGAGCCGGCGCACATTTCGGCGGAACGCCTGGTGGCGGATACGGCGCGAGGTCACGCGGTGTACTCGGGTAAAGCGAGAATGTGGCAGGGACAATCGGTGATCCAGGGTGACTCCATCGAACTGGACAGCGCGACACACACGTTGCAGGCCAAGGGCCACGTAGACGGCGTTTTTCCACAGGCAGCCTGGAGCCCGAAGCCACGGGACGCCTCCGAGGTAACTTCGAGCAAGCCAACAAAGCAGTTATCGAAGTCCAGCGGAATTTCCAGCCCTTCGGATGCTCGCGCCTCCACGCAGTTGGGCCACGTTTACGGAGGATTACTTACGTATTGGGAGGCGGAATCGCGCGGCCGGATCGAACACGATGCCAGAGTGGATTCCGAGCGCGGCTCGATCCAAGCCGACCGGATCGATCTCTATTTCTCTGACGCGGGCTCAGGAGGCGCCAAACAATTGTCGCGGTCAGTGGCCAGCGGAGATGTGACCGTGCAGCAGCAGGATCGCCGCGGAACTTCAAATCGGGCCGAGTATACGGCCTCGGAAGGCAAGTTTGTTCTTTCGGAAGGGAAACCAACTTTATATAGCTCAACTGGGGACACCACCACGGGGCGTCAATTGACCTTCTATTTTGCTGATGATAGGATTCTTGTGGATTCGGCGGATGGTTCGAAGACCGTGACGCTTCACGAGGTCGGGAAATGACATGGTATGCTCAAGCTCCAGGCCGTCGAGCTCAGTAAGTCATATCGTGGGCGTAAAGTAGTCGATGATCTGAACTTAGAGATCAGTCAGGGCGAAGTGGTAGGGCTTCTGGGGCCTAACGGCGCTGGGAAGACAACGACGTTTTATATTCTGGTAGGTTTAGCCCGGCCGGATTCCGGGCGCGTCCTTCTAAACGGGGACGACATTACCGACCTCCCCATGTACCTCCGGGCCCGCAGCGGGATCAGTTATTTGCCGCAAGAACCTTCGGTTTTCCGGCAGCTTACGGTCGAAGAGAACCTGATTGCGGTCCTGGAAACGCTGCCTCTGACTTCGGAGCAACAGCGTGACCGTCTCGAGGAGTTATTGGCGCAAATGAAGCTGGAAACGGTGCGATCCAACGGGGCTTACACGCTTTCAGGGGGCGAACGGCGCCGCCTGGAGATTGCGCGGTCGCTGGTGCTGGAGCCTGCTTTCATTCTGCTGGACGAGCCTTTCTCTGGAATCGATCCTTTGACCGTCGTGGATATCCAGAAGATTATCAGCGATTTGAGCCGCGAGGGAATTGGTGTTCTGGTAACCGACCACCAGGTACGGGAAACCCTGAGCGTCACGAATCGCGCGTACATCGTCCAAAATGGCAAAGTGCTTGCCGCCGGGACACCGGATGACCTTAGCGGAAATGCCGAAGTTCGCCGAGTGTATCTCGGAGACCATTTCCGCTTGAATTGACGCTTATGAGCTGGCTGCAGCCAAAACTTCACCTACGGGTCGCGCAGAAGCAGATCCTTACGCCTGGCCTGGTCCAGATGGTGAGCGTGCTGGCGCTTAACCGTCTCGAGCTTCGGGAGATGATCAATCAGGAGATGATTGAGAATCCCGTCCTCGAGGAATTGTCCGAAGAAAGCGTTACCCCGGACGACTACAGCGACGAAACCTTCCTGAAAGCGGAGACCGAAAAAATTCCCGAGGTCGAACCCCCCAGTCCCTTTGAGGATTTCGATGTGGCGTCTTTTTTCAATCAATATCTCGACAGCGGCGGAGGGAATCCCGAGCGCGGCGAATCGGAAACCATCGAGCGTCCGTCGTTCGACAAGTTCCTTTCCTCGGCGCAAGGGCTTACCGAACATCTGGCGTGGCAATTGAGCGTAACGGTTTGCAACGACGTGGTGCGCGAGATCGCCGAAGCGATCATCGGCAACCTCGATGAGAACGGCTACCTCAGCGCTTCGCTGGAAGAAATTTCGCAAAACGGAAAGTATTCGATGGAAGACGTCGAGGAGGCGCTGGCGGTGGTGCAGGAATTCGACCCGCTGGGCGTGGCTTCGCGCAACCTGCGCGAGTGCCTGCTGACGCAGCTTCGTACGCTGGACGGGCAAAACGCGCTCGCCATGCAGATCGTCTCGGAATGTTTGCCAAAGCGGCCGCTCGCTGCCAGCGAGGCCGAGGAACTGAATGCGGAAACGCCGCTGGCGCGGCTCCTGCAGGCCAACCAGTTGAAGGAAATTGCGCGCGCGCTGAATCGCCCCGTGGAACTCGTCAAGCGGGCGGTGGACGTGATCAAGAAACTCGATCCGCGCCCCGGGTTGCGCTACAACAAGACGCAGCCGCGCTTGGTCGAGCCCGACGTATATTTCCGCAAGGTGGATGATCAGTGGCAAGTCTTCATGAACGACGATGACGTGCCGCAACTGCGCCTTTCGCCCGTGTACCGGCGCCTGATGGCGCGCGACGCCGCCGACCGCGAAGTGCGCAATTACGTGAAGGAGCGCGTGACCGCCGCGATGCAGTTGATGAAGAGCATCGAACAGCGCAAGCATACCATCCTGCGCGTTTGCCAGATCATCATCCAGCGGCAGGCCGAATACCTAGATCACGGCGCCGATCGCCTGAAGCCCATGATGATCAAGGAAGTCGCCGAGGAAGTGGGCGTGCATCCTTCGACCGTCAGCCGCGCTGTATCGAGCAAGTATGCGCACACGCCGCAGGGTGTTCTGGAGCTGCGATCCTTCTTTTCGGAATCGGTCAACGGCCCGGAAGGCAGCAACATGTCGCTGCAGACGCTCAAGCGCCTGGTGAAAAAAATGATCGATGAAGAAGACACGACCCACCCGCTCACCGACGATCTGATCGCCAAAAAACTGGATGATGCCGGAATCCACGTCACCCGGCGCACCGTCGCCAAATACCGCGAAGACCTCCGCATTCCGAGCACCCACCAACGCCGGGTCAAGGCGTAGGCCGGTGCGCGTGAAGCGCCGAACTCCACGCGACGCCCGGCAACTGGTGGTCCTCACCGGCCTGAGCGGCTCGGGCAAGAGCACCGTACTTAAAACCTTCGAGGATCTCGGCTTTTACTGCGTCGATAATCTTCCTGTCGCGTTGATTCCCACGTTCAGTGAATTGCACATGCAGGCCGGCGGAGCGTTCCAGCGCGCCGCGCTGCTGGTTGATGCGCGCGAGGGCGGCCAACTGGAGAAGTTGCCCGCGATTCTGCACCAATTGCGCGGCGAGGATCCTTCGACGCTGGTATTCATCGAGGCGAGCGAGGAGGCTTTGCTGCGGCGCTTCAGCGAGACGCGGCGGCCGCATCCGTTGGGGCATGACCGTCCCGTACTTGAGGGCTTGCGCCGCGAACGCGTGCTGATGGAGCCGATTCGCAAGCTCGCCGACGTGGTCATCGACACCACCAAATTCAACGTGCATGAGTTGAGGCAGTTCATCATCCGCCGGTTCCAGAAAACGGACCAGCGGCCGATGATGGTTTCCCTCGTGAGCTTCGGATACCGGTATGGGCTTCCGGCTGACGCCGACCTGGTATTCGATGTCCGCTTTTTGCCCAATCCCCACTTCATTCCCAAACTGCGAAAATATTCGGGACGCGATCCGCGGGTGGCTCGTTACATTCGGTCGTTCCCGCAAACCGGGGAATTTCTGCGGCGCGTCGAGGGCTTGCTCGTCTATTTGATTCCGCACTATATCCGGGAAGGGAAGAGCTACCTGACGATTGCGTTTGGCTGCACCGGCGGGCGGCACCGTTCGGTGATGCTGGCGGAAGCGGTAAGCAAAACGCTGCAAAAAAAAGGATACGCTTCTAAAGTTGTGCATCGCGACCTGGCGAAGTAGGACAGCGTTTTTAGAATGCCGGGACTTCGGGCCCGGCGTAACGCGTCGATCGCTAAAGGGCTCTTTAGCCCCGGAAGCTTCTGCGGCTGAAGCCGACCGCTAAAAGCAACCGTTATGGCCGAGCTGAAGCTCGGCCCTCCTAAGGGCGCAGCAGCTCAGATTCGGGTCAACCAGATTCGGGTCACTCAGATTCGGAGCCACCCAGATTTGGGGACACGGGCCTGGGGGCGCGTTGGCTTGACAAAAAGGCGGGCGATTCGTAGCGTACCAAGGCCTGCGGCATTCATCCGTCATACAGAGGGTCAGCGATTTCTTTGAACAAGCGAGAAGAACTCGGAAGGCTGCTGCGTTACGTCATGCCGTACAAATTGCGGCTGGCGGCCGGGGTCGTGTGTCTTTCCGTGGTCGGGTTGGCGGAGGGGTTGATCGCCCTGATGATCGCTCCGATTTTTGGAAGCGTGCTCAATCCCAAAGCCCCCGATAACCGGCTTCTTCTGATCCAAAACCCCTTCAATCACCAGGCAATCTACCTGAATTCCTTCCTGCCCTCCCGGATTCACAGTGTAGGGACGCTATTTTCCATTGCGATCCTGACGGTTTTCATCGGCAAGGGCGTTGCGGAGTATTTTGGCAATGTTCTGGTGCAGTACGCTGGGATCGCGGGCGTCACCGACTTGCGGAATCAGGTGTATGCGAAGGTTGTCCGGCAGCCCATCGGTTTCTTTCAGCATCATCAGACCGGCCGATTGCTCTCCACCGTCATTAACGATGTCGAGCGAGTTCGCAACGTATTTTCGGAATATCTGGCGCTCGCTTTCCGGCACATGTTCACGCTTTTTTTCCTTCTCGTGGTGTTATTCGCGAGCAGTTGGAAGATGACGCTGGGCTCGGTCATTCTCCTTCCACTGGTGGTCTGGCCGGTCCGGACATTGGGCAAGCGCATTCGCCGCTCCACGGAGAAAATCCAGGCGGGCATCGGAGAGCTCTCCCAGATTTTGCAGGAGACCGTCAGCGGCAACCGGGTGGTGAAGGCCTTCGGCATGGAGGACTTCGAGATCGCCAAGTTCCGTGAAGCGGCGCGGCGTTTGCTGCGTGAAAATATGCGCTGGATTCGCTCGGCGGTTGTCACTTCGCCGATCATGGATTTGCTGGGCGCCGTGGTCATCGTGCTGTTGCTGATGTATGCGCGAGGGCAAATCAAGATCGGGGTGATGACCGCGCCGGTTTTCCTGACATTCGTGTACGCCCTGTTCAAGTCTTATGAGCCCGTGAAAGGGCTGGGCACGGTCTACCAGCAATTCGAGCTGGCGTTTGGGGCGACGGCGAAAGTTTTTGAGTATATCGGCAGCTCGGAAGAGCCCGCGGTGGAGCCGCAGCTTCAGCCTCTTGCGCCTTTTTCACGTAGCGTGCAATTCGATGGCGTAAGCTTTGCCTACGATCCCGATCTGCCCATCCTGCGCGATATTTCGTTCGAAGCGCGCGCCGGCGAAGCCATCGCAATTGTTGGATCGAGTGGCGCGGGCAAAACCACGCTCGTGAATCTCCTGCCGCGCTTTTATCCCGTCACCTCCGGCTCCCTGCGCATCGACGGCGTTGACGTGCGCGAAGTGACGATGCGGTCCCTGCGCGAACAGATGGCCATCGTCACGCAGGAGACCATTCTGTTTAATGACACGGTGTGGAACAATATATGTTACGGGCGTCCGGGGCTGCCGAAAGATCGCGTGGAAGCAGCGGCCAAAGCGGCGCTGGCGCACGATTTCATTCAGGACTTGCCGCAAGGCTACCAGACCATGCTTGGCGACCGCGGCCAGCGCCTCAGCGGCGGCCAGCGCCAGCGCATCGCCATCGCCCGGGCGATTTTGAAGGATTCGCCCATCCTGATCCTGGACGAAGCTACATCGGAGCTGGATTCCGAATCGGAAATGCTGGTGCAGCGAGCTCTGTCGAACTTGATGATGGACCGCACCGCATTTGTCATTGCCCACCGGCTGTCCACCATCCGGCGCGCGGACAAGATTATCGTTCTGGAGGATGGCTCAATCGCGGAAACAGGCACGCACGTGGAATTGCTGGCACGGGGGGGGATCTACGCGCGCCTCTACGAAATGCAGTTTGCAGACATAGACGAGCATACACCCGCGCCCAAGGCTGATCGATGAAAGCAACGACTTCAAAAGAAAATGCTTCGCTCACGGGAATTTATTCGATGACCGGCTTCGCGCAGGCCCGCGTCGAGCGCGAAGGAACCTCCGTGCGAATCAACCTGCGAAGCGTCAACCATCGTTTCCTGGACTTGCATCTTCGGATGCCGGACGGGTTCGAAGTGTTCGAGTCGCGCATCCGGCAAACGATTCGAAACCGCCTGCGGCGCGGCCATGTGGACGTAAATATTTACTACGAGGCGGGCGGGATCGGATCGATCGAAATCAATCAGGCGATGGTGGAATCGTACATCAGGGCCGTTGAAAAATTGCGGCAGGAGTTCGGGGTAAAGGCGGAGCCTGACCTGGTCGCGCTATTCCGGCTTCCGGGAGTCGTGGCGGGGCCCGGAGGCGCGAGCGACCTGCAAAACGAGGAGAAGCAGGAAAAACTCGGCGAACAGGTCGAAACCTGCCTGGAACAGGCGCTGAACAAGCTGGAGGCGATGCGCCGGTCCGAAGGGCAATCCCTGACCGTGGAGATGCAGGTAATCCTGGGAAAGATTGCGGTTCGAACCGGGGAAATTGAGACGCTCGCGGAGCGCGTGCGCCCGGCGATCGCACGCCGCCTAGCGGAACGCCTCGCTGATTTGTTGAAAGGCGTGCAGCTTGACCCGATACGCCTGGCGCAGGAAGCCGCGCTGCTGGCGGAGCGCAGCGACGTTAGCGAGGAACTCGCGCGGCTTCGCAGTCACGTGGAACAGTTTGGAAAATTGCTGACCGGGGTGGGCGAGGCCGGAAAGAAACTCGATTTTTTGCTGCAGGAAATGCAGCGCGAAGCCAACACCTTGCTTTCCAAAACTCCGGGGGTGGAGTCCGAGGGCCTGGCGATCACGGAATTGGCGTTGGAAGTGAAGTCCGACATCGAAAAGCTGCGGGAACAGGCGCAGAACGTCGAATGACGCTGGCACAGGCACAGCAGCCACTGGTGTTCATCGTTTCCGGACCCTCGGGGTCGGGAAAGTCCACGCTGGTTCGGAAAATGCTGGAAGTGCCGGGGACCATGCTTTCCGTTTCCTGCACAACGCGTCCGCCGCGCACTACCGAAAGCGACGGAAAATGGTATGATTTTATATCCGAAGAGGAATTCGACCGCAGGGTTCGCGCCGGGGCGTTCCTGGAACACGCCCGCGTATTCGGAAAACACCAGTATGGCACGCCGCGCCGCTGGCTGGATGATGCCAGGAGCAAGGGTCTGGACCTGGTGCTCGAAATTGACGTGCAGGGCGCGGAACAGGTAAAACAGAGCCTCCCTTTCGCGGTGGCCATCTTCATTCTTCCGCCCGCGAAGGAAGAGCTGGAGCGAAGGCTGCGCGCGCGCGGGCAAGACTCCGAAGACGCCATCGGGCGCAGGCTGGAACGGGCCCGGCAGGAAATTCAGCGATACACGGAATACGATTTTTTGGTAGTGAATGACGAAATGGAGCGCGCGGGACGCGAAATTCAGGCCATTACGGTGGCCGCGCGCTGCCTTCGCAGTTGCTTGAGCGAGCGAGCGCGAAAAATATTGGAATCTTTTGGAGGATAACGATCTCATGACGGCTGAGACTCAGGCACCGGACAGCAAGTTTGCATTCGTAGTGGTGGCGGCGCGGCGGGCGAGGCAGCTGATGCTAGGGGCTTCGCCGCTGGTGGCCAATCCCCGCTCGCACAAGTCCACTCGAGTGGCCATCGAGGAACTGGGCGCGGGCGTGCTCGAATATCAGTTGCCTGAAATCCCGGGCGATGCGATCGACAAGGACGGAAAGCGGCGCAAGGACTAAGAACGAAGGTCGCGAAACAATTATGCGCGTGGCACTGGGTGTTTGCGGCGGCGTGGCTGCTTACAAAGCGGCGGAACTGGTGCGCAAGCTCCAGCAGGAAGACATCGATGTGCAAGTGGTGATGACTCGAAGCGCGCAGGAATTTATTACCCCCCTTACGTTTGCCGCTCTCACCGGACAGAAAGTCATTACCGAAATGTTTGGCGCGGAAGAATCCGCGGGCGCGAATGTGGAGAGCGCCATCGAACATATCGCCGTGGCCCAGCGGATCGATCTCCTGGTGGTGGCGCCGGCCACTGCGAACACGATCGCCAGCATGGCGCGCGGCCTTGCGGACGATTTCCTCACCACGCTCTATCTGGCGACCACCGCGCCCGTGGTTGTGGCTCCGGCCATGAACGTCAACATGTGGGAACACCCGGCGACGCAGGAAAACGTGGAGACGCTGCGCGCCCGCGGCGTTCACGTTGTTGCGCCCGAGGAAGGCTACCTCGCCTGCGGAATGACCGGCGCGGGTCGGCTTGCCAGCGTCGAGGCCATCGCCAGCGCCGTGCGGGAACGCCTGGGAATTTCACACGACTTGCAGGATGAAACGGTGATTGTCACAGCCGGCCCCACGTGCGAAGACCTGGACCCGGTGCGCTTCCTGACCAATCGCTCTTCCGGCAAGATGGGTTACGCGCTGGCGCAGGCGGCGGCCAGGCGCGGCGCGCACGTGATTTTGATCAGTGGTCCGACGCGCCTCGATCCGCCCCAGGGCGTCCAGTTTGTTTCCGTGCGCAATACCGACCAGATGCGTCACGCGGTGCTTGAACATTTTCCGGGCGCAACCGCGCTGATCATGGCGGCGGCCGTGGCCGATTACCGGCCGGTGGCGCGTGCAACAAAAAAGATGAAGCGCGTCCAGGGCCGGCTGAATTTGGAGCTTGAGCCCACGGTGGACATTCTGGCCGACATCGCGCGCGGCAAGGGCGATCGCCTGCTGATCGGCTTTGCCGCGGAGACTGAGAACGTTGCCGTCCATGCGCGGGCCAAACTGGAATCCAAGCAAGCCGATCTGATCGTTGCCAATGACGTGACGGCCGAGGGCGCCGGCTTCGATCACGACACGAATGTGATCACGCTCTACTTCCGGGGTGGGAGCGAAAAAGCCTTCCCTCGCATGCCCAAGATCGACGCGGCGCACCGGATTCTCGATCAATTGCGCGGCTTGCGGCAACCGGCGGGGCATGCGGCCGCCACGCAGCGTTCGCGCTGAACTGCCGATGGATTCCACCTCCACGCAAACACCACGCGAAAAACTGGAAGCCTGGCTTCGCTATTACGACGATTTAAATCTCGGTGCGTTTTATACCGACCGGAGAACCATGGGAAAACGCCCGACCAAACGCGTGGCGGCAAACGCCGCGGCCGCGTTTACGTCTGTACCGGCAGCAGCGGATGTCGCACCACGACTTGCGCCACAACCCTCGCCACAATCCGAGCTAACGGACCGGCCCCTGCGGTCTGCCAGCCAATCGGCGAAAGCCGTCGAGGCTCCCAAGAGCACGCCGACGCTTCCCGTGCTTCCGATCGTAAACGCGGTGTCGCTGTTCGATGCCGCCGAGCGCGTCGAAGGCGACACGCTGGATCGAATCCATGGGGACCTCGGGGAATGCACGCGCTGCAGGCTCCACAAACAGCGCAACAAGATTGTTTTCGGAGCCGGCAATCCGCGCGCCGAACTTGTTTTTGTGGGCGAAGGTCCCGGGCACGATGAAGACGTGCAAGGATTGCCTTTTGTTGGCCGCGCCGGAAAACTCCTGACGCAAATGATTGACGCGATGGGCCTCTCGCGCGAACAGGTCTATATCTGCAACGTGGTGAAATGCCGGCCGCCGGAAAACCGCAGGCCCGAGGACGACGAAGTCGCGACCTGCTCCCCTTATTTGTATCGCCAACTGGATGCCATCGCTCCGAAGGCGATTGTCTGCCTTGGGGCAACCGCCGCGCAGGAACTTTTGAAAACCAAGGAATCCATTTCGCGATATCGCGGCACTTGGTTTGACTTTCGGAACACCAAGCTTATGGCGACGTATCATCCTGCCTATCTGCTGCGCAACCCGAATGCCAAGGGCGAAGTCTGGAAGGATCTGCAAAAGGTGATGGCGCATCTCGGGTTGAAAGCGAAGAAAGCGTCCAAGTAAAGGCTTCAGCCTGTCTGGTTTATATGTCGGCCGGCGATGAGCTAAAGCTGACAGGCTGAAAGCCTGTCCTACTGTGGCCTGCCACGATTTCCATCTTGCCGGAAGTTCGGGCTAGACTGTTTCCCGCACATGCCTCCCACTTATTGCGAAGTCGCGCTGCCGGTTCCGCTGCGCTCGCTGTTCACATATGAGATTCCGGAGCGTCTCGCCGGATCGGTGAGCGTGGGCAGCCGCGTGCTCGTTCCGTTTCGCAATCGCGCCATGAGCGGTGTAGTTGTGGAGGCGCCGGTCCGGCGGCCCGATCCCCAACGCGTAAAGAATGTAAGGGAAATTGTGGAAGCGCTGGATGCAATTTCTGCGCTGCCGCTGAATCTCGTGGAATTGGGCCGCTGGGTTGCCGGTTACTACGTGGCGCCGGTCGGAGAAGTGTTCCGGGCGATGCTGCCGCCGCAAATCGATCTGCGCCACGAGCGCGAGTTTTTGATGACGGATGCGGGCCGCGCGCGCCGCGCTGAACTGGATGCAGCGGGAAATCGCAGCGAATCCGAAGTGGCTGAACTGGCTCTGCTTTCACTGATGGAAATCGAAGGCCGGCCGGTGCGCGCGGACCGTCTGCGCAAGCTGCCCGGCGGCGAAGCAGCCGCGGAGCGGTTGCAGCGGCGCAAGCAGCTCGAAGCGCGCGAAGTCGCCGTGCACCGTCAGGCGCGGGTGCAGAAAATTGTAGCCTGGAACGCGGCCAATTCGACGGATTCCGCGAACTCAGAAACGGGCGCTTCGCTCTCCGAAAAAGAGGCGCGCGTTTTTCATGTGCTCGCGGAGGAGCGCGGGCCGCTGCCGCTTCCGCAACTCGCAAAACTTGCCGGGGTGTCGCGCCCACTCATTGAACGAATGATCGGGCAGGAAAAACTGAAGTGCTGGGAAGAGCCGCTGGCCGTGGAAGAAAATTTGTTCGATGCCGATTTCGCGCCGCCCTCGAACATTCTGAACGAAGATCAAACGCGCGAATTGGGAGTGATCCGCGGATGGCTCGACGCGGGCGCGTTCACCACCGGGCTTCTCTACGGCGTGACCGGCAGCGGAAAGACGGAAGTCTATCTCGGCGCGGTTGAGGCGGCGCTGGCGGGAAACAAGAGCGCCCTGGTTTTGGTTCCGGAAATTGCGCTGACACTCTGGTGCGGGAGATTGTTTCGCGCGCGATTCGGCGCGGGCGTAGCCGTGCTGCACAGCGCGCTGCCGGAAGTGGAGCGCGCGCGGGAATGGTGGCGCGTGCGGCGCGGCGAGGCTCGCGTGGTGGTGGGAACACGTTCGGCGGTATTCGCGCCGGTCGAAAATCTCGGACTGATCGTAGTCGACGAGGAGCAGGAGGCCAGCTACAAGCAGGAAGAAACGCCGCGCTATCACGGGCGGGATGTTGCGGTGGTGCGCGCGAAGCTCGAAGGCGCCGTCGCCCTGCTCGGGTCCGCGACGCCTTCCCTGGAAAGTTTTCAGAACGCGCGGTCGGGTAAATATCAGCTTCTGCAGCTGGATTCGCGCGTGGAGAACCGGCCGCTCGCGCCGGTGGAAATCGTCGATCTGCGCGAGGATTTCAAGGCCACGCACCATGCCGGGCCAATCTCCTCGAAACTCAGCGAAGCCGTCGCCGCGCGGCTCGCCGAGGGAACGCAATCGCTCATTCTCATCAATCGCCGCGGTTATTCCTGGTTTGTGATTTGCCGCTCCTGCGGCGCGGGCGTGCAATGCGAGAACTGCAGCATTTCCTTGACCTATCACAAGCAGCGCAACCGGCTCGAATGCCACTACTGCGGATTCTCGCGGCGTGTGCCGGAGAGCTGCCCAAAGTGCAATTCGGAGCATATTTATTTTTTTGGTGCGGGAGCGGAACAACTGGAAGAAAAACTGCGCCAGAAATTTCCAGCCGCGACGGTCGCCCGTTTGGACCGGGATTCCGTGCGAACCAAGCAAGCGTACCAGCAGGTGCTCGGCGATTTCGCGTCGGGCAAAATCGACATCCTGGTGGGCACGCAAATGGTCGCCAAAGGCCATGATTTTCAGCGGGTCACGCTTGTCGGCGTGATTTCAGCCGATTCGCAGCTGAGCTTGCCCGATTTCCGCGCCGCCGAGCGCACCTTTCAGTTGCTGACGCAGGTCGCGGGCCGTGCCGGACGCGGCGACTTGCCCGGCGAAGTGCTCGTCGAGACCTACTATCCGGAACACTACGCGATTCAATTGGCCGCGCGGCAGGACTACGTGACCTTCTTTGAAAAAGAGTTGCAATTCCGAAGACTGCTGCACTATCCGCCGTTTACGGCGCTGGCCAGTATTCTGGTGTGCGACACGAAAATCGAGAATGCCATCCGCTGGTCGCGCCAGTTGTCGGCGTTCCTCGCGCCGCAGGAATCGCGCGGCGTGAAAGTTCTGGGCCCAGCCGCGGCGCCGCTGGCGCGGCTCAAGCGCGAATATCGCTTCCAATTGTTATTGAAGGCTCCCCGGCGGGCGCAGCTTACGCGCGCGGTTTCGGAATTGCTGGCGTTCAGCGAGGAGAAGGAAATTCCCCAGAAGGCGGTGCTGGTGGATGTGGATCCGCTCAGTCTGTTTTAAGTTCTTTGTAGCACAGACTTCAGTCTGTGGATTTCACGTCGCGTCACCGGGCCGAAAATCCACAGACTGAAGTCTGTGCTACCTGATTCTACTGAAGGGTCACCGGCATGGGCATGAAACACAGAATAAACATCAGCACGGCTACAGCGGCCCAGACCAGCCGCTGGCGGTCGAGCTGCTCCCACCGATTCATCAAAGGCGGGTGACGGAAGCCGATTGCCAGCAGCAGGATCGACCACAGGATCCAACCCCTCCAAAAAACCACGCCGAGAGGAATCAAAAGCAGCGCGACACCCAGCGTGATTCTGCGGTGATATTTGCTGGCCACGGAATACAGGATGTGCCCGCCATCCAACTGTCCGCCCGGCAGCAGGTTCAACGCCGTCGCGAATAATCCGACCCAGGCCGCGCGTCCCACGGGATGCAGCAGCAGATCGCCGGGTGGGACGCCGGGACGCAGCAGGGCAACCAGCCAGCGCATCACCACCGGCTGGCCGAAGACAATCGAAGCGTGCGCGTCGGAAAACGGCACCACTCTCGAATAGAAAATAGCGATCGCCAGGGCCGGAATAGCAAAGAGAAAGCCGACCACGGGCCCGGCGAGGCCCACATCAAACAGAGCTTTACGATTGTAGATCGGAGAGCGAATGCGGATGAACGCGCCAAGCGTTCCGATCAGCGTGGGCGCCGGAATGAAATAGGGATAGCTCGCCGAAATCCCATAATAACGGCAGGCGAAAAAATGCCCCAGTTCGTGCGCCAGCAAAATACCAATCAGCGTGAAAGCGAACGGGACGCCGGCCAGTAAAAGTTGAGGATGTGCCAGTAGCGTCCCGTACGTGGAAAAGAGTTCGTCAAAATCCGGCGTTTGTCCGGACGCATAGGAGGACGCAAATTGCGCGCCGACGGCGAGCGTGGAGATCAGCGTCAGCACAAAAAGTAAAACGGCGATGGCAAACGATTTCCGCTGCCGGCGGACATCCTGATTTTCCCAGTAGGGATTGGGAGGCAGGTCCCAGGCGGTTACTGCCGGGGTCAGTGTTTCCGCGGGAGCGGACTCAAACTCAAATTCGCTGCGATCGCTCATAGGCCATTGGATGCGCATTCGCGCGCGGAAAAGAACAGAAATCGCCTGCAAGAGACGCCCGTCGGAAATGGCTGAAGATACGGCAGCAATCGGAAATCGAGTTCAGAGCGTTTGCAGTTCCTTGCCGGGCTTGAAGCGCACCGCCTTGCCTGGCGGAATACTGACTTCCTGGCCGGTTCGCGGGTTGCGGCCGATGCCTGTTTTGCGTGGGCGGACGTTGAAGACACCGAAGCGGCGCAACTCGATGCGTTCGCCTTTGCCGAGCGCGGCCTTCATTGCTTCGAAAACGGTTTCGACGGCCTCTTCCGCTTTGGTCCGGCTTACGCCGGTCTTGGTTACTACCGCGTTCACTATATCCAGCTTGATCACTCCGCCCTCCCGCTGTTCAACGGCAAGCTATGCTAGACACGCAGTTGCAGGTTGTCAAGGTGAACGCGCTCGGTTAAGATGCGCGTTTTGCAAGTTCACGCGGGAGGCCCTGGATGTCGGTAAAGCCGGATCACTGGATACGCAAGATGGCGCTGCAGCACAAAATGATCGAGCCGTTTGAGGACCGCCAGGTCCGCGACGGCGTGATCAGCTACGGCGTGTCCAGCTACGGCTACGACATCCGCGTGGCCGACGAATTCCGCATTTTTACGAACGTGAACTCCACGATCGTGGATCCGAAGCATTTCGATTCGCGCTCGCTTGTCGAGTTCAAGGGCGCCGAGTGCCTGGTGCCGCCCAACTCCTTCGCGCTGGGGCGCTCGGTGGAGTACTTCCGCATCCCGCGCAACGTTCTCACCATTTGCCTGGGGAAGTCGACCTACGCGCGCTGCGGAATTATCGTGAACGTCACGCCCTTCGAGCCGGAATGGGAGGGATTCGTAACCCTCGAAATCAGCAACACCACACCGCTTCCCGCCAGGATCTACGCCAACGAGGGTCTGTGCCAGGTTCTATTTTTTGAGTCCGATGAGGAATGCGAAATTTCCTACAAGGATAAGAAGGGGAAGTACCAGGCGCAGCAGGGAATCGTGCTTCCGCGTTTGTAGCTTGAGTGCACGACGCGCGGCTCGCGCAGGACAGGCTTCAGCTCCTACTTGGCTTCTTACGCTTTGGCGGGTTGGATATCGCCGGTTTCGCTTTTGCCTTGGCTCAAGGGGAAGCCTCGGCTGCGCCATCCTTCGTAGCCTCCGGAGAGCGGGCGGATGCGCGTGATGCCCTTGCTGCGCAGCAGAAGCGCGAGCCGGGCGGCGGTCACTTCGTTAGGGCAGGCGCAAAATAATACAATTTCGCGGTCCCGGGGAATGACGTCGGAGGCTTCTTCAAACTCCGCGGCGTCCACATGCAGGGCTCCGGGAATTGTTTCGGGGTTCGCGTCGAAATCCAGGGAATGCCGCAGGTCGACCACCAGGATGTCCTCGCCCGCGTCCATTTTTTCCTTCAGTTCTTCGGGAGTGATTCGGGCGATTTTCAGTTTGCGCAGGAATTTTTGGCGGTTATAGAATTTCCAGAAAATATATCCCGCGAATGCTGCCAGCAAGAGAAAGAGCAGCGATTCTCCAAGATAAGCGGCCCTGGCGGCGACGCGCTCGATCTCGCCGCTGAACACGTAGCCGGTGACGGCAAAAGCGCTCACCCAGGCCAGCGCGCCGATGGCATCGAACAATAGAAACTTTCTCCAGCCCATCCGGATGATTCCCGCCAGAGGCGCGGCCATCGCGTTCAAGCCGGGGATAAATTTCGCGCCGAGCAGCACGCGCGCGCCGTTGCGCGCAAAACTCACTTGCGTTCTTCGGACGCAGGAGTCGGGTTCGAGCGAAATCCGGCAAAGAAATTGCAGCACCCGGACGCCTTTCTGGCGGCCGATTACGTACCACATCGAATCGCTGGCCAGCGCGCCGATAACCGCGAACGCGATCGCCACTCCCAAATTCATCTGGTGCACTCCGGAAAGGGCTCCGACGGCCAGCAGCAGCGGCGCCGAAGGCACGGGAAGCCCACCCTGCTCGACAAACACCCACGCGAACACCAGCAGGTACCCGTGCCGGACCACAAACTGGAGTATCTCGGTCATTCAGTTTTCAGTTCACTTGGCTTCGGAAGAAACAGCGACCGGAGCCGGGTGGCCCCACGAGCCCGAAAAAACAAATTTCTCCAGCGGCTTACGTTGGCGCTGCGCGGTTTCCCGTTGCCGCAATTTCTCCGACAGCGAGTCCGGACTTCCCGGGTATCCGATCGCGATAACGCTGACTGGCTCCCATCCCTCGGGCACCGCGAAGCGCTCGCGCGCGGCCTCCACATTAAACCCGGCCATGGAATGCGTCGCCAGGCCCAGAGCCGTCGCCTGTAAGGACAAGTTCGCGGCCGCCTGGCCCAGATCGTAAAATGCGTACCGGTTGGGTTTTCCGTCCTTTTCGAATCGGATATGCGCCAGAGTCAGAATCAGGACGGGCGCTTTGTCGGCCCAGGCGCGATTGAAGTCTACCAGCACTCCGGCCAGAGCCTCGAAATTTTTCCGATCCTCTTGGGTGGCCACCACAAAAGCCCACGGCTGCTCATTGCTCGCGGAGGCAGCCCAGCGGGCGGCTTCGAAAAGAGCCAGGATTTTAGCGGGTTCAACCGGACGGTCGGAGAAGGCCCGCGGGCTCCATCGCCGCTGAATCAATTCGTGAATGGGTACTTGTGTCTCGGCCAATTTTTCTACGCTCATCGGAAAGCTTTTCCTTTCAGGGCTCCAGTAGCACGGGCTGAAGCCTGTGCTACTGGAGGCCGCGACTCCTCGGCCCAAATCACGCCGCAGGCGCTTGTTGGATCAATTCGGCTTCGATCGTGATCTTCACTTCATCTCCCACAACCACTCCGCCCGTTTCAGTCAAGGCATTGAAGGCGACGCCGAAATCCTTGCGGTTGATTTTTGCCGTGGCCGTAATTCCTGCGCGGATATTTCCCCAGGGGTCCTTTACGGCGGGAGTCGGACCTTCCACGTCGAAGCTTACTTCCTTGGTGACGCCGCGAATGGTCAGGTCGCCTATCAACTTGATCTCGTCGGCGCCTTTGGCTTGGACGCGCTTGGAACGGAAAGTGAGAGTCGGATGATTTGCGACATCGAAGAAATCAGCGCTGCGAAGATGCTCGTCCCGTTGCGGCTCGCGCGTATTCACGGATGTCGCGTCAATGGTCACCTCAACGGATGAGGCTGCCGGATTGGTCGGGTCGATGACCGCGGTGCCGCTGAGCTTGGTGAATTCTCCGCGAACATTCGAGATCATCAAATGCCGGACGCTGAAGTGCGCGGCCGAATGCGCAGGATCGATCTGCCATTTGGTCGGATTCGTGACTCGTGTTGCGGTGGTGACTGCGGTATTCATTTTATTTCCTCCTTGAATCAGTGCATTTTTCGGGAATGAAAGGGATGGGCCTTGAAATCATTCGGGTATGTCCGCCTCCACGGCGCGCTCGCGGGCGCGCTCGAGCAGTTTTGAGAGCTGCCGGAGTTGCCTGACGGGAAGGTGGCGGAACTGCCGGCGATGCAACTGGTGCACGGGCTGGTCCAGCTCTTCCAGAAGCCGGAGACCTTCCTCGGTGATACGGGTCTTTACAACCCGGCGGTCTTGCGCTTCCCGCGCGCGGGCAATCAGCCCGCGCGACTCCATGCGGTCGAGCAGGCGAGTCATATCCGGATCGCGGGAGATGAGCCGGCCGCCGACCTCGCGGCAGGCCAGCCCCTCGTCGCCGGCGCCGCGCAGGATCCGCAAGACATTGTACTGCGTTCCGGAGAGGCTGTAGGGCTTCAGGAGGGCCTCGGCGCCGCGGGAAAGGGCGTCGGCGGTGCGCATGAGACTGACGAAGACCTGGGCTTCGAGAGCGACTTCTTTGGCGCGTCTGGTTTTGACCTTCCGTTGCATGGCGAGACAATACTCGTTTAAACGACTATTGTCAAGAGGAATGAATAGGGCGGGCTGCAGCCTGTGGGTTTAGACGTTCGTCGAACAGGGACCAAAACCAGGCAGGCTGAAGAGCCTGTGTGGGACCGTGCTTGCCGGGTGCCCCTCGCCGTTATGTGATTTCGAGCGGAGCGAGGGAATCTCTCTTTCTTTTCTGAAATCTAATCCGCGGAGAGATTCCTCGCTCCGCTCGGAATGACAAAATAAATGACTTTTTCCGCGGCCTGTTCAGCCTAAGGGGGTTGATTGCGGCGCGGTGCGCGCTCGTATTAACCCACTCCACAAGCTAAAAGCATGGCAGGTTTGAATTTTCGCCGAGGCCGAATCTAAAGCTGACAGGCTGAAAGCCGGTTCCTGCTTACGGCTTGCGCGTCGGACGGATGTGCACTTCGCTGATGAAGCTTCCCGCGGATTGCGTTTCCAGCGCTTCGACCGCGTGCGCGATGTCTTCGGGCTGAAGTTTTTTCGAGGAGTTTTTGCCGCCCTGGCCGGGAAATTCCGTGGCCACCGAGCCGGGGCAAACGGCGCTCACGCGGATGCCGTAGCCGCGCAAATCCTCCGCCATGCTGCCCGTCAACCCCATAAGCCCCCATTTCGACGCGCAGTAAATCGCGCCATTGGCAAATGTATTTTTCCCCGCGAGCGAGCTGATGTTGATGATGTAGCCGGTCTGGCGGCGAATCATTTCCGGAGCCACCGCCCGGCATGCCAGGAATACCGACTTCAAATTTGTATCCAGCACGTTATCCCAATCGGCTTCCGCCAACTCATGGAACGGCCCAAACACCCCGGTGCCGGCTTTGTTTACAAGAATGTCGATCGGTCCCAATGTTTGCTGCGTGGCTTGAACCAGCGCGGAAATCTGATCCGCGCGCGAGACGTCCGCCGGAACTGCGAGCGTGTCGATTCCTTCGCCGCGCAACGTGGACGCGGCGTGCTCGAGCCTGGCCCTTTCCCGGCCGCAAATCGAAACGCGAGCGCCCAGTTGCCCCAGTCGGCGGGCGATGGCCAAGCCGATTCCGCGGCTCGATCCCGTGACCAGGGCGACCTTACCTGCAAGGACATCCGCCGGTGGCATTGTTTCTCCTTTAGAGTGGGGACTAGTGATATTCTCTCGACAGGCTTCCCTTTTCCGGAATTTGTCGTCATAACATTAGTAGACGCCGCGACGGATGCGGCGTCCGCGTGGCGAATCACGACTCCGGTTGGGTGGCGAAAGGGAATGACGCTTGCACGGCAGAGTAGGATTCCCTATAATCCGAGAGCTTTGAGTCCCTAGACACTCTTACCTATTGTTTTTCATGTGGGATTTTGTGAAATTTGCTGAGGAGGCTGGAAGCCGATGATACGAAAGTGGATTGTGACGGGCGCCGGTCTGTTGTGGATCGCGCTGGGAATGGGATCTGGCGCGGCCAAATTGTGGGCCGTCCCGCAGGCTGCGGAGCAGGCGAAGCCCGCTTATTCTCTGGCCGAGTATAACCAATACCAGGCGGCCGACAAAGAAACGAACCCTCAGCAAAAGATCAAACTTCTCGACGATTTTGTGAAGGCTTATCCGAACTCGACGTTGATGCCGTACATTTACCGCGATTACTACACGACCTACATGGCGCTGAAGAACTACGCGCAGGTGATCGACTACGCCGACAAGATGATCGCGCTGGGCGACAAAATTGACGCCGCGGGAAAGCTCGAAGCGTATTACACCCGCGCCCAGGCGTTCTACCTGGGGATGGCTGACAAGGCGTTGCAAACTCCCGATGCGCTGACCAAGGCGCGCGACGCCGCCCTCGCCGGCCTGAAAGCCCTCGACGATTTGAAAAAGCCCGACAACGTTCCCGCCGAACAGTTCGATAAGCAGAAAAAAGGCGTGCAAGTTCTTTTCAACGCGGTTGCGGCCCTGGCCTCGACCAGCATGAAGGATTACACCGCGGCGGCGGGATACTACAAGACGCTGCTGTCCATCGAACCGAACGACGCGGTTTCACACTACCGCCTCGGAATCGTCGATCTGCAGATGACTCCGCCCATGGCCACGGACGGCTTCTGGGAACTCGCGCGCGCGATCGATCTGAAGATTCCCAACGACGCGCAAGTGCGCGCGTACCTTAAGAACCAAATCATTCGTTACCAGCAGCCCGCCTGCGACAAACTGGTCGATGATCAGGTCAACGAACTGCTTATGCTGGCCTCCACTTCCCCGGATAAGCCCGCCACGCTGAATGTTCCGAGCGCGGCCGACTTGCAGAAAGCGCGCGACGATACGGCGAACTTCATTCCCGCGCTCATGGCCGGAGGTGACGCCGGCAAAGTGATGTGGCTCGCCAGCTGCGGCCTCGAATATCCGGACGTCGGCGTTCGCGTGATGGACGCGCCCATGGTGGACGGCGACAACGTGACCCTGATGGTCTACCGCGGCCAGACACCTGAGGAAATCGAGGCGGCCACCATGCCCAACATGACCGTCAAGATCGAGGGCCAGCCGGAAGCCAAGCGTCTTGAAAAAGACGCCGTCGTGCGATTCACTGGCACCCTGGTCGGTTACACGCAAAGTCCCTTCATGCTGACCTGGGACAAAGCCAAGATCAATCCCGAAGACCTGCCGGAAGAGAAGGGCGGTGCCAAGAAAGGCCCAGCCAAGAAAGCTGGGGCCAAAAAGGCTCCCGCAGGCGAGTGAGATTCAACCAAACCACAATAGAAAATGGCCCCGGCAAGTTTCCGGGGCCATTTTTTTTGCGCCGATTGTAGAGGCGCGGCCAATTGGATTTCAATCCGCTAGTCACGTTCGCGCGAACAGATCCGTTGCGCAGTGCGAAGCTTTTTTGTGGCAGCGATCGGACCGTAAATTAGGATCGATGGGTATTCAGTGAGCAGCCTTGCGTCGCTGCGGCGGTTGCAGCGAAAGGATTCACCCGTCAGCAGTCGCCCTGGCCGCTCACTCCGGTCACCTGGTTCTGCGTTGCCGATGGTCCAGCTTGTACAGATCGATTTTGCGGCTCAGCGTATTGCGGTGAATCCCAAGCAGGCGCGCGGCGCGCGATTGATTGCCGTGAAACCGGTCCAGCACACGCTTGATAAATTTTTTTTCAAATTCATTGACCGCTTCATCGAAATGGATCCCGCGTTCCACCATCAAACTAACCAGCGACTCCAATTGCTCCTTCACCGTAGCACGCTCCGCACAAGAGTTCTTCGCCTGCCGGACGATCCGGCGGCGCGCCTAGCTGAGTTCTTGGCCCGTTAACTGCCGGAACGCTTCCCTGTATTTTTCGCGGGTCGCGGCAACGACATCGGACGGAAGTTCAGGGCCGGGGGGTTGTTTATTCCACCCGATCCGTTCGAGGTAGTCGCGCACGTATTGCTTGTCGTAGGAGGGCTGCGCGCGGCCGGGCTGGTAGCCGTCCGCGGGCCAGAAACGAGATGAGTCCGGGGTCAAAGCCTCGTCAATCCAGATCAGTTCCTGTCCCACGAGGCCAAATTCAAACTTTGTGTCCGCCAGGATGATTCCGCGGGGTTCCGCGTAGGCGGCGGCCCGGCGGTAAATATCCAGGCTGATGGCGCGAACTTTCTCGGCAAGCTCCGCGCCCACAAGCGAAACCGCTCCATCGAATGAGATGTTTTCATCGTGGCCCGCCGTGGCCTTGGTCGAAGGAGTGAAAATGGCTTCCGGCAGGCGTTCCGACTCGCGCAGCCCCGGCGGCAGGGCGATGCCGCAGATTTTTCCGGTGGCGCGATAATCCTTCCAACCGGAACCGGACAAGTATCCGCGCACCACACATTCGATTGGCAGCGGATTGGTTCGCTTGCAAAGCATGGAGCGCCCCTCCAGTTGCGCGCGGTACGGCGCCAGCTGGGCCGGGAAGTCGGTTGCCGTGACGATGTGATTCGGGATGACCTCGCGCAGCAGGTTGAACCAGAACAGCGACAGCTGCGTCAGCACCCGGCCCTTGTCCGGGATGGGCGTCGGCAAGACGACGTCAAAGGCGGAGAGGCGATCGGTGGCGATGAGCAGCAGTTGGCCGTCCACCTCGTATAGATCGCGCACTTTCCCGCGATTCAGAAAGTGAATTCCAGGTAGATTTGTTTCCCAAACAACTGAATTCAATTTTGGAGATGGCAAAGGCGACTCTATCCCTTCAGAGAGGCGGCCATTCTAGCGTACGCAGTGGCGATGTCAACGGAGAAGAAAAACGAAAAGTGGAAAACTGATTTTGCGGAGAAAAATGAAAGCGATATGCAAAAGTTTTCACTTCCAGTTTTTTAGTAGAACAGGCTTTCAGCCTGTCAGGTTTAGATCTGTGGCCGACAAAAAAATTTAAACCGGGCAAGCTGAAGCCTGCCCTACTCCTTACGCGGCGTTCGTCGCGGCTTGCGCGGCGGCGGGTTCGTCCCAGCGGACGGAAACGAGTTTGGAGACGCCCGGCTCCTGCATGGTCACACCGTACAACACCGACGCCATCTCCATGGTCCGCCGGTTGTGCGTCACCACGATGAACTGCGTCCCCGCGCTCATCTCGGAAACGAGTTTGGTGAAGCGCCCCACGTTAGCTTCGTCAAGCGGCGCATCGACTTCGTCCAGGATGCAGAACGGGCTCGGCTGGTAGCGGAAGATCGCGATCAGCAGCGCCAGGGCCGTCATGGCTTTCTCGCCGCCAGAAAGCAGCAGCACGTTTTGCAGTCGTTTGCCCGGCGGCTGTGCGACCACGTCGATGCCCGGCTCGCCGGAGCTGTCCGGCTCGGACAGCCGCATCTCGCCGGTGCCGCCGCCGAAGAGCGTGTGGAAGGCCGTGGCAAAATTCGCGTTGATGACCGTGAAGGCTTCCTCGAATTTCTGTTTGCAGACTTCGTCCAGTTCCTTGATGGCCTGCTGCGTGTCGGTGATCGATTGCAAAAGGTCGGCGCGCTCGCGCCCCAGGAACTCGAAGCGCTGTTCGCAGTCATTGTACTCCTCGAGGGCCATCATATTGATCGGGCCCATCGATTCGATCCGCATTTTCAGTTCGTGATACTGCGCGTCGGACGAGCGCAGTTCCTCGCCGGTCAGCAGGGCGGGGAATTCGGCGATCAAATCTTCCGGCTGCGCGTTCAGCTCCTCGATGCACGATTGCCGCAGGTGCTCGCGCTCGGATTCGTTCCGCGCGCGCTCGATTTCCAGCTTGCTGCGTTCTTCACGGAAATCGCCGAGCTTCTGCCGCGCCTGGCGGAGCCAGTCGTCGACTTGCGTGGAGCTGATGCGCGTGTCATTGAATTCCTTCTCCATCTCCGCGCCGCGCGCTTCGAGGCACAACTTCTCCCCGCGAAGCGATTCGACCTGCCGGTGATGCTCGGCGGTCTGCGCCGTCAACTGTTCCTGTTCCTGCGCCAGCGCATCGCGCTGATGCAGGAGCGCGGAACGCCGCGCCATAATTTCCTGTAGCTCGTGAGCCATCCGCGCCGCGATCGATTCCGCGCTGGCCAGGCGTTCGGCGAGACCGGCCATTTCCGCGCGTCGCGATGCCAGGTCTTCCTGCTTGGCCTGCGCCGATTGCCGCAGGACGATTTGCTGCTCGGTCGCCCGAAGGATTTCCTGCTCGGCGGTTTCGCGAGCGGCCGAGACTTCGCCGCGCCTTTGTTGGGCGGCCTCGGCGCGCCGCTGCGCCGCGGACGCTTCGTGGCGCAAACGAGCGAGCTCGTTCTGGCAATCGCTAAGATCGATGCCCAGTCGCACCATGTCGCCGCGCGCCTGGTCGCGCTGCAAGGTTGCGGCCACTTCGAGCTTTTCCGATTCGACGTGCTGCGCGCTGGCCTGCTCCAGGCCGGACTCGCAGGCGCGAAACTCTTCCTCGATATGCAGGAGCGCCGCGTGCGCTTCTGAGGCCGCCCGTTCCAGTTGCACGACTTCGGCGTCCAGCGAGCGCAATTCGCGTTTCATGCCCAGGGGGCCTGCCGCCGATGGGCGGCCGCCACTGACCACGCGACCTTGGTAAGTCGTGCCATCCGGCGTCAGAAACGAATATGCGGGATTCTCACGCGCCAGACGCTCGGCCACTTCGGATTGCTCCACGAGAAACGCCGATTGCAGGCGCGGCAGGAACTGTTTCGCGGCCGGGCCCAGCGGATCGCGGAATTCGACCAGGCGGTCGAGACGCGAAACGGTTTCGCGCTCAATCTCGAAAGGCACGATGGGTTCGTTCGGCTGCAGATTCAGCGTGCGCAGGGAATCGACGAAAAAGGTTGCGCGGCCGCCGACTTCGTCGCGCAGCATGGCAATGCCCGCGCGGGCCACGTCAAACGTTTCGACGACCACGTACTCGAGCTCATCGCGCAAAAATTGTTCGATGGCGTGTTCATATTCCTGCCCGACTTCCGCGTAATCGGCCAGCACGCCGACGGCGCGGAAGCCTGAGGTTCCGGCCGGCTCCCCGCCATTTTGGCTCGAAGCAAACAGTTTCTGGACAGCGTCGGCGGTGTAGGAGCGCTCATTCAAAATCTGCTCGACCGATGCGCGGCGTGCCCGTCCGCTGGCCAGCGCGTCGCGCGAAGCGGCGGCTTGCGACGTCGCTTCCTGCTGCTGGCGGCGAAGTTCCGTCATGCGCGCCTGCGCGTTTCGCACCATTTCTTCCAGCCTGCGCGTGCGTTCCATCACGGATTGCCAGTGCAGATCGGCGGCCTGCGCGCGCTCGCGATGGTGCAGGGATTCCTCGAGCAATTGCTGTTCCCGCTGCTCGTCTCGCCGGACGCTTTCGATATGATGCGCGAGCGTTTGCTCGGCCTGAGCCTGATCGCCGTGCAGGCGCGTCAATTCTTCGCCCAGTTCGGCGGCTGAGCGGCGCAGCGAGGCGATGCGGTCCTCCACGGAATCGTGCTCGCCCGAGATTTCAGCGGTGGCCGCGGCCAGCGCCGCCAGCAGCGTTTGCACGCGCCCCACCTCGCCTTGGATGGACGCAACCGATTCGCCGTGCGCTGCCGCGCGCGCTTCGACTTGCGCGACTTGCTCCGCGCCCTGCTCGATTTCAACGTTCAACTGCTGGAGGCGTCCCGTCAGTTCGGAAGTGCGCTGCCGGTTGAACAGGATGCGATTCTCGCTGCGATCCAGTTCCAGCGCCGTCTGCCCAAGAATATTCTGGTGTTGGCGCAGTTCGTTTTCGAGTTCGTACGTGCGCGAGGACAGGCGCTCCTGTTCCGCTTCCCATTGGCTTACGGATTGAGCTTCCTGCGATTCCTGCTGCGAAATTCCGCCCACCAGCGTCGTCAGTCGTTCGGCCTCAAGATCCAGTTCCTTGGCTTTGCTGGCCAGCACCTGGCGCAGCAACCCGCGCATCTGCTCGCGAATTTCCGCGTAGCGGCGGGCCTTCGACGCTTGCCGCTTCAGGGAGGCGAGCTGCTTTTCGACTTCCACATAGATATCATTGACGCGGGAAAGATTGACCTTTGAGGATTCGAGTTTGGCTTCGGACAGACGCCGCTTGGTTTTGAATTTCGTGATTCCGGCCGCTTCTTCGATGATGGCGCGCCGGTCCGTCGGTTTCGAACTGAGTATCTGGCCGATGCGGCCCTGTTCGATGATGGCGTAGGAGTCCGGCCCCAAGCCGATCCCCATAAACAAATCCTGGATGTCGCGCAGGCGGGCAACCCGGCCATTGATCAAGTACTCGCTCTGCCCGGAGCGATAAAGACGCCGACCGACGACGACCTCGCCCGGTTTCAGGCTCATGGCGTGCTTTTCCGCCGCCGCGCGCTTTTTCTTCAGAAAGGCTGGCTCTTTCGAAGCTTCGCCCTCGACGTTCGATTCCGGAGAGGCATCGCTGCCGCAGCCCGCGCCCAGGATGTTGCTCGCTTCGTCAGTGTCTGCCGGGTTGACAGCATTGAATGGATCCGGCGTTGCGCCGTAACCGCTGTCCGGAACGCTAACGGGCCCATGCGCGGGAGCATCCGTTTGCTGAGAGCCGAGCACAAATTCAGCAGCCTCAGCAAGTTCAGGATCGATCAGGGTGAGAGTAACTTCCGCTAGGCCCAGCGGAGGCCGCTTGGCGGTGCCGTTAAAAATACAGTCGGACATGCGTTCGGCACGCAGCGATTTGTGGCTTTGCTCGCCCAGAACCCACGAAATGGCGTCGACGATATTGGACTTGCCGCAGCCGTTCGGTCCGATGATGCAGGTCAGCCCGCTGCCGCTGAAGGTGATATGCGTCTTTTCGCAAAACGATTTGAAGCCGACCAGTTCGACTTTGCGCAGTTTAAGCAAGATTTCCCCTTTTATGGCCTCCGCCGTGGATGCTCTGGGAGATGCCGTGCCCGAAAATCGCCTACACCTAGCCCATTACATGCGTATCGGAAGAGACGTGTTCCGTTTACTCGGGAGGGTTCGAGCCGCGACAAAAACGCTGAAGGGTCGTTTAACAGTGGCCCAGCCGCCTGGCGCTACGATGGCGGATACGGGAAAACAAATTAGCACGCGTCGCTGTCGAAGTAAAGCCGCAACCGCACTTCAACTGTCTTTGTGGTTACGCTTCAGCTGCTCACGAAGCCGGGTACCATGAAACGCGGGCAGTCCAACCGCAAAAATGGGCGAAATCAGGCCGGGCCCTGCGAGTCTTGGCCGCTACCTGATTTCACCCGTGGAACGGCTTTCGATCATGGTGCTACCGCGATTGCTGCGATTCCTCCTTGACTGTCAGAGCGACGAGTTGCCCGTTTGCGTCTCCCTGGTAATCCACGCTCGCCGTGCTTCCGGCAGCCACATGGCCTTGCACGGTCGTACCCTTGTCCACGACAAACCGCATCTGGTGCTTGTCGCCGTTGTCGTTCACGTCCATCGAAAATGCCTTGCCCCCGGTTTCAACCTGAGTCACTTTGCCGGTGACCGTCTGCACTTTGGCGGCCGGTTGGTCCGATTGAGTATTCTGGTGCATGGGCCGGGCGTGGGCGGGAATTATCAGTAGGAAACCTGCCAGCGAAGCAAACATCAGAAACTTCCGAATCATGGTCTGTTCCTCCTCGAGTGTGGGAGGGCACCGGGTCTTGTGCATACCGAGGCCCACTCCGTGAAAAAGGTTCCAGGGGGCAAAAAGTCGAATCGCGTGCACTGGTTGTGCGATTCCGGTGTAATGCGGTGTTCGAATCTGCCGAGCGAGGCGAGCAGTTTTTTCCGAGGGTAGGCAGAAAGTTTCTAAAGTGAATCGGGTAGTGTGAACTCTGGGGCGAAAGAGGCGCATCCATAATTCGCGGTTCGAATTGCCGTCTGAACTTGCCGCTCCGGCGTACAGCGTGTTCCGCCGCCGCTCCTGTTGTAAGCTATGTTTTCAATTTCGGAATGGGGAGGATCGCCCGCCATGCTATTCGACTTCCAGGAAATCCCGAGCAAGGAAGTTTATAAGCTGCTGGTATCCACGGTGACCCCGCGGCCGATCGCCTGGGTGGTCAGCCAGGACGCCAACGGCGTGCTCAATGCCGGGGCGTTTTCGTTTTTTAACGTCTTCTCGGGCGATCCTCCCGTTCTGGCCATCGGAATGGCCAGCCATAAGCCGGGGCGGCCTAAGGATTCTCGTGTGAACATTATCGAAACCGGGCAGTTCGTCGTGAATCTGGTGTCCGAGGAAAATGCCCGGCAGATGAACATCACGGCAATCGAATTCGATCCCGCCGTCAACGAGCTGGAACAGGCCGGACTCACGCCAGTGCCGTCGGTGCGCGTCAAGCCTCCGCGCATCGCGGAAAGCCCGGTGGCCATGGAATGCGAGCTGATGCAGATCGTGGACCTGGGCGAGACCGGCCTGGTGTTGGGACGCGTGCTCGCGATGCACGTCCGCGACGACCTGGTGCTGGACGCCGCGACCCGCTACATCGACACGCCGAACCTGAAGCTCGTGGGCCGCATGCATGGCCGCGGGTGGTACGCCCGCACCTCGGATTTGTTCGAAATGCCGCGGATTCCGGTAAGCGAGTGGAAAATGAAAGAGCGGTCCGCGGGCCCGGAGGCAAAAACCTCGCGCTAGAGGCCGTGGAGTCCGGGCGCGCGCGAGTCGCTATGCGCAACTAAAAGGTTGCCTGTTATGCCGGGCGGGTTTAATATGCAACCTGGAGGTTGCCTGACAATGGAAAATCAGATTGAGAAACGCATGGAACTCCGCTCGCCTGTGTCGCGCGTCTGGCGCGCGCTCACCGACCACCGTGAATTCGGCGAGTGGTTCCGCGTGAAGCTGGACGGTCCTTTTGTTCCGGGCCAAATCTCGACCAGCCACATGACCTATCCGGGCTATGAGCACGTCCAATGGCAAGCTGTCGTGCAAAAGATGGAGCCGGAGCGGCTGTTTTCCTTCACCTGGCATCCCTACGGAATTGATTCCCAAGTCGATTACTCGAAGGAGACGCCCACGCTTGTCGAATTCCGGCTGGAAGAAACCGCGACCGGCACGTTGCTGGTGCTCACCGAATCCGGTTTCGACAAAATCCCGAGCGACCGCCGCCTGGAAGCGTTCCGCAAGAATGAAGGCGGCTGGACTGAACAGATGAAGAACATTGAAAAGTATGTCGCGCAGAAACCGTAACCGCGCGAGCGCCAGACGCGAAGCTCCCGCACCGGTCTTTGCCGCGTTGGGTGACGAGACGCGGCTCGCTCTGGTCTCCAAGCTTTGCGGCGGGCAGCCGCGCTCCATCGCGCAGCTGACGGCGGGATCGAGGCTCACGCGGCAGGCGATTACCAAGCATCTTGGCGTGCTGGCCAAGGCGAAAATCGTGCGGAGCGTTCGTCTCGGCCGCGAGAATCTGTTTGCGCTGAATCCGGCGCCCCTCGAAGAGATCAAGAACTACCTCGACCTGGTCTCCGAGCAATGGGACGCGTCGCTCTCCCGGCTCAAGTCGTACATCGAAGAGCGTTGAAGGGAACGGCACGTTCTCGGGGTTGAGCGACGCGTTCGTTTGCTTCGGGGAAGTTCCGACCTCCGCTGCTTTCCGGACAGAAGGCCATACAGACGGCTTCCACAAAACCGGAGTCGATTTCATTCTTGCCAGCGCCGCGGGCCGCGGTGGTAGAATTATTCTGTAGAAATTCAATTCAGATGTAGACGGGGGCGCGCGGTTCGACCCTCAGAGTTCCGGGAGCGAATACTATGCCATACCAATTAAACGTGAACGGGCGGTCTACGACTGTCGATGTGCCCGCGGAGATGCCCCTGCTGTGGGTGATCCGGGACGTCCTCAACATGAAAGGCACGAAATTCGGCTGCGGCGCCGGGCTCTGCGGCGCCTGCACGGTGCACCTGAACGGACGCGCGGTGCGCTCCTGCCAGACGCCGGTGTCGGCCGCGGCCAACGCGCAGATTACGACGATTGAGGGACTGTCCCCGAACGCAACACACGCGGTGCAGCTTGCCTGGCAGGAACTCGACGTGCCGCAGTGCGGCTACTGCCAGGCTGGGCAGATGATGTCAGCTTCGGCGCTGCTCGCGCATACGCCCAGCCCCACCGACACGGAAATCGAAGACGCCATGAACGGCAATATTTGCCGCTGCGGAACGTATCTGCGCATTCGCCCCGCGATTCATCGCGCCGCGGTCATTGCTCAGAATCAATCCAGCCAACCAACGCAAAGCGCCAGCATTCTGGCGGGCAAGGTATAAGGAGGCGCCATGGCCACGACACTGAGAGAACCGAATCCCACCAATCCAACGCTGATCGGACGGCGCTCCTTCCTTCGCGTGAGCGCAGTGGCCGGAGGCGGTTTGCTGCTGGCGCTGTACAGCGATCCCATTTCCAGGCTGCTAGCTGCCGAGGGCGGCCTGAGGGCGCTTCCCCCGGCCCCGACGTCGCCGGACGCCGCTTACCTGGCCACAGCGTTTATTCACGTTGCCGCGGATGGCAGCGTCACGATCATGTCCAAAAATCCCGAAATCGGGCAGGGCATCAAAACGGAATTGCCCATGATTATTGCGGACGAACTGGACGTGGATTGGAAGGACGTAAAAATTCAGCAGGCGGACCTTGACGAAAAGATTTACGGACCGCAGCGCGCCGGCGGGAGCACCTCCACGCCGACGAACTGGGATCCGCTTCGCAGAGTGGGCGCGGCCGGCCGGCAAATGTTTGTGATGGCGGCGGCACAAACCTGGAGCGTGCCGGAATCCGAACTTACCACCGCTTCGGGCAGGGTGATTCACACGGCCGGCAATCGTTCGCTGGGCTACGGGGAACTCGCGGCCAAAGCTGCAACGCTCACTCCTCCTGACCTGAAGTCCGTGAAGTTGAAGGAGCCGAAAGACTACAAGATTATCGGCCAGGGATTGCACGGCGTGGACAATGCATCCATCGTGGCCGGCAAGCCGCTTTACAGCATTGATTTTGTACTTCCGGGAATGCTTTTTGCGGTGTTTCAGAAATGCCCGGTGTACGGCGGCAAAGTTGTCAGCGCGAATCTCGATGAAATCAAGGCCATGCCGGGCGTGCGGCACGTCTTTGTGGTGGATGGCGGAACCGACTTGAACGGATTGTTGCCGGGCGTTGCGGTGGTCGCGGAGAGCTGGTGGCAGGCGAACACCGCTCGCAAGAAACTGCAAGTGAAGTGGGACGAAGGCCCGACGGCCCAGGAAAGCAGCGAAGGCTTTCTGCGTCGCGCCAACGAAATTTCACAGCAGACGCCTGAGTATATCTTCCGCAAGGACGGCGACGATGCCGCCGCGATGCAAAAAGCCGCGAAGGTGATCGAGGCGGCGTATTCCTATCCGTTCCTTTCGCACGCGCCGCTTGAGCCGCAGAACTGCGCCGCGCACTTCAAGGACGGCAAGGTTGAGATGTGGGCGCCTTCGCAAACGCCCGAGGCCGGCCGCCTGCTGGTGGCCAAGACGCTGGGAATCCGTCCGGAAAACGTTACGATTCACCTGATGCGCGTAGGAGGAGGTTTCGGCCGCCGCCTGTCGAATGATTACACGGTTGAAGCCGCCTGGATCTCCAAGGTTGTGGGCGTGCCCGTCAAGCTGCTGTGGACGCGCGAAGATGACATGGCGCACGATTTCTACCGCCCCGCAGGTTTCCATTTCCTAAAGGCGGGCGTCGATGCTTCCGGCAAAATCGCCGCGTGGCGGAATCATTATGTGGCGTTCGGCGATCACGGAGTATTTGCGAACGCGGCCAACATGCCCTCGAACGAGTTTCCGGCAACGTTCCTGACGGACTATTCGCTCAACATGTCACCTGATGCCGTTCGGCATTCCGACCGGAGCGATGCGCGCGCCCCGCAGTAACGCGCTGGCGTTCGTCTTTCAGTCCTATCTCGATGAACTGGCGCATGCCGCGGGCAAGGATCCTGTTCAGTTCCGTCTGGATATTCTGGACTCGCCCGCGAGTCAAAAATACAACCGCGCCCACCAACCCCGGCGAGCCTGACATTGACGCCGCCCGCATGCGCGGCGTGCTGGAACTGGTCGCGGACAAATCGGGCTGGAGTTCGCGCAGCCAGCTGCCGAAGGGACACACCAAGGGCGTGGCGTTTTACTTTTCGCATCGCGGCTATTTTGCCGAGGTCGTGGAATTAAGCGTGGAGCAGAACAAGCGCGTGAGAATTCACAAAATCTGGGTGGCGGGCGATATCGGCAGCCAGATCGTCAATCCCAGCAACGCCGTCAACCAGGTGCAGGGCGCCGTCATCGACGGATTAAGCCATGTGATGGGCTACGAAATCACCATCGAAAACGGCCGCGCGGTGCAGTCGAACTTCGACAAGTACCCGCCGGTGCGCATGACGCAGGCGCCGCCCGAAATTGAAGTCCATTTTCTGCAGACGGAGAATCCGCCGACAGGTTTGGGCGAGCCGGCGCTGCCGCCGATCCTGCCCGCTGTTTGCAACGCGATCTTCGAGGCAACCGGGGAGCGCGTGCGATCCGTCCCGCTGGTCCGGCATGGCTTTTCGTGGGCCTAAGAGTAACCGTGGCGCGCTGGCACGTGCGGTTTTGCAGACTGCCGTAACGGCCGCCGGGCGCGCAATCTCATCCAATCCGTTGGCGCCTGGGTTCCAGGAGGCCGCTGATCGGGCTTTTGCCGGCGCATCCAATCGAGTACTCGCTGTAACCATTTTTTCATCCAAACGCGGGCTCTGAACTGCGATAATTGTTGAGGTGTCTTCCACTTGCTGACTCTCGGATTTCTGCTATCGGGAAGAAGGAATCATGTTGAGACGTAAAATCGCCGTCCCCGCGACGGTGAAGTGTCCGGGTTGCGGCACGGCCCACGCGCGCTCCGTTCTGGAAGCGAATCTTTATATCTGTCCAGGATGCAATCATTATGTGTCCATGCCTTCGCGTGCGCGGATCGAATTGCTGGCCGACAAAGGAACGTTCCGGGAGCTGGACCGTGATCTTGTCTCGGTCGATCCGCTCGGTTTTGCGGACCACAAGACTTATCGCGTTCGTTTGGAGGACGCGCGCCGGGAAACCGGAGTTCGCGAAGCCGTAACCGCCGGATTCTGCCGCATCGGGGGCCACCAGGCTGTACTGGTCGTCTTCGATTTTGCATTTTTGGGCGGCACGATGGGCTCGGTGGTGGGCGAAAAAATTGCTCACGCGTTTGAGGAAGCCACGCAGCGCCGTATCCCGCTCGTGAGCGTGGCCGCCAGCGGTGGCGCGCGCGTGCAGGAAGGCATGTTCTCGCTCATGCAAATGGCCAAGGTTGCCGCCGCGGCTGCCGCGCATGATCGCCAGGAACTGGCGTTCATTTCCATTTTAACCGACCCGACATTCGGCGGCGTCACCGCCAGCTTCGCCTCGCTCGGAGACATTTTGATCGCCGAGCCGGGCGCGCAAATCGGATTCGTCGGTCCGCGCGTCATCGAACAAACCACCGGCATTGCGCCACCCAAGGATTCGCATCGCGCCGATACCCTGCTCAAGGCGGGATTGATCGACCTGGTGATCGAGCGGAGGGACCTGGCCGCAATCACGGCCTATCTCATCGGCCATCTGAAACGGAACAAGGCCATGGAGCCCGGCAGTAAGGATGTCAGTCCCGCCGGTGAAGTCCAAGCATATTACCGCCTGGCAACGGGTTAACCTGGCTAGACATACGGGCCGGCCCACGGCAAAATATTACATCGCGCATATGGCCTCGCGTTTTCTGGAACTTCACGGCGACCGGTGGAGCGGCGACGACCCGGCCATCATCGGCGGCATAGCCGAACTCAATGGCGATACCGTGATCATGATCGTACAGGAACGCGGCGGGACCGCCGAGGAGAAGGCCGCCTCGCATGATGGCAAGGCGTTTTCCGAGGGTTACCGCAAATCGTTGCGACTGATGAGGCTCGCTTCCAAATTCAAAGTTCCGGTGATTACGCTGGTCGATTGCCCCAACGCGCAGGCCACGTTCGAATCAGAGCATCGCGGCATCGCCTTCGCCCTGGCGCGCAATCTGGCCACCATGGCCAACCTGCCCACGCCCATCGTCTCGGTGATTATCGGAGAGGGCGGGAGCGGCGGGGCGTTGGCGCTGGGCGTGGCGGACACCGTTTTAATGCTCGAGAACGCGATCTACTCGGTGATCTCTCCCGAAGGCGCGGCGGCCATTCTTTATCGCGATGCGGGCAAGGCCGAGGCCGTCTCGGATGTTCTCAAATTAACCGCCCAGGATCTGTATTCACTGGGAATCATCGATACGGTTGTGCCGGAATCCGATGGTGGCGCGCATCTCGATCCAGCCGCCGCGGCGCAAACCCTCAAGACCTATTTGCTTGCCGCGCTCCGGCCGCTTGCGGATCTTCCGATGCGCCAGCTTCTGGATAACCGCTACAAAAAGTACCGGCACATCGGCCAGGAAGGCAAATACTGGCGCGAGCGTGTCCGCAGCGGCTTTAGCGACGTGTTCGGCCTGCTGGCCTACGCGGTATCCAAAATGGAAAAGTCCAACCGCAGACCCAAATCCGCCGAAGGCTCCACGCGGCACAAACCCGAACGCGTCAGGCCCTCGTTTCCGGCAGGACCCAAGCGGGCGGAACGCGAATAACTTCCCGTCGTGAACACTGGCCTGTGTTTTTCGGCAACCCTTGGCGGGATGTTGACGAGACGCGAGGAACTCCCCATGAAAGCTCTGGTCAAGAGCCGTGCCGCGCGAGGACTGTGGCTCGAAGATGTGCCGGAGCCGGAACCGGGCATCAACGACGTCAAAATCCGCGTGCTTTCCACGGGAATCTGCGGCACTGACCTGCACATTTACGATTGGAACGAATGGGCTCAGTCCACGATTCGCGTCCCCCTCGTCATCGGCCATGAGTTTTGCGGCGAGGTGGTCGCAACCGGTTCCAACGTCGCGGACCTTCAGCCCGGCGATCTGGTCAGCGGCGAGGGCCATGTCGTGTGCGGGCGCTGCCGCAATTGCCTGGCGGGCCGGCGGCACCTGTGCGCGCACACGCAAGGCGTGGGAGTAAACCGTGCCGGCGCGTTTGCCGGGTACGTGGTTCTGCCAATGATGAATGTGTGGAAACACATGCGCCCCATCGCGCGGGAGATTGCCGCAATTTTCGATCCCTTCGGAAATGCCGTGCACACCGCGCTCTCCTTCCCTGTGCTGGGTGAAGATGTTCTGGTAACCGGCGCCGGGCCGATCGGCATCATGGCTGCGGCCGTTGCGCGATTTGCCGGAGCGCGCCACGTAGTCATCACCGATGTGAATCCGCATCGCCTCAGACTTGCGGAAAAGGCTGGGGTCGAGATTGCCGTGGATTCGCGGACAACGCGCCTCAGAGAAGTCCAGAAACGCCTGGGAATGCGCGAAGGTTTCGATGTTGGTCTGGAAATGTCCGGGTCACCCGATGCGTTCCGCGAAATGCTCGAAAATATGAGCCACGGCGGGAAGATCGCCATGCTGGGGATCCCCTCCACGGAAATTGCCATCGACTGGAGCCGGGTCATCTTCAACATGCTGACGATCAAAGGCATCTATGGACGCGAAATGTTTGAGACCTGGTACAAGATGACCGTCATGATCGAATCCGGCCTGGATATTTCTCCCGTCATCACGCACCGTTTTTCCTGGCGCGATTTTGAGAAAGGCTTTGAAGCCATGCGCTCGGGCGAAGCCGGCAAGGTTGTCCTCGATTGGTCAGACGTCTGACGGAATCTCCGGGCTACCTGCTTGGTTATACCGGGCCTGCCCTATTCCCATTTGTGGACAGGATGATATAGTTTGTCCGTTCCTTGGAAAGTGCGAGCACTTCTGTAAGCACAGAGAGGAGTTCGATGGAACGGATGCCGTTTCGAGCAAGCAGGTTTGCAATTCTATGTGTGACGGTTTTTTGTCTGTGGTTGGCGATGCCGAGTCCTTCCTTCGCGGGCCCCTGCACCGAAACGAGCGAAGCGCCCGGTATTTTCGTGCCGGACCGGGGTTGTTTTGAACTCGGAATCGGTTACGAGTATCAGCATTTCGACGCGCTTGGCACCACATTTCATAACCACGCCGTCAATATCGATTTTGGGATGCATCTCGTCGATCTGGTCACCGGCGCCGCCGGACGCCTGACCCTTGGGGTCGAAGGAGCCGCAACGGCTGGATTTGACGGCCATACCCAAGGAAACCCTTCCCTGGACGCGAAATCTCTTTTCGTAGGGGCGGGCCCTCACGTCGCGCTGGAGAACACCTCGCGATTCGAGCCCTGGGTACACGGCTTGGTGGGTTGGCAGCATTTCAGATTTAGGCAAACGACCACTCTAGGTTCCAACTCCGCTTTGGGTTATACGGTCGGAGGAGGACTGGACATTCGCTTGACTCAGGGCATCTATTGGCGGTTTCAGGGTGACTACGTAGGGACAAACTTTCAGTCGTCCTTACAATCGAATTACTCAACCGGGTCGGGAATTATTCTTTATTTCTAGCAGGGTCTGCTGGAGCGCCGGGCCGTGTCCCAAACCTTTGCTAATCGGCGCTGCGGGAGAGCCTCCGCACCTTTAAAAATCACGCGGGTGTGGCGCTCCCGTTCAGTACCCTCTACCCGCAACAGACTCTTTATTTCGATTCTCCTGTATAATAATTGACTATACTATTGCGGGCGGACCGCGGGACGGGTCTGCCCGGGCAATTCTGAATCTGCTGGACGGATTATTTTATGATCAAAACAGGCGCGCAAATTCTGTGGGAATGTCTGGAACAGCAGGGCGTTACGACCGTATTCGGTTACCCCGGCGGCGCGATTCTGCCCGCCTATGACGCGCTGAAGTACAGCAACATCCATCACGTACTCGTCCGCCACGAGCAGGGCGCGGCGCACATGGCCGACGGCTATGCGCGCGCTTCCGGCCGCGTCGGTGTGGCCATTGCCACCTCCGGGCCGGGCGCCACCAATATGGTGACGGGCATTGCCACCGCCATGCTCGACTCCTCGCCCATTGTTTGCATTACCGGGCAGGTGGGAAGCAAGCTGATCGGTTCGGATGCGTTTCAAGAGACGGACATCACGGGCGTCACGCTGCCGGTCACGAAACACAACTATCTTGTCACCCACGCCAGCGAAGTTGCGCAGACCATCAGCGAAGCTTTCTACGTTGCGCGATCGGGGCGCCCGGGTCCGGTGTTGGTGGACATCACCAAGGATGCGCAGCAGTCCACCTTCGAATTTGACGGCAAACCGATTGCTCCCCAGTTGCCGGGGTACCGTCCCAATTTGTCGCCAACCTCGCAAGAATACCGTGAGGCACTGGAGCTGATCCACAATGCCAAGCGGCCGATGATTCTGGCGGGACACGGGATCATACTGTCCGGCGCAATGGATGAGGTCCGGACGTTCGCTGAGAAAGCGAATATTCCCGTGGGCCTGACGCTGCTCGGCCTCGGCGCCTTCCCGGCATCGCATCCTCTGAGCCTCGGAATGATGGGAATGCACGGCGAAGCCTGGCTGAATACGACCATTCAGGAAGCCGATTTGCTCCTTGCCTTCGGCATGCGTTTTGACGATCGCGTGACCGGCAATCTGAAGACCTATGCCCCGAACGCCAAGAAGATCCACATTGAAATTGACCGCGCTGAAATCAATAAGAACGTCAAGGTGGATGTGGCGCTGGTCGGCGACCTGAAGTCTGTTCTTCGCGAATTGCTTCCGAATGTGAAGACCCAGGAACGCCGCGAATGGCTGGCTTACATCGACCGTCTTAAGGGCGACTCCTCCGTCCGGGACATTCAAAACCTGCCCGATAACGGCCACCTTTACGCGGCGCACGTGATCAACGATTTGTGGCGCGAGACTCGCGATACCGACACGGTCATCGTCACCGACGTTGGCCAGCACCAGATGTGGGAAGCTCAATATTACAAGCATGAGAAGCCGCGCACGCTGATTACCTCCGGCGGACTCGGGACGATGGGGTTTGCGCTGCCTGCCGCGATCGGCGTGAAGGCCGCCCGGCCCGAGGCCGATGTGTGGGTTGTGGTGGGCGACGGCGGGTTCCAGATGACCATGTGCGAATTGGCCACCATGGTGCAGGAAAATCTGAAGGTCAACATCGCCATCATCAACAACGGCTACCTGGGGATGATTCGCCAGTGGCAGGAATTTTTCTACGAGCGCAATTACGAGGCTTCGCCCATCCTCAGCCCTAACTTCGTGAAATTGGCGGATGCCTTCGGAATCCGCTCGGTGGCCGTTACCCAGCGTTCGCAGGTTGTGCCCACCGTGGAAATGGCACGGAAGCACAAAGGTCCGGTCCTGATCGACTTCCAGGTGGAGCAGGAAGACTCGGTTTACCCCATGGTCGCCGCAGGCGCGGCGCTGCACGAAATGATTCGCCGCCCGAATCCGATTGTCGAGACGGCCACGGACGCGTGAGAAAATAATGCTAAATACATTTGTGGTGCACGTTGAAAATAAACCGGGAGTCCTGACGCGGGTGGCCTCGCTCTTCCGCCGCCGCGCGTTCAACATCGATTCCCTCACGGTGGGCCGCACGGAAAAGCCGGAAGTTTCGCGCATGACCATCGTGGTTGACGCCGACCGCGACCAGGCGATGCGCGTCGAAGCCAACCTCTACAAGCTTGTAAACGTGCTGCTGGTCGAAAACGTCACGGGGAAACCCGCGATTTGCCGGGACCTGGCCATCATCAAGGTGTCCGCGGCCCATAACGAGCGTTCACCCATCCTGGAAATCATCAACGTTTTTCGAGCGCGCGTGGTGGATTTTGCTTTGGATTCGCTGACGCTGGAGATCACCGGCGGGGAAGAAAAAGTCGACCGGTTGATCGAGGTGCTCCGCCCATACGGCATTCTGGAAATGGTGCGAACCGGAATCGTGGCCATGCGCCGCGGGACGAAATCAGAGGAAATCGCCGCTGCCGCGGCTGCCGTTGCCGGTGGCAACGGCGCCGCCCCGGTCGCGGCCGACGACAACGTTTCGTACTCCGTGTAGGCGCCTAAGTAGAACAGGCGTTCAGCCTGTGGCCTTCCATTAGTTCGAGCGCGATCGAACCACGCAGGCTGAAACGCCTGTGCTGCTGAACACCTCAGGCAATTTCTTCAATACTTTCAACGTGGATGGTGTTTCTCGCCACGTCCACGGTTCCCGTGACTTTCACTTTCTTGCCCTCGAATTTGCTGGCCTTTTGTTGATCGTCCAGCAAGTACGAAAGCTTGTTCGCGGCGTCGCTCAGAATGAAATGGTCGCCGCTTTTAACAATGGTTCCCGACAACACTTTCGTTTTTTCCTGGGGTTCCTGCTGCATGGGAGTCGCGGTAGATTTTGCCGGAGCGATTTTAGGAGCAGCTGCAAGCATCAGCAGAGCGCCAGCCACGGAAAGCATGACCTTTTTCATAGGGCACCTCGAAAACGTCTTGAGGCTGGATCACTGCATCGGTGCAAGCGCCATGCCATGCGAGGCGAAAAGATAAAGAATTTGTATTGTGTGAGTTAGATCCGCGCGCGCTCGGCCGCGCGGTAGATTCTCCGGCGAACGGGAAGATATCACCACAGGTGGTAGTAACCGTCCCGGCGGGTGATCTCGACCTGAATTCCGAACAGCCGAGAGATTTCCTGCGGGTTCAGCAAATCTTTCTTCTGGCCGTCCGCTTGAATTTTTCCGTTTTTCATCAAAACCACGCGGTCAATCTCCGGAATCACGTCGGAAAGATGATGCGTCACCAGAACGATGCCGATGCCCGACTGCGCGAGTTCGCGCATGGTCTCCCGCAGTCCGTGTTGCGCGAACACATCCAGGCTGTTGCTCGGTTCGTCAAAGAGAAGCGTTTGCGGATCGTGCACCAGCGCGCGCGCAATCAAGACGCGCTTGGCTTCGCCCGAAGACATTTCCTCGACAGGCCGGTCGGCAAGGTGCGGAATTCCGATTCGCTCCAATACTGCGTCGGCGCGCTCGCGGTGCGCGGGTTCGACGGTTTGGTGATCAAAAATACGCGTGCTGCTGAAGAAGCCGGACAGAACCACTTCGCGCCCGCTCGTTTCTCCCGTGACGTCCTGCATCAAATCGTTTGAGACGATGCCGAGCACCGAACGCAATTCAAAGACGTTCCAGCGCGACTGGCCCAGGATCGTCATCGAGGAGCCCTCGCGGATTACCGGATAGCATTCCCGCGTAATCGTTTTGATCAGCGTCGACTTCCCGCAGCCGTTGGGACCCAGAATCGCGACGTGTTCTCCGGAGTTGATTCGCAGGCTGAAATCGTCAAGCGCGACGTTGTCTCCGCGAATCACTCGCACATTTTTCAAATCCACCAGAGCGGGTTCCATGGGGTCTCCAAAGCCTTTCATCATATCCAAAACGCTGCTGTCTCACACCGGTTTTCGGCGGGCCATGGCGCGTGCCTGAATCAACCGGTTATCGCTTTGTGTCCGCGGATGATTGGGAAAAGCTCGGCCCATCGGCGAGTAAAATAGAATCGCGAATATAAAGGATGTGGAGGAACCAGGAGATGAGGGTTGCCCCAGCGCTTGCCGTTCTTGGGCTTGCAATACTGGCTTGCTTTCCTTATTCAGTCCGCGGCCAGGAGGACGAGCCGGCGCGAGTTCCGTCTTTTGTGTTGCATTACGCGACGCCGGATTTGGAAACGCTGCCGGAAATGCTCGTGCAGCGAATCGGAACAGGTAAATATCGCTCCGCAGTCGTGGGCGCGTGTCCCAGCGACGCCAAGGTCGGATTTTCCAATTATCGAATCGCGGTGCTGCTCTTCGAGTAGTGCGAGGCGTGTCCCTATTGGGCGCGCGAATCCTGTCACCGTCGATCAGGCTATCCGTAAGAGTTACGGGCTAGTCCGGCTTTTTGTCGTCGTCCTCGACCGTGCCGACCTTCTGAGACCACGCGCAGATTGCGTTCGTTTCCTCAGGGGTAATGTCCGTGCCTTTGTGCATGAACCGGTAGTCTGTCGGCGGCATGTTTCCTTCGCGCACCAGCTTGCAGATCAGCCCTAAATGCTCCTTCCCCTCTTGCTCGTTGATCTGGGCTTCCCAGTTTTGAAAATTGACGTGGCCGCGGGCCGTATTTACGTCATGCGCTACGTACCAGGAGACCGGCGCAACATAGCTGTACCACGGCCAGACCGTTGAGCTGGAATGGCAGTCGTAACACGAGAGTTTAAGCACTGCCTGGACTTCCGGAGGCACTTCCACGTGGGCTTGGAGACTCCGCGAAGGAACTACGGGCGGGTTCGTGCGGCTTGGCTGAACGAGTTGAATGAGCAGAAGCACAGCGATCGAGGCGAGCACAATCCACTTAGCCGGGACACGTCTCATAGAAGAGTTTCCCCCGATAGTTTTGAACTCAATAGCTTATGCAACTCAGCAGCACAGTCTCGGCGAGTTGGCCACGGATTCCAATCCGGGCCCGCGATCCGCCGTGAATGGTGTGAATTTGAAACAGAACGACCCCGGCACGGCATTCGGTCCATCCGGGTAGTTCCGGCTCACCCAAGGTACGGAGGAAATTTTACTCTATTGGCCGAGCCAGGCTCTAGAGATTCCTTCTGCTGCGCCCGGAGTAAGCTCAAGCCGAAAACGGTCGCCGGCTTTGCCGAAGGTGGCCGCGATCCCGCGTCAGATCAGTTTGAGCACGCGGAATGGGCTGTAATCGGGTCGATGACGAACTCCCGCAAGACTTCCCGGGCGATGAGAAATCGTTCGAAACGCTGGACATTGTTCCGGCACTCCCAAAATGTTCCTCCCAGCACGTGAAAAGATCCCTATTTCGATTCCAAATACAAACGATTCGTCTAATCCACGCCACATTTCTGATTGCTAAGAGAAAAAGTATGAATTGGACGCCCACGGTTAGCGAACCGTAAACTCCGCGCGCTGGTCAGGGTCTGCACTTAAGCGGGCTACCAGCGGAAAAGGAGTCGCTTATTCTATGAATAAGACTTATGGGGTGTGGATGGGAATTTTGGCGCTAGGCCTTGTGGGACTTGGGGCTCCGACCAGCCGTGCAGCAGAACGATTGACGGCAGGTGAAGCTGCAAGCGGGAACGAGATGGCAGCGACGACCGCTGCAAGTCCGTCAAGTTCACCCGCCGCGTCAAGCGCCGCGGATTTGCGCCAGCGCATCGATGCGCTCAACGCGGAGTTGGACGATTTGAACAAGCAGCTGGCAGCAGAGAAGGACGCGGATACTTCGACGGCTGCACCGGACGAACAGGGCGCTCCGGCGCCAGCGACTCCCGCACCGGCAACCCCGGCGGCGGCCGCTCCGATGCCGTTGCCAACGCCGTCCATGGCCGGCCCGCTCGCAACCGGGATCCCGCACGAGCTTCCCGCGGGACCGTTTGGAAAAATCGAAATCACCGGTATTCTGAGCGGTATAGGGTTATTTAGCGACAATCCCTTCTACACCGGAGATGAGGGGCACGTCGACGTTAGCAATGCCCAGGTTTTCATCCAAAAGACGACCGGCTGGTTTCAATTCTATCTGCAAGGCGGCGCGTACAACGTGCCGGTGCTCGGAGTGCCGTTCGCCAAGACCGGCCCAACGACTACGGGGCTGTTCGGCCCGTTCCCCGTGGGCTACGCGAAGTTGGTGAAGGGCAATTTCAACATCGAGATCGGGGCTCTGCCAACCCTGGTCGGGGACGAGTACACGTTCACCTTCGAGAACATGAACGTCGAGCGCGGTCTTCTCTGGAACCAGGAGCAGGCTGTCAGCCGCGGCATTCAGCTGAACGAGGTCTACAAGAAGGTCACGCTGGCGTTCAGCTGGAACGATAATTTTTACTCGGACCGCTACACGACCCTGTCGGGGTCCCTGGCCTATGCGGTGAATGCCGCGAATACGATCACTTTTGTAGGCGCAGGAAACGCCGGAAACACCTACGTGAGGACAGGCCCTGCCAACTCCTTCCCCGTGACCCCTGCGTATCAGAACAATCAGCAGGTATACAACCTGATTTACACGTACACGAAAGGGCCTGTGACCATCAGTCCGTACTACCAGTATACGGTCGTAAAGTCGGATTCGACATACAGTTCCTTCGGATTGAGTCCCACTGGCGCGCACACCAATGGTGGCGCCCTCCTGGCCAATTACAATTTCAAGCACGGATTTTCGCTCTCCGTCCGGCCGGAATATATTAAATCAAGCGGAAGCGTAACCACCGGGGAAGCGAATTTGCTGGGATACGGTTCCGGAACCGGCGCGTTCTCATTCACCGTTACCCCGACCTGGGTGAAGGACGCTTTCTTCCTTCGAGGAGACGTTTCGATCGTTCACCTTACTAACTTCGTCACTGGCTCGTCGATTGGATTCGGAATCGGCGGGACCGGCACCAACCAGGCTCGCGCCGTGATTGAAACCGGGTTCCTGTTCTAACGCCGGTTTTTAGCGGGAAAGTGAGAAGTTACCTCTGGAACGATAACTAGGCTCCAGCCTGGCGGCCCTGAGCGACCACGGCGCTGCCAGAGGCTCTTCATAGACTGCCGCGCGGTAAAGCGTGAACTCGGCGCTCTGCCGCGCGGCAATTTATTTCTATTCCCTGAAAGCGATTTGTCCGCGTGAATGGTTTCCCCGGGTAAAATAAAAATGCGGATTTCCGCGCAGGCCTCGGAACGCTGGCTTCCGAAAGTGGAAATGCCGGGTAGAATAGCCCTATAGTGTAGGGCGCTGCCATGACGCAGCGAGGAATTGAATCTACGGTTCGCGTCTGAGGACAAGAACATGATGACGAAGCTTGAAGCGATCGTTCAACCGTCCCGGTTTGAAGCGGTGAAAGAGGTACTTACGGAGCTGGGTATTGGAGGCATGACCATTTCCGACGTGCGGGGGCACGGGCGCCAGAAGGGGCACACCGAAGTTTATCGTGGGCGCGAATATACGGTCGATCTCCTCCCCAAAATTAAAATCGAAATCGTCATCCCGGACAATCTGGTGGATGCCGCGATCGACGCGATTCTTCAAAGCGCCTCAACCGGGAAAATCGGAGACGGCAAAATTTTTGTATCCAAGGTCGATCAAGCGATTCGCATACGAAACCAGGAGCGCGGTGTTTCTGCGCTGTAGCCCCAGGCAGTCCCGGACGATAGGGTTATAAGCGGGGACTTGAAGTCGAAAGAAATTTTTGCACTTCACGGACTCTCCAGCGCAGGGCAGGCTGCGCTGTAGTTCCGCCAAGGCAAAACGGGCGGGGGCCTCATAAGTCGGAATGAAGCTCGACAGTCGTACTTCCAGTTTGCAGGAATTGTACGCGGAAGAATCCGCACGGATACGGAAGCGCTTTGAAGAGACAGGCGACGGCAAGGCGGCCATTCGCGACCGCACCGCGCTGATCGATTCCGTGGTCACGGAGTTGTGGAACGACGTCACGTCTGCGAGCGGTCCGATCGACGGCTTTTGCATCGCGGCGATGGGCGGATACGGGCGGCGTGGATTATTTCCGTATTCCGATATCGATCTTCTGTTTCTGTACGCAAAGGAAGGCCGCGAGGAATTTCTCAGCAGGAAGGCCATTGCTCCGCTCAGCCAGGCTCTCTGGGATTTGCACCTGCGCGTAAGCCCCACCACGCGGACGCTCGCGGAATGCGGGAAGCTCCACCGCAACAACATCGAATTCAATATCTCGCTCCTGGATTGCCGGTATATCTGCGGCGACGAAAAACTCTATGAGCGGCTCAGGTCCCGCGTCCTTCCCGGGATGGTCATTCGCGAGTCCCAAAACCTGATGCAGGAACTCACCAGCCTGGCGCGCGCGCGCCATCAGAAATACGGCCAGACCATTTTTCATCTCGAGCCCAACATCAAGGAAGGCCCGGGCGGATTGCGCGACTACCAGGTCGCTTGCTGGCTTTCCCAGATTGCGGAGATGAAGCGCACGCGCGAATGGAAAGATCCGGAGCCACTGCTGCCGCTTCCGCTGCGCGCGGATGCCGTCAAGGCCATCGATTTCCTGGATGCGGTTCGCTGCTATCTCCACTATCGACAGGGGCGCGATCTGAACGTGCTGACCTACGAGATGCAGTCGGAAGCGGCGGCCAAGGGCATTGGGCTTCACGGCGGCCGGGCGGCGTCCCCCAACGACTGGATGCGAGCTTACTTTCGACAGGCTCGCGCGATTTACCGCCTGACGGTGCTCTTCGACGAAGTGCCGCGCGCGAAATCCATCTGGATGCGTTGGCGGGGTTTGCGCCGTTCCCCGTTGTCGAACGCGGATTTCAGCGTGGTAGACGGACGGATTTCCCTCCGGCAGACGGACTCCGTCGGCGATCCTAAAGTGATGTTCCGCCTTTTTGAGCTTGTGGCGCGGCATGATCTCACGCTATCAGCGGAAACGGAAAACGCGGTGGAGGCCGCGTTGCCGCGAATCCAGAAATGGAATACCACCGGCCCGGATTTGTGGGAGTATTTCCGCAAGATTCTGCTCCTGCCGTATGCCGCATCCTCCCTGCGCGCGATGCATCGCGTTGGCTTGCTGGTCCTGCTGTTCAAGGAGTTTCAGGCCATCGATTCGCTGGTGATCCGCGATTACTATCACCGCTACACGGTAGATGAACATTCCCTGGTCACCATCGGAACTCTCCATAACCTGGCTTCGAAAACAGGCGACCTGGACCGCAGGTTTCGCGACATTCTTTCCACGCTGGATCATCCTGAACTTCTCTATCTATCGCTGCTCTTTCACGATGTCGGCAAAGGCATGCCGAACGAGAGCCATGTGGAGGGAAGCCTGGAAGCGATAAAGGGCGTGTTCGATCGACTGCACTTCGATACATTCGAGCGCGAAACAGTAACCTTTCTGATCGCCAACCACTTGCGCATGTCCGCCACGCTGTTGCGCCGCGACATCTTCGATCCCGAAGCCGTGCACGATTTTGCCAAGACCGTGGGCACCATTGAGCATCTCAAAATGCTGACACTGTTTACGTACGCGGACATTAAAGCTGTAAATCCGGAAGCGCTGACCACCTGGAAAGCGGAAATGCTGTGGCAGCTCTACGCCGCCACCGAAAATTATCTGAACCGTTCGGTGGACGACCAGCGCATGTACCTTGCCGGCGAAGACGCCAGCCAGCTCGAGCGCCTGATTCCCACCGGCGAAGACGCCGTGGAAGCCGAGAGATTCAGGAATTTCCTGGACGGTTTTCCCCGCAGGTACTTGCTGACGCACTCCTCCTCCGAGATTTCCGCTCATTACCGCATGTACCGGAGGCTGGGACATTCCGAAGCGGAAATCAGCATCACCAAGCGCGATCAGTATTACGAACTCATTCTGGTCACCCGCGATCGTCCTTTCCTGTTTACGAAAGTCGTGGGGACGATTACTTCCTGGGGCATGAATATCCTGAAAGCCGACGCCTGCGCCAATCGAAACGGCATCGTCCTGGACGCGCTCCGTTTTTCCGACCGTTTCCAGACGCTCGATCACAACCCATCGGAAGTGGGCCGGCTGAAGCAGCAGCTGATCGCCGCGATCTCCGGCGAGCTGGACGTTGCCGCTCTAATGAAGAGAAAATTTCAGCCGGAAAAGCGTCCGCCGAAGGTCAGCGTAGATACCAGAATCCACACGGACAACGAATGCTCCTCTCACAGCACGGTCGTCGAGATCGTGGCGCTGGACCGGCCCGGGCTTTTGTATGACATCAGCTCGACGTTTGCCGAGCATGGTTTCAACATCGAGGTCGGCTTGATCGATACGGAGGGCGGAACCGCCACCGACGTTTTCTACGTCACCCAGGATGGCGCGAAGCTGACCCCGGAGCACGTGCACGGCCTGGAGACCGAACTCCAGCAGCGCTTGTGAAACGCCCGGAGGACGGGCTTCAGTCTGTTTGGGTTCGATTCCAGCCCGGCGAGCTCTAAACCGGATAGGCTGAAGCGCGTCCTACCGGGGCTGTGGAAATCGTTAGGCCCACAATCAAATTCATGGTACTGTGCAATTGCGTTTGTTGCTCTTGTGAAACCTTTAGATTCGATTTAAAGGGGCTGCGATACCAAATGCAGTCTTTTTTTGTTGTACGGCTGGAGGCGGTCGAGAAGCACCAAATAGCTCAAATCAGTGAAAAGGAAACACCGTGAAAGAACAAGGAACAGTAAAGTGGTTCAATGCCAGCAAGGGATTCGGATTCATCCAGCGCCAGTCCGGCGAGGACATCTTTGTCCACTTCTCCGCGATTCAAGCGGAGGGGTACAAATCGTTGAACGAAGGCCAGGCGGTTGAATTTGAAGTTACCTCCGGCCCCAAGGGCCTGCAGGCAGCGAACGTCACCAGCCTGTAATAGATCGGGGCGAAACGGCCGACCGCCGTTTCGCCCTATTTTTTTGTCTGCTCGAACCCCGCGCGTAGGACAGGCTTCAGTCGGTCTGCCAAGTCACCGATCAAAAAAGCGACATTCTGAACACACCCCCGGCGAAGGATGTCCGGTGTCTCTTCCATCTGGCAGAGCCACTCGCGGCCGCCCGGCTTTCAGCTCAATGGCAAACACCGGCAAACGTTCGAAGAATGCCCATCTCGCGCCCGCGCCAGAGCCGAACGGAGGCAGGTACAACTGATCGAGAGTTAAATTGTTATGCCGCTACGGGGAGGCTAAAAGTAAAAAGGCTTCCGGACCTAGGCGACGAGGTGTCCTGAGTCGATACAGCAGTCTTCCGACTGGCGGAGCCATTTTGCCAGCAATACGACGTTTCCGCTGATGGGCGACACGTGAATGTAATACGCCTCGCCGTGGCCTTCAATCTCATAAAAATTCTCGCGGCGCGGGTCTGCCTGGACCGGACCGCCAGCCTGCAGTAAGTGCCGAAGGTGCTCGACCGCGGCGTGTTCATACCTTCGGGGATTTTCGATTTTTGATCCTTCTTTGATTTGAATCATCCTACCTCCAATCTTTTCAAGGTCCGCCTGCACGCCCGTGGCTCGGGTAGCAGCAGTAATCAGGATGGACGCGTCGTCCGTACGGGCCTTGAACATGGCATTAAATCTCAACAACATTTCCAGGAGCGAAACATCGGCGGCTCTCTCGCTCGTCTCCGCCACGCTCGTTGGTTGGTACGTACGTTCCTCCTGTCTCCATTAGACGCCGTGGCGGCCGTAAAGAGACTTCCAAAATTCTGATCATGTTCATTTGCGCTACAGTGCCCAGAAAAATCGTCAGAAATCGAGCCTTCGTGAAGCAATTAAGTCAAGAACGAACCGTGAGAGGACGGGAGCTGCGCACCTTTTATCAATCCCTGATGAAGTTCTGCTGGTGGGAAGCTTCACCTTTGGCGGCGGTCCCGGGACCGACCCGAATTTTGCGCTGCCGGGCCGCGAATCCCTGGTCTCGTCCCTTTCCGCCTACTATCAACGTGGTATTGAAGTATAATGGGCTTGCGTGCAAAGTATTGACCGAATTGGCACTTGCGTTCACCAATTGGCGTTGAGATATTCAAACCATGCCGAAAACAAAACCCGCACGGAAACGCACCAAGCTCGGGAAAGACAGGCGGCGCAAGCATAAACACTGGCAGGTCACAGTGTTTTATAAGGACGGGGAGCGGTTTGCTCGCGTGTATACGGATCGGGACAAGGCCTCCAGATTCGCAGAGAGGCAGCGCAAGTCTCCGGTCGTCAAAACGGCGCGAGTTCTACAAGTCGGCTGATTCCAGGGGCTTACCTGTCCTCAAAGTATGCCCGAACCGTATGGCATAAAGCCCCGGGTGTGGCCTGCAGGTGGTTTAGAGAATGATTGAGAGCCGAAATTGATTCGGGGAACTGAGATTTCGCGCCTTTTGCAGCGTCCGCCTTCAGACGGACACGTTGTAACCGAGCAGATACCCGCCTGAAGGCGGGCGCTACGTGATCCAAAGCGGAGTTCTCACACAGACTCCAGAGAGCCACGAACTTCGAAGGCATGGCTTCACCCCGTTTTCCGGCAATCTGGGACACCAATGAATCCGGCAGGATCTTGTCGCGGAAACGCTGACGTGTTAGAGTTTCGTTGATTTGAGCGGCCGTAGTATAGGGGTAGTACGGGACCTTGCCAAGGTCCAGGCGTGGGTTCGAGTCCCATCGGCCGCTCCATTCCTTCCTCTAACGGCCCTTGCCTGAACCGATGCTGGCTTACTTGTGTGGCCCCATTGAATTCGCCCCGGATGGTGGCAAGCTCTGGCGCCGAAATCTCACGCCATTCCTGCGCCACGATCTGGGTCATCGCGTTTACGATCCTGCCGAAGACGAAACCAAGAACCTAACGGCCGAGGAAGTCCCACATTTCAGGGAGTGGAAGGAAAAGGACACCGAGCGATTTCGCTGCACGGTCCGCAAAATCATCCAGTACGATCGCGATATCATCGAAAATAAAACCGACTACGTCATTTGTTGTTTAGATGGCGCGGGTGGCACAGTTTTTTCCGGAGGCACATCTTCCGAGCTGACAATTGCATGCCGGCGCGGCATTCCGATTTACCTGGTGGCGGACGCGCCCGTCGGCGAGCTCAGCGGCTGGATGTTGGCCTGCACCGACCGCGTTTTCCCGCGATTAGAAGAACTCAAAGCGTTTCTGTTGGAGCGTTACGGCAAGGAAAAGCCGGCGTGAGGGGAAACGGGCGAGAGCCGTGACGGCGGTCCATGCGCGATTCAAAGAGCCGGGCCCGAGCCATGCCGGCCGCGTTCGCCGATTTGATTTTTTTGCGGACGTTGTTTGCCGGAGGCGTGACGCGCGATATGCTACTCTGCCGGCGAACGACCTCAGGAGATAACACCCAGTGGATATCGTAAAAGGGAATATGGGCTGGATCGAAGTGATTGTGGGTCCCATGTTTTCTGGGAAGAGCGAAGAATTGATCCGGCGCTTGAAGCGCGCCGAGATTGCGCGGCAACGGGTGCAGATTTTCAAGCCGGTCATCGACCAGCGCTACGCTCAAAAGGACATTGTTTCTCATTCCGGGCTGGAGCTGCCATCGCAGGTGGTCACCACTGCGGCGGAGATTCTTGAACAGGTGCAGCCGCGCACCGAAGTCGTGGGCATCGATGAGGGCCAGTTTCTTGGAGAGGGACTGGTTGATGTTTGCATGGGCATGGCCGATGCCGGAAAGCGCGTGATCGTCACCGGCCTGGACACCGATTACCTCGGGCGCCCGTTTGAGCCCATGCCGCGTCTCCTTGCCGTTGCCGAAGAGATTGTGAAGCTGCTCGCGATTTGCGTGCAATGCGGAAATCCCGCCGTGCACACGCAGCGCCTCATTGCTTCCGAGGAGATCTGATCGTCGTCGGTGCCGCCGGCATGTACGAGCCGCGCTGCAGGCGCTGTTTTGAGCCCCAACTCGCGCACGACCGCGTGGAAGCCAACAGGAACGTGTCGCCTGGAACCTTTCCTTCCAATTCCCGGCCGGGTACCTCGTCGGATTAGTTCTCGCCAGCCGACCGGTTCATTCCGCCGTTCGACCATGGATTCTCTTGCGGAGTTATCCCGCTGATTGTGGGAAGCCGGTCTAGAACCGGAACACGATGCCCGTCGAGATCCTCGGACTGTGCTGCACCTCGCCGAAATAGTGCGTGATGATGTCATCGCCCTGGATGATTCGCCATGAAACGAGCGGCACGATGCGCATGTCGATTCCGCCCCCGATGGCCGTGGAAAAGGAGGTGCTGCCCAATCCGTTGCCCGTGGCGTGGCCAACGCCCGCCAGGACGTGAACGAACGGCGAGATGCGCGCGGGAAAGGAGATTTGCGGGCCGGACATGACGTGCACGGTCCGCGCATCGCCCCCGGAAGGCAATCCAAAATGGCCGTCCAAATCCGCGACAACGCCGAGCCAGTTCACAAATTTATACTGCGCGGCGATTTCCACCCCGTTGAGGTTTCTTCCCGGTGAAGTCTCAAGCCGTTCAAAGGAATAACCGCCGAACAAACTGATCCCCTGCGCGCTTGCTGAAACTGAAAAAACGAAAAAGACCCCGAGCAGCAACAGCCGTCGAGCCATGAAAGATAGCCTCCGCAAACAGAAATTTAAATTTGAATCCGCGGCGGCCCAGCGAGCGATTCCGGCCGCGGACCTTGGGCCAGGGTGCCTATTGAGATGCGGAAAGTCCACTGGGGGTCACGCCGTCAAGATGACCCGCGGAGTCGGCGAACACCCCTCAATTCTCCCGCCTATAGAAGGCATCGAGCGATACGCGAGCAATTGCGGGGATTGAGAGCTTTCCGGCGAGAAGCCGCAATTCGCTCAAACTAAAATACATATCGGGAAATGGCGTGCGGCCAGAGGCGTTATATTCTGGACCAGCATCTAACAACTATGGCCAGCGGGAAGTGCTTTTCCTGCTGGCAACCCGGCCCTGGTTCGGTGTCGAACAGCGAAAAGGAAAGTGATTCCGGCGAATGCTGCATATCCTGCGAATCCACGGAGGGTTCCCAATGTCCAATATCAAGCGAATCTTGGGTGTTACATGCCTGGCCGCGAGCCTTGCTCTTACGGTTGCGAGCTCGGGTTGCACCGGCCGAGTGCGAGTTTATGACGAATACCACAGGGATTGGCATTACTGGAATGGAAACGAAGACTTGGCGTATCGGAACTATTGGAACGAGCGCCATGAGCAGTATCGCGACTACAACAAACTCAATAAGAACGAACAGAGAGACTACTGGAACTGGCGTCACGATCACCCGGATGCAGACAGACACTAGAAGCTGTTGCACAACCTGAGACAAGCTATTGAGATGCCTGTGTTTGAGTTTTTGAAAATGGGAGATGAGCAAGGACAGCAGCGCCGAAGGAGGACGGATGGCGCGGTCTGGTCCATTGCTTACCGAAGCGCAGTGGAAAAAGATTGCTCCGTTGCTCCCAAAGCCGCCCAAACAACGCAAGGGCGGTCGTCCGTGGATCGGGAATCGCCCACGCGTAGATCGCGTGCTTCGACACCCCAGCCTCCCGCGCCACTTCCTCTTCTTTCCGTCCCGCTTCCACCTGATGGGCGTGAGCGGGCACAGGAAGTGAAGCAGTTGCGAGAAGAATCCGGGCGACTCAAGGAGCTGGTGGCGGATTCTGAATTTGGACAAGGACGCGTTGCAATCGGTGATTCGAAGAAACGGATAGAGCTCGCAGGCCTGAAGGCGGCTGTGGGGTAAGTGCACGAGGAGTATGCCGTTAGCCAATTTCGCAGCCCATGACTATGAAATGAAACTCTCTCTCCCCGGGACTGGCCTCCCGCAGGCTGGCGGTGCCGCAGAAGTCGGCGCCATAGGACTTCACGAGGCCGGCATCGAGTTGGTGCTGGCGAATCAAGAGGCAGAAGCGGTCTCGGAGACGGGGCTGACGGTGCCCATTATTTCCATTGGTGGGAGACTGGCGCGGATCGGACGGTGCCGGAGCATTCGATCTGGGTGCCCAGCCAAGTTCCTCAACCGAGCAGAGGCCGATGCCATAGGCTTTGCGGAGGGCGCGGTTGACGGCTCGGGTTTCGGCAACGCGCATCTCGGCGCCGCGGACTAAGGAAGAGACATTAGACGGGTCCGCGTCGCCGTAGCCAACGAAGCCGCGCGAGCGCGGAGATTTATAGACGGTGGCTTTAAAGACCCAGCGACAAGACGCTGAATCGCAGAACTCGCGCACCGGCCTTACCAGGATAGCAACACAGCGATTTCGCCGTGCCAGGCGCATGAGGCCGCTGTGTGTGACATACCATCCACCGTCTATAAGCTTCAAATCACCAATTGCAACTGATAATTTCAGCTCACCAGTAAATGTTCTGAGGAGGGCGGCTTGATTGCGGGAGAGTACCCAATTCCGGCGCGCAGCGCGGATGTTTTGTACGGTCAGGGTGCGAATGTTGAGTCGAGCGCTAGAACCTTGAGATCCGGGGTTGGTGCGCATAATGACCTCCAAGTAGTTTCTAATAGAAACTAATAGTAACTAATAGAAACTATAGTGTCAACTCGTTTCTCTTGTAAAATTGCAGTTTCTACAGCTAAGATTCGGTTCATGGCGAGAAAAGTATTTCTAGGTATTCGGATCAATCCCGAGCTCAAGAAGACTCTTGAGCAAGTCGCGGATGCAGAGGAAAGAAGCGTTGCGCAAATTTGCGAACTACTTTTGAGGACGGGGATTGATGCCTACAAGAAGAATGGCACTAAGTACCTTCAGCGATCAATGATCCGCCAGAAGAACCAGGGTTCCTCAGAGTAGTTTAATGCCCAGGTTCCTTTGCTAAGGTCCGAGAGGCGCCCGCCAGCGACCACGATGTACGGGTCGAAATAATTGTTAATGCTTTAGCGCGAAGATTCTTTTTTTTCGATGGCCTCCAATCAATTCCACGCCATTCCACATGCTCGACCTTGAAGAGCCGAAAAGCGTTTGTATTACTATATATTATTATAATAATATAATAAACTATTGCAATCGGTCGCTTCAACCCCATCCCGGTCAAGCTCCCGAATGGATTGCTTGTGCTGAAGTGCTCGCGTGCGCACCCGTTAATTTAAAAGTATGTAGACGTGCCAATGATGAATATCCGTGGGTTGAGGGCGCTCTTCGAAGCAGACTTGCCTTTGCAGATTAGGAAAGCGTACCCAAGGACTAAAACACAATTTTACAAAACGAACTGGCCTAAACCACGTGAAATCAGTAGCTTGCTTTTCTGAGTTCGAGCGCAAAACGACGCCGTCACGGCTAAAGGGACGTGAAAATCCTATCGAAGCGAGCTTAGAGACACTTATCTAGCCTGCATTCGGTTAAGGTCTGTCGTACAAGGCTACTTCAACTATCACGCAGTTCCCAGCAACACGGATCGTCTGAATAGCTTTCGCACCCAGGTGCTCTGGTACTGGCACCGTGCGCTTCAGCGCCGGAGTCAAAAAGGCCGGATGACATGGGAGCGGTTTGCCTCGTCGTCGGCTCACTGGATTCCGAGCCCGCAGATTCTCCATCCGTACCCTGATGTGCGCTTTGACGCCACTCATCCAAGGTAGGAGCCGTATGCAGAAATGCTGCATGTACGGATCTCTGCGGGGGCGCTCGGACAACTGGCGTCCCTACCGCGACCGGTCGACGGCGCGGGTATTCCTCTGGGAGACCACCTTCACTCTGCATCCCCGGAGGAAGTCCGGCTCGCGGAAACGACGCTCGCCTCCCTCCGCGTAGGACGGAGTCATCACGCGGGCCGTCGACGGCAGAAGCCCGTACGCGTGATCGCCGACAGAGCCTACGATAGCGACCCGTTGCGGAAGCGCTTGCGACAGCGAGGCATCGAACTGATCTGTCCCCACAAGCGAAATCGCGTTCGTCCGGCGACGCAGGATGGCCGAGCGCCGCGCCGGCACCGAAAACGGTGGATCGTCGAACGCACCATCGGCTGGCTAGGGAACTTCCGACGCTTGGTCGTCCGCTACGACCGCTCCCTCATGATCTATGGCGCGTTCTTTCATATCGCCTGCTTCATGATCGTCTTACGAAGGGTTGTGCAATAGCTTCTAGGTGAAATCACTCCGATAGAGTGCGGGGCGGCGCTCGCCACTGTAGGCGCCGCCCTGCCTCGTCCTCTGTTTGCTTCTTCGCGCCGATCACCAGGCAAAAGCGGCCGGCAGATTTCACAAGTTCTCGCGGCTCAGCCCCTCGCGGCCGTTACTTGACTGGATTCAGGTCAACGCCAAAGTGGGGGTTACTGTAGGTGCCATCCGCCTCCACGGGAACTACCGAGCCGTGCTTCTTGTTCAGGAACGGATCCAGGACTTTCGCGAACAGCGCTTTGATCCCGCTGGTACTTTTGGAAAATTTGGCGTCCATGCGAACGGTTCCATGAAGATCGATCTTTTCGTTGAGAAGGTTGTACGTGCCGTTCATCCGGGCATCCGCGCCGGGAATCGAGAACTCCAGGTCTTTAAGGGTGGCCACCGCGTTGCGCACGTCAACATGTCCGCGGACCTCCGCTGTAACATCGTCCGCGGGAACTTCCAGTTTCTCTTTGGCTTTCTTTTCTCCGCGAGCCGTTTCGCTGAGGTCGTCCACGCTTTCCTGTCTGGACGAGTTTTCAAAGCGGCCTTCTCGGATATCGAAATCGCCTTGCAGGGTCACCTCGTTCAGGAAGGGTCTTCCCTCTGGAGGAACCGTGACATGAGCCTGAAAGCTGGTGGTGCCGGACATCGGCGGCCGTTTTTCGCTGACAAACAAACGCAATATATCCTGAACATGTCCGTGGCGGACCATGAAATCGAGCGACGTAAATTTCGCGTCCCATCCGGCTTTGTCGACAACGGTTCCCGTCGCACTGATGGTAGTCTCGAAATACGAGGCAAGCACGCTGGCCAGCGCAACGTCGCCGTCGATGCCATACACCGAGATCTGAAATCGAGTTACTAGTGGCGCTGCGCGCCCGCTTCGCACCACCTCGAAATCGGGCGAATGGGTCGTGCCTTCCACCTCGATGCGTTCCAACGGCCCGGAAAATGTGCCTTCCGATGCCACGATTCCCGCGACGCCGCCGAAGACGCTCAGATCGCCGTGATCGAATGAGTACTTCCCCGAGACTGGGGTTTGTCCCGGCTGGCCGGCGTTGAACGGGCCGAAGTGTCCCGCTGCTTTGATCTCGCCTGGCGGCGCAGGATTGCGCAGGCTCACCCGATAAGACATTCCGGCCTTCGCGCTCACATTTTCCAGGTTGAGCTCATGAATCTCGAATCTCGTCGCGGGCCTGCGGTCGGCCCTGGCGAATTCGATCAACGCACCGTTGGCGAACAGTTCACCGATCGTCGTTCGTGAATCCGTGTAGCCGCCTCGAAAGGCTCCCACATTCGTGAGCGGCGGAACCTGAATGCGCAGGCCATCGAGGTACACCTTTGCGATGTGATGCGGACGCCACACAAGGTCGGCGTAGCTCCCCTGGATCGCTAACTTCTGGATCGTAACCAGCGCTTGCGAGCCGGTAGGATTCGATTTGGAGCGAAATGTAACGCCCTCCGCCCGGCAACCGGGGCGAGGAAGATAAACCTTTTCAAAACGATCGATCGAAACCAGGCTGGGAAACGTTTCCTGCAAGGATTCCGCAACGTTTTTCTCCGAAAACGGAAAAAAGCGCAGCAAAAGGACAACCGCGATCGTGGCGACGCCTGCGGCGGCGATCGAAATCCACACGCGCGCGGAATAGGCCACGTGCCAGACACCGGGCGCCACGGACTTTGATGGAACCGGTAGTGCCGGACGATCCGCGTTCGCCACGAGGCCCTCGCTGGACGGGTGATCAGG
>CAWIIJ010000013.1:0-110613 GCA_963836145.1 uncultured Acidobacteriota bacterium
GTTGAAGACACAGGCGCAGAGTTTGTCCGCGCAGGCCGGCCGGCAGTAACTGCGGCCGGACGTAACGGGGATTTGCAAAGCGGTTTCCGTGCAGGCTGGAGCATCGCGGGTGGCGGCGGGGATGGGCGACGCTTGCGAAAGCCGCACAGCCGAGCTACTTGCGCTGCTAGAACCGGTAAACCGCCGGCGGCACGGCGGAAGAGCACGCCGTTTTCCTGGGAGAATGCATGAAAAACATAGGGACTGAAGAAGCTTGCCTGAGGATTGGGCTATTCGCGCGGCGCAAACATTTCATGCCGGGCGTCGCCATGACCCTGGCAATTTTCGGCGCAATGCTGTTGGTTGCCGCACTCGCGCCCGCTCTTCGCGCAGCCGCGCCGCAGGTAGCCGCGGCGGCCAACGTAACTACGGAAACCGTTCACTACGACTCCGGCGGCTTTAACATCGACGCCTTCGTGGCCCGGCCGGAAGGCGCGGGAAAGCATCCGGCCGTCCTGGTGATTCATGATAGCCAGGGACTGAACGACTCCATGCAGGATATCGCCAAGCGGTTCGCCGCCGCGGGATTTGTGGCTTTCGCGCCTGACTTTGCTTCGCGCCTCGGCGGAACCCGGGCACCCTCCGAGATGGCCCAAGCCGTGGCCAGGCTGTCTCCCAACGTCACCGTGCAGGATGCACGAGCGGCGTTCGCGTACCTGCAGAAGGATCCCGGCGTGGACGCGACGAAGATTTCCACGGTCGGATTCGGCTGGGGCGGCTGGCGCAGCTTCATGCTGGCGGATTCGGTTCCGGATTTATATCGTGCGGTGATCTACTGCGGAACGACTCCGTCCGAGAGTTTCGATGCCCTGCGCGCCCCGGTCCTCGGGCAATACGCCCAGTACGATTTCCGCACCACAGGCAACGCGCTGCTGACGGAGAAGTCCATGACCGATGCCGGAAAGAAATTCACTTACTTCGTTTATCCGCAGACGTATCGAGAATTTTATGAGCCCGGCATGCGCTACGATGCCGACGCCGCCAAGCTCGCCTGGAGCAGGACCCTCGATTTTCTGCGGGGGTAGAAGTTGCACGGGCTTCCGCCTTTGGGGCTTTCATTCATTTTCATTCTGGATCGATTCACAAGAATTTGGATCAAAAGCAAAAGAAGACAGGCTGAAAGCCTGTCCTACTGGGCGACCTGCATAATCTCGCGGCTGCCGGAAATCCACAAATCCGTATAGCCCTTCATTTTGGCGCGAAACGCTTCATTGGTGTTGTAATCCTTCCACTGAGCCTCGAACTCCGTCATGTTTTCCACTTCTAATTCCAGGACGACGCGGTTAAATTCACCCGTCAAATCGGTAAGAATTCTGTAACGGGAAAATTTCCCGGTTGCGGCGGCTTCCTTCAACTGCGCCGCCAGCTTGCTTGCGTTTCCCGGCTTGGCAACGAAACTGTTTCGAATGACGAGCATCGACATTCCTCCTTGGAGTTCTTCGTTCCCCGAGCAATCTTGGATTTTTACGTTCTTCCGACCATTGAGCGAAACATCGTTGCGGGCAGCGTGCCATTTACGAGTAAAAAATTCAACTGGGATATCCAGACGTCCGTGCGTGCCAAGCTCGCCTGCCAGTCCAAGCCCAAACCTGGGAGGATTACATTCGATATCCCGCGTCGATTGCTATTGCAACCGAGGCTTAAACTGAATTGGCGATAATTTCGCGTTGTTTGCGGCGGCCGCGAGGTGTAGATTGCCGAGCGGGTGGAAATAACGCAATCGTTTCAGCTTTAAGGAGGGCGCGCCGATGAGACATCGCGGCTCGTGGAGCGGGGATCGAACAGGGGACTTCAGCGGAAAAAATAAAGAGGATCTCGATACTGGGGCTGGCCATTCGCGCCGCGAAGTTCTGCAGTGGCTGGCGATCGCTGGAGCCGGCTCGCTTGTGCCTGCGGCCAATTTGTTGGCTCGCGCCGGGGCGCCCGTCGGCCGCATCGACGTTCATAGCCACACCGTGCCGCCCTTTTACACGAAAGTGATGGAGAAGGAAATTCTGGCCACCGGCCATCCGCTGCCCACCTGGTCACCCTCCCTGGCGATTGAGACGATGGACAAAAACGGCATCGCCACGTCCATGCTTTCGCCCATGACGCGCGTGGTGCAGGATTCGTTCTCCGACAAATCCGAACGCGCGCGCAAGCTGGCTCGCGAAAATAATGATTACACGCAGCAACTGGTCCGCGACTATCCCGGCCGCTTTGGACATTTCGCGGCCATACCGCTGCCCGATTCCGAAGGAAGCCTGCGCGAGATCGCCTACGCCTATGACACGCTGAAGGCCGACGGCATCGGTCTGTGGACCAGCTACGGCGACAAATGGCCCGGCGATCCGGTCTTCGCGCCTGTGTTTGAAGAGCTCAACCGCCGCAACGCCATCATCTTCATTCATTCCGCGCCTCCTGTCTGCTGCCGTTCCCTGCAGCCCGGCGTGATTGACAGCGTCGTGGAATACGATTTCGATATCGCCCGGGCCGTGGTCAGCTTCCTTAAAAGCGATTCCTTCCGCCGCTACTCGAATATCCGGTTTATTTTCCCGCATTCCGGGGGAACCATGCCGGTGCTCGCGAATCGCGTGAGCGAAAGCCTGCCCGAAAAGCGGTCTGAAAAAGCGTCTGCCGAAATCATGGATCAGGTGAAGCAGCTTTACTTCGACGTCGCGCATGCCACCTACCCAGCGCCCTTATCCGCGCTGACCAAGGTGGTTCCCACGTCGCAGATTCTTTTCGGCAGCGACTTTCCGATTGTGCAATACCCCGTCTCGGCCGGGCCACTCGATCATTTTGGATTCTCGGAGAGCGACCTGCAGGCCATCAATCGCGGAAACGCCGAGCGGCTTTTCCCGCGGCTGAAAACATAGCGGCCTACCGTTCGCCATCGCTGGAGGAAATCATGAATCGTCCGATCGTAAAAGTGGGACTGGCACTCTTGTTCGCGGCGGCGCTGGCTTCGATCGCCGGGCTTTGGCACGGCACGCATGCCGGCGATTCCAAAAATTCGGCAATGCCGCCTTCTTCGATTCCCACTTTTTCGATGGAAAATGTTGGCCGTGAAGCTTTCTTCTATGTCGGCGGCGAGTATGCCGGGGCGCCCGGCAAGGAAGAAATGCACGGCGCAATGTACGTTGAAGTGATGGTGCCGAAGCGGATCAGGCAAAAGTATCCCATCGTGTTTTTCCACGGAAACGGGCAGGACGGGACCGTCTGGAAGCAAACGCCGGATGGCCGTCCCGGATGGGCTTACTATCTGATTAATCAGGACTACGTCGTGTATATGGTGGACTACCCCGCGCGCGGCCGTTCTCCTTACGTTCCGGACATGGACGGCAAACTGGGCCTGCGGACCGCGCTGCAGCTCGAGCAGGTGTGGACGGCTCCCGCAACCTCCGGCGGCGATTTCCCGCGAAAGAACCTGTACACCCAGTGGCCCAGCGACTCTCCGAAGAAGGGCATGATGGGCGACCCGGTCTTCGATAACTTCATCAAGGGACAAATGCAGTTCGTATCCAATCAAGCCGAACTCGCCGTGCCGGCCGGCGTCGCGCTGCTCGATCGAATCGGCAGCCCGGTCATATTAATCACGCACTCGCAGGGAGGGGGCATCGGCTTCAATGTGGCGGACCAGCGGCCCAACCTGGTGGCTGGGATGGTGGCGATCGAACCCGGCGGTCCGCAAATCGGCGTAGTGGACACCGCAACGGTGAAATACACCGGAAAAATTGGAAACGCCTGGGGCATCACCGACATGCCGATGCACTACGAGCCGCCGGTGAATAGCCCCGACGACTTGAAAACCTACCTGGAAGAAAAGTCCGACCGCCCCGATGAGGTTCCCTGCTACCTGCAGAAAGAACCGGTGCACAAACTCGTGAGCCTCGAAAAGCTGCACATTCTCTCGATCTCCGCCGAGGGAACCTACCATCGAGTGTTCGACGCCTGCATCCCCAAGTGGCTCAACCAAGCCGGAGTAAAGGACGACTTCGTGCGCCTGGAAGACGTCGGCATCCACGGCAACATGCACGAGATGTTCCTCGACAAAAACAGCGACGTGGTCATCAAGTTCATCGATGACTGGCTGCGCAAGAACATAAAATAAAGCAGGGCGAGCCGGCCGATCGTGAATTGTAGATTGCTTGCGCGCTTCCCGGCTACCGATTCCCGCGAAGGTTTTCACAACCGTTTGCCCTTTTTCGGCGTAAACCGACATGCAAATTGCCCCTGCCTGCTCTATGATACGTAGCTGCAGATGACCTGCCACGCGGGCGTGGCGGAATGGCAGACGCAGCGGACTTAAGGAAAACTTGAGTGCTCGCCGGGAAACCGGTGATGCAGAACTGCTCAAATTCGGGAAAACCTGAGATGGCAATCCCGAGCCAAGCCTGGCGAAAAACTCCAGCCGGGAAGGTGTAGAGACTAGACGGGCAGCACCTAAGCCCCGGATCTTCCCGGGGGACGGTGAAGGGATAGTCCAGACCGCAAACCGGACCGGCGCGTAGCTGAAGGACCGCGCATCCGGGCGGCGAAAGCCGTAGACGGCATGAAAATCCGCAGGGCTTAACGGCTCGTGTGGGTTCGACTCCCTCCGCCCGCACCACCACTTCAGCTGAACGCTCCGGCCGGGAATGGTAAGAGTAGGCCGAGCTTCTGCTCAAACATTCAGGCTCTGTTTTAGAGTGGGCTTTAGCCCTTGAAGCTTCAGGGGTTAAAACCCCTGATTCGATATCCTTTTTCGTCGGGGCTGAAGCCCCGACCTCCGAAATCATAACCCCAAAACAGATTCGTCAATTTAGGGCAATGCCCGAAACCGCGGAGGCTTGACAAGTTCGCGAAGCGCGCAGTACCAGTGCTTCCACAATTTTAAGTCCTTACTTAAATACAGAACCGTTTTTCAGCATTGACAGCCGCCCTTCTCTAGCGTATTAAGTAAACACTCAATTCCAATTAAATGTTTGGTTGAACTTTAAAACATTGATTGAAGAGGCTGGCAGTTTTTCCGAAAAGCGGCGTTGGCCGAATCCAGGGAAGGCGAACCAGCCGATGCAGGGGTGAATCTGAAGCCTCAAGTAGGTTTTTAAACCAATTCTCAACCAGTAGGTTTGGGCCTTCGGGCTCAAGGAGGGAAGTATGCGCGTTCGGAGGCAGAATGAGTGGGCCCGCGTGTTCTGGATCTTGTGCTTCGTGGCGCTTGCCGCAGCCGCGTTAGCCGTGCCGTCGTTTTCTCAAAACGCGACGGGGACGATCTTCGGCGTCGTGAAGGACGCTCAAGGCGGCGCGGTCCCCGGTGCGACTGTCACAGTCCGCGACACGGAGACCGGATTAGTAAGGACGCTGACAACCGGCGAGGATGGGGCGTACCGCGCACCCGCGCTTCCCGTCGGCACGTATTCGGTGAAGGTCGAGAAACAAGGATTCAAGACGTCCACTCACGGCGGCCTGGTCCTGGCCGTGACGCAGGAAATGGAGCTGAACTTCGATCTCGAGGTAGGAACCGCGGCCCAAGAAGTCGTGGTCACGGGCGAGGCGCCGCAGGTCGAGACGACCACGAGCACCCTGGGCGGTTTGGTCGACGAGCGGCGCATTCAGGACCTGCCGCTCAACGGCCGCAACTACGCCGATCTGACCCTCCTGCAGCCCGGGATAACCAAGGCCGTGCAAGCCGGAAACATCAACAGCAGCACCCAGGGCACCTGGATGAGCAGCAATGGCGCACCCCTGCGTTCGAACAATTTTACGCTCGATGGAGCTCGGTTGAACAACCAGCAAGGAGCGAACTCCGCTTCCCCCGGCGGCAACACGTTGGGCGTCGACGGGATCCGCGAGTATAACGTCGTAACGGACATGTTTGGCGCCGAGTATGGCATTGGAATGGGCAGCCAGGTGGTCATGACCAGCCGCGGCGGGACCAACAACTGGCACGGCGACGCGTTTGACTATCTGCGGAACGCGATCTTTGACGCCAATGTGAACAGGGCGCTGGCTCGCGCGCACGATTCGACCAACATTGTTCACCGGCCCGCCCATATCAAGAACAATCCCGGTGCGGCGATCGGCGGACCCATCATCAAAGACAAGATGTTCTTTTTTGCCAATTATGAGGGCATTCGGGAAATTGTGGATTCCGGAGCCTCCGCTCACTCCATCCCCTTTGGCCCCGCGGGATGTCCGACAGGGAAGGTGTATACCGCCACGGGCATTGCCGGCAAGACACCCAGCATTCAGGGGACGCCCGACCTGATCGTCAACAACCACGGAACCCCCGTTCCGGTCGCCGGGGATCCGGGTGAAGTGAACCCGTGCGCAGGGGGCTACGTCAATCCCTACGTCGCAATTCCTGCGTCGCTGGCTCCTTTTCCGAACTCCGGCACCAGTTATGTGAGCAACGCATTGAACCGAAACGCCGAGGATTACGGCCAGGTGCGGTTCGATTACAATATTTCCAGCAACGACAGCATGTTCGCGCGCTTCACGGCGGACAATTTCGTCGGGAACGCAAATGCCTCGTATCCGGAATACAGCGCTAACCAAGGCGGGCGTGATTATTTCGCAACGATCGGGGAAAGCCACACGTTCAGTACGTCACTGCTAAGTTCCACGCGCCTGTCTTTCTCCCGGGTCTTCAGCGACAGCCATAATTTTCTGAACACCGCAGCTGCGGCCTCCTCGAGCATACCGTTCTGGGAGGCTTGCCCAACCCTGGACTGCACGGCCACCATCGCCAATGACGCCGCGAACAGCAGCGCCATAACGGCCGGCGCGCCGTGGACGGTAGGGCAGACGGTCAGCTATTCGTTCAGCAACAATAGTCCGTCCGGGGCGCCTTGCCCGACCGGGGCTTTTGCCGTTAATTATGGCGCGCCCGGAAACTTCGGCAGCACGGGCTGCAATGACTCCCTCGCCGGCCAGAACATCTATACCCTGAGCGAGGACATGTTCTACTCCAAGGGCAAGCACGCCCTCAAGTTTGGAATTCTCATCAACCGTTTCAACCAGATCGTCGGGGCCGGCGACGGCGGTTGCAACAGCTGCGGAGGGGAAAGTGTTTGGGGCTCGCCGAGCCTGCTGCTGAACGGCGTTCCTTCTTTCTGGGACCTGAGAAGCGTGACTCCTCTGGCCTCAACCTATTGGACCTACATGACCTATGGCTTCTACGCCCAGGACGATTACCGGGCCACTTCACGGCTCACTCTCAACCTCGGATTCCGGTATGAGTTCAATACCACTCCAACGGAATTGAACGGCAGGCAAAATACGCATCTAGACCTTGCCTTGGATACGTATGCCGGCGAGCAGGGTCCCATCATGCAAAACAGCTCGCTGAAGAATTTCAGCCCCCGACTCGGATTCGGCTATGACGTTTTCGGAAACAGCAAGACGGCTATCCGGGGCGGATTCGGAGTCTACTATGATGTGGGAAGCATCGGTAACGCTTTGAGTCAGGCCTCCAACGCGAACGGCGGTTTCAGCAGTTACTGGGTCGCCAATCCGATCTACCCCTACAATCAGAGTCCGACTTTCATTACTCCTTTTCCGACCACCAGCCAGACCGATCCCCGGAATCTGGTTCTGCACACGCTGGACTATTACTCCAAGCAGCCGCACATTCTCCAGTACAACCTGACCGTGCAGCAACAATTGCCCGGCAGCTTCGCGCTGACGATCGGTTATGTCGGATCTCGCGGAATTGACCTGTTCCGGATTTCGGAACAGAACCCATTCAAAACCGTGCAGTGTACAGGACCATTCTGCCTGCCCGGTCAGCCATTCTGGGGCATGGATCCCACTTCGCCGCAGGGCCGAGTGAATCCGAACTTCTCCTCCGCCACCATGGTCACTACGGGCGCGAGTTCCTGGTACAACGCGCTACAGGCGAGCTTGACGTCGAGGAGCTATCACGGGTTGAATATTCAGACCACCTATACGTTCAGCCGAAGCATAGACACTACCCAGGGACAAGCCTATGTGTACGATTGCTTCGGAGCGACCGGCAGCGGACAAGGAATCGATCCGCTGAACCCCAATGGCGATAAGGGACCCTCCTGCTTCGACGCAACTCACAACCTCCGAATCAATTTTCTGTACCGGTTCCCAACTCTGAAATCGAATGGCTTCCTCTCCAAGGTGTTGAATGGCTGGTGGACTGGGAACATTATTTCCATTGAATCGGGGCTTCCGTTCAACGTGAACACAACCGGCCTGATTTCGAATAGCGGGGTCTTTAACTCGGACCAGGGAGAGCGCCCGAACGTGGTTACCCCGGCGAACTTTGCCGTGGCTGACGCCATCGACATGAACTCTACCGGAGAACACGCTGTGCTCTATAACCCCAAAACCGCGATCACCGGCAGCCCCGACGGCTGGTTCAATCCCCTGATGTTCACGTTGGTTCCGCAAAATGCGGATGCCATCGCCAAAGCGAACGGAGAATCTCCTTACAATCCCGACGGAACTGTAAATCCGAATTTTGAGCTGTGCCCCGCGCAGGGACCCGCTACAAATCCCTATGGCGTGGCCCTGGGTTCGGCCGCCAGCTACAATCCAGTAACTGGAACGGGGCTTTCCACGCAGTTCGGCAACGGCGCATTTGGCCCAACCTGCGGTTTCGGTTATCTCGGCGACGAACCTCGGAATGATCTGCGAGGAGCCCGTTTGAGGACTTGGGATTTCTCGATTAACAAGGACACTAAACTGCCCTTCCTGGGCGAAGCAGGAATGCTCCAATTCCGCGCGGAAATGTTCAATATTTTGAACCACGCAAATTGGGGCTTCATCAGCAACACGGAGTTCGCCGCATGCGGGCCCTTTGCATTCGCCCCTTACACTCCGCCTTCCGGCGGAAACAATTTCACCTGTGCGGGTTCAAACGAATCGTCGGTACCGGCGCAAGGGGCTTCGGGCTACAACGGCGTGGCACCGTTGCGCCAGATGCAGTTCTCCTTAAAGCTCATCTTCTGAGGAGCTGGCTAACCGCGATTCGCTTCAAGGCCAACCTGGACGAACCAAGAAGGCGGCTCTCAGGAGCCGCCTTCTTCTTTCGACAGACTGGATCCAATCTCACCGGATCGTCGAGCGCTGGGAACGCGGAACGCAACCGAATGGAAGAGAATGCAGCAGCGGCTGTTTCGTGCGAGCTTGATGGCCACGCCGATTTATAAAGTGCGCGGGCAAGTCTTTATAAAAATCATGAAACTACTTCTTGCCCGTGGCGGTGAAACGTGTACTTTCATTCCGTCATTTGCTTTCTGGCATTTCCGAAAAGTTAGGCATCCCGGTACGCTTTGCGACGAGAGGCGGGTGGCTTGCAACCATCTGGTTCAGCGTCGATCGAATTGAGAAAGGTCGCATGCCGAGGAGTAAACCAATGCGCTATCCGCTGCTTCTGATCGTGGGAATGCTCGCGGCGGCGAGCGGCGCTTTCGCACAGCTGAGCGGCGCGCCCGACGCCGTCTACTACAACGGGAAGGTTCTCACGGTCGATTCCAAATTCAGCGTCGAGCAGGCTTTCGCCGTCAAAGACGGAGAATTTATGGCCGTGGGAACGACCGCGACGATCAGGAAACTATCCGGCAAGGGCACGCGACAGGTCGACCTGAAAGGCGCGACCGTAATCCCGGGGCTCACTGACAACCACGACCATTTGTGGGACGCCAACAAGTATCTGCGCCGCGGCGTTGACCTGATCGGCGTCACTTCGCTTGCCGAAATGCAGAACCGCCTCCGTGCCGCCGTGGCCACGGCCAAGCCCGGGGAAGTCGTGTTCACCACAACCGGCTGGGCCATCCGGCCAGCGCCCACTCGCAAGGATCTGGACGCGGTTTCCCCGGATGTTCCGATTATTGTGATCGGCTGGCGACGCGGCACCGGCGCTCTAAACAGCGCCGCGTTCAAGCTTGCTGGCATTTCGAAAGATAACCTGACGTTCGAAGGCGCCAAAATTCAGACCGATGAGTCCGGCGAACCCCTGGGGAATCCCCCTCCCTACCCGCAAGCGGTTCTGCTTCTGGACAAACTGCTTCCTGCGTGGACTCCGGCGGCGCAGGAGGAGATGATCGCGCAGGGGATGCGCGAAAGAAACGCCCTGGGAATAACGAGCATCCGCGAGTTGCAAGTGTGGCCGGAGGCGGTGGCGTCCTACTACCGGCTCTGGCGGCAGAAGAAGCTGACCCTACGCGTGGCCCTCGGAATTGAATACCCGGATCAGGCGAACACGGAAAAACATCTGGACGAGCTGGGCGTCGCGGTTCCCTTCGGCGATCACTGGCTGCGCATGGATGCCGTGGGAGAAGAGCCCTGGGCCCCGGGCACCATGGCCGCCAAACCCTGGACCGAACTGATTCTGGCCATGAACCGCCTGGGCTGGCGGCCGGCCCCGCACGTGTACGCTGATCCGGCGCGCGGTACCGGCCCGGACGAAGCCACGAATGATACGCTCGACGCGTACGAGGCAGCCGACCGTGAAAATCCGATCAAGGATAAGCGCTGGTACGTCGAGCACGTTCCGTTCGCGACTCCCGAGCAGATGGACCGGATGGCCAAACTGGGACTGGTCGTGTCCATCCAGGATGCCGGCTACACGCAGGGATTTCCAGTGCAGCTGCCCAAAGAAAGATTTGAGCATCTGAATCCGGTGCGCGAATTTCTGGATCACAAACTGGTGGTGATTGGCGGGAGCGACTACGGCGGGCCGAATCCGACCGAGAGAGAACCGAACAACCCAATGATTCCGTTTTATTTTTACGTCACGCGCAAATCGCGCGATGGAGAGGTCGTGGGCGCCGACGAAAAAATCAGCCGCGAGGAAGCCTTGCGCATCTTCACGGTGAATCCGGCGTACGCGACCTTCGAAGAGAACGTGAAGGGCTCGATCGCCCCGGGAATGTTGGCCGACTTCGTCATCCTGAATCAGGACATCATGACGGTGCCGGACGATAAGCTTCTGGGGACCCACCCGCTGGCGACATTCGTCGGGGGAAAAGAAGTGTTCGCCGCGGAGCGTACGAATTTCTAGGAATATTCGAGTTCGCACCCGGAATTGGCGAAAGCCATTCCTCCCGCAAGCGTCACTCCGGGGAGTCATTGGGCGAAGCGCAGAAAAGTTTCGAATCGAACCCCTCAATCCAGCAGTCAGCGCCTAGCAGCTACTCCGGAGCGAAGGCCAGAAGCGCGTTTCCAGGCATGCCTCCCTGCACTCCGATGTATCCGGTGCCGACGAAGAGCATGCCGCCGGCAACCGTGGGCCCCGGCGCGCCCATCGAGCCACCCTTGGCCGACACGCCATTCACGGTCGGATACTCGCGGACCGTGTTGAATTCCCATACGACATGTCCGTCTTCGCTGGAGAAGGCGCGCAGGCGGCCGTCCCAGGCCCCGGAAATTACCGCGCCGGGAATGGCGGTTGTGGCAGCGGACTGTCCGGGCCGGGACGGTTCGCCCGGCGTCTCCTCGGGACTGAGCGGAGTAAACCACTTGCGCTCGCCGGTGCCCAAATCGAGCGCCACCATGCCGCCAACAAGATTCAGGCCGAAGTAGGCCGACCGCTCATCCGCCGCGCCACCAAAGACGATCAATCCTGCCGCTCCCGGCTTTTTCTCAGCGAGCGCCGTCTTCCATAGGGGCGCGCCTTTCTTTTCCGGGTCCAGCCCGAATACATTCCCGCTCTTGGCCGCGACAACCAGGACCCGCTTCCCGTTTGGCAGATTGCGCAGCATCGGCGAGGCAGCGTAGTCCCAATCCGGCCCCAAATCCTTCGGACACGGCTCTCCCCGATAGCTCGGTCCGCACCCGAGCATCCAGGCATCATTCTTCGTGTCCTGGAAGGACCAAAGCAGTTTGCCCGTGTCCATATCGAAGGCCACGATGGAGTCGGTCATCTTTGCGGCGGGCTCGGTGTACGCGTCGCCAGTTCCAACGTAGACCGCGTGGCGCTTGCCGTCGACCGCCGGAGATCCCCAGATCGCGCCTCCCGCCGGCCCGTACAACTGAGTGCCGATTGAATTTTTCCGGGTGGGTTTGACGGGTTCCGGGATCACGTAGCTTTGCCAGATCTTCTTGCCGGTGTCTGCGTCGAGCGCGACGAGAGTGCCGCGAAACCTGCAGCAGGGATAATGCAGATCGATGGAAAGCGCCTCTTCGCCGCCTGAGATCGGCACGTAGAGCCTCCCGTTGAACAGTGTCGGCGCAGCCGTGATGTGCGCCGAGGGCTGATCGTCCGCTGGCACCTTCCAGAATAGATCGCCCGTCTCTGCGTTCACGGCGTAAACATTGGCCCGGCCATCTCCAAAATAGGCCGCGTACTTCGCGGGCCCGTGCCCTTTGATCGGGCCGATGACGATCGCTGTTCGAACCCCGGTCTGCGCCTGATACGACCAGTAAACGCATCCGGTTGCCGCGTCCAGCGAATAGATGTAGCCGATATCGCTGGCCACAAAGACGCGTCCACCCACGATTGCGGGCTGGCCGTAGTTCTGGACACCATTCGGAAATCCGAACGCCCATTTCAGTTTGAGGCTTGGCACCCGGTCGGCTGAAATTCCGGCGACCTTCGACGTTTGAAACCGAGTGTTCCAAACATCGTTGCCCCATCCGTTCCAGTTGGAGCTCGAGTCCAGATCGCCGAAGAGAGGGTTCGATGCGCAATGATTCGGCATATTCTTGGCGTCGCCCGCATCGGTGCTGCCGAGCGGCCGCCCGCCAAGAAACACGGCCATGGCCCGCTTATCTTCGTCGGTCAGTTCTTTCGCTTGCGCGGCCATAGCGCCCGTCGTGAGCGCCGAATAGACCGCCTCCGGGGTGAGCTTCATGAGAGTTTCGCGGCTCGGCGCTCGACCGTCCGGACTCCCGATCTGGTGACAGCCCATGCACTTGACGATAAATATTTTCTGGATGATGGCGCCAGCAGGAGGCTTGTCCTCGGTTTCTTTTTGCTGCGCAAAGGCATTCGAATGCATACACGTGAGCAAGACGAGTACAGCGCCGGCCAGCGACCAACGACAACGCATCATTCAGAGTTCCCCTGTTCTGCGGCGATTATCCGCGTATTTCGTCTACTTTGGAACAGACAATTCGGTTCCGTCCATCAGGACGTTTTTCTTGAAACGCATGCAGGTATCGCCATTCTTGCAACTCTGTTGCCCTGCCCGCCCGGCGCATGCGTTTGCGGAACGATATTGTACTTCCGAGAGGAACCGGGCTGTGTAAAGAATGTTAATCCGCACCCGAAAACCGCACTCTTCGCCTTGTTCAAAAAAATACTTGAACGAATGCCAGATTTTAAACGTATACTTAAACTCAATTTCGACATACCGGAAATGCAATTGTTCCGGCCAGGCTGAAAGTTGGCGGGAGTTTCAAACGCGCCCCGCAGCGATAAAATTATTGCGTCCGAGTGGTTGGACTTTTGGCCATGGAAGCTTTTCGGCTGGAGGCGAATCATTCGGGCGTGATCTCCGTGGAGAGGGTCACATGAATACGAAAATCCGGCACGTCAAGTTCCGGGCGTTTATGCTGGCCGGGGCCGCTCTCGTAGCCTCGCTTGCATTAGCGACCCTTGCTCAAGCGAGCCCGAAGAAGGCATCCGAAGTCGCGAATCTGGGAAGCGCTTCGGGAACCGTCACGGGAGCAAAGCCGTTCACCGCCGCGAAAGTGTATTTCAAAAATGTGGACCGCCGAATTTTGTACATGGTCTATACGAGCGGCGGCAAGTTCCAGGTGATGCATCTTCTGCCTGGGAACTACGATGTAAGCATCCAAACCAAGGGCCAGGAATCGGACGTTCAAAAGATCGAAGTGAAGGGTGCCGAGAAACTGACGGTCAACGCCTCGCTACACGAAGTCTCCGACGCAGCGGCGGCCAATGGCGTCCAACTGCTTGCCTATGACGAGATCTATCCGGTGGACTCGGCGGGACGCAAGATTGCCGAACGGCTGTGCATCCGATGCCACGGCCCCAGCTTTCTGCCGTCGCGGCAATGGGACGCGGACCAGTGGAACTCTGCGATCGATTTCATGAAGGGCAACGGCAACCCGCAGGGCGCGCAGATTCAACCGAGCGACTTGAGCGATGCGGACCGCGAAGTGCTAGTGAAGTGGATGGTCGAAAACTTCGGCCCGAACAGCAAACCGCGCGCGGTGAAATTTCAAAAAGAAATGCCGGTGGACGAAACACGGATCGCCAAGGCTGAATACATCGAGTACTACCTGAAACCGGATGGCCCGAACGAAGGGCGGCACGATCCCCAATATGCGGGCGTTCGCAGTCCGTTCGGGGACCGGCGCGTCAGCCAGGATGTGGTCTTTGACAACAAAGGTTACGTCTGGGTTACCGACCGGGGAATTCCGAACCGAATTGCGCGGCTCGATCCCAAGACCGGCGAATATCTGGATTTTCTGACGCCGCGCCCGAAAGTGGGCATTCACGACTTGATGATCGACAGCGACGGAATTCTCTATCTGCCCGAGGAAGACGGGCTGAACATGCAAGTGTTCGATACCAAATCGCTGAAATGGCTCGACCCGATGCCGCTGGACCCCGACAAGGTGATTCCCGGAATGAAGAACGGCCAGTCGCTGGTGTTTGACTCCAAGCACAACATGTACGCCAACTTCATCGTGGGCAACGGAATGTCGCGCACGGATTGGGCCACCAAGAAAGTTGTGGTGTCCACGCTGCCCACGCCAAACAGTTTTCCCTACGGGGTAGTGAAAGACCACAAAGACAATATCTGGATTGCGGAATTTCACGGCTCGAAGATTGCCAAGCTTGATGCCGAAACCCAGAAGTACACCGAGTACTCGCCTCCGACGTCCCCGGCCCTGATCCGCCGCCTGACGGTGGACTCCAAGGACATCGTGTGGTTCGGCCTGTTTAGCGGAGGAAAGTTGGAACGGCTCGATCCGGCCACGGGCAAAATGACCGAATGGGAAATTCCCTTCGAGAACTCGCAGCCTTACGACGAGAAAGAGTCCATCAACAAGGGAAAGATTTGGTTCAGCGATGGGGGCCAGGGCGGCGCGCTGATCCTCTTCGATCCCGCAACAAAACAGTTCACCATTTATCCGGGACCACAGCGGTCGGACATGCCGATGATCCGCGTGGCGAACGACGGGGCCATCTGGTATGCGCCGCGGTCAGGGAAGAATGGCGGAGTAGGCGTTCTTTATCCCGACATGACCAAGGTGACTTCCCTCGCCGGCTACGGCAACAACGATTAGCCGGCACCCGCGAACGAAAAAAGGGCAGCTCGAATTTCAGGAGCTGCCCTTTTTCTTTTCGCATCGTACTGGCCTACTGGTTTTCGTACTCTCCGGTGTAGACACCGCGCTTAATGTTTTCCGTACAGCGGACATCTTCCATGAGGTCCCAGTTCGTTCGCAGTTTGTGGAAGATGTGCTGGGTCCACGGCTTTTCGAGGGCCTTCGAATCTTCAAGAGTCATGTCGGTCTGCAGGGTGTTGAAATCCACGCGATGGATGCGCTCGGTGATGTGAAGTTGATCGCTGTGCACGTGGCCGTCGTTGTCGAGCCAGGTTTCATCGCGCATGCCGATAGTGTCAACGACCAGGGCGTCCCCGTCCCAGTGCCCGACGGAATTACCGAGCCAGGTGAGTTCCACCGGTTTGGGGTGTTGACGTCCGTCGGTATAAATCTCGCGGACGGCGTTGTCGTGCTCGTAAATGACCACCAGCTTTTTGGGAGTTTGGAAAATCTCGAACGGCGACAAAACATCGGTGCCGGCTATCTGTTGCGGCAGGCTGAGCGGAATGCAGTGGGCATAGCGGGGATTCAACTCCAGGCGCGCGCCGTGCGCGTTCACACCCTGGGTGGGATCCTGATTGTAATCGTATTGCGCCTGTGCCCAGGGGGTCAAAAACCAGGGATCGTGCGAACGCCCGAGCTGCAACGGCTGGCCGAAAATCTTGGCGATGCTCTGGGCTTCGCCCGGCCCCGTGGGCGTGGTCCAGAAGCCGGAGAGGTCAACTTTGCCATCCGGAGTTCGGGGAACGGGAGTGTTGGAATTGGCGGGCGGCTTTGCGCTTTCTTGAGCATGGATGAACGCCGAAGCGGAGCAGATCGCCGTGAACGCAAGAATGAAGGTAATCCACCGGTTTCGCATGTCGACGCCGCCTTTTTTTAGTTCTTGCCGCCTTCTTTGGCCTGGCGATCCACGTAGCCCTGATAAATTCTCTGTTCGGCGAGGGACTCGGAAACTTCCTCGCCGTTGGCACGATAGTGCTTGGCGCCCAGCATGATTTTGCGTCCATCCTTTTGCGGGAAGCCCTTGATCGTAACGGTCTCGCCCGGCTTGAATTCTTCGGAATTCCATCCCGCTTCCCGGAGCTGCATGGAAGGGGACCCACTGAAGGCGACCCATTCGTCGGTGTTGCCCTTGTCGTCCTTCACTTCGACGTGGACGATGACGTGCGGGTTGATCCACTCGAACTTGGTCACAACGCCAGTGATGGTGACCAGCTTATTTTCGTCATAAACGGCCTGCGAGTGGTGCGCCAAGAGGGGCGCCGCCACGAACAGAAGAGCGGCGGCCAGGAACGATCCAAGAGCAATCCTTTTCTTCATTTCGCTACTCATGTGCAATCTCCAGATCAGCCGGCTGGTGGCCGGCAGGCGGAACGAGCGCTCCCGAAACAGGTTCGTCGATGGAACGATTCCCGTATATTAAACGAAATATCAAAAATGTTTAAACGAAATCTTAATTTCCAGTTAGCACTTCGACAAATCCCACGCGCGCCGCAAGATTGCCGCTCCACCAGACGCGGTTCGGATTCTTTTGATCCACTTCAATCCTGCGGGGATCCGACTCCGAATCCGGCAGCGGAAATTCGACCCACTCGCCGGTTTTGGGGTTGAAGCGGGCGATCTTGTCGGCTTGCTGTTCGCTGACCCAGATCAGATTATTTTTGTAATCGACGCTCACGGAATAGGTGCCGGGAGTTTCCGTGGGTGGCGCGAAGAATGTCATCTGCTTGGTTTCGTAATCGATCTTCATCAACCGGCCGGCGTTCCACAGCCCGACCCAAAGATCGCCGCGCGCGTCGTGACTCATGCGTCGCGGGTACGAGAAACCATCGAAGGGAATCCTGAATTCCTCGACCTTGCCCGTGGCCGGATCGACTCGCACCATGCGGTCAGCCTGGTCCTCGGCCCACCAGACCGAGCCGTCGCCGGCCACGGTCATGCCGTACGCGCCGGTAGGTTCCCTGGTGGCAAGGTAGGAAGGCGTATCAAAGAATTTGAATTCCTTTGTTGCGGGATTAAGCATGCGGACCTGGTTTGCGCCCGTCGCCCAGATGGTTCCATTCGGATGGATCAAGAGAGTGTTGCCTCCGGCGCCGGCGCGCGCGGTCTTTGGCCAGTCATACGACGTAAACTTTCCTGTGTTGATGTCGTAGTTCAACCAGCGGTTGTTGGGGCCGTCCACGACCCACAATTCTCCCTTGGCATCAATCTGCGGATTGCCGAGGCGTTGCCCGTCAGGTTGGGCTGGGCCGTCAGGAATCGGGATTTCGGTGAACTCGAGCGTTTTGGCGTCCAGGCGGCCGAGTTTACCGACGCGCTCGCCGACCCAGCCGTTGCCGTAAGGGTCGACGACAACGTCATGAGACTCCGCATTCTGATTCGTGTCGGAAATGTCATATTGCACAACCCGGTAGCGCAGCGCCTGGCCTTCCAGAAGGGTGCGCGGCAAACGGTCGTTGGGATCGGCCGGACGTTGCGGAGGAAAGTTAGCGGACAGATAATCGACGACCATCCTGGCCTCATCGTCCGTCAAATCGCGGAGTTTTGCGCCGCGCATGTTCACGCGCATCTCGCGGACCTGGTTTTCCCAGCGTTCACGCGACATGTGGAAGGACATGATTCGCGCGGCGTCGTGGCACACGGTGCACCGCGCGGAGACAAGTTTCCTCGCGTCGCCCTCCGGGAGATTTTCTGAAACCGTTACAGTCACGGCTTCCGGCACCTTCATGGGCCACGCGCGCGGGAGCATGGGTCCTTGCTTGGCGGTCAGCGACAGATCTTGTTTCGCGGTCTTGCCCTGTCCGACGTCGACCGGGGTGGACACATCGCTCTGATAGCCGCCGCCTACGCCCTGGATCAGGTAGCGGCCGGCGGGTAGATTGCTCACGGTGTAGCGCCCCTGCGCCTGGCTGATCACCATGAATTCCAGGTGCCGTTCGCTATTCTTCAGTTTCACGAATGCGCCGGTAACCGGTTTGCCCGCCGCGTCCTGCACAACGCCCTCGATGGCGGAGTTATTTTCCGCCGCGCGCGCCAGGTTTCCGCACAGGAAGAGCATCACGGCTACGAACAGCACGGCGACCTTCAATGTGACTTCGTGAAATTTCATTTCCGATCTCCTTTACGCTTCGCTCACCGAACGTGAACGCGGAAGGCTGGATCTTCGCCCCGCTCGAGTCCACTTTTGAAAATAAAGGGTTCAGGCGCTGACTTTGCAAACGGCCATCGGCGGAGTATACGTCAAAACCGGCCCGCATGGCTCAAAGTTTTTTAAACGATTACTTAATGTCGTTGTCCCGAAATGCCTGGAGGCGTATGATCGACGGGCTGAACACCTCGTAGGACATTCTGGTTAAATGGATGTTTAAGGTATCACCCCGGAGCGGTCCTTCGCGGCGGACTTCACCTTCACGCGTGCGGGGCGAAACCCTTGGGGGAATTTGAGAGTTAATTCCGGGAGGTCGAAATGCTAGCGATAAAGCGAATTCCAATCATTTTCAGCCTGCTGTCAATCGTGGCGTTGGGATTCACCCGCACCCGCGCACAGGAGGATTGGAGTTTCGTAGCCTGGCTCAACCCGGCGCTGGACGAGCTATTGCCCGCCGACGTGAAGGTGGAAAAGGTGGCGGACAATTTCGGCACAATTGAGGGTCCCGTTTGGGTTCGCAAGGGCGGTTATTTGCTCTTCAGCGACATCCCGGCCAACGTGATTCACAAGTACGATCCCCAAAACGGCAGGGTCTCGATTTTTTTGAAGTACAGCGGCTTTACGGGCGACAACGATCTTGGCTCCGGGCGCCAGACATCCAACGGACGCACGATTGTCACCTCGCTCGGTTCCAACGGCATCACGCTTGACCCGCAGGGCCGGGTCGTTTTTTGTGCGCATGGAGATCAGGCTGTTATTCGCCTCGAAGCGGACGGGCGCCGCACCGTGCTTGCGGACCGCTTTGAGGGCAAGCGATTCAACAGCCCGAACGATCTCGTTTACAAATCGGATGGCGCCCTGTACTTCACCGACCCGGACGGCGGCCTGCGCTTCGGCGAAAGCGATCCGAAGAAGGAACTTCCGTTCTATGGCGTCTTTTTGCTGAAGGATGGAAAACTGGTTGCGCTCATCAAGGACATGGTGGTGCCGAATGGCCTGGGCTTTTCTCCCGATGAAAAATATTTCTACGTTGACGATACCGTCAAGAAAATCATCATGCGCTACGACGTCCTGCCGGATGACACGATTGCCAACGGACAAGTCTTCATGGACATGAGCGCCGACAAGTCACCCGGCGCGCCGGATGGAATGAAGATCGACTCGAAAGGAAACATCTACTCGACCGGGCCCGGTGGAATCTGGATTATTTCTCCTGCCGGGAAACATCTGGGTACGATCCTGATGCCCAACATCCCCGCGAACCTCGCGTTCGGCGGCGCGGACGGAAAAACCCTGTACATCGCCGCGCATATCGCGTTGTACCGCATCCCGCTAAAAGTGGCAGGCGTACCGCCCGGCCCAAAATCATAAGAAGCGCCACGGATTGCGCGGACATCGCATGACAAGTGCAGGGACCGCCGGCCGCGGCCACCCTGACGAAAAGACCATGATCGAAGCGGGAAAGAAATTCAGCGGCCCTCGTCGATCCACAAGCGTATCCTGAATTTTACAGACCGGCATGCGCTACAATGCCGGCGCGGCGAAACTGGCCTGGACCACTACCACGGATTTTCCGCGGAGATAAAGGCCGAGGCTTGTTTTTCGGCCATTGGCACAGGCTCGTGCCGCAGAAGCGATGATCCGCAGGAAATGTTCTGGCACACGCAAGGGCTGGCATCGCTTCGCGCTTTCACGGCTCACACAAAAAGTTTCGCAGGGGGAGAATTGCGAGTCATGAGCACACTGCCGATGTCTGACCGGACCCGCACAACATTCTCAGCGCCTGCCGCGGCGCACCGGCACGCGCGCCACGGTACGCGGCGGCCGCGATTGCTTTTCGGCCAAGACGTCTTCAGCCAAGACTGGGACTTCCGCGGAAACGGGAGGCGAACGCTGGCATTTTGCAGCATCGCGGCCATAGCTCTGCTGGCTGTCTGCGTTTCAACTCTGGCGCAGGAGCCGGCCCCGCAGAAGGTCCGAGTCCTGTGCCTCGCCAGGCCGCTTCCCGTAATGGTCGCCGAAGCGCAAGGAATTCTCGCCAAATATGGAATCGAAGTGGAGTATCTGGTTCGCCCGAGTTCGGAGTCCCTGCGCAGCGACCTGGCGAACGGCAAAGGCGATGTCGCGTTCCTGGCCGTGGACAACGATGTGGCCATGGTGGACTCCGCGAAAGTCGATGTAGTGATTGTGATGGGGGCGGAAAGTTCCGAAAACGAAATCATTGCGCAGCCGGGAACGAAGTCCATCGCGGATTTGCGCGGGCATACGCTTCTGGTCGACGCAACGAATACCGCCTACGCGTTGGAACTCAAGAAAGTTCTGCTGCTGAATGGAATGCGGCCGGAGAAGGACTACCAGCTGAAGCCGGTCGGCTCGACGCCCTTCCGCCTGCGGGCCATGCGCGAAAATCGGGACTACACCGCCGCGGTCATGAATCCGCCGTTCTCAATCGTCGCCCGGCAAGCTGGCATGGTAAGCCTTGGCTCCATGCGCAAGCTGCTTGGCGCAGACCTCGATCGCGGTACATTCGCATTGCGTTCATGGGCTCGCGGAAACTCCGACTTGCTGGAACGCTACCTGGCCGCGTACGTGGAAGGGCAACGCTGGCTGATGGCGCCCGCGAACCGGCAACAGGTAATCGCCGTGGTCATGAAGGAATCGAACTTGCCGGAGGCCACGGCCAGCGACTGGTACACGGCCATGGTAGAAAATGGCGGTTACGCGAAGGACGCCGCATTCGACGTGGAAGGCTTCAGGAAGACTTTGCAACTGCGCGCCGAGGTCGAGACCGGAGGAACGGGAGCCGCCCCCAACCCCGAAAAATACTTCGATCTCTCCTACTACCGCGCTGCACTTTCAAAAATAAAATAGCCGCGGCGGATTGCCGGATCACGAGACTCACACAGTCGCCGTCAAACCGCTAAATTTTTCTGCAGCGTGGCCTTATCCAGCTCGTGTTCCCATCGCGCGACCACCAGCGTGGCGACTCCATTCCCGATCATATTCACGACCGCACGGAACATGCTCATGAACCGGTCGATTCCGATCAGCAGAGCCATGCCCGCCACCGGAATGGTGGGGATCACCATCAGCGTGGCGACGAGCGCGATAAAGGCCGCGCCCGTCACGCCGCTGGCGCCCTTCGAGGTAAGCACGGCGACGGCAAAAATCGTCAGCTGCTGCCCTACGGTCAAGTGAATGTTCGTGGCCTGGGCCACGAACAGCGCGGCCATGGTCATGTACAAACTGCTCCCATCGGTGTTGAACGTATATCCGGTGGGAACGACCAGGCCAACGAGCGATTTCGAGCACCCCAGCTTTTCCAGCTTCTCCATGAGCGTCGGCAGCGCCGGATCCGACGAACTGGTGGCCAGGACCACCACAATTTCTTCCTTTATATAGGAAAGGAACTTAACGATATTGAAGCCGGAAGCCCAGGCAATGAGTCCGAAAACAACCAAAACAAAAAAAATACAAGTGGCGTAAAAGATGGCGATCAACTTGGCCAGCGGACCAAGCGAAGCGATCCCGTACCTCCCCACGGTGAACGCCATGGCGCCAAACGCGCCGATCGGCGCCAGCAGCATCACAATATTGACGACCCCGAATACCGCGTGCGTCAGCGCATCAAAAAGAACGACAACCGGCTTGGATCGCTCTCCTACGATCGACAGCGCGAAGCCAAATAGAATTGCGACCAACAGGACCTGCAAAATGTTGCCCTTGGCGAAAGCGTCCACCATGGTCGTGGGGATAATATTGATCAGGAATTCCGTCACGTTTTGCTGCTTGGCGGCGCCCGCGTAATCCGCCACGGATTTAGCATCCAGAGTGGCGGGGTTCACGTTGAATCCGGATCCCGGCCTGGTCACATTACCGACCAGCATGCCGGTGAACAGAGCCAGGGTGGATACAATCTCAAAATACAGGAGCGCTTTCCCGCCGATCCGGCCGACTTTCTTCAAATTCTCCATGCCGGCGATGCCGGTGACCACCGTGCAGAAGATAATCACCGTGATCACCATGGTAATCAAACGGATGAAACCGTCACCGAGCGGCTTCATCTTGATCGCGGACGCGGGTTCGAAATAGCCGTAGACAATGGCCAGCGCCACGCCAATCAACACCTGTCCCCACAGTGTCAGGTAAAAGGGCTTCTTTTTGGGTGCCGGGGAAGGTTCCGCAAGGTCCTGCGCTGGATTCGTTGTGAGCATGTCGCCCATCGTTCGTTCTCCTGGAGTCAAGCTCCTCTGCGAGGCGCTGCCGCGACTCAGTCCAACCTGCTGCAAATATTAAGACTGCCCGGGTTCTGGGAGTCTATCACTGCAGGAGCTTTTCCGGGTCAAGAATGGCGGCGGCAAGGTCATTGAGGAACAACGCGGCGCGAGCGCCGTCAAAGACGCGGTGATCACAGGACAGCGTGAACGTGAGCATGGGCCGAATTCCCGGTTTTCCATCGACAGGCACTACTCGATCGGCGATGCGCCCCACAGCCAGGATCGCGGCTTGCGGCGCGACGATAATCGCCGTGAACGCGTCGACATTGTACATGCCAAGATTGCTGATCGTGAATGTTGCTCCGGTAATGTCGGCGGAACGCAGTTTCCCGGAACGCGCGCGTTCGGTGAGGTCACGGCGTAAGGCAGCAATTTCACCCAGTTTTTTGGTGTTCGCGCCGGGAATGGACGCCACCACCACGCCGTCATCGACGGCCATGGCAATCCCAACGTTGATTTCCTTTTGGAAGCAAATTCCATCGCCCGCCCAAGTCGCATTTACAACGGGATGTTTCGCCAAAGCGTGCGCCACGGCTGCAACCAGCAAGTCAGTCTGGCTAAGGCGCACGCCGCGTTCTTGCTCGACGCCGGGTCCTAATTTTTCGCGCGCCTGCAGCAGGCCGCCTGCATCGACGTCCCGGCTGACGAAAAAGTGCGGAGCCGTGGTCCAACTCTGCGCGGTGCGCTCAGCCATCAGCCGGGCCACCTGGGATAGAGTCCCGGCAGCAGGGGTGCCAGACAGTGCGGTTTTAGCCGCGGCGTCTCCCGCGGCCTTCGATGTTCCCGAACCTACGAAAGCCAAAATATCTTCGGCCAGAATCTCGCCTTCGCCGCCCGTCCCGCGCACGCGAGAAAGGTCCACTCCATGCTCGCGCGCCAAGCGTCGAGCCTTGGGAGAAATACGAACGTTCGCGGGAGGAGCGGCCGCCGGCGCAGCGGAGGCCGTGGCAGGTGCGGCAGCGGGAGCGGCTTTCGTATCCATGCGCCGCCCCGAAACAGAAGATGCCTCATCGACCGGCGGCTTCTCCCCCGCGTTCACGATCCAGGCGATCGTCTGACCCACGGGAATGACGTCTCCCGCCTGCGCCTTAATGCCCGCCAGGATTCCATCGACCGGCGCCTCAATTTCAACGACGGCCTTGTCGGTTTCGACGTCCAGAAGCGGCTCGCCTTTGGTAATTACTTCGCCTTCTTTTTTGCGCCAAGCCAACAACTTGCCGGTTTCCTGAGCCATCTCCAGCGCGGGCATTACGATGCTATGAGCCATGATTTTTTCGCGGCGCGAGAGTCCGTTACTTGGCCACTTTCATCCCTTCGGTCCTGGCGCTGGCTTCGACCATCTCCACCACCTGCTGGCTGGGAGGGCCATCGTGCTCGCGAGTGGTTTCCAGCGGGCCATCGACAGTGACGTACGGCGCGCCAGCCACCAGAAGCTTTTCCGCCGGGAAGCGCGTGATCACTTCGTGCCCGGTCTCGGTCACGACGATTTCTTCCTCGATGCGGGCCGCGCTCCAGCCATCGCTGGCGGGCCAGAAAGTTTCGAGAGCGAACACCATGCCCGGCTTGATTTCATGCGAGTGCTCGAGCGAAACCAGGCGGCTGATCACCGGCTTCTCCCAGATCGCCAGTCCGATTCCGTGCCCGAATTGCAGCGCGAAGGCCGCTTCCTCGTCCGGGAAACCGAACTCGGTCGCCTTGGGCCACACGGAAGCGACTTCTCCCGTGGTGCGTCCTGGGCGAATCAGCGAAATGGCCGCGTCCAGATAATCGCGGCAGCGCTTGTAGGCGTCAACCATCACGCGCGAAGCGTAGCCGATCGAGAAGCAGCGGTAGTAGCACGTGCGGTAGCCCATGTAGGAATGCAAAATGTCGTAGTAAACCGGATCGCCCGGCCGCAGCACGCGATCGGAAAACACGTGCGGATGCGGATTGCAGCGCTCGCCGGAAATCGCGTTCACCGCCTCGACATATTCCGAGCCCAGATCGTAAAGTTTTTTGCTGACGAGGCCGACGGCCTCATTCTCGCGCAGCCCGGGCCTCATCGCGCAATACAGATCGTGGTACGCGGCATCCACCATCATCGCGGACATATTCAGCAGCGTGATTTCGTCCTGTGTCTTGATGACGCGCGCGTCGGACATGATCTGCTGGCCGTCGACCACGGTGATGCCTTCGCGCTGGAGCGCGAAAAGGATGGGCGGCTCGATGATGTCCACTCCCAGCGGTTCGTTAAGCAGCCCGCGCTTTTCGAGCTCGATGCGGATTTTCTTGGCCACATCTTCCGCGCGCCCCATCTCCGGCGACATCGCGCCGCGCAAGAGTGGAATGCCCGCCCGCGAACGCTCCCCGAGCCACGAGCAATGCAACCGGTGATGCTTCGCCGCCGAACCGAAGTCCCACATGATCGGTTCGTCGTTTTGCGGCAGCAGCGTGAAGCGGCTGTTCTTGTCCTGGGCCCACGAACCAATATGCGTCGAAGTGATGTAGCGCACATTGTTCATGTCAAAGCAAAGCAGCGCCCCCATCGACGATTTCTTCAAGAGCGCCTTGGCCCGCCCGAGCCGCTCGCGACGCAAGCGGTCAAAGTCGACGCGCCCTTCCCAATCCACCGCCATCGTTCCGTAAGTAGCTAACGCCATGGTGCACCCCCACCCAAGTAGCACAGGCTTCAGCCCGTGGCTTTTGACGTTTCATCAAACAAAATGCGCACAGGCTGAAGCCTGTGCTACTTCTTGCACATCGCGCGGGCCGCATCAAACACGGACTTCTCCGTCGGAATCGTAGCATCCTCCAGCGGCGGAGAAAACGGAATCGGAACATGCATGGCACCGATACGCTTTACCGGCGCATCCAGATCGTAGAACGCCCCTGTCGCGATCACCGAAGCGATTTCCGCCGTTACGCCATATTTCTCATAACCTTCATCGAGCACGATGGCACGCGAAGTCTTCTTCGCCGATTCAATCAATGTTTTTTCATCCAGCGGCCAGGTCGTCCGCGGGTCCACCACTTCCGCGCTGATTCCGATTTCCTCGAGCTGCTTCGCCGCTCCCAGCGCCACCTGCACCATGCTGCTGGTCGCCACGATGGTGATGTCTTCACCCTCGCGCTTGACGTCCGCGACTCCAAACGGAATCGCGTAGTCCTCCTCCGGCACGGGGCCCTTCAGCCGGAACATCATTTTGTCTTCCATGAAGATCACAGGATTATCGTCCCGAATGGCCGTTTTCATCAATCCCTTCGCATCGTATGGCGTCGAGGGCAGAACCACCTTCAGGCCGGGAACGTGGCTGAGCCACGCCTGCAGCGATTGGGAGTGCTGCGCCGCCGAGCGCCGCGAAGCTCCCAGCGTCGTGCGCAGCACCATCGGCACTTTCCACGCACCACCCGACATGTAATGCACCTTGGCCGCTTGGTTCACCAGTTGGTCCATCACCAGCGTCAGGAAATCCCCGAACATGATGTCCACGACCGGACGCAGCCCGGTCATCGCAGCGCCTACGCCGATGCCCGTGAAGCCCGGCTCGGAAATGGGCGTGTCAATTACGCGTGTTTTCCCGAACTCCTCCACCATCCCGGACAGGACCTTGAACGGCGTGCCCGCTTCGGCCACGTCCTCGCCCATCACAAAAACGCTCGAATCGCGGCGCATTTCCTCGGACAATGCCTCGCGCACCGCTTCCGCCATCGTCAGTTCGCGTACCGCTACTTCAGGCATAAACATCCTCCCCCACCTTATCCACTGCGGGATATGGGGCCTGCAAAGCGAAAGCAACTGCCGCGTCGATTTCCGTTTTCGCCTGCGTCTGAATTTCATCCAGCTGCGATTGTGCCGCGATATTTTCGCCGAGCAGCCAGCTGGTCAGCACCTTGATCGGATCGCGTTCGGCCCGCCATTCCATTTCTTCCTGCTTGGCGCGGTAATATTCGCGGCTCACGTCCCCGACGTGATGGCCGTGATAGCGGTAGGTGTTGCACAAGAGAAACGACGGGCCTTGGCCTTCGCGCGCCTGTTCAATCAGACGGCCGGCCACGGCGTGCACAGCGCGTATATCCTGTCCGTCCACGCTCTCCGCCGGAATACCGAACGCCGCGGGACGCGCCAGAATTTCTCCGGCCGTCGTTTCCGAAAAATGCGTGTACTCGTTGTACATATTATTTTCGCAGACGTAAATCACCGGCAGATTCCAAAGCCGCGCCAGATTCATCACTTCGTAGAGAAGACCCTGCCCGAGCGCGCCCTCACCGAAAAAGCACACGGCCACTTGCTTCGTGCCGCGGTGCTTGGCGGAAAACGCCGCGCCCGTAGCGATTCCCGCGCTTCCGCCGACGATCGCGTTCGCTCCCAAATTTCCGCTGGCGGGATCGGCAATGTGCATCGATCCGCCCTTGCCCTTGCAGTATCCCGCTTCCTTGCCCAGCAACTCGGCGAACATGCGGTCCGGCGAAGCGCCCTTGGCCAGGCAGTGCCCGTGACCGCGATGCGTGCTGGTGATGTAATCATCGCGATGCAGCGCTTCGCAAATTCCCACCGCCACCGCTTCCTCGCCGATGTACAGATGCGCGAGGCCGGGCATCACCGCGCGCGTGTACAGCTGGTTGACTTGCTCTTCGAAAAGGCGAATCATCTGCATGCCGCGATACATCCGCAGCCACTTTTCGCTGTCTGTTTTGGAGCTTACTGCGGCGTGCTTGCTTTCCGTTTTCATTGGCCTATCCCGGACATTCGAGCTAGCACCTCGAACATCACCGCGAAATCCTGCTTTACGAGACCCATGCCGCGAGCGGCAGTCAGAAATTCGTTGGTCACCGCGGTTGTCGGCAGCGGGACATTGAGACTTCGTCCCATTTCCATCGCCAGCAGCATGTCTTTCTGCATCATGTTAACGTCAAACCAGGCTTCCTCCGGCATTTTTAACACAAAAGGCCCGCGATATTGAACCATTGGCGAAGCAATCGCGCTGTGCGTCAGCACGTCCACCGCGGTTTCACGGGAAATGCCGCTCTTTTCGGCCAGCAAGACGCCTTCGCAGAACGCCAGCATTTGCACCGCAAGGCTCAAGTTCGTGGCAATCTTCAGCACCAGCGCGAGGCCGTTGTCACCCACATAGGTGACCTTGGGACCCACGTCGAGGAGTATGGGCTTGGCACGCTCAAACGCTTCGCGCCGGCCGCCGACCATTACGGACAATTTTCCTTCCTGCAAAGTGATCACGCTGCCGGAGACGGGCGAGTCAATCATCTCGGCGCCCTTCTCCCGAACTTTGGCGGCAAGCGCGCGGCTAACAGCCGGGCTCACCGTGCTCATGTCAATCAACAGTTTGCCCGGCCCAAGTCCGGCCAAAATACCGTCCGGTCCCTCGGCGATGGAATGGATCGCCGCGGCGTTCGTAACCATCGAAAACGTAAAATCCGCCGCGGCGGCCACGGCTCGCGGAGATTCGCCCCATTTCATGCCGCGGTCGATCAGCCACTGAGCCTTCGAGCGGGTGCGGTTCCAACCGGTAACCGTGTGTCCTTTGTCGAGCAACCGCGCGACCATGTTGCCGCCCATCACTCCGAGACCTGCAAAACCAAGTTTCGCCATTCGCTGAATTCTCCTGAATGAAATCGCCCTTAGGCGCCCGCTGTTTGGTCCCCTGGGATGCTGCGTGAATCCTCACGCACTTGCGAAAGGTGGGCCCGCATGGCGGCGCGGGCGCCCTGCGGATCGTGACGCTTCATGGCGTCGAGAATTTGTTTGTGGTGGGATTGTCCGCGCTCCGGGCCGCCGCCGATGCGAAAAATCTGCAAGCGCTGTTCGCGCAGCAAGCCGACGATGGAATCGATCAACGACAACACGATCGGATTCCCCGCCGCCTCGGCGAGTGTCAGGTGAAAATCCAGGTCTGCCTCAATATAGGCGTCCGCGTCGCAACCGGCATTGTGCATTACTTCGAACGCTTCGCTCATCGCCGCAAGGTCCTGATCTGTCGCCCTGGTCGCCGCCAGCGCCGCGATCTCCGGCTCCAGAATTTCCCGCGCTTCCACCAAGTAAGCCCACCCATCGGAATCGCCACTCTTGACGATGCGGTCCAGAGACCGCCGCAAGGAATTCGATGTTCCGTTCGTGACAAACGTTCCCCGGCCTGGAAAAGCGTCGACTAATCCCTTTTCCTGGAGCGCTTTGATCGCTTCTCGAACGGCGGTCCGGCTGACCCCAAACTGCTTGGCAAGGTCTCGCTCCGCGGGCAGCTGGCTGCCTTCTCTCAGCACACCCTGGCGAATGGATTCCTCTATCTGCTGAACAATCTGCTCGTACAGCCGGGAAGCTTGAATGACTTTGTACACGCTACACGAACCCATTCTGAGACTGGCGAATAAGCCCTACGTCTCCCAGCAGAACCTTCTAATGAGGTCATATGGTCTGACCGGTTAGACCACTATACCAAAACATCGCACGATTACAAGGCTATCTTGCCAGACGGCGTTCCAGCTACTTCACCCAGACCGTCTTCACATTGGTGAATTCGCGAATCCCGTAGGTGCTCAACTCGCGGCCTACTCCGGAGCGTTTTACGCCTCCGAACGGTACCCTGGGGTCGGAAAATACCATCTGGTTGATGAAGACCATGCCGGCTTCCAGTTCACTGATGAAACGTTCTTGTTCGGCTTTGTCATTCGTCCAGGCGCTGGCTCCGAGCCCAAAGCGGCTATCGTTCGCCACGCGAATTGCTTCATCGATGTTTTTCACTCGGAAAATTGAGGCGACTGGACCGAATAACTCTTCCCGATAGGCGGGGGAATCTTTGGGAATATCGGTCAAGACCGTAGGCAGATAGAAACTTCCCGGGCGGTCAGCCGGCTTGCCGCCGGTCAGGACCTTGGCTCCCGCTTTGATCGAGCTGCGGACATCCGCGTCGAGCGAGCTTACGGCTTCCGCGTTCGCCAGAGGGCCGACATCCGTTTTTTCGTCGAATGGATCGCCCACCCGCAGTTTTTCCATCTGCGCGACGAATGCACTCTGAAACTTGTCCGCGATTTGCTCGTGCACGATAAAGCGCTTGGCCGCGATGCACGATTGGCCGTTATTGGAGACACGCGCCTTGATGCCGACCGCGACGGCATCGTCCAGATTCGCGCTAGGCATCACGATAAAGGGATCGCTGCCGCCAAGTTCGAGCACAACTTTCTTGATCCTCTGTGCCGCGCCGGTGCCGACTTTGACTCCGGCCCCTTCGCTTCCCGTCAACGTCGCCGCGGCAATGCGCGGGTCGTCCAGGATTCGATCCACGCTGCCCGAGCCGACCAGGAGCGTTTGGAATACGCCGTCGGGAACACCGGCCCTCAGCAAGAGTTCCTCGATCTTCATCGCGCACTGGGGGACATTGGAGGCGTGTTTCAGCAAGCCCACATTGCCCGCCATAAGTCCGGGAGCGATAAAGCGAAACGCCTGCCAGAACGGATAATTCCAGGGCATGATTACGAGGACTACGCCCATGGGCTGATAGCGAATGAAACTGCGGCTCGCGGGCGTCTCGACAACCTCATCGGCGAGAAAGCGTTCCGCATTTTCGGCATAGTAGCGGCAAACCCATGCGCATTTGACGGCTTCGTCCACGGCGGAGCGAAGGGTCTTGCCCATTTCGAGCGTCATGAGGCGGGCCAACGAATCTTTTTCCGCCTCTAAAATTTCCGCCGCGCGGTTCATCATTTTCCCGCGCTCGGCGAAAGACAATTTCCTGAACTTCGGAAATGCGTCATAGGCGCGCTGGATCTTCTGGTCAACCTCCGCATCCGTAAGCGCGTCGAACTTCTTGACGGTTTCGCCTGTCGCTGGATTAATCGTTGCTATGGCCATGATCTGATCGCCCCAATTCGAGAAAGTAAGTTACTGGTCCGGCCCGTATCACAGCCGTCTCCACCCGGATTTATCGGATTTTCCGAACTACTGTTTTACCACGTTTCATTGGGTTTTGCCCGTCCCGGGGGGTTCAGGGGATGGCACGGACCATTGGTCAGACGGGAAAAGCGCAGGCGCCCCACCCTTGCAGAAACGCAAGGATGGGGCGCGCGGAAATCACAACTTCGGATAGCGGCTACTTGGAGGCCAGATGCTGGACGATCTCCAGCGATTTGGTTACGTGCTGATCGGGTGAAATGCCGTCTTCTTTCGAGGAGAACGCCGCGATGATCTTGCCGTCCTTGCCGATGACGAAGGTTTCGCGTTCGATAAAGTCGTGATCGATGGCATCGCCCTTGACGTCGGTCATGCCGGCCTTCGCGGGGTTCGTCGCCAGATTGTAAGACTCGGCGATTTTCTTATCCGTGTCGGAGGCAACCGGAAACTTTCCAGCGCAAAAATCCGGATCCGCCGAAAAACGGTTGAGGCGCGCTATGCTGTCAGCCGACACACCGATGATGGTGGCGCCGGCGGCATCGAATTTGTCTTTCTCCATCGAAAAAGTGTGTGCTTCGAGATCACAGCCCTTGGTGTAAGCGGACGGGAAGAAATAGACGACCACGGGCCCCTTTTTCAACGCCGCTTTAAGCGAAAAATTAAATTCTTTTCCTCCAAGCGAACCGCGAGCCGAAAATTCGGGCGCTTTCTCACCAACTTTGAGCGCGGCGAAAACGGGCAGGGCGATCAACATGGATAACGCGAGACCCAACAGAGATTTTTTCATGGCAAATGCCTCCTGGCCATCGAAGTGCTACGAAGCATATCACATCTCGCCGCCGTAAGAATCGCCTGCGATTTGCTGGACTTTGCGTTATTGGGGCCTGCGGGCGGTTCGGCCATCCGCACGGTTGCTGGTGCGCTCGGTATCCTGCTACAGCATCTCCTGTATATACTTAACGGCTGCGGTAAACCTAAGATGCGGGTTATTTTATCGGCCCCGATAAGGCCGTTGAAACCGAGCTTCAGTCGCACAGCGTGCCGGCGAAGGACCGGGTTGACCGACCTCCGGATGAGCGGTCAACGCAGGGATGTCCCGGGAATCCGGAAATCTAAATTGTTATGCGGTGAGATGTGGGGATTCCCGATGTGTCTCCACCAGGATTATTTTCGGGTTTAATTGAGGAGGCTTTTTGACGTTTTTGCGCGTCCTTATCGTTGATGACCATGAAGCCGCCCGACGCGGCCTTCGTTCCTTGCTTTCCTCGCGGCCGGATTGCCTGGTGTGCGGCGAAGCCGTCGATGGCCTAGACGGGGTGCAGAAGGCCAAAGAACTGCGCCCGGACGTCATCCTGATGGACATCTCCATGCCTCGCATGAACGGTCTTGACGCGACACGAGTCCTTCGCAAAGACCTTCCGGAGTCCAAAATTGTAATTGTAAGCCAGAACGATCCAGCCATCGTCAAGGTGCAGGCGCGAGATGTGGATGCCGCGGCCTACATTTCGAAAATCGACGTCGGGCAAAAGCTGTTCCCGATGCTTGACAGAATGTTCGACAAGCAAGCCTGCAATCGCGTATTGGAAGGCACAAAGAGCCAGCCTGGCGAACAGGATTCTTCCGCTTCAGGCTGGATCGCAGGACGCGGGGAGATGGCTCGGCTGATTCGGGAGCGGGATTGGTCGCAAACTTCACTCGGGCCGCTCGATAGCTGGCCGCAAAGCCTGAAGATTGCCGTCAACCTCATGCTCAATTCGCGCCACCCGATGTGGGTGGGCTGGGGCCGGGAGATGCCCTTTCTGTATAACGACGCCTACATCTCCGTTTTGGGATCGGCAAAACATCCCACCGCTTTGGGACTCCCGGCGCGCGACGTTTGGAAAGAAATTTGGGACATATGCGGGCCTTTGGCGGAAAAGGTATTTGAGAGAGGGGAAGCCACTTTTGTCGACGACGTCCGATTTTTTATGGATCGGGGAGGCTTTCTAGAAGAGAACTATTATTCATTTTCGTACAATCCCATTTACGACGAATTCGGCAGGATCGCGGGCCTTTTTTGCCCGAATACAGACACGACGCCCAAAATCCTGAACGCGCGGCGTTTGCGGACGCTTTCGGAACTCGCGGCTAAAGCGTTTGTGGAACATTCCGCTAAAGGGGCCACCTCATCGTCCTTCGTTACGCTCGCCAAGAACCCCGACGATATTCCCTTCGCTCTTCTTTATCTCTTGGATGGGGATGGCAGGCACGCTTTTCTGGAGCAGACCACCGGGGTTTCACTGGAGGTTGAGCGCGTCTGCCCTGGCAGGATTGACCCCGAAGAGCAGTCCGAAGAGTCGTTGTTTTGGCGCATGACAGAGGTGCTCGGCACGGGCGCGCCGGCAATCGTTTCTCTCAAGAATTTCTCCTCGGCTCCCGTTGGCCTGGCCGGACAGCCCTTGGAGCAAGCCATAGTTTTGACGGTGACTTCAGGCCGGCAGGACCGGCCGATTGGAATTTTAATCGCCGGCGTCAACCCCACACGCAAGCTCGACCGGGAGTATCAAACATTCTATGAATTGCTCGCCGGCCAGGTGGCCACGGCGATTCAGAACGCGCGCCACGTCGAGGAGGACCGGAAACGCGCAGAAGCGTTAGCCGAAATCGACCGGGCTAAAACCGTATTCTTCAATAATGTAAGCCACGAATTTCGCACCCCGCTCACGTTGATGCTCGGTCCGGTCGAAGAACTGCTGTCCAGAAGCCACACCGATCTTTCTCCATCATCGAAAAATCAGTTGGAATTGGTGAACCGCAACGGATCGCGCTTGCTGCGACTAGTGAATACGCTGCTGGATTTCTCTCGCATTGAAGCCGGACGCATGGAGGTGGTTTATCAGCCAACGAACCTTTCGGAGTTCACGGCGGAGTTGGCCAGCGTATTTCGCTCCGCCACGGAAAAAGCGGGACTGCGCCTGGAGCTGGATTGCCCAAAACTGGATGAACCGGTCTTCGTTGACCGGGACATGTGGGAAAAGATCGTGCTCAATCTGATTTCCAACGCCTTCAAGTTTACATTCGAAGGGGAAATCGCCGTTTCGCTGGTGCAAACGGGCGGGAGCGTTGAATTCCGCGTTCGGGACACCGGGGTGGGCATCCCAGCAAACGAACTTCCGCGATTGTTCGATCGTTTTCATCGCGTGCAAAATACGCGCAGCCGCACACACGAGGGAAGCGGCATCGGCTTGGCGCTGGTTCATGAACTAGTGAAGCTTCATTACGGCGACGTACGAGTTGAGAGTGCGCCGGGAATCGGCAGCACGTTCATCGTCCGGCTTCCCCTCGGAAGTTCGCATCTGCCTGTCGACGGAATCGGCGGCGCTCGCGGCCTTGCCTCCACCGCCGTCGGTGCAACGCCGTTTCTGGAAGAGGCTCTCGGATGGCTTCCTGATGCCGGGCAAACATCTTCCCGGGAAGAATTGCCAACGGGGCTCGAATTGATGCAGGTTCCATGTCCCCCGCTTTCTGCGAACGGCGAAGCATCGCCGAAGCGCCCGCGCGTGGTGATCGCCGATGACAACGCGGACATGCGCAGTTACCTTGTGCGCTTGCTGGCCGAAAGATATGACGTGGAGGCCGTAGCCAACGGACAAGCGGCACTGGAGATTGTGCGGAAGCGCAAGCCGGATTTGATCCTATCGGACGTCATGATGCCCGAGCTGGACGGATTCGGTTTGCTGCGTGAATTGCGATCGGATCCCGGAACGAAAACGATTCCGATTATCCTGCTGTCGGCGCGCGCCGGCGAGGAATCGCGCGTGGAGGGGATGGAACGAGGCGCCGACGATTACCTGATCAAGCCGTTCAGCGCGCGCGAGTTGCTGGCGCGCGTCCAAACGCATCTGGAAATGGCCCGCGTGCGCCAGCACAACGAAGAGGCCCTGCTTCAGCGAACCCAGCAATTCGAGACGCTTTTAAACGAGGCGCCGCTGGGAGTATATCTGGTCGACCAAAATTTCCGGGTTCGCGCGATGAATCCTACGGCGCTTCGAGCGTTCGGAAATACTCCCGAACTGATCGGATGCGATTTCGGGGAAGTGATCCACGCTCGCTGGCCAGAGAATTATGCGGATCAAATCGTGGAACGATTCCGCCACACATTGGAATCGGGAGAGCCGCATTTTGAGCCTGAGCGCGCCGAAGATCGAGCCGACAGCGGAGTTCGCGAGATCTACGAGTGGCAAATCAACCGGATCCGGCTCCCGGAGGGTGAGAACGGCGTGGTCTGTTATTTCCGGGAGATCTCCCGCCAGGTCCTGGCCCGCGAAGCGATTGAGCGATCCGAGGAACGGTTAAGACTCGCGACGCAAGCCGCGCACTCCGGCACGTGGGACTGCGATCTGGCGACGCGGCAGATCATTTCCTCGCCGGAGCTCCAGGAACTTTTCGGACTATTCCCGGGCGTGACTCGTTTCCACAGCGACGAGTGGAGGCGGGTTATCGACCCGGAAGATTTAAAGGCGGTGGACCGGGCGCTGGAAAAGGCGATTGAGAATCACGATGAGTTCCACGTCGAGTTCCGAGTCAATCGCGCAGCCGGGCAGGTGCGCTGGGTCGAGTCTCTCGCTCAGATTTTTTACGACCACAGCGGGAAGGCCGTACGCATCGTCGGCGTGAGTACGGACATTACCGAGCGCAAGAGAATCGAGGAGCGCGAGCGGCGGATTACGGCCGAGGCCATGGCGGCCACCGCCAAATTCAGAGCGGTATTCGAACAGTCGTCCGTTTTTGCAGGAATCCTGTCGCTCGACGGAATCGTCTTGGACGTGAACCGGCTTTGCCTGGAAGCGTGCGGATATCGTGAAGACGAGGTATTGGGGCGGTCTCTCTCTGGGAAACCGCGTGGTGGCGAGGGTCCCAGGAAGTACAAGGGAAAATTCGGACGGGTACGGTTCAGGCTGCTCGAGGAATTCCGTACTGCGAAACCCTTCCTTACCACTGGGCGGATGGAACTGAGCACGTCGTGGATTTCTCGCTTTATCCCATTCTGGACGATCACGGACAAGTGATTTTTCTCCACCCAACCGGGCTGGACGTCACCGAGCGAAAAAGGGCCGAGCGAGCCACCGGCCTGCTGGCTGCAATCGTGGACTCTTCGACCGACGCAATCGTCAGCAAAAACCTGGATGGGGTGATCACCAGCTGGAATCAAGGGGCGGAACGCGTGTTTGGATATTCGCCGGAAGAAGCGATTGGCAAACACATCACGCTGATCATTCCGCCCGAGCGGCAGAATGAGGAAACCGATTTTCTTGAACGAGTCAGGCGAGGCGAGCGCGTCGAACATTTTGAAACGGTGCGCGTTCGGAAGGACGGAAAGACCATCGACGTTTCACTTTCCATTTCGCCCGTTAAGGATGCTTCCGGTTGTGTGATTGGAGCTTCGAAAGTTGCGCGGGACGTCTCCGACCAAAAGCGGATTGTGCGGGCTCTGCGCGAGAGCGAGGAGCGTTTCAGGGCAATTGTGGAGACAACTCCCGAATGCGTGAAGCTGGTGGCCGCCGACGGCACTTTGCTTCATATGAATAGTTCCGGTCTGGCAATGGTGGATGCGATCCGCGCGGACCAGGTCATAGGAAAAAGCATCTACGATCTTGTTGCGCCGAAAGACCGCGAACGATTCCGAGCTTTCAATGCAATGGTCTGCGGCGGAGGGAAAGGAGCCTTGGAATACGACATTGTGGGACTGCACGGCACCGCCCGGCGCATGGAAACGCACGCCGCGCCGCTGCCGACGCCCGATGGCACCGTCGTGCAGCTTGCCGTTACGCGCGATATTACGGAGCGCACGCGGGCGGAGGACGAATTGCGCAAGAGCGAAGAAAAACTGCGCACGCTCGCTGGAGAATTGGAAGATCAGGTGCGCGGCCGGACCCGGGAACTCGAGCAGCGAAACGCGGAAATTCTACAACAGTCCGAGCAACTTCGAGAATTATCGCGGCGCTTGTTGCAAACGCAGGACCAGGAGAGACGCCATCTGGCGCGGGAATTGCACGACAGCGCGGGGCAAATCGTAACCGTGCTGGGGATTCATCTCTCGAGAATCGGACAGCGCGCCCGGAAAAACGATCCTGAAATCGGCAAGGAACTGGAAGACTGCCAGGATCTGGCTCAACAGCTCAGCAGAGAAATACGCACGACATCCTATTTATTGTACCCGCCACTGCTGGACGAAACCGGTCTGTACCAGGCGCTGAGCTGGTACATCGAAGGACTCATGCAGCGCAGCGGCCTGGAAATCGAGCTCAAGATTTCCGAACTCTTCGGAAGGCTGCCTCGCGAGATGGAGTTGGCGGTGTACCGCCTGGTGCAGGAATGCCTGACCAACATCCACCGGCACAGCGGCAGCAAGACCGCGGTCATCCGTTTGCTGCGCGAAGCGGAGATCGTGTCCCTGGAAATTCAAGACGCCGGAAAAGGGATACCTCGCGAAAAGCTCGACTTGCTTCAATCGAACGGCGGGGGCGTGGGCATTCGAGGGATGCGCGAGCGGATTCGGCAGTTTGACGGTGGAATGAATATCGCCTCGGACAGCGCCGGCACAACGATCTCCTTCCGGTTCCCGCTGCCGAAGACGGAAGCGGCAACCCTGGAAAATGCGAGCCAGGAAGTCCGCTCGCCGCGATAGGCTCACCGGCGTTCGGCGCGAAGGGTCCGCCCAGGCCCCCTGAAGCTTAAAGCCCCGTTCGAGCGAAATCTTATGTCCGAGCTAATGCCCGGATCTCCAAAACAATCGTGGCTCGCAAACATTTTCTAACCCAAGACATCCCCAGATTCTGAGATTGTTTCGCAAACTGCCGGATTGCATACTAAACTTACCGGGCAACGAATCGGGGCTGTAGCTCAGATGGATAGAGCGGAGGTTTCCTAAACCTTAGGCCGGGGGTTCGACTCCCTCCAGCCCCACCATTTTTGCTTGCCGGTTCTCAGCCGCCAGGGCTTGTTGTCGGAAATCAGAACACCAAATAAGGATAAAAAATAAAAAAGACGACACCTTAGAAATTGCTTTCCGAGCGCTCGGGTTCCTCACCGCGTTCCCCGCGCGGTGCGGCTATTTCGCGGTAACCTCGTCTTGAATCGTATCGTAGGCAGAGCGAGAAATGACTCCCTTGGAAACGAGGTCTTCTTTTTTCTGATAGGGGCGCGCGCGGATGATTCTTCTGGCTTCGGAGCCGTTAATCCGTGGAAGCTCGGTGAGTTCTTTCTCGCTGGCTGAGTTGAGGTCGAGGGGCGCGTTCGCTCCGCGCTTCCAGCCTTCCCTGACTCCCTGGGCGGCAGCACGCGCTTGTTGCGCCGCTGTTTCGGCTGCCTTGTCGAGGTCTCTTTCGGCGGACTGTATTTCAGGCTTCAGACGTTCGGTGGCCTTGGCGGCTTCGTCTCGCGTCTTTTCTTCGCGCTCGCGTTGCTGCTCAGTTGTCGCTGGCGATTGGCCGGGCCAATTCCAATTACAGCCTTGAATTCCCAAAATCAATGCAAGGACAGACACGAAAGCGAAGCTTGGACCGAAAAGCCTTTTGAAAATGGCCATCCTATTCAGCTCCTTGAAAAATATTCGCGCGACCGGCGGGCGCCTCGCGCGCCCCGCGATCGGTAGGGAGCACAGGGCCACCGACGCGAACCGCGAGGCGCGGACCGGCGCTGATCCTCGATCACGGAGCTACTTCCAAGCCCGAAAATGGTAGCAATTGTTTCTGAGCAGGCGAATGTCCTGCATCGTATCTTCCAACGCCAGTCTTTCCTCGGCAGTCGCAACCTTGTCCTCTAATTTCAGCAAGCGATTGAAGACAGCATCGTCCGCGGCAGCCAAACGCGCCGCAAACTTTTCGGAATCGATTTCCGTCAATGCCGCGACAAAAAGCCTTCGCCAGGTGTATTCAGATGTGTCCATGATGAATCCTCTAAAGCGCTCATTTTCGTCGACCTAGAAGATGACGGCTATGGCCGTTGTCTTACACGCGCTTACAGTAACCCCATGAGGCAAAAGCAATAATCGGGCGCATCACCTAGTTGCCGGTGAAGATTCCTTTAGGCGGCGGACGCAACAAATCCGGAAAATCTATGGTCGGACGATGGGCGAGTCCGTTACGGGCTGCGGCTCACGCTTGAAACTATCAGCCCCTATTTGCCTTTTGTTCACCGCGCCGCGCGCCCGCCCGTCTACGGCTGCGACTGTATTGCCCATCCGCGCTAGCTGTATACTCTTAAGGTTTCAAACGGGAGGTTCACGTGGCTGCTTCGACATGGAAAGGATTCCTGTCGTTTGGTCTGATCTCCATTCCGATTCGCCTCTCACCCGCCGCGCGCACGGAGCGCATCAGTTTCAATCAATTGCACAGCGTCTGCCACACGCGCATCAAGATGCCGCTCTTCTGCCCCACCTGCAACCGGATGGTGGAACGCAACGAAATTGAAAAAGGGTATGAGTACGAGAAGGACCAGTATCTGCTTTTCGCGGAAGCGGAATTGAAAGAAGCCGAACCGGAATCCGCGCGCACCATGGAAATCCTGGAGTTCGTAAAGGTCGCGGAGATCGACCCGCTTTACTTTGACGCTTCCTACTATGCCGCCCCGGAAGACGCCGGAGCGAAGGCTTACCATCTGCTGCTGGACGCCATGCGCGAATCGGACTATGCGGCGATTGCCAAGGTCACCATGCACGGCAGGGAAAACATCGCCATCATTCGGCCGCGCAAGGAAGGACTGACGATCCACACCATGTTTTATCAGAACGAGATTCGCCCTTCGGTGGAATACGGCAGCACGGATAAATCCGAAATCAAGGCGCAGGAAAAAGAACTGGCCAAGCGCTTGATCGAATCCCTGGCGACACGCTTCGAGCCGGAGAAATTTCACGACGCCTACCAGGATAATCTTCGCAAACTGATCGAGGCCAAGGCCCACGGGCAGAAGCTCTCGGTTGTTCCCCACGCCGCAAAATCGCCCGTGATCGATTTAATGGAAGCGCTGAAGAAAAGTTTGTCAAACCGACCCACTCCCGAAAATGCCCCACTGCGTGCGGCGCCGAAACGTGCGGATGCAAGCAGGAAACACCGCAAGGCGGGTTAAGCTAGCTTTCAGGCGGGCTTGCTATGCTAGGGCCGTTGTGTGAGCGTTTGCATTGGCGCTATGCGTGCGCGGCGGCGAGCTTGGGCCGCACTGAAAAAGCTCTCGCCACTCCGGGGTTAGAGGGGGATGCCGTGCGCAAATTCAGTGTCGGATCCGGGCGTTCGAGGATCGAACTGCAAAAGTTCAGTTCGCCGAAGCCCCTGATTTGGGTGAGGCAGTGGAGTGCCATTCGATTCCCGGAATGATCCGGCGACACCGCACTTAGAGAAGCGGAATGCTCAGGATCGGGATGCTCATTTTTCCGTTCAACTGTCCGGGTTGTGGCGCAAACTAATTGAAAAGGAGTTCTTACATGAAGTCTTCGAAGCTGGGTTTTCTTGCGGTTGGCGTTGCGGTCGCACTTTTCGGCGCTTGTTTTGCGCCGGGAGCTTCAGCCCGTCCGAAGCCGGCGGAGTCCGGCTACCATTTGATTAAGACAATTTCGTTGCCTCCGGCGCCTGGTGGAAGCGAGTATTTCGATTACATCGCGGTCGATCCGATCGCGCGCCGCGTGTACGTATCCCATGGCACCGAAGTAGTAGTCCTGAATCCCGACACCTATGCGGTGGTGGGCAAGATCGAGGGACTCTCCCGCTGCCATGGAATCGCGATCGCGCGCGACCTAGGCAAAGGTTTCATCACGGACGGCGATTCGCGGCCTGGCGCAACCGTTCAGGACGTAGCGGTCTTCAATCTAAAAACTCTGAAGGTGGTGAAAAAGATTCCTACCGGGCAGCCGGACACGGATGCGATCATCTACGAACCCGTGACCAAGCATATCTTCACATTCAATGGCGACAGCCATAATTCGACGGTGATTGACGCGGTGAAAGAAACCGTGATCACGAACATCGATTTGGTCGGAAAAGTGGAGTTCCCCGCCGTGGATGGCAAGGGCATGGTCTACGACAACAACCCCGAAAAGAACGATATCGTCGCAATCGACGCGAAGACAAATACGATCAAGGACCGCTGGCCCACCGCGCCGGCAGGCAATCCAACTTCCATGGCCATGGACCAGAAGAGCCGGCGGCTGTTTTCCGCCGGGCGCGGTCCGCAGTTCGTAATCATGATGGATGCCGACAACGGAAAGGTGCTGCAGTCCTATCCGATTTCCGAGGGCGTCGACGCCAACTCGTTCGATCCCGGGACCGGCATGCTGTTCGTGGCGACGCGCGTGGGAATGATGCACATTTTTCACGAAGATTCGCCCGACAAGCTCAGCGAGGTTGAGACGGTGAAGACCGAGTACGGAGCCAAGACTCTGCAGGTCGATCCGAAGACCAAGCGTGTTTTCTTGTCGACATCGGATTTCAACCCCCCGGCCGCCCCAACGGAAAAACAGCCGCATCCGCTGGCGACCGCGAAGCCCGGAAATTTCAGAGTGCTGGTGTACGGCCGCTAGGGCCAACGGGCTGCCGCAGCTAAGAAAGACAGGTAGCCCCCAGTGTTTTGTGCAATTTCAAGTAGGACGGGCTTCAGCCTGTCGGTTTAGATTCGGGGCAGCCCAGAGTCTAAATCAGACAGGCTGATGCCTTCCCTACGTACCACTATCCCGGAATCCGATGCTTTGACTAGTAGGCTTGGCGCGCTTACACTCACGGGAATGGGTTCGCGGTCACGATATCCGGGTTCTTTTGGCCCCCGTATAAATTGGGGAGGGATTTTCACGCCCGGTGTCCGCAACATTGTTATCGCCTGTACCACGGTTTTTTTCCTTCAAACGCTCATCCGGCTGATTTTCCCGCCGGAATACACCGCGCAGTTTAATCACTTTTTCGGACTGGTTCCCTGGTACGTCACAAGGCGCCTGTATGTATGGCAGTTTGCGACCTACCTGTTTTTGCACGCCACCATCTGGCATCTCGTGCTGAACATGCTCTTTCTGTATTTCTTCGGAATGGATTTGGAGAGGACCTGGGGGGAGCGGCGCTTTTATGAATACTATTTTTTGACAGGAATCGGCGCGGGCGCGATCAACGTTCTGATTAAGGTCGTCCTGGATCCGCATGGAACCGGTTTTTCCTTCGCGATTCCCACGATTGGCGCCTCCGGCGCGATTTACGGGGTGCTTATCGCCGCGGGTATCCTGTTCCCCGATCGACAGGTGTGGCTGTTTCCGCTGCCCATCTCAATTCCCATGAAATTGCTGGTGGCCGGATCGATCATCATCGAATTCTTTCTTTCGCTGGATGCGGGCGGAGACAATATCAGCCACATCACGCATCTGGGCGGCGCACTGGTGGGCTACCTGTATCTGCGCCGGGGATTATTCCTGTATCGTTTCCGGAATGACTATCTGGACTGGAAACGCCGCCGCGCCCGGCGCAAGTTTGAAGTCTACATGCGCGACCACAAGAACGAACCGCCGCCGCCGCGCGGTTCCGACGACCGCTGGGTGAATTAGGCTCAAGTCGCCCAGGATTCCGCCTTTCTGCCTCTAGGACTCGAATAGTGGGAAACCCAGGCGGGTTGAATAACCCGTCAGGTCTAAACGCCAGTCGGCCACAATTCCGAGGAATCAAACCGCAAATCAAATCAGAAGCCGGCCAAAAATCCAAGCCAGCGCTACTCGCAAGTCGAACCAATCCCAGCACAACTCCAACTCTAGCCCAACGGCAACCACCGCCCCCAGGGCAGCCACCCATCGGTTTTGTCATTCCGCGGGCCGCCTTTGCCCGAGGAATGACAAATAAACTGAGTTATCCGCCACCACTAGAGTCGTGCTCTACCGCGCCCGTAAAGATCCGGAGAAAGATCCGCAGATTGTCACACAGTCTCTGAGGGCTGTGCCACTACAGGTGAGCGCGACGGATTTTCTCTTCGTCGCTTCCGATCACGTGAAACTTCATGAAGTTCGTTGTTCCGCCGACGAATAGCGGCGTCCCCGCCACGATTCCGACGACGTCTCCGCGCTTAACGAGGTTCTCTTCCAGCAGGCGCTTCTCCGCGTACTGGACCAGTTCCTCGATGTCTTTCACCTTGGCGATCGTGCGTGGCACAACGCCCCAGTTGAGCGAGAGGCGGCGGCGCGTCTCCTGAATGGTCGAGAACGCGATAATCGGGCGGAGAGGACGATGCTTGGAAACCAGCCGGGCCGTGAAACCGGATTCCGTGAAAACAGCGATGACCTTCATATGCAGTTCTTCCGAAGCGTGGCAAATCAGCTCGGACGCGGTTTCCGCGATATTAAATTGCGCCGGATGCGGACGCAGGATGTGCGAATTATTGCCTTCCGCTTCGCGAATGATGCGGTCCATCATTTGCACAGCTTCCAGCGGATAGGCGCCCGAGGCGGTTTCGGCGGAAAGCATCAGCGCATCGCTGCCGTCGAATACGGCATTGGCCACATCGGAGGCCTCGGCGCGGGTGGGCCGCGGGTTGTGGGTCATGGATTCGAGCATCTGCGTTGCAGTGATCACCGGCCGGCGCGCTTCGCAGGCGCGAGCGATGATCTGTTTTTGCACGACGGGCACTTTTTCCGGGCTCATCTCCACGCCCAGATCGCCGCGAGCCACCATGACCGCGTCGGACACGCTGAGAATTTCGTCCAAATTATCAATGGCTTCGGGCTTTTCCAGCTTGGCGATCACCGGCACGTCGTGTTTTTCGCGGGATATGGCTTTCTTCGCCTGGAGCACGTCCCTGGCGCTGCGCACGAAGCTCACGGCCACGAAATTGGCGCCCTGCTCCAGCGCGAACACCAGATCTTCGTGATCCTTCGGCGTGACCGCCGGGATGCGCAATTTTACGCCGGGTAAATTGATGCCCTTATGCTCGCCCAGGAGTCCGCCATTAACGACCCTGCATACGACGGTATTCGAGGTGGTTGAGAGCACCTGCAACTCGATCAGACCGTCGCCCAGCAAGATACGGTCCCCTTTCGAGACATCGCGCGCCATTCTCTTGTACGTTGTGCTGACGCCTTCGCTGTTCCCCTCGATCGATTGGATGGAGATCGTGAAGCGCTGTCCAGCCACCAAGAGCACGGGCTGTTTGTCCTTGAGCGTCCCGGTGCGGATCTTCGGCCCCTGGAGATCGGCCAGGATTCCAATCGGCTTTGAGAGACGCGCGGAAGCGTCCCGTACGCGTTTGATCGTACGCGCATGATCTTCGTGAGTTCCATGCGAGAAGTTCAGCCGCGCCACGTCCATCCCCGCGCGCATCAGGCGCACGATCATTTCGGACGAGTTACTGGCCGGTCCTAGAGTGCATACAATTTTAGCGCTGCGAAAATTCATGAGTTTTTGTCCGAACCCATTCTGCCTGGAAGGGGGTTGAAGTTTCTTCGGCCTACTTCTTGGAGGCGAAGTCGCTCACGACATGATATAGGAAGATAACGCCTTTGTGAAATCCGTCTATGGGAATTCGTTCGTCGTCGCCGTGCACTCGTGAGCTGTCACTTTCGATCATGGGAAACGGCTCGAGTCCGTAGGCCTGCACTTTATGAAGCCGCAGGCTCGCGGAATCGGTGGCGCCGGTGCCCAGAAGCGGAACGGTGATTGCTCCGGGAAATTCCTGCGGCGTGAGCCGCTCGATCGTTTGATACAGGGGCGTCGTAAGATCGGATGGCGGCGCGTTTTCGCCATAATCGGGCGCCAGCTGGAAGTGAATCTGCGGATCGTTGACAATTTTCACGAACTGTCCCATCAGCTCCTCGATGGAATGTCCGGGAAGCATTCGGATATTCAGGTTGGCGGTGGCTTCCGAGGGAACCACGTTTACGCGAACGCCGGCCTGCAGCATCGTGGGCGCGATGGTATCCCGCAGCATGGAGTTCCACATGGGGCTTTCGTCGGACAGATGCTTGACGGCCAGGTCGGCGCGTTCCGGCTGCTCGAGGGCGCGCATCCATTTGGCGATGTCGTCGTCTTCGATCTTGGAGAGTTGCTCGAAGTAGCGCAAGGTGATCGTGCTCGGGTTCGCCGGGACCTGATATGTTCCCAGTTTCGCGACCGCCGCGGCCAGATGCACCACCGCATTATCCGGCTTGGGCAACGATCCGTGACCCGAGGACCCCGTAGCGATCACCGTCACGTTGTAAGCGACTTTTTCGCTTGCCTGCACGCCGACGTATTGCACCTTGCCATCCTTCACCATCACGCGGCCGCCCTCGTTGAGCGCGTAGGCGCAGGCGAACTTGTCCCAATATTTCTGGATGGCCACCTTGATGCTGGCCGAACCGCCCTGTTCTTCGTCATCGGTGGACAGAAAAATAACGTCGCGAGCCAGGCGCGCGTTGGAGCGCTTCAACTCGACCATGGTGGCAATGTTGGCCGTCAGCATGGCCTTATCGTCAATCGAGCCGCGGCCCCAGATGTAGCCGTCGCGAACGGTTGCCGCAAAGGGATCCACCGTCCATTTTTTTGTGTCGACCCCGACCGTGTCCTGGTGCGCGACCAGCAGCAGTGCATTGGCCTGATTGGGCAGCGGGCCGGCCTGTAACCGGGCCACCACGATGCTGCGCCCCGGCGCCATTTCGAGAACTTCGAAGGGAATGTTTTCTTTCTGAAAGATGGACGCGATATATTTTGCGACGACGGCTTCATTGCCGGGAGGATTCACGGAATTGATGCGCACGAGATCGCTGAGCCATCCCTGAGCTTCATCGGCAAGCTTGGTAAGATCGGGCGACGCCGCGGGTGCCTGCGCACGGACGCCCGCGCAGGCGAACACCGCGTAAACCGCGGCGAAGAAGATGATATATCTTGCACGATGAAGCATTGCGTGACCCTCCGAACAAAAGTCCGATTCAAGCCGCCACTTCTTCATCGTAACATGCGAAACAAAGATGCAACCGCGGGCATGCGGACGGGTGTGCCCCGAAGAAAAACTTCAAAACCCGCGGTCTAGTCGCGGCGCCGCCGGCAACCGCTAGACGGCTCCCGTGCGGATCCCTCCAAAACATTTGAACATCTCAGCGGTTCGTGGCAGCATCGAAGCTTCAAGGCAACTACATTCAGCCGGTCCCCGGAACTGTTAAAATGAATCCGGTTTCCGCCGGAGACCGCGGCAACGGGCTGAGGTTCAACACGCCATGAAAATGCCTGTAATCCGAAGATTGGTACTGAGCCTGATCGTCTTAGCGCTGCTCCTGCCTCCCAGCGAAATTCGCGCCTGGGCACAGGCTAGCGCGAAGGACAAGCAGGCTCCGCAAGCCCAGACCGCGCCTGGATTTTCGATCTCGGTTACCGTTCCCGTCGTGAGCGTGGATGTAGTGGTCACCGATAACAACGGGAACTATCTGAAGGACCTCAAGAAAGAGAATTTCCGGATCAGCGAGGACGGCGCCGTGCAGACGATCACAAATTTCTCGCCGTCGGAGGCTCCGATCACCATCGTCCTGCTGCTGGAATTCAGCCAACTGGGATACGAAGTGTTTTCGTATAACGCCGTGAATTGGGCCGCCAATTTTTTGGGCCAGCTAAAACCCAACGATTGGGTTGCGCTCGAGACCTTCAATATGCGGCCAAACGTTGAGGTGGATTTCACTCACAATCGCGACGAAATCCTGCAGGGGCTTTCCGCGCTTTATTTTCCGCCCTTCCACGAATCCAACCTCTTCGATGCCGTCGCCGATGTGCTCGACCGCATCAAGGACGTCAAGGGAAAGAAGGCCGTCCTCGTGCTCGCCTCGGGAATGGACACGTTTAGCCGCCTTACTCTGGACAAGGTCATGCAGCGCATCCGCCAGACCGACGCCACAATCTTTACCGTCGGCGTCGGCGAACAGCTCTTCATTTGGGCGGAAGCCAGCATGGGAGCAGGAGGCGGGTTCGGGCAGCAGCTGAACTACCTGCAGGCAGAAAACCAATTGAAAACATTTGCCGCCATGACCGGGGGGCGCTCGTGGCTGCCGCGCTTCGACGGTGAAATTCCCGGCATTATGCAGGACGTCGCCACAAGCTTGCGCAACCAATACAGCCTGGCATACTCGCCCAGTAACCAGGCGCTCGACGGTAAGTACCGCAAGATCAAAGTGGAGTTGGTCGCGCCGGACGGGGGTCCGTTGACCGTGCTCGATCAAAAGGGAAAGAAGGTCAAGTTTCAGGTCTATGCCCGCCAGGGTTACACGGCACCGAGCTCCAGCGTCGATTCCACCAAGTAGGATGGGCTTCAGTCGGTCTGCCCTCTGCAACAATCGCCAGTGTAGAATGAAACGGGACAGATATTTTTCCGTCCTACAGGTATGAAAGCATCCGCGCCCGCCAGCTTGCACCGCGCATCCGCGTACAGCAAAGTCCTCTGGATCGCCCCGCTGTTGATCGTGCTGATCGGGGCGGGAACCTTTCCTCTGCGCTACGATTTGCGCAGCTATGTTTTTCTGAAGCAGTTTCTCAATCCTGGCGCTTCCGGCCTTCTCGTGAGAATGGAGGAACATCGTCTGGAAACGCAAGACATCATGCTACCGATGGCGCAGGGCGCCGTGCGAGCCAGGCTTTACGAGCCCATCGGGATCGTTCATCCCGCCGGCATGGTTCTGGTGCACGGAATCCATCATCTGGGCATCGATGAACCGCGCCTCGTGAGTTTTGCGCGCGCGGCGGCCAGCGACGGGTTTTATGTGTTTACGCCGGAGATTGCGGCCTTGGCCGACTATCATGTCGATAGCGCGTCCATCCGTACGATTGGCGACTCCGCAACGTGGCTGCAGCAGAAGCTTGGCACCGGCCCGGTGACCATTGTCGGAGTAAGTTTCGCGGGGGGACTTTCTCTTCTGGCGGCGTGCGATCCGCGCTACGCTCCGCACATCCGCGCGCTGGTGCTCATGGGGGCATACGATAATCTTTCGCGGGTCTCGCGCTTTCTGGCCACCAGCGAGGCCGAACTCCCGGATGGCCGCCTGGAGCCGTATGCCGCGCACGATTACGGCGCCGCCGTGTTTGTGTATTCGCACCTCGAACAGTTCTTTCCGGCCGGCGATCTGCCCGTGGCGCACAACGCGCTGCGAGACTGGCTTTGGGAACGGCCAAGTGAAGCGCAAGCTTTTTTCCCGCAACTCAGCGCCGCCGGCCGCAATACCATGGAAGTTCTGATGGCTCGTCAAATCGGCCGTTTGCGCCCGCAATTATTGAGCGCGATCCACGCTGACGACGCGCAATTGTCCGCCATATCGCCGGAGGGAAAGCTGGCCGCGCTGCGCGTTCCCGTGTTCCTCCTGCACGGTTCCACGGACGATATTATCCCGTCCACGGAGACTCTCTGGCTGGAAAGGGATATTCCCAAGCGGGACCTGCGAGCCGCGCTGATCACCCCGGCGTTTTCGCACGTAGATCCGGACAAGCACGCCCGATGGAGCGATCAGCTGCGATTGGTCGAATTCCTGGCCGGCGTTCTGCGCGCCGCGAATTAGCTTCCACTGAAGTTTTGCCTGGGAGGCTTCGTCTTCCGTGCGGCGAATCTCGGCCCTGGTCCGTGTTTGATTTTTGATTTGAAACCTGCGCGCAAGGGTGTAGATATATCCCTTGCCTTATTCCCGTTTAAACGAAAATACACTTCGGAGGGTTGCGATGCGCTGGAAATCTGTCTGGAAGCCTGTCTCGGTGTTCGCGGCATTGGTTTTGCTGGCGGGAAATTTTATTGCGGCGTCCGCGCAAACCCGGCCGGAAGCGCCGCCCTTTGACGCCTCGCGCATGACTATGCAGCCTCCTCCTCCCGAGGGAGTCGTCATTCGCGCCGGGCGTTTGTTCGATCCTCGCACCGGAACAAACCTCCCGAACCAGGTGATCGTGGTTCAGGGCGACCGCATCGCCGAAGTGGGGCCGGCGGATCGGGTGAAGATTCCGGCAGGGGCGCGCGTGATCGACCTGAGCGCGGCGACCGTTCTGCCAGGCCTCATCGACCGGCATGTGCACCTGATGCAGAACCAGGAACCGAACGACGCCCGCGCTCTAATCGTGGGGCAGCATTACGCGCTGGCAGACTTGTTCGCGGGGTTCACGACGCTACAGGATCTGAATTCGCCTTTTACCTACGCGACGGTGGAACTGCGGGACGCCATCAACAAGGGCATGATCGTCGGCCCGCGCTTGCAGGTCACAGGGCCCGCGCTCACTCCCAGAGGCGCCACCTACTATGCGGCGCCGTCCGAGGTAGGATCGTTCGGCCAGGTTCCTGGAATGCCCGTGTGGCAGAACTCGCAGAACGTCAATTCCCCGTGGCTGGCGCGCGCGGCCGTTCGCGAGCATTCGCATTACGGGACGGACTGGATCAAGGTTTACGACACGGAAGACTATGAAGGAAGCGGATACCCCGAGCCTCCCGGCGGGGGCGCATTCATGCCGGACGGAAAAATGATCACTGTTCCTTCGCTGACGCTGGAGGAAAACCAGGCCATCGTCGACGAGGCGCACAAGCGGGGCTTGAAAGTTGCTTGCCACGCATACGGCGGCGAAGGTTTACGCATCTGTCTGCAGGCGGGCGTTGACATGCCCATTCACGTAATCGTGGGCGTTACCGGAGCGCCGGGGCTGGACGACGAGACGATTCGACTCTTCAAGGTGCCTCTTTCGGATGGAACGCTTCGCCCCGTCAATCAAACACTCTGGGACCTGGCGGGGCTTCTGGACGAAATCGATATGAAAGTGAGCGGCGGGAAAACCTCGCGCTTCCGCCTGACGGAGCTGAGTTTCAAGCGGCTCGTCGCCGCAGGTGTGACGGAAACCTTCGGCAGCGGCGCGTACACCGTTGGGCACGGCGTGCAGGCCTACCAGTTCCCGATTTACGTAAAATGGGGAATGTCACCGGCGCAAGCCTTGCGAATGGCCACGAGCGACGCCGCTGAAACCCTGAACTATGATTTGGGTAGAAAAATCGGGTACGTCGAAAAGGGAAGATTTGCCGATATCGTGGCTGTATCCGGCAATCCGCTCGAGGACATCACCGAGATGCAGCGCGTGAAATTCGTGATGAAGGGCGGCGTCGTATACCGAAATGAGTTGAAGTAGAGAAAAGCGGTTTTCGATTGCCGATTAACGAAGAGACAGAAGAAACCGTGAGTCTCTCCCGCGGAATATTCGCTTCCCGTGCGGCGCCCCGATTGCACTTTGCCCAAAGTCCCGGAGGTAAGGCAGAACGTAGCTCACCATAAAAACCGTGAGGGAATGGGACGCAATATCCGAAGCCCCGCAGGGGCGCCACGCTGGGGTCACGGTGCGCCGCCCCTCCGGGGTCTTTGTCTTTTGCCCTCACACAGACCCACCACGACCAGGTCGGGGTGGGCTACGCTCTTTCGTCCGTGAAGGGAGTGGACAAGTTGACAGTCGCGATCCCTCGCCTCATTCGACGAACACTAAGACGAACGATTAGACCAACATTTAACACACCACAAACAGAAACGGGCGGGACAGCTAGGCGCTGTCCCGCCCGTTTCTCTTTACTAACCGTCGTCACCGGCAGTAGCCGAGGACGACCTATGGTTTTTCCAAGTCAGCGGCCGGTGCGAAGGAAGCGATTTCCCTCGCACCGGCTGAACCGACTAGAAGGTGAGTTTCAGCCCAACCTGCATCACGCGCTCGCTGCCCGAGCCGATGAGCGGGTTGCCGGCCGCGAAGTCCGGCGTCAAGAACGACGCGCCGAACGGAGTGCCCGGACCGGGCGTATTGCCGGTGTTGACAGAGCTCGAGGCGCCAGACGGATTGGCGGCGATGGGGTGGTTGAGAACATTGAATACCTCCCATCGCGCCTGGAGTCCGTAGCGCTCCTTGAAGGTGAAGTTCTTGAAGATGGACATGTCCCAGTCCTTAAAGCCCTGGTCGCGGAGAATGTTGCGGCCCATGTTGCCGTAAGTTCCGAGGGCCGGAGGGACGATAAACGATTTGAGGTTGCTGGAAACGTAGCAACCTCCGGTTGCCAACGTGGCTGCGCTCGGAGCGGCAGCCGCGCACCCGGCGAGAGCCGTGGCCGTATCTGCAGCGTTTAGGGTTTGGGGCAGACCGTATGGGTTCGTGATTGTGCATGCACCCTTGAAGCAGTCTGCGAAGCTGTTCTTGCCAGACGGGAAGTCGGCAGGGTTCCCGAACAGATCCCAGCGGTCCGTATTTTCGCCAGTGCCGCTGAAGTTATCCGCAGGGTCATAGGTCTGCCAAGGCTGTGCGGTGGCGAACGTCACGATCGTGTTGATCTGCCAACCTTCCAGCAGCTGGCCGAAGCCCTTGATTCCCGGAATGTTGTAAGTGGCGGTAGCCGTCAAGCGGTGGCGAACGTCGAAATCGCTGGAGGCGTAGTCCTGAGCGATATTGGTGCTATCCTCGGGATTCAGGCCGAAGCGATTCAGTGATCCATTGTCCAGCCCGTGCGCGTACGTATAGCCGACGTTAAACAGCAGACCGTGGGACATACGCTTGGTAAGGGTGACTTGAAGGCTGTTGTAATTGGAATAATCGTTGTTCCCAATCTGATAGATATACCCAAGATAGGGAAACTTGTTGAAGTACGGCCGAGCCTCCTGGGTCGCGTTGGACCCGGGCGTCGCTGTCGCGCAGGCGTCAGCCATCTGCGCAGCCGTGAGGCTGTTCAGGCAATACGCCGCGCCTAGCGGCGCCTGATTGATGTCCTGGAAACTCAGGAGCCGATAGCCGTGGTTGCCAACGTACTCGACTTCCAGTGAAAGGTTGGAACCGAAGGCGTGGGTCACTCCCAAATTATAGGTAACAACAAAGGGAAGTTTGAGATTCTGGTTAACGGCCATCAGGTCGCACGGCGCCGGAGCTCCTGCCACACCATCCCCGCACTTGATCCCTGCTCCCGAGCTTGGCAGCACGGTTTGTTGTCCACCTCCGCAAGCAGAGTTCGCAAACACCGGCCCAGCCGTGGTGCCCGGATCCCAGCAGAGCTGGCTCGGAGCGAAACCTGCCGAACCGAGTGTGATGTTGCCACCACCGGATCCGGGACAAGTGATGGGAAGCAAGCCAGAAATACCGCAAGTGATCGTAGCTCCTGTCGGGGTGGCGTTGGTTGCCGTGGAACCATCGCCCTGCATATTGAATTGCCCGTCGAACGTTTCCAGAGTGTAGGTCTCGTGAATCATACCAACGCCCAGCCGGACGACGGTGTTGCCGTTGCCCCTGACATCCCAAGCCATACCGAAGCGTGGCTCGAAATCAAAGGGGTCTGTCTTCCACATCGTGCCGTAGCCAGGCTGCCCTTGCTGAACCATGCCGGTCGGCGACGAGGGATCGAAGTTGCCGATGTTGTTGCTCCCATCCTTGTACGGCGTAAAGACGGTGTAGCGCATGCCAAGGTTAAGAATCACTCTTGGGGAGATGCGCCAGTCATCCTGGATGAATCCGGCATAGTCAAACGCGGTCAACTTTGCTTGAGGCTGGCCCGACAGAAGCGTTGCACCCGTAAGGGCTCCGGCGAAGAAGTCTTCGAGTGAGGTCGAGGTGCCCCCGAGCAACTGTCCACCGAAGAAATTGAAGCGGCCACGGCCGTTGTTATACACCGCCGCGTCGGCTTCGACGTGCGCAAGTTCGCCGCCGACTTTGATGGAGTGCTTACCGTGTTGGACGGAAACCGAGTCCTGAACGTCCCAATAGGGATTAGGTGTGAAGTACTGGGGCCGGTTAAACGCCGTACCAATGACCGGAGTGCCGCCATTGCCGAAGCCCGTGATGACAATGCTCGGGAGGCCGCCCGCGAGAGGATTTGTGACACCCGTATTAACCCCATAGGTGCTGGCGGGGCTGTTTACATCGACGTTGACGAAGTCAAACGTTGTGCGGTCGTAGCCAAACCTCGCTTCGTTCACCACAGTGGAATTGGGGGTGTAAACCCAGCTTGCGGTGATCGTTGTTGTCCTAATCGGCGCGTTATCCGTCGCCAGTTCGTTGGTGAAGGCGTGATCCTCTCCCGACGAATTGTAGTGGCCGTAGAAGAACATGCCGTTGAAGGAATTCTTGTCATTGGGATGGTAGTCGAGTTTGCCAACGCCGTTATCGCTGGTATTGGTCGTTGGGAAAGTGCTCAGGAAACTGTTCGACGCGCCACTATTCGGGAAGAGATTACCGGTGCACGTTGGAGTCGCCCCGCCAGTGCATCCCGCCACTTTCATACTGACGGCGCTCAACGGAATCCGTGCAGTCTGTAGAGCGGAAATCGCGTCCACCATGCTCTTGCTCGGATCACCCACCGAGGCTGTCGCTGGAACCGCTATACCACCTACGAACCCGATGAGCGAACGCAAGCCCTCGTAACCACCGAAGAAAAAGAGCTTATCCTTCTTGATGGGTCCACCCACAACGGCACCGAACTGCTGCAACTGCGCCGGCGTCTGCTGGCACGATCCGCTGACGACGATCGCGCAGCCTGAAATGGGATTTGCCACGTTGAAGACGTTCCGCGCATCCCAGTTTTGATAGCGGCCGAACGCATATGCGTCGCCGTGCAGGGAATTGGTTCCTGATTTGATGCCGACATTGACGATGGCGCCGGCCTTCCAACCATATTCAGCCTTGGGATTTTCCTGGAGGTTGAATTCCTGAATGGCGTCCACGGGCATGATTGTTGCGCCGTCCGTGAACGGGCTCGGCATATTGACCACCGGCCTGCCGTCAAAAAAATTGGCGTTGATGATGCCTTCGATGAGCCATACGGATTCATCTGGGCGCACACCGTTAGCGCTTTGTGTCCAGGGTCCGCCGCCAGGCTGCAGCATGACGCCAGGGCGCAAACCAAGCAAGTTCTGGTAGTCGCGGCCGTTCAAGGGCAGGTCGATGATGTCCGCATTCTCGAGGGTGCCGCCCATGGTGGCATTGGTGGTCTCGACCAGGGGAACTGCTTCCGTGACCGTAACCGTCTGGTTTTGCTCACCAGGCTGAACGACGAGGTCGACCCGAACTTCATGGCCGACTTCCAACGTGATACCCTGCCGTTCAATGCGCTTGAAGCCCTTAGCCTCGGCGCGGACTGTGTAATTTCCAGGAGTCAGGTTGGGGGCGTTATAGGCGCCCGCATCGTCCGTGGTTAAAGTTCGAGTGATACCCCGTTCGGTATCGATGACGCTTACCGTGGCGCCAGCTACGACGCCGCCGCTTTGGTCTGTGATCGTTCCGAGAATTCGCCCGAAACTGCCTTGTGGAAACGCCGGCATGCAGAACAAAAGCGCGGCAAAAATACCACCCAGTAGTTGCACAACCTTCCTGCTCCGCGCGCCGCAACACCTCTTACATACCGCTATTGCTGAATTCATTTCTGGACCTCCAGTCCAAGACTGTCCAATAAATCGCATCTGAATCTGGCCCCGTACCCCACCCAAAAAACCCGGTTCCAAACAATCAAATACGGGAAATACCAAAAAGCAGCCTTGGCATTTCCAGCCCTGGCGGCTCCTTGAAATCCGACACCGCGTCCTTTCCCAGATGGTTTCGGCTTAGCCGACCCCAACTTCATATTCGGGATAAATATCAGAATAAATAGTGGATGGCTTCGGATGGAGGCGCACCGCGCAGTCCTCGACGAATTGCGAGTCTGGCCGCACGCTTTTCCCGGTGATCACGACCCCTGGCACCGTCTACCATCCCCCACTGGGACGTTACTGCTTGTACAATAACGCGAGGGCACCTACCCACTCTTCTGATATGAGCGGGATTCTTATTCCATACTCGCGAACAGTCAAGTCTTTTTTTGTCGAATGCAGGGCCGGCTACAGGAAGCAATGTACGCTTCCGGACACAGGCTGTGGATAAACCGAGGCACACCGCGCGCGGCGCTGCCGGGGCCGTGCGGCAGTCAGCGATTTTACACGCGATTTTCTAGGTCTGGAAAAGAGCGATGCCGGGCTTACGTCCGAACGCGGCGAGATAAAAAAAGAATAAAATCCTCCTCCGAAAATTGCCTATTCGGCCGTGCCCAGCGGAAGGAAGTACTGCGTGCCCTTGACCGGTTCCTGCAGGCGGCGAAGCAGTTGCTGGAGGTCGGCGTTGCGCTCGACGAAATCGATCTCCGAAGTGTTGATGACCAGCAAGTCGGACGAAGAATAACGAAAGAAGAAATGCTCGTAGGCGCGGACTACCTCCTCAAGGTAGGCGCGAGAGATCTGTTTTTCCGCGGCCGATTTTTTCCTGGCGATGCGCTCGCGCAGCACTTCGGGCGTGGCCTGGAGATAGATCACCAGATCGGGCGGCTTCAGCGACTCCGCAAACATCTCAAAGTACCGCTCGTAGAGCTTCAATTCTTCATTGTCCAGATTGATGTAGGCAAAGATTTTGTCTTTCTCGAATAAAAAATCGGAAACCAAAGGGGCCGCGTCGCTCTGTTGCGCTTCCATCAAGCGCTGGCGCCGCTCGATCAGAAAATAAAACTGCGCACGGAAGGCAGCGCCGGGCTTTTCGCGGTAGAAATCGGCGAGAAACGGATTGTCTTCGGGATCGAACGCGCGCCGCGCATGCAACCGCTCCGCCAGAACGCGGGCCAGCGTGGATTTACCGACGCGGATCGGGCCTTCGATGGCGATGGAGCGCGGCGGCTCGAAGGCGGGAGTCGCTTGGGGAGCGGCGGATGAAGATTGCGGCATGGCCCCGAAATTATAGCCGAAAGTCGCGGAATTGCGCTGCGGCGTCCAGCATCGCAGCTCTCAGGCAAGCTTTGCCGGATTGCTGCGAGTGGGCGAAACCATTCCGCGCGGAGAAAACAGAAACGCAGAGGGCGCCGCGGGAAGCTCAATCCGGAAGGTTGCGCCGCCTTCCAGCCGGTTGTAGCAGGAGATTTGCCCGCCCTGATCCCTGATCAGCCCATAACAAATACTCAGGCCAAGCCCTGTGCCCTTCCCGACGGGCTTGGTCGTATAAAACGGGTCGAAAACGAGGTGGGGATCGCGCATGCCCGGCCCGGTGTCGGAAAACAGAATAACGACATTTCCGTTCTCAAACAGGGTTCTCACGGTGAGTGTGCCGCCTCCCGCTTCCTGCATGGCATAGACCGCGTTGTTGATAATGTTGGAGAACACCTGAAGCAGTTGATTCATGTCGGCTCGCACTTCCGGAATGCCCGTTCCGGTTTGTACCTCAATGCGAATGTTCTGGCCGCGAAGATCGAAGCGGCGAAATTGCGCGGAAGTGTTGACGATGGTGTTGATATCCAGAGGTGTGCGCTGCTCGCTGGGTACCTGTCGGGCGAAGCTGAGCAGATTATTGACCAGCGTTTTGGTGCGCCGGGCTTGTTCCCGAATTTTCTCCGCGACGGTTCTGGCTTTTTCGCCGATCAATGTATCGTCCGCAAGCAACTCGGAATATCCGAGGATGGCCGTAAGCGGATTATTGATTTCGTGGGCTGCGCCGGCCACCAACTGCCCGATGGACGCCAGCTTCTCGGATTGCACGAATTGCGTTTGAAGACGCTTGAGATTGTCAATCGACTCGTGCGAGGCGCGCAGTAACCGGAGACGCTCGCGATCCACCAGTTCGTGACGCAAGAACGCCAGAAAACCAAGAGGCAGCACTGCGCCGAGCGTGACCAGGTTACGAAACTCGCGCACCGCCAAAGGCACATGGCTAAGTTTGATCGACCAAAATCCTATGAATGGAAGCGAAAACAATGCCGCGCGCGCCATCCGCGATGTCCAAAGCCCCTGGCCCGTGGAGCCGTCATCTGAATGGGCTTCGCCTTCTGTCGGTGCGGCCGATTTCTGTTCCTCTGCGCGTGTCTGGTAAGCGATGATGCCGGCCGTGCCCAGCCAGAGAAATGAAATTATCAGCGGCACATCGTCCAAGGCTCCTCTTACGTACGTGCCCTTCGTAATCGTCATCAGATGGATCACGTACCGGACCGTGTAGACGCTTGCGGCGCAAGCCAGATGGGCATAAATGCGCCGCCAGTATCCCGTGGTCTGCAGAAAGAGCATCACCGCGCCGGCGATGAACACAATGTTCTCGAACGCAGTGACGAACCCGTGGACCTGGGAGTAGCTTCTATGATCGATCGCCACGTATTGCCAGGGGATTACCGCGAACACATAGAGATACAACCACCACGACACGATCACGCCGAAATCCACATAGCCAAACGGCATTCGCCGGCTGTCCGATGGCCGGTGCGGTTGAACAGTGAGGGCCGCGATCATCGGAACGGTATGCAGGAAAAAGAGCACGTCGCCGGTGAAGATGCTGGAGACTGGCCGATGTTCGTAGAGCGCGACGTAAGTCCAGAAAGTTTGTCCCGCCATCCAGAGAGAACAACCGAAAGCGAGCAGCATCCAGAAGGCCCGTTTTTGCCAGTCGGGGCTCACCGCGTTGATCAACAGCGCTCCGTTGACGAGGACCGGAAGGAGACACAGGAAAATGTTGGCCGCAATTCTGGATTCAGAGCCCGGAAGGAACTCGCATATCGCAATGTAGCCTCCCAGCAGAATGAGCCAGCTGGCTGCAACGTAGCGATTTATCCGGAAGAGGGGTTTCATAGTCCGACTGATTGTTCATTCTAACTGAGGCCTGAGGGAGGTACCGGCCGACGAGGTACAGGAATGACTAAAGAATAACGTCCGCGAGGCGTGCAACAGTCGCGGCGCTCCGTCAAAGCATGGCTCTCTGCCCTGCGGGAAATCCGCACGGGAAGCAGCCGCCGGGGGGTTAGGCCGCGGCCCATTGAGCGGCAGACAGCTAAGATAGAAATTACGGCTGCTTTCGGTCGGGTTTGCTGCCTTTGCCGCTCACTGCGGACGGATAAGTTTTCGCGATCCAGCGGGAAAGCACCGCGGCAATCCGATCGCTGTTCTTTTCCAGCATCATCATATGTCCATTGCCATGAATGCCGATGTCCGCAAGCTTGATGAAGGTTACGGGAACTCCGGCCTGTTGCAAGTACTTCACAGTGCAGTGGTCATACGCCGTGTGGAACGACGCCTCCGAGGTCACCACAAGGACGGGCACCTTTTGAAGATTAGGCAGCTGGCGCGCCGGAGACTTTTGCAGCCAGCACCGGCTCAGGTCGGGCCCGTCCTGTTGGCCCTGACGGACAATTTCAAGCTCCGATGGGTCTGCGACTGGCGGCGCATAGGTGAGTGGAGTAGCGGTGGGTCCCCAGGGACGCTGCCGATCCGCGGCGTCCTTGAACCATTCGGGCGCCGATGTATTCACCACATTGAAAAACGGCGGCCCGTTGGGTTCGATCGCAATTACTGCCTTCACGCGATCAGGGCGAGCATCGGCCACTGGCCAACCGATCGCTCCGGACTGCGAATGAGTGAGCAGGATCGCCGGGCCGATTTTATCGAGCAGCGCCACGATTGCGTCGCTAGTCAATTCCATCTGAAGGGGGAAATTGACCATCCCGGGAACCTGTTCGGCGTAAAACTGGTCGAAGATCGGGTCGCCGGGCGTTCCTTTTCCGGGCCATTGCGTGTGCAGATGCGCCTGGGGCCAGAGATTGTAATTCTCACTAGCGGTGAAACGCTGCTGCACGAAATCGAGATTCGATGTCGTCTGCGGACCGTACAGCCCGCTCAGATAAGCGCTGCGGCCACGGCCGGCCTGATCCACAACGTAGACTGCATAGCCTTCGCGTAGGAAAAATTGCGCCCAGCCCTCGCGGCCGTCAGGCGTCCCGGTAAAATTGCTTCCGGTCTGGCCTCCACCGTGAATAAAGACGATCGGATACGGGTGCCTCTGATGGGCAGGAATCTGAAATTCCGCATAGATCTGTCCGCTCATTAGCTTGGCATCTTTAGCCGTGGAATATTTGCCGCCCGCGAAAAGGTAGCCTTCTCGAGCAATTTCCAATGGCGCGACTTTTGCGGCGCCGTGTTCCACCGGCCGCGCTGCGGTCGAGGAACCGCCCGCGGACGCCTGGGACTGCGGGGTCGCCCAACCCTGCGCTGCGAGCCCCACCATCGCAAACAAAACAACTGCGGCGGCGCGCTTCAATCGGTCCATTGGAGTTCTCATCGCTTGGTCCCCCTCATAGCTTAAAGGCATGGCATTACTATGGATCCCAGAGCAGCGGCAAAGTCACGGAATCCGATTCGCGGTTTTTTCGACATCGAGAGACTACACCGGCTTCGTCCATCTGGCACTCATTTTGGTGGCGGCGTACGACTGTTTCATGGTCGATCTGATTTTCCACTCAAGATTCAACTCAAGTTTCATGGATATCGAGGATGGAAAGCCACTTACGGCCGCCGTTCGCAAAGTACACACGAAAGGAATAAAATGGCGGCATGGCGGAAACGAGCGCTCAGGAGAAGCTTCAGATCGAAGAGGCTCGCGCGGATTTCACCGCGCGTTTTCCAAGCTATCAGAAAACCGCCGTACTCGACGAACTGCGCGCCACGGAATACCGCCGCCTGGACGACTGCGGTCAGGTTTACCTCGACTATACCGGCGGCTCCCTGTTTGCGGAATCGCAGCTTCGGAAACATTTTGAGTTATTGCGGTCCGGGGTGCTGGGCAATCCGCACTCCGCGAGCCCGGCTTCGGTGGCGATGACCGAGCACGTAGAGCGCACGCGCCATCACGTTCTCAGATACTTCAATGCCCGTCCCGAAGATTATATCCTCGTGTTTACTCAAAACGCCTCCGCGGCGCTCAAACTCGTCGGCGAATCGTTTCCGTTTGCGCCCGGCGGGCGTTACCTGCTGAGCTTCGATAATCACAACTCCGTGAATGGAGTGCGCGAATTCGCGCGCGCCAAAGGCGCCACGATTGCCTACGCGCCGCTGGTGATGCCGGATCTTAGGCTGGACACTGCGCAACTGGATCGTTTGCTGGACGACACCGCTCCAACCAAAGCCAATCTCTTCGCTTACCCGGCGCAGTCCAACTTTTCAGGGGTGAAGCATCCGCTTGAATTGATCGCCAAAGCTCAAGGCAAGGGATGGAGCGTGCTGCTGGACGCAGCTGCCTTCGTGCCGACGAATCGCCTGGACCTCACCGCTGTGCAGCCGGACTTCGTCACGCTCTCGTTTTATAAAATGTTTGGCCATCCCACGGGCGTTGGCGCACTGCTCATTCGCCGGCCAGCACTGGCGCGTCTGAAGCGGCCGTGGTTCGCAGGCGGAACTGTCAACTTCGCGTCGGTCCAGGGACAGGCCCACGTGCTGTCGCCGAACGAAGCCGCATTCGAGGACGGCACTTTGAACTATCTCTCGATTCCCGCCGTGTCAATCGGCTTGGTCCATCTGGAATCGATCGGCATCGAGACGATCGCCGAACGCGTGCGCTGCCTCACAAGTTGGTTGCTCGAAGAACTGCTGGCCCTGCGCCACACCACTGGACGGGCCATGGTGCGCCTCTACGGACCGGCAACCACCCAATCGCGCGGTGGAACCGTGACGTTCAATCTCTACGATCCAAATGGCCACTTGCTGGATTATCGCCGCGTCGACGAGATGGCCGGAGCGGAAGGAATTTCGCTGCGCACGGGTTGCTTCTGCAATCCCGGCGCCGGCGAGATTGCCGAAGGATTGACGGAAGAAGACATGCGCGCCGGTTTCACGATGGGCGCCGACATCAATCTATTAAGTTTCGTCCGCATGATGCAGGAGCGCGGACACAAAAGCGCCGGGGCAATTCGGACTTCGATCGGCTTGGCCACAAATTTTGCGGACGTTTGGCGCTTCCTGCGTTTCGTCGCCGGATTCCGCGATCAGACTCGCCTGACGATCGGAGACGTCAGCTTCGACATCGAGTCCTGCCGGATCATAAGGGACGGAAGCTAGCTCGAACGCGATCAGAAGTAGGACATGCTTCAGCCAGGTTTATCCGCTCGCTCAGCGACATTCAAAAGCCGCAGGCTAAAAGGTGCCCTGCAAAAAAGTCTGGCGGAGGATGCGGTCCCGTGCGAACCCCTGTCCCGCCAAATTCCCTGCTAACAGGAAGTAATACAGGGACTCTTGCTCTTTCGACTCTTTGCCTTGAACAATTGCTTAGAAGCTATTGCACAACCCTTCGTAAGACGATCATGAAGCAGGCGATATGAGAGAACGCGCCATAGATCATGAGGGAGCGGTCGTAGCGGACGACCAAGCGTCGGAAGTTCCCTAGCCAGCCGATGGTGCGTTCGACGATCCACCGTTTTCGGTGCCGGCGCGGCGCTCGGCCATCCTGCGTCGCCGGACGAACGCGATTTCACTTGTGGGGACAGATCAGTTCGATGCCTCGCTGTCGCAAGCACTTCCGCAACGGACCGCTATCGTAGGCTCTGTCGGCGATCACGCGTGCGGGCTTCTGCCGTCGACGGCCCGCGTGATGACTCCGTCCGACGCGGAGGGAGGCGAGCGTCGTTTCCGCGAGCCGGACTTCCTCCGGGGATGCAGAGTGAAGGTGGTCTCCCAGAGGAATACCCGCGCCGTCGACCGGTCGCGGTAGGGACGCCAGTTGTCCGAGCGCCCCCGCAGAGATCCGTACATGCAGCATTCCTGCATACGGGTCCTACCTTGGATGAGTGGCGTCAAAGCGCACATCAGGGTACGGATGGAGAATCTGCGGGCTCGGAATCCAGCGAGCCGACGACGAGGCAAACCGCTCCCATGTCGTCCGGCCTTTTTGACTCCGGCGCTGAAGCGCACGGTGCCAGTACCAGAGCACCTGGGTGCGAAAGCTATTCAGACGATCCGTGTTGCTGGGAACTGCGTGATAGTTGAAGTAGCCTTGTACGACAGACCTTAACCGAATGCAGGCTAGATAAGTGTCTCTAAGCTCGCTTCGATAGGATTTTCACGTCCCTTTGGCCGTGACGGCGTCGTTTTGCGCTCGAACTCAGAAAAGCAAGCTACTGATTTCACGTGGTTTAGGCCAGTTCGTTTTGTAAAATTGCGTTTTAGTCCTTGGGTTCGCTTTCCTAATCTGCAAACGCAAGTCTGCATCAAAGAGCGCCGTCAACCCACGGATATTCATCATTGGCACGTCTACATGCTTTTAAATTAGCGGGTGCGCACGCGAGCACTTCAGCACAAGCAATCTATTCGGGCGATTGACCGGGATGGGATCGAAGCGACCGATTGCAATGATTTATTATATTAATATAATAATACTAGTAATCCACAGGCTTTTCGGTCCTTCAAGCTCGAGCAGGTTGAATGGCGTGGAATTAATTGGAGACCATCGGAAAAAATAATCTTCGCGCTAAAGAGCATTGACAATTATTTCGACCCGCACATCGTAGTCGCTGGCGGCCACCCCTTGACTGTGCAACTTTCGCGATTACTTTCTCTATTCAATCCGTTCCCTGTCGCGCGAGCGTCGCCGCCATCCAGGAGTAAGCTTGTGTCCAAATGGAAAACGCCGAAAGCCTCTCGGCCGTGGACCGGCGCCCGCCAACTCGCCGCCGGGTAGGGCGTCGCAGCCGGGGCGATTGGCCGAGATCCGGACGAGCCGAACTATTCGGAGGGTTCTTTCTTTTGCCGAGAGAGAAGACGATGGAGATATGCATGCCCTTCTTCTTTGTACGACGCGGCGGCACCTCGTAGCAAAATCTCACACAACTGGGCAAGACTCCTGCCTTCCTTCGTCGCGATTTGAAGCAATGCCTTCTTGAGCTCCGCAGAGACTCTGATTCCAATCGTTTGATCTTTGGTCATGATCGATTACGCATTCTACGGCAGTCCGTCAATGTTCACAAATCCTTCGCTTGACAGATACTCGACAGTTGAGTATCATTGTTTATCATTGATATACACGGAGTGGTATGATGAGAAAGAGGATTACAGATACCCGTGAACTGGGAATTTTGGTCCGAAAGAACATTCGTCTGGCGAAGCGTTCAGGCGCTCAGCCATTGGGTTCAGTAGCTATAGACCGATTGCGTGATCTGACGAAGTCGTTTGGCTTTTCCCTGAGTCTGGGTGACCTCCAGTACATGGACGGTGGGTGGTATATCACCCACGCGGGGCTTATGCGTCTATCCCAGCGCAGGCGGTGTGCTGGCATCCGCGTCGAGCAAGTCCCTCAGCTTTGTGATCCCGTGACGGGGCGTTGGGTCTTCAAGGCGACGGTTTACCCGTCCCCACGATCAAAAGGGTTTGCGGGATTTGGGGATGCCGATCCGTCTAATGTCTCTTCCTTGGTCCGCGGCGCCGAGATGCGCGTGGCCGAAACCCGGGCCGTCAATCGTGCTCTTCGCAAAGCCTACGGCATCGGGCTCTGCTCGGTCGAGGAACTTGGCTGGGCGCCCAGATCGAATGCTCCGGCACCGTCCGATCCGCCCAAGTCTCCCACCAATGGAAATAACAGGGACCAGAACGGTCGGCCCCGCCTCCGCGACCGCTTCTGCCTCTTGATTCGCCAGCACCAACTCGATGCCGGCCTTGTGAAGTCCTACGGAGCCGACTTCTGCGGCACCGCCAGCCTGCGGGAGGCCACCCGAGATCAGGTCGAAGCTTTCATTAACCATCTTGCCGAGCGCGCCGCTAAAGATCGCGATGGGCTGGTCTGCCAGCTCAACAGCTATTCCAAGCAGGATGAGGTTCGCTCATGAAGCGGCACATCCCAGGTTTGCATGGTCAATCTAACCACCCCGAAAACATCTTGGAGGGTGTTTTCCTGGTGCGTGTCGATCGCGTGTTCTACCGCTGGCATCCTGAGCGACCGTTCTACGTGCTGCGGCTCGTTATTCTCGAACCATGCGAGCATCAAGACCGTTCCCTCAACGGTCGCCTCTACTGCACTCCCAAAGCGCTCTGGAAACTTCGCTGGTTCCTACGGGACTTTGGCTATGACCCTGATCTCTTGGGGCGAGACGAAATTGATGAGAAGGCCCTCGTTGGCCTTCGAGGAATCGTGCGGATTTCCCACACCACGCTGAATGGCCGCTCATTCCTCAATCTTGGTGGGTTTGCTCCGGCCAGCGAATGGGAAGAACTGTCAGTGGGGAGCAACCGGGAGGTGGCCCGTGACCTTTAGCTACACCCAGGTTTCGCAATACCTGCGTTGCCCGAGAAGCTATCGCTTCCGCTATCTGGACGGCTGGAAGGAGAAGGAATCTCGGGCGGCACTGTGCTTTGGGCGCTGTTTTGAACGAGCCATCGCGGCATTCTTTGAGGGCGAGGATGCGGGGGCGGTGCTGTTCAAGGAGTGGGGTGCCTACCGCGATGTTCCGCTCGAGTACTCCCACGGAGATGACTGGGAGCGACTGCTTCGCCAGGGGATCGCGCTGCTGGAGCAGTTTGGTCGGGATAACCGCATCCGCATTCGCCAACCCCAACACAATCTGCAGAAGAAGATCGTCCGCGCCCTCCCCAACGGGCATGAATTTGTGGCCTACATCGATGCCATTGGCCAGCTAGACGGTCAGCAGCGTTTGCTGGAATGGAAAACCACGAGTGCCCGGTTTCCGGACCAACCGGAGGGGCTGACATCGCTCGATCTTCAACTCGTTTGCTACTCCTGGATCACGGGCATCTCGGATGTTGCCATTGTGGCCTTCGTGCGCAAGCGTGTGCCGGAGATTCAGTACCTCTTGGCCTCGATCACGGAAGAGCAGCGGCGGGAGTTTGGCCAGCTGGTTGAGGCGACCGCCCGCCAGATTGAAACGGCCCAGTTTCCTTCGCATCCAGGAATCCGCTTCCCGCAGAACGGGTGCGTCAGCTGTGCGCACCTGGGCCTATGCCTCGGGAACGAAACACTGGCCGAGACCAAACTGATTCGTCAACCAGGAGCCGCCGACCTTGATTGGCTTGACGTGCTTGACGACTAACGGAAGACCGTTGATGGCTCCGAAGCTCAATCGTCGGCGTGCCGTGTTCGTGCTCTCGAAGATCGACGAGATCCTGTCCTGGGAGCGGGCCACCGAGCGCGAGCGAGATTCCAAGTTTGTCGAGCTGGGTCGCTATCTGTGCGAGGTGCGGGCCGGGCAGTACTGGCGGGTGGACAACGCCCGGTCGTTTGATGAGTTCCTGGAGAGGAAGTTCCCGGAATCCCGGCGCAAGGCCTACTACCTGATGGCGATCCACGAGCACCTGACCCCGATTCGCAAAAGGGAGCTGGAACAGATCGGCTGGACCAAGGCGAGGGAGCTTGTGAAAGTGGCACGACGGGACCGGCAGGAGTTCGAAAGTGCACCCTGGGTGCACAAAGCCAGCACCATGCCCAGGGAGGAATTCAAGCGGGAGGTGGATCGCTACCTGACGGGCAAAGACACGGAGCCATGGGAGATCCTTTATTTCAAGGCCTACAAGAGCCAACTTCCGGTAATCGAGCAGGCGCTGGAAACGGCGGGAATGATGCTGGGAAGCGACAAGTCGCGCGGCTATTGCCTGGAGATGATTTGTGCAGATTTTCTGGCGGGGGTGAGCTTGGAGATGGGCAACAGAAACGCGTTGTTACCTTGTCTCATTCGGCTGGTCACCGGCCTTCCCACGCCGCAGAAGAAAGAACTTATTGACACGGTGCAGGTGACGCTTTGACCAAAATCCGAGCCGGACGACCTCGCCTAATGCTTGACCCTGAAGCTTATCGCCAACTGTGCCAAGAAGTCCTCCAGCGAGATGGCTGGCGATGCCAGAGGTGCGGGCGGATGGAAAATCTTCAAGTCCATCACATTCAGTGGCGGAGTCACCTTGGAGATGATGATGCCAAGAATCTGATAGCTCTTTGCGCAAACTGCCATCAAAAAGCTCATCGGCACCATCGGCAATGAAAAAGAACAGCGTGTCTCGAGCGATCCCGTCAAGTTTTGTCAAGGGCGGGATAAAACTAGACCACCGGGGCGGAGGAACCCTGGACCAGATCTGCGTGTAGGAGATGGGGATTGGCAGGGAGGATGGACCGGGTCGAGATCTTAGTCCCGGGGAGAGAGAGTTTCATTTCACAGTCATGGGCTGCGAAATTGGCTGACGGCATACTCCTCGTGCACTTGCCCCACAGCCGCCTTCAAGCCTGCGAGCTCTATCCGTTTCTTCGAATCACCGATTGCAACGCGTCCTTGTCCAAACTCAGAATCCGCCACCAGCTCCTTGAGTCGCCCGGATTCTTCTCGCAACTGCTTCACTTCCTGTGCCTCGCTCACGCCCATCAGGTGGAAGCGGGACGGAAAGAAGAGGAAGTGGCGCGGGAGGCTGGGGTGTCGAAGCACGCGATCTACGCGTGGGCGATTCCCGATCCACGGACGACCGCCCTTGCGTTGTTTGGGCGGCTTTGGGAGCAACGGAGCAATCTTTTTCCACTGCGCTTCGGTAAGCAATGGACCAGACCGCGTCATCCGTCCTCCTTCGGCGCTGCTGTCCTTGCTTATCTCCCATTTTCAAAAACTCAAACATAGGGATCTCAATAGCTTGTCTCAGGTTGTGCAACAGCTTCTAGAAATATACAATCGCAACAGGAATTAAATCGCAATGAACAGGCATTTTAGATTCACCCAATTGCTTGTGCAGCATTTGACACTACGATGCAATTGCAGTTAGTGCGAGTGTCTGAGCGCGGTTTCCAGGATTTTGAAAAATAACAGACCGAGTTTGCGGACCGGATCGAAAATAACAGTGACTAAGAACGTGACAAGGAACAGGAAGGCATAGAACGTTCCGGGAGAGCGCTTGAGCCAATTCATAGCCGAGCGTGCCACCGCCGTTCTGAGGGCGTCAATTTTCGCCGTGGAAGCCATGGCCACTCCAAGCACGGCGCCTGCCAGGATGTCCGAGGGGTAATGGATTCCCATGTAGACTCGCGGCAATGAAACAACGAAAAAGGCATGCGCGAGAGCCAGAATTCCGGCGCCTCGCGACACGAACAAAATGCAAGTGGCGAGCGCGAAAAACAACGTGGCGTGGTCGCTGGGAAAAGAGCTCCATCCGATTACGCTGTTCAAATCGACGGAATAAGGGAGCTGAAAATGGAGGCTGGCATTCAGCGAAGGTCTCTCGCGGAAAGGCAAGACATCCGCGAGGGTTCGTGCAGCCAGCACCGACACAAAACAGGCAACAATTCCGTAAAAAAGAAACTCGCGGTCCCGGTTTTTGTTCTCGCTAGGCCGAAACCAAGCCCACCAGATCAGGGATGTGATCACGCCACCCTTGGTGAGAGTATTCGAACCTATGAGCATGATGAAATAATCGAGGCTCCGGGAGCGGTGGGCGAACTGATTCAAGAAGGAAATGATGGCAACGTCAAAAGAGTGCAAGCTTGGCTCCCACTGAACTAATGGGAACTCACTTCCGATGGCAAGTCCATAAGGAAACGCCTCGCGGGTTCCTAAAACTGCAAAATCAAAGGTGACTTTATTTTGGCCTGGTAAGTTCCCTAAGGTAGGTTACAACTTGTCGGATCTGGTCGTCGCCGAGCCTGCCCTTATAGGCCGGCATTTTACCTTTGCCGTCCTCTATGATCTTAACCCACTGATCGTTTGTGAGTGCTTGTGCCTGCCGCAGACGCAGATTTGGAACGCTAAGTTGCGTGCCGACGGGCACGCTGCCGCTTCCGTTCGGGGCATGACACAGCGCGCATTTTGTCTTATAGAGGCTGGCCGAGGTGTCTTGAGCCGATACGGCCGGCACGATCAGAGAAAGAGCAGCACAGAATAAAAAGATAAACATGAAGTCGGTCCCTTTAGACGCTGATAGGCTACTCGGACATCTCTTGGTAATCCCCACGAGAAGTTCGTTGGCGTTTTCCATGCATTTAACCGGATTCTAGAACGGCAATCAGACGCGGATTCTTGGGCTTTGGTGGCTCAGGGCATACAGAAGGAGTTCGAGGCGGGTCGAAACTCCCAGCTTGTCAAAGATTCGGTACATATAGTTACTCACCGTGTGTTCAGTTAGGCCAAGCTGTTGAGCGATGTCGCGGTTTTTCATGCCTTCACCTACCAGCCTCACGACTTGTTGCTCGCTGTTAGTGAGTAACGCCATCCCGGAACTCGGGATCACTTGAGGGGACTTGAGACGGGTGAGAGCTTCGAAAATATATTCGAGTTCCTGGGTGCTGGCCCAAATTCTCCCCTCATGGACGGTCCGAATGCACTTCGTAAGGGCTTTGAAAGGCTCGGTCCGGCAGAAAATTCCCCGGGCACCAGCACTGAAGGACGCAATGACGGATTCTCGCGCGATCGAATGCAACATCATGATCCCTCCAATCTGAGGATGGGACTCACGTAGTGTTCGAAGCACGGTGAAGCCGGATTGAGAACCGTCTTCGAGTTCCGGATTGACCAGCGCCACATGCGGTTTGAGCGTACTTACCTTTTCGAGCGCTTGTCCGGAATTGGTGGCGACGCCCACGACGTCGAACTGATTGCGGCAACGCTTCAGCGCACTGGCCATTAATTGGCCTGCCATGTTATCCCGATCCGCGATAAGAACATCAATTCGCGTACCCTCAGAAACGACCACAGGACCCCCTCCACAATGGAAGTTGCGCCCCCGGTAACCGGAATAGTAAACGAATACGTTGTGGATAAAATACGAAAAAACTCAATATCCGGGATCAGCTTTTCGGATGCGCGACATGAGAATCGAGCAGATTCGTGCGCATATTTTTCTACATCGCGCGGGATGTGAGCGCTAGCGCACACTCGCGTCGATCCGGTCGCCCGAAGGCTCGAACGTCTCTTAGGAAGCCTTGTGGCCGAAGCCACGAACATTTTCGGTATGTCACTGAAAAAATAGGGTATTGCGCGACGGGTGCGAAATATATTCGCAGTTTCTTTCCTGTTCCGCCAAACACGAACGTACCTGGCCGTTTGCACACTGTACGAAAGACTAGGAGTAAAAACTCCCGCGTCGAGAGAGCTTCTTCCCACGATCCGGGAAGAGCCAACACCCTAGCGTGTGAGGGTAACTCTTTGTGTTATCCCGGGAGAAACAATGCCCTCAGGTATGGGGATGTTTCGCCACTTGTCGAAGCTGGCCAGTTCTTATAATTTCCCAGCGTGAATGGGACGACTCGATTTCCCCGCCGGGCCTGGACGCTTCGCGAAGAAAGGCGTTGCACATGTTTCTGGCAAGAAAGCTAGCATTGGGATTGCCGATACTTTTGGTCGCCTCCGGAGTTGTTGCCTTCGGCCACGAAAACAATCAGGCTCCGGCTGCAACCGTGGCCCAACATTCGCCTGATTCAGATCAGTCCGTCCTGGAACGCCGCGATCCCCGGTATCGGGTGCTGCGAGACGATGTAATGCTGATTTCATTCCCCCTCGCCCCGGAGCTCGTTCAGACAGTAACGGTTCAGCCGGATGGATTCATCAGTTTGCAAAGCGCGGGAAGTTTATACGTGCTGGGATTAACGGTTCCGGAGATTGTTGACGCAGTCAAGAAAGCGTATTCGAACATCCTGCACGACCCGATTATTACAGTCGATCTAATCGATTTTCAAAGGCCGTATTTTATTGTTTCCGGCCAGGTCAACAAGCCGGGCCAGTTTGACCTCCGCTACGACATCACGGTAGCTGAAGGCGTCGCCGTGGCTGGAGGATTTGCTTCCACGGCGAAGACGCAGGTTTTTCTTTTTCACCGGGTTTCCAGGGACTGGGTGGAAGTAAAGAAGCTGAACTTGAAAGACATTTTGAACGGCAAGAACGTGAATGAAGACGCGCATCTGGCCCCCGGCGACATGATCTTTGTTCCCGAGAAGGCAATCGTAAAGTTTCGGAAGTATGTCCCCTACGCCATTGGGACCAGCTTAACCTCGGCGGCATTCTTTTAAATTGCAGGAAGACCAGAAGTTCAGAAGCAGGCTGAATTGTCCTCAAACGATAAAAGATGCACGGCATGGATGAAGGCGGCGGCCAGTGGTTCAAGACGGCGGACGTGAAGACACCCGATGAATGAGATGATTCTCGACTACTACAAACTCGCGGAATCGCCGTTCGGAGACACTCCGGATCCCCGCTTCCTGTACCTTGGCGCGAAGCATCGCGAAGCTTTGGCGTCGCTCCTGATGGGCACCGAAGCCAACCGCGGATTCCTCGCAGTGATTGCCAAGCCGGGGATGGGTAAAACCTCCTTGCTGCACCAATATCTCGAATCGCTCCGTGGGCAGGCACGCACTGCGTTTGTATTTCAAACGGATTGCGATTCGCACACGTTCATTCGACACACGCTTCTTGATCTCGGTGTGGATGCTTCCGGAAAAGATTTGGCGGCGATGCATGAAATGCTTAACCAGCTCTTAAGCGAGGAAATGCGGGCCGGCCGGCGCGTAGTTCTGGTGATTGATGAAGCTCAAAACCTGGACGAGAGAGCTCTCGAATCGGTCCGGCTGTTATCGAATTTTGAAACGCCATGGGCCAAGATGATTCAAATCGTTCTTGCCGGGCAACCGCAGCTCGCCAAGAAGTTGGCCAAACCGTCCATGCTTCAGCTTCGGCAGCGGCTCTCGATGGTGATTCGCCTGGAGCCATTTGATTTCGATGAAGCCAACGCCTATATAAATCATCGACTGCGGGCGGCCGGATACGATGGCCCATCCCTATTTTCACCTGAAGCGCGGCGGTTGATTGCGCAAAAAAGTCAGGGCATACCGCGCAACATCAATACCATTTGCTTTAACGCGATGGCGCTCGCATGCGCCATGAGCCGAAAAACGATCGATGAGAAGGTTGTGTTTGAAGTTCTGGCCGATCTCGATCTGGAGTCACTGAGGAAAGATGAACCCTTGCAGGATTTCGAATTAGACCGGGGGCAACAGACACGGCAGGGCCAATTCCAGCGCCAGGAGAAATCTTCCTTGGGAAGCTGGCTCCGAAGGTTTGCATTTAGCAACTTTCTCCTTCTCCCTGTCTTGGGTTGGCCCGCGGTCCTGAACAGCGGAGAGCACAATCTCTGGTCGAGTGCCACTAGCGTCGCCAATGCGCGGCAGGGGCTGTCCGAACCCTATGCAAGATCGCTTTCAGGAAACCTGCAGCGCACGGCTCCTCCCACCACCCGAGCTCTGCCCGCACACGGAGGCAACCAATGAGCCGGAACTTCGAGCTGATGCAGTTGGCGGGTAGGGGCGCGGACTTCCGTGGCGTTCGAGAGGTACACGAAACCGTACGGCCGATGAATCCGCAGAAGGAAGATGAATACGCGGAAAAGCACACACCGGCGCATCCGGACGTGAACGCGCTCGATCTTGACGAACTTGCTTGCGAAGAGACTCTGCGGCTCGTCCAGCGGACGTTTTTGCACGGGCCAGATGGGTCGCACACGGTTGTATTTGCCGGCGTTGACCATGGCAATGGTTGCAGTCGGCTTTGCGTTCGCATAGCGGAGACATTGGCGAGCAATGTGACCGGGTCCATTTGCCTGGTGGATGCAAATCTGCGAACCCCATCGTTGCCACGGCTGTTTGGCGTCGGCAACCATTTCGGTTTGACCGACGCGCTGCTACAGGCAGGGCCAATCCGATCCTTCATAAAGCCTTTACGAAATCAAAGGCTCTGGCTGCTTTCCTGCGGTTCGATCGCCGCTGACTCTCCGCGACTCCTCAATTCCGACGATCTACAAAAGCGGCTGATTGAGTTGCGGACGGAATTCGACTACGTGTTGATCGATGCGCCGCCGCTCGCCCGATACGGCGACGCAATGGCCGTGGGGAAGTTCACGGACGGTGTCGTAATGATTCTAGAAGAGAATTCGACTCGCCGGGAAGTAGCTGTAACCGTTTCGGAGAATCTGCGTGCCGCCGGCATCAAGATTCTGGGCGCTGTACTGAATAAGCGCACCTTCCCCATTCCGGAACGGTTGTACCACTTGCTGTAGGGCTCTGGCAGGCCGATTCTCCGAGCGAAGTCTGCCAATTTCAAGACGCGATGTGACTCAATTTGGCGGAGCTCTGTCCCGTTGGCTACTCACACCCAAGTAACGGAACTGCCGTTCACCGACATCGTGCCCGGAGAAGACAAACCCTCGTGGTTTGCTATTCAGACCCGGCCCAAGTATGAGAAGAAGGTGGCTTCTGATCTGGAAGAGAAAGCCGTTGCCGTCTTTCTCCCCGTTTATTCGATCAAGCGCCAGTGGAGCGACCGGCAAAAAGTTGTTCACCCACCACTATTTCCGGGCTACGTTTTTGTGCAACTTGTGCCTACGATTCACAATCGTGTTCCGATTCTCCGCACAAATGGTGTGACTGGCTTTGTCGGAGCTCGCGGCATTGGCACTCCGATTCCCGATGACGAGATGGATGCGCTGCAAGCGGTAATCGCCCGAGAAGTTGCTTTTGAGCCTTACCCGTATCTGAAGATCGGTAAGCGAGTTTGCATCCGCGGTGGGAGCCTGGATGGAATTGAAGGCCTGCTCACGGCGATCAATGGGGATCAGAGCCTGGTCGTTTCCGTAGACCTGATTCAAAAATCAATCGCGATACGAATCGCCGGATACAGCGTGGAGGCAATTTAGATTGCCGGTGAGAAGTCCCGGGCCATTCTCCGCCTTGAACTAGCCACTGACATTTTAGAAAGCACTCCAGGGTTATTCGCTCGCGCCTATGAGTCCGTTGAATTCCACTTCTGTATCGCCCGAGCGCAAGACAAAACGAACTTTAGAAGCAGAGGGAGAATCATTATGACCGAACCCGCGTCCCGAAGAACGCAAAACAGAAAAGCGCAGGAGCTCACACTGCGAGATCTCATCGAGCCGCTCTTCCGCCGCCAGCGTGTCTTCTCCATTTCTCTACTGGTACTACTCGCATTAGCCGTCGTGGGCACGATTGCCATGTCGGGGCAATACGGCGCCAGCATGGAGGTACTCGTCAACCGCGAGAGGTTGGACCCACTAGTGACCGCGGAGGCGACCCTCCAGACTCCACCCAACCCGCCACCGGTAAGCGAGGAAGAAATCAATTCGGAAGTGGAATTGCTGAAGAGCCCTGAATTGTTGCGGGAGGTCGTTCTTGCGAACCGCCTTCAGGCGCGGGAAAGGAAAACGCTGCTGGCCAAGATTCTTCCGCGTCAGAATGACGATTGGTACATTGCCAAGGCCACCCAAAAATTGGGCAAGAAACTGAACATCCAGGTCGTAAAGAAGACCAACATGATTGAAGTGAGCTACGAATCGTCTGACCCTCAAGTCTCTTACGGCGTTCTGAACAAGTTGGCCGGGCTTTACATGGAGAAACATATCGCGGTTCAACGGCCCACGGGTTCCTACGAATTTTTCTCGAAAGAAACAGACCGGTACAAACAGGCGCTTGCGGATTCAGAAATGCGTCTCGCAAGTTTCAGCCAGACGGAGGGCGTGGCGGCGCCTGACGTTGTACGCACGGACATGGCGCAGGAAGTGGTCAATTCCACATCCGCGTTGGATCAGGCTCAACAAGCCATTGCCGCCGATGAGCACCGGATCGCGGAGGAGCAAGCGCAATTGACCGCTACGCCTTCCAGGTCCTCCACGCAACAAGTGTCGAATGCCGCCGACATATTGTTGCAACAGCTGGAGACCAATCTTCTCTTGACAAAAATCAAACGGACGCAACTGGCGCTTAAATACGATCCGGCGTACCCCCTGGTTCAAGAAGCGGATCAAGAGATTGCACAGACCGAGGCCGCGATCGCTGAGGCAAAAAAGACTCAATTCGTAAACCAAACCACCGATCGCGATCCCACGTACGAGTTGCTCAGAGAAGACATCGTCAAGACACAGGCCGACCTCGCTTCGCAGAAGGCCACCGCTGCGGCCATTGAGCGGAGTCTCGGGAACCTGCGCGGAGAAATGGTTTCGCTGGATCAAAAGTCAGTGAAGCAGGAGAGTTTGTTGCGTGAAGCCAAACTGAATGAAGCGAACTATATGCTTTATTCCTCGAAGCGAGAACAGGAACGCACCTCGGATGCGCTGGACCGGAAGAGAATTGGAAATGTGGCGATTGCCGTGCCGCCGACGGTGCCTGTGCTGCCCGCCTACAGCCCGCTTATGCTTCTGTCATTAGGATTCCTGCTGGCGATCTTTGGCAGCTTGGGCGTTGCGTACACGGCGGAATATCTCGACCCGTGCTTCCGAACCCCGATCGAAGTTGCGGACATTCTGCAAGTCCCGGTTCTGGCGTCAGTGCCAAGGCAATCTTCCCAGAGACGAACGGCGTAGCAGGAGCGGAAACACTCACAACTCTATCATTCCGAGCGAAACGGGAAATCTCTCTTCCATTTAAGTATGAGAAAAGAAACCAGGAGAGATTCTTCGCTTTGCTCAGAATGACAAAAGTATGGGACGATTTTTTCCGTAGCCTGTTAAGCCGCGACCCACGATCCTGTTTATGAGATGACTTGATGACTTCTAGGCACGGAGTCGCGCTCTACCGACGGAACGAACATTTGTCGGGTTGAACTTCAGCTCTTCCTGATCCATTCAGATAGCAAATATCACTCAACAATTCCTTCACCGGAGCACTCTTTCGTGGATGCAATCAGGCGTCGACTTCTGATCGGGGTGCTGAAGCTGTTCTATTCAGCCCTCATGGTGCTGTCCTACGGGCTGGCAACACTCCTGCTTGTGCCTAAAGAGGGCCGCGGCGTGACGCCCGCGGTGTTCCTGTCCATGCGAATCAAGCTGTCGAATTTTGTGATTTTCGCAGCCTTGCTATTCGTATGGCATTTGATCTTCAGAGCCTGCGGCTTCTACCAATCAGGCAGATTATCGACTCGGGGCTCGCTCGTCATTGACGCCGCAAGAGCAACGACCCTGGCAACCATTACTCTGTTGCTGGTGACCCGGATATTTACGATCACCATGGTCACCCCGGGCTTCCTGCTTTTATTTTGGGCCCTGAGTTCCGCTTCGGTGGCTCTGGCGAGGTTGGGTCTGCGATACATGCTCGGAAGAGTTCGCTTGCGCGGATACAACCTCAGGCACGTGCTGATCGTCGGAACAAATTCCCGGGCCATCGAATTTGCGCGGAAACTCGAGGCCAGACCCGACCTGGGCTACCACCTCCTTGGCTTTGCGGATGATGAATGGCTTGGCCGGCAGGAAGACCCACAAAACTCGTGCCAAATATGCTGCGACCTCGCCGGTTTGTCCGAGTACCTGCGCCAGAACGTTGTCGACGAAGTGGCAATTTATCTCCCCATACGTTCTTTCTACGAATACATATCTCAAGTCGCGGCGTTGTGCGACCAACATGGAATCACGGCGCGATTTGGCTCCGACATTTTCAATTTAAAAGTCGCGCACTCCTACGCCGACGACCTGGACGCCAACTCCCATATCACCACCTTCTCCGGCCGACCGAAGGGATGGCCGATTCTGGTGAAGCGCGCTCTAGACATCGCAGTCTCGCTGGCGCTGTTGATTCTTTTTGCTCCGCTTTTGCTGGTGGTCGCATTACTGATTCCCCTGACCTCGAAAGGGCCTGCCCTGTTCCGGCAAGAACGAGTGGGGCTGAATAAACGGAGATTCCTGATTTATAAATTTCGGACCATGGTGCCAAATGCGGACAAGATGCTCGCTGATCTCGAAAGGTTCAATGAAGTAAGCGGCCCCGTCTTCAAAATCAAAAATGATCCGCGGGTTACCCCGCTCGGACGATTTCTCCGGAGAACGAGCATCGACGAGCTTCCTCAGCTGTTCAACGTACTAAAGGGCGACATGAGCATGGTGGGACCGCGGCCTCTGCCGGTTCGCGACTACCAAGGATTCAACGAAGACTGGCAACGCCGACGTCTCAGCGTGCGGCCGGGGATCACATGCCTTTGGCAGGTGAACGGCCGCAGCTCGGTTAGTTTTGAGAAATGGATGCAGCTCGATATCCAATATATGGACGACTGGTCATTATGGCTCGATCTTAAAATTCTCGCTCGCACCGTCCCCGCGGTATTGAAGGGATCCGGCGCCGCCTGAGTAAATTTGCCGCAAGAAAACAAACAGTGAGGGCACAAAATGCGCATAGGCGTGATCGGTTCGGGGTACGTAGGTCTGGTTTCGGCGGCGTGTTTTGCGGAAATCGGACACGACGTGATTTCCGTAGACAATGACCACGAGAAGGTTGCAATGCTCGAGCGGGGAGGAGTGCCCATTCACGAGCGCTTTCTTCCGGAATTGCTGGAGCGACATCGCGGAGGCCGGCTCCGATTCTCGACGTCGGTTAGCGAGGCGGTTGAATCTTCAGACGTTGTGTTCATTACCGTTGGAACTCCGCAGTCAGAGTCAGGGGAAGCGGATTTGTCTTTCATCGAAGGCGTGGCCCAGGAAATCGCTTCCGCCATTCGCGGTCAGAAAGTAGTCGTCGAAAAGAGCACTGTGCCGGTGCGTACCTGTGAGTCGTTGCGCCGGACCTTGCTGCTGAACGGCGCTCCGCCGGATTCCTTTTTCGTCGCTTCAAATCCGGAATTCCTGCGGGAGGGCACTGCGGTAACGGATTTTCTATATCCGGATCGGATCGTCCTGGGAGTTGACGATGAAGTCAGCTCGGTTCTCCTAACCGCAATCTATCGACCGTTAACGTCAGGGACGTATTACACGCAGAAAGGCGCGATTCCATCTCTTGGCGGCTGGCGCTCGAAAGCACTCACCATTCTCACCAATGCGAAGAGCGCGGAACTGATCAAGCACGCTTCCAATGCATTCCTGGCCATGAAGATTTCCTTTATCAATGCTGTCGCGAACATCTCGGAAAGCGCCGGGGCCGACATCGAGCAGGTATGCGCGGGAATCGGATCGGACTCCCGGATCGGTCCGCGGTTTCTGAACGCAGGCATTGGTTACGGCGGCTCATGTTTTCCTAAAGACGTGAAGGCTTTCCACGCCGTCGCCAGCCAGTGCAACTATGACTTCGGGCTGCTGCAGGAAGTCACGCGGATCAACATCGAGCAGCGGCGGCGATTCATCAAGAAGATCACCAAGGCTCTGTGGACGCTTCGCGGCAAACGGCTGGGTGTTCTAGGGCTCGCCTTTAAAAAGGACACAGACGACATTCGAGAATCGCCCGCGACCGCGATTGTTGAAGCCCTGCTCAAGGAAGGCGCGCACGTGCGGGCTTACGATCCGGCGGCGATTTCGAAAGCAAGGGCGGCCATCAAAATGGGGAGCATCGACTATGTCGACGATCCGTACGACGCGGCTAGGGGTTGCGATGCGCTGCTTATTCTGACGGAATGGAATGAGTTCGCGACTCTCGATCTCCACAGGATCCGGACGTTGCTGAAGCATCCCATCGTGATTGACGGACGCAATCTGTATCAGCCGGAACAAATGCGGAGTGCCGGGCTCATCTACTACAGCGTCGGCCGGGCCACCAGCGTTCCGGAAAACATGGCGACCATGGCGCTTCTCCCCGAGCACGGAGCACCGCCTTTGGCGGCCGCCGTTGCCGGTTCCGGCGCGACGACATAGGGGCCAACTCGAAATCCGCAACTGCGTTTCACCTGCATTCTTTTCTCAATCGGATATTCAATTCGCAAAGCCCGTGTCGTCTACCCTATTGCCAATTCGGTCCAATAAACTTCCCGAAGTTATTTCAGCTTCGGCGTTGAAGATTCTTTTAGTCCACAACTCTTATCAGCAGCCGGGGGGAGAGGATGTCGTCTTCGAGCAGGAGCGCCTCCTTTTGGAGGGACGCGGTCATCGCGTCATCACCTACACGAGGAGCAATCGGGAGCTGGAGAAAATCTCCGCTTTCGCCCGGTTGAAGACGGTCGGGAACCTGGTTTCCGCCAGTGACAGCAAGCGCGATGTCGCACGGATTCTGCGCGCGGAGCGCCCGGATCTGGTTCATGTCCACAACACCTTCATGATGATTTCGCCTTCGATTTATGAAGCGTGTCATGACGCTCAAATTCCCGTGGTTCAGACTTTGCATAACTACCGCTTGTCATGCCCGGCGATGTTTTTCTTCCGAGATGGGCATGTCTGTGAGGAATGCCGGGAGCACAGTCTGCTGAACAGCGTCTGGCACGGCTGCTACCGCAACTCCTTGAGTGCGACCGCGGCGGTAGCACTCATGCTTCAGGTGCATAGGTCGCGCGGCACCTGGACACAAGCGATCAGCGGATACATTGCCCTGACTGAGTTTTCGAGAAACAAATTCATCGAGGCAGGCTTGCCGGCGCAGAAAATTCACGTCAAACCCAATTTTGTCGATCCTGATCCAGGAGAACGAAACGCGGCTGGCAAGTACGCCCTCTTCGCCGGGAGGCTATCGCCAGAGAAAGGGGCCTCAACTCTGCTGGCCGCATGGAAGCGTCTTAGCGCCAAGGTGCCCCTCTTGATCGTCGGCGACGGGCCGCTGCGCGCGGAGTTGGAAGCAGAAGTTGCAAAGTGCGATCTGCGACAAGTCACCTTCCTCGGGAGGTTGACCGCCGGCGAAACGCGCGCCGCCATGCGAGAGGCTGCCTTTCTGATTGTTCCGAGCGTCTGGTACGAAGGCTTCCCGATGGTGATCGCGGAGGGCTTCGCGTTAGGAGTGCCGGTGATGGGATCGCGGCTAGGCTCCATTCAGGAAGTCGTAGCCGATCGCCGCACCGGAATCCATTTCACTGCCGGCGATCCGTCGGACCTCGCTGAAAAAGTTGACTGGGCGTGGAACCATCCCGCCGAACTGCAAGCCATGGGCCGCGCGGCGCGCCTTGAATATGAGCGCCGCTACACCGCGGTAAACAATTATTCCCTGCTGGCAGACATTTATGCGCAAGTCATAAATGAGAATACCTTCTCAGTCCAGCCTTGTATTTAGTCAATCTTCGTAGGAACGGGCTTCGGTAGTTAAAGGCAGGTCTCGGCACCCAATCTTCACCGGAGGATTCATCGTGAGCGTTGCCATCATCACTGGGTCAGCAGGTCTCGTCGGCTCTGAGGCTGTTTCCTATTTCGCAGCTTTGGGCATGGACGTCGTCGGAATCGACAACGGCATGCGAGCGACTTTTTTCGGAGAAGAAGCTTCGACGACGTGGGTGCGCGACCGGTTAGCGGAAACGATTCCAGCTTACCATCACCATGAACTGGATATTCGCGATACGGAAGGCGTTTCACGACTGTTCGCACGGTATCGCGGCGATATCAAGCTGATCATCCACACTGCCGCGCAACCCTCGCACGACTGGGCGGCCACAAATCCCACAGTCGACTTCACCGTCAACGCGAATGGCACCTCCGTGCTGCTGGAAGCCACGCGAAAATTCGCCTCTGACAGCGTTTTCATTTTCATGTCCACGAATAAAGTGTACGGCGACGCTCCGAACGCTCTGCCGCTTGTCGAGAAGCGAACGCGCTGGGAAATTGCAGCAGGCCACGCTTATTCAGGCAAAGGCATCCCGGAAACGATGCCCGTGGACCGAACAATGCACAGCCTGTTTGGGGTTTCTAAACTCGCTGCCGATGTTCTCGTTCAGGAATACGGACGCTATTTCGGCATGAAAACCGTGTGTTTCCGGGGCGGCTGCCTGACCGGGCCAAATCACTCCGGCACGCAGATGCACGGATTTCTCGCGTACCTGATGAGATGCGTTGTCACGCGAACCCCCTATTCGGTTTTTGGATACAAGCAGAAACAGGTAAGAGACAACATCCACAGCGCCGATCTGATTCGCGCTTTCCACGAGTTCTTTAAGAAACCGCGCAGCGCGGAAGTCTACAACATCGGAGGCGGCCAGCAGAGCAACTGTTCGATGCTGGAGGCCATTGCATTGTGCCAGGACCTCACCGGGGAGAAGGTGGAATCTCGATATGTCGAACAGAACCGGCGTGGCGACCACATCTGGTGGATCAGCGATACCTCGCGTTTCCGCAAGCATTACCCGGGCTGGAAGCTTCAGTACGACGTCCCGCAAATTCTGAAAGAGATTTTGGAATACAACCAGGAACGTTGGAGGAACCCATGCACCGTTCAAGCAAGCGAAGCGTTATTGGCATCTTCATCGATGCGGTAAATTATGACTCGGCGGTTGAATTCGTCATACGAGCCGCCAAAGAAAAACGGGGCGCGGCAATTTCTGCGGTAGCGGTGCACGGGCTGATGACGGGCGTGCTCGATTGCGAGCAGAAGTTTCGCCTGAATCGCTTTGATCTTTTAGTGCCAGACGGGCAGCCTGTGCGTTGGGCGCTGAACTTCCTCCACCATGAGAAGCTTTCCGAGCGAGTCTACGGACCGAATCTAACCCTCAGAATTTGCGAACGCGCTGCCGCTGACGGTCTACCAGTCTATTTCTACGGCAGCACTCCCGACGTTCTCGCCGCGCTCCGTGCAGCTCTCGAAACAAAATGTCCAGGGCTTCGCATCGCTGGATTGGAGCCGTCCAGATTCCGGCGACTTTCGCCAGCCGAGAAAGTAGAGCTGGTCAACCGTATCCGCCAGTCAAGAACCGCGATCACTTTCGTGGGCTTGGGCTGCCCACGGCAGGAAGTGTTTGCCTTCGAGTTCCGCGAGATGCTTGGAATGCCTATTCTCAGTGTAGGCGCGGCATTTCCGTTCCTGGCGGGCAGGGTGCCGCAAGCGCCCGCGTGGATGCAGGATGCGGGTATGGAGTGGTTGTTCCGGCTTGCGACCGAGCCGCGGAGGCTGTGGCGCCGCTACGTTTATTTGAACCCTGCTTACATTTTCCTGGTAGCGCTGCAGGCGCTCCGCATTTCGCGGTTTCAGACACCAGAACGGCGTCCCGCGGGCGAGGTGCTTTACGGATAGTGGAAAAGACAGCGTGAGCGCGAATGCGATGCCCCCGGAGATGAAGCTTCGCCCCAAAAGTACGTTGGTCCGCAATTCCGTCTGGATGTTCCTCGGCCAGGGGATACGGCTGATCATCCAGGCGGCGTACTTTACGGTGATCGCGCGATCCCTCGGCGCGAGCAATTACGGCGCCTTTATCAGCGTGGCTGCTCTTGTGGGCATCCTGTTTCCTTTTGCCACGATGGGCAGCGGTTTTCTGTTGATCAAGAATGTTTCGCGCGACGAAACATTGTTTTCTGCGTATTGGAGAAGGGGCCTGATCATTACGGCTCTCTTCAGCTCAGTATTTTTTGCGATTGTGGTACTCACATCGAGTTTTGTCCTGCCCCCTTCCATTCCGCGCCGTCTTGTGTGGCTGGTCGCCGCCTCGGATCTTTTCGGGCTCAGCCTTATCGGGATGTGCGCGCAGGCGTTCCAGGCTTTCGATCGATTGAACTGGACGGCTACGATTAACGTCCTCCTAAGCTTCGGCCGTCTGGCTGGAGCGGTCGTGCTCGTCGCGTATCACCGCCATCCCACGGCCCTGCAGTGGGGCTACATCTATTTTTGCAGCACAGCCATCGTGGTGTTGGCGGCGTGGTTTTTGGTTTCGACGAAGATCGATCCCCCGAAATTCGGCCGGCCGCGGTTGGCCACGGAATCTCGGGAAGGCCTGTACTTCTCTGTTGGTTTGAGCGCCCAAACCATCTACAACGATATCGACAAGACCATGCTCGCGCGCCTGGGAACACTGGACGCCGCGGGGATCTATGGCGCGGCGTACCGGCTAATTGACGTTAGCTTTGTGCCGGTTTCTTCGGTCTTGGCGGCGGCCTACCCCAACTTCTTCCGGGTCGGAGCCAATGGACTTTCTGCGGGTCTGGCGTACAGCAAACCCCTGCTGCTTCGCGCACTGGGATATTCCATCCTGGTCGCGATGGCGCTGCTGATGTTTTCGGGTGTGGTGCCCTACATTCTTGGAGCCGAATATACGCGCACGGCAGAAGTGCTGCGTTGGCTTGCATTGCTGCCCTTGCTGAAAGCGACTCACTACTTTCTCTCGGACGCTTTGAGCGGCGCGGGTTTTCAGGGAGTGCGCAGTTGTATTCAGGCGGGCGTTGCCGGATTCAATGTGCTTCTCAATCTTTGGCTCATACCCGCCTATTCCTGGCGCGGCGCGGCGTGGTCGAGCATCGCTTCGGACGCTCTGCTCGCGGCGGCCATCGGAACGGCCGCGTTTTTGATCTCTCGACGATCAACGGCTGTCTCCTTGCATTTGGGCGGTACGAGCGAAGTCTGGTCTGCCGAGACGCCTTCAGAGAGTTTAGTGGCATCAGCGCCAGCAGATCAGGAGCCTTGCTGAAAATGAGTCGCGCCATGAAAAGAATTGCCGAGGCGATTGGATTGCTGAAGCAGGCCGGTTATGTCTTCTTTCATTTCGAGTATGGCAATGCACTGTTCGCCCGCGACGATCGTTCTCAGGCTTCGTTCTCCGCTTCAGTCGCGGGAACTCGTTCTGAGAAAGTTCTCGAACGCGCACGGTAATCTCCATTCGTTGTTAATCCCCGGGGAATCATTTCACGAATGAATCTACGAGAGAAAATCAAGCAAATGCCTGTGGTTGGACCGACTACGCAAGGACTATGGCACATGGTGCGGCCCATTGTATTTCGCCTTGCAGAATTCCATTCTCCGAACTACTGGGACGCTCGCTATGCTGCCGGAGGCAATTCAGGCGCCGGGTCATACGGGAACCTGGCGACGTTCAAGGCGCACGTGCTGAATCATTTCGTTGCTGAGAAACACATCGACTCCGTAATTGAGTTTGGCTGTGGCGACGGAAGCCAATTATCGCTCTCTAAATATCCCCAATACGTGGGACTGGATATCTCACCTCGGGCCGTAACGCGATGCCAAGACCGATTTCGCGGAGATCTGTCGAAACGCTTTTTTGTGTACGATCGCCGCCATTTGAATACCGAGAAAGCCGACTTGGCTCTATCACTCGATGTTATTTATCACCTGGTGGAAGATCCGATTTACTTGCGGCACATGCAGGACCTCTTTGAAGCGGCCGCTCGCTTTGTAATCATTTATTCGGACAACCAGGAATCTCCGCGCGATTCGCTGCACGTCCGGCATCGAAGATTCAGCGATTGGATCGAACAAAACCAACCCGGTTGGAGCCTGATTCGACATATTCCCAACAAATATCCGCCCGCGTTGGGCATGCAGCTGGGTTCCTGGGCGGATTTTTGGATTTATGGCAAAGAGTGCCGGCGGGCGAGAGCCACGCCCGCTGATCAGCCGGCCCGGCAATCGTGAAGCGCATCGCTATCGGGCCGAGCGCCGAGCGTTCTTTCGCCGGTTTATTTCTCTTCGATGGCCGCGTGATCTTGAACGATCTGTCGAAAGGCAAATGGGATGCCTAGAGGAAGGCTAATTGAAAATGCGGCCCTGGGACTGGTCACTTTTGGGATGGCCGGTGGACTGTCGATCCTGTTTCTCTCCGGAACGGATTTCGATTACGTTGAGGGCAATGCGTTCGCCGAAGTCATTTTGGCTGTGCTCTATCTGGTTGTCATCGTCGTCGCCATCAGTCATCTCCGATCGACGTCCTCGGCCATCTCGGGGACACCGGTACTTCTTGCGCTGATCGTGCTGGCGTGGGGATCGGCAGCGTGGGCGGAGACGCCATCACTTGTCTTGAGGCGCTGCATCGCTCTTACGGGAACGAGCCTGCTCGGTGTGGTGTTGGCCGCTCGCCTCTCTTTTAATTCACAATTGCACCTGCTTCGCAGGATTTTCAGATTAGCCGCTGTTCTCAGTTTTCTTTGCGCCCTGTTCCTGCCGCAGTACGGTAAGGGCCTGGACGGAACATGGCAGGGCATTTTCGGTCAAAAGAATGGTTTGGGCGGAATCATGGCGCTCGCTGTTTTGGTGGAATGGCATCTGCCCGCGACAACATTCAAAACCCGGGCTTTTAAATTCGCCTGGTTGGGCGCCTACGCGACTTTGCTCGCGCTGTCTGACTCCATCACCGCATTTATCTGTGTTTCCTTCACGCTCGCGGCTATTGCAGTCTTTAAAACTTTGCGATGGAAGTACAGAGTCCCGTTACCGCTATTGTTTGGTTCAGGCGCCTTGGGGGTGGTAGCGCTCGTTCCGGTCCTCATTGCCAACTTGGATTCGATCATGCCGCTCTTCGGTCGTGCGGGCGACCTGACGGGGCGGACGGAGTTGTGGAGTTTTCTGGTTCCGGTAATTCTCAAGCAAGTTTTTCTCGGCTACGGCTATTCCGGCTTCTGGGAGGGTGCATCGGTCGAGTCGGAAATTATTTACAAGCACATTGGCTGGAAGGCTATGTATTCCCACAATGGGTACCTGGAAATGGTGCTCAGCCTCGGATTGTTGGGGCTGATTCTAATCCTATTATTCGTCGGAACGGGCATTAAGCGGGCGCTGGCCGTAGCGGAGAACCAGAAATCGATTGAAGACCTCTGGCCTCTAGCGTTCCTTCTTTTCTTTCTGGTTCATAATCTGGCTGAATGCACGATGATGTGGCAAAACAAACTCGAATGGGCTCTTTGCATCGCGACGGTGCTCGGATCCGACACGCGAGTGCGGCAGGCTTTGGCCGAGAACGATGATGAAGTCGATTTCATGCCTGCTTCTGAAGAGGAATATGTATGAAAACCGATCTTCGGCCAACCGTCGTCGTGTTTTGCGATCACCTCTTATATCCTTCGGAAACATTCATTCGTGCGCAGGGCCAAGCATTACGCCGATTCAGCGCGGTGTACGCCGGATCCCGGAGAGTTCGTGGACTGGAGCTCCCCGCCCAGAGCACGTTCACGATTAGTGGTGGAGACACGATCGGACGAGCCCGTGAAGCGCTTTTCAAGCTTTTCGGAACTGCTCCCGGCCTGGTGCGGAAACTGCGCGCACTCGACCCAGTCTTGATGCACGCGCACTTCGGCCCCGATGGATTGCGCGCCCTTCCCTTGGCGCAACGCCTTGGCCTGCCGCTCATCGTGACATTTCACGGATCGGACGCGACAGCCACCGACATTCGCTTCGCGAAATCTTCATATGGATACCGCCGCTACCTGGAAAAAAAAGATGTTTTACAGCGCGGGGCCAACTTATTTATTGCCGTTTCTGAGTTCATCAAAAACAAAATACTGGAGCAGTCTTTCCCGGCGGAGAAGGTTCTTGTCCACTACACGGGAGTGGATACCAAACTTTTCTTTCCTGCCGGAAGCGGGGATGAACCCATCGTTTTATTTGTGGGCCGCCTGGTGGAAAGAAAAGGGGCCAATTATTTGATCCGAGCGATGGCGGAGGTGCAGAAAGAACATCCGGAAACCGAGCTGGTTGTGATTGGGGACGGGCCTCTTCGTCACGATCTTGAAAGACAGGCCAAGAACAGTCTTCGGAGGTACAGATTCCTTGGTGTGCAGGGTCCCGAGACAGTGCGCGATTGGATGGGCCGGGCGGCCGTGTTTTCCCTCCCCAGCGTCAAGACCCGTTCGGGAGAGGAAGAAGCATTCGGGATGGTTGTTGCCGAGGCCGCAGCCATGCATAAGCCCGTGGTCGGGTTTGCCTCCGGCGGAATTGTTGAGGCAGTTCAACACGGTGAAACCGGCCTCTTAGCCCCCGAACGGGATTGGCAGACGCTTGCGGAACATCTGTCTCTGTTAATGAACGAGTCCCGTTTGCGCCAAAAATTCGGGGTGCGCGGCCGTCAACGCGTCCTTCGGCTATTCGATCTGGACACGCAAACGAATGCACTGGAAAAACACTACGAACAACTCATCGAGACGTACCACCGCAAAGAGCTAGGGGAAATCTATCAGTTGGCAGCAGGAAACGAATCATGCACAGGGTCTTGATCATTCAGGCGCTGATGAAGCGGTTCCGAGTTCCGTTCTTTTCCCAACTCCATGCTGCCCTGGGGCGGGACGGCATCGACCTGAGAGTGGCCTATAGCGCTCCCAATCGAACCCACGCGCTCCGTCAGGACAATGTCGATCTGTCCACGGACATTGGATACAAAGTGCCGGCGCGCTGGCTGGGACAACGATTGATCTATCAACCGCTGCGCCGGGAAATCATTCGAGCCGATTTGATCATTGTCGGCCCGGAAAACAAGTATCTCAATAATCTTTGGTTGCTTCCGTATTCTGTTTTGGGTTTGAAGACGGTAGCGTTTTGGGGACTTGGGCCGAATATGCATCCGGATCATCGTTCTGCGATATCGGAGTGGGTCAAGGAAAGACAGGTAACTTCTGTTGACTGGTGGTTTGCATACACGGAGAGCGTTGCCGCAAAGCTCCGGCGGCATGGCGTGTCGGCCGACCGGATCACGATCGTTCAGAACGCTACGGACACCACCGAGCTTCGTCGTCTGCTTGCAGATATCTCTGAGGAAGAGACTACCCAGGCGAAGAAGGATCTCACCGGAAATGCCGGAAGCAAGGTTGGGCTTTACTGTGGCCGTTTGGAGCGTGCCAAGGCGCTGCCCTTCTTGCTGGAGTCAGCGCGTCTCGTGAGGCAGCGCTGTCCGGAATTTCACCTCGTGATCGTTGGCAATGGACCTGACCGCGCGTGGCTCGAGCAAGCCATCGCAAGCGAATCATGGGTTCACTACATGGAATCGAAATGGGGTCGCGAAAGTGCGCTGTTCTACAAGATGTCTGATCTTTTTTTGTTGCCAGGCTCCGCGGGACTCGCGATTGTGGATAGCTTCGCAGCCGGCTTACCGCTGATCGCCACGGACTTGCCTTCGCATCCACCGGAAATCAGTTACCTGCGCGATGGCGAGGAAGGCAGAATCACCGCTCACCGTCCGCAAGACTTTGCGAGTGCTGTGATCGAAGTGCTCGCAACGCCGGGCTTGATTCTCAAACTGCGTCGGGGCGCCGCGAACGCCGGATCGAAGTACACGATGGAAGCAATGGTCGAGAATTTCAGTGGCGGCGTCAAGAAGTGTCTGGCGAACCGCCGCGGGACTACTTCTAAATCTACTATTGGCGTTCCACGGAAAGCCGAACGCGATTCGGTTGTGTAGAAGCAATCGCCGATATGGCTAGTCATCCAGACTTAGTCAAACTTCAGAGGCAACAAACGCTCGCTATTCAAGACTTTGAATGTCGCGTCTAAACCCGCTGCAAAAAAAGTACTCGATATTGTCATTCCGAGCAGAGCGAGGAATCTCTCTTTCTTTCCTGATAGTTAAGCCCAGGAGAGATTCTTCGCTCCGCTCGGAACGACAAGCGCAGGCGACTTTTTCCGCAACCTGTGAAGCCGCGACCCACAAAGATCATTCATGAGCTCGTTCGATAGCTTTTCATCACATTTTGTGAATTGTCCCCATTTTTCCAGACCGACATTTCCGCACTTTCGCCAGCAGATCTCGAAACGCCGAACCTCGGCGACAGGAGGAGCGCATCCTTGAACATTAGCGTCTTTGGATTGGGATATGTGGGTTGCGTGACGGCCGCTTGTTTGACCCGCGACGGGCACCGCGTGATTGGCGTCGATATCGACTCACGCAAGGTCGAGGCGGTTGCCCGGGGACATGCTCCCTTTGTCGAACCGGCGCTGGGGGCGTTACTTGCCGAAGCAAAGGAGCGGGGTAGGCTGTCAACGACGACCGACGAAGTGCAGGCAGTCGCGGAGAGTGACTTGGCATTGATCTGCGTCGGTACACCCTCGGACCGCAACGGGGAAATCAGGCTCGACTATTTGCGAATCGTGCTCACTTCGATTGGCAACGCTCTGCGTGATCAGAAGAAACCTTTCATCGTGGTGCTGCGCAGCACGGTGCTTCCCCACATTCTGGAAGAGGTTTTAATTTTCACATTGACGAAAGCCGCGGGGAAGGCCCTGGGCGACGACCTTCAATTCTGTTACAACCCGGAATTTCTCCGTGAAGGCACGGCGGTTCACGACTTTTATAACGCGCCGATGGTTGTGATCGGGCATAGCAGCGAGCGAGCGGCAAATGCTGTCGCGCAACTATACGCAAACGTTCGCGCGCCGGTTGTCCTTACGGACATCAACACTGCTTGCATGGTGAAATATGTCAGCAACGTGTTTCATGCGCTCAAAGTCGCGTTTGCAAATGAGGTAGGGCAGCTCAGCGAGGCGCTGAATGTCGATGGCCGCCTTCTGATGGAAATCGTTTGTCAGGACACCAAACTGAACATCGCGCCCACTTATTTGAAGCCGGGATTTGCTTTTGGGGGTTCTTGCCTGCCGAAGGATTTGAGAGCAGTGGTCGCCGAATCGCGGCACCGCTCCCTGACCCTTCCGGTAATCCAATCGATCTTGCCGAGTAACAAGGCGCACTTGGAAACGTGCATTGAATCCGTGGTTGAAACGGGAGTCAGAAGCGTTGGGCTCCTCGGCCTCACGTTCAAAGACGGGACGGATGATCTGCGAGAGAGCCCCGCGGTGCAGCTTGCGGAAACTCTCATCGGCAAAGGCATACAAGTGTCGATTTACGAGCCCGCGATTTCTTCCGGTTCCATTCACGGCGTTAACCGCCGTTTTATCGAGGACAATATTCCCCACGTTTGGAAGTTGCTGACGGATCTCCCAACCCTCGTGCGGAGTAGCGGCGTGGTCGTGGTTCTAAAGAAACTTGGCGACGCCGAGCGGCGGGCGTTGCAAGAATTAGGCCCACACCAGACGTGCTTTGATTTTGTAGGCGCGCTCGGCCGCCAGGAGTTGCGTGCCCCCACAGTTGTTTTCGGTGTGCCGAATGGTGACCGCGGCGTAGCGGCCGTAAGCGTCATTTAAACTGTGATAGCAGGTTGCAAAGATGAAATCGTTGTACCTTCATTTCGGCCTGATATTTGCCCTCATCGGCAATTTGTTCGCATTTGCGGCGGACTCCGGGCAGCTCACGCCTCCAGCGCGGCCAATTCCGGCAAGCCTCTTTGGGATGCACATTCATCGAATCGGTGCGGGAACCCCGTGGCCGGCCGTTCCGATCGGAGACTGGCGTCTGTGGGACGCCCACGTGGCGTGGCCGGATCTCGAGCCAAGAAAGGGTCTATGGCGCTTTGACAATCTCGACAAATATTTGTCCGCCGCGGCAAGTAATCACGCCGAAGTGCTGCTTGTGCTTGGGATGTCTCCCCGGTGGGCGTCGGCCCGTCCCGATGAGCGTTCCGTTTATGGGCCTGGGCTCGCCTCAGAACCAAGCGATCTTCAGGACTGGCGAGACTATGTGACCGCGGTCGTGAAACACTGTGGAACCCATGTGCAGACATACGAGATCTGGAATGAACCGAATTTGAAGCCATTTTGGAGTGGCAGCACAGACCAACTGGTAATGCTCACGCGCGAAGCTGTACAAATTATTCACAGCACCAATCCACAGGCAATTGTCGTTTCTCCCTCGGCGACGGCAAGCTACGGCACCAAGTGGCTCGCGGAATTTCTCAGCAAGGGAGGCGGTCAATATGTGGATGTGATCGGATACCACTTCTACGTAAACCCCGACGCTCCCGAGGCAATGGTGCCAATCATTCAACTAGTAAGGCAAATCATGGCAGCCAACGGCGCTGGCTCCAAGCCGCTTTGGGACACCGAGTCCGGTTGGGCAAAACCCAAGCCGTTCCCCTCGGAGGAGCTTGCCGCCGCATATCTTGCGCGGGCTTACATTCTCAACTGGGCGGCGGGTGTGCAGCGCCTCTATTGGTATGCCTGGGACAATCACGCCTGGGTCACGCTTCAAACGGTGGAAGATGACAATCAAACGTTGAGGCCTGCGGGGCGGGCATACGGCGTCATTCAGAAATGGCTCGTCGGGGCGAGGATGGATTGGTGCAACCAGGATACGAATCACACTTGGCAATGTGAGTTGGATCGAAACGGTTCGATGCAATGGATCATCTGGAATTCCGATCGAACAACGTCATTCGCCATTCCGCCATCCTGGCAAGTGAACTACGTCACCACTTTACTCGGGCAACCGCAGCGGCTCTCTGACTCCACTGTGCAAACTGGCCCGACGCCGTCGATTCTCAGCCCGTCCGCGCCGTAGGTTCACGCGACCCGCGGCAGATGTCTTTTTATTTTTCCCCATCTCCACCGCCGTCTGTGATTCGCGACGGCGTAAAGCAACCGAAATCAGGAATCGTTTCAGTAACCGCCGTATAGCGAAAGTGATTCCAGATGGCGACACTCGAAGCGCTGCTCCTGAATCCGAAACCACCACACCGTCCGCCAACTGCGGCAGGGCGCAGCCGTTTTTACCGGCCAGAACTGGATGTCCTTCGCTTCGCGGCTTTTCTCAGCGTATTTTTCTGCCATATTTTGCCGGCCGACAAGCCTCCGCGAGTGCGCGGTCTGTCATTCGTGGTTTGGAATTTAATTCTGGCGGTCAAAGACGCGGGAAACTTCGGGGTCTGCATCTTTTTCTTGCTGAGCTCCTATCTGATCACCGAACTGCTGAGGAGAGAGCGATTGGAGACCCACGCGACTCATCTCCGGTCCTTTTATATGCGCCGGGTGTTGCGAATCTGGCCTTTATATTTTGCGGTACTGGCCGTTTTCGTCGCCGGCGGGACTGTATGGACATCCATGCGCATAGAGCCTGCGCGAGAGCTCGCTTACACGCTGCTCGTGGGCAACTGGTATATGGTGATTTTTCCTCTTACAAGCGGACCGCTGCGCCACCTGTGGAGCATTTCGGTCGAAGAGCAGTTCTACATCACCTGGCCCTTCCTGATAAAAGTGGGCGGAATGCGAGGCATCAAGATAGCTTCTCTAGCCATGCTGCCGATATCGTATCTGACCATTTTCTTCGCATCGATTTACCAAAGTCATCTGGATGTGACGGTCTGGCTGAACAGCGTGGTGCAATTTCAATTTTTTGCCCTTGGGGCGCTGCTCGCGATCTATCTTTCCGGGAGAACTCCCGACCTTTCACGAGGCTCCCGAGCCGCGATGCTTTTCACTGGCCTGGTTTTATGGCTCGTTGCCAGTGGAGCATTCGGCATCAAACGCGCTGGATTCACTCCGCATCCGATCGCAATGTGTGCGGGTTACGCAAGCGCCGCCCTTGGTTCCGTCCTGATTTTTCTTGCAGTGCTAGGTTTGGCCTCCGGCCGGCTTCCGGGATCTCTTGTCTATCTCGGGAAAATATCGTACGGCCTCTATGTGTTTCACGAAATGGGACTGTCTCTATCGCATCTCGTCCGCAAAGCGGCAGGTCTTGAATCGCACACGCCAACCCTGTTCTTACTTAATGTAGTACTGTCCTTGACGTTTACGATTATTTTGGCGGCATTCTCCTACAAGCACCTGGAATCTCCGTTCCTACAATTAAAAAAACGATTTACGTTCGTTGAGTCCCGAACCGCCTAGAGCCAATCTTTTTGGAATTGTCTTTCTGACTGGATACCGTCAAGCCATCTCATAAAGAGGTCTGTGGTCGCGGCTTTAGGCGCGACGTCAGAACCTGCGCGAATCCAGGCCTTCAGGCCCTGGCGTTTTAAGGTTGCGCGTCGAGCCAGCATTTATGAGATGGCTTCTGGAACTTCCGAGCTAGCGCAGAGGCTTCCTTGTTTTTCGATACGCCCATCTATTTCATATTTCTCGTCCTGGTCACTGCGCTCTACTGGCGCTTAGGACATCGCAGCCAGAACCGCATGCTCCTGGTGGCCAGTTACATCTTCTACGGTTGGTGGGATTGGCGTTTCTTATTCTTGATGGCCGGATCGACGGTGGTTGACTATGCGATCAGCAAGAGGATCAATTCGATTGACGATGCCGCGCAGCGCCGCCGCTTGCTCGCTCTTTCGCTGGTCATGAACTTCGGCTTCCTGGGGTATTTCAAGTACGTGAATTTCTTTCTTGACTCGACCGCTCGCCTGCTGAACACCATGGGCGTCCACGGCGTTTCACACGCGTTTCTGCAAATCATTTTGCCGCCGGCGATTTCCTTCTACACGTTTCAGGAGGTCGCCTATATCGTCGATGTTTACTATCGCAAGCTTGAGCCTGCTGAGAGCCTCGAGTCTTACGCGCTTTTCATCAGCTTTTTCCCGCACCTCGTCGCAGGGCCGATTCAGCGCCCGTCGCACTTGCTGCCCCAGGTGCAGCGCGAGAGAAGTTTCGACAACACCGCGTTTTTCAACGGATGCCTCCTCATTGTCAGCGGTCTGATCCGAAAGTGTGTTATCGCGGACAATTGCGCCATCGTTGCAAATGCCGGATTCTCCGGAAATCTCGGGACCGGATGGCTTCCCCATCTGCTCGCTGTTTATGCGTTTGCGTTTCAGATTTATGGCGATTTCAGCGGCTACAGTGACATCGCTCGCGGCAGCGCCCAACTATTCGGCTTTCATTTTATGGTCAACTTCCGGCAACCCTATCTCGCGGCGAGCCTGCAGGATTTTTGGCGTCGCTGGCACATCAGCCTCAGCACCTGGCTGCGCGACTATCTTTATATTCCCCTCGGAGGAAGCCGCCACGGCGAGTTCAATACCTATCGAAATTTATTTCTAACCATGTTACTCGGCGGCCTGTGGCATGGCGCGAATTGGACTTTTGTGATCTGGGGCGCGCTGCATGGAGTCGGTTTGGCTGTGGAACGTTTCGTTGGATTCGGTAATTCCGAGCAGACATCCGTTTGGGGACGGACGATTCGCGCGGTGCTGTTGTTTCAATTTGTTTGCTTCACATGGGTACTCTTCAGAGCGGACTCGCTTTCTGCTTCGCTCCGTTTCCTCTCCGGTTTCATGCATCCAGGCGACATTCACGAAATTTTGCCGGTCCTGGGATTTCTGGCCTTCTTCATTGCACTCGCAGTGTTGATAGACATCGTATCCGAGTGGTGCGAAGTAGAATACGTCGTTGCGTTGTTGCACCCTGCTTTCCAGTCCGCATTCGCTCTTGCCGGCTTGCTCCTTGTGACCGTCATGTCAGCCGGGGTTCCGAGCACGTTTATTTATTTTCAATTTTAGCCATGCGTCAGCCTACTACATTGACCGTTCCGAAATTGTACACAGCGCTCTTACTGGTGTGCATCGCCGCCGGCTATTGCTCGCTCGAGATTCTCTTTCACGTCTGGTCCAGGCAGTACAGCCAGGGCATTCGGGCTTTGACAAGCGAATACAGCGAAACGCTGGATTTGCGTCCTCGAGACTCGCAGTCCGATCTTCCCACAATGCTTCTTGCTGGAAACTCGCTATTGCAGGCGGGCGTGGATCTCGACCAACTCCAGAAGTCCTTGTCCACAAACTATAGGATTCAGCGCTTGGCCATACCGGCAACGACGTATGAAGATTGGCACTACATTTTGAACGATATATTTTTGCGAGGCGCGCGCCCACAGTACGTGGTCCTGCTGTTGTCGCCTTCCCACCTGTCATTAAAGTACCCGATCCCCGATCTGGCCGCCGTGAACGTATATAAAGGAAGAGACCTGTGGAGGGTCGCAAGCGAACAGCATCTGGACCTGAACGATACCGTGATGCTGTACATCACGCACTTCAGCCCGTTCTGGGGCGCTCGGGAATCGATCCGAACTTTGAAACAGAAGATTTTGCCAGGCTACGCAATCGCTCTGAGAGACCAATCCAAGGGAATAACGCAAAAATACCGCGACGTTCAAGTCGATCCCAAAAGGATTGAAGACCTGGCATATGTGTGCGCCCGGCAAAATAGTCATTTTATTCTTGTAATTCCGCCGACAGACCAACCGGTTGACTCCAAGGCTGTTCCTCGGATTCTTGCGGAGGCCTCAGCCATGGGCGTCACGGCGCTGCTTCCCGTTAAGAGCTCCAACCTGGATCGTTCCTACTATACCGACGGGTTGCACCTCAATGCCGAGGGCGCTCAAGTGTTTACGCCCGCCCTGGCACACGCAATTCATGATTCCATCCAGAGTCGCTTCGTCGTTGCGAATCGCGTGCCGCAAACAGCATCGAATTCACGCTGACCGCCTTCCCGCCGACGTAACATCCGCATAAGTTCCATCTCCCTGCCTGTTGTATCCCTCACCCCGCGTAATGCCTGCGTAGTTCGCAGGCCACCAGAGAAGTGAACCGCCGGGATTGGCCGTTCTCAGCTTTTCGGAGATTCTCGGGGCCCTTAGAGAGTTCACAAACGCCGCTTTGCCTCAAAAGGCGCGATTTCGGGCGCGCGGGTTACAGAGAAAGATAGTCGGTGACGGATTGGCGGAGGACGCAGTCCGATGCGAACTCTTCTCCGGCAAGTTCCCTGCTAAACAGGGGAAAATACAGGGAAATCGGCCCTCTTGATAGCATCGCCTCGGAGGTAAGCGCCAACAGAGGATGCGTTTACACATGAAAAATGCGTTCTCGAGGACGATGGGAACAGGGACCGATCAGGGGACGAACAGGGAAGCTCAATTCCCTGATGTCTGGGGGGGCTTTGGCAAGTTGATGGCGCGTGGCTTGCCACTGCAATACTCAATTGATCCGCGAGCGATGCTTCTAACTCTCGGACCACGTTCCTGGTCCCGAACCATGGCATTAAAAAATCTAAGCTGTTGAATTGGCTCAAGTTCCCCGGTGCATCCCTCTCACTAAGTGCGCGCTACGATTTGCGATACCACATTCTTTCCGGTGTTGGTTCAACCGGTTAACGTAATTACATTCGTCCGATACCAATATGCGGAATGAGGCATGAACCCTCGTTCCATCAGTCGAAAGTGAATCTGCGTGGAATCAGACTTGTCACGTCGCGACCACGCCGATTCCACCAACCGACTTGGCAAAAGGAAAACGCAAACCACCTCTTATACCCAGACCGGTAACAGCGGCGGTAACAGTTCCGGCGTCTTCTATGGATTCCTCAGTTTTGTTAAGGAATTTGCTACGTTTTGAAATATGGCTGGGAGGCCTGGATTCGTCTAGAAGAAACCTAAAAACTACAGTCACACTGTCAAAATTGCTTTTTTCCAACCACTTATCAAGTTTTGCCTCACAACCCTCTACAACCTTCCGCAACCCTCAAGGGCGGGATTCTACCCTAAATGTGTGACAAATGTATGACAGAATTTTTGGAGGACGGTGGGGGTTCAAATGCGATCTGTGGAAAACCGAAAACCCAACAACATCGGGATATCCGAAACATCAAAATTCGGCCGATGTCTTAGGATGAAACTTAGGATGAAATGCGGGAGGACTAACCCGACCAAGTATCCGACCATGCAATCGATCGAGCCGGACGAGCATTGGGTTTGGCATATTGTGGATGATATGATGCTGAATTGAACGAAATGGAGAACAGTTTGGCGAGTTTCTCTCACTCAACCGAACCGCATCGGCTCTTCATAAACACAGCGTCATAAGTAATTGCGCATATGGATGAACTGTGGTTTCCTGGTGGAATGAGACTACTCACTGTTGCAGATTCGGAAACCATCATGCTGGGATTGCAGGATGAAATTCGTCGAAGTGAAGAGTCACGCTATGACCACCGGCTTCACGGCGTGCTGCTGGTGGCCCAGGGTATGACCTGTCCGGAAGTGGCGGCCTGCTGGGCGATGCGCCCCGTACCGTCGAGAATTGGGTTCGCGGGTTCGATAAGCGAGGTCTAGCGGCACTGCGTGAGGGCGACCGATCCGGGCGGCCGGGACGGCTGAGCGAAAAGCACTGCAAGGGATTAATGTTGCTCTGCGCCGGATACCACGAGAGATGGGCTGTGGGTGGGAATGTATGGGACGGCAAAACGTTGGCGGCCTGGATCGAGCGGCAGTACGGGATCGGCTTGGGTGTACGACAATGCCAGCGTCTGTTCCGGAGGTTGGGTTTCCGACTGCGCAAACCACGACCCGCGATCGCCCAAGCCGATCCCGAACGGCAGAAGATGCATAAAAAAAACTCCAGCGCTGATGGAGAATACGAAGTGGACCTCTGGGCCACGGACGAAGTGCACTTTCAGCAGCACGGCTCCCGGTGCCGCATGTGGGTTCCGCCGGAAACCAAGGATCCCGTGCTGCTGCACCATCCGACGCGCCGCAGCGTAGGATACTTTGGTGCGGTGCGGTTGCGGGACGGCAAGTTTCGGTTTCCTCGGGAGACCGGCAAATTCAACGCCATAACCTTCTTTGCCTTCCTGAAGATGTTACGCCGCACGAGTATCCGGACCGGCCGTTCCGTGGTGGCCATTACGGACAACGCCAGATACCATCACGCCAGGCTTCACAAAAAATGGCGAGAGGACCATAAGAAGGATTTCATGCTGGACTACTTGCCGCCCTACAGTCCCGAACTGAATCCGATCGAACGGGTTTGGAAACTCACGCGCCGCCAGTGCATCCACAACCGATACTTTCCTGCGCTGGAGGAAGTCGTCGCCGCCGTAGAGACACAGTTCGGATATTGGGCCAACGGAAATGAGACGTTGCGCCGCCTATGCGCAATTACTTAAGACGCTGTGTTTAGATCATTACTTCGAAGAACTGCTGGCGCGTGGCATCCAGTATTTCCTGCCCTCGAGTGAACTCACAATCGTAGGACGCTCTGAAGAAGGAAAACCTGAATTGCGTGCGCAGTTGCGGGACGGTGGGGCGGATCTGGAGTGGCTCGGCGCGAAGTATTCTCTTGTCAATCAGGGCAAGGATTTCACTGAGCACGAGCACAAGCTGGTAAAGAGCATCGGGAAAGTCCTCTCGACGAGATACCAGTTGCTGTTCAACGCCGAAGTGGTGGCGCGTAGCTCAGAGATCTTCAGTGGTTTGCCGGAAGATCACTACGTTTCTGGATTTCTCGATCCGTATGTTTTTGCCGGTGCGGCATCGCTGGCTAAAGTCACAGATCGTGTTTCCGAGGCGATCGAGGTGCTGAGAATCAGCGCGCTGAGCACGTACGAGGATCGCAGAATCTCGACGGGCGCACTGCTGTTCGGATTTCAGCCGGATGCTTGCCACGCCCTGCCTTCGCAGCCCGCGGGAGCCTTACCCTATTCGAGCGAGTTGACATCGATTCGAAGCTTTCATCGAATCTGCGATGGATTGCGCACGGTAGCATTGGTGGATCGCGCGGGTCTGATGGTTGAGTTGGTGGACGTCGCGGAGTGGGCGCGGCCGTTCGCCGAATTCGAACTTCCAGTGCCAAGCGCGCGGCGCTACGAAGCACATAATCGCGCAACATTGTGCGGTGGCCACGTCTGCCTGGTTCTGACGCCGAACGGAGAGATCAAGATTTTCGCGGACGGCGCGCAGGTGTTCAGCTTCCTTGACGGACGCTGGCATTTGACGGATGCCGTCGAGAAGTATCGAGTCTGGGAAGAGGCGCTCGGGAACAAGGACCTGGCGCACCGGCTGTTTTCAGTCGCGCTCAATCTCGCGGAAGGACGGCGTGGAGGATTGTTTGTCATCCTCGACGATCGGCGGAAAGCACGCGAATTGCTGGGCAATCGCGATCTGCTTCATCAGCAACACGAGTCACCGAAAGCCGGATCAAAGAATCAGCTCCACTATCTTTTGCGCTGCCAACGCGTGACGGAGCTTTCGCAGCCTGTCCTTGAAACGATTGCACGAATCGATGGGAGCATCGTGCTCGACCGTGATGGGAATCTGCTGGCGTTCGGCGCGATTCTCCGGCACAGTCCGGTGGTTGTCACGCCGGACGAGGTTGCGGAGGGCAGTCGCACGGCAGCAGCGATTGCGGCCTCGCAGTTTGGAAATGTCCTGAAGGTGAGCGAGGACGGGCGGCTATCGTTTTACAAGAGCGGGCATTGCGTTTGGGACTTGTGAGATACGGCCGCTCCGTTTGAGTTGCGGTTCAGTGCTGGATTGGCAGCTCGCGCCTGGACCGAGGTTCACAATTCTTCTTCAAACAATAGATCCTTTCCGAGTAGTCGACCAATCGGACTGAGCCCGGAAGCTGCCCGTCATGAAATAGCGCCCGCCTGGGAATCAGCCTAACGCGGAGGGAGCCTCTGAGCACGAAGGCATCCAATCGACAACATGAGACGCTCCAGGGATTGCCAACTTAGAGCAGGTGAACGGGAATACAGTCTTTGTCGTATTGACGTGGGTGCGCAAAACGTGACATACGGAAAGAGGATTTGAGTTGCGTGCGGCTTCCCCTCGATTCGCGGCCTCAAGCTCCCTGCCGAAGGAGGTCCGTGATCCAATGGCAATTCGCATTTTGATCGCGGATGATCAGTGATTACGGAGCCGCAGTCTAGCGGAGTTCGTTCGGGATACCGGTGAGGATTTGGTCACCACTTCACGCCAACAACAAACGCGCATCTCTCATCATACGCAACAGAAAAGATCATTCATTCTGAACCGGTAAACGAGAGAGGAGAGTACTATGCAACTTAACGAGGACTACTTCGTTGCTTATCGCAGCCTGAAGCTGACGCGAGACACCGATGGTGTGCTGGTTGTCGAATTCCACAGCAACGGCGGGCCGTGCACTTTCTCGGCGCTCCATCATACGGAGGTTGTTGACGCTTTTCACCGGATTGCGCAAGACCGAGCGAACAAGATCGTGATCCTGACTGGCGCAGCAGGGGACTTCATTATTGATGTCGATTGGGGATCTTTTGGCGACGTCGCGGATCCCGGCGTTTGGAGCCGGATTCACGACGAAGGCAGCCAAGTGTTGGAAAACATAGCCAACATTCGCGTGCCGGTTATCGCGGCGATCGAGGGACGTGCGTATATTCACTCCGACTATGCGCTGCTCGCCAATGTGATTGTGGCGGCCGAGGGGGCGACCTTCCAAGATGTGGGGCATTTTGCCGTGGGTGTTGTGCCGGGTGACGGAATCTTTACCACGTGGAGTTATCGCGCGGGAGCTGGACGAGCGGAGGCCTTCCTGCTCAACCCACAGCCGTTGCCGGCGCGTACCGCCCATGATTGGGGAGTAGTTGCCGAAGTTGTGCCAAACGGCAAGGCACTCAGCCGTGCGCGGGAGTTGGCGGCGATATACCTGAAGGCTCCAGAAGTGACACGCCGGGACACGCGCGTCCACTTCATTCAACCCTTGAAGGAACGCATCGTACGGGAAGTAGGTTACGGACTATCACTCGAAGGTGCGTCGTCCGCCGATCTCATCAGATCAAAGCGAGCCAAAAGTGAAGCTGTCGCGCAGAAGGCAAAATCCGCATGAAGCCCAAGACACTTCGTCTACACAGGTCTAGAGAAGAAGCCGCAGAGCAGCTTCCTTCGAGATCGGGGGAGCGCGGCCAGATGCCTTCGCGCGTTTTCTCTAAATTTGCTTTACTGCGAGTCGATGGGGCCGTTGGAGATTTAGCAGTATCTGCGGTAACCGGCGCGGGTGCGGCCGCCCGAGATGCGACGGTAGCCAATTCAACTGCTGCTGGTGTTGCCTTTGGGGCTTCGGCTGGCACAGACTTGGTCGCCGTATCCGTTCCCGGTTCTTCCGGAGGTTTCGCCGAGATCCAAGGCTACTGAGGAACAATGACAAAACCAACGAGCTTCGCAGCAGACATTCGACCGCTCTTTACGGACCGGGACATTCATGCCATGAGCAAAGCGTTTAATCTGGCTAGTTACGACGACGTGAAGGTGCATGCTGCTGTCATCTATGACCGCATTCGTGGCATCGGTGGCGCCGTCATGCCGCCTCCGCCACCACGGGGAGAAGGTCCGTGGGCCCAATCGCGGATTGATTTATTCGCAAAGTGGATAGCGGATGGCTACCAGCTATAGAAGCTCTTCGCGCAGGAATGCGAGCCATGACGCGCGGGTGCGGCCCGATCGGAAAGCTCGAACAGGTGGCGCGTGTCATCCTCGCGGCGCTCGACCAAAAAGTCTCAGCGTTCGGTTTTACCGTGCCCTTGCTCCACTTGTTCTTGTTCTTGAGAGCTTTTCAAAAGGAGGGCTTTCGGCGAATGCACGTCTTCCGCAGATCAAGCGCGGCTTTGTCGATTTGTATCTTCCTCGGATGGGCCGTTCCAATAAATCTCTCGATCGTAAAAGCCCAGTCCTAGCAATCGTTGCAGCCCGTCGCGGTCGGGGCGCAATACGATTCAACGCATGTTTATGTATCACCGGAAGATTTTGCCCGTTTCGTTGCCAGCGTGCTGGCTACGTTCGGTGGCACCGCTTCGAAGGAATCCATTGCCACGGTGACGGCCACGCCGAGCAGCACCATGTCTCAAGTTGTTTTTACGCCAGTCGGATTTCTTTCCGTTTTCGGGTTCAAGACGCCTATTCCGTATCCGTTTGGCGCCGAGCGAACGGGTTATTTGGTGAGGAATATGTATGCGGCAATTCGGGCATCACGCGCGGCCGGCGCGGATGTTATTGTCGCCCCGTTTGATGATGCGATAGGAAAGGATGCCATTATTCAATTTCCTGGAGGCGTCAATACGCAGCTCTACTGGCACACCACCGCGCCCTCTTTTGCGCCGCTCCAGAGCATTCCTGAGAACCGAGTCTACTTGTCTGTGGACCGCGTCGCGGCCTTCACGCGCAGTTTCCTGGCGTTCTCGCGTGGCAAGGTCGTGTCCGACGATCCGGACGCCCCGGGTATCGAGATCGGGCGTCCGCGTGATACCTATCGGCGCATTCGTATTCAATCTCAATTTGGCAAGCTCACAGTTCTGGTTTCGGACGGCCACCTGCCTTACCCCTACGGCCGCGAGTTGACCGGCTACGAAGTCGCGAATATCCAGGACACTCTCAGTAAAGCGACAGCGGCAGGCGTTACAGTTCTCGTGCCTGCATATCAATCGAACGGACGAACCGCAGCAATGTTGCAATTTCCGGGTGGCTACGTGGCCGAAGTACACGCGTCCTGGTGAGGTGCACCTCTTCATCTCGCCCGGCTGGTGCTGCGGTGCCTCAGACTTTCGTGCATCTGCAACCGATTCTCGTACATCCAAATGGCTGGGGTGAAACGACCCGCACTATTTGATTGTGCGTGGACTTCATCGAGCAGTGCATCTGGCCCGCTCTCGCGCTACGCAAAAAGACTCCTAGAAGAGAAGAGGGAATCCGTGATGGCAATTAATTCGCTGACAGCACTCGTTACTGGTGGAACCAGCGGTATTGGCCGGGCCACCGCCGTTAAACTAGCCCAGCTTGGCGTCCACGTCATAGTCGTGGGCCGCAATGAAGAACGCGGCGAGAAGGCGGTTGCAGAAATCCGTTCAGCAGGAGGCAAAGCGGATTTTATTGCATCTGACCTTCACGACGCGTCGAACGCGCGCGATGTGGCGAAAAGGGCGGTAGAACTCGGAAGCGGCCACGTCGATATCTTGGTCAACAGTGCCGGGATCTTCCCGTTTGGCCCTACGGAACAAACCAAGGAAGAAGAATTTGACCGAGTTTACGCGCTCAATGTCAAGGTGCCGTACTTCCTGGTCGCGGAACTTGCTCCGCTGATGGCAAAGAGGGGAAAAGGCGCCATTGTTAATATTTCGACGATGGTTGCCGACTATGGGGCGTCCGGCACGAGCCTCTATGGTTCGAGCAAGGCCGCGATTAATTTGCTGACCAAGGTGTGGGCGGCTGAGTATGGTCCGCACGGCGTTCGCGTCAATGCGGTGAGTCCTGGACCTACGCGCACCGAAGGGACGGATGCAATGGGCGAGGGTCTCGAGCAATTAGCTGCTCAGGCACCCGCGGGACGTCCTGCGACAGCGGACGAGATTGCGGAGGCGATTGTTTTTCTGGCGACGGATCGGTCGAGTTTCATTTATGGGGCAAAACTCGCCGTCGACGGCGGCCGCACCGCTGTCTGAAATGTCTTAGAGAATTCGGAAAAGGGGTGTCAGAGTACTCCTTCCAATGCTCCTTCTCGTTACAAGCGCGTCGGGCACCAATGGGAATGGATTTGGCGCACTGCTTGCGTTTGAATTGAACGGAACGTTCAGCGGAACTTTCATTGAGGATGATCGCATCGCCGATCCGCGTGGCCTTGCCGTCGATCCAAAGGAAAATTTGCTGTTTCTAAACAGTGGGGCCGATCGCGTGTTAGCGATCTCCTCGGATGGACGGGTCGCTCGCGACACTGGCTGGATTGAAGGCCTGAATCCTGGCGGTGGGAATTTCGGCCCAGATGGCCGCTATTATGTCGGCTCGCGCAGCAGGCGCTCAATCGTCACCTTTTCGACCAGCCTCGATCGGCCCCCGGAACATGTGTTGCCACCCAAAGTCGTGCCGTTTCCTCGAGGGTTTGCTTTCGGCCATGACGGCCGGCTGTTTCTCGCTTCAGGAATCGGTTCCGATGGCCAAGGCGATAACGCCATAGTGGCCTTCAGCCGAGCAACGCCCACGCAGCACTCTCGTTTGGTCGCGGATTCTGAACTGAGTCCGCTCGATCTGACTATCGCACCGAACGGCAATATCGTTGTGTCTAGCGAGCATCCATTTGGCGCCGTAGACGCGGTGACGAGCATTCGGGAATACGATCCAGAGGATGGCTACTTGGTCCGAATTTTTACTCCCAATGGCAAGGCTGAGTTCCGTAAACCGCGAGGCTTGCGATTTGCTCCGAATGGGGTGCTCTATTGCGTCGCCCGCGATGAGGTTGTTGGCTTCGATTTCGCGAGTGGCGATTGCCTGGGGGCTGTCGCGCGTTTGCCGCGATTAAATGGGCAAGCCTTGGAGTTTTTTCCGCGTTGAGCCAGCTAGCTGACTACTATTCCTTCAGCACTTGATGTACGAACGAAATCGCGATCGATCCTTCGCCAACAGCCGAGGCAACACGCTTTACGTTGCCGCCACGCACATCTCCGACAGCAAAAACGCTAGGCAATGTTGTTTCCAACAGGTATGGCCGGCGGCCGAGAAGCCAGTGCGCGTCGTGCAGTTCGTCCGCGGTCAAATCGGGACCGGTCTTGATGAAGCCTTTGCCATCGAGCACGACGCAACCGCCCAGCCAGTCTGTATTCGGGTCGGCTCCCGTCATGACAAACACGTGAGCAACGCTTTTCGTTTCGGTTTGATCCGTCTGATTGTTTCTCCAGGTGACGCGTTCCAGTTGGTTGTCGCCTTCAAGAGCGACAAGCTCTGTATGGGTGAGAAGGGTGATGTTGGGGGTTTGTTCGATACGACGGATGAGGTATTTCGACATCGTTTCCGCCAGTCCCGAGCCTCTGACGAGGATGTAAACCTGATTTGTGCTCTGGGAGAGGAATACAGCCGCCTGTCCTGCGGAATTTCCGCCGCCGACCACGATTATGTCCTCGCCACCGCATAGCTGTGCCTCAATAAACGTCGCGCCGTAATAGATGCCAGCACCTTCAAAGCGGGACAGATTCTTGATCGGCAGCTTGCGGTACTTTGCTCCCGTAGCGATAACAACGGCTCGCGCCGAAATGCTTGCGCCGCCTTCTAACTTGACCGCATAAGGTCGACGATCACAGGTGAGGCGGGTACCGGTCGTCAGTAGCATCTGTGCACCGAACTTCTGTGCCTGTGTATATGCCCGGCCAGCGAGGTCGTTCCCCGAAATCCCGGTTGGAAAACCGAGGTAGTTTTCGATCCTTGAACTGGCGCCGGCCTGACCGCCGGGCGAGTAGGTCTCAAGCAGTAGGACATCAAGACCTTCCGATGCGCCATACACGGCTGCCGCCAGACCCGCCGGGCCCGCGCCGACGATAACCAGGTCGCGTACTTGGGTCTCATCCACGTCCTCGTTAAATCCAAGACAATTCGCAATCTCGCGATTCGTGGGATTACGCAGAACGATATTGCCGCGACAGATAAGCACTGGAGTGTCAGAGGCGGAGACACGGAAATGAGCAAGAACACCTTCGACGTCGGCATCGCGTTCCAAGTCGATGTACGTGTACGGATGTCCATTACGCGTCAGAAATTCTTTGATCCGCAGCGTGTCGGCCGAATGACTTGAGCCTACCACCGTGGCATCCCCCATACCCTGCGCCACCAATTCAACGCGGCGCGAAATGAACGCCCCCATAACGATGTCGCTCAACTCTGCGTCCGTCTGTACTAAGGCAACAAGGCTCGCTCGCGGGATTTGGATGACCTCCGAATTTTCGCGAGCACGAATACGCGCGAACGCGCGACGGCCAGAAAGCGTGTTGATCTCGCCTGTGAATTGTCTCGGCCCCACGACGCGGATCAAAGTCTCCTGCGTAGTAAGTGAAGGCCGTACGATTTCGAGTTCACCAGATATAACTAGGAAAACGGGTATGTCTTTATCTCCGAGTTCTACCAATACTTCGCCGGAGCGCACTGAGCGAGCCGTCCCATGGGAAGCGAGGCGCTGCATCTGAGCCTCGGTCAAGGTTGGAAAAATTCGCTCGGCACGGGCGACGGTCAGCGGAATTGATTCTCTCGATTCGGCCATAGCAGCTTCCCCGGAGGAACCTTTTTACCGTACCACGATCGTGAAGTACACAACACTCAGACCTGGGCAAAACCGCCATCGACAAACAGCTCCACTCCCGTGACGTAGCTGCTCTCATCCGATGCGAGAAACACCACAGCCCTAGCAACTTCGTCCGGCTGGCCAAACCTGCCGAGCGGGATTGCGCTGGCTACCGTCTTGCGCCGTTGCTCACCTGCGTCACCCGAGGCGAGCAAATCATTCAAGCCGGGCGTATCAATGGTTCCGGGGCTGATCGCGTTTACACGAATCCGCCGATGCTTGAGGTCTGTGGTCCAAGTTCGCGCAAAAGAGCGGATGGCAGCCTTCGTGGCACTGTAAACGCTATTCGCGGAGAGGCCTTTGCTGCCTACGACGGAAGCATTGAGAATGATTGACGCACCGTCCGGCATCAGGGGAAGCGCCTTCTGAACTGTGAACAGTACCCCTTTGACGTTGACGTTGAAAATTGAATCGTAGAGATCCTCAGTAATATTTCCGAGGACTGCATATTTGGCAATTCCAGCATTCGCGAAGAGGATATCGAGCTTGCTTCTCTCGCCCTTGATCTGCGCGAATAGACGGTCGAGATCTTGTGCATTCGATACGTCACCCTGCACGCCGGTCACATTGCTGCAAATTTTCTGAACGGCAGTTGCGAGTTCTCGTTCCCGACGACCGGTGATATAAACGTGTGATCCCTCTCGTGCAAGGGCATTCGCGGCCGCTAGGCCGATCCCACTCGTGCCGCCTGTTACTAGTGTTCTGTTACATAAATAAGTGACACATGAGCTTTGGTATGGTACAAGGGCTCATGTTCACTGCGAAAGAGCCGTTTCGATTGCTTCCCGAGGAGCACACCCACTTGCAGCAACTGCTTCGATCCACGCGGGTTTCGGCGGGACTGGCCCGCCGCGCTCGGACCATGTTGCTGTTGGCCGACGGTGTGTCGCTGCGTCAGATCCAGACGCAGACCGGCATGAGTCCTCGCCGTACGTTGCACTGGAAGAAACGCTGGCGGGAAAAGGGACTCGACGGCCTGCTGGATGCGCCGCGTGCCGGACGTCCCCGGAAGATGACCGGGGCCAAGGAGGCCGCCATCGTGGCTGCTACCCAAGCGTCTCCGCCGGGGCCGATCACTCACTGGTCCACTCGCCGTCTGGCGCGGCGCTGGGGCGTAAGCCACGTCACGGTCATGCGGGTCTGGCACAAGGTCGGGCTGCAACCGCACCGCTTGAAGCACTACATGGCCAGTCCCGATCCTGATTTTGAGGCCAAGGCGAAAGACATTCTTGGTCTGTACCTGCATCCTCCGGAAAAAGCAGCGGTTTTCTGCATCGACGAGAAGACCGCCATTCAAGCGCTGGACCGCACGCAGCCCGCCTTGCCCCTGCGACCGGGACACCCGGAACGACACACCGTCGAGTATGTGCGCCACGGAACGGTTTCGCTGTTCGCGGCCTTGGAGGTGCACAGCGGGAAGGTCCTCGGCCGTTGCGCGCCTCGCCACACCAGCCAAGCCTTCGTTGAGTTTCTGGATGAAACAGTGGCCACGCATCGACGCAAAACGATCCATGTGATCCTCGACAACCTCGCGGTTCATAAAACCCCGGCGGTGAAAGCTTGGGCGAGGGCACATCCCAAGGTCCAATTCCACTTCACGCCCACCTACTCCTCCTGGCTGAATCAGGTGGAAATCTGGCTGGGCATGATCACGCGCGACTGCATCCGTCGCGGTATCTTTCACTCGGTCCCGGACCTGAGCCACCAAATCATGAACTACATCCGACTCTACAACCGAACCGCCCAGCCCTTTCGCTGGACGTATTCCAACCCGAAGAAACGCATCCGTGTGGCACCTTCTTCGGTAACACGACACTAGTGATACCTTTCCGTCCAAACTTGGCATTTGGTCACCCCAACTGTTCCTAGCTCAACCTGCCGCCTCGTACAAAAGGGCTTTCACTTTCTCGTCGAGGTTCCGCGCGACTGCTAGGGCTTCGGAATCTCGGTAGGGAGCCAGGAGACTAGCCATCTTGTCATACGAGATGTGTACTCCGTCAGGCCGTTCGTCCACGAGTACGGTGACGGGAGCATAGGAGCCGGCGTCCGGAACGCGCTTTGCCATTTCCTACATGATAGGCGGACCATGCGCGGCGCATCGCGGCCCGTCGTTTTGCGAATAACGGCCGCATGGTTCAGACCGGTCTTGCCGAGCCCCTTGCGCACTGCGCTCTCGAATTCCACAAACGTCCGTACGGCCGCGTTGTTGTTCACCTCAAGCGCGCCGTTTTCGCAGTACCGCTTTCGGCAGACTGTCGCCATGAACCTTTAGCAGATCGCCAGGCGCCCGTAGACCAGAGCGCCCACGCAACAAGAGGGGGCTGAAAGAAGAGACGGACGAGCCGCGCCGCATCGGTGTTCAGACCAAACGCAGCGCGGTGCTCGGTATATTGAGCGATGTTGCCGGGGAAGACCGCCACAAAAAAGAGCGCCACCATCAGTCCCACGTATGCTTTGTACCGATATAAGACCAGGAGGGACAATCCAAGCGTGATCTCTACGAAGCCCGAGAGAAAGACGACGAGATCGGGTTTCAAAGGACTCCACGGCGGGACCTGTGCCTGAAATTCCTGACGCGCGAACGTGAGATGGGACACGCCAGTGTAGACTAACATCAGGCCGAGAAGAATACGGCCAAACATCTGTACTTTCGATGTCTTCGGGGCAGCTTCCAGAGTTCTCATCGTTAGTATCTCTTTATTTTAAGTGGTAATCCTTCCAACGATGTTGCCAACTGCAAAGTGCCCGTGGGTCGCAACGGACGCTGAGGGCCGCCAGATTCAGCTTGCCGGCTTGATGGCTCGTGCCGAAAGCCACAGGACCGCCGGGTTCACGCGCTCGGGATAGATCGCAAGCATCTGGTTATATAGCTCCGACGCGGTCTGGGTATTGGCCGCGATCCTGTCGAAATCGCGAATGTATTTTCGCGTTTCTTCTATGATATTCGGCGTGTCTACCGCGCCGGCCCTCTTGTGTCCGGCGACAACGGCAGTCGGCTTTAGAGACTCGATTGTGTCAAGCGCCGCGATCCAAGCCTTCCTTGTTTCAGCGTTTGACTCTCCGAGATGAAGATGAACATCGTTATAGGCGCTGTCGCCCGCGACGACAAGGCCGATCGAACGGGCGTGCAGGCAGGTCGTGTTGTCCGTATCGGTGTGGCCGAGGGGAACGCTCACGAGTTGTTCCCCTTCCAGCTCCATAACGCCCCCTTTGAGTTCATCCGCGACGACGAGCGTCGAATCGATTTGTCCTGGAAACCTTGGTTTCCAATATCCGTTAACTACGGGCGCTGAGGCCTGCTTCTGCATGACGGCGATGACTTCCCGAGTTGCCATGAATCGTGCCTTCGGAAATTTCTTCTGAATTGTGTTTACCCCGAAGAAATGATCGCCGTGGCCATGGGTCGCGTAGATCGTCGTCAGATTTTTGCCGCGGGCGGCGATCCAGTCGACAAGCTTCTGGTTTTGATCGATCGTGATCGCGGTATCCACCAGCACGGCATCGCGCTTGCCCGAGATAAGCGTTGAAGAAATTGGCGACCATTTCATTTCGCTTGCGCCGGGCGGAAGGTCGCTAATGACCACCGGAATCTGGGCGCTGACAAAAACTTCCCACTGCAATCGATTGGTCATCACTCCTCCTCAATTTCCCGGCTTTGCATCGGCGGCGCAGGGATGTTGGCTCAACCTGCCGCCTCCGACAAAAGGGTCTCGACTTTCTTGTCGAGATCCCGCGCGACCGCGAGCGCATCGGAATTCCGATAGGGAGCCAGCAGACTGACCATCCTGTCGTAGGAGATGTGGACGCCGTCAGAGCGTTCGTCGACGAGTACCGTGACGGGAGCATAGGACCCTGCGTCCGGAACGTGCCTTGCCATTTGCTGCATGATGAGCGGATTACCCATGATGAGCCGGGCCATTCTGGGTTTATCGCCACCGGTCGCTTTCCTTATGACGGAGCCATGGTCGAGTTCCATGAAGAGCATCAGGCCACTCTTACCCAGCCCTTCCCGAACCGTGCTTTCAAACTCGGGAAACGTCCGTGCGGCTGCCGTTGTTTTCGCAAACTCAACCATGTCCGGATGGCCGACAGCTGCTTTAATCGCGGCTAATATGTTGTCGAATGGTCGGGATGAGGTCAGGCTGAAACGCTCGACCTCAACCGTGGCTATCATCGCGACCCACTTTTCTTTTCCGTATCGCCGAGCGTGCCGAGAACCTCGGGCCAATTTTTTTCGAAGGCGGCGTCACGTTGCAGCCCGCGTTCCAGCACGGCTCCAATGCGGCGCTGGGCTTCGGGCCACGTTAGTGCTGTACCAAACGAAGTGAAGGCGTCGAGGAGCCGATCGGATGGTGGCAACGAGACCTGGTTGACCAGATTCTTCGCCGCTATGAGAGCACGCCGATCAAACGACGCGATCCGTCGCGCGAGGGCGTCGACGAAGCCGTCCAGTTCGGAGTCTGGAAGTGAACGGTTAACGTAACCGTATCGTTCCGCTGTATCGCCATTGAAATCGTTGGCGCTCAGAACGATTTCGAGCGCCCGCCCGCGTCCCACCAGATGGGGAAGGCGCTCTGTACCTCCGCCGCCGGGATGCAGCCCGACCCCGAGTTCGGGGTGACCCAGTTTCGTGTTCTCGCGCGAGGCGAAGCGCATGTCGCAGGCAAGGACGAACTCGCTGCTTACACCGCGCACGCAGCCCCGGATTCTTGCAAGGCTGACGACCGGCGCCCTCGTTAGGCGCACGAACGTGTCCATCAGAATAGGCAAGCCCGTGGGGCCGATGGCGCTCATGACGTTTCCGAGCCTGCCCGTCAGATCGAAGTGCGACAGGTAGAAGTCCGGAAGCGCGCTTTCGAAAACAACCACACGCAGAGTCTGCGTCGTCTCCATGCGGACAAGAAGGTCCTGGAGGGCCTGGAAGACATCTCCGTCGACGACATTGAAGGGCGGATAATCGAATATGGCTCTCCAGTACCCAGGCGTTTCCTCGATCACCTGCATTGGTGACGCATTCGATTTTGCCACGATTCTTCCTCCTTTAAGCTTCAAGCGAGCGAGACGGGTCCGTGATCTTCTTTGCTTCGTAAGAGCGCATGCGCGCGAGCGCCTGATCGGAGACGCACAATCTCATGAAGAGATTCCGTTCAAGCGCCAGGCCTTCAGCAAGAGGGGTGTCGATCGCACTCCGCACGAGACGTTTGATGTAGCCTAGCGATTCCGGCGTATGCGAGCAGAACCGTTTTGCGATCTCCATCGCGCGATCGATGGCCTTGCCGCTGACGGTTTCGTGAACAAGACCCTTCTTTTCGGCGTCACGCGGATTGAGCGGCCGCCCCATTAGGATGTGCATGAGGGCCGCCGCCGGTCCGATCGTGCGGGGAAGCCTCTGGGTGCCGCTGGCTCCGGGCAGCAGGCCAAGTTCGGTCTCGGGCAGACCGATCAGATAGTCGCCGTCCTCAGCGATACGAATGTCGCACGCAAGCGTGAACTCGAAGGCCCCTGCAAGAGCGGTCCCGGAAATCGCGGCGATGACCGGCTTGGGCATGGTCTCGCACAGCGCCATTGCCTTGTCGAAGAATCCGCCATGGTAGGCTGCGTTGTCCGGCCATTGGCGCCCCGAGGCGCGCACGGCCTCCGCGAATTCGATAAGGGCGGGAATGCTGAAATGACGGTTGAAATATCCCGGCGTGCCGCCGGTCACGATCACGACGCGGATGTTGGGATCACCCGCAAATTCCTGCAGGCTCTCTGTTAGCGCGTCGCCCATTTCGGAGTCGAAATACATTCGCTTCGCGCTGCCCAGAGTTATGACCGCAATTCCCTCGATCACTTTTGTTGCCAACACATCGGTATTCATCGGGTTCCTCCTACTGTTGAAGTTGAAAAAGGTCGACCTGGTAGGCAGGTTCTGTTGGCGAATTTCCGATTTTGACCGTGGCGAAGCTTCTCCGCTGATGTGCGTTCAATTTGCATCGGCAAACTCCCGAGCGATTTCCCGATAGCGGAAGCAACCCACGGTGTGATCGTTCACCATTCCGATCGCCTGCATGTAGGCATACGTCACGGTCGGGCCGACAAAGTTGAATCCTCGCTGCTTGAGGTCCTTGCTTAGCCTCTCGGATTCGGGCGAACGCGCTGGAATCTGTTTAGCGGTTTTCCAGCGGTTGAGCTTGGGCCGCCCGTCAACAAACCGCCAGCAATAGGAGTCGTACTTCCCAAATTCTTCCTGGACCTTAAGAAATGCGCGGGCGTTGCGTACGGCAGCTTCGATCTTCATCCTGTTGCGGATGATTTCAGGATCAGATAGAAGTTTACGAATTTGCATCTCAGAGTACCGCGCGACTTTCTCGGGGTCGAATTTGTTGAAAGCGCGGCGGTAACCATCGCGTTTTTTCAGCACGAGCGACCAGTTCAATCCGGCCTGGACGCCTGAAAGAATGAGGACCTCGAAATGTTTGTGGTCGCTGTGCGCGGGGATGCCCCACTCGCGGTCATGATATTCGACCAGCAACACATCGTCCGCATTCACCCAGGAGCACCGTCGCGTCTGCGCCGAACTGTGTTTCAATCGCGTCATTGTTGGCTTTCTAAGGTCTCAGGCTCCATATGGTTCAGATTTCGGCGGCCCAATACCATTCACTCAGTCGGGCAGCAAGACGCTCTGAAAATGAACGAGTCGCGGCCTGCCTTGTTCGGCTGCATACACAGCGACCAGCCGGAAATGAGATGTGGTTGCCTTGGCCTGTCGAGACGTAACGGTGCGGCTCACAGCCGTCAAAATTGCGGTGTCTCCATGGATGCGGACCTTCGTATCTGCGATCTCAATATTTTTGAATTCAAGTCCTCCGACTTGGAGGTCCTTCAGGACTTCCTGCTTGGACAACACAGAACCGTCCGGACGAACTAGCATGTAGTCATCGGAATATATCGCTGCAAGCTGATCCCAATCCCGACTCTTTAAGGCTCCGTTGAAAAGGTCTACGTGCGTCCTGAGCACCTCTGCCTCGGTCATTTTGCATTCTCCGCGGTCTGCGGC
>CAWIIJ010000014.1:0-684023 GCA_963836145.1 uncultured Acidobacteriota bacterium
GAGCGGAATCCGCCGACGGTGTGAAAGGCGGGGAGTAGGGAATAGGGAGCAGGGAGTAGAGAGCCTGTCTGCCGAGGGAGTGGATTCCGTTGTGCGCGTGGAAGCGGACGTCCTACTCCCAACTCCCTATTTCTTTTCACTCTTCGCGCAGGACCTTGATGGGTTCAAGGAATGCGGCGCGGAGGGCTGGAGCCAGCGAGGCCAGCGCGGCTACCAGCAGCAGCAGCGCAAGCACGCCGGCGTAGGTGACGGGGTCGAGTGTGGAAACGCCGTAGAGCATGCCGCGAAGGAAGCGGCTCAACAGAAGGCTGAGCGCGAGGCCGGCCGCGCAGCCGAGCGCGGCTATGCGCAATCCCTGGAACAGGAATCCGGCGAGGATGCGCTGACGGGGTGCGCCGAGAGCCAGGCGCACGCCGACTTCGCGCTGGCGCAGGCGGCCAAGATAACTCAGCGTGCCGTAGAGGCCGATGCACGCCAGCGAGACAGCGGTGAGCGCGAAGAGCGTGAGCAGCATGGTGCGCAGGCGGTTCTCAGTGAACGCGTCGCTCAGGTGCTGCTCCAGCGGCATGATTGCGTAGACGCTGCGCGCGGGCTCGAGCTCATGGATGCGGCGGCGGATGGCGTCGGCCATCTGCATGGGATCGCCGTGGACGCGGATGAGGTAATTGGGAAATGGATCGGGCGCGCTGTAGCAGTAATAGACGGTAGGCGAGGGCGGCTCATTCAGGCCCTGTTCGCGCGCATCGCCCACGATTCCCCGAATGATGCCATCGATACCGAATGCCGCGCCGCCGGCGTCATGAAGGGTGTGGCCGACGGCGCGAGTTTCCGCCCAGATAAAGGTTGGCGAAGCTGCGATTGACCACGACTGTCACTGGTGGTGGAGGCCTCGTTGCAAGGTTGGCCGGCGAGCACGGGAATATGCATGGTGTTGAAGTAGCCGTTGGAGACGGGTCGGCTGTCGGCGAGGATGCGGCGGGCGGGATCGAGCTTGCCGTCGATCTTGTATTCGATCTGAAAGAGGGAAGGCACGCCGGACAGCTCGGCGGCTGTGGCTGCGTCTTCCACGCCGGGCAACGTGCGCAGGCCGTCGAGGGTGCGGTTGATGCGGCTGTTGACGGCGGCCATGTTCAGTCGTTTCTCCCCATGAGCCGCTGACCTGGAGGGTGAGTACGTGGCTGGGATCGAAGCCCGGAGAGACGTGGCCGAGGGCATCGAGCGAGCGCAGCAAAAGACCGGCGCCGACGAGCAGCGTGACGGCCAGCGTGACCTGCACACCGACCAACATCCACTGCATGGGATGCCGCGTGGAAGCCTGGGTGCGGCTGCCGGCGGCTAGCCCTTGCGCCAGGCCGCGGCGAGTGCCTCTAAGCGCGGGATAGAGGCCGCAGAGCAAGGTGGTAAGCATGGCGCAAGCGAGCGAGTAGCCTGCGATGCTCCAGTTGAGGGAGACTTCTTCCGCGCGGGGCAGGCGTCCGGCTAGGAGATGGAATGCGTGCGACGCTGCGGCGGCGACGCCGAGCCCAGCCGCGGCTCCAAGGATGGCGAGACCGAGGACCTCCGAGAGAAGTTGCAGAACGATGTTGCGGCGCGATGCGCCGAGCGAATAGCGGACGGCGATCTCATGTTCGCGTTCGGCGGTGCGCGCCAGCAGGAGCGCGGCGATGTTGGAGCAGGCGATGAGCAGGAGCAGCGACACAGATCCGTAGAGGAGCCAAAGCGAATGTGCCGAGTCGCCGACGATGGTGCTCTTTAAGGGGACAACTTCCGTAGTAATCTCAGCGTCCGGCTTGGGGAACTGGCGGCCCAGGCGCGTCTGCACGGTGGAGAGATCGTCCGCAGCCTGCTGGACGGTGACTCCGGGCTTCATACGGCCGATGACGGTGAACCAGGTTTCGTCGCGGCGCTGCGCGTAAGGCGCGTCAGGCGGGCTCGTAGCCCAGATCTGCACTTCGCCATCGGGATATTCGAAGCCGCGCGGCATGACGCCGACAATGGAGTAGAAGTACCGCCCAATGTGAAGTTTCTTGTTTAACACATTGGAATTGCCGTGGAATTTCTGCTGCCAGTATGAATAACTGATAAGCACGGCGTCGGTGCCGCCGAAGCGTTCTTCGTCGGGAACGAAGTTGCGGCCGAGCATCGGTGAAACGCCGAGGACCTGAAGAAAGCGCGGCGCGACCAGTGCCTCCGTAACCCTCTCCGGCAGCGGGCCGGAGAGCTCGGAGAGATCGTCTTTGTAGTAGCCGGTGACGCCGGAGAGCGCCGTGGACATGCGGTTCCAATCTTCCAGGCGCTGAGGGGCGGCGAGGGTGTTGGCATCGCGGCCTTTGGCATCGTGCTGGTAAATGCGGACCAGCTCGTCGCCATGCGGGAATGGCAGCGGGCGCAGCACTATGGCGTCAATGGCGGAGAAGACGGCGGTATTGGCGCCGATGCCCAGTGCCAGCGTAAGGACAATGGCGAGCGAGAACCCCGGCGCTTTCAGGAGGAAGCGCAGGGCGGCGCGGGCGTGGAAACGCAGCGCTTCTGCGAGCGCCGAGAGATGGACCTCGCGGACCTGCTGCCGGACCTGTTCGCGGCCGCCGAAGTCGATGAGCGCATGCCGTCGCGCTTCCTCCGGCGATATGCCGTCGGCGATGTTGGCGGCGACCATGCGCTCGATATGATCGGCAATTTCGCGATCTTCCTGTTCGGCGGGGCCGTTGGATTTGTGCTGCCACAGGCTCATGCCGGCCTCCTTATTGCGCGGTTTTGAGGATAAGGTGCACTGCCTCGGAGAGCCGGTTCCAGCTTTTCTCTTCTGCGGCGAGTTGGCGCCGGCCCACGGCGGAGAGCTTGTAGAAGCGCGCCTGCCGGCCGTTTTCCGATTCGCCCCAGTCGGCGGCGAGCCAGCCACGCTTTTCCAGCCGATGCAGCGCGGGATAGAGCGAGCCCTGCTGCACCTGAAGCACGTCATTCGAAATCTGGCGGATGCGCTGGGCAATACCGTATCCATGCACCGGGCCCACAGCAACGACTTTGAGAATCAGCAGGTCGAGGGTGCCTTGCAGCAGATCGATCTTCTCCATGGGGGGCATGATCGGGATCTCTCCTAGACGTTCTACACATTAAGCGCGCGATAGGTAGAATGTCAAGGGGAGAGCAAAAAGTTACTGCAGAAGATGGCAGGACCGTTTTCTCAGTCAACGAAGAGCCAAGCGCGCCACATGGGGAACCTCAGCGAATCGACCTCCCGGACAGGTTGGATCGATCTCTCACTACAAAACGCGAAATCTCAGCCGCGCGTCTATACGCCCTTCGATGCCGTGCCCCATGCACCTGTTGCCACCAACCGCACCGACGAAGGCCGTGCGAGGAACCGCCGCGTGAAACTCGCCGAAATCGCAGCGCGGTGATGGCTTGAATGGATCGGCATTCACGGGGGATGAACTCCACATGCCCTTATGCGACCTTCTTGCGAATTTTGCAGTGATCTTCCGTCCTCGTCACAACGTAGCGTCATATTGCAGGCAAGACGGCCCCCGCGCCGGTGACAAACGCTACTGAGCCGCTTCGGAATGCTCAATTGTCCAGAGCGCCGATGTGAGGTTCGTCGAGCGATTGGTGGGAACCCAGAGCTGAAGCAGAAAACCGCCGCCGACTACGTCGTACCAGGAGGTTGCAACGCCGAATTCGTTTCGCGCGAGGACGTTGGTGACGTTCCGCGGCAGTACGGCTCCGCCATTCGAGACAAACGCGCTGACGAGGCCCCACTTTTTCCTTCGTCTGTCGGAATGGACACATGGTAGTCGCGTTCGTCCTCGAGCGCGACGGGCTGAATTCCAAACGCCTTCTCGAGCCCGTCGTCGTCGATCCCGGCCACTTCGCCCGAACCGGCATCGATCACGAAATTCACCGGAGGCATCCCGACAAAGACAACGCCGCCACCGGATTGAGAGAAGCGGCGAATCAACGCGCCATTTGATGCCGGTGCGTAGAGCGCGGGCGGCATCCGGTCATCGGCGAAGACTATCAGGCTGTTGGAACGATGAGCTAGCCGGCCTTCAATAGCCTGCTGCAATTGAGCGGTATCGATCTGCTGAAAACCGGAGCGCACAAAGAAGTCCCGGACGCCCTCGCCGATGCCTTTCGAAAACCATGAAAATGAATTGGGGGAATGCGGTCCCTGCCAATAGACGAGCCGGCGCCATGTTTTGGCGGACTCCGCTGCCTGGTCATCGGTTTGCAGCGCCACAAGCGTTCCGTCGTCCGATGCCACGTATACAGCGCGATCGCCGATGACGGGAGATGACAAGGCACGATCTGCGAGAGGAAAACTCCAGAGCTCCTTGCCCGATGAGGCGCGCAGGGCATGAACCAAGCCGGAGAGATCGCTGACGACCGCAACGTCTCCGCAGAGAGCTGGAGAGGCAAAGACGGCACTCCGGGTTTTGAAGCGCCAGTGCTCTTTGCCGGTATCAAAGTCGACCGACTGAAAAACAAAGGCGCTGCCGCCTCCGACGAAGAGGTCGCGCCCATGGGAAGCGTTAGACAACATCCAGGAGGAGCTGTCGTGGGTCAGCTCCCACCGTAACTGGCCGGTGCGGAGATCGAGAGCGTATAGATAGCCGTCACGGCCTCCGATGGCGACAATTCCACCCTGGATGGTCGGGGGGTGACAACGGAAGTGGTGTCATTGTTGCGCTCGGAGAATTGGTGAGAGGCGCCACGCGTGGCGAACATCCATTTCTGTTTACCGGTATCGGCATCGACGGCGTAGATGCGGCCGTTCATCGCGCCAAACGCCACGGTGTTGCCGGCCACCGCCGAGGTTGACCGGACGCGTGCGCCGGCATCGAAACTCCACAACGGACCCCCGGACGCAGGCTCGAAGGCGTAGAGCCGGCCATTGCCGCTACCAACAAACAGCCGGTTCTCATCGAGGATGGGAGAGGATTCGAAGAAGTCCCAGTAATTGTGGGGCCCCAAGTCGGGGCCGAGGTCCCGCTGCCACCGGACAGCTCCGGTGTCCGCATCGAGCGCATAGAGCAGATTTGGCCTGCAGACAAGGTGCAGGATTCCATCATTAGCTGCGGGCGAAGAGGCTACCGGTCCGGCGGCGCGTATCTTCCACAGGAGGTGGCCATCTGCGGCATCGACAGCGTAGACGAAACCGTCGCTGCTGCCGAAATAGAGCCGGCCGTGATAGAGCAACGGTGTGCTTCTGATGGGTGCTTCCGCGTGGAACACAAATCGAATGCCGGTCACCCGTTCCGGAGGTGTTCCTTCGCAGGCGCCGGTGAGCGCGGGCCCGCATCTGAACATCTTTGCATCGCGATTGCCAGTGTCCTGTGCGTAGGCCAGAGCCGTGGACAGAATGGCCCCGACGATTACTACGGCTTGTAGCGGAAACATGTTCACCTCCATCGAAAGGCACTTTATGAAGTCATGGGCATGGCTGGATAAATGGCTTCATGCGATCAAAGCAAGGTGTACGAATTGAATCGAGCGCCCTCATGACGGTTCTTCACGCAGCAGCTTTGCCCCTGCGGCGAGAAACCAGATGGCCAACGCCAACGCGACGATGCCCGTTCCATGCACGTTAAGCGGCAGTCGCCCGATGAGGATCAACGCCGCCAGCGGCGGCGAAACCAAACAGCCGTACCAGGCGAGGCCGCGGGGGAACCGGCCGGACCGGAATATGCCGGCAGACCAGAGCAAGACTGACATCAGGGCCGCGACGGAAAAGACGGCCGCAAACGCCTGGTTTACCTGGAACATGGAAGTGATTTGAATTCTCCAGAATGGAGTATTGGGGATGTCGTGCGCCATCTGCCGGATCAGGTTAGGAATGATGAAGCCGCTGACGGCAGTGGCAATCAACACTGCAACCGTGGAGAATGCGAAGATGACAAGAGCGGTGAATGCGATGCGATCGTCTGTTGCGATGCAACGCGTAAGCCCGCAGCACCCGAGGAACAGGGCAAGCAAGCTCACGATAGCCAGGGAGTGCGCGAAGCCTGACATGAGCGCTAGTTGCTCGACCTGGGCTTGCGTCATCAGGCCTCCGGCGCTGGGATGGATGGCCATGGCGATAATGGAACCGAGTGATCCGGTAATGAGCGCGAGACCGGCCTTGCGATTGTCTGTCATGTGAGGGAATGTATTGCAAAGCGTCGAGTATGTCAGCATCCGATGGGCGCAATCGGAACAGAAGGGCCCGTTTTGTTCGGGAAGACCCGAGAGAGAAAAGGCGATGAGCGCAAAACCCAAGACCAGCAAGGCGCGGACGAACGTACGCGGGCGTCGCACCCGCGATGCGCTGGGCGACGCCCTTGTGGCCCTTATCCATGAGAAAACCTTCGAGGAAATCACGGTACAGCAGGTGTTGGATCGAGCCGGCGTAAGCCGCACGACTTTCTATACTCATTTTCGCGACAAGGACGATCTTTTCCTCAGCGACGTGGAAGACTTCTTCGCGCTGATGGAAGGTCTTCTGGACAAAATGCATTCGCCCCCGACTCGCGTGGCGCCTCTGGCGGAACTGGTGAGTCACGTGGGAGAGATGCGCGAGTTCTACCGGGCTCTTGTTGCTGCGGGAAAGGTGCATGACCTGCACGAACTGGGAATTGGATCTTTTGCGCGATCCATTGAGAAGCGCCTGGTTAAGGCTGGAGTCAAAGTGGAGGGAAATCAGCTTCAGGCTCAAGCGTATGGGCTGGCCGGAAGCATGATGTCGCTGATGGACTGGTGGTTACGCCAGACAAACCCCATGTCTCCAGTAGAGTTGGACGCGCTGTTTCACCGCATGGTTTGGGCCGCGGTGCAGCCCGCGTTCCCGTCCAAATCGAGTGCTCGCGGAGTTGGTTCTTAGTCAACACGCCCGGCAGAACGATTGTCTGCAATGGGTCTCCGGCGCGAGCACAGCTCACAGCGTCGGGGCTTCCACTCCGGGCGCAGCTCCACCTTGGTGGCCTCGCCCGGCAGGACCTGGGGTCGCCACACCGTGATCGCCGGTTCTTGCAGCAAGGCGGTGTGTTCGCGAATGATTATAAAAGTGGCAATTGATCTTAAGAACCCGTACTGCTGCGCGATTGTTGCGGCTGCGTGCACGGCGTGAGGTGACTCGATGAAGGCATTGGTAAAGAGCAGGCGCGAGCGCGGCCTGTGGTTGGAAGATATCCCGGAGCCCACGATTGGGATCAACGATGTACTGATTCGAGTGCAAAAGACGGGCATCTGCGGCACCGACGTGCACATTTACCAATGGGACGAGTGGGCGCAGAAGACCATCCCGGTTCCCATGGCTATCGGCCATGAATTTGTGGGCGAGATTGTCGAGGTGGGCTCGAACGTTAACGATTTCCATCCGGGAGATATTGTCAGCGGCGAGGGACATGTGACCTGTGGGCGCTGCCGCAACTGCATGGCGGGGAGGCGGCATCTTTGCTCGCAAATCCAGGGATTGGGAGTGGATCGGCCGGGGGCCTATGCGGAGTATGTGGCGCTGCCGGTGGCCAACATCTGGCGTCATCATTCCGGCGTTGATCGGGAGGTTGCGGCGATCTTCGATCCGTTTGGAAATGCGGTGCATACGGCGCTGTCGTTTCCGGTGACCGGCGAAGACGTGCTGATAACGGGCGCCGGCCCCATCGGGATCATGGCGATACCGGTGGTGCGGCACGCCGGGGCGCGCCATGTAGTCATAACCGACTTCAATCCCTACCGGCTTGAGTTGGCGCGGCGCATGGGGGCGACGCTGGCGGTGAATCCCAATGAAATGCCGCTTGCGGAAGTGCAGAAACAGTTGCAGATGGCGGAGGGCTTCGATGTTGGGCTTGAGATGTCGGGCAATCCCATTGCGCTGCGCGACATGATTGCCAACATGTGCCACGGCGGAAAGATCGCGCTGCTCGGGATTCCGGCCAGGCCATCGGAGATGGACTGGAAGCCAGGTGATCTTCAACATGATCACGATCAAGGGAATCTATGGCCGGGAGATGTACGAAACCTGGTACAAGATGTCGGTCATGCTGGAGTCGGGAGTGGATATTTCGCCGGTGATCACGCACCGGTTCGACCACACCGAGTTCGAGAAGGGATTCGAGGTGATGATGACCGGCATGGCAGGGAAGGTGATATTGGACTGGACGACGTGCCGGTGAAAAGCGGGGAACGAGGGAACAAGGGAACGAGGCTTCTGCGCGGGAGTTGGGCGAACGCTGCGTGATACAACGGTAGCCATGCGCGACGGATGGGTGAAGAAGCTGAGCGTGATGGTGAAGAAAATCGGTTTGGTTGCTGCTGGACTGTTGCTGGCCTTGAGCGCATCGTCGATGGCGCGGGCGCAGACGGCGGAGCAGGCGTGGCTGAATTACAACCTCAAAGGCAGAGTGCGCATGTTCTTCCCCGCCAACGTGCGCGCGCTGGGGAACAGTGCGGAAGAACGCTCGGCGGTAGAAGAACTGAATCGCGGCCTTGAAGCGCTTTCGCCGGCATCGAACGCCAAAGTTGGGAGGGACAAACTGTCGTTGGAACTGTAGAGGAAATGCGCAAGGCGTTCCCCTCGATACAGATTCCGGACGATCTTGCGCCGGAGGGTTACTGGATCCATGGAAACCGGAAAGTGGGGACCGACCAGCAGGTTCTGGTTGTCGGCGCCGACCCGAGGGGCGTCATCTATGGAGCCTTTGCGCTCATGCGGCCGCCGACCGACAATGCCGGCTTTCAAGATTACGCCGATATGCGTGGCGAACCCGCCATGGCGATTCGCTGGGTGGATGAGTGGGACAACGCGGATGGGTCCATTGAGCGCGGGTATGCGGGGCGGAGCATCTTCTTCGAGGGCGGCCAAGTGCGCGACGATCTGACGCCGGTGCACGAGTATGCGCGGCTGCTGGCGTCGGTGGGCATCAACGGCTGCAACGTGAACAACGTCAACAATGCTGCGCCGTTTCTGGAGCCGGAGATGCTGGAGGGCATTGCGCGGATCGCCGACGCGATGCGGCCGTGGGGCGTGCGCCTGGCGTTGAGCGTGGATATCGCGAGCCCGCAGAAGATTGGCGGCCTGAAGACGTACGATCCGCTCGATCCCGCGGTGATAGGCGTGGTGGAACGGCGAAGGTCGACGAGATCTACAAGCTGATTCCGGACTTCGCGGGATTTACGGTGAAGGCGGATCAGAAGGCCAGCCCGGACCGGCGAGTTATGGGCGCACGCCTGCGGATGCGGCCAACACGCTGGCCGAGGCGCTGGAGCCGCATGGCGGCGTGGTGCTGTATCGCGCGTTCGTCTACAACCATCACCTCGATTGGAACGACCCCAAGGCCGACCGGGCGCGTGCGGCGTACGACATCTTTCATCCGCTGGACGGGAAGTTCGCGCACGAATGTGATCGTGCAGACCAAGGAGGGGCCCATCGATTTCCAGGTCGCGCGAGCCGGTGTCGCCGTTGTTCGGGGGACTGGAGCAGACGAACCAGGCGATGGAGGTACAGATCACGCAGGAGTATCTGGGGCAGCAGCGGCACCTCGTCTACCTCGCGCCGATGTGGCAGCGGGTGCTGGATTTGATTTGCGGGCGGAGAACCGGGCTACGCCGGTGAAGCGAGATCCTCGCGGCAAGAGCTTTCGACCGGCCGCTGGGCGGGATGGTGGGCGTGGCGGGCGTGGGGCAGCGATGCGTGGCTGGGCTCGCCGCTGGCGATGGCGAACCTGTATGCGTTTGGGCGGCTGGCGTGGGATCCGAACCTGACCGCGCAGCAGATTGCCGACAGAGTGGATGCGGCAGACGATGGGCAACGATCCCGAGGTGGTGCGCACGGTCGACCAACATGCTGATGCAGACCTGGCCCGCTTATGTGGACTACACCGGGCCGCTGGGCATGCAGACGCTGACCGACATTACGGGCAGCCACTATGGGCCGAACATCGAGGCCAGCGAGAACAACGGCTGGGGACAGTGGCATCGCGCCGATCATGAAGGCGTGGGCATGGACCGGACGGTGGCGACGGGAACGGGATTTGCGGGGCAATATCCGCCGGAGGTGGCGAAGACTGTACGAGAGACGCGCACACCACGCCGGACAAACTGCTGCGTTCTTTCATCACGTGCCGTACACGTATAGGCTGCACTGACGGGCAAGACGGTGATCCAGTACATCTATGACAGCCATTACCAGGGCGCGGAAGAGGCGGCGGAGCTGTGGCCGGAGTGGGCGACGCTGAAGGGAAAGATCGACCCGAAGCTCTACGACGAATGGCGGCACGGCTGCGAGTATCAGGCGGGGCACGCGATCGTGTGGCGCGACGCGATTGTGCAGTACTTCCTGAAGCTGAGCGGCATTCCCGATGAGAAGGGGCGCGCGGGGAATTATCCTGGGCGGCTGGAGGCGGAAGACGCGCGGCTCGAGCGGATACCAGGTGATCGACGTGAAGCCGTGGGAGGATGCGTCCGAAGGGAAGGCGGTGACTTGTCCGCCGGCGCTGGAGGGTGCGCAGAATCCTTGCATCGCGGAGTGGATTTATTCAGGGAAACCCGAGCGGTATCGCGTGGCCATCCAGTATTTTGATCTGCAAGGTGGAAATGCGCGCTTCACATTCACAGTGAACGGTCACGTTGAGGCGGCGTGGGTGGCGGATGCGCAACTGCCGTCGTGGCGGCCGAACGGTGACAACTCGACACGGTTCACCACGCTCGCCATCGATCTGAGGCCCGGGGACATCTTGCGCGTGGAGGGTACGCCGCAAGGCCGTGATCCCGCGGCGCTGGATTACATCGAGCTGGAGCCGCCGCTCGGCGTCAATCAGCCGTAAAGGATTCTGCCGGAGTTTCAAGAAGCGATCCGGTACAAAGCGCGGGCATCAGGTCGGCAAACGGAGGCGACCGGAGACACGCTCGAAATGCAGGATAATGGCGGCGACGACCTTTTCGTCACCGGGGACACGGTATTCACATTCCCAACCAAGGTCACCGACGGCGGCATTTACAACGTGCATGTCTTTCTGCCCTCCGACAGCCAGCCCCAGCCTTGCACCACATATTTCTATACGGGTATTGCGGTCACCAACGTCAGCGATGTTCTCGTTGACTGCGAGCACAACGATTGGGCCTGGCTCTCGTGGTATCTCTCCAGCACGACGACAGCGAACAACTACGCCACGGTTACTACGCCACTCCAACCCCCGGATGAGCCTTTCCCTCCGAACGTCAGCACCCCCGGTGGCAGAGACTTTGCCGCAACGTGGACCGATCAGCGGGGGCGGAAATGGCTATACGGAGGATGGGGCTTTCCCTATCCTAGCCCGCTAGGGAAACAAAACGCGTATTTCCTGAGCGATCTCTGGGTGTTCGATTATTCCGCGGGTGGCTGGGTTCCCGCGAATCTCCCCGTCTTTACGAATAGTCAGAGCGCTCCCGCAGTTTTCCAGGTACGCGTGGACCCACTGGAAGCGGAAGGAATTCCCACGACCGTAACCGCTCCCGGCGCGAGGTGGGGTAGCTCGAGCTGGACCGACAAGGCGACCGGGGATCTTTACTTGTTCGGCGGCCAAGGAGTCGATAGCGATCTGTCCGATGACTTGCTCAATGACCTCTGGAAATGCACTCCCGGCAACACCGTCGATGCGAACGGCGCGGGCACCAGTTCGTGTCCGTGGACTTTCGTGGGGGGCTCGACCGTTGGCAACACGGCCGGAACCTACGGCACTCAGGGTGTTGCGGGCGGAACCCCGGGAGGCCGGTGGGCTGCGGCCACGACCACGGACGCGGCCGGGCACGTCTGGCTCTTCGGCGGCCAGGGCTTGGACTCTGCCGGGACGATCGGTCTGCTCAACGATCTCTGGGAATTCACGGGAGGCCAGTGGACGTGGATCGGGCCGGCGCCTTCAAACATTGCCAACCAGAATGGCAACTACGGCACCCTAGGAACGGGAAGCGGAACGACGGCGCCCGGCGGACGCCAAGCGGCCGTCCTATGGGCTGACGCTTCCGGAAACATCTGGTTGTTCGGCGGGTTCGGTCTCGATTCGGTTGGGACAGGCACCGCCGGGCCTCCTCCGGCCGGCGCAATCCTGAACGATCTTTGGGAATTCAATATCACCACGAAGCAGTGGATTTGGATGTCCGGCAGCAATCTAGCCAATCAGACCGGCAATTACGGCGCACAGGCCACCAGCAACCTGAGTACGGGCATGGCAACGAGCGTCCCGGGATCCAGGTGGGGCGCCTCCGGCTGGACGGACGCCAACAGCAATCTCTGGTTCTTTGGCGGCTGGGGATACGGTACCACCGTTACAGACCCGACTGGATTCCTGGACGACACCTGGGAGTATCAGCGCAGCACGGGACAATGGATTTGGTGGAAGGGAATCAGCAACGTCAACCAGAACACCGTGTTCGCAACCATTCCCATACCGTTTGCCGACGGCACGCCGTTCACGAATAACGTTGTCGGTGGGCGCCGAGGCGTTGCCGTCTGGCCTCAGCCGGACCCGTCCGGGTTCATCTGGATGTTCGGTGGAGAGGGTTACGATTCTTCCCAGGGTGACCCTCCGGGTTACTTGAACGATTTGTGGTCGTATCTGCCGTTTATCAACTAGCACGTAGCACGAATCGCAGCGGATTCGGCCAGAGCTCACGGATATTCGACGTGAGGACTCTGGCCGGAGCGCTGCACAATTCCGTCAGCGAAGCTTTACATTCGCTGGTTGCGTAGAGATTCGAGCTCGCCAGACCTGCTAAGCCGGTTCCGAAGCAGCCGAAGCTAAGAAGCTATTTCTTCCCGACAATTTCCTCGACCAACCGGTTTGCCTGATAAATCTTTCGCAGCGCTTCCAGAATTCCCGCCGAATGCACCGCGACGGCTCGCGCTTGCTGATCCGTATAGATGTAATCGAAGACCAGCGACTGAATGTTGCCGTCGAAAACGATTCCGACGAGTTCGCCCTGGCGATTGATCACCGGACTGCCGGAGTTGCCTCCGATGATGTCGGCCGTGCTCACGAAGTCGAACGGCGTGGAAAGGGCTAGCTGAGCTTTGCGCTCATTCCAGATTTTGGGCAGGGCGAATGGTTCGACGTCGTTGTGCTCGGCGGCGTGCTCGTAGGTTCCACCGAGCGTGGTGTCCCAGGGAACTTGGCGGCCGTTTTCCGTGTAGCCCTTGACCTGGCCAAATGCCAGGCGCAGCGTGAAGGTCGCGTCGGGATAAACGCTCGATCCGTAGATGGCGAAGCGGGCGTTGGCAATTTTTCCGTATGCCTCGCGCTGGGGCTCCTCGACCTGCTGCTCGAATACCTGGCGAATGCGGCGCGACTCCGGATCGATCATCTTGGCCAGCTGGATCATGGGATCGCTGGAGTCCTGAATGGCTTTCAAACCGCCATCCGCCAGGCTTTTGCGGACCGCAACATCCTTGAGCTTTGTCCCTTGGATCAGTTCCGCGGCGCGTTCGCGGGGAGACTTATCCGCCAGGATCATCCGAACCATCGTGTTGTCCTCGCCCAGGGCTTCGGCCATCATCCCCAGAGAGTCGGCAAGTTTAACGGTTTCCAGATCGTCGTAGATGGGAGCGTCCGAAAAAAGCTGCAACTTCAGCGAATTGAGGCCGGCTTCGGAATATTCGCGCAGCCGCTGGCCATTCGGCTTGGAAGTTTCTTCCGCCAAGCGGACCAGAGTGATGGCGATATCGAACAGGTCGCTGTTGAAGGCCTGCGCGCCTCTTCGCGGACCGATGGCGAAAAGATTGTACTGGTCGCGAATTTTGATCAGGTTCGCGATGCTTGCAGCCACCTGATCCCAGCCGTCGGCGTGGGCCCGGTTCAGCTTGGGGTTCCGGGCCACAGCGTCCCGCAATTCCCTTTCCGCCTCGCGCTTCTTGTCAAGGATCGCCGGGTCTTGCAGTCCGGCGAGCATTCCGAGGTACGCCTTTCGGCTGTTTTTTATACCGAACAATTCGTCCTCGGCGCGGCGCGCGTTTTCGGCGCTGCGCTCGGAATAATTTTCCAGCAGCACTTCGCGGCGGCGCAGAAGATTCAGTCCGCCGGGCAGCGCGTAATCTCGCTGGTAGACCAGATGCGCCACGGTATCCGCCCGGTCGGTGTGGCCGGGATGGCCGGAAACGAAAATCAATTCGCCGTCCGAAGCCCCGGCCTCGCTCCACCTGAGATAGTTGTCCACGTGCGCGGGTTTGTCGTTTTCGTAGACACGAAAAAAACAGATATCCAGATCGTAGCGGGGATACTCGAAGTTGTCCGGATCGCCTCCAAAAAATGCGATGGATTTTTGCGGAGCGAAAACCAGCCGCACGTCGGTGTACTGCTTGTAGCGGTACAGGTGGTAGAGCCCGCCGTTATACAGGGTGACCACGTCGCTGCGCAAGCCGGTCTTGTCGTAAGACTCTTTCTCAATGTTATTGATCTCCGCGCGCCGCGCTTCTTCCGCGGCCGCCGCGTCCATGCCGGGTTGGACGGCACCGGTGACGCGCGCTGTAACGTCCTCGATGCTCATGAGGACGTTCAATTCCAGGTCCTCGCATTTTCGCTCTTCGGCGTACGATTTGGCCTCAAATCCGGTCGCGAGATAGTTTCGATCCTTGGAGCTGATTTTTCCCAGGCAGTCTGCTCCTACGTGATGGTTGGTCATGACCAGCCCGTCGGGCGAAACAAAGGATCCCGAGCCGCCATTATCGAATCGCACGGAGGATTTCTGCACGTGCTCGAGCCATGCGGCCGTGGGCTGAAAACGGTATTTATCCTGCAGCAGTTTCACGGGAGGATTGTTGAACAGCCACATGCCCTCGTCGGCCCGCGACGCTGGCGCGGCCACCACACCAAGAAGGAAAAGCGCGCAAGCTACGCACGCGCCCCGGAAAGTGGGCGCTGCGCGCATCGCGCGGGGGACTCGAAAGCGCTGGTGCCCATGCTTCGGAGTGAGTTTCATCGCAAGATGTGCCTCCCGGAATAGGGTATACATGCGGGAAACGGAGTGCAAATCTCGCATCGGAGGCAATCGATCTCGCCGGCGGCCTTTATCGTTCCGGCTTTTGCCGCGAGATTTGTAGGGCGGGGAAGTGACACAACCACGAGTGCCAAACGCTTCTTAAGCCGGCCACGCCGTGCGCTGAAATTTTAGCTCAAATCTTAGTGGCGCGGGTCATGAGGTAATCCTGCCGCAGAAGATTGTCCTCGAAATACTCGCTGGCAAGCGCATCGTACTCGCGGCGGAATTTTTCAAGTGTGGCGGGATCGCTGGCTTCGAGCGCTGCGATCAATCGCACCATCGAGCCTGCGCTCTTTTCCGATGCCTTCCGGTGGTGGCTGGGACTAAGCGTCGGGACCAGCATGGTGGCGCGATCGAACAGAATGTCCCGCACCGCGGAACCCAGCCGTTGGCTGACAATATTGGGATCGCCCCATTGCGGCGGCGGCGCGACGCCTGGCGCAGGAGGCGGCAGGTAACTTGCCGTCAGCGTGAACATCCTTCCCACAAAAAGTTCGGGCGGCCAGGTTGAGAACGCGATCGTACCGCCCGATTTCAGGACGCGCAGCATCTCGCCGATAGCGACTTCGGGTCTCGGAGCAAAAATGTGCCCGAACTCGCTCAGGACAAAGTCAAACGCTCCATCGGCGAACGGCAGATTCTCGACATCGCCTTCATGCCAGTCCACCGCGACTCCCGCGATGCGCGCATTTTCCCGCGCCCGCTCGAGAAGCTCCGGAGTGAGATCGAGGCCGGTCACGTGAGCACCGAGGCGCGCGGCGGTGACGGAAACGACCCCGGTCCCGCAGGCTACATCGAGCACGCGCTGTCCGGGCCGGACGCCGGCCCTCTTCACCAGCCGCGCGGCGCACGGCGTGGTGATCGCTTCGAACGGTGCGAAGCAGGCCCATACCAGCTTTTGCCCCGCCTTGAAGGATTCGAACGGATCCATTTGCTTTCCTCACGGTGAATATTCGGCTCAGTATAACGGCTCGCCTGGATTTACGAAAGGCGATGAGGCGGGCGCGATGAGATTCACACAGACCGCGTGCATCCAGTTCCAAATTTGATATATTCCCTTGGGAAACAAGGGGCCGAAACAAACTCCGCACCGCAGCGAGGTGAATCATGGGTTCCGACAACATCGTCAAAGCAGCGACCCGGCGTGAAATACTGCAGGGAGCGGGAGCGATTGCCGGGGGATGGGCGCTCTCGCATCTTTTCCCGGAAACCCTGGCGGCCGCGACGCCTCGATTCGCCAGGCCAATTCCCGCAGCGCCGCTCGCGGGTGTGGTGGAAGCGCGGCTTCGATTCGCGAAGACCCCGATTGAGACGGTGAAGCTTTCGGAAAACCTCACCCTGCTGATGGGGCCGGGAGGAAATGTTGTGGTCCTGAACGGCAAGGATGGCAAACTGCTGGTCGACACGTTTACGCAAGGGGCCTGGGACCGGTTCAAGATGACCCTGGACGGCATCAGCAACGCTCCACTGAAACTGGCGATCGATTCCCATTGGCACTGGGACCACACCGATAACAACGTGAAGGTACACGCTGCCGGGGCGACCTTGATTGCGCACGAAAACACTCTCAAGCGGCTGACTGAAACGCATGACCTGGACGTGATCAATCTGCACTTCGATCCGTCTCCCACGGATGCGTTGCCGCAACGCACGTTCAAGGAAGAGCTACAGATGGATTTCGGCGGCGAACATCTGGCGCTGGGACACATCGCTCCCGCCCACACCGACTCCGATATCTATATCCATTTTCAGAAAGCTAATGTGCTGCACATGGCCGACGTGTTTTTCAACGGCATCTACTGCTACATCGACCGGGAAACGGGCGGCAGCATCCACGGCATGATTGGCGGGGCAACTAAAATGCTGGCCATGATCGACAATGAAACCAAGGTGGTTCCCGGCCATGGCCCGCTCGGGAACAAGGAGGACTTAAAAAAGTTCCGCGACATGCTGGTTACCGCGCGAGCCCGAGTGCAGAAGCTAAAGACGTCGGGTAAATCGCTCGAGGAAGCCATTGCAGCCAAGCCGTTTATGGACCTCGACCCGGTCTGGGGCAATGGGTTTCTGAAAGCAGACGGGTTCACGCGGGTTGTTTACACCACCCTCTAGGCCGGGCAGGTGGGACATGCATCAGCCCGCCAGGTTTAGACTACCGATACCGTAAATCCTCAACGATGACCTCACAGGCGGAAGACCGGGCGACTAGGCGTACTTGACCAAAGTCATGAACCCAAAATCCATGTGCAGCTGCATATGGCAATGAAACAGAGACGGCCCAGGATGATCGGCCACGAAATCAACCGCCGCGTCGCTGAAACGCGCAATGTTGATGATGTCTTTTTTCACCCCGGCCGTATTCTTGGCGCCGATCCTTACAATTTCGAAATCGTGCCGGTGCAGGTGCAGCGGGTGGGTGTCGCCCGTCTGGTTGTGGAAGATCATGCGATAGCGCTTGCCCTTTTGAACCATGAGCGGGTCCGTGTCCGGCCATGATTTATCGTTGATCGTCCAGCGGTTGAAGTCCACGCGATTGCCGGGAATTTTCTTGAACGTCAATTCGAACGTGCCATCGGGTTCCGGCACGCTCTCCTGCGTTCCGAACTGCGTGTAATCCCAGGGCACCTTGGCTGGCTTCACCCAGGCCGGCTCGCCCGTTTGCCCCGCGTATTCGACGACGATGCCCATCCCGTTCATGCGCTCCTCGTCGTTCGTCGAGCCAAGAACCCAGACGCCCGGTTGATTCATTTCCACTAGGGCATCCACGCGCTCGGCGACTCCCAGCGTCAACACGTCCACGGAGGCCATTGTCGGGACCGGGTTGCCGTCCATGGCGATCACTTTGAATTTATGTCCAGGCAGGGCGAACGAAATATCGTCGGTGGCGCTCGAATTGAGCACGCGCAAGAGCACGCGCTGCCCTTGCTTCACGCGGATCGGATCGCCGTGGCCGAGCGCCTTGTCGTTGATCGAACCGTTCTTGTAGGCGATTTCCCACCCATTGTTCGGCGGCCCGAGGTGCGCGAGCGAAGGTCCCCAGTGGTGCGCGGCCAGAAAAATCTCCTGGTCGTAGTTTCCTGGTTCGCTCTTCGGCTCCACGTAAAAAAATCCGAATTGGCCGTTGAACAGGCCCATGTCCAGGTTTCCCTTGGACGGCATGTGGGTGTGATACCAGCGCGAACCGACCGGGCTGGGCTCGAACGTATATTGGCGGCTGCCGTGCGCGGGCACCACCGGCGTGCCTTCTTCTTCGGAGCCGTCCACGTCGGAAGCAACGAACTGTCCGTGCCAGTGGACGATCTCCGCATGGTCTGTGTCGTTGCGAACGTCCACCGTGATGCGTTTACCCTCGGGGTAGCGCAGGATGGGCCCCGGAATCTTGCCGTTGTAGCCTACGGTTTTGATCACAATTCCGGAAGCAATTTCAAGGCTGACGGGAGCGATGCGCAGCGTGAGGTCAGGCTTTGCGACGGGAAAAGCGGCCGCACGAGAAAGGCTCGGCAGGGAAGCCAAAGCGGCTCCCGCAGCGCTCACTCCGGTTACAGCCAGAAACTCTCTGCGATTCAGCATGGCAGCCCTCGAATCTTTTGGAACGAATTGTGTGGAATTGTGTGTTAAAGGCCATAATCCAATCGGCGTCAGTTAGTGTCAAGCAAGAATCCTGTAAAGACTCAAGTCCCGCACCGGGATCGCGGTCTAACGACTCTGCTACAATCTGACCTCGCTCATTCGCCCCTTATGGACATACCGGCCGCGAAAATTCATCTGCCTCACTGGCTTCAGGCGATCGTTGCTTCCGCTGGAGGGCTGGGCCTTTTCCTCATTGCGTTTCTTGATTCGTCCGTCCTGACTTTTCCGGTGATCAATGACCTGTTGCTGATCGACCTGTCGATCCGTAATCCGGCACGCATGCCGTATTACGCCGCGATGGCCACACTCGGCTCGGTATGCGGGTGCCTGCTGGTTTATAACCTTGCCAAAAAGGGCGGGGAAGCCGTGTTTCAAAAACGGGCGGGGCGGCAGGCGCAGCAGATCCGCGCCTGGATCAAGCGCAACGGTTTTCTCAGCATACTGGTGACGGCCCTGCTGCCGCCGCCGACTCCCTTCAAAATCTTCGTGATTGCGGCAGGCGCCTTAGAAATGCCCGTCCGGACATTTGTTCTGGGATTGCTGGCCGCGCGCGCCATTCGATTTTTCGGCGAGGGTTTTCTGGCAATCCGTTACGGCGATCAGGCCAGCCAGTTTCTGCTGACTCACAAACTGGAAGTTGTGGCCATAGTGTTGGCGGTTGTGCTGTGTATCTACCTCTTGTCCGCGCTCGCATTCAGGTCCCGGCCAGCCGGGCCGGAGTAGAACAGGCTTCAGCCTGTTTTGTTTAGATCTCAGTTCCACAGGAACCAAAACCAAACACGCTGAAAACCTGTTTTACTCATATTCCAAACGTTCGCCGATCACCAGGCTCTGCGCATTCAGGTCAATCACGGCGACGATCCCGCGCCGGCCTGGCAATTCAGATTCGAAGCGCATGTCGCGCAGGCGCACCTGGAAGCCATCTCCGTCCGGCTGCACGCTCGCAAGCGGGAATCGCGCGAAGTTCAAGAACTCAATCGCCACCGGGCAGCCCACCGCGTGTTTCAACGTCAGCGATGTTTGCGGTTTGAAATGCACCTCCGCAGATTCAGGGTCGAACTCACCCACCGGTCCCAGCGGAACCTCCAGGTTGAAAACCGCGTTGTCCGTCTCCACAACTCCGGACCATTGCAGAGGATTCGAGGCCCAGGGATACGCGGCGACTTGCAAAGGAACTTGCCCCCGGTAATCGCGCGAATCGAGCAGTGCAAGCGCTCGCTGGTGCGCAAGCGCCCGGCCCGCAACGATCAGCGCGACGAACGCCAGGCCGATGATGGCGCCGCGCCGGCGGCTGTTTCGGCGCGGCTTCGACCCTATCTCTTCGAGCACCAGCCTGAACAGCTCCGGAAGCAGCAATCCGCACAGTAGAAAAAAAAGAATCCAGGAGTCCGCCGACGCGGCCAGGTCCCACGCGTACCACTTCTCGCTGAATGGCCACAGCAGCTTCACGCCGTAGCTATTCAGCAGATCCAGCAACAAATGCGATCCCGCGCCCGCCGAGCAAATCAGGATGGCCGGAAGAATTCCCACCGCGAACCGTGGATACTTGCGCCCGATGAGCCAGGAACCCGCCGCAACAGCGGCGACAATCGCGGCGGTGCCCACGAGCGAATCCGTGACCGTGCGGTGGCCCCGCAAGAAGGTTGCCGCCCCACCGAGCCGGGTGACCCAGTCAACGTCTGCGATCGTGCCGGAAACCAGCAGCATGGGAATCGCGGCCCTCGTAATTTTATTAAGTCCCGCGCGTGCCAGGGCGATGGAAGCCAGCGCGTGCGTTACGGGTTCCATGGAGTGTTCATCCGCATTTCTCCCGCGCGCCGCAAATCCGTTCGGGACGGTTTCTCTGCATGCCGAGAAACCTTTCGGCCGCTAACGAGCACGGCGCCTTCCGGCTGTCCGGCGGTTGCCGCACTTAACGAACGCACCTAGCGGGGAGCGGCGGTGCTGGTGCGGCGCTGATGCTTAAATCGCCGCAGGAGATACTACAATGGATCGGGGATGGCCAGCGTGAGAGCGTCGGGCACGATCCGGAACTCGACCGGAAGACGTCCGGCCGGTTCGCCGTCCACCTGAATCTGGACTTGCGACTCGCTGTTCGCCGTGCACCGCAGGGAATTCGTCTTGAAGAAGCGGACGTGTCGCGCCCCGCGCAGTTTTCCGGCCCAGATGAGCGGAAGATATGCCATGTATCGCCAGGCGCTGCGCGTGGTGACGAAAACAAGTTCGAACTCAGGCTCCATCAGGTCGGCTTCCGTGGTGATTTTAAATGGGCCGCCGTAATGTTTCGTGCGGCCCACAATCACGAGAGAGGCATCGATGAGCGTTCCGTTGCCGGCCATCGACGTTCGAAACAGCGGGAAATCATATTTGGTCAGCTGGCGCAGGCCTTCCTGCCAGTAAGCCAGAATGCCGGCCTTGAGCTTGATTTCCGGGCGCACGGCGGAAACCAAGGCTCCGTCCGCACCCGCGCCCGCAACGCTCAGGAAATAGCGCGGTTCGCCGCTCGATTTTTCGGGAGTCGCGAGTCCGAGCGCGATGCGCCGGTACGGCGCCTTCACGATGCGTTCCGCGGCGCGCGGCAAATTCCAGGGAAGCGCCAGCTCCTTTGCCAGCACGTTCGCCGTTCCAGCAGGCAATACGGCCAGCGGCACCTGGCTGCAAGCCAGGCCGTTCACCACTTCATTCACGGTGCCATCTCCTCCGCAGACAATCACCAGTTCACGCGAGGCCTGCACGGCCCGGCGCGCGATGTCCGTAGCCTCTCCGGCGGCGGTCGTGTTCTGAAGTTCGGTCTCGATCCCGGACTCGCGGAAAATGCGCCGCGCCTCATCCAATTGCGGCACACGCCGGCCGCCCCCCGCTGCGGGGTTAACGATCAACAGTGCGTCGCGAACTTTCGTGGGCACCCGCCTCACCTCAAATTCATTCTACGAGAACTCATACAAAGAGAACAAACATACCGTGACTTCGCGTAAATCGTGCACCCTGTTTTGAGGCTGGGCGCGCATTGTATACTGAACGCCCGTTGGATTCGACTTTCCGAGGCCGCATGGCAAAGAACGCGACGATCGCCAAAAAGATGGAAAAGTTCCGCGACGAGTTGCGCCGCCACGAGTATCTCTATTATGTACTCGACCAGCCGGAAATTTCCGACGTTAAGTTTGACCGGATGATGAAGGAGCTTCAGGCCCTGGAAGCGGCTCATCCGGAGCTGGCCACGGCGGATTCGCCGACGCAGCGCGTGGGCGGAGTGCCTCGCAAAGGTTTCGAGACCCGCCAGCACTCCCCGGCCATGATGAGCCTGGACAACACGTATTCCATGCAGGAACTGGACGATTTCGACCGGCGCGCTCGCGAACTTTCCGGGCGCGAAAACATCGACTATGTTACCGAGCACAAATTCGACGGCTTGAGCATTTCGCTGGTTTATGAGCGAGGAGTTCTGGCGCGCGGCGTCACCCGCGGCGACGGCACCACCGGGGAGGAAGTCACGGCCAATGTGCGCACGATTCGTTCCATCCCGCTGCGGGTGGATGCCGCGGAACTCAAGAAGCTGCATCTGCCCTCGGATTTTGAAGTGCGCGGGGAAATCATCATGCCCCTCCGCGCCTTTGAAAGCCTGAACGAAAGGCAGGAGCAAGAAGGCGGAAAGCGCTTCGCGAATCCGCGCAATGCCGCGGCCGGCGCCGTGCGTGTCCTGGACCCTGAAATCACGCGGTCGAGGCAGCTGGATTTTTACGGATACCTTCTGCTCGCGGGCGGACGCGTTCCTACGCGACTTCATTCGCAGGCGCTGGAGGCCCTGCAGGCTCTGCACTTCAAGGTTTCTCCCGAATGGCGCGTATGTTCGTCGCTGGACGCGGTCAAGAAGTTCATCAACTCGTGGGAGAGCAAGCGCGAGAAACTACCGTACGAAATTGACGGCATCGTTATCAAAGTGAACGAAATTGCCCAACAGCAGGAACTGGGCTGGACGGCCAAAGCCCCGCGCTGGGCGGTGGCCTACAAATACCCGGCGCGGCAGGAAACGACGGTCGTGAACGATGTGCTGTTTAACGTGGGCCGCACCGGAACGCTCACGCCCGTGGCCATTCTCGAACCGGTGCAGGTGGGTGGGGTCACCGTTTCCCGCTCGACCCTGCACAACATGGACGAAATTGCGCGGCTGGGCCTGCAGATTGGAGACACCGTAATCGTCGAGCGCGCCGGCGAAGTGATTCCGCACGTAATCAAAGTGGTCAAGGAAGGGAATCCACGCCGCAAAATAGTGGTGCCCGACAGATGTCCTGAGTGCCGCAGCCATATTCACAAGGACCCGGAAGAAGTAGCCTATCGCTGCGTCAACGCCAGTTGTCCGGCCAAGCGCAGGGAATCGCTGCTGCACTTTGCCGGGCGCCACGCGATGAACATCGACGGCCTGGGCGAAAAAATCGTCGACCAGCTGGTGGACAAAGGTTTGGTTAAAAGCTTCGCGGACTTATATGAGCTGAAACTCGATGACCTGGCGAATCTCGAGCGGATGGCCGAAAAGTCGGCACAGAATTTGCTCGATGAAATCGCGGCCAGCAAGAATAACGGCCTCGCACGGCTGATCTATGCGCTGGGGATGCGCTTTGTGGGTGAGCGCACCGGCCAGCTGCTTGCCGAGCATTTCGGCTCGCTTCCGAAACTTGCGGACGCCACCGCGGAAGAACTGGAGGAAGTTCCGGAAGTCGGTCCGAAGGTGGCGCAGAGCATCGCCGATTTTTTCTCCGAACAGCCGAACCGGAAATTGATCGAGCGCCTCAAAGACGAAGGCCTGAAGATGACGGAGAGACGCGCCGCGCCTGAGGATACGCGCCTGGCCGGAAAAACTTTCGTGTTCACCGGCTCTCTGGCGCGGCGTTCCCGCGAGGAGAGCGGCGCGGAAGTCGCTCGCCACGGCGGCAAGGTCTCAAGTTCGGTCAGCAAACTGACCGATTACGTTGTCGTCGGAGCCGATCCCGGATCGAAATACGATAAAGCGCGAGCTCTCGGCGTGACCGTCTTGAACGAAGATGAGTTCGACGATCTGCTGGCCGGGCGAAAGAACCCCGAGACGAAGCCCGGCCCGGCTGTTCAGCGGACCGCGAATTCCAAGGCCAAAGCGCGCTCAAAAAAGGCTTTAGGCGATCGGTAACGAGGACGGAAATTTATGTGTCGGAGCGTCAGGTATCGTGTAAAGATTACACGATTCACCCGAGTGGCACATCGCTTTCCAAATGCTCTGAACCGGCTTATTTGTTTGTCCGGGTGAGACTTAAGAATACAGTGTTATTTATTCCCAAAATGGACGGTGACGTGCGATAGTTATTCGGAGTTCTGGGGGAAAACGGAGAAGTCCTGGCTTCAGGTTAAAGGCACCCGGAACTGACAAATTTGGGGGGAGATCGCAAAATGAGTAAGGCACTATTGTCCGCAACAATCACACTTGCCGTAGGTTCTCTGTTCATCACCGGTTGCGCGACCAAGAATTACGTCAAGCAAAGCATTCAGCCGGTGGACCAAAAGATCGATCAAGTCGACAAGAGTTCGCAAGCGCGCGATTCTTCGCAGGTTTCTGACATCAACAAGACGAACCAGACGGTTGATGAGGATGAGAAGAAGCTCTCTGCCACCGACGAAGTCGCCAGGACCGCCGACACCGAGGCCAAGGGTGCAATGGCCAAGACCAACGAGAATTCCAAGAACATTAACGACCTGCGCAACGTAATCGCGAACATTGACGATTACAAACCAGGCACCCAGGTTGTCGTGCACTTCGGTGTTGCCAAGGATACCCTCAGTAAAGATGACAAGGCCAAGCTCGATGACATGGCCATGCAACTCGGCAGCCAGCCGCGGTATTTCATCACCGTAGAGGGCTTCACCGACCAAACCGGCGCCAAGTCTTTTAACGACCAGCTAAGCCGGGCGCGCGCCAATCAGGTGATTTCGTACTTGGTCGGCAGCCATGATGTTCCCGTCTATCGGATCCATATGGTTGGCCTCGGAGATCAGAAACTGATCGACGAAGGAAAGGGCCGAAAGGCGCGCGAAGCCAGCCGTCGCGTGGAAATCACTGTGTTCACCGCCAAGCCGCTGACCGCGGGCGGAAATTAGCCCTACTCGAATCGAAACATATTCTTCCCCATCTTGCGCTAGAGCGCCGGTCCGAACAGCCGGCGCTCTGGGGTTGCGAGAAGTACTGTCTTCGAGTACCCTTTTCTGCGACATGAATTGCCACTGTGCTTAAATTCTTCCGTCTTGCCGCTCCGCTTTCTTTTTAGCCAATCTGTCTCTCATCGTTCCGTACGCCAGCAACAATTGTGCGGCTGCGTGAAGTCTGCTGCGACAACCTCCGGCCGGATCGCTTCAACCATCAATCAAATTTGGATGATATACTTTCTTTGGCGGGCAGGCCGGGTGATCACTGGGCCGGTTTTCGAATGAAAACAGGCCGGGAGGAAAGTCCGGACACCGTGGTCCTCGTGTCAAACGCCAACGGCGAAAGTCGTGGGCGCAAGGCGCCTCGGACCAAAGGGCAACGCGCCTGGTAACGCCAGGGGGCCGATTCTTCGCGCAGTTCGCGAAAGCGAGGCGGAGATTCGGGCCACGGACAGTGCCACAGAAAATAAACCGCCGGTGTAAGGCGCCTCGATGGCCATTGGGAGGAAAACCTTCCGACGGTCTGAAAGCGGCCCGCGCAAGCGGTTCGCGGAAGGCGGCAGCGCTTGGCAAGGGTGAAACGGTGGGGTAAGGGCCCACCGCGTTCCGAGTAATCGGAACGGCACGGCAAACCCCGCGTGGTGCAAGGCCAAATAGGAGGGGAGAGCTGCCCAGCTCGTTAGGACCCTCGGGTAGGCTGCTGGAGTCCAGGTGCGAACCTGGGCCTAGAGGAATGATCGCCACGGCGCGCAGGCAGAAACGCCCAAGCGCCGCACAAAATCCGGCTTACAGGCTTGCCCGCCAATATATGTGCATGTTTCGGTCGTTCTCAGGCATCCGCTTGTGGGCTTTAAGTGCCAGCGATTCAGGTTGTCTGCGCAAGCGGCAATTGCATTCCAGCCGGAGGAGCACTCATAACGGGGGCGCTCGAAAGCGAAATATTCGATTCGTCATTATAGGCGCGCTTTTTGCCGCCCGCAGGATTCCTCGTTCTAGTATGCGTTCTTTCCGATCACCGCGGATAACACAGTCAGCAGAATGATTCTCAAGTCGAAGCCGAAAGTCCAGTTCTGGATGTAATACAAATCATATTCGATCCGCTTGCCGATGGAAGTGTCGCCGCGCCATCCGTTCACCTGTGCCCAGCCGGTAATGCCCACGCGTAGCCAATGGCGGTTGTTGTAGCGCGAGACCTCATTCGAAAATTGATTCACAAAATAGGGCCGCTCTGGCCTGGGTCCAACGACGCTCATATCGCCCTTCAAGACATTTATGAACTGAGGCAGCTCATCCAAGCTCGTCTTTCGAAGGAAACTGCCGAGGTGCCCTGGATGCAGCTCATTTTTGACGGTCCAGCGCGTGTCGCTCTCGCGGGAGGAAACGGTGTTCAATGTACGAAATTTGTACATTCGGAATGGTAGCCCGTTGAGGCCGATGCGCTCCTGCACGAAGAAAATCGGACCCGGCGAAGTGAGACGAATCATGATCGCGATCAAGCACATTACTGGCGATGCCAGCACCAACACCGCCGTTGAGAAGCAGATGTCGAAAATCCTCTTCAGCAGGATGTAATCGGGGAGATCGGCGGGCGTCGTGGTGAGGTCCAGCATTTGCAGGCGCCCTAGTTGAAACAACCGTTCCCGCACCACAATCCCTTCACCTAAGTCCACAATTGCTCGAGCCGGAACACAGAGCTTCTCGAGCGCCTTGATAATCTTGGGAATTTGCGAAAACTGAGCCGGATGAATGGCCATCACAACTTCGTCGACACCCTTTCCCGGATGCAGAGCGGAAAGGTTGTCGAGCTCAAAAATAGGGGCATGGTCGACGGCAACTTCCTGGCCAGGGAGACGTACGTAGCCAACGACCTGACAGGGCGCGATCGCAATACCATGAAGCCGCGCGGAGGCATCCATCGCGAACTGGTCGGCGCCCACAACCAGAAGCTGGATCGGATGTCCGGGCCACAATTTCCTGCGGGCCAGCAATCGAAACAGGGCATGGACGAACAAGGTAAGAACGATGAGGACCGCCACGGCGCTGACGAACAGAGCACGCGGAAAGACGGTGTCCCGCATGAAATACAGGGTACCGAGCAGAATGACGGTAGTGGCCAACGCAGCTGACCACGTGTTTCGAACGCCGGTACGCTCTCTAAAAAGTTCATCGACGTTTGTCACTTTGTAGTGCTCGGACATGAACGCCCATACCAGCGAACTGATAACCAGGACGTTAAGATGCCCGTGCGGAAAATACAGGACAGGCCGGTTGAGCGATTTCATGACCACCGCCCAAATCTGCCAGCCCAGCTCGAAAGCAGGAAAAACAAGAAGGTAGACTATGATTCTCAGGAGGAGCCGGTAGATGCGCAACCGAAAGAGCATGATCTGGGATCTCTCCTAAACTTGAGAAAGCACCGAACCTCATCCAAGGCTACCGTATTGTGAGAATGGACGGGATTAATTAGGAATCGGATCAAGCGTTTAGAGACCAAACGGAAAACACTGTAGTCATCAGTCAAACGGCGCGACGCTCGAATGAGGATCTGTCAGTATCCGTCGAGTTCGCCTGCTGCCAAAAAATTCGAAATCCCCTCGACGTGGTATTCCGCCGCCCGAAGACTAGAGACCGAATTAGACAAACGTTATAAGCAAACGAATTATCAGGGCAATCATACTGATTTGTTGGGTCGCGGGTCAATTTGTGTTTTTGGCCCGATCGATTGTGCGGGAAAGAGGACTCGATCCAGACGATCAACCTTTAGATTTCAAGTGACTTAGATTGGTACGCTTTTGCAAAATTGCCAATTTATCCCATCCGGCTCGGTCATCCGCTCCCGGGGGCTAATCGCATCCCTCAGGCTTGAGAGCAAGATTGCCCCGATTGTGCATGGGCCATAGCTTGGTGGCACTGGAAGGATCGGCATTAGAAGCCCACCGCCTCGAACACAAACACATCGTTTTGAGTGACTGATGTGGCGGTCAAGGTGCAAGATGTGCCGTTGTGGGCGGTTTGCTGAAAAAGGTTTGTTCTCGTTGTTTCGTCCTGCACAGTGCACACCCATCCATGCGGTGCAATCGTCCCAGGAGAGATCGTCAATGTGCTGGCGGCAGTTGCATTGGAGCAGGTAGCCGATCCTGCCCACTGGCCGCCAGTCTGGCTGCCGATAGCGCCGCACGCTCCCGTTCCGCTGAGCGTCGCAGTCAATCCAGAGGATACCGGAGGAGCTAGAATACGATAATTGCCATCGAATCCTGAACAGGTATAATTCCGGAATGCCGCTCCATCATATGAAAATTGGATCAGTCCATAACCTCCACAAATTGTTGCCGAACTTGTTCCCTGTACCCAATCGAATTCTCGCGTCAAGTCGGAACGGCTGATTTGGACGCCATGCGAATTGTCAGCCCCGGTATTCTGAAACTGGAAATTATTGTCTGCTCGCATGACGTGATAGCTTGGTGAAAGCCCATACCAGGAAGAATTTCCTGAGCTTACACCGATGGAAGACAACGTATATGTTCCCCCGGTATTGATCGTCCCCGATTCGAGCAGGGAGGCAACTCCGGTCAACCGAATTCCATAAGCGATGCTTCCCGCGCTGTTCATGTTCAGGCCCGAAATTTGAGTTGCCGCCCCGGCGGATAAATCCACAAAATCTGTTGGACTTAGGGAGCCGGAAATGTCATTGAATATGTTCAGGTTGTCGAATGAACTGACACCTCCCGATTGACTGACAAAGGGAGTGGTAAAGACAAGAGCGGGATTTTCGAAATGAGGAGATTCATAATGCACGTTTCCGGCGGTCTGTACTACTTGGACATCGTCGAAACTCATGTTGGTAAACTTCACGTCAGCGATCGCCGAATTTATCAGCACGTTGTTCGGAACCCAGGTGGTTGTGTTGCTGATTGAGCCATTCGTGAAGTCTAGGTTTTCCCCGGAATTGGAGACGGTACTCGGGATATTGATTGAAACGGTGTCATTCAAAAGCACGAAGTGATCGAACGTCGTCTGCCACGAATTGTTACCGTAAACCACCGCATTCGAAAAAGAAGTAATTTGGCTGTCCTGAAATGTGAACGCTGCATCTCCAGTCGATCCGCCAAGCGACAAGGCTGTGGCGCCAGAGCTGCCAGCGCCGCTGATTGTGCATCCCTTCATGCCATTGGCGGTTTGAAGATTTCCGTTGTTCCATGTGAACGCAGTTCCGCTCCCCGTATAAGTTAGTGTAATTCCATCATGGATACACTCGACAAAAGCGCGCTTGCCAGAAGTGCTGAATACTACGGGAGTCGTAAAAGAACCACCGCCCGTCACAACGATGCGGCAACCAACTGAAGGGCAATTCGTGTAAGCGGAATTAATCCATGCGCCAATATCAGAACCGGCCCGTCCGGCGGAATTCTCAGAATCGACAAACTGAATACCGTTTGTGGCGGCTGCGGCCGTTCCTCCGCCGGGGGGCAGCGTAAAGGGACCGGCGCCGGTTGGCGATAGCGGATTCGGGTTGATCGTCCATTTGATCGGGATTCCCGCGGGCACATAGAATCCAATGTTCCCCTCGGAGTCAGCCGTAAATCCAGGTTGCCTAATCGGAGTGGTGAGCCCAATGTCGGAATAGATGGTCGTTGTCGGCGAGCAAGGAATGCCGGTGGCTGTTGCCGTGCAAATGGTTGCGGGAGCATATTGTATGGTCGTGACAACATCGCCATTGCTGTATTGCGCCGACACATCAACGCGCGTTCCTTGCGCCAAAGCAGCCACAGGGAAGAAAAGAATCAGCGCAAATATGGCGAGGTTTTTCATCAGTAGAAAAGTCCAATCTCGCGACCATACAGGCTGCTTCCGCCGCCCGTCGATCCACCAACCCGTCAATTTTCCGCCTTGTATTCGATACCAGAATGACCGTTGCCGATATGGCGAACGCCGCCCCGGCAACCGGAGTGGACACTTGGCTGCGCCTGTACTCGGTGATCGTCACGACCGAAAAATATCTTGCTTTCGTGTTATCCAGATTAAAGCGCATCAGGCTGTTGGACTGCGCCGGTCTGATTGCTGCCGCAGTTGAAATGGGCACTTCCGGAGGACTGTTCTGGCTCGCAGTCTCGTATACCGCAAATGCTGTTGCGTTGTTCACTTCGTTCCAGATCGCTTGTAGGGCTCGCCGGTGGGATATGCTCGCCACTTTCGAGAAAGAGAAGCGACGTTGTTCGAAAGAGAGCTTGTAATCCGAGTAGTTCATTTCTGCTGATTGGGATCATCGAAATTCAGAAGGAGATTGTAATTCTGCTGTGGCTTGAGAGGCAGGTCATTCCCCCCTTGAGAACGTAAAGCTTCTCCCGAGACACAGTGGCCCCACTGTCTAAATTAGCGATCCGCCTCACAGATTGGTCCTGCATGCTCCATCAACTTTGAGTCTGGCTCACAACATGTTCTCCGTCTTGCCAGTAGCCGCTTTGAAACTCCTCAAGCTTTGCTGTCACAAATGTACCCATCTTCTCCAGGAAAAAACTCTTGTCAAACTGCTCCGCGTGACTCCGAATGTACCGGGGAGAGAATCGGTGTTCTAGTTCCTCAAACTCGCGAATCGCTTCGATCAGCGAATCTACGGTCTGATCTCCGAAGAATCTCCCCGTCGCATGCTCGGGGGGTACCGACTCGTCTTCATACGCCCCGATTAACGTCTCTCTTACTCCGCCCTTTCCGAACGCAATTACTGGCCGGCCAAAAGCTTGCGCTTCTAGGGGTACTATGCCGAAGTCTTCTTCACCCGGAAAAAGCAACGCTCGACAGCATGCGTATTGGCGATGTACTTCTTCTTCGGAGAGCGCTCCAAGGAAACTCACTGATTTACCCGCCAGTCGGCGCAATCGCTTGTATTCTTCTCCACTGCCTACAATCCTCAGTTTTCGACCTAGCTTGTTGCACGCCTCAATCGCCAGGTCAATTCGCTTATAATTTACGAGTTGACCAACCACTAGGTAATAATCCTCGATTGAATCCGATAAATACGCGCCTCGAACATTCACTGGAGCGTGAATAATCTCCGAATCCCGGCGATAATACTTCCTGATTCGCCGCGACACATTCTTGGAGTTCGCCACAAAATGGTCGACATGTGCCGCACTCGCCTGATCCCAGAGCCGCGCATAATGTGCCGTCAGTTCAAAGACAAACTTTTGCACAGGACCCAGTTCGCTCCCGTTCTTATATTCCTGGTAGAAATTCCAGATGTATCTCATGGGCGTGTGGCAATAACAGATATGACACGTCTCCGGTCCGGTGAGTACCCCTTTCGCGGGTCCCGACTCTGAGGAAATGACCAGGTCGTACCCTCGTAAGTCGAACTGCTCCACTGCCAGCGGGTATAGTGGGAACATTTGCCGATGCCAGCGTCGACTTCCCGGAAACTTTTGTAGAAAGGATGTTGTCAGTTTGTGCTTCTTAAGCGCCGGAGAAAGCACATCGCGGTCCGCCACGAGTGCAAACAGATCGGCCTGCGGATACAGTTCGCACAATGCCTCGACAACTCGCTCGCCGCCGCGGCGATTCACAAACCAGTAGTGCACAATTGCTATGCGCAATTCGCACCCAGGAACAAAGAACTCGCTTGCATCTCGTTCGCTCCTTTCTCCAAGCCGAATGCCTCATCGATTCGTCGGTTCCGCGTTTTGTGATCATTGCCGGACATCAGCCGAGCACGGTCCGATACACTTGAATATGCTTCTCTATCGACTTCTTCCAAGTGAAGAGGGCTGCTCGCTGCAACCCCCTCGCCCTCAAACTTTCTATTAGCTCTCTCGAGCTCAACACCTGCTCGATCGTTTCGGCGAGGTCTTCCGGACTCTGCGGATCAAAATACATGACTGCTTCTCCTCCCACCTCAGGCAACGAAGCCGCTCGTGAACAAATCACCGGAGTCCCGCAAGCCATTGCTTCCAGAACCGGCAAACCGAATCCTTCGATCTTGGACGGCATCACTAGCAAGTCTGCTGCCGCGTAGACGCTCGGCAGAAGTTCTTGACCGACGTGAGGAACAAAGTCAGTCCTGTCACGAATTCCCAGCTGCAAACATTCCTCCGCCAGGCCGTGCAAGCTTTGGGCGTCGTCCCCAAGAATTAGTAACCGTTGCGGGATGTCTCGTCGCACGCGAAGCAACGCAAACGCTTTCAGCAAGCTGGAAATATTCTTGTACCCTTTCAGGCTACCGACATACAGCAGGTACGTTTCGTGAATACCCAGTGCTTCGGAAACCAATTTGAAAGCTCTCTTTCGATCTAAAGGTCGAAAGTCACCATTCACGCCATTATAGATCGCGCTCACTCTGGAAGACTGGACACCCAGTCGCTCTATGATTTGCGCCTTGGAATACTCGGAAACCGTAATGATGTGCGCCGCCTTTCGAGCGACCAACTTAAATATTGGCCTAGCATACGTCCAAGCCTTGATACTCGCCCGATATTCCGGGTCAGTGAGATGGATGACGTCATGAATCGAAGTCACCAAAGGACCCCGGTGGAGTAGCGGGATGTTGTAGTGCGGAATGTGAAGCAAATCGCATCCTTTCGCCGCCATCGGAATTGCCCACTGTTCCCGCATTGTATAGATTGGAACGTTCACCACTGTAACCCGTGGGCACCACTGCTCTATCACATGCCTGTGTTGCTCACGCGTTATCGCATGTACGTAGTAGCCGTTTCCATGTTCACACAAACCTTCCAAAAGATGACGAATATACGTCCCGATTCCTCCGACTATCCACCGCGCGTCGATGGTTACATTCGCTTTCATGTCAAACTGACAGTAGTCCTAGAAGCTACGAACTCTATATTCGTCGCTAGATACTTAAGTGGCGTAAATCTCACGAGAGCTTGATCCACGGATTCAAATGTACGGAAGGCGGGATAGCGAATAGAGTTTTTAGGGAACAGTTGTCGATGCCAAATGTCCTGCAACTCAAGTCCTGCTGTCCTCAGAAGCGAGTTTACTTTTGACTTCGAATAGAGCCGGTCGTGGTAATGGTCTCCTTTGAACCGCATGACATACTGCGTCCACGATCCAATAAACGGCAGAAAGAAACAGAAGAAAAGGCCCCCCGGCTTCAGAACGCGTTTAATTTCCAGGAGTGATTCCAAATCATTCTCCACGTGCTCCAGTACCCCCATGCTGAGCACGATGTCGAACGATTCTGACTCAAACGGAAGTTTTACGGGATCCCTTAGAGGAATCACATCGATATTTTCTGATGAAATGATCGGTGTCTCCTGACCGAATGCCGAATCCTGAGTGCCTCGATCGATGTCGCAGCTTGCAACATTGAAGCCAAGATTTCGCAAAAGATACGTGCAATGGCCTTTTCCGCATCCCCAGTCCAGGATTCTTAGGCAGCACGGCTTCTTTTCGAAGCTCGGCCGTGCTGAATGCCTTCAGATAATTTAACAGAAAAAGATACGTATTTTGGCTGGCAGGATTTGCCAGGAACGAATGGCTGGCCGTTTGTTGCGCCAGCTCAACCACATGACGATCAAGAGGGAAGTGAGTCGCAAACATCCGGTAGCGAAGTTTTCGAAGCCGTCCGATTCGGCATTGGCAAGACATCACGAAGAGGCATTCCATCCCAAAGTCAGTTCCACGGCGAGCCGCAGCAGGTCAATAGTTATCTCTGGTCTCATAGTTCCATTCGTCTAATGCAGGGCTCGGGGGGCCAGAATACAAAAACGCTAAGGCGAGAAACCATGCTTCCCATAACCAATTTGCCTGGAACGAGTTGGCGATCACGAGTGCCACCAAGGCTATCACACCCATAATTCCATAGCTAAGGGTAGCGCGGGAACCAATCCTGAATAGCCAAACACCAAAGAATAGCAACCCCAAAAATCCATACTCCACTACCCAGTCAATTATCGTGATTTGAGGAGTTACTGAACTCGGAAAGTATCCCGTGCGGACGGCGTAGTCTCCATAGCGGCCGGGGCCGACCCCTGTGATCACGCTAACCGGTTCTTCGAGCAATAAGCCCAAGCCGTACCTGGCATGAAACGAGCGCTCGGCGATGCTACTTCCGATCGGGTCACCAGTATAATACGACTCGCTTTTCAACCTCGTGGCCTCGGCATTCGCCACGTAGAGAACCAGTCCAAGTGCGACACTCGACCATACTAGCGTTTGGGCAATCCGGCTGCTCCTCTTTCCCGCAAACGCGAATGTTAGTCCCAAGACGAGTAAGCCGATCAGGGTCTGATCTGAGAACGACGCAACGGTTCCCAGGAATGAACAGATAGCACCTATTACCACCGACACCCGAAACGGCCGATCATTTTTGTCTGCGAAACGCTTCAACGTCACAGCGAAAATCACAAAACAACTGAACATAAAAAGACCAAAGAGTGGGGATTCATCAAAGGTTCCGGCCATTCGATAGATAGGGAGTTTGCCCCAAAACACAACCTGTCTGGTTTTGTAGATATCCAGGTAAAGCTTTACTATGTCCGGGACTGGCAGCAAATCGTAAAACGCAAAATAGATATAGCACGCAATGAAAAATTCCCAGGCGACGCAAACGGCCAGCCATCGCAGAACGAGCTTCCGGTCCATCTTCACGAAGGTTATTGAGACCCAAAACCAAATAATGTTCAACGTCAGTCGGATCGGTTCAACTGAATAAACATCCAGAGCGCTTTTTCCTCGGTCTGGGGACGCGTGCATTAAGAACATGCCGATGAAGGCGCTTAGAAATGCAGAACCGAGGAGCCAAAGCGAAGATTTTTCTTTTATCGGCAGTCCCATCAGGACAAAGACGATCAGACCTAGAATGAGAGTGGGGTCTACCCAAGTAACTCCCACGAGCGCGAAGACGTTCTTCAAGGCATAGGACAATGGCATCGCCAGCAAAGCCAGCGCGTAGAGTACCTTTGCCAGTTTTAGTCGAGCCATCCCAGGACACGACCTTTGAGAGTGGCAAAGTGATACCGACTCTTCGCAAAGTTCAACGTCATTAAGGAAACCAAGGCTCCCCCAAGGGCTCGCACCCAGCTATAGACGACAAACTGAATTGGGTAATTATGCTTTCTCAAGACATACCCGAAGCCAACCGAATAACAAAAGGCCCTCTTAGCGAGGTCGCGATCATACGTGGAGGCGGGATATAGATGAGATACATGCATGTCGGCGCAGTAGTAGATTCGAAATCCGGACTCGAGGGCCCGTATCAGATAATCCGTCTCTTCTCCGGAAAGTTTGCCGTTTTGAGAGCCGGCCCCAAGAGACTCATCAAACTGACCAGTCGCGCGAACCACCCGTGCGCGTAAAAATATTGTGATTGAAATTCCCTGCCGCCAGACGTTTTTCTTGTCGAGCCAGCCGTTCTCGTTCGGAAACCGCCCGAAAGAGCCAGGACAACTGTCGTCAACGGCTTTCCCCGTGAGGCCATCCCAATCGGGATTCCGGCGGAACGAGTTCGCTACTTGTTCCAGCAAATCCGGAGCGTACCAGCAGTCGTCATCTGGAAACGCAACAATGTCGCCGGAGACGTGTTGCAAACCAACGTTCCGAGCTAGAGAGAGTCCTCGCTCGGACCGAAGATGCGAGAGTGGAAACTTCTCCTTGTATCGTTGGATCAGCGGCTCGAGCATCCCATTATGGTTCTGGTCAACAATAATGAGTTCGAAATTTCGATAGGACTGCTGATCAAGATGCAGAAGAAACCGAGCAAGGTCATCGGTTCTTCCAAGTGTCGCCAAGATCAAGGAGAATTTAGTCGGCTCGTTAATCACAATCTTTTCCCATTTCAAGCCACCCAAGATTGGCGGGTGTATTGCCATTCATGAAGGAAACCTCCACCGGTCGGATTTCCAACACTGAATCAATCTGGATGCGTTGCGATCAGAAAAAAACGTCCCTCTGGAACGGTGTTAAAGGGTTCAAATTGACCGTCATATTCGACGTACAAAGAATGGCCCGCAGACTTAAATATTTTTATAATCTCGCCTGCGTTCCCCCCGAATGGCGTTTCAAGGCCGCATCCGGAATGGACCTCTACAAACCAATCCGCCTCACTGCCCAATGTCCTCACGGCGCCCATCAGGGCTCGGCTCTCAGCCCCTTCGACATCCAAGTACACAACGTCCGGCCGCCCATAAATCTGCGCAAGAGCGTCGATTGTGAAGCATTTTACAAGATATCCAGAAGGAGCAATTCTACCATTGAGGCCATCACGAAAAGCTATCTCGCCGCAGCGTTCGGAGATCGCCCCATTAATCAACAAGACATTATCAACAGCGTTCAAAGCTTTATTCGTCGTTGCCGCTTTGAAATTAAATCGACCAGGCTCAAGGGCGACCACCGTTCCGGACTTACCAACGATTTTTGCCAACATTACCGCTATCACTGCCTGGTGTGACCCAATGTCAAAAACGCGAGCGCCCGGCCTGAGCCTTTTTGTCTTTAGAAACGTTATTTCTGGAGGCTCACGCCAGTCCTTGTCATACCATTCAGCAGCACATGGATCAGCAATCCTGAGGTTAAGTTGAATGTCACCATAGGTGTGAGTAACAGTCCTCTGTTTGAAAAGCGCTATTTCCAAATTGTCCCTAAGGGACCTGAGCGTGTCAGCCAGTGGCATCGGTAGCGTACGTTTTATGCGCTCACGGATGGACATGTTCGTCTGAAACTCTATTTACTCCAAAAAAAGTAGGCGGTTGGTCCTGCAGTGGTCGCTAGAATCTCCAATACGCTGATCGTCGCGTACTTGGTACCGATTTCAGCCGGCAAGTTTCAGCAGGCTGGATCACATTTGATCAAAACGGCTGCTCCGCGTGTTTTGAGAACCTTAGCCTCAGCAGATTCAACCCCAGGAACAACGCGGCCGTCGCGCAATACAATACCCAGATCAGACTGATCGCCGTTTCGCGGGGAGTTTCCCATCGCACCGTAACCAGTATCGGGCCAAAGACGATCAACGCTGCACACTCAAAAAAAACAAATGATCGCTCCACAGCTGTTCGGGATTCGGAGTTGCCTAATTTACGAATCGCGTAAAACATCGCGCGTGGAAATCCGTAACACAGAAACACGGCCATCAATAGAGTTTGGCCGTCCGCCAATGGAACCTGAGGAACCACAACCGGTGCGAACTTGTAGACCGCCAGGATCGTGAACGTAAAAATACGCAGAAACGGAACGCTGCGTACCGATCGAACGCTGTGGATCAGAAGAACGCCAAAAACCATGGCGCCAAGTCCGGCAAAGTTCAGCCCGAACCGGGCTCCCCTGATCAAGAAAAGCATTCCGGTTACTGACGCAAACACAAATAGATGAGAAAACCAGAACGGCAGCAGCCTAATCTGTAAGCGTTCAATTCGATTTCCACCGGGCTCATCGCCAAGATCCAGTAAGTCATTCACCAAGTAACCGCACTCATACAGCGACAAAAACCCAATGAACATTGCGCTGCACAGCCACCACTGCGCGGAATACGCTACTTGCAATGTAATAATCAGAGGAACCCATTCGCGTGCGACGTAACCGATCAAGCTACGGTAGTTCTTAAGACGGGTACGAAATATATATGCGAACGGCAGTTCGATCAACCGCATGCACACGACACCCGTGTTCCCCTCGGCAAAAACACGATTTTAATAAGTTGAGACGGTTCTAATCCGGACAATTGAGAAGGGTCGCCACAAAAATAAACGCACTTGGCGTTTCGAATCAAGTCATGATCTTCAGGATTATCGGTATATACTGTCGCGGCGCGCAGCTCGTCGCGCGGGACTGTGGAACTTAAAGAGTCCCACTTATTACCTGTAACATCGATCAAGAACCGCCCACTGCAAATTCCTTGATCGTCATAACCCAAGCGAGAACTTACCATCCCGTCGAGCCGCAACTGTTTCACAACCGCGCTTGCAACAGCGTCAAGACTCGCGGTGGCAATATACACAGAGGTTCCCTCACTTTGCGCTCTGGCTATAGCTTCCCGCACAGTCGAATTGGAGGCTCGCGCCAGTCGGTCCTGCATATAGGCCTCCGCCTGCAGGTATAAAAACTCTCTCGGCAGGCCGCGTGTCGCTAAAACCAACAGCTCCCTGGCCACGTCGCGCTTTATCGCTCTGCTCAGCACGGCCAGGAAGCGGGTAAAGCCCACGCTGCGAAGCGCTCTGCGCCAATTTCGTAACGGCAGCCAGCGCAGAAATCCGCGCGTAGTGTCTTCAGAAACTAAGGTTCCGCAGAGATCGACAATGAGGATACTCTCCATGACCTCTTACCGGCATGCCGTGGCGACAAGATTGAGAGACAAAGGCATGCTCGGTCCCTCCTCGCCATACTCAGCCGCTGCTTCTAGTCGCCGAAATAATCGAACCAGGAGTTTTACCGAAAATCGCAGAACACCTTTTATTGATTGGGGCATCCAGACATCGTCCCCATGGATCGCTACCCGCGAGAAGCCCGTCTCTACAAGCTCGGTCCTCAGCGAGTACCCCCTATAGGATCGGAAGTGGGTGGGGTCGTTATAACGGTGGCGAGCCCCAAAAGTCGAGTTCGCATTGAGTACTCCGATGATCAGATCACCATTTGGATTCAGTTTTCCCGCCAAATAGCGTAATACGTCGAGATGTTTGGCTCGGGAAATATGCTCCAGGACGTCTATTAGAAAAATACAGTCAAACGTCCCCGAATCAGACCAAGTTCGCAGGTCACAGACCTCGACTCTTCCAATGCCACACTCCGCGGCGAACGAAGCGAGTCGCGAATCTCTCTCAATTCCTCGAACGTCATCGTATCCCAAATCCCGTTCCAGCCATTCCATGATTTGTCCCGCGGCGCAACCCACATCGAGGATTTTGGCCTTCTTATCATTCGGCAGGAAACGTTCAAAAATCGCACGGTAGCACGGCCACTGAAGACGTTTCCCCTCGGAAGTTAAATCATTGACTTGCGAATAATGGGCGAAGTAACCTCCTGCGGTAGTTGACGTGCTCGGTTGATTCGAAGTTGTTGCCATGATACGTTCCTTGAACGACCCGCTTTTGAAAGCCTATGCCGTTGCGTTCAGGGTCGCTTGCATGGAATCAGACGCGGCGTCATGATCTTTGAAAATAGATCCCCCTAGGCAAGGCTTAGCAAGAATCACTAGCAGAACCAAGTAGGACGTAACCGTGGCCCACGCAGCGCCCGTTGCCCCATGAACGGGGATAAGCCAGAGATTCAGCAAAATGTCGCACGCTGCGGCGGAGCCCACGCCCCACAAAAGCGCTTTGTCGAATCCTCGACTCACGAGCGCCGTACCCATTAGGGCTACGCAGAAATCCATCGGGATTGCGAAGCTCAGTAGCCGCAGTAGGTGAATTGCATTCATATCGCTGCCATAAATGGTGCGCAAAATCGGCTCGGCCCATATGGCGATCGCTGAGGCAAGGCATCCTCCGGCAAGAAACACGCCGGCGAGTGAATACAAAAAAAATCGCCGCACCCGATACCCTCCCCGCAAATGCGAAAGCCTCGGATATAGCGATTGCGTCAACAAGTAATACCCGCCAAAGATCGCGAACAAAATCTTGTAAGCAGCGCTATAACGCCCGAGCTCCCTCGCGGAAGCCATGGCGCCGAGCATGACCGTATCGAAATTATTAAACATCAGATTCAAAATCGTTGCTGCCCCCAGCGGGAGCACCGCGGCCCACAGAAATTGTTTTTTAATCTCGCCGTTCTCGTGTTCCAAGTCCGTTTGAGGCGATTGCCAACGTAATCTCCAAAGAGCCCACAGCATAATGATGCCAAGAATTACGCTTCCGGCGTTCGCAATTGTGATCGAGGGCAGGGCTGCATTGCCTCCACGAATGGCGACAATCGCGCCTAGAGCGAACAAGAGGCTAACGCCGCCTCTCCAGGCCCCAAGCCATCCGAAGTGATTAAGTCCCCACGCCAGCCAATCCAGAGAAAAGGCATAGGGGAGCACGCCTAAAGCGAAGCCCAAAACGTAATATCTCGCACCTGCCGGGAGAGGTCCCCGCAGAGCGTAAATCGAAGCGAGCGATGTGCACACGAAGCACGCGAGAACCCGTTTCTTTAGTACCTCACGTATGACCGCAGGCGCGGCACTCGCGTCTCGGGCCACCAGCCGCGCACCGATCAATCGCAGCCCCAAGTCTGTTCCCAGCATCACATATCCGGCCACCGTCTGCGAAAGAGCCACGATCCCCAGCAGTTCGACACCGAAAGCTCGGGATAGATATCCATAGAACGCGAATGCCGCCAACTTAGAAACGGCTTCGCCGGCGCCCAGCTTAAGTATGGAACGTAGTAATCTCTTCATTAGAGAACTACTATACGACTGTGAGCGACTGAAAACTCGCCTCAGATATTCGTGGTCCTAACATTCGGCTGTGCATCCAGGTCCACTGCTTCGATCTCGATGGTGATCGACCGCCGAATCGTTTCCACAGACATCACGAACCTTAAGCTGTTCTTCCTTTTCACCAGGATCCCGGTAAGCCCGGCAAACGGGCCGCTCTTTATTGTCATCCTTCGTCCTTCAGTAAGATATGGATGAGGTTCGGCACGAACGCCAATCAACAAACTGGTTCGCAAAGCATCGATTTCTTCTTGCGGCACGGGTGCGGGCGATCCACCAAAACCAACCAGTTTTACCACTCCTGGAACTTGCAGCACTTTTAAGCGGTCATCCAGCATTAGCCGCACAAAAACGTAACCAGGGAACAAAGGGAGCTGTAACTTAACCCTCCGGTCCTTCCAGGCCCGTGTCGATTGGTACAAAGGCAAGAAATGCTCGATCATCCTATGCGACAGTTGCTCGGCTACGCGCTTTTCGTGATTCGCACTCGTGTAGGCGGCATACCAATGAGCCTGCCACTGAAGTGAAGGTAGCTCGGAGCTCTGCGCTGGTTTTGTCGTGTTTGAGATCAGACATGCCACACGAGCGCTCCCTTGAATCCTCATACAGCTCCGCCCCGTCACTTACAGGGCTTTTGTGACATAACCCAATGATAATAGTGCACTTGCACGGGCTCAAGGGCTATAAGTCAACGTTCGAGTGTTCTTTGCCTCGGCGAATTCTGCTCCAAACTTTGCGACCTATAGAATTCGAACCAGAACCATTCGTGGCGACCCACGGCATTTGGGCGCCAATTGTGTGAAAGACTTCCAAAGCGAGGGCTTTTTGGGGATCCTCCGCCTCGACCCTGTCCCAGTGGTGCTTCCCGATTACCCAGACAACACCCATTGCTAATGCCAATATCGTCCCTAGAATCACGATCTGAAGCCTCGGGGGAAAAGATTTCTTTCCCGGCACGTCGGGAGAGTCGAGAACCTTGACGCTAGGCGTTTCTTTTGCCTCCTGAACCTTCGCAAGTTCGTATTGCTGGGTCAGTGTTTGGAAAACTATCTCCTGGATTTTAGTGCTTCGATACAAGTCGGCATAATCGACCCCGAGTGCGGGAAGCTCTCGCATGGATGGATAAAGCGATTGTTGCTCCTCCCCCTTGACGGCGCCTTGGGCGTTGGACTGGCCACCCAAATTTTTCTCAAGTTGCCGTCGAAGTTCGTCGACTCTCGCCTGAACGGCTCGAACCCTTACGTTCCCATCGGCATATATTTGCTTCAATCCTTCCAATTCCGTCTGGGCTGCGATTAACTCGCCTTCCAGGCTGGCTGCTGCTTCAATCATTGCCTTTCCTTGCGTCGGAATATCCAATGCAGTGTTCTTGGCGGCAAATCGGCTGAAATTCTGCTCGGAAGTCTCGAGATCCTGTTTGACCTGAGTCAGACGGTCCTCCAAAAATACGCGTTCGCGATGGGCCGCCGAGGTATTCAGCAGAACTACCACCTTGTTGAGCTCATTGACGTATTCACCAGCAATCCCGGCGGCACGCGCAGGTCTCTTGTCCACGACTTGAATCTCAATGATTCCACTCTTGCGATCCGCGGAGATAGTCGTGTTCTTTTGCAGATCTTCCCGGGCATCTTCCATCAGCCGATCGGAATAAACTTTTTTGAGGTCAAATTTATTGACCACGTCGTCCAATACAGTCCGGCTTTGCAAAACGCCGATGAACAGGTCGGATGAACTTTTGAGTCCAAGCAGGTCTCCGGCCACTGAACCTAAGCTCGAACCGACTTGCCCCGAACCAAGTTGGGAGCCAAGACTACCACCCGCCGCCGCCATCATCGCCAGGCTCAGACCGGTACCGGAGCCTCCTTCATCCGGGGGCATCAATCGTGCTGTACTCTCGAATCGGTTGGGAATCAAGAATGCGATCAGCGCGGACAACACCGCACCGGCCGCTGTAAGTCGAAAAATAAATCGGCGACTTCCCCAAATTAGTCTCTGTGCGTCCACCGAGCGGACGCTCCCAGGCTTGGAATCTCGGACCTCGGGTTGCATTGTGTCTACACCCGGCTGCTGCAATATCATATCCTCCCGGTGACGCTTCTCTCGAGCCAAACGGACAGGATCACTCATGGCTTCCCCCTTCTCTGCGTCATTTAGGCGATTTGTCTCGGGGACAGAAGCCTATTTCCAAAATTGCCGTCAAATTGTTCTGCGGTCCGTTGAACAATACCGGGTAGCGTGAAATGTGCTCATACTGGAATTCCGTCTTCCAATAGAAACCTGACCGCAGGTACATTTCATTCCGCACCGCATAGTCTTGCCAAGCCGCTCCTCCCGGCATGAAATCTCCAGCCACAGAACTTTTCTTATAAAAAACTTGCACGGTATTGCGCGATGTAAGCCAATAAGTCAGCCAGCCTTCGAATGCCCTTCCGTCTCTGCCAACAGAGTTGCCAATGATGTTCCCGCCATTTGTGTACCCGTCGGGATAGTCCCCATTCCAATAGTTGAATTGGCCGCTGTTGACCGGACCTCCCGGGACGTAGAATTTGTCAAAAGTGAAGCCGGGCTGTTCTGTGGAAACTGAGTCTACGTGAAGATCAAGTTTGGGTAGTCCGGGAAACCGTGTGATGTAAATTCCCGGACGCCATGGATTCTTCGGTGGGTCTTTGATCGGCAGCTGGTCATCAACCGCGTAGGCGTCACCATAAAGTACGATGTAATTTCGGACCCACGGAACATAAAAAGTCCAGTCCATCTCGGTGCTGGTCTTGCCCGGGATGGAATTGAGCGCGCTGTTGTAAGTTCCAAAAAAACTCTCAACCAGGTCTTTCCCGGTGAGCGGGTCCCGGCTTCCTTGTCCTCCGATTTCGACGGTTCGCGCAAATCCAAGTTCAAGGAGAGACCACGGTTTCATGCTTATCTTCTGGCCGTAGATAAAGGGACGCGGGACATACGAGTGGCCCTCGAGTCGCCCAAAAAATTGGTCGATGCGGACCGGTCCGAAATACTTAAGAAAAAGCGGCAAGCGAATCGGCTCGGGATTGACGAAGCGCACCATATTTACCGGATCGATGTTGTTGCTCCAGATCATCGACCCTCCGGGCGCCGGGGTCCACGATAGACTCTGTTTTCCGAGCGTGACCTGAAAGTTTCCGAGATTCACTCCGACATAGGAGTCCAGCAGCTGAAGTCGATTCACCGGTGCGATTGGACCGGCCTGCACTTGTGAAGTGGGTACCATGTCGGCCAGCGAAATCGCGTCGATCGCCGGGGCGGACAGGGAGGGAGCGGAAGGCGCGTGCTGGTACTCCGCTTGAATGTACAGGACGAGGGGACCGGCGGCCGCGCTGAAGGCCCCACCGGCTTGTCCGTTTGTGCCTCGCTCAAAGGGTCGCCCGTAGTCGTAGGAAATCGTTTGGCCAAAATGATAACTGTCGGTCAGCGCCGGACCGCTGATCGAGACCGCCCGTACATAGGCGGACTCCAGATTTGCAGTGAGATTGTGCCCGCCGCCCAGCAAATTGATCTCGTAGGCGAACTGGTCTTCCAGTTGAGACTGGATCCGGGCGGCCTCGTCCGCATCGTTTACCAGCCCCTGCTGCAATGCTTCGCCGGCTTCTTCCGTGAGGCGGGCGCATTCCATCCGTGTCCATGGCTTCACGCCCATCAGTTCGGTGTTGATGGCTCGCAGGGCCGCGAGCCTCTCGAATGCCGAATAGACCCAGCTATCCAATGGCACGGAGGGTGATCCCATCTCCTTGCGTGGACGGTTCTCGTCGGCTTCGTCGCTTCCCGAAAGGTTGCCCCAGCCTCCTCCACCCAATTCGGGATCGTGATGCGCGCGGTAGACCTGACGCCCGATCAGCCATCCAACTGCGCCGCCGACAAGGACATCCGAAGGGAAATGCTGCTTGCCGAGAACGCGAGTAGCGCTGACGGCTGTAGCCAGGCCATAAGCCGCGACTTGCGTGACTGGACCCGGGTACTCATGGGCGATGACGCTGGCGATGGACCAGGCAACCGCCGAATGGTCCGACGGGAATGAAGTCCCGCCTTGAAAGAAATCGCCCAGCCCGTTGTCCTGGTATGGCCGCGCCCTTCCAAATGCGTACTTCAGAGCCGTGGTCACGCCCAGGGCGTCAATCGCGGCCTCGCCAGCGAGGATGCCTGTTTCTCGCTGGTGATCGTCATGAGAAATTTTGCTCCACAGGTACAGACCGCCGCCGAAGCCGATCATGGAATAGAGGCCGTAGTTCGAAATCGAAACGTATCGATTTAACTTGTTTTGATCTGTCGACAGAGCGGGAGGAACGGCGCGGTCGGTGGCAAAAAATCCTCCGCTGACGGCGACCAATGGGAACAGCCAAGTTCCGTCGGCCCAGTGAAGGTGAGCCGGGCTCGTCCAGATCGCCTTTTGATCCAGCACGAGATTCTTTAACAGGCCAATCCCTAGAGGGTTCGATTTGTCCGCATTCGGATCTTGGGAATCCTGCGGGGTCTTTTTTTGCGGTTTGTCCGGGGTTTGGTCCTGCAAATGGGTGGAGGAGCTCGGGGGCGCGGATTGCACTGCCGTTTGATCGGACGTTTGACCGGACGTTTGATTGGGCGTTTGATTGGAGGTCTGCGCCACACACGCCGCCGCGAATAGCGAACTCGCGGTAGCGTAATAGGAAACAGTTCAACAAAATCGTTGGCGCCCCTTTGTTTCATTCTCGGTTCACACTAATAATGCAGCACCAAAAATACGGAGGTGGCGACGGAACTTGCGACTTGGGCGGCTGTGAAGATGACTTGCCATTGCACGGGCCCGCCGAGCGCTTTCTCCGGCACGACCACGGTGTCTCCCGGCTGCAGCACTTCACCCATGGAGTCTCCGATGAACATGCTTTTCTTGTAGCCGATCACCGAGCCATCGGCGCGGACTACAAAAACTGCTTTTTTGTCGCCGAGTTGGGTGGGGCCTCCCGCCTGGCGAGATACCACTTCGCGCTCTTACCGGGGCGCGTAAGCAACAGCGGTTGGATTGAACACTTGCCCCGACACCATCACAATACTCGGCTTTTTCGGAATGATCAGAGAATCTCCCGCTCGAACTTCAACATCCGCCGAGGTGTTTTTCCAACGACGGATGTCGGAGGAAATTCGAATCGAAACTCGTCCCAGCGGAGGATTGGCTACTAGTTCCTCCACGGTTGTTTGATACTGCTGAAGCGCGGCCGCCTTTGCTTCCTTCTGTCTCGGATCGCTCTCGGGCATCAGCTCGATGCTGGTCTGCATGCTTTTCGCCCGCACGACCATATCGTCCTGTTCTTTTCGCTCCAGTTCACGCACTTGGGTCCTCTGGAGGACGGCGCCATAAGGGTAAGCGTCGGATTGGAAGCCGCCGGCGCGCTCCAGAATCGAACTTAGCCGCTCCCCCGGACGAATGCCATATGCTCCTGGGTGCTTCACTTCACCCTTCAACGTGATGGATGCTCCGAGATCATTCCAGCCGGGCAATTGACGAATGGTTAAGACATCGCCGTTCTGAAGCGGCAAATTTGAATTCACGTCGCCGGCAAGGGCCGCGGAGATGGTCACGTCTTCCTGATGACCCGCCAATTTTGTCTGATTCGACCAGTCGTACTTGGTCAGGTCGGCGGACTGCGTGTCCGCGCTGGGCGTCAGACCTCCGCCTACGCGGATCAGATCGGCGATGTGCATGTTCGTTGTCAGCGGATACCGCCCCGGCTTGCCCACTTCGCCTTGGATATAGACCGTGGCCCTTTCCACGCTATCCGGGTTTCGGTGCACCAGCAGGCGATCCCGAGGCTCGAGCAAAATGTTATCGAGCGCGTCTCCTGCCAACGCCTGATTCAAGTCGACGCTGAAGACCTTCAGCTTTCCATCCGGCAAATACCGAAATACCTGGGCGTCCGTTGTTTCCGCGTCAGGGCTAAGCCCTCCCGCCAAGTGAACCGCGTCCGACAAACGAATTTGTCCCGCAGTCTGGTAGGCGCCAGGCGCCCGCACTTCTCCAAGGACTGCAACGGTTGGCGGATTCTCGAAATCGAACTTGCTGAAAATCCGAACGGTGTCCATCGGATGGAGCACCGGCGCTTTGGATGGATCCGCCAGCGCATCGACCAGACTGAAACTCTCCACGCTCGGCCGGAAGTCGGGAGGATTCAATCGAATGATCTCCGCGTAATTGGTCGCCGGTTCGGGAAGCAGATCCTTATACGACGAGATTAAATCCGTAACCCGCATGGCATCGCGGTAGGAATAACGTCCCGGACGAACGACGTGACCCTCCAGATAAATCGTGTCCTGGCTGTAGGGTGCGATCGGATAAATACGAATGCGGTCGCCGTCCTGAATCGGAAACGCTTCGAGCTTTTTGGTGATTTCGCCCGGGTCCGATGCCTCCGGTATATCCAAGCTCAGCATGGTCTGCTTCTCGTGCGCGATCAGCCGCTGGACCTCGATGTGCCGCAGGGCCGCCGTGGGAAGAAGGCCGCCCGCCAGTTCCAGCACCGCAGCGAGATCCTTCTCATCCTTCAGCTCATAAATGGCCGGGCGCCGCACCATTCCTTCGATGGTAACCTCCGGACCGATGGGAGGTACCTGAACGGTGTCACCGTTCTCGAGGCGCTCGATGTTTGTCTTTACGCCGTGCAGAAGTAGATCGTAGACGTCGACCGTCTGGATCAGCTGACTTCCACGATAGTGGTTCAAAATTCGCAGCGAGCCGCGGGGAGAGGGCCCTCCGGCGACGAACAACGCGTTCAAAGGCGTCGAAAGGGAACTGATGTCGTAGGCCCCGGGATTAGTGACGTCGCCCACTTCATAAATGCGAATCGTTCGAAGCCGCGACAGCGAAACCCCTACGGAAATGTTTCGATACTGAGTCTTCAGGATCTGCTGCAAATCCTGCTGCACCGCGGCCAGATTTTTTCCGCTGACAAGAACAGGTCCCACTTCCGGAAGGCTGATCTGCCCGCCGCGGTCCACGGTACGGGTGAGCCGCATCGACGCGCTGCCCCACAGATCGACGGTCAAGCCGTCGCCGGGCCCCACCACGTATTCCGGGCCGGCAGGCAGGTCCATGGGAATGAGTTCGAGGTCGCGAGTTCCGTTTTGAAAGACGTCAATACCGAAGCGTCTCGGCGTCGCCGGCCGCGCCATGGTTTGCATATACATGTCGACGAGGGACGGGACGTTTTCGTAGGGATTCGGTTTTCGAACCATCTCGGGTGGCTGCAGAGGCGTAGTGGGTGGATAACGCCGGTAGGGCTGCATCGGAACGAGCGCGGAAGATTCGGGATTCGCTAACCCGTTGCCCTGCCCCCCATTCGCGAGTAATCCGCTGATTCCACCGATGCCGCCAATGCCGCCAATGCCGTTCATGCCCATGCCCATTCCGGAATCTGTCCCCATCCCCATGCCAAATCCGGAGCCTGGGAACATTCCTTCAGGCGAGCCCCCCATACTTTGCCTTTGATTATTGAAAAGACCGGCGAGTTGTCCGTTCGTGCCCGACCCGTCCAAATCCGACGATGACATGTTGCCAAAACCGCCCATCCCTAAACCGTTTGCATAGGAATTGCCGGTCCCCGAATTAGCCATGAATAGCTGCGGGAACTGGGAATCGTAGTCGGACGTGGAATTCCCGGTCTGCATTAACTGAGTCCGCTGCAACGGAAAGCCGGGGCTCGTCGGATTGACCGGATAGTTCGGATAGGCCGGAAAAGTCTGGTCGTTCGGCGGGTTCCCCTGGGGGAATAAGCCGTTTTGACGCCCTTGACCCGTATTCGAATAAGGCTGCCCGTTCGGTTGCTGGGAGGAATTCATGCAAGTCGGATCGCGTTGCATTTGGCAGGCGTTGGAGGCCGCCTGTTTAAGCGTCTCCTCGTCCCTTTGCTGCGCTTTCGCCCGTTCTTCTTCTTCCGCCTGCGCGACCCACTTGGTGCGCTCTACGCGCAGCAGTTCCTGCTCTTTTGCGAGGTCGGACTCAGGATTAACCTTTGGCACGAGGTACCCGTACCTCTGAAGCAGCAAAGTAGCTACGGAACGGAACTCGATGTCTGCATCCAGCCGGTCAAAAATTGCGTATTCGCTGAGGTCCGACTCACCCACGATTTGACCATGCTGGGTAGCATCCTTCGCAACCCAACGCTGCAGTTCCACCAGCAGACCTGGTTCCTTGACCAGAATCGCCTTGATGTCGGCAGCGGAAGCCGCCACACGGCTCATGTTTTCGGCTGCTAAGTCGGAGAGGTTCAGTGGTTTATCGGCGTTATTCGGTTGTTGCTGGGCCCGTGCAGACGGCGACGCCGCAAAAGGCAGGAGGAGAAGAGCCGCGACGATGTGGAATCTATACCTTCTCAAATTTCGCCAGTGAACTAAAAATTCCGAAGGTCCCACGAGCATGCGTTGCCCTCAGTAAGAAACTCACACGCGACACCCCGTGTGGACAATGAACGAAAACCCCTAGTTCTCCCGGCCAAAACGCTGTAACTGTACTGAACCGTCGTAAGGGTACTAAGTAACTTACTGGATTGCAAGAACACAAAATTCCAAGCAAGAGGTTATTCCGAGGATAGATATTTATTATGGATGCGTCATCATCTTCGGATATTAACTTTCGAGTGGACTCGCGGGCCGCAATACGCCGGAAGCGGGGCACATGAAGCACTCCGAACCGGAATCCACTTCGGGCGTCAGCACCCGCTCGGAGATCAAAAAAGTGGAAGAGCGGGTGGCCATCGGCGCCCACATTGTTCATGAAACCATCAAACGCGAAGGCGAAGATGAATTCAAGCGCACCTCATCGGCGCTGGCCTGGTCCGGCTTGGCGGCCGGGCTCTCCATGGGGTTTTCACTGGTGGCGGAAGCGCTGCTTTCCGCCTATCTGCCCGAACGGAACTGGACGGCGTTGATCTCCAAGCTGGGCTACTGTGTTGGATTTTTGATTGTCGTGCTGGGCCGGCAACAGCTATTCACGGAGAGCACGCTCACGGCCATTCTCCCGCTGCTCGCCAAGCGCAACATGGCTACGGCGCTGAGCGTCGTGCGGCTCTGGTCCGTGGTTCTGCTGGCCAACCTTGTGGGCACATGCATTTTTGCCTTTGCGATTGCCCGCACCGGGATTTTCAACGAGCACACGAAACAAGCCCTGGCCTCAGTTAGCGCGCCCGCTCCGGACAGCAGCTTTTGGGTGGTGTTGCTGCGCGCGATTTTCGCCGGATGGCTGATTGCGTTAATGGTCTGGATGCTGCCCGCGGCCGAGTCCGCCAAGGTTAGTATCATCATCATCGTCACGTACCTGATCGGCTTGGGCGGATTCAATCACGTCATCGCAGGTTCGAACAAAATGTTCTACGAAATCGCGGCGGGCAATATGAGCTGGGGGTACTACTTAACAGCGTTCCTCGTGCCTACCTTGGCGGGTAATATTGTCGGTGGAGTTTCGCTGGTGGCCTTCCTCGGGCACGCCCAGGTGATGGCCGGAAAGGAGGCTTGAGAGACGTCGCAGCCCGCTGTTTGGCCAGGACCGGCGGCGGCCCGGCGCCACGTACTTGGTCTTCTACCGGGCGTGGCATCCGCGTGAACGCGGTCGATTAACCAGTTCTGATACCGTGTTAGGCGTGGCTCCGACGCGTCCAAATAATGTAATCCATTTTCGGGCAAGCGAACGGACCCGTCCGGGGAAGCGGGGGGTCGTGCTCACATCGCTCGGATTTTCATGTAGCGGATGAAGTCCGGCGTCAATCCGATCACTCCGACCGCGATCGCAGTCACCACAGCGAGGCGAATGAGAAACTTCATGAGCATCCTCCAAACGAGATTGTTCCGTTGTTCGCTCAGGAGATGTGCCACTTGCGTTCGAACGCCCTCGACCAACTACATTTGGGCCGCGAATCGGCGGATCGAACGAATCGCCTGACCGAGCGAGCGGGATGACTCGCACGGCGAACACTTTCATTGCCGGTGAGCAAGCCACAAATACAGAAGAGCACAGGCGCGGCCCGTGAAACATACCCGCAACCCGTTATTTCCGGACACCAGCGGCGGTAGTGCGATCATCGTGCATTCATTCACTGGTTGCCCGCCGGTGGGATGACTCAAAGCCCGCAGGCTGAAAGCTCGATCTACTTGACCGTCAGCACAAGCTTGCCGGTGGTTTTTCGGCTTTCCAGCAGGCGGTGAGCTTCCTCGGCGTCAGCCAAGGGGAACGCCTGGTCGATGTGCAATTTGAGCCAGCCTTCGCGCATGCCGCGGATCACGTCGTTGGCCCGGCGCAACAAGTCTTCACGCTTGGCAATGAACTTGGCCAGGCTTCCACCGGATACGGAAATGCATTTCGGCATCAGGGAATTGGGGAGGATCGGATCGGCGGGGCCGCTGGAGGCGCCGAAGATGACGATATGTCCGCGGATCGCCACAGCCTCTAAATTGCCCCGGAATGTGGCGTTGCCTACTCCATCCAAGATGAGGTCGGCGCCGTGGCCGTCCGTCAGCCGTTTAACTTCGGCCGCGAAGTCCTGCCGGGTATAATCAATTACGTCGCTGGCGCCGTCTTCTCGCGCAACTCGAGCTTTCTCCGCCGAGGAAACCGTGCCAATCACACGCGCGCCGAGGTGGCGCGCCCACTGCACCAGCAACTGTCCCACGCCTCCTGCCGCCGCATGCACCAAAACCACGTCGCCCGGCTTGGGCTTGCGGTATTCGTGAAGCAGGTACTGCGCTGTCATGCCTTGCATGGGGAACGCCGCGCCTTCTTCGAACGTAAAATCGTCGGGCAAGGGAATCAGGCGGTCGGCCGCGACTAAACTTGCCTCCGCGTAGGCGCCCGGCTGATCCACGTACGCTACGCGGCTCGACGGCTTAATGCCGTACGCTTCGTCCTTCTCATCGCCAATTGACTCCACGACTCCGGCAGCTTCAACACCGGGCGTAAACGGCACTTGCCTGGGATAGCTGCCGCGCCTTTGTCCTACGTCCATGAAATTAACGCCCGCAGCCACTACACGAACCATGGCCTGGCCGGGCCCCGGGGACTCCAGCCCGGCGATATTTTTCAGCTTCAGTACTTCCGGACCGCCTGTATGCTCGACTTCAATCGTTTTCATCTGTTCCTCCTGATCGATTCGGACCTTCGGCGTGGACCATCCGCCCTGCCGTTCGAGCCAGGCCCAGGAAGAGCACCGATCCGACTTGCGCTTTCCTCGTTCTCGAAACCTTACGAGTGCGCGGTGGCGCTTTTACCACGCACAACCTTTTTCGGCGCTCTCGGCTTTTGTGCGCGGTGAATTTTGTAAGCCGATTTATACCGGTTCAGCGAGCGTTCGATGATGGGATGGGCCATCTCGGCCGGACCGATTCCATCGACCTCGACGGCCTTGTTTTCCAGCTGTTTGTAGTCCTGAAAGAATCGCCGGACCATGGTGAGCTTGTGGGGCGGCAATTCGCTGGCCTGGGAGTAATGGTTGTACTCGGGATCGGCCGTGGCCACCGCGATGATCTTGTAGTCGCTGGAGCCGGAATCCAACATGGTGATCAGTCCGATGGCCCGAGCGTTGAGAATTGTTAAAGGAGCGACCGATTCCTGGCAGAGCACGAGAACGTCGAGCGCGTCGGCATCCCACGCCAGTGTTCGCGGAATGAAGCCATAATTCGCCGGGTAGTAGACGGCGGAGTAAAGCACCCGGTCCATGCGCAACATGCCGCTTTCCTTGTCCAGCTCGTATTTCACGTTGGACCCCAGCGGAATCTCGATGACGACGTCAAACTCCTTTGGGACTTTCTCGCCTGGATCGAGGTCGTGCCAGGGATGCATGCGGCCGCTTCCTTGACTAGGACAGGCATCAGCCTGTCGGTATTGGGGCGCGGAGCCCGAAGCCTGAACCGGAAAAGCTGAAGCCTGTCGTACGGGGAAACCCAATCATTTACGCGCTCTGAGCGCGGCCTTTGGCTTGCCCGAAAACCGCTAAAATTTTCCGGTTGAAAGCCGGTATGTCGTCGGGCTTCCGGCTGCTCACCCAGTTCTTGTCTTGGACGACTTCCTGATCGACCCAGGTGGCCCCGGAATTGCGCAGGTCGTCTTGAATCGTGAAATAACTCGTGAGGGTGCGTTCCAAGGTGAGTCCGGCGGAAATCAGCAGCCACGGTCCGTGGCAAATGACCGCGATCGGTTTGTGCCGCGCGTCAATATGCTTGACGAAGTTCTGAGCGGATTTGTTCATGCGAAGCGCGTCGGCGTTCAACGCGCCGCCCGGCAGCAAAACGGCATCGAAGCTGGCCGGGTCCGCTTCCTCCAAAGTCATATCCACCTTGACGGTGCCGGCTTTCTCGTCATGCTTCATGCCTTGAAGTTTGCCGCTGTTCGGAGCGATTAATACGGTTTCCGCTCCGGACGCCTCCAGGGCCTTTCGCGGCTCGACGAGTTCCGCTTCCTCAAATCCATCGGTGGCCAGGATGGCCACGCGGAGCCCACTCAGTTGCTTGCTATTTTCACTCATTTGATTTTCCCGGGAGCCGTCTAAAATGAAGCAACAATCCCTCCCCACAACCTCCAATGTGTGGAGGCAGCCTGAAATTCACAATCAGGGCAATTGCCTAGTGGCCGGGGGCGAAACTGTGTAGCCGGGCCGGAATGGCCCGTCGCTCAAAACGCTACCGAGCCATTCCGGCTGCGATCGAGCGGCGGCGTTTCTGTCTCGCGTGTCACCTGGTGGGACTCTCGGCGTGCACGAGTTCCGGCTCGGGAACGGCGGGACGGTGAATTTCCTGGTCGGGGGATGGCCGCGATTCGATCTCGGTTTGTTCGGGCTGCACGGGCTTTTTGGATTCGAGCGAGTCATAGATGGCGCGGATAATCCGCACGTCGGCCAGGCCCTCCTGTCCGGATGGCTCCGGGTTTCGGTTGTTGAGAATGCAGTCGGAAAAATACAGAAGTTCCGGGGCGAACTGATCGGATTTGGGGAAGACGCTCTCCCGTTCAGCGCCATTTACATTCAGTTTCAAATGCAGGCCATGGGCGTAGCCGTAGGCTGGATCGGCGCGAAGATTGCCCTTGGTGCCGACTACCTGAAATTCAGACACGTCGGCCGCGCCGAAGCTGCAGGAAAATGTCGCCAGCCGAGCGTCCGGAAAGCGCAGGACGGCGGTGACGCTTTCCGCCACTTCGCGGAAGCGCTCATCGTCGCTGGTTGCTTGGAACGCAAAAACTTCCTGAGGTTCGGACTGAAACAAATATCGCGCGGCGTTAATGCAGTAGACGCCCACATCCCAAACCGGGCCGCCGCCCATTTCCCGCTTAAGACGAATGTTTCCCTCGGGCACCTGCTGCGTGAATACGGAACTGAATATTCGCGGCTGGCCGATTTTGCCCGAGCGGATCGCTTCAATCGCATGCAGATTGGCCCGCTCGAAGTGCAGGCGGTAAGCGATCATGAGCTTCACGCCATTTTCCTCGGCGGCGGTGATCATGGCCTGGCATTCGGTTTCATCCAGGGCCATCGGCTTTTCGCAAAGAACATGGATGCCGGCGTTGGCGGCGGCCACCGCGTAGGCCTGGTGCATGGAATTCGGCAGGGCGATGTAAACAGCGTCGATCTCTCCGCTTTTCAAACACAGGTCAAACTCATCGTACGAGTAGGAGAAGGGAACATCATATTTCTTGCTGAGGGTCCGCGCCTTTACCGGATCGTCGGTGACCAGGGCGCGCACTTCCGAATTCTTTCGCGCGTTGACGAATGCGGGCAGAACTGCGTCCTGGGAAATGTAGCCGAGCCCGACGATCGCGTACCGCACCACGGCTTTATTACGTTCCCGGCTACTTTTTCTTCGATGCGTTCTTGCCTTGCGCATAAGTCCCCCTGTTTCAATATTCGCCGCCGAATCCATCAGCCAGTGTACCGAAACGATATGGGGGGACAATCGAGCGAGCGGTGTAGTTCGCCGCTCCTATACCGCGTAGGAAAAAATTTTCTTCCATCGTTTCCTGTAAATAAATTACACGGAATCACCTGCCTCAATAAAGTGCATTCCCGATTGTCGATCTGAGGGATTTCGATCATTTTTCTTGTCAAATTTGCGAGTGTGCATTCGGTAACGCGCAACGCAAAAGCGCTTGGATATTGGTCGAACCGTAAATGGGCGAGGAAGTGTGTCTTCGCAGGGCCGAAAAGACCCTCGAGATATCGAATAGGAGGCTTCACGTGGAGAAAGCTCGCGGAACTTGGACGTTTGAGGTGCTTGCCGGGATAAGCATGGTGGCTTTAGCCGTGATTCTATCCGGGTGCGGATCGGTCGGATCTCCGGCGCCTTCGCACCCGTCAGGGGGCAGTATTTCGGTCGCGCTCACCCAAGCGCCGCCGGCTAGCTTGGCGGCCAACGGAACCGCGACACTCTCGGCTACAGTCTCTAACGACACGGCGAATGCGGGCGTCGATTGGAGTTGCGCGCCCGCCGGAGCTTGCGGAAGCTTCAATCCAGCGCACACGGCCAGCGGCGCAAACACAACTTACACCGCGCCTGCCACCGCGCCCGCCGGCGGGAGCGTGATGATCACTGCTGCGTCCACCACCAGCCATGCCGCCACCGCGGTGGCGAACGTGACCATCACGGGCGCCTCAAGCACGATCGCTATCTCCTTGACCACCGCGCCACCCGCTACACTCGCGGTCAGCGGCACAGCGATGATCGGCGCCACGGTTACGAACGACACGGCCAATGCAGGCGTTGACTGGAGCTGCACGCCGACGGGCAGCTGCGGGACTTTCAACCCAGCGCACACGGCCAGCGGCGCTACCACTGTCTACACGGCTCCGGGAACCGCTCCGGCGGCGCCGGGCACGGTGACGATTACAGCGGCTTCCACCACCAGTCCAACGGTTACAGCTACCGCGACGGTCACCATTGGGTCGACGAGCGCCGTCATGTTGTCGGCAGGCACGTATTCCTTCTACGTTAACGGCGAGGATTCCAAGAAAAATACCTACGCAATCGCCGGGGCATTCGTTCTGGCGGCAGATGGCTCGATCACTGGCGAGCAGGATTACGTCAGTTCGGCGGGTGCAACTTCGCCGCAGCCCGCTGGAGACACGATTTTGAGCGGGACGTTCACCGCTGCAGCGAACGGATTGGGAACACTAAGCCTGGTCACCAGCAATGCGGCCGTGGGCGTTGGTGGAACCGAGACGTTCAGCATCGCGGCAGTCAACGCCAAGCATGCTGTGATCGGCGAGTTCGATGCCGGCGCCACGTCCTCCGGGAGCATCGACCTCGAAACCTTGGTGAGTCCGAACAGTCTGACCGAATTGAATGGACCGTACGCGTTTGTGATTACGGGCAAGAATGGGACCACGTCAGAGGCTTTCGGCGGACTCCTGACCGCGGATGGCAACGGAAATCTGCACATCACGGCTGACGTCAACGAAGGCGGAGCAGTGACCCGGAACGAATCCAGTGCCGGTACCTATACGGTGCCGGATGCGGCCGGACGCGGAACGATGACGTTCGGCGGGAACCACTTCAACTATTACGTGGTGAACTCCAAGGTCCTGCGTATGGTGGTCACCGACGGGGGCGAACCGGATAGCGGCTCGGCCTACGCCGGAGTCAACGCGGCGACGGACGCCTCCATCGCGACCTCACTCCTATTCACTGACGCTAGCAATCTCTCGGGCGGCGCATCGTTCGCCGCAGCGGGAAAACTCACACTGGACGCTACCGGAAACGTCACCAGCGGATTCGCGGACGTGAACGAAAATGGCGTGGTCACGAGCGCGGCCACTTCAGGCACGTTCACGGTGAACGCCAGCGGATACGGAACCATCACGCTGACGCCGGGCGCTACGCAGGACGTCAGCGTTTTGGGCGTCTATTTGACCGATCCCACCATTAATTACAGCGACCCGAACAGCGCGGCCGCGCCCGACAATGCTGGATTGTCCGGACTCCTGCTCGATCTGGATACAAAACTCACGGGAAGCGGGCTTCTGATCCTCCCAGCCGCGGGTCCGAATACGTTCGCGGGCAACTACGCTTTGGGCGCGCAGGATTCGAAGGCCGGGAGCGAGGCGGACGCCGTCGGAACGGTGAGCGTTTCGGGAACCGCCGTGACGGGAACGGAAAACTTCAACGATCTGTTCGGCTCCGGGCAGGGAAGCGGGATCGCCGTTTCCGGGACCCTGGTCGCTGATACGGTCAATGCGGGGCGTTTCACAATTCCACTCCTGGTCAGCCTGGCGTCGAATCCACCGACGCTGAAATATGTGCTGTATCAGGCCAGCAGCAGTCAATCCGTTATCCTTGACGTCGACACGACGCAATTTGGGTTGGGCACGCTGCAACAATAGCGATCTGACCGCTATCTCTGTTCTCGCGGCAAGGCACGGCCGGAATCCCGGCCGTGCGTTGCCGTGTTTCTCATCTGGGTTTGGCCATCGCCAAATTTGTTGCCCGTACACCGCTGACTTCGCGAAATTTACACCTTTCACCGGATAGTCGCGTCCCTTCGTTTTCTCCAAGATGCGTCGATGTTGGGCCATATCCAAGGAGGTTCAGATGGAACGAAATAGCTTAAAACAACTGTACGTTGAGGAACTCCGCGACATCTACGACGCGGAAAAACAACTGATCAAGGCACTGCCGAAAATGGCGAAGGCGGCGAACTCGGACGAATTGCGTTCCGGGTTCGAGGAACATTTGGAGCAAACCAAAGGGCACGCGGAACGTCTCGAGCGAATCTTCAGCGCTCTGGGCGAGAAATCGACGGGAAAGAAGTGCAAGGGAATGCAGGGATTGGTGAACGAAGGGAGCGAAATGATCGGTGAGGATTTTGAAGGCGACGTCCGGGATGCCGGATTGATTTCCGCAGCGCAGCGCGTCGAACACTATGAGATTGCGGCGTACGGCAGCGTGCGCGCGTACGCATCGATCCTGGGGGAGCAGGACGCTGTTTCGCTTCTCGAAAAAACCCTGGAGGAAGAGAAGGAGACGGATGAGAAATTAACTGAACTGGCCAAAGGCATCAATGCCGGAGCGGCAGAGCCACAAAGCGGAGAAGGCGGCCGGTCCGAGTCCAATCGCAAGGCGCACGCCGCACGAGCGCGATGATTTCAGGAATTCGTCAAACTCGTAATCGCGGGGCATGCGCTGGGAACAGTCGACGTCGGCAATCCAGCGCAAGCCGCGCGGAAGAAAGGAGAAAAACAACATGCCAAACCGAAGGGGCTCAAATGGCAAATCGCGGCGCCGCAATGGCATTGCGAAAAAGTCCAAGAAGAGCCGACGCACTTCAGCCCGCAGCCGGCGACCGTCTGCGACATACACGGGGTTGGGCATCGGAGGCGGCAAAACCGTACCCGCTTGACACTTGGTGAGACGTGAGCCGGGCGAGCGGGGAACCGTTTGCCCGGCCCACGCCGGCCATTCCCACCATTCCGCGGCAGCAAGAAAATTCTGACTACCACCCGCATTTGTCCCGAGATCGCGGCTGCGATTCGCCTGGGCGATTCAAATTCTCGAAAATAATAGATCGCGCGAAAACTGAAACTCTACAGCTTTTTTCCAGACTCGTTACATAAGCCAGTGGATTGAAGGCGCGCAAGCGGCGGAGTACCGTGAACAACGCCACACCGAGTTCTGGAGCGTCTATAGGTTGAATGGCCGCAAGCGAATATTCCACGAGAGGTGATCAGGGACATGCCGACCGCCATACGAACACCCCGCAACAAGTTCAACATTTTGGAAAAGCAGCTGACGTCACAGCGGAATGAACTGCGCCTGCGCATCGAACGGCATCGACAGGACACCGTGACCGATCGAGAACCGGACGATGAGGCGGCCGCGGCGGTTGAGAACGCCTCGAGGGACATGCTGGCCGCAACCATGGAACGCGAGCGCCGCACTCTGATTGAGATCGAGTCCGCGCTAGCGCGTATCAAAAAAGGTGAATACGGAGTCTGTGACAGTTGCGGCGGGCCGATTGCCCGGGCTCGTCTGGAGGCGCTACCGTGGGCGCGGCTTTGCATTCACTGCGCTGACCGCGCTCTAAATCCCGGTGGCCTCCGGGTGGCCTCCTGAGCTCGGATCCGGGGCTGAGAACCGGCCGGAAATAGGTCACTGGCGCATTGATACGGTACATTGATAAAGGCCCTGAATATACATAGAATCCTGTATGTCGAGAACTAAGGAAGTTGGCTAAAACCATGTGGGGGTATTTTGGGATGGTGATCTTGATTGTTGCGATTGTGGGGCGGGGTTTTGTGCCACGCGGGATGGGCCCAGCGAACAAAAATCAAGACTAACGGAGCACAAACACAAATGGGAACACTGCGAATCATGATAGCGGATGACCATGACCTGGTGCGCCGGGGGCTTAAGATGCTTCTGGAATCGCATCCCGGATGGAAAGTATGTGCCGAGGCGCACAGCGGACGCGAAGCCGTGGCGATGGCTGAGGAGTTGCGCCCGGATATTGCCATCATGGATATCAGCATGCCCGAATTGAACGGCATCGAAGCCGCCCGAAAAATCAAGAAGCTTTCTCCAAACACGGAAATGCTTATCTTGTCGATGCACCATACCGACCAGCTGGTCCGGGAAATCATCGAGACCGGAGCGAAGGGCTATATCATTAAATCGGATTCCGACCGCAGCCTGGTCGCGGCGGTGGAAGCTCTGGCGGTGCACAAGCCGTTTTTTACCTCCTGCGCAACGGAAATCATGTTGGAAAGCATTCGCACCAGAGGCACGGTCGCCGAGGTGCCCCAAACGGTTCGCGACCGCCTGACGCCACGTGAGCGGGAGATCGTGCAGCTGTTATCGGAAGGAAAAAGCAGCAAGGAAGTGGCCGTGATCCTCGGTATCAGCGTGAAGACTTCCGAAACGCACCGGGCTAACATCATGCGCAAGCTGGAGATCCATTCGGTAAGCCAGCTGGTGCGGTATGCGGTGCGCAACCAGATTGTGGAAGCGTAGCCGGCGTGAATCTAAGCGCCGGAACCTGACGATGCTCCGCGAGTCGTCCCCACCGGAAATGGGCGCATGTTTATGGCCTTGCGCCTTGATCCCGCAGCGATTCTCGATAGTTATTGGAAGTCTAACTAGCCGCCAGGCGACCTGCCGGGGTCGTGCCGCTGCCCGATTCGGCCGTCGAGGTTCTGGACGATGGCCCTCAGTGCTGAAACCAGATCGTTTCCCACCGCCGACTTCGTAACGAACGCCTGCGCTCCAGCCTCCATCGCGGCGGCACGAATTTGCGGCGAGTCGTGTTGCGTGATGATTACGATTTGAGCTTCGGAGTCTTCCTTCTTTATTAACCTCGCCGCCTCAAGCCCATTCAAACGGGGCATGCTTACATCGAGCACGACGATGTCCGGTTTAAGCTTTCTGCATTGTTCGACGGCGTCCATGCCATCCACGGCCTCGCCGCAGACCTGCCATTCCGAAGACGGCTCGAGCAGGGCCCGGAGTCCGCGCCGGAATATCTCGTGGTCGTCCACAATGAGCACCCGCGCCGACTTGATCATTTCACTCTGTAGCAAAGCCGCCTCTCGGAAAAATAGAACAGGCAAGTTATATCCAAAATGCCAGTTCCCATCTCCGGTTTGTTGCGCAGGCATCTCGAAAGAGATAACAGGCGGCCGGCGACAGTGGCGGAGTGGAGGACCGAGGGTACTCCAGGTGCACCCGCTCCAACATACAGTATCTGCGGTATTTTTGTCAGTCGAGCCGCACCCTTACAGGAACAAGGGGCCCGAAATTGTTCCGCCGCCAAAACGACAGCTAATTAGACCGACGATCCCTACATGTACTGCGAAAGGTGAATACAGTCAATCGGGGATTCTTTGCTTTCCTTGTCCGGTGGTACCACAGAGTTTGATTTTGACGCCCGGCCCTTTTCGGTTGGAACAGCGGGTTACCCAGGCTTGCCACTCCATCCCACCACCTAATCCCCAAACGGGATTTAGAGGCTAGAAAATCCGAGACACAAGGAGAAGACAGGCGATGCGAAAAAATAAGGGAAGGGCGTTACGATTGGGCCTCGCGGTTGGCATGTTTTTCGCGAGCAGCTGTTTGGTGTTCGCGCAAACCAATTCCGGCGGAGCTTCGATGTCAAAATCGAACATGAAACCGGATGAACGCTTTGTGAAGGAAGCCGCTTCCGGGGGCATGGCTGAAGTCAAGCTTGGAAAACTCGCGGAAGAAAAAGGAGCGAATGAGGCGGTCAAGAATTTTGGCGCTCGAATGGTGCAGGACCATAGCAAAGCCGATGACCAGTTGAAGTCCGCCGCCTCGCAATCCAACATGAATGTTCCGGAGAAAATAGACGCGCAGGACGAAGCGACTTATAACCGGCTGTCCAAACTGTCCGGGGCCGCTTTCGATCGCGAATATGCCAAGCTCATGGTTACCGATCATACCCACGACATAGCGGCATTCCGGAGCGAGGCCCTCCATGGAGAGAACAGTTCGATTAAAGAGTTTGCGTCGCAAACTTTGCCGACTCTGCAGGAGCATTTGAAGCTGGCGCGCAACATGGAGAAAAGCGTCTCTACCTCAGCGGCAAACAGCTCGAAGGCGGCCGGGTCTTACTAGGCATGCTTGCAATGCCTTCCAGCAACCGGCGCGGCCCTTCGGAACTTTGGCGGTTTCCGGATGGCCGCGCCCTCCCTGAGAGCCGCTCGAATCAGGCAATCAGGGGATTGACTTGCCTGGGCTGGCGCCGAGAATCGGCTTAGGAGGAGCACATGATTAAAAAAGTGAAGAACGGCTATAAGGTGCTTTCGGAGAAGGGGAAAAATCTGGGTGGGCCGTACAAAACGAAAGCGGCGGCTCAGAAGCGTCTGCGGCAGGTGGAGTATTTCAAACACCGCAAGGGTTAACGCCAGCTGTGACTTGTGCCTGGGATGAGACCATCCTGTCCATATGCACGCGTTTTGCTCCCGCGTTGCTCCGCGAACATCCACTCGTAGGGAGGGAAAGCTAATGATTGACCGAACGCAATTTCCGGAAAACGATCCCCGGCACCACACGGCAAAGCTCAAGCAGATGCTGACTGAGATCATCATTCATGCGCGGCAAGATGTGACCAAGGTCAGCGACCCCAAGGCTCAGGCGCTGTTTGAAACTACGGCGGAAGTGCTTACCGGACTGGAAAAAGCCTACGAAGACTTCGAGCAGCGCTCCGAGCCGGCGTGGAAAGCAGCCCCAGCCAAACAGCATTGACCAGCCGCCCGTTCGTCAGCTCGCTTTCTTGCGCTGGCGGCGTGTGGGCGCGGCGCCAAATTTCTCGGACGGTTGGTTGCGGCGCTCCAGGCTCTTTTTCAAGGCCTGCATCATGTCGATGACCGGCGCCCTTCCTTTTTCTGGCGCGGCTGTAATCGTCTTTCCTTTTAGCTTGGCTTCAATCAACTCATTCAGGCGTTCCTGAAACTCGTCCCTGTATTCCTCGGGTTTAAACGGCGCGGCAAGGTTCTTCACCAACTGGTCGGCAAGCTTCACTTCTTCCGGTTTGAGCTTCACGTCGTAGTTGCGGCCGTAACCTTCGACGGAGGCGATTTCGTTCTGATAATACATGGTGTGAAGCGTCAGGCCATTGTCCCGGGCGCGAATAAAAACGGTGTACTCGCGCTGGTGCATGGTTACTTTCGCCACGCCCATTTTTTTGGTGTCTTCAATGGCTTTGACCAGCAGGCGGTAGGATTTTTCAGCGTGTGCGTCCGGCAGGGCCAGGAAAGAGGAATCGAAATAAATGGGATCGACGGCATCGCGGTCGAGGAAGGCAATAATCTCCATCGTCTTTCCGGAAGCGGGCGTGATCTTCTTGATTTCATCGTTATCGATCAGAACGTACTGGCCGGTTTCGTACTCGTAGCCTTTGATCACTTCGGAACGGTCCACGATACGATTGCAGGTCGGACAGTACAGCGGCTGCTTCAATCTGGTGTGGCAGTCCCGGTGAATCTGATGCAGGTAGGTTCGCTTCGATCTGGCGGCTGTAAATAATCGAATCGGAATCGACACCAGACCGAAGGAGATTGTGCCTTTCCAAGCCGGCGCGGCCATATCGCACCCCCAATGGAATACGCTACTTCGCGTTAAAAAATGCCAACAATCCGCAGAACACCGTAAATACCATCCTAGCAGGCCTTAGAACAGGCAGCCTAGCGAAACGCGACGGCAAAACACCGGGGTTACAATCGCCAGCGAGAGGCAGGCCCGATTGGAGCGCCGGCCACGGCGGCGGCGAGGGACATTCATGACGCAGTACATTTTTCGATTCGTTGTTGGGGGAACGATCGTCTCGCTGTTCGCAACCTTGGGCGATATCCTGAAACCCAAGAGCTTCGCCGGGCTGTTTGGGGCCGCTCCCTCGATTGCGCTGGCCACACTGAGCCTGACGATCGTATCCAGCGGAAAAGTTTATGCGGCTACGGAGGCGCGGTCGATGATCGCCGGCTCGGTGGCATTGTTCGTCTACGCGTTCGCGTCGTGCCGGCTGATGGTGCGATACCGAATCGGCGCGGCGTTGGCCACGATTGGCCTTATTCCTCTCTGGTTCGCCGTCGCTTTTGGGATTTGGAGGTCGCTACTAAGATAACCGATGCGAGTTTCCTTTCATTTTTCGGCGATGGCCAGGACGAAATGGTACGAGTACGCCATCCGCTTTGGATTCGGAGGCGCTGTTACGGTTCTTGCGGGGTTGATCGCCAAGCAATACGGGCCGGTCCTCGGAGGAGTGTTTCTGGCTTTTCCGGCAATCTTTCCGTCAGGCGCCACGCTGGTCGAGAAACATGAAAGGGAAAAGAAACAAAAGTTGGGAATGCACGGCGCAATCCGCGGCAGGCAGGCTGCTGCGCTGGATGCCGCGGGCGCCGCGATGGGGAGCGTGGGTCTTGTGTGCTTCGCGTTGATCATGTGGAAAGTGTTGGGAGCCATGAACGCGGCTTTCGCGCTGGCTCTTGCGTCGGGAGCGTGGCTGGGAACCTCGGTTCTGGTTTGGCGCGTGCTCAAGGGGCACTCCTGGAGGTGAGCGACGCACACGACCGGCATCATCCTTGCTCGGACCCATTCCCATCTAGGTTTTTATTTTTTCCGATTGGCCCGAATCCCAACTTTGATGCGCCGTTCTGCCTCATTCGGCCCGCGCACATCGAGGATCCGATAGTGCGTATCGCTTAACTTGTGGTAGTTGACGAAAAATTCTTCGAGCTCGCGAACGAATTTCTTTCCCAAATCTTTCAAGTGTTTCACATGCGCGTAGCTGTGATTCGCGAGTTCGATGGCGACCACGCGATCGTTCCTTACCTTTTTCTTATTCTTGTTCTCGAGTTGTTCACCTTCAATGATGCCGACGATGCGGCACTTGAGCAAACATCCAGGAAATGCGGGCTCATCCATCAACACCAGAACGTCGACTGGATCGCCGTCCTCGGCTTTGGAAGACGGAACGAATCCGAAGTCATACGGAAACGTCATGCCGGCCGGCAACACTCGTTTCAGCTGGAATACTTTTTGTTCAGCGTCAAACGCGTATTTGTTGCGGCTTCCTTTGGGCGTTTCAATGATGACCTGGATGCATCCCGGCGCTTCGCGGTCGAACGGAGTAAGTCGCGTCGGATCGGATAGAGCGCCCTCTCGTTTAGCTCGGTTTGCCATTGGAGTCTCTCGGTTCCCTGGACGCAGGGCTGCCGTTTTATCCCTGGGTTCACGTTAAGTTCAATCTCTCTACGCGCTAGGCGCGCGGCGAGGTTTGCCGTTGTTTTGCCGGCTTTTTCTTTCGCGGCGCTGGCGCGATGGATCTCGTCACTTCCTGGGGATCGCCCGTGGACGCTTTCGCGACGTCGCCCCCGCCTTCACTCGCAATTTCCGCGAGCAAGCGGCGGCTCACTGCGGATCGGGGTTCTTCGGCGGTGATATCGCCTTTAGCCGCGAATTCATCCAGGTGCTTGATCAACAACCAGGCCTTGCCTTCGTTGCTGCCGTATCCCCGGGTGCGGACCAGAACCCACGAACCCTTTAGCTTTTTTCCACGCAGCGTGAATTTCAAATCTCCCTTTCGCAGAGCCTCTTCCACATCGTCGGTTTCGGGCAACCACTCTCCGGTGTCCCAGACCATTACCGTGCCGCCGCCGTATTCGCCTTCGGAGATCACGCCCTCGAAATCGCCATATTCAACAGGATGATCCTCCACCTGCATGGCCAGCCGCTTGACCGAAGGATCGAGCGACGGCCCTTTGGGAACCGCCCACGAGAGCAGGACGCCGTTATATTCCAGGCGGAAGTCATAGTGCAGTTGCGTGGCGCGGTGTTTCTGGATGACGTACAGCAGCGCCCGTTTTGGGGCGGCCGGGCGCGGCTTCCCGGATGGTTCGGGCGTAACCCTGAAGTTTCGTTTCTCCTGATATTTTTTTAGCGTCATTTTTTTTCTGCGCTCCTGCGCGCACGCGGCGACGCCACGCGCCACCAAAATCGATTAGAAACCACATCGTTCACTTTTACTCTCCCCGGAACGGTGTATGGTAACCCTGAATCGTCGAGAGGACCATCGGGGAGGACCATCGGGCAGGCCTCCCTATTTCACGGTATGTCAAAGCCGCGATCGTCGGGCCTAACATTCAGTTCTGACAGTCGTTCCCGTCGTCTCCGGCGCGGAAGATTGAAGCGAGAGTCGATGCCACCGCAAGCAGCGCCGCAACCATCTCCACGTCCGAAGCTCAGTCGCACGCTGAAGCCGCTCTGTTCGCGGCATAATCACGTCATGAGCTATCAAGAAAATGGAATCGCGTGGAAGGAAGGGCCGGAAGGCTCCGTGCAAACCTTGGATTCCTACCACTGCGGCTATTTCGGTTGCAGCGTGCGGTATTCTCCAGCGGAAGGATATTTCACCGTTGCCGACACTCCCGATCTGCCCCATTTCATCGACGAGCCTGGCGCCAACGTTCTGCGGTGCCAGCGGCACGGTACATGGCTCTACCGCACCATCGCTGAGGACAGTGAGCAGAACTCCGCAAAATTTGAATCGCGCTGCGGAGTCGAGGGGTGCGATTACTGCACGAATAACGCGGAGCCGGTTACCGGAGACCTGCCAAGCGACACTGCGATTCAGTAGCAAAATTCAGCTACCGCGATCGCCTAGGATCAATTCCAGTCTTCCACCCAATGCCTTCTCGCCAGCGAGCCGATTTGCGTCCCCTCCCATCCGCAGCCGCATTGCAGCGCAAATGGACGCGCGTCCGTTTGCTCCAGATTCCGTTCGCTCGTGGCGATTGCCGAGGACAGCGGACCAATGCAAGCCGGGCATTGAAACAGCAAAATATGAACGAACGGTTCCGTACGTCTTGGCTCGGAAACTCTGTTCATAAAACCTCCCTCGCATAAAAGCATACGAGGGCGCGCGAATTCGGCCCATACCGCGTGCGCGGAATCTTCGCCTCTTAAAGGCTTTAGGAAAAAAGATCTGACGGTGGGTATTTGTTACTCAGTAAGCTATCGATGCCTGAAATTTCAGGCCCTGCCTGGTTTCCACCACTGTGAAAAACTGAATTCTATAGAGACAAATGTACATCCTGTGGGTTCAGTCCAAACATGCCAGAGTCTGGCCGTTTATCGGCCGCTTATTCATTGAGCCGCCAGGAGGTTACTCGACTGCGCCGGAGGTGGAACCCTGATTGCTCTTTGGGATGTGGAAGGCGCAAGGAGCTGCTACATGAATACACTGAGCTCAATCGCACAGCACCTGCAAAGCATCGCGTCATGGTTAACGTCCATGCTCACCATGCTCGCCGTGTTCGTGTCTTTAATCGTCGGCATCGTATGCGTAGAGTTCATTTTCAAGCGCGCGTCGCTTTCGCGCGCTTACACAGTGCGGACGAATTCGACCGACATCGATAACTCATCTGGTGACAGTTAGAGTCCAGTAAAATGTTTCAAACCGAACCCGGCGCTTGGGTGCAAATCTGCGGTTTCCGTAATTTCGGTCGTCAGCAGTGCAATTGACAGCTTTGACAGCAAACGGGCAGATGTGCCTGCGCTACGTTCGGCGCGTCGCATCTCCTCTCCAGCGATTTACGTCCGCTTATAAATATAACTGTGGATTTTCAAGCCGGACTCAACCACCGAAGATTTAGGTAGGCGGCGCACTCCAGATGAGCGCTGGCCCCGCGCACCTCGCAGTCAGGAGGCTATATGGAAACGGAACGTCTGAGCGTGCAAGCAGAACCAGATCGCTTCGCAACGAGTGATGAAATCCGGGCTGCCTTGTCGTTTCTTCCTGACTTTTTCGTGCAATGCGAAAAGGGCAGCATTTGGGAAGTGGAGTCCGACGTCGGTGGCCGGCTGATGATCCGAACCGGGGAAGAGGACCAGGAATCGATGATTCTCTTGGAGAAATTGGACGCAACTCCCAACTGAACGGCGTTGCGGAGGGAGGTTTGCGGAGAGATTTGAAACGGCCCGTCCGCCGACTCAGATACAAGAGAGTGCGGGAGCAATTTACAGGGTTCACTTGATTGGTGTTGCGGGCTGTAAGTGGTATCTCTTTCAATGCGATAAAAGGCCCGGGACGTAGCGAAGTGGCGAACGAAAAAAGGCTCCTCGACGAGCCATCGCGTTTCGCAAGCCATAGGAGACATGGAATGCCGGAAGACCAATCGCCATCGGCCAGCCTGGCCGACAAAGTCCGTCGCCCGGCAGCCCGCTTGCCGCGCCGCAACAATCGCAGGGTTCTGGTTATGGCTCGCCGCAAGAGGAACTTACAAAACGTATCCGATCGGGGCTTGGCGTCCGCTCTGCTCACGCAGCAGCGCGAGGACCTTACCCAGATCCTTCACGAAGTGGACGATATTTCCAAGAATCTGAAAACAAATTCTCCGGATTCTCAAGCCCTGGGCGAAGCTCTTCACCGTACCGTGCTGCGGGCTATCAAGCAGTCCGTTCTGGATCGAGAGCTTCGTTCGCTCGCGCTGATGGATGATCTGACTTGCCTCTATAATCGCCGGGCGTTTTATGCTTTGGCCAGCCAGCAATTGAAGGTCATGCGCAGACGGGGACGCGGTTTCCTTCTCTTCTTTGCCGACGTCGATCACCTCAAGGAAATTAACGACTCGTACGGACACAGGGAAGGCGATCTCGCGCTGATCCGCGCCGCGGAAGCCCTGGAACGCACCTTTCGTAACTCCGACATATTGGCGCGGCTGAGCGGAGACGAATTTGCCGTGCTGGCTCTCGAAGCTTCCTGCCAGGATCAGGAGACTATTTTGCGGCGGCTGGACGAGCACCTTCGCAAAGCGAGCGCGGATGAATCGCGATATGCGCTCAGCCTGAGCGTGGGTGTAGCGAAGTTCGATCCAAAGTTGAATAGTTCGCTTGGCGACTTATTGGCCAAAGCCGATCAAGCCATGTACGAAACCAAGAGCCAGCATCCCAAGGTTTGGTTTGCGCGGCCATGACGAAAGGCTCTGAGCCACAGCGAAGATTCGCGGTGTGAGGCGCCCAGGCACTTTCTGCCGGGTTTTTAAAGAAAACCGATGATCATTCAACGATTAGTCGCGATTTGTGCCGTGGCCTTGATAGGGCTGTTCGGCGTTCTAATTCTGGCCCAGGGGCACGCACGAAATGGAGCCGACCGCACTCGCGATCAGCATACACGATTCGACGCACGCGACCGCGAAATCGTCGGCGAATGGTATAAGAATCACCAGGACGATCTCCCCGCTGGTTTCCGAGCCGAGGATCGCCTCACTCCGAATTCGGAATCGAGCCTTCGCGTCAGTGAAGCGCTCGATCCGTCTTTGCGATCGATGGTTCGCCCGGTCCCATCCGATTTACTGGAGAAACTGCCGCCGCCCGCGCGGGACTACCGCTACGCCGCGCTGGACGGACATCTGCTCCTTTTGAACGAGAAAACGTGGAACGTTTCCGATGTGCTTCACTTCGAGCTGGATTTTGGAGTGCCGAGCGAATCCCGAGCTCCCGCCCAGCAGGTTGTGATTTCCTAGCCCTTGCCCGGAGGATGCCATGCTCACGAAGGATGAAGCCGCGAACGACCTGACCAATACCATCGCAATACTCGACAAGGAACTGTTCAAAGCCCGCTCCTTTCGAATTGAGATCTTCGAGTTGTGCTCCTTGTGCGGCGCGAGATTCGGCATCGGATTCTTCGGCACGGGCACGGAGCATTTGCGGCAAGCGGAGGAATTGGAAGAGCTGCCCCGGAAATTGATCGAAATCCTTGCCAAGGATCACCGCCGGCAACGGGAACACAAAGGACTAATCGAGCTCGACGTCTAGGAAATTGCCGGCAAACGATCCGGCCGGTCACGTCTCGACCGCCGACCTAACCTGGCATCAGATCTCTGCCCGTCACAAAAGTCCATGTCCGTTTTGAGAGTCATTCGTGGTGACAAGACGGATCCTGCTTCGGCGACGGGAAGTTGGGCTTGCCCGCTCCGCTCAGCGGTGAAGTGAGGGTTTCACGGTTTAAGGTTAAATTCCGCACTGAATCAGGGCTTCTGCATATGGGCAAGCCGGAAACGCCGGAATAGGATCGCGCCGGGTGGAAACTTCGTCTGGTTGTGCGCCCCGGGTAATTCGGCGTTCCGCCCATGGAGGAGCAGACATGCGAGGGTCACCGATCTTCATCATCCTTTTTGTAATCCTTCTGATCTTCTGGATCGGAGGGTTTCTAGTCTTTCACTTCGCATCGGCGCTGATCCATTTGCTGCTGGTGTTAGCTGTGATCTCGCTGATTCTGCATTTTGTTCGCCGCAGCCGGGCTACGTCGTAGGGGATTGTGGTTTTTTCAGGAGGATCCAATGGCAGCCGATAGTGTGAAGAAATGCGCCCATCCACCATGCAGTTGCACGACAAAATCGGACAAGTACTGCAGCCCGCAATGCGAGGCCATGGAAAAAACTCCGGACATCGATTGCCGGTGCGGCCATCCCGGCTGTCGGGGCAAGGCGCACTGAGCTCGTCCGAATCGAAGCCTTTTTCGTTGCGGATGGAAAGGACAAAGACCAATGGTTCCCGGCGATAGCTTTACTCAAAACCTGGACCGGCATTATCGGATCCTGGGAGTTTGCTGGGTTCTTTATGGAATCGTGCGCCTTGCGATGGCCGTTTGGCTGGCTCTTTTCAGCAACACGGCTACGGTCATGTTCGGCGCACTGCTGAACCGAGTTCCGTCGCCATTTGCCATGATGAGCGCCTTTCATTTCTTCTATGGAGTCCTGGTGGCGCTCTCGGCAGTCTGTGGGATTTTGGGAATCCTCGCGGGAGCGGCTCTTCTGGCAGGGAATCCCCTGGGACGGACGCTGGCGATTATCGCCGGATTTCTTTTCGCTCTCAAGCATACCGCTCGGAACTACGCTCGGAATCTACAGCCTCATTGTGCTGCTGACGTGGAATCCCAGACGAACTTCCGCAGCCGAGTCTGGCGCTCCTGTGCCCCGCTTTAAAGGTCAACCCATTGCGATGTAACTCCACGATGTACCGCCTGGGCGCGAACTAATTTCGTGATTGTAAAAAATTTCCATCTTTTCGTTTGATTGGAATTCCGGCTAATTGTTTTAAAGGTTTATTTGCAAAACGAGCGGCGGTGGGTCTAATTCCCGCAGCGATAGGTGACTTTTGAAATCGGGAGAGGAAGCTGAACGCCAGCCCAGCCCTCTTTTAGCTTCCAACCGTCCCCTCCCGAAACCCGAGCATAAAGTCCATAGGAAATGGAGACAATACACGCGTTACCGTAGGCGCAGTTGGGACGGTACCGTACGGTACCTTGATGTAGCGACCTTCTATGCCCGTTCACGCCGATTGCGCTTCGTGCCGGGATCGAGATTCGATCTGGTTAAAATTCTGGAAGGAAGGGCGAACAGACCGGATTTGTGACTCGCGTCATTTTACCTTCACGCATATTTGCGTTGCGTAATTCATCACCGTCCTGCGTGGTCTACCAAAAGCCGCACACTAATCTACAAACTTCACTCTATGGATGCATGCGGCAGGGTGAGTTACGGTCGTTCGGAGGGGTGAGTGTTCGGCGTATCGAATGTGCGCCGAGCTTCAAAACTGAACGGTGACGGAGGAATCATGAAACAAGCGCCAAACGCGAGAAATGTTCTAGCGCTGTTTGGGTTGACCTTGTTGCTTGCCATAGGACTATTCGCCGCGCCCAGGGCGAGTGCTTCAGCCCTCCAACAGGCAGACAACACCAAAATGAACAAGGGTGACGCGGACAAGGACGCCACCACCGCGGATCAGCAAAAAATGAATCCCAGCGATCGTGCAATCACGCGCAAGATTCGCGCGGAGATCATGAAGGACAAATCGCTCTCCAGCTACGCTCACAACGTGAAGATCATCTCGCAGGACGGAAAAGTCACGTTGAAAGGGTCGGTCCGGACCCGGGAAGAAAAGGCCGCCGTGGAACAAAAGGCGGCGTCCATCGCGGGCGAAGGCAACGTCACAAATGAAATCGAAGTTGCACCTCCTAAGTCCTGAACTTGGTCCTGAACTAAGTCCAGAACTAAGTCCAGAACTAAGTCCAGAACTAAGTCCAGAACCCGGACGCATGGCGGCTATTTAATCCAAAAGGAGAAATAACCATGGCGAGTAAGAAAAAAGCAGTGTTCGGAATCTATTCGACGCGAGAAGCCGTCGAGAGGGCAGCGGACGTTTTGGCTCGGTCCGGATTTCCGGTTTCGGACATCTCCGTTCTTTTGCCCGAGAGTTTGGGCACCAAAGACATCGGAACCGAAAAGGCCACCAAGGCTCCAGAAGGTGCCGCGGCGGGAGCGGGCACCGGCGCCGTTCTGGGCGGAACTTTAGGATTGCTCGCGGGGATCGGCGCTCTTGCGATTCCCGGAGTTGGACCGCTCATCGCTGCAGGCCCGATTATGGCGGCGCTGGCGGGTATCGGGGTCGGCGGTGCCGTAGGCGGCTTCACCGGAGCGCTGATCGGGTTGGGAATTCCTGAATACGAAGCCAAGCGTTATGAAGGGCGTTTGCAGAAGGGCGGAATCCTGCTTTCAGTCCATTGCGATACCTCCGAGGAGATCGACCGCGCCAAGGAGATACTCGAGCGCACCGGCGGCGAGGACATCTCGTACACGGGAGAGGCGTCTACGGGTACCTCAACCGTCGACGAGCGAGCGCGTCGCAGTGCTTCGGGTGGACGTAGCTAATTCAACCGATGGAGAGGGAGGTCGCCCGGACCTTCCTCTCTTTCGAAGTCCGAGGCAGACCGGGCCAGGCCGGAGCTTCGGATCCACATTCTGAGCGGCACGCGCCTTTCAATAAATTTAGGAGGAGCAAATGGCTAACGGAAACTGGCAAGGAATCGTGTCGGGAGCGCTCATTGGGCTCGGAATCGGGGTTGGAGTTGGAATGCTTCTGGCGCCCAAGGCCGGAAAAGACACCCGCGACCAGCTCGTGGGCACACTGAAGGATGGATTCGATTCCGCAATGGCGGCCGGGCAGGACGTCAGCCGGCGCACACAGCGGACGATTGACGACGCCAAGGACTTGGTCAAAGGTGCGTCGGAAGCGGCCGGGAATGCCTACCGCGAAGTTAAATCCCGTGCTTCCTAGACGCCATGATATGAATCGCGCTCCCCTCGGAGCAGAGTTTACCGACCGTTAATCTCCGGGGGGACGTTTTTCTGCTTGCCTGCCGTCCCAAACGAAGTACATTTCTTCTAGGTAGAGTAAGATGTAAATGCACTAGCTATAAGAATGACTACAATAATTCCATCTGTGCCGATGTTTGCTGAGACGGACGGCCCTATCCGCGGTGAACTGTTCAGCGCAGAGCGCCTCGAGCAACACGCCGAAAGTCTCGCCGCCGCCCACGTTACGTCGGAAGTCGTGGGCGAGGGACATTCCCTCATTCCTCGCGTCGTGGAGAATGGCCGCATTCTCCTGGAGTATTACCGGGCCACGGCCAATTCCATCCAGCAGGGTGGGACCATCACGCCCGCCTCGGAATGGCTGGTCGACAATTTTTATATCGTCGAGGAGCAACTTCGCGAAATTCGCGACGACCTGCCGCGCGGGTTTTACCGAAAGCTGCCCAAATTAGCCGCCGGCCATCTGGAGGGCTATCCCCGGGTCTTCGCGGTTGCCTGGGCATTCGTCGCGCATACCGATAGCCGATTCGAGCCCGACCTGCTGCGGCGCTTTGTAAATTCCTACCAGCGCGTCCAGCCTTTGAACATGGGCGAACTTTGGGCTCTGCCCATCACCCTTCGCGTGGTTCTGGTTGAGAACCTCCGCAAGCTGGCGGACAGCATTGTCCGAAGCCGCGAGGCGCGCGAGCAGGCCGACAAGCTCATCGACGATCTGCTCGGCACCGGCGACCTCCCCGCGATTTCTCCGGCTGCCCTGCGCCGTTTCGAGCACGAACCCCTGGAGAGGGCGTTCGCCGTGCAGCTCGTTCAGCGCCTTCGCGATTTGGATCCGAAGGTTGGCCCCATCCTGCTCTGGCTCGATAAGCGACTGGATGCGCAGGGCACAACCTCCGATGAAATCGTCCGCGCCGAACACCAGGATCAGACCGCCATGACGGTGACCGTGCGCAACGTGATCACGAGCATGCGGCTGATGTCCGCTTTCGATTGGCAGGAATTTTTCGAAAGCATATGCCTGGTGGACGACGTTCTGCGTGACGGCAGCCTCTTCGCGGAAATGGATTTTTCAACTCGCGACTATTACCGTCACGCGGTGGAAGAGCTCTCTCGGGGTACGGATCACACGGAAATCGAAATTGCCAGCCGCGCGCTGCAGCACGCCAAGCAAGCGAGTGCCCGGCATGCAGCCACGGCCCCCGACAGGATCAATCAGGACGACGACCCCGGATATTACCTGGTCTCGAAGGGTCGCCCTGAATTCGAGCGCGAGCTGGGATACCGCGCGCCGCTCAAAAAAAGGCTCCTTCGTCTGTATGTAAAGACGGCCGTGCCGGGCTATCTGGGAACCATTCTGGTTCTGAGCGCCTTGATCCTGGCTCTCCCGCTGGTGCACTCCTGGGAACGCGGCGTGGGCACGGGATACCTGATTCTTTTGGGGCTGATCGCCGCGATCCCAGCTTCGGACTTGGCGATTGCCATCGTCAACCGCATCGTCACGGGCCTGCTAGGCCCTCACGCGTTGCCAAGGCTGGAGTTGCTCGAGGGCATACCCGAGCAATCGCGCACCGTCGTGGTGGTGCCAACACTGCTGACAGGTCTGGACGCAATCAAAGAGCAGGTCGACCGGCTGGAAATCCATTTCCTGGCCAACCCGGATGGAGACGTGCGCTTCGCGCTGCTGTCCGACTGGGTGGATGCTGCGTCTGAAAAATTACAAGGCGATGACCAATTGCTCGCCGCCGCGGCCGCCGGCATCGCCAGACTTAATCAGCGCCACGGGCCCGCCCCGGGGGGAAGCGACCGTTTTTTTCTTTTCCACAGAAAACGTGTCTGGAACGAATCGCAGCGGAAATGGATGGGTTGGGAACGCAAGCGCGGCAAGTTGCACGAACTCAACCGCTTTTTGCGCGGCGATTCCGATACAACGTTCATTTCCACAGGGGGCCGGCCTCCGGAAAAAATTCCGGGAGTTCGCTACATCATCACGCTCGATGCGGACACGCGCGTGCCGCGCGGCGCTGTGGCCCGTTTGGTGGGGACCATGGCTCATCCCCTCAATCAGCCCAGGTTCAGCCGCGAGGAAGGGCGCATCGTCGAAGGCTACGGAATCGTCCAGCCGCGCATCACGCCCACGCTCCCCGCGAATCGCGAAGGCTCGCTGTTCCAAAAAATTTTCTCCGGCCCGAGCGGTATGGATCCCTACGCATTCGCCGTCTCCGATGTTTACCAGGACCTGTTCGAAGAGGGAACCTACACGGGGAAGGGAATCTACGATATCGACGCGTTCGAAGAGGCTTTGGATTCCAAAGTCGTGGATAACGCTCTTCTGAGCCACGATCTGCTGGAAGGCATATTTGCCCGGGCGGCTTTGGCGTCCGACAGCGAGTTGTTCGAAGAGTTTCCATCGCACTACGGAGCGTCCGCGGCGCGGCAGCATCGATGGGCGCGCGGCGACTGGCAACTGTTGCCGTGGCTCTTTGGCAATGGCGGCAGATCGAGAGGCAAGGCCGGACACTTCACCATCCCGCTGATCAGCCGTTGGAAAATGCTGGACAACCTGCGGCGAACGCTGTCCGCCCCCGCTTTATTCCTGACGCTGCTGCTGAGTTGGCTGACGCCGGGGCTGTCACCCTGGTATTGGGCTGGATTTGCCATCCTGACGATATCGATTCCTCCGCTGATGCCTTTTTTCGCGGGCCTTCGCCCGGTCCGAATCGGAACCTCGAGGCGAAGCCACATTCGCGCGGTGCTCGGCGATCTGTTGCTCGCGCTATCGCAGATCGGGCTGACCATCACGTGTTTGGCCTACCAGGCGTGGCTGATGGCGGACGCCATGCTGCGCACTCTGGTGCGAATGTTTATTACCCGCAGAAACCTGCTGGAATGGGTGACCGCGGCTCAAGCCAAGCACTCCGTCGACCTGGAAATACCCGGAATTTTTAAACAAATGAGCGGCGGGGTGCTTCTGGCGCTGGCGGCAATTGCCGTCGTCATCGGCGTGAGGCCGCATGCAGTGCCAGCCGCTTTGCCGTTCGTTGTTTTGTGGGCCACTTCTCCGATTTTTGCTCTGCGTATCAGCCTGCCTCCGCGGCTGACGGACATTGAGCCTCTGTCCGCGGCGGATGCCGAAAGCCTGCGGCTAATTGCGCGCCGGACGTGGCATTACTTCGAGACTTTTGTCACCGCGGAGGATCACTGGCTGCCGCCCGACAACTTTCAGGAAGATCCCAAACCGATTGTGGCTCATCGAACATCGCCCACCAACATCGGACTGTACTTACTGGCCACGGTCGCCGCCCGCGATTTTGGCTGGCTTGGGACACTCGATGCGGTGCAGCATTTGGAAGGGACGCTCGGAACCATGGAGCGGATGGAGCTCTTCCGCGGCCACTTGTACAATTGGTATGACACCCGGGATTTACACCCACTCGATCCCAAATATATTTCCTCCGTCGATAGCGGTAATCTCGCCGGCAACCTGATCGTGCTTGGGTACAGCTGCCGCGACCTGGTCCACAGAAGAGTGGTGGGCGCGCGCAGCGTGACCGCGCTGAAAGACACGATTTCGATTTTGCGCGAATACCTGACGGACCCGGGCGACACGCGTCACAGCCATACGGTGACGCGGAAGCAGTTGAGCAACGCGGTGGATTCGCTCGCGATGTTGCTCGAACTTCCGCCTACGGATGCGCTCGAGTGGGCCTCTCTATTCGCCGAGTTACGCCTCCGGGCCCAGACCATCGACGATGTCGCCCAGGCGCTGTCGCAGGAACAGGGGGAGGATCCGAATACTTCGGATCAGCGGGTTTGGTCCGCCGCGGTTAAAGCTTGCGTGGAAAGTCATGCCCGGGATCTGGAAGCTGTCAATCCTTGGGCACGTCTGCAGCCAAAACAGGCTTCGGAGATTGTCGACCAGTTCAGCAAGCACGTTCCGGAGTGGACGGAACTTTATCCCGTCCTTCGCAACATTCCGACTCTGGATGCCGAATCCGAATATTATGAGCCGGTGCTCGCGGAAATGGCCCGTATCCGCGAACGACTGGCTCACGACTCGTCACAAAACGCAGATCTGCTGTCGAGCATTGATGCACTGGCCAATGCGATCTCCGGCTGCGCGGCGGATTCCGCGGGCCTGGTTCAGAGGTTTTTGCAGTTGGCGCAGACCGCGGACGCCATGTTTTTCGCGATGGATTTCAAGTTCCTGTTTGACACCACAAAAAAGCTGTTTTCCATCGGATTTCGCGTCGCGGATGGAACGTTGGACGCCAGCTGCTACGATCTGCTGGCCTCGGAAGCGCGTTTGTCCAGTTTCATAGCCATTGCCAAGGGAGACGTTCCCACCTCTCACTGGTTTCGGCTCGGCCGTTTCATGACTCCTGTGGCTCGGGGTTCGGCGCTGATTTCCTGGTCCGGATCGATGTTCGAATATCTGATGCCCGCCCTGGTGATGCGCTCGCCGGAAGGCAGCATGCTGAGCCAGACGTACAGGCAGGTGGTGCGCCGGCAAATCGATTACGGCGCTGAACGCGGCGTGCCATGGGGAGTTTCCGAATCGGCATTCAACGCGCGCGATTTAACGCTGACCTACCAATACTCCGGATTTGGCGTCCCGGGTCTTGGGCTCAAACGAGGCCTTAGCGAAGATATCGTTATCGCTCCGTACGCCACGGCGCTCGCCGCCATGATTTTTCCTTCCGCCGCTCTGGACAATTTCAAGCGCATCGCCAAAGCTGGCGGCGAAGGGCGGTACGGATTTTACGAGGCTCTGGACTATACGAAGACGCGGGTTCCGGAAGGAAAAGACGTCGCGGTCGTCCATGCATTCATGGCGCATCACCAGGGGATGTCTCTGGTAGCGCTTGCCAATGTGCTTGAGGACGGCGTGATGCGGACTCGATTCCACGCCGACCCGATCGTGCAGGCGACGGAGTTGCTCTTGCAGGAGCGCACGCCCCGCGATGTGCTGGTGGCGCGGCCCCGCGCGGAAGAGGTTTCCGCAGTCGCCAAGGTCCGCGACGTTTTCCCGCCGGTGGTTCGCCGCTTCGCCACGCCGAATGACCCGACTCCCCGCACCCAGCTGCTTTCAAACGGCAACTACACGGTGATGGTAACCGCTGCTGGATCGGGTTACAGCCGCTGGCATGACATTGCGATAACGCGCTGGCGGGAAGACGCCACCCGCGATTGTTGGGGCGCATATTTCTATCTTCGCGATGAACAGTCCCAGAATATCTGGTCGGCCAGTTACCAGCCCACAGGCGTCGAGCCGGATTCGTACGAAGCCGAATTTTACGAAGACCATGCCGAGTTTTTGCGGCGCGACCGTTCATTGAACGTCAAGTTGGAGGTCGTGGTTTCGTCGGAAGAAGACGCGGAAGTTCGGCGGGTATCGATCACCAATCTTGGGTCGCGTTCGCGCGACATTCAGGTTACCTCCTATGCGGAAATGTCGCTTACTTCGCAGGCGGCGGACGTGGCACATCCCGCGTTCGCCAACCTGTTCGTTGAGACGGAATTCGTTTCCGACATGAGCGCGCTGCTGGCGACTCGCCGGAAACGATCCCCGGATGAGCCATCCGTCTGGGTCGCGCATCTGCTTTACGTGGCCGGTGAAACCGTCGGCGAATTGGAATACGAAACAGATCGCGCGCGTTTTCTGGGACGCGGGCACGATCTTCGCAATCCGGCGTCCATGGCGGAAGGAAAGAAACTTTCGAACACCGTAGGCTCCGTACTGGATCCTTCCATGAGCCTGCGGCGCACGGTGCGCATAGCGCCTGGGAACACGGCCCACCTGGTCTTCACGACAATTGCGGCTCATACCCGCGATCAGGTTCTGGACATCGCCGACCGCTACCGCGACGCAAGAACGTTTGACCGCACCCTGACGCTGGCTTGGACGCATGCGCAGGTCCAGCTTCATCACCTGGGAATCGGTCCGGATGAAGCCCAGTTATTCCAGAGGCTGGCGAATGCCGTCATTTACCCCGAGGCTTCACTGCGCGCCGGCTCGGATCAACTGGGGCGGATCAATCTGGAGCTTTCGACGTTATGGAGCCTGGGAATCTCCGGCGATTTGCCGATCATCCTGGCGGTGATCGATCAGGAGGAGGATGTCGAGACGATCAGGCAATTGTTGCGCGCGCATGAATATTGGCGCATGAAACAGTTATCCGCCGATCTGGTCATCGTCAACGAAAAGCCTCCTTCCTACAATCAGGATTTTCAAGGCTCGCTCGAGGCTCTGGTCCACGGAAGCCAGCTTCGACTCTCGCCGGATTCGGGCAGCGCGCGCGGCCGCATTTTCCTGGTCCGCAGCGATCTGATCACGCCGCAGACACGGATGCAGCTTCAAAATGCCGCCCGCGTGCTGGTTCTCGGACGGCGCGGCACGCTTCTGGAGCAAATTGGGCGATCGGAGTCGCAGTCTCAAGCACAAATACAATACCGCGAACCTTCGGTATGGATGACGCGCCGGCGAGCCCGGGCGGCTTCGGGACCGGATGTGCCGATGCCGAAATTGGATTTGGAGTTTTTCAACGGCATCGGAGGCTTTGACAAAAAAGGACGCGAGTACGTGACGGTTCTGGGCGAGGGTTTGCGCACACCCGAACCCTGGGCCAACATTGTTGCCAACCCAAACTTCGGATTTTTGGTCTCGGAATCGGGGTCCGGTTTTACCTGGTCGTTGAACAGCCACGAGAACCAACTAACTCCGTGGTCAAACGAGCATGTCACCGATCCGTCCGGCGAAGTGATTTACGTCCGCGATGAAGCGACGGGCGAGATTTGGGGGCCCACGGCGTTGCCGATCAGGGACGAGGCCGCGGTCTATATTGCTCGGCATGCGCAAGGTTACTCGCGCTTCCAGCATGACTCGCACGGCATCGCCCTCGATCTGCTGCAATACGTCGCGCCTAATGACTCGATCAAGATCGTGCGGTTGACGCTGCGTAATGAGTCGGGACGCGCGCGGCGGCTCTCGGTGACGGCCTATGTGGAATGGGTGCTGGGCAGTTCGCGCACGACCGCTGCCCCGTTCGTCTTCACGGAACTGGACACGGAGTCGGGAGCGATTTTTGCCCGGAGCACGTTGAATGGCGAATTTGGCGGCCGTGTCGCCTTCGCTTACCTTGCCGGAAAGGAAATTTCGTACACCGGAGACCGCGCGGAATTTTTAGGGCGGAACGGAACGCTCTATCGGCCTTCAGGTCTGGAATTGGCGCACGCGCTTTCCGGAAGAGTCGGCGCAGGCCTGGATCCCTGCGCGGCCTTGCAGACGCCGGTCGATCTGCGCGCCGGCGAATCCGCCGAAGTGGTGTTTTTTCTGGGACAAACCGAAAATAAACAACAGACACAGGACCTTCTGCGCGGGTATCGGTCAAAAGATTTGGACGAAGTTCTGCTGCAAGTTGCCGATGGCTGGGACCAGGTATTGGATGCCGTGCAGATCACGACGCCCGATCGGGCCTTGGACTTGCTGGTCAATCGTTGGTTGCTTTATCAGACGCTGGGGTGCCGCATTTGGGCCCGGGCCGGGTTTTACCAGTTGAGCGGAGCTTACGGATTCCGCGACCAACTCCAGGATGTGCTGGCCCTGATGACGGCGCGCCGGGAAATAACGCGCGAACATCTGCTGAGGACCGCTTCCCGCCAGTTCGCCGCGGGCGACGTCCAGCATTGGTGGCATCCGCCGTCTGGCCGCGGGGTGCGAACCCGCATTTCCGACGACCGACTGTGGCTTCCATACGCCGTGTTTAACTTCCTCGAAGCTACCGGGGACACGAGTGTGCTGGACGAAGATGTCCCGTTCCTGGAAGGCGACGAGTTGGCTGAAGGACAAAGCGAGTCCTATTTTCAGCCGAACAGGTCCACGGTAAACGTGTCGCTGTTTGAACATTGCGCTCGCGCGATCGATTGCAGCCTGGCCGTGGGTGTTCACGGAATTCCCCTGATGGGAACAGGGGATTGGAACGACGGCATGAATCGCGTTGGCCAGCATGGTAAAGGCGAAAGCGTCTGGCTCGGCTGGTTCCTGCACACGATTCTCTGGGAATTCTCAAAAATTGCCGACGCGCGAGGCGAATTCAAGCGCGCTGAAACCTGGAGGCTGCAGGTCAGCGCGTTGAAAGCGGCGCTGGAGCGCGAGGCCTGGGACGGAGGCTGGTACCGGCGGGCGTTTTTTGACGACGGGACCCCGCTGGGCTCGGCGGCGAATTCCGAATGTCGCATTGACTCGATCGCGCAATCGTGGGGAATGTTCAGCGGCGGAGCCGAGATTGGGCGAGCGGCGCGCGCGATGGCGGCGGTCTACGAACAATTGGTACGCCCGTCGGACGGGTTGGTTCTGCTGCTGACGCCGCCGTTCGACCATACGCCTTTGGATCCCGGTTACATCAAGGGATACGTTCCGGGCATTCGGGAAAATGGCGGTCAATACACACACGCAGCAGTCTGGACCCTGATGGCCTATGCGGCGCTCGGAGACGGCGACAAAGCGGGTAACGTGCTCCGGATGCTCAATCCGATCAACCGCGCGGGATCACGCGCAGGCGTGCAGCGTTACAAGGTGGAACCGTATGTGATGGCCGGAGATGTATACGCACTTCCGCCACATGTTGGCCGCGGCGGATGGACCTGGTACACGGGTTCCGCGGGGTGGTACTACCGCGCAGCGATGGAGTGGATACTCGGCTTCCGGGTGCGGGGAACAAAACTGTGCATCGATCCGTGCATTCCGCACACCTGGCCGGGCTACTCGATTAAATTTCGCTATCACTCGACGACTTACCAGATCAAGGTGGAAAACCCTCGCGGTGTTTGTCGGGGCCTTGCGCAGGTGTCCTTTGACGGCCAAGTCGTTCCTGGAGCGGCGATCTTTCAGATGGAGGACGACGGGAAGGAACATCAAATCGTGGTCGTTCTCGGCTGAGTTGATGCCCCGGTTAGGGTTTTACAGGGTCGATCTGCCGCGGCCGCAGTTTCAAGTTCTGGTCAACGCTGCGTTGCGCCGCGCGGATCACGGGCGTATCACTCCTCTGGGGTCACGGCCAAATTATTAGTCACTGAAAAAACATTCGGAACGCTTTTCGCGGCGATGGCGGCGACATTTTTGTCGGAATCGCTATCGACGCTTCCTTCGAGAGTCACGTGGCCGCCTCTGACAATAATGTGGATCGATTGATACGATCCCAGGCCATAGCGCGAAAGCGTAGGCTGCGAATAAATAGCCCGGTATTCCGCCAGACGTATCTGACTGTCCATCGGGGAAGCAGGAAGGATCTCGATCTGATCGTCCACCTTTCCAACCCCTTCAATGTGCTTGACGGCGTTTTCCGCATCGGATTTCACGGTCGGGTTGACCACCGCGCCGGTGAGGGTCACGTTGTCGCCGTTGACACTGTACTGCAAAATATCGAACACTGAATACCAGGGCACCGACATCAGCTCATGGCGCACCTCGCGTTTTACATAGGCCTCGTTGTTGGGGCCCTCCCGACCTTGCGTTTCCTGCCCGGCGATGAGCGGCGCACTTGCCATGACGGACCCGAGAAGCAGGAAGAAGATTAACGATGTCATGATTCGCATGGTGACCTCCGATGCCCGAATCTTAACCAAGGATCGTTCCCCATTTCTTGCGCGAAGTTGTTGAATACCAAGACAGCCGCCAACTCGACAGGCTTAGTATTCATGTTCGAAAGGAAGGAGGGGAAGATACCGGGTATCTTCCCCCGGACGGCAGGCGTTCATAATGGGCTCATGAGGCCGGAAAAATTTTCTCGCTGCCGACTCCGCATGGTCGAAGCGCTCGCGCGCCAACGGGGTCGTGGCACGCCGACTCGCGCACGCCCGTGGCACAATCGGAAGCCGGTTCAGGCCCTTCGGATCAAGCCGCCGAGAAGCGAAGCCACGAAAAGGATTAAGAAGATGTAGAACAGAATTCTGGCTATTCCCGCTGATGCAGCGGCGATTCCTCCGAAGCCGAAGACGGCTGCTATCAACGCCACCACCAAGAAGATCACTGTCCATCGCAGCATGACTGCCCTCCCGCAAACGGATTTCTAAACTCGACGTCCCGCACGATTCCATGCTGCCGCAGCTATCCGGTTGGAACAATCCACGCTCTGGCGTATTTTCGCCGGTCGAAATACCTGACGGGGGAATGGCTTGGATTTTAATCGTTTGGCGATCGGAAGGAGCGCGTTTCTGCGAGTTAGGCTTTCGCCGTCTGGGTTGGATTTCCGATAGGTGGCATTTAAACCTGATAGGAGCGTATGTCCAACCCAAGAGTCCGGCCGGAGAACTTTCCGCACAACTACGTACCAATACTCACTGAACCAGCGCTCGCTGAACCGGCGTCAGAGTTTGCCTTGAGCTGTTCCGGGCAACGGCATGCTACGGGCTAGGGCCTCGGCGTCTTCGGGAAGGACGAAGCCTTGCTGCACGAGCGTGTCGACGGCTTGCTTGCGCTTGTCAGCATAGTCTTGCGGACTCTCATAACGCTCTTCGAGTGAGAGGCGTGGATCGCCACTCGCAAGGCGTTCCTGTTTGGTGGCCGCGAAGGGGATGTAGGAACCTGAGAGGCCGCACAATTCTCCCGCGGAAAAGCCCTCGGCGCGAACATTCCGACCCGAAAAAGTGGCGATGGGGACAGCGATGTCTGGAAGAAGGATGCCTCCGTGCGGATTGCCATCGGCATCTATCGGCGGGAAAAACAGAGGGTACGGGGGGCCGGAAGCTTCCGGCGGCATACTTTTTTGATCGACGACCTGGAGCGGATCGTAGAGCGGGCTGAACGGCGCGCCAGGGATCGCTGGATAGGATGACTGCACTTTGGCAAGCACGAGCAACGTGTGGCTCTTCAGATTCGGGAACGCGCTCGGCGGCGGGGCGACGCCCTCGGTGACCCAGCGGTCAAGCGCCACGAGCAAAGCGCGCGCGTAGGGGCCGTAGCTCATCGCGTTTTGAAACTGCTGGCAGTTGCCGCGGGTGGTCCAGTTTTGCGCGGGGAAGTGCGCGAGGCCGGACAGCATGTAGACGCGCACGTTTTCGGGCAGCGGAAGCGGGTGGCCGCTGGTGTCGGTGACGGCGAGCGAGTCGCGGCTCTGCCAGAACTCCGTATCGGAATCCAGGTGCACGATCTTCGGACAGGTGCGGGATTTTTCGCATTGCGTCAGGATTCCGCCGGTCTTTCCACTGATGCGGTCTTTCGATGTGGCGTAGGCAAAGGGAAACTCGTCGCCGCCGTACTGGTGATCCTCATGCTGGCGCGCGAAACGGCCCGGCTGTGCAAATTCAAAATTCGTGTACGTGCGCCGCGTCGCGGAGAGCAGGGGCATTGCGCCGTCGAAGACGATGCGCCCCGCGATATCGGCGTTGAAGCCCTGGTAGATGAAATCGTTGATCGCGCGCCCGGTCTGGGAGATGCCGAACGCGAGGACGGCCTTGAACGGCGTGCCGGGATCCCGCGCGGGATTCGGCTGGCCGGTCGAGTCCTCGCCGGCATAGCGGAGAAACGAAACAAAATCCCGCGAGGCGGCCAGGCCAATATCCATGAGAGATTCATTCGTGGCCGGGTAGATCAGCTCGTAGAGAGCGCCGCGATCGAATCCGGGCGCCGCGGCGATTTCGACATGGCGGTCATCGATGAAATGCCAGCTTGCAGCGGGCAGCGGCTTTCGCGGATCGGCTTCATGTTCGCGGACGGTTAGCGTGGTTCCGGTCGAATCCAGCAGGACCGGGTACGAGAGTGTTTCGGTGAAAACCGGGCCGGCAGGAACGTCGGTGAATTCGTCGCGATTCGTGCCCGTGATTGGTTTTCCATTCTCCATCGCGACCGGTACGTTTGCCTTCAGCAGAGGCGGCGTGCTTGGGGCATCCGCCTGCCAGCCGCTCCATGCCAGAGTGTAGCCGCGGTTCAACAGAAATCCGTTGCCCGCATCGTGCGCGGTGAAAGAGTCGCCGGCTTCATCCAACCGCAAAATCGTGTTCCTGCCGCGATTGACAAAATCGTAGATCAGCCTTCCGTTCCCTTTCTTCGCATCCACGGGCTTGAGGATCATGAATTCGACGCTGTATTCGACGTGACCTTTGGCATTCAGGGGAGCGCGATGCACATTGACGATGCCGAGGTTGGCGGGCGCGTGGGGGTCAAGTTCGCCATAGGCGATTCCCGTAAGTATCTCGTACGATCCGGCGCCGCCGAAGGTGGCGCCTCCAAAGGCGATGCGCCGATTCGTAATGACCAGGCGGGTGATGCCCACGTCAGAAGGCGGGGCGGTTTGCTGGGCGATCGCCGAGCCACTTGTTAACAGCGCTAAGCCCGCGCCCAAAATGCCGAGTATCGTTTTCATGTATATGCTCCGGACAGAACAGTCGCGGATCAGTCGCGGATCACACTTTTACCCCAATTACCCAGCATGGGCAATACCTGCCGTTTGCGCACCGATCGACCTGGACGTTTGCGCGACGTTAACAGGCGCTCACGGATTCCAGTCTTCCGGTCGCATGGTGCGGACGTAGGTGACGCCGTGCCGGAATTGTCCGTTGGGCATCTTGATACAGAAGCTGATTTCAGCCATGGAAAATACGTTGTTGGTGAACTTGGTGAAAGGCACGGCAACTTCAAGCCGGATTCCCCGGGGAAACTCGTTGGGGCCCGTGAACCGGAAACCACCCTTGGAAATGTCTTCGCATTGGACAATAACTTCGCGACCCGCGAATCGAAGGCAGGCGGTCATCTTCATCGCTGTTCGCCGATTCTTGCGGCGATCTTCCAGCGGGGATGGGGCCGATCTCGGGGCTTGGCCACGCACGGTAGAGATGCCGGCCGGGTAGCCAGGGGGAGGGGCAGCCTCTTTCTCCGTGCTTTGGCGGTCGCTCTCCCTCCAGGTTCGCTGTGAACCGCAGGCCCTGCAGAAACGCCTAAGTTCCCGTGTCGCTTCGAAGATTTCCAACTCGATATCCGAAAGAGAAACCGCGCTGACGGAGCCGCAGGCGCTGCACTCCAGGCGTACTACTTTGGCCGCTTCGCTTTCTGGATGTTTCACGCTCCACGGATCGGCGGACGCGTCCAGGAAGCCCAGAGCACAGACCAGACCGTTGCTTTCGTCGTGGATCTGACCTACTACGAACGCAAGCGCCTCCTCGCCGGTTTGCGGGTTGCGGACAATGACTTCTTTATCCGGCGCGATGCTATTTAGCAGGCGAATCGAGACGCCGTTTCTGTAAACTTTAAGGGTTCTGGCGAGTTCAGAAAATTGCCGCCCTTCACCGTCCACTCCGATCACCTCGACTGGAAATTGAAGCGTGGGCGTGCCTGTGGAGGTCCGGTTTGTCACAGGGTTCTCCCGTGATGGGACACGTCGCGGGCAAACTCTGATGGGAGTGTGGGGAGCAAAATCGCCATGCTGTAATTTACTACTGGGCTTTCAGAAATGCGAAGCCTATGTCAACCCTGTCACCGTAAGAGGCATCTTCGCTGGGATTGCAGTGGGTTGGCGGCATCGCGCAGTGCATTCTGTTGCAGACCGTTGGCTGCGGCAGTATGATCGCCTGGCTTTCCCTCCGGGCTTTCGTCCGCCTGTGCGACGCGGGAAGGGGATGAATGGCCGCTTACTACAGGATTGATCTGGAACACAGACTTGTCTTGACTACCGCCACCGGCGTGCTCACCAGCGAAGACATCTGGGGACATATGGAAAAGCTTTCGAAAGACCCGGATTTTAACCCGGACTTCTCTCAATTGATCGATTTCAGGCACGTCAGCAAGTTCGAAATCGAACCCCAGAACGTCCGGGAATTCGCGGAGAGGAAACTTTTTTCGCCGCAAGCGCGCCGCGCCCTGCTCGTGAAGGACGATGAGCAGTTCGGACTTGCCAGGATGTTTCAGATTCATCGTGAGCTTAACGGTGAGCATGGGATCCAGGTGTGTCGCAGCCTGGACGAGGCTTTGGAATGGGTGCTTGCCAAGAAGGCCGCTCTGTAGCGCGAGTTCGGCAAGGTTTAGAGCGCCTGTGACACCAGGACTTTAACCGCCGGGCGCGATTTCTTCGGGTTGTTCTGAAGCTTAGTTTCCTCCCATAGAAATTTCGTGGCTGGCACGGCGCGAGACGCCTCGCGAGACAAACTTCGGGACCGGGGGATTTCTTTCATTCTTCGAGCGAATTTCTAAATTTGCGGTAGAATTTACGCCCAGAAGATTTCCCCGCCTCGTCGCCGGGTTTCTTCTTTCTGATCTTTCGGGGGCACAGATCCGCACGCCTCTGGGGGCCTCACTGCGCGAAACGAATTTCCTACCAGGTCGTAGGGCGGCAGAGAACAATATGATCCGTCTAAACCGTTTGGCGTTTTGTCAGCTTCGGACCTTTTAATCTTAATCGACCAAAGTGGCGCGACGGGAACCGGCAATCCCGCGGGCTTCCTCGAAGCCATACAACGCAGGTGGGAGAAATCCCGGGAAACCTCGACCGATGCCAATCAAAAAATTGCTGGCCCTAAATCGCGGGGAAATCGCCATACGCATATTTCGCGCCGCGAATGAATTGAAGATCCGGACCGCAGCTGTCTACTCGGATGAGGATCGCCTCAGCCTGCATCGCTTCAAGGCGGATGAAGCCTACCTGATCGGCGAAGGCAAGGGGCCTGTCCAAGCGTATCTCGACGTCGAGGGGATCGTGGCGCTGGCCAAGGAGCGCGGCGTGGACGCGATTCACCCGGGCTACGGATTTCTCTCGGAAAATCCCGCGCTGCCCCGAGCCTGCGCCGCCGCGGGAATTACGTTCATTGGCCCAAGCGCGGACCTGCTGGACCTGCTGGGAGACAAGACCGCGGCGCGCAGGCTGGCGCAAAAGGCCGGACTGCGCGTGGTGCCCGGAACGGAAGAGCCGGTTACCCAGAAGGACGACGCGCAGAAGATTGCGGATAAAATTGGCTATCCCTTGATCGTGAAAGCGGCGTTCGGCGGCGGCGGGCGCGGAATGCGCGTCGTGCAGAGCGCCCAACTTCTGCTTTCCGGTTTGCAGGAAGCGCGAGCGGAAGCCGGGGCGTCGTTTGGCAACGACGCGGTTTTCCTGGAGCGTTACATTCGCCGCGCGCGGCACATCGAAGTTCAAATCCTCGCGGACATGCACGGGAACGTTCTGCATTTGCACGAACGCGATTGCTCCGTGCAGCGCAGAAACCAGAAAGTCGTGGAAGTCGCGCCGGCCGTGAACCTGGATCCCAGCATCCGCAAGGGGCTTGCGGACGCCGCCGTCGCTCTGGCGCGCGAGTCCAAGTACTACAGCGCCGCGACCGTCGAGTTCCTTGTCGATGCGGACTCGGGCGAGTGGTATTTCATCGAAGTGAATCCGCGCGTGCAGGTCGAGCACACCGTCACCGAAATGGTGACCGGCATCGATATCGTGCAGTCGCAGATTCAAATCGCGCAAGGGCACGATTTGCATGGCCCGGAGATGAATCTTCCGCGGCAGAAGGACATCACGCTTCACGGGTACGCTCTGCAATGCCGCGTGACAACCGAGGATCCCGCCAACGGATTTCTCCCCGATTATGGAAAGATCCAGACTTACCGGTCTCCGGCCGGATTCGGCATACGTCTCGACGGCGCTTCGGCCTACGGCGGCGCCGTCATTACTCCGTTCTACGATTCTTTGCTGGTGAAGGTGACGGCCTGGGGCCGCGAGTTTCCGCAGGCCTGCCGCCGCATGGACCGCTGCCTGCGTGAATTCCGCATTCGCGGTGTGAAGACCAACATTCCTTTTCTCGTGAACGTCGTGAATCACGAGCGCTTTCAGGCGGGCGGCGTGACGACTTCGTTCTTGGCCGAAACGCCCGAGCTTTTCCGTTTCGCTCCACTGAAGGATCGCGCCACGCGCCTCCTGCGCTATCTCGGCGAGGTGATTGTGAACGGCAATCCCGAGGTGGCCGACAAGCCCAGGCCGCAGGTGATACGTCCGGCTCCGCTGCCGGCGCACATCACCGGCGACCCGCCTTCCGGCACGCGACAGTTGCTCGAAAAGCTCGGTCCCCAGAAATTTGCGGAGTGGACCAAAGGCCAGAAGCCGCTGTTGATGACGGACACGACGTTCCGTGACGCGCACCAGTCGCTGATGGCCACGCGCGTTAGAACCTACGATTTGCTGGCTATCTCGAATTTCGTGGCGCACAAATTGCACAACCTTTACAGCTTGGAAATGTGGGGCGGCGCGACGTTCGACGTCTCCATGCGATTTTTACTGGAAGATCCCTGGACGCGGCTTGAATTACTGCGAGAGGCAATCCCGAACATCTGTTTCCAGATGCTGTTCCGGTCGGCGAACGGCGTGGGGTACTCCGCCTATCCGGACAACGCGGTCGAGGCTTTCATTCTGGAGTCCGCGAAGCAGGGCATCGATATTTTCCGCGTCTTCGACGCCCTGAACTGGCTGCCCAACATGAAGCTTTCGGTGGAGACGATTCGCGACAAGACGGACAAAGTTTGCGAAGCGGCCATCTGTTACACGGGCGACATTCTCGATCCGAAACGCGATAAATATCCCCTGCAATACTACATTCGCATCGCCAAAGAACTGGAAAAGATGGGCGCGCATATTCTGTGCATCAAGGACATGGGAGGATTGTGCAAACCCTACGCTGCCGCGCGGCTATTCGCGGCCCTGCGCGACGAAATCGGGCTGCCGATTCATTTTCACACGCATGACACCAGCGGGGTGAATGCCGCGTCCATCCTGAAAGCCTCGGAAGCCGGCGTCCATGCCGCCGACGCCGCGATCGCCTCCATGAGCGGCACGACCAGCCAGCCCAACCTGAATTCCATCGTGGCCGCCCTGCGGCACACCGAACGCGACACCGGACTCGATCTCGACGCGCTCAATGCCTGCGCGGATTATTGGGAGACGGTGCGCACGTGGTATCGCCCGTTCGACAACGCGCCGCCGGCGGGAACAGCCGAAGTTTACATTCACGAAATGCCCGGTGGCCAGTACACCAATCTCCGCGAGCAGGCGGAATCCATGGGGCTCGGCGCACGCTGGCGGGAAATCGCGCACACCTACGCGGAACTGAATTTTGCGTTCGGGGACATCGTCAAGGTTACTCCATCGAGCAAGGTCGTGGGCGACTGCGCGATTTTTCTGGTCAGCCACGATATGACGGTAAAGGATTTGGAGAACCTTGGCCCCAACCATAATCTGACGCTGCCCAACTCCGTCGTGGAAATGTTTGCCGGCGCGCTGGGCGAGCCCGAGGGCGGATGGCCCCCGAAGCTGCAGTCGGTGATTTTGCGCGGAGCGAGGCCGGCGACCGGAAGACCGGGCGAACACATGGCACCCGTCGATCTGGAAAGCGCCAGGGCGGCCGCCGAGAAAAAAACAGAAGAAAAAATCTCCGACGCGGATCTCATGAGCTATTTGATGTACCCGGAAGTATTCCTGAAATTTGCCGCGGCGCGCGCGGCGTACGGAAATCTGGAAGTTCTGCCGACGCCGCAATTTTTTTACGGATTGGAGCAGGGGCAGGAAATAGCGGTCGAGTTGGAGCCCGGAAAAGTCCTGGTCGTGAAATTGCTCTCCGTGAGCGACGCCCGGCCGGACGGCACGAGGACGATATTCTTCGAACTCAATGGACAGCCGCGCGAGGTGACCGTTCGCGACCACCTGCTGCAAGCCACGATGCCCAGCAGACCCAAGGCTGATCCTTCCGTACCTGGGCAAGTTGGGTCGCCGATCCCTGGAGCGATCTCCAGCATTGTGGTAGAGGTCGGCAACGTCGTGAAAAAGGGCGACCGGCTACTGGTGCTGGAGGCGATGAAAATGCAATCGACCGTCTACGCGCCGATCGAGGGCAAAGTGGCCAAGAAACTGGTGAGTGTGGGCGAGAAGGTTGAGGCCAAGGATTTGTTACTGGTCATCGAATAGTTTCTGGTTTCAGCGGCACAGTCGGAAGCCGGTGTGATTTTGATGCTGACGGTGACGCGCTTCCATGCCATACGGGCGGATGCCTGTGCTACTGAGCACCCCTGCTTGCTGTTCTTGTGAAATTCCTCTGAACGTGGAATAAATAGTCTTTTGGTGAATTCGCGGCGAGGAGCGCCACTCCATGAAATTTGACGCGATCATCATCGGTTCCGGCCAGGCGGGAAATCCTTTGGCCTACCGGCTTGCCGACCTCGGATGGCGAGTTGCGTTGATCGAGAAGGGCAATGTAGGTGGCACGTGCATCAACACAGGGTGCACGCCCACGAAAACGATGGTCCATCGGGCGCAGATCACGCACTACGCGCGGAATGCTTCGCGCTGGGGAGTGCGCGCCGAGAATGTTTCCGCCGATCTGCCGGCAATCGTCGCGCAGAAGAACGGTGTTGTCGGAGGCTTTCGCGGCGGAATTAAAAAGAAGATCGGGCAGCAGGCGAATATTCGTTTCTATCAAGGGCACGCCCAATTCGCGGGCGCGCGCCAGGTCCAGGTGGGTGACTCGTTTCTGGAATCGGAAAAGATTTTCATCGACACTGGCGGCCGGCCCAATATTCCCGACATCCCGGGGCTCGATCCGGCGAGTATTCTCACCAATGAGAGCTTGATGGAGCTGACCGCGGTTCCGGAGCATCTGGTGATTCTCGGAGGAGGCTACGTCGGGCTCGAATTCGGGCAGATGTTCCGCCGTTTCGGCAGCCGGGTCACGATTCTTCAAAATCGATCGCAGATCGTTCCGCGTGAGGATCCGGAGATTGCCGGCGAGCTCCAGAAAATTTTGGAAGGTGAGGGAATTGAGTTTCACCTGAATTTCCGCACCGCGCGCGTGGAGCACGGCAAGGGGTCGGTGAAAGTATCGGGCGAGGAGCCGGCGCCAGCCACTATTTCCGGGACGCATCTTCTGGTGGCGGCGGGCCGCCGGCCCAACACGGAGAATCTTGGGTTGAACAAGGCGGGAGTCGCGACGAGTCCATCCGGCTCCATTCACGTCAATGGCCGGCTGGAGACGAATGTGCCAGGTATTTGGGCCCTTGGCGACGTGAAGGGCGGACCGGCATTCACGCATATCTCCTATAACGATTTTCAAATCGTGGACGCCAATCTGACGCAGGGAAAAAACCTGACCATTGAAAATCGCATCGTGCCGTACTGCGTTTTCACCGATCCGCAGCTCGGAGGCGTGGGCATGACGGAAAAAGAGGCTCGCGCCGCGGGCTACAAGCTCAAAATCGGCACGGTTCCCATGTCAAACGTTCCCCGCGCGATCGAGAGAGATGAAACGGCGGGTCTGATGAAGGTCACCGTCGATGCCGCGACCGACCAGATTCTCGGCGCGTCCATCCTGGGATGCGAAGGCGGCGAACTGGTTCACGTGCTGTACACGCTGATGCTGGGAAAGATGCCATACACGCTGTTGAAATGCGCCGTTTTTATCCATCCCACGCTGACCGAAGGACTCTTTTATTTATTGGATAGCGTGAAAGCGGTGGACTGACCGGGATGCCTAAGAAACGGGCACACTGGGCGGACCCTCCGCTGCGCATTCGCCGTTTGCGCCGCGCGGAGTTACCCTTGGGCACGCTGGAGCTGGCGCAATATTTGATCGGCAAAACCCTGGTGCATGATTTGCCGCGGGCGCGCTTGGCGGGGCGCATCGTGGAAACCGAAGCCTACCCAGTGGGCGACGCGGCGGGCCATGCCTTTGGCGGCCACACACCGAGCCGGACGTCTCTGTATCTTCCGCACGGCCACGCGTATGTGTATTTCACGTACGGGTCCTGCTTCATGATGAACGTCTCGAGTGAAGAAGCGGGCACGGGCGCGGGGGTCTTAGTGCGCGCGGTCGAGCCGCTGGAGGGCATCGGCTTTATGCAGAGGCGGCGGGGCACGACCCGTTTGCTGGATCTGACGCGCGGACCCGGCCGCCTGGCCCAGGCGATGGACATCGACAAGCGGTTTGACGGGATGAATCTATGCGACGGCGGCAAACTGTGGCTGGGCGCCGCGGTTCGGCCCACGGGGCCAATTGGCGCCAGCATTCGGATCGGAATCACTCGCGACGTTCATCAGCTGTTCCGATTCTATGAGCGCGGGAGCCCGTTTGTCAGCGGCTCCAAACGGTTGCGGGAATGAATTGCCGCGAAGTGAAACAGGCTTCAAGGCTGCGGAAAAAGAAATCGATTTTGTTATTCCGAGCGGAGCGAGGAATTTCTTCTGGGCTTAACTATCAGAAAAAAAGAGATTCCTCGCCCCGCTCGGTTCACCGAGAACGTTCTCCATGAACGGAATGACAAACGGATGGGGTGACTTTTTCCGCGGCCCGTTCAGGGTGTTTGCTTTTTCTGCGATTGAAATCTGAGTCAAACCGGCGGAAGCCGGTTCAGCGGAGAATTGTTGTGTTTAGCTTTGTCGTCGAAAAGATGCCGATTCGCGCCCGATGTGGTAAAAGAAAATCAGGACGTAAACGCCTGTCACGGGCGCGGAATCCTGAGGGAGGCACTAATGGCAACCGCAGTATGTCCTCATGTGAAAGAAATTAAGAACGTAAAACCCAACACGAATGGCTGCGAGGAATGTTTGAAGACGGGAGACACCTGGGTTCATTTACGGATGTGCCTGTCCTGCGGCCATGTCGGATGCTGCGATTCGTCCAAGAACAAACATGCCACCAAGCATTTTCACCGGACCAAGCATCCCATTATGCAGTCGGTCGAGCCGGGAGAGAACTGGCGCTGGTGCTACGTGGACGAAATCATGCTGGACTGATGCTTCCGCGAGTCAGGTCCAAATGACCAAGAGGAGGAACCATGTCCGTTGCGAAATCCGTGGTGGACTCTTCGGAATCCTGGCCGGCCCTGCCCCTATCCGCCTGGGCGGACACCTGCGCGACGCTGCACATGTGGAGCCAGATGGTCGGCAAAGTTCGTCTGGCGCTTTCCCCGCGCGTCAATCACTGGTGGGAAGTCCCGTTATACGTCAGCGCTCGCGGATTGACGACTTCTCCGATCCCTTACCCCAGGGGCATCTTCGAAATTCAGTTTGACTTCATCGATCACCGGCTTGACGTCACGACATCGGGCGGTGACGCGAAAGGCATGCGTCTCACGCCGCGCACGGTTGCTGATTTCCACTCGGAATTCATGTCCCTGCTCCGTGCTTTGGGGATCAACGTGAAAATCTGGAATATGCCGGTCGAGATTCCCAATCCAATTCGCTTTGATCAGGATCGGGTGCACGGCGCGTACGACCCCCAATATGCCAATGCTTTCTGGCGAATCCTCGTGACTGTGGACGCCATCTTCAAAGAGTTTCGTTCGCGCTTTATCGGCAAGTCCAGTCCGGTGCATTTCTTTTGGGGAAGCTTCGATCTCGCCGTGACGAGATTTTCCGGACGCCGCGCACCGGAACGCCCGGGTGCCGATGCCATCACTCGGGAAGCGTATTCCCACGAAGTCAGCAGCGTCGGTTTCTGGCCGGGAGGCGGCGATGTGATGGGAGCGGCGTTCTATTCTTACGCCGCGCCACAGCCAGCCGGGTTCGACGCGCGTCCCGTGCGACCGGCGGCGGCTTTCTACCAGAAACAGATGGGCGAATTCTTGCTGATGTATGACGAGGTGCGCGCCGGCGAATCTCCCCGCGATGCGCTGCTCGATTTTTGCCAAAGTACCTACGAAGCGGCCGCCGATCTCGGGCACTGGGACCGCGCCGCGCTTGAGAAGCCAGCGCCGAAGTAGCGGTGTTGGCGCGAGATTACTACCTCAGGTTCGCAGAATCACTGGCGTTGCCTTGAACTTTATTCCTCCGAGACTTCCGGCAAGTGCCCTTCGATTTTTACGCTATGCTTACACAACGCCCGCGACGCACGGTGCGACGATAGTTGGGCCACCGGCCGCACGAGTAGAACAGGCTTCAGCCTGTTTGTTTGCTTCCGGGCTAGAGTACGTTAAAGGCGACAGGCTGAAGCCTGTCCTACCGGATGGCTAGGCACTTTTTCATCCTCGGCGCATTGTTTTGCGCGTGGTTTTTCGCTCCGGCTGCGGCTGCCCAGCGGGATCGCGGAGAACTGCAAATCGAAGTGCGCGACCCGCAAGGCGCCGCCGTCAGCGCCTCGGGAGAGCTGTTAAGCGACGGCAATCAATTCCACTTGAATTTCAAGGTCGGCGACGACGGCCATTACACCGCGCAAGATCTGGCATTTGGCGTCTACCGCGTCAGCATCTCCCGTTCAGGATTTGTTCCCGCCGTTCAACTGGTGGAAATCCGCTCGATCGTTCCCAAGCGCCTCTCGTTGACGCTGGGTCTTAAACCGATCGAAACGCAACTGCAGGTCAGCGAGACAGAAACTCTGGTCGATCCGTTGCGGATCACCCCGGTCTATACGATTGGCTCACAGACGATCGGCGAGGAGCTTTCCGCGCAGCCGGGGCGCGGGGTCATCGATGCGGTAGACGCCCAGCCGGGTTGGGTCTACGAGGCCAACGGCGTCTTGCATCCCCGCGGCTCGGAATACGACGTGCAATTTGTGATGGACGGTGTGCCTGTAACCGAAAACCAGTCGCCGGCATTCGCGCCCCCCATCGAATCGAGTGACGTCGAATCCATGCGCGTGATGACCTCCGGCTTTCCGGCGGAATACGGGCGCAAACTCGGCGGCGTCGTCGAGGTGACGTCTCCAAAAAACAATCCGCCGGGGCTGCACGGAGAGTTTGAAGTGGAGGGCGGCAGTTTCTCCACCGCGTCGGGAAGCGGCGCGCTGTTTTACTCGCGGGGAGACAATCGATTCTCGTTGACGGGCGACGCCTTTCATTCCGACCGCTACCTCGATCCTCCGGTTCTGCAGAACTATACCAATGCCGGAAGCGCCGGCGGATTTTCAGGTTCGTACGAACATGATTTCTCGAATAGCGACCGGCTGTTCCTGAACTTCTCGCAGCATGAAGTCCGCTACCAGGTGCCGAACGAGCTGGTGCAGCAGCAGTCCGGCCAGAGCCAGAATGCCGAGCAGAAGGAAACCTCCGGCCAGGTCCACTATTCGCACGCATTTTCATCGAATGTGCTGCTGAGCGTTGCGGGAAGCGTCCGGGACGCGTATGCGCTTCTGAATTCCAACGCGCAATCGACTCCCATCATTGTCCAGCAAGACCGCGGCTACCGAGAAGGCTATGGGCGCGCCGACGTTGCGGGTCATCACGGGCGGCAGGAATGGAAGTTCGGAGTCGACGGAATTTTTAACCCCGTAAATGAAAACCTGCAGTATCAAATCACGGATCCGTCGCAGTTCGATCCCGGGACGCTTCCGGACTTTCAATTTTCCGACCGGCACTGGGATATCGAACCGTCTGCATACGCGGAGGACCAGATACGCTTCGGCAAGTGGAATCTGAGCGCCGGGCTGCGTTTTGACCATTATGGCTTTGTCGTGAACGAATCGGCGTGGAGCCCTCGCCTGGGAGTGTCGCGATTCATTTCTGCTCTCAATCTTCTGCTGCACGCCTCCTACGATCGGGTATTCCAGACGCCGGCGATGGAAAATCTCTTGCTGGCGAGTTCACCGCAACTCGAATCGGCCAGCAGCCTGGTCGTCAGGCTCCCGGTGCGGCCCGCTCGCGCCAATTACTTTGAACTGGGATTCACCAAGTCTTTTGCCGGCAAGTTGCGGATTGACGGCAACGTCTTCCGCCGCGATTTCAGCAACTATTCCGACGACGACGTGCTGCTGGATACCGGCGTCAGCTTTCCGATAGCCTTTTCGACGGCCGAGATTCACGGGGAGGAAATACAGATCGCCGTTCCGAACTGGGGACGCTTCTCGGGAAGTCTGAGCTACTCCAATCAAACAGGAATCGGGCAAGGGCCCATCACGGGCGGCCTGTTTCTGGGGAGTGAAGCCGCGGGAATTTCCGACACCAGCAAATTCCCGGTGTCGCAGGATCAGAGAAACACGATACGCTCGCGCTTGCGTTTTCAGGCCACAAAGCGTGTGTGGTTCGCGACTTCCGCGGAGTACGGAAGCGGGTTGCCCGTTGACTTAAATGGCCCTGTCGATGCAGGTGAAATCAATTTTCTGTTGCAGCAATACGGCCCGGCGATTCTGAACGAGGTGAATCTCAACGCCGGCCGTGTGCGACCCAACTTTTCGCTGGACCTCGCCGCGGGGGCCACTCTGTCGCACAAAGAAGGGAAAGACATTTCGCTGGAGATCGAAGGCCACAATCTGACCGACAAGCTGAATCTGCTGAATTTCGCAAGCCTCTTCTCGGGCACCGCCGTGGCGCCGCCGGCCAGCATCAACGCCCGCCTTAAAGTGGGCTTCTAGGAAGGCACACTGGCAGGGCGTGGGCCATCCATCACGGTCCGCCGAAGCCCGTCTGGCGTTCGGGCGCACGCTGGGCGCAACATTTGACACGCGCACAACCGCGGCATACGATTCGGAATCTTACATGTTGGCCTTCAAATTCACTGGGATGAACCGTTCCATCGCAAATTCTGCAACCCATCGGTCGCGCTGGCGCTCTGCCGGTTTGGCCATCGTGCTTGCTCTACTCGCGGCGCGAGTTGCCGCCGACGTAGGCTCGGCCGACTCCAAACGGTACCTTGAGGACGTCAAAGCGCTTTCCGCTCCTATCATGGAGGGCCGCGGCGCGGGTACGAAGGGCATCGAGCGCGCCGCGGAGTTGATCGAGCGGCGCTATCGCTCTCTCGGACTTCAGCCTGCCGGAGTCAAATCCTACTTCCAGCCTTTCACCGTAATCACTGGCGCCAAATTGAAGGACGGCAACCGGCTGGAAGCGTACGACGGCAAATCGAAACAAGAGCTTAAGGTCGATCAGGATTTCGTGCCGTTCAGTTTTTCCGCGTCGGGCCAGGAAGACGGCCCGCTGGTATTTGCCGGATATGGCGCGACCGCGCCCGAATTTGGCTATGACGATTACGCGCACCTTGATGTCAAAGGCAAGATCGTGGTCCTGCTGCGTTACGAGCCGGCGGGTTTCGCGGCCAAGAGCGGAAACGCCGGACTGACGCAGCATTCGCAATTGATCACCAAGGCGATCAACGCCCGCGACCACGGCGCCATCGCCGTGATCATGGTCAACGGAAAACTGCCGGCTAAGGAAGAGGACCTGCTGACGAAATTCGGGAGCGTGAACGGCCCGGAAAATTCCGGCATAGAAATTGTGCAAGTGAAGAACGATGCCGCAAACGCGTGGTTCGCAGCGGCCGGGAAGTCGCTTTTCGGCATTCAGGATCAAATCAATTCTTCTTCGATCCCGGCGTCATTTGAGTTTCCAGAAAAAGTGCGGATTTCGCTGACCGTCAGTATCGAAAAGACGCGCGCCACGGTGAAGAACGTGCTGGCCTACCTGCCCGGCAAGACCGATGAGTACATCGTCATCGGCGCGCACTACGATCACCTCGGCTACGGGAACGTTGATTCGCTCGCGCCCTCCCAGATCGGACAAATTCATCCCGGCGCGGACGACAACGCTTCGGGCACCGCCGGCGTGCTGGAACTCGCGCGGCTTCTAGCCCCCCGCAAGGGCCAACTGCAGCGCGGGGTTCTGTTCGCGAATTTTGCGGGCGAAGAGCTCGGTCTGCTGGGCTCCGCGGAATGGGTGAAGGAGCCGACGCTGCCGCTCGACAAAGCCGTGGCCATGATCAACATGGATATGATCGGCCGGATCAAAGACGAAAAAGTTTATATCGGCGGGACGGGAACCGGCGCGACGTTTAAGGATCTTCTGGACCAGGAGAAGAGCAAGTTTCCATTTCACGTGGAGTATTCCGCGAGCGGCTACGCGGCCAGCGATCACACCTCGTTTGTCGGGAAAAAAATTCCGGTGCTCTTCTTTTTCTCAGGGCTGCACGCGGACTACCATAAGCCGTCCGATACCTGGGATAAAATCAACGCTCCCGATGCGGCCAAGCTTTTGGACCTGATCGGCGACATTGCCCTGAAAATCGATTCCGCGAACCAGCGCGTTGCCTTCGTTACGGTAAAAGAAGATCGGCCGGCCGGCCATGCCGCGAGCGGTGGCGGCGGTGGATACGGTCCGTATTTCGGGTCGATCCCGGATTTCGGACAGGAAGAAAACGGTGTCAAGTTTTCGGACATTCGTCCCGGATCGCCCGCGGCAAAGGCCGGATTCAAAGCCGGCGATGTCCTGGTCCAGTTTGGCGATAAGCCGATCCATAATCTCTACGATTTCACCGACGCCCTGCGCCGCAGCAAGGTAGGCGACGTCGTGAACGTGCAGGTGTTGCGCGACGGCAAGCCCGTCAGCGCGCCGGTAACGCTCGAACAGCGCAGGTGATCGGTAGCTCCGCCCAAACAGGAAATATTATGCTGAAATCGCACATTGCGCGCCCCGCGTTGTTGCTTTTGCTGTTCACCGCATCCGCCGTTCTAGTGACCTATTCCCAATCGCCCGCTTCGGAAAAAACCGCTTCCGGGTCGCTCACCGTTCCCGGTGAAAAGCACCTGGGCAACGTCCGGCAGCTTACCTTCGGCGGCACCAATGCCGAGGCCTATTTCTCCGCTGACGATAAGGAACTGATTTTCATGCATTCCGGCGCGGGTGTCCCCTGCGACCAGATGTACACCATGCCGGTGGATACTCCCGACGGGAAGCCCGCCGAGCCGAAACTCGTAAGCACGGGCAAGGGCCGCACGACCTGCGGCTACTTTTTTCCGAAAGGCGACCGCATCCTTTTTTCGTCGACGCACGAGACCAGCTCCGAGTGCCCGCCGCGCCCCGATTACTCGCACGGTTACGTCTGGCCGATTTACAATTCCTACGAAATTTACACGGCCAAGCCCGATGGCAGCGATCTGCGCCGCTTGAGCAATTCTCCGCACAGCTACAACGCGGAATCGACCATCAGCCGCGACGGCAAGAAAATCGTCTTCACCTCCACGCGCAATGGCGACCTCGACATTTACACCATGAATGCCGACGGCAGCGACGTCCGCCAGCTCACGCACGAGCTCGGCTATGACGGCGGGGCGTTCTTTTCCGACGACGGCAAGAAAATCGTGTACCGATCGCAGCAACCCAAGACGCCGGAGGAAATCGCCGACTACAAGGATTTGCTGGCGCGCAACTTGATTCGACCCGGCAACCTGGAAATCTGGGTGATGGACGCCGACGGCCGGAACAAGCGCCAGGTCACGCACAACGGCGCCGCGAATTTCGCGCCTTATTTTTTCCCGGGCGGCAAGCGGATTATTTTTGCGTCGAATATGGGCAACCAGAAAGATCCCAGCGGTTTCGACCTCTACGCCATCAACGTCGACGGTACCGGCCTCGAACGCATTACCTATCATCCTGACTTCGACGCGTTTCCGATGTTTACCTCCGACGGCAAGCTCCTGGTGTGGGCGTCCAATCGCAACGGCAAGGCGCCGCACGAGACCAACATCTTCATCGCCGATTGGGTGGAGTAGATTGGATGGGGCGTACTTCGGATTGTCTGCTTTTAAAATTAGTCCGTGCCGAAAAAGCGGCGGGCTGAAGCCTGTCCTACTTGGAGCGCGGCCGATATTCGGCAATTTCCTGGACGATGTTATACTGCCGCACGTCTCCCACATCAGAAGGCATTCGATTTGATTGCGAAAAGGAGCCAGGCATGTATCGAAGCGATATTGTTGGCAGCTTGTTGCGTCCCGCTTATGTGAAGAAAGCCCGCGAAGACTATGCGGCTGGCCGGCTCACGGATGCGGAATTCAAACGCATAGAAGACCGCGCCGTGGACGAGGCTGTCGGCCTGCAACTGCGCAGCGGCTTGGACGTGCTGAGCGACGGCGAAATGCGGCGATACGCGTTCTTCGGTCATCTGGTCGATGCCATGGAGGGCTTCGATAAATTTGGCGGCTGGTCCATCCCGTTCCATGACGAGAAGGGTGAAGAGATCGTGCAGACCAGGCCGGTCGTCGTTTCCCGCTTGCGCCGCAAACGGCACATGTGCGCGGAAGAATTTACGTACCTGCGCGCGCGCACGGATCACCCCGCGAAAACAACGCTTTTGAGCGCGCAACAGGCGGCAGCCTACTACGATTCGACGAAATCCAGCGGCGCTTATGCCACTGTCGATTCGTTTCTTGCCGACCTCGTGGATTTACTGCGCGACGAGGTGGATGAACTCATCCGTCTCGGATGCACCTACATCCAGGTGGATTCACCGCAGTACGCCGCGCTGATCGACGCAAAGATTCGCGAGGGTTACCGCCAGCGCGGAAATGATCCCGACCGGCTCCTCGACCTGTCGATCGAAATGGATAATGCGGTGATCGGCGGCCATCCGAACGTCGTTTTCGGCCTGCACTTGTGCCGCGGCAACAATCAGAGCAAGTTCTACGCTTCGGGCGATTATGCGCCGATCGCGAAAGTTTTCCGCCAGACCAAGTTTCAAAGATTCCTGCTCGAATTTGACGACCAGCGCTCCGGCGGATTTGAGCCGCTTGCTGAAGTTCCCGCCGACCGCACGGTCGTGTTGGGCCTGGTCAGCACCAAAAAAACGGTTCTGGAAAGCAAGGATGAGCTCAAGAGCCGCATTCGCGCGGCGGAGAAATTCGTTCCGTTGGACCGGCTCGCCCTGAGCCCGCAGTGCGGTTTTGCATCGACACTGGAAGGAAATTTGCTCTCCGAAGCTGACCAGGAAGCCAAGCTGCGGCTGGTCGCGGAAACGGCGCGGGAAGTCTGGGGCGAAGCGCGGCCCTCAGAACCTTCGAAAGTGAAAGGGAAGTCCGTATAAGTTGAAGCTTCCTCCGGGGCCAAAAGGTTTTCCTGTTGTCGGCAGCGTGTTCGAGCCGAAAGGCGACACGATCGCCTACCTCACGAAATGCTCGCGGGAGTACGGCGACATCGTGTTCTTCCGCTTCCTCGGCGTTCCGGCCTGCTATGTGAACCGGCCTGATTACATTGAATCGGTGCTCGTCACGCAGAGCAATAATTTCGTCAAGTCAAAGGATTATCGCGCCATGCGCCGGGTGCTTGGCAACGGCCTGCTGCTGAGCGAGGGCGAATTCTGGCGTCGCCAGCGCAAGCTGATTCAGCCCGCGTTTCATCAGGCGCGTATCGCGGCCTACGCGGAAATCATGGTCGGGTACACCGAGCGCATGCTCGAAACGTGGACCGACGGCCAGCGGCTCGATATTCACGAGGCGATGATGTGCCTGACGCTGGGCATCGTTGCGAAAACGCTGTTCGACGCTGATGTTTCGCATGAGACTGAAGACGTGGACGCCGCGCTGAGCGTGCTCATGGGGAAATTTCTGCGCCAGGCGGGAATGGCCCTGCTTTTGCCCACTTGGGTTCCGCTGCCGACGCAATATAAAGGGACGCCCCTGGAGTAGGTTGTGGAGTGTTGGCCTCATCGCCTACTGAAAGGAGCGTCCCCAATGAATGACACGAAGTATATCGGCATGGATGTCCACAGGGAAAGCATCTCTATCGCGGTCCTGAATTCCGCCGGCAAGATCGTGCTGGAATGTGTCGTCGAGACGAAAGCGAGCATCCTTCTGCAGTTTATTGATGGGCTGCGCGGAGAGCTGCACGTCACCTTTGAAGAGGGAACCTGGGCCGCTTGGTTGTACGACCTGTTGAAGCAGCACGTCACGAGATTGGTGGTGTGTGATCCGCGAAAGAATGCTTCCATGAAGCAGGGCAACAAGAGTGACAAGATCGATGCCCGCCAGTTGGCCGAACTGCTGCGCCTGGATCATCTCAACCCCGTCTATCACGGCGAACACGGCCTGCGAAGCCTGAAGGAACTGGTGCGCAGTTATCTCACCATCACCAAAGATGTCGGACGGGTGATGTCACGGGTGAAGGCGATCTATCGCAGTTGGGGCATTGCTTGTACCGGCAAGCAGGTCTATGCACCGCAGCATCGTGTGGAGTGGCTGGCGAAAATTACCGAGCCAGGGGTACGCCGCCGGGCGGAGTTTTACTACCAACAGCTTGACGCGCTGAGGTCCTTGCGGAGGGAAGTTCGGCGCGAACTGCTGGAGGAAAGTAAGAAACACCAGGCGTGGAAACAGCTCTGCCAGATTCCTTCGATCGGCCCGATCCGAGCGGCGGTGTTGCTGGGCATCCTGCAGACCCCGCATCGATTTCGCACCAAGCGACAGCTGTGGACCTTCAGTGGTCTTGGCATTGAGACGTACAGCAGTGCCGATCACCGCTATGTCGAAGGGCAGCTGCAGCGATCTAAGAAGCCCGCATCTATTCGCGGGCTGAATGAAAATTGCAATCACGATCTGAAGAATCTGCTGAAGGGCGCGGCGATCATCGCCTCGACCAAGCCGGGTCCTTTCCAAGAGTTCTACACCGCCTTATTGGCCAAGGGCATGCGGCCGCAGATGGCGCGTCTGACCTTGGCCAGGAAGATTGCCACCATCGTGTTGATCGTGTGGAAGAGAGGAGTGTCGTTCGACGCCCAACATCTAAAACCACAAACAGCTTGAGTGTCTCTGACCGAATCCGCTCCATGCTGGGGATTTTCTCTGGCGGTGGCCGTTGGGTTCTCGAGACACTCGGGTTCGAGAGCGAGTCTCAGCTGTGAAGTTAGGCAGGATGTGCCTCGGACACTTAGTCTCACAGCCGACCCTAGGCCCTCTCGGATAACCCGAAAAAGCTATGGGCCACGAGTCCCAGATAGAACTATGGTCGCCACTTGACCGACGTACTGCTTGCTGGTTTCGGAACGAACAGGCTTCGTTGCGAAGAAGCGATGAAAACCGCTGGTAGAGAAAACCCAAACCGCTGGGTCACTGTGCCCAGCACCCGAGTCTATGGTGCGGAAGTTCAGAACAGATCTCGCTCGATTAAGCGGGCTGGCAAGCAAGAAAAACTTCGGCCGACGGAGATGTGTTTTTTCTTGACTTCCCACTTTATAGAACTTCACAGCTTTTGAAGCGCGCTGTCGGCCGCCTCGACAATGTGATCTACGGAATCATTGAACGACGCCGCGCGACCGGGCAAATGTCGGGCGACCTGCTCAGCGTATTCCTGCAGGCCCATGACGACGAGGGAGTCGGCATGACCGATCGCCAGCTTCACGACGAAATCATGACGCTGTTCCTCGCCGGCCACGAGACCACCGCCAACGTGCTGACCTGGACGTGGTTTTTGCAGGCACAGAACCCGGAAGCCGAACAAACACTCAGCGAGGAATTTGAACGCGTGCTGGGCGGAAGAGTTCCGACGCCTGCAGATTTGCCCCGGCTCGTCTACACCGACATGGTGCTGCGGGAATCCATGCGCCTGTATCCGCCCGTGTGGGTGATCGGGCGGCGCGCGCTGGAACCTTTCCGCCTTGGCGATTATGAATTGCCGGCGGATACCAACGTGCTGATTTCGCAGCTTATCCTGCACCGGGACGCGCGATATTTTCCTGAGCCCGAGCGGTTCGATCCGGATCGCTGGCGCGCGGACGATCCGCGCGTCACTGGACTCCCACGATTCGCCTATTTTCCTTTTGGCGGCGGGCCGAGAGTGTGCATCGGCGCGGGCTTTGCAATGATGGAAGCGGTGCTGCTACTGGCGACAATCGCGCAACGGTTCCGCGTGCAAATCGCGCAGGGACTAAAGGTGAAGATGCAACCCACGGTTACGCTGCGGCCTAAAAATGGAATTGAAGTGACGCTGAAACACAGGTGGTAGGACTGGCTTCAGACGGCCCTGCGGAAAAAGTCCCCCCAATCGTGTTGTCATTCCGTTCACGGAGAACGTTCTCGGTGAACCGAGCGAGCAATCTCTCTCTCTTTTCTGATCGTTAAGCGCAGGAGAGAGTCCTCGCTTCGCTTGATTGTATGACGAAGTGCGGCTCCGAGAGCCTTCCGAGTACACTTGAGTTTGCCAAAACCAAGGCTCGGTAGGAAGGAGCCGCAATGAAGATTATAGGATGTGATTTTCATCCGAGCTACCAACAGATCGCCATGGTCGATACGGAAACCGGCGAGCTGTGGGAAGGTCGATTGGAACACGAGCAAGGAGAAGCACGGCGTTTCTATCAAGCACTCGAGGGACAGGCGGTGCGAGTGGGGATAGAAGCGGTGGGCAACTCGCAGTGGTTCGAGCAGATGCTGGCGGAACTGGGGCACGAGTTGTGGATCGGAGATGCGGCGTAGATTCGGCGGTTGGTGGTGCGGCAACAGAAGACCGACCGGCGCGATGCCAAGCACATTTTGGATTTGCTGCTGGACGGGCGGTTTCCCCGGCTGTGGGTGCCGAGCCAGCAGATACGGGATGTGCGGCAGTTGCCCAATTCGTCAGAAACGGAATGACAAAATAAATTAATCTTCCCGCAACCGCTGAAGCCGTGCCCGACAACGATTGAAGCCGTGCCCGACAACGATTTTGTATTTACCGCACAGGCCATGAAGCTTGTCCTATGCGAATTAGAATGGAATATCTTCGTCGGTGGCTTCGGGAGCGGACGGTTCGTGTTCGGCTGGTGCGTGAACCTCGGAGTCAAAATCCCCGGATCCGGCGGAGGAGCTGTGCGCGGCGCCGCCCATCGAATCCGAGCGCGAACCGAGCATGCGGAAATTCGTGGCCACGATTTCATAGCTGGTGCGTTTTTGATTCTCCTTGTCGGTCCACTCGCGCGACTGGATGCGCCCCTCGAGATAGATCTGCGCGCCTTTTTTCAGGTATTGCTGGGCGATTTCCGCTTGCTTGCCCCAGACGACAATCTTGTGCCACTCCGTGCGCTTCTGACGCTCGCCGCTCTTGCTCTTGAATGATTCATCGGTAGCCAGCGAAAAGTTGCAGACTGCCTGGCCGCCGCTCGTGTAACGCGTCTCCGGGTCGCGGCCCAGACGTCCCACCAGAATCACTTTATTGACAGACATATTTTTTCTCCAATTGACTTTGGAAGATAACACGCCCGGGTGTAGCGCGCAAATTCCGGTCCGCTGCGGGGCCGGATCAATTTTGGGTCTACGGCGCGCAGACGCCCTGCGAGGCTGCCGGCAAAATCGCCAGCCGGGCAGTGACTGCGGCGGGTGGCAATGGTCGGGCCGCTGTGACGGATATCACAATTCGTGACATGGCGACTTTCGCGGGTTGGCAAAAATGCGCGGATGCAGTGAATTCATTTATTGAGTTTGATTTTTTTTCATTTGGCTCGTATCTTGCTGTTTGCATGCATTGCATCAGCCTGCATAAAAGGCGGCTCTGGGATATCTGATGTACTTGAAATGCGCCCACCCGGATTGTTCCTCTGATTTTGACTACGGGCAAGGGCGTCTATTTCGCTTCTACGAAACTCCCCGGAACGAGAAACAGCCCTCCCATTGGCACGGCGTCAAGCATTACTGGCTGTGCACCCGCTGCTGCGAGAGCTTCACCATCGAGTACCAAAAAGGCCTTGGCGTCTTGCTCATGCAGCGGCTGGAAACCGTGGCCGGCGAGCAGCCCTGCTATTACATTTTGCAGGCCGAAGTCGTACCCAAGCCGGTGCTGCCGCGACGGCTCACGCGATCGCGAGTTCGCACGCGCAAGAAGAACGTTGAATTGAAGCCTGCGACGGTAACAACGATCGAGGTTCTCGAAAACCGCAACCTGGAAAGGAGGGGATGATCCCAATGAGCGAGGAGATTGGCACCATGGCAGGCGCGATCTGGCACGCGCTCGAAACAAACGGTGAGATGACGCTGGCCAAGTTGAAGAAGCAATTGAATGCCGCATCACCGCTTTTCGACTGGGCTATCGGCTGGCTGGCGCGCGAGGACAAAATCATGCTGACCGCCCAGAAACGGTCCATGCGCGTTGCGCTCAAAGGATGGCACACCCAGAGCATGCACGCCGCTTAGATTCCGGTATAGCCCGATATGCCGCAAGGGTAAAGTCGTCTCCAATCTGCACCGCTTCCCACCCCACTTTTGCGATCGGTAGTGCTTTCGGTTCCGTGAGCTTCAAGTCACGTATGGCAGCGCGCCGTTTTATTCCAGACCTGTCGTTCGCGCCTTGTTTCGCAGTACCCGTCGAAAAGTCCATTCTCCTTCGGACATCCCATCGGGAACCTCGCGCATCTGTACGCGCAGAAATCAGGGTCTATATTCTTCGGAGGACGCCGGTATGGCCCCCAAATCGGTGAGGCGCAGCGTGGCGCTTTGCATTCTTGTTTCGCTTTTTGCTCTGGCAATTTCAGTTCGAGCTCAGGAAGCCAATTCGTTGTTGTCCGGGGTGATCACGAGCGCGACGGGGACCCCTGTTCCAAACGCAAAGGTTGTCATCAAGAACTTGGCCACCGGCGTCTCGGCGGAGACGCAAACGGACTCATCGGGTCGTTACCGGGTTACGAACCTCACGCCGGGTGATTACGAATTGGCTGTTTCGGCGGAAGGTTACAGCACCAACACCGCGCATGCAGCGGTTGTCGCTGGCGCCGGTAAAACGGCCAACGTTACGCTGGCCGGGGTGTTGAGTCTCGAGGACCTCGGCATCACTCCGAGTCAGGCTCGCGGCACCGCGGCGGACCAGGCCCGACTCGATAAGCGCTCGCACATGCTCAAGCTCCATCAGCGTTTCGGCCTCATGGCCGCCGTTCCAATGATTGCCACGGTTGCGACTTCATTTGGCGCCGGGGGCAGAAGCACGAGCACGAGTGATCGCTACCTGCACCTGGCCCTGGGTTCGGCGACGGGGGATTTGTATTTCATCAGCGCCTACTACGCGATTCGCGCGCCGAAGATTCCCGGTACGCAAACCCGAGGCCAAATCCGATTTCATAAGGCGCTGGCGTGGATTCACGGCCCGGGCATGATCCTGACTCCGATTCTGGGAGCCATTGCCTTCGACCAGAAAAGCAAGGGCGAGCGTGTTCACGGAATCGCAAGCGCGCACGGCGCCGTAGCCATCGTGACGGCTTCCGCATACGGCCTGGCGATCGCGTCGGTTTCGTTCAAATTTTAGCGCTGGACCTTCTCAACTTCGAACGGTGTGCAAGGACGGACCGTGCCTAAAACATTGATTCTGGCGTTGGCGCTGCTGCTGTATCCGAGGGTCGCGCCTGCGGACAGCGAGTGGATCCTCACGGAATCCACGCTCACTTATCACGTCTCCCATCCGCTGCATCAAGTCGAAGGCGTGAGTCACGCGGCGAAAGGGAAGGGCGTTTGCCACAACGGGGAATGCGATTTCCTGATCGCCGTTCCGGTGAAGTCGTTCGATTCGGGCGACAGCAACCGCGATCTGCACATGCTGCAAGTCGTGCGCGGCGGTCAATTTCCATTAATCACCGTTCGCACGCATTTGCCCGAAACTGACTCCGGACTGAGCACCATTCCGGCGGACCTGGAGGTTCAATTCGCGGGGCAAACCGTCGAGTACAAGCAGGTCCCCTTCCAGCACGTAGTTCGAGGCGGCGACACGCTGATCACCGGAATGATTCCACTGACGCTGACCGATTTTAAGATCGAGCCGCCGTCGCTTCTGGCCCTGCCCGTGAAGAATGAAATTCCCGTTCATGTGGAAATGAAGTGGCGTTCAATGTAAGCGCAATGCTGCGTGCTTAGAAGCCATCAGCCATCTCATAAACAGGTTTGCGGGTCGCGGCATTTAGAAACTGCGGAAAAAATCCGGGCAGATGCCCGCCGGAAGGCGGGCGCCACGTGATCCAAAACGGAGTTCTCACACAGACCCTATAGGCCCTGGCGTTTCAAGGCTGTGCGCCGACCAGCATCTCTGAGACGGCTAGATGGCTTCTAGGATTCCCCGCTGATGTCGGACGGCGGGAACTCTACAGGTTCTTTGAGGAGTGCTTTCAATTCACGCCGGATGGTGTCCGCGGAAAATCCGGCGCGCAGCAAGCTTCGATAGAGCGAGGCGACGCGCCGGTCGTCGAGAGGCGCGCGCATCGATTTGATGCGGCGTTCCAGGCGCGCCCGCACGAGTTTGTTCTCGCTCGACTCCGAAGAGCGCTCGGCGAGAGCGGCTTCGATGTGCCGGTCCGGGACGCCGCGCGCGCGAAGATCCCGCGCAATGCGAAACGCGCCTTGTTTTTTCAACTCGGTGCGCAAGCGAACGAATTGCCGCGCATAACGCGCATCGTCCAGATAATTAAGATTCTTCAGTCGATCGAGAACGGCCTTGACCGCGTCTTTATCTTCCGCGCGCCGTTCCAAATACACTCGCATCTCATGGACCGAATAAGCGCGGCGCGCCAGGCTGTTGACGGCAGCCGTGTAGAGTGCCGTCTCACCGGAAAGCATTCGCAAAGAAGAACGCATTCGAGGAGCATAGAGGGATGCGAAATGGAAGTAAAGGAGCGGGAAGAAGCCCAATCAACTAAAGCAGAGAAAACTGAGCCACGCATTCTGATGCGCTAAATCAACCTGCAACCTGTTTTATCTCCCTCCGGTGCGCTCAAATTCATTCATGCTGCGTTCCATTTCTTCGCGTGCGGAATCGGAAGCGGAGCGGATACCCTGGACGCGCAGCTTGAAGTCGTCGGGATTGGAAGCGCGCGCCAGAGCTTCTTCGTAGGTGATGAGGTTGCGGGAGTAAAGATCGAAGAGCGATTGATCGAATGTCTGCATGCCGTACTGGCTGGTGCCGGCGGCGATGGCGTCATGAATCAGGCGTGTTTTGTCCGGATTGATGATGCAATCGCGGATGTAGGCGGTTGCAATCATCACTTCGACGGCGGGAACGCGTCCATTTTCGTTGGCGCAGTGCACCAGGCGCTGGCTGACCACCGCCTTCAAGGTAGCGGCCATTTGCAGGCGAATCTGCTTCTGCTCGGGCGGCGGGAAAACCGCGATGATGCGCTGAATGGTTTCGGTTGCGTCCAGCGTGTGCAGTGTGGAAAAGACCAGGTGGCCGGTCTCGGCGGCCAGCAGAGCGGTGGCAATGGTCTCCAGGTCGCGCATTTCGCCGACCAGAATGACGTCCGGATCCTGGCGCAGGCCGGCGCGCAGGGCGGTGGAGAAATTCGCGGTGTCCACTTCCACTTCGCGCTGGTTGATGAAACTTTTCTTGTCGCGGTGCAGGAATTCGATGGGGTCTTCAATCGTGATCACGTGATCGGCGCGCGTGGTATTGATGCGGTCGATCATGGCCGCAAGCGTGGTGGATTTGCCCGACCCGGTGGTTCCGGTGACCAGCACCAGTCCGCGCTGCTCCTCGCAGATCGTTTCGATGCACGCGCGGCAGATCGAGTTCCTCGATGGTGCGAATCTTGGTGGGAATGACGCGCAACACCATGCCGACGTTGCCGCGCTGCTGGAAGACGTTGACGCGGAAGCGGCCCAGGCCCGCCACGCCGTAGGCCATGTCGAGTTCCGCCGTTTCCTTGAATTTTTGCTTCTGGCGGTTGGTCATCATGCTGAACGCCATGGAAAGCATTTCTTCCGGAGTGACGCGCGGAACGTCGGTGAGCGGCGTGAGCGAGCCGTCGACGCGCAGGTACGGATGGTTGCCCACCTTCAGATGAAGATCGGACGCCTTGGTTTCAACGGCGCGGCGCAGAAGATCGTCAATGCTCAGGGCCATGGTTTCGCCTGTCTCCGGTAAGGAGTAGCGCCATTCGAACGTAGCACCGGGGAGAAGGGTGGGCAAGAGTGCTGGAGACGGCTGATGCTGCATAGTAACGGGCAATCAGTAGCCGGTAATCAGTAGCAGGCAAGCAGTCGCGGGCTATCGATGGCGGGCAATCAAGCCCCGGGAGAGCAAGGCTGTAATCAGCCGAGTTCGGCGAGCGCGGCTTCCATTTCGGAGCGCGCGTGTTCATCGCCCGTGCGCTGGGCGGTGGCGATGCCCGCCGTGAGCGTGGATCGAGCTTCTCCGACGCGGCCGGACTTGGCCAGGAATTGGCCGAACTGGAAGTATCCGGCGACGTATTCGGGATGCGCGGCCAGCAGCGCCTTGAAATGCTCGTCGGCAGCGGCGGCGTCTCCGGAATTGGCGCACTCCATGGCCAGGCCGTAACGCGCAAAAGCGTCGGTGGGCTTTGCGGCGACAAACTCTTCGAGCATCTGGCGGCGCGTTTTCTTCTGTGGTTGGGTCGAAGTCATGCGCATAGTATATTCGCGCTGGGAGCGAACGCCAACTGTTCGAGGAGCGCCGAGCCGCCAATGAAACGTTCATCGAGAGCGAGGAAATCGAATGCACATCCGGGAAAATTGCCGCCGGGCCGGCCGGTCAGCGCTTCGCGCACCGAAATGACGGAGCTGGTGCTTCCTCAGGACTCGAATCTGCTGGGGAACATTCTTGGGGGGCGCGTCATGCACTTGATTGACATCGCCGGGGCGATCGCCGCGCACCGCCATTGCCATCGTCAGGTGGTTACGGCTTCGGTGGATCACTTGGATTTTTTGAATCCGGTGCGCGTCGGCGATCTGATCGTGCTCGAAGCGCAGGTCAACCGCGCATTCCACACTTCGGTCGAAGTGGGCGTGGAAGTTTTTTCGGAAGATTCCGCGGCTGGCGCTCGCAAACATACCACGCAGGCTTTTCTCACCTATGTGGCGCTCGACGAATCCGGCAAGCCGGTTCCCGTGCCGCCGCTGATTGTTGCCACCAGCGAGGAGCGGCGTCGCTACCGCGAAGCAGGCGAACGGCGAAACCTGCGGCTCAAGATACGGGAAAAGGCTGGCCGGCGCGCTCGGTAGGACAGGCTTCGGCCTGCCTGGTTTAGACGCCTTAGTTGCGGGTCATGCCGGATCCAAAGGTTTCCAGGACGATCAGAAACCCGACAGGCTGAAAGCCTGCCCCACCCGATTAGTTGACCTGCGCCATCCAGGCCATCGGAGTCGTGGGCTGCGGGCTTCCGCCTGCGGGTTCCTCGGTGATGGCGAGTTCCGCGATTTCGCTTTCCGGCATATTTGCAGGCGCCACCAGCGCGATCTCTCCGGCAGTATTGGGATGGAAGATGGCGACGCTCATGGGCTTGCCTGATTTCGGCACGAACCAGAGTTGCAGCGTACGCGATGCCGGCAACGAAGGCATCTGATCGGCCGTGATGGCTACGCCCATATGGGGATGCAGGTAGGCATGGACCATCGGCATGTTTTTGTCTTTGGGCATGAGCTTTAGCTGCTTGGACTCGGGCGACATCATGACCATGGCGACCATGCGATGCATGTCCAGTTGATTCTGAAGAGCCTGATTCTGTATGGCGGCAAATTTCATCTGCTTGTGCAGTTGAGCCAGCTGCGCGTTCTGATTATTCATCTGGCGGATCGTGTATCCCGTGATCAGCGCCAGCGCCGCAGCGGCAATCCAGGCCCATGCCGGAAAAATGTCGCGCGGCGATGCCGGTTTGGCCTTCTCGATGGGGACGGCCTTCTCAATGGGGATGGCAGCGCGCTCCTCTTTCGGCGACGTCTCGATTGCATCCAGGATCTTGCCCTTTAACGCCGCCGGCGTTTGCTCTTCGGGCGCGGCGTGCGCTAATTGCGCGACCACCCACCGCGCATGGGCCACGCCGGAAGTGCATGCCGGGCAAGCGCGCGCCAGGTGCGCCTCTAGTTCCGCGCGCTCTGCTCCCTCCAGCACGCCGAGCGCGTACTCTTCGTAGAGCGGAGCGAGTTGTTCGCAATTCATCACGAACCAGCCTCCCCGAGGGATTCGCGCAGGCGCAGCAAGCCCCCACGAATCCAGCTTTTCACGGTGCCCAGCGCTTCCCCCATGGCCGCGGCAATTTCGCTGTGCGACATGCCCTCGAAAAATGCCAGCTCGATTGCGCGGCGTTGCGCTTGCGGAAGCGAGGCCATCAGGGCGCGAATTTTCTCCGCGCGCCGGGCTCGGTCGATGTCTCCCTCCGGATCGGCGCGCACCACGGCCGCCGGGAGAATGTCGGAATCGGAATCCTCGCGACGACGCTGTTTTTCGCGCTTCAGGCGCAGAAAATCAAGAGCCCGGTTGCGGGCCATCGTGAACAGCCACGGTTCGAGAGGCCCTTGCGTAATTTGAAAGCGGTCCGCTCTGCGCCACAGCTGCAGAAAAACATCCTGCACGATTTCCTCGGCCGACGCGGGTTGCTGAGCGATCCGCAGGACCAGGGAATATACCGGCTTGCCGTAGCGGTCGTAGAGAGTTTCCAGAGCGGCGGAGTCTTGTTGCGAAATGCGTTCCATAAGCGCAGCGTCCGTCGGCTGTTTGCCCTCGGGCCAGGGTTGGACGACTGCAAGCAGCAAAATTCCGGTCCTTTTCCGTTCTCCTGGGAATACGGAGAAACGCCGCGAATGGATGAAAAACAGTACGACATCTTACTACCGGCAGGACAGGCTTCAGAACGTCTGGTTTAGATTTGTGGCCGGCCGGCATTTAAACCAGACAGGCTGAAAGGCTGTCCTTCTCAAACGCTTCACGCGTGCGCCAGCGTCCCTACGCCCGCGACTCCGATCGACGCGAGATAGACGCGAACCGCTTGGGCGGCGCGGTCGGCCTGCTCGACACAAGCGCCGATGGACGGTCCGTTCAAATAATTCCCGGCAAGAAATAAGCCGGGAATTGACGCGCTTAGCGCTTCCAGCGATTTCACGATTTGGAGGTGCCCCAGATTGTATTGCGGCAGGGCGCGTTCGTAGCGGTGCAGAGCGATGGTTACAGGTTCCCGGGCGATGCCGAGCACGCGCGCAACCTCGCCGCAAATTGTTCCCGTAATTTCATGATCGCTTAGCCCGCAAAACGCCGGATCGGTCGCCCCGCCGGCAAAGCTCGTGAAGCAAACCATCCCTTCCGGCGCGCGCCCAGGGAAGAGCGACGAATTGAACACTGTGCCGAGCACATGCAACCCTTCCGAACGCGGCACGAGGAATCCGAATCCCTCAGCGGCGCGCGGAAGTTGCTCGCGGCGATAGCCCGCGGAAATGACCGCCACCGGGGCGTATTCGATCCGCGAGAACAAGCTGGCAATTTTCTCCGCAAGGCCCGGCACGATCTGAGCCGCAATTCTTGTGGGCGTGGCGATGACAACCGAGCTGGCCGATAGCGTTTCCGGGCGATTGTGGCGGGTGATATCGACCTCAAACCACGGCTTTCCATTGGCCTTGCCGTGGCGCAAACCGGTCACGCCCGTTTCCAACCAAAGCGATTCGCTCAGGCGGTCGGCAATCGCGCGCGGCAGCGTTTCCATGCCCTCGCGAAACGAACACAGTCCTGCGCGCGGTGCGCCCTTTGCCGGCCGCGATTTCATGGCCCCGCGGAGCACGCTGCCGTACCGCGACTCGAATTCGTGAAGCTTGGGAAAAGCGGCGCGCAGGCTTAGCCGCTCCGGATCTCCCGCATACACCCCCGATACGAACGGAGCGACCAGCCGGTCGAGCAGCTCCGGCCTGAATTTTCTGCGAACAAACGCGGCGATGGATTCGTCGTCTGCCGGGGGCTGCGTATGGCGCAGCATCTCCGTGAGGAGCCGCCATTTGGTGCCGGCTGAAAACAACGGAGTTTTCAAAAGAGAAGGCGGGTCCAGCGGCGCGGGCACCAGACTGCCTTTCACGAGAATGTAGCGCGGCGCGCGCGAGTCGGCGCGCAGCAACTCTGACTGGAGTCCCAGCGCCTCAATCAGTGCGGAGAGCGGTTCCGTGGAGAGAAAACTTTGCGGACCCAGCTCGAAAAGGAATCCATTCGAGGCCTCGGTGGCGATGACTCCGCCCGGCCGGCTGGAGGCCTCCAGAGTGCGCACCGGAATTCCGGCCTGGCGCAATTGGTAGGCGCAAGCCAAGCCGGAAATTCCCCCTCCGATCACAAGTGCGGGGAATACAGTCGGCGCCGGAATGGACACGAATCCTCGATTGTCTGGTTAAAGAGTTTTTGAAAAAAGCTGGCGACTTTCGAGCTTCTGCTTTTCGAGATACGGGTCAAAGACCATGGCAATGTTGCGAATAAAGATGCGGCCCAGAAGCGTTGTGCTCAGAACGCCATTGGCGATAACTAGCAGACCGTCGGAGACAAAGGGGGCCAGACGCTCGATTTCCGGGGCGAAAGTCCGGTCGAAATCGATCCCAAACTCCCGCTCGATCTCAGTTTTGTGCAGCACGCCATGGCACAGGATGCGGTTGATCACCACGCGGCGGAGCAAGTCGTCTTCCGTGAGCCGGTAGCCGCGCATGGTGGCGATCCCGCGGTGCTCGATGCGCCCGCGATACGGGGCGACGTCGCGATCGTTCTGGGCGTAGCACAAGCCAACGCTGCTGATGGCGCTGACGCCCATGCCGTAAAGGTCGGCGCCGGCCTTGGTGGTGTAACCCTGAAAATTGCGGTGCAGCGTGCGCTCGCGCTGGGCCACGGCGAGTTCGTCGCTGGGCCGGGCGAAGTGGTCCATGCCGATGTACTGGTATCCCGCATCGAGAAAGCTTTCCAGTCCCGCGCGGAAGATACGGAATTTTTCCATGCCCTCGGGCAACCGCGTAGCCAGCGCGCCCTGCTGCTTGCGCAGCCAGGGCACATGCGCGTAGCTGAACATTGCCACGCGGTCCGGAGCGATGGCCACGACTTGTTCAACGGTATGCGCAAAGCGCTCGGCAGTCTGCAAAGGAAGGCCGTAAATCAAGTCGACGTTGATGCTGTCAAAGCCGAGCCGCCGCGCTTCCTCAATCAGCCCGCGCGTCATTTCCAGCGGCTGCACGCGGTGAATCGCCTCCTGCACTTCCGGATGGAAGTCTTGAATGCCCATACTCAGGCGATTGAAGCCCAGCCGCCGCAGCGATATCAGATGCGCGTGCGTGGTCACGCGCGGATCGATCTCAATGCCGATTTCCGCGTCCGGTGCGAACGTAAAGCGCTCGGCGGTGAAGCGGAACAGTCCTTCCAGTTGTTCCGGAGTCAGATAAGTCGGAGTGCCGCCGCCCCAGTGAAATTGAACCACGGGCCGTTTGCGGGAAACGAAATGGCTGACGTGCTCGATCTCCCGTTCCAAAATTTCGATGTAGGGAGGAGCGACGCCATGATCCTTGGTGATGACCACGTTGCAGGCGCAGAACAAGCACAGGCTTTCGCAGAAGGGAAGATGCATGTACAACGAAACCGGAGTGCGCGCGGCGTCAGCCGTCGCGTAGAATTGCTCGAGGTCATCCGGACCGAAATTGTCCTGCCACACCGGCGCGGTGGGGTAACTGGTGTAGCGCGGCCCCGGCCGGTTGTATTTCTGCAGAAACGCCTCGGTAATCTCGAAGCGTTCCCGGTTCAGCTGCAGATGGAGACTGGAATCGCTCATATATTCAACGGGCCGCCTTTCGAAACCGGGCCAAGGTGACACCTCGTCCGGCGGCTTCTAGCGCGCCCCTTCCACGCGAACTTTATCGATGACCGCGGCGTTCTGGCCCGCCTGGACGAACGCGCGCGCGTTCTGCACGGGCGTCTGCTGCAGAATCCCGTGTCCCAGATTTAAAATGTGCCCCACGCCCCCGGTGCTCTCGACCGCATCGCGAGCCGCCTGGCGCACGCCTTCTTCCGGTCCGAGCAGCACGCAGGGATCGACGTTGCCTTGCACGGCGATGCGCGGCCCGACGACTTCCCGAACGGCGGCCAGGTCCACGCGCCAATCCACGCTTAATACGTTCGCGCCCGATTCCGCGGCGGCAGCCAACAAGTGACTGGACGCTTTCGCGTAGAGAATCACAGGCGTAGCGCCCGCGCCGATCTCTTCGATCAGAAACTGCGTCGCGGGCAACGCAAATTCCCGGTACTGGTCGAGCGTCAATTCGCCCACCCAAGTGTCAAAAAGTTGCACGGCGGCAGCCCCCGCCTTGATCTGCGCCCGGAGATACCCGGCCGTGGCGCGAGCAATGCGCTGAAGCAGATTTCGAAAGAGTTCCGGATCGGAGTAAAGCAGCGTCTTGGCGGCGGGGAAGCCCTCTTTCCCGTGACCCTCGACCATGTAACACGCCAGCGTCCACGGCGCGGCGGCAAAGCCCAGCACCGGCACATCGGGGCCCAGTTCACGGACCAGGCCGCGGATCGCGTCCATCAGGAATCCCGTTTCCAGCTCAGGATCGAAGGAGGAAAGCTCCGTGATCTGGGCGGCTGTTCGAAGTGGATAGTCGATCACCGGGCCCTTGTCCGACAATTCGAAAGGCAAGCCCATGGCCCCGGCGGGAATCAGGATGTCCGAAAAAACGATCACCGCGTCGACGCCCAGAATGCGGCGCGGCTGAAGCGAAACCTCGATGGCCAGCTCCGGCGTTTTACAGACTTCCAGGAAATTGTGCTTCAGGCGAATCGCCCGGTATTCCGGCAGGTAGCGGCCCGCCTGGCGCATGATCCATACAGGGACACGCTCAACGGGTTCACGCCTGCAGGCGCGCAGGAATAGGGCTTTCGAGTTCGCGGTTTCCGATGATTGAGTCATTAGGGTCAGGGTACGGTTTCATCATAACAAAAGTACCGCTTGGCTGCATTGCCGCGCACCTGACCGTCGATGGGCGCCGGCATTGATTCCGCCGGTTTTATTCATCCTGCGGCAACACGGGCAGAACCATCGGATCGACTGTCGTGGGATCGTCCCGCAGCTTAATGTACAGAAGCGTTCCGTTCGGGCGAGGCACGCTCAAAGTGGAATCCGCGAACCCCACCGGCACCGAGACGGAATGGGCGAATTGAGGGTCGGAAGCCACCGAATCGATCAGAAATAAATTCGAACCGATCAGGTTGCACTGCTGGTCCGGGCTGCCGGGACAGCGAATCTGATTCAGGGTCGGAATCCGCACCAGCGTTGTCAGCGGTTGCCAGTCTCCGTTCGTGCCGTCGCCTTCCACTGGTCGAAAGCGCAGCGGGCCGAAAGCGGAGGGACCAAAACTTTTGAGCGGATCGAGCACCGCAAGCACGGTTTGCGCATTCTGTAGGATCAAGTTTCCGTCGCTCATGCTCAGCAGCACATGAAAGGAGTCGTCGGTGCTGGAAACCTCGATCTTTTCCGTGCGCGGAAAGCTTTCCGGGACTTCCGTTTTCAGGAAAAAGGACAGCCGCCCGTCTTGCGGCAGCTCATCCTGTCCCTTCAGCTGAATCGGGGAGCGGGCCGCGCCGGGCTGCACGCTCTTGCTGATCAGATCGACTTTCGGGCGCGGGTTATCCACCGTCGTTTGCAAATCGAGAACGCGGCCGTCTTTCAGGTCGACGTGGGCGACCAGTTTTTCGTTGGTTTGCAGAGCGGCCGCTGACGCTGGAGCGTTTGCGACGGCCAGCTGGAGCTCGTCTTTTTTATCGGCCCGGGATAATTTGGTGGGCACGAAGCGAATGCCTTTCAGCTCAAAACTATTCACTTCATCCAGCCGCGTGCCGGTCAGGACACCCCGCTTGTCGCCTGCGTTAATTTTAAAGTGGTCCAGCTCGGCTGCTTCCGCATATGCCGGCAAAACGAGTTCGTCGGACGAGGCCAGGCCAAATTGTTTCACCGCCAGCTTCAACGAGCTGGACTTCTCGTCTTTCAGGGGGATCTGAATCTCCAGCTCATCGGGTTTGAGGGCTTTCCAGGTTGTCTTGATCTTCTTACGCTGATCGTCCTGCGACCGTCACGTCGTCCAACGCATACGGCGCAGTCGGAATGCAAATGCAGCGTATCGACGCGGCCCAGGATCAGGGCGCTTGCGTTCCTCGGGCGTGACATTCCACGCCGCCGGGTGGGCGTTTCGCAAATGAAAGGTAGGTCCTTCGAAGGAATCAAATCCCCAATCTCCGTGAATCGTCCCGCTCACGTCCGAATCCAGGTTGGCGCTCTGGAGCGCGTGACCATCGATCACAAATCCGCCGCGGCCCGCATCGGGCGTTGCCGGCAGGTCCACGACTGCTCCCGCTTTTGTCCTTGATCCGCAGGACAAAATCGTGCGCGATCTCCGTGGAGAACACCAGGGGCGCGCCGTCGATCGGAAGAACGAGCGGCGCCTTTTCCAGGCACATCGCTTCCTTGGTGCTCAAGGACCGCAGGGGAGGGAATTGCGCGGCCTCGACCGCGGGCAAGCCCACGACGAGGACGGATTTCGGATTTCGAAACGATGGCGGATTATTCAGGCGAAGATTTAATTGCGAGCCTTTTGGCAGCGCCAGAGCCGGGATGTACTGGTAAGCCGCCGTATGCAGGTTGCCCAGGATTCGCGCCATGTCCACGACGCGCTCCGACGTAGGGACTGTAACGATCCCCCGCCGGCCAGCGATGTGGCGCTGAGCGCGCCCATCAGATCCGTGCTGGGCCCGGAAGTCAGCGCGGCTACCATGGATTCCGTGTGCCCATCGTCCAGCACCAGCTGATCCGAATTTTGCGTAAGGCACGTGGACTGCTGCTCCGGAGGCCTGTCGAAGCACTCCTCATCGAGCTTGATGCCGAGCGTCCGCGCCAGCAGCACGGATCGATCGTGCAGCGCCTTCGGTTCCAAATCGGAGCTGTTTTTGATTTCCTCGAGGTAGCGATCCGAGCGGGTGCGGTCGAGGCTTGCTTGATTCAGATCTTGCACGGCTCTGACAAAACGCCGGGCTTGCTGCGAACCGCGGAACGCAAGCTGCTGAAATCGCCGCCCGTTTCCGGCGCGAGAAACAGCACCGCCTGCTGGGCGTCCGCGGGAACCGTAATGACAATTCCTTCCGCAATCATTTGCCTGCTCCAGGTTTCGGCTCGCGTAAACCAGTTTTCCGGCGGCGGGATTTGTGGTGCCCCGGAGGAAGGCCGACCACCAGCAAATAATGCACGGCCTGGTCGTCAGGAAGGTCGACGTGAATCCACAGTCGGTCCCCCGGCAGCAGATTGGGGACGTCGGCGATTCCCAGTTTCTTGCCGGCGCGGTTGACTTCTATTTCGATTTTCGGTCCGGTCAAATCGAAAAGGGCATTATCCGGATCAGCAAAACTTGGCGGAGCGATAGCGGCCACGAACATGAGCAGAACGAAACCGCAGATCAGCAACCTGGAAATCAGCTGGGGCGTTTTCCCGACCACCATGGGTTCTTCCTTTCCCGATGATTATTCGGCAATATGGCAATGCCGATGGAAACTATGAGTCGCAAACGATGAATATGGATGTGTCGTTGGTTGTCGCAAACGCAACCGGGTGGGCAGCTGAGATTCTACCCATTAACGCCCGTCGATTCACTTTGAATTTTGGAATTTGTTACGCGAAGTTAACAGCGCGAAAGTAGGACAGGCATTCAGCCTGTCGGTTTTCGTCCCGGCAAGAACCAGAACCCACACTTCAGCAACACGCACTTCACGGTCCGCAGAAGAAGTAAGCTATTTTGCGATTTCGAGCGGAGCGACGAATCTCCCTGCGGTTTTGCGGCGCGCAAAGGAAAGAGAGATTCCTCGGGCAAAGGCGGCCCTCGGAATGACACATAAATTAAGCTTCCCTCGGCTACTAAAGTCGTGCCCTGCCGCGACCTAGCGTCCCCTGGACGCTTCACAAAGATCCGAAAAAAGATCCGGAGGCCGCCACTCAGGCTCTTCAGCCTGCCTGGGTCAAATTTTTGCTCTCGACAGATCTAAACCAGACAGGCTGAAAGCCAGTCCTACAGAGAGCTATTCCCACACGCCATGCTCAAAACTTGATCATCGAAGAGCGCGTCACCGTTACCTGGCTGGTGACGACGTTCGGTCCGCCCTTATAAAGATGGAATGCCGCGTACTGCTCCATGTAGGTATCTTCCGAAGACAGGCAATCGATCGGTATAACCACCTTGTAGCCGCGCTGCGCCGCGCCCCCGCCGGTGCCGATGCCCACGCCTTGAAACGAGGTGCCGCAAACGATCACCGTCTTAATGCCCCGCGCTTTCAGCTTCTCCTCCAGATTCGAGCCGATAAACTTGTCCGGCCCGCTCTGCCGCACCCACTCACCGTCGCGAGCCTTAAGCTGCGGATCAACCTGGTCCGCCGGGGTGGCCATGCCGTTGCTTCCGACGAAGCTGTACCAGACCATTGCTCCGGCTGCGCGCGCGGCTTCATTCAATCGCTTCACGTTGGGAACTGTGGTTAGGCAGCGCGGGCGCGCTTCGCAGTTCGTTTTCATCATGTCGAGAATGAGAAGCGCGGTCGTCGAACCGTCGAGCGTGACCGGCTTCAGCTCGATCGGCGGCGGCGGCTTCACCGCGGCCCAGTCGTCGAGGATATCGGCGGCCGAAGGCGACGCAGCGAAAGCGATGATCATCGCAAAAGCGGCGGCTGCGAGGCGCAATAAAGTTTGTTTATCTGGCATGGGGCTCTCCTTGAAGGGATCGAAAGCGGCGTTCACTCGGGAATCGAGATCCAGCCTCCACTTGCTGCCGCATGGTACGCTGACGCCGTTCAGCGCACAACGAATTTGTGGGTGAGCGAGTTGCTGCGAAGTCAGAAGTGCTGTGCGCGCGGCCGCGCGACTCCGTTGTTCGGTTTCGATTCCCGGCGGCTCTTGATCATCCGGCGCTTGGAATCGTCTTCAAAATAGCCGCCATCGCCGTGCAATCGACCGACGACGCGGGATAATGCGTCTCTCGCTTTCCGTTGATTGGGTGGCGGGCTTGACAATTCCGGACGATCAATGTCATATGCCCTCACGAGGTGCAATGGATGCCAGGCGATTTTGAAGATCATTGCTGGAAGGACGTCGTTTCGAGCGATGTCCTCGATTTATATTCGCGTTACAAGCGCGAAGTTTTCGTCGGACCCTCTCCGGCGCTCCTCGCCATCGACCTCTATGAACTTGCCTACGAAGGCGGACCCTGGCCCATCGCGGAGGTCTCAAAGACTTATCCGAGTTCTTGCGGGGAGCATGCCTGGTCTGCGATCGAACCCACCAAACGGCTTTTTGCGGCGGCACGCTCGGCAAGAATTCCGGTTTTTTATTCCACGATGGACGTCCGGCCCAACAGCAAGCCGGAGGGACTCGAATGCGACCAAGCGCCGCGCGCCGCGCAACGACGCCGAGGCCTATGCCATCAGGCAGGAGTTCCAGCCCTGAGCCGGACGATGTCATCATTACCAAACAGCGTGCAAGCGCGTTTTTCGGGACTCCACTTCAGGCGCACCTGACCCAGCTTGGCATACGAACGGTAATGATCTGCGGGGAGAGCACCTCAGGCTGCGTGCGTGCGTCGGCGGTCGATGCCTACTCGCATGGGTTTCACGTTGTGCTCGTGGAGGAGTGCTGTTTTGACCGCAGCGTGCTGTCGCACAAAGTAAATTTGTTCGATTTGCATCACAAGTACGCAGACGTACTGCATATCGATGAAGTTGAAACTCACCTTCGGGGCGAGCGCGCCCTAAAAGCGAGCTAATTCACACATGAAGCCGAACGCCTACGGTCCGTTTCCATATTCACCGATAGTTCGTCGACCGCGTCTTACATGGCCAAATAATGCGCGCGTGGCGCTCTGGGTCATCCCGAACATTGAATTCTTTTCTTTGGAGGAGCGACCAGGGGGCTCCGGGCAGCGGCAAGATTCCCGACATCCCTTTGTGGTCTTCAAGAGATTATGGCAACCGGGTAGGCGTGTTCCGGTTGATGGAGGTTCTCGATCGCTACGAAATCCGAGCAACCGTCGCGCTCAATAGCGATGTCTGCGCGCGACATCCGGTGATCATCGAAGAGGGCCAAGCGCGCAAGTGGGAATGGATGGGCCACAATCGGACCAACACGCGGCGCCTGAATGAAGCGCCGCCCGGCGAAGAGGCGAATATCATTCGCGACAGCCTTGCCACCATCGCGAACGCCACCGGAGTGCGGCCGACGGGCTGGCTAGGGTCCGGTCTGCAAGAGACTTGGGATACGCTGGATTTGCTCGCAGCCGAAGGTGTGGAGTATGTGTGCGATTGGTGCAACGACGATCAGCCATACGTGATGAACCTGGATGGCGGCCGTTGTCATCGTCTCTCTTGCCGTATAGTCATGACATCAACGACAAGCCTGCCTTTGAACAAATGCACCGTACAGCCGCTGAATTCCAGGAAATGATCTGCCGGCAATTCGACGTTCTCTATCGCGAGGGCGAGGAATCCGGCCGCGTCATGGCCATTGCGATTCATCCGTATCTGACCGGCATGCCGTATCGCATCGATGCATTCGACGCAGCCCTGAGTATATTTGCGGCCACAAAGATGTCTGGCGCGCAACCGGAAGCGAAATCGCGCGGGAGTATCTGGTCCAGTTGGAAAATCAGCCCGAGCAGCGGAAGCCGAAGAAGGCTGCCAAACGTTGACCTTCAACGGGAGAGTCGCGAAACAGCCCGCCAAGCCAGAAATTTGGGCAAACTGGATCGCGGCACGCGGCCCGATGGTTTGTGTTTTTCTGACGGAATCCCACTGAGGCTCGCCGCTTGCACTGATCACGCGCAGTCCAGGACCTCCGAATGCCCCAACCCGCCGACATCGACCTCAAATCCCTGATTGAGAACCGGAAATTCAGCTGGTTCCGCTTTTCCATCATGGTGTGGTCGTGTGTGGTGATGGCCATCGAGGGATACGATATGCAGTTGGCGGGGTTCGCGGCTCCCGCCATCATACAAACTTGGCACGTCAATAAATCCTATTTTGGACCGGTCTTCGGCTTCGGACTTTTCGGCTATATGCTGGGCGCGACGCTGCTCAGCAGCCTGGCGGACCGCTTCGGACGAAAAACAATCATCATCAGTGGAGTGTTCTGGTTCGGAATGTTTACGCTGGCCGCCGCTCACTCCACTTCAATCACCCAACTGCTGCTGCTCCGTTTCACCGCCGGGTTGGGTCTCGGCGCAGCCATTCCCACCACTCTCGCCCTGGCCGTTGAGTATGCGCCGTCCGGCCGGCGGGCCACGACGGTCGGCATCCTGTTCATCGGCTACAATATCGGCGGCGCGCTAGGCGGTTTCATTGCCGCGAAGCTCATTCCATCGCTCGGATGGCCGAGCGTGTTTTACATTGGCGGTGGCGCGCCGATCGTCCTTAGCCTCGTCTTGCTTCTGGTCCTGCCCGAATCGATCGGCTTCCTGGCGCTCCGGCAAAACAGCCCCGATAAAGTCGCCGCGATCGCGGCGCGGCTTCGGCCCGATCTTACGTTTCAAACAGGAGCGCGCTTCACACTGAGCGAAGAAAGAAACGCGGGAGTTCCCGCGCGGCATTTGTTTACCGAAGGCCGCGCGGCGATTACTTTGTTGCTCTGGTTCACTTATATCGCTGGTCTAATGGGGCAACATTTCCTCACCAGTTGGCTGCCAACCGTTCTCGTGGGGTCGGGAGTAACGCTCAGCCACGCGGTGCTTGCTGGATCGTCCGTGCAAATCGGCGCGGCGGTCGGTGGACTGATTTTGTGCTGGCTGATCGACCGCCGCGGAGCCGCCGCGTTGGCCGTGGCCTTTGCGATTGTTGCCCCTCTGATTGCTCTGGTGCCTTTCGCAACCCAATCTACGCCGCTGCTGATGCCTCTGGCTTTCCTGATCGGCTTCGGTTTAACGGGCGGGCTAACCGGGCTGAACGGGATCTCCGGCACGCTCTACCCAACCTACATCCGCTCCACGGGCGTCGGGTGGGCGCTCGGAATCGGGAGAATTGGGTCGATCCTGGGTCCGGTCCTCGGCGGGATTCTGATCTCCTTCAATCCTTCCAATACGGTTCTATTTATTTGCGCCGCGATGCCTGTTCTGTTCTGCGCCGGCGCGTTGTACCGTTTTGAAAAAATGCCGAGAGTCTCGCACGTTCCCGCCGTCGCGAATTACCTGGATTGAGTGACAGCTGCTTGCGCCGCCGGATCGCCCAGCGGTAAATCGAACATCCCCCCGGGAAGCGCCCGAACCAGTTCGAGCACCTCGCGGCTTTCGACAATGTCGGCATATTTTGCGTGCATATCGCAAAGACTCACCGCATGCGACGCTTGCGAACGATCGAAACAGGCGTCTTCGATCACCGCGACGCGATAGTTTGCGCTGAACGCGTCCAGCACGGTGGCGCGGACGCAACCGCTCGTTGTGGCCCCGGCGACGAGCAGGCTGTCACAAGCGAGAAGCGTCAGGTAGCTTTGCAGAGGCGTGGCAAAAAACGCGCTGGGTTTCTGCTTCTTGAATCAGGATGTCCTTCGGGCCCGGCGCAATCTCGCGCACAATCGCGCTCGCATCCAAGTTATTTTCCGCTCGGGGCCGTTCTTTTTGCCGCGTACTTTTCCAGGACCAGCCGCCGTTGTCCCACAGATCGGCGCGTTTCTTGTTCGTTGTATAAATAACCGGCACGCCTTTGGATCGGGCAGCCTCGATAAGGCCCTTCACGACACGTACGCCTTCCCAGGCTTCCTCTCCGCACGAAGTGGGCCAACGTTTGATCGACTCAAGGATCGGTTCCGGTTTGTCGCCGCAGAATGCGTAGTTGACATCGACCACTAATACAGCGGGCCGCTTTCCGAAGCCCATTCGCGCGCCGAAACCTCCTGCGGCAAATACCGCCTTATCGCGCTCGGTGAGGAATTTATCCCAAACAGGTGGTTTCATTTTGTGGCTGCCTCCTTGCTTGACAGTTGGTCACTGCGTTCCAAGACTCGAATCGGGGATCACAGTTCGCGAACAAATCACGTCTGCCGATCTACCAGTCACGGTCGTGCCGCATCAATTGCAGCGGAGCCTGTATTGGAAAGCGCCTCCACCCCATTATAGCGACCGGTCTGCTCCTCTGGCGGAAACTGGTATGGTCCCAAAAGCACGAAAATGATGCAGGCCAGCAAAAGGGCGAACTCGAAAATAATAAACATGGGCGCGTAGGAATGCCAGCGATCGAAAGAGAATCCGAGCAGCGACGGCCCCACTCCGACGCCGATCATAAAGATTGCGAACAGGTAGCCGTAGATCTGGCCAAAGGAGCGCACGCCGAAATACCGACTTACAAAATAGGGCACGATGTCGCCTTCCGCGCCCATGCCCAGCCCGCAAAGTATGGTTCCAGCGATGGGCAGGAACCCTCCGCCCCTGACCGTAAGAAGGCCGATGCCGAGCATGGCGCCCGCGACGCAGCATACCGCCACATAGGGACCGAAAAATCGATCCAGGCAATAGCCCGCCAGCATGCGCCCCACGATCATGGCGACCCCGGCTGCGGACAATGCGGCCGTCGCTCTGGAAACTGAAATGCCCCGGTCCGTCAGCAACGCGACCGCGTGAATCAACGGACCGTTGGCGGTGACCACGACCAGAAAAAAGCCCAGCGCCAGCATCCAGAATTGCCACGATCCCCGCAATGCTTCGCCGACGGTCAGCCCAGGAATCAGCCCGGAAACAGAAGCGGCTTCGCGGCGGCTCTGCTTCGAGGGCCGTCGTGCAGCCCGAACCGATGCTGGTTCCATTACGAAAATTGCCACCGGAAAGAAGGCGACCAGGAATACGGCGATACCCATGCCCACGTATCCTTTTCGCCACCCAAAGTCAGCGATCAGGAATCTCGCCAGTTGCGCGACAAAAATGCCGCCAATGCCCACGCCCGCTTGAATGATCCCTAATGCAAGCCCGCGATCCTTATTGAACCACTGGGTGATCACTTTCGAATACCCGAGCGGCGTTTGCCCGCTGCCGAAGAATCCGGAAAAGCCGAACAGAATGTAAATCACCGCGAGCGACGGCCGGAGGAGTGAAAGCGCGGCGATACTTGCCGCGTACAGGCAGATAGCGAGGCAGCAGCGTGGTGCGGATTTGCAGCCGGTCAAAGAGCGCGCCGAAAATCAGGCAGCCCACCGCGGTCATCGAGGCGCTGACCAGGAGCGCCGACGACAAGACCCCGCGCCCCACCCCGAGATCATTGGCGACCGGCTTCAGGAACACGCCGAAGGCGAATACGTTGATGGCGCCGCTTCCCACGAGCTGGGCCATAAGCGAAGCGCCGACGATCCACCAGCGGTTGCGCAAGATGCCGTTCTCCACGGTGATGCACCTCGCTTCCTTGCATGCGGGCAGTCTGTCAACGCTCAAAGTCTGGCCGCGCTAGGAGCAAACCTGCGCGTATGCCTCGGCGATTTCGCTCCCGGTTGCGAACCAAGTCCGCTCCTGCGTCTTCATGTGAGCCATCGCGCGGCGCAAATACTTGATGCGCAGCGGCTGCCCGGCCAGGAACGGGTGGAGAGGGATGCCCATGACTCGCGCCACCGACGCGCTTTCGGCATAAAGAGTTTCAAACTGATCGATGATCGCGCGAAAATATTCTTCTCCCGTGTAGCCATGCCGGGAAAAAAATCCAATATCGTTCAACTCCATGCAATAAGGAACCGACAGCATCTTTTTGTTCTTCACTTTCATTCGATAAGGCTGATCATCGTTGTTCCAATCGCCAACGTACTCAATGCCTTCCTCTGCCAGAATATCGAGCGTATCGTACCGCTCAGCGAGCGCCGGGCCTAGCCATCCTTTGGGCCGCGAGCCCGTTGCTTTGTGAATCGTTTCGAGCGCGGTGTGGATCACGTCCATTTCTTCCGTGGAGCTGGATAGCGCGGACAACGGCTGGCTATTGGTGATTCCATGCCCCATGAGTTCCCAACGGCGCCTGGTCATTTCCTCGACCGCTTTTGGAAATAGATCGCACACGGAAGAATTTAGCGCGACCGTGGCGCGCACTCCGATGGAATCCAGGACATCCGCAATTCTCCACAGTCCGACGCGAATCCCGTATTCTCGCCAGGCATAGTTGATGACGTCGGGGACTACGTTTCGAAGATTCGGTGAGGTTGCCAACCCTCCGGGGGAATCGTAGGTCCAGGCCTCGACGTTGGGAATAATCCAGACCGCCAGGGTCTTGCCGCCGGGCCAGTGGAAAGGCTTCCGCTCGAAGATGAGTGAATCCTCGTAGCGATCCGGCCTGCGCAACGTCTTGATCGGTCCATTGTTAGAGTTTTCGGTCATGATTTTCCGTCGCGCCGAAAGCACAAAAAAGATGGGACTGCCTATTTCGCTGTTTCTTCCTTTGCTGAAGACCGGCAGGGTAGCAGAGGCGCATTCGTCTAATCAACCTTTGAGGAGGCGAGAGTTGAAACGCGATCTTGGGTCCGGAGAATTACTGTGCGATGCCTTACGGCCGGAATACTCCGTAGACCCAGGGAATGTCGAATTCTCCTTTCTGCGCCTGAATAACGATGTCGTCTCCCTTTTGGAAGCGATCGAAATCGTTTTGATCCACCGCGATATGCTCAAAGCGGCGGCCGTATCGCCAGGAAGTCACGATCAGCCGACGGCTGCGCGGAAACGCGCCGGTGGCGACTTTCCCCACCACGGTCGCTGGAATGCGGATGGGACGGGAAGCGTCCAGTCTCCCGTTTAGAAAGAGCATGCCCGCGAAAATCCAGGGCACCGGAATCATGCCGAAATAGATCCGCTTCATGACCTCGACTTCCTGATGCCTTCTGGCGCGATAGTCGATCCAATAGCCCAGCGCGAGGGAGAGAAAAAAGACGATGCCGCCAAAAATCTGGATAGCATCGATTTCAAGGGGGGGATACACCTGGCTGGCGGCCACGAAGAGGATAATGCCCACCAGAAAAAAAGCGGTTCGCTTCACCAGCCGCCGCCGCAGCACGAGTTCGGCTGCGGCCGAAGTCAGTCCGCAGGCGGGACATTGATCGGCTACGCGATCTGCGCCGCAATCGAGGCATCGCGTCATGCCGGAGACAAACTCGCCAAGAGCGCCTCGATCTGCGCCTTCCCACGTTCCTCCGGAATTTCGAAAACCAACCCAATCCCCAGCCCCGGTTCCACCCGGGTCACCGTGCAATTCAGCAGCACGGCAGGATCGAGGATCAATCGCGCTCGGAACGACGCGCCGATCCAAAGCGGGGACGCCAATTCTACAAAGAGACCCCGAGGACCAATATCCTGCACGTCGCCGATCAGTATGGCGGAGCCCCATTCCATTTCCAGCTTGCCGTGAAATTTCCTGCGCAGGAAATGGCGCCGGTCGGGTGAAATAGACGCGTTCACCAAAGGATGGGTGGTCATCTTTTGGCCTCCTGCAGGATGCTATGTGCCGAGTGACAGGGTGTCAAGTTTCGAGTGTGGCGCGAATGGAAAGCTCAGCGCAAGCAGCGCGTCTTATGGGTGCAGGCTGAAGCGCGCGAGTGCGCGCTTGAACTACAAAACGCGAGGCGCCGAGTCAGGAGTCTTTTGTGGGCAATTCGGACGAACGTGTTGCAGCTTCGAGTGTCGTTGCGTGTCTCAGGGCGAGTTCCTCGCGCAAAAAAGCGCGCAGGCGTTCCGGGAGCCGCGAAAGGCCAAGTAATTCTTCGAGCGCGCGGCGAGGCAACCCCGGCACGAGAGCCGGCACGCAATCCGCGGGCGTGTGCGGATGCCGCAGCACGGCCACGCGAATATTCGCGAGTTTCGACCATTTGTCGTGTCTGGCCACCGCGCCCAAAATCCCCGCGGGAAGCGTCTGCTTGGCGAGCGTCTTCAATAGTTGCGATTCGGTGAGGAACGAATTGTCGAGAGCCACGCGAGCCACCTGTTGCGGACCGTTGACTACCAGCCCTGCCGCGATGCGCGCCGAACCGCGGCGCGCCAGCATCAATTTTTGTCCCAGCGCTAATTGCGGCAATCTTGCCAGCACCTGCTCGTCCGCCAACCGCCGCAGTTCCATCGAGGAAGTCGGCAGCAGGCTGATGTGCACGAGATCCATCAAGTGCAACTCGCGCAGCAGACGCATGGCGATGAGCCTTGGCGCATGCGGATGCGCCGCCAGGCCCAAGCGCACGCGATAGACGGCGCGCCACGTCTTGCGCTTGCTGATTTGCTCCAGAAATAGACCGGAAAGATCGTTGCGCTCCAGCAGCAACAATATGTGCGTTTCGTCAAACGCGGGATTGTCGATCAATCCGCGGAGCACAGTTTCGCTGCCTGACGCGAGCAGTCCGGGGATAGTTTCGGGATCCGCCGAGCGCGCGGATGCCGCCAGATCGGTTTGGTCTTCACAGGTCATGGGAGACAGCCGGTGAGGAAGCTCGGGCCAGCCGCGCGGCCATGCGCGCCGCGCCGACCGCCGGAGAGATTTCGAGGCGCGATATCTTGGCTCGAATTGCACCACTCGCAAGCACGGAGTCCAGCAACTGGTCGAGCATCTGGCTGCGGCCGAACACTCCGCCGCATTTCACCAAGGGAAATTGCTGGTTCTTCATTCCCAAACGGCGGATCACGATGGTGGCAAGGTTGCCCAGTCCGATTGCTGAAGTGAACAGGATCTCCTTTGCCGCGCCGTCGTCGGAATTTGCCGCCGCCGAAACCACCGGAAACAATTTCGGAAAAACCTCATCCGGATTCTTCATGATCCGCTGCATCAAATCGTCCCAGTCCGGGCACTGCAGCGCAGTAGCGATCATCTCCGTCAGCAAGGTGACCGGGGCGTCCGCATCGCGAGCGCGCGCCACGGCTCCGACGGCGCGCCGCCCGATCTCGAACGCGCTGCCTTCGTCGCCGATCCACGGCCCGTAGCCGCCGGCGCGAGCGGTTTCTCCGGCGGCGTTGCGTCCGTACGCCACGGAACCCGTGCCTGCGATCAGCACAACCCCGGGTCCGGATCCGGCCGACGCCTCCAGAGCCACTTCATAATCGGGAGCCACACGCAAAACGGCATTAGGGAACTCCTGCGAAAGGAAATCCGTGATTCGGCGTACCGCGCTTTTGCGGCCGGCTCCGGCCAGTCCTGCGCAGACCTTCGTGATTTCGGACGGCTCGATATTTGCGGCCGCGATCGCCAAGGCGGCGGCTTCGCGGAGCGAGTTGAACGCGCCCTCGTACCCGGAGCGCAGAGGATTCGCAGGGCCACCCAGCCCTTCTCCGGCGACCGTTCCGTTAGCATCGAGCAAAACGCATTCCGTTTTTGTCCCGCCACCGTCAAAACCGAGGGAATAACCCATGGCGCCTCATTTTAGTCGCGGCGATTCCTGGCTACGCGATTGTGCCAGTTGCCAGCAGAGCCCGTTCGAATGCGCATCCCACTAGAAGCCACCATTTATCTCATAGCTGAGCTTTGTAGGTCGCGGATTCACATGTTACGGAAAAGATACTCGATTTTGTCATTCCGAGCGCAGCGAGGAATCTCTCCTGGGCTTACCTATCAGAAAAGAAAGAGAGCTTCCTCGCTCCGCTCAGAATGACAAATGGATCGGGCGACTTTCCCGCAGCCTGTTCGGCCGCGACATCAGAATCTGCGCGATCCAAGCGTCAGGCATGCCACAGAATGCCGCGCGTGCCCCGCTTGACGTCGCACGGATGCGAACCTATCATCGCCTCGCGTTCAACATGCGCCTGACCTCTCTGGACCTTGCCGTTGTCGCCGCATATTTCGCAGGCATCACACTGTTCGGCATCGCCTTTCGGCGCGGGCAGACGTCGGTACGCGATTATTTTCTAGGCGGGCGCACGGCGCCCTGGTGGGCGCTCGCCCTGTCGATCGTCGCCACGGAAACTTCCACGCTCACCATTGTCGGCACGCCCGCCCTAGCCTTCGCGGGAAATCTCACCTTCCTGCAATTCGTTTTCGGGTATCTGGTCGGCCGGGTGGTCATTGTCCTGTTATTCCTTCCGCACTACTTTCGCGGAGAATTTTATACGGCCTACCAGCTGATGGAAAGGAGGTTTGGCGCAAAGGTAAAGGCGGTTGCGGCGAGCACGTTTCTGGTGACTCGCCTGCTTGCGGAAGGGGTGCGGATAGCGGCCATCGCTTTGGTCGTCACGGCAGCGCTGGGTACCCGGCAACGCACGTCCATCCTTCTGATTATGGCTCTGGTCCTGGTCTACACCTTCGAGGGCGGCATGAAGGCGGTAATCTGGACGGACGTTGTGCAATTCGTCCTTTATATTTCCGGCGGACTGGCTGCATTTTTTCTTCTGCTGCACCGGATTCCCGGTGGGTGGGAAGCAATTGTGCAGGCCGCCGCCCCGGCCCATAAATTTCGCGCCTTCGATTTTTCATTTAGCTTCACCAATCCGGCCAAGCTCTATACGTTCTGGTCCGGGGTGGTCGGAGGCACGTTTTTCACCATGGCAAGCCACGGGACGGATCAGACCATCGTGCAGCGCCTGCTGTCCGCCAAATCCGAACGCGAAAGCAAAATCGCGCTGCTGGCCAGCGGCGTCATCATTTTTCTGCAATTTGCTTTGTTTCTGATGCTGGGAGTGATGCTCTACGCCTGGCACGGTGCGCCTGCCGTGATTGCGGGTCGCAGCTACGATTCCGTTTTTCCGGATTTTGTGGTCACCGCCATGCCGCCCGGCGCTCGCGGAGCAATCATCGCCGCGATCGTTGCCGTGGCGATGTCCAACGCCAGCGGCTCGCTCAATTCGCTGGCTGCGTCGAGCGTGGTCGATTTTCAGCGCCTACGCGGGCTCCAGAAGCTGGAGGAGAATCCGAAAGCCCTTCTCCACCGTTCGCGTTGGATGACGCTGGTCTGGGGAGTCGCGCTTGCGCTCTTCGGCACGGTTCAATGGGGCCCAATGCTCGAAGCCGGACTAACCATTGCCGCGATCACCTCCGGGAGCCTGCTCGGACTTTTCTTGCTGAATTTCCTCTTTTCGCGGGCGACGGCGACAGGCGTCCTGACGGGCATGTTCGCGGGATTCGCGGTAATCCTTTATGTGCACTTTCGAACACCGCTGCTATGGACGTGGTACGTCCCTCTAGGCACAGGCATCACACTCATTTGCGGCGCGCTGGCGAGTTTCGCAACGCGCAACGCAACCACGCAGAAAACATAAGCTGAGCGGGGTAGCACGATCCAAGCGAGTGAAGAATCAAACAGCGGCGGCGAAGCGAACGAATAAAGGGCTTGGTTCGTACGAATAATCACCTGCCGGCCTCGAATGGATAGCGCCAGCAAGCACTGCCATGCCCGCGGCAAGCCGCGGCCCGGGCCGGGAAAAATACCCGGATGCCTCGACCACGAACACGCGGCCGTCATGCACTGCCGGCAAATCATTCCACCCGCGCGGTAGCTGCAGATTACGAAATTCCGCCTCCGCAGCTGCAAGGCTGCAGCCGCAGGGCATGATAACGATCACTTCGGGCCGCGCCGCCAATGCCGTTTCCCAATCTACGCGAAACGCGGGTTTTCCGGCCTGGCCCAGCACATCAATCCCGCCCGCGCGCTGGACCATTTCCGGGATCCAGTGTCCGGCGACGTACGGCGGATCGAGCCATTCGAGGCACAACACGCGCAGGCGCTCCAGCCCGGCAACGGAACGCTCGACATTTGCTACCGCGCTTTCAAATTCGGCGATCGCTGCCTGGGCTTGCTGGGCGCGCCCCGTTGCCTCGCCAAGCGCGCGAATATCCGCGCACACGTCTGAGAGCGAATGCGGGTTGAGAGTTACGATTCGGGGCTGGTGCTCGAGATGCGCTAGCGTCGCGCCCAAATCCTCAGGCGTCGCGGCGCACACGTGACAAAGGCCTTGTGTGACGATCAGGTCCGGCTCGATGGCGCGCAAGAGTTCAAGATCGACGCTGTACAGGCTCTCGCCGCGTTCCATAAATTCGCGCACCTGGCGGTCAATCGCCGCGGCGCTCTCGGCAGGAGAAATGCGCGACTTGATTACCACGGGTTTCGATTGCGCGCCCGGCGGGAAATCGCATTCGTGGCTGACTCCAACGACCTGGTCGCCCAGCCCCAGCGCAAACAGAATTTCAGTGGCGGATGGAAGCAACGAGCAAATCTTCATACCACGCAATTTACCATGGAAGTTTTCTTGCATATGGATCAGGCACTTCGCGCCGGAAGAAGAGCGGATACTACCTCACCGGTACAACTCGTATTTTTTCCTCATCATCCCAAATGCCTCGAGGTCCTTGCTCCAGCTGGACTCGATTGCTGTGGGATCGGCGCCACCCACGAGCAGTTTGACGGTCGCCGCATTCCCGACCAGTTCGATCATTTTCGCCGTGTCAAATTTTTCGGGGTAAAGCTTCCCGAGGGCCGTGGCGATTTCAATTCCCATGCGCATTGTTTGCAGTGATTCGCGGTTCGTCGGAACGATTTTTACGCCTTCGCACAGCTTTCCCTTATATAGTCCGAGCTGCGGAATGAATTTTGCCGGTGCGAATCGCACGCCGGCAATGGCGCGACGATTCAAATACGCAGCAAGCTCTTCGCCGCGAATCCACGGCGCGCCCAGCAACTCGAAAGGCCGCGGAGTTCCGCGCCCGACCGAAACTCCCGCCGCCTGAAGAATTTCCACGCCGGGATACAAAATCTCCGCTTCGGAAAAGCGCAGGTTGGGCGAGGGATTCACCCAGGGCAGCCTCGTATCGCTAAACCACATTTTGCGCGTCCAGTGCCGCATCCGGATGACGTGAAGGTCGCAGCCAATCTTTTTTTCGGCATTGAACATCTGCGCCATTTCGCCCAGCGTCATCCCCATGCGCACCGGCATCGGAAAGTAGCCGACGAAATTCATGCGGTCCGCATCGAGCATGGGACCTTCGATCTGCTGGCCTCCCAGGGGATCGGGGCGGTCGAGCACGTAAAACGCGATGTGATGGGCGGCCGCGGATTCCATCGCGTATCCCATCGTCGTGATGTAGGTGTAGAAGCGGACTCCGGCGTCCTGAATGTCGAAGACCAGCACATCGAGACCAGCGAGCATTGCGTCGGTAGGCCGCTCGGTTTCTCCGTAGAGGCTGTAGACGGGCAAGCCCGTCGCCTCATCCGTGGTGGAGGAAACGCGCGTGTCCAAGGCGCCGCGGATGCCGTGCTCGGGGCTGAACAGCGCCACCAGCTTCACGCCTGGAGCGTGCGCCAGCAAATCAATCGTGCTGCGCCGGCTGCGATCGATCCCAGTCTGATTGGTGATAAGTCCGACGCGCTTACCCACGAGCGGCGCGAAGCCTTGCGCTTCCAGCACGTCAATCCCCGTTCGCGTTTGCGCCGCGGTAGCAGGAGTCTGAAACCACAGCTGCGCGCCGATGAAGACACAAAAGAAAAATCCAAAAGGCAGCGAAATCCGAATGATCGATCTGCCGGACGGGTTCACGCGTTGTCCAGCCGGCGTCATTTGAATTCACGGTTCATGCGGAATTCGATCTTCCTTTTTCTATTCGCGTTTAATCTGTGTTCATCTGCGTTCATCTGCGTTCATCTGTGGATTCATTCTTTCACAGCATTCATCCCTGTTGATCTGTGGGCATCCGCGGTTTCAATCTCATTTGTAACGCCATAGCGCGGGTGCTATATATAATTGCGGCATGCGGGCGATCAATCTGGAATTCGCGCGATGCGGACGTTAAGTCGCTGGCTCCTGCTGCTCGCTCTCCTCTTAATGGCGACCACCGGCCACACCCAAAAATCTCCGCGCGCGCCGGCCGCGCCGAAACCCGCTGAACTGTCAGCCGACGGCCAGCGCTGGGTGTCGCAAACGCTGAAATCGATGTCGCTCGATGAAAAAATCGGGCAACTCTTCGCCGTGTGGGCTTACGGCTCATTCCTTTCCACCGAGAGCCAAGACTACAAGGATCTTCTCGCCGATGTCGAGGAAAAGCACATCGGCGCGTTCGCTATCCAGACGCAAGGCTCGCCGCTCGGCGTCGAGCGCAGCCAGGTTTATCCCACCGCGATACTCGTCAACACCCTGCAACGTCACGCCAAAGTTCCGCTGCTGATCGGCGCCGATTTCGAGCGCGGTACCGGCATGCGAATAGACGAGGGCACGTCATTCCCGTATGAAATGGCCGTCGCGGCCACGGGGCGCCCGGAGGACGCTTACACGATGGGGAGAATAACCGCGCTCGAAGCGCGAGCCGTAGGCGTCCCGTGGATTTTTTCGCCCGTCGCCGACGTCAATAGCAACCCGCAAAATCCCATCATCAATACGCGCTCGTTTGGCGAAGATCCCGCGCGCGTCTCCGAATTGGTTGCCGCCTTCGTGCGCGGCGTTGAGGAAAACGGCGCCCTGGCCACCGCGAAACATTTCCCCGGCCACGGTGATACCAGCACCGATTCGCACCTCGATCTTCCTCTCGTGTCCAGCGATCTTGCGCATCTGGACAGCGTGGAACTCCCTCCATTCCGCGCCGCGATTGCCGCTGGCGTGAGCACAATAATGACCGCGCACCTGTCCGTGCCCGCGCTTGAGCCGGACCCCAACGTGCCGGCGACCATGTCTCCCAAAATCATGACCGACTTCTTGCGCGGGAAATTGGGATTCGACGGTCTGGTCGTAACCGATGCGCTGGAAATGGGTGCGGTGACGGTGCGCTATCCGCCCGGGGAAGCCGCGGTGCGCTCCATCCTCGCGGGGGCTGACGTGCTGCTCGTCCCGCCCGTGCTGGACGCCGCTTTGCAAGCGGTGCGCGATGCCGTGGCGTCAGGGCGAATCCCGACGGCGCGGGTTGACGAATCCGTGACGCGCATCCTTCGCGCCAAAGCAAAACTCGGTCTGAACAAATCGAAACTCGTGGACCTGGACGCCCTCTCGCGGAATTTCGGACGGCCCGAATATGCGACTGCGGCGCTGGACATCGCCGACCGCGGCATCACGCTGCTGCGCGACGGCCAGCACATTCTTCCGCTGGATTCGACAAAACCGTGCCGCGTGCTGCTGGTTGCCGTGTCCGGAGACAGCGATCCGTATCCGGGTGGAAACCTCGAGAATGAAATTCGCTGGCGCGCCGACTCTTTGACCACCGTTCGCATGGATACGCGCTTCGTGCGCGCCGAGACCGTGAAACTTCCGGCGCCGGATACGTACGATGTGGCGATTGCCGCGGTCTACGTGCGTGTTACGGATCGCAAGGGCAGCATCGGCCTGCCTGACGACGAGGCCGCTCTCGTGAATCAACTTCTTTCCGTGGGAAAACCTGTGGTCGTGGCCGGATTTGGCAGCCCCTACCTGGCGGAAAGTTTTCCCACGGCAAAAACCTACATCGCTGCATTTGGCACGGGCGATGTCGCGCAGTGGGCCATGGGTCGCGCGCTTTTTGGCCAGACCGCTATCGGCGGCCGATTGCCCGTGAATATCCCGGGAGTCGCCGCGCTCGGCGCGGGACTGAATGTGCCTGCGAATCCCATGGAATTGCGCGCGGCGGATGCAGGCGACGAATCGAAATTGAAGCCCGCATACGACGTGCTCGATCGCGCTGTCGCGGATCGCGCTTTTCCCGGGGGTGTGCTGGCGGTCGGTTATCAGGATGAGTTGTACGTCCGCGCATTCGGCCGGCAAACGTATGACCGAAATTCTCCGGCCGTCAGCCCGGACACCATCTACGACGCTGCTTCGCTGAGCAAGCCGGTGGTGACGGCTACGCTCGTCGCCATGCAAGTGGAAGCCGGACGCATCGGCCTCGATTTGCCGGTGGCGCGCTACATTCCCGAGTGGAATGACGGTCCGAATCCCGATTGGCGCAAAACGGTCACCGTCCGCAATCTTCTGACGCATTCTTCGGGACTTCCCGCGCACAAGGATTATTTTCTGAGGCTCCACTCCAAGCCCGAATTCATCGCTGCGATTTGCAAGGAGCCGCTCGAATACGCGCCCGGCACGAAAACCGTGTACTCCGATCTCGGCTTCATCCTGCTGGGCGAGATTCTCGAGCGAATTACGGGCAAGACCCTGGACCAGTTGGCGCACGTTCAAATCTTTGCGCCGCTGAATATGGCGGACACAATGTTCAACCCGCCGAAAAATCTGCTGAGCCGCATCGCGCCGACGGAGAATGATGCGGCGTTTCGCAAGGAACTCGTCCGCGGCGAAGTGCACGACGAAAATGCGTTCGCCATGGGCGGCGTCGCCGGCCACGCCGGGATGTTCACCACGGCGCCCAACCTCGCCGTGTTTTGCCAGATGCTTCTGAACGGCGGAGTTTACGCCTATCAACGACTGCTCACTCGCGCCACGATCTCGCAGTTCAGCGCGCCCCAAGCCGTGGCGGGCAACGCTCGCACGCTCGGCTGGATGTCGCCGACGCCCAACTCCTCGAGCGGCCGCTATTTCTCGGCGCACAGCTTCGGCCACCTGGGATTTACCGGCACGTCGATCTGGATCGATCCCGACCGCCGGCTTTTCGTCGTCCTCCTCACCAATCGCGTTTATCCGACGCGCGATAACGACAAGATTGCCGCCGTGCGGCCCGCGGTGCATGACGCTGTGATCCAGTCGCTCGGGCTCGAATCCTCAAAATAATGGCGCCGGAAACAGTCCCCTCAGCCCGCGCCATAGGCGCGTCCGAATCGATTCTTACCGAATGGACGATTTCCGCACATTGTCTGGCGAAAATCCGCCCCTGGCATGCGAAGATGGTGGCCCGGCTCAAATCTTGAGAGGCGCGCGGCGGTAAGAAAAACAAAATCGACATCGCATGTGCGGGAGAATTTTGTAGCACAAACGTTAGCCCGCGGGCTTGGGCTTTGATAGGACGAAGCCCCGCGGATGGAAGTTTGCGCCACTGAACCCATGCCAAAACCAACGGCGACAGAGCAGCGGAATCCGCACACGCGCGGGATTGGCTCCAAATCCACGATTGAAATTCTGCGCGCGATTCACCGCGAAGATGCCTCCGTGGTCCGGTCCATTTCCCGCGCCCTTCCGGCGATCGCGCGGGCGGTGGACGCAATCGCGGGCGCCCTGGGGCGCGGCGGACGCCTGTTCTATGTTGGAGCCGGGACCAGCGGACGCTTGGCCGCCTTGGACGCCGCGGAACTTCCGCCGACGTTTGGCACGCAGCCGCGCACGGTTCAGGCCCTGATTGCAGGGGGACGTCGCGCCCTGACGCACGCCGTCGAGGGTGCGGAAGACAATCGCGGGAAGGGAGCGAAAGACCTCGCGGCACGCGGTCTCGGTGCGAACGACGCCGTGGTCGGAATCGCCGCCAGCGGTGGAACGCCGTATGTTCTGGGAGCGCTCGAATTCGCCAGCCGCAAGCGCGCGGTGACCATCGCCATCACGTCAAATCCGCGCACCCCCATCACCAAAGTTGCACGGATCGCCATTGTCATCCCGACAGGGCCCGAAGTCATCACCGGCTCGACGCGGATGAAGGCGGGCACGGCGCAGAAACTGGTCCTCAACATGCTCTCTACAGCGGTGATGATTCGTCTCGGCCGCGTTTATGACAACTGGATGATCGGCGTGGCCTTGACCAATCGCAAGTTGCAGGCACGAGGGTTGCGAATCCTGATGGAGGCGAGTGGGGCGGACGTGGCCGAATCGACACGCGTCCTGCGTCAATCCGGACACAACCTCGCCGCTGCCCTCATAATGCTAAAGACAGGAGCTAGCGCGCCGCGGGCCAAACGCCTCTTGCGCGATAACCAGGGACATGTCCACAACACACTTAACCGGGCCGAAATCATCGCAGGCGAATCGCGCGGATCACATGGATAAATTCATTATCGAAGGCGGAACGCCGCTGGAAGGTTCGGTGCGCATCAGCGGCGCGAAAAACGCCGCGTTGCCCGCCATGGCCGCCGCGCTTCTGACCAGCGACCGCGTGGAACTTGAGAACATCCCGCGCGTCCGCGACATCATCACCATGGGCCGCCTGGTCGCGCATATGGGCGCGGTCGTCGAGACGCCCGCGATCCCTCCTACCGCAATGATCATTCAGGCGGACGAAATCAACGGAGCGGAGGCGCCCTACGAACTTGTGAAAACAATGCGCGCGTCGATCCTCACGCTCGGGCCTCTGGTCGGGCGCACCGGGCACGCCCGGGTCTCGCTTCCGGGAGGATGCGCCATCGGAGCGCGTCCCGTGGACCTGCATTTGAAAGCGCTCGAACAGATGGGCGCCGAAATCGGGATGTCCCACGGCTACGTCGAAGCGCGGGCCCCGCGCGGCGGGCGCCTGCCCGGCGGGCATGTTTTCTTTGACAAAATTACGGTCACCGGGACCGAAAATATCCTGATGGCCGCGGTCCTGGCCGAGGGCGAAACGCTGATCGAGAACGCCGCGCGCGAGCCGGAAATTACCGACCTCGCTGAATTGCTGATCAAGATGGGAGCGGACATCGAAGGCGCGGGAACCTCTACCATTCGCGTGCTTGGTAAGAAAGCCCTGCACGGCGCGTCGCACACCGTCATCCCTGACCGCATCGAAGCCGGCACGTTCCTGGTGGCCGGAGCCATCACCGATGGAAACCTCGAAGTGACCGGCTGCGAGCCCGAACATCTCGTTTCGGTGATCGCCAAGCTGCGCGAAACGGGAGTCGACATTCGCGAAGCGGGGCCGGGTAAATTGCGGGTTCGCGGAGCAAAAAAACTCGTGGCCGCCGCCGTCTGCACGGAGGAATATCCGGGCTTCGCCACCGACATGCAGGCGCAGTTCATGGCGCTGGCAACCCAGGCCCGGGGCACCTCGGACATCACCGAAACAATTTTCGAGAATCGCTTCCTGCATGCCAGCGAAATGATCCGCATGGGCGCGAATATTTCCATTGACGGGCGCCGCGCCCTGGTTCACGGTCCGACCCCGCTTTCCGGAGCGAATGTGATTGCTTCCGACCTGCGCGCCAGCGCATCGCTGGTGCTGGCCGCGCTTGTCGCGCGCGGCGAGACCGTCATTGACCGCGTCTACCACATCGACCGCGGCTATGAGCGCATCGAGGAAAAGCTCGCCGCAGTGGGCGCAAACATTCGCCGCGTGTAGAAGAAAGCGCGGATGGGCGGCTGGAAATTTGTGACCGGGCGTCTATCGTTTGTTGTGGTTCCTGACCCGGCGACAACGTCCGCCAAACGGCCGAAATCGCCCTCGCCGGTGTTTGGCGGAAACCTCGCTGTTTCAGCCCGCCTTCCCGAAAGCGCTCATCTCACTTCACGCCGCAAAAAATCAGTGCCGTCTCGTTTTTCCTGTACATTAGGTGAGGCACATGTACGAAAGCCGGCCTCCATCCGCGGCGCGATCGGCGATTCGTATCCATCCGTACGAGGAGAGCAACAATAGCGCAGCGCGCGGCCGGCCCCATGAGCACCGCATCCCAACCGATTACCGGCCGCGGCATGAACCGGGTCATCGCCGCCACCAGCTTCAGTTTCGTCGTAACCCAGCTGGACGTTACCATCGTTAACGTCGCCTTGCCGCACATCGCTTCCAGCCTGTCTGTGCGCGTGGCCGGTTTGCAGTGGGTCGTTGACGCTTACACGCTTCCTTTCGCGGTGCTGATGCTTTCCGCGGGCGTGCTGGGCGATCGTTTCGGTTCCCGGCGTACCTATCTGATCGGCCTGGGAGTTTTCGCGGCCGCCTCGCTGGGCTGCGGCCTGGCGCCGAACGCCGCGACGCTGATCGCAGCCCGCGCCGCGCAGGGCGCCGCGGCGGCTCTGCTGATCCCCAGTTCTCTCGCGCTCCTCAATCACGCCGCGGCTAGCGATCACAGTCTTCGCGCGCACGCCGTGGGGCTGTGGACGGCGGCCGGAAGTGTGGCCATTGCGGCCGGACCGGTGATCGGCGGGCTACTGGTTGCCGGTATGGGCTGGCGCAGTATTTTTCTGGTGAACGTTCCGCTCTGCGCCCTGGGCGCCGCGCTGACCGTCCAGTCCGTTCCAACCCATACGCACGCGAAGGCGTCCCACCATCTCGATCCACTAGCCTGCTTAATTCATAAGGGCAGAGATTTTGTTGGGGGAGGCAGTTGATCGGTAGAGATTTCGGGATAAGAGGGTTAAGAAGGCGAGAGTATGCGGGCCAAGAGCGGACGGGTGGCGAGCTGAGAGATTTTTGGGCGCGGCTCCGCAGGGACCGTCTGTGGAAAGCTGAGTTCGGGACCAGCGGTCAGGTCAACTGCTGTTGACGGCGAAGGCGACGGAACGGAACAGATTCTGGAAGGGCCAGCCGCTGGCGAGGTGCAAGCGAACACAGCGGGCGGTCTGGCGAACGCGAGCGCCGATTTTGAAGAGTTGGGCGCGCAGCGTTTCGATCTGGGCCGAGCGCCAGGGCTGGGGCAACTGCAAGCGGAACAGGTTGACCAGGTTGTAGGCGAAGCCGTGCAGGAGCAGGCGGAAGGCGTTGGCCAGGAAGCGGTGACAGCTCAAGCGGTCGGCGCGAAAACCGTTCTTGAACTCCTCGATGCGGTTCTCACACTCGCCGCGATCGTTGTAGAAAGCGAAGACCTGCGAGGCACGACCCGAGCAGTTGGTGATGAGGAAGCGCAGATTGGTTCCGACGGCGGTGTGCTCGGCTTTGTAACAGATACGGCGCTGGTGCGACCAACTGCGGGCGCGATGGCGGAAGCTGGAGAAACTGCGCTGCGGTAACTGAGTGCGACGATGGCGGCGCTGCAAACGTTTCTGCCGTGACTCGGCGCGGCGCTGGAAGACCGAGTTGGCGGGAATGCCCAGTGTGTATTGGATGCCGAAGAACTCGCAGAACTCATAGAGCAGGGGCAGAGCGAAGCCGGCATCGCCGCGCAGCTTGATCTGCACTTTAGGAAAAGCGGCTTGCAGTCGCGGGACCAGTCGCAGCAGCAGGGGCACGATGCGAGCATGACTGGAGGCGTTTCCCGCTCGGAGTCGGGCTGACAGCAGACATCCGGTGTGGCGCTCGAAGATCAGCATGGGGTGATACATGTGCTGACCATAGGCACCGTTAAAGAAGCTGAGTTGCTGGTGGCCATGGGTGGGATCGTCGGTGGAGTCGATGTCCAGCAGGATCTCACCCCGTTTGCGGACCTGCTTGCCGCAGAGACGAACGAACTGCTTCAACAGAGCGTCGTTCAGGCGTACCAGATCGCGGCCCGAAGGTGCATTCTCCCAGCGGCTGAGAGTAGGCTGGGAGCCGAGTGCCTCTCCCAGTTTCTGATCGGCGATGATTTGCAAGAGCGGATCGTGGCGCAGGCGGTCGGCGTCGTTGGCGTCTTCGTATCCGGCAACGATTTGGTAGATGCGCTGCCGCAACAGTGCTAGCGAGTCGTGGCGGACACGATCGTCCTGACGCGGATCGCTGAGGGTTTCAGCCAGGTCGCGAGTCAGCTGATGGCATTCGTCAAAGGCCCGCAGTGGCAAAAGTCCGGCATCGCTGGTGATCTGGCCGCCGGAAAAATCAGCGTGAATGGGTCGGTGCCGGTAGAAGGAGAACACCAGTTGTGGTATACAGTCTGTCACTGTTGGATGCTCCGAAAGGAAATGCTGGGTTCTGCAAAACCCAGTGTTCATCAACCTTTTAGAGCATCCTTTCTTTTTTCACCAGACAAATCGTGAATAATCCAGGCTAGGCCAGGTGCTGGCGATCCTGGCGCTCACGGGCCTGACATGTTCGGTCATCGAATTCCGGCCGCTCGGCCCGCATCATCCGCTGGTGATCGGCGGCGTCCTTCTTGCGGTGTTGTCTGGAGCAGGGTTTTACTTCGCGGAAACAAAGTCCAGCGAGCCCATGCTTCCGTTCGGACTTTTTCGCCTGCCGAATTTCAGTCCCTCCGTGGTTTTCGGAACGATCATGAATCTCACTTTTTACGGGACGATTTTTGTCCTCAGCCTGTACCTGCAGGACGCGCGCGGGTATTCAGCCCTGGGCACGGGCCTTGCGTATTTGCCGCTGATGTCCACGTTCATTCTGTCCAACGTGGCCAGCGGCATAGTGGCGGCCCGCACCGGACCGCGGCTCCCGATGATCGTAGGCGCCGCCTTGACGCTCGCCGGATACGCGGCATTGTCGCAATTAGGCTCTGCGACTTCCTACCTCGCCATGCTGCTTCCTTTCATCGTTCTTCCCGCCGGAATGGGCTTTGCCGTTCCGGCCATGACGGCCGCCGTGCTTTCCAGCGTCGATCGCAACCGCTCCGGAACCGCTTCCGCGGTCCTCAACGCGTCGCGCCAGACCGGAGGCGCTGTGGGAGTGGCCATCTTCGGCGCCCTGGTCGGCGGCACACCAACGCAAATTGTGCAGGGGCTGAAGTCAGCTTCGTGGATATCCGCGGCGCTTCTGTTGATTGCCACGCTGGTCGCCTGGAAAGGCATCCGCCGAACACAGCAAGCCCTGGGAATGGAAGAACGAATTCAGTTTCAGGTGGAATAGAGAGCTCGCATGCCCAAAGCAAATTTCGGTAGTCGAAATACGACGAAGGCTAAAACCCACGCGACTTCGCTAGGATCTGAAAATGCTGGCGGGTTCCTCGAATGTCGTGGATCAAAGACATCAAGCGTGGACTTTGCTTTTGCAAGGTTTCCCGGTCTCCGTGCGGACTGGCCGAGATTGCCTTCAGCCGAACCTGCTTTCGATCGGTTGAAAGTTCGGCTGCATATCCCATCTCCCGCAACTCAGCGACAGCGGCCTGCCGGTCAATCTCACTGACGGATTCGACCTCGGCCAAGCGCGCGATCACATAACCGAGACCCAACGCTTGAAACGCGGCTTCGAGGTGGTTGACTAGGCTGGTGACTTTTTCGACTTCAATCTCGGGAGGGATGATCACTTTGATTCCTTCCCACTTGCCACCTATCCGCTCACCGTCTAGTTTGAACTCGGTTCCCTGACAATTGTAGATGACGGAGACGGCCTCCCGGAAATGTGGTTCTACACGAACACTGAACCCGTCCCCACGGTATTCTTGCGCCGGCGACAATTGGTCTTCAACCCTCCCACGTCTCGCTGGTACTCAACTTGAACAAAAATAAAGCGGTGCTGGCCAAGTCCGGCGAAGCGGGCTTATCGGAACTTGGCCAACCGGCCCGATCTACGAGAAGTTTTTTCTGCGGTATTCGATGGCTGCTACCTCTACCGCGACCGCGTCCATCACCTCGACTACCGGCTCGACCTTGAATTCAAATACCGCAAAGAAGCTCGTAAAATAATGAATGTCGGTGGGCTTGTCTGTTTCCACGATCATGTAGCCGCCGTAATCGCCAACCCGGATCACAAACTGGTGGATGGTAAAACTCGCGGGTTTTTTCCAGTCTTTGAATATCTCCAACACGCGGTCATGCGCGGCTTCGTATTCTTTTGCCGATGCCGCCGGGCGCTCGCGCCAGGAAATGACATATTTCATGATCGGCCTCCTTTAAGGCCTTACTGTGGGGCTTCAAGTCAAGCGAACCTGAGTTTACAAATGCAGTCCGCACTGCATTTGAGCCGGGATGACCGGCCGGATTTCTGGAGCACGCGGAGTCTACTGCAAACAACTCAAACGCACAATCGCTTGCGGCAATTGCGGAGATAATTTTGCCAAGCCCGGTGGCATGGTCTTATCGTCGGGTGGCGGCTTACACCGCTTCCGGCGACTCCTGTAACGCGGACAAGCCTCTGCTCTGGCCGCTCGGCCAGTTCACCGACCTAACAGGGGACTGTTTGAACTTTGACCTGCACCCCGACGGCAAGCGCTTCGCCGTCCTGAAAGCCCCGGCACGGGACAAGCCGCTGCGGTGAACCACGTCAATTTCAACATCGACTTCTTCGACGAAGTACGTCGGCTCACGGCGCCGCAAGCGAAATGAGCGGCCCAAGCCATCTCGCACAAGTGCGCCAAGTCGTCTGAAACTGGGTCACCACGAACTGGGAATCTGGGAAATCCCACACGGCGATAACGCGACTTCACAGCCAACCTGCGGCAGCTTGCCGCATAGTCGCAGGTCGGCCTCCGAGACCTTACGACCTGCGGTACACTTCTCTTGCTTCCACCAATGGACACGGAAAGGAAAACTATGCGCATCCTGCTGCCGGTTGACGATTCTCCCTATTCGCAGGAAGCAGTTCGTTCTCTCGTCGCTGAATTTCAAACGCGCGGTGCGGAAGTGCGCGTACTGCACGTCATCGAGCCGGTCAGAGCCTTCCTGGCCGCAGGCATGCTTCCCGAGATCGCCATCGACAGCGCGCAAATCGAAGCCGAGCGCCTCAAACAATCGACAGCCCTGGTTGCAAGCACAGCCGAGAAGTTGCGGAATGCGGGTTTTGCGGTCACCGAAGTCGTCGAATGGGGCGACCCGAAGAGCATGATCCTCGACCAAGCGGAAAAATGGCCCGCCGATCTGATCATCATGGGCTCACACGGCCTCAAGGGAATGAGCCGCTTTCTGATGGGCAGCGTGTCGGACGCCGTGGCTCATCACGCGGCATGCTCGGTGCAAATCGTTCGCCTGGTCGCCGGCCGCTCGGAGTAGCGGCTCAAAACACGGCTCTCTCGTCGCTCCTCCGAAAGGTGCGGCTGCAAATCTCGTGTATTCTTCAGCGCGCTGAACCATTGATCGAGTCCGGTGAGGCACCTACCGATAAGACTTCCGGGGAGTTGGCTACGAACGCACACAAGGCTTGACCGTCAGCCAATCGCCCGGGCAGGCATACTATGATGTAAACAATGAAGAAACAAACGCTCGGAGCTCTTGTCCTGCTCTTGCTGCTTCCCGTTGCCTGTGTCGTCGGGGGATTCCTCTTCAGCTTGATTAATCCCGAGATTGCGGCAGGTCATGCCAATTACGTGCGGAACTACCGCATCCTCAGCCTGGTGAAGATTGGGTTGGCTTTGGCCTCGGCCGCGGTTGGGGCGCTCGCATGGCTGCTGGTGTGCTACCTGGTGATCCGGTCCAAGAAACGATCCCCGTGGTGGCTGATCTTAGCGGCATTGGGGCCTTTCGGGTTCGCCGTTCTGGCAATGCTGAACGACCAAGCGCCAGCGCAAATGGACCGCTATGCTCACTTTGTTCGCAACCTCAAAGGGTTCGTCCGTGCCGGCTATGAAGTTTGCACCTTTGTGATCATTTGGCTTCTTGCCTTTCAGGCCATGGTTCTCACGCGCAACCTGATGATCATGCTCCAGTCCGCCACCACTGGAATTTCGACCGCGCAGATCATCAATACCCAAAACGCTGCGTCTGGAATGTGGGCCTTCGCCGAGGGCAACGAAGTGATGTACTTGGTAGTACTTCTGTATCTAATTTGGCCCGCCGTATTCAACATCGTGGGTCGTGTGGCCGCGAATATGGCGCCGCCCAGGCAGCGCAGAGTCTCGAACGAAACCGGGAATCCAGTCAATCCCAACTGACGAGAGTCTGACCTCTTAGGATTCCGCATCACCAGGCTACGGCGCCTTTAATCACCGCACCTTCTCCACTTACTTATGCAATTGTCTGGTTGACTCGTCGGCTAGTCACGCTTAATCTGTCCGATAATATGGCAGGAGAATTCTTAGCCAATCACACCTTGGAGCATGAAAGATGAAAATCGTCGGACATCGAGTGCCTTCTCTTTTGTACCTGGCGGTGATAGTCGGCATCTGCGCCGTCGCATCGACCGTATTTGGCCAGGCGCCCGCCAAGGGCAAGTACGATGGTTCTTATCAGGGGATGTACAGTGGGTCCTTCGCGGGCGGCGAAGCCATGGGAGCCGTGGCATTTTCCGTGGCCAATGGCGTCATTACCGTGACCGTTCCCGGTCAGGGCGCGGGAACCGTGGATTCTTCCGGCTCGGCGACGTTCAGCGGTTCACTCGGGGTGGCGAATATCGCCTGCAAATTTATTGGCGCCTTCCGTTCGTCAACCGGCGCACAGCCGGGCGCTCACGCTTCGGGTTCGTGGACCTGTGCGGGGGGCGGGCGAACCGGAAAGGGCACGTGGAGCGCGGATCGGCAGTGAGTTAGCGGCTCTTCCTGCTGGCAACCGAAAGTGGAACAGGGCTGGAGTTGTCCAGCGCTCCATGCAGCCCATGAACGGAAAACGTCATCTTGGGCGGGTGGCACAGCATCGAAGCTCAGCAGGAGCTTCCATCTCCAACTGGAAGGGCCAGAATGATCTGCTCGGCGCATCAGCCGCGAGTCTCATAGAATCCACGACCCATCGACGTTTGAGCGCTCTCGCCACCTGAAGGTTTAGCCTGGAATTGTGTTGTATTCAAACGAATGTGCTACCAGTGCGCATCGCAGGTGGCACGATGGAGGCGGTTGGATGTATCTTCGCTGAAGGCGGGAAAGGCAAAATGAGACATCTGGAAGGGCGCTATCCTGTTCGGATTGAACTCTCTTCGTTCCAGGCTGGGAGGTGAACCATTGAAAATTCTATTGAGGATTGGCGGATCGATCTTAATTTGCCTGATCTTGCTCCTGCTCGCGGCCCGCGTCATCGGTTTCGAACCTAAGGACTGCTCGCCATTCAATCGATCATTGTCATGCAAGATGCCGGGGCTTTGGCTGAAGGGGAAAGTCGTCACGACCCCAGTCACCGACTGGTCGTTCACAAACCAGATTCAACAGATCAAGATTCAGACCCAGACCCCGTATCTGCTGCCTCTCTCGGTGACGATTTGGTGTGCCGTTTATAACGGCAATCTCTACGTGACCTCGAATCCCGGCAAAGTGTGGAATGACGACATCATGCGTGATCCTCACGTGCGCTTGAAAATAGGAGACCAGGTGTTTGATCGCACCTTGGCAATCGTCAACGATCCCGCCGAAAAAGCAGCTGTGCTCGAGGTTAAAGGAAAAAAATATCCGCAGTGGAAGGTGCCGCCGGTCTCGAAAGCGACTGTCTTTCGGGTGATGCCTGAATAGCGTGTCCGAGCTGAATGACCCTGTGGACCAAGGCCGCCGCGCAAAAGCCAGTTCCGGGTAAGCGGTGCCGGTTCAACTGGGAATCGGATCTTGGAAAGCCACGTTCCGACATGACGACTTGTCAGGCCCAGGGAACGAGCAATTTTTAGGACGTGTGCGATTGAATTGTGGGGTTATATTCTACCCGCTCCAAATTGTGTGGGCCCATGGCGATCTTCTTCGGCAGACCATGCCGGATGTAACTAAAAGCGGGTCTCTGACTGTCTAACATGAGCGGAAAACAGTGCGCAAAACCTAAAGGTTCTTCGGGAGGTCGGAGATGATGAAACGTGCGTGTTTGATTGTTGCTTCTGGCATTCTTGTATGGATGGCGACGGGAATCCTCTCGAAACTCTTCCGCAATACCGCCACGGTAGAGGCTGCCAAAGTGCAGGCACCGATCTTCGTTGTCGATCCCTATTGGCCGAAGCCCTTGCCAAACCACTGGATCACTGGTTCCGAAATCGGCCTGTCCATCGATGCGGAGGATCATGTCTGGGTCATCCACCGTTTGGATTCCGTCGAGAAGAATTTCAAGGCCGCCGATCTAAAACTTGGGGAGTGCTGCAAGGTCGCGCCACCCGTTCTGGAATTTGACCAGGCCGGGAATCTCATCAAGTCCTGGGGCGGTCCAGGGGCAGGCTACCGTTGGCCGGACAGCGAGCATGGAATCACCGTCGACCACAAGGGCAATGTCTGGATCGGCGGGAATGGTATGAAGGACACCGAAATTCTGAAGTTCACGAACGACGGAAAATTCCTGATGCAGCTCGGCACCTATGGCGTACACCACGGCAGCAACGACCTGGAGAATTTCTGGCGGCCTGCCCGAATTACCGAGGATGCTGGAGCGAACGAGGTCTATATCGCTGACGGTTACGGCAATCGCCGGGTCATCGTGCTGGATGAGGATACCGGAAAATACAAACGTCACTGGGGCGCTTACGGCAAAAGACCCGACGATGGGGCCGACAGCGCCGGCGGGGGCCAAGTCGGGGATGAAGGATCGGTCGGCACATACAATCCGGCCGGCCCACCATCGCAAAATTTCAACACGGTACACTGCACGATTATTTCGAATGACGGACTCGTTTACGTGTGTGACCGCGTGAATGATCGAATCCAGGTCTTTCGAAAAGACGGCACGTTCGTCAGGGAAGCATTCATCGACCGCCAAACGCTGCGCTCGGGGTCGGTGTGGGACATGGCTTTCTCAAAAGATCCGCAACAGACCTACATTTATGCAGCGAACGGCGTAAATGAAAAAATCAACGTGCTCCTGCGCAGCACGCTGGAAGTCGTTACTTCTTTTGGTGATGGAGGGCGGCTGCCCGGCGAGTTTTACGGCTGTCACAATTTGGCGGTCGACTCCAAGGGAAACCTCTATGTGACAGAAACGTATTCTGGGGCCCGTGTGCAGCGGTTTCTGTACAAGGGTGTCGGCCCCGTCGAAAGCGACCAAGGGGTGCTTTGGCCGCATCAGCCTAACTCGCAATAGACAACGTCAACCGGGTAATTCCCCAAAAGCCGGCTTCCGAGCAGAATCATCGGAAGGTGGGACCGATGTTGGTAGCCCTGCTGGATGCGGCAGCGTTACTATCCCTGAACTCGCGCAGCTAGAGGAAATCGCCCAGGCGACAGGACCCTCGCGGATTCTGGGGCGGTAAGAGTCTGTGTGAGAACTCACATTTGGCACCTTTTGTAGCGTCCGCCTTTAGGCGGATATTTTGTATTCGAGCAGATGCCCGCCTGAAGGTGTGCGCCACGTGATCCCAAACGGAGTTCTCACACAGACTCCGCAAGCCGCTCCCACGAATGCGTCTTGCCTCGCGGCGCACCGAGTACTACACTCCGCCTAATCGTCTCAACTGGAGTTGGAAAGGATCAATCGTATGCTTATGCCAGGTCTCAGGAAGAAACTTACGCGGGCACTCTGTGGCTTAGCGCAGATCGGTATGGCCGTGCCATTGCTCTCATTCCTGGCGGTTTCGGCCAGCTTCGCCCAGGCGCCGGCCCTGCCCGCGGAACAGGCGACAGCCAAGAGCCCGAACTTCAAAGACGGGAAAGTGGTTCTCGAAGAGCGCCGCATCCGCGCTTACACGTACCTTGGGGGCGATGAAAACATCATCCGGCAAACGGTCCATCGGATCGTGAGGCAGGAGGGCGACGCCCCTGGCGGATGGGACTACGAGTGGAGCGTCCTCGGCAAGTATTACGAGGACCGCGGCGACGCGCTGATCGAAACCGGGGCGCGGCGTGCGGCCCTCAACGCCTACCTGACCTCAAATGTCTACTACGCGCTGTCCTGGTTCCCGAACATTGCCTCGGAAGAGGAGGCTAGGGCCTATGACGCGCAACTGCGCGTGTACCAGAAGGGCGGCAAACTGTTCGACGTGCCGCTGGAAGTAGTGAACGCGCCGTACAAAGACGGCGAAATCACCACTTACCTGCACAAGCCGTTTGGCATTGAGAAGCCGCCGCTGGTCATCTGGTGCGGAGGGGTCGACCAGTACAAGGCCAACCACTATCGTCCCATTCAGGACATGCTCGCCAAGGGATTCGCCGTCGCCACGCTCGACTTGCCCGGCTTCGGCGAGAGCAGGCAATGGCCCAGAGATTTCAAGGCGGAGGCCAATTTCGCCGTCCTGGAGACTTACCTGAAGCGAGAAGATATCGATACCAAGCGCATCAGCTTTTTCGGGCAAAGCTATGGCGGTGGCGCCACGTTGCGCGCGGCCCTACGCAACGATGCGCGCGTCAAGGCCATCGTGGCCATGTGCGCGGGGCTGCATTTGGGCGAGAAGAACTCGCTCGCGCCGGAAGCAAAACCCGGAGACAAGCTCATCAACGGGCCGCTGCTCGTGGTCAACGGCACGCGCGATCCCGGCAATCCCGTGCCGGACCTGATGTCGACCTACCAGGCAGCGAAGGAAGGCGATCTATGGCTGCTCGGCCGTGGCGAGCATTGCGCGGTGGAGTACTGGCCGGTCGTGATCCCACAAATGGCCGACTGGCTGACCGAAAAGATCAATAAGTGAAGGCGCCAGTCTCGTCGCGCGGGCTTCTGCGCGCGTGGATTAAAGTGCCGTCCGCTGGTTGTCATTTTCGTGCGTGCAGCGTCATGCGTATCCCGTGCCTGGGACGCAGCGTGACGAGCGGCTCCATTTCCACCGGATGCCCGGCTACTAATCGAAAACGAAAACACTGCGCGAGCGTGCCAATTACAATCGCAGCCTCCAGCAGCGCGAATCCCTGCCCGATGCATCGCCGCGGGCCGTCTCCAAAAGGATAGTAGGCGCCCGCGGGCAGACGAGCCGCAAGCCCCTCCATCCATCGCTCGGGGCGAAACGCATCGGGATCGTCGAAGTAGCGTGGATCGCGATGGGCCACCCACTGCGAGAAGAGGATCGTCGTTCCCGGAAGAAATTCGTACCCGCCGATCTGGCAAGGCTCGATCACTTCGCGCGCCGTGATGTACGCCGGGGGATACAGCCGCAGAATTTCGCTCATCACGGCTTGCAGATAGGGCAACCGCCCCAGGTCCGCGGCTTCCGGCGGGCGTCCGCCCAGCACGCCGTCAAGCTCCTCATGCAGCCGCGCTTCCGCCTGCGGATTCTCGCCTAGCGCGTACCACGTCCATCCCAGCATCTGCGCGGTTGTTTCGTGGCCAGCGATAAACAGCGTCATGGCCTCGTCGTGCAGCTGCTTCTGCGTCATGTGACTGCCGTCTTCGTCCATTGCGCCCATCAGCAGCGAGAGCAAATCCGGGCGGCGATTGGAATTCTTCTCCGACCTGCGCTCGTCAATCATCCGGTAGACCAGGGAGTCCATGAACGCAAGGTCGCGGTCCGCGCGACGGTTTTTCGGTGTGGGCCAACTTTCCGGAATACGGATGGGCGATCGCTGCCTGGCGAGCGAATAGCGCATCAGGAAAGTCATGGCACGGCCTACCTGTTGAGCTTCGCCGGGAAGCGCCGTGCTGAACAGCGTGCGCACGGCGTTATCGAGCGTGAGCGCCGTCATTTCCTGTGCCAGGTCGCGCACGTCGCCATCGCGCCAGCCGCTGATGTGCGCCTGCGCTATTTCGCGCATCGTCGCGCCATATTCATTGATGCGGCTGCGGTGAAATGCCGGCTGCGCGAGCCGCCGCTGCCGCCTCCAGAAATCGCCCTCGCTGGTCAGCAATCCCTGCCCGAGCATGCGCTCGGTGATTTTCCGGGTCAGTTCGCTCTTGTGAAATTTGTCTTGCTGGATCACCAGGACCTGCTCGACGAAGTCGGGATGGTTCAACAGGACGCGCTCGCGCATCAGCACGTGGAACAGAACGATGTCTCCGAATTCCCGCGCGAACGCCCGCAACGCGTTCAGCGGATCGCGCCGTATCTCCAGCGCCATGCCGGCAATGGGCCACCCTTTCGGCCCAGGAGGTCTTCGGCCACCTTTGATTGGCATGCGCGCACGCCCTTTACGTAAGGAAACTTAACGAAGCTTACTGAAACGCTTGTTGCCCGTCTTTCCGTGCCGGTCCCAGCGTTCACAAGAAGGCAGGCAATGCAGATGATACAATCTTTACTCTCAACTCTCGAATCCGCGCGCACAAAATTCAGATGGCTCCGTTCCAATCGACGAAACAAGCTTCCACTTTTTCAAATGAATGAAGCGAGATTCTCAGGGCCCGTTTTCCCTCAACTGCGTGGAAATTCCTAATTCGCTAGAAGAATCGCGGGCGCGCCACGAGCTCCTGTCCGTCCGGCAGGATGACTTTCTCGAAGCGCATGGTGGGTGAGCCGTCTTTGTTGCGGTTGCCGACAATCGTTACCTGCTCGCCCGGCTTGAGCGAGTCCTTGGTCCAGCCGTGATTGGCCAAGCGGTTCGGGCCGGGACCTTCGGCCACCCATTTTTCGAGGTTGCCATGTTCGTCGGTCGCCGTGAAGGTGATCATGGAATGTGGGTTGGCCCACTCGAACTGCGTGATGGTGGCCTTGAGCGTGGTGTCATGCCCGCGGTCGTACATAGACATGGAATGATGGGCGAACGCCGGGCCGGAAATCGCCAGGGAAACGGTAAAGACCGCAAGGAGCGAAGCGAGACTTGCCCTCATCCTCATCCTGACACCTCTCGACGTTTAAATCTGAATCGCCAGCCGCCGGCATTGCGCCTGCACAAATTAGACGCTCTTACGCCGTTCGCCGTTGCACCAAGGCCTGCGAAATTGAATCGATCTCGGGAAAATCGCCATCGGGAAGCCGTAGCGGCCATCGCAGGCAAAATTCTCCGCGGTCATTGCTTCAGCGGCCCGGCTGGGCAGGTGTTGTATACTCACCAGACCGAAATTCCAATTTAATTTTACGGGCGTGGTTCAAAACAAGGGGGGACGAACGATGAGAACGGGAATCCGAATCGCGATGCTATCCGCGTGTTCCGTGGCGCTCCTGGGCTTTTGCGCCGGAGCGCGCGCGCAGAGCCAGGTGGCCGGCGCGCCTCCTTCCTCGATCCACACATTCTCAACGGCGGATATCGCCAGCACCGGATTCTTCTATGTGGGCGGAACCTATGTCGGGCCTCCGGGCAAAGAAGTCATGGATGGCGCTGAATACGTCGAAGTGATGGTACCGAAAAAAATAAGGCATCCATACCCGCTGGTCCTGTTTCACGGCGCGGGGCAGACGGGCACGGACTGGCTGCAGACGCCCGACGGCCGCCCGGGCTGGGCCTACTATTTCATCAAACAGGGGTTCACGGTTTACATGGTCGATTATCCCGCGCGCGGGCGGTCCTCTTATAATCCTGAGGCCGATGGCGACGGCGCCTTGACTATCCGCACCGCTCCGCAGCTCGAGCAAATCTGGACCGATATTGGCGCGCAAGGGAAGTGGCCCCAGGCCAAAAAATTCACGCAATGGCCCGGCGACGGTCCCAACAAGGGCAAGATGGGCGATCCGATCTTCGACGACTTCGCGCGGACCCAGGTCCAGTTCCTGCAGGGAGGCAAGCAAGCCAAGCTCAATCTGGATGCCCACGTCGCCTTGCTGGATAAAATCGGCTCGCCGGTAATTTTGCTGACGCATTCGCAGGGCGGCGAATTCGGCTGGCAGGTTGCGGACGCCCGGCCGAAGCTGGTTAAGGCGATTATCTCAGCCGAACCGGGCGGCCCGCCGATCAGGAACGTGGACGTGGCCAAGATCGCCTATGGCGCGCCGAGCAGCTTCACCTGGGGCGTGACGTCGCTCCCGCTTCACTACGAGCCGCCGGTCAGCGATCCCGCCGAACTGCGCCCGGTGCTGGAAGCGAAAGCCGATGACCCCGATACCGTGCCCTGTTACGTGCAAACGGAGCCGGCCCACAAACTGGTTAACCTGGAAAATATTCCGATGCTGGATGTTTCGACGCAAGCGAGCTATCACCGCGTTTTCGATTCCTGCATCCCCAAGTGGCTGAATCAGGCGGGCGTGAAGACGCAATACGTCAAGCTCGAAGACGTGGGCATCACCGGGAACGAACACGAAATGATGCTCGACAAAAACAGCGACCAGATCGCTAAATTTTTCGTCCAGTGGATCGAGAAGAACGTGCGATGAGGATCGTGGATGAGAATTGAGTAGGACAGGCTTCACAGCCTGCGGAAAAAATCACTCCAATCCTTTTGTCATTCCGAGCGGAGCGAGGAATCTCTCTTTCTTTTCTGGCAGTCGAGCGCGGAAGAGATTCCTCGCGCCGCTCGTTTCACCGAGAAGATTCGCCGTGAACGGAACGACAAAGCAAACTACCTCTCTGCAACCTGCGAAGCCTGCCTGGTTTCGATTTCCGTTAGCGCAAAATCTAAACCCGACAGGCTGAAAGCCTCTCCTACTTTTATTGCTCCTTACCTTCCTTCTTCAGATCATTAAACGTGACGTTGTCTTCGCAGATCATTTCCGTCAGCTTCCAGTCCGGTTCGAGCTGGTAGATTCGCTCGCCTTCCCAGGTCTTGGTGTAGGTTTTCGGGTCGTCGATGGTGATGTGAACCACCAGCGTGTCATGCTTGGGGCGCGTGATGTGTTCGATGACGTGCAGCTGATCGGAATGCGGAAGTCCCGCGCGGTCCAGCCACGTCTTTTCATTGAACCCGACCGAGTCGATCACCAGCGTATCTCCCTCCCACCAGCCGACCGAATCGCCCATCCAGGTGGGGTCCAGATCCTTGGCATGTTCGTGCGGGCCGGTCGTATAGATCTGCCGGACGAAGTGATTGAATTCGAACAGTTGGACCACGCGGCCGGGAATTTGAATGAATCTCCATCGGGAAAGGATGCACATAAATTCGCGGCACGCCGGTAGGGAAGCATCCGATTTCATTGCCGGTCGTCGGATTGACCAGGATCGGTTGAATCCACGACGGCGCGTTGGCCCCAGGACGGCTTCGTCTGTTCGTATTGCGCTTTTCCCCAGGGCGTCATCTCCGGAATATCCCGGTAAACGAATATCCGGCCCACTTGCGGGCGCTGGGCGGCATGTGTCCCTCCCAAACGCCGGAGAAATCCGGCACGCCGTCCGCCGTCCTGGGAAGCGCCTGCTGCGTGGCCGCCTTTTCCATTTTGGCGCCGGTTTTCGGCGCGGTCTGCGCGCACAATCCGGACGAGAAGATGAATACCTGCCGCAAGAGCAAGAGTCTGGCCTACCCAATATTTTTTCATTTCTGGAAATCCTCCTGTCGTTCGGATGCGAATTAACCCTTCGCAGAGCACGCCGCGCCGCTCGCGAATCCGGAGCGGAAACGCGATCCTGTCGCGATATCGCAAGCGCGACTCGATCTATCTGCTGGCCGGGTTCCGGAGGCGGGCCCAGAGGAATCACTTCGCCGTTCGCCCAGGAGATTTTCCGGAGATTCAAAACTTTCAAACCATTTTTGGAAGGGAGGCCGACCACGGTGATCTGGTCCCCCGGTTTTAGTTTGTGCCCATTCCAGCCATAGTGAACCAAATGATTCGGCGCGGTCATTTCCACGGACCATTCGGTGATGGCGCCCTGGTCGTCCTTCACTTCCAGAGTGATGAGCGGGTGCGGCTGGATGAATAGAAATTCCTTCACGGTCCCCGTCATGGTGAGCGGATGGGCCGAGTCGTAGGCCGCACCCGCCGTGATGCGCGAGCGCGGGTCCGGAAAACACAAACAGACATACCGAATGCGAAAACAGCGGCGAGCAGCGCATTCCTCATGGTGAATTCCTCCCGTTGGCGTGGAATATCGCACTGTTCTAGTAGACGTGTCAATCGAGATGGCCGTTACATGCGAGAAGAATTTTGCGCGGCCTTCTCGCAACATTCAGGTACGGTGATAAGTATCAATTAATAAACTAACGGAGAATAGGAACATCTACTGCGGGGCCGGCAAACCGCTGCTTGACAGGTGGTAGACCCTGCCGTATCGTCTTTACAAAATTCGCTTCATTTGCTGGGTGGCGAAATGCGAACACGCCGGCGGGGCGCCGACTCGAAAATGCTTGAAACCAATACCCCTTCTGAGCACAGTCTTACTGCTCAAGACCCGGCAAGGCGTGACTGGGGTCCATTCCCGGGATCCGAAATCTGCGCGATAAATGGAGGCGAGAACATGGATTCTTTATTGAACGTAAGCCGGAGAGGTTTGGTCAAGTGGGGCCTGGCGGCCGCCGGACTTCCCATGCTGACCAAGGCCTTCGGCTCGAACGCGCTGGCCCAGGATGCCGGCGCCGAAGGCGGGAAGAAGGGCGCGATCGGCGGCAGGGCGGAAGAAGAACTTTATACGGGCAAGGGATTGCAGGGCGGCGGGCAGCTTGAGATCCGCCTGACGCAATCCATTTACACCAGCGATCCGGACGCGCTCGAAGTCGCGCAGCGCATGAAGCCGTTCGATCTGGAATCGTGGATCGTGGAGTGGACGCGCGTCGCGGAAAAGAACGAAGAGATGGCCGAGAAGTTCGCCGGCGAGGGCTACAAAGTCACGGCCAACGAATACTATCTGAAGGCGTCCGGCTTTTACCGCGAAGCCTGCTGGCCGCAGCCGGTGGACGAACCTCGCATGATGCCGACCTACAAAAAGATGCGCGAAACCTTCGACAAGGCCTGGAAGATGACGCGGCCGCCTTTCGAACGCGTGCAGATCAACTATGAAGGCAAAATGTTGGACGGATATTTCCGCAAGCCGAACGGCTCCGCAAGGGAAGAAGTTTCCCGTGGTGATTCCGTTCCAGGGCGCCGACACGATGGCCGAAGCCACGATCTTGGGCGGCGGCGCTTACACGGCGCGCGGCATGGCGTATCTGGCCGTCGATTTTCCGGGCCAGGGCGGCGCGATGCGCTTGCACGATCTGCACCTGCCTCCGGATACCGACCGAGTTGTGAAAGCCATGATCGATTATCTGGAGACGCGCTCCGATGTGGACGCCACGCGCGTCGGGCTGCAGGGCATCAGCATGGGCGGATACGGCGTGCCGCGAGCCGCGAGCGGCGAAAAGAGAATCAAGGCTGCGTTCATGAGCAGCGGCTCCTACGACCTGAAATCCGACCTGTTCGAATACTATCCGCCGATTCAGGAGCGCGTCCGCTGGATCATCGGGGCGAAGGATCTGGCCGATGCGCGCAAGAAGCTTGGCGACTATAACCTCGGCGGAGGGCAGAGCGGAAAAGATCGAAGCTCCCATGCTCATCGGCTACAGCAAGGACGACCGCATCATGGACCCGGCCGGCGCGCTGCGGCTCTACGAAGCGGCCAAGAACTCCAAGCGCGACATGGTCGAGGGCACGGGCCACGTTCAGGCCGCCAATGCGGGCGGACCGCGAGTTTCGCGGCCGGTCGTGTTTCCGGATTGGGCGGCCAGAACGCTCGGCGCGGATTCGTAGAATTAAGTAGGACAGGCATTCAGCCTGTCTGGTTTAGATGATCGATAATCGAGAATCTAAACCGACAGGCTGAGCAGGCTGCGGAAAAAGTCGCCCCATGCGTTTGTCGTTCCGAGCGGAGCGAGGAATCTCACTTTCTGTTCTGTTAATTAAGCTAGGAGAGATTCCTCGCTCCGCTCGGAATGACAATATCGATTAGTTTTTCAGCAGCCTTTGAAATCAGTCCTACGGCCGCTCCAGCTGCTTGCGTAATAAATATTTCTGAATTTTCCCCGTCGAGGTCTTAGGCAGCTCCTCAAACCGAATCTCTCGCGGTGCTTTGAAACGCGCAATCCGTCCGCAAACGAACTCGATCAATTCGTCTCCCGTGGCGCGCATTCCCGGCCTCAGAACCACAAACGCCACGGGAATTTCTCCCCACCGCTCGTCCGGCCGCCCCACGACTACGGCTTCCAGGACTGCGGGATGTTCAGCCAGGGCCTTCTCAATCTCAATCGAAGCGACATTCTCACCGCCGGTAATGATGATGTCCTTGGCGCGGTCGCGCAGTTCGATATAGCCGTCGGGGAAGCGCACGCCAAGGTCGCCGGTTCGGAACCATCCCTCAAAGTCAGCGGCGCGCGTGGCGGCTTCGTCGCGGTAATAGCCGATGGTGACGTTATTTCCCCGGATCACGATTTCGCCGAGCGTTTGGCCGTCAGCCGGCACATCGTTGCCGCCGGCGTCGATCACGCGAATATCCCTGGTGACCACGTTGCCGACGCCTTGACGCGCGTTCAGTCGCGATTTCTCGCTTTCGGTCCTGGACGTCCATTCCGGCTGCCATTCGTTGATCACCGACGGGCCATAGGTTTCCGTCAAGCCATACAAATGCGTGACGTGCAGGTTCAGCGCCGCAAGCCGCGCCAGAAGCGCCGGCGTCGGAGGCGCGCCTCCGGTTAACGCGTGGACGGCGTGGCTGGCTTTCTCGCCGCTCGAGGCCGTGGCGGCCTCCGCGATCATCGTCAGGACGGTTGGCGCGGCGCACAGATGCGTCACGCTGCCGCGGCAAATTGCGGACCACACCGCCGCGGGATCGATCTGCCGCTGGCAAATATGAGCAGCACCCGCAGCCGTCACTGCCCAGGTGAAGCACCAGCCGTTGCAATGAAACATGGGCAGTGTCCACAGATACGCGCTGTCCAGTCCGAGGCGTGAATGAAACGCCATCGCCAGGGCCTGCAGATACGCTCCGCGGTGGGTGTACATCACTCCTTTCGGGCGGCCTGTGCTTCCGCTCGTATAGTTGATCGCCAGCAGCGACCGTTCATCGATCGCCGCGCTGGGGACGGGTTCCGAGGATTGCAATAATTCTTCGTATTCGCTGGACGCGCCGCCGGCCAGAATGACCCGCACGTTCGCGGAAGCCGAGAGTGCAGTCGCCATTTCCGCGAATTCTTGCGCGGCGATCAGTACGCGCGCGCCGGAATTTTCCAGAATGTAGGCCATCTCCTGCAGGGAAAGCCGAATGTTGATGGGCACCAGTGCGCAGCCGGCCATGGGCACGCCGTTATGCATCTCCAGCATGACGTGGCTATTGGTGCACAGCGCGGCAATGCGATCGCCTGTCTTCGCCCCGGTGCTTTGCAGGAGTCCCGCGAGGCGGTGCGATCGGTCGCCGAACTCGGCATATGTGAAGCGGCGCTCCCCGTCAACGACGGCGGTGCGTTCCGAAAATATTTTTGCGGCGCGGTCGAGAAATTGCGCCGGGTTCAAAGGATTTGCGGCGTGCACAGGCGTCGCCAGCTCCAGTCGCCGTTCACGTGACGTTCGCTTGAATTGAGACGCAGCGGCCGTTCCGCTTCCGTATCAGCTCAGAATATACCTTCATTTCAGCGAGACGGCACAGTTCGGCGTCGAAATCTTACGCGCGACGAGCGCGCGAGAAATCGCCCAGTGACGACGCAGCGGCCGCGCATTGGCTTTCGTGGTCCCGCCGCCAGGAAGCCTCGACGGCCCCGAACTCTACAATTGATAGAGGAAGAAAGCGCCCAGCACTGTAAGCACGATTCCATACAGCCGTTCCAGCCCGCTGGATTTTGAGCGGATTGCGATATGCGCGCCCAGATAAGAAAACGGCACGGACCCGAGCGCTACGAGTCCCGTCACCGTCCACGAGATATGTCCAAGATAGGCATGCACGATCGTCCCGGGCAATGCCAGAACCGCGGACACCGCCAGCGAACACGCAAACGATTTCTTGATCGGTTGCCGCAGAAACCTGGCATAGGCCGGCGCCAGCAGAAATCCGCCGGCGTTTGCCAGAAGTCCTGAAATGATTCCAACTCCGAAAGCAATCAGCGCCAGCCTGACCCGCCAGTAGGCCGGACGGACCTCCACCAAGGGAAATTCCGGACCTTCCTCGGATTTCTTTTCTCTAGGGAAAAATAAAAAGGAAATGCCGAAGCCCAATACCAAGATTCCCGTAAAAATCAGCAGCGGCCTGGCGCCCGTATATTTTGTGAGCAGGGAACCCAGAGCCGTTGCCGGGACTCCGATTGCAATGCTCCACCAGACGATCTGCCAATCCAGCAAACGGGATTCCCAGTATTTGCCGGATGCAACCAGCGTTCCCGGAATTGTGGCCGGCAGCGGCGAGGCGACCGCGATAAATCCCGGGTAGCCGATCAGGCTCAAAAGAGGCGTCGCGATTGCGCTGCCCCCTTTTCCAAACAGACCTCCCAGAAACCCGATCACAATTCCGACTGCAAACGCTCCGAATTGTTGCAATTCTCCGCCACCTTTTCCCAGGCAGGAGGGGCTGGTTACACGAACTGGGGTCTGCCGGGGCCGTTCAGCGCCCGCCCACGCGCAGACGCCGCCATTCAAAAGCACGCCCGCCTGAAGGCGGGCGCTACACAAGTTCGAACTGAAATCTTACATCGACTCAAAAGGCCGAACGAAAGTTTCGCCTGAGCGGGCCGGGAAAGTCCAGCCGCGATTCGAATTTAGGTGAGAGATTCTGAAGAAGGCTCGATCGCCACGACGTCCACCGAGACGTCCAGCCAATGGTGCTGTCCACCGATCAGGATGCCGCGCGATGGGCCCACATCGTCGTAATCTCTTCCCCAGGCCAGGGTGATGTGGCCGTCGCTTGGCATGATTCCGTTGGTGGGGTCGAATTCTACCCAGCCCATGCCCGGCACGAAGACGCTGACCCAGGCATGCGACGCGTCCGCGCCTACCAGGCGCTCTTTCCCCGGGGGAGGAGAGGTCGACAAATACCCGCTAACGTAGCGGGCCGAAAATCCCAGCGATCGCAGGCAGCAGATCTGTAGATGAGCAAAGTCCTGGCAAACCCCCTGGTGCGAATGGAACACTTCCTCGACCGGGGTATCGATTTCCGTGGAGCCCGCCAAAAATTTGAAGTCATGATGGATGCGTTGCGTTAAATCCAAAACGCAGGCAAGGAAAGACCGCCCCGCCGGAAAGGACACGCGAGCGAAGTCGGCCAGTTCGACCGACCAGGGCACATGCGCGGATTCAAAAACGAATTCACGGGCGGCCAGGATTTCGCGGTCCGGCGCGACCGTCAGAATTTGCAGGACTTCTTCCCATGTCGGGCCCTGGGTGATGTTGTACGGCCCTGAAGGAAGAACCTCCACCTCGCTTTGGGCCGCGATTCGCAAAACCATGTGCGGCTCCTGCAGGCTGAACCAGGTGACATGATTCCCAAAATAATCGAAACCGTCGTTCTTGACCGTAGGTGTGGGCAGTACCAGCATTTCATAGTGCAGGCAGGTTTGCGTTTCGTGCTCCCGCGGCCGCATGCGAACCACGTTGTGCGACAGGGGAATGGCTTCTTCATATCCGTAGCGCGTGGAATGAATGACCCGATATCTCACGACTCGTGCTCCTCGCGCATACCGCTGATCTCCTGCGACACGACCGCGTGCGAGAAATATAATTGCGCGATGGCATCAGACAGCTGGGCGATCTGCTCCAGGACGCCGGAAAGAAGGGCGTTAAATTCCTCGCGTTCCCGGCCCGCGGCGACCGCGCACAACTCCACAAAATCGGCCAGCTGGATTGAAGTGCGCAGCTTCAGAATCAGGCGCTGGTCGACATTGCGATCGGGATGCGAAAGATCGCGCGGGAGGGCCGCGAGATGCTGGTCGATGAGCGCCAGTTGAAAGGCCACGGAGCGGGGATTGGTTTCGTCCGCGAGCAACAAGTCCGCCACGGCGTGCGTTTCAAGATGCGTCAGATATCTGCGGCGGTAGGTCAGCGAGCTGTCACCGATTTCTAGAACGGCTTCCAGCAGAACGGGATCCGCGTCGGGTTCCACGAGCGTATCCTGCAGGAAGCGCGCAACAAATCCGGCGCGTTCGACGCGCCTCCCGATATCCAGGAATCGCCAGGCAAGGCCGCGCGTCATCGAATCGGACGCCAGCCCGGCGAATGCCGCCAGGGTCACCACCAGATTGTCGAGCAATTCGAGAACGGCCGATGCGGGTTCGGTCGGACCCATGCGGAAACTGGAAACAGCGCGGTAAATTTCCTGAAGGATGCGCCACGCGTCCGTGGAAATCGTGTCCCGCAGCACCCTGGCTAGCCGGTGCAGATTCGCGACGCTACCTCGCAGCCCGTCGCCTTTGGCCTTGCCCAGAATCGCATCGATGAATTCGCGTTCCAGTTCGGCGTCCTTCAGGCGGATTGGCGTGGTACGGCAAGCGCTGGCCAGGACCTGAACTGCGTGGGCGCTATCGACGCCGGTTTGGTCGATCATGCGCACCAGCGCCCCGCGGGCCAGGCGGGCCTGAGCATCGGTGCGCTCGGCATACCGTCCCAGCCAGTATAGGTCCTCCGCCAGGCGGCTGGGCAAGTCGCTGCCGCCGCGGCTGATGGCGATCGGCTGTGTGGTCGACGGCAGCAGCGTCACCGGACTTACGGGGCCTTCCGACAAAATCCAGGTGTCCTTGCTGCGCCCTCCCTTTTGCAGGGACACGACCAGGGTGTCGTTCGATTGAGTGATGCGCGAGAGCCCGCCGTTCATCACCGTGTAGGAATCGCCGTACGCGCTCAGATAAGAGCGAACCACGAACTTGCGGGGCTGAACGTCCTCACCGATGAGCGCCGGAGTGGTGCAGGACATCACCTGTTTTTGAGCCACATAATGAGCGGGCCGCGCCCTGATTTTTTTCTCCAGCTCCGAAAGCTCCTCACGCGTAAGATTTTGTCCGAACACAGGATCTTCCCCCTGCGTCGGATACGCCGACTTGATCACCATTTCAGGCAGCCGCGGCACGATGAACTCCAGAATTTCAGGCTGGCCGCACCACCAGGTTTCCACCGAGGGCAGCTTCGAATCCTCGCCCAATAGATAGCGGCAGACTGCCGGGAGGAAGGGAAGAAATCCCGGCGCCTGCAAAAGTCCGCAGCCGATAGCATTGGCGATAGCCACGTTGCCGCGGCGTACCGCCTGGAGCAATCCCGGTACACCCAGGTAGGAATCGGGCCACAGTTCCAGCGGATCGCAGAAATTATCATCGACTCTTCGAAGGATCACGTCGACGCGCTGCAATCCTCCCAGCGTTTTCATGTAGACGATGGTATCGCGGACGGTTAGATCGTTTCCCTGCACCAGCGTGTAGCCGAGATAACGGGCCAGGAATGAATGTTCGAAATAGGTTTCGTTGTACGGGCCCGGAGTATACAAAACGATGCGCGGGTTTTCGTGGTTGGCCGGAGCGAGTCCGGCCAGAGTTTCCCGCAGCGATACGAAGAACGGCGCCAGGCGCTGCACCTGGCACTGGCGAAAAACGGATGGCAGGGCGCGCGACAGCACAATCCGATTCTCGAGTGTGTAGCCCGCGCCGGAGGGGGCCTGTGTGCGGTCGCTCAGGACTTCGAACTGCCCGGTCTCATTACGCACCAGGTCCGCGGAGTACAAGTGCAGCCAGCGTCCCATCGGCAGCCGGATGCCGTGGCAGGGCCGCAGAAAACCCGGATTGGCCCAAAGCAGTTCCGGCGGCAGCAGCCCGCTGAAGACCGTATCCGCCGGGCCGTACAAATCCGCCAGCAACCGGTCCAACAGCCGCGCCCGCTGGATCAGGCCTTCGCAGATGCTTTCCCAGTGTGCGCCGGCAATCAGCAGCGGAATAAAGTCCAGGCTCCAGGGCCGGTCCAGGCCGTTGGGATCGCCGTAGACATTGTGCGTGACTCCGTTCTGGTGGATCAGGCGCCGCGCCAGATCGCGCCGGTGGCCGAATTCGCCCGGCTTCAATTCATCGAGCAGGGAAACGAATTCCCGCCAATGCGGACGCAGGGAGCGGTCCGGTCGAACCATTTCATCGGGGAATGGGGAGTCGATTCCGTAGTTGTCGGCAAAGCCGCGTCGCTGGGGATGGTCGGTTTCGATGCCGGCCGGAGTTTTAGGTTCTTGCATATTTCCTATCGGAGATACTTTACTTTAACCTGAGATCCAGAGTGAACGGCAATTCCTTGCTGATTTTTTCCTTTCCCACAACCATCGGTCCCGGTGTGTGACCGAACTTGAAAAATCGCGCGATGCGCCGGCCCTCGGCGGCGTAGGCGTTCACCGGAAAGCTGTCGTAACTTCTGCCGCCGGGATGCGCGACGTGATAGGTGCACCCGCCGATGGAGCGGCCCGACCAGGTGTCCACCGTGTCAAACACCAGCGGCACATGCGTTCCGATCGTGGGATGCAGGCAATTGGGCGGCTGCCAGGCGCGGTAGCGCACGCCGGCCACGAACTCGCCGTTCCTGCCCGTCGGATGCAGCGGCACGCGGTGGCCGTTGCAGGTAATCACGTGGCGCGTGTCCACCATGCCGTTCGCCAGCACCTGCAGGCGTTCCAACGAAGAGTCGACGTATCGCGCCGTTCCCCCCGCGCTGGTTTCTTCGCCGGTGACGTGCCAGGGTTCGATCGCCTGCCTGAATTCCAGGCCGATGCCGCGTTGCTCGATCGTGCCGTAGAGCGGAAAGCGAAATTCGAAATGGGGATCGAACCATTCGACGCGCAGCGGGAAGCCGGCTCCGTTCAAGTCCGTGACCACGTCTTCCAGATCCTGATGCACAAAATACGGCAACATGAACCGGTCGTGAACTTCCGTGCGCCATCGAACCAATTCCTGGCGATACGGCCGCTCCCACAAGTGCGCGACCAGGGCTCGAAGCAAGAGGTGCTGCGTAAGGCTCATTCGCGAATGCGGCGGCATTTCGAACGCGCGCATTTCAAGCAGACCGAGTCGGCCCGAAGCCGTGTCAGGAGAATAGAGTTTGTCGATGCAGAACTCGGCGCGGTGGGTGCTGCCCGTGGCGTCAACCAGCAGGTTGCGAAAGATCCGATCCACCAGCCACGGCGAAGTGCTGCCATGATCCGGAATCTGCTGAAAGGCGATCTCCATTTCGTAAACTTGATCGTTGCGCGCTTCGTCGATGCGTGGCGCCTGGCTGGTGGGACCTACAAAGATTCCGCTGAACAGGTAAGACAGCGCGGGATGGTTGTGCCAGTAACCGATCAGGCTGCGCAAAAGTCCCGGGTTACGCAGAATCGGGGAATCGGCCGGTGTGGCTCCCCCGATCAAAATGTGATTTCCGCCGCCCGTGCCCGTGTGCCTGCCGTCGAGCATGAACTTCTCCGTTGCCAGGCGGCTCAGATGAGCTTCCTCGTACAACGTCGTGGTGTTCTTCACCAACTCATCCCAGCTTGCCGACGGGCGCAGGTTCACTTCAATCACACCGGGATCGGGCGTGACTTTGATGACGTGAACGCGAGAGTCGTGTGGCGGTGCATAACCCTCGACCAGTACGGGCATTCCCAAGCCGGCGGCAGTATCCTCAATCGCGGCGACCAGGCCAAGATAATCCTCCAGGCGGTGCTGCGGCGGCACAAACACCCGCAAGATGCCGTCGCGTGTTTCCACGCATAGCGCCGTCCGAACCAGCCGAGACGCGGATTGGCCGGGCACGGGTGGCGAGTCGAGCGCCAGGGAACGCCGCCGGGAGCGCTCGCGGGCCGGGGCCATCTCCAAAGTTTGCTCCATGATTCCTTGCGCAGGCTGATACTCGAGATCCTCGTCCACATAGCGTTGCCGGCCTGTGAGTGCCGCGCGTTCGGCTAGCGGGCCCCGAGCGGCCATCGGGTCTTGTTCGATGACATGAGAAATCTCGGACGGGTGCACCCAGGGAATCGAATCCAGAGGCAAGCGGAAACCCATGGGAGAGTCGCCGGGAATCAGGTACATTCGCTCTGGGCGGAAGAACCATGCGCCGGTTACCCAGTCGCCGGTCCCGTCCGTATAGAATTCACGCTTCAGCGGCAGGGCATAGCCGACCACGCTGTCCAAGCCGCGTTCGAACACGCGCGCCAGCCGCGCGCGATCTTCCGGATTTTCCAGCTTATTTTCGAGCGGATCGACGTTGACCGGAAGCCGCCGCTCCTTCCACATGTAATACCAGCTGTCCTCGTACCCGGGCAGCGCGTGATCCGGATTCACACCCAGCCGTTCGGCAAGACTCAGAATAAAAGCTCGCGCGTCGGCGCTGGTCAGCTTTCCGGAGGCGCTTTCGTTGGCGATAAGCGCGGCGTCCTGCCAGATGGGCTCGCCGTCCTTGCGCCAATATAGCCCCAGCGCCCAGCGGGGCAGCGATTCGCCGGGATACCATTTCCCCGTGCCGTGGTGCAGAAAGCCACCCGGCGCGAAACGATCGCGCAGCCTCCGGATCAAGGTGTCAGCCAGTTTGTATTTTTTGGGGCCTACGGCGGCCGTATTCCACTCGGCGCCGTCCATGTCATCGACGGAGACGAACGTTGGTTCGCCGCCCATGGTCAGGCGAACGTCACGGGCCGTCAAATCGGCATCGACTTGATGCCCCAGGGATTCGATCTCGACCCACTGCTCGTCCGAGTAAGGCTTGGTCACGCGCGGATCTTCGTGGATGCGCTTGACGGTCATCGAAAATTCGAATGCGTCCTTGGCCCGGCCCTGGCGCTTCTCTTTGTCGGGTTCGGTTGTCACGATCGATTCGTCGTCGTAGGAAAAACCGCCGGAGATTGCCGCGGCGGTCACCGGTTCAGCGGAGCAGGCCAGGGGAATATGGCCCTCGCCCGCAAGCAGACCGGAAGTGGGATCGAGTCCGACCCATCCCCCGCCCGGCAGGTAGACTTCTGTCCAGGCGTGTAAATCCGTGAAATCGTGGTCCGTTCCGCTGGGCCCGTCCAGCGATTTGACGTCGGGGGCGAGCTGAATCAAGTAACCGGAAACAAATCTCGCGGCCAGCCCCAGATTTCTGAGCAGTTGGACCAGAAGCCAGGCGCTGTCGCGGCAGGATCCGCTGCCGAGCGTCAAAGTTTTTTCGGGACTTTGAATGCCGGGCTCCATGCGAATCAGGTATTTAATCCGCTTTTGGATGCGCTGATTCACGTCCACCAGGAAGTCGTTGGTGCGAATTTTTTCCTTGCGGGCTTCGGCGATCAATTCCTGCATTTTCGGTCCAGCTCGGCGCCGTTTTAGATACGGGCCCAGCTCTCGCTTTACCACCGGGTCGTAAACGAAGGGAATTTCCTCGGCGTATTTTTCCAGAAAGAAATCGAATGGGTTGATGACCGTCATGTCCGCCACCAGATCGACTTCGACGGAGAATTCGGTAGTCTTGGTGGGGAACACTAGTCTCGCCAGATGATTGCTGTAGGGGTCCTGCTGCCAGTTGATGAAGTGATCCGCCGGCGTGACCCTCAGCGAATAGCTGGGAATCGGTGTCCGGCAATGGGGCGCGGGGCGCAGGCGTACTACATGGGGCGATAACCATACCGGCCTGGTATAGCGATAGAGAGTCTTATGGTTCAGCGCAACCCGGATGCTCATGGATTCCGATACCGCGGAAAGTCGCGACTCCCAGTCCCCGTGCTGATTTCAGCCGGCGCAATGGTGCGGGCAAATTATACAGGAAACAGCTGAGAGGCCCGCCGAAACTCCCTTTCAACTTTTCTATGGACAGGATATAAAACGGGACCATTTGGCGGCGGTTGGGGCTTCTGGGGGAGTACTTGCAGGAACCTCCTGAGCTATTTAGAGAATTTACTGTATGGAAGAATGGCCGGTTTTCGACTCTAGTGTTGATTAACTGTTTAGTCAGTGAAGGAGGACAGGCCCCGAACGGAGTGAGGTTGAAAGCACAAGCGGAATCGAAGCAGCCGGGACGGGCGGTAGCTCCGCCATATGCCGCCGTGCCGGCGGTCGGAGGCAGACGCAACCTGCAGTTCGGGAGGTCGAAGAAAATTCGGGAGACTTTTGACATGCCCCTTCGGATCCTGGTGGCGGACGACCACGATGTAATGCGGCTCGGAATCCGGGCACTGCTCAGTGCGCGAGAAGGATGGGAAATCTGCGCCGAAGCACGCACCGGGCGGGAAGCCGTCGCGAAAACAGAACAACTCAAGCCGGACATCGCGATTTTGGACATTAATATGCCGGAACTGAACGGCATCGAGGCCGCCCGAAGAATCCGCAAAGCGTTCGCCAGCACGGAAGTGCTGATGATCTCCTTCGATTATTCCGATCAATTGATCCGTGAGATCGTAAACGCGGGTGCGCGCGGATTTATCGTCAAGGGAGATTCCGAGACCGACCTGATCGCGGCCGTGGAGGCGCTTGCAAATCACAAGTCATTCTTCACCTCGCGCGCCACAGACGTGATTTTGAGCCTGGTGCGGGGAGGCGGGCGGGGGACCGACCTTCAGGATCTGGTGAAAAACCGCCTGACGCCTCGCGAACGCGAGATTGTGCAACTCCTCGCGGAGGGCCGCAGCAGCAAGGAAGTGGCCGAGTCGCTGTCGATCAGCGTGAAAACGGCCGAGACCCATCGCGCAAATATCATGCGGAAGCTGGATTTGCACAGCGTAACCGAGCTGGTGCGTTACGCCGTGCGAAACCAAATTGTGCAGGCCTGAGCCGCGGGTCAGGCCTGCTCACGCGGCTCTGATCCGCCGACCCCTCGCCTGCCAAGCGATGCTGGAAGTTACTGCGCGGCAAAAACCAGCAGGGCATTGCCCGGGGTGCCCGCTCCAAACACGTATCCGGAACCGACAAATAGCATCCCTCCGGCAACCGTCGGGCCGGAAGCCGCCATGGACCCGCCTTTTGCCGGAACGTGATTAACCGTATCGTAACTGCGAACCATGTCGTAGTCCCACAGTAAATGGCCGTCCTCGGTGGAGAACGCGCGCAACATGCCATCCCATCCTCCGGAGAAGATAGCCCCGGGAATTGCGGTAATCGCGGAGTTCTCGCCCCTCGGGCCCGGGCCGGGTCTCCCTGCTACCGGGATGAACCATTTTTGTTCGCCTGTTTCCAGGCGGACGGCGGCCACGCCTCCGGTGCGCAAGCCGAAGTAGGCGTTCTGATCGTCGGCGGCGCCGCCGAAGGTGATCATGCCCAGAGCCAGCTTTTTCACCAGTTGCGCTTTCCAGACCACGGTGCCTTCACGGTCAGGATCGTGGCCCCACACCATGCCGCTCTTTTGTCCCGCCACCAGAATGCGATGTCCGTTGGGCAGATTCTTCAAGATGGGAGACGCGCCAAAGTCAAAATCAGGTCCAATCTCGGACGGCGGGAGGCAATTCTCCGACTTGATTTCTCCGTTACAGCCGGAAAGCCAGGCGTCTTCTTCCGTGTCCTGGATGGACCACATGACCTTGCCGGTCTTCAGGTCGAGAGCCATGATGGCGTCGGTATTTCTAGAAACGGGCTTGGTATAAGCGTCTCCCGTGCCGATGTACAGCGCGTGATTTTTGGCGTCAATGGTGGGCGAATTCCATACTGCGCCGCCGTTAGGGCCGTATTGCTGCACGCCATTGGCATTTTTTGTGGTGGGCTTGGGTGAATCCTGCACCGGATATGTTTTCCAGATGGTGTGGCCGTTGGACGCGTCGAGGGCCACGACGCTGCCTCGAAACGTGCAGCAGGGATACACCGTGCTCCAACCGGCCGAGCGCTCCTCCTGCGAAGAGACGGGCACGTACAGGCGATCTTCATACAACGTCGGCGCGCCGGTAATTTTGGCTACAGGATGGTCTTCCACCTTCACTTTCCAGATTTCTTTTCCGGTCGCGGCGTCCAGCATGTAGACGTTGGCCCGGATGTCTCCGAAATAGACGCCATACTTCGTCGCGCCCTTACCCTTTACCGGCCCGATGCTGATCGCGGTACGCACGCCGGCGTCGGCCTGGTAGGACCAATACACGCAGCCCGTCTCAGCGTCGATAGAGTAAACCGCTCCCGTGTCCACGCCCAGAAATACACGGCCGCCGGCGACAGTCGGCTGGCCGTAAACCTCCTCGGCGCCCGGAAAACCGAATGCCCACTTCAATTTAAGATTGGGGACCTGATCGGCGGTCAGGCCAGCTTCCTTCGCGGGCTGGAAGCGATCGTTGAAAACGTCATTGCCCCAACCGTTCCACATCGGTTTCGACGACAGATTCCCCAGCGGCGAATTTCCAGGGCACTGGTTGGGCATGAGCTTGGCATCGGTGATTTTGGCGATGTCCACGCGCCTCCGGCCGAGATAAAAGGCCACTTCCCGGAAGTCGGCGTCGGTCACGCCCGACAGGGAATTATGCGGCGCCTTGCCAAACGCGGCGTAGATTGCCTCCGGACTCAGCTTCCACAGCGACAGAACTTCCGGCGCGGGCGTGGCGCTGCTCGGGTTTCCGTGGCAACTGGCGCAGTGCTGTTCGAAGATCACCGCGCCTTTGGTGGTTTGAGCGTACGACGCGCCCGCGGGCCAGAGCATGGCGAGCCCAACAGCCAAAATCCACGCGAATCGTTTCATTTGAGAAATCTCCCGAGCCGAATATTTTTTGATGTCGTGCTTACTGAATGACAATATACGCCCGCGTGCTTCCACACACAATGCGTTGCATTCCGGAAACCGAGCCTCCGATCGGCTTCCGCAAATCAAACGGCATTTCCAATAGGGTGAAGAGAGAGGCGCGCGCCGATGCGATCGGAGGCTCTTCCACGATGGGATCGGAGATAGGGATCGGAGATTGACACGGGGAGTTCGTCGGAGTACGGTCGCCTTCGAAGGCTGGCGGAATCGCGCGAGGGATAAGACCATGAGGAAAACTTGCGGTGAGATTGTGTTGGGTGTGTGCCTGGCGGTGTGCGCGGTTGCGCCCCAGGCTTCGGCGGACACGCTGGTGGTGCTCTGCAAATCGGCATTCCAGGTTGCGCTGGTCGATCCGGCCACGGAGAAGGTGATGGCCAAGCTGCCCACGGGGCGCGGCCCGCACGAAGTGGCGATCTCGCCCGATGGCCGCACGGCTTACATTTCCAACTTCGGTAGGTACAGCGTTTATCCCGCGGGCGACACGGAGCACGACAAAGCGGGCCACACGATCACCGTGGTCGATCTTGTGGACCGCAAGGTGAGAGCGACCTTCGATCTGGGCACGCACACGGGACCGCATGGCATGGTCGTGAGCCATGATGGAAAACTTGTCTGGGTGACCACGGAAACGCCGCAAGCGGTGCTCGAGTTGGACTCGGCCAGCGGAAAGATTCTGCACGTGTGGAACACAACCCAACAGCGCAGCCACATGATCGTCGCCATGCCGAACGAAACGAAGTTTTACGTTACCAACACGGTCTCCGGAACCGTCAGCGTGATCGATCGAACCACGGGTGAGGTAAAAGTTCTTCCCACCGGACCAGGAACGGAGGGCATCGCGATTTCTCCCGACGGGAAGGAAGTTTGGGCGGCCAGCCGCGCGGACGCTAAAATCGCGATCATCTCGACGGACACGGATACTATCGTGGCTGATTTTCCGAGCGGCGGGAAGAGTCCTAAGCGGCTGGACTTCACGCCGGACGGGTCGCAAGTCTGGGTCACGAATTCAGGAAGCAGCCAGATCACCGTGTTTGACGCTCGCGGCAGAAAGTTGCTCGCCAGCGTGAGTTCATCGAAAGACCCCAGCGGCGTTTTCATTTCTCCCGATGGACGCCACGCGTATGTTACGAACTCAGCAGCGAATGAATTAACGTTCGTGGATGTGGCGTCACGCAATATTGTAGGCACGCTGGCGGTTGGCACCGATCCCGACGGGGTGGCGTGGTCCGCACGATAGTCTCCAGCGGCGGCGACGAGCGAGTCTTTTACCCTGAAATAAGAATCGCGCCCAATCGAGTGGAATCGTTAAAGTGGGCGTGGAAACCTGAGGAAGCGGCTCGTCCCGGAGCCTGACAGGATCGTGCCTGGCCGTAATCTGTGCTTACGCTGTGTGGTTCGGTTCCTCGGCTGATTTTTTTGCGACTGCCGGCGGCCGGATCGCCACGCGGTCTCGATCGTACAGGTTGAGCGCGAAGAAGCGGTGGTCGGAACTTTCCGCTAGTTCGCGCAGTTTCAGTGCGACGTTCTGTATTCCAAATACGCAAGCCCTCCAGGTCGTCGTGCCGTCCGGGAATTCCTCAAAGATGTCGTAGTCACGAACGTTCAAGACGCGAGGGGCATTGGGTAGGACCTGATGGTTGTTCATCGGGGGCTCCTTGCGAGGCGGTACTGCGTCTACAGGATTTCTTTTAGACCTTCGTGGTGTAACATACAAGTTAAATTACTCGGGATGATCCATAAGCTGGCTCGATTTCCACAGGTTTTTCAGTGATGCGTGCGTTCCGCGCCTTAAGCTTTAGCAGGACAGGTTTCAGCCCGTCGAGTTTAGATCGACGATGAGCCGAAATCCAAACCAGAAAGGCGGTAGTGACTCATTTTCAAAAGGAGTCACTACCAGAAAGGCTGAAGCCTGTCCTACGGGAACGTTATGAGGCATAATGCCAGGCACAGTTTGCAATTCCTGGCTGGGCAAATTCACGATCGGACGCGGGGTGAGCATGAGGACCCAAATCAGATTGCTGGCTCTTCTCGGGCTTACGCTTTTCCTTGCCGGCTCCGGCTACGGTGCGAGCGTTTCTGGAACCGTGAAGGCGCCGGACGGCTCGCCGTTCCAGGGCGCTTTCATTCAGGTGCAGAACACAAAAACGAAAATCAGCGTCTTTGTGCTGTCCGATCGGCAGGGGCAGTATCGTGTGGAACAATTGCCCGCAGGTGAGTACCGCGTTCAGGTCAAAGCTACCGGTTTTCGGGTCGATCCGAAGAGCGGTGTTGCGCTTACGGCGGACCAAAGCTTTGCGCTCGACTTTGCGCTGCAGACCGCAGCCGTGCGCTGGAACGAGCTTTCCATTTACCAGGCGAAAAAACTTTGGCCCGACGAAAAGGCCAAGCAAACGATTCTTACCAAATGCTTCATCTGCCACGGATTCCAGACTCGCATGGCCAGCGTGCGGCGGGACGCGGACGGTTGGCGGGACCGCGTGGAATTCATGCGCGAGTCCATGCATTTCAGCCTCTCCTACCGCATCACGGACCAGGACGCCGCCGAAGTGGCTGCGTATTTGAACAAGCTGTATGGAGAAGATTCGTCTCTGCCGAAGCCCGAAGAGATGCCCGGGTATAAGGAAACCGTCCGGCCGTTCACGAGCGAGGCGATGAGAATCTCTTACGTGGAATACGACATGCCCGGTCCAAGCCGCATGCCGTTTAGCGCTGCCCCGGCGAAGGACGGATCAATTTGGATTCCGAATTTCGGAATTGGAAACAAGATCACCCGGCTGAATCCCAAGACGGGCGAGATGCAGGATTTTCCGGTTCCGAACCAGGGAACGGCGGCGGTGCACTCCGCGATTGCCGCGCCGGACGGCTCGGTGTGGCTTACAGAGCAGGCTTCCGACAAATTGGGCCGCTGGGATCCCACCACGCAGAAAATTACCGAGTATCAGGACACGTATCTTCCCGGCAAGGAGGGGCGCGAAGACGGCGGTTCGCGGCATACCGTTCGAATCGATTCCAAAGGCACGGTCTGGTCGAGCGGCTATCCGCTGACGCGCTTCGACCCCGAAACCGGGAAGTACAACGATTTTCCGGAAGCTGCGCACACCTACAGCCTGACCTTCGACAAGAATGAAAACGTGTGGTTCACGGATCCCGGCACGGGGCAGATCGGGGAAGTGGACGCCAAAACCCTGAAGGTCAAGCAGTGGACTCCGCCAACCCTAAACTCCTATGAGCGCAGGATCGCCGTGGACACCGATGGCACAGTGTGGTTCGGTGAGTTCCAGAAGGGCAAAATTGGCCGCTTCGATCCCAAGACGGAAACTTTCAAAGAGTATGAAGTTCCAGGGGGAGAAGATGCATTTCCGTATGCGATTGGCATCGGAGCTGATCACGGCATCTGGTACTCTTCCTATTATCTGGATGTGATTGGCCGGCTCGATCCGAAGACTGGGAAAATTGTCGAATATCCATTTCCGCATTCGGAGAACACCATCCGGGAATTCTTTCCCGATTCTGAAGGTCGGATGTGGTACGGCTCGCCCTCGAACAACAAAGTTGGATATTTTTATCTGACGGGCGCGCCGGAGCGGGCAGGGAACTGAGATTCAGAACTAGAACAGGCAGCTGCCGTGCGCTTCGAAAGAGCGATAAGATAGCCAAGAACTGCGGCCTATGAGCACCGATCGATGAGCACCCAAACGAACAGCTCCAAACTGGGCAACGTGATTCGCGTCTCCAGCGGCAATTTTCTGGAGATGTACGACTTCATGGTGTACGCCTACTACGCCCCGTACATCGCTCGAGAAATTTTCCCGTCCAGCAACGCTTATGCCTCGCTGATGATGACGCTAGGAACGTTCGGCGCGGGCTACCTGATGCGGCCGCTGGGCGCCGTTGTTTTGGGAGCTTATGTCGACCGCGTGGGCCGGCGCGCCGGGCTGATCCTCACCTTATTTCTGATGGCCATCGGTACGCTGGTAATCGCCTGCACGCCCGCGTACCGCACCATCGGGATCGTCGCCCCGATCGTGGTGCTGCTGGGCCGGTTGCTGCAGGGATTTTCCGCGGGTGTGGAAGTGGGAGGCGCGTCGGTTTATCTCTCGGAGATGGCCACGCCCGGGCATCGCGGATTTTATTGCGCCTGGCAATCGGCGAGCCAGCAGATCGCGGTGATTTTCGCGGCGCTGCTGGGAGTCGCGCTCAGCGCCTTGGTGCCTCCCGAGGGCATGACCGAGTGGGGATGGCGCGTTCCGTTTTTCATCGGCTGCATGATTGTGCCGCTGTTGTTCTGGCTGCGCAGATCGCTGGCGGAGACGGAAGCGTTCCTGGCGCAGAAGCACCGTCCCGGAATTTCGGAAATCCTCGCTTCGCTGGCCACCAACTGGAAAATTGTGCTCATCGGCGTGTTGCTCTCGACCATGACCACGGTGTGCTTTTACCTGATTACCGCGTACACGCCAACGTTTGGCATTGAAGTGCTGCACCTCAGCAGCCGGCAAAGCCTGATGGTCACCTTCTGTGTAGGCATGTCGAATTTTATCTGGCTGCCGACGGGAGGGGCAATTTCCGACAAGGTCGGACGCCGACCGATGTTGATCCTGATAACGGTGATGGCCATCGTGACCGCCTATCCGGCGATGCTATGGCTGGTGAGCGATCCCTCGACCACTCGCCTGCTGATTGTGGAATTGTGGCTATCGATGTTCTTTGGCGTGTACAACGGCGCGATGATTCCGCACCTGGCGGAAATCATGCCACCGGAGATTCGCACGTCCGGCTTTTCGCTGGCGTTTAGTCTGGCGACAGCTATCTTCGGAGGATTTACTCCCGCGGTCTGCACCTATCTGATCCATGAGACCGGAAACCGGGCCATGCCGGCGCTGTGGCTGTCGTTCGCGGCGCTCTGCGGGCTGACGGCGGCGGTGGCCGGCGGATGGAAGCGAGCCGTGGTGCCAGAGCTTGAATCCAGCGTATCCCCGCAGTGAAGCGCGGCTGCTAATCGCGGGACGGGGTTTTGAAAAAGAGGATTCAGAAAGGTTGAGCGGCACGGGCAGGAGTGACCGTGCTGCCTTTTCCGCAATTTAACTATACGTAGGCGATCCAGCGTCCCGCGGCAACGATTCCGAACCACAGCAGAATCGAAATCAATCCTGCCGCGCGGGCTCCCAGCGGAGCCACCGGATCGTTGTCCCATTTGCCCACGCTTCGGTAGGCGATCTCGTGGAACACAAATGCATTGATGCCGGCGACCACGATCAGCAGCATCTTAATTTCAAAACCGATATTGTCGTACATCTTGGTGGCTTCGGACGAGAACAGCAGCACCCCGGTGACGACCTGGATCAGGAAGCCCGCCCAGGCCCACGGCAGAAACCGCGTAGCCAGCTTGGATACCGGCTCGTCGCGAAACGTCAATCCCATCAATCGCAGATCCAGAATGGACGTCGCCCCCACGAGCAGGATAATTCCGAAAATATGCACGGTCTCAATGATCGGAAACAGCCACAGCGACTCCCGGATGGACGAGCCCACAGTCGTTTGCTCCAGCCACTGACAAATCCCCAAAATAAAGTGCATTTCCCTGGCCCTCACTGTTGATCGAATAGATTGATTTTACAGAAACCGCAATCGAACGCCAAAAAGTCGAACCTCCAACAAACTCTGAACGCGTGGATATGTCATCCACGAAAGAGGTACCCATTAGACGCACGGTCCGTATTTGCCGTTTCGCGGACAAACCTGTCGTGCCTGGATCCTGCCGCTAATATAAGATTTCTTTGCGCTTTAACGCGTTCCGCGACGGTAGACCATACGCCATGCCCGGCTTTTAAGCAAGGCCGCCAGTCCAAATTTCCGGAACGGCTGGCTTCACGGCTTGGGATCCGCTGTACGAGTGGGCCGAAAGACTATAAGCTTCATCGTGACTGGGAACCCGGATGCAGGTTCGGCGGCTTCGCGATGTTCCGGTTCGAGGAGGATTCGATGGTGGGGCGTTGGACGATTCTGTGCGCACTTCTAGGCTGCGGGCTGCTGGGCTGCAAACCGAAATCCGCCGCGGAAACAAAGATTCCTCAGGAGGAAGTCGATCGCAAGAATCCTGTTGAATCAACACCCGCTTCGATCGAGGAGGGCAAGCGGCTGTACGGCGCGACGGATTGCGCTCTTTGCCACGGCAAGGACGGAGATGGAAAGGGCGTGGAGGCCAAGGACGTCAACATGAACACCCACGACTGGCGAAAGCCGGAATCCTTGTCGCATTTTACGGATGGCGAACTGTCTTATCTGATTTTGAAGGGCAAAGGGCGGATGCCAGCCTACGAGGGACGCCAAACCCCTGAACAAGTTTGGGAGATCATCGATTACATCCGTTCGATGTCCACCACCGCTGACGTTCCCAAATCGTAGCCGACTGTTTCATCGATCGCGGGCGAATCAAATGTGGCACCCGGCCTGCGAGATCAGCGGCGCCCGCCGGCGGTTCCCGCCGAGCCGGCCGAATGGGAAACAGATCGTGCCGACATCGGCGCACTCGTTCCGGAGATTACGCCGGATGTGGGACTTCCATTTATCATTCCGGTGCCAACTCCGCTACGCGCGCCAAATCCCCCACGGAATCCGCCGAAGGATGCGCTACGTGCAATCGCCGGGACCGGCGGGGAGCGCGGCGCCATCATGGCCCGCGGTACGGAACTGAGGCGTCCGGCTCGGAGGGGTGATGTTGTGGCACTGGGCCCGTGCAGAAATGCAGGAGCCCTGCCGCCTCGGGTAAACGAGGCGGGGGCGGACTGGGCGAACGATTTGAGATTTGTAGCGTTGCCGTGCGCGACAACCGATGCGCCAGGAAGTTGCCTGACGGGTGCAGCGACAATCGGTGGCGGGGCCGACGCCGCTTCGAGCCTCATGCCCTCGCTTGAAAGGGCGAAGCGCGCGCCTGCGCCGATTGCTCCGGTTGCCCCGGTTCTGGCCATGACCACGGTCGAGGGTACGGCGGCCAGCTGCGTTTTCGAAGCCTTCGAGGAAAGCGGAGGCCCGTTGGGAATCCAGCCCAATTGATTATTGAGGCGCACCCAGCTTGCGGTCGCCGGGGTCCAGGAAGTCGCGCCGACTGGCAACCAGGCCCAGCCCACCCCTGGGGAATTCACCCAGGATCCGAAGTGATAGGGAAGCCAGCCCCAGGGTTCGCCGCTCATCCAGTTCCAACCCAGTCCGCCCATGTACTGCCATTGCCCATCCATGAAGGGCATCCAGCCGATTCCAACGCCGTAGGGCATCCATCCGAGCCCATATCCCGGTATGTCCGACCACAGGCCATAATTGTAGAGGTCGGCGAAACCCTCGGTGTAGGAGTTGCCTCCGATGACGGTAGAAGTTTCGCTGCGGGCGGAATCCACCTCGTCTTCACGATGGGAAACCCACTTGTCAAAGTCATCCCGCGGCGGGTTGCCGGCGAGTTCCGGAGCCCCTGAACCGGCGGCGTCCACGTGCAACGTGTGGCCAGCGCTAAGCTGAGTGGTGGCGCCCGTGTGAGGATCAACCTCAACCTTTCCATGGAACACGGTGACCCAGCTGTCGGCCGGAGAAACGTCAAATCGAAAGCGGCCGTCGCGAGGCACATGCAACTCCATGCTGGGGCTGGCAACCCACACGGCGTCGGCGCGCTTGAGCTTGGCGCTGACGATGGCGGTTCCCTGCGAAACGGTAAGCCGGGTAATGCGCCCTCCATTTTCCAGCGCCAGATCCGTAAACTCGATCGTAGCATTGGTTGCCATTCGGAGGGTCAGGGCGTCCTCAAACTCCACTTCCGCGTATCCGTCGGCGGTCCTTAGGGCAAAGCCTTCCTCGATCGGCAAATTCAGGCGGGCATCCTGCCAATCCTGTCCCGGGCGCCGGTATTGGACATTTCCTTCCACGAAACTCAGGCGCACGATGCGAATGTTGCTGTAGTCCTGGGCTTCCGCTCGTGGCCCGGCCCCTGCCAAAAGACCGGCGGCCAGTAACGCAAAGGGAATGAATGGGCTTTTCATTGACCACCTTCTTCGGCGAGAGAAGCCGCTTTCCGTTCAAGGCTTGATGCGACAACGATTGGCGCGTAAGCGTTTTTATACAGGCACAGAATGCGAGGACTGGGTCGCGACCATTATGAACCACCCCGCCTGCAGTGCAACCGCATAATTGCAATGATGCGAGCCGATCGTCCCAGGCTCTCACCCGCCTAGCGGTGAAGATCGGCAATGAATTTTCTGTTCGCGGATTTTTCCGAGCTCAATATTCCCGCACCCAGGTTGAATCGGGATTGTACGCGCTCATTGCCTTTGCGATCTGCGCCGTCATCGGACCCAAATCCTTTTCATAGACAATGTCGTTCTGATTGACGATGAAGGTCATCACCCCGGATGAGCGATATTCGGCGGGGAATGCCACGAAGGCGAAGCCGCCGGTCATTTTATCGTCGACAATATAGTTGCGGGCGCCGCCCCGCGCCCGCGGTCCCTGCGCGGTCAAAATTCGAAAAAAGTATCCGTGCAGCGGCTTGTGATTCGAACGACTGTAAGCGGCCTCCGCCAGGTAGGGCCCGATGGGAGTCTGATCGGGCTCACTGCTACCCTGCCAAAACAGACCGTCGCGCTTCCCCGTGTCGCTGTTGAATTTACGCGCGTACTCGTGCACGCCGTCGGTCACCTCCGCTTGGGAGTAATAGTCATTTTCAGCGTCGACCAGGGCGTGAAGAACATCCACGGTCTGCGACTCGTTCCGGCCGATGCGCCGGTACAAAATCTCGCGTCTGCCGAGACCCGCGTCGAAACTCCAGTTGCCGTTTTTCTCCACCAGGGGAAGGGGCAGCGGCCAATTCTCTGCGCCGATATACAACGTCGTTTCATCGTCGGGTTCCCTGACCAGGCGGTGCATCTCGCCGTATTTCTGAACGAACATATCGGCGTCACTTTTGCGAGCATCGGGATCCGGCGTCCACATCACAATGTCCCGGGCATCGGGGCCGAGAATCAAAAGCAATTCTTTCTCGTCATGATTGCGAGCGGCCTGATAGAGCGCATCGGCGGCTTTCTCCGGCGACGAAAAGCTCTTCTGTTTCGCTTGCGGCCCCGTCGATGTTGCGGAAGATTGCGTGTTCTGCTTGGATGAGCTGGGCGAGGAAGTCTGCTGCGAGGCGGAGCGGTCCGGCGAAGTTTTCTGGCCTTGCCCCATGGCCGTTACCGCTGCCATGGAAACGGCGGCCAAAACCACTACCGCTGCAGACCAGCCATTCATCCGGTTAAAATCCCTGCCATGTCGTGCCATTGCCATGATTGCTTCTCTCTTGAGCGTCTGTTCGGTTCGAATTGGCTGATCGTGAGCGTGTGACGCTTAGCGGTGGCCTCCCCCGCCATGAAAGCCTCCGCCTCCGTGAAAGCCGCCACCGCCGTGGAAGCCTCCGCCACCATGAAACCCGCCGCCGCGGAAACCGCCGCCATGAAACCCGCCGCTGAAACTCCTCTGGCCCCGACCGGAAAAGCTTCTGGTTTCGCCTCCGTGACCGAACCCGCTGAATGGACCCGAGCGAAGGCCCGGATATCCTCCAGGCCGTTGGAACCCGCGATCGAAACCGGGCCCGCGCGGGTAGCGACGGGCGAAGCCGGGGTAGCCGCGATAATAGTTATATCGGTTGAAGAATGCGGGCCCCTCTCCAAAATATGGACGGCCTCCAAAGTACAAGCCCCGGTGATACCAATCCATACCCCAATTGTTCCATCCCCAGCCAAAGCCAAGAAATGGTCCGATTCCGAATCCAAGCCCAAAACTGATGCCCGGGCCGCCCCACCACACGCCTGGCACGTCAACCCAACCGGGCCACGGTTCGATCGGATAACCATATACGTCCCAGGGGTCGTAGGCAGGGACATAAACTTCATTGTTTTTAGGTTCTTTCGGATCGATGGAAATGTAGCCGTGCTTATCGGTCACGCGAATCTGGTCGTTGCTCTTCAGGGTGCCGTCTTTTTTGGCTTCCCGGCGCATAACCTGAATGGCGTCCATCACATCGGCTTGCTGATTGTAGTATGCGTCGCCGAGTTCCGAGGTCCAGGAAAGGTTGGAGGCCAAATTCTGCAGGACGGGAGGAAACGGCAGCAGTTCCTTTACGCTGGGATCCCACGGCTGCTGGTCCGCCTCGGACGCAAGTTCCTCGGGCGAGAGGTTTCGTCGCGACGCGAGCCAATTATTGGCCTCGACGACTTGAGAGGGATAACTGGATGCGGCTAAAATCGAGGCGACCAGCGAATCGGGATACAACGCAATCGGCGCAACCAGCCGCTGCAATTGCTCCGGACTTTCCAGTGCGTATGACTGGTTGGGCGCGGGACCCTGAGCCGGCGGCTGAGCATTTTCCTGCGCAAATGCCGCGCCACAGAAGGCCCCCGCGACAATTGTCGCCAAGAAAACGACCGCGGTTCGATTCAACCGTTTCATCACGCCTATAAATTATGATGCTCGAAGAGGAAAAAAAGTGACGCTCGGGAGCGGCCAAACTTCCAATCCTACGTCAATTAGTGTATGCCAACGGGTCTCGCGACTTGACTACCGCAGTCTGGCGTCGTAGACCTAAAGGAAGCAATCGGCCACGGAGTGGAGGCGCATTCCTTGTCACAGTTCACGAAATTGAGCTTTTCTCTAAGACGATTGAGGCCGGAAGCGATTTCCACGCTCCAAAAAATCGCCATCGCCGCGATTTGTATCTTTCTGGCTTCGACGCTGCTGGGAGCTGCGCGCGCGGGGCAAGCGCCAGTCGCGACAACCGCTAGCGGCCCGGCAGCGCATGGTGTTGACCTGGAAATCCTGGACAAGACGTGCAAGCCCTGCGAGGACTTCTACCACTACGCTAGCGGCGAGTGGCTGGCGAAGAACCCGATTCCCCCGGCCTACCCCAGCTGGGGCCGCTTCAGCGAGCTCGCGGAAAGAAACCGCGAGCTGCTGCACCAGATTCTGGAGGCTGCCGCAGCCAATGCCAAGGCGTCTCCGGGATCGAACGAACAGAAAATCGGGGATTTTTACGCCAGCTGCATGGATGAAAAACAAATCGATGCCGCCGGCGTCAAGCCGCTGGACGCCGAGTTTGCGCGCATCGACGGCCTGCGCAGCACGCAGGAAATCCAGGCGGAAATTGCGCGCCTGCAGGGAATGGGCGTCCGCGCGCTGTTTGAATTCGGCTCCACGCAGGATGATAAGAACAGCACTCAGGTGATTGGCGGCGCGGACCAGGGCGGACTCGGATTGCCGGACCGCGACTACTACACAAAGACAGACGACCGGTCCAAGCAAATCCGGCAGCAGTATGAAGAGCACGTCGCCAAAATGCTGGCGCTTGCGGGAGACGATACCGCCAAGGCATCGTCAGAAGCGCAGGCGATTCTGGAACTCGAAACCAAGCTGGCCGATGCTTCCTTGACTCGCATCGAGCGCCGCGACCCCGAAAAAACCTATCACAAAATGGATCGCGCCGAGCTGAAGGCCCTGACGCCGAACTGGTCCTGGGACGATTACTTTCAGCAAATCGGCTACACCAACATCGATTCCGTCGACGTATCCACGCCGAAATTTTTTCAGGCCATGAGCCAGGACCTGAAGGACATTCCCCTGGACACCTGGAAGGCGTATCTCCGCTGGCATCTGCTAAATTCGACGGCTGCCTATTTGCCGGAACCGTTTGTAAACGAGGATTTCAATTTCAAAGGGCGCGTCCTGCTGGGGACCAAGGAATTACTGCCACGCTGGAAGCGCTGCGTATCGGCCACGGACCGGCAACTGGGAGAAGCGCTTGGGCAGATCTACGTTCAAAAATATTTCCCTCCGGAGGCCAAGGCCCGCGCGCTGGAAATGGTCAACAATCTGACCGCCGCGCTGCGCGACGATCTGCAAACCCTGCCGTGGATGAGTCCGGCCACGCGAAAACAGGCGCTCGTGAAGTTGGCCGCCTTCACACGCAAGATCGGATATCCGGACAAGTGGCGGGACTATTCCGCCTATGTCGTGGACCGAGGTCCTTACGTGCTGAATCAAATACGCGGCGCGCAATTTGAATTCAAGCGCGACCTCAATAAAATCGGAAAGCCCGTGGATCGTACCGAGTGGGGCATGTCGCCGCCGACCGTGAACGCTTACTACAATCCCGAAATGAACGAAATTGTTTTTCCCGCGGGAATTCTTCAGCCGCCGTTTTTCGATCCCAAGGCCGACGACGCTTCCAACTATGGAGGAATCGGCGCCGTGATCGGCCATGAGATGACTCATGGCTTCGACGATCAGGGTAGGAAGTTCGACGCGCAAGGCAATTTACGCGACTGGTGGACTCCCGAGGATGAAAAGAATTTCAACGCGCGGGCCGCCTGCGTGGAAAAGCAGTTTGACGATTACGTGGTGCAGGACGATCTGCATGAGAACGGCAAGCTGGAACTTGGGGAAAGCATCGCCGACCTGGGCGGACTGAATATCGCCTACCGCGCACTCCAAAAAGCGGAGAAGGGAAAACCGCCGGCGCCGATTGGCGGTTTGACGGCGGACCAGCGATTTTTCCTGGCCTTCGCTCAAATCTGGGCGTCCAATGACCGGCCTGAATACGAGCGCCTGATCGTCAATACGAACCCGCATCCCCTGGGGCGCTTCCGCGCCATTGCCGCGCCGTCCAACATGCCGCAATTCGCGGCCGCGTTTGGATGCAAGCCGGGAGACCCGATGGCGCGGCCGGCTGCGATCCGCTGCCAGATTTGGTAGGACGAGCGTTGCTCGCCGGCCAGGTCCCTATTTTTTTGTTTTCCTAGCGGGGAAGGGAATGAATTTGTAGCCGAGGCCCCGCACCGTCACGAGGTGCCGGGGATCGGACGGTTCATCCTCGATGTATTTTCTCAGCCGCACGATAAAATTATCGATAGCGCGCGTGTCGGTATCTTCCTGCAAATCCCAGACGTTTTCCAGGATCGCTTTTCGCGAAACGGGGTGTTCCGCGTTTTGAACGAGGTAGCGGAGCAGTTCCGTTTCCATCAGCGTCAGTTGCACGGTTTCGCCGCCGGCTTGCAGGCGCAGGTTCTCGAAGTCCACAACTTTATCTCCGAACCGAAAGGTGTCCGGGGCGGCTGCAGTGCGGACGGATGGCTTTGCCAGGGGCTCGGCGCCGCGATGCTCCCAGGTTTTGCGACGCAGCAGGCTGCCTACCCGCGCGATGAGGATGGAGAGATTGAACGGCTTGGGCAAATAGTCATCGGCGCCGGATTCAAATCCCTGCAACACATCTTCGGGGCGCGAGCGAGCGGTCAGCATCAGCAGCGGAATGTAATTTCTGGTTTGGCGCAAGGTGCGAGCCACGGTGAAGCCGTCTTTTCCGGGAAGCATGACGTCCAGCACCAAAGCGTCGAAATCCTCCTTGCGTTTGAGAAGCCGGTCGAGGGCATCCTCCCCGGTGCCCACAACATCGACCGCGTAACCCTCCTGCTCCAGATTAAAACGCAGGCCCTCGGCCAGGTGCGCCTCATCTTCGACGACCAGAATGCGGTTCATATGGAATAGACCCTCGGAAGCCGCAGCGTGAAGGTGCTGCCGCGTCCCGCGCCTTCACTTTCAGCGAACGCGTCGCCTCCGTGCCGCCGCGCAATGGAGCGCACGATGAACAGGCCCAGCCCCGTGCCCTTAACGCGTCCGTTGGCGGAACTTGCCACGCGGTAAAATCGTTTGAAAATGCGCTTCAGCTCGGGATGAGGAATTCCAACCCCCGTGTCCCGCACTCGCAACAGAATGGTGTCGATGTCCGGAGTCAGCAGGTCAACTTCGATTTCTTTCTTCTCGCCCGAATATTTCACCGCGTTTTCCACCAAATTGAAAACAGCGGTGCGCAATTCCTGGGGGTTGCCGCGCAAATAGATTTTTTCAGCGGCCGAGCCCGCGAAGTGCAGGACCTCGTCCGGTAGGTGATGCCTCAAGCGTGTGAGCGCCACGGTTTCCGCCACGATCTCCGAGAAGTCGACGCGCTCCCAGTTCTTCTTGCTGCTGGCCTGCCGCGCCTCGCCCGCTTTCAGGATTTGCTCGACTGTGCCCAGGAGGCGGTCGGTATCCTCCAGCATGATCCTGTAGAAGTCCTGGTGCTGGGCTTCAGTGAGCTGGCGGGATTGCAGCGTTTCCAGATACAGGCGCAAAGAGGCAATCGGAGTTTTCAACTCGTGTGTCACCGCGTTGAGAAAGCTGTCCTGCTGTTCGTTTTTGTGGATTTCGCGAACCAGAAACACCGTGTAAACCACCAGGCCCGCGATAATCAGGCCGAAAAAGATGATGCCCAAAACCAGGGGAACAACTTCGCGCCAGTTGAGAAGAATCCAGCTGACGTTCAGCGCCAGCGCCAGTCCGACCAGGCAGGCGCCCAGCGTTACGAAAAACGCGATTTTTTTAGCACGTCTGGAAAAGCGCATCACGGGTCTCTCTATGATATGACCATAGTAAACGACCGCGCACAAAGAAAAACAGCCGGACCCCGGGGCGGTAACGAGATGATCGCCGGCAGCCTTGACCCGCACTAGGTTTCCGGAATGTCGAGCCGTAACGATGGTCCTGACTTTGCAGGACGCGGCGTCAGAATGGCGTTTATCGGGAATCGGTTTTAACGTATGTTATTTCAGCTTGCCGCTCAAAAAGGAGATACGAGCCTATGAAGGTCATCTGGGCAGTGGTTTTTTGCATGCTCGCTGGTATTGCGCTTCCTGGCGCCGCGCTGGCTCAGGACAAAAGATTCGAGAGCGCCAATCCGACAGCGCTCGAAAAACAACTGTACGATCTGGAGTTGAAGTGGATGAAGGCCGAGCACGACAAAATCCTGGACGGCCCCAATAGCATGAACGCGTTGTGGATGGACAGTTTTTTTGACGTGCTGTCGAGCGGCGTGGTTGTCGACAAACATCAAATGATGGACATGATGAACAAAGCCGATTCCAGGCCCGGAACGGGAGCTTTTCCCGACACATTCAAAATCCGCGCGATCTACGGAAATGTGGCGCTGGCTACCGACCACACCACCATCAAGGGCGTGGACCCCAGCGGCAACATCGTGACCGTGAGAGAGATGCGCGTGCTTCGGATGTTCGTGAAAGACAAGGGGAAGTGGCGAGTCGCAGGGGCTGGATTAGTTGTGATTCCTCCGAAGTAGGGTCTACTCGAAGTAGCCTGAACCCAAAGTATTCAGAACCCACATAGGGCAGAACGCGAACTAAGCTGAAGCGGAACTGGGCTGAACGTGAAGCGCGCTGAACCGGCTGCGGAGCGTCGTCCCCGGTTTTTTGTCATTCCGAGCGAAGCGAGGAATCTCTCCTCGGTTTTGGCGCATGAAGCGAAAGAGAGATTCCACGCAGCGCCCGGAATGACAGAATTGATTGCGCTGATTCCGTGGCCCAAAAATTCAGACGGGGCACGCTGGTAAAGTTGCCTGCCCCGCGCTGGAAGCAAGTTCCGAGAATCGCTAAAATTTCGCGCTTAATCTCCGGCTGCTTCTTGCGAAGCAACCTCAGGCGCGGCCGGCACAAGGACCGCTGGCGATTCGGGCGCAGCAGCCGGCTTAATTTCAAGTTCTTTCACGCGTCCCAGTTTGGGCAAGGAAATATCCCAGGCCAATCCCAGCATGCGCAGCGCGCTGATGCCGTACCAGTTCAGATCGATTTCGTACCAGGCCAAGCCATGCCGCGCCACCTGCGGAAAGGCATGATGATTGTTGTGCCAACCCTCGCCGAAGGTCAGGACGGCAACCCAGAAACTGTTGGTGGAGTCGTCGCCGGTCATGAACCGCTGCGAGCCCCACATGTGCGTCGCGGAGTTCACTAGCCAGGTGGAGTGCAGGCCGAACACGGTGCGCACGAACGTACCCCACAGCAAGTAGGGCAGGCCGCCAAAGACGAGGAGCAGAACCCCGACAACAACTTCGGGCACCCAATGCCACTCGCTGATCCATACGTGAAACTTGTCTTTTCGCAGGTCCGGGACGTAGGGCAGCAGGGAATCCAGCTTGTTGTGCATGGCCTTGCCCGTCAGGATCCAGCCCATGTGCGCCCAGAATCCACCGTCGCGCGGCGAGTGCGGATCGCCTTCTTTATCCGTGTTCTGGTGATGCTTGCGATGGGTGGCCACCCAGAAAATCGGTCCGCCCTCGAGCGCCAGGGTCGCGCAGGTGGTCAGGAAATATTCGACCCATTTCGGTGTTTTGTAGCCGCGATGAGTCAGCAACCGGTGATAACCCATACCGACTCCAAGGCTTCCGGCCACCCACCAGAGGAAGAGAGCCACTAAAACCGGTTTCCACGCAATATAGAACAGCGCTGCCACCGCGCCGATGTGGAACGCGACCATGAAGAAAGTCGTAACCCAATTTACCGGTTGAGAAAATGTTTTGTCGCGTTTCCCATTGCTGGCCATTGCCTGATCCCCTTTGTCAGCGGCCCGTTTTGTCTACAGCGATCACCCGTTGCCGCTACATCGAACGTAGCATGACGGACAGAAACGCTTTGTAATACTTGTGTAATTGTTGGTTTTTGTGGCCTCGATGAAACAGCATGCGGGCAAGGTTTCCGGTGCGAATTCATGCCGAATTCTTGATCAATGGGCTTCTGCTCACAAATGTCTTTGGTTCCCGTAAACAGGCCGGGCGTGCGGTAGCAGTTATCGCGGCGTGGCGCCCGCTTTGGGGAATTCCTTGGCCGCGTTTTGAATCGATTGTGCGTGGAGTCTCGCTTGTGAGGAATCGGCGCTTTGTCCTTGCGCCTCATAAAGGTCCGCGAGAACTGACCAGGTCGCGGGATTCTGCGGAGACAACCCGGCGGCCAGTTTTTGTTGCGCGACGGCCGCATCCATCTGGTTCAATTGCCGGTAGGCGCGCGCGCGGCCTTCCGCCAGTTTGGCGTTGAAGTTGTCGCCGAGTTCCGATGATTCGCCCCGGTAAGGGCTGTTGCGCTCGGCTCGGTCAAAGGCCGCTAGCGCATCCTGCGGCTGGTTCATGGCGATGTCGAGCAGGCCCGCAGATTGCCATCGTTCGTAGGAAACCTGGGAGAGCGCCGCCGCCTCTTTCACGCAGCGCAGGGCCGCGGGATAGCGACGCATGCTCGAATACAGGCGCGCCAGAGCGAACCATGCTGCGTCGCTCGGGTGCGTATCGACCACCCGCAAATATTCGCGCTCCGCTTCATCCGGCCGGTTGGTGGCGGCAAGCATTTGAGCCTTCACCAGATGCAAATTGGAATCGCCGGGAAATATCTTTTCCGCCTGCGCGAGCGAGGAGGCCGCGTCCGCGTCTCGCGACAACAGAAAATAAATCGAAGTGGCATTCATCAGGTAATTGAAACGCTCCGCTCGGGCGCGAAATGACCCGCCGGTCGCGGCGTTCGGCGGGGAAATCGGCGCAGTTTTGCAATCGATGCCCAGGCGGCTGATGATCCCGGCGTTCTCCGCGCGATTGCGGACGAAGATCACCGCGACGTCATCGAGATACACAAGCTTCCAGGCGTCGCTCGAACAAAAATCCTGGAGCGCAAACGTTCCCAGTCCGGCATAGCGCGCGACGGAAAAGATCGCCGTATTGATTCGCCAGCGGTCGGCAGCCTGCTGCCACTCAGGGGTGTCCGGCCCGAGCGCTGCCAGCAATCTTTGTTCCGCGAAAAGTTCATTGCCGAAGGGAATGTACCGGCCGTCGACGAAGTCGGGATATTCCGGTCCGATTCTCCAGGTGAGATAGCCGCCCAGGCCGTAATCATGAAAAACGTTGCCGGGCAGTAGCTCGCGCTTAAGAAATGCTGTAGCGCGCTCGGGATACCACCACGAGGGGCCGGCACCGAAGACCGTGATTTGACCGGAGTCAAGATAATAGCGATCCGTGATCAAGTCCGCGGCACGCAGCCCGACTACGGCTAGACAAGTTAGGGCGATGAGCGCGGCCAAGCGCTGGGGAATACATGCAGGGGAAATCGTCGAGCGGACGACCCCGGCGGCCTTTGGCGTCTCCACTCGGCGAGCGGCCAGTTCGGCAATGAAATCGCTCAGCAGCGTTCCACCGACAACCACCGCCAGAATCGCGAAAAGTCCTTGCAGGCGAATGTGGTCAATCGAGAGATACGCGCCGGCAGCCAGCACCACCGCCGGACCGATTTGTTTTTTCCAGACTGCCGTTAGAATGGCCAGCGCGGCCGCGGCCAACAGCCACCAATCGGCGCTCGCTGGATTTCTCGCGTCTAGCGCCTGCCGAAGGGCGAGTGAATTGAAATGCGCCGAGGACCACTCGCCGATGAGCGCGCTGTGAATCTGCATGACCTTGTTCTGGCGGTAGATTGCATCGTACAGCCGCCATCCCCAGGGATTCACGAACGTGGCGGCGAAAGACGCAGCGATCCACGGCGCCAGGCGTTTCAGGCGCGAGAGCGCCCGCGCGCGCCGCTCAGCGAAGACCATGTCGCAGAGGTCAAAGAAGACTGCCGCGCCCAGAAGTCCCAGACCGGAAATGAATCCGAGGTGCAGGTTCGCCCAGAGTAAAAAGATCGGCGGAAGGACCCACAGCCGCGTAGGCTCGCCGCGATAATTTCTCCAAACAATCGCGAGCACCGTGGCGAACAGCACGGTGGTGAACAGTTCGGCGCGTGGAATCGTTCGAAAAGCGATGGCGGGAACGGCGATGATCGCAAGCGCGGCAACCAGTTTTCGTCCGGCAGACACCAGGAAGGCAACGGTGGTGGCGCACGCAAAGGCACTCAGCCACGACAGGGCTGAATATCCGCCCAGCAGGTACAAGAGATAAAAAATCGATCCGGAAAATGGCGGGTAGATCCATTCCTTGCCCTGCGCTGTGTAGGAGAAAAGTTCCACGCGTGGGATCTGATGGTGCTGGACGAGATAGCGGCCGGTGGCGAGTTGCCAGCCGAGGTCCAGATCGGAAACGGTGTGCAGCCCGGCGAGAAATGCATAGCTCAGCGCTAGGGCAATCAGACCGATGCGCAACCAATCCGGGCGTCCCTGGACGTGCGTTTGCATGATTTTTATTTTGAACGACGCGACCCGGGGGAACAATGCGGAAAGCCCGCATGGGGACGTGAGAGTCAACGAAGCGGCCGCAAAATCAGCGCAGAACACAACAACAGAACCCTGGCTGCGTGGTAGAGGTGCCGGCGGAAAATCTCTCGGCGGCGTCCGTTGGAGAACCGCTTCACTTTTGCCGGAGATAGCGTTCCGGCAACCATTTACGCAATTATAACTTTCGGAAGTTAGGGGCTTAATGATAATAATCTGGACCATCTCGGAGTTCTGAAAAAGGCGGCTCGATGCGGGTAAAAGACCTGTCCCTCCCCAGGTTTATGGCGGTCCCCTTGTGCTTGTTTCTGGTGTCCCTCACGGCTTGGGCGCAGACGCCTTCTGCGCAGTCCCGCATTGTGGAAACCATAAACGAGAATGCGCGCATAACCCTCAGCGGAAACACGCACCCGCTGGCGCAGGCCCGATTTGACCAGGGACCCGCCGCGCCGGATCTTCCAATGGCGCGCATGCTCCTTCTTTTGAAACGCAACCCGGCACAGGAATCGGCCCTGCAAGCATTGCTTGACGCCCAGCAAGATCCAAACTCGGCGAGCTTTCATCAGTGGCTCACTCCGGACACATTCGGGCAACAGTTTGGGCCCAGCGATCAGGATATCCAGACGATTTCCTCCTGGCTTCAGTCCCATGGATTCCAGGTGTCGGGAATTTCACGCGGCCGCACAACGATCGAATTCTCGGGAACAGCGGCTCAGGTACTGCAGGCGTTTCACACCGAGATTCACAAATATTCGGTGAACGGGAAAGATCGTGTCGCCAATGCCAGCGATCCGCAAATCCCGACGGCGCTGGCCACCGTTGTCGATGGTATCGTCTCGCTCCACAATTTTCCGAAGAAGCCTGCCTATCACCTCGCGGGAGTATTTTCCCGGTTCAGGGCCACGGGGCAGGTACGAGCGGTGCAGGCGGTGCAGTCGGGATATACGACCCCGGTGGGTTGCGGCCCGACCAATTGCTATTTTGTCGGGCCCTACGATTTTGCGGCAATCTATAACCTGTCGCCGCTGTGGTCGGCAACGCCCACGGCGATCGACGGCGCCGGGCAGGGCATCGCAATCGTGGGCGAGAGCAACATCAATCTTCAGGACGTCGCGGATTTTCGAAATCTGTTCGGCCTGCCTTCTAATGTTCCGAATGTCGTCATTGACGGTCCCGACCCGGGACTCGTTCCCGAGTCCGAAACCGAGGCGGTTCTGGATGTGGAATGGTCCGGCGCGGTCGCTAAAGGGGCGACCATCAATCTGGTAATCGCCCAGCCGACGGAATCCACGGCGGGCGCGGACCTTGCGGCTCTTCACGCCGTCGACAACAATATTTCGCCCGTGGTCAGCGAAAGTTTTCTGCAGTGCGAGCTTTTTCTGGGAGCCGCTGGAAATAATTTTCAAGACGCCGTTCGGGAACAAGCCGCCGCGCAGGGCATCACGTTTCTGACCGCATCCGGAGATCAGGGATCGGCGGGGTGCGATTTTGCGACCGACCCTCCTCCGCAGCCCGCGATCTACGGTTTGATGGTGAATGGCTTGGCGTCCTCGCCAAACGGAGTTGCAGTCGGCGGAACCGATTTTCTGAATTTTGGACAGTCGTTCAACGAAAGCGCGCCGAGTTCCTACTGGAGCGTGACCAACGATCCGCACCAGGCCTCCGCTCTCGGCTACATTCCGGAGTCCACCTGGAACAGCACCTGCACGAACAATATTTTTGTGGTTTTCGAATACGGGCGCACGCCGGAAGCCAGTTGCAATAACGCTCAAGCGGCGAACTGGGTCGAAACCGTGGCGGGCGGCGGGGGCAAGAGTAACTGCACGGCGCCGACCGGCACCGGCGCTTCGAATTGCACGGGAGGATATCCGAAACCTTCCTGGCAATCCGCGCCTGGCGTTCCCGCGGATGGAGCGAGAGACATCCCGGACGTCTCGTTGTTCGCCAGTTCCGGCTTTGTCGGTAGCGCGTATATCGTCTGCGAAGCGGATCAACCGCCCGGCCACGGCTCATGCAGCCTGGGAACGCCGGATTACAATTTTTTGGGCATTGGAGGAACTTCGGTGTCGACGCCGGCTTTCGCCGGGATCATGGCTTTGGTCAATCAATTTACGCAATCCGGCGGGCAGGGAAACGCCAACCACGTGCTTTACAAATTGGCGTCGTCCGCCTTGCAAGTCCAATCGAGTTGCAACTCACTTCTGGTTCCCGCGAGCACTTGCATTTTTAACGACATCAGTTCGGGAACCATTGCCACTGCCTGCGCACCCAATTCTCCCACCTGCACCCGTTCGAACGCCGGCGACATCTACGGAGTCCTTTCGGGCTATCCAGCCGGAGCGGGCTACGATCTGGCGACGGGCCTGGGCTCGGTAAATATCTACAACCTGGTTCACGATTGGTCCGGTCCAGGAATTTCGACCAGCACCACGCTCTCGCTGAATAGCGGGAACGCGGTGAACATTACGCACGGGCAGGCCGTGGCCTTTGCAATCGGGGTTTCACCGAGCGGGGCTACGGGGGATGTCTCGCTGACCGGTTCACCGACTAGCGGTAAGTCCGTTGCCATGGGATATTTCGCGCTCCCCGCCGGAGACAATCTTACAGGAACGACATCGTCCCTAGCCGGTGGCAACTCATATCAGGTAAAGGCGCATTATGCGGGAGACGCCACCTACGCTCCCAGCGATTCCGCCCCGGTTATCGTGACAGTCGCTCCGGAACCCAGCACAACGCTGATTACCATTCCCGTCTTTAATCCGAGCACGGGCGTGGAGACCGGAAATACGCCTGCCTCGGTGGTATACGGTTCGTCATTTATTGCGCGCATGGATGTCGGAAATGCGAAAGCGGCAGTGACCTTCCCGATGAACCCGGTCTGCGCCACGCTGACGTGCCCGACCGGAAGCGTGACACTTTCGGATTCGTTGAGCGGAGCCTCATTCGGCGCTTTCCCGCTGAACAGTGAGGGATATACCGAAGACCTGTCCATCCAACTCACTGGAGGAGCGCACCAGCTAACTGCTAGCTATCCGGGCGACAACAGCTACCAGTCCAGCACAGGGGGATATTCTATTGCTGTCACGCCGGTCGCAACCTCCATCGGTCAGTCATTCACGCTGATCACCCCCGTTGTGGGCACGCCGTTCGGTGCCTCAGTCATAGGCTATTCGCAGGCCATTCGTGGAGTGGCCCCGACGGGAACAGTGACGTTTTACGATGGGAAAACGCAAATAGGAAATTCGGGGCCGATATCTGGCTTCCCGGCAGGTTACGATCCACAGTTCTTTGCGAGCGCCACCCTGACCGTAGCAAGTGGAGGGGCGCGTACCATTTCTGCTCAATATAGTGGCGATGCAAATTACGCGGCGTCTACAACATCGACAACATTGGATGCGCTCTATGCGGCGACGGCGAATATAAGCGTTAGCCCGAGCACAGTGAATTACGGTGCCAGCGTTACGACAACAGGCGTCGTCGATACTGCCAACCCAGCCACGAACGCAACACTGAAACCGACTGGAACGGTGCTGGTGGGCGCTTCTCTGAGCGGAAACAACATCAGCCAAGTGACGACAACTACGAATGCAGACCCTAGCGGCAATTGGCAAATTCAAGTAAGTGCCACGGCCATACCGTCTGGTTCGGAGGAGTTCAACCTCTATTACAGCGGAGATTCGAACTACGCGCCGGTGACAGGGTACAGTAATCTGGTCACCGTAAACATTCCAGACTTCAGTCTAGGTCCAGCGGCCGGTATCACCATCGCGCCTGTAGCGGGTCAAGCAGGTAGCGCTCAAGTGACAGTCACTCCATTGAGTCAAATACCGAGTCCTGTGACCTTCTCGGTAAATCCGCCCATACCCGTGTCTGGGTATACGCTTACGGTAACCCCGCAGACAATTAATCTGAACGGCTCTCCGGCAACCGCGACGATCTCGCTTACCCCGACCGTGACCGCTCCTACAAACAGTATTCAAAGCCAAGTCCGTCTTGAAAGTTTAATTGGGACGGGTCGCGGCGTTTACTGGCCACTGAGTGCGGCGACCGGATTGGCCGCTCTGTTTCTAGTAGCAGGACCGCGCCGTCGCAGAAGATATCGAATTCCGCTGGGTCTTACTACGATTTGCATCGTTTTGTTTGTGCTGGGATGCGCGGGCGGAAGCTCATCAAGCGGAGGCGGCGGGGGAGGCGGGGGCGGAGGCGGTCCACAACCCACGACGATCACCCTGAGTACCTCGAGCGCCAAAATAGGGCTAAACACGCCGCTGCCGATCACAGCAACGGTGACTTCAGCTTCCGGAAAGGCAATAACGGGAAACGTGACTTTTTACAATTTTGGGACCCCATTCGGAAGCGGGTATTCACCATTTCCCAATGGGCAGTATACGTTTCAAGGAAACATTGGCGAACTGGGGATTTATCAGGTGACCGCCTCGTACAGCGGGGACAGCAATAATTTGCCCTCGACGACATCTTCTCCCTTGATTCAGGCGGTTACGGGGAGCGTTTCTGTGATGATCACAGGGAACACAGGTGTTGAGTCCCATAGCGTGCCGGCGGCCATTGGATTGCAATAAAAACGTCTGCTGCGGCTTGGCTCAAGTGCCAACTAGCAGGAAGGAAATATTCCAGAACCGTGGCTGCGACGACTCTTCCCCGTCGGTTCCGCACAACATAGAGTGACTGCCGCTGACGCGCAGCTGCAAGAATCCGCCCGCTTCAGCGCACGCGCTCACGACTACTGACGCTGCAGACGGGATCCACTTTGGCCAACTCAATTCATTCAACCAAGCCACCTATTGCCCGGGCAAGCGTGAAAGTTTTTGACTCCGAATCCCGGGACCCACGCAATTACAGCGGCTTTCTGGGGCGATGGGATAATCAAACTTCCCAAAGCGGCATTCTACATATCGTCGTGACGGGGACGAGGGCGTTGCTGGCTGTGGGCCAGATCAACGTCGCTACAAATACAGTGGAGTTAAATGTGACGATCCAATGATTGAGAGTAAGGATCGCCCAGATGTGACCAGACTACGGCCACAGCTGATTAAGCAGGAGCGCCACCCGCGCTCCCGCCTTGGACATTTGCTGCCGGACAATTGGAGCAGCCATTTCCTCGTACGGCTCCGCAATGTGCTCGTTGAGCTTCAGCATTCGCGTGGAAACGTGGTCGTCATCCGCGCAGGACGAGACTGGGCGCGGTGTTTCCACGGCGATGTGCACGGGTAGTTTCCCGTACGCTTTTTTTTTCGCCAGTTGATAGCTTTCCCACGCCCAAGCATCGAGATTTGCCTGTCCTTTTTGCCAACTGCGCATCTGCGTTCCGAACGAACGATCCAGGTCCGCGGCGACCTGGTCGACTGTCTCGCCGATCGTGGCCTTCTCCAGGATGTTTACGTCCCAGACGCCATGCAAGTTCGGGGCGTAGCTTTCGGTTCGCGGATTTCTCAGTTGGGGCAGGAGATCGAAGAAAGCCACCGGAACGCAATTACCGCCTTCATCGTTGTTCGTCGCGGCATGGAGGGGTTGGTGCAGGTCGCCTACGAAATGGATCAGGAAGCGCAAGGCCTCCGCCCGTTTGCGCGGATCTGCGTCCACGGATCGGAGGATTGCCAGTTCGCCCGCGATGGCACGTGTGACGCAGCTTTCCTTTGGATCGCAAAATTTATGGATGTCGCCGCGCGCCGCGCCGAGAGGAATGTCGATGTAATGCCACGGCGAGGTTTCCGGGCGCGCTGCGCGAATGTCATCGGCCCAGGTGGAGGCGTCGGCCAGTGGGTCGCTCGCACCTTCCTTGCAATAGCGGCTCAGGCTGGGGTCGATGGCGCTCGCGGCCAGAACCTGCTTCGCCGTCGCCAGCGCGTGGGGCGTGAGATGCTTCTCCGCAAGCAGAGCGATCACTTGGTGGCCTTCGCAGCCCCAGGCGCGGGCCCGCGACGGGAGAGCCACGATCGCTACAACTAAAAAAAGCGCAACGAGCGGGATTCGCCGGCAACCTCGCGCGGATGCAATAGGTTCTTGATTTGCGGCAGGGCGGGGAACTGCGCCGCCGGGCATCATTCGTCCTTTTCGACCAGCTTGATGGACGCCGAATTGATGCAATAACGCTGGCCGGTAGGGCGCGGCCCGTCCGGAAAAACGTGGCCGAGGTGCGCGTCGCAGCGGCTGCAGAGCACTTCCTCGCGCGTCATGCCGTGGCTGGTGTCTCGATCGATCTCCACTTTATTTTCGTCGACGGGAGCGAAGAAGCTGGGCCAGCCCGATCCGGAATGGAATTTCGTTTCCGAAGTGAATAGCGGCTGCCCGCAGCACACGCAGACATAGACGCCGGGTTCCTCGGTGTCTTCGTATTCGCCGGTGCCGGGTGGCTCGGTACCTTTTTGGCGAGTCACATGGTATTGCTGAGGCGTCAGCAGTTTGCGCCACTCCGCTTCGCTCTTGCGAATTTTTTCGCTCATTTCAGTCCTCTCGGGAACATCTTAACATTTTAACATTGGGAGGAATCGGGAAGAAATCGCTGACGGGCAGTCTCGAACCCGCCGCGAAAAAATTCGCGCGCGGGCCTTCCGCATGGCGGGCGCGCGTGCTTGGGCATTCTGCTCATCGTTCCAAAACCGCACCGTCAGGCGTGGGTCGGCCACGCGAAGTGTCAAGAAATCGCTTGCCTTCGGGCGCGCTGAGCGGACAGAATCGCATGAACGGATTGCGCGATCGCACGCTACCATACGAAGCTTGAGCAGTAAAACGGGCACGAAAACGGGCAGGAAAATGGGAGTTCCGCAATGAAGCCATTTCTGGGCAGGTTTGCGTCAAAAGCATCGCTTTCGGTGATCGGAATCGGCGCGTTGGCGCTTGCGGGACGCCTTTTCCTGGCCGGGCCGTACGCGGCGCATGCCGCGCAGATGCCGCAAGCAATGGAGCCGGTTCCGGCCTTGACTCCGTTCGTGGAAGAACACGCGCATTTCGATGAAAAAGATCCTAATGCGGCGGTTCGCTCGGCGCTTGCCGCCCTGGGCCGCGAGAACGCGGCGATGATCATTTTTCAGATCTCGCCGGACACATTCGATCATCCGGGCCGCTACGATTCCGAAGTGATGCTTTCCGAAGTGAAGAAGCATCCCGGGAAGCTGGCGATTACCGGTGGAGGCGGTTCGCTGAATGCCATGATTATTCAATCCGTAGCCACCGGAGACGCGGGCCCGGCGGTGCGGAAAAAATTTACGGAACGCGCCGATGAATTGTTGCGCGAGGGCGTAATCGGTTTCGGGGAAATGACCGCGGAACATTTCGACGGCATTACGCCGTACCAGTATGCGCCGCCCGATCACCCGCTGTACCTGCTGCTGGCCGATATCGCCGCGGAACACCAGGTTCCCATCGACCTGCACATGGAAGCCGTCCCGCAGGATATGCCGCTGCCCACGGGACTGAAATCACCGCCGAACGCGCCCAAACTGCATGCTAATATTCCCGGGTTCGAACGGCTCCTGGCGCACAATCCGCGCGCCAAAATCATCTGGGCCCACCTCGGTTCGGATTTCACCGGGTTTCGGACCGTGGAACTCGACCGCCGATTGCTCCTGGCGCATCCTAATTTATATATGGAGATTAAGACCGACCCCGAGGCGCCCGGGCTCAACTATCCCCTCACCGCCGATGGAAAGATCAAGCCGGAGTGGCTGAAGCTGTTCACCGAGTTTCCCAACCGTTTCGTTATCGGCAGCGATCAGCATTATCCCGAGCCGAAAGGGCAGGACCGCCGGTGGCAGGAGGACATTCTGCTCTTCAACCAGTTGCCGCCCGGCGTGCGAAAGAAAATTGGAACGGAAAATATCGTCGCGATCTACGGAAAGCCCGTGGCATCGGTGTTGAACGCCGCGAAGAACTGAAGACTGGAACGAAACGAGGAACTGACCCATGAATCGCCGTGATTTGTTCAAAACTTCTCTGGCCGCGTCGGCCCTGGCGCTGACCAGCCCACATGTGGACGCTTCTCCCGCCCCAGCGGCGGAATTTCCGAAAGCTCCCGGGCTCACCAAATCAGTCGCCGAGTTTATCGTCAACACGAAGTATGAGGACATCCCGGCGGATGTGATCGAACTGGGCAAGAAGTCGATTCTGGACGGATTCGGATTGTCGCTGGCGGGCTCGGTGTCCGTGATGGGCCCGATTGCGCGCAAGTATGTAGAGTCTTTCGGGCTGGGCGATCTGCGGGCCAGCGTCATTGGCACCGCAATGAAGGCCCATCCGCGCTTCGCGGCGTTTATCAACGGAGTATCGATCCATGCGGACGATTTCGACGACACGCAACTCTCCGCCGCGAAGGACCGCATCTATGGGTTATTGACGCATCCAACCGTCAGCGTTCTGCCTCCCGCGTTTGCCATCTGCGAACTCGGCCACCGCTCCGGTAAGGATTTCATGACCGCCTATCACATGGGCGTGGAAGTGGAAACCAAGATTAACGAAGCCATCGCGCCGCGCCATTACGACGAAGGATTTCATTCCACCGGCACCTGCGGCACCTTCGGCAGTACCGCGGCATGCGCCAGGCTTCACGGCCTCGACGTGAAGCAGACCGTGTACGCCTTGGGAATCGGCGCAACCGAGGGCGGCGGGTTCCGCGACAATTTCGGATCCATGACCAAGCCATTTCAGGCCGGGCACGCCGCCGAAAATGGCACGGTCGCAGCCGCGCTTGCGCAGTTGGGATGGACCGCGGCTGACAATATTTTGGAAGCGCCGCTGGGATTCTTTCAGGCCGAGGGCGGAGGATTCGATCCGGATGCGATCGTGGGCCGCTTCGGCAAGCCGTGGACGCTTGCCTATCCGGGCGTTTCGATCAAACCGTATCCTTCCGGATCGCTCTCTCACCCGGCCATGGGAGAAATGATGCGGCTGATTCGCGAACACGACATCAAGGCCGCGGACGTGGAAAAAGTGGACGTCGGCGCGAACCACGCCATGACAACTTCGCTGCTGCATCACGATCCCATGACCGGCCTGCAAGGCAAATTCAGCATGGAATTTTGCATGAGCATTCTGCTTCTCGATCGCAAAGCGGGCCTGTCTCAATTTCAGGACAAGGTTGTGCAGCGCCCCGATGTGCAGGAGATGATCAAACGCGTGCACTTCTACGTCGATCCCGTGGCGGAAAACGCCGGCCTCGACAAAATGACCAGCCTGCTCAAAATCACCATGAAAGACGGCAAGGTGTATACCGGCCGTGCCGAATTTGCCAAAGGCAGCCCGTCCAATCCCATGAGCTATGACGAGGTGGCCGACAAATTCAGGGGCTGCGCGGAATTCGCCAAGTGGCCCGCGGCAAAAGCCGAAGCCATGATCGCCGCCGTGAAATCGCTGGAAAACTTGTCCGACATGAGCAAACTGGTGCCTGAGTTGACAAGTTAAGCCGTGAACGCAACGGGCATTTGCGGCGCCGGCGTCTGGCCGCCGCTTTTTCTAATCTCCACATAGGTTAGCAATGCCGCTTGTTCTCTACGGGGATGGGTGAGACGGCGGCGACCTGCAATTTGCGCCAAGGCGTCCAAACCTGGGGCTTGCCAGGTTTGGAAAGGACGCATGAGCTCAATTCCAACACCAACTTCGAGGCGGGAAACGGGCGAGGATTCCGCCGGTGTGTTCGCCCGCCTGGGGATGAGTCTGGCGGACTGGTCGCAGAAGTGGTTCCCGGATGCGTTTGTATTCGCCCTGGTCGGATTGATTATCGTGTTTGTGGTCGGACTGCTTACAGGAGTCGGCGCTCGAAATCTGGTCAAATATTTCGGAGACGGATTTTGGGGGCTGATTCCGTTCACGATGCAGATGGCCATGATCATCATCGGGGGTTTTGTGGTTGCCACCTCGCCGCCGGTGCACAAGCTGATCAAGAAGCTGGCCAAGGTTCCCCGGACGCCTCGGGGAGCAGTCGCCCTGGTGGCCTTGTTTTCGATGCTGACGTCGCTTTTGAGTTGGGGCCTGGGGCTGATCTTCGGCGGAATCCTGGTGCGAGAGATTGTGAGAAACGTGCGCGGCATCGACTATCGCGCGATCGGCGCCGCGGCATTTCTGGGAAACGGGAGCGTCTGGGCGCTGGGGTTGTCTTCTTCCGCGGCGCTGGTGATGGCCACGCCTGCGTCCATTCCTTCCGCGCTGCTGAAGATCAGCGGCGTCATCCCGCTGAGCCTAACGATCTACACCTGGCAAAGCGCGGCCACCGCGGCCATCCTTACGATCTCCTGCGTCACCGTGGCCTACCTTTCCACTCCGGCTCATTCTACAAAAGATGCGGAATCGTTCGGCATGACAGACGGCCTGGAAATCAAAAAGGCCGAGGAACGCAAGACGCCCGCGGAGTGGCTGGAATACGCGCCGGCGCTGACGATCGTGGTCTCCATTCTCGGGCTGGCCTACATCGCGCAAGTCCTGGCCGCAAAAGGTCCGCTCGCCGCCCTGGATTTGAACACCTACAATCTGCTGTTCCTGATGATGGGGCTTTTGCTGCACTGGCGGCCGCGCGCGTTTATGCGAGCGGTGAACGATTCGGTTCCGGCGACGGCCGGGGTCCTGATTCAGTTTCCGTTTTACGGCGGAATCTTCGGGATGATCACGTATTCGACGCTCGCGGGAAGGCTGGCGCACTTCTTTGTCAGCTTTTCGTCGGCGAATACTTATCCCATCCTGGTGTCAATTTACTCGGCGTTGCTGGGGATGTTTGTGCCTTCCGGCGGAAGCAAATGGATCATCGAAGCGCCATACGTTTTGCAGGCCGCCAAGGAACTGCACGTGAACCTCGGCTGGGTGGTGCAGATTTACAACACGTCGGAGGCTCTGCCGAATTTGATTAATCCCTTCTGGATGCTGCCCCTGCTGGGATTGTTAAAGGTGAAGGCGCGGGATCTGATCGGATACGGAATGCTCTATTTCATGGTGAATTTCGTGCTGGTGCTCTTCTTCATGTGGCTCTTGGCGCGAACGTTTGTGTACATCCCGCCCGTTTTGCCGTGAGTTTTGGTAAGACAGGCTTTCAGCCTGTCGGGTTTAAATCTTCGCTGCGGGACATTAAAACCGACAGGCAGAAGCCTGTCCTACTTGAGTCTTACAGCGCCATCGAACCCGGAAACACATAGTAAAACAGGATGCTGATCAGGATCAGATAGCCCAGGAGCACCAGAGTCCAGCCCATGTTGTGCCGGATTACCTGGCCCTCGCTGCGCACCAACTTGCTGGTCGAGACGCCCACGCTGGCCGTCTGAGGAGCGATGGGTTTGCCGACTTCCGATCCGACGGAGTTGAAGGAGGGCAACAGCAGGACCGGCAGATTCAGCAATCTCCCCGTCATGGCCTGCACCGGGCCGAACATCGCATTCGTGGATGTGTTGCTGCCAGACAGGGCCACGCCGATCCATCCCAACACGGGAGCCAGAACTACGAAGAACACGCCGATTTTAGAGAGTCCGAAGGCCAGAGAATTGGCCATACCCGTGTAGACGAAACTGTAGGCCAGCGCAAAAATAAAAAACGCAACTAGCAACGCCCCCCACATTTGCTTGAACGTGCGCGAGAAAACTTCTCCGATTTGCCGCCGCGTCGGCCGCAGCACGGCGAGGATGATAAGCCACGACGCCAGAGTCGATGTGCCGCCGCTAAGCGGCGCGAAGTTAAACGTCGAGGCCATCGGGTTATGCGTGACCGAAGAAATGGCCAGGACGGATAGTTTTTTCAGGCTCATTGCCGGCAGGTGAGACCACGGCCCAGTCCAGCCCACCACGACGAGGATGAGCACGAGAAACGGCATCCAGGAGTTGAATGCCTGCCGCATGCTGCCCATTTCCAGCGCGCTGGCCTCTGACACGGGTGACACCGAGAGCGGATTGCCGCCGAATCCGCGAATCGTCCTGGGGCGCCAGACCTTCACGAAGGCAAACAAAACCCAGAACGAAACCAAAGCGCCGCTCAAATCCGGCAGGTACGGTCCCAGAAAATGGGCGACGGGCCATTGTCCCAGGATGTAGGAAAGGAAGCCGACAATCGCAAGTGGCCAGGCCTCTGTGACTCCGTCCCAGCCGCTGACCAGGTAAATCAAGACCCAGGGCGGAAGAATAGCCAGGACGGCGACCACATTACCGATGGACGATGAGAGCGCAAGCATGGGCAGTCCGGTCACCGCGGCTAGTCCGAGGATCGGCGCGCCCAGGGCCCCGTACGAAACGGGAGCATTGTTGGCTAAGGCCGCAACCCGGATTGCATCCAGATCCGCGATTCCCAGTCCGACCAGGATGGGCACGACCACTGCCCAGGGATAGCCGAATCCCACCAAGCCTTCGAGCAGCGCGCCAAACGCCCAGGCCAGCATGATGGTTTGAATTCGAATGTCCGCGGTGGCGTGGTGGATCATCCATTTTTTGAAGCGTTCGAAATCTCCGGTCAGCACCAGGGTGTTGAAGATGATGAGGCCCCAGAACGTGATCCAGTCGATCACCCAAAAGCCAGTCAATCCGCCGTACAGGTAGGATTTCAGCGTGCCGGCGAGCGGCGCGTGCCACACGAACACTCCAATGGGTATGGTTATCACGCCCACGAGGATAGAGGCCAGCCACGCCGTCATGCGTAGCGCCGCGAGCATGAACAGCAGCAGGATGAGGGGAACGAGGGAAACCAGCACGCTGAGCCACACGCTTCCGGTCGGGTTCAGCACCTGCTCAAACATTGCGATTGTCCTTTCGCCCGGAGAGGCGGCAGTTTGCAAGCGGCCGGCCTCAGGCGCACTCGGCAGCCAACAAGATTTGCCCAAGCGGAATCTGAAAGCGATTTTGCGTGCTCAAAAAAGTCAGCGCAAAGCAATATCACAATCAGATCACAGGTGAATAGGAAAATTTATCGCGAAAGGATGAAGCCTTAGTTCGCCGGCCGCTCGCTCCAATTGAGTCGAATTATGGCTCTGGACAAAAGCATCCAGTTTTCGCTGCAACTCGACGAGCGTTAGGTCGAACCTGGTGCGGAGCGCCGGGAGAAAGAACTCTTTCAGGAGGAGCCGGTAGAACTGCTCGCAAATATAATTGTAAGGGCGGCTGCAATGATCGACGTGCAGATGCCGGATGTGCGAGCCGGCTAGAAATGACTCAAACGCGTGGGTGGTGACTGGGCCGCAATACTCGGTCGTCCTCCGGGTGTAAATTTCCCCGATGACGTTTCCGCGACGCTCGAAGAAAGGGACAACGCGGCTTCGCAGGAAGTCCACGGCATTCAAGGGGGACTTCGCGGAATAGACCTTGGCAAATGCGACGCCGGAAATGGGCTCGACGGCCGCTTCGACGTAGATGCACCCGGCTCCGGGAATATCGCCGACATTTTTTACGGTGCAGAAGAAAAACGATTCCTGAAACAGCGCGTGGCCCGTCGTCTGCCCGGCTTCTTCCTTTTTTTTGTCAAAGACCTCGTGCGATTCCTTGGGTTCTCGCGCCGCGCCGCGCGGCATTTCCGGAAGCTGGTCCAGGAATTCTTCGGGCTCGAGCCCCGAACTTTTCGGAATCCGCTGCGAATTTCGTATTTCGTCGGAGAGCAACTCGTCCGCGTACGCCCAGTCCGTTGGCGGTAAGAATGGGATAACTTCGTGAAGCATCGCGGCCCCCTTGTCTCGTAAAAACCGCTTCCAGGTGAAGAGGGCGCCTCCGACGGCTTTGTCCAGCAAAAGCTGGGCTTGGCCCCGCGCCCACCTCACGTCTTGCGGCCAGCTTGAACACATGATCGCTCGGAGATTCCGTTCCGCATGTGACGGCTCTCACCATTTGGAGTGACTTCCATCACATCCAGTGTTCCCGATGCGGAATATAAAAGAGTCATGAGGAGGTGATTTATGAACGCTGTCGCCGCCAAAACTAGCATCGCTCTGAACCACATTCTATTTGCCACGGACTTTTCTCCCGCCGCCGAAGCTGCATTACCATACGCAATCGGCCTGGCAAAACAATATGGCGGGAAGGTGCACGGCCTGCATGTACGGTTCCCTGCAACGTATCCTATTGTCGGTCCGGAGGCCATGCCTCAGGTGCTGGAAGCCGCCGAAGAACAGGCCAAGTTTGAGGCCAAGCAGATGCACGAAATGCTGGCGTCGGTTCCCCATGAAGTCACCGTAATCGAGGGGGAACTATGGCCGGCCGTCAGTGAAATCGTGAAGGAGCAGAAGACCGATCTGATCGTGATGGGCACGCACGGACGAACGGGAATGAGCCGCGCGCTGTTGGGATCGGCAACTGAGGAGATTTTTCGGAAGGCGTCGTGTCCGGTTCTCACCGTGGGTCCGCGCGTTTCCACGAACACCGAGCGCCGCTTGGCGATGAAGCAGATCCTGTTCGCCACCGACTTCTCATCCGAGTCTCTCGCAGCTCTGCCCTTCGCGGTTTCGCTGGCGCAGGAGCATCAGTCGAATCTGACGCTCCTGAACGTCTCCGGCAAGCCCGAAACCGGAGAACTTGTGCACGCAGGGCAATACGCTGAGTCCACGCTGCGCCGGCTCCAAGCCCTGATACCCGCGGAAGGCGACCTGTGGTGCGAACCGAAATGCCGCGTGGAGCAAGGGGCGGAGGCGCAAAAAATCATGGAGGTGGCCACGGCTCTTGGGGCCGACCTGATCGTCCTCGGTGTGCGCCGTCCGCAAGCAGGCGTGGGCGCGACGACCCATCTATTGCAATCGATCGCGCATAAGGTGGTTGCCAGTGCCGAGTGCCCGGTGCTGACCGTCCGCGCATAAAGGCCCGAGTGGGTTCTGTCCTGGTTGGGAAGTACGGCGTCAAGCCGCGGGCTTTATCCCCGGAATCTCCAGGGGATTAAAGCCCGCGGCAACGCCGGACAGGAACAACAGAGCTGAAGCTCGGTTCGCCGGTAAACAAGAACATCCAATTAGGAAAGGACCAACCTGAGGTGCTTTGTGGCCGAGACGCCGACTGCGGCAGACGTGCCGGGAGTTGCGGACCGGCCCATACCAGCAGGTTCAAATTCTTCTCCTCATGTCCGAACTTCGTCCCAAGCGAATTCCGACGGGCAGTTCCGCCGGGATTTGACGATCGCGGCGGTTTCCGTCGCGGGAATCGTCGCGCACGGGATCTTGCGTTTCGCTCTCGGTAATCGTGGATGGGCGCAAATTCTCCCGCTCTATGCCGTCCTGATTTTCGGAGGAATTCCTCTCGTTTTCCGCTTGATTCAGAAAAGCCTGGCCCGTGAATTCGGTTCCGACCTTTTAGCTGGAATATCGATCGTCGCCTCCGTCGCGCTCCGTCAATTCCTGGTGGGTTCCATCGTGGTGCTGATGCTTTCGGGTGGCACCGTTCTCGAGGAGTTGGCCACGCGGCGCGCGTCTTCCGTCCTGGCGGCGCTTTCCCGGCGGATGCCGGAAACGGCGCACCGCAAGTCGGAACGCGGAATTAGCGATATAAAGGCCGCCGAAATTGCGATCGGCGATGAGCTGGTCATATTTCCGTTTGAGATTTGTCCCGTGGACGGAGTGGTTGTAGAGGGGCAGGGAAGGATGAACGAAGCGTATCTGACCGGCGAACCTTTCGAAACTTCCAAGGCCGAGGGCGCCGAAGTGATTTCCGGATCGATCAACGGCGAGAGCGCACTCGCCATCCGCGCCACAAAACTCCCAATCGACTCTCGCTACGCGCGCATCATGCGTGTGATGGAGGAAACCCAGGCGCGGCGGCCGCGGTTGCGGCGACTGGGAGACATGCTGGGCGCCTGGTACACGCCTCTGGCTTTGGCCATCGCGGCGTGCTCGTGGATTGCCAGCGGTCAATCGCAGCGTTTTCTGGCCGTGGTTGTGATTGCCACGCCTTGCCCCCTGCTGCTGGCTATTCCGGTGGCGATTATCGGGGCGATTTCGCTTTCGGCGCGGCGCAGCATCATCATCAAGAATCAGGCTGTGCTGGAGCAAGTGGGCAATTGCACGACGCTGATTTTCGACAAGACCGGAACGCTGACCTACGGGCGGCCCGCGCTGACGGAAATCGTTTGCGCGAAAGGAATCGGCGAAAGCGACGCCCTTCGTGCGGCGGCGAGTCTGGAGCGCTACTCCAAGCATCCGCTTGCTCGAGCGATCCTGGATGCCGCGTCGAGAGCAAATCTTCCACTAGATCCCGTTGTGAAGGTGAGCGAGAGCCAAGGCGAGGGTTTGCTGGGCTTGGTGGGCGACCGTCAGTTGTGGATCACCGGGCGCAAAAAAATCTCCAGCCTCGGCGCGGCCTTGCCGGAAGTTGTGGGCGGCCTGGAATGCGTGGTTTTAATCGATGGCGAGTACGCGGCCACATTCCGGTTCCGCGATGTTCCACGGGCGGGCGGCCGAAGTTTTGTGAAGCACTTGAGACCCCGCCATCACATCAATCGTGTGCTTCTGGTTTCAGGCGACCGTGATTCCGAAGTGCGCTATCTTGCCGACCTGATGGGCATTCACGAAGTTTATTCAACAATGAGTCCGGAAGAAAAAGTGACCATCGTGCGGCGCGAGACGGCCTTGGCAAAGACTTTGTTTGTCGGCGACGGCATCAACGACGCGCCGGCCATGCAGGCGGCCACCGTGGGGGTTGCTTTCGGGATGAGCAGTGACATCACGGCGGAGGCCGCCGACGCCGTCGTACTGGACGCCTCACTCGAAAGGGTGGACGAGCTTCTGCATATTGGGCGGCGCATGCGCTCCATCGCTTTGCTGAGCGCGGCGGGAGGAATGGGCCTCAGCGTCCTCGGCATGATCGCCGCGGCCTTCGGATATCTTCCGCCCATCGGAGGTTCGATTGCCCAGGAAATTATTGACCTGGCCGCGGTTCTGAACGCCGTGCGCAGCGCCCTGCCGTTCCGTCGCATGACGGATTTCTGAGCGTGCAATATGGCCTGTTCCTTGCGTATCATTCCCATCGTTGGTGATGGCCGCTGTGGCGCGCTCTTTCTTGCCTGTGCGGCCGCGAATCAGTTTCCAACGCCTGAGTTCGCATGGATGAATAGCGCCTTACCGGCACGAATGCCCGCGCCACTTTTTCCACAAACGATGGGACGCTCCGCCAATGGATGACTTCGCCCTGCGCACGGAGGAGCAGCGCTCCGCGCTCGACAGCATGTTGTCTCCGAAATCCGTGGCATTAATCGGTGCGACGGATCGCGAAGGCAGCGTCGGGCGCGTTGTGCTGGAGCGATTGCACACCCCCGCGTTTCACGGACGCATTTATCCCGTCAACCCAAATCACACGCAAGTCCGGGGACTTCCCGCATACCGAAGGGTGGGTGATATTCCAGAGGCAGTCGATCTTGCCGTGATCGTCACGCCCGCGAAGACCGTGCCGGGCATTGTCGGCGAATGCGTCGACGCCGGAGTTCGCGCCGCCGTGGTCATTTCCGCTGGATTCAAGGAACGCGGGCCGGAAGGCGCCGCGCTCGAAGTTGAAATTCAGAAGCAGCTGCGGCGGGGCACGATGCCGCGGGGGACGATGCGGCTTCTCGGACCCAACTGTCTGGGCGTGATGAATTCACGGCTGGGATTCAATGCCACGTTTGCGGAAGACATCGCGCGACCCGGCAATGTCGCTTTTCTCAGCCAGAGCGGCGCGCTTTTGACCGCCATCCTGGACTGGAGTTTTCAGGAACAGGTAGGCTTCAGCGCGATCGTTTCTACCGGTTCGATGCTCGACGTCGGCTGGGGCGATCTGATCGACTACTTTGGGGACGATCCGGCGACGGGCAGCATCCTTCTTTACATGGAGTCTGTGGGAGACGCGCGATCGTTTCTCTCAGCGGCGCGCGAAGTTGCCCTGCGCAAACCGATCATCGTGATCAAAGCGGGGCGCACGCCGGCGGCGTCTGAAGCGGCCACTTCGCACACCGGTGCTCTCACGGGCAGCGATGAAGTGTTCGACGCGGCCGTGCGGCGCTGCGGAGTTCTGCGTGTGTCGAGCGTTTCGGATCTGTTTTACATGGCGGAAGTCCTCAGCAAACAACCGCGTCCGCGCGGGCCGAAACTGACGATTCTGACCAATGCCGGCGGACCCGGCGTGATCGCCACCGATCGGTTGCTTTCCGTGGGAGGCGAACTGGCGCCGCTTTCGGAATCCAGCATGGCCTCACTCAATGCGTTGCTTCCCGCGCATTGGAGCCACGGGAATCCGATCGACGTTTTGGGCGACGCTGGACCCGAGCGCTACTCGAAGGCGCTGGAAATCGTGGCCAACGATCCGAACAGCGACGGCTTGCTGGTGATTCTCGCTCCACAGGGGATGACCGATCCCGCCCGCGTCGCCGAGAGCCTGAAAGCGCACGCCAGCGTGCAGGGCAAGCCGGTGCTGGCCAGCTGGATGGGCGGAAAATCCGTGGCCGAGGGCGTGGCAATTCTGAACGCAGCCAATATTCCCACGTTTTCCTACCCGGATACGGCCGCGCGCGCCTTCACCTACATGTGGAAATACAGCTACAACCTTCGCGGGCTGTACGAGACTCCCGTCTTGAGCGAGCCGGAAGCTTCGTTTGGGCAAGCGGAGGCGCGGGCAAAAGCGTTGCTGGAAAAAGTTCGGGACGCCGGTCGAACAATTCTGACCGAGGCGGAATCCAAGCAGGTGATTGCGCTCTATGGAATCGCCTGCGTGGAAACACGCCTGGCCGCCGATGAATCCCAGGCGGTCGAATGCGCCGAAGCCATCGGTTATCCCGTGGCCTTGAAACTCAACTCGGAAACGATTACGCACAAGTCCGACGTCGGCGGCGTGAAGTTGAATCTGCAGGGCAGGGAAGGCGTCGCGCGGGCTTATCGCGAGATCGAAACTTCCGTGCGCGAAAAGACCGGAGCGGGGCATTTTCAGGGCGTAACCGTGCAGCCTATGGTGAAGCTCGATGGATACGAGCTTATTTTGGGAAGCAGCATGGACGCGCAGTTCGGCCCCGTGATTCTTTTCGGTTCCGGCGGCCGCATGGTGGAAGTCTACGGCGACCGCGCTCTGGCGCTGCCCCCGCTGAATTCCACGCTGGCCATACGCTTGATGGAGCAAACAAAAATTTATCGCGCGCTGCAAGGCGTGCGGGGCGGCGCGGCGGCAAATATGGCTGCGCTGGAGGGGGTGCTGATCCGCTTCAGCCGTCTGATCATCGAGCAACAGTGGATTAAAGAGGTGGACATCAATCCGCTGGTCGCCTTCCCCGGGGGCGTCCTTGCGCTCGACGCGCGTATCGTCCTGCATGATCTCGAAATGGCGGAGGAGAAACTCCCCCGTTCGGCGATACGCCCGTATCCTGCGCAGTATATTTCCCAATGGCAGATGAAGAATGGAATTCCGGTTTTGATTCGGCCAATCCGCCCCGAGGACGAACCCGCGATGGCCAAATTTCACGAAACGCTCTCGGATCGCAGCGTGTACCTGCGATTTTTTCATCTGGATAAACTCAGCACGCGCGTCGCTCACGCCCGGTTGCTGCGGAAATGCTTCATCGATTACGACCGCGAGATGGCCCTGGTCGTGGAGCGCTTAGTTCCGCCGGGCGCCGAGCACGACATCATTGCCGTCGGCAGGCTCACTCGATCGCCGTCGACGCGCGAGGCGGAAGTGGCCGTGCTCGTTGCCGACCAGTTTCAAAATTGCGGGCTGGGGTCCGAATTGCTTAGACGCCTGATCCAGGTCGGCCGCGACGAAAAACTGGAAAGCATCACGGCGACAATTCTTCCCGAGAACCTGGCCATGCGGGCGCTCATGGCGCAAAACCAATTTAAGGTGGTAAAGACCGAGGACTTGAGCGCGATTCAAGTCGAGCGCAGGCTCTAGTCTCCAGTTCCGGCGCTCCCGGGTTTGTTATTTGTCACATCTCCTGGTGACATCGATCACATACGAAGAACCGGCCTCTTGCGATATTGGGATTGAAAGGAAGGAGGTCATCATGACTACAGCAACATTTCCCTCCAACCCAGTGGAAAAAAGTTCCGCTACAACGATGAGGGCGCTGGTCTTTCACGGTCCCAGTCAAATCGCGCTCGAAAGAGTTCCAATTCCCAAGCCCGGCCCTGGCGAAGCGGTCATCCGCGTTACACTCACGACCATCTGCGGGACGGATGTGCACATTTTAAAAGGCGAATATCCCGTACGGTCCGGCCTGGTCATCGGCCACGAACCTGTCGGGGTCATTCACGAGCTCGGCGTGGGCGTCACCGGATACGAGGTCGGCGATCGTGTTCTGGTCGGTGCAATTACGCCATGCGGGCAATGCAACTACTGCCTGGGTGGCGACCTTGCGCAGTGCGGCGGCCCCATCGGCGGCTGGAAATTCGGCAACACCATCAATGGCGCGCAGGCGGAGTATCTTTTGGTCCCCAGCGCCCAGGCCAATCTGGCGCAAATTCCCGATGAATTGACCGATGAGCAGGTCGTGCTTCTGGCGGACATTGCCTCCACCGGTATTTCCGCGGCGGAAAGCGCGGATCTGAAAATCGGCGACACCGCGGCGGTCTTTGCTCAGGGGCCGATTGGGCTCTGCGCCACGGCAGGAGCGAAACTGAGGGGCGCGAGCCTGATCATTGCGGTGGAGTCGGATCCCGTTCGAACGCGCATGTCCAAACGGATGGGCGCCGATATCGTCCTGAACCAGAATGAAGTTGACGTGGTCGCGGAAATCAGGCGCCTGACCGGCGGCAAAGGTGTGGACGTAGCCATTGAGGCTCTCGGCACGCAGGCGACGTTCGAAAACGCGCTGCGCGTTCTTCGGGCGGGCGGAACGCTCTCCAGCCTAGGCGTCTACTCCGGGAAACTTTCGATTCCCGCCGAGCCGTTTGCCGCGGGACTCGCCAACCAGAAGATCATCACGACCCTGTGCCCGGGCGGAAAAGAGCGCATGCGCCGGTTGATTGAGCTGGTGCGCCACGGCCGCCTGGACCTCGTTCCGTTAATCACACACACGTTTTCCCTGGATAAGATCGTCGAAGCCTACAAGCTGTTTGGCAGCCGCTCGGACGGCGTAATTAAAGTGGCGATTAAGCCCTAGAAGAGCGTAATTACGAATCGCGCGTATCGCCGCGCCCGGAGCGGGACGGAAGCATCGTCCCGCTCCATTCGTATTTAAGACCGGCCGCGGAATTCCCCAAGGTAGGGTCGCGAAATCCTTGAATTTCTCCGGATTGGAATCGCTCTCAGAATAGGTAGGCGCGTTCGTTGCAGTGCCCCGGTTCGCCGGCCGGTGGTCGATTACGAAGAAGTAGGAAGGCCGGCGGCCGCGCTTGCCGTGCGATTGGGTTGGATGGCGGCCGCCGGATGCAGTCCTTGCCTTTCCTGTAACGACTTGGTTTCAGGAGGGCGGCAAGTGCATATTGTTTTTCGCTGCGGGTAATTCAGGCCACAGCGGCAGGATCTCAACTCCCCGGCCGGGCTCGTACTGAAGTGTGTAGACGTTCGAGCACCGTTCGCAGAGCCAGAAATGTCCAATTGGGTGTGAACCATGTGCGCCCGCGGGAGCGGCTTCGTGGCGCTCGCGCGGAAACCGAAAAAGCTTGCCGCCCGCGAGCCAATCGAAAGATACCGCACAACTTGGATTTGCGCATTTTGGACGAAGATTCAAGACCATGACCGGCCCCCTTTCCTCTAGTCGCGATGCCGCGCAACCGTAACCTCCAACTGCCACTGTGCTTGACGCGCGTCAGGTCGACAGCGCCCCTGATTTTTCCTCGCTTTCCAGTTTTGCAATCTGCGCCTCAAGCCAGGCCGCCAGCGCTTCTTCAATTTCTGGTTCGCTTGAGCCGCGATACAGCTGAAGCAGAGTGTCCCCGTAAGGCGTGAGCGGAATGTGCCGGCACGGAACTTTTTCGGCTCGGCGGTCCTCCGGTACGAATTGCATCAGCAGGCACTCAGCGCACGGGGTTCGATTTTCTTTGGTGTCATAGTTCATGCAGGTAGGCGAGTCCTCAAAGGCCAAGGTTGCCCTCCAAGGCTCTCGAGGGCATCGGCCGTAGCCACCCTTTTTTACGAAATTAAGTTCGGCTCTCAGGACTTCCAGGGTATTGCGATCATCGCTCGGCATCGTCTTTTCCTCCTTCACCTTCGCCACGATTATGAGCAGAGGGGCCCATCAGCTATGTGACCGGGATCACGGTTTTACGTGACGCCCATCACGGCTGATCCCCCGAATCTCGGGCATCCTCATTACGGTGATTGGTTATGGATCGCGAGCAAACACCTTCGACCGGAAGCTTCCGTTTCGTGACGCGAGGCCGGGGGCGTACAATGGGTACCGGAATTTCTATGCGTTCACCTTACGGGCTGCAGATTATCGAGAACTGTGTAACTTGCCCGCACAAGGAATCGCGACTCTTCTGCAATCTGGCGCCGGAAGCGCTGCACCGGCTCTCGGAGATCACCGGATCGGCCACCTATCCGAAAGGGGCCACGCTGTTTGTGGAGGGGCAAGCCTCGCGCGGCGTGTTCATTCTTTGCGCCGGACACGTCAAGCTTTCAACTTCTTCTTCGGATGGCAGGACGTTAATCCTGCGCATTTCCGAGCCGGGTGATCTGCTGGGATTGCCGGCCACGATTTCCGGGCGTCCCTACGAAGTCACCGCGGACGTGATCGAACCGACGCAGGCGAATTTCATCAGCCGCACCGACTTTCTGAATTTCCTGCGCGACCACGGCGAAGCGGCGCTCCGCGTGGCCCAGGAACTCAGCGAATCCTACCAGACGGCGTTTGCCGAAATGCGCACCATCGGTCTTTCGCACTCGGCACGCGAAAAGCTGGCACGTTTCATTTTGGACTGGAGCGCCCAACATCCGTCTGAAAACGGTGCAATAAGGTTCAACCTCACCCTCACCCACGAAGAAATCGCCCAGATGATCGGGGCGTCCCGCGAAACGGTCACGAGACTCTTTGCGGACTTCAAGAAAAAAAACCTCTTGCAAATCAAAGGATCGAGTGTCACGATCAAGGACAAGCTTGGGATAGAACACTTGTTGCAACAGAGCTAGGGGTTCCCCCTTTGCGTATCAAAACGCAGCCCTCCGTATGTTAGTTATTTAGATGCGCACGATTCAAATTCAGAAGGCTGATTGTGATTGTCGTCACATATGATGAATGGCGCCTCGACGATAATCCGCAGCTCGCGACTTAAGTGACGGCCCGAACTTGCCGACAGTAAATTGTGAATCGATTCGTGAAGTAAGAATCCTATGAATTCGCTCTAGCGCATTCCAGGCCCGGCAAAAGATTTAGCTCGGGGGTGTCGATGAGGGTAATTGGTTGCCGCAGATTGCATGCCTTCCCGCTGTGGGTCGTTCTGATTGGTTTTTTCCTCGCGTTGGGCCAACCCGTCGCGGGTCAACAGAAATCCCCTCCAAAGGCTGAGGCGAAAGAATCCGTCGCCTCGGCATCTCAGGCTTCCGGAGACTACCTAGGCTCCGAAGTGTGCGAGGGCTGCCACGAGGAAGTCTACAAGGGCTGGGAGAAGTCGCCCCATTGGAAAACGACGCTGGACACCAAAGGCGGGCCCTCGCATCAGGGCTGCGAAGGGTGCCACGGTCCGGGCGCCGCGCATGTGGCTGGAGGCGGCGACGTCAGCAAGATTTTTGTCTTCGAAAAACATTCCGCCAAGGAAATCGATGAACGCTGCATGACCTGCCATGCGGGCGGCACGCAGCACATGAATGCGATCAATTCGGAGCATGCCAAGAGCGATGTGAGCTGTATTTCCTGCCATTCGCCGCACCACTCGCAAACCCAGGAATTCCTTCTGGTAAAAGCGCAGCCCGAGCTCTGCTACACGTGCCACCTGAATAAGAAGCCGGAGTTTGAAATGCCCTTTCATCACCGTGTCGATGAAGGGCTGGTGCAGTGCACCGACTGCCACAACCCGCACGGAACGGTCGGGGCGAAACAGGTGCGGTTCTCGGCGGCGCAGGACGCGGTTTGCTTTACCTGCCACGCCGATAAGCGCGGGCCGTTCGTGTTTGAACACGAACCCATCAAGGTGGAGGGTTGCCAGACCTGCCACACTCCGCACGGTTCGCCAAACGCGCACATGCTGAAGGTGAGCAACGTCAACTTGCTGTGCTTGTCGTGCCACACCACATCCTTTGCCAATGCGCCCGGCGCGCCTTCCTTCCATAACCAGGCCGCGCAATATCAGGCCTGCACTCTCTGCCATGCCGCGATCCATGGCTCCAATGTCGATCACACGTTGTTCAAATAGGGAGGCGCGATGATCCTCAGCGAGCTAAGAAACCGGCAGGGAGCCAGCGGAACAGCCATAGCATTGAAGGACGTCTCGCGACGACTTTGCCCGCCGGCATCCCTGTCCATCGCGTTGCTATTGTTTTTCTGCGGCCTTGCGTCGGCGCAAACGCAACAGCCCGACCAGACGCTGAGCCAGACCGGGGACGAAACGAAGGGCAAGACTTCCGGCAACTACAACATCCAGCATAGCATTGAATTCGGGTATCGCGACAGCATGATTGGCGGGAACCTAAACAATTACGACACGTTTGAAAACTTCAATTCCGGTTTTCGCCTGTTCGATTACACCTTGGACATGCGCTCGAATAACCACCAGGGAGTTTTCTTCGATAATCTGACGTTCAGCAACTTCGGTTACGGTGGCGATCCCAATCAACTGTCACGGCTGCGAATCCAAAAAAACAAGTGGTACGATTTTCGCGCCCTGTACCGCCGCGACAAGGATATCTGGAACTACAACCTGCTCGCCAACCCGCTGAATCCGGCGGTTTTTACTCCTGCCACGCCCATCGTCAATTCGCCTCACGCGCTGGACCTGTCCCGCCGCATGCAGGATTACGATCTCACCCTGCTTCCGGAATCGCGCTTCCGTTTCCGCCTGGGATATTCCTATGATGTAGATAGCGGCCCCGCGTTCAACACCATCGAGGGGGGCGAGGAACCTCTGCTGCTGGAGAACGTGCGCGAAACGACCAATTCGTACCGCGCGGGAGTCGACTATCGCGGCATTTCCAGAACCACGCTGTCCTTTGACGAGTCGCTTATCTACTCCAAGATCGATAACAGCGCGACGGACGGGAATCTCCTCTACCAGCTTTCCAACGGCACACCCGTCGATCTGGGCCTTGTTTTCAACGGCACTTCCCCCTGCGCCAGGCCCGTGACCAATGCGGCCACCAACCCTCCGACGGTCACGGCCAATTGCAACGGCTACCTTTCCTACAGCCAGGTGCAAAACCCGCGCTCGTCGTTTCCCACGGAGCGCTTCAGTTTTCAATCGAACTACTTCAAGAAATTTGCCATGTCCGGCGCGGCCTCGTACAGCAGCGGCGATAACGCCGTCACGGGCTACGACGAAAACATTAACGGCTGGACCAGTCGGACGGTGGCGCGAGGGAGCACCACCGGCGGACCGACCGACGCCAAGCGGATTGCCGTCAATGCGAATTGGTCGGGCGATTACCAGGTGACGGACAAGCTCGATATCGTCGACGAATTCCGCTATGACAACTGGCGAATCCCCTCCATGTGGGCCACGGCCGAGACCGGCCTGTTTGCCACGCCGCCCGGACCCGGCCAGACCGGCTTATTGCTGCCCATTTCCCCAGTGACCCCCGCGACGCTCGCAACCCTGTGCCCCACGGCGCCGTACAACGGTCCGCTCTGCCCGCAACACACTTCGAGTTCCGGCGCGGATGTGACCAATGAACTTGTTTCCCAGTATCTGGGGCAAAATCTGCGTTCGAACACCATTGAATTGAAGTACGAATTCACGCGACGCATTAGCGCCTACGTCGGATACATGTACACGGCTCGAACGATCGCCGATTTCAGCGCGACGTATGACGCGGGCGAAATTTATCTTCCCGGAGGCGCCGGCGGAAACCTTGCCAACGACTTCTTCGCCGCGCGGGGAGACTGTGCGCTCGTCGCCGGTGCGCTGCCTTCCGCCTGCACCTTAAATCCGGACAGATCGATTCAGGAAGGGTCGCCCACCTCGCTCGTGCCAGAGGCTGGAAATGATGCTGCGAGGAACATCTACGACATCCATGAAAACGTGGGAATCGCCGGCGTCACAGTACGGCCCATCGATCAGCTGCGAATCAGCGCCGACTTCATGCTCGGCTCTAACGACAATTCCTTTACCCGCGTCAGTCCCCGGCAGCTGCAGAGCTACAAAGTGCAAGTGCGCTACAACCCCGCCCCGTGGGCGACGGTGAGCAGTTCGGTGGATATTCACGAGAATCGGGACAACGTATCGATGGTCAACAACATCGAGCACGGACGCGCCTACGGCTTCATGACCACGCTGGCCCCGAACGCCAAGCTGTTTGTCGATTTCGGCTTCAATTACATGAACATGTATACGCAGACCTACATCTGTTTCCCGGACACCGGTTCCACGATTTTTACGTCCCTTTGCACGATTCCCGGCGCAACCTCTCCGCTGGGAACCCTGTCGTATTATTCGAGCGATGATTATTACGCCTACGGCGATGTGATGTGGAAGCCCTACAAACGCGTAACCGCCTCGATCGGATACGCGGGAAGCATCGTGCGCGGCAATACCACCTTCCTCAATCCGCTGACGCCCACCGGCACCCTCGATTTCAACTACCTCAAGCCGCTAGCCAGTCTGGCGTTTGACCTCTACAAAGGTCTGATCTACAAAACGGCCTGGAACTACTACGGCTACGACGACAGAGGCGTTGCGAACCCGGCCGGGCTGGCCGCGCTTCCGTCGCAGAATTTCAACGGCAGCAACATTACGTTCTCGTTTCGATATGCTTTTTGACGTACCCTACCTCTCGGGAGGTGTCGTTTCATGCGAAAAAAGGTCGCGTTATGCGAGGGTCTGGCTTTTCTGTTTGCTTTGCTTCTGTTTTGTGTGCCGGTAACGCGGGCGCAAAACGCCGAGGCTACCTACAAGACGAAGTGTGCGGGCTGCCACGGCCCTGACGGCAGCGGGAGTACCCCGGCCGGAAAGGCCCTGGGCGTTCGCGATTTCCATTCTCCGGACGTGCAGAAGGAGAGTGTTGCGGAACTTGCCGATATCATAACGAAGGGCAAGAACAAGATGCCGAAATACGGCGATAAGATGAAGGAAGAGGATATCAAGGATCTCGCCGCGTACGTTCACGATCTCGGAAAAAAGTGACGCCGGGAGGACGGTGCGCGGCCTCGCCGCCATCACTCCGCCGGCGTGTGGCCTGGAGGTATCGTGAGTGGGATTCTCATCGCTCAAATCGTGGTCAGCATTATTCTCGCGTGCATCTTTTTAATTCGGCCTTCGGTGACGATAGGCGCCGGCTGGAGAATCCTGGCTTTTATCGGGTTGTGCGTGCTCCCGGCTCTTTGCGTCGTGGGAGGAATGAACTTCCACATGCAGCGCTCGGAACAAACGCAATTCTGCATTTCGTGTCACGTCATGCAGCCATACGGTCGCAGCCTGTACATCGATGACCCCGAGTACCTTCCCGCGCAGCACTTTCAGAACCACAGAGTTCCGGCGGACCAAGCCTGCTACTCCTGCCATGCCGACTACACCATTTACGGTCCTTTCCGTGACAAACTGCGCGGCCTGAAACGGGTTTACTATCAATACGTGGGCACGCCGCCAGATCCAGCCAGCATTCGCATACCGGGCGGGTTCAACAACAACCAGTGCCTTCGCTGCCATTTGGGCGCCCGCAGCTTTGAGTCGAACCCGGTCCACACCGCCATGATGGACACGCTGAAATCCAATCAAGTGTCGTGCATTTCCTGTCATTCGATGGTCCACGACGTATCGCAGCTCAACCACTTGAAATTCTGGAGCCCGGCACAATGAACCTTCACCAAATGGGAGAACAGACGCTTTTGCGGGTCGCCAGCTCGCTGATTATCCTGGGTTTGCTCGTCGAAGTCGTCACGCTTCTGTGGTTTCATCCCCTGGCATTTGTGCTGTTTACATTCGTTGGGGTGCTGTTAATCGGACTTGGAATCCTGGTCTATCTCGGATCGCTCGTTTTCGGCGTGATTCCGTCCGCCGGCAAGCGCGGTTGAGGCGGGATCGGCCTCGTAGGTCTTATCCGCATCTGGCTGCTCGCTGATTTGGAGGCGCGGGACGGAGTCGAACCGCCGATAAGGTTTTGCAGACCTGTGCCTTGCCGCTTGGCTACCGCGCCTCCGATTTCGTCCAACCACGAACCGGTAACCAAAACTTTAGCGCGTCCGGTATAGCAGCGCCGATCAATAGCACTCGGCCGGGCGCGAATTTCAAACGAAAACTGCGCCTCATATCGAGCGCCTCCGCGCATCGATCTCTCACGCCTCAAGATTTCTCAAGCATTAAACTGATAAGCATCCGCCGCGTCTATTATGGCCGCCGCCTGAAAACGCTGGGCCTACTGCTGCTGCTCGAGAATCCCCGCGCCAAATTGAGACGAATCGGCTTCGACCATCACATACTGAGTGCTGCTGAACTGGTATAAAACCAGATTCAGTGTTTGGGCCGGCGTGCTTACCAGCGAAACCTGGATTGTGAAGCGCCCCGCATGGTTGGTGTCAGCCGCCAGCGTAGCCGATGAAGCGAGCGCACTCTTGAGGCCCGTATTTAGGAGGTCGTTGAGGTTCTCGGTTCCGGTTACCGCCGTTCCGGTAATCGTTGCCGCGCCCACCGCATCGACCTCGTGATTCGTATTCGATGCCTGAAGCTGCTCGGCAAAGTTCCCGGCTGGCGTTGCCGCTTGAGCCGGGGGCGCGATCAGCGCGCCGGAACCGACGATCTTGGTATCAAGATCGATGATCACCCCCGCGAGTCCGCCGCCGGAGGAAGCGCTGCTGTTCGGATCGGCGAAGTTGATCGTAGGGTCGGCCAGGTATAATCCCAGGGCGCTAAAGTCCTGCGTGTTCCCTGGAGTAATGGTGACGCTGCCGTAGCCGTTAGTGCCCATCGTATAGGTTCCGGTGAACGCCGCGGCGGTCGACTGTCCGTTTTCATCGACGTCTGCAAACCCGGACACGTTCCCATTCCCATCGAAGGAGATCTGTCCCGCGGCCGCATACGTAGCGCCGGTGAAAAACGCGCTGGAGTCGGCAAATACATACTGCTGGTGCAGGGAAGCGTTAGAAGTGTTGGTCATGCCTGCGTATGCGGAGCCCACGTCCGACCATCCGGAATCGAATGTCGCCAGCCGAAAAACTTTAGAGTTAACCACATAATAAACTAGCAGGGTATCCGCGGGTGTGGTGTACGTTCCCCGGCCATAACTATCGGGGGCAGTGTAAACGGCCGTGTTCGTGCCGCCGTGCTGGCCGGAGCCGTCGTCATTCACGTCCACGGTGATCGTGCCATTGCCCGCGCCGTCGCCCGTCAGCAGTCCGCCGAACACTTCTTCAAGCGTTCCTCGCTTGCCCTCGACCACCCACACAAATTGCCCGTTAATTTCGGCCAGCCCCCCGGGAGCGACCGTCTGAAAATCGAGGGTACCGCTGGAGGTCGCGCTGGAGTCGAATTCCTCGATCAGCGCATGCTTGCTGTTGGCAACGGAGATACTAAAGGTTTCGGTGCCGTTGACGCCTGCCGCCGAATTGTTGGTAAGTAACGTAAGATTAGCCATGCCGTTGGCGCCCGCTGTTAATGTTCCGCCGGTAATCGTGTCTCCGCCCGGCTCGGGAGAGTTCGCGCCTCCCACGCTGACGTAGTTCTGTTCTCCGCCGGTGACGTTGCCATTTGAGTCCAAGGCAAAGGCCCCGGAAATCCCATAGGGTGCCGTGTTCAAGGTCTCGCCCCGAACGAGAAAGACAAACTGGCCGGAAGTCAGGGACGGTCCGGTACCGGTGGGCGGCGGGCCGGAAGTGGTCGGGAGAATGACCGTGACGCTTGCCGCGACGGTTGCCGAATGATTGCCGGTTGCTGTAGCGGTGATTATCACGGCGCTAGCCGCGCCCGGTGCGGTATAGGTCGTATTCGCGCCGCTTGCGGTGTGGGCCGGACTGAACGATCCGCACGACCCCGCGGGGCTGCAGCTCCAATCGACGCCAGCGCCGGAACTGTCATTCGACACGGTTGCTGCGATAACGGCTGTAGCCCCCGTGTTCATGCTCGCGGGTGGGGCCGTAGCCAAAGAAATTGAAATCCCTGCTGGGGGGGTGCTTGAAGGCGCGCTGGTTGAACCGACCGCGCCGCATCCGGAAAAGCTTATGACCAAAAGAAGGAGGAGGATAACATCCGCAAGAATAGCCGCTTTCAGCGTTCTACGCGTGAAGTCCACAAGTCTCTCCGTCATCTCGAATTTTAACTAGCGCTCGTCAATCGTGGCTCCCTCTAGCCTGGAGACACCCAGCCTAGGTCCGAGGATCGGTCAAATCCCTGACCCGGACAATCGGGAAAAAGCCTGAGCGGAGGGGTAGCAAGTTAGGTATTGAGCGGGTTCCGCGGAGAGGAAGGGAATTACCCTTTCTGCATACGTGGCACTGATTTCCAACGGCTTGCGGCACGGTGCCAAACACAACCGCCCGCGGTCGTGCCACGAGGTCACTGAAAAATATGGCGGGGCCGACGAGACTCGAACTCGCGACCTCCTGCGTGACAGGCAGGCGTTCTAACCGACTGAACTACGGCCCCGTTGTGGAGAGTCTTGATTGGTGGGCAGTGCGTGATTTGAACACGCGACCTTCCGGGTGTAAACCGGACGCTCTAACCGCTGAGCTAACCGCCCTCCCTAATTTCAATCAAAAACGTTAACAACCGCTTTTCTTCGTGCAAGATACGGACGCTCAGCTTGTGTGCAAACTAACTTTTTGTGTGCAAGAGAGACCAACACTCTCCACAATAGCACGGACAAACTCCGGTGGAAAGTGTGTGTACCCGCTGGTGGTTCTCAAGCTGGAATGCCCGATCTGATCCTTAATGAGATCACCAGGGACATTATTGGCTTGCAAATGGGAAACCCGACCGTGCCGGAATGCGTGGCACCCAGCAGGCTCGATCCCCAGCCGTTTGCAAATCGGCTGGAGAACCTGCCGTACGACATTGTGATCCTCTAGCGGAGTTCCATTTCTGGTCTGAAAGACGCGGCCCGTAGTGCGCCCACCAAGATATTCTTTGAGCATCTGCACCGTGTCGGATTCAACGTTCACGTTGCGATACCCCTTCTTGGTCTTGACGGCGACTTCGATTCCACGCCAAACGGAACGGCGTACGCGGATCACTCCGTGCATGAAGTCAATGTCTTCCACATGCAAACCTGCCAACTCGCCGAAACGAAGGCCAGTGGACCCGGCAAGGTGAAACAGAACCTTGTACTGTCCCTTGGCAGCGGCAATGATTTGCCGCATCTCCTCTTGCGTGAACCATCGCTGCTCATCTTCTGGAATATCGGGCAACGTCGGATACCACGCTCTTTTGGGTTCATCGTTTTGTCGGCTGTGCCAGTTCATGATTGACCGGAACTGCTTTCACTGGTTGTGCACAGTCTTCGGCTCCAAACCGATCTGCTCCAAGCGGTCAATCCATCGGTTAATGTCGCCGGTCTTGATGTCCGCAAGCGACATCGGGCCGAAGAATGGACGGAGGTGCTTGGCAATCTGTTGTGGCGCAGAATATCTCGTGCTTATCTTCAAACGTGGAAGCCTTTTTGATTCCCAAGCATCGGCCACGTCATTGAAAGTTTTGACCGGCACATCCAAGAGTTCCAGGTAGGTCTTTTTGTTGAGACCTTCCTTCTCGATGATGCCCTCTAACTTCTGGCGTGCTTCGATCTTGGTCATCTCCTTGCGATTGCCCAAGACTACAAGTGGATATTCCCGCTGTTGTTGGCCGGGAACATCCCTCCGGTAGCGGCCATGCCATTTCTTTCCAACCGCGAATACATAACCACGTTGAAACCGCTTCGACATTTGGGCTGTCCGTTTCTGTCGAACCGGTTGCCCTGGAGAAACGATAGCATCGGCGAGGGGAATTGTCACTGGAAGGGAATCAAGGAGGGAAATCAATACTGTGGCGGACATGGGCGCAAATCGCCGATTGAAATTTAATCGGCTTTTTTGCGCTCAGTCTTTGCGATGCAGAGGACTAGCGGTGCACCCGACCTTTTTCCGCCCAGTGAAGTGCGTACTTTCAGTCGCGGCTAGCAGCAACTTCTTGGTGGCATCCCGTGCGGGATGAGCTTTCCACCGCTCAATAGCTTGATCCAAATGCCGGTCAAAAGCTAGGCTTAATCTAGGCCTAATCTCAAAAAGTGCCCGAATTGCAAATGGCACGATCTCCCGACAACCCAGCGGCCCGCGTGAAAGCGTTCCGGGTCAAATGCCACGGAGCAAGACGCGCCAACAGACGGGCGGTCAGGAAAAGCCAGTCACCGGTAAGGCCGTTCTATAAAAGAAGATGTCAAGACAAAAACCTCCCTGCGACGGCAAAGCTCAAGGTGTTTGCCATCCAGCCCACTGTAATGAAACGAGATTCTGCGAGTTTTCCTTTTCCGCAGATTCATATTGCTTTCGTAACGATACCGATCAGTTCCCAACGCAGACAAGCAGTCGGGTTGTGCAAGGCCAACCACAGTTCTATCTGAGACTTTTCGCCTATCGCTTTTTCTGGTTATCCGAGGGGGCATAGGGTTTCTCGAAAGACTGCATGCCTGAGGCACACGCCTAACGGCCTTAAGGATACTCACCCTCGAACCAGAGCGTCTGGAGAACCAACCGGTCATTATCCGAGATGAATCCGGGATGGACTCTCGACAGGCGCTCAAGCTGCTTGTTGTTTCAGATGTTCGGCGTCGAAATCGACTCCTTTCTTCCAAACGATCAAAGTAATCGCCGCGATCTTGCGCGCCAGAGTGAGCCGCGCCATCGTTGGTTTCATTCCTCGTCCGACTAAACCGGCGTGAAATTCTTGCAACGGTCCAGGGACGGCAGCGGCTCGGGTTGCCGCGCCCTTGAAGATATTTTTCAGATCGTGATTGTGGTTGGTGTTCAGCCCGCGTATGGCCAGAATTTTCTTGGAGCGTTTCAGTCGGCCTTCCACGATTTGGTATTCTCCGCTGCTCGAAGTCTTCAATGCCAAACCACAGTAGGCCCACAGTTGTCGTTTGGTGCGAAAGCGATGCGGCGTTTGCATCAGAGCAATCAGCAGAGCCGCGCGGATCGGTCCGATCGAAGGAATCTGCCGCAGCCATTTCATCGCCTTGTGCTTGCGGCCTTCCGCCAACAGGTCTCGCCGCACTTGCTCGCGCAACGATCGCAAGGCATCGAACTCGTGGTAGTAGATCTCTGCGCGGCGGTGCACACCCGCTTCGGTGATCTTGGCGAGCCACTCCGAGCGGTAGCGCGGTGCGTACACGCGCTGCCCCGCGCAGGGAATCGCCCAACTCCTATACAGGGCTTTTAAGCGGTTCATCACCCGCGTGGTATCCCGCGTCAGCGCCAGATAGCTGCGCGCCAATTCCTTCAGCGCCCGGTTTCCTGTTTCGCCGTGAAAGACCGGATGGAGCTTGTCCAGGTACAAAAGGTCGGCCAGCTTGCGGGCATCGATGCGGTCACTCTTGTTCCCGGATTTGATCAGCGCGTTCTTGCGCGGATCACTCACCAACACGTGCGCCACGTGCGGCTTCAGCACATCGTGCAGCCACGCCGCGCAAGTTCCTTCTTCCAAAGTCACGCGCAAAGTTCCGCGCAGCCCGCGAATAAACTGGAGAATCGTTTCCGCTTTCGTTTCCAGAACAGCTTCCATCATCAGCTTGCCGGAGGAATCCAGAACCGCCACCGAGATCGTTGCTTGATGAACATCCAACCCAATATACTTGGTGTCATTCATAAGGGCGCTCCTTGCTGTTGGGATTGATGCGAACGATCAAACCCAAAACCTCGTATCCCAAAGCTTTGTAGAAAGGTTCGGCGGTTAGGGAAGAATCCAGCTGCAAAAAGGTCACGCCGTTCTCCAGCGCAATCCGTTCGATCTCGCGGATGATCGCTGACCCTACGCCCTTGCGAATTGCACTGGGCGAAACATAGCAGGCTCTCAGCTCATTTGTTGCAATTATCAGCTCTCCGATCCCAACAATCTCGCTCTCAATTTCTGCCACAAGACGAATTCCCTTGTCCGGCTTGACAAAGAAGCTTTCGAGCATTGCTTCCGTGACCGGAGGGCCTCCCCAATTCTCGATGACTTCCGGAGGGTAGTCTTTCACGGCGATCCCGCGCACCGCCGCATTGCGAACCTCAATGAACGAGCGCCCATCTTCGCGGCGCATCTCTCTGACGGTGACCTTCATTTAGGCGGGAGCATAGCATAGCCACTCCACCGCCTGAGAAACGGTCCGGCCGCTAACTGGGAATCCGGCAAAAGCCAGATTCTGGTAAGCCGACGCAATATAAAGGGACGCCCCTGGAGTAGGTTGTTGAGCGTTGGCCTCATCGACTACCGAAAGGAGCGTCCCCAATAAATGACACGAAGTATATCGGCATGGATGTCCACAGGGAAGGCATCTCTATCGCGGTCCTGAATTCCCGCCGGCGAGATCGGGAATGTGTCGTCGAGACGAAAGCGAGCATCCTTCTGCAGTTTATTGATGGGCTGCGCGGAGAGCTGCACGTCGCCTTTGAAGAGGGAACCTGGGCCGCTTACGACCCCGGCGCTGCCCGGTTTGAGGGTAGGGTTTTGTGTAGCGAAATTTCGCCGCTATCGCGTCGTCGATGCTTGTCTCCACGCTGGCAACCCTATTGCGATCCAGTTGAGATCGCAGCGAGGCGGCGAGTTCCGGCGTCAGCCCGCATGTGGCGACAAAATCGTTTTCCGCTGTATCGAGGTTACTCGCTGTCAGCGGCGATGCGTATCCGTTGCCAACGCTGGTTATGAACACCATGCGAACGGTGCCACCCGGAAGCAAATCTACAAGTAACCTACCGGGGATTTTGGTCATGCGGCGGATTCTACCACGGCCCCGGCTCGGGCTAGTTCACAACCAGCCCTTCTGCTCCGCACGGTTGGCAATTTCTCTGAAATCAGCCACGGGTATCATCGTTGCGCGTTACCCCACGCCCAGCGCACAGATGCGCCGCGTGGTTTAGATTGCCACTGGCAAGTGGGCCGACAACATGGATGAACCGAAGGATTCCCGAACCTAAGGCGCGGCTTTTTTTTTCATCCGTTCCTTAGCGGCCTGCAAAATTTGGTTAAGCTGTTCGGCGAGCACTTCAATGCGTGCCTGCTCTTCGCCGTTGAAATCGTGAACGCCACAAACATCCTTGAGTATGCTCAAGGCTCGATTGCTGATCGTTGCCATACCTTTACCTCTACGCCGGATGAGACCACGCGGCACGCACCTGCACAGCCCGCATGATGCCTGATGACATAGTATAATCCCAGCCCGACCAAGAACACCGCTGATTCCGCTGATTCGATCCGCAGACGTAAACGTGGTTGCTGCGTAGAATTTGACACAAACGGTCTGGTCCCTAGGGCGAGTTAGGAATCTCGTAGTCTGGCGCGAAGGTCCGAAGGTAAAAGAGGACGGCCGCGGTCAACGAAATGCAGGAGCATATGGCAATTGGCGCACACAACGACGAGGTCCTTGAGTCGAGTGACCGCCGGTGTATCTCTGGAACTCAATTGTTTTAGGTGATGAACCTGGAGAACACACGTACCCCGCCCCGCCAGAACGCTCTTGAAATCACGTCGACAAACTGCACAGACGCCATTCGCAATTGCTCTTGCAGAATCTCGAAGAGAGCGACTTCGTCCAAAGCGAGTCATTTTGATCTCTGTGGCCAGACCTTCGATCGCAGAACCCGTGAGTTCAACTTTACTTGCTCGGAGTTGTTTTTCGCGGCGACGCAATCTTTGAACCGCCACCTGCACGGCCCTGGTGACGCTTGGCCATCTTCGATTTATCTCCTTCAGAGGAACAGCAGTGCGGAATCCTGACGGCCCGGTGACAACTTCGCAATTCAGAGCAGTCTCAAGGTCGTTTTGGTATTCGCGCTCGATCCTCCTCGGAAATCCCTCCTCGTGCCACCTATAAAGCCAGCCACAATAAAATGTCCCCGTCGCCGTGACCACAAAAAGTGTCAGCCACTGCCGTTCTTGGCGACCCAACAATCTAAAACGCACAGAAATGGAGTTGTGGCGGCCCACCGATTCTGCACCTACTTTGTCTGCAAATTCGAAAAGCCGTGCCGCAATTTTCTTTGTAGATGACCCGACATTCACCGCAATTTCTGCCAGTAGCTGATCTTCGGAAATGTGTCGTCGTCTCACTCAATCAACTCCGGCATGGGCTGCAAATGGTCCAATCTCGATCTGCTGCTGAATGTTACTCTCTGAACGTGTTCATGAGCCAATCAGTTCTCACTTGGCCCTCAGATCGGTCGCGATTTGGGCGAACTGGTCGAGGGCGGCTTGGAGGTCCTCGGCGATTTCGGCGGCGATCACGTCGGGGTCCGGCAAATTGGCCGAGTCTTCCAGGGTTTCGTCTTTTAGCCAGAAAATGTCGAGATTCACCTTGTCGCGCTTGAGCAAATCTTCATAGGGAAAGCATTTGAAGCGGTCGGTTTCTTTGCGGGTTTGGCGATTTTTTGCGTGATAACAGGCGACGAAGGCATCTAGGTCTGGGCGCTGCAGCGGGTTCGTTTTTAGGGTGAAGTGCTGATTGGTCCTGAAATCATAAATCCAAAGCTTGGTCGTCCAGGGCTGTTCGCTGGCCGGCTTGCGGTCGAAGAAGAGGACGTTTGCTTTTACTCCCTGGGCGTAGAAAATTCCAGTGGGCAGTCGCAGCAACGTGTGGACATCGCATTCCTGGAGGAGTTTTCTGCGCACCGTTTCGCCTGCGCCGCCCTCGAAGAGGACGTTGTCCGGCACGACGATCGCGGCGCGGCCTGGGATTTTCTGCAAGGATTTTACGTGTTGCAGGAAATTGAGCTGCTTGTTGCTGGTTGTGGCCCAGAAATCGTCTCGGTAGTAGGTGAGGGCTTCCTTCGTTTCTTCGCCCTCTTCGCTGACGACGGTGATGCTCGATTTCTTGCCGAAGGGCGGGTTCGTCAGCACCACATCATAAAAAGTCGTGGGCGCCTGGGCGAGCGCCGAGACCTCTCCGTCATAAAACTGCCCGGCATCTCCATCGAACTGCCCCGTATTAACGATCGAGCGGGTTCGAGACACACTGTGAGCCGGTAGCCTCTAGGATTGATATACTTGTGAGGATGGCATCCCTTCGTATCCTGGTTGCCGACGATCACGACGTTATTCGGCACGGAATCAGGGCGTTGCTTGAAGAGCGTCCAGAGTGGAAAATCTGCGGCGAAGCTAAAACAGGCACCGAGGCGATCTCTAAAGCAGAAGAACTGAAGCCCGATATCGTGATCCTGGATATTCAGATGCCGGATCTGGATGGCCTAGAAGCGGCGAGAAAAATCCTGACTGCTTCGGACCATACTGAGATCCTTATCGTTTCTATGCATGCCTCCGATCACTTGATCCGAGAGTGCGTCAAAGCCGGAGTCCGTGGGTACATCGTTAAGTCCGATGCGATGCAAGACCTTCTGATCGCGGTTGAAACCATAAGCAAGCGCCAACCGTACTTTACTTCTCGTGCGACAGAAGTGATTTTGGGTAACTTTAATCTGGGTGGAAGGATTGCGGAGGCGCCAGGAATGCTCCGTGACCGTCTCACCACCCGCGAGAGGGAAATCGTCCAGTTGCTTACAGCGGGGGAGAGCAGTAAGGACGTCGCGACACACCTAAACATTAGCGTCAAGACCGTGGAAACCCATCGCGCCAATATCATGCGAAAACTGGATCTTCACAGCGTAACTGAGCTCGTGCGATATGCGGTTCGCAATCAAATCTTAAAGCCGTGAATTTACGAGGTAGCGCCGTCGCGCTGCCTCGCTGGTGGCGATGGCGATCTTCCGCATGGACATGAACGGCGTTGGGATCAGCTAAGTCGTGTGCCCCGATGAAGAAGCGCTAGCGCTAATAAAGACGCGTTGAATCGCGGTGCTGGACATCTGAATCGCAACGATGACGGCTAGCGTTATCAGCGCAGCGATCAATGCAAGTTCCACCAGGTCTCGCCCTTGTTCGTCTCGCCATAAGTGCTTGGAAAGATTTTGCATATCGCCAAACCTAAGAAGGCTCCTTGCGAGGACGTCTGCGGGGGGCTCTTTCTTTTACCGCCTTGGGATCAGCAGCGCAAGTTTAATCACGAAGGTTATTCACAGCCTTTGAGTTCACGGGCGGCAAGATTCGAGTCCAAGTGTAGTGCCCCAAATACCGAATTCAAATCTTGCTGAGCATAGGTTCGCTCTCGACGCCGAGCCTAAGCGGTGCGATTTCCAGATTTGCTTTGTCGTCTCCCATATGGGCCCTTTAAAACCATCCGAGTGTCCTCTCACGTTTGGGGGGATGGGTATATAAGAACTACTTAGACACATATATAGATCTAAAAAACTACGTTCGCCTTATTGGCATACAATTCAGTAAATGAGGCAAACGCAGTTCGATTCCCCAGCGCCCCGTCAGATGAGCAGGTAGAAAGTGCCAACGCGAAAGTCTACAAAGAAACCTCGTTGCAGGAAAGAAACGGAGGGGGTGCCGCTACCTTCAGACGCGTCTTATCGACTGCTCTTCGAGAAACACCCGACACCGATGTGGGTGTTCGACGTAGTATCTTTAAGCTTTCTTGCGATCAACGAAGCAGCACTTCAACAATACGGCTACTCGCGTGACGAGTTCTTGGGCATGAACATCCGGGATATCCGCCCGGGTGAAGACGTCTCTGCCTTGTTGGATAATCTCGCACATCTCGGCACGGGACTGGAAAAAGGAGGCAGGCGGAGACACCAAAGAAAGGACGGCTCTCTCATCGAAGTGGAGGTTATGTCTCATGACTTAGACTGGGCTGGGCGACGGGCCCGGCTGGTATTCGCAATGGATGTTACAGAGCGAACTCGAACGGAAGCGCGGCTGAGCCGAAGTGAAGAGTCGTACCGCAAGCTTATTGAGGAATCTCCGGATGCGATGTTGGTCCATCGGCATGGCACGATCATCTTTGCAAACAGTGCCTGCGCCAAATTGTTTGGGGCTTCGTCTGCAAGTCAGCTCGTCGGGAGACAACACCTCGACTCCGTGCATCCGGAGGTTCGAGAGGCCGTAAAACAGAGAATTCAGGAATTCACTTACGATTTTGAATCTGTGCGGCGGTATGAGACCCAATTCCTCCGTCTCGATGGAAAGGAATTTCAAGCGGAGTTGGTGGCGAGATCTGTCGTTTATGACGGTGAGCCTTCAATCCAGGTAATGTTGCGCGACATTTCGGACCGACTTCAGGCAGCGAAAACGCTGCAACGGAAAGAAGCGGATCTCGCAGCCGCGCAACGAATCGCTCATCTGGGTAGCTATGAGATGGAGATTTCAAACTTGGGCGGTTTTGAGAAGAATCCGCTACGCTGGTCGGACGAAAACTTTCGCATCTTTGGGTATGAGCCCGGACAAATCGCGGTTTCCGGGGCAACATTCCTGGACGCTTTACATCCCGAGGATAAGGTCCGAATCCGAGAGGAACTTGGGAGGGGCATTCGCGAAGGAAGCTCAGTCAGCCTCGAATATAGGATCATCCGGCCGAGTGGCGCCGTGCGCTTCATTCAATCGCATACAAATGTGGTTCGCGACAAAGAGACCAATCGTCTGGTGCGGCTAGTTGGGACCACCCAGGATATTACGGAACGTAAGAAGGCGGAGGAGAGGTTCTATAAAGCTTTTAACGCGAACCCGGAGCCCATGACCATTGCCACCATGTCCAATGGGCTCTACCTTGATGTAAACGAAAGCTTCCTTCGCATCACCGGGCACCGACGGGAAGAGGTGATCGGCCACACCTCCCTGGACCTGCACTTTTGGGAGCGGGCCGAAGATCGAGCCAAGTTTGTCGAGATCCTCATGAAACGAGGCTCGGTTCGTGATCTGGAAATTATTTTTCTTACGAAGTCCCGGGAACAGCGCACCGGAATGATTTTGGCTGAGATTATCGAGATAGACGGACAGACATGCGTCCTCGCAATCGTTAAGGACCTTACGGATCAGAAGGGCTTGGAGAAGCAGCTGCGCCAATCGCAGAAGATGGAGGCCATCGGTCAGCTTTCGGGTGGAATCGCCCACGATTTCAATAATTTGTTGAGCGTGATCATTGGTTACAGTGAACTGATCGAACAGGGTCTTCTCCCCGATGATCCTCTGCACAAGAAGTGTGAGCAAATCAAGAAGGCTGGGCAAAGCGCCGCTTCGCTAACCCGCCAACTCTTGGCCTTCAGCCGCCAGCAAGTGCTCGAATCCAAAATCCTGGATCTCAATGCGATTGTCCGCAATGTGGAAAAGATGCTGCGGCGTCTCATTGGCGAGGATATAGAGTTCAGCACTTCGCTAGAATCGGAATTGGCAAACATAAAGGCAGATCAAGGACAAATCGAGCAGGTCATCGTCAATCTGGTCGTGAACGCAAGGGATGCGATGCCGTACGGCGGAAAACTGCGGATTGAGACCGCGAACGTTCATCTGGACGACGACTACGCTCGTCGACACCCGCCTCAACAGGCGGGTCCATGTGTTTCCTTAACGATCTCTGACACTGGAACAGGAATGGATGCTGAAACCCTGGGCCACATATTTGAACCGTTCTTTACGACCAAGGAAGTTGGCAAAGGAACGGGGTTGGGGCTTTCGACAGTTTACGGAGTTGTTAGGCAGAGCGGTGGCCATATCTGGGTGTATAGCGAAACGGGACATGGCACTACGTTTAAAATTTACCTACCTCTGAGCAGTCAGGCGACACGTGTAGAGACTTCAATCCCCGACCCGGCTGAATCGTTGCGCGGCACGGAAACAATACTGCTTGTGGAAGACGCCGAACCCCTCCGGGAGCTGACGCGTACCTTACTAATCGACAACGGCTATACGGTGCTTGAAGCGTCCCATCCGGAGCAGGCGATCGAAATTGCTCGGCAGTACAAGAGTCCGATCCACGTGCTGCTCACGGACATGGTGATGCCGGGAATGAATGGACGAGATTTGGCCGACAAGTTGGGTTTCATCAGACCTGATATGAGAGTAGTTTTCATGTCAGGCTATACTGGCTTCAACCATTCTGGGCTCACCGATTCTGAATTCATTCTTCTTCCCAAACCCTTTACAAAGGACACTCTGCTTCGCAAACTGCATGGCGTCCTGGAATTGAAGGCTGAATTAAAAGATAAATAGGCCCCGAAAGAAAAGTACATTGAATTATGTCGCCAGGCTTGACTTTCAATTCGTTTGGCCAACGTTAAGAGGCACCACCCACCTCGGGGAAATCCAGATCGCGCAGAGCTTCTTTAAGAAACAGGGGCCAGAACCATAGCTCACCGTATTTTTGGACCGTATCCAAAGTGTACGGTGCCGGATGTCTTCGCTTGGCCCTTAGGTCTCTTAGCTCCGATTCCTCACGTTCGATTGCCTGTGCCATCACTTGAGCGAATTTCTCTCCATAATCCATATCCCGGCGACCTCAATCTTGGAAATTGTCCCCGGTTTAGTTGAAAGTGGCGGCTCTCGACTTCGGGCACCTTATGCGACCTGCTCCTGCTGAGTCAATAACGGATTCAGTTTGCGCTGCAGGAGTTCCAGTTCCCGGAAGCCTTTCACCTTTCGGAATTTCTTTTCCGCTTCAAGTAATCCGGTGGCCGTCCAGCGCAGCGCGTGGTCCCCGGCTCGCCAGCGTTTCACATTCCGGGCCACGCGCTCGACCGTGGAAAGGCACGACTCGATGGGATTGCTCGAAGCCAACGTCTGCCGTAGCAGCCCTCCCACGCCCAGCCGGTGCACGGTGAGAGTTTCGTCCAACCCTTCTTCCAGGCTGTGTGCTGCGCTCGGATTGATGCGCTCCAGTTGCCGGAAGATTTTTTCAAGTTCCGCTTTGGCCTCCGCGTAGCCGGTCATCGCGTAGGCGTTGCGGATTCTTCGATCCGTATCTCCCTGGGCGCTCTTGGGCAAATGCTCTTTCACGTTCCGCCGCTTGTGGATCTGGCAGCGCTGCACTTCGGCCCGTTTGCCGAACACCCGCTCGATCCCCGCGCGCAGTGCCTTGGCCCCGTCGATCACGAACAAGTAGCGTCTCTCTGGGTTTAGGCCCCGTGCTACCAGGTCTTCCAGCAGTTCTTTGACCACGGTGGTGTTCTCCGTCGCGCCCTGCCAGAGTCCCAACACCTGCTTTTTCCCGCTCGTTTCGATGCCCAGCGCCACGACCAACACCTGCTTGCCCAGATGAATCCCGTCGATCAAGATCGCCACCAGATCCAGTTCCTCCAGTCTTTTCTCGTAGAGCTTTTTCAGTTGTGCCGTGCTGGCCTGCACGAACTGGCGGCTCACACTGGACTTCTCGATCCCGTAGCCGGACAGCACGCTGTCCACCGCACGATGATAGTTCCGCGAGGTCAGCCCGGCCACGATCCCTTCCCGCACTGCCCGCTGCCGTCGCCCGTCGTGTTGCAGCCGCGCGTAACTGTCCAGCTGCACTTCTTCCCCTTGACGCGTGCGCACCCGCGGACGCTGCACCGCTACTTTCTGCCCAGCAAACACCACGTAGCCCGATTGCTGACCCCATCGCAAGCAACTCGACGCCGCATCCGGTTGGTGACGCGGCCCTACGCGTCGCATCACTTCATCTTCGATCACGGCCCGAATGATCTTCAACCCCGCCAGCCCGGTCAGGTGTTCGACCTCGGGCTGCAACTCCTCCCACACCTCCACCAGCGGCAGCGGTAACCGCACCGCCACTTCTTTGCTCCCCAGCACCTCGAACTTCTTCGTGGACTTCTTCCCACTGCTCTGGTATCTGTCGGCCATAGCGGCTCTCCTCTCTAAAAAGAGTTCTCATCCCGGACTCTATCCGAGTCCGGGCCGAGAGCCGCTACTTCCTTCTTCAGGTTTCAACTAAAGGCGGGACAACTTCTACGGCTGTCGCGCAAGGGAGAAAGCGTCTCTTTCGAGATTCAAGATGAAGGCAAAGGAATACCAGCGGAAAAGCTCGCGGAGATACAGGGCCATCGTACTGGTGTTGGAATAGCTGGAATGCGTGAGCGCGTCCACCATCTAAATGGCACCATCGATATTCAGTCAAACGCCAACGGAACGAACATTTCGGTTTGCCTTCCAGTTGCCGTTCTTCCTGAAGTACAGAGCCTCGAATGTAAGAGCGCCAGTGGATAAGATGCGGAAAGATTAATTCATCGATCTCCCGCAACGCCGAGACCTGTCGTCTCGTCGGCCACAACCTGATAAGTTATCCGAATGTAGGTTTTTGCGGCTTGGCCACGATGGCACCGGCCGCCAGGACGCGCCTCCCAAAAAGAAAATTGCAAGGTGTGAATGTGTTCCCGGTCCAGCGCCGTCGAGAAATACGCTTGGCAAGTTCAATCAATTTGCGGTAATGGTTCAGTTTGATATTTAGGACTCTCGTGCCGCTGGGGATTCCGGACGATGGTGATCACCGATTCCGGGCGATCGTGATCGCGGTTCCGGGCTGATCGTGATCACCGTTCCGGACGATGGTGATCAGAATTCCGGTGTGATCGTGATCAGTTTATCGCGATCACCGGAACGGTGATCACGATGCCCCGGAATGATTTCCACAGAGCAATGGCGCTGGACATCACAGAAGGCAAGCTAGTCTCCGAGGGTAACTTAGGAGACCGACAGCGTGCCAACCAGGAGATTGTCCATGCGCAAGATCAAGGAAGTTCTACGTTTAAGATTTGAACTGGGGCTGGGGCAGCGGGAGATCGCCCGAGCCTGTTCGATCAGCCAGGGGGCCGTCCATAACTACCTGAAGAAGGCGGCAGGAGCGGGGATGCAGTGGCCACTGCCGGAAGGATGGGACGAGAAGCAGATTGCAGAAGCTGTATTTGGGAAGCAGCGTTCGATCGAAGAATCCTCTCAGCGAGCCTTTCCTGATTTTCCAGCCCTCCACCATCAGCTCCAGCAACATGCCCATCTGACATTGCAGTTAGCTTGGGAAGAGTATCGGGAGAAGAACCCGGAGGGGTATCGCTACAGCTGGTTCTGCGATTTGTATCGGCAGTGGCGGGGGAAGCAGGACGTGGTTCTTCGCCAGGAGCACAAGGCTGGCGAGAAGGGCTTCGTCGATTGGGCCGGAGCGACGATCCCGGTGCAGGACCCAGACACGGGAGAGATCTGGCAAGCCTCGCTGTTCGTGATGGTGCTAGGGGCCAGTTCCTACACCTACGCTGAAGCGACCCGCGATCAGCAGCTGAGCGCTTGGATCGGCTCTCACATCCATGCCTTTGAGTACTTCGGCGGAGTTCCTCGATTGCTTGTGCCCGACAATCCGCGAACGGGAGTAAGCCGCGCCTGTCGCTACGATCCGGATCTGAACCCCACGTATCAAGAAATGGCTATGCACTACGGCGTGGGTGTTGTGCCGGCGCGTCCGTATCGTCCGCGGGACAAGGCCAAGGTCGAGGTTAGCGTACAAATCGTCGAACGCTGGATCGTGGCCGCGCTGCGTCACCGGCAGTTTTTTCGGCTGGAAGATCTAAACCACGCGATCCGCGAACTGCTCGGGCGGTTAAACCAGCGGCCGTTTCGGAAGCGCGACGGATCGCGTGCCAGTCTGTTCGCTTCGCTGGAACGCAGTGCCCTACGACCGTTACCGGCCGAGCCCTTCGACATGAGCCAGTGGTCACGCGCCCGGGTGAACATCGATTACCACATCGCCTTCCAGGCCAATCTGTACAGCGTGCCCTACACCCTGGTTCAAGAACTGGTGGAAGTGCGAGCGACTCCCACGACCGTCGAGATCTTCCACAAGGGGCAGCGCGTGGCCTCACATCTTCGCGGGCGTGGCCGAGAGCAGGTAATCACCGAGCGAGAACATCGGCCCAAGAGTCACCAAGCGCATCTGGAATGGACTCCCTCGCGTATGGTGAACTGGGCGGAGCAGATCGGACCACACACGGCACGGTTATTCGAACGGATCCTGGCCGAGAAGCCGCATCCGGAAATGGGTTATCGATCCTGTTTGGGAATTATCCGGCTGGCTGAACAATACTCGGCGGGAAGGGTAGAAGCGGCAGCGGATCGGGCGCTGCGGGCCGGCGCCTACCGCTACCAAAGCGTGAAATCGATCCTGAAGAACTCCCTGGACCAACAACCGCTGACCGAACCATCTTCGCCTCCTCTCCCGCCTCTTCACGACAACATCCGGGGCGCCGGGTACTTCAGTGAGGAGGTCTGAGCGATGTTACAACAACCTACAAAAGAAAAACTGTACGCACTTCGACTGCACGGGATGATCGAAGCCATCGAACGGCAGGAACAAGATGAGGCGGCACGAGAGCTGGGCTTCCTGGATCGTCTGGCGCTGCTGATCGACCAGCAGTGGAGCTGGCGAGAGAACCAGGCGTTGATGCGACGGGTCAAAGCTTCGCGCTTGCGTGGAGCCGCTTGCGTCGAGGACATCGACTATCGCGCGGAACGGGGGCTGAATAAAAGTGTGATCCGTGGGCTGGCTCAAGAGTCTGGGTGGGTGAAGAATCACGAACACATTTTCGTGCTCGGGCCAACAGGTGTTGGCAAGAGCTATGTAGCTTCGGCATTGGCGCAGAAGGCTTGCCGGGATGGCTATTCGGTTTACTACACCAGGACCGCAACGCTGTTCCGGGATCTAAGCATGGCACGAGCCGATGGCAGTCTTCGCCAACTGCTCAAACGCCTGAACCGGATCGACGTGCTGGTGATCGATGACTGGGCCATGGCCCCGATGGTGGAATCAGAGCGCAGGGACTTCTGGGAGATCGCTGAAGACCGCTACCAAACACGTTCGATGATCCTGACCGCGCAACTGCCAGTGTCCCGCTGGCACGAGCAGATCGGAGATCCCACACTGGCCGACGGGATCCTGGACCGGCTCGTGCACAACGCCCATCGTATCGAGATGCGCGGCGAATCGATGCGGAAGCCTCGGCGAGAGAAGGGAGAAAAGTGACCAACCATGGGCGGGTAAAAAGCTGTGGAAAAGCCGGGCAAAAAGCGCCCTTGGAAATCGCTTCGCGATTCCCACTTTCCCACAGCTACGGCGGCGACCACACCTTTCCCTTGACGATCGTGATCACTTTATGCAAAATCCTCCGGCCAGCGTCGCTTCGCTCCGACGACTGATCACATCACTCCGGAATGCTGATCACGATCAGCCCGGAATCCCGATTACCTTCGCCGGAATCCCCAGCCGCGGCACTGTTTGTCCCGAAGCGCGGACAATCGGAAGAAACTTCTTCAATCGTGAATAGTTCGTACGGTCTTGCAAGTTCCGCCGCGCGCCTGGTTGCGTCCGAGTAGGTATGAAAGCACTCCCAGTCCAAAGTTGTCTTGTTCTCCCAGCGGATGTGGTAATGGGGGCGATAGTAAACAGGGGCTCGGTCCATTTAGCCCTCCTCAGCGGAACAGACCTCACTGTCCCGTGTTCTGTGGATAGCGAATTACTGGGCTCTAGCCGTCAAGTTATACCGCCGATGCTACTTAGAAATCAAGCTCGGAGAATGCCGGATCGTGCGCCAGCGGGCCTCTGGTGGCCGTGTGCTGAGGCTGTGGGAGGCTTGTGCATGATCTCCCCGCAACCCAACCGGCCCGCGTGTAAGTGTTCCGGGTCAAGCGCCGTTTAGGCGCAAATTGAAAAACTCAGGCTGTGTGTTTTTCTTGCAATTCGATTAAGTGGCGGGGAGAATCGAGCTATGCAGACCTGGAAAGAGTGCCCAAAATGCAGAAAGCGACTTTCAATCTTATATCGCGTCTGTCCCGATTGCCATGGCTCGTTGAAGGATAAGATGACGTCTTACGCTCGTTCGAAGGGCGCGGCCAGGAAGAAGTTCGGGAGCAAAAAATAATTCAAACATGCATAACGCGAAAGCTTATCAGCCTCAGAGCACCCGCGCTTACCGAAGTCCCGCCGACGCCTACGATTTGCGAAAGGTGCGGTTTTGCTTCCAATCGTCGCGCGAAAAGCCACCTTCCGGTAAGCCGTTTCCCAGGACTTGGCCTAGCACTGAGACGTTATTGGCGGCTGCACTGAATTTAATTTTTTCCGGCGGCAACTTTCTGCTTCAACTCTTCGGTCCAGTTCAGCACGACGCTGATTTCCCGCGAGCCCTGCTCCGAGGTCTTCGCCAACAGGAATCGTTGGCCCTCGAGCGTGACGTCATAGGCAGGCATGGTGTTATATGTGGCGTAGTGCCCCTCGAAGAGGACCTTCGGGGTATCCGCGGAAAAGTTCCCCTTGGTGTTCGTCGCCACGGCCATCATCTTGTCCCCGTTCCGGTAGAACAGTTCCCCATTGCGCGCCCAAACGGGTTCCGTGCCGCCTTCCGTCGAAATTTGCCACTTGCCCCCGGGCCCCGGATAGGGCTGGACGTAAACCTCGTTGCGACCCGACTCATCCGAGATATAAGCCAGCCACCGGCCGTCGGGCGAAAATTTAGGAGCGACTTCGTTGAACCGTGTTTGCAGGAACGTCTCCACTTTTCGGTCCCTGAGCCGGTAAACGAATAGGTCGTAACCAGTACCGGAGTCGGTTTGCTCAAAGGCCGGCGTCTGTCCATCGGGAGACCAGGAGCTTGCGATTTGCGATCGGTCGCTCGTTGCTAACCGCTCCGTCCCGCCGCTGCCGTCTGCCAGTTGCCAAAACAGGTTCCGCTGCCCCGCCCTGTCCGATCCAAATGCGATTCTCTTTCCGTCGGGCGTCCACGCCAAAGCGCCGTTGTAGCTCCCTTCGAAGGTCAGCCGGGTCAATGTGCCCCGCTTGGTGTCCAGAAGCCACTCCTGGGTTCCCAACTCGTCAATCGTAACGGCCACGCGCTGGCCATCTGGAGAGAGCCGTGGGTTTCGATAGGCGTGGGGCGGAGCGGCCAGTGGTTGCTCCGTTCCTTTTCGGTCCACCCAAACTAGCTTGTTCTGTGCGGCTGTCGGTACCAATCGGTAGGCCAGCACGCCGTTAGCGGAGACGGTGACGGCCGCCTTGGCGTTCGCGGCATTGAACTGAACGCCCTCGGCGATGGGGATGGCGTCACCCTTCAGCTCCAGGCGATCCGCGTCGAAGGGTTGAGCTAACAAGGTCCCCACACGGTTAAACAAAAGATAACCTTGGGGGGCATACAGTGCGGAAGAGTGGGCCTTCAGAATCAGCTTCGTTTCTTTCTAATCAAGCGATCCCACGTATATCCCACTATTTTCCGAGTTCGAAGCAATGATTGTGTAGAGAAAGTGCTTTCCATCCGGTAGAAAGTATGGCCAAGCGTGCCAGAGCGCCTGCTGGGATACGTCCAATGAGGTGACAGGAGTCGGCGAACCGCCCGCTGAAGGGACGCGAAGAATCGGACTCCCGGGCCCGGTCGAGATTAAGATGACCCCATCGCGATTCCAGGTTCCCCCATAGTCGGCCGGCGAAGCCGTGATGGTTTCGGCGGGGCCTCCGGTAGCCGGGACGTTCTTGAGCAAACCAGCAGTGAAAGCAACGAAGCGGCCATCCGGCGACCAGAAGGGCCCCCATGCATCCTCGGTCCCAGGTAGCGGCTGCGCAGTTGCGGAATCGAAGTCGCGCAGCCAAAGCTGGGAATGGCCACTGGGGTCCATCGCTACAAATGCCACCTTACTGCCGTCTGGAGACACACTAAAGAAGTTCGGGCCGAGGCCATTCAACGGCAAGTTTTGCTTTTCCGTCGGCACCACAGTAAAATGCACGGCCTTCGGTTCCGCCGAAGGCCGGCGGAAGTAGAAGACCGCTGCGGCAAGCACGACCGCAACGAGGATGGCACCCGCAGCCACCAGCCAGCCGAGACGCTCGCGGACGCCGCGTTTGGCTATGCTGGATGCCGCCGTTGTCGCCTGCGTTCCCTGTCCCTGCTCGGCGATCCATTTCAGCTCGTCGCAAATATCGCTCGCCGCCTGCCATCTTTTCTCGGGTTCCTTGGCCATGCATTTCTTCACCAGGTGATCGAGGGCGGGCGGCGTCACCGGCTGGAGGGAAGAGATCGGCGGCGGGTCGGTCTCCAGAATCTTGGCGATCAAACTGGCCTGGCTCCGGCCTTCGAAAGCTTTCTTGCCTGTCGCCATTTCGTAGACCACAGCGCCGAAAGCGAAGATGTCGGTGCGGGCGTCCACGGGTCTGGCTTCCACTTGCTCGGGCGCCATGTATTGCAGCGTCCCCAGGATTGTTCCCTCGGCGGTCTCGCCGCCCTGGATCGTGGGGAGTTCCGAGAAAGGAGTAGAGGGTTTTGCTTCCTGCTGCAATTTGGCCAGGCCGAAGTCCAGCAGCTTCGTGCCCGATTTCGTGAGCATGATGTTGCCGGGTTTCACGTCCCGGTGCGTGATGCCGTTGCGGTGGGCTTTGTCGAGCGCGTCCGAAATCTCAATCGCGTACTGCAGCACCTGCTCCATCGGCAGCGGACCTTTCTTCAGGCGGTCCGCCAGCGTTTCTCTTTCCAAGTATTCCATTACGAGATAGTCGGTTCCGTCCTGATGGCCGATGTCGTAGAGCGTGCAGATATGCGCATGATTCAGACCGGCGATGGTTTTTGCTTCGCGCTCAAACCGTTCGCGCAGCTCAGCGCGGTCTGCGAGATGAGTGGGGAGAACTTTAATCGCGCCAAGTAGCCCATTCCAGTGCTGCTGGTCGCCTCCCTGATGGGCTGCTGTTTCGGATTTGGGCCGTATCCGTTTTCGCTCGGCTGACTGTCCTCAGCAGTAAAAATCAGCAATGAAATGGGACCGAACAGTGGAATCAAGTTAATCCAGAGCCACCAACCGCTGCGACCCGTGTCGTGGAGCCGCCGGATCAAGCTGGAAAGTGATGGAAACATCGTTGCGGCAATATAGAGAAATGGCAGGCTCAAGAAGTACGGATAACCCGCTTTGCCAAGCTGGACGGCCAACACGAAGAGCGCCAGCGTGATAGCGGCGTTCATCAATTCGAAGATCCAGTATTCACGACGACGCGCCCGGCCCTTGAACACTGCGTATTTGCGGAGGGCATGTAAATACCATTTCATGGTTCGACGACTCTACACCCGATCAGCCGGTGCGGCCACGATGACTTGCAGTCTGCCGGTTTACTCAACGCCCGAGCAGTCCGCTTCTCGTCATCTCGGATTCGCCGGATTCCCAGATGCCAATAAGCTCTCAGACGCAATCCTGACTTTGCGAGGTATTATCGACCGAACGAGGGAATTCAATGAAAGAGCTGAGTAAGAAGCTGTTGCTCGTCGTCGAATCAGCGGAACCAATTCTCCGCAGAATCAGCGAGCAAGAGAGTGCCAAACCAGTGCTGGCAGGTGGCTGGTCGAGCAAGCAAGTCATAGTACATTTAATTGATTCGGCGTCCAACAATCATCAGCGATTCGTGCGAGCACCTCTGCAAACGTCTTTGGATTTTCCCGGTTACGACCAGGACGCGTGGGTACGTGTGCAAGCCGTAAGTGAAGCCGATTGGCTCACGCTAGTAGCTCTGTGGGCCTCGTATAATCGCTTCCTTGCTTACCTTATTGCTCATCTACCTGCCTCGAAGCTGGAAACCTTATGCCGCGTCGGAACGGGAGAGCCAGTTACGCTCAGTTTTCTCGCGAACGACTATTTCGTCCATCTGGTCCATCATCTCAGCCAAATCGGAGCGGCAGATTCAAAATAGTCCCAGTTGACGATAAGTTTCTCAGGATTTATCCAGAGAGCCATTCACTGGGATTTCAGTGCTGTCTATTTTCATGGCTTTGGAGGTTGGCATTTAGTGTGGGCCGCGAGAGGAATCGGCCAAATCCCTACATTCCGTTAATCGGGACTTGGGCTGGTCAACGTAGTTCGCTTCGCCCTTTGAGTTACTTCAAAAAGACGAAGGAATCAATGGGCCGTTGCAGGGCGGAGGAAACCTTGGCCGCGTCTTGCTTCGTGAATCGCTTAATCGTGCCGGGTCGAAGGCCGCCGGGTTCGTGCTCTCCCACTGGATTCCGAACTCGTTGCAAGTACGTCCGCGAAACACGCGGTAGCTTTCTCCGGTTTGTCCGCCACCAAGCCGGGCGTCGCTGGTCATGAAACGCTTCATGCGCACGGAATGGATGATAGCGTCTTCGGTCCTCTCAATCAGCCAATTCTGTGAACCTCTCAGGCAACCTGCCTCGGCACCTGCTGTACGAACCTCGGCCACGAAAAATGCGGCTGCCGAAAACTCCGGCTTGTCCTTGAACTCGTCTTTGGGATAGGCAAAGCACGCGATGGTAACGGCCAAGCTTCCTTGGTCGTCGCAGATTCCGTCATGGCTGTTGCAGTTGTCCTGCGGGACCCACCAGCCTTCTTGTGCTTGCTTCTGTCTGCAATGAACGAGAACTGAGGGATAATCGAACTGAAAGACGCCAGCTGGACTGGTGAAAGTATGCAGTCTGGCGTCGGAATAACTCGGAATCGCCAGTAGAGATAAACAAACTGCGAGTAGCACTCTCATTTTAGGTCCTCCGAAGATACGTCGGGTAGCAATCGTAGCAAAATACGACTCAGCTCCCGCCTTATCGTCTTGTGGGATTTGCCAGATTCCCAGTTGACGGTAATCCCCGTTTATCAGTTGGGTCAGCGAGCGCGATGCAGAGAAACGACGCGCAGCCATATCAACGATATGGGACACTTATATTCCATGAAGAAAATTGGCTTCCTCTCATTCGGTCATTGGGCACCTTCACCGCAGTCACGAACACAATCGGGGACCGACGCTCTCCTGCAGTCCATTGACCTCGCCGTGGAGGCCGAGCGCTTGGGAATGGACGGAGCCTACTTTCGTGTTCATCACTTCGCGCAGCAACTAGCATCACCTTTTCCACTACTCGCGGCGGTGGGTGCTAAGACTCGAAAGATTGAGATTGGCACCGCGGTTATCGATATGAGGTATGAGAATCCTCATTACATGGCGGAGGACGCTGGGGCTGCGGATCTAATCTCTGGCGGCCGACTGCAGCTGGGAATCAGCCGCGGTTCCCCCGAGCAAGTCATCGATGGTTGGCGCTATTTTGGCTACCACCCGATTGAAGGCGAGGACGATGCAGGTATGGGCCGAAGACATGCCGAAGAATTTCTTGAGTTGCTGCGCGGAAAGGGCTTCGCTCAGCCTAACCCACGTCCAATGTTTACCAATCCTCCGGGACTCCTACGCCTTGAGCCATACTCTGCGGGATTGCGCGATCGAATTTGGTGGGGGTCTGCTTCCAACGCGACAGCAGCATGGGCCGCGAAACTAGGAATGAATCTGCAGACGTCAACCCTCAAATTCGACGAGACCGGCGAGCCGCTCCACATCCAACAGGCCGCGCAGATTCGCGCCTTTCGCGCAGCCTGGAAGGATGCCGGTCACACGCGTACTCCGCGCATTTCCGTTAGCCGGAGTATTTTTGCGTTGCTTGATGACCGTGATCGTCGCTATTTCGGACGAGGCTCTCAGGAAGAGGACAAAATCGGGTTCCTTGACGAAAATACACGGGCGATCTTCGGTCGCAGCTACGCTGCCGAGCCAGATATTCTCATCGAGCAGCTTAGGAAAGACGAGGCGATCGAGGAGGCTGACACGCTGTTGCTAACCATTCCGAATCAACTAGGTGTTGCCTACAATGCGCATGTCATGGAGGCAATCCTGACTACCGTCGCTCCAGCCCTCGGTTGGCGCTAAATCGCCGCCATATTTACCGGGCCACGTGATGACTACCGAGTAGCGGATTTGCGAGTAATAGTCCGCCTTCACTTTGCTACTGCTGTCTTTCCCCGGACAATTGTTCTATGTCTAGCTGCTCCGGATTTGAACGCGTCACCCTTTCAAGTCTTGAGAAGAATCAGCCGGATTCCCGGACACTGGGAATCGCCGGGATTTCCACTTGGCGATAAGCCCGTTTACCAAGCACTGGCTTGTTGGCCGAAGAGCTTACGGAATTACATTATCAACCCTTCGCTAAGCGAGAACGTACGGGCGCCCACGTCGAAAAGGACGCCCGGTGAACGAGAGAATCCAGCGCCGTTCAACTCTTCTTCGACACTTCCTTGTAGATCACTTCGGTCAAACTCGGAAACGGCAGCGCGCCCGGTTTGGCGGCGGCGCGTGGTAGGCTCGCCAAGGGAAGTCTTGATTTCGTCGAGCGACTTGCCTTGCGCAACCATGGCTTTGATCTTGTTGTACTTCTCCTGGATGAGATCGAGCTTTTTCTGCACGTCAGCCTTGGTCATCATGTTCGCCGTGCCCGGTCAGGTACGTGTCGGCATCGAGGCCAATCATGCCCTTGATATTTTCGATCCATCCTGCCGCCGAGCCATTCTTTTCCAGGTGAATGATGGTCTCCGCGCGGTCGGGTGCGCCGGCCAGCAGGTCGCCGCCAAAGACGATTTTCTCGTCGGGAAGATACACGACGGTATCGCCGCTGGTATGCCCGTTCGCCCAGTGATACAGGCGAATATGAACGCCATCGGTGGTGAAGTTGTCCGTCTTATCGTACGTCTTGGTGGGCAGCCGGTCCTGTGGCGCCGGATTGCGGCTGCCGGCCGACGCTTCCATCTCCTTCTTGCAGTTCTCCTGCGCGATGATGGTCAAGCCGGCCGGGAAAGCGGCGAGCCCGTTGACGTGGTCGCCGTCGCTATGGGTGATGATGACCGTGTTCACTGATTTTGGTGTGATTTTGGCGATTTCAGCGATCACTTCCTTTTCCGAATCCACGGTCGTCTTGGTATCCACGAGCGACGACGCCCGTGTTGCCCACGATGACGCCGTCATTGGAACCCACGCCGCCTTGCACCCAGTAAACGTTGTCCTTCAGCTTCGTCACTTTGAGCGGCTGCGGCTGTTGCTGCGCCCCGGCGATCCCACACAAGATGAGCGTGCCAGCGGTCACCAATTCGAGAGCCAGCTTCCTCAAATTGTTCATTTTGCCTCCTCATAAACCAAGACTAGCGTTTTCCTTTTTTGACCTCTCGGATGGCTTCACTTATACACCCAGGCTCGTTCCAAGTGTGTGTTGGCTCAGCCTGAAATGGAGAGGTGACGTTTTCCGTTAGTGAAGATTCCGCCCCTTCGGGGCGGGGATTTTCAAGGCATAAGGATCTATCGTCCGATGCCTGTTTCTGGATGCGCAGCGCGAGAGGATCAGCTCCCGCGCTGATTTGCATCGGCTCGATGAGTCCTACCAAGTTATCCCTCAGCATGGTTGCATCCCTGCAGAGCCCGCTTCTGTTTCACCTGGCGAGGTCATTGTAGTCGTGTTCGAAAAATGCGCAAGCGATTCTGCCGCCCGTCGTAGCTGCCGCTGGTGACGTGCTTGCTCGAGCTTGCGATCGCGCGCCGCGTGGATCTCCGCCTGTCGGCCGGCGAGCATATCGTGCGGGGTCACATAACCGATGGCGCTGTGCAAGCGTACGGTGTTGTAGTGATCCACGTAGGTTTGAATCAAGCGCAGCGCATCTTCCCTGGTCAGCGGTGTGCCGGGCCGGATGCACTCGGATTTTAGCGATTTGTGCCAGCGCTCCAGCTTGCCGTTCGATTGCGGATAGTAGGGCGACGTTCGCACGTGCGTCATCCCCGCGATGCGAATGAATTCCTTGAAATCCCGTGCGATGAATTGCGGTCCGTTGTCGGAGATGATCCGCGGTTTCGCTTCCGGGTATTTCTCCCGCGCTCGTTGCAAAATGACTTCGATTTCCGCTTCGGTCATCGATTCCCGCAGATCCCAATGCACGATCGCACGGCTGTAGCCATCCAGAATACTGCACAGGTAGTAGAAGGTGCCGCTCACGTTGATGTAGGAAACATCGATGTGCCAATGCTGGTGCGGCTGCGGTGGCTGCTCGAAACCGCTACCCTTGCGCGACGGCTTACCCTTCCATCGTGAGAGCAACCCGGCCTGTTGGAGGACCCGCCAAACGCTGGAGGGGCTCACGGCTACCACGTCCGCGTCCAGCATCATGAAGGTCAGTCGTCGATAGCCTTCCAAGGGATGTTCCTGGTGGAAGCCGATGATGGCTTGCTTCTCCCACGGCGCCAGCCAGAAATCCCGGGGGACCCAACCGTTGTGTTCATTGACGCGCCCGTAGCGCTCTCGCCAGTCGTAGAACTTGCTGGCACGCACACCCAGCCAACGAATGAATCGTCCGGCGCCGATCTCGGTCTTTTCCGACCAGCACCGGACGAAATCCACCACCAGGTCCCGCACATCGTGCGGCACCCACACCTGGGTCAGAGCTCCCCAAGACTTTTTTTTAAGGCGATGTGCTCGGCCATCAGTTCGGCCAACACCTCGTCCTTGGTCTGGATCTTCTTTTCCAGAAACTCAATCCGTTGTTGTTCGGCTTGATGGTCCGGACGGCTCTTGCCCTGGAAGGCGGCAGCACCGTTCTCAAAGAATTCTTTTTGCCAGCGGTAGAACACCGTTGGTTGCAGCCCCAGTTCCTCACACAGGTCCGACACCGGCACCTTATCCAACAAGTGCCGTCGTAGAATGGCCACCTTCTCCTCTGCGGTGTAGTGTTTTCGCTCTTTTCGCATGCGTCCTCTCCGTTATCTTAACGGAAGAACGCCCTCTCCAGTTCCAGCTGAGGCGGCACAAGTGAACAATCGCAGGTTGAGGGGTGGACCAGCACCTCAGTCTCCGATAAGGACTTCACGGGACTTGGCATCCTAGTGGGCTCACCCTGAAACGATTCAGGCGCAACCCAGAGGTTATGGTATTTGGTCTTCGTTGATGGGTACCTTCTTGAACTCTGCCCCTTGATAATAAGTGCTGCCGGAACAAACAAAAGAGCGGCTGAAAGTAAGTCGGCATCGAAAAACCGGAGAACTCTCCCCTCCGAACCCAACGGAAAATGCGAGATTCCCTCTGTGATCAGGTTCCAGCAAGCTCATTTGAGGTTCGTCGCCAATCGAGTCAAACTCTATTGAATAGGCCATATATGGGTCTGTGTTACCGACTGCTACGCTTTCGAGCAATTTTCGGGCTTCTTGTCTGCTGGCTATCCGTCGGCGTTCGATTTCCGATGTCGGAGACATTGCTGGCCAATTATGTCATAGCCCCCGCTTCATTAGCAGGCCGCCCGAAACCCATATTCCGATAAGCCCCGTTTCTCAGGACTTGGCTCTATAATTGGGCACCGTGACGGATTCCAGCTATCATGACCATTGGCAAGCCTATCGGGTACGCCACAGAAATCTGGTAATACTGCTGGTCGCTCAGTTTATCGGAACGTTCCCGTTCCTGCCCCTTGTCGCCGTCGTGGACCGGAAGTTGTTTTCGGGAACTTCACTGACCATGCCCGCCTTGTTTGTGTGGGGAGTGTTGTACGTTTCGACAGGGTTTCGGCTCCGTCGTTTCCCTTGTCCGCGATGCGGTAAGAACTTTCTCGGGGGCATATCTAACTGGTACCGTAACCCACGCTCTACCTTTTAGGAAGGGAGTGTTTCTACTGTGGCTTGCGAAGATTTGCAGACTTCTAGTTGGCGTCGGTTGCCAAGTCCTGAGAAGTCGTTATCGTCATCTGGGATTTTCGGGATTCCCACGTGACGAGAAGGCCCGACCGCGCTACCCCGGCGTCACACGAAAGACCGTAGCTGTCGAGACCGGCGGCACCTTCCATTGGGGGTATTTTTTCCCTTTTGCCTGAAGTATGGCTGCCTTTTCAGCAGGATCATCGACAATTGAAAACGTACTATCGAACAATTGGTCTCCTATCTTCAGGCGCACGTGAGGATCACGGACTATATTTTCAACCCACCATCTGCCGCGATAAGACGTCAGATAGAGATTGCCGCTGTATACAACGCACCAAGCCGACACCGAGTACGGAAGAAAAAAGGGGGTTTGGGTTTGAACCTTGACGGCTTGGACTTTGTCGGTGAACGACCAATCAGTGACCGGGGTAGTGACGGGTTGGCCCCTAAGCCAAAGCCCGGGCGTTCTGCACGCCAAAGTGGAAGCGTTTACACAGTCCTTCGGTTCGAAGCCCGTGAAGCGCAGCACCACCAGCAGCAAGATAAAGCAAACTACGATTGCTCCGACAATCTTCAGAACTTTCAATAGTCACCGTCGTAGTCTCCGCTCCGCTTTCCGGGTGAGCATGTTTCCACTCGTGGCAGACGATCTGGAGCAATTCTTTTTTGACTTCGGTCTCCGATTTTCCCAAGCCTTTCAAAATGGTGCCTGCGAAAAATGCAACGGTGTTCAGTGTTTCGTTGCCTTTTCCTTCCGGCGCGTTCCGCAAGGTCGCAAGGTTTTGCTCATATTGTTTGCGAGCGTCCGCTGCCTTGATTGCGCTTTTCACTTTTGCTGGCGCACGAGATGCGGGACTCGCTGCTACCGTCTCCCCCGGCAGGTCACGCAACACAATCGTGCCGTACACGGCCCGTTCCCAGCAAAAATCAATGAACGCCGTAACGCTCTCGATCTCGCATCCCTCGGCGTCGAACGCGCGGGTATGGTGGTACGGCAGGCAGACGCCGCTTCCGAAACCCTTGGCTGTTTTAAGCGTGTCTTGTTTTGGAAAAATCTCCGCGTCCCCGAGTTCCAGGAGTTCGGCAAAGTGCTGCATGATGCGTCGTGCGTCAGCGGCAGGCATGCCGTCCTTCCCCTTGAAAAGGAAAAAATATTGGCACCCTTCATGCCTTTACTTTTACAAACGATGACCGGGAGGTGTAATGCCGTGGCGCGTCGTGCCAGCTTCGGCCAATCGATTGGCGGATCATCCGGCCCATGGCGGTCCGGGTCGATGCAGGCCCAAAAGCAACGATCGTCTGACCGAATCGGCACGGATAAAATGTGACGATTGGGAAAGCCGAAAAGGTGCTCCATGAAATCGAGCGGATCGGCTTCGCCTTTTTCGGAAACATATTCTTGCTTGGCATCCTTCTGATACCAGTAGAACCCGGCTTCATTGCCTTTGAACAATTCCGCAAAGCTCGCGGCGACGGCCCACCAGAGTTTTTCCGTTTTGTCGAAGTCTTCGGTTGCGAGCAGGAAACCAAATTCATCGTTGAGCGGTTCGCTGGCGGCTTTCGCTGTTGGGCACATATTTGTGTCCTCCGGGGTTGAACTTTTCCTTCGTTTCCTTACGCAGAAGAACTACCGCGCCATCGTGAATTTCAATTTCAATACTGCCCCACGTGTGCGAGGCTTCCCATTCGGCGAGGGTAGCTTCTAATTTTTTAATGGTCGCGGCAGGGGCAAAGCTCTTCAAGCCTCTGCCCTCCTTACACGCGGTCTAGGCTCATCAATGGCCCGTTCCCACTCGATTTCTTCGGCCCAAATAGCCCGTAAAGTTCCATCATGGGAACCAAGATCGATCTGACAAATCAGCGGGTTCTTTACATCCTGATTAAGATAAACGGTGAAAAATGGATCAAGTTGTTCGTCCGGTTGCAGTAGGTCCCCGACAAATTCCAATTTTGAATCGATGCTTTTCTTGCGCAGAAACACGACCGGGCCGTCTACGCCTACAACAGACAAAGTGACCGGGAATACAAACCCCTTGCATAGGACGGCATGCTTTGCCAAGTGGTCGAGAAGCTTCATCAATTCAAATTTTTGTGCACTTTCCATTTTTGTTTCCTCATCGATAGAAATTTAAATGCCGAATGAAAATCACCGCCGCGCGGTAGCGCTGGAAAATAAAATCCAGCCGCAACAGGCGATGGAGACACAGCTCAGTCGCATTTCTTGGGAAAGTTTGCTACCAGCGGATTTGCTGAGGGTCGGGAAGCTCTAACGTTGCGCAGTCCCTATATCCAGGAGCATGGTAGCCAGACACGTGGAATTTGTCAACCGTTTCTGGTGCGTTATAATTCAAGAATGAGCCGGGAAATCGATAGAAGTGACTCGGTGCGACGTGGTGATTGGTATCGGGGCATTCCGCCTGATGGCATTAGAGAAGGGATCGTGACTCAATCCTTTCCGGTTGAATACGAAGGCGAGCGGAAATGGTGTATCGCGTTTCTGAATGAGTCTGTCAGCCCGCAAATGTGGGGGTTCGTGTTTAAAGACCCTGATTCAAAAGTTAGTGTCGTCCGGCGCGGACTGAGAAAGAAATTGCCCGACACGTGGCATGTCAGAGTGGGCGAGAATCAGGAGTGAATAGGTTTTTTCCTCCAGTCGCCACCATGCGCCGATCCCGCATCCTCTCCGCGGAAGATCGGCACGGCTCAAAATGCAGAAATGAGGAAAGGTTTCACCGGGGCACGGTTTTACAAATTGCGCCAGCCGGCACAGCACACGAGCTAAACCAACAATTAAAAGGGGCTACGGCGCTTTGCCTCTGTGTTTGTACGATTTAGTGTATGGCCTTGTGGTTTCGAATCCTACTCCTTCGCTTTGAACGACTTCGTTACTTTCTTGGGTTCTGGTTTGTATACCTTATAGAAGATTTCCCCGGCGTCCGTGGCTACCGCGATGTATTGCTTATGGTCTCTTGGTGTGGTGTAGAGCCGATAGTGAATTTGCCACTGCCACACGCTTGCTAGACTGTATGGATCTTCGCTCGGTTGAGGCTTTTCAACTCCAGACTTGGCCTTCGCCAGGAGATATAGGGCGTTGTTGTTGTCTTCCGCCGCTGCTGTTGCAAAGCACGGATGCCCATATGCGTCTGAGTCGGATAGTGGCTTTTTGCTCGTGCAATCTATGGACGGAGCGAGAACTTCGTCACCGTTGTCGAGGGTGAAATCAAGCTCTTCCCACCGATAGAAGTCTCGCGCATCATTCTTCCGGCAAGAAACGCTGTTCGAGATGCCATCAAGAATTGATGAGCATTCATAATCGTCGATACTGACAGAAGTTGATGTATCAGAGTCACCGGCGAGCGAAGGGTTGTTTATGTACTTCAGCGTGCCAATGTGGTCATAGACCTGCGAATGTTCTGGCGTTAGCTTCGCTGAAGCTGCTGGTGTTTGAGATTTTGGTGCACTTTTCGTCTGAGAGCGGAGTGGGCCATAAGCAGAGGCGAACACAAACGCCAAAAGACAGGCTAGGATGCTTTTCATGAGAGCCACTCCTCTTGTCCCGATCATAGTCTCGCTGGCCGCCGCATTGATAGGGCAAAATAGGAGCTTGTAATTTTGTGTGCAAACTGTGTGCAACAGAAGGGAATTTAGGGAGGGTTTTTGCCCGCAAAGGCAACCGATTCAACGGAAAGTTGGCGAGCTAACCGCCCAAGACTTTCAAATTTTACAGGTTCAGGTTTCAGATTACTAGTGTAAACGGCAGACGATCGTTGTTCGGCGGCGGTTGCGAGGTGGCAGTTGCTCGCCGGCGCATTGTGAGACGGCATTTCCGGGTTCTTTGATTCACCTACGCAGGGACACGACGCGTTCAAGCTGGTCGAGAAGATCCAATTGGCTTTTCAGAAGTTTGCGTCGCGCCAAATCCATGGTGAACCAGGCGGCACGATCGACCTCGGGGAATTCGCGCATTGTGCCTGACCCGCGCGGCCATTCAACGGAAAAAGTATTGCTCTTTATCGCTGCCGCGTCGACGTCAAGCTTCGCCGTCCACGAGTAAACGATCTTCCCGCCTTTTTGCTTAATCGGCTGCAACGGCTGAAACTGCCCCTCCGCGATCAGCCCGGTTTCTTCCTGAAATTCTCGCTTGGCTGCGTCGAGAGGGTCTTCCCCCGCGGAAAATTCGCCTTTAGGGATCGACCACGCGCCCTCATCTTTTCTCGCCCAGAATGGACCACCGGGATGCACCAGAAAGACCTCAATCGAATCGCGCACCTTGCGGTACAAGAGCAGCCCCGCGCTTTGCTTCGCCATAGCTTAGTTCCTGATATGGAATGGGGGTGTCCCCTCGGGTGAGACACGGAGTTAAGAGACGGTTTACTGTTCGCTGCAATTCGATTGTACTGCTTTGACCGATTCCTGCAAGATGCGCCTCGGCCGGTGAAGCGGAGGCAGGCTCTGCGGGAGCGCAACCTGCCGAGGAATAGCCGGCTGGAAACTCATCGTACCGATGAGGCCGGGGACGGTTGTGCGAAGACCGCCCCGGCACATCTACGACCCGAGCCACTTTAACGACCCCCTGCTGCTGGGTTTGAAAGGGACGATGAGTGAAGCCGAGCTGCACTTGCTGCGAACTCATACTGCAAGCCGTCACTCCCGCTTCCCTGGAGGTGGCGTTCGAGGTCTTTGAGGAGTTGCGGGCTCGACAGGCGGAGGTGGATCGTCTGCGCCGCGCTTCCTCCAAAAACGTGACTTCTGCCGCAACCTAAATCCAAATTGTTGGCCTGGAGACTTACTTGCAGAGTTTGTGCAGGGCGGGCTGATAACCCGTTTGCAGTGCCTTTTCCTGGACCATGTAACATCTCGGCTTGAGCTTCCCGTAAAACGTGCTGTCGGAACAGAAATACAGCTCGGTTTTCTTGTAGACCCATACCCGGACGACGGTCGCGGCGTCTACACTCGGAGGCGTAAGGTCCAGCGATTTGGTACTCGCCCAGCGCTGGAAGGGAGAAAGAACAGCAGCCCAGCTAACACAGCGAGACAGCCACCGAAAAGCAAGTTCTTCCGGGTTCCACGATTCAAAGTCCACCTCGCGGTGCACTTTCTCGAATCTCAGGTGAATGCACTCATTGTGGCATCCCTCGCTATTTTTCACGACCGGAATCTTCGACTTAGCCCCAGACAAAACTGGCTTGCCCGCAGTAACTTAGGAAACACAGTCGGCCCTGTTGTTGATTTCTCGAGGGCTTGACGCCCGTTGAACACGGGATTGCATTTTCCTCTTAGCAGAAGGCAATTCCTGAATCTTGGCACGCTCCCAGACATCGGCGGCTTGGGCAATCCGCCTCCCAAGCGACGCCCGAGGCATACATGCAATCCAGTACTAGCACTCACAATTTGTGCGGTCATTCCCAAAATTGCTTGACATCCAACCCGGTTGAATTTAGCGTGTAACACAAATCTTGTTAAGCGTGAGCAGCCGGAGAGAACATGCCCGGTATTTCTCAAAGGACTCCTCATGCGGTTGTCTCGGCACCGCAGTACGAGTCACGTTGCGAGCAAGTTGACACGCGCGATCCTTGGGCCCGAATTGGTGTCGTTGTTTGTTGCAACTACCATCGTCGGGTTCGTGCCAATTACAATGTTTCTGTTGGAGCGCCAGCGTTCCCCGTCCCGGCCACAGGCGTTGCCGCAGTAGTCGATCGGAATTTTTCCAGTTTTGACGACTTTTTAACAATTATCAAACATCGTTGTGACACCACGGAGCATGGGTACGAGTAACTTCATTTATCGCTAGGAGTGTCTGCAAATGCTTCGGAAATGGCCCAATCAGGGCGCTGTGCGCGTCGAGAGAATCATGGAATCTTGGAACTTTTGCTTTGGAACGTTGAAGTAATATTAATTACCTATCTGCAACTAGCCGGATAGAAATAAGTTGGGGTGCTAGGTGAGAGCAGCGAAAGTGGAGTACAGCCCCGATAGTTTTCAATCAGGAGTGCGTGCCGCTCTTCTGGAACCCAAGTACGACTCACTCATACAGATGATCCTGGCTTCGGCCGCAAACAGACCGGGCTCACCTGCGATCAGCCAGGGTGATCGCCGGTGGACATATTCGAATTTGATTTCCACCGCCAGTGCGCTAGCGCGTCGGATTGCCCCGGGGGAAGTTGTGGCGGTCACCGGCCAGCAAAGTTTCGGCATGGTTGCCGGAGTTCTCGCGGTTTTGTCCGGCGGCGGCGTTTTGCTGACGGTGGACCCCAAACTGCCCGAGCGCCGGCAGAAAATGCTCGTGGAGCAAGCCTCGGCGCGGCGATTGCTGATCGTCGGAGCAGTTCCGGCGTGGGCTGAAGGTCATGCTTGGGACGACATTATCAACGTTGAGCCGCACCAGCCCGCTGCGGACGGCTCAACGGCTTTGGCCGCGCCCGCCCCAAACGATCCCGGTTACATTTTCTTTACCTCAGGCTCTACCGGCTTGCCGAAAGGCGTGCTCGGATGCCATAAGGGCTTGAGCCATTTTCTGACCTGGCAGCGCGACACGTTCGGCGTCGGTCCGAACGATCGTGTAGCACAACTTACGAACCTGTCGTTCGACGTGGTGTTGCGTTCCATTCTTCTGGGGCTGGTTAGCGGCGGCACTCTATGTCTGCCGCCGGAGTTCGTTACCCTTGCCGGCAGCAGCGTCCTGCCGTGGATGCAATCCGCGAAGATTACGATCGTTCATACTGTGCCGAGCCTGGCCCAGTCTTGGCTGATGGACGTCCCGCGGGGCGTGGGCCTGCCGGACCTTCGCTGGACATTTTTTGCCGGCGAGCCATTGCATGACTTGCTCGTGCGTCAATGGCGCATGAAATTCCCGTCGAGCCGGATCGTGAATCTGTACGGGCCGACGGAAACCACCATGGCCAAATTTTTCTACATCGTGCCCACCGAGCCCGATCCGGGCAGACAGCCAGTAGGCTGGCCGCTGCCGCAGACGCAAGGACTGCTGCTCGATGAACAAGGCGCGTTGTGCGGCCCGGGCCATGCCGGAGAGATCGCGGTGCGCACGCCGTTCCGGACTCTCGGGTACATCAACGCAAAGGAAGAACAGCAGCGGCGGTTCGTGCCCAATCCGTTTCGCGACGATCCGGCAGACTTGATCTATCAAACCGGCGACCGCGGACGTTACCGTGAGGATGGAGCACTCGAAATCCTCGGCCGGATGGATTTTCAAGTCAAGATTCAGGGTGTCCGCGTCGAACCGGAAGAAGTAAGCGCCGTACTGCTGGGCCATCCGGGCGTGCAGGGGTGCGTGGTGGTTGCGCGGCCCGGGGCGACGGATAAACTGATCCTGGTGGCCTATGTGGTCGGTGCGGGCATCAGGCAAGAGGAACTGCGGGATTTTCTGAGCGGGGAACTTCCCGCGGCGATGGTTCCCTCATTCTTCCTCTTCCTTGATCGCTTGCCGCTGACCGCCAATGGCAAAGTGGATCGCGCAGCGCTGCCCGCGCCCAACTTCACGCGCGCGTTTGTTGCTCCACGCACGGAGTTGGAACAGGCGTTGGCCGGCATGTGGCAGCAGGTGCTCGGCGTACAGAGCGCCGGATTGGACGATAACTTCTTTGAATTGGGCGGGCACTCCCTGTCCGCGATGCAAATCGGGTTCCAGATACGCGAGAGACTCAACGTCGAATTTCCGCTCGGAGCGTTTCTGACGACTCCGGTTCTTCGCGCGCAGGCCGAGAAGATCGAGGAAATGCTCTTCAAGCACTCCACGGAAGGTGAGTTGGAGCTGGCCCTCGAAGCAACGGAAAAGGAGCTTGCCGGGAAATACGGAAATTCTGCGCCTGCTGAAAATAATTCCGGGCTGGACGACCAGATCAGCAATCTGACTGACAATCTGACCTTGAACGAACGACTGAGCCGGCTTTCGCTGCCGGACAGAGCCCGGCTGGCGTTAAATCTTACCCGCGCCAGCCGCCAAGACGAACTCGAGAAAACCGGCGCTCTTCCGAGGGCCCAGGTGGGGCCCGAAAACCGTTTCGAGCCATTTCCGTTAAGCGACATTCAGGAAGCCTACCTGATCGGACGCGAAGAAGGAGTCGAACTCGGAAACATCGCCTGTCACAACTATTTCGAGGTGGACATAGAGGATTGGGACCACGAACGCTTCGAAGCGGCCCTCAACAAACTCATCGCCCGCCATGACATGCTGCGGTGTATCGTCCTGCCGGAAGGACGCCAGCAGATTCTCAAGGAAGTGCCGAAATATCAGGTGGATAGCAAAGACCTTCGAGGACAAAGTACGGCCGCCGTGGACGCCTGCCTAGATGAAATTCGGCAGGAGATGTCCCATTACGTGCATCCTACGGACATTTGGCCGCTGTTCGATTTTCGCGCCACCATCCTCGGTCCGCAGTGTACCCGTTTGCACATCGGATTGGACCTGCTTATCGCCGACGGCCGCAGCTTCGAAATTATCTGCGGCGAATTGGGAGCGTTGTACCGCGATCTGGGTGCTGTCCTGCCGTCCCTGGAATTGTCGTTCCGCGATTACTTGGAGGCGTTCAATCGCCTCGAGGAAACCAAAGTTTTCCGCACGTCGCGCGATTACTGGGTCAAGCGCCTGCCCTCATTGCCGGCGGCTCCCGACCTGCCGTTTGCCGTGCAGCCTGCGTCCATACAAAAACCAATTTTCAAGCGGCGTCGCGCGCGGCTGGATCGCGTGTCGTGGAACTCGATCAAAGAGAAAAGCATGCAGACCGGCCTCACGCCCGCGGGTATTTTGGTGGCGACGTATGCGGAAGTACTCGGTATCTGGAGCAAAAGTCCGGATCTCACGATCAACCTCACTTTGTTCAATCGTTTGCCGCTGCACGAGCACGCCAACGACATAATTGGAGACTTCACCTCCGTCGATCTTCTGGAAGTGAAGAACTCCCTTCCGGAAGGTTTCCAGGCTCGCGCCCGCCGCTCTCAAGAGCAATTGTGGGAGGACCTCGATCATCGCTATTTCAGCGGGGTCCGTGTGATCCGTGAACTGAGCAGGTTCCAGGCCGTCGGCCCCAAAGCGATTATGCCGGTGGTCTTCACCAGCCTTTTGAATCTCGGCAACGCCGGCGAAGAAGCCACCTGGGTTGGCCACCTTGGCAAACTCCGTTACACCGTCGGACAAACGCCGCAAGTAAGCCTGGATTTTATGGTGCAGGAGTCCGGTGGCGACCTTGTCATCAATTGGGACTCCGTGGAGGAATTATTTCCTGCCGGCCTGCTGGACGACATGTTTACCGCTTACCAGCGCTTGCTGCATGACCTTGAGACCGACGATTCCGCCTGGCAGCGTACTCTGGCTGAAAATGCGCGGCGGCTCATTCCCGCAGCGCAAATCGCCGTGCGAAATGCCGCTAACAACACCGCCGCGCCGATCACGGAAGATTTGTTGCACACGCCGTTCCTCCGCCAAGTCGCCGAACGTCCGGAACAACTCGCGGTCATTACTCCGAAGCGCGCGCTGACGTATCTGGAAACGTATCGGTATGCGCGTCGCATCGAACAGGAGTTGCTGCGCTGCGGAGTGCAGCCCAACGATTTCGTCGCCGTGATGATGGAAAAAGGTTGGGAGCAGATCGCCGCGGTCCTCGGGACTCACTTCGCCGGCGCTGCGTATGTGCCCATTGATCCCGAATTGCCCGCCGAACGCCAGCGCCTGCTGCTCGAACACACGAACGCCAAAGTGGCTCTCACGCAATCGAGCGTGCGCGGCCGTCTCAACGTGCCTGCTTCCGTCGAAGTCTTTGAAGTGGATCAACTGAAACCCGCGGATGATACCGCCCCGATGGACCGCCGGCGTCAGAAGCCACAAGACCTGGCCTATGTGATCTATACCTCGGGCTCGACGGGCCTGCCCAAGGGCGTGATGATTGATCATCTCGGCGCGCTGAACACGGTGCTGGACGTCAATCAGCGCTTCTCCGTCGGCCCGAATGACCGCACCCTGGCCGTTTCCCGCCTGAGCTTCGATCTATCGGTATACGATATATTTGGACTCCTGGCCGCGGGCGGCGCGGTGGTCATGCCCGCTCCCGATCTGGCCTATGACGCCAGCCACTGGGCGGAATTAATCCGCAAGGAAAAAGTCACCATCTGGAATACGGTTCCGGCGCTTCTGCAACTGCTCGTGGATCAGGCCGGCAAACCGGAACTGCTCGGCGATTCCCTGCGCGTGGCCATGATGAGCGGCGACTGGATTCCGCTGGGCCTGCCCGATCAGGTGAGGCGCGTGCTGCCGAAAGTAAACGTCATCAGCCTGGGCGGCGCGACCGAAGCGTCCATCTGGTCCATCCTGTATCCCATCGGAAAAGTGGACGCCAACTGGAAAAGCATTCCGTACGGCAAGGCCATGCTCAATCAGAGTTTTCATGTGCTGGGCCAGGATTCTGCGCCGTGTCCGACGTGGGTGCCGGGACAGCTGTACATTGGCGGCGTGGGACTGGCCAAGGGTTATCTACACGACGAACAAAAAACCAATTCCAGCTTTGTGATTAATCCGACGAATGGCGAACGCCTGTATCGCACGGGCGATTTGGGCCGCTATCTGCCGGACGGCAACATCGAATTTCTAGGCCGGGAAGATTTCCAGGTGAAGGTGCAGGGCTACCGGATCGAGCTGGGCGAAATCGAAGCGCGGCTGCAGGAATATCCGGGAGTGGATCTGTGCGTGGCGATCGTGCGCGAGGATACGCCGGGAGAAAAGCGCCTCGCGGGCTACGTGGTAGCCAAGCCCGGCGTAACGATTGATCCCGAACAAGTGAAAGAGCACCTGCGGAAAAGTCTGCCGGAATACATGGTGCCGGTGGCAATCATCACTCTGGAACGTTTTCCGCTAACGCCCAACGGGAAAGTAGACCGCAAAGCGCTTCCTGCGCCGGCGCGCTCGACCGCCCGAACCGGCAGCGAATCGTTGGCGCATCGCGATCCGCTGGATCTGCAGCTAACCAAGCTGTGGGAGAAAATCCTGAACGTCCGGCCGATCGGCTTGCGCGACAACTTCTTCGATCTGGGCGGAAATTCACTGGCGGCGGTTCGGCTCTTCTCGGAGATGCGGAAATTATTCGACCGCAGTTTCCCGCTGTCGGTGCTGTTCCAGGCGCCGACCGTGGAAAAGCTGGCGGACATGATTCGCAAGGGCGGATGGACGCCGCAATGGACTTCGCTCGTGCCGATTCAGCCGGGCGGCAGCAAACCGCCTTTCTTTTGCATCCACGGTGGAGGCGGCAACGTTTTGATCTACCGCGAACTCGCGCGGCAGCTCGGCAAGGACTACCCATTCTATGGCCTGCAGGCTCGTGGACTTGACGAAAACAGCGATTGCCTGACCACCATTGAGGACATGGCCGAAGCATATCTCAAGGAACTGCTGAAACTCCAGCCGGAGGGACCGTATCACCTCGGCGGCTTCTGCATGGGCGGGCAAGTGGCATTTGAAATCGCGCAACGACTGGTCTGGGACGGGCAGAAGGTGAACCTGCTGTTCCTCATGGACACGCACATCTACAATCCCGTCCGGCCTCGAGTTGAGCGGACGAAAGACATGGTAACCGCGGGCCCCGACGTTAGCGCGTACCCGTCAGTGAGTGCAGATTCCGAGACCGAAAGTCGGTCCGCGCGGGTTGGCGGCAACGCAAAACTTGCGCTTCGCAGACAAGTGGAAAGGCTCCGCATCGCCGTTGACCAGACTTTCAAGGTGCACTCCCACCGGGACGTTTCCGGTACCAGGGAAGAGTACATTGCGCGTATCAATGATCGCGCGTACCTCGCCTACGCGCCCTGCGAGTATGCCGGCAAGATTACGGTCTGCCAGGCGCACAGGAAACTGCGATTCTTGCGCGATCCTCAGAACGGTTGGGGCGGTGTCGGCGCCCGAGGCGTGGAGATCATCGAATTGCGGGTGGAACCGGGAGCGCTTTTCGTCAAACCGCATGTGCAACAGTTAGCTGAAATTTTGCGGGAGAAGTTAGATCAAGCAGCTCCGCTTGCGGATGCATCTGTCGAAATCCAGGTCCGAGTCGAAGTGATGGACAAGTCGAAGCTTGCCCTACTTGCGGATAATTAATTTAGAATCAAACATTTGATATCTTCCTTTGCCAACTTGCTGAACTCGTCTGGGCGCCGCCCAACGTTCGACGCCTAAGCGATGGGCAGGCTCGGTACAGGGCTTCCAAACGCCCCCTGACCTGACAAATCAGCAGACTTTTCCACTAAGAAATAGCTCTCTACGGCACTTTCGCCAGAATCCGATTTCTGGGAACTTTCTGTCTGCGCAAACCACGTACCGAGAGCTCCCGACCCCGAGCGTGCGGTTGGAGGATTGCAAGTGCACCTGCAAGTTAGATCGTCTTCAGCTTTTCTGCCACAAGAACCCGATTAAAGCATTCGTCGACCACCCCGTGTTTCGCTGCGTCAAGAGCCACCCGCTGAAGCAGGAGAACAGGCTCCAGCCGTACGGCCGAGCTCGACCCGCTCAAACGCGACCTCCGGGCCGCGCTATCCCACTTGCGCGGAAAAGTGCACCTCGCGACCGTGAGACGCTTGTTGACCCCGTTACGCGCGAACCGGCTGGTTCGCAAAGCACTCCGCGAGTGGTGTGCCAACTGGGCGAGGCCCTGCAGCGTGTTGCATTCGGGTCGACTGTTCGCAGCGCTCCGCCGCATTCCAAGAGATGAGGACTTGGCGACGAAGAAGGCAATCTACTCGACGCTGAAGCAGAAACTGCAGACCCAAAAGACCAGGAAAAAAGGCATATTTGATGTCTTTCTGCGCCAACTCGCTGAACTCGTCTGGGCGCATCGTGACGTGCAGGACCTGACGAATGGACAAGCTCTTTATCGGGCTTTGAAGCGCCTACCGTGACCTGACAAAACGGCTACTTTTTCTTCTCAAAAAACTCCAATAGCGCCATTTCGCCCCCGAGGCATTTCAGGCAAATTCTCGGTGTGCGAACTCAAGATTTCAAAGATCTAAACGAGCAGATCGTCACCTGCACCTGCGAGCTCGATCGCTTGCGGATTTTGTGCATCCAAAATCCTACCTCAACCTTCCTCGACCATCCGGGTTTTCTCAGCGGAAAAAGTCAGCGCATCACGCCAGGCGAACGGTTCGAGCCCTACGGACGCGCGCACTGGCTAAACAGTAAAACTTCCAGTATGAGTTTCTGCATCGAATCGAAGCCAAGGGAGCCGTGGAGCGATCCCTTTCGCGTCACACTAATTGCCGATAACTCGACGGGTTTGCTGCCACAAGAAGTTTTTGCGGTGCTGGAATTGTTGACCGGCGACTTCAAACTGAGCCTTGTCGAGCTGCCATTTGATTTTGTCGATTCCACCGTCGATCGCACATTTGTCCTCAATTACGGACTCTTCGGACGCAGTCGGCGAGCGGCCCCGCGCTTTGCTTCGCCATAGGTTCGTTCCTATCGCCACTAACCGCCCGCGCCCAGCATTCGAGATGCTTCAGCGTGTAAGATTCAGTCCGAATAGTTAATATTGATCCGCTGCTTTCTGTCTGCGGCCGGTCCGAACTCGATGCGCAGCCTGCTGCTATACTCTTGAATACGCCGATGGCGGTTGTCTACGTGATCGCAACCGACTGGACCATGCGCACCGCGGTCCGAGCCGAATTGCGCGAAATGGGTGTCGACGCCCTGGGAATGAATTCGGCGGAAGATGTCCGCCATGCCTTTGCCTCGAACGCGCTGCCCAACGCTGTTGTGCTGGAAGCCACTCCGGAATTAATCGGCGACTCGCTTATCCGCAGCCTGATCCGGCGTGTTCCCGCAGTCCTGATTGCCTCGCGAACGATAGATGTCCCGCTCCCGGATGTTACCGCCATTTTCTATCGCCCTGTTTCGATCGCCGATATTGTCGTCCGAGTGAACGAAATTCTGGCGCAAGACCACTGACGTCCTGAAAAAAAGCGAGTTCTAGAAACCTTGCGGAACGAGATCTTCGGTCTATTCGGCATTTTATGGCATAAAACGGAAACGAAGCGCAGGAAGGTTCGTGCTGGAAAAGACCGCCGTCGACCGTACTTGTCTTATTCTTGCGAGGGATTCTTCACGCCACGCAGAAGCGTATCCAAATCGGTTCCTATTTGCGAATGATCGCAGTCGACATCGAGGTCTCCCTTGAAATAGGCTCCTTCCTCGATCGAGATTTTGCCGGCGCTGATATTGCCCACTATTGAGGCGCTTTTCGCGACGTCAATTCGGTCGCGTGCGCTCACGTCTCCGACCACTTCTCCCGCGATAACAGCCTCGCGTGCAACGATGTCCGCGTTCAGGAGCGCTTGAGGGCCCACGGTGATCCGGAAACCGCCAATGGAAATCAGGCCATCCACCTTGCTGTCGATCTTGAGGTCCTCGTGGCCGGTAATCTCTCCCTTGATGTGCAAACTGGGCCCGAGGTAAGAAGTTGCGCGCACAGCACCAGCGGAGGGGCTAGCGGCTGCGGACGGATGACCCGGCGTCACCCTGCTGTTGTCTCTGTTGTTCTGCATCGCGCCCTTCCCGCCACCGTAGCCATGATCTCAGCTTAGGTAGCGAACGGTCCCGCGGCAAGACAGGGTTTTGAATTGGTTGCGAGTATCGTACCTCCCAGGAGCCGGATTGTGATAAAACCTGCTTGCCGGAATTGGGCTTATAATGTCGCCACAGGTCGAGGTTCAGCCAAGAGGAACGAGGAGGAGGAACACATGAGCGGAAATGGTTGGCAGTCTGCAATGGCGCGGCGATGGTTTCTAACTCGAATGGGCGTTGGTGCGGGAGTCGTTGGCGCATCGATGGTCCGTTCCTCAACTGCGGCGGCCCAGGCCACGGAGGAAGCATCCTGGCGGCCCGCCCGGCATCCGCAGGATGATTGGTACGATAAGGTTCCCGGAGTGCACCGCTTCCTGCTGGATACTTCGAGCCCGGATAGTATGGGCTGGGCCATGCAGTTCGCCTCGAACTATTTCACGGCGAACCAGCAGGTCTACGGCCTGAAAGACAGCGATCTGGCCGTGATCGTTGTGGCGCGCCATAAGTCCACAGCCTTCGCTTACAACGACTCGATTTGGGCGAAATACGGCAAGCAACTCTCCGAACAGTCTGAGTTCGTCGATCCGAAAACGAAGGAATCGCCGAAAGTCAATATTTACGCGGGGATGAATGACAGCACGGCGCAAGCGGGAAGGATGGATGCGCTGATCAAGAAGGGCGTGCAGTTCGCCGTCTGCCAAATGTCCACACGCGGCATTGCCGGAAGAATCGCCAAGGCGAATGGGCTGGAGACAGACGCCGTGGTCAAGGAAATTACCTCAAATCTAATTTCGAATTCACACATGGTTCCGGCTGGAATCGTGGCGGTGAATCGGGCGCAGGAACATGGTTACTCTTTTATCTATGCCACTTGATCGCCGGGCACCGCAACCGGTTTGCAGAGCGAGGCGGGAACGGAGCGGGGTTGCATCGCGCAAAACCGCCATTTTCACGGTATAGTGTGGGCAGCTGACGGAATCCTGAGGAGGAAATTCAATGCGAATGAATAAAACGCGATTGCTCGGTCTGCTGGCATCTCTGCTCCTGGCGGCTGGCGCAAGTATTGCCGCACGGCCGCAAGCGCCTCCGCCGCCTTCCAAATTTAAATTGATGACTCCCGCCTACGCCGAAGGCTCCATGATCCCGGTGCAATATTCGTGTGCGGATCCCAATGCGACGTCCCCGTCCCTTTCCTGGACCAATCCGCCCAACAACACCGCCAGCTTCGCCGCGATCATGCACGACACGGACGCGGCTCCCATGAAGGGTTCGATGGACGTTACGCACTGGATCTTCTGGAACGTGCCTGCCAGCTCGACGTCCATACCGGCGGCAATCAAGCCGGACACTTCGCCCGACGGTATTGTGCAGGGAATGAATATCCGAAAGGTGAACGGATACCAACCGCCTTGCCCGCCTCCCGGAGCGAATCCACACCATTATATTTTTGAGATTTATGCGCTGGATACCAAGCTCGACCTGCCGGCGGGGGCGTCTCGCGCCGATCTCCTCAAGGCCATGGACGGTCATGTCATCGGTAAGGCGACCTACGTGGGCATTTTTGGACGTTAAACGTCGATACGTAGCGGAATTGTTTGGTTTAGGGGTGCAGGGGTGGGTGTCTATGACGGCGCCCGCCCCTGCGTGATATATGCGTGCGGCTCGCAGGCTCGCGTTGCGCTGACGTGTTCGTCTGGACGCGTTTGCGCGGAACGAGGCAGGGAAGTAACCTTAGCAGCACAGCCGGTTATTGCGGAACGAGCCTAACCGATCGAGCTCGAGTATCGAACGAGCCCGCGGGTTAGTTGTTCTGCTCCCGATCGCTGAACGCGTACAGGATCAGCTCGACCCGGCTGGATACACCCACCTTCTCGAAGATTCGGTAGATGTAGTTTCTCACGGAGTGTTCTTTCACACCCAGCTTATCGGCAATTTCGCGGTTTTTCAGTCCATCGGCGACCAGGCGGACCACTTCTTCCTCGCGCCGCGTCAACAGCGGCATTCCATCGGGCTTATTCAGATGCAGCGGTTTCGTCTGGCTCAGAGCGCTGATCAAATGTTCGAGGTCTTCGTTGCCGGCCCATATTTGTCCTTCGTGGACCGTCCGAATGCACTTGGAGAGAGCTTTCAAGGTGTGCGCGCGATAAAAAATCCCCCGCGCTCCTTCTCGGAAGGCGTTGATCACGCCCGTCGGGTTGGGAGCCTGCAGGAGCATGATGGAAGGGATGCGCTGCGAGTTTTGAAGCTTTTGAAGGACCTTCGTGCCCGCCTGCGGCCCGTCCTGGAGTTCTTCGCTGATCACAGCGACATCGGGTTTGTGCGCCGGCAGGAGGCCGATAATTTTCTGGGAGCTTCCGGTCAAGGTTTCGACCGCAAAGCCCTTCTTGTTACTCCCGAAGGCGTTCCGGAGTAACTCGCTTGTCATATTATCGCCTGTTACAATAAGGACGGAAATGCGATCTTTGGACTGCCGCAAAGATTGAGACACGAAACCACCTCCAACGTTCCAAACAAAATGTCCGGGGGACGCCGAACGTGGTTTTTAACTACCGAGGTACGGCTGAGACCGCGCCAAACTCATCGAAAACTAGCTTCCAAATCTCTCGAACCACACAGAGCCGTGAAACTTAACTACTCAGCTCCAACACACCTTAAGTTCCGTGGTGAGACGATACTCCTTTACTTCGTGATTGTCAAGAAATTCTAATGCGAAGGGCGGAATTTTTCTTGCGATCTTACGGCCCTCCTGCGACGCAATAAACGTTCCCAATATCACCTCGAAGTTCTGCATCTTGGCAGCAAACACAATACTCGAAACCGCGTCCAAAAGCTCATAAATCTTTTGGACGCAACGATAGATGCCTACCAAATCCCTCAAGCCGATGCCCTGCACGTGGCGCCGTGCCGCCAATTCGGCCGGCGGATAGAGGACTTTTGTCCTCATAAGGCGGACCCCAAAATCGGGGGCAAAAAGCCCGTCAGGAATTGAGGAACGATTTGAGGCAATCCGCCTCAATCTGCAAGATTTAAGGCCACTTGTGGGTTTTTGGCCTCTGCCGTACCCTACGGGAACCTGGAAAGAGTTCATCGTCCAGGTAGGACGGGAGTAACTCACATCATACAATCTCTCGTTGAGACCGCAGAACGAAGAAGGGCCAAGCGATACCGCATGCTCGCTCCCGTGATTTTTCATTGGAAGGGGCCGGACGGTAAGAGCTTCCAGGGCCAGGGGTATACGCGCGATATCAGTGTCGAAGGATTGTTTATCCTGACCGCGACCTGCCCTCCGGTCAACGCTGTGACCAACGTTAAGGTCATTCTTCCCCTAACGGACAATTCGTCCAAAGCGCAGATGAAATCCGAAACCAAGGTCCTGCGAGTGGAGCACGACATCGAGGGGAATGCCCGAAGCGGATTTTCCGCGGTTGGTAACGGCTTCTTGTTGAGAACTTTTACGGAGAGAGCTTCCCGGCTGGTCAGCGGCTTGATCAAGCAGTCGCAGAGCGCCTTGGAACACGAGGAATGAGCGACACGGATCGCGCCATCAAGAATCGGCGAGACGGTTCGGCCGCCTGTTCCTGAAGTTGAGTTCGGAGATGTGTAGGTTCAGTTTGGCGTTACGCCGGCCGGAATCAGGGCCGCTTTGGATCGTGTGGGTTTTTGCAGTTGGAAGCAAGTAGCTGCAAAAAGATAAGTTGAGCCGTTCAGCTAAATCAAGGTTTCTGGACTGAGAGGGCGAAGCTTTGCTCGACACGCAAACACATTCTGAATCCAGATCGCATTTGCTGCCTCTCGACCTCGCCCAAAAAGAGTTGAACTGGTATGCGGTGCATACCAAGGCCCGGCACGAAAAGCGCGTTGCCGCACAGTTTGAAGAGAAGCGGGTTTCTACGTTTCTTCCTATTCTTCGCGAGGTCCGCAAGTGGGCTGACCGCAGCAGCGAAGTGGATTTGCCGTTGTTCAGCTGCTACACGTTTGTCCGGATTGTTCAGACAAGCGAGGAGCGATTAAAAGTATTGCGAACGCCGGGCGTTCTGGGATTCGTCGGTTCCGAGAGGCACGGAACTCCGATACCTCCGGAAGAGATCGAGAGCCTGCGAACGGCGATCAGCAAAAACATTCCACTCGTGCCGCATCCCTTTGTGGATGCTGGGAGGCGCGTCCGCATTCGCGGGGGATCGCTGGACGGGGTCGAGGGAATTCTGATGCGCCAGGGCGCAGATCAAAGCCTGATCGTATCGGTGGACCTGCTTCGCCGTTCGGTCTCGATACGAGTCGAGGGCTACAACATTGAATTCGTTTAAGGATTTTGATCAGACTTGAAGATCGAGGCCCGGCCACCTGGATCGTTCCATTTGGGGACTGGAGACAGTCTGGAACGGGAGAACTAAAAATGATCACTCGGACCTTAAAAATTCTAGCTTTCAGCCTAGTGATATGTTCGGCTGCGTTCTCCGCTGCCGGGCAGTCGATGGTTACGGCCAGCACGACCGCGAGCGGACCAACGGACGTGAATACGGGCGCCCCTCAAGCCACAACCGCCGACAGCCTTCACAAACGGCATCCGCGGTACCGGATTAATGCCAGCGACGTGCTCGACCTGAACTTTCAGCTGACGCCGGAATTCAATCAGACGGTAACCGTGCAGCCGGACGGGTACATTACCTTGCGCGATGTGGGAGACATCCTGGCCGCGGGACAGACGCTGCCGGAGCTGACCGCGGCGATCAAGACTGCCTACTCGAAAATCCTTCACGATCCAATCATTTCCGTCGATCCCAAGGACTTCGAAAAGCCGTACATCACGGTCGGGGGCGAGGTCGGAAAACCAGGGAAGTTCGATTGGCGCGGTGATTTGACTGTGACCCAGGCGATTGCCATCGCCGGCGGTTTCACCGATGCGTCCAAGCACTCGCAGGTGCTCCTATTCCGGCGGGTGTCGGACCAGTGGACCTCGGCGAAAATCATCGACGTTAAGAAAATGTTGGCGTCACGCGATTTGCAGGAGGATCCGGATCTGCAGCCTGGAGACATGCTGTTCGTTCCGAAGAACTTTATCTCCAAGATCAAGCCCTTCCTGCCATCGACGTCGGCGAGCATGTACGGTACGCCGCCACTTTAGGCTCGGAGAAGAGGATTTAAACCATGGAACGACAAGACTTTCTGGCTGAGGTACCCAATCCTCCCGATCGTTTGCCGACTCTCAGAGACGTCGCGACGCCTCTGTTCCGGCATCCCAAAGTTCTGCTTTGGACCTTTGTGACCCTGGTTTTGGCCACCGTTCTCGGCGTAATTCTGATGCCCAAGGATTACGAAGCCAAAATGGAAATTTTGGTGAAGCGGCAGCGCATGGACTCGACAGTCTCGCCCGGTCGCGACAGCGCCATGCCGCTCGTGAATGAAGTTACGGAGGAAGAGCTCAACTCCGAGGTTGAACTGCTGAAGAGCAGCGACCTTCTGGAGAAGGTGGTGGTGTCCTGCAACCTTCAAGGATCGCAATCCGATCATTTTTGGAACCGCATCATTGCCAAAGTTTTTAGCCGCAAAGGCAACGCGGATCAGGATCGCCAAAAGAAAATCTCGCAGGCTGTTCTGACCCTTGAAACGAAACTTAAGGTTGAGCCGGTGAAAAAGACAGACCTGATTGAAGTGACCTATGACTCGGCGGACCCGCAACTGGCCGCGCGCGTCCTGCATACGCTCGGCAATCTCTATTTGGAGAAGACGGTCGCGCTCCACCGTCCCCCGGGCGCCTTTGAGTTTTTCCAGAGCGAAGCTCAACACTACGATCAGGAACTTCACGACGCGGAAGCTCAGCTGACCAAGTTCGAACGCGATAAGGGCGTGACCGATCCGCAACTCGAGAAACAGAATGCCCTGCAAAAACTCGCTGAGTTTCAAGCGAACCTGAGCGAGACCCAGGTGGCCATTCAGGAGTCGGAGAAGAGGACCAAGGCCGTCCAGGCCCAGATCGCCGTTACGCCGCAGCGGACCATGGCCCAGGTTCGCTCCTCGCAAAACCAGTTTCTGATGCAGCAGCTCAAGAGCACGCTGTTGGAGCTTCAGCTGAAGCGCACCTCGCTGCTCGAGAAATTTGAACCCTCGTATCGGCCGGTGCAGGAAGTTCAGAAACAGATCGACGACGCCACGGCCGCCATTAATAAGGCGGAAAGTTCGCCTGACCGCGACGAAACGACGGATCGGAACCCATCGTACGAGTGGCTTCAGTCCGAACTCACAAAATCGAGCGCCGAGCTGGCAAGCTTGCATGCCCGAGCGGCGGAAACTGAGAACGTAATCAAGCAATATCGCGCCCAGCTTGCCACGATGGATGTGGAGGGTTCCTCGCAAGAGGATCTGGTCCGCGAGGTCAAGGAAGCCGAAAACAACGATCTTCTCTACAAACAGAAACAAGAAGAGGCGCGGATTAGCGAAGCTCTGGATCGCCAGAGGATTGTAAACGTGGCCATTGCCGAGGCGGCCACCGTGCCGGCTCTGCCGGCGCATCCGCACTGGTTCCTGACGCTCGTTGCGGGGGTATTTCTGGCGTTGCTTGTCAGTCCGGGAGCCGCATTCGTTGTAGACTACTGTGATCCGTCTCTGCGGACGCCGGACGAACTTCGCCAACTTCTTCAGATCCCGGTGTTAGCGGCGCTGCCAAAAGAGAGCTAGACGCCATATGTTTCTTGAGTTCTACAAGCTGAGAGAGCAGCCGTTCGGCGTCACGCCGGACCCTCGCTTTCTCTATCTTAGCGAGAGTCACCGGGAGGCGCTGGCGTCGCTGCACTACGGCCTCGAATCCGACCGCGGATTTGTGGCCTTGATTGCGCAGCCGGGCCTCGGAAAGACGACCTTAGTCTTTCAGCTTCTTGAAAAACTTCAGCGGGATTCGCGTTCGGTGTTCCTGTTTCAGACCCAATGCAATTCGAAGGAATTTTTTAACTATGTTTTAAACAGCTTGGGAACCGATTGCGAGGGCATGGGCCTGGTTTCCATGCACAAGAAGTTGAATGAGATCCTATCCCGCGAGATGCTGGCGGGGCGCCGGTTCATCCTGGCGATTGACGAGGCCCAAAATCTGGATCTGGAAGTGCTCGAAACCGTCCGCCTGCTTTCGAACTTCGAGACCTCTCAAGCGAAGCTGCTTCAAATTCTGCTGATCGGACAGCCGCAGCTGGCTCAAAGGCTGGCGAGCCCTGAACTCGATCAGCTGCAACAGCGAATTTCCGTGTTTGCCAGATTGGAACCGTTCGGTTTTGACGACACCGCGCGTTATATTTCGCACCGGCTTCACGTCGCGGGCTACGAGGGACCTTCGCTGTTCACGCCGGATGCCCTGCAGGTGATTGCGGAGCAATCGCAGGGCATTCCCCGGAAGATCAATGGGTTGTGCTTTAGCGCGCTCTCACTTGGGTATGCTCTGGGCCGAAGACAGGTTGACGTCGCCATGATGCAAGAGGTGATTGAAGATCGTTTTGTGGAATCCGTCCGAGAATCCGTCCGAGAATCCGTTACGCCTCGGCCCATCGTCGCTGAGCCGGTCGTCGCCGAACGCATCCCCCCGAAGGTGGAACCGTTCCGAGCGGCCTTTTCTGAAAGGTCCCCGGAACCGAAGAGGGGTTTTACGCACTCGGCGCTGGGAGCCGCTAGTCTGGGCGCATGCGTGGCCATCGGCATCGGGCTTCTTTCGCTTTCGGTAGGCAAGGTCGACCGAGCCAATCGCATGCCGGCCGATCGCGCGGCAGCGGCTCAAATCTCCGCGCCACTCGCTCCTGAGAAGGATCGGGTCGAGACGCAAACCGTCATCGTGAAACCGGGAGATACGCTGGCCGAAATCGTCATTCGAACGATGGGAGACTACAACGAGGCCACACTCGCTCAAGTTCGAAAGCTGAATCCCCAAATCGACAACGTGGGGCACATCGAGATAGGCGAGACGATTCGAATCCCGCAGTATTCGTTGCCACCGGCGTCGCCGGTTGCAAACGACGGGACCGGTGAAGCTGCAAAAGACACTAACGTGGGTCAACAATGAGCAAGAATTTTGAGCTGTTGCGACGAGTTGCTAAGGACCACCTTCTCGACCTCCAGGAGGAGCCTGCCCCGCCGCCGATTAAGGTGGCGACGGCGTTTCCTGTCAAGCGAGAGCCAGTGGATGCTGAGATCACGAAACTTGTCCAGCGATTGTTTCCACAGGCGGGCAGGCCGAACGAGCCTAAGGTGGTGTCCTTTTGCGGCATTGAGCATGACGAACGGAGCAGCTGGATCTGCGCACGAGCGGCCGAGGCGCTGGCCGAGCGCGTCGACACTTCGGTATGTATCGTTGATGCAAACCTTTGGTCGCCGCGGCTTCACGTTCCCGGACCCTCCCAGCACCAAATGGGCCTGGCTGAGGCCGTCACGATGAAGTCGCCCATTCAGAATTTTGCGACGCCACTCGGCGAGAATCTTTGGCTGATTCCTTCCGGTTTTGTGAAGCCGGGTTGCTATACCTCGCTCGAACGATATCGAGAGCGCTTCGCCGAACTTCGCCGGGTTTTCGATTACGTTCTCATCAGCACTCCGGTGCTGAGCCGCGAGACGGAGGCGACGTTCATCGGCCAGTTAGCGGATGGCGTCGTGCTGATCGTTGAAGCCCATCATGACCGCCGAGCGACTCTGCGGCGCGCCAAAGAGCAATTGGAAAGCGCGCAGGTGCGGATTCTGGGCGCCGTGCTGGACCAACGCACATTTCCCATTCCCGAGCGTTTGTACCAAAGGCTGTAATTCGCGGCCCCTTCTCCGGCGAACTCATTATCTAATTCATTAACACCTGTCGCAGTATTCTGAGATCCTGCGCTGTTGTGTATGCACTGATCTATCCAGAAGTCATCCGCAAGTCTAGCTACGCGATTCCAATAGCAGAAAATGGCCATCGTATGACAAATTTTCGCCGACAAATTTTGCTCAGGTTGTTCATGCTCCTCGATCCGGGCCTGCTCTCGGTGTCATTTACGGTTGCTGCTATTCTGACCTGGCACTTAACAGCGTTCACGTCATTCGCAGATTTCTTCTCGATGCGAATCGAAGTATTGAACATTCTTCTCTTCCTGGGTCTGTTCTATTCCTGGCATATCATTTTTTCTTCGTTTGGCCTGTACGGTTCCATGCGGCTTGGGAACCGAACCGAAGAGGCAATCATCGTTCTCAAGGCCACTTCGGTGTCGGCTGTGTTGCTCGGTTTTGTTGCAACTTTTTTCCGGATCAAGATGATAATGCCTGCGTTTATCTTCGTGTTCTGGATCGTGGCCACTTCTACGGTAGTCGTCTTCCGGCTGGCGCTTCGCGAGCTGCTTCGGCGAGCGAGAATGCACGGACGCAATCTCCGCCATTTGGTAATCGTGGGCACGAATTCGCGGGCCATCGAGTTTGCCCGTGCGGTGGAGGGCCGGCCCGAGCTGGGATACCAGCTGGCGGGATTTGTGGACCAGGAGTGGGCAGGGAACCGGGAGTTTGAAAACCACGGCGCGCCCATCGTCAGCGACCTGGATCACTTCTCCGACTACTTGCGGGAGCGAGTAATCGACGAGGTCGCAATCGCCCTGCCGATGAAGTCCTGCTACTCGCACGCCGCCCGGATCGTGGCGCTATGTCAGGAGCAGGGAGTGATCGTCCGGGTTCTGGCGGACATGTTTGATGTTCGAAGCGGATGGACGAACAACAGCCATCTCGGCGGAGTGACGGTAGCAACGTTCAGCCCCCATTCGTTGGAAGGCTGGCCAATGGTCGGAAAGCGCTTACTGGACATCATGGTCTCCGCAGTGTTGCTACTCCTGCTGGCGCCGCTTTTTGTGGTCGTGGCTTTCCTGATCAAACTCGACCGGAGCGGCCCGGTGTTCTTCGTCCAGGATCGCGTGGGCCTGAACAAAAGACGCTTCCGAATGTTCAAATTCCGAACCATGGTCTCCGACGCTGAAAAGAAGCAATCTGCGCTCGAAGCCTTGAACGAAGCCGACGGCCCGGTATTCAAAATCAAAAATGATCCGCGGATTACGCGAGTCGGAAAATATCTGCGCAAGACCAGTATCGATGAACTGCCGCAGCTGATGAACGTGCTGATCGGCGACATGAGCCTCGTGGGCCCTCGACCCCTTCCGCTTCGTGACTATCAGGGATTCGATCAGGACTCCGTGCGGCGGCGCTTCAGCGTTCGTCCGGGCATCACCTGCCTGTGGCAAGTGACTGGCAGAAGTTCTCTCACATTTAAGGAATGGATGGAATTGGACCTGCACTACATCGATCACTGGTCCCTCTGGCTGGACGTGAAGCTTCTGGCCAAAACAATCCCCGCGGTATTAAAAGGGGTCGGTGCCGTATGAGTACGGGTGTAAATCTAGGATCCACATCACCGGAGAACGAAGCGTTGCTGTCGCGCTCTTCGGAGAGCGGGGCAGCCACGGCGGTCGCGGAGCCCAATCCCGTCGACGTGCGACCCGCCGCGCCGCGCGGCCGCCGATGGGTGTTTTTCGGTCTGGACCTTTCCCCGGACCGGTCGCTGCACCAGGGCATGATTTCCCTGGCGGACCAGGGCGTTTCCAGCGCCACCAATTTCGCCACCGGCGTGATCATCGCGCGCATGTGCTCCAAGGAAGAGCTCGGCCTGTACATGCTCGGTTTCACGCTGATCTCAATGATGACCGACTTCCAGACGTCGCTGATTACCACGCCGTACATGGTTTATGCTCCGCGCCTCAAGGGCAGGGCCCACGCGCTATATACGGGCAGCACGCTTCTTCATCAGCTGGCATTTTGTCTGATTACGATGGTCGGCGTGGCCTGCGGCGCGGCGGTTGTTTCCACGGGAATCGGTCCGAAAGGTTTGGGGCCAGTCTTGTGGGCGCTGGTTCTGGTGATTGCGCTGATCATGCTGCGGGAGCATGCGCGTCGCGTAAGTTTCGCGCGTCTGCGGCTGATGACCGCATTTCTTTTCGATACTTTTATTGCCGTTGGGCAGCTCACCGGCCTGCTTCTCCTGGGTCACTTCAAGTTGCTGTCCGCAAGCCGGGGCTACTGGGTAATTGGATCGATCTGCGGGATGGCCGTTCTGGGGTGGCTGTGGTCGGACAGAGCCTGCTACGAACCCCGAATCGGCCAATCCCTTGCCGATCTGAAGAAAAACTGGGTTTTTGGAAAATGGGTCTTTGCCAGCGGCTTGATCTGGGCCCTGGGCATGAACCTGTATCCCTGGTTCCTGGCCTATTTTCACGGCACGGGCGCCACGGGAATTTGGGCGGCGTGCATGGGAATCGTGTCGGTATCGAATCCGGCGCTGCTGGGAATTCAGAACTTCGTGGGCCCCAAAATCTCTCACGTGTACGCGGAATCGGGTCCGAAGGCGCTGCGGCGGATGGTCCTCAAGATCACCGCGGCCATTGCACTCCCCGTGTCGCTTCTTTGCCTCGTGTTAATCGTTTGGGGAGGGCGCCTGGTGGTGATGCTGTACGGACGCCAGTATATCGGCAACGGCCTGGTCGTCGGGATCCTGTCGATCAATATGCTCATCTTTGCCGCGTCGTTCTCATTCTCGCGGGCTCTGATGGCGATTGAACGCGCCGACCTGGATTTCCTCGCCAATACCGCGGCGGTGGTCATCATGGTTCTGCTTGGATTCTGGCTGGTGCGAGCCTACGGAACGGTTGGCGCGGCGATTGCCATGTTGGCGGCAATCTTCGTCACGTCGGCAGCACGGGCGGCCATCTTCCTTTCGTTGCCGGTTCACGCTGCAGTTTCGCAAGAAGCAGACTAAATGAGCTACAGCAATCATTCGATAGCGGGATCCGCGCTCCGGCCTCGGTCGACTCCCTGGCTGGTTTTTCTATTCCTCACGGTTGCGCTTTTTTTTGTGTATCACGATTTGTCGTATTCTAAATTCGGAATTGGCAATTACGACGCGCCGGAAGACGCCATCGCTAGCGAGGTGGCGGCAGGTTCGATGTCGCGTCGCGTCGCCCTGCTTTCGCTGGGGATTTTTGCAATTGTCACATTGATTCGGCACCGCTCCGAGGGCTGGCCTCGGATCACTGGTTCGATGGGGTGGCTCCTTGCCGGCTTTGCCGCTTTGGCGTTTCTTAGCCCAATCTGGGCCGAAGACAGGGGGCAGACTCTTACGAGGGTGGCCGTTTTCGGAATTTTTTGCCTTACGGCCGTAGCCATCACGCGCATTTTTCCCCTTCGCGAAATTATCTTGTGGACATTCTTTGCAACTGGGTCGTACGCGTTGGTCGCGCTGGGGGTGGAAGCCTATTTCGGCACTTTACGGCCCCTGGTGTCCGGGTATCGCTTTTCCGGGACGCTTCATCCGAACAGTCAGGGAATTAATTGCGCGATTCTCCTGCTATCGAGCATCGCGGCCGGCCATCTGGAAAAGCACAGACGAACGCTTTATCGAATTGGCACAATCGGCGGGCTCGGTCTTTTGGTGCTTACCGCATCCAGGACGGCGTTTGCCGCGGCTCTGGTGACGTCCGCGATCTATCTGGGCATCGTAAGCACCAAGCGAGCGAAGCTTGCCATGGTCTACGCATCCGGCGTCGTCTTCTGTTTTCTGCTGCTCGTTTTCGGGAGCGCTTTCGTTCCCAAATTAACGAGCGCGGTGATGCTTGGAAGGGACGTCGACTCGTCCAACGGCGCATTCAATGGCCGGACGGGAATCTGGGACGCCATCGGGGACTACGTCGCGCAACGCCCCATCCTGGGATACGGCTTCGAAGGATTCTGGACGCCTTCGCACATCAATGACATCTCCGAGGAAGAAAAGTGGGGCATTCCAAACAGCCACGATGCGTATCTCGACTATCTTCTGACATTGGGTGCCGTGGGGCTTACGACGTATGTGCTTTTGCTTTTCTCCGGGATCAAGCGCGCCTTTCACTTTCATAAACTGTCGCACAATTCGGCCTACGCTTTCTGCGCCATGCTGCTGATGTTTTGCACGCTGGAAGGTTTGCTGGAGTCGGCCATCGCGGACCCGTCGCTGCCGATGCTACTGACTCTCGTTGTGCTTCTCTACCTGGCTGTACGGGATGACTCCCAAGTCCAACGATTCAGCCGTTTCCCAACGGGCGCGGCTTTCCAGCCGAGCCGGAGCTAGTCTGCGACTTCGAATACGACCTTAAAATTTCTCGAGATTCGATGGCGCTTTCGAAAGCCTCCGATCGCCCACGACTCCCGGCAATATCGAGCTTTGCGTCCGGACTTTATCGACGCGCACTGCGCTACGTGATCACGGTGATCCGCTGATGACTGCAATGGCCAAAATAGCACTTCCAAAAGCGGAAAATGGTTCGCATGCCGCGGTGCGGGCCAACCAGCCGCAAGGTTACGAAGTGATCTGCGTTTGCCGCGGCTGCGGGTTTCCATTCGGCGCCGGCGATCCACCGCGAATCATCAATGTGGGCAAGGCGCTGCAAAAGGCTGGAATCAAGTTCCGAGTGCTGCATTGCGGGCCGAGTTCCATAGCCGCGAACAAAGCCACCTCTGGCGTGTACGAGGGCATTCGCTACGACTACACCAGCTTCACGACCAAGCGTCCGGCGAATCGAGCATTGCGGCTGATGCTGTATGCCTGGAGCATTCTGATTCTCATGCTCCGGCTTATCGCCCTGTTTCCTCAACGGCGCCGTTCGAGCGTTTACATCTATATCCAGAGCGGCCCGATCGGAATCATTGCCGCTGGCTTGTGCCGCATTCTTGGGATACCCGTCGTTCAAGAAGTGAATGAATGGTGGCCCGGAACTGACGCGCCCGACGCTTCGCGCTTCACCGATTGGCTTTACAACGGCCCAATGTTTTCACTGTCCGACGGCACGCTGGTGATCTCCGCGCTGATTGAGGAGCGTGTGCGAGCGGCGGCACAAAGACTGAAGCGGCCGTTGATTATCCAGAGAACTCCGATTTTGGTAGACATGAACGAGTTTCATCCTGCTAAGCCTCTCGTTTCCTTGCGTGAGGAGACTCCGCAATTTGTCTGGTGTGGCGGCGTTGCGGCCTACCCGAAGGATATTGATTTTCTAATTCGATCGCTGGCTCGAGTGATCGCGCAAGGCCTGAAGTGCCAGCTAACGATCGTGGGCGGTGTTCGAGAAAATGACCGCCGGCGGGTGACGGAATATGCGCAGTCCCATGGAGTAGCCGACGCGGTGGTACTCACCGGATACATCGCCGACGAGCAACTGGACGCGCTCTATCAATCTGCAGCGGGCTTACTGCTGCCTTTGTTCGACGATGATCGTTCGCGGACCCGAATGCCCACAAAACTGGGCGGCTATCTTGCGTCCAGCACGCCCGTAATCACTTGCGATGTGGGTGATTTGACTCACTTGCTGTCTCACGAGCGCAATGCCTACATCGGGCCACCAGGGGATGAGCTGGCATTCGCCGAGAACATGTGTTCGGTGCTGCGCGATCGCGAAACCGCGCGCAAGATCGGCGCGGCGGGCCGGCAAGTGTGCGAGGCCGAAATTCACTACGAAGTTCATTCGGAACGATTGGCGGACTTTTTTTCCGCGTGCATCCGTAACGGTCAACCAAGGAGCGTAGCGCAGTGAAGGTCCTGCAAATATATAACGAGCAGAGAAGCCGGTTCGGTGGCGAGCCGACGGTGATTGACGCCACCATGCGCGTCCTCTCGCAGAACGGGCATGATGCGCGGCTGGTGATGAAATCCAGCAGGGTTCTGGAGAACTCGCTCCTCAAGCGCATCAATGCGTTCTGGGGAGGCGTCTACAACGTCCGAGCCTATCGCGAAATGCATCGCTTGATCGAGACGGACCGTCCGGACGTCGTGCATGTGCACAGCGTCTATCCGATGTTTTCCCCGTCCATTTTAGTGGCCTGCAAACGTAAGAATGTGCCCGTAGTGATGACCGTGCACAGTCACAACCTGACCTGCCCGACCTGGTATCACCTCTACAAGGGGCGCGTATGCGAGGACTGTGTCGGCGGCCACGAATACCGCTGCGTGATCAAGAACTGCCGGAACAATATTCTGGAAAGCTCCGCGTATGCCTTGAGGAGCAGCGTGGCCCGGAAATTCCGTTTGTTTCACGATAATGTAAGCGTACTGATCGTTTTGACGCCTTTTGCCAAAGCCAAACTTCTGCAAGCGGGCTTCCGAGAGGACCAGATTGCCGTCGTCCCCAATCCCGCTTCCGTGCGGGAGTCCGTGCCCGGCCGGCCCGCGGGTAACTACGTGGCGTTTGCCGGACGCGTAAGCCCTGAAAAGGGAATCGATACGTTGCTCGCGGCAGCTGCGCAAATGCCGGATGTTCCGTTTAAAGTTGCGGGTGACGGCGACGCTTTATCGGAATTGAAAGCCAAAGCCCCTGGCAATGTCGAATTCATGGGCCGGCTGGCGCCTCCCGAACTCAACGAGTTCTATGAGCGAGCCCGAATGCTCGTGGTGCCAAGCCTGTGGTTTGAGCAGTTTCCCATGGTTGTTCTGGAGGCCATGGGACGCGCTTTGCCGGTAGTCGGGTCGAATATCGGAGGACTCCCTGGGATCGTTGACGACGGTCTGACCGGCAGCCTCTTCGAAACCGGTGACGCCGACGACCTGGCGCAAAAACTACGCCGTCTTTGGGACGATCCTGAACGATGCCGGCTCATGGGCATGGCGGGTCAGCAAAAGGCCTTGCGAGAGTACACCGAGGACGCCTATTTCCAAAACCTGATGGCGGTCTACCAATCGGCGATTCAGCGAACCAAAAGTGATGTGGGTTTTGTACCCGTCTCATCTCTGGGAGCCCGCCGTGCTCGCGCTGCTTCCGCAACGAGGTAATGATGAAGAACAAGATGAACATTTTAGGGCTGAATCTGGATTGTCTCTCGTACGCGGAGATGTATCCGATATTCAACAAATGGCTGGCCGATAAGGAGTCGCGCTCCCACTCCATCGCGCTGGTGAACGTAAACTGCTGTGTCTCCGCGCTCTTGGACCCCAGCCTCGTCGCTCTATATAACTCGGCGGATATCGTGGGAATCGACAGCATGCCGTTCCTTCGGTGGGCCCGCGCATTCTACAAGAAAACCTGCGACCGTTTTTACGCTCCGGACTTGGTGCTGGAGGTCAGCAGCAGAGCGAAAGAGTTTGGATACACGTTCTTCTTATACGGTGGATCGCCGGACGCGCCGGATAAGATCGAGGAATATCTCAAGACGCGGTTCGAGGGTGTCAAAGTAGTTGGCAAGTACTCGCCGCCATTCCGAAAGCTATCCGAGGAAGAAGATCAAGCGGTTTGCGACATGATTAATGAGGCGCGGCCCGATTTTCTGTGGGTAGGGCTGGGGTCGCCAAAACAAGACGTATGGATCAAGGAGCATCAAGAAAAGATTCGGGGAACGATCATGGTCGCCTCGGGGGCTATGTTCGACTTCTATAGCGGGAGAATCAAGCAAGCTCCCCGGTGGATCCGCCAGTCGGGATTCGAATGGTTGTACCGCTTGACGCAGGACTTCCGCCGTCTGTGGGTCCGGTACATTGTTTACAACATTGTGTTCGTGGTGATGTTCGGCCTTCAGTTGACTCGGCTTCGCTCATTCACCACGAACACAGAGAACAGTTGATTTGAGTGGTCTGCGGGCGTGATCGCTGTCTGCCGCCTACTGAACCGTTACATTGGTGATGGTGGGCGGAGCGGGCGCCGATGAGGACGACGAAAGGCATCCCGACGTTACCAGGCCCGCCGGCAGGTTTACGTTGCATAGCCATTGCGGGAACAGCGGATCGCTTACGCTCGTTGGGAGTGGTACCTGGTAGCCGTAGGTAGAGGCGCCGGAAGCCGATGGTTTGAAATCTGCGATTAGGGTCGCCATGCAGGCCGGAACATTGCCAAAGCCACTGCAGTTGGGAGCTCCGGGCGTTGTCGGATTGGCAAAGGCGGGGTCCGTGTTAAATAAATTGGCAGAGCCGAACGAGAATCCGCTGCTGTTAAATGTGAAGCCCGTCGTCCCTGAGACCGAATGTCCCCAGTTATTGTTGACCGTGATCGAACTCGAGTTCTCGACGGAGAAGGGATAGATGGTGTTGGACCCGCATCCGGTTGAGGAACTGGTTACCGCCAGGTTGTACATGACGATCACGTTCTGGGCGCTTCCGATTTGGATTTCGCCGCAGCCCGACCAATTCTGATTCGTGGCATTGTTGTTATGCCAAGTGGTGTTGTGTTCGAGATAAACTGGAGTCTGGGCAGCCGCGGTTTTGTCGTTAAAGACTTCCACGCCGCGGCCTCCGTTGCCGACCGTGATGTTGTTCGTGACTACGGTTTGCTGGGTGTACCCGGTTCCGCCGCCTTGGCTGCCGTCGAAGGTATCGATGATGATCCCTTCGCCGTCCGTGGGACTGCCTCCCGCGCAGGGGCTGGGATCTTCATTTGCCCAGGCGAAATTTCCCGCGATGTACATGTGGGTTCCGGGAGCCGTATCGCTCGCCTTGGGCTGGTAAATGTTAAACCCGCTGAAACAGGCGCCTGATCCTTGCGCCGCGTTGTAGGCGATGTCTCCGACGTAGACGATATAGTCTGCCGAGGCGCCGCCAATATTAAAAGATGTGAATCCGCCGCCCATGCAGCCGTTGGCGATGTCATTGGCGAAAACGATGTGATTCACCGAAGATTGAAGAACGAAGCAGCCATAGCTACTGCCGCTGGTGGTGGTTGTTTCCCAGCCCTGGATGCCCCAAAAGCTGCTGGTCACGATCATGGCATGGACGCTCGATGAGGTGATCTTGCAGGCGTCGAACGTAACGCACTTCAGCCAGGCCACGTTATTTCCGGCCGGGCAGCTAACCGTGCCCCATCTTCCCGCGCCAAAGTTTGACGCGGAGTATGCCGTGCTGGCCGCCGCGATGATCGTATCGCCGCAGTTGACGGGGTGATTAGGGCTCAGCCAGGGAGTGCTGGCAGACGTGCCATTGTTGGAATCGCTGCCGCCGCCGGATGCGGGCGCAAGGAAGTAAGTATTCGTCCAGGCGGGCGATGCAAGCAAGATGAAGAAGATCGTCAGAGCGAATTTTTTCATAGTAGTAGCCATGTTGCCTCGGATAGCTTCGAAGAGTCGGTGTTAGTGTTGCTCGTCACGAACCCAATCTAAAGTCTCTACCCGATCGAGATATACTGGCAGATAGGACAGCTGAAGGACAGGGTCCTTGTTCTGTCCATGCTTGAAAGAGTTACTCGTTACACGAACAAAAACAGTCGTCCGGTAGTCCCCGGCCGCAAACGTCTAAAATCGAGAGGCGATCCATGTCGGAAATTATTCCTCCACGGACTAGTCTGGAGCGAGAACTCGTGCGTATCTGGGAGGAAGTTCTGCAACGTTCTCCCATTGGGATACGCGAGGACTTCTTCGACTTGGGAGGCACGTCCGCTCAGGCGGTGCGCGTCTTCTCTAAGATGGAGGAACTTGTTCACCAGCGTCTGCCGATCTCCCTTATTCTTGGCGCGCCAACGATCGAACGACTTGCGGTGGCGTTGCTTCCTAACAAGTCCAAATACAGGAAGGCGTACGTCGCGCCGATACAACCCGAGGGCCGAAAACCCGTCTTCTTCTGCATTGGGGGAGGACTTTTGTGGCGCCCGCTCGCCGAACACATGGGACCTGACCAGCCCGTCCTTCATGTTGGCCTCGACCCCCGGGAGATTAATCGTCTGAATGAGCCGAATGCCCTGGAAAAGCTCGCGCGAGACATGGTATCGGCGCTCTGCGACAAACAGCCGCAGGGCCCCTACTATTTGGGTGGAGTTTGTTGCGATGCGATCTTTGCCTACGAGGTTGCGAGGCAGTTGACGATGTACGGCCATGAAGTCGGGCTTCTCGCTCTGGTGGAACCGTTCCGGCCTCGTGAAGGTGCAATAGCCCAGGCCGGTACGTCATTGAAGCGGTTCGCGTTTCGTGTCCAATTTCGTCTTCGCGAGCTCAACCGGACCGGGTTCCGCGGATTGCCGCAGTACACGCGAGATCGCTGGAACGGTCTAAAGACCATGTTGTCACAGGTGGTCTGGCGCACTTCCGCGCGCACCAAGGCTGTGAAGCAAAAGTTCGGATCCTCGGACCTGGATCAGATCGTTTATTTCGCGGCCAGCGGCTACAAACCAAAATCGCTCGGGTGTCCCACCGTGGTCGTTCGCTGCAAAGACTGGCCCATGCTCTCCGCCGGCGATGAATATTTCGGGTGGCGTAAATATCTCACGGGCCCCACGGAAACCTACGAGGTCCCTGGAGATCATTTGGGAGTTTTCGACGAGCCCAATGCGTCTGTGTTCGCCGAGAAACTGACAGCTTGTCTGGAGAATGCAGGGCCAGCGGAGGCAACCGAGCTCGGCGTGGCCGTCGATGCCGACCCGAAGCTAATATTTCGGCAGTCGCGTGCTTAAATGACGATCAGCCCCACTTTTCCCGGCAAAATCCGGGGCGGGGAACTGATACTTTATAGCCGCGTGAATTTTTGGGATTAAGACCCTGAGGGGATCTGAGGGATTCTGAGGGAATTGTAACGGTACTCGATGTCCGTAGAATTGAACGAATCGATCATGCGAACAGCCAATCTTCCCGGAGGAGGGAATATGTCAGTGAAGAGAGCACTTGTTTGTGGCGCGGGCGGTTTCATCGGGAGTCATCTGGTTAAAAATCTGAAGCGCGACGGCTATTGGGTACGCGGAACGGACTTGAAGTATCCGGATTTCAGCCCCACTGCGGCCGACGATTTTGTCATCGCCGATCTGCGCGAGCGCAAGAGCTGGGAGAAGATCCTGGATGTACCCTTTAACGAAGCCTACCAGTTGGCCGCTGACATGGGTGGCGCGGGCTATATCTTCACCGGCGAGAACGATTCCCATGTGATGCACAACTCGGCGATGATCAACCTGCACATGGCTGACTTTGCCGTGAAGCGGAATGTGGGCAAAGTATTTTATTCGTCGTCGGCCTGCATGTATCCCGCGTACAACCAGGAGGATCCCAAGAACCCGAAGTGCGGAGAGTCAACCGCCTATCCGGCTGCTCCTGACAGCGAATACGGCTGGGAAAAGCTGTTCAGCGAGCGCCTATACTTTGCTTTTTCGCGGAACCACGGTCTGGATGTTCGCGTTGCGCGTTTCCATAACATCTTCGGTCCGGAGGGAACCTGGCAGGGCGGAAAAGAAAAGGCTCCCGCGGCCCTCTGCCGCAAAGTGGCTGAGGCGCCTGCTGGCGGCTCGATCGAGATGTGGGGCGATGGCGAGCAGACCCGTTCTTTCCTCTACATCGACGAGTGTGTCGAGGCTGTACGGCGCCTGATGGAGTCGTCGTTCCCCGGCCCCGTTAACATCGGTTCCGAGGAGATGGTCACCATCAACCGGATGGCTGAGATGATCATGGGTATCGCCGGGAAGAAATTGGCAATTAATCACATTCCCGGTCCCACGGGCGTCCGCGGCCGCAATTCCGACAATGCGCTGATCCGCGCCGAACTGGGCTGGGAGCCTACTCAACGGTTGCAAGACGGGCTGGCCAGGACTTATGCTTGGATAGATGCGCAGGTGCGGTCGAACAAAATGGCCGAGTCCGCAGCATAAATTGAGGCGGCTGCAGTTGTCGCCAATACTCCGGCCGTCGGGATTCGAATGAGCGCAAGGGCCGGGTGGCTCGTCTACTGGGTTCGGCTTTCGCAGGTAGCGCGTTCGTCGATTCGTTTTTAGAGCAGTCGTTGCAGCTCCACCAAGTTTGCAGGTCCGCCGTCCCCTAAGTGGCTCCGCTGAATGTAATGGTGATTCCGGCCATTGCATTCGCCCGTACCGTTGGCTCATGCCAGTCATCTCGCCCCGGAACATCGTGGCGAAACTGGCGGCAGGCTTCCGGGCTGGGCACCGAAGCGGAGCCACTTAGAAGCGGAACCATCCGAAACAAAGGCTGACGGTTTCGGTCGTCAAGCTTGTCCAATAAATCCCTAAAAACTGAGGAGGGCTCAACCCCAACCGCAATGGGGAGAATCCGTCGGTATCCGTTTGCCTGTAGGGCCAAGGGATCCGCGATCATTGTTCTCAATCAGGGCTATTTTCGACCAGGATTTTCTCCCCATGGGCAACCTTGCAGGAACGGCCGAACTGAATTTGAGGCACCGCATCCCGGAGATCGACGGATTGCGGGGTATCGCCATCGGTTTGGTCATTGTCTGGCACTATTTCACCGTTCCTCTCTTGGCCCAATCCGGAAGTGCGCTCAAGTATTTCGCCGGGGCTACTTCTCTCAGCTGGACGGGCGTGGATCTGTTCTTCGTTCTGTCCGGCTTTCTAATCGGGGGCATCCTTCTGGATGCCCGGAATTCCTCGAACTATTTCCGCGTGTTTTACGCTCGCCGCTTCTTCCGTATCGTGCCCATCTACGCAGTGGTGCTGCTGCTCACTTTGGGGATGCATGTTCACCTGCATCCGGGGAGCTCGGGCATCGCTTCATCTGCCTCGGACCGCGTAGCTCCCTGGTACATGTATTGGACTTTTACGCAGAATTTTTGGATGGCCGCAGCGTCCACTCTGGGCACAAATACTCTGGGCATGACCTGGTCCCTCGCCGTTGAGGAGCAATTCTATCTGGCCCTGCCTCTGATCATTTATATATTCAGCGGCCGGCAATTGCGGAAAATTATCCTCCTGGGGATTGTCACCGCGCCTCTGCTGCGCATCTTCATGCATTTCGCCTCGCCCGACAGATCTGCAATGGCTTCGTTCGTTCTCATGCCCTGTCGTGCCGATGCCTTGTTGCTGGGAGTCTTTGCGGCGATTCTGCTGCGTGACGCAAACTGGAGGATGAAGATCCAGAATTCCAAGCGATATTTCGTCGTGGCTCTTTCAATCCTGGTTTGCGGTCTCGTCGCCCTCATTCTTCGGAAGTCCAGCTTCTCCGGCCCGCTCATGACAACTTTCGGCTACTCGTGGGTGGCGCTTTTCTACGTGAATGTTTTGTTGTACGCCGTAACGCGCCCGGGGACTTTTCTGGGCAGCGCTCTGCGCATGCACTGGCTGCGTTGGATCGGCTCGATTGCCTACGGCACCTATTTGCTTCACGAGGGTGTTCAGCGCTTTGTATTTCGGCACTTTTCGCTCGACCCGTTCAAAGTCCACGGCGCCTTTCCGCTTTTTCTCGATCTCGTCGCGTTGGTTCTTTGCCTGACGGTAGCCCACTTTTCCTGGACGCTGTTCGAAAAACCACTCGTCAAGATGGGCCACCAGACAGATTACGCGCCTGCAACCCAGGACCACCCGGTGGGATACGCATCCGCCACGGATTGACCGAGGGCCTCCCGGCAGCATCGATAGATATCTGAGTTACGGACATGCGGCTGGGATTTGCGTGGCTCGCCCTTCATAAAGCTTGACGGGATCTCTCGAGACTCGCTGTTCTTTTTCATTGTCCATGATGCCGATGAGCTTTTTGATGGCAGTTTGCGCAAAGAGCGGTCAGATTCTCGGCCTCGTCATCGCCTAAATCACTCCGCCACTGAATGTGATGGACTTGAAGATCCTCCATTCGACCGCACCTCTGGCATCGCCAGCTGTCTCGCTGCAGGACTTGCTGGCACAATTGGCGGTACTCTTCGGGCTCCAGCCTCAAGCGTGGCCGCCGTTTGGTCCGAAACCCTCTCAAAGCGCCACCTGCACCGTTTCAATAAGTTCTTTCTTCTGCGGCTCGGGAAGCCCGGTGACCAGCCGAATGAGACAAGGTAACAACGCGTTTCCGTTGCCCATCTCCAAGCTCACCCCCGCCAGGAAATCTGCGCAGATCATCTCCAGGCAATAGCCGCGCGACTTGTCGCTCCCCAGCATCAATCCCGCCGTTTCCAGCGCCTGCTCGATTACCGGAAGTTGGCTCTTGTAAGCCTTGAAATAAAGGATCTCCCACGGCTCCGTGTCCTTGCCCGTCAGGTAGCGCTCCACCTCGCGCTTGAATTCCTCCCTCGGCATCGTGCTCGCTTTGTGCACCCAGGGTGCACTTTCGAACTCCTGCCTGTCCCGTCGCGCCACTTTCACGAGCTCCCTCGCCTTGGTCCAGCCGATCTGTTCCAGTTCCCTCTTGCGAATCGGGGTCAGGTGCTCGTGGATCGCCATCAGGTAGTAGGCCTTGCGCCGGGACTCCGGGAACTTCCTCTCCAGGAACTCATCAAACGAACGGGCGTTGTCCACCCGCCAGTACTGCCCGGCCCGCACTTCGCACAGATAGCGACCCAGCTCGACAAACTTGGAGTCTCGGTCGCGCTCGGTGGCCCGCTCCCAGCACAAGATCTCGTCGATCTTCGAGAGCACGAACACGGCACGCCGGCGATTGAGCTTCGGAGCCATTAAAGGTCTTCCGTTAGTCGTCAAGCACGTCAAGCCAATCAAGATCGCTCGCTCCCGGTTGACGAATGAGTTTGGTTTCGGCCAGTGCTTCGTTCCCGAGGCATAGGCCGAGGTGCGCACAGCTGACGCACCCGTTCTGCGGGAAGCGGATTCCTGGGTGCGAAGGAAACTGGGCCGTTTCAATCTGACGGGCGGTCGCTTCTACCAGCTGGCCAAACTCCTGCCGCTGCTCTTCGGTGATCGAAGCCGAGAGATACTGAATCTCCGGCACGCGCTTGCGCACGAAGGCCACGATGGCAACATCCGAGATACCCGTGATCCAGGAGTAGCAAACGAGTTGCAGATCGAGCGATGTCAGCCCTTCCGGTTGGTCCGGATACCGGGCGCTCGTGGTTTTCCATTCCAGCAAACGCTGCTGGCCATCCAACTGGCCAATGGCATCGATGTAGGCCACAAATTCATGCCCGTTGGGCAGGGCGCGGACGATCTTCTTCTGCAGGTTGTGTTGGGGTTGGCGAATGCGGATGCGGTTATCCCGACCAAACTGTTCCAGAAGCGCGATCCCCTGGCGAAGCAAGCGTTCCCAATCATCACCGTGGGAGTACTCGAGCGGAACATCGCGGTAGGCACCCCACTCCTTGAACAGCACCGCTCCCGCGTCCTCGCCCTCAAACAACGCCGCGATTGCTTTTTCAAAACAGCGCCCAAAGCACAGCGCCGCCCGAGATTCCTTCTCCTTCCAGCCGTCCAGATACCGGAAGCGATAGCTTCGCGGGCAACGCAGGTATTGCGAAACCTGGGTGTAGCTAAAGGTCACGGGCCACCTCCCGGTTGCTCCCCACCGAGGACGCCAGTTCTTCCCATTCGCTGGCCGGGGCGAACCCTCCAAGATTGAGGAATGAGCGGCCGTTCAGCGTGGTGCGGGAAATCCGGACGATTCCTCGAAGGCCGACCAGCGCCTTCTCGTCAATTTCGTCCCGACCCAAGAGATCGGGGTCATAGCCAAAGTCCCTTAGGAACCAGCGAAGCTTCCACAGCGCTTTGGGAGTGCAGTAAAGACGGCCGTTGAGGGAACGATCTTGATGCTCGCCTGGTTCGAGAATAACGAGCCGCAGGACGTAGAACGGTCGCTCGGGATGCCAGCGGTAGAAAACGCGATCGACACGCACCAGGAAAACACCCTCCAGGATGTTTTCAGGGTCGTTCGATTGACCATGCAAACCTGGGATGTGCCGCTTCATGAGCGAACCTCCGTGCGCCGGCAAACCGGCGAGGTGTAGTGAATGAAAAAGTCATACGAAAGTGGTGTAGCGACCCACATCGGCCCCGAGTCATGCGGAGCCGCCTGTAAGGGCGGCGTCGAAGCGTTGACAGGGGAACGTGCGGGCCGGGTATTGAGCCGCGTAAGAATCACCCTCCGGGACGCCGACGCTGTGGAGGTAGGCGGAAGGCAAAATCGGGCACACCGATATCGCGAGGTGTGCCAGAGTCCTGCGCGGTCAGAGACCCCGTGCACGTACGGAGACACCTTGCGCGGGAACCGGGAGATCCCAGGACCGCCCAGGGCCGCAGCTGCCCTGGGCCGCATCGGGAAGTCTAAGGACGTACGCCGATGATGAACGGACCTGGGAAGTCGGACCGCCCCGTAGTACCTGAGAAGCCCTCGAACAATGCCGGGCAACCGGCGGCGAAGAGGGCGGAGGGAAGGGGGTTGGCCAAAGGGAACCTGCCACAGCAAAACGCGTCCCGGACACCGAGCCGGAGCAACGCGCCCAGTGCGCTGGAGCGGGTACGTCAAGCAGCAAAGAAGGATAGGAAGTTGCGGTTCACGGCGCTCTTGCACCACATCTATAACCTCGAGACGCTTCGGATGGCATACTTTCGTCTGAAGAAGGAAGCCGCACCAGGCGCGGACGGGGAGACGTGGCGGCACTACGGTGAACGACTGGAAGTGAATCTCCAGGACCTTTCCGAAAGGCTGAAGCGAGAAGCGTACCGAGCCAAGCCGGTGCGGAGGGTGTACATCCCCAAGGCCGACGGGCGGCAGAGGCCGCTCGGAGTGACTGCGCTGGAAGACAAAATCGTCCAGCGCGCGGCGGTCGAGGTGCTGAACGCTATCTGCGAAACGGACTTTCTCGGATTTTCGTACGGGTTCCGGCCAGGGCGCAGCCAGCATCAAGCGCTGGACGCTCTGTATACGGGATTGCTGACGAAAAGAGTGAACTGGGTGCTCGATTTGGATATCAAAGGCTTTTTCGATGGAATTTCTCACGAATGGCTGGTGAAATTCGTCGAGCATCGGATCGCAGACCGGCGCGTCGTGCGGCTCATCCAGAAATGGTTGAAGGCCGGCGTGTTGGAGGATGGGAAGCGGATAGTCGTGGAGGAAGGAACACCGCAGGGCGGGAGTGCCTCGCCATTGCTGGCCAACCTCTACCTTCACTACGTCTTCGACCTGTGGGCCCAAGTATGGCGACGAAAGCGTGCGCACGGGGACGTGATCATGGTGCGATTCGCTGACGACATCGTCCTGGGTTTTCAGATCGAAGCGGATGCCCAACAGTTTCGGGCGGAGCTTTCCGAGAGAATGCGGAAGTTCAACCTGGAACTGCATCCCGAGAAAACGCGCCTTCTGGAATTCGGGCCGTGCGCGGCCGCGAATCGGAAGATGCGTGGAGAAGGGAAGCCAGAGACGTTCAACTTCCTCGGCTTTACGCACATCTGCATAAAGAAGAGGAGTAATGGACGATTCACGGTGCTGCGGCAGACGATCCGCAAAAGGTTGCAAGCGAAGCTGAAGGAGGTGAAAGCCAACCTTCAGCTGCGCATGCACGAACCCATCCCTGAACTGGGTCAGTGGTTGCAAGCGGTGGTGCGTGGACATATCCGGTATTACGGAGTGCCCATGAATACCGCGGCGCTGTGGCTGTTTCGGTCCCAAGTGGGCTGGCTCTGGCATCGCGCGCTGTCGCGGCGCAGCCAGAACGGTCGCATCCCTTGGGATCGCATGGGGCGCCTCATCAACCGCTGGTTGCCAGTGCCTACTGTCTGTCATCCCTATCCCCTGCGTCGCATGGGCGTCATTACCTGAGGCAAGAGCCGGATGCGGTAGTGCCGCTTGTCCGGATCCGTGGAGGGGGTTGTGAGCAATCATGATCCCTACTCCGACTCCTGCTTGGAATAGCTGTTGAGCTGGCAGACCAGACCATCGCGATCTTTAGCGGCGCGCTCGGCAAGGTGGTTGAGGAAAGCTTCGACCTGATCTCGGCTGGCCTCCCGCAGAGCTGGCGGTGCCGCAGAAGTCGGCGCCATAGGACTTCACGAGGCCGGCATCGAGTTGATGCTGGCGAATCAAGAGGCAGAAGCGGTCGCGGAGGCGGGGCTGACCGTTCTGGTGCCCATTATTTCCATTGGTGGGAGACTTAGCGCGGCACGGACGGTGCCGGAGCATTCGATCTCGGTGCCCAGCCAAGTTCCTCGACTGAGCAGAGGCCGATGCCGTAGGCTTTGCGGAGGGCGCGGTTGACGGCGCGAGTTTCAGCGACGCGCATCTCGGCGCCGTGGACCAAGGGATGAGACATTGGAGGGATCAGCGTCGCCGTAGCCGACGAAGCCCTTCGAGCGGGGTCTCTTATAGACAGTGGCCTTGAACACCCATCGGCCTGCGTTCGGATCCGATTGACGCTCTTGTAAGACGGTACGGATGCCGCAACAACGCTGCCGAAGAGCGATACGAAGTAAACCTGCGTGGGTGACGTACCACTTACCATCAATGAACAGTACCTCCCCACGAGACACTGAGAGGCACAAATCTATCGTAAGTTCGCGCAACGCGCTGAGATCTGTTCTCTGTAGCCAGGGGTGAAGTTGCTTGACTACGCGCAGATTCTGACGTACTAGATTTACCTTAGTTGTCGTTTGTACGGGCTGCGGTCTTGGCTGTATTGGCGTCACATTGGCTCCTTTATGGCGTCATTGTGACGCCATTGGGAATCTATGTCAAGAAGAAAATAATTGTGTATTTGTCACCTCTAATCCCATGAGTGAACAAAAAATCCGTCTGCCTCTGCGCATATCGGCCAGTCTGAAGGCAAGATTAGCCATAATCGCCGAGCGTGAAAACAGATCTTTGAACAAACAGATAGAGTTCCTCCTTGTTCGCAGTGTCCGGGAAGAGGAGGAGGCGCACGAAACCGGGCATTCAAATCGCCAGAAGAGTGAGCGAGTGAAGCGGAAATAAAACAGAAGGGCGAAACTTCAGGGTCCCATCCACCGTGAGATGTTCATCCGACAAGTACGGCCTCGCCCGTTCCAGCACCCGTTGGAAAAATGACTCTGCGATTTTCTCGTTCAGCAAACGCTCCTGATTCTTGCTGAATACCGCGTTATTCCAGACCGTCTCGTCCATCTCCATCCCCACAAAACCACCGAAACAGTCGTTCGGGCGCAACCGATGGGCCCCGATCTCGGAGCATAACTTCGCGAGCTGCGGTGACATTTCCTTCAGAATCTCATCCACCATCTTGCGGATCGGTCGCAACGGATGATCTGTCAATTTTTTCTCCGCCGGCCCCGCGCGTTTTTTCTTCGAGCCGAACCCAAACTCCCAGCAGGTCCTGGATTATTTCCGGATCTGCCAGGTCGGAGTAAGCAAGAGACGGACATTCGGTTACAGCCTGGACCGGGCATCCCTCGTGGAGCATCTTCTGTGAAAGTGCGACCTGTTTGGGTGTAACCTCGTACCGCCCCCCCACGCGCTGCATGGAATCTCAATTGACCAATTCGAGGATATCCATCAATTGGTCTTTTTTCAGCGCGTCTGTTTGTGGCGGGTGGTCTTCGTCCGGCGCGTCTTCGCCTTCAAAACCGGCGGCCACGAGAGCGTGAGTAGGAAAGCGTTGGCGAGCATCGGTGTAGGCAAAGAGCCTCTCGGCATTTTTCATTTGGGTACAAGCTGATCCCGGGGCACGGCGACGCTAGGGAACGGATTGAATCGAGAAAGTAATCGCGAAAGCTGCACAGCCAAGAGGTGGCCGCCAGCGACCACGATGTGCGGGTCGAGATAATTGTCAATGCTTTAGCGCGAAGATTATTTTTTCCGATGGCCTCCAATCAATTCCACGCCATTCAACCTGATCGAGCTTGACGGACCGAAAAGACTGTGGATTACTAGTATTATTATATTAATATAATGAATCATTGCAATCGGTCGCTTCGATCCCATGTGTTGGCTCAGCCTGAAATGGAGAGGTGACGTTTTCCGTTAGTGAAGATTCCGCCCCTTCGGGGCGGGGATTTTCAAGGCATAAGGATCTATCGTCCGATGCCTGTTTCTGGGTGCGCAGCGCGAGAGGATCAGCTCCCGCGCTGAGTTGCATCGGCTCGATGAGTCCTACCAAGTTATCCCTCAGCATGGTTGCATCCCTGCAGAGCCCGCTTCTGTTTCACATGGCGAGGTCATTGTAGTCGTGTTCGAAAAATGCGCAAGTGATTCTGCCGTCCGTCGCAGCTGCCGCTGCTGACGTGCTTGCTCCAGCTTGCGATCGCGCGCCGCGTGGATCTCCGCCTGTCGGCCGGCGAGCAGATCGTGCGGGGTCACATAACCGATGGCGCTGTGCAAACGCACGGTGTTGTAGTGATCCACGTAGGTTTGAATCAAGCGCAGCGCATCTTCCCGGGTCAGCGGTGTGCCGGGCCGGATGCATTCGGATTTCAGCGATTTGTGCCAGCGCTCCAGCTTGCCGTTCGATTGCGGATAGTAGGGCGACGTTCGCACGTGCGTCATCCCCGCGATGCGAATGAACTCTTTGAAATCCCGTGCGATGAATTGCGGCCCATTGTCGGAGATGATCCGCGGTTTCGCTTCCGGGTATTTCTCCCGCGCTCGTTGCAAAAGGACTTCGATTTCCGCTTCGGTCATCGATTCCCGCAGATCCCAATGCACGATCGCACGGCTGTAGCCATCCAGAATACTGCACAAGTAGTAGAAGGTGCCGCTCACGTTGATGTAGGAAACATCGATGTGCCAATGCTGGTGCGGCTGCGGTGGCTGCTCGAAACCGCTACCCTTGCGCGACGGCTTACCCTTCCAGCGTGAGAGCAACCCGGCCTGTTGGAGGACCCGCCAAACGCTGGAGGGGCTCACGGCTACCACGTCCGCGTCCAGCATCATGAAGGTCAGTCGTCGATAGCCTTCCAAGGGATGTTCCTGGTGGAAGCCGATGATGGCTTGCTTCTCCCACGGCGCCAGCCAGAAATCCCGGGGGACCCAACCGTTGTGTTCATTGACGCGCCCGTAGCGCTCTCGCCAGTCGTAGAACTTGCTGGCACGCACACCCAGCCAACGAATGAATCGTCCGGCGCCGATCTCGGTCTTTTCCGACCAGCACCGGACGAAATCCACCACCAGGTCCCGCACATCGTGCGGCACCCACACCTGGGTCAGAGCTCCCCAAGACTTTTTTTTAAGGCGATGTGCTCGGCCATCAGTTCGGCCAACACCTCGTCCTTGGTCTGGATCTTCTTTTCCAGAAATTCAATCCGTTGTTGTTCGGCTTGATGGTCCGGACGGCTCTTGCCCTGGAAGGCGGCAGCACCGTTCTCAAAGAATTCTTTTTGCCAGCGGTAGAACACCGTTGGTTGCAGCCCCAGTTCCTCACACAGGTCCGACACCGGCACCTTATCCAACAAGTGCCGTCGTAGAATGGCCACCTTCTCCTCTGCGGTGTAGTGTTTTCGCTCTTTTCGCATGCGTCCTCTCCGTTATCTTAACGGAAGAACGCCCTCTCCAGTTCCAGCTGAGGCGGCACACCCATCCCGGTCAATCGCCCGAATAGATTGCTTGTGCTGAAGTGCTCGCGTGCGCGCCCGTTAATTTAAAAGTATGTAAACGTGCCAATGATGAATGATCCGTGGGTTGACGGCGCTCTTCGATGCAGACTTGCCTTTGCAGATTAGGAAAGCGTACCCAAGGACTAAAACACAATTTTACAAAACGAACTGGCCTAAGCCACGTGAAATCAGTGGCTTGCTTTTCTGAGTTCGAGCGCAAAACAACGCCCTCACGGCTAAAGGGACGCGAAAATCTTATCGAAGCGAGTTTAGAGAGTCTTATCTAGCCCGCATTTGATTGCCATAACGGAGAGCGGTCACGCGGCTATCGCCAGTCTTTAGTTCCGATCGCTTCGTTGACAAATGAAGGTTTCGCGAGCAGGTGCTATGACCTGCTCGCGAAATTTAGTCCAGTCGAAAGTTAGCTTCTCCGGGCATATAACCACGAGAGGAGAAGCACCACGAAAAAGAGCCACTCACAGACCAAAGCATTTGGCATGGCAGGCGCGCAGGAAATAAACTGGAGCGCTGTGAACTGGAGTCCAACACACTCGAGAACTGCCTTATTCCGAGGTCTTCCTGGACAGACCCGTTCGTGTCCCAAGTCCTGGCAAAAAAGTGTCACCTGTGATTTGCAGGCGGGAGCCGCCACTGCGGAATACTCAAACGTTTGTTTCGTAGAGATGAGTCTTGCGTATCATTTTGTCGGAACCCGGGCCAGATGTTCCGCCTACAACTTTCCATCCAAACTGTAGATCGTCCCTCTCAGCTCCTTCCGCGTGAATGGAGAACGCCTGTTCGAGGCTCTCTCGAAGCTTTTCTGCCAGGGTCTGCACGTAAGGATCGATGAAGATGCCGCCGGGGTCGGAGGGCAGGTCGATGATTTTCAGGCCGCCCGTGGCGATGTCGCCCCAACCGTTGTAGGGATCGTGCAGAAACGAATAGTTTCTTTTTGGTTTACAGATGGTGATCTTGCCCGGATAGACGCGCGGCACATACGACAGGAATGCGCGATCGTTGATGTCCTCGATGAATTCCTGCACCGGTCCCGAGACATCGCGATGCGGATTTAGCTTGAAAAGGTGGACGATCTTGATGCGCAGCCGCTCGATTTCCCTGCGCAGGGCGATTTTGGATTTCTCAGTGACGTAACGGATCTGGCTTTTGAGTTCCAGATGCGCGACGTTGGAGGAATGGAACTTGATCTTTTCCCCGAGGTTCCCCACTTTTTCGCTGAGCGTGAACTTCGGCGGCATGCCGTTGAAATTGTGGGTGTCCATCAGGAACAGCAGGTTCACCTGCTGGCCGTCGCGCACCAGTTTCTGCGCGATTTCCACCGCGACCTGGCCGCCCATGCAGAATCCGCCCAGGTAGTACGGCCCTTCGGGCTGCAATTCGCGGATTTCGCTCAGGTAACTTTCCGCCATTTCCTCGATGGTGGTCAGGTAATTGCCGCTGCCATCCAGGCCGCGTGCCTGCAGGCCGTAGAAGGGATAGTCCGTGCCCAGGCGGCGCGCCAGTTCACGGTAGATGAGCACGTTGCCGCCTCCGCCGTGCACGCAGAAGAATGGCGGCTTGCTTCCTCCCGCCTGGATCGGCACCAGCGAAATCCATTGGGGCGACCAGCCGTCTTTCCGCAGGATGTCCGCCAGCTTTTCAACCGTGGGCGCTTGAAAGAGAATCGACAGCGGAAAACTGCGGCCAAAGAGTTTCCGCATTTCCGAGAACAGGCGGACGGCCACCAGTGAATTTCCGCCCAGATCGAAGAAGTTGTCCTGCAAGCCAATCGGCCGCACCTGTAGAATTTTTTCCCACAGCTTGAGCAGCTGCAAATCGAGCGAATCCCGGGACGCCGCGCCCGCTTCCACCGTCGCGCGCACCGGCGCCGGAAGCGCCTTGCGATCCACTTTCCCGTTGGGCGTCAACGGGAAACGATCCAGGATGACGATAGCCGCCGGAACCATATACTCCGGCAGCTTCCCGCGCAGGTACTGTCTCACTTCGGCCGGATCGATGGTCACTCCCGGCTGGGGCACCACGTAGCCTGCCAGGCGCTTCTCTCCCGGCGTATCTTCGCGAACGATGGCGATGCACAATTCCACTCCCGCGTATTCCTGCAGCCGCGCTTCGATCTCGCCCAGCTCAATGCGGTAGCCTTGCACCTTTACCTGGAAATCTTCCCGGCCCAGAAACTCGATGTTGCCGTCCGGCAGAAATCGCCCCAGATCCCCGGTGCGATATAATCGTTCGCCGCTCGCGGGATTGACCACAAAGCTGGCGCTGGTTTTTTGTTCATCGTGCAGGTAGCCCTGAGCCAGTCCCACGCCGCCAATGTACAGCTGCCCGGGCACCCAGGTGGGGCAGGGCGCAAAATCTTGTTTCATCACCTGAAAACTCTGGTTGAGCATGGCCTTGCCGTAGGGAATGCTCTTCCAGTTCGGATCCACTTTTGCAATGGGATAAAGGATCGACCAGATGGACGCCTCGGTCGCGCCGCCCAGGCTGACCACATTCACTTTCGGCAGAACGCGCCGAATCTGGTCCGGCAACCCCAGCGGAATCCAGTCTCCGCTCATCATCACCAGGCGCAGGGAATTGCCCAGCAGGGCCGGCTTGCCGGCCTGATCCACCAGCAGCTGCATCAACGCGGGCACCGTGTCCCAAACCGTAACGCGCTCGGTGCGAATCATCTCGGCCCAGTGATTGGCATCGTAGGCCAGGTCCGCCGCCGGCATCACAATCGTTCCGCCCGCCGCCAGTAATCCAAATACGTCGTACACCGAAAGATCGAAACTGAGCCGCGAAACGGCCAGCACCCGGTCTTCCGGTCCGATCCCGAATCTCCGATTGATGTCCAGCACCGTGTTCAGCGCGCCGCGGTGATCGATCATCACGCCTTTGGGCACTCCCGTGGAGCCCGAGGTGTAAATCACGTAGGCCAGGTCTTCCGGCTTTTGCCGCCGCCGGTCCGTGGGCGCGCCAGCCTCTGCCGGCTGTAACCGATCGACCTCGAAAACTTCCACGAATGGCGGAACATTCAGGCGGTCGCGCACGGCCGACTGGGTCAAGACCACTTTCACCTGGGCATGCTCCAGCAGAAAACGCTGGCGTTCGGCCGGCAATTCCGGATCGATGGGCAGGTAAGCCCCGCCCGCCAAATGAATCCCCAGAACGGCCACGATCTGTTTCCAGCCCTTCTCCATCATGACCGCGACCAGTTCGTTCGGCTGCACCTGGCAGCGCAACAATTCCTGTTCGATCCGGCAGGCATAACCGTAGACATCGCGATAGCTGAGCCGCCGCTTGGGCGTACAGACGGCCAGATGCTCGGGGCGTTCAGCAACCTGCCTGAGAAAAGGAGTATGAAGCAAATCGCCGGTCAGGGGCGCCGCAGTGCTGTTGGCCGCATCGCGCAAAACCATTTGCGCCGCGGGGATCAGCCGCCGGGCATTTTCGGCCAGGGAACGCTGCCAGGCGGAATCGTCCGCCGCCAAATCCTGCAACAGCCGCTGGTACGCTTCGAACATGTCGTCCAAAAGCTCGGCGGGAAACAGTTCCTCGATCGCATCCCAGTTGACGACCAGTTCTCCGGCGGATTCCTGCACCATATAGTCCAGGCATACCTGTGGAGTCTGACCCACGGTGTAAACAGTTTTCCCCAGGCGGCCGACCCAGGTTGTCTCTTCATTTCCGTTTCCCAGATTCAGAAGGCTGGTGAAGACGACCGGCATGATCGCTTTCGGGCCTACCCCTTGAAACTTGGTCAATTCGCGCACCACTTGAACGCCGCTGAAGTAGCGGTGATCGAGGTCCTGCCACAACTGCCCCTGGGTGCGGAGGGCTCGAGATCGGAAGCCTTCCGGCTTCGAGTTATCCACTTCCAGAAGATTCACGGAAGTAAAATCTCCGACAATATCGTTGGCCTGGTCATGCAGCGGCAATCGATTAAAAAGGGTCAGATTGATCGTGAAATGCGGGCTCTTGCTCCAGATGGCCAGCACTTCCGAATACGCGGCCAGCAAGACGCTGGCGGGAGTCAAACCGGAGCGGGTCGTTCTTTCTCTTAGGGAGTTCCAATCCGCCCGATCCATGCGCGCGCGGCGCCGCTTGAAGAGCGGTCGTAGTACAGCCGCGGGATGCAAGGCAAACGGCAGGTCCGGTGAAGCTGGCAAAGTTGGCAGTCGACTCATCCAATAAGCGCGTGAAGAGCGGAATGCTTCGGTTTCGTCAAGGCGATTGAAGGCCAGCAAGTAGTCGCGGAAGGACAATTCCAGGGACGGCAGATCAAGATTCAAATCCTGATATAAAGCGGCGAGCTCGCCAAAAATAATTTCGAAACTGCGGCCATCCGCAATCAGCAGATCGAATCCGATATGCAGCCGCGTGCGCTGCGGGTCAATCTTGGTGGCGCGAAATTCGAAGAGCGGCCAGACATCCGTGGGGTGTATATATTGGGCCATCTCCTGTCGCATAGTTTCGAGATGGGTTTCAACTGTAGCCGCATCCTTCCCGTGAAGGTCCGCGGTTTTCACCTGGTAGGGCGGCACTTCTTCGAGGATCTGCTGGCAACCTTCGGGCAGGACGATACATCGCAGCATTTCATGACGGCGGATCAATTTGTTGAGCGCCGCCTCAAAACGCGTCTGGTCCCAATCCGCGAGTTCCACTTCGAAGTAGTTGTGGCAGGCGATATTGCCGAGTTCCACGCCTTCTTCGCGCCCGATCAGATAAGCCTGCTGGATGTCGCTCAACGGGAATTGCTCAAAGCGCTTTGCCGCTTGCGCCTGGGCCTTCGGGAGAGGCACCGTTTTCTCGGGCCCGTTCCTTCGACCGGGTTTCGATAACTTGAGAGCGAGCTTGGCCCTCTGCTCGGGCGAAAGCCGGCTCAGTCTGGCGTTTAATTGTCCCTCGTCCCCAGAATTCATTCGTCAATCCCCATGGCGCGTTCCCCGGCCAAATCGCTCGAGTTTGTTTCGCGATCTTCTTGCTCAATTTCTGCAAGAAGTCGCTCTAATTCGCCTTCTTGCGCCTGTCGAAAAAGCATCTCCTCGATCTTGTCCGCTTGCGATCGAAGCACGGGCGTCATCAGGAACGCCTCAAGGGGAAATTCGACGTTAAACCTCTCACGCATCTGAAAACCGATCTGCATGGCCAGCAGGGAGTGGCCGCCCAACTCGAAAAAGTTGTCCTCAAGCCCGACCAGGTCAACTTTCAGGAACTCGGCCCAGAGCGACGCCAAGGATTCCTGCAGTTCTGTTTCCGGGGCGATATAGCCGTCCTTGTTTCTGTGCTGGACCGGTTTCTGGGCGTCAATCGCCTGGGCCAGTTTCTCCGAGTCACTGAGTTCGGCGGCTATGCGGTTGAACATTCCGGGCTTCATGCGCTCTCCTCCAGTAGCTGGTTCCTTTTGTAGACTTGATCAGCTTCATTGTGCGTCGCATCGGATACGCCGCTAGCGTCCGAATGGTTACTTCCTAGTACTCTTGGGAGTTCGGCGATACGGCCGGACTCGAAATCGATCCAGCAAACCGTGCCGTCCCCATCCTCAATAATGTTTGCTCCAATACTTTCCAAAAACTCGCGCGCCGGTTTGTTCTTCGGCGTGGGAACGAAATTGATCCGCAGCGTCTCGCGTCCCTCCAACTGCGCCATCCGGCCCAAACAAGCAAGCATTTGATGTTCCACTCGCCTTCCGAGGGCCCGGCAGCTCAGCATTACATTATCGACTTCCAGCACGCCGGGATGCCGGGTAAAGATCGCGGCACCCACGAGTCCGTAATCCCCAAAGCGGTCGCGAAGCTGCAAAACCAGGCAGGAAGCATTCCCCGCCGAGCACAATTGCTCGACTTCGCTTTCCGTTCGCCGTACGCTGGTAAAGTTAAACTGGTTGGTTCGCTGAGTGAGTTGCGCGACCCGCGGCAATTCTGTCTTGGTCATGGGCAGGAATTCGACCTGAAGTTCCAGGCTGGCGAGGAAGTCTTCGAGTTGCATCGATTGGGCCTGCAACTGCGTCCGTCCGGCATTCTCGGCATAGAGGTCGCTTCGCCGCCGGTCTTCTTCCGTGATTTTCAAGTGATCGAAAGCCCATACATGCGACAAAAATCTCGGAATGTCGGTTTGCCGTTCAGGTAGTTGCAGAGTCAGGACTTCCGGGCAGCGAGCCTGCACCTCCGCACACTCGACCCCGCTGTCGTCCAGGAAGATGAAGCTGTCAAGGCCGAGCTGAAGCTCCGCAGCGAGTGAGCGAAGATTCTCCGATTTGGGTTGCCAGTTGATTCGGGAGGACACGAAGTGCTGTCGTTTCAGTGCCATCCGGGAATTGCTCTCAAAAACTCTCCAGACATCCTCTTCATTGTTCTTGCTGCAAATGCACAGCAACATCCCGGCGTCACGCTGCGCAATCATGAAGTCATGCAAAGCCTTGAAACTCGGCCCGACCGATACTCCCGACGCCCCATCTTCCCCGCACACGCCCTGCCAGAGCGTGTTGTCGCAATCCAGGACCACGACCTTGTGGGGAGGAGTATGAATGCGATAAAAGCGCCGGGCGATCATGGTGGCCAGGGCCTGGAAGAATGCGCGCGTGTAGGGCACGTGAGATACCTTGTTGGCCGCTTCATCGTCATATTCAGCCACCGGGTAAAGCGAACTGATGTCGTTTGAAGCCACTACGTAGGTTCCCCCGAGGTCCTTTAGTAGTTCCACGATATGCGTCTCGAGGGACGAGAAATATGACGCGTGGGTGGGATCCGATTGAACTTTCCTCGAAACAGGACAGAAACAAAGGAGATAGGGAACTCGGGAGTTCGCCGATGCGAACTTCATGGCATCCAGCAGATCACGCGTATTGCGCGCGACGCGCGCCTCTCGACCCTCCGTACTTTCCTGCCCGGTATGGGAGTCTCCCGCGCCGCGCCACCAGTCTTCCAGGCGAATCAGGACGACATTTAAGCCATTCTGATTGGTCGAAAGCGTACTCGCGGGGTCAAGCAACTGCTGGAATACCTGATTGTAGGCGGCGAACTTAACCGCGCACGGGGCCTCGAGCTCATCCATCCAAAAGGCCAACGGCTCTTCGAGGGGCTCGGCCGTGAAGGTGGCTGAAACAGCGATGATCTGCATGCTCATGCTTTCCTGGTCGGGCCAAGGGCAGGGTAATCTAAAACCCACCTCAGACCGACGCCAAGATCAGCGTACGACTGCATGCGGAGACGTCCTAAAGAATACCAGCTTATCGGATTTTTTGCAAGGCAAACTTATCGCTAAACGGCTGAAAGAAGCGAATATAACAACATAAGTTCTTCACCGTTTGGATTTCTAGCGAGCCGCGATTCGCGAGCGAAGATCATGGTGGCGCGCTCGCTGGTATTAAAAGAAGACCAGCTCGGAATTCCGGAATGATTCGGATTGCCGGTGCGCGCGAAAGCGACCCACGCGCCACACATCTGATGGGCGAGCGCGGCGCGGTACGCGCCGGAGCCGGTCATGGGGATTCCGGCGGCCAGGTTGTCAAAAACGAAAGGAATCTCGAGCGTGTGAAACGATCTGAGTTTGCCGTCGCGCACGGGAGAATGCCAGGTGAAGTAGTAAAGGAAAACCGGCGCCTTCTGATTGGCAGACTTGTGTTCGGCTTCCATGATGACGCTCCGGCGAAAGGAAGCGTCCGAAGCCAGCGTCAGGTACAGATCGGTATTGGCTATGTTCGGCCGGCCCTCTCGATATGTTCCGATCAGTTGCTCGACTTGCGCGTTGCCGGCGTTCCGCACGACTTGTTTTATTTTTTCACGCAGCGCCGGATCGTCGATCGGATCGAGTTGCTGGTTCGCATAAAACGCGACTTCCGTCTCAAGCGATCCCGCAATGAGCGGCACGTCCGCGGAAATCTGAGTAGCTTTGGGATCGAATAAATCGTACGGCAGCGAATGGCCATCGACCGTGGGCTCCAGTCGGAACATCGGATTTCCGGGAACTCCGCCCGCGCCCATTGCCGTGACAAGCTGCTCCATCGGAAGCTGCTGCGCCTGGTCAATCCGATTCGGCTGCAGGCCCAGGCGGGCCAAGTATTTTTCGGCGGCCTCGGAAGCTTCGCTGCGTGAAGCGCCTTTTGCCAGGGGCCGGCTTTCGATGATGGCGCGATGAAACAAGCCTTTCGCGGAGGGCATGGCCATCAGAGTACTCACTTTCCCCGCGCCGCCCGATTGTCCGAAAATCGTCACGCTTTTCGGATCGCCGCCGAATGACTCGATGTTGTCGCGCACCCACTCCAGCGCGGCGATCAGGTCCAGCATGCCCACGTTGCTCGAGCGCGCGTATTTGTCTCCGCCGATTTCCGCAAGGTACAAAAAGCCAAAAACGTTCAGCCGATGATTCACGCCGACGAGAACGACATCGTGTTTTCGCGCGAGGTTTGCGCCGTCGAAGATCGTGTATCCCGAGGAACTTGCGGAATAACCTCCGCCGTGCAGCCAGACCATCACTGGCCGCTTCGGCTCGCGCCCGGCGCTGGGCGTCCAGACATTGAGCACCAGGCAATCTTCTCCCGCGGGTTCGTGCCGGTCGACGGCGGCGACTTCCGGGATTAAAACCGAAGGCGATTGCGGGCATCGATGACCCAATTCGAATGTCTCGCGCACTCCGGTCCAGGCCGGAGCTTTCTCCGGCGGCAGGAATCTTGCGCGGCCCGCCGTCGACGCGCCATACGGAACGCCGCGAAAGGCGAGCACTCCATCCTGACGAAGGCCGCGAATTTTGCCGCTGCTTGTTTCCACAACTTCGCCGGGGACACCCTGGAGATCAGCCGCGAGGATGTCTGGCAGACGATGAATCAGAATCGCTCCCGAAGCCATCGCTCCGAAGCCGAGGAATGATCGCCGGTTCATGGATGGATCCTCCGCCGTCGGACCTAGCACGTCAGCACAAGGCTAGCCAGGACCGTGCGAATGGGATTGCGGCAGTACGTGTGCGAACTATACGCCATTCCGGACGAAGTTTGTGCGGAGGAATTCGACGTGTTATTGCGATGGATTGCCCGCGCCGTCGGTGCGCCGTCGCATCACCGGTTGGTTCGGGTCAGGAACCGGACTCGGAGGATCAGCGTCCGGGTTTGATGTGCCGGTGCCGGAGCCGCTGCTGGCGCCGGTTCCAGTGTGATCGCCCGTGCCAGTGCTGCTTCCGGTGCCGCTGCCGTTGCTGCCGCCAGCGCTGCTATCGCTGTGCCGCTTCAAGACTGGCTGGTCGGGGTCATACACGCGATCCGCCTCGCTTTTGGAGCTGGTGGCGTCGTACACATAGCGGACGACGACTTCACCTTTCGATCTTCCGCGGTCGATGTGCACCGTTTCGAAAAATTGCCGGCCGTCCGGCGACAATTCGAATGTGCGGCTCATCTTGGCGCCCCTGGGAGTTTTTTCATCGGTCACCAGCCGGGAACCGTCCCAACGCGCTGCGATTTCCCGATAGCTGTCATCTTTGGGCTTTTGCAATTTGCGTCCATCGGTAAACAAGGCCAGCTTGCGGTATTCATCGTCGGTCAGATCGACTTCCGCACTCTTGACGGCGAAGGTCACGGCCCGCGCCGGGCGAATCAAGTCTTCGAGTTTTTCGTCCGTCTCGGTGTCCCGCCCACTCCTGCCGCCGCCTCCGCCGGGATAACCTCCGCCCGGGTAGCCGCCGCCCGGAAAGCCCACTCCGCCGGGGTATCCGGGCCCGCCCGGATAACCTCCACCACCGGGATATCCGCCACCGCCCGGATAGCCTCCTCCGCCCGGGTAGTTTCCGCCATTAGGGCCGCCAGGAGAGCCGGCTTTGGTGCCACGCGAATCTTGAATCTGGGTTTTGGGATCGTCGCTCTCGTCATGATTGAACGCCCAAGGTCCATCGAGCGTCTTTCGCGGCGGAACTGCCGGCGCTTTTGGTTTGGGCTTTGGGTGCGGCGCGGGCGGTGCGCTCGTCTGCGGGGGCACGGCAAGGGGGCCCGGAGGGGCCTGAGCCTTGACGCGGGTCGAGCCGAAGGCCAGGGTCAGCGATACTCCGCAAAATGCGGCGACGGCGGCGTTTCTTTTAAGCAAGGTTCCCTCGGCTTCGGCGATCGTGCCGGGCGCTGGGATTCGAATTCAAGGTCAGCGTCAGCCAACTCCATCCGGATCCGCTCAGATCGACTTGGGTCCGCGCCTGAGCGTGTAGATGGAGTATTTTACATCTTTAGTTGCCTCGGGGTCGCCTCAACAAATGCCGCGCGCGAACACATGAAGCTGGTGGCGCGGAGTACAGGAGCCATGCGGATGAGTGTGTGGGGTTATGGAGTAGCCTACTCCGCTCCCAGGAACGCGAAACGCAATAAAAATAGCGCCGACAGGACCCAGATCAGGGGGCTGATTTGCTTGATTTTTCCTGTGCCGATTTTGATGAAGGTGTAGGAAAGCAGGCCCAGGCTCAGTCCGGTGGCGATGCTGAAGGTGAGCGGCGTTGCCACCTGGTGATGAATGCGGGGAAGGCTTCGGTGAAGTCGTCCCAGTCGCACTTTCGCGAGCGAGGCGCACATCAGCGCGCCGACCAGGATCAGCGCCGGGGCGGTGGCGTAAGTCGGCACGGCGGCGACGAGCGGGGCGCAGAAAATCGCCACGATGAAAAGTGCGGCGATCAGGACGTTGCCGAGGCCGGTGCGCGCGCCTGCGGCCACGCCCGCGGCGCTCTCGATGTAGCTCGTTACCGTGGACGTTCCGGTAAGTGCTCCGGCCATGGTGCCAAAAGCGTCCGCCAGCAGGGCGCGGCTGGCGCGCGGGAATTTTCCGTTGCGCATGAATCCGCCCTGTTCGCATACGCCGACTAGCGTGCCCACGTTGTCAAAAAGATCCACGAAGAAGAAGACGAAGACCAGATCGCCGAGGCCCAGTTTCATCGCCGAGCGGAAATCAAGCTTCAGGAACGTGCCACCGGGATGCGGCCAGGAGAAGACGTGCGCGGGAATCGTGGTGAGTCCCATCGGCACGCCCGCCAGGGCGATAACCACTATGCCGATCAGAATCGCGCCGCCGATCTTGCGGGACATCATGATGGCGATCAGCACCAGGCCGAAGGCCGCGAGGCGCACCTGAGGGTCGGAAGATTTTCCGAGCCCTACGAAGGTGGCCGAATTGGCGACAATAATTTTGGCGTTGCGCAGGCCGACGAAGGCGATGAAGAAACCGATGCCCGCGGCCGTGCCGTGTTTCAGGCAGTTGGGAATATCGTTGACGATGTGCTCGCGGATATTGGTGAGCGTCAGAATCAGAAATAGCGTGCCGGAAAGAAACACGACGCCGAGCGCGGTCTGCCAGGGAACTCCTCGCCCCAGAACAATCGAGTAGGTGAAGTACGCGTTCAGTGACATTCCGGGGGCGAGAGCAATCGGATAGTTCGCCCACAGACCCATCACCAGCGTGGCGATCGCAGCGGAAACACACGTTGCGAAGAGCACGCCCGCGACAGGCATGCCGGCTTCACCCAGGATGCGCGGGTTCACGACGACCACGTAGGCCATGGCCATGAACGTGGTAAGGCCGCCCAGGAGCTCGCGGCGAACCGTGGTGTGGTGCTCCGTGAGATGGAAAATTCGCTCGAGCAATTCGCGCCTCTCTAAAAAGTGCGCCACTATAGGCTGCGGTCGACCGCGGCGTCAATGGAGAACCTTGGAGGGAACAGAGTATTTCGTTTGCGGGCGCAGATCGAATTGCAATTGCGGGATCAACCGATTCGTTTTTTAAATGAGGCCGCGGGCTGCCGAACCTTGCGTCCGCCGTTGCGTGCGGGTATGGTACGGCATGCCCAGCCGATCGGAACCGAACAAGAGCACAAGCAGCGTAACCTCCACCGACGATACCGGACCGCGTCAAATAAAAACGGGAGAATATGGATTGCGAGGCGAGGCGCTCTCGCCGATGGAGACGCTCGCGCAGTCGGTCTCCACGGTGGCGCCCACGTCCACGCCGGCCGCCACGATCCCGCTGGTAGCGGCGCTGGCGGGCAACGGAACGTGGCTCGCGTATCTTCTGGCCATGACCGCGATTTTGCTGGTGGCCTGGTGCATCAGCCGCTTCGCGCGCTATTCGGCGTCGCCCGGGTCGCTGTACACCTACGCGGCCATGATTCTGCCGCCATGGCTCGGCGCGGTGACTGCCTGGAGCCTGCTGCTCGCGTACATCGCCACGGGATCGAGCGTGATCGGCGGATTCTACCAGTATGCAAATTTATTGCTGATGGACGCGACGGGGCACGCCTTTTCCGGAGCGGCTCTGGCGCTGATCGTTACGGGAGCCTCGGTGTGGATCGCCTGGCGCGACGTGAAAATTTCGGCTCGCGTGATGTTGTGGATCGAAGCGACGTCCTTGCTCGTGATTCTTACGGTTGTCGTTCTGGTCCTCGTGCGGCGCGGTTTTCAGCTCGATCCACGCAAGTGCATTTGACGGCCATGACGGGGAGCGGCCTGCGGCTGGGGCTGGTTCTGGCGATGTTCAGCTTTGTAGGTTTTGAGAGCGCCACGACGATGGGGGCGGAAGCGCGCAATCCTCTGAAGACCATCCCGCGAGTCGTAATTCAAAGCGCGGTGATCGCGGGCGTGTTTTTTCTCGTCTCGGCCTACTCGGAAGTTCTGGGCATGCACATGGCGGGACAGGATCTGGGCACGAGCGATGCTCCCATGCATGTTCTGGCCGGGGTTGCCGGGGTGCCGGTGCTGGGAATCCTGATCGACATTGGCGTGACGGTCAGTCTTTTTGCCGGGACGCTGGGCTGCATCACGGCGGCGGCGCGCGTGCTGCTGCTGATGGCGCACAACGGCCTCGCGCACAACACATTTCGACGGACGCATGCGCGAAACGAAACGCCGACGTTCGCCATCCTGGCCACGGGAGCTCGCTGCGGTGTTGCCGGTGGCCGTGCTGGCGTACCGCGGATCGAGCGGACTGGACGTGTATGGGTGGATGGGCTCGCTGGCGACGTACGGGTTCATCGTCGCGTACGCGCTGGTTTGCGTCGCGCTGCCGCGCTACTTGCGTGATCACGGCGTTTACCGGCCGGGGGCGCAGATCATTCCGTGGCTGGCGTTTATTGCCATGCTGTCGGCGCTGGTCGGGAATCTTTATCCGGTGCCGGAGGGACCGTACGGCAAGCTGCCCTACATGTACCTGGTCTATTTGAGTGCGGGGCTGCTGTTGTTTTTCTGGCAGAGACGCAAGGAGAGCAAGGCTTGAACCGCGCGTCATCCGGGATAATAAGATTAACGGCTGATAAATACTCTTGTCGCTCTCTCGCTGATGTTTCCAGAATTTTCCACGGAGGCATAGTCTCTGGCGAGTTTTTGCGCTGCGCCGGCGAATACAAATATTTGATCGCGAAGATTGAAAGATTGTGCTTTCCATCGAAGCGGGAATGGCGTAAGTTCCTTCAAATCGTTGGAGTCTGAAAGCGGTTGCAAGAAGGGGGACGAATTTCATTTCAGAAACCCTCGCGCTGTGTTCTCGGAGTTCTCGATTTCCTACGACTGGAGAGGGGACTAAGTATGAAAATGCGCATTGTGCGTTCCGCATTGCTTCCAGGCCTATTTCTGGCAATGGCGTCGCTGCTGATACCGAACGCCCATGCACAGCAAACACTTGGAGGAATTACCGGAACCGTTACGGATACGTCGGGCGCCGTAATTTCGGGCGCCACGGTCACGCTGGTCGGCGATCAGACGAAGTTGACCCGCACGGAGACCACCAGCAACACGGGATCCTACAGTTTTGTGAACTTGCCCATCGGAACCTACACCCTTACGTTCACGCAGCAGGGTTTTGAGACGCAGAAGATTCCTTCCATCGCCGTGCAGGCCAACCGCACGGCAACCGTCAATGCCGAACTGAAGGTCGGCAACGTGAGCGAATCCATTACCGTGGAAGAGACGCCGCTGCTCAACATGGTCGACACGACCAACGGTTACGTGATGGATAAATTGGAGATCGATGCGGTTCCGCTTCCCACTGGTTCCTTTACCGGGCTGGCGATTCTTTCTCCCGGCGTGAACGCGGAACTTTCGTCGGGGACAGGAGCCAATGCGGGCTTGGGCAACGCGCCGGTCTGGGCCAACGGCCAGCGCGACACCAGCAACACTTTCCTGCTGAACGGCGTCGATGCCTACAGCCTTTTCAACGGCAAGAGCACGAGCCAGGTTGCCTCGGCCCGCGTTGTGAATAACACGGGCATCGGCACAACTTCCGCCCTCAGTTCCATTCCGGTGCAGAGCAGCGCGTCCGTTTACCTCGCGATCGGCGAATCCATTCCTTCGCCCGCTCCGGAAAGCATCGAGGAAGTTCGCGTGAATACTTCGATGTACGACGCGCAGCAAGGCTCGACCAGCGGCGCGCACATCGACATGAGCACCGCTTCCGGCACGAACAACATTCACGGCAGCGCTTACGTGCATCGCGGAACGAACTGGCTGAACGCCGACCCGTATTTCTACAACGCCGATCCGAATATCCCCGCGAACGAAAAGAATCCCGGATTGCACCGATACACGGCCGGCGGCGACCATCGGCCTGCCGATCAAGAAGGACAAGCTGTTCTTCTACGGCAGCTACCAGTACACGCACGCGTCCGACGAGGAGATCGGCATCTCCCGGGCATTTGTGCCGCCGGGGCTCACCAACGATCGCTCAGCTACGGCCTTGGCGAACCTGGCGAATAGCAGACTCACTCTTACCCAGCGAATTCCTTCCGGATCCGACGGCGCTCGGGCAGGTGGGCGTGGGGGCTCCCGGCTGCACGAGCTGTCCAGATCAATCCGATCGCCTACGCCTTATTCAATTACAAACTGCCCAATGGCCAATACTTGATTCCGTCGGCAAATCCCAATGCGGTCGATCGCGAACCCGGAGCTTTCAGTTCCAATCCGGCGATCCAGCGGCGCTGGTGGAAGCGTTCCCGGAGGATGCGGAGGTTCCGGGCACGGCGTTATTCCTGGCCCATCAGGCGGTCGCCGATCTGGATTGGAACCCGAACTCGTCGCATTCGTTCTCCGTAAAGTATTACTACCAGCACGATCCGACGATCGCGCCTTACGCCTACTCGATGTTCGCTGGCTTTTCGCAGCATCTGGACGCTGGCAGCCAGGTGATCTCGCTCAGCCACACGCAAATCGTAAAATCCAACCTGAGCGTCACGGAGATCTTTGGCTTCATCCGGGAAAAGGCGTACAGCACGATGGACCAGCCGTTCACGCCGGCGCAGTTTGCCTCGTTCGCCGCCAGCCTTCCCGAAGTGGCCAGCGCGCTGAGTTCGAGCGCGATCACCCCCGACGATTTGATGATTCACACTTTGAACAATTCAACCTTTTTCCCCGGCATCAGCGTCGTGAACGCGGGCGCCGTGGGGGCCACGCCCGTCCTGCCTTCCTACCCGTTTTCGATGAATATCGGGAACGGCGCGGCGGGGCAAGGACGTTCACGGGAGTATTCCAGAACCGGTTCAATCCCTCTGCCAACGCAATCTGGACGATGGGCAAGCACACGATCACATTCGGCGGCAGCTTCGCTTACACGCAGCTCAACACGCGGGATTTGAGAGATCAACATGGGCACGATCGCCTCCGAGGATTTCACCAGTTCATGCAAGGGCAGCTGATCGACAATTATCTTTACAACATCACCTCCACCCTCATCGGCAATGCCAATCGCTACTGGCGCGCCAACGAGACCGGCGAATACGTCCAGGACAAATTCCAATTTCGACCGAACCTGACCATCACGGCGGGCTTGCGCTGGGATTGGAATGGCGGCTTGACGGAGAAGTACGGCAACCTTCTGAATTTCGATCCCTCGCGGTACTCCTACGACCCTGCGACGGACACACTTAGTCGGCAATGGTTTGATTGTCGCCGGAAATAATCCGAAATTCGGGACACCCGGCGTGAGCAACACGACCTTGACCGGACGCCAATGGGGCTTTGCGCCCCGGTTGGGGTTCGCTTGGAGCCCAAGAAATTCAACGATAAGCTGGTGGTCCGCGCGGGATGGGGAATGTATTACGACCGCGGCGAACTCTACTCTTACCTTTCGCCAGGTCTGACGCAGAACATCACCAATGGCGGGCCGTTCGGCATCAACCAGCAGCAGCCCTTCGTGAACACGCAATTCTGCCCGACGTTTTTCCCCGGTCCGTTTAACTTCTGCGATGGACGCAGGTTCCGAACGGGAATCAACTGGCCTACCCGTGGGGCGTTCCGTCGGCCGCCATCCAGCCTTCGGGCAATCCGGCAACGGTCATTCCACCAACGTCGAATATTCCCTCGTTTTGCGGAGTTGCCAGCCCCCAGAATATCGGGGCGTATATTGCCTGCGGCCTTCCGCCCTTTTATCTGGGCGCCTACGCACCGAACAACAAGCTCCCTACACGATGAACACCACCTGGACATCCAGTGGCAACCACGAAACGATCTGGCGATCGACATCGGATACGTGAACGGTCTTGGCCGTCACGAAGTTATTCCCATACCGTTCAATCAAGCGAGGACTGCCTCTCCAACCAATCCGCTGTGCGGAACGGCGGCGGTATGCCCGAGCACTTCCAATCCGTTTGCGCAGTTCTACACTTATGGGTACACGCCACAGTCCTGCTTTCCTGGAGTTGGCCAATTCGATCCCTGCCCAATCGATTTACCCAACGGCCGCAGGGACAGGCTCTGGGGTCGTACCTGGCAACTTCGGAAGGCGGCAACGTCGACTTGCGCGTTCCTTATATCGGATATGGCGCGGAGTCCGAGTTGTACAAGGCTGAGGGAATATCGTCTTACAACGCGTTGCAGGCGCACATCGAAAAGCGGCTCAGCCACGGCTTCAGTTGGGCGTCTCCTACACGTTCTCACACTCCCTGGATGAGCAAAGCGCCCTGGGACTTTTCTACAACGGCAACAACCCTCTCGATATCCGGAATGGATACGGGTCATCGGACTTTGATCGCACACATGTAATCAACATCGATTACCACTACGAGCTTCCCAAGTTCTTCGCAACTTCATCCTGGGAAGGCAAGGTGGCCGATGGCTGGGCTATTCAAGGTTTGATCATCGTCCAAAGCGGCCAGCCGTACAGCGTGATCGACTATTCCGGAGCCGTCGGAAGCATCTACTACAGCATCTATGACGGAATCACGAATCCGATCGTGCCGCTCGGCAACGGTTGCACTCCCAAGAGCGCGGTCACCGGACGAACGGCGCTACTCCCGGCATGCCGGCGCTAAAGCCGAACTGCTTCACGGTGCCGCTGCTGAACGTGGGAGACCTGAACGGCGCGATTCCTGCCGGTGATACCTTACGAAACGAATTTCACGTCCGGGCAGCGCAACATCTTCCGGCAATCGTGGCAGCGCAAGCGGACATTTCTTTGTGAAGCTGACACGGCTGACGGAGCGATTTGCGTTCAAGTACACCTTTGACGTCTTCAATCTAACCAACACGCCGAGCTTCGACATTCCCATCGACAACGTTTCACAAAACCTGTTCTTCAGTCAAACCCCTGTGGCGGGCACGCCTCCCTTGCCGACAGGCTGCGGCACAGCGAGCGCAACCGCTGGCTTTTATTCTTGTCCTACGGGTCTAGGGCAAGTCACCAAGACAATTGGCAGCTCGAGGCAGATTCAGATGTCGCTGGCGCTCACGTTCTAAATGCGAGGGTTTTGTAGGACGGCCTCAGCTTGACTGGTTTAGAGTTCTGGTCGACTTACATCTAAACCAGACAGGCTGAAGCCGGTCCGACTTAGTTCTTAATGCGCATCGGCTTTTTTGGAGATGGCGGGTTTCGGCGGTTGCGCTGGGCCTTTTCCTGCCTGCGTTCTGCCGATGGCCGCGGCAATTTCCGCCAAGTCGTCCGCGGTTAACTGCACGGTTGCCGCTTGAATCCAGCCGTCAACCTGCGCGGGTGTGCGGGCGCCAACGATCGCGCCGGTCACTCCGGGCCAACTGAGCGTCCAGGCAATTGCGATCGCGGAAACCGTTACGCCGTGGCGCTTGGCAATCGGCCGCAGGGCGTCACGCAAAGCCAGATTCCGGCTGAGGGCCGGCTCCTGGAATTCGGCGCCGCGGCGGCGCCAGTCGTCGCTGGCCATTTTTGCGACGCGCTCGCGCGAAAAACCATCGGTGAGGATTCCGGACTGCATGGGGCTGTAACAAATCACGCCGGTGTTGTGGTCCTTGCACCAGGGCAGCAATTTCTCCGCGGTCGCGCGGCTGATCAGGGAGAAGAGCGGCTGCAGGGAATCGACGTGGCGGATGGCCTCGCACTTTTCCAGTAATTCCACCGTGAAATTCGAGACGCCCGCGGCGCGTATTTTTCCTTCTTCCATCAATTTCACCATCATGGACCAGGAATCTTCCACCGGCGTTCCGGTTTCGTCCGGCCAGTGAAATTGGTAGAGATCGATTCGCTCGACGCCCAACCGCCGAAGCGAAGCCTCGCATTCGCGGCGTATGGATTCGGGTTTTAAAACACGCCGGGCTACCTCCATGGGTTTGTCGGCGTCCCAGATGAGGCCGCACTTCGTAAAAATATGAGGGCGCCGCGCCGCCGGCAATTCGCGCAGCAACCTTCCGACGACTTCCTCCGAATGGCCCAAACCATAGACCGCCGCCGTATCGATCCAGTTCACGCCCAGGTCCAGAGCGTGGCGCATGGTGGCCATGGACTCGGCATCGTCCTGAGGTCCCCAGCCGTAGGACCATCCGCCTCCGCCGATGGCCCACGAACCGAAGCCTACCGTTTGTAATTTGAAGTCCGCTCGAACCCAGCGCTCGCGTTGGCAAACCCATGACTACACCTCCCGATCGAGAATATTAAAACAATCCCGGGCGCGCTCCCAACGGCAGTAGTTTAATCGCGATTTCAATAACGTTCCAGTTGAACAGAAAGCTCAAGCTGCGACGCAATTCGTGAGTGAATTCGTTATCGACATGGCGGCTGTATGCGATAGACTTCCGCCATTCGACCGCTGGCATGGAAAGATCAACAAAAGATCAACCCGAAGGAGCCAAGATGCCGAATCGCAGAGATTTCATCCGCAGCGTTGTGGGAGCCTCAGCCGGTGTGGTGTTTGTGGGCTGCGACATTTGCGCGGCCATGGCTGGGGGCGCGCCCGCGCAGGTGGGTAGCGGAGTAAAGCACAGGCCCGTGATGGTGGGGAAGCACCGCGTGAAAACCGTGGACGTCCACTGCCACGTGAGCGTTCCGGAAGTCACGGAACTTCTCAAAGGGACGAAAATTGAGCGGCGCCTGGGCGCCGGGATAGCGCTAGGCGGCTACGATGACGCCGGATTGAAACCCGCGCGAATTCAAGCCATGGACGAAATGGGTATCGACGTTCAGGCCGTCAGCATCAACGCCTTCTGGTATTCGGCGGACGAAGAACTCGCCGACAAACTGATCGATCTGCAAAACCAAAAGATGGCCGAAATGTGCGCGGCGTATCCGGACCGTTTCGTGGCGTTCGCCTCCGTGGCCCTGCAATTTCCGGAGATGGCCGCGCAGCAGCTCGAAGTAGCCATGAAGAAATATGGATTGCGGGGCGTGGCCATCGGCGGAAGTTGCGAGGGTAAGGAGCTGTCCGATCCCGAATTCGATCCCTTTTGGACCAAGGCCGAGGAGTTGCAGGCCCTGATCTTTATTCACCCGCAGAACAGTCCCGTGGCGACCGGCATCAAGAATCGAGCGCAAGGAAACGGCGTGCTGACCAACGTCATCGGAAATCCGCTGGAAACTACCATTTGCCTTTCTCACCTGATCATGGAAGGCACACTGGACAAGTTCCCAAACTTGAAAATCTGCGCCGCGCACGGCGGAGGTTTTCTGCCGAGCTACGACGGCCGAATCGACCAGGGCTGCCGCGTGTTCCCGCAGCAATGCACCAAGAAGATAAAGATGCAGCCCTCGGAATATCTGAAAAAGATTTACGTCGATTCGATTGTGTTCAATCCCGAAGGCTTGCGGCATTTAATTGCCGTGGTCGGGGCGGGCCAAGTCGGCCTGGGAACGGATTATCCGTTTCCGTGGGCATTCAATCCGGTGGACGACGTAATGTCGCAGCCGGGACTGAGCGACGCCGAGCGGACCGCCATTCTGGGCGGAACAATGGCCAAGCTCCTGAAAATCACGGCCTAGCCGGTAGAACAGGCTTCAAAGCCTGCGGAAAAAGTCGCCGCATGCGTTTGTAATTCCGAGCGAAGCGGGCGGGCGGAAACCTGTCTGCATCTCACCGGAATTGCGAATCCCAAAAAGTGACCAGCTTTCGCACCAGGGTCTCGTCCAGCATGTGCCCTTCACCCGCGCTGCAATTTTCGGCCATGTGCTTCGGGTTCCTCGTTCCGGGAATGACGCAGGTTACTGCGGGATGGGACAGCACGAATTTCAGCAAGACTTGCGACCAGGTTTCGCACCCGGCCTCGTGCATCCATACAGGGACAGTCTTCCCGCGAAGCGCCTTGAACAGACTATCTTGTCCAAAAGGGAGGTTGACGAGCACAGCCATGCCTCGCTCAGCGGCCAAGGGCAACAGGCGGCGTTCCGCTTCTCGATCATCGAGCGAGTAATTTAGTTGCACGAAATCGAGCGCCTCGGCCCGCATGATTTTTTCCATGTCGGCATATGCGCGCGAGGAATAATGCGTGATGCCCAGATAACGGATCAGCCCGTCGTTTTTCCAGGCGCGAAGCGTGGGGAGATGCGTGTGCCAATCGACGAGGTTATGAACTTGCATGAGATCGAGGCGCTCGCACCCCAATCGTTTAACGGAGCGCTTCATCTGTTCGATTCCTGCTGTGCGCCCTTCCGTCCAGACTTTGGTGGCTACGAATGCGCTTTGACGGGAGTGTTGCGCGGCGAGCAGGTCGCCGGCTACCTCCTCGGCGCGGCCATACATCGGGGAACTGTCGATGACCGAGCCTCCACGGGAAAGCAGTGTGCTGAGCACTTCGCTGAGCTCGGCGCGCTCCTTGCGTCCGGTTCCCGCGTCGAATCCTTTGTAGGTGCCCAGGCCGATGGTGGGCAACTCCTCGCCGCTCGCCGGGATTTTTCTGGTCAGCATTGGGCGTCTACTATAATTTAGAATAGCCCGCGCGCGTGAACCTTCCTTGACACTGCTTCTCGCGGGACAGTAAACTGCTTTTCCGAATTCTTCAGGGGACTTTGACGATGCTCTTGTCGCGCGATTACGTTGGGTACATGGCGGGCGAAGTGGTTAAGCGCCTTCTGGCCTCAAAAATGATCGAAGCGCCGGCTGCGGCCACGCTAACGCAGCGCGTACGCGCCGCCATGCAGGATGAAATCAGCGTCGAGGACCGGCTGAACGAGGAAGTTCGCGAAATTCTCACCAAGCACGCCGACGAAATGCGCCGGACAGGCGTTCAGTATCAGGAAATGTACAAGAAAGTGAAAGGCGAACTGGCACGGCAGAGAAAGTTGATCCTGCGTTGAAGCAAAACGGAAGGGAATCTCAATAACCCACTGATGCGACTCACCCGCGAAAAATCCATCCGGCTTTCCCACGTAATCGCGGATCTCTTGGTTGCCAGCGACGACGTCGAATTCGTCGAGGACCGCGACACCATTCGCCAAAAAGTTTTGCAGATCCTGCAGGATTTGCTGAAGGAAGAAGAAGCCGTGGACGCGGAGGTCCGCAAAAAGATCAGCTCGCAGAAAAAGGAAATCCTGGAAGGAAGCGAAGAGTGGGACTTGCTTTACCGCAAGTATTATGCGGAAGAGATGCGCCGCATGGGAATCGTGCACCAGCCGAGCCCGTCCTAACGCCCGCCGCCGTAGAATAGCAATGCCTTCAGGATCTGTGGTCTAGGGTTTGACGGACAAAAGACAGAGCTACGCGCGATCGAGCCCGCGCTACTTCAATCCTAAATTCTAATTGGTGCCGCTGCCGTCGTCGGTGCGCTTTTTGAGCACGGGCCGGTCCGGATCTGAATCGTCCCCGGAACCGGATTGCGATCCGGTGGTGCTCGGCGGCTGCGTCTCGGTGCGTGTTCGCAACGTGGGTTTATCGCCGGCTGATTTCTTGTCGTCCAGCTTGTTCTTGTTTTCAATCTTGCGCAGCCGGGCCTTTACCAGGTCGAACTCCGACGTGGTCACGATGTATTCATCGCGCGCGGGAAGAATCGTGGCGATTTCCTCTTGCGCTTTTCGAACGCGCTCCGGGGTTAGCGGATGCGTGGCAAAGACCTTGGGGATGCTGCCGGGGTGGCGGCGTTCCTCCGCTTCGATTTTCTCAAAGAAGCTCACGAAGGCGTTTGGATCGTATCCCGCCTTGTACATGTATTGAAGGCCGAGATAGTCCGCTTCCCGCTCGTTGTCGCGCGAGAATTTCAGATAGCTCATCGGGATGGCCAGGTTCAAGCCCTCGTAAATGCCATATCCAGCCATTCCGTACGGCGCGAGTATCATCACCGGTATGGTGGCCAATTGCATAATCTCGCCCTTAGTTGCGGTTTTAGTTCCGTGCCGCGCGCAGACATGCGCAGTTTCATGTCCCATGACGCCGGCTAATTCCGCTTCCTCGTCTGCACGCAAGATCAGTCCGGTATTCACATAGAAAAACCCGCCGGGCAGCGCGAAGGCGTTAATTTCGTCCGAGTCGATCACCTTGATTGTGAAGGGCACCTTGCAATCGGAATTCCGTACAATGTTTTGGCCGACGCGATTTACGTATTCGGTGACGATGGGATCGTTGATCAATCGGGAGGTCTTCTCGACTTCCATGGCCGCCTGTTTCCCGAGCGCGATCTCGCGCTGCAGGGAATACAAATTGATGCCTTTGCCGACGCCGCGGTTCCCAATGGAATTGACGTCCTGTTCCGAGCCGGGCTTGACGCCCTTCACGGTGTCATCATCGTCCGACGTGGCTGCCTGGTCCTGCGTTTGGGGCTGCTGGGTCGTGCCGGTGGCGGCCGGCTGTTGCTGGGGTTGGGATTGCTGCTGCGCCGCAAATCCGGACGGACCGGACAGTAGCATCGCAAAAACGAGCCCGAAAATTCCGAAGCAGAGGCGTCTCATGGCTCCTCCTGAAAGCTCCCGCGGGACTAGTATACAACACACTTCAATCGTGCAAGCATACTCTCTTGGCCGTCAGATGTCGTTCCGCTGGAATAGGTTTGCTGATCTGGCTTGGAAAGTGCACGGAGGCAACAGATTGACACTGGGTTCGGTTCTCACTAACCTCAAGATATGCCTATGGTGGAACAGCAAATCCGCATCGGACAGGTATGGAAGAAAATCGGCACCGAGGAGACGTTTCTGGTGACCAAGCTCTACAACGAGGCCCTGTCCACGATCGCGGTGCTGCGCCCCACGGACGCAGCCACCCAGTCTATGATTAGGGTTCGAGTTGACCGGCGGGGTGGAGCCCAGGCATTGCCCGGTTACACCATGGCGCAGGAAGGTCAATAGAGGCTGAACCCCTCCTAGATCGAGCGCACCGGCAGCTTGACTACGTCTTCCACCTGCATCACTTCCTTCACCAGAAACGGCTCGGCATACTCGACTCCCGCCATTTGGCCGTAATAGCGCGCAATCAAATTAACCTCATGGTGCAGGCGGTCCAGGGGGATATCCACTTTTGACTTTTTGTCGCGGGCCTTTGGCTTGAACTGTGAGTGGTAGGCCAGGATAGCCTGGTAACGCCGCTCGTAGTAGGGTGAGATGTCGACGACGAACGTGGGCCGAATGTCCCGGAAATAGACCGTGGAGTATAGTATTTTGAAGGGCCGGAACGCTTCTCCGTCGATCGGCAGTTGCTTGAGTCCCGCGAGGAAGCAGCCCTCATAAGAGAGGCGGGCCGCGGTGTAATGGTCGGGGTGCCGGCCTTCCCAGTAGGGAAGAATCACGGTGTGGGGCTGCAGCGCGCGAATCCGCCTCGCCACGGCCAGCTTCGTATCGGTGGTGACTTCGAGGTGCGCGTCCGGCAGCCGCAGATTTTCCCTGTGGGTAACGCGCAGAATTCGCCCGGCCTTCGCGGACTCCTTCAGCCGCGTTTCCGGGGTTCCCCGCGTGCCCATTTCGCCCGCAGTCAGGTCCAGGATTCCGGTTTTATAGCCCTGGTCGGCGGCCTTTAAAAGCGTACCGCCGCAGGTTAGCTCGACATCGTCCGGATGCGCCGCAATCGCCAGCAAGTCCAGCTTCATCGCCCCTCCCGAGATCGCCCGAGATCGTTAGACAACCACCGAAGAGTAGCACACAGCAAAACGCGCCTATTTTGGATTCTGAGGGGACCCGGATTGCGCGAAGAATTCCGCGCGGGCGCGGGACGCTCGATCATGGCGGTCCTGGCGCGCGGGCGCACTCCGCAATGTCCCAAGTCTCCAGAATCTTCTTCGGAAAGCCGCGTCTCGCGACGTGGATCATTGCCAGTCCAACCTGTTCCGTCGTCAGGATGTAACGCGGGAAAAACCGGCGAAGCAGAGGAAGCGCGGGCTTGGCCATCGCGTAGCCGATCCGGTATGCGAAGGTCTTGGAGCGCTCGCCGTGCGCAGGCTGGATGACACCGGGTCGAAACATGTAAGCTGCCTTGAATGGCAGGCGCAGAAGGGCATTTTCGGTCTTGCCTTTGACCCGCGCCCACATCCTGCCGCCTTTTTCGGTAGTGTCGGTTCCGGCCCCGGACACGTACACGAATGTCATTTCCGGATTAAGAGACGCCAAGGTTTCGGCCGCCGCCAGGGTAAGGAAGTAGGTCAGTTTTTCGTACTGTTGTTCGGAGAGGCCGGTGGATGAAACGCCCAAACAGAAAAAGCAGGCGTCGAATCCTCGCAACTGCGTCTCGATGTCGGAATAGTGATCGAAGTCCGGTCGAACAATCTCTCGCAACTTGGCGTGACGCTGGCCGATCGCCGATCGTACAACGATCTGGACCGCCTCAATATCCGGGTCGAGCAGGCATTCTCGAAGAACGCCCTGGCCGATCATGCCTGTCGCCCCAAAGATCAGCACCTTCATAATTGAATTGTGACCTCTGCGCGTTTCGCACGCCAGCCTTCGCCGTCGGCTGGGGATTTTGACATTTGCCTGGCCGGAAATCCACAGGCGTAAGTCTCTGCTGCCTGGCGCCTGTCCTCGCCGAATCTTCGCCCTGTCCCTGCGTACCATTGACGCTTGCGCGCCCGCAGCCTAGCATCAATTCGGCGGTATTTAGTACGCCGGAAAGCAATGCGGCAGTTACCACGGGTCCACTGAGGGGGCCTGGAATGGCGAACTTTCGGGCCAAACGTGCTCCAAGTATTCCGGGCCGGGCCATCCACCCGGTTGCCAATGCAAAACCCGCGCCGCCTGTGGGGGCTGAAAAGCGCCGCGGTCTGCGGGTGAATTCCCGCGTTCCGATAGCCGTGGAATGGCGCGCGGGAGGGGAATTGGTGCGCAATGAAGCGCAAACGCGCGTCGTGGGACCCTACGGCTGCATGGTGGTCCTTCCCACGAATCTGGAGATCCGTCAACCGATCCAATTGACGAACATGATAAGCAAGCAGTCCAACCCGGGCGTGATTGTTTGGCGCGGCCTCGAACGCGCCGAAGGTTGGGAATTGGGAATTGAACTGATCGATCCGAAAATGGGTTTCTGGGAGCTTGACCTGTGACGCAGACGAGCGAACAGCCGAATCACGGAATCGGCCTTTTACCGGGCGAGGAGCGCCGCCGCAGCCAGCGAGTGATCATTCGAGTGCCGCTCACGCTGGTCTGGGCGGAAAACGGCCACGCGCAGCGCGTCGAAGCGCACACCGTCGCGGTGAACATTCACGGCGCCATGGTGGCCTGTTCGCGCTCGGTGGACGCCAACACGAATCTGGAAATCGTCAACAGCAGGACCGGCGAGAAAGTACAATCGCGGGTCACGCGAACGCCCCGCGAGAGTTCCGAGGGATTCCTAATTCCGTTGGAATTCACCGCGGCGTCACCCCACTTCTGGCAGATCTCTTTTCCTCCGTCAAACTGGAAATCACCCGAAAACTAGCCGCTGCGTTCGCCACGCACGATGGCGGCACTGGGCTCTCCGATTTTTTGACGTCGCAAGTGCGGAGAGGCAAAGATGAAAACTCGGCGCAGTGAACTTCGCGTGTGCTATTCGGCGCCGCCAGGCGCCGGAGAGCTGTAAATCCATTCCGCGGATTCGCGGGAAAACCCGGAACAAAAATCTGCATCCAAGCAAACTAGTACGGGTACTGTGATAGCCTGACAGTGATCCGGGCACCAGTTCGGCCTTGGAAGCGATTGCATTGGGGTCGGTTGAAGTCGGTCTTCATTTAAACTTGGGGTGAAATTGAACGTGACGAAACGATTCAGCGTCAGTGTGTACTTGCGTGTGGGCCCGGATCGCGAAACGATTTTGTCGCGAGTGACTTGCGGAATTCTCCGGGTGCCGGCGCGATTCCGACTGCCCGCTGCTCTTGCCGCCGCGCTGGCGCTTTTCGCGCCGCTCGCGGCGCTGGCGCAGGGCAATACCGTGCGACCACGCGTCGTCGATCGAGTGAACACCGGCCAATTGACCACCCTGAAGGGAAACACTCACCCCTTGGCACGCGCGCAATACGATCAGGGAGCCGCTCCCGCTGATTTGCCTATGAACCGCATTATGCTCGTGTTGAAGCGCGGGGCTGACCAGGAGGTGGCGCTGCAGAATTTGCTGGAGCAGCAGCAGGTCACCGCGTCGCCGAGCTATCACAAGTGGCTGACGCCGGACCAATTCGGGCAACAATTCGGTCCCGCTGACGCGGATATTCAGGCTGTTACCTCGTGGCTGGCATCCTACGGGTTTCAGGGAATCAAGGTTTCCCGTGGACGAACGATCGTCGAATTTTCTGGCACGGCTTCGCAGGTGGCAACGGCGTTGCACACCCCGATTCGTCGCTATCTCGTGAACGGGGAATCCCACTGGGCGAATGCCGCCGATCCCCAGATTCCCACAGCGCTTGCTCCGGTAATCTCCGGATTTGTTTCGCTTCACAATTTTCCGAAACATCCCGCTTCGGTGCGCTTGGGGCAGAAAGCGGGTACCACCAGGACATCCAGCGGGAGACCGCAAATTACGTTTACGGATGGCTCCCACGGAATCGCGCCGGCGGATTTCAACACGATTTACAACATCGCTCCCACGATGACGGGCAGCGGAGCGACCATTGGCGTCGTGGCGCGCTCGAACATCATTGCCCAGGACGTCGCCGACTTCCGCAACTTCTTTGGATTAGCCGCAAATCCTCCCCAGATCATTTTGAACGGCCCCGATCCCGGCGACCTGGGAATGAGCGAGGAAGCCGAAGCGGTTCTGGACGCAACCTGGCCGGGCGCAGTGGCCCCGGCAGCGACTGTGGACCTGGTTGTTTCGGAATCCACAAACGCCGCGGCGGGCGAGGACCTCTCCGAGTTCTATATTATCGATAATAATATCGCCGACGTTATGACCGAGAGCTTCTCCGTTTGCGAAGCTGTGTTCGGGACTTCGCTCTCGTCAGCAGCGTCCTTCTATTCGGGAATGGCCGAGGAGGCCGCGGCCCAGGGGATCACTTACGTGGTCGCCTCGGGAGACAGCGGCCCGGATGACTGCGACGATCCGACCACCCTGCCGACGAGGCCCTCGGCGCCCTCTGTCAATCTGCTTGCATCGACACCCTTCACCGTGGCCGTCGGCGGAACGCAATTCGACGATACCGCCAGCCCCAGCACATACTGGCAGGCGTCGAATGGCATGAATTCGGAATCCGCCATTTCTTACATTCCCGAAGATGCCTGGAACGAAAGCTGCAGCGTGGCGCAATGCGGTCTCTCTTTGTCGGGCCTTTGGTCCAGCGGCGGCGGGGCTAGTTCATACTTTCTGACGCCGCCCTGGCAATCAGGCGTGACGGGAATTCCCACAACAGGCGCGCGGTATGTTCCCGATGTGTCGCTGGCGGCCGCTAATCATGACGGCTATGTGCTTTGCCTCGACGCTTCGTGCCAGGGAACCGACTGCCCACCGCCGGGAGCGGGACCGTGCTTTAGCATCCTGAGCGGCACCTCGGCGTCGGCACAGGCGTTTGGCGGGATTATGGCCCTGGTGGTTCAGAAGACGGGAGCGCGCGTGGGAATCGCGAATTATGCGCTCTACAAACTGGCTGCCGCCGGACCTCCAACAACTCCCGCCAGTTCGTCTGTGTGCGATGGCTCGGTCGCTACTCCTCTGCCTGCGAGCACTTGCATCTTCAACGATGTGACTGCAGGAAACACGAATCTCACGGTGGTCGGAGAAAACGGTTTTGCGGCGGGCACTGGATACGATCAAGCGACCGGGCTGGGGTCGGTGAATGTCGCTAACTTGGTTACCAACTGGAGCAGTGCGATTGTCGACGGATCGAGCACCACGCTGACCATCAACAGCACGCAGCCATTCACTTTCGCGTATGGCCAGCCGGTGACGGTAACGATCAGCGTCGCTGCGGTCGCGCCCGCAACCGGCACGCCGACAGGTGACGTTTCCTTGATCGCGCAGAATATTCCTGGCGCGGCCAACCCCAGTCTGGGGGTGGACTGCAACATCCTGCCTAACACCCCAGTTGCACAGGGCGGCACGGGCTGCCTCAACATAACGAATGGCAACTTTACTTTTATCGGTAGCAATTCAGTAAGTTGGAGCACACCGTATCTGCCGGGCGGCACATATCCATTGATTGCGCACTACGCGGGCGACGGCGCGTTCGTTGGCAGCGACTCCGCTCCTGTGACCGTGACCGTTAGGCCCACGACGAGTCTGACCAAGCTGGCAATCGTGACCAACCGATCTTCGTGCACGACCGGAACGTCAGTCGCCTATGGCTCCGGATACGTACTCACCGTGGCGGTCGTCGACAGCGCTTCCATCTCGAGCCCGGCGGGATCGGGAACCGTTTGCGCTCCGACACCGTCGGGAGCGCTGCCCACCGGAACTGTGCATATAACGGATAACGGGGTGTCTCTGGACGGCGTGGGCGGGAGTGGCAATTTCACCTTGAACAGTTTCGGCTACTTCGAGGACCAGCAAATTCAGCTGGCGGCGGGAACGCATAACATTCAAGCGGCGTACTCGGGAGACAACAGCTTTAACGCGAGCATGACGAATGCGCCGTCGATCACGGTAACAAAGGCCCCCACGGCGGATACAGTCACGCCAAGTTCCGCTTCCGTCGCAGCCAATGCCAGCTTCTCGCTCACGGTCACCGTGGACACGCAATCGGCCGGGAATTCCGCGGCCGGCAGCACGGGCGCGGCGCCCACCGGCACGGTTACGTTCACGGCCACCACCGCAGCGGCCGCTGCTCCCGATTTTGTGGGCCGCGACTGGCCGAAATCCAGTCCGTTTATTTTTGCCGAAGTGTGCGCCACGATGGCCTGTCTGCTGGCCTTACTCTTTGCATCACGCGGGCGCCGCAGCACCCTTTTGCTCGGCATGGCGCTGCTGATAGTGGTCGCGGTGGGAACGAGTTGCGGAAGCAGCAGCGCACCCGCCCCCAGCACCGTGACCCTTGGGACCGCGACCCTGGGCGGCGCGACCGACGCCAACGGATTTGCGGCCGCGACGGCCACGCTGAACAACGTCAAGCTAGGGGCAACCGGAACCATTACGGCAACTTATGGCGGTGACGGGAACTACAATGCCTCAACCTCGCCTGCCGTCACCGTTACGGTGCAATGATCCTGGAGGGATTAGCGCGCGGGGCGCGTCGCCGGGATTCAGCGTTCTTCCTCCGGGCGCTGGTAATCGGCACGGGCTCGCTGCTCGGGCTGCGACGGGATGGTGTCCGGATCCAGATTGCCGCCGGAGAGGATGATTCCGATGCGCAGGTCTTCGCCCTCGATCTGTCGGTGCAGGGCCGGGGAAGCGGCAACCGCGCCGGAGGGTTCCACCGTGCTTCGCAGGTGCTCGGTGAGCATGTGCACCGATTCGAGATTTCCTTTTCAGTTACTAGCAGAATGCGGTCAACCTGCTCGCGCAGGATCGCGAAGGTGCGCGGCGATAGAGTGGCGCGCAGGCCGTCGGCGATGGTGAACTTTTCCGAGCCGGGCTCGAGCTGGCCGGAGGCGAGCGATCGGGCGGCGTCGTCCGCGTTGGCCGGTTCGCAGCCGATCACCACAATTTCCGGGCGCAGCGACTTTGCCGCGATTGCCGTGCCGGAAAGCAGTCCGCCGCCCGAAACCGGCGCGCAGATGATGTCCAGATCGGGAATTTCCTCCAGAAGTTCGAGCGCCGCCGTGCCTTGTCCGGCGATCACGCGATCGTCGTCATAGGGATGGATCAGCGTGCCCCCCGTGGAGCGCAACAACTGCGCGGCGCCGGCTTCGCGCGCCGCCAGCGTCGGCTCGCAAAACGAGATATCCGCCCCATAAGCCTCGACCGCGCGAACCTTCACTTGCGGAGCGTTCGCGCGGCATCACCACCCAGGCGCGGATTCCGCGCATCTGCGCCGCCAGCGCCAGGGCCGCTCCATGGTTTCCCGACGAGTGCGTCACCACGCCGCGCGCGGCCTCCGCCTCGCTGAGCGAAAACACCGCGTTGGCCGCTCCACGAATTTTGAACGAGCCGGAGAGCTGTAGATTTTCGCATTTGAAATACAGCAGCGCGCCCGCGAGCTCGTCCAGCGGGTAGGAAATCATCACTTGCGTCTCTTCGATATGCGGAGCGATGCGGCGCTGCGCCTCTCGGATGGCCTGGAGGTCGGGGCCCGCGAAGGATGGCTGTCTGGAGGCGCTCAATGAGAAAGCTCCTAAGAGAAGGTGCATTATGGCACAACTTGTCCCGGCGTGGATCATGTCCTGCGAAGCCGGCGCATTTTCCTTGCATCCGATTTGACGCGCGCTAAAATCGGCTTTCAACCCCTTCCTAATTTGAAAACCGCGCGCCTTCGAACCAGCGAGCGGGGAGGAAACCATGAGCTCAAGAGAACGACGTATCGATACGCGCGTGAATATCCGTGTGCCTTTGCGATTTCGGGCGCTGAACAATCCCGGATCGACGGAGCAGACAGCTCGAATCGGAAAACATTTCGCAGCGGGGAATGTTTTTCTCGACCAACGTTCCGCTCAAAGTAGGAACGCCCGTGGAGGTGTCTCTCCGCATGCCGCAAGGAACTGGCGGGAAAAGATTCGAGTGACGTGAAATGCGTAGCGCGCGTGGTCCATGTGCGGCAGAGTACCGCTCCGGGAGGGATGCTGGGGATCGGGCTGCATATCGAGCGATATGAGGCTAGAAAGCATCGGAACGGGAGCGTTGGGCCAGCTAGCGACGACGTCCCGTAGCGCCCGCCTTCAGGCGGCGCATCGGCCGTTCAAACCTACGCGCGCCTGTGCGCCCGCGCGCCAAGAACTGCCAGATTAATTCCCGCTGGAGGGAATCCGCACCGTCGCCTTGGCGCTGGACACATTGTCAAACTGGTCGTAGACGCGAACCGTTACGGTGTGCTCGCCGGGCGAAACCTTGGGCAATTGAAAATCGTAGTTCTCGCGCGGCGCGTCGCTCAAGCCGCCTGCCGGGAAGACCAGCGTCCAATCTCCCGCGTCCAGGCTGTATTGCGCGCGGGTGATGAAACTCGCCGGAGCGCTGGCTTGAAATCGCACCCGCACGTCGCGCCGCCTGCCGGATTCCGCGGTGAGTTGCGCGATCGACGGAGGCGTATTGTCCACGACAAAGCGATCGGATTCGCGCTCGGCAGTATAGCCCTTCGCCGGAGGGATTGGATGGAGCGTCACTGGCGACAATCTTCAGGTAATAGGCGCCGTCGGGCATCGTCGTGGTGTCCCAGGAATAAAACGCGTGTCCAGCTTGTCCTTCAGCAGCTTCCATGTCGGTTTCATTTTCGCCGCGGAAATAAATGGCAAATTCAAGCTGGTCGTCGTTGGCATCATCGGCGGTCCACAGAACGGACTGATATCCCTTTTGCGAGATGCCCTGCGGGACGGCATCGAAATGCGCGCGAGCCCGTGGCTCGAGCGCAATCGTGGATGATCGCCGGTGAACGCTGGAGCGTCACGGACGACGAAGTGGCGGCGGCTGCGGCATGCGAAGCTGCACGGGAGTCTGCGTGCCCGCGTCCGCAGCCCGGCAGCGAAATTCCCTGGACGCGGACGCCGGGATCTTGCAGCGCGATGGCGGTCATTTCCGGAGCTATGTTTTTCGGCAAGTAGGCGACGCTGACCCAATCGATCTCCGGAGCCGGGCCGCCGCTCGCCGCCGCGCAGAACCGCTTTCCATTGCACGAAGCGCGCTGCGGGACAATCGAGCTTGTCACCCGAAGGATTCGTGTACGGGCCCGCCCAGGCGCTCCAGTTGGATTCGGGATCGGAAGTATTTCCCGAGCGGGCATAGAATTCGATGCGCGGCAGTCGCCGATTTATTCGCGGAGGCGCACGTTTTCACCCCACCAGTCCGTGCGTCCCCAGCGCGAAAAAATATGCGCGTCGAACGGTTGCGACTCGAAGGTTCCTTCGGATTCGTTTCCCGGCCCCAGCGCGAAAATCTTTCCCGGATTGGCCGCGGCAAGAAACAGTTTTCCGCCGGGACCGGCCGCGATCGGAGGTAACCTGGCGCGAAGTCGCCTTCGCGAGCTCGAGAAAATGTGATTGCCGTCGAGTTCGAGAACGGCGCCCTGATTTCCGGTTCCCAGCAGCAATTTTCCGCCGGGGAGAAGTCCCAGCGAGTAGACGACGTCATCCCGCGAGCTCCAGAGTTCCTCCGGCGAGCCATCGGGAGCGATGCGATAGACCGAACTCGAATTGACGGTGGGCAGCGGCGTGAAGGGAATCGGCTGCGTCTGCGTGCGGGAATCCGGTTCGCGGTTGCCCGCCGGCCAATCGAAATCAGTGAAATTCGAGTGACGGCGTCGTGTCCGACGATCTGTGGACGAGGCTGTCCGGGTGATGGAGGTGTTTTCTCGCCCACTGCCGCGACGTACAGATTTCCGCTGGCGTCCTGCAGCAGCGCGGTGATTTCCTTTTTCGAAGTTTCATACAGCACGAAACGCGCGGCGATTGCTGGCCGCTTTCGGAATGCGCAGAACGAGCCCGCTCGGCTCGGTTCCTGCCAGAACGTTTCCGCTCGGCATCGAGCGCCAGCGATCGAATGTGAGTTTCCTCGCTGGAATAAAAAATCTGTCCCTTGCCGTCCGGCGCGACGACAAAAATTTTGCCGGTATCGCCCGTCGCCACGTACAGCGTTCCGTCTTTGTCCACGGCCAGGTCCCAGATGTATTTCGTCTTGGGATCGAAAAAGACGGACGATTGCCCGGCGGGCGTTACTTTGTAAACTTTTCCGTCGGGCGAAGTGCCGACGAACAAGATTGCCGGCCGCATCGACGGCCAGGGCCTGGGCCGCCAGTTCGGAGGATTCGAACACGCTGGTCGGCTTTGCCGCTGGCGTCCATGCGCAGCACCTTGGCGTTCGAACCGCCCGCCGCGTAGAGATTTCCCTTCGAATCGGCGCGAATCTGCCAGCAGAAAGGCGAGATTGGCGTCCGCAAATTCGGCGAAGCGCGGAGCCAGAAAAATTTTGCCGTCGCTGCGCAGCGCCACGCCCTTGGCCGTGCCCTTGTCAAAATCTTCAAACGAGTTTTGCCGCCACCAGCGCGTGTGCTCGGCAAGCGCGGGAGCGGCGGCCGCGAGGACCATCGCGGCGAGCAGTAACGAGCGCGCGCGGGCTGACGCGAACGCGGCGGATTCGTGCGCCGCGCGAATCGCGGCAATTGAAAATAAATTGCGCATGAGACTCCTCAAGGAGCCGGCGACGCGCGCCAGCCTGCCGCTTACTTGATTTGAATCGTAATGGATGTGGACCCTGAACGACCTGATCGAGCGGCAGCGACCATTCTCCCGCCGCCGATTCCCGCACGACCTGTGAGTTTGCCGGGCCGCCGCGCTGGTCGAGAAGATTGATCTGGGACGCGGGCACGTTCGGCATCACTTTGTCCTGCACCACCATGGTCGGCGAAGGCCCGAGCAGCGTGACGTACAGCCGGTTGTTTCGCCGCTCCCGGTTCAAAACGGAGATGAGCTGTTCGAGGTTGTGCAGACTCGCCTGCGACCCGGACACGACGCTCATGCGGTTCAAGGTGCTCGAATCGCTGGCCAGGATCTGCATGGACGTGCCGCGAATCGCTTGCGGCGGAATGGTGATCTGCACGTCGCGAATCACCGGCGAACCGCGATAAGGCCGCAATTGCACGTTCACGGTCACCGTGTCGCCCGGCTCGGCCTCGGATTTGTCCAGCCAGGCGCCCTCGATCGTCGCCTGGCGGCGTTCCGGCAGCGCTTCCATGCGCAGCGTCACGCGCTCGATATTCGGCGGTTTCAAACTGGTTGGAGAAAATTCGCTGAAACAAGCCCTGCACCGCGCCGGCGACCGACAAGCCGTCGGGAATAAAGGAATCGATGGGCGTAAAAAGATTTTCGAGCGTGACGCTGGCGTGGCCGGCGATATCGATTCCGCCGGTCAAGTGCAGCGTGGTGCCTTCGCCGTACACGCTGTTCTGGACCAGGCCATTGAGCGCCGCGATGTCCCATCAGGATCGGCGTAATTTTCGGATTCGACATCATGCGGAAAGAGAGATGTTTGTCGCCATCCGGCGTGGCCACAGTCATGTCGATGGGAATCAGTTTCGGCGCCGCGCCCAGACTTCCCACGACGGCGGTCACGCGATCCTGGCTGAACGATCCAATCGTTCCGCCGACATTCACGATTTTCGTCGATTCCAGGTCCGAGCTGAGCGTCGTCAGCACGCGCGCCCGCGCCATGGGCATCTGCACCGAGCCGAATCCAAACAGCGGATGGCCGCAAACGTACACGCGCCCATCGACAATCGCCGTGACCGTGCAGGACGCTTGCAACGACAAATCTCCTTCGAGCAATACCGCGCTGACCATGTCTCCGGGCCGGATGTCGCGGTCGTCGGGCCGCGCGTCGATGCTGCCGCCCTGCGCGGCGGCCATGCCGTAGCCGGCAAATACCTTCTCGAATTGCCGGATCGCCGCGCCGCTGAAACCTGAAAACACCAGCGGGGAATCGATCGGCGTCAGAAAACTTCCGCCCGGTGACGCCCGCGCGCGAGGCCCAATCCGAGGGCATTTCGAACTGCGCGTCCATCTGCTGCTGCGCGTCGAATCCTGCGGAACGCGTGCAGCCTCCGGCACCGCCTCGCGCGTGAATCGCGGCGGGCTGGCCCTTGGGCAGGCTCAGAATATTTTCAATCGGCGTGACTCCCGCCAGGGGTTCCTTGCGAACTGGCCGAGCTTGAGGGACAGCGCGCCGGCCAGTTTTCCCTCGATGTAGACCGGGCTGCCGCTCATTCCGGCGACGACGCCGGTGTGCTCCACCTTGGGCCCCACGAGCTGCACCAGGATGATCGATTCCTTCGGCGCCAGAAAATTCGGCATCACGCCGATGACCACCAGATCGAACTTCTCGATCTGGTCGCCGGCAAAAATCGTGTGAGCTTCGCCTTTCATTCCGGGTTGAATCTGCGAAAGCGGAAAAATCTCCGGATCGGCGGCAAACAGAAGCGGAGCCGCGAGGAGACACACAAAAAGCGTGGCAAGCAGAATGCGCCTGCAAGAAGGGATGAGGCGAGCTGGGACACCTGTTCTAACTACATCCATGAAACTTCTATGATACCCGCGCTATCACCGGGAATCAATCGCCGGCCAAGGCTGGGGCCCGCCCGAGGTCGGGCACGGATTCGGACCATGCCATTCCGCGAACGCCGGGTTATGATGCGAGCATGACGCAGGAATTCAAGTCAGGTTATGTCGCCGTGGTGGGACGTCCCAACGCCGGGAAGTCAACGCTCGTGAACCGGTTAGTCGGGGAAAAAGTCGCCATCGTAACGTCCCGGCCACAGACCACGCGCAATCGAATCCAGGGAATTGTAAACCGGCCAGTTGCGCAAATTGTTTTGATCGATACGCCCGGACTGCACCGGCCGGAGTCGGCTCTTGGCCGCCAGATGATGGGCGAAGTCGACGCGGCCATCGACGGGGTTGACGTCGTGGCGCTGCTGCTGGATGCCAGTGAGGATTTCGGACAGGGAGATCGCCGGGCCGTCGAGCGCGTGCAGAATTTTGAAGGCAAACGTTTTCTTTTGCTGAACAAGATCGATCGCGTTTCCAAAGCGGATTTGCTGCCGATGATCGAGACGCTGGCGAAACTTGGGAAATTCGACGAGATCATTCCGGTCTCCGCGTTGCACGGCGACGGGGTCGATGTGGTCCTCGAGAAAATAATCGAGTCTCTCCCGGCGGGCGCGCCCCAGTTTCCCGTGGACCAATATACGGATCAGCCGGAGCGCTTCCTCGCGGCTGAAATCGTGCGCGAAAAAGCGATGGAGGCCACGACGCAGGAGGTTCCTCATGCCGTCGCCGTGATCTGCGACGCCTTCGAGGAAACGGAAAAATTGATTCGCATTCGCGCCACGATCTACGTCGACCGCGAAGGACAAAAGGGAATCGTGATTGGCAGCGGCGGCGGCACGCTCAAGAAAATCGGCACCGCCGCGCGCAAGGAATTGGAAAAAATTCTAGGCGCCAAAATTTTTCTGGAGCTGTACGTGAAGGTTCTGAAGAACTGGCGCGAAAATCCGCAGATCGTGCGGCAACTCGACTGGCACTGGCAGCTTGATCGAATGGCCGGAGAATAACGGAACACCGGCCAGCCAAAAAAAAAATCGAACGGGTCTTTCCGGCCGGATGAGACCTGCGACTAGCGTCTGGATTCAGGAATCTCGCCGGCGTGCGGAGTCAGGCCGGGACTGGCCACAACCGTTGAACCCAGATCGGCGGATGCCGGGACCCGAATGGCGGTCCGGCTCATTACGTAGGAACGCGTGCCGGTCCAGATGAGTTGCGAGCCCGCGAACATGGCGATCAACGCGATGGCCGTCTTCAGCTTCTGAGCAGGAACTTTGTGGGAAAATAGGCAGCCGAGCAGAACGCCGGGAATACCGCCCGTCAGCAACTGGAGCAAAATGCCGCTGTGGATCGATCCAAAACCCCAGTGGAAAGCTGCCCCGATCACCGACAGCACCAACCCGAAAAGCAGGTCCGTACCGACCACTTCCGAGGGAGTCATTTCCGAGAAGTTCAGCAGCAATACCGTCCCGAGCGCTCCCGCGCCGGCGGAAGAAAATCCGGACTCGATGCCGATCGGGACCGCCAGCCAGGGCAGCCAACGGCTGTTCTTTTTCGCGAAGAGCGGGTTCTGCAGCCGCCGCGTGAAGCTCACACCCGAGGAAGCCGCCAACAGCACGCCGATCAGGATCACCACGATCGGCGTCCAGGAAGCATCGCTCAGCAGCCGCAGCAGGTAAGTGCCGATCAGCAGGCCGGGAATCGCTCCCTGCAACAAAAACGACAGGTAGCGCCCGTGAAAGTGTTTCCCGTAAAGATAAAAAGGCGCCGCGATCAAGCGCACAATGCCCGTAAATATGAATGCGGTTCCCACGGCCCCGGCCGCCGGCAGTCCGGCGATCAGGATCAGGGCCGGAGTGGTGAAGCTGCCGCCGCCGATTCCCGTCAACCCCACAGCCAGAGCGATGAAGAACCCGAGTAGGGATAGCATTATTCCGTCCGCTCCGGGAAAGTGTGATGATTTCCATTGGTTCGCTTTTGTTCCGCTGGCGCCGCTTGAATCCGCAGCGACTGCAGCGCCGCGAGCACCGTCGAAACGGCAGCCGAATCCTCGGCCGGCAACTGCATCGTCTCCAAATCGAAGATTCGTTTCGGCTTCAGCCCGCTGAAGGCGAGTTCTTCCGCCGGCGAAATCGTGTCCGTCGCGTAGATCAGAACAACTCCAATCGATTGCGAGAGCGCCAGGAGATGCCCCAAACGGTCCGCGGGAACGTTCGCGCCCGACACCAGCGCAACCTCGAAGCCTTCCGCGAACAGTGCCCGCTCTAGATACTGCGCGAGCAGCGGCCGGTTTTCGACCAGCACCAGCGCGGGATCGTGTCCGTGCCGGCGGTGGCGTTCCTCGGCAGCCACTGGCGTGGTCCAGGCCGCTTCTCCGGCCTTGGCGGGAATAGCCGAGCGAATCATGGCCGCGCCCACGGTCGCGTTGGACAGCGGATCGATCAGGATAAAGCTTCCGGTGATGCGGTTGCGGTCGTAGGGATCGAAGAAAAGCGGGCTGACGGCCTCGAAATCAACCGCGGCAATGTCGTTCATCTTCAGTTCGTTTGCCGGGTCCTGCTCGAGCGTCTCATATTCACGCGGAAGCCGATGGCCGTGGCTTTCGCGCGCGACGTGCGCACGTTGTGCTTGATCAGATAGGTTCGCCCGGGCACCAGCGGCTCGGCGTTGAACCAAACCACCATGGCGTCGAAATTGAGTCGCCACGCTCGGCGGCTCGTCAGGCGAAACCAGCATGTCGCCGCGGCTCAGATCGATCTCGTCCTCCAGCGTCAGAGTCACAGACATGGGCGAAAGCGCTTCCGCCTTGTTGCCGTCATAGGTGACGATCGATCGCACCCGGTCTTTTGCTGCGACGGCAGAGCCATAACCTCATCACCCGGACGGATCGTGCCGCTGGCCACATGTCCGGCAAATCCGCGAAAATCCGCATTCGGCCGCACCACGTACTGCACCGGGAATCGCATCGGCTCGTGAGCCGCTTCCAAACGTAGCGGGCACCGTTTCAAGATGCTCGCAGCAGCGTCGGCCCCTCATACCAGGGCATGCGATCGCTGGCGCTGACCACGTTGTCGCCCGCCAGCGCGCTGATGGGAATGCCCACCACGTTCGCGAGTTTCCAACTGCCCGGCGAGATCCTGAAAATCGTCATTCAGGCGGCGGTAAGACATCCTCGCGATAGTCGAGAAGATCCATTTTGTTGATCGCCGCGACGACGTTGGGGATTCCCAGCAGCGAAGCGATGTATGCGTGCCGGCGCGTCTGCGGCAGCACTCCGCGCGTCGCGTCGACCAGGATCACCGCCAGATCGGCCGTCGAAGCGCCGGTGGCCATATTCCGCGTGTACTGCTCGTGGCCCGGCGTATCCGCGATAATGAACTTGCGGCGCGGCGTCTCGAAATAGCGGTAGGCGACGTCGATGGTGATGCCTTGTTCGCGCTCGGCGCGCAAGTCCGTCGGTCAGCAGGGAGAAATCGATCGGACCGCCGGAACGGTTGACCCGGCTCTTGCGCACCGAGGCCAGTTGATCTTCGTAGACGGACTTGGAGTCATGCAGCAGCCGCCCGATCAGCGTGGACTTGCCGTCATCCACGCTGCCCGCGGTGGTGAAGCGCAGCATGTCCTTGTTCAGATGATGGTCCAGCAGCGAAGTCGAATCCATCTCGCTGGTCGAGGACATTCGGTTCGATGGCGTTCTGCCGTTGGTCGCGTCGAGGCTCATTAGAAGTAGCCCTCGCTCTTCTTCAACTCCATCGAGCCTTCTTCATCGTGGTCGATGGCGCGGTTTTCGCGTTCCGAGCGGCGGAACGCAGAACGTCTCCTCGATAATCTTCGGAACCGTGTCGGCATCGGAGCGGATCGCGCCGGTGCACGGCACGCATCCGAGCGACCGCATCCGGCATTGACATATTGCGGCTTTTCGCCCGGCAGCAGGTCGTTCTCGGAATGGATCGGCACGATGGAGCCGCCGCGCAGCACCACGCGCGCTCCCGCGCGAAATACAGCGGCACGATGGGAATGTTCTCCATGTGGATGTACAGCCAGACGTCCAGCTCCGTCCAGTTCGACAGCGGAAACACGCGGATGCTCTCGCCCTTGTTGATGCGCGAGTTGAAGATGTTCCACAGCTCCGGCCGCTGGTTCTTGGGGTCCCATTGTCCCAGCGGATCGCGGAACGAATAGATGCGTTCCTTGGCGCGCGATTTTTCCTCGTCGCGGCGCGCTCCGCCGAACGCCGCGTCGAATCCGCCCTCGGCCAGCGCGTCCAGCAGCGATTTGGTCTTCAGCAGGCCGCAGCATTTCTGCGTGCCCAGCGCGAAAGGATTGGCGCCCTGGTCCAGCGCTTCGCGGTTCTGGTGCACGATCAGTTCCGCGCCGATTTCGCGCGTATAGGAGTCGCGGAACGCGATCATCTCCGGAAATTTGTAGCTGGTATCGATGTGCAGCAGCGGGAAGGGAATCTTGCCGGGATAGAAAGCCTTCTGCGCCAGCCGCAGCATGACCGAGGAATCCTTGCCGATCGAGTAGAGCATCACCGGCCGCGCGAATTCCGCGACCGCTTCGCGCAGGATATAGATGCTTTCCGCTTCCAGGTTTCGAGGTGGTTGAGCCGCGTGGGGGCGGTGTCCGCAGCCATGTTCGGCAGCAGAGCGGCGGCAGATTGTTGTATCGCACCTTGAATTGCGTAGGCCATTTTCCTCGGCTCCCAAAAACAAAAAACCCACCAACCGGTTCTTCCGGCGGTGGGTTCGGTAAACTTTGTGCTGTAGTAGGGCTTAGGTTAGATCAGAGCCCTCGCACTCACCCACTCGCCTGGAAGACAAGCTTCCGCCTGACAACAACAGCTGCAACAGACGGTAGCCTTCTGGGAGTGAGCTTTCACGAGAGGCAGTGTAGAGCAAGCTGATTTCGAATGCAAGTACCGATTTTCGAGTAGAACTGCCAGTACTTTCCGCTGGAACTCGGCTGGCTTGGAAGTCAATCTTGGAGGCGATTCAGGGAAAAGCCGCCCCGCTGCCGCAACGAAAACCGGACCGGCTGAACGCCTGTCGCCTTCTCTTCAGGATGTAAGCGCGCGCGGAAAAGCGACAGGCTGAAGGCCTGTCCTACTCTTCCGTTTTGATCCCCAGGGAGCGCATCCGGCGGTAAAGATGGCTGCGTTCGAGTCCCAGCGCCTCCGCCGTCCGTGTCATCTTCCACTGATTTTCTTCCAGCTTGCGCAGGATAAACTCCCGCTCGTAGGCGCTGCGCGCCTCATGCAGCGTGGCGTTCGGTTGCTGGGCCATGCGCGAGCTCGCGCGAAACAGTTCCGGCGGAAGGTGCAGCGGTTCGATCTTATCTTGCGGGACAACGATCATCAGCCGCTCGGTCAGGTTTCGCAATTCGCGCACGTTTCCCGGCCAGTAGTAGCGGGCCATGACGCCCAGGGCGGCCTCGCTGAACTCCTTGGGCTTGCGCCCATAGGCGGCGGCAAACTCCAACATAAAGTAGCGGGCCAGAATTGGCACGTCCTCGACGCGCTCGCGCAGCGGCGGCAGGGTAAAGGGAATCACGTTCAGGCGGTAGAAGAGATCTTCGCGAAAGCGTCCGTGGGCGATCTCGTCTTCCAGGGTTTTGTTGGTCGCGGCGATCACGCGCACATCGACACTCACCGTTTGGTTGGAGCCGACCGGCTCCAGCCGCTGCTCCTCCAGCACTCGCAGCACTTTGGCTTGCGTGCGCAGGCTCATGTCCGCGACTTCGTCGAGGAAAAGCGTTCCCCCATCCGCCTTTTCAAACTTTCCGACTTTATTTTCAGTGGCGCCCGTGAAGCTGCCTTTCACGTGCCCGAACAATTCGGATTCGATCAGCTCTTCGGGAATTGCGGCGCAATTGACTTCCACAAAGGCCCGGTCGGCCCGCAGGCTCGCGGCATGCAGCGCCCGCGCCACGAGTTCCTTGCCCGTGCCGCTTTCGCCATAGATCAGGACGCGGCCGTTGGTCGGCGCCGTGAGCGCAATCTGCTGGCGCAGCGCGCGCATGGGAACGGTGTCCCCTTGCAACTGCGTGCGCCCGCCCAGCTCTTCGCGAAGCTGGCGGTTCTCCTGGGCCAGGCGATGAACTTCCAGGGCGTTCTTGATCACCAGAATCACTTTTTCCAGTGAAAGGGGTTTCTCGATGAAATCGAACGCGCCCAGCTTGGTGGCCCGCACGGCGGTTTCGATGCTGGCGTGGCCCGAAATCATCACCACCATCGCGTCCACGCCGTTCTTGCGGATGCGATCCAGCGTCTCCAGTCCGTCGATTCCGTCCAGCCACACGTCCAGCAGCACCAGATCGATGGAACGTTTATCGAGCAGAGCAAGGCAGTCTTCGCCCGAGGCCACGGCCAGCGGCTTCGTATCCTTCGTCGCCCAGAATGGCCGAAAGCGACTCGCGAATGCCTTGCTCGTCGTCCACGATGAGAATGGAATTGGCCATGAAAGCAGCGAGCTATCCGATTCGCGGGGACATCGGGGCCGATGCGACCTCCGCCATGGGGAGTTGCAGAATGAACTTCGCGCCGGTTGGAAGATTGTCCTCGGCGCGAATCAAACCGTAATGCTCGGCGATAATGCGGCTGGCAATCGCCAGGCCCAGGCCGGTGCCGCGGTCCTTGGTGGAAAAATGGGGCAGGAACAGGCTTGTCCTTGTCCTCCGGAGAAATTCCGTGGCCGCTATCGGCCACGATGATCTCGACGATGTCATGTTCGCTATTGAAACGCGTGCACAGGAACATTTCCTTGATCGCCGAGCCTTCCATGGATTCCGCCGCGTTGTCGATCAGATTGACGATCACGCGCCGCAACAGTTCGCCGTCGGCGCTTATCAGTGGCAGGTCCGGCGCCAGATCCTTCCTTACGCGGATTCCCTCCAGCCGCCCGTCGAAAACCGACAGGGCCTCATTCACGATTGCGTTGGGCGAAGCCGGCGAAAGCTTGGCGGCGGGGAAGCGCGCGAATTGCGAAAATTCTTTGACCAGGCGCTTCCAGCGTGCCGCACTTCGCGCCCGATCAGCGCGGAACACTCGCCGACCAGCCGCACCAGTTCCGGCGGGTCGTTCTTCGCGACTTCGGGTTTCGCGGTGCCGCTCGAGGTAGCGCGCCAACCGCTCGGCCGAAAGCTGGATCGGCGTAAGCGGATTCTTGATTTCGTGGGCGATGCGCTGCGCCACTTCCTGCCAGGCCGCCGCCTTTTGCGCGCGAAGCAGTTCGGTCAGGTCATCGACCACCACCACGTAGCCGCGATTCGAGCGCCGCGGCCCAAGCGGGCTCACGGTTACCGCCGCGTGCAACAGCCGGCCCGCCGCGGAAAATTCCAGCTCCTGCGAGGCCGTGCCCATGCGCAGCGAGCGCCGAATCAGGATGTGCATGTCGTGGGCCGCTTCATCCCCCAGCAGTTGCACGAAGCTCAGCGCCTGCCGCGCATTCTCGCCGAAGATGCGAACCGCCGCCGGATTCACCCGCCGGATCGTTTCCGTTTCATCGACGGAAATAACGCCCGTGGGAATATTCTCGAGAACGGTTTCGATCAGCGTGCGGCGCCGTTCCAGTTCCTGCACGGCCTGCTGCAAGTTTTGCGTGAAGATGTCGATCTGCCGGCGGCTGTCGGCGAGCTGCTCGGTCATGCGATTGAAGGAGCGGACCAGCGTTCCCAGTTCGTCCTTGGCCTGCACGTTCACGTGCGTTTCATAATTTCCCGCGATGATCTCTTGCGTTGCCTGGGCCAGCGCCTGGATGGGAACGGTAACCTGCTTGGCCAGGAAGAAGCGCCGACCAAGTCGCCGAAAAAATCAACAGGATGGTGAAGAGCAGCAAAGTCGCCAGCATTTGGTTCTTGTACGTGCGCAGATGCTGGTGCTGCTTTTCGTAGGCGGTTTTTTGGGCGTCGATTTCCTTGATGCGGTTCCGGAAGTCGTCGGGCACGATTGCCCGGTCAGCAGATAGCCGTTGACGATTTGCGCCCGGCCGCGCAAGAAATGTTTTCCCGCCGTATTCCCAGAGTTCCGTGCCTTCCGGCATTGGCGGACCAGCGTGGGAGGATCGGGCCGTGATTTTGCCACCGGCGCCCATCGTGCCGGCTTGAATTTTGAGATTGGGGTTCACCGCGACGGCGATGGGGCGGCCGCTCTTCATTCACTTCCCAGGCCAGGTCCGCGCCCGCTTCGCGAAGGTCTCATCGAACGCGTGCATGGTGTCCCGCGCGGAATCGCTTGACGTGGCGCCCGCCACTTCCTTGGCGATTCCAGACATGCGCTCGGCGTCGGCGCGGCTCATTTCGTTGACCAGGGAGCGGCTGGTTTCCGTGGCGATTTCGAGGGGACGCGGGAACCAGCAGGATCGAGGTGCGATTCAGCAGCGCGTAGCTGATAAAAAACAAGAAAATCACGGGCAGAAACGAAACGGCCATGGCCCCGAGAACCATCTTGGTTTTGAACCGCGAGCCCGGCTTGCGCGCGCCGTTCCGCGCCAGAGGCGCACCAGCGTGCGGACCAGGACAAGCAGAAACACCAGCAGCGCGGCAACGATGAAACGTGGAAAGCGCATAGAGAACGACTTGATCCACGCGGCTCGAAGGGAAGCGTGAGCGAGCCGAGCGTGAAGACTGCCGCCAGCAGCAAAACGACGGTCACGCCGCCGATGGCCAGCAAGAGCTGCGATTTGCGGCTGGTGCTCATGCCGAGCGCTCCCCGGCAGCAATGGCTCGTGCTCGGGCGCCACCCGCGCAAGCGTCGAGAGCGGGAATCCGCCGGCAGCAGGGACTGGAGCGGGCACTCCGCAGCGCGGAGCGCTTTTGCGGCACCAATTTTTGCCGGTGTTCACGATGAGTGCGTGGAATTCGTTGAATAACCGGCTCCCGCGGAAGTGGACTTTCGAACAGGGCGCGAACTTTTTCATAGTCCGGCTTGCCGCCGGTGATTCCGTGCCGTCCGAAGATCCGGTGTGTGTAGGCGTCCACGACGAAGACAGGATGATTCCCGGCATACAGCAGGATCGAGTCGGCGGTCTCGGGGCCGATTCCGTGCACGGACAGAAGCTCTTCGCGCAGCTCCGAGTGGGAGTCAGAAACATGCGGTCGAGCGAGCCGCCATAGCGGCCTGCAGGAATCGCACGAAGGCCTTAAGTTTTTTCGCTTTCTGGCGGAAGTAGCCGGACGGCCGCACCAGCGCGGCGAGACGCGAAGTCCGCGACCTGCGAGCATCGCCGGAGGCGTCAGCATCCCGCCGCGCCGCAGATTGGCGATGGCCCGTTCGACATTTCCCCACGCCGTATTTTGCGTCAGGATCGCGCCCACGATCACTTCGAACGGCGTCTGGGCCGGCCACCAGTGCATCGGGCCAAGCGCCGCGGACATCGTTTCATAGTAACGCAATAGTCGCCGGAGGGGACCGCCGGATGCCGCCGGCGCTGCCCGGCGCACCCTCGCCGGGCTTCGGTGGCCGCTGCCGCGCGATTCGTTGCCCGCATTGCGCTTGTCAGCTGCGCTCAGGCATCATCGCTCCATTGCCTCGGAAGATAGCGGTCGCGTACACGCAAGTCAAGACAAGGTGTTGCGGGGTTACCAAAGCGCCTGTACCGACGTACAGGTGCAACTCGTATTGCCCTTTCAGTACGACTGGCGAAAATGGGGCGATAGCCAGCTGTCGGCGGTCTGCTACTTTAATCTTACCGGGGGTGTGATGCCCCGTGGAGCCCGCATTCATGTCGTCCCGGCTTGGCGAAATCCTGGTCAAAGAAAACCTGATCACGGCCGATCAGCTCAAGCAGGCCCTGGAGCACCAGAAGGCCAGACGGGGGCCGGCTGGGAACGTGCCTGATGAAGCTGGGCTTCATCAGCGACGATGAGATTACCGGAGTGCTTTCCCGCCAGTACGGCGTTCCCTCGATCAACTTGAAGTATTACGAAGTCGACCCCGCGGTCATCAAGCTGATTCCCCAGGATACGGCGGTTCGCTACCAGATCGTGCCGCTGTCGCGCGTGGGCTCGACGCTGACCATCGCGATGACCGATCCCACCAACGTCTTCGCGATGGACGACATCAAGTTCATGACCGGCTTCAACGTGGAACCGGTGGTGGCGTCGGAAACGTCGATCAACGAGGCCATTTCGAAGTTTTACGGCGAGGTCCAGAGCGGCGAAGAGCTCACCAAGGTCATGAAGGACCTCGGCGCCGAAGACGGCGCGGACCTGGAACTGGCCGCGGAAGAGCAGGAGATGGACCTGGCCGAGCTGGAAAGCGCCGCCGAGGAAGCGCCCATCATCAAGCTGGTGAACTTGGTCCTGACCGACGCGGTCAAGCGAGGCGCCAGCGACATTCACATCGAGCCGTACGAACACGAATTGCGCGTGCGGTTCCGCGTTGACGGCATTCTGCAGGCGGTGATGACGCCGCCGCTGAAGCTGAAGGACGCCATCACCAGCCGCATCAAGATCATGGCCAAGCTGGACATCAGCGAGAAGCGGCTGCCGCAAGACGGCCGCATCATGATCAAGTACCGCAAGGAAGGCAAGATCAAGGAACTCGATTTCCGCGTCTCCACGGTTCCCACGCTGTTCGGCGAAAAGATCGTCATGCGCTTGCTGGACAAAGAAAATCTGCGGCTGGACATGACCAAGCTCGGCTTCGAGCCGGAATCGCTGGCCAAATTTGAGAAGCGCCATCTTGCGCCCCTACGGCATGGTGCTGGTCACCGGGCCCACCGGATCGGGCAAGACCAACACGCTGTATTCGTCGGTGGCGCGGCTGAATACGCCGGACACGAACATCATGACCGCGGAGGATCCGGTCGAGTTCCAGCTTGGCGGGCATCAACCAGGTGCAGATGAAGGACCAGATCGGGCTGAATTTCGCCTCCGCGCTGCGCGCTTTCTTGCGGCAGGACCCCAACATCATTCTGGTCGGCGAAATTCGCGACTTCGAAACGGCGGAAATCGCGGTCAAGGCGGCGCTCACCGGCCACTTGGTGCTTTCCACGCTGCACACCAATGACGCCCCCTCGACCATCAGCCGCCTGATGAACATGGGCATCGAGCCGTTCCTGGTGGCCACTTCGGTCAATCTGATTTGCGCGCAGCGCCTGGTGCGGCGCATCTGCGCCAATTGCAAGGAGCCGCTGGAAGTTCCCGAGCAGGCCCTGCTCGACGCCGGATACACGCCGGAAGAAGTCAAGACCACGGCGATCTTCACGGCAAGGGCTGCGGCGTCTGCAACAAGAACGGCTACAAGGGACGCGTGGGTCTGTACGAAGTGATGGAGATCAACGACGAGCTGCGCGAACTGATTCTGGTGGGCGCGTCGGCGCTGGAACTGAAGAAGAAGGCGCTGGAGTTCGGGATGATCACGCTGCGGCGCAGCGGCTTGATCAAGGCGGCGCTGGGCATGACGACTCTCGAAGAAGTTTTGCGCGAAACGGTGCTGTAGGAGAAGAGTGAATCATGGCCGGAATCACGCTGAGCGAACTGCTGAAGAAGATGATCGAGATGGGCGGCAGCGACCTGCACATCTCCACCAACAGTCCGCCGCGCGTGCGCGTGCACGGCAAGCTGAAGCCCGCTGGATATGCCGCCGCTGACCGCGGCGGATACCAAGGCGCTGGCCTACAGCGTGCTGACCGACGCGCAGAAGCATCGCTTCGAGGAAAATCTGGAGCTGGACTTTTCCTTCGGCCTGAAAAACCTGGCGCGTTTCCGCGGCAATCTGTTTCCAGCAGCGCGGCGCGGTGGGCGCCGTGTTCCGGACCATTCCCTGGGAGATCAAGGGTTTCGACGCGCTGGGGCTGCCCGCGGTGGTGAAGGGCCTGTGCGACAAGCCGCGCGGCCTGGTGCTGGTGACCGGTCCGACCGGTTCGGGGAAATCCACGACGCTGGCCGCGATGCTCGACAAGATCAACAACGAGCGCGAAGAGCACATGATCACGATCGAGGATCCCATCGAGTTCCTGCACAACCACAAGAAGTGCCTGGTGAACCAGCGCGAGGTGCATTCGGACACGCATTCCTTCGCCAATTCGCTGCGCGCCGCGTTGCGCGAAGATCCCGACGTAGTGCTGATCGGCGAAATGCGCGACCTGGAAACGATCGAATCCGCGCTGCGCATCGCGGAAACCGGCCACTTGACCTTCGCCACGCTGCACACCAATTCCGCCATTTCCACCATCACGCGTATCGTGGACGTTTTCCCGTCGTACCAGCAGCCGCAGATTCGCGCGCAACTGTCCATGGTGCTGGAAGGCATTCTTTGCCAGGCGCTCTTGCCGCGGGCGGACGGGCGCGGCCGGGTCATGGTCATGGAAATACTGATTCCCAATCGCCGCGATCCGCAACCTGATCCGCGAAGACAAGATCCACCAGATTTATTCGGCGATGCAGACGGGCACGGGCGCGAGCGGGATGCAGACGTTCAACCAGAGCCTGGCGAACGCCTATTTCGGCAAGTTAATCACTCTGGAAACCGCCTTGTCGCGCTCGTCGAATCCCGAGGAATTGCAGGATATGATCAATCGGGGGGTGACATCGCCCGCCTCGCGCGGGCCTGCCCCGGTGCGACGCTAAGCACAAGGGTGCGGGGCGCATTCCGCGTGGCAGGTTTCAGCCTGCTGGAGTTGACGGACGGATCGCCCGCTGAAAATCTGAATCGGATGGGCTGAGGCCTGTCCCGCCGCAAACCCGATGCGTCTGAAAAGAATCGGGCAGGACGAATGAGGAGGAACAGACCATGCCGGTTTTCACATATCGCGGCACGAACCGAGCCGGGGCCAACGTGAGCGGCGAGCAGTCGGCCGCGAGCAAGGCCGAACTGATCGGCAATCTCAAGCGCCAGCAGATCAAGGTCAGCAAAATGTCCGAGAAGGGCAAGGAATTCAACTTGCCCACGTTCGGCGGCGGCGTCAACGCCAAGGAACTGGCCGTCTTTACCCGCCAATTCTCCGTCATGATCGACGCCGGATTGCCCCTGGTGCAGTGCCTGGAAATTCTGGCCGGGCAGCAGGAAAACAAGGTTTTTCAGAAGGTGCTGACCGCGACGCGCGCTTCGGTGGAGGGCGGGGCGACGCTTTCCGCGGCCATGCGCCCGCACGAAAAGGTATTCGACGCGCTGTACGTAAACCTGGTGGAGGCCGGCGAGACCGGCGGTATTCTCGACACCATTCTTCAGCGCCTGTCTTCGTACATCGAAAAGAACGTCAAGCTGAAACGCGCCGTGAAATCGGCTCTGGTTTACCCGGTCGCGGTCTTGATGGTTGCCGCCGGCGTGATCGTTCTGTTGCTCTGGAAGGTGGTTCCGATTTTCGCCACGTTGTTCCTGGGCCTGGGCGTGGATCTGCCGCTGCCCACCCGCATCGTCATTGCCCTGAGCAATTTCGTTGGCAGCATCTTCGGCTTTTTGATTCTGGTCGTCATTGTCGGTGCGGTGATCGGATTGAAGGTCTGGTACGGCACGCCGGCCGGCCGCATGGCGATCGACCGTACGCTGCTGAAATTACCTTTGATCGGAATGCTGCTGCGAAAGATCGCCGTGGCGCGCTTCACGCGCACGCTGGGCACGCTGATCTCCTCCGGCGTTCCCATTCTCGAAGGACTGGAAATCACCGCGCGAACGGCCGGCAACGCGGTCATTGAAAAGTCGCTGCTGTAGGTTCGCAAGGCATTGGAAGCAGGAAAAAACCTGGCCGATCCGCTGAAGGAGACCAACGTGTTCCCGGGCATGGTCACGCAGATGATCGGCGTGGGAGAGCAGACCGGCGCCATGGACGCCATGCTGCAGAAGATTGCCGACTTCTATGAGGAGGAAGTGGACGCGGCGGTCAAGGACCTGCTGTCGGCCCTGGAGCCGGCGATGATCGTGTTCTTCGGCGTGGTCGTCGGCGGCATCGTCATTTCCATGTATTTGCCGCTCTTCTCGCTGATCGGCAACTGAGCAGCGCCCACTAAGCCCCGCAATCGAAGCTTTCTGATGAATTAGGGGGACGCTCCGGCAGGAACGTCTCCCCATCTCCCCGGCCGGAGTCTTACAGAAATTTTCAGACGCGGAAAGGATGCTGGCTGACAAGCACGTCCCGAATGGAACTGACACAAAATGTCGCTGCCTGGCTCGGATGGCTATCTCGCGTCCGCTTCTTCCTGATTACGCTGCTGCTCGCGCTGGTGATCGCGCTCGGCAAAACCAGCCAGCTCGAAGTCCAGACCCGCTACTTCATTCCGCTGATGATCCTGTGGTACACGCTGGCGATCGTCTACGCGATCCTGATGCGCTGGATGCCGGTGGCCTCCTGGCATGGCGGCGTCCAGCTGGTTTTCGACCTGACTGTGGTTACTGGCGTGATTTATCTCACCGGCACCCAGGACAGTTATTTTCTGTGGCTCTACCCGCTGGCCATTATCGTCGCCAGCATCCTTTTCTCGCGGAAAGCCACTTTCATGGTGGCCGGGTTCAGCTTCATTCTGATCGGAGGCCTTGCCGAGTTGGTCTATTACAACGTCCTTCCGCGCATGCAGATCGCGGTTCCCAGCAGCCGGCAGCTCCAGACCTGGATCCTGAGCAATCTATTTTATTTTATCGCCGTGGCCTATCTGTCGAGTCTTCTGGCGCAGAGCCTGCGGCGCCATAGCGCCGAACTGGAAGTCAAGCGCGGCGAACTGCAAGATCTGCAAGCCTTCAACCAGGACATCATCCACTCCATGCGCGGCGGGCTTCTGACCACGGACACCGATGGCCGCATTCTGCTGCTGAACCGCACCGGGGAAGAGATTACCGGCAGCCAGTTCCGTGCCGTGAAAGGAATTCCGATGCAGGAGGTGTGGCCGTCGTTCTGGCTTCCGGGTGAGAGGAGTGACGACGGCAAGCTTCCCCAGCGGCGCGAGGTCGATTTCACTACGCCCGATGGCCAGCAGCGCTTCATCGGCATATCGGTTTCCCCGCTTCGCACGGGTGAGCGCCGCACGACCGGCTACGTTTTTAATTTCCAGGATCTGACGGACCTGAAGCGGCTCGAACAGGAAGTTGCCACCAAGGAGCGCATGGCGGCGCTGGGACGTTTGTCGGCGGCCATCGCGCACGAGATCCGCCAGCCGTTGACGGCCATGGCTGGAGCGGTGAAGGAATTGGGCCGCCTGGTGCCGCTGGAGGAGGACGAGCAACACCTGGTCGGCATTGTCAGCAGGGAATCGGAGCGCCTGAACAGGATCATCACTGAATTCCTGAATTATTCGCGCGAAAAAACCTACGAATTTTCCGAAGAAAACGTATCCGGCATTCTGGACGAGACCCTGACCCTGCTGGAGCGCAATCCCCAGGTGGACGGTAAATATCGCATCGAGCGGGCGTTCAGCGCAGCCGAGGTGCGCGTGCGCGTGGACCGCAACCGCATCAAGCAGGTGTTCTGGAACTTATCGGATAACGCGCTTCGGGCCATGCCTGAGGGTGGAACATTGACTGTGTCCCTGGAGGCCGCGCCCTTCTGGGTGCGTATCCGCTTCCGCGACACCGGCACGGGCCTCGATCCCAGGCAGCGCGCAAAGGTATTCGAGCCCCTGCAATCCAAATTCGTGGGCGGCACGGGTCTTGGGCTGGCCATCGTTTATCAGATCGTCCAGGCGCATAGCGGCCGCGTCAGCGTTTTTTCGGAGAAAGACAAGGGAGCGGAATTTACGGTTGATTTGCCACGCGTCGCCTGACGCGCCGGCGCCGGAAGGATCCAGGCCATGGCTCACATTTTGGTCGTCGACGACGAGCGCTCCATCTGCGAATTGCTGGAGATTACTTTTCGCAAGGAAGGCCATCGCGTCGAAGTGGCCCTGAACGGCGAGTCGGCGCGGCGCAAACTGGCGTCCCAGATTTTCGACATCGTCATTTCCGATATTCGCATGCCGGACACGACGGGCGTCGAACTGCTTCAATATTGCAAGGAAATTTCGCCCTCCAGCTATTTTCTCCTGATCACCGGGGTGCCCACTCTGGATACCGCGATTGCCGCGATTAATTCCGGCGCCGACCGCTACGTGATCAAGGACCATGACCTCGTCGACCAGCTGCGCCGTGCCGTGCAGCAGGTCGACGAAACGCTGCGCCTTAAATCGGAAGCAGGTTACCTGCGCCGCGAGTTGCGCCGCCTCACGGGCCAGGACAACATCATCGGCCACACCGCGAAGATGCGCGCGATCTTTGACATGATCATGACCGTCGCTCCGCAAACCAGCCGCGTTCTGATTACCGGCGAAACCGGCACGGGCAAGGAACTGGTGGCCCGCGCCATTCATGAAAACAGCGCTCGCAGCAAGGAACCGTTCATCACCATCAACTGCGGAGCGTTTCCTGAGACGCTCCTGGAATCCGAGCTATTCGGATACGTGAAGGGAGCTTTCACCGGGGCCAACGAAAACCGCCAGGGGTTGTTTCGCGGGGCGCATGGCGGCACGCTCTTTTTGGATGAGATCGGAAACATGGCTTTGCCCATGCAGGTCAAGCTGTTCCGTGTGCTCCAGGAGGGCAAGGTTCGGCCGGTTGGTTCGAACGAGGAATACGAGGTCGATGTGCGCGTCATTGCCGCGACCAACAAGGACTTGGACAAGGCCATCGCCGCCGGAGAATTCCGCGAGGACCTGTATTACCGCCTGAGCGTCATTCCCATCCAGCTGCCGCCCCTGCGCGAACGCCGGGAAGACATTCCCTTGATGGCTCGCTCCTTCTTGGACCGCTTTCGCAAGATTATGGAAAAGTCCGTCGAAGGCATCGCGCCCGAAGCCATGCAACTGCTCGAAGCTTATGACTGGCCGGGAAATGTGCGCGAACTGGAAAACACCATGGAGCGCTCGGTGGCGCTGGAAACGGGAAGCGTGATTTCGGCTAGCGTCCTTCCCGAAAAAATTCAACACCGCACGGTCCATGAAAATCCCGCGCACGCGCGGCCTTCGAACGGGCACGTTCATATTCCCGAGAGCGGCATCGATCTGGAAAAGTCCGTTCAGGACATGGAAAGAGCCTACATCATGGCGGCGCTCGAAGCGAGCAACGGGGTGGGAACGCATGCCGCCGAGCTGCTGAAAATGAGCTATCGTTCCTTCCGGCATTACTCCAAAAAGTACAACACCCGGCAATCGTAACCCCCCCGCCGTGTCCAAACACGCCGGCGGACCTGCGAAGCTTGGCGCTCATGGGGGATCAACCGCGTTTTTGGGGCGGCGTTTCTGGGGACGCGCTTCTAGGGTACCAGCACCGGGGGAGCAGGCGTGCTCTCGTCCGTTTGCCTAGCCAGGCGCTTGACCAACATTGAAATCGGGTAGGCCACGCCATATGCGGTCAGGACCATCATGATCGGATCCATCGGAAAACGATACCGCAGAGAGGAATGCGTCAGGTAAAAAACGAGCGGAAACACCAGGAGAACCATCGCATACGGGAATGCTTCGGTGGGCTTGGAGCGATTTGCAAACAGCGCTCCGAGCAGCGTAAAGACGGATAAAAGCAGGTTCAGCGCGATGAAGGCCCTCAAGTGCAGCGGCGTGACGGACCAGGAATCCGCGGGATTGTCGGTAATCGCCAGCCAGTTGTCTACAAACCTGCGAAACATGAAGTGCAGCGTGTCGGCGGGATGCGCCCGCATGAATGCGAATCCCTTGCGCTCCTTCTCCTGCATGAACGCGATTTCACCCATTCGTTTATATTTCTCGGCTTCTTCCAGGCTGTCGTTGGGGTGTAGCCAGGGAGACCAGGTGTCCGGAACGGCGGGATTATTGCCGAGCCACAATTCCAACCCAAAATTGGACCGCAGCACAATGAATTTGCCGAACACTCGATAGTTGCGAACCGTCCATGGAACCATTCCCAGCGCGAATACAAGCAGACCCGCAGCTGCGAATTTCATCCAGGGCAACGAGTCACGTCGAGCCTTCCAGACCGCCCATCCGGCCAGAAACGGAAGCAGCGACAGGATCGAGGGATTGATCAGCACCCCAACGGCCCAGAGCGCGCCGTAAGCCGACCACTGCAGAACAGTTTTCGCATCGCGCATGGCCAGAGTGGCCCAGAAGATCAGCGCCATGAAGAGAGTAGCCAGGGTGGTGTCCCAAATCCAGGTGATTGGGAAAAACAGCGAAGTCGGCAGAAAAACCCAGGTCCACGCGGCGCCCACTGCCACGGCCTTTCCAAAGCTCCTTCGCCCGATCTCATAGATGGGAATGACCGTCAGCGCCGCGAACGCGCAATTGAGCGTCTGAATCACCAGCCGAGATTTGAAGCTGAAGATTCCCCAGATCTTGAAAATTCCGGCAACCAGATACGGATAAATGGGTGTGAACCATGCCGTCGGCCCCGTATCGACAAAACGCAGCGGTGAGGAAAACCCGTGTCCTGCTGCGATGGAGCTTGCCACCCGGCCCAGTTCATATCCATAGGCCAGGAATGAATTCACCGGAACTCGCGCGGATTCCCAGAGGTAGCAAAGAATTAGCATGCGCGCGGCAAACGCAAATACGACGATAAAGACGGGATAAGCCAGCAGTCGTTTGAGTCGAGTCATTCTGTTCGCGCGCCGGTTTCAAATGAAAGATCGGACGACCGATGATGGCGACTCCAGTCTATGGTTTGCCTGCGGCAGGCGCAATCGGGCTGTACGATTGGTGTGCGGATGGATTGTCGTTCTAGTTAGCGATCCAATTAAACGCCGGCAGGCTTCGCGACTTTGCTTGTTCCGATTCAGTGCCCTCAATGCATAAAGAAATCGTACGGATGGAGCGCCATCTTCTGGCTGTGGATGTTGACAGATTTTGTCGTAGCTACGGCTCGGAACCCGGAATTGTATCGTGTCACGATGGTACAATGCGAAGCTGGACCAGAGCTAATACGCTTGTAATCAGCGGCTTAGACTATTTGGCGCCGGTCTTCTTTGAGGGCGCATCGTTTGGCATAGCGCTTGCACTTAGTAGGGCGATCCCCGGTACGGGATGAGAGTTCAAGACTAAAAACTGCGATTTTATCAAGGAGCTAAAAAGAAATGCGGAATAAACAGAAGGGCTTTTCACTCATAGAGTTGCTGATCGTCGTCGCGATCATTTTGATTATCGCGGCGATCGCCATCCCGAACCTGCTGCGTTCGAAGATGGCCGCCAACGAAGCGTCCGCGGTTGGTTCGCTTCGTACGCTCAACACCTCGGCCGTAGCGTTCTCCACCACCTACGGGAACTACCCCACCAAGCTCGGCGACCTTGGCCCGTCCTCCTCTCCGTCTTCGACGGCTGCGGACTTGATTGACTCAGCTTTGGTGACCGGTTCGAAGAGCGGCTATACGTTCACATATACGGCGCCCTCTCCGTACCAGCAATATTCGATTACGGCTTCGCCGACCACTGCGGGCGTGACCGGTCAGCGTTATTTCTTCACCGACCAGTCCGGCGTGATCCGCGTCAACGTGAGCTCGGCGGCCACTTCGAACGACAACCCACTCAGCTAATGGTGGCTGAGGATCTGACCAGGGGGAGGAATCGAATCAATTCCTCCCCCCTTTTTTTAAGCAGGCGGCCAGTGGGACCGAGTCTTGAATGGAAAGGCGCAGCGAAGAGGGGATTCTTATGGAACCGATTCGGAACAACTCAACCGACAGAAAGACCGATTCCTCCAAGCGCGGTTTCTCACTGGTTGAACTCCTCGTGGTCGTCGCCGTAATCCTGATCATCGCAGCGATTGCCATCCCTAACTTTATTCAGTCCAAGATGCGAGCCAATGAGTCTTCCGCGGCCCAAAATATCCGCAATATCACCACGGCCAACGTGATTTATTCCACGACCTATTCGGTCGGATTTTCTCCCGACCTTCCGACCCTTAGCGGCAATGGCACTACGGTGAGCCAAACGAGCGCCGGACTGATCGACGAAGTCCTGGCCTCAGGGCAAAAAAGCGGTTTTAGTTATAGCTACGCTGTGGTTACGACGGACCCCAGCAACGGAAATGTGACCAGCTATTCGATCAACGCCGATCCCCTCGTCCCGGGCTACACGGGCAGCCGGCATTTCTATTCGGACCAGACGGCCGTGATTCGGGAAAACGACTCCGCGCCGGCGGGTCCGACCGATAATCCTCTGTAATCGAATTCCCGGAGACTGTTTTTGCCCCTGCGTGGTAGTTCCCCAAAGCGCCAACCTGCTACACTCATGGTGTGAAGCGCCTCCCATCATCCCGGCTCGCGGCTCTCGCGGTTTTTGTTGTCCTGTGCCCGGGATTTGCCGGATTCAGAACCGCGCTCGCCGCGGAGTCTTCTCCAACCGCGAAATCCCTCGCGCATCTCCTGGAGGAGCATTACCGCCAGCCGCACACCTTACAAGCCGTTTTTCTGGAACGCTATAGTGAAGGGCGAAAAGAGGCGCGCGTCGAGTCCGGCACGGTGTACTTTCGGCGCCCGGGTGAAATGCGTTGGGAATATGACTCGCCGGAAAAGAAGCTGTTCCTGGACGACGGCAAGACCACCTGGTTCTACGTGCCCTACGATCACACCGTGACTAAGGCGCCGGTCAAGGAGAGTTCGGACTGGCGCACGCCGCTGGCGCTCCTGACGGGTAAAGCGGATCTTGCGCGCCTGTGCCGCCAGATCGACCTGGTCAACCAGCCGGGAATCCCGCCCAACCATGCCGTCCTAAGGTGCCTCCCCAAACACCCGAAGGGCGCTTCGAGCGAAGAAGACTATACGGAAGTTCTCCTGGAAGTCGATAAAAGTTCGGGGGAACTCGCGCGCATTGAAATTCGCCAGCCCGGCGGAATCGAGCTCGAATACAGGTTCGGGGACTGGCAGTCGGACATTCCGTTGGCCGCCGATCTGTTCCGTTTTCAAGTCCCGCCCGGAGTTGCCATCGTGGACGGGTCCTCGCTCTCCGAATCCCTGCAGTAACGCCTCGCCAGCTGTGCATATCCGGTACTAACTGATTGACGTTCCCCCTCGTGCATTCTGCGCCATCCGCAAGGTCCCGATGCTAGACTTTTAACAGGAGAATTCCCGGTTCTTATGGATACGAAACCTCTTGTAATTACCGCTGAATCGCGCGTGGCAGCGCTGCGAGAGCGATATTTTGTATGGATGGTCTTGCTGGTCACGGCGATTACCTACGTGGCGACTCTGCGGTTCGATTTTGTATATGACGATTTCCCCCAGATTGTTTTTAATCCCTTTCTTCGGGCCTGGCATTATGCGCCGCAGTATTTTGTCAGTTCGGTCTGGAAACAGATGGCGCCGTCGACCCCGGGGAATTACTACCGGCCGATGTTCCTGCTGTTGTCGCGCGCCACCTACGCTATTTTCTCAGACCACGCGCTGGGCTGGCATTTGATGGCCGTGGCCCTGCATTTGATGGTGACCTGGCTGGCCTACCTGCTGGTCAAAAAGATTACCGGACAGTTCACCACCGCCTGGCTGGCCGCGCTGATTTTCGGTGTTCATCCCATCCATCACGAAGTGGTCGCGTGGGTTTCCGGCACGACGGAGTCGCTGTTTGCCGTTTTTTTCCTGTTGGCGTTTTTGGCTTATCTGCAGTCCCGGGAAGGGTCCCAGGGCCTCTGGATGGCGCTGTCGTGCGTGACATACGCGCTGGCCATGCTCAGCAAAGAGACGGCAATCGTTCTGCCAGCCTTGGTCTTCGCGCATGCCTGGATTCAATCGGGGCCGGAAGAAGGCGAGGACAATCCCGGCTATGGCAGCCGATTCCGATCCGCAATCGGCCCTGCAGCTTGGTACTTGCCTCTGGCGGTTGTTTATCTGGTGGCGCGGAACCGCATCTTGTCAGGTCTTGGCCATTCCTTCGGGTATGTGTCTCCATGGTCCTGGTTCCTGACGCTGCCATCGATTCTGCTCTTCTACGTCAAGAATTGGTTTTTTCCGTTCCGGCTTTCCGAATCCTACGACGTGTTTTACCAGCCGAAATTGAACGTCATGCACGTGCTGGTGCCGTTGATGGTCCTCGCCGCACTGGGCGCGGCGCTGTGGTTCTTTCGGAAGCGTTTGGGCTCGAAAGCCGTTGGCTTTGCGGTTGCCTGGATTGTGATTCCGCTGTTGCCGGCTCTGGATACGTTTGTGTTCCGCGCGGACGAACTGGTCCATGACCGGTATTTCTACGTTCCCAGCATCGGGGCGGCGCTGCTGATCGCGCTGATCATCGAGCGCGCGGTGAAATCGCGCCCGAGTCTTTACGGCCAGCCGGTGCATGTCGTTGCCTCCGGATGTGTCCTGGCTATTGTCCTGTCGTTCCTTGCGGCGCGCGCGACCGGCCCCTGGGCTGGCGATTACCTGTTGTTCACGAGAGCGCATGAAGTCGCTCCCTTAAATGGAACGGCGATGAACAACCTGGGCGCGGAAATGATGAGCCGCCAGGAGTTGGGCAGCGCCCAGAAGATTCTGGAGACGGGATACCGGAATGACCCTCTCGATTTTCGTTTTGCGCTGAACCTCGGCCGGTTGTACTACCACCAGGGGGATTACTCGAAGGCTGAGGCTTTCATGCTGCGCGTCAAGGAACTCAATCCCGAGCTAGCCGACACGTACGTATTTCTGGGCCAGATTGAATTGAAGGAACGCCGTCTCAAGGAAGCGCAAGAAAGCCTTCACCACGCGGTGGACCTGAATCCATACTCCGCGCCGTTCCATACCAGCTACGGCATTGTGCTGGCTTTAAATGGCGATTGCACGGACGCGAACGAGCAGTTCCAAGCTGCGCTGGCTCTGAACCCGAATGATCTGCTTACGACTGTGCAGATGCTTCGTTGCCGTTCCGTGCTGGCTTCGCCCGCGCCCCCGGCGACAAAGCCCGGCCAATTGTGAGCCGCTTGCCACGAGTGTTGCTCCTGTTGCGCTCCGGAAAACCGTCCGGGGATTAACGGTCCATGGAGTGAAAATGTGCCGCCTCAGCTGGAACTGGAGAGGGCGTTCTTCCGTTAAGATAACGGAGAGGACGCATGCGAAAAGAGCGAAAACACTACACCGCAGAGGAGAAGGTGGCCATTCTACGACGGCACTTGTTGGATAAAGTGCCGGTGTCGGACCTGTGTGAGGAACTGGGGCTGCAACCAACGGTGTTCTACCGCTGGCAAAAAGAATTCTTTGAGAACGGTGCTGCCGCCTTCCAGGGCAAGAGCCGTCCGGACCATCAAGCCGAACAACAACGGATTGAATTTCTGGAAAAGAAGATCCAGACCAAGGACGAGGTGTTGGCCGAACTGATGGCCGAGCACATCGCCTTAAAAAAAAGTCTTGGGGAGCTCTGACCCAGGTGTGGGTGCCGCACGATGTGCGGGACCTGGTCGTGGATTTCGTCCGGTGCTGGTCGGAAAAGACCGAGATCGGCGCCGGACGATTCATTCGTTGGCTGGGTGTGCGTGCCAGCAAGTTCTACGACTGGCGAGAGCGCTACGGGCGCGTCAATGAACACAACGGTTGGGTCCCCCGGGATTTCTGGCTGGCGCCGTGGGAGAAGCAAGCCATCATCGGCTTCCACCAGGAACATCCCTTGGAAGGCTATCGACGACTGACCTTCATGATGCTGGACGCGGACGTGGTAGCCGTGAGCCCCTCCAGCGTTTGGCGGGTCCTCCAACAGGCCGGGTTGCTCTCACGATGGAAGGGTAAGCCGTCGCGCAAGGGTAGCGGTTTCGAGCAGCCACCGCAGCCGCACCAGCATTGGCACATCGATGTTTCCTACATCAACGTGAGCGGCACCTTCTACTACTTGTGCAGCATTCTGGATGGCTACAGCCGTGCGATCGTGCATTGGGATCTGCGGGAATCGATGACCGAAGCGGAAATCGAAGTCATTTTGCAACGAGCGCGGGAGAAATATCCGGAAGCGAAACCGCGGATCATCTCCGACAATGGGCCGCAATTCATCGCACGGGATTTCAAAGAATTCATTCGCATCGCGGGGATGACGCACGTGCGAACGTCGCCCTACTATCCGCAATCGAACGGCAAGCTGGAGCGCTGGCACAAATCGCTAAAATCCGAATGCATCCGGCCCGGCACACCGCTGACCCGGGAAGATGCGCTGCGCTTGATTCAAACCTACGTGGATCACTACAACACCGTGCGTTTGCACAGCGCCATCGGTTATGTGACGCCGCACGATATGCTCGCCGGCCGACAGGCGGAGATCCACGCGGCGCGCGATCGCAAGCTGGAGCAAGCACGTCAGCAGCGGCAGCTGCGACGGACGGCAGAATCACTTGCGCATTTTTCGAACACGACTACAATGACCTCGCCAGGTGAAACAGAAGCGGGCTCTGCAGGGATGCAACCATGCTGAGGGATAACTTGGTAGGACTCATCGAGCCGATGCAAATCAGCGCGGGAGCTGATCCTCTCGCGCTGCGCACCCAGAAACAGGCATCGGACGATAGATCCTTATGCCTTGAAAATCCCCGCCCCGAAGGGGCGGAATCTTCACTAACGGAAAACGTCACCTCTCCATTTCAGGCTGAGCCAACACAAAAAAAAATGATGCGGCGTCCCGACCAGCTCACTGGGATGAGTAAAGCCTGGGACGCCGCCTAATCGAACCGGAAATCTTTCTCTCCGGCTCGTGCGTGGGGGGAACCCGTTTTCAGAATCTAAGCCTTCACTGCGCACACACGTTATCAGTTCATCTTCACCGCCCGGTGAAGATGATCCAGCCGTGCCGTTTCGTTAGCGCGTGCTCCGGATCGTCGACACGTCTATCACCCGACCCGGAGACACCTGCAGGGAAGACGGGACGCGTAGTGTAGTAAAAACAGGCCGGTAAATGCAAGGATCGTGTTTCCGCGTTGGGATTGGCAGCGCAGCGGTAAGATTGCGTCTCGGGGTCTCCGCGGTTCGCTTTGGCCGGCCAAGCCCCTCATGGCGGTTCATTTTCGTACTTCTCAAGGCGGCTGCGTTGACCGTAAATTTACAGCCTGCTCATGAATGAGTAATGATGCCGTCGCATACATGATCCGCCTTGTAATCTCGCTGGCCGCTCCGCGGCCCTGTTGGCCCTCGCACGGATAGTTGTGCGTGAACAGTTCCGGCGTCGTTGTTCGCGGGATCGGTGTGGGGCGATCGCGACAAGCCCACAGGGCAAGAAAGCCTGAGCTGCTTTTTCCCGGTTGTCGCCCTGCGCACGCAGACGCGGGGCCAGCTTCCTGCATCTATAGGGTTGAGGTACACTTTACGGGATGGCTGAGTTTTTGTGCAAAGTGGCCGACGGCAGCGGGAAAGTGTTCCTGCAGGTAGAGCCTGCGGAAAGCATGACCGAAGCTCGCCAGAAACTTTCCGACCGCGGTTTTTTCGTCTATAACGTGCGGCCGCGAGCCGGGAGCGCTCGGCCAGCTATTCGGCGGCAAGCCGGCAGAAATCCGTTGATGGAAATGATTTCCTGGTTTTCAACCAGCAATTTAATACGCTGATCAAGGCCGGCATTCCGATCCTGAAGGCGCTCGGATCTGCTCTCGGAGCGCGCCGCCGCCGAGCGCCTGCGGCCCGTGCTCGGTGAAGTCCGCCGGCTGGTCCGGGAAGGCACGCCGCTATCAGAAGCGCTCGAACAACAGGGCGTATTCCCGAAGGTCTACACGGTGTCGGTTCTGGCGGGGGAGAAGAGCGGCAACCTGTCCGGCGTGCTCGAGTATTACATCGCCTATCAGCGAGTGACCACCGGCTTCCGAAAGAAACTGATCGCCACGCTGATCTATCCCGTTATTCTGGTTTGCGCCGCCACGGTCATCGTGACGTATCTGGTCAGCTCGGTAATCCCGAAGTTCGCGGGACTCTACGCGGACATGAACATTACGTTGCCCCAGGCGACCCGAATCCTGATCGCCATCACGGTGACCTACCGGCCGTACCTGCTGGCCACGATTGCCGCGCTCGTGGTGGTTGCGGCGGCGCGCTTATGCCTGGTCCCAGACCGACAGGGCGGGCTGGCACTGGAGCGTGTGCGAATGCGCCTGCCGCTGGTCGGGGAGACGCTCACCAAGTTTCAGTTCGCGCAGTTCTGCCGCACGCTGTCGACGCTGCTGGCCGGGGGCACGCCGCTGGTGCAGGCCATGGAAACTGGCGGCCGGGGCCGATTCGCAGCCGCTTGATTTCGGCGGCCGTCACGCAGGGCGCGCAGCTGGTGCGCGAGGGGCAGTCGCTGCACAGCAGCCTTGCGTCCACCGGGCTTGGTGCCGGATCTGGCGCTGGAAATGATCGAAGTTGGCGAGGCCAGCGGATCGCTCTCCGCCGATGCTCGCCAGCGTCGCGGAATTTTATGAAGATGACGTCAACACGCACCTGGCCAACATGGTGGCCGTGATCGAACCGGCGATTCTGATCTTCATGGCGATAGTGATTGCTTTCATCTTGATTTCGCTGTACCTGCCGATGTTTTCCTTGTCGGTGGGCGGCCCAGGGATAGGGATAGACAGCTATGAGCACAACCGATCAAACACTAGCCGACGGCGTCCGATCCGCAGGGCGAGCGCGAGAAATCGCAGCCGCCTGGCGGAACGCTACCGCTGCCCGTTCGTCGATCTGTTCGAACAACGCATCGATCCGGAGCTGTTTCGCAGCATTCCCGCCGAATTGATGTTCCGATTCAACTTCGTGCCGATGGAGGCCAGAACGGCGCCCTGGTGATCGCCGTGGCCGATCCTAGCCAGGTGCTGCTGAGCGACGAACTGCCGCTTCTGCTGGGCAAGAAACTGGTCCTCAAGGTCGCCACGCCCACGCAGATCAGCGACTTGCTGAAGCGCACCGAGCAGTCCCAGCGCGTTCTGGAACAGGCCACCGAGGCCTTCACGCTGCAAGTCGTCGAAGAGGAGGACGAAACCGATTCGAACATCTCCGCCGACCGCCTGACGCAGCAGGATTCCGCGGTCAGCCCGGTCGTTCGCCTGGTGGACACGGTGATCTTCACGGCGCTCGAGCGGCGCGCAGCGACATCCACATCGAGGCGCGCGACATCGAAGTGGTCGTGAAGTACCGCATTGACGGCGTGCTGGTAAACGCCATGCCGCCGATTTCCAAGGAATGGCACTCCACCATTCTTTCGCGCATCAAAGTGATGAGCGAACTGGACATCGCCGAGCGCCGCGTGCCGCAGGACGGCCGCTTCCGGGTGCGTTACAAGGGCCGCTTCGTCGATTTCCGCGTTTCCATCATGCCCTCGATCCACGGAGAGGACGCCGTGCTGCGCGTTCTGGACAAGGAGACGCTTTCCGAGAAATTTCACAACCTCAGCCTCGAAGTCGTGGGATTTTCCGGCGAGGAGATGCGGAAGTTTCGCCGCTACATTCGCGAGCCGTACGGCATGGTGCTGGTCACCGGGCCCACCGGATCCGGAAAAACCACCACGCTGTATGCCGCCATCAACGAAATCAAGACCGACGAAGACAAGATCATCACCATCGAAGATCCGGTCGAGTATCAGGTGCGCGGAATCACGCAGATTCCCGGTCAACGAAAAGAAGGGCCTGACGTTTGCCCGCGGGCTGCGCTCCATTTTGCGGCACGATCCGGACAAGATCATGGTCGGCGAAATTCGCGACAAGGAAACGGCGCAGATCGCCATTCAGTCCGCGCTCACCGGGCACCTGGTCTTCACCACGGTCCATGCCAACAACGTCACCGACGTCATCGGCCGCTTCATCAACATGGGCGTCGAGCCCTACAATTTCGTTTCGGCGCTGAACTGCATTCTGGCGCAGCGCCTGGTCCGCGTGGTTTGCGACCACTGCAAGAAGGTCGGTACGCTATTCGCCGGAAGTGCTGCGCGCCTCCGGGCTCGATCCCGACGCATGGGGCACGGTGGCAATTTGTCGAGGGCGCGGGATGCCTGGAATGTTCCGGCACGGGATTCCACGGCCGCACCGCGATCACCGAACTGCTGGATTTGTCCGATCATATCCGCGAGATGATTATCGACCGGCGCCCGACTTCGGAAATCAAGCGCGCCGCCGGCGAGGAAGGCATGACGTTCCTGCGCGACTCGGCGCTGGACAAGGTGCGCGAAGGCGTGACGACGCTGAAGGAAATCAACAAGGTGACATTCATTGAGTAGTAGCGACAGCGTCCGGCAGGGAATTTACCAGAGCCAAATCGTGCGCCGCCTGGCGCGCTGGCTGGACTCCACCCCGCATCCGCTGGTCGCCTGCGAGATTGCCGCGGACTACGTCGCGGCGGCGCGATGGAAACGCACGGGACGGGCCTGGAAGGGTTTGCCGTCGAACCGCTGCCGCCGGGGGCGATTTTGCCGACGGCCGTGGAAACGAATATGGTGGATGCCGGCGAGGTTCGCGACCGCGGTCGGGCGAGTCTTCTCGCGGCTGCGAACCAAGAACGAAGACGTCGCGCTGCTTCTTCCGGACTCGGTGATTCGCGTGTTTGTTCTGCATTTTGACGTCTTTCCTCGCAAGGCGGACGAAGCCATCCCGATTCTCCGCTGGCGCCTGAAGAAGAGCGTGCCGTTTGAGGCGGAAGAGACGCTGATTTCCTTCATGCGCCAGTCCCCGCGCGAAGAGGGAGTGGACATCGTGACGGGGCTGGCGCGCCTGCGGATTGTTCGCGAGTATGAATCTTTGGTAGAGTCGGTGGGATTATCGCCGGGCGTGGTGATGAGTTCCACGCTTGCTGCGGTGCCGCTGCTGGCCGATGGGCGACCCGCTCTTCTGGCGCGCGTGGCGGGCACGACGCTGACGACCGCGATCGTTCGCGAAGGCGTGCTTTGCGGCTATCGCTGCATCGACGCTGCCGGGCGGGGCGCGCGACGTGACGCCGCAGGCGCTGCTCGATGAGATTTATCCCCTGGCCGCCTATTATCAGGATTCCTGGAGCGAGGGCATCTCGCAGGTACGACTCGCGGGCCTGTCCGACCGCATGGCGGAATTTCAGGAACCATTCGAACGTGAATTAAAATGCCCGGTGCAAGCGCTCCTGACGGCCGCAAGCGAGGAAGGCATGATCGGGTCCGATGAAGGGCCGCTGGTGGATCGCGGGCTGGAAGCGCTGGTCGGCTGGACTCTAAATCGGGGCGCGTGAGCGGCTAAAAAAAAGAAAGGCGTATCCGTCGGAAATGAAGGTTCGTCTCAATCTTTCCACATCTCCCCTGGAGAGCAACCGGCGCTTCGCGCTGAGCGCGAGCGTGATCGGCACGATTGCCATTTTGGCTCTGCTGGTTTTGTCCTATCACACTTTTTCGGCGTGGCGGAGCGACAAGGCGCTGAGCGCGCGGCAGGATGCGCTGGAGTCGCAAATCGCCAGGCTTCAGCAGCAGCGCCAGGGGCTGGCCGATTTTTTTGAGAACGCGCAAACCGTGCAGCGCCGCCAGCGCGCCGCCTACCTGAATTCGCTGATCCAGCAGCGCGCCTTCCCCTGGATCAAGATTTTCATGGACCTCGAACGGATTCTTCCCGAGGGCGTGCGGGTGGTCAGCATCGAGCCGAAACTCGAGGGCGACACCGTGCAGCTGAGCTTTTTGGTGGGCGCCATGAGCGATGACAGCAAGTTGAAGTTCCTGAGAGCGCTGGAGACTTCGCCGGAATTTTCGCATATCCAACTGCTGAGCGAAACGCGTCCGGCCAGCACGCAGCAAACCGACCGCGTGATGCTCTCGCTTCAGGCGGAGTACTCGGTCATATAAAATGAAAGCGATCATCGTACAACGCAACGCCATGGTCCGCGGGGTTCTGGCGTTCATTCTGTTGGCCGACCTGGTGCTGCTGGGCGTCGACTGGCGGCTGAACAGTTCGCCGCATGTTCAGCCGACCGACCTGTACCGGCTAGGACTTCTGGAAAAGCAGTACCGCGCCGATGATGCGCGCCTGGAACGATTCAAGTCCGAACTTCCCGCCGACGAGAGGCAATGGGACGAATTCTTTACCACGCATTTTCATCCCGCGGGGGCGGGCTATTCGGCGATCAGCGAGGACCTCGGAGGTCTATCGCGCTCGGCCGGGCTGCGCTCCGATTCGATTTCATTCCATCAGCATCCGCCCGACGCGCGCGGCCTGATGCAAGTGGATATCTCGACGGCGGTCGAAGGCGACTACGACAGCCTGGTGCAGTTTCTGAACAAGCTGGAACATTCCGAGAATTTTTACGTTCTCGACAGCCTGGCGCTTGCTTCCAGCAGCGAAGGGAAGCTTCGCCTGAACGTACAGCTCAGAACTTATTTCCGGACCACATGAGATGACACGGCGGACGCAATTCATCGTTCTCGGAGTGCTGCTCGGGGTGCTCGCGGTGAGCACGTATTTTTTCTACCGGAGCTTTTCTCCCGAGGGGAGCCCCGTGCCGGTGGCGTCGGTGGATGCGCGATTCACCCCTCTCAACGTGGATAACCCCGCGCTGCGGCTCGATATTCTGAAAAGGTTTCTGGCCCTCGAGTATAAGGGCGTTCACCGCAGCATCTTCAGCGCGACCTTGCCTCCGCCCCCGGCGCCCCCGGCCTCGAAACAGGTTAACGCCGCCGGTTCCGGGCCGCCGCCGGGACCGCCGCCTCTCACGGTCGATGCGAAATACTTCGGCTACGTCAGCGACTCGGGCGGGAGCCACCGCCGGGCATTTTTTGCCACCAGCGGCAACGACGACGTGATCATTGCCGGAGAGGGAGACACCATCCTGGGCCGCTTCCGAATCGTGCGCCTGACCAACACCACGGCCGACGTGGAAGAGGTGTCGACCGGGCGGCGCACTTCGCTGACGCTCGAAGAGCCGCCTCCGAACGGGTAAAACGTCATGGCTTCACCCCTCCCTATTTCCCGATCGAAGCGCCGCGCGGAAGCCGGATATACCCTGCTTCTCGTTGTGTTTATGGTGGCGGTGATGCTGATTTCCGCCGCTGCTGCCACGCAGAGCATCCTCACGCAGGGGCGTCGCGAGAGGGAAGAAGAAATGGTCTGGCGCGGCCAGCAATACGCGCGCGCTATCGGCTTGTACTATCAAAAATTCGGCAAGTATCCCACCAAAATTGAAGACCTCACCAATCCGACCAATGGAGTGAGATTCCTTCGCCAGGCCTACAAAGATCCGATGAACAAGGATGACGGCTCCTGGCGCTTCATCTATGTGGGGCCAAACGGTCAATTGATTGGCAGCCTTCGCCAGACCAATTTGCTCCAAACGGCGCTCAGTCCGCAGGGAATCGCGGGCGTGTCGGCCCTCGGAGGCGGTCTGCAGCCTCCTTCGCCACCCGGTGCGGCAGCGGGCCAGCAAACCGGAACGGGCGCGCCTGGACAACTGACCAATCCGGCTTCGAATGCCAACCCGCTCGAGGCCCAGCCGCAGCCGTTGGAAGGCCCCGTGATTGGCGGAAACATTATCGGCGTGGGCAGCAAGATCAAGAAGCCTTCGTTAAAGGTTTACCAGGGCGGCGATACTTACGAGCAGTGGGAATTCATTTGGAATCCCACGGGGCAAGCTGCAGTGCCGGGTCACGCAGTGGCGAACCCCAACGGCGCGAATCCGAACGGAACCGCTCCGAATGCGACCACCCCCGTGGGTCCGGACGGGCAGCCGTTGCCGCAGAATACTCAGACTCCCGTGATCAACGTGCCGCCTCCGGTTAATCCTGCGCAATAATTAATAAAGTAAAAATCGTAGGGCAGGCTTTTCAGTCTGCCTGGTTCAAATTTTCGCCAGGCTGGCATCTAAATCGGACAAGCTGAGCGGGCTGCGGAAAAAGTCGCTCCATCCGTTTGTCATTACGAGCGGAGCGAGGAATCTCTCCTTCTTTTCCGATCGTTAAGGCCAGGAGACATTCCTCGCTCCGCTCGGTTCACCGAGAACGCTCGCCGCGAACGGAATGACAAAATCGAGTACTTTTTCCGCAGCCCGTAAAGCCTGTCCTACATTCCCGCTTGATAGGTTTTTCGAAATTTTTCAGTTACGCGGCGAACATAATCGCGCGTCTCGCGATACGGGGGGATTGAGTGGTACTGACCTAGGCGGTCGGGTCCGGCATTGTAGGCTGCCAGAGTGAGCGAGAGATCGCCGTTGTACTTGGTGAGCAATTCCTTCAGGTATCTGGTGCCGGCTTCGATGTTCTGCTGGGGATCGAAGACGCGGGTCACGCCGAAACGTGCCGCTGTTTCCGGCATTAACTGCATCAGGCCGCGAGCGGAGCGCCAGGAAACCGCGTTGGGATTGAAGTTGGACTCAACGGCAATCACGCTGGCAACGAGTTCGGGCGCCACTGCGTGGGCTTGCGCCGAGGCGGCGATGAGATTCGCATAAGGAACGTCCAATAGTTTCGACTTGACCGGAAGGAAAGTATCTTCCGGATCGATTCGCAGGATCGACGCCGCGGGAATTTCCATCGTGCCGCCGGTCATCGTCAGGCGCTCGGAATCGCCCAGGCGCTCGTAGCCGGTTACATGAAGGCGCTGGCCCGATTGCAGAACAATATAATCCGCACGCGCGCAGGGACCGGCGGCTGCCAAAGCCGCGAGAGCGACGAACGCTCCGCAGAGGCGCATTCCGCAATGCCCCAACCGCTTCATTTCACGCGTCTCCCAACGCATATAGTTCAATGGCGGCCGCGACGCCGCCTTGCTCGTTGCTAAGGGTCTCACGCCATCCGAGCGATTTCAATTCGGGCACGCTGTTGCCCATCACGACCGGAAGGCCCGCGAATTGGAGCATTTCCAGGTCGTTCAGGTTGTCTCCAATCGCCATTACGTCGTTCCTTGACCAGCCGCGCCGGCGCACCCACTCGGCGAGGGTCGCGCCCTTCGAGCATCCCGCCGCAATGACGTCCACGAGACCGAAATCGCGCTTGTCATAGATCGTCATGGCCACGGAATACTCATCGGCAAACGGAAGTTGCGAGAGAAAAGATTCCACTTCGCGCACCTGGTTGGCGTAGCCCGTGAACATCACCTGGATCGGGTCTTCCGTCAGACAATCCCGCAGGGGACACAGTTCGGCGAGATACTCCCGGTTGCGTTTGAAGTAGGCGCCCCGTAACGGGTCTTCCCAATCGATCCGTTCGTAGATCACCTGATTTTCGCGCGGCCGGTTGAAACACACGGAGGCCAGTTCGCGGAAAGCGGAAGCTTCTTCGAGGACGCGGCCGGCGATGCCATGAGGCAGCAGATTGACGAATTGCGTGTCGCCGTTGCTGGACTTAACAAGCGCTCCGTTGTTGACAATCATGGTGATCGGGCAAGGGAACTGCCTGGCAATCGGAGTCGCGAAATCGTAGCGGCGGCCGGTCACGAGGGCAATTTCTATTCCCCTGGCGGCGGCTTCCACAACCGCACTGCGGTTGATCTCCGGAAGCTGGGAGCGTTCATCCAGAAGTGTGCCGTCGATATCGAGGGCAATCAGGCGGACTGGCATGCGATTAGTTTACCGTGTCCTGAAGCTCCGGGGCCAGATGCATCGAATCGAGCTGTGCCTGAAGGTATGCCGGGTTCGCGCTCGAAATCATTGGTTTGAGGGGGGCCTTGAACTTGTCGGAACCGTGGCCGTGATCGTGTCCGAAGCTTTGCTTTCGATTCCCCTGGAATCGACGGAGGTCACGTAATAGGCGTAAGTCCGTCCCGCCTCGACATTTCTATCGACGTAGCGAGTCTCTGTGATAGTTGCGTTGATCAGCTTCACGAATCCGCCCGGCGGCGTCGACGACCGGTAGACGTTGTAACCCACGATGGGGGAGTTGCTGGGGCTCCAGGAGATGGTTACGGAGTGAGCGCTATTCTTTTTTCCGCAGCCGGCAGCGAGCGAAATCGCGGCGAGAATAAGGAAGAAAACGGCGCGCCGTGAGGCCACGGATTGGAAGCAATTGATCATCCGGGAAACACTTCCGTCTGCTTTTGTTTTTCGGCTGCGCTCGCGCTAAAAGCTAACAGGCTCAAGCATGTTCCACAGGAAAATTGGTGGACGGCAGGGGATTCGAACCCCCGGCCTCATCGTTGCGAACGATGCGCTCTCCCAGCTGAGCTAGCCGCCCACGGAACTTGTGCGATTTTAGCAGGGCTCGGCGGGGATTCCAAACGTGCCAGCCCTGAAAGTTGAAAAATGTAAATCAGTGGTAACTATTGCTGCTGCGGCCCGCTGCCCAGGTTGCGTTGCGCGATAATCTTGCGGGCGTTCTCGTACAGCGCGCGGGCCTGCGGCAAGGATTCGATGGCCTTCTGAAGCTGTACGTCGTCGTCGAGGTCGACCTTGGCGCCTTCGGTCAGCCCGAACACGGAGATGAACGCTTCCTTGCGGATTTCGTGCTTGATCCAGGCGCTATTCTGGGTGATGTCGTCTTCTGTGTACGGGATCTTTTCCTTGTCCAGATAGGCGCGGAAGGTCTTCATCACCGCCGCGTTGGCCACGAAATCCTTGGTGACTTCCGGGCGCGTTCCGAGGAAGTAAGTGGTGAATCCTCCGACGCCGCCCTGATAGGCGAAGAACACTTCGCGCCGCAGGAGCAATTCCTGGAACGGATCGAGCTTTGCCGGAGCGATCGGCACATCGGGAGTGATGCCGCCGCCGCCCGTCACCTGCCGCCCGCTGTCGGTCAGCTTCACTTCGGTGGGAGCAGGGTTCTTGTGGTTATAGAGATAGTCATACAGCGAAATATCCTTGTAATCGCGCTGGATCAGGCGGCCGCTGGGCGTGTAGTAGCGCGCGGTCGTCAGGGCCAGGCCGGTGTTTTCGCTCAGTCCGGAGACGGTTTGCACGAGACCCTTGCCGAAGCTCTGTTCGCCGACCACCAGGCCGCGGTCGTGATCCTGAATCGCTCCGGTAACGATTTCCGAAGCGGAAGCGGAACCGCCGTTGACCAGAACCACCAGCGGCACGGTAACGCCGCGGTTGCCGCGCACAGCGTAATAGCGCCGTTCCGCGGAGGCGCGTCCGTGATGCGACACGATCAGTTGATTCTTGTCCAGGAACATGTCGGAAACAGCCACGGCTTCATTCAGCAGGCCGCCGGGATTTCCGCGCAGGTCCAGCACCAGGCCATCGAGCTTGGTGGCGTCCAAATCTTTCAACGCAGCGGCCAGTTCGGTGTCGGTGGTTTCGTTGAATCCGGAAAGCTTAATGTAGCCGATGCCGGGCTTGACTTCGAAGTCCAGATCGACGGAATGCTTCGGAATTTCGTCGCGCGTCACCGTGAAATTGAGGTTTTCCGCATAGCCGACTCGTTTCATCGTGATGTGAACGATGGTGCCCTTGGGGCCCTTCAACATATCGGCCACTTCGGAACTGCTCAGCCCTTCGGCGGATTTGCCGTCCACGGCCATGATGACGTCGCCCGGCCGGATACCCGCGCGGAACGCCGGCGAACCCGGCATGGGAGCGAGCACGTAGGTGAAATTATCGCGCGGAACAATGGTCATGCCGACGCCGTAGTAGCGGCCGCGCTGATCTTCGCGAAGATTGGCATACGCGCGCGGATCGAAAAAGCTGGAGTGCGGATCAAGAACGCGAAGCATTCCCGGGATGGCCCCGGAATAAATGGCATGGTCGGTATCGACGGGAACTGCGTAATCCTTCTGGACAATGGACAGGATGTGCGTGAAGGACTTGACCGAATCTTGCAGGCTGTTGACATCGGTGGATGTCGCGCGCACCGCCGGGCCGTAAATTCCCCCCAAAACCGCGGACACAACCAAGACGCCTATGACCAGCAGCGCACCACGCCTCTCACCGTGCATTTCTCCCTCGCTTTCCTGCGGCACGGCGCGTTGCCATGCACATTAGGATAAAGTATAGCATAGAGGCTGAATTGACACCCCTTCACGCGTCCACTATGATTCCACATGGGTAGTAAACAGGGGCGGGCGGTACTTGTTTAGCCGGCATGGCGCCGGCGGCTCGCCGGAGTTGAGAGCAGTTTGGGTTTCCCGGCCGGCTCCCGGCCGCAAGAACTATCTGCGTTCGATCCAAAAGGTTAAAAAGCACAGGCCATGTTAAGTCTGCCACACTTGGTCGTCCTTTTTGTCGTGGCCCTGGTTATTTTCGGCCCCCAGAAGCTGCCGGAACTCGCGCGCATGCTGGGCAAGGCCACGGCGGAATTCCGGAAAATGACCAACGACTTCCGCTATGCGCTGGAGGACGAAGTGCGCGAGCTGGAGCGGCAGACGCGCATCCACGACGAGGAAGCCGCGGCGGCGGCCCGCGCCGCGCAGGCCCCTGTGCATGTGCCGACGCCGTCGGCCGCACCCGAGGGTTCGGTGCCGCGCGAGACGCCGGTTGCGGGTGCTCCCGTGACGTCTGAGACGTCCGAATCGAGCGGCAGTAACGAGACAACGGCTTCGACCCACGCCGCCTCCGGCACTTCCGAGCCTCCGGCGGAAACGGTAAGCGTTCCACACGAGAAATCTTCTGATGACGACTCCGCAGTCTGACTCCTCCCTGACGACGCCTGAGCAAGAGCCAGGCGGCAAAATGTCGTTTTTTGAGCACCTTGTGGATTTGCGCAAGCGACTCATCAATTCGGCGATGGCCATTGCCATCGGCGCCGCGGTGGGCGTCAGCGTCTCGGAAAAAGTTTTTGGATATATCGCCCTGCCGATGCGCGAGGCGCTTCGCAAGCAGCACCTGGACGATCACCTGGTTTACACCAGCCCGGCCGGGGCCATCAACCTGATCATCACGCTGGGAATTTATATCGGAGTGGTTCTGGCCGCGCCGATCGTGCTATACCAAGTGTGGCTGTTTATCGCGCCGGGACTTTACAAGCACGAGCGCAAAGCAGTCACCACGTTCATTGTTTCTTCCGTATTTCTGTTCATCGCCGGAATCTCCTTCGGATATTTCGTGATGCTGCCTTACATGCTGGATTTCCTGATCGGATTCCAGGGGCCGTTCAGACCGCTGATCAGCATCAATGAATATTTCGACTTTATTTTGATCGTGCTGCTGGGCCTGGGTGTGATTTTTGAATTGCCTGTTTTAATTTTCTTTCTGGCGCTGTTCGGAATCGTGACGCCGAAATTCCTATGGAAAAATTTGCGCTACGCGATTTTGATCATCGCAGTCGTGGCGGCGATCATTACGCCCACGCCGGATGCCACGACCATGCTGGTCTTCATGGCGCCCATGGTGGGGCTGTATTTTATTGGCATCGCGGTTGCGGCGCTGGTGGTTCGCAATAAAGCAAAGCGCGCCGCGATGGCCGATCAGGGGGCCCGGTAGATGAAGCTGCCACTGCGCGGCTGGGGCCGGGCGGCCACGTTTTGCGCCGTGCTGTGCCTTGCGTCTCTGGCCGCTTGCGGACATTCCGCGACTTCCGGCAGCGACGCGCAGGGAACAGCAGCTTCGCACGCGGCAACTTTTCCACCCGCGCCAGCGGCGGAATCGACGGGAGGTTTTGACGGCGCACGGGCCTACAAGCAGGTCGAGCGACTGGTCGCGATTGGCCCGCATTCGGCCGGGTCCGAAGCGATTCACCGCGCGCAGGATTACATCATCGCCCAGCTGAAGAGTTTCGGCTGCCCGGTCGAGGAACAGGATTTTCACGCGCGTTCCACGCCTGTGGGCGACGTGGCGATGAAGAACATCATCGTTAAAATTCCGTCCGCCGACCCCAACATCATCCTCTACGGTTCGCACTACGACACCAAGCGGATTCCGAATTTTGTCGGCGCCGATGATGCCGGATCGAGCACAGGCGTTCTGCTGGAGCTCGCGCGGCTGCTGTGCGCGCGAAAAAACGCGGATACGATCTGGCTGGCATTCTTTGACGGCGAGGAAGCCTTCAACATGAACTGGGCCGATCCGGACAACACCTATGGCAGCCGTGAACTCGCCGCCAGCCTGGCGCTTTCCGGCGAGCTTCCACGCGTGAAAGCCATGATCCTTGTGGATATGGTGGGTCCGGCGAATCCGGTGTTCAAGCGCGAGAGCAATTCCACTCCCTGGCTTACCGACATTGTTTGGTCGACGGCGGCGCGCCTGGGATACGGAAACGTGTTCGTAAACAATCGCGAGACGATCGAGGATGATCACCTGTCGTTTTTGAAGCGCGATGTGCCGTCTACCGACATCATTGACCTGGATGTTCCGTACTGGCATACGACCGACGACACGCTCGACAAGGTCGATCCGCGCACGCTGGCGATTACCGGACATGTGTTGGTTGAATCGCTCCCGGAGATTGAGAAAAGAGTGAAGTAAGGGGGCGGGGCGTGGGCTGGCGGGTTTTGATTTGTGGCTGGCCATAGATCTAAACCGCCAGGCTGAAAGTCTGTCCTACTGAAACCGGTGTTTTAGCGAAATAATGCCCTGCAGGACGCTGCTGAAAAATCCCCAGTTGATCAGGAACATCAGGCTGTATCCCAGCGTGCGATCGAACCGGTGGAGGAACTGCGACTGCATCCAGTTCGCGATCACCACGCCGGGCAATCCCACCGCGCCTGTCCACATTCCCGGAGTCGAGTGAAGGCCGACGGTGCGGGCGATGAGGATTAGCGTGACGGTCCAGGCCAGGGCCAGGGCGAACGCCAAGAGAAGGATTTTCATGCGGGCCTCGATTCGGGTGGGTTACGGTTCTATTGGGCATCTTCGATGCGCTACGGAAACCCACAGGCTGAAGTCTGTGCTACTTACGGCTGCGCCGGTTTTTCGCTGTCGAGCCAGCGCATCTGTTCTTCACCGTAGCGGGTTCCGGCCACTGCGTCCGCAGGCACTGCGCGCTCGATCTGCGCCAAATCCTCGGCGGTAAGTTTCAGATCGAGCGCCGTAAGCGATTCGGCGAGCTGCGTGCGACGGCGCGCACCGATCAGCGGAACGATATCGGCGCCTCGGGACATCACCCAGGCAATCGCGACTTGCGAAGCGGTTGCGTTCTTTCCGGCCGCGATCTTGCTCAGCGTGCTCGTCAGCGCCTGGTTCTTTTCATAGTTTTCGCCGCGAAATCGCGGCAAGTGCTTGCGGATATCCTTTGGCGAAGTTACGGGCGACCCGGAGAGCAAGCCGCGCGACAGCACACCGTACGCCGTGATCCCCATGCCCAATTCGCGCGCGGCGGGCAGGATTGTGGCTTCGGCTCCTCTACTCACCAGCGAATATTCGATCTGCAGGGCGACGATGGGCGCGGCCTTGCAGGCCCGGCGGATCGACGCTGCCGACGCTTCGGAAATGCCGATGTGGCGCACGTAACCCGCCTGGACAAGATTTGCCAAGGTTCCGTAGGTGTCCTCGATGGGTGTGCGCGAGTCCACGCGCGAAGGCTGGTACAGATCGATGTAATCCGTGCCGAGGCGGCGCAGGCTGTAGGAGAGGAAATTTTTAATCGCTTCCGGGCGGAGATCGTAGCCGTTGAAGGAGCCATCCGGTCCTCGCATGGCCCCGAATTTAACGGCTAGAAACACATCCTCGCGGCGGCCTTCGATAGCTCGACGGATGAGCATTTCGTTGTGGCCCATACCATAGAAGTCGCCGGTATCCAGCATGGTGATTCCCGCGTCGAGCGCCGCGTGAATCGTGGCTATGCTTTCGGATTCATCCGACGGGCCGTACATGTCGGACATAGCCATACAGCCCAGTCCGATTTGCGAGACTGCCGGTCCATTGCTTCCCAGGTGTATCGTCTTCACGTTAGTGGATTCCTCCCGGCGAAAGCCAAGATTATACCAACACACTTTACGGCGTCACGCTGCGGAATGGAAAGATGCGGCCGAGCGCACCGGCAAGAATTGCCGTTGCCGCGCGCGGCGTCGCTCCGGTTGTGTTACATTTTTTGCGGCCCGAAGTGCGATCCGGCAATCCAACCGAGCGAAATACACGGATGAAGACAATTTCAGTTCGAGCGGCGAACGGCAAGTACGAGGTGCGGTGCGGCCGCGGCGTGTTGCGGCAATTGTCGCGCGTGGTCTCCCGTGTACGTCAGGACGGCGCGATTTTCGTGATTTCCTCGCCGCGCGTATGGCGGCATTGGAGTTCGCGCATTGAACATCTTCTGGGACGAGCACGGCGGGCGACGATCTTGATCGATGACGCGGAGACCGCCAAGAATCTTTCCAGTGTCGAGCGAGCGTGTCGCGATCTTGTTCGCGCGGGTGCGGACCGCCACGCGGTGATTGTTGCCGTGGGCGGAGGGGTTGTCGGCGACGTGGCGGGATTCGTGGCGGCGAGTTACGCGCGCGGAGTAGCGCTGGTGCATGTACCCACGACAGTGGTGGCGCAGGTCGATAGCGCCATCGGCGGAAAGACGGGAGTAAACCTTCCGGAAGGAAAGAACCTGGTCGGAGCGTTTTATCCACCGAAAAGCGTGCTGGCCGATCCGCTGACGTTGAGCAGCTTGCCGCCTCGTGACTTCCGATCGGGAATCTACGAAATCATCAAATACGGAGTGATAGGCGACGCCAGACTTTTTCAGTTTCTGGAAGAAAAACTCGAGAAGATACTGCGGCGGGACCGGCTGGCGCTTGACCTGGTGATCGAGCGTTCCATCGCGCAAAAAGCGCGCGTCGTGTCCAAGGATGAGCGCGAATCGGGCTTGCGCGAAATTTTGAATTTCGGTCACACCTTCGCCCACGCACTCGAAACCATCACCGGGTATCGCACCTATCTCCACGGCGAAGCGGTGGGCTGGGGAATGATCGCGGCGGCGCGACTGGCGGTTGAGAAGCGCATGCTTTCACCGCAGGACGAGGAGCGGCTCTCGAAGGTTATCGCGCGTGTGGGGCCGTTGCCGCCATGGCCCTCCAATTCGCCCGCCCAGTTGATGGCCGCAATGCAGGCGGACAAAAAGGCGCGCGGCGGGCGGTTGCGCTTTGTGCTGCCAGAGCGAATCGGCAGCGTTCAATGCGGCGTCGAAGCGGATGGAGAAATGCTGCTGCGTGTGCTGCGCGAGTGTGCCATCGCCGCGATCCAAGTGGAACCTCGCAAGAGCCGGGGCAAATGAGCGCCGCATCCGAAAGAAGCGTTCCCGGCACGCGGCCCGAAGGCGTTCGGGACGAAAGGGAAGCCGCCGCCCACGTCCGGGAAATGTTCGGCCGCATCGCGCCGCGTTACGATCTTCTGAACCACGTTCTTTCCCTGGATATCGATAAAGTATGGCGGCGCCGCGTGGCCAGGCGATTCTCCACGCTGCTGCGCGATCCGAGTGCCCGGGTGCTCGACCTGTGCTGCGGCACAGGCGACCTGGCACTGGCATTTCGCAGGGAAGCGCCGACCGGGGCGGAAATTGTGGGTTCGGATTTCGTCCCCGAAATGCTGGCCCGCGCGCGCGCCAAGGCGGCGGCGCTCGGCGCGCGAGTTACGTTTGTGGAGGCGGATGCCCTCGCGTTGCCTTTTGGCGATAAGACTTTCGACCTCGTTTCGTGCTCGTTTGGGTTTCGAAATCTGGCGAACTACGAGCGCGGGATGCGCGAAATTCTGCGCGTTCTGAAACCGGGAGGGGTCGCCGCAATCCTGGAATTTGCCGAACCCACGGGAAGACTCTTCGGAGGCCTTTACCGCTTTTACTTCCGGAGAGTTCTGCCGCGGCTTGGCGGGCTGATTTCCGGAAACGGGTCCGCGTATACCTATCTTCCGAGTTCCGTAAGTAGATTTCCGCCGCCAGAAGAGTTGCGGGCGCAGTTTGGGCAAGCTGGATATGTGAATGTGGAATTCGAGCGCTGGACGGGAGGAATTGTCGCGCTGCATTCGGCCAGGAGGACTGCGTAGGACAGGCTTTCAGCCTGTCGGGTTTCGTCCTTGCAGGAACCAAAACCCACACTTCACCAATCCGCACTTCACGGTCTGTGGAAGAACGAACCTGTCACTCCGAGCGGAGCGAGGAATCTCAGTGGCAACCCGTGCCACAACGTCAACCGCCGCTCCAAGGACAGCCATCCACTCAAATAAATTAAGCTTTCCCCAGCTACTAAAGTCTTGCCCTACCGTCCCTACACGCCGCACAAAGACTCGGAAAAAGATCCGGAGGTCGTTACGTGCTCGGTGAAGCCTGTCCTACTGAAATCGTCAGTTCTCCAGGCCCAGACTGCGAATCTTGTTGAGAAGGGTTTTGTAGGACACGCCGAGCTGTTCGGCGGCTCGCGTCTTGTTCCACTTCGCGGATTTCAGCGCGGACTCGATTTTGAAGCGCTCCACATACGAAACCGCACGCGTTCCCACTTCCTGTAACGTGCCGCCCCAGTCAAAAGCCTCCGCCAGCATTCCTGCGGGCATCTCGCCTTCGGGCGGGCGCGGCGCGGGAAGCTGCAGATTAGAAGCTTCGATGGTATCGGAGTCGGTGAGAATGGAGGCGCGCTCAACGGTGTTCTGAAGTTCGCGGACGTTTCCCGGCCAGGAATAGGCCCGCAGAGCGGTGCGGGCGCTCATGGCAAATTTGAGATTGGGCTTGCGAAATTCGCGCTGGAATCGGTCCAGAAAATGATCGGCGAGCAGGAGAACATCGTCGCCGCGCTCGGCCAGCGAGGGAATCGTGATGGGCACGGCGGCGATGCGGAAATAGAGATCCTCGCGAAATGCTTTGGCGGCGACGGCTTCCTGAAGATTCTTGTTGGTAGCCGCCAGGATGCGAACATCGATATCGACGAGCTGCGTTCCCCCGACGCGCTCGAAGCTGCGCTCTTCCAGAACACGTAAAAGCTTGGCCTGCGTGTTCAATGGAAGCTCGGCGATTTCGTCGAGGAAAATGGTGCCGCGATTGGACAGCTCCATCTTTCCGACCTTGCGCGACCCAGCGCCCGTGTAAGCTCCGCGTTCGTGACCGAACAATTCGTTTTCCACAAGGCCTTCCGGGATTGCGGCGCAATTCAGCGCCACGAACGCATGCTGCCTCCGGGGAGAAAGATGATGAATCGCGCGCGCGAATAATTCCTTGCCCGTGCCGCTTTGTCCCAGCAACAAAACCGTGGAATCGGTGGCTGCCACGCGCTGCACCTGGTGGGTGGCCTCCTGCATGCTCTTGTGTTCGCCGACGATTCGCGGAAAACCGTAGCGTTCGGCGTACTCCTCGCGCAGCAGCAGATTCTCGCGCAGCAACTCCTGCTGCCGGGAGGCGCGATCCACCAGCAGGTTCAAGTGTTCCAGGTCAACAGGCTTCTGAATAAAATCGTATGCGCCATCCTTCATCGCGGTCACCGCTTCCTCCACCGAGCCGTAGGCCGTGATCAGGATGACGGGAATAGTTGGATCGGCCTGCTTGGTTTCGCGCAGGACCTCGATTCCGGAACAGCCGGGAAGTTTCAAATCGGTCAGAACTAGCAGATAGCGGCGAGCTCGAACTTTGGCCACGGCCGTGGACCCGTCCGGGGCCTCGTCCACGGTATGGCCGGCGCGCTCGAGCGCCCGTTTCAGCATGGCGCGCAGCTCCGGTTTGTCTTCGACTAGAAGAAGGGGTTCCATCGATTTTCTTGTATCACGATTTCGTGCCGCGAAGTTGACCGGCCGCGCGGCCTTGTGCGGAGTTCGCTATGGTGCGATTGCTGGATGCCCGGCCGGACTGCCATGCTTCTCTTTGCAATTAGGGTTGCGGCGCCGATTGCGCAGGTGGGGCCGGAGCAGGTGTGGAATCCGGGGTTGGTGACGGCGCGGAATCCGACGCGGGCTGCGACAAAGGCGTGGCCCAACCCGGATCGCCGCCCGACTGGCGCAATTCATCTTCAAGGTTGGCGATGTCCGTCTTGTCCTGTTCGACGGCCGCTGTCTTTTCATCGATCTTTGCTTTTGTGTCGTTCAGATCCTGGCGCGAGTATTCCTGCTTCAGCGAAGCCATCGGGTCAGTATAGAACTGCTCCTGCTTGAGGTTGTATTCGCGCTGTAAAATGTCCGCCTCGTGGGCATCATCGGCAAGCTTCTTGTTGGCCGCGGCAAATTTCTGACGCCAGTAGGATTCGTTCTTGGCCGGTTTCTCACCGGCTTTCGCGGTTTTGTCGCCGTTTTTGGCTTGGTCCGCGGGAGGCGCTTCGCCGACAACGCTGACGACACCCGTTAGCGTGTCCAAATTGTCGTTGTCGATGCTCATGGCGGGCTTGGGGGCGGTCTTTTTCTCGGCCCTAGCCTTGCGCGCTGCATCGGCCACGCTTTCCTGGCTCTGGTCCTGCTGAGCGCGCAGGTATTCCGGGGCAGCAAGGACCAGGCAACCGAACGCCAGTGCAATAAGTATCTTTGTCTTCATGGTTTTTGGCCGCCTTTCAGGGGAAAACGGCGGAACTGTACGCCCTTAGTTTAGTTGTGTGCGACGGCCGAATCAATCGCTCTAACGGTTTCGCGTACAAAAGGTAACCATACGATGAATTCCGCGCCGCCCAGGGGCTGGTTGCGGGCTTCGACCGACCCGCCGTGCTGAACGACAATCTTCTGCACGACAGCCAGGCCCAGGCCGGTGCCATTGGTCTTGGTGGTGTAAAACGGCATGAAAATTTTGGTCAGCGCTTCGGAGGGAATCCCGGGACCGTTGTCGGTAATGAATATCCTTTGCCCCTGGAGTTGACCGGACTTCTCAATTTCTCCGCGGATCGTCACGTGTCCGCCGGCGGGATTGTCGGAGGCGGCCTCGGCTGCATTGCGCGCTAAATTCAGAATCGCCTGAAGCAGCAGCGCGTCATCCCCGGAAACTTCGGCGAAATCTCCGGTGACGACGACGGCGACGCCCGGCAGAGAGTCGCCCAGCTCGGCCACGATCCTCTCAATCATCGGGCGGAACGATACCTGCTCGTCGGCGAGCTGCACGGGCCTGGCGAATTTTAGAAATTCCGTGACCACGTGAGTCAGAGAGCGCGTCTGGCGAAGGATCAGGTCGCCATGCTCGTGCAACTCGCTGCTCGGCGGCGCTTCGCTGCGGATCATCTGGGCATATCCAGAAATCGTGGCCAGCGCGTTTTTGAATTCGTGCGCGATGCCCGCGGAAAGCTCGCCGAGCGCGGCCAGATTCTCCTTCACGTGAATTTGTTTCTGCAGAGCGGCGAGCTCGGTGAGGTCGCTCAGCAGGCAAATCGCGCCGGTGATCTCGTTGGCATTATTTTGGATCGGGGAAATGGTCACGCCGAGCTGGCGCAATTCGTGCGAAGGCGTGAGGTATTCGACTTCCTCGCGGCGGAACGTGCGCCCGTGCTCGAGGCATCCGGCGATCAGTTCGGCGAGCCGCGAGCCCGCGCCGAGGACCTCGCTGGAGCGGCGGTAGGCCAGCGATTTCACTCCGAGAGCGGCTTCCGCGGCGGGATTCGCGCTGGTGATCAGCCCGGCGGAATTCAGCAACAGCAGTCCGGCCGGCATGTTGCGCGTGACGGCTTCGCTCATGCGCTCGGTCTGCTGCGCGCGCTCGCGTTCGGCCCGGTGGAGCGTTTCCAGTTCCTTCTCCTGCTCCTTCAGCTTTTTGATCACGGCTTGCATGGACGCCGTCATGAAGGCCGCCGGATTGTCGCTGCGCGGCTGCTCGGCGCCAAAATCGTCCGCGGCTTTCGAGCCGCGATGAAAATACCGGCGCGCCATGATCAGCGCGACGACGGCCGCAACGATCAGGACAATCACCAGCACTCCGGACAGAACCCACAGGGAGTTGACGGCGGGAGCCGCGGCCGCGATGAGAAATTCAGAATGCACGGGTCACTTCACCGCCATTAATGATTCGTACCAATGCAGCGCAGGGGTGCCGAAAAATAAGACCAGGAGCGCGCCCGCTCCGAGGAATGTACCAAACGGCAGTTCGTAATCGCGGCCCTTTTTCGAGATAGCAATCAAAAGGATACCGATCACGCTGCCTAGAAGCGAGCCGACAAGCACGGTCATCATCGTGCGCTTCACGCCCAGAAACGCGCCGACCGCCGCCATCATTTTCACATCGCCCAGGCCCATGCCTTCCCGGCCGCGAAGACGGAAATAGCCTTCGGCGACGATCCACAGCAGCCCGCTTCCCGCCAGCGCTCCGAGTGCCGCGTCCACGAAGGAAAGGGCCACTTGCGGCGGGGGAAAATCAAACCACCTGCCGGCAACCCACTGTGCCGTGCCGTCCAGCGACTTCGTGATTAAGCTGAAGACCAGTCCGGCGCCCAGCCCGAAAAAATTCACTTCGTCCGGGAGGATTCGCTCGCGCAGGTCGGTGACGGTCAGAACGACGAGCAGAGCTGAAAAAGTCGCCCACTTCACTGCTTCCAGCGTGGGACCAAATACAAAATAACAGCCGAGGAACAGCAGCCCGGTGAGCAATTCTACGGCGGGATACATGGCCGAAATTCTAGCCTTGCAGTTGCGGCACTTGCCGCGAAGAAAAATCCAGCTCAGCACGGGAATATTATCGTACGGCGCGATGGCCCTTCCGCACTTGGTGCAGCTCGACGCAGGCAAGACGATGGATTTGTCCGCGGGAATCCGCAGGATGCAGACGTTCAAGAAACTTCCGATGATCAAGCCAAGCAAAAACACGCCGAGAGGGATCACCCTCCGACTCTGCCACACCCGACCCATTGCGACAACGCTTGCCGCACGCCATATGAAGCAAACAGGCAATAGCCCAGGTTCGAACGGGGCTCATTTGCCGGAGTTACGGCCTGAGATCTCCGTGGCGCATGCGATGTACTCTGACCGAGACAGTGCTGGTTTGACACGCCTTCCGCACGAACCTATATTCGACCTTCGGACGTTATGGCCTGGCTGGAACTTAAAATACGGCGCTACGAGCATGCCCGGTGGACGACCGACGACAACCGGCGCGTCTATCCCTTTGAATGGGGGCTCGAACATATTGGCGGCCGGGCCGACGAACCCGACCCCCGCGGATTTTTGAATGCCTGGGTTGAGGAAACCCTGGCGCACAGCGACGAATGGTTTGCCACCAGCCCCGCTGAAGACTACGTGCTGCATCCCGCTGAGAATGGCGCGTCCGGCGGGCGAGTGCTGACGTTTACCAGCCAGATTGTCTCCCCATGGCCAAACAATAATCTGGTCCATGCTCGCTTTTTTCGCGCCCGGGCCAACGGGCCGGCCGTTGTGTTGCTGCCCAATTGGAACGCCAAGTGGAACGGCCAGGTGAACTTGTGCCGCTGGCTGACGAAATTGGGAATCAGCGTTCTGCGTCTTTCGCTGCCCTATCATGATTACCGGGTTGCGCCGGGGCATGAGCGGGCCGACCAACTGGTCGGTTCGAACGTCGGGCTCACGATTCAGGCCACGCGGCAGGCGGTAACGGACACGCGGCGGTGCCTGCTTTGGCTGGCGCGGCAGGGTTACCGTAAACTGGGCCTGGTTGGGACCAGCATTGGCTCGGCCATCGGGTCCATTACCATGGCGCACGACCAGACGGTGAGGGCTGGGGCGTTCATGCACGTCTCCACCTATTTCGCGGACGTGGTGCGAACCGGCATGACCACGAACCACGTTTGGGAGGGGCTGCGAACCAAGGTGACCGAAGATGAATTGCGCCGCTACTGGTCGCCCATTAGTCCTGTGCCTTACATCGATAAGCTGCGAGACACCGGACAGCGCATGCTAATGATCAGCGGGCGCTACGACCCCACCTTCTGGTATGAACTGACCGCGGAAATGTTTCAAACGCTGCGGCAGAAGGGAGTACTGCTCGATACACTGACGCTCCCGTGCGGGCACTACTCGTTGGAGCTGGCGCCGTTCGCGTTTCCAGCGGGGCTGCGGCTGGGGCTATTTTTGCTTGAATCGCTGGCTTAGGAATGCCCGCAAAACAAATGACAAAACTGGAAGGCGCGATGCGTGGAGATCATTCCGCAGGCTATTCTACAGCTGGCGTCGGCGAATTTCCGCTGGCGGTAGAATCGAAATAGTGGCGATATTTTTCCGGCAGAGGCTTGGGGCGCCCGTTGCTGTCGCAGACCACGTGGACGGTTTCGCCGGTGGCCAGGAGATCTCCGGATTCGTCGTGTAGGATCTCGTATCCGAAGGTGATCGTGCGGCGCCGCGCGGAGGTCACGCGCGTGCGGATGCGTAGCGGATCGTCATAGCGCGCCGGACGGAGGTAGCGGCACTTGGCTTCCGCGACGACCGTAAAACTGTCATCATCGATTTCCATGCGCCGGTAATCGAGACCCCGCTGGCGCAGATATTCCACGCGCCCGATTTCAAAATAAATGAAATAGTTTGCGTAGTAGACAATCGCCATCTTGTCGGTTTCGGCGTAGCGAACGCGCACCGCGGTGTCAACAAATTCGCTCATCGAGTGGGAAATTGTAACAGAAAGATCGAGCGACGGGCTCGCGCCATGGACCCGCTCATTTGCCGCTCCAGCGGGGCACGCGCTTTTCCAGGAAGGAAGCCAGTCCCTCCTGGAAATCCCGCGAGGTGCGGATTCGCGCGCTTTCCGCGGCGGCCAGTTCCAGCTCGCGGGCGATCTCCGGGGCTGCAAAATCGCACAGAAGTTTCTTGGTTGTGTACAGGCTGACGGGGCTTCCCGCAATCAAGGTCTTGGCCAGAGTTTGCGTCGCGGTCATCAGTTCTTCCGCCGGAACGATTTGCGTCACGAGTCCCAGGCGGTAGGCCTCCACGGCTTCGATCGTTTTTCCCGTCAGCAGCAAACTGCGCGCCTGTTTCTCGCCGATCTGGCGCAGCAGGAACACGGAAACGACCGCGGGCAAAAAACCGATGCGCACTTCCGGATATCCGAATTTCGCCTCCGGCACCGCAATGGTGAAGTCGCACAGCGTGGCGATGCCGCAACCGCCGGCGATGGCGGGTCCGTTAACGGCCGCAATAGTCGGCTTCGGGAAACTCCAGATTCGCAGGCAAAATCGCGCCAGGCGGTCGGCGTCTTCGCGTTGTTGGGCGGGGGATTGCCCGGCGAGCGCCTTCAAGGCTTCCAGGTCCATGCCGGAACAAAACGCTTTGCCGGCGCCGGTCAGGATCAAGACGCGTGCCGGGCTCGCTTCAACTTCGTTGAATGCGGTGAAGAGCTCCGCGATCATTTCCGCGGTGATCGCGTTGCGCTTCTCCGGCCTGCTCAGCGTGATCGTGGCGATTTCGCCGGCGAATTCGAGATGGATGGCGTGGTAGGACATTTCTGTGTGCGACCTAAACAACTTAAAGTTCTTTGGAAAACCTACATCCTTTTGTGATTGCGAACGAAGCGAGGAATCTCTCTGTTTCGCGGCAAAATCAAGAGGAATTCCTCGCTTCGCTTGATTGTACGACGAAAATAATCTACTGAGCGCCTCGTAAAGCGCGGCCCGCGAAAAAACGGGGAATTGCTCACTGAGCCTGCTCGGCATGCGAATACTTGGCGCGAATTTCTTCCATCATGGCGATGGATGGACCGAGCTCGTCCAGATGAATCTCCGGATCGGTGTCGCGTGAGCCAAGCGCCGCGAGGATCGTTTCCGTAGCGATGTTTCCCACCAACTCGTCGCCCGCGAAGGGACAACCTCCGAGTCCTGTGAGCGCGCCATCGAACCGGCGGCAACCGGCATCGTAGGCGGCCAGAACTTTTTCCGCGGCACCCTCGGCGCGGCTGTGCAGGTGAACGCCCAACTCAATCCCCGCCACGCAATCCTTTACGGTGGTATAGAGCGCGCCCACATACTCGGGCGGCGTGGTTCCCACCGTGTCCGCGAGCGATACACTGCGCACACCGATGTCTTTGAGCCAGACCAGTGCATCTTCGACAATCTCCGCGCCCCACGGTTCCTGGTACGGATTGCCGAAAGCCATCGAAATATAAACCACGAATCCACGCCCTGAGGCTTTGGTGGCTTTGCGTATTTCCTCGACCAGAGCGCGGGATTCTCCCCGGCTCATATTCGCGTTGGCCCTGCGAAAGTAGGCCGAGATCGAGTAGGGATATCCGATGGTGGTGACGCCTGGTGTGGCGAGCGCGCGTTCCAGACCGCGCTCGTTCACGACGATCCCGATGACCTCGGGTTGCGGCGTCCCTGGCGGCAGACCGGCAAGAAATCCTTTCATGACTTCTTCGCTATCGGCGGTTTGCTTTACGTGCTGGGGCGAAACGAAGCTGACGGCGTCGATGTGCTTGAAGCCGGCGGAAGCCAGCTTCAACAGGTACTCGATTTTCAATTTGGCGGGAATGATTTCCGGCAAGCCCTGCCAGGCATCTCGCGGGCATTCGACGATTTTTACGGTTTCGGACAACGGGCGATCCTTTTCAGTCGGGAGCTAACAGTTCAAAGCTAGACAACTTACGTTTGCAGCACTCCGGTCTTAAAATCTGCAACCTCGGGGTTCAACGCCGCTGCCTCCAGCGCCCAGATCAGCGCTTCCCGCGTGTCCGCAGGGTCGATTATGGCATCGACCCACAGGCGCGCGGCGGCGTACCGCGGATCGGTTTGCTGTTCGTAGGTGGCGCGGATCGACTGGTGCAAGGCTTTCTTGTCACCTTCGGAAAGCTTCTTGCCCTCGCGCTCAAGCTGCTTGATTTTGATTTCCACCAGCGTGGAGGCGGCGGAATCTCCGCTCATCACGGCGTAGCGCGCCGTCGGCCAGGCAAAAACGAATCGCGGATCGTAGGCTTTTCCGCACATGGCGTAATGGCCCGCGCCAAAGCTTCCGCCGCATATCACGGTGATTTTCGGCACCACGCTGTTGGAGACGGCATTCACCATTTTGGCGCCGGCGCGGATAATTCCGCTCCACTCGGCTTCCTTGCCGACCATGAATCCGTTCACGTCGTGCAGAAAAATCAGGGGAACGAGGTTCTGGTTGCAGTCCATGATGAAGCGCGCCGCTTTTTCCGCCGATTCGGTATAAATCACGCCGCCAAATTCGATGCGGCGCTCGCCCGTGGCCGCGTCGATGGTGGGAACATTTTTCTTGTTGTTGGCCACGATGCCCACGGCCCAGCCGCCCATGCGGGCGTAGCCGCAAAGCATTGTCTTGCCATACTCCGCGCGGTATTCCTCGAACTTGCTGCCGTCGACGATTCGCGCGATCACTTCGTGCATGTCGTACTGGCGCGCCGGGTCGGAAGAAAAGATGCCGTAAATGTCCTCGGACGGAAACTCGGGTCTCTCGGATTCCTTGTAATCGAAGCGCGCGGCTGGAGGATGCCCCATTTTGTCGACCAGGGCGCGGATGCGCGCGAGGCACGATTCGTCATCCGGCTCGCGAAAATCGACGGTGCCGCTGATTTCCGCGTGCATTTTCGCGCCGCCCAGTTCTTCGGCCGACACTTTCTGTCCGATGGCCGCTTGCACGAGCGCCGGACCCGCAAGAAACAGCCCCGAACCCTCCGTCATCAGGATGTGGTCGCACATAACCGGCAGGTACGCTCCGCCGGCAACGCACATGCCCATGATGGCCGTGATCTGCGGAATGTGCATGGCGCTCATGACGGCGTTATTGCGGAACACGCGGCCGAAATCGTCGGTGTCAGGGAAGACATCTTCCTGCAGCGGCAGAAAAACGCCCGCGGAATCGACCAGATAGATTGTGGGAATGCGATTGTCGATGGAAATATTTTGCGCACGAATCACTTTTTTTGCGGTGAGCGGAAAGAAGGCGCCTGCTTTTACCGTGGCGTCGTTGGCGATGATCATCACCAGACGCCCGCAAATTCGCGCCAGGCCGGTGATCGCGCCGGCGGCCGGCGCCCCGCCCCACTCTTCGTACATTTCGTATGCGGCGTAAGCTCCCAGCTCGAAAAATGATGTGTGCGGATCGATCAGCTTGGCGATGCGCTCGCGAGCGGTCAGGCGCTTCTTCTTGTGTTGCGATTCAATGGCTTTCGCGCCGCCGCCCTGCTGGATCACCGCTTCCTGGTTCTTGATTTCCGTGAGGAGGTCCACCATACGGCGGGTATTCTTCTGGAAGTCAGGCGAGTTTCGGTTGACCTTGGTTTCAACGACGGAACTCGTCAAGTGAAGCTCCTCCAGGAGCGATTCTCGAATCTGCGGCGGCAGAATCACAGTATAAGCTGTTTCCAGGGGATTCTGCACGGCGACTGCCTGAATGTTTGCACTGTCGCGTGGGCGCGTTGCTCAATTGGGGCGCGCTTGGAGGTTGACGGTTTGCTCAAGCCAAGAGCAGACAGGGTGAAAGCCTTTCCTACTGGGGATCAAATTTTCAGCAGTTTGGCTGCCGTGCCGCCCAGGATCAGTTTGCGCTCGTCGGGAGTCAGGCGCAGGTCTTCGACCACCTGTACGGGGCGGTCATAGCCTACCGGGAAACAATAGTCGCTGCCCATCATGATTCGCTCCACGCCCACCTGGGAGATGATGAACTCCATGAGCGGCTTGGAGTGCGAGATGGTGTCGTACAGGAAGCGGTGCAGGTACGCGCTGGGGATCTGCGCAGACTGCTTGGCCGCGGGGATGGCATTCGAGCCGTGGTCCATCCGTCCAATTAGGTTCAGCAGCGCGCCTCCGGCGTGGGGCAGGACGACGACCAGGTTCGGGTGGCGATCCAACACGCCGCCAAAAACCAGATGCGCGGCGGCAACTGTGGTGTCTAACGGAAACGCTACCAGATTGGTAAGGGAGTAGGGCTGCAACCGCTTGCCGCCCAGGATGGGAGGCAACGGATGCAGAAACACCGGCAGGCCTAGCGTTTCGATTCGCGCAAAAATCGGTTCGAATAGTGGGTCGTCCAGATCGTGGTTCTCGATGTTGGTGCCCATGTAAATGCCGCGCACTCCGGGAAGTTTGCTGACGCGGTTGATTTCGTCGACGGCGCGGTCGGGATCGAGCATGGGGAGCGTCGCCAGCACTACGAACCGGTCAGGATGGGCCTGGTGCGCGGCAACCGCGCCGTCATTCCAGGTTTGCGCGAGCTTTTGGGAGAATTCGCCGTCGGCCCAGTAGACCATCGGTCCGGTGAGCGAGAGCGCGTGGACCGCCACGCCTTGCGCGTCCATGTCAGCGAGGCGCTGCTTCAGGTCGATAAATTTCGCGGGTAACGGTCCGCTCGACTCGACGGGCGTCTTGAAAAAGATGCCGCGGTCGGTGCTGTGAAATTCGGCGTTGTAGCGGTGGCCATCGGAGTTGAATAAATCAAAGTAGGACTGAGGAAAGTAGTGGGCGTGGATGTCGATGGCGCGCGCGGCGCTCGCTTTCTGCGGCGACGGTGCGGCAGGTTCGGCGAGGAGATGTTCGCCCGCGCCGCTCACTGAGGTCACCGCAGCCGCTAGTCCGGCTTGCAAGACGGTTCGGCGCGATAATCCATGCTGGGAATTGCAGATTTCCTCTTTCTTCATCGCACAGTCCTTTGGAAACGGAAATCTCCGATTTGTTTGAGGCTTGGTCCTGGGAATCGTACGCTTTTCAGGCGGTCGGTACAATGATGTAGGACAAGCTTTCAACCTGACTGGTTTTGGTTCGTTGCGGGCGCTCATCTGGACTCTACAGGCTGCCCGTCTGATTTTTAGTTCCTGGCCGCAGCTCATCAAAAGCGACAGGCTGAAAACCTGTCCTGCTGGGGGCATGAGTTAAGATATCTTGGTTGATGTGTCCGGGGGTTTAGGAGAATGGGAATGACTTCTTCGCTGCGTGGCCGTTTGCTGATCCTGTGCTTGTCCGTATCGTTTGCGGCTGGAGCGGTTTATAGTCAGGATGCGGCGAAGAAGGCGCTGCCGAAAAAGGCTACTGCGCGGCTGGTCACCACGCGGCCCGCGGAATCCTCGGCAATCGCGCTGCCGACGATCAAGTACGAGAAATACACTCTGGCGAACGGCTTGGTTGTCATCCTGTCCGAAGATCACCGCCTGCCACTCGTCTCCACGAATATCTGGTACCACGTTGGGCCGGCGAATGAACTGCCAGGGCGAACCGGATTCGCGCATCTCTTCGAACACATGATGTTCGAAGGCTCGAAACACGTTCCGGGCAATTCCCACATTCGGTACCTGGAGGCCGCCGGCGCTTCCGACCTTAATGGCACGACCGATTTCGACCGCACGAATTACTTCGAGACGCTTCCTTCGAACCAGTTGGAACTCGCTCTTTGGCTGGAATCCGACCGCATGGGCTATCTGCCCGACAAGCTGGATCAGGCCAGCTTGACGAACCAGCAGGACGTGGTGCGCAACGAGCGCCGCCAGAGCATCGAGAACAGCCCGTATGGAATTGTGGAAGAAGGCGTCTATCACCTCCTGTTTCCCAAGAACCACCCCTACCATGCCGACGTGATGGGCTCGCACGCGGACATCCAGGCGGCCAAGCTGGAAGACGTGCGCAACTTTTTCAAGTTGTACTACGCGCCGAACAATGCCAGCCTGGCCATTGTCGGCGATTTCGACCCGGCGCAGGCCAAGCAATGGGTGCAAAAATATTTTGGGCCGCTGAAGCGCGGCTCGCCTGTGCCGAAAATTACGGCGGTTACGCCGCCGATTACTTCCGAGCGGCGCGCGGTGATCCACGATCAGGTGGAATTGCCGCGCGTGTATATGGCGTGGCTCACGTCCCCCATTTTCAAACCCGGGGACGCCGATGCCGATTTGGCTTCGGAAATTCTTGGAGGAGGGAAGTCGAGCCGCCTGTACAAGAAGCTGGTCTACGAAAAGCAGATTGCTTTGGATGTAAGCGCGTTCCAGCAATCCCTGGTCCTGGGATCCCTTTTTGAAATTCAAGTCACCGCGCGGCCGGGATACACGCCCGACGAAATGGAAAAAGCGGTGGATGAAGAGTTGGCCGCCTTCCGGAAAAATGGCCCTACCGCCGTGGAATTGGAACGGGCGCGCAACGGAATCGAAACAGGAATGATTCAGGGGCTTGAGCGCTTGGGCGGGTTCGGCGGCGTGGCCGATCGCTTGAATGAATACAACCACTATCTTGGGAATCCCGGCTACTTCCCCCAGGACGTGCATCGCTACGAAGCGGCGACGACGGAGTCGATTCGCGCATTTGCCGAGCAACAGTTGAAGCCGACGGCGCGCGTGGTGGTTTACGGAATACCGGGCAAGCCCGATCTTGGTCCAGATGTGCCAACACCCAAAAATCTGCAGAAGGGGCAAAGCACGGGCGGGGAATCGGTGAATGCGGATGCGGCCTGGCGCGACAATCCTCCGAAGCCCGGACCGGCGCACGCCATCAATCTTCCGGTCCCGGATGTGTTTAAGCTGTCCGATGGCCTGACCGTGTACTACCACTACCGTCCTGGTCTTCCGGTGGTGGCGGCGAATCTGGTTTTCAATACAGGGAGCGGAGACAATCCCGTCGATAAACCCGGCCTGGCGGGCTTCACGGCGAACATGTTGCAGCAGGGAACGCAATCGCGAAACGCCACGCAGATTGCCGACGAAGCGGCGCTGCTAGGCACGGGGCTGGTGTCCACGGCAACCATGGATTCGTCCAGCGTCGGCGTAAGTTCACTCTCGAAGAATTTTCCCGGAGCGCTCGACCTGATATCAGACGTCGTTTTGCATCCGACCTTTCCGCCGGACGAGGTTGAGCGCCGGCGCGCATCGCGGCTTGCGGCGTTCACCGACGAACGTTCCGATCCTGAAACGATCATCGTGCGCACCGGCATTTCCGCGCTTTTCGGGCCGCATAGTTCGTTCGGGTATGACAATCAGGGCACCGAACCGTCGATTAAGTCCATGACGCGCCAAGACATGGTGGATTTCTGGAAGGCGAACTACGTGCCGAATAACGCGGCGCTGGTGGTGTCCGGAAATATTCCTGTCGATGAATTGAAGTCCCTGGCGGAGAGCAAGTTTGGCGCCTGGAAAAGCAGCGGCATGTCACCCGCCGAGACCGGCACGCCGGAAACCACCAAGGCTAAAATCATCATCGTGGACCGGCCCGGCGCGCAGCAGACCACCATGCGCTTGCTGCAGCTGGGCGTGCAGCGCTCTACGCCCGATTATCCCGCGCTTGAGGTGATGAATTCCGAACTGGGCGGTCTTTTTTCCAGCCGCATTAATTTGAATCTTCGCGAGGAACATGGCTATACATACGGCGCGAGTTCATTTTTTATCTACCGGCGAACGCTTGGCTACTTTGTCGTCGGCGGAGGGATTCGGACCGATGTGACTGCTCCCGCGGTGACGGAAATCCTAAAGGAAGTCCGCCGGATGATCGACACGAAAATGACCCCCGAGGAATTGAGCCTCGCGAAAGATTCGCAATCGCGCTCCTTGCCGGGGCTTTTCGAAACCAGCAGCGGGGAAGCGGGCGTGCTTTCGCAAATTTTCATGTACAACCTGGCGCGCGACTATTTTTCGGCTTTGCCGGAGCGGCTGAACGCGGTGACCGCGGAAGACGCCGAGGCGGTGGCCAAGAAATATTTGCACCCAGACCAGTTGATTCTCGTGTGCGTCGGCGATCGCGCCAAAATCGAGCCCGAGCTGCTGAAACTCGACCTGGGCGCCGTCGAGATTCGGGATGCGGATGGGAATGTGGTGAAGTAGAACAGGCTTCAGAGGCTGTGGAAAAAGTGCCCCTATCCATTTGTCATTCTGCCTATAACGACGTCGGCTCTGTCAAGGCCTTTTTCAGGCACATCACTCCGCACACTTGCGTGGAAGTGTTTTCTTCACTGAACAGGAATCTCTTCTCGGCGACCAAGGCTCGTTCTCTAATCTTTGGATGGAACGCTTTGGCCACCACCCATCTATTCGATCACGTACTGCGACCAGGATTACGGCTTCGAACTCCCCGACGCTTTGGGGAGGCAGGATGCCCACTCAAGCGGACGGTTTCAACTCCGACCACAGAATGACCCGAGCAGTCCTGCATGCGAACCCTGGAGCAGCAGCGTGTAGTCCACGTCCAAACGCAGCATCCAGCACAACCTCACCGCCAGCTTCCGTGCCATGCCACTTTCGCGAGCGAACGGCACTTCCGCCGGGCCAATCGTTGATAGGCTCGACGCCACTCCGGTTCATGCCGCGCCGCGCTCTGCGCCGCTTCCACCAGCAATCCGCGCAGAAACGGACTGCCCTGCGAGGCCGAAGAGATGGATGGTGGAGCGCCGGAGTCCACCGAGTGATTGCTAGAAACGAGCTTGGTCTTGGCAAAAGCAAAAGGCTCTAGGAGGAAAGATAAGAGCACACAGCCACTGCACCTCGCGTGCGGACCCGTACTGGTGTGGCTTGACACAGCCCAATTCGTCAGAGACGGAATGACAAATCGAGTACTTTTTTTCAGCCTGTTGAGCCAGTCTCGTTTAAATTTCTGGCGGCCACGAATCAAAACCGACAGGCGGAAGCGTGTCCTACTGGTAACCAATCATCCGTCCGGGTGCCAGATAATTTACGACGTAGTCGCGCACCGCGTCTTCGAGCGAAGTGATGGGCTGGTCGTACCCGGTTGAGAGCAGCTTGCGTATGTCTGCCCGGGTGAAATACTGATACTTGTCGCGAATCGCTTCGGGCATCTCGATGTATTCGATGCGCGGATCGCGGCCCAGCGCGGCGAAAACGGCGCGAGCCAATTCGTTCCACGTCCGCGTGACCCCCGACCCGACGTTGAAAATGCCGTTGGCCGCGGGATTTGCCGCGAGGTGCAGCGTCATGGCCACGGCGTCTTTCACGTAGAGAAAATCGCGCCGCTGCTCGCCGTCGGCGTACTCGGAACGGCAGCTTTTGAAAAGCCGGATCACGCCGGTCCTGAGAACTTCGCTGTAGCTTTTGCAGACCACGCTGCGCATGTCGCCCTTGTGGCTCTCGTTAGGACCGAAAACGTTGAAATATTTCAATCCCGCAATTTGCTCCAGCCATCCCTCGCGCCAGGCATGCAAATCCATCCACTGCTTGGATTGGCCGTAGAGATTCAGGGGCCGCAGGTTCTGAAGCTGCCTCGGATCGGAATCGTCCATGCCCGCGCTGCCGTCTCCATAGGTCGCCGCGGAAGATGCATAAACAAAGCGCACCCCCGCTCCGAGCGCCCACTCCGCGAGCCGGCGCGAATACTCGTAATTGTTTTCACGCAGATATTTTTCGTTGGTTTCCGTGGTGGAGGAACACGCGCCCAGATGAAAGATGCAGTCCGGCTTCTCCATCGAGCCAGACGCGAGCCGGGCACTCAGCTTCGCGGGCTCGATGATTTCCGTGTAGCGTAATCCGGCCAGATTGCCGCTTTTTTCGCGGTCCGCGGGAAAATCCACAATTGCCACATGCGAACAGCCGCGACGATTGAGTTCCCAGACCAGCACGCTTCCAATGAATCCAGCTCCTCCCGTCACCAGAACGCGCTTGCCTTTCCAAGCTTGATTCGCATCGGCCATGATGTTCTAAAGGTTGCCACGCCGCGTAAGGGGAAGCAACCGGCTGCGCCCGCGATGTCTTGAGCTTTGCCACTCGCTGAGCTAGAGTAACCGCTTCCGACTTGGGTGAGGACAGGTTTCAGCCTGTCTGCCTTTCGCCAAGTGCCAAGCAACAACCAGACGGGCTGAAGCCTGTCCCACGAAACCGGGGTGATCCAAGGTGAACGGTCACGGGCAAGAGCATCTCAAAGTCCTGTTGCGCAGCAGCGCGATCCAGAAACGCGTGCGCGAGATGGGACTTCAGATTTCAAAGGATTATAAGGGCCAGCGCGTCCACCTGATCGGCGTGCTCAAGGGCGCCGCTATTTTTCTTTCGGATTTGATTCGCCAGGTGCGCATCGAAGTTTCCCTGGATTTCATGTCGGTCTCGAGTTACGGGCATGGCAGCCAGACTTCCGGCCAGGTGCGCCTCAACAAGGATCTCGATACGAGCATCGAGGGACTCAACGTGATTGTGGTCGAAGATATTTTGGATACGGGGCTCACTCTCGGATATTTGCTGCGCGTTCTGCAGCAGCGCAAGCCGGCTTCGCTGAAGATCGCCGCACTGCTCGACAAACCGGAGAGGCGGATCAAGAAAGATGTCAAGGCGGACTACGTCGGGTTTCAGATTCCGAATGAATTCGTGGTGGGATACGGGCTGGATTATGCGGAGCGGTATCGGAACCTCAAGGACGTGTGCGTCCTCTCGCTTCCTCCGTCGTAGCCGCCAGGACGCGCGGCTTAAGAGATTCCTCGCTTCGCTCGAAAAAACAGCCCTTGGGTTTTCCACACTCAGTTAATCGTTCACAATGAAACCAGTCATCACAGCCACGGATCTGGAGGGTGTCCCGCAAAACGGTGAACTCGCCATCACCGACAGATACGCTGATTACTCCGCTGGCGCGTGAAGAAGCCGAGCGGCGCGGAATCACGTTTCGTGTCTCCGCCGGACCCTTGGGCGAAAGTTCTTCCGGCGCTGCATCCAGAAAAAACACGCCGGAAAAATCCGCGCGCGTCGTGGCGATTGGCGCCGATCACGGCGGCTTTGAACTCAAGCAACAGATGAAAGACTATCTCCGCGACTGGGGCTACCAGGTGTCTTGACCTGGGCACAGACAGCACCGAAGCCGTGGATTATCCCGACTTCGCCGAAGCGGTAGGCAACGCCGTCGCGCGTGGGGAAGCGTGGCTCGGCATCGTGCTCGATAGCGCGGGCATCGGCAGCTCGATTGCCGCCAACAAGGTGCCGGGAGTGCGCGCAGCGCTATGCTATGATCGCGCGACGGCGCGCAACAGCCGCGAGCACAATGACGCGAATGTGCTGACGCTGGGCGCGAAGCTGATCGCTCCGGAGGCCGCGCGGGAGATTGTCGCGTTGTGGCTCTCCACGCCTTTTGCGGGAGGGCGCCACCAGCGCCGCGTGGACAAGATTCGAAGCATCGAGGAACGAGCCGGACAAGAAGTGAAGTAGGACAGGCTTCAGCCTGTCGGTTAAAATTTCCGGCCGCCGCGACTCTAAACCAGACAGGCAGAAGCCTGTCCTATTTCGCTCCGGTACTTCGCGGCGATTCGAAGGGCTGAGCGAGTGGAACCGAGAGCATTCGAACAGATGGTCCGTGTTGTCACCGAAGAGGTGGTGCGCTACCTCGGCGCGCCCGCACGGCGCGGTTGCCGTCGTGCGGCGCTCGTCGGCGACGACGAAATTTGCCCGGATTGCGACCTGAACTGCGCCGAGAAATGCGCGCAGAAAAACGCGCGCGGTCGTCGAAGCCGGCGCCGACCGCATTTCCTGCGGGCCGTCGGTCGTGGAACTGGAAGCCGGCTTCGCCGGCCTGATCGATCACACCCTGCTGAAGCCGGAAGCTTCGCGCGACGATATCCGCAAGCTCTGCCAGGAAGCCGTGCGTTTTGGATTTGCGTCGGTCTGCATCAATCCCTGGAACGTGCCGCTGGCCGCGGAATTGGTGCGCGGCACAAAAGTGAAAGTGTGCACCGTGATCGGATTTCCGCTCGGCGCGACGCTTCCCCAGGTAAAAATTCACGAGGCCGAAGAAGCGATCAAGCTGGGCGCGCAGGAAGTCGACATGGTCATCAACATCGGCGCGCTGAAATCCGGCCAGGATGACGTGGTGGAATCGGATATTCGCGGCGTCGTGGAAGCGGCGCATCGCGGCGGCGCAATCTGCAAAGTTATTTTTGAAACTTCGCTGCTCACCATCGAGGAAAAGGTGCGCGCCTCGCTCGCGAGCAAAAGGGCGGGCGCGGATTTCGTCAAGACCTCGACCGGCTTCAGCACCGGCGGCGCCACGGCCGAGGATGTTGCGTTGATGCGCGCGGTGGTGGGCTCGGAAATTGGCGTGAAAGCCTCGGGCGGGGTGCGCACGTTTGACGATTTGAAAAAAATGGTTTGCGCGGGCGCGACGCGAATCGGCGCCAGCGCCAGCGTCAAAATCATGGAGCAGGCGGCAGGCTCGGCGCCTCCTCGCGCCGTTGCCTCGGGCTCCTGCTCCAGCGTCAAATTCCTATTGATTTTTGCCGCTGGAATCCTGATTTTCGCTTCCGGCTGCGATTTGAAGCGATCCGGTCCATTCATCGGTTTTTCACAAGGCCATAATCTCTACCTGCTATACTAAATGGTTCTTGGGGAGTCGCGCTGCGTCTCCGTGAAGTCTGCGAGCGCGGTATACATTCACTAATTTATGGATCCCGTACAAGCCCCATCGCCGCTCAACGTTCCCGCGGAAGTTCTCGCGACGCTGGTCGAAATCGGCGAGGAAATCAATTCCTCGCTGGACCTCGACGAAGTGTTGCGGAAAACCGCGGCGCTCGTGAAGCGCCTGATCGACTACGAAATCTTCAGCGTTTTGCTGGTCGACGAATCGATGCACAGGCTCTACCACCGCTTCACCATCGGATACGGCGAGGAAGCCGGCAAGGATTGGGTGATCCCGATCGGACAGGGAATTACGGGCACGGCGGCGGCGACGGGCCGCGCGGTGCGCGTGCCGGACGTTCGCGAGGATCCCCGATACATCAACATCATCGATTCCGTCCGGTCCGAGATGGTCGATTCCCCTCATGGTGAAAGGGCAAGCCGATCGGCGTGCTCGACATCCAGAGCACGCAAGTCGATTACTTCACGCGCGATCAGCAAAGCGTTTTGACGCTGATGGCCAGCCGCTTGGCCATCGCCATCGAAAACGCGCGGCTCTTTGAACGCGTCCGCAGCCAGGCGGACACGCTGCTGGTCCTCAACGAAGTGGGCCGCGAGGCGAATTCCATTCTCGCGGTGGAGGAACTGCTGCGCCGCGCCGCGGAACTCGTCAAGCGCGTGATCGATTATCAGATTCTGGGAATCTTGTTGTACGACGAAGCGACGAATCTGTATCGCCATCGCCTGGATGTGAAATACGGCCAGAGCGCGCAGGGAAAATTGCGCGTCACCGCCGCACGAAGGAATCGTCGGAGCGGCGATCGCCACGGAGCAGCCGGTTCGCGTCCCGGACGTGACCCTCGATTCGCGGTACATCATGGTCAATCCGGAAACGCGGTCCGAGCTGGCGATTCCCATGATTCACCAGGGCCGCGTCGTGGGCGTTCTCGATCTCGAAAGCCCGCAGGTCAATTATTTCACCGAAGACCACGAGCAGACGCTCATGATCCTGGCGGCGCACCTGGCGGTGTCGCTCGAAAACGCGCGGTTGTACGAGAAGCTGGCCAAGGACGAAGCGCGCATGGAGCGCGAACTCACGGCCGCGCAGCGCCTGCAGACCGCGCTGCTGCGGCCCGTGCCCGACATCGATTACGGCCTCGACATCACCGCGCGAATTCATTCCGCGCGCGAAGTTTGCGGCGATTTGTACGATTTTCTTTCCTACGGAACGCAGCAATTGGGCGTCGCCCTGGGAGACGTCAGCGGGAAGGGAAGCGCCGCGGCGCTCTACGGCGCGGTGGCCACCGGAATTCTGCGCAGCCTTTCTCCGCACAAGCTTCAGCCCGCGGAGCTTCTCCGCCAGCTCAATCAACTGGTGTGCGACCGCCGCGTGGAGGGCCGCTACATGACGATTTGTTTCGCCACCTGGCAAAAAGGCGCGCCACAAGCTTCGCATGGCCAACGCCGGGCAAACGCAGCCGCTGCTCTGGAAAGATGGGCACGTCGAGCAGATCAAGCTTTCCGGATTTCCGATCGGCATTTTCGACGATGCGACCTATGACGAATGGAGCGTGCGCCTGAATTCCGGCGATATCCTGCTCTTCTTTTCCGACGGTCTGACCGAAGCGAGCCAACCGGGAAGGAAAATTTTTCGGCACCGGCCGCATAAAGGATCTTTTGGCCGCCAACGCGCACTTGAGTTCGAGCGAACTTGCCGACCGCATGCTCGAGGAAGTGGAGGAATTCACACAAGGGGGCGCCATCACGGACGATCGCACGCTGGTGGTGATGAAAGTCAAGTGAGCGCCGCGTCTTCCCATTCGCGCGCTTCCCGCTCCGCCGGCGTTGTCGATCCGGCGAGCTATACGCCCGGGTTTTCGTATCGCGGCTCGCAACTTTATTGCGAAGGCGTTTCCGTCGCCGCAGGCCGCGAAGCGGTTCGGGACGCCCGCGTATCTGTACAGCCGCGCGAGCATCGAGCAAGCCTATCGCCGCATGGATTCCGCGTTCGGCACGCTTCCGCACACGATTTGCTATGCGATGAAAGCCAATTCGAATCTGGGCATCTTGCGCGTGTTTGCGGCGCTTGGCAGCGGATTCGACATCGTTTCGGGCGGGGAGCTTTACCGCTTGCGGCGCATCGGCGTGCCGGGCAACCGAATCGTTTTTTCCGGCGTCGGCAAATCGCGCGAGGAAATTCGCGAAGCGCTTCGCGCGCGGATTCTGCTTTTCAACGTGGAGTCGCCCGCGGAGCTCGAACTGCTGGCTTCGGAGGCGTCGCGCCTGCGCGTGCGCGCCGCGGCCTCCATCCGCGTCAATCCGGACGTCAAAGCCGGCGGCCATCCGCACATCGCTACCGGACACCATCGGCACAAATTTGGAATCGATTGGGAGACCGCGCGAGGCCTTTATCTTCGAGCACCGCGATTCGCGCTGGATCGATTGGCAGGGAATCAGCGCGCATATCGGATCGCAGATTCTGACGCTGACTCCGCACCGGCGCGCGCTGACGCGCCTGGCGGGATTCGTGCGCGAGCTTGCCCGCGCAGGCATCGCGCTCCGCTATCTGGATTGCGGCGGCGGACTCGGAATCCGCTACACCTCGGAGCAGCCGCCTGAAAAAGCGGTTTGGGCCGCGGAACTCGCGCGCGTCGTGCGGCCGCTCGGCTGCCACCTGCTGATTGAGCCCGGGCGGTCGCTGATCGGCCCCGCTGGCGTTCTTCTGATGCATGTTCTGTACACCAAGCAAAATCGCGGCAAGAATTTCGTGATCGTGGACGCCGCGATGAATGATTTCATGCGGCCCGTCTTTATACGACGCGACGCATCCCATCACGCGCGCGCATCGTACCGGAGGCGCCGCCCGCGCCGACATCGTCGGCCCCGTGTGCGAATCGGGCGACTGCTTCCTGCAGGATTGGCCGCTTGGAAACGTTGCTCCGGGTGACGTGCTGGTCCTGTGGGGGGCCGGCGCCTACGGCACGGTGCAGACCTCGAACTACAATTCGCGCCCGCGGCCCGCGGAAATTCTGGTGGATGGGAAACGCATGCGGGTGATTCGCCGCCGCGAATCCCGCGCCGATTTGGTTCGCGGGGAATAGGATTTTCCGGCGTTTTCGCCCGGCGCTCGTTTCCACTCAATCCGCTTTCAATCAAATGGGAAGAGGGACGCCGATCCTGTTGGCTTCCCAAGCCGTCACCAGCTTTGCGGCAAACGATTCTCGCTGTTCGCGGTTGCCGCACGAACCGGAGAGATGGCCATGAAGCCAGAAAATGCAATTCAGAAACACCGCTTTGCGATTGGCCGACACTTCGGCGGCAAATTCCGGGCGATCCAATATTTTTGACAATGCCGTGAATTGCTCCGCTGCGCTGAGGCCTTTCAGCGCGTGCTCATCCGGAATATGCCCGGCAAATTCGGGTCCAAAAAACGCTTCCTCGATCCTGATCAGGCCGCTGATCGCCTTGTTAAACGACTTCATTTCCCGTGCCGGAATCCAATACTCACGATGCGACTTCGAGCCCGCCGTGTGAATCTCGAATTTGGACAGGTAGGTGGTGGACACTTCAAACTTCGTGACGAAACCGGCAAAGCCCGAGTTTGTGTCCGGCGTATTCCACTCCCGGGCGATCCGCCGCGCATATTTCAAATTCAAAACGGGATAAAAAATCGGTTGCTGAATTAATCGCGGAGGAAATTCGCGCATTCCCGAGTCCCATAGCAGCGCAAGTTCCTGAAGTCCGACGGGACGGAAGAGCTTCGTAGGCATCGGGTCGCAATCGGTGAGGGTCGCGAAGGCCGCGAGAACCGGCCGCGCACCCTTACCGTTCCCCCCACTTCAGCTTGCTGCGCAGGATCTGGAAATAGGTTTTTTTAGCGGGTCGCACGAGGAGCAATTTATTTGCGGCTTTGCGCACGCGAATGTGATCTCCCCCCGTCAGTTCGATTCCAACCTGGCCGTCGAGAGTAAGAAAAACCGCATCGTCCTCGGCCTTGAAATCCACCTCAATCGTCACCGAATCCGGGATTACCAGAGGGCGATTGGTCAGCGTATGCGGGCAGATCGGAGTTACTACGAATGCTTCGACGATCGGATACACGATCGGGCCGCCTGCCGCAAGCGAGTAGGCCGTGGAGCCGGTTGGCGTGGAAAGGATCAGGCCGTCCGCCTTGTAGGTGGTCACATATTCGCCGTTGACGCGCAATTCCAGGTCCATGATGCGCGCGAGCGCCGCTTTATTCAGCACCGCATCGTTGAGCGCAATCTGCCGCCGGATCACCGAGCCGCTGCGAATAATCTCGGCTTCCAGCATCACCCGGCCGCTCACCCGATGCTTGTCGGTAAAAATCTCCTCCAGAATCGTGTAAAGCTCGTCCTGCGAGACGGTGGTCAGAAAACCCAGACCTCCAAGGTTGACAGCGAGGATGGGGACTTTGCGGTCCGCCGCCAGCCGCGCCGCGGATAGTAATGTTCCATCGCCACCCAGGACAATCAGCAGGTCCGTGCAGCTCGGGAGCTCCTCGCGCGTTCGCGCCTGCACGTCAATCGAACCGAGGCAACCGCTCGTTTCGGCATCGCAGACCACTTTCGCGCCATGAGCCTGCAACCAGTTTACGAGCGGAGGAACGACTCGGGCGATATCTTCGCGCCTCGGGCGGGATATGATTCCAACAGTCTTGATCATTTGGTTTTTGTCGAAACGCTTCGAAAGCGACCAATACTTTAGCATCTGCCGCCCGGCATGAGTAGAACAGGCTTCAGCCTGTTTGGTTTAGATCGTGCGCAATCGAAAACCAAACCGACCGACGCCCATTCTATCCGCGGGCCACTCAGGTCTTTGCGTACAGAAAGAACTCCTGATTGCCCTCGGCGCCGGTCAAACGGCTCGGCCGAACGCTCTCAATTTTCAATCCAGCGGCTTCCGCCGCGCGCCGCACCCGTTCGATGGCCCGCTCGTGCAGGTGCGCCTCGCGGACGATTCCCCCGCGTCCGACGTCTCCGCGGTCGAGTTCAAACTGCGGCTTTACCAGGATCAGGAACTCCGCCGTGGCGCCAGCGGCCGCTACGATGGCCGGAAGCACCTTCGCCACAGAAATAAAAGAGACGTCCATGGTCACGAGATCGGCGTGCTCCGGAATTTGCTCCGGGTGAAGATTGCGCGCATTCGCCTTGATTTGCATGACGCGCGAATCTTGCGTCAGACGCCAAGCCATCTGCTGCGGCGTCACGTCGACGGCGTAAACGCGGCGCGCGCCATGTTGCAGCAGGCAATCGGTGAAGCCTCCGGTGGACGCGCCGACGTCCAGGCATGTTTTTCCCGCAACGTCGATACTGAAATCTTCAATCGCGCCTTCCAGCTTCAGCCCTCCGCGGCTGGCATATTTTGATGAAGTGCCGCTCACTTCAATGCGCGCGTCTTCCGCGATTTGCGCTCCCGCTTTTTCGCTGCGCTCGCCGTTCACCCGCACCTCTCCCGCGAGGATCATGCCCTGTGCCTTTTCGCGAGATTCGGCAAGGCCTCGCTCGACGACCAGCAGGTCGAGCCTCTTTTTCGCGGTTTTGGGTTTGGGTGGCAAGAGTTTCGCGGCAGGACGGGCTTCGGCCCGTCAGGTTTAAGATAAACGGCGCGCAGGCATCTAAACCCGACAGGCTGAATCCTGTCCTACCTAGGCTATGCCCGCCGCTGAACGATCAGTTCGGCCAGTTCGCGCAGCCGCGCGGCCGCGCGATCCGTAAGCCGCGATCTCCGACATGGCCCGGGCTTCCAGCTCTTTCGCGAATTGCCGCGATTTTTCCAGTCCGAACAGCGAAGGATAGGTAGCCTTTTGCTGCGCGGCGTCTTTTCCCGCCGTCTTACCCAGCGCGGCGGATGATTCTTCGACGTCCAGGATATCGTCGACGACCTGAAATGCCCATCCGATCGTCTCGCCAAAAAGTTTCAGCCGCGCAACGTCTTCGACAGCCGCGCCGCCGGCGATCGCGCCGGAGACAACGGATGCGCGAATCAAGGCCGCTGTCTTCGACTGGTGAATGTATTCGAGGTCAGCGGGTTCGATGGCGCGTCTCTCGGCTTCCAGGTCCGCTACCTGCCCGCCAACCATGCCGTTCACGGTGCCGGCCGAGGCAGCCACATGAGAAAGATCGCCACGCGCCGCGCGGGATCGATGGGAGCATTGGCGAGCGTTTCAAATGCCAGCGTCAGCAGCGCGTCGCCAGCCAGGATGGCTGTCGCCTCGCCGAATTTTTTGTGGCAGGTGGGTTTGCCGCGCCGCAAGTCATCGTTGTCGAGCGCCGGCAGATCGTCATGGATCAGCGAATAGGTGTGGATGAACTCAAGCGCGCAGGCCACCGGCAAAATGGGAGTGACATCGGCGACAAAAATTCGCGCGGATTCGAGGCACAGAATCGGCCGGACGCGCTTTCCGCCCGCTTGAACACTGTAGCGCATGGCGCGGTGAATCGACGGAGGCTGCGCATCTTCCCCGGGCATCAAGCGGTCGAGGGCAGCGTCTACCGCGGCCCGGTCTTCGTCGAAAAATGCGGGAAGGTTCATCAGGGGGAACGAGAGGCTCGGAGGAACGCTCGCGGCGGCCGGTTAAGAATCTTCCTCGGCTTCGGGATCGAAGGCTTCCGTGGCCATCTCGCCGCCGGCTTTCTTCAGCAGGATTTCTACCCTTCCTTCGGCCTGCTCCAGATGCTTCTGGCAGTCGCGCGAAAGTTGCACGCCTTCCTCGAAGAGCTTCATGGCTTCTTCCAGCGACAGATTGGCGCTCTCAAGTTTTCCGACGATTTCTTCGAGGCGTGCGAGGGAGCACTCAAAATCAGGCTTCTTCTCGGCTCCGGGCCTCTGTGTCGATGCGGGATTCACGATGGTCATGATTCACGGCCGCTGGCGATCAACGTAGAGCTGATGTGCACAAACGTATTTGAGACGTCCGCGTTGTTGGTGGTCCTACCCGGTTGTCACGCCCAAATTCCCGTACGTTTCGCCGTTCGGAGACGTGAAATTCGGGTGGCGGATTGAGAACATATTCTAATGCACGAAATGCGGCCGAAACAACCGGTTTGTGTGGCCCGCGGCTGCGGATCGATCAGCCACGTTTGGATAGCAACGCGCTGCGACTTCCTTGGGGCTGGCGTGCTGGGACTGCTAGAATGAGCGCGCGGGGGACTTTGTCGATTTGATTGGGCTGCGACTCCTCGGACTACTCGCTCTCGTGGCCGTGAATGGATTTTTCGCGGCGGTCGAGTTTTCGCTGGTTGCGGTGCGGCATTCCCGCGTGCGGCAACTGGTGCAAGAAGGGCGAGTTCGCGCGAAGATTGTTCAGCGTTTAATCGGAGAGCTGGACAGCGTGGTCTCCGGCGTTCAGGTCGGCATCACGCTCACCAGCCTGGGACTTGGCGCACTGGGCGAGTCGACGCTGGCCTCGATCCTAAGTCCGCTGCTCGCGAACATTCCCGGAAAGCACACCCTGGTGGTGATCCACGCGATTTCGCTCGCCGTCGCCTTCCTTTTCCTGACCACATTGCACGTCGTGCTCGGCGAACTCGTTCCGAAAAGCATGAGCCTGCAGCGGGCTGAGCGCGTGGCGCTCCTGGTTGCTCCGCCGTTCCAATGGTATCTCGAAGCGTTTCGTCCCGCGATTAAGCTGCTCGATGGGATGAGCCGGTGGGTGCTGAGCGGACTGGGTTTTTCGGGTACTCCAAGCCATACGCAGGTGCACTCAGCCGAGGAATTGCAGATTCAGATTCAACAAGCGCGCGAGCGCGGACTGCTGGGAGCGGAGGAAGAGAAATTCATCCTGGGCGCGCTTGAGCTCGATCAAATGCAGGTGCGGGAATTGATGGTACCGCGGCCCGACGTTCACTTCGTGACTGCCGACGATACGCTGGACGATGTGATGCGCGTTTTCGTTACGACGCAGCGGTCCCGGTTGCCTGTTTTTGAGGGCAAGGGCGAACAGGTGCTGGGGTACATTCACATCAAAGACATCGTGTGGGTGCTGCTCGATCGTGAGAGGCGCGCCGAGGAAGGTTGGACTGCCTCCGAGTTCACCGTGCGAAATATGCTGCATGAAATCGTGATTGTTCCGGAAAGCAAGCCGGTGAGCGAGATGCTCCGGGAATTTCGCTCCCGCCACAGCTCGATGGCCATGGTCGTTGATGAATTCGGAACCATTCTGGGGCTGCTCACGCTTGAGGACATCCTGGAGCAGCTCGTGGGCGAAATTCACGACGAGTTCGATGTCGTCGAGAACCCGGTTATCGTCGGTCAGGGCGCGGACGCCGCGATGATCTTCGACGCATCGCTGGGTTTGCGCGACCTAGAATCGCAGTACAACATCGCTCTGCCCGAAGATCGATCTTACGCCACCGTCGGAGGCTTCGTACTGGCGCGCCTCGGATTCATTCCCCGCGGCGGCGAGAGCTTCGATTTTGACGGATATCGCTTCACGGTCGTGGAGATGGACCGGCGCAGAGTGGCCCGCGTGAAAATTCAGCGATTGAAACCTGCGGGCGAGCGAAGCAGTTCAACGACGGCTCCCGAGGCCAAACCTGCCGCCGAGAAAGTGCTCAAACCCAAATGATCCGGCATTTCCTTCAGCGCCTTTTGTATACGCTGCCCGCGCTTTGGCTGATTCTTACGATGGTTTTCTTGATGATCCACATCGTGCCGGGCGATCCCGTGCTGCAAATGCTGGGCCAGGATGCGCGGGTCGAGGACCTTGCGCAACTGCGGCACACGCTGGGACTCGATCAGCCGCTCAGCGTGCAATATGTGCGCTATCTTGAGGGACTGGCGCGCGGCGATTGGGGCCAGTCCATGCGTTATTCCGCTCCCGTGCGCTCGATCGTGCTGCAGCGTTTTCCCGCGACCCTGGAATTGTCCTTGGCAGCCCTTGCCGTGTGCCTGGCGATCGCGATTCCCGCGGGGGTTTTTTCGGCCCGGCGGCGCGGCAGCCAGGCGGATCGCGCGACTTCGTTCTTCACGCTGTTGGGGCTTTCGATTCCCAACTTTGCGCTCGGCCCGATCCTGATCCTGGTTTTTTCGATCGAAATCGGATGGCTGCCCGTGTCAGGACGCGGGGGAATCAGCCACCTGATTTTGCCGGCCGCAACCTTGGGCGCGGCGCTCGCGGCCATTCTCACTCGCATGGTTCGCGGGTCGATGATTGAGGAACTTTCCAGTGACTACGTGCGCACGGCGCGCGCCAAGGGCATCTCCGAAACGGCGGTGCTATTCCGGCATGCGTTTCCGAATGCGCTGATTCCTGTAATCACAATCGTGGGATTGCAGTTCGGCTCGCTCCTGGCGGGCACAATCGTCACCGAAACGATTTTTTCCTGGCCGGGAATCGGTCGTCTTGCGGTGCAGGCCATCTCCGCGCGCGATTATCCGCTGCTGCAGGGCTGTATCCTGATCATCGCGGTGTCGTACGTCGCTGTGAATTTGCTGACCGATCTGGTCTACGCGGTCGTCGATCCCAGGGTGCGCCTGCAATGATGAAATACAAATGTACTGTTTGTCCGTCGAACAATGATGGTACAGAGATGGTCCGACGCGGAGGCTTTCAGCTTGGGCGAGCCGCTGCCTTGGGCCGAATGGATCAGGAACGACAGCGAAAAACTCCCGAACCCGGAATCGCCGAATGAAGCAATTATCCTCTCTGCGACAGTTTCTCCGCACCAGCGGCCTGGGTCGCTGGGGTTTCACCGTAACCTTCCTGCTGATTTTGCTGGCTGTTCTGGCGCCGTGGATCGCCCCGGCAAATCCCGCAGCGCAAAGCTTGCCGAATCGGTTGCTTTCGCCGAGCATGCAGCACTGGATGGGCACCGATGAATTGGGACGGGACGTGTTGTCCCGCACGCTGTATGGCGCGCGTGTTTCGCTGCTGGTCGGCGTTTCCGTCGTGCTGGGCGCCGGGCTCGTGGGGTTGGCTCTCGGCTCGCTCTCCGGATATTTCGGCGGCGCGTTCGACCGGTTTGTCAACATTGTGCTGATCAATTCATTTCTCTCATTTCCGGGGATTCTCCTGGCCATTGCGTTTGCCGCGTTTCTTGGCCCGGGATTGGACAAAGTCATCCTGGCGCTGATTATTACCGGCTGGGCGGGATATGCTCGTCTCGCGCGCGCGCAGGTCATGAAAGTGCGCGAAATGGAGTTCATTCTGGCCGCGAGATCTCTGGGCGCGTCGCATGCGCGCATTCTCCTGCGGCACTTGTTGCCGAACACGCTGCAACCGGTTTTGATTCAGGCGACGATCGGAATGGCAGGAGCGATCCTGGCGGAGTCGACGCTAAGTTTTCTGGGGTTGGGTGTTGTCGCGCCGACGCCCAGTTGGGGCGCCATGCTCAATGACGCACGCAATCACTTGTTCGATGCGCCCCATCTCGTGGTGTTTCCCGCGCTGGGAATAATGGCGGCGGTCCTGGCTTTTAATCTCCTGGGCGATGCGCTGCGCGACTGGCTCGATCCCCGCACACGCGCGTTTCTGACCACCATGGATTTGCAACGCTGAGGATTGGCCTGTCCGGTTTAAATGCTTGGCTGGCGATAGTCAAACCCAGACAGACTGATGTCTGTCCCACAAGAAAACCCCACCTAGCCCAACTCCAGCGTCACTCCCGCGCCACGGTTCACTCCCAGCGTGCGCGCGGCGCTGCCGCGGTTCACCGCAATTTCGACGTAGCCCGCGGAGCCGAGCACCGCGAACGGCTCTCCCGCGTTGCCCGAAGCAAACGTCTGGGCGAACTTGACGACCTGCTTGCCATTTACCGAGAGCTTGATTGTTCCGCCGCCCAACGCTCCGATGGGAATATCGTCCGCCGTTAAATTGGTCATCAAGTTTCCAAACGCGTCGACCCGCAGGATCACGCCCTTTACGGACTTCCCGCTGGATTTTGCTTTCGGCACGGTGAACCGCACGAAGTCCGTGATGGACTCTCCGAATGCTTCGGTCTGAAAAGCCTTCGACAGCCAGGCCGCGGTGGGCGCGAAGATATCCCGGCCGTGGAAGGTGGGGCTTACCGGGTTCAGAAAGTAATGTTCCGCGGTGATGTGCCGGACGGTGCACGCTTCGCGCTCATAAATCATCGAGAGAACACCGTTGTCCGGCGCGATGAAGAACTGCTTCTCGCCGCTCACCAGGATCGGACGGCGTTCGGTGCCCACTCCCGGGTCGACGACGACGACGTGAATCGTGCGCGGCGGAAAATAGGAGTACGAATTCGCAAGAGAAAGCGCGCCGTCCAGAATGTCGAAGGGAACGACGCTGTGGTTGACGTCCACAATCCGCGCTGCCAGATTGATATTCAAGATGACGCCTTTCATCGCGCCGACCAGGTGGTCGCTGGTTCCGAAATCCGTGGTGAGCGTGATGATAGGATCGGCCAAAACAGTCTCCGTTTCGGGTGTCACCCGCGAAGCATGCGAGCGCCCATGCTTCTTACTGCTTCTGCAAGTTATCGGAGGCGAATAACGGTGTCAAGGCAACGCGTTCGTGCTGTTGCTTGGGCGGCCCTGTTCGGCGGGAAACTCAATTTCCCTCGGCGAGCGCGTCCATCACCACTGCCTTGACCATTGCCTTGACCGACCCATCTGCCGACGATATTCTGCAGTCTAGGCCTTTCGGCAGCCAATCCCCATGCATGGCTGGATGGCTCCAATATGAAGCGGATTTACTTCGATCACAACGCCACGACCCCCATCAGGCCCGAAGTGTTAGCGGCCATGCTGCCCTACCTCACCGAGGAATTTGGCAATGCCAGCTCGATCCATGCCTATGGCCAGAATGCGCGGGAAGCTGTGGAGCAGGCTCGTTCCTCCGTGGCGGCGTTTTTAGGCGCGCACGTTGGCGACATCATGTTTACAAGCGGAGGCACGGAGTCGAACAACCATGCCATTCTCGGCGCCGTGGCGGCGGCACCTGGCGCGAGCAAGCACGTGATTACATCCGCGATTGAGCACGTTGCCGTGCTCGATCCCTGCAGAGCGTTAGCGCAGCGCGGCGTCGATCTCACCATTTTGCCCGCCGATCGCCAAGGGCGCGTGAATCCGAACGATGTTCGCGAAGCGATTCGTCCCGAGACCGTGCTGATCACGCTTATGCTTGCCAATAACGAAATTGGCACGATCGAGCCGATCGAAGCGGTCAGCGAGATTGCCGCTGAGAAGGGAATCGTGCTGCATACCGATGCCGTGCAGGCCGCGGGAAAGATTCCAATCGATGTGGAAAGTCTGGGCGTGGATTTGCTCTCGATTTCCGCACATAAATTTTGCGGCCCGAAGGGAGTCGGCGCGCTTTACATCCGCAAGGGAACGCGCTTGGCGCCTCTTCTGTACGGAGGACATTCGGAGCGGGATCGGCGTCCGGGAACGGAGGATGTTGCCGCCATCGCCGGCATGGGCAAAGCGGCGGAACTCGCGGGGGCAGGCGTGCGCGCGGAACGAGAACGCGTAGGCGGGCTGCGTGACCGCCTGGAGCAAGGTCTGCTTGCTCGCGTGTCTCAATCCTGGGTCAACGGAGCGCGGGCGCCGCGAGTGTCCAACACAACCAATTTGACGTTTCCATTCATCGAAGGCGAATCGATGGTGATCGCCCTGGACCTCAAAGGAATCGCGTGTTCCACCGGAGCGGCGTGTTCGTCCGGCGCCCTCGAACCTTCACACGTGCTGATGGCGCTGGGCCTTGCTGCGGAGGACGCCCGCGCCACGTTGCGCCTGAGCCTCGGGCATCAGACAACCGCGGAGGAAATCGACTCTGCGCTCGAAACAATTCCGCCCGTGATCGAGCGGCTCCGCCAGCTTTCACCCACGTACAAGAAACCTGCAATCGCCTGATTTGACGGTATAATATGAGGTCGCCATCTTTTGCCCGCATGCCATGACGCGGCTAAGGATCCCTGCGAATAAATGATCGAGATGAGTCCAAATCAGAGCCCGATGACAGCCGTCGCGATGAGCGGCGGCGTGGACAGCTCGGCGGTCGCCGCGATTCTGAAAGAGCGCGGTTATCCGGTTGTCGGCTTGACCATGCAGCTATGGAACCAGCGGCGCTTGCCGGAGCTGGACCGCAGCGGCTCGCACGGACGGCGCTGCTGTTCGCTGGACGATGTGTACGACGCCAAGCGCGTGGCGCAACATCTGGGCATGCCGCACTACGTGGTGAACTACGAGCAGCGCTTTGAGGAAACCGTGGTGCACCCTTTGTCGAAGATTATCTCGCCGGCCGCACGCCGATTCCGTGCACCATGTGCAACAACCATGTGAAGTTCGATCCGTTGCTCGTGACCGCGCGCCAGATCGGAGCGGACCGCCTGGCCACCGGCCATTACGCCCGCATCCGCAGGAATGAAATCACCGGCCGCTATGAACTCCTGCGCGCCGTCGACAATTCCAAGGACCAGACCTATTTTCTATTCGGCCTGAAGCAGGAGCAGATGTCGGGAACGGATTTCCCGCTGGGGGAACTCAATAAGACCTCCGTGCGCGAAATCGCGCGCCGCGCCGCGCTTCCCGTCGCGGAAAAGCCCGAGAGCCAGGAAATCTGCTTCGTCCCGTCGGGCAATTATGTGAAGTTCATCGCGGCCTATTTGGGAGAGCGCGGCGAATCCCTGCCTTCGGAAGAGGGCGAACTCGTCACTACCAGCGGAGAAGTAATCGGCCGCCATTACGGCGTGCACAATTACACCATCGGTCAGCGCAAGGGGCTGGGCGTAGCGGCGGGCAAGCCGCTCTATGTGGTTGAGCTGGATCGCGCCGCCAATCGCGTGGTAGTCGGCGACGATTCCGAGTTGCGCACCCGCGTGTGTGAAATTCGCGACGTGAATTGGATTTCGTTCGCCGGTCTGGAATCGCCCGTGCGCGCCACGGTAAAAATCAGGCACCGCCACGAGCCAGCCGCCGCAACCATCGAGCCGATCGATTCGGCGTCCGCGCGTGTGACGTTCGATGAGCCGCAGCGCGCTGTTACGCCCGGGCAGGCCGCGGTTTGCTATTCCGCGGATGTAGTCCTGGGCGGGGGTTGGATCCGGCGGAACCCGTAATGGCGCGCCGAATCATTCGGCGCGAGTTCGCGAGCCCAATCCTTCAACCAATTTTAAATTCTTAAATGGGATTCCGGCCGCGGACGTGCCCTAGATGAACATTCCCTCGTCTTGCTGCTCGCCGGGAATTTCTACGCCGTCCCGCCTTTGCCGAGCGGTCCGTAAAAACTCAAGTCCGGCCTGAACGCCTCTCAGCAACGCCGTCGCCTTCACCACCGGCGCCCAAACCGTTTGCCGCATGCGCGAACCCGCTTCTTCCACCGCTTCCATCGCCCCGGTCAGAATATGATCGACGTGGATCAGTTGGAGTCGCAGCCGCTCCAGAACCTCGCTCAGGACGCGATCGAGCTTTTGCGCTTCTCCGCGAGCCATGCGCGTAATTTCTGCGGCGTCCGCTACGATGCCGCTGATTCGCGGGGAAACGTCATCTACCAGCAGTTGCACGCGGGAGATCAGGGGGTTCAGCTTGGTATTGAGGTCGGTCACCGTCCGCTCAACCAGCATGGCCGTCCGGCGAAGCTGAATAAACAGAGCGATCAACACGATTGCCTGCAAGACCACCGCAATCGCGGTTGCCACCACGAACAAAGGTATCCAGTTTTCCATTTGTTTACCTCTTAACGATTACTGTGCCTTCGCCTTTTCGCGCTGATACGCGTCGCGCCCCGCATCCACCGCCGCTGAGATCGTTTCCTTCTGACGCACGGCGACATTCTTGCTACGCTCCAGAATATCGTCGGCTCGCTCGCGCAACTCCCGAGCTTTGCGCTGCGCGTATTCGCGCCCTTCGTCAGCCTTCACGGAAAGGAATTCGCGGGTCTCTTCGCCCGACTTGGGCGCAAACAGAATGCCGACCAGCGCGCCAATTCCCAGTCCCACCAGGAAATAGCTCACTTTTGATCCGGAATTGTCCGACATGGAATCCTCCTTTACCGATTCGAACGTAGCACAGAGAACCCTTAGAATCAATCAGGACTGCCGTTCCATGCTGTCCTTAGCACGTCCTGTCTTCCAGAATCGGCCGTCCCGTCGGCGGCTTGAGTAACGTCCGCCCGGCATCAACGGGCCCCGTCTGCTTCCGCCAGATGCGCGGAGACGCGCTCGGCGATACCTCGCGGAACGACCTTGGCGAGTTGTTCGACACTGGCCGAGCGCAACTGCGCGACGCTGCCGAAATTCCGAAGCAACTTTTGTGCCGTGCGAGGGCCTACGCCGGGAATGTTCTCAAGGCCGGTCTGAATCGTGCGTTTGGAGCGCCGCTGCCGGTGAAAACCGACGGCAAAGCGATGCGTTTCGTCGCGAATCTGCTGAATCAGGTGGAGTATTGGGGAATGATGCTCGAGCCGGATCGGCTGATCCTCCTGGCCGAGGACATAGATAATTTCTTCCGGCTTGGCAATGGCCGCGACGGGCTGATTGATGACTTCGAGTTTTTCGAGCGCCGCTCCGGCGGCGTGAAGCTGGCCGATTCCCCCGTCAATCAGGATCAGTCCCGGGAATGGCTTTTTTTCTTCCTGCACTCGCCGGTAACGGCGCTCGACGGTTTCCTTCATGCTGGCAAAATCGTCGTTGCCCCATTGCCCGCGGATGATGAATTTCCGGTAATCCGATTTCTTCATTCGCCCGTCTTCCCAGACCACCATGGAAGCAACCGTGTCCGACCCCTGCAAATGCGAAATATCGAAGCTTTCGATCCGCCGCGGCGGTTCCGGCAGATTGAGCGCCTGTTCGAGCGCCTCCACGATGGCTTTGGAGCTGGGTTTCAGCACTCGAAAACGCTGCTCGAACGAATGCTGTGCATTTTTCTCCACGAGTTCCAGGAAGGCATGCTTGGCGCCGCGCTGAGGCATCAAAATTTCCACGCGGCTGCGCGGCGGCTCCAGATGCGCTCCCCGTTCGCTGAGCATGTCTTCAAGGATTTCCCGGTCGTCGAAGTCCATCGGCACGTGAATGGCGCGCGGCAGGTATGCCGCATCGAGATAGAGCTGCTTCAGGAGCGATGACAAAAATTCGGACGGCTCGAATTCCGCAAGATCTTCCCAGTAAAAATCGCGCCGATCCACGACTCGGCCCCCGCGAAGATGAAATAGATTCACGGCCACCAGGGGAGGTTCCGCGTGCCACGCGAGGACGTCAATGTCGTCCCCCTGGGCAGCGGCAATTTTTTGGCGCTCTTCAATTTCGGCAAGCGTTTGCAAAAGGTCGCGGTACGCCGCGGCTTGCTCGTAGCGTTCCGTCTCGGAAGCTTCCATCATGCGGGATTCCAGGCTCTCCATTAGAACGTGGCGCCGGCCTTCCAGAAACATTTTCGTGTCCAGCGCCGCCTCGGCGTATTTCTCATCCGTGGTCAGACCGGGAACGCACGGGCCGTGGCAGCGATGAATATAGTATTGAAGGCAGGGACGCGGGTGCGCGCGCGTCAGGTCCACCGTGCAGGAGGGAATGCGGAACGTTTTGTGGATAAAATGCACGATCCGGTACGCCAGGCTGTGCGGAAAAAACGGCCCGAAATAAATCGAGCCATCCTTGGTCAGGCGCCGCGTCACGTACACGCGTGGATATTTCTCGAAGGCGGTGTAGCGGATGTACGGATAGGTCTTGTCGTCGCGCAGCAGCACGTTAAACTTGGGTTTGTATTGCTTGATCAGGCTGTTTTCCAGCGCCAGGGCTTCGCGCTCGTTGTCCACGACGATATAATCAAGATCGGCGATTTCCCGTACCAGGGAACCGGTTTTCGCGTCTAACCATCGCGATTCGAGGAAGTAGGATTTCACGCGATTTCGCAGCGAACTCGATTTTCCCACGTACAGGATTTTCCCCAGTGCGTCCTTGAACAGGTAAACTCCGGGTTCCACGGGAAGGCTGGCGGCTTTTTGTGCAAGTTCCATTGCGGGAGTAGAATAGCAAGCGCGGCGAACCGCTCTCGGGCAACATCTATGATAGCAAAGTGAATCTTAATCTGCGCGTAACATGAACCGACCCGCATGCATCGTTTTCTTCGGAATATTCCTGCTCGCAGGGGCTGGAACCATGAACGCTCAGCAAATTAATCCTCGCGTTCCGCCGCCTCCGCCCGATTCACCCGCAACGGCGCCGCCCGCCTCCGCGCACGCGTCCGCGCCGGCGAGTTCTGCCGCGCCGGCAAAACCAATCGATCCGAGCGTTCCGCCTCCGCCGCCCCCTGCCGAAGATGTGGCATCCGATGCGGCGGCCGCTCCCTCTGAACCGGTATTCGATCCGCTTCACGCGCAACGAAGTTTGGATATCGGCATCTTCTACCTGAGAAAGGGGGTTTATGACGCGGCTATCGATCGCTTAATCGAGTCGTCCAACTATCAGCCAGGCGTGGCGACGCCCTGGAAGTTTCTGGGCGAGGCCTATGAAAAGAAGCACGAATACTCGAAGGCCGCGGACGCCTACAACAAATATTTGCGAATGCTGCCAAAAGCCCCTGACGCCGAACATATAAAGAAACTGATTTCAGACCTCGAGGAAAAATCCGCGCAGGATTCCACCAAAAAGGAGTAGCGCAGACTTCTCAGGCGGCGAAAAATGTCGCCCCAATTCGTTCAACGTCGATGAAACGTCGTCCAAAAGGTTGTCCAACAAGTCGCCGAACGAGCCCCGAACAAGTCCCCAACTCTTTTTGTCATTCCGAGCGCAGCGAGGAATCTCTCTTTCTTTTCTGACAGTTAAACCCACGAGAGATTCCTCGCTAGGCTCGGGATGACAAAAGTACTTTTTTCGCGCCCCGTTCAAGCAGTGCGTGTCCGTTAGATCTTGGCTGATGTGTTCAGCCAGGTGAACTAAGGTGAACTGAACAGAGACGCTCGGCTGAAATCTGTGCTGCTCATGGCGCCTAACTGACATGCTCCAGAAATTTCCGCGCGAGGGCATAGTGCGCAAAGCGCTTTTCCTCAGCGCGAAATTCCCGGGAGTGCGCCTGAAGCCCGCATGCGGTGGCGCGCAGGGGATGTTTCACATGCAGCATTTCGTGGTAAAGGATGAATTCCACCGCGTAAGGCGGGACTTCGACGCGGTCCAGCCGCCTGTTCATCACGATTTGATCGAGCGAAGGATCGTAGCATCCAAACTGGGAGCGCCACGCCCGCGCGCTCCAGCCCAGGCGCGGCCGTCGTAGACGCCCGTCGAAGTACTCCCGGTTCAGCGAAGCGAACATCGGTTCGAGATCGTGCGCCGTTCCCAGCGGATGGTCCTGGATGCGTCTGGCACGCTTGCGGCGCACCCGCGCGATGTGTTTCCTGGTCGAATGCGCCAGCGCGAATTGGCGATATAGATCGCGCAGCTCTCGAGGCACCCGGCGGCGATACATTTGGCCCAGCAAAATCGCGGCGGTCGCCTCAATCACCGGGATGGAAACCTCTTGCAGGATGTCGGACAGCCGCACGTAGGCCACGTCCTGGCGCAGCCGCAACGTATGCGAAAGATTTGCGTAGGGGTAGAGCTCGACTTGAAATTGCGGCGGGCGGCCCTGGCACCCCAGGCGCGTGAAGATGCGCTGAAAAATGCGCTCGCCCCCTAGAAGCGCAGTGCCCGTTCGATGGTCCTTCCGCAATCCTGAAGATCCTTTCACGATGGTTTGCGGCGCACGGGCGGCCCGGGCATGTCTTTTACGGCGTTCTCCACTTCCTTGGCCGAGTCCTGCGTCGCCTCAATGGCGTCGTCCAGATTCTCTTTGTAGGTATCGCGCTCCGGGCCATTCGCGGAGAGGTCCTGGAGATAGGGCAGAAATTCCTTGAGCCGCGCCTGCAGGAACTTCACGCCCTCGCGAATGTCCTGCTGCTTTTCGACCCCGATGTCGACCAGATCCGTGGCGTCATCGATGCAGCCCGCGTAGCCGTTAATGAGGCTGTTCAGGCGATCGGTCCTTTTGTCGTCGGTTGGATCGAGGTGCGCAAATTCGTAGCGAAGTTTCTTGATGCGGTCGGAGGCGAAAGTCGCATACAGAACGATCCGCGGGCCGGTCTCGCCGGCATCGCGAATCTTGTCGGCCTCCGCTTCGGACAGATACTCTTTCTTTTGCGGGGCAGGCCCGGCCAAAGTGACATACGCGGCGTTGAGAGTAGCAGCAAGGAGTAACATGGCGCCCGGTACGGTAAAAATTCGCATGTGACACCTCATGGTTCCGTTTTCGGAGAGCTGCGGTCCGGCCTGCGCGGAAAAAGTTCGTCGATCAGCTCGTTTTGATCTGCGAACAAATCGTTCCTCACCACGCGAAAAAACGGACGCTTATCCACGTTCAGCGTGAAAATCAAGTCGTCGATGCGCCGGATGGTTTCGCGAAGGCTGATCTGCAGCTCCTTGAATCCTGCAGGCTTGCGTTCCGCATCGACGCCCGTAGCGCGCAAAGCCGCAACCGCGTCGTGAACTTCGTCGCGATACTGTTCCAGCGTTTGAAGCGAAGCCACATCCTCGCCCGCCTTCAGTTGTTTTCTCGCCAGTTCGATCTGCTGGTCTCCCAATTTGGCCAGATCGCGCGACTTGCGGACCGCGTCGGTCTCATGCTGGTATTTCGCCAGGTCCTCTGCCAGCCGGTCTTGCGCGACGAGCGGCGAGCACAGCACCAGCGCCGCCATCAACGCTACCCGGATTTTAAGCGGGATTCTCATCTTGGGAGGGAGAAAAATACCATCGATTGCACTCACTTGCGCTTGGACTGCGCCAATTCGCGCTGCAAAACGGGGATGCGATGGCGCGCTTGGAAATCCTGCGTGTCATGCTGCCCGCCGTCTCGATCGAGAAATTTCTGATACGCTTCAATCGCCTCTGCCTTGCGCGAAAGTTTATCGTAACAGATTGCGCGAATAAACCACGATCCCGGCTTGGGCGTTTCGATCTTGGCAAGCCGGTCCATTGCGTCCAGCGCCGGGCCATAATTTTCATTCAGATAGTAGGCCTCGGCTAGATCGCGCAGCGCGTCGGCGTTTTGCGGCGTCCTCGCGTCGACCTGTTCCAGGATGTGAACGGCTCCGGGATAATCCCGCAACTCGATGTCCACGTGCCCGATCCACTCGGCCACCTCCGTATCCTGAGGCGCGAGTGAGAGGGCCTGTTTCAGAGTGTCCCCCGCCTCTTTCCATTTCTCCTGCTGCACGTAAATTTCGGCTCGCAGTTTTAGCGGCTCCATCGAACGCGCGCCGCCGGCGTCCGCCCGGTCCAACTCGGCCAATGCCTCATCGAGCTGGCCAAGATTAAAAAGCGCGGAAGCGCGATTGAAATGCGCGGATTTGTCTCCCGGATTCAGTTTCAGGTATTCGGCGAACGCGTCGCTCGCGGCGGCATACTTCTTCTGCGCCAGCAGAGAGTTTGCCAGGCCCAGATGGGCCGGGGGCGCGTCGCCGTGCGCTGCCACCGCCGCGCGAAATTGCTCTTCCGCCCCAGCGGCGTCACTCGTGCGCAGCAGCGCGCGTCCCAGCGCGAAATGCGCCTCATAATCCTTCGGGGAAAGCGCCAGCGCTGCGCGGTACTGTTCGATGGCCTCCTGAAATTTGCCGGCGTGCTCCAGCGAGAAACCCGCCAGAAACCGCGGGCGGCTTTCCGCCGGCTGCAATTCTGCCGCGTGGCGAAATGCGTCGGCTGCAGCGGCGGGATCGCTTTCCATCAGCACCAGGCCCAGATTCAAGTACGCCGCGGCCATTTTCGGATCCAGCGCAACGGCTCGCGAAAATTCGCTCCCGGCATCGTCCATGCGCTTCAATCCGGCAAAGGCGTATCCCAGCTGAAAATGCGGGTAGGCCTCGTCCGGCCGTTGCGCAATGTATTTTTGCAGGGGATCGAGTGCCGCGGCGAAGTCCATTTTGTCGATCGCCTCGGCAGCCTGCTGCAGCAGGGGAGCGAGCGGATCTTCGCTGGCCTGCGCCGCGGACGCGGCGGGAGATCTAGCCGGAGCTTTTCGCTGCGATTGGGCGACAAGCGGCATCGCCGCCGCCGCGAGCCACGCGGCCGTCACGCCCGCCCGCATCCAGCGCGCCCCAAGTTCGCCCCCAGAACGCGCGCGTTTCATTTGTTCCGCGTGCCGGCGGGCGCCGCGCCCTGATGGTTGTGGTTTGCTTGAGAGTTCGCCAGAACTCGCGCCAGAAACGTTCCGGTGTAGGAATGCGGATTTCGCGCCACTTGCTCGGGCGTTCCGGTAGCGACAATCCGCCCGCCCTGCGCTCCGCCTTCGGGCCCCAGGTCGATGACCCAATCCGACGATTTGATAATGTCCAGGTTGTGCTCGATCACCAGAATCGACGCGCCTCCGTCAATCAGCTTGCGAAACGCCGTAAGCAGCTTCTGTATGTCGTCGAAGTGCAGGCCCGTCGTGGGTTCGTCAAAGATATACAAGACGCCCTCGTTTGCTTGCGTGGTAAGATGCGCGGCCAGCTTCAAGCGTTGCGCCTCGCCGCCGGAAAGCGTCGTCGCGGATTGCCCCAGCCGCAAATAACCGAGGCCCACTTCGTCCAGAATCCTCAGCTTGGACGTGATTTTAGGCACTCCCGCAAAAAACACCAGCGCTTCGCGGACCGTCAGCTGCAGCACTTCGTGCACGTTCTTCTCGCGATAGCGCACTTCCAATACGCCGCTCTTGAACCGCGTGCCGCGGCATTCCTCGCAGATCAGCTCGACGTCCGCCAGGAATTGCATTTCTACTGTGACGATGCCCTCGCCCTGGCACGCTTCGCAGCGGCCCCCGGGAATGTTAAATGAGAAATGGCCGGCGGTGTAGCCGCGCTTCTTGGCTTCCGGCGTCGCGGCGAAAGCTTCGCGGATGGCGTCAAACGCCTTAAGATACGTGGACGGATTCGATCGCGGCGTGCGCCCGATGGGAGATTGATCGACGAGCACCACGCCTTGCAGTTGCTGTTCCCCTTCGATCCGCTCGCACAGCTCCTGAAACTTTCCGCCCGAGCGTTTCGCTTCCAGCGCCTTATAAATCACGTCATGCACCAGCGTGGATTTTCCCGACCCTGAAACGCCGGTGATCGCCACCAGCATGTGCAGAGGAATCATCACATCGACGTTCTGGAGGTTGTGCGCCCGCGCGCCGAAAATGCGCAGAAACCGGCCGCTGGGTTTGTGCCGCAGGTTGGGAACGGGAATGCGCAACTCGCCGTTAAGGTAGCGCGCCGTCAGGGAATCGCGGCTCTGCAAAAGCTCGCTGCGCGGTCCGGCGAACAGCAGCCTGCCGCCGTTTTCTCCGGCGCCCGGCCCCAAATCGATCACGTAGTCGGCCGCGGCCATCACGTCGGGATCGTGCTCCACTACCAGGATCGTATTGCCCAGGTCGCGCAGATGCTTCAGGATCTCGATCAGCCGGTGCGTGTCGCGCGGATGCAGTCCGATCGAGGGCTCGTCAAGCACGTAGAGCGCGCCGACCAGATGCGACCCGAGCGAAGTTGCCAGCTGAATGCGCTGCGCCTCTCCTCCTGAAAGCGTGGAAGAGAGCCGGTCCAGCGAAAGATAATCCAGGCCCACCTCGTCGAGGAATAGCAGCCGGCGGCGAATCTCTTCCAGAATCTTATCGGCGATGGCGGCCTGTTCCGCGCTCAATTCCAGGCTGTCCATGAATTGCCGCGCCCGCGCCACGGTCATGGCGCACACTTCCGTGATGGATTTTCCCGAAACGCGCACCGCGCGCGCCTCGGGCCGCAGCCGCGCGCCATTGCAATCCGGGCAAAGCGCGTAACCGCGATAGCGGCTCAGAAACACGCGCACATGCAGTTTGTATTTCTTGCGCTCGAGCCACTGGAAAAAGCCGTTCACTCCCACATAGCCGGACTTGGCGTCGCCCTCGATGATCTGGTTCTGCTGCGCAACCGTCAGATTCCGAAACGGAGCATCGAGCGGAATGCGATTGGCCCGCGCGAATTTTTTCAGTTCCAGCAGCAGTATCCGGTAGCGCGGCTTGGTCCAGGGCTGGATGGCGCCTTCGTTCAGGGATTTGCTTCGATCCGGAATCACCAGATTGATGTCGAAATCGACCGTATTTCCGAATCCCTGGCAGCGCGGGCACGCTCCGTACGGGTTGTTAAACGAAAACAGGCGCGGCTCCGGCTCCTGGTAAATCGCGCCGCAAACCTTGCACTCGAAGCGTTCGTTGAACACCATCCGTTCCGCCGGCCCACCCGGCGTCTCCGGCACAAACTTGAGGATGACCTCGCCGCGTCCTTCGCGGTAGCTGATCTCCACGGAATCGACCAGGCGCGAACGCATGTCCGGCCCGATCGCCAGCCGGTCAACCACCACGTACACGGGCAGGGAAAAATCGATGTCCAGCAGCGTTTCGGGCGAAGAGAATTCGTGGACCCGGCCCGCCTGGAATAGCCGCTGAAAGCCGCGCCGCTGCAGACCGGCCAGGGCCAGGCGAATCGCTTCGGGTGAGAGTTTGGCCGCTTTTTTTGACGCGCTTCGCCGCTGCGGCGCGGCCCCTGCAGGCGCGGCGGCCGCCAGATCCAGCGTATAGAGCACGTAGAATCGCCGCCCCTGCGGCAGCGCCAGCACATGCCCGGCAATCTCATCCATGGTGTCCTTGCGCACTTCGCTGCCGCACTTGGTGCAAAACGTGCGTCCCGCCCGCGCATACAGCAGTCGCAGATAATCGTAAATTTCAGTGGCGGTGGCCACGGTCGAGCGCGGGTCGCGCGTCGAGTTTTTCTGCTTGATGGCGATGGCCGGCGCGATTCCGGTTATCTCATCCACATCGGGCTTTTCGATGCGCTCGAGGAACTGCCGCGCATACGCCGAAAGCGATTCGATGTACCGCCGCTGTCCTTCGGCGTAAATCGTGTCAAATGCAAGGCTCGATTTGCCCGATCCGGAAACCCCGGTTACGACCGCGATGGCGTTGTGAGGAATATCGAAGCTGATGTCCTTGAGGTTGTGCACGCGCGCCCCGTGCACATGAATCGCCTCCGGCTCGGCAGCCTCAGCCACGGATGTGGGAGCAGGAACCGACGCGGACGGTCCCGCGGGGGCATCTTCTCTGGCGGCCACTCGACATCCTCTCCAGCGTCTCTGACGACGCACATCTAAACGCTCAATTATACGTCGCCGTCAAGGAGTAGGGCAATTGAGTGGCATAGCCGGTACTGGGTCAGTTTCGGCTTTCCGCTTTCCGCGCCAACCGCGCGGTGCCTATGGCAACCCAATTGCCTTGTGGCGCGGGGTGTGCTTTGATTAGCATCCCGAAGCCGTATTCCTTCCCTCCACCAAAATTCAAGCGGCTTCCTGGGAGGAAGCGCGTGACTATTTGTGTTGGGTTCCGATGTGTCGATGGAATCATGCTGTGTGCCGATACTCAAGAGACGTTTTCTGGCTATCTCAAGCTGAAACAGCCGAAGATTGAAATTAAGGGCGCTATCTTTCCGATGAATCAATCGCCTTGTGCAGTATTTGCCGGTGCTGGAAATGACGGTGATCTGATTGATGTGCTGGCCGATAAACTATGGTGTGCAATGGAGCCTAAAGGAGTAGAAGGGCTTGACGCTATGATTGAGGCTGCTGAGAATGAACTGACTTTTCAATATCAAAGGCTGATTCCACTCTATCCGTCAGGCGTGCCAGAGACAGAATTTCTCGTTGGTGTGTGGGCCGCACTCAATGAATTTAATCTTATAAAGATTCGCGGCCCTCTTCTCAAAAGGAACGTCATATTAGACGCCATTGGATGTGGAGACATTCTCGCTACCTACCTAACAATGCGACTGCTTTATCCAAAGTCTTGGATCGGCCAAGCGACCCCGGTTGGCATTTACATTATCGACCAAGTGAAGGAACACGTCGAAGGATGCGGTGGTAACACCCAACTTGTCACCATCGATTACAAAGGCGAAGTAGAGGTCAGCCCACATAAGGAGGTGAAAGATGAAACGGAACGATTACGTTCGGCCGATTTAATCGCTAGACAAATTATAGGATTGATAATGAACACCTTTGATTCAGCGGAAAACTTTGCACGTTTGTTGGAAGAAACATGCAAGCCATTATACAAACTCGCACAGATTAAGAAATCGCCAGATCAGGCTGACTCGGCAGAGTCCAAGGATTGATTCTTACGAATGCGAATTGGCTTTGTAGCCTTGATTTCTTTGGCATCCAATAAGGAGATCATTTCTTCGATAGACCAAACGTGGTCACTGATTCCCGCTTCCATTGCGGGAGTGACTCGCAAAGATTCGTGAATGCGGCAGAAATTGTAGTGCATATAGTGGATGGCGATAGAGGCGATATGGTTCTCAATCTTTTTCGAGTGAGCATTGGTCAGGCGAGTAAATCGCCGCATATGCATTCGCATGGTCAAATTTTGCCGTTCGATGTAACTGGTCGAAATGTGCTTCGGATCGGGACGCCCAGTCACAACAACTTCACGGCATCCGATGCACTCCGCCGGGCTGTACCGGGTTTCGCTGCTGGCGTCGTTTCCGTAAAGCTTGACCAACATCGCATAGTCAATCGCGGCTCCGAAATTGTCTTCGACGGCGGACAAATATGCGCGATGGCCGTCCGTTGTGAGTTGAACGCGATTCGCAAGACGCTTCGCCAAATCCTGAATGAACGTGTAGGCGCTTCCCGCGTCGCGTCCGGCAACGAGCCAAGAGACAATCAGTTTGCTGTCGGCGTCCATTCCAACCCAGGTCCAGACATCGCCGTAGCCGAACTTGCCGCGAAATTCTTCCGGCACGTTCTTTTCTTTCGCGTAGCAGAACGACCAGATTTCATCGCATTGAATGCGCTTCAGGTCAAATTTACCGGAGCCTTGTTGAGGTAGTCAGAGCACGCCGCACCCAAGTCCACGAGCAATTTTGCAATCGTGTTTTTGGAAGCGCCCGTCATGCGAACGGTCGCACGGATGCCATTTCCCTCGACAAGAGCCGCAACCACTTGACGCCGCTTTTCTGTAGTTAGCTTGTTCATAATGAGAACATTCTAGCAGCGGTCAAGCATAAAGTCAAGTAGAAAGTTAGAGCAATTAACATGGCTGCAATAGACCAAACCAGAGTCGAGCATATTTTGGTAAGTTATGATTCTAAAGAAGTTACCGACCAGCTTTATGATATGGGTAAAATTCTGCTGGACGAGTGTATGCAGCGGGTTGACCGACTGGACTCAAAAGCAGTTGCAATCGCTGGTTACACAGGCGCGATTATCGCACTGATGGTTTCCACCTTTTCGATTTGGACGGCTGGGATAGACCGATGGGCTGTTTGTTTTGTCGGACTGGGATGTTTGGTAGGAGTAGTTGGCGGGGCTATGGCTTTGGCGTCTACATGGCCACAGAAATTTGATCTACCCAGTGATTCGGATTGGTTTGAGGAGGATGGTCTCGCAAATCCTGACAAATTGAAGCGGTACTACATATCGAGTATGCATCTCAGCATCGGTTCCCATGAAGCGGTGAACGCCAAAAAGGTAGCCATGATAAAACGCTCTCAGTCCTGCCTAGCAATCATGATTTTCTTGCTGCTTGTCGTATTGGGAGACGCGACATATAAAACAATTACGCTCCCCCCTTCTCCACCTTCTTCGGGTCACGCGGCTTTAGCTTCCGATCTTCGGTGAGAGGTTTTTTGGGTTGTGGCTGTTGCGGCTGTCTCTTAGGAGGTTCTTGAGGAGATTTGGCCATGTTATTTATTCTTCCAGCGAGCCCTCGCAGCATTTGCAGCGATCTGGGAGCGTTTCCGGGGACTGAGTTTTGCGGCCCTAGCCTTACCGCCTTTGAGACCGCCAAGGCGTCCTAGAGCGACGGCAGCGGGGTTCTTGGCTGGTTCGGCGGGAGGCTCGAACTTAGGAGCCTGTCCGGTAGATTCGAGCATAACTTGGTAGGCAAGCTGGTTTGGATCGCGAGGGCGTTTCTTTGAGCGGTCAGGCATGATGATTAATGGTACTCCGATTCGCGGGAGAGTCAATGAGTCGAAATTTCAAACTGACCCAGTACCGCATAGCCCGTAGTTGGCCATATTCCGAGAAGTCCGTGCCAAAGAGCCGAGTGTGTTTTGGTTGGTGGTCGCAACTTATTATCTAGGCGGTGTCTGTTTCATTGGATGCTTCTTATATAAGGTCGACGGACTTTCAAACTGAGCCGATCTACGCGTTGCGTTCGTCCGCCTGCATTTCCTCTTTATCGATAAGCAAAGCCAAGTCCTTTGAAGTCGGCTTCTTGTAATGTGGCCTACCACCGGACAGCCACTCTCGCTCGCTGTACCAAACTATGCGCAGTTTTACGTTATTCTTAGTAGAGCGAGGATCGATCGACTTTGACAGGCGCATCGAAAATGGCTCCGAACCGCGCTGCGCTTCACCCCTTCGACCGGAAATACGGCACGGACACGGGCGGCTATCTCGGCCCGGAAGATCTGGTCAAAGGCCGCCGGAATGATGCGCACAACTACGGCTATTCGGCGATAGCCCCATCCGTTTTTCGCGAAGCCTGCCGCCGCTGGCGCGAAACTTTGCCGGCTGTTTCGGGAAGGATCGAAGCCTATAGTTTCGTGGACGTGGGAGCGGGAAAAGGCCGGGCTTTGCTTCTTGCGTCGGAGTTGCCCTTCCCGAAAGTTATCGGCGTCGAACTCAGCGGGGAATTGTCGCGCATCGCGCAAAGAAACATCGCGCGATGGAGCCGCATCGCGAAACCCCACGGCAGGATTCGCATCCTGCAGCAGGACGTCACAGACTTTCGTTGGCCGCGAACGCCCCTGCTGGTCTACTTATACAATCCGTTCGCTTGCGCGCTGGTCACTCAGATGGCGGAAACTCTAGCTGCCGCCTCGAGACCGGGCCTGGTGGATCTGCTCTATGTAAACCCGACCTGCGCGGACGCCTTGGCCGCTCAGGGCCTCTTCGCCCGCCTCTGGACAGCTCGAATTGCAATGGACGAAGCCGATCGAATGGCCGATCCCTACGGCACAACGTCCGATCTGGTGTCCCTCTATCGCCTGAAGTGAACCGTAATTTGTAGCGCCCGCCTTCAGGCGGGCACGCGCACGCAAGCAAAGCGGCCGCCCAAAAACAGTCCGGCATAAGTCACTCCAATTCAATTTGTGATTTTCATCACGCGATAGTGTGACCGCTCTCACTGCGATGAACCCGAGTTCTTGTATTAATAACCCTGTATTAATAACCAAACGAACGGGTGGATATTACGCATTCGTCCCAGGAGTCTTGGCATGACTCACGCAACGCATCCCGACGTGCACATCCCCGGCACCTACATCTTCGACGGCAAAGCGGCCATGAAGGGCTATGCGCTGAACAAGATGTGCTACTCGTTCAACAACAAAGAGAATCGCGAAGCGTTTCTGCAGGACGAAGACGCCTACTGCGCGAAATACGGCCTGAACGGCGAGCAGCGCGCGGCCATCAAGGCCCGCAACGTCCTCGCGCTGATCCACGCCGGCGGCTGCATCTACTACCTCGCGAAATTCGCGGGAATTTTCGGCCTGGGCGTTCAGGATGTAGGCGCGCAGCAAACCGGGATGACCGTGGATGAATTCAAAAAGAAGATCAGGGCACAGGGGGACTAGCACATGGCGCGTATTGTCGGCGGACTCACGACCTCTCACATTCCTTCCATAGGGAACGCGATTCCCAAGGAAGCCCAACTGCGCGAAGACCCATACTGGAAGCCATTCTTCGCCGCGTATCCTCCCGCGCGAGACTGGGTCCAAAGGATGAAGCCGGACGTGGCCATCGTCATCTACAACGACCATGGCCTGAATTTCTTTCTCGATAAAATGCCCACGTTTTCCATCGGCGCGGCTCCCGAATACCGAAACGCCGACGAGGGCTGGGGCATTCCCACAATCCCTCCGTTCAAGGGCGACCCCGATCTTTCCTGGCACCTGATCGAATCGGTCGTGGAGGACGAGTTCGACGTCACCTCCTGCCAGGAAATGCTGGTGGACCACGGATTCAGCGTGCCCATGGCGCTCTTCTGGCCCAACTACTCTTACGAGAATGTCCGCACGATTCCGGTTTGCATCAACACGGTGCAACATCCGTTGCCGTCGCCGCTGCGCTGCTACAAATTCGGGCAAGCCATCGGCCGCGCGATCGAATCGTATCCCAAGGACATCAACGTCGTGGTTCTCGGCACCGGCGGCCTTTCGCATCAGCTGGACGGAGAGCGCGCCGGTTTCATCAACAAGAAATTTGACCTGCTTTGCATGGAGAAAATCGTGAACGAACCGGAAACCCTGGCGCGCTACTCGATTCCGGAACTGGTCGAGCTTTCCGGAGCGCAAGGGGCCGAATTCATTCTCTGGCTGACGATGCGGGGTGCGCTCGGCGACAAAGTGAAGAAGGTGCACAGCAACTATTACGTTGCCATCTCCAACACCGCGACGGCCATGATGGTGCTCGAAAAGGCCGCGTAGCTGAAGCGGCGATCCAGGTCGGCGCACGGCCGGGCAACCGGCCGTGCGCTTCTTTTTCGGCCATCCTTCGCCCCCAGGCAACTTCCATCGCGACTCCCGTTTATTTTCTTCGAATCGTCCAGGCTGTATACTTTGCGCCGGGAGCCACAATGGCGCCGTTCGAACGAATCGTCTGGATTGTCCTGGACAGCGTCGGCATCGGCGCGCTGCCTGACGCCGCGGATTACGATGACGTGGGCCGCGACACGCTCGGACACATCGCCAAATCCCGCCCGCTCGCGTTGCCGAACCTTGTGAGCCTCGGTATCGCGAATATCGTTCCGTTGGACCACCTGCCGCCTTCGTCGCGTCCTGAGGGCTGCTACGGCAAAGGCGCGACCCATTCTCCTGGGAAGGACACCACCACCGGACACTGGGAAATGGCCGGCATCTGGCTGCCGCACGCTTTCCCCGTTTACAAACACGGTTTTCCACGTGAACTGATCGAAGAATTCGAACGCGCCATCGGACGCAAGACCATCGGCAACAAACCCGCCTCCGGAACCGAAATCATCAAGGAGTTGGGCGAAGAGCACATTCGAACCGGTTTCCCGATCGTGTACACCTCGGGCGACAGCGTATTCCAGATCGCGGCGCACGAAGACGTGATCCCCATCGCCGAGCTGTACCGCATGTGCGAAATTGCCCGCAAAATGCTCGATGGTCCCAACAAAGTCGGCCGGGTGATCGCGCGGCCCTTCACGGGCGCGCCGGGAAATTTCAAGCGCACTGAGCGCCGCCACGATTATGCCGTCGAGCCGCCGCGCCCGATGCTGATGGACGTCCTCGTCGAACGGAAAATTCCGATTTTCGGCATCGGCAAGATTCACGACATCTACAACGGCCGCGGGATCGAACACTACGTGACCACCAAAAGCAATGCGGACGGCATGCAGAAACTCCACGCCACCATGACCCAGCAGAAGGCTGGCCTTATTTTCGCCAACCTCGTGGATTTCGACATGCTCCACGGACATCGCAAGGACGTGGAGGGATTCGCGAAATCTCTGGAGGAATTCGACGCGCTCCTCGCGCCGCTGCTGAAGGCCCTGGCTCCGCGCGATCTGCTAATGATCACCGCCGATCACGGCTGCGATCCGGATCCCGCGTGGCCGACCACCGATCACTCGCGTGAATACGTTCCGATCCTCACTTACAGCACGGCAGGGAAGCGCGGAGTCAACCTGGGCGTCCGCGACACCCTCGCCGACATGGGGCAGACCGTTGCGGAGAATTTTGGCGGGGCTATTCCGCACGGGCGCAGTTTCTTGCCGCAAATCGCGTCGTAACAGAACACAATCCCGGCTAGTTTTGATTTTCGGTGGCCACGAAACAAAAACAGACAGGCTGAACAGGCCGCGGAAAACGGCCTCCCATCCACCTGTCATTCCGAGCGGAGCGAGGAATCTCTCTTTCTTTTCTGATAATCAAGCCCAGGAAAGATTCCTCGTTCCGCTCGGAATGACAAAAATCAGTACTTTTTCCGCAACCTGTGAAGCCTGTCCCGCTCTAGTTCCCGGAAGACGGGCTGCGGGAAGCGTAATAACCGGTACGAGTGCGCACGATAAGCTTCCCGGTGCCGCGGGGCGGAGTCACCTGAACCTGCACGGTGCGGAAAGTTCCGTCATGCGCCGTGTTGGTCGGGTAGTAAGCGATGGTGTACTGATTGCGGATGTCGTGGGCGATCTGCGTGCAGATGGCTTCGGTATCGTCGGCGTTTTCCGGAAAGAATGCCAGGCCGCCGGTGGCGGTGGCCAGGTCGGAAAGCGCGGTTCGCGCCTTCTTCATGGCCCGGTGATTATGCTTGATGTCGTCGTCGCTGAACACGCCCACGGCGTAAATCACGGCGTCGGACCGCTGCGCCTGCTCCACCACATTTTCCAGGCTGTGTCGGCTGGCATTGTCCTCGCCGTCGGTCACCACCAGCAGAACCTTTTTGTCTCGCGTGCCTTCCTTCAGGTGATCGAGCGAGCCGATCACCGCATCGTAAAGCGCCGTGCTGCCGCGGGCGTCGATGCGTTCCAGCGCGGTCTTCAATTCGGTCAGATCGTTGGTGAAGTCGTGCTCGGTGTCCAGATAATAGTCGTCGTTGAAATTAACGACGAATCCCTCGTCCTGCGGATTCGAGGTCTTCACGAACGTCAGCGCCGCGGCATTCACCTGCGGGCGCTTGTCTCTCATGCTGCCGCTGTTATCCACGACCAGGCCGTAACTGACCGGCACGTCTTCCTGTTTAAAAACCGATATCTTTTGTTCGACCTTGTCTTCCAGCACCCGAAAATTGTCTTCCATGAGTCCCGGCACAAAAACGCTGCGGTCATTGAGCACGGACACATGCAGCACCACCAGGCTGACTTGCGTCTGGATCCGGTAAGCTCCCTGCGGAATTTCCTGCGGCGGCGCCGGCGGAGCAGGGGGCGCCGGCGGCTTCGATGACGGAGAAATCGGGGCTTGCTGCTGAGCCGCGGCGCGCACGGTAAAGAGCGTGCCAACGACTGCCAGAAAAACTGTAAGAAGAAGCAGGGTAAAGCGGGCGCCGCTACTCGGTCGGCGCGTAGTAGCCGGTCTTGGCGTAGACGTTGAGGGGAGGAAGTCCCTTGGGTGGCCGCAGTTTGACCTTGATTTTTCGCCACGCGCCGTCGTGGCGCTTGTTGCTTGATTTGTATCCGAGGACATATTGGTTGCGGAGCTCCATTCCGATCTTTGCGGCAATGTCGGGCAATTCGCTGAGATTCTGCACCGGAAAGACGCGGCCACCGGTCATTTCCGTCATTTCGGAAAGCAGCGTGGGCCCTTCCAACTCCTCGGGCGTCCGGGAACGAATGCCGATTGGATCGAAGATACCTATTGCATACAGCTGGCAGTCGGCCTCTTTCAGGTAGTTCTTAACGTCAGTTTCATTGTACCTACTATGATTATCGCCTCCATCGGATATGATGAGCAAGGCCCGTTTGACGTTGTGTGCACCCCTCATCTGGCTGAGTCCCAGGTAAATGGCGTCGAGCAGAGCAGTGCGTCCGCGCGAGGCGGTGAACATCATGCGGTTTTGCAGCTCGTCCACGCTGGTGGTGAATCCGCTGGTCAATTCGGCGCGGTCATTGAAGCTCACCAGAAAAAATTGATCGCGCGGATTGGCCGTGCGCATGAATTGCACTGCGGCCTCGCGAGCCTTTTCCACCTTGTCGGACATGCTGCCGCTCATGTCGAAAACCAGGCCGATGGAAACCGGCACGTCCTCGCTGGACAGCGTCAGCACCTCCTGCTCGACGCCGTCTTCGAACACACGAAAGTGCTCTTTCTCCAAGCCGGTGACCAGCCGATCCAGCGGGTCGGTAACCGTGACGTTCACCAGAGTCATGTCAACGTCGACTTTGATGCCCTGGCCGGGCTTTACTTCCGGTTCAGCAGGTGTTTTCGGGGGTTTGACAGGACCAGGTGTTTGGCCGAAGGCCGCTCCGGCAAACAGAGCGCACGCAGCGAGGGCGAAGACCCGGAAACGAATCCGATTTCGTCCTGCCATCACCGCGTTGCCTGCCTTCGCCGGCACTTCCCGGCGGTCACGGCTGGCTCCGACATGGGAACCTTGGCGGCCATTCTATCATTGGGGCCGGGCTGCGCAAGTCCTTCGATTGTATTTTGACAATAAATTTACTTTAGGATTCCAGTCGGAATGCTTGCCGCGTTTTTACAATCGATGCACAACAGAAATCTAAACCCGACAGGCTGAAGCCCGCCTATAGGCTGAAGTCCGTCCCACTGACCGAAGCCCTCCCCTGTAGGTTTCTCCGAACACTGTGATAGCATTTCTAGTGTTCCGCCGCGCCTCGTATTCATCGGCGCGCGAAGAGAAATCTTTATGGCCATCGCCGTGATTCCCGCCCGTTATTCCGCCACCCGCCTGCCGGGCAAGCCGCTCGTGTCGCTTGCCGGAAAGCCCATGATCCAGCGCGTGTGGGAGCGCGCCAGCGCAAGCGGAAAAATCTCCCGCGTCATCATCGCCACGGACGACGAGCGCATCCTGAAGGCTGCCGACGGCATTCGGAGCGGAGGCGGTCATGACCCGTTCCGAGCACCGCTCCGGCACCGAGCGCGTCGCCGAAGTCGCCGCCGCAAAACCAGCGATCGGGCGAAGAGATTTTCGTGAATGTGCAGGGGGACGAACCGCTGGTCGAGCCCGAGGCGATTGACACGCTGGTTGAGGCCATTGAATCGGACGAAGGCGTTGCAGTCGCCACGCTCATGGTCCCCATCGCCAAGCCCGCGGATATCATGGACCCGAACATCGTGAAGGTGGTGCTCGATTTCGACGGCAACGCGCTGTATTTTTCCCGCGCGCCCATCCCGTGGGTGCGCGACCGTGAGCGCCGGTCCACGTGCAGCACATGAAGCACCTCGGCCTGTACGCATTTCGCCGCGCCGCCCTGCTCGATTTTCCCACGCTGCCCGCTGGGAGACCTCGAGCGCGTCGAGCAACTCGAACAGCTTGCGCTGGATGGAAAACGGCTACAAGATTCGCGTCGCCGAAACCGACGCTCGATTCGGTGAGCGTGGACGTGCCGGAAGACGTGGCGCGCGTCGAGAACTGCTGCTGCGCAAAGTGCAATCCGCGTAAAGGAATCCGCACCGTTTTAAGTCGACGCCAGTCGCTAATCCAAATCAAGAACCAAATCAAGAACCAAATCAAGAACCAAATCAAGAACCAAATCAAGAACCAAATCAAGAAACCCTCGCCGATGGAGGGGTTTCTTCTTCCGAAAGTCCCGCCAGGGACGAAATATCGTAGCCCACCGCGGAAGCGGGGGGAACCTAAGACGCGGTAGGATACAGCCCCGGAGGGGCGGCACAATGCCCCATTCCTGTAGCGCCCGGCTTCGGCGGATGGCGCATCCTCATAACGCATCTGTGGGGATATGCACTCGGTGTGGTTTCTCTGGGTGGCCAAGCCTGTGGGGTGTAGAGGGTCGGGGCTTCGACGTCAGAATTGGCGGAGAAGCGCTCCGGCGGCCAACTGGCCGGGCAGTATCCCTAAGATGTAAACCTGAGTGGGGCTGATCACGTACGCGGCGTAACTCAGACTGCCGGAGTTGAGCGTAAGCCCGGAGCGCCCGGTAGACCCGGGAGCTGTGTAAGAGCCGGTCACGGCTTGCCCCGAGGTCAGCGTGCCGGCGATGTTGCTATCGAGGCTGCCGGAAGAGATTGTGCCTGCGCCATCGGCGGCCAACTCGCCGGTGCTGGATTGCAGCGACGTTCCGGAAATTCCGCTCGTTTCGATCGCATAGTTCCCCTGGATCGATGCCAGCGTGAACGCCGCGCTCTGCTGCAAAGTGAAATTTCCGTCGCTGGCGATGGCCGAATCGGTTTCCTGAAACACGGCGGTGGTGTTGGAACCCACCGGGCCCAGGTAGAAGACAAAAGTGTACGTGCGGCCTGCCGTCGTAAACGTCAACGTGCCGCGGCCGTTCGAAGCTACCGTGTAGCTGTCGCCCGAGGGATTCGCCAGAATTGGCAAATTGGGAGCCGGAACGCCGGAGGCGGCCACGACGTTTTCATCCACCACGCCGCTGGTGATATGCCCGCTGCCGTCCGCCAGAAAACTTCCCGCTGTTCCGATCGTTCCGCCAAGTCCGGTTCCGGCCAGCAGGAAAGCGTAGTTGCCGTTGAGGGCAGCCAGATTCATTGTAGCGTTGGGCGCCTGCTGCGAACTGAGTCCCGCGACCTGCTGCACGATATCGGTACCCACGAATTTAGCGGATCCGCGCGAGACGACGTAGAAGTTGAGCGCCAGCGTCGGACCGGCGACGCAGGATGAATCGAGCGTCGTTAGCGTCAACGTCCCGCGACCGTTCGAGCTCACGGAATATGTGGAAAGGGAAGCGGGCGCAGGCGTGCAAACCGTCTTGGTTCCGGAGATTTGATATTGGTTCAGAACGCCGCCATCGTTGATGTCGATGGAACCTGCGGTCACGTTGCCAGCGCCGTCCGCGTTGAATTCGCCGATCTGCGAAATCCCGTTCGATCCATCCACGCCCGCAAAGTCGAAAACGTAGGTGCCGCTCAAGGCCGAGAGCGGTGAGTTTGCGAACGTGGACGTGTCTTGCGCGTTGGCTTGGCCCGAAGCCGTTCCTGTGGCGTCGAACCCGATAATCTGAAGTTGCGTTCCATTCGCGAGGACGAAATCGAAAGTGGTGGGCGTCAGGCCATCGTTGAAACTGAGCGTGCCGCGGCCATCCGGGCCAACGGTATACGCGCCAGTCGTGAAGATCGGCGTGGACGTCGCGGCCGCCGTCGTGTTGACGTCCTCCAGCACGCTGTCCAAATGTCCTGCGCCGTTCGCCACAAAGCTTCCGGCCCGGAAGAAGTGGCCCGATGTATTACTTCCTGACAAGGAGAACGCAAACGAACCTTGCAGCGAAGACGTAGAGTAGCCGCTAATGGTGACGGCTAAGGTTGCGGTCGAGTTCGGAGAATCCTGAGCCGCGGCCGTAACGGTGACGGTCTGGCCGACAGGGGGCGTGGCTGGCGGACTGTAGACGCCGTTGGCGGTGATCGTGCCAACCGTCGAATTTCCCCCCAGAACTCCCAACTCGCCGACCGGACCCACGTACCAAAGAATGACGTTGGTCGTGCCGCCCGTTTCGGTGGCGCTGAAAGTCACCGTATTCCCGGCCCCTGAAGTTACCGTGACGGGCCCCGAGGGCGAAGTGATCGCCACGACCGGTGCGGGAGTGATGGTCACCGTGGCCGTCGCAGAGACGTTTTGATCTTCGAACGAGACGACTGTCACGCTAACCGTTGCGGGAGACGGGACCGTGGTCGGGGCATGGTAAAGACCGTTGGAATCGATACGGCCCACGGTGTCATTGCCGCCCTGAATGTTGTTCACTTTCCAGATGGGTACGCTATTTGTGCCGCCGGAGATAGAGTCCTGGAATTGCTCGGTAGTGACGACGTTCACGGAAACCGTGGCGGGAGCTATCGTGACGCTGATGCTCGTCACCGGGTCGGTGCACGTGGACGTGGAGGTGGTGGCGGAGTTGGTCGAAGTGTCGGTTGTGCAGGTTACCGCCGTGCTCGCGGGCGCCGAGCCGCAGGAAGCCACGCCGAACAAAGCGAGGAACAATACAAAAAATGGCAAGCGACTCACCGCGCCTCTTTCTTCGCTGCCCGAGATTGCCGACGCCCGGTATTCCTTCTCAACCTTAGTCCTCAAGAAGATCCTCAAAGCGATCCTCAAAAATGCGAAATTATAACTTAAATTCTCGCCGGCCGGCGTTCCAGCCACCGAGCCTCAGGGCCTAGAACTGGTTGTACACCGCGCCAATCGCAGTTCCTGCTGGGCTGGGGTCCACGTCCAGGACATAAAACTGAGTCGGGCTGACCATGTAGAGCACTAGATTCCGGGTCGTGGCGCTCGGCGTTGTAGCCAGCGAGAGAGCGACAGTTCCTCGAAGGCTCGATGCTGGAGCAGGAAGATAAGTTCCAGTCGAAATCGTCACGCCCGCCTGCGTCGTTCCAAAGTCGTTCAGATCGATACTGCCCGCCAGACCCGCGCCCGAGCCGCTGCTGGTCAGTTGTCCGACTAAATCTTCTCTTTGGCCCGGAGCTCCGGCGGCATCCGTTCCAGCCAACCGGAATGCGTAGCTGCCGGTTAGAGTGCTATTCATGAACGGACCGCCCTGCGACGGAATCAGCAAGCCGTGGCCAACGATCCCGGAAGTAGTTTCCTGGAGCACGGCATTCGACGCCGAGATGACGTAAAAAACATAGGAGTGTGTGCCGAACGTCAGGGTCCCGCGTCCGCAGGGATCCATCGTGTAGCTCCCGCTCAGCGATGCCAGCTGCGAGGAAACCGCGCCGCCGCTATTTTCGTCAAGCGAAGCGCCGCTGAAAGAGCCGGTCGAGCCGGATACGCTGAAGCTGCCCAAATCTGCAACGACCACTCCCGAAGAAGCTCCCGCGGTTTCAAGAATTGTAGGCCCGCTCAACGCGTTCAAGCCCCATCCGCAAGTGGAACTGGTTTGCTGCTTGTACGCGTCGCCAACCAGGATTGAATCCGGCGTCGTGGCTGGAGCAACCGGAGCATCAATCTCAATGAATTTCGCCCGGCTGGCCGAGACCGGATAGAAACCGAACGTAAGTCCGCCCAGCGTGATTGTCCCGCGGCCATTTGCGCTGATCGAATAGCTGGAGGCGCTGAGCGCCACTGGGCCTCCTGCGTTGATGTCCATTTCGCCGGGAGCCAGCGGCGGCGCCGTACTGCCGGCGCTGATGGACCCAAATCCGTTGGCTGCAAATTCTCCTGCGGCAGCCTCCTCCGTCGCGCTGCTTGAAACGCCTGAGAAACTAAAGGAATAGGTGCCCGATAAATTCTGGCTGGCAACGCCGCCGTTCACCAAAGTCTGCGCGACCATTTCGCCGCCCGCGGTGATCGTCGCGGCGGTTGTTGACGCCGAACTGAATTCTACGATTTGCGCCTGTGTGGGAGAGATCACGACGATTCGAAAATAAGCTGTTGCTGATGTCGATCCAGGGGGCAGGCCGCGCTAGTGTCCTCGCAGAACTGCATAGTGCCCCGGCCATCCGCGCCAACGGAATAAGATCCGGTGAAGGGGCGTTGGGTTCGGACCGTATTAGGCGAGCCGCCCTCGTTGGTATCTTCCGTCCCGAGCAGCGCACCACCGCCCGCGGTGAAGCTTCCGACGCGGGCCCAAAACGCATTATTGCCGGACAGCCGGCCGCTGGTGGAAAAGGCGTACGGACCGCTCAGAACCGCATTTCCAAAATTGACCGTGACCGTTACGCTCATCGTCTCGGTCGCGAGCGCCTGCGAGGTGGCCGTGATGGTCACCATTTGTCCCGGTGGCGGAACGAGAGGCGCGGTGTAAACGCCTTGCGCTGAGACGCTCCCGAGATTGAGTGTTGACGAAGGATTGCTGGCGTTTGTGACGGTCCAGTTGACAGGAACCGTCGCGCCGGCGGCTACATCGGAAGGTACGCCGTGCAATCCAGCTGATTGTGGGAAGACACGGTTGACGGATGAAACCTTCGTGGATGGATCAGCGCAGATCACCGAGCTGATCGCCGTGGCGGCCACGATGGTCAGATTCTGCGTCGCGGTTAATGTGGACTGCGCTTGCGATATTGCGGTGATGGTTACGACGTTGTTCGTCGGCACGGAGGCTGGCGCCGTATACAACCCGCCACTGGTGATGGCCCCGGTGCCCGATCCGCTCACGGACCAATTTACAAGGGTGCTGCTGATGTTTACGACCGTGGCCGTGCATTGTGAAGTGCCCAGCACCGTCACGTCAATTGGGACGCATGAAATCGTGATCGTCGGAACGACCGCTGTGGTGCTCGAACCGCAGGAACTCAGAATTGCCAGCGCCACAATAAATCCGAAACAGAGGAGAACACGCCGCCAGGCCACCGCGTCACGCCCCGACCGATAATTTTGCTCCAGCACTCTAAATCCCCCCGCATGCGGCACGATGAATTTCCCGAGGACCGGGCGCTCGGCGATGCCGGCTTCCGGTGTCGGTCCGAAGCATCCCGAGTCGCCGCCTTTGCAATAGGCGCACTTCGAATGTGTCGGTTCGTACGAAAGCTTCCATTTTCGTTAGAAAATGCCCCGCGCCTGCCGATGAATGACAGCGACCCCTGAGACCATGCTTTCCCACCGCCGCCCAAATCGCGCATCTGGCGCACACCTGCAACCAACCGGGTTGCAAGCCATTTAGGAAGCTGGACAGATTCTCATTCCCCGCGAGGCATAGATGCAGCGTCGCATCGTTGTGTCGCCTGCAGAAAAGCGGAATGTGACAATAGACCGTTGCCCCCCAGTAAAGTCAAGAGAAATCCACACTTTCCTGAAATCTCCCAACCGCTCCGCGGCGAGGAACGAAGAACGAGCGCCGCAAAATTGAAGAGAGATTCTAAACCATCCGGGTGCAATTGGACATCTCCGGCACACTTGGTTTCCGGCGAGCTTCGTTGACACGGAAAGCTGAGCGGAAATCGATTCGTTCCCCTCGCGTTTATCAAATTTTTGCATTGCTGTAACCCAGCGGCAATCACCAGCCTCCAGAGTACCGCCGGTCGCGCCGGCCCTCTTCGTCCTGAGAGTGGCGGCAATCCTACTTCCGAGAACGCTTGAGAGAGAGGGTTACTTACATGATGAAGAAAGCCGCAGCCCTGGGGCTCGCGCTAACGCTGTTAGCGGCCCCCATGCTTGCCAACGAGGGTGACGTACCCAAGGGCATTCCCCACTTGAACCACGTTTTCGTGATCATGATGGAGAACCACGGTTACCAGCAAGTGATCGACAACCCGAACGAGCCATACCTGAATAGCTTGATCACCAACAAGAAAGTGAATCTCGCGACCAACTATTTCGCCGTCGGGCATCCCAGCCTGACCAACTACCTGGAAATCGTCGGCGGTTCGAATTTCGGTATCCGCAGCGACAATTCCCCGGACTGGCACAACGCGGCCTGCACGCCCAACCTGCTATCCGGAATTGTGAATGCCGACGATGGCGGCGGCGCAACCTTGGCCCCTGTTCCGTTCGAGACCACAGCCATCTGCCCGATCACTGGAACAGGGAAAGACGCCGACACGCCGGCCGTCGACAACTGGAACGAGGTAGTTCTGCCGACTTTTCCGTACCTCGCCGATCTCGACGGCGTCAAGTCCGTGCCAGCCGAAACAACTGTCGGCAAGACCATCGGCGACCAACTCGTGCGCAGGGGATTGAGCTGGAAGAGCTACCAGGAGAATCTGCCCATCACCGGGGCGGACAAGGTTAACTACAGCAACGGTACAGCCAGCAACCTGACCGACTTCACATCGCTCGCGCCGCTGACATCGAGCAGCATCGTCCAGGAGTATGCCGTGAAACACAACCCCTTCGCATACTTCAAGAGCGTCCAGGAAGGTACCGAATGGGGTAACAGTCTGGAAAATGTCGTGGGCTTCGACGGTCCGCGCGGCTTGTATTCGGATCTGGCTCGGGGAGATGTTCCGTCGCTGGCCTTCATCGCCCCCAATCAGTGCGATGACCAGCATGGACGAGGAAATGGCGACGCGTTCTGCGCCTTCGATCCCGGAATCGGCACCGCCGGTCTGACAAACGGCACGCAGGTCGGCCTGAATACCGGCTTGATCCTGCAGGGCGACACGACGATCGAGCGGCTGGTCAGGGCCATCAAGCACTCGCCCGTGTGGCATGACGGCCGCACGGCCATCGTTATTGTGTGGGATGAAAACGATTACAGCGGCATCAGCACGATGCCAACGGGTCTTTTCCCGCTCCAGAATCAGAACCAGGTTGTTCTAACCGTCGAGACGAACGGCGATCCGGACGACGACGGCGTTCAGAGCGGCCAGTATTACACTAGTTTTTCGCTGCTCAAGTCTCTGGAGGCTGGGTTCGGGCTTCCCTGTCTGAACCACGCTTGCGACAAAGGCGTCAACGTCATGAGCGACCTGTTCGGGAACGATCGCAACTGAGCGAACGAGTGTCGCAGGCACGGAAGCACGCTCGAATTGGATAGTGGCGGCCGGGGCACTAGATCTCGTGCCCCGGCTGCCTTTCCATTTTTTCACGTCGGGGATTGCCGCTTATGAGCGATACGCGGCACGTTGACAGTCGCGTGCTTTCGCCCGTACAATGCGTTGTACGCCAACTTCTTTCGGGAGGATTGAACCCAGTTCCGCGTCCCAAATGTTTTTGAGCGGCTGGAACTGAGCGGATGGCGCCGAAGTATATTTTTGTTACCGGTGGTGTTGTGTCCTCCCTGGGCAAGGGCGTTGCAGCGGCGTCGATTGGCTGCTTGCTGGAAAGTCGCGGTCTTCGAGTTACCCTCCAAAAATGCGATCCGTATTTGAATGTGGATCCGGGCACCATGAGCCCGTATCAGCACGGCGAAGTGTACGTTACCGACGACGGCGCGGAGACCGATCTCGACCTCGGGCCACTACGAACGCTTCACTCACGCCAAGCTGACGCGCGACAATAACTGGACCACCGGCAGAATCTACGAGTCGATCCTGACCAAGGAGCGGCGCGGCGATTACCTGGGAAAAACCGTGCAGGTGATTCCGCACGTCACCGACGAGATCAAGGCCGCGTTTCGCAAAATTGCGGTGGACACCGACGTGGTGATCATTGAGATCGGCGGCACGGTGGGCGACATCGAATCGCTTCCGTTCCTCGAAGCTGTTCGCCAGATGCGCCTGGAACTCGGCGCGGAAAATTTCGTCCACGTGCACGTGACGCTGGTGCCGTTTATTCCCACCGCGGGTGAACTGAAGACCAAGCCGACGCAGCATTCGGTGAAGGAGCTGCTGTCCATCGGAATTCAGCCGGATATTCTTTTGTGCCGCAGCGACCGCACTGTGCCCCAGGAATTGAAACAGAAAATCGCGCTGTTCTGCAACGTGCCGGAATCGCGCGTCATTTCCATGCCGGACATGGATACGATTTACGCCGTGCCGGTAGCGCTGGCCGAAGAGGGCCTGGACGATCAGATCCTCCAGCAACTGCATCTGCAGGCCGGGAACGCGATATGGGCGCGTGGTTTGAGCTGCTCGAGCGCATGCGCAAGCCGAAAGGCGAAGTGCGCATCGCGGTGGTGGGCAAATACGTGCAGCTGGAAGACGCTTACAAAAGTTTGCGCGAAGCGCTGATCCACGGGGGCCTCGCGCATAAAGACCGCACGGTCATCGAATGGGTGGAAGCCGAGGAACTCGATTCGCGCGAGACTGCGGCGCTGCGATTGCAGCACGCCGACGGCATGCTGATCCCCGGCGGATTCGGCAAGCGCGGCATTCAGGGAATGATTTATGCCATCGAATATGCTCGCACGCATAAGGTTCCGTTCTTTGGCATATGCCTGGGAATGCAGTGCGCCACGATCGAATATGCGCGCAACGTTTCGGGCTTGCCGGCGCGGACAGCACCGAATTCGATCCGCAGACGCCCCACCGCGTGATTTACAAGCTGCGCGAGCTTCTGGGCGTGGACGAAATGGGCGGCACCATGCGCCTGGGCGCGTGGCCCTGCAAGATCGAGAAAGATTCCACCGCGTTTCGGCTTACGGAACCACGGAAATCAGCGAGCGCCACCGCCACCGCTACGAATTCAATTGCGAATACGAAAAGACCCTGACCGATGCGGGTTTTCGCATCACGGGCCGCTCGCCCGACGGCAAATACGTTGAAATCGTCGAGGCTCCGGACCATCCCTGGTTTCTGGCCTGCCAGTTTCATCCGGAATTCAAATCCACGCCTCTCGTGCCGCATCCGCTCTTTTACGCGTTCATGGGCGCGGCCCACGCGCATCAGAAACGCGGCGGCGTGAGCGCCGGAAGCCCGGCCGCGATCTCCATGTCCGCCAAGACGTCGCCATCCAACTAGATGTCCGGCTCGATTTTGGGCAAGCGGGCCTCCGCGTAAAACTTCACAGGCTGAGCGGCACATCGCCAATTTCGGCTGTGACTGTTTCCGGAACAGCCTGCGCCCGCGTCACCGCGGCGTCAGCTTCCGGATCGAAATTGGCGAAAAAGAATTCGCGCGGCGCGCCGATGCGCGGTCTTTCCTTCCGTTGCAAAAGTTGGCTGTCCCGCATACCCTATGATTCGCCCGAGATTCAAAAGGAATTCTCAATGCAACTGGCGAGAGAAATCTCGATAGGAAATGTTCGCATCGGCGGCAATCAGCCGCTGTTTCTGATTGCCGGGCCGTGCGTGATTGAAAGCGAAGAACACGCGCTGATGATGGCCGAACGCCTGACGGAAATCGCCGCGCGCGCGAATGTGCCCTTTATTTTCAAGGCGTCCTATGACAAGGCCAATCGTTCCTCCGAGCAGTCTTTCGCGGGGCCGGGGCTATCCGAGGGCCTGCGCATCCTGAAAAAAATCAAGGAGCGCTTCGGACTGCCGATCTTGACCGACATTCATGAGGCGTCTCAAGCGGCGCCGGTTGCCGAGGTCGCCGACGTTTTGCAAATTCCCGCCTTTCTGTCGCGGCAAACGGATTTGCTCGTGGCTGCCGGAAAAACGGGCCGCGTGGTGAACCTGAAAAAGGGACAGTTCCTTTCGCCGTGGGAAATGGCCAATGCCGCGGAGAAAGTGACCAAGACCGGGAACGAGCATGTTTTTCTCACCGAGCGCGGGGCTTCTTTTGGCTATCAGAACCTGGTTGTCGATATGCGCTCGTTTCCGATCATGCGAAAGACGGGCTGCCCGGTGGTGTTTGACGTCACGCATTCGGTGCAATTGCCGGGCGGCGCGGGGAAATCCAGCGGAGGCCAGCCGGAATTCATCGAGCCGCTCGCTCGCGCTGGCGTTGCTGTCGGCGTCGACGGAGTTTTCCTGGAAGTGCATGAAAATCCGGCCAAGGCTCTGTCGGACGGAACGAACGCCCTGCCGCTCGCGGAATTGCTGGCGCTGCTCGGTAAACTCAAACAGATCGCCGCGCTGGTACGCGGCTGGAGCGTGCAGTGAGCCTCGACAGCCGTGCACGCGACGCGTATTGCGCATCGAGGCCGAGGCGCTCACCGAGCTACTTCAGCGGCTCGACGCCAGCTTCGACCGCGCCGTCGATCTTCTCCTGGCTTGCCAGGGCCGCGTGGTGGTCATCGGCATGGGCAAGTCCGGATTGATCGGCCGGAAAATCGCCGCGACGTTTTCGAGCACCGGCACGCCAGCGGTCTTTCTGCATCCGGCCGAGGCCGTCCACGGCGACCTGGGCATGCTCATGCGCGACGACCTGGTGCTGGCTGTAACGTATGGCGGTGAAACCGAGGAAATCGTGGCGCTGCTCGAGACCATCAAGCGGCTCGGGCTGCGCATGATCACGCTCACCGGCCATCCGCGATCCACGATCGGGGCGGCCAGCGACATCACTTTGGATGTCAGTGTCAAGGAAGAGGCTTGCTCACTGAATCTCGCCCCCACCGCTTCCACTACGGCAGCCATGGCCATGGGCGACGCCCTGGCTGTTTCGCTGCTCGACCGCCGGGGATTCACCCCGGGCGACTTCGCAGCATTGCATCCGGGCGGCCGCCTCGGAAAGAAACTGTTGCGCGTTGAGAATCTGATGCACGCGGCCGACGCCATGCCACGCGTTCGCCCCACCGCCAAAATGCCGGACGTGATCTATGAAATCAGCAAGAAAGGCTTGGGGATGACGACCATTGTGGACGACGAGGGCCGGCTTGCGGGAATCCTGACCGACGGCGACTTACGCCGGCTGATGCAGCAGCGCGGCGCGGCGACCATGGATCTGATTGCCGGCGATTGCATGAACAGGTCGCCGCAAACCCTTGCCCCGGAGGAACTGGCCGGGAGCGCGCTGCGCATCATGGAGGAGCGGCACATCACGTCGCTGGTGGTAATCGACGCCGAGCGGAAGCCGCTGGGTGTGGTGCATCTGCACGATCTCTGGACGCTGGAACTCTTTTAATTTTGGCGTGCGGAGCTTTCATGAATGTTCCGCGCATTAAAGTTTTTCCGGAAAATCCGGAGCACAACGGGCTCCAGGAACCGAAGGCACGAATGCAAGGGGGAGAACTCCGCAGTATGGCGAAAAAGAAGACAGGCACTCGACCGGCGGCGTCTCTCTTCGCACGCGCGAAGAAAATTCGAGTTTTGCTGATGGACGTCGACGGCGTGCTGACCGACGGCCACATCTGGCTGCTCTCGCGCCGCGACGGCACAGCCAGTGAAATCAAGGGATTCAGCGCTTATGACGGAGCGGGATTGAAACTCGCGCGCGCCGCCGGGCTTCGTACCGGGATCATTACCGGCAGGGAATCAACCGCGGTAACGCAACGCGCCAGGGAATGCGAAATCGAATTCGTTTATCAGCACCGCGCCACGAAGATCGGCGCCCTGGAAGAAATTCTGCAGATCACCGAAGCCGACGCGAGCGAAGTGGCCTACGTCGGTGACGATCTGCCCGATCTTCCCGTGTTGCAATGTGTGGGCCTGGCGGTCGCCGTCGCCAACGCCGTCCCGGAGGTAAAGCGCGCGGCGCATTTTGTCACCACGCGTTCCGGAGGCGAAGGCGCCGTTCGCGAAGTAATCGAGCTCATCGTCAAGGCGCAGGGAAAGTGGGCGGCTGCCTCGCGGGACGCCAAAGCATAGTTTCAAACTGGAAGTCGAAGGATCCGAAAAAAACAGACGGGCTGAATCAGCCCGTGTGGGAACTCACGTCTGGCACCTTTTGTAGCGTCCGGCTTCAGGCGGACACTTCGTAACCAAGCAAATGCCCGCCTGAAGGCGGGCGCTACGCGATCCAAAACGGAGTTCTCACACAGACTCTAAATGGGCGCATCCGCGACCGTTGCGCTACCCGACGGATTCGAGCGGATCACCAGAGACTGATCCGTGAAGAATCCCTTTTGTCCGGACGACCCCGGCGCAATCGGGACGGCTGTAATCGAGTAGGTCGTAATTAATCCGCCTGACGCCGCAGAACCGGCTGTGTAGGAAAACGCATAACCGCTCTTGGTCCCTGTGACGAGCACTGCGTCGATCAGATCGGCTGACGAGGAACTGGGCGATCCGGACGGACCCAAGTCGGTTAGCGCCGCCGGGTACCCCACGGCGTAGGTTGAGGCGTAGTTGACGGAGGCTATATTTATCGTCCGCAAGGCTCCGACAGCCGAGGATTCGTTCGCGGCAATTTTCGAGCGAATCAGGCTGGGAATGGCGATCGCGGCGATCACAAGGATGATGGCGACGACGATAAGCAGTTCGATCAGCGAAAATCCTTCTCGGTGCGGGCGTCTGGTCATAGGTTCATCGATCAGGTGCTCGCGGCACCCTCCGCTTAAGGCCGCCAACATTACGAGAAAGGATACCGTTTGACCAGAGCGGCGGCAATAGTTCGGGAGGGCCAGTGTTCATGATGTGTCATTTAGGACAGGTAGGCGTTTGAGGCGCTGAGGTGGCAGTTGGTTTTCCTAGTACTTTCGTACCATCACTTCGTTTGTCCTCCCCCGCAACTCTATTCACTCATCCGTGTTTGGTAGGTACAGACCGGAATTTGGCCCGGTTCGGGGCCCGTGGCAGGATTCCCGGTTTTGGTCCATAAACGACTGAAGGCCGCAAAACGAGTGAAGACCGCCGAGTCTTCGCAGGAGACGAAAATGACTTCGAAATTTTCCCGTATGGTCCTCGGGTTGGTGGTGGCTTGCATGCCTCTGTTCTCCGTTGCGTGTGGTACAAGTTCCAGCGCTGGCCTGGGCTCGAATGGCGGGGGGACGCAGGATGGCAGCCTCAATATGATGGTGAGCGATGCGTCCACGGAAGACTGGGCGACCATCGGCGTCAAAATCCTAAGTATTTCTCTTATCCCCCAGGGCGGGGGAAGCCCGGTCAGCGTCTATACCGCCCCGAGTCCTGCACCAACCACCAATCTGGTTCAGCTCGATCAGCTTGCTGATCTCCTCGGTACGGTCTCCGCGCCAGCCGGCACGTATACGGGCGCGACTCTCACTATTAGCGCCAATCAGGGAGACGTGACTCTGGTTGTGGCTGCCGACCCTGAGGCCGGATTCGCCGGCACGCCAGGCGCTACTATTCCGCCAAGCCAGATTCAGATTCAGGGCGTCTCCGGCGGCGCCGGCAGTAAAACGGTCCCGGTAAAAATCAATTTCGATTCGCCTCTGGTTGTGGCTGCGAATGAAACCACGGCCTTGGACGTGGAATTCGATCTAGCGCATCCGGCGTTCCTGATCGGGCACGTTCCCCCCGTAAACGGGGGAGTGACCATTTGGGCGGTGAATCTGAACAAAGGTCCGGTGCGTTACCATCCGATCTGGGATGTTGCGCGTCTGGTACTGCGCCATACCTACGGCACGGTGACCGGCGTCTCATCCGATGACACTTCCATCACCATGACAAAAGATTTCCCTGTTGAGCCGCCCACGAGTCCGGAAACAGCCATCGCTTCTTCGCAATCCCTGACGATTCTCGCGGACGCAACGAACGGAACGATTTTCTACGACGTCGACGCCAAGACCAACGTAAGCATCAAGAACTTCTCCACCGTGGCGGGCACGCTGGCGGGGCGGTATGTCCGCGTCGCGGCCCGTTATCAATCCAACGGCTCGCTCGTCGCGGTGCGCATGTGGGCCTCCAATACCTTCAACAGCGTTTGGATCAGCCCGGAAGGCCATGTCCTTCACGTGAATACGACGACGGACGTGATCACGGTTGAAAATGAATTGGGCGCGCCAGTCCAGTTGACGGTGGACGGGAATACGCTGTTCTTTTTCCGGACTCCATGGAACGCGGTTGCGGATTCCACGCCCATCGCGCAGGGAACCACGTTCCTGGCGAACAAGGATCTGGTGAGAGGATTCAAAATCCACGCCAGCGTCGTCGATCCTCTGGCCTCACCTTTGGTGGCGCAGACGATTGACATCGAAATCGCCAGGTATGACGGCGGCATTTCCGCGGTGAACCCGAACAACTTCACATATACCCGCAAGTTCAATACAGCGGGGGACGACTACACGTTCGCGCTTCCCTACATTTCCAGCGCTTCTCCGAACGGCTCCGATCCCATGAGCGGCGCGGCCATCAGTGGGTTCAAATGGTGGAACTTCACGTTCCCGACCATCGTCGATAGCGGCACGAATGCGATTCCGGATTTCGAAGCGGCAACGAATGGCACGGTGAATTTCGGCGGCACGGCGGGAGCGTATCCGGCCTGGGGCGAAAGCTTCGCGCGCTGGAACGACCCGATCCAGGCGAATGCCTGGGCCGTGCCGTGGACTGTGCTGCTGCCCACGACCGTGCCGCTAGGCACGGCCGCGACTTCATACGCCAACGGAGCGTTCACGCTTTCAGAGACCGGCGGCGTCACTGCGGTGCCAGTCAACCTGAGCACCACTTCAGGTTCGGCGACGCTGGTTTACCAGGTGGATCGAACCAACGGCATAGTGACAATCAGCGCGGTGGACATCACGACCGCCGCCGGCCAAACCACAATCACCAACAACCTCATTGCCGGAACTCCCGTCAAGGTGTTCGGCATCCCGCAGGGCAATGGCACGATCAAGGCCTACGTAGTGATTTACTACACGGGGGCATTGCCGACTGCGGCGATGGTTGACTAGACGCCGCAGATCTTACGGATCCGTTTAACGGAACGAATCCGGGCCAACGAAAAAAGGGGACGCCAGTGTGGCGTCCCCTTATCGTTCTGCGAATGGCAATTCGTGATGGCCTTCTGCGTCTCACGCATAGGCCAGCACAACCGCGCCGCTGAAAATCAGCGCGCCTCCTACCCAGTGGTGCCAGGTCATCCGCTCATGAAGAAAAATTGCCGCCAGGACAATGGCCACCACCACGCTGAGCTTATCCACGGGAGCCACCTGGGAAGCTTCGCCCAATTGCAAGGCGCGGAAATAGCAAATCCAGGACAGGCCGGTGGCGATTCCCGAGAGGATCAGGAAAATCCAGGTGCGTTTGCCGATGGCCGCGAATGGCCCGTTCTTGGTGGCCAGGGCCACGGCCCAGGCAAAAACCAGGATGACTACGGTGCGGATCGCCGTGGCCATGTTGGAGTCAATGTTCTGCACGCCGACCTTGGCCAGAATCGCGGTCAAGCCGGCGAAGAATGCGGAGAGTAACGCCCACAGAAACCAGTTCATACTTTGTCCTTAGAGGAACTGAGTAGCACAGGCTTTCTGCCGGTGTGCTTTTCTGTCTGCTGGAGATAATCTAAACCAAACAGGCTGAAGCCCGTTCTACCTGTGTGCCTACCGTATCCCCGGAATGTTGACGCGGATTTTGTAGACGCTGGTGCGAGCCGCGATATAGAGCGTCTTGTTGTCGCGATCGCCGAAGCACACATTGGCGACGAATTCCGGCGTCAGGATTGTGCCCAGGTGTTTGCCCTCGGGAGAAACGATCCAGATTCCGCGCGGCCCCGATTCGTAGATGTTTCCCTGGGTGTCTACCTTCATTCCGTCCGTGATTCCGCCGGCGGGGTCGGAACTCATATCGATGAACATGCGGCTGTTCGTCAGCGTATCGTCCGGCTGTACGTCGTAGCGGCGCACGTACTTGTTCTGGCTGCCATTCGCGTACAGGTATTTTTCGTCCGGGGAAAACGCCAGACCGTTTGGCGTGGCGATGTCCGTGAGCGCCCGGGTGACCTTGCCGTCCTTCCACATGAAAACTCCGGCAAAATCCAATTCCTTCTTGGGATCGTTTTCCTTGCCTCGCAGGCCGCCAAATCCGTCAGTAAAATAGATGGCTCCGTCCCTCTTCACCACCAGGTCATTCGTTCCCCCAAACCGTTTCCCTTCGAAGCGGTCCGCAAGGATGGTGCGTTTGCCGTCCTTTTCAATGCGGTCGATGGACCGCCCGCTCCAGGTGGCAATCAACAATCTGCCCTGGCGGTCGAGCGCCAGGCCATTCGATCCGATCATGAAGAAAACGTCTTTTCGATTGGGGTCCGGCTGCGGCATTCCGACGCGCCAGATGTCATAACCGGTGTATCCGCTGTGATCCAGGTATAGTGAAACTTTTCCTTCGGGCGTGAGTTTATAAATCACGTTTGCATACATGTCGCTCAGCAGTAGATAGCCGCCATTGCCCCGGTCGACCCACACGATGCCTTCGGTAAATCCAAAATCGTTTTTCACGAGATCCAGTTTGGCGTCGGGGGAGATCAGCGCGTCGAGCGAAGGATCCAGCTTGACGATGGGTTTGTCCGCGGGCGTTTGCGCGCGCAGAGAACCCGAAACGGTCCATGCCAGAAAGAACGCCAACAGCAGATATTTTTTCACGTTGTCCTCGCTCGCGCGGCAATGCGGAACATGGTTTTTGAATGGTGCGAATTCTTTAGCGTGCGGAAGAGCCTAAGTCAAGATGTTTTGCCCTGGAAGTTTTGCCCTGGATGCGACACAGCCACTTTTTATATCCCAGCGAAGCGCGGAGCCAGGCGGCGCGATTCTGAGGGTTTTGCGTCCATCCCATGGGCAAACATCTTTTCCGTACACCGCACAGGCGCAAACGCCTGCTTCTCTAAAACCCTCGGACCGGAAGCAGGATCATCATCTGCGTGGGGTTCTTGGATTTTCGGAGCACGTACCAGCAGGGATCGTACCCGAAATGAGGGAACAGGGAATGAACGCAAGTCTCGGATTCCATCGGGGATTCCGCATCGAGCTCGTAATCCACTTTGTTGCCCTTTTGGGGGATGGCCAGAAGGTGCGGATAGGTCACCACGTCGAACGGATCATGCGCTTTTTGCGCTTTGGCCCGGCTACGGACCGACGCAAAGTCATAGCTGTAGGCCAGGGCGAACAGCATCACGAGTGCGTATAGAACGCGAATCAGGTATTTGCGCATGAACCTATCCCACTATAGTCGCATACTTTCCGCGCGGAGCATCTTTAGATCACCTGTTGCCGGCTGGATTTCCGGTCGAAAAACTTGTCTGACCCATCTCAATCGAGATCGATGGCGGGATAGGCTTCGACGTATTCCTCCCCGTTGCAGCCGTAGTAAGAGACGGTCCGCGCCGCGAAATCGACATCGTAGCGCATGACTCCGGCAAGCCACGAAGCCGCCAGGAATTCCGGGAACGTGCTTTTACCGGCCTGATCGGTTTGCAACGCCTTACGGAGCGCCTCGCGGTTAAACGATGGCACATCCATCATGCCCGTTGCTAACGGCGTGCCTTGGACCACAACAGGCCCTTCTTTGGTGAGGTAAAGGCTTTGGCATGCGGGCAGGGTCCATACATTGCGGGTCACACCCGCTCGCCTAAAAATTTCGGCCAGGTAAGGGAAGCCGCCGATCTTGGGCCGTCCGGCCATCGCCTTGTTCTGGGCCTGTATCAAATTATCGATCGCTCTGCTCATTGACGAATCTTCCTTTCATTGACGTTGTGAAGTCGGCCCACAAAAATGCAAGAGCCCCGCGGCCTGACGGTCGCGAGGCTCCTGACCCTGCCATCGGGAGGGGCCCGATGGATCGAGTTTCTACTGACCTTGCTCGGCCAAAAACAGCGTCGAGCCCTTGCGATTTACGAGCAGCAGCACGTTGCCGTTTGCCTTCTGCATCGCTGCTTCGAGGTCCGAGACATTCTTTACCGGCTGATGATTCACTTCCTGAATCACGTCACCGGTCTGAAGTCCCGCTGCAGCCAGGTTGCTGGATGGGTCGATGTCCGTCACCACGACTCCGGTGGTTGACGGGGACAATCCCAACTGTTTCGCGGATTGCGCGTTGAGATTTTCCACGGTTACTCCTTGGAGCGCCTTCTCGGATGACCCTTCTTCCTTCTTGGCTTGCGTCTTGTCGGCTGGCAGTTCGCCGAGTTTCACGGTCACGTCAGTCGGATTGCCGTTGCGCAAGAGTTTCAGCGTTACGGTCGAGGTCGGATCCATCATGGAGATGGTGTTCCGCAATTGACGGCTGTCTGCCATCGGTTTACCGTTAACGTCCAGAATTACGTCGCCGCGCTGCACGCCGCTCTTCTCGGCGGGACCGGTTGGGCTGACGTCACCCACCAGAACTCCGGACATGTCCTTCAAGTTCATCGCCTTTTCAATTCCGGGCGTGATGTCTTGAACCATGATGCCGAGGTAAGCGCGGTTGACTTTGCCGTGATCCAGAATTTGGCTCATCACGCTGCGGGCCAGGTTCACGGGAATCGCAAACCCGATGCCTTCATTGCCGCCCGAGCCGTGTGACAGAATCGCGGTGTTAATTCCGACCAGTTCGCCGCGATCGTTCACCAGCGCCGCCGGAATTGCCGGGGTTAATCGGCGCATCGGTTTGCAGAAAATCTTCGTAATCTTCGATACCGAGGTTGCCGCGGTTGGTGGCGCTGATGATACCCATGGTGACGGTCTGGCCGACGCCAAATGGGTCGCCGACAGCCAGAGCGTAATCACCGACTTGAACTTTGGAGGAGTCACCAATGGTGATGGCGGGGAAATCGCTGCCATCCACCTTGAGTACGGCAATGTCCGTCTTTGGATCGGTTCCCACAATCTTGGCTTTCAGTTGGCGCTTGTCGGCAAACGTGACACGAACATCCGTAGCGCCGTCGATGACATGGTTGTTCGTCAGGATGTAGCCCTCGGGGCTCACGATGACACCCGAGCCGAGGCTGTCTTCCCGTTCGTTATGTTGTCGCGGTGACTGGCCTTCCGGGCCGGGTCCGAATTGCTGTCCCTGTTGTCCAAAAAACTGCCGGAAAAATGGCGGCATTTCATCCTGCATGCCGTCCTGCATGTCCATCTGATCGGAGGCTTTGACGATCTTGGACGTGGAAATATTCACGACGTCCGGCAATACGGTTTTCACGATGGGCGCAAATCCGGTTCTGCTGGGGCCCTCAGACGGATCGGCCAGCTTCATGGAAATATGTATTCCCGGCTTAAAAAGTTCCTGGCTGGCGTGGGCCACCCCCAGCCGGCCATAGCCAAGAACACCACCAATGCGCCGGCAAGAACTTTCGATTTCCCCCTTAACCTCTGCAAATTCATGGGTTTCTCCTTGTCACGTCCCGACATTTCGACTTTCTGGCTAAGCGTCGCCAGTTCTGTGCTCGCTATATAAGACGGATCACGATGGAGTGGGTTAGCCCGCAGTCCTTGCCGCTCCGGCAATGTCGCACCCAAGATAGGGGCGGGAATCGATCATGCCCCGGCGGGTCTGCCTTCGCGTTCCTACTTTTAAAACTCCGCAGCCAGGCCGCGCGGGGGCGGGATAGAGACTTGACGAAGGCTACTGGCCCCAGATTTTGGCGCGCGAATCTTCGAACGGGTAGACGTGAACCATCCAACCAAAAATCACAGGATAGAACGTTCCGCCCGCTTCGGTGCAGGCTTGCTTGGTGATGATTGAGCCTTGCAGGCCGAACTTGGTGAGGTCGGCATGGCCGCGCTCTTGCCCTGCGGAGGCAGCGCAGAGTTGGTGTGCAGGTGCCACTGCGCGATGCTGAGCGGGATGCGTTCGTTCAGTTGCTCTTCTGAAACGCGCTTGGGCATGGTGTACATCGCGCCGATCAGTTCGTATCCGGTTTTCGTTTTCTTATAGAGCAGGGAAGTTGGCCGTCGCGGGATCGAAGGTGAACGATTCGAGGAATCCATTGTAATAATTCGTAAAGTGATATTCCGACTGCGGCAGATTCGGCATGAAAATATGGAAATCGTCGGCCAGCGCGACGCGGTAGTCCTTATATTTTTCGATCGACTCGCGCAACTCGTCGGCGATTTCGTCGGCCTTAGCCCAGTCCTGCGGCGTCGCGGGGCCGCGCAGCTTGGTCATGTACATGTGCGGGCCCATCATCTGATGGTGCATATGGCTCATGGCATTCATGGCTCCGTGCTCGGCCTGCTGATCTTTTTCGTCCGCGCCTGGGTCCGTCTTCATGCCAGGCATGTCATGGTCCATGTCCATTCCGGGCATGCTATCGTCCATTCCCGGCATATTTTGATTCTGTCCGGGCTTCTCGTCGGTCTTCTGCTGCTGAGAGTCCTGCGCGGGCTGCCGAGCAGAAACCCTTATTGCGGCCCCGGCAAGCAAGACCGCCAACACTGCGACAAAAGCGGCAGGAAAGAGTTTCCGTGGATTCATGGCCGTCTCCTTCTCCTCACTATTCTACGCGCGGGCGGCGGGAAAATATCAACGTGAGCCTGCTTTGTTTTGTGGGGGTGACGGACCAGTTCCGAACCGGATTGTCAGAGTTCCATAGCGAGAATATGCAGGAAGCGACTCGATTCGTGAACCGCCCCGGCCGCGGGAAATTTACCATTTGGGGGTATCCGCCTCGAACGACGAATTCTAGGTGGCGGCTCAAATTAGCAAGGATAGGCGCATCCGGGAACGCCCGAAAAGCGTCTAAATGATAACTATGACCCCATCCCCGAAGAGCTTCATTTCTAAGCGCGCGCCAGTGCGCGTGGGAACCGCTTTGGTTCTAATCGCTGCGGGCGCGTTTTGGGCGCCGGGCGCGTTCGCCCAGGCTCCCCCGGCAGCGCGCGTTCCCGATGCCTTGCATCAATTGAACGATTCCGTCGAAACTCTGGTCCAGCGCGTTTCGCCGAGCGTGGTTCAAATCCTTGTTTCAGGATACCGATCCACCGAGGGCTCCGATCAGGGCCAGATGAGCGTGGTGATTGGAAAGCAGCGAACCATTGGCTCGGGAGTAATTGTCGATCCCGAAGGCTACATCGTCACCAACGCACATGTGGTGAATGGCGCCGAAAAAATCGACGTAATTGTGCCGCCTCAAGCGGATTCTCAGGATGCTTCCGGGACGCTTCAGCCAAACCGCGAGCAGAGATTCAATGGGCGAATCGTTGGAGTGGCGCACCAGCTCGATCTCGCGGTGATCAAGATTGAAGCCCACAACCTGCCGGCCATCCCGGTTCGCAAAACCGTGCTGCCGAAACAGGGCGAAGTCGTTTTTGCATTCGGAAGCCCGGAAGGTTTAAGCAACAGCGTCACGATGGGCGTGGTGAGTTCGGTGGCCCGACAGCCCGATCCCGACAGCCCGCTGGTCTACGTTCAAACCGACACGCCCATCAATCCGGGCAACAGCGGCGGACCACTCGTGGATGCGGACGGTTCGCTGGTGGGAATTAACACATTCATTCTGTCGAGTTCAGGCGGGAATCAAGGATTGGGTTTCGCGATTCCGGCAGGCGTGGTTGCCTATGCGTATCCGCAGCTACTCAAGTACGGCCACATCCACGCTCCGGAAACTGGCGCGATTCTGCAAACGATCACGCCGGAATTAGCCGCCGGGCTGCATCTGAGTCGGGATTTTGGCGTAATTGTCTCCGATGTTACGCCCGGCGGTCCGGCGGATCAGGCCGGCTTGAGAATCCAGGACATCATCATTGGTATCGACGGACGGCCGACGGAAAGTCTCCCGGTGCTCAGTCAGGGCCTGTACATGCACGGAAGCGGGGAGCATGCCAAGCTGGAAGTTCTGCGCGGTTCCGACCATCTGCAACTGGACGTCGCGCTCGCGGAACGGCCGCACAAAGTCGACAGCCTGGTCGATTCAGTGGACCCCATCAAGAATCTTGTCTCACGTCTGGGCATTCTGGGAATTGAACTCAACCCGGATCTGGCCCACACCTTGCCGGACCTGAGAATTCCCAGCGGCGTGGTTGTGGCCGCCAAGACTTCAGGCGCCGGGATCGGCGAAGTGCCGCTGCAAACCGGCGACGTGATTCACGGCCTGAACGGCGCAACGATTACAAGCCTGAAGGATTTGCGCGATGGCTTGGCAAAACTGACACCAGGCGACTCGGTGGCTTTGCATATCGAGCGATACGGCCAGCTGATCTACGTATCGTTTGTGCTGTAGTAGAAAAGGCTTGACAGGCTGCGGCAAAAGTCGCCCCATCCGTTTGTCATTCTGTTCACGGAGAAAGATTTAATCCAGATCGTCTGAAGCGTGTCCTAAGTGTTTCGCGAAAAACGCTTATCCAGCTTGCGCAAGGCTGCAAACTCCAGTACGCTGACTGAGTAGTCAGCGGAGTCTCCCACCTCACCCCGCTATCTGCTGCTCCGGTTGCAGTTCAAATTCTCGCGATGGAAGGAAGGCGCATGGCGCGCAAGAGCACTTTGGCGAGTCTCGTTGTGGCGATGGTGTTGAGTTTGTCGCTAACCGCCTGCAAGGATACAAAAACACTGCAAGAAAACGAGCAGTTGAAGGCTCAAGTAGCGGATCTGCAGAAGCAGAATGGCGAAATGGGAAATAATCTTGAAACCGTAACGGCCTCCCGCGACGCTCTGACGCAAGAAAATGAAAGGCTCAAAGCGGAGCTTAAGGCCCTCAAACCGAGAAAATCCACCAAAAAGAAAGTTGCGAGCCGGAAACATCGCCGTGCTTAGGCCACTAAGATCTGGGCAATTTCACGAGCCGCTGAAGAATTTGGAACCGACAAACCGATTTTTAAACTCTAAAAAAGGGAGGCAAGCGCATGAAAACATTTGAGGTGCAATTTCGTTATCGCGATCGCAACGAGGAATCGGTGGAATCCACGGTGAAAGTGGATGCTTCAAGTCTCCCTGGAGGCGTCGCCAAGGCCACGCGTGAGTTCGTCAAGGGCCTGGACCGCAAGCAGCGCTTTGACATGAATAAAAATGGACTGGAAATTACGGCCAAGACGTTGGGTTCGGCTTCCGAAGCGCCGGCAAAATCGTCCGCCGAAGCGGCCGGCTGAGAAGCCGGATAGACGGGATTCGACCGCCGCAGAGGAATCTCTCCCAGGTTTAGCTGCCGGAAAAGAAAGAGAGATTCCTCGCTCCGCTCGGAGCGGCAAAAGAAATTCCGCCCAATTCCGCATCGGCAATTTGGCGGACGGTTGTCGGCGAGCGAAAAACTCAGCTGCAAATCATTGTTTGAGCAGCGGAATGTCTTTGCCCTTCGGAGGCATTGGAATCGTTTTCAAGTACGCGTAAATATCCGCCAGATCCTGATTTGAGGCGACTTTGCTGGTATATGGCGGCATGCGGTTCGCCGGGTGCCGGACATAACCGACGAATGCCTCAACCGGGAGCTGGGGAGGCCCGATGCGGGCCCCGCCCGTTTGTAGCGCGCCCTGTCCCTCGGTCCCGTGGCACTCGTAGCAGCCAAAGTTCGTGAACAGCTTCTTCCCGTTCCCAGCGTTTCCGGCGGGAATATTCTCGGTGGTCGAGGACTGATCTGACTGTTGGGCCCGCAGTTTCGGGCCCGCAAATCCAAGCATCCCGGCAAGGAAGAGCGATGTGGCGCAAAGCGTGATGATTCTTCGCCGCATTGTTGAGCCGTCAGCACCGCAAGGATTCATAGGGAAACTCTTCACTGTTCTCTCCTTACCTGCCTTGAACGACAAGGTCGATCAGCGCCGGCTCGCCGCGCTTGACCACCGCAATCGCCCGCTTCAGCGCGGGGGCCAAATCCTTCGGGTCCGTGATTGGACCTTCCCCGTACATGCCCATGCTCTGGGCGAGCTTGGCATATTCAATGTCCGGACTGGTTAGCGTGGTGCCAATGTGCGCGCGCGTAATGCCGCGGTTGCGCTGGTCGCAGGTCTCCTGGATGCCCATCAGTTCTTGATGGTAGGCGTGGTTATTCTGCATGATGCTCAGCAGCGGAATATGGTGGTGCACAGCGGTCCAAAGCACGCCCGGCGCGTACATGAGATCGCCGTCGCTTTGGATGTTGACCGATAGCCTCCCATATTTGCGATTGGCAAGCGCGGCTCCCACCGCAGCCGGGGCTCCATATCCCACGCCGTAACCGCCACCCCAACCGATGTACTGATAGTGCTTATTGATATCCCAGAGCCGCTGCGGCCACCGGCTTTGGAACAGAGTGCCCGAAACCAACGACCAATCTTCGTCCTTGATCTGCGCCCACAATTCGGCGGACAAGCGCGCGGTGCTGACGGGGCTTGCGTCCCACCCGAACGCCGCCGCGTCGCGAGACCGCTCCAGATCCTGCATATGCGCCGCAGCCAACTTGACGCCGCGGTCTTGCAGCGCCCGCTTGCGGTCGTCGGTCAATGATCGCTTCACCGCTTCGATCACTGAGGGCAGGGTGGCCTCCGCATCCGCTGCAATGGCCAGGTCCACTTCCGGGTACCGCTCCATATCCTGATAGTTCGCTTTCAAGTAGAGATCGTTCGAATTGATGGTGATCAGCTTGGCCCCGCGCTTGGTGATCGACTTGGTGGTCGGCTCGCCCACTTGCCGGTGGTAGGTGTTGATTGTTCCCCAGAAATCGGTCATCTCCAGGCCTAGGACGACGTCGGCCGCCATGACCAGGGCGCGGCTGCGATCGCTCAGGTTGAGGAGATGGCGCGTTGGAAAATTCATGCGCCCGCCGACGTCCACCACCGGAGACTGCAACAGCTCAGCAAGCTCAATCAGGCAAGCCAGGCCGCCGGGAGTGCGTGCGGCACGATCTGCGACGATTACCGGAGTCTCGGCCGCTACCAGCCACTTCGCCAGATCGTTCACCGCGCCGGACTCGCCTGCCGGAGGCACGGTGGGCGAGAGTTTCGGAACGTGCAACGCTTCGTCGCTGGGAACTTGATCTTCCTGCATGGAATCGTCGACCACCAGCACGACGGGCAGAGTCGGCGGAGTCATAGCGATCTTGTAAGCGCGCACCGCGGACTCGGCAAAGTGCTCCAGCGAGATCGGCGTGTCGTCCCATTTCGTGTAGTCGCGAACCATGGCTGCGGCGTCTTGCACGCTATGAAGCCAGATCACGCCAGGCGCGCGCTTTGTGGCGTCCAGCGAATTGCCGAGGATGATGTAGACGGGCGCGCGATCGCAGTAGGCGTTGTAAATTCCCATGGCCGCGTGCTGCAACCCGACGGTTCCGTGGGCGAACACCAGCAGCGGTTTGCCTTCTATTTTCGCGTATCCGTGCGCCATCGCCACGGACGATTCTTCGTGGCAGCAGGTGATGAATTCGGGCTTCTCGTTTCCGCCGTAGTTGATCAGGGACTCGTGAAGACCCTTAAAGCTCGAACCCGGGTTGGCGACCGCGTATTCGAATCCCATCGACTTGATAACGTCCATCATAAAGTCCGAACCGGGTCGGTCCACCGTTTGGACTTCGACCTTGGCCGGCACGGCCGATTCGGCCACGGCTGACATGGGCGGGGGAGGAGTGCCGCGGCGCGCTTCGACCGGCTGCGCAGCAGCCAGGTTCGCGGGATTTGCGGCCAGGGCGGCCGCGCCCGCGGCCGCGCCCTTCAGGAAATTTCGACGATTGAATTCCGGCTTCTTGGACTTGGGCATGGTGTAGATCCCTTTCCTGTCTCAGGGTACAGATCAAGCTATGTTCGTGCGTATGAAACTACTTATACTCCCGACTTAGCTTTGAGACAACCAGAATCCCGGCATTTAAACGAAAACTTAAAGAGTTGAAAAAGATTCTTGACAAGAGTGGGCCTCGGAAGTACGGTCCCCTTGAACCTTTCGCTTCCATTTTAATTGGCCAGCGCGGACGCTTGCGCCGATGCGATATCCCGGAAAGGAAACGACATTGAAAAACGCAGCAGGTTGTGACGAACGAAGGATTATCGATCCGCGATCCGCGACGCATTGTTGTTCACGGCGTACCATCCTGGGGATGCTGTCCGCGGTGGGAGCGGGAATGGCCGTTGCGCCGCGCTCTTTCGCGCAAAGCATGAGCGGCGGGCCCCGCATCATTGACACCCATCACCATATCTATCCGCCCAAACATACGGCGAACAACCTCAAGCGGATAGTGGACGATGCGCCCGGCGTTCCGAGTTCGCTGTACACGAACTGGACGCCGCATTATTCGCTCGACCAGATGGATCAGAACGGCGTGGCCACGGCCATCGCCTCGATCTCCAGTCCGGGCGTTTGGTTCGGAAATAATGACGAAGGCCGCCGCAACGCGCGAGACGTCAACGAATACGGCGCGCAACTCGGCAAGGATTATCCCGGACGTTTCGGAATGTGGGGCGCCATTCCATTGCCGGATACCGACGGAAGTCTTCGCGAAATTGAACACATTTACGACGTCTTGAAACTGGATGGCGTCGGCCTTTTGTCCAGCTACGACGGTGGGAAATTGCTGGGCCATCCGAATTTCGCGCCGGTCATGGACGAACTCAACCGCCGCAAGGCCGTGGTCTTCGTGCATCCGACGGTGTCCTGTTGCGGCGACCCCATTCCTCGAGTGAACATCACGTCGATCGAGTTTCCAACCGATACGGCGCGGACGATCACGGACCTCGTTTATAGCGGAACACTCATGCGCTGTCCCAACATTCGCTTCATTTTTTCGCATGGCGGCGGAACCCTTCTGATGCTACTGGCGCGCCTGTCCGGTGGGGCGCTCAAACCGGAAGATCGGGCGGCTTTGATTCCCAACGGCTTTGAGACTGAAGTGAAGAAACTTTATTACGATATCGCGAGTGTGGCCGTGAGTCCTACCGCCATGCTGGCCGTCTTCAATGTAATTCCCAAGGACCATATCCTGTTCGGTTCGGATATTCCGTTCTGGTCGATCGAGAAAATCGCCACGGCGGCGAATAAGTTCGACATTTCAGCCGGCGACCTGCACAAAATTCAGCGTGAGAATGCGCTGGAATTGTTGCCGCGCTACAAGTCGTGATCGAGTCGTGCAGCAGGGAAGGAAAACACGAGATTGAGGAATCGAACTCCGTCCCGGCGAGCGCGCCCCTGTAATTCTGATGCGAATGTTTTCCCGCTCGCTGCGTTGCGAACTCTTGCTTTTAAAATCGGGAGCGCGTTCGCTGTCCTCGGTTTGCTGATTGCTTCGTCCCCGGTGTTGCTTGCTCAGGAAGGAAAGCAACCGGCACCGGAAAACACGCCGAGCGCGGCGACGGACGGTGCGGCTGCCCTTTCTCACGATTTGTCCGGCGTATGGATGCAGTATCCCAACGGTCCGGTCCCGGGGGTGCCCGGAATGAACGCGGTGGACACCCGATTTCGGCCTCCATTCACACCGTGGGGACAAGCGAAGTTCGACGCCTCCAGGCCCATGGTCGGGCCGCGCGCTGTCCCTGGAAAAGAAAATGGTCCGACGCTGAACTGCGATCCCGACGGCCCTCCCAGAATTCTCAATCTTCCCAACCCGTTCGAGATCGTGCAAATTCCCGGCCGAATGCTGATGTTTTTCGAGGAGCAGCATGTCTGGCGCGAAATCTGGACGGACGGCCGCGCGCTTCCGAAGGATCCCGATCCATCCTGGTTAGGCTATTCCGTCGGAAAATGGAAAGGCGATACATTCGTGGTCGACACGATTGGCTTCAACGACAGGCAATGGGTCGATCCTTTCGGCGACCCGCGCAGCGATAAGATGCATCTCACCGAGCGTTATCGCCGCTTGAATCACGACACCCTGGAATTGCAAATCATCATGGACGACCCCAAATCGTACACCAAGGTCTGGACGAGTCCTCCCAAGCTGCATAAACTCGAGCCCAACTGGGAGATTGCCGAATGGTTCTGCGTGGTGGACGAAGACAGAGCTTATGACAAAACGGTTCGTCTCCCGGCGGGCGGGGTTGCCACACCTCCGCAGTAGTCCCAAGAAAACGACAATGAGAAAACCAAAGAGCCCCGATCCCTGGGATCATTTCCAGCCGTTCGACGTGCAGCGCTTCGGCGACATCATTTTGAATCGCGAAGAGCAGAAGCGCTGGAGCCTCGCCGTATTGCTGGGCGGATTGACGTACATGTGGGACAAAGCGGACGTCGTTCGCAACCTCATCTACGACAAATTGGAGTTGCGTGAGGGCGACAAAGTTCTGGTCCTGGGCGAAGTGATTGAAGGCTGCGGTTTCGCCGACGATATCCGGGATCGCATCGGACCCAAGGGCGAGATTCGTGTCGCGGATTTTACGGATGAAGCCCGGGATGCCTACATTGCCGGCAGGCGCGGGTCGGGAGGCCAGCTTGCCACCTGGCGTTACAACTACACCTCGGACGTTGCGGATGGATATTTTGACTGCGTGGCCGTCCTGCAGGGCGTGCAGCACGCGGACGATTGGCACGAAGTCGGAAAGGAACTCCTGCGGGTGATGAAACCTGGCCGGCGAATCGTCCTGGCTGAGATTACCTACAGTCCGGAAACGATGATGAAAATCCATTCGGACATGCACATCGAATATTTGTACGAAAAAATCTTTTCGAGAATCGGCTGGAGAATGGATCAGTTCCCCTATTACAGTCCGAAGCAACTGCAGGATGCCTTTGCGGGCCTGGTCTCCGATCCCGGCGTCTTCGTGTGGAAGGGCATCGAGCTCTTCTGGGGAATGAACCCGGCGCGTCGCGCCTGAGGCGGCCTGGCGCAAAAATCGAAAATGTTCTTTTGAGGCGGCGGCGCACAAGCGGGGGCAAGCGGAGGGCGAGCGGGGGGCAAGCGGGAATGACCGTGGATCTCGAGTCACGTTCGCTGACCGCGAGCGAAATCATGGACCGCCGGCCCCTAAGCCGGTTTCAAGCCGCCATTGTCGGGCTCTGTGCCCTGATCGTCGTGCTGGACGGTTTTGACACGCAATGCATCGGCTTCCTCGCGCCCCCGATCGCCAAAACTCTGAACTTTCCGCTCAAAGCGTTTGGACCCGTCTTCGCTTTCGGCCTTCTGGGCTTGATGATCTCGTCGATGACCATGGGCCCGGTTGCCGACCTGTGGGGGCGGAAGTGGCCGCTCGTGTTCTCGACGCTGACGTTTGCGGTCTTCGCGCTACTTACTTCCCGCGTCACTTCGTTCGAGCAGCTCATTGTTTTTCGATTCTTGACCGGGCTTGGCCTGGGCGGAGCGATCCCCAACGCTTTCGCTCTTGCGTCGGAATACGTACCCAGGCGACTGATGGCCGTTTCGGCGACCACGCTTTCCGCTGGCATGCCACTCGGCGCTCTGTCGGCGGGCCTGATCAGTTCGGTGATGCTTCCGAAGTGGGGCTGGCAATCCATTTTTTACGTGGGCGGAATTTTGCCGCTGGCGGTCGCGATCTTGTTGGTCGCCAAGCTCCCGGAGTCGGTGCGATTTTTAAGCGCGCGAAATGCGCATCCACGGAAGATTGCAGCGATCATGGCGCGAATCTCGCCCGAACTTGCGGTTGCGCCCGAACGCCTGCGAATCGAGCAGCCCGAGCGGCGAAAGGATGTGCCGGTCAAGGACTTGTTTGCCGAAGGTCGCGCCATGGGCACGATCCTGTTGTGGATTCCTTACCTCATGAACTTGCTGGTGCTTTTCTTTATCGTCAGCTGGCTGCCGGCGCTGCTGCGGCAGGACGGCATGGATGTCTCGGCCGGTGTCGCTGCCATTTCCGCGTTCAGTCTCGGCGGAATTATCGGGTCGGTCGGGCAGGGGCCGCTGATGAAGGGTTTGGGTTCTTATTCCACGATGCTCGGCGAATTCATATTCGGCACATTTTGTATCGGCCTGCTGGCTTTTAACTCTTCCTCTTTTCCGGTAATGATCGGCTTGGTATTTATCCTGGGCTGCTGCGTCCAGGGAGCTCAAGCTGGGCTCAACGCGCTCATCGTCGGTTTCTATCCGACAACGATGCGGGCCACGGGCATGGGTTGGGCGTCCGCGGTCGGGCGAATCGGCTCGATCAGCGGCCCAGTCCTTGGAGGGATCCTGCTGTCTCTGTCGTGGAACACGCAGCAAATATTTTTGAGCGCAGGGCTTCCCGCAGTGTGCGCGGCCGTCGCGATCCTCTTGAGTTACTGGCTGCGTGGCAATTCCGCAATCTTCATCGAACCGTCCGAACAAAAAGTCCGGTAGACGCGGAACAGCGCGCCCCAAGTAGCACAGGCTCCAGCCCGCGGGGTTTAAATTCCGAGACACCGGAAAGTAATCGCGATGGCAAAGCCCGAGCTCGGTGGCATAAGAATTGGGGCCCCGCGAAATCTTTCGCCGGCCGGAACAGCGGCGAATGACCCCACAATCATTTGGCGGCGCGCTCGCCGGCCCCGGCCAGGTAGAAGTACCCCACCCTGTTATTCGTGGGCGTCGCAAACCAGATGTGGCCCTCGGCATCGAGAAAAAACTCGCGCATCATGGCCTCGGAATGCGGGAATGGATACTCGATCACTTTGCCTGTCGTGGGATCCAGTCGCCCAATCAAATCCTGATCGGTGGACGCGTACCAGATCCCGTTGTCCTTGCCCACAATCAACGCGTAGGCCGTGGCGGCCGGTCCCGGTAGCGGGTATTCCTTGAATGTTTCCGTCTTCGGGTCGAAGCGGCCGATTCTATTTCCCGTGCGTTCACCGAACCACACGATGCCGTCGGAATCGATGGCCAGCCGTTGCGGAGTGCCTTGTGTCGGCGGAGACCACTGCGTCACTTTTTCGGTTTTGGCGTCGATCCTGCCGATTTTCCCGTCTTTCTTCAGGACACAGAACCAGACGTTTCCCTGTTTATCGAACGTGATGCCATAGGACGACGGCGCTTCCATGAAGTGCGTGTATTTGCCCGTCTCCTGATCGTACTTGCTCACCGGGCTGCCCGATGACCATAGATTTCCTTTGGCGTCCACGCGCACCGTGTGTTTATCCGCCCGCTCGCCCGGCACGACCACGGAGTCCGGAAATTCGGTGATCTTTCCCGTGCGCGGGTCGAGCTTGGCGAGCCTGTCCAGTGCGAACTCAGTGAAATAAACCATGCCGTCCGGCGCGGGCACAGCCGAGTGGACTCCGGCAGTTTCGTCAAAAGGCAGCGGGAATCGCGTGACTTCGGCCGTCTTCGGATTCAGCCTGGCGACTTCATTCCCCCGACCATAAAATGGGATCCACAAATTTCCGTCTTTATCGGGCGCGGCGCTCCAGGGCAGCCCTTTCGAGCCGGACACGTCGTACTCAACATAGACGATATTCAGGGCCCCATCGGCAAACGGCCGGACCGTGTCTTTGTACGCGGGCAATTCCGCGGGGCTGTGGGGCAGATTTGAATCCGTGCCGAACACGGAATTCAAATAGGCGATGACTTCATTCGCTTTCTCGTCGTTGAACCTCTCGGACAATTGAAAGGCCATGGCGTCGCGCATGTAGTTGACGCGATCGCGCCAGCCGTCTTCGTCGCGGCGGACGGCGGCCATGCGAGTCTGAAATCCGTGGCAGATAAAACAATTTGTAGATAGAACGTCTTTTCCCTTACCGTCCGGCATGAGCTGCTTGCCTTGATACAGATTCAAGTCGCTCCAGCGCACCGTTCCCGGTTTCAGCGCGAAAGCAAAGGAAACATTTTCGTCGGCGGCCAGATTTAATCCGGCTCGCGGCTCCGCGGTAAAGCCAATGGCCCTGACACGTAATTGGTAATCTCCCGCGGGCAAGTTCTCCAGGCGGTAGCGTCCTTGTCCGTCGGATAGGACGCTCATGCTGACGCGGGTCTTGGTATTAACGGCCTGCACGAAGGCTCCCCTGAACGGCATGGCGTCCGGCCCGGTCACCGTGCCAGTGACCGTGGCCCCAAAACAACACGATGAGAAGGAGAGGACTGCGAAGCTGATCATCACAAAGCTGATCAATACAAATCTGATCGCTGCCGAAAGCTTGTTCATGGAATTCATGGACGCTCCTTGCCGACGCACGCCTGCCTGAAGGGCCCCACGTACCTGTTGACTTGGGACTATACACGTCCGTCCATCCGCGTTCAATGCGCCACTCGTGAACCGATCCCGTATCACAAGCTTCAGCCTGCCTGGTTTCGATATAAGCCCGGCACGCAGCGAACCACGCAGAGCGAAGACCGTCCCGCTCACAATATTTACGGGGAATAGACTTGACGCTTCGAAATTCGCAGTGATATACGCATTGCATACCTGTACGTTCTAGTTTGTCTTTCGCACTCCGATTTTGGGTGGGCCCTGCATCCGCAGCCGTAGCTGTTCCAATGCGCCTGGATCGAAAAGGGGGTGGATCGTGAATTGCTTCCGCTCGAATTTGGGAATCTACATTCGTATAGCCATCGCCGGGCTAACCACATTCTTGATCAGTCCGTTGCTCTTCTCGCAAGGCAGCGCGGGACGCATCCTGGGCTCCGTAACGGACCAAAGCGGCGGAGTGGTCGCCGGAGCCACGGTCACCGTTACCGACGTCCAGAGAGGTGTCACGCGAACCTTGATTACCGATCAAGCTGGAGAGTATCTGGCGCCCGATTTGGTTCCCGGCACGTACACGGTCCGCGCGGTGGCCACCGGATTCAAGACCGCGGAACGAAGCGGCCTTTTGCTGGAGGTCAGACAGGACATCCGCGTCGACCTCGTGCTTCAGCCCGGCGACCAGGCGCAGACCGTGACGGTTACCGAAGAAGCTCCCCAGATTGAGACCACGAACGCCACCTTAGGCGGAACGTTAAGTAACGCTACCATCAACGACTTGCCTTTGAACGGCAGAAATTATCAGAACCTTCTCGTGCTGCGCCCCGGCATGACGATTTATCCGGGCGGCGGAGGCTGGACGCAGAGCACGGACGGCCTTCGTCCGGAAGACAACCAGTACATCGTCGACGGTTTGACCAACGACAATCCTCTCACCGGCCTCACCATCATCAACGGGCCGGGCGTTGCCGGGGACGCGGCGACCATCCTGCCGATTGACGGCATTCAGGAATTGAACGTCCAGGAAAATCCGCCGGCCGAGTACGGCGGCAAACCCGGAGCCGTGGTCACGGTCGGCATCAGGTCCGGCACCAACAATATTCACGGCACCGCGTACGCCTTTGGACGAGATAGCGCGTGGGACGCGCGGAATTATTTCAACACCGCGCCCGATCCTAAACAGGCCGTGGCCCTCGAGCAGTACGGTGCAACGGTCGGTGGCCCGATCAAGAAGGACAAGCTGTTCTTCTTTCTGGGATACGAGGCGGAGAGCTACAGCGTAGGAAACTTGTTCCAGGCTTCGGTTCCGGAGGCGCTCCCGCAATCCACCCCCGATCCGGCCAACAGTCTTCCGGACGCCATTTCCGATCTCATGGCCAATGGCGTTCAGCCCAGCGCGCTGAGCCTGAAATTGGCTGGTTGCACCCCGCCATCCGGGTCGGGCACCATCTACACGTGCACGGGCGGGTTGTATCCGACCAACAGCGGGTCTTCTTCGAATTTTCCTCAAGGGTTTCCAAGCGTATTCAGATCGGATAACGGCGTGGCCAAGATCGACTACCACATCAATGACCATAACACCTTGAATGGCATGTACTTTCAAAGCGAGGGCGATATCACCGCGGAGGACGTAACCTATCTGCAGCCGCAGTGGCTATCTCACCAGATCAACCAGCCGAGGGTCGTGGGCGCGGACTGGACCTTTACGCCAAACTCGCGCTGGGTAAATGACGCTCGGTTCGGCTATATCTACATGAATCGCAACAACAAGACCGTCGATCAGAGCGTACCGGCATCGTCCTACGGAATTTATACCGGCGTGACCAACCCCATCATCGGTTCGCTGCCGCAAATTCACGTCAACGGATTTACGAATTTGGGCGGCAGTCCGGGCTGGCCGTCGCTGCAAGGGCCGGCTGTCGTTTACCAGCTTGTGGATTATGTTTCTTATTTGCGCGGCAATCACGCGATCAAGTTCGGAGGCGAAATCCGCCATAACGGCGTTGACGTGGGCGCCTACGGCGGCTCCAAAGGAGTGATTCGATTTTCCGGCGGTAATGCCTTCAACGGATCCTCTCCGCTGGAAGACTTTCTGGCGGGGACACCTTCTGTCGCCACCATTCAGCTCGGAAACCCGCAACGGCATTTGACGACCTTGGGATATTCGGGATCGGTGCAGGACGACTGGCGCATCACTCCGAAAATCACCTTAAATCTTGGCTTGCGGTACGACTACGTGACTCCGCTCAGAGAGTCGAACGACCTGCTGGGCAACTTCGATCCTGATCTCGGATTGCTGCAAGTCGGCAAACAAATCAGTTCTCCCTACAACGGCGACCACAAGGATTTCGGTCCCCGCATTGGCGTGGCCTGGGACATTTCGGGGAATGGAACCACGGTGGTTCGCGCCGGCGCCAGCGTGGTGTATGACACGCAATTGCCCATGTTCGTGTTTGCGGAGGTCGGCAACAACGCGCAAAACGGCGCCGTTGGCGGCGTCATTAGCGTACCCACCGGCGCGCAGATTGTGACGAACGGCGTAACCACGCCGGGAACGGGATCGGTCGCCGTCAGCAGCCTTAGTTTGTCGGGTCCATCGCTGGCGTCGAGCTGGCAGAACAACGGCCCGAACAACACCATTTTCCCGCCAGCGAGCACCCCGATTCAGTGCGGTGACGGACTGGGGTCAGACCCGGGGCCGTGCAATGTGTCGGCCGTGGATCGCAATTTCCGCAATCCCTACGTCACCAACTGGACCCTGGGAATTCAGCACGCCTTCACGACCAACCTTTCGCTGGACGTAGCCTACGTTGGCAATCATGGCTCGCGGCTTCCAGGAATTGCGGACATCAATCAGTCGCCCCTGGGCGGGCAATTTCCCGCCGCCGGTTCTTTGGCCGGGACGTCGCTGAGTGAGGTCGGCTGGTGCAACGCCAACTTGATCTCGGCCACTAATCCCGCGAACATCCCGACATTTGGCGGCACTCCCATCACCTGCACCGGAGCCGCGGACGCCAATCCGGCCTTGGCTCAGTCCTTGCTGCCGTACGACGCAAAATACCCGTACCTGGCCTTTATCAACTTTCTATCGAATCTCTACAACTCCAACTACAACGGCCTGCAAGTTACAGTGACGCAACGCAACTTCCACGGACTATCTTTCACCGCCGGTTACACTTACTCTCACGCTCTCGACGACGATTCCTTCAATATCAGCCCGTTCCTGCCCCAAGACAGCACTAAACCGCAAGCGGAATACGCCAGCAGCGATTTCGACATGAGGCATCGCTTCACCTTTTCGCTGACCTACGATCTGCCCAGCAAGAAATCGCCCGGCGAGCTTCTGGAAGGCTGGTCGGTCAATTCCATCGTGACCCTGCAAAGCGGACAACCCTGGATCGCCAACGATATGGGCAATAACACCAGCGGAACAGGCGAATTGTCCGATCGCTGGGATTTCTTTGCCAATCCGAAGGACTTTACCTCGGGATCGAATCCGCTTCCTTACTACTCCGGTAGCGCTCTTTCGGATTTCCCGATGGTTTGCCAGAACGCGGCCAGCACGATCGCCCTGCAAAACAGCATGTTTGCGCTCGGCTGCTACGCCCAGGGCAATTCAGCCTTAGTCCCGCCCGCGCTGGGAACCTTCGGCACGATGGGCCGGAACATCTTCCGGGATTCCGGTTTCCGCAATTGGGATTTGTCGCTGACCAAGCAGACCAAGGTTCTGGAAAGGCTCACCGCGCAATTCCGGGCGGAGTTTTTCAATGTCCTGAACCATCCGAATTTTGCAAATCCATACGGCGGGCCGAGCGGATTCGGTCTCGGGGCATACGCCGATCCTTCGCAGCCCGGCCAATTCGGCTGTGGATGCGCTACCCCTGACCAGGCCGGCAGCAACCCCGTGCTCGGTTCAGGCGGAAATCGCGCCATCCAGTTAGGCTTGAAGCTGATTTTCTAAAATTGAGCAGGACAGGCCTTCAGCCTGTCTGGTTTTGATGATCGCTAGCGCAGCATTTCAACCAGACAGGCTGAACGGCCTGTGTAGTAAATACAAAATCGTTGTTGGGCAGGGCTTCAGTGGCTGCCGGAAAATTGATTTATTTTGTCATTCCCAGCGGAGCGAGGAATCTCTCTCGGGTTTGACTATCAGAAAGGAAAGAGAGATTCCTCGCTCCGCTCGGTTCACCGAGAAGGTTCTCCGTGAACGGAATAACAAGAGCATGAGGGCGACTTTTACGCAGCCCGTTCAGTCGCTTGCGTGATCGACGCTGGATTGCCACCCAGGCTCTGAAGCCTGTCCTGCCGAACGCCAGCGACCGCACAATTTGTTCTTCATCGGAAATCCACTCCGCTCCGAGAAAAGTTGAAAGCCAACAGACACGACTACGTGTAGAATCGGATGGTCACGGGGTTTCGGAAATTTTCCCTGGCGATGGGGCCCTGATGCTGGAAAAGTTCCATCGCCGGAAAAGTCCACAAGGACTGCGGCGGAAACGTTGGTCCACTGGATGCGTGACGTAATGTAGTGGGCGCAGGCATCGTTGCCTGCCGCTGAACTGTAAGCCCGCTCGTTCCCAGCCGCCCCTCCGGCCAGCTGGCTTCCATGTCGAAGCATTTCATCACCGCGTAACTTTCTTTGCCTAGGCTCACATGGAATGCGACCAAAGGAGATCACATGGCCGTCACACACACACCGGGATCCGCTAAAGTCTTCGCTGCCGCAAATCCTCTCTCCAACGAAGAGCGGGAGCTGATGAACGCTTACTGGCGCGCGGCAAACTATCTTTCCGTCGGACAAATCTACCTGCTGGCCAATCCGCTTTTGCGCGAGCCGCTCAAGATCGAACACATCAAGCCGCGCTTGCTGGGCCATTGGGGAACGACTCCCGGCCTGAATTTCATTTACGTGCACATGAACCGGGTGATCAAAAAGTTCGATTTGAACGCCATTTATATCGCCGGGCCGGGTCACGGCGGTCCGGGTTTGGTGGCCAACACGTATCTGGAAGGCACCTACAGCGAGTTTTATCCCAACATCCAGCAGACCGAAGCGGGCATGCAGCGACTATTCAAGCAGTTTTCCTTTCCCGGTGGGATTCCCAGCCACGTCGCTCCGGAAACGCCCGGCTCGATCCACGAGGGAGGGGAGCTGGGCTATTCCATCGCGCACGCCAACGGAGCGGCATTCGACAACCCTGAATTGCTGGTCTGCTGCGTCATCGGCGACGGGGAAGCGGAGACTGGAGCGCTCGCGGCCAGCTGGCATTCGAACAAATTCCTGAATCCCGCGCGCGATGGCGCCGTTCTGCCCATCCTGCACTTGAATGGCTACAAGATCGCGAATCCCACGGTTCTGGCCCGAATGTCGGACGACGAGCTTGCGCAACTTTTCGCGGGTTACGGCTATGTCCCGTATTTCGTCGAAGGCCGCGAGCCGGACGTGATGCACCAGCTCATGGCCGGGACGCTCGATGCCGTGATTGCCGAGATCCGGTCCATCCAGCATAAGGCCAGACTGCAAGGGGTAATGGAACGCCCGCGATGGCCGATGATTATTCTTCGTACCCCGAAAGGCTGGAGCGGGCCGCGGGTCGTGGACGGCAAGCCAATCGAGGATACCTGGCGCGCGCATCAGGTGCCGCTCGCCGAACTCAGTACCAAGCCCGAACACCTGCGGCTTCTCGAGGAATGGATGAAGAGCTACCGTCCCGAGGAACTTTTCGATCAAAGCGGAAAGCTGGTTCCGAATTTGGCTGAGCTCGCTCCCAAAGGCACGCGGAGGATGGGCGCGAATCCACACGCGAATGGCGGCCTGCTGCTGAAAGACCTGGTGATGCCGGATTTCCGCAACTATTCCGTTCCGGTCGTCAAGCCGGGCACTTCCATCGCGGAGGCGACGAGAGAACTGGGAAAATTCCTGCGCGACGTCATGCGATCGAACAAAGAGGCGAAAAATTTTCGCGTTTTTGGCCCCGATGAAACCGCCTCGAACCGTCTCGATGCCATCTATGAAGCCACGGACAAGGTTCTGATGGAGCCGCTGCTCTCCACGGACGAACACCTTGCCCCTGATGGCCGGGTGATGGAAGTGCTAAGCGAACATATGTGCCAGGGCTGGCTGGAGGGCTACCTGCTCACCGGGCGTCACGGATTTTTTCCCTGTTATGAGGCGTTCATCCACATCGTCGATTCCATGTTCAATCAGCATGCCAAGTGGCTCAAAGTCACCTGCGGAATTCCCTGGCGGCGGCCAATCTCTTCTCTCAATTATTTGCTGACCTCGCACGTTTGGCGCCAGGATCACAATGGCTTCACGCACCAGGATCCCGGCTTCATCGATCTGGTGGTCAATAAGAAGGCCGATGTCGTCCGAGTTTATTTGCCGCCGGACTCCAACACTCTTCTCTCCGTCGCGGACCACTGCCTGCGCAGCCGGCATTACGTGAATGTAATCGTGGCCGGCAAACAACCTGCCATGCAATTTCTGAACATGCAGTCCGCCATCCAGCACTGCACGGCCGGCATCGGCATCTGGGATTGGGCCAGCAACGATCAGGGCGCGGAGCCGGACGTGGTGGTGGCCTCCGCGGGAGACATTCCCACGCTCGAAGCGCTGGCGGCCGTGGATCTGCTGCGCCAGCACTTTCCCGATCTGCGCATTCGTTTCATTAATGTGGTGGACTTGATGACGCTGCAACCGGCCAGCGAACATCCCCACGGCCTGCCGGATACCGAGTTCGATTCCATGTTCACGATCGACAAGCCGATTATTTTCGCTTTTCACGGATATCCGTGGCTGGTCCACCGGCTGACCTACCGCCGCAAAAACCACGAAAATCTGCACGTCCGCGGCTACAAGGAAGAGGGAACGACGACCACGCCCTTTGACATGACGGTGATGAACGACATGGATCGCTTTCACCTGGCCGCCGACGTGGTCGACCGCGTCCCTCGCCTTCAGCGAGTGGGTGCGCATTTCAAGCAACTGCTGCGCGACAAGCTGATCGACCATAAGCAATACATCATGGAAGTCGGCGATGACATGCCCGAGATCAAAAATTGGAAGTGGCCGTATTAGTTTTTTTGCGCCATTCACTGCAATCTGGACATCTAAACCTTTGCGCGACCTGATAATGCATCGGCTGGAGCCTGGGCTGCGCGACCCCTCGGAAAGGGTGCAATGAACATTCTTGTGATCAATGCCGGCAGTTCCAGCCTAAAGTTTCAAATCATCGTCACCGACCTCGAGCGCATCCGGCAGGACAAGGACACGCGCTTGCTTCGCGGCGAGGTCGAGCGAATCGGCGCCGAATCCGTGGTCACCGTGCAAAAGGGCAACGGCGCCAAGCACACGCTCACAGCATCGTTGAAGGACATTACCTCGGCGCTCGATTTCATTATCCGCTGGGCGGCCTCGCCCGATTCCGGCGTTTCCGAAATCCAAAGCATCGCGGACATTCACGCGGTGGGGCATCGCGTTGTGCACGGCGGCGAGGCTTTCACCGATTCCGTCCTGATCGACGAAGCGGTGATCGCGGGAATCGAGAAGTGCATTGACCTCGCGCCTCTGCACAATCCCACGAACCTGCGGGGAATTCGCGCCATGCGCGATTTGCTGGGCCCGAAGGTTCCGCAAGTCGCGGTGTTTGACACGGCGTTTCATTATTCCCTGGCCGAGCGTTCTTTTTTGTATGCGATTCCTTACCATCTGTATCTTCGCTACCGCATTCGCCGCTACGGCTTCCACGGAATATCGCACCGCTACATGGCCTACCGCTATCGCACCATTCGCAATCTGGCGCGCGAGCAAACCAACATCGTCAGCCTGCATCTCGGAAACGGTTGTTCCGCCGCGGCCATTCGCGGCGGACGGTCCGTTGACACCTCGATGGGCATGACTCCTCTCGAAGGTTTGGTGATGGGCACGCGCTCGGGCGATGTCGACCCGGCCATCCTCGGCTTCATTGCTGCGAAAGAAGGGCTTTCCATTCATGACGTCGAGACGCTGCTGAACAAGCAGTCAGGCCTGCTGGGAATTTCCGGCCTCACCCATGATATGCGGGTCCTGCAGGACGAAGTCCGCGGCCATGCAGACCGCCGCGCGCAGCTGGCCGTCGATATTTTCTGCTACCGGGCGCGAAAGTACATTGGCGCTTTCCTCGCCGCCATGGGCGGCGCCGACGCTGTCGTATTTACCGGCGGAATTGGCGAAAATTCGCCGCTGGTTCGGGCGGGTATCTGCGAAGGCCTCGAGTGGGCTGGATTGTCCCTGAACCAGGATAAAAATCAAAAAACGATCGGCGCGGAAGGCACCATCAGCCGCCAAGATTCCCGGCTGGCAGCCTACGTGATTCCCACCGACGAGGAATTGCTGATCGCCCGGGACACGGCGCGCTGCATCCTGGGCGAGCCGAACCAGCCGTGACAATCAAGTAGGACAGGCTTTCAGGCTGTCTGTTTTTTGAATTCTTCCGATTGTCCAAAAATGAAAACGAAATAGGCGGAAACCTGTTTTACGACAACGTCCTACGCGTCCGTCTGAGACTGAAGCATGCGCTCGAGTTCCACCGGAAACTCGTTTCTCCGGAATGCCGGCGCGCCATGGCAATCCTGTCCGCGGCGCAGTGCGGGCAGCCACCAGCAGCCATTCTCCACGGGAAAGGTATAGAAAATCGACACTCCCGATCCGAGGAGTTCGGATGCCAGCTTCCTTCGCTGTTCCGGCGAAACCGTGGAATCCAGAAGCACCAGATCGTAGGCGCCTTTGCCCACAGTTTTTGACGTCACGGCTTGGGGCGCCGCGAACGATAACTCACTCCCGAATTTCGCCAGTGATTTCAACACCGGCGTCCCCCAAGAACCGTTCCGGCCAACGAGCAAAACGCTCGGAGATGAGACGGCAGTGCCGCTGTTCGAATGCGAAGTCGGGGAGGAATTTGCTCCGAACATCGGGAATTCATAACCGATAGCGGGCGAAATCTGAGGTTTGCTTGACATACGACCCTCCCAAGTCGCGCCGGGAGAGGGAATACTGAGGGCAATCCATACAGCGCGGCAATTTCACGCTACACCGCTGCAAACGCGCCGTCAAGGCGAAGAGATAGGAAATTTTCGAATCTTTCAATGCTCAGGCATGAATCCTGTCATGACCAGGCACGCCGGGCGCAACGGTCAAGGTTTGGAGGGAACGGTAGCAGAAGGCGCAGTATCTCCGGAGGCATCTTGAGGAGCAAGATTAACGAGTTCGTTTTGTTCCAGCGCGTCCGGAGGATTGACAACAATGCGATCCGATGCATCGATCCCGTCGAGTACTTCCAGCGAATTGCCAAAATCGCGTCCGATGGTGAGTTTTTTCAGATCGATCCGGCTGTCCGGCCCCAGAACCGCAGCCATCGTGCCGCCCGGCCGAAACAGCAGCGCGTTAATCGGAAGCGAAAGGCGCCTGCCGCTGAGCTTGGCGTCAAAATGCACTTCCGCGTATGCGCCGGGTAAAAGTGTTCCGGCAGGATTTGGGACGTCCACTTCGGTCAAGAGCGTGCGGGTGTTGGGATCGATGGCGTTCGCCGTGCGCACGACCTGGCCGCAAAAACTTCGCTGCGCAAGTTCCGTAAGAGAGAGGCAGGCTTTTAATCCGATATGGATCGAAGGAGAGTAGGCCTGCGGTACAGCGACATAGACGCGCATCGGATCGATCTGCGCCAGGTCGAACATTTCCTTGGTGGCGCTTCCGCCATTGCCGGCGTTGATGAGGGTGCCCGGATCGACGTTCCGCTGCGTGATGATGCCAGTAAACGGCGCATACACATGCTTAAACGATTCGAGCTCTTCCAGGCGCTTGACGTTCGCGTCAGCCGATTGCTCCATGGCCCGCCGAGCGGCCAGGTCGCCATTGGCGTTGTCGAGGTCTTGGCGAGACACGGAGTCTGATTTGATCAAATCTTGATAGCGCGCCGCCGTGATACCGGACAAGCTGAGGTTGGCCTGCGCGGTGACAAGGTCCGCGCGGGCCTGGGAAAGTTCCTGGTCGATTTCGGGCGTATCGATATCGGCAAGGAGTTCGCCCTTCTGGACGTGGCTGCCGATGTCCCTGTACCACTTTTTCAGATATCCGTTGGTCCGTGCGTAGATCGGAGACTCGACGTAGGGCTTGAGGGTGCCGGGTAACACCATTTCAGAAGCGCCGTCAATGGGTGTGGCGTGGATCACCGAAACGTAGGGCACAGCCATCTGTTCGGTCTGTTGCGCCAGCGCCTTGTGCTCGCTCACCCGCTGCGACACGGCATAAATTCCCAGAACCGCAAAGATAAAGAATAAAATCAGAAACCATCGCAAGAGCGCACCCGGGCCCCGGCCCGAATCGCGCGACTCCTCCACTCGTTTCGATCCGTTCTGCAACTCGACTGGGTCCTGAGACATTCCTTCTTTGCTCCCTGAATTCGCGATTCCTGTTTTAGATTCCAAGTTCCGCGGCGCCCACGCGTTTGCCCGGACGATGATGTTTGTGAACCAGCGAAAACACGCACGGAACGAAATACAAAGTCGCAAACGTCGCGACCACCAGCCCGCCGATCACCGCGCGGCCCAGCGGGGCGTTTTGCTCGCCGCCTTCGCCGAGTCCGAGCGACAGCGGAACCATGCCTATAATCATGGCAAACGCCGTCATTAGCACGGGGCGAATGCGCACATATCCGGCCTGCACCGCGGCCTGAGTCGAATTCAGTCCTTCGTTCAAGCGTTCGCGCGCGAAGGACACCATCAGGATGCTGTTGGCCGTGGCCACTCCCATGCACATAATCATGCCGGTCAACGACGGCACGCTCAACGTGGTATGCGTAAGCAGCAGTATCCAAATGATTCCCGCGAGCGCTCCCGGCAACGCCGTAATAATGATGAAAGGGTCGATCCAGGATTGAAAGTTCACCACAATCAGTAGATAGACCAGGACGATGGCGACGGCCACGCCGGAAGTCAGTCCGGCGAACGACGACGTCATCGTGGCCACCTGCCCGCGCCGGAATAACTGCGTGCCGCGGGGCAATTTGTTTTGGAATTGCGCCAGCACCTTCTGTATATCCGCGTCCACCCCGCCCAAATCGCGTCCTTCCACCGAGGCGTAGACATCCATCATCGCCTCACTGTCGTACTGGCTCAGCAAGGCGGGCTCGGTATTCACATCGAGAGTGCCCATGTTTCCCAAAATCTCCGGGGTCTTGGTCGACGGCGAGACGATCGGAATGTTATCCAGCGATTGCATGGAATCGATTTTGTACTGCGGCACCTGCACAGCCACGTTGTATTCAAAACCGCTTGAAGGATTGACCCAGAACGACGGCGTGACTTGCGCGCTGGAGCTCAGCGTGAGCAGAACGCTGTTGGCCACGTCCTGCTGGCTCAAGCCCACCGACTGCACGCGAGTGCGGTCGACGTTCAGGAAAATTGCCGGATAGGAGCGCAGTTGCTGCACATGCACGTCCACCGCGCCGGGGATATGCTGGATGCGATTGGTGATCTCTTGCGCCAGCTGATAGTTCACCCGTTCGTTCGGACCGATGAGCTGGATGTCAATGGGAGCGGGAACGCCGAAATTCAGGATCTGGCTGATCATGTCCGCAGGCTGAAAAAAGAATTGCGTGCCGGGGAAGTCTCTGGCCAGTTGCGCGCGCAACTCGTCGATATAATACTTCGTGGACTGCAGGCGGTCGGGTTTTAACCCGATCAGAATTTCCGCGTCCATCTCGCCGATCACGCCCGAATTGCTGTAGGCGGTATTGACCGTACTGTTGTACAGGCCAATATTGTCAAGGACGGTACCCAGATCGCCCGGCGAGATGACCCGGCGGATCAGGTTGTCCACGCCGTCAGCCTCGCGGGCGGTTTCCTCGACGCGCTGCCCGGCGCGGGCGCGCATGTGCAGGCGAATCAGCCCGGCGTCGACGGTGGGAAAGAAGTCCCGTCCCAGCACCGGCAACAGGGCCATCGAACCCAGGCAGAACACCAGAAATAAAATCACAAAAAGCCAGGCCCGCTCCAGGCAGAATGCCAGCGAGGCTCGATATCTGCCCCGCATGCGGTCGAACCCTTGCGCGAACCCGCGCTGCGCGCGCGAAAAGATATCGTTCCCCGTGGCGTATTCCTCGCCGTGATGCTGCTTGAGTAAATACATGGCCATGGTGGGCACCAGCGTCCGGGACCATACGTAGGACGCCAGCATGGCGAAGACCACGGCTTCAGCCAGCGGCACAAATAGGAATTTCGCCACGCCGGTCAGGAAAAACATGGGCACGAATACAATGCAAATGCATAGCGTCGACACCAGTGCCGGTACGGCGATTTCCTGCGAGCCATCCAGAATCGCGCGCACGGTGTCTTTGCCCTGCGCCAGGTTTCTTTCGATGTTCTCGATGGCCACCGTAGCGTCATCCACCAGAATGCCGACGGCCAGCGCCAGGCCCCCCAACGTCATCAGGTTAATCGTTTCATGCAGCGCGCTCAGCATGGTGATGGAAACCAGAATCGAAAGCGGGATGGAAATGGCAATGATCAGCGTGCTTCGCCAGCTTCCCAGGAAAAGAAGAATCATCAGCGCTGTCAGGCATGCGGCGACCACCCCCTCCCGGACAACTCCCTGAATCGCCGTGCGCACGAAAATCGATTGGTCGAATAGGGGAGTGATCACCGTTTGCGGAGGCAGAAGGTTCTTGATCGCCGGCAGCTTGGCATATACCTGCGATACGACGTTCAGCGTCGAAGTGTCGCCGGTCTTGTAGATGGCAATGATTACGCCGCGCTGCCCGTCCATGCGGGCAATGTTGACCTGCGGGGAAAAGCCGTCGCTGACGTAAGCGACGTCCTTCACATAGATCGTCGCGCCATTGACCGTTTTGATGGGCAAATTGTTCAGCGCAGCGAGTGTGTCCGGCGATCCATTCATCTCGACGTTGAACTCGGTCGAGCCAAGCTTGACCGTTCCGGAAGGGAGCACCAGGTTCTGAGTAGAGATGGCGTTGATCACATCCACGGGCGCGAGACCCTTGGATTGCAACGCTGGAATGTCGATGTTCACCGAGACCTGGCGTTGCTTTCCTCCGTAGGGCCACGGGATGGCTGCTCCGGCCACGTTGGCCAACTGATTGCGGACCAGGTTCGCTCCGAAGTCGAACAGTTCCTGTTCAGATAATCCCTGGCCGCGCATTCCCAATTGCAAAACGGGAACGCTCGAGGCCGAATAGGTGATGATGAGCGGAGGAGAAATGCCCGGAGGCAGCTGCCGGATCATGGTCTGGGAGATGGCCGTGATCTGCGTGACCGCCACGTGGACGTCCGCCCCGGGTTGAAAAAACACCTTGATGATGGCGCGTCCGGCCACCATTTGCGATTCGGTGTGCTCGATGTTGTCCACCACCGTGGTCATGAATCGCGAATAGGGCGACACGATGCGGTCTTGCATCAATTGCGGCGACAAGCCGGCGTAATTGAAGCAGATGCTGACCACGGGAATGTCAATATTGGGGAAAACATCGGTGGGAGTGCGCAGCAAGACGATCGGCGTCATCAAGACGATGACCAGCGCAGCGACGATAAACGTGTACGGCCGTGTCAGCGCGATCCGAACAATCCACATGCAATGGTCCCCAAGCGTGCTCTTAATCTTACCGCGAACGAGCCTAGCGGCGGAGTTTCAACATGATACTGCATGTCCGGAATCCGTGCTGGTTGGATGCGTCAGTACCTCCGCACGTTACATCACTTATACGCTGAAATGGTTGCCGGAAGCATAACCAATCGGCTAACGGGTGCCGGGCTGTCCCGGCGCTTTACAGTTCTGGAGGCCGAGGCGGTCACAAAATCGGCCCGCGGAGGACATTCGGGCACTTCGTGGGAGCCGTGACCGGGATCACACATGGATGTGTGATTTGTCACTAGTGGTGAATAGAGGGATTGAATTTTTTTTTACATTGCTGTTATAGTGTCACGCGCGGGGCGACGTGCGGTAGGCAATACCTCATAACTGGAATTTTAGAAGTGCCCGTAAGCAGTCCGGCGGAATAATAAATTGATAAAGGTGGTGCCGCCGGGTTACCTCGGGGTTGTATCCCCTTCGGTGGACGAGGGCGCCGTTTCCCCGCACTAAGTCGAGGCTGTATTCGCGGCCAACAGAGAGGCGCTAAGACCGTCCAGATCTAACACCTCGGGTGTGTCTCCCGGGGCCGTCACGTATGGCACAGATCTTTCACCGCAGTACTAATACTATCTCGCGCGTCAGCATTTACGGCGCGGTAATCCTGATCGCAATCCTGGGATATGCCGTCAACGTCGTGAATCAGACCTCCTATGTGACCGAGGTTCATAACGCCCGGCCGCAGCCCGTTCCGTTCAGCCACAAACATCATGTCGGCGAACTCGGCCTGGACTGCCGTTATTGCCACACTTCGGTGGAAATTTCTTCCTCGGCGGGAATGCCTCCGACGCAAACCTGCATGACCTGCCACTCGCAAATCTGGACCGGTGCAGCAATCCTGGAACCCGTGCGTGCCAGCTACCGCGATTCGACGCCGATTGCCTGGACGCGAGTCAATGCGCTCCCGGACTTTGTCTATTTCAACCACAGCATTCATGTCGCCAAGGGAGTGGGCTGCACCACCTGCCACGGGCCGGTCGCGCAGATGAACATCACCTGGCGCGAGAACAGCCTGTACATGCGCTGGTGCCTGGAGTGCCACAACGCGCCGGAAAAGTATTTGCGGCCCCGGTCCGAGGTATTCAATGCGTTTTACCAGCCGCCCGCGGACCAGGAAGCCTTGGGCAACCGGCTGATGAAAGAATACAAGGTACAGAAACTGACCAGTTGCACGACGTGCCACCGCTAGCCGCGCGCTTTCAGCTGCGGCGGGTCCGTGGCCGGATTTAGTTCCGCGATTTAGCACGGAATCATAAGCGACGGATTACTAGCAACGGATCAGGGGATTGATGGACATCGATCGTAAGAAAAGCGGACGGCCCGATGTGGACATTTCCGCACTGCGCAAGTCCGCGATCAGCGTGGGAACGCCTCAGTTTTGGCGGGGGCTCGATGAACTCGCCGATACTCCGGAGTTCCGGAATCACAAGGAAAATGAATTTCCGCATGGGGCCAACGATCCCGAGGCGAAAATTGACCGCCGCGACCTGCTCAAAGTGATGGCGGCTTCCGCCGCTTTTGCCGGGCTGACTGGTTGCACCAAACTTCCCACGCAAAAAATTGTTCCTTACGTTCGCCAGCCCGAGCAGATTATCCCCGGCAAGCCGCTCTTCTATGCGTCGGCTGTGACGCTCGGCGGAATAGCAACTGGCGTGTTGGTCGAGAGCCACATGGCGCGGCCCACGAAGATCGAAGGGAATCCCGACCATCCCGGCAGCCTGGGCGCGACCAACGCGTTTTCGCAGGCCTCCGTGCTGGGACTCTACGACCCGGACCGCTCGCAAGCGGAAGTCCACGACGGGCGCATCGCCAGTTGGGCGTCGTTCCAGGACGATTTGTCCATGGCGCTGGGCGCGGAGAAGGGAAATAACGGGTCCGGTGCGAGGCTGCTGACTCCGACAATCACTTCGCCTACGCTTGGGGACCAGATCGGCACGTTCCTGAAGGCCTATCCGTCCGCGAAATGGGTGCAGTACGAATCGGTGACGCGGGACAACATTCAGGAAGGCGCCAGAATCGCATTCGGCGAATACGTGAGTACGGTTTACCGCGTCGATCAGGCGGATGCGATTGTCACGCTGGATTCGGACTTTCTGACCAGCGGACGCGGATGCACGCGCTACGCGCGGGAATTCGCACGGAAGCGGCGTGTCGAGAGCACCGATTCCAAAATGAATCGTCTCTACGCGGTCGAATCCACGCCCACCAGTACCGGCGCGATGGCCGATCACCGCCTGCGGATGCGAGCCGCTGATATTGAAAGCTTCACGCGCGCGCTCGCACGCGAATTGGGCGTGAACACGGTTGCCGGACCGTCCACGGCTCCGAACCTTCCGTCTGGATGGATAACGGCCCTTGCCCGGGACCTCAAGCAACATCCCGGTGCGACCCTAATTGTCGCCGGCGACCAGCAGCCTCCCGTGGTGCACGCGCTCGCGCACGTCATCAACGAGGCGTTGGGCAATATCAATAAGACCGTCTATTTCACCGAGCCCGTCGAGGTTGCGCCCGCCAACCAGTGGGAATCCATCGGCCAATTGGCCGCGGATATCCGGGCCGGAAGTGTTACAACCCTGCTGATTCTGGGCAGCAATCCTGTCTACGATGCGCCCGCCGACCTGGGCTTCAAGGAAATTTTATCCAAGGTTCCGTTCAGCGCGCGCCTTGGGCTGTACGAAGACGAAACTTCGGCGCTCTGCCACTGGCACATTCCCCAGGCGCACGAACTCGAATCGTGGGGCGACGCGCGCGGCTATGATGGCACGGCTTCCGTGATTCAACCGCTGATCGCCCCGCTCTACGGCGGAAAATCCGAAGTCGATTTTCTGGCTGTGCTCAACGCCCAAGCCGCAAAACCAAGCCACGACATCGTGCACGATTATTGGCAAGCGCAGCGCCCCAATGTGGACCGGTTCGACGTGTTTTGGGAGAAGACGCTGCGCGACGGCGTTGTCGCCGACTCGGCTCTGGCCCCTAAGCAGGTTTCGCTTAAGCCCGGCGTCGGTGCAGAGCCTCCCGCGGCGGCCGCTCAAGGACTGGAAATTGTTTTTCGCCCCGATCATTCCATCTGGGACGGCCGCTTTGCAAACAACGGCTGGCTGCAGGAACTGCCCAAGCCTCTAACGAAACTCACCTGGGACTCGGTGGCCATGTTCAGTCCGAAAACGGCGGAGCGTTTGGGAATCAAGCGCAGCGAGGACGCCGTCGAACTGAAATATCAAGGGCGCACGATCATTGCGCCGGCGTGGGTGATGCCGGGGCATGCCGATGAAAGCGTGACCGTGTTTCTCGGTTACGGGCGAACGCGCGCAGGTCGTGTTGGGACCGGCACGGGCTTCGACGCGGGTTGGATTCGTCCCCTCGCCACACCTTGGATCGGCACGGGCCTGGAAGTTCGCAGTACCGGCGACCGCTGGGCGCTGGCCACTACGCAGACGCAAAGCACCATGGAAGGCCGCGAACCGATCCGCATCGCCACCTTTGACGAGTACCAGAAGGAGCCCGCGTTTGCGCAGGCCGATGCGGACGACAATCCTCTCTCGCTCTATCCGCCCGTGAAATATGAGGGCAATCAGTGGGGCATGGCCATTGACCTGAATGCCTGCACCGGCTGCGGAGACTGCGTCGTGGCCTGCCAGGCGGAAAACAATATCGCCGTGGTCGGCAAGGAAGAAGTCGCCATCGGGCGCCACATGCACTGGATCCGCATCGATCGCTATTACGAGGGCGGCATGGACGACCCGGCCACCTACCACGAGCCGGTGCTGTGCATGCACTGCGAAAACGCCCCCTGCGAGGTTGTGTGTCCCGTGGCTGCGACCGTGCACAGTCCGGAAGGCCTGAACGAAATGGTTTATAACCGCTGCGTGGGCACGCGCTACTGTTCGAACAATTGCCCGTATAAGGTGCGCCGCTTCAACTTCCTGCTGTTTTCCGATTGGGATACGCCCAGCCTGTTCGGAATGCGCAATCCCAATGTGACCGTGCGGAGCCGGGGCGTTATGGAAAAGTGCTCGTACTGCGTGCAGCGCATCAGCGCGGTAAAAATTCAAGCCGAGGAGCAGGACCGCCCCATCCGCGACGGCGAAATTGTCACCGCCTGCCAACAATCCTGTCCATCCGAGGCCATCGTCTTTGGAAACATCAACGATCCGAACAGCCGCGTCGCCAAACTCAAGGCCAACAATCGGAATTACAAATTGCTCGAGGAATTGAACACGCGTCCGAGAACCACGTACCTCGCGAAATTGCGCAACCCGAACCCCGAGATCGAAAAGACAGGGGCCGTTTAAAGCGGAATGACACATGGCAGATAGTCCAAGCGACAAACTGGCGGCCAATCTGGCCAACACGCCGATTCTGGGCCCGGGCCACGATTTTGCTTCCGTCACCGACAAAATCAGCGCGATCGTGCTTTCCCGGCGCACGCCGAAGTGGTGGATCGCCGGTTTTCTCATCTCGTTCGCCTTCGTCATTCTGCTGACGGTGTCGGTCACCTATCTTCTCGTCTACGGCGTGGGCATCTGGGGCATCACCATTCCGATTGGCTGGGCCTTTGCGATTATCAATTTCGTCTGGTGGATTGGAATCGGCCACGCCGGCACGCTGATTTCCGCGATCCTGCTTTTACTGCGGCAGCAGTGGCGGACATCCATCAACCGCTTTGCCGAAGCCATGACCTTGTTCGCGGTTGCCTGCGCCGGGCTTTTCCCCTTGATTCACATGGGCCGTCCGTGGCTGGCTTACTGGATCTTTCCGTATCCGGACACCATGAAGATGTGGCCGAACTTTCGGAGTCCGCTGGTCTGGGACGCCTTCGCGGTTTCGACCTATGCCACCGTTTCGCTGCTGTTCTGGTACATCGGGCTGATCCCGGACCTCGCCACACTGCGAGATCGCGCCAGAAACCGTCCCGCAAAATTAGCCTACGGGCTTCTCGCCATGGGTTGGCGCGGCTCGGCCGTGCACTGGGAAAGGCATGAAACTGCTTCCTTGCTGCTGGCCGGCTTGGCGACGCCTCTGGTCGTCTCCGTTCACACGATCGTCAGTTTCGACTTCGCCTTCGCCATTGTTCCTGGATGGCATGCAACGATTTTCCCTCCCTACTTCGTCGCGGGAGCGATTTACGCCGGCTTCGCCATGGTGCTCACGCTGTCGATTCCCGTGCGAAAACTCTTTCACCTCGAGGATTTCATCACCATGCGCCACCTGGAGAACATGGGCAAGGTGATGCTCGCGACCGGGTTGATCGTCGGCTACGGCTACATGATGGAGACGTTCACGGCGTTTTATAGCGGCAACCAGTATGAGCGTTTCATGATCCTGAACCGCATGACCGGACCCTACGCGCCGGTCTACTGGAGCCTGATCGCCTGCAACATCGTGACTCCGCAATTTTTGTGGTTCCGGAAGGTGCGCGCGAAAGTGGGCGCGTTGTTCGCCATCGCCATGGTCGTCAACGTGGGCATGTGGCTGGAGCGGTTTGTCATCGTGGTCACCAGCCTGCACCGTGACTTCCTTCCCTCGTCCTGGGGCATGTACTACCCGACGCGGTGGGACATCTTCACATTTTTCGGTACCGTCGGCTTGTTCCTGTTCCTGGTGTTCCTGTTTATCCGTTACTTGCCGCTGATCTCCATTTTTGAAATGCGAACGCTGGTGGCGGAGGAAGACGAGAAGAAGGCGATCCTTTGATGCGCGACTCTGCGGAATTTAATTTTTCGCGCATGGCCAAGATGCAATGAAGCAGCAGGACATCATCTACGGATTGATGGCGGAATTTGCCACCCCGGAGCAATTGCTCGAGGCGGCCCGCCAGACTCACGAGGCGGGATACCGCCGCATCGACGCCTTCGCGCCGTTCCCGATTGAAGGGCTGGCGCACGCCGTCGGCTTTCACCGCACGCGCCTGCCGCTCGTCGTCTTGCTCGCGGGTATCGTCGGCGGCTTCTCGGGATTTTTTCTGCAGTATTACGCCGCCGCGGTGAGTTATCCCATCAACGTCGGCGGCAGGCCCCTGAACAGTTGGCCGGCATTTATTCCGGTCACCTTCGAAGTGACCGTCCTTTTTGCGGCGGGGGCCGCGGTGCTCGGTATGCTGGCAATGAACGGATTGCCGACGCCCTATCATCCGGTGTTCAACGTGCCGCGCTTCGCGCTGGCATCGCGCGATCGATTCTTCCTGTGCATCAAGGCGCGCGATGCGATGTTTGACTTGGAGCTTACTCGGAAGTTCCTGCTGACGCTCAATCCACGCGAGGTCACCGACATTGAGCCTTAGCGCGAATTTCCGAAAACCCTGCGCCGGGGCGCCGATGCTGGCCGCTCTAGCGTTGCTCCTGGCGTGCACCGGTTGCCGCCTCGATATGCACGTGCAGCCGCGATACAACCCCTATGATCCGACCGATTTTTTTGGCGACGGCCAGTCCGCGCGCATGCCCGTTGCTGGCACGGTTCCACGCGGCGATTTGACGCTTGGCCCCAACGAATTGTTCTACACCGGAAAGGTCAATAGCCCAGCCGTCGGAGGACTTTCCGTATCCCGTGACCAGGGACATCGTGCAGCGTGGGCGCGAGCGCTATGACGTGTTTTGCTCGCCCTGCCACGGATTTTCGGGCGATGGCGACGGCATGATCGTGCAGCGCGGTTTCCGCCATCCGCCGTCCTTTCACGAGGACCGCCTGCGGACCGCCCCTGTGGGACATTACTTCGACGTCATTACCAACGGCTTCGGCGTCATGTATCCGTACGGGTACCGAGTGCCGCCCGCCGACCGCTGGGCGATCATCGCCTATATCCGCGCGCTGCAGTTGAGCCGGCAGGTGCCAATCGCCGATGTGCCGGACGCGGAGCGCGCCAAATTAACGAGTCAATCGAAATGAGCGAAACCACGGAAACAACGTTGAATTTCAAAGCGCTGCCGGCGCGGCTGCTTATCGCGGGCGGCGTTTTGATCGTGATTTGCGTCGCGGCGGGTCTTGCCGATAAGCGCTGAATTTTTCCGTTCGTACCTGATTGCTTTCCTGTTCTGGATCGGCATTACGCTCGGTTCACTCGCCCTTCTGATGGTGCAGCACCTCACGGGCGGGAGCTGGGCGCTGGTGATCCGGCGAATTCTAGAAGCGGGCAGCCGCACGCTTCCGCTCATGGCCATCGCCGCGGTTCCGCTGCTCATCGGGATGAAGAATATCTACGTCTGGGCCCGGCCCGGCCAGACCGATCCCGTCATTCTGTCGAAGCAATTTTATCTGAATCCTGAATTTTTCACCGGCCGCATGATTTTCTATTTCGCGGTCTGGTTCACGCTGGCGTACTTCCTGAACAAGTGGTCGCGGCAGGAGGATTCCGGCGGAGCGGGCATGGCGCTGTGGATGCGTATGGAAGGGCTGAGCGGGATCGGCCTGGTGATTTTTGGGTTCACGGTTACCTTTGCCAGCATCGATTGGGTGATGTCGCTCGAGCCGCGCTGGTACTCCACGATCTATGGACTGCTTTTCATGGTGTCCCAGGCGCTGACGGCCATGGCGTTTTCCATCGCCATACTGATCTGGCTTTCCGATCGCAAGCCTCTTTCCCAAGTGGTCAGGCCCGCACAATTCCAGGATCTGGGCAGCTTCCTGCTGACCTTCGTCATGCTCTGGATGTATTTGGAATTTTCACAATTTCTGATTATCTGGGGCGGCAACCTTTCCGATGAAATTCCCTGGTACGTCCGCAGGATGCAGGGCGTATGGGGGAACGTCGGGCTGCTTCTGATCGTCATGAGTTTTTTCTTTCCATTTTTTCTGCTGTTGTTCCGGCACGTGAAGCGAAGAACAAGATCGCTGCTGATCGTGACCTTGCTGGTTCTCTTGATGCGGCTTGTGGATATGTACTGGATGGTTTTGCCTGCCTTTGGGGGCGGCAATTTGCGCCTCACCTGGATGAACGTGGCGCTGCCCCTGGGTTTGGGAGGCGTCTGGTTCGCCTACTTTCTCTGGCAGTTGCAGCGCATGCCCATTCTGCCGGTGCACGATCCGCGCATGGAAGAAATTGTCGAGCAGGCGGCCGAACATGGATAAACAACACATCGCTTCCGCAGCCGGATCGGCATACGAAACACGCGACGCCAATACCCGCGGAGTATTCACGTTTCTGATCGTTTTAGGCGTCGTGCTGGCCGTCACCGGACTCGTGTGCTGGGGCATGTTTCGCTATTTTTCAGCGCATGACGTAAGCCAGGCCGCGTCCGACTCCCCATTTGCCGACACGCGGCAATTACCGCTGGGGCCGCAGTTGCAAGTGAATCCCCGCGAGGACTGGTTGAGATTTCGCGAGGAACAGCAAAAATCCCTGGAGACCTATGCCTGGGAAAATCGCTCGGCAGGAACCGTGCGCGTGCCGATCGAGGAAGCCATGGACCTGCTCGTAAAGAAGGGACTGCCCGTGCAAGGCGCGCCCGAAGCGCAGTCCGCTGAAACCAAAAAGACGGCGCCCGATCCTGCTTCCCGGAAAAATGCGCCGGAAGGGAGCAAGAAACCATGAAAATAAGTTTCCATACCGCGGCACTTGTCATTCTTACCGGCGTCGCTTCATTCCCGGCTAGCGCGCAGCAGGCCACCACCCCGGCAATCTTGAGCAAAGTGGGCATTACTCAGAATTTGAATTCGCGCGTTCCCGCCGACATCGTGTTTCGAGACGAGAACGGAAATTCCGTGCGAATGGGCGACTTTTATGGGCAGAAACCGATCGTTCTTTCGCTGGTGTACTTCGATTGTCCCGCGCTTTGCACCGAAGTCCTGAACGGGGAACTGCGCACGATGGAAGCGATGTCGCTGGACCTCGGAAAGGATTTCGAGGCGATCACCGTAAGCTTTGAGCCCAAGGATACCCCGGCTCTGGCCAAGGCCAAGCGGGATGTTTACGTCGGCCAATATGGTCGGCCGGGAGCCACGGACCACTGGCATTTCCTGACGGGCGAGCAGCAATCGATCGATGAACTGACCAACGTGGTCGGTTTCCACTACGCTTACGACCCTTCGATTCGCCAGTATGCCCATGCTGCCGCCATCCTGGTTCTCACGCCGGACGGGCGCATTGACCGGTATTTTTATGGCGTGATTTATCCGGCGCGCGACTTGCGGCTCGGACTCGTCGAAGCCTCCGAAGGCAAGATCGGAACGTTCACCGATCACGCCCTGCTGTATTGCTACCAGTACGACCCCATGACCGGGAAATACGGCGTGGTGGTGATGAACGTCCTCCGCGCGGCGGGCGGTTTGACCGTGCTGCTTTTGGGAATTTTTATGGGCCTGATGTTTCTTCGCGACCGCAAGCGCGGGCACGGCATTCCCGGCGCGGCGGTCACCAAGGCTCGCTAAGGATTGAAGAAGTGAGGATACGGTCTTGATGCAGAGCTTTCCATTTCAGCCCGAACAGGCTTCCACCATTGCCAGGTCGGTGGACCAGCTGTACTTTTTCCTGACCGCGGTCACCTTGTTTTTTACGGCCCTGATATTCTCGGTGATTTTCTATTTCATGATCAAGTACCGCCGGCGCTCGCCGGGAGAGCGTCCCAAGGCCATCGAGGGGTCGTTTCCGCTCGAGGTTCTGTGGACGGCTATTCCAACGCTGATCGTCGCGGTGATTTTCGTCTGGAGTTCCACGTTGTATTTCCGGAATTCGGAAGCCCCCAAGGGCTCCATGGAAATCTTCGTCACCGGCAAGCAGTGGATGTGGAAAATCGAACACCCGGAAGGGCAGCGCGAGATCAACGAATTGCATGTGCCGATTGGCCGGCCGGTCAAGCTGACCATGACCTCGGAGGACGTGATCCACGATTTTTTTGTTCCGGCGTTCCGCGTCAAGAAGGACGTCTTGCCGGGGCGATACACCACCCTGTGGTTTGAAGCCACCAAGGTCGGCAGCTTCCATTTGTTTTGCGCGCAGTACTGCGGCGCGTTCCACGCGGGAATGATCGGCACAATCATCGTGCAGGAGCCGGATGAATTTGAGCGCTGGCTTGCCGGCGGAGCGCCGGGCGAATCCATGGAACAGGCGGGAGCCAAAGTATTTCAGTCCAACGGCTGCCCCACGTGCCACTTGGCTGACGGCACGGGCCTCGGTCCGTCGCTGCTCGGCGTCTATGGAAATCAAGTGAAATTGACCACCGGCGAAACGGTGACCGCGGACGACGCTTACATACGCGAATCCATCTTGCTGCCCAAGGCCAAAGTCGTGCAGGGCTACACTCCCATCATGCCGTCGTTTCAGGGGCAGTTGACGGAGGAGCAGCTGAACAATCTGGTTGCCTATCTTCGTGCGCTGGGCAAGGCCCAACCGAAGCCAAAGGAAGAGGGGAAGCAATGAGTACGGCCACGCTGGAACCACGCGTGCGCGCTCAGAGAAATTACCTGAACGCGGACTATGGCTGGAAATCCTGGCTGTTCACGCAGGACCACAAGCGCATCGCGCTGTTGTACCTGGTCTCGATCACATTCTTCTTCATTATCGGCGGTTCGTTTGCCGTCTTGATGCGCATCAACCTGGTTGAGCCGCAAGGCGCGCTCGTTCAGCCGGAAACCTACAACAAGCTTTTCACCATGCACGGCATCGTGATGATTTTCTTTTTCCTGATTCCCTCGATTCCGGCGGTGCTGGGAAATTTCCTGGTGCCATTAATGGTCGGTGCGCGCGATCTGGCCTTTCCGAAGCTGAATTTACTGAGTTGGTACATCTACGTTGTGGGCGGACTGTTCACGCTGTATTCCGCGATCGCCGGCGGGGTCGATACCGGCTGGACTTTCTACACGCCATATAGCAGCACGTACTCCAACACGCAAGTTACGGCCGTGGCCATTGGAGTCTTCATTACGGGATTTTCCTCGATTCTCACGGGCTTGAACTTCATCGTCACTATTCACAAGATGCGCGCTCCGGGCCTGACGTGGTTCCGCATGCCGCTCTTCCTGTGGGCCATGTACGCGACCAGCATCATCATGGTGCTGGGAACTCCGGTGCTGGCAATCACGATTTTTCTTCTGGCCATCGAGCATCTATTTCACGTGGGGATCTTCAGCCCGGCGCTGGGCGGCGACCCTTTGTTGTTCCAGCATTTATTCTGGTTTTACTCTCACCCCGCCGTCTACATCATGATTCTGCCGGCCATGGGCGTGGTCAGCGAGATCATCGCCTGCTTCGCGCGGAAGCGGATTTTCGGTTACAAAATCGTGGCGTTCTCCAGCGTGGCCATTGCCGTCCTCGGATTCCTCGTCTGGGGCCATCACATGTTCGTGACCGGGCAATCGGTTTACGCCGGGCTAATCTTTTCCTTGCTCAGTTTCCTGGTGGCCATTCCGTCCGCCATCAAGGTGTTTAACTGGACGGCAACCTTATACAAGGGATCGATTTCCTATGAAGCTCCCATGCTCTATGCCATGGGATTCATCGGGCTGTTTACCATGGGCGGTTTGACGGGATTGTTCCTGGCATCGCTTGCCACGGACGTGCATCTCAACGGAACGTACTTCGTCGTCGCCCATTTCCACTACATCATGGTGGGCGGCGCGGTGATGGGATATCTCGGCGGTATTCATTTCTGGTGGCCGAAAATATCGGGCCGGTTGTACCCCAATATGTGGGCGGGAATCGCCGCGGTGACCATCTTTATCGGCTTCAACCTGACGTTCTTCCCGCAGTTCATTCTTGGCTATCTGGGCATGCCCCGCCGCTACGCGTTTTATCCCGCCGAATTTCAGGTATTGAACGTGATGTCCTCGGCGGGAGCCACGGTTTTGGGCGTCGGATATTTGATTCCACTGATTTACCTGATCTGGTCGATGCGCTACGGCCCCATCGCTCCGGCGAACCCATGGGACGCCACCGGCCTGGAATGGAAAACGCCTTCACCGCCGCCGACCGAAAATTTTGCCGAGATTCCGGTTGTAACCGAAGAAGCCTACGCGTACGCGCCCGAGGAGGCCACCGGTGATTGAAGCCGAAGCGCACGCACAAGAAACCGGGTTGGCGCACCAGTTCGAGGACCTCGATCAGCAGCACGAAGCCGACGCCCTCGGAATCTGGGTCTTCCTGATTACCGAAATCATGTTCTTCGGCGGGCTATTCGCCTCCTACGCCATCTATCGCTGGCTCTACCTGGCGGCTTTTGAGGGTGGTAGCCACATCCTGGACGCGCGTATCGGCGCCGCCAATACCATGGTGCTGATCGGCAGCAGCTTAACGATGGCTCTTTCGGTGCGCTCGGCGCAAACCGGCAACCGCCGTGCCCTGACCCTCTTCCTGATCGCCACCATGATTCTTGGCGCCACTTTCCTGGGAGTCAAAGCGTACGAGTACGATCAGAAATTTGTGGAGCACGTCGTCCCCGGCCTGGATTGGGCCCCGCAGGGAGAAACGCTGGCGCGGCTTGCGCCCGGCGGACTGGGCCACGCGCAGATTTTCTTCATTTTTTATTTCGCCATGACCGGATTGCACGCCCTGCATATGATTATCGGCTTCGGGCTCTTGTTGTGGCTCCTGATTCGCGCGCGCAAGGGAAGTTTCACGCCGCACTACTTCGCGCCCGTGGAGGTCGTCGGCCTGTATTGGCACTTCGTCGATATCGTGTGGATTTTTCTGTTTCCGTTGCTCTATTTAATAGGCGGGCGCTACTAATGTCGCAGCCGATTGTGCCGCAAAAAACCTACCTGATGGTTTTCCTGAGCCTGATTGGTCTGACGCTCTTGACCACCGGAGTCGCTTACATCGACCTCGGTCCGTTCAACACCGTGGCCGCGCTCGTGATTGCGTTCTCTAAAATGCTGCTGGTGGTTCTATTCTTCATGGGCGTGAAGTACAGCGGCGGTTTGATCCGGGTCGTCTTGATTGCGGGCTTCTTCTGGCTGGCTCTGCTGATCTCCCTGACCATGAGCGACTATCGCACCCGCGCCTGGACGCCTGCGCCCGATTCCTGGTCATCCACGTCTCCCCCGACTCATCCGTAACTCTTTTCTTCTCTGCGACCGCTTGGCGAAAAATTCCATACCGCGGCTGCAATCCATATAATCGCAAAGCCCTCCCGCCGGTGTACAAAACAGTTCAATTGGATTGGGATCTGTCCTTCAGGAAACAGACGAGAAACAGAAAACCCGTCCGTTTTCGCGGACGGGCTTTCCAGAGGGGAGAATAGTTCGGTGCCATTGCGCGGTAGGCGCCAGAACTCTTTGTCCTCGCGGGAAGTCTAGAGGAGCGGAAATACGAATGTCAAGCGGAGAAATGCCTGATGGGAATTTACTGTAAGTGCTTTATAATCAGGATAGTCCAAAGGCTATTTCGAGAGAAAGTTGAGATTTCCTTTGACTTTTCAACAGGTTCTCAAGATATTTAATAGAAGTCTTTTGCTTTGATCGGTTTGCTGGCGATGCCCAGCTGCAGAATTTCAATCTGCTTTTCGCGGTCAAAGACCTTATTGGGCAGAAAAATCTTTACCAGGATGCGAATTCCCCCGAAGCCGATCCCGGCGGCTATCGCGAACATCATGATCGCCCCGGTGCCCAGAAACGCTTCCACGATCATGCTGTTAATGCCCGGCTCAGTGAGCGTCTGTTTCGGCTCGTCCCACGTTACATTGCTCTCATAGCCGACCTGGTCCAGGACCTTGTTGGCAGCCTGCCTGGACGCCGCTCCCGCCACAATAGCGACGTAGGAGCTGACCCGCTTCCCAAAGAGCACATTTTGGCCCGGCGCCACGCCGCCCGGCGGATCGAAAACGAAGCGTCGCAGAATACCGTCGAATTCGGCTGCGGCCACCTGCTGCGTGGGATAGGAGGTGATAATCAGCGTCTCGTCCTTGCCGTTGACCTGATACTTGGCCAGTATCGATTCGGCGCTGTGGTCGTATCCCATCCAGTCGTCGGTTCCCAGAGGCACAAAATGAGCCAGGCTGCGCGGACCGATCACGTAATGCACGGAATCCCGCACTCGTCCCTTTTCGGGAAGATGCTCACCGATAAAAGGATACGGGGTGTGATCGGCTTTCTTATCGAGCAAATCGGCGAGCTGCTTCAAATCGGCGTCCGAAGGGCGCGCCTGCGTGGGCGATGCCGTAACATCGAGCAGCATCTCACCCACCACGATCAGCGCACGGTCATGAGACGCGCTGGCGTACGAACCCAGGTCGGCATCCGAAAGCGAGTCGTTGCGTAGAAAGGTGTAAGCACCATACGCTGAACTCGGGTCGCGTAGACGATACAGCGTGATCGATACAGTCTGGCTTCCCTGCGTGTAGGTCCTTTGTTCGACGGCCTTTACGATATATTCGCGAAACGCAGGCGTATCGGGTCCCAGAAGAGAATCGAGCGCCGCGGCGGGAACGGGCGTGGCTGGCGCAGTGGCGCTCCATCCCGCAAAACTAGGTGGAAGAATGCCCTGTTGTGCCGCGGCAGGAAGCGCCGCAAGGGCAAAACACAGTAGACCGAGACAAATCCCCAATAGTCGGCGCATGTTACTCTCTATTAGACGCAAGAAGTTTACTGCGAGTTCCCGGATCGCGCCACTTTTCCCACAATATTTTCATTTTCGGCGGCGGAGCGGAGTTGGATGGACGTCAAGCTATTGGTGCTCTGCAGGTAGATCTCGATTCCACGGTAAAGGCCGTCGGCCACGCGCTGGCGATTTTCCGGTTTTTTCAGCCACTGCTCGTCGCTGGGATTCGAAAGAAAGGAAATTTCCGCCAGCACGGACGGCATGTTTGCGCCGATCAGGACGACGAAGGGCGCCTTGCGCACGCCACGATTGCGGTCTCCCCGATTCATATTCTCCATGCGCTTGGCCAGGGAATCCTGGATCATGGTGGCCAGGTCGCGGGATTCCTCGATTTTTTCGTTGCTGGCTATTTTTTTGACGATGTCCTGAAGATCGTGGACGGCGTTTTCCGAGAGCGCGTTTTCGCGGGAAGCCACTTCCATAGCGTCGCTCGACCCCGTGAAGTTCAGGTAATAGGTTTCGACTCCGCGGGCCTGATGATCCTGGCTTGAATTGGCATGGATGGAAATAAACAGATCGGCCTTGGCTTCGTTGGCGATTTCCGTGCGCCGTTCGAGCGGGACGAACGTGTCGTCGTTGCGCGTAAAGACGACTTCCGCGTTGGGCAGCCGCTGCTGAATGATTTTTCCCAGCCGCAGGGCTACATCGAGGCACAAATCTTTTTCCATGAGCCCGGTTGGTCCGATCGTGCCGGTATCGTGCCCGCCATGGCCCGCGTCGATCACAATGCGCCCGATTTTCAAGCCCAGAGCGCGAGTCAGCGAATGCTGGCCGTCGAGCGTCAGGTCCGGGATGCTCGGAGGGCCCATCTCCGCGGCCTGATCGTGGGCCGATTTTTTATCGCGCGCGGACTTTTTCGGCAACCTCGGGTGCGCGGGGGAAGTCAGAATCTCCGCGTCCGCGGGGCTTGCTGCCGCTGAGAGCGTGGACCCGCTGGTATCGCTAATTTGAGACCTGCTTGCTTTGGAGGGAGTTGTGGCGCCTGGCTTCTCTGAATTCTTGCCCGGCTGGCTCGGTTGTTTTCTAGATTTGGGCTCCGTGTCATCCATCGCGTTGGGGGAATCCGTCGGGGCTTTTTCAGTTCCTCTGGCCAGCGGTTTGGCTGCCGTTTCCTGGCCGGGTTTGTCTTCTGTGGTCGGGCCGGGAGGAGGCTCCGTGCTGCGGGCGGCGGTTTCCGCGGCCGTCGAATTGCCGTACACGTCCACCACCAGGCGGTAGGGATCGGGCAGCAGGAAGACGGAGTAGTCGCTGGCGCGATTTATTTCCAGAACGACGCGAACGACGCCGGCCTGATTCTGCGCCACACGGACATTTTTCAGGAATCCGTTGCCGTCCAGATCGATCGTCTTGTGCAGCAGCGCGGAACTAAGCTTCGCTCCTTCAACGTCAAAATAAATCCGGTCAGGCCGCGAAAGGCGAGCCGCCTGGTATTTCACTTTTGCTCCGACATCGATCACCACGCGCGTATATTTGTCCGCGTTCCAGGTGCGGATGCGCGAAACATGCGGGCTGTCCTCGTCCGTGTCGGAGTTATCTTTGGAAGCCCCTTGTTCCGTGTCCGTTGTCGGAGGAATTTTATCGGCCGAGATCGATTTGGTAGCCGCTCGGTCCCGACGGTCCGCGCCGCCGGCGGACGCCTCGGGCGGTTTTGCCTCGGCCATCTCGCCGCTGGCCTTATCCAGAATGGCGCGAACTTCCGCCGCGTGCGAGGAACGCGGGTGCAGCGTCAAAAATTGCTGATAAGTTTTCCGGGCCAGCGCGGGATCGTGCAGGTCTTCCATCTGGATTTGGCCGATGGCCAGCAGCGCATCTTCGCGGTACTTGCTGGTCGGATATTCCTGAAGCAGGAACTGAAAGGAGTCGATGGAACGCTGATAATACTTGGCATCGAACAGGTCGCCCATGGCGCGGAACAGTTCGGCGACTTCGTTGAGCGCCGCGGGAACATCGGCGGCATGCGAGGTGATCAGGTATACACGCTGGTACTCGATGACCAGCGCGGTGTAATCCTTCAGCGTGCGCACGCTTTCCGGCCGCGCTTCGAGAGCCTCGCGCGCTTTTTCCGCGCGTTCGAACTGGGATTTGGCCGCATCGCGACGCGAGGAGGCGTCTTCATCGGCTCGGATGGCCAGGGGGAAAAGAGACAAGACCACAACGGTCGCGAATAATACGCGCAGGATTGGCCGGTTTAGAGCGGCTTCACGCCGCAACGTCTGCCTCATTCGTTCGTGAAAACGACCCGTCCGTCCGTGTCTACCGTGCGATAAATGGGATGCTGCTGCTCAAACGCACGGGGGAGGCGGTCCGAACCGGGCCGGAAGTAGGAATCAGTAACCTTCTGGACGTAGTCCCGCGTTTCTCGATACCGGGGAATCCCCCCTGCTCGATCCACGGCGCCCGGGCCCGCGTTATACGCGGCCAGAGCCTTGTCGAGGTCGCCATTATACCGCTCCAGCAGCATATGAAGATAGCGAACTCCGCCGTCGAGATTCTGCTTCGGATCGAACGCATTACTTACGCCCAATTGCATTGCCGTTCCCGGAACCAATTGCATCAACCCCAGCGCGCCCCTTCGGGAAATGGCGCTCGCGTTCCAGTTCGATTCCGTCTCGATCACGGCTCGAACCAGCGCCGGATCCACACGATAACGAGCCGAAACTTCTCGAATCATCTGCTCGATCTTCTCTCGATTAGCCTGCTGAGCCGCAGTCAGTTCGGGAGAAGCCGCAAATGACGCACGGGTTGTACGCATCGCAACCCCAGTAGCGGCCGTCGTCAACAGGGGAGTCCTGGACGGCCGCGCGGTAGGGACGGGGTCGGCATTAATGAACACCCGTTTACCGTTGGAATCCGAGTAGGAAACGATCTGGCCGCGGGCTGGAATTGCCCATAAGACCAGGGTTCCCACGAGGATAACCATCGAGCTGGAGAGGGAGCGCATATGGTTCAGTTCTGGGAAGGCAGCGCGATTCCGCTTCCTTGAGACAGATCGATCTGGCAGACCAATCGCTGAGAGACGTAATGCTGACAGACCAACCACCGCGACAGGGAGGCGTAATGCCGCCCTGGACGTTCCTGGCACTGCTCGGAAATTATAGCAACTGGTCGATTAGGGGGTATACGTGGTCGAGGGCACTTTTTAGGGCAGATGTGTCTTTTCCGCCAGCCTCGGCCAGATCGGGCCTGCCGCCCCCCGATCCGCCTACTTCCTTGGCGATCGCCTGTATAATCTTTCCAGCATGTAACTTAGAGGTAAGATCCTTGGTCACCCCGGCCAGCAGGGCTACTTTGCCGTTCTCGGCCGAGCCCAGGACGACGACGCCGGAGCCGAGCTTCTGGCGCAGGCTGTCAACCAGTTGTCGCATGGCTTCGCGGTCCACTCCGTCAATTTCCGCGGAGATCACTTTCACGCCCTTAATGTTCCGCGGCGGCGGCCACCAAATCGTCCAGTCTTAGAAAGGGCGCCCTTGCGCTTGAGGGTTTCCAGCTGTTTTTCGAGTTGCCGCTGCGTCTGCGCGCTGCGCTCGATCGCGGCGGCAAGATTTTCCTCGTTCACGCCCATGTGCGCGGAAACTTCGCGCAAAAGCTGCTGGGCGCGCTGGTAATCGGCGAGCGCGGCCGCGCCGGTGATGGCTTCGATGCGGCGCACTCCGGCCGCGGCGGATTGCTCGACGACGATCTTAAAAACGCCGATGTCGCCGGTGCGCCGGACGTGGGTGCCGCCGCAGAGTTCCTTGCTGTAGAAACCGCGCGGCGCGGAGGGGTCGGGAATGGTGACCACGCGGACGTTCTGTTCCGGATAGCGGTCGCCGAAAAATGCCAGCGCGCCGGAAGCCAGCGCGTCGTCGAGCGTCGTGACGTCGGTTTCAATTTCGTTGTTCAGCAGAATTTCTTCGTTCACCTGCTGCTCGATGTCGCGCAACTCCGCCGGATCGATTGCGGCGAAATGCGAAAAATCGAAGCGCAGCCGTCGCGGGCTCGACGAGCGAGCCGGCCTGCTTGACGTGCGTGCCCAGAATATTGCGCAGCGCGGCGTGCATCAGGTGCGTCGCCGGTGTGATTGCGCTTGATGTGTTCGCGGCGCGCGGCGTCGGCATCGCCCGCGACGCGGTCGCCGACGGCAAGTTTTTCCTTGGCCACAACGCGGTGCGCGATCAATCCCGAAACGGGGTAATATGCGCCGCGCACATCGGCTACCTGCATGGTGTGCTCGTTGTTCCAGAGCGTTCCGATGTCGGAAACTTGTCCGCCCGATTCGGAGTAAAACACCGTGCGGTCCAGGATAATTTCGCCTTCCGCGCCGGGCGGCAATTCGTTTACCGCGCCGTCTTTTGTGACGATGGCCTCGATGCGGCAATCTTTCGCGGTGGTGGCAAAATAAAAATCGGGCTCGGTGCGATGGACTTGCGCTAGATTCGCGTAGACAGGGTTGGCGACGTCTTTGTGTCCGCCCTTCCAGGACGCGCGCGCGCGCGTGCGCTGCTCTTCCATGGCTTTGTTGAACCCGGGCTCGTCAAGCTGGAGGCCCGCGTCGCGAACGGCATCGCTGATGAAATCGAGGGGGAGGCCAAAGGTATCGTAGAGACGAAAGGCTTTGGCGCCGTCGTAAGGCACGACTGGGTGGCCAGCTATACCCGCTCCCCTTCGATATGCTGCCTGATATCCGGCCCCGACAACTTCGGTCGCCTGCTCCAAGTCTTCATCAAGTCTCTTGAGTCCTACTGCGAGCGTATGCGCGAAACGAGTTTCTTCGCCAAGCATGATCTTTGAAACACGCTCGATGGTGTCATCTAGCTCCGGATAAGCCCCTCGCATCGCAGCGTGAACAGCGCGACACATCTCGGCCATGAACGGTTCCGTTGTGCCCAGCAAGCGTCCGTGGCGGATTCCGCGACGCAGAATCTTTCGCAACACGTATCCGCGGCCTTCGTTGGAGGGAACCACGCCATCCGAGATCAAGAACGTCGAGGCGCGCGCGTGATCGGCAATGATGCGAAGGGAAGCGTCGCTTCGCGGTGACGCGCCCGGGCGAGTTCCGGTGAGTTCAGCGGCGCGCTCGATGAGCGGGACAAATAAATCCGTATCGAAATTGCTGATTTTCCCTTGCAGGACCGCGGCGAGGCGTTCGAGACCCGCTCCGGTGTCGATCGAGGGCTTTGGCAGCGGCGTCGACCGTGCCCAGAGGCGTCGCGGTTGAACTGCATGAATACGAGATTCCAGATTTCGACGTAGCGGCCGCAGTCGCAGCCGAATTTGCAATCGGTGTGGCCCTGGTCGGACGCCGCCGGGCCCATGTCGTAGTGAATTTCGCTGCACGGGCCGCACGGACCGGTATCGCCCATGGCCCAGAAATTTTCCTTCAGGCCGGGAACGCGAATGACGCGGTCGCGCGGCGCGCCGGCTGCTCACCCAAAGATTGCACCGCCTCTTCATCGACGCCCAGAGTTTTTCCCGGCGCGATTTCCGCGCCGCCAAACACGGTGAAAGTCAGCTTTTCGACCGGAATCCCGAACCACTTCGGCGAAGTGATCAGTTCCCAGGCATAGGCGATGGCGTCCTTCTTGAAATAATCGCCGAAAGAAAAGTTTCCGAGCATCTCGAAAAAAGTGTGGTGGCGATTGGTGAAGCCGACATTTTCAAGGTCGTTGTGCTTGCCGCCGGCGCGCACGCATTTCTGGGACGACGTGGCGCGCGTGTAGTCGCGCTGCTCGAGGCCCAGAAAAACGTCCTTGAACTGGTTCATCCCGGCGTTGGTGAACAGCAGCGTCGGGTCGTTGGTCGGGACGAGCGAAGAACTGCGCACGACGCGATGGCCGCGCTCGGCGAAGAATTTCAGGAACGTGCTGCGGATTTCGTTGCCGCTTGGCAAGATGACCCCTGTGCTTCATGACTTGAGATTCGGAACCACTGACTCGAGGAGAATCCCATCGAGCCAGAGCGCTTTTGCCTAAGTTCCGGACATAGATTTCCCCGACGATAAATTCGATTCAGAAAACGATTATGGCAGACAGGAGGCGCAGCCGCAACGCGGGCCGGATCAGTGGCGCTTCTCCGCGATCTGTGCGCGTCGTACTCCAATGGCCTGTACTCCAATGGATTGTCCCGAATCGCGTCACGAACGGGACACGGCACTCAGAGGACGCGAAGAAAACGTGTAGACCGCCGGGAAGGCCAAAGAAAACACAAACCTTGCGTTACACGAATCAGAAAGCTCTTTTAGAAATCACGGGTTACGATTGCCGTTCTGGGTTCTATCCCGCGGTGGCTCCCATTTCGCGCAGTTTGGCGGCGGCGCGTTTGGCCTCATCCGTTCCCGGATAAAGGCGAACGACCGCGCGCAATTCGCGCACGGCGGAAGCCTTCTGTCCGAGCTCGGCCAGGCAAAAGCCCTTACGCATCCGGGCGGAGGCGGTCTTGAAACTGTGGGGAAAGTTTTCGATCACTTTGTTGTAATCGTCGAGGGCCGTCTGAAACTGGTTTTGCATGAAGGCGATTTCGCCGAGATAGAATTGAGCGTTGGAAGCCAGATCGGTATCGCCATAATATTTCATGTAATCCTGAAATTCCTGCGTGGCCAGATCGTAGTGCTTGCCGTTAATGTCCCGCAAGGCGTTCGAATACAGCACATCCGCCGAGGCGGGCGGCCCCGCGGAGGCCGGGGCGGAAGGCGGCATGGACATAGGCGCGCCGTTCGGCGGCGGCCCGCTGGTCGGGCCTGACGGGGCCGCTCCCGGAGGTGGAGCAGAGCCCGCCAATTTCGAATCCACGTTTTGCAGGGTGTTCTGAACGTCCGTTAGCTTCTGGTCGAGTTTTCCAAGACGCGCCTGCACGTCGGCTACGTTATCCGAGAGGCCCTGAACCTGCGTGCCCATGGTGTCCAAGCGCGCGCCCGACGCCGCGGAGAAGTCCTGCGTCGTCTTCTGGACCGCGCCCATGGAGTTGTTCAGCTTGTTGACCGTATCCATGGACTGCTCGATCAGCGTTCGCTGCACGGCGGCATTCTGGGTGATCTCGGTTTGCATGTTCTGCTGGCCTTGGAGCAATTGAGCCACGCTGCTCTGCAAATCAATGATTTCGCGCGCTACGGCGCCTGCCGGGGCGGGGCCGAACAAGCTGCCGCCGAGAGCTCCAGCGAGCATGGCGGCGCCAAAAAATACAACCCATCGAATACGCAAGGCGTGCCTCCTCCGAGGGGGGAACTCCTCGATCGTTCTTAAAAGTTCTCCGGGGCTCATCGGCCCGTGTCGAGCGGCAGGCAAGCCCCGGAGGTTGGTCCAGCCAGTTACCTGTTCTACTTGCCCATAATAATATGGGCCCGGCGATTCTGCTGGTAGCATTGCTCGGTGGATGCAGTGCAGAACGGACGTTCTTTTCCGTAACTGACTGTTTCCATCCGGTCAGCCGAAATTCCCAGCGAAACCAAGTATTGTTTCGCCGATGCGGCACGTCGGTCCCCTAAAGCAAGATTGTACTCCGTGGAACCGCGTTCGTCACAGTGGCCTTCAATAACAACCTTCAGTTGCGGGTACGAGCGCAGGAACTGAGCAGTCTGCGAGAGGGCTTCGCGGGCGTCCGCGCGAATATCCGCTTTGTCATAGTCGAAGAAAGCATCCTTCACTTCCTTATCGAACAGCTCCTGCATTGTGGGCGCGGCGGCCGTGGGTGCGGGAGGAGCGCTAACCGTGATATGCACATTGGCATCGGCAGTTCCGCCGGGTCCGGTGACGGTTAACGTGTAGGTAGTCGAGTCCTGGGGTGTAACCCGCTGGCTTCCTTCTGCCGGAACGTTGCCGATTGCGGGCGACAGGCTCGCGGAAGTTGCATTAGTGGACGACCAGGTCAAGGTTACGGATTCCCCTCTTTGAATGATATTCGATGACGCCTGTAAATTCGCCGTCGGGCTCGCTGGCGGCGCTGCCGCGGGCGGTGGTGGTGGGGGTGGCGCTTGGGGCGCGGGCTTTTTGCAAGCCGCGCTCAAAGCGAGGATCACGACCAAGGTTCCGAACAAAATCCTGGCGTGCGTACGTTTCCGCATCTTTCTTCTTCTTCCTCCTTTGACAATTAACGTGAGCTTCGGTTTTGAGTGCAATTCCCAACTAATGACATCCGACATTTGTGGCTCCGGACCCGTCGTGTCCGTCAGCGAAATCGTCATTTCGGCGACCAGTTCGGAGATTCATTCTGCCCCTGTTTGGTTAACTGGCGGGCGTCCGTTCCGTCGGCCAGCATGGACCAAATCTGCCTTGTCCCCGTGCGCGTCGATTCGAATACCAGATGGCGCCCGTCGGGGGCCCAGCTGGGGCGCTCGTTGCGGCCAACATCGCGCGTCAATTCGACGAGCTGGCGGGTAACGACCTCCATCACATAAATGTCATAGTTCCCATTGGGCCGCCGCCAGCTGAACGCCAGCAACTGGCCGTTGGGCGACCACGCAGGATCGATCACATAACCCATGTCCGGCAGATCCACCTTGGCTTGGCTGGACCCGTCCGCATTCATGGTATAGAGCTGCGGGATGCCTCCACGATCGCTGACGAAGGCGACTTGCTGGCCCGTTTTCGGATTCCATGACGGGGAGGTGTTTGCCCCACTCGAGTAGGTCAGGCGCTTGGGGTGCGTGCCGGAAGAATCGATGATAAACAGCTCCGGATTTCCGAGCATGCTGGACATGAACATGATCTGGGACCCGTCGGGCGACCAAGCCGGCGACGAATTCGTGCCCTTGAAACGCGGAAAGGAAACCATGTGATTTGTCAGCAAGGAATAGACGCAGATTTGCGCCGTGGCAACGCTACCGCCGCCCGGCTTGGCGTAACACGTGAATGCAATGCGGGTTGCATCCGGCGACCAGCGCGGCGTGAGGGCGATGGTATGGAGTTGGGTCAGTTGGTGCTGGTTCTCACCGTCGTAATCCATGTCCCAGATTTCCTTGTTGCCGCTGCGATTGCTGACGAAGGCGATCTGCGTGCTCGCAATTCCGGGCAAGCCGCCGGAAAGTTTGCTGATGATTTCGTCGGCGAACTGGTGCGCGAAGGTGCGAACCTGCGCTTCGGTCGCCGCTCCGCGATAGACTTTTCCGATCAACGGAGGCAGGGAAGAGTCGCGGACATCGTTCAGCCACGCTTGGATCTCCACGTTGCCGCTGTTGACCGTGAAATTGCCGAAGGCGAGAAGCTGCGCCGAAGCGGGCGCGCTCGACCATCCCTTGTAATCGACGTCCGCGGGCGTTCCGGGGCTCTGCAAGGGATTGAAACTCTTGCTCACCAGTTCAAGAATGCCGCTGTAGTCCAGGTCTTTCCTGACCACGTCGCTGAAGAGGGTCGCTAGAGGTTGCGACGGCGTATCCTTGGCTGCAAAATCGGCCACGGCAACACGGGCCTTGGATACGCCGAGTCCCGTGCCAGTCTTAAACCAGTCCTGGGCCGACATTTGCGCCGGGGCCAAGACAAACACGGAACAACAGAGAAGGACGGCCGCGCACAAACCGAGACTCGAAAGTATTTTTGCCGAACGTCCGCGGGGCGATTGAGCCATGCTCATTCTCCCCCGATTCTTGTATGAGTTGCTGATCATTAAACTATCCCCATAAATTCTAGCGGCGGAAATCGAAATAGAACTCGACCGTTACGCTGTTGCCCGAATAATTCGACGGTAATGGCGACACGGGACTCGAATTGAGAATCGCGCGCAGGGCCGAGTCGTCCACTGAACGGTTGCCGCTGGATTGCGTCATTTGAACGTTGGTTACCGTTCCATCCCTTAGAACTTGAAACGTAAATTGGGCTCTGGGCGCCCACCGCACTGTCGGGTCCACCGTGGATTGCAACCAATTGCTGCTGATCCGGTTCCGGACGGCGTCCACATATGAGGGGAATCTCCCCGCAAAATCTCCGCCACCGGGGCCGCTGATCCCCATGCCGCCCTGTGACGCGCCGTTGTTCATCGCAAAGGATGAGTACGGCAGCGCCGGAGCACCACCCTGGCCGTATGGAACCGCGTTGGGCGGAGGGGGAGTTTTGTCCTCAAAGACTTTGGACGGCTTGGTAATGAAATGAGGGCTCTTTTCCTTGGTGAATTCCGGAATCTTTTTTACGTCAGGTTCTTCCTTGGGCTGGGGCTTGGGCGGCTCGGCCTTGTAGAGGCCCTTGCTGGTGTCGACCGTCTGGCTCTGAGTCACGACGTCGGGGCGAGGCAGCATGATGCCCGGAAGTTTGGCGACCAGCCCCACGGTGACGGCGCCATCTCCTCCGGCGCTCCCCCACATATCGCCGCGCCGCGAGAAAATCGTGGAAACAATCAGCGAGCTGAACAGCAGGGCGTGAAAGATCAGCGACAAGAAGAAAGGTTTCTTCAGGCTGTCGGCGCCGGGATGTGCTGGAGAATAAGACATAAGTTTCAATGAGGAGTTTCGTCGAGAGGCTCGGTCACCACGCTTATATTTTGGATGCCGGACTGGCGCATGGTGTCGATGACAGTCGCAAAGGCGCCGAACGGCACCGTTTTATCGCACCTCAGATACACCGCATCTCCCTGCGGATTGTGCATTTGGGCGTGAACTTTGTCGCCCAACTCGTGGATGTTTACAGGATCGTCGCCAATATAGATGCGTTGGGCGCGATCGATGGAAACGACTACTCGCGGTTCGGAGATTTCTTTTACGGTCTTGGTCTTGGGGACGTCAACTTCGATGCCTGACTGCAGGATCGGCGCTGTGATCATGAAAATCACCAGAAGCACGAGCATGACGTCCACGAAGGGAACAATATTGATTTCCGAAAGAGAAGTTCCGGTTTGGCGATTTAGTTGTGGCATCGTCGTTTTCTTCCAAAAGGTTTTTGCGCGGCCCCATCACGCCGAAAAATCAGTAACACAGAGGCCCATGAAGTTCGCCCAAGCTTTCCGCTCGGGGCTCCTATCCGCGTGAACCCGGATATAATTTTTCAATCACCGCGGTGACTTCCAACGCGAAACTGTCCATGCGCGAGCTGAGGTCGCGAATGTCGTGCAAAAAATGGTTGTAGGCGATCACCGCGGGAACGGCGGTGAAGAGGCCCGCAGCGGTAGTAATCAATGCCTCGGCGATGCCGGGAGCGACGGCGCGAAGGCTGGCGGCGCCCGCCGTGCCCAAGCCGGTAAAGGCGTCCATCACGCCCCAGACGGTTCCGAAGAGGCCGATGAACGGCGTGACCGATCCGGTCGTTGCCAGCCAGGGCATGTACTTTTCGGCTTTACGCACTTCGTCGCCGGCGGCAAGTTGCATGCTCACGGTCACGGCGTTGAGGCTCGTGACTTTGCCGGGAGGATTGGTTGAGCGCACCTGGCTCTCCAGCTCGCGGAACCCCGCGCTATATTCGGATTCCAGGGGAGAACCGCTGCCGCCCATCTGCCTCGGTTCGGGAAGAGTGCGATTGGCGCGGAATATGCGCAGAAAAAGAGCGGTCTGGCGGTTGATGCGCGAAAACATAAAAAGTTTTTGAAAAATGAGCGCCCAGGAAAAAAGAGAAAACAAGAAAAGCATGCCCAGGACGACACGAGCGACCCAACCTGTCTGCTGAATCAGCGTGTCAAGTTGGCCGGCATACAGCAAAAACGCAGGTAACGGAATAGGCTCCCCCTCAGAAAGTCGGTTCGATGACCCCCGCAGGCAACCTAGCACACGCTCAAAACAGGGTCAAACGATTACACGTTGAATTGTGTCTGATTGTGCTCAGTAAGTATAACACATCGTACTACGATGTATTTACCCGGTGAACGCCGGTCAGTTGCCGCTCCATCCGCCAGCTCTTTCCATTCTTTCCAGATCTCCCGGGCGCAAAACGCGCACCGACCGATCCGGGTTAACGATTTCCGTTCTCGGAAGCCACGATGGTTTCGTGTCGCGCTTCGTCAAGTTGACGCCGCCTCTTGCTGCTGTAAACCAGCCTATGACCGTCCGTTCGCCCGGGGTCGTACCAGTCGAGCAAAGTTGCGGGCCCTTGCCTTTGCGGCTCCGCGAGCGTAACCACAACCTTGGCGTTTGGCCACCGAACGCCGTCCACGGTAACAAATCCGCCCTCTGGCGATTTGTCCGTGACCTCCGTCTGCAATTGCGCGAGCAACTTCGTTTGCCGGGCGTTTCTGATCTGCATTGCGTTCTGCAGGCCGCTCTCCCCGTCGATCGCGGTGAACCAATAGGTTCCGGCAGGAAGCACCTTTCCTGGAATACGGATTGGCTGATTGAAATGAATTTTTGTGGCTTGATTCAAATCGCCGGCGCGCGAGGCCGGTGCGGCAAATACCGTCAGCAAAGCCATTCCGCCGATCAGACACGCTAATTTTAGTGTGGACATACGAATCTCCTTCCGGGGCCCTCCGCTGCCACTCATATCTTTAGATGGTGTTTCCGGCCCAGAGTTTTCCCGGCGGCAATTCGCATAGGGAGCCCGCCGAAAGAAGCATCGGGAAAACTACCTACAGTCCAGCCATTACATTGCTTGGATAAAAGTGGCGGCGGAGGGGCGACCGCAACGGCTTCGCAAAAGAAAAGATTGGCGCAGACTGAGCACGTTGAGGCTGCGCGATCGCGGGAAGCGCGCAGTTCCGGTTTCGATTGAACTTCGCGGGGAGATCGCCGGGAGAATTGCGTGCAATCGGCTGTGATACTATTTGAATCAGGTGCCCATGCCGCAGCCATTCGATATCCGGCTTGATGTCTTGACCCATGCGCCGGCGGATTTGCCGAAAAATTCTGCGCCGATTGCGACCTTCCCGGAGCATGGCCGCACGTTTTATCTGGAGACATTCGGCTGCCAGATGAACGTCCACGATTCCGAGAAAGTCGCTGGAGTGCTGCTCGGCCGCGGCTATCGGCAAGTGGAAACGATCGACGCCGCGAAGCTGGTCCTCTATAACACCTGCAGCATTCGCGAAAAAGCCGCCCAGAAAATCTATTCGCGTCTCGGCGCCTACCGCAAATATCCGGGCGAAGAAAAAATTATCGGCGTTCTGGGTTGCGTCGCGCAGCAGGAGGGAGAAGAGATTTTCGAGCGTTCTCCCTGGGTGCGACTGGTGTGCGGGTCGGCAAGTTACAGCAAGCTGCCCGAGCTGATCGCCGAACTCGAAAACGGAAACCGCCGCGTCATGGGCCTGGACACCGACACGGACGCGACATTCGAAACGGAAATTACGCGCCGCGACAATCCGTTTCGCGCCTACTTGACGATCATCGAGGGCTGCGACAAGGCTTGCTCCTACTGCGTCGTGCCGTTTACCCGCGGGCCGGAACGCAGCCGCGCGAGCGCTTCGGTGTTGGCCGAGGCGCGCCGGTTGGCCGACGCCGGTTATTCGGAAATTCAGCTCCTCGGGCAAACGGTGAATTCCTATCTCGATCCCTCGCCAAAACGAATGTCGTTCGCGGAACTCCTGGTGGCTGTGGCCGCGGTGCCGGGAATCCGGCGCGTGCGCTTCACCACTTCGCACCCTCGGGATTTCGGCCGTGACATCGTCGAGGCCATCGACGCGGTGCCGGAACTTTGTGACCACGTGCACCTGCCCGTGCAGTCGGGCTCGACGCGTGTACTGCGCGAGATGCTGCGCACCTACACGCGGGAGGAATATCTCGAGAAGATCGCCATGATTCGCGGCGCGAGCCGCCCCATCAGCATAACCTCGGACATCATCGTGGGCTTTCCGGGAGAGACCGAGGAAGACGTTGAAGCGACGCTTTCGTTGCTGGACGCCGCGCAGTACGACGGAGTTTTCGCGTTCCAGTATTCGCCGCGGCCAAACACCTCTGCGCAGCATATGCCGGACGCGATTCCCGCGGAAGAGAAGGGCCGGCGGCTCGCGCGCGTAATGGACCGCCAGCGCGAAATTCAGCGCGTGCGCAATGAAGCGCTCGTCGGACAGACATTTGAAGTGCTGGTGGATGGCGCGTCGCGGCGTGAGGGCCAGTGGTCGGGGCGCTGTTCCAGCAACCGAATTTTAAATTTTACTTCGCCGCAGAACGCGCTTCTGGGAGAATATGTGCGAGTGCACGTTTCGAGCTCCAGCCCGAATTGTCTCATCGGTGAGCACGTGGTTTGATTTTTGGGCGGGCTGCGAAAATGGCCCGCACTCTGCGTCCGGGGAGGATTCCATGGAAGTCGAAATGAAAATCCGCGGACTGATGATGGACCCCGTCACGAACATGCCCATCGTGGTGCTCAAGGACGCGCAGGGCACCGCGGTCTTGCCGATCTGGGTGGGCATCTACGAAGCCAACGCCATCGCCCTGGAAATCGAAAAAGTGCAGACCCCGCGCCCCATGACGCACGATCTGCTGCGCAACGTGTTCCTGGGCCTCGATGTGCGCGTGCAAAAAGTCGTGGTCAACGACCTGAAGGACGACACTTTTTACGCGCTGATCTGGGTTGAACGCAACGGCGAAAGTTTTTCCATCGATTCGCGTCCGAGCGATGCGCTGGCGCTGGCCCTGCGCGTCGATTGCCCCATTTTTGTGGAAGACGAGGTTTTGAAAAGCTCGAAAATTTCCAACGCCATCTCCGAAAAATCCACGAGTGAAGAGCTGCGCAAGTGGCTCGAAGGCCTGTCCGACGAAGACCTGGGCCGCTACAAGATGTGATGATTTTCGGTAGCGCAGGTTTCCGCCTGTGTGGGTTTGATTTTTCTCGCCACTGTCAGAAGTCAAAAGAAAACAGGCTGAAGCCTGTTCTACTGGTGCGTCGCTGAGCTCCTGTTTGCATCGCCGCGCATCGCCAGCAGGATGACCGCGCCGGCCACCGTCGGCACCGCCAACGTCAGCAGGCCGCTCTGATAGTTTCCCGTGAAATCCCTGGCGCGGCCCATCCAGTACGGCCCCAGAAAACCTCCCACAATCGCGATGGTGTTGGCGGTCGCGATGCCGGCGGCCGCGGACCGGCCAGTGAGAAAGCTGGAAGCCACGGCCCAGGACGGCCCTCCCGTGGCATTGAAGCCGATAAAAATAATCGCGTACGCCGGGATGGCCACCACCGGCGCGACGCTAAGCCCGCCGACGATAAAGGCCGCGGCGATCACCAGGCACGGCAGGGCCAGATGCAGATAGCGTTCGTTCGCGCGATCCGAGTGCTGTCCATTGAGCACCATTCCCAACGCTCCCAGGATGCCCATGACGGCAATCACGAATCCGACGTTGGTGTTGCTCAGGTGCGTCACCTGCTTAATAAGCAACGGCGCCGAAAACGAAAACGCATAGAAGCCGATGTAGATGCATAGCAGGAACATTCCCAGTTGCCACACCCGCGGATTGAAGATGGCGCGCAGCACGCCTTCCGCGTGGCGCTCGCCGATCGCGGAATTGTCCGCGCGCAGCTGCTCGACGAGCCAGTCGCGCTCCCCGGCCGTCAGCCACTTGGCGTCGGCCGGCGTGTTTGGCAGAAGGAAGAAGAACGCGACGCTGAGAATCACGGCGGGCAAACCCTCCGCGAGAAACAGCCATTGCCATCCGGCCATTCCGAGGCGGCCCTGCAGATTGAGAAGCACGCCCGCAATCGCGCCCATAAAAACGGAACTAAGCGGCAGCGACACGTAAAAGCGGCTGACGGTTCGTGCGCGCACGTTGGCCGGAAACCACTGGCTCAGGTAGTAGATCACGCCGGGAAAGAAGCCCGCTTCGGCCATGCCCAGCAGGAACCGCACCGCGTAGAATTCCCGCGGCGTCTTCACGAACATCATGCCCATGGCCAGCAGTCCGCAAGTGAGCATGATGCGTGCGATCCACCGCCGCGCGCCGAAGCGGTATAGCAGCAGGTTTGAAGGTATCTCGCAAGCGGCGTAGCTCAGGAAGAACAGCCCCGCGCCGAATCCGTAATCGGACGCGCTGAAGTGCAGGTCGCGATTCATCTGCAGCGCGGCAAAGCTGATGTTCACGCGATCGGTGTAGGCCATGCCGTAAGCGATGGCGATCAGCGGGATGAGTCGCAGGCTGGCTTTGCCCAGCGCCGAAGCGCCGATACGTTCGTCGACAGAATCCATTTTGAGCGGAGAGAATAACACGCTTAATGTAGTAGGACAGGCATTCAGCCTGTCCGGTTTAAATTTCAGCCCGCCGAGAATTTAAAACCGACAGGCTGAATGCCTGTCCTACTGGAGACCGTGCGACCCGCGCTTGTAACTGGACACTAGCTTTTCGGCAACACGTTGAGATCGATTCCATCAGTGCTGCGGCTCTCGCAAGCCGATTCAAGATGTTGGGCAACATCGCTGAGCGAACGAAACGTACCCTGTGCCATTCCCTCGGCGGCAGCCGACGGCGGCAGAAGATCGGGCACTATGTAGACCCCCATGCCGGCACGATGCGCGGCCGCGACGCCCGTATCGGAATCTTCCAGCACGAGGCAAGCCGCCGGCTCGACGCCGAGGCGCTCGGCTGCCAGAAGGAAAAGGTCCGGTGAAGGTTTTCCGTTCGCCACTTCGTCGCCGGTTGCGACTGCGGAGAAGCGGCCGAGCAGCTCCGTCGCAGCCAGCAAGTGCAGGGCGATTCGCCGGTCGGTGGAAGTGGCCACGGCTTTGGGCACCTGCCGCGCTTCGAGAAAGGAAAGCAATTGTTCCAGCCCCGGCTTCTTGCTCACCGGACCCGAGAACGCCCGGTCCTCGCACTGTCGAACCGTAGCTCGAAACTTTTCCAGCGGAAATTCAGGTCCGAACGTGTCCACCAGCACTTGCTCGGAATCCTTGCGGTTCCGGCCGACGAAGCGGTCGTGGATGGCCTCCGTCAAGTCGTAGCCGCACTCGAGCGCTGCCTGCCGCCACGAGGCTCGGTAGAGCGGCTCGGTGTCCAGCATCAGCCCGTCCATATCGAAGATCACGCCGCGGATTAGCATGGAGTGATTCTAATCGGAAGGCACTCAAAGTATGCATCCCCATAGTAGGCCGAGCTGCGAAGAGATTTCAAAAATTCGGAGAATGCAGCCATCGCATTTCAAATGAGTCGTGCAGAGTTTTTCGTATGTCCTTCCCGAATGGATCTTTCAGAATTACAACAAATGACTCTTTTCCCCCGATATCTTTGATGCCATGGCCAACAAACCAAACCTCTCTCTCGAAGAGCAGGTACCTGTCGTGTAATTCGTGGGGTGACGCGTAAGCCTTGAATTCCGAATTTGGAAATTCCTTCTTGAATCTCGCGACCTCTCGTTGGAGTTGGCCGAGGTTCTTATTCGGATGCGTGGTCAAAAAACGGATATGACGGTTCTTCTGAAAGTCCTGCAGAAAATCCAAAGATTCCATGCCGAAATATTTATCCAGAATTTCGACGTCGCCAGCCGAAGATCGTGACGAGTGGTGGGCCTGTTCTCCCGGGATATTCCGGTACGTCTCGTCAACTTTGGATCGTCCATCCGCCCAGTCCTTTCTCTCCTGCCAGGCTCGCTTCCTTCGAGGTCTTCCGTTGACCTTATCAGTTTTTTCCCTTGCACTCCCTGCAAGGTCCGAGTAGATTTGGGCTTGCGCCGAAGGCTGGGGCAGTCCCACAACATTTGCAGGGAAGGTGCACCCAGGGAGGTTTTGTGCTCCGGCATTGCCGGAGCGGATTATGACCGCCATCCTGACCATTGCCAATCAGAAGGGCGGCGTGGGGAAAACCACCACTGCCATTAATCTTGCTGCCGCACTCGCTCTCCGCCAAAAACGAACCCTCCTTATCGATCTCGATCCGCAGGGAAATTCGACCATCACGTTTTTCGATTTGGCCGACGTGCAGACCTCGATGTTCGATGTGCTGGGCGATAACCGCGCGGCCATGGCCGGCGTGATCAAGGCGACCAAGGATCCCATGCTGTCGGTGGCGCCTTCACGGCTGGCGCTGGCCAAGCTCGAGCAGCAGCTTTCCGGGCAGTTTGACGCGCCGTTCAAGTTGAAGGACGCGCTCGCCCCGGTGCTGAAGGATTTCGACTACATCATTATCGATACGCCGCCCGCGCTGGGCATTCTCACGGTGAACGCGATGGTGGCCTCGACGCACCTGCTGGTGCCGATTCAGGCCGCCTACTTCGCGATCGAGGGGACGGACGACCTGCTGGAAACCTACGAGCGGATTCGCGCGCGTCCTAATCCCGAACTCAAGGTGCTCGGCGTGCTCATCACGCTGTTCGACAAGCGCACCAACATCTCCCGCGACACACACGAACAGATCCGGTCCGTGTTCGGTGCCGTAATGTTCAAGACGCGCATTGGCAAGAATGTGCGCCTGGAGGAGAGCCCAGCCTATAAAGAGACGATCATGACCTTTGCGCCCAAATCACCCGGCGCGAGGGATTACGGCAAGCTCGCCCTGGAGGTTATCCAACGTGTCGAAGAGAATGGGATTGCCCGTCACGCTGAAGATGCGGCATGACGCGCACTACGTAGAACAACTCGCCAGCTACAGCGGCGCGGCCATCGGCCGCATGGTTCCGATCGACAAGATCATACCCAACCCCGATCAGCCTCGAAAATTCCTGGGAGACTTGCGCGAACTGACCGAATCGATCCGCGAGAAGGGCGTGCTGGAGCCGCTGCTGGTGCGCTTCATGCCCCGCGATGACTGCTACCACATCATTTCCGGAGAGCGACGCTACCACGCTTCGCGGGCCGCGGGGCTGATGGAAGTGCCGTGCATCGAAAAAATCGCGGACGACGCCGAAACGCTGGAACTGGCGCTGATCGAAAACTTGCAGCGCAAGGACCTGACTCCGTTCGAGGAAGCGGACGGTTTGCAGCGCCTCGCCGAAACGTTTGAATACACGCACGAGGACATCGCCAAGAAGATTGCCAAGGCACGCTCCTCGGTGACCGAAACGATGTCCTTGCGCGTGATTCCCGAAGAGTTGCGCAAGATTTGCATCGAGTGCGGCATCGTCTCGAAGTCGCTGCTGCTGCAAATCGCCCGGCAGCCCAACGAGCGCAAGATGCAGGAAGCGATCCACCGCATCGCCCAGGCCGGACTGACCCGCGACGAAGCCCGCCGCGAGCGCCAGGAAGAGCAGAACGCCGGCCCGCGCCCGCAGCCCTTCATCTTCAACTTCCGCCCGGAGAACGAAGCGTTCAAGCTGCGCATCCAGTTCCGCAAGAGCAATGTGACCCGCTCGGAGCTGATCGAAGCGCTGCGCAACCTCATCGAGATGATCGAAGAAGATGGCAAGTCGGCCCCCGAAGGCGGCGCGGCGAACCCGGCAGTGGCGTGAACCAAGTAGCACAGGCTTTCAGCCTGTGGGGTTTCGGTGCCGGCTGACCAGGCTTTAGCTTTAGGTTGAACAGGCTGCTTCAAATGTCGACCCACCCTTCTGTCATTCCGAGCAGAGCGAGGAATCTCTCTGGGTTCTAACGTCAACAGAAGGAGAGACTGCTCGGCACGCAGCGTGCCTGCGGAAGGACAAAATCGAGTGCTTTTTCCACAGCCTTTGAAGCCGGTTCTACTTAGATCTTCATGAACGATTTTTCTCCCCAACAGATCGGGATTCTGCAGCGCCTCGCGTCAAAGGAATTTGTGCTGGTCGCGTTTCCCTTGTATGCCAATGCCGTCGGCGTGCGAAAGGGAAGTTGCGCCGCGCTCCTGGATCCCATAGTCAACGGCGGATTCCGCATCTTCGGCGAACCTTGCTACCTTCTGGAAGGCAACTTGACCGTTCGCATTGTGGAAAGGGAGAAATCCTGGTTTGTGTGGAAGAAGCAGCGCGTCGAGGCCACCGCGGAGCTTCTTTCGGACTTGGAAAAATTCGTCGCGGAATTAAAGTTACTTCTGGAGCCGCATCTCACCTGAGCCCGGCACCGCTGCCGGACGGCAACCGCCCGAAGGTTCAAAGATGATCACGATTTTTGTGGGCCGCCTCCTCAGAAGCGGCGATTTTCAGCGCCCAAAATTTTGGCTCGCGGTTACGCCGATTTTTTCCCAGCCTTGATCGCGTCGAATTCCAAAATCGCCTGCTTGGTGCCTTCCACGTCGATGTCCGGCGTAAGCGTTCCCTTGAATTCGTCGTACAATCGCACCGTGTTCATCACGATGCGCTCCGGACCCATCCAGTTGACGTACTTGCCCATGTTGATGTCTGCGGCGGCCGCGCCCGCGCTCATTTTCGCGTCATAGCGTTTTTTCGCTTCGACCTTCAGCAGACGGAAGTATCCGAGTGAATCCGCCAGATCTTTTTTTCCGCCGACGGCTCCATGTCCGGGAACGATCACGTCCACGTCCCACTTCATCACTTTGTCGATGGACTCCATCCACTTGGACACGTAGGCGTTGTGGCAGTAGGGGACGATGTCGAAAAAGGCCAGGTCCGCTGCAAATAAAATTTTGTGCTCTGGCAGGTAAGCCACAAAGTCGCCCCAGGTGTGCGCCGGGCCGACGAAACGAAATTCCACGACGTTCCCGCCAATGTTGTACACCAGGTTGTCTTCAAACGTGACAGTCGGCGGCACCAACCTGCGCACCTCCGTCCCGTCCGCCAGGCCCTCCGCTTTCGGCCACGATTTCGGAGTATTGGGGATTGCTTTCAGCACTTCCTGTCGGCAGTAGGGATGGCTGGCAATCTGCGCCGGGACAAAAAACTGATTGCCGGCCACGTGATCGCCGTGATGATGGCTGTTGATCAGATTCGTGATCGGCTTGCCTCCGCCGGCCTGTTTGGCCGCGGCGATGAAGGCTTTGGTCTGCATCGGAAATCCCAGGGCATCGAATACCAGCATGGAATCGTCCCCGACGAAAAGCCCGGCGTTGGAAACGCCCGCGTTGAGATGGCCGGTGCCGCCCTGCTGCTGGTACGCGTAGACATTGGGAGCGAGCTGCTTCAGCTCGGTATTCCAGCTAGGCATGACCGGATATTTTTCGTCAATCGGGGGGAGCGGCGTAACCGTCGCGCCAAAAATTCGCGGAGAAGATTCGTCTTCGCGCGGTTTCATCTGGGCGAAAAGCTTGTCCAGCCCTCCCGCTCCGATCACTCCCGCGGTCGCTCCCAGCCCCGCCCACGCGGTCCGCGCGATAACTTCGCGCCGGCTCAACCCTTCACCGCTAAGCTTTTGATCCTCCGCCATGCATCCTCCTTGAATTTCCACAAGTGAGACGAGCGAAACGATTCGCCACAGCGCAACGAGTTAATTTTTGTTTATGATCCACAAACAAAGGTCATTGTACACCCGTTCAGCAAGCATGGTTTCGCGGAGACTTTACGATTCACGCGCGGCGCCGACACCCTCGTCCGTTTTTGGTATTCTTGCCGGCATGAAATGGATCCTTATGGCAACAGCGACAATCGCAATCGCTATGGCCCTTAGCGCTCATCCGCAAGCGGGATCGGACGCGCGGGCGCGCGAGATCATCCAAACTCTGCACCTAACGGTCCTGCCCAAGGAATCGGGTTACCTCGGGATCATCGGAGCTTCGGCGCAAAAAGTGAATGTGGGTGGGCGCATTCTCGCCGTGCGGAGCCAGAACTATTACATGCTCACGCGGGACCGGCCGATCAACTACCTCCACTGGCTCGCTCCCGACGATACGCACATCCTCATCGAAGGCGGACCGGTGGATTATTTTATTTTTCATGCTGACGGCCGCTCGGAAAAAGTGACCCTCGGACTCGACCTCGCCGCTGGACAAAGGCCCGTAGTCGCCGTACCGGGCGGCTGCTGGAAGGCGCTGCGGCTCGCTGAAGGAGCGAGTTACGCGCTCATGGCCAACGCACTTTCGCCGGAGTTTACGCCGGACCGCGTGAAAATCGGTGAAGGCCCGCAGTGGGTGAAACGCTTCACGAACTCCGCCCCGTGGGCCACGCCCAAGGCGCTTCGGGAACTGATCGGTCCGAATTGGGTGCCGTAATTGAGTGGGACCCGGGATCAACGCACCCTCACCGGATGCCCCTGCACAATCGGTAGTGATCCAGGTCACTGACAACCAGGCAAAGGCGGGACAACATATATAATGAGAGGTGGCTGTGACTGACAAATTTGCATTCGGAAGAACGCTCTGCCTTTTGGACGAGAACGCTCAATGCATCCCGATTTGGGTGTCGCAACCGCACGGGCTGGAGCTGGTCCATTTCCAGACGGAAATCACGGGCCGGGAACACGCACCGCTGGATGCCGCCTACGAAAATTGTGAGCGGCAATGTCTGCGAGTCGGCCACTTCTGATCGCGGCCGGAAACTGCCGGCCCGCGGAGTCTGGTTCGCCCCGCCGAGCGGTCCTGTAATGTCGATTTTGTGTGTTAATTCTTCCGTACCAACAGCGCTGTCCCGCTTCCCCCCACGCGCTCGAAGAGACTTAAGATGAGGAAGTTCCAGTCTTAGGCTCCCAAACCGAAGTCGAACTGCTAACCTCAACTCAGGTGTGGTGGGTGCCAGCATGACGAAACTAGAAAAGTGCAGTATCGATGATTGTGGACAGGGTGTTGCCGCGTCGCTCGAAGGCGCGACGTTCTGCCGGGAGCATTTCATCTCCGTGTGCTACGCGCGGTTGGACCGATATGAGGAATTTCGGAAAGGGCCCGGCCTAAGCGTCACGGACACGGAATCGGTGCGTCGCTTCATCAACGAATGCACGCGACACGCCGACGAGATCGAGCACCATGCCACGGATCTCGACAATCTCGACCGTGCCAAGCTTCTTCACATTATCCTGTCAGCCAGCGAACTTGGTTGCCATTTGCGGCGAAGTCCCCGGAAAGCGGCCTCGATTGCGGTGCGGCTCAGCTCAGAGAAAATTGGCAGCGCCTGGGAGGAAGACACCGAGACCGTTCTCGTAAGCCGCCATGGCGCGCTGCTGCGGTGCGCTCACGAGGCCAAAGCGGGGGAGACCCTGCAGCTCGTACGAGCCGATACCGGAGAGAAAGCCCTGGCGCGGGTCGCCTGGCAGCGCCCTTTGGCCAACGACGGCGTTCGAATCGGAGTCGAGTTTGTGGCCTGCGAGAATTTCTCGGGGTTGGATTGGGCAGCGGTGGAGGAATCTCTTTAATTAGAAGCGCATTCCGCGACGGGCTGAAGCCCACGTGCCCGGACGGCAATTCTTTCGTTTAACTATAGACGTGAGCGTCTTTCAGGGTCTTCTCATTAGAATCGGGTTCCGGAAGCCATCCGGTCACTACCAACTCCAAATCATGCGCGCTCGTTGTCTGCTCGGGGTAACTAATGGCTTCAATCTTGAAGGAAAAACGTGGTGTGACCCCGGCCGCGTCCGACAATCCCTCTGTAAGACGCGTTCTGATCTGCTGCACGCCCGCCTGGCCAACTCCAGGCAAGATGACGCCAAAATGGGCGGTTCGCAATTTGAAGATGGAGTCCTGCTCGCGCAACTTCCTGGAGACTGCCTTGGCAGCATCGCCGAGAGCGGACATCCCGGCGCTCGGATCCAAGTCCGAGGCGTTCAATTTGACGGAGACCACCAGAATGGAAAGTTTTAGATCCGCCGCTGAAGCTCGGCGGAACTCCATGGTCATGCGGTCCTCAAACGTATTGAAATTCGGCATGGTCGACAACAGGTCAGCGCTCGCCTGCCGCAAAGCCTCGGAAGCCCGTAGACGATTCGTGGCCAATTCCACGCGGAGCCGGTGAACCGTAAGCTGGCGGTCCACAATGTAGGCCACCAGAAGGCACGACAGGACGCAGAACCCGAAGTACGCAATCTGGGAGGTCCTGGTGGGGGTGTAGTATTCCCGGCCCGAAAAAACCGCCGGATACATCAGCAGAGCCAGCCCCCCAGCGAGTACGACAATCGCCGAGCATGCGAAAAGGCTCAGTTGCAATTCCCGCTTTTCCAGATCGTCCGGTGCGATTCGGCCCTTGATTGTCATATAGGCATTACCACTATTAGTTAGTTTACCCGAAGGTTCGCCTGGGAAAACGACAAGAAATTCTGGCGATGCCGAAAGGGTATCCATGCCACGCCCCGGCAAATTGAAACGTCCTCGGGGACGCGGGCTCACGTGTGACGCAGGTCACAATCGGGCGTGCATTACGTCACAGGAAGGCTGACGGTTATCCGCTAAGGTAGCAAGCGTGACGGGTAGGGAACGCTCCTAGATTCGTTTCTTCGCAAGGTCGCCGTGCGAGCTTATACTTTTATGGTTGTTCGGCTTACTGCGGGCAGCACCCCCCCTTCCGTCCCGCACGATCACATCTGATATGCGTCGACGCTGCGCCGTACCCGGTGAAGGGACTGTTCATGCCAAAGAAAATGGAAATACTTGACGGGAATCAAGCGGCCGCGTCTGTGGCCTATCGAGTGAGCGAAGTGATTGCCATCTATCCGATCACCCCGGCCTCTCCCATGGGCGAATGGGCGGACCAGTGGAAGGATGAAGGACGCCGCAACATTTTCGGCACGGTGCCCACCGTAGTCGAAATGCAAAGCGAAGGCGGGGCGGCTGGGACGTTGCACGGCGCATTGCAAGCCGGTGCGCTCGGCACAACCTTCACCGCTTCGCAGGGACTCCTGCTGATGATTCCCAATCTCTATAAAATAGCCGGAGAATTGACGCCCACGGTGATCCACGTCGCGGCGCGCACCATTGCCACTCATGCGCTATCGATCTTCGGCGATCACAGCGACGTGATGGCCGCTCGCGCCACTGGATTCGCAATGCTTTGCTCTTGCTCCGTGCAGGAAGCAAGCGATTTCGCCCTGATTGCTCATTCGGCGACGCTGGAAGCCCGGATTCCTTTTCTGCATTTTTTCGACGGGTTCCGGACCTCACACGAAGTGAACAAGATCTTTCCGCTGTCCGACGACGACTTGCGAGCGATGCTTGACCAGGATGCTATCCGCGCGCATCGAGACCGCGCGCTCACTCCAGACCGCCCGAAACTGCGGGGCAGCGCGCAAGATCCCGATGTCTTTTTTCAGGCGCGCGAGGCCGCAAATCCCTTTTATCTGGCGACGCCGACAATTGTTCAAAACGCGATGGATCGTTTCGCCAGCCTCACGGGGCGTTCCTATCGCCTCTGCGACTACGTGGGCGCTCCGGACGCCGAGCGCGTCATCGTGCTGATGGGTTCGGGAGCGGGTGCGGCCGAAGAAGCGGTCGCGGCATTGAACGCGCGAGGCGAAAAAGTCGGCTTGCTCAAGGTGCGTCTCTTCCGGCCCTTTCCTGCGGATGCGTTCGTCGCCGCGCTGCCGAAAACCGTTCGCGCCATCAGCGTTCTGGACCGCACCAAGGAGCCCGGCAGTCCGGGAGAGCCTCTGTATATGGATGTGGTCACCCTGTTTTCGGAATTGCCCGAAAAGGAGCGGGCCGCGCGTGTCTGGCCGCGCATCGTGGGCGGGCGCTACGGTCTTTCCTCAAAGGAATTCACGCCCGCGATGGTCGAGGCTGTTTTGGACGAATTGAAGACGGAATCGCCGAAAAATCATTTCACCATCGGCATTCAGGACGACGTGACGCATACCAGCCTCTGCTATGACGCCACTTTTTCAACCGAAGATCCGCGCACGGTGCGCGCCATTTTTTACGGGTTGGGTTCGGACGGCACGGTCGGCGCGAACAAGAATTCCATCAAGATCATCGGCGAAAACACAGCCAACCACGCGCAGGGATATTTCGTGTACGATTCCAAAAAAGCGGGGTCGGTCACCATCTCGCATCTGCGTTTCGGCCCGCATCCGATTGAATCCACCTACCTCATCAGCCGGGCCAGCTTCATCGCCTGCCATCAATTTTCGTTCGTGGAACGCGCCGACGTTCTGTGCGCGGCGGAACCGGGCGCAACATTTTTACTGAATTCGCCTTTCGCCGCCGATCAAGTGTGGGACCAGTTGCCGCGCCAGGCGCAGCAGCAAATCGTGGAGAAGCAATTAAAGGTTTATGTCATCGACGGGTACTCCGTCGCGCGGCAGGCTGGCATGGGCAATCGCATCAACACCATCATGCAGACCTGCTTCTTCGCCATCAGCGGCGTGCTGCCGCGCGAAGAAGCCATTGCCGCAATCAAGCACGCGATCCAGAAAACCTACGGGAAGCGCGGGGAAGCCGTGGTGCAAAAGAACTTCGCCGCCGTGGACGCGTCGATTGCCCAGCTCCACGAAGTGAAACTGCCGCGCGCGGTCAGCAGCCATTTCGATATTTTGCCGCCCGTGCCGCAGATCGCGCCGGCATTCGTTCGGGGAGTTCTTGGCGAGATGATGGCCGGTAACGGCGATTCGCTTCCAGTCAGCGCGTTGCCGCCGGACGGAACTTTCCCCACTGGCACTTCGCGCTGGGAGAAGCGGAATATCGCGCAGCAAATTCCCGCGTGGGACGAGGATCTTTGCATCCAGTGCGGGAAATGCGTGCTGGTGTGCCCGCACGCCGTGATCCGCGCAAAAGTTTACGACGCGGCTCAGCTCTCCGCCGCACCCGCGGAGTTTAAATCGGCCCCGCCGCGCTGGAGGGATTTTGCCTCCCTTCGCTACACGCTCCAGGTTTCGCCGGAAGACTGCACCGGCTGCCGCCTTTGCGTGGAAGTATGCCCGGCGAAAAGCAAAAGCGAAGCCAAGCACAAGGCCATTAACATGGCCGATCAGCCTCCCCTTCGCCAAACGGAAAGCAAGAATTGGGAATTCTTCCTCTCCATTCCTGATTTTGACCGCGACCGCTTATCCCACACTCAAGTCAAGGACGTTCAGTTGCTCGAACCGCTATTCGAATTCTCTGGCGCCTGCGCCGGCTGCGGCGAAACGCCTTACATCAAGCTGCTGACGCAGCTGTTTGGAGATCGCGCCCTGATCGCGAATGCCACCGGTTGCTCCTCGATCTACGGCGGGAACTTGCCGACCACCCCCTACACCTCTAATTCCGACGGTCGCGGTCCCTCCTGGTCCAATTCGCTGTTCGAAGACAACGCCGAATTCGGCCTGGGCATGCGCCTGGCCGTGGACAAGCAGGCGGACTACGCTGCCGAACTTTTGCGTGGCATGGCCGGCCGAGTTGGCCAGTATCTGGTCGGAGCAATCCTCGCCGCAGACCAGTCCACCGAAGATGGCATTGCCGCGCAGCGCGCCCGCATCGCGGAACTGAAACTGAAGCTCTCTATCGCCGCTGGGCGCGAATCCCGAGATCTGCTGGCGACCGCCGACTCCCTGGTACGCAAGAGCGTTTGGCTCGTTGGCGGAGACGGCTGGGCCTATGACATCGGCGCCGGCGGCCTGGACCACGTGCTTGGTTCCGGGATGAACGTGAATGTGCTGGTTCTGGACACGGAAGTTTATTCGAACACCGGCGGACAAATGTCCAAAGCCACCCCCCGCGGCGCGGTGGCCAAATTCGCCGCTGGCGGCAAGCAAACGCGAAAGAAGGACCTGGCCATGGAGGCCATCAGCTACGGCTCCGTATACGTCGCGCGCGTGGCCATGGGCGGCAACGACACGCAGACGGTAAAAGCTTTCCGCGAGGCCGAAGCGTATCCCGGTCCGTCGCTGATTATCGCCTACAGCCATTGTATTGCCCACGGATACGACATGGCGTTCGGGCTCAATCAGCAGAAGTCCGCCGTGCTCTCCGGCTACTGGCCGCTGGTGCGCTACGATCCGGCGCTTCGCGAGCAGGGGAAGAATCCGTTTCAGCTCGATTCCAAAGCGCCGAGCATTCCGCTCAAGCAATACATGTACGAGGAGGCCCGCTATTCGATGCTCGCTCGCAGCCGTCCGCGCGAGGCCCGCGAGCTTCCTGCGCATGGCTCAGGATGACGTCGAACGTCAGTGGCGCGTGTATGAGAGCCGCGCATCGATGGCCGGGGAAGGGCAGCCGGCTCCGGCATCGCCGCCGGAACCGGTCGCCGCGAGCGCGATGCTGGCCACTAAGGGAGGCGACGACGAATGATCAACCTGCGCACCGACTACATGGGCCTGTCCCTGAAAAATCCGCTGGTCGCCTCGGCTTCGCCCCTGTGCGATTCGGTGGACAAGATTCGACTTCTGGAGGACCACGGCATTGCCGCCGTCGTTTTGCCCTCCCTGTTTGAAGAGCAGTTGATTCTGGAGGGCGAGTCGGTGGACGCCGACCTGTCGCGCGGAACCGAAGCCTTCCCGGAATCGGCCAGCTTTCTTCCTGAACTTGCGGATTACAATTTGGGTCCGGACGGATACCTCGAGCTGATTCGCAGGTCGAAAAAATCGGTCGCGATCCCGGTCATCGCCAGCTTGAACGGTGTCACGCCGGGAGGGTGGGTGCGCTACGCACGCGAAATGGAACAGGCCGGCGCGGATGCGATCGAATTGAATATTTATTCGCTGGTGACTGACGCATCTCGCGCCGCGGCGGAGGTGGAGAAGGATTACTGCGCCCTGGTGCGGAAGTTGCGTGAAAATCTGAAAATTCCCATCGCGGTAAAGCTTTCCCATTTTTTCAGCGCCTTCGCAAATTTCGCCGGCCAAATCGACACCTCCGGTGCCAACGCGCTGGTTCTCTTTAATCGGTTCTACCAGCCCGACCTGGACATTAATCAACTCGAAGTTGTGCCCAGCCTCACGCTCAGCCATCCGAGCGAATTGCTTCTCCGTCTGCATTGGACAGCGGTGGTCTACGGCCATATCAGCGCCGATATCGCCGTCACCGGGGGAGTGCACCGTGCCGAGGATGTTTTGAAAGCCGTGATGGCTGGCGCATGCGTCACCATGATGACCTCCGCGCTGTTGCAAAACGGCGTGGGCCATCTCGACACGGTTCTCTCCGGCATGCTTCGTTGGATGGAAGAACATGAATATGAATCCACGAATCAGATGCGCGGGAGCATGAGCCAGCGAAACGTTCGGGACCCCGCGATGTATGAGCGCGCCAACTACATGCGGGTTTTGAGCTCCTACGCGTTGCGCACACCGGTACGCTGATCCGGATCGTTTCTACTCGCAACACGTCCAGTCGTATTACGTCTACTCGCAACACGAAAACATTCGAACTGCGCTAGCAGGCCCGCTCCGCTGCGGACTCCCCACCGTGGCTTGCCTTCTCCACAAAGCGCAGGTAGCATAGAGAACCGCGTTTGTTTTGATCCCTCCTAATGAATCCGTTGTCGTGGAGAGGCGCGGACGCGTGTGGCTGTACCGGATTATCCGGGCCGAAGGTCGAGGATGCTGCTGTAAGCCCCCCGGCACTTTCAGCCGCGGTGGAAGATGAGAAAGCGAGCAGGAGTCATTTGCCGATGAAGTCGATTGTCGTGGTGGGCGCTCAATGGGGTGACGAAGGCAAAGGCAAAGTGGTGGACTACCTTGCAGCGTCATTCGATTACATCGCGCGATGCGCGGGAGGCCACAACGCGGGCCACACCGTCATTTTCAACGGGAGCCGGTTCGTCCTCCAGTTGATCCCCTGCGGAATTTTGCGCTCCGGAAAGCACGCCGTGATCGGTTCAGGAGTCGTCGTGGACCCCGCGGCCCTGGTGGCGGAACTCGATACGCTGGCGAAGGCCGGCATCGACGTCACCGGCCGCCTGCATCTTTCTACGCGCGCTCATCTGATTTTCCCTTATCACCGCCAGATGGAAAAGGCGGCGGAAGCGGCCCGCGGTGCGGCTAAAATCGGGACAACCTCCCGGGGGATCGGTCCCGCCTACGAAGACAAGATGGCCCGGCACGGAATTCGCGTCGGAGACATGCTCAACGCCGCACGGTTTCGGGAAAAGTTGGTGCGAGTGATTTCCGAAAAGGATGCCGTGTGCCGCGCCACCTACGGGGTGCCGCTCGATACCGCGGGCCTTGCCGACCAGTATCTGGCGCTTGCCGAACGGATTCGCCCATTCGTGGCTGACGCGTCGGATTTGATCAACGACGCTCTGGACGCGGGGCGCGCGGTGATGTTTGAGGGCGCGCAGGGCACAATGCTGGACATCGATTACGGAACCTACCCTTACGTTACCTCGTCGAGCGCGATTTCCGGCGGAGCCTGCACTGGCCTCGGCGTCGGGCCCACACGGATTAATGGGGTCGTTGGCGTGACCAAGGCGTATACGACGCGCGTGGGCAGCGGTCCCTTTCCCACCGAGATGCCGGATCTCGAAGCGACCGAGGTGCGCGACCGGGGAAAAGAGTATGGCGCGGTGACGGGACGCCCCCGGCGATGCGGCTGGCTGGATCTGGTAGTGCTGCGCTATGCGGTGCGCATCAACGGGATATCGTCGCTGGTGGTGACCAAACTCGATGTGTTCGACACCCAAAAAGAGATTCAAGTGTGCACCGGTTACCGCTACAAGGGCTCTCCCGTGAAGGAAATGCCGGCGGCCGCCGAGGATCTGGCGGAAGTCACTCCGGAATATCGAACACTGCCCGGATGGCAGTCGGACACCTTCGGCGTAAAGGCCATCGAAAAATTGCCGCGCGCCGCCCTCGACTACATGAAGTTTATTTCCGATTTCCTGGGCGTGGAAATCGGCATGATTTCGACGGGACCGGACCGTGACGCGACCATCGTTTGTGCCGGAACGCAACTGGCCGGCTGGATCTAATACGCGAAGCCGATGTTACCCTACGCCGATGCCCGCCAGAAGGTGATCGAGGTCGCGGGAAGCCTCCCGCGGCCATTACCGCGAACCAACGTTGAAATTGAGCAGGCCTTTGGCCGTATCCTGGCCGTGCCGGTGATCGCCGACCGGGACTATCCTCCCTTCGACCGTTCCATACGCGACGGGTTTGCGATCCGCGCCGCCGATGCGCAGACGGCCGGGGCGCGCCTCGAATGTGTCGGTGAAATTCGCGCCGGCGGCAGTTTTGCGGGCACGGTGCTCCCGGGACAGTGCGTCGAAATCATGACCGGCGCGGGCGTCCCGCAAGGCGCGGACACGGTGGCCATGATCGAACACACCAAGAGGGAAGGCCGTACGATTGTCTTCGAACGCGCCTACCAGAAGGGCGACCATATCGTTGCGCGCGGCACGGAAGCGATGGCCGGAACGCTGCTGGTTGCCGCGAAAACCCGTCTGGGCTATGCGGAAATGGCCCTCGCGGCGCAGGCCGGCGCGACGCGTCTGGAAGTCTTCGCCTCACCACGGCTGGCGATCCTGTCGACCGGCGATGAAGTTGTTGACGCGCGATCCAAGCCGGGGCCGCTCCAGGTCCGCAACTCCAATGGAATTTCGATCGAGGTATTGGCGCGCACTGCCGGCGCGGAAACCATCCAGCTCGGAAACGCGCCGGATGAAAAAGGGGCGCTTCGAACGGCGATCGAGCGCGGGCTCGATGCGGACATTCTGGTTCTGTCCGGCGGCGTGTCCATGGGCAAGTACGATTTGGTCGAGCAGGTGCTCGCCGATCTGGGCGCGAAATTTCACTTTACCGGCGTGGCAATCCGCCCGGGACGTCCGGCTGTTTTCGCGACGTGCCATGGCAAACTCGTCTTCGGCCTGCCCGGAAATCCGGTTTCGACGATGGTGACGTTTGAGCTCTTTGTGCTGCCGGCCGTGGACACTCTTAACGGCGGAATTCCGCGGCCCTTGCCGGTTTTTCGCGCCAAGCTCGCGACCCTGGTTCGCGAAAAGGGACCGATGACTCATTTTCTTCCCGCGCGAATCGAGTGGAGCGGCAGGGAAGCGCGCGTCACGCAACTGCCCTGGCAAGGCTCGGGTGACGTCGTAGCCCTGGCGCTGGCCAATGGTTTCCTGGTGGTCGCTCCCGAGCGCCCGGAAATCGCTCCGGGCGAGTGGGTGGACGTGCTGCCGCGGCGCGGCGCGATCTAGGCGCTGCGTTCCCGAAGGCGCCTAAGATTCTCTTGTGTCGGGGTATCTCCCCTGAAATAACTCCTGTTAAACTCAGTTTGTGGCCGGCGCAATTCAATCTAGCTGCTGTATTGCCGGAGGCGGTCCTGCCGGAATGATGTTGGGATACCTGCTGGCCAGGGCGGGCGTCGATGTCTATGTCCTCGAAAAACACGGCGATTTTTTGCGAGATTTCCGCGGCGACACGATTCATCCTTCCACCCTCGAACTGATGAGCGAACTCGGAATTTTGGATGAGTTTCTGAGGCTTCCTCATCAGAAAGTGCTGGAACTTGCGAGGGCAGGTTGGCGCGGAAACGGTGACCATCGCCGACTTCCGCCACGTTCCCACGCACTGCAAATTTCTGGCCCTGATGCCGCAATGGGACTTCCTGAATTTCATCGTTGGCAAAGCAAAAGCGTTTTCCGGATTTCACCTGCTGATGAGCACTGAAGTGACCGACATCGTCCAGCAGAACGGACAGGTCACTGGAGTGCTTGCGAAGACCGCCGGCGGGGAAGAGGAATTTCGCGCCGCTTTGGTCGTGGGCGCCGACGGCCGCCGCTCCATCGTTCGCGAACGCGCCGGATTGCAAATCATCGACCTCGGCGCGCCGATGGATGTGATGTGGATGCGCGTCAGCAAGCGCCCGGGCGACCCCCAGCAGACATTTGGACACGCGGAAGCCGGTAAAATTCTGGTGATGCTGGATCGCGAGCAATACTGGCAGTGCGCGTACGTCATTCCGAAGGGCAGCGCGGATGAGGTCAGGAAGAAAGGGCTGGACGCATTTCGGCGGGAAATCGTGCAGCTTAGCCCCTTCCTCGGAAACCGCGTCGAGGAGATGCGTGACTGGAACGACGTTTCGCTCCTTACTGTCTCGGTAGACCGGCTGTCCCGGTGGTCCAGGCCGGGACTGCTGTGCATCGGTGACGCCGCGCATGCCATGTCTCCGGTCGGCGGCGTGGGGATCAATCTGGCGATTCAGGATGCTGTCGCGGCCGCGAACCTGCTGGCCGCAAAGCTGCGGAACGGCTGCCCATCGGAGTCCGACCTGGCCGCGGTGCAGCGGCGACGCGAATTCCCGACTCGCGCCACGCAAAGACTGCAAATCTTTGTGCAGAATCGCGTGCTGGCCAGGGTCCTGAAAAGTCAGGAGCCGATTTCGTTGCCGTGGCCGATGAAGTTGCTCGGGCGATGGCGTTTCCTGCGCAGGATACCCGCGCGCGTCGTGGGCATTGGGTTTCGGCCGGAGCACATTCGAACGGCGCCGGCGGGAGAGGCGTAGCAGGTCTCAGGAAAGGCGTAGTAAAGTCGATCATGGCCAAATTGACGCATTTCCGGAAGCGCGGTGAAGTGGCGATGGTGAACGTAACGTCGAAAGACGTTACAGAACGCACAGCAATCGCTCGCGGTTTTGTGCGGATGTCCCCGGAGGTTTTGCGGGCCCTGCGGCAACAGAAGTTGCCCAAGGGTAATCCGCTGGAAATCGCGCGAATCGCGGGAATTGCCGCGGCCAAACGCACTTCGGAGTGGATACCTCTTTGTCACCCGCTGCCGCTCACGCACATTGATGTGACTGCGCGGCTATGCAAGAATGGCGTGGAGCTTGCTTCGCGCGTCACCGCCACGGCTCGGACGGGCGTGGAAATGGAAGCGCTGGTGGCTGTGTCGGCGGCGGCGCTTACCGTCTATGATATGTGCAAGGCCCTAGACAAGGGCATGGAAATCGGCGCCATCGTTCTGGTCGAGAAAATTGGCGGCAAGAGCGGCCACTATCTACGCCGCAAAAAGTAGCGGTTCGCGATGAAAGCCCCGTCACAAAACGTGCAGGTACTAATTGTCGATGACAATCCCATGATCCGCGGCCTCATGTGCCGCGGCATGGAACCCCACTGCGACGTTGTTTCGTCGAGCGACGGCGCGGATGCATTGCTCAAATCCATCGACAATCCTCCGGACCTGATCATTTCCGATTTCCGAATGCCGGGACTCGATGGCCGCCAGCTCTACGAAAAGCTGCGCGGGCGGGAAAATACGCGGAACATTCCGTTTGTGTTCGTCGCCAGCCGCGGAGACATCGAAGAAAAGCTGCGCCCCGCAGTCGGAATCGGCGTCGAGGATTTTATTCCCAAGCCGTTTTTCGTGGCTGACCTGGTCCGGCAGGTCAAAAAAATCGTGGACCGCCTGCACCTGGAAAAAATGCAAAAGCACGCCTCGCGTCCGGGAGTCATCCAGGGGCGTCTCGAGGAGATGAGCGTCACCGAACTGATGCAGTCTCTCGAAATGGGGCAAAAGACCTGCAGGCTGAAGCTGCGGCGCGGCGCGGAAGAGGCCGAACTTTACTTTATCGTGGGCCAGTGCAAGCACGCGCGACTCGGCGGCACGGAAGGCGACACTGTCGCTTATCAGGTTATCGGATGGCTGGACGGCGAATTCGAGATCGAGTTCGGAGCTACCGCAGATCGCGAGACCATTACACTTTCCACCACCGGCCTGCTCATGGAAGCGATGCGCTTGATGGACGAAAGCAATCAAAGCGTGGAAAGCTGATTCAAGTCGCACAGACTTCAGTCTGCGGCTTTCCGCCAACCTGCCTAACACGTTCGCGCCAGCCAAGTTTCCGTGGAACCCCACAGACTGAAGTCTGTGCTACTTTATTCCCGCATGCGCGTCGCCATTCTCACCATCAGCGATTCGGTATCGCGAGGCACTCACAAGGACGCCTCAGGTCCTGGCCTGCGCGAACGCTGCGCCCGGCTGGGCTGGGAAATCATTTCCGAGGGACTGCTCGCGGACAACCCCGCGGCCATTCGAGACCTTCTCGTCTCTCTGGCGGACAGCGGCAGCGTCGATGTAATTCTGACGACCGGTGGCACCGGAATCGGGCCGCGGGATTCCACTCCGGAAGCCACCACCGAGGCCTGCGATAAGGTCATTCCGGGTCTCTCTGAACTGATGCGCGAAGAGTGCCGGAAAAAAACGCCGCGTGCCGTACTTTCGCGCGCGGTCGCGGGCGTTCGCGGGCGCGTTCTGATTGTCAATCTGCCAGGGAGCCCGCGTGGCGCGATAGAATCTCTCGATGCCGTTGCCGACCTGGTGCCCCATGCGCTGCAAGTGCTGGGCGGAGCGCGCCACGATTCGTAGCTTTTGCTCGTTTTTAATACCGTGCTTTGCCCTGGAGGCAAAAATGTTGCGCCGCATTCTTCTGATTTTTGGCACGATGGCGTGCTTGCTTCTCTCCGGCTCGCCCGCTTCTCCTGGCGGACGCCCGCAAGCAAGCGGCACAAACGATGAGTCCACGATTTGGAATCTCGAACATGCCTACTGGAATTATGTTCAGACTAACGACCTGCCGGATTATCTGGCCCTTTTCGATAAAAACTTCGTTGGATGGCCGGGTAGTTATCCCACGCCCGGGCGAAAAGACCAGATGACCGATTGGATTACCAGGCAAACGAACAAGGGCCTGTCCTGGAAAATCGTTTACTTAAAGCCGGCTGGGGCTCAAGTGACCGGGAATGTGGCGGCCGTTTGTTACTGGATCACTTTCCGGCTGGAGGACAAAGACGGGAAGGGCACCGAGATCACGCATCGCATCGCGCATACCTGGGTCAAGAACGGCAAGGATTGGCAAATCATCGCGGGCATGTCCATGCCGGAGTCGCCCGTTGCGCGGAAATAACGCCGAACGGGAACCAGGTTGACGTTCGCCTGTGCCTCGTCAACAATGCACACACCATGAAAACGACACCTTCAAGCAAGCTGGCGGAGAAGCGGCTGGCCGTGCTGGGCGCCGGAAAGATCGGCGGAATTTTGCTGCGCGCATTTCTGGAGCAGAAACTGGTGCACCCGAAGCGTGTGTATGCCACCGTGCGCCACGCGGAGAAAGCCCGCGCGCTCGCCAAACAGCTGGGAATTGAAGCTTCAACCGATAATCGCGCTGCCGCGCACGGCGCCGACATCATTTTGCTGGCGGTGAAGCCGCAAGCCGTGAAGGACATTCTGGAGGAAATCAAGCCGGAGATGAAGCCGGGCAAGATGATCGTTTCGGTTGTCGCCTCGGTCTCGACGCAGCTGATGGAAAAGCAATTGGGAATGGACATGCCCGTGATTCGCGCCATGCCCAACACGCCTTGCGCGATCGGCTGCGGCATGACCGGCCTTGCCAAGGGGATCCATGCCGGCAACGAGCACATGGAAATCGCGCACGCCATGTTTCAAGCCGTGGGCCGGGTGGTGGACGTGGACGAAAAACAAATCGATGCCGTGACCGGACTTTCGGCCAGCGGCACTGCGTTCATTTACATCATCCTCGAATCCCTCGCCGAGGGCGGAGTGAAAGTCGGCCTGCCGCGCGATGTTTCTACCTTGCTTGCGGCACAGACGATGATGGGCGCGGCGCGCATGGTCCTTGATACCGGCGATCATCCTGCGCTGCTAAAAGACGCCGTAACGACTCCGGCGGGCTCCACAATGGACGGCATCCTGGAGCTCGAGGACGGGAAACTGCGCGTAACATTGATCAAGGCCGTGATGAAAGCCACGCAACGCGCAAAGGAATTAATCATCGAATCGTAAGGGGTCGTAAGGAGTTGGATCGCATTGCGCGGAAATAAGCAGTATTAATTTGTAAGGCAGCAAATCTCACAGGAGGAAAACGAATTATGATTCGCAAAGCATCGGCGGTCTGGAACGGTTCGCTCAAAGAAGGCAAGGGAACGATTTCCACCGAGAGCAAGGTGCTCTCCAACACGCAATACTCTTTTTCCACGCGATTCGAGAATGGCGTCGGCACGAATCCCGAGGAGTTAATCGCTGCGGCCCACGCGGGCTGCTTCAGCATGGCTCTTTCCGCGCAACTCGGAAATGCGGGCATGACGCCGGAATCGATCGAAACTACGGCCTCACTGACCTTTGAAAAGTTAGAAGCGGGATTCACAATCACGAAAATTCATCTGGACATGACGGCCAAGATTCCGGGCGCCAATGCGGCTGCTTTTGATAAGGCCGCTCAGGACGCCAAGGCGGGATGCCCCATTTCGCGACTGCTCAAGGCCGAAATCACGCTGACGGCGAAGTTGGCCGGCGGATCGCGCGACCAGCGCGTAGCGTTTCCCGGCATTAAAGGGGCGTCAACTGGTAATTGGAACCGCTCTTCATGGCGCCGGCCCTGGACCGGCGCCACCAGAATCCTTGCGAGACTCTCACCACCCGGCTTCTAGGAAAGGTGGAACGAAAACCAGCGCCCTAGAGTAATGATTCCGAGCCACATCGCGACTGAAAACGTGCCATAAACTCGCGCCGCTACGGGAGCAACCTGAGCGTTGTTCCACCTTTCGACTCGCTTGTACACGGTCGTGTGGAAAACCAGCGCATTAACTCCCACGGCGAGAATCAGAAACATTTTGTACCAAAAAAATGAATTCAGGGCAGATCGAGTAGCCTCCGCCGAGAACATAAGAACACCGGTACAGAGCTGAACCGCAAAGCCGGCCACCACCCACGGCAAGATCCACTTCGCTAATTTGGCCACAGGCTCGTCCCGCATTGGACCCACGCCAAAGAGCCGCAAGTCCAGCAAAAAAGCGGAGCTGACGAGCGAAACAATCCCAAACACGTGCAGCGTCTCGACGACCGGAAACAGGTACAACGACTCCCGCATTTCATGTCCAAACGGAGTCTGATCCAGCCACTGGCAGAAGTGAAAAACCCAAGCAGGCAACCATACCGGCATATCCGCACCCTTTCATTCCTGGTCTCGTTCGGGGTCAACGTCAATCGATTAATCGAACTCTCAGCGGCCCAATCGTCATCACTTCGGCCCGTCACGCTAAGGATTCGCCCTTATTTAGCCACTTGGGCGGCGTCGGGCTCAGTGACATCCGGCACATGAGGATGTGATCTTAGTCACCTCTGCACAGTAGCCTCTGGCCCGCAGAACCGCCGACCGAACCGCGCACCGGAAGTGGCTCCCGCTTGACGGATGTGTTAGGATTTGCGCGATATTGGCATGCCGACTCAATACATTCCGATCTTCATTTTTGCCCTGCTCGCGGCGGCCTTCCCGGCTCTTTCGCTTGTCCTTTTCAAATTTATACGTCCAACTCCGGTAGCGGTTGGGGCCAAACTGCGGCCCTACGAGTGCGGAGTGGAAGCGGAAGGCGATACACGCGGACGGTATTCGGTGCGCTTCTATATCGTGGCAATCCTATTTGTCATCTTCGACGTGGAAACGACCTTTCTTTTTCCCTGGGCAGTGATGTTCTCGACTCGCGACGCGGGCTTTCGCTTACCCGAAGTCTACGCCTTGGCGAGCATGTTCGTTTTTCTCGGCATCTTGATCATCGGCTATGTCTGGCTTTACCGGAAGGGCGCCCTCGAATGGGTGTAGATAGCGGCCTTCTTTTGCGATGAATGGAGTCCCGGCCAGAATGACCGGGATTTTTTTTGGTCTTTGATCGGAATCGGTGATTGAGGCGCTTGTTGTTTGTGGCGGAACAGGTTGACTCTGTTTTCCGCCGTGTGCTAAAAGCTACAACTTAATATTGGCTGCACGGTGGGAGTGCGGCCGCTCTACTCCTAATTCATGGCAAACGACCCGGAAGAGAAGCAGCCGTCCGCGAGTTCACCGAGCGAGCCGCCTGAGCCGAAAACGCCAGCCGCCGGGGGAGAACCCGCATCCAAACCGCCCGCTGCTCCGGCTACGCCCGCCCCGCCGGCTCCTCCCGCTGCAAAGCCCTCGGCGACACCCGGAGTGCCTGCTGCCGTGAGACCTCCCGCTGCCCCAGGCGCTCCCGCAGCCGCCAAGCCTCCTGCTGCCGCACCGCCGCGGCCACCGGCACCTCCCAAGGAAGGTCCAGTCGCGCTCGATAACGATCTTGTGAAACGATTCAAGGAGAAATTCGGTCCAGCCATTCTGGAAGCTTGGACCGATCGCAAGCAAGCGATTCTGGTGGTCGCCCGGGAACTGCTCGCCGAGATTGCCGTGTATAGCCGGGACTCCGAGAAATTCGACTGGCTGAGCGACCTCACGGCGGTGGACTGGCCAAAGCGGGAGAAGCGGTTCGACATCGTCCTGAACATGTATTCCTTCGAAAAGAACGAACGTCTTCGCCTGAAGGCGCAAGCCAGCGCCGACGAGCGCGTGCCCAGCGTGCAGGGAATCTGGTCCACGGCGAACTGGATGGAGCGCGAGGTCTATGACATGTTCGGCGTGGTTTTTGAAGGGCATCCCGATTTGAAGCGGATCCTGCTTCCCGACGAGTGGCAGGGTTTTCCGCTGCGGAAAGATTACGACATACTGACGCAGGACACCGCCTGGGTTCGCGAAAACTTGGGCATCGAGAGCGGACAATAGCGAATGCCAGACGAACGCATCCCGTTTGCCACGCACGCGGAACAGACCGTGCTCGGGGCCGACGAAATCGTCCTGAACATGGGGCCGCAGCACCCGTCGACGCACGGCGTGCTGCGCGTGAAGCTCCGCCTGGACGGCGAAAAAGTCATCGGGTCGGAGTGCGTGATCGGCTACCTGCACCGCGGCGTCGAAAAGATCGCCGAGCATCGCAGCTATCAGCAATTCGCGCCCTACGTCGACCGGATGGATTACGTCGCGGCGGTTTCGAACGGCCTGGGCTACTGCGAGACAGTCGAAAAGCTATTGGGTGTTGACGCGCCGCCCCGCGCGCGCGTCATTCGAACGATCCTGACCGAATTGCAACGCATCGCCAGCCACCTGTTCTGGCTGGGTACGCACGCCCTCGATATTGGCGCGCTGACTCCGCTGTTTTACTGCCTGCGCGAACGCGAAGAGATCCTGAAGATTTTTGAAAAATTTTGCGGCGCGCGCCTGACCACCCATGCATTTCGCATCGGCGGCCTGCAGTACGAGGCTTACGACGAGCTTGAAAAGGATGTCCAACGTTTTTGCACGCCGTTCGACAAGCGCGTCGACGACTACGAATCCCTGCTCACCGAAAATCGCATCTGGGTGGGACGCACCAAGGGAATCGGGATCCTCACGGCCAAGGAAGCCATCGATTATGGCGCTTCTGGGCCCGTGATTCGCGCCAGCGGCGTAAAGTGGGACATCCGCAAGGCCATGCCCTATGCCGCCTACGACCAGTACAAATTTGAAATTCCCACCGGCAAGAATGGCGATACCTACGACCGGTACATCGTGCGCATGGAAGAAATGCGCCAGTCCCGGCTGATCTGCCTGCAGGCCATCGAAAATATTCCGACCGGGCCGATCATGGGCAAAGTTGGAAAAGTGCTGAAGCCGCCTCCGGGCGAGGTCTACCACGCAATCGAAGCGCCCAAGGGCGAGCTTGGCTATTACATTGTGAGCGATGGCACGACGCAGCCGTATCGCGTGCGGATTCGTCCCCCCTCGCTCATTAATCTCGAAGCCTTTGACAAAATGATTCGCGGCCACCTGGTGGCGGACGTCGTGGCCATCATCGGGACTCTGGACATCGTGCTGGGAGAAGTGGACCGGTAGCGCCATGCTGATGAGCCTCATCCATTTCGTGATTTCCATCTGGGTGCCGTTGGTCTGCGCGGTCATCATCGTGGCCGTACTGCCGCTGGTCGCCGGATACATCGTTCTGATGGAACGAAAAGTCATGGCGGACATGCAGGCGCGGCTTGGCCCCATGCGCGTCGGTCCGCACGGTTTGCTGCAACCGATCGCGGACGCCTTGAAGCTCTTAATCAAGGAAGACATCATCCCGGATGAAGCGGACAAAGTGATTTTCTGGTTCGCGCCGCTGATTTCGGTGACTGCCGCGATGCTGGCGATGTCGGCGCTGGCCATCGGGCCGTGGTTCCAGATTGCGGATCTGAACGTCGGCCTTCTGTTTATCGTGGGCATCAGCGCGCTTGGAATATTTGGGATCGTTTTGGGAGGCTGGTCCTCGAACAGCCACTATTCTCTGCTCGGCGCGCTGCGCAGCGCGGCGCAACTGGTGAGCTACGAAACCGCGGCGGGAATGGCGATCGTCGGGGGCTTGCTGCTCGCCGGCACGCTGTCGACGCGGGAGATTATTGAGGCGCAAAACGATTACGGCATGTGGTTCGCGTTTGCCGCGCCGGTCGGCTTTTTCGTCTACATTGTCGCGTCCATCGCCGAAACCAATCGAGCGCCGTTCGATCTGCCGGAGGCGGAATCCGAACTGGTCGCCGGTTACATGACGGAGTACAGCGGGTTCCGCTGGGCGCTCTATTTCCTCGCGGAATACACCAACATGGTCGTCGTGGCGTCCATTGCCACGACGCTGTTTCTTGGCGGATGGTTGCGTCCGTTTGCCGGCACTCCGGCATTCAACTTCCTGGACTATCTTCCGACGCTGTTGATGCTGGGCGTGGGCGCGTATTGCTTTTATCGCGCCCCGAAACAGCCCGTTCAAGTGCAGAAGCTTTTCATGGTTGCGGTGGGCTTGATGATGTTTGTAGCCGCGATCATTCTGGCAGCCCCGCTAATCCCCGCCGTCAATACTATGCTGCCAGGGTTGAAGCCGGGATTGCACGGCGCTTTCTGGTTTTTGCTGAAAGTGGGGCTGTACATCTACCTGTTCATGTGGCTCCGGTTTACGTTCCCACGATACCGCTTCGATCAGTTGATGCGGTTAGGATGGCAGTTCCTGATCCCGCTTTCGATCGTCAATGTGATGGGAATCGGCGTGGCCCTCGTGCTGCACCGGCACTGGGGATGGGGGCATATTCCGGCGTTCGGCTTGACGACGCTCGTGACATTGGCGGCCGCCGGCTGGCTCGGGTGGGCGGGCGAGAAGAAAGATAGAGAGCACGTGTTCGTGGGCGAGTCATAGCGAACCCTCAAGAGTTGAGCATCGGGACATTTTAGTGGGTCGGGTTTGTGGGTCGCGGCTTCACGGGCAGCTGAAAAGTAGTTTATTTTGTCATTCCGAGCGAAGCGAGGAATCTGTCTCTGGTTTAAACGGCGGGAATGAGAGATTCCTCGGCGCGCGGCGCGCCTCGGAGTGACAAAGAATTTATTTTTTTTGCGGCCTCTTCAGCCGCGACCGTGGCCGCCTGCACATGGTTCGGCTTTAGCCGCTGAGTTTTCGAAGAAGCGGGCAAGACAGAGAGCAGGGAATGCGAACGGTCCGCCGCGGCGGGTAGTTCGTCTTAAAGACAATGCTCGATCAGATCGTATTTCATTTCTTTGCGGCGCTGGCGGTTGTCTCCGCGATCCTCGTGGTCACGCGGCGCAACGTGGTGCAGAGCGCGATATTCCTGATTACGGCGCTGCTGGCGACGGCGGGAATCTTTTTGCAGTTGCATGCCGAATTTCTGTTCATCGTACAGGTAATTCTCTATGCCGGCGGCATCATGGTGCTGTTCATCTTCGTCATCATGCTGATCAACATCGATATTTCGCTGCACGAGATGCAGTTCAACCGGCAATGGTGGCTGGGCCTGCTGCTGGCGCTCGTAGTGGGCGCGGAGCTTACCGTGGCAATCGCCATCGGACGTTCGCACATGGCGTTTGGCGAGGCCGCCCCGGCCAGCGCGCTCGAACCCAGCACGCAACTGGTGGGAAAAGTTCTGTTCAGCGAATATATGCTGCCGTTTGAAGTGGCCTCGATCCTGCTGCTGGTGGCCATGATCGGTGCGGTGGTCATGGCCAAGAAGAAAATATGAAGGAACGGGTGAAGCGATGATTCCGATCAGCCAGTATCTTTGGCTCGGCATGATTCTGTTCACGATCGGTGCGATCGGCGTTGTGACGCGCCGAAACGTGATTGTCATTTTAATGTCCATCGAGCTCATGTTGAACGCCGTGAACATCAACTTGGTGGCCTTTTCGCGGCTGGTGGGCTCGGCGGAAGGCCACGTTTTCGCAATTTTTATCATTACCGACGCCGCCGCCGAAGCCGCCGTGGGGCTGGGCATTATCATTGCCTACTTCCGCAATCGCGAGACATTGCTGGGCGACGAAATGGATTTGCTGAAGTGGTAGCGGGCCATTTCATCGGATTCGCACGGGCACAAAGACGCGTTGTCGGGGGCCTTTTATTTTGTCATTCGGAGCGAAGCAAGGATTCTCTCTTTTTTGCGCGACGCAGACAGAGAGATTCCTCGCTTCGCTCGGAATGACAAAATTAATGGTGGCAAAACGAACAATAGCAACGGAAAAGACGGCAAACGGACAGCGGGGAACGGGACAGATCGAAAAAGGAAACGATATCAACCGGAACGCTGGAAAACGGAAAGCTGAAAAGGAGAACAAAACCCTGAGCGGGCTCTAATTACATGATGCCGACGGAATATTTTCTCGCGCATATCTGGCTGATCCCGCTGTTTCCGCTGGCGGGCGCGGCGCTCATGCTGTTCATCGGGCGCAAGCTTCCGAACGTGGCGGTGAATGTCATCTGCGTCGGCAGCGTTTTCCTGGCGATGTGCTATGCGTTTGGCGCGATCTGGCAGTTGGTTGCGCGGCCCGTCTCGGAACGTCTGGTCAGCTACAACCTGTTTGACTGGGTTCCCGCCGGCGCGATGAGCATGAATTCCGGGCGCGTGATCGATTTCCATGTACCGTGGGGCGTCCTGATGGACCCGCTCACGGCCGTGATGCTGCTGGTCGTGACGGGCGTCGGATTCCTGATCCACGTTTATTCCACCGGTTACATGGCGCACGAGGGCGGCTACTACCGCTTCTTCGGCTACCTGAATTTGTTCATGTTCTCGATGCTGACGCTGGTGCTGGCGAACAATTTGCTTCTCCTGTTCGTCGGGTGGGAAGGCGTCGGTCTGTGCAGCTATCTCTTGATCGGCTTCTACTTTTTGCGCAAATCGGCTTCGGACGCCGGCAAGAAAGCGTTCATCGTCAACCGCATCGGTGACGCCGGCTTCCTGCTCGGTCTCTTCTTGATGCTGGGCACGCTGGGCACGATTCAGTTTACGGAAATCGGTCCGGCCATCGCTGCGGGACACTTCACCATGGGAGATGCCACGCTGACGGCGATTGCGCTGCTGCTTTTCGTCGGCGCGACCGGGAAATCGGCGCAGCTTCCCTTATATGTCTGGCTGCCGGACGCGATGGAAGGCCCCACGCCGGTCAGCGCCCTAATCCATGCGGCCACCATGGTGACGGCCGGCGTGTACATGATCGCGCGCACCAACGCGATTTTTTCCATGGCGCCGAAGGCGCTTGCGGTCGTCGCCGTGATTGGCGCGGTTACCTCGATCTTCGCGGCGACCATGGGACTCGTGCAAAACGACATCAAGCGCGTGCTGGCCTACTCCACCGTTTCGCAGCTGGGCTATATGTTCCTGGCCTGCGGAGTCGGAGCATTCACCGCGGGCGTCTTTCACTTGATGACGCACGCGTTCTTCAAAGCCTTGCTCTTCCTCGGATCGGGCAGCGTAATTCACGCGCTCTCCGGCGAGCAGGACATGCGCAAGATGGGCGGCCTGTGGGGAAAAATTCCAACCACGGCAAAAACTTTCGTGGTGGCTTCGATCGCGATTTCGGGCATCCCGCCGCTGGCCGGTTTTTTCAGCAAGGACGCGATCCTAGGGCATGCCTTCGAGTACAACAAATTCCTGTGGCTTATCGGCTTTATCACCGCGGGCCTGACGGCGTTTTACATGTTCCGGCTCGTGAATATGACGTTCTTCGGCCACTCGCACGTTGACCATGAGGTCGAGCACCACATCCACGAATCGCCCAGCGCGATGACCGTGCCGCTGATTATCCTTGCCGTGCTTGCCACCGTCGGCGGCTGGGTCGGCGTGCCTTCTTCGCTCGGGGGCAGCGACCGCTTTTCAAAATTCCTCGAGCCAGTCATGGCCAAGCACGCCGAAGAAGGCGCGGCAGCCGCCGCAGCCTCCGGGGCATCGATGGAATATTTCCTGATGCTGATCTCCGTGCTGGTCGCCTGTTGCGGCATCTGGCTGGCATACCGCTGGTACATTCAGCGGCCGGAAGTTCCGGCAAAGATCGCGGCGGCCAGTCCGTTCCTGTATCGGTTGGTCTACAACAAGTATTACGTGGACCAACTCTACGACGCGATGTTTGTGAACCGCGTGAAGGATCTGGCGCTAACGCTGGGCGCCTTCGACGTGAATTTTATCAATGGGCTGGGCGTGGACGGTTCCGGGTGGGTAACGCGCGTTATTTCCAGCATCTCCGCGCTGTGGGATTCCTGGATTGTGGATGGCCTGGTGAATCTGGCCGCGCGGATCGTGTGGCTGTTCAGCTGGCCGGCGCGGATGCTGGAATCGGGGCGTGTTTCGCGGTATGCCATGCTCATGCTACTGGGAGTGCTGATTTTCCTGGGCTATTACTTGTGGACGTCGGGCGTGCGGTTGTAGGCGGGCTTTGGGAGGCTGTGGGATTGATTCTTAGGCGCCTTCCATTTTTTCTGTCATTCCGAGCGGAGCGAGGAATCTCTCTTTGCTCTTGGGCACGTGCAAACCGGAGAGAGATTCCTCACTCCGCTCGGAATGACAAACAGACGGACGGACAGCCAGGTGGATAGCGAAGCCAAACGGTATTCGGCTTCCAAGCACGAACCGATTTAGAAGAAGGCGAGGCGGGGAGATGGACTTTTACAATACTCATATCCTGTCGGTGGTGCTATTCACGCCGCTGGTGGGGGCACTGGTGCTGCTGTTCGTGCCGCGTGACAGCATCAACGCGCACCGCGTCATCGGCAATCTGTTTGGCCTCCTCGGGCTGGTGGTGTCGCTGCCGCTGATCTGGCGCTTCAGCCTGGACCCGGGCTCGCCTCGCTATCAATTCCCGGAAATGCATGACTGGATTCCGTCGATCGGCGCGCATTACTCGCTGGGCATCGACGGCATCAGCCTGCTTCTCGTGATCCTGACCACCCTGCTTGGCGCCATCTCGATCCTTTCGTCCTGGAGCGCGATCAAGATGCGCACCAAGGAATACTACATCCTGTTCCTACTGCTTCAGGTGGGCATGCTGGGCGTCTTCATGTCGCTCGATTTTTTCCTCTTTTACATGTTCTGGGAAGTCATGCTCGTGCCGATGTATTTCCTGATTGGCGTGTGGGGCAGCGACCGCCGGTTGTACGCCGCGATCAAATTCTTCCTTTACACCCTGGTCGGCTCGGTGATCATGCTGCTGGGAATTCTGGCTCTGTATTTCAAGGCGGGCGGCGGCACATTCGATATTCCAACGCTGCTGGCGGCCGCGCCGCAATTTGATGCGCGCACACAGGTGCTGCTGTTCTGGGCTTTTTTCTTCGCCTTTGCGATCAAAGTGCCTATGTTCCCGTTCCACACCTGGTTGCCGGACGCGCACACGGAAGCGCCTACGGCAGGCTCCGTCATCCTGGCCGGCGTTTTGCTGAAAATGGGAACGTACGGCTTCATCCGCTTCTCGCTGCCGCTCTTGCCACAGGAAGCCGCCGCGCGCCACAAAATCGTGACCACCATGCTGGTCCTTTCCGTTGTCGGAATTATCTACGGCGCGCTCGTTTGCATGATGCAGAAGGACATGAAGAAGCTGGTCGCCTACAGTTCCGTGAGCCATCTGGCGTTCTGCACGCTGGGAATTTTTGCCTTAACTCCCAACGGGCTTTCCGGCAGCGTGATCCAGCAGGTCAACCACGGAATTTCCACCGGCGCCTTATTCTTGCTGATCGGCGTGGTCTACGAGCGCCGGCACACCCGCTTGATTTCGGAATTCGGCGGGCTTTCCACGCCCATGCCGAATTTCGCGGCGATCTACATGATTGCCACACTGAGCTCTTTGGGCCTTCCGCTGCTCAATGGCTTCATCGGCGAGTTCACCATCCTGAACGGCGTCTATCAGGTCAGCATCCGTTACACAGCCTGGGCGGTCATCGGCATTGTTTTGGGCGCCGCATACCTTTTGTGGCTCTACCAACGCGTGATGTTCGGTCCCGTGACCAATCCCGCGAACGAGCATCTGGCCGACCTCAACGCGCGAGAATATGCCACGCTCATTCCGCTCGTGATCCTGGCTTTCTGGATCGGCATTTATCCGAAGCCGCTGTTCCGGGTGCTGGACCGGCCCGTACAGCAGATTGTCCAGCAGGTGAATCCCGGATTTTACGGCGCCGAACGCGCGGCTGCCCGCGGCGTCAGTCCGGCGATGGCTCGCGCTGATCTGGTCAGCGGGGCGGCGGGCATGGCGGAAATGAAGACACCGTCAAGTCCGGCGGCAATTCCCGCGCCCGAAGCGGAGAAGAAGTAGACGAACCGATGAGCGAAATGTTCAAAGGATTCCAGTACTTCATGCAGGTGGATGGCGGTGGCCTGCTCCTGCCGGAGATGATGCTCGTCCTGTTCGCCATGGGCATCCTGCTAACCGATTACCTGCTCGAAGCGCGAGACAAGTATTTCAACGCGCTGATGGCCATGCTGGGAGTAATCTTCAGCGCCATTTGCCTGTGGCAGTTACGCGGGGTGGCCGACCGCGGGGCCGTGGGCTTCAACAATTCCCTGATGGTCGACCCGTTTTTCCTGTTTTTCGGCTTTATTTTCCTGATCGCAACCGCGCTGGTGATCATCCTTTCCGTGCGCTATCTGCAACTGGAGGACGAAAATCACGGCGAGTACTACGCCCTAATGCTTTTTGCCACGGTCGGCATGATGTTCATGGCCTCGGGATATGACCTGGTCGTGCAATTCATCGGCCTGGAAACCATGGCCATCGCCTTTTACGTCCTGGCCGGTTTTTTGCGGCGCGACCGGCGTTCGAATGAAGGAGCGGTGAAATACCTGCTGCTGGGTGCGTTCAGTTCGGCGATTCTGGCATATGGGTTCTCGATCCTCTACGGCATCGGTTCCATGGCAAACCTCAGCTCGATTGGCCAGGCGCTGCCTCCCAGGACGAATCTGGACGTGATCGCGGTCGCGGTTGAGCAAAGGGGCCAGCTCGACCTTTTCGTGCTCCTGGCGCTGGCTACGGTGGCCGCAGGGCTGTTTTTTAAGGTGGCGGCCGTCCCGTTCCATCAGTGGGCGCCGGATGTCTACGAGGGCGCTCCCACACCGATTACGGCTTACATCAGCGTGGCCTCCAAGACGGCCAGCTTCGCCCTGCTGCTGCGCCTGCTGCTCACCGTGTTCTGGCCGGTGCGCGTTGATTGGGAGATGCTGATCGCGGGTGTGGCCATCGCTTCGCTTACGCTGGGAAACTTCGCGGCGATTACGCAAACGAACGTCAAACGCATGTTGGCCTACTCCTCGATTTCTCATGTCGGCTACATCCTGCTCGGGATCGTGGCCGCCGCATCGAGCCCGCTGGGATTCATCACCGGAATGAAGGGCGTGGCCTTTTATCTCTTCGTCTACGGATTCATGACCATCGGCGCGTTTGCCGTGCTGATCGTGCTGCAGCGGCAGGGAATCATCGGGGACGAGCTGGACGACCTAAACGGTCTATATCGCCGCAGCCCGCTCTCCGCGCTGGTGCTACTGATCTTTATGCTTTCGCTTGCCGGGATTCCGCCTCTGGCCGGATTTGTGGGAAAGTATTTTATTTTGCAGGCATTGATCGAGACCGGGCACAACAGCCTGGCGCTGTTCGGGGCGCTCTACATCGTCCCGGCACTGTATTACTATTTCCGCGTTGTGATGCACGCGTACTTGTATGAGCCGGGCAACGCGCCCCTGCCGATCGTTACCATCGGGCAGCGTGTGGCCTTCGCTGTACTGTGCTTCGTGACCATCGCCGCCGGGGTTTACCCGGAGCCGTTCGTGCGGCTGGCGACGTACTCGCTTTTCTTCCCATCAGGTTTCAGTGGCCACTGAGGAACCAGGCTCGCCTTCCTCCCCATCGCCGCGAAAGCGGCCCGCCGAAGGCATGCGACAGGTCTCTGCTGTGATCGAGCTACCCATTCTGCTGGTCGCCAGCGTCGCCATTGGGGGAGGAGTGGGTTACTTTCTGGATGAGCGCTTTCACACCTCGCCGGTTCTCACTTTGATTCTGGGACTGCTGGGCTTTGCCGGGGGCATGATTCAGCTGGTGCGACGTCTATCAAAGGACACTTAGAAGGATACGTATTAGGATGGCCAAACCCGATTCCAGCTATCTTGCGGCCGAGCATCGCATCGAGTGGATGACGCTTGCGTTCGGATTGGCCGGCGCCTTTTTTGTATTGGCGCGTTGGGGCTGGCGTCCGGGCGCGGGAGTGGCCCTCGGCGCGGCGCTTGCCTGGCTGAATTTTCGCTGGCTGAAACAAGGAGTCACCGCTCTCGTTAAGGTCTCTACCGCGCAGAGCGACTCCGGGCAGCCCGCCAAAGTGCCCGTGGAAGTGTACCTTAAGTTCTTTGGGCGCTTCGCGTTGCTGCTGGTGGTGGTCTATGTTATTCTTTCGCGTTCCTGGCTGCCAGTGGCCGCGGTTCTCGGCGGGCTGTTCGCCGCGGTTGCGGCCGTAATGATTGAATTGATGTGGGAACTGGTGCGCGGCGGGCACGGCACCGAGACACACACTTAGAGCCGCATTCGTAAGGCTCATTACCGGGGTCAAGTCGAAAAATGGAAGACCAAGTTTTGGGTGTGACAAAACTGATCAATGCGCTCTTGGGAAAACCCGCGCTGGCGCTGCTCGCCGCGCTGCACATCCAGCCCGCCAGCGAGAAATATCCCATCCCCAATCATATCGCCATGGAACTCGTGGTCTTCGCGATTGCAATCGTCTTCTTCATCTGGTTGAAGGGGCGCCTGTCAGTGGATAATCCGGGCGCGACGCAGCAGTGCATGGAAGCGCTGCTGACCAATCCGATGGGCGTGGGCGCGCGCGATCTGCTGGAGGATACGGCCGGCCACCACGGGTTGAAATATTTGCCCATGGTCGGCAGCATCGGCTTGTTTGTGCTGATGAGCAATCTGATCAGCGTGGTGCCCGGATTTTTCTCTCCTACGGCGGAGAAAACGGTTCCCCTGGGATGCGCGATCGTCGTATTTCTGTACTACAACTGGGCCGGTGTACTGCATCACGGCCCGGTGAAGTACGGCAAGACGTTCCTTGGCCCGGTTCTGGCGATGTCTCCGATTATGGCGGTGGTCGAAGTCTTCAGCCACCTGGCCAGAATGCTCTCGCTGACCGTCCGGTTGTGGGTCAACATGCTGGTCAGCGAACTCTTGTACGCGACATTTCTTGGTTTGACGGTCTCGCTCTTTCTGTTCGTCGGCAAGCTCAACGGGATCGGTTACCTGCTGGCGCCCATTCCGCTGCTGGCACCCTGCGTTTTTATTCTGTTGCACATTTTCGTGGGATTTGTGCAGGCGTTCGTCTTTACCTTGCTGCCGATCATCTATGTGGGCGGCGCGGTCGCCGAAGAGCACTAGTGGCGCTGCAATTCCATTACGGTTCCATTCATAACGGCATGATCTGCTGTCTCGCGTGAGCCCGGCTGCAAGAGGGATGTCCGGGAACCACCTCCGAGCGGCCATTCTTAGTGAAGGAGAAACACGATGAGGAAGTACTCGATGATTCTGTTTGCCCTGCTGGCGGTTGCGTTTTTCGCTCCGGCTGCGTTCGCGCAGACGGGCGCGGCGCCCGCGGCGGAGGGGACCAACTGGGTGGCGATCACTTCGGGCTTTGCCATGGCGATCGCGTCCGCGGCTTGCGGAATCGCTCAGGCGCGCGCGACGTCTTCGGCCTGCGAAGGTCTGGCTCGCAATCCGGGCGCGGCAGCTCCTATACGCTTCGCGCTGCTACTGGCCCTGGTGCTGATCGAATCGATGGCGCTGTACACGTTTGCCATCATATTTGCCAAAGTTAAGTAAGCGATCTCTGCGCTTCAGATTTTCCAGGCGGCACGCTCTCGGACTTTCGAGGGCGTGCCGTTTGCTTTGATGTAGCACAGACTTCAGTCTGTGGGGTTCCATTTGATCTTGGCAGGCGGGAGTGACCCGGGTTCCTGAACGGAAACCCACAGACTGAAATCTGTGCTACCGAATGCTAGCGAATATTCAGCGCCGCCTTGGCGGCAAAATCGATGATCCGTGCGGGAAACAAACCGGCAAAAATCGTGCCGGCCGCGGAAATCCACAACACGACGGATAGCGTCCATGGGACGGGCTCGACGGCAACTTCAGCTGCCGGCTCGCGCATGTACATGACGACGATTACGCGCAGGTAATAGTAGGCCCCGATCACGCTGTTCAGCGCCACCAGGATGGCCAGCCAGATCAGGTTCGATTCAAGCGCGGCATTAAACACGTAGAATTTTCCCAGGAACCCGGCCGTAACCGGCAATCCCAGAAGCGATAGCAGGAACAAAGACAGGCACGCGGCCAGCGCCGGTTGACGCCGCCCCAGGCCCGTAAGATCTTCAATGTTGACGTGCCGCTCTCCCGGCCCGCCGATTTGCGCGACAATCAGGAACGCTCCCAGCTTCACCAACGCATAACTCACCAGGTAGAACAGCGCCGCGGCGATGCCCGCCTCCGGGTGATCCGTGGCCGCCGCGGCCGTCAGCGCCACCAGAATGTATCCCGCATGCGCGATCGAACTGTACGCCAGCAGCCGCTTCATGCTGGTCTGCACAATGGCCGATAGATTTCCAACGAACATGCTGAGGACAGCCGCCACCCACAGCGCCCAGAACCACAGCGGCGCGGCGGCGTCCACGCTCGCCATGATGCGCAGCGCTAGCGCAAACGCGGCGGCCTTGGGGCCCGTGGAAAGCAGCGCGGTCACCGGCGCGGGCGCGCCCTCGTAAACGTCCGGCGTCCACATCTGGAAAGGGGCGGCGGCAACCTTAAAAGCCAAGCCGATAAAAATAAATCCCAGGCCGATCTTCAAAAGCGTATGCGCGGAATCGTTGGCCAGCGGCGTGAGCATGTCCAGATGCGTCGATCCGGTCGCGCCGAAGGACAGTGCGATACCGTAAAGGAAAAACGCCGTCGCAAAAGATCCCAGCAGGAAATACTTCATGGAGGCTTCGTTCGAACGCGGGGCGTCGCGCCGGTAGCTCGCCAGGATGTACGAGGAGATGGAGCTCATTTCCAGGCCAATAAAGGCCGTCAGTAGCTCGTGCGCTCCGGCCATCACACCCATTCCGGCGGTGGCAAACAGGACCAACGCGCAAAACTCGGCGGCGTCCAGACCGTCTCGCCGGAGATAGTCGATCGAACCGAGAATCGTGAGGAAGGCCGCGCCGCAGACAATCCAGTGCACAAAGAGGCTGAAAGAATCCGCCCGGAAAAGGCCCGAGTACGCCAGGCCCGGATGCAAGTACGGATAAGCCGTCGAAACCAGCGCCAGCCCCGCGCCCACCAGCGCGATGCCCGCAAACACGCCGTGGCGGGTCCTCGGCACGACGGGCGAGAGCAGCATAACCAGCATCCCGAATCCGCAGAGCACGATTTCGGGCGCAATCCTGTACAAGTCTTGAATGGGTGGGAACATTTATTTCAATTTCACCGAGTCCGCCATGCTGCCGTACGCCGCCACGTTCAGGTCGGACGCGGCCACGCGCGCATGAGCCGTATTCATGCTGATGTTCGTGCCGGGGTGAGCGCTCGCGCCGCCGGCGTCATACGCCTGGGGGCGCTGCATGAGCTGCAAAATGTTCTGCGTGTAGGCTTCGGTGCGCCGCGTGAAGAACGGCGATCCGATGCCCATCCACAGGATCATCGCGGCCATCACGAACAGGATTCCGCGCTCGCGCGTCTCCAGGTCCGGGAGAGTGCCGTTCTTGTCCTGCGTGATGCTCCCAAAAAACACGCGCTGGTACGACCACAGCAGATAGACAGCCGAAAAAATTACGCCAAGCGCGGCCCAGGACGCCCAAGCGGCGTGCTTCTGAAACGTTCCCACCAAAATCAGAAACTCGCCGACGAAACCGTTCAGCATCGGCAATCCTGCCGATGCGAAGCAGGAGAAAAGGTACAGCGCCGCCAGCACCGGCATGGGTGTTGCCAGGCCGCCAAATTCCGAGATCAAATGCGTGTGGCGCCGGTCGTAGAGCATCCCGACACACAGGAAGAGCGCGCCGGTGGAGATGCCGTGATTGAGCATTTGATAGACGGCGCCCTGGATGGAAATCGCGTGGAACGCGAAGATACCGAGCACCACAAATCCCAGGTGGCTGACCGAGGAATACGCCACCAGGCGCTTCAGGTCCACCTGAACCATGGCCACGAGCGCCCCATAAACGATGCCGATGATGGCCAGCACCGCGATCGCCGGCGCAAAACGGCGCGCCGCGTCGGGAAACAGCGGCAGGCAGAAACGCAGCATGCCGTAGATGCCCATCTTCAGCAGCACGCCCGCGAGCATCACGGAACCTGCCGTGGGGGCTTCGGTATGCGCGTCCGGCAGCCAGGTATGCAGAGGGAAGAGCGGCACTTTGATGGCAAACGCCAGGAAGAAAGCGCCGAAGAGCAGGTATTCCGTTCGAAGCGGCAAAGCGATCGTGCCGTTCGAAAGCAGCGACTGGATTTGCGGGACGTCAAACGTGGGATACCCGGCGACGGCCGTGATCCGGTAGAGCCACAGGATGGCCACCAGCATCAGGATCGAACCGAACATGGTGTACAGCACGAATTTCATCGCCGCATAGATGCGCCGCTCGTGCCCCCAGATGCCGATCAGGAAATACATGGGAATCAGCATCACTTCCCAGAACAAGAAGAAGAGAAACAGATCGAGCGAGACGAAGACGCCGATCACTCCCGTTTCAAGCACCAGCAGTGCAGATGAAGAAACCCTTCACTCGCTGGTCGATCGATTTCCAGGAGGCCAGAATCGAGATCGGCGTGAGCAGCGTGGTCAGCAGCACGAGAAACAGGCTGAGGCCGTCGATGCCCAGGTGATAGTGAATCGGTGGCTGCGGAATCCAGGCGCGGAATTCCTCCCACTGGTAGCCGGTGGAATGCGGATCGAAGCCGCGCAAAAGCAGCAGCGAAAGCGCGAATTCAGCCACCGCCGTGGTCATCGCCAGGCGGCGAATCCACACATGATCGTCATCGCGCAGGAGCAGCAGCGCCAGCGTGCCCGCGACGGGGAGAAACGTCAGAACCGAGAGCAGATAGGATTGCTGCACGTCAGTCCACCATCCAGAGCAGCAGGGAAGTGAAAACCACCACACCCAGAACAATCCAGGTGGCGTAGCTGCGTATGTTGCCGGTATTGACCCGGCGCACGCGGTCACCCGTTTCGCGCGAAACGAAACCGACGCCGTTCACCGTGCCGTCAATCACGCGCTCATCGACCGCGTGCCACAGACACTTTGTCGGAAATCCAGACCAGCGGACGCACGATCACCGCGAGGTAAATTTCATCGACAAAATATTTTCCGTAAAGGAGTTTGTAGGGACCCGCCAGGGAATTCAGGAGTTTCTTCGGCGCGTCCGGACTCTTGATGTAGAGCCACCAAGCCAACAGGAACCCAAGAAGTCCGGCAATGACGGGCGCGCCCGTGAGCGCCTGCAAAATACCCGGGCCGCCGGTCGTCGATTGCGGACCCTCGGCCGCCGGGCCCGAGGCCGCCGATAACACGGGCTCGAGGAAATGCTCGAAATGATTCACGCCGCCCACGAATTCGGGCGCGGCCATCCATCCGCCGCAGACGGAAAGAATGGCCAGGATAATCAGGGGAATCGTCATGTTTTTCGGCGATTCGTGCACGTGCACGTGGTGCTCGTCGTAGCGTTCGCTGCCGAAAAACGTGAGAAACATCAGGCGAAACATGTAAAACGACGTGAGCCCCGCGGTCAAAACACCGATCCAGCCGAGGACGGGGCTGACGCGCAGCGCTTCGCTCAGAATCTCGTCCTTGCTGAAGAAACCGGAAAAGCCGGGCGCGCCCGATATCGCCAGCGTGGCCATGAGCATGGTCCAAAATGTGATGGGAATTTTCTTGCGCAGGCCGCCCATGTGGCGCATGTCCTGCTCACCGCTCATGGCGTGGATCACGCTGCCGGCAGCCAGGAACAGCAAGCCCTTGAAAAACGCGTGCGTCATCAAGTGGAAGATGCCGGCGCCGAAGGCGCCCACACCGCAGGCCAGAAACATATAACCGAGCTGCGACACGGTGGAATAGGCCAGCACTTTCTTGATGTCCGTTTGCACCAGGCCGATGGTCGCCGCGAAGAGCGCGGTGATGCAGCCGATAATGGCCACAACCTGCATGGCCACCGGCGCATTCAGGAATATCGCGTGCGAGCGGACCACCATGTACACACCGGCAGTCACCATCGTCGCCGCGTGAATCAGCGCGCTGACCGGCGTCGGGCCCTCCATGGCGTCGGGCAGCCAGACGTATAGGGGAAGCTGCGCTGATTTTCCTGTCGCGCCGACGAACAGCAGCAGCGCGATCGCCGTAAGCGTCCCGAGATGCCCGGCGGGATCCGCGGACATGGCGGCGGCGCGCGGCAACACGGCTGAAAAGTCGAGTGAGCCGAACGTACGGAAAATCAAAAATAAGCCCAGAAGAAATCCAAAATCGCCGATTCGGTTGACCCAAAACGCCTTGTTTCCGGCGTTGGTGGCCGATTGCTTCAGGAAGAAGAAGCCAATCAACAGGTAGCTGCAAAGACCCACGCCTTCCCAGCCTACAAACATCACCAGATAGTTAGCTCCGAGGATCAGCACAAGCATGAAAAACATGAAGAGATTCAGATAGGCGAAAAATCGACGGTAGCCTGGATCGTCATGCATGTATCCGGTGGAGTAGATATGAATCAGCCAACCCACGCCGGTAACCACGAGCAGCATGATTACGGTCAGCTGGTCCACCTGCAGCGCGAAGTCGGCCTGAAATCCGCCCGCGGATATCCAGGTAAAGTAGCTGTGAATCCAGGGAACCTGGTTGGACGGAAGCGTCAGAAACTCGCGCACGGCCTCGAGCGCGGCGAGAAAGGCCAGCGTCGTCGAGGAAAGCGCGACGGCGGTGATGACGCTCTTCGGCCAGCGCCCGCCAAAAATTCCGTTGGCGGCGGCGCCCAGGAGCGGCAGCAGCGGGATGATCCACAGATAAGAGAGAACCGGCATCAGTCTTTCAGCGAATCCACGTTTTCCACGTCGAGCGTTCCCCGGTTGCGGTGAATGAGGATAATAATCGCCAGGCCCACGGCGGCTTCGGCCGCGGCCACGACGATCACGAAAAGGACGAACACCTGGCCCTGCAACTGGCCAAGCAAACGGCTGAAGGAAACGAAAGCCAGATTTACGGCGTTGAGCATCAGCTCAATGGACATGAAGACAGTAAGGATGTTGCGTTTGAAAATAAACGCGATCACACCCAAGCCGAACAAAACGGCGCTGAGTACCAAATAGTACGACGTCGGAACCACAACTCCCCCATGACTTTCAAATTACGGACATCCGAGCGTTCCGCCGGTTCTCTCAGAAAATTCCCGCCCGTGAGAAAGCGGGTCCGGGCCGGTTCAATCGGACTCTTCGCGGCGCGCCAGGACCAGGGCACCCAGCAAAGCGATCAAAATCAAAAAAGACGTCAGCTCAAACGGGAAAACGTATTCGCGGAACAGCAGCGTCGAAAGGTCCCGGGTCGACACGGCCTGCCAGGGACCCGAGCCCAGATGCAGAGTGGCGCGGCCGATCCAGTAGGCTACTTCCGCCAGAAATACAATTCCCAGCGGCACGCCGACAAAGCGCGCCCACCGGCTGAGGTTGGCGCGTTCTTCTGCGCCGGCGTTCAGCAGCATGATGACAAAGATAAACACCACCATGATCGCGCCGGCATACACGATAATCTGCACCGCGGCCACGAATTCCGCGCCCTGCAACAGGTAAAGTCCGGCAATCGCGACCATCACGACGATCAGCGACAGCGCGCTGTGAATCGGATGCCGCTGCAGGATCAGACTGATCGCGCCCGCCACGGCCATCGCCGCCAGGACCAGGAATACCGCGATCTGCGGCGTGATCATCGCGCTCCCAGCGCCGCAAGGCGCATTATTTTTCGAGGTCTGCGATTTAAATTGAATCTCATCGTTGTGTCAGCACAATCGCCAGGCTGGTGATCACCACGTTTACAATCGAAAGCGGCAGCAAGACCTTCCAGCCGAAATTCATGAGCTGATCGTAGCGGAAGCGCGGAAGTGTACCGCGCACCCAAACATAGATAAACAGAAAAACCGCGATCTTGGAGAGAAACCAGAACGGCCCCTGAACGAAATCGATGACGCCGGGCTGACCGCAAAGCACGCCCAGGCCGACGAGCGCCACCCCGACGACCGGCAGGAAAATGCGTCCCCACACCGTGATGTAGCGGACGCCATGCGCGATCAGGGCCAGGCCCGCGATGGCAAAAACCGCCGCGGGAATGTAGTGAGTCCAGGCGAAGAGGCGCGTCTGCGGAAACGGCGAGAGCCATCCGCCAAAAAACAAGATCGTCGCGAGACACGAAACCGTGATCATGCTGGCGTATTCCGCCATGAAGAACATGGCGAACTTAAAACTGGAATATTCCGTGTGAAAGCCGGCCACCAGTTCCGATTCGGCCTCGGCCAGATCGAACGGCGCGCGATTGGTCTCCGCCACCGCCGCGGTAAAAAACAGCGCGAAGCCCAAAATCTGGGGCAGGGGCCCGCCGATCACGTTCCATCGCGGCAGAAATCCCCAGTAAAAACCTTGCTGCGAAATCACAATTTCGCTCAGGTTGAAGGTGCCCGCCATCAGGATCACGCCAACCACGGACATGGTCAGCGCCAGTTCGTAACTGATCATCTGCGCCGAGCTGCGCAGCCCCCCAAGCAGCGGATATTTGCTGTTGGACGACCACCCGGCCAGGGCCACGCCATAGACGCCCATCGAGGTAATTGCAAATAAAATCAGCAGGCCGATGTTTAAATTGGTGATGCCGGTGGGAGTCGGCTGCCCGAAGATCGTCAAACCCTTGGGACCAAATGGAATCACGGCGATTGAGGTGATGGCCAGCGATAACGCCAGAAAAGGCGCCAGAAAATAAGCAAACTTGTCGGCGCCCGCCGGCGTCGAGTCTTCCTTGAACAAAAATTTCACGCCGTCCGCCAAAGGCTGCATCAACCCGTGCGGGCCGACGCGGTACGGTCCCCAGCGCGACTGGATGTGCGCCACGACTTTGCGCTCGAACCAGGTGAGATACGCGAGCGCCGTCAGCATCACAAACAGCAGAATGACGATTTTAGGCAGAGACACCACCAGAAGCGGATGCTGAGCGGCTAACTCGTTCACGAGCGCGCCTCCAGTTCCACTTCTTCTTCGGCGGCTTCCGGCAGGGAACGGATCATGGTGCAGTAGGGAGTCAGACTGCCGCTGGTGAACAGTGTGTCTCCGGAAGAAAAGATCGAGCCGGCCGGAACGTCAATTTTCGCGCTGCCGTTGGCTGGAGAAACGGGAGACGTTCGCTCGGCTTCTCCGAGCAGCAACGTGGCCATGGCAAGATTGTAGCCGGGCACCGTTTGGCGGATCTCTTCAAAAGCATTCTCCGGAGTGCGCAGCCGGATGGCTTGTCCGAGCCCGTGTTTTGAAAGCTGAAACGAAAGAATGCGCAGAATATCGAAATCCGAGCGCGTGCCCATCGTATCGCCGCCCTTGCGCACGAGTTGCACCTCGCCCGAGGTGTTAGTCATGGTCCCGTTTTTCTCGTAGGCGGCGGCCGCGGGCAGCACGATGTCGGCAAGCTCCGCGGTTTCCGTCATGAAAAGGTCCTGCACGATCAGTAAATCAAGCTTGCCAAGACGCCCGCTCGCGGAAACGCCAAACGTTTTTACGGGGTTTGCGCCAACAACGTAAAGCGCATGCAGTTGGCCCTTGGCCGCCGCGGCCAGCATTCCACGCGCATCCATACCCGGCTTCTCCGGAATTTTCGCGCCCCAGAGCGCTGAAAACTTCTCCCGCGCGCCCCCATCCGTGACCGGGGCATAACCGGGAAGCATGTCGGGGAGCTGGCCCATGTCCGCGGCGCCGCGCGAATTCGCATAATCGCCAAGGGCCATATAGCGCGCCGCCCCGGGCAGGGTATACCCGAATTTCGCGAGATCGCGGACCGCCGCGCCGCTCAGTTCGGCGCCGAAAACGATGACGACGTTGCTCTCTTTCTCCAGCGAAGCTTTTAGCGCCGTAAGCCGCTCGATTGTTCCGGCGTCGAGTTGCGCTTCGCCGCCTGCGAGCCAGCGGACCGCGGTTGCCTCGCGGCCTTCCGGCACTTCGACAAATCCCCGCGCCTTCCGCAGCAGCTTGATGGATTTCGAGTTGATCACGTACAGGCGCGCGCCGCGGTGGCGGATGGCGGAACGAATCTGCCAGGCGACCAGCGGGCTCTGCTCGGTGGGATCGTGGCCCACGAGCAGCACGGCGTCCGCTTCGTACAACTGCGTCATGGTCGCGCTCGCATCGCCCGCACGAGCGCCCAGCGATCCAATCAGGCTGGCGTAATCGGCGGTGCGGTGATGATCGATGTTGTTCGTGCCGATGGCTGCGCGCGCGATGCGGCCCAGCAGGTAGTTTTCTTCGTTCGTGGTGCGATTCGAGCCGATGAAGCCGATCGAATCCGCGCCCGAAGTCTTGTGCACTTCCGCGAGGCGCCGCGAAACTTCCGCCAGGGCGTCTTCCCAGCTGGACGCCACGAGCTTGCCGTCACGGCGCACCAGCGGCAGCTTCACGCGCTCCGGGTGCCGCGTGAAATCAAAGCCAAAGCGGCCCTTCGCGCACAGGAAATCCTTGTTGAACCCGGAGAGATCGCGATTGTTGGCGCGAATAATTTCGTTGTTGCGCACGCTCAGCGTGGTCTTGCAGCCGTTGGAGCAGTGCGTGCAAACGGTCGAAACGTAGGTCATTTCCCAAGGGCGCGTTTTGTACCGGTAGGTGCCGCTGGTGAGCGCTCCGACGGGGCAGATATCGATGCACATGCCGCACTCTTCGCAGTCCAGATGATCTTCCCCATTTGGAATGATCACCGATTGCGAGCCGCGCGCGCCGACGCCCAGCGCTTTCACATCCATGCCCTCGTCGCACACGCGCACACACCGGAAACACAAAATACAGCGCGGCGCGTCGTAATAAACCGCTTCCGACCATTTCTGCTCGGGGCGGTGGCGCTTTTCTTCGTTGAAGCGGCTCTTGTCCGCGCCGTAGGTGAAGACCATGTCCTGCAACTCGCACTCGCCGCCCTTGTCGCACACGGGGCAATCGAGCGGGTGGTTGGCCAGCAGGAATTCCAGCATACCCTTGCGCGCTTCGTGCACCTGCGGCGTGCTGGTACGCACGACCATTCCGGGCATGGCGACAAGCGTGCACGCCGTTTGCAGCTTGGGCGCTTTTTCCACTTCGACCAAACACATGCGGCAGGCGGCTTGCAACGAAAGGCCGGGGAAATAACAGAACGACGGAACTTCGATGCCCATGCGCCGCGCCGCTTCGATCACCAGCGTCCCCGGTGGAACCGTGACTTCGCGGTCGTCAATCTTCAGCGTGATATCTTTTGAATCAGCCATTTTGTCCCGGGAACCTCAGCGAACCGCGGCCAAGACGTCGGCCGGTCTGTACGGGCATTTTCCGGAAAGATGTTCTTCAAACTCATGCCGCCATTTCTTGACGATGCTGATCGTGGGCATCGCGGCGGCATCGCCCAGCGGGCAGAATGTGCGGCCCAGCATATTTTTCGCCAGGTCGCCCACCGTGGTGATGTCTTCCGAAGTTCCGAAACCGGCATGGAAGCGGTCCAGCATTTTGCGCAGCCAGCCCGTGCCTTCGCGGCACGGGATGCACCAGCCGCAGGACTCATGCGCGTAGAAGTGCATGATGCGCCGCGCCAGGTCCACCATGCAGGTATCTTCGTTGATCACCACCAGGCCGCCGGAGCCCAGCATCGATCCCGCTTTGGCCACGGAATCATAATCCATGTTGATGTCGATTTCCTCGGCGGTTAGCAGCGGGCAGGAACTTCCGCCGGGGATGACGGCTTTCAGCTTTCGGCCGTTTCGCATTCCGCCGGCTACGTCTTCGATGATTTTCCGCAAGGGAAATCCCATCGGCAATTCGTAGATGCCCGGTTTGTTCACGTGCCCGGAAACGCAGAAAAGGCGCGTGCCCCCGTTTTTAGGAGAGCCCAGGCCCGCGTACCATTCGCCTCCACGCCGCAAAATCTCCGGCGCGGACGACAGCGTCTCGACGTTATTAATCACCGTAGGCGAGCCGTACAAGCCAACCACGGCAGGGAACGGCGGGCGGATGCGCGGGTAGCCGCGCTTGCCCTCCAGCGATTCCATCAGCGCCGATTCCTCGCCGCATTCGTAGGCGCCCGCTCCGGTGTGCGTGATCAGGTCGAAATCGTATCCACTGCCGAGAATATTTTTGCCCAGATAGCCGGCTTTGTAGGCCTCTTCGATGGCGCCGTCCATGATGTCCAGAACGCAGCGATACTCTCCCCGGATGTAAATATATCCTTGGTGGGAGCCGACGGAGCGGCCCGCGATCACCACCCCCTCGATCAACTGATGCGGCATCATTTCCATCAAAGGCCGGTCCTTGCAAGTGCCGGGCTCGCTCTCGTCCGCGTTGCACAAAATGTACTTGGGCTTGGCCGATTCCTTGGGCACGAAGCTCCACTTCATTCCGGTCGGAAATCCCGCGCCGCCGCGCCCACGCAGATTCGATTTCTTCACTTCATCGATGACCTGCTCGGGAGTCAGTTCCTTAAGAGCGCGCTCCATGCCCTTGTAGCCGTCATGGGCCAGATAAACTTCCAGCTTGTGCGAGTCCTTTACGCCAAACAGCCGGCTGATCACCGGCACTTCGGCGGGATGCCGTTCTTTCACCGAACCCGTGATCGGCGTGGAGGTTGGGGGCTTTCGTCCGGCTTCGAGCGCCTCGAAGATTTGCGTGGTGCGCTCGGTGGTCAGATTCTCGTAAAAATCGTAATTGACCTGCATGGCCGGAGCACCGGTGCAGGCGCCGATACATTCCACCTCTTCGAGGGAGAACACGCCGTCGGCCGTGGTTTCCTTGTGGCCGATCTCCAGTTTTTTCTGCACGAAGTCGTAGATCTTATTGCCGCCGCGAAGCATGCAGGAAATATTGGTGCAGACCTGCACATGATATTTTCCGGCGCGCTGGCGGCGCAGCATCGAGTAATACTCCATCGTTTCGGTCACTTGCAGCGTGTTCAGGCCCAGACGCCCGGCGATTTCGGCGATCATTTCATCGCTCACGTACCCGAATTGATCCTGCGCATAAATCAGCATGGGAATCAGCGCCGAGCGCTTGATCGGGTAGCGGTTCTCCAGCGTTTGGAATTTCGTTTCCAGCTGCGGAGGCAAATTCATCAGCGGTCAATCTCCCCCAGGACAATATCCAGCGTCCCGATGCTGGCAATCGCGTCGGCCACCAGGTGGCCCTCGACCATCTTCTGCAGCGCCTGCAGGTTCACGAAGGAAGGCGCACGCATCCTCATGCGATAGGGTTTCGGGGAGCCGTCGCTGGCGATAAAGCAGCCCAGCTCGCCGCGCGGCGATTCGATCCGCTGGTAGACTTCGCCGGGAGGCGGCGCGAATCCTTCCGTGAAAATCTTGAAGTGATAAATCAGCGCTTCCATTTCCGTTTTCATTTTTTCGCGCTGCGGAGGAATGATTCCGGGCGCGTCGGCCTTAATGGGTCCTTCGGGCGGAATTTTTTCCAGCGCCTGGCGGACGATGCTCAGGCTTTCGCGCATTTCCGCCACGCGGCACAGGTACCGCGCGTAGCAGTCGCCCTCGGTTCGCACCGGCACCTGGAAATCAAATTCGTCATAACTGGAGTACGGAAAATATTTACGCACGTCGTAGTCCACGCCGGAGCCGCGAAGCGATGGCCCGGAAACCCCCAGCGCGATGGCATCCTCCGCGCGCAGCACGCCAACGCCCTGCGTGCGCGCGATCCAGATACGATTCTTGGTCAGCAATTCCTCGTACTCGTCGAACCGGGAAGGAAACGTGCGGACAATGTTTTCGACCCGGTCGGTCCAGCCGACGGGCGGCTCCAGCGCCAGACCCCCGATGCGGAAATAGCTGGTCATCATGCGTTGGCCGCTGACCAGTTCGAAAATTTTGAGAATTTCCTCGCGTTCCCGGAAGCAGTAGAGGAATACGGACATCGCCCCCAGGTCGATCGCGTGAGTGCCCAGCCAGACCAGGTGCGAGCCGATGCGCGTGAGTTCCGTAAGCAGCACGCGAATGTATTGCGCGCGCTTGGGCACTTCGAGGCCGAGCAGTTTTTCCACCGCCAGGCAGTAAGCCAGATTATTGGACAACGGCGCCAGGTAGTCCATGCGGTCGGTAATGGTGATGGCTTGCGAGTAGGTCAGCGCCTCGGCCGTTTTTTCGATGCCGGTATGCAAATATCCGATATCCACGTCCGCTTTGACGATGTTTTCTCCGTCCAGTTCCAGCAGCACCCGCAGCACGCCGTGCGTCGAGGGATGCTGGGGCCCCATGTTGAGGACCATGGTCTGTTCGAGGCCAGTAGCAGTTTGTATGGTGGTCATGGCGCAGGTTCACTCGACTGGAAATAAGGAATCAGCGAGGGCCCTCCACGGGATAATCCTTGCGGAGGGGATAGCCTTCCCAGTCGTCCGGGAGCAGCATGCGGCGCAGGTTGGGATGGCCTTCGAATCGAACGCCCAGCAGGTCGAAAATCTCGCGTTCATGCCAGTTCGCAGTCGGCCAAACCGGTACCACCGATTCAATGACGGGATCGTCGCCCGGCAGGCGCACACGCAGGCGAAGCGTCTCGCGCCGCGCCAGCGCCAGCAGATGATAATTCAGCTCGAAGCGCGGCTCGATTGGAAACCGGTCCAGGCCGGTGATGTCGGAAAGAAAATGGAACGCCATGCCGTGATCGGATTGCATAAATTCCGCGAGAGGCCGCAAGTGTTCACGGTAGATAATTACCGTCAACTCTCCGCGAAAGGAGATTAAGCCCGCGACAGATTCGGGGCGCCAGTCGCGTATTCTCGCGATGGTTGGATTTTGCTCGAGGTCAGGCGTCTCCGTCACGAAGTCCGATCCCGGCGTGCCGGACGGCTCCAGTCCAACGCGCCTTTCTTCCACAGATAGAAGTAGCCCACCAGCAGGATTCCGATGTACAGGAGCATCTCAACGAAGCCGAACCAGCGCAACGATTTGAAAATAAAGGCCCATGGATACAGGAAGATGGCTTCTACATCGAACAGAATGAATACGATGGCGACCAGATAGAATTTTACGGAAAACGGCTCGCGGGCATCGCCCGTCGGCGTGATGCCGCACTCGTAGGGTTGTGATTTCACCTTGGACGGGCGTCTCCACCCTACCAGCGAGGAAAGCAGAAGAAGAACGCCGGAAAGCGCCATCGCCAGGATGAGGTATAAAAGTAGCGGCGCGTACGCCTGGAGGTCATTTCCTGTCATCGGAGCACAAGCTATAATAGCGACGAAGCGCCAAGCGGTCAAATGCACGGGAAAGAATGTCGAGATTTTCTGCGGTTCAGTTACGAGCTTCACAAGTTAACAATCGCGGCACGGAAAGGCTGGCGGACATGAACTTTGGCTTTAACTCCAACATTCGCCTCGGAACGGCCGTGTATCACGTGCAGTCGGAGGATCGCGGCGCTGCGCATCCCTTCCTGGACACGGTCGTTTACCTGGCCGGACGCGTCATTTACAAGCGCAGCAATAGCTATGAACAGTTTGCCGGCAGCATGGAGTCCCAGTCCCTGGAAAAAACCTTGCACGAGCGGCTGACCCAGCAACACCGCGACGTGATTGCCGAGCTTGAGGCCGGCACGCTGCCGATTCTGGGAAAAGAGATCGCGGCTCCCGCTGAGGACGCGCCGAACACGCAAGACAGGCTGGATCTGAGACTTAGCAATCCGGAGAGTTGGTTCGCGGATGGCAATGTGATTCTCAAAATCGAATTGCGCGAGGGCAATTCGACACAGAAAATTGGCGATGCCGATATTCAGGCTTTCCTGGAACATCACCGGCGCCGCACCCCCTGCGCGGACGCCAGCACGGACTCGCAGGGATTCGCAACACTGAAATTCGCCATGCCGGCCGATGCGCAAGTCGGATCTGCGCTCGTGATTCGCGCAACCGATGGTACACGCTACGGAGAACTGCGATTCCGGCTGAAATCGAAGGCCGCTGAACCCCACCCTGCCCCGGGCGGGCGCTGAGCATGATGAATGCGAGCATCCAGATCGTCGTCAACGGTGAATCGCGCGAAGTGCCGGAAGGGCTCGGCGTCCCGGCGTTGCTTTCCCATCTCGGCCTGCCCTCCGAACGGGTAGCCATTGAGCGCAACCTGGAGATTCTTCCGCGATCCGAGTGGATAAAAACTGCGGTGCAGCCAGGAGACCGCTACGAGATTGTTCACCTGGTAGGCGGCGGCTCAAGGTAGGAGAGGCCCACAGCCTGTCGGGTTTAAGTATTCGCGAGCAGCAAATCTTTACCGGACAAGCTGAGGCCGGTTCTGCTGGCGGCTTACTCTTCTCGCCCGGTCAGATATTTCTTCCACGGCTTCCAATAATATTTTACCCACCCCTTTTTCACGCCGTCATGGTCGTATCGAGGCACACCGACATGGACGAGTTGCACCCGTGTTCCTCCGCCCGACGCTCTTTGAAAGCTGACCACGAGGATGGAATCGGGATCCTCTTTCTTCCATTGCGAAGAGCGCCATGTCTGCACGATTCTGCGTCCCGGGATCAGCAGAAGATTTTCGCCCAGTATCATCCCGCCGAATGCGGACCATTTCCCGCCAACCTTGGGACTGATCTTCGCAGGCATGCCGGTGCCGGCCGTGTGCTTAGCTGAGTCCATGAAGAATCCGTAGAGTGTCGCCGGGGATGCGCTAAATACAAGGGATTGCTCAATGGCGGAAGTCATGTCGCCTCCAGAGGAAAGGGTTTGGCCGCGACTTACAGCGCGATTACAACTTGTCCAGCAGATGGCCCATTTTCGTGCGCTTGGTTTCCAGGTATCCACGGGACACGCGCGAAGTGCGCGGGCGGCAGGGCACCCGCTCGGTAACACGAATCCCGGCTTCTTCGAGTTGCCGCACTTTATCGGGGTTGTTGGAAAGCAGGCGAACGCGTTTCGCGCCCAGGAGTTTCAAGGCCGCCGCCGAAAATCCATAGTTTCGTGAATCCGCGGCAAAGCCGAGCTCCTCGTTCGCTTCCACCGTATCCATGCCGCGGTCTTGCAGTTCGTAGGCTCGCAGCTTGTTCATCAGGCCGATCCCGCGCCCCTCCTGCGGAAGATACAGCAGGATGCCGGACGAAGAAGCAGCGATGCGGCGTAAGGACAGTTCGAGTTGCGCGCGGCAATCGCAGCGCTCGGAGGAAAGAACATCGCCCGTAAGGCACTGCGAGTGGATGCGCACCAGTGGCGTTTTCCCGCGAATTCGGCCGTGCACCAGGGCAACGGCGCTCTCTTGCTCGTTTTTTCCTTCAATGCCCAAAATTTCAAACGGACCGAATCGCGTCGGCAGCTTGGCGCGGGCGACTATCCGGATGTCGCGCTTGGCCCCGCTGCGCGGGGCACGTCCTCGTGGTCTTGTTTTGCGTGGCATGCGGAGCCCGGTATTATATCAGGCGACAGCCGGAAGCGGCGCTTTACATCGGCACGCTGATTGGCTAACGTAGCCGCAGCGGGCAAGGTCCATGAAAACGCTTACTTTTGGCGGAGATTTGCTGCTGACGCTCTTGCTGCACGTGGGAGCGGCGGCCTCGATTTGCGCCTGGCTTGCGCGTTCAGCCACCTTTCGCAAGGTGCTGTTCACCGAACTTCGCGATTCCGACCAAAAACTGAAGCTGATGCTCTTCGTGACGCCGCCGCTCGCATTTGGCGTGATTCTGCGCATCCTGGGTCAGCCCTATCGCGCCGCGGACCTGATGCTCGAAGGATCGTTCCTCCTGGGATTGCTCGGCGGGCGTGTCGTCGGCCCGCTGGGAGGCTCGATCATCAGCCTCCCGGCGTTTGTGCACCACGAGTGGCTTTCCATGCCCGTGGCCGCGACCGCGGGACTCGTCGGCGGATTGATTCGCCAGGCGATGCCCAATACCGAAGAGATTTGGCGGCTTGGTCCCTACACTTTTCTGAGCACGCCCCGCTGGCTGGTGCGAGTGTTCCGCGGAAAGAAAGTGACTTGGGAAATGCTGCCACTGGGAGCCTGCATCGTTCTGGAACTGGCCCGGCAGGCGCTCGGGCACGCCACCAAGCCGCAATGGATTTTTTATCTGAATGGAGGGAACGTCTGGGGTTTCGCTCTCGTGTTGCTTTCCACCGTCATGGCTGTGGCGGTGCCGATGAAAATCTGGAGCAATACGCGCCTGGAAATGAATCTCGAGCAACATCAGCAGTTGTTGCTCAAGGCCCGCATGGACGCTCTGACTGCGCAAATCAATCCGCATTTTTTATTCAACACTCTCAACACGGTCTCTTCGCTGATTCGCTACGATCCGGACACCGCGCGCGGCGTGGTAATTAAGCTGAGCAATATTTTGCGGCGGCTTTTGCGCAAACACGAAACGTTTGTGCCGCTGCAGGAGGAACTCGATTTTATCGACGATTATCTGGACATCGAGGTCGCGCGCTTTGGGCGCGACAATCTGGTGATTCACAAGCAAATTGACGGCAGCACACTCGATGCCTTTGTCCCCAGCATGCTCCTGCAACCGATCGTCGAAAACGCCTTGAAGCACGGCCTGGCCGGAAAACTTGGCGGAGGCGAACTCACCATCCGCACGGAATCGCAGGATGGCCGCGTGATGATTGAGATCGAAGATAACGGCGTCGGAATTCCCAAGGAAAGAATGGCGCAGATATTTGAAGACGGAATCGGTATCAGCAATGTTCACGAACGCCTGCGGGTCCTGTACGGCGCGGATTTTCGCATGGACATCACCAGTCGGGAGGGCGAAGGCACGCGCACGCGAATCGATATTCCGGAACTCGTGCCGACCGCCTCCGAGCCGTCCATCACCTTCCCCGCCACGAAAATATAAATAAATTGGGATTGGCTCCGGCCTTTCTGCTTTGCGCGGATATCGCCGGCACAAAATTTAGTAACTCACCAGAGCCTACCTGCCAAACTCCTAAAAGATAAGTTTTAGTCCCAGCTGAATCTGGCGGGGAAATGTTGCCGTGGTCGTGATCAGACCGGCGGAGGGGCTGACCGCGCCGCTTGAAAAAACGGTGGTATTCGGCGGGCCGTAGTTCGAGCGGTTCAAAATGTTAAAAAATTCAGCGCGAAACTGCAGGTCTGTTCTTTCCGTGAGGCCCGTGTTTTTGAAGACCGAAAAATCGACGTCGGCCAGTCCCGGACCCGACAACGTGCCTCGTCCCAAGTTTCCATACGTCCCGGGCGTGGGCAAAATAAACGCGGCCGGATTGAACCACTGATTCGGATTCCCGGTCACGATCGGACCGGTAAAGGACGGACTGATCGAGGGCCGGTCCGGGTTCCGGATGTCGCCGTCCCCCGAGCGATTCGATCCGATCAACGGCGTGAATGGGAATCCGGAAAGAAATGTCCCGATGCCGTTCACCTGCCACCCGGAGACAATTTTGCTTTCAGCCCGCGAGACATCGTTCAGCCATCGATGGCTGTGGCCGAAGGGCAACTCATAAGACGCTGAAAGGCTTGCCTGATTCGCGGCGTTCAGGGCTGAAGGGCCCCAGTCCCTGCTTAGATCGGTGCGGTCGAGCACCATTTGCGGTTGATTGTTGCCCTGCGCGATGGTCAAAGCGGAATTGATGTCCAGATTTTTCGACCGCGTGTAATTCCCTCGGAATTCCAAGTCTCTGCTGAGGCGGTGAGTCACGTCCACTTCCAGCGCGTTATAGCTGCTGTTGCCCTCCGTAAGCCAGAAAAAGCCCGCCGAAAGCGCAGGGTTCGGGCGAGTTCCCAGGGGAATATATTGCGCGCCCTGAGGTACCGTGCTCTTCCCAAAACTGGTTGTTGCCACACCGCCGGATGGGCATCCCGCAGCGTCCGAACAAATCTGCGGGGCAATGGTGTTGGGATCGACGCTGACGAGTTCATGCGCGCCGAATGACCCGACGTACGCCACGCGCAGAACGGTGTTGGGGCTCAGCTGCTGTTCCACGGTCAAATTCCATTCCTGAACGGCCGGCGTCTTTGCATTCGCCTGGATTCCCTGAGGGGAATAAATTGTGTTCGCCGGCGGAGGGCCAGGGGTCACGGGCGAGTAAACGAGAAAATCGATCCCGTATAAGTCGCGGCGCCGTTGTACGGAGGCAACGAGTTCTGCAGAAAAGCGAGGTCGTCAATCAAGGAATAATAGATGCCGTAACCGGCGCGAACGGCGGTTTTTCCGTTTCCGAAGACGTCCCAGGCGAGGCCAACCCGTCGGACTGAACAAGCGGATGGCGTTATTTTGCGTGATAGACCGAATTGCCGAGGATTGGATTTGTATCCAGGACGCCGAGCGAATTGAAGACGTAGTTCGAGGCCCTTCCGTAGGCCTCATCCCATCCTGTAGTGAATTCGTGGCGGAGACCGGCTTCCAGGGTGAGATTGTGGCGCAGCTGGATGGAATCTTCGACGTACCAGGCGCCGAAAAGGCTTCTCCAGCCCAGTTCCGTATGCAGGGGAACGACTTGAAAGTTGGTGACCGTTCCTTGCAGAAACGTCGTCAGGCTTGCAAATGTGGCCTGCCCCGCTTGGCGCGAAGCGCTGTCCTCATTGTCCTGAAGCCGCTGGAACCAGACGCCCATGCTGATCTGGTGGATTCCATGGCTGATCCGCACGTCGTCCTGATAGGTGAAAAGATTTCTGTGATTGTACACGCCGGCGGCATTGTTGGGGCCCGCGGAAGTAATCGTGCCGTTGGCCGTGGTGGTCGCTCCGCCGCCCACGACAATGCCGCCCGGGCCAGCCCTGCAACGAAGCGAAAGATCGGCCGGGATCGAAGTCAAGGGAACCGAGGCGAGCGCGAAGGACGCCCGCGAAAATCCAACCGTCGCTGTGTTGAGAACTGCCGGCGAAAAAATATGCGTTTCGCTGCAGGCTCAACACCTGCATGCGCAGCGGCGTGAACGACGCGAAAAGCGGATCGGCCAGCGGAATCAGGCTCGTCCCATCGTCGATCGTATAAGCGCTAGAAAGCGTGTCGTTCTTCGCCAGGTTATAATCGGCCCGCACCGTGCCGAAATCTTCGCGGATGTGTTCGTTCGGATTGTAAAAAGCCTTGGCCGTTCCGCTGGCGACCTGCGCCGTATTCGTGCAACCGGTGCCCGACGCTGGCACTGTCAATTCCTGGCCGTTGGGCTGCGGCCAGAACAAGGATGTATACTGCTCCATCGTGGAATTCGCTTTGCTCACCGGCGTCGGCGCGCCCGTACAGGCATTCGGCAGAATACCCAGCCTAGCATTTAGGTCCGGGACGACGCTCACGCTGCTCAAATCTAGCGACTGCCGGAATCCTTCGTAGTTGCCGAACAGGAACAAGCGATCTTTCTTGAGCGGCCCGCCGGCCGCCGCTCCGAATTGATTCCTCCGGAAGGGAGGAACCACTCCGTGGTCGAACGGTCCGGGTGAATCGAGGGCACTATTGCGCAAAAACTCAAAAAGCGTGCCGTGAAACTGATTTGTGCCCGATTGCAGTGACAATGCTGACCTGCGCTCCCGCGCGCTTGCCGTATTCGGCGGAATATGTGTCGGTGAGGACGTTGAATTCCCGCACCGCGTCGATTCCCAGCAGCTCTCCGCTGGTGCCGCCGGGAGTCACCGCCAGCTGGCTCGATCCCATATACTCAACGCCATTCAACAAAAATAAATTTTCGCTGGTGCGCCTCCCCGCAACCGAGAATGTGTTTCCGTTGCTCGTGGCGGTATTCGCGCTTTTCAGCGCGCTGTAATTGATGGCTCCGGGGTTGAGGGTGATCAGGTTGTCAAAGCTGCGTCCGTTGAGCGGCAGCTCCTTGATCTGGCGTTCGTCGACAATTCCCGAAACCTCTGCCGTGGTGGTGTTGACGATGGGCGCCTGCTCAGAAACAGCGATTTGCTGAACGAGGTTACCGAGTTCCAGCCGGAAGTTGACCACCGCTTCCTGGCCTACTTCCAGATTCACTCCGCTGCGCACAAAGGATTTGAAACCCTGCTTCGCCGCTTTAAGTTCTTGAGGCCCAAGCGGAAGAGAAAGGATCCGATAGTTGCCGGCATCGTCCGTTGTGACCGTCCGCGTGGCGCCGGTGTCCTGGCTGGATACGGTAATCGTGGCGTCTCGAACAACGGCGCCGCTCGTGTCCACAACGTTTCCGGTGATCGAGGCGGCAACCTGCTGCGCTTCACCCGTCGTGGGCGTCGCCAGCAACCCGAGCAATCCGAAAATAAGAATGCAGACGCGAAAACCCCAGCGGTTACGCAAATTTCGGCACCCCATGGACACCGTTCCCCCTAAGAGATATGAAAACTTCCGGGCCGCCGCCGATTACACGCGGGTCGCGGATACGGCTCCGATGACTTGGCGATAGTATGCTTCATACAACGGGATCACGTCATTGGCACAATATTTCTTTCGGGCGTTCACCCGCGCTGTTTGTCCCATGGCGCGGCCGCGATCTGACTGAGACAATATTTCCAGCGCGTATCTTGCCCCAATCTCAACTTCGCGCGGCGTAAAAAGATAACCGTCGATTCCATGTTCGACCACTTCCGGCAATCCTCCCACGTTCGTCGCTATCACAGGCACCTCGCAGGCCATGGCCTCCAGCGCCGCGAGCCCGAACGATTCCATATCCGAAGGCAGCAAAAACAAATCCGCCTGCCCGAGGTGCTGGTAGACGCGGTCCTGCTTGCCCAGGAAATGGACGTCGCGCGTCAGCTTCTTCTTGCGAACCAGGTATTCGGCGGCCGCGCGGTCCGGGCCGTCTCCGATGAACACCAGCTTGGCGCGCATTTTCTCGCGCACCCGGGCGAACATCTCCACGACGTCCGTGACGCGTTTTACCGGCCGGAAATTCGATAGGTGCATCAGGATGGGCTCGCCGTCCGGGGCCCATTCGGCGCGCAAAACTGGATTGGGGGTCCGGCAATACAGATCGCAGTTCACAAAATTTGGAATCACCTCGATCGGCCGCTTGATGTCAAATTCTTCGAGCGTGCGCTGCTTCAGATAATGCGAGATCGCGGTGACGCCGTCGGATTGCTCGATGGAAAATTTGGTGATGGGGAGGAAGCTGCGGTCGTTCCCCACCAGGGTGATGTCCGTGCCATGCAGCGTGGTGATGAACGGCAGCGCCTTAGGCGCCGCCATCATGCGCGCAAGCAGCGCGCTGACGGAGTGGGGAATCGCGTAATGGACGTGCAGCAGGTCGAGGCTTTCGGCCTCCGCCACCTGCATCATTTTTACGGCCAGCGAAAGCGCGTAGGGCGCATGGTCGAACAGCGGATAACTGGAAATTTCCACCTCATGAAATTGGATGCGCTCGTTGGTGTCCGTCAGCCGGATGGGAGGGGCATAGCTGATGAAATGGACTTCATGGCCGCGCGCTGCCAGTTCCATGCCCAGTTCGGTGGCGACCACGCCGGAGCCGCCATAAGTTGGATAACAGGTGATCCCAATCTTCATTTCGGTCCGGGCAAAATGCCCGTCGGCTCCTCAAAATGTCGTCGTTGAAATCTCCCGCGTAGCCTGCCCTGATGCCAGCCCCACGATTGTCAGGTCCGGGCTCTGTGCAAAGTTCCGCCGAAAGCTCTGTAGAAAGCCGGTTTCCTCTTGGTTGCGGAACGAACTCCCGCCGGAAGTTTAACAAACCAAAACTCAATCGCAAGCCCCGCCGGGAATCTGTTGCAGACCTCCGGCCGGAATGCTAGATTCGCGAATCTTGAACCCACCCAGGGTATTCCGCTCATTGGACGCGAGGCAAGGCTTCCGGGTGACAACTTTCTGTAGAGAATCCGCGGGGGAGAGCGATCCAACGCGTCAGAGGAGCGTTTGAAAACCATGAAGCCGAAAGGAAAATTGTCCAAAGCCGACCTTGCGCGAGCCGCCGAGCGGCTGCGCCACAGCAACCCGATCAACCACTTCGGTTTTCAACTGGTGAAGGCGGAGCGGGGCCGGGCCGTCTTTCGCATGCCGGTCCTCGAGTTGCACAAGCAAATTCACAGGGTGGTACACGGCGGCGTGCTGGCAATGCTCGGAGATACGGCTGGCGGCTTCGCCGCATTCCTGGCGGCCCCGTCCGGTTCGCGGGTGGTGACGATTGAGATGAAGATTAATTTTCTCGAAGGCGTCGAGCACGGCGAAATCGAGGCCGACGCCCGCGTCCTGCGTCAGGGAAGAACGACGAGCGTCGCGGAATGCGATGTGACCGATGAAGACGGCCGGCTGGTCAGCAAGGCCTTGATGACCTTCTCGGTCCTGTCGCCGAGCCGCCGTTAGCGCAGGCCTTAGTGGTTGTGAAAAAAGGAGTTAATTTTCTTTCCGAGCGAAGCGAGGAATCACTCTTTGGTTTAAGCGCGGCCAAAGAAGGATTCCTCGGCGCGCAGCGCGCCTCGGAATGACAAATTTTAGTTTTTCCGCAACCTGTTAAGCATGCGCGGATTCGGTATCATGCGGCTGGCAGAAGCAAAACAGGCTGACGCGCTTTCTACCAAGCCGTTTTATTGCCCGTTCGAGCCCCCGAGCGCGGCTTCCTGTCCATCCTTGTAAATATACTTTATGAATTGTTTATAAATAAGCAAATTGGGGCTGCCGTTCCGGGTCAGCTTAATGCAATCGCGGTCATACCATTCTACGTTGCCGTGCAGCGTTTCGCCGTCGCTCAGAACGATGACCACAGGCGTGCGCGCCTGCATCTGCTTAATCCAATAAAAGTTCTCGGCGTGTGTCTGCTCGGGCGGAGCTGGTTTCTTATGGGGCTGCGGTCCGGAAGGAGCAGCATGAGGGCGGTTATTATTTGTATGAGGTTCTTTCATCTCCGTCAGAGTAGGGCGAAACAGCTTACGATTCACGATGACAACTCCTTCAAATATAAATTTCTACCGCAAGGTGAGGTTTCTCACCTCCTATGATGCGCCGCCGACCGATCCGGGTACGCTTCCGCTACCGAGAGATAGATTTTTTCGAGCCCATCGAGGGGCGAGTCAGGGAAATGGCCACTGCGTCCAATCCCAAAGACCGATTGATGTTCCGTCGCGTCCTAGCGTGAAGCACATCGAATCCGTTGACAGCTTTGCAGATCCAGGCCACGTCTATCTTCTTGCTGAGTGTTTCGAGTTCCCTGTGTAAGGCCGGGTTTCGTAACACCTTCTTCGTGGAAGAACTGGACAGATCTAGCAGGTCCGTGAGCAGACTATAGAACACTTCCAGAACATTTTCAAACGCGATTTCCTGGCTCTTGGCCAGCGCCGCGGTGCAGGCGAATAAATCAGAGGCGCCGCGCGATTCCGCGGCGCGCTCCAGAACCGTCAGCGTATCGCGGTGCAGCTTCGCGGTGGCCTCCAGATCCAGTTCAATCGCCGCGCCGGGGCAGCCCTCGGCGTACTGCGCCGCGAGCTTGCGCTCTTCCGGTTTCAGTTCGGTGCGCGCTTTCAGTATTTCCTCGACTTCGCGGGTGCCCAGCGGCGAGAACGAAAATTGCAGGCAGCGCGACCTTATCGTCGGCAAAAGTAAAAATGGATTCGGGGCCATCAAAATCAGCGTGGCCGATTCCGGCGGTTCTTCGAGGATCTTCAGGAATATATTGGCCAGGTCCCAGCGCATGGTGTCCGCGCCGTCGATCAGAAATATCCGGCGGCGTCCTTGCGGCTTGAGATAGGCCGCGCGTTGAACGGCTCGAAGTTGTCCCACGTGCAGCACCGGGCGCGCCACGGGATCCTTCAAACGCACGGGGTCTGGAACAATGGCCCAAACATCCGGATGCGTTTGCAGCAAAAGGGGGACGCGCTCGACGGTCGCGGCATCGGGGCGTTCGCCGCGCTGCGCGAGACCCTGGTCGATCAGGGGTTGCAGGTCGGCAAGCAATCCGATCTTGCGGCACGATTCGCACTCGCCGCAAAAATCATCGCGCAGCCGCTCGCAGTTGGCCGCTTGCGCGAACATCCGCGCCAGGGTGAATTTTCCAATTCCGCGAGGGCCCGAGAAGAGCATGGCATGCGGAACGCGCTCGGAGGCCAGCATGCGGCGAAGCGCCGTGACGACGCGCGCGTTGCCGAGAAAATCGGAGAAGCTCACAAAGTCCTTTTCAGCTTACTGCCCGGCCGAAGCCGGGGAAAGAATGCGGAATTCCACGACCTGAACGATGGCCCGGTGGATTCCCTCCGGCGCATACAAAGCGCCGGTGCTCTTGTTGATACAGTCGATGCTCGCCCAACTGGCTTCGGTTGCCAGCCGATCGTAAATTATCGCAGTTTGTTCCAGGTGCTTGATGTCAGCTTCTTGAATATCGCGTTTCAGGTTGGTGTACGCGCGAGCCGGTTTGAGTCCGATCAGCCGGTGCGCTTCCGCAAAGGGCAAACGCAGATAAATCACCAGGTCTTCTACTGGCAGACCATAGAGACCGTATTCCAGCCGTTTCAGCCAGGCGAAAAATTCTTCTCGCAGTTCCGAAGGAACGCGCTCACTTTGGTGCGCCATATTTGAGCCGATGTAGCGGTCAGCGAGGACAATTTTCCCGGCCGCCAAAGCTGCCTCGAGCTCCGGCTTCGCCTCAAACCGATCCCCGGCGTAAAGCAGTGCCGACAGATGCGGGTCCACCGCGCTCATCGGTCCAAATTCACCGTTGAGATAGCGCGCCACCAGCTTTCCGTAAAACGATTCGTAGCGCGGAAAGCTGATGCGGAAGATGGCCAGCCCGCGCGCCTCAAGTTCGCTGGCCAGCAAGTCCAGTTGGGTGCGTTTACCCGATCCGTCAATTCCTTCCAGCGCAATGAATTTACCGCGATTGGCCATAAATGGTTTTGCCAGTCTAGCGTGAGCGCGGTATCGCCGCAAGGAAGACGCACGCGGCTGCGGCAGCAGGCCGAGTCGTATCCCGACCAGCCGACCGGTCAACTCGCCGCACTGCCGGCGCGAGCGAAGAACCGGCAGCCTGCGTGCTAGAATCCGCCCGATGAGCTCTGCATCCAGAACGCTGAACGAAAATCTCGCCGCCGTGCGCGAACGCATCGGACTCGCCGCCCAACGCGCCGGACGCCGTAGCGAGGACATCACCCTGGTTGCGGTCTCCAAAACCCACTCCGCCCGCAAAATCCGCGAATTATACGAGGCCGGCGTCCGCCATTTTGGCGAGAATCGCGTGCAGGAGCGAGAGACGAAACTAAGCCAGGTCGCCTCCCTCGAAGCCGTATGGCACATGATCGGCCATCTGCAGAAAAACAAAGCCGCACGAGCCGTTCGACTGTTCGAAACCATCGAATCGCTGGACAGCATCGCCCTGGCCGAAAAACTCGACCGCGCTCAAGATGAATTCAACGCCGAAATCGTCGAGCAAGAAGCAGCCAACAAAAAAACGGCTCGTTCTTCTCCGGGGAAACTAATTCGCGTCCTGGTCGAAGTCAAGCTCGATCCAGAGCCGGCAAAATCCGGGGTTGATGCCGCGGACGTGCCGCGTTTTGTGCGGGCCTTGACCCGTTTTTCACACCTCGATATGCGCGGGCTGATGTGCGTCCCGCCCTATTTCGACGATCCCGAGGAATCCAGATCTTATTTCCGCTTCCTGCGTGAAATGCGCGACGGGCTACGCGAACAATCCGGAGCACCCGAAATGCTCCCCGTACTTTCCATGGGCATGTCTCACGATTTCGAAATCGCCATCGAAGAGGGCTCCACGGAAGTGCGGATCGGGACCGCTCTCTTCGGGGAAAGGGAAGGGGCCTGAACAGCCGTGCAGATTTCTGAGAAAGACGGGACGGTGGCATTCGCGATTCGCGTGCAACCGCGAGCCAGTCGCAACGAAATCGTCGGAGAGCATCACGGCGGACTAAAAATTCGTCTCACCGCGCCACCCGTTGACGATCGCGCCAACGAAGCTCTGCGCGAACTGCTGGCATCGATTTTGAAAGTGCCGCTTTCGGCTGTTAGAATCGCCTCAGGCGAACATAGTCGCGCCAAGCGCGTCGAAATTCGCGGCGTGACAGCCGCGATGATTCGCGGACTCGCTGGCCGGGCCGAGCACCCACAGTAAACGTATCCTGAATGTAATTAGCGAAACGCCGGCACGGCGCAATCGAGCCATCGCCCGTACCGGCAAAACACCAAATTGTTTCCTTTATGCTAAATGTCGAAGCCATTCAGAGATCGCTCCGCGAGCAGAAGCTCGACGGATGGCTTTTCTACGACATCCTTCACCGTGACCCGATCGCCTACCGCGTCCTCGGCCTCGATCGTGTGCTCGCCAAGCGCCGCTGGTTCTACATGATTCCGGCGAAAGGCACGCCGCGAAAACTCGTGCATCGCATCGAATCCGCGACTCTGGACGCGCTTCCTGGAGACAAGATGCAGTATGCGGCCGCGGAAGAGTTGACAAACAATCTGAAGAAATTAGTTGGCCGGGCGAAAAAAATCGCCATGCAGTATTCGCCGATGAATTCGATTCCATATATTTCTCTTGTGGATGCGGGCACCGTCGAGCTGATTCGCGCGCAGCGATGCAAGGTGGTCAGCTCGGCGGATCTGGTGCAACAGTTCGAGGCCACTTGGACCCCCGAGCAACTCGATTCGCATCGCGCCGCGGGCCGCGCAATCGACGCCATCATGCCGGCAGCGTTCGGTGAGGCCGCGCATCGCGTTACGGCTGGAGATTTTTTCACCGAATTCGATCTGCAGCAGTGGATCCTGGGCCAGTTTCGCGCGCACGGAGTGGTCGCCGATTCTCCGCCGATCGTGGCCGTGGGGCCGCATTCCGGGGATCCGCACTACGAGCCGCGGGTACAGGACTCCTCGCCGGTGCGCGCCGGGGACTTGCTTCTTCTCGACGTCTGGGCAAAAACAACCGCGCCGAACAGCGTCTATTACGACATTACCTGGGTCGGCTTTCTCGGCGCACAAATTCCTGAAAAGTATGCGAAGATTTTCACCATCGTTCGCGACGCCCGCGATGCCGCGGTTCATTTTGTGCAGAAAAATGTCGGTGCGGGCCTCGCGATCGAAGGTTGGCAAGTGGACCGAACCGCGCGCGAGGTAATTCGCAAAGCGGGATTCGCAAAATATTTCGTGCATCGAACCGGCCACAACATCGGACAGGAAGTTCACGGCGCGGGAGCGAATATGGACGGCCTCGAAACACATGACACTCGGCGCATCATCCCGCATACTTGCTTTTCGATCGAGCCGGGGATTTACCTGCCCGAATTCGGCGTGCGAAGCGAAGTCAATGTCTACGTCGCGGACGGCGTCGCGGAAGTGACCGGCGCTGTGCAATCGGAAATCCTAAGACTTCCGGGCTGACTGAGAGTGCAACCGCATGGATGAGACGATGAAGAACGAAGCGATCAACGAAGCGGCCAAGGGCAGCCTCATCATGGGTATAATGGCCGCAATCGCCGGTTGGATTGTTCCCGGCCTTGGGCATCTCTTGCTCCGCCGGTGGAGCAAAGCCGCGGTATATTTTCTGTGTGTCGGCGGCTTGGCGTTCGCGGGTCTGGCCATGCGAGGAGGCGTGTTCGGCTCTGGCGCGGAGGATCTTTTCGACCGCCTGGGATTTTTTGCGGACCTCGGCTCCGGAATCTTTTATTTTCTGGCGCACCAGATCCAGACGGCGGGCCCTGACGTAGCTCACGCCACGGGCGACTATGGCACGCGGCTTTTCGCCGCCGCCGGCATGCTCAATCTCCTTACTGTCCTCGAAGCCTACGATATTGGGCGGGGAAGCGAACCCAAATGAGTGCATGGTTTGGCCACCTCACCCATTTTGGAGCGCTGGTATTTTTCGCGCTCACCGTATCGGTCACTTTCGCGTTTCTCTCCAAGCGAGGCACTGTCGAGCGCCTGCAATATGCTCTTTGGGCGCTCCTCGCCTTCTTGCTGGTCGCGGTCGGGATAGGCTGGCTGATGTACCCGTTCTCCCAGTAGATTTGTGTTTCTGTTCGTGTCCAGTCACCGGCCCAGCGCTCTCGATTTGCCCCCTATTCGTGGCTTTGCTACACTGACTTTCGATGCCATCTATCATTAAGGAAGCGGGCGAAACTCTCGTCACGCTCGTGAAGGGGTTTAGTGTCACTTTCCGCAATATGCTGCGGAAGCCCGTCACCGAAAATTATCCCGAGGAACCTGTCCACTTTCAGCCCCGCTACCGTGGCATCCATGTCCTGCATCGTGACGAAAATGGACTCGAAAAGTGCGTGGGCTGTTTCCTTTGCGCGGCAGCTTGTCCCGCGCGTTGCATCTACATCGAGGCCGCCGAGAACACCGACGCACAGCGGATTTCTGCGGGCGAGCGCTACGCCAGCGTTTACAACATCGATTATTCCCGCTGCATTTTTTGCGGCTATTGCGTCGAAGCCTGCCCGACCGACGCCATCACCCACGGTCACGGCTTCGAACTGGCCACCTCAAACATCAATTCAATGATCTACCGCAAGGAAAAGCTGCTCGAAAAACCTGTGGCCGCGTCCTAGACCTTTCTCGCCTTCCTTCTAGATCTTCGCACGGCTCGTTCGATCGGCGCGGCCGGCGAAGTCATGCGCACAGGGTCCAGAATTTTTCGTAACGTTTCCTCGTCGAGCAGGTTCTTCTCGAGCGCAATTTCCGTTACCGGACGGCCCGATTTCACGCTTTCCTTCGCAATTTCGGCCGCGGCAGATATCCAATGTACGGGTTAAGCGCTGCCGCGATGGCTACCGTGGCGTTCGCGTAATACCGGCACCTGTGCTTCATTGGCCGAGATGCCGTCGACACACTTTGTGGCGAGAGCCATGATTGTGTTCTTCAGGATTTCCGCGCAATGCAGGACGTTCCAGGCCATCGCTGGCATCATCACGTTCAACTCGAGTTGCCCCGCTTGCACAGCCATCGCGGTAACCAGGTCCGCTCCTATCGACTGAAACCCCACCATCGCCGTCAGTTCCGCCATCACGGGATTCACTTTCCCCGGCATGATCGACGACCCCGGTTGCAGTGCGGGTAATTCGATTTCCGCGAGTCCTGTATTCGGACCGCTCGAAAGCAGCCGTAGATCGTTGCTGATTCGGATCAGCTCAAGTGCAAGATTGCGAAGCGCCGACGAAGCCACGCTCATCACCAGGTTAGACTGCATCGCATAACGTAAATCATCGGTTGGCCAAAGCGCCTGCCTCGAAATCTCGCCGAGGCGTTTCACCACGAGTTTTTGAAATCTCGGGTGCGTATTCACACCCGTTCCCACCGCAGATCCACCAAGTCCGACTTCTCGCAGTAGCCCAAGGGTATATTCCATCACACCCTCGCATCGCCGCATCGCACGTCGCATAAGCCGCGAATTCCTGTCCCAACCGGATCGGCACCGCGTCCATCAGGTGTGTCCGGCCCGACTTCAAGATCCGATCGAATGCCGTGCCTTTCCTGCAAATGACCGCGCAAGTACCGCAACGCGCCCGAAGCACATCGTCAAATAAGAACAGGCACGCCAGACGCATCGCCGTCGGGAAAACATCGTTAGTCGATTGCGAGCAATTCACATGATCGTTCGGATGGCAAATCCATAATCGCCCTCTCTTCCCGCCCAGAAACTCAATTGCCCGATTGGCGATCACTTCATTCGCGTTCATATGAAACGAAACGCCAGCCCCAGCCTGATAAACATCCACAACAAATTCCGCATTCCACTTCCCCTCAATCACTTCGTCGGCGGCGCGCTGGATCGCAGTCGCGCGCTTCGAGTCAATCGTTTTCAATTGCCGGTTAACATATGCGGCCGCGCTCTTTATCATTCCCATCGCCCGGATAAGTTGAGGATGCGCCCGGTACCCACTAATTCGAAAATTCTCGACCGCCCGCTGTGTCTGGATCCCGTAATAAGCCGGCCAAGGCACTTCAAGCTCACCAAGCGAATCACGTTCCACTCTCATCTTCATTTAAGAACTCCAAATTGTGACTGAGCCACGCACACCCTAACCTAAACACATCGCAGGTCGCCGGCAGAATCCGCGGTCCCCACTTCGGACCAATAAGTACGCCATCCACGCCCAATCCTCTCTCAACTCTAAGCTATAAGCGGTGGGGCCGACATAGGGATGTTTGGATTTGGGTGTTTCGCCCTTTTTTTGTTTGGGTGGCGAGTTTTGAGGTGGATCGGGTGCTTGGAGGGTGGGTGGACGGAATGGATCTGAATGCTTTTTTTGCGGATGTGTTTCGTGTGTGGATGGGTCGATGGTGGTTGCGGTTTCGGTGAGTTGGGTGCGGAGTGGGGCTTTGCGCGGGATGGGTTGGGGATGGGGTTGGGCGCTTCTTGAGATTACGTGGTGAATATTTGCGGTTAGGGAGGGAATCGGGCGAGATGGCGCGTCGCGGGGTGGCGCGTCGCCGTGGGCAATTGCTTTGGCGACGCGACGGTAGGCTTCGTGCGGAGGGCGTCTCGGCGGTTAGCTGGTGGCGGCTTCTCTGGGCTTCTGGGATTTTCTGGAGATGGGGGACTTCACTTGGTGTGGCGGAGAGAACCTGGGGGGCGCCGGGACGATGTCGGAGACTTGAGGTTGCTCGTCGGGAAACAAGGCCTCTGGGAAGAGGACGTTGGGAGGATCGATGAGCGTGCGCACGACATCGGAGGCGGAGACGGAAGGGGACTGCAGCGTTTTGTGGTGGTCGAGCATCCAGCGGGCCAGGACGGCTTCGGAAGTTTCCTGGATCCACTGGTCGATGAGCGCTGCGATTTCCTGGCGCAAGTTCGCGGCGTGATTGAGGCGGGTCAGCTCGAAACTTTGCAGCGAAGCGCGCGAAGCGGCTTGCAAATAATCAAGCGGCGGATTGAAACGAGAAATGGTCATGGCCAAAGCTCCAATCTTAGGGCTGGGCCGACGGGGCCGGCCAGTGCAATTACCTGTGCGCAGTACTTAGTTGTCATGATTCGTGTCTAGTCCACCTCTGTGGATATGCTGTGGATAAGTGGCGGGCGGGAGCGGGAAAATTGGCATGGGCCATTTGACGATGTTAAAGATCACGTTCTTGTTACTAGGTGGGGCGGGAACGGGGCGATTTCATTTTCGTTTTTCGGGCGGTTTTGGGCACAAAAACCGGTCCGGAACCGGCGCGATTTTGGCGTTTTCTGACCGGCCATGGAAATGTCCGATAAGTTTAGCCGGCGGCCCAAAATTGGGTTGAAAAATGGGCGGCTGGGCATTCGGCAACTTATGAGACGCGCGGAGGACGGGATGTGGGTGCGACGAGCGGCGTGCAAGCCGTGCGGATCGAATGGATTCAGCGGGAAGGCAGCGATCCATCGCGCTGTGTAGTAAACAGAACCAGAAATCGAGGGCAAAACAGACGGGTTGCGAAAAAAGTAGAAAAGAAATCCAACTTTATCGGACATGGGATGAAGCGGGTGGAGATCGCAGAAAATGCAGTGTTTTCGCGTGCGCGCTGGCTTTTTTCCGTGCGCAGGGCCGACTTAACGGCGTGCCAGGGGATTGCCGGCGCGCGCGCGAAAAGACTGCGTTTTTCCAGAAAGCGGCTGATCGGTTGAGCGCCGTTTTTGACGGCTTGGAATGTGTCGGGCTGGGTTTGTGTTTGCCGGGTTGGCCTTTTTTCGGTCCTGGGCGTGGCTGACGGGGGAGCGTGGCGATGTTTCGCCGGCGCAGCCCTTGGTGGGGAGCCGGTAAAAGTGTACGGGACGGCGGATTGCACGGCGTGGATTTTCAGTTGGTGTTTCGAGCTGGTGTTTTCGGGTTGGGGTTCGGGCGTGGGATTTGTGGAGTCTGAATCGCAGGTCGGAGCGGTGAAGGAGGTTACGATGAGTGGCGACGTGCTTAATAGCAGCACATTAGATGGCAATGCAGTAGATGGCGATGCTACCGCGTTGGATCTGGGAACAGCGCAGAGCGGAGCCATGCATTACGAGGCCGGGGGGCTGGCCGGCGAGCTTTCGCGGTTTCCGGAGGGAGTGGTGGCTAGCGCGGCGGTGGCTTCCGGCATGTATGACGCGAGGCGGCTGCGTTCGCAGAGGGAAACTATCCGCGACGTGATGCTTTCGGCGGCGGATTGCGGGACCTGGCTGACGCTAGGGGAATTGCGGGCGCTGACGCGGTACGGCGAGGCGTCGATTTCGGCGCAGCTGCGGCATTTGCGGAAAGAGGAAAACGGCGGGTACGACCTGGTGAAGCGGCATCGCGACGGGGCTTGCGCGGCGCGGGCCGCGGCGGATGGGCGCGGGGATTGCGTCTGGGAGTATCGGCTGGGGCGGGGCGCGTGCTGAGAGTGCTGACGGTCGTGGAGAATGATGTGGAGCGCTGGTTCGGCGGAGTGATTTCTTGTGGGCGTCGCGGGAAGAAAATAGCTGGATTGGGTTGCGGAAAAGTGAACGGAGGGAAGGCGGTTCTACTTTTTTGTTTGGCGGATTCTTTCGCGCGGGTCGGTGATTTTTGAGTTGATGCTGGGGTCGCGGAAAATAAAACAGTCGGAACAAGTTGCAAAAAGTACTCGATTTTGCCATTCCGAGAGGAGCGACGAATCTCTTCTGGGCTTAATTATCAGAAAAGAAAAGAGAGATTCCTCGCTCCGCTCGGAATGACAAACGGATGAGGCGACTTTTTCCGCAACTTGTGAAGTTTGTTCTCCTTTGGTTTTTTTTGCGGCGCTTTGGGTTTGATTTGGGGGTGCCATGCCTAAGAGGGTGATTGATTTTGACGCTTTGTGGGGGTCGGACAAGCTCGCGGCTTGCGCGGAGTGGGCGCAGGCGGAGTATGCCTGGCTCTACGGGCTGGCGGACGCTTCGGGATGTTTTGAAATTACGAACTTGCGGGTGATCTGGGGGCGCGTGGCGGCCATCCGGCGAAACCTGACGATCGAACGGCTGGAGCAGGTGTTCGCGGAATTTCGGGATCGCGGGCTGCTGTTTGTCTGGGAACACCAGGGAAAACTGTACGCGCACTGGACGGGAAGCGATGTGCCGGGAAGATTGCCGGCGCCTTCCTGGCGCATGCGGCTGGAGCGATTTGCGCCGCCCGTGCCGAAGCAGCAGCTTGCGGAGTACATGGCGCGGTTCGCGCGCGGCCGGGCGGCGCTGGCGCGGGCGGGCTTTGGCGGCGAGGCGCCGGCGGAAGATTTAGAGCGGACGCGCGGGCGTGCGGGGATCAAGGGTGGGGTTGAGCGGGATCAAGCGCAGGATTTGGGTTTGAATCTGAATTTGGATTTGAAGTGGGATGAGGAATTGGATGGGGGTTTGAGCGGGGAGCGCGGCGGCGCGGGGAGTGGCGTGGCCGGAGACGTCGTTCATTTTTCTGGAAATTCAAAGTCCAGAGTGAGTTCAAATTCAAATTCAGCTTCAAATTCAAATACAAAGGCAAAGGCCGGAGAAAATCCCGGTTTAAGAGCCACACCGGGCGCTGGGTCAAGCCCTGGATTAGGCGGCGGTGTGAGCGCCAGTTCAGGCACAGCTTTCGACTGCAGGGCTATTGAAGATTCAAAGGGGCAGGCGAATTGCAATGCGGGCGCGGATGCCAATTCAAATTTGAGTTTAAATTTAAATTCCAGTGCTGTTGTGGATTCCCATGCCAGTGCGGCTGCGGCGACTTCCGGTGCGGCTTCCAGTGGGGCGGACACGGCTGCTACGGACGCGGCTGGCTACGCGGAATCGCAACTTCGTTCGTTTTCCGATTTTGAATGGCGCGGAATGAGCGCGAAGGAGTTGGCGACGGCGAAGGAATTGCGCGTCGGGCATGGTCCGGTTTGCGGTCCGGGAAGGGTGCGGGACGAGATCCTCGAGCGGGTGCGGCGGCGGGATGAGGAGATTCGTGCGCGGAGTAAGAGCGCGGGGCGTGGGCGGTGAGATTTTGGGCCGTGGGCAGGACAGGCTTCAGCCTGTCGGTTTAAATATTCGGCGTGCAAACAGGCAAAGCGAACAGGTTGAAGCGTGGCGTACCGGGGATTGGTTCGATGAAATTTGGTTGCGCAATCTTTCACCGGGTGAGGTTCTTTGATTTTTTTGGACGGGCTTCGGGGCATTGAAACCGGACAGGCTGAAAGCCTGTCCCACTTGATGAACGTTGGTCGGATAGGCTTCGGCTGCGTGGACGGGGTGAGTATGCTTACTACGTTTGCGTTCGATGTTTGTCATCAGGTTTATTGCGCGGCTCGGGAAGTGATTGACAACCGGATTTCCACGCTGAATGCGGAGAGCGCGGGGGAATATTTGTGGAAGCCGGACCGCTTGCCGCGAATGGCGGAGTACGTTTGCGATTTTGAGCTGGCGGGAGAGCGCGCGCTGGGTGCGGCGCGGACACATTCGCCGGCAGCGGAGCGGGCGCTGGGTGCGGGGAGAGCGGAATCGTTGGCGGGCGTTGAGAATTGTTTCGCCGGGGTTGATGCGGGAATCGATGGCGATGGCGTTGCTTGCGGGGGAACACGCGCTGGCGCGAAGGCTGGGTTTCTCGGCGGGCACGGCGCGCGGGCTGAGGCCTGTGCCAGGGCGCAGGCTAGCGCGTGTGCCGGGCGGAGGATGCCTGCCAGCCGCGCGGTTTTGTTTCGGATTTATTACCTGGGCGGAGCGGAGTACCGGGCGGCGCGGCGGCATCTGGGGATCAGCGAATTGACCTGGGCGGATTGGACAGAGGAAATTCGCAGAGCGGTAGGGAAGGAATTGATGGGCGCGGGAATGTTTCCTCCGAGCGGATATTTTCGGTAGGAGGAGACTTCGTGACAAGTTCCGGGTCGTCCTCCGGATCTTTGTGGGCGCGGTGAGGGTGCGGTAGAGCTCGATCGGACACGGTAGGACACGACTTTAGTGGCGGCGGAAGACTTAGATTCTTTGTCATACCGAGGGCCGCATTCGCCCGAGGAATCTCTCTTTGTTTTGAGTTGGACAAAACCGCAGAGAGATTCCTCGGGCAAATGCGGCCCTCGGAATGACAAAACGGATGGGCGGTTGGCCTTCGAGGAGGGGTTGCCATTCCCGCAGTGATTGACGTTGGGGCAGGGTTGCGCTTGGAGCAGAGGTTGGCCTTGGCGTTGGGGCTGCGCGGGTCGCCAATTGGAGCTGGTTCTCGTTGGGGCGCTGGTGGCCGTTGGGGCAGGGATTGCCCTTAAAACGGGCGAGTTTATTTTTCTTGCAAGGATGCCAGGTAGTCGCACAGATTTTTGATTCGTTTTTGCACGGCGGCCTGGTTGTAGTTGTCCATGTACTGGAAGATGCCGCCCCAGGTGGGCATGTCGGAGGAGCCGTGGGCGGCGACGCCGGGGCCGAAGCGCAGGACGTTGGTGACCAGATCGTAGGGGAATTCGCCGCCGTGGCGTTTGGCGAGCGTGGTGAGGTCGGCGGCGGGAACTTTAAGCGCGGCGCGGGCGGGGCCGTGTCCCTTGGCGTCCAGGCCGTGGCAGGCGGCGCAGTACTGCTTGAACATTTGCTTGCCGGTGGGGACGAAGTCGGGGGGCAGCTGGTCCTGCTTGCTGGCGGCCTTGGATTGCGCGCCGGAGGCGCCGGCGAAGAGCAGCAGAGCCGCGACGAGAATTGAGAAGCGCATGGTGATCTCCTTGGTGGCCGGGGCCTGGGCCGGGGCCGTTCGCCGGGGGACGGGCGGGTGCGGCGCCGGCGGACATTTTACGTGACTTGTGGCGCTTAGAAAATAAATAATTAATTACTTGACAAATTACGTCTCTTCATGGTACATTCCGGATCGCAGAATTACGCCTTCGGGTTTCTTTCCTTTCTTTTTCTCGCTTCGATCTTTGTTCTGTTCGCTTCTTTCTTGTTGCTTCGTTTTTTTTCTTTAGCTCTTTTTAGCTTTTTCCGGTTCTTTTTTTGTGCGCTTGCGGTTGATTCTTTTCGCGTTTTTTCTGCCGCCTTGGCATTTAAACCTGACAGGCTGAAGCCTGTCCTACTTTTTGTTCCGGAGATCTTATGCCTGTTTATAGTAACAGCGTGCCGCCGTTTTCCCTTTTTCCCGGGGACGTTGGCTTTAGCTTCAACGCCGAGGCTTTTCCGGCGAACGGAACGGCCGGAGCGCAGTTTGCCATTCCCGAGCCCGCAGGCCTGCCCGATCAGGGGCATACCGTGCGCTGGCTGACCATTTTCGGCACGGCGCCCTCGGCCATCAGCATCGTGCTGCAGGGAGCGGCGGCCGACGTGGACTCGGAATATTTCGCGCTGGACACCTCCACGGCCACGGCCGGAGAAGCGCGCACGGTGCAGGCGGTGCGGGCGCGCTTTCTGCGAATCAAGATGACTTCGTCGACCGGCGGCGCTTCGCTGACGGCCAAGGTGCTGCCGTAGCGCTTCTAGTGGCATTTCGCGACTGGCGCTCGGTTTCTCTTGTGGCGCGTTTCGCTCTTTGCGGCGTTTAAACCTGACAGGCTGAAGCCTGTCCTACTTTAGGCTTAGCCCTTTTTTCCTCGGAAGCCGCGCGTGGGGTGCTTGCGGACTTCGCGTTTTTTGTGGAAGAACTCGGTGCCTTGCTGGCCCAGTTTTTTGCCGCCGCGATGCTCGAGCTGGCCGAGGAAAACGTTGCTCGTGTTGTTGGGCGATTTGTTTTTCATGGGAGTTTGGCCTCCGGGATCACGGTAGCGGAAGTGGCTCGTGGGTGTCTGTGATGCGGGTCACGCCCGGGGATTTCGCGTTGGCTTTTTTTAATTTAAGAGCGATGGGCGGCTGGGCTTGACTTGGACGGCTTGGCAGTGGCCGGCTGGGTTGGTTATGGGATCGGGCCGGGTTGGCGGATCGGGCTGGGTTTGTTTGGGGAAGGCCACAGACTGAAGTCTGTGCTACTTATGGGTTCCAATCCTAATTACGTTAAGAAGCAGGTTGCGGTGGATACGGTTTCCTGGACTGCCGTTGTCGCGCCTGTGGATTGCATGGGCGTGTCAATCAAGAATTCTGTGGCGGTGGATTTGCGGGTGCGCACGGATTCGGGCGATGCTGCTACGCAGGACACCATTGCGGCGGGCAGCGTCGAGAGCGTGTTTGCGGCGCGGCATTCGGGCGCGGTGCAGGACGGCGGGTCGGGGCTGCGATTCTACGCGGGGGATACGGTGGCGTTTTTGCAGGCGGCCAGCGGGACAGGCCCGGCGGTGGTGACGTTCGTAAGGTGAGGCTGGAATTTAGTAGAACAGGCTTCAGCCTGTTGATTTTTAATTGGTGAAGCAGGGCTTGCGGGTTGTGTTGAGGTTGCTGCTTTGGGGATTGGATTTTGGTTGGGGTTGATTTTGTTTTGATTTTTCGTTTGTTTTTGATTTCGATTTGATTTTGGCTGCGTTTGGTTTGTTTTCTTTTTGTGCGTTGCTCCTCTCGCGTTCGTCCTCGATTGCGTTTCAGTAAAGCCACAGACTGAAGTCTGTGCTACTTAAAAACATGCGAATCAAGATTATTGGCGAATCGAATTGTGCGCGGGCTACCCGCCATTTGTTGCGGCTGGGGGGCTTTGCGGTTACGGAATTTTTGCCGGCGGACGCCGTTGTGGGCGGGCCGCTGGCTGGGTATTGCATAACCATCGAACTTGCCCCGGCCGATCTGACCCCTGACTCCTGCCTGCGGCCGGATTCCACCACGCTGCAATCGAAGACTTCAGGCTACGAGGAAGCGGACTTGTTTAATCGGGACGCTTCCTCCCCCTCCTTCGCCGAGGCTACGGCGGGCTTGCCTGGAAAAACTTCTTCGATGGTAGCGGCCATTCATTTCGATTCCGTGGATAGTGCGCTGGAGGCTGCGGTATTGCGGCATGTGGCGCAGCTGGCGGCGGCTCCGGTGGTTGTGGATCGTCCGGGGGGAGTGGTGCATTCGGACCGGGAGCTGCGGATTGTGGCGCCGAATTCGGGCGACGCTGCGGCGGATGAAGCGGCGGCGGTGGCGATTGAGTTTGGAGTGTTGCGCGGGCTGCTGGATTTGTCGGCGGGCGCGCGGGACGCGGTTTTGAGGAATTCTGGCGCGGAGGGAACGGGCGGCGACGGGGGATCTTCAGCTTCTGGTCGATCAGCGTCCGGGAGGATTGGCGAGAAGAAAATTCGCGGGAGATCCTGGTGGCCGTTTGGGATTTTTATTTTGGCTGGGGTGTTGGGAGTGTTGCGAGCGGGCGGGGCTGAGGGGCGGGGCGGGTTTGCGGGGACGAGTTTCGACTTGGCGCCGGTGGGGCTGGGTTCGCGGGTGGGGCTGGGTTCGGTTTTGGAGGGCCACAGACTGAAGTCTGTGCTACTGGCGGGCGGCTCCGGGGCTGGGTTCGCGGGTGGGGCTGGGTTCGGTTTTGGAGGGCCACAGACTGAAGTCTGTGCTACCTGCTGCGCAATCTCAGGTGGTGGGTGGGGTTGGGGGTGGGGATCCTTGCCGCGGGGTGGGCAAATTTTTTGCCAGCATTAATCAGACTGGGAATACGCAGATTGTGGCGGGGACGGCTTCCGAGAAAATTTATGTTTGGTCGATTCACGTGGTGGCGGCTGCGGCTGCGGATGTGGCGATTGTGGAGGGTACGGGCTCGGTGTGCGCGACGGGCACTGCGGGAGTGAGCGGGTTTGGCGGGGCTACGGCGGCTACTGGATGGAATTTTGCGGCTAATGGCGGGATCGCGCTGGGGAACGGGGACGCTTCGGTGGGGGCGGAGGCAAACTCCGGGGATAGCTTGTGCGTGTTCAGCTCGGGATCGGGGCAGGTGTCGGGCGGGATTAGCTATGCGGTGGAGTGATTTTCTTGGGAGAGGATTTCGGTTGGGTGGGATTGCGGAGCGCCGGCTTGGATGCGCTGGTGAACGGGCTGAACGGATTGGGCTCGGCTGGCGGGGGCGGCTGGGTTTTTTGGTGGACGGCCACAGACTGAAGTCTGTGCTACTTGTGGCGGGTACTTTTTGGTTTGCTTGGCCGGTTTTGGGGACTACTTATTATGTGGCGGCTGCGGGGTCCGATGCCAATGCAGGGACTTCTAGTGCGGCGGCTTGGCAAACGGTTAGCAAGGTGAATTCGAGTGCGTTGGCGGCGGGCGACTCTGTGCTTTTTAATCGCGGGGACGCCTGGTACGGGACGGCGCTGGTTGTGCCTTCGAGCGGGGCGAGCGGATCGCCGATCACGTTTGGCACGTATGGGACGGGGGCGAATCCGATCATCAAGGGCGCGACGAATTTGAATACCAGCGGCTACGCGCTCGCGCCGAATACCATGACCACGATTTTTCAGCGGCCGAGTTTGGGCACCTATGCGAGCGATTCGGCGACCATCAATTTCCGCCAGGGAATTCCGGTGGGAGAAATTTCCAACGCGGCGACAGAAATTACCATCAGCGTGACGGCTTCTCCCACGCTGGCGCTGAACATTACGGGCGCGGGGATCGGGCCGGCGGCGACGCTGCCGGATGCTTCGTCCATCACGCGGATTACCTGGGGCGGGGGGAACAACGGCACGACGGTGGCGGCCGGCACGACGGTTACTTCGGATCCGATTTCGTACAACTTGGATAACACCGTGCGGCAGCTGGTTACGCTGTACAGCACCTCGCGCAACGTGGCGTATTACGCGGGCAACGGCGAATCGCTGTATGAATTGTTTGGCGGCGGAGACCAGTCGCAGAACGCGTCGGTCGCGGGCTACTCGTTTGCCGGGGGCAACGTGGTGGTCGCGTCGATCGTGGCGACCAACACTACCGCGTACACGTACTATGCGGCGCTCGCGAGCGCTCCGGTCGCGGTGTGGGAAAACGATACGCTGCTGAAGGCGGCGAACAATGCTCTGGGCGTGGATCAGACGCCGGGATCGTGGTTTTACGACGGGACGTACCTCTACCTGCACGCGTCGGACGGATCGAATGTGGCAAGCAACGGAAAACTGTACGACTACGTGACCTCGACGAGCCCCACCTATAATTTTTGGGACAACGGAAAATCCTACCTGGTGATGAACGGCCTGGACACTTCCGAAGTGTATTGCACCAGCACCACGCTGTTTGCCTGCCTCGGGAACATCATCATCACCGGCTCGCACAACACGATTGAAAACCTGGCCACGCACGATTCCTGGCGGCACAATTTTTGTTTTTACACCGGCGCGAACAACAACGTGGCCACGAACCTGACAGGCTACAACTCCTACGGCGATTCCCCGGTGTGCATCTACGGGCCCGGGACGACCAATAATCTGCTGCAGAATTCCACGTTTGTGAACGACACGTACTTGCGCGAGGCCAATGTGTTCACGGGCAGTGTGTGGTCGCTGATCGTGGCGCACGGCGGCTCGACGAACAACGTGGTCGACGGTTGCATTTTGCAGAGCACGGCGGGTCCGTTCCGGTCCAATACGAATGTGGCGCACGGCTACGGCATGCTGGTGGGCGACGCGAACACGACGGTAACGCTTTCGCACAGTTTGCTGTACGGAAATTTCGAGTGGGCCGTATACCTGGGGATGAACGGCAACATTGGCGAAGGATTGCACGGGCAAATCACGCTGTGGGACAACCTGATCGACTGCTCACAGTGCCAGCCGAGCGCTTCGGGCGGCGCGGCGTATTACGCCTACGGCGCGGATGCCGGCAGCCTGGTGTATGACAACACGATTTACGCTCCGGCGCTGGCGAATGCCGCGATCGAATTGCAGAACGCCACGACCGGCACGCAGGTGAAAAATAATATTGTGTACGCGGGCGCGTACGCGCTGGTCGACGCGGCTTCTGAAACTTCCACGGCGTTCGATTACAACGATTATTTTTCGGCGTCGGGGACGCCGTTCAACTGGGGCGGGACGGGGTACACGTTTGCGGGATGGCAAAGCGCGGCTGCGCAGGACGCGCATTCGTTCAGCGCGGATCCGCGGCTGGCGAACGCCGGTGCGCTGACGTCGACGGGGAATTATTCGCTGCTGGCGAATTCTCCGGCGGTGGATGCGGGAGTGAATCTGGGGACGGCGTATCAGAACGGGCTCGCGGCGGGGTCGGCATGGCCGGGCGGCGTGTCGCTCTTCAATCAGAATCTGGCGGGGGGCGGCTGGGAGATTGGCGCGTACGTGTATCAGGCGAATGGATCGACGCGGCTGCTGCGGGGCTGCTGCTGAGTGGGCGCTTTGTCGCGCGTTTGTAGCGCTTTGGTAGCGCTTTTTGTAGCACAGCCTTCAGTCTGTGGGGGTCCATTGGATCTTGGCTGGCGATGTGCCTTCGTTGGGACGGATTTGGGATTCTGCGGATTGGGCTGGCTCGGGGCGCTTGGGCTGACGGAACGGGCTCGCTGATGTTGCGGAAGGCCACAGACTGAAGTCTGTGCTACTTGAAGGCTCGGATTTCGATTGAGTTAATTTAGGGGGAATTATGACTTCGACACCGGTCACAACGGCGACACCGGGTTCAGCGGCTACACCGGCGGCTTCGGCCACTGCTTCCGCACTCTCGAAACAAGCTATTGGGCTTTACGTGCAGATCGGCGGGGCGGGCGCGTTCATTGTGGGCATTGTGCTGAGTTTGCACCACTACGGCACGGGGATTTGTTTTATCGCCGGAGCTGCGGCGTTTTTTGTTGGGAAGAAAATGAAAGGCCAGTGATGGGTAGCACAGACTTCAGTCTGTGGGGGTCCATGGGGGCTTGGCTGGCGCTGCGCCTTCGTTGGGACGGATTTGGAAATGTGCGGATTGGGCTGGGTTGGGGCGCTTGGGCTGGCGGAACGGGTTCATTGATGTTGTGGAAAGCCACAGACTGAAGTCTGTGCTACTTAGGACAAAACTGTGGCTAAGAAGTGCATTCGCGGATTTAAGGAATTTTGCAGGAAGGTTGGGTACGAGCCGTTTGCGCGGCAGGGCGAATTTCATGATTCGCGCGCCGAAGTACCGGCTGTTCGGCGGGGCGGCCGGGCCGGGAAAAACCAAGGCGCTGCTATACGAGGCGATTTACCAGGCGCACCTGCATCCGGGAGTGGACACGCTGCTGCTGCGGCGGACGTTTCCGGAGCTGGAAGCTTCGCTGATCACGTATTTCCGGCGGGATGTGCCGCGCGAGTTGTACGAAAAATACAACGAAGCGAAACACATTGTGACCTGGCTGAACGGGTCGACCACGCGCTTTGCTTATTGCGATACGGAGAACGACGTTTACCGCTACCAGGGCGCGGAATATCTTTTCATCGGCGTCGATGAGCTGACGCATTTCACGCTGAAGCAGTGGCAATTTTTAACCAGCCGCAACCGCTGCCGCATTGAAGGGCGCGCGGCCGTGCATGGCCGGCGCGACGAATCCCGGCAACATCGGGCACGCCTGGGTGAAGGCGCTGTGGGTGGATCGCGTGCCCGCTCCGGGCATGGACCGGCCCGACCAGTACGACGCGGATGAATACGAATTTATTCACGCCACGATTGCGGACAATCCCTGCTTCGCGGACGACGACGCATTACAAGAAAACATTGGGGCAGTTGCCGGAGGCGCTGCGGCGCGCGTTTCTCGAAGGCGAGTGGGACGTTTACGCCGGGCAGTACTTCGATATTTTTTCGGTCGGCCAGGCACACGGTGCGCGCCGAGCACGTGCAGCTCGAGCCATGGACTCCGCGGTGGATTTCGATCGACTGGGGATTCGAGCATCCCAGCGCGGTCTACTGGCACGCCACGCGGCCGGACGGCGTGGTGGTGACCTATCGCGAGTTTGTGCAGAACCGGCTTTCGCCGCGCATGCTGGCCGCGGCCATCGCCGAGCGCAGCGTGGACCGCCTGGGGCGCGCCGAGCGCATTCGCGACGTGTTTCTTTCGCCGGACGCGTTCGCGCAGCGCACCGCGGACGCTTCGATTGCCGATCAGCTGGGCGATCGGCTTGGCGGCGGCCGGGCTGCCGCGCGCGACTCCCGCGGACAACGATCGCGTGGGCGGGTGGATGCTGATGTATCAGGCGCTGGAGACGGATCACTGGTTGATTGCCGATAATTGCGTACGGCTGATTGAGAATTTGCCGACGCTGACGCGCGATCCGGCGAACGTCGAGGACACGCTGAAGTGCGATGGCGACGATCCGGCGGACTCGGCGCGGTACGGGCTGAAGTCGGCGCTGGAGCCGGGGCGGGCTCCGGCCGAGGTGCTGGCGGCGGGACGCGTCACGGCGGTGGATCCCACTTCGCGCGCGATTTGGATGAAGAAATTTGCGGCGGAGGAGACGCGGCGCGTGACGCCGGTGGTGCCGCGGAGATGGCGGCCGCAGGGGTGGTAGTTTTTTTGTAGCACAGACTTCAGTCTGTGGCGGTGCGTTGCGGGACTCGGACTGCGGCCGAAAGACGTGGCTGTGGCGGTTCGTAGCGGTGTAGCGGTGGCGACTGCTACTGCCACTGCCACTGCTACTGCCACTGCGATCTTAAAATCTTTAATCCTGCCTAGCTCTTCTGGAAGGCCACAGACTGAAGTCTGTGCTACTTACTGCAGCGGGTGGCTTGCGCTGGACCAGGGCCAGTCTTCGGGGCGGGCAACCAGGCCTGCTGAGACTGGGTTTTGTTCTATGTAGTTGCGGATTTTTTGCCATTCTCCTGGGGTGCGGATCCAGTGATCGAAGGACTCGTCTTGCCAGAACAGACTGCCGGTGAAGCCGAGGAGACGGTTTGCGCCGCGGGCGCTTGCGCCTTTGACGCGCTTTGTGATTGAGGCAACGGGAGCGAGCGGCGTGATCAGGACGTGAACGTGATTGGCCATAATCGCGTAGGCGTGAACGGAGTGGAGCCGTTTTTCGACTGCCTCGCGGAATAGCACCGGGAGAGATTCGGCTACGCGCGGGTCGCGCAGCCAGAGAGGTCCGACGTCGGCCTTGTCCAGGGCTCGATCGAGCTCGACGAAGCGTTTTCCGGAGAGATCTTTCGATGCGATGCCGCGCAGGTGGCGCGGCAGGGAGCCTCTTAGCCGCCAGGTCAGGAAGATATCCTGGCCCGGGGGATACCAGTGGGGAAGATTGCGTTCATAGTAGATGGTCATTATTCGTGACATAGTAGCATGAAGGTGCGGGTTGGGGAGTTTTGGTTTGGTTCTTTTGTGGCACAGACTTCAGTCTGTGGGTTTCTGAATGAGCTTGGCTTTGGCGATGGAATTTAGAACTGTGGTGGCTGGGGTCATCGGTTATTCCGGGCGGCCTGGGTTTCGGGATGGAAAGCCACAGACTGAAGTCTGTGCTACTTACGCGTCGCTTTGTTGGACCAGGATTTTTGGGAGGAACGGGATCACGATTAGGACCAGGGCTGTGGTGCCGGCGTTCAGCCAGACCAGGTGGAAGAAGCTCACGTGGTGCTGGTCGATCAGCCAGGAGCCGAAGATGTCGCTGAGGGCCTGGCTGCCGTTGCGCACGCTCATCATCAGGGCGAAGCCCAGACCTTCGCTGCCGCGCGGGGTGGCTCGGGCGGCCAGGTCCATTAGCGCTAGCTCGGCGAAGGTGCCGATCAGACCGTTTTCGCTTTCGATGATGGATGCGGCTTTGCCGGAGTGGTAGAAGAGGTAGCACAGCGTGCCCACGGTGCTGACGATGATGCCCAGGTACAGCAGCGTGCGCAGGTTCAGGTATTTGCACAAAAAGCCGTAGGCGAACGCGCCGGCGATGCCAAAGGCCCCGGCCAGCAGGATCAGCGTGCCGATAAATTCCTGCGACAAGTGCAGCGTGTCGACCTGGAAATAGTACAGCGGCGTGGAAAAGCCCGGGCTGATGTAGACGAGGAACAGGAGTCCGGCGGCGGTCCACAGCGTCTTTGAGCGCATCAGCGTGTGGAACTGGGCTTTGGCCGCGATCCAGGACTGCGAGTTGCTGGTCGCGACGTGCGGCTCCTTGACCATCCACAACGCGAAGGGAACCACGGAGAGCGCGATGATCGCGCCGGCAATGGCCGTCATGCCAAAGGCGCGCGCGGCCAGAAAACCTCCCAGCGGGCCGCCGATCAGCGTGCAGGCGTTCATCACGAAATAGCGGGCGGAATTCAGGCGGCCGGTGGCGCGGGCTTCCTGGCCGATTTCGACGGCGAGGCCGCCCACGACGGTGCTGCCGACGACGAGCATGCAGTTCACGGCAATCATGGCCAGCAGCACGGCCATGTAGGTGCGCGGCACGACTCCCACCAGGAGGTACAGCCCGCCGGCGATAATGGCGCTAAAGACTAGATAGTATTTGCGGCGCGTGCCCAGGATCGGAAAGCTGTCGGTAAAAATTCCGGCAATGGGTTTGAAGTACCAGGCCAGTGTGCTGAGCGCGAAGAATGAGGCCATCACCGCGCGGGAAACGTGCAGGTCAGCCTTCAGCAAATTTTGAAATGGCAGGCGCAGCACGGCGGGCTGCGACATGGTTGTGGCGAAGACTCCGGCGCCGATGAGGATGGCCCAGCGCGTGAGGCTGGTGTTGCCGGGGGCAGGGTTGGGCGTCGCGGTGAGGATGCCGGGCGCGGCAGAGTCGGCGGTCAGGGCCTGGCCATTGCCGGCGGCGGTTGAGGCCGGCGCGGCTGAGGCTTTGCCTGAGGGCGTTTCGCCTGCGGCGGGAAGGCCTGTTGCGACTGTTTCTGCGGCGGCTGGGTCTGTGAAGGGCTCGGGGAGTTCGGCGCTCACACGGCTCCTGGCGAGTGCGAAATTGGCATAGCGGCGTCTAAAAGCAATATACGCCGCATTTTAAATTAGACGCGGAATAGCTGAGATTGGTGTGCTGAATTGATTTTGGCATTCGCCCCAATCCTATTGTCATTCCGAGCGAAGCGAGGAATCTCTCCTGGGGTTCAGTACCAGAGAAGAGAGAAAGCTTCCGCGCTCCTTCGGTTCACCGAGAACGTTCGCCGTGAACGGAATGGCGAAACAGACTATTTTTTCCGGAACCTGTGCAGTTTTTCCTACTTGAATCGGGAGCGCATAGATTTTTTTATGTGGGGAAACTTGACTTCCTGGATGGCTCGGCGGTTGCGCGGACGGTATGTGCTTTTGCTCGAGGAAGACGTGGCTCGTCTGCGGGCCGAAAATCGCGCGCTGGTGAATTCGCTGCTGGGGACGGCTGGGTTTCCGCCGATTGCGCCGGAGGATGGTGCGCGCGGCGGGCTGGTGGGGCTGGGGCCGGTGCGCAAGCGTACCTGGTCGCAGATCGCGCGCGAGAGGGAATTCGCGGCGGGCAAAAGCGCCATGGGGAAAGAGAAATCCGTGTAGCACAGGCTTTCGCCTGCGTCGGTTTGATCTGAGACTTCCTCGGACTTTACGAAAAGCACACGGGCTGAAGCCTGTGCTACTTCTCGCTTCACGCTGTTTTGATCAGGCGCACCAGCCACAGCAGGATGCAGGCGCCGACGAAGGCCACGATGATCGAGGCGATCATTCCGCCGCTGCGCAGGATTCCGAGGAAGCCGAACACCCATCCGCCAATGATCGCGCCGACAATGCCGACCACGATGTCCATCAGCACGCCGAAGCCGCCGCCCTTCATTACTTTTCCGGCGAGGAAGCCGGCGACTCCTCCGACGATGCACCACCAGATTAATCCGCCGAGCATGTGCGCCTCCTGATTAATGAGTTGGTGAATGGCCTAGATGCGGCCCGCGTGGTGCCTGGGCAGGACTCCTTCTATCCTAGTTGGCGGTGAACGTCAATGGGGGCGCGCTGCGGCGCTGTGCTACTTGAGCCGCGTACTTAAAAACATGATTAAACAGATGAATGGGTTGGGCGAGGGTGCGATTTTGAATGGCGACGGTGGGGCGCGCGGCGACGGGTTTGCGCCGAACAACGGGTTTGTCGCGCCGCTGGAGGGTTCGCGGGCTGGGCTCGCTTCTCCTGCTGGCGTGGACGGCAAGCCGGCGGCTAGCTTGCAGGATGCGCTGGCCAAACTTTCGCTGGGACCGAACAACGAGCGGCTCGAGGAGCTGCGGCCGGACCTGGTGAACGCGCTGCGCGAGCTGGTGGTGGAGTATCGCGAAGAAGGCATGATGGCTCGGCGGCATGAGATCCGGCGCATCCGCCAGGCTCGGCTGTTCTGGCAGGGGCTGCAGTATGCCTGGTGGAATCCGCAGGACATGACCTGGCACTTGCCCTACGAATCGAAAATGTATGACGACAGCGCCGCGGCGGAGATGCCGCGCTACCAGTTTGTCACCAATTTGTATCAGGCGTTTGGGCTCTCGTTTATTTCCATTCTCAGCCAGGACGTTCCGGCGACGCAGTTTTATCCGCAGTCGGCGCAGTCGATCGGGGACATTACCGCGGCGCGCGCGGCGTCCGAGGTGTGCGACCTCGTCGAGCAGAATAATCGCGTGCAGCATTTGCTGACGGGCGTGGCGTTTTATTTGTGGACGGATGGAAAAATCGGCGGTTACGTGCGGTTTGTGGCGGACGCGCAGCGGTTCGGTTCGCACGAGGAGCCGGTGATTGAAGAGCACTACGTGCCGCTAGGCGACGACGCGTACGTGTGCCCGGAATGCGGGGCGGAGCAGCCGGTGGCACAGACTGAGGTAGCACAGACTTCAGTCTGTGGGGGTCCGTCAGGACTAGATGGCCCTGACTTAAATTCGCGGGTTTCAGGTTATGGGCGGCGGGTGGGGCTTGGGAACTCTGACGAAAATCCACAGACTGAAGTCTGTGCTACTGGTGCTCCTGGGTTGCTTCCTCCTGTGATTTGCAGGATGTGCGGCGCGGGGCTGGGGCCGGAGCATTTCAAGCCTGCGCCGCGTGTGGCTGTGCCGGTGATTACCGATGTACGGCGCGTGGCCAACGGGCAGGAAGTGATCTCCGTAGTGGGTGGGCTCGAGCTGAACACTCCGGTGTGGGCCAATGAGATGCACGAATATCCGTACCTGCAGTGGTCGATGGAAGTGCATCGCGCGAAATTGAAGGCCAGCTATCCTCTCGCGGCGGACAAGATTCAAATGGGCGGACCGCAATCGGCGGACGAAGTGTATGCGCGTTCAACGCGCGTGGCCATTTCGCAAGGGTTGCCCATGACGCATCCGGGAGACGCGCTGTTTAACCTGATTACGTTTTCGCGGACCTGGATCCGGCCGTGGTCGTTTTACGCGATCGAAGACAAAGCTACGCGCGACGCGCTGCTGGCGCTGTTTCCCGACGGCTGCTACGTGGCCTATGCGGGCGATACTTACTGCGAGTAGCGCAACGAATCGATGGACGACCGCTGGCGCGTGATGCATGCGCTGCCGGGCGACGGGCAGAACCGGCCTTCGGTGGGCGATTCGCTGGTGCAGATTCAGGAACGCTACAACACGCTTTCCAATATTCAGGCGGAGACTTACGAGTACGGCATTCCGCCGATTTACGCCGATCCGCAGGTTTTGGATTTTGACGCGCTGGCCAATCAAACCGCCGAGCCTGCGGCGCATTATCCGGCGCGGGCGCGTCCGGGGCAGCCGCTGGCGGCGGGATTTTTTCAGCCCGCGCCGGCGCAGGTGCCGCCGGACCTGGTGCGGCATCAGCAGGAATTGATGGGGCCGGTGTCGCAATTTTTGACCGGGTTGTTTCCCGCGGTGTTTGGCGGCGAAATGGATTCGCAGAAAACGGCCACGGGTTACGCCATGGCGCGCGATCAGGCGCTGGGACGGCTGGGCCTGGTGTGGCGGCGTCTGAAAAGTTTTTATTCGGACGTGATGCTGCTGTCGGTGGATTGTTTCCGGAAAAATCGGCCGGAGGACGCGGAGATTCCAATTCTGGGGCCGGGCGGGGAGTTTGAGTCGCATTGGATTCGCCTGGCGGATTTGAAGGGCAACATTCAGGCGCATCCGGAAAGCGATGAAACGTTTCCGCGATTGAAGTCGCAGCAGCGCGCGGTGGTGCAGCAGCTCATGGCCTCGTCCGATCCCATGATTCAGCAGGCGCTGGCCGATCCGGCGAATATCGGATTTGTGAAGGGCGTGCTGGGATTGTCGGACTTGGTGGTGCCGGGAGAAGATTCGCGCAACAAGCAGCTGCGGGAGATCGATGTGCTGCTGGCAGGGCGCCGATTGCGAGGAAGGTTCCCGTGGCGCCACCGGTAGCACAGGCTTCAGCCTGTGGAATTCCGGATGCTGAAAGCGAATCGTCAAATTTTACGGATGATGCTTCGGATGGCGCGGGGAGTCTGCCGGGAACGGGCCGGGAACGTGTAACGGAAAGCCACAGGCTGCCCTTCCTCGGTCAGGGTAAAAAGCCTGTGCTACAGGGGGCGATACTGGAGCCGTCCGTGCCGATCGATTTGCTGTTTGACAATCATGTAGTGGAGCTGGAGGAGTGCCGGCGGTGGGCCAATTCGGATGCGGGGCAGGTGGCGCGCATCGAGAATCCTGCGGGCTTTGCCAATGTGCGGGCGCATGCGGAGTTGCATTTGCGGGCGATTGGGCTGGCGTATGCGGGGCAAGGCACGCCGGCGAAGCAGTAGCACAGGCTTTTTACCCTGAACGAGGAAGGGCGGCCCGTGGAATTCCGGATGATGAATGCAAATCGTTAAATTTTGTGGCTGGTGGGGCGAGTCTGTCGGGAACGGGCCGGGAGTTAGCTATGGAAAGCCACAGGCTGAATGCCTGTGCTACTTGGAGGGGCTATGAGCGGGCCGCAAGTGGAACTGGATTGGGCCGGGACGGATTTGGGGCAGGGCGCGGCTGGTGCGCCTGCGGCGAGTGCGCCGAGTGGTGGCGCGGCGGATGCCTCGCATCTGACGGACGAGGAAATTCTGGGGATTGAATCGCCTTCGGCGAACGGCGGTGTCGGCGGGGTTGGGAATGGCGGTGCTGCGCGGATACCGGCGCAGAGGGATAACGCTTCTTCCGATACGGCGGTTGGTAGGTGGGCTGATGGAAATCCACAGACTGAAGTCAGTGCTACTGGGGCTATGCCTCCTTGGATGGCGGCCGCGGCGGCGGATCCGCAGCACGGCGGGGAGGCGGCGACGCTGTGGCGCGAGCATCAGGAGTTTCGCGCGGCGTTTCCTTCTCCGGTAGAGGCGCGCGCGTTTGTGCAGGAGGCTCGGGCTGTGGCGGAAGAGGCTCGGGCGATGAAGGAGCTGCTTCCCGGCAGGGTGCGGGATGTAGTTGCGCTGCGCGAGGCCACTCAGTCGGTGGAGCGGATCGATGCGGCGCTGTTTTCGGGGGATGCGCGGGCGCAGTCAGAAGTGGTGGCGGAACTCGCGCGGGCGAATCCGGCGGCGTTTCGGGCGATGTTTGCGGAGGCGGCAAAAGTGCTCGCGGGGATGGGTGTCCCGGTTGGGAATGGGGTCGGTGCATCGAATGGGTCGGCTGTGCGCGATGGTGTTAGCGGGTTGAGCGATGCGAATGCCGCAATAGATACGAATCATTCTTCGCAGGAATTCAGGGCACGCGCTTCGCAGGAGTTTGGGGAAACGCAGGCGGCGCGGTTCGATCCTGCGGCGTATGCGGCGTTTGAGCGCGCTACGAACGACGCTGTGGGCCGCGACGTGCGCGGATCGATTGGCGAAACGCTGGCGCGCGTATTGCCTGACGGAGTGGCGGAGGGGGCGGCGCGGCGGATGAGCGAGGATATTTTTAACGAGGTGCACCGCGCGCTGGCGGGGGATCGCGCGCTGTCCGAGCAGGTGGCGGGGATTCTGCGCGACGCCGGCCAGGGCGGATTGCCGGACAGACGGCTCCCGCGACGCGCACGCCGGTGAATTACGTGGGCGTGTTTTGGACCGCGGTGTCCAACGCCGTGGGCTACCTGGTGTACACGGACCAGAACGGCGGCGGCACGTACGTTCCGCTGGGCTACTCGTTCGATTGCGCCCTGTTTGCCGCGGGCAACACCTGCGGGACGATTGACAAGGGAACGGAAACGAATACCTGGACGGGGTTCAATGCCTTCTGGCCCACCGCGCCGCCCGCCACTGTCACCAATCAGGCCCTGATCACCACGATTACTTCGGGCGCGGGCAGCCTGAGCCTGACGCTGGCCGCGACGGCCGCGAATTCCGTGACCAGCGCGTTCACCCTGCCGGACAATTCCATGTTCATCAAGCAGGCCATTTCCGACGCCGCGGCCGACGGCAGCCCGCAGATCACCAATCGCGGGACCGTGTTCATCCCCGAAGGCCTGTGGTACATGTCCACGATTCCATTTTCCTCGCCCACGCAGAACGGGGACGACGGCGTGAAGATCGTGCTGGGCGGCGCGATCCAGCTGTACGGCTTGCCGATTGAAGGCAACCTGCCGGCGGGCAGCCCCACGACCGGACACGTGTCGATCAGCGGCACGGGCGGCGTATACGATCCGGGAAACTGGAATTTATCGTGCAGCACGATCGGCGGATACCAGTCGCTCGGAGCCCTGTTCGTGGTTTTCAGCGGAGGGCTGGACTTGAATCACATTTGCGCCATCGGAGAGCAAGCCGACATCGTGGCCGCGCCGGGCGGCGACGTGACCACGCAGGATGTGACCTTTGGCCTGAACGGCGGCAGCAGCAGCCCCATGCTGCAGGTGGACAACAACGCATTCTTCAGCCTGTTCGACCGCACCAACTGGAATGACGGCGGCAACGGCAACAACCAGATTCCGGCCATCTGGTTTCTGGGCCTGACCAACGCGGGACACACCTCGGTCTACGACTTCCGCGACAATTCATTTATCTCCCACACCGTGCGTGTCGATCAGGCATATCCCGGAGCGGCCGGGCCGACCGGAAATCTGGTGTTCGACGGCACCACGGATATTGAGGACAACTGGGACCTGGGCTTCATCAACGAGGCCAGCAACGCCGCGCCGGCATCGGTGGATTTGCAGAACGTGGCCACGGGCGACGTGCAGGCGGCCAGCCAGTCGCTGGTCTACAGCACGAACAGCCAGGTGGCCGTTCCCGTGAGCCTCACGATTCACGGGCAGACCTACGGCTTCTCCGCCCTGATGGGCTCCAGCAGCAACACCGGGAACGCCACGACCTGCCGCAACTGGGTTTATGACAATCCCAACGAAGGCGGCGCGGGAGTGGCCAGCGTGGGCTACTTCGGCAATGTGAACGGCACGTACTCGAATTGCGATAACGGCGCGACGCTGGCCGGCTACGACCTGCAGACCAGCGAGGTTTTGACCAGCGGCGGAAACGATTCGGGATTCGGCCCGGCGGGCGAACAAATGATCGGGCACGTCTTCCGGCGGCCGCAAGCGACGGTGAGCGGCACGGGCTCGGGAGCGCTGGGCGCGGGAACCTACTACGTGAAAGTGACGGCCGTGGACGTGGCCGGGCGCGAATCGGCGCCCAGCCCGGAAATTTCGCAGGCCGTGGGCGCGTCCAGCTCGATCGGCTTGTCGTCCAGCACGGGAATTTATTTTCCGGCCAGCTGCAATTTTTATTTCGGGACGACTCCCGGCGGGGAAGGAAATTATTTCAACTCCGCGGCCGTAACCAACGGAACCTGCACCTACACGCTGGCGGGCACCACGGGAGAGACGGCGAAGTCGCCGGTCCCGGTGGGCAACGCCATGCGCTCGTGGCTCACGGAGGAAAATAACGCCAATTCGTGCCTGTTCTGCGGGTCGGGCGGCGGGCTGGGCACGGGATTTCTGGGCTTCAATCTGACCGCGGCGCAGTACGCGGCGCCGGTGGCCGGTGCGCAGTTTCCGTTTAACGGCGGCGTGCACAGCTACAAATTCTTTTCGGCTTCGGAGACCTCGGCGCCGGCGGGCGCGGCGGGCGTTGACCAGTTGTACGCGGATTCGACGGCGCACCGCTGGAAGAAAATTGAGAATAACTGCTCGGCGCAAACGGTGGGCAGCGCGGACAGCTCGGCGTGCGCTTACCAGGGGCCGGCTTCGGCCGTGACCGGGACGGGCGCTGCGACGACGTACTTTACATGCACGCTGCCGGCGGGAGTGATGGGCGCGGGGCAGGGAATCATCATCACGACGCTGGCCAAGCATACGACGGGCACGGCCACGGTGAACTACACGCTCTCGTTCGGCGGGACATCGACCACCGCGGCGGTGCCTCCGGGCGCGGCCAATCAGCTGGAGCGCATCAGCTACCTGATCATGAACAATCCGGGCTCGACCAGCGCGCAAACAATATCCACGGTGGGGCAGGACAGCAACGCGGGCAGCAACTCGATCAAGCTGGATGCGGCGGCGGTGAATACGGCTTCCGCGGTGACGATTAATGTGCAGTTTAACGTGGCGGCGACGGACGCGATCACGCCGGAAATGTTTCTGGTGGAGCTGAAGCAGTAGCTCGCTGTGGATCGCGGTAGCTCGCTGTAGCACAGACTTCAGTCTGTGGGGTTCCATCGCTTCAGCGTGGATTCCGTCGTGTGGCGGGGCGCGCCGGTTTGAAATGGTTTAAAACGGGCTTGGTTTTAATTTTTTGGCCTTGATTTTCATTTTTTGCTTTTGCTTTTGATTTTTTGCCTTTGATTTTGATTTTTTTAAAGGACTGATGAAAAGCCACAGGCTGAAGCCTGTGCTACTCAAACCTCGGAGGTTTGCTCATGCAACGGGGACTCGGTTTGCTTCGGCCATGTTACAGCTCGTTGTGGCTTGGAGTGGGGCTGGTGCTTGTTTCGGCGGGCATTGTCTGGGCGCAGGGTGCGCCTTCCGGCACGGCGCACAGCGTTACGCTGACCTGGCAGGCGCCGTCGCCTGTGGGCGGGTCGGGCACCATTAGTGGGTACAACGTGTATCGCGCGGCGGCCGTTTCGCCTCCGACCTCTGCGACCTACACCAAGCTGAACACGGCGCTTGGCGCTGGGCTCACGTTTACCGACACGAGTGTAGCGGCTGGCGCGAGCTACCTCTACTGCGTTACGACCGTGGATTCGCTGGCTGAGGAGTCGGCCTGCTCGGCTCCGGCCACGGCCAGCGTGCCTGCAAACCCAAACGCGCCGAGCGCGCCCCTCGTCACCGCAAGGTAAGGCGGAAATGGTGATTCGCGAGGTTTGAGATGCGAATCGAAAGGCTAGCGGGTCGCGCTGATGTCGGACGGCTTTGGGCTGGGAGATCGGGCTTCAGGGTGGGACAGACTTCGGCTGGTAGTGACTGGCTTTGGGCTGGCGGGTTTTGCGGTTTTCTTGGGGTTATGGACTGCCACAGGCTGAAGCCTGTGCTACTTGAGCGTGAATTCCTGGACTCAGTTTCGGGTTTGGTGGCGCGGGCTGCTGGCTGCCGCTATCGCCGGCGGGGCCAATGGGGTGATCACCGGGTTCGCGGCTGTGGGGATAGATCCGCAACATTTTAATTTGCAGGCCGGGCTGCACTCGACGCTGGCGATCGCGGCGGTGAGCGCGGCGATGTCTTCCATCATCGGAGTGGCGGAGTATTTGAAGCAGTCGCCGCTGCCGGCCGGCAGCGACGCCCAGTAGGACAGGCTGAAGCCTGTCCTACCGGCACTGTCGCAGCTCCGCTTGTTTCAATCATCACGATTTACTCCTCACGAGGTCTCTTTCTATGCCTGTGGTTGGATCTACTGCTTACAACACTGCGGGGCAGATTACTTCGCTGGTGCGTTCGCTGCTGAACGATGCGGCGGGGAATCTGTTTACGGATACGGTGCTGATGCCGTATGCGAATGCGGCTTATCGCAAGGCGCAGCGGTCGCTGGCCAACGTGCAGTCGGGCTCGTTTCTGAGCGACGACGTTTTGCTGGTGGTGGCGGGCGTCGCGCAGGTGGACGCTTCGGCGCAGGTTTCCATCACGGACGCGACGGCGCCGCCGAACCAGTTGCCGACCGATCTGCTGGTGCCGGTGAAATTGTGGGAGCGCGCGAATCTCAGCTCCGACGATTTCGTGGAGATGACGGATTTGACGGATCACGACGGGCTGCCGTCGGAGCCGCAAGTGGAGCGGCTGCGCTTCTGGGAATGGCGCGCGGACGGCTTGTATTTTCTGGGCGCCACGCAGGACACGCAGATTCGCCTGCGCTACCAGAAATCGTTTCCCGATCTAGTGGATGGCGACGAGTCCGGTGCTGATTCGCAATGCGCAGGAAGCCATTGCCTATGCCGCGGCGGCCATGGCCGGAGCGGCGCGCGGCGCGCCGCAGGCCGAACGCTGGGACGCGGCCGCGGCGGACGCGCTGGAGGATTTGGTGGTGCGCGCGACGCAGCGCGAGCAGCAGACCGGGCGCAGGCGCAGGCCGTATTCTTCGCGCGCAGGATTTTTGTGGTTTTAGGTAGCACAGGCTTTCAGCCTGTGGCAGTCCGTCAGTTAAAGAAAACCGGACATTGGTTCAAGAAAGCCAAGCGTTGGGTGAAGAAGACCGCACATTGAATGACGAAATCCGCACATTGGGGCTGGAAACCTTTCGCACGTTCGATTTTCTCTCTGGGCGGAAGGCCACAGGCTGAAGCCTGTGCTACTAAAGGCGCGAGACGATGAGTGTTGCTGGGACAATTGATGCGCCGCTGGATTTGTTTGGCGGGCTGGTTACCGATATGGCTGCGGCGGATTTGCCGCAAGGGGTGTCGCCCGATTGCCGCGACGTCGCGTTTCTGCAGGGTGCGGTGAAGACGCGGCCGGGGCTGCTCTCCGTCTACGCGCCGATCGCCGGCAATCCTACCGTCAACTATTTGAAAACTTACACGCAGCCGGACCTGGTGAATACTTTGCTGGCGATCGATTCGGCCGGGACGCTGTGGGGCGAAAATTCTCCCGGCGTGCTGACGCAGATCGCCGCGGGGCTTACGGCGAATGCGGCGGCCAGTTCCACTTCGCTTTTCAGCCGCGAATATATCGCGCAGCATGACGGCAGCTTTGGCCTGGACATGCCGCGGCAGTACGACGGCACGAATCTGGACCGCGTGAGCCAGTGCGGCCCGGGCGCGGGCCCGGCGGCGGTGGCGGACATCTTCGCGAGCATCTCGAGCATCGCGCGTGCGTCCAACGTGGTCACGGTGACGACGGCGACGCCCACGGGAATGCTGCCCACCGATCAAGTCACGATCGTGGGCGTCACGGACGCAAGCTACAACGGAACTTTCTCCATCGCCTCGATCGTCGATTCGCTGCATTTTACTTACGCGCAGACTGCGGCCGATTCAACTTCGTCGGGAGGCACGGCGGCGCCGGTGGGCTCGATCGTCGCGGGCGAGCACCAGTGCTCGGTAATTTTCGTCACGCGGCAGGGATACCTGACGCGGCCTTCGCCGCCGATTGCCTGGACGTCGGCGGGCGGCGTCCGCGCGAACGTCACCGGCATTCCTTCGGTGGCCACGCTGCCGAATATCGTGGCGCGCATCCTGGCGTTCACCGGAGCTGGCGGCGATTTGTTTTATTACACCACGGGCCTGGATGGCGCGCCGCAGATGCAGATTTTCGATAACAGCGCGTCCTCGTTCGTGGTGGATTTTTCGGACATTGCGCTGCTGGCGGGCATCGAGGCGGACTCGCTGTTCAATCTCGTGGAGCTCGGCGAGTGCGCCGGCGTGATCGGATATTCCGAGCGCCTGTTCTGGTGGGGCGAACGCAACAAGCAGAATAACTGGGCGAACCTGACGTTTGACGGCGGCTTTGGCGGCGCGGGAAACAACTTGCCGCTGGGCTGGACTCCGGACGCGACGTACTTCGCAGGCGGCAGCTACGATTCCTCGGGGCACGCGGTGTGGGGCGGCGATTACGCCATCCTGGGAGACGGCGCGACGCCCACGCGCGGCTTGATGACGCAGACGGCGGTGAGCGACACGAACGGCGCGCCGCGGCTGCAATCGAATACCGGCTACTCGGCGCGCGTGCGCGTGCGCATGACCGGAGCGCTCGCGCAGGGCACGCTGCACGTGCACATTTACAGCGCGTCGCTGGGAATTTCCACGCCGGGCATCGCCGTGCCCGCCGCGCAAATCACGGCCGGCGCGTGGCAGGAATTTATCGCGCCCATCACGCCGGCGGCGGGCTTCAGCACGAGTCCGCACCGCCTCAGCCCCCCCGCCTCCCAGACACCACCATCTCGATCCCGCAACCCGACCTCCTGCCGATGTACAACCACTTGGAAGACTGCAGCGCCAGCATGCTGGAAACAGCCTCTCTCCAAAAAGATCTAGCCGACGAAAAATCCCGCGCCGCCGCCCTCGAGCAAGAACGCAAGGCAGCCCTAACCGGAGCCCACGGCGGCTCCAAGCTCCAACGCCTAAAACAAGCCGCAAAATGGTTCGCCATAGGAGCCGCCGTAGCCGCCGCAGCAGCCCATTAAGAAACCCGATAAAAAACACAAATGCCCTATTGACGCCATGGAGTCTTATAAGCTATACTATGTTGACTATGATGCTTGGTTGTAAGCTATGTATTGCTCGATTGTGGGCTTGTCTGGGCCCACTACTCGGCGGTTGTTTATGAATGTGGTTGGGGTGCCTGTGATGGATAGGGCGTGGCCTTCATCGATTGTTGCTTTTACTTGATTCGCGGTTTCCGGGTTGATTACACAGGCTTTGTAGATTTCTGTGTTCAGGCCTACCTGGGTTGCCAAGTCTTGCATTTTATCCCATACATTTGACGGACTAATGACCTCCTGGGCGTCGAAGATGGCGTCGTGCATCTTCCAGAAGGCGGCGGGGCTTTGCTGGTAGGCGCACTGGCTGGCGATTGCGGCTGTCATGGCCCACGGGTGGATCTGCGTTAGCGGGTAGTGCTTGAAGACTAGACGGACTTCTGGGTGCTGTGGGAGGAGTTCCCGCAGGATTAGATCCAGCTGGCGGCATGAGGGGCATTCGAAATCCGCGAATTCGATTAGCGTTACTTTGGCGTCTTCGGGACCTAGCGAGGGGGATGTTCCGACGTGGAGTTTCGAGCGCACGTCTGCGAAGGGGTCCTGCGACATGTCCGTTAGTTCTCCACGTATCAGATAGTTGCCGGTTTTTGAGACGTAGACGACGGCGGTGTCGGACCGTCCGCCCACTGACACTGTTACGGGAAGCTCAATAAGTTCCGTAATGGGAGAGGGCTTGGATGGACCTACTTTTACATCGTAGTCGGGGCCCCAGGCATACAGATTCCTCAGATATTGCTCGACGCGACTTTCGACTGGACCGGATTTCGCAGGCACCGACGAATCGGTGGGTGCCAAAGAGGGGGAATTTTCCTTTTTGGCCGTTTGAGCCGTGGCGCGAAACTGCGGGATGGTAAGAAATAAGAGAGCGGCGACGATCAATTTTCTGGACATGCGAGCTCCTCTCAGACAGTAAACTTTTGAACGATCGGAAAAGGACGGCCCAAACCAAATGCCCGGGAAGTAATCTTGAGGCCGGGTGGGGCTTGCCGTCTTTTATATTCGTTCCTATCAACTTTATTCGCGATCGAGCGGACCAGGTCGATATTGAAACCAGTTTGAGCGGCAATGTCTTCCGCGCTTTTCACGTCTTCGATATAGGCTTTCAAGATTCTATCCAAAATTTCATAAGGAGGTAGGGAATCCGAGTCCTTCTGATTAGGGCGAAGTTCGGCGGACGGAGGCTTTTCTACGGAAGCGCGCGGGATTAACTCCCTTTCGCGATTGATCAACTCGGCGAGGGCATACACGGTGGTCTTGGGCACGTCCGAGAGCAGCGCCAGGCCTCCGGCCATGTCTCCGTACAGAGTGCAGTACCCTACCGCCATCTCGGATTTGTTCCCGGTGCTGAGAACCATGGAACCGAATTTGTTGGACAGCGCCATCAAGTAATTGCCGCGCACGCGGGCTTGCAGATTTTCCTCGGCCACGTTTTCGGGCAGGCCCCGGAAAGCTTCCGCCAACGCGGTTCGGTAGGAATTAAAGACGCCGGTGATTGGGATGGTAAGAAATTCGATTCCCAGATTTTCGGCAAGTTGGCGGGCGTCGGCGCGACTGCCTTCGGAGGAATAAGGTCCAGGCATGGAAACGCCAAGCACGTTTTCGCGTCCCAGAGCAGCCACGGCGATCGCTGCCACGACCGAGGAGTCGATGCCTCCGCTGAGTCCTACAACCACGGCGCGGAAGCCGGACTTACAAACATAGTCCCGCGTCCCGCAGATGAGAGCCTGCAGAACGAGTTCGATCTCGGTGGGGGGCTGCGCGTGCAGTTCACCCGAGTTTGTCTCGGAATCGAATAGCACGAGATCTTCGACGAAGGAACCCGCTTGCGCGGCGATTTGTCCGTTGGGCAACACGACAACGCTGCCTCCATCAAAGACCAAACTATCATTGCCTCCTACTTGATTAACATAGATGACCGGCACTCGATGCGTCCTGGCGAGCGAGCGCAGCATGTCCAGGCGAAACGCGCGCTTATCGAGCGTGTAGGGCGAGCCGGAAATATTGACGATCAGGCTGGCGCGCTTAGCGATCAATTCCGCGACCGGATCGCGATCATAGAGCGGCCTGGCCCAGAAGGTCTTGTCGTTCCAGATGTCCTCGCAGATGGTGATGCCCAAGTTTTGGCCGCCAAAGAGGAAAACATTCTGCGAAGTTGCGGGCTGGAAATATCGCGATTCGTCGAATACATCGTAGGTCGGAAGCAGCATTTTGTGCTGCACAAATTCGATCTTTCCGTTGGCCAGCAAAGCCGCGGCGTTGGCGGCAAACTTTCCTGTCGAACCCATTGCCCGGTCTGCGTAACCGACGATGGAGGGAATCGGTAAGAGTTGCGCCAGGCGGGCCAATTCCCTTTCGTTCCGCTCTATAAATTGAGGGCGTTCAATCAGGTCCAAGGGTAAATAACCGCACAGGCACAACTCCGAGAAAACGACCAGGTCCGCGGCTTTCTGCGCGGCACGCCTGGCAAATTCCAGGATTTTGGCCGAATTTCCGGGGAAGTCACCAACCGTAGGGTTTAACTGCGCGAGAGCAATTTTCATAAGCGCCCTATAGGATACGGGGCACGGTAACTCATTGCAACGAGTTCAAGCCAGGCACAGCAAACCGGATATGCAAAGAAAAAGGGCCTCCGCGAAAAATCGCAAAGGCCCATGGGCAACCGTGTCCGGTTCAAGAACGGTTCGCGGCGATCTTACACGCTGAACGAGCTGCCACAGCCGCAGGTGCTCTTGACGTTGGGGTTGTTGAATTTGAAGCCGGCACCCTCCAGCGTCTCGATATAGTCGATCGAGACGCCTTCCAGGTACATCTCGCTCATCTGATCGACGAGGACTTTAAGGCCATCGAATTCATAAACGTTGTCGGTCGGATTCTCCGAATTCTCAAACGCCATGTGATAGCTGAAGCCCGAGCAGCCCCCGCCGACAACGGCCACGCGGAGAGCGATGGGCGCGGGGTTCTGCTGGCCCATGATTTCCTTTACTTTCGATGTCGCCACTGGAGTAACTGTAATCATTTCAGTGTTTTCACTCCCTGCCGGTTCCGGCGATATTTGGTACGTCTTAATTGTAGCACAGGATGCAAGTTCGCATTGGTCTGGTTCGGCACCGCGTGCGGAACTTTACCCTACCAGTTGTTCTGATGCGACGAGGGGAAGAAACGGTTCGCGCCGAAGGGACGCTTCCGACGCGGCTGGTTTCGACAATTGCCGGCGATTCCCTTAAGATGAGTGAAACTATGACACATAAAATTACGCTTCTCCCGGGGGATGGGATTGGTCCCGAAGTCGCGGATGCGGCGAGGCAAATTGTGGAAGCTTCGGGGGTGTCCGTGGAATGGGAAGTGTTTGCGGCGCCGCTTGAAAATGGCAAGCGCGTTGGGGATTTTCCGCGCGAACGTGCGGTGGAATCGGTGAGGCGCACGCGTGTCGCGCTGAAGGGACCGATGGCCACGGGGGTCGCGCAGGGACCTCCAAGCATGAACGTGGCGCTACGCAAGGAGCTGGACTTGTACGCGAATTTGCGCCCAGTGCGGAACGTGGCCGGCGTTTCGTCGCGGTGGTCGGGCGTGGATCTGGTGATTGTGCGGGAGAATACGGAGGATTTGTATGCGGGACTGGAGCATGAAGTCGTTCCCGGCGTCGTGGAGAGCCTGAAAATCATCACCGAGCGAGCCTCGACGCGCATTGCAGTATTCGCCTTTGAGTATGCGCGCCGGAACGGACGCAAGAAAATTCATGCGATCCACAAAGCCAACATCATGAAGCTTTCCGACGGCCTGTTCCTGAATTCGATCCGCGCGGTTGCCGAAAAGTATCCGGAGATCGAATACCGAGAGCTGATTGTGGACAATACCTGCATGCAGCTGGTCATGAATCCGGCTCAATTCGACGTTTTGCTTTTGCCCAATCTTTACGGCGATGTTGTAAGCGATCTTGCCGCGGGACTGGTGGGAGGACTGGGCGTCGTTCCCAGCGGGAATATTGGCGACGTGGACGCGTTGTTTGAAGCGGTTCATGGCACGGCGCCTGACATTGTCGGAAAAGGAATCGCGAATCCCACGGCGATTGTCATGTCGGCTGCGATGATGCTGAATTACCTGCGGGAGGAAGATGCCTCACGCCGCATTCTCGGGGGGGTGGATAAAGTGTACCGCGAGGGCAGGCATACGACACGTGACGTTGGCGGAACGGCAACGACCAGTGAATTCACGCAGGCGGTCATCGCCGCTATGCGCGAGATTCGGTAGGGTGGGATTCAGCCTGTCTGGCGTTGATCTCGGGCCGATTCGCTCCAGCGCTATTCAGACGGGATGAGACGACTCAAAAACGGACGACGACTTCGCTCGGTCCTGACGGCAGGTTAAACTTCGTACCGCGGTCTTTGTTGAGCTTCAAGGTCGCGGAAACGTCCACATCGGAAAGCGGAATTTTTTTCGACCATGAACCGGTGTCCCAATAATTCGCCGTTACATAAATGGCGTCGCCCTGGATCACGTATTTCCCCACTTCTTCCGTATGCCCGTCGCGAAACACGAGTATGGCCGGCGGCAATTCAGGACTGGCCGGGCCTGACGGCGCGACTTCCGTGATTCCTTGCTTGGCCCTGGGTGCGCGCTCCGAATCAGCTTGGGCCGATTGCGCGACCGCGGTTTGGTTGCCGGTCGCAATCCGCACCCACAGTCCGTCGCGATTCTCCAGGAGGAGCGACTCGGCCGCTCTTGCCGGGGACACTGCTGAGGTGGACTGCGCCACGACAACCTGAACCGGAGGCGTTTGCGGCGCCGGCGGGCCATAGTCAAGCTCATCACCCGGATAAAAATCAGAATAAAGGTACGGTGAGAAGAAATACCCCGAATCGTTTAAGTAGTCGCCCCGGTTACGCCGGCCGAACCCATTTCGTCCGCGACCTGCGAATGGGATTCGCGCTCCAGAGCCCGCATTAGGCCCACCGGAATGGCCGCGCCCCTGCGCGGGCACTTGCGGCGCCAAAATAACCGTCCCAAGCAGGGCGGCCAGGAGACCGATAATCTGAGCGAGCCGGGAAATCATAGCGATAAATCCGTGTGGCTGTTTACCGAAGAAGCCTCGAGAGCCACGCGTGGGTCAACCCTTTCCCTTCCTTGGCACTAGCTTACGCCTGGCGTTCTCGCGATGCAACGAGCCAGCGCCGTGCCTCGCGATCCTGCCATGCGAGCCCTCTTAACAAGTGTCCGCGGATGCCCGGGGTGAGCGAATCCTGATTTCTTGCCGTCGCGAGCGATTCGCGAACCACTCTTTAGTGCGGCTGTCTCTTTGCCGAGACGCCAGCGGAAAGGACGTAGCGTGCCTCTTTGCGCAGCTAGGAGCGGGAAAGAATATCTGCGCTTCATTCAACCCCGGTACAATTTTAAACGTGGGCCACGCGCCCGAATCATTGGTTTTCCCGCGTATGAGCAAGTACATCAAAGTGATTTGAAGTTCAGATCGTTTCGGGACATGCAAAACAATTATCGAATCCGACTCTTGCTGACGGCTCTCATTTTTGTTGCCGCGTTGTACCGTTACTGGCCGCTGGACTATCCGCTGGGGCCCTGCCACATCGGGTACGAAAGCCTCGCGATCGCCTGTTCTTTAGCTCAGAAGGGCACTTTTTCCGATCCGTTCATGTTTCTGGACACAGGTCCTTCGGCCCATGTCGCTCCGCTTTTTCCTCTAGCGGTATCCGTGCTGGTCAAGTGGCTCGGAGACACCCCAGCCGTCATGAACGCGCTGCAGTGGATAGGAACGTTTCTGCTCGCGTTCCAGCTAAGTCTGTGGCCCTGGTTTGCGGAAAGGCTTAGCATGGGTTTCGCGGCCGGAGTCGTCGGTGCCGGAGCGTGGATCTTCGTGGGGTTCATCGTCGATCCCATGTGGGAAGCGGCTTATGTCGCGTTCCTGGTCCTGGTTCTAGCCATTTGCTTCCACCGCATTCTGAGTGAGCAGGTCTCAACCCTGTTCGCTTCCCTCACTGGAGCGCTCGCTGGAATTATTTTTCTTCTGAACCCCGTGGCGATTGTATGTCACTTTGCGCTGGCCTGCTGGGCTGTGTGCGTCAAGCGGATTCGAGTCATTCAAAAGCTTGCGCTGCTTGTAATTCCCGTGGTTGTTATTTCACCGTGGTTGCTCAGAAATTACGAAGTGTTTCACCACTTCATCCTGATCCGCGACAATCTCGGCCTCGAGCTGTCGATCACCAACAATCCCTGCACCACGTTCGGGTTCAAGTTTAATCGCTGGACGAGTTGCTACAATCATCCTAATGAAAGCGTTTCCGAGGCGCGCCAGGTTTTGGCATTGGGCGAATACGCGTACAACCAGGCCAAGCTGCACGAAGCACTGGCCTGGATCCGGAACAATCCGGCTCGATTTGCGGATCTCACCAGGCAACGCTTTTTTGCTTTTTGGTTTTACAGTCCGCGCGCGCATTATTTCGCCGGCCGCAATGTTCCTGGCAGCATCCTGATCATCTGGGCGGTCGTGCCGTTAAGTCTCGGAGGGTTGTGGCTGCTCTTTAAGAAGGATCGAATTGCAGCTGGGTTGTGCCTTGTTTGGCTGGTCCTGTTTCCGCCCATTTATTACTTCCTGGCGTTCATTCCGCGCTACCGATACCCGATCTTGTGGGCCAGTTTTATGCCCGCGGCGTTTCTTTTGAGTGAAGCTGCCCAGGCAATCTGGCAGCGTGTGGGGAATGTCTGCGGCGGCGCGGCGACGCGCGTGCTTTCTTCCGCCAAATTAACCGTGTCCAGTCCGGAGTGACATCAAGGTCTCATTCAGGTTTTTACGAGGCGGGACCTAAACACGGCGTAAGGATGTCGCGATTTGCCTGTATCGAAGCATCGCCGCCACGATCACAAAGCGGCGTCTTTCGTTTCGTGCGCGGCAAGCAGCCCCGCGAACGTCAATGCCGCCGCCCCGGTAAGGTAATAACCCACATATTGCAGGCCGTAGGATTCGGCCAGCCATGTGGCGATATACGGCGCGAGCGACGCGCCGAAAATCCCCGCAAACGTGAAGGTCAAAGAACTGCCCGTATACCGAACCGAAGTTGGAAATAATTCGGAGAGAACCGTGCCCAACGGTCCGTACGTCAATCCCATGAGCGACAGGCCCAGGGTCATCATCAGCACCGCTCCCGCCGTTCCGCAGTACCGAAGGCGCCGATAGCAGCTGTTACCCACAAGAGCGTCTTGCGGCGTCCGCGCTGCGCCAGGTGCGCGCCCGCGGGAATGAACAGCGCGAAGAACACCACTGCCAGCAATTGCATCGACAAAAACTTTTGCCGGCTATAGCCGAGGACAGTCGTGCCCCAGGACAACGCGAACACCGTCATAAGGTAGAAGAGCACGAACGTTGCGAGAGCCACAAGCGTCCCGACGACCAGCATCCGCGTGTGTTCGCGGAACACCGTTAACATCGGCACCTTTACACGTTCGCGCCGGCTCAGGGCGTCGCGAAATACAGGTGTCTCGGTAATGGTTAGCCTCACGTAAAGGCCGATCAGCACCAGAGCGGCGCTTGCCAGGAACGGAATCCGCCAGCCGAACGCAAAAAATTGTTCGTCCGTGAGCCAGTGCGACAAGGCCAGAAATATCCCGCCCGAGAAGAGAAATCCCGCGGGCGCTCCGAGTTGCGGAAACATGCCGTACCAGGCGCGCTTTCCCGGCGGCGCATTCTCGATCGCCAGCAGTACCGCTCCTCCCCATTCCCCTCCGAGGCCGAGTCCCTGCCCGAAGCGGAAAAAGGCCAGCAGCGCCGGCGCGGCGACGCCAATGGCCCGATAACCCGGCAAAGCCCCGATCGCCACCGTGGAGAGCCCCATCGTCAGCAACGCCGCAACCAGCGTGGCCTTGCGCCCCACTCGATCGCCAAAATGCCCGAACAGCGCGGAACCTACCGGGCGCGCGAAAAACGCGATGGCAAAAGTGGCCAGCGAAGCCAGAGTGGCGGAAGCCGGATCGGTCGACGGAAAAAACAATTTGGGGAAAACGAGAACAGCTGCGGTGGCAAAGATGTAGAAGTCGAAGAACTCGATGGTCGTGCCAATCAAGCTGGCAAACAGCACCTGCGCAGGCTTGTTGATTGCCGCGCCGGTCGCGGAGGGTCTCGCGCTGATTTCGACGCTGACGCTCGATGTCTTGGACAAGGGCCTACAGCTTACCTCAAGTCGGCCCCAATTCGACTTCCACTACCTGGTTCGCAACCACAGGCAGTAGCCCCGCCAGCTTAAGCAAAAGAATAGGCCGCGAGAGTTCGCGGCCCGCTCTTTCAGCACCGCGACAGAAACAATCTAGAGCAACGTGCGCCGGCGGCAATCTGGAAAGCGCGCATAGAAACGCCCTGAGCGCATCCCGGCGCGTCTTCCCTGCTCTTACCGCCCCGCCTCCCAACGCAATCCCGCAGAGAACGTCGGCTGATAATACTCGCGCTGGATCATGTACTGCGGACTGCCCTGATAAAAACCGAACACTTCGTTGTTCAGGTTCAACCCTGACACGATTAACGTGAGCCCGTGATTCAGTCGCAGGCTGCCCTCCGCGTCCACCTGGAAGTGCGTGTAGAAGTAGACGTCGCTGAGCGGGCCATTTACGCCGCCGGGTGTGCCATCCGCATATTGATAGGCGTAGAGACTCGCCTGGTTGTACGACAGCCCGACCCGGATCGAGACGCGCCCGCGATCATAGGTCGGGCTGATATTGAACGCGTTCGGAGATGTTCGCAGCAGGGTCGGGTGATCCGAGCGGCCCGGGATATCGTTGGCGCGAGATGAGGTGTATCCGTAGTTCGCGGACAAACCTAGCCCGGCCCACGCCCCGGGGAGACCTGAAAAATGTTGCAGGTACGCGAGCTCAAAACCGCTCACCCACGCCGTACCCGCATTCACGGGCTCGTTGGCGAGATAGTTGCCGAGCGGCCCGCCGGGCGGCTGGTAGTTGACGAGTTGAAATTGCTGCTGCACGATCGGGTTATGCAGGAACTTATAGAAGTATCCCGCCGAAAACATCCCGAACGTATTGAAGTAGTGGTCGTACAGAACGTCGACGTCGTCCCCAGTCTCCGCCACGAGATTCGGATTGCCGAAGGAAACCGAGTAGCGGTTCGCCCCATTTCCTGCGTCCGTCCACATCAAGGCTTGCGCGAGGTCCTGCGGATCGGGCCGGGATAGCGCCCGCGCGTAGATGAAACGAAGGTTGTCATTGTTGCTGACGGCGTACTTGAGAGAAGCGCTCGGCTCCACGGTGATATACGAGCCGGAAAACCTATTCGGGTCTAGGCTATTGCACGTGCCGGTTTCCGGCGGAGGGCACGGAAAACTGCCGACTGAAAAATTGGAAATATTATCGTTGGTAGCTTCCACGCGCACGCCGGCAACCAACCGAAACCGGCTAGAGAGATCGATGATATTCATGAGGTAGCCGGCGCCGACCTTTTCAACCAGATCGAATTCCTGGGGGTCTTGTCCCTGTGTGCTGCTGGACGTAAACAACGTCGGGTTGGCATTCGCATAGGCGATGGCATCTTCATAGTTGGCGTTATAACCGAGCGGATATTCCCCGCCATTGTAGTAATTGGAATTCGTCAGCCGGTTCGGGAAAGTTGTCAAGGGGATCGTTCCGTCCGGAGTAAGCGTCAGCGTATAACCGTCGCTGAATTTGTGCGCGTTTCGGAATCGCCCACCGACTTCGATGGTCGCTAAGCGCGATCCAATGTGATAGCGCTTGGCTCCCGACCCGGAGGCCTCAATATTCACTTGCGCGGATGTGCCCAAATTCCGGTTGATGTCGTTCAAGACAAAATTCGACGGGTTGTATGCTTCGTTGTAGCACTGCCCAGACCAACGAGGCAGGAATTGGTTTGAAGTATTGGCCGGATCGTATTGGCATGAGCTGCTGGCAAGCGTATTGCCAAATTCCGCAGTGGAGCTAGACGAATTGCCGTAGAAACCTCGGGAAACGGCCACATCCCAGGCAAACCATGTCGTCGTGAGATCATGGACGCCTCCGACCATGAGGTTCCCAATTCCGATGGCCGGATTCCGGAGTTGCGTATTGAATGAAGGCGTGCCGGAGCAATCGGACGTTGTCGTCCCGGTGCTATCGGTGGCGCACCCCTCATTGCCGGGGTTGAGCAGTTGAATTCCAGGCGTGTTGTCCACCAGCGAATAGTCCCACCGATCTCCATAGTTGTGGAAATCCGAAAAGAACGCGCGAACGTAAATGTTCGAGGCTTCCGAAATTTTATAGTTGGCGCTTCCGGCAAGTCCCCAGCGGGACCGGAAATATTGATATTCACGAACGTCCATTCCGTCCTTCCAACTCACTTGCTGGCCGCCGGCTAACGTCGCGACGTCCGGGACGGGTTCAATGTCGTCGATGGCTCTCCCATTCCAGTCATAGGAGCCGCCGATCAGGACGCCAAACCGTTTGTTTGGACCGAAGCGCTCGCCAATCGTGCCGCCTTCCGCCGTTTCGCCGCGCCCGTGAATGATGGGGGTATAACCGCCGATGCTGTCGATGGAAATCGTGGGGGTATTGGTCGCGGTCTTGGTGATCAGATTCACCGATCCGCCGATTCCGTCGCCCTCCATGTTTGCCTGCAGTGTCTTGCTGACCTGGACAGACTCGACGAGGTCCGCGGGAATCGCATCGAACTTGATCTGCCGGACACCCGGCTCGGGAGACGGAACGTCCACGCCGTCGATGGTCGTGTTGGTCAGGCGTGGCTCGGTTCCTCGCACCTGCACGTATTTCCCTTCGCCTTCGTCGCGCTCCAGCGTCACGCTCGGCAGGCGGCCCAAAGCGTCGGCCATGTTGGCATTCGGCAAACTCTGAATCACCTCCTCAGGGAGCACCTGCACGAGATTGTCGGCCGCTCGCTCGATATTGACGGCTTCCGCTTCGCCTGTGACGCGCGGCGCGCTCACTAGAATCGATTCACTCTGGGATTTCAGCTGGAGTTGCGCGCTCACGTTTGCGTTCTGACCCGCGGACACGTTCACCGTTTGTTGCAGATCCGTAAAACCGACATAACTGATGGCCAGGGAACAGCTTCCGGGATTGAGGCCGGTGATCACGAACATCCCTTGTTCGTCGGAGACCACATGAATGTCCTGAGACACGATGGAAATTTGCGCGCCCTTGAGCACGGCTCCGGCCTGATCGGTTACCGTCCCGGAAATGCTACCCTTTTGGGCTTGCGCGAAGCTCTGCCGAGGATGTCCCACCGACAGCAGCAGCAAAATGAATAGACCTATCCAGCGAACTGATCGAGCTGTTCCACAATTCATTGTTTTCCCCCGACAGGAAAGTTCCATTTTAAGACGGCACACCAAAGATCGCGACACTGGCTGAGGATGCGTCAGCGTTCCGACACGCCCACTTCAAGGCTGACATTTAAAATGCTCAATGTTAACGGAACATGACCCTTTTGTTATCTCGATGTGAATTTCAAATTTTCATTTTCGTTGGCGGGAACGGAAAATCGAGCGACCTCGCGGCACGCGCATCGGCCTTTGGGCTTTACGGCGGGAAAGAAGCACGAGTTCAACCGGATGAAGACTGGGTTATCGACCGGCGAACGAGCATTGACAAGTCGAGATGCGTCGGCAAGAATAGGGTTGGAAAACCCATATATTTGGAGGCTCCCGGTGGCGTATTCGGCTCCCAGCATCGAGGAATTTCAGGCGGGAACAGTCGTCAAGCACGCGCCCATTTCCACGGGCACAACGACCAAGAGAAAGCGCAAACCCCACATCCTTGCGGTGATCAATGAATGCTGCACGGGATGTTCCGGCTCGCCCGCCTGTGTGGAGTACTGCCCCGTCGCGGACTGCATGTATTGGGCTCCGGACGACGATCACGCCCCGTTTGGCCGCATCATCGTCGATCCCCTGCTTTGCATTGGCTGCAAGTTGTGCACCAGTAAAGGCCCCGACGGCTCTTTCCTGGAAGGCTGCCCGTGGGATGCAATCGACATGGTTCCGCTCGCCGAGTTTGAGGGCGAAAACGGCGCCCTGCCGTATTGATGGAAGTGAAACAGGTTTCAGTTTGTCTGGCTTCTGTCCACCCAAAAATCAAAATCAGACCGGCTGAACAGGCCGCGGAAAAAGTAGTTCATTTTGTCGTTCCGAACGAAGCGAAAAATCTCTCGCTGGTTTAAACGGCGGAAATGAGAGATTCCTCGGCGCGCGGCGCGCCTCGGAATGACCGAAAATTGATTTTTTCCTCAGTCTCTGAAACCGGTCCTATTCCTGCTTCCCCACGCGAGCGGAAATCTCTCGAGCGGTCAGCGCGGCTTGCTGCTGAATCTGCGCAGGTAGGCCCGAAGTTCCCCGAACGCAGGAATTGACGGCGGGCAAATCTTCCTTCTGGCCGATCAGGTAAAGAGCGCGCAACGATTCCCAAACCATTTCAGGGCTGGGATCGACCAGCAACATGGGCTCACCCGTGGTCACCTGGGCCTTCTCGGACAAGAGCCACTGGCGAATCGTGCCGGGAACTTCGGAGCGCACTTCGGTCTCATCGTTTCCGATGGCGATGTGGGCAAGCAGCGTTCCGGGATTAATCACATCGCCGGGTTTAAGCCGTATGGAAAGAATGCCGGTGCGTTGCGCGGCCACCGTGTAGGGCGCCAGCATTCCGGCGATGAGCGCGTGTCCCGAGGGATCGGCGAAGCGCACGAGGGACAGCGCGGCGTTGCGTTGCACCATCGGATTGGCATCCGTGAGCCGCTTCAAAAGCGCGGCGTGAAATTCCGGCGACTGATTGTCCTGTCCCATCACCCACGCCGCGGTTACGCGCAACTCATCGCTGCCCTGCTCTGAAAATTTGATGACCTCGGGATACCAGATCTTCGCCGACGCACGAACCCCGGGATTCGGGCTCATGATCCGGTCGGCGATCTGAGAGAGCGCGTGCTGCGCGCGCCGCGGGTGCAAAGTATCAGCAAAATAAGTTCCGAGGTCGGCATCGTTCAGCGGCCGCGTGAACGTGGTCATGTACCACAGCAGAAACGGCATCAGCACGAATGCGAAGGTGAGGACCAGAATGGCGATAAGCCACTTCTGCGCGATCCCAGACTTGGGCGCGACCGGCGCGGAGCCCGCGGGATGAGGAACGCTATTCATCGCCAATTCGATCGAAGCATCGTCTCTCGCAAGGAAGTGATCGTTCTATCGTAACGCAAACGAGGCAGGTTTTTGTAGCTCGAGCAGGACAGGCTTTCAGCCTGTCGCTTTCTGTCAGCATGGGCGCACCGACAACCGACAGGTTTTTCCGCCCGTCGGGTTTAAATGCCGGCCCGACGAAACTTTAAAGCAAACAAGCTGAACAGGCTGCGGAACAGGTACTCGATTTTGTCATTCCGAGCCGAGCGAGGAATCTCTCCTGGGTTTAACGATCAGAAAAGAAAGAGAGATTCCTCGCTCGGCTCGGAATGACAAAAGGATGGGGCGACTTTTTCCGCAGCCTGTTAAGCCTGTCCTGCGGAATTGTGAATGCGCCAGCAGGAAAGTAACATGGCGGCGTTACTTTGCGGCGGCCGGCGGCCCGGTGGGGCCCTGATCCTTATGCTTTCCGATCCATCCCTGCTGCCTGGCCTGAACAAAGAGCAGCAGGCTGAAAACCAAAACGATCATCAGGGAAATGCCCAGCAGCAGCAGACCGTCGATGCCTCCGAAGAGATCCCTGGAAAAACCAGCGATGATTCCCAAGATTGAAAGAACGATCATAACCACAGACATGACCACCAGCTCGGCCTCGTTCTCGTGTCCGTTCATGGCCTCTCACATGCGCCCCGCGCGCGCCAAAGTTCAACGGGTGAATTTGTCGTAGATCAACAATCCCAACAACACCGGCAGGTGAAGCACGGTCGCGTGCATGAGCCACTTCGCCCGGACATTCGTCTTTGACGCCGCAGCCCACAGGCACACTTCCACCAGCATGAGCCCCACAACCAAGGCCCCAAAAAAGTAGCGCGCACCGGCAAGACCGGTCACGGCGGGCAGCAGACTCACCGGCACGAGCAGAGCAGCAGTCATAATGATTTCGCGAAAGGTTCGCTGACCCGCAGGATCCACCACCGGAAGCATTTTGATGCCGGCGCGCTTGTAGTCTTCGCGGTACACCCAGGCGATGGCGTCAAAATGCGGAAATTGCCACAAGAACAGCATGGCGAATAGGAACCAGGCCTCCACGTTCAGCGTGCCTCGCGCCGCGGCCCAACCGATCAGCGGCGGCACGGCGCCCGGAAAAGCCCCAACAAACGTAGCCAAAGTCGTGCGGCGCTTCAGCGGCGTGTACACGCACAGGTAGGAGACCGAAGTGGCTATGCCCAACATCGTGGCTAAAGCGTTGGTGGCCAGGACCAGATACAGCGTGCCGAATCCGATCAGGAACAACGCAAACCAGAATGCTTCTCGGGGGCTCAGCTGCCCGGAAGGAAGCGGGCGCGAAGCCGTGCGGCGCATCAGAGCGTCCGTGTCGCGTTCGAAATAATGATTGAGGGCTGAAGTGCCCGCGGCGATCAGCGTGGTCCCGAAGACCGTGTGCGCCATCCGCAGCCAGTCCAGCGGTCCGCGCGTACCGAGGGCGTAACCCGCCACCGTGGTCATGACCACGAGAAACGAAACGTCCGGCTTGGTCAAGGCCAGGTAAAGAGCCGGACGGCTGGTTTCCGGCGCGGCAGTTTCCGAAACTTGTAGCTGTGGTCTCATCGGTCCCGGTGGAACTTTCTCAAGCCTTTCAAACGTCTTCACTCATCTTCATTTAACGAAGGTTCGCTTAATGCACGACTTGCTCGGCCGCCGAAGCCGTGGAATTCACCCCGAGTGCATCAGCCCTTAGCATACGATAGCTGATCAAAGCTGTCACCAGCGTAACGGCCAGAACGAGGGCTCCGGTCACCGTGTGCACGACGGTCATACCCACCATGATCCCAACCGGCTGGGGAAATTGCGCGGCGTAAAGGCGGGACCAGTACGCGCCCGCTCCCAGCAAAAGCTGCACTCCGATCAAGATGTGAAGGTAACGCGCACAATTTCGCAATGCCGGGATAGTGGCAAAACGATTTTTCAGAGCCCCCGCCGTCATAAAGATCAGGATCGTCACGATCACCGCGCCGACCAGGTGCGGAACGATTCCAAAGGCCTTGTGACGGAACGCCGCGCCCAAAATTAATTGCAGGAATACAGCGAGGGCGGTCCAAACCACCAAGGAGCGGATCCGAGGATTGCCGGGGTCGTCGAGCTCCGGAAGTGAACTGTTCCACCAGGAACTCGTAAAAACCGCGATGGCCACCACGGTGGAGAAGAAAAGCTGAGCTAGGGTGGCGTGCGCGGCGGACACCGGCGGAGGCTGAAACATACGCACGGTCATGCCGCCCAGGATCCCCTGCGCAATGACCCCGCCGAGGGCCGCAAAGCCCAGCCAGCGCATCCAACGCCGTTTTTCGACCCTTCCTAGCCAGACGGCAAGTCCGATCGTCAGAATGCCAATACACGTGGCAATGACGCGGTGCGTGAATTCGTAGCGGATTCCGCCGACCATCGGCGGCGTCAGCGAACCATACGCCAGGGGCCAGTCCGGGATGGAAAGACCGGCATCGTTCGAAGTAACCAGGGCGCCTGCGATCAGGAGGACAAACGTGCAGCACGCCGTAAACACAGCATAGCGGTGCAGGGCCTGGTTGTAGGGCTTGGTCATTTTGTACGGCGGGCTTTCAGCGACGCCCGATTCCTGACTTCATGAAAGCCGGGGCGGACATTCGAACCCGCCCCGGCAATCGTGATTTCCTGAGGCTTGTCCTAATGCGTTTAGTCCCCTGCCGGGGGAGTGGCTTTGAACGTAAAGTCCACGTTCTTTGTTTCTTTCGGACCGATCGTGACGGTCTGCGGGTCGCTCGAACCGTAAAGTTCCTGCCAGGCGACGACCGTGTACGTGCCCGGAGGGAGATTTTTCAGGTCAAACTTGCCGTCCTTGTCCGTGACTTGGAAGTAGGGATTCGGCAGAACGGCCATATACGCCTTCATCCACGGATGGACATTGCACTTCACAGGGATGGCAATTTCCTCGCGTGTGAAGGACTTCTCGATGGGCGCCGCTCCGGGAGGCTGGGATTCATTCCATTCGCGATTATCCTTGGGAATCGGGTGAATGTTGTGCGTGGTCTGGTCGGCGTTCACCACGTCAATGTTCTGGCCCACTTCCATCGCTACCACATGCGGATGATACTGGCAGCCCTGTTGCGTAATCTTCGCGGGCTCCGTGGGAGCGGGAAACGAATACCCCTCCGCGCCGGACTTGACGTACACGACGACGTTGGCAAGCGTTCCACCGTCTCCCGTGACAACCTCTTCGGTCATAGCCGGGCTGGTGCGTGCTTTGGAGCAAGCGGGCTCGGCAGCCATGTTGATATTCTTTGCTTTCGGCGCCGTGCCTTCGAGCTTAACCGTGCCCGTGACCTCGCCGGCGGTGGCCGGATCGACCGTCTTCCCGGCCGGCGCGCTCGCTGCCGGAGCGGCAGTATTGTCGGAAGTCTCGTCTTTCTTCCCGCCGCAACCGGCGATCGCCATGGCGAACACTCCGAGTGCCAGGGAATACATTCCCAATCTAGTTTTCCTCACGAACGGTTCCTCCTCATTCTTACAGAATGTCGTTTTTTCGCGCGAGTGTCAAAATCCATTACTTCCCTGCACCGCCGGAGCCGCCCGAGGGCGTGCGGCCCAAAAGCGAACGCTGCTCTTCGGGCGTCAGTTCGAACATATAACGCACGAGGAGATTGGCCTGATCGCCCGTGTAACCCTTGAAGCTGGGCGGCAACGGGCCGGAGAACACCCAGCGATTGTCTTCCCGCTTGAAGAGTCCGGAAGGCATGGCCGTCCCTGGAGCGATTAACTGCGGATTGGTGATCCAGCGCTCCGTCCAGGCCGGCTGCAAACGGTCCTTGGCGAAGAGGAAATTCGGAGCGATGGCGCTTTTATCGTGAGTCGGATCGCCGGTGGCGTGGCACTTCAAGCACGGCGCGGCCGTGCTGGTGAACAACTGGCGCGCCATTTCCTTTTCCGCGGTGGTGATCGGCTCGATCTTCTGCGGGATGTAGGGCAGCGGCTGGCTGGACATAGCCTCAAAGAACGACACCAGCGTGCGGATTTCGTCGTCAGACAGGAAGAACGTCGGCATGCGCACTTGCAGGTACGATCGCACGCCGTTGCGGTTCACGTCCGTGGTGCTGAGGGCCGGATTGGCAAGGAAGCCTTTTAGCCATTCCGGACTGACGCGGGCGCCTTCGCTCGTGAGCACCGGGGGCAAGTTCTGCTTATTCTCACCCTGGAATTGCGGCAGACCCATCAGGACCGATTTCTGTCCGATGGCAATCTGATGGCAGCCAATGCAATTATACTTGGTGACAATCCACCAGCCCTTTTGGATAGCCGCGCGTTGATCCGCCGGCTTGTACATGTACTCCTGCGGCAGTGTCGGATCGGTTGAACCCAGGAGAAATGTGGTGAGCGCGTCGATGTCTTCCTTCGTGACGTTGGGTTTCGGCATGCGCAATCGGTCCATCGGATCGGGCTTGTATTTTCCACGATCGTAGATGGCCGGGTCGGTCAGCTTGTTCTCAAAGTAGCCCTTCAAGTCATACCAAGGGCCGCGGGGAGACTTTTTGCCGTCGGGGAGGATTCCGAGCTTGGCATCTTCCGTAAGGAGCGCGAAATCCAGGCGCTCGATGGGCTTGCTGCCTTCGTTCGTCAGCTCCGTGCCGATGCGGCCTTCGTCCTCGAGTCCCGAAATTTCATGGCAGCCGGCGCAGCCATAATGCTGGATGAGCTCTTTCCCGTGCTGCTTGAGCTTGGGATCATCCATGAAATCAGCCGCGGGAAAAGTCATGTCGGGATGCTTCTGGGTTTCCAGGTAGCTGGCGATGTCGCGCGCGTCATCCAAGCTGAGGCGGAGACTGGGCATGACCGTCGGCTGCTGGACCAGCATCTCGTGCCCGTCATTTGGGCTGCGGGAATGGTCGAGGTCGAAGACGAACGGGAGGTCGTGCTTGGCATAGTCCTCCGGCCCGAGATCTTTGTGTTCGAACGGGCTGTAGGGGCGCGTGCGCGTGCGCGGATTCAGAATCCAGCGCACCAGGTAATCGTAATTGTCTTTTTCACCGACGCGCGACAGGTTGGCGGCAAAGTCTCCGCCGACCATGTTCGCGCCTTCGCCGATCGAGTGGCAGGCTTCGCAGCCGCGCTCCTCGAACAGCACCTTGCCGTTGGCCGCGTTCCCCGGCATCTGCTTGGGAAGCTCGGGACCGGTGATGGCCGACTGCCAGACGTAGGCCGAGATGGCCTGAATCTCGTCATCCTGCAGTCGGAATTGCGGCATCTTGGTGGTGGGCCGCCATTCGTGGGTATGCTTCAGCCAGTACGGAATCCATTCCTTGTGAATCTTCATCCGGACTTCCTTCAGGTCCGGACCCACTTTTTTAATTTCCCGCAGGAGGTTGGCGGAACGGCGGTCGAGCTCTTCGACCTTAGTGTCAATGGCCGCCGTGGTGACCGTCAGGTTGGTGGCTTCCGCGTAGTACCGGTTGGCGGTGTCGTTGTCAGGAGCGGTGTCGCCCTGTTTGTTCAACTGGGCGATCGTCAAGGCGTCGTCTTTCTTCTGGTTTTCAAGCTGGGTGATGGCTTGCCGCGCGCTGACCAGTTCTTCGTCCTGATTGTCGAAGCCCTGGAACTTGTGGCAGCCGATGCAGCCCTTTTCCCGGTAAAGTTGCTTCGCGCGGTTCAGCACCGGCGCGTACTGGGTGACCATGTCCGAGGCGTGGCACTGCTGGCAACCGGCATCGTAATTTTCGGGATAATAGAGCGGCCAGAGCCAGTGCTCGTAGCGGCCATGGGCCTTCTCCACCGTATCCAGCGCGCGCCCATTCCCGCCGTGGCAAGGCGAGCAGCCGAATTTCTCGAGCGGATGGGATTTCATCATGTCCTGATCGGGATGGCTGGTAAACGGCGCGTCATTGCTTTTTGCTAGTCCGAGATCCGCTTTCGTCAGCGTCATGGTGACCGGAACGATCAACGGGTCCGTGCCGAGGTGGCAGGATTGGCAGCGATCGACGAGTCCCGCTCCACCGAGGTTGTTAAGCGAAGTTCCGGTGGGATTCACATTGATTTGTCGAATGTGAATGTCCAAGCCCTTCATGCTTTCACTCAAGGCGAACAGATCCTTGGACGCCATTCCGGGAAGCTGTTCCTTGACGTATTCGTTCAGCTTGTCTTGGGCGTCCTTGGCCGGCTGATCGACATCGCCGCGCTGGGCCACCAGCTTGGCCTTGGTCTGCATGATGGAGACGAACAGGCCATTGAGCTTGTCGTAGTTGAACTGCTGCGGCTCGATCTTGCCACCTTCCACGGGCCAAGCCACGCTAAACGTCTGCGCCTTGGCGTCGTTCAATTCCTTAAGCTTGGATTCCTTGGCACTTTTGTCGGTCGAGTCGATCTGCTCGAGCTGATAGGTCAGGGAGCCGACCAACCCGCGCGATGTGGTGAACGCGTCGGTCATCGCCGCGCGCTGCTGGTCGAGTAAATCGATTTGCTGCCCGATCGCGCGGTCCTGGGCACGGGAAGCGTCGGTCGCCGCTTTCACGTCGGCCACGAGCTTTTGATATTGGGGCGTGGCGTAAAATTTTTGCTCTTCCGCTCTGCGCTCTTTGTACTCCTTGTCCAGATAATTGGAATAGGCGCTGGAAAATTCGGACTGGTAGTTGCGCCACGGGCGCAGACCATAAAATTCATCGTAGAGCGACCATGTCACGGTCAGCATCAGGATGAAAACTGAAATCAGGACCAGTCCGGCCATGGGCCGGTCTGTAATCGGATCATCAGGAGGAAGCTGCTCAGGCACCCCGTGCCTCCTTAAAATTATTCAAGCGAGCCGCCTCTCGAAACGGGAGGCGGGCGTGCGCAGAACGCGACGGGATAATCGGACAAACTCCCGTCAGATGCTGAACCACGGCGTCACCCATACATACTTGATGCGCAGCAACAGCCGCAGCAGAATTTTTACGGGCAGGCTGAGCATCAGGATCAAGAACAGTTCCATCGTCATCATCTGCAGCAGGCTCATGCGCTTGAAAATCTTCCTGCTGAAATCCGTCGCCAGGAGCAACCGGTGCACCAGATACCCGGCCACGATGAAATAAAACGCGATCGGGAAAATTCCAAAAATGATGCGCGCGAGAATCGGCGCGTAGCTGGCATTGGACGCGGGCATGAAATGCACAATCCAGGAACCGTTGATCCCGAATACCTGATCGACGTTCCGGTTGACCGCGAACTCGACCCGCTGCGCGTCCCATGTTTGCCCTGGCCAGAACCACATCCAGCCAGGGCCTCGTATGAAGGTCCCTATAAATATCATTAAGACCCATAAGCCTATGAATCCGAACAGGAACGTCCAAATCGCAAATTTTCTCTGCTTGTAGGTATAGTAGCCGTTCCCGAGAGGATTGGCGTCAATGTACGGCACCACCATCAGTCCCACGATGATGAGCGTCGGCATGATCACGCCGGCAATCCATGGATCGAAATAGACCAGCATTTCCTGCAGGCCCAGAAAGTACCACGGGGCCTTCGCTGGATTCATGGTGACGTTTGGATTGGATGGCTCTTCCAGCGGCGCGTTCAGCGTAATCGACCACACCATGAGCAACGCCGTGACCAGGACCGCGGCAACCAGTTCCACACGCATCAGGTACGGCCAGGTGTGAACTTCGCGCTCCCACTTTGGATTCCATGGTTCGGTCTTGCGATATTCGGTTTTCGCGAGTGCGGGGTCGGCGGAAAGTCTGTCAATCAGGCGGTCATTCTCAAACGCCTGGCGGAAGGCGAACCAAACGTAAAACGGGATCAGGAACAGCAGCGCCACGATCGGCACGTTATCCGGAGCGGACGCAACCTCCCATATCTGGTGCCAGTTCATATCGGCCTCAAACCCCGCCTGTTAGTTTGTCAAAAATTAGTGTGTGCTCTTGCTATCGTCCCCTGAACCCAAAATCCGTTACAAACTGCAATTCCTACACCATTCCGCTGGGCCGCAGAATCACGGGCCGGTGGCCCTTCTCTTCCTTGATCTCCGATTCCAGCATGATCGGCGCGGGACCGGAAATACCGCCGTCCTTGCGCACGCGCCAGAAATGCAGCGCCATGAAAATGCTGGCGATCAGGGGAATCGCAATGCAGTGCCAGATATAGGCGCGCAAGAGCGCGTTGGCATCGACGATCGACCCGCCGAGCAAGGCGAAGCGCACATCGTTGTACGGCGTCATGCCCAGGAGTCGCGCCAAACGGCCCCTCCGTTCCTAACAAAGGCGTGGCCCTGGCCATGTTGGTTCCGACCGTGACCGCCCAGAAACCCAGTTGATCGTCCGGCAGCAGGTAACCGGTGAAGGAAAGGAGCAAGGTCAACACCATCAGAAGCACGCCGATGCACCAGTTAAATTCGCGCGGCCGCTTGTAGGAGCCGGTGAGGAAAACGCGGAACATGTGCAGCCACACGGCGATAATCATCAGGTGCGCGGCCCAGCGATGCATGTTGCGCAGCAGTTTGCCGAAGGGCACGTCGTTCTCTAGATACAGAATGTCGCGGAAGGCCTGCACCTTGCTGGGATGGTAATAAAACATCAGCAGCACGCCGGTAAAGGTAAGAACGATGAACAAATAAAAAGTGATTCCGCCCATGCCCCATGTAAATTTGTACTTTACGGCGTCGCGATTTACCTTAGCGGGATGCAGGTGGAAAAAGACGTTGGAGAGGACCGAGAGAGCGCGGTTCCGCGGCGTCTCATCGTGCTTGACTCGGAAAATCGACCGGAAAACCTGGGTCTTCTCTGGCTCTTTCAGGCCCTCGATTTCTTCCTTGCCCTTTTCCTTAATGGTCTCTTTAAGGTCGGTGATGTCCTGGCGGACGCGATCGAGCAACCCTGTGCTCTTCTTATCGCCGTTTTCTTCGGCCATTCCTACGCCCCCCTCGAGAGTGTGCCCCTGTTCTGAGGAACATCGGCAAGACAGGCATCAGCCTGTCTCGTGTAAACGCTCAGGTGATTCGAATCAAAACCCGACAGGCTGAAGCCTGTCCCGCTATACGGGCACTATACCGGCAAATAAGCGCCAGGATCGTTGAACTGATTGGTTCCGGCGCGCGGATCGTCCATATAAAGCCTGCTGGTATCGACGATCATTTTCCCGGTCGGGTCCATGGCGATATGCGCGCGGTCCATGGGACGCGGCGCGGGACCTTCGAAATTGACACCCTCACTGTCATAGCCACTTCCGTGGCAAGGACACTTGAACTTGTTCTCCGCCGGCTTCCATTCCGGTGTGCAGCCCAGGTGCGTGCAGCGCGCGAAAATCACGAAGATGCGGTCCGGCTCGCGAACCACCCAAGCACGATTGGTCATCAAGAAACGCTGATCGATGCCCAATGAAAAGTCGGCGGGATAGCCGATATTGAAAATTGTGTTGGGTTCGTAGAGCGCGCGCGGGAAGAAGAAGCGCAGAAACATCAGGAGATTGATGCCAAGGTAGCCGTAGATCATCCCCCAGATCACGCGTCTCCGCATGGGATCGGGAGGGTCCGTGCTCTCCTTGGCTTTTGCCGCCGGCTTAGCTACGGCTGGCGGTTTCGTTACGGTTGCTGTCCCGGACTTTACTGCTGTTGAAGCCGGGGTACTTCCTTCCACGGGGTCGGCCATTTTCCGGTATCAGACCTCTCGATAAATGTTATAAATCGAGACTATAGGCAATCCAGTTTCCCTCATATAGTTGTTCGGTACAATCCCTTATATTTCCGCAAGCCCCTTCGTGTCAAGACGAATTCCCAAATTGAATCATATTTATTGGAGCGCCACGTTTTGGGCTCATACCGTGTTTCCCCGAGAAGTTGACGCTTGCGTGCACCGCGCGTGTGCGGGATCTCCCCGAATTCATTCGGGGCCGCGGATCCATGGCCGAGAACGCGATTCGTCCGATCGCGACGCACAGCAAGTCAGGGGCGCGTTGGCGCGCCGTTCATGGCACTTAACACCAGGTCAACGAGCGCGGAGATAAATGTGGGCGAGTCGCCGACGGCGGGCATCATCTCAAATTGTTCGATGCCAAGTTTGTGGGCCTGCTCGCGAGCTTCGATGTTAATTTCGTGCAGGGTCTCGATGTGTTCGGTGACGAAAGCAATAGGCACGATGAGCAAATGGTTTTCGCCAGCGCGCGCCAGTTGCTCGATCGTGTCGGTGAGCGAGGGAGACAGCCACTTGCGGCGCCCCACCTTGCTTTGAAAGCAGAGCGTGTGTTCGTTCTTCCAACCGCCGCGCTGCATCACGAGCGCGACGGTGTCCGCCACTTGCCGGGCATATGGGTCTCCGCGCTCGATCAGGCTGAGCGGCAATCCGTGGGCGCTGAAAACGATGCGGGCCCGGTCCGGGTCGTCGAAATGCGTGAGCGAAAGCGCTATTTTTTCCGCCACCGCTTGGATGTACAAAGGATGATCGAAAAAGTTTTCGACCGTGTGCGCCCGAGGCGCGTTGCCGTTGGAGTGAAACACGCGCTTCCATTCCTTCAGGCTGCTGGAAGTGGTAGCGAACGAATATTGCGGATACATCGGCAGCAGGACCAGTTCCGGCGCGTTCCAGGCATTCACCTGGGCGGCTGCTTCGGCCGAGAGCGGATTCCAGTAACGCATGGCAATGAAGCATTTGGCGTCGACGTGCGGCGCGAGCGCGGCTTCCAGGGCGCACGCCTGGCGTTCGGTAAGCGCGCGGATCGGAGAGCGGCCTCCGATCGCTTCGTAGTGTTCGCTGACGACGCCCGCGCGGTTGCGCGCGATGTATCGCGCCAGCGGACGGCGCGCGAACCATGCGCCAAAAAAATCGATGATGTCCGGATCGCAAAACAGGTTGTAGAGAAACGGTTCCACGGCGTCCGCGGAATCCGGGCCGCCCAATTGAAACAGCACCACGCCGATCTTTTTCTTTTCGCTCACTTCGCCGTCGCGACCTCGAATTTGAAGTGTCTTACTTCCGGTCTTGTTTCAGGCGGCGAATTTCATCCTTCAGACCGGCCATGCGGCGCGCCACGGACAAAACGTATCCGCAGAACACCAGCCAGACCGCAATGTAGGCCGCCACCAGGAAATTCAAATTCTTCATTCTTTTTCTCCCTCTTTCAATCGGCCCCCGTTGTCCTTCCGAGCGGAGCGACAAAAGACTTGCCGCCACTCGCACTAGGAGCCTTCACTTGCAGCCCATTCAACCCGTGCGGTGGGGCGCAAGGTACGATTGCCTCGACATCTGCGAAAATCCACAGACTGAAGTCTGTGCTACCTATGCGTTTCGCGACGCCTCCATGCGATACGCGTCGACCTCCGCGCGCAGCGCCTCCAGACGATAACGCAGCCGGATCAGCACGGTCATCACGCCCAGCGTCGCCGCCCAGCACAGCAGCAGCACCCAGCCCATGCGCGCGTCAAGCGATCCGCCGTCGCCGATCACCGGCTGTGGATGCTGCGTGCGGAACCACCAGATCGAGAAGTACACGAGAGGAATATCCAGCGCCGCGAAAATTCCAAACACGGCGGAAACCATGGCTCGGCGTTCGGGCTCGTCCACCAGAGTGCGCAGCACCAGATAGCTCACGAACAAGACCCACAGCAGGAAGGAGGACGTCAGGCGCGCGTCCCAGGTCCACCAGATTCCCCACACCGGCTTGGCCCAGATGGGGCCAGTGACGAGCACAATGGTAAAAAATGCCACGCCCACTTCCGCGGAGGCCACGCTCAGCCAGTCCCACTTCAATTTTCGCGTTCGCAGGTAGGCCACGCTGCCGATGAAAACCAGAATGAAGGACACGAATCCGGACCATGCGCTGGACACGTGAAAATAAAAAATTCGCTGCACCAGGCCCATGGTGCTTTCCGTGGGAGCCCAGATCAGCGCTCCGTAGCTGGCCGCGGCCAGAAGCAGAAAAACCGCCAGCAACGACGGCATGGAAATTGCCGCGCGGTTTGCGGTTTCGGTTTGCGCTTCGCTCGCCATTTCACTCCTCCAGTAGATATTCGCCGACCATCCAGGCCGCCGTCAAAAATACCACGTCAAAGCATGCCAGAAACGTCAGCCACACCAGCGATAATTCCGAAGGGTCGCGCAGGATTCCGATGGTCGCTTCCGTGCTGGCAATCAAGACCGGCGCGAGCACGGGAAGCAGCAGAAGCGGGAGAAGCAGCTCGCGGAGCCGGGCCTGCGCCGCGACCGCGGAAAATACCGTGCCCGTTGCGGCCAGCCCGATAGTGCCAAGCGCCAGCACCAGAAGCAGCGGCCCAAGAACCGGCAGGATGGCCACGTTGTACAGCACCGCGAACACCGGGAGCAGGATCACCTCGACCAGAAGCAGGAAGGTAAAATTCGCGGCCATCTTTCCCGCAAGAATGCTGAACGGGTCGATCGGGGCGAGGCGCAGCGCGGCCAGCGTGTCGTTCGTTTGTTCTCGCAGGAAAGACGACTGCAACATCAGCGAGCCGGCAAATAAAAATGCCAACCACAAAAGTCCGGGGCCGAAGCGGCGCGACTCCGAAGAAGTCGGATTGAAAGTGAAGCTGAACAGGACGACCACAATTAAAACGAAGACAGCGGTCGTGCCCAGCAATTCGCGCGAGCGGAACTCAGTCCTCAGCTCCTTCGCCAGAATTACGCCGGCGGCGCGCGCGAGGGTCACGACGCGCCATCTTCCGCGCTGTCCCGAACAGCGGCCATGACCAGGACTTCGTTGGGATCGCCGCCCGGGCCCGAATCGTGCGTAATTTTGCCGCCTTCCAGGCGAATCGCGCGCGTGACGGCTTCCTGCGTTTCATTCCGCCCGTGCGTGCTCATCAAAATTGTGCAGCCCGAATCGCGCAGCCGCTTGATTGTCGATCCGAGCCACTGCTGGCCTTGCGGGTCGAGCCCCGTGCCTGCTTCGTCCAGCAGCAGCAATCCGGGCGAGGCCAGCAAAGCGCGGGCGATCGACAGGCGTTGCCGCATGCCGCGTGAAAACGTGCGCACCAGATCCGTGGCGCGCCCGGACAGTCCGACGGGTTTGAGCGCCTGCCGGGATTTTTCGGCGGGATCGGGGAGGCCAAACAATTTAGCGAAGAAGATAAGATTTTCTTCGGCCGTCAACTCTTCGTACAACAGCGTGTGATGCCCGACCATCCCGACTCTGCTCTTCACTTCCTCCAGCTCGACGGGATTTTCTCCGGCGTGAAAAGCGATTTTTCCGCGCGACGGCCGCGTCAGTTGCGCGGCGATTCTGAGCAGCGTGGTTTTGCCCGATCCGTTGTGGCCAACGAGCGCGACGCATTCGCCCTCCGCGATCGCAAGCGTGAGGCCGCGCAACGCCAGGCGCATCCCGTACCGCTTTTCGACTTCGCTGAACTGGATTCTCAATCCATTGCCGCGTCCGACGCTGGAAACATTGCCGGGAGCTTCGCTGCGGCCACCGTTCGGGGGAGATGTAAGCGGCGTGGACACGCGCGACGGCTCAGCCCTGAACCAGGTCGCGCAACAATCGCTCCGCGCGGCCGCGCTCCAGCGCATACTCGGAATCCGTTATGGTGCCCGCCTGGCGACGCAGTTCGAGCCGCAACAGCGTATCTTTCAGGGAGTCCAGATTCGAATTCACTTCCTGCGTGATCCTCTCGACGGGAGGCGGCGGAGGCGCGGGGGGCGCAGGTTTCACCGCTTGGGCCGCGCGCTGCGCCTTGCGTCCCTTGGGAACCGGAAGCGGCGCTGGCGCGCTGGCTACCGCGGGAACGGGTTGGCGCAGAAGGAATCCCACGCCTACGGCAAAAATCGCCGCGAGACCTCCGAGCAGGATCCAGCGCTCGTCACCGAGCCGCGCCGGAGCGGTTTCAATCGTGGTGTCCGGAGCGGAATCACGGCCGTTTACCTGATCGGGGGACGAGGAAGCCGAAGCGTCAGCAGGGGGCGGCGCCGTTCCGGAGACGGTGACGTCAAATCCGTTCCCTGCTTTCATCGATTCCTTGGAAAATACGTTGTATCCCTGTTCCGTGCCTGCGGCGCTGAACCCGGCGCTCGCTACCTGCATCGTCGGCGGAATGACCAGCAGCACACGCTGCGCGTCGTAGGTGGACGACTCGCGGAACTGGGCTTGGTTTCCCGCGTACGGCAGCACGTAAGAGATGCGCACGCCGTTTTGCCCGGGTTGAAAGGCGTAGGAGATGGCATAACGGCCCTTGCCTTTGTCGATCGTGCCCTGTCTGATGGGCATGCCGGAAGGACCAAAGGTGGACACCTGGTCGAGATCGGCCCCCTTGGGGATGGTGAACTCGAAATTTCCCTCCTGCTTAAAATACGCGGCTGGAGGATTGGAATTATTCTGGATGGAGTATTCTTCCCCCACCATCAGCTTGTCGCCGTTAGGTTGAAACACGAGCAGGCGCAGGGGAACGTCGATTGCGGCAGGATTCGTGGTGGGCTCGTAGACCGTGACGTCAACGGTTGAGGTGCCCGGCGTGAGCGGCTGGTGGAAGAAGACGCCGCGATACACCGCACGGATCAGCATCGGACCCTGCCCGATACCGGGATTGTCAAAGTGATAGCGCCCTTCCGAATCGGTCTTGGTGCTGGCTACGACCGACATGCCGCCCTGCAATTGGATGAGAAGGACGTCGACGTCCGCTGCGGGCTTGTTGCTATTCGTGCCGTTGTGCACGATGCCCGTAACCGTACCGGCCTGCGCGACGGCTGACGCCAGCAACAGAATTGCGAAGCCGCTTAGGAGCCGCCAACGAGATAACTGAAACAGCGATTTCATGAGCAAAATGAATCCCCGTATCCTGAAAAGTTGAGCGCCGCCCGGCATAAACGCGGCATCGGGCGCACGTTGATTAGCGATGTATGTAAGAGAGGGAGCACAAGATTCCTTCGATGCGCGACTTGCACGATCAAATTTAAACCGATTACGTCCGGGAGTTCGCCGCGGTGAGCGGGTCGCGGCGCGGTATCGGCGCCTGGTTTCCTGTTACCCGTTCAATTTCCAGGAGCACTTGAGCCGCTTCATTTTCCAGCGAATCCCGCATTTGTTCGTAGTCCTGCTCGGCATACTTCCCTGCCCTGTTCTCAAATTTTAAGTCGCGCAAATTATCGTAGATCGAGTCCCGGCGCTCGAGCAGCTGATCGAGCTGGGAGCGATGGGGCGCCGAATCACCCGGATCGGGCTCAATCCAAAAAACAAAAATCACTCCCAGAAGCGTCAGAACGACGCAGGCCGCCAGCATCACCGTATCCGGGTACGCAAAGGCAACGAGAGCGAATGCCATGGTGTTCACTCCTCGGTCTCGCGGTCCGCTTGCTGCCTCGCGCGTTCGAGCTGCACGTTGCGAAGCTCGGAAGCCGCCGACTGCGGCGGGGCGGGCGCGCTCGACGCCGTCGCCAGCCGGGCCACATCGCGCTGCCGCCACAGCCGGATCAGCGTAATCACGATGCCAAGCCCGATGGCAAAGGCCACGCCCGGAATGTACCAGGCGATGCTGTTAAATCCCCGGGAGGGCGGCTCGCTCAAAACTTTCTCGCCGTACTCCTGAACGAAATCCTGAATGATCAGGTCGTCCGCCTCGCCCTTGGCAACATGCGCGTCCAGTTCCTTGAGCATCGGGCCGGACGACGGGCAGTTGATGTGATTGCACTGCGTGAGAATCTGTCCGCAACCGCACATGCACATCAGCTTCGTGCCCAAGGCCTTGGCGCGATCGGTTTTCTGCGCGTCCACATGCAGAGGGACGAGAGCCAGCGCGAGGGCCACGCACACGGCACAGATCAGCGCGAGTCGGCGGCGGTCAGTCATGTTCACTCGGCAGTTGCGATCGCGCGGAGTACGAAACGTGCGCAGGTTGCGCTCCGCCAGGTATGGGCGCGGATTGTCCGGCGGTCGCGGAAGAAAGGACCATGACGGCTTGCCGGTTTGGCATTAGAGCGAGAATCGTTCCGAGGACGACCACCGCTCCGCCTAGCCAAATCCACTTCACGAGCGGATTGAGGTAGGCGTGGATCACGGGAAGATTGGTATCGGGATTCGTGCCCGCGTAGACCACGTAAAGGTCTTCCCGAAGCGTCGAAGCGATTGCCACCATGGTGCCGGATTCCTGATTGGACGGATAAAAGCGACGCGTGGGATAGAGCATCATCACGGAGCGGCCGTTCTTCTCAACGTCAATCGTGGCGCGCTCGGCGCTGTAATTGGCTTCCTGCGTGGTGTCGTAATTCTGCAGGTAAAGAGTGTAGGGTCCGAGGCTCATCTCGGATCCCGCCGACATGTCCATCTGCTTGTCTTTGTTAAAAGCTTGGCCGGAGATGCCGATAAACACCAGCACCATTCCGAAGTGCACCACGTAACCGCCATAGCGCCGTGTGTTGCGCATGGTGAGCTGCGAGGCGGACGAAAATATATTGGATCCCGTTCGCGCGGCGATCACGCGGGCGCCGCGATAAAATTCGGCGAGGATGGTAAGCGTGACGAACACGGACAGCAGCAGGCACAAGGTCACGTAAAACTCGCGCAGGCCGAGCGCCACCGCAATGCCCGCCGCGACGAACCCGCCAATCAGCGGGAAGCCGAAATTCTTGCGCAGGCTCTCCACCGAAGTCTTGCGCCAGGCCAGCAGCGGGCCAACGCCCGTTAAAAACAGCAGGAACATGGCGATGGGAATATTCACGCGGTTAAAGAACGGAGGGCCGACGCTGATCTTCGATCCGCGGACCGCCTCCGAAAGCACCGGGAAGAGCGTGCCGGCCAGAACCGCGACGCAGGCGACCAGAAGAATCAGGTTGTTGAACAGGAAGCTGGACTCGCGCGAGAGCATGGAGTCCAGCTGATTGTCGCTGCGCAGGTAATCGCGATTCTTGAAATACGCCGCAATGCACACGATGATGATCAGCAGCAGGAAACCCCAGAACCAGTGGCCGATGTTGGACTCCGCAAAGGCGTGGACGGAGTTGACCGCGCCGCTGCGCGTCAGCGACGTCCCCAGGATGCATAACATGAAGGTGAGAAAGACCAGCCACACGTTCCACACGCGCATCATCCCGCGCTTTTCCTGCATGATGACAGAATGCAGAAACGCGGTTCCCGTAAGCCAGGGCATTAGCGAGGCGTTTTCAACCGGATCCCAGCCCCAGTAGCCGCCCCATCCGAGAACGGCGTAAGCCCAGTGCGCGCCAAGCAGAATCCCCGCGGACTGGAAAGCCCAGGCGATCATGGTCCAACGCCTGGTCAGGTGAATCCACTTCTCGCCCGGATACCGCCCGAGGAGCGCGGCCAGGGCGAACGCAAACGGGATCGTGAATCCGGTATACCCTGAGTACAAAGTGGGCGGATGGATGGCCATTTCCGGATATTGCAGCAGCGGATTAAGTCCGCTACCATCGGCGCGCGTAGCCAGGTGCAGGATCCCTCCGGCGCCATGACCCGCGATCACCTGGAAGGGGCTGGCAACGAAATTATTCATTGTCAAAAAGAAAATCTGCACGCCCGCCAGAACCACTCCCACATAGGGCATCAGTTCCGGATGTTTTCCACGGTAGGTGTACAGCGCCGAAAACACGTAAATCGAAAGCAGGAAGCTCCAGAAAAGCAGCGAGCCTTCCTGTCCCGACCACAGCGCGGAGAATTTGTAATACGGGGAGAGGCTGCGGTTGCTGTGCGCCGCCACGTAGGCCATCGAATAGTTGTCGGTATAAAACAGGTACCAGAGGCTGATGGTCCCGATCCAGATCAGGACGCAAACGGCGAAGCCGGCGTTTCGCGCGGATTTAATCAGGAGGGGACGCCGGGTGACGATCGCCGCGATGCCCCCAAAAATCGCGTAGAGAGCGAAGGCGAACGCCAACAACAACGCGTAGGAACCAAACAGGTCCAATTTATGTCCTCGATTCTTTGCTGGTCACCGGGATGCGGCAACACGCGACTGTCCGGGCAGACGCGATTCGAACAGCCCCCAACTTTTCGGTTTACGACTCAAACGGTAAATCTAGCTCTTGCCGCCCTGATACGAATCACCACTGCAGTGCCCGGCTGCGCCTGGCCCCCCGGCGCCGCTTCATACTTAGACGCGCACTTGGCTTGAACCGTCTCAGCGACAAATCGCCCGTCCGGCTGCACTTTGCCTTCGACCAGGCATTGCGCGCCATCCTTAAAAGTGTCCGGCAGCGGGTCGGTGCCGACATAGCTTACCGGCAGGGTCTTGCCCTGCTCGACCAGCACGAAATCCACGCGCCCCGAATAGTGCTGAATGGAACCGTTTTTGACGTCGCCGCCCACACGAAGCCGCTGATGCAGCGCCGGCCCGGTCAGCGTGGGGATTTCCGAAATCGTGTGATAGTAGGTCTTGCTTTGCTGGGCTCCGACGTAGGCCAGGCACGAAAGCGTGACAAGGATGATCGCAACTCCGATGCCGAACTTTGCTTTGGTTTTCACGTACTACCCCCAGCTTCCATATCGTCTTCGGTTCGCGTAACTTGAATTCTATCATACCCTGAGGAAAGAAGTTCGCGCAGTGCCCCGGAAGCCACCGCTCTTTGGAGCAGCGACATCCCGTCCCGCTCGCCTGCCCTTGGGGTGGGCAAGGCCAGACCCTGGTCCAGCGTCAGGACCGGACCGAGGCCCGCGGGTCTTAACATTTCGATCAACGGAGAGAGCTCCGGCCCGAGCGGCGCAATTTGTTTCGGTTTGTAGTTGAAGCGGATGCGACGGATCAGCGTCGGACCAAGACGCGCGATCGTCGAGGCGATCGGTTCTGCGTTCCCCAGAATCGGACATTCCGAAAGATATGCCAGGAAGAATCCGCGCCGCTGAAATTCAGCGAGCCTTGCCAAATCAGCGCCGGGTGCGCCGCTTGTGTTCACACTTGCGGTCGTGCTGACGGGCGGATGGATTTCCAAAGCTTCCAGGAACGGGTCGAAAAACTCCCTGGATTCCGGGGGGCCGTAGAAATCATCTTCCGGACGCAGGGCGGGCGTCAAGGCAATAAATAGAATGCCCAGGTGCACCGGGCGGAACCGTGTGGAGACCTCCAGCCGCCGCACCCGCTCCGCAATGTGCTGGGGAGACGCTGGAAGGCCGCATCCGTCGCACGGAAGGAAATTCGGACTCGATTCCATAGACGAAGAACATCCTACAGCAACTCGCAGCAAGAGGGGTAAGAGAAAGGCAAGTGACGCGCGCAACTCAACCGCGTCCCTTCAACCAGGAAAAAAATAAGGGCGCACCGTAGTCGGGTGGCGCGCCCTTCGATGCTCAACCCCGAGGGTGCGGGTCCAGGTGTGGATTCAGGCTGCAGTTTTGAGCAAACTCAGAAAGAGTCTTCCCGCGGAAGCAAACACGAGCGCGGGGAAAAAGTTTCGAAAATGGATTGAATTCCTGCGGCAATGCGGCGGGGAGAAATTCCTCAAACAGTCACTTCCAGCGTAACGCTAATCGCTATTTGCGCAGCTTATTTTGCAGGCAATACATCAGCTCCGGGCTGATCTCGGTAATTTCCATGCCCGCGCTGACCAGGAATTTGCAGCTTAAAAGTTCATGAGGCCGGTCTTCATCCGTCAGCTTTCCAACCACGCGGCAATACTGGCAATCTTGGTTCCAGCAGAAACGCCCGTAGGGAATGGTTTCCGGGCTGAGGTACTGAAAACAGCGAAGAATCGTATTCTTCTCGGGAACCTGAAACGGCTTTCCCATAATCTTGATTTCCACCAGCCGTTCGTAGGGACGAAACACCTGAGTCGTTCCGTTGGCCGAGGCTGGTTCCTGCACTTGCGATCCCGTTGGCTTTGACATGAGAGGCCTGTCTCCGTTCCTCCAGACTATGACGACATGCCCCGCGCAACAATGGCGATGCTGGCTCATGGTGCGAATCCGGCAACGCTCTATAAGATGCGGAAAATCAGCGGCGCGAGGTGCGTTGCAGCTACGATTCAGCGCAGGTCAACGGCTGCCCACGTAAGCGGAACCAGTTTTTTTGGCGACGGACGTCTTTTGCTGAGAAGGTCGGAATAAGGGCTAATCAGATCCGGGCAGATTCAAAAAACTGGCCCATGCGGCGGAATTTCTCATAGCGCCGGTCGAGAAGTTCGGAGGTCGACAACCGCGACAGATCATGCAGCGTTTTATCCAGAACAGTTCCCAGCAGGGCGGCGGATGCTTCATGATCAAGATGAGCACCCCCTTCCGGCTCGGCAATGATTTCGTCGATGATTCCGAATTTCTTCAATTCGGGAGCGGTAATTTTCAGAGCTTCGGCGGCAACTTCCGCTTTGCCCGCATCGCGCCAGAGTATCGAGGCGCAACCCTCGGGCGAAATGACGGAGTAGACGGAATTCTCGAACATGTTCACCTGGTCACCGACGGCGATAGCCAGCGCGCCGCCCGAGCCGCCCTCACCGGTTATGGTCACGATGATCGGAACCGGCAGGCGCGCCATCTCACGTAGGTTTCGGGCGATGGCTTCCGCCTGTCCGCGCTCTTCGGCATCAATCCCAGGATAGGCGCCCGGAGTATCGACGAAGGTGAAAATCGGGCGGCCAAACTTCGCGGCCAGTTCCATCACGCGCAGCGCTTTGCGGTAGCCCTCGGGCTTGGCCTGTCCGAAATTTTGCGCCACGCGCTGCTTGGTGTCCCGGCCCTTCTGCTGGCCGACCAGAACCACGTGATGCCCTCGATAGCGCGCAAAACCCGTCACCATCGCAGCGTCATCGCCGTAAGCCCGGTCGCCATGCAGTTCGTGGAAATCTTCGAACAGGATGCGCACATAGTCCATCATGTAGGGGCGTTGCGGATGGCGAGCCAGAAGGGTGCGCTGCCACGCGCCCATGTGCTCGTAGAAATCGTGGCGCAATTGCGCGACTTCGCCGCGTACGCGTTCGAGGTCCGCTGAGGGAATTTCCGGCCTGGCCATGCGCTGCAGGTCGGCTAATTCCCGCTCCAGCTTTTCGATTTCGTCTTTTCGAGATTCTCGGGCCATAGGTTTCGGTAGGACAGGCTTCAGCCTGTCGAATTTCGATGCGCGCCGGCTCACTACGCAAAGCAGACAGGCGGAAGCCTGTCCTACGGGCGCGCTACACTCGCGCTTCCAAATGCACGGCATTGTCTCCGCACAGGCGACACACTTCACGCACCAGTTCCTGATCGGCTCGCACGCGTTGGTCGGCTCGGAGCGTGGCCACCGCGCCCTCCGGTGAAACCAGATCGAAGGCCACCGAGCACGAACCTGGTTTGTTCGTGAACAGCTCCTTCAGTTCGTCGAGAACCCCGGCATCCACCGCGTCCAGATTCACGCGAACCCGCATCACGCTCGGAGGACGCTGCCCCATGTCTTCGAGTTTCCGCGCGTCCATCACCGCAAGGCGCGTTCCAGCCTCTTCGACGTTGACGCGGCCCTTCAGGATCAGCGGCGCATTGCTCTTGAACACTGCTTCCAGACGCGCGAACGATTCCGGGAAAGCGAGAACTTCGAGCACGCCGGTCATGTCCTGCAAGGTGAGAATTCCCCAGCGCTCCCCTTTGCGGGATCGCATGCTGCGCATGGCAACCACAATTCCGGCTGCCGTAATCTCTTCCCCATTCCTGCGCCCTTCCACGGCCGCCAGCTCGATGACGCCGAGTTCGGCAAGTTTGGAGGCGTATTTCGAGAGCGGGTGGCCGGAAATGTAAAAGCCCACGGTAGCGAATTCGGAAGCCAGAATTTCGTGCTCCGGCCACTCCTCGAGGTCGGGCAAGGGATCGTCTGCGGGTTCCGGCGCGGCCGAGGCCCCGCCGAAAAGTCCATGCTGTCCGCTCAGTTTTTCGCGCTGGCGGCGTTGCGCCTTTTCCATGGCCCGGTCAATCACCGCAAACATCTGCGATCGCCGCGAGCCAAGCGAATCCATGGCGCCGGATTTGATCAGGCTCTCGAGCACACGCTTGTTCAAGAGGCGCGAATCGATGTGATCGCAGAACTGGTAGATCGATGTAAAGCGGCCGAGCTCGGCCCGGGCATCGAGAATTCCCTTGACCGTATTTTCTCCGACATTCTTGATGGCCCGGAGTCCGAAGCGAATGGCTTCCCCGACCGGCGTAAAATCAAGATCGCTGGAATTCACATCGGGCGGAAGGACCGTGATGCCCATGCCGCGCGCCTCGTTGATGTATTTCACGACCTTTTCGGTGTTGCCAGTTTCCGAGGTCAGCAGCGCGGCCATGAACTCGACGGGATAGTGCGTCTTCAAGTAGGCGGTCTGGTAGGCCAGCAAAGCGTAGGCGCAGGAATGCGACTTGTTGAATCCGTACCCGGCAAATTCCGCCATCAGATCGAAAATCTTCTCAGCTTTTTTCGGGTTCACCTTTCGCGCGGCGCACCCGGACAGAAATTTCTCGCGCTGCGCGGCCATTTCAGCGTGATTTTTCTTGCCCATCGCTCGGCGCAGGATGTCCGCTTCGCCGAGCGAAAAGCCGGGCAGGCGATTGGCAATCTGCATGACCTGTTCCTGGTACAAAATCACGCCGTAAGTTTCTTCCAGGATTTCCTTCAGTTCCGGCAGGTCGTAGGTGACTTTCTTCTTCCCGTGCTTGCGGTTGATGAAGTCGTCGATCATGCCGCCCTGGATGGGTCCGGGGCGGTACAGCGCGTTCAGAGCGGTTAGATCTTCCAGGCGCGTGGGCTGGTAGCGGCGCAGAATGTCCCGCATACCATGCGACTCAAACTGAAATATCGCCGTCGTTTCTCCGCGGGCAAAGAGTTTGTAGGTGTCCGCGTCGTCCAGCGGAAGCGTGCTGAGATCGACGTGGACGTTGCGATTCTGCTCGATCATGTGCACAGTGTCGTCCAGGACGGTGAGCGTGGTCAGTCCCAGAAAATCCATCTTCAGCAGGCCGATGTGCTCCAGGCCCTTCATGTCATATTGCGTCGTGATTTCATCGCGGCTGGACTTGTACAGAGGGACGATGTTGGTGAGCGGCTCCGGAGAAATGACCACGCCCGCGGCGTGCGTGGACGCGTGACGAGCCAAGCCCTCCAGACGTTTCGCAACAGCCATCAAATCCTTATAGCGAGTGTCGCCTTCGATCAGGCTGGCCAGTTGCGGCGCCTGCTTCAGCGCCTGGTCCAGCGTGATGTTTAGCTGCGCGGGGACCAGTTTCGCGATGCGATCCACTTCCCCGTACGGCAAATCCATGGCGCGGCCCACGTCCTTGATCGCAGCCTTGGCCGCCATCGTTCCGAAGGTGATGATCTGGGCCACGTTCGTGCGGCCGTATTTTCCCGTGACGTACTCGATCACTTCCCCGCGGCGGCGCATGCAGAAGTCGATGTCGATATCCGGCATCGAGACCCGTTCCGGATTGAGGAAGCGCTCGAACAGCAAATCGTATTGCAGTGGATCGACGTCCGTGATTTGCAGCGCGTAACTCACCAGGCTGCCGGCCGCGGAACCGCGTCCCGGCCCTACGGGAATTCCCTGCGCGCGCGCGTGACGAATAAAATCCCAGACGATCAGAAAATATCCGGAGTAGCGCATCTTCTGGATCATGCGGATTTCATTGCTCAGGCGGATTTCATATTCCGCCAGCGTTTTGCGGAGCAGCCCGGCTTTGGCGCGCGCCTCAAGGATCGGCACGCGGGACGCGAAACCCTGGCGAGAGACAACCTCGAAATACGAATCGACGGTGTGCCCTTCCGGAACCTGGAAGTCCGGAAAGGAATTCTGCATCGAGTCGATTTTTACATTGCAGCGCTCGGCGATTGCCACGGTGCGCTCGAGCGCGTCAGGAAGCTCGCCAAATACCTGCGCCATTTCTTGCGCGGTCTTGAAGAAAAACTGGTCGGTGGCAAACTTCATGCGATGCGTGTCGCTCATCGTTTTGCCGGTCTGGATGCAAAGCAACACTTCCTGCGCATGCGCGTCACTGTGCTTCAGATAGTGACAATCGTTCGTGGCCACCAGGGGAATCCCGGTTTCGCGCGAGAGACTCACGATCTGGGGATTGACGCGCTTTTCTATTTCCAGGCCCTGATCCTGAATTTCGAGGAAGAAATTTCCTTTCCCGAAAACGTCGCGCAGGCGGTAAGCAGCCTCGCGGGCCTGTTCCGGTTTTTCTTCCATCAGATTTTCGGTCACGGCGCCGCGCAAGCAGGCGGACAAAGCAATCAAACCGCGGCTGTGCTTGGCCAGCAGGTCGTAATCAATTCTTGGCTTATAGTAGAAGCCCTCCAGGTATCCGGCGGAGACCAGCTTGATCAGATTGCGATAACCTTCCGCACTTTCACACAGCAGGACCAGATGATTCGCGCCACGCTGGCCGGACTCGGATGCCGCCGGACTGCGATCATGGCGGCTTCCCTTCGCCACGTACACTTCGCAGCCGATAATCGGCTTCACTCCGCGCGTCTTGGCCGCATGGTAAAACGACTCCGCCGCGAATAGATTGCCGTGATCGGTGACCGCCACAGCGGGCATTTTCCGGCGCGCCGCTTCGTCGACCACTTCCTCAAGGTCGCAAGCGCCGTCCAGCAAACTGTAATCCGTATGCAGATGCAGGTGAACGAATCTGGGAGTTTCCATGCCGAAGGCTATTCTAATCTCGCGCGCAGATTTTAGCTACGGCGCGATCGCAACTTTCCGCGACTCTGGAAAATGCGATCCATAGCCCTGGTGCCATCCCTGGCGGAGTGCGCTGCATCTCCAAATTTGGAGCAGCTCAGAAGTCTGTACAATTATCTATTTATTTCTTTGTCGCTTTGGGCTTTGCCTTGGGCTTTGGCGTGGGAGCCGATTTTCCCTGCGCCATGCGATGCGGCTGTATTTTTGAGGGAGTTACGGGTCCGCTCGGCGCTGCTTCCGACTTCGGAGCCGGTTCGCCCTTCTTCCTGGCCTTTTCCGGTTTCTTCTTTTCTTCCAATTTCTTGGGCGCTTCTTTGATGCCGGCTAGTTTTCGCAGAATCTTAGCGTGCTCCTCAGGCTTGCGCGCGCGGCCCAGAAGCTGCAACTGGAAGAAATCCTCGACCACTTTATCGAACTTCGGCCCGCGCTCCATGCCCAACTGCTCGAGCTCCGCGGCCACACCCGCCAGCGCCTGCCGCAGCGGCTTCCACTTGCTGAAGTACGTCCGGATCTTCCCGACGGCTTTCCCATTGGACGACTCGGCCAGAATGTAAGCCAGCAACTCGAGCGGGGCTTTCTCGAGGAATGAGTAGGCGTCACGAGCAGCGGCTGTTTTTGGACCGGAGAGAATCTTCGCGATTTTCTGGGACTCCGGTTCCACGTCTTGCACGGCCTTCAATTCCGAAGCAGGAAACGACATCCGGCTTAGAAGAGATTTCCGTTCATTGTCCTTGAGCCGTCCGAGGATCGCCACCGTAACCGGCGCGAAGAGGCGCGGGCGCAGGCCGGAAGACACCATATCCTCGCGAACTCGGAATATCCGGTTGATGGCCTCGTAATCGGGATGGCGTTTCTCCAGCAGAGGATGCACGACTCCCATCAGGCCGTTTGTCTCCCAGGCTTTAAGCACCGCGGCGGGCTTCTCCTCACGGGTCACTTGCCGGAACTCGTCCCCCGCATCCTCGTCCGAGATGGTGGTCTGCAGTTCACGCTCGAGCGCCAGGTTGAACCAATCCCTGGTGCGCGACTCCATTTTGAAGCCCATGCGGGCTTCATAACGCAGCGCGCGCAACAGACGCACGGGCTGGTTTGTAAAACTATGGATCGAAAGCGCGCGAATCTCGTGCCGTTCGAGGTCCGCGAGGCCATTCGTCGGATCTAGCAGCAGGCCGCGGGAATTAGGATTCAGGGAAATGGCGATGGCATTGATCGAGAAGTCCCGGCGCCGCAAATCCTCCATGATGGTGGAAAATCGATGCTCGGGTTTGGCCCCGGGCCGCGCATAAATGTCCTCGCGCGCCGCGGAGATGCTGCCGTCCACCTCCCCGGCAAGAATCAATTCGGAAGTGCGCAGCGCTTCGTCTTCAGTCGTAATTTTTGCGCCGCCCCTTTCCAGCTCGCGGATAATCCGGGACGGATTCCCCTCAATCGTGAAGTCCAAATCGCGGATCGACATTCCGGATATGACGTCGCGCACCGCGCCGCCAACCAGATAGAGATTGGCCTCGGACTCGGCGGCGAGTTCCTGGATGCGCACCATGGCGGCGCGCTGTTCCGGGGACAGCCGGCTTTCGAGCTGGAACATATAATCAGGCATGCGTATACCGTCCTCGGCCGGAGACGCTGTTTAATTCCCGCGCGTCCCCGCACCCGATCGAATTTGTCGCGCCACGGAAACGTTCCCGTGAAATGGCTCTCCTGGCCTTCACGCGCGCGGGTGATGCGCTTTATAAACCTGCTTCAAGCGCTCCTCGACCACGTGCGTGTAAATCTGAGTCGTGGAAATATCCGCGTGGCCCAGCATGAGCTGGACCGAGCGGAGGTCCGCACCCCGTTCCAGAAGGTGCGTGGCAAAACTGTGGCGCAGCTTATGCGGCGTGAGACGCCCGCGCAAGCCCAGGCGCGTCCCGTAATTGTGCAGAATCTTCCAGATTCCCACGCGGCTAAGCCGCCTGCCGATCCTGGTTAGAAAGAGCACTTGGTTATGCGGCGGGGGGCTCGAAGGCTTGGCAAATTTCGGGCGCGCCTGGGCCAGATACTGTTCCACTGCTTCGATGGCCTTGCGCCCGATAGGTACCAGGCGTTCCTTGTCGCCTTTGCCAATGCATCGAACGCAGCCGATGCGCATGTCAATATCCGGAATGCGCAGATTCAACAATTCGGAAACGCGCAGCCCCGTGGAATACAGCACCTCCAGCATGGCCCGGTCGCGTAGTCCGATGGGAGTCGCAAGATCGGGCGCGGCCAGCAATTTGTCAATTTCTTCCACCCGCAGGTACGTTGGCAGGCTGCTGCGGATTTTTGGCGACTCCAGGTTTTCTGTCGGATCCGTGTTGACCAAATCCTCCATCAAGCAGAATTTATACAGCCCCCGAACGGAGACCAGGTATCGCGCCACGGAGCGGCTGTCCAGCTTTTCTTTGTACAGGCTGGAAAGGAAATCGACCACATCCTCGCGGGTAACATCCTCCACACGTTCCTTGTGCCGTTTGCGAAGGAATCCCGCCAACCTCTTAAGGTCGCGCCCGTAGGCAAGGATCGTATTCTGGGCGAGGCCCCGCTCCACCCGCAAATAGCTCAAAAAAACATGAATAGTGGGTTCCATACTAGCCTACGATTCCCCGCTTCCCTGACTCGCCAGAGTGAAAAGCGATGCCATACACTTCGCTGAGCTCGCCGCACCGCATGGCCCAGGCCAGGCCCAGATACGTCAGCGTCGCCGAGCCGATCAGCGCGACAAATACCAGCAGTCGCGGGAAGAAATGCTCGATACTGTCAAACTGCGAAAACCGCAGCGCGCCCCAGCAGACCACGCCCATGGCTGCGGCACATAGAGCAATCTTGGCCAGCGACGCGGCAATCTCCCTCGTCCCCAGCCTGCCGAACCGCAAACGAAAAATAACAAACAACGTGAAGACATTGAAATAGGCTGCCATGGCGCTGGCCAGCGCCGGACCTCCGTTTTTCAGCTTGGCGAAAAAATAAAATAGAAAGATCAAGTTGAGCAGAACGTTCGCCAGCATCGCAAACATAGCCACGCGAACCGGTGTGCGCGTGTCCTGGGTTGAATAAAACGCCGGAACGATCAGCTTCACCGCCGCGAACGCGGGCAGCCCCATGGAATAATATAGTAGCGCGCGGGCCGTCAGGCGTGTGGATTCAGCCACGAACCGGCCGTGCTGAAACAGGACCTGCACGATGGGCTCGCGCAGGATCACGAGCCCGACCGCCGCCGGAATGGTTATAAACGAGACAATCCGCAAGGAAAAGAGAAATGTCTTTTTCATACCCTCGTAATCCCCGGCGGAGGCCTGATGCGACATCATCGGCAGAATGGCGGTGGCCACCGCTATGGCATAGCCACCCAACACTAGCTCGGTCACGCGGTCCGCAACATATAGCGAAACCAGGCTTCCTTCCGGCATCACTTTGGCGTTCGCAAAAATCGTGTCCACTAGAAGGTTGATCTGGGCGATGCCAATCCCAACAAATCCCGGCACCATGAGCCGCGCCACCCGCCGCACGCCCGGATCCGAGAAGGAAATGCCGAAATTGAAACTCATTCCCCGGTTCACCAGTTGCGGAACCTGCAAAAAGAATTGGAAAATCCCTCCCACCAGAACTCCCACCGCCAGGGCCGCCGCGGGACTCGAGAAGTGCTTCCATACCGCTGCTACTGAAAAGACAATAAAGGAGATGTTCAGAAGGATGGGAGTCGCTGCCGGCATTCCGAAGATGTGGAAGCAGTTCAGAATGGCCATGGCCAAGGCCGCCATCCCGATGAACAGAATGTAGGGAAACATCAAGCGATTCAGATAGATAGCTTCCATCTGAATCTGGTTCTTGCCGAACATCGAGAAGAAGCGCACGAACAGCGGCGAAAAAATGACGCCCAGCACGGTCAAGAGCCGCCAAAATCACCGAGAATGTCCAAAACAGGCGATTGGCGAACGCCCAGGTCTCCTCCCGTGTGCGGTTCCGCATGTAATCGGTAAAGACCGGGATAAAGGCGGCCGTCATAGACCCCTCGCCCACCAGCCGGCGGAGGAGATTTGGGATCCGGTAGGCCAGGACAAAGGAATCAGCCAAGCCGGACGTGCCCAGAAGCAGGGTCAGCCGCTGGTCACGGACATACCCGAGAACCCGGCTAACCACTGTAATGACACTGATAATGGAAGCAGATTTGAGGATCTGCCGCTTATGGGTGACGGTTTCGGTCAACAGATCGAGGCCCCCAGTCTTAGCCCCAGTCGTAGCGTCTACCTAAACCTCTGAAAAGTATACACTTGACAGCAAAAGATCGCTTAACATAACATAGTTGCGGTCGACTCGCAAGACCTGCCGTGCGAGCCCGTTCCTGTGAAAATACGAACTCCAGCCTCTACGCACAAGAAAGTCGTCGTGCGATTCCTCGATCGCAACGTCCTGCGCGGGTATTTGAACCCCAGCAAGCTGGGGGAAGCGGAGAGCGTTGAACTGCTCACTCCCGAGGGAGAACAGCGGGGTTTTGCCGTCAAAGATGTTCGCAGCATCTATTTTGTCCGGGAGTTCCGGGACGATTTTGAGCCCGAGCGCAAGGCATTTCTTTCCCGGCCCAAGCTGGACGGCCTATGGGTGCGCTTGAAATTCCGCGATGAAGACACGATTGAGGGCGTCGTGCCGAACGATTTGCTCTCCCTATTGGATCGCGGCGTGCAGATCACTCCGCCGGACTTGCATGGCACTACGTTGCGGATTTTCATTCCTCGCAGCGCGCTGACGGAGATGACGGTGCTGGGCGTCGTGGGAATCGCTCGCCGAAAACCGGCACCCGCCGCGCAACCCGGACTCTTCAACGATTGAGCGCGCGCTTCGCTTTGCCGCGCCGGTTTCGGCCCGCTTTCGAATGAGGTAAAGTGAGCGGCGAGGCGGCTGGCATTTCGGAACCTGCCGAATCGATTTTTTGAGGAGAGCGAGACATGAGACTCGGCGATCTGGCCGCGCGGTTGGACTGCAAGCTCGAAGGCGACGGGGGCACCGAAATTCACGGCGTCGCGGGAATTGAAAACGCCGGCGCCGGCGAAGTGACGTTCCTGTCCAACATGCGATACTCACGGGAACTGTCCAGGACCCGCGCTTCGGCCGTCTTCGTGGACGAGAAAATCGTCATTCAGCGCGCCCCGGGCCTGCCCGCGCTCGTCGCTCTTCGCTCGCGGAATCCCTACTTCGATTTCGCCCGCGCGGTTGAGCTGTTTTCCACGCCGGTAACGTATCCAGCCGGGATTCATCCGACGGCCGTGGTGGCGGAATCCGCGACCATCGGGGAAGGCGCCCATATCGGACCGCATTGCTTTGTGGACGAAGGCGTCGAGATTGGCCGCCGCGCGGTGCTGCACAGCCTGGTGACAATCTACCGGAATACTCGAATCGGGGATGATTTTCTCGCGCATTCCCAAACGGTGGTGCGAGAGAATTGCACCATCGGAAACCGCGTGATTCTGCAAAATGGCGTGGTCATCGGTGGGGATGGATTCGGCTTCGCCAAGCGATCGGACGGGCGCTGGCACAAAATCATGCAGCATGCGCCCGTGGTGATCGAGGACGACGTAGAGATTCAGGCCAATGCCTGCATCGATCGCGCTACGGTCGGAGAAACTCGCATTCGCCGCGGAGCGAAGATCGACGACCTGGTGCTGGTCGGCCATGCTTGCGAAGTGGGCGAGGACTCAATTCTGTGCGGGCAGGTGGGCCTCGCGGGATCCACGCGCGTCGGAAATCGCTGCATTCTTGCGGGACAGGCAGGATCGGCAGGACATATCGACATCGGCGACGGCGCCATCGTCACCGCGCAAACCGGGCTGCACGCAGACGTTCCGCCCGGCACGATGTGGTCTGGATCTCCGATGATGGAAAATAAGCTCTATCTGAAAGTTTTTGCCGCGCTCAAACGCTTGCCCGAGATTCAGAAGACGGTGCGCAGGCTCTCCGAACGGCTCGAGCAGAAAAACACAGCCGATTAGTTCGTATCCCCTTCCGCGGGCTTCTGATCTTCAGGGAGTTCCGCGGCCACCGCGTCGTGAACGCGCTGAGCAAGCTCGTCCCGCTGCTCGATTGTGTACGCCGACGCATCGATCGGCTTCCCGAACCGCACCGTCACTTTTCCGGGCCGCACAATCCAGGAATTTTTTTTCATGATGCGATGCGCTCCGGCACAAGCCACGGGCACGATCGGAATGCCGGCCTCGATGGCCATGACGAAAGACCCCTTCTTGAAACGGCGCAGGCGTCCGTCCGGGCTGCGCGTTCCTTCCGGATAGACCAGAAATGAGTATCCCTCGCGGATATATTGCACGGCTTCCTTGACGCTGGCGAGGGCGGCGTCGCGATTTTCGCGATCCACCGGAACAAACTTAGCCAGGCGGAATGCGGGGCCTACGATGGGAATGTCAAACAGCGATTTTCTTCCCAAGATAGCAATGCGCCGCGGGATGGCGCCCACGATGGCCGGCGCATCCGCGTTGCTGGTGTGGTTTGCGGCGAACAGGCAAACGCCGTGCGGAATGTTCTCCCGGCCTTCGACGGTCACTTTCTCTCCAGCAATGCGCGTGACGTAGACCACCATTTTGACGCCGGTCCAATACATCAGCGTAGCCGACTTGGTAACCAGAGTCAGGAAGATGAGCGGGGGACCCAGCACCAGAGTGCAGAGCGCCATCGCCGTTGCGACAAAGGCTGAGCGAATCATGTCAGGGAGTGGTCACGCCGCGCAAAATACCATCTCGTATGCGTCGCTGCCTTTCGGTCGGAGACCCGATTTCGGTGATCTGGTAAGCAGCGTCGGATTGACGGCCGAGGGAGAAGGAAAAATCTCTTTCCTCGCCGCCTCTCCGAACCTTTACAGCTATGCGTTCCCCGGGTTGGTGGTCACGAAGCCAGCGATCCGGCAAGCGCGGAAACGCTTCGCCATTCAACGACAGCAGTACGTCGCCCTCTTTTAAGCCCGCATCGCTGGCGCCGCTTTCGGCGTCGACATACCCGATGCTCGCAGACGTTGGGTTGTCCCGAGTGACCGAGAATCCCAGCGTTGCGCGGTGCTGGCTGGTATCTCGGAGGACCCACCCGGCGCGGCTCAGAAAATCGGCGTAAGGAATCTCATCGGTGCCGGCGATATATCGCTTAAAGAAATCGGCTAGATCCGCGTCCGCCGAAGGCGCCCTCCTGCGAATCACATCTTCCATCACGGCACGCAGCGCTTCGCTTCCATCATAGAAGCGCCCGGTCTTGGCATATTCTTCGTTCAGCTCGCGCAACACGTCGTCGAGTCCCGCGCGATTATCGGTTCGGTCGCGGATCAGGAGATCGAGCAGCACGCCGATGATCTGTCCCTTGTCGTAGTACGAAATGCTTTCCTCGGGGCGGTTGTAAAGCGGATATTTTTCGAACCAGGCATCGAGGCTGGACTGCTCAGCGCTTTGCCAGCGGTGCGCGGGACGCGACTGCAGTTCCCCGATCTGGTCCGCCAGGTTGGCGTAAAACTGTTGCGGGGTCCAGAGTCCGGTGCGAACCAGCGTATAGGACTCGTACGTGTTGGTCACGCCTTCGGCGAACCACAGCGAGCGCGTCCACATTTCTTTTGTGTAATCCACGGGCTCGAGGGCTTGCGGGCGAATCCGCTTCACATTCCAGGCGTGAAAGAATTCGTGCGCCGAGTAAACAGGCAATTGCGCCGGAACGTCCGCGGAAATGGCGGTGCAATTCATGTGCTCCATGCCGCCGCCCCCGAAATTGTTTCCCACATGAAACAGGAAAAGATACTCGCGAAAGGGCGCGCCGCCCATCAACGAAACATCATAATCGACAATGCGCTTGATCGATTCCGTAAGCCGCGCCCGGTCCCCGGAATCTCCGTGAACCACAATGCGAATTGGCCGGCCCCCGGCCTGGAAGCGGAATTCGTCGAAATGCCCGATTTCCACCGGGGCATCCACCAGCGCGTCATAGCTCGGGGCAACATACGCGCTCGACGAGGTCCCCGCGGACGCTCCGGCAGAATCCAATTCGACTGCCACGCGCCACCCTTCCGGCACATCGTCAAATTCAACTCGCGTGTCTTCGGCTCGCCGGTCCGGGACATACATCAACACCATGGCGAAATTTATAAAGGCATGTTCCAGGTTTAATTGCGAGGCGAAGGGACCCGGCTCGTCCCAGTAGATGGGATAGCTCACTGTGACCGCGCCGTTCCCTGCCACGGCCCAAGTTTGTTTGTCGAGCTGGTGTAGGGAGAGAGGATGGCCCTCTTCATCTTTCGCGGATACCTGCATCAGGTGCGAGGAGAAGTCCCGGATCTGGTAAAGCGCGTTCCAGGCCGGCATTTGAAGGGTCACATGATCGCGCACCTTGGGAATGCGCATGGTCACTCCAAAGACGTGCCGCTCCGGATGAGCAAAGCGAAACGGTGTATTCGATGGTGGCGTGCGCAGGCGCCGCAAACCAGAAAATTGCCGCCAGCGCGGCGCCAAGCAACCAGGGACGCGACTTCCAACTCATGCTCCGAACTTCCCCGCTGGTGCGCCGCGCTCCTGCAACTTTCCCAGGAGCTTGCCGCAGAGCCCATCAAAACTTCCGTTGGACATGACCAGAACAAGATCGCCCGGCCGAGTTTCCGCGGCCAGGTATTCCGCGATCTCTTCGGCGGAATCAAAGCCCTCCGCCGCTCGCCCCGCGCCGCGGACCGTTGCCAGCACGCTGGCGGGGGACATCCTTTCCTCATCGCTCAGGAGATTGGCGCGGTTCACGGCTCCGAGGACAGCCGCATCCGCCGTCGCGAGAGAGGCGGCCAGATCGCTTTCGAATACCCTGCGCCGCATGGTATTGGAACGCGGCTCGAAAACCGCCCAGAGTTTTTTGCCCGGGCCAGCGATGGCGCGCCGCATCGATCGTCGCGCGGATGGCCGTTGGATGATGCGCAAAATCGTCCACCACCAATACGCCGGAGGACTCCCCTTTCACTTCCAGCCGCCGCAGGACGCCGCGAAATGTCGGCCATGGCGCGGGCAACGGGCTCACCGCTGACGCCGCGGCCGTGCGCGATGGCGATGGCCGCGACCGCGTTCAGCACGTTATGGCGGCCGGAAAGCGACATTCGCACACGCGCCACTTCGTTTCCGCCCCGCGAGACGCGGAAGCGGGTTTCGCCATCGATAATTTCCAGATCGCCCGCAAGCCAATCGACTCCGGGCATGAAGCCGTAGGTCTCGACGGGGCAAAATGCCTTTTGCAGCACGCCGCGCACCGTTTCGCTCTCGCCCCAGGCCACGATTCGGCCGCTGCGCGGAACCAGATTCACCAGCCGCCGGAATTGCAGCTCGATGGCGGCAAGATTCTCATAGATATCCGCATGATCGAATTCGAGAGAGGTGATGATCACTTCGTCGGGGTGGTAATGCAGAAATTTGGGCGCCTTGTCGAAAAACGCCGAATCGTATTCATCGCCTTCCAGCACAAATTCGCTTCCGCCGCCCAGACCGAAGCTGCGCCCGAAATTTTCCGCCACGCCGCCGATCAGGAAATTGGGATGCCGGCCGGCGTCGTGCAAAATCCAGGATAGCATGGACGTGGTGGTCGTCTTGCCGTGCGTGCCGGTGACCACCAGCGAATCGCGGCCCGGCAGGAAGAATTCCTCGAGCACCTGCGGCAGCGAGCGGTACGGGGATTTTATTGTCGAGGACGGATTCAACTTCCGGATTGCCGCGCGAAAGCGCGTTGCCCAGACACAACGATGTCCGGCGCAGGATCGAGATTGGCGGCGCTGAAATCCATTCGTCCAGCGGATCCCCAAGCTCTCGAGGAGCGTGGATGCCGGCGGATATACTCCAGCGTCCGATCCCGTCACGCGGTAGCCGCTCTCAGCCAGCATTCCGGCGAGCGGAGCCATGGCCGCTCCGCCGATTCCGGAAAGATGAAAATGCAAGGTACGACTCATGCGCGCACCGCCGGTTCCAGAATTTCGAGGCGTCCTTCCCCCGATGCGTGCATTTGCGCGCGGACGCCCAGCGGCACCGTCAGCATCGGCCGCGTGGTGTGGCCCACGGGAGCGCCATACACGATGGGAATGCGCAAGCGGACCCAGAACGCGCCGGCAAACGTCGCCCACGGCAACGGGACTCCCCTCCGGCGGTTTCGCATTCGGGAAATTCGCCGAGGATAATGCCTCGCACGCCTTCGAATTTTCCGGCCTGCCTCAAATGCAGCAGCATGCGGTCGAGTTGGTAAGGTTTCAAGCCTACGATCCTCCAGCAGCAAAATAGCGCCGCGCGTATCGAGTTCCCACGGCGTGCCCATCGATGTTTCCACCAGCGTGATGCAGCCGCCGAGCAGCGTTCCCTCGGCCCTGCCGCGCGTAAACGTTTCGCCTTCGAGCGGCACGGTCCAGCCGCTGTTCGTCGCCGTCATCGCCCACATGAACGTGTCCGGATCGAATCCGTTCGTGGCATTGGCGCCCGCGTCGAAGCCGCCGGCGACCAGCGGTCCGTAAAATGTGACCCAGCGCAGTTTCTGCCACAAAAAAATATGCACCGACGTCAGATCGCTAAAGGCGCAAAAAATCTTGGGCTGTTTCAGGCTTTCCGGCTTCAGCGCGTCAAGAATCTCGGCGCTGCCGTAGCCCCCTCGTGCGCACAGAATGGCCCGAATATCGGGGCGCCGCAGCGCCTCCAGTAATTGTTTCCTCCGCTCGGCGAGCGGGGCCGAGAAATATCCGTCCGGATTGCGGCTGGAGCTGAATCTCTCCACCCGGTAATCAAGGCTTTCCAAGGTTTCGCAGCCGCGCTGGATGCGGTCTTCCTTCGCGGAACTTGCCGGCTCAACCACGGCGATTGTGCTTCCCGGGATCAGCGCCAGCGGCTTGCGAGGTTTAGGCATACGAGAGTACGGCAAAAAAGAAGTATACAACGCGCAGGCGGAGAGCAAGCCCATTCAGAGCGTGCCATGTTGCCCGGCACGCAACGGATCGGGGCATTACCGTGAGCTCATTCCTGATCGGGATCGAAAATCATTGTTCGACCGTTCGTTGATAACAGCAGTCCGCTGTTCGCGCACATCGCAGCGCCGATTTTCTTTCCGCGGTATGACGGCCGCTCCATCGACGTTACAGCTTAAACTGCGTCATCGCTTGAAAGTGCCTGGCCCGGGCGCCGATTTCCGGTTTTTTCAACGCTCGAAGGCGATCCAACCCGAATTTTTCGACCGCGAAGCTTCCCATCACCGAGCCGTAGACCATGGCGCGCCGCAGCGCGGCGTCGTCCAGTTTGGGCGCTGTGGCGAGATAGCCCATGAAGCCGCCGGCGAACGTATCTCCTGCGCCTGTCGGGTCGTGCACCACTTCCAGCGGGAAGGCGGGCACGTGGAATGTGCGATTCTGGTGCACCAACATCGCGCCGTATTCTCCCCGCTTGATGACCAAAGCCTTGGGGCCCAGCTTGAAAATATGCCGGGAGGCGAGCAACAAATTGTGCTCGTTGGAGAGCTGCCGCGTTTCCGAGTCGTTAATCATCAGGATGTCGGTGTGCTTGCAGCGTCTCGCGCAGTTCCCTGGGCGTGCGCTCAATCCAGTAATTCATGGTGTCCAGCGCGACAACTTTTGGCCGCCGCGTGACCTGATGCAGCACCGAGGCTTGCAGCGTGGGATCGATATTCGCCAGAAAAATGTGCGTCGACGACTGGTACGGTTCCGGCAGGCGCGGTTTGAATTCCGCAAACACATTCAAATCCGTCGCCAGCGTGGTGCGCTCGTTCATGTTTTCGCTGTATTTCCCGGCCCAGAAGAAAGTTTTACCGTCAGCCCGCTCAAGGCCCTGAGTGTCCACGCGGCGTCCGCGAAAAATGGACTCATCTTTCGCCGTGAAATCGTTGCCCACGATGCCGACCAGATTGACGTGCGTGAAATAGCTGGCGGCCACCGAAAAATAAGTGGCCGCGCCGCCCAGCATGCGGTCCACCTTACCGTGCGGAGTTTCCACAGCGTCAAACGCAACCGATCCAACGACGAGTAAAGACATTTTCAGCGGGCCCCCGGTTTGAGATATTTTCCGGCGATAACGCTCAGGCGCTTGCGCGCCGCGGCCGGAATCACGGCGGGATCGGTAACGATCGCGTGGGCCAGCGCGCGCCCGCATTTGCAGGTGCGTTCGGCGGGCATGCCGCGAACCGCTTCGCGAATCACGTTCTGGGCGTTCTCCGCGTTCTTGTTCAAGTTGGCGATGATCTCCTCGAGCGTGACCGAGGCATGATCCGGATGCCAGCAATCGTAGTCGGTGATCATGGCCACCGTGGCGTAGCAAATCTCGGCTTCGCGCGCGAGCTTCGCTTCGGTCACGTTGGTCATGCCGATAACCTCGAAATCGCAACTGGCGGTGCACATGCGCTTCGGCCAGCGTCGAAAATTGCGGGCCTTCCATGCAGATGTAGGTGCCGCCGCGGTGGACCTGCACCTTCGCCGCGTCGCAGGCGTCGCCCAGCACGCCGGCGAGTTGCGCGCACACCGGCTTGTCGAAGCCCACATGCGCCACGACGCCATCGCCGAAAAACGTGGAAATGCGGCGGCGCGTGCGGTCGTAAAACTGATCGGGGATCAGGAAATCGAGCGGCTTCAAATCCTCCTGCAGCGAGCCGACCGCGCTGACGGAAATAATGCGTTCCACGCCCAGCAGCTTCATGGCGTAAATATTGGCGCGATAGTTGATCTCCGATGGCAGGAAGCGATGCCCGCGCGCCGTGCCGCGCCAGAAAAGCCACGCGCTGGCCTTCGAGCGTGCCCACGACGAACGCGTCCGACGGATCGCCGAACGGCGTCTTGACGCGCACTTCGCGCGGCTTCTCCAGGCCGGGCATGGTGTACAGGCCGCTGCCGCCGATGATTCCGATGCTCCGGTTGTCCGGGCTGGCGCCGCGACCGCTTTGTTCCTGGCGCATTCTTTCTCTGGCCATTGCAGCTATTCCTTCATGAAGTCTGCGATTTAGACGCCGATCATCACCGGTTCGAGTTCAAACTTTCCCTGCCGCTCCCGCAGATAGCCGCCGGGCGTCCTGGGCTCGTGCCCGAAAATAGCCAGCCACTCGCCGCGCACCGCCTCCGGAATCCACTTCTTCTTGTTCTCGAGAGTCTTCAGCGGGTAAAGATCGAATCCCATGATCCACGGATACGGCAATGCGCCGCCGTCGGTACCAGATCGGCCGTAAAGAACACCGTCTGCCCGCCGCCCGTCAGGCGCACGCACATCATGTCGCGCGTTGTGGCCCGGCACGCGAATCAATTCGACTCCCGGAACGATCTCCTCATCCTTCTCGATGCAACCACCACTGGCCGGTCTTCTCCATCGGCTCGAAAGTTCTCGGGAAAGTAGCTGGCACGGTCGCGCTCGGTGGGGGCCGGCGTGCTCGAGTTCGCCGCGCTGCACGAATGTAGCGCGCATTCGGAAACGCCGGCACGGCTTCCCCATTCACAAGACGCGTGTTCCAGCCGCAATGATCGAAATGCAGATGCGTGTTCACAACCATGTCGATTTGCTCGGGCGGCACGCCGTGCGTGGCCAGTTGTTCCGGCAGCCGCGGCGCGCCCTCGAACGCGTAGATATCCGCGCGCTTGGCGTCCCATTTATCGCCCGCGCCGGTCTCCACCAGAATCCACTTCCCCGCGGCGCGAATCAGCAGCGAATTCATGGCCATCAAAATGCGGTTGCGTGCGTCGGCCGGCGCGACCCGCTCCCACATCGGTCTGCGGGATCACGCCGAACATCGCGCCGCCATCCAGCCGGAAGGTTCCGTCGTTCAGAATGTGAAATTCCAGTTCGCCAAGTTTCATCGTCGCTTTTCCGGACACGTCTCCGCGCGCTGCCAGCAATTCGCGCACGGCTGCGTAGGGGTCCTTCTCGCGGTCGGCGACTTCGCGCGCCAACGATCGAGCGCGGCCTCGCCATCCGCGCCGGCAACGCTGCGCGTCACGCATGGTTTCCGCCGCCAGAGGCCAACAAGCCGCTGCTTCCAGTGTTCAATTTTCCGTTTCTGCCGCTCGCCGCTTTCCATCAGCGCAGACGAAACTGCTCGATGGCGGCGGCCAGAGTTCGGCCACGCCTGTTTCCGTTGCGACGGTGCGAACGATCGCCGGCTTCCAGCCGTCGCGTTCCGGAGCCAGTTGCAGCATGGCCTCAAGCTCCGCCTCCAGACGGTCGGCGCCGTCGCGATCGGCTTTATTCAGCACGAAAATATCGGCGATCTCCATCAGGCCGGCTTTCATGCTTTGCACGTCGTCGCCCATGCCGGGAACCAGCAGCACCAGCGTGCAGTCGGCCAGGCGCACGATATCGATTTCGTCCTGGCCGACGCCCACGGTTTCGATCAGCATGAATTGCTTGCCCGCGGCGTCCAGCACCAGCGCGACATCGCCGGTCGCGCGCGCCAGGCCGCCCAGAAAACCGCGCGTGGCCATCGAGCGGATAAAAATTCCCGCGATCGCTGGCATGGCCCTGCATGCGGATGCGGTCGCCCAGAATCGCCCCGCCCGTGTACGGACTCGTCGGGTCAACCGCGATGATGCCAACCGGCTTTCCCTGCCCTCGATAATGCGCCGCCAGCCGGTCGACCAGCGTGCTCTTGCCGGTTCCCGGCGCGCCGGTGACCCCAACGATGAAAGACCGTCCGGTGTCTGGAAAAATACTGCTGCAACAGCGCTTCCGCCTGCGGATCGTGATCCTCGATCGCGGTGATCGCGCGAGAAATCGCGCGCACCTCTCCGGCGCGAATTTGCTCGGCCCAGGCTTCGATGGATGCAGGCATAGTGAAGGGCGAAGATGGCAACGACGAGTCCGACGCGTCCTGGAAATGAATTTCAGCCCTGAAACGACGGAAGAAAGTTATCACATCCCCGGCGCGGCCCGCACGCGAACATCACCGCGCCTCCAGAATCTGCCGCGCGATCACCATGCGCTGAATTTCGCTGGTGCCTTCTCCGATGGTGCAGAGTTTAGAGTCGCGATAAAATTTTCAGCCGGATAATCCTTCACAAAGCCGTAACCGCCGAAAATCTGCACCGCTTCGTTGGCCACGCGCACGCCCACTTCGCTGGCGTAAAGCTTGGCCATGCTGGATTCCTTTGTGAAGCGCGGGCCTTTCTGGTCCGCGAGCCAGGCCGCGCGGTAGACCAGCCAGCGCGCGGCGTCGATCTCGGTGGCCATGTCCGCAAGCTTGAATTGAATGGCTTGAAATTCGCTGATTGTTTTTCCGAACTGTTTGCGTTGCTTCGCGTATCGCACGGCTGCTTCGTAGGCTCCCTGCGCCATTCCGAGAGCCAAAGCGCCGATCGAAATCCGGCCGCCGTCGAGCACCTGGAGCGTATTGACGAAGCCGAGGCCCTCCTTGCCAAGCAGATTGTCATCGGGCACGAAGCAATCGCTGAAAATCACTTCCGACGTGTCGCTTGCGCGCATGCCCAGCTTGTTTTCTTTCTTGCCGGCGCGAAAACCCGGGCTTCCCTTCTCCACGATGAAAGCCGAAATTCCCTTCGTTCCCTTGGGCTTGTCGGTCACGGCCATGGCCACGCAGACATCCGCGTAATGGCCGTTGGTGGTAAAGGTTTTCGAGCCGTTGAGTATCCAGCCGCCGTCCTTGCGCACGGCGGTGGTGCGCGTTCCGCCGGCGTCCGAGCCGGCATGCGGCTCGGTCAGCGACCAGCAGCCGAGTTTCTTCCCTTGCGCCAGCGGCGTGACATATTTCGTGCGCTGCTCTTCGGCGTGCCGAATTTGTAAATGTGGTTGGTGCACAGGGAATTATGTGCCGCGACGATCAAGCCGATCGAGCCGTCCACACGCGCCAACTCCTCGATCACGATGGCGTACTCGATGTAGCCCAGGCCCGCGCCGCCGTATTCCTCCGGGAAAATCACGCCCAGCAAGCCCATTTCGGCGAGCTTCGGAATCAGTTCCGACGGAAACTGCGAGGCTTCGTCCCACTCCATCACATGCGGAGCAATTTCCGATTGCGGCGAATTCGCGGACGCTGCGTCGGAGCTGCTGCTGCTCATCGGTGAAGGAAAAGTCCACAGGTCCTCATGCAAGCTGGGTCGTGAAGAACACTCATTTCTTTTATACCATAGGCGGATGCGGGCCTTTCGCAGGGGGTTGAAAGAGGTACCGAAGAACAAGTAGCACGGGTTTCAGTCTGTTCAAGTTGGTTCTGGCAGGGTTCGCCGCGAGCGCCAAAATCCACAGGCTGAAGCCTGTGCTACTTTTTGCTATTCCCAACCCACGCGGTGCCCGGCGTTTTGTTCATCGAGCCATTTCTTCAGCGGAGCAAAGTAATCCAGCATCGCTGTCGCGTCCATCCACCGCTGCCCTGTCAAGACTTCCAACGCGTCCGGCCACGGACGGCTCGCGCCCATCGCTAGCATTTTGCCAAGCTTCGCTCCCGCGGCCTTATTTCCGTAGATCGAACAGCGATGGAGCGGACCGGTGTACCCCGCTTCCTTACACAGAAATGCGATCCGTTCGAATTGACTCGAATTAAACCCACCCGGACCACCTGCTCGCCTTACTCCAAGAGATGGACAAACACTTCGTTCGAAACGGTCAGTCGCTCCGGGACCAGACGGAGGCGCGGCCCATACCATTCGACAAGACCCTGCGCCACGAGTTCCTGCACGCGAGGCCGCAGCCCCGCTGCCCCGTACTCCAATTCGATGCCGCCGAAGTCAATCCCCACGAGTTGGCGCAGCCCCAGGAACAGCTCTTCTTCGAGCGCCTGCCCGCGCGTAACGCTTTCCAGCTGTTCGACCGGCGACCGCCCCTGCAGCACCGCGTCGGCATACGCGGCAGGATCATGCGCGTTGGCCCAGCGTTGCGATCCGTTGAACGAGTGCGCACCTGCGCCAAAGCCGAAGTACGGTTGACGGCGCCAGTATTTGAGGTTGTGCCGCGATTCGAATCCCGGCAGCCCCCAGTTTGAAATCTCGTAATGCACATATCCCGCCGCGGCGAGTCGGCGGCAGCCATGCTCGTAATAATTCGCCATGGCATCGTCGGAGGGCAGGGCCTTCGCGGAATAGCGCTCGCCGCTTTGCAGGACTTCGAGACCCAGTCGGCTGCCCTCGTCAATTTCCATCATGTAGATGGAGACGTGCTCGGGGCCCAGGCTCAAAAGTTGCGCCGCCGAGTCTTGCCAACTGGCATCGGTCTGATGCGGAAGGCCGGCGATCAGATCGAAACTGAGATTGCCGAAACCCGCGGCGCGCAACATTTGCGTGGCCCGGAAAACATCGGCGCGGCGATGCATGCGGCCTGCGGCGCGCAATTCTGCGTCGTTGAACGACTGCACGCCCATGCTGATGCGGTTGAATCCGGCATCGCGCCAGGCTGCGGCTTTTTCTACGGTAATAGTTTCCGGATCGGCTTCGAGTGTCACTTCCTCGAATTGCGAAGGAAACGCACCGCGAATCACGCTAACGATTTGCGCAAGGCTTGCGGCTTCGAGAAGGCTGGGCGTCCCACCGCCAAAATAAACCGTGTCAACCTGCGGCTGCGAAACTTCAGCGATTCTCCTTTGAGCCATGGCCCGCGGGAACTCGCGAATTTCACGGCAAATCGCGTGCACGTAGGGTTCGTAAAGATCCCGTGAAAACACGCCGGTGTGAAAGTTGCAGTAGGTGCACTTCGTCTGGCAGAACGGCACCTGCACATATATTCCGAGCCGCGTCATTGGCTTTAGAATTTAGCACACTCGAGTAGGACAGGCTTCACTGGCCGCGGAAAAAGTCGCTCCACGCGTTGTCATTCCGAGCGGAGCGAGGAATCTCTCATTCTTTTCTGATAGTTAAGCCTAGGAGAGATTCCTCGCTCCGCTCGGAATGACGATATTGAGTACTTTTTTCGCAGCCTGCTCAGCCTGTCTGCCTTGATGATCCGAACGCGCATTTAAACCAGAGGGGATGAAAGCTGTCCTGCCGCGGCCCGGACCACAGCCATCAACTGGCCGAATCTGCCACGATTTTCAGCAGCACTTCTCTATCCCGAGGCCCATCGAATTCGCAGAAGAAAATCGATTGCCAGCGTCCTAGCCGCAGGCGGCCGTTCTCGATCCAGACGGTTTGCGAGTTTCCCACAAGCGTGGCCTTGATGTGGGAGTCGGAATTTCCTTCGTAGTGCTTGTAGCCCGCGTCGCGCCGGACCATGCGGTCAAAGGCCGCTTCCATATCGCGGGCAACGTCGGGGTCGTCTCCCTCGTTAATCGTGACGCCGGCCGTGGTGTGAGGCACGAAGATGTGGCATACGCCATGGGAAACGCCGGACGCCGCAACGCGCCGGTTCACCTCTGCGGTAATGTTCACCCATTCCGTTCGGCGCGCCGATTTCAGGTGCAGCGTTTCGACGCGCGGACCGGAGGATGCTTTGCCTGCGGGGCTCATGGAACGAAAGTGCGCATTGAAATGGAAACTAGACCAGCGCGGAAGCCGACGTGACTCCGTAGAAGGAAAACCAGGGCTTCGCAGCCGTGAGGCGGCCGTTGACGTTTTTGATGTTTTTGACGCCCTGATCCTGCAACCAGTCTTCCAGGGCCTTTACGCCTTGTTTGCTGTAAACGGGGATCGCGTCCTTCCAGGTGGCGCGCCCGCAGAGGACGCCCGAAAAATTCACGCCGGTTTCGGATGCCAGCTCCAGCGTCTCCGTGAAAGTGTCATTGCTGACTCCCGCCGATAGATAGATGAAGGGCTTCTTGGCAACGGCTGCGGCCTTGCGGAAATGTTCCTTGGCTTCGTCGCGCGTGTACGCGAAATCGCCTTTACACGAGCGCGTGCCCTTCACAAAAGCCATGGTTACGGGAACTTCAACTTTCAGCACGTCGACCGCATACTGCGGCTTGCTGAATTCTTCCATGCTGCGGGTCACCACCTCCGGCTTTTTCTTAGCGTATTCCAAACCTTTTTCGTCGGCGCCCTCTTCATATCCGACGAATTCCAGGAAAAATGGAACGTCGGCGGCCACGCATTCGGCGCCGATACGCTCGACCCAGGCATGTTTCACGTCGTTGATCTGATCCGAGTCAAACGGAGTGTAGTAGAGAAGAATCTTGATGCAATCGGCGCCATCGGCCACCAGGCGGCGCACAGAATAGTGGTCCAGCAAATCAGGCAGGCGTCCGGGCTGTGTGTTGTCATAGCCGCTATTCTCATAGGCCAGAAGAAGACCGGCATTTTTGGCCCGCTCTTTGGCCGCCGACAGGCCGTATTCCGGATCCAGCAGAATGGCCGTGGCGTAGGGGGTCAGAACGCGAGAAACCGCTTCCTTGAACTCGGCTATCATTTGCATCGTAACGGCTTTCTTATCGATGCCTTTGTCCTTGGCGATTGCGCTCTTCAGCGATCCGCGCTGGTCCATCGCCGCCGCGGCGATCACGCCTCGCGCATCCGAAACGGCTTCCAGTCCTTTGCGCTTTCCAGGAGTAAGCTTCATCCGAGGTTCCTCCGTGATGGACTTGAACGACTTCCACTGACCGAAAATCTTACCACGCCGGGATGCTCCGAGAACCCGTCAGTTGAAGGCGATCACGCCGGTTCGGTTCAGGTTCGCGTCCAGCGACAATCAACCCACACAGGCTGTCGCCTGCTGCCCTACAGAAATGAAATTCGTTTCGCCGACGAATACCCTATTTGGCTGCCGGAGGCAGGAACAAGAAGCAGTGATCGCCGGCTCCCAGTTTTATTTCGCCGTCCAAAGTATCGAGAAGGGCGCGGCCCTCGGCCGCGAGAAACGTAAGCAATCCAAACGAGCGTTCCTGCAGCGCGTTGTTCGGAAACAGCGAACTGGCGATTTCGTTTTCGTGACTATTGACGATGCCGGTGCGAAATCCCTCCGCGCGGCCCGCTTTTGCGCGCAGCCCCTTATATTGATAGAGCATTTTTTCGGAAGCAGTCTCGAGGGCTCCCAGCAGGGTCTGGTCCAGCTTGGAGAGAGGATCGCGCAATCCGCCGACCAGCGTCTTAATCGCTTCTTCACCTTCGTCAAACCGCGCCGTGAGGGCCTGGGGCAAGGCTTCCGCTTCGAGGCGCGCGCGCAGCTTGGTGGCGCCCGTGAAGAATTTCCCGCGCCTCCAAATTATATTTCTTAAGCAAGTTCGCCACATGCGAGGGAACCAGCGTAAAACTCGCGCGAGGCAAAATCGCGGGGGCCCTGCCGAGAAGCCTTTCATAGATCAGAGAGGTTTGCGCGTGGTAGGCCGCCTCGGCGGGACCGGCAATATAGGCGACGGTCGGCAACAGGCTGTCCTGAATCACCGGGCGAAGCAGCGCGCTGGGGCTGAAGTCTTCCGGCCGGCCTTCCAGGGCATGCAGCGTGTCTTCGACCGTCTCGTTCTTCTCCCCGGCCACGAATTCGCCGTTTGTCGCCCGGAGGGGCATTCGCTGCCCGGCGAGAATGCGGAACACCAGTGTGCTCTGTTCCGTAACTTTCACCTGTGCGTGATAGCCGGCACGTTCGAGGGCCTCGGATCTGGCGACAAGGTCCGTCGCGAGGGTCTTGTGGTCCTTCACCGCGCGCGACATGACCGGCAAAGACAAACGGTGGAGATCGGGCGACATCGGATCCAGAAAAATGAGCCCGCGGCCGGCAAAAATACGGGTCATCAATTTGCCGAAAGCAGAACCGAACGTATCTTCCGGTGTGTAACTCTCGGTGATGCACCGTCCGGATTCCTCAGCCCACGGTCCTTCGAGCAATCCGGTCAGTTGCGCGGAAAGTGGAACAATGCCCTCGCCAAGTTGAATGTCTCCGACACGCCGGTCGGCACTTCCCGAAGTCGCCAGATCGAAACGCTCGAAGCCGCCGCGCTTGGGAAAGAAACAGTGATCGACTTCGGCGAGATCGTGGTCTTCGGTTGCCAGCCAGAAGACCGGCACGGCATTCATGCCGCGTTCAGTCAGCTTGCGCGCGACGTGAACGGCAGTGAGCGCCTTGTAAACGCTATAAGCCGGGCCGCCAAACAATCCAACTTGCTGGCCCGTCACGACCGCGACGGCGCCGTCGCGCAGCCGGTCCAGATTGCGAGCGGTTTCATCGTCCCCGCCAAACGTTCGATTCTGGATCCTGAGGACTTCAACGACGGCGCGGCGGACGGAATCTTCGAGCCGAAGGTCGCGGGCGGCTTCCTCGATTCCTTTTGCGTTGGGAGGATGACCGTAGAATTGCGAGACGCTGGGAAAATCGGAAAGAAACGCGGAATAAAGGCGCGTGCTTCCGGGCAGTTCGGCGGGTGATATCCAACTACACTCCATCGGGCGTTCCATCCTTGTGTCCGCGTCGGAACAGCAAACCGGCTTGGCATGTTCGCAAACTAAAACTAATCAGATGACTGGGAATTTTTTCGGATTCAGACCGAAACCGTCGACGGCGCAAGATTCGCCATGGTCACTTCGATTTCTTTCCGATGAGCGTCGCTCAGCGGCAGGAGCGGCGAGCGCACCGGACCGCCATAGTACCCGCGCCGGTCCATGGCGTACTTGACGCCGGCAACCCCCATGGCGCCGACAATCCGGCTGGTCGGGGAAATCAGGCGGCGCTGAAGTTCCAGAGCCTTGTCAGCATCGCGCGACACGATCGCGTCATAGAGCGCAACGCAAAGCTCCGGCAGAAAATCCGCCAGCGCCAGAATGCCGCCCTTCGCTCCAACCGTCATCGACGGATAAACGGTCGTCGAGGCTCCGGTAAGCAGTTCAAAAGATTCGGGAACGGACGCGAGAATAGCGCCGACGCGGTCGACATTGCCGGAACTGTCCTTCATTCCCGCGACGTTGGGATGCTCCGACAGGCGCACCGCGACCTCCACTTCAATGGCGACACCCGTAAATTGAGGCACGGAATAGAGCAGTATGGGAATGCGCGAAGCGTCCGCTACGCGGCGATAATGCTCCACCAGAACGTGCGGAGTCATTGCCGGCTTGAAATAGCACGGGGGACAAACCAGCGCGTAGTGGTAGCCAAGCTTTGCCGCCACTTCCGTGCGGGAGATCGTCTCGGTCGTGGAATCGACTCCGGTGCCGGCGATTAAGATGCGTCCCGGCACCGCCGCTTCGCTCACGGTGGCAAGAACGCGCTCAAATTCCGCGCGGTCCAGCAGAACCGATTCCCCCGTGGAGCCGAAGGCCAGATAACCGGACAGCCCGGTCCGGTTGTAGGCTTCGATATTTTCGCGCATGCGGCCGAGGGCCACAGCGCCGTGAGCTTCAAACGGAGTGGTCAGCGCTGGAATGATTCCCTTGAGTTGTCGTTTGGGCGGCATACAGGTTTCCTCATGATCCCGCGGAAGAATTAATTCACTCAGCGCGCCTGAGTCCCAGGGAGCGACGGGCTACGCGATTTTTGCCACTTCCGGCATTCCGACGAGTATCCGCGATCGACGGGACGCCACGGCCGCAGTGCCAGCGTCACCCGTCCTCGCGGCAAGCTCAGTCCGCCGAAGGCAACTGCGGCGCCGCCGCCTTCTTGGAATGAAGCGACTGTAGCGGCGAAACTTCCACAGTTTGCTCGAGCAGGGCTCGAATTCCTCGAGCCGCGGCGTTCGCCGCGGACAGCGTGGTGATGCAAGGAATATTGTAGCGGATTGCCGCGCGCCGGATCGACTTCTCATCGTAAAAAGATTCACGGCCGAGTGGTGTATTGATGATCATGTCTACTTTGCCGGTCTTGACGAGGTCCACGATATTCGGCCGGCCCTCGTTGACCTTGTAGACGGGCTCGGCCGGCACGCCCGCCGCTTCGAGCGCCGCAGCCGTGCCGCGCGTGGCGATCAGGCGGAATCCGAGCGCGTGCAGTTCCTTAGCCAGCGGACCGCAGTGGCGTTTATCGTGATCGCTGACGCTCAGAAAGATGGAACCCTTGCGCGGCAAACGCTGCCCAGCCGCGAGTTGCGCCTTGGCAAATGCCTGGCCGTAGCTTTTGGATACGCCCATGACTTCTCCCGTCGAACGCATCTCGGGCCCCAGGATCGTGTCCACACCGCGAAATTTATTGAACGGAAAAACGGGAGATTTGACCGAGTAATAGTCGCGCACCACAATTTCGGCCACGCCGTTGGTTACGACCACGGGAAGATGCATGTCGCGAAGTTTGCGTCCCGCCATCAGCCTGGCCGCGACTTTTGCGAGGGGCACGCCAGTCGCCTTGCTGACAAATGGCACTGTGCGCGACGCCCGCGGATTTACCTCCAGCACATAGACCGTGTCGCGCTGGATGGCATACTGCACGTTCATCAGGCCCACAACCTGCAACGCCTTCGCCAGCCGCTTGGTGTAGTCGCGTATGCGCGCCAGAACCGATGGCGACAGGCTCACCGGCGGCAGCACGCATGAGGAGTCGCCCGAATGCACGCCCGCCTCTTCGATGTGTTCCATCACGCCGCCGATGATCACATCTTCGCCGTCCGCCAGCGCGTCGACATCCACTTCGGTGGCTTCCTCCAGGAACTGATCGATCAGCACGGGCCGCGCCGGACCCATTAGCGCCGCTTGGGCCACATATTCCTGCACCGTATTCAAATCGTAGGCGATGACCATAGCGCGCCCGCCCAGCACGTAACTCGGGCGCACCAGCACGGGGAATCCGATTTCGCTGGCGACGCGGGCCGCTTCTTCCGGCACCAGCGCCGTGCCGTTCTTGGGCTGCGGAATTTTCAATTCATCGAGCAGACGTCCAAACCGCCGGCGATCTTCCGCAAGGTCGATCGATTCGGGAGCGGTGCCGATGATGGGCACGCCATTGCGCTTTAATTCCAGCGCCAGATTGAGCGGCGTTTGCCCGCCGAACTGCACAATCACGCCGTGGGGCTTTTCGCGTTCGACGACCGAGAGCACATCTTCCAGCGTGAGGGGCTCGAAGTACAGCCGGTCCGACGTGTCATAGTCGGTCGAAACCGTCTCCGGATTGCAATTGATCATGATGGTTTCGTAACCGTCCTCGCGCAAGGCGAAGGACGCATGGCAACAGCAGTAATCGAATTCAATTCCCTGCCCGATGCGATTGGGGCCGCTGCCGAGGATGGCGATCTTGCGGCGCTCGGTCGGATCGGACTCATCCTCATCTTCGTAAGTTGAATACATATAAGGCGTGAAAGATTCAAATTCCGCCGCGCAGGTATCGACGCGCTTGAACACCGGGGAGATATGGACCTTGGAGCGGCGATGGCGCACGGCGGCGGCCGTGGTCTTCCACATTTGCGCAAGCTGCTCGTCGCTCGTACCCATGCGCTTGCCTTCGCGCAGCAGTTCCTCGGAAACCGTTTCAATCGTGACCGACGCCAGCCTGCGGTTCATGGCGATGATTTCCTGCAACTGCTCGATAAACCACGGATCGATCTTGGTCAGCTCGACCGCCTCTTTCGCGGAGATTCCGCGCTCCAGGGCGACCAAGAGCCAATGAATTCGGTCCGGGCGCGGCGTGGCGATTTTTTCGCGCAGCAGCGATACCGGCGTATCGGCAGGCGCGCGCCACGGCGAACTCGGTTCGAGAGAACGAATGCCCTTTTGCAGCGCTTCCTTGAACGTGCGGCCGATGGCCATCACTTCGCCGACGGATTTCATCTGGGTGCCCAGCGTCGAATCCGCCCCTGGAAATTTCTCGAATTGCCATTTGGGAATTTTGGCCACCACGTAATCGATGGTGGGCTCGAAGCACGACGGCGTCTTCTTCGTAATGTCATTGGGAATTTCGTCCAGCGAGAGTCCTACCGCCAGCAACGCCGCGATTTTCGCGATCGGGAATCCAGTGGCCTTGGACGCCAGCGCCGAGCTGCGAGACACGCGCGGGTTCATCTCGATCACGATCATGCGGCCGGTCGCCGGGTCGATGGCGAATTGAATGTTCGATCCGCCGGTTTCGACGCCCACCTCGCGAATGATCGCCCCCGCCGCGTCCCGCATCCGCTGGTATTCCTTGTCCGTCAGCGTCTGCGCCGGCGCCACGGTGATCGAATCGCCCGTGTGCACTCCCATGGGATCGAAATTCTCAATCGAGCAGATGATCACGAAGTTGTCGCGATAGTCGCGCATCACTTCGAGCTCATATTCCTTCCATCCCAGCACCGATTCCTCGACCAGCGCTTCGTGCACCGGGCTGGAGTCAAGCGCGTGGGCGATGGCTTCCGAAAATTCCTCGCGATTGTAGGCAATCGATCCGCCCGTGCCGCCCAACGTGAACGACGGCCGGATCACCACGGGATACCCGAGCTGGTCGGCAAGCTTCAGCCCGTCTTGCACGTTATTCACCAGCGCCGATGCCGGAACGTCCAGGCCCACCTTGCGAATCGCGTCCTTAAACCAGAGGCGATCCTCAGCAACCTTGATGGCCCGTAGTGATGCGCCGATCAGCTCGACTCCCCATTTGTCGAGAATACCGCTTTCGGCAAGTTCCACCGCGAGGTTCAAGCCTGTTTGTCCGCCAACGGTTGGCAAGAGCGCCTGCGGCCGCTCGACCTCAATGATCTTTTCGAGATATTCCTTGGTGAGAGGTTCGACGTAGGTGCGGTCAGCGATCTCCGGGTCGGTCATGATCGTCGCCGGATTCGAATTTACCAGGATGACTTCATAGCCTTCGCTGCGCAGCGCCTTGCAGGCCTGTGTGCCCGAATAGTCAAACTCGCAGGCCTGCCCGATCACGATCGGGCCCGAGCCGATGATCATAATTTTCTTGATGTCCGTGCGCTTGGGCATGTGTGGTTAGGCCTTCGCCTGTCCGCGCCGCAGTGCGCCGGAAAGTTTCCAGTTTTTCATGGTGTCCGTGAACTGCCGGAACAGATAATGCGAATCGTGCGGCCCGGGGGACGCCTCGGGATGATACTGTACGGAAAAAAGAGGCAGTGTGCGGTGCCGCAATCCTTCGTTCGTCTGGTCATTCAAATTCAAGTGAGTCACTTCGACGTCGCTCGCGGGCAGCGAATTCGGGTCCACGCAAAATCCATGGTTCTGCGCGGTGATTTCGACCTGCCCGGTCAGCAGATTCTTTACCGGGTGATTCGAGCCGTGGTGGCCGAAGCGCAGCTTGAACGTCTTGCCGCCAAGCGCGAGACCGCAGATCTGGTGCCCCAGGCAAATTCCGAACACCGGGACCCGCCCGAGGAGTTTGCGAATCGTCTCGATCGCATAAGTCGCCGGCTCCGGATCGCCCGGACCGTTGGACAGGAAAACGCCATCGGGGTTCAGCGACAGCGCGTCCTCCGCTGACGTTTTTGCCGGGACCACAGTAACCTCGCAATTGTGATCCACGAGAAGACGCAGAATGTTCTGCTTGATCCCATAATCGTAGGCCACCACGCGAAACTTTTGCGCTTCTCCGGCGGACTGCGCCTCGCCCATCGCTTCGTGCCAGGGAGAAGCCGTCAGCTCAATGGACCCTTTCTCCCAGCGATAGCGCTTGTCGGACGTAACGCGGCTGGCCAGCTCTAGCCCCGCCATTGACGGCAAGGCCCGCGCTTCCGCCAGCAGCGTCTCGGCGGGCGTGCCATCCGTCGACACCACGCCGCGCAGCGCCCCCATTCTGCGAATGTGCAGAACGAGCGCTCGCGTATCCACGTCCCACAACACCGGAATCTTATGCCGCACCAGATAATTCTGCGCGGATTCAGCCGAACGCCAGTTGGATGCGACCGCTGAGAATTCGCGCACGATGAGCGACTCGATGTGAGGCACGGGAGATTCCTCGTCATCGGCATTGGTCCCCACGTTTCCGATGTGTGGGTACGTCAGGCAGACAATTTGTCCCGCGTAGCTTGGATCGGTGAAGACTTCCTGGTATCCCGTGAGGCTGGTATTAAAAACGACTTCACCGCCGCGCCGGGTGATTGCTCCCGCGGCGCGCCCATGAAAAATGCGCCCGTCTTCGAGCGCAAGAATCCCTTTTCGTGCTTCGGCTTCCGACAGTGGACCCTCTTTCTCCCGCCTCCGCCCGAGCGTTACGGCGGGCCAGCCCGCGTTCCTCAGCGTGCCGCTACGGGTTTTCCCGCCGCCACGATTCAGCTGCGGGTTATTTCACGGATTCGGCAAAAACCGGGATGGAACCGAAGTGATCCACCGGCCAGTAAGCGAATACGGCCTTGCCGTAGATAAACTTTCGAGGCACCGGCCCGAAAATTCGCGAGTCATTCGAGCTGATGCGGTGATCTCCCATTACAAAATACTCGCCCTTCGGAATTCGCGTCGGCGGGTACGTCCCATAATCGTCCGACTCCGGAGGAATATAAGGCTCCGGCAGGAGTTTGCTATTCAGATAGACCTGCCCGTCGCGAATTTCCACCATGTCATTCGGCAATCCGACCACTCGCTTAATGAATGACTTTGAGCGGTCCAGAGGATACCAGAAAACGACCACATCGCCGCGCTCAATCGGCTCAAACCGGTAAACGAATTTGTTGATAAAAATGCGCTCCTGATCGGAAATCAGGGGAGTCATGCTGGTTCCTTCGACTTTCACCGGTTGATAGAAGAAAATGATGATGACGATCGCAAGGCTGAGCGCAATGACGAGGTCGCGCCCCCAACTTCGAAGTTCGCGCCGCAGCGGTTGCGCCGCCCCGGGCGCGACAGTCGTGCTGATATCGGCGTTCGGCTCCATAACCTTGCGTGAGAACAACTAAATTTATACCACGCTCTTCCGCCACGCGCCAGTGCCACGGAACGAGGCCATGGAATGAGCCGCGCTGACTTTTCAGGCTGCGCTCACCGCGCGTTCTTCCCTCGCAGATGATTTGTCGTTGACGCCGGATGAAAACCCGGCATATCGTCTGCGGAGTTCGTCGCTGAACAAAGTTCTGGCGGCGCGATTCTCAACGCAACACTTCAACGGATTGAATCTCTCGCGGTCACGGAGGCTTACATGGGTTGGATTCGCGCCGGTGTGTTCTTTTTGGCGGGAGCCGTATGCGGGGTTTTTGTGACTCAGCCCAGCGCGGCTCCGCAGGAAGCGCTGAAGGGCATCAGGCTCAACCACTTTGGGATCTACGTCAAGGATTTTGACGCGTCCATGAACTTCTATACCAAGACGATGGGTTTTCATCAGGCGTTTTTGGTCAAGGATAAAGACGGCAAGCCAATCCTTGCCTATCTTCAGATCAACCGCGACACCTTCGTCGAAATCGCGCCCGCGACCGCGGAACGCCCGGTTGGGATCAATCACGTCGGCATCTGGGCTGACGACTTGAATCGAACGGTGTCGGTGCTGCGCGAACGCGGCGTAAAAATGGCTGATCCACGCACCGGCTCAACCAACGCACCCTTGACGAACATGTTCGATCCCGACGGCCTGCGGCTGGAATTGCTCGAGTATCCCGCCGAGTCGCTCCAAAGGAAAGCGATCGACGCCCGGAAATAGTTGGAAATAGAAGATCCGGCGAATTCAGTAGCACAGGCTTTCAGCCTGTGTGCCGTGCGCACCGCTGAAAACTATTTGTATGCCACCAGGCGCAGCCTGCGGTAATCCGCCCACCACTGGCCGTCGCGAAATAATCCCGGCCGCAAAAGCTCTTCGACTGTGTTGAGGAATTCCTCGCGCCGAGCCTCACGGGCCCTGGCCAGATACTCCGTGCCAAACATGACGATCCAGTTTCTCATCCCCGCAGCCCCATCCGCGAGCGCCGTCGACCGGTCGAACAATGTAATGAACCGCACTTCGAAGCCGTTCCGCTCCGCCAGGGTCGCATATTCGCTGACGCTCGGGTAATACCATGGCTGCACCTCGCCGGGCTTGGCCGCGCCGAGTTCCACCAGCACGCGATCAAAGGCCGCCTGCATCGCGCCAATATTTTTCTTGCCCCCCATCTCCGCCACAAATCTGCCGCCCGGGCGAAGCGCCCGGTAGATCCCCTGAAGCACGAGCTCGGGCTCTTGAATCCAGTGCAGCGTCGCATTGGAGAAGACCGCGTCGAATTCCTCTCGAAACGACAGATGCCGCGCGTCTGAAATTTCAAATTTTAGATTTGGGTATGCCGATCGCGCCGCGGCCACCATTTCCGCGGAGCGGTCCACGCCCGTTACCGCTGCTCCGGAGTCCGCAATTTGCGCGGTTAAATGTCCCGTGCCGCACCCCAAGTCCAATATGCGCTCGCCCGCCTTCGCGTCGAGCAGTGCAACTACGCCGGCGCCATATTTCCAGACGAAGTCGTGCTTGGAGTTATAGAGCCCGGCGTCCCACTCTGTTTTCGCCTTATCCTTCACGGATTCTCCGCGATTTGAGTAGCACAGACTTCAGTCTGTGGGTTTCCATCGGAACTTGGCAACCGCAACGGTCTCTGCGGAAGCGAGCAGTCTGGGGGTGCTTTGTCGGAAATCCACAGACTGAAGTCTGCGCTACCTAAAACCACCCCGCTTCCGCTATGCTTCGCCCGCAATTGGTTCCTTGGCGTTGATCGGGCGAAACGATCCGAAAGCGTACTGCACGGCCGCGAGAGCTGCGCACACGGCCGTCTCCGTCCGCAAAATTTTCGTGCCGAGCGCGGCCTCCTCAAATCCGCAGGCTCCTGCCGCTGCGAATTCCCCGTCAGTCCAGCCGCCTTCGGGACCGACGGCAATAGCCACGCGAACAGCTTCATCGCGAATCCGTGCCGATGCGGCAGGTTCAAGCACTTCGCGCAGCGGTTTCGCGCCGGAACGCTCGGAGAGCAATAATTTGATCGCGGAGGACGATGCCCGGAAGGCATCGCCGGGTTTGGCGGCTGCCTGCAAGACCGGGATGCGCAAACGCCGCGCCTGCTGTGCGGACTCACCGAGGATTCGGCGCCATCGTTCGGCCCGCTTTTCCGCCGCGGCGACCAGCCCCTTCTCACTTCGATCCGCCGCGAGCGGCGCAATTTCCTCCGCGTCGAGTTCCGTCGCTTTTTCCAGCGCCCACTCGAAGCGGTCAAATTTCACGATGGCCAGAAGCAACTGGATCGCAACGGCGTTCGGTGGCGCCGGCAGCGGCTCGACAAGCGAGAATCTCACTTCGTCCCGGCCAACACTCTCCGTGCGCGCGAGCCACGCGCTTCGCCCGTCGCTCAATTCGTAGAGTTGCCCGGCCTCCGCGCGCAGCACTCTGCCCAGATGGTGCGCGGACTCGCCGCGCAGGATCGCCGAATCCGCGCCAAATTTTTCTACAAAGAATCGCCGCCGCATGTGTTGCTATGTTAGCTCAATCCGGGAGTTTTCAACGGTCTATACGCGCTGGAGGAAAGGCGTGTTCTACCCGAAAATGTCTTTTACCTTTTCGAAGAGAGAGGAATCGCGATGCGCGGGGCGATTTTCAACCGGCAGCGTGGCGCCCAATTGTTCGAACAGCCGGCGCTGTTCTCGCGTCAATTTCGTGGGAACCTCGACGTGAATATTCACGTAAAGATCGCCCTTGCCGCCGCCGTGCGGATCGGGCATTCCCTTCCCTTTCAAGCGAATGATCTCCCCAGTTTGCGTTCCTTCGGGAATCTTGACGGTTTCTTCTCCGTTCAATCCGGGAACCACGATCGATGTCCCGAGCGCCGCCTGAACGATGGAAATCGGCACCGTGCAGTACAGGTCCGCGTCCCTGCGTTCGAAGTAGGGATGCGGCTTTACATCTAGCACGACATACAGGTCGCCCGCGGGGCCGTTGTTGGCTCCGGGTTCGCCCTCGCCCGGAACCCGCAGGCGCGTGTTCGAATCGACGCCGGGCGGAATTCTCAAATCGATGGTGCGATTGCGCTCAATGCGGCCCTTGCCGCGGCAATCCGGACAAATTTCACGAACAATCTGGCCCGCGCCTCGGCAATCCGGACAAGTGCGCGAGATGGTGAAGAAACCTTGCTGGTAATGCACCTGTCCCCGGCCGCCGCAGGTAGCGCAGGCCTGAACGCCGGTTCCCACCTTCGCGCCGGTGCCATTACAGACCTCGCAAAATTCCAGGCGCGGGATGCGGATCTTGGTATTCACGCCGGCGGCGGCTTCCTCGAAAGTCAACTTCATGTCATAACGCAGGTCTGCGCCGCGGTGCGAACGGTTGCGTCCCCGTCGGCCGCCGAAGATATCCTCGAAGCCGAAGAAGTCTCCAAAAATGTCCTGGAACTCATCGAAGATGGTTTGATTGACGCCGCCATCGAACCCGCCGCGCGACAAGCCCGCGTACCCAAACCGGTCGTAGGTGACGCGCTTTTGCGGATCGGAAAGGATTGCATAGGCTTCCGTCGCTTCGCGGAATTTTTCCTCGGCTTCCTGCTTGGCCTGGGGATTGCGGTCGGGATGCCACTTCAGCGCGGCCTTGCGATAGGCGGATTTCACTTCGTCGGAACTGGCACTCTGCGGCAGTCCGAGAATTTCGTAGCAATCGCGTTTCTCGCTCATCAGCTGGGAAGCCTCGCTGGCTCGTTGTTCTAATTTTCCGTGCTCGCCGAATCTTCGCTTGTTCCGGAGTTCACCACTACACGCACAATCGCAGGCCGCAGAACGCGCCCGTGAAATGTGTACCCGTCCTGAAAAACGCCGACGATGAAGCCGTCCGGATAGTCTTCCGACTCCAGACGTTCGATGGCCTGGTGCATGTGCGGGTCGAAAATTTTCCCCGCGGCGTCGATACGCTGCACGCCGTGCTTGGCAATCGTATCCCAGAGCTGCTTGCGGATCAGGGTGATCCCCTTGCGATATTCCTCGTAGGCCGGATCGTCATGCGCCTGCAAGGCGCGGTCGAACGCGTCCAGCACCGGAATCAGGTCCATAATCAGCCGCTCGACGCCGCGGCGTCCCTCTTCCAGGCGATCGCGCTCGGTTCGCTTGCGGAAATTCTCGAAATCCGCTTGCCGGCGGATCATCGTCTTCAACAGCTCTTCCTTCTCAGCCTTGAGCTTCGAGAATTCCTCGGCCAGAGAAATTTCGCCGGAGGTTGAAGGATCGGCGGAAGAATTTTCGCCCGACGGTTGCGCCGGATCGGACTCGCGCTCGCCGCGATTGCCGTCTATGGGAATCACTTTTTCTTCCTCACGTTTCGGTTCAGCCACGTTGCTAACCCCGATCCAACGTTTCACTGAAGGCGCGCGCTACAAACGTCACGGCCGTAATGGCGCGCTCGTACTGCATCCGCATCGGTCCGAGAACGCCGACCGTCCCCTGCGACAGATCCTGGAAAGAATACGGCGCGCTAATCAGCGCCAGACGCTCGCCGGCTTTGTCCATTCCCGCAACCCCAATCTGCACATGCACCGGATCGGGCGTATCGATGCAGTTCGCCAGCAGCGCGATGATCCGGTGCTTTTCCTCGATTGCCGCCAGCACATCCCGCAGCTGCGCCTGATCGTTGAACTCCGGAGCTGCCGCCATCCGCGCCGCGCCCTCAATGTAAACTCGCTGAGCGGAGCCCTGCCCGAGCATGGATGGGTCGCATAACATCAGCGCGTTCCGCGCCAGCAGGGCGTATTGCTCCTCTTCCTTGGCCAGCCGGTTGAGCAGGTCGGCCCGAATGGCCTCCAGCAGGAAACCTTTGTAGTGATGATTCAAATATTCCGCCGTGTGGTCAAGCACCTGCTGGCTGAACATCTGCTCGGAACGAATCACCTTGTCCCGCATGTTGCCACCGGTGGACACCAAAACGACTACAATGCGGCCATCCGGGAGCAAAACAAAACGAATATGCTCGAGTACCGTTTTCGAGATGGGAGGAGACACTACTATTCCCAGGCCTTTGGATATTTCCGCAAGAACGTGTCCGGCTCGTTCGGCAATTTCCTCTCCCGAAGACGCCGCCGCGAACTCGCCGCGTATGCGCTCCTCGTCCTCCGCGCTTAGCGTCGCCTGGGCCATAATCTGCTGGGCGAAAAACCGGTAGGCGTTGGCTGTCGGAACCCGTCCAGCCGAGGTATGTGGTTGGTACAAAAAGCCTTGCTCTTCCAAGTCGGCCATCACGTTGCGAATCGTCGCGGGGCTCAGGGACTCCGAGTGCCGCCGCGAAATCGAGCGCGAGGAGACCGGCTCGCCGGTTTCAATGTATACGCGGACAATGGCGGAGAGAATCCGCCGGTTGCGTTCGTTGTTTGGCGCTGGGTCGGGCATTGACCTACAGGACTCCCACTGTAACAAGACTTTAATGATTGTATTCGCTGCAGCAACCTTCGTCAAACATGATGAGCGCTTGAGTGTACCAGTCAATCTAGTCTAGGCGATCTGAGCAATACGGGGGGAGGATGCCCGGCAGACGGTCGCGCGGGCGGACCGGCCCTTATTCGGGCAGCAACCCAGGGCGAGGGATTAAGGGGATGTAGCCGCGCGTGATCGAGTTAGCAGCCAAAGAAACGGCCGTTGCCTGCGGGTCTGCCCGATTCAGGATGAAGATTGTCACAGCTGACGTGCCCTACGGCGGAAAAATCACCGTGCGCAATTGAAAACGGCCCACAGACGATGTCGCCGTTAGCATTGGCCGTTACGCTGGGCGCGGAAGTCAGCCACACGGTCGAACTGTTGGTAACGGATACCCCGAGCGGGTTTTGAGTAATACTGACCACGCCAACGGTGTTCAGTTGAGCATTGGAATCATCCTGCACGACAATACCAGGCGCGTAATTGTTAGAGAGCTGTCCTGCATTTACCAACAGGTGTGAATCGCCTTCCAGAGTGATGCCCGCGGGAGTTAGATTCGCGTTACCATTCACGTTGGCACCGTTCTGTGTGATGTTGGGACCGAGAGGCCCTGAGCCGGAAGCGTTCATGACCGATGTCGCGCCCAGCAGTGCCACCCCCGCCACGTTGTTATTTTGAATTAACATCGGCCCGTTTAACCGAAGCTGGGCGTAGGTGCTCGCATAGGCGCCAACCTGATTTCCAGAGAGGGTAATGACTCCCGGTTTTCCCTGGTTATTGGCCAGATTCGCGGTCGAAGCTTGAGAAATCTGCACGCCGAAACTGCCATTGTTCTGAATCGTGACGCAGCCGCTGGCATTGGTGACGCTGACCGAGGCCTGGCTAACGGCCAGGATTCCATCGTCGCCGCTGCCCTGGATGACCGTGCACCCCGAGGGCGCACCCGGTCCCCGCCCGATGGTCAGGTTTGCCGCCGGACCCGCGAGACTGATTCCCTCTCCATTCCCCTGGCCATCGTTGTTGTTCTCAATCAGGTTATTTCCCACCATCTGCACGTTCGAAAGCGTACCGATGTCTATGCCGTCGGTGCCGGTGTTGCCTTCGATATCGATTTGCAGGAGAACCAAGCTGCTGGCGTTGACAACGATTGCCGGGAAAGGACCATATATTCCGTAGGCGCTGAGTTGAATCTTCAGGTTTTGGATTGTAACATTCTGCGAATTATCGATTTCGAGGACACCTGCGGCGTTGACGGCTATCAAGCCGGCGTCCATGAGAACGGAGCCAGGTGCGCCCGCAATCGTTAAGTTTTGGGCCCCTGAGATGAGCACGTCATCGGTACAAGTGCCGTAAATGGTGATGGTGTTGTTCGTCAGCGATGCGCCGCTGATCGCTGCGCTGAGGGTCGTGAAATCGTAAGATCCCGACGGCGCGCCGTTGCAGCCAACCGTGGCGGCTAGCGCCGGGTTGGCAAATCCGAATACGACAACCGCCAGAATCCACAGGGGTGCGCCGCTGAATCCAATGCGGCCAATAAATCCAAGGAACCCTCGCGAGTGCGTGGACACGGTGAGTCTCTCCTAAACTGAAGAGTGTCGCGCAACGTTGAGTTATTGCTTTTCTGGCCGTACCGGGAAACCGGCGCCGTTGCCGCGGAAATCGGTTCAAGCAATCCATTCTCCCTTCGCTCGATTGAAAAGACAGATCTTACGGTGATAGTTATCTATGTAACTAACCTCGTATGCCCTTTTTGTGGAATCGAATTCCATTGCCGTTCACACGTATCGGCTTACGATAGACAGAACGCGACAGACAGTACGTCCGGCCCCGACATTAACTGTTCCGTTATTCGGAATGCCTGAGGATGAAGCTGCGATCCGAGCAGGAGTCGAAGCTTCGCAATGCGGCGTATAGAAAGCGCCTGTGCCTGTGGGTCTTTTCCCTTTTCCTGATCAGTGCACGTCCGGCGCGTCGATTTGCGCTCGCTGCAAGCGGTCGGAATAATCTACATAGAGCGTTTTCCATTCGGAATAAAACTCGATGGCCGCGGTTCCGGCTTCCCGGTGGCCGTTCCCGGTCCCCTTGGTGCCTCCGAACGGAAGCTGAATCTCCGCTCCGATGGTCGGCGCATTTACGTAGACGATTCCGGTTTCGAGATCGCGCATCGCGCGGTAGGCCTGATTTACATTGCGAGTGTAGATCGAAGCGGAAAGCCCGTACTTCACGTTGTTGGCAATTTCGATAGCCTGTTCCAGCGAGGAAAACGGAATCATGGCCACGACGGGACCGAAGATTTCTTCTTGCGCGATGGTCATGTTGGCATCCGCATCGGCAAAAATCGTGGGTTCGTGAAACCAGCCGTGCGCAAGCGCGCCGGATTCAGCGCGATGTCCGCCCGTCACCAGGCGGGCGCCTTCGCTCTTCCCGATTTCAACGTACTTCATCACCGTAAGCAGTTGTGTCTCATTCACCACCGGCCCCACATCCGTGTCCGGATCGAGACCGTCGCCAAGCCTGAGCGCGCGGGTCCGCCGGGCAAAAAGATCGAGAAATTCGCGGTACACTTTGGTGTGCACCGCAACCCGGCTGGCCGCCGTACAACGTTGTCCGCTGGTTCCAAAGCCGCCCCATACCGCGCCTTCGACCGCGAGTTCCAGGTTGGCGTCGTCTATCACGATCATGATGTTCTTGCCGCCCATTTCCAGGTGGCAGGGCTTGAACAGTGGCGCGCAAGCCTGGCTTCACGATGCGCCCCGTATCCGTCGAGCCCGTAAAGCTGACCGCCGCGACTTCCGGATGCGTTACCAGCGGCGCTCCGGCGTCCGGCCCCATGCCGGTCACGATATTCAAGACTCCGGCAGGAAGTCCCGACTCGATCAAAATTTGCACCAGATTGTAGGTGGAGAGCGGCGTATCTTCGGCCGGCTTGATCACCACGGTATTTCCGCAAATCAGCGCGGGCATGATTTTCCAGGAGGGGATGGCCATGGGAAAATTCCACGGCGTAATCATTCCCACGACGCCCAACGGGTCGCGCACAGACATCGCGAATTTATTGGGAAGCTCCGACGGAACGGTTTGCCCGAAGAGCCGGCGCCCTTCGCCGGCCATGTAGTACGTCATGTCGATGGCTTCCTGCACGTCCCCACGCGTTTCCGACAAGAGGCTTGCCCATCTCGCGCGTCATATCGCGGGCCAGGTCTTCCTTGCGCTTCACCAGGGTTTCCGCGGCGCGATACAGAATTTCCGCGCGGCGCGGCGCGGGAAACAGGCGCCATTTTTTAAACGCGGCTTTGGCCGCGTCCACCGCGTCATCCACATCTTCGAGCGTTGAGGACGGAAAAATTCCCACCAGCTCGCTCGAGTTGGCGGGATTGCGGTTCTCAAACGTGCTTCCGCGGCGCGCGGGGACCCATTCCCCGTTGATGAAGTTCTTGTGACTCCTGGAAACGGCGCTGGTCGTCATGTTGCCTCCTGCAGCGGGTTGAGGCGTATTTGCGAAACTAAGGTTGGCAGATCGCGCAAACTGCACTGCGACGGAAAATTTCCCGCGTGGCAATTCAATGTAACAGAGGCGCGGAGAGCGCGTCAAACAAGCGCCTTGAGTGCCGATTTGAGTGGTGCCTCGAGTACCCCCTTTGATACCGATCGGCCAGGCGTCCGGCCGGCTTTTTTGCCCGAGCATCGTGTTACTAATTGACAATACTTCCCAAACCAACTTACTTCACCTGATTCCCGCTTGGATAAAATAGTTGTTAATTGCCTGTCAGCGGCTGGCAGGGCCAGTCCAAGGCCAGTTCAATGATTGTTCGGTCCAAAGTAACCCATCGGCGGTACCGCTTCGGAGCTGGCGAGACACAAATGATCCGGGAGTTATCTCCGCACATGAAAATTTTTAAAACATGGCAATGGGCGCATCTGGCCATCCTGTTTTTCGCCGCTGCTCTTTCCACATCCGCGCAAGGTTTCAGCAGCCCCACGGGAAGGGTCAGCAATTTTCTGGACTGGAACGAATCCTTCGAAGGCAGCACCGGTTCCAGTGGCCGGGAAATGGTATTTAATTCCTCGGCGACATATTATTTCAGCCACTACAGCGTGGGAACCGGAATCCCTTTCTATCTCGACCGCTCTATTTTTCCCGACCAGGTTGCGACCAGTCACGGCATCGGCGACGCATATTTGGCGCTTGGCTCATCGTGGCGTCTCTTCGGGTTCGATTACGCCGCGACCTTGACGGGCTTTGCGCCCACCGGAAATCCCGATAACGGCTTCGGCACCGGGCATGTGACCTTCGATTGGAATAACCGGGTCGAGCGCGATTTTGGAATGCTGGCGCCGTTCGTCGACGCCGGCCTGGCCAACCGAATTTCGGACACGCCGTTCTTTTACCGGCCGTTCACATCCTACGGCAATCTGGCCCATCTGGAAGCCGGAGCGAACGTGGGCTTGTCGCGTTCTTTTTCCTTGCTGGCGTCGGCGTATGAAATCGCACCGTGGGGAACGCAAACGATCATCAGCCGCGACGTGACTTATGGCTCTACGGGTTCCGGCGGCCAGAACGGGCGCGTCTTTGAAGTGAACCACCTGACGACGGGCCCCGCGTACATCAACCACGACGATGGCTTCACGGCAGGGCTGAATTTCCATCCCAGGAAGTATCTTAATTTGGCGCTAGGGTACACACGCAGCATCGGTTTTGCATTCAACTCGTTTTCGTGGGGAATCGAAGTCAACATGAGCGGTTTCATCAGCCGCACCGCATCCGAGAGATAACGCAAGCAGCCAGCGGACATAGAGAGCGCACGGGCGACTAAACACGACGAGTCAAACCATTGTATTGTTGCCTGGCGACACACCGGCGAGGAATCTCTCGCGGCGTTTTCTCTGATACCATGGTGAGCCCTGAAGCCTCCCGTGGAAAAGGTTGAGCAATGAATGGCATGCGCCAAAGGTCGCTGCGGCTATTCCGCTTTGCCGGGATCGATTTGTCGTTGCACTGGTCCTGGTTTTTGGTGGCCGCCTACGAGATCGGGGAACGCCAGAACGCCTATTCCTCGGTCACCTGGAATGCGCTGGAATACCTGGCGCTCTTTCTGATCGTGATGCTTCATGAATTCGGCCACGCGCTCGCTTGCCGGCAGGTAGGAGGAGAAGCAAATCAAATCGTACTCTGGCCGTTGGGCGGCGTCGCGTATGTGAATCCGCCTCAGCGGCCGGGCGCCACGCTTTGGAGCATTGCCGCGGGCCCGTTGGTGAACGTGGCCCTGGTTCCCGTCCTGCTGGTTCTCGGCACGATAATCCGAACGCCCGGGCTGGCGCCTTCGATGCCAAACGCCGCGTTGCTTCTGCATTCTGTTGCGTTGATCAACATCGGCCTGCTGATTTTCAATATGCTCCCAATCTATCCCCTGGACGGCGGTCAGATCCTTCGGTCGCTGCTCTGGTTCGCGATGGGGCGAGCTCGCAGTTTGATGGCCGCCACGGTCGTGGGTTTCGCGGGCGTGATAGGCCTTGCGGTCCTGGCGTTAAAGCTTCAATCCGTGTGGTTCGGAATTCTTGCGGCTTTTATTCTGATGAACTGCTGGAGGGGACTGCAGCAGGCTCGAGTATTGCTTCGTTTGGCGAAAATACCGCGGCACCGGGAATTCCTGTGTCCCTCGTGCAAGTCATCGCCGCCATTGGGCGATTTCTGGCATTGCTCCGCGTGCCAGAAATCGTTCGACACGTTTCAGACGCAGGCCGTCTGCCCGCATTGCGCGACGCGGTTTTCTGTTACTGGATGTCTTGATTGCGGACGAAAATTCCCGATGAGTGAGTGGGCGGGTGCCGTTCTCGTGCCTCCAGCAAATTGACGCCGGAGTTTTCCTCAAGCAATGCGCGAAGCTGTCTTGCAGCCTCTGTGGGCTTGTCGGTGGGAGTGAGCGATTTACTTTGGCGCTGCTGCAGCAGGATCCGCAGGTACTGCCGACGAAGATGCATTGGGAAGCGGAGCGCCTTTGCCCGCGGTTTCCGAACCCAAGCCCAGCTTGTTCAGCGTCAGCGCGTCGATCTTTCCGGTCGGCGGGATGCCGTTCTTATCCTGATACTTTCTCATCGCGTCCGCGGTTGCCGCGTCCCACTTTCCAGACGGCTCGCCTTCGTAGGAGCCGTTCTTTTCGAGCGCGGATTGAATTTCCTTGACGCGATCGGGAGCCGGCGCCATTTGCCCCTTAACTTTGGGTTTTCTCCTGGACTTTGCGGAGACGCGCTTTTTCTTTTTCCTGGCGGATGTGGAAGTGGCCTGCGCCGTACGCGCAGGGCTCGCGCCGGGCGAATTGGCGGCCGCGCCCATCAGCAGCGCGGCCCCAAAGATGGACAGCAAAGTCCATTTGATCATCGGTCTTCGCTCATCGTGTTTCGCTCAGCCTAGTTCGCTCACCGCTGCTCGCGTCTCGCCGTTGGCTCGTCGGCCGGACTACTGCTCCGGAGCCGGAACAACCCCGGCGAGGAAAACCGTGTCGAACTGGTCGCTACCCGATCGCCGCAGGACTTTAAAGAGGACGTCCTGCCCCGGTTTCAGGCCCGACACAGCCCGGTGGTATTCCGCCACCGTGTTTACGGCAATGTGGTTCACCTCGACAATCACGTCACCCCGAGTGAAGCCGATATCCTCGGCAAAACTCGCCGGGTCGACTTCGGTGACCAGCGCTCCCTTCATGTTCTCGTATCCGGCGCGGCGTGCGCGATCGGTTCCCAGATCTTCCAGCTTGAGGCCGAACTCGGCGGGTGTCGGTTCGCTGTCATTGCTTCCGCCATTCACCGTGCGATCCGGGAAAATCTTCGTGCGGTCCGCTACGGTGATGGCCGTTTCATGTTCCTTCTTGTCGCGCACGTAGGTAACACGGACGGAATTGCCGATTGGCGTGGAAGCAATCGGATTCACGAGATCGCTTCCGGTGTGAACCGGTTTCCCGTTCACGCTGGTGATGACGTCTCCCGACTGCAAGCCGGCGCGCTCCGCCGGACTTCCCGCCTCGACGCGCTGCAAAACGATGCCGTAGGTCGCGCCCAGTTCCTTCAGCACGATCGGATTGCTGCCCTGGGTTTCAGTGAAGCTCACTCCAATCGAGCCGCGGGTAACCTTGCCGTTGGCGATAATCTGGTTATAAACACCGACGGCAGTGTTGGACGGAAGGGCAAAGCCTACGCCTTCATTGCCGTGCCCGCCCGTAATAATCGCGGTGTTGATGCCAATCACCTGGCCGGACATATCGACCAGCGGACCGCCTGAATTTCCGGGATTGATCGCAGCGTCCGTCTGAATGAATCGTTGAAACTGCTGGCCAACGTTGCCGCGATCCTTGGCGCTGATGATGCCGGCCGTCACGCTGCCCTGCAGGAATCCAAAAGGATTGCCGATCGCCAGGGCCCAGTCGCCCACCTGCACACCATCGGAGTTGCCCAACTTAGCGTACGGCAGGTCATGCCCGACATCGATCTTTAAGATGGCCAGATCGGTTTCTTCGTCGATCCCGACGACCTTGGCCGTGTACTGCGTCTGCTCGCCATTCAATGTCACTTGAACTTTGGTGGCCTGGTCCACGACGTGATTGTTCGTCAGGATAAATCCCTTTTTGTCGACGATCACGCCCGAGCCCAAGCTCCGCTCGGCCTGAGGTCCCTGGTCCGGAAAATCGAAAAAACGATTGAAAAAATCCTGGAACGGCTGTTGATCCTGGTCCTGCCCATCGGGCGGAGCCATCTCCCCGCCACGGTTGCGCTGCGAAGGGCCGCGGCCTTTTCCGTTCTGCTCGATCACCTGGGTAGTGGAAATATTCACGACCGCGGGCTGCACCTTGCTCACGATGGCGGCGAAGGCGCTCGATAGCTGCACGGGATCGGGGATTGCCAAGGGCGTTCCGCCGATGGCGGCCGCAGGATGGGCGGCGCCCACATGTCCGGAAATCACCGTGCCGATCAGCATGCCGATCGCCAGGGTAACGGTCACCAGCAGCGTGGCCAGAATTTTGCGATTGCGCGCCCACGCGGCAATTTCTCGAAGCTGAATGCCCATAATCTTCGCTCCTCTTAATCCATTCGCTTTCTGATACGCGCCCCTGTCAATTATGAAGGATTATACCACCCACCATGCTGCTCCGAGTACAAGCGGGCGAGCCGTGCGTTTTCCAGCGAGCAACCACACCCTCAGCCCAACGAAAGCGCCGGCCGCGGACCGATTCGAATCGCCGCCCGCAACGACATACCTTTTTTGTTCTCGCGGGTCGCAAAGCCCAGGAAGAGAGATGCGACCACGCCGCAAAGGTTGCGCCTGCCCCTCCCTCTTTCCGTGCCCGGAGCGCGCGCCTATAATTCGAGTTTATGGCAGGGACAATCATTATAAATTTGATCTGCACCGTCATTCGCGGTCAAATGAAGGTCGTCACGCAACGCGAAGACGCGAGACGCGCCTGCTCTCCTGCGATAACCCTCAGAGGGACTGGGTGATTCTCCCTCGTTGGCATAGTGGCGGCTGAAAAAATCCGCATGTCCCGCCCGGGCCTGCTAGATTAGGATGCACAAACATGAACCCCCGCACGATGTACCGGAAAATTTGGGAGTCTCACCTGGTTCGCGAAGCCCCTGGCGAACCCTCGCTGATTTATATTGACCGGCACTTGGTGCACGAAGTGACTTCTCCCCAGGCGTTTGCCGGACTGAAGTCCGCCGGCCGCACTGTGCGCCGGCCGGATCTGACGTTCGCGGTCATGGATCACTCCGTCCCGACCAAGGACCGCACGCTGCCGATTCTGGACACCGCGGCGGGCGGCCAATTTGACGCCCTGGAGCGAAATTGCCGCGAGTATGGCATCACGCTGTTCGACATGTTCAGCCGCAACCAGGGCATCGTGCATATCATCGGCCCGGAACTCGGACTGACGCAGCCCGGGCAAACGATCGTGTGCGGCGACAGCCACACATCGACGCACGGGGCGTTCGGCACACTGGCTTTCGGCATTGGCACAAGCGAAGTGGAGCACGTGCTGGCGACGCAATGCATGCAGCAATACGAATCCAAAACCATGCAAATCGTGGTCAGCGGCAAGCGCACCAAAGGCGTCTCCGCGAAGGACATCATCCTTGCCATCATCGGCAAGATCGGCATCGGTGGCGGCGCGGGCCATGTGGTCGAGTATGCCGGCGAAGCGATTCGCGCCCTCTCGATGGACGGCCGCATGACCGTCTGCAACATGTCCATCGAAGGCGGCGCGCGCGCCGGCATGGTTGCGCCGGACGACACGACGTTTGCTTACATGGAGGGACGCCCCTACGTCCAGCGCGGAAAAGATTTTCAAGAAGCGGTGGAAACCTGGAAAGCGCTGGCCACCGATCCGGGAGCACAGTTTGACGCCACTGTGGAACTCGATGCCTCTGCACTCGCTCCGCAAGTCACCTGGGGAACCAACCCCGGCATGGTGACGGGCGTGACTGACCGGGTGCCCGAACCAAGCTCCTTCCGCGATCCGGACGATCAGAAGGCAGTGGCTCGCGCGCTGACCTACATGGGCCTGAAGCCCGGCACGGCGCTGGTGGATGTGCCGGTGGATCGGGTGTTCATCGGCTCCTGCACGAATTCGCGCATTAACGATCTGCGCGCCGCCGCCCGCGTGGTTGCGGGCAAGCATATTTCCAAGAGCCTGAAGGGTGCGCTGGTTGTCCCAGGATCGATGTCCATCAAGGAAAAGGCGGAGACGGAAGGCCTGGATAAAATTTTCCGCGATGCCGGATTCGAATGGCGCGACGCCGGATGCAGCATGTGCATCGCCATGAACCCGGATGTTTTGCTCCCGGGAGAGCGCGCGGCAAGCACTTCGAACCGCAATTTCGAAGGCCGCCAGGGAAAAGACAGCCGCACGCACCTGGTAAGCCCCGTAATGGCCGCGGCAGCCGCGATCGCCGGCCATTTTGTAGACGTCCGGGAATGGAATGTAGAAGCTCAGGAGTAGCGCCCGCCTTCAGCGGGCATTTAACTTCGTGCAAGTGCCAGCAATACGTCGTACCGGTTCAGGAGCTTGACGTGAGAGAACCACCGGAGCCGCTGGACTTGTGGCAGTCGCCGCCGTTCGAGCCGCGCATTGACGGCAAAATCATTTACGCGCGCGGCAGCACGGACAACAAGGGGCAAAATTTCGCGCACTTGAAAGCCGTCGAGGCCTATTTGAAAACGGGAACTCCCCTGCCCTGCAACTTGACGTTCGTGCTCGAAGGCGAAGAAGAGGTGGGCAGCAAAAGCCTGTCCGGGTTCCTGCAAAAAAACCGGCGCGAGTTGGCCTGCGCGGCTATTGTCATTTCGGACACCGGCATGCCCGATTTGAAACATCCGGCGCTCACCTACGCCCTGCGCGGGATCATCGCATTTGAAATCACGCTGCGCGGGCCGGCGCGGGACTTGCACTCCGGCGTCTTCGGCGGCGCGGTGGAAAACCCCGCGATGGCCTTGGCAAATCTGCTTTCACAAGTCCGCGACAAAAATGGGCGCGTCAAAATCCCCGGCTTTTACGACGGCATTGCGCCGCTGTCAAAATTGGAGCGCCAGCAGGCCGCGCGCTATCCGCTGTCGGACGCGCAGTTAAAAAAACTGCTCGGCCCGCCGGAACTGTTTGGCGAACGCGGTTTCACGCCCACGGAACAGCGCAGCGCGCGGCCCACGTTTGAAATCAACGGTCTCACCAGCGGCTACCAGGGCGAAGGCAGCAAGACCATCGTGCCGGCCTGGGCGCGCGCCAAAATCACCTGCCGCCTCGTGCCCAACCAGAAGCCCGCGCACGTCCGCAAAAGCGTGCTCGCGTATCTCAAAAAGATTTGTCCGCCGACGGTGCGGATGGAAATCGAGGCCGGCCACGGCGCGGAAGCGTATCTGGTTTCGCCGTCCGGCCCGCTGGCGCAGGCGTCGTTGCGCGCGCTGAAAAAGGCGTTCAACGCCGAACCGATTTTGATGCGCGAAGGCGGCTCCATTCCGATCGTAAACCAGTTCAAGAAAATCCTCGGCGCGGAATCGCTGCTGCTCGGCTTGGGGCTGCCGGACGACAACGCGCATTCGCCGAACGAGAAATTCCATTTGGACTGCTTTGAAAACGGCCAGCGCATGAGCGCGTATTTGTGGCAGGAGCTGAAGTAAGGCGGCCAGCTTGCGGCGGCGGACGAGGAGCGCGGTGACGCCGACGGCCAGCAACCCCAAAGCCGAGGGTTCAGGCACGGGCAAGGTTACGCCTTGGAAGGCCAGTGCAGTAGGATCCAACCCGGAGGCAAAGGTGCTTTGCGCTCCGCCCGGCGTGAATTCATAAATGTTGCCGCTGCCGACTATCCGCCTCAAACAGATCGCCCGCGCTGTTAAAGGCCAGTCCATTAAGGATCAGATCAACCCGGAGGCAAAGGTGCTTCGCACTCCGCCCGGCGTGAATTCATAGATGTTGCCGCTGTGCGAAATCCGCCTCAAACAGATCGCCCGCGCTGTTAAAGGCCAGTCCACAAGGATCATACAATCCGGAGGCAAAGGTGCTTCGCACTCCGCCCGGCGTGAATTCATAGAATGTTGCCGCTGCCTGTATCCGCCACAAACAGATTGCCCGCGCTGTTAAAGGCCAGTCCATGAGGATTCAGACAACCCGGAGGCAAAGGTGCTTTGCACTCCGCCCGGCGTGAATTCATAGATGTTGCCGCTGCCGTCATCCGCCTCAAACAGATCGCCCGCGCTGTTAAAGGCCAGTCCAATCAGGATCAACCAACCCGGAGGCAAAGGTGCTTTGCGCTCCGCCCGGCGTGAATTCATAGATGTTGCCGCTGAGCGTCAATCCGCCACAAACAGATTGCCCGCGCTGTTAAAGGCCAGTCCTCAGGATCAGTCAACCCGGAGGCAAAGGTGCTTTGCGCTCCGCCCGGCGTGAATTCATAGATGTTGCCGCTAAACTGCCTCCGACAAAACAGATTCTGCGCCTGCGCGCTGGAGGCAATCAGCAGGACCGCTCCCGCACAGACCACTCCGCCGAATGAATTGACACGCGGCACGAATGGTGGATTTGAATTTCGTTTTCATAGGGCTGCTTTGTTTGCGAGGCAAGATAAGTTAAGAAGTTTAGTGGAGCGTGTCAAGTGACCCTTTCAAGGCCATGGATAACGTATGATTTTGAATTGAACGCTGAATAAATTATTGGTAGGGCCGCGCTGCTGCGCGGCCTCGGTTTGCCGAAACACAACGCCCATTCACCAACGAGAAATTTGATTTGAATCGCTTTGAGAATGGCCAATGCATGAGCGCATACTTGTGTCATGAGTTAAGCGGAGTTTAGCAACTCACTTTTTCCTGACCGGAAAGTATCGGTCACGTTCTCTGGGTTGGAGCTTCTCCACGACATAGTGAATCACCTTCAGTGCTTGTGCGGCGAACGGCGTTGGGCTAAAATCATTAAACAATTTGAGATGATGATTGAAAACACTGAGTCCACTTACGATAGACCCGCTCATTGCTGTAGTTCTGTGGTGAGGATTGACACATGGCAGGAGAAATACGTCGCGTAATGTCCAATCATGAAATTGTTTCGCTAAAGTGTGATAGTATTTTAGATTTGAAAGTATTACCACGTCCACAAGATTATATTCTAAATATGAACACAACGGGTCAGCAGTGAAGAAGCCAGAAGTCGCATACAAATAATTATACCAATCTTGGATATGGACGGCATCGCCACACGCGATGAACAGAATGTTGAGATCATCCACTCCCGAATCCGGTGAAAACTTATTGTTCGCTGAAATTAAAAAATCCTTCAATGTGTTGTCTTTATTTTTAACTAGCTGGACGGTCTCCTTTGGCATGGCAGATTTTAGGGCGTTAAATTTATCCAAGTGGTTAGGAACACGCCCAGCCATTACAACGGTAAATGAATCAGATGACAGCTCGACTTCTTCGGCACATTTTACCTCCAATGAGATATGTGTTGGCCCGACTTCGTAATAAGCATCCACATTTTTTGGAGGATTTACACGCTTATCCAAAGCAATGTTTATTATCCGCGGTTCCTGTTTCAAATAATTTTGAACAGATAACTCGGCTGCGCTCTCCAAATATTTATTTAAGTCAAAGCCTGAATCGTTCGGAATAAAAAACTTTTCTTGGAGGATTTTACTTAACTGTTTCGGCGGATAAACATTGGTAGCAGCCACAGCAAAACCTTTCACATACGCTTCGTTGGCATCTTTCAGGATGTGTTTTTGTGAAAGTTTTGCAATTGAAGAAATAACATCAGTCATTTTAAGCCTTCCACGCGTTTAATTCCGCTTTAAGTAGCTCCACCGGCAAGCCGACGACGTTGCTGTAGGAGCCGGAAATCTCCGAGACGATCTTGTCGCCGTGTTCCTGGATGGCGTAGGCCCCGGCCTTGTCCAGCGGATTGATCTCGGGAAAGATAATCGCCGATCTGTTCGTCGTTGAGCGGATGAAACGTCACATCGGTGCTGACGGCAAAAATGCGTTCGCGATGCGCGCGCAGGTGCATCAGGCAGACGCCGGTGACGACCTGATGCGTCCGGCCTTGCAGCCGCGCCAGCATCCGTCGCGCTTCGGCGAGATTGCGCGGCTTGCCGAGAATTTCGCTTTCCAGAAAGACCAGCGTGTCCGCGCCGAGCACGAGCGCGTCGGGGATTTTCTTGGCCACGGCGCGCGCCTTGCGGTGGGCGTTAAGCTGGCAAAGTTCCAGCGGCGACAGATGTTCGTCGAAAACCTCCGCCGCGTCGCCGGGCACGACTTCGAAATTCCAGTTTCAACTGGCTGCAGCAATTCCGCGCGTCGCGGCGACGCGGAGGCCAGGATGAGCGGCGGCAGTTTCACGCGGCCAATTTAAGCATGAATGCAAATTGTCGAGCGGCGCGAAATCGTCGGACTTGCGACAGCCGGTACGCCAAAGCCTGACGCCAGGCCGGTGCCGCTGCACCACTCGAAACTTGGACGTGCACTTGAAACTTGCGCTAAACTTCGCCATGCAAAGCGACCGCCGCATCGTCAATCTCGCGCTCATCGGCTTCATGGGCACGGGCAAGACCTCCGTGGGCCGGCTCGTCGCCGAGCAGTTGCATTTCGATTATCTCGACACGGACGAAATGATCCAGACGCGGCACGGGCCGCACCATCGCGGACATTTTCAAGACCGACGGCGAACCGGCCTTTCGCGCGCTCGAAGAAGAAGCTGGTCGAGGAACTTGCCGGCCGCGACGAAGACGGTCATCGCCACCGGCGGCGGCCTGCCGGCGAATCCGGAAAACCTCGCCAGCCTCAAGACGCACGCGCTGGTCGTCTGCCTCTGGGCGTCGCCGGAAAAAATCTGGGAGCGCGTCAAAAACCAGTCGCACCGTCCCCTGCTCCACGACGCCGATCCGCAGGAAAAAATCCGCGAACTGCTCGCCGCGCGCGAACCATTTTACAAGCAGGCCGACGTGCTGCGTGAACACGGAATTGCGCTCCGTGCGCGAAGTCGCGCAGCAGGTCGTCCACCAGTTCCGGCTCGCAACGTCCAGCCGGTGATGAAAGAAGAAATCCGACAGCGCGCGCTGGAACTGGGCTTTGACGACTGCCGTTTCACCTCCGCCGATGCGCCCGCAAGCGCGGAACAATTTCAAAACTGGCTCGCGGAAAAACAGCACGGCGAAATGGCCTGGCTCGAACGCAACGCGGCAAAGCGCGTCGACCCGCAAGAAGTTTTGCCCGGCGCAAAAAGCGTCATCGCCTGGCGGCAAGTTACGCATGACGTCGAAAGTCAGGTCGAAGTCGCACTGCCGAAATGACATTCCGTCGACTCTCGACCTCGATCTTCGACCGGCGTTGTCGCCCGCTACGCCCGCTTTGACGATTACCACGACGTTCTCGGCGAGCGGCTGAAAGCAATTGACCAGCTTTCATTGACTCGGTGGCCGACCGCAAGGTCCGCTCGCTTTGGTATGTGGACACCGGGCCGGTTCTGGAACGCGATTTCGCGCAGCGCGCCGGGATCGGTTTTGTCGGCAAGCACACCAATCTCATCAGCCGCAGGTTCGGCAACTGGATTTTTCTCGCGGAAATTTTGACGACGCTGGAACTCGAACCGGACGCGCCGGAGAAAAAATCATTGCGGCAAATGCTCGCGCTGCATCGCCGCCTGTCCCGACGAACGCCATCACCGCGCCGTTTCAGCTCGACGCGCGCCGCTGCATTTCCTATCTGACGATTGAACTCAAAGGCTCGATTCCCGTCGAATTGCGCCCCGCCATCGGCAATCGCATTTACGGCTGCGACGATTGCCTTGCCGTCTGTCCGTGGAACCGTTTTGCGCGCGAAGGAAAATTGATGAAGTCGCACGCGCGGAAAGATTTGGAGCAGCCGGACTTGATTGAACTGCTGCAACTGGACGAGGAAGGTTTCAAATCGCGTTTCGCCGGCTCGCCGATTTTGCGGACGAAACGGCGCGGCCTGTTGCGGAACGTCTGCGTCGCGCTGGGCAACGTCGGCGACGACATCCGCCCTGCCCGCTTTGGAAAAAGCCGCCGCAGATTCCGAACCGTTGATTGCCGAACACGCGCGCTGGGCGATTGCGGAAATCGAATCGCGGCGGAAATAATTTATTCCGGCAATCGTGTTCAATTGCTGCTCGCCATCGGTTGCGGATGCGCGCCCAGCGGCGGCGCGGACGTTCTTGACGTCGTCAGCCGTGACTTCGCCGGCCTTGTTGCCCCACGAACTGCGGATGTAAGTCAGCACGGCGGCAAGGTCGGCGTCGGGCAGCGCCGCGCCCATCGCGGCCATGTTGCAGGTTCCAATCCTTGCCTTCGACCGTGAGGCTGCCGCTGACAGCCGGTCAGCGGAATGTGCGCAAGCCGGTTGATGCCCTTGGCCTTGACCCATTCGGAACCGGCCAGCGGCGGTGCCTGTCCGGGTTTGCCCAGGCCGTCCACGCCGTGGCAAATGCCGCAGATCAGTTTCGTAAATTTTCTTGCCCTGCGCCGCCGCCGCCGCCGCGCCGGATTTCGGCTGGAAGGATTCCAGTTGTTCCGGCGAGGAATAAGGCGCATAAATTTGCGCGTCAAACCAGCCGCCGTGATGGTCGAAATAAACACACGCCGAGAAACAGCAGCATGAGCGTCAGCGACGACAATCCACATCGGCACGGCCGAGCGCGTCGCCGTCGGTTCGGCATTGGTCGGGGCGGAACAGGATTTTGTTTCGTCGCTCATTTTTATTTGGCCGGGGCATTCGTTGAAATGCGCGGCGTGAACGGCGCTTCATACAGCGGCGCATCCGCGCGCAGGCTCAACAGATACGCCACAAGTTCTTTCGCTTCCGGTTTCGGCACAACTTCATAGCCGGCGGCGGGCGCAAATTCCTTCGGCAAATTCAAAGCGTCCGGCGAAGGCGCGGCGCCGATCTTTGCGGACTTCAAACAGAAAACGGAACGGCGGCATCGCGGAATTTTTCACGACGCTTTGCGGCGCGTAAAGATGGAGCAACTGCCAGTTCGCATCCGGCAAACGCGCGCCGACATCCGCCAAATCCGGCCCGACGCGCAGGCTGCCGAGCTGCACCGGGTGAATCGTAAAGAAAATCCGCCGCGACGCTGCGGCGGACGCCCCAGCGCGCGAATGTCTGCGCCGGTGGCGACAGATGTGCGTCTCGATTTGCCGCCGGCGGCGGTCATTTTGTCGGAATCGCGTCGGCATCTGCTTTCGTCCGTGGTCAAAATGGTTGCAGGCAAATCGCCTTTCCAATCCTTCAACTGGTGGAATGGTACTTTGACCGGCAAATTGAAAACTTGTCGAAGGCCTTGAAATCTTCCGGCTTTTTTGCCGACGCTGGTCAGCACAACTTCACAACGCAACGCCGTCCTGCCGAATTTGTTCCGTGTGGCAGGCGGCGCAGCCGTTGGCGCGATAAACTTGCAAGCCGAGCGTCGCGTCGCCGGTGCGCTGAATGCGGATAAGTGTCGGTGGAATTAAGAACGGCTGCCTGCTTCGCCGTGCCGAGCTGCAACACCGGCGCAAGCACGAAACCACACCACGAAGCCGCCGAGCGCGACGAAGCCGGCGAGGAAAACTGCGAAGCCGTTTTTCATGGTTTCACCTCCGAGGTTTCCAGCGGCGACTTGATGTGCGGCAATCACCGTTTTGACCAGCGCGAGTTTCCATTTGAGCGTCATCACAAAAATGTTCGCGGCGAACAGCAGGCTGCCGAGCAGCAGGAACAGCAGGCCGGTCGTGCTGACGCGCAGAAGATCGGCAGCGATGATTGCAGAGGTCGGTAATGTTTTGCAGTATCCCTGTTCCACTCCGCCGACCGCCAGCGAGCCGAACCAGAAGAATGATGCCGAGCATGAACAGCCAATGCTGCAGCCGGACGAATTTCGGGAACGGCAGTTCGAAGCCCATGACGCGCGGCAGCAATTCATAAATCGCGCCGCAACATGATCATCGCAAAGAAGCCGAGGATTTGCAGTTGCGTCTGCGCCGGGCCGAACCAGGTGAATTCCACCATGCGGCTGAATTGCGGACACGCCGACGCGATCAGCATCAGGCCGGACAGGATGAACAGCGACCGTGCCGAATTTGATGTAGCAGAACGGCCCGCCCTTGCAGGGACGTTCGCGCCGCAAACGGTTTTGACAACGATGACGGCGATGGCGATGAGCGGAACAATCAACAGCGACGACGGCAACGGCGCTCAACGCCGGCAGCCACGCGGGCACCGGCGCGCCTTGCGGAATGCCGCACCACGTTCCGAACAGAATCAAAGTCCAGAACGCGAACAGCGCGAAGTAACCGGCTTTGCAACGGGCGTCCGGCGAGTTTCGGCAGGAAATAAAACGCCGTGCCGACGCCGACAAGCGCGAGCCAGACGAAAATCAGATTGTCCGCAAACCACCAGCCGATGACGGCCTGCGTCACGCCGCGAACCGGATGGCACGTGACGAGCAAAAGATTTGCCGTTGAATAAATCCACGGAAACCAGAGCAGCGCCGCGAGCAGAAACCAGTGCGACGGATATAATTCGCGTTCTTTGCGCTGACCGAAAGTGGCGACGGCGGAAATGGCGATCAAGCAGAAAGCGCGCCGAGCAACAAGACCGAACTGCCGCGCGGAAATTCCAGCCAGGTGAAACCGGTGCTGTCGCCGCATCAAAATCGCGACGAGGCCGATGAACACGCCGAGATGCCAGAAGTTCGCGGCGACGACCGGCACGAGCGGCAGGACGAGTTCGGCCTGGCTCAAGCGCGCAAAAATCCAGAGCATCACGCCGAGCGCGGCGGGAATCGCAAAAGCCATAGAGCGAGCGAATCATTCGCGGCGGGATGCGAGCGTGGCCGTAAGTCAGCAACGGGCAATGCGCAAACATTTCCGGCGCGTGAAACGTGAGCGACGCCGAGCAGCGCCAGCGACAGGCCGACGACGAGCCACAAGCGCCGCGCCGCCGAAGAGCGCGAGCAGCGGCACGCGGCACGAAGCGTCAATCTTCATCGTGCAATCTAAATTATTTTCAGCGGGGTTCATTCAAAGGCGCTGGGTTTGGCGGGCGCGACGGGCGCGGGCGCGGCGGCTTTTTCTTCGCGCGCATCAAGTCGGCGCGGGCTTGCGCGGGATTCTGCCACGCCTGCGCGGCCAGCTGCATCGCGGTTCCAATCGGCAGGCGCACAATGCCGCGCGACTGGTCAGCCCAGCCGAGCGAGTGTCAAGCGATTTTTCCTCGGCGGTGCGGATTTCCGCAAGCGCCTTGGCGCGTGCCGCCGCGCGGTCGGCATCAATGGCCGGAACGTTCATGGAAAATTTCACAATGACGGCGAGCGCGACGAAACAGGACGTCGCGAGGATGAAACCCACGGCGGCGCCGGAAGCGCGATTGGTGTTTTCGAGCGTCATTGGCCGCCTCCGGCGGTTGAGCGCATCCGCGAGATCGTCCGGATCGACGTTTTGACTGATGCCCATCGCTTCGAGCAGGCGCGGGTCGCGCTGCGGATACGGCGGATGCGCGTTGAATTTTTTCAGAAAAATCCGGCGCCAGAAATCCGCCCATGAACAAGAGGCAGCCGAGCTGCATCCAGAGCCAGATGAGCGGAAAGCCGTTGCGTGAACCGCGCGGGCAAAATGTTGAAGCCCAAATCCAGCCGCGTGCATCAGCCACGACCCAGACGCAAACGGGCACGATGATTTTGAAATTGGTTTTCACCTTCTCCGGCAGCAGCACGAAAAACGGCAGCGAAAAAATGGCCGAAGATGAAAATCATGCTCACGCATCCACCACGAGCCGTGTTCGCGGATGAGATACCAGAAGGTTTCCTCGGGCATGTTCGCGTTCCAGACGACGAAGTATTGCGCGAATTCGGCGTAGGCGGAAAACAGGGTGAAGCGCGAAGAACAGCACGCCGATGAAATAAAAATAGTTGTCGCTGCAGCACGCCGTCGAGAATGCGCTGGCGTTGCAAAATCACCGCGATGACATAAACCGTCGCCAGCGCCGATCCACGCGCAGTCGGCGAAGAAATAAACGCCGTAAATCGCCGAGAACCATTGGTATTGCACGCGCCTGCATCCAGAGCACGCCGGAAAACGTCAGCGTCAGCGCGAAGGCGACGATGCCCCAGCCGGAATGAAACCGCATCTTGTGCGTGCAAAGCGGCTCGCCGGTCTCGTCCTGCCGGAGCGACCAGTAACTCAACCGCGACGTCAGCAGCCACCAGATGCCGAAGAAAATCGCCGACGTGATCCAAAATCCGGGCATCGGTGAACACCGGCCATTTGGCGGCAACCAGAATGTGTTGTGGCGGATCCAAGTGACATCCATGGATAAATTTTTCGCCGAAAATCGCGACGGGCAAAAATAAAATCGCCAGCCACGGAAACAGCAGCGACGCGAGATGTTCGCAGAACGCGGCGCGTGGCCACCGACCAGCCGGCGTCGGTCAGATGATGCACCATCACGAGAAACAGCGCGCCGAGGGCGATGCGTCAGGAAAAACATGAACGCCAGCAGCCAGGAATAGCCGAATCTTCCGCCATCGGGATGAAACTTACGATTGCGCCAATCACCGACAACAATCCGCCGACGACCATCAAAACGGCGGGCGCCTTGCGCCAGCCGGACAAGTCCAGCGGCGGCGGCAAATGAGTTGTTATCGTTGTGCGAACTCATAATCATTTCAGCGCGGCCTGTTGGTCGGCCGTCAAATCATTCGTCGAACCGAGCCAGCTCAATTGCAACGCGCGCAAATAGGCGATGATCGCCCAGCGGTCCTGCGACCGGCAGGATCGGGCCATACGCGCCCATCGTGCTTTTGCCATGGGTGATGGTGTTGAAAATTTCGCCGTCGGCCATTTCCACGATGCGCTTGTCGTGCAGATTTGCCACGGCCGGCATCGACGCCGATTTTTTTGGTGATGCCGTTGCCGTCGCCGAGCTTGCCGTGGCACGGCGCGCAATAAATGTCGAAACGCTCGTGTCCGCGCTGGAGCAACGGCCCGTTGACGGGCAGCGGATTGGTTTCGACAAAATTCGTCGTGCCGGTGACGCGGCCGGTGTTGACCGGCGCATCTTCAAACGGATAAACCGCGCCGCTGGCGGTTTGAATCGGCTCGCTGCGCGCAATCGTGCCGGCCGGCGGCAATTGCGAACTGACGCCGTTCGTGAAAAAATCGTTCGGCTTCTGCGGACGCAGTTTCAACTGCCGGTCCATGTCCGGGAAAACTTCGATGGGCGGCTTGCGCGACAGCCCGCCCCGAAAGCCGGCGATGCCGACGACCGCCGCGCCGAGCGCCGCGCCAATCAACATGATGGAAATAGAGCGTAGCGCATCAGTCGTCGTCCTCCACCAGTTCGATGTGCGTGCCGCCGATTGCTTCGAGCAGCTTGCGGGTTTCGGTTTCGGAAAATTTTGGTCGTTCGCGCCGATGACGAGGAAAAATTTGTCGCGCGAGACCAGCTCAAAACGTTTCTTGCCGAACAGCGGATGATGCAGGCGCGGCAGCTGGTTCAGCGCAAGCATGCCGACGAACGCGCCGACGGCGCCGCCCAGCACCATCAGAATGTAGGACGGCACGAAGGACATCGGCGGGCTGAACATCGGTTTGCCGCCGACGATGAGCGGATAATCAAACGCGTTGCAGTGAACCAGATCAAGCCCATCGTCGCCACAAACGCGCCGCCGCCGAACACGAGCGAGAACCAGCCGACGAGCGAATTTCTGAAGCCCATCACTTTGTCGAGGCCGTGAATCGGGAACGGCGTGAACGCGTCCCAGCGGTGGTAACCGGCGTCGCGGACTTTTTCCGCCGCCTGCAAAATCGCCGCGGGCGAATCGAATTCCGCCATGAGGCCGTAGATTTTTGTCGCTCATGACTTGCCTCCTTTCGCGCCGCCGAGCGGATGATGCGGATCGGCCTGCGGCATGACGCCCTTGACTTCGGAAATGGCGATCATCGGCAGGAACCTGATGAACAGCAGATACATCGTGAAAAACGCGCCGAGCGTGCCGAGGAAGGTGCCGATGTCCACCCAGGTCGGATAGTACACGCCCCAGTTCGCCGGCAGGAAATCCTGGTACAACGAGCCGACGATGATGACGAAGCGCTCGAACCACATGCCGATGTTGATGAGCACGCCGAGGATGAAGACGAGCTTCAGGTTTTGCCGGATGCGCTTGAACCAGAGCAATTGCGCCATGAGCCCACATTGACCACGAGCATGATCCAGCCGCCATACCAGTAGGTGTGGCCGAGCAGCCGGTGGCTGAACACCCAGCGTTCATACGGGTCGCCGCTATACCAGGCGATGAAATATTCCATCAGGTAGATGTAGGCGATGGCCAGGCTGCTCGAGCAACGTCAGCTTGCAGATGCGGTCCATGTGCCGCGTCGTGATGATGTCTTCGAGATGGCAGAGTTTGCGCAGCGGAATGAGCAGCACCAGCACCATGCCGAAGCCGCAATAAACCGCGCCGACGACGAAATAGAGCGGGAAAATCGTCGCGTGCCAGCCGGCCAGTTGCGACGTGGCAGAAGTCCAGGCCGACGATGGAACTCACGGTGAACACCAGCAGCGTGCACAGGCCGGCACAGAACGACGTAGGCTTTTTCGTAATTGTGCCACTGCCGCGCCGAGCCGGTCCAGCCCAGCGCGAACAGGCCGTAAATGAATTTCCGCACCCGCGTCTTCGAGCGGTCGCGCAGCAGCGCGATGTCGGGAATCAATCCCATATACCAGAAGAGCGTCGAGACCATCAGGTAAGTGTTCACGGCGAACACGTCCCACATCAGCGGCGAACGGAATTGCGGCCACATTCCGTTCGAGGTCGGAACCGGAAACATGAACCAGGCGAACCACGCGCGCCCGACGTGGATGGCCGGATAAAGTCCCGCCATCATCACGGAGAAAACCGTCATCGCTTCCGCCGCGCGGCCGATGGTCGTGCGCCAGTGCTGCCGCGTCAGGAACAGCATCGCCGAAATCAGCGTGCCCGCGTGCGCGACGCCGACCCACCAGACGAAATTGATGATGTCCCAGCCCCACATGACCGGCTGATTGTTGCCCCAGACGCCGACGCCGGTGGAAATCTGATAAATCAGCATCGCCGGCAAAACCACCGTCGCGCAAAACACCGCCGGAATAAACAAAATCCACCACCAAAGCGGCGTTTTGCCTTCGGCGAACGCCGTGAGCTTGTCCGTCAGCCAGCCGAGGCCGCGATTGCTCATCGATGACCGGCGCGCGCTGCAGTTCCGCCGGCGGCGCGAGCGTTTTCAAATTGGTCACGGCTTCAGCCATTAGCTGTTTCCTTTCTTCGGACGCCGTTGCGTTTTCGTATTCTTCGGAGCTGAAGGCTCGTGATAATCCGGCATCGCCGGATTCGGATTGCGGATGCGCGCCAGATAACTCGTGCGCGGCTTCGTCAGCAAATCGCCGAGCACGGAATAATTCTGCGGCTGCGATTTCAGTTTTGAAACCGTGCTGTCCGGGTCGCTGACGTCGCCGAACACAATCGCGCCCGCCGGACACGCCTGCTGGCAGGCGGTTTTCGGAACCGTGCCGGCGGCTTCCGTCAAGCCGCACGTCGCCGCTCGCGCCGGCTTTCACCTTCTGCGCAATTTTCGCCTGCTCGATGCGCTGCGTGCAATAGGTGCATTTTTCCATGACGCCGCGCATCCGCACCGTCACGTCGGGATTTTTCGACATCTTGATCAAATCCCATTCGTCCTCCGCGCGCATGCCCGCTGTTCGCGGATCTTTCCACCAGCGCAACAAATCCCATTCGCCGTCCGTCTTGTGCAAGAGCGGCGTCGAATAAAACGGCCCTTTGAGTTCGGCCAGCGGGCGCTTGTTGTAATCGAGAAAATTGAAATGCCGGACCTTGTAAGGGCAGTTGTTCGAGCAATAGCGCGTGCCGATGCAGCGGTTGTACGCCATCACGTTCAAGCCTTCCTGGTCGTGGACGGTCGCGTTGACCGGGCAGACGTTTTCGCACGGCGCGGCCTCGCAATCTGGCACATCATCGGCTGGTTCACCGCCTGCACGTCGTCAATCCACTCGGAAAATTGCTGGTCGTCGTCCTTGACGAACGACGTCCGGAAATTTTTCCGTCTTCGGGTCGGCGGTGTAATAACGGTCAATCCGCATCCAGTGCATTTCGCGGCCGCGATTCACCTGGTCCTTGCCGACAATCGGAATGTTGTTCTCGCTCTGGCACGCGACCACGCAGGTGCCGCAGCCGACGCACGAGCTCAAATCCACGACCATGCCCCATTGATGCAACGCGGTCTTCTTCGCCTCGTCGAGCGGATTCGGATAAAGCGACTTGACGATGGGCGGCTCGGTGCCGTGCATTTCAGTGGCAAAATCCGGGTGCCTGGCGAATTGTTCCCCCAGCCATCAAGCCGAGCCATTGGCGGGCGCCAATGATGCTGATCTGCTGGACCATCAGGCTGAGCCCCTCATTGCGGCTGCCTGCGGCCGCCAAAACAGCGACGCTGAGTAGAATTCTTAGCCCCCGGAGTATTTTGCACTTCATGATGGTGACCTCTGTTCGGTCAGGTCCGTCTGCCCAGGGGGCGGAAAAACAACGTGACTTCCTGCTGGCCTTGTGGTACTGACCGGTAACACTACATTGGTCTAGGTACTGACCGGTAACACCCTTGTCAAGGGGGAAAACAATGAGCACAGCAGAAAAACTAGTAAGCGCCAGTAAAATTGAGAGAATTTCACCCCGCGAGCGGATCTTGTCGGCCGCCTCCGAGCTTTTTTATCGCCACGGCATCCGAGCCGTCGGGGTGGATACGATCGCTGAAGCTGCCGAAACGAACAAAATGACCCTCTACCGGCACTTTTCTTCGAAGGACGAGCTGGTTGCTGGATACCTCCAACGCCTCGCCGAAAAGGCCAAGGCGTCCTGGGATCGGCTCGAGGCCGACTATCCGGGAGAGCCGTCCGCACAGCTTCGTGCCTGGCTTAAGAACATGGGCGCCCACGTGGCAAGCGGCGACGAGCGTGGCTGCGCATTGGCGAATGCCGCCGTCGAGCTCCCTGAGAAAGACCATCCGGCGCGGCGGGTGATCGAAGCGTTCAAGACCGCGCAACGCGAGCGCCTGGTTCGGCTGTGCGCCGCGGCCTCGCTCGCTGAACCCGAAATGCTAGCGGACGAACTGTTCTTGCTGCTCGAAGGCGCGCGCGTCACCGCGCAGAGTATGGGCCGGAAGGGACTCGATGATCGGCTCGTGAGGATGGGCGAAGCGATGATTCAGGCCCACACCATATTTTGAGCCGGTAGACCGATCGGTCCGATGACGGAGCTTTCACCGTGAGGTTCGGTGCTGTGTCGATTGGGCGGGTGTCCAAGCCCGCAGCTCGCGCGGGTGGTGAAGTGCGGCTCGCCGGTGTTAGCGTCCCGTCCCACCAGCGTCGAATCCGGAAGCGGCTCTGAATGGGCTCTGATCGCAACGTCGTAATTCTCGCCGACGATATCGACATTCTAGTCAGTCGCATGCGCAACGACATGGATCCTCGGATAGCGGAGGAGAAAGTCTCGCAAGCAAAACGCCCTTGCGCGGCCGGTGCCGGAGGTATGGATGATAAAGGTGGGCGTGTGGATATCGGACGGATCGCGCAGGCGCCGCGGCTGCGCGGCCATCAACTCGGCATAACGCAAGCCTTGCGCTGTCGCGCTGTCGCGATCAGTGGGGATTGTGATACGTAGGTTGCTCGCGTCCACAACTTCCATCCCTCTCACGCGCGCGCGAGACGCGCTCCGCGCTCGGTCGGCCATGCGCGAAAAAAAAAAAAAAAAAAAAAAAAAAAAAAAAAAAAAAAAAAAAAAAAAAAAAAAAAAAAAAAAAA
>CAWIIJ010000015.1:0-44832 GCA_963836145.1 uncultured Acidobacteriota bacterium
CAGCTGAGCTACACGCCCACAGTGGGAACTTTCATGGTAAAGCATTTGCAGCCGTTCGCAAAACCGGAAAACTCACCTTTTGTCCTATCATTGCGAGTGGCGCTGACGATGCGTTTGGTGAACAAAATCACCTTCGTTCCGGGCCCATGTGGACGTTTCTCGGCTGAAGATGGTAAGCTGACGCTCCGCTGATTTACACCTGAGTAATGCGGGAGCTTGCGAGAGCGAAGTTCTTCAGTTCCGGTAGGAACGAACGCGATGGCATCCGATCCAATCAGAGCTCAACTGGCGGGCGCAGCCCTTTCGCAGCCTGTCTCTTTGCCGCTCACTCGCGCCGCGATTTTTCTGGTCGTCAACATTAAGCCTGGCGACGATAATCGTTCCGCAGTTCTTTCCGTCTGCGCCGATCTATCCGCGCTTTTGCGCTCTGTCGGTTTTCGCGACCTCGATGCCGCGCTTTCCTGCATCATGGGTTTCGGTTCCAGCGCTTGGGATCGTCTTTTCGGCTCACCGCATCCGGCGGAGCTGCATTCTTTTCGCGAGATTCGCTCGGGCGCGCGTCACGCGGTTTCGACGCCGGGTGACGTGCTCTTCCACATCCGGGCCAAGCGCATGGATTTCTGTTTCGAACTCGCCGCGCAAATCATGGCGCGGCTCGGAAACGCCGTCTCGACCGCCGACGAAGTTCACGGGTTCCGCTACATCGACAATAGAGATCTTCTCGGCTTTGTGGACGGCACCGAAAATCCCGCCGGCAGCGCTGCGGCAGACGCCGTCTTCATCGGCGAAGAAGATTCCGCCTTCGCGGGCGGCAGCTACGTCATCGTTCAGAAATATCTTCACAATCTCGACGAGTGGAATAAGCTGCCCAACGAAGTCCAAGAAAAATCATTGGCCGAACGAAGGCCTCCGACATCGAGCTCGACGATTCCGTCAAGCCCACCTCCGCGCACAACGCGCTCACGGTAATCGAGGAGAACGGCAAGGAAATCAAAATTCTCAGGGACAACATGCCCTTCGGCCGTCCGGGCCACGGGGAGTTCGGCACCTACTTTATCGGCTACAGCCGTTCGCCTCGCACCGTCGAGCAGATGCTCGAAAATATGTTCATCGGGCGGCCTCCCGGTAATTACGACCGCATCCTCGACTTCAGCACCGCTGTTACTGGAAATCTTTTCTTTGTCCCGACGGCCTCGTTTCTCGACGGCGTCACTCCGGACCGGTTCGCCCCGGCGGGACCATCTGACGCGCAGACGGCCCCGGCGGCCTTTTCGCCAGTTATATCACCTACTTCTGTCGTGCCACGAAAAGACGGTTCGCTCGGCATTGGCTCCTTGAAAGGAGACAAATCCCATGAATAATCTGCATCGCGAGCTGGCTCCTATATCGGAGGCGGCGTGGGGTCAAATCGAAGAAGAAATTTCGCGGACGTTCAAGCGCTATCTCGCCGGCCGCCGCGTTGTGGATGTTCACGGGCCGGCGGGTTCCGCTCTCTCCGCCGTCGGCACCGGCCACCTGCGCACGATCGCGGGTCCAGGAGAGGGTGTGATCTCCCACCAACGGGACGCCAAAACACTCGTCGAGCTGCGCGTCCCATTCGATCTTGAGCGCCAGATGATTGACGACGTGGAACGCGGCGCCAACGATTCCGACTGGCAACCCGCCAAAGACGCCGCGCGCAAGCTGGCCTTCGCCGAAGACCGTGCAATTTTCGAGGGCTACGACGCCGCCGGGATTATTGGCGTCCGCCAGGGCACCAGCAATCCCCCAAAATCTCTTCCTGCCGATGTCCGGAAATACCCGGGGGCCCTTGCGGAGGCTCCTAAGCCAGTTGCGTCTGGTGGGCGTCAACGGTCCATATTCCATCCTTCTCAGCGCCGACGCCTACACTGAGCTTGCCGAAACGAGCGATTACGGATATCCGGTGCTCGAACACGTCAAGCGCCTCGTCGAGGACAAAATCATTTGGGCGCCCGCCATTGACGGAGCCTTTGTGGTCACGACACGCGGCGGCGACCTCGATCTTCACATCGGCCAAGACACCTCCCTCGGCTATTTGAGTCACAACGAGACGCACATTCGTCTGTACTTGCAGGAAACCTTCACCTTCCTGTATCTCACCTCCGAATCCGCTGTCGCTCTCGCACCTCCGTCCAAGCCGCGCTAATCATGGGGGCCGCGACTCGCCGAACATGAACTGGGCGAGACTCCGCTTCGGAATTTCAAGTTCACCATCGAGGAACACGTCGTATATGGTGAACCTCGGTGCGCATGGGCCTTTGCGAGGATGCGTTCGTCCTTCGCTACAAAACTACCGGGAATCCCCTAGATTTCGCCGCATTCTGGCTGGATACGACGCTTTTTCCGGCTCGATTCTCAGCTGAAGGAAATTCTCAGAAATTGAGAAGTACGTTAAGATCAAAATGGGGTCGTGACCGGGAAAATGGGACGCCGCTACGCTGTTTCCGCGAAAGTGTTCGCCTCGATTGTCGCACTCGCATTATTTTTTGGCTGGCCGAGCGAGGCCGCGGCGTACGCGGTGCTGGCGCACGAAGCGATCGTCGACGCGGCATGGAACACCAATATACGTCCGCTCCTCGTAAAACGTTTCCCCGGCTCGACAGCCGAGCAGTTCAAGGAAGCCCATGCCTACGCGTATGGTGGCGCGATTATCCAAGACATGGGTTATTATCCGCACGGAAGTTTTTTATTCAGCGACTTGACGCACTACGTGCGCAGCGGCGATTTTGTCGTCGCTCTGCTGCGCGATGCCAAGGACCTCGACGGCCTGGCGTTCGCGCTCGGGGCTCTCTCGCACTACGCCGCGGACATTGAAGGCCATCCCAAGGGCACGAATCGAGCTGAGCCGATTCTGTACCCCAAGCTGGAAAAGAAATACGGAAACTGGATCACCTACGAACAGGACGCGCTGGCGCACGTCAAAACGGAATTCGGATTCGATGTTCTGGAAATCGCGCAGGGGCGCTACGCGCCGGATAATTATCACGATTTTATCGGCTTCGAAGTTGATGTGCCGCTTCTGGAGCAGGCCTTTAAGGAAACTTACGGCCTGGATCTGAAAAGCGTCCTGACGAGCGAAGATAAGGTGCTCGGCTCCTATCGCCACGACGTCAGCCAGCTTATACCGAAAGCTACGCGCGTGGCTTGGAGCCTGAAGAAAGATGACATCGAAAAAGATCAGCCCGGCATGACGCGAAGGAGGTTCCTCTACAATCTTTCTCGCGCAAGTTACCAGAAAAATTGGGGAAGGGACTATCAGCCCCTCAGCTTGGAAGAAAGATTCCTCGCCGTTCTTATTCGGATTATTCCGAAGATTGGGCCCTTGAAAGTTCTGCAGCTCCGAACACCCACGCCTGCGACGGAAAAGCTCTTCGAAGGTAGTTTTAACGCGGCCATGGATCGCTACCGGCACTTGCTTGGAGAGGTAGAGGCCGGCCAGCCCAGTTTGCCCAACGATAATCTTGATACGGGCGATGTTACCGGGCCGGGGAAATACGATCTCAACGACAAGACGCAAGCAAAGTTGCTGGACAATTTGGCCAAGCAGAATTTCAGCCGTGTCTCACCCGACCTTCGATCCGAACTTCTGGATTTTTTCGGCCATCCGGAAGCTCCTTATGCCATTAAGCGGAAGCATAAAGAGTGGGCGAAAGTTCAGGCCGAGCTCGAACAGTTGAGGAGGACGACTCCGCCAGCGGCTACGGCGAGTGTGGATGGCTCTCAGTAGAACGGGCTTCGCAGACTGTGTGAGAACTCACATTTTTGTAGCGTCCGCCTTCAAGCGGACACTTCGTAACCGAGCAGATGCCCACCTGAAGGCGGGCGCTACGCGATCCCAGACGGAGTTCACACAGACGCTTCAGCCTGCTTTATGTTTTGCTGCATCGTGGGAATTCAAACTAGACAGGCTGAAGAGCCTGTCCCACCGAGGACTATTCGATGACTCGTTTCCTCCCGCGTCTGTGGGCCGGTCCCGGGTGCGGGAGCCTTAATCAAGAGACGGAACGCCTGTTCGCTTATCACCAAGCTACCAAGCATAGCTATTATTCCGTGCGCCAGAACGCGCGATATCTCGATTGGCACAATCAACCTGATCCGTTCCGTAATTACGAAGGCGCGCCGGAGATTTCTCTTCCGCCGGCGCCGGACTTTCCGAGTGTCGGAACATTCTCCGCTATCGCCGCGCTGGCGGAAGAAACGGAACCGTCTGCCAGAGATTCTGGGGAACGCCGCGGCGAGATCCACCGTGCGGAATTGGAGCTCACCTGGCTCAGCGGTTTTTTGTGGCATTCGATGGCCGTCAGTTCCTGGAAGAAAGTTCCGGACTCGGGCGCACGGTATAGCTTGCGAGTGAATCCTTCGTCCGGCAATCTGCATCCGACGGAAACCTACGTTGCGCTACGGGCGTTTGCGGGGCTCGATGACGGGCTGTATCACTATCGCGTGGACCGGCACGCCATCGAGCTTCGAAGCCGCGGCCAGTGGACGCGGCATCTTGCGGGAACTCTCGAAGTTCCGTGGGCGGCAGAGTCGCAGTTGATTGTCGGGCTTACGTCGATCTTCTGGCGGGAAGCCTGGAAGTATGGCGATCGCGCGTATCGCTACTGCTGCCACGATTTGGGCCACGCGATGATGAGTCTCCTGCTGAGCGCGCGCGCTTTGGAATTGTCGGGAGGCGCGGTGGCGCATTTCGGCGACGCGCGCCTGGCTCGCGCTATGGGGCTGGCCGACGGCGACGAAGCTCCCATGGCGTTTCTTGTTTTTCCGTCCCGCGATGTTTCCACCGTTGCGACGGTCCCGTCGGTGGAAAGCGTCGCGGGCGTTCCCAACGAGTTGTCCGCGGAGGAAGTGCACAACGACCTGCTTCTGGGAATTCATGCCGCGACGGTGCTGCCTGATTCTCCCGGACCGGCGCCGCGCGCTGCCGCCTCGAGTATGGAAATGCCCAGCCGCATCGCGCGACTGCCGGTCTGGCCTCACGATGCTCCACTCGGATTCACCGCTCGCAAGCGGCGCTCGGCGCTCGATTTCGATACGCGAACATCACCCATGGAACTCGACGAATTGAATCAGCTTTTGGACTTCGCAACCAGGGACTGGCGAGCGGACTGGCGAGGGAATTTTGCCGACGATGCGGCGGCGGGCGAGAGAGGCGCAGATTTCGTGGACCTTTATCTCTACATTCATCGCGTGCAAGATTGCCAGCCGGGCGTCTATCGCTGGAACCGGCTGAAGAGAAAATCAGAGCAGTTGCACGCGGGAAATGTCCAACGCGTCGCGGCGTTTCTCAGCCTCGAACAGTCGCTGGCGGGAAATTCCTGCTTCACGATTTCCATGATTGCGAATTTGGGCGAAGCGTCGCGGCTTTTCGGCAATCGTGGCTACCGCTACGTCTATTTTGAGGCTGGCGCAATTGGGCAACGGCTCTACCTCGGAGCGGAAGCGCTTGGTTGGAACGCGACAGGTATCGGGGCACTCTACGATGACGATGTGCACCGTTATTTTGGTTTCCTCGAAGATGGAGGAGATTCGGTTAGCGCAGCCGTGCGCGAGGCGGAAAAAGCTGCGCTGGTGATGTTGGGTTCACCCACTTCGCGCGCCGCCGCGCAGGATCGGGGCTTGCGCGAGTCCGTGCCCATCGTTTCAGAATCCGGCGAAGAGCATCCTGCAAGCAGGGATGACCTCCAAGCGGAACGGAGCGATTCGGCTCCGCAAAACGATCCGCGAAAACTGCCGCGCCAGGTCATCTATCACTTCGCAGTGGGCCGCGCCGTGCCCGATCCGCGGCTCGAGGCTTGAAACGGCATGATTGGCATTCTCGTGTGCGGCGACAACCACTTCATCGTGCGCGGTCCGGAGCCCGATCGAACAGACGCCCTGGCGCTGGCGCGGCAGTGGACGATCATTCAAATCGGGCAAATCGGGCAAGCCATGCCTCCGTCGTTGCGAGGTTGGAGCATTGTTACACGCGCGCTTCGGGAAGACCTTGCCTGGGCAGTGGTCATGCCGGGCGATGGAAAAGCCACGCCGGCGGTGGCAAAGTTGCTCGAAGAATTGTGCGCAAAGGGAGTGCAGGTCCGTTACGTCCACGAAAGATAGGGCCCGTGAAATCGTAGCTCGATGTGGGTGACTACTTGATCTTCACGTACTTCCGGAGCCGGTGCGGCCCGACGTCCGCCGCATAAATCGTTCCCTGGTCATCGGCCACGATTCCGGAAGCCCCGGAAATGCGATTCACATCCGCTTCCGCCAGGTCTGGATCGGGGATAAAAGCTCTGAGCGATCCGTCTTTGGCGCTTCCGACCGTGATGCCTCTCAAATAGCCGGGATTGACTTTGGAATTCGATTGCGAGTCGCTGACGTACAGCGTGTCATCTTTTGAAACGTAGACTGCGCTGGGGCGGCCGAACTGTTTCCAGGCCACGATGAACTTTCCTTCCTGGTCGAAGACTTGAACGCGGCTGTTGCTGCGGTCGGCGACGTACACATAGTTTTTGCTGCCGCCGATGGAAATATCGTGAGGCTGGTCAAACTCGCCCGGCCCCGATCCGTGATGGCCCCAGGTCGTGATGAACTTTCCACCCTTGGAAAACTTCACCACGCGGTCGTTTGTTCCGTGCCCATCGGTCACAAAAATATCGCCATTCGGAGCGATAGCCACGCCAGTGGGCATGTCGAACGTGTCGGGGCCGTCTCCCTTCACGCCCTCCTTCCCCAGGGTCATCAGAACCTTGCCGGTGGGACTCAACTTGAAGACCTGCTGGCCGCGGACCACGCCGTTGGCGTCTTTGGCCGACATGCCGAGCACCGTTTCGCTGGCATTCGCGTCGGTCGCCCAAATGTTTCCCTGGCGATCGATCGTAAACCCGTGGGGAAATGCAAACATTCCGCTCCCCATGCTCGCGAGCAGTTTCCCGGATGGATCGAACTCCAGAATCGGCGGATCCGTTCGTCCGACGCAGGTGGCGTATCCTGCCGGCACGGTGTTGAAGCATCGATGAAAGACCCAGATGTTTCCCTCGGGATCGATATCCGCCCTAATCAACTCGCCCCAGTGGCCCCCGTTCATACTGGCGGGCAGAGTTGGCCAGTTTTCCACCAGCCAGTAAGGATCCGGCAAATCCGCTTGTTTGGGATATTGTTTTTCCTGGACGCGAGCGGGAAGGCCCAACGCAGCACACGCCGCAAGGACGGCGAGCAGCGAGAAAGTCATTCGCGGAATCAGTTTCATATGCAGACATTATATATACACCGGTCCCATCTTTCCGTGAACCCCGCATAGTCGTCGCAGGGTGGCAGGTTTTAGCGAGTGCCGAACGGGTCGGGGTCCATCCAAGGTCAACCAGTCGTTGACGTCCCTGGCGGTGGTCCGTATAATAGGGGTTTCCGATTTGTGTCTGGAGGGGCGATGTACGCCGTAATTCGAAGTGGTGGAAAACAATACCGGGTTGCGCCCGGCGACACGGTCAAGGTGGAAACCCTGCCCGGCGAAGTAGGCAGCGAGATTACTTTTGGAGACGTGCTCGCCGTGGCGAACGATGAGAAGAAGCTCCTGACGGGAGCGGATGCGGGTAAAGCCAAGGTCATGGGCAAGATCGTCTCGCAGGGACGCCACCCGAAACTTACCGTATTTAAGTACCGCTGCATCAAGCAATACAAGATTGTCCGTGGCCACCGGCAGAATTACACCGCCGTCCAGGTCAGCGGAATCGAGCTCTAAGAGCTCCAAAAGGAAATTGAGATGGCACATAAGAAAGGTGGCGGCTCATCCGTAAATGGCCGCAACTCGCAGGGACAGAGGCTTGGCGTGAAGCGGTTCGGCGGCCAGCTGGTCCATGCAGGAACCATTTTGATCCGCCAGCGTGGAACCAGGCACAAGCCCGGCATAAACGTGGCGCGCGGTAAGGACGATACGCTTTTCGCCCTGATTGACGGTGTCGTGCTTTTTCAGGACAAGGGCCAGGACGGGCGCTATATCAGCGTAGTGCCGCCGGAGCAGGCAGCCGCAGCCAAGCTCGCCGCTGCGCCAGCAAACTAACTGGGCCTCGAAATCGAGAAGGCGGCTCCGCGGTTGCGGGGCCGCCTTTTGTTTTTAAGTAGCACAGACTTCAGTCTGTGGGGCTCCATTTGATCTTGGCAGGAATCTGACGGATGTGCGGCGGTGTTCCTTACGGCTGCTCCCAACGCGCGGTCTGGGAGCGCCGACGGAAACCCACAGACTGAAGTCTGTGCTATCAAATGGGCATTCTGAAAAGTTCAAGTGAATCATGGTCTTTGTTGACGAAGCTAAAATTTACGTGAAGGCCGGCAACGGCGGAAACGGCTGCATCGCGTTTCGCCGCGAAAAGTTTGTGCCGCGCGGCGGGCCTTCGGGTGGCGACGGGGGACACGGTGGCAGCATATACCTCGAAGCTAATCCGCATGACAACACGCTCCTGCGTTACCGCTACAATCGCGAATTCAAGGCGGATCGCGGCCGGCACGGCGAAGGTTCGAATTGCTCGGGACATTCCGGGGCGGACATGATTCTGGCCGTGCCCGTCGGCACGGTGGTGACAGACGAGGATACCGGCGAACAGATCGCGGATTTGACCAAGCCGGGCCAGCGCGTACTGGTCGCCGAAGGCGGGCGTGGCGGGCGAGGCAACCAGCATTTCGCCAAGCCATGGCACCAGGCGCCGCGCGAATCGGAAGAGGGCCAGCAGGGGGTGGAGCGTAATCTGCATTTTCACTTGAAATTGCTGGCGGATGTTGGCCTGGTGGGATTTCCGAACGTGGGCAAGTCCACGCTCATTTCGCGCATTTCCGCCGCTCACCCGAAAATCGCGGACTATCCGTTTACGACGCTGACGCCCGGTCTCGGGGTCGTCTCCGCGGACGGCAATCCCGGAAAACCTTCGGAAAAGGGAGGCGGGCGGACCTTTGTGGTGGCGGATTTGCCCGGCTTGATTGAAGGGGCGCATACCGGAGCGGGCCTGGGAATTCGATTCCTGAAACATATCGAGCGCACGCGGCTGCTGGCGCATTTGATCGATACGAGCGATGCTTCCGATCGCGACCCGGTGCGTGATTTTGAGATTATTGAAGGGGAGCTAGCCGCCTTTAGCGAAAAGCTTGCCGAGAAGCCCATGATCGTTGTCGCAACCAAGCTGGACGCGACCACGGACCGCACGCGTCTTGAAAAGTTGCGCGACTTCTGCGCCGCGCGAGGGCTCGAATTTCACGCAATCTCTTCCGCCTCGGGCGAAGGCATCCCGCAGCTGGTGCGAGCGATGGCCGACGCCCTGGACCGCCTTGCGCCTCCCGAGCCGGAACAGGAAAACGCGGAAATCACGGGAGAGGTTTTGGAGCCAGACGAAACTAAGTCATCGACGCCGGAACATCCATCCGACTTCCCGGCCACGTCAGGCAGCGAGCCGCGGAATCTTCGCGATGCTCGCCGGAAAGACCACCGTTGAGCGGCGCGCCGCCGGAATCTCACGGTGCTCCCCGGGAGCAGTCGCGCGAGCGGCGCATCGCGCTGTTTGGCGGCACGTTCGATCCCATCCACATTGGTCACCTGGCCGTAGCGCGCGCCGCCGAGAGGCGCTTTCACCTGGACGAGATCCATTTCATCCCCACGGGGCGTCCGCCGCACAAGCATCGCGCCGGAATGGCTTCCTACGCCGACCGCTACGCGATGGCGTCGATCGCCTGCGCCGATCACCCGCGGTTCGTTCCGTCACTGGCGGAAGCGGGCGCGGGCCAATCGGGGCGCGAGATTTTTTACTCCGTGGATACCGTGAGGCACTACAAACAGCGGCTGCACGGCACGCACGCGCATCTTTATTTTTTGCTGGGAGCGGATTCTTTTCTGGACATTCCGAACTGGAAGGATTACGAGGCGTTGCTTGGCTTGTGCGATTTCATCGTGGCCAGCCGTCCCGGATTCAACGTGAGCGCCCTGCGCCTGGTGATTCCGCCGGAGTTTTTTGCGCGCCGCGGCGCCGCGCACGCCCCGCTCAATCCGCGCGCGATCACCTTGCGGCGCGCCGTGGTCTATGTCCTGGACGCCGTGTCCAGCCACGTTTCGGCCACCGAGGTGCGGCATCGCTTGGATCGAAACGATTCAATCCACGGGCTTGTGCCGCCGCGCGTCGAGGAATACATTAACAAGAAGGCCCTTTACCGGTGACGGCAAGAAAAGACTCTATTCCGCCTCACGTTCGCCTGGCCATCTCAGCCGCGCAGGAAAAACAGGCGGCTGACCTGATCCTTCTCGATCTCGACGGCCTTGGCGCGTTTACGGATTATTTCGTGGTCTGCACCGGATTCAGTCCCCGCCAACTGGGCGCCATCTGCGACGAAATTGAAGAGCGGCTGGAACGCAGCGGCGTGCGTTTGCTGCACCGCGAAGGCAAAGCCGGCAGCGATTGGATGCTGCTCGATTTCGGAAGCCTGATCGTGCATGTGTTCACGGAACGCGCGCGCCATTTTTACGATCTGGAGCGTCTCTGGCGGGCCGCCCGCCGCATCGAGTTCAGGGAACCCGGCGAGGGGAGTTCACTCGCGGGTGCCGTGGAGGCTGAAGGATGAGCGAGCCTGTCTCCGCGAACAATCGAACTGAAGCGCGCATGGCCTGGATCGCTGAGGATCCAGCGTCTAGGGCCGTCCTCGAACTTGCTCGCAAAGTCGCCGAAACCTCGACGACACTTTTGATCACCGGCGAAAGCGGCACCGGAAAAGACCATCTGGCCCGCTTGATTCACGAACTTGGTCCCCGCCGCGACGCGCCCTACCTGAAAATCGATTGCGCCAGCTTGCCGCAGGAACTGGTCGAATCCGAATTATTTGGACACGAGCGAGGCGCGTTCACCGGGGCGGTCGAGCGGAAACTTGGGCGGCTGGAAATGGCTGACAGCGGAACCATCGTGTTGGATGAAGTGGCGGCGCTTTCTACCGCCACGCAGTCCAAACTCTTGCGCGTGCTTGAGGAGCGGCAGTTCGAGCGCCTGGGTGGAACGGAAACGATCACAATCGCGGCGCGCTTGATTGCCCTGACCAACGCCGACCTGGCGCGCCTCGTTTCGGACGGACAGTTCCGGGAAGATCTGTATTTCCGGCTCAGCGTGTTGACCATTCCCGTGCCCGCGTTGCGGGCGCGTCCCGCCGATATACTGCCGCTGGCGGACGCGCTGCTTGAACGCGGCGCACGCGTGCACGGCCGAGCGGGCGTTGCGTTTTCCGAGCCCGTGAAAAAAATGCTGGCTACCTACGCCTGGCCCGGCAACGTGCGCGAACTCCGGAACGCGATTGAGCGCGCGCTGGTCTTTTCCGGAGGGGCCTCGCTTATCCCCGAGGATTTTCCGGAATCGGTGCGCGCGGCGGACTCGGCGTCGGGCGGCGCGCTGCGTTCTCTCGACGATCTGGAACGCGACGCCATTCGGGCGACGCTCGAAGCGACGCGCTACAAAATTGGAAAGAGCGCGCAGATTTTAGGCATCAGCCGCAAGACCCTCCTCGATAAGCGCAAGAAATACGGTTTGAACTGAATCGCGCCCGGGCGAATTCACCGATGAAGATTCACCTGATCATGCTTGGAAAAACGCGGCGACCCGAAATCCGCGCGTTGATGGATGACTATGTGGCGCGCATGCAGCGATTCGCCGACGTGCAGACGACCGAACTGCGTGAAGATTCCGCAGCTTCACTGCGCAAACTGACGCTCGATAGCGCCGCGGCGGTCGTTTTGCTCGATGACGCAGGCAAGCTTCAAACGTCGTCGCAGTTCGCCACGTGGTTGGGGGACACGCGCGACCGGGGAACGCGCGAACTCGTATTCCTATGTGGCGGCGCCGAGGGATTTCCGGAAACGTTACGCCGCAGCGCGACCCAGAAGCTCTCGCTCTCTTCTCTCACGCTCTCGCACGAACTGGCCCGCGCCGTGCTCGCTGAACAACTTTACCGCGCGTTCGCCATTTTGGCCGGCCATCCATACCCGAAGTAGGGATGGCCCGCCCCGTTCTCTGAGAGCCTAAATAAATTCGCGTGCTGCGGGATGCACGCACGCTCAGGCTGCGCGAGCACTAACGTGCGATGCCTTTCCGAGAACCACGATCTCATGGGCAAGGTACGGCGCCTCCTTGCCGCAGAGCGTGCAACGAACGATTGCTACCTTTGAGCCGGGTGCGGCGAGCAGTTGCGCGCCTTGCACCCAATTCGTCGGTTTCGGAAAAGAAGTTTGCATTCGACAATGGAGACATACAACTCCTGTGACCGACTCTTCTCCTCGTTCAATCATGACCGCCCCCGTGAATTTTGGATTTCCAATGAATCTACCTGCTGCCGATACCTTACTCCCGGACCCGCCGGGTGGTGAGTGACCGAAGTCACGGGTAAGCGTGATGGTCGAACCGGGCTTTCAAGTGGATACGTAACACCGTCTATTTGGACGGAGTTAGCTGCTTGGTTCAACTCGCGGACGAATACCAGCGTCGTTCACGGAGGCGTAACATAGCTGTCTTAGAGTAGTGACGATCGCAGAATATCAACGCCGCACCTGATATTCCGGCCAGGCGTCGCCAGGAAGATCTTGGATCCCGGATTCCAGGAATTTCCCGGCCAGAAGAGGCGAACCAATGAAGCGTTCTGTCCCACTGACGACACCCAAAGCAAAAAGAGCCAGGAAGAAAGTCGAATTCCTGCAGAAATCGACGTGCCCAACCTGCCGCAAGGCGCGCCGCTTCATGGAAAAGCGCGGATTTCACCTTCACTACCGCGACCTCGCCAAGGAGCGACTCAGCCCGTCAGAACTCGAGAAGCTGATCGGGAAACACGATCACGAGGATTTCTTGAACCCGCGCAGCGAGCTTTTCAAAAAGAAAAAAATGAAAGACAAGCCCCCGTCACGCCGCGAAGCCATCGGCCTGATGGCTAAGAATCCAGACTTGATCCGCCGCCCGGTGATCGTAGCCGGCGGACGCGTGGTGATCGGATACGACGAAAATGGCATGATCCGCTTCTAAACCCACTTCCGGGCGTCGGGGGGGTAACCAGAACTTTAATAAGCGCAACCAAAGCCCCGGGTGTAGAATCCAACCAGTGTAGGGCAAAAACGAGTTCCCGCTTGAACTCGTCCGCAGGTCTTACGCACCGTTTGCGGAGGGCCTTGAAATGACCAAGCCATTCTCCGTACTAGCCCGTTCAGCTGTAATAATTCTGTTCGCCTGTTCAGCCGTACCCATGTTCGCTCAGCACGGGGGCGGGGGACATGGAGGTGGAGGCGGATTTCACGGAGGTGGCGGAGGCTTCCACGGCGGCGGGGGAGGCTTTCATGGCGGTGGTGGAGGTGGATTCCGCGGGGGCGGCGGCTTCCGCTCGGGCGGCGGCGGACCTCGCGGTGGTTCGTACGCGCCACCGGCTGTCGGCTACGGTGGGTCACGCTCGTTTGCATCTCCCGGTTCCCGATCGACGGGCGGGGGGTATGGCGCGCGGCCCGGAAATTATTATTCACGGCCTGGCGGCAATTTCGCGGGCCAAAATCAGCGCTTCGGGAACTCATATTCGTCGTCAGGCAGCGTAGCGGGCGGCCAGTGGCATTCCTTCGGCAACGCTGCCGGAGGTCGCGGATCTTCCGAAGCACAATCGGGATCCCGGCCCTCGGGTACCGAGGGCAGCTTCCACGTTTTTAGCGGGAATCGCGAAGCGGGATCGACCGGCCGGGTGCGCAGTTTTGCGGGTCAGGGCCGCGAAGTGTATGAAAACTCGCCGACGGCGCGAAACGTCGTTCCCCGGTCCCAATCGCTTTCTACTGTTCGCAATTCGTTCAACGGTCCCACGCTCTCGGCATCGTCGCGTTTTGCCGGTGCGGGATCGGCATTCATGGGTAATCGAGGATTTTCGGGTGGCGTGAGCCGCACGAATCCGGTACAGCCGCTCCGCGGTTCTTTCGGTTCTGGCTACGGCTACGGCGGGTTTGGCGGACGCTGCTGGAGCTGCGGAGCTGGATTTGGTAGGTGGGGCAACCGCTTCGGCTGGGGTTTTGGGGGCTGGGGCTTCGGAGGCTGGGGTTTTGGCTGGCCCTGGCTCGGATTTGGTTTTGGCATCGGGGATCCGTTCTGGTACGACCCATGGTGGAATTCCGGTCCTGCATACGGATACGGTTCCTACGTGTACCCCGATAGCGGTGTGTATTCCTACCCTGACTCGGGCTACTACGCTCCGGACGACAACTCCGCACCGCCTCCGCAAGCAGACGATCAGGACAATTCCGATGGCAACTGGTCCACGCCGAACGGGCCGAGTTCAGCACCGGCAGCGCCGAATTCCGCAAGTTTGGCTGTCCCAGTTCTCATCTACCTAAAGAACGGCCCGGTATATACGGTCCGCGATTATTGGATGATCGATGGGGTGCTGCACTATATCCTGATGAACGGCGTACAGGGATCCATCGATCTCGATCGAGTCGATCTGGCGCGCACGAACACCGAAAATGCCAAGAGCGGCGTCAGATTCATATTCAAGTCGGAGCCGAGCGCCACGGCGCCGGACGAACCGAGCGAGGAGCCCGGCACAAGCGCGCCGGCTCCAACCCAGCAGTTGGATGCAGTGCCCCAACCGGAAGGGCGCGCTTAGATTCGCTTCACGCGGGAGGCTTCCGCCCGCCTTGTTTTTCCGCGTGCTAACACAAATCTAAGCTTGGCAGCTCAAGCTGCTTTTACCTACCGGTTCGGCGGCGGGAATTGAACCTTGGGGACCTCGCGCGAGGCTCCCGAGGCCGCGAAGTATGCGTTGTTGCGCTGGAATCCGGCCCAGCCCGCGAAGATGTTGTTCGGAAAAAGTCCGATGTACGTGTTGTAGTCCTGCAGCGTGTCGTTGTACCGCTTGCGTTCGACGGCGATGCGGTTTTCCGTGCCGGCGAGTTCGTCCTGCAGCCTCAGAGAAATTCTCATTCGATTTCAATTGCGGATAGTTCTCAACGATTGCGAGCAATCGCCCGATGGCTCCATCCAGCTGGCCGTTTGCGGCGATTTTGTCGGCGGGCGTCTGGGCTCCAAGGAGCGCTTCGCGAGCGCTCGTAACATCGTGGAACACGGTCTGCTCCTGTGCTGCATAACCCTTTACGGTTTCGACCAAGTTGGGAATCAAATCGGCGCGCCGCTGCAGCACCACATCCACTTGGGCCCAGGCGGACTTCACGGCCTCGTTTTTCGTGACCATCTCGTTCCGGCTGCTCACGTACATGGCGCCGAACACCAGCGCGACGAGCGCCACCGCCACCAGCGCGATCCATCCTTTTTTCATGTGCGTTCTCCCTGAACTCGCCGTTTATTTTGCCGCATCGAGCCGGCGGTCAAATTTTTCGGTGACCGATTCCACAAAAGCAAAATATTGATTGAGCGTCTTGCCTACGTCGATGTCGCGCGCGCTTACTTTACCTTCGCGCAGGCTGAGAATCGCCTGGAAACCGGCGGGATCGGCTCCGGCGAATTGTGCGATTCTGTCGATAGCCTCGCGCTTGGACTCCGCGGGCGCTTCGCCCAGGGCCATAAGAGCGTGGCGAAACAGCGCCGCAAATGCCGAAAACGAGGCGAGCATCAGTTCCAGATGCACCTTTGGTTTTTTGGGCGCCGCCAGAATCGCCTGGCGAAGGCGTAGCCAGTCGGTCCGCAATTCGCGCTCGACTTGAAGCGAGTGGTGTTGCAACGGTACCGTGATGTCCGCCAGGAAATTCTGCCCGTAGAGAACGCGGTGGCGCGCTTTCATGTCCATTAATTCAATGGTGAAGATGTCCGCGGACCGGCGCAACTCCTCCAGCGTGAAAACCAGCGGCGCGCGCTGGCCCCTCCGGACCCACCAATCGACGGGTCCGTGAAGCGCTTCGAGATGCGCGCTGTCCGTGTGCTCGACCAGGCAAAGAATGTTCAGATCCGAATGCTTGCTATGAAATTCTTCCGCCGCCGCTGAACCGTACAAGACCACAGCTTTCAAGTTATCGGCAGTCGCGTCCTTGAGTTTTTGCACCAGTTCGTCGAGCTTGTTATCGACCAAACCTTGCTCCTTCCGGCGCGTTACCTACCAGCCCCCGCTTGCGCCGCCTCCGCCGAACGATCCACCGCCAAAACCCCCGAAACCGCCGCCGCCCCCGCCGCCCCAGGAACCTCCGCCTCCCATCGAGCCGCCTCCGTACCAGGGGCCGCCCATCCACATTCCGCCTCCCCGGCGGGACCGGACCGTTCCGCCGAAACCGAAAAAGATGCGCAGGAGAAAGCCAATCAGCGGAAAAAATACAAAGATTGCCAGGATCAGGATCTCAAAAAGATTCCCGAAGGGCTCAGAGGAATTATCGGAGTCGGCAGCCGGGCCTTCCGGTGGGACTCCCGAGAGAGTGTCCAGCGTAACTTTCTGGTCCGCGGCTATGACGGCTGCGACGCGCTCCGTCAGGAGAAGGACCGCTCCGTTGTAATCGTTTTGTCGGAGAAGAGGCACCGCCTCCCGGCCAAAGCCGCCAACTTTACCGTCAGGCAAAATCGGTTCAAGCCCGTAGCCGACTTCGATCCTGTACTTGCGATCATTGGGAGCCAGCAGAATCAGGATGCCGCGGTCCTTCTGTTTTGGCCCGATGCCCCACTGCGTGGCCTGATCGATGGAGAATTGCTCGATGGGTTCACCCTCGAGCGAGGAAACCGTAACGATGGCGATCTGCGCCTTGGCTTTCTGATCGAGTTCCGCGCACAGCGCCGTCAGTTTGTCCTTGGTCTGCGCGTTCAGGACGCCCGCGAAATCGTTCACGTAGCCTTGCGGCTTGAGGTTTTTAATCTGTTGGGCCCTGGCTGCGGGCGCGCAAACAACAATTACAAACAGCAAAAAGTGCGCAACGGATTTGGCAAGTCGGGATCGAGAGGACATCCAGCGTCAGCTTTCGTGGAGCCTCCATATTAGGACGCCCCCATGCCAGCGTCAACGGCGCGCACCTTGGGCTCGCGTTCGGCATCGACCGGACCATAAAGCTGGGCTTCCACTTGGCGGGCAGCTTGGCGTATGATCCCGGCCAAATCCGTAACGCGAGGTTCAATCGCAACGGCAAACTGGAGGAACGATGGCTAAACGACTGTGGATTGCGTGCGCCCTGTTTTTCTTGTGCGCGGGAGCCGCTTCCGCGCAAGACGCAAAAACTGTTTTGCAGGCCGCCCAGAAAGCGATGGGCGATCTCACGTCAATTCAATATTCCGGGACCGGCCACATCATTTGCATTCGGGCAAGCCTGGATGCCTAATGCGCCGTGGCCATCCTCGAATCTGACCGGGTATACAAAGACGATCGATTATGCTTCTAAGTCGGCGAAGGAAGATCTGATCCACTCGGAGCCCAATCCGATGGTCAAAGGCGGCGGGCGGCCGTTTGCCGGCGACGATAAGCAGGCTAACTTCGTCAGCGGGAGTACGCCTGGGACATGCCGGGCAGCAAACCGATTCCTCAACTCGGGCGCAGCCGCAGAACGGCAACTCCAGATCTGGCTCACGCCGCACGGTTTCCTGAAGGCTGCGATGGAAAACAATGCCACTGCAAAAAAGGGAGCGATGGGCACGGAGATCACATTCCACACCGGCAAATATACGGTGACCGGCACGATCGATGCGCACGATATGGTCACCAAAACGGAAACCTGGGTGCCCAACCCGGTCCTCGGCGATATGCCGGTGGTAACGACGTTCTCAGGTTACAAGGATTTCGGCGGCGTGAAATTCCCAACCATGATCGTGCAGAAGCAAGGCGGCCAGGCCGTGTTGGAGTTGAACGTCAGCAGCGTGAATGCGAATCCGGGATTGAGCGTGTCGGTCCCGGACTCCGTGAAAACCGCGACGGCTCCGCCCATCAAGGTGCAATCGGAGAAACTCGCTGACGGAATTTGGTTCGTCGGGGGAGGATCGCACAACAGCATGGTGGTGGAATTTCCCACCTATATCACCGTGATTGAGGGGCCGCTTGGAGAGGCGCGCTCGCTCGCGGTGATCGCGGAAGCCAAGAGGCTCGTTCCCAACAAGCCCATCAAGTACCTGATCAACACGCACTCGCACTTCGATCATTCGGGCGGCGTGCGGACCTACGTCGCCGAAGGCGCCACGATCATCACTCAGGAAATCAATGTGCCCTTCTACCAGAAGGCCTGGGCTGCGCCGCGCACCCTGGCCCCGGACAACCTCTCGAAGAGCGGGCAAGGAAGCGAAATTCCTTCCGGTGAAGGAAAAATACGTTCTGACCGAGGGGAGCCGAACGCTGGAAATCTTCCACGAAAACGGCTCGATGCACAACGCGGGCATGCTGATCGTTTACTTTCCAAAGGAACGAATTCTGGAGGAAGCCGACGATTACACACCGAATCTTCCGGAACTTGCCGCGCCAAGCGGAATCCGTCCTCCGGTTTTCATCGCCAACCTGATGAACCAAATACAGACCCTGAAGCTGGATGTCGCCACGGTCGCGCCCATGCACGGAATCGTCGAGCCGTTCTCCGAATTGCAAAAAGCAGCCAGCAGCGGAAAGGGATAGTCGGCGGTCGCCAAGCATCGGCGACACGTCACGCGGTGGGGCTCGCCCCACCGTGTGATGTCTCAAACGAAAACGAAGCGCGGGGCAGTGGGAGCCCGCTCAAACACTGCGGATTTCCCCATTCGTGCGTGGCAATTATGATGGAATTGAAATGAAGGAATATTTCATGGCTGATCGCAGTGAGCACGGCATCGTTTCGCAAAGTTCGACCGATTTCAATGCCGAGCACGTTCCAGTGGGCGTCTCGCGCCGAACGGTGCTCCGGCACGTTGCGGCACTTGGCGCGGGTGCCGCGCTTTCGGTTTCTCCGGCTCTTTTGGGAGCGCCAGGCGATGCCGATTCCAAACGCGGGCGAATCGATGTGCACCATCACATGCTGCCGCCGTTCTACATGAATCTTCGGCGCGCCGCTCCCGATGTGGGGAAGATGCCTGCGTGGTCTCCTGCAAAATCCCTGGAGGAAATGGAGAAGAACGGAATTGCGACCGCCATGTTATCCCTCGCGGTTTACGGCGTGGCATTCGATGCCGGAGAGGCTGGGCGCAGCCTGGCGCGGAAGAGCAATGACTACGGGGCGCAAGTCGTTGCCGATCATCCCACCAGTTTCGGCTTGCTGGCGGCTCTGCCTCTGCCGGATCCGCAGGGAAGTTTGGCCGAGGTAGAGTATGCGCTGGACACGCTTCACGCCGACGGAATCGCTTTGCTCAGCAGTTACGGTGACAAGTGGCTCGGCGATCCAACCTATACACCCGTTTTCGAAGAACTGAACCGCCGCAAAGTCGCGGTGTTCGTTCATCCGAACGCTCCGAATTGCTGCGCCCAACTCCAGCCCCGCGTGCCCGTGCCGACCATCGAGTTCCCGTTTGACACGACTCGAACCATTGAGAGCCTTCTGGTCAATGGAACGTTCTCCCGGTTTCCGGACGTGAATTTTATTTTTTCTCACGGCGGGGGGGCCATGCCCATGCTGGCAAATCGCATGGCAAAGGCTTTTCCCAAGGACCTGGCGGACCGGGCGCCTCAAGGCGTGTTGTACGAATTGAAGCGGCAGTATTATGACACCGCGAACGCCAGCAATCCGACTTCGCTCACCGCTCTTCTCAGCCTTATTCCAAGCTCCCAAATTCTTTTTGGAACCGATTTTCCATTTCTTCCCGCGGGGGACGCCACCAGCGACTTGATGAATTCGGCCTTGCCCGGCAACACAGTCGAAGCGATCAACAGGAGCAACGCCGTTCGGCTGTTTGCGCGCCTGAAGTCCTGATCCGGTTTCCCCGATGCGCATTCGTTGCGAATTCGAAAGAATGATGATCCCTAAGCTTTGCGCGCTGAATAGAGATTTCAGCGCGGGACCGATACGCCGCCGCGCGTGTGGCGTGTCGATTTTTTAGCGGGCGCGGAACGCGAGCGCAGCCCGTCAATCTGCACGCGAAACAGGCGTTTCAATTCCGCGAGGCCTCGAACGGGATCCGGTCTGCGGCTTGCGATCCACCAGCGAAGTGCGCCGGCAAACACAAAAAAAGTGAGCCGCGCGATGCGTCTCGCGTCTTCTTCCGACCCGATCTGTCGGTCCCGTTGCGCGGCCCTGACCAGGTCTTCAATCCCCGAAAGTAGCCGCCCGCGAATCCGTTGATACTCGGCAGCCTGCTTTCCCTCGGAATAAAATGCCATGTCCTTTAAGAGGATTCGCGACAGCGCCGGATCCCGCGCAAAGAACTGGTAATGCGGCCGGCATAAGCCCAGAAGTTGGTCGAGCAAAAGAGTTTTCGTTCGCGAGCTCTTCAGCGCGTCGTCCGCTACCGCCGCCAGCTCCTCGTTAAACATCAGAAAAACCAGGTCGCGTTTGTCCTGAGCGTAATTGAAGAGCGTTCCGAGCCCAACGTGAGCCCGCCGAGCGATCTGGCGAACCGTCGCTGTTTCATAACCATGCCGGGAAAATAATTCGCGTGCCGCGGCGCGAATGCGCTGCCGCCTTTCGAGCTTGCGCCGCGCGCGCAGTCCGAGTTCAGACGATTTGCGAGGCTTCACACAGGCTCTCCCGCCGCAGGCATTAGATCACCACTTCACCGCCCGGGAAACTTCTTCTTGATAATTAGTAATATCGAGGTATCGTGGCGAAGTTATTGTGAGCTGCACCTTTTCACGCTACGAACGCAAGAGGCGCTTGCACGGATTAGGCTGCGCCCGAGTTCTGCGGGTGCGGAGAACGACTTTCACCCGCGGGCGTTAGAGCTTCGTGCCAGTCACCGTAAACAGGCTGGAGTAGGTCAGGGTTCCGGGGCTGCGCAACTCGGTTAGGAGCGCGCTCATGTTTTCAGCCAGGTGTGGTTGCATGAACTGCTTGATCGACAGGTTGACGTTCATAACCAATTCGCGGTCGGGGCTAAGATTCGCCTTCCACTCCCCGAGCTGACGGCAGGCTTCTCGCAAATTCCACCGGCCCAACTCGCGGATCAGTCCCGTATCTTCGGCCACGGAGATAAACATCTCCGGCCCGAGCAAGCCTCGGGTCGGGTGGTTCCAGCGCAACAAAGCTTCGAAGCCGGTGATTTCACCGTTGTCGAGACGCACGATCGGTTGGTAGACATTGTGGAATTCGCCTCGATCCAATGCGCGGCGCAAATCCGTCTCCAGCTCGAGCCGTGCCATCACGCTGGCACGCATGTCCGCGTCGAAGACCACGTAGCGGGACTTCCCCATCGATTTGGCTCGATACATCGCCGTATCCGCGTCCCGCATGATCTCTTCGGGCTCGGCATAGGAGGGGTTGCTCAGAGCGATTCCGATGCTGCAGGAGGTGAACACCTCTTTGCCGCTGACCAGAAATGGCTCCGACAGTTGAATCGTGATGCGCTCGGCGGTTCGGCTTGCGTCGGACGGATCCTTGATGTCGTTGAGCAAAACATAACTTCCGAAGCCTGCAATTGTTCCAAGCGTTGGAAATGTTCCAAGCTCCAGCGAACAAATGGAACTTGTAACACCATGAACGAAAAGGAGTAAGTGGCGCGCCCGGAGAGATTCGAACTCCCGACCCTCTGCTTCGAAGGCAGATGCTCTATCCAGCTGAGCTACGGGCGCGCAGTGGAAGTCGCTTTGATTCTAAAGCATTTCTTGCCATTCGAAAATCCAAAACCCACTCTTTCAGTCACTACTGTGCCAGAACTGTGCCGAAATTCCCCGAGACGGGCGTATTTTGGCGCAGGGATTTGTTCATTTCGTTGGCTTGGCGATTGAGTTTTGTCAGGGCTACATTACTCGGGAAGAGGAAATCTCCCTCCCCAGCAATCGTGATTTGGTTTCGAAATGCTTCCATTGCAATCTTCGTCAGCGGGTGTTCGGCAATCCCATTCTTCGTTTTCGAATCGCGTATCCAAGCAACCAAATTGACGAAGTCAACCTGATCTTTTTTCATCGGGAGGAGTTCCTTGTAAACTCCCAAACCTGTCTCCGTAATGATGCGGACAACATTCTGCGGGTATGCTGTAGCGTGGAATTCAATTCGCTGCTGTTCCGATGAGGTCACGTAGTGCGGTCGAAACAGCCCTTTAATCGCGACAGGGAATTCCACGGTTGAGCGCGGGTTTATAGCAAGACGCTTTTTTCGAACCGCTATGTTCAACATTCGTCGACGTACCCTGAATTCCTGGTGAACAGTCGTCGGCTTCAAGTTCCCTCGTTCGATGTGGCCTGAGGACGTCTTGAAGCGGACCCGCTCACGAAGCCGAACGCGAAGATAGTGTTCGATATCGTCAGCAGTAAGATCAACGTGTTGCAAGTGGCAAATGCGACTTTCAAATAAGACACGGCCCTCATGTTGGCGCTGTGTGGTTTTTGCCCAGGACGCTTTTCCACTCCGAAAATAAAGAAGTTAGGGATGGCGAAGTTCTTTTTACAAAGTTCTTACAACCGGCCGGCGCGTTCAAGTCTAACCTCCATTCCAGAGGATCGATAACGGAATCCGACAATGACGACTTCCAAAGAACGGCTTGACGATTCGAGACAACTCTATTCCGGACTGATCCGACTTCACATTCTCCACCACGCTGGAGAGGGAGAAATCTTTGGCCTCGGCATGATCGAGGAGTTGGCCAGGCACGGGTACAAGCTCAGCCCAGGAACGCTTTATCCAATCCTTCATGGCCTAGAAAAAGATGATTTGCTCCGTTCCGGCGAAATTTGCGTCCGAGGGAAAATTCGTCGCGTGTACCGAATTACGGCCGAAGGGCAAAGAGTTTTGTCTCGAGCCAAGGAGAAAGTCCGCGAACTCTTTGGGGAGTTGTTCTCCGAGCCGAAGTCGAAGGAATCGCGCCTGCGGCCCCGCGTCGTGACACTGCGATCCCTCGCGTATCGACGGCAACCACCCTCCAAGATGAGAGGATAGTCCCTCCGCGGACAGGCGGGTCCCGTGTTCCCAGAGCGCTCGCCGCATGCATTTAGCCCGCGACTCAGGTATTGACACTCGTCCCTACATCTCATAGTATCGGCTTCCGATAATGACAAACAACGCCGCAGAATCTTTATAATTTGCGGGTGAGTGCGCTCCGCAGGAATTTTGTGTGCTGCTTCCGCTGCGCGAGCAATCGGGAAAGATCATCGGGAACATCGCGCTACGCATGAAGCTGCGACACGGCAAGACAACTTCGGACGCGCTTAAGGTCGCGCAAACGGTCAATCGGGAACTGCAAAAAGGGATTCCGGCCAAAGCCAAACTGTTTGACCCTGCATAAACCACCGCTACGGAAGCGAGAGAGCGCTCCGGAATAGCGAGAGCCTGGGACGCTTTTCCCCTGTGGACATAGCAAATACCCTGCGGTAGTATCGGCATCTGTTAACGATACTCGATAACAATGTGCTCCCTGAATATCATTGGCCGGAAATGGCGGTTCGTCGCCTGCGTGAGCCTCTTCGCGCTTCTGCCCTTGATGCGAGAGGCCAAGGCGCAGGGGCAGCCGGCGACACGGCGGGCCGTCACCATTGAGCAGGCGATAGAATATGCGCTTCAGAATTACCCCGCTGTTCGCGCATCGCTCGAAGACCTCTCCGCGGCGCACGCGGCGATTGGCCTTGCTCGAACCGCATACCTCCCGCAATTGAGCGGCGTGTATCAGGAAAGCCGCGCGACGCTGAATCAGGTGGACGGCATTTGGCTGCCAACATCCCTGAATCCCGCGGTCGAGGGACCGGTACAACCTTATAGTGGCCAGAGTTTCTGGGGCAGCCAGGGAGCCGCGCTGTTTTCGTGGAGCCAGTGGATTTCGGCCTGCGTTCCGCGCGCGTGGACCGGGCTCGATCGGTCGAAGACAAATCGCAAGCCGATCTCGCTTTGACGCGACTTCAGGTCGCCACCGCGGTGGGCAATTACTTCCTGCTGACTGTCGCCAGCGAGCAAGCCACGGCCGCAGCGCAGGCCAATGTCGAGCGCTGGCGCGTCTTCGCGCAATCGACGCATGCACTGGTCGATAACCAACTGCGTCCGGGAGCGGACGCCTCGCGCGCGGACGCTGAATTGGCGCGCGCAACGGTCCGACTGTATCAATCCCAGCAGGAAGAACGAGCCGCGCGGGACACGCTCGCGGCGCTCATGGGAGCCGCGGGCAGCGAAATACAAACGGACTCACGCCGTTTGCTGGACCAAGCGCCGAGCGGATCGATCCCCGAGGAGGCCACATCGGAGCATCCGTTGGCGCGCGACCAAATGGTGGTCGTGCGGCTAATGCAAGCGGATGAAAGGATATTGGATCGCACCGATTATCCACGCGTGTTCTTGCAAGCGGAGGTCTTCGGGCGCGGCAGCGAGGTCCCCGACAACGGTTCGATCATCGGCAACTGGAATGGACTCGCACCGGGTCGCGGCAACTGGATGACCGGGATATCGATCCTGTTTCCGGATGTGTTTGGCCTCAAGGCGTTGAGCGCCCAAAAGCGAATCGCGAAAGCCGAAGAGCAATCTCAAAAGGCTCATTACGACCAAGTGATTCAAGACGTGACCGGCGAGATTCAAGCCGCGCGGGACGAGTTGAAACTCGCGTCCCTCGTCGCCAGCGAAACTCCTACGGAACTCGCCGCCGCGCAACAATCCGAAACGCAATCGCGCGCTCGGTATGCCGCCGCCTTGGCCACCTTAGTGGAAGTCGCGGACGCCGAGAGCCTGCTCGCTCAAGCCGAAATGGACAATGCGGTGGCCCGGCTGAATGTCTGGCACGCCCTGTTCAGTCTGGCGAATGCACAGGGAGATCTGCGGGGCTTTTTCCAGGTTCTGCACGCCTCCGGCGCAGGAGCGCCTTAGCCATGTGGCTGATTCGAGCAGCGCTGCGCCGGCCGATTACGGTGATCGTAGTCGTTGTTGCGCTGGCTCTTTCGTCGATTCTCGCGTTGCTTCGGACGCGCGTCGACATATTCCCCGACTTAAACTTACCTGTGATTTACGTGGCTCAGCCCTACGGCGGCATGAGCCCGCAACAAATGGAAGGTTTTCTCTCCTACTATTACGAGTATCACTTCCTCTACATCAACGGCATTGAAAGCGTTGAAGCAAAGTCGATTCAAGGGACAGCGTTACTCCGGCTCACCTTTCACTCCGGCACGGATATGAGCGAGGCGCTCGCCCAGACGATTTCGTACATCAACCGCGCCCGCGCCTTCATGCCGCCCGGCACGGTTTCGCCGTTTGTGTTCCGGTTCGATGCCGGCACCTTGCCCGTCGGCTATCTCGTTTTTTCGAGCGAGTCCCGCACCCTGGGAGAAATCCAGGACCTCGCGCTGAACCGCGTGCGGCCGATTTTCGCCACTCTTCCCGGAGTTTCCTCGCCGCCACCGTTTGGCGGAAACCAGCGCACGATCGTAATCAGCGTCGATCCGGCCAAGCTCCACTCCTTCGGGCTTTCTCCTCAGAACGTCGTCCAGGCTCTCGTCTCGGGAAACACCATCGAACCGGCAGGAAACGCAAACATCGGAAACTTCCAGACGATGGTGACGACGGATTCAACCGTCGGAAAAATCACGGACCTGCTGCAAATTCCGCTGCGTGCTGGCCCAGGACCAGCCGTTTACCTGCGCGATGTAGGAAGTGTGTCCGATTCGTCTGACATTCCAGCAGGCTACGCATTGCTGAACGACAAGAGAACCGTTTATATCCCAGTCACCAAGCGGCCGGACGCCTCGACGATTACTGTCGTGAACGAAGTTCGCGCGAACCTGCCTCGATTTCAGTCGCTGGTTCCCGAAGACATCAAGATCACCTATGAGTTGGATCAGTCCCAATACGTTCGTGACGCGCTGCTCTCCGTGCTGCGCGAAGGCACGCTGGGGGCGATCCTTACCGGGCTGACGTTGCTCTTCTTTTTGCGTGATTGGCGCAGTTCTTTAGTGGTCGTCATTACGATCCCCTTCGCGTTGCTGATCGCTGTGGTTGCTCTCTCGGTTGCAGGCCAGACCATCAACATCATGACCCTTGGTGGGCTAGCCCTTTCGGTGGGGGTGCTGGTCGATGAAGGAACCGTTCTTCTCGAAAACGTCCACGTGCATCTGGCGCACGGCGAGCCCACGGCGAGAGCGATTCTAGAAGCGAGCCGTGAAGTCGCAACGCCGCGTCTTTTGGCGATGCTCAGCGTGCTCGCCGTATTCCTGCCGTCTTTTTTCATGGTCGGTCCCGCCCGCTCACTCTTTGTTCCGCTTTCACTCGCGGTGGGATTTTCGATGGGCGCGTCCTATTTATTATCGAGCTCTCTCGTACCGGTGATTTCGAACTGGCTCCTGCGGTCGGAGTTGTCGTTCGAACGTGCAGAACCATCCGGGTTCGACCGCTTCCGAACAAAATACTACGGTTTTTTGGACCGGCTCATGGCTGTTCCAGCCCTGCTGCTCTTTGTTTATTCTGCTGTCGCGATTCTTGTGCTGGCGCTCGTCGGCCCCCGGCTTTCGCGGGAAATCTTTCCCTCCGCGGCGGCGAGCCAGTTCCGGTTGCGCTTCGACGCCCCTGACGGAACGAGACTAGGAGTGACCGAGGAGATGGCGCGACGGCTACTCGACACAATGAATCGGGAAGCCGGTCCAGGCAATATTGCTCTTACGCTAAGCTACGTTGGCACGCAGGGTTCCTCCTACCCGATCAACGCCATTTTCCTTTGGACGAGCGGTCCCCAGGAAGCCGTGATGAGCGTTGGGCTCCGTCCCGGCGCGTCTATCACGCTCCGCGAGTTGGAAGAGAAACTCCGCACGGACCTGCCAAAAGAATTCCCGGGATCACACTTTTCGTTTGATCCCGGGGACATGATGAGCCAGACGTTAAACTTTGGGGCGGCTTCGGCCATCGAAATTGCGACCACCGGACCGCGATACGACGATGTGCTGAACTACGCCGGGCGGATTCGCGACGAACTCGCGAAAGAAACCGACCTGCGAGACCTCGGCTTCGAAGAGCCGCTGCACTACCCCACAGTCGATATCCGAATCGATCGCGAACTTGCCGGCCAACTCGGCGTCACGGCCGAACAGGTCGGTCAGGCGGTCGTCTCCGCAACTGCGTCGAGCCGCTTCGTCTCTCCAAATTACTGGCGCGACCCGGCGTCGGGCGTCAGCTACCAGGTACAGGTCGAAGTACCTCAGGCCCAAATGACTTCTCTGAAGGACATCGAGACGATTCCCGTCGCTAGTTCCACCGGGGCGGACCCGCTCGTCAGTGAGGTTGCGTTGGTCCGGGACGGGAGCGTTCCAGGAGAACTCGACCGCCAGAACGGGCTTTGGATGATTAATCTGTCGGCCAACCTCGCGAAGAATGACTTGGCTAGCGCGGCCTCCGCAATCAACCGGGCGATTGGAAGAGCTGGTGAGCCGCCGCGCGGCGTAACCGCCGAGGTCCGCGGCCAGGTTACGGCTATGCGGCAGATCTTTACGAACCTCGCTATCGGGCTCGTGCTAGCCATCTTCGTGATCCTGCTGCTCCTGACGGCGAATTTTGAGTCTCTTAGGCTCTCGCTGATCGTGCTCTCGACAACTCCCGCCGTTCTCGCTGGCGTTGTGCTCATGCTTGTTATCACAGGCACGAGCCTGAATCTCGAAAGCTTCATGGGCTCCATCATGGCGATTGGCGTCGCGGTGGCGAACGCCATTCTTCTGGTGACATTTGCAGAGAAGAACCGAAGAAATGGCGAGGACGCGAAGTCCGCGGCACGGAATGCTGCGGGGGAACGTCTTCGCCCCGTGATGATGACCAGCCTGGCCATGATCACCGGAATGATTCCGATGGCGCTCGCATTTGGACAGGGAAGCGAAGAGACCGCCCCGCTGGGCCGGGCTGTAATCGGTGGGCTGATCTTTGCGACCGGGGCTACGCTTCTGGTTCTCCCAACCGTTTTTGGGATGGTCCAAAAGCGGTCCTCGATCGCGTCGCCGTCCCTGGATCCCGAGGACCCGAGCAGTCCGTATTCGATTGGGTTGCAGGAGCCTCAATGAGATGGCGTTTCGCGGTCGCTGCTTTCTGTTTCGGCCTAGTTGGCTGTGCGAGTTACTCGACTTCGCAGCCGCAGGCCAATGCACCGGTGTCTACTGGACCGATCCAAGTGGCGACGGCACGGGTTGAGTCTCAAAAGCTGGATGCCACCCTCGACCTGCCAGCGCAGGTCACTCCGTACGAGGCGGTGGATGTCTATCCCAAAGTAACTGGATTTATTGACTCGATTTCTGTGGACCGCGGGTCGCGAGTGAAATCTGGCGATGTGATCGTCAAGTTGTCCGCGCCGGAATTGGTCGCCCAGCGATCGCAGGCCGAGGCCGCCTTGCACGGCGCCGAGGCACAACTCGCTGCTGCTCGGGCAAAGCTTGCCTCGGACCGCGGAACCTACCTGCATTTGGAAGCTGCCTCGAAAACGGCTGGGGTTGTTGCCGGGAACGATCTTCATCTGGCGGAACAGTCCGCAACCGCGGACGACGCGCAGGTCGAGGCCGCGCTGGACAGCGTGCAGGCAGCACGCGACGCTTTGCGCGGGAACGAGCAGCTCGAATCTTATTTGGAAATTCGCGCGCCCTTTGACGGCATCGTCACCCAGCGGAATCTTCATCCCGGCGCGCTTGTCGGCCCTTCGTCTGGAACAGCCGGCTCGCAGCCGATCGTCCGGATCGAAAACATCGCTCGCCTGCGCGTCGTCGTTCCTGTGCCGGAAGCATATGCGGCTGGCGTTCGCGAAGGACAACAAGTCAGTTTCAGCGTGCCCACATTTCCAGGCCGCGGATTTCAGGCTCCTATCGCGCGGATCTCCCACGACATCAGTCAGAACACGCGAACGATGCAAGTCGAGCTGGACTTCCGCAACGAGGAAGCTCGAATCGCGCCCGGCGCATTTGCATCGGTCGATTGGCCCATCCATCGTGCCTACTCAACCCTGTTCGTCCCATCGTCAGCTGTGACAACGGACCTTCAAAGAACCTTCGTGATTCGAGAAACTCAAGGACACGCTCAATGGGTGGACGTGAAAACCGGCGTGACAACAAATGGAAAGACCGAGGTATTTGGCGGCTTGCACGCGGATGACCTTATAGTGGCGAACGCCACAGATTCGATTCGAAGCGGCGCGGCGATTTCTACGGTTCCCCCACGCTGAAATGGAAGCTCCGATAAACGGGGCAGTCTCAATAAACCTCCAGGGAAGCCGAGATCACTTCACTGGAGACCTACTGAATTCACCGCGCGATCTTGAGGAATCCCTCACCTGTTGGAATAAATGCCGGACGGATGGACGCTTTCGTTGCTTCGCAACGTATAGATTGACGCGCTAAACGCCTGATGTTGTTTATCTGCCTGCAACTTGTGCGACGCTGGTGATCGAATTGTTCGCAGTGATGCTTAGACAAAGTTGGCGAGACTCGCAGCTCATCTTTAGCCTCGCGTGGAACGATTCGCGGCAGACCTTTTTCCGAGTCGGGCTTCGGTCGCTCTGCCTTTAATTTGAGACACAAAGGCCTGTTGGACGCGGTTGAAACTGCGCCCACGCAAGACCGCGGCAACAACAGTACGCGTGGCTTGAGCGTCAATGAGGCGTACATAACGGCAGCCCACGTTGCGGTCGATAGCCATTTCAGGGACGAGCGAGACACCGACACCGGCCGCAACCATCCCCAGGAGGCTGCTGAACTGTCCGCTTTCGAATGCGATGTTCGGAGTAATGCGGGCGCGTGCGCAGGTCGCAATGCTGAGGTCGCGGAAACAGTGGCCGTCGCGCAACATGACGAACGATTCTCCGCGGAGATCTTTGAGGGCAAGAGATTTGGCGGAGGCGCGCGGATGGTCTCTTCTCATTACAACGAAGAGAGGCTCCGTGCGGATAGGAAACAACTCCAGGTCCTTGTGGCGCAATGGGAGAGCGAGAATCGCGACGTCGATGGACAGGTTCCGCAGACCTTCTACCAGGATCGATGTGGTTTCTTCGACGATGCGCAGTTTCGCGTCGGGGTACTCCTTTGCAAAAGCCGCCGTATAACTCGGGATCAGATAGGGCGCGACCGTTGGAATGACACCTACGGCTACGCTCCCGCGAGAGTCCGCTTTCTTATCGGAAACGCTTGCTCGCGCCAGATCCATCCGCTCCAGAATCGCGCGGGCGTGAGGAATAAAGGCGCGGCCGACCTCGGTGAGGCGGACACTGCGCCCAAGGCGGTCAAAAAGCTTCGCGCCGAGATCTTCCTCGAGTTTCAAGATTTGCTGGGAGAGCGATGGCTGGGCGATTTGACAGCGCTCGGCGGCGCGACTGAAGTTGCCTGTGTCCGCGATGGCGCAGACATATCGTAACTGGTGAAATTCCATAGGGTATGCCTATACCTAGAATTCGATTTAGATATTTGAACTATCTCGTTCAATCATGTTACTTTAAGTTCGCCGAAATCAATACACGGATTTCAACGATTTCATTTCGTTGAATCGAAATATTTGGAGGAGATTCTATGGCAACCGAAGCGAAGTGCCCATTCCATCACAGCAGCAGCGCAAGCACGACGAACCGTGACTGGTGGCCCAACCAGTTGAACCTGAATCTGCTGCATCAGCACTCCTCGCTGTCCGATCCCATGGGGAAGAATTTCAACTACGCGGAAGAATTCAAGAGCCTCGACTATGCGGCACTGAAAAAAGATCTTGCGGCGCTAATGACCGACTCGCAGGACTGGTGGCCCGCCGACTTCGGCCATTACGGGCCGTTGTTTATTCGCATGGCGTGGCACAGCGCGGGCACGTACCGTATCGCTGACGGTCGCGGGGGCGGCGGCAGAGGGCAGCAGCGCTTCGCTCCGCTCAATAGCTGGCCTGACAACGTCAATCTCGATCGAGCCCGCCGTCTGCTTTGGCCAATCAAGCAGAAATACGGAAAGAAGATCTCGTGGGCTGATCTGTTGATCCTCTCCGGCAACGTCGCACTGGAAACCATGGGCTTTAAGACTTTCGGTTTCGCCGGGGGACGCGCGGACGTTTGGGAACCAGACCTCGACGTCAACTGGGGAATTGAAACCACCTGGATGGGGACGGACAAACGCTATTCCGGTGAACGCGATCTGGCGAATCCGTTCGGCGCTACCACGATGGGTCTCATTTATGTCAATCCTGAAGGTCCAGAAGGCGTTCCAGATCCGATTGCGGCGGCCAAGGATATCCGCGAGACCTTCGGACGCATGGCTATGAACGATGAAGAGACTGTCGCTTTAATCGCTGGCGGCCACACTTTTGGCAAGACCCATGGAGCCGCTCCTTCCAAGCAGCACGTGGGAGCTGAACCCGAAGGGGCGCCGATTGAGGAGCAGGGCCTCGGCTGGACAAACGCCTACGCCACTGGCATCGCAGGTGATGCAATTACCAGCGGCCTGGAAGTCACGTGGAGCAGCACACCGACTAAATGGAGTAACGACTTCTTCGAGCACCTGTTCAAATACGAATGGGAACTGACCAAGAGTCCAGGGGGCGCGCACCAGTGGAAGCCAAAAGGTGATGCAGGCGCAGGCTCGGTCCCAGACGCTCATGACTCCTCCAAGCGTCACGCACCGGCCATGCTGACCACCGATCTCTCGTTGCGGTTCGATCCGACATACGAAAAGATCTCAAGGCGCTTCTACGAGAATCCGGCTGCGCTTGCGGATGCCTTTGCCCGTGCATGGTTCAAGCTCACTCACCGCGACATGGGTCCTCGCCCGCGCTACCTCGGTCCGGAGGTTCCGAAGGAAGAACTCCTCTGGCAGGACCCGATCCCCGCAGTGAATCATAAGCTGGTCGATGATCAGGATGTCGCCGCGCTTAAAGAGAAGATTCTTGCCTCGGGATTGACGGTCTCGCAACTCGTCTCTACCGCCTGGGCGTCAGCGTCCACCTACCGAGGGTCCGACAAGCGTGGAGGAGCAAACGGCGCGCGCATCCGCCTTAGTCCACAGAAGGATTGGAAGGTCAATCAGCCCGAGCAGTTGCAGAAGGTGCTGAAGACACTCGAAAAGATCCAGAGTGATTTCAACAGCTCGCAGCCCGGCGGCAAGAAAATCTCTCTTGCCGATTTGATCGTCCTGGCTGGTTGCGCAGGCGTCGAGAAAGCGGCGAAAAACGCCGGCATCTCCGTGACCGTTCCATTCAGCCCAGGGCGCATGGACGCTTCGCAGGAGCAGACCGATGTGCATTCCTTCGCGGTGCTCGAGCCGGCGGCGGACGGCTTCCGCTCTTACGCAAATGGAAACGCGGAAGCACCAGCCGAAGTCGAACTTTTGGACAAGGCGCAGTTGCTCACGCTGACCGCACCGGAAATGACCGTACTTATTGGCGGCATGCGCGTGCTGAACACCAATTTCGGACAGACCAAGTTTGGCGTTTTCACCAAGCGGCCGGAAGCGCTGACCAACGACTTTTTCATCAACTTGCTCGATATGCGTACGCTGTGGAAAGCGACCTCAGATGCGAACAACACGTTTGAAGGACGAGATCGCAAGAACGGGGAAGTCCGCTGGACGGCGACGCGAGCCGATCTCATCTTCGGTTCGAACGCCCAACTCCGCGCGCTGTCGGAGGTTTATGCAAGCTCGGACGCGCACAGAAAGTTCGTCCAGGACTTTGTTGGAGCCTGGAACAAGGTGATGAACCTCGACCGTTTTGACCTTGTGGCGTCCCTCAGGTAAGACGCAGGAAAGTTACTCCGCTTAACCGTGGCCAACGCTGAGATGACTCTGTTCTGCGGAGTTTCGCGTCGGACGTTGGAGTTCCTGTTGAGTCGACGTCCAGACAGGCAAACAAGCACTCGCCGGTGCCGAGCTTTTGCCCGGTTGGGGTCCTAGTCGGCCTTCCACGTACGCGGACGAATTGCACGCGCGTTGCTTAGGTGGTCGAGCCGATGCGGCTTGAGCTTCGTTCTTGGAATCGAAAGGTGCAAGGGTGCTGCGGAGCGCCGCGGATGTGGGGGACGACTTAGCCGAGATGCCGTCGAAGTGCTTCCTTCGTGAACGCCGGCGGCGGCCTGGATTGACGAGTTGAAATTAGAATCAGCCACCCCGCACTCTCCTCAATCGGTTCCTACCCCCTAATCCGGGCTTTCCTTCGAGTCCTCCTCTATTCCCAATCACTGTTGATTTGACGACCTTGTCTGAGCGCTGCTGTTTGGTTGCGTCTGAGACCCCGCCGACTGCTACACCTAGTTATGAGCGGAGCATTTTTAAGCGCTGACTGGCGGTGTAAGGACGTGCGCAGCCAGTACTATGTCCTTGCTGGCGCATCGTTTCTTCCCAGAGCGGGGTTTTCAGCCTTCGCAGTATCCAATCACCTTACGCCAAAGTGGCGGAAGACTTGAACCTTCAGGGCGTCGATTCCCAACAGGAATACCAATACAATGGCGAACAATGAACCAACCAGAGCCCAGGAAATGGAGGCCATGAGGATGCCGCTGGTGGCCATTAAGCTGACCACAACAACGTCCGCAGCGGAACTTAGCATCAACCAGCGGCTAGGACGCGAATGCCAGATTCGATTGCGCTCGCGCACGAGATAGACATTGCCCTGGCCGGTGAAGACCAGCATCAAGAAAACGAGGGTCTGGAGTTGCCGGAGCGGCAGATGAATGATGTCTCTGCCGACAAAAAAGACCGTGAATGAAAGAATCAGAACCAAGCCGGCGAGTGTCCCCGCTGTGAACATCAGAGTGCGGATGTCCCAGCGGTCTGGCTGCGAAGACAATGACACCCGGTCGGTCGCAATGGACATGGTAACGAAATCGTTGGTAAACAGAAGCAGGACCACGAGCAGTGGAGTAATCACAAATGTTCCGGTTAGAATCACGCCAACACTGAGGAAGATGCCGATTTCGATCGTTTTGATAATTTTGTTGAGCGTATACGTCAGCATGCGTTGATAGATTCTGCGGCCGGTCTCGACGGCGCGTACCACGCCCATGAGACCCTTCTCCGTAAGAACGACACTCGCGGCGGCCTTGGCCACATCGGTTGCCGTGGAGACGGCGATGCCCACTTCGGCCTGCTTCAGAGCGGGGGCATCATTGACGCCGTCGCCCGTCATACCGACCACGTGGCCGCCGCCCTGAAGCGCCCCAACCAAACGAAACTTGTCTTCCGGAAATACTCCGGCAAAGACGTCGTATTGTTCCGCCGCGGTCGCGGCGCTGTTGCGCAGACTGTCGCCGGAGCCCACGCGATCGCCGATACCCACTTGCAGCGATACGGCACGTGCTGTCGCGGTTGCGTCTCCAGTCACCATGATGACGCGCACGCCGAGGCTCTTTAGATCGCTCACGAGGGCCGTCGAGTCTTCCCGGATGGGGTCTTCAAGACCAAGCAGGCCCACAAGCTCTAACGCGTTTTCCGTTCCGGAAGCGACGGCCAGAACTCGTGCACCGCGCGCGGCGAGCCGATCGACTTCCCCTGCAATGCTCTGGCGATCGCGAACCAGAGATATGAGCGTGTCCGGCGCTCCCTTTACGACCCGCAATGTGCCCGCCTCCTGTTTGTAGATTGCCTCAGAGCGTTTAGTGGCTGGATCGAACGGGATGAATTGGATACGTTGCGGAGCCTCGTTAAGCACCTTTTTCTCTTGTGCCGCCTCGAAAACGGCCAAATCGATTGGATCCTGAGTCGCTGCATCGGAGGCGAGAGCGGCCATGCGCAGCACTTCGCCTGAGCTTCGGCCTCCGAGCGGATAAACCTGCGCGACTGCGAGCCGGTTCTGAGTAATCGTTCCAGTCTTATCGGTGCACAACACATCCATCGCCGCTGCTTCCTCGATAGCGGAAAGGCGCGTCACGAGCGCCGCGTGATGAGACATGTCAAGCGCGCCAAGCGCCGTCGCTACCGTGAACGTTGCGGGCAAAGCCACTGGCACCGAAGCTATCAACAGGATCAATGCGAATGGCACGACCTCCGACCAAGGCAGATGAGCGAAGCCGGAGTACACGAGCAAGGCTCCAACCAGGACAGCATCAAGAATGACGAGATACTTCACAACGGCAAAGATGATTTTTTGCAGGTGACTCACTGTTTTCGCTGTTTTCACCAATTCGGCGGTTTTGCCGAAGCGTGTATGCTTTCCGGTTGCCGTCACCTCGCCGCTCGCTTCGCCTCGTTTGATTCGCGACCCGGCGTATGCGGTCGTCCCTGAGGTTTTCTCGATTGGCAGAGACTCGCCGGTCAACTCCGATTCATCAGCCTCTAGAACGCCGTCGAACAGACGAACGTCCGCCGGAGCGAGATCGCCCACGCGCAGATGAATCACATCTCCGGGAACAATCTCTTCGGCCCCGATCAGTTGCCAGCGGCCGTCGCGCATCACGCGTGCCTGCACCGAGAGCTGGCTGCGCAATAGAGCGAGGGCACGATTCGCCTGGTTTTCCTGAACAAAACTCAGGACGGAATTGAATACCAGTAGGATGCCAATGATGATGGCTTCATCCCGTTTGTGAACGAGAATCTCCAGCACAATAGTGGCTTCGAGCATCCACGGAACCGGCGCCCAGAATTTGCCAAAGAAGGCGAACAGCGGATGCCGCCGTTCTTCTTCGACCCGATTTGGGCCGAATTGACGAAGACGGTCTTGCGCCTCTGCTGCTGTAAGGCCGGTCGGGACATCGTTGCCGGCAATGACTTGATTTTTTTGCATGCGTGATCATCCTAATTCCGCCAATTGGATGGCGGTCGCCCGGATCGTTCCGCGCCCTTCGGCGGATCCATCATGTGGAGGACCGAATTTGAAAACCTCCATCGTTAGAAGAATTATCGGACGGTGCGGTCACGATGTTATCTGCGAGTCCTGTTTGCGGTTGAAGGATGTAACAGAGGATTGCATGCACGGGAGATGGCGGGCGTCGGCGTGCAGGCTATGCCATCCGAACGCAGCACGCTGAGGCCGTTCGCTGCAACCGCTTCGAGCGCACTTACGAACGCCGGCTCGGATAGGGCGTGAGTATCCACACCAAGAAAAAAGCGGCCCATCGGTGCGCTGCGATTTGCGGTAATCACAAGTCAATTCTCATTTGTTACCTCGACGAAAGTGCTGAGCGTCCAATCTACGCGTCACTGAACAACTGACCGCGAGGATGTCCTTTAGCCACGGGCGGCGGCTCCGTGGGCTCGCTGAAATCAGCCGTCCACCGCCAGTTCCTTATCTCCGGCATGTCCTGAAGATGTTCCCGGATAAACGAGTGATGCTCATATAGCTTGAGGTTAAAGGCATCGATTACGTCCGAAACCTGCGAGCGCTGTCTTCTCAGGTACTTCAGCGCGTCGATGGCCAAATGAAAGCGGCTCATCTTGTTGAGCACAACCATGTCGAACGGAGTCGTGGTCGTGCCCCGGTCGATGAAGCCTCGCACATGGAAACGGCTTTCGTTCGGCCGCCCGTGAACCATAGGGTGAATCACCCAGGGATAGCCATGAAACGCGAAAATTACCGGAACATCTTTGGTGAAAAGTGACTCGAAGGAAATATCGTCCATGCCGTGTGGATGTTCAGTCGAGGACATCAAAACGCTGAGATCCACCACATTTACGACGCGCACCTTGATGCCAGGAACGTATTTCTGAAGCAGCCACGATGCGGCGCAAGTCTCAAGCGTCGGCACATCACCCGCACAAGCCAGGATGACGTCGGGCTCGGCTTCGCCATCGTTCGTAGCGAAGTCCCATGCGGACGCCCCTTGCGAGCAGTGTTCGCGCGCAAGATCCATATTCAGCCACTGCAATTCAAGCTGTTTGCCGCAGGTCACAATATTTACGTAGTTGCGGCTTCGAAGACAGTGATCGAATACGCTCAGCAGGCAATTGCCGTCCGCCGGATAGTAAACGCGAATCACTTCGCTCCTCCGCGCCAACGCGTTGTCGACAAAGCCCGGCGCCTGATGGCTGAAGCCGTTGTGATCGTTTCGCCAGGCGTGGCTGGTCAGGAACACATTTAAAGAAGCGAGGGGTTTGCGCCACGGAAACTTCCTGGATTCTTCCAGCCACTTTGCGTGTTGCGTGAGCATGGAGTCGACCACTTGTGCAAAGGCTTCGTAAGAAGCCCAAATGCCGTGGCGCCCCGTAAGCAGATAGCCCTCCAGCCATCCCTGACAGCAGTGCTCGCTCAGTACCTCCATCACCCTGCCATCGGGACCAATGTGATCGTCGATGGAAACAGTCTCCTCGACGCTGCAGCGAACGGTTGCGTCAAAAACGGCATTCAGCCGGTTCGAATTGGTCTCATCGGGGCAAAACACCCGGAAATTTGTAGGATTGAGTTTAATGACATCCCGGAGGAATTCGCCGGATTTGCGCGGGGCTTCCGCTACCACTTGTCCGGGACCTGGGACTTCAATAGCATATTCCGCGAAGTCCGGCAGATCGAGCGCGGTGAGGACCCGTCCACCATTGACGCTCGGGTTGGCTCCCATGCGCCGGTCCCCGGAAGGCGCCAGTTCCTGCAGTTCTGGAATGAGGCGCCCTGCTTGATCGAAAAGCTCGCCGGGTTTGTATTTCTGCATCCATGCTTCGAGTAGATGGAACTGCTCCGGATTGTCGCAGACATTGGCAAGGGGTACTTGATGGGCTCGAAACGTGCCCTCGATTGGGAAACCATCCACTTCCTTCGGGCCCGTCCACCCTTTAGGCGTGCGGAGGATAATCATTGGCCAGGCAGGCCGCTGCTTGAACCCATTCTTGCGCGCATCATTCTGAATCGCGCGAATTTCCGTGTAACATTTGTCCAACGCGGCCGCGAAAAGTTGGTGGACAAGCGCGGGTTCATCGCCCTCGACAAAGTACGGCTGGTAGCCGTGCCCTTTGTACAAAGAAATCAATTCATCGTCGCGCGTGCGCCCCTGCACGGTAGGTCCGGAAATCTTGTAGCCATTCAGGTGCAGGATAGGGAGCACCGCGCCATCTCGCACGGGATTCAGAAACTTTATTCCCTTCCAACTTCCCTCCAGTGGACACGTTTCGGCTTCGCCATCTCCGACGATGCAGGCGATAAGCAGGTCGGGGTTATCGAAAACGCCGCCGAACGCGTGCAAGAGCGCATAGCCGAGTTCGCCACCTTCGTGCAGGGAATTTGGCACGTGCGGCCCGCAATGGCTGGGCACGCCGCCGGGCGTCGAGAATTGCCGAAAGAGCTGGTGCATGCCCTGTATATCCCGTGTAACTTCATGATGGACTTCGGAATACGTTCCTTCCAAATACGAATGAGCGTTCAATGATGGCCCGCCATGTCCTGGGCCGGCGATGTAGATGACGCTCGCATCGCGTTCTTTGATCAGCCGGTTCAAGTGCACATAAATGAAGTTCTGGCCGGCGGAAGTGCCCCAATGTCCCAACAGGCGAGGCTTGATGTGCGCCCTGCTTAGGGGCTCTCGCAATAACGGATTGTCCGAGAGATAAATTTGGCCGACAACCAGGTAGTTGGCGGCCATCCAGTAGCGGTTCATTCGATCAACCATGTCTGGCGATAGCGGTCCTCTGGGTTGTTGCTGCGCTACTCTGGGATGGCCGTCCCTCTTGACGGCGGTGGACAATGCAATGTCGAATTCAAATGTGGTCTGCTCGATCTCTGTGGCCACCGATTCGGCGTGTGGATCTGCAGTCTTGTTCTCTTTGACTTGTTTCACTCCGCTTGTATCCATGACCTGCTCCTCCGTTTTCTCTGTGTCGCGTGCACGTGCGCTAAGGGCGTGCCAACAGAATCGCGCTTGACCGGGGTCCAGCGCGAAATAGATGTTGGTCAGTGAGGGGTGGCTCAGCTCCCGCACTGTACAGATCCTCGGGCGAGGGGCGGAAAGTATCGACTGCCAAATGCCAGGTTTTAGGCGCAGAAACTGGGGGAATCGAAAATTCCACGGGTTCGGCGCCGGCATTGAAGATCAGAAACAGATCGGATTCTGCCTGCCCAAAGATCAGACACGCGAATAACTTCTGCTGGGGAGTAAACCAATCGGGCGCTAAACCTTGCGGTCCAAACCACCGTATGTCTGCGTCTGTGTAGAAGGCTTCCTTTCGCAGCGAGCGATGGGCCCTCCGGAAGCCGATCATTCCTCGAGCGAAGCGGTAAATCTCCGCGTGTTTGTCGAGGCAGGTCCAGTCGTACCAACTGATGGCGTTATCCTGGCAATATGCGTTGTTGTTGCCCTGCTGGGTGCGACGAAACTCATCGCCTCCCTGCAGCATCGGGATTCCCCGGGACACGAAAAGAGTCAGAAGATAGTTTTTGATCAGACGTTCGCGCAACGCTTCGACGGCTGGATCGTTCGTTGGTCCCTCAACGCCGCAATTCTCGCTATAGCTCACGCCGGGACCGTCACGATTATATTCGCCGTTTGCTTCGTTGTGCCTGTGCTCGTAGCTGACCAAATCGTTCAACGTGAAGCCATCGTGGCAGGTGACGAAGTTAATGCTGCGCTCCGGGCCTTTACCGGACCGTTGATAAAGATCTGAACTTCCGCAAATGCGGGTCGCGAGCGCGTTTTTCGCGCCGCGTTCGCCCAGCCAGAAACGGCGGACGTCGTCGCGAAATCGGCCATTCCATTCCCCCCATCGCCGCTCGGAAAAGCTTCCCACCTGATAAGCGCCACCGGCGTCCCACGCCTCCGCAATAATCTTTACGTCGCGGAGGATCGGGTCCTCCGCAATGCGCTCTAACAGCGGAGCGTTTTGCAGCAAGTTGCCGTGTTCGTCCCGGCCCAGCACCGAAGCCAAATCGAAGCGAAAGCCGTCCACGTGCATGTACATCACCCAGTGACGCAGAATCTCTATAACAAACTCCCGAACGACGGGATGATTCGCGTTCAGCGTGTTACCAACGCCGGCAAAATCTTTGTAGTAACGGCGGTCATTCTCGGGAAGCATGTAAAAGATTGAATTGTCAATCCCGCGCAGGCAGATCGTCGGGCCCAATTCGTTTCCCTCGGCTGTGTGGTTCAAAACGATGTCCAGGATTACTTCGACGCCGGCGCGGTGAAGCGCCTTGACCATTTCCCGAAATTCCAGGGTTTGCTCCCCGCGTGATCCTTGGCTGCAATAGGATCCTTTGGGCGCGAAAAACGCGACGGGATCGTAACCCCAATAGTTTTTCAATGTTTCGCCGTTGAGGGGATTTACGCGCGCGAGTTCGTTCTCGTTGAATTCGTGAATGGGCATCAATTCAATCGCGCTGACCCCTAACTCGCGGAAGTAAGGGATTTTTTCGATCAGCCCGCGATAGGTTCCGGGATGGGCAACTCCGGAACTCGGATGAATCGTGCAACCACGGACATGTGTTTCATAAATGATGGTGTTGGAGGCCGAATGTCGCGGCGGATTATCTCCCTCCCAGTCGAAATGATCGTGCAAGAACACGCATTTCGGCATTGCGCCGGCGTCATCCACATTAGAAAAGGAGATATCGGGAGGGCTCGCGGAAGGATTGTATCCTCGAGCGGGCGAGAAGTCCCATGGACCACGACCACCACTAATCGCCGCCGCAAATGGGTCGAGAAGGAGCTTATGAGGATTGAAGCGATGACCCTCACTCGGCTGGTACGGACCGTCCATCCTATAGGCATAGAGTTGGCCCAGCTGAATGCCTTTAACCCAGGCATGCCACACATCGCCGGTTCGATGGCGGGGCGGATCGAACTCGATGATCTTTGATGGCACAGCATCGGCTGGGTTGGCATAGAACTCGAGTCGCACACTGTTGGCATGCCGGCTGAAGATGGCGAAGTTCACGCCGTCGCCTACCGGGTGAGCGCCCCACGGAACAGGACTCCCGGACCGAACCTCTCCCGCCTCCATGATCGTGCCGGCGGGTTCGATCAGGGGATGGCCGATAGTGGCTGTCTTATTCACAGCTCTTTTCCAGAAGTCGCCGGAATTTGATGCGGCGCGAATCTCTATCCGTGGTTCGCGTGGGCAGTTCGTCGCCAGCCGCCCCACATGACCTCTACACAATCTCGATGCTTCTGGTGGCGAGCTGGTTGCAGAGCCGGGCGAAAACGAGGCAGCCGACCGCGCCCTCCGGAATCAGATAGAGCGGCTCCACGAACAGCGCGTCAGCGATCCGTGGAGAACTCGCCACGTTCCTCGCCACGAAATAGACTGGTTGAGCGCGCTGAGTGGCCAGCCACGGCTGAAGACTACAGGCTGTCCCTTGCCCCAGTCCTTGTAGTAGAGCTGCGTGCCGTCTTTCGTCGTGATCGTTGCCATAGACCTTTCCTCCTTTTTCGTTCCTTTTGGATGGCGATTCAAAGACCTCGAGACCGAATACAAATCTTCCGATCCAGTCCCAATGTCCCTTAATAGCGATTTAGTGCGAAAATGCTTTTATGCCGCGCTCTCGCTGGACTGCGACTGTGCAGTTTCCACCCGCCCGATTTCACCTTCCGCGATCACACGGTAGGTCTTGAGCGGATCTTTTGCCGGGCCGCGTAGCACCGCTCCGGTGCATACATTGAATTGCGCTCCATGCCAGGGCAGGTCACCGTCGATCCGTCCAGCTTGCCTTCACTCAGCGGGCCTTGCATGTGCGTGCATTTGCCCTGCGCGGCACAGAGCGTTCCGCCTGCGTTAAACACGGCCGCGTCGCCCACGGATAGCGCTGACCCCGGTGGCACGCCGCTGATTCGGAATTCGATATCCGCCATAATCTCAGGCTCCTTTCGCCGCCGTTGCGACCATCCGGTCGAGTCGACCACACTAATCCCGGAATGGTGTCAACCACGAGGCGAATGTCGTGCGCCTTTTCAGGGTGTCCAGATTCCATGAGCCACTCGTTTTGATTCGTTTCGGAAATCTCAGCACGCTGGAGCGCCATCAGAAGGCTGGGTGATGGAGGCGATGCCAACGGAGGCTGGCTATGTTCGTCGTACTGCGAGAAAACAGAGTTGATCCTGTCCGGTTATTGAAAGAGCAACGAAGGGACGGCACTGATTGCCACGATTCCGAGGTCCCAGATTTCGCGTTTCAAAAGACAATTGCCCGCTGTCGAATGACGCATTCGCATCCGCTGTATTCAACCGCTGTAAGTTGGGCGCCGGTAAAGCCGCGGTATGTGCAACAACTTCGTTTCCGTCATTCGACCTAGCGTTGGCGAGCTTTGAACTCCCAGGTATTTCGCGTCTGGAAACACTCGGGAGAAGAAAAAAAGGGACCCGCAAGAAGCGATGTGGATTGCATGGCACACAATTCTGTCCTAAATACCGTCCTGCCGAATTCACAATACCACGCTCGTTCCTGGCTTTTCAACAGCCTCCGAAGCACCAAAATAAGTCGAGATCGCCAGACGTTCTATTCAGCTCAGCTACGAATGCGTCTCAAAGTACGTGCCCGCCGCAGATTTCCCAACTGAACGTGTCTAATGATTTGTCTCACGAGATACGGCCAACCCCGCCAGAAAACAGGGATCTGGCGATGCGGTGCAAGAGGCCGGAAATTGATGTAGATTAAAGGTCTACCTTACCCGGTTCCCCGGTAGCTCAACGGTAGAGCATTCGGCTGTTAACCGAAGGGTTGCAAGTTCGAATCTTGCCCGGGGAGCCAAATCTTTGAACGACTTAGGCTGTTTCTCCGTCGCCCCGCCTTTCTAACACTTCTAACACTCCCCAAACATCCCTTGAGCAATATAAAAGGCCCAACACGCATTGAAACGTTGTTGGGCCTTTGGTCCGTGAAAAGGCGTATCCCTACTCTTCCGCTTTCTCAGAGCCAGAACTCCACGGCGTAACTCTCAGTCCTCAATCCTCTCGACTGGATTATCCCCTCGTGGTCCAGTTCATTCAGGAGCAGACCTACCCAGTGCTCCGGACCCTTGATTTGGTCCTCCTTCCATCCGAGAAAATCTATTAGCTCGTCTTCGATCCGTCCCTGAGTCTTCGGATGTTCCGCGCCATGGAGCAGGAGGAGCACGTCCTTCTTGAGCCTTTCTTCCAGTTTGGCGATTAGAAAACCTTGCCTTTCCTTGGCTTCTAGCCGTGCCTTGTACGCTCTCTCAGCCGCGCTCACGTCTTACCTTCCGGCCTATTCACAACATCCAGCCACACCCGCGCATGGCAGAACGGCGCACGCTCCGGGCCGTCCTGAATGCACCAGCACAGCAGATGCTTACCGTGTAGGTCTTTAATCGCTTGGGCGCGGAATGCAGGGTCGAGCATCTTTTTCTCAGCGTACTCACGGAAGCCTGCTTCATTCCGCGCGATCCAGTTATTGTGACCGTGAAACGGATCGTGGTCATTGCCGTAGATTGTTCCCTTCTGGAGAACCTCACGATGGCACTGACAACCGCCTCCCCACTTGGAAGGTCCGCACCCGACGTATTGAGCGTACTTCGGATGTGGATGGCCTTTTCTGCAACACCACACGCGCGGAGGAGTCAAGATTTTCCCTACTATGCTGATACGCACGCCGCACGGATTCTTCTCCGGCAGCACCGCATGGAAATGCGTGTCATTGAACGACGCAGGCATCACAATGAGCGAACCGTGCTCCGCAGACTTGCTCCACTGCTTAGACTTGTCATTTTGAAGCATCAGGTGGAACGGTCTTGCATCCTTGCCAGTCGAGACGATGAAGACGGGAGTGTCCACTCCTCTGTCTTCGCTATGGTCATGCCAGCCGATTTGTACCGCGTGGTCGCGGTAATACTGTAGCGAGAGAAAGTTTATTTGCCTTTTCACGATTACGCCCGTTACATCTTGCCGAGGCTCGTATCCCGGCATTTCGTGCAGCCGCGCTGTGAGCACGCTTGCGAGTTTGCGAACCTTGTCCGGCGCTTCCGAGGACGGCAGTACGGGACCGTGACAGTGGTCTTCATCCACCGTTTGCAGCATCGCGTCATACGCGCCCCGCACTTGCGTATGCTCAGGATCATAGGCGAACGTCAAGCCCTTGCGTCTCTGAATCAGACCGGACTTTGCGATGATGCGGTCGCAATAGCTCCAATCCTCAAAAAGGGCCAGAAACTCATCGGCATCTTCACCGGACCAGCCCCAGGTTCCCGGTGGGTGGTACGCGCACGGAAACCCGGAGTCGATACCCAACTCTTCATCGGTGAACAGCGTCATCAGTTGTACCTGCAAGATTCGCAGCGGCATCCGTTTTCGTGTTGCTTGCGCGGAAACAGACGACGCCAGATTTTGTAAATCGCTTTCATGCTGCTTTTCCTCCTTTTCGGTCTTTCCCGCCGTCTTTATTTCCGCGACCTTTGTCGCGGAAATAAAGACGGCGGGAAAGACCGCAAAGGAGGAAAAGCAGCATGAAAGCAATTTCAAGATCTCGCATCGTGTGTTTCCGCGCAAGCGACACGAAAACGGATGCCGCTGCGAATCTTGCAGGTATATTTGATGACGCTGTTCACCGATGAAGAGTTGGGTATCGACTGCGGGTTTCGTGCGGGGGCCGCCCACCGGAAAGTTGGGGGTTGGTCCGGTGGAGGGATCCGATGAGTTTCTCAGCCCTTTTTAAGGAGTCGAGGCTGTTGCGACCGCATCATCGCAAAGTCCGGTCTGATTCAGAGACGCAAGGGCTTGACGTTCGCTGATGATACCCTGCGCATACGCAATTGCGGGCGCGCGTATGACGCGATGCTGCAAACAGTGAGAAATGAGACCACTGTAGCAGTTGCAGTACTGCAGTCCTCGGAAGCGCCGGACGAGGTTCGCAAACTCGCAAGCCTGCTAGCAGCGCAGCTGAAGATAAAGGGATACGAGCCTCGGCAAGATGTAACGGCGGGAACCGTGAAAGGCAAATAAACTTTCTCTCGCTACAGTATTACCGCGACCACGCGGTACAATCGGCTGGCCACGCCCATAGCGAAAGCAGAGGACGCTTTCCCAT
>CAWIIJ010000016.1:0-23501 GCA_963836145.1 uncultured Acidobacteriota bacterium
CTGTATCCCGGCTACGTCCTCGTGGAAATGGATATGGACGACTACACTTGGCACGTCGTCCGCAACACGCCGCGGGTGACCGGCTTTGTGGGTTCGGGCGAAACGCCCACGCCGCTCTCCGAAACCGAAGTGGAAAATATTCTGCACCGCGTGACGACTTCCGCGGACCGGCCCAAGCCCAAGCTGGTATTCGAGCGCAACGAGCAGGTGCGCATCATTGAAGGGCCGTTCGCGAATTTCACCGGCGTGGTGGACGACGTGAACGCGGACCGCAACACGCTGAAAGTTTCGGTGACGATTTTCGGGCGCTCGACGCCCGTGGAACTCGATTTCGTGCAAGTGGAGAAGATGGCTTAGCGGGGGCGCGGCCGAACGCTTCAGCGGCTAAAGCCGATATTAGGCAGGCGGTTACGGCCGGGCTGAAGTCCGGCCCTACAAGGCGAGCCGCCGCAAACCGAAGGGAACGGAAATACCTCGAGTGCCGCGAGGCATTCGCGAACTAGCGGGAACAGGGGAATTCGCATGGCAAAGAAAGTACAGGCAACCGTAAAATTGCAATTGCCGGCAGGCAAAGCCACGCCGGCTCCGCCCGTGGGCACCGCGCTCGGTCCGCAGGGCGTGAACATCATGGATTTCGTCAAGCAGTTCAATGCCAAGACTGCCAAAGAACCCGATGGCATGATCATTCCGGCATTGGTCACAATCTACAGCGACCGCTCGTTCACCTTCATCACCAAGACGCCTCCGGCTTCCGAGCTTCTGAAGCGCGCGGCGGGAATCGTCAAGGGATCGGCCGAACCGAATCGCAACAAGGTTGGCAAGGTGACGCGCAAGCAGGTCGAGGAGATTGCCAAGACCAAATTGCCGGACTTGAATACCACAAGTCTGGACTCGGCCGTCCGCACCATCATGGGCACGGCGCGCAACATGGGTCTGGAAGTGGAAGGGTAGCCCTTTGCGGGAGCTGATCGCTTCCGCTCAGGCTAAAGAGGAGAGCAATGGCTAAGAAGCCGGGAAAAAATATCACCAAGGCGCGCGCCATGATCGAAGCCCGACCCTACAAGCTCGCGGAAGCCGCCGAAGCGATCAAGAAAGCGCACTTTGTCAAGTTTGACGAAACGGTCGAGTTGGTTGCGAACCTGGGCGTCGATCCGAAGCAGTCCGACCAGATGGTGCGCGGCACCGTGGTGCTGCCGCACGGCTTGGGGAAATCCAAGCGCGTGCTGGTGATCGCCACGGGCGAAAAAGTTCGCGAGGCGCAGGATGCCGGAGCGGATTTCGTTGGCGGCGAGGACATGGTTCAGAAGATTCAGGAAGGCTGGACCGACTTTGACGCGGTGATCGCCACGCCGGACATGATGCGCTCCGCCGGGCGGCTCGGAAAAGTGCTGGGCCCGCGCGGGATGATGCCGAACCCCAAGACCGGCACGGTGACGTTTGAAGTCGCCAACGCAGTGAAAGAAATCAAGGCCGGAAAAGTGGAGTTTCGCGTCGACAAGCAGGGAATCATCCACTCTCCGATCGGCAAGATCAGTTTTGATGCCGCCAAGCTAGCCGAAAACGCCCACGCGCTGATCGGGGCGATCATCAAGGCCAAGCCCGCGGCGGCCAAGGGGAAGTTCGTCAAAAAAGTGACGCTGTCGTCCACCATGGGTCCCGGCGTAACGATCGACGATGCCGAAGTGGAATCCGCGGTAGCGGCCTAAGCGGCCGCGGAAAAGGTAGTTTATTTTGTCATTCCGAGCGGAGCGAGGAACCTCTCTCTGGTTTAAACTGCGGAAATGAGAGATTCCTCGGCGCGCGACGCGCATGGGAATGACAAAAATTTGATTTTTTGCGCAGTCTCCTTAGCCGCGTGGGAATTTTGCGGCACTGTTAGGACCGGAGCGATTTCAGAATTCGGAGCGGGAAATGAAAAAGCGCAGTGAGAAACAGGAAGACCTCGACAAACTGAAAAACAAGCTGGCCACGGTTTCAACCGTGATCCTGTCCACCTTTCAGGGCATCACGGTGGAAGACGACAACAAGCTGCGCCGCGCCGTGGAGCAGGCCGGCGGCCACTATCAGGTCGTAAAAAACACGCTGGCAGAGCGCGCCGCGTCTGGCACTCCGGCCGAGCCCCTGCTGAAAGATCTAACCGGCACGAACTCCATCGCTTACACGGCGACCGATCCGGTTTCGCTCGCCAAGGCGCTCACCAAAATTGCCAAGGACGTTCCGGCGTTCCAGTTCCGCGCCGGGATCGTCGAAGGGCGCGTGCTGTCGATCGCGGAAATCCAGCAGCTGTCGTCGCTGCCTTCCAAGGAAGAATTGATCAGCAAAATCATGTTCCTGGTCAACGCGCCGGCGCAGCGCATCGCCTCCGCGCTGGCCGCGGTCAACCGCAACCTGGCCGTCACGGTCAGCGAAGCGGTGAAGGCCAACAAGTTCGGACCGGGTTCCGCGCCAGCGGCGCCGGTCGAAACGGCTCAATAAAGAAAAAGAATCTAATCTGCATCTAATGAGGAGAGGACACAGAAATGGCAAATAAGGTCGAAGCAATCCTGGAAGAAATCAAGGGTCTGACGCTGCTCGAAGCGGCCGATCTCGTCAAGAAGATGGAAGAAACCTTCGGCGTTTCGGCTGCCGCGGCGGCTCCCGTGATGATGGCGGGCGGCGGCGCGGCGGGTGGTGCGGCTCCGGCCGAGGAGAAGACGGAATTCTCGGTTGTGCTCACGGATGTGGGCGCGAACAAGATTAACGTCATCAAGGCGGTGCGCGAAGTGACCAGCCTGGGCCTGAAAGAAGCCAAAGACTTAGTCGACGGCGCGCCCAAGCCCATCAAGGAAGGCGTGAACAAGGACGAGGCGGCCACCATCAAGAAGAAGTTCGAGGACGTCGGCGCCAAAGTCGAAGTGAAGTAGCGATATCGGAGTAACCCAGCAATTCCGGCGCGAGGCGGCACCGCAACATTGGCGGTGCCTGCCGCGCCCTGAGGGGTTTGCTTACGCAAGATCCAAAACGTGATTTGTCAACCTTGACTCGGTCCCGCCGGGACCCGAGGCGGCGGTGTCTGCCTTGCCGCCTATCGGCGTTTCGGCCCAACCCTGCGCAGTTTATGAGGTCATAGCATGCCGAATGGAAACGGGAATCATCATATGCGAGAGCGCGAGCGGCTGGATTTTTCGAAGATCCGCAGCTCGATCCAGATCCCGAACCTGATCGAGGTTCAGAAGAATTCCTATGCGCGATTTTTGCAGATGGATTTGCTTCCGTCCGAGCGCGAAGACGGCGGCCTGCAGTCGGTATTCACTTCGGTGTTTCCGATTCAGGATTTCCGCGGCCTGTCGCAGCTGGACTTCGTCGATTACGCCATCGGGAACTGGGAGTGCAAGTGCGGCAACCTGAAGGGGCTGCATCACCTGCGCGCCACCTGCCGCAATTGCGGCGCTTCCGTTGTTACCGACCCTTATAAGACGGGCGACGTCCTGTGCACCAAGTGCGGCACGTTCAACAAGAACACGCCGACGTTCTGCGAAAAGTGCGGCGATCCGGTGGGCATGCAGCTGAAGTATGACGTGAACGAGTGCCAGGAGCGCGGCATGACCTACGCCGCTCCGCTCAAGGTCACCATCCGTCTCACCATTTACGACAAGGATCCGGACACCGGCGCGAAAAACATTCGCGACATCAAGGAACAGGAAGTTTTCTTCGGCGACATTCCGCTGATGACCGATAACGGCACCTTCGTCATCAACGGTACCGAGCGCGTCATCGTCAGCCAGTTGCACCGCTCGCCGGGCGTGTTTTACGAATCGGCCAATAACCGCAGCTATTTTCTGGGAAAAATTATTCCTTACCGCGGTTCGTGGGTCGAATTCGAGTACGACACCAAAAATATTCTGTACGTGCGCATCGATCGCAAGCGCAAATTCCTCGGCTCGATTTTCCTGCGCGCGCTGGGCATGAAATCCAATGAAGAAATTCTGCGCACCTTCTACCAGGTCGAGCGCGTCACGCTGCGCGATGGCGACCTGTTCTGGAATTTGTCCGAGGGCTTGATTGACCGCAAGCTGACGCATGAAATCAAGAATCCCAAGAGCGACGAAGTGCTGGTCGGCTCCCACAAGCGCATCACCGAGGCCCTATACAAGGAACTGGCGAAGGCCAAGGTGCCCGCCGCTCACGTTTCCGTCGCTGATCTCGAGGGCGCGTATTCCGTCGCCGATCTGGTGAACCGGCAGACCGGAGAAGTGCTGCTCGAAGCCAACAAGCCGCTGACCGCGGAAATCTGGACTTCGCTCGCCGAAGCCGGCATCACCAGCGTGGATATCTTTTTCCCGGACCGCGACGACGTTGGCGTGGTGCTCTCCCGCACGCTCGATAAGGACGCCATCAAATCTCCGCGCGAGGCGCTCATTGAAATCTACCGCAAGCTGCGCCCCGGCGATCCTCCGACGCTGGAAACAGCCACGGCTTTGTTTAACGGAATGTTCTTCGACCCGCGCAAGTACGATTTCAGCCGCGTGGGCCGCCTGAAATTCAACATCAAGTTCGGCCTGGAAACGCCGCTCAACACGCGCACGCTGGACGCCGCCGATTTCGTCGCGGCCATCCGCTACCTGATGAAGCTGCGCAAGAACATCGGCACCCTGGACGACATCGATCACCTGGGCAACCGCCGGGTTCGAGCCGTCGGCGAGCTTCTCGAAAACCAGTTCCGCATCGGACTGGTACGCATGGAGCGCGCCATCAAGGAAAAGATGTCGGTGTACCAGGAAATGTCCACGGCTATGCCGCACGATCTGGTGAACGCCAAGCCGGTCATGGCCGCGATTCGCGAGTTCTTCGGCAGTTCGCAGCTCTCTCAGTTCATGGATCAGACCAATCCGCTCTCCGAAATCACCCACAAGCGCCGTCTCTCGGCTCTTGGGCCGGGTGGTCTTTCCCGTGAACGCGCCGGATTCGAAGTTCGCGACGTTCACCCCACGCACTACGGCCGCATCTGCCCGATTGAGACGCCGGAAGGTCCGAACATCGGTTTGATCAGCTCACTCTCCTGCTATGCGCGCATCAACGAATTCGGATTCATCGAGTCGCCCTACCGCAAGGTTAAGGGCGGCCGCGTAATCGACTACGTGATGATCGTGAACTCGGGTGAAAGCGAGTTCAAGGCCGGCGAAATCATCGAGCGCGACAAAGTCGAAGCGGTCAACGAAGAGTTGAAGCGCCGCAAAGTTACCAACGATCCCTACTGCTTCTACCTTTCGGCTTGGGAAGAGGACCGCTACGTCGTGGCGCAGGCCAACGTGCCGCTCGACGAGCGTGGGCGCATCACCACCGAACTCGTGAACTGCCGGCAGGCCGGAAACTTCGTGCTGAAGTCGCGCGAGGAAGTCGATTACATCGACGTCTCGCCGAAGCAGCTTGTCTCGGTCGCGGCCTCGCTCATTCCGTTCCTGGAAAATGACGACGCCAACCGCGCCCTGATGGGTTCGAACATGCAGCGCCAGGCCGTGCCCTTGATTCGCGGGGAAGCTCCGCTCGTAGGCACCGGAATGGAGCGCGTCACGGCTCGCGATTCGGGCGCGGTGGTCATCTGCCGCCGCGACGGAATCGTCGATCAGGTGGACTCGGAACGAATCATCGTGCGCGTCGAGTCCGATCACTCGGGCGTGCTCTCCCGCGAAGTCGGCGCTGACATCTACCAGCTCATCAAATTTAAGCGTTCGAACCAGAACACCTGCATCAACCAGAAGCCGCTCGTTCGCGTCGGAGACCGCGTCCGCCAGGGCCAAGTGCTGGCTGACGGCCCGTGCACCGATCGCGGGGAACTCGCTCTTGGGCGCAACGTTCTCGTCGCCTTCGTGCCTTGGCGCGGGTACAACTTCGAAGACGCCATTCTTGTCAGCGAAAAATTGGTCAAGGACGACTACTACACTTCCATCCACATCGAGGAATATGAAATCGAGGCGCGGGACACCAAGCTCGGCCCCGAGGAAATCACGCGCGACATTCCCAATATCAGCGAAATGTTCCTGCGCAATCTCGATGAAAGCGGCGTGATCCGCATTGGCGCGACCGTGCGGCCGGGAGACATCCTGGTCGGAAAGGTCACGCCCAAGGGCGAAACGACGCTGACGCCGGAAGAAAAACTGCTGCGCGCCATCTTCGGCGAAAAGGCCGGCGACGTGCGCGACGCTTCCCTCTACTGCCCTCCGGGCATCGAGGGCACGGTGGTCGACGTGAAAATCTTCTGCCGCAAGGGCGCCGAAAAAGACGAACGCCACAAGGCCATCGAGGCCGCGCAAGTTTTCAAGCTCGAAAAGAACTTGTCGGACGAAATCCGCATCTTGACCGACGAACGCTTGAAACGGCTTGCCGTACTGCTCGAAGGCAAGGCTCTGACCGCCGACTTGCACGACGAAAAGACCAACAAGCGCCTGATCACCAAGGGCACCGAGCTGACGCGCGACATCATCGAAAAGATCGCCACGCGCAACCTCAAGCGGCTGCGCCTCGCCGATAAGGACCCTCTGCTCATCGAGAAAATCGATGAGATCGAGGAGATGACTTCGCGCCAGATCGACGTGCTGCGCAAAATCACCGAAGAGCGCAAGGAAAAGCTGCGCAAGGGCGACGAGCTTCCTCCGGGCGTCATCAAGCTGGTCAAGTGCTACATCGCCATGAAGCGAAAACTCTCGGTCGGCGACAAAATGGCCGGCCGCCACGGCAACAAGGGCGTCATCGCCCGCATCGTTCCGGAAGAGGACATGCCCTATCTGCCGGACGGCACGCCCGGTGGAAATCGTCCTGAATCCGCTCGGCGTTCCGTCGCGTATGAACGTCGGACAGATTCTCGAAACGCACCTCGGCTGGGCCTCCAAGGAACTGGGCCGCAGCGTGGCGCGCTTGCTCGATCAGAATAAAAAATCCGACGCGTTGCGCCGCTGGTTCCGCGAAGTGTTTTCCGACACCGCAATCTGGAAGACGCTCACGGATCAGGACGACGACACATTGCTTGAATATGCCGACAGCTTCCGCGAAGGCATCCCCATGGCCACGCCGGTGTTTGACGGCGCGCGCGAAGCCGAAATCCGGCACCTGCTCGAAGTAGCGGGCTTGCCGAACGCCGGAAAAATCACGCTGTGGGACGGCATGACCGGAGAAGAGTTCGGCCAGGCCGTCACCGTCGGCTACATCTACATGCTGAAACTTTCGCACCTGGTCGACGACAAGATTCACGCGCGGTCCATCGGGCCGTACTCGCTCATCACCCAACAGCCGCTCGGCGGCAAGGCGCAATTCGGCGGACAGCGCTTCGGCGAAATGGAAGTCTGGGCGCTCGAAGCTTACGGCGCAGCGCACATTCTGCAGGAACTGCTTGACGGCGAAGTCGGACGACGTTTACGGCCGCGCGAAAATTTACGAGGCCATCGTCAAGGGCGAGCCGGGCATCGAGCCCGGCGTGCCCGAATCGTTCAACGTCCTGGTCCGCGAGTTGCAATCGCTCTGCCTGGACGTGGAATTGATGAAGCGCCAAAAAGCGCCGGAAAAACAAGCCGCCGATTAGCGCCAGAAACTCCGGAAGTCCCGGAGGGACGGCAAAACGTAGCCCACCGCGCTTGCCCTGAACGAAGTGAAGGGGAAGCGGTGGGTAGGGGAACCGAAAGACCCCAAGCCCCGTAGGGGCGACACATTTAGATATAGCGGCAAGCAGCAGAATTCACAGGTTTCTTTCTTACTCCCGGCACCCCGGGATGGCTTCGGCGAAACCGCCGGAGCAGGAGGGACATACCTTGTATCGAAGCAGCCCTTATGATCGTGCCAGTTTAATCGCCGATTTTGATTCCATCCGGATCAGCCTGGCGAGTCCGGAAAAAATCAGGTCCTGGTCGCACGGCGAAGTCACCAAGCCGGAGACCATCAACTACCGAACCTTCAAACCCGAACGCGACGGCTTGTTCTGCGCCAAAATTTTCGGTCCGGTAACGGACTGGGAATGCCTCTGCGGCAAGTACAAGCGCATGAAGCACCGCGGCGTGATCTGCGACAAGTGCGGCGTGGAAGTCACGCTCAGCAAAGTCCGCCGCGAACGCCTGGGCCACATCGAGCTGGCTTCGCCCTGCTCGCACGTCTGGTTCTTCAAGGGCCTGCCGTCCCGCATCGGCTACCTGCTGGATATCTCCATGCGCGATCTCGAGCGCATCCTGTATTTCGAAGGCTACGTCGTCATCGATCCCCTGCGAAGTTCCCGGCATCAAGGAACGCGAGATGCTCCCCGAGGAAAAATACCGCGAACTGCAGAAGGATTTTCCGGGGCAGTTCCGCGCGCAGATGGGCGCGGAAGCCATCAAGGAACTTCTGAAGCGCGTGGACATCGAAAAGCTTTCCGAAGAACTGCGCGAGAAGATGAAGGTCGATCCCAGCCTGCAGAAGCGCATCAAGTACGCCAAGCGCCTGAAGGTGGTCGAATCGTTCCGCAAGAGCGGCAACCGCCCCGAATGGATGATTCTGGACGTGCTTCCGGTTCTTCCGCCGGAGTTGCGTCCGCTCGTGCCCCTGGATGGCGGCCGTTTCGCCACGTCCGATTTGAACGATCTCTATCGCCGCGTCATTAACCGCAACAACCGCTTGAAAAAGCTGATGGAGCTGCACGCGCCGGACGTCATCGTCCGCAACGAAAAGCGCATGCTGCAGGAAGCGGTGGACGCGCTGTTCGATAACGGGCGCCGCGGCCGCGTGTTGCGCGGCACGAACAACCGCCCCCTGAAATCGCTGTCCGACACGCTCAAGGGCAAGCAAGGCCGCTTCCGCCAGAACCTGCTCGGCAAGCGCGTCGACTATTCCGGCCGTTCCGTCATCGTGGTCGGTCCGGAACTCAAGCTGCACCAGTGCGGCTTGCCCAAGAAAATGGCGCTCGAGCTCTTCAAGCCGTTTATCTATCACCGCCTCGAAGCGCAGGGCCACTGCACTACCATCAAGCAAGCCAAGGAAATGGTGGAGCAGCAAGAGTCCGTGGTTTGGGACATTTTGGAAGAAGTGATTCGCGAGCATCCGGTGCTGCTAAACCGCGCTCCGACCCTGCACCGCCTGGGCATCCAGGCGTTCGAACCGGTTCTCGTCGAAGGCAAGGCCATTCGAATCCATCCGCTGGTCTGCACCGCGTTCAACGCGGACTTTGACGGCGACCAGATGGCCGTGCACATTCCGCTCTCGCCCGAAGCGCAAGTGGAAGCCTCGGTCCTGATGCTCTCGGCCAACAACATTCTCTCGCCGGCGAACGGCTTGCCGCTGGCCGTTCCGACGCAGGACATGGTTCTCGGCATTTACTACTTGACAAAGGGTAAGCCCGGCGCCAAGGGCGAGGGCCGCGCCTTCGGCCACACCGAGGAAGTCGTCCTCGCGCTGGAGTCCGGCGAAGTCGAGCTGCTTACGCCGATCCGCCTGCGCTACGAAGGCGAAATGATCGATCTGGCCGCCGCATACGACGATCAGGACGTGCCGCACGCCGAGTCCGTCACCCTGAAACGCCAGTTCATCAACACCACCGTGGGCCGCGTGATTTTCAACGATCACCTGCCCAAGGAAATGCCCTTCATCAACGGCCTGATCAAGAAAAAGGGCGTGCAGCAGCTGTGCTACTACTGCTACCTGCGCTTCGGCCTGAAGCGCACCGTGCAGATGCTGGACGAGCTGAAGGAACTGGGCTTCCAGTACGCCACCAAGTCCGGCATCTCGATCGGTATTGACGACATGGTTATCCCCGGCGACAAGTTCACGCTGGTCGACAACACCGAAAAGGAAGTCGTCAAGGTGCAGCAGCAATACCTGGACGGCGCCATCACCAACGGCGAGCGCTACAACAAAGTCGTCGCCATCTGGAGCGATATCACCGAAAAAGTCGCCGAGCAGATGTTCAAGGCCATGGAGAATCAGGACAAGGAAGGCATCATCAACCCGATTTACGTCATGGCCGATTCCGGCGCCCGCGGATCGAAACAGCAAATCCGCCAGCTTTCCGGAATGCGCGGCCTGATGGCCAAGCCCTCGGGCGAAGTCATCGAGACGCCCATCACCTCCAACTTCCGCGAAGGCCTCACCGTGCTGCAGTACTTCATCTCCACGCACGGCGCGCGCAAGGGCCTGGCGGACACCGCTCTGAAGACGGCCGATTCCGGCTATCTCACGCGGCGCCTCGTCGACGTGGCTCAGGACGTAATCATCAGCGAAATCGATTGCGGCACTGCCGACGGCATCTTCGTCGAGCCGATTACCGAGGCGGGCGTCGAAGTCGAGCCGCTGCGCGACCGCATCGTGGGCCGCGTTTCTCTCGACAAGATCAAGGACTACGAAGGCAACGTGATCGTCGATGTGAACCAGGAGATCAGCGAGGAACTGGCCAACGCCGTGCAAGCCGCCGGCATCGAGCGCGTTAACATTCGCTCCGTGCTGACCTGCGAATCGCGGCGCGGCGCCTGCGCCCGCTGCTACGGACGCAACCTCGCGACCGGCCGCTTCGTGGAACTCGGCGAGGCTGTCGGCGTGATTGCCGCGCAATCCATCGGCGAGCCGGGCACGCAGCTCACCATGCGCACGTTCCACATCGGCGGGACGGCCACGCGTATCACCGAGCAATCGAAACTCGAAGCGCGCAACAGCGGCTTCGTGCGCTTCATTGACATGAACGTCGTGCGCGGCCGCGGCGAGCACCTGATCGCCATGAACCGCAACGGCCTCATCGCCATCGTCGACGAAAAGGGCCGCGAAAAGGAGCGCTACCACGTGGTCTACGGCGCGCGCCTGCGCGTCGAGGAAAATCAGCCGGTCAAGCTCGGCGAACTTCTGGCCGAATGGGATCCCTACACGTTCTCGATCTTGACCGAAGCCGGAGGCACGATCCAGTTCAAGGATTTGCAGCCCGGCATCACGATCGAAGAGCAGGTCGACGAAGTTACCGGCCTCTCGCAGCTGGTCGTCACGCTGCCGCCGGGCGACGAAAAACACGCGCCCACGATTCAGGTTCGCGATTCCGCGGGGCGCGTCCGCAAGAAGTACCTCATGCCGTCGCGCGCGCACTTGATGGTGCAGGATGGCGACGAGGTGCAGCCGGGAGACGTGCTGGCGAAAATCCCGCGTGAAACCACCAAGACCAAGGACATCACCGGAGGTCTGCCGCGCGTCGTCGAGCTCTTCGAGACCCGCAAGCCGCGCGACCCCGCCGTCATCAGCGAAATCGACGGCGTGGTGAAGTACGGCGAAATCAGCAAGGGCCTGCGCAAAATCTACGTCGAATCCGAAGACGGCAAGACGCAGAAGGAATACTCCATCATCCGCGGCGTGCACATCAACGTGCAGGAAGGCGAGCACGTCAAGGCGGGCGAGCCGCTGATCGACGGCCCGCTCAACCCGCACGACTTGCTGGCCGTGCTCGGCGAAAAATACACGCAAGCCTATCTCGTCAACGCCATTCAGGAGGTCTACCGCCTGCAGGGCGTCAACATCAACGACAAGCACATCGAAACGATCGTCCGCCAGATGATGCGCTGGGTGAAGGTGGAAGACGTCGGCGACACGGCGTTCCTCCTCGACGAGCAGGTGGACAAATTCCGCTTCCGCGAGGAAAACGACCGCATCATCAGCGAAGGTGGACGCCCCGCAACCGGGCGCCCGCTGCTCCTCGGCATCACCAAGGCGTCGCTCTCGACGGATTCGTTCATCTCCGCCGCCAGCTTCCAGGAGACCACGCGCGTCCTAACCGAAGCCGCCGTTGCCGGCAAGGTGGATTACCTGCGCGGCCTGAAGGAAAACGTAATCATGGGCCGGCTGATCCCGGCCGGCACCGGCCTCGAGCGCTACCGCAACATCCAACTCCTGACCGAAATGCCGCCCCCGCCTCCGCCCGAGGAGATCATGCCTCCCGCCGATCTCTCAGCGGAAGAAGCCGCTGCGCTCGACTTCCTGCGCAAGGATGCCGATGCGCTCGCGGAGGGTGGGTCGGACTAAGCGGGAAGTTCACAACTAGAAGAAAATCTGGGCGGCCTGAAGGTTTGGGCCGCCCATTTATTATCTAGGCTCAAAACGAACACAGACTCTGCGTTAGAAAGTTGACTTGGTTGCGAGTGGTGGATTTGATGCAACGACGTTCGGGCTATGAACAGGACCGAAACTCGAACAGAATGCGAGCCTCGCCGCTTTTTCATGGAGCGCAGCCCTTCACGTAGAAGTACCGGGTCGGATGACGTGTCAGCTTCATGTAGGAACCGCTGTCGTCAGGGTTCACCGTCTCCACGGTGTAGCGTGGCACGGGGTCTTGCTTGATGCTGCCGCTTAGCTTGATCGTACTGAGAAGGTGTGCCTTCTCCGACCCCATGAGAAATCGCTCGGAATTAGCAGCGATGTTTCGATTGACGACCTGCACCGTTTCCTTGCTGATTTTCCTACTTGCGAACTGCTTGCCGGAACCGTCAAGTCGCAAGCAAATTTGGCGGCTCAAGGGAAAATACGAGACCGTGCCCGGCACATAGAAGCCCACGGAGGGGCAGCCTGCGGGCGGGACGACCGTCATGGGATTGTCGCACGTGATGAAACCAGCGTTCTCGGGCGTGACGAGCACCTGAGGGAAAAGCTGCGAGATGATCTTGAATGTGCTCTCGGCTTGACTGAAGATGTGGCTCAGAAAAGCCGTCTCGGTCGCCTCGACTTTTAGCCCCTTCTCCCTCACCGCCTTGACCATAGACTCCGCCGAAGCGCATAAGGATTTTCCGGTGTCCCTGCTGTAGCGGTCGAGGACGGATTGCATCCTGCCCACATCCACGGTCATCAGCCTCATCATTTCCTCGGCGCTGGACACATACATCGCTTTCATCGTCCTCGCGAACGTCGGCGTCCGGTGCATCTGAACCGCCATGAAATAAACCACATTGCCGACTGTTTCGCGGCTCACAGACTGGGACAAATCCTCCGGACCCTCGAAGACCACGAGAAGTCGAGCGCTCGATTATGCGAGAGCCTGTTTTGAGCCGCATGGGAAATTCCTCTCGTTTATTCACTGTAGCAAATATACGTATAGTGGTATAAATGTATAAGGTGGAAAAGACGCTAAAACCTGTGCGTTGGGTCGGATCGTCGTTGAGCGAGCTGCGTTCTTTTCCGGAAGAAGTAAGAAGGCAAATCGGCCAGGCTCTCTACTCCGCGCAAAAGGGCGAGACGGATCCGGCAGCAAAGCCGCTCAAAGGCTTTGGCGGGGCGAGCGTAATGGAAATTGTCGCGCCTTTTCACGGCGCCACGTGGCGCGCAGTGTATACCGTGAGATGGAAGGGAGCCGTCTTTGTGTTGCACGTTTTCCAGAAGAAATCGAAATCAGGAATCGCCACCCCGAAGAGGGAAATAGACCTGATTCGCCGGCGGCTGGCAGTGGTCGAAAGAGACTATGGAAAGTGAGAGATGACATGAAAGCGCGAAGAAAAATCGCCAGGAAAGACACCGTTACGGTGGGCAGCGGCAATGTGTTCGCCGATCTTGGTATTCCCAACCCCGAACAGGAACTGCTGAAGGCGGAGCTGACGCTGCAAATCTACCGTATCATCAAGCAGCGGAACCTAACGCAAACGCAGGCCGGGAAAATTCTGGGCATTTCGCAGCCCCACGTTTCGGCGCTTGCGCGCAATCGCGCCGGCAATTTTTCAATTGGCCGCCTTCTCGACTTCCTGACGGCCCTAGGCCAAAACGTGGAAATCACCGTAAAGCCGGCGCGCAAGGAGCAAGGCGAAATGTCTGTGGTGCTAAGCTGAAATGTTGCGAGTTCCGGCCTCAGACTGGCTCTCAGGCTCGCGGGTGGCCGACTCTTCCAGCCTTTGGAAGGGTCGGGGTTTTGACGTCCATCTCGGAAAAGAACAGACCCTCCGACCAATCAGATCAATCGCCGGTATCGTGTTTTTCGGGCAGCATGCTCTGATGGAGGATGCGGGAAATTAAGATACCCGGTGAGCGTCTGGCGATAAAATACGACGTGCTTGCCATGCTCCATTCGGCGCAAGCCGCGGCACACTTCATCGCAAGGCCGTCCTAGCGCGGGATTGTCGGCCAGGGTCCGGCAAAAAGCTTCAAGCTCATTCAAATATCGCGCGGTTTGAGCCTTGCCCCAGGTGCGAAGCGTGTATATGGCGATGCCGAGCAGGTCGGCCTCCGCGCGACGCGAAAATCGAAACGCGGCGACGGCTGGCGCCCAGACCTAGCGCGCCGATCCGTTGAGTTTGAGAGTCTTGCGGACGCGCCCAAATACGTTGCCGCGGGCGACGCCACTGGCATCGCCTTCGTCAATCGCCGCTCGCAGCGCGGCAAGTTTCGCTTCGTGCTGTTGTTCCTCGCGCTCCAAACTTCGCAATCCGGCGCGCACCACTTCGCTGGCGTTTTCGTAACGGCCTGTTTTGACCTTTTTAGCCACGAAGCGGTCAAGCTCGCCGGTCAAATTGACGTTTCGGGTAGGCACGATGGCGACCTTTCTATGGAGCCGAGTTCGATTTCATTGTGCCACGATTGGCAAACTTTGCCAACTCCAGATAATCCCAAAGTTATCTGCCGCTTCCCGGCGAGGATTTCAGTTTTCTCGCCTGCTCCAGAATCTGCAGGATTCCGGCGGGCGCCACGCGGAGAAATCGTTCCTTAAGAGATTCTTGGGCGCGAAGAGCGGAAAGCTTTTCGGCTACGCAGACGTTAAGCCACTGGTTCAGGGCTACACGTTCGGAATTTGCCACCCTGCGCGCCTCCGCCAGCAACGAAGGTTGCAGGCGCAAAGAAAAGCAGGGTAATCTGATTGGCTCGGCTCCCGCCGACTTTTCCTTTTCCGTTAGTACTCATGCAGACTTTTTAAGGCCTGGCGGTTGGAACGTCAAGCGCTGTTCGATATCCAGTTTGAAAACTGTTCGAACGATATCATCTCGGAAGATCGGTCCTCGTTGCATCGCTGCAGAAACGGGCTGCGAAAAGAAAGAGAGATTCCTCGGGCAAGATCGGCCCTCGGAATGACAAAGAGGTGTGGGTTAGGCCCGCTGCACGAGCGCCATCATTTCCGGCGTGTAGCGATCACCGACCACCGGAATCTGCGCCAGGCGATCCGCAATCTTTTTGCGGTCGCTCTCGGTCAGCTGGACTTGGAGCGCGCCCATATTCTCTTCCAGATAGCGCAGCCGCTTCGTTCCCGGGATCGGAACGACATCGTTGCCTTGCGCCAGCATCCAGGCCAGGGCCAGTTGTGCGGGCGTTGCGCCTTTTTCCTTGGCCAATTCCTTTACCGCGGTCGCCAGCTTCAGATTTTCCTGCAAGGCCTTCTCGCCGAAGCGCGGATTCGTGCGCCGCCAATCGGTCACGTCCAGATCCTCCAGCTTCTGGATCGCACCGGTCAGAAATCCGCGGCCGAGCGGACTGTACGGCACGAACGTGATGCCCAGCTCGCGGCATGTCGCGAGGACGCCGTTGACCTCCACTTCGCGCGACCAGAGCGAGTATTCGCTTTGCAGCGCGTCGATCGGGTAGACCTTCGAGGCCCGCCGTATCGTTTCCGGAGCGGCTTCCGAGAGCCCTAGCATGCGGACTTTTCCCGCCGCGACCAGCTCGGCCATCGCTCCGACGGTTTCCTCGATGGGAACTTTCGGATCCACGCGATGCTGATAAAGGAGATCGATCGTATCGATCCCCAGGCGCTTCAGGCTGGCGTCGCACGCGCGGCGCACATTCTCGGGCGAGCTGTCGACGCCGCGCTGTCCGCCGGGACCGATGCGGAAGCCAAACTTCGTCGCGACTACAATCTTGGCGCGGGGAACTTCGCGCAGAAACCGTCCCAGGAGCTCTTCGTTCTTGTAGGGGCCGTAAACTTCGGCCGTGTCCAGGAAGTTGCCGCCAAGCTCCACGTAGCGGTGCAGCACGCGGAGCGATTCCGCGTCATCCGTCGGCCCATAGGCAAAAGACATGCCCATACACCCGAGTCCCAGCGCGGAAACCTGCGTTCCCTTTTTCCCTAATTTTCGGTGTTCCATGTTTCCTCCTCATCGCGACGTTGTAACTCTTAAGATGTTTTGAGGATCGGGATCGGTACGTAAATAGACAACATCGTTTAGGCAAAGCGGCTTTTGCCGATTTTATCTCATTTTTTGCGGGGGAGAATTAAAACCAAGCAGGCTGAAAACCTGTCCTGCGTTTTTTTGGTATGGCAACTGCGTGGAAGACGTGATAAGTAGTGTCCATCAAATCACTTGCGGTCGAAAAGGGCTCCGAAAAAGGGGGAATTATGAATCCTTGGGCATCGAATACTGGAATTCGCGGCGCGGGCCATCGTCACCGGCATTCGGATGGACGTGGGCCTTCGCGGAGAGAAGTGCTGGCCATGTTGTCGGCCGCCGGCGCGGGCATGGCGTTGGCTCCCGGCCTGTTCGGGCAGGGAATGTCCGCGGGACCGCGCATCATCGATACGCATCATCATTTCTATCCGCCGAAATTTACGGCAGAGCTCGTAAAACGGCTGACCGAGTCAGCCAGCCAGAAGGCGCTGCGCACCAATTGGAATCCCCAATTTTCTCTAGACCAGATGGACAAGTGCGGCGTGGTGACCGCGATCGGTTCGCTGACCAGCCCGGGAGTGTGGCTCGGCAACAACGAAGAAGGCCGCGCCTGGGCGCGCCAATGCAATGAGTACGGCGCGCAGCTGATCAAGGATTATCCCGGCCGCTTTGGAATGTGGGCTGCGATTCCGCTCCCGGACATCGACGGCAGCTTGCGCGAAATCGAATACGCGCTGGACACCTTGAAGCTGGACGGCATCGGCCTCCTGACCAGCTACGAAAACGGAAAACTGCTGGGCGATCCGAAGTACGAGCCGGTGATGAAGGAACTCAATCGGCGCAAGGCCGTAATTTTTGTGCACCCGACGGTGACGTGCTGCTCCGATCCGATCGAGCCGCTGAACGAATCGGTGATCGAGTTTCCCACGGACACGACGCGCACCATCACCAGCCTCATCTATCGCGGCACATTTGCGCGCAACCCCGACATCCGCTTCATCTTCTCCCACGGCGCCGGCACTCTGCCCATGATTCTCACGCGCATCTCCGGCGCAACCAAGAAAATGACGCCCGAGCAGCGAGCGGCGATCATCCCGCACGGATTCGAAGGGGAATTGCAGCGCCAATACTATGACGTTGCCAGCGTGGCGACGAATCCTCCCGGAATGGCGGCGGTACTGAAGCTCTTCTCCACCAGCCACCTGCTGTTCGGTTCGGATCTGCCCTACTGGACGATCGCCGCTATTGTGGATGGACTGAACAGCATGGATCTCCCGGCCCAGGATCTACGTGCCATTCAACGCGAGAACGCTCTGACGCTGCTGCCGCGCGTGAAGGCCACCGGCGTCTAGTCGTTCGCCGCGCGAGGCGTTCCTGAAGCCGCGACCGTTCGGGAATGCGCCCGCCAAAGGGGATGTGTTTCTTCACCTTCCTGTAAGCGCTCGCTAAATGGAGGGTTAACAACTTCGCTATTCGGCGTTTCTCTTTGCGTTGCTCCGGTGCTCGATTAACGCCATACTTTCTCGGCAAGGCAACCTCCACAGGTCCCCCGCCCTACCGGAGGCGCCTTCCGACATAACTCGCTGATGATCAACGAAACCGAACCGCGTGTGGGTGATTCGGTCGAGCCGGCTGCGGCTCGGCTGGAACGCGACCAGCTAACCCGTCGCGAGCGCGCCGTATGGCGCTCGGCGCTCCTGCTCCTGGGATTCCTGGCATTGGGCTTCGCTGCAGTCTCCTGGCAATCCGTACGCGAGATGCCCCGCAATCTGGAGGCGTTGCCCGTCGGGCTAGTGGTGCTGGTCTTCTTGTTCGCGGCATACGCTTGGACAAAGACCAATGAAATCGCAGAGTTGCGGGGCCTGGTTCGCGGCATCGAGCAGCGCACCAACCCGGGGCACGACTCCACCCGGCTCGATCAGCTGTTCTCCCTGATCTCCAGATCACAGCAGGGCTATCGCGACCTGATCGACACGTTCGAAGATCTTTTGTTTTCCGTCACCAACGATGGAAAGATTCTCACCGTCAACCGCAGTTTTGCCGACCTGCTCAACCTTTCTTTTGCCGATGTCGTAGGCCAGCCGCTTGAGCAGTTCTTCGAGCTTCCCGAAGCCAGTGATCGGGCCGCTCTGGAGCAATGGCTCCCTCGGTTTGTGCAACGGCGGCGATGGACCGGCATCGTTCGGGCGCGCGTCAAAAAGACGGGAGCGCTGCACTATTTCGATTGCGTCCTGCACGCCATCGTGCGTGACGATATTGTCTACGGAATCAGCGGCTTTGCGCGCGATATCACCAAGGAGCGGGAGAGCGAAACGCGCTTTACCGAACTGTTCCAGACGCTGCGCGAAGGCGTCTATCTCGCTTCCGCCGACGACCGCATTACCGAAGTCAATCCCGCGCTGGCGCAGATTCTCGGTTTTGAAAACAAGGAAGACTTGCTGAACCGCCAGATCGCCTCCCTCGCTAGCGCCGCTTCGTATGAGGCAACAGCATTTTGGCTTTGCCCAAGGTTGAGCAAGAGCAAGCCGATATTGCTCAGTTCTGCCGCTTCAGTCGAGCGGTCTCCTAGCTTCCGCATAATTTCGAGCGACTGCCGATATGCTTGCAGTGCCGATGGATACTCTCCAAGGCTCGTGTATGCCAAGCCTAGACGCGCCAAAGTGAATCCTTGCTGAACTGGGTCACCCAAGGTGAGTTCAATTTCGAGGACCTTGTGGTATTCCTCGATGGCCTTCTGGCTTTCACCGAGTTCTTCGTAAACATCGCCGATACTAGAGAGCACCGTGGCGACAAGCCCGGTCTTATTCGCTTTTCTGACTGGCAACGCCTCGCTGAAGAACGAGAGAGCTTTTTGGTACTCGCCGACACGGGTGTATTCGATCCCGATGTCAACCAGGGTCGACGCCGCCGGTTCATTGGTCTCCAAGTTCCTTGGAGATTCTGAGAGCCTGTGAGTACGCCTGGATCGCCTCGTGAGATTGGGCGAGTTGCGAGTAGCAGAGATTGATGTGGCCCAGCGCGATTTCTTGCCCCGGTTTGTCCTTATCGCGGGTCAGCTTCCGCCTCAGCCAATTGACACTTGGCTAGCTTTTCCTTCCAATCGAGTTTGGGGACATTGGCGGCGTCAAGCAGCTTTTGAACTTCCGGCGAGGCCTTTTGCGCCGGCTTCGGCTGGCAAAGTGCGTTGCCACCAAGGGCCAGCGTTAGGATGAGCGCCACCATTTGGACCGGACGTAGCATCTTCATGGAAGGTTAATTCCCCGGCCTCATAAACAAGAAACTGCCGTCGGTTTCGTAGCCGAGTATCGGCGCGTGAATGGGGCCGTTCGAGGTTTTCCACGGACAAATACAGCTTCTCAAAGGTCAGATAGCCGCGTTGAAACGATTGCTCTATCGCACCCCTGATACCGTTCGAAAAAGGTGATCCTCGACCTGGATCGCCGTCCGGAACGGTAAGGTCTCCCGAACACAGGACGATTCTTGACATTTGTTGCATTTTCCTGGCGATAAACGCCTTCTTCTGGGAGGGGGAAAACGACGGCAGGGTCATCGAGGGCATACTTGTGATTCCAACCGATCCTCCGGTTGGGTCTCGCTTGCCCCCTGAAGCGCACGGGAAATGTTTCCCGAGAAGCAGGCGTCCAGAATGATCAGCTCATGCTGAAAGTGAAGGGAGTCCACCGTCTTGGCGAACTCTGTGTACTCGAGGTAGGTCAGCCTAGCTCAGCCGGAATAAAGGTGACCGGCGTTCCGTTCGCATTCTGCTCGATGGTCCCGTCACTGTTCTTCTGGACGATAACCCGCCGAATTGAATCCGACGGCAGCAAATATCCAAGGTTCAACTCTGGGATGTAGAGTCCATGACCGCCAAAGAAGACGAGAAGCTGGTCATCGTCGGTGAGCTGGTATTTGTTCGAGTCGCGGTAATCGTCGAGGGCTTGAAGGATTTCCGATCCCTTCGGGTTCTTTAGCAGACGGACGTTAAAGTTATAGGTTTGCTCGAGTGTGTCCTTGAGCTTTAAGGCGTCGTGGATCGGATTGGAGAGTGTGGGGAAGCCTCCCGGGTACGTGTCCACACCGATGACGAGCGCGTAATCCTTTCCGTGCCGGCGGTATTCCTTGGCTTGGGGGCTTTTTGTTGCTTCTGTCGCTCCCCGATCCTTACCTTGGCGACCGCGCGCGAGCGCTGAGCTTAGATGCGATGGCAGACTCTCATCCGATGGAACGGCAGCTTCAACGGTTGGGTTGAGAACGCCTCCGTTCCAAATCAAGGAATTGCGCGCATCGGACCGATGCTCGTCAGCCTGGGATAAGGCGGCCGCGCAAAGGAGGGATAGGAGCATGTTCCGTCAATGTGTATTGTGCGGCAAGTTTCGCGCTTTTGGACCGCATGCCCGAAAAGTGTCAGTACAGGGTTCTACATTCCTCGAAGCGCGGACCCCCCTCGTCACAAACCGCGTACCGGCTGTGGCCACTGAAGCAGACGCCGGCGTGCCGACCCTGCTTATCCAGGATATAGAAATTGAGGCCGAAGCCGGGTTGCCGGCGGTTGTTCTGAAGGCGTTTTTCCGTGTTTTCGGCAACCCGCTTTAGCGCGGCAAGGCCGGCATCGACCGGCGTTGCGCCCCGCCGCAACTCCTCCACGATCAGGAACGAGCAAAGGTTATAGAGATTCGCCTCGCCACGCCCGGTCGAGCCGACTGCGCCAAGCGCGTTGTCCACATAGAGCCCGGCGCCCAGGATCGGGGAATCGCCCACCCGGCCCGGAATTTTAAACGCCAGGCCGCTGGTCGTCGTGACGCCGCACAGGTCGCCGGCCGCGTTCAGGCCGTCACAGTTGATCGTGCCGTAGTAGTGATCCGGATCAATCCAGCCCTCCTGGACCATCTTCAAGGCAACCTGGGCGCTTTCGCTTTCGCGCTTGGCCGGGTCCAAGTAGTGCTCAGGGTCGGTTCGGCGCTTCCACTCGTGCCAGACGCGACGGGAGTTGTCCGTGTTGAGGTCCGCCTCGATATTGAAGCCCATGGCTTTCGCGAACTTCTGCGCGCCCTCGCCTACGATGAGGTGGTGATCCGTCTGAGCGGCGACAGCCTTTGCCACCAAGCTAGGGGTCCGGACGCCTTCTATCGCGGCCACCCCGCCCGCCCACTTCTTGGGACCGTGCATGCAGCACGAATCGAGTTGGACCACACCTTCGGCGTTCGGCAGTCCGCCGTAGCCCACGGAGGCATCTTTCGGGTCGAGTTCGTTCTGATTGACGCCGGCAATCAAGGCATCCAGCACGTCGCTGCCCTCCGTGATAAGCCGGTACGCCCTGGCCACGCAGGTTTCCGTGCCGCCATTGGTGAACTGGTTTCCGTTGGCGGACGATATAACGATCGGTTTCGGCTGCGTCTTCTGAATCCAGATGGACGCAAAGACTTCCGTCGAGGGAAGCAAAGCAACCCCGGCGGTTGAGGCGATCAGCTTCCGACGGGAAATGTTACGGCTCATTCGCCCATATTACGCGTTGGTGCCTGGTTCTGACGAGGCGAATTGCGGATACGCTAGGGCATGCGAGTCTGCTTCCACCTGCAAGTCAACCTGGCCCGCCTAGAGGAGTACAAGCGGATTCACCGCGAGGTGTGGCCCGAGGTGCTTGCCGAATTAAGTCGGCCGGCATGCGTAACTACTCGATCTATATGTGGGAGGGAGGGCACGAGTTCGCGCGGCGCCCGAGTGCGACGACTGGGCCGAGGTCCAACGAACTCTAGGTAAGAGCGCGGTAATGGCGAAGTGGGAATCGTTCATGGCCGACTACTTGGTCACGCCCGTCGAGCCAGGGCTGGGTCCGGCGGATCTTGGAGGAAGTCTTTCGGTTGGAGTGACTGCGAATGGAGCCCGGACCCCCGGTCCTGGTCCGGAAAACTTCCTCGCAGGAATCCACGTAAAAACGATGCCACGCCTTGCGAAGCCGTGGCATGGCTAATCTAGCCATCGCGGGCCCCGCGCCGCCCGATCGTGCCGTAGTAGATCGGCGCACCGACCAAGAGGACTCCCAAGGTTATCAATGTCGGAATCCGGGAGTCCGGATCCCACAGCGAGTTGCCCAGCAAGAACAGCGTCGACGCAATGAACAATATCGGCGTTAGCGGAAAAAGAGGGGCGTGCACGGACGGCGTGTACGCGTGGGGGTGTGTTTCGAGGTGGCCGCGCTTCACCGGGTCGACAAGCGAGTCCGCGAGGCTGCTCGAATCCGCCTCCGAAAGGCCGGCGCGTCGCACCTTCTCGCGCCGTCGAAAGATAAAGACGGAACCAACCGAGAGCGCGTAGAACGGCACCATCCCAATGACGAACGCATCGGTCAGGGCCCAAAGGCTTTAGAACCGCTGAGCGCGGTGGCAACTACCACATACAGTATTCCAAGAGCACCTGAAAGAATGACCGCGACATGCGGCGTCTTGAACCGAGGGTGCACACGGGCGAGGGGCTCGAAGAAAAGCCGGTCTTCAGCCATCGCGAAGAAGATTCGCGGCGCGGTCAGAACGGTGGCATTGAGCGTGCCGAACGTCGAGATCATGACGGTGGCGACGATGAAGGTGATGCCGCCCGCCCCCACCAGCTTCGCCATCGAATCCGCCGCGATGATCTGGCTCTTGGCAATGTCTTGTTCCGTCTTGGCGTCTTCGCGCGATCCTTGCGCATTCTGGCGGGTGAAGTCCGTATCCATGGCGTAGATCGTGTCGAATTCCCAGTTGTCGCCCACGTGGTCGTCATGCGAATGAGAGTTCAACACGACGATGGCAGCTTCGTGAGTTCGGTCGTGACCTTGATATCGCTCATCCCCATGCGGGTATCGAACAACAGGGCGCGCTTCTCGCCGACGATCAAGTAACTGATCACCTCTTCTGCCTGATGCGGTTCGTAGATGGCAAACACTCCGGACGCCGGTTTGTAGATCTCGAACCACGGATCGCTGACGGCAACGCGTTCAAGAGTCTTATATTCCGGGCGTGGGAGTGCTCGGCACCACTCCGGGATCGCAGCCTGTGAAAGTAGCGGGGATGGCGGAAGAAGTATGTACATCGTAAGAAATCATCGTAAGTTTGCGCACGGCACAACCTCCGGCACCCGCGTCGCTGGCGGCGTGTTGCGGCTGCGCAGGATGCTCACCACCCCGTCAACGTCGACTACAAGACGGCCGCCGATGCCAAGGCGTTGGCGGCATTGATTGGCGCCGCCGCGCCCAAAGGCGTGGATGCGCACTTCGAAAACGTCGGCGGCGATGTGTTGAATGCGGTCATGATGCTGCTCAACCCCTTTGCACGGGTTGCGATTTGCGGTCTCATCGCCGACTACAACATGACGCCCGGGTCTGTGCCGAAAAGCGCCATCCTGAATCCGGGCATGTTTCTGGTGGCGCGCTTCAAGATGCAAGGGTTCATCATTTCCGACCATTTGAATCTTTGGCCCGAAGGACTGACGGTC